>OW818693.1:3017500-4895268 GCA_942493335.1 uncultured Clostridia bacterium | reverse complement strand
CTTCCTGGCGTACCATGACCCTCGCAATATACTATGGCATCCAATCTCCGTTTTATCTGATCGAGGAGCATGACATGAAGCTGGTATTGCAGTCGGGACGCATCATAGATTTCGTCCCGACACCCTATCTGCATTTCGCCGGGTCCTTTGCTTCCTACGACAGAGAGGGCGGGATGCTCTTTTCCAGTGATCTTTTCGGCGCATTCAGCTATAACAGGACCTTTTTTGCTGACGACAGCTATATGGATAAAATGCTTGCCTTCCATGAGAACTACATGCCTTCAAATTCAGTTCTCAGGCCGGTCATGGATGTGCTTCTCAAATATGAGATTGGGATGATCCTTCCTCAGCACGGGTCCATCATCAATGAAAACATCCGGAGCTATATCATGGCACTGAGAATTCTTGAGTGTGGAATCCTGCTGAAACCCCTGAAGAAGAACCTGCTGGAATCCGGTGGGTTCATTATGATCTTCAATGATGTGATCAGACGCCTGTACTCATTGTTTCCCCAAAATGAGGTTGCCACGATATTCGAGTCCTTGCCGGCTCTGGTTCTGAATGAAGCGGGAGAAGTCACAGACTACCACGATGAAGGCGAGGCGATTCTGAAAAGTATCCTTGAACGGATAAACAACGAAAAAGGGGTCCGCTGGATTATTGTCATGGAGCCGTATTTCCGGAATCTCTGCGCTGTTTACGATCTGAAAATTCCTGTCATCTTCCATACTGCAGTGGATGAGATGGTCTCTGAGAATTTACAACTGAAGGAGATCAACGACGCATTGAATCTGACTGTTGCATCAATCAATGACAAACTGCTCAAATGCCCTGTAACAGGCTTGTTCAATCAAACGTTCCTGTCCACCCTCCTTATCGATGAATTGGAGAAGGAGAATTGGCGTGAAATCGGAGCATTGGTCTGTGTCAGCATCGATAATTTCACGGATTTTCTGTTGACCTATGGAAATCAGGAAGAAGTCAGCGTGCTGAACAACCTGGCCTATATCCTGAAAGAGAAATTCGGGCAGAATGCGGTATACCGGCTGGAGTATGCTGATTTTGCCCTTTATGTCAAAGGAATTGAAAAATCCGAATTAATTGCAAGTCTCGATGCAATCCGTGTGGAGATATCAGAGAGTGATTTGTTCTTGGGCAATCTGACCATATCCGCCGGTGTCGCTTTTCCGGGTGAGATTGAGCTCGCATTGCCTTCCTATGAAGCGACGATGCAAGATTATCTGAATACTTCTCTGAACAGGCTCAGATTTGCCAAAATCAAGGGGAAAAACATGATCTGCCATCAATATGACGTAAACAAGGATGAGGTGGTATCCGGTACAGTTCTGGTCGTGGATTCGGATGAAACGAATCTTGAGCTTTTGAAAAATTTCATTGGAGAAGCTGGAATCCGTGTTCTGACGGCCTGGGATGGACTGGAGGCTTACGAGGCAGCCATTTTGCATAAACCTGAAATCATCATATCTGAATTGTTCCTAAACAAAATGGATGGTTTTTTACTGAGGGAACAGATCTTGAAAAACTCAGTGACTAAGGATATCGAAACCATATTTTTGTCATACAAGAAAGATGAAGACAGCGTCGAACGGGCGCTTGCACTGGGGGTTACGTACTATCTAAAAAAGCCCTACCTGCTCTCTGAACTGGTGGGCATCGTCAAGCGGAAAGTGAAAGGTCTTGGTGAGTGATGAACATCAACATCAATGTGCTGATCCTGTTTCTGGGCGGATTGATCTATGCGATGTTCTTTTTGCTTTCCGGAATTGTCATCAACAAGTTTTCGACGCTTGATGAGATCTACGTACGCAACAACCGTCGACTGGCCACGTTGGTATCCCTGATCAACCATTCATTTGACGGCTCGCTTGAAGTTTTGAGAACTGTGAAGGACTTGAAACAAAACCTCATATTGGACGATATCAATAAAACGCTGCGGTCCATGAAAGTTACGAAGATAGAGTCCCGAGAGATAGGAAAATTGAAGGCGCACAGCCGGATACGCCGTAAAGAGGCGGCAACGTCATTGGGCATAACCGGCGGCAACGAGGCGCGGCTTGCCTTGGAGAGGGCACTCGGTCAAGAAAAGGACTTCTCTGTAAAGATCTATATTTCGAATGCGTTGACAGATATTGGCGATGCACGGTCCCTTGACGGCATGATCGAGGAATTGATTGGTACGCACAAATGGTACAGGGATCGGGCCATCTCCAACATTCTGGCATTCGGAGAAACGATTCATCCACATTTCATTCATATGAAGTCAACGCGTGATCTGGAATGGATGGAACTCCTCATCAAGTATGCAGGGGAGCATTTCAATGATGATACTAAAGCCTATCTCTTTTATTTTGTCGACAACTTCGAAAAAATTCTCGAAGAAGCCGCCGAGTATTACGAGATTAAGCACAAAAAACAAGAAACACGATACAAGTTGGCGTATCTGAAAAAAGATATGAACGATTTGCTGACACTCGCGTGCCGGACCCTCTCCAATTATTACTATCTTGAATTCGATCGCGAGGTCTATTGGACCAATGGAAATTCAGTCATCCGAAACAATGCTTTTTGGGCACTTTCCAAAAAAAACAGCACCATCAATTTTCGGATTCTACTGGATCACTTGTACGAGTCTCCTTATGAAAAGACGCTCATCCATGCGCTGACAAAAATGTTGGAACTGAATCCAAAATTCATCTATCTGGTTGAGGAAGCTTTTGAGTCGGAAACCGATGAAATCGTTAAAAGCAGGCTTGCACAAATCCTGTCAAATCGAATAGAGTACTATATCCTGCAACTGATATCCAGGAAGTCAAACCACGCAAAGGCCATTCTCGTTCAAATCATCAAAAACAAACGCATCAACGAGATGATTGGATTTCTGAACCTGAACAAGGACAAGGATCTCAATCACAGCCTGATACGCATCATCAAGGAAGAGGTTGCACCGGATAGTCCCATGGGGATAGAACTGCGGACGTACCTCAAGGAGGAAGCACTCAAGGAATGGGGCGTCGCACGATACTCGGAAGAGCGCATATCGAAGAGCCATGTGAAGGACAGGAAACTGATCCGTGCCGTCGGTCTCATTACGATCTTCGGATTTCTCACGATCCCGCTGGTTTTCATCGGGCGATATTGGAATGTGATGGGTGTTCTGCCTTTCCTGCCGATACTGAAACGCTATGTTATTGAATTCAACTATGGCCTCGCCTATTATTCGATTCTGATCAGCATGACCTACCTTGCACTCATGGCCCTGTCCTATCGCAATGTCCGAAAACAGGCAAGGCTTTGGAACCTGAAGAACATTTCTATGCTTTTCAGAAACAAAATGATTCCATCGATCTCCATCATAGCGCCAGCCCATAACGAGGAGATGACCATTGTCTCCAGTGTCAAATCCCTGCTCAATTTAAAGTACCCGGATTATGAGCTGATTGTCGTCAATGATGGAAGTGGAGATGGTACCCTGACCAAACTCATCGAAGCTTTCCACCTGATACGCGTGAATTATCAGTATACCCCGAGTCTTGATACTGCACCCATCCGTGGGATCTATCGGAATTCGTCCCTCCCGAAACTGGTTGTCCTCGATAAAAGCAACGGAGGGAAGGCCGATGCCTTGAACGCCGGCATCAACGTCGCCAACAAGGAATACTTCTGCGGAATCGACTCGGACTCGCTGCTTGAACCCGAAGCCCTTCTGCGGCTTGCATCCCTGACGTTGGATGAAAGCTCGGAAACGCCGGCGCTTGGTGGAAACATATTCCCGATCAATGGTTGTGAGGTTGATAACGGAATGATTACCAAGATCCGCATCCCCAAAAGCCATTTGGCGAGATTCCAAAATATTGAGTACCTCAGATCGTTCATGATCGGCCGCCTGGGGTGGCAGGAGTTGAACAGTCTGCTCATCATTTCGGGTGCCTTCGGGTTGTTCAGAAAGGAACGGATCATCGGGATCGGCGGGTATCTGACTTCGTCGGGACGATACCACAAGGATACTGTAGGCGAGGATATGGAGCTTGTTGTGCGAATCTGCCGCCTGATGTTTGAAATAAAGCAGAAGTTCAAGATCTTGTATGCCTATAACGCCAACTGCTGGACGCAGGTACCGGAAGACATGAAAAGCTTGAAAACCCAGAGATATCGTTGGCAGCGCGGATTAATCGACATCCTCTTCTTCCATAAGAAAATGATCTTGAATCCGAACTACAAAATGATTGGAATGGTGGCGCTCCCCTATTTCCTGGTTTTTGAAGCGATCGGTCCCATGATCGAAATTCAGGGATACTTGATGATTGTGCTGGCGGCGATTCTGAACATACTGGATGAACGCATCGCACTCCTGCTCTTCATTGCAACAGTACTCTTCGGCATCATCAATTCCCTCTCTGCCCTGCTGATAGCGGAGCGGGAGGAACAGTATTTCTCTTTGCAGGACATGATGAAGCTCCTGGGATATGCCATAGTTGAAAATTTCGGTCCCAGACAGTGGTTCAGCTTTTGGCGAATACGCGGCCAGTTGAATATGATTTTTACAAAGGGCGGATGGGGCCGGATCAAGCGAAAGGGGATTGGATAAATGCATCGGTATAAATGGATTTACAGGTTTATCCAGGCATTTGTCATCCTTGTCTCTCTTTCACTGCTTCTTGTCATCCTGCTTCCGATATTGCTTTTTAGCCAACGGAACGCAAGTATGTTGAAACTGGGCTATATCGGGGAAAAAGGCGTGCCCGTCAATGGGAGCATCGAACTCTCAAGAGAAAAGGAAAAAGCAGGCGCAGAAGACGGCGTTGCATGGCTCAGAAAGTATTGGAAGATGGAGCAGGTTGCAGCGGGGGATGCAGACCTCTTGGTTTTCAGGGATGCAACCGCTGTGACCGATGAAAACACAAACAAGATACAAGGCAAAGCGGTCTTTTTTGAGCGCTTGTTCAGCCAGGATACGGGTGCATATGGGCTGCAGAATCGGCTGGAATATCTCGTTGGCGCCTCTTATACCGGATTTTGGGGCAAAACGTATAAGGACCTGGGGGACACCACGGCCATTCCAGCAGAACTTGCAAGCCGCTATGCGCAGGAATATCAGACGGAATGGGCATTTCAAGGGGAAGGGATGATCCTTTCAGGTAATGACCATATCTTGGTTTTGGTGAAAGGAAAAGATTATCAGGATCGCATGAGGTTGAAAACCGATACAGGCATTGACATACCTTATTACGGTTTCTTTGAGATCATCGGCCGGTCCAGTACCGGTAAGGCGGTGGCCCACTTTGCCCTGAATCTGACAGGCTCAGGAAAAAAACAATTCGCAGCCAATCATTTGCCGGAGTCCTTCCCTGCTATCTGCCACATCGAAAACAGCCTCTATGAGGCGTTCTATGTCGCCGGGGACTTTAGCGGATTAAAACTCGCGGAACCGTACGCCAATGAAGCAATGCCGTGGTTTCTTCGGAACAAAGGCATTTATGAGAAGTTCACCAACGAGGAGGCATACTGGAAGGTTTATTTCCCCTTGGCCGATGCTCTGGCCACAAAACTGGAATCCAGAAAAGAGAAGGAACAACCATTGGTTGCGATGAAAAAACCGCAGAGGAATGCGTCCTTTCTTGCCGACGCTGAGAATCTATACCTCAGCAGTGAAAATGGAAAGAAGCCGTTTTTTGTCAAAGGAGTGAATCTGGGGGCGGCGCTTCCAGGAAAGACCTTTACTGAATTTCCGCTCGACAAATCGATCTATCTCAATTGGATGGCACAGATGTCAGAAATGAATATCAACACAATCCGGGTCTATACTTTGCTGCCTCCTGTTTTTTATCAGGCGCTCCTTGAATTCAACCTAAACAGCAAGGCGCCGCTTTACCTTCTTCAGGAAATCTGGCCGGAGGAGCATCCAACCGGAAACGATTACCTGAGTACTGAATACAACAAAATTTACAGCCAGGAAATCAGGTATGCGGTACACGCAATCCATGGAAATATCGTGATCCCGCAACGATCGTATCGAGCGTATGGCATGTATGCCTATGATGTATCGCCGTATCTTCTCGGCTATCTGGTGGGCCGGGAAATGGATCCGGATGAAGTGGCCGCAACGGACAAGTTGCATATCGGGTATCTGTACAAAGGCGCATACATCTATTCGGAACCCACGGCGTCTCCAACCGAATCATGGCTTGCAGCCTCCTGTGACAACGCCCTGATGCTGGAGGACCAAGTGTATGGGAACCGGCCCCTTGCAGCAATCGTCAGCTGGCCCACCCTGGATCCTCTTTCGCATGACAGCGAATGGAATACCGCCGGTGACAAGTCGTTGCAGTTCAATGACCGGGAAGTTGTAAATATTGGCAATATCGGGATCAATCGTGACAAGACCGCAGGTTTCTTCGGCGCCTACCATATCTACCCCAATTACCCTGATTTCATGAACAATGATGCGGCCTATAATGAGTATCATGATGACCAGGGCCGGTTCAGATATGGCGGATACCTGAAAGCGTTCATGGCGCAGCACAGAAATTATCCTGCCGTCGTAGCCGAGTATGGCCTTTCAACCAGCCTTGTGACGGCTCACAGCAACCCGGATGGCCTCAATCACGGTGGGCTGAGTGAAACCGAACAGGCACAGGGGATCATTCGAATGACAAAAGCGATTGCCGCTGAAGGTTATGCAGGCGCAGTCCTCTTCGAATGGATGGATGAGTGGGCAAAAAAGACCTGGTCAACGGAAAAATATATGATTCCCTATAACCGGCACGCATTGTGGCACAATGTCCTGGATCCCGAACAGAATTACGGATTGCTTGCAAATCGATCCGTCGCGCTGGAAATGAAGACTGTTTATGAGAAAACGGTCGAAGAAGACGCTTTACGGCAGGCGTCGGTTGGGCAGGACGCTTCCTTCCTGGATATTTGCCTGACATTCCAAGACGACATGGTTCTTGATAAACCCCTTACCCTTGCTGTCAGCACTTATGGAGGGAAGGAGGAAGCAAAAACGCGATGGGAGTTTTTGCTTGAAGTCGTGCCAACACCAAAACTGCTGGTGAATCCGGGCTACAATTGGGTGACAGGACATTATGCTTCAGTCGATGCTGCGTTTGATGTCTTTGAAGAGATGATCTTTCTGACAAACGCTGAAAACGTTACAAAGGAAGGGGTCCTGACCCCGGCGAAGTATGCGAATATGAGCCTGTTGAAAGGACTTGTGATGATCGACAAGCTCAGCGATCCCGGCAGGGTCAAGATCTCCATACGCCTGCCATATGGTTTGTTAGGATTTTCAGATCCATCTTCTCAAAAAGTGCTCCATGATCCCAAGTCATTCATCCCGGATGCCATTGATCAGATCAATGTAGAAACGACTGGCGAAATCAAGTTCATGCTCCTGCTAGGAAAAGAGGAAATCCATCAATTTAGCTATCAGCCTGTTTCGTGGGAGGAACCTCTGTATCAGGAGCAGCGGAAAGAAGGCTTTGATATGCTGAGGGATTATTTGGGCGGGAGTCGGCAGGCATCGAACTAAGTATCGACGGCTGTTTGCCAAATAGGCTGTTAAGCGAGCCAGAAATAGCAAGCGGATTGTCCCCGTACCTCAGCACATTGATCCACATGCATCCGGTTAGCAAAGGGGCAGCGTATACCAGGAAGTTCCGTCCACAAATGACGCTTATGCGCATATGTCTGCGCTCCATCATGGAAACCCGCTCGGTGTAAAGCTTATTTGAGTTCAGCCTTTCATAAAGCTAGTGGATCTCAACCGCCTGTTGTTCTGTGTCTTGAATTCAGGCTTGCAGCTGTTGTGTCTCAATAATCACCATTGCATTGTAACTCACTCGGCTTTGTGTCACAGCTCTTGGTCGCACTGTATTAGGTCGGCATATTAAGCCACAAAGCGGGTCGAACACCGCCTGTACATTTACCATCACTGAGGTTGCCTTTCAATATATTGTTGCCTTGAATCCCGATATTCCCGTCACCATGGATGTACACGGCTTTTATGGCAACACGACCAGGCGTCCGAATCCACCACCACCAAGCCCACTCTTTTTTAACCTCAAGCCTTGCAATACGCTTGCTGTTGTTTTCATCTTTCCGTTCAAACCAGTATCTTTGATTTTTCCCCGGGTAATGCAGTTTCGAACTGCTGTCCCCGAAATATTGGCAAACGACTTCCTCAATGCTTAAAATAAAAATGCTGTCCTTCGTATCAGCTCCGCCTTTTGTGCCATACCACTGATTGTCTGGATTCTTGTTTGTTACAGGAATGATTCTTGATTGATCAGCCAAACTGAATTTGTCAAAAAACTCCCCGTTCAGATATTTTCTTAACGAACAGTCAGCCCATGTGATTTCCTTATAAGCGTCATGGTAAGATCGTTGATCTATAATATTCTCGGTTATTATCAAAGCCGCATGATCCTTTATATCAAGAATACGCCAGTCATACCCGCCGAATGGGATGATTGAGCCGATCGAAATATCCTTCATTTACATTCCCCTTTCCTTAACAGGACATGATTATTCAATCAGGACTCCTTACCCACATCCTCATTATATGTGCAGTCTAAAACCCACTGTTAAGGTCCATCTGACGATAATATGATCAGAAAATTCATAGCTGCTTCACCAACATGCTCCCCATTGTCAACCATCATCAACTAAGCAATGTGAGTCCGCCTACTTTGAATGGGAAAGAGCAGATGTACTTACACAACCAAATCTCCCGTCAGCCACAACAAAGGTGACAGTGCGACCCAGCACATCCTCCACAAGCGATGCAGGGCAGAGAGGTTTCCCATCAGCGCTGACCAATTGCGAAGACATCCCATCGACAGCATTTGCAACAACAGGTTTATCAAGCTTGAACATTCCATCTTCCTCGTCTGAAATGTTTTCATACTCGTCTGTCAATGCATTGCCAGCATAGTCTGTTAGCTTATATGTGTAGATACGGTCAAAAGAACTTAACAGACGAGTATCGCCGCCAACGTCATCCAATGTGACTGCTCTGGAACCGCTATTTGCGATCAAGATATGATTGTCAAAAAAAGAATTATGGGAATCTTTCATGCTTGGCAGAAGAACTTTGCCAGTTGCACTATCAAGCATCCCATCACTATGATCTTCCACTTCACTATAACTGCAAATCGTATCTGAATCATACGACATCGATGAATTTCTGCACGGTACAAGCAGTTTGCCATTCTGGTCCATCAATCCATATCTTGCATCTTTTTTGACAATCGCGGTTTGGTTCTGACCATAGCCAAAGTGAGTCAAGTCAACTTCATCATATGCAAATGCTGTGAGTGGCTTACCGTCGCTTACGCGAACCAATCCATATTTTCCATTGTTGTTCGCAGCCCAGAACGTCCCCGCTGCGCTCAATCGATTCGTGATATGATAAAATGAGTAACTGCTTTTTTTGCCTGAAGGAATCGACAACATGTATTGCATGATATTGGGTTTGCCCGCCGCATAACGATTGTCCATCAGAATATAGCCTTTCATGTCTATGGTGGTCGATGGATCAACATATGCACAGTCTGGGTAGGTTTTCATCGTTCCATTTTTATTGAACACATATGTAACATTTTTAGCAAAATCAGAAGCGATCACCACATCATTCGCAGCATCGTAACGAGCATTAAGAATATTGCGGAACACTGTGCCGTCAAACTTCACCAAGGTATGAAGCCTGCCATAAGTGCCAAAATTCTGGCTATCGTTTTGAGGTGCGTCATAGGTAACAGCCATGGAAAACGCAGGGAATACAGTCATATACGAATATCGGACACAGCGATAATCGTTGGGATCACCCTTTGGATCGGGTTTTCCTGGGATATACATTCCTGAGGCAGAGATCGCCGAAGGTTCACCAATGTAACCGTGATAGTTCGCTGGAATGATCACGCCTTTCGGCCCAACCAACCCATTGTTCAGATGTGTTGGGACTGCGGCTTTGAAGTGCTGATCCGAAACGATCGTGAGACGTTCGGTTATATACTTTTGATAAACCAGATACGGCCCGTTTTGCGGATACTCTTGCGGGTCCATTCCGTCTATGATCGGACTGCTCATTGCATCAAGCTCTACACGGAATGGATATGCAGCCTTCAGTATCTCTTTCCCGTTCTTGTCAATGATTTGACCATTGACGCCAAGTTTTCCCGCATCACCAATGGGTACGAGCGCATAGCCGCCGTTGAAGTCAAACCAAGCAGGATGGGTATCTATCTTTTTGCCATGAGCACCAATACGGACGATTGTTTGATACGTCCGCTCCGGGGACTCTTCAAGCCACTTATACGGACTCAAGTCATATTTAGGTGCAACGATTTCTTTTTTTGAGTCCAAATTCCAGTATCCCAGCTTGTTATTCGCAATAACGCGACAAATACCCTCAACTGGCAGTGCCACTTCATCATATTTGCATGGTACTACTTCCTCGCCGCGCGTGTTCAAAAGCCCGATCTTATCATTACGCGTCGCATGAACATAGCCATCAACGAATATTGACTCGGTTGACGGAACAGATGTATCGAATTCTCCCGACAATCTCACTTGAATGCGATCGTAAACAGGCGGAGCAACAAATGTTCCTGAGGCATCAACCAAACCATACTTGCCGTCAACCGCTGCCAACCTCAAACCGTTGTCAAAAATCGAGTCAAGCGTCTTCGAATAATCTGCACTATTGCCCATCCACGTGACGGCTTCAACTTTGTAATTGGCTGTCGATGCAGCAAATGTTGTGAGTGGTGTTGAAAGAATTACAAGTGTTGCAAATAATGGTGCAAGAATGATACTGAACCCCTTTTTCATGTGAACGTCCTCCGCATATTATGATGTGTGATTTATCGCTTGCATGTATCTGGATTACAGGTACCGAAAAGTTGATGTTTATATCCCACAAACAGGAAAAATGACAGTAAACTCTTCACCCCCATAATGGGCCATCAGGTCCGATTCCCGCTTGAGTTGTCATTCAAAGCTTTAGCAGCCATTCGCAGGCTATCATCCGGCTCTCCACAAGCACTGTTGTCCGTTGCTCAACCATTTTCTCAAAGCTTTTGTTCCGCTCTGACATCTGATCCTTCGACTCGACCAAGATTACCAAAGCGTCCCAGATCACAACAAAGGCTGTTTCAAAAGTCCAAACAGTGTACCTGAGAGATAACAAATAGAGGGAACGCCAAAAAGAAAACATCTGCCTCACAGAGCGCATATGGCTTCTTCCAAACAAAATCATGGTCTTTGCTAACATTATTTAGGATTCTGTCATCAATCAATGCACTGATATATATCACAAACGCTTTTCTTCCTTCATTATCAAACAGTGGAGCGGATCCTATCCATTTAAGCATATTCCCATTATGTTGAAAAGCCTATTTATGTAACCACCGCTACCAAAAGAATCAATACAGATCACCTTGCCATAGCATGTTCGAGCAGCACTTTCTATGATATTCTTTGCGATTATCAAAGCCACATGATCCCTTATATCAAGAATACGTCAGCTATAACCGTCGAATGGCATGATTGTGCCGATAATAATATTCTTCATTTATGTTCCCCTTTCCGTAATAGGGCACAATAAATAAAGCTGCAACTCCTTACCCACGTTCTCAACATTCGTGCGGTATATAGCACACCGCATAGGGTTCGCCGGCAATCATTTTTCCAGAAAATCAGGTTAGTGTGATACAAGGTGCTTGGTGTATGGTTCCAGCAAAGCCATAAGCTGCGCAGTCATTTCCTGCACAGTACAGGGCATGGAATGATTGATCCACCATTCCAATACGCCGATAAATCCTGACGTCAGAAAATGCGTGGTGACACTATTTGAAAATGCATTGTTTTCCGACTTCACACCGATAACCTCTGTTACTGTGTGCGCAATAATGGCGTACAAGCGGCTACGGAAAAACCCGAATCTCTCATTACTGAGAAGCAGCTTATATATTGCGAAGTTTTTCTCCAAGTATTCAAATACGCTTTGAAATGCGCTTACGCTTAGCGTGGTATCAGCACGATCAGTGCAGTGATTCATCAACAACTCAACATATGTTTCAATGCACTTGTCAAGCAAGTCGAATTTATCCACAAAATGCAGGTAAACAGTCCCCCGGTTTATGTTGGCACGTTCGGCTATGTCATTGATGGTTATTTTCTCAAAGCCTTTCTCCGACAAGAGGCTGATGAAGGTATTCATAATCAGCTGCCTTGTTTTTTGTATTCGTCTATCCATACTGTATCCTCCAGATATTCAACAAATCAGCACATTGTGTTGAGTAATCAACAGTTGGAACAATTGTAGCCATTGAGATTCTCTCCATAAACGGTATGCTTAGAATATCAAACACATGTTGATAATTCAACACATGATCATTTCGGAGGACACTATATGAAAATACTGTTTTTTGGTCGCGGTGTTATTGGAACACAGTATGCCTGGGCGTTTGAAAAGGCAGGGCATGCCGTGGAGTTTTATGTTCGTGAAGGCAGAAAAGCACAATACGGATCCTTTGTAACCCTGGAACTATGGGATTCAAGGCAAAGCAAAAAGGACCGTCTGGTCAAGGAAAAATGGCCTATTGTCATGCAGGAAGAGATAAAGGAAGATCACGACTATGACCTTATTTTTTTAAGCGTAAACCCCGAGCAGGTGGAAAGTGCGGTCAAGTACCTGACCCCGCGTGTTGGAAACGCAACCGTTCTTTTTTTCTGCAATTTCTGGCAAGACCCGCAAACTGCTGTTCGGCCGATTCCGCGCAGTCAAGTTGTTTATGGCTTCCCCGGTGCCGGCGGTGGCTTTGAAGGAAACTCGCTGTACTGTGGGCTTTACAAAACGGTTCAGTTTGGCACATTTGAATCCGAGCCAACAAAAAGGGACTTAACGGTTCGTAAGCTTTTTATTGATACGGGCTTCAAGATCATGGTTCAAAAGGATGTTCAAAGCTGGCTTATGAATCACTACGTGCTTAACGCTGCAATGGAGGTAGAGGTGTTGAAACATGGCAGTTTCAAGAACGTAATTTCATCACAGGAAGCGCTCGCTGGAATGGTTCGCAACATCAAAGAGATGATCCCTGTATTGAAAGCAAAAGGATCAAAACTTGATGTCATGACAAAAGTGCTGGGCAGCCTGCCACCGAAAGCTGTCGGATCCCTTTTGAGCAGCGTTGTCTATTCGCCAAAAGGCGTGCTCTATGCTCTTCAGGCGCATAACCACTATAATGTAGGCTATGCAGTACAGGAAGTCATTGCGGATGCCAGAAAGTACGGAATAGTGGTACCACGGCTTTTCGAAGCAGAAAACCTGATTACGGAACAGTGAACAGACCACGAAAAGGGCAAACTAGTCAACATGGAGACAAAAAATGTTTTATGTGTCAGAGTCAAATCGAAAAAGGCGCGAAAGGCTTAAATAAATCCTTTCGCGCCACACCCCTTTACACCCTTGACATCAATACTACCGTCTCAACGTGCTTCGTATAAGGAAGCATATCAACTGGCAAATTTAAATCTCTTAATGTCAAGACATAGTACCGTCACCTGTCTAAAGGATAGCATCCTCACTAGACACAGCAGAAGTGATTTCAGTCAGATTGTCCTCTAGACCATACTCGCCTTGGAGGTAGGAGGCGATCTTCAGCGGAAAAAGGATACGCATTGTTTTACCAACAAGAGCTTAGCTTAAGCCCTTTTGCTCATATATAATGAGCTGCTTGAAAAAAATAGCAGCGTCAGGAATAAATATTCCGGGAGCCAAAACTGAATGTTGATATCAATTATTCTTAGGTATAAAAGGAAGTAGAAAATAATCGTAATAAATACCGTAAGCAGAAGTGTAAACAGAGCACCCCGCGATATGTCCGTGAACTGTTTCTCGTCATACCACTCTGTGGGCTTTTCTTTTCGTTTTGAAAAGAACCAGTAGCCGGCAACTAAACCATACGGGATAAGAAGCACGACACATAACAGAAAAAGCAGGCTGCTTAAGTAAGGCTTCGGAACACCGAAGAAACCCGGCAGGAATAAGCAAATAAATCCCAAAATTGCCGAGATGATACCAATCTGATTAACTGTGAGAAAGAGAGCTTCATCTTTCATAGCAACTGTAATTTTTGTGTGTATTGAAAGCATTCTGCCTGTCACGGCACATTGAATCAGTATAAGCACCGCAAAAAGTACGTGAATGGCATGCCCTGCAAAAACCATTTTCCATTCGCCCGAAATATCATGTCCGACCATATATTCATGACCGATGTCACTTAGCATCATGGCATCAACAGCCAAAAGGAAAAACGAGAAAAAGCCTATAACGAAAGTAGCGGCTCTCATGAAACTATCGTTTCTGAAATGCCAAAACTGTTTAAAAAGATTCAGTATCGCAAATAAATGTGCCACCCCGACAACGATCAGAGATGCCGCTACCGCTGAGCTCATCCAATCTTGAATCGCGGAGCCTGTCTGAATCGCGGTTTTCATGTCTGACAGCATCAGGATATTGCCCGCAATCAGACAAAGCATTATAATGCTCATCACAGTTGAAAGACGATTTATTAATTTCATATTACTATCCCTCCAAGTCTTCATCCTTTATGATATAGAAAATTTCTTCAACGGTTTTCTCGAAAAACTCCGCAAGCTTAAGAGCAAGCAATGTTGTCGGCATGAACTTGCCGGTCTCTATGGAGTGTATAGTCAACCTTGTGACGCCTACTTCATTGGCAAGCTCCTGCTGGGTCATTTCACCACGCTCGAACCGGAATTTCCTGATGTTGTTTCCTAGCTTCATAGTTTACATGCCTCCGATACCGTCTTTGCCTTTTTTCGGAAGTCCGGCAGTTTGTTGTATAGGTAGTACGCAGCATAATAAAGGACAATTCCAGCAATCAATTCATATAATTCAAAAAGCAAGGGATAGCCGGGTTTGTTGATGCTGAATATATTACCGGCAATGAACTGTCTTACAAGCATACCTCCTGCGAATACCAACACCGACACAAGTGTATTGAGATTTGCAGCTAGCACCGCGACGAGCTTGCCCTTCAACCCTTTTGCTTTGGAATACAGCAGTTCTCCGTATCCTGCATATATAAAAATACCCATTATGAAAAACCAATTCACTTTGATAGGTATATTTGTTACTTCAATATGGTTGAGCCTGACGAGGATATAGATCAGGGATGCGAGTGCCGCTGCAGCTCCAAAAATCAGGGCAGCGACAAGCTGTCGGCCCGAATAACACTTTCTGACCATGCCTATCGCAAATAAAATGAGAAGAGGCAGTGCGATAACCAGAGGCTGGCTGGAGCCCTGATTTTGCGTGCAAACTGAATCTAGAAACCCGAGAATATTGTTTGAGACCGTCCGGAAAAGCGATGCTTCCTTTCGTAGCTCAATCGTAACCGTATCACGGTTGTTGTCGATTATAATATACTTGTCACTGTTAATGTCTATCATCTGAAGACGGCTGTTGAAGTAAGCACTGTGTATAGTTGATGACGTCAGCCCTGGGACGCTTGCAAAACCGTATCCGGCACCGTTCTCGATATAAATTGGAATTAACCCCGATTCAATGTTAGTCAGCTTGATGGTTCTCATATCTCCACTTGTTTCGTCGCTGACGATTTCATACGGAGCCTCGCTTCTGCAGTAGATCCGGGGATCGCCCAGCATGAAGTAATGCGGAACGTTTGCATAGCTCTGCATCGCCGCATGATTTTGAAGCTGCACCAGATGTCCAAGCGGAAATTTATTCCATGTAAAAATTGTACTGATATCAGTATAATCGCCAAAACGAGACCCTGCTACGGAGGAATAGACAAAGCCGCAGTAAGCCATTGCCCCCTTGTTAATGCATTCAAGGGCGATGGAGTTTTCTGCCCATGGCCTGAATGTGCTGCATCCATAGTTTTGTATAATACAGGCATCCAGGTCTGGGATATCCGCTGATTTCATGGTGATGCCCTTGCTCTGATCAAACCAGGAACCCGCAGCACCTTCAAGCGATATCTGTATGACGTTTGTGCTTTTAAGCGCAGCCAGGATGTTCTCTCTGGACAGTTCTGTACTATCGATTTGAACATCGCTGCCATATATGATTTCGGGCCTGATTTTGTTTTCTTTCGTGCCGTTGATAATGGTATAGTTATTAATCTTGATCTGTGACGCACCTTCCCACAGATTGCGGGCATCCTCAATCGTCTTCCCGGAAATAATGCCAACGGACATGGATGTGTCCAAATGATTAAGATTATTGCTAAAATCAATAAGTGCGCTTTCGGACAAGGTTGTCGGTGCAGCAACCCACAGTAAAAAAATTGGTTTGGCTTCCGCTGCTTCGTCAAAGGTGTCATAGACAGGAATCCCTTCGGCACCCGATATTTCTTCAGCCAAAGAGTAGTATGGGTCACTTTTGGAAGATAGAATTACTGTCTCATATTTCGATCCCGTACTTGCATATGCTGCCGTGGAATTAAGACAAATCAGAGTTATGAATATAATAGAGATAATGTGCTTCATTTTTCCTCCATAAAACACTGTACAACAGACGACTTGTTTTTTTATGTATATAACACTATACATAGTATATATAAATCTATACTTTTTGTCAATACAAAAAATTCCATTGAGTCTTGGGTTTGTTTACTCGAAATTTCCTTTTTTAGTGGTTACATCGCATCAACCACCTGATGTCATCTATGAAAAGGGTCAAAAAATCGGGCTGAAAAACGCACTTTTCAGGCCCGATTTTTGCTCAATTTTTGATCTTTAACCACTACATATAGTGGTTAACCTGCCTTATTTGCCTTCAAAACCACATTTCGTCATCAGTATTATACTCTCAACATGCTCCGTCCAAGGAAACATATCAACCGGCTGGACGGACATGACCTGATAAGCCGGCATTCCACCCGTTTTCATCGACGCTGCCGATTCCGTGATACCAGCATCCTCGTGAGATACACCGTCCGCATTAGCTTCCGTATCTTCCTGTGTTATCGTATCCTCAAAAGGCTCCGCAGCACCGCCAGATTCCGGGAATTCCTTGAACGACTCGGATTCCGCAGATTCCGAAGTGATCATAGACTCCAGCGCAACAGCCATGGGAGCCGGATCAAAGGAAGCGCAAAGGAATTTCAAATCCCGCGCCAAGGTGGACGGATTGCAGGAAACATACACAATGCGCTCCGGCTTCATTTCGCGGATGGTCTCGAGCAGCTTGCGGTCACAGCCTTTTCTTGGCGGATCCACAATGACGACATCCGCGCGAACCCCGTCAGCGTACAGTTTCGGAACAACCTCCTCGGCGGTTCCGACATGGAATTCCGCATTCGTGATCTTGTTCTTCGTCGCGTTCTCCCTTGCGGTTTCGACGGCTTCCTCCACGACTTCCACACCAATCACCTTGCCGGCCTTTTTCGCCGCAACCAGAGATATGGTTCCGATGCCGCAATAGAGGTCAAACACGGTTTCCGTTCCCTTCAGGTCAGCCGCGTCGATCGCCTTGCGATACAATACTTCCGTCTGTTCCGGGTTGACCTGGTAGAAGGACATCGGGGAAATCTCGAAAGTCATGCCGCAAAGCTTGTCTTCGAGGGTCGGCGTCCCGAACAGGATATAGTTCTCTTCACCCAATATGATGTTCCCAGGCTCGGCATTCACATTCAGGACAATCCCGGTGATGCCGGGAACCATCTTTTTCAGCTTGTTGATCAGCTTTTCCGGGACTGGAATGCGATTCTTCGTGGCGACGACCATGGCAAGTACTTCGCCGGTCCTGATGCCGACACGTGTCACGATATGCCGCACAAGACCTTCCCCGGTTTCCTCATTGAATACCGGCACCTTGTACTCTGTCACCCAGGAGAGGACTGCGGCGCGCACCAGCTCACTGGAGGCGTGCTGAATTCCGCACTCAGACGCATCCACGATGTCATGGGTGCGCCGCGAATAAAACCCGGCCACCGTCCGCTTTCCGTCCATACCGATCGGATACTGCGCCTTGTTCCGGTATTGATACGGATGATCCATGCCAAAGACCGGTTTGACCTCTATCCCCTTGAACCCGCCCAGGCGTTCCATGCTGTCCACAACGACCTGATGCTTGAACCGAAGGCTTTCCGCATAGGTCATGTGCTGCAGGCTGCATCCGCCGCAACGGCGATAAACCGGGCAGAACGGTTCCTTGCGTTCCGGGCTTGTCTCCTCCAGCTCCACGACACGCGCAATCGCATACGTGGCCGCAACTTTGATCAACTTGGCCTTTACGCGTTCGCCCTTCAATGCGCCTTGTACAAAAACCGCCATCCCATCCAGACGGGCCACCCCCATGCCTTCATGGTTCATGCCATCGATGGTCAGGACTACATCTTCATTCTTTACATGCTTGATCTGCTTTTTCATTGTTTCCCTTGCCCGGCCTCACGCCGTTGCCCTATGCCTGATACATGTCCATATTCTGGTCTCCGTAACCGGGTTCCTATGACTGGCTGTATCCGAACCCCTTGTGACTGAACATTTCCGGGTACTTATGACTGGCTTTCCAGAATTCCCTTCAATCTGAGCGCCGCTCCATCGAGCATTGCCTGAAGCTTTTCCGTTTCAATCATCTGGTTTCGGCCTTCCTGAAGCTTCTTCCCCATCTCCCTGCTCCGTTCTCCCATGACGGCATCCTGCCGTTCCAGTTCGGCCAGCAGATCAATGAACTCACTGTTCGTATCCATCTGACGGTTGCTCGTATCCGAATACTCGGCCAGATTGTCCACAACCTTGCGTACGCGTTCCGTTATGTCTGCGAGCCCGTCATTCAGGGTCGTGACCCTGCTGACGCCTTCCTCGACATCTGCGACGCCGGA
This sequence comes from uncultured Clostridia bacterium, assembly GCA_942493335.1. GTDB lineage: Bacteria > Bacillota > Clostridia > DSM-8532 > DSM-8532 > JAEWSN01. The sequence goes on along the minus strand of OW818693.1, from coordinate 4,876,369 downwards.
ATCCATGTTCGCAACGGTTTCGGATATGCGATCCTGAATATCCCTGAGTTGCCGCTTGATCTCCCCTGCCGCTCCCCCGCTGGCATCCGCCAGTTTCCGGATTTCATCCGCAAGCACGGCAAACCCTCGGCCGCCTTCCCCCGCTTTGGCCGCTTCAATGGCCGCGTTCAGGGCGAGCAGATTCGTGCGTTTGGCGATTTGTGTAATGGTCACGGCAATTTCGGCAATCTTCCCGGAGGACAATTCCAGATTCTCCATCTGCCCAGCAATTTCTTTCACGGTTCCTGACGCTTTCAGAATCACTTCCTTGGCTTCTTCCGCTTCCGCACGGCTGCGTCCGGCCGCTTCGAGCGCCTCCCGGCCGTTATCCGCCTCGGTCTGCGTATTTCGCGTCATGCCTGCAGTTTTTCCGGCAATCTGACTGTTTTTCTTTCCCTTGCGCTTGCCGGCGGTCTTTGCTTCCGCATGACTTCCATCCAGCATTGCCTGCATCCCGTTGCCAAGGTCCGCAAGCAACATCCTGTTCGAATCCAGCCTGCGACCGAGCTCCGTCTTCAAGGTGCGGATGGACTGCTCCACGGCGACAGCCTCATTCAACAGGTGTTCCCGGGTATCCAGCATATGGTTGACCTGTTCCGCCATTTCACTGAAATCGGAACCCTTGGCGACAGACAGCCGTTCGCTTTTCCTGCCGGATGCCGCCACTCCCACCTGCCTGGCCATCTCACGGATGGGACGGATGATGATGCGGCCGGTGATGCCGGAAATCAGGATGCCTGCCAGCAAAGCGGCCAGGGCAAGCGCCAGCATGGCTGGCAGGACGATGCCACGCACATCCTGCGCATTCTGAATGTTCTCGTCGAATTGGCCTGCCAGCTGGGTGGCCAACTCGTCAAATCGCCCCGACTGCCCTTCAATGGCTTTGAACGTATCTGCCAACGCCGCCGGGACCGGATTGCTCATCGATGCAACCTTCGCTGCCGAGAGTGTCTTTGCGCTTTCCAGCAAAGCCTCCATTCCCTTCATGACATCCGCCGGATCCGACAGGATACGCGGGTTCCCGGAATCCGAAGCGGTACGCGCCTTCAACGCGGTGATGACTGCGGCAACCTCACCCTGGTTCCCGACTTCAGCGGACAATGCCTCCAGCGCAGCCTCATCGCCTGCCGCAGCCGCCCCGTTGAGCCGCATGGTCCAGTTTCTGCACAATGTCGTCAACTGCTGCTCCCCGGCCAGAATATCAAGCCGATCCTGCAGCAGCTGGACAGGAATTCCCGACTGGAGGGCATCGTTTTGCGTGAGCAGCACGCCAAGGCTCTCAAGCCCCTCTGTCAATCTTTTGTTTGACGCGATCAGATCGGACACCATCGAAATGGCTGCACCAGCACTGTCCGGCTCAACATAGGCCGGTGACGCATCCAGCCGTATTGCAGGAAGCGTCGTGGCGGACGCGGCTTCCGACAGGTAACCGGCACACATTTCTCCTGTGAGGCGGCTTTCCCGGCGCCATTCGCTGACTGCGGCATCCAGTTCGCCCGAAGCCAGCTTTATGGCAGCCAGTTCTTCGTTCAGCCCCTGCACTTCGGTGCCGACAGAACGGGAGGTCCGTTTCATTTTCTTGAGTGTGGCGTCGAGTTCCTCACTGAACGCAGGCATCGGTTGGAGCGCGGCGTCCATGCGCGCCTGGAGAAGCGTTTCTAAGGCCTCGATTCCAGTCACGTAGGCAGCATCCGCATTACGTGCCGCCAACCCGGCGTTGGTGCCGAGGACGGAAGAAAGATTCACCGAATAGGCTTTCGTCAACGCCTGTTCCGCTTCCATGATTCCGGTCAGCCGGTTCGTCGCCTCGCCGGCAGCCTTTGCATTCGCAGGGGTCCTGGACATTTCCAGCGCCTTGATGATGTCATCGGCATGTTTCCGTATGACACCATCCACCGCAGCAAGATCGGCAGAGACATCTTTTCCATCCACGGCCGACTGCGCAATGGCGATTTTTTTCTCATCGGACGCTTGTCTCATGGCCGCAAGCGCTTTGTCCAGAGAGGCGTTGTAGCGCAGGGACCGTACCCCGTCCATCACCCGGTTGCCTGCGACCCAGGAGGTTGCGGCAAACAACAGATACAAAAGAAGGGCAACAGAAAGCATGCCTGCAAGGATACTGCGCTTGATGGAGCTCTTTCCCATGATTCACCCTCGGCGACTCTATTTTTCCGGCATTTCCGTCTTTTCGGAGACATTCGGGGACATTCGGAGACGCTTCCGAGATACCGCGAAAAAACTGCAGGAACGCCCGCAATAGGCATTATAACACATCAAACAGGCCATTACGACTGCGGCATGAGCCTTTTGCCACATTCTGCTCTGTCCAGTGCAATCCTTTTATAATATAATGGTGTGGCTGCACGGGAAAACATCCGGAGCATCATCCGGATTTTGGAAGATAAGCCAGGAGAGACGCTTCATGACGCACCGCAAGGAAAAAACACCCACGCTTAAGGGAAAACTTACATCAGGAAAAAATGGGGCCTTGTCCCTTTTACTCGTACCCCATAAAGGCAAGATGAAAACAGTCCGGCTCCTTCATTACAAGGGGCTTTTCTTCATGCTCGCCATCGCCGTTCTGGTGTCAGGAACCGTTGCCATATACACTGCCATCCGAATCAGTGCGGAAAACATTTCATTGCGGCAGAACCTCAACGATGATGCGGAATTGTACAATGAAAGCCTCGACAATCTGAATGCGCTTCTCGCGGATCAGGCCGCACTCCTTAAAGAGACGAACAACACCCTCAGCGGCTATGAGACTGGCACCGCCCTGTCCGCCAAGACGCTGGACAACTACAAGTCCGAATATGAAAACATGGTGGTCGCCTATATCGACAAAAACGTCAAGGCCGTGAATGTCAGTCGCGGGGAAAATGGCAACAGCTCCTTCAAAAGCGATGTTGCGACATTGAAGTCCTTGCTGGAAACAGCCGAAAATGCCGCGCTCGAAGCGGATGCATCCAAATCGGCTTTGGCTCAAAAAACGGAAAAGCTGAAAAGCTACGTGAGCAGCCTGCCCAGTTTCTGGCCGACAACACCTGGCGCCGAGATCAGTTCGGATTTCGGCAGAAGGTTCCATCCCGTGTTCCATTTCTATAAAAAACATGAAGGTCTCGACATCGGTGACAAAAAAGGCGCTCCCATCTATGCGGCCGGTGCCGGTACAGTTGTCTCGGCCGAGTGGCACAGCGGATATGGAAACCTGGTGGAAATCGATCATGGCAATGGATACAGCACACGTTACGGACACTGCTCAAAGCTTCTGGTCACAGTCGGACAGAAGGTCTCGCAGGGAGAAAAAATCGCCCTGACCGGATCAACCGGAACCGCCACAGGCCCCCACCTGCACTTTGAAGTTCGTGTCAATGGAACGACAGTCAATCCGGAGATGTTCATCACCCCTTGAATCAATCCCCCAGGCTCCAGGTACGTCAGGACTGGATCGAAAACACAGCCACGGAAAGGCGGAAAACATGTTCAAGAAAAAGGGAACGCCCCCCGCAGTGGATACGCTCATCGGTGAACACACAGTCTTCACCGGCAACATCGAGACGGAAGGGTCCATGAAGATCCTCGGGAAAATTGAAGGGGACATCCGGGCCAACGGAGACGTGCATGTGGAAGCCAGCGCCCGCATCCAGGGGCAGATTTATGGCGCGAGCCTGTACATCGCCGGTCAGGTGACCGGAAATGTCACCGCACGCAGCCTGCTGCATCTGCAATCCACCGCCCGTCTGTTCGGTGATATCGAAGTGACGAGCATGGTGACGGATGAAGGTGCCGTTCTGCAGGGTAACTGCCGCATGGTGGAATCCGCGGCAGCCCTTGAAAAAGGGAAGAAGCCCGGCGCCAATGCCGATGCTTCCAAATCCCAGAAGCCGCAACTGAAAAAAAGCAAGGATGACGACTGACGCCGCAACTTGACTGACACCGTATATGGACTGATCTCCGAAATTGGGTTGTATCCGAAAGTATGCCTGATTACCGGAAATCAGACAGGAAGTTTTCCTCAATCCTTCGACAGCAGAAGGAGCATCAGTCCATCGTTGAATCGGACTTCCGCCCTTTCTTCCTTGAATTCGTTGCTGACCGCCAACGTAGAACCGAACGGAAGATTCCTGCCCCGCATGTCATACAGCAGACCGACCGTCGTGACATCCGTTACGACGGGAGACAAAGCAATCAGAGAGACCTTGAAGCCTTTGATTCCTTGCAGCCGGACCTGAAACGGGCCGGCTGTTTTCGCGCATTCCTCCCCGGCTGACGTCAGGACTCCCGCCATGCGCACACGGTTGTGCCTGTCGATGATCCATGCCTCAACTCCTGCTTTCACAAAAGGATGAAGCAACAACAGGTTGGCAAGGGAGTGATCCATCCGGGTGCCGGTTGCACCGAATATCTGAACGGAATCGACGCCCATCTGCAGCGCTTCCTCCACACAAAGCTCCATGTCCGTCTGATCCTTGTCTGTCCTGTGCCGTACCCATCGGGTGTGGCCGTTTCCCTGCAGGGACGCAAGCGCCCCCGCATCAATGGAATCAAAATCGCCCAGCAGGACATCCGGTACAATGCCGCATTCCAAAAGCCACTGTCCGCCTCTGTCTGCCGCAAGAACAACTTCCGCCTGGCTGCAGGCTTCCTTCAGCATCAGCGGCTCGGGACGGCTTCCTCCCCCCACGATCACCAACTTCATGGTTCTCTCCGTTCCGCAGCCTGCAGCTGCCGGATCGGCAGAATGAAGCTGAATCGTGTGAACGCACCGGCTCTTGATGAGACCCGGACTGTGCCGCCAATCTGCCGGGTCGCATGGGCAACCGCAAACAGACCGATTCCACGTCCGGACAACGAATCCGCCACCAGCGTCGAAGAATAGCCTGGTTCAAAAATACGCTGCAGAATTTCCTGATCCGGGATCCGTGCGATTTCCGGTGCAGTCAGTCCCGTTCTTGCACGCATTTCCTCGCGGATTCTTGCAGGTTCGATGCCACGGCCGTCATCGGCGATTTCGATGACCATGTTTCCATTTCGCAACTCCACATGGCATTCGATGCGGGAACGTTCCGGCTTGGCTTTTGCGATACGTTCTTCAGGCGTTTCGATGGCGTGCGCAATGATATTGTTGAAAATATGAATGAGCACACGGAAAAAGGGACGATACAGTTTGCCATCCAGCAACACATCCGAACCCTGTACGGCAAATACCGGCTCGGGCAGGCTGCGCTCATGACTGATCATCTGGATGTACGGCTCATAGTCCATCAGCATCCGTTTCGCATGAACGCAATACAGTTCCCTGAAGCGAAGAAGGAGGGTTCGAATGCTTTCCTGTGGCATGCCTGAACTTCGAACCTGCCTCTCCAGATCCGATGCGACCCCCTCCAGCACGCTGCGTTCCGTCTCCACGATGGAACGCGACTGGAAGAAACCCTGCCCGATGGCATTCTTCAGTCCTTCCATATCTTCTGACGCCCATGCGTCCGGTTCACATTGAACCAGGACCATGCGCAGATCCGCCTCGGAGATCTCGCGTTTGAGCATGCCGGAAAGCAGTTCCTCGATCTGCATCAAATGCTCCGCCGTTGCTTTCATGCCGAAACGGGCGAATCCGCTCTTGAAGGTATGGATGTTCCGATACAGATCATACAGGGCTTCCCCGGGATGGGCAGGCATCTCCTTCCAGGCTTGACGCAACAGGACGAAATAGGTCCGGTATTCCTCAAGAAACTCGAAAAAGGCTTCACGGTTCGTCAGTACGGAAACAACCATCGACAAGCGGGCGTTCTCAAAGTTCAACCGGTTCTCCTGACGAAGACTCTCCGTACGGTCGTCGAGGATGACAAGCATGGAGCGACGTCCGGCCTCCGGTCCGATATCGATGAGCCGGTACTGGAGCGAGATGAGCTGGCCGAATCCACCGGTACTGGCGGGAAGCAGGTTCATCAGCGCTTCCAGCCGCCAGGGACGTTCTTCATTGAATATGCTTTCCAGCATGGTCCGAATGTGTGACTTTTCCTCATGATCCCAGCCGGACAGGACGGCATCGGCAAAGTCCGCGCCGGCCAGTTCCGCCTGATCGAAGAGGGAGATGCATTGGCGGCTGAATTCCGGCCGTATTTTCTGGTCCGGCCCAAAATGCAGGAAACCGGTCTTCACATTGTCCAGAATGAGCTTGTAGATGCGGGACTGGTCCTCAAACCGATCCTCGGCCATGCGGCGTTCTGCGTTCTGCAAGTCCAAGGCAAGCCGCGTGCGCATGTCATAAGCGGTCAAAATGTATCCGACCAGATCGTTGAAGTCATTGAATCGCGGGTTGATCGACAACTGGACCGGGATGCATTCACCTTTTGACGTCAGCATCTCCGTTTCGATATCAAGGACCGCACCGTTTTCCGGCAGTTGAATCACAGGCAGGATCTGCTTAAGTGCGATTCCCTGCTGTTCCGTCATGCCATAGCCCAGTGTGGCGCGTGCAGAAGCGTTCATCTGTACAACGACGCCGTTCCGATCCAGCAGCAGAAGAAGATCCCGCACCCTGGTCATGATCTCACCCGCTGCAATGGATGGCGTAAGGTCGAGGAGATGATAGCGATACGCCGAATAAAACAGGGTGATGAACCAAACCAACGACATGATGGGCGTCATCGGGAGAGTGGGCACACTCAGGATTGGCAGCACAAGGTCTGTCACGGTACTGGCACCCAAAACGAATGTCCCCGCAAGAATCAGCAAGGCGGCCTGGTTCTTCTCCTGCCTGAATTTGGTCCTGCGGCTCCACCTGAACAGCAGGATCATGGGCACAATTCCGGCGATGGCCATATAGGCGGAAAGGATCTGCATGGCAGGTGAATGGAGCGGTTTGGTCATTGCCCAGCCATAAGGGGACGCCTGAAAACGCTCGATGAAGGAATCCGGGTGCAGGAAGATCAACAGGACAGTCACCGCACCCACGATACCGGTAATGGCGAAAAGCAAAACCCGTCGGAATCCATTCCCCCGTCCGGACACCTCGATGGCGAAAAGCATGATGGCACTTGGATAGAACGCCCATCCAAAAGCGGATATCTGATACCACAGGACCCGCGACGCCTCCATCGGCTGCGTCATGACGTTGTAGATGCTGAACGCCCAGATGCCGAAGGTGATGCACATTCCGAGACAGGCCCGGCCCAGCCAGGTATTGTAGTTTCTGACAATGACAAAGACCATCAGGCCGAACATGACGCCAAGGGAGAAGATGGTCAGGATCGGAATCATCTGCAGCACGCCTTCTCCTCCTTTGCGGTTCGGTTGCCTTATCGGTTCGATTGCCTTATCGGTTCAGTCACTCTCCCTGCATGTTCATGTTTAGGCAGGTTGTTCGGCGCTCCCATGGCCTGCGGAGCGCTTTACCGTTTAGCCGCCCGCTTCATTTCCCGGATGAAGGCGGCAGGATCCATGCTGGAGAAGAAGGCATTGCCCGCCACAAGCACATCCGCGCCGGCCGCGGTGACTTCCTCCACATTGGAAAGACCGATCCCTCCGTCGATGTGGATGGAGACGGATAAAGATTCCCGATCGATACGCGCACGCAACGCTGCGATCTTTTCTGTCATGTAGCGGATGTAGGATTGTCCCCCGTATCCGGGGTTCACCGTCATCAGAAGGACAAGGTCCGCAAGTGGCAGAATGTGGTCCAGCACACTCAGCGGGGTGGCCGGATTCAGCGAAATGCCGGCCAGTTTTCCCTGCGAGCGGATTTCCCGCAGAATCCGGTCCGCATGCGGTGTTGTTTCCGCATGAAACGTGATGCTGTCCGCACCGGCCTCGGCGAACGCGTCGATCTGCCGTTCGGGTTCCGTCACCATCAGATGGACATCCATCGGAAGACTGCTGCAAGGGCGGATGGCGGAGAGCACCATCGGTCCGAAGGTGATGTTCGGCACGAAATGCCCGTCCATGATGTCGACATGAATCCGGTCCGCGCCGGACGTTCCGATCAGCGTTACCTGCTCACCTAGTTTCGAAAAATCCGCGGACAGGATGGAAGGTGCAAGGAATGCCATCTCTTCGCCTCCATATCATTTGTTATCTGTATCGGTTCTCGTGCCTCAGTTTCAACTCCTGATAGAACATCGCAAACGTATCGAACCGGCTTTGAGGGACAATTCCGGCCTCCACTTTTTCACGAAGCGCGCAGCCTGCTTCCTTCAAATGACTGCAGCCCGCATATCTGCACGGCGTTTCCTCCAGATCGAATTCCGGATAATACAGGCAAAGATCGCCGTGTTCCACCGCATCAAGCTGGTACTGGCTGAATCCCGCCGTATCGCACAACCAGCTCGCATTCGGCATGGCCAGCAGTTCCGCATGCCGGGTCGTATGTTTTCCCCTCTGGATTTTCTCGCTCAGCTCGCCGGTCGCCATATTGGATTCCACAATCAGTGCATTCATCAGCGTTGATTTCCCGACACCGGACTGGCCTGCAAGAGCGGTCATGCTTCCGGTCAATGCCGTACGAAGTTCTTCCATTCCTTCCCCGGTCCGGCAGCTGAGGGTGATCATCTGGTATCCGCTTGGCGCATAGATGGCTTTCAATGCTTCCACCTGCCCGGCTTCCGCTGCATCGACCTTGTTGATCAGCAGCAGGGGCTGGATATGACGCAACTCGCAGGCAATGAGCAACTTGTCCGTCAAGGGCAGATCCGGCGCAGGCGTGGACGCGGACAGCACGATGGCCATCTTGTCCATATTCGCCACAGGAGGACGCACAAAAAGGTTTCTGCGCGGCAGGAGCGAATCGATGAACCCTTGTCCCGGCTCGGAGCGGTGGGCTTCCACCAGGACCCGATCCCCCGCAAGCGGAACAAGCCCTTCACGCCGGAACACCCCTTTCGCCTTGCAGGTGATGCTCCTCTCCTGTTCCGGCAGCCAGACCTCGTAGAACCCGCCCACGCCCTTGACGATCATGCCCTCAGCCATGGCCTGCGCGGGTTCGGCTGCAACGCTTCCTGCCTTCCATCCCGTTTTGTCGGATAATGCCATCAATACTCCTTCTGCAATTCCAAATTGTTGTTGATGTAGATCAGGACGGTTATGCCGCCGCCATCGGGAATTTCCACGACCACGGGATACGGGAATTCTGTTCGCGGTACGTTCGCGTCCACCTTTACGTCTTCGACCGCAGTCGTCTTGTTGCGAACCACAACTGTCAGCTGGGCAGAATCACCTGTGACGGCAGCCGGCAGTTCGACCATGATGGTCGTCTTTGCCTGGATCGGTCCGCTGTCCGTCGCAGCAGGAGGGGTTGCCGAAGCGGAAGGATCCGTCGATGCTGCCGGCGTCGGTGTTGGGGTTGGAGCTGCGGCATCAAGGACGAGATCGACGGTGGTGCCTTCCGGAACCAGATCACCCGGCTTTACAGACTGCGTTTTCACCGAATTGCCTGTCAGAGCCGCATCGGCCGGTTTCAGGGTTCCGACCGCCAGATGGTTCTCCGCCAGCTTCGCTTCAGCGGTTTTTCGATCCAAGCCTGTCAGATCCGGCATGGAGACCTGCTTCTGTTCCTTCCCGAGGCTTGAGTAGATCGTAAGGGTCGAGCCGCGTGCCACCTGTGTTCCGGCAGGCGGGTCGAGCCGGATGACCTGGTCGACCTCCAGCATATCGTTGTATTCGAACTTCTCCTCGACCACAATCCCCAACTGGTCCTTGAGCTCGATCCGCAGTTCGTTCCGGTTTCGATTCTGGATTTCAGGAACGGTGACTTGATCCGTCCCCTTGCTGACGACGATTTCCACCGTGGTCAGACCGCCGATGACGATTTTGGAATCTGCCAGCGGACGCTGCTCGATGACAATGTTTTCAGCAGCATTGCTGTCATACTGATACCGGATTTCCACCTGTGCGGGCTTCAGTCCCAGCGCGTCGAGTTCCGCCTGAACCGTAGCGATGTCCGTGCCGACGTAATCGCCGAGCGTGGCATCTTTGGATGCGGCGATGGACGGCTGGGCTCCGCCGGCAAGTCCGGTCCGGATGAAGCTGACAATGCTCACCACCAGCGCGATGATGATGCCGATGAGTACGAGATAGAGCAGAGGAAACACATACTTCCGCGCATTGGGACCGTTTTGGCTGCTTCGTCTGTTCCGGACAGGCATCCGTTGTCCCATGTCCCCTGCCTCCACGATTTCCGCATTGGGCCGCGCCATGGGCAGGCCTTCCGATTCCATACCGGCGAACCCGATGTGGCGGGATACCGGCAATTCAACATGAAGGCCGTCCGGTGCGCGTCTGACCATTTCCAGATCCGCCATGAAGGCCGCCGCATCCGGATAACGATCCGCACGGTTCTTCTGCATGCACTTTTCCACGATGTCCGCCAGGGAAGACGGCGTTTCCGGTGCCAACGTGTCGACACGAGGCACGGAGTCCTGTATGTGCCGCAGCGCAACGGAAACCGGATTCTCGCCTGCGAAGGGAAGCTGACCGGTCAGCATTTCGTACAGCGTCACACCGGCGGAGTACAGATCCGACTGTCCGTCGGTATACCCGCCGCGCACCTGCTCCGGAGAAGCGTAATGCACAGAAGCGACGGTATCCACTTTCATGGTTTCCATCCCGGCCGAGGCATTCCGGGCGATGCCGAAATCCGCCACCTTGGGTTCGCCGTCCTGCGTCAACAGGATATTCTGGGGTTTGATGTCGCGATGGATGATTTTCTTGGCGTGCGCCTTCTGCAGGGCGGACGCGATCTTGATCATGACGTCCACGGCCATGCCCCAGGGCATCGGTCCGTTTTCCTCGATGAGTTCCTTCAGGCTTTTCCCATCCACCAGTTCCATGACGATGTAGATGTCGCCGCTTTCCTTGCCGACATCGTAGATCTGTACGATGTTCGGGTGCGTGAGGCTTGCGGCGGCACGTGCCTCCGCCTCGAACCTGCGGGACAAATCCTCATCTCCGCGCAATTCGGCCCGCAGCACCTTTACGGCCACGTCCCGCTGCAGATAGGCATCGTGCGCCTTGTATACAATGGCCATTCCGCCCGTTCCAACATCTTCCAGTATCGTATATCTGTTGCCCAGTACGGTTCCAATCATGCCAAGCCTCCCTGGTCGAATGCGTTCATAGTGTGTCTCCAGGTTCCATGGCCACAACGACGACGGTGATGTTGTCACGCCCGCCGCGTCCGTTCGCCAGGGAAACCAGTTTTTCCGCAGCCGTTTCAGGCCCATGTGCGCTGAGGATCTCCGCCATTTCCGTTTCCGTTGCATATTCGGTCAGTCCGTCGGTGCAAAACAGAAGCTGATCCTTGTCATGAATGCGCTCCCAGAACACTTCCGGCTTCATGCCCATGTCGAACCCGAGAGCGCGGGTGATTTTGTTCCGTTCCGGATGCCTTCTCGCCGCTTCGGAGTCGATAAGGCCCGATGCCACGAGTTCCGCCACATAGGTGTGATCCCGGCTGAGCTGGCGAATCGCGCCATCGCGGAACAGGTAGGCGCGGCTGTCTCCGATGTGGATGAGAAGCATCATCGGCCCGTCCAGCCATGCGGCGGTCAGCGTTGTGCCGGAAGGCACCCCCTTCAGGTATTCCTGGGAGTATTGGATGATGCGTCGGTTTGCCTCATCCAATCCGTCCCGCAGGAAAATCTCCGCGTCGTCGAGATTCATGTGGAGCGACGCGCAGGAAACAACCGTCTCGGACATGACATCCACCGCGATGCGGCTTGCCACCTCACCGGCCTCATGCCCTCCCATGCCGTCCGCCACCACGAATCCGACGGGATGGTTCTCCTTGTCCTGCACGATGTTCCAGGCATCCTCATTCTGGTTGCGCACCTTGCCGGTGTCGCTCAATGCTGCGTATCTCACTGTACATCCTTCCCGGCCTGCCGCATCGTATCCCTGCGAAGCTGCCCGCAGGCGGCTTCGATATCGCTGCCCAGCTCGCGCCGGACGGTAGCGGCGATGCCGTTTTCTTCCAGTATCCTTTGGAATTCCCGGATACCGGCAGCCGTTCCCTGGGAAAAGGCTGTACCGGGCACGGAATTCACGGGAATCAGGTTCACATGGCACAGGCGGTTCCGGCAAAGGGCCGCCAGCGCTCTTGCGTGTTCGGGGGAGTCGTTCCACCCCCGGACCAGGGCATATTCGAAGGTAATGCGTCTTCCTGTCTGGTCCACATATTTCCAGCAAGCAGCCAGCAGTTCAGGCAGGGGCCACTTCTTCGCAACGGGCATCGTCTGTTCCCGCAGGGCCTGTGTGGGCGCATGCAGGGATACGGACAGGTTCACCGGAATGCCTTCCCCTGCGAAACGCAGAATGCCCGGAACGATCCCGCAGGTGGAGACTGTGAGCTTGCGGTGGCTGATCTCCAGCGTATCCTCCCGATTCAAACGGCGCAGCAGGGCCATGACATTGTCATAATTGTCGAAAGGCTCTCCGATGCCCATCAGCACAACATGGCTGATGCGGTCCCCGGCGTCCTTCATCATGTGAAGCACCTGGCCGACCATCTCGCCGATCGTGAGATTCCGCACGAGACCGAGATGGGAGGACGCACAGAACTCGCAGCCCATACGGCATCCGACTTGCGTGGAAATGCAGGCGGAAAGCCCGTATTTGTAGCGCATGAGCACGCTTTCGACCAGATTTCCATCCGGCAGGCTGAACAGGTACTTGGTCGTGCCGTCCTGGGCGGACATCTGTTTCTGCGCGATGCCGAGGCCACCGGCCATGTACCGCTCCGCCAGTTTCACACGGAAGGCTGCGGAAAGGTCCGTCATGCCATCGAAATCCAAAACGCCCGCATACAGCCATTTCCATAGCTGGCGGGCACGAAAGGGCTTTTCACCGAGCGAGGCGACGGCTTCCGTCATCTCCGGCAGTTCCAGGTCGAGCAAATCGATCTTGTCGGGCATCAGGGCCTCCAGACAGGGTTTGGGTGTTCCCGCAGATGCATTTTGGCCACAGGCAGGGGATGGATTGCCTTGCTGTTTCACATTGGCCGCAGGCAGGGCAGGGTTTCCCTGCAGCACAACACCGCAGCCATGCCACGGAATCAGGTTGTGCGCAGGAAACGTGCAATGAAAAAGCCATCGGTTTCCGGACAGGTCGGGAACAAACGACGAAACGGCTGCTCCGGATCCATGACATACCGGGGCCGATCCGGGCCTTCCTGCGCCAGAAACCAGTTGCAGACATCCTCATTCTCGGCCCGTTCCATCGAACAGGTGCTGTAAACCAGCACGCCACCGGGCTTTACGTACCTACCGGCATTATATAGCATTTGCCGTTGAATCTCAACCAAAGCGACTATGTCGGAAGGCTTCCGGTTCCATTTGATGTCCGGCTTCCGGCGGATGATCCCGGTGCCGGAACACGGTGCATCCACCAGCACACGGTCATATTCGTCGCATTCCTCCGGCAGTTCCATGGTGGCGTCCTGTTCCCAGGTTCGGATGATGCGGATCCCGAGCCTCGCGGCGGACTCCCGAACCAGACTCAGCTTGTTTCCATGCAGATCCCATCCGGTGATGCTTCCCTTGTTCTCCATCCGCTCCGCCATGTGCGTCGTCTTCCCGCCCGGTGCGCAGCATGTGTCCAGAATACGTTCCCCGGGCTGCGGATCCACAACGGCCGCCACGAGCATGGCACTTTCGTCCTGAACGGAAAAGCGACCTTCCGTGAAAGCCGCAAGTTTCGTAAACCCGTCCGGTGATTCCAGGACAATCGCGTCCTCGGAAACCGTACCGGCGGAACAGGCCACCCCGGCCTCGCCCAATATCGTCAAAAGCTCTTCCCGGGTGTTCTTCAAGCGGTTCACCCGGATCGTCAACGGCGGATGCCCGTTTCCCGCTTCCATCAGTTTTTCGGCGGTTTCCGGCCCGAACTCGTCCAGCCAGTTCTGCGCCATCCAATCCTGATACGAATGTCGGACGCCCATTGCGGCCGCCCATCCGTCCTTCGGATCGGGCCACTTCAATTCATCCCGGTTCCGGACAATCGCACGGAGAATCGCATTAACGAATCCCGAAGACTTCGGACAGTGCACCTTCGCCATGTCCACGGTGGTGTTGCAGGCTGCGGAATCCGGCACCCGGTCCATATGGAGGATCTGAAAGGCGCCCATCAGCAGCAGGACATGCACCCAGGGAGACATCTTGCGGATTGGAATGCTCGCGAACTGGCCGATGACATGTTCGAGGCTCCGTTTTCTGGCCAATGTGCCATACACGAGCTCCGTGGCGAATGCCCGGTCCTGCCGCGTCAAGTCCGGACGCGAAAGCGCCTGCAGTGCGATATTCGAATAGGCCCCCTGGCCTATGCTCTTTGACAGGATCTGATAGGCCGCTTCCCTTGTCTTGTCCATTCGTATTCCTTTTCCTTCCTGATTTCCGTCCAGTCTTCGTTCCCGTTTCGCCCAATCATCGTTCAGGCTGTGAACCCGTTTCTTCCCTAAAATGCATCCGGTATATGGTGTACGCGTGCCTGGCGGGTTTCCCGTTCCAGCATCACTTCCACCACATCGAACCGTACGGGCATGTTGTCTGCGGAGGATCCGGCCGTCATCCGTTGACTGCCCATCCAGACCTCGGCCATTTTGCGGATCCGCTGCCGTTTTCGATAGGTGACGGCCTCCGCCGGTGTTCCGAATGCGTCCGATGTACGCGTCTTCACCTCGATGAAACACAGGGTGCGTCCATCCTCAGCCCAGGAGACAAGATCCAGCTCTCCCAGCCGTCCGATCCGAAGATTGCGCGCGACAAGCCGGAAACCAAGGCCTTCCAGATGTCTGGCCGCCAACATTTCTCCGGTTTTCCCCGTATTCATGTTGTTTCCCGCCGATTTGCTTCGTTTCGAGTCGTTCCCGGACGGGTTGCCTCCGGTGTCACAGCCCGTTGCCTCGTTGGCTTTCGGCTTGGCACCGGTCGGCATTCCTTTGTCGTCATCACGGTTCATGCACGATTCCCCCGGCTGCCCGTCTGCCCTGAACCCGTTCATCCAGACGGCTGACAAAGGCAAGCACCTCGGCAACCACCTCGTACAGCTCCTGCGGGATTTCCGTCCCGAGCTTCAGTGCGCCCAGCACCTCCGCCAGATGCGCATCTTCATAGACAGGGACTTCTGCCTCGTGCGCCTTTTCTATGATCTTGTCCGCAATTTCCCCGCGCCCGGTCGCCACAATCCGCGGCGCCTTGTCCGCACCCGGTTCATAGGAAAGGGCGGTCGCTTTTTTGACTTTCTGTTTTTCAGCCACTGAAGCTCCCCTTTCAGAGTCGGATATCAAGACCAGTCGTCCGACCGAGGCGTTCTTCCGCTTCCTTCACCGCATTCAACGGGGAAAGCGGTTCTTCCGATGCGGTCCGAACCTTCATGTCCACCAAACGGAAGCCCTTCTTGTCCAGCCCTTCATACAGGGACTGCCGGGTTTCCCGCAAAAGGGTCTGTGTTTCTTCATCATCCACGCGAAATTGCAGGGAAACCTGGTGGTTCTTCGCATGGGCAAGGGATTCCAGATGTCCGAGGTTCTCCGTGTCCAGAGAGAGGAACAAGGTGAAATCGGAGGCGTCAATACGGTTTCTGCCGCCTTTCCGCTTCATGACATACAGCTCTCCCTGCGTATTCTGCTGATTCATTTGAATCGGGATCTGCACAAAGGTGCTATAGGTGGTGATCTGGTTGAACAGGCGCATGGCGCCTGAAGCATCCTGCACAAGCGGCGTGAGGGCGGCGGCCGTATCGGCATCCATCCTGGACAGGGCACTTGAGGACCATTCCAGCTGTTCCTTCACGGCGTGCGCCATCTTGGCCACATCCAGCAACGGCAGGCTCGCATCGCCTTCCGCACCAGCCTTCAAGATCACCCGATCGAACGAACTCATCACCAATGCCCGTGTTTCCGCAGAAGTCGGCGCTGCATGCAGTTTTGAAGCATCCACGGTTCCCGCGAGACGACCGAGCCATTCTTCCATCCGCGATGTACCGGCAGCCGGCTGGACATCGTCTGCAGTGCCAGTAGTGCCTGCTGCGGGCATTCCTGCTCCCCCACTCTCCCGATTCAGGGTGCCGCCCGGCATGCCAATGGACAGTCCATCCCGTCCTGCGGTTCCGGTTCCGCTGTTCCCTGCTGGTTCGCCGCTTCCGGCCGTTCCTGCAGCCACGCCTGCTGCATTCGTATTTGCGGTGCCTTCCGCACCTGGCAGGATGGATCCGGGAACCGGGGTTCCCGCAGTTCCTGCGGCTGTTGCCCCAAGGTTGGCGCCCATTGCCGCATTCCCGGCAGGCACCGTCTGCGTCGTGCCTGCCGCCAGTCCGGTTGAAACGGACACCTGCGAAGAATCGGCCAAACCGGCAGCAGTGGCCGCGTTCCCTTGAACGACATTCACCGTCGCACCTGCAGGATTCGTATTTGAAACGGAGGATCCCGCACCTTCCGGCTTGCCGGTCAGGGTGGCAAGCAACGCTTTCCCGCCGGGTATGCCCGCCAGTGCATCCTGCAACTGACGCATGGCTTCGCCGGAGGCAGGTGTTTTTTCCGCCCACTGCATGAACAGATCCTTGACCGTATTGGCGAGAATCGTTTTTCCCGCAATCGACGCGTCCGCAGGGACTGTTTCCCCCGCAATGCCGCCGGATGCGCCTGTCGGATTCACAGTGGGATTGGCTACGTCAGCAC
Source organism: uncultured Clostridia bacterium (assembly GCA_942493335.1). Taxonomy (GTDB): domain Bacteria; phylum Bacillota; class Clostridia; order DSM-8532; family DSM-8532; genus JAEWSN01. Next base: position 4,859,667 of record OW818693.1, on the reverse strand, counting down.
TGCCTGCTCCCGATCCCGCTGCGGAGACCGCCGCGCCTGTTACAGACGAGCCGGAACCGGAAAGCAGCGTATCGACGAGTTTCCCCACCTGTTCCGCCAAGGCAAGGGATTGCGCGAGCATGGCCCGATCCGCAGCAGGCAGGGCGGATGCGGCATCGGCCATTCCGGAAGCTAGCGAAGTCCAATTGGAGGCAAAGCCGAAGCTGCCGTTCAGCACACGCGCAAGCATGGCTCCGGCCAGCGGATCCGCATCCAGGTTGTTGGCGGTGAGAAACGCCGCCTGTCCGGCATCCATGCCGGTCCGTTCCCGGAGGGCCATGGCGCGGTCCACAAGGGCGGGAAGCACCTTCTCGCCCAGATTGCGGAGCGCATCCCCGATTTCACGCTCCGGCGTCATACCGGGCCGGTCGGACGCCGTTTGCGGCACGGAACGTTCGACTACGCGTGCGGTCGGCACGCCGTCGACCTTCTCCCCGATCTGCAGCCGGACGGTGGCGCCTTCTTCCAGATTCACCCCTTCCGCCACTTTGGCGTTCAGGGTGCTGCCATCCGACAGGCGCAACTGGATCTGTCCGGCTTCCGCCGAAACAACCCGCCCCTGCACCACTTCGCCGGATGTGATGCGCTCGGCCTTGCCCCCGACGGGAATCCCGGCGTCCGGACGTGAACCGTCAATCCGCATCGATGATTCCCCCTCCCGCCAAAATGCCGTGTGTGAAGCTTCGCCGGTGCAGTACGGTCAGCCCGTGCTTGTGGATGGCCTCGACATGCTCCGCGGTTCCATATCCCTTGTTCCGCAAAAAGCCATACGCCGGATATTCCGCGTCATGCGCGTCCATGATCCGGTCACGGGTGACCTTGGCGAGCACGGATGCCGCAGCGACCGCGGCACACCGTTCATCCGCTTTCGGAATGGACAGTTGTCGCAGGGGCAGATCCAACCGAACGGCATCAATGATGAGGGCGTCCGGTGCCTGCTTCATCGCGCCGACGGCCAGGATCATCGCCTTCTTCGTTGCATTGAGGATGTTCACCCGGTCGATATAGGTCTGATCGCAGATGCCCACGCCCCATGCGACGGATTTGTGTTTGATTTCATCGAACAGGCGGTCGCGGACGGCAGCCGACAGCTTTTTGGAATCGTCGAGCTTTTCCAGCCACACATCCTCGGGCAGAATGACGCAGGCCGCCACCACGGGGCCTGCCAAAGGCCCGCGCCCAGCCTCGTCGATTCCACCGACGAACCGGAAGCCTTCCCGCCAGAAATCGGCTTCCAGGGTCCGCAGGCCGGCAAGCCTCGCCCGTTCAGCCTCCAGCTTGCCGATTTTGCGCAATTGGGCATCGATCAGCTTGTCCGCCTTGCCGTTGATTTCCGGCGAGATTTCCAAAAGCCAGGCCAGTGCCGATTCCGGCTCCATTTCGGCTGCTTTTTCCGCCAATGCCTTCTTCGTCCATCCGGCCATCCGTTATTCCTCCACGTTGTTTTTCAGGTTTCCCTCATCTCCGGAACGTTTCGCAGCATCCATCCCCATCGACTCATCTTCTGCAGGAAACGCCTCTTCCCTATCAGCGGGAAACACTTCTTCCTCTTCTTCGGAAAACGCCTCATCATCCTCTGCGGAATACGCCTCCATATCCTGTATCGGCGCAATTGCCGGTTTGGTTTCGCTTTTCTGGCGTTTCGGCGGCAGGGCGGGCGGTCTTTCAAGACTGACCTTGCCCAGCTTTGAACCGCGGAATTCATCGAGGATGATGGCGGAAATACGGTGCAGATCAACTTCTCCGCCTGTTATCAGGCATCCCCGCCGCTTTCCCGCCTCGACAAGCAGCTGCATGCCTGTTTTCCCTTCAAGATCCTGCAGCTTGTACCGTTCAGCCAGTCGGGTCGGATACAGGACGGCCAGCCGCGCCATGAGGCTGGCGGCCAACTCCGTCGTATCCATGATATCGTCCTTGATGGCGCCTGTGTAGGCCAGTACCATGCCGGTTTCCACATCTTCGAATTTCGGCCAGAGAATGCCTGGCGTGTCGAGCAGCTGGATTTCAGGGTGGATGCGCACCCACTGCTGGGAGCGGGTGACACCAGGCTTGTCACCGGTCTGGGCCACGGCCTTTCCGGCGATCTTGTTGATGAAGGCCGACTTTCCCACGTTGGGGATACCGACAACCATGGTGCGGATCGGTCTTTGCAGACGCCCTCTGCGCATGGCGGATTCCAGCTTGGTCTGGGTCAGGGCGCGGAGCTGCTTGTGGATTTCCTTCAGGCCGCTTCCGCTTAGGGCGTTCGTGTAGATCACCTGAAGTCCCTGTGCGCGAAACCAGGCTTCCCATTGGCGGCTGACGGCTTCGTCGGCCAAATCGCTCTTGTTGAGCGCGACGATCCGGGGTTTCTGCCCGACGAGCCAATCGATGTCCGGGTTTCGGCTGGACATCGGAATTCGGGCGTCCAGCAGCTCGATGACCACATCAACCAGTTTGATGGTGTCCTGCATCTGCCGACGCGTCTTTGTCATGTGTCCGGGGAACCATTGAATCACCACGGATGTGCACCGCTCCTTCTTGACCTGACTGTTTGGTTGTCCTGTATGTATGGGTGTCACCGCCCGGAAGCGGCCACGAAAGCACCGCATTCGGATTCCGTGTCGGCGATTGCCCTTATCATGCAAAATGGGCTGCCTCTTGCCGAGACAGCCCTCTTGTCATTGTCTTCTGCTTCAGCAGCGGATCGGCTGGCTGCCCCACGACGTGGGACAGCCCATGAACCAGCCACTTTGTTGGGTGTTCCGACCTGAAAGGGACATCAATCCTTGGATACGCCGATGTCTTCCTTGAGGCGGGCCCTCTTGCCGACGCGGTCGCGCAGGTAGTAGAGCTTGGCGCGACGGGTCTTGCCGCGACGGATGATGTTGACGCTGTCAACCTTGGGGGAATGAAGCGGGAATACCCTCTCCACGCCGATGCCGAACGAAAGCCGGCGGACGGTGATGGCCTTGCGGATAGCCGTGCCGTTCATGGCAATGATGGTGCCTTCGAACGCCTGGATTCTCTCGCGGGTGCCTTCGACAACCTTCACGTTGACCTTGACATAGTCACCGATTTTCAGGTTCGGAAGGTTCTGCTTCAGGCCTTCCTGTTCAAGTGCATCAATGATGTTCATGGGTTTTCCTCCAATTTCATAGGGTGTTCTTATCCGGGCCATACATCGGCCGACGGACAGCGGACCGCCCCGTACTTACGCCGGTATAGTTTATCACGATGGAACGTAATTTGCAATGCGGGAATTCCGATGTACAAGAATCACATGTATAATAGAATGCATCCGTCCATCCATGCCCATCATGCTGGAAGACGGGCAAGATCCGCTACGAACGGGTCTGCGCTTCAGAATTCACCCTTCATTCCGGCAGAACGGGAAGGATCGCATACCGGTCCTGCCGGATGAGCCCTCCGAGCCTGTATGGCACCTTTTCCACCAGCATGGGGCCGGCGAACGTGAAGGTGTGGTATTCCCCGTTCTCCCCGCATGCATCCGCCCCGCATGCCTCGATTTCCTCCACAGTCGGCTTGTCCAGTTCCCGCCCGAGAAAGTGCTCGCCCATCCGTTCCGTGTCCACGGTCGTGATGACGGTGCGGTACCCCAGATCCAGGAATTCGTGAACCAACGCCTTCCGGTTTTCCTGCCACAAGGGAAAACAGGCTTCCATTCCTGCCGCTTCGCACCTTGCGGTACACCATTCCCGGTGCGGCTCCAAATCGATGTCTCCGAACACGCAAATCTCCACCCCGTTGGTCCGGGCATCCCAGAGATGCTGCTCGAAGTTCGCAGCATAATCGGGACCGTTTGTACGGATAAGCGCAATGGGCATCCGCCATGCGGCACTCAGTGCATCCAGCACCTCATCGGGCAATCCGTGGAACCAGGATCGTCCCATATCCGTATTCCAGGTTGTGACAAGCCCCGCCGGCACCATGCCGGCAGCAATGGCCCGATGGATGGACAAGGTACTGTCTTTCCCGCCACTGAAAGAAGCAATGAACCGTCGACCGGTGAATGAGGCCAATTCCATAGAACCCTCCCGGATTTCAATCTGCCCTGGCCTGCACCGATTTACAATGGATGATTTCCGAATGGCACCATCGCATGCACGGAATATACGAAGCGGGAGCACGAAGTTTCACTTGTAGTTCCTGCTCACATACGGAATCTCATCCACACCGTCCAGCGCATTCAGCTGCAGGGCCAGCAGGAAGAAGTAACCGGACAGCAGATTGGCCATGTCCACAAGGGAATCAGGTGCCGCATGACCCTGATGAAGGTGCCGGTACAGAAGCCGCACCAGCTCCTTGCCCCGGACCCGCAGCAGATGCGCATGGCACCCGGCTTCCGATCCCTGTGTCAGGACAAAGGTCCCGCAGCGCCCGGCCACGGTTTCCTGAAGAGCGGTCACCCGACCGAGCAGCCATGCGGTCTCTTCCGATGTGACGGTCATCTTCGTTCTCAGAGTGGGGTTCATGTGGTACACGAGTTCGCAGATCACCAGCAGATCCGCCTTGATGTCCGGATCTCCGACAAGTGCATGCAACAGGCCGATTTCACTCGCCATGCGGTCTGTCATGAGCTCGAAATCGCACATCAGGTTGTCCGGCTCATCCGCCAGAAAAGGATAGGCTTCGTACGGACTCCGGTAAAGGTGTTTCGAAGACGCCATCATGTCCCTCACTCCCAAATTTGCAGCATCTGCCGCATGTAAGCCTTCACATCCAGTCCGTAGACCTGATTGAGCAAGCCGCTGTCCAGGACTTCCCTGGATTTTCCGTCGGCCACGATGACGCCCTCCCGCATCAGCAGGAGACGATCCGCCAGGCGTGTGGCCAGGCCGATGTCATGCAGGACGCCGATGATGCAGCGGCCGTCTTCCTCCGACCATTTCACAAGATGATCAATCAGTTCGATCTGGTGCCGGAGGTCCAGATGATTGGTGGGTTCGTCCAGCAGGATGAGCCGCGGTTCCTGCGCAAGGGTCCGGGCAAGGAACACTCGCTGCAATTGTCCTCCGGACAGGCTGTCGATCGGTCTTTCCGCCAGATCGGCCATTTCGACCGCTTCCAGACATTCCATCACTTTTCGGCGATCTTCCTTGTCGGGCGCATCGAACATGCCACCCTTCAACCGGACATAACGCCCCAGCATGACAGTCTCCTCCACCGTGTAGGAAAAATGGACGGTGGTCAGCTGGCTCATCATGGCGATGCTGCGGGCGATATCCCGCCGTTTCATGCGGGTGATGTCCGTCCCCTCCAGCAGCACACGACCGCCGGTCAGGGGAAGCAGACCGCAGACTGCACGGAGCAGGGTGGTTTTCCCGCAGCCGTTTGGTCCGAGAAGGCAAAGATTCTCGTGTCCCTGCGCGTGAAAGGAAACCTGGCGCACCACATCCGCTCCGCCATATCCGCAGCTGGCTTCCTCCACCTCCAGAAGATTGACGATTCCCATCAGGCATGCTCCTTTCTGCCCTTGCCGAAATAGACCCAGGCAAAGAAAGGAGCGCCGATGAGGGCCGTCACCGCACCGACCGGCAGTTCCACGGGCGAAAGGACGGTACGGGCCGCCAAATCCGCCAACACCATGAAGGAACCCCCGAACAGGGCGGACAGCGGCACCACATACCGGTGTGACGCACCGAACACCTTGCGTGTGACGTGCGGCGCAATCAGATCAATGAACCCGATGATGCCGGAGAAGGCGACAGCGCTGCCTGTCAGGGCCGCCGAGACGCCCAGCAGCATCCATTTCACACGTTTGAGGTCCACACCCATCGCCTGGGCCTGTTCCTCCCCGAACACGATCATGTCCAGTTCCCGGTTGTACCGGAACAGCCACAGGAGTCCGACTGCCGTGATCGGCGCAAGGACGGCCACCTGCGGCCAGTCTTTCAGGGAGAAGCTGCCCATTTGCCAGAAGATCAGCCTTTGCATCTGATCCTTCGACATGGCTGCCATCAACGTCAGAATGGCGTTGATGAATAGGGAAAACACCATGCCGGCGAGGATGATGGTGTTGTTGGACATGCTCCGATCCATCCGCGCAGCGAACCCGACTGCCAGAAATACGGTCAGAAGACCCGAAATCAGGCCGACAAGCGGAAGGGTGAACCGGCCGAGGAGCGGAATGGTCAGGCCTGTGATCATGACAGCGCCCGCGCCAAGCGCCGCGCCCGCCGACACGCCGAGGGTGTAGGAGGAAGCGAGCGGATTTCGAAGGACCGACTGCATCACGGTTCCGCTTGCGCCTAGCCCCGCTCCGACGATGAAGGCCATCAGCACCCGGGGAAACCTTAGTTTCCAGACCAGTGCGACGGTGATGTCATCCGCTCCCGCAGGCAGTCTGAACCCCAGCATCCGGTTTCCGACAATGCCCAGAAGGGTGTCGGGGCGTACAAACACACTCCCGATACCGATCCCGAGCACAAGGATCCCAGCAGCACAGAGCAGGGAAAACAGGATGGCCGCAGCCTTTCCGGAAACGGCCATCCCATGCGCCCTGTTTTTCGATTTTGGGGAATCCGGTTTAGTACTTGTCCGGATAGACCGCTTTTGCCATTTCATGCAACGCCTTCACAATGCCTTCATTGGGCAGGGAACTCGACATGTTGTCGATGTAGATGACATTTCCGTCCTTGACCGCCTGCACGGCATCCCAGCCGTCACGGGTCTTGATTTCTCCGACCGCGTCAGGCAGATAGTTCACATTGGTGAGGATGACATTCGGATTTGCAGCCAGAGCAGCTTCCTGGGTGACGGCGATCCAGCTCTTCTGATCGGCGAAGACATTCTCCGCGCCAATCAACTCGATCATCTCATTGAGAAACACACCGGAACCGAAACTGTACATGGAAGGTGCGGCGGCAATCTCAAAATAGACGCGTTTCTTTTCCGTAATGGTTTTTCCTACGGCAGCCACTTCCGCGATCGACTTGTCCATATCGGCGACAAGCTTCTGAGCGGCATCGGATGCGCCGGTCAGCGCGCCAATGAACAGCAGGTCGTCCCGGATGCCCTGGATGCTTTCGCTTGAGGGAACATACACAACACAGATGCCTGCGTCCTTCAACGGCTTGAAAGGGTCTTCTCCGCCGCCCGTGCTCATGGGCGAAGCCAGGATGATGTCCGGCTTCAATGCCAGCAGCTTCTCGGCATCAGGCGCCATCAGGTCGAACACAGGCCACTCGGTGTTCACGCCTTCCAGGGAAGTCGCATTCTTGTCGATGGCTACGATTTTGTCCTTGAGTCCCATGGCGATGAGCGTTTCCGTAAAGGAAGGCGCGAGGGACACGATCCGCTTCACCTCCGTCGGAACGGTGATGGCATTGCCTGCACGGTCCTGGGTGGGCAATGCCACTGTGGCAGCCGTTGCCTCCGGCGTGGCGGTCGCTTCGGATGTTGCCGCAGGGGTGGCTTCCGGCGTAGGTTCCACGGATGCGGACACACTGGCGGACGTATCCGTGGAAGCGGCAGGTTGGGCAGTCCCGCAAGCTGCCAGTGACAGGACCAGTACGATCATCAGGAACATGGCGGTCATTCGGCCGGACACGAGACCGGACAAACGGCCAAACAAAGTAACGGACACACAATTTGTCCCTGTCAGCGAACGGCTGACTCCGTCAGGGGTTTTGAGGTGATTTCGCTTCATCATCATTTTTCTCCTTCACGATTGTGCCTGATGTCATTGCTACGCCGCGATCGCCCGGAACGCCGCCTTTGGATGCATCCGGTGTGGAATGCATCAAAAAACGCCCCGATCCTCACGATCGAAGCGCATGTATTGCCTTGGAAGGGAATAGAATACACTGCCCCCGTTCCATCACAACCATACCTTCATTCTCTGTGAAGCCATAGTCAGCCTGCACATGGCAGGCAAGGAACCGGCAGGTCTTCCGGCTTGGACATCGTCACGGGATTCCACCTTCCCGGGTGCAGGATGGAACGCTTGTTCCTCATCCAGCATTCACCCAGTGGCTGAAAATCTTTCCATCTCAGAAAAAACTTTCCGGAAACCGCTCCGTCCTTACGGCGGCAGGACCGCTTGGGATTCTAACCCAATTCCCTATTCTCGCACGCGCTGTCTGCGTGCGCACCGGTACCCATATGGATTCCCGACCGGAATACCGGATTTTCCCGGGAATCATTTGTTCAACGTATCGTTTGTCCAATGAATCGTTTATCCGATGAATCAATCATCGGACGATTTATTTGTCCGACGAATCACTTATTCTTCGAATCAACATCCGGGGATACTGAAAGCATTCCTGGCCCGATCAACCGATCCGTTCAGACGAAGTGTAGCATAGCGCCCGCATGACTGTCAAACCATGTATAAATCCTTGAAACCTTTTGTACAAAGGCTTTTGATGGCCTGTCACATGGGAAGCGTAAAGAATGAACCACAACCTGCAAAAATGTTGATACAAAAAGTTTTGACGTATACTTGCATCCATGATACCTTTCCCTTATAATAGGACTACAAAATGTATCTGTACCGAACACATATGTTCGCCTATCAAGGACACGAAAGGAGACGTACCATGGGCAACAAGTTGAAAGTCAGCATCGTAGGTGGCACCGGCATGGTGGGTCAACGCTTTGTCGCGCTGCTCGAAAATCATCCCTGGTTTGAAGTCACCGGCATCGCCGCATCCGCGGGTTCAGCCGGGAAAACATATGCAGAGGCGGTTGCAGGCCGTTGGAAAATGACGACACCTCTTCCTGCCGCCGTGGCTGGCATTGTCGTGAAGAATGCTTCCGATGTTGCGGCCGTTTCCGGCGACGTGGATTTCATTTTCTGCGCCGTCGACATGAAAAAGGATGAAATCAAGGCGTTGGAGGAAGCATACGCGAAAACCGGCACCCCGGTCGTGTCCAACAATTCCGCGCACCGCTGGACGCCGGACGTGCCCATGGTCGTTCCGGAACTCAATCCGGAACACAACGCCGTTATTGAGATGCAGCGCAAGCGCCTTGGTACTGCCCGGGGCTTCATCACCGTCAAGCCGAACTGTTCCATCCAGAGCTATGTTCCTGCTCTCACCCCCCTGCGTGAATTCGGACTCTCGAAGATCGTCGCCTGCACCTATCAGGCCATTTCCGGCGCCGGGAAAAACTTCACCGACTGGCCGGAAATGCTCGACAACGTCATCCCCTACATCGGCGGCGAAGAGGAGAAGAGCGAACAGGAACCATTGCGCATCTGGGGAACCGTCGGCGCAAACGGCATCGAAAAGGCGAAATCCCCGCTGATCACTGCGCAGTGCATCCGCGTCCCCGTGACGGACGGACACATGGCGGCCACCTTCGTCTCCTTCGACAGGAAGCCTTCCAGGGAGGAAATCCTCGCACGTTGGGCGGCGTTTGAGGGGATTCCCCAGAAGCTGAACCTCCCGAGCGCACCGAAGCCTTTCCTTACTTACTTCGAGGAAGACAACCGTCCCCAGACGAAGCTGGACCGCGACAATGCAAACGGCATGGGCGTCACCATCGGCCGTCTGCGCGAAGACACAATGTTCGACTACAAGTTCGTCAGTCTCTCCCACAACACGGTCCGCGGCGCTGCCGGTGGAGCGGTGCTGATGGCGGAACTGCTGAAGGCGGAAGGCTATCTCACCGCGAAATGATCATTCAGACGTGAAACGCTGGCTCCAGCCTACAAGCGTCCGATCACAGACAGGAAGGCATCCGGTTCGCCGGGTGCCTTCCTTTTTTTGCGTTTGACTTTGCAAGGTTCTTTTTTTCAAGTTCTTGTCGTCGGGGTCTTGACCAAAATGGTCAACGGCGGTATAACGGGCATACGAGGATTGACCGGAATGGTCAACGCCAGAAAATAGATAAAGAAATGCACCTGGAAAGTCATCACGAGAGAATGGAGCATCCGCCATGAATCAACGCTTTCTTTCCCTTCCACAGGAAAAACAGGACAGGATCCTGAATGCAGCCATGAAGGGCTTCGCAGGTTCCAGTTTCCGTCAGGCCTCCACGATTGAGATCGCCAGGGATGCCGGCATTTCAAAGGCGCTCCTGTTCCATTACTTCACGAACAAGCTTGATCTGTATTTCCATCTGTATGCCTATTGCACGGATCACGTCGTGAAGGAACTTGTAGACCGCAGGCTCACTGGAGAACGGGACTTCTTCCGCCTTCTGCTTCATAACCAGCAGTGCAAGACCGACATCATGATACGGCATCCCCAACTGTTCGAGTTTCTCATCCGCGTTTATTGCGAAGAGGACGCAGAAATACGCAGCGGCTGCCGTTCCATTCAGGAGGAGGCGGCTCCCGACAATCTTGCACGGTTTCTGGAATATGTCGACAAAAGCCGGTTTCGGGACGGTGTGGACCCAGCGCGCCTGCTGCAAATGCTCCTCTGGTGCGGAGATGGCTTCATGCGGGAAAAATTCCGGCAACCCGTCGTCGATCCGGCGGAAATCAACCATGACTTCGCAGCGATTCTGCTCATGCTTCAAAACTTGCTCTATAAGGAGGAAACCCGATGATGCATTCCGACCAGTATGGCAACCCCGCAAATCCGACCCTGCTGCTCCTGCATGGAGCGGCGGCAACGGACACCTTCAGCCACCAGTATGTCTTTCAGGACCGATTCCACCTCGTTGTCCCGCACCTTCCCGGAAGCGGGAAGGAAGTCGACAAGACCTATGACCCGGAGCGTACGTTGGACGCCCTCCTGGAAGTCGTCCGGCACATCGGCAAGGAAAAGATCGCAGTCATGGGCCACTCGCTCGGAGCGGAACTTGCGGTCGCCCTGGTCGCCCGGCATCCCGAATGCTTTTCCCGGGCTGTCTTTCTGAGCGCCTGGGTCTGTTCATCCGAAAAAAGCATCCGAATGTACACGAAACTGGCCAAGTATTCCTGTGTGACCCTGAAGTGGTCCGGCCTCGTCCGCTGGCAGGCAAAGTATTGGGGGTATACACCGGAACAGGCGGACTTCATGGTGGCCTACTCCAGGCGGATCACGCCGGAGCAGTATGCTTCCTGGTTCTCCAGTCGTGTGCACCTGGATGATTTGCCGCAATACGGTCAGGTACGTATCCCCATGCTGGCCGTATGCGGCTCGAAGGAAGTCGCGGAAATGAAGCATTCCATGGAAGAGCTCGGGAAGCGGAATCCAGCATGCAAAACGCTGCTTCTGGAAGGTGTGAACCATGATTTTCCGCTACGCGCATCGGACCGCATCAATCCGATTCTGTTGGATTTCCTGACACAGGCTTGATGGATCGACGTCGGATTCCCTCAACGAGATAGAATGGTAACTCCTTTGGTATGCCTCTATCCTCTTTCTTTTTTGCTGCATGCATAACAAAGACCGTCCGATTCCGGACGGTCGATAGACGGATCGAATGTCGAAATCCTGCCGCTTTCTCGAGCACGTTGCTTTCAGGGCATCATGCGGAAGAAAACGGCAGGATTTTCTTTTTCCTTACTGAACGATTTCCACGACTACCTTGCGGTCTTCATTGACGGCAGCCGCCTTCATGACCACGCGGATCGCCTTGGCGATGCGTCCCTGCTTGCCGATGACCTTCCCCATGTCGTCATCCGCCACGCGAAGCTCAAGGATCAGTTCCCCGTCCCCATCCACTTCCGTAACCGATACGTCATCGGGATGATCCACCAGCAGGCGCGCGATGTGTTCCAGCAATTCCTTCATGGCAGCACCTCCTATAGGTTGGCACACCCGTGATGGGCGGACTGGCGGGACCGGATTCCGGTACGCCTTTCCGTCACTTGCGGAATCATTCCGTCACGCCGGCGATCTTGAGCAGCTTCTTAACGGTATCCGTGGGTTGTGCGCCGTTTCCGAGCCATTCCTTCGCCGCTTCCACGTCGAAAGTGATCTCGGACGGGTTCTTCAGCGGGTTGTAGGTTCCCACTTCCGCGATGAACTTGCCATCACGCGGGGACCGGCCGTCCGCAATGATGATGCGGTACACGGGCTTCTTCTTCGCGCCGATGCGCTTCAGTCTCATTTTGACCATTTGGTTTCACCACCTTTTCTTCATTGATATCTATGCATGGGAGCCGGCAGCCGTACAGCGCCGGGATCCTTGGCATCAACCGGAACGGGAACGGGACTGGTTGGGTACTTCCATGTGTATGGCACGGTGTAAAGTAGGGAATTCGGCACTTCCACGTATCTGGAACAAGACCTGGCATCAGGCTAGAACGGGCGTTTCATGCCGCCCATGCCCCCCATGCCGCGTAGCATCTTTTTCCCATTCGGACCTGAAAACTGTTTCATCATCTTCTTCATGTCCTCGAACTGCTTGAGCAGCCGATTCACTTCCTGCACAGTGGTGCCGCTGCCCTTGGCAATACGGATGCGGCGCGACGCGTTGATGATGTCGGGTTTGTTCCGTTCTTTCCTTGTCATCGACTGGATGACCGCCATGGTACGTCCATACTGCTTTTCGTCGAACTGCATGCCCTTCAGCGCCTTTGCGTCGACCCCCGGAAGCATGCCCAGCAGATCCTGGATGGGACCCATTTTCTTGATCTGCTGCATCTGTTCCAAAAAGTCGTCCAGCGTAAAGGTCTGCGTCCGCATCTTCTTTTCGAGTTCCACGGCCGACTTTTCATCATAGGCGGTCTGGGCTTTCTCGATGAGGCTGAGCACATCGCCCATGCCAAGGATACGGGAAGCCATACGATCCGGATAGAAGGGCTCTATATCGCTCAGCTTTTCGCCGATGCAGGCATATTTGATGGGTTTCCCTGTGACGGCTTTTGTGGAGAGGGCCGCACCGCCGCGGGTATCGCCATCCAGTTTCGTGAGAATGATGCCATCCAAGCCAAGCTGCTCGTTGAAGGAGCCGGCGACATTGACGGCATCCTGACCGGTCATGGAATCGACAACCAGCAGAATCTCCTGGGGCTTTACGGCCTGCCGGATCCGCTTGAGCTCCTCCATGAGGGCTTCATCGATGTGCAGACGGCCTGCGGTGTCGATGATGACGACGTCATAGAGCATGGATTTCGCATGGGCCAGGGCTTTTTGCGCGATGATCGCAGGATCGGTGTCCGTCCCCATCTCAAAGACAGGAATATTGAGCTGGCCGCCCACCACCTGCAATTGCTTGATGGCTGCAGGGCGATAAATGTCGCAGGCGACGAGCAACGGACGCTTGCCATCCTTGCGAAGAACCGCTCCCAGCTTGCCGGCGGTGGTGGTCTTTCCTGCGCCTTGAAGGCCGCAGAGCATGTAGACGGACGGCGGAGCCGGTGAATACGTGATTTTGGCCGGCACGCTGCCCATGAGGGAAATCAGTTCCTCGTGGACGATCTTGACGATCTGCTGCCCGGGAGTGAGGCTTTCCAGCACATCCACGCCTACCGCGCGTTCGCTGATGGTGGCGATGAAATCCTTGACCACCTTGAAACTGACGTCGGCTTCCAGAAGCGCAAGCTTGATCTCGCGCATCATTTCCTTGACGTCCTTCTCGGAGATACGGGTCTGCCCCTTCATCTTCTTGACCAGGGCTGAAAGTTTCTCGCTGAGTCCCTCGAATGCCATGTTACCTCATATGCCGGCGTTTCCGGCCAATGCTTCATTTCATTGATTCATTTCATTGCTTCATTCCACTGATTCATTCCACTGATTGATTCCACTGATTCATTCCCTGGTTTCATCCGCTGGTCGGACAGACAGTATACCGTCCATTCGACTGATTTGTCGCCAATCCTCTATAACTGTTCCAGCAGCTGCAGGAGTCTGTCCCCTGCCTGCCGTGTCAGGTTTTTCTGTGTTTCCGGTGCTTCCGCTTCCAGTGCTTCATTCACGAGCACCAGTGCTTCCCGCACCATGTCCTGCTGCCCGAGAAAACGGGCGACAAGTCCGAGTTTCGATTCATATCGGTTCAACAGGGCCTTGCCGGTGCGAACCGCATCGTGTACGGCCTGTCGGCTGACTTCCAGTTCCTCTGCGATTTCCGCAAGCGTCAGATCGCTGTTGTAATGGAGATCCAGAACCTCCGATTGACGCGGCGTCAGCAGTTCGCCGTAGAAATCCAACAGGAATACGATGGATGCATAGTCTTTAGCTTCTTCATCGGGTCCCGGTCTGGCCGCCATGTCGTTACCTGCCTTGTCTTCCCGGTTGTAACACGGGAGCCCATCGGACTGAATGATGATACCATGAAGCGGAGGGGTGCGTCAAGCACAATTGCTTGACGCACCCGCATGCATCCGTGTCGCACTGCACGGTCCCCTTGCACGCTTCTTCACCTTATCTGCCTGTACCACATAACCAACCATTCCTGACCCGCCTCAGTCGGAACCCGGCTGCAGCCTTCATGAATGAAACTGCACCTCATAGAGTTCCCGATACCTTCCATTGCAGGCAAGCAATTCCTCATGGGTACCTTGCTCCACCAGTCTCCCCGCTTCCATGACCAGGATGCGATCGGCATTCCGGATGGTGGAAAGGCGGTGGGCGATCGAAAGGGTCGCAGCCTGCGCCATGAGGTGCGCAAGTCCTTCCTGCACCTCGCTTTCCGACTCGGAATCCAGTGCTGCGGTCGCTTCGTCCAGCAAGAGAATGGGCGCCCGTTTCAAAAGCGCACGGGCAATGGCAATCCGTTGCCGCTGTCCCCCTGAAAGTTGCGTCCCCCGCTCCCCTACGGCTGTCTCATACCCGTCCGGCAGTTCGGCGATGAAAGCATGCAGATTCGCCGATGCGGCGGCTTCCGCGATTTCTTCCACCGTAGCATCCGGCTTTCCGTACGCGATGTTCTCTCCGATGGTACCGTCGAAAATCACGCAATCCTGTGAAACATATGCGCATAAAGCCCATATGTCGGAAAGGCTCAAATGCGAGGCCGTCACACCAAAGTACGAAATCTCACCTGCCGATGGGACATGGAAGGCGTGAAGCAGTTTCATCAGCGTCGTCTTTCCACCGCCCGAACCTCCCACAATGGCGACATGCTCACCGTTCCGCACAGACAGCGAAATGTCAGAAAGCACCGGTATACCTTGGACATATGAGAAGGTCAGATTGTTGACCTCTATGGCGTGAGGATATGCGGGATCCATCACCGACAGTGTCGGGCGAGCTGCCTCCCCAGGCAGCTCCAGCAGCTCGAACACACGCTGCTGCGCGACCAAAGACGGCTGAATCAACAAAAGGAAAGTACTCAGCCGCAGCATGGCATCTCCCGATACCGCCATGAGGCTTGCGGCAAAAACAGCCTGAGATAGGGTGAGATTGGATGGAACAAGGAACAGGATCGCCACGATGAAGGCCACCGCCTGCGCGGAAAAGGAAAAAAAGTCGATAACGCCGTAGGAAATGCCATTCGTGGTGCGAAAGCGCACCCTTTTGTCGTAAATTCGCGCGCATACGGCATGATACCTTTCCGCCAGGACATCCCCCAGCAGAAAGACACGGACGATGGGCATGCCGCGGATGGCTTCAAGCAGATGATTGGCAGAATTGGACACCTGTGCCCTGGCTTCCTCCTCCAGCTGTTTGACATAGGGATTCATCAGATTGGAAAGCATCAGCGTGATGAGACCATACAGGATCGCGACAACGGCAAGGACCGGACTTGTGCGAAACAACAGGAACAGCGAAATGGGAAAGACAATCAGGAAACGAAGGAGGGACAGGATGCCAAAGGAGCTGAACGCCATCCCTGCACGCTCCGCATCGGACGACATGCGTGTGAGATAATCACCGGTTTTCCGCATGGCAAGCGTATCCGTTGTGAGGTGCCGCAGGTGGGCGAACAATGATTTCCGCAGATTGGTGACGGCATGGAGCGAGCACACCGACCGCCAGTAATTGCCGACGGCAACCAACGGAATCGCCAAAAGAAACAGGACAAACATCATGACAATCATGCGGACCGTATCCTGTTGCTGCGTTCCCGATACCATCCCGACCAGTTTCTCATTGAGGACAGGCGTCGCGAAGAGCATTGCAAGCTCGCAGGAGGCAAACAGCATGCCAAGCGCATATTTGCCGCGCATCCCCTTCATATGGCCGAAGGTCCGCAAAAGCAGGCGCAGTCCCTGCATGAACCCGAATTTTCCCGTATGGCTCATTCGGATTCACCCCCTTCCGCAACAAGTAGTCCCTGCCGCTGGCACATTTCATGGTAGTAACCGCGCAATTCGAGCAATCGGGCCGGGGATCCTTCCTCCACGATTCTGCCACCTTCCAGGCAATAGAGATAGTCCGCGTTCCGTACCGTTGTCAATCGATGTGCCACGATGATGGCGGCACGACCGACAAGCAGTTCATCAAGCGATTTCTGGATATCGCGCTCGCTTTCGGTGTCAAGCGCGGATGTTGCTTCGTCCAGGATGACAAGATGCGCATTTTTCAGAAAGGCTCGTGCGATGCAAAGGCGTTGCCGCTGCCCTCCGGAGAGTTGCCCTCCGAATTCACCGATCTGCGTGTTCAGTCCCTTCGGAAGGGAGGACACAAAATCCCATAGCCCGGCGGAACAAAGGGCGGCAATGATCTCATCCCGCGTTGCTTCCACGCGTCCGAACCGAACGTTCTCCTCGATGGTTCCGTCAAACAGATGCGCCTCCTGTGTCACCAGCGCGATGTTGCCCCGCAGCGCATCCAGACTGATCCGGGATGCATCCGCTCCGAACAGCGTCAATTCCCCTTCACCGGGCATGTAGAACCGGCAGATGAGACGCGTCAGCGTGCTTTTCCCACAGCCGCTGGGACCTATGAACGCAATCTTCTGATGGCTGCGGATCCGGAAGGAAATCCGGTCGATCGCATTCTCCGCTTCCCGGTAGGAAAAACTGAGATTGCAGGCAGAGACACTCGTTTCCGCCCCGAAAAGCACGGCCAAGTCCCCATCCTTCTCCTCCGGCAGATCAAAAACCTCGTAAAGTCGCTGCGAAAGAGCTTCCGCGTTGCGCACACTCAACATCATCCGGTCAAGCATGCTGAACGCTTCACTGATATACACACTCAGGCTGATGAAAGCCATGACATGGCCGATGGAAACATTCCCATGACGGACCAGCAGCGTTCCAACAAGAAAAAGTGACATCAGTTGTATGACCCCTGCGGCATATTTCACCAAAGTCAGTCGCATGGCCGTATGTTCGACTTTCACATTCTGCAGGTACGCCTGATCCAGCATCCGATCGAACTTGCCCTGCATCCGGTCGCCTATGCCGTATGATTTGACGGTCTGCAGGCCGCCCAATACATCGGCAACCAGGTTCATGGCCTTTCCTGCGCTGCCGCGTGCCGCCTTGCGCGCCTTTTGCACCGGAAGACTGATTGTTTTGGTGAGCCAGATTGTGACTGGCAGCAAAATCAGGTATGCGATGGACAGTTGCCAGCTCAGAAACAAACAGAACCCAATGGCGAACATCGCTTGGAAGATCAACCGCAGACTGTTGGAGAACTCTCCTGCGATGATGTCGCAAAGCGACTCCGCATCCCCATTGATGCGCATGGCCAGATCCCCGGAACGCAGGGAGTTCTCCAGGCTGGACACCTCGCCCTTCGTCAGAACGCGGAAAGCCCGCTTGCGCACATCCATGAACATACGCTCCGTCGTCTTTCCAATGACGGCATAGAGGACCGCAGTGCGACCCGCATCCAGCAGAATGAAAAGCACCATCAGCGCGACGCATGCAAGCATGAAAGGCTTCTGGCCGTTGACACCGGCATCGACCGCGCGGCCCCAGAGCGTGGCCGATGCAGCCTTGAATGCGCCCGCAAGCAACGCCAGCAGGACAATCGACAGAAAGCCGCCCCACCGGGCCCGGTTGTCGGCCAACATCCGGAACAATGCCCGATGCTTCTGTTCCTTCATCAGGTGGGTCCTTTCCCCATTGCGCCAATGGCGGCGTCCCTTTCAACAGGATCATTTGCTTTGCTTCCGAGTTTCTGCCAGAGGAGCACATCCTCGGTCCGGTGCTTGTCCGCAATGTATTGCTTCACCTTCTCATACATGATGCGGAAACGGTCGCTGCCGATATCGTTGTTCGCACGACCAGGGGTCGGATAGTGCACGACTTCAACTTCCCCGCTCAACAGATAGTGTGCGCCCGCACGGCAGAGCTGGATGCCGAAATCGTTGTCTTCTCCACCCCAGCTGGTGAAATTCTCGTCAAATGAGATGCCATGCGCTTTCAGGAAGGATGCCCGCACCGAAAAATGGCCTCCCCACAGCCCCAGCCATGGGATGTACCATTTCGACAAATCCGTTCCGAACCGTTTCAGATAGCCTTCACGTCCGTCACCCATGCCACCCGTGCGCTTCATGATATCGATCGCGTCTGCCGGGCTGTTTGCATCGAGAATCCCGCGCATTGCATCAGGGTCGCTCGATGCGGAGGTTGCATGCATGGTGCCAAGCAAAACGAGGTTTTCCTGCCCCTGGTGCAAAGCGACATGTTTTTCAAGGGTGTCGGGGGAAAACAGGATCCCATTGTCGCTGAACACAAGAATTTCTCCCTGCGCGTTTGCGATGCCCAGGTTGCGTACGGCAGCCACACGGAATCCCAGATCCTCCTGCCTGCAATAGGTGAATTGCAGATCCGGATACTTGTTCATGGCATTCCGCAGATCCTGCGCGGATCCGTCATCGGCGACAACAACTTCGAAACGGGATTTATCCAGTGACTGCGCCTGTATGGACTGCAAGGTGCGTTCCAGTTCATCCACCCGATTATAAACGGGAATGATGACGGAGATGTCGACAGTTGGCATATGTGTTCCCCCTCGCCATTTCGTTATGGTAAATCATACTGTATGACATAACGAACGGCAAGTGCGGCGGGAAATAACGTACGTCTTTTTGATGAATGGAAGCAAGCCGCCATTCCCCGCCTTGTGCTGTCTTGATGATACAGCGGCAAGCAGCGTCGCCGTAGCGCAACCCGCGACGGGCTACGCTGCGGCGACGCAAACACGCCGCACATGCCTTGTTCTGGTCCTGATTGTCTTATTCGCTTCTGGTTGATGCAGGGAGAAGGGAAAAGCGATTCCGGAAGAACAAGATCGCAGCCACGATCAAGAGCACGGCCATGCCGCAAAGCGATATGGTCTGCAGGGTTGCGTACGCCCCGTTGAATCCCGACGGCGATTTGAGGAACTGGTGGATGCCTAAGTACGCCCAGGCGACCGGAAGCGGGAACGCGGCATTGCGGATCTTCAACAGAACGCCGATCAGCAGCACGATTGCGACAATCAGCATGAGGCTTCCCCATATCTCCTGTGACAGGCCAAATCTGTTCCATCCAAGCTTGATCAGCGCAGCCGCGGCATTCACGACAGTCGCGATGAACACCCACCCCGAATAGAGGCCGAAGCTCAAGGGCAACAGCCAACGCCTGCCTTCATTGATCGCAAGGAGCTTCCCGCCAATGAGTGCCAGTACAATCACAAAACCAAGGATGAAAAGCGTGGATATTTCAACCAGGACAAAGGAAAACGACACGATCCAAACAGCGTTCAGGCCGCAAGAAATCCAAAAGAGAACGGAGAGCTGATCGATCGCTCTTTTATAATACGGATCGTTCCTTTTGGCGATCATCACAAGCATGGAGATCAGCAGCAGCGAGTAGATGACGCTCCATATGCCGAACGTTGCCGGACTTGGCGTGATGAGGGTGACGTACATGTCGGAGATCTGCTTTTGCGTCAACCCGTTGATCAAACCGATGGCACCCAATGTGTTGATTGCCAGCGTCACGATCAGAAGAACGAGATTGAACCAGGCTTTTTTCGTTGTGTCCATTTGCGATCCTCCTTTTCATTCGACTCATATGTACTTGATACCCACATCCCAGGCTTGATGTGCTTCTTTTTTGCGTCGAACACCCGCTGGCATGCATATTGGAACAGGGCATATCCTCGCTCCACAAATAAACCTTGCTGCTGCTCGTGCATCCGATCCAGAATGGGAATACATTGGAGGAGACGTCATGTAGACCCAAAACAAAGGCACCGCCTGCAGCATCTTCGTTTCGCAGCTACGCCATATATGCCAAAGAGATCTGGACGCGGAGATGCGGCAGATGGAAGCATGGGCCATCGACTGAGGAAGTCATGCAAAACAACAGGTACTCACCAACAAAGCACAATCCCATGAGTGTCCAGAGAACGCAATGACACGTCCCTCGGGCTTTTTCCTCTATTACGATAACCCCATGGATTCAAGTCATGACTCAACCCTGGAAATTCATCAAGAATGCAGAAAACCCGCAAAGCCTGACGCTTTGCGGGTTTTCTGTGGCAGGAGAGTAGGGACTCGAACCCTAGACCTACGGTTTTGGAGACCGCCGCTCTACCAACTGAGCTACACTCCTACATCCTGTCGAACCGGGATCCGGGACCGTTTCACCGGTACATTTTCCCGACCGACGAAGACAAGTATACAACAGAGTTTGACCTTGTGTCAATCGTCCGAAATCTTCCTGATCAGCCGCATCGAGCCCATGACAGGACATCCTTCGAGACACGAGTTGCCCGGTTTCCTCATCCCTTGACCTCGGAAGATCCGGAAAGATCCATGGCTGCTTCCGCGTTGGCGCGCAGAATCGCTTTGGCAAGTTGATCCGGGCATGAGGTGCTCTTCCGGCCGCAGCGGATGCCGCCGAGCAGCTCCGCCACTTCTCCGGCCGGACGCCCTTCCACAAGGCGCATGACCGCTTTCAGATTGCCGTCGCAGCCTCCCAGAAACCGAACTTCCCGGATCAGACCCTCTTCAATCTTAAACTTCACTTCTGTTGCGCAAGTCCCATGCATTTTGAAACTGTGTGACATTTCATGCTTCCTTTCTGTCAGGCGTCGCTGTCAGTCTGTGGATGGGATGCCCCATCGCGCTGAATTTTTCTTCATATTCCGTCATGATGTTGTCTTCAGACCATGCTTCCGCGTGCAGGTTACGGGTCACTTCCCCGAGGGTCCATCCGGCTGCCGGAAAGGATTCCAGCGAGAAATCGAACAGGCCGGCATTGTCCGTTTTAAAATGCAGATCGCCGTGCTCCGATAAAACGCTCCGATAGATGCCGAGAAAGGGGCTGGATGTCAGACGCCGGCTTTCATGCCTGTTCTTGGGCCAGGGATCCGAAAAATTCAGATAGATTCGATCGATCTCGCCTGGCTCGAAGCATTCCGCCAGCGCTTTGGCGTCGAGGTTGACGACCGCGAGATTGGTAAGGCCTTGTTCCGGGATTTTTTTCACCAGCTGCACCAAAACGGTTGAGAACCGCTCGATGGCCACAAAAGCGATATCAGGATGCCGGCCTGCCAGGGTGGTGATGAACTGGCCCTTTCCGGAGCCGATTTCCACGTGCAACGGGCCTGCAATGTGCAGGGATTCCCGCCACTTCCCCTTCCATGCGGCAGGATCGGCGACATGACAGGAATGAAGGGCGATTTTTTCGGACGCGTTGGGGATGTTGCGAATTCTCAAGTTCAGTATTCCTCCGGTTGCATTACAAGATGAGGGGGATACAGGTTTCAGTTACGATATCTACTGTAGGCACAAACACGCATATTCTGGTTCATGTTTGTGCAGCAAACGCAAAAAACGCACTCTCTGGTTCAAAATCTCCTGCGGATAGGACAACGCAGGCTTTCACTCCGCGTTTTTCCGATAAGCATGCGCATATCTTGCTGCAATCAGGATCGCCTCCTCCATGCTGACGGCGCTGGCAATGCCCTTGCCCGCCACATCAAACGCCGTTCCGTGATCCACGGAAGTGCGCAGGAACGGCAGTCCTAGGGTCAGAGAGATCGTTCGTTCGAAATCATGCATTTTCGCGGCAATGTGTCCCTGATCATGGTACAGAGACAGGACTGCATCATACTTGCCCTTGGCGGCCTGATGGAAGACTGAATCCGCCGGCATCGGGCCGACCACATCATGCCCTTCCGTCTGAAGTATTCCGACCGCAGGCTCCACGGCCTCGCCTTCCTCGTTCCCGAACAAGCCATGTTCACCGGAATGCGGGTTCAATCCCGCAATGGCCAGCCTCCGGGATTCCATGCCAAGCTGCTCCATCGCCCGCAAGCATCCGCGTGCGACTCGTACGACCCGATCCTCGGTAACCATTTCGCAGGCCTTCCGCAAGGAGACATGTCGGGTCAGGAAGAAAATCCGAAGCTCACGGGTCTGGAACAGGGTTAGTGGGTCCGCAACACCGTTCAGCCGTCCCAAGATCTCCGTATGTCCGATATCCTCGATTCCGGCTGCGCGAAGGGCTTCCTTGTTGATCGGCGCTGTCGCGATCGCATCGATCCGTCCGATCCGTGCCTCCGCCGATGCGCGTTCAACCGCCAGGAACGCCGCCTTGCCGGATGCGGCCTGAACTTTGCCGAATTCCAGAGAAGCCGGATCAAAATCGCCGGTATCAAGAAGCAGCACCTGACCGGGTACAGGTTGAAACGGCTTGTTTGGAGAACCGAAAATATCCGGGCCGCTCTCTTCCCGCACCTCCACAATACGAAGCGGGATGCGGAATCGTAAGATCGCGTCTTCCGCAACCCGCCTGGGTCCGATGAGAACGGGAACGCACACATAACCGACTTCCGGGTTCAACTGCGCCTTCAGGGCGATTTCCGGACCGATTCCGGACGGATCTCCCAGAGGGATGCCAATGACGGGTTTACGCATGAACGATGCCTCCCTCAAGGATACGGATACAAACATGCCAACGGTCTCTTGCTAATGAATACGACCGATTACGTCGAACGAGTCGGTCTTTCCGGCCATAGACCCCCGAGCACATCCGATCAGGATGATTTCTGCGAAGTATGGCCACTGTCACATAACACGGAAAAAGGCACGGACCGGAAAGGCAGCATGCCGCCAATCTCCCATCCGTGCCTCTTCAGAATATCAGGGGAAGTGGGTTTCTGTCAAAGAATCCATTGCGTTCCGTTTTCCGGTTCCGCATCGGTCATTTTTTCGATGGCTTCCTGAATTCCGTTGATATAGACGGCGCCCAACGCCCGATCATACAGACCGTAACCCGGTCTGCCGGTCTCTCCCCAGATCATGCGGCCGTGATCCGGGCGGTAAGGTCCGTTAAAACCCACCTCATGATAAGCCTTCACGATCTCCACGATGTCAAGCGACCCGTTGGCTGAGAGGTGGCCGGATTCCTCGAAACAATGGTCACCCGTAATGAGCACATTGCGGATATGTGCGAAATGGATACGTTTGCCGAACTTCCGGATGAGGGTGGGAATGTCGTTGTCCGGACTCACGCCAAGGGAACCCGAGCAGAGGGTCAGACCGTTCGCAGGACTGTCGGCAAGCTTGAGGAACCGCGACAGATGCGCTTCATCCGTAATGATGCGCGGCAGTCCGAAGATCGGCCACGGCGGATCATCCGGATGGATGGCCATGTTGACGCCGGCAGCTTCGGCGACCGGGATGACACGTTCGAGGAAATAACCCAGATTCCGCCACAGAACCTCGTCATCGACCTCGCGATACGCATCAAGCAGCCCCTTCATGCCATTCTTCGTGTAGCTGGCGTCCCATCCCGGCAGGGACAAATCACCTGATGCCGGATTCATCTGGTCCACGACACCCTGTTCATAGATCAGGCTGGTGGAACCGTCCGCCAGTTTATGTGCCAGATCGGAACGCGTCCAGTCGAACACCGGCATGAAGTTGTAACAAATGGTGCGGATGCCTGCTTCACCCAGCCGACGGACCGTCGTGCAATAGTTTTCGATCAGCCTGTCCCGTTCCGGTTTTCCGAGCTTGATGTCCTCATGGACCGGAACGCTTTCAATGACGGACAAATCAAGGCCTGCGTCCTCCACCGTCTTCTTGAGCGCCAGGATGCGCTCCATCGGCCAGGCTTCGCCAACCGGCACGTCATAAATCGCAGAGACGATGCCCTTCATCCCCGGGATCTGCCGGATATGCGCAAGCGGAACGGGATCGGATTCACCGTACCAGCGAAAGGTCATGTACATGATTGTCCCTCCAGCATTCAATTTGTCGGGTTCCGGCCTTCCATCCCGACTTCGGCTCCGGACTTCCGTCTGGGCCTGACCTCCGGACTTCCATCCTGGGTCGGTTCCATCCTATCACTCTACACGCTTGATCGACACACTTCTTGGCCGGAATTGTCAGAAATATTGTTTTTCTTGACGTTTCGATGGGACAGTTCTCCCGCCAAAGCCGCAACTGGAAATGCAGCCCGTTCAAACTCCTCTGTTTCAGCCCGCTCCGGGTTTTTTCAGTGCCTGCGGTTTCCATGCCCGCGCAGGTTGCCACGCCACATTCCATCCAGTACAATGAACAAGGAACATACGTTCCGTAAAGGAGCCTGCGGTGGCATCACGAAAGAAGGCGGACACAGACGGCCAAAACAGTCTGAATCCGGTACCCAAGCCGGAAAAAGCAGGGAAGACAAGCGGGAAAGCTGCCGGCAAGCGGAAAGTGAAGGCCAAGGCGACCCCGCTGGACCTGGTTGCCGATGAATTGGCGGAAGCGCTCTCCGATGCGGAGGACGCCATTGCGGTCGGCGCGGCACCCGCTTCCGCCGCGGATCAACCCCTGCTGAAGGTGTCCGTGCGCGGGCTGGTCGCCTTCTCCATTCAGGATGACACGGCCTGGGCCTATGTTTCCTATGCGGACATGCGCGAGGGCAGCAAGACCCATCAGAAGCTGCAGGCCGAACTGGCGGCAGCCGGCGCCTACAAGGCCGAAGTGCCCATCTCGCATACCTATGAAGTGCTGGACCGTCTCATTGAAGTCAGCGGCCGGCTGGACGGCATCCTGAACGCGGATACCGTTCCGATGCTGCACGAGATCAAAAGCACGTCCGTCCCGCTTTCCGACATCCCCCTCGCCGGTATTCCCTCCCATTGGGCGCAGCTGCAATGTTATGCAGCGCTTCATAGCGAAGAGACCGGCGCGAATATCGTACCCGCCCGCCTCACGTACGTGGATCGGCAGACCGGCGCGGTTCGCGATTTTGATCGCGTGTTCACCCGCACGGAACTCACTCGGTCCATGCTGGAAATGCTGAAGCCCTATGTGAAGCGGGAAAAGGACGCAGCAGCGTGGCGCGACAAACGGGACAAGTCCATACAGGCCATGGAGCTGCCTTTTTCCGATGGGTTCCGCAAGGGGCAGAAGCTGCTCGCGTACAATGTCTATCGCTGCATCGGCGATGGACGGCGGCTGTATGCCCAGGCACCGACCGGAACCGGAAAAACCATGGGCGCACTCTACCCCGTGCTCAAATCGATGGGTGAAGGTCTCGTGGACCGCATCTTCTATGTCACGGCAAAAACCACGACGAAAGGCATCGCGGAAAATGCGGTTTCCCTGCTGCGTACGAAAGGATTGCGTCTGAAAGCCCTCACCCTCACCGCCAAGGACAAGCTGTGCCTGATGTCGGTGAAAAACTGCGATCCGGCCAAATGCCCGTATGCGGAAGGCATCCTCACCCGCATGCAGCGCGTCAGCAAGACCCTGCTCAAATCCCACGACGTCTTCACGCGGGATCTGATCTACGAGACAGGACTCAAGCACGAGGTCTGTCCGTTCGAGCTGAGCCTCGACATCTCTCTCGGATGCGATCTCATCATCGCGGATTACAACTATGTCTTTGATCCGCGGGTGTATCTCAAGCGTTTCTTTCAGCAGAAGGGAAAGGACAACAATGTGTTTCTCGTCGACGAGGCGCACAACCTCGTCGACCGGGCACGGGAAATGTTCAGTGCCACACTGGTGCGGGAGCCCCTGATGGCCATGCGCCGCACGCTTTCCAAGCCGGAGCCGGATATTGCCCATGCCCTCGGCGACATACTCCGGATTCTGACGCTCATGCAGGTCCATCCCACCGCCAATGCGGCGGAGGCTGGGGGACAGGGATTCAGGGTCAGCGAGAATGCACCCGCCGATCTGCTGCAGCCGATCAATGCCTTCCTGCTCAAGTCGGAACCCTTGCTGACGGACAAGGAGGAGGATGGGGATGAACCACCTCCCTGGCAGGATGAATTCGTCGGCGTATTCTTCGATTTGCTGCATTTCCGGAACACGCTCGAGCTGTTCGGTGACGAATACCGGTTGCTCCAGATCGGCCGGAATCGAACCTTCTCCATTCGGCTGATGTGCCTCGATCCCTCTGAAATGCTCGGCAGGCGCATGGATTCCGCCCGTTCCAGCATCCTGTTTTCCGCGACGCTCTCCCCGCTGACGTACTTCCGAAAAATGCTGGGGGGCCGGCCGGAAGACCCGACGCTGCGGCTTCCCTCCCCGTTTCCTCGGGAGAATCTCTGTGCCGTCATCGAGGACCGCGTCGAGACCCGCTTCCGGATGCGGGAGAAGCACCTTCCGGCGGTCGCGGCTTCGCTTTACGCATTTCTTTCCGCAAGGAAAGGAAACTACTTGATTTTCTTTCCTTCCTACGGATACATGAACCAGGTACTCCCGTTGTTGGAACGCCTGTATGAAGAGGGACGGAAGAAGAAGCCCGGCGAGGGCGAATGGGATGTGCTCGTGCAGGAAGGCGGCATGACGGAAGCCGACCGCGAAGCCTGGCTGGCGCGTTTCGAATATTATGGGGATGTGGTCCGGGCCGGATTCTGCGTCCTTGGCGGCGCATTCGGCGAAGGAATCGATCTGGTCGGGGAACGTCTCACCGGTGTCGCAGTCGTTGGCGTCGGCCTTCCACAGGTGAATCCGGAACAGGAAATCTCGCGTGCCTACTTTGAGGACCGGTTTGGCGAAGGATTTGATTTCGCCTACACCTACCCCGGCTTGAACCGGGTGCTGCAGGCAGCCGGGCGGCTGATCCGAACCAAGACGGACCGCGGCGGTCTTCTCCTGGTCGATGCCCGATTCGCCGGACACCAATACCAGCAGCTGCTTCCGCCTGAATGGTTCCCGTTGCCGTTTTTAAGCAGAAGCCCGGACCTTGGCGCCTTGCTTCGCGATTTCTGGCAGGAAGAGGAATCCTGAGACAAGTCATACCGCAGGAAAAACGCGACCAGCCTCAAAAAAGGCATTCCGCAACAAAGCGCGGAATGCCTTTTTTGTGCGATGCATGACTTCGGTTCAGAAGAGTCCCAGAAACTTCTTGTGAATTCCAAGGCGCAGCGTGGTCACCTGGTTGTCCGCCATCACATAGGCGATTCCCTTCGCGGTCAACGCCACATTCTGAATGGATTTGCGCGCTTCAAAGACGGAAAGCTCCGTGCCGTCCGCATTCAGGAAAACAACGCGATTTTCCATCACCAGGGCAACACAGCCGGGACCGGGGATCATCCTGATCACCCTGCCGTCCTGGACCGTTTCCCGCAACAGTGTCCCATCCGGATTCAAGACCCGGATCCATGATTTTTCCTGCCGGGTGGTTTCGTAGCGTTTACCATCCAACACCGCAACAACTGGTGTATTCCCGTTGATCAGGGCTGCCGCCGTGATATCGTCCCCGACGGGCTTGTATTCCCCTACAGCTGCAAGATCCCGGTCCACCAGTTTCAGCGACTTCTCCCCAACAAGGCCCGTCGTGCCGTTGGCCAGCTGGAGAATGACGGGATACAGATCATTTTCCGTGGATACGCCACCGCGACGCGTCATATCCGGCCCAAGAAACTCCACCACGGCGCCAGCCTTCAGCTGGGGTGCGGAAAGGCCGGACAGGATGATGCTGTCCTGATTGGTTTCAGGCGCCTGCAGTACGGCGAATGGCGTATATTCGGTCAGATAGGACTGGAATACTGGCGCACCTTCCCGGGACAAACCCGCAAGAACCGCTGAATATCCGGCTTCGGCACCTTTCAGCAGAAGGAGGATGTAGTCGCGGGACATGTACGCATTATAAATGCGCTCATCCCCCACCTTCTCAAAGAAAGGCGTACCATCCCGCACCACGCCATAGGTCTTCCCGGAGAGATCCGCATACAGGACATCCCGTCCGTCCGCCATCACAAAAGGGGTCTCCAGTTGAAGCGGCTTGCTCCATCGCTCCCCGCCCTCGGAATCCAGACTGCGAAGCTCGCCGTTCGTACACAGGATCAGGTTTTCTCCCTGTGCGGTCATCGCCGGGAGCGGCTCATCGGCCGCAAGTGTGACAATCGCCTGCTGGGCCGGCTTTTCTTCCCCGAATGCAGTACCGGCTTTCTTCAGCAACTCGGACAAACCGGCATTACCGATCGAATCCGCGCCCATCCCGGACAGGACGGCCAGCAGAACAGCGCCGATCCCCGCCAGCAGAAGCAGGAACAGCAGTCCCCTGATCCATGGGGACAAGCCCCGTTTTTTCGTCTGTTCTTCCATGTTCATCCTCATGTGTCAATGATTGCCGAAAAACCCGAGTGTCGTTTGTGCCATCTTGTATTGTGGATCCGTCGTCAGGCGCAGGGAGGCCAGCGTTCCATTCAGAGCCGCATCCGTCCTGACATCGAGCACGCCGGAAACAGGCAGCTTGAGGGCCTTCTGATACGCCTTCACGGCTTCCGCCGTCTTCTTGTCGAATTGCCTGTCCGGCGTACCGGCAAAATAGCCGGCTGCCTTCAGAATGGCTTCCGCCTGGCGCACAGGCGGCGCATATACGCCTTCCTTCAAGGGTATCTGCGCGGATACGGCTTCCACCTGGGACACATCCACATCATGGGCGGCCGTACGGTTTTCCGCCGCGACATCGGGCTGGAGTCCGACCTTGTCGATGGTGCGCCCGTTTCGCGTCTTGTAGCTGCCCGATGTGATCTTTGCCAGGCCCAGCACTTCTTCCGGTTTGACTTGCACATTGTAGTAGGCTGACCATTCCAGATCCGTCACAAAGGTATCCTTGTACTGATCGCCGTATTTTTTATAGGCGTCCGGCGTAAGCAGCATGAACAGGGTTTGCACCACGCCCTTGCCAAAGGTCTTCTTGCCGATGAGGAAGCCGTTCTCCGCATCCTGGATGGCTCCTGCGAGGATTTCCGCAGCGGAGGCCGTATTCTCGTTCACCAGGACCGCAATGGTCCAGCCCGGATCCGGCGCATCCGTTGTGTAGTGGATGTCGGACATTTTTTCCGAACGGTAGTCAAGGGATACGATCCCGCCTGGCGGGATCAGTTTACGGGCGACTTCCACGGCGGAACCGACATACCCGCCGGGATTGTCGCGCAGATCCAGCATCATTTTCTTGACGCCGGCTTTCCGGAAGGCAGCCAACGCTTCGTCAACGCCGGCGCCGACCGTGTTCCCGAACTGTGAGATCCGCAGATAGCCGATCTTTCCATCAAGCCGCCAGGATACCGGATTGACACTGATGTCCCCGCGCACCACCACCACAGTAAGCTCTTTGGCTCCCCGTTTCACCAGCAGGGTGACCTTGGTTCCGGCGGTTCCCCGGATCAAGGCGGAGGCGGCTGTGCCGGTCAGCCCGGAGAGGGATTTCCCGTCCGCCGCCTTCAGAATGTCTCCGTCCAGCAGACCCGCCTTTTCGGCCGGTGATTCCGCAAAGACGGAAGTGATGACGATCCCTTCCTTCGACAACGAGGAATCCATGGAGACGCCAATGCCGCTGAATTGCCCGGAAAGGCTCTCCTCATAGGTTTTTGTCTCCTTCATGTCCATGAAGGAGGAATAATCGTCCAAACCGGAGAACATGCCCTTGAGTGAATCCACAAGCAGCTGGTCGTCCGTCTTCCCCTCAATGTGCATGTCCTGCACGAAGGTTTTGACGGATTCGAGATAATCTCCCGGCCAGGCTGCGGAAGCCATCACAGGGGAACCCATGAGGACCATGCCCAGGAGGAGGGCTGCACCTCTGCGCGGAAGACGTGTGTCGGAAATCCATTTCAGCTTCATCCTTGGTGCTCCTTCCCGATGCGGGGCCACGTGCACGGACACGGCATAGCTGCAGCGTTCCTGACGCCGCTGCAGTGCATGACCCGGTTCATTATACCACGCCTCAGTACTGTATCGTATGCTCCCTGTAATCGGTGACCAGGTCGTCTCCCATGTAGTTGATGAGCCGGTACAGGAGATCGGCCGCATCTCCGGCCGTCATATAGTCGTTCGGGCGGAATTTGCCGTCCGAATCCGCTTCCAGCACACCGATCCCGGCACAGACCGAAACCGCATTCCGGGCGAAGGCCGGAATCTTGTCATTGTCGGTAAACGGACTGACGGCATTCGGCCAGGTTGCGAGATTGCCCAGCCCCAGGGCACGGATGGCGATCGTCATCACTTCCGCACGGGTGATGTAGTCATCCGGCCGGAAGTAGGCCATTCCCCTTCCCACTACGATCTGCCGGTCGCTCGCATCGACGATTTCCTTCAGATAGGCATCCCCGGTCTTCAAGTCAACAAACGGAAGAGCTGCCGCCGCCTTCGCCGTCGCACCGGCCGTTGTGGCCGTTGTCCGGACGTTCGGATCCGCCGGAACGGCCTTGAACACATGCACGGCTTGTGCGACGAATTCGGAACGGGTCAGGTATTTCTCCGGATTGAAGTCCTCTCCCGTGCCTGGAATGACCTCCAGGCCGAACAGCACATGGATCGCCTTTTCCGCCCAATGTCCCTTCAGATGCCGGATGTCGGGAACCATCAGCCGTTCGTTCACCGGCTCCGTGGAGAGTTCCGCCTTGTTTGCGACCGTCAGCATATGATCGGTCGGATTCCCGGTCTTGTCGAATTCCGGAAAAGTCGCCGTATAGTCAAGTACGGATTCGTCCCAGGTGGTTCGGATGTATCCGCCGTCGAAACTGATCTGCGTGGGTTCGTTTTCCCGGTACTGGATGTTTTGCCGGCTGGAACCGGAGACAGTCACTTCCGCAGTGCCACCCCACTTTACGGCTCCTTTTTTCGCGTAGGAGACCTGCAGCATCACCTTCTGGGTCTGTGTGTTGCTCCAGTACTGGTCATACGCGTAAACCTTCCCGGATGCCAGCACCGTCACCGTGGGTATGTCCGTGCCCGCACCCACCCTGTACACCTTTTTTTCATTGAATTCACCCGCATGGTAACCGATGGAGGGCCTCGGGTCCGTCAGATCGGATCGGGTGAAGGTCGCCGAAGACAGGGTATAGTTGGTCGTCCCGATCTTCAGGACTTCCGTGGGGATCTTCGAAAACCGGGTGGAGCGCGTCACCTGCCCGTTGTTCTTTGTACTCACCGTTGTTTCGTAAATCAACACCCTTGTAAGGGTGGCCGCCTGCTCCGCATTGGCGAGCTTGTATGTATAGGTGGCGGTTTCCATTCCGGCCTTCACGCTTTTCTTGATGAGGACCGTCCCATCGAGAACAATCGGTTTTCCGGTTACGAACACGACCTCCCGATAGCGGTAGGAGTCCTTCACCATACGATCCACGACGGAAATGCCGCCTTCGTATCCCATGGAACCCTCCAGTGCCTGTACCGGAACGGTCAGGAACAGGACGGACAGCAGGGAGAGCTGCAGAATCCGCAGGCAGATGCCTGCAAGCGTGCGCCGCCGCCTGCTTTGTTTCAACCCTGTCTGTGTATTTGTTTCCTTCATGAATGATGCCTCCGATGTCCGTCCAGTATACGGGGGGTCCGCCCGCCATGTTCTGCCGCTGCAAGGTTGTTGGAACCGGGTTCGTCCCCTTATTCCACCAGGATGATCCGGGCGGCTCCGCCTGTCTGTGTCTGCACCATGACGACGGTTTCGCCGGGAAGGATGTCGGTCAGGAGGGCCTGCTTCCCCTTTCGGATGATGATGGCATCTTTCGGGACAACCGTCGGCGTGGGGATTTCCGCCACCCATTGGTAAGCAAGCGGGTTGTATCTCCGCCCTTCAGACAGCGTAAGTCCCGTGGGTTCCGTCAAAAGCGTTCCATATGCATCCGTCACCGCACCGTCGATGGACTTCACACGGCCTTTCAGGACCAGTTCGCCATAAGCCGCATCACTGATGGCATAAGCCATGGACCCGTCTGTCAACACATACACGCTTTTTCCTGTCCAGGTTTCACGGATGAAATCCCGCTGGTTTCCGACGCCGCCGCCTGTCAGCAGGCGGGTGAGATCAAGCCGGGTCGTGAAGGATTTCGGTGTGTTAAAAAAGCTCCATGTCGCGCCGTCAAGACGGGCGAAGGACTCAAGGGTGAAGGCGGTCTGCGTGGTGACGTCACTGATGCGGCCACGGTAGACGGAAAGCGCACCGGAAGGATCCCCGGTGTCCGATACGATGACGTCCGCCCGGAATTGACCCGTGGCACTGTCACGTCCGGCGGACAGGACGGCATGCTCGGAAGGTGTCAGCGCAGTCGGCGCGACCAGTCTGCCGTCCCGCACGACCAGCGTTCCATTGTCATTGATCAGCGTTGCCGCACTGCCTTCGAGTCCGATCCGTGTTCCGTCGACCGTCGTGGTGGCGAGTGTGTCATTGAACACCTGTTCGTAACGGTTGGCATCCCGCAGGACGAAACCGACAAGACGTTCCACACCGCCCGCATCCTTACGAACAGCCAGATAGGCGGTGCCTAGGGCCTTCTCCGGCAACACGCCTGCAAAGGCCGGATCCAGCGGGATGGAAACGGATCCGATGCTGTCCGTCGCCTCCCATCGGCCACCCGTAAAACGCTGTTGACCTGAAATCACGGCCTCCCTCCGAAGGGGATCATACCAGACATATTGGCCGCGGTAGAGCGAGGAGACAAGACTCGGCGCCTTTTCAAGCCTGGCTTCAGCCACCTGCACGCTGTCCCCGTTCACCTGGACCAGCAGGCGGATGTTGTCCCCCACGGTCATGTCCGAGCGTTTCGCAGTCCGTCCGTCCCGCAGGAAGGGCACACTGGCGGAAACGGGATATTGTACGGTTTTTCCGTCCGGCTGCCGGAGGGTCACGGTGGTCTGGCCGACTTTTGTGATTGTACCGAATACAGGCGTATAGGCATTGGCCGCAGTCATCTCGGCAACCTGGCCGTCCCCGTCGAGTTTCAGAAAGACGCTGTCTCCCGGAATGATGCTTTCCGCGACCGCTTCGGCCTGATCCCGCCGGACCGCGACCGGACTGGCGTAGGAATAGGTGCGGAGTCCTGCAAACCCATTGTCAAGGCCCGAAGATACGCCGGAGCCATCCGCCGCATAAAGGGTGACATAGCCGAGGGATGCGTTGTTGTCCGCAACAATGCCGGCCACGACGCCGTTTTCAGCCAACAGGTCGAGATTGACCCGCTCGATGGACGTGATCATGCCGCCTTCCACCACGATGATGGCATGGCTTTCGGGCTGGATGGCCTCAAGCTTCTCCTGGACCTGGCCTGTGAAGATTTCCGCCGCATTGCTGACGATATGCCGGATGGTCTTGGTTCCGATGACCATGTTCCGGATGGTCGCTGGATCCACCATGCGAAGATCGGCAAAGGGGATTTCCCGATAAGGTAGAAACGTCATGGCCCGCGTCGGTCCGTCGATGGCCTCGACCCGTCCGAGATAGATGGTTTTCCGGGTGCCGGTCTGCACCTGGACATACGGAATCTCATTGTTCGCATTTGCCACATACACAATCTGCCGGCCGGGCTGCAAAACGCTGCCTGCAGCCGGCGTGCCGTTGTTTGCGACGATGGTGTTGCTCGACCGGTTCTCCAAAGTGCCCGACAATTCGTTCCGATCCGGCATCACGGCGGAGACCGGTTCGCGCAGCACGAGTGCGTGCAGGGTTCCGTCGCTGTTGCGGATGCAGACCGTGCGCACCTTTGTTTGAACCCCTGAGGTCCAGTCATCCTGGAGATCGATGCCTTCCACCATGCCCTTCATCTTCGTCAGTCCGAGAAGGGGGAATATGACCGGCTCGGCATTCTGCAGCATCTGCGCGGCTTCGGCCCTGGTGAGGAATCCCTTGGGCCGGAAACGCCCGGAAGCATCCCCGTGCATGACCTTGTTCTGCAGCATGGCCTCTATGGCCGGAACCCGGTAGGGATCCGCCTGCTGCCAGTCTGAAAAGGAATTGAACACACGGGTCTGCGGATACTGGGACTGCAGTTTCAGTATGCCGCCCAGGTAATAGGCGAAATCCTCACGGGTCACGGATGCCTTGCGCAGGAAATTGGTGCCGGTCAGCGCCAGCTGATCGGTCTGCAACGCGTCCGCGTATTGTGCCTGTGTCAGAAGCCCGTCATTTAGCGCGAGCTGAATGTAGCCGTCCGACCACATCTTCGGGGTGGGGTACAGGCGCAGGTTCGCCGCCCGTGCCTTGTCCAGCGTTTCGGCGGCCGTCTGGGCTTCGGCTTCCCGCCCGGCGGCAATATACGAAAGGGCAAGCGCCTGTTCGACCGACAGCGTGTCGTTGAGGCCGAACCGCCTCGTGGTGCCGGTATCGGCCGCATATCCCTTCATCAGCTCAAGTGCGCCTGTTTCCCAAATCGCTTCCTTGGCGAACGTGTTGGAGGCACGGACATCGGTGAAGGCAAGATTGGCCAAAACGGCCGTTGCCTTCTCCGTCCCCGTAAAGGTTTTTGCGGGAACTTCGGGCGCAATGGCCGCCTGGATCCTCTGGAAAGGTGTGGCAAGCAGGAAGGTCATTGCCAGCAGCAGAACGGCTGCGCGCTTCATTGTTCTTCTCAAGACTCGACCTCCGAATGGGTTGTCATGCCGGAACACACCTCCGCGATTTGACAGAATCGCAAAACCGGCCCGACATGCCTCATTGAACTTATCGGCATGATCCGTCGGCCGGTTGAGGAAATTCGGGTTTCATTTTCATGACAGGCGGAGATATGTTCAGGCCGCTTCCTCCGCAACCTCCGATTCCTTCCCTTTCAGTTCGGAAAGGAGCATCCCGCCCAGAATCAGCAGGGATCCGGCGACCATGGCGACTGTCAGGGTTTCCGTCTTCCCTTCGTTCCCGGGGACGATCAACGCGAAAATGGCGCCGAACACAGGTTCGCAGGAAATGATGAGCGCAGTGCGCGTCGGCGACGTATACTTCTGGGCAATGGTCTGCACACCGAAGGCAAAGGCGGTCCCGAGCGCACCCGTGTAGAGTACGGTCAGAATGACGGGCCAGGTGAGATGCACGGCGCCGGGTTCGAATACGAGCCACATGCCCGCATATAGGACGGCGGCCGTCACCATCTGGATCACTGCGGTCTGCCGCGGATCCGTCGTGGTGTTGAACTTGTCGATGAAGATGATTTGCAGGGCAAAGCAGCACGCGCAGAACAATGTCAGCGTGTCTCCCTTGTTCCAGCGGTCAGAAAAACCACCGGTCAGAACAAAGAGTCCGGCCGTGGCCATGAGCACACCCAAAACCGCCTTCAACGGCGGTTGCTTTCGGAGCAGTATCGCGGAAAGGACAGGAACCATGACCACGTTCAAACCTGTCACGAACGCGGAAGTGGACGCTGCCGTGAATTTCAGCCCGGTCACCTGCAGGGCCATTCCGAGGAATAGCAACACGCCGATCACACCGCCATGCAGCCAGTTTTTCGGCTTCGCCGCGCGCATCTGTTTCCGGAAAAGAACGGACAGGAGGATGGCCGCCACGGTAAACCGCAGGGTCAGGTACGCATAGACGCCCATGACGCCGACGACATTCTTCATCAGGATGAAGGAGGAACCCCAGATCACCGTAATGCTGAGGATGGCCAGATCCGCTTTCAGGGAAGTTCTCATATCACAACACACGGCTGAGGAACGCCTTGGTCCTTTCATTCTTCGGATTGGAGAAGATCTCTTCGGGTGACGATTCCTCGATGATGCGCCCCTCGTCCATGAAGATGACGCGGTTCGCCACATCGCGGGCAAATCCCATTTCATGCGTCACCACGATCATGGTCATGTGGTTCTTCGCCAGGCCCTTCATGACTTCGAGGACTTCCCCGACCAGCTCCGGATCCAAAGCGGACGTAGGTTCGTCGAACAGCATGACCTTCGGCTTCATGGCGAGCGCGCGGGCGATGGCGACACGTTGTTGCTGGCCGCCGGACAGACGCGAGGGGTATTGATCCACCTTGTCCCCCAGCCCGACATTGTTCAGCAGTTCCCGGGCTTCGGCCATCGCCTGATCCTTCGACACCTTGCGGACCTGGATCGGCGCTTCCATGACATTTTCCAACGCCGTCATGTGCGGGAAAAGATTGAAGCGCTGAAAGACCATGCCAACTTCCGCGCAAAGCGAAAGCACCTTCGCGTTGCTGATCTTGTGCAGATCTCGGTTGTCATGGCGTTCATCCATGATTTCACCGTCAATGAGGATTTTCCCAGTCGTACAGCGCTCCAGATGGTTGATGCACCTCAGAAGCGTGCTCTTCCCCGAACCGCTGGGCCCGATGACGCAGACCACTTCGCCTTCGACCACCTTCAGATCGATGCCCTTGAGCACCTGAAGGGCGCCGAAAGCCTTATGGATATTCTCCAGGACGATCATTTCCTTTGTACCGGTTTTGCTTATGCTCATGCCAGACGACCCTCGTATTTCCACAGTCTTTCATCCAGTCAGGCCGACCCGCTCATGCGACGACCGAGCCGACGCGCAAACAGGTCCGACAGCCGGCCTCAAATCCATCGGTCAGCCAATTCACTCATAGACGGAATATTTCTTTTCCAGTTTTTCGAAGACGAAGGTGAAGATGGTTGTCAACAGCAGATAGATGCCGGCGATGGGCAGGTAGAAGATGGCGTCGCCCGTCGAACTCGTCATCTGCTTTGCGATTTTCAGCAATTCGGTCAGACCGATGGCGGAGACCAGCGAGGTATCCTTCAGCAGCATGATGAACTCGTTGCCGACAGGCGGAAGCATGCGGCGGATGGACTGAGGGATGATGATACGGCGCATGGCGAGGCCGGTATTCATGCCGAGGGCCTTCGACGCCTCCAGCTGCCCCTTGTCGATGGACTGGATGGCGGCACGGATGATTTCAGCCAGATAGGCCGCCGAGTTCAACCCCAAAGCGATGCAGGCGGTATTGAACGCATTGGTCGTCAATGCCGGAAGAATCTTCGGCATGACAAAAAAAAGGAAGAAGATCTGCATGAGCATCGGCGTGCCGCGGAAAATCCAGATGTAGGTCCAGGTAAGGCCCTTCAAAAGCGGATTCTTCGAAATGCGACCGAGCGCGAGCAAAAGACCGAGCAGCATGCCGACGACAATGCTGACGACGGTGAGAGCAAGGGTCATGCCGGTCGCCCTGATGATATCGGGCATGGTGGCCAGAATTCGTTCCATCGGTGTTTCTCCTCATATCATCAACAAATACGGGGGTGTCGCTGCGGCCGACAGCCGTTTCGACACCCCCGCGTCTGAATGTCGGGGACACTCAGTACAGTTTCTCGTCGATGTTCTGGGTGTAGTCGTCCTTGAACCAGGTCTTCGAGAATTCGGAAAGCTTGCCATCCTTGTTGAGTGCGTCGATCGCTTTCTGGATCTCATCCCGCAACGCAGTGTTGCCCTTCTTGAGACAGACGGAAATCGGTTCGTTCGTCAGCTGGGCGCCTGTGATGAAGTACTTGTCCGGGTGCTTTGTCTGGTAGTCGATGGCAACGGCGTAGTCGACGACGATATAGTCGATGCGGCCGGCGTTCATGGCTTCGAAGGTCTGGATGATGTCATCGAACCGGGTCAGCTCGAAATCGATCTTCTCGGTTTCGGTGTACTTGACGCAGGCAGTATCCGCGGTTGTGTTGGTCTGGACACCCACCTTCTTGCCGGCAAGGTCCTTCGGACTCTTGATGGTCGTGTCGCCGGGCTTGGCCACGATGACCTGGCCGTTGGCGAGATAGGGTTTCGTGAACTCGAAGTTCTGAAGGCGCTCGGGCGTCATGCTCACGGAGGAGATGATGACATCGTAGCGATCCGTCTTGAGGGCTTCGAAAATCCCCTCCCAGGCGATCGGCTGAAATTCGACCTTCAGTCCGAGTTTTTCGCCGATGGCTTTCGTCATGTCGATGTCGAAGCCGACAAGGTCATTGTTCGTGTCATGGAACTCCATGGGTGGATAATTGTCGTCGAGGCCGACCATGAGAACCCCGTCCTTGAGGGTGCGGGATTTGGCGGCAGGTGCGCTTCCGCATCCAGCCAGCAGGATGGTGATGGAAAGAAGCAGCAGGGCGGAAACAAGCATGCGTTTTTTCATCGTGGTCCCCTCTTCTCCCGGATTCACCGCATGTTTTGCAGCATGTGCGATCCGTTCTTTCTGATTGTTCTTTGATTATATTAACACGTGCCATTTGCGTCAAGCGAAAAGCACGTCTTTCGTCGAAAATATGCAAGTTGCACGATTTGCACCTGCATTTGTATGAAAATACACAAAGAATGCATATCGTTCCGCGTTGACAATCGGTACGCCCGCGTCGATACTGGAATCAAAAGGGTTTCAGGCGCAAGGTGACCCGTCGCCACTGGAGGTTCCGCATGTCCGCAACATATTCCATGCCCACCCGCATCCTTTCCGGAAAAGGCTGCATCGTTTCCAATTCTGCGCTTCTGTTAGAATTGGGCCGCCATGCGCTCATCGTCACCGGCCGCACATCCGCTCAGACCAACGGCGCCCTCGCGGATGTCACGGCCGCACTGGAAAAGGAACACATGCACTGGACGCTCTTCGACAGGATCGAGGCGAACCCGTCGACGGAGACCGTAAGGGAAGCCGCCGCTTTCGGCCGGGATGCAGGCGCCGATCTGGTCATCGGCATCGGCGGCGGCTCCCCGATGGATGCCGCCAAAGCCATTTCCGCCCTCCTGACCCATACCCTGGAAGGCGAGGCCCTGTTCGGCGGAATATACCCGAATCCGGTCCCGCCGATTGTCTGCGTGCCGACAACCGCAGGGACGGGCAGCGAAGTGACACCTTATGCCATTCTGACGGATCATGCCACACGGTCGAAACGGAATATGAGCGGAGCAGCGCTCTTTCCAAAGCTATCCTTTCTGGACGCCTCCTACATGCTGGACCTGCCGTGGGACGTCACCCTCCATACCGCTGTCGATGCCCTCTCCCATGCTGCCGAGGGATTCCTTTCCCTGCGAGGAACCGTCCTCTCGGAACCCTTTGCACGATCCGGGCTCCGACAGATGGGCCAGGTTCTGCGGCAATTGGCCGAATACCGGAATCAGGGTGTGCTGGCTGCCGGGATTCCCTTTTCGGTCAGGGAACAGGCCCTGGTTGGTTCGATGTTCAGTGGCATCACCATTGCGCAGACCGGTACGACAGTGCTGCACGCCATGGGGTATTGCCTCACATACTATCGGAACATCGGTCACGGGCATGCGAATGCCTTGTTGATGCCCGCATATTTCGAATGGCTTGAAAAAAAGACGCCTGCTCGCATGGCGTCTTTGTTCGAACCTCTCGGTTTTGCATCGGCGGAATCGTTTTCGCGGTTTCTCCATCCTTTGTTCGAAGCCGCTGAACCCCTGCAGGAAAGCGAGATACAATCCTTTGCATCCCTCTCGCTGCAAGCGAAAAGTGTGGCAAACACACCGGTCCAGGTTTCGTTCGAGGAGCTGGTGGCGCTTTTCAGGTCCTGCCGTTTGCCGTAGTCTCCGAAACCGGGGTCAGCGGTTGAACTTCTCGAAAATCCTGCGCTTCAATTCATTGCGTACGCTGATGACATTGCTTCCCTCGTTGATGAGTGCCTGCCGGATATAGTCGATCTCCTCATGGGTGAGGAAAACGGCCTTTCCGGAAGCGCCGGCAAGGATGGCTTCAAGTTCCCGCACCGCGTCGAGCGCCTTTTCACGGGAATCGAAGAAATACACACCGATACTGTCCTCATAAGCCGCGCCGCAACCGATATACAGCGCCTCGACACGTTCCTTCGGGATACCAGAGGTTTCCGCGATGTCCCCCACGGCGTACTGACCTTCGAGGTCAATGTAGAATTTGCCCGGGAATCGTCCCGAACCGCGCACCATAAGTCCTGCAAGAGTCGGCATACTTCACCTCACGCTTCCCATGAATGAGATCAGGGCATTGAACCAGACAAGTACCTTCGACTCGGAAAAAGCCGGTGGCACCTTCACGAACTCGAGGGATCCGAGAAACGGGATGATGGTGCCGACGAGCACATACAGAACGACCAGACCCACCAGCAATCCCAGAAACATGCCTGCCGTGCGATTGGCCGTACCCATCACCATGCTCAGGTTCATCAGGTTGGTGATGAGTTTCCCAATCAGGACAAACACCAGTTTCAGAATCAGAAACAGGACAAAGACGGCGATGATGCGAAGAAGGGAATACACAAGCCAGTCGTTGAGATTGGCGACCGGCGCCTTCGGAAGCCCTGTGCCGATCAGGGCGGGATTTGCCGTTTGAAAGGTTTGCAGCAGCAGCGGCTGCTCGGAGAGCAGTTTTTGTGCCGTCGGATTCTGCTCGAGCCAGTTGGCGGCAGCGGAAATACCGGTTGTTGTGCCGGGCGCGCCGACCGGCAGGGTGGAAAGCATCGGCAGGATTTTCTCCAGCCTTCCCGACAGCGCCTTGGCAATGCCGGTATGCATCATGACCCAGGCTGCCGCGGAAGGGGAAAGAAGCATTGCGCCAATCGCGCCCAGGATATATCCGAGGAGGCTGAAAACCGTATTGACCAGGCCCTGAAGGTATCCTTTCAAGGCAAAGAGCGTAACCATGATCAGCGCGGCGTAATCAAATCCGTTCATACCCAGCCCGATGAAACGATCGGCGGCGATGACGGCTGCGAGCGCCAGGAGCAGGAGAACGGCGGGTGTGCGTCGGACATTGGCGCGGATGACTTTGGAGCGTCGCATATTCCGGGACATGGTTACCCCTTTCCGTCGGGCGACCGATTGCCGCTTGTTGCAACCGCAAGGCGCCGTGGCTCGGAAATTCTTCCGCAGTGCGTGTTCCGTACGGATGATCCGTGCATTGGCATTATATCACACTGCGTTATGCGCGGGAAGTGCAACCGGCTGCGGCGACCGGCCAAGCGGCCGATTTGACGCCTCTCCCCCGACACGGGTACAATGTTCCACGGATGGTGTCCTCCCGCTTGCCTGCATTCAGGTTCCCAAACCGGGGGCGCGGCAGGCCCCGGCGGCCGCGAAACGGCCGCGGGCTGGACACTACGGACAAGGAAAGGCGGCTCAAAATGCCATTCGATGGAATCACGGCCCATGCCATGGCACGGGAATTGGATCGGATGCTCCTCGGCGGACGCATCGGGAAAATACAGCAGCCCACAAGGGAGACCCTCCTCCTGCAAGTCAGGGCGGGCGGAGAGAACCATCGCCTGCTCATCTGCTGCGGCGGCTCGGATGCACGCATCCACCTCACGGCCGACGAAGGGGCGGAGAATCCGGCCTCCCCGCCCATGTTCTGCATGTTCCTTCGAAAGCATCTTGGCGGTGGACTCATCCGTGGCGTGACCTGCCAGGATTTCGAACGGATCATCCAGATGGAGATCGAGGTGGAGGATGAGCTTGGCGACCGCAGCCTGAAAAAACTGGTCGTGGAAGTCATGGGACGTCAGAGCAACATCATCCTGATCAACCGGAACGATGTCATCCTCGATGCGGCACGTCATGTCGGAAACGACATCAGTCGCGTCCGGGAAGTCCTTCCCGCCCATCCTTACGAGCTCCCGCCCGCCCAGAACAAAATGGACCCCTCCGCCAGAGAAACACCGGCCTTGGCGACTGCAGCGATCTCCGCCTCCGGCAAGAAGCTGTCTGCCGCCATTCTGGACCAGCTTCGCGGCTTCTCCCCTGTCCTGTGCCGGGAAGTCTGCCAAATGGCCGGACTGGATGCGGACACGGCCGCCGACACCCTTTCGCCCGAAGCGCTGCACAGGCTTGAGCTGGCCCTTGCCAGCCTGCGCGATCAGTTGGAATCGGACGCCTTCTCCCCCTGCACCATTGCCGCACAGGATACGGGCCGGCTTGTGGATTATCACGCCTGGACCCTCGCCTCGGCGGGAACCGTCGCGGGATACCCGCTTCTCAGCCAGGCACTGGACGCTTTCCACGGAA
The DNA here is from genome assembly GCA_942493335.1 of uncultured Clostridia bacterium. Lineage (GTDB taxonomy): Bacteria > Bacillota > Clostridia > DSM-8532 > DSM-8532 > JAEWSN01. Next base: position 4,817,744 of record OW818693.1, on the reverse strand, counting down.
ACCGGGACAAGCTTGCACGTCTTTCGGGGAAACGCGCGGAACTGTCGAAGACCGTCTCCGGAAATCTGGACAAGGTACAGCGCCGCCTCTCCCAGCAGCAGACCATCCTTTCCGAGAATGCGGGGAATGCGAAACTGCAGAAATTCGGCGAGCTGCTGACGGCGAACATCCACGCCTTGAAGGAAGGTCTGGAAAAAGCCACCGTCCTGGACTATTATTCGGAGAATGGCGACATGATCGACATCCCGTTGGATCCGAACCTGAATCCGCAGAAAAACGCGCAACGGTACTTCCGCCGGTATCAAAAGGCAAAATCGGCATGCCGGTATGCGGAAAGCCAGCTGGAAGGCCTCATGGCGGAAGCATCCTATCTGGAAAGTCTTCTGTACGCACTGGAGAACGCGGTGGAACCCGCCGAGTTCCAGGAAATTCGCGAGGAGATGATCTCCCAGGGATACATGAAGCCGCCCGTTCGGAAACTGGGCAAGGGCGGACGTGCCAAACCCATCGGCAAGTCCGGGAATCCGCCTCCGGCCGAACCGCTCTGCGTCATCTCAAAGGACGGCTTTGAGATCTTCATCGGACGCAACAACCGCCAGAATGACCGGCTCACCCTCAAGATGGCCCGGGCCGAGGATCTGTGGTTCCACATCAAGAACTTCTCCGGCTCCCATGTTGTGATCCGGACTGCCGGAAAACCTGTGCCGGATCCGACCCTGGAGGAGGCAGCCTCCTATGCGGCCTGGTACAGCAAGGCGCGCCAGGCGCCGAAAGCAGACGTGGACTTTACCGCAGTCCGCAACGTAAAAAAGCCGGCCGGCGGAAAACCCGGCATGGTTATCTATGTGAATTACAAAACCATCGTCGCCGTGCCGACCGAACCGGTCAAGCCGGCTGCCCAGCCATGAAACAAGACACAAACAGGACGGAAGGGCTCCATATCCGAAGCCCTTCCGTCCTGTGATTCAGTGCCCGTATGCGATCGGGAAAGGCCCGGAGTCCGGTGCCCAACCAGCCAGTGATTCAGTGCCCGAATACTTTCGAAAAGGTCTGTGCCATGCCGGCGCGGACCTTTTCCGCATCGATGGTCAGGAACTCCCCGTTCCGATATAGGATCCGCCCATCCACCATGGTCAGGCGCACATCCGCTGAACGCCCCGAATAGACAAGCGCGGAGAGCGGGTTGTGCAATGGTTGCCAGTGTGCGGCCGACATGTCGGCCATCTGCAGGTCCGCCTTCATGCCGACGGAAAGGACACCGGAGCGATCAAAGCCCATCGCTTCCGCGCCGGACCGGGTCGCCATTTCCAGCGCCTCCGCAGCGGTGATGGCCAGCGGATCCAGGGAGGCGCCTTTGTGAAGGAGGGCTGCCAGGTTCATTTCAGACCACATGTCCAGCGCATTGTTGCTCGATGCGCCATCCGTGCCAAGCGCCACGCGGATTCCCGCCTTCCTGGCAGCCGGAACGGGTGCGATGCCGCTGGCCAGTTTCAGGTTGCTGCGAGGATTGTGCGCAATGGAAACTTTCCTGTCTGCCAGGATTTCCATGTCCGCTTCGGTGATGTGAACACAGTGTGCGGCGATCGTCGGCGCACGGAACAGCCCGAGCGCATCGCAGTGCGCAACCGGTGTCCGTCCGTATTTGGCCAGACATTCCGCATGCTCCCTTTGGGTTTCATCGATGTGGACATGCACGTGGACACCGAGCTCCATCGCCAGATCCCCCACTTTTTCCAGATAGGCGGGGGAACAGGTGTAGACCGCATGCGGGCCCACGCCTGTCAAAATGCGGCCGTTTCCTGCTCCGTGCCAGTTTTTGAACAATTCACGGCTGTCCGCAAGCCGGGCATCATTCGAGAAGTCGTCGCTGGAACCGTCATGCGTCAGCCCACGGGTCATGAGGATCTTCATGCCGCTGTCGAGCACTGCCTGCGCGGTCCTTTCACAGAAATAGTACATGTCCGTGAAGGCGGCCGTTCCTCCGGCCAGCATCTCCATCAGGCCAAGCTGCGTGCTCCAGAAGACATCGTCACCATCCAGCCGGTCCTCCACCGGAAAAATACGGGTGAAAAGCCACTCCTGCAAATCCATGTCATCCGCGTAATTGCGGAGCAGAGTCATCGGAACATGGGTGTGCGCATTGAAGAAAGCGGGCAGCAGCATCATGCCCGTGGCATCGATACGCTCATGGGCGTCGGCCCTTCCTCCCTCGCCCTTTGTCCAAGCCCCTTCCCCGATGGAAGTGATGACACCGTCCTCCACAAGCAAGTGCGCATTCCGCAGAATGGTTCCGCCCACACCGGTAGCAACTGTAGCCTTCTCAAACAGAATCCCCATTCCCGATCTCCCTTCATCCCGTCAAACAGCCATTCGATTTCGGCCGATTTTCATTTTTTCCCGTTCCGGGTCCGGCTCAATCCATTACAGGCAATCGTCAAATCGTCACGGTAAAGGTGCTCCCTTTCCCCGGTTCACTCTCCACTGTCACAGTACCGCCATACAGTTGCGCGATATGCTTGACAATGGAAAGGCCAAGGCCAGTTCCGCCCTGTGCACGCGCCCGCCCCTTGTCGACACGATAAAAGCGTTCGAAGATCCGTTCCGTGTATGGTTCGGGGATTCCGATGCCCGTATCGCTCACCCGGATGACGGTTTTCCCTTCCGGATCCGTTTCCGCCCCGATATGGACAGATCCGCCTTCCCGGTTGTACTTGATCGCATTGTCCAGCAGGTTGATGAGCAGTTGCTTGATCCGGTTCCGGTTCGCTGTCATCTCCAGCTCCGCAGGGATGTCCACTTCCACGCGGACGTCCCGTTCCGATGCGGCGACAGTCAGAATCGCCACCACCTCCGCGGTCAGCGGTGCGAGCGGGAACAAGGAAATGGACAATTCCTGTTTCGTCCCTTCGATTTCCGACAGGGACAGAATGTCGTTGATCAGCATGCTCAACCGGTCCGCCTCGATATCAATGATGTCCAGGAACCGGGAGGCGACCGCCTCGTCCTGCAGCGCTCCCGAACGAAGGGTTTCCACAAAGCCGCGGATGGAGGTCAGCGGTGTCTTCAATTCGTGCGTGACGTTGGAGACGAACTCCGACCGCATGTCCTCCAGCTTCCGGACTCCGGTGACATCCACGACATGGGCAAGTGCTCCTGTATTCCGCGTGCTGCCTTCCATCGGCTTGATGGGACACACATGTACCTCGAGAATGCGTTTCCCCGAGTCGTAGGTGATGATCTCCCGCTTCTGCTCCGTATTGCTGGAAACGGTTGTCTCCAGCATATCAAGCAACGCCCGGTTCCGGAAAACCTCCACCAGCGGAAGTCCGATGGCGCCGGCCTGCTCTTTCATTCCGAACATGCCGAAGACAACCGGATTGGCCATGATGAGCCTCATGTCCTGATCCACCGCCACCAGACCGTTCTGCAGGCTGTTGATGATGGTGTCGACTTTTGCGTTCCGGTCCCGGAGATCACGGATGGAGCGTTCCAGACGCTCCGCCATGACATTCACATTTTGCGTCAGCGTTCCGAGTTCCGCCTCGTCAGGTGTTCTCAGCCGTTTGCTGTATTCCGTTTCCGACATCGCGGACAGCTGTCTGGACAAACGAATGACGGGAGATGTCACATAGCGCGACAGGACATAGGCCAACACGACGGTCAAAAGCACACTACCGGCCACGCCGGCCGCTGCGGTGCGGAGTATTCCCGCCTTGATGCTCTGGAGTGCATGGAGCGGCATTGCAAGCCGGATGACGAGGTGCCGTTCGGGGAAATGCTCCGCATGGTACAGAAATGGAACACCCAGGGTGGCCGAGGCACGCTCTGCGCTGCCTGTCCCGTTTTTCAGGGCATCCTGTATTTCCTTCCGATCCGAATGGTTCTCCATCTTGCGGGAATCGGTCTGTGAATCCCCCAGAACAACGCCGTCTTCGCGGATGAACGTGACGCGGTTCGATTCGGCACCGACCCCCGCAGTATTGTTTTGGGCCATCAGATTCGCATATCGGACCGCCAGCGGGTCCATCGAACCCGGTTCGTCTCCGTGAGGTTCCTTTGTGATGGCTTCTCCGATGAGTACGGCACCATCCAGGAGTCTGCTTTTTACTTCAGCCCGGTACAAGTCGGTCGAATGCTGGAAACTTGAGAAGGAGAGAATGACGGCAACCAAAAAAACAAGGCAGAGATAGACCATGACCAGACGTTTACGCACTTTCTCCACTCCTTTCCGGGGTCGACCCGGCTCCTTGGGCGGACAGCACGGCTTCCGCCACGCGCAGACCATCGACAGCGGCGCTCATGATGCCGCCGGCATAGCCGGCGCCTTCTCCAGCCGGATACAGACCCGGTGTTCCGATCGCTGAAAGGTCCTCCCCGCGCAGGATGCGCAGCGGCGAGGACGTACGCGTCTCGAATCCGGTCAGGACCGCGTCCGGATCGGCAAACCCGCGCAGCCTGCGTTCGAAGGCGGGAACCGCGTCATGCAAGCGCTTCGACACGAAGGAGGGCAAGCCCTCCTCCAGGCGTGCCGGCCGCACTTCCCCGGTATAGGAGGGTCGAACCATCCCAAGCGGCGAAGCCGGCAGCCCGTTCATGAAATCACCGAGCCGCTGGACTGGAGCAGCGTTCCCACTTCCGCCAAGACGGTAGGCAGCCTGTTCGATTCGCCGTTGAAAGGCCATTCCGTCCAACGGATGGGTCCCCGTATCTTCAGGTCCGACGGAAACCACAAAGGCGCTGTTGGCATTCTGCCCGTCGCGCGCATGGTCGCTCATGCCATTGGTGACAATCGTTTCCGTTTCCGAGGCGGCCGCGACCACCCGGCCCCCGGGGCACATGCAAAACGTGTAGGCGGTATGGTCCGGAAAGCGTTCGAACAATTGGTATTCGGACGGACCCAGCTTGTAATGGCGCTTTCCGCCATATCGCGCGTTGTTGACGGCTTCCTGCCGGTGCTCGATTCGCACCCCCACGGAGAAGGGTTTCGCTTCCATGGCAACGCCCAGGCCAAACAGCATGGAAAAGGTGTCGCGTGCGCTGTGCCCGATGGCCATGACCACCGTATCCGCATCGATCTCATCACCATCCGCAAGCCGAACGCCGCAAACCCGCCCGTCAAGGAGCGTCAGGGAGTCGACGCGGGCGCTGAACCTGATTTCCGTCCCCAGTTCCAGCAGCCTGGTTCGAAGGGCAGCCATCGCAGGTGCAAGACGATCCGTTCCGACATGGGGCTTTGCACGGGTTCTGATTTCCTCGGGCGCGCCGCAGGAGATGAGCGTTTCCAACACCCGCTCGCAGCGCGGATCATGGATGCGGGTTGTCAGCTTTCCGTCCGAGAAGGTACCCGCCCCGCCTTCGCCGAACTGCACGTTCGATTCGGGGTTCAGCCGGCCCTCCCGCCAATAGGCTTCAACATCCCGCCGGCGTTCGTCCACCGGACGTCCGCGTTCCAGAAGGATCGGCGGCATTCCCGCCTCCGCAAGCGCCAGTGCGCAAAACAAGCCGCAGGGACCGGCTCCGACCACTACGGGGCGCGAATGTCCGTCCCGGCGCTTTGCCGGCATCGGAAGCGAAGGCGCCAAAGCCGGCTTCCAGGGCGTGGCCTCCGATGCACGGGACGGCTGGACGGCTGTTTCGACGACCAGTGTATAGACAAGGGTGATGGCGTCCTTTTTCCGCGCATCCAGGGATTCGCGCAGAACCGATACGGAAAGAACGGCTTCGGGCGGAATCCCGAGCCGTCTTGTGCAAAGGCGCATCAGCATCGGCATTTCCGTTTCCGGCGTCAGGTCGTCCAGATTCACCTGCAGGTCCCGAAGCAGCCAGAGGGAAGCGGTTCCGTCGTTCCGGCCGATCATGGGGTCACCGTTTCCACAGGTGCGGTTGGAATCGGTTCGACAACCGCCCGGACGGATACTTCCCCAAGTACGGAGAGACCTGACGACGCCTGCACGGTGACGGGGAAGGTATACTCTCCCTCCGTGAATCCCGTTGCGTCCAGGGTCAGGCTGAACTTGCCGGCGGAAAGCGTCTCAAGATCCTTGGACTTGCCCTTCACCTGAAGGACCGCTTCGGTTGATATGAAGCGCAGCATGCGGTTGTTCAGCGGATCCATGCCAAGAATGGCGATACTGTCCACCGGGATGGGGAATTCGCGCACCATGAGCTTCTCCATCTGCACTTCCGCCTGAACCTGCGGTTTCGTTCCGTACAATGTGAAACCTTCCGGTACCTTCAGTTCGAGATCCGTGGTGAAGGAGCCTTCCTTCCCTTCCACAGCGATATCCGCCGCCTGCACCACACCGAGGGAAGCCAGAGATTCATACTTGCCGAGAACCTGAACTTCCTTCGGAACCGTAGCAAAGCCCGTGACAAACCAATCTGCCGCAGGCGTACCCGAAATCCGCGTGGACACTGGCACGGTGCGAACCAGGTCAAAACTGACGTTCACCGATCGCTTCCCGTCGAATTGCGGGATGGATTTCCCCGCATCGTCCAGAACCAGAACACGCCGGGTGACGTTGTTGGTCTTGTCGAGTTCTTCCGCATTGATCGGCACGATCGCCCGCGCAACCTTGTTCACAAGGCTTTCCTTGTCCTCGAAGGTGATCGTGCTCGGATCCACCCGCACGTTCGCAGCCGCGTAGCCCGCCGGCATCTTTCCGTCCCAGCGCACTTCGACGGTAAAGGTGACGCCGGTGATGCGCTCGAGATTCAACTGCACTTCCGAGGGATTCATCGAAAGAATCCCGATATTGCTCTCCCCCGTGTAGACCGGTTCCCCAAGCTTCACGGCGACCTGCCCGGACGTCTCGATCTGTCCGTAGTCCAGCACCACCTTGAAATCGTTGGATGTGACTTCGCTGACTTTGTTCCGACGGCCGCGGATGGTGATGTCGACGGTGGAAGGCGCTCCAATCCCGACAATTCTGAGGTTGTTGTCGATCAGCACATCCTGGTTGCCCGCAACAGGCACCGACAGGTTGCGCGTGATCATGGGATTGTTGTTGTCGAGCACGATGAACCAGAGCAGGACAGCTGTCAGGATGGACAGCACCCGCACCAGGATCTTGTGCTCGAAGAACCCATCAATCAGCTTGTTCACTGTTTTTCACCTTTCGGAACTTGAATCTGCGCCGATCCTGCTCGCGATCGATCAGAAAACGGTTCAGGGCTTTTCTCAGCATGTCCGGGGTCAGGTTCCGGGTCAGCCCGCCATTATGGGCATAGGAAATCTTTCCGGATTCCTCGGATACGACCAGTGCGATGGCATCCGATACTTCGGAGATGCCGAGGGCCGCACGGTGACGGGTTCCGAGTTCGCGGCTCAGACCGCTGTTCTCTGTAAGCGGCAGGTAACAGGCAGCCGCCTTGATGCGTGCGTCGCGGATGACCACAGCGCCGTCGTGCAGCGGACTTTTCGGGGTGAACAGGTTTTCCAGCAGCTCGGAGGAGACCAGCGAATCCATCTGGGTGCCCGTATTCACGATTTCCCCGAGCTTCGTGTCCCGTTCGATGACGATCAGAGCTCCGACATATTCGCCGGAAAGGCGCTGGCAGGTGCGCACAATGGCCTCGATGGCCGTTGTGTTGCGGATCAGGTCCTCATTGGTCCGGTTGATGAAAAGATCCTGGAATCCGCTGCTGCCGATTTTCTCGAGCGCACGGCGGAGTTCGGGCTGAAACAGGACCAGCAGTCCGAAACCGAGCAGCTGGAGCATCCCCTCGAACAGGAAGGCCAGGGTGGAAAGGCCGAATAGCTGGGACAGCTTGGCGCCGACAAGAATGAACAGGATGCCCTTGACCAGCTGCATCGCACGGGTTTCCCGCACCAGGGCGATGACCTTGTAGACAAGATACGAAACAAGCCCTATGTCCACAATCATTCTGATTATGTCCATAGGGCTGTCCAATCCAAGGAACTCGCCCGCTTTCATGATCAACTCGCGCATATGCTCCGCTCCGGCTGACCGGGAGTGAACCGTCGGCAGACAATCTGCCGCGCTCCGGTCGGATGTCCTCTTGGGGTTGCTTGAAGACATCCCCGGGATCATTCCCATTATACCGGCTTTTTGCACTTCCCGGCATCCGCTCAAACTCATTGTAACACAATTGAAAAGTGATTCCGAGGCTGAGCTTCCGACGGAGGACCGTTTCCATTCCGGAGCCGGATCAGGGACTATACAAAACGATACCCGACCCCGCGGACAGTTTCGATATACAGGGGCTTGGCGTCATCATCCTCGATCTTCTGCCGCAGATACCGGATATGGACATCCACGGTGCGTGTTTCCCCGAAATAGTCGAACCCCCATACTTTTTCAAGGAGCAAATCCCTGGTGAGAACCTTTCCCCGGTTCTGCATGAGAATTTTCAACAATTCGAATTCCTTCAGGGTCAATTCGAGACGTGTTTCCTGCTTGTAGGCCTCATGGCGGGAAGGATCCAGCACAAGTTCACCTGCCCGGATGGTTTCCCCCTCCATGGGCTGGGTGGCCTCGGACCGCCGGAAAAGCGCCTTGACCCGCGCAACAAGCTCCCGGACGCTGAACGGCTTGGTGATGTAGTCGTCCGCCCCCAGTTCAAGTCCGAGCACACGATCAAACTCTTCGCTGCGCGCCGTCAGCATGATGATGGGAATCAGGCGCATGCGGGCATCATTGCGGATCCGCCTGCAGATTTCCAGTCCGTCGATGCCGGGAAGCATCAGATCCAGAATGAACAGGTCCGGAATGACGCTGCCGCACTGACGCAGCAGCTCCTCCCCGGAACCAAAGGCACTCACCAGAAAGCCGCTTGCTTCGAGGTTGTACTGGATGAGTTGCTGGATGTGTGTTTCATCTTCCACCAGAAATATGTTTCTTTTCAAAGCCATCGGGTGTTACCTCCGCCCGCTTCATTCCGATTCGCGCAAAAGACGCTCCCGTTCGGGGTGATCTTCCGGATGCTGCATGTGGCCGTGATGCCCTGTCACATTGTACATGACCCACTCCGCGATGTTGGTGGCATGGTCGCCCATCCGTTCCAGATACTTCACGATGAACATGATGTCAATGGACTGTTCCACCCTCGACGGATCCGCCTTCATGACATTCACACGGTCCAGGATGAGTTCATTGAACAGATCGTCCACTTCATCGTCATCCTTGCAGACGGCGCGCGCCGCTTCGACATCCTGCCGGATGAACGCGTCCAGGCTTTTCCTGAGCATGACGCGCGTCATTTCCGCCATCCTGAAGACACCGGAGGGGACTGTCCCCGCAGGCGAACCAATCAGCCTGAGGGTCAGTTCTGCGATATCCGATGCGTGATCCGCGATGCGCTCCAGATCCGTCAGCATCTTCAAGCTTGCGCCGATCAGCCGCAAATCGCCCGCCAACGGCTGTTGCAGCGCGAAAAGGCTGAGGCAGTGCTTCTCGATCTTCGTTTCCATGTTGTCGACCAGATCATCCTTGGCAACGATCGATCGGGCCAGCTCGCCATCCAGCTCCCGCAATGCAATGATGGTCTGTTCCACGGATTCCTCGACGAGTCCGCCCATCCGGAGGATTTCCCCGTTCAACTGCTGCAGTTCCCTGTCCAATAGATTCCTCATGGTTGTTCCCTCCCGATCCGGCTCAGCCGAACCGCCCCGTGATATAGCGTTCCGTTCGTTCGTCCTGCGGTGTGTTGAAGATCTGCTCCGTCTTTCCGAATTCCACCAGATCCCCGAGCAGGAAAAAGGCGGTCTTGTCGGAGATGCGGCCCGCCTGCTGCATGTTGTGCGTGACGATGAGGATCGTATAATCCTGTTTGAGGGTCTCGCAGAGATCCTCGATTTTCAAGGTGGAAATGGGGTCCAGGGCCGAAGTGGGTTCATCCATCAGAATCACTTCGGGCTCCGTCGCCAGGGTCCGTGCGATGCAAAGGCGTTGCTGCTGTCCGCCGGAAAGCCCGAGCGCACTCTTGTGGAGACGGTCTCCCGCTTCCTCCCACAAGGCGGCGGCCCGAAGGCTTCGCTCCACGATGTCGTCGAGATCGGATTTCTTCTTGACCCCGTGGATTTTCGGGCCATAGGCGACATTCTCATAGATGGACATCGGGAAAGGGTTCGGCTTCTGAAAAACCATGCCGACGCGCTTCCGGAGCTCCACCACGTCCACGTCCCGATAAATGTCCTGGCCATCGAGTTTCACACTCCCCGTGATGCGGACATTTTCCACAAGATCGTTCATCCGGTTCAACGTTTTGAGAAAGGTGGACTTTCCGCAACCGGAAGGACCGATCAGGGCTGTCACCTCATTCTCCCGCACATCCATCCGGATGGATTTCAATGCCTGGAACTCCCCGTAGTGGAGATCCAGATCCCGCACTGCGATTTTCACCTGCTTGTCCCTGTCTTCCTGCATGCCTGCTCCTCTGCGTCTTGCGCTGCACTCCATGTTTGTTGCCGTTTCCATTCCTGTTGATCCATCGGTTCAGGCAGTCTGTTTCTTCATCATTCGTTTCGCGAAGCGGCCTGCCAGAAAATTCAGGGTGGTGATGAGGACCATCAGCACCGTCGCCGTTGCGAAGGCACTCTTGAAATCCGCCTCCTCCAGCGCGACCATGTAGAGATGGACCGAGAGGGTTCGGACACTGCTGTCGAACAGGTGGCCGATGGCCGGGACCTTTGCGACCGAACCCGCCGTGAAGATCACGGCGGCCGTTTCCCCGATGACACGTCCCATGCTCAGGATGACCGCGGTCAGAATGCCGGGAATGGCGCTGGGCAGCACCACCCGGAAGATGGTGCGGAGGCGCGAGGCCCCGAGTGCCAGACTTCCTTCGCGATAGCCGTTCGGAACCGATTTCAGCGCTTCCTCCGTCGTTCTGACCATGACGGGGAGAATCATGATGCCAAGCGTCAGGGACGCGGACAGAACGGAAAACCCAAGTCCCAGGACGTCCTTGAAGAAGATGTATCCGAAAAGGCCATAGATGATGGAGGGAATGCCTGACAGACTCTCCGTGGCAAACCGGATCAACGACAGCATCCGGCCGGGCTTTGCGTACTCCGTCAGAAAGATGGCCGCGAAGATGCCGACAGGCGCCGCAATGAACAGCGTCGTGAAGATGATCAGCAGCGTTCCGACGATCATCGGGAAAATCCCGGTCTGCCCCTTGTACAGGTTGTAATTGCTGAAGAGGAACTCGGGCGACAATCCCCCGATTCCCTGCACGACGATGTCAAGCACCATCCAGACGAGAAAGGCGGTCGTAATCCCGGCAAACAGCCAAATCAGGGATTTCAGCACAATGTCGCTGATTTTCCGTTTCATGCCCATGATTCTCTCCTATCGTCTCGCGGCCCTGTTGGCCAGCGTGGTGAGCAGCAGGTTCAGCCCCATGATGAAGAGAAAGAGGATGACGCCGATCCCGAAAAGGGTGGACTGATGGAAGGGGCCAGCGTAGGACATGTCCTTCGCAATGGTGGCGGTCATCGGGCTGACGGTGTCGAGCAGGGACTTCGGCATTTTCGCCACGTTTCCGCAGACCATGATGACAGCCATCGTTTCACCAAGGGCGCGTCCCATGCCCAGCACAACGGAAGCCAGAATCCCGGAGCGGGCCGCCGGCACCATCACGCGGAATACGGTTTCCACCTGCGTGGCACCCAGTGCGAGACTGCCCTCCTTGAACTCCGCCGGAACCGCGCGCAACGCGGTTTCCGTGATGCTGACAATGGTCGGGAGCACCATGGCGGAAAGGATGATGATCATGGCCAGCAGACCGACACCGGTCGGACTGCCGAGGTGGACACGAATCATCGGCACGATGACCGTCAGACCGAAAAAGCCGTACACCACCGAGGGAATGCCCGCCATGAGCTCCACGGCAGGGCGGACGAACGCAGCCACCGGTTTTGGGGCGAATTCGGCAAGAAAGATGGCCGTGAACAAGCCGATCGGGACACCGATCAGAACTGCGCCCAGCATGCCGAGCAGAGATGCGACCAGCATCGGAAAGATGCCGAACTGCGGGGTGCCGGCCGTGGGTTTCCAGTCCATGCCGAAAACAAATCTACCGATACCGACCTGTAAAATCGGCGGTACGCCCGCGATCAGGATATAGGCGGATATGGCCGCCACCGAAGCGACTGCGATGAAGGCGCAGACGGCAAAAATGGCCTCCATGAGGCGTTCCCATTCCCGTCCCGCTCTTTTTCCCCGTACGCCGGTTTTCTGCAACATTGTCATCGTATCGCCAATCCCGCGTTTCTGCGCAACCCGTGGAGATGCATAAACAAACCGTCCTTCTTTTCGTTCCCGCCAATGACAGTCCGGAACCAGACCATCAGGGCGGTCGGGAACCCCGGACCGCCCTGATGGCCTTTTCCCGTATTATTTTACAGGGAGTGCTTCCTTTGCAATGATGGCGGTTCCGTCATCGGAGGTGATAAAGTCATAGAACGCTTTCACGGCCGGATTCGGGTCGCCCTTGGTGACCAGGACGAACGGACGTTTCATGATGTAGGTTCCATCCGAGACGGTTGCTTCGGTAGGAGTCACACCGCCGACATTCAGCGCCTTGACGGTTGCATCGACATAAGGAAGGGACAAGTAGCCGATGGCATTCGGGTTCTGGGCGACAACGGTCTTCACTTCGCCTGTCTTGGCGGCTTCCTGGTCGGCCTTCACGACGTCCTTCGTGCCGGTGAGCGTGTCAAACGCCTCACGTGTACCGGAGGAGGTGTCACGTGCCACCACGACGATGGCGGAATCGGCGCCGCCCAAGTCCTTCCAGTTTGTGACCTGTTTCGTGTAGATCTGTGCAAGCTGCTCCACGGTCAGGTCCTTCACTGCATTATCAGGATGGACGATGACTGCGATGGCGTCCCAGGCGAGCTGCTTTTCCACCAGACCGGTCGATTTCTCCTCGTCCTTGATGGCCCGGGAGGACATGCCGATATCCGTGGTGCCGGCTCCGGCGGCCTTGATGCCCGCGCTGGATCCGTCAGCGGTGATTTCAATCGTTACGCCGGGGTTCTTGGCCGTATAGGTATCGGCCAGCTCCTGGACCAGTTTCTGCATGGAGGTGGATCCTTCAATGGCAATCTTCGCGCCCTGGGTCGGGCTTCCACAGGCAGTCAGGGCAAGTACGGTGGCCAGCAGGGCTCCTGCGAGCTGAATCTTCTTCATCATGATGCTGCTCCCTTCGATGTGACAAACGGTTCATGCCGCTTTCGGCAACTTCATGATACCGCCTGCATGTTGGGAATGTATCATGTCCATGTTAAGCCAATGTTAATTCCGATTCCGACGGAAAAGTCGAAAACGGCCTTTCAATGTAATCAGTTCTGACCCGCGCCTGCCATGAGGAGTTCAAGGGCCAGCCGCATCTTGATGCGTCCGCCCTTGACGGCAAGATCCATCTCCGCAGCCTCCAGGACAAATCGGGAGACGGCTGATTCCGACAGGCGTCCGGCGAGCCGTTCCATTTTGGAGAGCGCGTATGCATTCATGCCGAGCCTTTCCGCCTTCCTGTCCGCGGAGAGGCCGGGTCCCATCCGTTTGATCTGCATCAGCCGGCCCATCTGCTTGCCCAGCATGTAGAAGATCTTCTGTTCCGGCTCCCGTTTCTGGATCATCTCATCCAGCATTAGCAGCGCTCTGGCGCGCTCTCCGCCCGCAACCGCATCCATCAGGTCGAAGACGCGGCTCCGGATGGAAGGGGAGACCACCGCGCGAATGTCTTCCTTGGTCACGTCCGTTCTTTCCCCCATGTATTGGCGGATCTTGTCGATTTCCTGATGGAGCGCCGTCATTCCATCCTCCGCCCGATGCATCAGAAAATCGGCATCGTCCGGGGAAATCCTCTTTCCCGAGTGGGCAAATCCCTTCTGGATCCACTTGCCCAGCATGTCCGGTTTCTGCAGCGGCATTTCCGCTGCGAGTCCGTATTTGTCGACCAGCTTGTAGAGTCCGAGCGTCTTGTTTGCCGTTTCTTCCACAAAAACCAGAAGCGTATGGCGGGGAAGTGACTCAAAGAAGGGCTTCCAGTCAAACTTGTCGTTCTTGTCGGGTTCCGGTTCCGGCTCACGGGCAGCTCCGGCCGGCTCTCCATCCGCTGCGGCATCCGCTCCGGAAGTGCCTGCGCCATCTTCCGTGTCCTCCCCGTCCCCCGCCGCCGTTTTTTTCCGGGCAGCCTTGAACAGTCCGCTTTTCTTGACGATGACGAGTTTCCGTTCCGCAAAAACCGGATAGGTTTCACAGGCATCGAGAATCGTCTCCGGCCGAACGCGACCCTCCAGTATGACTTCATTGAAGGCGGCGGTATCGGGCTGCAGGATCAGGTCCCGGATTTCCTTGACATAACGCTCGATCAGGAAGACCTCTTCGCCGTACAGCAGCAGGCAGGATGCGGGAATACCGGTTTTCAGCTGTTGCCGCATATCCGCCACGCCATCACGCGAAGATTCCTTTTTGGATGCCCACCCCTGACCTGTTTCCCTTTTTGCCATCCTGTCATCTCCCCGAATGCGCACATTCCCACGGACCGTCTCCATCCATTATACGGGATTCGGGAGGTCCCGTCATCGGTACAGGCCATCGAACATGGTTTTGATCGGCTTGACGAAAGGCTGCCAGGAAAAAGACCGCCCATCGGTTCTCAACAGAAATGCGCCGGACTGCTGCGTGACATGAACGACGGCGCCCGCCTTCATCAGCCGTTGCAATGTCTCCGGCGTCGGGTGGCCATACCGGTTCCTTCCCACACTGATGACGGCGACCTGCGGGTGGATCACCTGCAGAAGCGCCTCTCCGGTTGATGTTCCGGCTCCGTGGTGCCCGACCTTCAGGATGTCCGCGTGGCCCGGAAGACCGAGTTCCACAAGATGCTGTTCCGCAAGTTCACCCGCATCGGCGGAAAGAAGCATCGAGAATTCACGGTATTCGAGCCACAGAACCAGCGAGCCTTCATTCGGATCAGGGTTGGCTCTCGCCCAGTCCCGGTCCGGAGACAGGACTTTCAGGGAGAGTCCGGGTTCCGCCCAGACGATGTCGCCCATGGACAACTTTCGGACCGGAATGGCTTTTTCCCGGGTAATCCGTTCGAAGAGCGGATCCGGCTCCGCAGAATCCGAAACGGCGATTTCCCGCGCGCCTGCCAGTTCGGCTACGGTCCGTAGTCCTGCGAGGTGATCCGCATGGGGATGCGTGGAAACCAGCAGATCGGGAACAACGACTCCTTCAGACTGCAGCAGCGGCAGCATGATCCGTTCCCCGGACCACGAGCCTTCCGAGTCGGAAGCGGAACCCCCGCCATCGATGACGATGGATTTCCCGGCCGGTGTCCGCAGAAGGATTCCATCCCCCTGTCCCACATCCGCCACGATGACTTCCAACCGTTTCGATGGCAGACAGGAAACAACCGCAAGGGCCACACCGGCCAGAATCAGCACCGGTACCCATTTTCGCCTCAGGTCAAGTGGAAACAGCTGCTTCCCGAACCGTAGAAACGCGAGTACCGCGCCGTACAGGAGGAACATGACAACAGGCGGTGTCGCAACGGCAATGGCCGCACCAGGCATGGCCGCCGTCCAGGTTACGAACCGGACCAGTACGGCGATCAGGAATCCGAGCGCCTGACCGATTCCAGCCCCGAGAATCGGCAAAACAAGCCCGCAGAAAACAAGCAGGACGCCTGACAAGGTCAGGAACCCGGTCAACGTGACTACAAGGAGATTGGCCGGAATGGACAGCAGGGAGAGGGAGTGAAAGGTTCCCGTCAACACCGGCAGTACGCCTGCCTGGGCGGAAAGGGTTCCGGCAAGCGTATCGCGAAGCGTCTTCGGGATCATCCGGGGAAGTTTGCCCGACAGGGGATCCAGAAACAGCCCAATGGCGGCGGTCGCCAGAAAGGACAATTGAAAGCCCGCGTCGAAGAGCCATGCACTGTTCGCCGCAAGCATCAGAACCAGCGAGACGGACAGGGACGAGGCCAAATCCGTCTTTCGCCAGAGAAAACCCCCGGCGAGCATCACACAGGCCATGACGGCCGCACGCACGATGGATGCGTCGAACCCGGTCATGAGCACATAGAGCGCAAGTAATGGCAAGGCTGCGGCAGAGCGACGCCTGAGATTGATGCCGAACCGCTTGAGCAGCCACATGAGCGGGAGCAGCAGAAAAGCGATGTTGGCGCCGGACACCGCCATGATGTGCGAAAGACCCGCGGCCCGGAAGGAATCCTTCAGGCCGGGATCGAGCGCGGAGGTCTCGCCGAGGAGCATTCCGGCCATGACTGGCGCCGCATCCGGGGGAAGATAGCGGTCCAGCTGGGCGATTGCCGCCTTTTTCAAGGTGAGGCCCATCGCAATCAGGGGATTCCCCCGGTTTCCCGATCGCAGGACAGGCAGTCCGTCCAGTGTCATCTGCGCCTGCATGCCGCGTGCGGCCAGGTACATCGCCATGTCGAAGCCACCGGGATTCCGCTTTCCATCCGGCAAGCGCAAAGATCCGGAGAACATGACCCGATCCCCGTATCCGGGCAAATCACCGGAAACAGGCCCATACAGCGTGGCGCGGATTCCACCCCTGTCCGGACTCCCATGATCTGCGGATCCGACGGAGTGGCCGGTTCCTGCCGGCTCCAACGCGATCATGAACACCACCTTGTCCACGTTCACCTGGGGATCATCCGCCACCCAGCCTTCCAGGGTCGTCATATCCCGCCCGTTCCAATGCGCAAACAGGCCGTTCATTTCGGCAAGCATCCATTCCTGGCGGACAAAGCCGAAAAGGAGAAGGCCGACCGGCAGAAGGAGCCAGATGCGCAGTGCCGACGCATCAAGGAATGGATGTTCTCCCGCACGAAGGCGGAACTGCAGGTAGAGATCAGGGCCGCAGACAAGCGCCACAGCCAGCAGGAGTGCCGTGACAACCAGAAAAGGCATGGGCCTGCCCGCAAGGAGCACGCCAGCCATCATGCCAACTGCGCAAACAAGCGACAGGCGCTTCATGCCGGCCGCACCTCCCACACCAGGATATGGACGGGACGGGCGGATGAATCCGACTTGAGCGTGTGCAGAGGCCGAAAGCCCTGTGCCAGCCAGAAGGCCATACCCTCTTCATTGGCTTCGTCCACGGCAACAAGGACCCTGTGGATGGCGGCTCCGGCACCGACGCCCTCCAGACCGAAAAGACGCGCAATGGCCGCACGTCCATACCCTTTCCGGCGCTCCCCAGGTTCAACGAGCAACATTCTGATCCAGAGCACGGCGCCATTCCGAAGATTTCGCCGCTCCGAAGCAATCAGCCCGACCGGCCGGCCTTCCTCCGCGGCAAGGATTCGCAGACCCGGCTTGCCGGTCAGAAGCCCGGGAAGTGCCGCCTCAAGGGAACGTTCACCGATGGCGTGCACAAAAAGCTCGCGCCGGTCATACCAGCGGGCAAGCATTTCGAAATCGGACGCCCGATACGGTCGAAGGGCCAATTCCATGCCGCTCCTTTCAGGAACCGCCGTTTTCCTTTGCGGCAGTAAGAAGATACCATTCCGGCCAACCGCCATACACATTTCCCGCACTCGGATTCTTTTCACCCCGGATGCGTGTGTTGTACAGCATCGCCCGCTGTTCCCGATACAACGGCATCACGTCCGCCGCAGCGGCAGCTCCGCCCATGAAGGTGCGCATGGAGGCTATCATGTCTTCCTGCGTCATGCCGGCAGGTACGGCGGAACCAAGCAGAAGCACGTCGAACTGGCCGTTCGCGACGAGTTTCCGCTCTTCTTCCAGGGTTGCTTCTTCCCGGACGACGGCAACGCCAAGGCGTCCGAGCATGTCCGTCATCCACTCCGCCGTCTTCAGCCGCTCCAGATTCAGGGAATCATAGCGGATGTTGAGGGATGCCTGACGCCAACCCGCCGTTGCCGGAACGGACAACACCTGTCGATCCTCCCCGAACTTCTGGATTTTGCATCCCGCGGCTTCCAGCAGGGGAACAACCGAATCCAGGGAGAGGGGTTCGAGTCCGGCCGCCGTCATGGGTGCGCCGGAAAGAACGCCGTCCGTCTGTGCGCAAGAGGCCAGATAGCGGAGCAGAAGGGTTCTCACGACCGGATTGCGCACCCCGTTTCCCTTCGCGCCGAGAATGGCGTATTCCACACGGTTTCCCGGATACTCCCGGTATTCGAGATCCATTCGATTCGCATAGCGGCTCTTGTCCGCCGTCTGGGTCCAGGAAACGTCAATGCGCCGCTGCTGGAAGAAGGTGATTCTCTCCGCCTCTCCATTCCCGAAAACGAACCGGATGGCATCCGGCCAGATTTCATGCGTGAGCCCGCCGGGATGTGACAGATTCCACCATCCGGGATTCCGATCAAGCGTCAGGCCCTCGTCATCCCGGTTGACAAAGTGATAGGCGCCTGTTCCGACAGGTTTCAGACTGCCTTCCGTCTCCTTGGTGCCCTCGGTCCAGGCGTGGGCTGGCAGGATGGGAAAATCGAGATTTCTGATAAAATGGTCGTCAGGCGCTTTCAGGATCACCCGGACGAGATCGTTCCCGACCCCTTCGGCGGATTCCAGATTCGACAGGGATACCGAATAAGGTCCCGTCGGTCCTGCGTCCCTGGCATGAAGGATGGAAAATACAACATCCTCTGCTGTCAGCTTTGTCCCGTCATGAAACAGGACCTCCTTGCGGAGGGTGATGTCCCATACGCGCCCATCCTGCGAAGGAAGGACGGATTGGGCGAGGAGTAGCTCCACGCTGCCGCTTTCCTCAAACCGGACAAGCGGATCATAGATGAACCATCCATAATCCATGACATATGCGTCCAGTGTCCGAAGGGGATCCAGCAGGGCGGGACGCTGCATGAACAAACGGAGGGTTCCCCCCTTGGCAGGGCCCTTGTCCTCAAGCAGGATCGTGTCCGCCGAGGTCCCGGTTGAAGGAAGAATCGGCTTTGCCTCCGCGACAGGCAAACCTGACGTACCGCCGGTCCCCGTCAATCCGTTCAATCCGCCCGAGCATCCGGCCGTCAGCATCAGGAAGGCAAACAAAAGGGAAAGGAGGCCGGCTGTGCGGTTTCCATTTCCATTCCTGGACCCGTTACCGGTTCTGGGCCCGCTTCCATTCTCATTTCCGCTTCCGGTACCGATCCGATCCTTTTTCGATGTCCTTGCGGGGTTCTCGGTCCCTTTTCCATCAGCATTCATCAGCATAATCCAGGCGTTCCCGGTTCCGGTGTCTCCGCCACTCCCGCGATGGGAGAAAAAACGTTCCTTCCCGCAACAGGTGCAGGCCGTCGAGGAAGACACGGAGGATTCCCTGATCCCCTCCTGCTTGAAAATGGCACGCAGGCTGGCTTCCAAATCGATGAACATTTTCCTGTAGTTGGTTTCCAGCATGAAGCTTTCCGACCACCAGGCTTTCTGTCGGAATCGGGCAGCCACATCCTCCCGCACCTCAAAGCAGCATGCGCGGATATGGGGTCCGATACCGACCCGCAGGGTTCCGGGATCCGTCCCGTAGGTGTCCCTCATTTTTCCGACAGCTGTCTCCACAACCCCTGCCAGCACTCCGCCCCATCCTGCATGAACCAGGCCGACTGCACGGTTCAGGGGATCATGGAGGTAAACGGGAACACAGTCTGCATGGGATGTCAGCAGGAGGAGTCCGGGTTCATCGGTCAGAAGCCCGTCCACTCCGTCCAATTCCGGCAACGGCTCCGGATGAATCCCACCCTGACGCGAACAAACCACTGCAATCCTTGCGCCATGCACCTGCCTGGCGCGAACGGCCTTATCCGGCGCATGCCCGAGCGCCTCCAGCAGTCGACGATGGTTCTCCAGGACATTCCCGGCAGAATCGGCCCTTTGAAAACTAAGGTTCAGCGAATCATAAGGCGCGGGACTCACCCCGCCCGACTTTCCGCTGAACCCAGCCGAAACCGCGCTGCAATCCCATCCAAAGGGCATCCCGACAAGGTCAGGGCCGTCACTGGCATTCTTGTTCCTATCCGCTGCGGAAGAAGCGTCTCCCGACAAGTTTCGAAGCATGAATCCGATCTCCTCAAATCCTTCTGTTCCGCCATGTTACGCAGAAATCCGGCAATCCTGCCTGCTGGAAGGCCGGCGGGATTCACAACAGAACAAGAATAGCACAGTTGCCGCTTCGGGAACAGGGAAAAGGCGCCGTATCCCCTCCGACAGTGAGGAGTTTACGGTTCTTTATCATCTATTTGCTTTTTCATTGGCGGCTTCCTGGTCCCAAAATATACCAGTTTCATTGAAATGGATATAGATGACAAGTAGTGGGGGTCCCTCGCTAGATTCTGTTCCTCGAATCGTTTTTCTGTAAATATAACTTCGCCGATACTAGTCTGCCGGGGAACCCGGATGAAACACTTTTTCAACTGTTTTGTCCAAACGCAACAGCTTGTATTGTTCAATCAAGGAACACTCCGCAGGAGCATTGGGAACTGTTGATGAGGGCGAAGAAAAAGCACCGGCAACTCCCCTGCAAGCCCCGCACTTCCTGCGGAAGTACTCGGGATGGGGAGTTGAGCCGCGCTGAGCCATGCTGAAGTCCCGTGCTTCCTGCGGAAGCACTCGAGATGGCGAATCGCGGCGGTCCGGTGCTTTTTCGAGAACGAATCTACAGTTCCCTTGTGACGAGGACGGTGACGGATTGAACAATTCAAGTTGCGGAAGTTCCAGCTTACCCATCATTGGAAAAAAGGATTCACGGGGGGAGCTGTGAGTCTTCAGCCCATGACCACCTTCACCTGGTGGGTTGTCCCGGCTGCAAGAACCGGCAGCACATTGCCCGCAATGTCCTTTCCATCCACAGTGACGGACTTGACACCCTTCTGGACGCCATCGGGATTCACGACCTCGATGACATACGTGGCGCCGCGGAACCTGCGTGTCACGGAAAAGCCCTTCCAGTCGGAAGGAATGCAGGGATCCACCTTCAAACCGTCGAACTCGGGCTGGATGCCCAGAATCGAGTTTGCAACGCAATAGTAGGTCCATGCGGCCGTTCCGGTCAGGAAGGAATTCTTCGCTTCGCCCTGAACCGGTGCGTCCTTGCCGGACACCATCTGGGCGAACACATACGGTTCGGTCTTGTGGATTTCACTGATCTCCTCGACATAGGCAGGTGCGATCTTCCGATACAGATCCATGGCCCGGTCGCCATGACCGACCACGGTTTCCGCCGTGATGATCCAGGGGTTGTTGTGGCAGAAGATGCCCGCATTCTCCTTGTATCCGGGCGGATACGAGGAAATCTCACCGAGTTTCGAATCGTATTCGGTATAGGCCGGGTTGTTCAGCACGATGCCGTACGGCGTTTCCAGACGCTCTTCGACGGCCTTGAGCGCCTTGAGCGCCTTTCCGTCATCCAGACCGATGCCGCCCATGATGCACATGCCCTGCGGTTCGATGAAGATCTGGCCTTCTGTGTTTTCTCTGCTGCCGATCTTGCCGCCGAACGCGTCATAGGCACGCAGGAACCAGTCTCCGTCATAACCGTGTTCCATGACGGTCTTCTTCATGTTTGCGGCAAGCGTGTCCACTTCGGCCGCCTTGCCATCCATGCCCTTCTTGCGCAGAATCGTGGCATAGTCCGGTGCGACATAGGTGAAGAGGCCGGCGATGAAAATGGATTCCGCCACGCGCCCGTCTGCCGTGCCAAACGTCTGGAAGGACTCGCCCGGCTCGGTGGAATGGCAGTTGAGGTTGAGACAGTCGTTCCAGTCGGCACGGCCGATCAGCGGCAGACCATGCGGTCCGAGGTTGTTGACCACATGATAGAAAGAATTGGTCACATGGTCCAGCAATGTGCCGGTGTTGTCCGGATTGCAGTCATATGCCACCTTCTCGTCGAGGATGCTGTAATCGCCGCTTTCCTTGATGTAGGCCGCCGTCCCGAGAACGAGCCACAGCGGATCATCATTGAAGCCGCCGCCCACATCATTGTTGCCCTTCTTCGTCAAAGGCTGGTACTGATGGTAGCAGCCGCCATCCGGGAATTGCGTGGCGGCGATGTCGAGAATGCGTTCCCGCGCCCGTTCCGGAATCTGATGCACGAAGCCCAGCAGATCCTGGTTGGAGTCGCGGAAGCCCATGCCGCGGCCGATGCCGGATTCAAAATAAGAGGCCGACCGGGACATGTTGAAGGTAACCATGCACTGGTAGGGGTTCCAGATATTGACCATGCGGTCCAGCTTCTCTTCCGAAGTCCGGACGGAATAGATGGAGAGCAGGTTGTCCCAGTAGGCGGAAAGCTCGGCGATGGCTGCGTCGAACTTGGCGGGGGTGCTGAATTTCTCCTGCATCGCGAGGGCGCGGGTCTTGTTGATGACGCCCTTGCTTTCCCATTTTTCCGCAACGGGATTCTCGACATATCCAAGGACGAAGACGATGGTCCGCTCTTCCCCGGCGGCCAGCTTCAGATCGAAGAAATGGGATGCGATGGGCTGCCAGCCATGGGCGACGGAGTTCGTCGATTGTCCGGCGACTACGGCTTTCGGTGCTTCGAAACCCTCATAAAGTCCGATGAAGCTTTCGCGATCCGTGTCGAAGCCGTCCACGGCCTGGTTGGCCCAATAAAAGGCATAATGGTTGCGGCGTTCGCGGTATTCCGTCTTATGGTAGATGGCGGAGCCCGCCACTTCCACTTCACCGGTGGAGAAATTGCGCTGGAAGTTCAGTGCGTCCTCATTGGCGTCCCAAAGACACCATTCCAGAAAGGAAAACAGTTTCAGGTTCTTTTCCTTTCCGGACTTGTTGGAGATGGTGACCTTGTAGACCTCCCCGTTGAACTTGAGCGGGACTGTGGCCGTCACGCTGACAGCCACGCCGTTGCGCTCGCCGGTGATTTTCGTATAGCCCAGGCCATGCCGGCACTCGTAAGCATCGAGTTCCTTGCGGGAAGGCTTCCATCCGGGATTCCAGATGTCGCCGCCATCATTGATGTAGAAATAGCGTCCGCCATTGTCAACAGGGATGTTGTTGTAGCGGTAGCGGGTGACACGGCGCAGGCGCGCATCACGATAGAAGGAATAGCCTCCGGCCGTGTTGGAGATGAGGCCGAAGTACTGATCGTTCCCCAGATAATTGATCCAGGGATACGGGGTCCGTGGGGTGGTGATGACATATTCCCGATTGGCGTCGTCGAACCTTCCGAACTGCATGGGATACCTCCTTGCGACATACGTGGTATTACGAGCGGTTTCCCGCTTTCCGTCATGGACCCGGTTCATTTGTGAACGCGCGTTCAATATGGCCTAAAAAAAAGCATCCCCCATACCGGGGTGGAACTGCTCCGGTCGTCCGCCGCACCGCGCTCATGGCTCGCGGGTTCCCGTTCTTCGCGGAGCCGCGCACGAATCCCGTACGACCAGTTCGACTGGCAGGGTGACCGACTGCACGGAAGGCTTATCGTCCCCGAGCATTTCGACCAGCCCCTCCACGGCCTGTTCGGCCATGTCGAGGAACGGAACCCGGATGGTGGTCAGTGCCGGGTGGGCCCAGGGAGCGGCAAGTCCGTCATCGTACCCGATGATGGAGATATCCTCGGGTACATTCACACCCGCCTTGCGGAAAGTCTCAATGGCGGCCAGGGCCATGTCGTCGTTGGAGGAAATGAGGGCGGTCGGCATGTCTCCGGAGGCAATCATGGACTCGATGACGCTTGTTGTCTTTTCCGGAGAGAAATCCCCGTCCGGGCACCATTCTGGCCGCAGCGGGAGTCCGAGTTTTTTCATCAACGCCTTGAAGATGCGCAGGCGGCGTTCGCCGGACCATGTGTTCATGCGTCCTCCGATGAGTCCGATGTCACTGTGGCCAAGTTTGACCAGGTATTCCACACACGCCAAAATGCCCGCTTCGTCGTCCGAATTCACGGTAAGCAGCCGTGATTCAGGAGAAGCAAGTTTCTCCACGGTTTTCTGGTTGTAGTCCGCAATGGCAAGCGGACAAGCCGTTTGGGACATCAGCCTTTCTATTTCCGCATTCTTTTCGGTTCCGATGATGATGGCGCCATCAATGCGCTTCTCCGACCAGGCCAGCGGGATGCGGCGGCAATCCTCGGAACGATAAAGCGTATGGATGAGAACGGAGTATCCTCGCAGATTGCATCGATCCACAACAGCATTCACGAAGGGGCCAAAGAAACTGTTGCCGTAAATGCGACCAGGACGCAGTTCGGCATGTACGCTGAAAAAGAAAAGGCCGATGGTGTCGGTCCCTTTTCCGGCAAGGATACGCGCGGAAGTGTTTGGGACATAATCATGTTCACGAATGACCTTCATGACCTTTTCGCGGGTTTCATCCGGAACATTGCTGTAATTGTTGATGACCCTGGAAACGGTGGAACGGGATACACCCGCCAACCGTGCCACTTCCTCGCTCTTCATCGCCTTGACTCCCTGTCTGGATGAATATCGGACTTCTTCTGAATCAACACGCAGGAAGGAACGACATGCGGATAAACGCGTGTTCAATGACAATATTATAGACAGAGTTACCGATGAAAAGCAAGCGCAGGTTATCCGATCCCGTCACCGGTCCGAAGGTTTCGTACGGGATCGGCGTCCTTTTCCCGGGCTGATCCGACCAGGCAGGGTTCCTTCTTCCCGCGCCGGGTCGACAGGGAAAGTGACGCATGTCCCAGTCGCTCTTGCGTGTGCATCCAGGACAGACGCATACTGTTCCAGCGCTTCGACGCCTTTTTCCGTCAAACGGTAAACGCCTCTGGAAACAGATGCGAACCAACCGTAATGATTATCATGGAGGACTGCCGTCGTCTTGGTGGCATCCGTCCCCATGGCCCGAAGCACTTTCGGCGAGGTGGGCCCGGTTTCATGCAGACATCGTGCAATGGACAGGGCCTGCTCCCGATACACGGTGACAAGCGGCTTTTTCACACTCCCGCCTCTGTTGTGGTCCCCGGAACGCGCCTTGAACTCCTTCATCAGCGCTTCGCGCCGTTTTTGGGCCATGTTGCGGCTTTGGACGCGATCAAAGGGAACGGGTGGAATGACTTCCTCCACTCTGGGTTCGGCGGAAATGGCATGCTGGGGGAAGTGAACCAGCAGAAGCCCGATCTCAAGTCGTTTGAGAAGGTGTGTCGCCAATTTCCAACGCTTCCCGGTAAAAGTCCGCATCTTCGCAGGAACCGCAATGTAGACAAGGTCCCCCGTGCGCTGCCGGTCCACGGCTTGCAGGACCACTTCGAAGTTCATGGATGTCTTCAGCTCCACAAGAACCAGCCGGTCCCCATCCATTGCCGCGATGTCGCAACCCTTCACTTCGGCCCGCACCGTCCATCCGGACTTCATCAACCAGTCCCGGACCGGTTCGTACAAATCGGTTTCGCGCATGATTCCTCCCATGCAACGTGGTTCAGTCGCGTGTCCCGGTCGGCACATCGCGCACCAGGTTGTGCAGCCATTTGCCCGAACGCAGCCGCCAGAGCCCGAACGCGGCCTTCACCGCTTCTTCGATGAATACGAGTGCCAACACAAGGTGAAACGGCCAGTGCAGGACATACACCCCCAGCGCGGCCATCGGGATTCCGATCAGCCAGGGTCCCAGCACATCGATGAAAGCCGCAAACACCGTATCGCCTCCGCTCCGGCAAACCCCGACGATCATCACCATGTTGATGACCTTGACAGGCATGTAAAGCGCATACACGAGGGTCGCCATACGGGCGGAGGCAAGAATGTCCTCGCCGACGTTGAAAAAGCCGAGGAAAAAGGGTGCGGTCACATACAACAGAATCCCCATGATGACTGCGCCGCCCGTACCGATCCGGATGCTGCGGTTCGCGTACTTTCTTGCGAGATCGTCCCGCCCTGCGCCGATTCCGTTTCCAATGAGGGTGCCGCACGCGTTTCCGAATCCGATGAACGCGGCAAAGAACATCCCGTTGAGGACTTCCATGATCTGGACGGTCGCTGTCGCGGAGCGCCCCATCTTCCCATAGAAAAAGGTATACATGCTGATCCCGATGGCCCAGAGCATCTCATTGGCAATGACCGGAAGAACCGGGCGGATGAATTTCAGGAGAAATTCCCGGGTGATCCCGCGCAAGTCGCGGACATGCAGCGCCAGCTCATAGCGCTTCAGATAGATGATGCCAACCAGGATGCCCATCTCGACGAAACGCGCAACCAGCAGACCTGTCGCAGCGCCCTTGATACCGAGTGCGGGCAGTCCGAGCTTCCCGTAGATGAGCAGATAGCCAAGACCCGTATTCAGACAGAGGGCAATCGCACTGGCCATGAGCGGGGGCTTTGTCCGTCCGACGCCGCGGCTCTGGATGGCGAAGGCGCTTGTGACCGCCTGCAGCAGATAACTCCAGCTCACTATCCGCAGAAAGTCCGCGCCCATCCGCACAACTTCGTCATCGTCGATGAAAAAGCGGATGAAACTTTCCGGCATCAGCTGTGCGATCAACAGGAACAGGCCGGATGCCGCGATCCCCGCGATCAAGGCGATGCCAAGCACTTTCCGGACACCGGACAAATCCCGTTTGCCCCAGAATTGCGCGCCAAACATGTTCGCTCCGCTATGGATGCCGAAGAGCAGGAGCGCGAAGACAAACCCAAGCCGATTCGCGACGCCAAGCGCAGCGATCGGTGCCGCGCCCAATCCACCGATCAGGACATTGTCCACCAGTGCCAATCCGTTGAAAATCAGGTTTTGGAGGACGATCGGCAGCCCGATCCGGATGATGTCCCGGATGAAGTCATGCTCGATCGGAAGGTTCTTTTCCATGGCGCACCACCCGCTTCTGTTGTTGAAGATACTGGCATGAGGACTGGACTCCGGCCCTTGATCCACAAGGCATTCCTGTGTCAGGAATGGCGAAATCCATTGCAGGGCCTATCTTTTAACTGTACTGGAAATCTGTCAGAAGGCTTTCCTGGAGAGACAGACCGCCAACTCCGGCAAAACCGGCCCGACTGCCGAGAAAAATCCGTTTTGATACGGCGGCCACCCGTTCCGGTGTTACGGCATCGATACAGGACAGCGCTTCTTCCGTCTGCTGGATGCGTCCCGAAACGATCCGGTTCCGCCCCATGGCCATCATATGGCCGTTTGTGCTGTCCAGGCCCATGAGAAAGCTGCCGCGCATCTGACGCATGGCGCTCGCATATTCGTCTTCCGGAATCGGCTCCGTGGCGATCCGGCCAATCTCGGCCGCCACATGCTTGAGCACTTCCCTGGCCTTCTTCGGCGCTGCTGCCGCATACACGGAAAACAGCCCGCCATCCAGATAGGATGTTGGAAACGAATAGACCGAATAGACCAGTCCAAGTTCCTCCCGGATCCGTTGGAACAGCCTGGACCCCATGCCGCCGCCCAGAATGTTGTTGAGCACCATCAACGGCCAGATGTCTTCATCTTCCGTCGAAACGCCTGGGAAAGCCAGACAGAGATGAGCCTGCTCCGTCTTCTTCCGCTGGATGGTGAACGAGTGTTGGAAGCCCGGTGCCGAAGTGCGGCCTGATGATGCGTGACCGTGCTTCCAGGCACCGAAATGGCGTTCCGCCAGTTCGAGAAGCCTTGATTCCTCCACAGCCCCCGCCACAGACAGCACAGCGTTTTCAGGCACATAGCATTCCCGATGGAACCGTTCGAGCTGTTCGGCGGAAAAGGACTGGACGCCCGCCTTGGAACCGAGAATCGGCAAAGACAGCGGATGCCCCTCCCAAGTCCGCTCCGTCAGGAGATCCTGCACCAGTTCCTCAGGATAGTCCTCCACCATGCCGATTTCCTCGACAATGACCTGCTTCTCCAATTCAAGATGATCCGCGCGCAGCAAAGGTGCCATGGCCATGTCCGCGATGACGTCCATCGCCTGCGGAAGATCCTCTCCCAGCGTCTTGGTGTGGAAACAGGTGCAATCCTTTGCCGTGAATGCATTGATCTGACCGCCAAGTCGATCGATCTCCCGGGCAATCGCTGATGCCGACCGCGTATGCGTCCCCTTGAACAGCATGTGCTCCATGCAGTGGGACAACCCGCCGTCTCCTGCCGTTTCATGCCTGGAACCGGTTCCTATCCAAAGCCCGAGGGCGACCGTCCGCAGATGGGGCAAGGGTTCATGCAGAATCCGGAGGCCGTTGTCGAGGACCATTTCCTTGATCATTCCACTCCAATCCGAAAAAAAGGACGGGTAAACCCGTCCTGCTTCTTGTTTCCTATAGCTTGCATTTTCCAGCCGACCGGTGAAGGTGGTTGCTCGCTTGTACTTGCTCTTTTCCTGGTGCGTGTACCGGGCCCCAAGGGTCCCTTTCTTAGGTAAACCAGGTATTGTACCTTTTCCCGAAGGAATTTGGCTGTCGTATCCCGAACACCCGGAGCGTCCACCTGGTCGTCGCAGTTCGGATGGATTTGCTTCTGTTCAGGGAGTACTTCCCGGAAAACCGTCTTGTCCTTTTGCCAATCAGTTCGGATGAATCCGATTCTTTCGTTTACGTACATGCCCATGTTTTTTACGCACATCAACATTTACGTTGTGCCAATCGTACCATACACCATATATAGTGTCAACGAAATTCCTTGCAACATTTTTGTGAAAAACAACGGAAATCGCTTCCCATTTGTCTTTCCACGCAAGCCTGTAAAAGGACAGATTCCGTCAACTGAAATAACAGTCGGAAAGGCCCCAATTTCCGAAGACTTCCCGTTTCTCCGCAGGCAATCAAGGCCATTTAACGATTTTCACAGGAAGATGTTGCCCCTTCCCGCTTCTTCGTGCGGGATGAACCATGAATCTTTCCTTCTGTCAATGCATTGCCCTGAATCCCTTCGCAGGATTTTCGGCATCTTTACCAAAAGAAGACGTCATGACGTCCATGCAAAGACGATTTCGTACATTCGAGGCCGTCACCGTTCCATCATCCCCTGTTCCGCCAGACTTGCGTATCGTTCACCTGCCACGATGATATGGTCGACAACCGGGATGGAGATAGGCGTCAGGGCTGCCTTGATGCGCCGAGTCACATCAATGTCCGGTCCCGAGGCCGTCAGGCTTCCGCCCGGATGGTTGTGCGACAGAATGACGCTGTTCGCCTTGTGCCGAAGCGCGGCTTCCACAATCAGACGCGGATAGACCGGCGCTTCATTCAGCGTCCCTTCATGGACCAGCGCGGCATGGTTCACACGGTTCTGGGCATCCATGCAGATGACATAGAACACCTCGTACGGTCGGCCTGCAAACAGGGATACGGCGTATTCGCCGGCGCGAGACGATGTGCCGAGGATGGGCCGGTCTCCCCAGCGCTGCTTGAGATATCGGCGGGTCAGCGGACCGGCAAGGGTCAACAGGATGGCAGTGGACTCCGCCATGCCGCATCGCCTGGCAACATCCCGCGGATCCGCCTCAAACAGGCCCGCCAACGTTCCGAATTCATTGAGCAGCGCATGTGCGACCGGATTCGTATCCCGCTTGGGGATGCAGTAGAACAGGAGAAGCTCGAGGACTTCATGATCCCGGAAGGCATCGAGGCCTTCCGTCAGATACCGATCGCGTACACGGTCCCGATGCCCCGCATGAAGATGGGGATCCTGCATGGAAAAGGACAAGGCCAGTCCGAAGGGTTCTTCCGTATTCATGGGAAGCCTCCTGTCCGCGTAAAGGTTTTCTGTCCGCAACACGGGTTCTTGTTCGCAAAGTGGGTTTGCAGATCCTTCAAGGGGTTATCTGTCCGCCCAGAACCATTTTCGCACAAAGGAACAGGCCGGCAGATAAGCTGCCGGCCTACATGAACCTCTTTATTTTTCTACTTTGGACAGAGTGTTGGATACGCAGTTTTCTTTCCGGAAAGGGTCAAACGCAGTTTTCTTCGGAAAGGGCCTGACTCAGGTCCCGCTGTCTTCTTCCACGTCACTTTCAGGAGCTTCTTCGGGATTTCCCTCGGCATCCGTTTCCGTCCCGTCCCCGGATTGCACGAAGGCGGCAAGCAGGTCGACGACGGACTTGAGGTCCTCCACGGAAATCATCTCGGATGGGCTGTGCAGGAAGCGGGTCGGAATGGATACCGCGCCTGTGGGGATTCCACCTGCGGTGAGATGGATGCTGCCCGCATCGGTTCCGCCGGCTGTCAGCACTTCATACTGGAACGGAATTTCCGCCTTCTCCGCACAGGAACGAAGCCGATCCACAACGTCGGGATGACAGATGATGCTGCTGTCCTTGATCTTGATGGCAGGTCCTTTTCCGATGGAAACGGCCATGTGGTGGCTTTCCGGCATGTCTCCGACATCGGTGACATCCACGGCCAGCGCCACATCGGGCATGATGCCCCATGCCGCCGTACGGGAGCCGCGCAGACCCACTTCCTCCTGCACGGTGAAGACGAAATACACCTCGTTGTCCGTCTCGGGCATCATCCGCGCAAGTGCGACCAGCGCCGCACAACCGCAACGATCGTCGAGTGCTTTGGAAATGATGCGTCCGTTCGTCTCGACGGCGTCGCCGCAGAACACGGCCATATCGCCTACCTGCACCATCGTTTCGGCTTCCTCGCGGGATGCCGCGCCGATGTCGATGAACATGCGGTCGAGTTTCAGATCCTTCATCCCGTCCATCTTTTCCTCGTACCATACGGTCCCGATGGTCCCGTTCTCGAAGATGACCCGGGTCCCGACGGATACGAAGGGAGAGACGCCGCCGACATTGCCGAAGCGCAGGAAACCCTTTTCGTCGATGAAGGTGACGAGGATGCCGATTTCATCCATGTGCGCCGCCAGCATGATTTTCTTTCCGGTCCCTTTTTTCACGGCAATCATATTGCCAAGGGGATCGACACGGATTTCATCCACAAATCCGCTGAGCATCGGCTCAATCACCTCACGGACGTTCTGTTCGTTTCCGGAAGGTCCGAAAGCCTGTGCGAGGCTCGCAATCATTTCCACAAAATTCTGATCGTTCATCTTGATTCCTCCATCAGGGCGCTAGGCCGCCCGAAACCCGACGGCAGAGGGATCTGCCCGTTGTCTTGCATTGGCCGCGAAATAGAACAAGGGGGCATTCGGTGTTCAAGCCCGTTCGAATAGCTCCGGCAACCTTTTCAGCGTGGCGGAAGCCAGGCGCTGCATGGCGTCGAAATCCCGCCGATCCATGACGGAAACCGGCGTATGAATGTAGCGGCAAGGCACGGCAATCGTCGCAACCTTTACGCCTTCCCCGTTTCCCTGGATGCGTCCGGCATCGGTCCCACCCGACAGGGTCTGTTTGAACTGATAGGGGATGCCCTCCTGTTTCGCTGTCTCCACGATGAAATCCACGAGCGGCCGGTTGCTGATGACCGCCCGGTCCATGATGGTAAGGGCGGGGCCTTTCCCGAGCCAGGTGCTCATCAGGTGTTCCTTCGTATCCGGCACATCGTAGCAGGTGGTTCCCTCAAGAATGACGGCATAATCCGGCATGACGGCATAGGAAGCCGTTTTCGCACCGCGAAGGCCGATCTCCTCCTGTACGGTGAAACAACCATATACATCAAATTCATACCGATCCTGCAGCAGCCAGGCGAGCACGGCACATCCGGCCCGATCATCCAGCCCTTTCGCCATAAGCTTGTTGTCGCCGTATTCCACGGGTTCGTAATCGAACACCGCACGGTCGCCGGGTTTCACAAGATTCTCCGCCTGTGTCTTGTCGGACGCGCCGATATCGATCCGAAGATCCTTCAGCTTGGTGGCATTCTTGCGGTCCGCCGGGGTTTGCAGATGAATCGGCTTGGTGCCGATGACGCCCGGCAGCTTGTCCGGACCGACCAGAACACGTTTGCCGATCAGGATGCGCGGATCGATGCCGCCAACCGTGCGAAAACGGAGCAGGCCCATCTCCCCGAGGTTGGTGACCATGAGGGATACTTCATCCATGTGGGCGGACAGCATGACACGGGGACCGCTCCCCGTCCCCTTCTTGAAGGTTATCAGGTTGCCCGTGGCGTCCGTGTGCATTTCATCCACGAACGGCCGGACGATCTCCGCCAGTCTTTCGCGGACTGCATCCTCGTCCCCCGAGCCACCGTGCATGCGTGTCAGTTCCTTCAGCAGTTCATAAGGGTTCAGCATGTCTTGCCGCCCTCCTTTTCCTTCCAGGGTCCTTCTGCGATGTAGTGTGCCGCCAATTGAGCGGCGCCTTTTACGTCATCAAGGGAGATGGTTTCCACGGTGCTGTGCATGTACCGGCAGGGGATGGAAAGGAGAATCGTCGGAATGCCTTCACGCGCCACCTGCAGGGCGGCCGCCTCCGTTCCCGTGCTTCCCGGCTCCGGATCAAGCTGGTAGGGAATGCGTTCCTGCTTCGCAATCTCGATGATTTCCTTCGTCCTGGTGGTGTGTACAATGGGGCCGATGGCCACGGCCACACCCTTGCCAAGCGGAAACTGATCCTCGATCGGCGCATCCGGCATGTCCCCATGGCAGACATCGATGACGATGCCCAGATCCGGAATGGCGGAAAACGCCGCTGCCGTTGCGCCGCGCAACCCCACTTCCTCCTGTACCGTGGCGGCGACTATGACATGATCGTCATGACGCAACCCCTTGAGCAGTTTCAGGATTTCCAGCAGGGCCGCCACGCCGGAACGGTTGTCCATTCCCTTGCAGGCCATGCGGTTGTTCTTCATCTCGACGACTGGAAAACGAAATCCGGCCACATCCCCGATCCGGACCCGCTTCTTCGCTTCTTCGCCGGAAAAACCGATGTCGATGCGCAGATCCTCGATCGGCAGCACCTTTTCCATTTCCTCCGCCGACACCAGGTGCGGCGGTTTCGCGCCGATCACACCATACAGCGGTTCGCGGCCGAAAACCGTGAGTTCCTGTGCCGGAAGGGTTTTCGCATCGATCCCGCCCATGGCGGCAAAGCGGAGGAAACCGGTTTCCTCGATGCCGGTGACGACCAGGCCGATTTCATCGTAATGCGCCGTGATCAGCACGGTACGGGGATTCTCCCCTTCGCCGCGGCTGGTGGCATAGACATTCCCGAACGCATCCGTGCGCACTTCGTCGCACAGAGGCGCGAACAGCGCCGCAATCTGCGACGAAGTCCCCTTCTCCCGTCCCGTGACGGCGGAGAGGCCGCACAGGATCTTCAAGCTCTCATTCAATTCCATTGCATTGCTCCCATCAGATAGCATAGGATCTTTGGATTCCGCACACGACGCCGATCCTGCCAGGCGGCAAAGACGAACGAAGCATGGCTTCCGGAATTCTGGCCTGCAGCGGGTTTTCACATGCCGAAGACGGTTTCTTCATCCTTGTTTCATGGCTTCCGCACACCGGTTGCAAAGCGTCGGGTGCGCAGTGTCCCGTCCAACCGATTCGGCATAGGTCCAGCACCGTTCGCATTTATCACCGTCGGCCGGAAGCGTCTTGACCTCCAACTCGCCGGCACCTTCCGCAACCGTCACCTGCGAGCAGATGAAGACGGTCGGCAGCAGCGCTTCGTTTTCCTTCAGGAATGTATACAAATCCCCGGAAGCCGACAGGGCAACCTTCGCCTGCAGGGACTGGCCGATTTCCTTGCGGGCTCTGGCCTCCTCCAACGCCTTCAATACGCTGTCGCGGACCTCAAGCAGTTTTCCCCAGCGGAGGGCAAGTGCGTCATCCCGGCGATTTGAACGGATTTCCGGCCAGCTGTTGAGCTGGATGCTTTCGGCGTTGTCGCCGGCGGCATGGCTCAGGTACTGCCAGATTTCCTCGCAGGTGAACGGCATCACGGGCGCCAGCAGCCGGACCAGCGTATCGAGGATGGCGTACATGGCCGTCTGGCCGGAACGCCGCTCGAAAGAGACGGACGTGGAGGCATACATGCGGTCCTTCGTCACATCCAGATAGAAGTTGCTCATGTCCACGACGCAGAACTGGTGGATGGCATGCATCATGGTGTGGAAGTCGTACTCCGCATAGGCGGCGGCCACCTTCTCCACAAGATCGTTCAACTGAATCAGCGCCCAGCGGTCCACCTCGAGGAGATCCTTTTCCGGTACGGAATCCGCATCCGGATGGAAGTCCGGCAGGTTGCCGAGCAGGAACCGGGCGGTATTGCGGATCTTCCGGTAGTTTTCCGATGTCTGCTTCAGGATGTCGTTGGAAACGCGGATATCCGTCTTGTAATCGGAAAAGGCGACCCATAACCGCAGGATGTCCGCGCCATACTGTTTGCAGACGTCCAGCGGATCGATGCCGTTGCCGAGGGACTTGGACATCTTGCGTCCCTGGCCGTCCACCACATATCCGTGCGTCAGGACTTCCCGGTACGGCGCCCGGTTGCGGGATGCGACGGAGGTGAGCAGGGAGGACTGGAACCAGCCGCGATGCTGATCGCTGCCTTCAAGGTACATGTCTGCGGGAGAGGACAAATCCGGGCGCATTTCCAGAACAGCTGCATGCGAGGAGCCCGAGTCGAACCAGACATCCATGATGTCGGTCTCCTTGCGGAAATGGCTGCCGCCGCAGCTGCACTTGTAGCCGGCCGGCAGGATTTCCTCCGCCTCCTTGGCGAACCAGGAAGTGGAACCCTCTTTCGCGAACATTTCCTTCACCGCCGTGATGGTGGTGTCGTCGATGATTTCCTTTCCGCAGTCCTTGCAGTAGAAAATCGGAATCGGTACGCCCCAGGTGCGCTGACGCGAGATGCACCAGTCATTCCGGTCCCCGACCATCTTGGTGATGCGCTCCTCGCCCCAGCCCGGAATCCAGCGCACGGTCTTGATGGCTTCAAGCGCCTTTTCGCGGAAACTGTCGATGGAAATGAACCACTGCTCGGTTGCACGGAAGATGATTGGATTCTTGCAGCGCCAGCAATGAGGATACTGATGCATCAGCCCTTCATCCGCAAACAGGAGGCCGAGGGTCTTCAATTCCTCCAGGATGGCGCCGTTCGCCTGTTTGTAGAAAAGTCCGGCGAACTTGCCGGCATCCTTCGTCAGGTGTCCGTGATCATCCACAGGCACAAGGACTTCGATTTCAGGGTATTTCTTGCAGACCTCGAAGTCCTCGACGCCATGGCCGGGTGCGGTATGAACGCAGCCTGTGCCGGCTTCCAGCGTGACATGGTCGCCGGTGATGACCAGCGAATCACGGTCCAGGAACGGATGACGGCAGACCATCCCTTCCAGCTCCTCACCCTTGATCTCACCGAGAATGCGCCAGGAACCGCGGTTTCCCGCCTTCATGACCGATTCCACCAGTTCTTTCGCGATGACGACCCGCTCGGAGCCCGTGTCGACCACGACATAAACAAAGGCCGGATTGACGGAAATCGCCATGTTGCCAGGCAAGGTCCACGTGGTGGTGGTCCAGATCATGACAAACAGGTTGTCCAGGCTGCCCGCGATGGCTGCCAGCTTTCCGCCGTCTTCCTTCACCGGGAACTTCACGTAGATGGACTGGCTGTGTTTCTCCATGTACTCGATTTCGGCTTCGGCCAGTGCGGTTTCGCAGCTGGGACACCAGTACACGGGCTTGAGTCCCTTGTAGATGCAACCGGCCTTGGCCATTTCGCCGAACACCTCGATCTGCTTCGCCTCAAACGCCGGCTGCAGGGTGATATAGGGATTCTCCCAGTCTCCGACCACACCGAGCCGCTTGAAAGCGGTACGCTGCACATCCAGGTATTTCATGGCAATGTCCGCGCAGGCCTGACGGAACAAAACCGGGCCGACTTCATGCCGTTTCAGGCCGCGCTCCTTGATGGCCTTCAGCTCCGTCGGAAGCCCGTGCGTATCCCAGCCCGGCACGTAAGGCGCGAAATGCCCGTTCATGTCGTAATACCGGATGATGATGTCCTTGAGGACCTTGTTCAGCGCCGTGCCGAGATGGATTCCGCCGTTTGCATACGGAGGTCCGTCATGCAGGATGAATTTTTTTCCGCTGTGGCGGTTGCGATCCAGACGCTTCTTGTAGATGCCCGTCTTTTCCCATTTCTCGTACATGGCGGGTTCCTTCTCAGGCAAACCACCGCGCATCGGAAAGTCCGTCTTCGGCAGGTTCAGGGTCTGGCTGTAATCCATCGGCATGTAGGTTTCCTCCCATTTGATCCGACACTGCGGCAGGACCGCAGTTCAGCAGTGTTCTCTTCATTCCGGTTCATACGGACCGGGTGGCTGGTTACCCGTGCGTTCTTCCTTCCAGTTCATCCGGACTGGGGTTGTTTACCCGTGCGGCCACGGTGGTTTTCGGGGCAAAACAAAACCTCCCGTCCGTTGGGACGAGAGGCTTTTCTCGTGGTACCACCCAAATTCGAAGCCTCCGCAACCGGTAGCCTCTTCTTTGCCGGGGATAACGGCCCGTGCCGGTTCGCCCTACTTGCCGTTCTGCAACGATGCGTTTGGGCGACTGCTCACGGAGGATATTCGTTCGAAAGTCCCGCGGATTCTCACCAAACATCCGCTCTCTGAAGGGAGTTCACGTCCGAACCTGTTCCGGTCTGCGCATTTGCAGGAAATGCGTGAAGCACTTCCCCTATTTCGTACATTTCATTATACGCGCGTGATTTTCGACCTGTCAAGGCGAAAACGTCCATCCCGCACGGACATTCACGGGACATTCACAGGATTGCAGGACATTCCAAAGAACTCAGCGTGTCAGTTCCATCAACCGGTTCTTCAGATCACTCTCCATGACCTTCAGCTCGGACTCAACAACGGACCGCTTGCTGCGCCCTTCGGACTGGATCTTGATGGTTTCCTCCAGGGTCGCGACCAGGTCAGCATTGACTTTCTTGAGGGTTTCCAGCTCCACGATCCCGCGCTCGTTTTCCTTGGCCACCTGGATGGAGCCGGTCTTGAGCATTTCCGAATTCTTCGTGAGCAGGTCGTTGGTCGCATCCGTCACGCTGCGCTGCAGCTTCAGGGCATCCTGCTGGCGAAGAAGGGTGATGGAGATGACGATCTGGTTCTTCCACAGCGGGATGGTGTTCAGGATGGAGCTCTGGATCCGTTCCACCAGCATCTGGTCGTTGCTCTGGATGAGGCGGATCTGCGGAGCGGTCTGGATGGCGATCATCCGCGTGAGTTTCAGATCGTGGATCTTTTTCTCGAACCGGTTGGTAAGATCCATGGCATCCTTCACCTTTTGCGCGTCCATGGCGTCACCGGAGCGGGTGGCTTGTTCGCGGAGCGCGGGAAGAACCTTGTTGTTCAGCTCCTGCAGCTTCAACGTGCCGGCCATGATGAAGATGTCGAGTTGTTTGAGGTGCTCCAGGTTTTTCACATACATCACATCGAGCATCGTGATGTCCCGGATGAGCTGGACCTTGCTCTTTTCCAGCGAATCGATGATCTTCTCGATGGAAGTGCTCATTTTGTCGTACCGGTTCACAAATTTCCGTGCCTCGGCCCTGAATCCGCCGAACATCTTGGAGATGGCCGACATCTTGTTGGGATCCAGCCCGCCCGCATCAAGTTCCTGCACCCGCCCGAGCAGATCCGTGAGGGCATCCCCCACCTGACCGCTGTCCTTGTTGCGGATCTGATCAAGGATGGTGTCCGAAAAGCGGGACAACTCCGTCTGTGCGGCAGTACCGAACGTGATGACGGATTGGGAATCCGTGACGTTGATCTGGGCGGCGAGATCCATGACCTTCTTCTGCTCGTCCGGCGTCAGCTCGTTCCATTTGTTCACATCATAGTTCTCCACCGACTGTGCTGCGGCGGGAGCAGGGGTCTGGGCTGTCTGTACGGCAGCGGGTGCCGTCTGGACGGCCGCGTTCGGATCGGGCTGCGTCTGATAGTTCATGTGTTGCCTCCCACCATGTGTCCGGCTTCCCGGGAACTTCCCGGCAGCGTGTGCTTGTTTCGGGCCATCGCCGTGTTTCCGCGGCAATGACGGGTACGGATCAATTGGGATATGTGCGGTTTCCCGGTTGCTGATCCGTTGTCTTCTTGTCCGTATTCAGGATGCCGGCCGTACTTTCGAAAACCTTGATCTCCGTGTCCAGATCCATGGCATCGTTGGCGAGCATCTTGTCCTTTTGTTCCAGAAATGTCCTGCGGATGCCGGCCAGAGACTTCTCCGTCCGTTCCAGCGTGGCGACGGCATCGGCCGGCATGGGGCGGGCGGTGGCCAGTTCGGCATACTTGAGGATGATCTTGTGTGTGGGTTCCAGATAATAGGTGATGAACTGTTTGACGATGCGCAGGTCACGCGGATCGTCCCGGAGCATGGATACAATGGAATCCGCAATGTTGCAGAGATCATTCACGGCATTCCGGATATCTGTCTGTCCCAGGCGATTGATGGCATTCCGCATCTCCGCCGTGTACTTTTTTGCGGACTTCGCAATGGCTTCCAGCTCTCCAAAGGTGATCCCCTCAAACGCGACGGCGTTCGCCCGTTCCCGTTTCCCGAAATTGGATCGCAGGATGAAGAACAGCGCCACACCAATCGCCGCAACGACGATCGGCAGGAAAAGCGGGATGCTGACGATCTTCGCCAGCAGGAAAACGCCGGCCTGCAACACCGTGAAGGCGCCGATTGCCGCGAGTATGGCCATCCATGTGCTTTTTGATGATGTTTTCCGATTCATATGCCCCTCATGCGTCCGTTGTGATGTCTGTCTCCGCGTGATGTTTGTCCGAGCCCGGAACGCCAAACCTGTTCCCTTCCATTCTACCTTTCGGATTCCCTCCGTGTAAAGGGGCGTCAGGCTCCTGCTTCTGCGCTTTGAAAGGGGATTGCGGCAAGATCGGGCCGACCCGTGACCGGGTTTGTTTCTTTTGTATCCACCAGAAGGAGCCATCGTGTCTCCCCGCCTGCACCCGAAAGTCTGCGAACTCCCAAGCGGATTCCCTCGGGCAGGATGCCGTAAACGGCATGGTAACGGTTCCGCAGCGCTCTCGCATCGACAGCCCGTTTCCCATCCCCCTCACCATACGCCGAGCGAATGTGGTTTGTCTCAATTGGAATCCGTTCTTCCCCGCCCGACAGCCAATCGGGCAGGAATGGATTCCGATGGGCGCATATCCAATCCAATCGGAGAAGATCCATCCCGGTTTTGTATCCGGACAGTTCCCCTGATGCTTCCATGCCGCAGAACAGGTCCCCTGTTCCGTCCTTGCCGCCGGTAAGCGCCTCCAGAAATGCTTTCATGCACTGGAACAGGGAATCGGAGGAAACGGCGCGCCCCAGCATGCCCATCTTCTTCTGCTGATCCGCCAGAGCACAGAACAAGGAAAATTCCGAAGGGATTGTCCGGGACAGCCATTGGAGCAGAAGCAGAAAACGGCCGCTGTTCCTGAATCGCTCCACCGTCTCCTCGATTTCCTTCAGCCGAAGCATTTCAAGGGGGGACAAGACTTCGGATGCGAGGACTTCATAGGGTGCATAGGCCCGTCTTGCATATCCCCATTGGTCCGCCTCCCGCCAGAGCCGTGTCCCGCGAAGCAGCTTGAGGAATCCAAGCTGCAGCTGGTGCGGATGCACCGAAGCCAGGCTGTCATAGGATTCTGACAGGGCGGAAAAGCCCTCACCCGGCAGCCCCGCGATCAAGTCGGCGTGAACGTGGACATTGCCGGCGGAAGAAACCTGCGCGAGATTCTCAAGCGCCTTTTTCACATCCATGTCCCGCCCGATGCGGCAAAGCGTATCCTTGTGCGTGGACTGGATGCCGGCCTCGATCTGCGCCAGACCTGCCGGCAACTCCGCCAGCAAGTTGATTTGTGCCGGCGACAGCCGATCCGGCGCGACTTCGAAATGAAAGATGACGCCCCTGTCACGGTATTGGACAATATGCGACCAGACCGCCAGCGTACGCGCTTCCGAAAGATTGAAGGTCCGGTCAACGAATTTGATGACCTTCACCCCGGCGGAAACCAGCTGTTCCAACTCACGATATACGCGTTCCAGCGGGATCCAGGTCATTCCGGCGCTTTCGGAGGAAAGGCAGTACGCACATCGATACGGACACCCCCGCGAGGATTCGACGTAAGCGATCCGCCCCCGCAGGCGTTCCAGATATTCGGGGCAGCAGGGAGACACAAGCAGTTCGGGCGATATGGGTTTCGGAATCGTGTGCCAGGAGGCCAGTCGTTCCGTCTCCGGAACCTCACCGCAGGCCAGAATGGACAGAAGATCCGGAAACCGTGTCTCCCCTTCGCCTGCCAGCACGTAATCCGCACCGGCGCACAGATAATCATCCGGCCCATCCGCGTA
Organism: uncultured Clostridia bacterium; assembly: GCA_942493335.1. Taxonomy (GTDB): domain Bacteria; phylum Bacillota; class Clostridia; order DSM-8532; family DSM-8532; genus JAEWSN01. Next base: position 4,777,585 of record OW818693.1, on the reverse strand, counting down.
GGAAACTTCAGGACCCCCGACCACGAGAACCAGTTTGGGAAAGGCTGTCCGGAGATCCGCACAAAGACGGAGCTGCAGGTCCCTGTTCCATATGTAGCAGGATAGGGCCACGACATCCGGAGCCGCCTGTGCGACCGCAGAGAAGATCCGGCCCGGTTCGTCATTGATGGTTGCACTGAGTACGGAAACGGTTCCGCATACGCCATTTCGTGCATCACAAGCGGATTTCAGGTACCAGGGCGCCGGGTTCTCGTGTTCGAATTTCGCATTCATGGAAACGATGAGGGTGCGCATCAGGTTTCTTCCTTTCGAGCTGTTATGACAATACTATCATACGGCCGGAATCGTTTCCGTCAAGAAAACCGAAAAAAGGAAAAGGGCCGGAATCGCTTCCGACCTCTTCCTTCCAGTCTGGAACATCCGACCGGATCCGTAATGTTTCCCGATGCTATCCAATCCCTGTCAAGCCGACTTGGTTGTCAGGCTTTCCAGCGTTTCAGCTGTGGCAGGGCCTGCCGCATGATGGATCTTGCCTGTTCCTCCGCCATGCCTTCCTTTACCATGAAAGGAACGCAGACCTCCACCATTTCCGCCATCGTCGAGGTGGGGCCGTTGAAAGCTCCGTCCTGATAGCAGTACTGGCAATAATCCACGCTTTTGGCGCCACCCTTTTCCGTTCCCAGCATATCATCGGTCGGCATCGGCATCGCACAACTCTGGCAGACTCTCGTGTTCATTCCCTGTTCCATGAAATCCTCCTCCTCGGACGCAAGCGCGTCCGGCACGACGGACAGTCTCCAGACCGTCCTTACCGTTTCATGATACAGGGTCAAACCTGACAACCGATTGTCTGGTTGAAAACAGCCTCAAGCTGATCCCGATGTTTTTACACTTCCGTACGCCGGTAACCGGTCGCAAAATCCACGACCCCCGAAAGGGGTTCGCCTGAAAGAAAGCGGCCCAGATTCCCGGCACTCAGCCGAACAATCCGCTCAAACGTTTCGGCCAGATGATATCCACCCGAAACATGCGGCGTCAGGATCAGGTTCGGCGCCTTCCAGAGACGGTGTCCGGCCGGCAGGGGTTCAGGATCCGTCACATCCAGCCCGGCTCCGCCGAGATGACCGCTTTCAAGGGCATCGCAGAGCGCATCCTGGTCGAGGACCGTTCCGCGCCCCACATTGAGCAGGATCGCCCCCTTTTTCATGCACGCAAGCCTTTCAGCTGAAAACAGCCGATTCGTCTCCTTGGTGGCCGGGAGGCTCAGGGAAACCAGATCCGCAGACGGAAGCATTTCGTCCAGTCGATCCAGCGTGTGCACTTCATCCACCCCTTCCGGGCAATCCCGCACTACGCGACGGAATCCGATGACATGGCTTCCCATCGCCTTGCACCGTTTAGCAAATTCTCCGCCGATATCGCCAAGTCCGACCACCAGAACGGTCGCACCCATCAACGAGGTCACCGGCCCTTCATCCTTCCAGGATGCCTGCAACTGGTTCCGACCGTACAAATGAAGCTTTTTCTGCAGACATAGCGTCATGCCGAGCAGGTGTTCCGCGATGGCGAGGCCATAGGCCCCGGTGGCATTTGTCAGGATGACGCCGTCGCGGAGCATCCCGTCCGCATACGGTGCGGTGCCTGCGGAATGCAGCTGCAGCCATTCCAGTTTTGTTGAACCGGCCAGCAGCCCCGGCGCAACATTCCCAATGACGACATGGGCCGACTGCGCCAATTCATGGGTCACCTGATTCAACGGACAGCATATGATCTCCTCGCAAGGCGCCTGGTTCTCCAGCAACCGCTTGTGCCGCTCTTCCACGGGTAGCGTGACAAGAATCCTCTTCATGACAGGGGGTCTCCTTTCATTCCGGTTCTCTCCCGGTTCCTCTTTGCCGACCCTGATCCATGGACATGCGGAACTGGATGCCATTCAGTCTCCGCAGCCATGCGGAGCGGGGTGCCGCCTCAGTCTCCGCATCCGTACAGATCGGCCAGTCCGCAGACGGTCTTTCTGATCCGTGTTCGGACATGGCCCGGCTCCAGGACTTCGCCGGCTGATCCGAACCCGAGAATGAAGGCATCCACCCAGGGTGTGTCGGGCATCCTGGACTTCACCAGAATGCAGCCATCCGGCTGCGTTTCCATGTCTTCCGGATCAAACCAGTCGATCAACCGGGACGCCGATTCGGGGCCGAACCGCATCACAAGGGTCATGTTGTTTTCAGGTGCAACCCATGACGTGTGCCAGGGCCGCTCCTCCGCCTTGAAATCCTTTGGTGAAAACATTTCCCCGGTATCGGACGGACTCGTCATCCGCGAGATTCGGAACATGCGGAAATCCGAGGCTTCCCGGCACCATCCGAACACATACCAGTTCATTCCCTTGAAAACGAGGGTCTGGGGTTCCATCACGCGACTGGTTTTCCGCCCCTGGCCATCCACGTACCCGAAGGTGATCGTGCGATTCCCCTCGATCGCCTCGCGGATCACCGTCAGTTTTCCCCGGATCCGCTCGTCATCCCCCCAGGGAGAGATATCGATGATCACTTCATTCGTTCTGCGCTGAAAATCCTGTTTCTTCTCCTTCGGCACGGAATGGTTCAGTTTCTCCAGCAACACACTTTCCGATGTGCCCGGAAGGGCCATGGAGAAACTTTTCAGTGCCGTCACGACATCGCTCAGATCCCGTTCCGTAAAAAGGGACTTGTCGAGCTTGTAGCCCGGCATGACCCGGATCCCGCCGCCGGTTCCCTGCCGCGTCTCGATGGGAATGCCGGAGAGATTCAACGCTTCGACATCCCGGTAGATGGTCCGGACCGACACCTCGAAGCGTTCGGCCAATTCGCCTGCCTGCAGCCATTCCCGTTCCTGCAGCAGGGTGAGGATGGCCATCATGCGATCCAGTTTCATGGTGGTTCTCCTTTGCGTGCATGACTCCCCTTCTTGCCTCATAGGACATATCGACTGCGCGCACGACCTTAGTTTCCACCATGCGGCACGCCAAGTCAATCCTTTGATCCATTCCGGAATCCTGTCACAAGATGCGTTCCGCTCCCTAAAACTGTACCGAAAGGACGCCGTTGTCCAGCTTCGCCGAGAGGATTTCCAGCCCTTTCAACGAGTCCGGCAGCGTGAAACACCGTTTCTCATTCCGGATGGTCAGGTGGATTTCACCATTGCTCTGGCCCAGATCCATTTCGTCCTTTTCCGCGAAGGGCAGGTAGATATCCAGCCGTTGGCGTTCCCCGACCTGCGTGACGCTGAAGATCCGGTTTCGCGCAAGCACCCTGGCAGGGTCCTGGTCTCCATAGAGCGAAGCGACCGACGCCAGCACGGGGATCGTCTTCAGCTCATGCTTCTGCAGCATCAGCATGAACATCGGAATATCCCGAAAACTTTCCTGCAACTCCCGCAATCCATCTTCCTGCAATTCGACCCACTTATTGAAGTATCCCTCCAGCGCTTCACGCGGATAAACCTTGTTGACAATGATCGCATCGACATTGTAGTCATAGAGATGAAGCCAGGTGAAATTACGCTTTGTTTCCCGGATGACGATCTTTTCAGGCGTCGTCACAATGCGGAGGGAAACGACATCCTTGTCCTGCATCAGCATCTGCAGGCGTTTCAACCTGTTCATCAGCTTCTCCAGATCCTCGAAGACATCATCTTCCGGCATGGGAACCTTCAATGCCTTCTGGACAATCGGCCCCACTGCCTTGGCGGCTTTCCGTTTCATCGGCATGATCTTTTCGAAGAGGGAGCCGAACATCTCGGGAAATTTCAACAGGGAAAGGGTTTCCCCGGTTGGCGCGCAGTCGACGATCAGGATGTCATACCGGTTCTGCTCATGGATGTCCAGAATCTTGAACAGGGAGAACAATTCCTCGAGCCCGGGGAAAACCAGCAACTCATCCGCTTCCAGTCCGCCTTCCGAGCGGGAGGTCAACAACTTCTTCATGTAGCCCCGCAGGTTGCCCCAAGCTTCCTCACTCTCCCGGACCACGTCGATTTCCATGGCGTCCATGTTTTCCGAAACCGTCATCGGTTCACAGGCAAGTTTCATGCCCAATGAGTCTCCCAGACTGTGGGCCTGATCCGTGCTCATGACGAGGACACGTTTTCCCGTACTCGCCAGCTTGCATGCGGTGGCCGCCGCGATACTCGTCTTCCCGACGCCGCCTTTCCCCGTATATAGGATGATGCGCATTGGTCTATCCTCCTTGAAACAGGCCTTGTCGGCCGGTTTCCGTGCTTATCCGATATCCACTTTTCTCACATTTTCCTGCGAAGGATCTGTGCCGGATTCGATCGGTTCCTTTCGCATTCCTGCGCAGACCTCCACCGCACAATCCATCAGCATGGAGGTCAATTCATGGCCGATCACCGTCAGATGCCCTTTCATCTTCTCCGGCAGAAAGAGCATGAGCGCTTCCCTCTGCAGTTTTCCGGCCTCCATCATTTTCTCCAGGAAGATCCTGTTGCGATTCATGTCCATCGTTTCCTCCATTTCTTTTTGTGTGATGCGGAATTGGGATGCCATGTGAAAATCCCATGGCCATCACATTTCAAATTGAACGCGCAGTGTCTTGTCCTCCAACTTGGCAGACGTCATGCCATGGTGCCGGAGAGAACCCGGCAAGGGAATGCTCCGCTTGAAGTTACCGATTTTGAGGATGAGATCCGTACCGGATTCATGAAGATGAACTTCCCCCTTTTCCACGCAAGGAAGGAAGATGGAAAGCAAATAGCCCGTTTCGTTCTTTTCATACCGCTCGCTCCTGAGATCCTCCTGTATCTGGAAAACATCCCGTCCCTTCAGGACCTCCTGCTCGATTTTGTCGATGCCGGACAGACCGTTCAGATCCGTATCGAACCAGGGAATCCGGTAGATGGGAATCTCCGAGAAGACCGCTTCGAGCTCATCGATATATTGGTGCTGGATTTCAAGCCATTCGTTGAAAAACGGATTGTCGATGTCTTTGGGGAGAATCCGGTTGATATAGAGCCCATCAACCTGGAAGTTGTAGAGGTTCATGTACATGAAGTTCCGCTTTGTCTCCTCGACAACCATCTTTTCCGGCATGGAGACAAGGCGGATGGACGTCACTTTCCGATCTTTCAGCAGATTCTGAAGGTCCGCGAGTTTCACGTACATTTTTTCAATGTCCGTCATGGCTTCCTTGTCGGGCAGCTGCACCTTGAACACGGTTTTGGATATCGGCGAAAGGACGCGCATGGCCACTTTGCCGATCGGGAAAAACTTTTCCATGTACCAGGACAGCATCTCCGGAAATTTCAAGAGGGACAGGGTTTCGCCGGTTGGCGCACAGTCGATGATGATGCGTTCATAACACCCGCTTTCATGGATGTCCATGATCTTGAGCAGCGAAAACAGTTCATCCATGCCCGGAAAGGCAGACAGTTGATCCATCTGGCCGGCCGGAAGCCCGATGGAACCGATCAGATTTGTGATGGCCCGCTTCATGTCCTGGAAATCATGCGCCATGACATGGTTCGGATCAATTTCGAGCGCATCGAGATTTTCCGCCACCTTCTGAATCGTCTTGCCAAGCGAACATTCAAAGATATCCCCCAGATTGTGCGCCATGTCCGTACTGACAATCAGCGTCCTCTTGCCTTCCAGCGCGGAGTGCCGCGCATGGGCCGCCGCAACGCTCGTTTTCCCGACACCGCCTTTGCCCGTGAAGACCAGGATTCTACCCATACGCTACCTGCTTTCTCTTGCGTCTCCGTGTTGTTCAGTGGCCGAATTGTTCTTGTTCCGAAGTATTTGGTGAAAATTGAGCCGCACGCAGGCGGCAAATTCCATGAATCAGGTGGGTTCATTCATTCAGATCGCATCATGCTGCAACCGCAGGATCAGGCGAAACGCGGTCCCCGGCATTTGAAGGTTCGAGCGGGATCCAGCGGTTGATCCTTTCGCCTCGTGATCCGCTACTCAATGACGATCTTCCGTACTTTCGGCAGAGGCTGTGCCTCGTCGGGGTTCCGGGCGTCCTGCAGGACTGCCGTGACTTTTCCGATGACTGTCCCAATCAGGGTGATCTCTTCAGTACTCAATGAGGATACAACGCTCCGCCCATACCCCATGAAGGTGTCGAGAATGTTTTGAAATTGCCGCTTCCCTTCATCCGTCAACGCGATGGTCACAACCCGCTTGTCCTCCAGGCTGCGCAACCGGTTCACCATTTTTTTCTTTTCCATCCTGTCCACAATGCCGGTAGTCGTATTCAGGGGAACCTGAAGATACTCCGCAATCTGCGACATGCTGACATCCATTTTTCGATACAGGAGAACCAGCACGAGCATCTCGTTTTTGGTGCAATTCAGGAGGATGTTCTCCCAGGTTTCCGGTGCGATGAGCACCTTGACCTGGTCGACAAGATCAAACAGTGTGCTTTCCAGATTGTTGACATCCAGTTTCAAATTAATTCTCCCCTCGAAGTAATTTAATTCTACATCCGAAGTATATGGTTGTCAACATGTTTTCTCCTGTTGCCCACCCGCCAATAGAAGCGTTGCGATCTCCTTCAGCACTTCAGTTGGGTATAGAACACATGCAGTTCAAAGGAGAAAATCGCCTGGTCCCGGCACTGCCGCACCTTTCGATCCTGATACTGCAGCACCTCTTGGTCCCGGCACTGCCACACCTGGTCTACTTGCTTCTGAAATGGGAAGGCGCCATCCCGTGGATCGCTTGAAATCTTCTGCTGAAATAAAAGGGGTTGCAGTATCCCAACCGTTCTGCGATCACGCCGAGCGGCAGCGAGGTGTTCCTCAGCAAGGCTTCCGCCATTCTCATCCTGACGGATTCGTGGTACTTTTTGGGGGACGTACCCATTTCTTGTTCGAAAACCTGGCGGAATCTGCGTTCGCAGAGTCCAACCTTTCCAGCCATGCTTCCGACACTGACATTTCGGTCCATGCAAGCATTCAGTTCTTGCACAGTCTGCCGGATCAAAGAGTGGTACGGACCCTTTTTCCCGCTGGCACCGACAGCCAGGCGCCATTTGTAGAGAAGCAGGCAAAGGAACGCGGAGGCATGGGAACCCGCCTCTTCATCCTCCCCACGCAGCAGGTCCAGACAGGTTTGACAATCGTCTGCTTCCTTGTCCGGTGGATCCACATGCATCAGCGTGTTCGTGGATAATCCGATTTCCTCCCCGCAGTGGAATTCGAACCAATAAAACTGCCAGAGCTCCCCGGAACAATAATATCGCCTGATCTCCTCATGCCGGAAGTAAAGCAGGGTGTCCGCGGACACCGTCATCTCGGGAAGGCCTTCCATCTGCACGATGCCTTCTCCGGCCAATGTGCGGAGAATCACCCATTCCCCATTGCCGGAAAGTTTCTTCCGCACATCATACGAGGAATCCGCATGCAGGCAATACACGGCATTAAGCGCAATGGACAGGTTCGGTCTTGGCCTTGCGGCACTTGAAAAATCAAACTCCATACACCGATTATAATAAAAGATTGCCGATTTGCATATGTTTGTATCCGTTTTGCATATTTCAGTCCGTTCCGAAACGCGTATGATGGAATCAAACAGTCGTCCTTCCCACCACTCCCCATTGATTTCAACCTATTTCATGTATCGGAACATTATGCTGTCAGGTCTGTCAATTGATTGGCAACGATCCGGAATGTCGATGGACGCTTGCCGCAATTGACGGAGTCCCACCCCACACGCTATGTTTGTGGCCGAATCTATTGCGGGAGGAACCCAACATGTTGCAAGAACCATGGCCGGACGGGATTCACGGGATGGCTCCGCGTGAAAGCATGGATGCATCCACACGAAAGCTTCGTGATTTTTACACGCGGAAACCGGATGCATCCATCTATCTGAAGGAATTCGGTTACTACAGCCTGGATCGCTGGAAGAGGGAAGGCTATCTTTCCGATGAGACGGATTTGAACCAATTGTTTCATTTTGATGCGTCCGGCCAACATGGACTTCACGGTCTCGGGTGGTGTGAAGCCGCATTCAGTCCGGTTTTTGAAGAAAAGCTCATTGAAGACCGGGATGAACATGAAGTGGTCCAGGATTGGGCGGGCAGACAGGTTCTCTATTTCAAGGGGCGAAGGAACGGATTCATGCCGGAATACCTGGACCACCCTGTGAAAGACATGAAAACCTGGGAGGAAAACTGCAGATGGCGGTTGAATCCCGGAAGCGCAGCCCGCCTTGAAGGCATGGAGGAACGCATGCGGGAAGCCGGGACGGCGGCAGCTTCGGGGAAGGTCATCAGCCAGCACGTGGTTGGCGGATACATGTACCTTCGAAGTCTGATTGGTCCGGTTGATCTGCTGTACAAGTTTTATGACGAACCGGAACTGATCCATGCCTGCATGAGGACCTGGTTCGAATTGGCCGATTCTGTCACAACCATTCACCAGAAACATGTCACATTGGACGAATTCTTTATCGGGGAGGATATTTGCTACAATCACGGCTCGCTCATTTCCCCGGACATGATTCGGGAATTCCTTTTCCCCTATTATCAACAGTTGTTGACGAATATCAAGTCCCGCCAGCTGGACAAGTCACGGCACCTGTTCTTCCAACTGGATACGGACGGTTTCTCTGACCCGGTCATCCAGTTGTACCGGGAATTGGGCATGGATTATCTGAGCCCGTTCGAGGTCGCCTCCGGATGTGACGTCGTCAGAACCGGAGGCGCCTTCCCGGACCTTCTCATCAGCGGCGGCATCGACAAGAGAATTCTGGCGGAAGGAAAAGACGCAATTGACAGGGAGCTTGACCGAATCATGCCATTCATGAAAAAAAGAGGGGGATACATCCCCACTTGCGATCATGGGGTTCCGGAAGAAGTCAGTTTTGAAAACTACATGCATTTCCGGAACCGGATACGGGAATATGCGGAATGACGCATGGAGCTACCGCCTACAAACTGTGATAAGGGTCAAGCGGAAGAAGGCGGTGATCCCTTAACGCCTGAGGATCCCATGCACCATGAGAAAACCCGCTAATCTTTACGATTAGCGGGTTTTCTTGGTGGAGATGAGGGGGATCGAACCCCTTACCTCTTGAATGCCATTCAAGCGCTCTCCCAGGTGAGCTACACCCCCATGCGGCTGTTCTGTGCCACGAACGTTATTGTAGCACGAACCCCACCGGTTTGGCAAGACGGTTTTTCCTATTCCAAAAGAGATTGAGAAAAGTCTGTTGATGCGGGTTTCGCAATCACTCGCAAAGAAAATCCGTATGGATGACAGATGCCATTGCCCTCCCTCCGGCTGCATTCGGATGAAGCCGATCCCCGACATGCCAGCCGTCCATCAGGCGCTCCGGTGATACGGGATTCCGGACAGCGGCATCGAAATCGATCACTCCATCGAACTCCCCGCCCTGGCGAATCCAGCCGTTCACAGCCTGACGCGTGGCTTCGCGTTCAGGCGTATGGGTCAGGAGATAGCCTCCGAACGGTGTAATCGTACCGCCGAGTATCCGCACCCCTTTTTCATGGGCAAGGTGAATCAGCCCGCGCATGCCGTTGACCAGGCTTTCCGCGTCCTGTTCCTGTTCCTTCGGCGCCGACAATCCCGGTTGCAGGAGATCATTGATTCCGATGAGGGAAATGACGGCGGCAACCCCGGCCTGAGACAAGGCATCGGCTTCGAACCTCAGGATGCCGGCAGGACCGTAGATTCCTGCCGGCAAGACGCGTCCCGAATCGGAAAGAAGCCGATTGCCGCTGATGCCCTGGTTGAGAAGGGAAAGTCCCCCGGATTTCTCCGTCATAAGCCTGTTTGCCAGCACGGAAGTCCATTGGTTGAAGGCGGTGATGGAATCGCCGAAAGCGACGATGGACCGGCAAGCGGATGGTGCCAGCAGCTCAACGCCTGCCAGAATGCCGACCGGCACAGGAATGGGCCGGTTCCCCAGCCTGCGGACAAGAAACCGCTGTCTTACCGGGAACAGGGTTTCGCCAAGGTGCATGCCTTCTTCAGAGCCGCGATGCAGCACAGGAAAGAGGTTTCCCGACTGGAACCTTCCCCTGCCCGGATAATGGAGGTCCATCGCCAGCCAATCACCCGGCAGCATCGAAAGATCAACCGGATCGCTGATGCATTCCTCCCCGGCTTCAAGGGTACGCCAGGATTGTCCGGCGAACGAAAGCGCCTGCGCCGTCTCGCACAGAACACCCTCCAGGTTGCAACGTGACACTGCCGCCGCACCGATCTGGATGGGTTTTCTCCCATATCGGTTTGATAGTCGAAGTCGGACTGCCGCTCCTGCCAGATTCACCTGAATGACAGTGCGGTATGTCTGGTTGTCGAAAAGTGCCGGAAACTGCCCCAGGTTCGTATGCGCGATGCTCCAGGCGCCGACCCAATGCCTGCCCGCATCGGGTGATTCCGTCTTCTCCACCGGTTCACGCACTTCGCATGGAAAAGCGGCATCCTTACTCATATCATCCGTGCGGTGCCCAGTGTTTGGACGTTCGGCACCCATATCCATTTCTTCCATGCATGTCTCCCTCCAGCTGCGGCATTCTTTGTCGATTCACCAGACTGATTTCGCTGGCAATGAAAGGACCTCACATCAGGATCAATTCCACCGGACAGTGATCGGAACCCATGATTTCCGGGTGGATGCGGGCATCGGCCAACAAGGGAGCCAAACGTGCAGAGGTGCAGAAATAATCGATTCTCCATCCCACGTTCTTCTCTCTTGCTTTCATCATATACGACCACCATGTGTAGGCATCCGTCTTGTCCGGGTTGAAATGCCGGAAGCTGTCGATAAAGCCTGTTTCTAGAAACTCGGTGAATTTTGCGCGTTCCTCGTCGGTGAACCCTGCGTTTTTCCGGTTTGATTTCGGATTCTTCAGATCCATCTCCTTGTGGGCGACATTCAAATCCCCGCAGACAATGACGGGCTTCTTCGCATCCAGCGCCTTCAACCATGCCCGGAAGTCATCTTCCCATTGCATCCTGTAAGGCAGGCGGGCAAGTTCATTCTGGGAGTTTGGCGTATAGACGGTCACAAGGTACCAGTCCGGATACTCGGCACAAAGGACCCGGCCTTCCTGATCATGATGATCCAGTTCAATCCCTTTTGTCACGACGATCGGTTCCTGTCTTGTGAAGATGGCCGTTCCCGAATACCCCTTCTTGACGGAATAATTCCAATACTGATGATATCCTTCAAGCGGAATCTCCACCTGCCCTTCCGACACCTTCGTCTCCTGCAGGCAGAAAATATCTGCGTCCAACGTCTGGAAGGATTCGAGGAATCCCTTTCCCAGACAGGCTCTGATTCCATTCACGTTCCATGAAACCAATTTCATCCCGGTACCTCCCGTATTTGTGCTTTCTAAATTGTACCACCCCGGTCCTGATTCGTCACATCCCATCCGCCGGAAATGGCACATGGATCGAGGGATGGACCAGGAGGGAATGAGCGATGAGCATGGATTGGCACACGCCTGGTCGGTATGTTTGCAACGGTTCACAGCAAAAGGGACCACCCTCTCGGGCAGTCCCTCTCAACACTGGAATTCTGGTATTTCGAATGGAGACAATGTCAGTTGTGGCCGATCAGATCAGCCGAGCATCTTCTTGTAGGTCGCGAGACGGATCTTCGAGTTTTCCTCGGCCAGCTTGAACAGCTCGCCCGCGGTCTCCGGGAAGGTCTGCTTCAGGGAAGTGTAACGGACTTCGTTTCCGAGGAATGCCTGGAAGTCGCCGGACGGATCCTTTGAATCGAGCACAAACGGGTTCTTGCCCTGTTCCGCGAGTTCCGGGACGTACCTCCACAGGTGCCAGTAACCGCATTCGACAGCTTCCTTCTCGCGGGTCTGCGTCTTCGCCATGCCGCCCTTGATGCCATGGTTGACACAGGGAGCGTACGCGATGATGATGGACGGTCCGTCATGGGCTTCCGCTTCGATGATGGCCTTCATGTACTGGTTGACATCAGCGCCCATCGCGACCTGGGCCACATAGACGTAGCCATAGGTCGTGGCGATCATGCCGAGGTCCTTCTTGCGCATCTTCTTGCCGGAAGCTGCAAACTTTGCGACAGCACCGGTCGGCGTGGACTTGGAGGCCTGTCCGCCAGTGTTGGAGTAGATTTCGGTATCGAACACGAGGATGTTGATGTTCTCGCCGGAAGCAAGGACATGGTCCAATCCGCCGTAACCGATGTCATACGCCCATCCGTCGCCGCCGACAACCCACACGCTCTTCTTGATGAAGTGGTCGCGCTTCAGGTTCAGCTCGGCAACCAACGCATCGCATTCCGCGCAGGAAGGCTTGTAGGCGTCCAGAGCGCTGATGAGCAGCGCAGAGGCCTTCTTGGATGCATCCGCATCATTGATGCCGGCCAGCCATGCTTCGGCCGCGGCTTTGAGATCCGCAGGCGCACAGGAGGAGGCGACAACCTGGTTCATGGTGATGGCGATGTGATCACGAATCTGCTTCACACCGGTCGCCATGCCGAGACCGTATTCCGCATTGTCCTCGAAGAGGGAGTTGGACCACGCCGGGCCCTTTCCGTTCTTGTCGGTGCAGTAGACGGTGGCCGGAGCGGATCCGCCCCAGATGGAGGAACAGCCGGTGGCATTCGCAATCATCATGCGATCGCCGAACAGCTGGGTGATGCCCTTGAGGTACGGCGTTTCGCCGCAACCTGCGCAAGCGCCGGAGAACTGGAGAAGGGGTTGTGCGAACTGGCTGTTCTTGACGGTGTTCAGCGGGGCGAGGTCGTCCTTCACGGAGACCTTGTCAATGACATAATCCCAGTTGGCGAGTTCGGCGGTTTGGGTCTCCTGGCCCTTCATGATGAGCGCCTTTTCCTTGGCGGGGCAGGCATCGGCACAGTTGCCGCAGCCGGCGCAGTCAAGCGTGGAAACCTGGATTTTGTACTGGAGACCCTTGAACTGCGGGCCGGAGGCGGGAAGCGTGGTCATTCCATCGGGAGCGGCGGCTTTTTCTGCCTCGCTCAGCAGGAACGGACGGATGGCCGCATGCGGGCAGACAAGGGAGCAACGGTTGCACTGGATGCACTTGTCGGACTGCCATTCCGGCACGTTGACGGCGATACCGCGCTTTTCATAAGCGGAGGTACCCATCGGGAAGGTTCCGTCCTCGATTCCCTTGAAGGTGGAAACCGGCAGGGAGTCACCATTCTGGGCATTGATGACATCGACGACATTCCTGATGAACGCGGGACGCTTGCTGTCGGCAACGACTTCATCCTTCGCGGTCTTCCAGGATTCAGGCACATTCACCTTCGTAAAGGAGGAGATGCCGCGTTCCACAGCCGCATAGTTCATGTTGACGACGGCTTCACCCTTTTTGCCGTAGGTCTTGTAGATTTCACCCTTGAGGTATTCAACGGCCTTTTCGAGCGGGATGACATCGGCAAGCTTGAAGAAGGCGGACTGCATGATCATGTTGATGCGGTTTCCGAGGCCGATTTCCACACCGATCTTCGTTGCGTCGATTGTATAGAAATTGATGCCGTCGTTTGCAATCTGGCGCTTCAGGCTGGCGGGGATCATGGTTTCGAGTTCCGCGTCGGACCACTGGCAGTTGAGCAGGAAGGTTCCGCCCTTCTTCAAACCCTTGGCGAGGTCGTACTTGCCCACGTAGGATTGGTTGTGGCAGGCAATGTAGTCGGCTTCGTCAATGAGATAGGTGGCACGGATCTTGTTCTTGCCGAAACGCAGATGGGACACGGTGATGCCGCCGGACTTCTTGGAATCGTAGGCGAAGTAGCCCTGCGCATACAGGTCGGTCTTGTCGCCGATGATCTTGATGGCGGATTTGTTGGCGCCGACGGTACCGTCGGAACCGAGACCCCAGAACTTGCAGCGGATGGTGCCGGCGCTTTCGGTGACGATCTGCTTGTTCACCGGAAGGGAAAGGTTGGTCACGTCATCCACGATGCCGATGGTGAAGCCATTCTTCGGCTTGGCGGCATCCATGTTCTCGAAGACGGGCAGCAGGGAGGTCGGGGTGACATCCTTGGAACCGAGGCCATAACGGCCTCCGACGAGCACGGGACGGCTGTCGGAATTGTAGAACAGGTTCTGGATGTCAAGGAACAACGGCTCTGCGATGGCGCCAGGTTCCTTCGTGCGATCAAGCACCGTGACGACCTTGGCGGTCTTCGGCATGACATCGAAGAAATACTTGGCAGAGAACGGACGATACAGGTGAACCTTCACCATACCGTACTTTCCGCCCTTGGCGTTCAAGTAATCGATGACCTCTTCCAGGGATTCGGTGACGGAGCCCATTGCGATGACAACCTTGTCGGCATCCGGAGCGCCATAATAGTTGAAGGGCTTGTAATCGCGGCCGGTGAGATCAGAGACCTGCTTCATGTAGCCGTTGACGACGTCCGGCACCGCGTTGTAGAAGCTGTTTCCGGCTTCACGGGCCTGGAAGAAGATGTCGGGGTTCTGGGCGGTGCCGCGGGTGACCGGATGTTCCGGATTCAATGCACGGGCGCGGAATTCCTCGATCGCCTTCATGTCGACCATCTTGGCGAGGTCTTCATAATCGAGCACTTCGATTTTCTGGATTTCATGGGAGGTGCGGAATCCATCAAAGAAATTGATGAACGGCACGCGGCTCTTGATGGTGGAAAGGTGGGCTACGGCGGAAATATCCATGACTTCCTGGACGCTGCCGGCGGCGAGCATGGCAAAACCGGTTTGACGGCAGGCCATGACGTCCGAGTGGTCGCCAAAGATGGAAAGGGCATGGGAGGCGAGGGCACGGGCCGAAACATGAAACACGCTCGGGAGCAATTCGCCTGCGATCTTGTACATGTTCGGAATCATCAGAAGCAGGCCCTGGGAAGCGGTATAAGTCGTGGTCAGGGCGCCGGCCTGGAGTGATCCGTGAACTGCACCGGCCGCACCGGCTTCGGACTGCATCTCGACCACCTTGACGGGCTGGCCGAAGATGTTTTTCTGGCCGCGGGCTGCCCACTCATCTGTGGATTCGGCCATGTTCGACGACGGCGTGATCGGATAGATCGCGGCGACTTCCGTAAAGGCGTACGATACGTGCGCCGCGGCAGTGTTGCCGTCCATCGTCTTCATTACTTTCTTTGCCATGTCATTCCCTCCTTGATTGCTTCGGAGAATTGCACTTTGTATACATAGCACATTGTACAACACAGATCGCCTTTCCGGCAATCACTGACATTATACCACAAACACTTTGTTCTTCAACGGGGGGTATCCCCTTCCCGCAAAAAAAACAGTCACCTTTTCAGGGACTGCTTTGCACTTCCTTGATTCATCTGCTTTTCTTGTCCGCCAATCCTGATATGACTCATCTTACAGGCGGTATAACTTCAACTTTCGGCGGAACTGTTCCATTTCCGTCGGAGACAGCTTGCGAAGCG
This sequence comes from uncultured Clostridia bacterium, assembly GCA_942493335.1. GTDB lineage: Bacteria > Bacillota > Clostridia > DSM-8532 > DSM-8532 > JAEWSN01. The sequence continues at coordinate 4,762,158 of OW818693.1, read as the reverse complement.
GCTCCCTGATGGCCGTGAAGGCCATGCTGTCATGAATGCCGTTTTCCATGCGCATCAACAGCTTCTCGACATCCCGTTCTTCGGACGGATAATTTGCTCCGTACAGGAATGCGCGACGTTCCTTCGAAAAATCTCCGAAAAGCTTTGCATATGCGTGGTGTACCTTGCGTTCCACCTCCACCAGGGAAGGTTTCGCGGTAAAGGGACAGATCACGACGAATGCACTTCTGTCATATTCAGCCAGGAGATCCGTATCCCTCAGCGACTCGGAAAGCACTTCCGAGAAACGCTTGATCTCACCGTCGGCGAGACCGATGGTCCGCACCATGAGAAATGATACCGTATGTCCGCCCCGATTGGCCATCTTGATTTCCCGAAGAAGCTCGGAGCGGATGTTGATCCCCTCTTCGAACGAAGGCTCCATTGCCTCTGATTCTTCCTGCTCCAGAACGGAAGATGCCTTTCGAAAACGGATCGATTCCGTCACAGCCCGGATCCGCTCGGACAGGATCGCCTGATGGCGTTCCCGTTGCGCAGGAAGGAGAATGACATCTCCGATGCCAGCCTTCAGTGCGCCGCCGACCATTTCCGCGGAATCGTTCGGGACGAGTGCGATGATGTTGCCGGAATAAGGGGTTTTCCCGGCTTTCAGCCGCTGGACTTCGGAATACAGGCGATCCCGGTTGCGGCTTGTGATCTCCATGACGTACAGGATGATGGACGGGCCGAAGAGATTCATCTTCAACTTCACATCCTCTTCATCCGTCGCCTCGGCCACGTCGAGACCGACCTCCACCAGAAGCCTGAGAAGCAGACCTTTCAAAAACCGGTTCTCGCAATTCACCAGTACCCTGTCCACATTTTCACCCGCACATCCCTGTGCCATGCCTGACCCGCAATCCGTGCTGACCTCCGCTCTTTTCCGGTTCCACATCCGCTCCCATGAACAGATGCCACCCCGAAAAGAGTAAAGGGGACATAGTGAATATCGGCAAATCTGGTGAAAACAATACGTAATTATGATATAGTGTCTTTGACCATTTCGGCCGGTATGAAACGGCTACAAGATTCATAACGAGGGCACAGGAGGCAATTGAACATGGCAAAACTCGTGGGCAACCTGATTTTCGGACAATCCGGCGGACCGACCTCGGTCATCAACGCCAGCGCCGCCGGCGTTTTCACCGAAGCACTGAAGATGGACTGCATCCCGAAGGTGTATGGCGCCGCAAACGGCATCCGTGGCATTCTGGATGAAAAATTCTACGACATGGGCGCCGAGGATCCTGCGGAACTCGAACTGTTGAAGACGACCCCGTCCTCCGCGCTCGGCTCCGTACGTTACAAGCTCGCGGATCCCGCCAAGGATGATACCGATTACAAGCGCCTGCTGGAAGTCTTCAAGAAATACGACATTCGTTATTTCTTCTACAACGGCGGCAACGACTCCATGGACACCTGCAACAAAATCTCCAAGTTCATGCAGAAGTCCGGCTACGAAATCATCTGCATGGGCGTGCCGAAGACCATCGACAACGACCTCGCCTCCACCGACCACTGCCCGGGCTTCGCATCCGCCGCGAAATATGTGGCCACCTCCACCATGGAAGTATTCCTGGATGCCCGCGTATACGACACCCCCATGGTCTGCGTCCTGGAAGTCATGGGCCGCAACGCCGGATGGCTGACCGCCTCCACCTCCCTCGCCTCCCTGAAGGGCCATGGCCCGGACCTCATCTACATGCCGGAAAAGCCCTTCGACAAGGATGAATTCCTCGCCGCCGCCAAGAAGGCTTTCGAAAAGAACAACGGCAAGCTGATGGTTGCGGTTTCCGAAGGCATCAAGGACAAAAACGGCGTCTACATCTCCGAATACGGCTCAGACCTTGCCAAGGAAAAGGATTCCTTCGGCCATGCCCAGCTTGGCGGCACAGGCGCCGTTGTTGCCGACATGTTGAAGAAGGAGCTCAAGTGCAAGGCCCGCGCCATCGAATTCAGCCTTCTGCAGCGCTGCGCAGCGCATTGCGGCTCTGCAACCGATGTGGAGGAAACCTTCACTGCCGGGCAGAAAGCCGTCCAGTATGCTGTCGAAGGCGTGACCGACCACATGGTCGCCTACGAGCGCAAGATGGTCAACGGCAAGTACACCTGCGAATACAAGCTCGTCAATCTCAGTGAAGTCGCAAACACGGAAAAAACGATTCCGCTTTCCTGGATCAAGGATGACAATTCCGGCCTCACCCAGGAATTCTATGATTATGCGCTTCCGCTCATCCAGGGTGAATCCAAGCCCCCGATGGTTGACGGTCTGCCCCGTTTCGCCAAGTTGAAGAAGGTTTTTGCAACGAAGTGATTTCCAGGCGAATTCTCCATTTGAGGCTTTCCCCGACTGGATCCGCCTGGAGAAACCGGCCGCCCCATCTGTGAAGGGTCCTTCCTGATCAAAAAGAGTCTTTCCCGAAACAAAGGGTGCCCCGCAAGCCATCATTTGGCCCGGGGCACCCTTCTCTTTTCTTTCTGGCCGCACATGCAGGAAAGACGGACGGAGACGCGGGATGATCAGGACGGGCGAAGACGCAGCAGGATCGGGATGCCAGGCCACACGTCAACGAATTGCGCGGGTCTCAGGGTTTAATGCTGCGGCCTGCCTGAATTTCGTTGATCCAGGTCGCGGCACTGTTTGCCTTTGCTGTTTTCGGCGCGAAGGCGATCAACTTGTTGAACGTGTCCACTGCCAGTTTCGAGGCTTCCTCCTGATTGGGGGTACCTGCCAGAAAGTACGCTTTTGCCGCCATGTAGTACAAATCCGCGGTATAGGATGGCTTCAATTCCAACTGATCCACAATGGAAACAGCGAGATCAAATTCCGTCATGGCCTGCTGATAGACAGCCTTGTCCTTGTTTTTCGCGTTTCCCTTGTAGAGCGCGGATGCGGCTTCATAGATCTGTTTGAGCGCCTTCGGCTTCACTTCGTTGTTGATCGCGATGATCTCGGTCTGGATGTCAGACGGAATTTCAAGTCCCTGGTAATCCTTCTCGATTTTCATGATGACATCGCGATAGGCGCCATCGACGACCATGGCGCGCAGTTCACCCAGGCGAGCCGTCCAGGTCTTGTATGCCGCCATTTCATCCTGCATGGTTTGTTGAATCAGATTGGCGTTTGCCAGATCCTTTGCGGTATCGGCCAGGTCGCCCTTCAGCGTTTGATTCTCCTCCGCAAGGGCATCCACGCGGGTTTGAAGTTCAGGTTGCGCACGGTTGAAGGAAAACAGGGGTGCATCGCCTTTCACGGTCCACAACAACCCCATCAGGAGAAAACCGAGCAGGAACCCAGCCAGATACTTCAACCCCCAGGGACCTTGCCTTTCAGGTGAGAGGCCACGTGCCAGCCAGATGGGAAGCGCCTTTGCGACCCCTCGACGCGTCCGGTGCTTTACCCGGCTGTCGGATGTGGATTCCGGAAGGGTTCCATCCATCCGATCCAAATACTCCTTGGCCCGCAGGCTGCTGTCATCCATCCGGACCACTCCGGCGAACAACTCGCGGGCCTTTTCATCCTCGCCGAGTTTCACATGGCACAGGCCCATGAGATTCATCGCCTCATAAAACCCGGGGTACATGGAAATCGCCTTGCGCAGGGCAATGACGGCCATATCCTCGTTGTCGTTCCGTATATCGTCGATCGCCTTGTTGTACATGGATATGGATGTCCGGACGTCATCCGGGATGACCCCCAGCTTGCTTTCCAATGTTTTGAGATCGATGGGTGCAAACCGGGACAATTCTTCCTCGAGTTTGAGCATGTCATCCTCCATCGAATCGGCATTCCGTGCCACATTGCGGGTTTGGACTTCAGTTGGGCCGCGTTTCCGGAGCAGGCTGTGGATGCATTTTTCAAGCAAGGCGATTCCGGCTGGAAAGAACGATTTCCTTGAGCCGGCCAATATAGAAGATGGATCCGACGGCGGCCAGAACATCGTCCGGCGTTGTTTCGGCAAACCCTGTCTCCAAAGCCTTCTCCATTGTATCACGTTTCTCAACCATGCAACATGTGCGGACCGCGATGTCGTACAGTTCGTCCAGGGGCATGGCGCGCGGCGTTTCAGGTTTCACAAGAATCAGCTTCCGCACGATGGGTGCCAGAAGCGACAGCATGCCGGCGACGTCCTTGTCCCGCATGGCGCCGAAAATCAAGGTGACTTTCCGTCCCGGATACACCAGTTGGAACGTGTCGACGAAAGACCGGATGCCATCAGGATTGTGGGCGCTGTCGACAAGGACCGGCGGAAAGCCGGGGAGAATCTCGAACCGGCATGGCCACTGTGCTTGCTCGATTCCATCGCGCATCGCATTCATCATTCGGGCGGAGGGTTCTTCCTTGTCCGCATGGTCCATATGAAAGGCCGAATCCGTCGATTGCACAGGGCTCATCCGCCAGGACCCTCCCAATGTATCTGCATCCGCCTGACAAAAAACCTGAAATGCCAAAACCGCCAAGGCGGCATTCATGGCCTGATGCAAACCGGGAAGCCTGGTGTGGAAGACACCGAGCCCATCGAGGGTGAACGTGGTCCCCTTTTCATCGATGCGTCCGACCCTGACTGCATCCGGCCGAAGAATCGTCAGGCTGGCATGTGCTTCCCGGACTGCCGCTTCGACCACATCAGCGGCTTCCCTTTCCTGCTGCCAGGAAATGACCGGACAATTCGCCCGCAGAATGCCGGCCTTATGCCATGCGATTTCGCCCAAGGTCTGCCCGAGAAACTGCATGTGATCCAGACTGATTTTCACAAGAATGGCCAGATTGCCGCCCGAATAGGCATTGGTCGTATCAAAGCGTCCGCCCATGCAGGTTTCAAGTACGACCGCCGTGCAGCCGCGTTGCCGGAAAAGGAGAAACGCCATGGCGGCATAGCACTCATACTCCGTTGGCAGGCCGGGTTGTCCCGCCATTTCCGCCGCAGCTTCCGCAACTTGTGAAACAAGTTTTGCAAACTCCGCACGGGAAACAGATTGTCCGTTGATCTGAAACATTTCCGAGGGTTCCAGCAGCCAGGGCGACGTGAAAAGGCCCGTTCTCTGGCCCGACGCCCGAAGCATGGATTCCAGAAAAGCGCAGGTGGACCCTTTCCCGTTTGTTCCGGCCACATGGAGAATGCGAAGGCCATCCTGGGGATTCCCCAGGATGGCCAGAAGATGCGAGATGCGGGACAATCCCGGAAGGATTCCCCTTGTCTTGGATTCGTCGAGCCAGCTCATGGCTTCTTCATACGTCATTTCAACGCTCCGCGGATTCCTGTTTCGGGTCGGTTCCAACAGGCCTGCAAGTCAGAGTGGTGTGATGAAACATGTCGAATCAGGCGCCATGGCAATTCTTGTATTTCTTTCCGCTTCCGCACGGACAGGGATCATTCCGTCCGACCTTGCCCATTTCGCGCTTCTTTGGCGCCTTGGGCGCATCATCCCCGTGGGATGCGGCGATCGGCTTCGCCACCTGCTCGCGCTGCACGGATACATTTTCCGGGCGCAGGCGAAGCAGGGTCTTCAAGGTGTCCTCCTGAATGTTCCGGATCATTTCATCGAACATGTCGAAGCCCTCGCGCTTGTACGCGATGACCGGATCGTTCTGACCGTAGGCGCGCAGACCGATGCCAAGCTTGAGCTGCTCCATGGAATCGATGTGATCCATCCATTTTTCGTCCACAACCTTGAGCAGGACGCGACGTTCGAGCTCGCGCATCACTTCGGTGCCAAAATTCGCCTCCTGGGTTTCGTAGGCGGCTGTCGCATGCTGGGACAGGAGTTCCCGCAAATCATCCGCTGTGAAGGTTTCAAGATCCACCGTTTCTTTCGTGAGAATGGGACCATGCGTTCCATCCGGTTGCACGACACGTCCGAATACACCGTCGACATGGGCATTCAGGGAAACCCAGTCCCAGTTCTCCGCATGCGGGCTTTCCTTGCAATACATGCCTACAGTGCCGTCGAGCAGGGTTTCCAACATTTTCAGGATGTTGTCCTTGAGGTTTTCACCGTTGAGCACCTTCGAACGTTCACCGTAGATGATCTCGCGCTGCTTGTTCATGACATCGTCATACTGCAGGACGTTCTTGCGGCGCTGGAAGTTGATGCCCTCGATCTTCTTCTGCGCCGTTTCAATGGCGTTGGAAAGCATCTTCGCCTCGATGGGCTGGTTCTCTTCCAGCTTGAGCATCTCGACCATTCTCGTCATGCGCTCGCCGCCGAAGAGCCGCATGAGATCGTCTTCCAGGGAAATGTAGAAGCGGGTCTCGCCGGGATCGCCCTGACGACCGGCGCGGCCTCGCAGCTGATTGTCGATGCGTCGGGACTCATGGCGCTCCGTACCGATGATTTTCAGGCCGCCGGCGTCAATGACCTTCACCTTTTCGGCATCGGTCTGCACCTTGAATTTCACATAGTGCTGCTTGAAGATCTGACGTGCTTCCAGCACGAGCGGATCTTCCGTATCGTCAAATCCGGTGGAAGCCATGATGAGATGCTCTTCCATGCCCTGCTTGCGCATTTCCTGACGGGAAAGGAATTCCGGATTGCCTCCGAGCATGATGTCGGTACCGCGGCCAGCCATGTTCGTGGCAATGGTCACAGCCTCGAACTTGCCGGCCTGCGCGATGATTTCAGCTTCCTTCTCATGGTACTTGGCATTGAGGACGTTGTGGCGGATGCCGTTTCGCTTGAGGATGTTCGCGAGCATTTCGGACGTTTCAATGGAAATGGTGCCGACAAGGACCGGCTGACCCTTCTTGTGGCTCTCGACGATGTCCTCGACGACCTGGGAAAACTTCCCGTTCTTCGTCTTGTAAACCACATCCGGATGATCTTCGCGGATGACGGGCAGGTTCGTCGGGATCGGAATGACATCGAGCTTGTAGATGCTTTTGAACTCCTGTTCCTCGGTGAGGGCGGTACCCGTCATGCCGGCGAGTTTGCCGTACATGCGGAAATAGTTCTGGAACGTGATGGTTGCGAGCGTCTTGCTTTCGCGTTCGACCTTCACGCCCTCCTTCGCCTCGATGGCCTGATGGAGGCCGTCGCTGTAGCGGCGTCCGTTCATGAGGCGGCCGGTGAACTCGTCGACGATGATGACCTCGCCTTCCTTCACCACGTAATCGACCTCGTTCTTCATGAGGCCGTGCGCCTTCAGCGCCTGGTTGATGTGGTGGGAAAGCGTCAGATTGTCCATATCCGACAGGTTTTCAATGCCGAAGTACTTTTCCGCGCGTTCGACGCCTTTTTGCGTCAGGGTGGCGGTATGGGCCTTCTCATCCACGATATAGTCGCATTCGATGTCATCGGAATGCAGCTTGTCGTCGGTCTCCTTGAACACGATTTTCGAGAGACGGTTCACAAAGGAATCCGCCTTCTGGTACATGTCTGTGGACTTGTCGCCCTGTCCGGAAATGATCAGCGGCGTACGCGCCTCATCGACGAGGATGGAGTCGACTTCGTCGACGATGGCATAGGTCAGGTTGCGCTGAACCTTGTGTTCCTTATAGACCACCATGTTGTCACGCAGGTAGTCGAAACCGAACTCGTTGTTCGTTCCATAGGTGATGTCGCTGTTGTAGGCGGTACGGCGTTCGTCATTCTCAAGATCGTGGACGATGATGCCGACGCTCAGGCCGAGAAAATTGTAGATCTTCCCCATCAGTTCGCCCTGGTATTTCGCGAGGTAATCGTTGACGGTGACCAGATGCACGCCATCGCCGGTTATGGCATTCAAATAGACGGGCAGGGTGGCGACGTTCGTCTTGCCTTCGCCGGTCTTCATTTCCGCGATGCGTCCCTGATGCAGCACGATGCCGCCGATGAGCTGGACACGGAACAGGTGAATGCCCTGGACGCGGAAGGTGGCCTCGCGGACAACCGCAAATGCCTCCGGCAATATCTCTTCGAGGGTTTCCCCGGCCTTGTACCGATCCCGGAATTCCTGCGTCTTGGCACGGAGCGCCTCGTCATCGAGTTTCTTCATCTCAGGCTCGAGTACCTCGATCCGGTCGACCATGGGCAGGATGCGCTTCACTTCCTTCTCGGCGTAATTGCCAAAAAGAAAAGTCAGAAAACCATTCTTGTTCATTGTTCCATTCTCCTGTCTTGCGCGAATGCCTTGCGTCCGCGGGCTTTTTACTCCGGCGGACGGCCGGCGCCTTCGATGCCAAGCCGACGCAGTGCCAGGACATATCCGTCCGCTCCGTAATAGAGCGCACGGCTTACGCGGCTGATCGTCGCTTCGCTCGCACCGGACTTCTCATGAATCTCCTTGTAGGTTCGACGCTCCGCCAGCATCCGCGCAACATCAAACCGCTGCGCGAAAGCCTTGATCTCCGAAATGGTGCCGATATCCTCGAAAAACGCATAACACTCCTCCACTGTTTCCAGTTTCAGAATGGCTTCGAACAGCCGATCTGCGCTCTCATCCTTCAATTTCGGATTCACGGGCTTCCTCCATGCGCCTGCCGCCATTACCTGCAGCGACAGCCTAAATCATTATCGCATGCCGACTTGCGGAATGCAAACCATGGCTTGCCTCCAATTGCCCGGTCCATCGTCATCCAGCGTCATGCGGAAAGGGTTGGCACTCCGGTCATTGCACAGGTTCCATGAAAAGGCTTCGTCCCGATCGCCGGGTTGACAATTCATTGTATATTGGAAGAATCCAGTATGATATGATGACTGCATCCATTTTGATCGGGAAGGCGTCCGCGCGGGAAGCAGACTGGGTATCGGCTCCCGTAAAAAAGGTTCGCAGCCATTTCCGGAAAGGTCTGTCATGAATTTTTTCATGCAAATCGACTTGAATCTTTACGCCTGCCTGCTCCTGCTGATTCTTCTCCTGGGTTATTCCCCCGGGGATGTCCGCCGCCACCTCACCCACTTGCTTTACAGGCTGATGGTTCTCACAACCTTTGTCATCTTGTTGCTCGATACGGTTGGCTGGTTGCTGGAAGGCAGCACAGTCCCCGGTTTCATTCCCTTGAACTGGTTTACCAGTACGCTTGGATGTGTGTTGAACCCGATTCCGGCCTATCTCTGGCTGCTGTACGCCGACAATCAGGTCATGGCGGATGACGACCGCACCCTCAGGCTTGCCATCCCTGCCGCCATTCCGGCTGTTCTCTGTGCGATTCTTTCCATGCTGAGTCCTGTCGGCGGCTACCTGTTTTCGATCGACGACGCCAACCGGTTTCAACGAGGACCTTTCTTCTTTGTATTGGCCATCATCCTGTTCGGTTATCTCGTCGCCGCATTCCTCTTCATCGGGTTTCATCGCCAAAGCGTTTCACCACGCAGATTCTATCCGCTGTTCTTCTTCATGCTGCCTCCCCTCATCGGCGGCATCATCCAATTCTTCGCTTACGGCGTAACGCTCATCTGGGCGGGAATGGCCCTTTCGATGCTGGTTCTTCAGATTTATCTCCAGCATCACAGTTTACGGACGGATTATCTCACAGGTCTGTACAACCGCCGCCAGCTGGATCGCTTCATTCGCAGCCGCATCGAAAACCACCGGCCGGGTTCCACTTTTGGTGCCCTGATGCTCGACATCGACAATTTCAAGGCCATCAATGACAATTACGGCCACCCGATGGGCGACTGTGCGCTGGAGGAAATGTCCACCGTCCTGCAGCGTGGTTTCCATCCGGATGATTTCATCGCACGCTATGCGGGCGATGAGTTCGTCGTCGTCCTTGACGCGCGGGAACCGGCGGATTTTGATCGCATCATCGCCCGGCTTCGGGAAACGCTCCAACGCTTCAACCAATCCTCGAACCGTCCCTACAAGCTGGATGTCAGCCTCGGTTACGCACTTTATGATTCCGACGCGGGTTTATCCGCCGATCAATTCCTCAACCTGATCGACAAACGGATGTATGACGACAAGCATGCCAAAAAGCAGTTGCAGGTCGAAACACATGATCCGGTCCACGTGAATGCTGATGTTGTGTCGAATCAATCCTGACGATCTCTTTCCTTTACAGCGATATCCCTGCGCGATATAATACGGAATCATGCCCGCATGGTTGGAACCGGCATCATGCTTGCGTTTGCGTATCTGATGAAAAGGGCATTACGGAGGACAGGTTCATGGCTCGTTCCGGCGTTACAGCACCTTTGGGTTTCTCCGCTGCAGGCGTTGCATGTGGTTTGAAAAAAAACGGCAATCCCGATCTGGCCGTCGTCCTGTCGGAAGTTCCGGCCACTGCTGCCGGTCTTTTTACAACGAACATCGTCAAGGGTCATTCGCTCAAATGGTCAAGGGAACACATCCAGGGTGGCGTCGCGCGTGTCGTGGCTGTCAACAGCGGCTGTGCGAACGCCTGTGTCGGCGAGGACGGAGATCGTGATGCCGCAGCCTATGCGGGATTGGTCGCCGGACTGGCTGGCTGCCCGGTTGATCAGGTACTGATCGGCTCCACGGGGGTCATCGGCTACCGTCTTGACATGATGAAACTGGAAAATGGCTTGAGCATCGCCTTTGAGCATCTTTCTCCGGACGGGGGCGTAGCCGCCGCTCTGGCGGTCATGACGACGGATACGTTCAAAAAGGAAGCGACAGCCTCCTTTGAACTCGATGGCAGAACAATCCGCATCGGGGGGTTCGCCAAAGGATCCGGAATGATTCATCCGTACATGGCGACCATGATCTCCGTCATCACGACGGATCTGGCCATCTCGGCAACAATGCTCGACACCGCGTTGCGAACGGTCGCCGATCGTTCCTACAACCGAGTTTCCGTCGACGGAGACACCAGCGTGTGCGACAAGGTCGTCCTTCTTGCAAACGGCATGGCCGGCAACGAAACGATCACATGCGAGGATGACGGCTACAAGGCTTTCGTCCTTGCATTGGAAGAAGTGGCCGTCACCTTGTCGAAAATGCTTGCACGGGATGGTGAAGGCGCGACAAAGTTGCTGGAACTCCGCGTTCAAGGAGCGCCGGACCGTGAAACGGCACATGTCATCCTCAACGCCATCGCAAAATCGCCCCTTGTGAAAACAGCTTTTTTCGGGCAGGATGCGAACTGGGGACGCATTCTCACGGCAGCCGGTTACTCCGGTGCGGCCTTTGATCCGGACAAGGTGGATGTATTCCTCGGGGACCTCATCGTCTGTCGAAATGGAATGGGCCTTCGCTTTGACGAAGAGGCGGCGCTTGCGATTCTGAAAGAGCAGGATATTCTCGTTACTCTCGATCTGAAGCTCGGACCTGTTTCCGATCGGATGTGGACCTGCGATTTTTCTTATGATTATGTGAAAATCAACGGATCCTACAGAACCTGAGTCGGCCATCGACACCCCAGATCCGCCTGCCCGTGCGAGAACTGTGTGATTCACGCAGCCACGGACGGGTAAAGAACAAAAGAAGTGCAGTGTACGGGAGGAAACAAAATGGCAACACGTCAATTGATCAAGTTCATGGTCGCCGACCTGACTTTCGGAATCGAGATCACCCAGATTCATCAGATTCTCAAACCGCAGGAAATCTTCAAAGTGCCGAATACACCACCGTTCATTGAGGGACTCCTCAACCTTCGCGGGCGCGTCCTCACCGTCTTCAACCTCAGAAGACGCTTTGACCTGCCCGACAAGGCGAACGACGACAATACAAAGATCATCATTGTCAACATGAATGACTATCTGTTGGGTTTCATTGTGGATAGTGTCACGGAGATCGTCCGGCTTTCCGATGAGGAAATCGAAGAAACACCCCCATCCCTTCAGGGGCTGGACAAACGATTCATCTCCGGCATCGGAAAAGTGGACGAGAAGGTCATCCTGTTGTTGGATCTGACCAAAGTCCTCACTTCGGAGGAAGAACAGCAGATGATCGACCTCGTTTCCCGGCATGGAAACAAACTCTGAGCAGATCTCCGCAATTGAGCGTCTGAACGGATCTCCTTCACCGAGCCTCTTGACGGTGCTTCTTCACCGAACCTCTTGACGGTGCTCCTTCAGTGAGCTCTTGACAGCGCTCATTCATCGAGCCTCTTGACTGCGCTCCTCAATTGAGTGGTTCTGCGGTTTCGCCCCCATGTAGGCCGACCGCCTGCACCCGGTTTCGCCCATTGTTCTTCGCCTGATACAGGGCATCATCCGCTGTCTTGATCAGTTGTATCTCATTTTTCGCCATTTCCGGAAAAGCCGTGACCCCCATGCTGATGGTGATGGAGGTGGAAATGATGCGATCCGACACGACCATCTGCTCAATGCCTTTCCGCAGTTCTTCCGCCTTGTCGTATGCCTGCTGAAGATTGGTATGCGGCATCAGGATGACAAATTCTTCGCCACCATATCGTGCGAAGAGGTCCGTCGCACGAATGTGCTCCCGCATGTAGTTCGAAAGGGTTTTCAGGACAAGGTCGCCAAAAGGATGTCCATGTGCATCATTGAAACGCTTGAAAAGATCGATGTCGCACATGATGAGCGCGAGATCCCCGCCCTGCTCCTTCACATGATTGAATTCCTCCGTCATGCGGTTCTGGAAATGAATCCGGTTGAAAGCGCCGGTCAATCCGTCCACCGTAGCCATCTCCTGCATTTGGTTGTAGAGACGCGCATTGTCGATGGCAACGGATACCTGTTGCGACAAAATCTCCAACAGACGGACATTTTCGCTGGTAAACGCATCCGGAATCAGCTGTTCGATCAGGATGATGCCGAGGGTGCTTCCTTTTGCCACCAGGGGAACGCAGACGATCGAACGGACCGCGCGTCCCTGGACGAACCTGTACTCTTCGTCCGTCACGGAATTATCCAGCACGGATTGCGTCAACGACAAGCTGCCCCGATGGATGTCCTGATTGACGAAATCAGAAAACACCGCCAGCTCGCGCTTGTCGAAAATACTGGAAACCAGCACCTTCATCCGGTCCGTTTGCGGACTGCGCAGGGCGATGGTTGAACTTGATACACCCATGACGCCGATGATGACATCGTTGACGAATTTCAACAATTCATTCATGTCGAAGATCGGACTGATGGCCTGGGTAATCTGCTGCACCGTATAAAATTCCGCCAGGCTTGTGGTCAGTTTCCGGTTTGATTCTTCCGTCTGATCGTTGGCTTTCCGAAGATGGTCATACTGCAGCTGCATTTCCTGCCGGGCTTCTTCCAGCTGCACATACTTGTCGCCAAGCCGGGCCACCAGGTTTGCATTCTCCTCTTCGCTTTGACGGAATTGCGACTGCGCTCTTCCCCATACCTGACAGGCAAACCCAATGATCACATATTGGAGCGCCACAAGGATGACCTGCTTCCAATACGCCGCAAGGATACCCGTCTTCATGGCAATCGGTGTCAGGAGCCACTGTGTGCACAGTTGCGCGACCAGTGCCCACACCAGGAGGGGGATGGTCTTCTGAAATCCCTTTGACAGGTTGCTAAAAGTCACTGGCAACAAAACGATGAAATAGAAATATCCAGGATTTTGCAGGGAGGACACGAACAGCAGCAGCATGAACGTTTCTGCGAACAACCCCCAGCTGCGAATCGAGTATTTTCCGACGCTCCCGCCTCTCTCCAGTTGATAAACAAGCATGAAATGGATGAGGGCAACCGCACATTGGATGGCCAGGGAGGGGTTCAGGAGCGCGGAAAAGCCTCCGCCTGCCCGCATCAGACCATCCCCGATCAGAAGGACCAGCAACGCAATGCCCGTGATGCGTGATACAAACCGGAACAGATACTGCAGATTGCCCGAGGTCTGATCGGCCACCAACCTGTCATTTGTGTTCAATCGTGCCTCCTGTTTCTTTCCCCATGACAGGTACCCCGTCAAGGTACATGGTCACGGATGGTATCTCGCGTAGCATAGGCGATATCACCACAAATCATGCCGAATTGCCGGGCAACCGGCTGTCGTATGGCATGGACGCCTTATTCCCGCCAGAAAACCTCGACATCGTCGCCAGGCTTGACCGAATCGGTGAATCCGGCGTCTTTGCCATTCAATTTCAAGACGATCGTTCCTTTGGGATTGGACAAGTCAAAATCAATGTAGTTGAAGATGTCCACAAACATCACTTCCCTCGATGCTTTTGACAGCAGAACCGCTTGATGGTTCACCGTAATCTGAATCCCTGCGGCACCCTGTGGATCCACACCGATTTCTGCATCCGAAAAGGGACGGTATGCGGAATGCGTTGATTCAGGTACGGAATGGGATCCAGAAGGAATCGAAAAAACAGGTGTGGAAGACGGTTCTGGTGCGGTTGACAGCTCCGGTGCTGAAGGAAGTTCCGGTGTGGAAGACCGTTCCGATGATGAAGGCAATTCCGGTGTGGAAGACCGTTCCGATGATGAAGGCAATTCCGGTGTGGAAGACGGCTCCACCTTGGAAGACGGTTCGGATGCCAGAATCGGCTTCCCCCTGCTGTTCTTCGTTACGCACAGAATGACTTCACCTTCCGAAGGCGCATAAGAGAGGGGACGGATTTGTCCATCACACTCAAATGCGCATTGTTCCGGATCGAGCTCAAAATCCCGCACCACATCCGCAAGAGATGCCGGAGGTGCGATCACCAGACTGCTCCCCTCGCCGATTGCCGTATCCGCCATTGCAGGGACACCGTCGAGGAAAATACCCGATGGTATCTCATAGCGGTTCCCGGAAAGAACGAGGACAGCCGGACGACTCGCTGACAGAAAATCAGCCGCCGTTCCGGTGGCATCCGCCCCCCGCTCGGCTTCCCGCACTTCGATGGTGTCACCCGGAGAGACCGACGCAGTCAATCCGGTCGGCATCCCGTTCAGCGTAATCTCAGAAGGTTTCCCGAAACCACCCCGTATCGTCTTTTCCAATCCGTTCAACTGAAATTGGAGCGATTTCCCTGACTTTCCGATCAACTGGTCAGGCACATACCCGGCCTGCAGCAACGCATCTGCGACGGTCATACGGCGCGCATTGTACAGACGGATCCGTTGCCCCCCCACGGAAACATGAAAGAAATCCCGCCCAGCATTGAGATTGGCTGTAACAAGAATCCCGAAAGGTGTAATGCATTCCGGCCCTTGCAGCAGATCCCCCTCATAATCGATGCTCTTCGCAATGCTGCGGTTGCGGACAGCCACGCGTTCCGCCGGCAATCCCATCAATTCGGCCAACCGAGCGCACAGGCCTGGCGTCTGGCTTCCGCCGCCTACAAGAAACACCGCGTTCGGAGATTTTCCTGCATTACACTCCCGAATTTTTTCCGCAATCGTATTGGCGAGATTCTCGACGGCGGGCCGGATCACCTCGGCCACTTCAACGGTCTTCACTCGAACCTTGTTGTCCATGATATCCAGAAACGCAACATCTTCCTGTCCATTTCCAATGGACAGCTTGATCTGCTCCGCCGTCCGGAAATCAACCAGAAAATGCTGTGCGATGGTTTCTGTGATTTCATCCCCCGCAACAGACGCCATGGCATACCCGACAACGGTGCCTGCCTTGGTGATGGCGATGTCCGAGGTCCCCGCACCCACATCCACAAGCGCAAGATTCAGCATGCGCAAATCCTTTGGAATGGCAACGTTCAGGGCTGCAATCGGCTCCAGCGTCATACTCGTGACCTTCAGCCCGATGCGCTCCATGACGGTATGCAGGCTATCGACCACCATATGGGGAAGAAAAGTCGCGAGAATCTCCAAGCCTATCCGGTTTCCCTTGTGCCCCAGCAGGTTGGAGATGGAGAAATCGTCAAGCTGGTAGCTGATGACACTGTACCCGACACAATGAAAGGAATTCCGCTCCGCCGCCTCCGCGCCGCCCATGAGTGTGTCCTGCGCAAGGCGTATGCCTTCCATCTCCAGTGCACCGATGAGTTGCGTGTCGATTTCCCGACCGTCGTCGATTTCACGTGACACACGAACCTGGCAGGTCTTCAAAACACGGCCCGCCGCCGCGATGGATACTTTCTCAAGCCTGCGGCCCAGTTTCCGCTCCAGTTCATCCTTGATGAACCGTGCGCTTGCCGCCACTTTGGCAATGTCATGGATCTGTCCGTCCATCATGGCGCGCTCGACATGCTCGTGTACCGCCGCAGCCAAAACTTCGTAGCGCTCCTGATGCTCCACCCCTACAACGCCGATGACCGTACGGGTTCCGATATCCAGTGCAAAGATCCAGTCTTCCGGGGCAGAAGCAGTGGCATGTTCGGGCGCCGACACCACTGGCGCAGCGTCGGGTAAAGAAGCCCTTTCCGCAAAAAGAGCGCTGGCTTTGTCCATCCGCAGGACATTTTTCCTGTTCGGCACGTCTGCTCCCCCTGTTATTGCGTCGGCATTGATTTGTTGATTTTGGGAACGAGTTCCTTTGAAACATCAGTAAATGCTCTGTTGCAACGGTCACAGAACTTGGCAGGAGCAGGCGCATCCGTCCAAAGTCCCGAAAGCATTCCAGATCCCGATGCTTGCGATGGACATTGGCTGGCATCATAGATTCAGGGTTTATCGTTATGTTCAGGGTTCAGCCTCATTCTACATTTTTTTGCCCGTATGCGCAATAAGGCCTGCAAGCACAAATCCCGCACAGTGGCTTTCTTGCGGCGCATATGGCGCGGCCATGAAAAACCAGTCGATGGCTGAAGGATGTCCAATCCGTCTTCGGCAGCAGTTTCATCAGATCCTTCTCCACAGCCGCCGGATCCTCTTCCATGGTCAACCCCATCCTGCGGGACAAGCGGCCGGCATGTGTATCCACAATGACGCCCGGCACATGGAAAATCTCGCCCAACACGACATTTGCCGTTTTTCTTCCGACACCCGGCAAGGCGATCAGGGCTTCCATCGTGTTCGGAACCTGGCCATCATGCATTTGAAGGAGACGGATGCAGCACGCTTTCAGGTTTTTCGCCTTATTGTGGTAGAAACCCGTGGAATGGATGTCCTTTTCCAACTCCCCCAGCGCTACGGCGGCATAATCCTCTGCAGTCCGGTATTTGAGGAACAAGGATCGGGTCACGACGTTCACCTGCGCATCCGTCGACTGAGCGGCCAGCTGCGTCGCGACCAATAGCTGCAACGGATTTTCATAATCGAGCGTGCAACGGACTTCCGGGTACAATCCCGTCAGAACATCCCGAAGATGCCGTGCGCGTGTTTTCCTGTCCATTCGTTTCCTCCGTATTCCTGCCTGTCCCTCATTCTTCCGTCAGTAGATCCAGATAGAGCCGGACATATTCCAGAGCGGAGCCTTCCCATCCGGATTGACAGCGCATCGCGGTGCGTATCATGCGCAGCCACTCCGTTTTCTCCCGATAGCACCGCAGGGCTCTTCGAACGGCCCGATCCAGCGCCGGTCCGCTTTCGGTTGAAAAAACAAATCCATTTTCCCCCTCCGCCACAGTATCCGCCAAACCACCTGTCTTTCGAACAACGGGCAGGCAGCCGTAACGCATTGCGATCTGCTGGCTCAGACCGCAAGCTTCGCGACGGGAAGGCATCAACAGAAGATCCCCGCCGGCATACATCCGTCTGGCCAGTGCGTCGTCAAAGGAGGATCGGAATGCCATGCCTCCGGGAAAGGCGGAGGACAGACGTCGAAACTGTGCCTCGAGTCCCGGCTCTCCCACGCCTAGGACCGCCAGTTGCATGCCGGCCGCAAGCCAGGCTTCCGCGCCCTCCAACAACAAGTCAGGACCTTTTCCCGGGACAAGCCGGCCGATATGGATGGCCAGCGGCCCTTGCGAATCGGATAGTCCAAGTTCCATCTGCAAGGCAGTCTTGTTCCGTTTGCGTCTGCCAATGGAGCGGGAATCGTATTGTACAGGGATGGCCGCGTCCACCGCAGGATCCCATGCGTCACCCAGTCGGTTCAGGATCCCTGCATACCGGCCTTTTTTCAAGGCTTTCACGCGCTGCGCCAGAAAGCCATCCAATCCGAAACCGTTTCCGGGCTTCAGGATTTCCCGCGCGTAGGTCGGGCTGACCGTCGCGATGGCATCCGCCCAGGCGATCCCCGCCTTCAATGCATTGAATCCGCCTTCGAAGGCTGCACCATCCGCCTTCATCGCCGCCGGACCCGTCCCATACAGTTCGACAAGAGAAGGCCTGTCACGCCCCTGGTACTCGAGACTGTGAATCGACAAAAGTGTGCGAATGTCTCGCAATCCTGAGCCAGACCCGGTTTTGGGCGCATGATGGACCAGCATGGCGAGCGCTGCCGTGTGCCAGTCATTCAAGTGGAGAATGGACGGCGGATTCGGGTCCGCTTCGGCATCCGCGGCAACAGCAAGGCAAAACACGGCAAACCGCTCGGAATCGTCCGGATAGGCATAAACATGCTCACGACCGAACAGGCCGGGCAGGTCGTAAGTCCGCACTGAAAGCCCCTCGGCATCCCACTCGCGAATCTTGCAGGGCATCCCGTCCGGCAGGGGATATGCACCCGGTTGGACAGCCATGCCCCAACGCTCCCGAAGACCCTTGATTTCCAGCTCATGCATTTTACAGGATGATTCAGGCGGAGACATCGGCCCATGCAAAGGCAGGCACAAAGTCACTTCCACCCCCAGCCGGCGCAGCGCATGCGGCAGTTCCCCCGCTACATCCGCCAGTCCCCCGACTTTGATGAACGGCGTCGCTTCCGCCGCAACAAACCAGACGCGCCGTCCAGCCGGCCAATGAACTTGTTCCAACTTGCTTCCATTTACCGGATCAGCCTTGTGTTCCCGTACCTGCTCCATTGCTGAACCTCCAGAATAGATCAACCGGACGACGCCGGACAATGCGACAAGGCAGCCACGAGGGCTGCCTTGTCCGTGCCCGTCAGGGCGGATATTCCTTGTGGGTTGGAATTTCATGCGGATTGATGATGACCCATCATTTCCTGCAGATTTCCAAAAAGCTTACAGGTGGATAT
The DNA here is from genome assembly GCA_942493335.1 of uncultured Clostridia bacterium. Taxonomy (GTDB): domain Bacteria; phylum Bacillota; class Clostridia; order DSM-8532; family DSM-8532; genus JAEWSN01. The sequence continues at coordinate 4,743,272 of OW818693.1, read as the reverse complement.
TGACGTCGCCGGTGGGTTCCTTGACGGATTCCGGTGCCGATTCCCTGCCGGGTTCCGGGGTGGCGTCCTTGATGGAGAGGTTGATACGGCCTTGCTTGTCGACTTCGATGACACGAACCTGCACTTCATCGCCGACGGCAACAACATCCTCAACCTTGTTCACGCGTGCGTGGGCAAGCTTGGAGATATGGACGAGACCTTCCTTGCCGGGCAGGAACTCGACAAATGCGCCGAAGTTCATCAGGCGGGTGACCTTGCCTGTATAAATGGTGCCGACCTCGACGTTGCCGACGATCCCCTCGATGATTCGGAGCGCCCTCATGCCTGCCGCTTCGTCGGAAGTGGCGATGAAAACGGAACCGTCATCCTCGATGTCAATCTTGACGCCTGTCTCCTGGATGATCTTGTTGATGACCTTTCCGCCAGCACCGATGACTTCGCGGATCTTGTCCACGTCGATTTTGAGCTGGTAGATTTTCGGTGCATACTTGGACAAGGTCTTGCGGGGCTCGGAAATGCATGGGAGCATCGTCTTGTTCAGGATGTCCAGACGGCCCTTGCGGGTAATCTCGAAAGCCTGCTCGATGATGTCATAATTCAGCCCGTCCACCTTGATGTCAACCTGAATGGCTGTGATGCCATTCTTTGTGCCGCCGACCTTGAAATCCATATCGCCGAAGAAGTCTTCGATGCCCTGGATATCCATGAACACGACATAACGGTCTTCGTTGTCGTCATCCACCACAAGTCCTGTGGAAATGCCGGCAACCGGTGTTTTAAGCGGAACACCCGCATCCATCAACGCCAGGGTGCTGGCACAGATGCTGCCCTGGGAAGTGGAGCCATTGGACATGAGCACTTCGGAAACAAGGCGAATGGTGTACGGGAAATCTTCGATTTCCGGAATGACCGGCAGAAGGGCACGTTCCGCCAGCGCACCATGACCGATCTCACGACGGCCGGGGCCTCGGGAGGGTTTTGTTTCGCCGACACTGTATGATGGGAAGTTGTACTGGTGTATGTAGCGCTTCGTATCTTCGAGATCCACACCGTCCAGTGACTGCATCTCGCTGACAGGACCGAGGGTGACGGTTGTCAGCACCTGGGTCTGTCCGCGCTGGAAAAGGCCGGAACCGTGGGTGCGGGGCAGGATGCCCACTTCAGCGGACAGCGGACGGATATCCATCAGACCGCGGCCATCCACGCGCTTGCCCTCTTCAAGGATCAGCATGCGGACAATCTTCTTTTGAAGCTTGTAAAGGGCTTCCCCGATCTTGGCCTTCATGTCCGGATGGGATTCGGCAAGCGCATTCTGCACCTTGTCTGCTACCACGGCGACATTGGCGTCACGGGTCGGCTTGTCGTCATTCAGCATGGCAGCCTTCATGTCTTCCTTCGCCAGCTTGTAGACGGTGTCGAACAGGTCGGCCTCCACCTTGACGGACTCATAGGCGAACTTCGGCTTGCCGATGTCCGCCACGATCGTATCGATGAAGTCGATGATCTTGATGATCTCGGCATGCCCCTTGCGGATGGCATCGAGCATGACGGTTTCGGAGACTTCGTTGGCACCGGCTTCGATCATGACGATCTTCTTCCGGTCCGCGGAAAGGGTGACGTACATGTCACTGGCTTCACGCTGCTCAACCGTGGGATTGATGACGACTTCGCCATCGACAAGGCCGAGGATGACGCCGGCGATCGGCCCATTGAAAGGAATGTCCGAAATGGCCAGAGAAATCGCCGAGCCGATGATGGCCGCGAACTCGGGGGAATTGTCCTGTTCCACGGACATGACCGTGTTGATCAGGGTCACGTCATTGCGCAGATCCTTTGGAAAACGGGGGCGGAACTGCCGGTCGATGACGCGGCCGGTCAGGACGGCACGTTCCGTGGGTCTGCCTTCGCGCTTGATGAATCCGCCGGGGATTTTACCGACTGCGTACATCTTCTCTTCATACTCGACACTGAGGGGAAAAAAATCGATGCCATCGCGCGGTTTTGTGGAAGCGGTGGCAGTGGCCATGACAACGGTTTCACCATAACGGACCATGGCTGCTCCGTTAGCAAGCAGCGCCAGCTGTCCGACATCAATGGTCAGGGGCCTGCCGGCCACTTGGGTTGAATAGGTTTTTTTCATGTTTCATTCTCCTTTTCGCCCACCGGTCCGCCGGGGCAAAAGATCAGGGAGCAGGGTTTCCATTGAAAACCCTCTTCGCTGAACTTCTGTCGCCCTGTTGCCGTCATGGGTCCTGGTCAGATTTTCGGGAAGAAGACGACCATCCTGCCTTCTGCTTCCCTGCCGGCTCCGGCTTCCGGACCTGCAGAGAATGCAAGTCCGGAAGCCGTATTCCGGTATGGATTCAAAAGAAGAAAGGCGGTTGCCCGCCCTTTCTTACTTTCTGAGTTCCAATTTGGCGACGATTTCGCGGTAACGGACGACGTCCTTCTTCATCAGGTAGTTCAGAAGGCCGCGGCGTGCGCCAACCATCTTCAGAAGGCCTCTGCGGGAGTGGTGATCCTTCTGGTGGGTCTTGAGGTGCCCGGTCAGGTGGTTGATACGTTCCGTCAGCAGTGCAATCTGCACCTCCGGGGAACCTGTATCGCCTTCATGACGCGCATTGTTTGTGATCGTATCGATCTTTGCCGGTCTTTCCATGTTTTCTCCTTTCCCGTACAATTGCCATATTCCCAGTACGCGGTTGGAGTTCCGCAAACCGAGCATACGGTTCATTCCATACCGGTTTATTGTATCATGGAAAGCGGTCAAGTGTAAAGAAGCTTGCGAAGTCCACCTCGGACTGCCGCAAGAGGCTCATTCACTCCGAAAACCGGTGCCAGCGTGATGTTTCAGGCCAAATCAAGCTAATCCAGCTTGATGCCTTCCACCAGCCCTTTGGCGGTATCATCCGAAAACAGTCCGTCGAGGAGTGTAGTGACAAAAGTGGTGATGCGGGCCCGGAACAGCAACGCCAGCCCCACCACGACGGCGATGATGACGACCAGCTCCACGGTATTCATTCCGCGCTGATCCGCCAGAAAAGACCGAACCCGGATTCCGCACCGTGGTGCCCCATCCGATTCGGTTTTCCGACATGCCGTATGGAGAGAGGCGGACTCAGGAAGTAAAGACGCGAAAAAACGTTCCGGATGGGAAAAAGACCACAGGAACATGAAAAAGGCAGTCTGTGTCCGGATGAACATGAAATTGTGCCTCCACCGTCATATTCCCCGAACGGTCAGGCCAACGGACTTCTGTGTCGGGATGCGCGAGGCTCCCGCCTGTTTGTCACAATCTTACCAATCTGTTCCATTGCTGTCAATCCGTTTCTTCCTTCATTCTCCGAAGAATGCGATTCACCGTTTCATAGGTAAATCCCCGGTGAAGCAGGAAGGACATTGCCTTTTTCTCCACAATCGGATCCGACAGATCGTATTTCCCGAATTTCTTGCGTGCACCCCGAAGTGCGGTCTCTTCATCATCCTGCTCGAACTCGGCCATGACCGCAAAAAAATCCTCGTCGGAAATCCCCTTTGCACGCAACGCCAACTGCATGTTTTTGCGAGACACCGCCTTGGATCTCAGTTGTTCCGCGATATATCGCTGGGCGTAGCGCCTGTCGTCCACATAACCCAGTGTTTTCATGTCCGCAACGGCCAGAGCGGCGGCTTCACCATCGTATCCGGCCCGGATCAGCCGCTCCAGAAGACCGGCCTCGGTACGATCCAATACGGTCAGGTAACGAATCGCCTGTTCCCGGGCAGCCTTGCGGAGAACGGTATCCCGGATTTCCAGCAATTCCGGCTCGGACAGTTCTTCCTTCTCATACAGCCGCATGCTCAGATACAGTTCCTCCGGCAGGCTGAAAGCATAAGCGTCATCCAGATGGATGCGCCTCATGCCCTTGTGTCGGGGAGAAATCTCCGCTGTAGTGATCTTCATGTGCTGCTTTTCCTTCTGCCCTTCCCCTTCGGTTTGGTTTCATGGGTCGGACCGACTGGTTGAACCTCCATTCGGGTTTGACGGGTCGGGCTGCCCGGCTGAACGTTATGTATGGAATCATGGACTGGACTGTCTGGCTGAACATCCGGGTTGCCCCGCATGGGCAGTCAATCTTCATCATCCTTGATGTGAGGAGGTGTGACACTCTTCACAAAAGCGGTATCATGTTCCGCCATGATTTTGGACTCGATTTCATTGCACATTTCCGGATTCTCCCGGAAATATTTCTTCACGTTCTCGCGGCCCTGACCGATACGGTTTGTGCCATAGGAGAACCATGCTCCGCTTTTCTTGATGATTTCCAGATTCACGCCGATATCGAGAATACACCCCTCACGGGAGATCCCGGAACCGTAGATGATATCGAATTCTGCTTCATGGAACGGAGGCGCAACCTTGTTTTTCGCAACCTTGACCCTGGTACGGTTGCCGATGGCCTCTGTGCCGTCCTTCAGCGTCTCGATACGGCGCACGTCCAAACGGACGGAGGCATAGAACTTGAGGGCGCGGCCGCCCGGCGTTGTCTCGGGATTGCCGAACATGACGCCGATTTTTTCACGCAGCTGGTTGATGAAGATGGCGACGGTCTTGGACTTGCTGATGCAGCCGGAAAGCTTGCGGAGCGCCTGGGACATGAGGCGTGCCTGCAGGCCGACAAATGCATCGCCCATTTCGCCGTCGATTTCAGCTTTCGGAACCAACGCGGCCACGGAGTCGATGACGATGATGTCGATGGCGCCGCTGCGTACAAGGGCCTCGGCGATTTCCAATGCCTGCTCGCCCGTATCCGGCTGCGAAACGATGAGGTTGTCGATGTCCACGCCCAGGTTCTTGGCGTAAACCGGGTCCAGCGCATGCTCCGCATCGATGAAGGCGGCTTCGCCGCCGGCCCTCTGGGCTTCCGCGATGGCATGCAGGGCAACGGTGGTCTTGCCGGAGGATTCAGGCCCATAAATCTCAATAATTCGCCCACGGGGATATCCGCCGATGCCGAGTGCAATGTCAAGTGAAAGGGCACCGGTGTGGATGACGTCGGCCGCGACGTGGCTGACTTCGCCGAGCTTCATGACGGAACCTTTGCCGAATTGCTTCTCCAACTGTCCCATCACGGTTTCCAGCGCTTTTTTCTTTTCTTCCGATTGCGTTGCCATCTGCCCCATCCTCCTCGTGACTCGTCCGTTGCCGGTCCGGCTTGACAACCTGCTTTCAAACTCTCCGCAGCATTTGCCGCCAAGGGTCTATCCGTAGATGCGTGACCTTTTCCGAACATTACCGAACATTTGTTCTCATTATACCGAACGCATTTCGCGACGTCAAGCGATCCCATCCGATTTTTTTCGAAGCCGTTTCAGTCGGGCGGTCACCATATCCCGTAAAAGGGTCATTTCCTTGATCCGGAGCAGAATGCCCATGAAATAAAACAGCAGACAGCAGGCAAGCGCAGGCACGGCCATACAGAAAATCTGGGAGACTTTCGATCCGACATTCGGATGAATCAGCCGGACCATCGCCCATAGAACCATCGTCGGGGGAAGCATGGACACGGTGCTTTTGAGGAAGAAGACCAGATTGTCCCGATAAAAGTGTGTGTTTGTCTTCTTCGAAAAGACCGCCAGCAGAAGGACGGTGTTGAAAATGGAAGTGGCGGTATAGGCCAGCGCTGTCCCCCCGATGCCGAAATTTGTGAAACGCTGGAATATCGCATTGAACCCGTAATTCACCGCGATGCCGAGAATGCCGCTGATCAGCGGGGTGATGCTGTCGTGCATGGCATAGAAGGCTCGGATGGTCATGCCGAGCACGGAGGCGAAGATGAGGGCGGCAGCGTATCCTGCAAGGGCGATACCGCTGTTGTAGACATCCGCTTCCTGGTTTGGGTTCCACGTGAACAAAAGTCGCATGATCTGATCGCCCTGCACAGCCATGATGACGGATATGGGCAGGCAGATGAGGATGACGGCCCGGCAACCGCGATAGAACAACCGTCGGAACGCTTCCGTCTCATTCGCCGCATGATGGGCGGACAGCGTGGGCAGCATGGCGATGCCGATACTCTGGGCGAAGATCCCCATCGGCAGCTGCCAGGTTCGGTTTGCATTGTTCAATAGCGTGAGCATGCCCTTGTCGAACAGGGTGGCGAAGCTCCGGGTCATGACATTGTTGAATTCATTGATGGAGGAGGATAGCAAGGACGGCACCGCCTGCTTGATCATCTTGCGGAAGGCCGGATGCCGCCACTCCATTTGGGGCCTGTACCGGGAAAATTGTTTCCACGTGGCTGCCATCTGAACGACGAAGAAAATGCCGGCACTCCCCACAATGCCCCAGGCGGTCAGATAGACATCGGTACCACCGAACGCCACAATGCCGATGATGGTGCAGATATTGTAGACGACCGGGCCGAATGCGGCCGCCGCAAATTTCCGGTAGGAATTGAGGATGCCGTTGCATTGGCCGGCCAGCATCATGAACGGCACGTTGAGCAGCAGGATGCGCGTCAGCGAAACCAACATGGCCCGTTCTGCCGGAGCACGCCCGGCATAGCCGGGCGCGATCATGCCGAGGAACCCTTCCGTAAAGATGAAGAAGAACACCTCGAGCACCACGAGCGCAATCATCGACACGTTGAGGAATGTGCTCAGCGCTTTCCACGCATCCTCCTCCCGTCCCTTGGAAATGAACGAGGACATGACGGGAATGAGTGCCGCCGCAATGGCGCCGCCCGCCAGAAGATTGAAGGTGATGTCAGGCAGACTGAAGGCCAGCAGGAATTCATCAGAATATCCTTTCGGCTTCATGACTGCGTATATGAAATAGGTTCGCAGGAAGCCGGTCACCCGGCTGAGCAAGGTCGCAAACATGATCATGCCGGCGGCGCCGCCCACTTTCGTGAGAACCTTCTTTTTCGGGTTCGGGGACAACTCGTCCATTCTGTCTCTCCTTGCTGTTTCGGGAAAATGGGAACGGGATGCGCCGCATCCCGTGCAGCCGCCTGAAAGGCGTCCCGAACCCAAGAGATCAGTCGTCTCAGTCTTGTTGCGGTTCACGATCCGGCCGTCTGAAAGGCGTCACAGATCCAAAGGGTCAGTCGTCCAGATCCAGCAGCGTGCGCCGTATCAGATCCAGCGCATGAAGCGCCGTCATCGTCCGGATCCGCTCCCTGTTGCCGTTGAGGCGGAGTTCCCGGCAGCGTGCCTTTCCTTCCGTCTTTACGGCGACATGGACAAGACCGACCGGCTTTTCCGGGGTTCCACCCTCCGGTCCGGCGATGCCGGTGACCGCCACGGCGACATCACACCCAGTTTTCCGCATCAGGCCTTCCGCCATTTCCCGTGCCGTTTCCGCACTGACTGCGCCATGCGCCGCCAGCGTATCGGGAGACACACCCAGTTCCGCTGTTTTCGCCGCATCGGCATAGACAACATAGCCCCGCTCGAAAACAGCGGAGATACCGGAAACATTCACCAGTTTCGCCGCAAGAAGTCCGCCTGTGCAGGATTCCGCAGTGGACACCTTCAGGTTTCTTTCCTTGAGCAGGCTCCCCACCACTTCTTCAAGCGGTTCGCCATGCGTTGCATACAGACAGTCGCCGAGCCGCTCCCGGATCGCGGCGACAGCCGGTTCCATCAGGACTTCCGCCTCCCGTACCGTTCCCGCCGAAGCGGTCACACGCACCACGACGTCCCCGTCCCCGACATAGGGGGCGATCGTCGGGTTCGACTGACCTTCGATGAGATCGAGTATTTTCGCCTCCATCAGGGATTCGCCAAGACCAAACACGCGCAGCATGCGGGATGCCAGCACCTGTCCGGTCCGCTTTTCGAACCAAGGGAACACGGTATCCTCGAACATCGGAATCATTTCCTTCGGCGGGCCGGGAAACAGGACGACTGTCTTGCCATCCCGCTCGATCAGGCAGCCTGGGGCGGTTCCGTTCCGATTTGGAACAAGGGTGCTCCCCTTCGGAAGGAAAGCCTGTTTGGCATTGCTTTCCACCATCTCCCGTCCGATTTTGTGAAAGAAGGCGGAGATCTGCGCGAATACCGCCTCGTCCCGAACCAGCTCCATGCCGAATGCGGCAGCGACCGTTTCTTTCGTCAGATCATCCTTTGTGGGGCCAAGGCCGCCGGTCAGAAGAACGACATCCGAACGGGAAAGCGCAAGTGCCAGGCTTTCCGACAGCCGCTCCGGATTGTCTCCCACAACACTGTGGTAAAGGACACGAATTCCAAGATCCGCCAATCGTCGGGAAAGATACTGGGCATTCGTGTTCGCGATCTGCCCCATCAGCAGTTCGGTTCCGACTGCGAGAATTTCCGCATTCATCCTGCTCCCCCACGGACGGCATATCCACGCCGTCCCATCCGTCAGCCTTTGCCTTTCGGCATCGTGTTCTCCATATTGGCTGCATCGGCCATGAGCTGCCAAAGCGTGTCGAGGCCGGTCCGCTTTTCCGCCGAAACCGGGAACACGCCGCAGGCACCGGGCGACAGGATTTTCCGGAACGCCTCCATGCGCAAATTCTGTTCCTGCCGCGTCAGCTTGTCCGCTTTGGTCAGAACGATGCCATAGGTCTTGCCCGTTTCCTTCAACCATCGTTCCATCATGAGATCCTCTTCCGACGGATCATGCCGCATGTCGAGCAGCAGCAGGATCAGGCAGAGCTGGTCACGGGTCTTGAGGTAGGTCTCGATCATGGGTCCCCAGCTGGCTTTCGTATCTTTCGCGACACGGGCATACCCGTATCCGGCCAGATCCACCAGGGAGAGATTGCCGTTGATCCGGTAAAAATTCACAAGTCTTGTCTTCCCCGGCGCAGCAGCGACACGGGCAAGACCTTTCCGGTTGCACAGCGCATTGATCAGCGACGATTTCCCCACGTTGGACCGTCCGGCCATTGCGATTTCGGGGCAGCCCCATTCGGGATACTGCGTCGTTTCAACGGCGGAGGTGATGAATTCTGCTTCCTTGATGATCATGGGTTTCCGTCCTTTTCCCCGGGCTTTTGCTCCGGTTTGGCGGCGCCGTCGGGATGATTCCTTTTTCCGGCGCCATGTGCCAGCAATTCGCGTGCGAGTCCGCGGGCGGTTTCAGTGCGGTGCGCGCCGGAAAGGAGCCGGGTGACCTCATCCTCGCGGGTCTGCCCCGCAAGGTGCGTGACCCGGGTACGGGTTCGTCCGTCCGCCTGCTCTTTCCCGATTTGGTGGTGGTGATCCGCCAGGCTGGCGATCTGTGCATGGTGGGTGACGCAGAGAATCTGCCGGGTGTGGGACATGGCGGCAAGTTTCTCCCCGACCTTCTGGGCGGCCTTGCCCCCGACGCCTGCATCGATCTCATCGAATACCAGGGTGGGAATCCGATCCACTTCCGCCAGCATGGTCTTGATGGCAAGCATCACACGGGACATCTCGCCGCCGGATGCAATGCGGGAGAGCGGTTTCAGCGGCTCCCCGAGATTTGCGGTGAACAGGAATTCGACACGGTCCAGGCCGTTTTCATCGAATTCGCGATTCGGTTCGTGTTCGACTGAGGCGGCAAATACCGCCTTTGGCATTTCAAGCTCCTCGAGCTGTCCGGACATGCCGGCTCCCAGCAATGCAGCCGCTTCCCTGCGAAGTCCGTTCAGGCCTTCGCATTTCTCCCGCAACAGGACGGTTTGGGCTTCCAATCGTTCCGCATGCTGCGCCAGAAGGGCTTCGGCATCCGCAAAGCTCCCCAGTTCCGAACGGATTTCATCCCGGTAGCGGATGCACTCATCCACCGTCTCTCCGTATTTCCTCCGGATGGTCTGCAGAAACGCAAGCCGCTCCTCGACCTGATCCCGCATGCGCGGATCAAATTCGGTACCGTCCCGGGTATCCACGATCTCCCGCGACAAGTCATTCAACCGTTCCGCCACTTCGGCGAGCTGATCGGCCATATCCGCGAATTCCGGCGATACATGCCCGATTCTTCGGATCGCAGACGCACTGCGCCGGACACGGTCCCGGGCTCCCGCTTCCTCGGCTGCCTCTCCCGTCAGAAGCTCATACGCTTCGGAAAAGGCGGCGACTATGCCTTCAGAATGGGAAAGCAACCGGCTTCTGCGTTCGAGTTCGTGATCCTCGCCCTGTTTCAGGTCCGCCTTCTCCAGCTCGTCCAGCTGGAAGCGGATCATGTCGATCCTGCGCTGGCGTTCCCGTTCCGAGCCTGAAATCCGTCGCCATTCATCCTTCCATTGCCGGTAAAATGCGTAAGCCTCCGCATAGCCGGCCTTTTCCTGCTTCATCCGTTCGCCTGCATATGCGTCCAGCAGTTCAAGATGCGTTTCCGGACGGAAAAGGGACTGGCTGTCGTGCTGTCCGTGAATGTCCAGCAGTTTTTCGCCGATGGCCCTCATGACAGCCGCCGTCACCAGACTGCCATTGATTCGGCAGGTGTTGCGGCCGGTGTCCGTGAAAATGCGCTGCAATACGAGGATGCCATCTTCCGGCGCCTCGATGCCGAAGGCCTCAAGCGGCTGCTTCAAGGATTCCGGCATGCGGAACTGACCTTCAACGGAGGCGCGCTCCGCGCCTGTCCGGATGAGTTCACGGGAGGTTCTGCCCCCCACCAGCGCGTTGATCGCTTCGATCAGGATGGATTTCCCCGCGCCGGTTTCACCGGAGAGCACGGTGAAACCATTCTCCAGCGTCAGTTCCAGATGTTCGATGATGGCTATGTTCTCAATCTGCAAGGCGAGCAGCATGTCTCACGCTCCCCTGACCATGCGGGTGAACCGCTCCATCAATTCTTCCGCGAAGCGTTCGGCCCGGCAAATCATCATCAGCGTATCATCCCCCGCAATCGTACCGAGCACTTCGTACCAGCCAAGCGCGTCCACGGAGGAGGCAACTGCCTGCGCCATGCCCGGCAGGGTCTTCACCACAAGAATGTTGTTTGCGTAATCACTCGAGACAAACGCCTCCCGCAGGATGATCAGCAACCGGTCGTTCATGGCGGCCGTATCCTGGTTGACCGACGCATACCGGTACCTGCCGTCCTGGGCCAGCACCTTTACAAGACGCAGTTCCTTGATGTCACGGGAGATGGTGGCCTGCGTGACTTCGACGCCGACCGCCTTGAGCTTTTCCGCGAGGTCATCCTGTGTTTCGACTTCAAACCGTTCGATCATTTCCAGGATTTTCGCATGCCGGTTGTATTTCATCATTCCTCCAATCGGATCGGCCCTGGAGCACGACCGACCGGCGCATCCGGCGTTTCCGCCCGCACCGGCCTTCTGCGGCTGTCAGTGCCTGCCGTGTATCTTCGCGCGCAGCACCTCGAAGAAGTTCACGCGCTCCACCGAGGCGAACAGGATATGTTCGGGCGCCCGGCTGATCTCGACCACATCGTTCAGTTCCAGTGCAAAGCCTTCCTGTCCGTCGGCCGTGAGCATGGCATCCGCCGTGCGTCCGTCCCCGATCCGGATGGACAGCCGGCTGTCCGTCGATACGATGAAGGAACGCGAATACAGGATGTGCGGACAAATCGGCGTGATGACCATCAGCGGGATTTCCGGCTGGACGATCGGCCCTCCTGCCGAAAGCGTGTAGGCGGTGGAACCGGTGGGTGTGGAGACGATCAGCCCATCCGAAGGGAATACATCCAGATACTGCCCGTCGACCGACACATGCAGATCCACGATGCGTGAAAGCGCCATTCGCGTAACGACTGCGTCATTGATCGCATATTCCGTATAAACGCAGGTACCGTTCCGCATGACATCGGCGCGCAACACCATGCGTGGCTGTACCCGGACTTCTCCGGCCGCAAGCTTGTCGATGGCGGTTTCGATGTTCTCCACTTCGACTTCGGCCAGGAACCCGACAGAGCCCAGATTGATGCCCAGCACGGGTTTGTTGCTTCCAAGGGTATGACGCGCTGTCTTCAGGAAGGTTCCGTCTCCGCCCAGACAAATCAGAAAGTCGCTGTCCGCATACAGGACGGCCTCGCTGACTGCGGCCCCCATGCCGATCGCATCACATATGTCAGTCTCCAGGCACGCATCGAAACCGCTGGCAATCAGCCGTTCCACAACACGGGCCGTACAGGCGTATCCTTTGTCCTTCGGGCGGTTGACCACAACCCCGATTCTTTTCAAATCACGTATCTCCCTTGTTTTCATCATGGTTCATTATACCGTTCCGCTGCATGATAATACAAGTTCCGCCTCCTGTCCCGGTGATGTTCATTCGCGAAGCCGCACGAAGCCTTTTTTCCCGCATCGCAGAATATCTCCGTCGGACAGGCGTACGGGCAGTTCGGAACGAAGAACCTCCCCGCCGAGCCGTACGCCACCTTGCCGGATCAACCGCCTCGCTTCCCCCCTGCTGCCAGCAAGACCGGCCAGTACAAGGATTGCAAGCGGATCGCCATCTTCCGTCCCTTCCGCACGCACCCGGTCCAGTTCGATTTCGGGCATGTCATCCGGCACACCGCCTTCGCGGAATACGAGACCAAACCGCTCCCTTGCGTGCATTGCGGCTTCCGCCCCCCCGTACAGGGTCGTGATGATCGTCGCAAGCTCCAGCTTCACATCCCGCGGGTTGGCTCCTGACGCAAGCGCGCGCTCCCATTCGGAAACCCGGTCCGGATGTACGTCCGTGCAGAGAAGAAAGTAGCGGACAATCAGCGCATCAGGGATCTGCATCGTCTTTTCGAAGATGACATCGGGGTGTTCGAAAAGACCGATTTGGTTGCCCAGGCTCTTGCTCATCTTCTCCACACCGTCCATCCCCTCAAGCAGCGGCATGAACAGGGAAGCCTGCGGTTCCTGGCCGAAATGGCGCTGAAGGGTGCGGCCCATGAGGATGTTGAAGCGCTGGTCCGTTCCGCCGAGTTCCAGGTCGGCCTCCAGCACGACAGAGTCATAGCCTTGCATCAGCGGGTACAGGAACTCATGCAGGCCGATGGCTTCCTGCGAGCCGAAACGGTTTCTGAAATCCTCCCGTTCCAGGATTTGCGCCACCGTGGTGGTAGCCATCAGTTTCAACACCTCGGGGAAGGCGAGGTCATAAAGCCATTCTGCATTGAACCGGATTTCCGTTTTCGCCGGGTCGAGAATGCGGAACAGCTGATCCCGATAGGTGGCGGCATGTTCAAGCACCTCCTCGTGGGTCATGGGTTTGCGTGTTTTCGAACGTCCGGTCGGGTCCCCGATGCAGGCGGTGGCATCACCGAGGACGATGATGGCGAGATGTCCCAGATCCTGCAGCTGCCGCAGTTTTCTCAACACTACGGCATGTCCTAGATGGAGGTCCGGCGCCGTCGGATCCAGGCCGAACTTCACACGCAACCTGCCTCCCGCCTCGATACGAGCCGCGAGATGTTCCGCGCCGACCAGCTCCGCACACCCTTTTTCGATGATCCTCAGTTGTTCCTGTGTGTTCATTTTCTCCCCCTCTTCAGCTGTTTTTGCATGCAAAAAAACCTCCATCCTCAAAATATGAGGACGAAGGTTTGCTTCGTGGTACCACCCCTGTTCCGCAATGCCCGCCGGAATCCGGATGGCATTGCGCTTCGACAGGCACGGACCCGGAGGTCGATGCCCTGGCGCTGTAACGGGCGCCTGCCCGGAGTGGCCTACCGGAACCCTGCGGTTCTTTCGGCACACGACTCGAGGATGTATTCGGATGGTTCGCGCCTGCCCCTCTCACCTGCCGGGTGCTCTCTGTCGGCGTTCACGCCGGTTCCGCGCGGGCGGCCCCGGTTTGCATCGTACTTCTTCCTGTCAGCGTCTTTGCGATGTCTGATTTTTGGTCATTGTACGCCTGAAATCCAATCCTGTCAAGCCATAGGGTCCTGGCTCATGTCGTTCATGACCGGTGGCAGCATTGCCAACTCCGGATCCATCTCCACCTGCCCGGAACGCTCCTCCATCGGGGAAGGCGCATCTTCCGCTTTTCCCCTGCGATCCTTCATCAATACATGAAGCGGCTGGCCGATCTTCCTGCGCGTCATCTCCACCAGGCCGAGCGAGGTCATGCCCGCAACGGTCGTTCTGGCCCCATCCGCATCCTGAAAGCGCTCCTTCAGCAGGTCCACAAGATTTTTCCTGCTTTCGGCGGAGGTCATGTCGATGAAATCCACGACCAGGATCCCGCCGAGATTGCGCAGTCGGATTTGCCGGATCAGCACATCCACGGCTTCCCGGTTCACCAGTTCCGCCGTCACCTGAAAATCGGTTTTTCCGATGTATTTGCCGGAATTCACATCCACGACGGTCATCGCTTCCGTATAGTCGAACATCAGCCAGCCACCGGATTTCAACCAGACCTTCCTGGACAGGGCGCGTTCCAGATCCGACTCAACGCCGTGAAGCGCGAAAAGGCCGAATTCCCCGGCATAATAACGTACCTTGAGCGCCCAGGCCGGATCCACCTCGGCAAAGGATGCACGGAGACGTTCATACCAATCGGCCTGGTTGACGGTGAGCCGGTTGGTGCGGATGTTCCGGTATTCCCGGACAATGCGGTCGTACATCCCGTTTTCAGCATGCAAAAGCCGCGGAACGGCTCCTTTCCGCTCTGCAGCCACGATTGCGGCGCGGACACCATCCAGACGACGGATTTCCGCTGCGATCTGATCCACAGGGGTGCTTTCCGCCGCCGTACGAATCACCACACCCGCCTCATCCGGCAGATTTTCGCGGGCAAGCCGCATGAAAGCCTCGCGCCGATCGGGTTCCCGGATACGTCGGGAGACACCGACTGCCCGCGAGCCGGGCAACAGCATGGCGGAATGGCCGGGCAACGTCCATCGGGTGGACAGGCGAGGGCCCTTGTCGCCCGAAGCCTCGCGCACAATCTGCACGGTCAGCTCCTGACCGGCTTTCACGAGATTCTCGATGCGGGGCGCATTCCCCTTCATGGGGATCGGGTCACCATTCGCATCATAACAGAGGGCATGCGCATCCCGGGCGTGCAGATAACCGGCAAAAGGCAGGCCGACATCAACGAAGGCCGCCTGCATGCCAGGCAGTACCTGCGTCACCTTTCCGCGATAGATGCTGCCCATTTGTCCATGTGCGGCATCACGTTCCGTCAAATATCCGACGGTCTCGCCGTCTTCCAGCACCGCAAGCCGGATGGCATCGTCACCAACGTCCAGCAGTATGTCCTGTGTCATTTGTTCACTCCCATGCGGTTTCAGGATACGGGCAGGCCGCAGGCACGCGGATCCGCCGGCGCGACCCATTCGTTGTCAATGGAGGCATAAAGCGCCTCCCGATGCATCGCCCGAATCTGGAAATTCTGTTTCACCAGATTCCGCCAGGCTTCCATGAAAAGATCAGGACGCAGATTGTCCGTGGCACCGGCACTCAGAAAAGCTTCGAGCAGCCATTCCCCGTCCACCTGCGCGATGGAGGCGGAAAAAACGAGCGGACGGATGTTCACCTGATGCAGGCCCTTTTTCCCTTTTTTCATGACCGGTACGTTTTCCGCGTCCAGCAGGGTCTGCAGGAAGTTCTGCATTTCCTCCGGGGAAATCTTTTCCTCGGCCCGAAACAGCACCCAATAACGGGCTGCACCGATCCGGAGCATGATGTTCTCGTTAGTGGCGGCGGGAACCGCCTCCAAAACCTGCATTCCTTTCGGCAGGCTGCGGTTCATCGCAGCCAGAAAAGCCTCCGGTTCCAAAGGGATCTCCATTTCCACATCGGCATATTCAGCGCCACTCGTCAGACCCATGGCCATGGGAAGGCCGAAGATGAGCTTCATGCGGGGATTGAAACCCTGGCTGTGCGCAACCGGCAGCGCGGTGCGCCGAAGGGTGCGTTCAAAGAGACGCATCATATCCAGGTGGGCGATGTACTTCAGGGTAGCGTCCCGGCTGAACCGGAACCGGATGCCAAATGACACGGTCATGCCTCCTCGTCGGGTGATGGATGGTCCGGGCGCATTCAGCGCGGGTTTTTCGGGCAGATGCCGGAATCGTAGGACGCAGCGCCGCATCCCATGCATCCGTTGGCGCAATTCCGTGTCAACTCGGCCTTGGTGGCCTTTTCCAGTTCGCTGACCAGGAAAGCGCGGGTCACGCCCATGTCGATGTGATCCCAGGGGAGAACTTCCTCGATCGGTCGACGGCGGTTCGCGTAGAACGCGGGATCCAGGTCATGATCCTTCAGAACCTGAATCCACGTGGCATATCGGAAATGTTCGTGCCAGCTGTCGAATCGGCAGCCGGCCCTCCATGCGCCAAGAATGACCTTTCCAAGACGCCGGTCCCCGCGTGCGAGCACTGCTTCAAGGAAACTCGTCTCATTGTCGTGCCAGTTGAGATCAATGCGACGGGACAGCGGCCTGAGCTTTTCACGCAGGAACTGCTGCTTCTCCCGCATCTGCGCCATCGTATCCTGCGGTTCCCACTGGAACGGCGTGAAGGGCTTCGGCACGAAGGTGGAGGCGCTCATGGAGATTTTCAGGCCCCGGAAGGTATTGCCGTCCGCCATGTCGCGACAGGCATCCACCAGACGGAATCCAAGCGCGGCGATGGCTTCCACATCTTCCAGCGTTTCTGTGGGCAGGCCGAGCATGAAGTACAGCTTCACGCTGTTCCATCCACCGGCGACCGCCATGCAGACGGACTGGAGAAGATCCTCGTCTGTCACGCCCTTGTTGATGACATCCCGCAACCGTTGACTTCCCGCCTCCGGCGCAAAGGTCAAACCACTTTTGCGCACCTTGGAAACGCGTTCCATCAGATTCAGCGAGAAATTGTCCACGCGCAGCGAAGGCAGCGCCAGGCTCACCTTCTGATCGTCCGTCACTGTCAGCAGGGCATCGGTCAGTTCGGAAAGTCCGGAATAGTCGCTTGTACTGAGGGACATGAGGGAGATTTCCTCATAACCCGTGTTGCAGATGGAACGCGTCGCGAGGCCTGTGAGGTTTTCGACGGAACGTTCCCGGACCGGCCGGTAGATGATGCCGGCCTGACAGAAACGACAGCCCCGGATGCAGCCACGGAACAATTCAAGCATGATGCGGTCATGCACGGTCTGTGTGAAGGGAACAATGATGTTGTCCGGAAACGGAACGGCATCCAGATCCTTCACGATGCGTCGACGCACGACAGCCGGCGCGCAGGGGCGGTTCGGCAGGATGGAAACCAGCGTGCCGTCCGGATGGTGGGTCGGCGTATAAAAGGAAGGCACATAGACCCCCTCGATCCCGCAGACACTTTCCAGATAGGCATCCCGGGGCGCGCCGCTTTTCTTCCATGCCTTGTAGGCATCCACCAGTTCCCCGATGACTTCTTCGCCTTCCCCGATGACGAACAGATCAATGAAGTCCGCAAGGGGTTCGGGATTGACGGCACAGGGACCGCCAGCCATCACAAACGGATCGGAATCCCCGCGATCGGCCGCAAGAACCGGTATGCCGCCCATGTCCATCATATCGAGGACATTGGTGTAGCTCATTTCATATTGCAGGGTGAAACCGACCAGATCGAAATCCCGCAACGGCGTACAGGTTTCCAGCGAGAAAAGAGGAATGCCTTCCTGCCGCATTTTCTCCGCCATATCCGTCCAGGGGGCGAAAACACGTTCGCAATAAGTATCTGCGCGCAGGTTGAGGACATGGTACAGGATCTTCATGCCCAGATGGGACATGCCGACCTCGTAGGTGTCCGGAAAACAGAAGGCATAGCGCACATCCACCGCATCCGGGTCCTTGCGGACCATGTTGAGTTCGTTTCCCGTATAACGGGCGGGTTTTTCCACGGACAACAGCAGTGCGTCATCCAATTGTATCTTCATCAAACAATCGGGATGCCGTTCGGCATCCCGTCCTCCACTTTCATTGATGGGCCATCAACCATGATACCTGATTCACCGGGAAATGACAAGGACGCGCCTGTTCCGCGACTGCCGCGCATGCGTCATACCCACTCGCCACGCGCTTGTCACGCATGCCTGAACCCCCCGACCGCATTTTACAGCGTCGGGATGCGGCTGATCAGCCATATCAGCAGGATGTGGACCGGATAAAAAGCGTAGAAGGCGTATTTCCACCGGCCCGGCTTCGGGTCCGGCAGGTTCAGCCAGGTGAGTGGAATCGCCAGCACACAGAGCAGCTGGACCGGATGCATCCCCATCCGGAACACAAACAGCAGGGTCAGGAGAAAGACGGAAAGGAGGAGCAAGAACCGCCAGACACCCACATTCGGGAAGAAGGAATCCAGGCTTCCCTCTTCCGTTTCCCTGTTTTTCAGCGCCATCGCCTGTTGCTCCTGCCGATCGAAAACTGAAAACACGGCGACCATTGCGACGCCATAGAATCCATAATCGGTGTTCAGCAGCTGCGCCAGCCAACCCAAACCTGCGACCGCCGCCCAAGCGGGAATCAGGAGCGCCCAATGCCTCTTTCGGCATACGGCAAGCAGTTGAAGACCGAACAGGGCAAAAAGGAAGGTGAAAAGGACATTCGTTCCCTCCAGAAAGGAACTCGGAACCGACAGTACGGCACCATGAAACAAAAGCGCGAAGGGGATCTGGGAAAGCAATGCCCAGACAGCCACACGCCCTATGTACCGCCAGGGCTTTCCGGTACGCCTGTGCCCGACCGCCAGGTACCATGCGAACAGGGGGAACGCGATCCGCCCGATGGCACGAAGCCAAAGCTGTTCTGGAAAAAAGGTGTATCCGAGATGGTCGATCAGCATTGTCAGGCAGGCAATGATTTTCAGCATGGTTTCCCTCCTGGAAGTGAACAGGGGGCGGACCTTTCCAGCCCACCCCCGGGTCTTTCCCTGCACCATTGCTCCGGCCGGGCCGGCATGTCACCGCCGGCGGCCGGTTCGCTTCGATCAGCCGTTCTTCCTCTCGAAATCCTTCATGAAGGAGACAAGCGCCTCGACACCGGTACGCGGCATCGCGTTGTAGATGCTCGCACGCATGCCGCCCATGGTCCTGTACCCTTTCAGGTTGGTCATTCCGAGCGCATCGGCTTCCTTGGCGAATTTCTTGTCCAGGTCCTCATTGCCTGTGCCGAAGGTGACATTCATGAGGGAACGGTCCTTCTTCTCGACAAGGCCCTTGTAGAGCTTCGACGTATCGATGGCCCCATACAGCAGAGCCGCTTTTTCCTCGTTGGCCTTCTGGATGGCTGCCACGCCTCCCTGTGCCTTGACCCACTCGAAAACGAGTCCGCACAGGTAGATGCTGTAGCAGGGAGGCGTATTGTAAAGGGACGATGCCTCCGCGTGAATGGAATACTGCAGCATTGTGGGAACCCATGGTTCTGTCTTGCCGATCAGATCCTTGCGGATGATGACAACCGTCACGCCGGCCGGTCCCATGTTCTTCTGGGCGCCCGCATAGATGAGGCCGAATTTCGAGACATCATATTCCTCCGACAGGATATTCGAGGACATGTCCGCCACCACCGGAACGCTGCCGGTATCCGGGATGTCGCAGCCACGGATCCGCGTGCCGCAGACCGTGTTGTTGGTGGTCATGTGGAAATAGTCCGCTTCGGGGGAAAGCAGGGAAACGTCGACTTCGGGGATCGAACGGAATCCGTTCGCCTTGCCGGAGGCAACCGCCTGCACGGAGATGTACTTCTTTGCTTCCTGGAAGGCCTTCTCGGCCCAGTTGCCCGTGATCCAGAAATCCGCCTTGCCGGATTTCTTGAGATTGAGCGGGATCATGGAAAACTGCAGATGGGCGCCTCCCTGCAGAAAGAGGACCCTGTAGTCTTCAGGGATGCCCATGATTTCACGCAAAGTCGCTTCGGCTGTGTTCTGGATGTCCTCATACCATTTCGAACGATGGCTCATCTCCATGACGGACATGCCGGAGCCCTTGTAATCGAGCAACTCGGATGCTGCCTGTACAAGGACGGATTCCGGAAGGATGCCGGGACCTGCGGAAAAATTGTATGCTCTAGCCATGATGCCCTCCCCATTCCTGTGCCATTGGTCGCCATGCCTGGCCACCGGCCGATTTTGTGGATATTTTAACATACAACGGCGGCCATGTCCATCCATTGCAGACGTTTGCGTCTCCATGGAGGATTCAAGCGGGTCAGGCTTTTCTGCGAAGACAGGATTGACGGACGACCAGTTCACTCGAAAATTCCGCAAAGGAACCTTCCGAAGCTCCTTGTGCCACCCGGATGACTTCTGTTGCCAAAGTGGAGAGCATGCCGTCGAAATCCACGCGGAACGTGGTAAGTGGCGGCTCGGAAGTGGCGCTTCGCATGTGATCGTCGATCCCGATGACGGAAACATCCTCGGGGACACGGTATCCCGCTTCCTTCAGCGCCTTGATCGCACCGAACGCGATCGAGTCGTTTGCACAGCAGATGGCGGTCGGCAGCTTCTTCCCCTGTGCGAGAATGCCTTTCATGACTTCATTCCCCGCCGCCTCGGAAAAGCCGTTGTGTCCGACCCACTTGGGTTCAAGCTTCAGACCATTCCGGCGAAGGCCCTCCTGAAAGCCTTCATATTTCTGGATGCCGCTGTAACGGCGGATATCACCGTTGATGAGTCCGATGTGGCGATGGCCGAGACCTGCAAGGTAATCGACCGCACGCGCCGATGTTTCCGTGTCGAAGTTGACAACGACGCGGCTTTCTTCTGTCGCCTTGTCTGCGGCATAATCGAACAATCCCACGACAAAGCCCTCTTCGACCAACTCCTCAATGAACGGCTCCCGGCTGTTCAAGCCGATAAAGAGCCCCCCGTCGATCCGCTTCTGCTGATACAGCTCGCGTACCGTTCGCATATTCTGGGGATCCTGCAGATCCGGAACCACACAGGTCAGGATGTGATAACCCTGGGCCGCCGCATTTTCGATGATGCTGACGATGATGTATTCGGCCAGAAAATCCTCTGCAATGCGGCCACGGGAGAGCCAGAAAAGTCCGAGCGTTTTGGTGAGTTTTCCCTTGAGCACTTGCGCGGAATGGTTGGGGACATACCGGTATTGCTCGATGATTTGCATGACCTTGTCATGTGTTTCCTGTGGCACGTTCTTGTACCCGTTGACCACACGGCTGACCGTGCTGCGGGACACGCCCGCCAATCGGGCGATTTCCGTGCTGTTGATCTCCTTCTTCATCTGTCCGCTCCCCTCAGTTCACAAACGCATGATGCGCCATGCCTGCCTGTCTTCTTGCAATCACACGTGTTGATTTCCATTGTATCACCCCGTTCACAGATTGTGTCAATCTCCTTGCCCGGCACACCAGCCTTCAATCCCTTATCGCAGGGCAAGCGTAAAAAAGCCCCGGAATTCCACGTTCAAACGCCGGATTTCAGGGGCTTTCCGATGATTCTTTCAGATTGTTGTCCGATTGGCGATCCCGAATGTTCCGATGCTCCATCCGATTGTCGTTCCCACTTGGCTTCGATCATCGATCCAGTCAGCGTTCCCGAATGGCGCCAAATACGCTCCAGGGCCAGATCGCAGGAGGATCGGCGACAAAGCGCATGCGGCTGCCTGTGATCGGATGATCGATTTCCATGGCGGAACACCACAGGGCAATCCCCGTACCGGGTTCCGTATTGTTGCCGTAACGTGCGTCGCCGACGATGGGATGCCCGATTCCGGCCAACTGGACGCGGATCTGATGCGGCCGGCCGGTCTGGAGCCGGACCCGCAGCATGGACATGCCGGCCTGGTGGGCCAGCGTCTCGTAGTCGAGCAGCGCTTCCTTCGCGCCGGGGGTGTTCTGGGATACCCGACTGACATTGCGGGTTCTTTCGTCCTTCAAAAGGAAGTCGCGAAGCCGGTCCGTCGGTTTCTCCGGTACACCGTGCACGATGGCACGATAGACCTTGCCGGTTTCCTGGTCACGGATCTGCGCGGACAGACGGGAAGCTGCCTTGGATGTCTTGGCAAACACCATCACACCGCCGACAGGCCGGTCAAGCCGGTGCACGATGCCGAGAAACACATTCCCCGGTTTGTCGTATTTCTCCTTGAGCCAGGCCTTGAGGCCTTCCTGGAGATCGGGATCCCCGCTGTCATCCGCCATGATGGGCATATTTCGCGGTTTGATGACGACCAGCAGGTGGTTGTCTTCATATAAAACGTCTGGATTCATGGTAATCCCCCTTCAAGGGTCGGCATCAACATAGCAAGCCCATGCTTCGGCACCTGTATGGCGCATTCGCATGGGCTCGAATACAATCAAGAACCAGATTATACCTGAAAACGACCAAAAAGTCAATGAGCCGTGAAATCACCGCCTCCGCCGCGTCATCGGACGAATCACCGCGATGCATCACCGGTCCCCGCGCGAATGGGACCGCCGTCCCATGCCTCAACCCGCTTCCCCTGTTACAATCAGATCAGGAAGGGGATGCCTGCCCATGGAGAAATTTTTCCAACCCGTCAACAGGAAGATCGAACCGGAATGGTTCCGACTGGGTCGCGACGCCGCCCGCGTCATGAACCAACTCGGAGGAATGCGGGAACTCGATTTCTATCTCCGTCATCCGGAGCCGTTCATCCGTTTGCTGGCTATCCGCAGGGTCGCTGTCCTTCTTCTTCCGGATGCCATCCCCACCCTGACCCGGATGCTCGACGATCCGCTGGAAAACGAACAGAATCGCGATGAAGCTGGCTGGGCCATCCGCCGCATCTCCCATGCGAAGGGACTTGCATGGTTCGCGCGCAATCCATATACGGACAAGTACGACGGGAGCGAAACGCCTTCCTCCCGTTTCGGCATCACAGTCCTGGCAAGTGAAACGCTGACCGGCGCCACCGTCCCTGAAGGACGGATGGAAGACACCCGGTTGGAGGACGAAGTGCTGCTCCGCATCCAAATGGATGAGAAGGGACTGGAAGTCAGCTTCTCTCCCGTTTCCTGGATCACATCCAACTTCGGCCATCTGATTGCGGGTCTGCTCAAGGGAATCGCCAGCCTGCTCAGGAAGGCCGTAACAGGCCTCTTCCATCTGATTCTCATTGCCGGCAGGGGACTTGGCGGCATCCTCGCAGGTTTGTTCCGTCATATAGCCGATCGAAGACACAGACTTCGGGAAGAACGGAAAACCAAGAACGTTCCGACGCAAGCGGAAACCTTCGACGAAGCTGGCGTTACCCGGCGAAATCCCGGTGTCCGTGTCCCGGATCATCCTGGCGGTTGCGTCAATGAATCAGGACATTCAGCCCACGATACCGATACGACATGGACCGCTGCAGCCGGCCAGCCTGGCAATGCAACCGCCATCACCAGGCCGGCCGGCCAGATGCTGATTGGCCTGGAAGAAGCCGTCTCCTCAGGCGCAATCCAGGCACAGCGACCGGTTCCCATGCAGGATGACAAGGCGATGAACCTTCGTCCCGTCCTCGCATCCACACCTGCTATGGTCTCCACATCCATGTCCGCACCGAACTTGCGAAGCATGTTGCCCGGACTGTCCGAAAACAAACGGTCCGTCCGAACGACTGGTCGCCGTCGAAAGGGGGGCGCCTCCATGTTCAAACTGCTCTTCTATCCGGTCCGTCTCATCAGACAGCATTGGGTGTTCACATTGGCCGTACTCGTCGTGTTTTATGCATTTCTCGGGTTCACGCACAGCGGGCGGTTTGTCATGAGCCGGTTGAATCCCCAGGTTCTCTGGTCCAATGATCGGCTCGTTGCCGTATCGAGACTGATGTTCATCAATTTCTTCCATATCGAGACTGCACCGAATGGAGCTGCAACGGATGAAATGGCATCATCCACAGGGATTGCGGGGAAAGCGGCCAACCTGACCGCTCCTCCGAATGGCAAGGAAACGTTGGCACCGGCAGAATCCCCTGCCGCACAGTATAAGGTCACAGCTTCCAAAGGACTGAGTCTTCGCACCGAGCCGCTCAAGACCTCGGAACGCATCCTCCTGATGCCGGCAGGAACCCTCGTATCCCCGACGGGCGAACAGCAGAAGGATGACGCAGGCAGTGAATGGGTCCGGGTCGCAACGGATGGCAAGACAGGCTGGGCGATGGCCCAGTGGCTGGCGCCGGTGGTTACGTCCGGGGAAAACGGAGGCACGAATGGAAACCCGTGAGATCAGACAGCGAATCGAACTGGCAAGCCAGCTTTTGGCGCAATTGGCTCAGGCGAACCAGGATCAGGCCGGTCTCGCCGCAGAAGCGGATGAAGACTGCGGAACCGCCTTGTCGGAAGCTCGCCGGGAGGGAGAGGAAAAAGTCCGGGCAAAACGCGAACTCCACAATCAAAGGACGGAAGAACTTCGCGCCTGTCTGGCTACCATCACGCGCATTACCAACGAATGGCATGACTTCAATCAGGATCCGCTGAATCAGCGCCGTTGGTCCTATCCGCTCAAACTGGCGAAGCTCGGGAAGGAAACAAACGCCAGGCTGAAGGCGGAACAAGAACGCATACAGGGCCTCATTCTGCAGAATCGTCTGCTGGATGAGGAGATCAGGCGTCTGGGCGATACGGTCCAGCGGGATGCGTTGCTGCGTCTCAAGGATGTGAACAGCCACACGGCGCTTCTGTCCGCACTGGAACGCCGGCAGGGGCTCATCGAGGATTTGTGCCTGCTGCTTCCGACCATTCCGGCCACATCGGCCTGCCAGCTGGATCCGGAACATCCTGCGGAGTTGCTTGCCCTGCTTGTCTGATTGCATCCCGTTCCCGTTTCCGATATGATGGCATCAGGGTGAGACTTTCATGCGCTTTCGCATGGAATAACCCAGAATCCGGATCGGGCAGGTGAAACCATGGGAATCACAGGACCCAATATCAACGACATCCTCACCCGGAAGGTTCAGGACATCCAATCCAGGCTGCCGATCCAGATGACGCTGGTCGGAGATCTGAAGGATTCCTTCGCAAATGCACTGGCGGAGGCCTCGGCTTCCGCATCGGCTGCGCAGTCCCTCCAAAATGCATCGGGCCTTTCCGATGCCACGGGTCCTGTTTCCGGACTTGCCGACACGCTTGGCACGGATGGTTCCACGCTGTCCTCCTCCCTCTCGTCGGCGCTCGCTGCGAAACTGCTTGGCGCGAATCCGGCATCCGCGTATGCTTCCACATCGACCACCTATCCGAAACTGAATGCCGAACAATTGGATGCCCTCATGCCCCGGATCGATGCAGCCATCGCCGAAAACGCGGCGAACACGGGCATCGATGCCAGGCTGCTGCGCGCGCTTGTTCGTCAGGAGTCATCCTTCCAGCCATTTTCCGTCTCTTCGGCCGGCGCCATGGGCCTTACGCAGCTGATGCCGGATACGGCTGCCGGGCTGGGCATTACCGATCCCTACAATGTAGAGGATAACATCAGGGGAGGCGCCAAATATCTGCAACAACAGCTTGCATCATTCGGCGGGGATACCACGCTGGCGCTGGCGGCATACAATGCAGGGCCGAATGCCGTAAAGGCCAGCAACGGAGTCCCGCCTTACGCCGAAACCAGGGATTTCATCCAGAAAGTGCTCTCCTATTACAACATGTACCGGGCCGTCGACCAATGATCCTTCGCGAAGGTTATCCACAGGCGGAATCGGCTGACCCGAACCATAAAAAAAAGGCCCTGTCAACAACGAAAAGCCTTTAGTGGAAAAGGTCTTGAAGTTTTTTTCCGAAAGCCTGTACGCTCGGCAAGATGTCCTTACCACTTTCTGCCCATGAGATGAAGGAAATGATTCATCCACATCTTCCACAGGTTTGTCCACAGGCAAAATGCCTCTATCACTAGGCTCTCCGGCACCTTTCCACAATGTTCGTGTTTCAAAACCCAAACCTGTGGAAATAATCTCAACTTTCATGCAATGCCAGCACCGGCTGCGCATTCAACGCCAAATCGGCAAAACGACCGGCTTTTGCATAAATCGTCCCCATGCAGGCTATCATGGCCGCATTGTCCGTACAAAGAACCGGAGGCGGCACCAGAACACGGAGGCCGTTTTTTTCTCCATCCGTTTCCAATCTGCGACGAAGTGCACCGTTTGATGCAACTCCTCCTGCAAGACACAGGGTATGGAATCCGCCCTCCAGCGCCGCACGGATGGCCTTCACGGCAAGCACGTCCACAACCGCCTGCTGAAAGGATGCGCAGAGATCGGCAACCGGCAGCGGCTCCCCCTTCTGACGAAGCTGGTTCACCTGGTTGATGACGGCTGTCTTCAACCCGCTGAAGCTGAAATCGAACGGCGCATCGGGAAACTGGACCCGCGGGAAACGAAAAGCCGCAGGATTCCCTTGGGCCGCCATTTTGTCCACAGCCGGCCCTCCCGGATAGCCGAGACCGAGAACCCGCGCGACCTTGTCAAAGGCTTCTCCCGCCGCATCATCCCGTGTCCTCCCGATCACCCGGTGGGCCGTCGGTGTTTCCACCGCGATGAGATGACTGTGTCCGCCGGAAACCACCAGGCAGAGAAACGGCGCTTCCAGTTCAGGGTTCGCCAGATAATTCGCGGCGATGTGCCCTTCGATGTGATGGACCCCTATGCAGGGTTTCCCGGCCGCATAGGCGATGGATTTTGCCGCGGCGACGCCGACGAGGAGTGCGCCGACCAAACCGGGACCGGAGGTGACGGCGACAGCATCCAGATCGGCAAGTGTCACGTTCGCATCCCTCAGGGCCTGCTCCACAACAGGGATCACAAGTTCAACGTGGGCCCGGGAAGCGAGTTCCGGCACCACGCCGCCGTATTCGCCATGCAATTCGATTTGGGACGCTATCACATTGGAGAGCACCTTGCGCCCGTCCGCCACAACCGCAGCGGAGGTTTCATCACAGCTTGTCTCCATGCCGAGAACCAGATATGGTTTCATGTATGCCCTTTCTCATCCCCTCAAGCGCATCAGTTTTCCAGCAAGACCGGCCGATCCACTTCGAAGTGAAGGGCGCCGTCCCGAACGGTAACATCCACGTGGTCGCCGGCCTGCACCCTGCCGGTGAGAACCCATTCGGCCATCTCATCCTCGACATGCCGCTGCACGGTCTTGCGAAGCGGGCGCGCACCGAATTTCGGATCGAATCCGCGTTCCAGCAGAAAGGCGCGGGCATCCTCTCCAAAAGTGATCTGTATTCCCTTCAACGTCAGGTCGGATGCGACTTCCGTCAGCATCAGCGCGACAATGGCACCGAGGTTCTCCCGGGTCAGGGCATCGAAGACAACTGTCTCGTCGATGCGGTTGAGGAATTCAGGCCTGAAAATCTCCCGGACCGCCTCATTGACCTTTTTCTCCATCAATGCGGCATCAGAGGCGCTGAATCCGATCCCGCCACTCCGGAAGCTCGTTCCCGCATTCGAGGTCATGATGATGACTGTATTCTCGAAGCCGACCGTACGTCCGTTGCTGTCCGTAAGCCGGCCGTCCTCCATGACCTGGAGAAGCATGTTGAACACATCCGGATGCGCTTTCTCGATTTCATCCAGCAAAAGGACGGAGTAGGGATTGCGACGGACTTTCTCGGTCAGCTGGCCTCCCTGGTCGAATCCGATGTAGCCGGGAGGTGCGCCGATCAGTTTGGAAACGGTGTGCTTTTCCATATATTCCGACATGTCCAGACGCACCAATGCATTTTCGCTTCCGAAGAGCTCCTGGGCCAACGCCTTCGCAAGTTCCGTCTTTCCGACACCCGTCGGGCCGACGAACAGGAAGGTGCTGGGACGCTTTTTAGCCCGAAGATCCGCCCTGGTCCGACGGATGGCCCGGGAAAGCGCGGATACTGCCGTATTCTGCCCGATGACCCGGCCATGCAGCCGTTCTTCCAACTTCAGCAGCCGACCCGCTTCGGTTTCACTGACCCGCTGGACCGGGATGCCGGTCCAGCCCTCCACAACGGTGGCAATGTCGTCCAGCGTCACGTCCATTTCCGCGGATTGTGCGGACAGGTAGGAAATCCGGTCCTGCAGCCTGCATTCCTCGGTCTTGAAGTCCGCAGCGCGGGCATAGTCACCGTTTGAAGCCGCCTGTTCCATCTCCGTCTCCAGCGCATGGTATTGCTCCTGAAGCTTCGCCAGTTCCAGCAGACCGTCATTGCGGAGGTTCACGCGGGAACCCGCCTCATCGATCACATCGATGGCCTTGTCCGGCAGAAACCTGTCGTGGATATAACGGGAGGCCAGGCGCACGGCGGATTCAATGACTTCGTCCGAATACCTCACCTGGTGGTGTTCTTCATAGTAATGCCGGATCCCCTTGACGATCTCGACGGTTTCCTCCGGTGTTGGCTCTTTCACGATGACAGGCTGAAAACGGCGTTCCAGCGCCGCATCCTTTTCGATATGCTTGCGATAGTCCTCCAACGTGGTGGCGCCGATGACCTGAACATCTCCCCGGGCCAACGCAGGTTTCAGGATATTGGCGGCGTTCATTGCACCGCCTTCCGCCTCGCCGGCGCCGACGATGCTGTGCACTTCGTCAATGACGAGGATGACCGTGCCGGATGCGCGGGCCTCATCCACAATCGCCTTCATCCGGGCCTCGAACTGGCCGCGGAACTGTGTGCCGGCCACCACGGCAGCCAGATCGAGCAGGTAGATTTCCGCATCCTGCAGCTTCTGCGGAACACGACCTTCCACAACACGGACGGCGAGACCTTCCGCGATGGCTGTTTTGCCAACGCCGGGTTCGCCGATCAGAACCGGATTGTTCTTGTTTCTACGGTTGAGAATCTGGATGACCCGCTCGATTTCCTTTTCCCGTCCAATCACGCGATCAATTTTCCCGATGCGCGCCTTGTCGTTGAGATTGGTGCCGAATGCGTCGAGATTCTTGCGCGAGAGGCTCCGTTTTTCCTTCGGCTGTGCTTTTGGGGCTGCCGTATGAACACCCGGCCCCTCCGAAGAGCCGGCCGCCTCCTTTTCCGCGGCATTCTCCAGTTCGCCGTCGGCAACCGGCTGGCCGCCGACGGACGGATTCATGGCGGAAAAAGCAGTTTGAAGGAACTGCATCAACGGCGCGCCAGGCCCCTGCGCGCCTTCCCCTGCGCCGGTTTCTCCCGGACCGATTGCATCCGTGGGCGTTCCATCGGGCATGGTGGGCATACTGCCCATCAGTTCTTCCATATTGATGTTGCCAAACATGCCGGACATTTGCTCATTCAGATTGTCAAAATCCTTCTGACTCATGCCGGACTGGGACAACAGTTCGTTCAACGGGGCAACACCCTGCTTTTGTGCACAGGGGATACAGAGCCCTACCGGCTCCTTGACACCGTTGTTGATCCGCGTCATGAAGATGACGGCGATATTTTCCTTGCAAATGGTGCATTTGATCATGCTGTTACGCTCCTGTCCAAGCGGATCGTCCATGAATGACGACCCTGATGCGTCCCGGTCCGCTGTCGGGCTGGGAAACTCCCTGATTCTATTATACCATGGGCATCTGTCGAAAACCAGTTTGAGTTTGCCCTTCCCTAACCTTCACGACGAAGCGCCTCCAGCGCTTCCTATTCGATATACGCAGGACGGATGCTTTTGTCGGCTTTGCCCTCCGGGCCCCGGATTTTGACTGCTATCATTTCGAATGATGTGTGACGATTGTATCATTTGCCGGAGGCCACTCTAGACGCCATGCAAATTTCCGATTCGACAACCTGTATGCATGTGTGAAAAGTTCAGGAATAAAGTAAAAAAAATCCCGCTTCATGGCACATCCCGCACCACATGGTCGGACCTTACAGGTCCGCAGGGTGGTTGGGTTCCAGAAACGAGACCCTTCAAAGCAAAAACAAAAAAATCATTCCACTTGAAATCCATCAATTCGCATGAATCTGTTTGCGGACGGTCACGCGGTTTCCTGCAGCATTCCGGAACACGGTGTCACACAGGTTCTCGATGATGAGAAGGCCGCGTCCGGATTCATCCATGCAGAAGATATCGTCACATTCCTGGGCCTTTTCCCGTTTCATTTCGATCATCCGCTCCATATCGAAGCCCGGACCTTCATCCTGGACCGATATTTCAAGGGTGTCCAGTTCATCAAGGGTGACATCCAGTGCGATCATCTTCTCATGATCCATGGCATTGCCATGCCGGATGGCATTCTGCAGCAGTTCGTTCAGGATGACCTTCACATCGAACCGATCGTCGGCATTGAGATGGGACAACGTCCCGAGCCGATTCAAGACGACATTGACTTCCCGACATACGGCAGCAGCATCGCTGTTGATTTTTCCGCTGTACAACCGCCTGTCAATACAGGCTTCCCAAGATTCCATGAAGAGTTGTCCCCCCATTGATCCCACCGGTTGCGTCCGTGCATCTCCCGGCCCATGCCACCGTGCTTCTGACCTTTGTGCATCCTGCATAGAATGTGGTTCCTCCATTCTTCATTACCCCGGAAACCCGGGGCGGAACCACTTTTATTGCATTCCTGCACGATTCATTGGGCACATACGCCTATGCTCGCTTCTCCGCTTGCACGACCGGAGAAACATGCACTGAGCACTGGGTTCATTCCTTCGGGATCATCCGTCCCATTCTCTCGGGATCATCCGTCCCATTCCGTCAGGGTGACCCATTGTAAAACTTCACGGTCGTCTGCCCTATTTCTTCAGGATCTTCCGAAACCGCTCCAGTGTTTTTTTCTCCAACCGGGATATGTACATCTGCGAAACACCGAAGTATCCGGCAATATCCTTCTGTGTCTTGTTTTCAAAGAATCGCATCCGGATGAATTGCTTTTCCGCCTCGTTGAAGTTCTCCATCGTCTTTTCGAGAAAATCCCGGTTGTTGATGCGCTCGAACGTTTCATCCTCTTCGCCGACCGTCTCATGGAGCTCAAGATCGTCCTCGTCAAAGAGGGTTTGATCGAAAGACTGGATGTTGTAGACATTCCAGGATTCGATGATTTCCAGAATGGTTTCCTCTTTCACATTGAGATACGCGGAGATTTCGTCGACACGGGGTGCGCGCTTCAGTTGCTGCATGAGGTATTCACGTGCCTGGTTGACCTTCTGATAGACTTCGTAGATTCGCCTGGGAATACGGATGACGGAAGCCTTGTCCCGGAAATAGCGCTTGATCTCTCCGATGACCGTGGGGGTGGCAAAACTGACGAACTTGACATCCTCATTCACATTGAAGCGTTCCACGGCGTTGATGAGCGCCACGCATGCAACCTGATAGATGTCGTCCATCTCGACGCCGCGGTTGATGAACTTCTTCGAGATGATGTCCGCCAGATACATGTACCGGGCGACGATCTCGTTCCGCAGCCTGGGTTCCCGGCTTCGGGCGTACCGTTCGAACAGCTCCCGTTCCGTTTCATCACTTCGCTCCTGTACGGGGCTCCTCCTAATCATCGCTCCCTGTCCTTCCTGTCGTCTTCGTCAGGCGGACAGCAGCCATTACATCCCCGGACAGGACGACTTCGTCCATCAGGGTGTTGAGAATGGCCAGCGCAAATGCATCGGATTCAGATCCGAAAAGCGTTTCCCCGTTCACCCCTCCGCCGCCGATCAGAATGGAGAGTGCACCAGGCGTTGGTTCAAACGCAATGGACAAGGCCGCGGCATCTTCGTCCGCACAGGCTGCAATCGCCTTGTTCAGGACCTCCGAGACACACACCTTCAGGTCCTCGATGACATCGATGTCAAAACCGCACTGGTTGGCAACACCTGAAGTTGTCAGGCGCACCAGGCTGACGAACTCCGCTTTCGGCGGGATGCTCAGGACGATGTGCGTATTTGTGCTCATTGCGCCTCCTCCAGAATGAAAGCCTTGTCCAGGCCGGTAATGCGAAACAGTTTCCGGATGCTGTCCTTGAGATCCCGTATGTAAACATTGTGATTGTTCTGTCTGACCCTCTTCAGTGCGCCCAGCAGGATACCGAGGCCTGTGCTGTCGATATAGGTGAGATCGGCGCAATTGAGAACGACGTCGGAATC
This sequence comes from uncultured Clostridia bacterium, assembly GCA_942493335.1. Classification (GTDB taxonomy): domain Bacteria; phylum Bacillota; class Clostridia; order DSM-8532; family DSM-8532; genus JAEWSN01. Next base: position 4,711,429 of record OW818693.1, on the reverse strand, counting down.
ACCTTCCCCCACCGCATCATACAGTTTCTTCTTGAAGTCCGGAGCTGCGTACAGGTCAATCTCACCAGCCACCGTGATCTGCGACGAAAGTTTGTCCTCATCCTTTTCCAATGCCAGATTGAACATAGGCACACCTCCGCTTTCACTTCATCAGTTCCATCATCACGGTCCGGCCTTTATCCGGGAAACCCGGTTTGGGTCCGAAGACCGCTATCATTTCCGTACCGAGCACGCCCTTTTCCTTCAAAAAGGAGCTGTCCGTCACGTTGATGCCATACACATGAGGGTTTCCGTCTTCCCCTTCGGGGCGAACATCGGGCGCGAGCGTCAGTTTCTGCTTGTCCTGTTTCTCCGGGGTGGTCCCGAAATCGGCCAGCATTCCGTCCAGGGAGGTGAAGGCACCCTGGGACGCATATTGGTCAAACAGGGTCCGATCGAGCACCATGATGTCATTCTCACCATATCCGATCTCCACGATCAGCTTCTGTACGATGGCCGATTGCATCTGGGGATCGGTGTCCTCGCTGAGGTAGATGTTCTGGACCATCGGGTGTTCCGTACCCGGCAACAGGGAGGCGACCTGTTTTTCGAACAGATCGACATCCTGCACATAGACGTCGCCGGCGATCAGCATTCGGAAATCATCCGAGGGCTTGAGGACAGTGGAGACGATGAACCAGGCAACAAGGGCGATGACGGCAACAACCGCCAGTGCAGGCCATTTGTAGTAGTGGATGATGTTGTCGAGTTTTGTCTGCTCCATCTTCAGGAGCCTTGCCACCAAACCGGGATGCTCATTTCGCTCCCTGAGCCTTTTTTCCGCAACCGGATCCTTGTAGGCGATCCCGGCGAGAATCTTGTAGGCTTCCTCGATGTCCTCCCCGGAAGACATTTCCTCCGGGCGGGTTGCCGCATTTCCATCCAACTGGGCGGCGTGCCGCTTGCGTTGCAATACGTCATATCTTCGTGCGATTTCATCCCTGGAGGCGCTTCCGGAAATTCCGAAAACCTTCAGTGCCTGTTTTCTGTCCATGGTACTCCTCTTTCGCCCATCGGCCGATGCCGTAGAGGGTGATCCGTCATTCGCGTGGTTTCATGGTCGGGAACAGCAATACGTCCCGGATCGAATAGGAATCTGTCAGCAGCATGATCAGTCGATCAATCCCGATGCCCATTCCGCCCGTCGGAGGGAGACCATGTTCCAACGCCGTGACATAATCGTCATCCATCATGTTGGCTTCCTCATCGCCGGCTTCGCGTTTCTTCACCTGCGCCAGGAAGCGTTCCTTCTGGTCGATGGGATCATTGAGTTCCGAGTAGGCATTGCCGAACTCCCGTGCCGTAATGAAAAACTCGAACCGTTCCACCAGTTCCGGTTTTCCAGGCTTTCGCTTGGTCAGCGGAGATACTTCCACAGGATAGTCGAGGATGAAGGTCGGTTGAATCAGACTCTCTTCGACAAATTCCTCGAAGAACAGATTCAGAATCTCTCCCTTGACCGGGTTTCCTGCAAGATGGACGCCCTTCTCCCGGGCAATGGCCACCGCAGCGGTCGTGTCGGCGATTTCGTCAAAATCCACACCTGCGAATTTTTTCACGGCTTCGGTCATGGTCATGCGGTTCCATGGCGGTGTGAGATCGATCTCCTGCCCCTGGTAGCTGATTTTCATGCTGCCGAGGACTTCCAGGGCGATGGCGGAAATCATGTTCTCTGCGATTTCCATCATCCCATTGTAATCCGTGTAAGCCTGATAGAGCTCCATCATTGTGAACTCCGGGTTGTGCTTGATGGACATTCCCTCGTTGCGGAACATGCGACCAATTTCATACACGCGTTCCATGCCGCCCACGATGAGCCGCTTCAGGAACAGTTCCGGTGCGATGCGCATGTACATGTCCAGATCCAGCGTGTTATGGTGTGTGACGAACGGACGGGCCGTGGCGCCGCCGGCGATGGTGTTCAGGATGGGGGTGTCGACCTCCAGAAAGTCCCTTGCGTCGAGATAACGGCGGATGGCGGCAATGATACGGCTTCTCGCGATGAAGGTCTTTCGGACTTCCGGGTTGACGATGAGATCAAGATAACGCTGGCGATATCGAGTATCCTGGTCCTTCAGCCCGTGAAACTTCTCCGGCAGGGGGCGGAGGGACTTTGACAAAAGCGTGCAGGCATGCACCTTCACGGAAATCTCACCCATGCGTGTCTTGAAGACTTCGCCGGTGACGCCGATCAGATCGCCGAGATCCAGTTTCTTGAAATCTTCGTATTCGGCCTCACCCAGTTCGTTGATGCGGACGTAGAGCTGGATGCGTCCATCCCGGTCCTGCAGATCGCAGAAGGAGGACTTCCCCATGCCGCGCTTGCCCATGAGGCGTCCTGCCAGGGATACGGTCTTGCCTTCATACGCTTCAAAGTCCGCTGTAATGGAGGGGATAGCCGTATCATTGTCATATCGGACGATCTGGAAGGGATCCTTGCCCGCTTCCTGCAATTCCGCCAATTTCGCACGGCGTACGCGCAATATCTCGTTGAGATCCTGTTCCGGTTCCATTTCCGTCAATACCGGCTTTTCCTGGTTGTCCGTCATTTCTGCCTCCCGGGCGACTTTCCGCAGTCCGGCGTAATACCGGTCCCTGGAATGATTGCAAAAAAAACAGTTTACATGATTCATGTAAACTGTTCATTGTCTGTATCAATCATTATACATGAAGGATGGACGACGAATCAAGCGATCACTGTGGCAATTGCTGAATTCCTTGAAGGATCTGCCAATCCGGCGGGAACTCGGACTATGCATCAGCGTCTTCTTCCCTTGGATTACTTGTGGATTTCCACGATCTTGTACTTGATCTTTCCACCAGGCACTTCAATTTCCACAGTTTCGCCGGTTTTGTGGCCCAGCAGGGCTGAACCGACGGGAGATTCGTTGGAAATCTTATAGGCGGCGGGATCCGCCTCAGTGGAACCCACAATGTGGAATTCCATCTCGTCCTTCGTCTTCGTTTCCCGGATCCGGACATGCGTACCGATGCTGACGACGTGGGTGTCCACTTCATCCTCATCAATGACGATGGCATGTTTCAACTTCGACTCAAGCTCCATGATGCGGATTTCGCTCTGGGCTTGCTCGTTCTTGGCATCGTCGTACTCGGAATTCTCCGAAATGTCACCAAACGAAAGGGCTGTCTTGATGCGCTCGGCAATTTCCTTGCGCTTGTCGCCCTTCAGGAAATCGAGTTCCTCTTCAAGTCGTTTCAAACCTTCATATGTCAGAAGAACCTCTTTTGCGTTCATGTGTTTTTCTCCTTCCAAGCTGCGGGTGAATATGCCGGCTCATGTCCGTCCTGCCGTTCCGCCATTCTCCCGAAATTAATTCCTGTAGCAAAAAGCCGCATTTGCGGCTTTCCCATCAAGCTATCACTCCGCCATTGTACACTGCAAGCGCCGTTTCAGGAAAGGTTCATTGGACAATGGCCGTGATTGCCTGTCATTACCGTGAATTGCAGTCGCCGCAATTGGTTCCATTTCCAAAATGGTCATTGTATTCACATATTATAGTGGACCGCCCAAATGATGTCAAGCATCCGAAATCCAGTGGAAAATGAACGTTTTTCATGGTTTTTTGCAGGACTTTCTTGGTGTTTCCCGACAAAACACGACCGCAGCCGGCACCTGTCGGCTGCGGTCATCATTGCCATTGGAATGATGGGGTGCACCTTCTCAAAAATCAGATCTGCGTGCTGTAGTTCGGCGCTTCCTTAGTGATGTAGATGTCATGCGGATGGCTTTCCTTCAGGGACGCATTGGTAATCCGAAGGAACTTCGCATTTTCCTGGAGTGACTTGATGGTCGGGACGCCGCAATACCCCATCGAATGCTTCAAACCCTCGACCAGTTGAAACACGGTTTCCGATAGCGCGCCCTTGAATGCGACCCGCCCTTCCACGCCTTCTGGTACGAGCTTTTGCGCATTTTCCTGGAAATAGCGGTCCTTGCTCCCCTGGGCCATGGCGCTGAGGGATCCCATTCCGCGATACACCTTGAACTGGCGTCCCTGGAAGATCTCCGTATCACCGGGGCTTTCTTCCGTGCCGGCGAACAGGTTCCCGAGCATGACGGTGTTTGCGCCCGCCGCGATGGCCTTTGGAATGTCTCCGGAATACTTGATGCCGCCGTCGCCGATAATCGGAATGTTGTGTTTTCTGGCTTCGATGGCGCAGTCGTAGATGGCGGTGATCTGGGGAACGCCGATGCCTGTCACCACGCGGGTGGTGCAGATGGAACCGGGGCCGATGCCGACCTTCACGGCGTCCGCGCCGGCTTCGATGAGGTCGCGCGTGCCTTCCGCGGTCGCCACGTTGCCTGCGATGACCTGAAGGCTCGGGAATGCGTTCTTGATGGCGCGGACCGCGTTGATGATGTTCTCGGAGTGCCCATGTGCTGAATCAAGTCCGATGACGTCGACCTGGCTCTTCACAAGTGCTTCGACGCGTTCCATCATGTCGCGTGTGACGCCGACGGCCGCGCCGACCAGCAGGCGGCCACGGGAATCCTTGGCGGAATTCGGATACTGGATGGTCTTCTCGATGTCCTTGATGGTGATGAGGCCTTTCAGATATCCCTGTTCATCCACAAGGGGAAGCTTCTCGATCTTGTGGGTGGCAAGCAGCTCCTGCGCCTCTGCCAGCGTGGTACCGACAGCTGCCGTGATCAGGTGGTCCTTGGTCATCACCGCGCCGATTTTCTGACTGTAGTCCTTCAGGAAACGAAGGTCGCGGTTTGTGAGAATGCCGACAAGTTTGCCGTTTTCTGTGATCGGCACGCCGGAAATCCGGTATTTGCCCATCAGCTCGTTCGCATCGTGGATGGTGTGCTCCGGGCTGAGGAAGAAGGGATCCACGATGACACCGTGCTCGGAACGCTTGACGCGATCGACTTCCGTAGCCTGCTGCTCGATGCTCATGTTCTTGTGGATGATGCCGATGCCGCCTTCGCGTGCGATGGCGATGGCCAGGCGGGATTCCGTGACCGTATCCATGGCGGCGCTCATGATCGGGATGTTCAGGCGAATGCTGTTGGTCAGCCAGGTGCCCGTGTCGATATCCTTGGGCAATACAGCGGATCGTTGCGGGATCAGCAACACATCATCGAAGGTCAACCCGATCTTTTCGAACATGATGTCTGTCTCCTTTCAGCGTGACGAGAGGATGGGAATCCGCACGTAAAACAGCCGAAACCATTGCGGTATGCGGGTTTAAAGATGTTCGACCATGAACTGGCCGAAAGATTGTACCTATTATAGCGGATGGGTCGGGAAAAAGCAACGAGGTCGGAGGGATGTTTTCCTCCAGCCCGCTCCGACCGGACTCGGAGGGACGTTTTCCTCCAACCCGCTCCGACCGGTCTCCATGGCCCATCCTGGGCCAATCGACCTGAAAGCGGCATCGTGCCGCTGCATCGGAGGGACGTTTTCCTCCAACCCGCTCCGACCGGTCTCCATGGCCCATCCCGGGCCAATCGACCTGAAAGCGGCATCGTGCCGCTTTCTCTCCGCAGGCTTCCAGAAAAGATCCCTCCTCCCACTATGTTATTGTCGTTGTCCATTGTTGCGTGTGGAACAAAGAATGTGTTTGCGGAACATAAAAAGCAGGTGCCCGGCCGATATTGGCGCGAGCACCCTGTGGTGCGTAAGAAATGATTATGGACAGTCCGGATCAGGCCTGGTAGAGGTCCGTGATCGGAAGGGCTTCCGGGCGGGCACAGGTGCTGGCCAGTCTGACGGTCCGTTCTTCACGGGCGCCGTCGTGGATGGCATGCATGACGTCCAGCACATGGTAGGCGAGGGTCATGTCCGCACGGTGCGGGGTGCCGGCTGCGATGCCGCGCGCCATGTCCGCCACGCCGATGCCCCGGCTGTTGTCGGAGTGGCCGTGGGACAGCGGGATGGTGGACCAATCGGACTGACCCATGCGGCGCAGAAGAACCGGCCCGCCGAAGGAATTCGGATCCGGCACGATCATGGTTCCTTCGCTGCCGTACAGTTCAATGCGGGGAAGCTGGGAATGCCAGACGTCGAAAGTGGTCATCACGGTGGCGGATTGTCCGCCTGCAAAACGGAGAAGGCCCGTGACATGGGTGGGCACTTCCACTTCCACGATCTTGCCGAACTTCTTTTCGCTGGTGATGGTGCGGGTCGGGAAGGTGATGTCCGCGTGCCCTGCAGCAGATGCAACAGGTCCGAGAAGATTCACAAGCGCCGTGAGGTAATACGGCCCCATGTCGAACATCGGGCCTCCGCCCACCTCATAATAAAATTCCGGATCAGGATGCCAGCTCTCGTGACCGTGACAGGTCATGAAGGCTGTTGCGCCGACCGGTTTGCCGATCCATCCGTCGTCCAGCAGTTTCCGCACGGTCTGGATGCCGCCGCCGAGGAAAGTGTCCGGCGCGCACCCAATCCGAAGACCCTTTTCCCGGGCCTTCGCCAGCATGGCCAGACCGTCTTCCCGGGTGATCGCGAACGGTTTCTCAAGATAGGCATGCTTGCCGGCGTTCAGGATCTGAAGCGTGACGGCGGCATGCGCCTTCGGGATGGTGAGGTTCACAACGATGGAAATCTCAGGATCCGCAAGCAAAGCGTCGACAGACATCGCCCGAATGCCATGCTCGGCTGCCTTCGCCTCCGCGCGCTCCTGCATCATGTCCGCGCAGGCGACGAGTTCCACGTTCCGGAAATTTTTTGTCAGATTCTGCAGATAAATTCCGCTGATGTTTCCGCATCCGATGATGCCGACCTTCGTTCTGGCCATGATAAGCTCCTCCGCATAAAATAGAGTGGGCAGACAATAGATCCGGATCGGACCGTGAACCCTTCAGGATCAGCCAGTGAAAACATCCGGGGAAAGCTTGTTCCTGACGGCGACTTCCTTGCCCTCCGCAGCCCACAGAAAGCCACGGCGCATCATTTCATAGGCTGCGGGAATGTCGAAGATGTCATTGTGGTGGCCAAGGGAGTTGTAATATACGCGACCATGACCCCACCGTTTCGTCCAGGCGACCGGCATCAGGACATTGCCATTTGAGGCGTGAAAACCGTTTGCAGTCGGAAACGTGCAGGTGGCCAGCACTTCAATGGCAGGATCGACATGCAGGTAGTATTGCTCCGTCGCCACATCAAAATCCTCAAGGCCATCGACCAGCGGACTGGAACCGCGCTTGAAATGAATGCGGTGCTTCGTTCCGTCGTTGCCGGGATGCGCAACCCACTGCCCGCCCGTCATGAACTGCCATTCCGTGTTCTCCCGGAAGGAATCGCACATGCCGCCGTGGCAGCCGGCAATGCCGACGCCGGATGCGACCGCCGCCAGAACCGGCTTGCACTGCTCGTTTTTGATTTGCCCCATGGTCCAGACGGGGACGATCAAATCCAGGGACAACAGTTTTTCCGCATCCAGAAATGCGTCGAGCGTATCGGAGAGTTCAACGGAAAAACCCTCTGCCCGAAGGATTCCGACAAACCGTTCCGAAACCAGTACCGGCTCGTGACCATCCCATCCACCTTGTACCACCAATGCGCGCTTGCCCATGAAACACCCTCCAAATCTTGATGACGACTGTGATACATCCATTATCGTACCATCCGTCCCTCCCGGCTCGTCAATCGGTATGGGAAACAAGACATTTTTTGTTGTTTCGAGACTGTCACGAAGCAGGCGCGATGGTATAATGGTCGAAAAGACAGCCGGTGCAACCGGCGAAGGCAGGTTCCCGCCGTGCGCGTTTTCCATGAAATCCGCCGTCCCAGTGAGGAGGACCTCCTGGGTGTCTCCTGTTTCCATTCCCGCTCCCTGTCCTTCATGGCCCACTGGCATCATGATGTCGAGCTGATGCTGGTCACAGGCGGAGAAATCCCCGTCGGGATCAATGGCAAACTCCATCGCATGAAGCAGGGGGATCTTGCCATCATCGGAAGCGGGGACATTCATTTCTATGAGGGCATTCCGCAGGAACATGACATCGACCTGATCATCTTTCCGCCCAATCTGCTCGGTCATGGAAGATGGCCGGTCGGACAGCATTTCAGGACGCCTGTCTTCACGGAGGACGTAAATGCCGATCCGGCCTGCGCAACCGTTGCCGACAAGGAAACGATGGCATGCCTCAGAGGCTTGTTTCTGGACATCATGAAGGAAGCCAGGCAACGGGATTCCGCCCATGAGGAAATGATGAAGGGACGCCTGCATCTGTTCTGCGGAACAGCTTCCAGACTATTGCCCACAGACATGTCCACAGTAGCCGGAGAAAAGCGGCGTCTGGAGCAGGTGATGCGGGTGCAGCAGGCTTTGGAATGGCTGGAGGAGAATTGTCGGAACGATGTGTCCCTGCAGGACCTGGCAATCCGGATGAACACGAGTTACCACCACTTGTCCAGATTGTTCGGCCAGGCGGTCGGGACACCCTTCAAACAGCACCTGAACCTGCTCCGCATCAACGAAGCGGACCGGCTTCTGGCGGGCAGTACGCTCAGCATCACGGAAATCGCCCTTCAATGCGGCTTCAATAGTCTGAGAACTTTCAACCGGGTTTATCGGTCGGTTCGGGGTCAGGCTCCATCGGCTGGCCGTTGACTTCGACTTCTGTCAGAACAGGTGGGTCGTTCAATTCGATCGAAGCGGTGAAAACTCCCTTGTTTTTTCCGTCCAGCAAATCCCGAAGCACTTTCGCGCGTTTCTCCCCGAATCCTTCCACCGCAGCGATTTCCTCCAGCGTGGCCTTGCGGACCCCCGCCGCCGATCCGAACGCCCGCAGCAAAGCTTTCTTGCGGGTCGGACCGATGCCGGGAAGATCGTCGAGCGCTGACTTCACCTGCCGCTTGCTGCGCAAGGTCTTGTTGTAGGTAATGGCAAACCGGTGCGCCTCATTCTGGATGGAGGCGACCAGCCTCAGCACATCCTGATGGCGGGCAAGGGCCACTTCCCCTCTGTCGCTCACAAGCAGGTGGGAGCGATGGCGGTCGTCCTTCGCCATCCCCCATACGGGAACCCGTACGCCTAGCTCGCGCAGCACTTCCTCCACGGCATGGACATGCCCCATTCCGCCATCAGCCAGAATAAGGTCCGGACACTGACCGAACGCTTCGTCCGTGGAACCGTCCAGAAACCGTCGAAACCGCCGGTGGACCGCCTGTTGCATGCTGGCGTAGTCATCCTGGATGGATTGGTTCTTAATCTTGAACCGGCGATACGAGGACCGGTCCGGCGTCCCATCCCGGAAGACGACCATGGAAGCCACCATTTCACTGGTGCCCGTATTCGAGATGTCGTATGCCTCAACCACCGCCGGCGCTTCGGGCAGTTCCAGCAACTTGCGGAGATGGCCCAGCGCCTCATGATTCTCGCTCGTTTTCGTTAAAACCACACGGCTGTATTGCTCCAGCTCTTCCAGTGCATTCCGTTTCGCCATGTCGATGAGTTCCGTCTTGAATCCGCGTTGCGGGACCTGAATGTCCACCTTGCCGCCCCGTTTTCCGGAAAGCCATTCGGTAACGGGTTCGAGGGACTCGGGTGCGACTTCCAGCAGCATCTCTTTCGGGATCAGCACATCATCCCGGTAATACTGCATGAGGATGGCTTCCATGATTTCAGGCTGCGAAAAGGCTCCGGATCCCTCCAGCAGGAGATTCCGGTTGCCGACCAGTTTCCCGTTCCTGACGGAGAGGACGCTCGCTGCATGATGGAAGCTGTCACTGGCCAGACCGATGATATCCCGTTCTTCCATCTTCGCGGATACGACCGCCTGCTTGCGGGAAAGGCTTCGCAGATGGCCGATCCGATCCCGAAGAATGGCGGCCTTTTCAAACTCAAGCGCTTCCGCATGTTCGTTCATCCTGGTCTCGAGCGCACCCATGACTTCCTCATGCTTGCCATCCAGAAAGGCGCACAGATCCCTGACAATGACCCGATACTCCTCCGCGCCGATATAGCCGGCACATGGCGCCGCACAGAGCCCGATATGATGGTACAGGCAAGGACGCTGCGAATCCTTCTCCTTGATGTCCCGCTTGCAGGTGCGGATGGGAAAGAGGCGTCGGACCGGATCCATCGCGCCGCGCAGATTCGTCGCCGACGTGAATGCGGCGAAATATCGGGCGCCGTCCTTCTGCGCCTTTCTGACGATGTCGAGTCGAGGGAATGTCTCATTGAGCGAGATCCGAAGCCACGGATAAGCCTTGTCATCCTTGAGCAGGATGTTGAAATGCGGCTTGTGCTGCTTGATCAGGGTGTTTTCCAGTACGAGGGCCTCGGTTTCAGTTGCCGTGACGATGTAGTCGAGGGCACGGATGTTCGAGACGAGGAGCTCCGTCTTCGCACCCTTGTCATCCCTTTGCTGAAAATAGGATCGAACCCGGTTTTTCAGGATTTTCGCCTTGCCGACGTAAATGATCTTTCCGACCGAATCCGAATACAGATAAACACCCGGTCTTTCGGGAAGACCCGCCAGTTTCTGCCGGAGCGCTTCCTGCCAGTCGGCATCCGTATCTTCGGCGCCTGGCGCGTTCCCGTCCCCATATCCCGGCAGGAGGATTGTTTCGTCCTCGCCTTCCGGCAAAAGAACCTTTTCCTCTTTCCTGTCCATGTCTGAAACCTCCCGCTCCGACCGGTGGCGAAGACCGGGATGACCCGGCACACCAAAAGAAGAAGCCGGCCTGCGCCGACTTCATGATATTCCATGGTTCTGTTGTGTGCAACGGCGGGAAATCAGTCGGCCATGCCGCGGTGCGTGAATGCGGCAAGCTCTTCCAATGCCGTTTCCTCGTCCCGGCCCTCAGCGATCAGTGTGACGCTCTCTCCGGGCACGATGCCGAGCGAAAGCAGTCCGAGGAGACTTTTCGCGTTTGCCTTGCGTTCATCCTTCTGAATCCAGACATTCGCATCATATGCGGAGGCTTTTTGAATGAGTCGAGCGGCCATTTTGGATTCGAGACCCGTCTTGCTGCTGATGGTGACTTCCCTGGCGACCATGTTGCATATCCCCCTGAGCGTGTCCGAATGGTGTGTGCGTTCCCATTATACAATAGAAACAACCGGTTGCAAAGTGCAAAGGGAAATCGGCAGGGCCGCTTGTTATTCTTACCGCACGCAGCGGATTCGCTCCATCACATTCTGAGACATGCCGGTCATCCTGCCGGCACCGTTCTGTTCCACTTGCCGTATCAATCGGCGCAGAGCCGGCCAGGACATCAGATCCCTCCGACAGTCCGGACAACGGAATGCATGCATCAGGAGTCGGATTCTCCGGCGGATGCCTATACGGTGTTCGATATAGTCAAGATAGTCACATTCCCGGATACAAAGATCCATCCACAGACCGCCCTTTCCCGGAATCAATCCGGCTGTTCAGGATACGGTCCGGCATTGAAAAATGTCTGCATCTTCCGGATCCACATTCGGCATCCGACGATGATTTGCGCCCCGGCCTCCGAGCGTCATCCCGCAGCCTCAAACCGCCATGCCGGCCAATCGTGCGCGCAGCATGCGGCGGGCACGGAAAATGCGGTTCTTGACCATGCTCATGGGAATATCAAGCCGTTCGGCGATTTCATCGTACTTCAGCCCGGATGCATGATACATCATGAGCGGTTCGCGATACATCTCGTCCAGGGCTGCCACATGACCCGCAAGGGTTTCGGCCTGTTCGCGATCCATGGCGACATCCTCCGGCGTCGGACCCGGATCCGGCATCCATTCGGCTTCTTCAAGACCGAGTGATTCCCTGTGTTTCCGATGCATGTCGGTGCAGGTGTTCTGGGCGATGCGGGAAATCCAGGTGGAAAAGCGATACTCCGGATTATACGCATCCAGATGGAGGTATGCCTTCACGAAGGTTTCCTGTGCCGCATCCTCCGCCGCCGCGCGCTCTCTCATGGCCCGAAGGGTGATGGACAGCACCAGCCGTTCATACCGCTTCACCAGGAGAGAAAACTGTTCCCGATCCCCTGCGAGGATGCCGGAGATGATTTCCGTTTCATTCCATGTTGCCTGTCGTTCCATGATGCTCATGCGCTTCAGCCCCTTTCCTACTACGAACCCGATTCTATATCGCGAGTTTGAGAGGGCTGTTTGAGGATCATTAGAAACGCATTAACCCCTTCTTAGGATTTGCCTCTTCCTCATGGAATTCCGGAAGCCGGCGGGGATATAATGAAAGCCTGGAGACTTGCATATGGCCTGCTGAAGAAAGATGCGAAAAAAGGACGATCGAAACAACGGGACGGAAGAAGGAGAAATGCATCATGCGAACCAAAGGACAAGCCGCATACCCCGGAACCAAGATGACCCAGCTCCTGATTCCCGGAGAAGCTCCCTTCCCGGTGGAAATCGCAGATACCTTCCTCAAGCGCTTTCTTGGCCTCATGGGCCGCGCAGAGGGCGGATACGGTCTGTTCCTGGCGCCATGCGACTCCATTCACATGATGTTCATGCGGTTTCCGATCGATACCATTTTCGTGGACAAGGAGGGTGTCATCGTTTCCATGGTGAAGGCCTTGAAACCCTGGCGTTTCGCTGTGGGGGGAAGGAAAGCCTACGCCGTGCTGGAGCTGCCCAGCGCGAAAGGGCTTTCCGATAAGCTCGAGATCGGCATGACTTTGCCCATGAAAAAGCCTGCAGACTGATCCCGGAGGATTCGTCCGCAGGCTGATGCACTGGAATTGTTTCGATGGACCGGGCATCCGCAGGGATCATCACCTGTGGAACACGTCACCCGCGGAAACCGTCACCCGCGGACAGGGCATATGGGGCGGATCGTTTTCTGCGGACAAACCTCCGCGCATTTCCCGCAATCCGTGCATCGTGCGGGATCGATGACCGCCAGGGAATTGTCCATCCGAATGGCTTCCACGGGACAATTTTTCACACACAATCCACAGGCGATGCAGGCGGTTTTGCAGTTTTTCCGGGAAACCGCCCCACGTTCCAGATTGGAACACAGAACCGTATGCGCGGTCTTCACCGGAAGCATCCGAATGATGGTCTTGGGACATTCCGCCACGCAAAGCCCGCAACCCGTGCACTTCTCCGGCAGGATTCGAGCCAGCCCGTCCTCGACAGCGATGGCGTCGAACTTGCACGCCTTCTGGCAGCTGCCAAGCCCGACACATCCGAAGATGCACGCCGACATCCCCCCAAGCAGGGTGGCTGCGGACGCGCAGTCCTGAATGCCTTCATACTTGTATTTCATGTCCACCGTCAGCCAGTTTCCCTGACAGAGAACCCTCGCCTGTTTGCCTTCCTGTGCGTCCGCCTTGATGCCCATCAGCACCGAAAGCTTTTCCACAACGGCACTTCCGCCAACGGGACAGAGCAGGATGGATTTCCCCTCGGTGACAATGGCTTCGGCGTAACCGTCGCAGCCGGAGCAGCCGCAGGCACCGCAGTTTGCCCCGGGCAACGCCTCGCGTACCTGATCGATGCGGGGATCCCGATCGACATGAAACAGGATGGATGTGATGGACAAGGCAATACCGAAGACGAGTGCCAACCCCGCCACAACCGCGACGGGGATCAGGATAGCTTCCATGAACATCTCCTTTCCGTCCATCACCCCGAAGAGGCGATGGACATCCGTTTCCACGAGCTGCATCGCAAGGTGTGGAAACGGAGTGTTTGGTCCTGCAGGAAGATTTCAGCCCGGCATGACCAGACCGGCGAATCCGAAAAAGGCAACGGACACGAGCGCAGCTGCAATCATCGAGATGGGCATCCCTTTGAAGGATTCCGGAATGTCGCAGGTCTCCAGTTTCTCACGAATGCCGGAGAACAGCACGAGGGCCATGGTGAAGCCAAGGCCGGAGGCGACGCTGTACACGACCGCTTCGAGCAGCGAATAGCCGCGTTCCACATGGATGAGGGCCGATCCAAGCACCGCGCAGTTTGTGGTGATCAGCGGCAGATAAATGCCGAGTGACTTGTAGAGGGGCGGGATCATCTTTTTCAGTACGGTTTCCACAAACTGGACCAGTGCCGCAATCAGCAGGATGAAGGCGATGGTCTGCAGATATTCAAGATGCAGCGGTACAAGAATCCAGGCATTCACCATCCAGGTGCAGGCACCGGAAAGCCCCATGACGAAAACAACGGCGCCGCTCATGCCAAGGGCGGTTTCCCTCTTTTTCGATACACCGAGAAACGGACAGATGCCCAGGAACTTGGAAAGGACAAAATTCTCGATGAAAAGCGAGCCGATCATAATGGTCAATAGTTCCTTCATGCCTTGCCTCCCCTGCCGACATCGGCTTTTCCGACGGAATTCCCATCACCGGCCCCGCACCCCGCGCAGGCTTCGGAATCGGCGCAGCCGCCACACATGCCGACCTGGGCCGCAACAGCCCGCTTTCCGGTACGGATGAGGGAGATTTTGTTGACGGTCGCAATCAGGAAGCCCATCACCAAAAATCCACCCGGCGGGAGGATCATGATGGCTGCCGGACTGAACAGGTTCTTCGTGAGTTCGATGCCCATCCAGGTACCGGCTCCGAGAATCTCCCGGACAGATCCGATGATGAGGAGTGCGGCCGTGAATCCGGCACCCATGCCAATGGCGTCCAGGGCGGACAGCAGGGGGCCGTTCTTGCAGGCGAACATCTCGGCGCGCGCCAGAATGATGCAGTTCACGACGATGAGCGGGATATAGATGCCCAGCTGTCGGTTCAGTTCCGGCAGAAATGCCGCCAGCAACAGCTGGACGACGGTAACGAATCCCGCAATGATGGTGATGAAGACTGGAATCCGCACCTTGTCCGGCACGATTTTCCGTACCAGGGAAATGGCCACATTCGAGCCGATCAGGACGGCTGTCGCCGCAATGCCCATCCCGATGCCGTTCTTGGCCATCGTTGTGACGGCAAGGGACGGACACATGCCGAGCAGAAGCCGGATGGTCGGGTTTTCCTTGAGAAGACCGGCGGTGAGGACTTCCTTCATTCTCTTTCCATCCATGTCAGCGGCCCTCCTTTTCCAGCAGAACTCCGGCCATTTGCAGGGCATCCGTCATGCCGCGGGTCACGGCGCGAGATGTGACGGTCGCGCCGGTCATCGCCTGGACATCGCCTTTGCGGTCGGATGCCTTTTTCACGACCTGAAGATCATCCGCGGCGGTCAATCCCGCATATTGGTCGAGGAATGCCGGTTCGGACGCCCGGGAGCCAAGACCCGGCGTTTCATTCTGCGTAACCAGGGTGACGGCGCCAATGGCTCCGTCCATGCCGATTCCGGCGATGAGGTTGATTTTCCCGCCATACCCCTTGGGATCCACAACGATGGCGTAACCGACCAATTTGCCGTCGGCGGTTCCGGCGTATACGGCCGAAACCGTTCCCGGCACGGTGTAGTCCTCCGCGGCCAACGACCCGGGTGTGCGAACATCCCCGAACGCATCGGCTGCCGGCAGGACTTTCTTCAGGGAAGCGACCCGCTCCTGTGCGGCGCTTGCCTGAATGATGGGGTTGGTGATCGAATAGACCCAGGCCAGAATGGCCGTGATGAAGAATCCGCAAAGGAACAGCACCACCGTGGGCCGGATGATTTCACGGCTTATTTCCGCACGGGTCATCGGCGCCTTCTTCCCTTCCGATGTTTTTTCCGTCTTCCTGTCAGACATTCCGCTCACCCCCAAACGAAACCGGAACGGTCAGCCGATCCAGCAATGGCGTGAGGGAATTCATCAGGATGATGGCGAACGACACACCTTCCGGCATGCTGGTGAACAGGCGGAAAACCGCAGTCAGCAGACCGCACCCGACGGCATAGATCCATTTCCCTCTATTTGAAACAGGACTGGTGGAATAGTCGGTGGCCATGAAGACCGCTCCGAGCAGCAAACCACCCGAAAGCAGGTGCCGGAGCGGGTCGCCCGTAAACAGCCCGCCCGTTCCGAGGAACCAGGTCAGCAGAGCTGTCGTCCCGCAGAAGAGGACGGGAATCTCCCAGGAGATGACCCTGCGTGCGAGCAGCCAGATGAAGCCAAGCAGGATGGCCGCCGCCGAGGTTTCCCCCAGGGAGCCGCCGATCCGCCCGAGAAACAGGTCAAGATAGGAAGGCAAAGCGCCGCCCTCCCGCATCGCCATGAGCGGGGTCGCGACGGAAACGGCATCCACGCCTCCGCCTGGCGCCACCCAGGCCGTCATGGCCTGCCCGTAGGCAACCACAAGAATGGCCCGGGCGCCGAGCGCCGGATTCATGAAGTTCTGTCCGATGCCGCCAAAGAGCTGTTTGATGACGACAATGGCCAAAAAGGTACCGACAATGGAAATCCACAACGGGATCGTGACCGGCAGGTTCAGGGCCAGCAAAAGACCGGTGACGACGGCACTGAGATCCCCGATGGTGTCATCCCGTTTCATCAGGCGCCGGGAAACCCATTCCCATCCGACAGCCGTCAGTATGCAGACTGCGATCAGCAGGAGGGCACGCAGGCCGAAAAACCAGACAGACGCCGCGGAAGCAGGCAAAAGGGCGATCAGGACGTCGCTCATGATGCGGCGCGTCGTTGTGCCTTCCCGGATATGCGGGGAGGATGCGACCGTATATTGAACACTCATGCCTTCTTCCCCTCCGTTTTCGCCGGATGTCTCCGGATGTAGTCCTTTGCAAGGCGGATGGACTGGACCAGATACCGTTTTGCGGGGCATACATAGGAGCAGCTGCCGCATTCGATGCAGTCCATGACCTGATAGGCGGACAGCTCCTCCCATGCGCGATTGATCACCGCTCGGTTGATGTCAAGCGGCTGCAGGCTCATCGGACATCCGCGGGCGCAACGACCGCAGCGGATGCAGGCACTTTCGGACGGCATGCCGCCCAATCGTTTGTCCAGCACGAGCAGGGCATTCGTGTTCTTGATGACAGGCACCTCGGCCGAATGCATCGCGACGCCCATCATCGGCCCCCCCATGAGAATCTTCTCAGGATCCCCGGTCAACCCGCCGCAGGCATCGAAAACGCAGGAAAGCGGTGTGCCGATGAAGACTTCCAGGTTTCCAGGCGACTTGACGAGCGGCCCGTCCACCGTGATTCTCTTTTTCATCAAGGGCATGCCTGTCTCAAGAAAAGACTGCAAAAAGGAAACCGACGTGACGTTCATGACCAGACAACCCACATCCGCAGGCAGTTTGCCTGTTTTCACGCGGCGTCCCGAAAGCGTGTGGATCAGAACACGTTCCGCACCCTGCGGGTATTGGCTTGCCAGTACGCCGACAGTGATGCGGCTGTCGGCGGCCGCATGTTTCCGAAGCAGCCCGACGGCTTCCGGCTTGTTGTCCTCTATGCCGATGACGGCCTTGTCCACCCCGGTCCATTTCAGGACAGACTGAATCCCTTTGATGATACGGTCCGGGTGCTCCATGCATTCACGATAGTCGGAAGTGATGTAGGGTTCGCATTCCGCCGCATTGATGATCAGAAGATCCGGCTGGACTCCTTTCGGCGGATTCAGTTTCACGTGGGCGGGAAAACCGGCACCACCGAGTCCGGTCAATCCGGATGCACGGACGGCCTTGAGGAATGTCTCACGCGAATCGACGACAGGCGGTCGAAGATCCGGCAGCACCTGCTGTTCCGCATCGGGCCGGATGACGACTGTCATCACTTTCCGGTTGCCGAAACACAGCATGGGTTCCACTGCGGTCACCACACCGGAGGCACTTGCATGTATCGGCGCACAGACATAGGCATCGGAATCTCCGATGACCTGCCCGGCGAAGACGGTATCCCCCTTGTGAACGGCAGGCACGCAAGCCGCGCCGATATGCTGCACCATGGGAATGTAAAGAAGCTCGGGAAGCGGGACATCCTTGGTTTCGAAGCCTTCCGTGTTTTTTCGGTCCGCAAGACGGACGCCCGGAACAGGCTTGAGCCGTTTGATCATGGGGTGCCTCCTGACTTGTGATCTTGAATCTCCACCGGCAGGAACCGGGGACCGAAACCATGATACCACAGGAAGACCGCCATTCAAGCATTGTCAGGAAAATAACAGGATTCATGGGCTTTCACCAGCGATGCATGCGGTCCTCGGACATGCCTTTCCTCACTTCATCATCCGTCCCTCCCTCTGTTCTTTTTCTCCTTGACAATCCATGTCTTCGCAGGTATATTCTTCTTAGTAGTACTTTTCTATACTACTTTACGGGTTCCACCTGTTCCGATAGAATTCGAACAGCCCCAAACCCGTATGATTTCAAGGAGGTTTCCATGAAATTCACGAAGATGCACGGTGCCGGCAACGACTACATCTACGTCAATGGCTTCGAGGAATGGGTCCCGGATCCGGCTGCCTTGTCCATCCAGATCAGCGACCGTCATTTCGGAATCGGCGGGGATGGGCTTATTCTCATTCTTCCCTCGGAATCTGCTGATTTCCGCATGCGGATCTTCAACACGGATGGTTCGGAAGGCGAAATGTGCGGCAACGGAATCCGATGCGTCGCCAAATATGTATACGATCACGCGTTGACTCGGAAAAAGGAGATCACAGTCGAGACGCTTGGCGGTCTTCGCCAGCTTTCGCTGTTCACCGGGGAAAACGGACTGGTTGAAAAAGTACGGGTCTGGATGGGGCAACCCGGCTTCTCGGATGAAACGGAATACCCGGACATGCTCGGCCGGTCCTTTCCCATCCCCGTCACCGTGGATGGAAATGTCTACCCGCTCCATTGCGTTTCCATGGGAAATCCGCATGCGGTGACATTTGTGGATGAGGTGGACCATTTCCCCGTGAAGGAAGTCGGTACACAAATCCAACAGCTTCCGATGTTTCCCCGGCAGGTCAATGTGGAGTTCATCCGCGTGCTTTCCAAAACCGCCCTGCAGATGCGCGTGTGGGAGCGCGGCAGCGGGGAGACCCTGGCATGCGGCACCGGCGCCTGTGCGTCCGCCGCCGCTGCCATGCGGCTCGGTCTGGTCGGCCGCCAATGCGAAGTCCGGCTTCCGGGCGGCGTTCTGGAGATCGAGTGGAAGGCCGACGGCATCTACATGACCGGCCCGGCAACGACCGTATTTGAGGGAGAAATCAGGCTTTGACGGCCAGCCCCCAGACAATCACGCAGGATCGGATCGGCAACAGACATGGCATGGGTATGGGACTCCTGCAATGGATGCATGCATCCTTCGTTACTCGATAAAGAACCCAATCAATTGCGGGTCCATATAAGGAGGGTTTTGCATGACAGGCAACGGAAATTTTCAGAACTTGAAAGAGACCTATCTTTTCTCTGAGATCGCAAAGCGCGTGGAAACCTTCAAAGGAGCCAATCCCGAAGCGGACATCATCCGACTCGGAATTGGAGATGTCACGCGTCCCTTGCCGGAAACCGTCATCAGGGCGCTTCATGCCGCCGTGGATGAAATGGGTGAAGCTTCCAGCTTCAAGGGATACGGCCCCGAACAGGGTTATGCCTTCCTTCGGGAAGCCATAGCTCAGCACGATTTCGCATCCCGCGGCTGCGACATCGGATCGGATGAGATCTTCGTCAGCGACGGCGCAAAAAGTGACACGGCCAATTTCACGGACCTTTTCGGAAAAGGAAACCGGATCGGGGTGCCGGATCCCGTCTATCCCGTCTATTATGACAGCAACGTCATGGCCGGCCACTTCGGTGCGCCGAACGAAACCGGATTTGAGTTTCTGCACCTGATGCCCTGCCATGCCGACTCGGATTTTCTTCCGGCGCTTCCGACAGAGAAGCTGGACATCCTCTATCTCTGTTCCCCCAACAACCCCACAGGGGTGGCCATGACGTACGACCAGTTGAAGGCATGGGTCGACTATGCCCTGGAAAACAGAACCCTCATCCTCTTTGATGCCGCATATGTGGCTTTCATCCGGGAGGACGGCATTCCACACAGCATTTATGAGATTCCGGGGGCGCGCAAATGTGCCGTTGAATTCAGAAGTTTTTCAAAGACAGCCGGTTTTACCGGTCTCCGCTGTGCGTATACGGTCGTTCCCAAAGACCTCGATGTGTCCGACGGACACGGCGGAACCCTGAATCTGCGCAAAATGTGGCTGCGCCGCCAGACGACGAAATACAACGGAGTCCCCTATATTGTCCAGAAGGCTGCGGCGTCCCTGTATACGACGGAAGGAAAGGCGGAATGCCGGGATCGCATCGATGGTTATCTGACAAACGCCGGTGCCATCCGCCAGGCGTTCTCCAGCCGCGGATACCGTGTCTGGGGCGGTGTGAATGCACCCTATGTGTGGCTGGGCGTTCCGGATGGACAGACTTCCTGGGCCTTCTTCGACACGCTTCTTGGCAAGCTCCATCTTGTAGGTACACCAGGCTCGGGTTTCGGATCCCGCGGAGAAGGTTTCTTCCGTCTGACCGGATTCGGCAGTCCCGAAAAAACATTGGAGGCCGTCGAGCGTCTTTCCAAGCTATAAATGGCATGGAGGGGCTATCCCCCCCTCCATGGCTTTCTCTTTTTTGTGTTTTTGCAATTTTCTCCAATCATTCTTGCAATTCACAAACACCTTTGTTATAATGCGCGTAGTAACGCAGACTACCTCTTTTAGCCCGTTCCTGAAACACACTCCCACAAGTTGCAACCCAGGTCCAGCCCCAACCCCAACCTCTCCCCTTTCCTGTCGCCACGATGGAGTGGCCGATGAGGACGTCCGAGACGCCTGCACCAGTCGCCTGCAAATGCGGTGATCCGTATTTGTGGCTGCAATGCAGGGCCGCGGGCGTCGCCCGGCGCTCCCGGGAGTACATCGGTTCTACATCAAAAGACGCAGGAGGATCATCATGAAAAACTTGGCACATGTCTACGAAGCAGTCGTAAAACGCAACCCAGGTGAAACAGAATTCCACCAGGCCGTCATGGAAGTGCTCGAGTCCCTCGAACCGGTGGCCGAAAAGTATCCCGAATTCGTGAAAGCAGGCATTTTCGAGCGCTTTGTCGAACCGGAACGCCAGATCATGTTCCGCGTACCGTGGGTGGACGACGCCGGCAAGGTCCAGGTCAACCGCGGATTCCGTGTCCAGTTCAACAGCGCCATCGGCCCTTACAAGGGCGGCATCCGTCTTCATCCTTCCGTCAATCTTGGTATCATCAAGTTCCTCGGCTTCGAGCAGATCCTGAAGAACTCCCTCACCACGCTGCCCATGGGCGGCGGCAAGGGTGGTTCCGACTTCGACCCGAAGGGCAAGTCCGACATGGAAGTCATGCGCTTCTGTCAGAGCTTCATGCTCGAACTCACCCGCTACATCGGCGCAGACACCGACGTTCCGGCCGGAGACATTGGCACGGGCGGACGTGAAATCGGATACATGTTCGGAATGTACAAGAAACTCCGCAATGAATTCGTCGGCGTGCTGACGGGCAAAGGCCTCACCTACGGCGGTTCCCTCGCCCGTACCGAAGCGACCGGCTATGGCCTGTGCTACTTCATGGACGAAGCCATGAAGGCCAGGGGCAAGTCCTTCAAGGGTGCGACCGTTGTCATCTCCGGTTCCGGCAACGTTGCCATCTACGCCACGCAGAAGGCAACCGAACTGGGCGGCAAGGTTGTCGCGCTGTCCGACTCCAATGGATACATCCATGACAGGAACGGCATCGACCTCGAAGCCGTCCAGCTCATCAAGGAAGTCCAGCGCGGCCGTATCAGCGAATACGTCAAGACCCATCCGCAGGCCGAATACCATGAAGGATGCTCCGGCATCTGGTCCATCCCCTGCGACATCGCGCTTCCTTCCGCCACCCAGAACGAAATCGACGGCGCTTCTGCGGAACTGCTCGTCAAGAACGGCTGCTTCGCGGTCGGTGAAGGTGCGAACATGCCCTCCACGCCGGAAGCCGTTGAAGTCTACCTCAAAAACAAGGTCATCTATGGGCCGGCCAAGGCAGCAAACGCCGGCGGCGTCGCCACCTCCGGCCTCGAAATGTCCCAGAACAGCATGCGCCTGTCCTGGACCTTCGAGGAAGTGGATGCGAAGCTGAAGGAAATCATGGTCAGCATCTACAAGAATGCAAGTGCCGCCGCCGCCGAATTCGGCGACCCGGACAATCTCGTGCTCGGCGCCAACATCGCCGGCTTCCTGAAAGTCGCAAAGGCCATGCTTGCACAGGGCGTGGCGTACTGAGTCTTCCACACCCTGCCAATCCCTGGTCTCCGAACTGTCCTATCCCGAACAAACAGATCCCGACGCAATCCATGTCCATCCACAAATCGGAAGAGAGAGGGTTCCGGCATCGCAGGATGCCGCTCCCTCTCTCTTTTCGTTCGACATTGCCACATCGGATCACGTTCCCTTCAGCCAACAGACCGCCTGCTGGTCCTTCGGACTGGAAACGAGCCAGAGCGGGGATTCGAATTCAGTCACCCGGATCATGTCCTGGTACGCTTCGGCTTCGGGCAGTATGGCAAGCAGCGCATTGTCACGCTGAAACAAGAGCGATGGATTGAACGCCCCGGGCCCTTGCTGCATGAGCGCACCATAGAAAATCCGGCTCTCGACAAGATCCTGAAAAAAATGGCTGCCGAAGGAAAGTTCAGGGATCATGTTCGATGTGGCATACTCCATCTCGCAAATACACCGGTATGCGTTGATCTCCGAAAAACGCACGGGAACCCCGAGCGAAGGAGTCGTGGTCCCGCATCGGCCCGGAACGATCAGCATGCTTTGCCTGTTTCGATCCGCCCGCAACCGCTCATTGAGCCGGCCGAGCATGCGTGCGACCGTATATCGCTCCGCATTCCCGATGGCCACATAGGCTTCGGGCCTGACCATCACCACCGTGTTGATGATCTGGTCCGTCGTTCCCCCGCCCACGAAATTGCCGGCGAAAAGTCGGAAAAGGAGCGTATCCCGGTGCACATTGGCCGGCATGGCGGCCTCAACGGCCCGGAATGTCTGCAGGGGCCGGCACTGGACGATGCTGACATACAAGCGCCCATTGAAGAGATTCACCGTGAACTCCACATCGACAGGATTCCGATAAGCCTCCTCAAGGCCCTTGAGCATCGCCTTCACGGCTGCGATGAAGGCCGTGCGATGAAACAAGCCCGAAAAATCCGCCACATGCACGGCATCCAGTTTCAACCCGATCTCCCGAGCGCGTTGTTCCGCCTCTGAATCCCGACCGAACACCAACCTTCCATCCTGCTCCGCCGTGGACTGCCGGGCAAGCGCAAGCGGGATCGTCCGCCACAGATTCAACTCGGTATCGAGAA
The DNA here is from genome assembly GCA_942493335.1 of uncultured Clostridia bacterium. Taxonomy (GTDB): domain Bacteria; phylum Bacillota; class Clostridia; order DSM-8532; family DSM-8532; genus JAEWSN01. Next base: position 4,688,199 of record OW818693.1, on the reverse strand, counting down.
CATCCACCATCCGCTGACCGATGCTCCGCTCAAGCCCTGTTCCTGGAATGGCATCGGGCATGCCGAGGGAAACAACCCGCGTATAATCCCCGTCCGTCCGGTCGACAGCCCGGGTGCCCAGTCCCGCTACAATTCGGATCATCCCGTCCGCCGGATCCATGTCCCGGTGCCAGACATAAGCGCTATAGGACAGCCCCACGCCCGCAGCAAGCGGAAAATGGTATTGCCCGCGCATGGCGCCCGATACGCGCTGTACAAGGATTGACATCTGCTCCCCCACCTTGTCGAGGCCGCGCTCCCTGCGATAGACGAGTGCGCTGATGTCGACGGTGCTCGCATACACCGTGCGGACCGCATCCTCGAACAGGGCAAGTCGCGCTTCCGGGTCGCCCTGATTCACACAGAACACGCTCTGGTACTTGCCCGCAAACGCGTTGCCGTATCCGTCCTCCAGAAGACTGCTGGAGCGTACGATGACAGGCGTTTGTCCGAACATGTCGAGGGCCTGCTGGAACTGGATTCGGATGAAAGGCGGAAATACACCCGCACAAATGCGTTCGCGCAAGGTGTCCGCGAGATCGTAATACCCATCCTCGTACTGCTGCCGCGCATGCATGCGCCAGAGGCCGTTGTGGATGAGAAAGGTCTGGAACACGTCCGAACCGATATACAGCGAATCACTCTGGAGATCGACGCTGATGACGCCGTGCGTGTCCAGTCCGGCCGCAATCTTGCGTGCCAGAAGCATACCGACGGCTTTTCCGCCGATAAAGCCGGTACCCACCATCCTGTGGCGGATTTCAAGCAGGTCGCCAAGCGGCAGATACCGCTCCGCCAGGCTGAGAATCTGTTCGTCCCGTCCGAGCAGCAGACGGCAGAAGCGTTTCCGCATGGGTTCCGTGACAGCCGGATCCGTCGTGTAGGCCAACGTGTTCTCCGCTTCAAGGAAAAGCTTGTCCCAATAATCCATGGTCGCCGCGATGGGCCGGGTCAGGCTCCAGCCGTGGTAGAGGCCGTCCGTCACGGGTTCGAGCGCCTCCCCCTTTTCGACATGGGGCAGGAACATGGTCGGCGAATACCGTGACCAGACCTTGACCGGCTGAAAGATCATGCCATTCGCCCCATGCATGATATTGAGAAAAAGCTGGGTGGTTTCCCGAATGCGCGTAACCGCCTCCGCAGCATGGATCCCACGCATCAGGCAGAAATATGCGATTGTGTCCAGTTCGAAGAGATAAGGGCAAGTAACGGCGAAGAAATTGCCGATCATCAGATCCGTCGCCCAGGTTTCCTGCAGTTCGGAAAGTGAATCGAACACATAAAAGGCTTCGCGACCGGCGGCTTCAATGACTCGGTGCACTTCGGAAGCAAAGGATTCAAAGCCGGCTGCCGCATTCAACTGCACCAGCCTGATGCCGGAATTTTCAGCCAGAAGGGGCGGATGTGCGGCAAACCGCATGTAGAGCACCGTCCGGCCATCCATCGCCGCCTGTTCCGCAAATCTGCCGGAGAACCGCTTGTAATCCTCCAGTCGATCCGTATGCCAGACCACATTGTCACCAAGCCTCAGCGAATCCACAACAAGATCGTATGAAGGGCACCCCGTGCTGAACTTGCCATCCTGCATGCTTTCATCCTCCCTCCATGTGCTTGTTGCTCTTCTCCTGACCATCGTCAGGCGCACGTGCGCTGCCGGAGTTCCAAGCCCTCACCCATTATCATTCCCCATTCATGACAGGTTGTTTCATCCCATATGCATGATTCATGATAAATCGGGTACTACATGAGTGGGGGCAGTCTTTGCTCCACGTATATCCGTTGAAGGAGGCGCGTGACATGTTGCAGCTGGAAACAAGAAACTTTGGCCGCATGTCGATTGACGAAAGCGAAATCATCCGTTTTGAATTGGGCATTCTGGGATTCGAGGATGTACATGAATTTGCCTTGCTCGGCGATCAGGAACGATCAGGGTTCTTCTGGCTTCAGAGTGTGGATGGCAGTGACGTTTCCATGATCGTCGCAGACCCGTTTGCATTGTATCCTGAATATTCCGTGAACCTCGACACGGCAGATTCGACCTTGCTGGCCGTCAAGGATCCGGATAAACTTCTGACCCTCTGCGTCATCGTCATCCCGATGGACATCCGTGAAATGCGCATGAACCTGAAGGCGCCGCTTCTCATCAATCTGGAGAACAGAATGGGGATCCAGCTCGTCCAGTACGAGGAGGATCTCCCCATCCGTTTTTATCTGATTCAACAGGAATAATTCCTTTTTCATGCTACACGGGACGATATCCGGATCGCTCAAGATCTCCCTGTCAGCATGCATGTTCCCCGCAGTGCAGGATCTCCCGGTTACGCAAGCTTCATCCCGCAACCTCCGCAACAAAAGCGCCAAGCCTTTCAGCCGGGCGCTTTTGTTTGCATGCAAGGACAATACGCAGCGGGAAGCCCGCTCCTTCAGCAGAAGCAGGCGACCCGAACCGGCGTTACATTTTGAACAGCAGGTCGATGTATGTGGGCATCGGCCAAAGATCGGCATCCACGATGGATTCAAGCGCATCCGCATCCGCACGCACGGCGGCCATCGCAGGAACGATGTTTTCATGGATGTACTTCGCTTGTTCCAGACTGTCGTCTTCGGTCACATCCAAATGATCCACACAGGTCTGCAGAGCGGCTGTACCCGCTTCAAGACTCGTTGCGAGCGCCACGGTCCTGTCAAGAAGCTTCTTCACCATTTCGGTCTTCGCACCGGCAGCAGCCAGAGCGGAACAGGCATCCGCCTGATTCTTCATCGATTTCAGGACAACAGGCTGTATCTGGCGGGAAGACATGACGACCATTGTGAGTGCCTCGATGCGCATGGTCTTCACATATCCCTCCAGCATGATCTCATACCGGGAATGTGTCTCGACGGCACTCAGCACATTGTGCTTCTCGAATACCTTTACATTTTTCTCCGTCACCATGGCGGGAATGGCATCCACGGTGGACTTCAGATTCGGCAATCCGCGGCGTTCGGCTTCCTTCACCCATTCGTCGGCATAGTTGTTGCCGTTGAAGATGATGCGCTTGTGTTTCACGACAATATCCCGGACCAGTGAATTGACCTCGGCCGTGAAATCGGAGGCCTTCTCCAGCCTGTCGGCAATCTGGGAAAGGGTTTCCGCCACAATGGTGTTCAGGGTGAAGTTGGCGGAGGCAATGGACTGAGACGACCCGACCATCCGGAATTCGAACTTGTTGCCGGTGAAGGCGAACGGGGATGTGCGGTTGCGGTCCGTCGTATCGAGAGGCAGACGCGGCAGCGTCGTGACACCAAGCGTCATATGTCCTCCGACCACCTTGCTGGAAGGTTTGCCGGTGATGATGGTTTCAATGACTTCCCAGAGCTCCTCGCCGAGGAACATGGATACAATTGCGGGAGGCGCTTCGTTGGCACCCAGACGGTGATCGTTGCCGGCGCAGGCGACCGTGGTCCGGAGCAGATCCGCATATTCGTCGACCGCCTGAATGACGGCGGCGAGGAAAACGAGGAATTGTGCGTTGTCCTTCGGGGTCTTGCCGGGCTCGAGCAGGTTGCGGCCATCGTCGGTTGCGATGGACCAATTGTTGTGTTTGCCGGAACCATTCACGCCTGCGAACGGCTTTTCATGGAGCAGACAGGCAAGACCGTGACGCTCGGCCACTTTCTTGAGCACTTCCATGGTCAGCTGGTTGTGGTCCGTGGCGATATTCGTGGTGCTGAAGATGGGCGCAAGCTCATGCTGTGCGGGTGCAACTTCATTGTGCTTCGTCTTGGCGGTGACGCCCAGTTTCCAGAGTTCGACATCCAGATCGCGCATGAAATCGGACACCTTCTGCTTCAGTACACCAAAGTAATGATCCTCGAGCTCCTGCCCTTTCGGAGGCTTGGCGCCGAACAGGGTGCGACCGGTGAAAAGAAGGTCGTCCCGCTTCATGAACATGTCCCGGTCGATCAGGAAATACTCCTGTTCGGGTCCCATCGTGGTCATGACACGTTTGGCCGTGTTGTCGCCAAAGAGGGTCAGAACGCGCATCGCCTGGACGTTGATGGCTTCCATGGAACGAAGCAGCGGCGTTTTCAAGTCGAGGGCTTCGCCGGTGTAGGAGCAGAAGGCAGTAGGAATGTACAGTGTTCCGTCCTTCACAAAGGCAGGCGAGGTACAGTCCCACGCAGTGTAGCCACGCGCTTCAAAAGTCGCCCGCAGACCGCCGGAGGGGAAGGAAGAGGCATCCGGTTCCCCTTTGACCAGTTCCTTGCCGGAGAATTCCATGATGGCCCTGCCGTCATCCGTCGGAGAAACGAACGAGTCGTGCTTCTCGGCCGTGATGCCGGTCAACGGTTGAAACCAGTGCGTATAGTGGGTGGCACCTTTTTCCACGGCCCAATCCTTCATGACGCTGGCAACGACTTCGGCAACACCCGATTCGAGGGCAAGCCCTTCCTTGAGGGTCTTCTTCAGAGCCTTCAGTGTTGACTTCGGCAGGCGTTCCTGCATGACGGACTCATTGAAGACCGAAGATCCGAACATGCTGGAGGTAAAGTTGTCCGTTGCGCACTTTTCCATGGAAGAGTCTCCTTTCGCGTAGCCAGATGTGGGGAAGACGGAAAGAGGAATCGGATAGTTCATAATAATGGCAAAAAATGGCGTACCAACTACACAGTTGAAACGCCATTGTTTCCGCTTCGTTCTTGATTTGCTTCAAAGATACCATGATATGCAAGTTCAGTCAATCGAAATTTCATTTCCATCCGCTTTCAAGGCGTTTCTCATGCTTTTGCACAAGGAATTCGGGAGATTGCGGCAAAAATGACGCGTTTTCTCCAAAATGACTTGCCCGCGATTTAAAGAGAATGCCGCCTACGGCTTTTACCTTTTCATCCCAGCTCTCATGACTTGCCGCAAGTCATTGCCGCGGGTTGCGATTTAAAGAGAATGCCGCCTACGGCTTTTACCTTTTCATCCCAGCTCTCATGACTTGCCGCAAGTCATTGCCGCGGGTTGCGATTTAAAGAGAATGCCGCCTACGGCAGCATTCTCTTTAAATCGCGGGGGAACAGCGAGGCCTGGCGGATGTTCTTGTAGCCCAGGATTTGCTGGGTGAGACGTTCGAGGCCGAGGCCGAGGCCGCCGTGCGGGGGCATGCCGCATGCATGGATCTGAAGGTAATCCTTGAAATCCTCCGGATTGAGATCGTGCTCTTTCATCTTCGCCACCTGCATGGCATGATCGTGGACACGCTGACCGCCGGTCGTGATCTCAAGGCCACGGAACAGCAGATCGAAACTGAAGGCGTATCCAGGATCCTCCGGGTCGTCCATCGCATAGAACGGGCGGCGAGGAGACGGATAATGCGTGATGAAGATGAACTCGCTGCCAAGTTCCTTCTTCGCATATTCGCAAAGCAAAACTTCCTCTTCCGGATCCAGGTCTCCATATCCACCCAGTTTCTTGCCGAAATACTCCACCACGGTTTTTTTCGCATCCTTGAACTTCATGACGGGAATCTGTCCGACTTCCGGCACAACCGTCCCCAGAAGGGCAAGCTCCGGGGCGCATTTCTCCTTCAGATACTGCATGGCGAAACGCAGATACGCCGCCTCGGTCTCCATGATGTCCTGCATCCCGTGGATGAAGCCCATTTCAAAGTCCATGCTGATGTACTCGTTCAAATGGCGGGTCGTATTGTGCTTTTCCGCCCGAAAGACGGGCGCCACTTCAAATACGCGTCCGAAGACGCCGACCATCATCTGCTTGTAGAACTGCGGGCTCTGGCCGAGAAAGGCGGGATGACCGAAATAATCCAGCTTGAAGATGTTCGCGCCGCCTTCCGCCCCGGCTGCCTGTATCTTCGGCGTATGCACTTCCGTGAAACCGTTTCCGGACAGAAAGAGACGGAAGGCCTGAACCAGCGCTTCCTGGATGATGAAGATGGCCCGCTCGTGTGGATGCCGCAATGAAATGGGCCGGTTGTCCAGGTTCACATCGATGCTGATGTCCATTTTGCGCCGTGTCAGCGGCACCTGGGGTTGTGCGCTGGGCCGGGACAGGATCTCGATCCGGCTGATCCGGATTTCGAATCCGCCCGTCGCACGGGGTTCCGGCACACGAACGCCTTCAAGGCGAACAGTGTCTCCGGTTTCAAGCAAACGTCCGGACTTTTCCTTCACCGACTCTTCCAGCACGCATTGCACCAGCGAACGGCCGGTGCGGACGACCAGAAATGAAAATCCGCCCATGTCCCGGATGCGGTGGATGAATCCTTCCACTGTGGAAGTTCCGTCTTCCCTGTGGGTCGCGCCTTCGGCCCAGGGTTTCCTGCCTTCGATGTAACTCATGACGCACCCCCGTCGAATTCCTTCAATTTTGCTTCCAATACGGCTTTCACCTGACCCGGATCCGCTTTGCCCTTCAGAAGGCCCATGACCTGTCCCATCAGGAATCCGACGGCCTTGCCCTTGCCGGCCTGGTAATCCGCGATGGCCTGAGGATTTTTCTCGATGACCTCGGCAACCGCCTGTGTCACGGCGCCTTCATCCCGCTGGATGCGCAGGTTCATCTGATCCACGAGCACCACCGGATCCCCCGTGGTGCCCAGTACTGTTTCCAAAAGCTTCTTGCCGGAAGCCTGCGTGATCTCTCCACGTTCGACAAGACCGATGATGGTTCCCAGACGGTCCCCGTCGATGCCGGGCTCAAGCCCTTCGCCTTCCTGGTCCTTCATGCGACGCAGAATCTCACCCATGATCCAGTTGCTGGCGGCCTTCGGGTTCCCGCACACTTCCGCTGCCCGTTCGAACAGGGTCGCAATCTGGATGGTGCCGGTCAGCAGACCTGCATCATAGACAGGGATTCCGAGTTCGGTCGTGTATCGCGAACGACGGGCTTGCGGCAAGGTCGGGATGCTTTCCCGAATCCGTTCCAGCCAGGCATCGTCGATGACGATCGGCACCAGATCCGGTTCCGGGAAATACCGGTAATCCATCGCCTCTTCCTTGCTGCGCATGGTGAAGCTTTCCCCTTTGTTGTCGTCCCAGCGCCGGGTCTCCTGTGTGATGGTTTTGCCGGCGGTGATCAGGGCTTCCTGCCGTTCGGCTTCAGTCACCGCGGCACGCTGGACGGCACGCAGTGAGTTCAGGTTCTTCATTTCCGTGCGGGTGCCGAGTTTCTCCTGTCCAAAGGGGCGCAGGGACAGGTTCACGTCAGCACGTAGCGAACCTTCCTGCATCTTGCAGTCCGACACGGCTGTGTACTCGAGGATTTCCTTGACCGCCTCCATGAAAAGGCGTGCCTCCTCCGGAGAACGCATGTCCGGCCGACTCACGATTTCGATGAGGGGAACGCCGCAACGGTTGTAATCGACCAGACTCCCCTGCGCATACGGATCATGGTTGAGCTTGCCTGCATCCTCCTCAAGGTGGATGCGTTCGATGCCGATCCGCTTGGTCTGGCCCTCGACTACGATGTCGACATAGCCGTCCCGACAAAAGGGCAGGTCAAATTGGGAGATCTGATATGCTTTGCACATGTCCGGATAGAAATAGTTCTTCCGGTCCATCTTGCTGAAATCCGAAATGGTGCAGTTCATGGCGAGACCGGCCTTCGCGGCGAATTCCACCGCCTGTCGGTTCAAAACCGGCAATGTGCCCGGCATGCCGAGGCAGACAGGACAGGTTTGGGTATTGGGCTCCGCGCCATACTCGTTGGCGCACCCGCAGAACACTTTCGAATGGGTTTTCAGCTCGGAGTGGATTTCCAGACCGATGACGATTTCGTGGTTCATGCCCCCACCCCCTTTGCAGCCATGGGCGAGACGAAACGGCCAATCACGTGCTCAATGGCCTGGCCTGCCTGCAGCAGCTTCTTTTCAGAAAACGGTTTTCCAATGAGCTGCACGCCGATGGGCATGCCGTCCGCATCCAGACCGCAGGGAACAACGAGGGCAGGCAGCCCCGCCAGATTCACCGCTACGGTATAGACATCGCCGAGATACATCGTGAGGGGATCCGCCGTTTTCTCGCCCAATTTGAAGGCGGAAGTCGGAGAAACCGGCGAAACAAGAATGTCATGCGTTTCGAAAGCTTTGAGGAAATCATCATGGATCATCCGGCGCACCTTCAGCGCCTTCACATAGAGCGCATCATGGTAGCCGGAACTCAGGGCATAGGTACCCAGCAGGATGCGGGTCTTGACCTCGCGTCCGAATCCTTCGCCGCGTGTGAGCCGGTAGAGTTCCTTCATGTCCGTCGCCTCTGCGGAACGGTGTCCGAAACGGATGCCGTCGTACCGCGCCAGGTTGGCGCTTGCTTCCGCGGAAGACAGCAGATAATAGGCGGAAATGCCATATTCCGTGGCGGGAACGGAGCATTCCCCGGATATGGCTCCCTGGGATTCCAACGCTCCGACCGCTTTGAGCACCGCCATGCGGATGTCCGGCGAGAGGCCCTCTCCGAAATACTCTTTTGCAAGTCCGATGGTCATGCCCTTCACACCCGCGTCCAGTTCTGTCGTACAGGACGCGTGTGCGACCGGTGCCGAAGTTGAATCCATCGGATCATGACCCATGAGGGCATCCAATACCCAGGCACAATCCCTCACATTGGAAGCGAGCGGTCCGATTTGGTCCAGCGACGAGGCGAACGCCACGAGCCCGAAGCGAGACACAGCTCCATACGTGGGTTTCATGCCGACCACGCCGCAGAAGGATGCCGGAAGCCGAATGGAACCTCCCGTATCGGAACCGAGTGTGTACGATGCAAGGCCCGCTGCGACTGCGGCAGCGGAACCCCCGCTGGATCCCCCGGAGACACGCTCCGGATTCCAAGGATTGCGCACGGGACCAAAAAAGGAGTTTTCGTTCGTGCTGCCCATGGCAAATTCGTCCATGTTCAACTTGCCGAGCATGACGATTCCTTCGCGCTGAAGTTTGGACACAACGGTGGCACTGTATGGCGGAATGAAATGCTCAAGCATCTTCGAGGCACAGGTGGTCCGGATACCCTCCGTGCACATGTTGTCCTTGAACGCCATGGGGATGCCGGTCAATGGGCCCGCTGTCCCGGCATCGATCCGCTTTTGCGCGGCATCGGCCTGGGCAAGGGCCGTTTCAGGCGTAACCGTGACATAGCAGTTGACCTCGCGCGCAAACGCGTCGATACGGTCAAGATGGGCCTGCGCGGCTTCGCGCGCGCTGATCTTCCGATCCGACAACAGGCCGGACAACTCATGTGCCGGCATCGCATGCAGTTTCTTCATCCTCACACCCGTCACTCGACCACATTGGGAACGAGATAACAACCTTCCTCCGTCTTTGGCGCCACTGAGAGCAGTCTCTCCCGATTGTCGGCATTCACCGCGATATCCTCGCGCAGGGCGTTTCGGATGGACAACACATGTTCCATGGGCTCGACATCGCCGGTATCCATCGCCATCAGCTGGGTCATATAACCCACAATGGCTTCAAGATCCCGGCTGAAATTATTCTCTTCGTCCTCGTTTAGGTGGATGGCCGCAAGATTTGCGACATGGTGGATTGTGTTCCGGTCCGCATTCATCGGAATGCCTCCTTTCAGGGGATCCGCCGATGCGCCGGTCTGCCGGACACGGTTGGATTGCCCCATTGCAATGTGAGACGCCTGCGCCGGGAATGCCCCTTCCGCAGGCGGGTATGAAAAGACGCGGTCAACAAACAGCCGACATCAGATGTCAGGCAGCTTCCTCGCCGCGTTGTCGTGGATTATAACACAGCGCGCCCTGCTGCGCAACAATAAGTGACACTGCCAACCGTCTCCCTTTCCCGTACCTGCATATCCGCGTCGTTGCATGTCAGTCTGGTGAACCGGCAGAAGGCGCCTGAAAACACAAAAGCGGCCAACCATCTGTCGGCCGCCGCTTTCGTGAATATACAATCCCTCTTCTTACAGGCCTTTTTCTCTGGAGGCATCATTTCTGTTCAAGCATTGTTTCAGGACAAGCATTGCTTCAGGATCTCAACCAATTCCGGAAACGAGTCCGCCACCCAGTCGGGTTTCGCCTGCCTTAACGCAGAGACTTCCCCAAGACCCCAGGTAGCGCCGGCGGTCCGGGTGCCGGCCAGTTTCCCCGCTTCCACATCGCTCCAGGTATCGCCGATCATCACGGTTTCCTCCGGCAGAAGTCCGAGTTCCGTCATGGCCAGCTGCAACCCTTCCGGATCCGGTTTCATGCGGGTCAGCATTTCGGGCGAAACCAGACACCCGAAGAACTGACGAATCCCGAATTGCTTCAGGATCTGATCGGCCAGCGCACCCGGCTTGTTTGTGACGACTGCCATCCGCAGTCCGGTCAAACCTGCCAGTCCCTCCGCCACCCCGGGATACAGCGTGGTTTCCACCACGCTGTTCTCCAGATAATGGGCTTTGTATTCCGGCAGCGCTTCCCTTGCGGTTTCACGATACCCGGAACCGAATTCTCCGAAGCACCTCGCCAGCAGTTCCGCCGCGCCATGCCCGATATGGGTTCTGACGGTCTCATACGGCAATGCAGGCAGGCCATGGTTTCCGAGCGTCCAATTGACGGCATGCATGATGTCCCGGCCGGAGTCGATGAGGACTCCGTCCAGATCGAACAACACGCCACGTAAACGCTCTTCCGCCATGATCAACCCCTTTGTCTCGCCACTTCGAACATCAGCAGCGCTGCGGCAACCCCTGCATTGAGGGATGAGATGACACCCTTCATGGGGATTTTAACGATCAGGTCGCATTCCTTCGTCACAATGCGGCTGATGCCTTCCCCTTCTCCGCCGACCACGAGGGCGATGGGCCCTTTCAGATCCGTTTCGGAGTAGCTCTTCTCGGCTTCCGCATCCGCCGCGGCCACCCACACGCCAAGCCCCTTGAGGGTCTTGATGGTGGATACGAGGTTTGAAACACGCGCAACCGCCACATGCTCATGGGCACCGGCGGAAACTTTTGCAACCGTTGCATTCACGGCAACCGCACGACGTTTCGGGATGATGACGCCATGGCAACCCGCACATTCCGCACTGCGGAGCACGGAGCCAAGGTTGTTCGGGTCCGTCACGCCATCGAGGATGATGATGAAGGGGTCTTCACCTTTTTCCTTCGCTTTGGCGACGATATCTTCCACTTCGACATATTCATGTGCGGCCACCTCGACGATGACGCCCTGGTGGGAACGCGTACTGGACATGAGGTCAAGTTTGCGGCGATCCACGAAAAGAACCGGCACCCCATTGTCCCTGGCCATTGCGGCGATCTTCAGAAGGGTCGGGTCTTCCGTATCCTTCTCCAGATAGACCTTGTTCATCTCATGACCTGACTTGAACGCCTCCAGAACGGGATTGCGGCCTTCGACGCGATCATCGGACTCCTCGCGTTCCGCCTGGATGCTCAGGATTTCTCCGTCTCCAATCCGGACAGGTGTTTCAGGGCCATGGAAGCGAGGTCCCCGGACATTCCCGGAAAAATCCCGGTCCATTTCCTTGAAATCCTCGCGGGCATTTACTTCGCCACGAACCGAGGGACGCTTCGGCCCTTCGGCATGCGGCTTGTATCCGCCTTCGGTGCGGGGTTTGTATCCACCCTCGGTACGAGGCTTGAATCCGCCTTCGGTACGGGGCTTGTATCCGCCCTCGGGACGGGGTTTGGATTCGCCTTCCGTGCGCGGCTTGTATCCGCCTTCGGTACGGGGCTTGTATCCACCCTCTGGACGCGGCTTGTATCCGCCTTCGGTACGGGGCTTGTATCCACCCTCGGTACGGGGCTTGAATTCACCCTCGGTACGGGGTTTGTATCCGCCTTCGGTACGGGGTTTGAAATCACCTTCGGTACGGGGTTTGTATCCACCCTCGGTACGGGGTTTGTATCCACCCTCGGTACGCGGCTTGAATCCACCCTCGGTACGCGGCTTGAATCCACCCTCGGTACGCGGCTTGAATCCACCCTCGGTACGAGGTTTGAATTCGCCTTCGGTACGAGGTTTGTAACCACCCTCGTTGCGCGGCTTGAATCCGCCCTCGGTGCGTGGCTTGAATCCACCCTCGGTACGAGGCTTGTATCCGCCTTCGGTGCGAGGCTTGAATCCGCCTTCGGTGCGAGGCTTGAATCCACCCTCGGTACGAGGTTTGAATTCACCTTCGGTACGGGGTTTGTATCCGCCTTCGGTGCGCGGCTTGGCTCCGCTCTCGGAACGGGGTTTGTATCCGCCCTCGGTGCGCGGCTTGAATCCACCTTCGGTGCGCGGCTTGAATCCACCTTCGGTGCGCGGCTTGAAACGCCCGTCGGAACTGCGGGGATGGGCCTCGCCTTCCCCGGCCTCACGGCGGGGTTTGTATCCGCCTTCGGTGCGCGGCTTGAATCCGCCTTCACGTGCAGGGGCCCCGCCGGTGCGAGGTCCGCCCGTTCTGCCGCCGGCTGCTGCCGGTTTCCTTGCGCCAGGCGCCTTGCCTGCTCCGGTACCGGTCTTGCCTTTGTATGGCGGTTTGCCTTCAGTCCGATTGTTCATGAATGACCTCATTCTTTCCTTTCGGCAATCGGTTTTCCCGATGCCGCGATTCGATGGTGGCGGGCATATGCCCGTAGGCGATGGTTCCTGCTCATTTGCTCTCTTGTATGACCGAAGGGGCTCTGGACGCCGATTCCCGGATTATTTCAGGGTTTCTCCGCTGCCTGAGCCCAAAGGACCGGGCGCGCGTCTGCCGCTCCCGTCCATTGGTTCCATTTCAATGACCGCTGCCGATCTGTCCAGAATTTCCCGAAGCCGTTCGGTCCTCCCGGCCAGGTGAAGCAGACCCAACAATGCTTCAAACCCGGTCGCCTGACGATAATCCGCCATTTCTGCATTTTTGGGCATGGAGACGGTTTTGGCGTTGCGTCCCCGCTTGTAAACGGACATTTCTTCCTCATCAAGCACCGGGATGAGCACCTGAATGATTTTCGCCTGCGCCGATGCTTTCACATAGCGCGTGCTGAGGTTGTGGAGGCGATGCGCCGAGCCGGGCGACTGTGCGATCAACCTTTCCCGGATATAAAGCGCGAACACCGCGTCTCCGACAAAAGCCAGTGCATTGGCGGACATTTGTCCCCATTGTCCGTTTGGTTCGACGGGCATACCTAAAAATACCTCCACTTTGACAGGCAGTAACTCATTATATACGATGAATGAAAAAAAAGACAGGGGAAAAACACAGAATCGACAGAATGCGACGTCGCCCATCCGGGCGAAAAAATGCTGCCGAGGGATTCCTGCGGCAGCGAGCGTTCGGGGTCAACCCCATTACAACACGCTGTGCCACGAATGTAAGTAAGCCGTCAGCCTACATGGAAAAGTATTTACAGCAACGGTGCCAGATCTTTCTCATCCAGCATGGTATTCAAGTCGGGAACACCGACCGCATGTGTAAGCGCATACAGAATGATTGCATCACGGCGAAGTTTCGGCGAAAGAGGACTATAGCCGCTGTGCCGCAAAATAAGCTGGGTTTCCGGAATATCCAGCATGAGTCCGAAGGCCATCATCAGAACCTTGTCCCGGGACGGCTTCCGTTTCCCCCGGATCATTTCATGTGCGTAGACATGCTCCACCTGGGATCGTTCCAGCACATCCATCTTCTTGAGGCCCTTTGCCTTGAAAAGCATCTCAAAGCACCTGCTGAAGGAAAACGCCTCATTGCAGTGCGCGCCGAACGTATCCAGATATTCTTCCAGCGAATCGGCCGTTTCAAGTTTTTCCACCAGCTTTTCCGTTTCCACGCATGCTCCGTTCCATGGTCTGAGGGACCATCCGGAATCGCCCCTGTACGAAGGGAAAACAGGTTTTCCGGTTTCATCCATATTTTATCATCAATTGGAACCCAAATGTCAATCATGCAACGGCTTCCCTCTGGATTTTCTGCCATTCCTTCCGCAATGCGACGCATCTTGATGTCAACGAAAATCGGAAGCCCCCATGCAACCCCTGCTATTCATTCCGGAAGGCAACGCCGTCATCCCGCATCATTCGAAAGACTTTCAGGAAGGCTTCGGGGATGGGGATTTCCATCATCCGCTCCGGTTGAACCCAGGCAAAGCCATTTCCGAAAGCCTGCCTGTCCCTGTTCTTCAGCCAGGCAAAGGACCAAACCTCCATGTTCCAGATCCGATGGGTGAAAACATGCGTTGTCTTTCCGACGGGACCGACAAGCAGCAATGCCGCCCCGTCCGAAATGACTTCCGCATCCCGAACCGCTGCATCCTTTTCCCGCTCATCGTCGGCAAAAAGACCCAGTCGCTCCGCAAGCAGATCGGGGTCGGGCCGGTCATCGTCCGATTCATAGTGCGGCAATCCCCAAAGACCTGAAAGCAGGCCTTTCTGCCTGTACTGCATGAGAAATCGCCCCGCATCGTCCCGAATCAGGCATACGATCTGTCGGGAGGCTACCGGGGCAGCTTTTGCCTTCCTGTACGGCAATTCTCCCTGTTTCCCGGTCTGCCGGGCCAGACACAGGGTAGTCAGCGGGCATATCGCACAGTGCGGGGATGTCGGCGTGCATACCATGGCGCCAAGTTCCATCATGCCCTGACAGAAATCCGATGCGCGATTTGAAGGAATCATCGCGGAAACCCGCTTCTCCACCTCCTTTTTCGCGGCAGGGGATGCCATGTCCCCTTCAAGCAGGAACAATCGCGCAGCTACGCGCTGCACATTCCCGTCGACCGCCGGAACCGGGATGCCGAAGGCGATGCTGGCGACCGCACCGGCCGTATAGGGCCCTACGCCGGGCAATCTGCGGATATCTTCCAGCCGATCCGGGAACTGACCGTGAAACTCGCCTGACACCATCTGCGCAGCCTTCTGCAGATTCCGGCCGCGGGAATAGTAGCCAAGTCCCTGCCACAGGTTCATGACCTGCTCCGGCGCTGCATCCGCCAATGCGGCCGCATCAGGAAACGCTTCCAGGAAACGCTTCCAATACCCGGTCACCGTTTCCACGCGGGTCTGCTGCAACATGATCTCCGAGACAAGAATCCGGTACGGATCCCGTGTTTCCCGCCAGGGCAGCTTCCGATGATCCGCATGGTACCAGTCAGACACGACGATGCCCATTTCTGAAGGATCGACAGGTCCGGGCACGGCCATGCCCATTTCTGAAGGATCGACAGGTCCGGGCACGGCCATGCCCATTTCTGAAGGATCGACGGACCCGTTCCCAATCAACCGCTCCGTTGGAAGAAAAGGGGCGCCTCCTTCGAGGCACCCCGCTTGTTCCGTCCTTGTTTCCGTTTTTCGGGATTTGCGCGTCATTTCACCACCACATTCACAAGACGGCCCTTGACAACGACGATCTTCACAATCTGTTTTCCCTCAAGATACTGCGCAGCCTTCGCATCACCGAGCGCAATCTTCTCAATGGCGTCGTTGTCCGCAGCGGAGGGAACCATCACCTTGAACTTGACCTGGCCATTCACCTGTACGGCAAGCTCGACTTCATCCCGCACCAATGCGGACGGATCCACGACCGGCCAGGAACTGGTCCGGGCAAACAGGAATCCCGGCAACCCCATCTTTTCCCACATCTCTTCCGCAAAATGCGGTGCGAAGGGGGAAAGCAACAGAATGAGATCGCGAACGGTATCGGCCAGCAGGCCCAGGTTCCGCACCGGTAGCGCGTCGTACTTGTACAACGCGTTCGTCAGCTCCATCATGCGGGCGACGGAGGTGTTGAACTGGAAGATCTCCATATCCTGCGTGATGTTCTGAATGGTGGAGTGGCGGATGTAGTTGAGCTCCTTCTCATCCGGACCCAAGTTTTCAGTACTGTCCGCACCTTCTGCGCGTTCTGTCGCCACCTTTTCCGCCAGTCTTTCCACACGGCCGATGAAACGGTCGATGGCCCTGATGCCCTCGTCGTTCCACGGTCCGCCCTCGGTGTAGGCGAAGCCGAAAGCCAGATACATGCGGAACACGTCGGAGCCGTATTTCTCGATATAGGCATCCGGCGCGACGGTGTTGCCCTTGGACTTGCTCATCTTCGAACCGTCGGACCCCAGGATGGTTCCCTGATGCACCAGCGACTTGAAGGGTTCGTCGAAGTCCAGATACCCCATGTCACGCAAAGCCTTTGTGAAGAATCGCGCGTACAGCAGATGCATGGCCGCATGTTCGGCGCCGCCGACATATTTGTCCACGGGCAGCATCTTGTTGGTCCATTCCCGATTGAACGCTTCCTCCGCGTTCCGGCTGTTCGGATAACGCAGGAAGTACCAGGAAGAACAGACAAAGGTGTCGAGGGTGTCCACATCCCGTTTCGCCGGTTTTCCGCAGCACGGACACACCGTATTCACAAAGGACTCGCAACTGGCGAGCGGGGATTCCCCGTCCGGCGTAAACGACACGTCATAAGGCAATTCCACAGGCAGCTGGTCTTCCGGTACCGGAACGGCGCCGCAATCCTCGCAATGGATGATCGGGATGGGGCTCCCCCAGTAACGCTGGCGGGAAACCAGCCAGTCACGCAGGCGATAAGTGATTTTCAGCTCGCCCTTGCCGTTGCTGGCCAGTTTGTTCACGATGGCCGTACGGGCTTCCTCGGAGGAAAGACCGTCGAACGCTCCGCTGCCGACCAGCATGCCGTCGTCGCAGAATGGCAGGGTGTCATCTTCCCCGTTTGCTGCCGCGATGACGCGGGGGATCGGCAGACCGAACTTTTCCGCAAACAGGAAGTCGCGCTCGTCATGTGCGGGAACCGCCATGACGCAGCCCGTGCCGTAACCGGCAAGCACATAGTCGGAAATCCAGATCGGAACCTGCTTTCCTGTCAGCGGGTGTATGGCGTATGCGCCGGTGAACACACCGGTCTTTTCCCGGGCGGTGGACAGACGGTCGATCTCGGAGACCTTGCGGACCTGATCCTTATAGGTTTGAACGGAAGCCCGGCAGGCATCGGTTGCGATCAGGTCCACCAGCGGCTGTTCAGGCGCCAGAACAACATAGGTCACACCCAGCAGCGTATCCGCACGGGTCGTGAACACGCGGAAGGACTTGTCCGTACCGGCAACTGCAAACTCGATTTCCGCCCCTTCGGATCGGCCGATCCAATTGGTCTGGATCTTCTTCGTCTTCTCCGGCCAATCCAGCGCGGGGAGACAATCCAGCAGTTCCTGCGCATATGCGGTGATCTTGAAGAACCACTGGGTCAGATCCCGTTTCGTGGTTTCGGTGTGGCATCGCTCACAGGTGCCGTCCTGGACCTGTTCGTTCGCAAGAACGGTCTTGCAGCTCGGACACCAGTTCACCGGCGCATTCTTGCGGTAGGCCAGTCCGTTGCGGAACAGCTGCAGGAAAATCCACTGGGTCCACTTGTAATACTCCGGCGCACAGGTGACCACTTCATATTCGAGATTGAAGGTGGCGCCCATTGCCTTGAGCTGTTTCTCCATCGTGGCGATGTTCGCGAGCGTGGAATCCTTCGGATGGATGCCTGTTTTGATCGCATAATTCTCCGCCGGCAGACCGAATGCGTCGAATCCCTGAGGATGAAACACATTGTAACCCTGCAGCCGCTTCATGCGCGTCCAGGAGTCGGCCAGTCCGAAATTATACCAATGCCCGACATGCAGGTTTGCGCCGGAAGGATAGGAGAACATCTCCAATGCATACAATTTCTTGTCAAGATTTTTTTCATCGAACTCGTACAAGTCCGCGGCTTCCCATTTCGCCTGCCATTTGCGATCGATTTCCGTTGAATATGCCATGCGTGTTGCCTCCCTTGCGCCTCATGCGCTTCCTTTGCTGCAGCATCCGACCGTATTCTTTTGGGACGGGCGGTCGGCGCTCATTCCGCATCCGGCAGCGCCAGAAACTCCCCGTCCTGCCAAAGTCGTTCCAATCCATAAAAGACCCGGTCGTCCTCATGGAAGATATGGACGACCACTTCGCTGTAGTCGAGGAGAATCCACCTTGCACTGCCATATCCATTCCGGCGGAATGCCTCGATGCCGGCAAGGGACAGCGCGTCATCCACCGCATCCGCCAATGCCTTGATATGTGTGGAGGAGGTCCCGCTGGCGATCAGAAAGACACGCGCCACGGTTGTCACCTTTGAGATATCGATGGCCGTAAGGTTGCGCGCTTTTTTTGCCGACAGTGCACGGACTGCCAGATTCAGGATCTCTTCATGGGACAGGTCGACAGTGTTCGTCACACTCAGCAGTTCCAACAGCATTCCTCCCGGCCGGGCACCTACGGGCAATCATCACGTCCGCCCGTGATTTTCAATCATTTTACCACAGGAAGCTGCTCCGGCACCAGAATGCGCGTTGCCTGCAGCAAAATGCATGAAAATAAACGGGTTTCGGATTTTCACGCCTGGATCACCCTTCAGTTTCAGGTTTCCTCCCACCTGGCAAACGTCCCGCAAGGCAACACCATGCCGGATTCCCCGATGGGAAGACCCACCTCGCCGGAAGAAATGCGCCCATTGCCGGATCTCATCAGCTGCATCAGCAGGTTGGCCGGAACCTGCGGTGAAAACCCGGTGGTATAGGAGTTGATGAGGAAAAAAAGTGGCTTGGCCGAAAGGACGTCCATGCAGGCGCGAACCAGTCCGTACAACTCGTCCTCAAGTTTCCAAAGCTCGCCGTTCGGCCCGCGGCCATAAGAAGGCGGATCCATGATGATCGCATCATAGGTTTTCCCCCTGCGGGCTTCGCGTTGTACAAACTTCAGGCAATCGTCCACAATGAAGCGGGCCGGTGTCTTTTCAAGCCCGGACAGGGCCAGGTTTTCCTTCGCCCAGGCCACCATCCCCTTCGATGCGTCCACGTGACAGACCGACGCGCCTGCCGCCGCACAGGCCACTGTGGCTCCACCCGTGTAGGCAAACAGGTTCAGGACGCTGACAGGCCTGCCGGCGCTGCGAATGCACCCGGACATCCAGTCCCAGTTGACAGCCTGTTCCGGGAACAGGCCGGTATGTTTGAACCCTGTGGGCTCCACCCGGAAGCACAATTCCCCGTAGTGAACGGTCCAACGTGCGGGAATGCGGGTTTTCATCTCCCATTCCCCGCCGCCGCTCTTGCTGCGGTGGTAATGCGCCTGTACCTGGCTCCGGATGGACTCCGGGCCGGCCCAGGGCCAGATGACCTGGGGATCCGGCCTTCTCAGCACAACCTCTCCCCAGCGCTCGATCTTTTCACCATCCCCGGCGTCCAATATGCTGTATTCTTCCCAAGAGGAAGCGATCTCCATGTTCTGCCGTTCTCCATTCCTGATTACTCTGACTTTATCCCATCATGATACCACAAACGGCAACGTGCTTGAAGGTGGCCACTCATCCTGCATGATTCTTGCCAATTCCATCACATGCTTCTGATTTTCATCCCAGTCAACCGATGCGGAACAGGCGAAGAATGGCCTCTCCAAGCGGGATGCCCGCCAAACCGAGTCCAATGGACACATAAACCGTCAGGATCAGGATGAGACCGGGAACAGCTGTAATAAAACGGATGGCGGGATCGTGACGCTGCGGCGGGGGCCTCGGAACATCCCGGGTGACGTGCCGGAACAAAAGGAGCAACCCGCCCAGTACAAACAGCGCACTGACAAGAACCACCGCGGATCCGATGCCCATCAACAGGATCATCCGTTCCAGCGGGATGCCCGAATCACGGAGGAGCGTTTGAAATTCAACATTCTCAAACAGGTCTCCTCCGGCGCTCCCGGCAAAGGTCAGGAACAGTCTGCCGAGGCCTTCAAGGTCCGGACTGGATCCGAAGAAACCTGCAAGTACCGGATGGGTCCCGATGAAGCCGGCCAGCTCCGAAGTTGCGTTATGGAGACTTTCCATGACGCTCCCCCTTCGACCTGCAAGCCCGAGCCCCCCTGCGACCTGGGTCAGAACCACACTCCCCGCATTGTGCAGAAAATGAATGAGCATCCCGTTGAGGATGGAACCCGAACGATAGACCACATATGCGATGACCAGCCCAAGGAGAGTCTGTGCGGCGAATCGCTGAAAGTCGAAGTGGAACAATCCGAAAAGAATCCCGCTGAGAAGGACCGCCCGCTTGGCTCCGAACCCCTCCAATCCACGTTGGATAAAGCCACGGAAGAGCAATTCCTCGCAAAGCGCCGGAACCACACCGATGGTAAGAATCGCCAGTGGCATGCCGTTCGACAACACATCCCCCAAATCACCGGCGACCCGAACCGAACCGAAAATCGCACGGATCAGGACAATGGCGAGGATCCCCGCGCTGTAGGCGGCCATCGTGGAAATCGGCGCCATGAGGCCGATGACGCCCAACTCCCGCCAACGCGGCAACCTGAATCGGAACGTATCGGAGAAACCAAAGCGGAACAGCATCACCGCAAGAAGCGGCGGCAAGCCGATGAAGAGCACTTCGGACAGGATGATGCGCGCACTGTCGGAAAAAAGGGCTGGAAAAGGAATTTGCCCCGCATACAATTGCAGGAAAGCGAGAAGACTGAACAGAAGACCGGCCTCCGCCGGCCCGGGCGTGCGGGTCATCCTTATGGACGGTATCGGGCCCAGGACGTCTCCGGACCCACCCGGCTGCCGCTCATTCCCATTGTTCCGATCCCACTCAGCCAAATCTCCGTCCTCCGTACCCGCATGCCGCTCTCTGCCTGAACAGTATACCACTCCAACCGGTGTTCGTTGAGCCTGTGAATCATGCTTGTCATAATCATGGGCCAGCGCGATAATGAGGAGGAGCGGAGGGCGTAATGACAGAAAAGAAACAGAATCCTCCAAAGAACGCAAAACCGGGCAAGAAAGAGAACCCGGAAAGAAAGATAAAAGAGACCGCCGGAAAGAAGACGAAGAAACCCGGCGTTCCTTTTCCCGTGCTTGCAAAGCGGATCCTCCCCGCCCTGCTGATCCTTCTGGTCCTTCTGATCTCCGCCCTGGCCTTCACCGTGATCCGGATTGCCGGAGATCCGGCCGTCCCCTATGGTGTCAGGGTGGAATCCCGTGATGCAGGCGGATTGGAGCCGGATGAACTGGATGCCTTTCTTGAAAGCAACTGGCCGGATCCGAAGGGGGATGAAACCATCAGCCTGTATGCGGACGGCTTCCAGATGGAGATGACCTACAAGGAGCTGGGCGTCACGCTCGATCGGGAATCGGTGGAGGAAAGGCTTCTTGCGGCCGGCCATACAGGATGGGCCGGTCAAAGGGTGGCCGACAGGCTAATCGCGCTGAAGAATGGCAGGACCCTCGATGTTCCTGTCCGGTTTGATCGTGACAAACTCGACAGTCAGCTGCAGGCCGCGAACAACGCCCTGCACAAGGAGGCAACCGGCGCCAGGCTACTTGTCGGCGAAAACCGGGTCTCCATCGTGACGGGTCATGACGGGGTGCGGGTTGATACACACTTGCTCGCAGGGCAAATTGTCGGATTGATCAACAACCGCGAACCCGGACGCATCCTCGTACCGACAATTCCGATCCGCTCCCCGAAGCTGGAGCCGGCTCCAATCCTCAAGGCCATCAATGTCATGGCAAGAGACGCGGAGAAGGGGACGGACGAAGCGGGCAATGCCATTGTGATTCCTTCCATCACGGGTCGCCAGATCGAAGCGGACATTCTGGCCGAGGAACTCGGGAAGCTTGACAATCGGACGGATCGCGGCGAAGTGGAACATGTCCTCCCTGTCCAGTTCAAGGAGCCGGACGTGAAGACGGAAGACCTGTCCGTCTCAAGCGGCACCCGCATTGGCGGCCTTTTTGAGACAAGATTGCCGCGCGCAACGGAAACCGACAAAAACCGCGCGCACAACGTCGATCTGGCCATCCGCGCCTTGGATGGGCTGACCATCCCTCCCGGCGCTTCCTTTTCATTCAATGAAGCCACAGGACCACGTACGGCCGAAGCCGGATATGTGGACGCGCCGGTCTATGCAGACGGCCGCATCACCATGGGTCTTGGCGGCGGCATCTGCCAACTGTCCACGACAGCCTGCAATGCCATGCTGGAGGCCGGTCTCGAACCGTTGGAACGACATGCCCATATGTTCATGGTCGGATATACCTCACCGGGACGCGATGCATCCGTGGCATACGGCATCCAGGATCTCCGCTTCGCGAATCCCTATTCCCATCCGGTCACGATTCGGGCATCGCTGAAAGGGGAAAGTCTGAAGGTATCCGTGCTGGTTGCCGAAAAGGAAGTCGTTCCTTCCATCCGCCTGTATACCCGTACCTTGTCCGTGGAACCTGCGAACGTTACAAAAGTACCGGACAGCACCCTCCCGTCGGGATCCCAAATCACCGTGGCTCCCGGCATGGACGGCCTTACGGTTGAAACATGGCTGCAACGCTATATCGGCGGAAATCTTCAACAGGAGGCCAAGCTGTTCGACAGCCGTTATCTTCCATATCCGGCGCTGATCCATATTGGTTCCGCCGCACCCATCCCCCAGGTCTGAAAGGAGTCATCATGCTGCAATTCACGGTTCCACCCGCCGATGGCGGAAAGCGCCTGGACCGCTTTCTCTTCTCCAAATGTACGGATCTTCCGGGTTCTGTCCTGCTCAAAGCCTTCCGGAAAAAGGACGTGAAGGTCAATGGCAAACGTACCCGTGAAGATGTGTTTCTTTCGCAGGGTGACGTTGTAACCGTTTATATCCCGGAAGGGAATACCAACGGAGGCGAAGAACCTTCCGAAAGGAAAAAACAGGCCGATGGGACAACCACGGTCACGGAAACGGCCCGCACGCCGGCCGAACCATTTTCCCCGATCATCGCCTATGAGGATGATGCCCTTCTGGTGGTCGTCAAGCCACAGGGAATCGCCGTCCAGGAGAACGACCCTCCTTCGGGCAGGGCGGAGGATGCCGAATCTGCCGGGGAACTGCCGTATGAACCCATGCTGCAGGACTGGTGGGATGCGAACCGGGAGCCTCTTCTTCCGGGATTTCCGGCACTCTGCCACAGGCTTGACCGCAACACCGGCGGGCTGCTGATGTTTGCCAAATCGGAAGAGGCGCTGACGGTGATCGGCCGGCACATCCGGAAGCACCGGATCCGGAAGATCTACCAGTGCATCGTCGTGGGAACACCGGAGCCGCGCACGGCAGAAATCGAAGCCTGGCTCGAAAAGGATGCCGAAAAGGGCCGCGTCTACGTGCATGAACACGCGAAACCGGGCGCACTGCCCATCCGCACGAAGTATCGGGTTCTTGAGACGGATGGAATCATTTCCCGCGTACAGGTGGAAATCATCACCGGACGGACCCACCAGATCCGGGCACAACTTGCCAGAATCGGGCATCCGATCCTCGGAGATCCGAAATACGGAAGCAACCAGGTCAACCGGAGATACAAGATTCGCCGGCAGGCACTCTGGGCTTGCCGACTTGAATTCGACTTTCCGCCGGAAGCACCGCTCATCGAAGCGGCGGGGAAAACGATCGAATGGAAGGACATTCCCTGGGAAGCGGCACCGGAAAGAAAATCCGGTCTCGGATAAACGAGAACAGGCTTTTCTGAAAAATCGGATATCGCCTGGAATGAGCATGACTCCGCCTGGACGCCGGCACGGATCAGCCCGAAACGAATTCCACTGATTGAATGTGGGGAACGGTTGGCATATAATAATCAGGAACCACACGGCGAAAGCCTTTCCACCATATCGAGAAGGGGGAAGTGCCATGAAACTGATATTTGCCATTGTTAGCGACGAGGACAGCAATATTCTGGCGGACAGTCTCAACAGCGAAGGCTTCGGTGCGACGAAGCTCTGCTCCAGCGGCGGATTCCTCAAGAGCGGCAATACCACATTTCTCATCGGCACCGATGACAACCGTGTCGAACGTGCCATGGACATCATCAAGGACACCTGCAAAAGCCGTCGCCGCATGATCTCCCCGGAAAAGCTTCCGGGCAGTTTCGGCGCCTTCAACATGGCAATGCCGGTCGAGATCAACGTCGGCGGCGCCACCTGTTTCATTTTGAACATCGAACAGTTCCTGAAAGCCTGACGCAAATCCCTGACCACAAGGAGGTTGTCCCTGCTTGGGACAACCTCCTTTTCCAATCTCCCCATCAAACCTGGTAGGGTTTCGGCCATAGCAAGGACATCAAAGGCGCAATCATCTTGGGAAAGAAAGAGGCTGATTCATGAGCGAACCCGCCACACCGTCCACCTCCACGCAGGCCAGCCAGTATGCCCGACTGCCCGAAAAGACCATGCAGCGCAACCGGCTGATGGGCATTTTCGAAGGCGGAAGTGCGCGCGTCATCTTCAATCTCACCAGTGGACCGTTTCTCGTCGGCTTTCTCAAGCATCTCGGTGCAAGCGACACGGTCTGCGGCTATATCCTCGCCATCCCGATCCTGGCGGCGGCCATTCAGTTCCTGGCCCCCATCGTGCTGGAACGCCTCGAGTACAGAAAACGCATCATCATTCTGGGCAGCGAGCTCCATCGGATTCTGCTGTGCCTGCTGATCGTCATTCCGTTCCTGCCCCTTCCGGATACTGTCCGGCTCTGGATCACAGCAGGGCTCTACCTTGTTTCAAACCTGGCGGTCTCCTTCGTCTCCCCGGCCGTTTCAAACCTGTATGTCAGCTTCGTCGAACCGCAGAACCGAGGAAAATACTTCGGCAGCCGGGAATCCTACCTGCTGGTCTTTGCCACGGTCATGAACCTTGCCATGGGCAAGGTGCTCGATCTTTTCCGGGATGCCGGAAACGAGCGCGGCGGCCTGGTGGCCATCTATGCGACGGTCTTTGTGCTGATGCTGATCAACACCTGGTCCTATCTCCGTATGAAGGAAGTTCCACTGGGCCACAACCCCGATGTGATGAAAATCCGGGAAGTGTTCACACTTCCCTTGAAAAGCCCGTTGTTCCTTCGTTTCTTTGTGCTCTCCATCCTCTGGAACATCGGAATCCAGGTCTCTGGCTCCTTTTACGGCGTCTACCAGGTAAATGAACTTGCCATGAACTACACGCAGATCAACCTGTTCGGCATGCTTTCGAACATTGTCTACTTCAGTGCGGCATTCGTATGGGGGAAGCTTGCGGACAAGCTCGGATGGGCTTTCACCAGCATGGTCAGTTTTCTGTTCATCGGCTTCGCCTGCCTCATCTGGTTCTTCATCACAAAAGGTCCCTTGATGGTCCCGCTGCTCCTGTTGGCCATGATCCTCTCGGGTCTTGCCTGGTCCGGCATCAATGTGTCCCTGTTCAATCTGCAGTTCGACTTCATGCCGGAAGAAAAAAGGACGGTCTACATCGGTTTCAATTCCACGGTCAGCGGACTGCTCGGATATGGCGCATCCCTGGTCGGGTCCGTACTGGTCGGGGTGGCTTCAGGCTTCCAGGGCAGTTTCTTCGGTCTGACCTTCGGCATCAAGCAGATCCTGTTTCTTTCCTCTGGCATCCTGATTGTTTTCTGCGCACTTTATGTGCTTCTGTTCATGCATCCCCACACCCCGAAACGCAGGACAGCCGACTCCCGCTGAGAGTGGGACGGCCACGGAGGGCCCCATGAAAAAGACCCCGGAGAACATGCTGCTGGAAATCAAGGAAAACATGCGCGGTGGCGACGGACAGGTGGAAATGCTCCATTTGTTCACGCAAAACGAACTGCGCGGACGCTGCCGCATTTTTGCCAGACTGACTCTGCAGCCCGGCTGTTCCATCGGCGAGCATGCGCATGATCAGGAAGAGGAGATTTTCTATGTGCTCGAAGGGGAAGCGGAGGCCCAGGACAATGGAAAAACAGTCATCCTGAAGACTGGGGAGGCACTGATCACCGGCGGTGGGGATACCCATGCGATCGCCAACCGCGCAAATGTGCCACTGGTCCTGATGGCGGTCATTCTACTTTTCTGACCGCCTTCCACAGGTGTTTTTCGAAAGCAAAAGGACCTTCGGAAGAAGGTCCTTTGTCATGCCCCAATGAATAAGAATGACCCCAGAGTGCCGATGCCTATATTTTGACACCTGGCCGAAACCAGGTGGGTGTCCTGCCTTGCGTTCTGGACTTCCGCCGCCGGAGCACCCCCCTTGCAGGGAATGGCGGAATTGTTCTGCGGCCTGTCTTCAACGTTTGGACGTCCGGACTCCCGTGTCAAAAATGTCAGGTTCAAAATGATAGGTTTGTCGCACACCCCAGGAATCACTTCCTGCTTTCATTATACCACGCCATACAGAAAGGGCAACCCATCCGATTCACTGTTCAAGCGGGTTGCGGGTGCGAAAAGACCGCAGTCCGATTGCTTCGGAATCGAAAAAGTCAAGGGTGCGGATGGAATTTCCCATCCCGAAATGATCAGGCACGCCCCTCCATCTCCGTGAGGTGCTTCCAGTACCGTTTGGGCAGGAACTGGCGCTGCAGTTTCGGGTTGATGCGTCCTTCCACGGCGATTGTCTTGAAGTATTTCCGCCAGAGTGCCTCAAAATCAGCATCCGCATCGATCGCCGCCTTATCAAGACCGGGCGGAGCCTCTGCCAGAACAAGCTCCGCCCCGTCGTATATGGCGCAAATACC
This sequence comes from uncultured Clostridia bacterium, assembly GCA_942493335.1. GTDB lineage: Bacteria > Bacillota > Clostridia > DSM-8532 > DSM-8532 > JAEWSN01. The sequence continues at coordinate 4,661,663 of OW818693.1, read as the reverse complement.
GCGCTTCAGGTCATGGATGAGAAAAGCCTGATCGGAAAGCCGTTCCGAAAAATGAGGCGCAATCAAGCCCGTGATGTTGCCATCCGGCTCATACCCCGCATGGTAGATCCCGGATGCGGACCGGACAAACCGCAGCGTGCCGAGAAAAAAATGGACTTCCTTCATGACACGCCGGTACCTGTCGTTGAGCTGGAACAACGCAGGATCCTGCAGTTGTTCCATGACACGCGGCCCGGACTTCATCCCGGCCCGTACGGCGTGCAGGATGAGTCCGGGCACATCGGGGCATTCCCCAAGCCACGCTGCATACATCTGCTGCAGCGCATCAGGGGAAATCTTCCGCTCGATGCCCCGGTACACACGTTCCGCCTTTTCGGGATCCGTCGGAATGACCCGTTCCGCACCATCCAGCGTCAGCTGGCAGGACTGGTCGTCTGTCCGGATTTCCGGATCCTCATGCAGCCGGAATGCTTCGAACACGGCCGTAAGGATTCCCTCGAAGCTATTCTCGCAGCGATAGGTCATGCACGCAATCCTCCTGCTGCAGGCAGCGCAAGCGGTTCGGGGAAGAACGGCACGGTTTCCATGGGTAATCCGGCCATTGCATCCGGTCGTTCAAACGACTCATACGGATCGCCAAATCCCCCGGTGAGGGCTGGCCAACCGCGAGCCGGCTTCCCAGCCCCATTCCAACCTCCGGTCAAACCCGCTCCGCCTGCGGCGTTTCCATTCAGGGCAACCCAGTCATCCGGCAGGCCGGAGGGCCGATCGACGCGGGTTCTGCCTGTACCGAACCCGTTGCCGAACAGGCTCATCTGCTCAAAACGCGGATCCGCAGCTTTCCCAGGTTCGGCAAGAAGCTTTGTGAGGGATTCCGTTCCATATCCTTTTGTGCCCTCGAACTTCCCGCCGCAGGTAACGAAGTGCCTGGCCCTTTTCATCACGATACGCATCCGGGTAAGGTCGGCAAAGGTGAGGGGACCGAAGCGCCGGGCGGCCAGGATCCGTTTCGCCGACTGGACGCCGACACCCGGAATTCGAAGCAGCATTTCATATGACGCCTTGTTGATCTCAATAGGGAACTGGTCGAGATGCCGGACCGCCCAGTCGGCTTTCGGATCGATTCGCGCATCGAACGTGTCATGCGTTTCATCCAGCAATTCCCCCGCCTCGAACCCATAGAAGCGGAGCAGCCAGTCCGCCTGGTACATGCGATGCTCCCGCAGCAGCGGCGGTTCGGCCGTGTTGGCGGGAAGCAGGCCGGGTGCTGTGTTCACGGGCATGTAGGCGGAGTAGTAGACCCGCTTGAGGGAGAATTTCCGATACAGGTTTTCAGAAAGGCGAAGGATGCGAAGATCACTGTCCCGCGTGGCGCCGACGATCAGCTGCGTGCTTTGGCCCGCCGGCACAAACGCTGGCGCGTTGCGCAGGACCGGCAGCATCTCCTTGCTTTCCCGGATCCTCTCGCTCAGAAATCCCATCGGGACCAGGATGCCTTCCGGTGTTTTCTGCGGGGCCAGGCGGGCAAGGCCCGATGCGCTGGGAAGCTCGATGTTCACACTCATCCGATCGGCCAGCAGGCCGGCCTGATGCAGAAGGGCGGGTGACGCCCCCGGAATCGCCTTGACATGGATATACCCATTGAAATGATACTCCTGACGCAATTTCCGGAGCGCGGCCACCATCCGTTCCATGGTGTGGTCCGGGCTGACATTGACAGCCGAGCTGAGAAACAGACCTTCAATGTAGTTGCGCCGATAAAAGTTGATGGTGAGCTCCGCCATCTCGTCCGGGGTGAAACTGGCTCGCGGGATATCGTTCGAGACCCTGTTCGCGCAATACGCGCAGTCGTAGATGCAGGCGTTCGAGAAGAGTACCTTCAGCAGCGAGACACAGCGTCCGTCGTCCGCCCAGCTGTGGCAGATGCCTGCCAGAGATGCGGAGCCCACCATCCCTGCCTTTTTTCCGCGTTCCACACCGCTTGAGGAACATGAGACATCATATTTTGCCGAATCCGCCAAAATCTGAAGTTTGTCCATCAGCTTCATCGCCATTTCGACCTCCAAAGGGGCTCAGTCCTGTTTTTTTCATTATATCTCACCTGACTTTGTTTTTCAAACATTTGTTCGTTTACGGAATTGGCCTGGCCTGATGACTGGATATTGGCCCATCAGGAAAGGTCAGAAACATCAAAACTCTTTTGGCATAAGGGTTTTCGGGCGAATTTACCCATCTTGATGAAAGTGCGGACTCCTTGTCATGCATCCTTTGCGTCACATCTATTGAAAAAAAGCCCTGAAAAGGCGGCACTGCGGAACATATTCATTCTTGTCTTGCAGGATTCAGTATGCTATAATTCATCAACAACGAGGGTGTTGCACAGTATTTGTGGATAAATGAGTACGCGCGACCCCTCAGTTTTTTTATCAGGAGGAAGAAACATGAAGAACAAAAAGAACATCTCCCCCCTGCTCGCTTCCATGTTGTCCGTCGCCCTGCTTTTATCGGCTTGTGGCACCGCCACACCCGCTGCTTCCGGAAGTCCCGCCGCTCCGGAGAAGTCCTCCGAATCCGCGGCGCCTGCCGAATCTTCCGCAGCAACCGGAGATACCATCAAGATCGGTGTCATCATGCCGATCACCGGCCAGGTTGCCACATACGGCGTTCAGTCCGTGAATGCCGCCAAGATGTTTGCTGAACAGCTCAATGCGTCCGGCGGCATCAATGGAAAACAGATCGAATTGGTCGTCGAGGACGACGAAGCCACTCCCGCCAAGACCACCAATGCATTCAAGAAGGTTGTATCGAGTGACAAGGTCGTCGCCATCGTCGGCGCCCTCACCAGCAAATGCTCTCTCGCCATCACCGGCGAAGCCCAGCAGAAGAAGATCGTCATGATCAGCCCCTCCTCCACCAATGACACAGTCACTTCCGCAGGCGACTTCATCTTCCGCGCCTGCTACAACGACTCCTTCCAAGGCCAGGTTGTCGCCCAGTACGCTTTCGAAACCCTCAAGGGCAAGAAGGCGGCCATCCTGTTCGACAATGCGAATGACTATTCCAAGGGTCTCACCCAGAACTTCAAGGACAAGTTCCTCGCCCTCGGCGGCACCATCATTTCCGAGGAATCCTACAACACCGGCGACACCGACTTCAACGCCCAGTTGACCAAGATCGCCGGCACCAATCCCGACGTTCTTTTCCTCCCCGACTATTACAGCACCGTATCCATCATCTCCAAGCAGGTACGCGCCCTCGGCATCACCGTGCCGATGCTCGGTGCGGACGGTTGGGACGAAATCACCAACAACGCCGGTGACGAAGTCATCGATTGCTACTACTCCAACCACTATGCCCCGGATGCGAACGACCCGGAAGTCAAGAAGTTTGTCGCGGACTACAAGGCCAAGTACAACGGCGAAACCCCCAACGCCCTCGCCGCGCTTGCCTATGACTCCATGAACATCCTGTGCGACGCCATCGCCAAGGCCGGCACCGATCCGGACAAGCTCCAGGCCGCCATGATGGAAACCAACAAGAAGTTCGTCACCGGCAATGTGAAGTTCAACGAACTCCGCAACCCGGTCAAGTCCGCCGTCATGCTCAAGATCGTCAAGGGCGCCGATGGCAAGCTGACAACCGAATACTCCGGCACGGTCAATCCGTAACGGCATTCCCCCCGGCAATTTCCTGCAAGATCGGAAGAACGGCATAACGGGAACAAGTGCATGCCCTGCACTTGTTCCCGTTTTCCGGATGAGGTGCGATACATGCTGCTGCAGCAACTGATCAATGGCTTTACCCTCGGATTCATCTATGCGCTGATCGCACTTGGGTACACCATGGTATACGGAATCGTCCGGCTGATCAACTTCGCCCATGGCGACATGCTGATGCTGGGCGCCTATACGGGTTTCTTCGTGTTGAGCGCCTTCGGGCCCACCCCCACCCCCACCACCCTGATTCTGTCCCTCGCCATTTCCATGGTGGTATGCGCGGTTCTCGGCGTCCTGCTGGAACGGCTTTGTTACAAGCCGCTTCGCAAATCCCCCCGCATCAATATCCTGATTGTGGCCATCGGCGCCTCGCTGCTGATTGAGAACGGCAGCAAGACCCTGCCGTTCATGGGGCCGAATCCACGTGTCTATCCCCAGCTCGAAGCCTCCGTGAGGGTCTTCAAGCCATTCGGGCAGCGTGTGGCCGTCACCAAGATGGACATCATCGTCATCGTCGTTTCGATCCTCATGATGGCCGTGCTTGCCTATATCGTCAAGTTCACGAAAATCGGCAAGGCGATGCGTGCGGTCTCCCACGATACGCATGCCGCCTCCCTCATGGGCATCAATGTGGATCTGGTCATTTCCTTCACGTTCGCCATCGGTTCCGCCATGGCTGCCGTGGCAGGCGTCCTGTTCGCCAGCAAATACGGGCAGGTGCAAGCCTACATGGGCATCATGCCCGGTCTGAAGGCCTTTGTGGCCGCGGTGCTCGGTGGCATCGGCAGCATTCCGGGCGCCATGCTCGGCGGCATCATCCTCGGCATCACCGAAATCCTTGCGAAGTCGATCGATTCCAAATTGGCGGATGCGGTCGTCTTCGGTATCCTGGTGCTCATTCTCATGGTCCGGCCTACCGGCATCATGGGCAAGAGCCTCAAAGAGAAAGTGTAGGTGGCAGGATGAAACGCATCAGATCATTCCCCCTGCTCATGGCCCTTTCCGTCGTCTTCGTCGGAATTGTCGCAATGCTCATCAAGTTCGGCATCCTGAACGATTATGCCGCGCAGATTCTTTCCCTGGCCGGCGTCAATGTCATCGTCGCGCTCGGTCTGAACCTCATCTCCGGCTTCACCGGCCAGCTGGCACTCGGCCACGCGGGATTCATGGCCATCGGCGCCTATGCGGCGGCGGCATCCGTCATGACGTTTCATCTGCCCATCTTCGTCGGCATCCTCATCGGCGGTGTCGTCACCTCCCTGTTCGGGTTCGTCATCGGCTTCCCGACCCTCCGTCTCCGCGGCGACTACCTCGCCATCGTGACGCTGGCCTTCGGCGAAATCATCCGCGTCATCCTTGTCAATCTGGACAGCCTGACTGGCGGCGCGGCCGGACTCAAAGGCATTCCCTACTTCGTCTCTGCGAAAGCCATCGCAGAAAATCCCGAGGCGATCAAGAACGTCCCTGTTCTCAACTTCGTTTGGATCACCCTCACCGTGCTGGTTGTGCTCGCCCTTGTACACAACATGCTTCATTCCTCGTACGGGCGCGCCATCATTTCCATCCGCGAGGACGAAGTGGCGTCCAATGCCATGGGTGTCGGCATCTTCAAATACAAGATGATTGCCTTCATCCTTTCGGCCTTCATCGCCGGCATCGGCGGCGGCCTTTTCGCCTTCCTCTACAATTATCTCAACCCGACAGATTTCAATTTCCTTCGTTCCTGCGACTTCCTGATCATTGTCGTCTTCGGCGGCATGGGCAGTCTGACGGGAACCCTGGTGGCAGGGTATCTGCTCACTTATCTGCAGGAAGCCCTGCGGTTCCTGCAGGATTACCGCATGGTCATCTATCCGTTGCTGCTCATCCTGATGATGATCTTCCGTCCCGGCGGCATCATGGGGAACAGGGAGTTCTCCCCCACGCGCCTGTTCCGCACGGGCAGCCTGAAAAGGGCCATGCAGCGTGAAATGGCGGCGGACAGGGAGGAAAAGGCATGAGCAGTGTATTGAAGGCAACGAAAATTTCCATTGAGTTCGGTGGCCTGAAGGCCGTGACGGACTTCAGCCTCGATTTGGAAACCGGGGAGCTGGTCGGCCTCATCGGGCCGAACGGCGCGGGCAAGACCACCATTTTCAACATGCTGACCGGGGTCTATCTCCCCACGTCCGGCACCATCACCCTCGATGGGAAAAACCTGCTGCGCAAGCCGCCGCATGTCATCAACCACTACGGCGTGGCCCGCACCTTCCAGAACATCCGTCTCTTCAAGGAGATGACGGTGCTGGAGAACGTCCTCATATCCTTCCATGCGCACATTTCCTACGGTTTCCTCTCCGGGATGCTGCATCTGCCCGTTTTCAAGCGAAAAGAGGCGGAAATGCGGAAAAACGCCCTGGATCTACTCGCCATTTTCCATATCGACGGCAAGCAGGATGAATTGGCCAAGAACCTGCCGTACGGTGAACAGCGCAAGCTGGAAATCGTACGCGCACTGGCCACGAAACCGAAGGTCCTGCTTCTCGACGAGCCGGCCGCCGGCATGAATCCGCAGGAAACCCAGGACCTGATGCATCTCATCCGGTTCGTCCGGGATACGTTCAAGCTGACCATTCTGCTCATCGAACATGACATGAGCCTCGTCATGGGCATCTGTGAACGCATTCTGGTACTGGATTACGGCCAGACCATCGCTTCGGGCACACCGGAGCAGATCAGCAAGAACCCCATGGTCATCAAGGCCTATTTGGGAGAGGAGGCCGAGTTCGGTGCTTGAAGTACGTGATTTGAACGTTTTTTACGGAAACATCCATGCCATCCACGACATCAGCTTCTCCGTAGCGGAAGGCGAAATCGTGACGATGATCGGCGCGAACGGCGCAGGCAAGTCCTCCACCCTGAACAGCCTGTCCGGTGTCATCCCGTTCAAAGGAACCATCTCCTTCCAAGGCAAGGCGCTTGCCAATGTAAAACCGCATGTCATCGTATCTTCCGGACTTGTTCAGGTTCCCGAAGGGCGTCGCATCTTCGCAAACCTCAGCGTGAAGGAAAACCTTGAAATGGGTGCCTACACCCGCAAGGACAAAGGGAACCTGAAGAGCGACTACGAGGTGGTCTACACCCGCTTCCCCCGTCTCAAGGAGCGTCTGTCCCAGGTGGCGGGCACACTCTCCGGCGGCGAGCAGCAAATGCTGGCGATGGGGCGTGCGCTCATGTCCCGGCCGAAAATGCTGCTCCTCGACGAACCGTCCATGGGTCTCGCTCCTCTTCTGGTAAAGGAGATCTTCAGCATCATCCGGGACATCAACGCAACCGGCACCACGGTTCTGCTGGTGGAACAGAACGCCAACATGGCGCTCTCCATCGCACACAGGGCCTACGTGCTGGAAACCGGCCGCATCATATTGTCCGGGAACGCTTCCGAACTCATGAAGAGCGAAGAAGTGCGTAAAGCCTATCTGGGCGGGTAAGCACAGAATAGGTGCCAATGTGTCCTCACGATGCACCGGGTGGCCTGCAAAACGCTTCGCGTATTTGCAGGATAGGTGCCGATGTGTCCTCACGATGCACCGGGTGGCCTGCAAAACACTTCGCGTATTTGCAGGATAGGTGCCGATGTGTCCTCACGATGCACCGGGTGGCCTGCAAAACACTTCGCGTATTTGCAGGATAGAAGAACGGCCTGAAGCGCCGTCAAGGAGGGATTCCATGGTTGTTCGCGATGTCATGACATCCAACCCGTTCACAGCCTCTCCGGATACCAATATTGCCGAAGCCCTCACCATCATGCGGGAAAAGGGCATCCGGCGCCTGCCCGTCATGAAGGGGGACAAACTGATCGGCATCATCACGAAAAGACGCCTGTTGGAAGTATCCCCCTCCCCCGCCACCACATTGAGCGTCTTCGAGATGAATTACCTGCTTGCGAAAACCGTTGTAAAGGACGTCATGACCAAGGATGTCCTTACGGTCGATCCCGACGCCCTGCTCGAACAGGCCGCCGTCATCATGGCGGACAGCAATATCGGCGGTCTGCCTGTCATTGAGAAGGGCAAGCTGGTCGGCATCATCACAGAGAAAGACATTTTCCAGTCCTTTATCGAAATCCTCGGATTCCGGGATCCCGGCAGCCGGATCAGCCTGGATTACGGGGATGACCGCCCGGGTGTGCTGGCTCTGATCTCCACCCTTACAGCGGAGATGGGCATCAACATTTCCCATCTGGTCCTCTACAAGAACGAAATCATCCTCCGCGTGAACACGAACAATGTGGACGAACTGGTAACGCAGCTCAAGGTGCGTGGCTTCACGCTGAATTCCATTGTCAAAGGCGCCTGAAGGAACCTTCCGTTGTCGAAGGCCTTGAATGAATCCGGGAAGCCAAGCATGACATGAAAAATCGGGCGCGCTGTCCTGCAGGATTACCTTGCAGAACAGCGCGCCCGATTGCACAATATACGGCAACCCCAGACGCTAGATGGCAAACTGGATTGTCTCTCCCTGGCAAACGGCTTCATATTCCCCGAGGAAACCCGATACGCTCACAGACCCGGAATCATCGGTTACAAGCGTCATGGGCTTCGTCCACCACTCGCCACGGATCAGCTTATGGAGCTCGGTGAATGCGGGCTTTTCCTTGCTGTCGGCGGTCAGCAGCCCTGACGGCGCCTTCAGCCATCCTCCGTCCAGGAAGCCCCACCAGGTGGCGGAGACAACATTCGGGTCCGTAAACAGGGTTCTGTAGTGCGTCACCACTTCCTGCGCCTGCCGGTCCAGTCCTTCCGGTGTGGAAGGCCACTCGGCCACCTGATAATCGTTCAAATCGACAATTTCCTTCGGCATGATCTTCCCGGACACAATCGTATTTTCCGTAAAGTGAATGGGAAGCCCGAACCGCGAATACCGATCGAGAATTTCCTGTGTCTTTTCCACACCCCAATATCCCTGGTGCATGTGCGACTGGATGCCGATCGCATCGATCGGGATACCCGCTTCCAGGCAGCCTTCGATCAGGATGTCATATGCCTCGTCCGTCCAGAAATCGTTGAGCAGCAGGGTGGCGTTCGGATTCGTTCTCTTTGCCGCGCCAAAAACCTCCCGAACAAGGCGGATACGGCCAAGTTCTTTGCAGATGCGGGTGACCGCGTTGTCATATTTGTCAAACACGGGCATGATCACCACTTCATTGATGACGTCCCACATGTCGATGAGCCCTTCGAAATCGCTCACGTCCCTGCGGATGCGGTTTAGCTGCGCAGTCAGGATGTCCTTGTTGGACATCTCCATCAGCCAGGGCGCACAAACCGTATGCCAGCAAAGGGGATGTCCCTTGATCCGGACCCCGTTGTCGACAAGCCATTGCGCGGCAACTTTTGTCCGCCGCGTGTCCGGCTTTCCCTTCACCGGTTCGAACCGCCCCCAGTAAAAGGGCAGGGTGGAAAAGTTGAACAGTTCGAAGAACAAGCGAAACCGCTCTTCCGCCTGCTCTTTCCCAGCTCCGGACAGTTCGCCGTTTGCCAGCTCGAGCACGCTGAACTCCGTACATCCGAACAGGAACTTATGCCTGATCTGACGAATGGCGACCTCCTGGTTTTTCACAGGGGTTCCATCCTTCCCAACCAAAGTCAGTTTCGTTTCTCCTTTGCGGTGTCTGAGCGGATCCGTTTCACGCATGCCCATTCAGGTTCCCTCCTGTTCCATCGAGAACGAGGCCGGGATTTCCGGCCGGATAAACGCCAAGTACCGCCATGGCCTCCAGGCATTCCTGGAAACCATCTGCCCGAACAGCCTGAATTCCCAGTTTCCTGGCCGCTTCCACATTGGCTGGCAGGTCATCGAAATACAGCACTGCTTCCGGTGGCATCGCCAGCTCGTCAAGAACCAGCCGGAAAATGGCCGCATCCGGCTTCAACAGACCCATTTGATAGGACAAAAAAGCATCCTGAACCGAATCGAGCGCCGGAAGCATTTCTCTGGCCGTCTGCCAGTGAGGCGCACTCGTGTTGGACAGAATCCCCGTCCGCACTCGCCCCGCCAACAAGGGAAGATGCTCAGCCACGCCTGGGTAGGGCCTGTCCAGAAAGGACCGGAAGATATCGAGGAAAGCGGAAGCGTCCATGGGAAGGCCGAGTTCCTCCACGATATCCGAACTGAACCTGGACAAATCACATTGCCCGGACTCAAAGAGCCGCACGGCAGGAGAATACAACCAGCGATGGAAGAGCCCGGCTTCGTCCATCCTTCCCTGCAGGTGATCCAGCAGGACCTTCACACCGCGGAGCCGGATGAGAACGCCGCCCAGGTCAAATAGGACAACCTGTATGGAGGAAACCATCTTCTTCAATCTTTCACCCTGGACATGACGAGAAAGCCGAGGCCCGCATAAATCAATGCTTCCACAAGCTGGCTGAAGCTGAAGAATCCCGAAAAGACATTTTTCAGGAAAAACACAAGCATCAGCGCGGCATACCCGTACAGACCCGCATACAGGAACTGTGTCTGCCGATTCGCCCAGCACATCAGCAGACCGATGACGAGGATGTACCAGTCGAACGCGCCAAGGAAATCACCAATGACACCCAAATTCAACAGGAAATTCAACAGCATGAACGCCAGAGAACCAAAAACGAGGATGACGTCCAGGTGCATGAAGGAACCGAGAAGTGGAACCTTGGCCAGGCCTTCTTTCAAGTCTTCGCCCATTCTGCGGAAAATACTCATCTTGTTCCTCCCGACGGGATGTGCCCGGTGTTTTGCTCCGGCAGGCGCCATTGGCTTGCCAGGCGGATTGTCCTGCCCATCTGCAATGAAAAATACCATACGGCCGCCTATCCGTCAACCCGCGTGCAAGTTGCCGCGTGTTTTTCCAGATCAAGGAGCCGCTGCTGAAGCGGATTTTTCCGCTTTCCCATGAACCCGGTCGGTGTTCCATCCGAACCAAGCACCCGATGGCAGGGGATGAGGATTGGAACCGGGTTGGCGCGCAGCGCCTGTGCGACCGCACGGGCCGCTCCCGGCCGGCCGATTTGAAGGGCAAGGGCGCCATAGCTGGTGGTTTCTCCGGTTCGGATCCCGGAAACGGCTCCCCATACCTCCCGCTGAAACGCCGTCCCTAGTATGGAAAGGGCCGGTCCGGGCAGAAGATCGGGGTGTTCGAACCAGGAGAGCAGCGCATTCCTTGCCTGTATGGTGCATTCGTTCGGTTCGCCGGCAAGGCATCCGGCCGGGGGATTCCATTCCGTCTGGTCCGGAAGGTCCACATGGACCACGCCCAGATTGTCCGTCGTCACCCCCATTTCTCCGATGGGGGTCTCAAAGCGGAGCGTCCGGAATACCGGCCGGTCCGTCAGCGGAGCCACGGACTGCCAAAGCGCATGACGGTTGGGGAAAACCGGAACGCGGCAGGGCAGGAGTCTCGAAACTTCCACATGTCCGTCCGACACCAGCGCAACCCGGATACCGGACGCAAGCGCCGCTTCGCAGTCATGTTCCGTATCTCCGATGTACAGGATCTGGTCGCGCCGGTATCCGCACCGTTCCACCCAAGCCTGCACCAGATGGGTCTTGGTGCCTGCGTGGTTGTCATCCCTACCCACCAGCTCCTGAAAAAAGGCGGAGAGGCCGAATGTCTCCACCTGTTGCCGCAAGGCGCCGAACTCGGAGGCGGAGACGATGGCATGTGTCACACCGAGACGACCGGCTTCCGTGAGGACCTGAACCGCATCGTGATGAATGCCGGTGGGTGGGAGACCCGCATGACGATGTCCTTCGGGCAGATCTGCCAGAACAGCTGCTCCGTAGGCATCTCCGAATTCGTCGCACAAAGCGCCGTAATCCTCGCGTTCCAGGTCAAAGCCCGCCTTCCGGTAATAGTCCCGAACCGGAAACATCACCCGGCCCCGGTACCCGTCGATCGTCTCCCCCAGCATCCCGCGTCGGTCCATCAGCGTGTCAACCGCTGCGGCACAGGCTTTTGCGTCATCCAGCAACGTTCCGTTCCAATCCCAGATCATGTGCCGAATCTGCCATTTCCCATTTCCCATGCCGTTTCTCCCCCTCGTTCAGCCCGCGCTTTCATCCTGACCTGCCAAGACATTTCCATGCGATTTCTGTTATAATGAAAAGGGTTTCGATGCACCGACATCCACCTGAAAAGGGAGAATGCCTTGGAAATCTTTTCCTCCGCCCTTGTCTGCGTAACCCAGCAGAAAGACTGCGAACGGCTCATACACGCCGCTTTACGCCATACCTCCGCTGATGGTACCCTTCAGGTGCTTCACGTCTCCAGCCGTCCCTTCAATTTCTTTGAAAACATCCGCGAAGGGGAAGCCCTTGAGTACCTCTTTGTCACGGCAAAATCCGTCGGCGCGGAACTGACCATCATCAATGCGGAACAAATCCCGGAAACCGTTGCACAATTCGCCGAGCATTGCCAGGTGGACTGCATCCTCATCGGCGTATCGAAAACCGATGGAAACCGACAGTTCGAAGCCCGGCTGAATGAATTGCTGAAGGATTCGAACATTCGGGTTCTGGTCCTCATGCCGGAAGCGGCCGATATGGTTTTCTGAGACGAATGTGTTCTGCCTTCAGCATCCGGTTTCAGTCCGCAGACAGTCCGTCGGCTTCAGCCTGAAGCGCTGAATACACGTCCCGTTTGCTCAGGCCGCGATCCTTCGCAGCCTTCTTCATGGCCTCCATCCGATCCGACCCTTCCGCCAGATACATCTCCACATGCTTCGCCAACGGCATCTTCAGCCATGCTTCGCGTTCATCTTCGCGCAAGGCTTCCGCTTCTGCGCCTGCCAGCACAAGAACGTACTCGCCTCTCGGCTCCCTCACTTCATGAAGGGCGATCAGGTTTGACAGCGAATCCCGCACGATTTCCTCGTGCAGCTTCGTCAGTTCCCGCGACAAGGCGCAATGCCGCTCGCCAAGAACTTCCCGCAGATCCGCCAGCACTGCCTTCAGCCGGTGCGGCGATTCGTAGAACACCAGTGTCCTGGTTTCCGCCTTCAAGGTTTCCAGCTGCCGGATCCGATCTTTCCGGGTGGCTGGCAGGAACCCTTCGAAACAGAAGCGGCCCGTAGGCAAACCGGACAGAACAACAGCCATGATGGCGGCTGCAGGCCCCGGCGCCATGGAAACGGAAATACCCGCCGCAATGCTTTCCCTGATCAGAATTTCACCCGGATCGGAAATGCCGGGCGTGCCTGCGTCACTGACCAGCACGAGACGCCTGCCTTCGCGCATCTGACGGACGAGATCCTCCGCCTTGGCATGTTCGTTCATGTCGTGACAGCTGACCATCGGTTTCCTGATTTCAAAATGGTTCAGCAGCCGGAGGGTCTGACGGGTATCTTCGGCAGCAATCAAATCCGCTTCCCGCAGGGAACGTAAAGCGCGCAGCGTGATGTCCTCCAGATTGCCGATGGGGGTGGCCACAACCAGCAGACTCCCTGCGGAACGGGCGGCAGGGACAACTTCGGGGTTTTCATCCAGGATGGTTTCCGGATTCATCTGCTTCCTTTCGGACGGCCGGAATGGCCGCGCGGAGCGGTGGGTGTCCATGGGGAGATGCTGGTTGCAACACCAGGCGTTTACGGTAGAAAGGATGCCTACAGGTCAACGGCGGCGTGCCGGGTTACATGGCAGCTGATGTTGACCGCCACCGGCAAGCCGGCGATATGCGTTGGATGGCTTTCGACATGGACGCCCAGAGCGGTGGTTCGCCCGCCCAGACCGGCCGGGCCGATGCCCAGGCGGTTGATTCCGTCAAGCAGTTCCTTTTCGAGCTCGGACAGATGCGGACGTGCATTCTGCCCGCCCAGCGGCCGGAGCAGCGCCTGTTTCGCCAAAAGCGCCGCCTTTTCCATGGTGCCGCCGATCCCCACGCCCACGATGATGGGCGGGCAGGGATTGGCACCTGCACGGGATACGGTGTCCAGAACGAATTTCCGGACACCCTCGACGCCGTCGGAAGGCTTCAGCATGGCCATGCCGCCCATGTTCTCGCTGCCGAATCCCTTCGGGGAAATCTCGATGTGCAGACCATCTCCGGCGACAAGATTCAAATGGATGATGGCTGGCGTGTTGTCTCCTGTATTCTTTCGCAGAAGAGGATCCTCCACGACGGATTTTCGAAGAAAACCTTCCGCATACCCCTTGCGCACACCCGCATGGATGGCCTCGGTCAGCAGGCCGCCGGCGATGTGGACTTCCTGGCCGAGGGTGACGAATGCAACCGCCATGCCCGTATCCTGACAGATGGCCATCCGTTCCTTCCGCGCAATGGCTGCGTTCTCCAACAGACTGTCAAGCACGGAACGACCCGTCTCCGAGATTTCCGTCTCCCTCGCATCCCTGAGCGCCTGTTCCACATCCGGGTTCAGGTTGCAGTTTGCTTCCACGCAGCAGGCGGCCACAGCCTCCACAATTTGTTCCCAGACAATTTCCCTCATGCGTCATCCTTCCCTTGCATCGGAACGCATCCCGTCCAGCGCATTCCTGGCGGCATCCTGTTCCGCTTCCTTTTTCGACTTGCCGGTGCCGGTTCCAAGGACACGGCCGTCGCACGAAACCTCCACGCGGAAAATCCTCGCATGATCGGGACCGCTGCTTTCAACGACCTTGTAGGCGATGCGGACAGTGCCCGCCTGCTGGAGTTCCTCCTGTAGATGGGTCTTGAAATCCGCATTCGTATCCCCGGACAATGCGGCGTGATATCGGCCTTCCATCAAACGGAGAACAACCTCGGATGCGGCTTCCATGCCGCCATCCAGATAAATGCCGCCAAACACGGCTTCGAGCGCGTCCGCCAGAATGGAGGGCCGGTTCCGTCCGCCGTTCTGATCCTCGCCGCGTCCCATCAGCAGCCAAGCGCCGAGGCCGATGGATTCGGCGACATGCGCAAGGGACGCCTCGCAGACGATGAGGGAACGCAGCCGGCTCATCTCCCCTTCCGAACAACCCGGATGCTCCCGATAGAGGCGGATGCTGAAAATGAAATCCAGCAGCGCATCTCCCATGAATTCCAGCCGCTCGTTGCTGCCCAGGCCGTACTGCACATTCTCATTTGCATAGGAGCTGTGAACGAGCGCCTCGAAGGCATGCTCCCTGTTTCCGTAGCGATAGCCGATGTCCTTTTCGAATCTGTCCAATTCCTGTCGCAACGCATCAGGCGATTTCATGGGATCTCCTCCGATATGTCACAGGCAGGCATGGCCGTACCTGAATGCCGCATTCTCCTGCAGGAATGTCGGTGGGCGGGTTCCGGAGCCGTACATCCCTGCTGACGGACTCCCGGACATGAAAAGAGCGGGGCTTTCGCCCCGCTTCATTATACCTTATGCCCTGATCCGATTCAAACCGCTCCGTTCCGACCGGCTGTCTCTTTGCAGGCGTGCCTTTTACTGGCGTGCTTTTGCGGGCGGGGCGGATCACGCGTGTTTCTTGAGAACGACAGCCCCATTGTGCCCGCCGAAGCCAAGCGAATTCGACAAGGCGTATTCGAGTTCCTTCGCACGACCGACATTGGGTACGAAGTCGATATCGCAGCCTTCGGCCGCTTCCTCCAGGTTTATGGTCGGCGGAAGGAAGGAATCCCGGATGGCCATGGCCGTGATGATGGCCTCGATACCGCCGGCCGCACCCAGCAGGTGCCCGGTCATCGACTTGGAGGAACTCATCGGCACATCCATCACGTGTTCGCCGAACACCGCCTTCGCCACCATGACCTCGATCGGATCCCCGACCGGCGTGGAAGTTCCATGCGCATTCACATACCCGATCTGTTCCGGACGGATGCCGGCGTCCGCGATGGCAAGCTGCATGCATTTGATGCCGGCTTCCCCTTCCGGATGCGGGGCCGTCATATGGAAGGCATCGCAGGTGCAGCCGTATCCGACCACTTCGCACAGGATTTTCGCACCGCGGTTCACAGCGTGTTCATATTCCTCGAGCATCAGCACACCGGAGCCCTCGCCCATGACAAAACCGTCATGGCCCTTGTCGAACGGCCGGCAGGCGGCGGCAGGGTCCTCGTTCGTCGACATGGCCCGGCTGGAACAGAAACCGGCGAATCCGAGTCCGGAAATACAGGCTTCCGCGCCGCCTGTCAGCAACACATCCGCGTGCCCCGCCTGAATCATGCGGAACGAATCGCCGATCGCATTGTTGGAAGAGGCGCAGGCGGTGACGATGCAGGCATTGTATCCCTTGATGCCGAACCGGATGGCCACCTGCGCGGAGGCCATGTTCGCGATCATCATCGGCGCAAAGAAGGGGCTGACCCGCTTCACGCCCTTCTCAAACAAGGTCCGGCTGTTTTCCTCCAGCGTGTCCATGCCGCCGATGCCGGACCCGATGACAACACCCGCCCGGTACGGATCCATGGTCGAGAAGTCAATCCCGGATTGGGTCACTGCCTGCGACGCCGCCACAATGGCATACTGGACGAAACGATCCATGCGCTTCGCTTCTTTCCTGTCGATAAAGGCGGACGGATCAAAGTCATGGATCTCCGCGGCAACCTTGGTCGGATAATCCGTCACATCGAACCGGGTGACCGTACTGATGCCGTTTTTGCCGTTTTTCACCGCGTCCCAGAATGTTTCCACATCGCATCCGAGTGAATGGACAACGCCCATACCGGTAATGACTACTCTTTTATTCATGGGGGAAACTCCTCCTTGATGGTTGCTATGCCCGTTGGCCGGAACGGCCGGGACCTATGAAAAAAGGTCCCAAAACAAAGCTGCTTTGGGACCTTCCTCATGCAATGGTTCCGTGAATCAGGAGTGCGCCTTGATATACTCCACGGCGTCACCCACGGTCTGGATCTTTTCAGCGTCCTTGTCGGGGATTTCGAGGTCGAAAGCCTCTTCCAGCGCCATAATCAATTCGACGATATCGAGGGAGTCGGCTCCGAGATCATCGATGAACGAAGCCTCCATGACGACGTCTTTCTCGTCAACACCCAGCTGTTCCACGATAATTTCCTTTACCTTGTCAAAATTCACAATCATTCACCCCCTTCCACGTCAGGAATCGCAAGACCGTTTCCGGTCCGTGCTTTCATTTCGGATGGTTCCGGCATCCGCATTTCAGAGAACGCATGCTGTCGGAACGGTACCTTGGATCATGGTATTACATATGCAGTCCACCGTCAAGTTGGATGACCTGGCCTGTGATGTAGGCGGCTTGCGTGGATGTCAGGAATACTGTCAGATCGGCCACCTCGGAAGGTGTCCCATACCTTCCCGCAGGAATGATCTTCAGATAGGTCTCCCTGACCGCCTCCGGCAGTCCGTCCGTCATCTGTGTTTCAATGAAGCCCGGCGCAATGGCGTTGCAGGTGATGTTGCGCGCCGCGAGCTCCCTGGCGATGGATTTGGTGAACCCGATGAGGCCCGCCTTGGAGGCCGCATAGTTGGCCTGTCCGGCATTTCCCATGATACCCACGACGGACGTGATGTTCACAATGCGGCCGAAGCGCTTCTTCATCATGACCTTTGCAGCGGCTTTCGTCAGCAGGAAAGCGCCTTTCAGGTTCGTATCCATGACACGGTCCCAGTCCTCCTCCTCCATGCGGATGAGGAGCTTGTCCCGCGTGATGCCGGCGTTGTTGACAAGGATGTCCACGGTTCCGTAGGCCTCCACCGCAGCATCCACCAGACGTTGTGCACCTGCAGGATCCGAAATGTCGGACTGAACGGCCGTCACGGAGTATCCCGTTTCCCGCAGTTCCCGACCGACGGCCTGAATGCCCTCGGAAGTACCGCTGACAACGACATTTGCGCCGAGTTCGCAATACCTCTCCGCGATGGCCCTTCCGATGCCCCGGCTTGAGCCGGAGACAATCACGGTCTTCCCTTTCATGTCCATGCTCGTATTCCTTTCGCGTCTTTCGCGGACCTGTTCATGTTCGATGGGGATGAAGCCGCTCGGACGGATGTTCAACCTTTCAGGGCGGCAATGGTCGCATCGATGGAGGCGCGGTCGTCCGCATTGTATACGACGACATCCTTGTCGATCTTCCGGATGAAGCCGTTCAGAACCTTGCCCGGCCCGATTTCAACAAATGTATCCACGCCGTTCGCCAAAAGCGTACGGATGCAGGCTTCCCATCGAACGGGACTGCTGACCTGCCGGACGAGAAGATCCTTCACATCCGCTGCGGATCCGACCATTTCTCCCGTCACATTGGACACGACCGGAATGGACATCCCGTGCAATTCCACGGAAGCCAATGCCGCAGCCAGTTTGTCACCGGCCGGCTTCAGAAGGCTGCAATGAAACGGCGCGCTGACGGAAAGGGGCATCGCGCGCTTCGCGCCGGCTTCCTTCGCCAGTGCGCAGGCTGCATCGACTGCCGCAGCCTCGCCTGCCACAACCACCTGGCCGGGGCAATTGAAATTCGCGGGTTCGATGATGCCCTGTGCGGACGCCTTACGACAGACTTCCACGACCTGGTCGTCCGTGAGGCCAAGGATGGCTGCCATGCCGCCAACGCCTTCCGGTACGGCTTCCTGCATGAAGCGACCGCGCTTTCGGACCAATGCGATCGCCTCATCGGAAGTGAAGGTTCCGGCCGCAACATGGGCGCAGTATTCGCCCAGACTGAGTCCGGCCGTCATATCCGGCCTGATTCCGGCTTCCAGAAGAGGCTGCATGCAGGCAAGGCTGGCCGCGACGATGGCGGGCTGCGTATTCTCGGTGACTCTCAGTTCCTCTTCGGTTCCGCGGAAGACCAACTCACGCAGATCCAGTCCCAGCGCCTTGGATCCGCCGTCAAAAACGGCGGCGGAAGCGGCGCAGGTGTCTGCGGCCTCCTGCCCCATGCCAGGGTATTGAGCTCCCTGACCGGGGAAGACAAATGCTAGTTTACCCATATTGGCCATCCTCCCCATTCAATCCATGCACCAGCGGATGACTGCCGCCCCATAGGTCAGGCCGCCTCCGAATGCAACGAGTGCGAGCATGTCGCCCTTCTTCAATAGACCCTTTTCCACCGCTTCATCCAGACAAACCGGAATGGAGGCGGAAGAGATATTGCCGGTCACCCCAAGATTCGAATAAATCCGTTCCATCGGCACTTTCAGACGCTTCTGGGCATTCTGTAGAATGCGCAAGTTCGCCTGGTGCGGGAAAATCCAATCCAATTCCTCTACAGAGACCTTCGCCTTTTCCGCGACCTTCCGGACAGAGTCTGCCATGGTGCGGGATGCGAAGGAGAACACTTCGCTGCCGTCCATCCAGATGACCTGCGTTTTCCCGCTCGGCCGGACCTCACGGTCCGCCTCCGATACATGGAATGCGGGCAAGGTGAGGGATGCGCCCTGGTCTCCCGCCGCCCCGATCAGATTCGCCAGAATGCCTGTGCCCTCCTCGACACGGCCGAGTACGACTGCGCCGGCACCGTCTCCGAACAGGACGCAGGTTTTACGGTCCTGCCAATCGGTGACGCGGCTCAAACCCTCGACGGCCACCACAAGGATGTGCGAAGCGGCGCCGGATGCGATATATTGTTCTGCTACATGAAGTGCGTAGATGAAGCCCGTGCAGGCTGCGTTGAGATCGAAGGCTGCTGCGTTGACGGCGCCGATGCGCGCCTGGATGGTGCAGGACATGGAAGGGGTCAGGGAGTCCGGCGTAATGGTTGCGGCGATGATGAGATCCAGCGCTCCGGGTTCGATTCCGGCACGTTCCAGTGCTTTTCTTGCGGCTTTTTCTGCCAGTCCCGCGACAGGTTCACCCTCTTCGAGGATTCTGCGTTCCCGGATGCCGGTTCGTTGGACAATCCATTCATCGGATGTTTCTACAATCTTTTCCAGGTCATGGTTCGTCAGGCGTTTTTCGGGCAGGCAGCTTCCTGTTCCCAGGATGCCGGTGGCGAAACGTCCGCTCATGCAAATCCTCCGGTGTCGATGGTTTCGACGGGTTCCTCAGCCTGGAAGGCGCTCCGAATCTGTTCCGTGACAGCAAGACATGCGCCGTTCCCGATCTTCAGGATGGTGTTGGTGATCGCTTTTGCCTTTGAATTTCCGTGACATTTGAAGATCATGCCATCGATGCCGAGAATGGGGGTCCCGCCGAGCTCTTCAGGATCCACCTTTTTCTTCATCACGCCCAGCTCTTTTTTGATGAGTGCGGCGGCGAGCATGGTCAGAAAATTGCGTGAGTACATTTGCTTCAGATTGTCGAGCAGGTATTTCCCGGTGCCTTCCATCATCTTCAACATCGCATTGCCGGTGAATCCATCCGTGACAGCCACGTCGACATGCCCTTCGGCAATGTCGCGGCCTTCAATGTTTCCGACGAAGTTGAGCTCCGAGTTTTTCAGCAGGACATACGCCTCCTGAACGATCGAGTGACCCTTTCCTTCTTCCGTTCCGACGTTCACAAGGCCCACGCGGGGCTTTTCCACGCCAAAGATCTCATGCATGTAGGCTGAACCCATGATGCCGAACTGCAGGTAACTGACCGGCCGGAGAACCGTGTTCATGCCGGCGTCGATGAGCATGGTGCCGCCGCTGGCGGAGGGGAGGATCGGAGCGAGCGCAGGCCGGGCGACTCCCTTGATGCGTCCGGGAATGAGCAGGGAACCTGCCAGAAGGGCGCCGGTACTGCCCGCGGAAATGAAAGCCTGTCCCGTCTTGTCCTTGATCCGATTCATTCCGACGACCAGGGAGGAATCCTTCTTCCGTTTGATGGCCTCCGTTGGCTTGTCATGATTGGTGATGATTTCCGTCGTATGGGTCACGGTGATCCGGTCGTGCCTGCTGTCGCGGTTCCCAAGCAAAGCCTGGATGCGCGCACTGTCACCGATCAATTCCAATTCAAAGCCTTCAGCCCGCCGGAGTGCTTCCAGACAACCTCTGACGATTTCATCCGGGGCATTGTCGCCTCCCATGGCGTCAACGATGATTCTCATCTGATTCTTGCCTTCCTGCCCGTTCGCATGATCAGGGCCAGACATGACTTGTACGAAACCGGACCGGACGATGATGCGAAAGGCACCAGCCCGCAACTGACGCTCCCGGCCATCGGATGCATCGTTCCATGAACGGACGATTTCACTCGCCTGTGAGGGCGGGATCCGCACTGATGGCAGCCAGGATGAACTTTCCACGGAACATTTCGACGTGTCGGCAGGTGATGAAGACCCATACGATATGGCGTCCGCCTTCCCTGCTGGCCCGGACCGTGGCCTTGGCCACAAGACGGTCTCCCGCCTGAACCGGTCGTTTGTATTTGATGTTGGCGACTCCGACCAGAGCGACATCCGCATCAATGACGGCAATCGCAAGGGATTCGGCCATGGAATAGATGTAGTGGCCCCGAACGATCCGGGATCGGGTGAAAACCATGTCGTCCGTCGTATCCAGCACCGAAATGCCGGATTCGCCCAACTGCAGCTCAATGAGCTCCCCGATGATTTCCTCTGCCTTCAGGGAACGGACTTTCCCATGATTCTGGGATGCGACGTCACGGATCCGCTGACGCAGTTCCGGAATACCTAGTTCGAGCCGATCCAGCCGAACCGTCGGAATGCTGACATCCAGAAATTCGGCAATCTCCTCGTCGGTCATGAATGGGTCTTCCTTCAATTTATCCAGAAGACGGACCTGCCGCTCCCTTTTCGCATGTGGATTCCTGCTCAAACCTGTCACCTTGCCTTATGATGGCGTTTTGTTATCACCAGATACTAAAGCCTGTTGCCAGTATAGCGCATCCTCCAAAACAATGCAAGGGGAAATGAACAGAAGAATGGAGACCGGCCTCTCGAGCGGTCTCCATTCATTCCATCCTTCTTTCCCAGCGATGTCATGTCCGTAAAAGCCACACCTTGACAGATGTTTCCGTCATCCAGCCGACATGATCATGGGTGTCATCACACCTTGAAGAGGCCGACCTCGTTCAGCAGCTTTTGTGCCATTTCCGACAACCCGCGGCTGGCATCCGCCACTTCGCCGATCGCATTGCTCTGGACCGCGACGGACGCGGATACTTCCTCGGTTCCGGCCGCATTTTCCTCGGCAATGGCGGAAAGTCCGGTCATGACTTCCACGATGCGGTTCTTCTGGTTCTCCATTTCCTGGCTTCCCGCATCCAGCTCCCGGATCAGTCCGATGGAATCCTTGACGGCTTCTTCGATCGAAGTGTAGGAGCTTTCGGTATCACGAACACTCTCGACCTGGTTCTGCAGGGATTCCAGCACGCTGCCGACCGCCTTGACCGACAAATCCGTGTTCTTGCCCAGATCACGGACCATATCGTTGATTTGCCGGGTCGATGCGGCCGACTGTTCCGCCAATGTACGGATATTCTCGGCCACCACGGCGAAGCCGCGCCCCTGTTCGCCCGCTCGGGCCGCCTCGATGGCAGCGTTGAGCGCAAGCAGGTTCGTCTGCTTGGCAATGGCGGCGATCAGATCACTGGCATTGCCGATGTTTGTGGCGCTCTCCCGCGTCTTCTGAATTGTGTCGCGGACACTGCCCGCTGCGCTTTCCATGACTTCCGTGCTCTCCCGCAGCCGGGAAACGGCACCCATTCCATCCCGGACACGTTCCTGCATGCCGGAGGATGATTCATGGAGCGTGCGAAGACGCCGGACATTTTCATCAATCTGCGTCCCCATTTCAATGGTGCGCTGATTGCCCTTGTCCGTGTCTTCCGCCTGCTCCGAGGCACCCCGTGCGATATCGTCGACCGTGCGGGCGATTTCCCCGGCGGTGGTCTGCACTTGTTCCGAGGTCGCAGTCAGCTCCTCGGAGGAGGCCGCAACCTGTTCCGCCGTATCGATGATGCCGGACACCAGCTTTCGGATGCTGTCGGACATGTGGGCAAAGGCATTCTGCAACTGCCCGACCTCATCCTTGCGCTTTTGATCCGGGACGGCGGCAAGCCGGAAATCACCGGACGCAAACACACCGGCCTGTCCGGCCACACGCGCGATCGGCTTCGCCAGACTCACAGAAATAAAGTAGGACGCGATGAGTCCGATCAGCACACAAACTGTCGAAGCAAGAACCAGGGCAAGACGAAGGCTGTTTACGGACTGATAGATCGTCGCTTGCGGGACGGTGATGCAGACCGACCATTTGCTTCCGGGAACGCGTGCGTAACCCATGAGCTTGTCCTCATAGATGTTCTGATCATCCGCCGTCATGAAGCGATAATCGACATGGCCTTTGTTTCCCTCCGTGATGTCCTTCATCGCTACGCCCAGGGCGGCAAGTTTCGGGTCCTTGGCGGCGGCATCGACAAAATTGTACTGGGAGACGACCAGATCCATTCGCGGATGTCCCTGGACAATCCCATTGTCTGATACGACGAACGAGTAGCTGCCCTCTCCGATATTGATGTCCTTCAATGCCCCGGCGATATAATCGGCAGGGCGGATGGCAACCAGCGCTCCGATGATCGTGCCATTGTTTGTGACAGGTGTGGCGAATGCGACCACCATGCTGCTGTCCACCTTGCTGACAATGACATCGGAATGGTTTGAGATCCCGGCAAGGGCCGACTTGACATAAGCCCGATCCGAGAGGTCCTTGGTCGTCAAGTCCGTATAATTGGCCATTCCCTTCAGATCCAGGAATGCCAGACGGGAATAGCCGTTCTTGTCCAGATCATTCTTCAGGGCGGCCATCCTGTCTTCCATGGTGTTTTCGGGATTCGATACCCGTGTGCGGGAGGCAATCTGCTCCAGGATCTTCAGTTCCTTGTCGATTCTTTCCGCAAGGATCAGCGATCCGTCCACGGCTTTCCCCTCGATCTCCTTGTAAATCTCCGTCTTCAGGGAATTTTGCGAAAGGCTTGAAGATATGGCGACCAAGGCGGAACAGGCGACCAGGATGATCAAACCGAAGAAAACCATGACCTGGTATTTGATGCTACTCATGCAAACCCCTCCGGTACCTCTTGTAAAAAGAAAGCCGGCAAAATGCCGGCATTCTGCTTCCATATTGACTTATACCCGAAAAGGTCCGCTTGTATCGCCATTCCCATGCATTTTTTGGGCAAATGCGCGTCCTTGAATGAAAAAGAACGGAAAATGTTGATTATCGGTTGGAGAAGCCATAGGTCGTCGTGAATCGATAAGTCTCCCCGGCCTTCAGGACGGCACTCGGGAAATCCGGGAAATGCACGGAATCCGGGAAAAACTGTGTTTCCAGACAGAAGCCCGCATGCTGTGGATAGGTGCATCCGCCCTTGCCGGGTTGCTTCCCATCCAGGAAGTTCCCGCAATAAAGCTGGACGCCCGGCTTGTCCGTTACAACGGACATGACGCGGCCGGATACAGGATCGGAGACGACCGCGCATGCTGCCGGCGCAAGTCCGGACCGGTCGATCACGTAGTTGTGGTCATACCCTTTGGTGAGCAGCAGCTGAGGGTCTTCCTCGCGAATGCGCGCGCCGATCGCAACCGGCGTGCGGAAATCGAACGGGGTGCCCTCCACGGGCCGCAATTCGCCGGTGGGGATGGAGCCCTCGCCGATCACGGTGAAGCGGGAGGCGTTGAGTTGGAGTTCCTGCGCGAGCATGGTGCCCGAATCATGTCCGGCCAGGTTGAAATAGCTGTGATTGGTGAGATTGATCACCGTATCCTTGTCGGAGCGCGCGGTATAACCGATGGACAGGGCATTGTCCTCCGTCAGCGCGTATACGACCGTGACATCCAGATTCCCCGGGAATCCCTGTTCCCCATCATGGCTGAAATAAGACAGGACCAGCCGGTCGCCTTCCGGTGCGGAAAGTATGGCAGAGTCCCAGATTTTCTTGTTGAAGCCCTCGGTGCCGCCATGCAGCTGGTTCCTGCCCTCGCTGGGAACCAGCGGATAGTTCGTTCCGTTCAAGGTGAACTCGGCCCCGGCAATACGGTTGGCATAACGGCCGACCAGTGCGCCGAAGAAAGGATTCGGCCTGACATAGTCTTCCAGCGTATCGCATCCGAGAACGATGTCGGCCGTTTTGCCGTTCCGGTCCGGTACAAGCAGCGATACGACGATTCCGCCAAGATTCAGAATTTCGGCCTTCATGCCCGCTTCGTTCACAAGCGTGAACAGGTGGACCTCCCTGTTTTCATGTGTTCCCCATGGGCTTCTGGAAATCCGTGTCATTTCGATACCTCCCTGTGATTCATATTCGCATTTACTTTTTCGCAGAAGTTTCCGTCAGGACACCGGCATTCTTGATCAGGTAGTCAACACCTGAAACGACCGTAAGGGCGACGGCAATCCAGAAGACCACGAGCCCGAAGGGAAATGCCACAAGCCAACTGAGTGGAAAATCCCGCAGCAGGAGCAGGATGATGGCGATCAGCTGGAAACTCGTCTTCCATTTCGCAATGTTGCTCGCCGCGATGACCGTTCCCTGGCCGGCTGCAACAATCCGCATGCCGGAGACAATGAACTCGCGTGCCAGGATGATGAAAACGCCCCAGGCGGAAAGTCCGTCCGTTTGAATCAGTCCGACAAGCGCCGCCGTGACGAGCAGCTTGTCCGCAATCGGATCGAGGAACTTGCCAAGATCCGTCACCAGATTGTATTTCCGGGCGATATGCCCATCCAGCGCATCGGTGGCCGAGGCGAGGATGAAAACGGCAACGGCGGCCCAGCGGCCCCAGACGGAAAGCCCGAGGAACTGGCCGAACGGGCCTGGAATCAGCAGAAACAGAAAGATCGGGGTCAGGATGATACGGATGATGGAGATCCTGTTGGCGAGATTCATTTCGGCAACTCCTTCATAGACGGATGTGGCACATATCACACGGCCTTGATGCGGAAAGACCTTCATGCGCAAAACAGACAACCCGTTCTTCGGATACAGGGCGATCAGTCCTTCGGATTGGCTTGTCCGACAATGTCGTAGCCCTCCACGCACAGGAACCGGACCGGTACGACGGAACCCATTTCAAGCGGTTCCTCCGAGGTGACGAAGACAACCGGGTCGATATCCGGTGCTTCGGCGGCCGTGCGGCCCACGTAGAACAATCCGTCCTCCGAAACACCTTCAATGATTGTATCACATGTTTTCCCCACACGCGAGGCGTTCCAACGTGCGACATTGTCTCTTTGAATTTCCAAAACCTCGTCACGGCGCTGCTTTCGAACCCGAACCGGAACCTGTTCCTTCATGCGGCCGGCCGGCGTGCCCTGCTCCCTCGAATAGTCGAATACGCCGACATGCTCGAACAGGCCTTCCGCCACGAAACGCTTCAGTACGTCGAAGTCTTCCGCCGTCTCGCCGGGAAACCCGGTGATGTAGGAAGTGCGGAGAACGATGCCAGGAACCTCGGCACGCAGGCGCGCCAGCAGGTTTCGGATGAGTGTGGAATCTCCGCGCCGGTTCATGCGCTTCAGAACGGAATCCGAGATGTGCTGGATCGGCAGATCCAGATACGGGATCAGCTTCGGGTTGTCCCGGAGTTCGGCAATCAGCGCATCGTCCACCAGTTCGGGATAACAGTACAGCAGCCGGATGCCGAAAAGACCCGGGATGTCCGACAGGGCACGAATCAGCGGCACAAGCTGTTTCTCTTCTCCGACATCCATTCCGTAACGCGTCACATCCTGCGCAATCAGGATCAACTCCTTGGCGCCGGCTGACACGAGCGTCCTGGCTTCCGCCACGACATTTTCCTGTGAACGGCTGCGAAAGTCACCGCGGAGAGATGGAATGACACAGTAGGTGCAGCGGTTGCTGCAGCCTTCCGCGATCTTGACATACTGGAACGGACGGGAATCCGACAGAATGCGGGGTTGCTCGAGATAGGCGGTGGAATCCGGAGAATCCGCAAAAACGTGTGCTTCCACCGTGCCATCCAGCAGACCATCCACAATGTCGGCGGTATCCCCGATGCTGCCGGTCCCGATGATGGCGTCCACCTCAGGCATCTGGCCGATGATGTCCGCCTTGTATCGCTCCGCCATGCAGCCGCTGACGACAAGGCACTTCAGGCTGCCTGTCTCCTTGTGCTTCGCCGCGGCCAGAATGGCGGCGATGGCTTCCTCCTGCGCGGACTTGATGAACGCGCAGGTGTTCACAACCACCACATCCGCCTGCGCGGTATCCGCGACGATGTCATATCCCCTCGCCTTCAGCTGTCCCAGCATGATCTCGCTGTCTACGTCGTTCTTCGGGCATCCCAATGCCACGATGGCCACTTTTCTGTTCAAAACAAGCCTCCCCTTCAGGTTTCCAGTCTTTTCCCATATTCCCGCTCAAAACTGTCACCGCACATGGCTGTCGCATCCAGTTCCAGCATCACTTCCACATCCGACTTCACGGAAAGCCGGACACCCTTTATCCCGAAGCCCAGCCGGACTTCCCGAATGGCGCCGTTTTCCCCCCGATCCAGCTGCTCCGCCATCATGAGACAGAGCGCCAATCGCCGCAGCAGGATTCTGTCACCGTCCGCAAAGATGAGATCGAACTGTCTGAGATCCACCTTCAGTTCCGCATTGACGCGGTGCATCCCGCACAGCAGCGCCAGCAGCACCTTCTCCCGATGCGTGAATCCATTGAGCTCGCTGTTGAGGATCAGATAGAACCCGTGCTGATGATGGTTGTAGTAATCCAGATGCATGCCCGTGTCATGGAGCAGGGCAGCATGCGCAAGAAGCTCCCTCGCCTCGCCGTCCAGCCCGTGCAGGGATGCGAGCTGGTCGAAAAGGGAAAGCGCCAGTTCGGCAACATGCCGCGCATGGGGCGTATCCGCCTCATGCAGCTTCATGATGTTTTCCACGGCATGCGTCCGCACATCCGCCACGATTTCGGACGTCCACGCACGGACCTTTCCGAGATGACGGTAAAACAACCCTTCGCGGATTCCGTTCCCACTGACAACGATTCGTTCCGCTCCCGTATGCCGCAACAGTACCTTCAACGGAACCACGGCACCCGCCAGAATGTCGGAACGGTCCTTTCCGATGCCGGGCATGCCTCTCCGCGCATTTTCTCCCAGCCCATCCCATTCGTCCAGCCACCCGGCCAACTGCCGTGTGGACATTTCGTACTGGTGGAGCCACTCCAGCGGATATTCCCGCCTTTTCCGGTCCGCTTTTGCCAAGGCACGGAGCGTACCGCCCAAACCGACAACCGGCAGCGTTGCGTCCGCCTCCAGCCAGTCACAGTGGCAGAACAGCTTCGCAACGGCCTCTTCCGCCGCAGCCAGCTTCTTTTTCGAAGGCTTTCCCTTCAGTCCGAAGCGTTCGGTCAAATTCACGGCGCCCCAGGGGATGCTGGTTTTCCCGACGATGACACGGTCGCGGACAACCGCCACTTCCGTACTGGCGCCGCCAATGTCGATCATCGCAAAATCGCGCAGGGAGATCGTATTCGCGACTCCGAGGAAATCCAGATGGGCCTCCTCTTCGCCCGTAATCACCTCGAACGTGAGTCCGGTGCGTTCCCGTGCGGCATTCAGGAAGAACTCCGCATTGATCGCCTGCCGGACAGCCGCTGTGGCAACCGGATATACATGCGTGACCTTATGCGCTTCCATCAGGCGCGTGAACAGATCCAATGCGTGGAGCGTACGCCCGATCGGTTCAGGCTTGAGCAGGCATTCCGCCCCCATGCCTTCGCTGAGGCGGACCATGGCCCGCGCACTTTCAATCATGCGGTAGGAGCCGTCGTCCAACAACCGTGTGATGGTCATCCGCACGGAATTCGATCCTAGGTCGATGACTGCGATCCGATCCATGCCCCACTCCCTTGCCGGCCATCCTCGACCGGCATTCCATTATACCACCCGCGTGGGATTCCATGGGAATGCCCCGGCTACATTTCGGTTTCATTTCCGGCAGCGGATCCGACTACAGCTCCGGCTTCCTCACCACAAACGGCGATGCCGCTTCGTCCGCCGAACGTTTCGACTGTCGGAGAGCGTCTCCCATGAACTGCTCCTGAGCATTCACATGAACGCCCCTTTTTCCCTTTCCTTTCGAATAGACGCCATCCGCATCCAGGAAACGCGTCTTCTCCGTATCGGATGCATAGACATCCATGATTTCCTCGATCCGTTCGCGAAGGGCGGAATCCTCCACAGGAAACAGCAATTCCACCCGGCGGTCCATGTTCCGTTCCATCCAATCCGCGCTGGAGAGGAACAATTCCGGATCCCCTCCGTTCTCAAACCGATAGATCCGGCTGTGTTCCAGAAAGCGGCCCACAATGCTCCGGACCGTGATGTTCCGGCTGATCCCCTCAAGCCCCGGCCGCAGACAGCACATGCCGCGGACCAGCAGATCGATTTTGACGCCAGCCGCAGAGGCCTTGTACAACAGCTCGATGAGGCCCGGGTCCACAAGGGAATTCAGTTTGGCACGGATTGCGGCATTTTTCCCCTGACGTGCGAACGCCGTCTCCCGCCGGATGAGATCGGAAAAAGTCTGGCGCATCATGGTTGGCGCCATCACCAGTTTTCGCAGCCTCGGACTCTCCGAATAGCCGGAAAGCGCATTGAATACGGCGGAGGCATCCTCCCCGATATATTGGTTGCAGGTGAGAATGGCCAGATCCGTATAAATGCGCGCGGTCACGTCATTGTAGTTGCCGGTGGAAAGATGGACATACCGCTGGATGCCCTCGTCTTCCATGCGAACGACCAATGTGATCTTGCAGTGCGTCTTCAGCCCGACCAGACCGTAGATGACATGGCAACCGGCTTTTTCCAGTTGTTTCGCCCACTGGATGTTGTTTTCCTCGTCAAAGCGGGCCTTCAGCTCCACCAGAACGGTCACCTGCTTTCCGTTCTCCGCTGCCTCCGCCAATGCCCGGACGATGGGCGAAGTCCCGCTGACACGGTACAGGGTCTGCTTGATGGCCAGAACGGCCGGATCCCGGGCCGCTTCCTGAATCATGTCGATGACGGGGGAAAAGGATTCATAGGGAAGGTGCATGAGGATGTCCCCGCCACGAATCGTATCGAAGATCGAATCCTGTCCCTGGAAAGCCGGATTCGGCTGGGGCGTGAAGACGGGGTATTTGAGGTGCTGGGTTCCGGGAAGTCCGTAGACACGGAACAGGACGCCAAAATCCAGAGGCCCCGGCACCTCGAACAAATCGTCCTCGTCCAGTTCCAGTTCGTCCATCAGCGTATAGCGAAGCCTCGGATCCGCATCCTTTCGGATCTCGAGCCGGACGGCGACGCCCCAGCGCCGCTGCCGGAGGGATTTTTCGATCTCGATCAGCAGGTCTTCCGCTTCATCCTCATCGATGGCAAGATCTCCGTTCCGTGTGACCCGGTAAGCGGCGGTGGCCAGGATTTTCTTGCCGATGAAGAGGCGGTCGATGAACCGGGCGATGATGTCCTCCATCAACATGAAATCCGTCCCGTTGCCGTTTTCAGAAGGAAGGACGACGACACGGTCCAGAACGGAAGGGGATTGGACGGTGGCGAAAATGAAACCCTCCTCTTCCTCCTTATCCTCAATGAGAACGCCGATATTCAACGTTTTGTTCTGGATCAGCGGAAATGGTCGGCCGGAGTCGACAGCCATCGGTGTGAGGACCGGATAGATGAAATGATCAAAATATTCCGAAAGCCAGGAAAGCCTTCCTTCATCGAGATCGGATGCCTGCAGCAGATGAAAACCGGCAGTCCGCATGCGGGGAGCCAGTTTCCGGCTCCAGATCCGGCTCACTTCATCCGACATCTCATGCACCCGGCTGCTGATCCGCGCCAACTGTGCGGAAGGATTCAACCCCGAGGAGTCCGCCTTGTCGTACCCGGCCTCCACCTGATCGTTCAAAGCGCCGACGCGCACCATGTAGAATTCATCAAGATTGGATGCCGCAATGGCGAGAAATTTCAATTGCTCGAACAGCGGGTTGTCCTTGCTTCCCGCCTCCTCGATCACACGCTGGTTGAAAGCCAGCCAGCTGAGTTCCCGGTTCTGATAGTACTCGCTGCGGGTCAGGTCGTGTGTCTTCATGGCTTTGCCTCCGGTTTCCCCGCCTTGTTCACGACGGTGAGAATGGGCTGCAGGCCGAACACTTCACGGAAAAACTCGGCCTTCATCTGAAAGGTCCATTGTTCCAGGACGCATTCCTCCCGGCTGTCGCCACGGACGACGCAGGTGATGTCCTTCGGCTCCACCCGCAGCCGGCGAAGCTTCTGTTTATGACTGGTATCCAGCGAATCCGCGAGCCGGATGATCGCAATGAGCTTCATGGTCTTGATGCGGGTGCCGGTTTCGATCTTCTTGAGGCTGTCACTGTC
Organism: uncultured Clostridia bacterium; assembly: GCA_942493335.1. GTDB lineage: Bacteria > Bacillota > Clostridia > DSM-8532 > DSM-8532 > JAEWSN01. Next base: position 4,630,715 of record OW818693.1, on the reverse strand, counting down.
GAAGTCCGGCTCCTCCGAAGAATGGAACCGCGCAATGTTGGCCACCATGGCCAGTTCCGTATCTGACAGTCCCGCCAGCTGGGACGCCTTGATGACATGGTAGGAATACAGGGAATGCGGATCCGCCCCGATGAATTTCCCGACATCATGGAGAAGGGCCGCAAGCTGAAGCAGAAACCGATCACGCGGGGTCATTCCGTGAATGGCCTTCAGGCTGTCGAACAGCGAAAGGGAGGCATCCACCACATAGAGGGTATGACGGCTGTTGAAACGATACATTTCCGCCAGATGGTTCGCGTTTGAAAGGATGTCCGCCTCGAACTCATTCCCGGCCGTCTGCAACCGGGGATGAAGCAGATATTCTGCGATCAGCCCGTCCACCAGGGTGACGTGCGGCAGCATGACCTCCATGGCGGAGGTCTTCCCGAAAAATTGCCGGATCAGGATGAATGCGGGTGCGATGATGTCCGCATCCGCCGGTGCAATGCCGAGACGGGCCGCCAGTGCGGGCGTGGACATCTCCGAAACCTGCTTGAACGCCTTTTCGAAACGTTCCCGGGATACGACGGTCATTCCGCCGGTCCGACCGACCCCGCACATCAGCGCAAGGGATTCGGAACCGCTCGCCACCACGGCGAACCTGCTGATGTCGCTGCCTGTCCGGAAGGATTCCACACTCTCGACATGCGCTTCGATATACTCCTCCAGCACGCGATGGAAATGAAGCGTCCTCCGTTCGATGCGGGCCATGGCTTCCTTGATGCGCAGTGCGCCGATCTTCATGCTCTGGCTGGTGACAAGCCGGAGCGGATCGCACAGGGAAAGCTGAATGCTTCCTGCGCCGATGTCCAGCAGCAGCATCCGTTCGTCAGGCTTCACACAGTCCGCGGTCCTCAGCAGGGTCTTGACGGCCTGGAAGGTAAGGAACTTTTCCTGGGAATTATTGATGATCTCCACATCAAACCCGGTAAGCATACGGATCTGGTCGATCATGTAATCCCGGTTCGACGCTTCGCGCAGCGCGCTGGTGGCCACCACGCGGGATTCGGTCACACCGTAGTCCGTCATCAGGCGCTTGAACCCTGCGATGGCTTCGCAGGTGGCCCGGATCGAGGCAAAGCTGAGCTTGCCGTCCTTGAAGGTGTCACGACCGAGCGGAACCAGCAAATCCACATTTTCGAGATCCCGGACGTGTCCGTCCCGGGACGTCTCGACGATTTTCATGCGCAGCCGGTGTGAGCCGATATCGATGGCCGCGAACAGGCGTGACGTCTTTCCCATGTTGCACCTCGGGGAGGATGTCAGGGTCATGCGACATCCCGATTTTCCTTGCTGGGGTTTCTGCGGCGGATACAGCTCGTGCAAGGGAGGATTTCCGCCAGGATACCGTCATCTTATCATAGGAAAGGGCCGGCTGAAATGCTTCAGCCGGCCTGTCGAGGGATTTTACACAAAGCGGAACACCAAATTCATGCAGGAAGGGCACGTGATCATGCCCGATGGCCGAAAATCACCCGTCAGAACGTGAGACTCGAAGCTTTCAGCACGCCCGGAATCTCCTGCAGTTCCTTCAGGACGGTCTCATCGGCCGCACTGTCGATGCTGACGAAGGAAACAGCCTTTTCGCCGGTCCTGTCGCGGCTCCACTGCATGGCGGCGATATTGATGCCCTTCGCGCCAAGGATGGTTCCCACCTTGCCGATGATGCCCGGAACGTCCTTGTTCTGCAGCGCAATGACATGCGGAGCCGGTTCGAAGTCCATCCGGTATCCGAAGAAATCGACGATGCGGATGGAATCCTTCGCGAAGACCGTCCCGGATACTTCCAGCGTGCGATCCTTGCGGACAAATCGGACCGTGATGAGATTGGTGTACTTGTCGAGCTGGCTCGAACGGCTTTCCACGAGTTCGACCCCGAAATCCGCCAGTTTCAGCTCCGCATTGATGTAGTTGACGTCGGAACTCCCCGTGGCACAGAGAAAGCCCTTCACGACGGCCAGGGTGACCGGCTTCATGGGTTTTTCCGCGAGATCGCCGGAATACGCGACCTCGATGCGCTGGACGGTCTCCTTCTCGGTTTGGTAATAGATGGAGCCCAATTTCTCGCCAAGCTCGATGTAGGGACGCATGCCCTTCACGTCCCCGCTCATTCTGGGCATGTTCACGGCCGGAACCAGTTCGCCGTTGAGGACGGCTTCGACCATTTTCGCCACATCCAGGGAACAATTGAGATTCGCTTCCTTCGTGGAGGCGCCGAGATGGGGCGTGAACGTGACCTGTTCCAGCTCGAGCAGAGGATTTTTGTAATCCTGCTCTTCCGGCGTCTTGTTGAAGTTCGGTTCCACTTCCTGGACATCAAGGCCGGCGGCGGCCACCTGGCCGGATACGATGGCATCATACAGGGCGGCCTCATCCACCATGCCGCCGCGGGCGACGTTGATGATCCGCACGCCTTTTTTGCAGAGCGCCAGTTCCCGTGCGCCGATGAGATTTTTACTCTCCGGACTCTTCGGGATGTGGATGGTGACCAGGTCCGCCCGCGCAAGCAGCGCGTCGATGGTCTCGATTCGCTCCACGCCGAGATCCGCGGCGCGTTCCTCGGTGATGTAGGGATCATAGCCGATGACGTCCATTCCGATGCCCTTGAGCTTGCGGGCCACAATGGCGCCGATCTTGCCCAGACCGATGACGCCGACGGTCTTTCCTTCGAGTTCCTCGCCGACAAACCGGTTCCGCCGGAAATCATTCACTTTGGCGGCGTGATGCGCGGGCCCGATATTGCGGAATACGGCAAAAGCCAGCGCCACACTCATTTCCGCCGCAGCCATGATGTTGCCTTCCGGCGTGTTCACAACGGCGATGCCGCGTTTCGTGCAGGCCGGCACGTCGATGTTGTCGACCCCGTTGCCGGCACGGCCCGCGACCTTCAGGTTCACAGCCTTGTCGATGATGTCCTGCTTCACCTTGGTGGCGGAGCGGACAATGATGGCATCATACTGATCGATGATCCCCAGCAGATCCTCGTGGGATATGCCATAGGGCGTATCCACCTCGAAACCTTTTGCCTTGAGGTAGTCGACACCATTTGCGGACATTTTGTCTGTGACGATGATCTTCGGCATGTGAACCCCTCCCGTTCTACTGGTGTTCCGGCGCAGGACCGGTGCAAAGTGGATGGAATGCGCCTTCTGCGCGCCCGGTATTTGATCCGTTTCGGTTCGAAGGCCAATGGAAAATAGGTACAAAAAAAGCCAAACCTTACGGGTTTGACTCCGGATGCGACGATGTCTCCCACACGCCCTTGCGCGGAGACCCTGCCCTGTCCTTTTGCCTGAGAGATACATCCGGGATGCCTTGCATCCAGGACTTGCCCCTTCGGCGCCGCCGCGCTTCCCGTCAGGGGGAAGGGGCGATCTCTCCAGAGTGCCGTCCGATCAAGGTCCGTTTGCCTGCGAGGATTACTCCGTCGGCGGGTGTCCAGCACCACTCTCCCTTGATCATCAACCGGAAAGGTTATGCAATTGTCTGTTGTCTTCACGCCGTTTATCGTCCGTCACAGGCGCCGATTCATGGAAACGCCATGGGACAAAGGCTGGCAGTGCGCACCTTGGCCATGTTTCGTGGCTGATGTTGTATCAATTATAACGCAATCGACAGGTGTGTCAAGTCGAATTTGTGAAAGGATTGACGAAGATGTGCCATGTGACGGTTCCTGCGTGAAAGAGGACATGCAAAGGTTTCGTTTGTGGCGTTTACAGGCTTCAGATAAATGCATGCGGCCCGCGTTGGGGGAAACGCGGGCCGCATCAGCAAGTGGCAAAGGAATCAAGTTCTTTTTCATCAAGCGGAATGTCAGGGAATCAGATCCTTCCGTTTCAGGCGGAATGTCAGGGAATCAAGTCAATGGCTTCCTGGGAGACGTAGAACACATCCGCGGAATAAACCGCGACACCGGGAAGAACAACCGGCTTGTCATTGATGACGGCTTCATTCTTGTTGACAGGCACGTACAGGGTGTTGTTCCCCTTAGTGACCACCAGCAGATGGTTTCCGCCGTCCTTGTCGAGCACGACTTCCGCTTTGGCGCCCTTGGCGGTGAAGGCCTTCACGGCATCCACGAAGAGCTTCTTCGAAGTCGCCTTCAGGTCCACGCCCAGCTTGCCGGCCATGTACCCTGCCAGTGCGGTATTGTCCACGACGCCCGTCAGACGGTCGCCATCGGCGGACCAGGAGTACAGTACGACATCCTCTCCGGTGTGGCCGGTCGTGGTATACGCGAGGTTGGCGCGTTTCGCGAGCATGGCGACCATCAGCGGACCCATGTCGGACACCTTCGGCGCAGCGACCAGTACGGCCGTTTCCTCAGCCGTCAGATCCGTCAGGCCGTACCAGGTGGATGCAAGCGCCGCAACATTGGAACGGTCCGGCAGAAGCATGGTGTTGAACTTCACGAGCGTTCCCTCTATGGTCAGCTTGGCCTTCTTCAGCGGGTCGATGAAATCGCTGACGGGACGCTTGTTGTAGTCGGCGTTTGTAGAGGCTGCACCGATGGAAAGTCCGCTGTTGCCATGATCCGTGGAGGAGAGGATGGCGACGTTTCCGCTGGCCTTCCCATAATCCAGGGCCACCTTCACCGCAGCGTCAAAGGCCAGCGTATCGCTGACAATGCCGATGGTGTCGTTGGCATGCGCGGCCCAGTCGACCTTGCTTCCCTCAACCATGAGGAAGAAGCCGTCGGGGTCCTTGGACAGGATGTCGATGGCTTTCTTTGTCATTTCCGCCAGAGAAGGCTCCTTGGCGGGATCCCGGTCCATGTCGTAGGCCATGCTGGTCGTGGAGAAGGATCCCCAGATCTTCGAGGATTTGCTGGCGTTCATCTGGGCGAGGTTGCCGACGAGGTCGTACCCCTTCGCCTTCAGCACGCCGTTCAGATCCTCGCGATCCTTGCGGACCGTGTCGGAAAAAAAGGAGTCTCCGGCACCGAGCAGGACATCCACGCCGTTGTATACCATCTGTTCGCCGATACTGTCATAGCTCTTGCGGGACGTGTCATGCGCGGCAAAATCGGCCGGCGTCGCATGCATGATTTCCGAGGTGGCGATGAGGCCGGTGGACTTGCCGGCAAGACGCGCCGCTTCGAGAATCGTGGCTACAGGCGCGCTCCCCTGTGCTTTCGGAAGAACGCCAATCATGCCGTCATCCGTCTTGTTGCCCGTAGCGAAGGCCGTGCCCGCGGGAGCGGAGTCGGTGATCATGCCGGCGGCCCATTGGGTGCGCACGAGACCGCTTGCAAGCGGGTCCAGGGCGAGGGGGGTCTTTCCGGTCGAATCCTTGTAGAAGCGGGACAGGGTGGTGGCGGATACGCTCATTCCGTCCGGGATCAGCAGGATGACGCTCTTGACGGTCCCGGATCCGGCCTGTGCCGTTACGGCTGCAGCGGTCGCAACGGCTGCCGTCGTCCGGACAGCGGCAGGCGACGCCTTTGTTGCAGGGAGTGTGGTTGCAGCGCCGGCATTCAGAATCTGGAGTGACAGAATCGCGGCCGATACGAGGCCGGTTCCCAGGAATTTTGGCCATTCCTTCATGATGTTTCCTCCTTGCGGGTCTCTTCATATGCGGGATCCCGTTTTCCGGGTTTTCCCCTTTCCATGCTATCAAGGTGCCGTTGGCTGGATGTTCAGAAAGATCAGGACAATGTTCTGTTAATGTTAGGTTCTCGTGAAAACGCGTTTTCCCTGCACTCAGACCGCTCCCTTGAGGTAGCGCTGAAGTCTGGGATGCTGCGGATTCTGGAACACATCCACCGTCGCGCCCGCCTCAAGGACTTCCCCACGATAGAAAAACACGGTCTGATCCGCAATGCGGCTGGCCTGCTCCATGTTGTGGGTCACCAGAATGACGGTGTAGCGGGTCTTCAGCTCCGTCAGCAGATCCTCGATCTTGTAGGTGGAAATGGGATCGAGCGCCGAGCACGGCTCGTCCAGCAGCAGGACTTCCGGCTCCAGCATGAGGGCTCTGGCGATGCACAGCCGCTGCTGCTGACCGCCGGAAAGACGCAAGGCGGAGTGGTGGAGCTTTTCCGCCACCTCGTCATACAGATTCGCAAGCTTCAGTTTGTCAATGGCCCTTGTCTCCGCTTCGGCACGCGACATGCGGTAGTGCTCCTGCAAAGGCAGGGTCAGGTTGTTGAGAACGGAAACCGGCAACGGATTGGAGGCCTGGAAGACCATGCCCATTCCTTTCCGCAGCCCATTCACCCAGCTCCCCGCCCTTTTTGCGTACAGATCGACGCCCCCAAGTCGGATCGATCCCTCCAGATGAAAGGAAGGAATCCTGTCATTGAGCCGGTTCAGGGAGCGGAGCAAAGTGGTCTTTCCGCATCCGGACGGTCCGATGAATGCAGTGATGGCGTTCTTCGGGATCTCGAAAGATACGTGGTTCAAGGCCTGCGCCGCCCCATACCAGGCCGAAACATCCCGGATGCTGACCATGCTGTTCCCCGCAGCTTCCTGCAACAGACCCTTTTCCAACTGGCTCATGTCGTTTCCTCCCGGCTTCTGGAGCGGATGGGACCTTCCTGGCGCGTGCGTTTCCCGGATCCTCCCGCCAGCGCGGCAATGCCGTTGAGCAGGAGAATGATGAGGATCAGGACGAAGGATGCGCCGAAGGAGACATCCGTGCTGTTTCCTTCGCCGGCCGGCGAAGTGTAGTGGATGTAGGAGGTCAGCGTGCATCCGGTATTCTGCAGTGTGCTGAGCCAGTTCGCGGGGATCCACCAGGGCTGGAGCCCCGTCATGCGGAGCGTTCCGCCCAAAGTGAGCAGCACGATGGCAGTATCCCCGATGATGCGGCCCATTCCGAGAATGACGGCCATGACAAGGCCGGGCTTTGCCGTTTTCAGGATGATATGGCGGATGGTGTACCATTTTGTGGCGCCCAGCGCCATCGATGCCTCGTAGTACTGTCTGGGTACGGACTTGATGGCCTCCTCCGCCGTTTTCACGACAAAGGGCAGAATCATGACAGCCATGGCAATCCCCGCCACAAGAAAGGAACGGCCATAGGAACGCGCTATGCCATCCGCGCCTTCAATGCTGACGCTCAGAAAGCCAAGCCCCGACGAGGTTGAAAACGCCAGTGCGAACAAAGCGACCACAATGGTCGGCACACCGGCCAGAATGTCGATCGCAACCCGGATGAGGTCCGGAAAGAAGCCTCGGCGGCTGTCATGGACCAGGAACAGGGCGGTCGACAAGGCCGCAGGCCAGGCCAGCAGCATGCCGATGACCGTCAGCAGGACGGTCCCGATGATGGGCGTCAGGATGCCGCCGGACTGGGCGTTGAGCGCGGACGGATCCGGTTCGCTGAACAGAAACCGGAGTGAGATCACCCCCATGCCCTCCAGCAGGACATACACGAGGATGAACAGGCAGGATGACAGGATCAGCGCCACGGATAGCCAGGATCCCGACATGCCGAGCAGACTTTCAATCCGCCGGTTCCTGAGGGGACGCCGGATGGATCTGCTTCCCCCGGTCTCCGAAGGTTCCTGCATGGAAGGGGAGCTTCCGCCCTGGAACGTTTCCGTGACACGGGCGGTTTCCCGGGATTCCGTCCATTCCATTGTCCCGGAAGTACCTTGGGCATCGGACCATACGGTATCAGACATTTGCACCCTCCCTTCTCAGAATCCAGCGCTCCACCTGACGCGATAGAATCCCAAGCACAGCGCCGATGGTCAGAAGGACCGCTCCGCAGGCAAACAGCGCCGATTCGATCGAAGCGACGGAAATCGCCTCCGATTTGTTCACGATGGCGGATGCAAGCGTCAGGATGGGCCCAAGAAGGAATCCCGCGCCATCTGCCGGATTGGGCACGAGGCCGATGCCGCCGCATACCATCGAGACGGCGACAGCCTCGCCGATGCCACGGCCGGAGGCCAGGATGATGCCAGCCACAATGCCGGATTTGGCGGAGGGAAGCACGATCTTCCAGGTCACCCGCCAGGGCGTCATCCCCATCGCAAAGCCAACTTCCCGCAGGGAGTCGGAAACGCTGGTGATGGCATCCATGGTCAGTGCGACCACCATCGGAACAATCATGAACGCCAGCACAATGACAGAAGTCAACAGATTGCGGCCGGTCATCTGGAACCGGTCCAACCATGCGATCTGCATGTCCACCGTGATGAAGAGTTTCTCCACGAGGGGCACCACCACCATGAGGCCGATCAGGCCGAACACGATGGAAGGGATGGAGGCCAGCAGACGCACGCAGGCGACTGCCGGTTGTTTCAGCCATTCCGGTGCGAACTCGCAAAGAATGGCTGCGGCCCCGATACCGGTCGGCACCGCCAGCAAAAGGGCCAGAAACGTGCTGGACAGGGTTCCCGCAATCAGCCCGAGCATGCCGAAACGATAGACGGGTGCTTCAGCAGGCGCATTGTAGGCTTCGGTGATCTGTGCGTCAAAGTTGCTGCCCGTCCAGAAGCCGACACCGCTTTCCCGGATGACCGGCCATGCGCGACTGATGACAAAAACGAAGATGAAAGCCATCATGACGACGCTCAGGAACGCAAGCAACCGTACACCACCTTGCATGAGGGTGTCCGTAATGCCGGATGCCTGTGTGCCGGCTTTTTTCCCTCGTACAGTCCCTGTTCGGGTTCCGTCGGCCGGAAGTGTCCCCTGGCTTCCGGGGTCACTTTGCCTTTTCAAACGATCCATTTCCCCACACTTCCCGACAGGGCCGTTCCGACGTTTGTCGAAACAGCCCTGCCCAGTTCCATGATTCCGTCCATTTCGGGACCGAGCCCATGTCAGCCCCCGTTTTTCACCTGTTCGCTTATTGTCCGTTGATTTTCGCTCGTTGTTCGCTGGTTGTACGTTGATTATTCGCGGATGCTCAGGTAGCCTTCCTTCTCGGCGATGGCCTGAACCTTCGCACTGCGGATCCAGTCGATGTACACGGCGGTCGCACCGGTCGGCATGCCCTTGGTGATAACGTCCAGTGTGCGGCGGATGGGATAGGTCGCGTTGCGGAGCGTCGTCACACTCGGAACGATATTGTTGACGGAAACAGCCTTGACGCTGTCATCCACATAACCCAGGGAAACAAATCCAACCGCATTCTTGTTGCCGGCGACCGCTTCCTTGACCAATCCGTTGGTGTTGAAGGGGGTGGCGGTGGCGACGACATTCAGCAGTTTGCCTGCGGCATCCTTGCCAAGGACAAGCTCCTGGAAGGAAGCGAGGGTTCCGGAGGTGCTTTCGCGCGTCTGGACAAAGATGGGGGCGCTGTCGCCGCCGACATCCTTCCAGTTCTTGATTTCACCGGTGAAGATGGCCTTGATCTGGTCCTTGGTGAGGTTCCTGACCGCATTGTCCTTGTGGGTGATGATGGCGATGCCGTCGATGGCGATCGGGACCACCTTCAGATCGGGATTCTTGGAGACCTCCGCTTCGGTCAACTCGCGGGAGGATCCGCCGACATGGAAGCTGCCGTCGATGGCGCCCTTGATGCCGTTGCCGGAACCGCTGCTGGCATAGCTGACGTTCACGCCGCTGTTCAGCTTCATGAGCTCATCGGCTGCCGCCTGGGCGATCGGGGCGACAGTGGAGGAACCACCGGCCTTGACCGTCCCCTTGACAGCGGTGAAGTATTTGAGGGTCACCGTATTGTTGGCATAGGCAATGTCTGCGCCCATGGTTTCTGAGATGAAGCGGAGCGGGATGAGGACACGTCCGCTGATCACTTCGGCGGCGGCGAGCATGGTCTTCGGAACGCCGTTCACGATGGCGGTCTTGCTGCCGATTTTCAGGACAATGGTCTTCGCGGCGGATTTCACGGTGACTTCGTGTCTGGCTCCGTCATAGGATACCAGTGCGCCCAGCGCGTCCCCGACAACCCGAACGGGTACGATGACGGTTCCGGCCTTGTTGACAGGCGATACGTCGGAAGTGATGGCCACACCGTCGGCTACGATGCCAATGGCGGCGGTTTCGGCCTGTGCGACCGTGAATGTGCCCAGGACCAGTGTCAGGGCAAGCATTGATGTAACAAGTTTTTTCATCTTCATGTTCATGTCCCTCCCGTATGCAACGCTTCAATTCGGATTGCCCTCATTGTAGCTTCGCCATGTTAACAGGAAAGGCGCGAACGTAAGGGGCAGGTCAGGCGCGCATTGGATTCATGTTAAATCGCACAAGAATTTTATGTTCGATTTGATGACGCCGGCCATCATGCAAAGCAAGGTGGATTTTCCAGACACGGGCCTTGCGCAGGTAAGGAAAATATGCAATATTATAATCAGGTACTAATAGTTGATTACATCCAAATGGAAGTGGACGACGGTCCGGTCTCCACGAAGGTGAAAAGAGGTTTTCATGAAGGATTGCATGATCTATGAGGAAAAGGGCCGCCGCATCGTGAAGGGGCTCGGCGGGTACCCATCGGACGAACAGCTGGACCTGCGTGCGCTCATCCGCTCCAGCGGTGAAAAGTACGGAGATGCACCCGGTTTCAAGTTCCGTGCAAAGGATGGCGGCGTGGACACGCGCTCCTACAAGCGGTTCGCCCGTGACATCGACGCGCTGGGGACCCGGTTGCACGCAGCCGGGTTTGCGGGAAGCCGCATCGCCATCATCAGTGAGAACCGTTATGAATGGAGCGTGGCCTTTTTTGCAGCCGTGAACGGGACCGGTGTCGCCATCCCGCTTGACAAATACCTTCCGAAGAACGAGCTGGTCAACCTGCTGCAGCGCGGCAGAGCCGATGTATTGTTCTTCTCCCCCACCTTTCTCCCGATGATCCGGGAAATTGCAGAAGAAGGCGGCACGCCGGTACGCCAGTACATCTGTCTCGACATGCTGCCGGAAGGAGCGGAAACGGAAGGCCGCTGCTTTCCCGACATCCATACCTGGATTCGGGAGGGGCAGGTTTCGCTGGATTCGGGAAAGCGTTCGTTCCTCGACGCGCCGATCAACAGGAATGCGTTGTCCATCCTGCTTTTCACCTCCGGAACAACCAGTCTTTCCAAAGGCGTCATGCTGAGCCACGAGAACATCGTCTCGAATCTGGCTTCGATTCATGCCTGCATCCATATCGACAGCCGGGATGTGCACCTTTCGCTGCTGCCGCTGCACCACACCTTCGAGAACACCATCGGTCAGATGCTGATGATCCAGAGTGGCGCCTGCATCGCCTACTGCGAAGGCATCAAGCATGTGGCGGACAACATCCGGGAATTCGGCGTCACCGTGCTGGTGGGCGTGCCTGCCATCCTCGAGGCCATCTACCGCCAGGTGCAGGCCGGCATCGACCGCTCCGGAAAAAGGAAAACCGTGGAGCTCATGATGAACACCTCGGACAAACTTCGCAAAATCGGCATCGACATCCGACGCAAGCTTTTCAAGAGCATCTTTGACAAACTCGGCCCCGGCCTGCGTCTGGCCGTATCCGGCGCGGCACCGCTTGATCCGGCGGTGATCAGGGGATTCGACCGGATCGGACTGACCATTTATCAGGGATACGGCCTGACGGAAACTTCCCCGGTTGTGGCCGCCAATACCGACTTTGTGAATGTATTCGGCTCCATCGGCCATCCGCTTGCAGAGATCGAAGTGACCCTCGACCAGGTGGATGCGAACGGCATGGGTGAAATCCTGACACGCGGACGGAATGTCATGCTCGGTTATTACGAGAACGAAGGGGCGACCCATGAGGCGATGGACAAGGATGGATGGTTCCATACCGGAGACCTTGGAACCATCGACGAGCAGGGCATCATCCGGATCACCGGCCGCGTCAAATCCATGATCGTCCTATCCAACGGGAAAAAGGCGTTCCCGGAGGAGTTCGAGGTATTGCTGAACCGGATTCCTGGGGTAAAGGGTTCTTTTGCCTGGGGCTATCGGACCGTCGACGGCTCCGTTCAGATTTGTGCAAAACTGGTCCGTGACCCCGCCCTGTTGAAAACAATGTACGAAGGCATCCTGCCGGATGATGCAACGCTTGCCGCAGCTTTCGAAAAGGCCATCAAGGAGATCAACGCTGGTCTGCCGCAATACAAGATGATCCGATATTTTCTGCAGACGGACGATGAACTTGTCATGACAACCACGCTGAAAATCAAACGCCCTGTGGAGCAGACGAAAATCGAAACCTGGTTGGAGTCAAAGGGACTCGACATGCGCAAGGCAAACGGGAAAAGACTGGACGCCTGACGGATGCCAACCATCTGCTGACGAAAACGACCGTTCCGGCCTGATACAAACGCTCAGGCCGGAACGGTCGTTTCTGCCCGGGAGGCTTGCAGGGTTGTTTCCAACCGGGAGGCCGGTCCGGTTGATTCCGCCCGACAGGACGGCCCGGTTGATTCCACCCGACAGGACGGCCCGGTTGTATCCGCCCGGGAGGCCTGTTGCTTCCATGCGGCCATTTCCAGACCCGCTTCATCGCTCCCTGTTCCCATCAGGATGGTCCCGTTCTCCAGCCTCTCCATGACCCAGCAGCTTCCCGTCACGGACTTGGCCATCTTCTTGAGACCGGCGACATGAAATGCCAGGGCTTCCGGCGTATCAAACCCATCCATGCATCCATGGACGGATGCGATGGAAAGGGAGGTCAGTGGGAACCGGGTCATCCTGTCCATCCGGTCCCGATGGACGATGCCGCCTGCTTTCCGGTGTTCCTCCGTAAACATGGACATGACCTCCCGATCAAACCGATTCAGGGTTTCCCGGCAAATCTCCCGACACTCCTCTTCCGGGCAGGTCAGGACCGCGATGAAGTCATCCCCGCCGATGTGTCCGACAAAGCTGGCGCAGGAATGCCCGTTCTTGATGACGCCGCACAGGATGTCCTTCAGCAGCTTGATGATCGCATCCCCTTGCTCGAATCCGTACAGATCATTGTAGACCTTGAAGTTGTCCAGATCGAAATACAGAAGGCACATCTCCATGCCGTTCCGGATGGTCTCCAACAAGACCCGGTTGATCTGGACGTTCCCAGGCAAACCGGTCAGCGGATTCAATTCCAGCGCATAACTCCGCTCGATTTCCATGGCATGCTGCAACAGGCTGATGACGGATACCATGCTTTCGTATTTGTCATGGCGGGAGACGATGATGTTGTCATATACGGCCTGACCTTCCCGGCTCAGGGCCATTTCCGTCACGGCCCCGATGGGGGTGGAATAGTCCACCACCAGCGTGGCGGGTGACATGACACGATCAATCGGGCGATTCGCGTACAACGAATAACCGTATTGGCGGGAAAGGCTCTCGTTGAGGCGATTCCGCATGACGAGTCCACAGATGCGGCCCGCCTCGATGACGCAGGCGCCTTCATGTCCGCCCTCGTCCAGCATGCGCTTGACCCTGTCACACCGCTCGCTGCTCTGGACCGGTGGCACGGCTTCCCCGATTTCTCCCACCAGGCGGGTGTTGTAGGCGTGCAGGACCGTTCCGGCCCGAATCAGGAACCGGAGTGCCACGGCAGCGACCGGATCCACCGGTTGCGGCGTCGGGGACGGACGTCCGAGCAGATATCCCTGTCCGGCATGCACCCCGATGGAAATGAGGGTCTTCGCTTCCTCCATCGTCTCAATGCCTTCCGCAATCAACTTCGATCCGGTCATGTTGGCCAGAACGACGAAGGATTTGACCACTGCCTGCTTGAAGGAGTTGCTGTCGATGTCCCGGATCAGTTCCATGTCGATTTTGATGAATCCCGGGTGGATGTGACAGATGGCATTCAGATTGGAATACCCGGCTCCGGTATCATCGATGGCTATCTTGTATCCCTGGTTCTTGTAATGATCGATCGCGGACTTGAAATTCCCGTAATGATCGATGGCGGAGCGTTCCGTAATCTCGAAGACGATCTGTTCCGTCCTGAGCCCGTTTTCCTTCACCACCTGACCGGTCAGTCCGTCCTGAAACTTGGGATCATGGATGACGTTGGGGTCCACATTCAGGAAGAGCAAATGCTCGATGCCCGTCTCGCTGGCGCGGCGGATGGCCTTTTTTCGGAAGAGCAGTTCAAGTTTCCAGAGCATTCCCGCCCGTGTGGCCTCTTCAATGAGGGCGACCGGGGAATGCCATTCCGTGTCGGCCGGCCCCCGGCTCAACGCCTCATACCCGATGATGTCGAGGGTGCGCAGGTCCACGATGGGTTGGAACACGGACGAAACCTGCTCGTTCTCCAGTATGGACAGGAAGTCTGCAGACGGGGTCCTTTTCACTTCATGCCGCATCGCTGTCATCATTCTCCCCCTCTTCTCCGGAAACCAGCCGGAACCAGCCAATGGTGCCGGACAGACACTCCGCCCGCGCCGCCACTTCGTCCGTTCCGGAAAGCACATTGTCCGCCGTTCCCAGCATATCCGCCGACATGGACGCGATCCGCCCGGTCTCATCCGCCGCAGCCCGCTGGGCTTCCACGAGCCTGTTCATTCTGTTCCTGATATCCAGCGTCAGGCGGTCGACCGCATCAGAGGCCGTCAGGGATGACTCTGCCAACATCCGGCATGCCAGCGCATCCGCGAGATACCCGTCTCCGAGCGCCTTGCTTCTGGTCTCATCCGAAAAAAACTGTTTCTCCGAGATCTTCAGCAGGTCTCCAGCCTGTTCCGAAAGCAGTTGCACGGCCCCGGTGATGGCTGGGGTCGCCTCCATGATCCCGCCGACAAGGTTCTGCATCTCTTTCGAAAGTTTCCCCACTTCTTCCGCAACGACGGCGAATCCCCGGCCGTGCTCGCCAGCCAGCGCCGCTTCGATGGCTGCGTTCAATGCGACAAGCCCTGTCTGGGAAGCGATCTTCAAGGCCGTTTCGGACAGCGACCGGATGGTGTCCACGGATGCGGCCTGTTTCATCGCGGCATCCAGTTTCTCCTGCACACCGCCAAGCGTTTTTCCATGAAGGGCAATCATTTCCCCGGAATCCCGGACGGCTTCCTCCGCCCGTTCCTGCATGGCGGCAGCCGCACGGAGTCCCTTGTCTGCAGCGGCACGCATGGCGCCGGCCTTGTCGATCAGCATCGGCATGTCTTCGTCCATCCGTTCCGCCACTTCGCCGATTGTGGCGGAAAGTGCGGAAAGCGTCTGTGAAATGACTGCAGCCTTTTCCGCCTCTGTCCTGAGCGCAGCCATGTTCCGTCTCGTGGCGGTGACGGAAACCCCGAGAAAACCGGACGCGTCCGACACAGCTGCGATGACGGCTCCGGTTCGTCGGCTCATTTCCGAGAGGGCATGCGCCATCACGCCCAGATTTCCGCCGCAGGCTCCCATGACTTCCGCACCCGGCGGCTGGAGATCCCCGTCGGACATCAGCCGGAGTTTCCCGGCAAGCAGCCCGACCGGTCGTGAAATGGAGCGGGAAATGACCACTGCGAAGGCCAACCCCAGCAGGATGGATGCGAGGAGGACGATGATCTGAAGAAAAGAGGTGTTATGAAATGTGGAGACGCTGGTGGAATATCGTTCCCGGGCCAGGACGTTCACTTGTTTTGCATGTTCCTGAAGCAGGAGATCCAGTTCAGATTGGAGTGGTTCGATTTCCGGCAGATGCGCCAAGGCAGAGGTCAGCTGACCTGATGTGAGATCCTTCAGCACCTCGATGCGAACTCCGCGGAATTGCCCGGTCAGGGTTCTGATCCGGTCGAGCCGCTCTTTCTCCTGTTTGCCGACCGCTATGGAATCCAGTGCGGAAAGGGCTGACTGCAATTTCATTTCGCGTTCGTCCGAATCGGTCAGAAGCCGGCTCGATGCCGCGGATCCCGTCCCTGTAATCAACAGGCTGTTGAGATCCCGCTGGATGGCCGTCATGTTGTTCTGCACGGACGCAGTCAGTTCATAAGCCTTCAGGTTTCCGAGATAAAGGGATTCCGTCTGTTTTTGCATGCCGGACATTCCGAGCCATCCGAGAAATCCGACGATGAGGGTCAGACTCAGGAGCATGACGGTCAGAACAATGAGCCTCGTCAATACGTTCATTCCTTTGAACATTGTGTCCTCCGCTGAAAAGCCGTCACCCTTCCACCTGGTCGAGGCGCGGCTTGCGCGGTCGAAGGCGGATTGGTGACGGCCTTATCATAACGGGTCCAGGTTTTCAGTCTGTTGCGATTAGGTTAACTTGATGTTAGGGAGACAGCCATTTTCAAGAAAAACGTCGAATTTTAGAATTCGGAAAGGCCAAACAAGGCTTCCACGAACTGTTCCGGATTGAACAACTGCAGATCATCCATTTGCTCGCCCACACCGACAAACTTAACCGGCACGTTCAGCTCGGACATGATGGAAATGATGATGCCGCCTTTGGCGGTTCCGTCCAGCTTCGTGAGAACAAGTCCGGAGAGTTCGCTGACCTCCGAGAAGGTTTTCGCCTGCGATACGGCATTCTGCCCGGTGGTCGCGTCCAGCACCAGCAGGGTCTCGACATCCGACTCCGGCAGTTCCCGGTGGATGATGCGGAAAATCTTCCGGAGTTCCTCCATCAGGTTCTTCTTCGTATGCAGTCGTCCTGCCGTGTCCACGATCAGGACATCCGCGTTCCGCGCCTTCACGGCGGATATCGCATCAAAAATGACGGCTGCCGGGTCGGAGCCTTCCTCGTGCTTGATGATCGGAACGCCGGCCCGTTTGGTCCAAATCTCGAGCTGGTCGATGGCGGCTGCGCGGAAGGTGTCTGCGGCCGCCACGACGACCTTTTTCCCGTCCTGCTTGAGCATGTGCGCGATCTTGCCGATGGACGTGGTTTTCCCTACGCCATTCACGCCGATGACGACGATGACGGAGGGTTTCGTCTTCAGCTTCAGGGTTCCCGCCTCGGAAGCAAGAATGCCTGCAATTTCCTCACGGATGGCCCGCCGGACGCCTTCGGCATCCGAAATGCGGTCCTTCTTCACACGGGCGCGAAGCTCTTCTACGATCTTCGCGGAAGTTTCCATGCCGACATCGGATGTGATGAGGATTTCTTCAAGTTCCTCGAACAATTCTTCATCGACCTTCCCGAATCCTGCCAGCATCTGATCGATCCGGGTGGTGATGGAGCCGCGTGTCTTCATCAGACCGCTTTTCAGCTTCTCGAAGAATCCGGTTTTCGCCGGTTTTGGTTTGTCCGCCGGCTCCAATCCGTCGGATGCTTCCAGTCCGTCTCCGTAGAAATCTTCCGCGGATCCGACAGCTCCGGTTTTCCCCGTGAGTACCTCGCCCGTCAGCGTCTCTTCCGCCTCGGCATCCTCTTCGTCCTCCAATTCCCGGGCGTATTCCTTTTCCACTTCCGCTTCCTGCATATCGATTCGCGGTGCGTTCAGCAGATCCTCCAGAACCTTCTGTTTTCCGGAAGTTTCCGGTTCCTGTCCCTTTTTCCCTTTTTTGAACCTGTCGAACAATCCCATGATTCCCCCCGCCGGGCGTACCCGTCTGTCTTTCCCGTTCAGCCGCCCCACCCTGTCGCCTTCGCCTGAAATGTCGTTCCGGCACCTCGCGCTGCCATAGTGTTTTCTTCTCAGCCTGCAATTTCGCCGCTGGATTCCAACCGCATGGAAACAACCTTTGAGACACCGTGTTCCTGCATGGTGACGCCGTACAGGATGTCCGCCGCCTCCATCGTTCCCTTGCGGTGGGTGATGCAAAGGAACTGGATGGTATCGGTGTATCGCTTGATATAGTCCGCGAATTTGAATACATTCGCATCATCGAGGGATGCCTCGATTTCATCCAGCAGATAGAACGGCGCAGGCCGCATCCGCAAAATGGCGAAAATGAGGGAAATCGCGACCATGGCACGCTCGCCGCCCGACAGCAGCATCATGTTCTGGAGCTTCTTCCCCGGAGGCTGCACAATGATGTCGATGCCGCTTTCCAGCACATTGTCCATGTCCGATATCTGCACCTCGGCCGCTCCGCCTTCGAAAAGCTCGCGGAAAACCAGGGAAAAATTCCGATTGATGATCTCGAACTGTTCCAGAAACTGACGTCTCATCACCAGCGTGATCTCATGGATGACGCGGCCAAGCTTCTCCTCGCCCTGTACGAGGTCATCCCGCTGGACAACCATGAAGGCATGGCGTTCCTTGGTTTTCGTGAAGTCCTCGATGGCGGAGACATTCACCGGCCCGAGTGCCCGGATCTGCGCCTTCAATTCATTCACGCGCGTCTGCGCCGCCCGCGGGTTCTCCACAGGATGCCGGAATGGTTCCGCTGTCGCCAGGGTCAGTCCGTATTCATCCCAGAGCCGAGTGGAAATCATCTCCATCTCCGACTCGCATTTCACGCCCCGCGCCTCAAGTCTGCCGGACTCCTCCTGCAGGGAGAGGATTTCCTGGTTGTGGGTGGTGATGGCCTCCAGCAGTCCCGCGTATTCCTCCTCGGTCACGCGCACATCCTCGTCGGCCGCCTGCAGACGCAGCTGGGCGCCGGTGCGTTCCTCCGCGAGCCGCTCAAGCCGGACTCTGAGTCCCTCGATTTCCGTACCGGCCTCCCGCATGCGCGTTTGGTTCCGTTCGCGTTCCTCCGCCCGGCGTTCCATGGTGCCGGTCATGCTCTTGCGTTCTTCCTCCAAAGTCAGAAGCTGTTCCTTCATGGATTCCATGCTTTCCTTTACGGAGAGGACGGAAACACGATAATCGTTCACATCCGCATGGATTTCATCCCGCTTCGCCTGCTCGTCCCGATTCCTGACAACGTTGGCTGCAACGGTTTCGCGCAGTGCGGCGATTTCTGCATCGATGACGGCGAGTTGCTGGTTCCCCGTCCCCGCTTCGACGGAAAGGGCGCCGGCATTCCGCACCAATTCAGCTTCTTCGAGCCGCAAGGCATCCTGCCTTGTTTGAAGCTTCTTCACCTGATCCGTCAATTGGGCCAGCTGGCTTTCATCGCGCAGACGAATCAGTTCGAAATCCGAGAGTTCCTTGCGCAGACGTTCCAGTTCCGCATCCTGCCTGATGGCATCGGCCTCATCGGTTTTTCTGGCGGCGTCCAGTTTTTCCAGTTCCGCGGCCAGTGATTTCATGTCGGCTTCCAGCTCTCCCATCAGGCGCTGGCGACCCAGAAGGCTCGCATTGCGCGCGGGCTGGCTGCCGCCGGTCATCGAACCGCCCGCATTGAACAGTTCGCCTTCGCGCGTGACGATGCGAAGCCCGTATTCGAACCGGCGTGCCATGGCGATGCCCGCATCCATGGTCTCCGCGACCAGGGTTCGGCCGAGCAGGTTCCGGACGATTTCCCGATATTTCGGGTCTGTATCGACATGTTCGTCCGCCGTTCCGAGAAAGCCGTCCATGCCGCGTGCGATGCGAAGGGTTGCCTCCTCCACGCCACGCCCCTTGACCGCATTGATGGGAAGGAAGGTGGCGCGTCCCAGATGCTGGCGCTTCAGATGCTCAATGGCCCGTTTCGCATCCTGGTCCGTCTCCGCGACGATGTTCTGCAGGGCGCCGCCCAGACAGACCTCCATCGCCGTTTCAAACTGGGGGTCCACCCGGACGAGTTGCGCCAGGGCGCCGTGGATGCCCCTGCCCAGTTCCGGTTTCTCCCGGCAAGCCTGCAAAAGCGTCCTGACACTATGGCTGTAACCTTCCATGCTCTGTTCCAGATCCTGCAGCACATGGTGGCGGGATGTTTTTGCACTGTGCTCGCGGGTGAGTTCCTCCCGACGGGTCCGCAGGGCGTCGAGTCTGGTCCTTTTTGTCGAACGCTCCTGCTCCACGGCGGCAAATCGCTCCTTGGAGGCTGTGATGGACTGCCGGGTCTTTCGGAGACCTGCATCGAGCTCTTCCCGCGTCATGCCGGCACGATCGCGTTCCCGGCCGAGCTGCAGAAGCTCCGCCTGGATTTTTCGCTTCCGGTCCTCGGTATTCTCCATGTCGTTCTTGAGGTTGTTCAACCGGATCCGTACATCAGAGAGGATATCCTGCCGGTCCATGATGGTCTGCTTCGCATTCTCCGTCGCACGTTCGCCTTCGGAGAGGCGGCCCAGCACTTCCGCCAGACGCTCCTCGGCTTCTGCCAGCTCCTCCGCAAATCGTGCGGTATCCCGCTCCAAAGCGGAAATCCGCTTCCGCTTCTTCTCCATGTCGGCATCCATTGCATCGAACCGGGCTTTCATGTCTGCCAGATCCTCGCCGAAATTGAGGTTCGTCTGTTCGAAATGCCTGATCTTCTCCTCGTCCAGTTGAATCTGATGCGTCGCCTTCTCGATTTCGGCATCCACATGGCGCACGCCCTGATCGGCTGTCTCGCGGGCGGAACGCAGCGCTTCGAGCCGGCTTGTCCGCTGTTCGTTCATCACTTTGATCTGATCAAGCTGGCGGGTTTCCTCTTCCATCCGCTCCCGGATTTCGGCCTGGTGCTTCCGGATTTCCTCCACACGCTCCCGTGTCTTTTCCACCGTCTCCAGGAAAAATGCCACCTCGATGCCCTTCAACTCCTCGGAAAGGGCCAGAAAAGCCTTTGCGGTCTCCGCCTGGCGACCCAGCGGATCCAGCTGTGATTCGAGCTCCGCGATGATGTCCTGGATCCGTTCGAGGTTCTGGCGGGTGGCCTCGAGCTTCCGTTCCGCCTCCCGCTTCCGCACCTTGTATTTCGTGATGCCGGCCGCTTCCTCGAAGACGGAACGACGTTCCTCGGACCGGGTGCTGAGGATCTCGTCGATGCGCCCCTGACCGATGATGGAATAGCCTTCCCGGCCGACGCCCGTATTCATGAACAGTTCATGGATATCCTTGAGACGGCAGGCCGTCTTGTTGAGCAGGTATTCGCTTTCACCCGAACGATAGATGCGGCGGGTGACCGTCACTTCGGCAAATCCGATGGGCAGTGCGCCGTCCGCGTTGTCGAACGTGATGGAGACCGAAGCAAAGCCCAGCGCCTTCCGGTGCTGGGTGCCGGCGAAGATGACATCCTCCATCTTCCCGCCCCGCAGGGTCTTCGCGCTCTGTTCGCCGAGAACCCAGCGCACGGCGTCGGCAATGTTGCTCTTGCCGCTGCCGTTGGGCCCCACGACCGCAGTCAGCCCGGAATGGAAGGAGAGGTTGATTTTTTCGGCAAAGGATTTGAACCCCTGGATTTCCAAGGTTTTCAGGTACAAGCTGGCACACTCCGTTCTTGATTCCTCTGAGGACCTCATCCGATGATACCAAAAACGGCCCCCCTCAACAAGTGCCGGCGGCGTAGCAGGGGCTTCCACATGATGCTATTGCGAATCTGAGAGAACATGTATAGGGTGCAAATAGGGTTCGTAATGTTTCAACTGCCAGAGCATGAATTCCGCCATCTGTCCTCGGCAGGACAAAACAAGTCGGCTCCTTCTTGTGAAAACAGTGCCGCCGCTATTCGCCATCCATGGCTCAGAGCGGCTAAAATCCGCATCCAGCGGATTTTGCCCTGTTTTCCCAGCGTCGTCGACCGGAAGGTTATCCACTGCCTGCGGGGATGGCTCCATTCACGCTCCGACAGTCGAAACAGGCAAACAACAACTATTTCAAGATGCAAACATGACTGTCATCAGCTACACTTCCCGACTAAAATAGAGACAGAGAATTCCATATTAGTTCAAGATAAATATCGTTCTATATGTTCATTCACCAATATGCTTCTATATGTATTTCGGTGAGATCCATTTAGTCAGTGTTTTTTGTCACTTTCCCAGACGAACCATAGCTTCCATCAGAGGAGCACTCCGCAAAAACAGACAGATGCGGATTTGGGCATAGAAAAAACGCCGGCAATTCCCCTGCCTCCGGTCCCTTGTTTCCTTCGGAACCACTCGAGATGGGGAATTGAGCCGCTCTGAGCCATGCTGAAGTCCCGCGTTTCCTGCGGAACCGCTCAAGATGGCGAATAGCGGCGTCCGGCGTGTTTTTCCTATGACCAAATCGATATGCATCTGTCATAGTTTTGAGGACGGCGACGAGTTGGATGCTATGGTTCGTCCTCAGCGATCCGCCACAGGTGTGTACGCGAGGCGTCCCTTGATGTTCTTGTACGCGGGGCGGATGATCTTGCCGCCGTTGACGTTCTCCTCGATGATGTGCGCACACCAGCCTGCGATGCGGGCCATGGCGAAGATCGGGGTGTAGATGTCCTTCGGCAGGCCCATCATCTGATAGACGAATCCGGAATAGAAGTCCACATTTGCGCACATCGGCTTGTCCGTATTGCGGACTTCCCGGAAGACATCAGGTGCAAGGCGCTCCACGCGCTTGTGCAGCTCGAATTCCTCGGTGCGGCCGATCTGTCCGGCAAGCTGTTCCGCCTGATCCCGCAGCAGGATGCAACGGGGATCGGACAAGGTGTAGACCGCGTGTCCCATGCCGTAGATGAGGCCTGATTTATCGAACGCATCCTTGCGGAGCAGCCTGCGGATGTATTCCTTCACCTGCTCGTCGCTGTTCCAGTCCTTCACTTCCTTCATCAGGTCATCCATCATGTCCATGACCTTGTTGTTCGCACCGCCATGCTTCGGTCCCTTCAGCGAACCGATGGCTGCCGCGACGCAGGAATAGATGTCCGTACCCGTGGAAGACACCACATGGGCGGTGAAGGTGGAATTGTTGCCTCCGCCGTGCTCTGCATGCAGGACGAGCGCCAGATCCAGTATTTTCGCTTCCAGGCGTGTGTACTGGCCGTCCGGACGAAGGAGGGCCAGAATGTTCTCAGCTGTGGAAAGCTCCGGTCTCGGGTTGTGGATGAACAGGCTCTTGCCCTCGTGATAATGGGCCTTCGCCTGATATCCGTAGCAGCCCATCAACGGGAAGGATGCAATCAGGTCCATGCTCTGCCGGAGCAGGTTCATCACGCCGATGTCATCCGGGTTGCTGTCGTAGGAATACTTCACCAGCACCAGCCGGGCCAGCTTGTTCATGACATCCATGCTCGGTGCCTTCAGGATGTTGTCGCGGACGTAATCTTCCGGCAGCTTGCGGTAATGGCCGAGAACCTGGGTGAAATCCTGCAGCTGATGGGTGTTTGGAAGCTGGCCGAACAAAAGGAGATATACACATTCCTCAAAGCCGAACCGGTCTTCCTCGATGAAGCCCGTAACGAGATCCTTGATATCGATGCCGCGGTATACCAGCTTTCCTTCGACAGGAATCTTCTCATTGTCGTCGAAGACATACGCATGGACTTCGCCGATTTCGGTGAGACCGACCAGGACACCCGAGCCATCCTCGTTCCGCAGGCCGCGCTTCACATTGTAGCGGCTGTAGAGACCGGGACGGAACCTTGTGTCGATTTCCACCTGTTCCCCCGCCTGAGTAAAAAAAGCGTCGATTTCTTCCTGCGTCAAATCCTTGAACATGCTGTCCCCTCCTTCTGTTGCCTGTCGTTCCCGGACCGCACCCGCGTTCCGGGGGTCGTGATCCGTACGGTGCTGCATGCGCCATGCGAATCAGGATTCATCCCGCCGTTCCTGCAATTTGTGTATGTTCCGCATGGCATTTCGCACATGCTGGGCCATGAGGCTTTCGGCACGATCTGCATCTTTCCCCTCCAGTGCCGAGAGGATGGCACGATGTTCGGCCAGCGTCTTTTCAGCCCGGACCATGCCGTGCAGCGACTGGCTTCGCGCCTGCTGCATGTAATGGTGAAAGGAACTGAGGGTCCGGTTGAGCAGGCGGCTTCCGCTCGCCTGGAAGATGATCTCATGAAAGCGGGAATCCAGCCGCATCAGGGGTTCGGCGTCTCCTCGTTCCGTATGGTATGCCTCCAGTGCCAGAAGTTCCCGCAGTTCCGCAAGCTGTTCCTCCTGGATGGCGCCCGCGGCGCGTCGTGCCGCGAGCCCCTCGATTTTCATCCTGATTTCGCCGATGTCCCTGATATCCTCTTCGGAAAGGCCTTTGACTGTGGCGCCTTTGTTGGGCACATAGGTCACAAGACCTTCTAGCTCCAGCTGACGGATGGCCTCTCTCACGGGAGTCCGGCTTACCCCCAGCTCCGCGGCGACTTTCGACTCCGTGAAGCTTTCCCCGGCCAGATAACGACCGTTCAGGATATCATTCTCCAGCCGGGTGAACACCTTCCCCCTGAGGGAAGCTTCACTGGTGACAGCTTCATGTTTCTTCTCGCTCATCACACGGTTGCCCCCTCCCGACTGTTTGCATCATTGTATACAATCCAGGAAGTGACGTCAAGCGTTTTTGCAATTTTGCATAACGCAAGCTGCAAATGAATGGAGGCGCATATTTATACACCATATGTCCTGTTCATCTCGGCAAAGTCTGTTTCCGCGAAATTCCGCTTGGCATCCTCCACCATTTCCGCTTCCGAATATCCAGGCGTTCGATGGGAAATCAACAGTTTCCCGATCCCGGCTTTCATGGCGGCTTCCCCGCACTCCGCTGCACTGAGGTGGAAACGTGGGCCTGGCTGTACATCTCCCGACAGAAAACCCGCATGCAGCAGGGCGAGGTCCGCACCGGCCAGGAAGTCCGTCAATTCACTTTTTGGCGCAATGTCGCTTCCATACAGGAACGTGCGCCCTCCAGCTTCCGCCTTGACGGCGAAGGAAGGAACGGCATGCGGCATGGCCTTCATGATCAGCCGTATCGCACCGATCTCCAAGACCATCCCATCCTGCAATGGCTGCAGATGAAAATACTGCGGGGTATCCAGCAGTGCGTACTGGACGGCCGGTTCGGGTGAAGCCCAGACCGGCACCACACCGGTAAAACGGCCGCGGTTCTGCGCCACCTGCACGGCGTATCGCAAGACATGCATGTCGGAAATGTGATCGCTGTGCAAATGGGTGAGAAGGATGGCATCCAGCGCTTCGAATCCCGTGTGGCGGAACAGATTCGAAAGCACGCCACTACCGCAGTCCAACAGAATCCGGGTTTCCCCTTCCTGCAGCAGATAGCCGGAACAGGCGCCGCCCGCATCCGGATAAGGTCCGTTATTGCCAAGAATGGTTATTTTCATGATGTACCCCTTCCCGCCCCGCTTCCACCGGTACCCAGTGCAGGACAGCTAAAGAACCGCCAGGCATCCGTTTTTTCCGGCAAAGCCGTTTCTTCCGCAATGGTATCATTCCCCACCCGCTGCCTGTCAACCATCTGATAGACTATGCCGGTCAGGGTGATATCCAAATAAAAAAGCCTGACGAAAGCATTCAGCCCTTCGTCAGGCTTTTTGAGCCCTGTTCCCATTTGATTCATGCGGTTCCGTGGCGCACTTCGTTCCGGATCCGCTCAGTATTCCTTGCCGGCCCGATACAATGTAGCAAGTTTCTCCATTTTCACCTTGCGGCCCGCTCCCACCATGACGGAATCGTACGTGGTATCGATCACGATCCAGCGCTTTTCATCCGACAGATAAACCTCGTTCCAGGCGTGATATTCCTTCACGTTGTCCGTATAACCCTTGATGAGCTTCGCGGATATACCCTGGCTCCGAAGCATGGCGGCAAAGACGGCGGAATAATCGTAGCAGATGCCTTTTCCGTCCTGGAGAATCGTGTCGATATCCGGCACATAGCTGGTTTGAAGCGTCTTGATCTTCTCGTAGTCATACTTGAAGTTTTTTACGACGAAGGTGTAGATGGCCTGCAGTTTTTCCTTGTCCGTCTTCAAATTTGCGCAAAGGGCGTCCGCCTTGATGATGGTCTTCATGTCCTTGTTCCAGCGGATCGTCTGTATGGAATTGCGGAATACGGTCAACAGGTTGTCCACGACGGAATTGAGCGTCTGCCGCTCTGCGACGCGATACCGGTTGTCCACGACATTCTCGAAAATGGTGACGGTGTAGTCGCCATTGCCGAGCTGCAGGGGGAAATACTCAAAATTCGACCTGCCGAACAGGTCGTAATCATAAATGGTTTCTTCCTTCTGGACCCTTGTCTTGACCCGGGCGTCTCCGCCGGACAAATATCGGACACCGATGGCACCGACGGTTGTGGGTGCAGCGTCATAATTCCCTGTGAGCTCCGCAGCAAATGACTCCTGTGCCGGAATAACCGGCAGGATGCCACAAAGAAGCACCATTGTAAGAATCAGGCAAGTGAGTTTTTTCATGAGAAGACTCCCCTTTCGGTAACCAGGCTGCCTTCAGCAGAACCGAAGGCCCTATGGCTTTGCGTCCCAACCTCACGGATGGTTTGCCGTTTTCGACTCGAAAGCCGCAGACGTTTCCTACCTGATTATACCATGGAGCATCCGGTAAGGGCAAGGAAAGCGGCTGATTGCAATCAAACCGTAATCCCATGGATCAACGTTCCGATTCTCCGAGCCGGTGGTCTATCCACGCCAGCACATGGGGCAGGCAGGCCTCGCGATTGTCCGGCACAACATGGTCCGCTCCCGCTTTTGCATGCGGTGTGCCATTTTCCATGGCAATGCCGAGGTCGGCGACAGCCAGCATGTCGGCATCGTTGTCGTTGTCCCCGACCGCGACGGTCAGGCTCACCCGTCCCGCATACCATGCCTTCACCCAGCTCAAGGCGCTGCCTTTGGATACATCTGGCTGCAGGATTTCCAATAATGTGTCTTCGGAATAGACAAGATCGTAACGCCCTTTCCCCATATCCTCCAGCATTCTCCGCGCCTCCGCGAGGGCAGGCCGTTCCCCTGTGAGGAGCACCTTGTACCAACCGGCCGGGATATCCGGCCAATCCGCAGGAATTCCCTGCAGCCCCTCCCGGCCGAGTTGTGCCCGCATCGGCTCGTTGATCTGCTGCACATAAGCCTGTCCCCCGGAAAGAACCTCGATCCCGACGCCGGGGCATGCCGCCATCACGGCTTTCAACTGGGGGACAGGATCTGTTTCGAGCGCGCGTTTCAGGAGAATGGGACCGTCCGGATGCCACTGAATGAGCGCGCCGTTGTAAAAGATGCAGGGCAGGTTGGTAGGCAGCGCCGGAAAATTCAGCTGAAGGCTTCGTTCCATCCGGCCGGTCGCAACACCAAAAAGACCGCCTTGTGAGACAAAGCGGTTGATTGCGTCCAGATTCGCCTGGGAAAGGGTGCGCTGCGGCGTCAAAAGGGTCCCGTCGAGATCGGAATACAGCAGGACACCGGCATATCGTCCCGTGGTGTTCGATCCGCCCATCCGGTTCAATCCGTTCATGCCTTTTCCTTGATCACAGGGTTCAGGTCCGGTCGGCTGAAGTAATTGGTAAGCTCCGTATGCGTCCCCTGCTTGCAAAGTGCGAAGAGAGTATCCCCTTCCCGGATGACCGTATGCCCGTTGGGGATATACGAGGTTTCCCCACGAATGATGGAGATCAGAACGCTCTCCGTCGGGAGCGTCATGTCCTTGATCTTTTTGCCGCAACCAGCCGATGCGCCAAGGACGGTCAGTTCCACTATGATCATGTCCCCCCGCTGAAGGCGGATCATGGTGCGGACGCCGTCATAGTCGATTTCCTTCTCGATGAGCTCCGCGAACAGGGACGTGCTGGACATGGCCACATCGACCCCCAGCTTTTCGAACACCTGGATGTTCTTGGGATTGTTCACGCGTGCAATCGTGCGCCTGACGTTGAAATTGCGCTTTGCCAGCTGGCAGGCGATGAGATTGTCCTCGTCCTGTCCGGTGACGGCAATGAACACGTCCGCGCCCATCGTACCGCAATTCTGCAGGACATCGATGTCGGTGCCGTCCCCGTGAACCACCGCGACATCGAGCTCGTTCGCGATTTTCGCGCAGTAGGCGGGTTCCTTTTCGATGATGGTGATGCGATGCTTGTTCGGGCGAAGGGTTTTCACCAGGTAATACCCGATTTTTCCACCGCCGACGATGATGATGTTCATAGGTTTCCTCCCCGCAGCCTAGTCGATTTTTGCCGTCACGACCAGGGTATCCTTTGCATCGAGCACAAGATCCTGTCGGGCGAACTGAAAATCGTTGTTCCGCAGAATGCCGAAAAGAATCTCACCGTCACGCAACGCCAGATCGCGGACTTTTTTCCCGGCGACGGGTGCTTCCACGGCCCTGTGGTGGAAGACGAGGGTGTTGCTTCCGACTGTATACCGCTCCAGAATGCGGTCGCCGAGGATGATGGAACGGATGACATCCACCGACAGGTTCGTGGGACAGATCGTATCCAGCCCGAACTGGTGGAAGACGGATTCCCGCGCGGGATTGTAGATACGCGCGATGACCCGCTTCACCTTGTAGAGTTCCTTCGCGATCTGACTGGCCATGATGTTGATGTTGTCGTCCGGCGTCACGGCGGCAAAAGCGTCGCATCGTTCGATGCCCGCCCGTTTGAGCACATCCTGGTCGATCGGGACGCCAATGACCTTCAGGCCACTGAACGAAGGGGAGATTTTTTCCAGGGCGACGGCGTCGTTGTCGACAATGACGACGTCATGCCCCTCCCGGGACATGGCCTCGGCAAATCCACTGCCCACCTTGCCGCATCCGATGACGATGATGTACATGCAAACATCCTTCTTTCCGCCTGATGAATGACCGGCCGTGCGCGCCTTCCATTCAGGATCGCACGGTACCTTCCGTAAAGATACTCAGTTTGCGAGCAGCCTGTCAAGCCTTGCCCCGATTTCCTCGAGGAATTGCTTCGAGTTGACGGCTTTCTTTTCCTTCAGGGTTGACATGACGGCCAGATCCTTTGTCATGACACCTTCCTCAATGGTCTGCAGCGAGGCCCGGTCCAGTTTGTCCGCAAAGGCGACCAGCTCGGGCAGACCGTCCAGCTCGCCGCGTTTTCTGAGTGCGCCGGACCATGCGAAGATCGTCGCAATCGAATTGGTGCTTGTCTCCTGGCCTTCAAGATGCTTGTAGTAGTGCCGCTGCACGGTTCCGTGCGCAGCCTCGTATTCGTAGAAACCTTCCGGGGATACCAGGACGGATGTCATCATGGCGAGGGAGCCGAAGGCGGACGCAACCATGTCGCTCATGACATCACCATCGTAATTCTTGCAGGCCCACAGAAAGCCACCCTCATGCCGCATGACGCGGGCCACGGCATCGTCGATCAGCGTGTAGAAATACTCGATGCCGGCCTCTGCAAAACGCCCCTTGAACTCGACGTCAAAAATATCTTGAAAAATGTCCTTGAACGTGTGGTCGTAGATTTTCGATATGGTGTCCTTTGTGGCAAACCAGAGGTCCATTTTCCGATCCAGCGCATACAGGAAGCAGGAGCGGGCGAAGCTCGCAATGGATTCGTCCGTGTTGTGCATGCCTTGAATGACGCCGGGACCGTCGAATGCATGAATGGTCTGACGGGTGACCTTGCCCTCCGCGTCGGTGAAGACCAGTTCGGCCTTGCCAGGCCCGGGAACCTTGAATTCAGTGTTGCGGTAGACGTCGCCATATGCATGACGTGCCAGCACGATGGGCTTCTTCCATACGCTGACGTTGGGGGAAATGCCTTCAACGAGGATAGGCTCACGGAACACGGTTCCATCCAGAATGGCGCGGATGGTGCCATTCGGGCTCTTCCACATCTGCTTGAGATTGTATTCCGGCATGCGTGCGGCGTTCGGGGTGATGGTGGCGCATTTCACGGCCACGCCCAGCCGCTTCGTGGCTTCCGCCGATTCGAAGGTGACCTTGTCGTCCGTGTCGTCGCGGTGCTTCAAACCGAGATCATAATACTCCGCCTTCAAATCCACATAAGGCAGGATCAGGATGTCCTTGATCCATTGCCACAGGATTCGGGTCATCTCGTCTCCGTCCATCTCCACAAGTGGGGTCTTCATCGCAATCTTCGTCATCTTTGTCCCTCCGTCATCCCAAGGTTGAGCGCATAGAATCGCCGAGAATCAAGCTTGATAGGAAAAGTCAGGTTTTCGCCATGTGGGTCCGGATCCAGGGAAGTTTGCCGCCGGCCTTCAGAATTTCCGCGTCGGAAGCGGAAAGCGTATGGACCAAAGGGATCTGGAACCCCTTCGTCACATTCGTCAGGAATACTTCGCCGTCCAGATTGCCGATGACCACTTCCAGGCTGTCCTCCCTGTCGATCCGGTCGTAATCAGCCGGATCCGCAAAGGTCAGCGGGACAATGCCGA
The DNA here is from genome assembly GCA_942493335.1 of uncultured Clostridia bacterium. Classification (GTDB taxonomy): domain Bacteria; phylum Bacillota; class Clostridia; order DSM-8532; family DSM-8532; genus JAEWSN01. The sequence goes on along the minus strand of OW818693.1, from coordinate 4,600,738 downwards.
AATTGATCAGGTTCGCAAGATGGATGCGTGCGAAACTCTTGACGACGACAGCCTTCACACCAAGGTACTTGGGCGCGAGCGCCGCATGCTCCCGGCTTGAACCCTGTCCATAGTTCTCGCCGCCGACAATGAATCCGCCTCCGGCAGCCAGCGCGCGATCATGGAATGCCGGATCCACCGCCTCGAAGACATGCTTCGAGATGAGCGGAATGTTGCTGCGCAGCGGCAGAACCTTCGCGCCGGCCGGCATGATGTGGTCCGTCGTGATATTGTCGCCGACCTTCAGCAGTACGGAGCCGGACAGCGTGTCGCCAAGGGGCGGAAAGGACGGCAGCGGGGCAATGTTCGGACCCCGCTGGATCTCCACTTTTGCCGCTTCCGCTTCCGGAAAGGGTCTCAGGATCATGTTGTCATTGACGAAATAAGTGTCCGGCAACGTAATGACCGGCGCATCCCCAAGCGTGCGGGGGTCGGTCAGCCGTCCGGAGAGGGCCGTTGCGACGGCGGTTTCCGGGCTCACAAGATAGACCTTCGCATCTTTCGTTCCACTGCGTCCTTCGAAATTCCGGTTGAACGTCCGGACGGAATTGGCGCCCGAGGACGGTGCGGAACCCATACCGATGCAGGCGCCGCAGGCGTTTTCAACGATTCGGACACCGGCGCGGACGAGAAGGCTGTAATCGCCATCCTCGACAAGGTGCTCCACGACCTGGCGGGAACCGGGGCTGATGATGACATGCAGATCGTCGGAGACGGTCTTTCCCTTCAAGGTCCGGGAAACGATTTTCAAGTCGCGCAGGGAGGAATTCGTACAGGAGCCGATGGCCACCTGCTGGACCGGGATTTCCCCGGCCTCGCGGACCGTGGTGACGTTGCCGGGACTGTGCGGCAGGGCAACCATGGGTTCGACGAGATCCAGATCGATGTGGATTTCCTCATCGAACACCGCATCCGGATCAGCGGACAGTGGTTTCCAGTCTTCCGCGCGACCCTGGGCCGCCAGAAAGGCGCGCGTCACATCATCGCTCGGAAAAATGCTCGTGGTACAGCCGGTTTCAGTTCCCATGTTCGTGATGGTCGCACGGTCCGGCACCCCAAGCGTGGCAACGCCGTCGCCGAAGAATTCGAAGACCTTTCCGACATTTCCCTTCACATCTACACGGCGGAGCAACTCAAGGATGACATCCTTCGCGGAGACCCATGGCTGCAGCTTTCCGGTCAGTTTGACACCGACAACCGCCGGGTACTTGATGCGGAAGGGCGATCCGGCCATGGCACAGGCCACATCCAGCCCCCCCGCGCCCATGGCGAAGCAGCCGATGCCGCCTGCGGTGGGCGTATGGCTGTCGGAACCGATCAGCGTGTTTCCGGGTTTGGCGAAGCGTTCAAGAAAGACCTGGTGGCAGATGCCGTTGCCGGGCCTGGAATAGTGAAGCCCGTAACGGGCGGCGATACTCTGGAGAAAACGGTGATCATCCGCGTTGCGGAAGTCCGTCTGGAGGGTGTTGTGATCGACGAAGCTGACGCTTGCCTCGGTGCGGATCCGATCGATGCCGATGGCTTCGAACTGAAGATAGGCCATGGTGCCGGTGGCGTCCTGCGTAAGTGTGTTGTCGATGCGGAGCCCGATCTCGTCTCCGCGAACCGGCTGGCCTTCCGCGAGATGCGCGGCCAGAATCTTTTCAGTCATTGTACCTGCCATGCTGCTGACCCCTTCCGGACCCGATGCAGGATGCCGCAAGGGTTCCTGCAGAAAAACCGGATTTTTTCGCGGTTTCCGGGTTGTATGCACATTATAAGGGAAAGGGACTTGCATGTGCAAGGTACAGGCGGAATGGTATAATGTTCACAAAAACAGCGGATGCGGCATCCGGGGGTTGCACAGATGGATTTTTCGGAAGAAACCAGGGAAAATGCGGAATACAAGGTTCTTTTGCTATTTTTTGCGGACAAGGTCCGCATGCCGGTCAGCAGCATGCAGCTCACACGCATCATGCTCGAGCACCGTTTCATGAATTATTTCCATATGCAGCAGTGTCTGTTCGAGCTGGCGTCCAATCGATTCCTGTCGGTCGAGAACCGAGACGGAACCGATTTCTACGGCATCACGCCGGAGGGCGCGAAAATACTGGCACTGTTCGGCAGCCTGGTGCCGGAGGGAATCAGAAACCGGCTGATGGCCGGCATTACGGAAATCCGCTCCGGAATGATGCGGGAAACGGCTGTCACGGCGGATTCCGTCCTGGTCTCGGAGGACGAATACCGTGTCACGCTCCGGATCGCGGATTTGGATGTATCCCTGTTCGAAGCGAAGCTTTCCGTCGGCTCCCGTGAGGATGCCAGGATCATGTGCCGGAATTGGAAGGAAAACGCCAACACCCTGTATCCCCAGGTCATTTCGCTGCTGCTGTCACAGGAATCGCTGCGGGAGGCCAATCCACCGCAAGAGACTTGAAAAGGGCGAAAAATTCACGCAAATAGACATTCAGCCAAATAACCGACGGCGTGGACGCGCTCAGCGCGTATGCATCCAGTCCGTTCCGCGCGGCCAGCATGCGGGCGCGGAATACGTGAAAATCATTCGTGGCGAACAGAACCGGTGCCCCATTCCAGCCTGCCTTTTCCAGGATCATGCGGCTGTACTGGAAGTTCTCCATGGTGCTGGTGGACCGATCCTCGACATGCACATCCGCTTCCGCGGCGCCGTTTTTCACAAGATACCGCGCCATTGACACCCCTTCCGGTTCCGGTTCGTTCGAACCTTTTCCGCCGGAAGCCATCAGCTGCGTGCCGGGATGCGCCTTGTACCAATCCAACGCCTTGTCAAGCCGGTTTTCAAGCGCCCAGGTCGGAGTACCGTCCGCCTTGATGCCGCAGCCCAGCACGATCAGCCATTCCGCTCCAGCGTTCCCCGCCTCGTCGAGCCGTTCCGCCCCATGCAGCACAGGATCGGACACCAGGAGCAGTTCGACGGACAGGAATACGGCAATGCCCAGCCCGGCAATGCCCAGGACTGCGCGATGCAGTTTCGGGTTGCGAATCATGCGGCTTTTCCGGAAAACCCGGACCGCAGCCCAGAGAAACAGAAACCCTCCGAGCATCGCAGGAAGCAGGAGACCCAGATCCCATCCGGCAGAAACGCGCCTTGCCGCAAGGGACTGGAGCATCCCGGCCGCACCGGATGCGAGCAGAACGAGGTTGCATGCATGGAACCGACCGGTCCGTTTCTCATCCGTCCCCATGTCAGTCGCCCTGATAGGTGGTGATCTCGATGGACTTGATTTTCACGTCCTCAAGCGGCTTGTCCTGGGTCGCCTCCTCTGTGGAGGTTTTTACGTTCGCGATCTTGTCCAGCACGTCATATCCGCGGTACATCTGGCCGAAAACCGTATGCTTCTGGTCGAGATGGTATGTCCCGCCCACTGCATCATAGCCTTTGACGGCTTCTTCCGGCCAGCCGCCCGTCTTCAGCTGCTCGATGATATCGTCCGGAACCGTTTTCTCGTCGGCCTGTACGATGAAGAACTGGCTTCCGTTGGTGTTCGCACCGGAGTTGGCCATGCTCAGCGCACCGCGGAAATTGAAGGCCTTCGTGGTGAACTCGTCTTCGAACGGCGTCTTCCAGATGCTTTCGCCGCCCGTACCGTTCCCGCTCGGATCTCCGCCCTGGATCATGAAGTCCTTGATGACCCGGTGGAACAGGAGCCCGTCATAATATCCTGCTTTTGCGTGTGTGACGAAATTTTCGACTGCCTTCGGCGCCTCGGTGGGGAGCATGCGGATGTACACATCGCCCATCGTCGTCTTCATGATGGCGATCTGATCGCCTTTTACGGGCAGCTGAAGCTGCCAGGTTCCCGTGGCAACCGCATCCTTTTCGTCCTGTTCCATGGCCGCGCCAGATGCGCCGCAACCCGCCAGGATGGTCAACGACACCAGACCGGCCGCCAACAGGGAAATGCCTTTTCTGAACATGCTGTCTCTCCTTACATCGCCCGCGCTTCTCGCAGGGCATCCGAAAGCCAGTATACCACCTTGGGCATCGCTCCTGTCAAACCGACCGGACCACTCAGGCCTTCGCTTCTGTCAAACCGACCGGGCTATCCGGGCATACCCCCCGGCAAGCCGGCAGTTCTCCCTTCCTTCCGGTCCATGCGGCACGTCAGCGTGACAAGGTCACCAACGGCTGTTTCGCGGCATGATACAATGGGAAAAAAGCGGACATCACCGATGTCATCGACAATACCAGCAGGAGGTAATTTATGGCCAAGGAAGTAGGGAAAGCAACATTCGAACAGGAGGTCCTTCAGTCGGATCTTCCCGTTCTCGTCGATTTTTGGGCACCCTGGTGCGGTCCGTGCCGCATGCTCTCCCCAACGCTGGAGGAGCTCGGGAATGAGCTTGAAGGAAGCGTGAAGGTCGTCAAGATCAACGTGGACGACGAACCGGAGCTTGCGGCAAAGTACGGCATCATGAGCATCCCGACCGTCATTGCCTTCAAGGCAGGGCAGGTTGCGGGCAAAACCATCGGCTTCAGACCGAAGGAGGACTTTCGCAAGATGGTGCTCTGAACGGAAGCCACCTTGCTTCTCCGGACAGCGGCAGCAACCAAAAAAAACGGACCTTTCCAAGCGGGAGGGCCCGTTTTTTCGTGTGACGGCGGCGGGAACGCGATATAATGGAAACAATACACGCAGGCGAATGCATGGACTAAACAGAAGCATGGTTGGGGGACGAAAGCAAATGACGACGGATACTGTCCTGAAAGATCTGGCACGCGCATTTCCATTCATCGGCGGACTTTCGCCGGAAGATCGCGATACCCTTCTCGGCATGTGCCGGTACAATATGATCCCCGCCGGCACGTTCATCATGAACGAAAGCATCAAATGCAGCGGAGTGACGCTGATCGTGGATGGACTCGTCCGAATTTTCAAGCTGTCGGACGACGGCAGGGAAATCACCCTCTACCGGATCGGACGCGGTGAAACCTGCGTACTGACTGTTTCCTGCCTGCTGGGAACAGGAACGGTTCCTTATCCCGTCTCCGCCATCACGGAACATGATACGCTGATGGTGGTCGTCCCCATCGATCTTTTCCGCCACCTGTTCCAGACCAGCGACCCCGTCCGCCAATTCGTCTTTTCCGCCATGGCTGCCAAATTTTACGCCGTTCTTGGTCTTGTCGAGAACATCACGTTCAAAAGGACGAATGAACGGCTCCTGGACCTGCTCATCTCGAAAACCGGCGGCGGAGCCTACCCGCTCTATGCCACCCACGAATCCATCGCATCCGAGCTGGGAACGGCACGGGAAGTGGTTTCCCGCCTGTTGAAGGACTTTGAGCGCGATGGCATGCTGGAGCTGGCCCGTGGCAAGATCACCCTCAAATCGCTCTCGCGGAGCCTTTCCGCAAAAGACAATGGGAAAGCCGGTCCCTGCACCGTCTAGCGCGAACCCCACCCTCTTGTTCTGTGTGACATCGTCACGGAGCCATGTTCCCATCTCCGCTATCATGAGTGCATGAGCCGGCTTTCCATAAGTTCGGCAGTATGTGTGAAAGTGTTGTCAATCCGGGATTTTCAGCCAAAAGAGGGTAACAAACCTCTGACGGCGGGAAAACCACCGGCAGGAACGCACAAGGAGGAGATTTCATGGGCAAGAAGGTATTGATCGTCGGCGGAGTTGCAGGCGGAGCCACCGCTGCCGCCAGAATGCGGCGTCTGGACGAGTCTGCGGAAATCGTCCTGTTTGAACGGGGCGAGTACATTTCCTTTGCCAATTGCGGCCTTCCCTATTATATCGGGGATGTCATCACGGACGAGGAGAAGCTGACGCTTCAGACTCCTGAATCCTTCCATGACCGTTTCAACGTGGATGTCCGCGTCTTTTCGGAAGTCACCGCGCTGAACCGGGAACGGAAAACGCTCACGGTGAAGAATGTCAAGGATGGAAGCACGTACGAACAGGCTTACGACGCAGTGGTGCTTTCACCAGGCTCCGCACCGATCCTTCCGCCCATCGACGGAGCAAAAAGCGACGGAGTCTTCACCCTGCGCAACATTCCTGACACCTTCCGCATCAAGAACTATGTGAAAAAGGCCCGTCCGAAGCATGCCGTCGTTGTCGGCGCCGGCTATATCGGCATCGAGATGGCGGAAAACCTGCATGCTGCGGGTGTGGACGTCTCCATCGTCGAACTGACGGATCATGTCATCCAACCGCTCGATGCGGACATGGCGGGGGAAATCCATCGCCACATCCTCTCGAAAGGCGTGGGTCTGTACCTGAACATCGGCGTCACCGCCCTTTCCGAGCAGGAAGGCCCTGCCACGGCACGTTACAGGGTGATGCTGAACAATGGAACCTTCATCGAAGCGGACATGATCGTCATGGCAGTCGGCGTCCGTCCGGAGAGCCAGCTTGCGAAGGACGCGGGCCTTGTTCTCGGAACCCGAGGCTGCATCGCGGTCGATGAATTCATGCGCACCAGCGACCCGGACATCTACGCAGTCGGAGATGCGGTGGAAGTCACGGACTTCACGACGGGCCGCAAGGTCTTCGTCCCGCTCGCCTCGCCTGCGAACCGCCAGGGCCGCATCGCCGCGGACAACATCAACGGTGGGAACGCCAAATACGGAGGAACACAGGGAACCGCCATCCTCAAGGCTTTCGACATGACCGTCGCCGTAACGGGAAGCAGTGAAAAGACGCTCCGGGACAACAACATCCCCTTTCTGAAATCCATCACATTCAGCGGCTCCCATGCGGGTTACTATCCCGGAGCTTCCTTCATGACCATCAAGCTCCTCTTCGCACCTGGCACGGGAAAGCTGCTCGGCGCACAGGTGACCGGCTTCGAAGGAGCGGACAAGCGTCTGGATGTGCTGGCCACCGCCATCCATGCCGGCATGACCGTCCGGGACCTCACCGAACTGGAACTCGCCTACGCACCTCCGTTCGGTTCGGCGAAGGACCCCGTGAACATGGCGGGCTATACGGCATCCAATCTTCTCGATGGTGCATGGAAAGCCTTCTATCCCCAGGATCTGCCGTCACTCGACCGGAAAGCGGTCACGTTCCTTGATGTGCGTACGGAAGCGGAATTCGTGAACGGAACGCTGGAAGGCGCCCTCAACATTCCGCTGGATGATCTGCGCACCCGGCATGGGGAAATCGACAAGGCCAAGCCTGTCTATCTGTTCTGCCAGATCGGCCTTCGCGGCTATGTAGCAAGCCGGATCCTGACGCAGAAGGGATATGACGTGTACAATCTGGCCGGAGGATATCGGTTCACGAACATGGTGAATACACCGACACCTCCCACTCCTCCCACAAGAAGGGCGCCGAAGGAAAAGGGCAATGATGCCGCAGCGATGGATCTGTCCGAGAAATCACCCTCACACCAGCTGACGGAGGCCGGCCGGGCCGGAGCCGGGACCTCCGCTTCCCACGCTTCCGCCGCTGCCGTCACCCTGAAGGTGGACGCCTGCGGCCTCCAGTGCCCCGGCCCCATCCTGAAGGTGCACGACGGCATGAAGCATCTCATGCCCGGACAGGTCCTCGAAATCAGTGCCAACGATCCGGCGTTCGCAAACGATGTGTCCGCCTGGTGCCGCCGGACGGGCAACGAGCTGCTGGACAATGTGACGGATAAAGGCACCATTCGCGCACACATCCGAAAGGGCGAACCGCTGGTCGCTGAAAAGAACGTGGCCGATCTGCGCACGGACAAGAACATCATCGTCTTCTCGGGGGATCTGGACAAGGCGATCGCTGCGCTGATCATCGCAAACGGCGCAGCCGCCATGGGCCGCAAGGTCAACATGTTCTTCACCTTCTGGGGACTGAACATCCTGCGGCAGGCGAAGAAGGTGAAGGTGCGCAAGAACTTCATCGAATCCATGTTCGGGATGATGATGCCGCGCGGCACGGAAAAGCTGACCCTCTCAAAGATGAACATGGGCGGCATGGGGGCAACGATGATCCGGAAGGTGATGGCCCACAAGAACATCGCTTCCCTGACCGAACTCATCGAAACGGCCATGCGGAACGGCGTGGAGTTCGTTGCCTGCACCATGTCCATGGACGTGATGGGCATCAAGATGGAGGAATTGCTTGATGGTGTGAAATCAGGCGGTGTTGCGGCCATGCTTGCTTCTGCGGAGGAGTCGGACATGTCCCTCTTCATCTGAAGCCCGTACACGCCCGGAGCTCGTTTGCCGGGGTTGCTGCGTGCTTGCCCGGAGGTCGTATTTCGGTGCGGTTGCGTGCTTTCCCGGAATGTATGCGTTTCTAAACATTTTCATCATCTCATATTATCATCTGGTGATTATTATAAAGGCGGCAAACAGGCTGATTGCAGTCTTTTGCCGCCTCTCTTTCATACAAATCTTTTTTGCTTATTTTCGCGTGAACGTGATATGATATTGGCATATGGGAAAAAAATAACACAGTTGGCTACATCAACAACACAGCGTAAGGAGACAGCGTTATGAGCAAAGGGAAGACAAAGGTCGCAATCATCGGAGCCGGATTTGTAGGTTCCTCCACCGCGTTCGCCATGGCCCTCAATCAGTTGGCGAGTGAAATCGTCCTCATCGACGTGAACAAGGAAAAGGCTTATGGCGAAGCCATGGACATCAGCCACGGCCTTTGCTTCGTCGGCCAGATGGCTGTTTACGCGGGCGACTATTCCGACATCAAGGATTGCGATGTCATCGTCATCACCGCCGGTTTGAACCGCAAGCCTGGTGAGACCCGCATCGACCTTGCCAAGAAGAACATGGGCATCGCCAAGGATATTACCGACAATATCATGAAGCATTACAATGGCGGCGTCATCCTCGTGGTGGCCAACCCTGTCGATGTGCAGACCTACATGATTTCCAAGTGGTCCGGCCTGCCGGCCGGCCGCGTTTTCGGTTCCGGCACCGTGCTGGACAGCGCCCGTTTCCGTTATGCGTTGGGTGAAAAGGTCGGAGTCGACATCAAGAACATCCACGGCTACATCATCGGCGAGCACGGCGACACCCAGTTCCCGGCCTGGAGCGCGACCCATGTCGCAGGCATCCAGATCGACGAATACATGAAGATCACCGGCAAAACCTTCACCGAAGAAGAGAAGACGGCCCTCGCCGAGGATGTCAAGAAGTCCGGCGCCATGATCATCAAGAACAAGGGCGCAACCTTCTATGCCATTGCCATCACCATCAACACCATTGTGGAGACCCTCGTAAAGAACCAGAACACCATCCGCACGGTCTCCAGCGTCATGAACGGCACCTACGGACTCAACGGTGTCGCCCTTTCCGTCCCTTCCGTCATCAACGGCCAGGGTGTTCAGGAAATCATCGAATTCCCGCTGTCGAATACGGAACTGGCTGCCATGCAGTATTCCGCCGAACAGCTCAAGCTTATCATCAAGGAAGTTGAAAACGCGTAATGCGATTCAGAGGTGGCCGGGTCGACCGGCCACCTCTGAACTGATTCCTTCCCTGTTCGGAATCCATTCCATGCGGATCCGCTTCATGAATCCGCATGTACCACCTGTCTATCAATCCGATGAATCCATAGATCCATCGTCATTCCGTCCTTACGGAATCAATCACGCGGCATGTTTCATGGCGCGACGAAAAAATGGAGGATAATGCTATGACCATTGGTGAAAAATCTGTCAAGGCACATGAAGAATGGGCCGGCAAAATCGAAGTCATCAGCCGCGCACAGCTCAATGACAAGGATGACCTTTCCGTCGCCTACACGCCCGGCGTCGCACAGCCCTGCCTTGAAATCCAGAAGGACGTGAATCTTTCCTACACGCTTACACGCCGTCACAACCTCGTAGCCGTCGTCACCGACGGTACCGCGGTTCTCGGTCTCGGCGACATCGGTCCGGAAGCCGGCATGCCGGTCATGGAAGGCAAATGCGTCCTTTTCAAGGCCTTTGGCGACGTCGATGCATTCCCCCTCTGCATCCGTTCCAAGAGTGTGGATGACATCGTCAAGACCGTTCAGCTCCTTGCTGGCAGCTTTGGCGGCATCAATCTCGAAGACATCTCCGCTCCCCGTTGTTTCGAAATCGAACGCCAGTTGAAGGCAACCTGCGATATCCCGATCTTCCACGATGACCAGCACGGCACAGCCATTGTCACCCTTGCCGCCATGCTCAACGCCCTGAAACTGGCGAAGAAGGACATCGGCGAAATTGAAGTGGTTGTAAACGGTTCCGGAGCTGCCGGCATCGCCATCACCCGCCTGCTCATGTCCATGGGCTTGAAGAAGGTCATCCTTTGCGATACAAAGGGCGCCATCTACAAGGGACGTGACAACCTGAACGGCGAAAAGGAACTTATGGCCGAAATCTCCAATCTGCATATGAAGAAGGGTCAGCTCAAGGACGTAATGGTCGGCGCCGATGTCTTCATCGGTGTTTCCGCTCCTGATTGCGTTACTGAGGAAATGGTCAGATCAATGGCTCCGAAGCCGATGATCTTCGCCATGTCCAACCCCACTCCTGAGATCATGCCCGACCTGGCTCTCAAGGCAGGCGCAGTTGTGGTCGGTACCGGTCGTTCCGACTTCCCGAACCAGATCAACAATGTCCTTGCGTTCCCGGGTCTCTTCCGCGGTGCCCTGGATGTCCGCGCCAGCGACATCAACGATGAGATGAAGATCGCCGCTGCGGTCGCCATCGCCAGCCTCATCGAAGAGAAGGACCTCCGTCCCGACTACGTCATCCCCTCCCCGTTCGACAAGCGCGTAGGCCCGGCAGTCGCCAAGGCTGTTGCCGAAGCCGCCATCAAGACCGGTGTAAACCGTATTTGATTCCTGCTGTGCTCTGACTTTCATGTGTGCGGGATCACACCCGCACCTGAACAAAAAAAGGATGTCCCCTCGGGGGCATCCTTTTTGCTGCGCGGTTCTTTCCATCAGAAACCGGTGGTTTTCAATGTCCCTGGAGAAACAGATCCGCCTGGCGCTGCATCTCCGTCCGAACGTCCTCCAGCCCCGCTTTCATGAAGGCATCCAACAGGGTTTTCATGTCATTTGAAACACTGTCCGACGCGCCAGCCAGTAGAAACCGGCCTTCCGTGCTCAAGGCTGTCTGCAGTTTTGACAACTGGGCGGAGACAGGAGCCGGATCGAAGACGAAGGCGCCAAGTTCAGCCCCAGCCACCCGTCCTTCCTCCGAGATCCACTTGTCGTAGGTTTCCTTGAGATACCATCCATTCGCTGATGGCGCCATCTGCAGGACACGGTTCGACCATGCCCACACACCGCTGTTGCTGAACGGATATTTCCTGGCATCCGGTCCAGGCTCGTAGGCATTCTCCGAGCCGGCCGCGCGGTGCGTCCCCACCAATCCCGCCGAAGTAAGATCCTGTAGAGATTTTGTGTCGTACAGCAGGTCAAGCGCCATCAGGAAACGCTCAGGTTCCTTTACGCCGACCGGCATGGCCATTCCATGCGTATTCACAGGTTGCTTGATGCGTTTCGCTTCGGGATTGAGCAAATACCGCTCCGGCTTCCATTCCGGATGATCCCGAAGCGTGCCGTCGAAAACCGAACTGATCGTCTCGATATCCGCAATCATGCAGGCACTCTGTCCTATATTCCAATTGTCTTGCGATGAAACCCGCGAATACAACACATTTTCCGGAACGGCGCCGGCCATGGCGAGATTGTGCAGACGCAGCAGCGCATCCGTGAAGGTTTTCTCCTCAAGCACATTGCGTATTTGGGCTTTCTTGTCGCCCAAAGCATATGCAAGGAAGAAAAGGTCATCGACAGGCGTATCCATGCCGTTGGGCTGGTACCATGCCAATTGCAGATACCCCATCAATCCGCTTCCATCTGTATTCCAGGGGATGATGCCGTTCTGCGCCGATCCGAGTGTTTTCAGGTATTCATCCAGATCGTCCAGGGTCCGGATCTCGGGCAGCCCGAATTTCGCGCGCAAATCGCCCCTGATCAGAACCGGCCAATCCTGTACCCACAGATTTCCGACCGCAGGCACCATATAGGCTTTTCCGCCCACCTGACAATCCTGAAGGCCTGTAGTGGTGTACGCAGAAAGGTCCGCGCTGATTTTAGGGGCATATTGCGCGAGCTGATCCGTATCGATCTCCCGAAGGAGATTCTGTGATGCCAGTTTCGAATAATTCGCCCAGGAGGACACATACATCGCATCCGGCGGATTGTCCGCGGCAAGCAGGGTTGCCATGTTTCCCATCCAGGTCTGCCACGGCACATACTTGAGCTCAAGGGTCGTGTTGATTTCCTTTTTGAGGGTCTTGTTGACTTCGGCATAAACGAGATCAAGGTCCTGCGGCTTGTCACCCGGAACCACCCAGACCTGATGGACCTCCTTTGAAGTATCAAACGCCGCAATGGGCGGAGGCGGTTCCAGTCCGTCATCGACGACGTCCGTCTTGCCGGCTCCGAGTCCGCACCCGGGAATCATCGACAGGAGGAACGACAGGCAAAGAAGCAAGATCGAAGACAACCGCAATCCCCTTTTCATAGCACAAATCCCCCTGTGTGATTGAAATCTTAGTGCCGCGCGCAAGACCAAACTGTCAAAACGGGACTGTTTGGGAAGGCGTTGCGGCACTTGGATTTCAACACACGATGCTGATTGAAATCTTAGTGCCGCGCGCAAGACCAAACTGTCAAAACGGGACTGTTTGGGAAGGCGTTGCGGCACTTGGATTTCAACACACGATGCTGATTGAAATCTTAGTGCCGCGCAAGACCAAACTGTCAAAACGGGACTGTTTGGGAAGGCGTTGCGGCACTTGGATTTCAACACACGATGCTGATTGAAATCTTAGTGCCGCGCGCAAGACCAAACTGTCAAAACGGGACTGTTTGGGAAGGCGTTGCGGCACTTGGATTTCAACACACGATGCTGATTGAAATCTTAGTGCCGCGCGCAAGACCAAACTGTCGATGGTCATTCTATCATATTGCCTGCCACACGGGTCTGTTTCCCAAGTAAGTTCTCCTTACAAGTCCGCGCTCCTCCATATCCTGCATCACCGCCAGAATCGGCGCACGGACCAACGCGTATCGCGGAAGCGTCTCCACATGAACGGAAAAAGCGTCGAGGACGGCGGACATGACTGACTCCTCGCCGGTCCCGACCCTGGTCTTCGCCAGAATGACCGCTTCCATGCGGTTCATCCGGGTAAGGTAGGCATCCGACATGGCGCGGGACGAGTCCGCAGGCTCACCGTGAGAGGGAACGATCCACTGAAATGCATACGTCTTCAAGCTGTTCAAAGTCTCGCGTTGCGCTTTGGCATCGGAAAAAAAGGGAATCCCATGCTTTTCCAGCATCTCCAGTGAAAAAAGGGCATCGGCACAGAAAAAGACATTTCCAGCCGCCACGCCAATCTGGTCGATGGAATGGCCGGGCAACCTGCGGATCTCCAGCTCGATTCCGCCCAGCTGCAGGGAGCTCTGCCCCGTCTGAATCGGCACTGTGACCTGAGAGGGTTCAGACAGGGTAAGCCGTCCGCGCAACGATGCAGGGGGAGCCACGCCGGAATTGAGGAACAACGGATGCCCGTAAGGCCACTCAATAAGCGGTTTTTCCCCGATGGGTGCTGCTACGGGGATGCCCAGTTTGGATACCAGCCAGGTATTTCCTCCGCAATGATCCGCATGGGCGTGCGTGTTCAGAATGCCTTTCAGTTCCAGCCCTTCTGTCTGGAGATGTTTCCAGGCCCGGGAGGACGCAGATCCATCCAGCCCCGTATCGATCAGGACCGCATCGGAGCCTTTCCAGACCACACCCAGATTGATGGACCCAGGCAGGTAACCTGCCTGCTCCGAAAGCCGGATCAACCCCATGTCGAAGCCTCCCCATACAGGCAGATGTCCGCATATTGCTCGAATTGGACAGGTTTCGATGCACCCTTCAAAGCAAACTGCCAGTAGGTTCCATCCTCATCGCAGATCTCAAAGTGCTTACCCAGAGAAACCGGCAGGAGTTCCAGCAGTGTGATCGCAAAATGAAGTTTCTTCGGCTGCCCGTCCACCACGCCGATGAAATCCAGGCCTTCCCGCCCAAGGACTGCACTGCCGGATCCTACGGTCTCCATCGGACGGTTGGGGTCGATCGCACGCCCCAGGGCCGTCACACCGGCCTCGATACGGAATCCGGGATCCCGCATGGAATCCACCATGGCCGCACGCTGGACGGCAAACCATTCAGGCACCTGGGGCCACGCTACCGGCTTGCCGGACATCCTTGCAATGAAGCCGGTCGCATCCATGGCGGCAGACGCGCCGCACCGCATGCATCCGATATGGTCCAGATGCCCCTCGATGGCTTCCCAGGCTCCGCAGTCGGGGCACAGGTGAAGCAGCCGCTCGATTTTTCCGGTCCGATCCTTGGCGCGGTACTTCCTTCCCTCCCGGCGGTTCGCAGCATACTCGTCGAACCGGAGCGCCTCACGCATGCGCAGGTGAATTTCCTGCACGCTCAATGACGCAAGTTCAGCAGGTTCGAGAATGCGTTCAAATGAAACGGACAAGGGCCCGACTCCGGGTCTGTCCGCCCAACGAGGCCAGGCAAGGTAAGGTCCGGTGAGCCGGGCAGCCACAACCGGTAAACCGCTTTTCTTCGCCATCTTCGCCATGGATTCGGAAAACCGGCTTCCCCGGCCGTCCATGGATCTTCTTCCCTCCGGATACACGACCAGAACCCGGCCGGCTGCAAGGGATTTCAGCATCAGGCGGAGAGACTGGATATCCTTGACCGAATGCGACTTTGGAATCGCTCCGATTCTCCCCAGCAGGAATTTCAGGATCGGGAAACGGAAGAAAAACTGGCTCGCCACATAATTGGTTCGCATCGGATTGATTCCTCGCCCCACCAGAAACGCATCCAGATTGGATGGATGATTGGCAAGCAGGATGTATGGACCCTTCAACCCCTTCAGGGCGGTCCGGTCATACTTGGGCGCATAACGGGCAAACCAGAAGAACAAAAAGGTTCGCACGGAAAACGCCAAAAGGGCACTCGGTTTCCCACCGAAGCCCCTGTCGCGCTTTTTTTCTTTTTTTTTCGCCACTGCATCCGCTCCTTTGCCACACAAGCATGGGATCATCGCATGATTTTCAGACTGCGAGCCAGTTCAATGCAAGGACCATCAGCGGTACGGTGATCGCGCTCATGGCGGTCGTCATCAGTACGGCCTGCGCCGCGAAACCATGATCCCTGTCCAGGGTCCGCGCCAGTGCAACCGTTGCGGCTGCGGATGGCATGGATATCTCAAGCGCCAGAACACATCGCGCTACCGGATCCATGGGGATCAGGGAAAGGGCAGCCGTCATCACTGCGGGCACAAGTACCAGTTTGAGCCCCGCCACCGGAAGAAGTCCGCGGAGGGTGGCCCATTCTGCCTTCGCACCATAAAATCCGGCCCCCACCACCATCAGGGAGAGTGGCAACGTTGCCGCGCCGACGGTATTTGCCGTCTTCAAAACGAATTCCGGGACAGGAACCCCCAGTGCCACCAATAGGACAGCCAGCAGGATACCCATCAGGGAAGGATTCAACAACCGTTTCCATTCGCCCTTCGTATGGCCGCCGCCCATGAGGGCAACCCCTACGGACCAGAAAAGCGCATCCTGCGCCGCTGCATACAGCGAGGCATACATCAGGCCTTCCTGCCCGAAAAGCCCGTAACAGAGCGGAATCCCCAGAAATGACACATTGCCGAACATGGTTGCGACCTGCAGCACAGACCGATGGTCGGGCCGGAAATGTCCAGCCCGCAGAACAAGAAACACCAGCGAACCGGACAGCAGGACTGCAGCCGCGACTGACACCACGACTTGCGGCAGGCTTCCAGAAAAAAGGCGTTCCCGATTGCCGAGCACGCCATAGAAGACAAGACAGGGAGCTGTCATGCGGACAACCGCCTGGGAGAAGACCGTATCCGCGGAACCATCGAGCCAATGAAACCGTCGTGCTGCATACCCGCCGGCAACGATGAAAAGCATCACGGCCATCTGGACAACGACTTGCCGGAGATCGATGATCATGGCAGCCGGACCTCTACGCGCAGAAGCCGTCCCAGCACCTTGATCAGATTGGCGGGCATGGTTTCACGAACCGGCGCACCCTTGTGGCAAGTGATCTGTACCATGCCGCCGGGCAGAGCTTTGAGGTGGCGCATCAGGCGGTTCCCGCCCGCTTCCACCAAATAGAAGCCGTCATCGGTCAGCACCTGGGTCTGGACACCGAACACGAGATCCTCCCGCACGATGCGATATCCGATCATGTCATTGTCTTCCGCCCGAAGCCAGAACACCTTGTCCTTCGACTGATCTTCGATCTTGCCGCCAACGACGGCCATGGTGCGCGTTCCCGTTTGTTTGGCCATTGCCGCATCATACACGGGTACTTCCTTGAGCATCTGCCCGAAGGCATCGCTCCAGACCGCATTGGTTCCGGCTGATCCCGCTTTGGGTTCGAGCGCATCCGAAGCTGTCGAGTAGACCAGCTGCGCTGCGGGTTCTACCGTGCGGGTGACCGGCCGCACCGGCACGGAAGGCCGGGTGGCTGATGTCTTGCCCTGAACAGGCGCCTCGGATTCCGGCACATCCGGTCCGAAGGAACCGCCCAGCAACTTCGAGATGCGGGTGGCCAGCTGATCCTGCATGACACGTCGCCCGGCCTCCACATCCGCGATATAGTTTTCTGCGACGCCCGCCTGCTTGGCGAGTTGTTTCTGCGTCAATCCCTTTGACAAGCGCATCCGCGCGATTTCATCACCGACTCTTCCCATCTGTATCCTCCAATAGGCTCCCGGCCGATCTCAAGGCCTGATGACTTGCACCGATTCCGGACACCCAGTCCGTCACCCTGCCTCAGTCGCCCTGCCCTGCACGCTTCAGGTAGCAGTCCACGCAATAGACAGCGCCATCCTCCGCATCGGTGGCATCCATCTGCATCTCCTTGCCGCACTGGCTGCACTGCACCGCCACCGTTTCCGGTTCGGCATCCGCATCAAGCCAATGGGCGCACGACAGTTCACATTCCGCGGTCTCGCAGTTTTCACAGGCCGCGTCCGGGTATCCGTATACACAGGCGAATTCGCCCGTCGGTCCCTCATCCCCCAGCACTTCACGAAGATTCGCGCACGTGCTGCATATGCATTCCCGCATGGTTCCTCCTTACGACACTTCAAGAAAGATCAGGTCTTCGCACCGTACATGGCGTCGATCTGGCTCTGGATGGCTTCGTCCTCAAGGAACTCGTTGAATTCCATGCGGCGATCCATCAAGCCTTCCGGTGTGATTTCAATGACACGATTGGCAATGGTTTCGATGAACTTGTGGTCGTGCGAGGAAAACAGCATGGTTCCCTTGAAGGCGGTCAACCCGTTGTTGACGGCCGTGATGGATTCGAGGTCAAGATGGTTCGTGGGTTCGTCCAGGAGCAGCACATTCGCACCGGAAAGCATGAGCCGGGAGAACATGCAGCGTACTTTCTCACCGCCGGACAGGACATGGGCCATCTTCAGTGGTTCATCCCCGGAGAAGAGCATTTTCCCGAGGAAACCCCGGATGAAATTCTCCGATTTTTCCGTGGAGAACTGGCGCAGCCAGTCCACGAGCGAATACTCCACACCGTCGAAGAAGGTGTTGTTGTCCTTCGGCAGATAGGCCTGGCTGGTGGTGATTCCCCATTTGAAGGTGCCCTCGTCCGGTTCGATTTCCCCCATGAGGATCTGGAACAGCGTGGTGCGTGCGGCTTCGCTGCGCGCCAGGAAAATGATCTTGTCCCCGTTTTCCACACGGAAAGACAGATTGTTGAGCACTTTCTCGCCGTTGATGGTTTTGGAGAGGTTCTCCACTGCGAGGATTTCCTTCCCTGCTTCTCGGGTCGGCGTGAAGCCGACGAACGGATACTTGCGGGAGGAAAGATGGATATCGTCGATGGTGATCTTGTCGAGCAGCTTCTTGCGCGAGGTGGCCTGCCTGGATTTGGAAGCATTGGCCGAGAAGCGCATGATGAAAGCCTGCAGTTCCTTCACCTTTTCTTCCTTCTTCTTGTTCTGGTCGTTCAGCAGGCGGGTGGCCAGCTGGCTGGACTCATACCAGAAATCATAGTTGCCCGTGACGAGCGTGGCCTTGCCGTAGTCGATATCCATCATGTGCGTGCAGACCTTGTTGAGGAAGTGACGGTCATGCGAAACCACGATGACCGTATTTTCATAATCCATCAGGAATTCCTCAAGCCAGTTGATGGCCTTGAAGTCCAAATGGTTCGTCGGCTCGTCCAGCAGCAGAATGTGCGGATTTCCGAACAATGCCTGCGCCAGCAGCACCTTCACCTTGTCCGATCCCGAGAGTTCGGACATCAGCTTTTCATGTTGATCCCGACCGATGCCGAGACCCATCAGCAGTTTCTCCGCATCCGTCTCCGCATCCCATCCGTTGAGCTCGGCAAACTCGTGCTCGAGTTCCGATGCGCGCATGCCATCCTCGTCCGTAAAATCCGGTTTCGCATAGAGAATCTCCTTCTCCTGTGAAATCGCATACAGACGCTGATGGCCCATGATGACCGTGGTCAGCACGGGAAACGAATCGAAGGCGAAATGATCCTGCTTGAGAATGGCCAGCCGTTCGCCGGGCGTAATGGACACATCGCCTTCGTTCGGTTCGATTTCTCCCGAAAGGATCTTGATGAAGGTGGTCTTGCCGGCACCATTCGCTCCGATGACCCCGTAGCAGTTGCCTGCGGTGAATTTGACATTTACATCCTCGAAAAGTTTCTTGTCTGCAAATCTGAGGGATACTCCGTTTACTTGAATCATGAATGTCATGCCATCCCTTGCGGACGGCCACCTCCTGGATGCTATTGCGATTGTTGCCTGAAGCGACATGTCCGCAAACACGGTCATTCCGGAAGACGGCATGCGTATGCCATCAACCGGCAAGAAGACAGACCGGTATGAAGATGTCCAGGCACTCTGCCTGATGTCCTTACAGTATACCACATTCCGGCTTGATCAGCCCCCTTTTCCTACGTGTCCGCCCTCTCGACGGTTCTCATCCCCGCACACGTGCCGGAACTGCTTCGGGGACATTCCCAGGCGCTGTGCTTCTCGCAGGTAATCTCTTGAAAAAGTGGTATAGAACGAGTGGGAGGTGACATCCTATGGTTGACAATATCCTTGGTGAACCCATTCCCATGGCGCAGCCCGGTCTCCCCACAACAGCCGACCTGCAGCAGCAATTGGAATCGCTGCGGGAAAGAGCCCATGGAATTCCGGACGGCAGTCCGGAGGACCCCGCTGATCTTGCCGAGGACTTTCTGCGTCTATGCAGCCTCGCAGACGGGAAGCTGTCCGCGCTCAGAATGCTCGAGCGTCGTTCAAGCGAAACCGAGCTGATGTTCGATTCCGTCATGCAATACTCCCCGGACTGTGTGACCATCTGCGATCTTCAAGGAAATCTGAAGTACCTTTCGGAGGCCGGTTATCGGATCTTTGCCATGGACCGGACCCTGGACATCCATACGAAGAACACGTTCGATTTTTTGAGTCCCCTTTCCAAGGCAAAAGCATACGAAAATGTGATGCGCACACTCGCCGGAGAGCGCATAGGCCTTCAGGAATATGAAGCGGTGCGCATGGATGGCACACGCTTCTGGATCGAGTCGAACGGAGGCTTGCTGAAAGACGGGCAGAATGACCCCTGGGGCCTCCTGATCATCACACGGGACATCTCGGATCGCCGACGAAACGAAACCCTGCTCAGAAAGGCCACGCTTGAGGCGGAAACCGCCAACCAGGCAAAGGGAAACTTTCTCGCCAACATGTCCCACGAAATCCGGACGCCCATGAATGCCATCATCGGTTTTCTGGAACTGCTGATGCTCAGCGACCTTGATGAAGTGCAGCATTCCTACGCAAACGAGGTTCGGCATGCATCATCCATCCTGTTGTACCTGATCAATGACATTCTCGACTTCTCGAAGATCGAGGCCGGCAAACTGGAGATGGAGACCATCCCCTTCAGCATCCGTTCCGTTGTGGAGGACTGCGTCACCATGAATGCGCCGAAAGCCGAACAAAAAGGGCTTGCCATCCATTCGTTGATCCATTCCGGCATCCCGCAACAGGTGATCGGGGATCCGGGCAGGCTCAAGCAAGTTCTCAACAACCTGATCAGCAACGCCATCAAGTTCACACAACGGGGAGAAGTCATTGTCTCCACCGCAATGGGGTCCAACGGGTCCGATGAATTCATCTTTACCGTGGAGGACACGGGCATCGGCATCAAACCCGAGCACTTCGGGCATATCTTCGACCTGTTCGATCAGGCGGATACATCCACGACACGCAAATTCGGAGGTACCGGCCTGGGGTTGGCCATATCGAGAAGACTGGTCGAACTGATGATGGGACGGCTTGAACTAAGCAGCGAATATGGAAAGGGTTCACGATTCTGGTTTACTGCCCGCTTCGAGCCGGATATGGCGGGTCAGACCCCCATGAACCTGTCCCATGCGAAATTGAAGGGCCGCAGGATGCTCCTGGTCGACGGGAATGAAACACAGCGGCAGATTCTGGCCCAATACCTCGGAGAAGCGGGCATCTTCGTCCAGCACGCGGAATCCGTCAGGGAATCCCTCGACCTCCTGGCGCATGTTGAACGCGACGCGGCGCCCATCACCACCATTCTGCTCGACAACCAGCAGCCGGACATCGAACCTGCCCTATTTCCTTCCATGCTGCATGCCATTGAGGCGTGCAGAAACCTTCCCATCGTTCTGATCACATCGGTGGCCAACAAGGGAGACTCGAAAAGCGCGCATGAAAGCGGATTTGCCGGATACATCTCGAAACCGGTCCGTCTGTCGGAACTGCTGGATTGCCTGTCGATGATCGTCCAGATCGCGGAAAATCCGTCGACACCCAAGGGCGACGTTCTCGTGACACGGCATCTGGCGCAGGAACAACGGCTTCTGACGGAACACAGGTTGTTGGTGGCGGAGGACAACCCGACCAATCAGAAAGTGGTTGTGATGATGCTCAAAAAACTGGGATACCACTGTGACATCGCCCAAAACGGATCGGAAGCCTTTGATGCCTGCCAGCTCACCCGGTACGATGTCATCCTGATGGACTGCCAGATGCCGGTTGCTGATGGATTCGCCGCGACGCGACGTATTCGGGCGCACAGTCTGGAGAACAAAAACACCCCCATCATCGCGATGACAGCCAACGTGATGATGGGGGATCGGGAAGTCTGTCTGGCGGCCGGAATGAACGACTACCTGCCGAAACCGGTCAACCTGCAGACCCTGGGGGACATGCTGCGGCTGTACCTGCAGGAGGACGACCCGGTATCCGCATGAATGCAGGGCCTCACGACTCCGTCAGTTGACGGATGCTGATGTGCACGCTGCCTGGCCATGATCGCCGTGCACGCTGCCTGGCCATGATCGGCGTGCATGCTGCTTGTCGCATGTCAGAGGTCGACGCGCACGCCGTGCTCTCCGATCCAGCAGGGAATGCCGGGATACTTTGCGTCGAGGTAATCGGCGAACAGCGCCGGATCTCCGGGATTGGCCGCAAACATTTCATAGTGTCCCGGTATGGCGAGGCCCGGCTTGACGGCCCCGACGAGGTCCACCGCTTCCTGTGCCGTCATGTTGCCGATAAGGTTCCGACGGTACCGGACACCGTCGCGCCCGTTGATGGGAATGAACATGGCATCGAAACGACCGAAAGCCTTCAGTTTGGAATGCATGCCCTCATAGATGCAGGAATCCCCTGCATGATAGATGCGAAGCCCATCCGCTTCCATGATGTATCCCAGATGGGGATGCAGGCCAGTTGCCGCATCCGTATCCAGAAACTCATGGGCGGAGGGAATGGCCCTGATGGTGAACTCCGGTTCCTCGTAGGACCGACCCTCATCCACGCCGATCACGCGCGCTTCGTCCACGCCCAGTTCGGACAGGACGGAAGCCCGATGGAACGCCGGCACCACAAAGCGCGTGGCCGGACTTGCCTTTGCGATCCGCTTCCACGCAACCCGATCAATATGATCGATATGGTCGTGCGTGCCGAAAACAAGATCGGCGGAAACAGGCGCGTCCACATCGATGGCAGCCGGCACCTGCCGATGCGGATGATCCATCAGAAACGCATCGATCGTGATCAGCCTTCCCGCCAGTTTCAGGCCGAACCCCATCTGCCCGAGCCACCAGAAGGCCATATGGCCTTTTGCCGGTTGGAACGCACGCATTTCCTCGAGCAGAACCTTTTGATCCTTCATGTTACCCTCCAAGGAACGACAGGGCTTCCCGACCTATCGCGACCGGGATCCCGGGAATCCGGCACAAACCGGCCGGATCCCGGAAATTCCGATCTGCGGACTCAGGGAATCTCGTCGTAGTCGATTTCAAGAAAATCAGTCACTTCCGGAATCCAACGGCTTGCCACGAAACCGACATGGTCCGGATGATTGTTGTAGGTCTCATAGTCGGCCCGCGTGGCAAACTCCATCGAAAACCCATATTGATGCGGATTCTTCGTGGAAACCTGGCGGAATGCCTTAAAGCCGATGACAACCGGAATACCCGTCAGGATCCGGCGTCCATCCGCAAGGAACTGTTCCGCCGCAGCGGACCCCGGCGCATGCTTCAGGGTGAAGATCACGGAATGTATGATGTTCGCCATGGGAAACTCCTCCTTGTATGGCACATGGCCTGACCCGCATTTATCCGAGTGCTTCGGCGGTTTCACGGAGCTGCTCCCGGATCTTGATCTTCTGAGGGCATTTCTCCTCGCAGAGGCCGCACTCGATGCAGGCGGACGCATCCTTGCCCTTCATCCAGTCCACTTTGCCGATCTGTTTGTACTGCTCCTTCGCATAAGCCTCAAGCTTGTAGACTCGCTTGTAGTTCATGAGCTGGAAATTCAGCGGGATGTTGACCTCGTGCGGACAAGGCATGCAGTAGTTGCAGCCGGTGCAGTACAATTCGGCCATGCGCTTGTTCTCTTCCATGGAAGCATTCACACTGATCAACTCGGCTTCGGAGAGCGGTGCTTCATTGGATGCGACACGGCAATTCTCCTCGACCATTTCCATTGTTCCCATCCCGGAAAGGGCACAGGTGACGCCTGGATTGGCCAGGACGAAACGCAGGGCCAGCTGGGCGCTGCTACTCACCTTGCCGGGAAGAAGATTGCGGATGGCTTCGGAAGGCATGCCCAGACGACCGCCGCCCACAGGACCCATGACAACCACGCCGAGCCCCTTTTCCCTGGCGCGGGCAATACCGGGTTCATTCGCGCGATCCAACAGATTGTACTGCAGCAGGACGGTTTCGAAAACACCGGTGTCGACCAGCGGCAGCAGATTCTCCGCCTTGTCGTGGAAGGAGAAGGAGATATGCTTGATAAGGCCTTCCTCTTTCGCGCGGCGGGCAGCCTCCAACGGTCCGTTCGGTACATTGATGCTGTTGTTGTAGGCTTCAAGGCTGATGCCCCACATATGGTAGAAATCGATGCAGTCCACATCCAGTTTCTTCAGGGACTTTTCAAGACGTGCGCGCCAGTCGTCGCCGGACGCGTTCTCGATGGGGTTCTTCGTGGAAAGATACACCTTGTCGCGCCAGCCCTTCAGAGCCTTCCCGACGATGACCTCGCTCTCCCCGTCGCAATAGTAGGGAGCCGTGTCGATATAGTTGACGCCGAGTTCGAAGGCCCTGCGGATGATGCGGATGCCTTCCTCCTCGTCCATCACCTGCTTGCCGTTCACAGTTTTGCCGGGCAGGCGCATGGCACCGAAGCCGAGCGCGGAGATGTCGATGCCGGTGTTGCCAAATGGGCGGTATTGCATGTTGTACCCCTTTCGATGCGGGCGATGGAGCCCGTCGTTCAAACCGCCATCATTTTATCATTTGGAGTATAAAAAGAAAAGCGGTTACAACCTCTGTAACCGCTTCATATTATATACCATGGCTGGATCGGATCTTTATGCTTTTACAGACGGACGTTTGGCGCCTGCTCCTTGTTCTCTTTCTCCTTCGCATCCTTCAGTTCGTCATCCCAGGTGAGGTGACGATACTCGGCTGCTTCCGGATCGGTGGTGAACCAGTTGCAGAAATCATCCCACATCGGGACAGTCCATGCCGCGTCGATCTGGGCGGTGCTGTAGGTTTTGGTTTCCAGACGCGCGAAGCCGAAGATGTCACGGACATGGGATTTTTCCGCGCCGACGACACAACGTTCCGCTAGGTGCGGCGGGATGAAGTAAACGCCGGACTGGGTGCCGAGCACGACGTCGCCGGGCATGCAGATGGCGTTGCCGATGCGGGTCGGTCCGTTGAAACTGGTCATCGTGACATCGGCGATGCCCGTCGGGTCGTTTCCACGGTAATAGGTCTGCATGTTCGGGATCTTCACGATCTGCTCCAGATCGCGCACACCGCCCCAGATGACCGCGCCGCCGCGTTTCGTGCGGGTGGCGATGGCAGTGGAGAGATTGCCGCCGACATAGGTTCCCTGGAAGATCTTGTCGAACAGGTCGACCACCACGACGTCATCCTCCACGAGGGAGTCGATGACCCATTGATTGAAGAAACCGCGACGGCCTTCTTCCTTCAGACCGTAGTTCATGAGGGTGCTGTCCAGATCGGGGCGCTTCGGGACCATGACGGCCGTCACGGCGCGACCGACCAGAACGGTGCCGGGATGGGAAATCTTGAAGTCGCCCTGGAACTGGTATTTGTAGCCTTCGCTCCAGATAGGGCCCCAGGCCTCCTCCAGGGTGATTTTGCGCATGCGGCGCAGGACGTCGTCGGACACCTTCGGGCGGCCATCTTCGAACCGTTCCCCGGTCCACATCGGCGTCAATTGGATGATGTCCTCTTTCGCGCTGAATTTCATCGTTTGCTCCCTTTCCTTGCCGGACTGCGTCTGCCGCATCCGGAAATCGGCCCTTCATCGCTTTGTGCGGTTACAGAAGCATGGACCCGCCGTCCATGCGGATGCTTGTTCCGGTCAGATACTCTCCCGCGCCGGAGGCGAGGAAGACCACGAGGTTTCCGACGTCGTCCGGTACGCAGACACGCTTCAGCGGCGCCCAGGTGTACTTCCGGTCCCGTTGCTTCCGCATGGTCTTGAACGGGGCGGAGAAACCGGATTTGAACTCGATCTTCACGCCGCCCGGCAGGATGGCGTTGACCGTGATGCCGTACTCGGCCAGCTCGATGGCGGCTTCGCGCACCAGCATCTTGATGCCGCCCTTCGTCATGGAATAGCAGACGTCGAAATCGCCCGGCCGTTTTCCATGCACGGACGAAATCATGATGACGCGTCCGGCGTCGCTCTTCTTCAGATAGGGAATGGCGGCCTGCATGCAGCGGAAATAACCGCCCAGGTTGATGCGCATGATGTCGTCGTACTGTTCCTCGGTATACTCGTCGATGTCCAGGTTCGGTTGCCAGGCAGCGTTGTTCACGATGATGTCGATCCCGCCGAAAACCTCCGCAGTGTGTTTCATCATGGCGTCCACCTGGATACGGTCTCCCACATCCGCCTGATACACCTCCGCGGTTCCGCCGAGATCCCGCAGCGTTTGCGCATGTGCTTCCGCCATGTCGCGGTTCGAGTTGCAGATGATCATGACCTTGACGCCTTCGGCGGCGAGCTTCCGGCTGATGCCGGCGCCTACGCCCTTTCCGCCTCCGGTGACGACCGCCGTGCGGCCTTTTAGATTCAATTCCATGCCGTCACCCCCTCAGCGGTCGAAATAGTGGAACAGATGTCCGCCGTCGACCCGGATTTCCGCCCCATTGACATGGGCGGCATCTTCCGAAACGAGGAAGGATACGGTTCCTGCAAAGTCGTCCGGCTTCGTCATCCGGCGCATGGACACCTTGGATGCCACATCATAATTGAAGGGAATCAGCAGGCTGTCCAGTTGTTCGACAGTTTCCTCGGTCGTGTCCATTTCCACAAGATTGCAACGCACCTGTTTGCGACCGAAGAAGAGGGCCATTTCGCGGCAGAGCATCTTCACGGCGCCCCGGCCCGCACTGTAGGCGACTGCACCGCCAGTGGGCTTCTCATCGTGCAGGGAGGAAAGGTATACAACCGATCCGCCCCCGTTTTTCGCGATGTCCTCGGCCAGCACCTTCGTGGTCAGGAAGGCGCTTTTCGCATTCCGATTGACATAGGTTCTGAAATCCTCTTCCGAAATCTGCTCGACGCTGGCCCGGAAGATGACGTTGTCGGTATGGATCAGGCTGTCCAGACGCTGTGCGGTTTCCTTCACCCAGGCGGAAAGGGCCTGCACGGATTTCAAACTGACCGTCGAATAGGTGGAGCAGTGGGAATTGCCCGCAGCACCTTTTGGAAGGCCGTCCGGATAATTGCGCAATACGGTCATCCCGTCCTGTTCGAGGCGCTTTGCCACCGCCTCCGCAGCCTGGGTGGAAGCATCGGTGATCAATGCGACCTTTCCCATCATGTTCATTCTGTCACTCCTGTCTCACTATTTGGAAAGGAATAACTTGCTCTATGGATTTCAAAAAACAACAGCCAGACTTGCCATTCTTTTAACAATAGAGCAAGGAATTTCTTTCCAGCGCCTTAACTCCAAAGCCGGTCCGCCACAACGTCGTCATTCCACATTTCGGTGGATTCCCACATGCCGGGAATTTCTGGATGGATGTGCTCGGCCAACACTTCGTCCACCAGTGTGTCGATGCCAAGGCCGGGCTTGTTCGGGACATCGATCCAGCCGTGGTTCACAAGCGGCTTCGGTAACCCGGTGACCATGTCATCCCACCAGTCGACGTCGACGGAATGGTATTCGAGGGCCAGGAAATTTTCGGTGGAGGCGATGGAATGGACCGCCGCCATGCAGGCGATGGGGCTTTCCGCCATGTGCACGGCCATGGCCACACCATAGTCCTGCGCCATATCGCCGATCTTCTTGTTTTCAAGGATGCCGCCGGAGGTCAGCAGGTCGGGATGGATGACGGAAACGCCGCCCTTCTCGAGCAGAGGTTTGAAGCCTTCCTTCAGATAGATGTCCTCGCCGGTGGCGATGGGGGTCGTGGTGCTGTTGCGGAGCCGTACGTACTGGTCCGTGAGTTGCCACGGAATCATGTCTTCCGCCCAGGCAAGGCTGAATTTCTCGACGCGGCGGCAGAGCTTGATGCAGTCCTCCACACAGATGTGGCCGAAATGGTCGATGGCAAGCGGCACATCGTAGCCGATGACATCCCTGACTTCCTTCACATAGTTCTCCAGAATGTCCAGCCCATGCTCGGTGACATGGATGCCTGTATAGGGATGGGCAATGTTGTACAGATCATAATTATGGGTTTTCGCCTGGCGGATGGCCATGTCGTCCCCGGTTTCCTTGGCGCGGCGGATGGCATCATAGGATTTCCGCTGTTCCTCGACGAAGCCGAGCGGTGCGGTCAGGACATTCTTCTCGCCTTCAAGCACGCCGAGACCCAGATCCATCTTCAGGAAGGTGAAGCCCTTGTCCATGCGGGCCTTCAGCGCCTTGCCCATGTCTTTGCCCGTGTGCTTTCCGTCCACATCCGTATCGCAATAGATGCGGATCTTGTCACGGAACTTGCCGCCGAGCATCTGCCAGATCGGCACACCGTACGCCTTGCCGGCAAGATCCCAACAGGCGATTTCCACTGCGCAGACACCGCCGGCCTGACGGGCAGTGAATCCAAACTGCTTGATGCGGCGGAAAATCCGGTCGATGTTGCAGGGATTTTCCCCGATGAGGATCCGCTTGAGCATAAGGGCGTACCGTTTGCTGGCAAAATCCCGGACTTCGCCGTAACCGACGAGTCCCTGGTTCGTATAGAGTTTCATGAGGATGCAATGCATCGGCGCGCCTGCGATATCCACAAAGCGCATGTCCGTGATGCGAAGATCGGACGGGTTGGAGCTGGTGCTGACATGGGCGAGGGTACTTTCGAACGTTTCCTTTTTCGTTTTTCCTGCCATGGCGACTCTCCTCTGTTACTGTTTTTACCCGAAACCGGGCATTGCCCCTTGAATCCGGCAGCTGTGGAAACCACTGCAACCTTCGCTTTCATTATATGCCGACCGTCCCCAAAGGATAGGCGGCACTTGCGGAAAATACCTCATATCTTGCGAGTTTAGGAAATCATCCTTCATTTACAGTGTTTTACTTGGCGAACATGAAAAATGGCAACAAATGCACCAATGAAAAGAGATTTTCCGCATTCTTCTTCGGGTTCATCCATGAAAAATAGTCTGAATATTCGCCATTAAGAACGGAAAAAGTCTCATCAATTGCCCTGATATCGACATCCGTCAACAGAGTTGCAAAGATGTTCCATGAAACCCGACAGGATGCTCCATTGCATCAGAAAAAAAGGACAAAAAAATCACTTGCCGTATGTTCGGCAAGTGACGAATATGGTGGAGATGGCGGGAATTGAACCCGCGTCCGAAACCGTATTCACAAGGGCAATCTCCGGGTGCAGCCTTTGGTTCGAATTTCCCGTCGTGCCACACCCAAAGGCAAGAGTGGCACTTCAGTAGCTTCATTTGTCATGTATGAGGCAAAGCTTACTCATATCACGTTCACCACTGTCGACGCCCCATCCAGGACCGTGGTCCTTCCCGGCGGGACGACGGCCTAGTTAGGCCGCAAAAGCGAGATCGCTATTATTGGTTGCAATTATTGTTTTCCCGTTTTTTAACGTGGCCGACGAGAATCCACGACCCGCTTCCCCGGCTTCAACAATCCCGTCGAAACCATTACATCCCCATCTTCTCTCTATGCGTCCCGTTTGTCATTATTCCAAACCATCCGGCGTTGGCCCGACGGGTGAAACCAAATTGTGTTCATGTCTTCAGTTCGGCTGAACTGCATTGCTTGGAGCGAACAGCCCATCCCCACTCAGCGGTTGAAATCCTTCATTTTCCGATCGATCTCCCGCTTTGCGTCCTTTTCCGCCAAATCATCCCGCTTGTCGTGCAGCAGCTTGCCTTTGCAAACCGCCAGTTCCACCTTCACCATCCCATTCTTGAAGTACAGGGACAGCGGCACAAGCGTGAGACCCTTCCGTTGCGTCTGAACGCCAAGCTTCACGATTTCACTCTTGTGAAGCAGGAGCTTCCGGCTGCGCAGCGGATCATGGTTGAAGCGGTTCCCCATTTCATACGGGCTGATATGCATGCCCGATATGAACACTTCGCCGTTTTTCACCTGGGCGTAGGAATCCTGCAGATTGGCCTTGCCGAGCCGGAGGGACTTCACTTCCGTTCCCTGCAGGGCAATGCCGGCCTCCATCGTTTCTTCGACAAAGTATTCATGCCGCGCTTTTCTGTTTTGGGCAACGACCTTGACGGCCTCCCTGTCTTTCGGCATGATGTCCCTTCATCCTCCCGGTTTCTGCAATCCATGTGACAAGCCTACGCGAATTCCATAGCGGATGTCTGCCCGGATAACCAATGCCGGTCCCCGATCCTTCTCGACACCCGAAAAGCGGCACATCCATGATTATACCACCTTACGGGATTCGCATCAAGAAAACGGGGACGTACAGCAGCATCAAGAATCAATGACCCTCAGTTGGGCTGGTCCGATTGCCTGCGCATATCGGATCAGCATGTCGCGCAGCACATTCATCTCAAAATAGCCGGACAAACGGATAAACCGTTCGGTCAAACGACGGTTCTTCCCGGAAAAATGCAAGCTCAAATTGGTTACAACCCCTTCCGTATCCCGGCGGACACGGATTTTCCGGAGATCACGGAGAGGAATTTGCTTTTTTTCTCCGGAAGAGGTGATTTCGATCGCTTCATAGGACAGCTTCAAATCCTTTTTGAAGAGGGACGGCATGCGGGTTGCGAGCAGGATCAGCTGCACGGCCAGGACAAGCGGAAGAATGAAGGCCACATCCTCCGGCCGGATACCGAAAACCTGTCGTCCTACGCTGCCAAGCCAGATCAGAGAGACCGCTGCAAGAAACAAAGGCAGCATGCCTGCCAGCACAAACAGGTTTTTCCGGCGATTCGCAAGAATCTTTTCGCTCTGTGTAAACATCAACTCTCCAGCCATGGTTCCTCCGTAACGGGATCTATGAATACCAACCCAGTTTTGAACGCCAGGCAGGATCCGGTACGTCGGCTTCCTGTCTTGTCGACGTCAGACCCATTGCAAAAATCCCGAAAGCCTTCGCTTTCGGGATTTTTCTTTGGTGCGCCATCAGGGGCTCGAACCCAAGACCCGCTGATTAAGAGTCAGCTGCTCTACCAACTGAGCTAATGGCGCACGTTTCGGTCTTTCGTCGGGCTTTGCGGTGTGTCGCTGCCGTCGACTTTTCATATTATACAGACCCCCCAACGGGATGTCAACCCTGTTTTCCGACATCTCCCGAAAATCATGAGGAAAACTTGAAACCCGCATGAAATCCGGGCTGGCTGTTTCAACCTTCCTCCCGTAAGGTCCAACACGAACTTGGGGAGATCCGGACCGGCACAGTCGCTTCAACGGTTGCGCGCCGCCCACTTCTCCGCCGCTTTTCTGCTCTTTCCATCTAGAAGACAGGTCAGCGCTCCGGCTACCACGGCAGGATGATGGTCGTCCCCCTTGATCGTGGCCATCACGCAATCCGGCCCGCAAACCGCAGATTCGGCCGGCGGCAGATAGGCCGTTGCATGGGGTGCCAGCTTCAGCCCGAGACGGGATGCCGGGATCACTCGCTTCGCCAAAACTGTCGGTACCGCCTGTCCCCCCATGTCCATTGGTGCATGAAGGCCTGTGAGGGTCTCCAGCAGAGAACTTCGAGCCGCCAGGACGACATCGGTCACCTCGGCTGCCTGGCGACCGGCGTCACTGCACATCGAGGTGACAGCCTTCTGCATGATGCCGATCATAGCGTCACGGTCCGTTGTCGGGACGGCGACCTTCCGTTCTCCGACTTCCCTTCCTTGCATCAATTCAGTCAGGATAGCGGTCATCTCCTCCCCTTCGATGCCAATGGCAAGCCCAAGCCGTCCTTCCGTTGAATTCCCTTTGCATACGCCAAGAAATACACTTCCCGCCCGGACCAGTGTGATCGGTCCACCTGCCGGTGGCGCCAGTTCAGCCAGGTGCGGCAGCACGAATTCCATACCCGTTTCCAGTACCTTGCGATCCTTTCTGGAAAAGCCTGCAACCACGCGTTCCCAGGAAGTGGCCCCCTCCACCGGGAGCGGTGGAATGACCGCAACTACTCGCCGGGTGGGCGGTTTCACCCTACCCTTTCCTTTGTTTGGATCCGGCTGAATGGCCTGACTGGACATCCGTGCCTGTTTTTCCGCCTTGCGCGTGGCAACCGAAGGTATCAACGGATCATGCGGGAGTGGGTTCGTGATATGGCCGGAACGGACCCGCCCGCCCAATCCATTCGCTACGGACCGGACAACCGTTTCATCCCTCATCTTTTTGACCGAACCAACTCCGCCTTTGTGCCCGATGGACACGACCAGCGGTTCCCGGACCACGGTCAGGCACGCAAGCCGGTTTCCGCCTTTTCCCGGTTTTTTCCCATCCGATGCGTTCTTTCCCTTGCGTGTTCCTTCCAATGCCTCTTTTTCTGCGCCTATCCCGCCTGATCCTTCTTTATCTGCACTTTTGCCGTCCGAAATCACTTTCCCCGAATTTGCTTCCTTCATCGGGGCAATGCCCACCCGACACTTTTCGCACTTCCCCTTCCCGTGGCAGGGATGAGGGATATTGATGCCATGCCGAAGCAGCGCCTTCATGAGGTTTTCACCCTTTTTCACGTCAAGGCGGCGTTCTTCACCACCTGCATTCACCAGTATTGTCATTGTTCCCGCCTTTCGCGCCGTTTGTGTGTAGTGTCTTTCTGCATCGCATCGTCCGGTCTCATGGGGCTACCCGTTATTCATGGGACTACCCGTTATTCATGGGATTGCTCGTTATTCGTGGGATTGCCGGTTATACATGGGTTTGTCGGTTCATCCTCCGCTGGTCCGTCTTTTCGTTCCTCTCGTTTCCCATGCGTTCATCTTGCATCCCTGGAACAGGAATGGTATGATGACGCATATGCTCATGCGAATCATTCGCATTTGAAAGGAGCCCAATGTACAAGAAAGTAAAAAACCATACAGCCGTATTCAAGCTTTCCAGCCTCCTGGCCGCAGCGATCCTGCTGTTGACCGCCTGCGCCCAACCCGCCGGAGAGGCATCCTCAAAGGCCGTTTCCGCTTCACCCGGCAACGATTTCCGGATTGTCACTTCGTTTTACCCCATGCATGTTCTTACCCGCAATATTGCCGGAAATATCCCCGGCGTGTCCATTTCGAGCATGACCGGACCCCAGACCGGCTGCCTGCACGACTATCAGCTGCGCCCCTCTGATTTGAAGTCGCTCGAAAACGCCGATGCCTTTGTCATCAATGGAGCGGGTATGGAATCCTTCCTGGACAATGTGTTGGGTGAGTTTCCGAAACTTCCCGTCATCGAAGCCGCCAAGGATGCAACCCTGATCCAGGATGCCAACGGGGAGCCGAACCCCCATCTCTGGGTCTCCGTATCAGGCGCCATCCATGAAGTTAAGCAGATTGCAACGCAGTTGTCCGCAGCGGACCCGGCGCATGCCGACGCTTACAATACCAATGCAAAAGCGTATACGGAAAAGCTGGAGGCCTTGTCAAAGAAAATGCATGAAACCCTCGATCCGCTGGCAGGCAGTCGGATCGTCACATTTCACGAGGCCTTTCCGTACTTCGCAAAAGAATTCGGACTGGACATCGTCGCAGTCATCGAACGGGAACCCGGTTCGGAACCCGGTGCAGGTGAACTGGCCGATACCATGGACCTCATTCGGGAAAAAAACGTGACCGCGCTGTTCGCAGAACCTCAGTTTGCGCCGAAGGCTGCTGAAACCATCGCAAACGAAACCGGAGCAAGAGTATACAGTTTGGATCCGTTCGTCACAGGCACCGAGGACGACCCTGCAGACAGCTATGAAACCGTCATGCTCAAGAACATGGAAGAATTGAAACTGGCTTTGACGAAACCCTGATGCGTGTGAAGGTCATGACTTCACCATCAGATGCGGACAGTCTTTGAGAAAGTTCTGATTTGCGAAAAGGCATTGGGCTCGTGCGCAAACAGGCATTTGGATCGCGCGCAAGCAGGCACTGGGATCGCGCAGAGGCGAGCAAGCAAGAAAGGCATCACATATGGATGGCTGCAACCAAATCCACAAGCCGCGTTCCACCCGCCACCGAAGGGATGTGCTGGAGGCTGTCCGCCTGCATGGCTCGCCAATGTCGGCCGATGCCCTTTACCTGGTCCTTCAGGCCGCAGGCTCGGACATCTCCCTCTCGACGGTCTATCGCGTGCTCGAGCATCTCACCACCGTCGGGGAAATCCTTCGGACCGTACCGATGGATGGATCCAAGGCATTGTACGAAACGGCAAATGCCGGGCATGAGCACAACATGATCTGTCTGGGCTGTCATGGCATTGTCCGCCTCACAGGAGGCTGTCCCTTTTCGGAACTCGAACACAGGGTTGCCGGAGAAACAGGATTCACGGTTGAATCACACAGACTCGAGCTGTATGGTTATTGCCGTGCCTGCAACGAAAAAGGGGTTCATCCTGAATAGTCCGTACACGCACCCTTGCGGGAAATGAAGAGGGAGCGCATCCGTCGCCGGATACGCTCCCTTGTTGTATCTGCTTCTTCCGTTTTTTCCGTCCTCGTACGATTCTGTACAATCCATGGTCGCATGCTTTCCACGGTCCAAAAACGGTGGCTGCCCGCTGGCTCAACCGATGACAGGCAATCCCTTCAGGCCTTCCTTCAAAAGTGCATCGCTATACTCGATGTTCTGCAGTTTTCCGCTGAGGTAATCCTCATAAGCGGTGATATCCATATTGCCGTGACCGGATAGGCAGAACAGGATGGTCTTCGCTTCTCCGGACTCCTTGCAGGCCAGCGCTTCATCAATCGCCGTGCGGATGGCATGGGCGGATTCCGGCGCGGGGAGAATCAGCTCCGTTTTCGCAAACAGAACGGCGGCATCGAACACTTCCGTCTGGTGGACGGCGCGGGCGCCGATATAGCCGTCATGATAGGCGCGGCTGACCAGTCCCGAGTCCCCATGATAGCGGAGCCCACCTGCATGGATTCCAGGCGGCATGAAGTCATGACCGAGTGTGTACATCTCGACGAGAGGGGTCAACCCGGCCACATCACCGAAGTCATATGCGAAGGTACCCTTTGTGAGCGTGGGGCAGGCAGCCGGCTCGACCGCAATGATTTCCGTCTTCTTGCCGTTGACGATCTTTTCACGCAGGAACGGGAATGCGATTCCGCCGAAGTTGCTTCCTCCGCCACAGCAGCCGATGACCATATCCGGATATTCGTCGATTTTCTCCATCTGCTTCATGGCTTCAAGACCAATGACCGTCTGATGCAGCAGGACGTGGTTCAACACGCTCCCGAGCGCATAATTCGTGTCGGCGTGCGAAGCCGCGTCTTCAACCGCTTCGCTGATGGCGATGCCAAGACTGCCCATGGAATTCGGATCCTTTTCCAGCACCGCGCGGCCGGCCGACGTAAGGTTCGTCGGACTCGGGAACACAGTGGCGCCATAGGTCTGCATGATCCCCTTGCGATAAGGTTTCTGCTGATAACTGACCTTGACCATGTACACCGTGCATTCCAGTCCGAACATCTGGGTTGCGACTGCAAGCGCAGTGCCCCACTGGCCGGCGCCGGTTTCAGTGGCGAGGCGGCGAATGCCGGCCTGCTTGTTGTAGTAGACCTGCGGGATGGCTGTATTGAGCTTGTGACTGCCGGAAGGGTTGTTCCCTTCATATTTGTAGTAGATGCGCGCCGGGGTGCCGAGTGCCTTCTCGAGATTGTAGGCGCGACAAAGCGGAGACGGACGGAAGGCGCGATACAGTTCCCGTACTTCCTCCGGAATCGGGATATGGCGTTCCATGGTCATTTCCTGTTCAATGAGGGCCATCGGAAAAATCGCGGTCATGTCGTCCGGAACGACGGGTTGCTGGGTGCCGGGATGAAGATAGGGTTTCAGATTGGGGAGATCGGCGCGGATATTGTACCAGGCTTCCGGGAGCTCGTTCTCCGAAAGATATGTTTTGTAGGGAACATGATTTTTTGACATGTTGGTACTCCTCTCATCTCCACTATGCTACTCTCATCCCCACATCCGGGGATTCTGCCGTCGCACCGCCTGCCAATGGCCTGCCCGGTGCGACCTGCCAACATCATAGCAATCTTGCCCGGACCTGTCAATCAGGCATGGCACAGGGATCACAGGATGGATGTCCCCGTGACGAACAGGGTCCGGCGTGATATCATGGAGGGACGAGGGAACAACCGCATGGTACGCAGCAAATTCGAACAATTCCTGCAATATCGCCAGAGCCTGCTGATTCAATACCGCATGGGCGATCTCTCCAAGCACGAGTTCATCATGGAGAGTTTCCATCATCTCGAATACCTTGACATCAAGCCGTTCGAGCGGATCGACAATGTACGCAAGGCCATCTACAATTATCATTACTACAATGTGCGCGCCAAATACTGGCAACGGTTGGCCGCATCGCCGCGTCTTCCGGAATCGGAGCGACAGGCGTGTCATTCCGCCGCCAATGAAGAATATCGGATGAAGGACAAGGCAACCGTGCGGCTGCTCCGGATCATCGACTTCAAAGGGGTGGAGGCCTATCCCGTCATCGTGCATTCCAAGAAGTTGAAGGATTCCCTGATCGAAATACTCCTGACCGACCCGGACGTCCTTCTCGAAATCCGAGCCATCCAGCCGATGGATGCCGCTGTGGATGGCGATGACCTGGTCCTGCATTCGAGAAGCGCATGGATTGCCGATCTTCTGCGTGAAAACGGCGTTTTTCAGGAAAAGAAGCGCCACTCCCTCACCGGACACTACATCAATCAGATGGAATGAAACAACAAAACGGACCGCTCATTCCCGAGCAGGTCCGTTTTTCATGGTTCCGACCACTTCCTTGGCACCTGAACCGGCCGCTATCAGGTAACGTCCCGGAGAAGGTGGATCCGGAAGGGATTCGCTTTTGGCGACGATCTCAAATTCCAGTTCGCTCGTCAGCAAACCGGCTGTTACAAGGCGGGTTGCCAGATCCACCGTGGTATCCTTTTCCGATACGATGACAACCCAGCTTCCGTCCTTTTGCCTTGCAACCCCCGCGACCTGCGTGTCTTCCTTCTGCACCATGCCGAGTTCCGCAGCGCGGCGGAGGACTTCCGCATCATCAGGCGCGGGATGATAGCCCAAAAAAAAGAGCATGCCCAATAGCGCGGTGAACAGGGTCCCAAGGCCAATGCCCAGCAGGATGCTCGGACCGTGCGTACGGTTCATGAACCGCTGCCGATCCGGGCGATGAGCTCAATTTCCCCTTTGCCCATATTCAGGGCCTTGGCGATTTCCACATGGGTCATCCCCTTTTTCGCCAATTGCAGGGCTTCCATCCGCCGTGCATCCAGCATGACGACACGTCCCCGCTCCTGTGCGACCGGATCCTTTCCGGGTGGGTCGACAGTGTCCCCTGAAACCTTCGCCATGCCGGCGGATGTCTGCGTGGATGGTTCCAGCCCATCCATCACACGCCCTGCAGGCAAAGGGCGGCGGATGGTCCGGACAGTTCCGGGCACATGCGGGGGGCTTGTCGCGATCGTCGATCCGGCATGCGACAAGGCAAGGACCGGATGCGGAACGTTGGCATCGGAAACTTCCTTGAACCGGGAATCGGCATTGATTGGCATGCCTGCGTCCGATGAATCCGCATCGGCAACGGTCTGGCCTGCCATGGACGCACCATGGGAAAGCGGTCCGGCCGTCCGGACCTGCGCCAGTTTCGACTCAAGTACGGCACTGGCGGCGGACAATTGTCCCATCAGGGAATCCGCCCGCTGCACCTCGCACTTGACTTCCATCTGCTTTTTCTCGCATTGGGTGACGACATAGTCGGAAAAGCGATTCAATTCCTCAACCAGCGTTTCCGCATCCTCAATGGTGTCCACGAGGGCCTCGCGCTTCTGTCCAAGATCGAGCCGATAATCATGGTTTCTGCTTTTATCCGCAAGAATCAACATCAGGGATACACCCGTGATGACGATGCCGATGAGGACGATACAGATAAAGAAACCGTTCATTCGTTCTCCTGCCTGTTTGCCGGGCGCGCGTCCCAAGCGGGGATGAACGCCGATCAGAGTCTGATGTCGATGGTTCTGCCTTCCGTGGGCTGCCGGATGGTCTTTTTCGATTCCACTGCGGCAACCTCTTCCGTGGAACCCCCCTTGCCCTTTCCGGCTTCTTTTCTTTTTCTTCGCCTTTCAGCTTCCTTTTCCCGGATGTCCGCCTTCTGGGCGCCATCCTGCTGATGGACGGTTTCTGTCTTTGTCTGGGCATTCTGGGAAGCATTCTCCGCCTGCTGCTGCTGCTGGGATACACCGCGATGCTGTTCTTCGTTTTGCAGCCGTGCCTGCTCATTGACTTTGGGAACCATTGTCTGGAAATCGATGGGCCTGATCGACATCACATCACCCGCCTTCCAACAGCTTCATGGAATCTGCTCATAACGAACCGACACGCACATCCGCTCCATCGCGGTACAGGGAGCAGTATTGAAGCGTTTCCTTGATGTACATCGAACAGCTTCCAATGGAAACACGAACACCGTTGTAAACCGAGCCCTGGACCTTGATGCGCCCCGCGGATTCCTGTTGCAGGCGCGCCTCGATGTCGAGGACTTCCTTGCGGTATTCCATGAGCTTTGCTTCATAAAAGAACTTGGCACGGGTGCTCTTCGCCAGCATCTCGCGTTTGTCATCCGTTAACGAAGCCGTGCTGTCCATCCGTTTCAGGAGGTTGATGGCCTGATTGGACTTCAGCAGATTCTCTTCCATGGCCGGCACTTCGGTGCGCAGCAACTTCAGCCGCTCCCGCAGATGCGGATCGATGCCCACTTCCAGAACGGTGACGGTTGACATCACACTGCCGATGAACTTCGCTTCAATTTCCCGCCCGACCCGTGCGACGCCGCCAACCAGCAGACCCTTTTTGCCGCCGAGTTCCAACCGGTTGCCGCATTTGAGATCGCAATGCATGATGGCTTCGGCGCGAATGTCACCTCTTGCCTCCAGGGTCGCGTTTTCGATGTACTTGGCGATGATGTCTCCGCCTGCGGCCAGAATTCCCTTGTTGTTTCCGATCATGCCGCGTTTGAGGATGATGTCTCCACCCGCACGGATGGTGGCGCCTTCCGCGACGCCCTCCACTTCGACATTGCCGCCGGCTTCCACCATGAAACCCGCAAGAACGTTGCCACGGATGGTCACATTGCCGACGACGTTGATGTTGCCGGTGCTGTTGTCCACGTCCGCCTTTACCTCATAAGTGGCGAACACGCTGATTTTTCCGTCCGCGAAGAGAATCTGCCCGTCGATGTCAGCCACCAGGTTTTGCCCGTCCGGCGTGACGATGACATTGCGTCCGCGGGAGAAGCCGACAGGCTTTCCGTCCAGCGGCTTGAGTTCCGCACCGGTGACCAGCCGGCCTATCGTGCCGGGAACCGGCGGTACGAGTGTCGCGATGATCTGGCCCTTGGTAACGCTCTCGATCAGGTTCATATCCTTGTAATCAACCGTTCCGTCTTCACGGATGGTTGGTTTCCGATCCTTCTTCAAATCCACCTGGTAGCTGACCAATCCATTCTTCCCGTTGACCGGAACCGTACCCTCCGCAATGAGGATGTTTTGTCCGTATACAGGGAACTTGGCCAGATCGTCCAGGACCGTTTCCATGATGCCATGGACAACGCTCTTCTCACGGAGCGCAGTCAGGATGCTTTCACGGGTTGGCGGCTCTCCGCCGCCTTCCGGCGCGCGCAGGTTGACGAATGCCTTCATCTTGTCCGGCGTGGCAACGACCTCCGCATGGCTGTCGATGCGTTCCTGTTCCTGTGATTCCGCGATTTTGACGGGGTTTCCCTCTGCACGGCGGACCGTATCCGCAATGGCGACGGCATTGAACGCATGAACGCGCAAACGCCGCACCTCTTCCATTACCTCGTTCTCCGAGGCGGCCGGTGCGGCTCCCTGGGGTCTGTTCACTTTCAGGAAAACTCCGTCTTGCCTGTATTCCAGTTCATACAGCGGGCGATATCGGGCGTCCAGGTCCATGAACTTCACTCCTTCTGCACCTTTGCTTTTTTGTCCATCGTGGTGCAGGGTTCATCTGTCGTACCATCAGTCGCCCATCAGACTACGCTGCCTCTCCAATCGGCCGCGCATACGCAGGATCGCCTTCGTATGCAGCTGCGAGATGCGGGATTCAGACACTTTCATGATAGCACTGATCTCCTTGAGGGTCAATTCTTCATGGTAATAGAGGGAAATGACCGTCTTCTCCTTCTCGGGGAGGCGTTCGATGGCCTCGGAGAGAATATCGCGTACTTCCACAATCTCCATGCGGCGTTCAGGCAGAATCTCCGTCGAAGAGGAATCGGACAGTTCGAGTCCGGCCTCATGGTTCTGTTCGAGGTAATCATCGAGCGATACCATCTGGGACATGTTCATTTCCTGAACCAATTTGTTCAGTTCATCCACCGAAATGCCCATCTGATCTGCAACCTGCTGATCAGAGGCGGCGTGTCCAAGCTTGTTCTCCAGCTCGGACCAGGCTTTTTCCAAATCCTTGGACTTCTTCCGGAGGGAACGGGGCGCCCAATCCTGCTCGCGAATGCTGTCGATGATGGCACCGCGAATCCGGAGGGAGCCATAGGTCTCAAACTTGATCTTCTTGGACGGATCAAATTTCTCAATGGCGTCGATCAGACCGAACACGCCGTACCCGATCAGATCGTCATATTCCACGTTGGATCCGAAGTAAATGCTCAGTCGGCCTGCGACGTACTTGATCAGATCGGCGTATTCCAGGATCAGCTGTTCCCGGATGGCCGGATCCCGTGTTTCGCTGTATTTCCTCCACAGGTCCTGCTGATGCTGTGCGTCCGATGCAGACATATCTCTCTCCCTTGTTGATTCCTGGTCCATCACGCTGTTCACATGCTCAATCCGAGTTGAGTTCCTTGCGGATGAAATCCGTCACGAGCCCGGGTTGGAACTGTTTTCCCATATCCGGTGCGCCTTCTCCCGCGCGAACATCGATGATGCTGCCCTTCGCCTCCTCTTTCTGCTGCTCGGCCTCCCTGCGCAGTCTCCGCTCTTCCGCCACAGCGTCCGCATGTTCCTTCCGCTCCTTTTCCTCCCTTTTCGTCCTGACCTCCTGAAGCATTTCCTTCAAGGCGTTTCGTGTCAGGAGGCCAAGAACAAAGAAAACGGCCATGGCAACCACCATGCGGGTCACGCAGGCACGCCCGCTCAGCCCGGACAGAAAACCCACCATGCCTACCAGCAGGGCTGCTCCGGTTCCAAGCAGCACCGGAAGCTTCCGCATCGTCTCCACCCCCATCCTCCCGTCACAGCGTCCGAACGCCGTGACCGATGGTTTTCACCAGGAGGCGCCCGTCTTCCGAGAAGAATTCGATGGTTCGTCCGAAGTTGCCACCCGTGTCATCCGCCAGGATGGGGATCCGGTAATGGCCGAGGATTTCACGTGTCGCTTCCGCATTGCGCGCACCCACACGGATGATGTCGTTCGTCGTCGTATAAGCGAACATCTGCGCGCCTCCCGCAATTTTCGCGGACAAGCTGCGGACATCCGAACCCAACCCAATCATGGCGTCCAGCATGTCGGGAATGCCTGTATCGGCAAACTTGGCCCGATTCATGTTGGCGCGGACGAGATCCGAGCTTGGCAACATGATATGGGCCATGCCGATGATTTTACGCCTGGTGTCATACAGGCAAATGCCGACACAGGAACCAAGTCCCAGTGTCGTCAACGCGCCGGGATGGGCAGAAACCTTCCAGTCAGCCATTCCGACCTTGATGATATTTTCCATCAAGCCACTCCCAACGCTTTCATCAGGATGGTGTACGACCCTTCATCCGGTATCAGGAACAAATCCCCCAACATCGTTTCATGGCCGTCGAAAAACTCGTTCTCAATGTAGAGCACCGTATCCGATGCCTTGGCCTGTGCAATCGCCGGGACGCTCAATATGGCGCCTGCCATATCCACCGCCATGCTGGGAACATCCGGCATGATGTTGAGGTTGGTCAGGGTGGAAAGCGCGGAGAGGTAAGAACCGGCCAGGATATTTCCAACTTCCTGGATGGCGGAGCAGGTCATTTCATCGAATTCGAGTTCCGCTTCCATGCTCTTGCCGAAGACACTGTTCACCATGAGACGGGTGGCAGGCAAATCCAGAACAAACATGATGCTCCCGGTGATGTCGCCCTGCACCCCAAGCAGAATGCCAACCACCATCTCCTCCGAGTCCCCGAGCACGTCGCTCACTTCGGAGAACTGCATGACCTTGATTTTCGGCACTTTCATGTCGATTTTCTTGTCAAGCATCTTCGCAAGGGCAGTTGCGGCATTCCCGGCCCCGATGTTCCCGATTTCCCTCAGGACATCCATCTGGAAACTGTTCAGTTCTTCAAACTCGGAATCATTCATGCAATTCCCCTCTCAGATCGTAACGCCCAGATCCGATATCAGTTTCTCAACGTTCAACAGGGTGACAAGGCGACCGTCCATTTTGCCGACACCCGTGATGTAGTCGAGCGTGCGATCATTGGTGATGCTTGTCACACTCTCGATGTCCGTTCCCTTCATCTGGTGGACTTCACTCACCCTGTCGACAAGCATGCCCAAAGACACCTCATTCATCCGGAAGATGATGATGCGTGTGTCGTCATCCGGATCTCTGGCGGGCATGTCGAAACGGAGCCGCAAATCCAGCACCGGGATGATCTCGCCCCGCAGGTTGACAACGCCGAGAATATAGTCGGGGGTTGTGGGCACCCGTGCGATCCCCATCATCTTCTCGATGATGGACACCTTCTGGATGTCGACGCCATATTCCTCCTGCCCGACGCTGAACACCACGATTTGGCGGACTGCTGTGTCGATGACCTTGTTGTCCATGGTTGATACCTCTTTCCCTCCGGACCGTGATTAGTCCGCGATTGCCGGTTCGTGTCCGGAGTTCCGGCCTTAACACCGTTCCCCCTGCACCCGTTTTCCGGAATTCTACAGCGCCAAAGAATTCACATCCACGATCAAGGCCACATTCCCATCCCCGAGGATGGTGGCGCCGGCGATCCAACGGACGGCAGCCAGCAACTTGCCCAGGGACTTGATGACAATTTCATGCTGACCGATCAAACCATCCACGACAAATCCGGAAAGCTTGTCCCCCTTGCGTACGATGACGACGGTCAGCTGCTTTTTCTGCGCGTCGGGAATCAGGCCGCGGACCTTGAGCATCTGGTCCAGCCGAACAATCGGAATGACCGTATTGCGGAGCATCACGACTTCCTGGTTGCGAACCAGCTGGATGGCCGAGGGGGCGATGTTGACGATCTCGCGGATGGAGCCGAGCGGGATGGCGTACTTCTCGCTGCCGATCTGGACCAGCAATGCCTGAATGATGGCGAGCGTCAGCGGCAGCCGGATGACCGTCTTGCTGCCGAAGCCCCATTTTGATTCCAGTTCCACCATGCCGCCGAGCGCTTCGATTTTCGTCTTCACCACATCAAGGCCCACGCCGCGCCCGGACAGGTCGGTCACCTTGTCCGCCGTTGAGAAACTGGGCTTGAACAGGAAGGCAACGACCTCCTTTTCGGAAAGGGTTGCCGCC
This sequence comes from uncultured Clostridia bacterium, assembly GCA_942493335.1. Classification (GTDB taxonomy): domain Bacteria; phylum Bacillota; class Clostridia; order DSM-8532; family DSM-8532; genus JAEWSN01. The sequence goes on along the minus strand of OW818693.1, from coordinate 4,557,877 downwards.
ATTTCCTTGGTCTCCAGACCCCGTTCAACGATTTTCTGACGGACCTTCTCAATATTGACCCCACGGCCGTCATCCTCAACTTCGATGACGACATTGTTGCCGTCCTGATACGCGCGAAGCCAGATGTTCCCAACTTCGGGCTTGCTGGTCTTCTTCCGTTCCTCACGGGTTTCAAGGCCGTGATCTGCGGAATTGCGCAGAATATGGATGAGCGGATCCCCGATCTCGTCGATGACCGTGCGATCGAGCTCCGTTTCCTCACCGGACAGGTGGAGATCCACATCCTTCTCAAGGTCGCGCGCCACATCTCGAATCATGCGGGGGAAACGGTTGAACACCGTTTCGACCGGCACCATGCGCACCTTCATGACTGCATCGTGCAGACTCGTGGTGATTCGTTCAAGGTATTCGACCGATTCCCCGAGCACATCATTCCCCTTCACATCATCCAGGCGAGTCTTGACAATGATCAGCTCGCTGACCAGATTCATCAGCACATCAAGCCGGTCGATGTCCACACGGACCGTTTTCCCAGTCTTCTGCGCTTTTCCCTTTGATGCATCCGCAGCGACGGCGGTCTTCGCGGTCCCCTCTTCCTGCACGGAAGTTTCCGAATCCTTGCTTGAATCAGCATCCCCGGCGGCTCCGTCCTGGACCCCGACCAGCATGCCGGCTTCAAGGCTGATCACCTGGACGCCGGAAACCTCTGCCACCGAATTGATCTCCTTGTCAAAGAAGGCTGCGGGTTCCTTGCTGACGACGATGACGGTGAATCGGTCATCGAATTTCTCGTCTTCAATGTCCTCCACCTTTGGTTCCGCCTTGAGAATCTCGGAATTCCGTTCGAGGATCTGGAAAATGATGAAGGCACGCGCAGCCTTCAGAAGGCATCCCTTGTCCAGCGTGACCTGAATCTGGAGGACATTCATGCCGCTTTCCAGCGCTTTGCCGAGCACATTCAGATCATACATGTTCAACGGCAGGATCCCTTCCGTCTCCACAACCTTCGGAACCGCAGCCGCAGCCGGTTTCGCCGCAACGGGGGCTGGTACGGCATTGCCGTCCCGGATGCCGACAAGGGCTGCGATGATGCCGGCATAATCCTCGGACCCTTCATTCCCGGAGGCGACCACTTGATTCACATAGTTTTCCAATGCGTCAAGACACTGGAACAGGACGTCCACGATCGTCGAGTTTGCCTGCAGCCGACCTGTCCGCAGCATGTCCAGGACATCCTCCATGACATGGGTCAGCTTTTGCATGCGCGTATAGCCCATCGTTCCGGACATGCCCTTGAGGGTATGCGCCACCCGGAAAATATCGTTGAGCATCTGCTTCGCACCGGGATCCCGTTCCAGTTCCAACAGGGAGGTGTTGAGATTTTGCAGGTTCTCGCGTGATTCTTCCACAAAAATGTCCAAATATTGATTCATGTCCATGCGTTCTACACCCCCGCCTTTTTCGCAATGCTGGCTGATATGTTCTCGAGCGTGACCACCTCGTCCACAATGCCCATTTCAATGGCCGCTCTCGGCATGCCGAACACAGAACAGGACTTTTCATCCTGTGCGATGATGTGCGCGCCGTTGTCCCGTTTCAAATCGCGCAGGCCACGGCTTCCGTCCGCTCCCATGCCGGTCATGATGACACCGATGCAATCCCGGATACCGGCTTTGCGCACGGCATCCATCAGAAAATCCACACTCGGGCGGAAGCCGTTCATGGGCGGAGAGACCTTGTCCAGCCGTATTTTCAATTTCCCCCCGTCCCTGCTGAGATCAAGATGATGGTCGCCGGGGGCGATATAGACACAACCAGCCCGCAATTCATCTCCGTCCTCCGCCTCTCGCACACTGATTTCGCTGATGTCATTCAAGCGCGCTGCCAGGGAACGGGTGAAACCGGGCGGCATATGTTGCACGATCAACACCGGCGACGGCAGGGAGGCCGGCAAATTGGGCACGACGCTTTGAAGCGCCCGGGGTCCGCCTGTGGAAATGCCGAGTGCGACAAGCGTCTTGAACTGTTCCGGCCGGAATGTGGAAGGAATGGTTTTGGAAACCACCGGTTTCGGCATTGGCAGCGGCTGAAGGATTCGTGTGCGGGCCTGCCCGGCCACGATCACCTTCTCGATCAGCTCCTTCTTGCGGACATCCTGTGAAATGCTGAAAAGGTTTGCCGGCTTCGGAAAAAAATCCACGGCGCCAATTTCCAGCGCACGGATGGTCGCAGCTGCACCTTCCGTCGTCAGGCTCGAAACCATGACAACACCGTAACGACCTTGCACCAAAAGCCTTTCCAGGCAGGTGATGCCATCCATGACAGGCATCTCGACATCCAGTGTGATCACATCGGGTGACTTCTCCTTGGCAATCCGCAATGCTTCCATCCCGTCCCGTGCGGCGCCAACAATTTCGATGACAGGCGACTCCAGCAGAATCTGCTGAATCACCTTCCTCATGAAGGCCGAATCGTCGACGACCAGAACCCGTATCTTCGCGTTTTCCATCATGCGCCCGTCCAACCCTTTTTCAACAGATTTCGCTGTGCTTCGAATATGTAGGCAATGAGCCGCTCCCGCGTACGATTCTCGATTTTCAGGAACGAAACACCCACCTCGTACCGGTAGGCTGAACCAGGCACATTGGGCTCAATCCGGACAATAGCCCCGATAAAGCGTATTCCACCGGCGAGGTTCAGATTCCCTTCTATATTCATTCCCATCTCAGGTTTGTCTTCAAACAGCAATCCAATCCCGCCTCCGCTCAGATTGCGGGTGGAGGTCGTTCTGAAAGGTCCTCTTTCCGCCTCGGGCGGAATCGGTTCCTTCAGGATCCGATAACTGCATTCCGTCACATGGGGAAACCGGTAGTACCCCCTGCGCTGAATGACCGTTATCTCGGTTTCCGGCAACAGGTTGAGCAACCTGACACGCCCTTCCCGCACGAGTTCCCGTGCGATGGCCCTGAAAGTGAATGCGCTGCCGTCGCAATCAAACTCGACATCCAGAATGTCATTCGGCAGAATCGGGACGTACAGGCCTCCCTTCATCGGTGCGAGAACGTGAAGGACGTCATCTTCGTCGGCAGACTCAAACTGGCTGACAAGACCCGTCCTGGAGGGGTTCCCGTCTTCATCGTACAAGGTCATCGACAGTCTCGTGCCCACTCTCATCGAGGAATACGTCATCTTCCCATCTCAAGCCGGCGTCCCGAAATACGAAAGGAGACGCTGAAAGAAACCTTTCGCGCCCCGCCCGTCATCCGCTTCCCCGTCCATGCTTCCCGACACCAGGGCGGACGCCAGCTCAGCGATCTGCCTGGATGCCTGTGATTTTGGAAAACCAATCAGGAACGGTCTTTGCTGCTTCACCGCCCGGACGACTGATTCATCATATAATATATACCCAAGTTTCAATAGCTTCAATGACAAAAATTTCTCTGCCACAGTTGTCAACTTCGAAGTGATCTCATCGGCCTCCCGGCTTGACTCCACCTTGTTGATGAGAAGTCGGATCGTTTTTTTGGCATCACGGCGTGAAACCATCTTCACAAGCGCATAAGCGTCCGTGATGGCTGTCGGTTCAGGGGTCGTGACAAGAAGCACTTCATCCGCCGCCATGATGAACCCCATGACATTGCGGGAAAGGCCTGCGCCCGTGTCAATCAGGATGATGTCGTACAGCTTGTCCAGCAGTGCGATATTGCCTACAAAGCGCTTGAACTGCTTGTTGTCGAGTCGGACCAGTTCCTCGACGCCCGAACCGCCGGAGAGGAACTTGACGTTCTCGGGACCATTCGTCAGCACCTCGAAGATGCTCCGCTCATCCCGGATCAGATCCACCAGGGTATGTTTCGGTGTGACCCCGAAGAGAACGTCGATGTTCGCCAACCCGAAATCAACATCCAGAATGACAACGCGCAGTCCCATCCGGCTCAAGGCGATCCCGAGGTTCACAGTGACATTCGTCTTGCCGACGCCGCCTTTGCCACTCGTCACTGTGATCACTTTGGCACACCGCGGCGCTTCCGGTTCACCCGAAGGCCCGCCCGCACCGCCCGCACGGATGCCGTCGACGATCCTGCGCAGGTTTTCTGCCTGATCGCTCATGGCGCCTTCCTCCCATATGCCACGACTCCGGAGGAAGCCGTGATTCCCGCCAGTCCGGCAGCCAGCATTTTCGGATCAGCCACTTCCAGATCATCCGGCACGCTTTGTCCCGTCGTGATGTAGGAAATCGGCTTGCCGGTCCGGAGTCTTGCGTTGAAGATGACGCCGGGGACCGGCGTCTCGTCGAGTTTCGTGAACAGCAGCTTGTAGTCCCGCACGAAGGTGTAATGCTCGAGAATTTCCCTGCAGGCCACCCGTCCCGTATTCCCGCTGAGCACGAGGAACACCTCGTCCATTCTCACAGCCTGCATCAGCTGCTGCAGTTCGTCGAACTGCTGACGATTCCGATGGCTCCGGCCCGCGGTGTCAATCAGGATGATGTCCTTGTCCTGATGCGCAGCGACAGCCGCCTGGAGATCTGCGGGCGCATATACGACGGTCACGGGCAGATTCAGGATCTCGGCATAGGTCTTCAATTGCTCGACCGCAGCGATGCGGTAGGTGTCGGCGGTGATGAGTCCGACCTTCTTCCCTCTGTTCAACGCGAAATCCGCAGCGATTTTGGCAAGTGTTGTGGTCTTTCCAACCCCGGTGGGTCCGATGAAGGCTGCAACCAGCGGCATTCCGTCCGTCCGCAGGCGAATGGTTTCGGGTTCGCCCAAGGCTGCGGTGAGAACCCGGCCTGTCTGCCTGCGGATTTCCTCCTCGCCGGCGTTTGCAGGCAGCATTTCCCTGACTTTCCCGATGATCCGCTCCGCCAGCGATTCCTCGACTTCCTGGTCCGCGAGGTGCCGCTGCATGTCCATAAATCGATCCGCCGGCTTTCTGTCCGTTTCATCCCGCGCCGGGTCCACCGGTTTGTCCTGCTTTCTGTCCGGAATGTCCCGCATGAGGATCGCAGGCTTCTCGATCTTTCCGGTCTGGACATCCCGCATCGGTTCCGTTCCAGACTCGACGGACCGGATCCCGGCGTCGAACACTCCGTCGGATGGATCCGGTTCCTGAGGGATTTCAGGCATCCGCTCCTGCATACGCTCCAGTAATTTCGCCATGGACTCGACCTGCTCGCGGAGCACGCCAAGCTCCATGTCTGCCTCGACCGGGAAGATGCGCGGCTTGCTGTCAGGGTTGGACCGAAGGCGCTCTTCCGCCATCCTGCCCCCGACATCCTCGCGCAGGATTTGTCCGTGGACGGCATTTCCCTGCCCGCCCGCAGCCGTTGCATTCATGGCATACGCCGCAGCCCCATAACGGGGCGGATTCGACCTGCGCGGCTCCGTTTCCTTCATCCTGTCCTGTTCAGTGTGTTCCATCCCGATGGTCCGGTCCTGGCCGGACACACGATCCTGGCCGGACACACGATCCTGGCCGGACGTTCTCAGCGGGACAACCGTCCCGCCCGGTCTGCCGGCACGTGCCGTGCCGGTGCCGTTCCGGTCCATGCCAAACTCGCGTTCCCCGTTCTCCGTACGTTCCCTGGCCGGAGCAGACGGTGAGAAGCCGGTCCGCTCATCCGACCAGGCAGTGCCTTTCGCAGGTACCTGGGCCGGCTGCCTCGCCCGCTCCAACGGTGCATAATTCTCATCCACCGCCGCAAGCACTTCGAAATAGGGTTTCGAGAACCAGGCTGCCACGCCGCGCCGCTTCACCTTCCGGCTGTTGAGGATGACCGCCTCCACACCCAGATCGGCACGCACTTTCGCCAGCGCTTCCTGCATGTCTTTTCCGTTGTATTTCCGAATCCTCATGGTTTCCTCCGGGTCATTTCATGCCTTGCCGCATCCTGCGCACTTTGGCCTGTCCATGTTCCCACGGGCGTCATGCCCGCGTCAGGTCGCATTGATGATGCCGATGGACTGGATATCCAGCGATGGATCGATTTCATTGTAGGAAAGGACGACGAGCCCGGGGATGGCCTGCTCCGTCATCCGTTTGAAATAGAGCCTCACGACCGGTGAAGCGAGGACAATCGGCTGACGCCCGGTCTGCGCCAGACGCTCCGCCTGTTTCGCCGCGTTCCCGACAATCCGGCCGGATACGCCGGGATCCATGGCAAGGAAGGATCCGGCTTCCGTCTTCTGCACGGAATCCATGATCATCTGTTCAAGCCGGGGATCCAGGGTGATGACCTCGTTCGGGGAGTTGTTCATGACGGCATGCGAGATGGCGCGGCCCAAACCTTGCCGGACATATTCCGTCAACAGGTCCGGATCCCGTGTCACCGGTGCGTAATCGGCCAGTGTTTCCAGAATCGTAATCATGTCACGAATGGAAACGCCTTCCCTGAGAAGATTGGCAAGCACCTTCTGGATCTCGCCGATGGAAAGCATCTTCGGCACCACCTCATCCACCACGACCGGATTGCTCGTTCTCACATTGTCCAGCAACGACTGGACATCCTGACGGCCCAACAGTTCATGGGCATACCGGCGGACCACTTCCGTCATGTGCGTGGCAATGATCGAGGGAGGATCCACGACCGTGAATCCGAGCATTTCCGCCCGGTCACGCATGGAATCCGCAATCCACAGGGCGGGAAGCCCGAATGCGGGTTCCGTGGTGGGAATGCCTTCGATGTCCTCCTCCACGGTACCGGGATTCATGGCCATGAAATGGTCAAGCAGAAGGTCCCCGCGCGCGACCTCCACGCCCTTGATCTTCACGATGTACTGGTTGGGGTTGAGCTGGATGTTGTCCCGCAGACGAATCGTGGGGACCACGACACCGAGTTCGACCGCAAGCTGCCGGCGGATCATGACGACCCGGTCCAGCAGATCCCCGCCTTGATTCGTATCCGCAAGCGGAATGATGCCATAACCGAATTCGAGTTCGATCGGATCCACCTGCAGCAGGGAAACCACGTTCTCCGGTTTCCTGATTTCCTCCACTTCCTGATCCTCCGCCCGCTTTTCTTCCTTGGCGACGACCTGCTTCTTCACCCGCTGCAGGCGCAGACCGAGGAACACAAGGCCTGCCGCAATCAGGACGAGGGAAAGCTGTGCGAGAATCGGAACCAGGATCAGACAGGCGCCGGCTGCAATAAACAGAACACGCGAACTGCCAAGAAGCTGGTTGACAAGATCAGCGCCCAGGTCCCCTTCGGCGGCCGCACGGGTGACGATGATGCCCGTCGCCACGGAGATGAGCAATGCCGGGACCTGACTGACGAGACCGTCCCCGATGGTGAGGATGGTGTAGCGTGTCAGCGCCTCCATGATGTCAAGGTTTAGAAAGACCATGCCCATGATGATGCCGCCGATGATGTTGACGACCGTGACAATAATCCCTGCGATGGCATCGTTCTTGACGAATTTCGAGGCGCCGTCCATGGCACCATAAAAGTCCGCTTCGCGCTGGATCCGCTTCCGCCGCTCCTTGGCATCCATATCGCTGATGAGTCCTGAATTGAGATCCGCATCGATGGCCATCTGTTTGCCGGGCATCGCGTCGAGGGTGAATCGGGCGGCGACTTCTGAAACGCGTTCCGCGCCGCGCGTGATGACGAGAAACTGGACGATGATGATGATGAGAAACACAATGAAACCGACAACAAGATTGTCGCCGCCTACGAAACTGCCGAATGTCGCAATGACCTCCCCGGCTTCCCCCTTGCCGATGATGAGACGGGTGGAGGCGATGTTGAGGGAAAGACGAAACAGGGTCGTAAAGAGCAGCATGGTGGGAAAAGCCGCCATTGAGAGGGCGTCTGTCGCATAGACGGCATTGACGACGATGAGCAGGGACACGGTGATGTTGAGGACCAACAGCAAGTCGAGCAGGACCGTATTGATGGGGACGATGATGACCAGGACGATGACCACGACGAAAATGGCCACATACAGGTTCTGGTTTTTCATGGACCACCCTCCCATCCGCGGTTTTTTCCTTCGTATGCCCGGTCAGGCGGCATTGCCGGCTTCCGAACCTTTTTCAACCTGTTCATACCCTTTCATTGTAGCGGAAAACACCGATCCTTACAAGGATGCGGGCTGCACCTCACTTCCGGCCCACCTTTCCGCCCTGCATGCCGTACACGAAGGCAAGAACCTCAGCGACGGCCTTGTAGAGTTCGGGGGGGACGGGTTTCCCGATATCGACCTGGCTGTACAGGGCCTGGGCGAGGGGACGGTTTTCCACAAGGCGCACATGATTGGCCGTTGCGATTTCCCGGATGCGTGCAGCCAGAAAATCAGCGCCCTTCGCCAGGACGACCGGGGCTTCGCCCAACGCGGGATCGTACTTGATGGCGACGGCGAAGTGCGTGGGGTTGGTGATGACCACATCCGCCTTCGGCACCTCCTGCATCATGCGCCGCATGGAGATCTCCCGTTGTTTCTGCTTGATGCGCTGGCGGATTTCCGGGCTTCCCTCCATCTGTTTGTATTCTTCCTTGATTTCCTGCTTCGTCATCCGGATTTCCTTCTCGTGCTGGCGGAACTGGAAGGCAAAATCCAGCACAGCGATGATCAGCAGGGCAAAGCAGACCTTGATCGAAATGTCGAGTGTGACCTTCAGCATGTAGGCGATGATCGATTTCAGATCCAGATCCATCAATCCCGCCATGTTGCCAAGTTCGGCGGAAATGGAGGACCAGGCTACCCAGATGACGAGAATCACCTTGCCGATGGATTTGAGCATTTCGAAAAGGGAACGCGAGGAAAACATGCGTTTCAGACCGGTAAAGGGGTTCAGCTTGCTGAACTTTGGTATGAGCGGATCCAGGGTGAACATGAAACCGACCTGGACTATGCTTCCAAGTGCGCCGATGAGCATGGCGATCAGGAAGAACGGCCCGGCCATTTTCGCAGTCTGCAGAAGCGCATACGTAAAGAGCCGCATGATCTCATTCGGATCCTCCAGAGAAGTCGACGCTGTCATTTCCGCGAAGAAGAAGCTGAAGGTGGCCATGGTTTCGCGGATGATGAAGGGTCCGAACAAGCGCATCGAGAGGAACATGCAGAGCAGCAGCAGCGTGGCGGGCACCTCGCGGCTCTGGTTCACCTGCCCCTTTTTCCGCAGATCCTGCCGCTTCTTGGGGGTTGCCTTTTCCGTCTTGTCCCCTGCCTGGGAAAAAAGCTGGAGGTTCATGCGGACAGCCATCCGATCACCCCCTCGCCGCTTTCAGAAAGGCTTCCATTTCCTTGAAGGTTCCGCCCATCAGAAAATTGACAATGCCGTGGAAAGACGTCATCGTGACGAAGATGATCAGAAGGCCCATGATGATCTTCACCGGCATGCCGAGCATGAACACATTCATCTGGGGGACCGACTTCGAAATGATGCCGAGCGCCATGTCCGTGACCATGATGGCCACAGTGACGGGTGCCGCGATTTTGAATCCGATTTCGAAGATGGTGCCCATGAGGCGGATCATCTGGTCGATGAGCGGCGCTGTGAAGCTGACCGCCCCGATCGGGAGCTTCGTGAAGCTTTCCGTCAGGGAAAGGAGCATGAGCAGGTGCCCGTCCGTCACAAGCATGATCATGGTCGCAAGGATGATATAGAAGTTCGCCGTGATGGGAACCTGCACGTTGCTGATCGGGTCGAACACATTGACCATGCCGAAGCCTACGCGCATGTCGATGAGCTGGCCGGCCACATACATCACGGAAAAAATGGCGTAGGCGAGAAAACCAAGCATGAGGCCGATCAGGAACTCCTTCCCGAGCAGGACGATCCAGCCCATCAGGGAATTCCACGGAGCCAGATCCGGCATTTTTACGCCCTGGACGACCAGAATCGACATCATGAATGTAAAACCAACCTTGAAGGTGGCCGGGACATTGTTCCTGCCGAAGATGGGCGACATGACAAAAATGCCCGTCAGCCTGACGAACACCAGCAGAAAGACATCCCATGCGCCTGAAAGCGCGTCAAAAGGTATGGTCAATATTCCTCCCCGTTCCGGCGCACTGCGGCTTCGTTGACTTGCCGGAGCGCGCACATCCCTATGGTTTCAAAACACAACGGCCAAACCCGCCTTTCTGTTTTGAATAAGGGCTGTCCCCGCTCCGGCTTCGTTGACTTGCCGGAGCGCGCACATCCCTATGGTTTCAAAACACAACGGCCAAACCCGCCTTTCTGTTTTGAATAAGGGCTGTCCCCGTTCCGGCTTCGTTTACATCCCAATGAACGTGAGCATGCCGTTGAAAACCCGCAAGGTGAATTCCTTCATCATTGTCAGCATCCAGGAGCCAAGCAGCAACAGACTGACCAGCATCGCGAGGATCTTGGGGACGAAGTGCAGGGACTGCTCCTGAATCTGTGTCGTGGCCTGGATGATGCTGACGATCAGACCCACGATCAGGCCGATCAGCATGACGGGCATGGATACCTTGAGGGTGGTCATCATGGCGTCACGCGCCAGATCAAGCAGGTATTGTTCCACTGACTCCCCTCCTCTCCGCCGGACTACTTGACGAACGAACGGACCAGAATGTCGGAGATGAGATGCCAGCCGTCCACGAGCAGGAAGAGCAGGATCTTGAACGGCAGCGAGATCATGACCGGCGGCAGCATCATCATGCCCATGGCCATCAGGGTGCTGGCAACGACCATGTCCACGACCAGAAATGGAATGTACAGCATGAAACCCATCTGAAAGGCCTTCTTCAGCTCTCCGATCATGAAAGCGGGGGTTACAACCGTCAGGGGCAGATCCGTCAGCTTTTCAGGCGCCTGTTCGCCGGCCATGCCCGCAAAAAGGGCCAGTTCCTTCTCGCCGGTCTGCTTGAGCATGAACTCCTTCATGATGAGGGAGGAGGTGTCCATGGCTTCCTCGATGCCGATTTTCCCGTCGGAAAATGGCTGAAGCGCCTCATTGTTGAGGCGCGCCACCGTCGGTGTCATGATGAAGAACGTAAGGAACAGCGCGAGCCCGATGAGAATCTGGTTCGGAGGAGCCTGCTGGGTGCCCATGGAGTTGCGCAGGAAGCCGAGAACAATGATGATCCGGGTGAAGGAAGTCATCATGATCAGAATCGAAGGCAGAAGCGAGAGGACGGTCAACAAAAGCAAAAGCCTGATGCTTGATGCGATCTGCGTCGGATCGTCCGTGTTTCCGATGGTGATGCCGTTGTTGGTGACGGATATGCCAGGGGCCGCGGCAAGCGCCACCGTACAGGTCAAGCCTGTCAAGGCAAGGATCAGGACAAGGAAGACCCACCATTTTTTCTTTCGCATTCCGTGATTCCTTTTCCGCCTCCGTGCGCGCATCCACTCGCCGGCGTCAATTCTTCGCGTTTCCGTTGATTTTTTTCAAACGGCGGATCCCACTCTGCAAAGGGTTCGAATCCGGACCTGACGCCGTGTCGCCTTCCGAACCCGCCTGCCTGTCCGCCCGCTCGCCAAGACCGGAATACCGTTCCAGGATGGCGCGAAAGTCTGCGGGGCGCTCCGACTCAACCGATGGCTCACCCGGATCCACCTCCGACATGAAATCCATCCGCCCCCGGCTTGCAGCCATCAGATAATGCTTCTCACCGACACGAACAAGCAAAAGGCTGCGGTCCACCCCCAAAGAGAGGGTCTCCACAACCTTCATGCGCTTTGCCCGGCCATCCCCGACAGCCCGCTTCCCGACGAACCGCGTGGTCAGCCAGGCAAGAAAGAGGATGGCACAAAAAACGATCAGATACCCGAGAAAGTCCAGAAAACTGCTACCTTGTGCCATAGCTTCCTATTCCGGTCAGCCCACGACTTTCTTCACAGCCTCGATGACCCGATCCGCCTGGAAAGGCTTCACGATGAAATCACGCGCTCCGGCCTGGATGGACTCGATGACCATGGCCTGCTGGCCCATGGCGGAGCACATGATGATCTTCGCGGCGCTGTTGATCGTCTTGATCTGTTTGACCGCCTGAATTCCGTCCATTTCCGGCATGGTGATGTCCATGATGACCAGATCGGGGGTTAGTTCCTTGAACTTCTCCACCGCCTTGAGCCCGTTTTCAGCTTCCCCAACGACAATGTATCCATTCTTGGAAAGAATGTCCTTGATCATCATGCGCATGAAAGCGGCATCGTCTACGATCAGAATATTCGCCATACCTGAATCCTCTCCTCAAATGTTACTTCTCTCTTTATATACCACCCGTTTTCCTTTGTAAATAACCAGTATTTCAAGAAAACTGCGTAAAGCGACAATTATTCGGGGTTTTCCCCATCCCTGCCGCCGTCTGTCCGGAGGCAACGGGGACGCAAGGCCATTGCGGCGGTATGCTTTGCCGCTTGTCAGAGCCGTTTCGACGGATGAAGAATATCCGTGATGCGAACGCCAAAACTTTCGTCGATGACCACGACTTCTCCTTTCGCCACATTCTTGCCATTGACAAGAATGTCGACCGGTTCGCCGGCCAGCTTGTCCAACTCGACAACGGATCCCGTCCCAAACTCGAGAATTTCACGTATCCGCTTGGTGGTCCGGCCGAGCTCCACGGTGACCTGCAGGGGAACATCCATCAACAGGCTCATGTTCTTCCGGTCAAAATCTTCCGGACCGGGTTCGAAGGACTGGAACTGCGCAGGCTGCACATTGATGGGCGCGACCTGCTGCATCTGCTGGGGAGGGTATCCATACCCCGGCGCCGGCATGCCCATTTGCGGCGGGTAGCCGGGATACTGGGGATAGGCGCCCTGCGGGGGATATCCGGGCATCTGCGCGGCTGGATCGCCCTGCCAGGCTTGCTGGTTGGGATACGGCTGCGGATAGGGCTGTTGCATCTGGGGCTGCGGGTAGGGTTGCTGCTGCTGCTGCATGGGTTGCGCAACAGGTTGCTGCATGGGCGGCGGAACGGCCTGGGACGGGGCGATGGGCGTTTCCACCTTGGGTTTGAGCAGGTTTCGCACCATCTCCTTGGCAAAGGTGATCGGAATCAGCTGCATGATCTCACTGTCGATGAGATCGCCAACGGTGATGGCAAATGCGATCTTGACGATGGTATCCTCCTGGGTGATGCGGATCCTGTTGAGATCCGTATCCGGACGGACCTGCGTGGACTCTGGAGGAGAAATGTCCACCCGTTTGTCGAACATCGAAGACATCGAGGTGGCGGAGGATCCGATCATCTGGTTCATCGCCTCGCTGATGGCGGAAAGATGAAGTTCGGTGAGCTCGCCGCTCACGTTCCCGTAACCGTCCCCCCCCATCATCAGGTCCGTGATGATCTTGACGTCCGGTTCCTTCATCACAAGGAGGTTGGCGCCCACAAGACCTTCCGTGTACTGGACGCGAACAGCCACGTAGGGCTCTTCGAACATCGAAACGAGCTCTTCCCAGGTGGTCTCCGTCACGACCGGCGTCGTGATGTTCACTTTTTGTCCCAGCAGGGCGAACAGCGTCGTCGCAGACGTGCCCATGCTGATGTTTCCGATTTCGCCGAGCGCGTCCCTTTCCTCAGCCGTCAGCAATGTGGGGCGGGCAGCAGGCGCGCCGGATGCGGCAGGTTCGTCTTCGCTCATGTCGACGCCGCTGAGCAGTGCATCGATTTCAGCTTGTGACAGCATGTCTCCCATCTTACTCGTCCTCCTTCCGCACTTCGGTAATCTTCAGGGCGACCTTCTTGTTCCGGACGCCGGGTTTGGCCTTGAATTTGTGCAAGTCTCCGACCAGGACGTCCAGTTCGCCGTCCACGTGGGTTTCCAGCTGCAGCACGTCACCCGTCTGCAGCATCAGGAATTCCCTGACGGAAAGCCGGCTGTGGCCGAGAATGGCGGTCATCGGCACGGTTGTCTGCTCGATCCGGGCTTCCATGGCGGCCTGGTTTCCTTCGGTCGTTCCCTTTTCCACCATCGTGAACCAGAGTTTCGTGGACAATTTGCCCATATAGGGTTCGAGCACCATGTGCGGCACGCAGAGGTTGATGAGACCTTCCACCTCGCCGATTTTCGCAACGAAGGTGATCAGCGCGACCATCTCATTCGGAGACATGAGCTGGGCGAACTGGGCGTTCGTTTCAATGCGGTCCAGATTCGGCCTGATCTTCTCAACGTTTTCCCAGGGTTCGCGCATCAGCTGGAGCATCTGTGACATGAGCCGCATGATGATGGCCATCTCGATTTCCGTGAAACCGCGAACCCGTTCGACCGTACCGCCTTTTCCGCCGAGAATCCGGTCAATCAGGGCATACGCGATGGAGGGGGACATTTCGTAGATGATGGCACCTTCCATGGGGGGGAATTCGACGACACCGAGAACCGCCGGGTTGGCGATGGAATTCGTGAATTCCGAATACTGAAGAGCCTCGACCGTCTGGACTTCCACCTGCACAAGGGTCCTGAGATATCCGGAGAGAAAGTTCGTCAGCAGGCGCGCATAATTCTCATGGATGAAATGCAGCGTTCGGATATGATCCTTCGCAAACTTGCTGGGACGCTTGAAATCATGGTCGCGGATCTTGCGCTCCGATGTATCCTTCTTGTATTCCTGCGCATCGACTTCCCCGGTGCTGAGCTGTTGAAGCAGCTGGTCAATCTCATTTTGGGAGAGAATGTCACCCAAGTCGAATCACGCTCCTTCCACAGCCGCAAGGGAATATGTGCCGCACAGGATTTCAAGCCTGCGAATCCCGAATATCGTGTTTCTTCCGTCGTCCCGCTGCCATTGACTACTGCGGCAGCATGTTCTCGATGATGACCTTGTAGACGACCTGTATCTTTTCGCCCGCATTCTCGTCGATGATGCGGTTGAATTCCTGTTTCAGATGGTCCTGGGCTTTCGGGATGGCTTCCGGGGACTTGCAGTCCTCATAGGTCAGTCCCTTGAAATACATCGAACAGGCCTGCTTGATTTCGGAGGCGGCCTCTTCCTGGATCAGCGCCTTGTATTCCGCCTCCTTGGCACGTTTTTCCCCTACATCGTACTTCATCAGCATGGTGACCTGGACGAAACTGTTCGGATGCAGCTCGGAAGGCTGCAAATCATAGACCGCAACGGCTTCAGGCTCTTTTTCCGTCCCAAACGGATTGTATGTGACCAATTGGTCGGAGGGAACAAGCTTCGGGCCGGTTTCCGCCGTTGAGGATTCGGAAGCGGACGCTTCGGTGGCCGGCGCCGGATTGTTGAATGTGACGAACAGAAAAATGACAAGCACCGCGACACTCAGTGTCAGAACGGCGATGATGCCGAGCAGGATGACGTAGATACCTTTTCCTTCCAAAACTTCCACCTCGTATCGATTGATCTTGCGGGACCGGCCGACGGGTTCCCACCCGCGCCAAAAGCCGGTTCACTATTCATTATCGGCATTTGCAGGCCCGCCGTAAGGGGTTTTTGCCATGAATCCCGCAATTCTTTTGTATTCTACCACCCTGCGGACAATCTCATCAACCGGCTCCGCAACGACATAGCGCTTTCCGTTGATGAGCAGGATGACGGTGTCGGGCGTGGCCTCCACGGTTTCGATCCAATCGCAGTTGAGGATGAAAGGGGTCTTGTTGAGCCGGGATACCTGTATCATGGGTTCCTCCGTCCGGAATGCCGCGGCGTTGCCGCACAAAGGCACCCCTGCCGCGATTCACGCGGCAGGGGCCCTCAGGGTCAGCGTTTGAGGTTTGTCAGTTCCTGCAGGATTTCGTCCGAAGTCGTGATGACGCGGCTGTTCGCCTGGAAACCACGCTGGGTGACGATCATCTCCGTGAACTGCTTGGCAAGGTCGACGTTCGACATTTCCAGCGTGCCGGGCACGATGGAACCGGATCCGTCACTTCCGGGCGTTACGGCATTGGTGAACTCGCCGGAGTTCGAGGTGGCCATGAAGAGGTTGTTTCCAACCTTCTGCAGGCCGGCCGGGTTGGCGAAGGTCGCAAGGCCGATCCGGCCGAGCGGCTGTTGCCTGCCGTTGTCGTACACGCCGGTCAGGATGCCGTCCGAACCGACACTGAAGGTGACCAGGGTACCCGGCTTGTAACCGTCCACCTGCAAAGGCTTCACGGAGGAGTCATCGGCGTACATGGTCAGCTTCGTCATGTCGAGCTGCACCGGAAAAGGCGTGGTGCCTACCGTTGCGCCCGGTGTCAGCGTGATCGACGGATTGGTGTTGTAATTGGTCATGTCGCTGGTGACCAGCTTGCCGGCCGCATCGAATGCGATGAACCCCGTTGCCGCGGTTGCAGTCAGCGTGCTGTCTCCGACCGCACGCCAGTACCAGCTGGTGACGGGCGGGGTTCCGGTCACGAAGTTCTTGTAGTACTGAACGTTGACCTTGTAGGCATTGCCGAGCTGGTCGTAGGCATTGATCGGGACAATGAAGTCGGGCGAATAGTTCGGGGTCGCCGCGCCGGCATCGGGAATACCATCCCCTGCGACGGCTGGCGCCACCGTGGAGGCGTCGGTGAAGGTGAGTGCGCCGGTGCCCTTGACAGTGGCCGTCGCGTCCAGATTGCCGCCCAGGATGGCCTTGGAGGTCACCTGTGCCGCGATGATGCGTTTGCTGAGATTGTACTCGTCGTCATACAGGTTGAGCGGCTTGATCGGTTCCTGTGTGTCAAATACGTAGTTGCCGTCAACGTCCTTGCCGTATTTCATCCAGCCGTACACATTCGCGCCGCCTGCCGTCACCAGGTTGCCGACGCGATCGATGGTGAAATTGCCAGCGCGGGTGAACGTATAGGCACCGCTGCTTCCGGCACGAACCGTGAAGAATCCCTCTCCCTCGATGGAAAGGTCTGTCGGGCTGTCCGTGCGGGTGACGCTGCCGCTGCCCATTGCGACATCGATGGCGCTCACACTCATGCCGAGGCCGACCTGCATGGGATTTGTTCCGCCGCGGCCCGAAGCGGCATCCGGCGCTCCGGCACCCTGATAGGTCTGGCTGAAAATTTCCTGGAACGTGCTTCTGCTGCCTTTGAACCCGACGGTGTTGACATTGGCGATGTTGTTGCCAATGACGTCCATCTGGGTCTGGTGGGCCCTCAGGCCCGAGACGGCAGAGTTCATGGATATCATCATATGATTCAACCTCCTAGAGTTCCGCTCCATCCGTCATTCCGGAGCGGGCAGCCTCCCGTGGGGGTCCGGCTGACTTACTCGTTATGAATATCGACATTCTGCAATGACCGCTTGACTGTTATTTTACCGCTGTGCCGGTCAATCAGCCGAAAACAGCCCCATCGATGTTGGTGAATACGTTTTCCTTCATTTCGCCCTGTGAGACTGCCGTCACAACGGTCCGGTTCGCGACATTGACCACCATGGCCACATCGTCGAGCACAACCAGCGTATCCCGCAATCCTTTCCCGGCGGCTTTGTCGACCGCGTTCTCCAGTCGTGCGCGCTGTTCCTCCCCGAAAGGAATCCCTCTGGCCGCAAGCCTTGCCTCGGCATGCCGGGAGAGCTTGACTTCCCGTTGCCGCGAGACCGCGCCGTCCAGGACCGCGCCAAAGGTCGGACCCTGCTGCCGGACAGTCTGGACCGTTCTTCCCGATGTGTTGCCCTGAACGGGTTCCACCGGCCGTGCGCCCTGCACGAATTGGTTGATGCTGGTGACGGGACGGTTTCCGTTGACTTCCATGACCGCTTGTTCCTCCTTTCCCTGATTTTCCTGTCCTTCATCCGTTCAATGCGCCACTCCGGCCTTATCCTGCCAAAGCCGGCTGATGCCTGTTCCAGTCTGCGGACGTTCAGGGGGTTGTGGCAGGCGGGGTTGTCTCCGTTCCGGTTCCGTCCGTTGTTCCCGTGGCTGGGTCCGTCGTGCCTTTCGGATTGCGGAGGGTTTCCAGGATTTGCGCCAGCAGAAGCTGCTCCGAAGAGAAGAGGTCCACACGCTGGGTGGCATGTATGGAGTTGACCGCTACTTCGACGCCGTCGAGAATGACGCTTGTCTTTCCATCCGTCGCCGTTTCGAACTCCCGCAGGGTTCCCTTCACGGTCACATCGGCCCCGGTGAGCGAATCCTTCACGCGCAGAGAGACCTCGCGGCCCTTCATGGCGGTCAGATATTCCGTTTCGGTGGCGAACGCGCCCTTGTTGATGATGGGCTTCACGGTTACTTCATCGAGTGTGGCATACACGCCGTCCGCCTTCTTGGCGATTTTCGAGATGATGCCCTGGATGTCCGTCGACTTTTTGTCCGCATCCTCCATCGAGGAAGTCCCCATCAGTCCGATGAGGGTGTTGTACTTGCTGATGTCCGCCGAACCGCCCACGCCTTCCGCTGTGTCCGACACCTGGGCGATGCTGTCGATGTCCACTTCATCCTCGCCGACCAGCAGTTTCACGACGCCGTCGACCATTTTGACGGAAGTCACCTGTCCACTGACAGCCCGCTGGTTTCCGGTCACATCATCGGTGACAATGGCTGAAATGAATTTTCCCATCAAGGCAAAACCCTGCTGGGACTGGATGGAGGTGTTCATGTTCTTCATCTGCTCGAGGGAGCTGAACTGGGCGATCTGGGCGATGAAGTCCTGATCGCTCGAGGGGTTCATCGGATCCTGATGCTGCAATTGCGTGATCAGCAGCTGCAGGAAATCGTCCTTCCCCAGTTCGCCCGTGTTTCGGTTTCCGATTTTGTTCTTCTCGTTCGCAGAGATGATCTGATCAATGGTTTTCTGCGAGGAGGATACTGATGATACATCACTCATGTCGATCCTTCTTTCAGGCCTTGAGGCTGATGGTGGAATCCGGTCCGTTCAGGTAGTCCTTCATCCGGACCGAAAGGTTCGCACCTTGCGTGCCGAAATTGGCGGAAACACGGATTCCCCTGTTGGCATGGGCATTCCCGCGTCCGTTGTCCGAATCTCCGTCCCGACCGTCTTCCTGGCTGCCACGACCGGGCTGCTGTCCGACTGAGACGCTCAACTGCTGGACTGTCAACCCGCTTTTTTCGAGCGAGTCTTTCAGGAGCTGCATGTTGCTTTCGAGGATGGCGCGGACCTGTTCGCTCTCCGCCGTGAATTTGGCCAGAATCTGGCCCTTCTCTTCCACAAGCTTGAGATTGATTTTTCCAAGACTTTCCGGTTTCAACTGCAGTTCCATTTCATGGCGTGCATTTCCGGTCAGCTCAGACACTTTCGCCGTCACCTGCCCTGTGACCGACAACCCCGTTTCCGGGTCGGTCAACGGACTCGGGACGACGGTGCGACCTGTCTGCCCGGTCCCCGCCACCGGTTCCTGATGCTGGTTGCGATGTGCGGCCATGGCGTTCTGGAATCCCGTCTGCTGCCCTGCGGCCGTCGCGTTTGCGGCAGTGGCCGATACGGGCGCCGTCGCGGCTGCCGCCGTGCCGGTCTGCGAAACGTTTGTCCCTTCCGCTGTTTGGGCGGCGGCTTCATCTCCCTTGCCACCTGCCGGCGTATTGGTTCCGCCGCCGTTTCCTTCTTCCGCTGAAGTCTGTCCCTGTGCGGTTTCCGCCAAGCCATCCACCACGGGGATTTCACCGGTGGGGTCTGTAGTACCGGCCGTAGCCTGCGTGGTTTCCTCCGTTGAAATCAGGGCATGGATTTTCAGTTTGAGTTCCTCTGCCATCCCATTCAGCTTCAACAGCATGGCGTCACCGCCTGCAACTGCATGCAGCTTCACGGACAGCGATTTCAGGGTCTCTGCGCTGAAACCTGCCTGTTCGAGCAGATCTGCCAGCTTCTTGAGAAATTCCGACGGTTCTCCGTCGGCGCTCTCGAGCAGTCCGCCAAGTTCGCCCGACAAGTCCGCCCCTTTTTTGCCGGTCGCCTGCGAAAGCAAGTCCAGCAGGGCCTGTGAGGCTTCCGCATTCGTTCCGGCTTCCACCGTTGTGCCCGTGACCGGCGGCGTCTCCGTGCCGTCCCCCTGTGCCGCACCTTCCGGTGAGGCTTGTGTGGTTTCCACCTGGCTGTCAGCGGGCTTCGTCATTTCCGCCGCCAATGCGAGCATTGCCTGCAAAATCCGGTTCAACGCCACCCACGGGGATTCCTGGGTTTCCTGCGTGTTTTCTCCGGTCGTCCCGGCAGATTCAGCCTTTGCTTCGACGGTTGTCTTGTTATCGGACATTTTTGCTTTTTCCGCCGTCAGGTCCTCGTTGGAATCAAGACCGTCCACTTTCTCGCCGGCTTCGTTCCTTGAGGCGGTGTTCGCCTTCCTGTCCGCATTTGCGGCATCGGCTCGTCTCTGTGCCACCCTGGATCCGGTTTCTCGTTCCGCTGACTGCAGCGGACGGTCCTTTCGGTCCGTGGTGGAAAGGGAAGTTGTCGGACCGCTGTTTTCCTTGGCCGTCATCCGTTCCTTCAATACGGCGTCAAAGCCGTCATGGGTCCCGGTGCCGGTTGTCCTGGCCGTGGTTCCATCCTGCCGTTCCGTCTTCGCAACCCCGCCTGCCGCCTGATTTCCTGAAAAACGGAGCATCAGCATGGCAGAAAGGCTGCCTTGTCGGTTGGAGGATGAATCCGTCTGATTCGTCTGGTTAATTTGACTCATCTGTTTCACCTCGTTTCCCGTCTGATTATTGTTGGGATAGGGCTGTGTTGCTTCGTATGGGCTTTGTCTGAGTCGGGATGGACTGGTTCGTCCGGTTCGGTTTGGGCGGTCGTGTTGTTTTTATCTGCTTCGTCCCTTTCCGTTGCCGGTCAGGCACGTTGCATGCATCAGGGGGTGGTCGCGGCGGTTGTGGACAGGGCGGCGGTCTTCGCCTCCGCTTCCGATTTCCTGAAATCCGCCAGACTTTTCGTGATGTCCGCGGCAAGCGCCGCATCCATGTTTTTCATGATTTCCGCGAGGGTTTGCGGCTTGTTCGCCGATACGATGGAAATGAGCAGGGGCTTGTCCTTGCTCCAGAGTTCCTTCATGACCTCGGCGGCCTTTTTGCGGTCCATCAGTTCGAAGGGTCGCGCCGCCTGTTTGGCCTGCCCGGCCAGCGCCTGGTCGCCAATGATTTTCGCATAGATGACGGCAGCCGTCTCCGGATCCAGTTTTTCAAAATAAGCCTTGAACCCGGCCGTATCGCCCATGGCCGCCATTTCTCCAAGTTTGATGGAAAGAGCTTCCAGGTCAGCCTTCTGCGTGGCGAGATTTGCGAGTTCCGCCTGGATGGCGGCTTCGGAAGTCGACTGCGCCATCTCGACCGCTGATTTGCTCAAACTCTGCGCTTCGATGGCCGAAAGGGTCGAATGGGTGGCATCCAGTTCCATCTGCAGTTCGGCAGCCAGTTTCCGGTATTCGTCATATTTCTTCAGCAGTTCTTCCTGCGTCAGGTTCTGCGGGGCATTCGCATCGAATCCGGCAGGAGCGGCTGGCAAAGCGAGCCTGAGAATCGGATTGCTTTGAAATTCCGCACGATACCGCTCACCAAGCCCGAACATGTCGTTCTTCAGGACGACGAAAAAGGCTCCCGCAAACACCACGGCCACCAGCAGCAAGGCTACGAGGACCGCCAACACACCTGGTATGAGGCCTCCAGCCTTTTTCTTTCCGCCGCTTCCCTGCGTTTCGGAGCCACCCTTCGGGGGTGTATTCAATTCTGACATTCATGTTACCTCGGACCATCAATCTCGACAGGGTGGGTGCATCCGCCAGGTTTCAAAATCCCGGCCGGACGATATTCCAGGGCTCAGGCTGTTCCGGTTTCTTTCCGGGACCTGCCGCGGTAGGTGACCAACTCGTCATTCAACCGCTGCTCGTCCGCCAGACCCTCCAGCCGGAATGCCTCGACTTCCTTTTCACGAAGCTTTTCCAGCACCTTGCGCTCCTGCATCAGGACAATCACCTTGTCCCTTATTTTATCGACAGTATCCGACGCTTCCTTAACCTTATGCTTCTGCCGTTCCTTTTCATTCTCCGTGGCGGCAATGAATGCCCGGATGCCGCGGATCCTTTCCGAATCGATATTTCCTGTCACAGCCGCAACAAATTCATCGCCAAGCTCCTCCAGGTGCCTGCCGATGTCGGCAAGTCGCCGACGTTCATGCTCGAGGCGCGTGACGGCAACCCCAAGCTCATTCTTCGCACTTTTTTCCAGCTGTATCTTCACATTGAGCAGGGTCTCGAGACGAAAACGGAAGACGGCCATGGATTCCCCCCTGTTTCATGCGTTGAACCCTGCCGTTTCATCTCCCGGCTGCATGGCGTCATGTCGAAACGGATGCCTTGAGCGCCTCCACGGTCTGGATGAAGGTGAACCGATCGAAAGTTCCCTGTTCCAGAAAGGAATTGATGCCGCCGATCAGGGCGATCGCCCTGTCGATGTCCGGATTCGATCCCTTCACGTACGCACCGACATTGATCAGGTCCTCCGCGTCGCGATAGACGGCAAGCGAGCGCCTGAGCGCATTCGCCGCCTGCTTGTGCTCGCTGTCCACAATATCCGACATGACGCGGCTGATGCTGCCGAGAACATCGATGGCGGGATAGTGGTTGCGATGTGCAAGCTGTCGCGACAGGGCGATATGTCCGTCCAGGATGCCGCGCGCGGCGTCCGTGATGGGCTCGTTCATGTCATCTCCATCCACCAGGACCGAATACAGCCCCGTGATGGATCCCTTGGCCGAAGTGCCCGCCCTTTCAAGCAGTTTGGGCATGACGGCGTAAACGGACGGCGTATACCCGCGGGTGACGGGCGGCTCACCGATGGCCAGTCCGATCTCCCGCTGTGCCATGGAGAAACGGGTGAGACTGTCCATCAGGAGCAGCACATCCTTGCCTTCATCCCGGAAATACTCCGCGATGGCGGTTGCCGTCAGGGCACCTTTCAGACGCACCAGCGCCGGTTGGTCCGAGGTGGCGATGATGACGACGGAACGGGAAAGCCCCTCCGCCTGGAGATCGCGTTCAAGAAAGTCCCTCACCTCACGGCCGCGTTCCCCGATCAGCGCGATGACATTGATGTCCGCCTTCGTATTCCGGGCGATCATGCCCATCAACGTGCTCTTGCCGACACCGCTGCCTGCGAAGATGCCCATGCGCTGGCCCTTCCCGATCGTCAAAAGCCCGTCCAGGCATTTGACGCCCAGCGGCAGGACCTGCTCGATGCGGGGACGCGTCATCGGATTCGGCGGCATGTTCTGGACTGGGATCCACCGCTGGATGCCCACCGGCCCTTTTCCGTCCATGGGACGGCCCATGCCGTCCAGCACGCGGCCAAGCAGTTCCGGACCCACACCGATCTCCAGCTGATGGCCGGTAGCCGTGACAGGGTTCCCCGGACTGATGCCCGTCATGTCACCGATCGGCATCATCAGGACGGCCTTGTCGCGGAAGCCGACGACTTCCGCGAGCATGTCCCGCCCCATGTGCCCGCCGTGGATGCGGCAAAGCTCCCCGATATGGGTTTGCGGCCCTTCCGTCTCGATGGTCAGACCCACGACCTTCGTCACTTTGCCCGAATGCCGGATAAAGCTGCGCGATCGGATCAACTCCCTGTATCGGTCAAGTGACAAGTCAATGGACATGATGCATCCTCCGCCGGCTTTGCTCCGTCATCCCTCCGGCTCCGTTTCAACGGAAGCCGTGAAAGGCGTTTCCGAACGTCCGCCGAGAAGCGCGTTCAACGCGTCCACGATCTGCGCCGTGCGTGTCTGCGCGCTTCCGTCCGCCGTCCCATAGCCGGTGTCCACCAGACAGGCACCCTTCTGAAGGGTCCCGTCCCGCCGTATGTCCAGTTCGCAGAGATTGCCAAGGGAGGACGTGAGCCGTTCCAGATGCTCGCAGACGTAGGCGTAATCTTCGGGAGATACTTTCACAACGGCCTTCTCCGCCGGTGTGACGTCCGCCATCGTGGTACGGATGATGCCAAGGATCGACTCCGGTTGTGTGGCGATTTCCGTCCCGATCACCTTTTTGGCGATTTCCAGGATCAGCGACACCATATCGGACTCCATCCCGGCAAGGGTCTCCTGGTAGGAGGTCCGCGCAGATTCGAGGGTTTCCTCCGCTTCGCGGACAAGGGCTGCATATTGCCGCTGCGCCTGACGCTCCCCTTCCGCATATCCGTTCTCCCGCGCAAGGCGTCCGGATTCCTCCGCTTCGGCGGCGATCCCCGCACGTGCTTCCTCCATCAGCCGTTCCGCTTCGAACCTTGCTTCTCGGAGGATCATTTCGGCTTCCCTGCGGGCTTTTTCGATCTGATCGACCGACACAAATTCCGACGCCTCCCCCTCCCTTTCCTCGGGAGCGGGAGGCGTTCTCGTTTCCACAGGCGGCTGAACCGCAAAAGGGGTTCCGATATTCACCTGGCTCTTCTTGTAAACGCCGTAGCCGTATCCTGGATTGTTATACAATGATGCCTCTCCTCCGCTCTGTCCGTGAATCTTCCTGTCCCTATACGATCAGCTCGTCGCCGCCGCCGCGTGAAATGATGATTTCGCCGGCATCCTCGAGCTTGCGGATGATGTTGACGATCTTCTGCTGCGACTCTTCCACGTCCTTCAGGCGCACCGGGCCCATGAAATCCAGGTCCTCGCGGATCTGCTCCGCCAGACGCTTTGACATGTTGGCGAAAATGAGGTTCTGCACATCCTCCGAACTGCCCTTGAGGGCGATGGCCAGCTGGCTGTTGTCCACTTCACGCATGAAGCGCTGCACGGCACGGTTGTCGAGCTGGAGGATATCCTCGAACACGAACATGCGCTTGCGGATTTCTTCGGCCAGATCCGTGTCCTCGATTTCAAGGGTGTCCATGATATAGCGTTCGGTGCCGCGGTCGACGGAGTTGAGGACATCGACGATGGCCTGGATGCCGCCTGCCGCAGTATAGTCTTCCGTGACGAGCGAGGAGAGCTTCTTCTCCAGCACGCGTTCGACTTCCTTGATGACTTCCGGGGAGGTTCTGTCCATCTGGGCGATTCGCCGCGCCACATCCGCCTGTTTGTCCTGTGAGAGGGCGGAAAGCACGCCGGCCGCCTGCGCCGGCTTCAGGTAGGAAAGGATGAGCGCGATGGTCTGAGGATGCTCGCTCTGGATGAAGTTCAACACCTGCGTCGGATCCGCCTTGCGCACGAAATCGAACGGGCGGACCTGCAGGGATACGGTCAGCTTGTTGATGATGTCCATTGTCCGTTCCGTACCGAGCGCCTTCTCGAGAATGTCCTTGGCGTACCCGATGCCGCCTTCGGTGATGTACTGCTGCGCCAGACAGATCTGATAAAACTCGTGGAGCACGCGTTCCTTCTCGCCCGGCGAGACCGTGCGGATATTTGCGATTTCCAGCGTGAGTTGCTCGATTTCCTCATCCTTGAGATGGCGGAAAATCTGCGCGGACAATTCGGGACCCAATGTGATCAGCAGCATGGCCGCCTTTTCACGTCCCGACATCTCTCTGGTGGAGTCATTCTTGCCTGGTCCGGCCATGCGGTGTCACCCCGTCAATCCCAATCCTCGGCCAGCCAGTTGCGGAGCAGCTGTGCCACCGCATCCGGTTTCTGGGCGACAAATTTGTCGATTTGCTTCTTGATTTCCGACTGTTCTTCCGTGGATATATCAGGCAGACCCATGTGATCCACGGCCGGACCTGCAACGGCGCCTTCCAGCGCAGGTTCCCCAAGGGCACCAGACAGCGGGCTCGGAACGACGCTCTTCTGCTTGCGTGGGATCAGGGCGATGCCCATGACAAGAAGCAGGAGCAGCATGAAGAGATAAAAGCCGAACTGATCGAGGAATTTCGTCGCCGTATCCATCAGGGTTGCAACCGGCGCCGTTTCGGGCAGTGCCTTCTGCACGTTCACCGTAATATTTGCGGCCGGCACGCCGGTGGCGGAGGAAGCGGATTGACGGATGCCGTCCAGGTATTGCGGCGTGAGGGCGTCCGCTGCGGCAACCCGCATGCCGTACCAGAGCGTGATGGACATGGAGGACTGTTCGGTCAGAAGCTTTCCGAGCGCCTTCTCCGACTGCGTGTCCTTTTCGTTGAACACCGTCTCCGGCACTTTCTGTTCCTTGCTGTAGGTGGAGCCGGCGCCTGCGTTGAGCGTATACCCCGGACCCGCGCTTGGATTTGTGCCGGTGCCGGGCACTGCGCCCGCATCGGCGTTCGTGAGGTTTTCCGTAAGCGTTTCGTTGCGGACCGCAAATCCGCCGCCATCGGGATTCGGATCCGAATACGTCTTTTCCGAACTTTTCTGCACATCGAAATCAAGTACCGGATTGGCGGAAACGGTCATATTGTCGAAATCCGCGTTCTGCCCGACAGACAGGAGGAAATGGTTCCGGACCTTCTTTTCCAGCTCGAACTGCCGTTTCAGCCGCATTTCCTCCTGGGTGGAGGCACGGCCGACATCGGAAGAAAGGTCGGTACGGTTCAATGGGTTCAGGTTCTGGTCCACCAGCGTCACATTGCCCGGCAGAATCCCGAGGGAAGAGGCCACGACGCGGGAAGCCGCATCCACTTGCTCTTCCGTAAGGGAGTCCCTCGTCTTCAGCATGACATAGGCAGTTCCCTTGTCGGTATTGTCTTCGCCGGCCCAGTAGCTCTTGTCCGGCTTGGTGAAGTTGACGGTCGCGTTCTCCACGTTTTCAAACTTCTTGAGCTTCACGACCAGGTCATTCTTGCTGAATTCCTTCCACAGGTTGGCCTTGTCCGCTTCCGTGGCGGTCAGGGACAGCTTGGACCACGTATCGGCGAAGGTTACGTCCGGGGATACGATGGCTTGCGAGGAAAGATCGAACTCCACGTTCACCTTGCTCTTGCTGTCGACAAGGATCTGGTTGTTCGCGCCTTTTTTGTACTTGATGCCGTTTTCGTCCAGATAGGCGATGACAGGCGTCATCGCAATCCCCTCCGTGTTCTCGAAGAGCGGCACATAGTCCACACGAAGCGAGAACACAAGCGTCAGAACCGTAACGACCACCAGCACACCCGCCATGACATACAGGCGGATCTTCTGGCCGTTCGTGAGGTCTCCCCAGAACGTTCTGATGCGTTCCCAGATTCTCTGCAGTGCCTCTGGCATGGTTCATCCTTCCTCTCGGGCGGTCCGGGCCGCGCGTCCCTGAGCAGGGGCTGGTCATGGACCGTTGTCATCAGATCTGCATCCGGTTGATTTCCTGATAGGCCTCCAGCACCTTGTTGCGGATTTCAAGCGCGAACTGCAGGGAAAGGGATGCCTTTTCCCCTGCGATCAGCACCTCGTGGATGCTGTCGGTCTTTCCGGCGATGAAGTCGTTCGTCAGACTGGTGGATTCCTGCTGCAGGCTGTTCACCTGACCAAGCGCCTCAGTGAGGTACTGGCCGAAACTGACACCCGCCGATGCATCCGCCCCATTCCCCGAAACGCCGGATATCTGCATCGGCTGCGTCGGTTGCGTCGGTTGGATGGGCCCCAGCGCCGCTATGCCGCCGACCGATGGGGCGGGCATGATGCCGCCGATGGCTCCGATTGCCATGTCTTACTCCTTCCATGGCGCTCCGGCCATGTCATCTGCCGATTTCCAGCGCCTTCAGCGCCATTGCCTTCGTCCCGCTCATGGCGGTGACGTTCGCATCATAGGCACGTGTGGCCGAAATCATGTCGACCATCTCCGTCACAGTGTCCACATTCGGCATCCGCACGATCCCGTTCTCATCCGCATCGGGATGTCCGGGATCATATACTTCCCGGAAGGGACTGTTGTCCGCGACGATACCGGTCACCCGGACCCCGTTCCCGATGCCCATCTTCCGACGACTTGCATCGGAAAGATAGGAAGCGAAGGATTCCGTGCCGGATTTTTCCTGGAACACGACTGTCTTGCGGCGATAGGGGTCTCCCGTTGCTGTGCGGGTCGTGGATGCATTGGCAAGGTTCTGGGAAATCACGTCCATCCGGAGCCGCTGGGCGGTGAGTCCGGATGCGCTGGTTTCCAATGCGCTGAAATATCCCATGGCTTACTTTCCTCCCCGGATGACGGTACGCAGTTTGGAAAACTCGCCCGTGATTTTCTGGACGAGTGTGTTGTACTTGATGTTGTTCATGGCCATGAGGGCCATTTCCCGCTCGACGTCGACATTGTTGCCGTCGATGCGGTAGCTGGTGGATGCGTTGTCTTCCGTCACCAGCATGCCGTTGCCGGACAATTTCGTCTGACCGTGATCGATCTTTCCCGTTTTCGTCTCCGCGTCGAGAAACTCCTCGAACTTCAGCGTCTTGCGCTTGTAGCCCGGGGTATCCACGTTTGCGATATTCTGCGAAATGACGTCGTTGCGCGTCCAGGTGGCATCGAGGGCCTTTTCCAGGTTTTTTGCCTGGAGGAACAGTTTGTCCAGCATCGTGATCACTCCTTCGGAGGATGTCGCCGGTTTCCGCATCCTGCGGTCTGCCCCCGTGCGGCCGCATTTTCCCTGCGGTCCTGCCGGGGCTCCATCCCTGTTTCTCTTCCGTACATCAACTATTATCGGCAGAAATGTGCTTTCCACGGACAATCGCCCGTCAATTGATAATTCCCCCATTTTCGCTCCATAACCATTCTAGCATAGAGAATTTTTACTGACAACAAGACTGCAGCCCTATTGACAAGCGCCTTGCAAGTTGTCCGTACATCTGATAAAATTCAGCCGTACAAATTTTCCATGCGCATGTTTCCCCTCCAAAATGCGCATGAACGCCGGGGATTTTTCCCCAGCAAACAGACGGAGGACGGTTCCCCTGACAAAACGGCCCCTTCCGACACCGTCATGGGGTGACCTCACCGGAAAGGATGCACATGGCACGAAAAAAAATAATTGCAGCGCCGGCGGATAATCTGCCCAAACATCAGATTTTTCTCCGCTGGCTGCAGGGTTCCCTTCAATCGGGCGACCTGCCGCCCGGTTCGCGCCTTCCGTCCGAGAACGAACTTGCGGAGCGTTTCGGGTACAGCCGACAGACCATCCGGCACGCCATCGGACGGCTGGAGATGGACGGTCTCCTGGAACGCCGCCAGGGAAGCGGTACCTTCGTGACCTTCCGGGCGGCCACTCCCCGCCGGAACACGCGGACGGTTGCGGTCATGACGACATACGGCAACGACTACATCTTTCCGGACATCATCCGTGGCATCGACAGCGTCCTGACCGGCGAAGGCTGCTCTCTTTCCCTCCATATCACAGGAAACAGGACGGAGCGGGAAGCCGAGTGTCTTCGTGACATTCTGGACCGCGCCATTGACGGCCTGATTGTCGAAGCGACCAAAAGCGCATTCCCGAATCCAAACCTTGACCTCTACCGGCAGCTTGCGGAACGGGGTGTCCCGGCGGTCTTCATCAATGGCTGCTATGCCGGGCTTGATGCCGCACAGGTCCTGTTCGACGATGAAATGGCCGGCCACATGGCCGCGCAATGCCTGTTCGATGCCGGACACACCCAGATCGGCGGGCTTTTCAAGGTGGACGACATCCAGGGACATCGGCGCTACGAAGGTTTTCTCCGCGCCCATCACGAGCGCGGGCTGAAAGTGCGGGAGGACCGCGTTCTCTGGTTCACAACCGAAGACCTGCCCCACATTCCGGGGCCGGACTATGACAATGTATTCAGGAAGCGCTTTGAAGGGGTTACGGGCCTGGTCTGCTACAACGACCAGATTGCACTGGGCGTGCTCGAAAGCCTGCGCAGACTTCTGATTCCCGTCCCCGGCCGGATGTCCGTCGTCGGAATCGACGATTCCGATCTTGCCCGCCATGCCGTGCCCAAACTCACCACGGTTGCGCATCCGCGTGCCTTGCTCGGCAGGCGTGCCGCGGGAAGGCTGATCGAACTGATGGAAGGAGGCCGGCTTCCCCTTCCCGACATGATGGAGCCGGTGCCGGTGATGCGGGAAAGCGTCGCTGCGCCATTCACCCCTGAATCCAAGGCGGAATGACCGCCGGGAGATAACGAACACCGCACCCACAAGGAGGTATTCCATGAAAAACATGCCTGTCACACGTCTCGGCATCGTGGCCGTGAGCCGCGACTGCTTCCCCGCTTCCCTCTCCAGCTCCCGTCTTGGCAAGGTGACTGCCGCCTGTGCCGGCCGGGGCCTTTCCGTCTTTGCCGCAAAGACCATCGTGGAAAACGAGAAGGATGTCCTGAAGGCGCTGGAAGAACTGACCGCAGCCGGTGTGAACGCCCTGGTCGTCTATCTCGGCAACTTCGGGCCCGAAGGACCGGAAACCCTGCTTGCCGCCAAATTCTCCGGCCCCGCCATGTTCGTCGCGGCTTCCGAGGAGCCGGGGGAAGACCTCTGCACCAACCGAGGCGACGCGTATTGCGGCATGCTGAATGCCTCCTACAATCTCGGACTCCGCAATCTCGCCCCCTACATCCCGGAATACCCGGTAGGCGTTCCGGAGGAAGTTGCCGGCATGATGGCCGATTTTGAAACGATCGCCCGCATCGTGCTCGGTGTCCGGAACCTGAAGATCTTCGGCTTTGGCCCCCGCCCGTTCGACTTTCTGGCATGCAACGCACCGATCAAGCCGCTGTACGATCTCGGCGTGGAAATCATGGAAAACTCCGAGCTGGATCTGTTCGAGTCCTTCCAGAAACATGCGAAGGATGCCCGCATTCCCGGCGTGGTCGCCGACATGGCCAGCGAACTCGGCGCGGGGAACCTGTACCCTGCCATTCTCGAAAAGCTGGCACAGTACGAGCTCACGTTGCTCGACTGGTATGACGCCCAGAAGGGGGCTTCACCCTTCGCCGTTTTCGCGAACAAATGCTGGCCCGCCTTCCAGACCATGTTCGGCTTTGTTCCCTGCTACGTGAACTCCCGCCTGGCGGCCCGCGGCATCCCGGTCGCCTGCGAAACGGACATCTACGGCGCGCTTTCCGAATACATTCTTGCCTGCGCGACCCAGGAACCCGTCACCATCCTTGACATCAACAATACCGTGCCGTCCGACATGGTGGCGGAGAACAAGGCTGCCATCGGCGTATACAAGCAGACAGACCTGTTCATGGGCTTCCACTGCGGCAACACGCCGATGGGCTGCCTGAAGAACGGCGCGATGAAGTATCAGTTGATCATGAAACGCCTGCTCGAACCCGATTCCGAGCCCAACGTCTCCCGCGGCACCCTGGAAGGCACCCTCAAAGCTGGTTCCGCCACACTGTTCCGCCTGCAGGGCACGGCCGACGCGCAGCTCTCCTCCTACATCGCGGAAGGGGATGTACTGGACGTCGATCCCAAGTCCTTCGGCGGCATCGGCGTCATCGGAATCCCGGAAATGGGCCGTTTCTACCGTCATGTCCTCATCGCGAAGCGGTATCCGCACCATGCGGGTCTGGCCTTCTCGCATGTGGGCAAGGTCGTCTTCGCAGCACTTGACATGCTGGGTGTGAAGCAGATCCAGTACAATCAGCCCGCCTCCGTCCCCTACGCCGGCGAGAACCCGTACAAGTAAAACGCCGGAAGAATGCTACCTGCTCTTTTTCCGAAAAGAATGGAGAAACTGGCCATTGTTTTCGGAAATTCATAGAGCAGGTTGCATTCTTCCAAGTAAGACGCCGTCCGGAGGTCCTCAGCCCTTTTCCGGAAAAGATGGCCGAGTTTGGGCCATGTTTTCCGGAATTCATAGGGATGAGCGCCTCCGGACAAGTCAAGACGAAAGGAGGCCGCCATGCTCGAAGCCCTGAAGGAAACCGTCTGCCGGTCCAACCTGGCGCTCCCGCGCCATGGACTGGTCCTGTTCACCTGGGGAAATGTCAGCGCCGTCGACCGGGCATCCGGACTGGTCGTCATCAAGCCTTCCGGTGTGGAGTATGCGGATATGACCCCTGACCTGATGGTGGTGGTCGATCTGGAGGGAAATGTGATCGAAGGAGGGTTGCGGCCCTCCTCCGACACCCCTACCCACCTCGTTCTGTACAAGGCTTTCCCGGAGATCGGAGGTATCGTCCACACCCACTCCACGTGGGCGACCCTTCGTGCGCAGGCCGGCTTCGGGATCCCCGCCTACGGCACGACCCATGCGGATTATTTTTATGGGGAAATTCCCTGCACCCGTGCGATGACGCAGGTTGAAATCAACAATGCGTATGAAGCGGAGACTGGGAATGTCATCGTGGAGGCTTTCCGTTCCGGGGGGATCTCCGCGGCCCAGGTCCCATCCGTGCTTGTCCATTCCCATGGCCCCTTCTCCTGGGGCAGGGACGCGGAAGAAGCCGTCCACAACGCCGTCGTGCTTGAGCAGGTGGCGAGGATGGCCCATGAGGCCGAACTGTCCTATGCCGTCCACCATCCGGGTTCCCTTCTTCCCCCCATGCAGCGGGAACTCCTGGACCGCCACTTTCTGAGAAAACACGGACCCGGCGCCTATTACGGACAGACCGGGAACCGATGAGCGATTTCCACGGCAAATACCGGAAAGCCTGTACAAACAGGCCGGTTGCCGCGGTCGGACCCTCCGCATGGCGGAGCGCCCGGGAAAGGAAACAACCAATGGGCAAGAAATACGTCATCGGCGTGGACTTCGGCTCCCTCTCCGGCCGCGCTGTACTCATCGAAGCGGACACAGGGGTGGAAACCGCCACGGCCGTCAAGGACTATACCCATGCCGTCATCGACTCCGTCCTTCCTGATGGTTTCACGAGGCTTGGGCCGGACTGGGCGCTCCAGCACCCGACGGACTGGATGGAAGTGTTCGGTTCCACCATTCCCGCCGTTCTCGAAAAGTCCGGCGTATCCGCCGCCGATGTCATCGGGGTCGGCGTCGACTTTACCGCCTGCACCATCCTGCCGGCGGATGAATCCGGCGTCCCGCTCTGCCTGAAGCCGGAATACGCGTCGCGCCCCCACGCCTGGCCGAAGCTGTGGAAACACCATGCTGCACAGGAGGAGGCAAACTTCATCAATGAGACGGCTGTTAGCCGAGGGGAAAAATTCGTAAACCGTTACGGTGGGAAACAATCCTCTGAGTGGGCGGCTGCCAAGGTCCTCCAAGTCGTAAGGGAAGACCCTGAAATCTATGATGTCATGGATCGCTGGATCGAGGCCGCCGACTGGGTCATCTGGCAGTTGACCGGCAGGGAGGCGCGCCAGGTCTGCACCGCCGGC
Organism: uncultured Clostridia bacterium; assembly: GCA_942493335.1. GTDB lineage: Bacteria > Bacillota > Clostridia > DSM-8532 > DSM-8532 > JAEWSN01. Next base: position 4,524,882 of record OW818693.1, on the reverse strand, counting down.
TACAAGGGCCTCTGGCACAAACGGGACGGATATCCCTCGAAGGCGTTCTTCAAGGCACTCCACCCGATGCTTGAGAATTACGTCGAAACCAAACTTTCCGCAGACCTGCTTCCGCTGGGAGCGAAGGCGGGTGAAATCACGGAATCGGCCGCAAGGCTCACAGGACTCCTGCCCGGAACGGCCGTCGCGGTCGCCAATGTCGATGCGCACGTCTCCCTGCCGGCAGTGGGCATCACAGGCCCCGGCAAGATGCTGATGATCGTCGGCACCTCCACCTGCGACATCCTGCTTGGCGCCGAAGAGAAAATCGTTCCCGGCATGTGCGGGGTTGTCGAGGATGGGGCGATGCCCGGCTGGTTCTGCTATGAAGCGGGTCAGTCCTGCGTCGGCGATCACTTCGACTGGTTTGTGAAAACCTGCGTCCCCGCCGCCTATCTCGAAGAGGCAGACAACGCAGGCGTGAACATCCACCATCTGCTCCGCGGCAAGGCGCGTGCGCTCAAGGTAGGGGAAAGCGGACTCGTCGCCCTCGATTGGTGGAACGGCAACCGTTCGGTGCTGGTGGACGTGGATCTGACCGGGTTGATGCTCGGGATGACCCTTGCCACAAAGCCGGAGGAGATGTACCGGGCCCTCATTGAAGCCACCGCATACGGAAAGCGGATCATCATCGAGGCCTTCCGTGAGAGCGGCGTCCCGGTCGAGGAGCTCTACGCGTGCGGCGGCATCGCCTCGAAGGACGATTTCATGATGCAGATCTACGCGGATGTGACGAACATGGAACTGCGCATCAGCGCTTCCGACCAGACGCCGGCCCTTGGCGCGGCCATGCATGGTGCAGTGGCTGCAGGCGCATCCCGCGGCGGATACGATTCGATTGTGGAAGCCGCCGAAGTCATGGGCAAGGTGAAGGACAAAGTCTATCGGCCCATTCCGGAAAATGTCGCGGCATACGAAAAACTCTATGCGGAATACAAAGTGCTGCACGACTTCTTCGGCAGGGGCGGAAACGATGTGATGAAACGGCTCAAGAAAATCAGGGCGGAAGCAAAGGCCTGAGAATCGCTGGTTCCCACCATGGTTCCACGGACCTATGGTCTGCCGGCTTGTCCGGTGCTATACTGGAATGAGAGCAGAAAGGGGGGCCATTCATGACAGTTCAGGGTGCATCAGGCGCGGTTGCCGCGAACAGCGGGGATTACGGAATGTGGCTTGCGCAGCTCATGCTGCAGAAGAAGAGCATGGATGGCCAGACCCAGGCGGTCGCCCAAATTCTGGATGCCTTGCCGTCCCCGGAACCGAATCTGGGTCGAAGCATTGATATCAGGGTCTGACCAACAAAAAGCGGACAGACAGAAAATGAGGCATTGCGTACAAAATCGTGCGCAATGCCTTTTTTATGCGAGCGGGCCGTACCCGGGAGATCCTTGCTCTCTGCCCGATTCCCTTCCTCAGTCGAGCGGGAGACCCTCCAACGGAAATTCCGCCTCGTTCAATTCCAGTTTCGGCAAATCGCGGATCGACGCGAAACCGAAGGCCCGAAGAAATTCCATCGTGGTTTCAAAGAGAAACGGCTTGCCCGGGGTATCGTCACGACCCGCTTCCCGAATCAGATTCTTTTCCTGAAGCTTCAGCAGCACGCTGTCGCAGCTGACGCCGCGGATCTGTTCGATCACGGCGCGTGTCACAGGCTGCCGGTATGCGATGATGGAAAGGGTCTCATAGGCTGCCTGCGTGAGACCCGGCGTCTTGCGGACCGTCCCGAGCTGAGCGATGTATTCGACATAGGCTGGTTTTGTGTAGAGCTGCCAGGATCCATCCATTTCGCGAAGCGTGATGCCGCGCGGCGTGTTGGCCATCTGGCCGGCAAGGTTTTCCAGAATCCCCTGCATGGTTTTCCGGTCCTGCGCGCAGATCTCCGCCAGCTTTTCCACCGGAACGGGATCCCCCGCCGTGAACAGGACGGCTTCCAGAATGCATTCGATTTCGCGTATGGTCAGCATCAGTTGTCCTCTCCTTCCGGTTCCACAGGATCAAGATCCTCCGGCGTCAATGGGATCCATTCGTCCGTCTCCCCGCCTTCGAGCGTCTTCTGCCGCCAGCCGGGCGGATCCGTTCCTTCCCGAGGCTCCACATGCCAGCCGTTCCGTGACCCATGGGCGGCAGCCTGGGTGGCCCATCCCTCCAGATCCACATCATCCCCCGGTTTCTGGCGGTCCACTTCCGAAACGGGATCCAGCCAGATTTCCGAGAACATGCCCGGCTGATCCACGGTGGCCCGCCCCAGCTTGACCACTTCCAGCATCGCCAGAAAGCCCGTCGCCACTTCAAGGCGGGATTTCCGCCTCACATCGAACATTTGGGAAAACCGCAACCGCATGCCGGCCGCCAGCTCCGCAAGTCCTTGCATGATCTCGCGGATTTTGGATTTCAGGGAAACCTTCTCATTGTCGAGAATCCGCGCCATCTTCCCCTTGGTATGGTTCATGCGGGCGCGCAGACGCTTGAGGACGGACTCATAGCTCTCCCGCAGCAGTGCCGCGGACACATCGAATACCAGTTCCCGTTTCACTTCGGGCAATGGCTCCGGCAGCTTGTAGAACACCTGGGACCATCGCTCTGCGCGTTCCGCGAGCACGGCGGCGAACTCCTTGTGGCGGCGATAGGCCACGAGTTTCTGGATCAGCAGTTCGCGCGGATCCTCCTCCGGGGTTTCGTCCGGTTCGACATGTATGGGCAGGAGCATGCGGGATTTAATGTGCAGCAACGTCGCGGCCATCACGAGAAATTCGCTGGCGATCTCCAGATCCATGGTCTGCATGGCCTGCAGGTAATCAAGATATTGGTCCGTGATCATGACAATCGGAATGTCATACAGATCGATCTGATTTTTCTCGATCAGATGGAACAGCAGATCCAACGGACCCTCGAACTTGTCGAGTTTCAGGGTCAACGCCTCGACAGGGGTGTTGCTCATGTGGATTGAATCCTTTCCCGAGCCTGGGGATACACCCCGCTGGCGGCGGTATTTCCTGCGCATCAGGCATACCTGCCACCCATGTTACCGGAAATGGCCATCGGTGTCCAGAAGGCAGGCCGGTCCGATTGCACCCGCTGGGGATTCATAGTATAAAGGAATAGGCAGTTTTTGCCGATTTCACTAGAGATCCCATCTGCACGCTCCGGCATATACAAAGGGGGAATTCCATGGACATATCGACAATCATCGGGTTCGTCATGGCCTTCGGCATGCTGATGACCGGCTTCATTCTGGAAAAGGGAACGCCGATGATGCTGGTGGGACTCAGTCCGTTCCTCATTGTCTTCGGCGGTACGCTGGGTGCCCTGATGGTTTCCTTCACCCTCAGCGAGATCAAGCGGATTCCCGCCCTCATGGCCGACGCCTGTAGACTGCACAAATCTTCGCTGCCTGCCTTGCTGGAAATGATCGTGAAACTCTCGGAAACTGCACGGCGCGAAGGGCTGCTCAGCCTCGAGCAGATCGTGGAGAATCCCGAATCGGCGAAAAGCATGCCCTCGATGCTGATCAAGGGACTTCGGCTGATCATGGATGGAACAAGCGTCGAGTTGGTGCGCGACATGCTTGAGAACGAGATGGAACTCAAAGCCCACGCCCGTTCCATCGATGCGAAGATCTTTGATACGGCCGGCGGTTTTTTCCCGACGCTCGGCATCATCGGCACCGTCATGGGCCTGGTGCTCGTCCTTTCGAACATGGGAGAGCCGGCGGAACTAGCAAAGGCCATCGCCACCGCCTTCATCGCCACCTTGTACGGCGTGGTGTTCGCCAACATCGTGGCGCTGCCCGTCGGGGCCAAGCTGAAGTACAAGGCCGCACAGGAACGGACGGAGATGGAATTCGTCATCGAGGGGGTCCTTTCGATTCAAGCCGGTGAAAACCCGATGGTGGTCCGTCAGAAACTGGAGACTTACATCACCTCCCATGGCCCCCGAAAGGCCGCAAAGGAAAAGACGCCGGCAGGTGAGGAATAATGGCAAAACGGAAACCGCAGCATGAAGACCATGAAAACAATGAGCGCTGGCTTCTGACTTACGCGGACATGATCACGCTCCTGATGATCTTCTTCATTCTGCTTTTCACCATCAGCCAGACGGATAAGGCCAAGTATGAAACCCTGGCCTCCAGCCTGTCCGTTGTCTTCAACGGAGGAGGAGGCGGCTCAGGGCCCCAGCCCGGCAAGGGTATCCTGCCCGGCCAGGTCGCCCCCGAACCTCTCGTCACACCCCGAGCTTCGGCAAGCCCCGATCTGGAAAGTTCCGCAGCGGCTTCCCCGAAACCCTCCGCAACGGCCGGCGCCTCAACTGCAGCCTCCGGGGCTGGCGTTGCGACCAATTCCGACGAAAAGGTGCGGGAAATCACCGACAATATCCGGAAATTCGTGGCAAGCAGCAAACTGGAAGGTCAGGTCACCATCCTGGAACAGCCTCGCGGTGCGGTCATCCGGCTTGATGAAAGCCTGATATTCGCCAGCGGATCGGCCACCCTTGATGCCGACGCAACCGGCGTCATCGGCCAGATCGGCGCATACATCGCCAAAGGCGCGCATTTCATTCGTGTCGAGGGGCATTGCGACAACAGGCCCATCAATACGTCCCGCTTCCCCTCGAACTGGGAGCTCGCGGCCGCACGTGCGGTGAATGTCGCGAAGATTCTCATCAACTCCGGAATCGAGCAGTCCCGCATCTCCGCCAACAGCTATGGTGAATACAGGCCGCTGGTCCCGAATGATACAGACGCGGATCGCAGGAAAAACCGACGCGTGGAGATTGTCGTCCTGTTCCAGGAATTCGCCACTGGCGAAGCGGGAGCTGGCACTGGTGCGTCTCCCGGGATGGTTCCCTAGAGAACATCGCCAACCCCATGGTGCGGCGGCATGAACAATCCTGCCGGGAACGTGCAGGATTGTTCATGCCGCCGCACCATTTCTATGCAAAACGACAATGGAACGCCTGTGTCAAAGCAGGTATGATGGATGGTGCTGCCTATTCGGAATTCGGCAGGCTGAACACAATGAACGGATATGTGAAGGTGACACATCCATGAGAAAAGAAATCCGCCGGTTTCTGATCGGCTCGCCCCTGAAAAGTGATGACTTGAAAGGCGAAAGGCTGGGCGTGCTCTGGGGATTGCCCATCATGTCCAGCGATGCCATTTCCTCCGTTGCCTACGCAGGTCAGGAAATCCTGCTGGTCATGCTGCCGGTTATCGGCGCCGCAGCCTACGGGCAGGTCTCCGTTCTTTCCGGCGCCATCATCGCGCTCCTGCTCCTGCTCATGTTGTCTTACCGGCAGATCATCGACAGTTACCCGAACGGCGGCGGTGCCTTCATCGTGGCCAAGGAAAATCTGGGCATCGCCTTCGGCATCACGGCAGGCGCCGCACTGGCGGTTGACTATATCCTGACGGTCGCCGTCAGCGTGTCCTCAGGCATCGAACAGCTGACCTCCGCGTTTCCCGCATGGCAGCCTTATTCCGTTGAAATCGCGGCCATCCTGATTCTGCTGCTCACGATGGGAAATCTCCGGGGCATCCGCGAATCGGCGCTTATTTTCGGCATCCCCGCCTATCTGTTCATTTTCGGCATGCTGATCATGGTGGCGGCCGGATTCATCAAGCTGATCGGTGGTTATGTGCCGCCGGAGCCGACGGTTGTATCCCTGGGAAAACCGATTACGACCATTCTCATGCTCCGCGCCTTCTCCAACGGATGCTCCGCCCTGACCGGCATCGAAGCGGTCAGCAATGCGGTTCCGAATTTCAAGGATCCATCGACGAAGGTGGCGAAAAAGGTGCTTCTGCTCCTTTCCATCCTCATCCTGGTCCTGTTCGGCGGCACATCCCTTCTTGCGAACCAATACAGGGTCATCCCGGGTGCCGAGGGTGCCATGCTGATCCTCATGGCCAAACAGATTTTCGGCCAGGGTTTCATGTACTACTACATCACGGGGACCACCTTCATCATCCTCATCATGGCCGCGAACACCGCATTTTCCGGATTTCCGATGCTGATTTCCGTCATGGCGCGGGAAGAATACGTGCCCCGGCAATTAAGCCGGCGGGGTGATCGCCTCAGCTATGACAACGGCATCATCGTGCTCGCAGTGGTGGCACTGGCGCTGGTCGCGGCCTTTCGCGCAAATGTGTCGAACCTCATCGGTCTGTATGCCATCGGGGTATTCATCTCGTTCACGCTCTCCCAAAGCGGCATGTTCATGAAATGGTACCGGGAGCGCGGCGCCAACTGGATCCCGAAGGCCGTCCTGAATGGCATGGGCGCCGTGGTCACCGCCATCGTCGTCGTCATCATCGCCTTCACGAAATTCACCGAAGGCGCCTGGATTGTCGTCATTGTCATTCCTGTCCTGATCTTCCTGATGATGAAGGTGAAGCACCATTACGAGAAGGTTGCCTCCCAGCTTCGCATGACGCAGGAAGATTATGAAAGGATCGACGTGGATGAGGACCGATATGAGAACCATGTCATCGTCCCCATCGACGGCGTCAACAAATCGAGCATCCGGGCGCTCCGCTATGCAAACACCATCTCAAGCGACATCACGGCGTTCTGCGTGGTATTGGACGCGGATGAGGCCATCAAGGTGAAGGAGCGCTACGAGCGGCTGCACACGCAGATTCCGCTGGTTCTGGAATACTCTCCGTACCGCCAGATCGTGGAGCCGCTGCTCGCCTATATCAGAAACCGGGAATTCGACTACCCGAAGGGCAGCATGATCACGGTCATCCTGCCGCAGTTCCGTGTCACGAAGAACTGGCACCGCATTCTGCACAACAATTCCCGATTCTACATCGAGCAGCAGCTTTTGAAGCACAAGCACATTGTGGTCGCGACCATGCCGCTGCAGCTGAAACAGTGAGGGTAGCCGCCACACAGCCACACTCCCGTCAAAGAAGCCCGGACTGCATCTGCATTCCGGGCTTTCCCATGTGATTCGGCCGATTGCCGGTTCGGGCTGATGAATGATTATCGGAAGGGGAAACCCTACAAGGATTCCGCGTTCCGCATGGGGCATTTGTCCGAACTGGAAAACCATCTGCACCCTTTCCTGCAATGCAGACAGGCACGGATCGCCTCTCCGTCCCGCGCCTTCTCCCCCCATCGGGCGTCCACCAGCCAGTCCTTCCCGATAGCGACATAATCAGCCCAATCGTTCCCGACGAGCCACCCGGCGCGTTCAGGACTTCGGATGTCGTTCACGACAATGACAGGAATCCGGACGGCCCGTTTGATGGATGCGCCCCCCCAGACAATCCAGTTGAAAGGGAAGGTATCCGGTACCGCAGGGTGATTCCGGTCATGACCGGAGGCCGAAACATGAAGCATGTCGAAGCCATTGGCTTCAAGATGCCGCGCGGCCGCGATGCCGCCTGTCAGATCAGGTTCATTGCATCCGATCCGGATGGACAGGATGAAGTCCTCCCCGCAGGCGGCCCGAACGGCCTGGCCGATTTCAACATGTAGCCTCAACCGGTTTTCCAGGGTTCCGCCATACGCATCCGTCCTTGTATTCGAATAGGGAGAGGCGAATTGACTCAACAGGTAGCCATGGGCGCCGTGCAGCTCTACCCCATGAAATCCGGCCTTTTTCGCCCGTTTCGCCGTTTCCGCGAAAGCCTCCGTGATCGCATGGATTTCCCCGACTGTCAAACCCCGCGTCGCATCCGGCCGTTCAGGATCCCCTGCGGGACCCGATGCAATGGCTGAACTTTCCGCAACCGTCTTCCACCCCGCGTGGTGAATCTGCACGAGCGCAAGGGATCCTGCCATCCTGCAGCGATCCGCGATATCCTTCATGCCGGGAATCTGCGCATCCTCCCACAAGCCGAGTTGATCCATGGAAAGACGGCCGTCCGGCACAACGCAGGTCGCCTCCACGACGACGATCCCGGCGCCGCCTTCCGCCCGTGCCCCGTAATGGTTCAAATGTTTGTCCGTCACGCGTCCATCCGCCCCGGCCCAGCCAAAACAAACCATGGGCGGCAGAACCAGCCGGTTCCGTATGCGTTGACCTCTGAGATTCGACTCCGAAAACACACCTGCCATCTTGACGCTCCCCCGCTCCTTCCGTACAATGCGGAAGGACCTGTCTTTTTCGACATCTGTCGGCGCCTTGCCGGATCCCCCTTTTCAGGAATCCGCATGCAGGCGTCCCGGATGCCATTGTATCACGGCAGTCCGGGAAGCGCGCATCCTGCAGGCCGGCCATTTTCCGGACAGACCCTTCCTGATCCGACTCGCCGGCCATTTTCCGGACAGACCGCTTTCCTGCGTTTCCTGCTTGAACGGGAAACGCCCGGGGGAAATACGAAATGATGGCCGTTCAAGCGCCAGCCGTCAGGACGGAGCACCTTCATGCAAACGGGAAAAAGACTGGACGAGGCGTATCGCAAGGCCCTCGTCGTCCCCTTCGACGATCGGGATCACTTCATCATCTTCAGTGATGCCCATCGCGGCGACAACAGTGCCGCCGATGAATTCGCGCACAACCAGAGCATCTTCTTCCATGCCCTCAGCTACTACAATGCGAAGGGATACACTTACGTAGAGGCTGGCGACGGGGATGAGTTGTGGGAACACAAACGGTTCCGGTACATCCGGGAAGCCCACAGCGACGTCTATCAGCTTCTCTCCTCCTTTCATGCGGACAAACGGCTGCTGCTGCTGTATGGCAACCACAACATGTACTGGCGCGCCTCCGCCAGCGTGATCCGGGATCTGTACCGGTTTCACGATGAGTATACGGATCGGGACATGGACCTCCTTCCGGGCATCCGCGTCCATGAGGCTCTCCGCCTGCGGCATACCGGCACAGGACAGGAACTTTTCGTGCTCCACGGCCACCAGGGCGACCTTACGAACGACCAACTCTGGCGCATGTCGATGATCATGTTCCGCTATTTCTGGCGTTTCATGCACATTGTCGGCTTCCGCAACCCATCCAGTCCCGCCAAGAATGTCCACAAGCAGCATAAAATCGAGAAGAATTTCATCAAGTGGATCGCACATACCGGCATCCCCGTGCTTTGCGGCCATACGCACCGCCCGAAATTTCCGGCAGCCGGCGACATGCCCTACGTCAACAGCGGATGCTGCGTCCATCCGCGCGGCATCACGGGCATCGAGATCGAAAACGGGGAAATCGCCCTGGTCGACTGGCGCATACGCCCTGATGAGAACGGAGTGCTTTCCGTGAACCGCAAAATCATCCGCGGCCCCCTGCCGCTTTCCGGACTTTCTCTTCCGTATCCGCATGGTTGATGGGCGAAACAGCAAGATCGGATAAAAAAGCCGCAATGCCGTGTATGGCTCCGCCTGCTCCGGAATCCTATAATGAACTTGTCCGTGCGGGCCCTTTCAATCCCGGTCCGAACGGGACTTCAATTGGAATGGAGACAGCAACATGAAACAAATCAGGATCGGCACCCTCATCGGTGGCGGCGATGCAGTCCGCGTCATTCCCCAGATCATCGATTACGGATTTGAAACCTTCAGCCTCACCTTCTGGCAGACCACGGGCGGACTGGATCTGGCCGAACTGGCCCGTCAGGTCCGTGCAGTCACGGATCCGAAGGATGTTGCGGTTTCCTCGCTGAGCGTGTTCGGAAATCCCCTCACCGGAACCGGCGCGAACGCGGACACCCTTGCCAGCTGGGAACGCGCCATCGACCACGCGCACCTGTTCGGCACGGATCTTGTGACCGGCTTCACGGGCCGTATCGTCGACCGCCCCATTGACGAATCGATTCCCGCCTTCAAGAAGGTATTCGGGGAACTGGTGAAACGCGCGAAGGACAAGGGCGTCCGCATCGCTTTCGAGAATTGCGACATGGGCGGCACCTGGGAACGCGGCGACTGGAACATCGCCCAGAACCCCACCGCCTGGGAAATGATGTTCAACGCCGTTCCGGAAGACAACATCGGTCTGCAATGGGAACCCTGCCACCAGATGGTCAGCCTCATCGACCCGATTCCCCAGCTGAAGAAATGGGTGGGCAAGGTCTTCAATGTCCACGGCAAGGATTGCACGATCGACTGGAACGTCATCAAGGAGTTCGGCATCCATGGGTCCCAGCCCTTCGCCTGGCACCGCACGCCCGGCTTTGGCGACACGGATTGGGTGCGGGTCCTCTCCATCCTTCGCGAAGCCGGCTATGAAGGCTCCATCGATATCGAGGGCTGGCATGATCCTGTCTATCGCGGCGAACTGGAATACACCGGTCAGGTGCATGCCCTGAATTACCTGAAGCAGTGCCGCGGCGGCACTTTCATCCCGAATCCGAAATAATGCCTGATTCCGGGTGATGGAATCGGCTGCTGATAGTGCGTACAGGGAGGGGCTCCGGCAATTGGCCCCATTGTCATTCGGCATTTGATAACGAAACCAGGCAATTGCCGGGCCATTAGAGCAGGAGGTTTGATTGATGGAAAAACGGTTCAGGATCCTTCAGGTTGGTTGCGGCGGCATCAGCAACGCCTGGATCCCGCATGTTTCGGCCCGCGGGGATGTACAATATGTCGGCGCTGTGGACATACGTCTTGAAAGTGCGCAGGCCCTGATTTCTAAATACGGGTTCGACTGCCCGGCCTATACGGATCTGGCCACGGCGCTCCGAGAATCCGGCGCGAACCTGGTCATTGACAACACCATCCCCGAAAGCCATCACGCTGTGGTCACGGCCGCCCTGCGCGCCGGCTGCGACGTACTCGGCGAAAAACCGCTCGCCGGAACGCTGGAGGATGCGCGCGACATGGTTCGCACCGCCCGGCAAGCAGGCCGCTCCTATTCCGTGATGCAAAACCGGCGCTACATCCGGAACAACCGGAGCTTTCAGAAAATCGTGCAGTCCGGCACCATCGGCCAGGCAGGATTCATCCAGTCCGACTTCTTCATCGGCGCTCATTTCGGCGGCTTCCGCGACGTGATGGACAGCCCCCTCCTGCTGGACATGGCAATCCACACCTTCGATCAGGCCCGGTTCGTCACCGGTTCGGATCCCGTTTCGGTCTACTGCCAGGAATTCAACCCGCCAGGCTCGTGGTACAAGGGAAACGCAGGCGCCACGGCCATCTTTGAATTCGCGAATGGGATGGTATATACTTATAGCGGCTCGTGGTGCGCAACCGGCTGCAATACTTCCTGGGAGTGCACCTGGCGCGTTTCCGGCACACGCGGCTCCGCCGTGTGGGACGGTACGGATGCGCCATGGTACGAGGTGCCCGAGGATGGCAATGACCCTGCCTCGTTTATCTGGAAGACCGGAAAGGTCACGCCGGAAGCGGACTGGACGGGTCACGAGGGCCATCAGGGCTGCATCGACGAGATGTTCGCCGCACTGCTGGAAGGCCGGAAGGCTGAAACAGACTGCGCGGACAACATCCAGAGTCTTGCGATGGTGCTTGCCGCCATTGAGAGCGCACGAACGGGCCGGAAAGTCAAAATCGACATGCAGGAGGTCTGAATCATGAAACTCAGCGTATTTGCAGTTCTCTTGTCCGGACAGGATCTTGAATCGGCGCTGACCTATCTCCACAATTCCGGTGTCCAGTCCGTGGAACTCGGAACCGGCGGATATCCGGGCGACGCCCATGTGAAGCCCATCGACCTTCTGGCCCACCCCGAGAAGATCGATGCCCTGAAGGCCCTGCTCCAGAAATACGACATGACCATCAGCGCCCTGAGCTGCCACGGCAACCCCGTCCATCCCCAGAAGGACATTGCCGCAGGTTTCGACAAGGCTTTCCACGACACGGTCCTGCTGGCTGAGAAGCTTGGTGTCGAGACCGTGGTCACCTTCTCCGGCTGCCCCGGCGACCATGACGGCGCCAAGTACCCGAACTGGGTTACCTGTCCGTGGCCGGAAGACTTCCTTGCCGTCCTGGACTACCAGTGGAACGAGGTCCTCATTCCCTACTGGAGAAAGACCGCGGCTTTCGCAAAGGAACATGGCCTGAAGAAGATCGCCCTCGAAATGCACCCCGGCTTCTGCGTATACAACCCGCATTCCCTCAAGAAGCTGCGTCTGGCTGTCGGCGACATCATCGGCGCCAACTTCGATCCCTCCCACCTCTTCTGGCAGGGAATCGATCCCGTGCATGCCATCCGCGACCTCGGTCCTGCGATCTACCACTTCCATGCCAAGGACACCGGCATCGACGAGATCAACTGCAAGGTCAACGGCGTCCTCGACACCCAGCACTATGCCGACGAGATCAACCGCTCCTGGGTGTTCCGCAGCGTAGGCTACGGCCATGACATGCAGATCTGGCGCGACATGATGAGCAACCTGCGTCTTGTGGGCTATGACGGAGCCATCAGCATCGAACACGAGGACAGCCTCATGAGCGTGAACGAAGGCTTGCAGAAGGCCATTTCCTTCCTGAAGGATGCCATGATGTTCGAAGCAAAGGGCGGCATGTGGTGGGCGTAATCCCCATACAGGCCGTCGGCCGGGAGGGCAAGGCAGCATGAAGACACTCCAAGTCGGAATGGTGGGCTACAAGTTCATGGGGAAGGCCCACAGCAACGCAATGCAACGCCTCGGGATGTTTTTCGACCCGGGCGCGAAGCTCCATCTCAAGGCTTTGTGCGGCCGGGATGCGGCATGGGTCCGCAAGGCCGCGGATCAGTTCGGTTTCGAGGAGATCGAGACGGACTGGGAAAGACTTGTCACCCGCGCCGATATCGACGTGATTGACATCACCGCCCCCAGCAATGTCCACAAGCAGATTGCCATCGCCGCAGCAAACAACGGCAAGCATCTCTTCTGCGAAAAGCCGCTGGCCCTCACAGTCGGCGATGCACGGGAGATTCTTGCGGCGGCGCAAAAGGCTGGCGTGAAGCACCAGATCGGCTTCAACTATCGCTTCGCGCCCGCCATCCTGCTCGCGAAGCAGCTCATTGACAGTGGGAAAATCGGAACCATCCGTCACTTCCGTGCCAAATATCTGCAAGACTGGATCATCGATCCACTGTTCCCGCTGGTCTGGCGTCTGGACAAGAGCGTTGCCGGTTCCGGATCCCATGGCGATCTGGGTGCCCACCTCATCGATCTGGCGCATTTCCTGGTCGGAGACATGGACCGGGTCATCGGCATGAGCAAAACGTTCGTGAAGGAACGTCCGGAAGTTGGCGTCATGCAGGGCCTCACGGCCTCCTCCTCCGGCAATGCCGTCCTGAAGCCAGTCACGGTCGATGATGCCACGCTTTTCCTGACAGAATTTGATAATGGCGCACTCGGGTCCTTCGAGGCGACACGCTTTGCCGCCGGACACAAGAACGACATGTCCTTCGAAATCAACGGCGACAAGGGAAGCATCCGGTTTGAATTCGAGCGGATGAATGAACTTCAATACTTTGATGCGGCCGACGATGCTTCCATCGGCGGTTTCAGGACCATCCAGGCCTCCGAGGGCTGTCATCCCTACATGACCGCCTGGTGGCCGGTGGGTCACGTCATCGGCTACGAGCATACCTTCGTGCATGAATTCTATGAATTCACGAAGGCCATCGCAGGCGGAACCGCCACATCCCCGGACTTTACGGATGGTGTGAAGTGCTGCCAGGTGCTGGACGCGGTGGACAAATCCATTGCAGAGGAACGCTGGATCAAGGTTTCCTCCATCTGATGCCCGGAAACAGCCTGGGGCCTCCTGCCGTGCGGGAGGTCCCTTTTTTCAGGAGGATTCCATGAGCACTCTGCCCCCACGCATCGAACGCCATGAAAAGCCGGACTTTCCCATCAGCATCTATCACAACAGGGGCAGCGGCGATGATCTGCTGGCCATTCATTGCCACGGTGATTTCGAAATTCTCCGTGTCACGCAGGGCGACGCCCTGTTCCGGATCGGAGCGGAATCCTATCCGGCCAGACAAGGGGATATTTTTTTTGTGAATCCCTATGAATTCCATTCCGCCACGACGGATTCGGGACGGACGGTCGAGTATACGGCCATCGTCTATGAACGCCATCTGCTCGAATCCATCACCCTGCATCCCGATTACAACCGCTTCATCCGACCGTTGCTGGAAAACAGGCTCTGCTTTCCCCACCGTGTCACACATGACACGAGGCTGGAATCCCAGGTGCAGACGCTCATCCTGGAAATCCTCGAGGAATACAGGGACAAACCGATCGGCCACGAATGGATGATTCGGACCAATCTGGAAAAGCTGGTGGTCCTCCTGTACCGGCAAACGCCGGAAAACGGACCGAACAGCCGACTGACCGCTCAGCAGCGGATGGGACGGGACTTCGCCGATCTGTTCCGGCTCATCGCAGAGCAGCCTTCCCGAAAGTTTTCCACGCGGGAAGCGGCGGCCCATGTCCGCATGAGCCCCTACCATTTCTGCCGTCGCTTCAAGGCGTATTCGGGACGGACCTTCGTGGACTTCCTCAATCTGTACCGGGTGAACGAAGCAGAACGCCTGCTGCGCGATACAATCCTCACCGTGACGGAAATCGCGGAACAGGTCGGCTTCTGCAACATCCATTATTTTGATCGGGTTTTCCGTGCCTACAAGCAGCGTGCGCCTTCGAGCCTGCGTTCGGAACCATCCGGCACGGCGCAGTGACATCATGCCGCTCAGCGCCGCAGCACCCTCCGATTCAGCGCCGCAGCACCATCCTGTTCACTTCCGCTTCATATCCGCAGGCCGTCAGAAGCGCGCGCAGTTCATCCACCGTCACGCCTTCCGCACCGGAGAGACTGACCGAAAGATGGCGTTCGGTCGGCCATATCCGTTTCTCCATGAAGGCTTTTCCCGCCTGTCGGACTGCCTCCGTGAGGGCATCCCCCGAAAGCATGGTCCGGATGCCGGACCCGTTCCGTTCCATTGTCAGAACCGGAATCCCGTTTCGCAACACGACAAGGGTTCCGTGCACCCGCGAGAAGTTCAGCGGGGATTCAGCATGCGGGACGATCCTTCCGTAGGCGAGCGCAGGATCGCATGCAACCAGCACATGCCATGCTCCAGCCTCCTGTGATGGCGGCAATGGAAGACCGGCAGGCAGGAACTGGATGCCGGACATTCCTCCAAAGTACAGTCCACGCGCGGATTTTCCGGCAAACTCACGGTTTTTCAACCTCTCATAGGACTCCGCCCACCCGGGCGCGCCTTCCACTTCGGCCACCTCACGGCAGATCATGCCATAACGCGCGAACCACATGTCCAGCGTCTTCTCCGAATCCTGCGCAGGTGGCGGTCCGACCCGTTCCCAGCGGCCCATTTCCATCTTTGCCGTCATCAATGCGATCCGTTTGACGAATGCGGAGGTATCCCTTGCCTTCTGCCATTCCAGGAAGAATCGCAACGGCGCGAAGGAATCATTGGCAACGAGTCCTTTCGATACCAGACCGGACAGGGACTGCATCATCTGGCTGACCGGCTGACGGGTCGCAGAGGTCAGGACATGCGTGAAACAGGCTCCCCGCTCCCCAAGCACCTGAAGAACGCTTTCCTCGTCCAGGGTCAGGCCCTCCCGGACCTCTGCAGGCGACCCCTCCACGTCCATGATTTCCCGGTCGTAAAAGGCCAGTTGCATTCCCTTTCCTTCCGTATCGGGAAGAACACGCCAGCAAATGCGGCCGGACGCGCAGAGCCGATCCAGCAGACCGCCGCCGTACCCGGGAATCCGGGCGGGAAACACCACCGCCTCCCACCATTCGGCTGGAAGCGGCAGACCGGTCAGTTGGGTGATGACCGCCAGAAGCGCCTCGGAGGGCTTGGCTGATGTTTTCCCCAGACGATGGAGTTCCGGAAGCCACGCCGCGTAATCCGACGCGGGCCGGCTCTTCACGGCGGTGGCGGCCTCCCGAAGGCTGCGGTACCGGATCCGCTCCCAGACGACCCGATGACACCATTCATCCGTCCCTGGCATGGAGAAGGATCCACGCAGAATGAAACCCTCCTCCTCCAGCTTGTCCAGCAACCTGTGAAGCACACCCGCAGGCAGTGCATACCGGTTCGAAGCATCCTTCTCCGCAAACGGACTGTTATAACGGGCAAAGCGGCGCAGGATCCGCAGACCGGCTTCCTCCGTCGTCCAGGTTCCTTCTGTCCCTTCCCCGGTTGCCGCTTGATACAGTTCCGATTCCTCCGTCGCAATCCAGTGCGGCACCGGCGACGTCAAAAGCTTGACACGACCGGCATCCGACAGGGAGGAAAGACGGGATTTCAACAAGTTCAGCGTATCCGGTAGCATGACGCCCAAGCCGGCATCCTCCGGTTCGGCCTTTTCATGGACGGCATTCTTCAAGGCGGCCTTTTCAAATTCTACATTTTCCTGGACGGCATGATCCAGTTCGGCAACCGTCAGATCCCCGTGCATCAGCAACAGTGAATGGACGGCATTGTCGGAATCCGCCTCCAGATACTTCCGGACAATCCGGCTCTCCCCGGCCGCCGCGCGTACCAGCGCGGGATCCAGCAAGGGCCGATCCTCCGTCCGCCGCTCCAGATGAAGGACATCCATCCCGGATACAACCGGCTTCCGTATTCCGCCGGGATGCGGATCGGCCGAGGCATACAACAGGGTGCTCTCGAACTGGAAAAGCACTTCCGAGGCAAAAGGTGACGGATACCAGGAGGTGACCGGCACCACCTCGATGCGGCCGGCCGCCAGGTCCCGAAGCACTTGCACCGTATTGGCGACATCAAATGCATCTTCCATGCACTCGCGCATCGTTTCGATCATCAGCGGATGATCCGACGAACGGGCTGCCTGATCCAGCGCCTCCACGGACCGCAGCCGCTGCACCCAGAGCGGCAGGCGCGCGCCATGTTTGCGCGTACCCATGATCAAGGCGCGATAGGCATTGTGGCGGAATGTGATGGAAAAACGCGAGGTGCCGGGCAGAATGCGCAGAAGCGTGCGTTCCACCAGATCAGCGGAAAGAAGCGGGAAAAGAGAAGGCACTTCATCCGGTACCCCGTACAGGTATAGAAGGATGAGATCATCCGTATGCGTTGTGAAGGTGGAGAGGCGCAGTGTCTCCTCCACTGCCTGGCGGAGCAGCGCTTCCAGCGTGGCGTTCACTCTTCCGCCAAAATGGGCGTGCAGCACCACGGAGACGCCTGCATCGCCATCGGCAAGCGTTTCCACGATGATTCGCCGGTCATGCGGGAGAAGACCGACCGCATCGCATTGATCGGAGAGGAATTGCTGCACATTCACGGCGCCGGTCTCATCGAGCAGATTTGTTTCCGTCAGGTACGGCACAAGTGTGCCATCTTTCAGGCGAGGCTCCATTTCCCGGAGCCATTTCCCGTACCGCTGCCCCTGCGTATAGGGCATGCCGAGTCCGTCCCCCTTCCAGAAGGGCGTTTCGGCGCCCTGCGCGGAAGCCGCCGGCGAGACGGTCACCCGGTTGCGGTCAATGAGGTCCATCCGCCAGGGAGCATTGCCCAACATGAAAATATCGCCCTGCCTGGATTCGAACACATACTCCTCATCCAGCTCGCCGATGCGGGTATGCCCGTCCGACAGCACAACCGGGAACATTCCCCTGTCCGGAATCGTACCGCCCGCACTGATGGCAAGCATGCGGCTGTAAGGAGTCCCTTCCACGACCTTGTTGATGCGATCCCAGGAAAGTCTCGGCTTGGCGGGAATGTCCTCCTTATGCTCGTAATCCCCTGCAAGCATGGCCAGAACGCGGTGCAGATCCGTCTCCCGGACCTCCTTGTAGGAAGCGGACCGGCGGATGACACCCAGGAGGGCTTCTTCCTGCCAGCGTCCGCCACAGGCCATCGAGACGATGTGCTGCGCCAGAATGTCCAGCGGTTCCCGGGGCAGACGTGTGTCTTCGATCCTGCCGGCCAGCATCTCGCGGGCGATGAAGACCGATTTCAGCAGGTCTCCGCGCGTCTTGGGAATGATGCGCCCGCGGCTGACGGCATCCAGGCGGTGGCCGGAACGGCCGAGGCGCTGCAATCCGCCCGCAATGGAAATCGGTGCGGCGATCTGGATCATCAGGTCCACCTGTCCGATGTCGATGCCCAGTTCAAGGGTTGCCGTCGCCACCATGCAGCGGATGCCCCCGGTTTTGAAACGGCCTTCAATGTCGAACCGGCGTTCCTTCGAAAGACTCCCGTGATGGGGAATGCAGATTTCCTCGCCTGCCATGTCGTTCACGTTGGCTGCGATCTTTTCCGCCGTGGCGCGGTTGTTGACGAAGACAATGGTGGCCGTATGGCTCTTCACCAATCGCAGGACCGTGTCGTAGATTTCCGGCCATACGCTTCCGGATTCCAAAGAGCGATAATCCTCGACAGGCATCTCAATCCGCAGATCCTTCAGCTTCTCCAGCGGCGGTGCGATGATCACAACCGGATTCACAGCACCCTCCGGCGAAAGCCCCCCCAGGAAAAGCGCGGCGCTCTCCAACGGCTGGATGGTCGCGGAAAGGCCGATGCGAACCAGGCCCGGCGCGGCGGCCGCTGCCAGACGTTCTACCGAAAGAGACAGGTGCGCACCTCTTTTTGAGCCGATCAGCGCATGGATTTCATCAAGAATCAGATACCGCACGTTCTTCAGCATGGCGGCCGCCTTGACGGAGGTGAGCATCAGGAACAGGGACTCCGGCGTTGTGATGAGGATATGCGGAGGGCTCTTCAGCATCCTCTGCCGTTCCGAATCGGGCGTATCCCCCGTACGGACAGCCTTTCGGATGTCGGGGAACGGGATGCCCCGCGCTGCGCACATCGCGCGGATTTCCGCCAACGGCCGGTCCAGATTGCGGCTGATGTCGTTGTTGAGAGCCTTCAGGGGAGATACGTAGAGGACATGCACCCCCTCCGGCAACGCTCCGGACAAGCCGGCAACAAACAGACGGTTGATGCTTTCCAGAAAGGCGGCCAGTGTCTTGCCGGCGCCGGTGGGTGCCGTGACCAATACGCTTTTTCCTGCAGCGATCTCCGGCCACGCCTCCCGCTGTGGAAGCGACGGTGTGCCGATTTGCGCGCGGAACCATTCCGCAACGACGGGATGAAAGGCTTCCAGTCCGTCCGGACCGGCGGAAATACGTTTCTTCCCCACAGATGGCCTCCTGAATTCCGATTACAGGCCGAACAGGGTGGCCGTGATCCAGGTCATTCCGCTGATCAACGGGCCGGAAACGGCGCCTATGAAATTCCCGATGATGCTTGAATTGCCCGTAATCCGCGGAAGGACAACGACAAGAAACAGAAAAGCCAGACCGATCCAGCGTTCCGCCCGATACAGGACGGCCATCCAGGAATCCGGCAGGAAGGCGGAAAGGATGCGCGATCCATCAAGCGGTGGCACAGGGATCATGTTGAACACGGCGAGGACAATATTGATCTGCACAAGAATGCTCAGCAGGTCGAACGCTCCGCCGAGAACGGCTCCCCCGATTCCGGCGCCGGAAACCAGAACGCCGACGGCTTCCAGTTTTGCAAGCAGGCCGATGACCAGCATGGAGAAGAAGGCGAGCAGGAGGTTCGAGAAGGGACCGGCAAGTGCGACAAGCAGCATGCCGAAGCGTTTGTTCCGGAAGTTCCGGGGATCGACGGGCACCGGCTTCGCCCATCCGAAATGGGCGACATACATCATGAGGGTGCCCAGCGGGTCCAGGTGCTTGAAAGGATTCAAGGTGAGTCTGCCCATATCCTTGGCGGTGTTGTCGCCGAACTTCCAGGCCACCCATCCATGCGCAAACTCGTGCAGGGGAAGGGCGAGCAGCAGAACGACCGTCGTATACAGCAAATCGAACAGTTTCAATGAATCCATGCAGTTCCTTTCCTGTTGCCCTTTTCTCGATTCATCCGGGGAAAAGCAGGCTGCAGACCGGTTCGAAGAGAACGGCGAAGCCGATGAGAAGGGCGAAAAACGCCGCCACCAACACGGCGCCGGCAGCCATGTCCTTTACTTGCCGGGCTTCCTCGCACCATTTGTCCGTCACCATGTCCACAAGCCGTTCGATGGCCGTGTTCAGCAATTCCGCCACGACAACGGTCCCGCAGGCCACAAACAGGAGCGCCCAACGGAGCGAATCGATGGAAAGCGCCGCACCCGCCGCAACGACCGTACAAATCGCAACGACATGAATACGAAGATTCCGCTCGCTTTGTATGGATTCGACGATCCCCGTCCATGCATTGCCGAAACTCTGCTTCAGGGTCCGGTTTCTCATTGGCCGGCCTCCCGCCTCGGAAGCCCCATGCCGGTCAGCACAGTCTCCTGCAATTCGAACATGACGCGTTCACCCGCCTTTTCCTCATGATCATACCCCAGCAGATGCAGGGTTCCATGCGCGGCCAGAAAGGCCAACTCCCGGTTTTCCCCATGCCCGTATTCCGCCGCCTG
Organism: uncultured Clostridia bacterium; assembly: GCA_942493335.1. GTDB lineage: Bacteria > Bacillota > Clostridia > DSM-8532 > DSM-8532 > JAEWSN01. Next base: position 4,504,493 of record OW818693.1, on the reverse strand, counting down.
CTCCTGCATGCGCGGCAGACAGATGACCAGATCCCCCAGAAAGCATCGTCCGGTTTCAGGGTCGATGTCTCCTGCGTCGAGGACCGGCTTTCCCGCCCGGAAGGGGATTTCGGGAAACGACAGAACGTCGGTCACGGCATCCTTGCCGCGAAAGTCCCGGTTCATCCGCCGGATGGTCCGGTTGCCCGCAAGCGTCACATGGACTTCCGCAGGATACGGGAATCCGACTGTTTCAACGCATCCGGAAACGGCAGCCTTCAGCAGCGTTTTCCATGTATCCGGCACGGGCACGCCGCGTTGCCGGTTCACAAGCACCACCTCCGAACCGGTTCCGGGTTGACGGATTCTATTCCTGTCTTGCCGCATCGGCGATTCCTCCCTCGCTGCCATTGATTCCGGATTCCGCAGGCGGGTTGTAGGCCTGATTGTCCAGAGCGGCCAGCGGATTCTTCCGTTCGATCTCCGGATATTCGGGCCGTTCGTGGAATGCGCCGCCCAATACCTGCAGGAAACTGTCCGCGATCTGGCTGAGATCCCGCAGGGTCAGATCGCTCCGATCAAGCTGCCCGTCATCGAGCTTGTCCCGGATGATTTTCCGGACCAGCCCCTCGATCTTTCCCTGGGTCTTGTCCGGCATCGCACGGACGGCAGCCTCGATGGAATCCGCCAGCATGACGACTGCGGACTCACGGGAACTCGGAACGGGTCCCTCATATCGGAAGTTGTCTCGTTCGACTTCGCCGTCCTTTTCCACCTGCGTGGCCTTGTGGTAGAAGTAGGCGACCATCGTGGTGCCATGATGCTCCACGATGATTTCCCGGATCGCCTTCGGCAGCCGGTATTTCGCAGCCAGCTCATCCCCGTCGCGGGTATGGGAGGTGATGACCAGTGTGCTGAGGTTCGGGGTGAGCCGCTCATGCGGGTTGTCGGACAGCTGGTTTTCCTTGAAGAAGTTCGGCCGTTTCAGTTTTCCGATGTCGTGAAAATACGCGCCAACCCTCGCCAGGAGAGAATTTCCCCCGATGGTGCGGATGGCTGCCTCGGCAAGGTTCCCGACCATCAGGCTGTGGTGGTAGGTGCCTGGCGCCTCGATGAGCAGCCGCTTGATGATCGGATGGTTCGGATCCGCAAGTTCCAGCAGCTTGAACGGCGTGATGACATTGAAGGATCCTTCCAGGAAAGGCAAAAGGCCGATGGCGAGAATCATCGAGAGAATACCGTTCAGGAAAACGAGTCCGCTCTCATTGAAAAGGCTTTCCACACCCTTCTTGTCGATGATGCCCATGGAAGCGACAATGGCTGCCGAGATGGCGCCGATGACCACACCGGACATGGAGAGCCGTCTGCGCTGGCTGGTCTGGTAGGTGAGGAATGCGGCGAAGGATCCGCCAGCAAAGGCCATGAGGGCAAAAGTTCCATCTCCGCCGAACATGACCATGAAGGCGGAAGCAAGAGCCGCGTTGACAATGATGGCCGTCTCGAGACCCACAAGGGTCGAAAGCAGGATGGGGGCGACGAAGACGGGCAGCAGCAGGGGTGCATAGTCACCCAGAAATTGCTGGACAACCCAGGCCATGACGCATTCCAGTACCACGATGAGACTTGATAGGGCCACCAGGTTCGGGTCCTTGAAGACGGCCGGCTGGAATCTTTTGATGAAAAGCAGGGTCACCAGGGAGAGAACTGCGGTAAGCAGTAAAATCGCGAGATTGAGGGGCACATCGATTCCCCCTTCGCTCTCGATCAGATTCAACTCCTTCAGAACCTTCCACTTGTCCGTGGTGACGATGTCATCCTTGTTGATGATGCGCTCATCCTTGTTGATGACGACCGGATTGTCCTTCTCCCATTGCGCGATGAAGGCGGTGCGCTGCGTTTCCGTGGCCACCCGGTCGATATGGCTGTTCGGCTTGAGCACCTGTCCGATCAATGCATTGCCGATGACCGACCAGGGACGGTCCGGAAAGGAGTCCTCCATGAGGGACTGTCCTTCCTGCCGGACTTCCTGAAGACTCTCCTCGGTGATCTGCCTGCGGGAAAGGTCCGCCAGAATGCGATCCGTCAGGACGACTTTCAGGAACGAGAGGCGTTTGGTGCTGTCTGTGGAAATGAGTTCACCGAGTTCCCCTTCTTCGAGGCCGGCAAGCAGATTCTGATACAGCGTGGCGGATTCGGCACGGAAAAGCGCGGCATAATACCCGGATTGCGGGTCGGCAACCGCCTCGAGGACCGCCCGGTCCCGCACGGCGGATACGGTGTCCTGCAGGGCTTCGAAGAGGGAATGCGCACCGTTGAGCATGTCGATGTTCGCCCGTTCATCCTCGATGATGACCGGTTCGAGCTCGGCGGCCTTCGCCTCCGCCATCTCCTGGGTCCGGATCGTATTGACGATGTCCCGGGGGGCGTTGATGTCATAAACGGATACTTCGCCGACCTTCAACCGATAGCGTTCCGGTGTCGCGCCATGAAGCACGGCCACAAAGACAGCCATTGCCGCCAGCAGGAACAGAAATCCACGCTGAAAGCCGCTCTTCTGCAACATCAGCCGAATGCGCTCCGTTCTTCCGGCTTTTCCGGGGGACGGTGGCTGTTTCAATGATTTGGCCTTGCGCTTCCCTTCCGGTTTATGCTTCAGGTGGAACAGCCCCGCAGAACGCGGTTGTTTTTCATCGGCGCCCGCATCGTTTCGGCGCTCATCCGTTCCCGCTCGCTCATTCATCAGACGTTTCACCCCGATTTCTGTTCCCGTGCCGTTCCTTCATTTTCGCATCCTGCTCGTACGCAAGAATGATTCGCTGGACCAGCACATGGCGGACCACGTCGCGCGCGGACAAGTGGACGAATGAAATATCCTCCACGCCCTGCAGGATCCGTCGTGCCTCAAGCAGTCCGGAACGCGTCGGATTCGGCAGATCGATCTGTGTGACATCTCCGGTGATGATCGTTCTGGATCCGACCCCGATGCGTGTCAGGAACATCTTCATCTGCTCGGGGGTCGTGTTCTGCGCCTCGTCGAGGATGATGAAGGCGTCATCCAGCGTACGACCGCGCATGTAGGCAAGCGGCGCCACCTCGATGATGCCGCGCTCCATATGCGTCTGGTAGGTTTCCGGTCCCATGATGTGGTACAGGGCGTCATACAGCGGCCGCAGATAAGGATCCACCTTGTTCTGGAGATCCCCCGGCAGGAATCCGAGCCGTTCACCGGCTTCAACGGCCGGACGCGTGAGGATGATGCGCGAAACCTGTTTTTCCCTGAAGGCCTTGACGGCCATGGCCACTGCCAGGAAGGTCTTCCCGGTGCCTGCGGGGCCGATTCCGAAAACAATGGGGTGCCGGCGGATCTCCTCGACATAATGTTTTTGCCCGAAGGTCTTGCATTTGAGCGGTTTTCCCCGATAGGTCACACAGACAAGGTCCGAGGGGAGTTCCCCTTCGCGCTGGCCGTCCGGATCCGCGGCAAGGGCGATGAAATACCGCACCTGCTGTTCCGTGACGGGATCCCCCTGGCGGGCGATGTCCACAAGCCGGTTCAGCACATCCGCGGCGACGTCGGCGCTGCTTTCAAAACCCGTGATGCGCATCTCCCCATTCCGGGCATGCACCTTCACGTTCAGTTGATCCTCCACCATTCGGAGATGACGATCCGCCAATCCGAACACATTCATCGCCTGTTCCATGTCATCGAGCATGATCAGGCGTTCCACGACTGTTTCCATCCAGCCTCCCCAGCATCCATTCTTCCGTTTTTTCTTGCGGAACCGCTTGCGTCAGGGCTCAATCGGGGTCATCAGATCCGTTCTGAGCACCGTGTCGTCTTCCCTGGCAGCAGGGATGATCAGGTTGTCGGATTGGGTCAGGGTCACTTTGAATTCATACGCCGCGAACTTTTCCATGATACCGCCCAGCAGACGGAGGGAATTCTCCATTTTCCGCGGGTCCCCGATGGCCTTCACCACATAGGGGGTGACCAGCTGATGTCCGTTCACCATGAGATATCTCCCGGCTTTCCGGATCTCGCTGGTGGCCACGATGCGCTCATCGTTGATGGACATGGCCTGCACATCGGTGGCGCGCAACTCGTTGATGAGCTCGAGCATGTGCCGGTCCTCGATGACCCGGTCCCCTTCCGCATCCATTTCGATCAGCAGACCACCGCCTTTTACAGTCTCAAGCCCTGCAATGACGCGCGCAACCTTCACTTCCTGCTTCAGTTTGTCCATGGCGTCGCGGTCCCCGCTCTTCTCGGAATCGAACGCGGCAAGCTCGTTCTGAAGCTCCTCGATGCGCTGCTGCAGCTTCTCGTTGTTCCCGCGCTCCTGAAGAATGTCTTCGGCCAACTCGGACACCCGCTTCTTTTCGAAGCTGGCGATTTGCGCGTTTCCCTTTACACTGCTGTACTGCCAGGCGACGATGATGCCCATGATCAGGCAGATCATCGTCATGGCAAGGGTCAGTGCTGATTTCCTGCCTTGTTTCATTTCACCACCACCTCAAGTCCGGCGATCAGATCCCCCAATGCGCCGAACGTCCGATATTTCTCTATCTCCAGGTCCGCTTCCGGCCGGATGTCTACCCGGATGTCATAAATCCGGAGCACCGCCACGGATTCGCTGTTTTCCATTGCATCGTACAGCCGCTGCGGATCCCCGATGGCTTTGAATTCAAAGGGAACCGGATATCGGCTGTTGTTGATCAGGATGGTTGGTCCGGCACATATGGTCTTTGACATGCCGAGGATGCGTTCTCCATTGATGGAGATGGCCTCCGCGCCTGCCATGCGTAGTTCGTTCAGAAGCGGGAAGACGTCGGAATCATGGATGATGTAGTCTTCGAGCGCCATATCCCCGGGCTTCACCGCGTCATTGAGCGTCATGACGATCCCGCTGCCCTTCACACGTGTCAGTCCGGCACGGAAAAAGGTCTGGTTTCGCTCTTCCAGAAGACGGGTGAACTCACCATTTCCCTGGTCTTCTCCGATTTGGCGCATTCGCTCGGAAAAATCCGTTTCAAGCCCGGAGAGGGTATCCAGAAGCCTTGTCCCTTCGGTCCGTTCCGTATCAAGCTTCAGCGCGAGATCTCGCGCACTCGGGCCATTCTTCGCATCCTGTCCGAGAACCGTGCGGAACTGCACCCCCACCCCGATTCCAAGCAGCATCAGGATGACAAACAGCACGCTCCTGTATCGGCCCATTCTTGACTCCCTTCGGCTGGCTCAATGAATCTCGGCGATGCATAGCCCCTTTGCAGAGAGAAGATCCACAAACCCGTGCTCCGTCTGGACGACCGGCCGTGAAAAATCCCGTTCATTCATGAAGATGACTTCCCCTTCACTTCCATCCGACATCAAAACACGTCTGCCCACATAGAAATGGGTGATGTTTTTCAAGAAAATGTGAAGCACGATGGGGTCCATTTTCCCGAAGCTGTTGTTCTGCATCATGTCGAACACGCGAAAAACCGATTCATGCCGCCGGTAGACCCGATTCGCCGTCATGGCGCTGTATACGTCCACAATAGCGAGAATCTTCGCGGCTAGCCCCAGTTTGTCCGCCTGAAGGCCGAGCGGATACCCGGAACCGTCTTCGCGCTCATGGTGGGTGAGGACCGCAATCGCCACTTCCTGCTTCACCTTCGGCATCGCCTTTACAATCTGATAGCCATATTCCGCATGCTTCTTGATTTCCCGGTATTCCGCCTCGTCGAGCGGCCCCGGTTTGTTGAGGATCCCAAGAGGCACCTTTCCCTTGCCGACATCATGGAGCAGACCGGCGAGGACCAGATCCCGGACATCCAAATCCTTCATCCGCATCCAGTGGCCGAGCATCATCGCAAGCATGGCGACATGGATGCAATGGTGATAGGTGTACTCGTCCACCGAACGGACCTGCATGACGCAGTCCACAATATGTCCATTGTCGTGTTTTTTCTCGATGATGCTCTCCACAAGGCGATCCGTGGCATCCGCTTCCAGGGTTCCGCCGGCTGATATTTCCAGAAACATGTCCTTGAAGGAGTCGACATCCTGATGATAGCTCTCGCGGAAGACCTCCGCAGGCATGCCGTTGTGCCAGTCCTCGCGCTGCAGGAGCCCCGCCTGCATGATATCCTTCGTGTAGACCATCAGGCTTCCGATCCCCATGCCTTGAAGCCTGGCGATGAGGGAATCATCCAGTTCCCGGTCCTGCCATGCGATCACGGCGCCGGAGGCATTCAATACAGGTTCCGCGGTATACATCCCCGATTGAAGCGCCTCGATCGCCAGACGCATCACATTTTTCTTCATCGTACCTTCAGCTGGCAGAATCCCCGCCCCCCTCACCACTTGGTCCGCGCATCGCAGACGATGCCTGCAGCAGGACCCGCGGCCTTCTCCGGCCACGCAAGGTTCCGACCGTTGTCAATCACAAGCATCCCGCCCTGAACGGGCTTCGGGACAATGGCCGGAAGTACCGGCCCTTGCCTTGAACCATGGCCATCGCAATAGCATTATACCATATCCGACGATTCTCCGAGCAGATCCAGGAGGCCGGCGAGATCCAGAATCGGGACCCCAAGTGCGCCAGCCTTCTCCAGTTTGGTCCCCGCTTCCTCGCCTGCCACAACATAATCCGTTTTTTTGGAAACGCTTCCCGCAACCTTGCCTCCGGCCGTTTCAATGAGCGCCTGCGCCTCGTTTCTCCCCATACCCGGGAGCGTTCCGGTCAGCACGAAAGTCTTCCCTGAAAGCAGGAGACCTTCCGTCTGCGCGGCAACCGGCCCCTCCCAGCGCACCCCTTCGACGCGGAGCCTGTCCAGGATGACACAGGTCTGCTCCTGTCGAAGAAACGCATGAAGGCTCTCCGCCATACGGGGGCCGAAGTCCGGCAAGGCCTTGATTTCCTCCTGGGTCAGGCTCCGGATCCGTTCCACGTCGCCGAAGGTCTGTGCGAGCACCTTGGCGGCCTTCTGGCCGATATGGCGGATTCCAAGCCCGAAGAGGAGGCGTTCGATGCCGTTTTCCTTGACCTTTTCGATCTGTGCCAGGAGGTTGTCCACGGACTTCCTGCCCAACCCCTCCATGGCTTCCAGCTTTTCACGATGGCGCCCCAGCTCGAACAGGTCGGCAATGTCCCGGACCAGCCCCTGCGCCAGAAATTGCTCCACCAGGGCGGGTCCAAGCCCCTCGATATTCATCGCATCCCGTGAGGCGAAGTGCACCAGGCTTCTGAACAGACGGGCCGGACAGGAGATCCCCGAACACCGCACCGCGGATTCCGCCTCTTCCCGAAAGGCAGGCGCCCCGCAGACCGGACAGGTTTCCGGCATCTCATAGGGAACGGCGCCTTCCGGCCGTTCCTCCGGGATGACACCGATGATTTCCGGAATGATGTCGCCGGCCTTCCGCATCCAAATCATGTCCCCGATCCGGATATCCCGCTCCCGGATGAAGTCCTGGTTGTGGAGCGTCGCACGCGAGACGGTGCTCCCTGCGATCCGGACGGGATCGAGGACGGCATTCGGCGTAAGGACGCCGGTCCGGCCAACCTGGATGGCAATGTCGAGAAGACGCGTTTTTTTCTGTTCCGCCGGATATTTGTAGGCGATGGCCCAACGCGGCGCCTTGCTGGTGGAGCCCAGTTCGATCCGCTGGTTGAACCGGTCCACCTTCATCACGGCCCCATCGATTTCATAGGGAAGTTCGCCCCGGGCATCTCCGATGGCGCAGATGGCTTTCCATGAATCCATGGCATCGGCACAGAGGCACCAGCCGGGACTCGTCTTGAATCCGAGGGCAGAAAGCAGCTCCAGGGAGCCGCTGTGGGTGTCGGGAACCGCTTCTCCGGCGGCAGCCCGAATCTGCTGGATGTTGAAGACGATGATGTCCAGCCGGCGCTTGGCCGTGATGCCCGGATCCAGCTGCCGAAGCGAACCGGCTGCCGCATTGCGTGGATTTGCAAAGGGCTTTTCGCCATAGGTCTCCTGGTGCTCGTTGAGTGAGAGAAAGTCGTCCCGGGACATGAAGACCTCTCCGCGGACTTCCAGAAAATCCGGAATTGGAAAGGACTTGTCCGATCCCGCAACAGATCCGGTCACCGGAATTCGAAGCGGGATGCTCGGAATGGTACGGAGATTTGCAGTCACATCCTCGCCGACGTCCCCGTCTCCGCGCGTGGAACCGCGTACGAGGAGGCCCTTCTCATACTCGAGGGAAACGGAAAGGCCATCCACCTTCCGTTCCACCACATAACGCACCTCTTCTCCAACCTGGCCACGGACGCGCTGATCGAAGGCATCGACCTCAGCCTGCTCGAATACGTCGTTCAGACTTTCCATCCGGACGAGATGCTCCACCTTGCCGAAATCGCCGGACGGACGACCGCCAATGCGCTGGGTCGGGGAATCGGGAGAAGCCAGATCGGGATAGGCGGCTTCAAGCTCCCGCAATTCGCGCATCAGCCTGTCATATTCCAGATCATCGATTTCCGGGGCATCCATCACATGATACAGCCAGGAATGCCGACCCAGTTCAGCCTGCAGTTCCTGCAGCCGTTTCCGTTCATCCGCCATTTTCAACCTCCGCCGTTTCCGTCGCGCCCGTCGCATTCGAAGTGCCAGATGTTCCCGTCGTGTCCGCAGTTCCCACCGGCAACGATGCGTCCACTGCATTGGATGCACCCGTTGTTCCCGTCGTATTCGACGTTTCAACGGATGGCTGTGTATTCATGAGGATTTTCCAGACCCCGTCCCGCTTTTCCGCCGGAAGCTCCGCGGCGGCACGCATCACACCTTCCGTAATTCCTTCGGCAGTGTCATCCCGATAGGATTCACGCGTCAATCGTTCCTGGTCGGTCGTGTTCGTGATGTATCCGATCTCTACAAGTGTGGCGGGCATTTTTGTCGAACGGACAACCGCCAGCCTTTTTTTGATGATCCCATTGAGTTTGTTGCCGTTGGCAGCCGTCATGCCTTCCCCAAGCAGTATCGCCAACCGTTCGTCCGTGAATTCCGGGAAAAGATTGTCCTTTTCGGCATAATAGCAATCCATGCCGGAAACGGCGGCTGCTCCGCCGATCTTCAAATCAATGCTGTTGACATGAATGCTGATGAACAGCGTTGCCTCCGCGCGGTTGGCCAGCTCGGCCCTTGCGGCCAGATCTGCGGCTACCGTGTCGGCAAGGGCCGTGTCATCCTCCCGGGTCATGAGGACCCTGAATCCCGCCTTTTCAAGCTGCTCCCTGCAGGCCAGCGCCACCCCCAGGGTGATGTTCTCTTCAACAATGCGCTCATCCTTCGGCGACAGGGCTCCGGGATCCCGTCCACCGTGTCCGGCGTCGAGAACGACGGTGAAATCCCGCCATTGCTGCCCCTCAGGCGTCGGCGGCAGGGTGGACGAAGGTACCGGAGGGACGGCGGAAGGGATCGCACCGGATTCCTCGGCCGCACCCGGGTCTGTCTCCGACCCGAGGGTACTCCGGTTCGCACCCCAGATGGAAAAAAACAACACCAGCACCGCAGTCATCATCAAGCCGATTCTTCCGTAGAACCGAACGGGATTTTTGAGTTTGTATCGGCCCGATTGGGCACGTCCTTTGGCGGAAGATTCGTTCCCCACGCTTCGACCGTCCTTTTCTCTTTCGTATGCACCCATCATGAACCGCAATACCTCTGAGGAGAATGTGATGTTCGATTCCCCTGTAAAAACTCGCAAACGCACGCATATGCGCAGGGGTTCCTTTGGAATCCCGCAGGTGGATGGCAACAACCATGGAGGTTGGGGCAGGCCCCGGCGTTCCATGCGATGCAAACATTATACGACAAACCCGGACGAATGGCCAACAGGACGAAAACCTGCCGGCGAAGCGGGCCGAAGTGAAGAAAACCGTTCGGAAGAGTCGGCCGGCGGTCGGTTGCCGGCTCCTGAAAATGCTTGCATAAAAGGGGGGGCTGTGCTATTATTCTATGTGCTGACTACGAACCAGGAGGTGAAGAAACGTGCCAAACATCAAATCAGCCATCAAGCGGGTGAAGGTCACCAAGGCCAAGCACTCCCAGAACCGCGTGAAGAAGTCCGAATTGAAGACCACGCTGCGCACTTTCCGCGAAGCGATCGCGTCCGCAAATCCCACCACACCGGAACAGCTCCAGGAAACCATCCGCAAGGTGGACCAGGCTGCCTCCAAGAACCTCATCCACAAAAATGCCGCCTCCAGGAAAAAGGCTCAGCTCATGAAGGCTTTCAACGCCGCGAAGTGAAGTTTGATCCCTGCGTTCCGGATCACCGGGCATGACAAAAACGTACAGCAATGTGCGTTTTTTTGTTGTCCTTCTTTCCGGTGCGCAGACCGGAGCGCAGAAAGACGCCGCGTAAAGCTTTCCGCGCAAATGAAGGACGCAGAACGAGCTTTCCTGTGCTAAGGAGGGTTTTGCGCAAACCTTTCCTGCGCAAAGAAGAGTGCCGCGCAAGCCTTCCGGCTTTCGTGGCACCCTTCCCGAACCGTTCGAATCAGACATGTCCGGAAGCAAACCGGAAACAAAAGATGGCGAGGATCATTGCACGGTAAATTTGTCGAAGGCCCTGTTCTGAAGGACCACATTGTATTTCGCATCCTTCATCCAGCTGTCGATGGCGGCATTGTAATAGTCCGCCTTTGCCGTATCCTCCAGGGTGGCCTTGATCTTGTCTTTGGCTTCCGTCAGGCCGGTACGGCCTTCCACGCGAATGACAAAGAATCCGTAGCTTGTATCCAAAAGGGTGAGGTCCTTGTTCTTCGCGGCGAAAGCCCAGTCGATGAGCTCCGGTTCATAGGGCTGCATTGAATAGGACAGATCATTGGCCCCGCCGTCCGTCTTCGCCGTGGTGGTTTCGGATTGTGTCTTCGCAAGCGACTCCATGTCTTCGCCAGCCTTGATTTTAGCGAGAACATCCTCGGCCTTCTGCTTCTGGACCTTCAAGGCTGCGTCATCCAGCGTGGTGCCGTCATCCTTGGATTTCTTGATGTAGATGATGCGTGCCTTGACTGTGTCATACTGGTTCGGATCCTTGTCATAGGTAGCCTTGACCGTGTCATCAGCGATCGCGGCAGGTTTGTAGTTGTCAGCCAGATACCGGGTCTTGAAGGTTTCGATCAGTTTGTAGTTCTGAAGAATCTTGGCATACAGATCCTCTGTAAGGCCCATGCTGGTCAGGTTGGTGACAAACGTCTCCTGTCCCTGGCTCTGCTTGATGCTGTCGATATAGGAGGTGGCATATGCCCGGATCGAGTCGTCTACCGAAAGACCCAGGTCTTTCGCCTTTTGCAGTTGTATGGCATATTCGCGGGCGTTGTCCAACGCATTTTTCTTCGCGCTCTGAATGGGGTTCTCACCGTCGACAGAATCTTGTGCCCAGAAGGCTTTCCGTTCCTCTTCGGTTTTGGCGTCAAGGCCTTCCTTCGATTCCACGATGCTTTGCTGCATTCTCAGGAAGTAGTTGTACTCGGCGTTTCCGATGCGACGGCCATCCACCTTGGCGACATAGCTCTGGCTGTCCGTATAGAACCAGGCTCCACCAATCAGGACCACCAGTGCGGCAAGGACAATCAGGATGATTCTGCGGGCCATGGGCGAAAGAAGCGGTTCCTTTTTGATCCCGTTCAATTCCATCTTTTCTTCGAGCCGCGCCTCGCGCCTTGATGTGCGTCGGGCGTCCCGTCCTTTTACGTTCTTGGTGCTCATCGCTTCAACCACCTTTAAATAGGGCCGTTCCGAGGCAACTCTTCGGTGTCTTCCATCGCAGATGCATGGATACAGGATGATTCCGCATGCGTCATCCATGCTGGTTCGGACTGCGATGGGACAAGACCGGCAACTGTTCCCCGTACGGCCCGGATAAGGAACATTATAATGCAAACCCGCTCAGGACTTCAATTTCTGGAGCCCTTGTAATAGAATCTTAATATTGGCCAGTTTCCCATCCACCGCTTCATCCCGCACACGAAGGGACAGGTAGGGATGCCGGCCGGCTGAGAACATCAGTCTCCCCTTCCACTGGCCCATCAGCTCCCCGATGCGGTCCAGCGGAAGCGAGAATCCTTCCGCAAAGGTCATTTCCACCAGTTCTCCCCTGTCCTTCACGGTGGCAAGTCCGCAGGACGCCGCCAAATTCCGGATGAAGGCGATGTCGAGCAGCCGCAGCGTTTCCACCGGAATTTCGCCGTAACGGTCGATGAGCTCGTCCCGGACATCGGACAGATCCGACTCCGCTTGAATGACGGCAATCGTCTTGTACATGTCGATGCGCTGATCCTCATCCGGGATGTACCTGCTGTCAAGAATCGCGCTGGCAGGGAATTCCACAGTGACATCCGTGACCCGGTGCACGGGCTCGTGTCCCTGCAGCTCGGAAACAGCTTCTTCCAGAAGTCGCAGGTACATGTCGTAACCGACCGTTTCCAGATGTCCGTGCTGTTCGGCGCCGAGCAGATTCCCGGCGCCACGGATCTGCAGGTCGCGCATGGCGATCTTGAAACCGGACCCGAATTCCGTGAATTCCCGGATCGCCTTCAATCGCTTTTCCGCGATCTCGTTGAGCACCTTGTCCTGCTTGTAGGTGAGATAGGCATAGGCGAGACGGTTCGAGCGGCCCACACGCCCGCGGAGCTGATATAGCTGCGCAAGCCCCAGTCTGTCCGAATCCTCGACAAGAATCGTGTTCACGTTCGGCATGTCGATGCCGGATTCGATGATGGTGGTGCAGACAAGAACATCCATCTCCTTCTCCTGGAAGGCTGCGATGACACGCTCCAGCTCCCGCTCACCCATCTGTCCGTGCGCATAGCCCACCCTTGCTTCCGGCGCAAGGGCTTGGATGGCATGGACACGGGCCTGGATGCCACGCACCCGGTTGAACAGGTAGAACACCTGTCCGCCCCGCGCCATCTCCCGCGCGACGGCATCCCGGATGATGTCGTCCCGGTATTCAAGCACATAGGTCTGCACGGGATAGCGCTCCAGCGGCGGATCCTCGATGGTGCTGATTTCCCGGATGCCGGACAGCGACATGTTGAGCGTGCGTGGAATCGGCGTGGCGGACAAGGTCAGCAGGTCCACATTCGGATACCGCTGCTTGATGGCTTCCTTGTGTTCCACACCGAAACGCTGTTCCTCGTCGATGACCAGCAGGCCGAGGTCCTTGAACTGTACGGATTCGGAGAGCATCATGTGGGTGCCGACAAGCACATCCGCCCGTCCGCTGCGCAGATCCCGCACAACCTGCCGGTGTTCGGAGTCCGTCTTGAAACGGCTGAGCATTTCCACCTTCACCGGGAAGCCGGAAAACCGCTTGCGGAAATTCTCGTAATGCTGGGAAGCCAGTACGGTGGTCGGAACAAGGAAAGCGACCTGCTTTCCGTCCATGACGGCCTTGAACACCGCACGCAGGGCCACTTCTGTCTTCCCGTACCCGACATCGCCACAGAGCAGGCGATCCATGACGGTGGGGGCCTCCATGTCCTTCTTGATTTCCGCGATGCACTTGAGCTGGTCCGGCGTCTCCTCGAACGGGAACATGTCCTCGAACTGCTGCTGCCAGGACGTATCCGGGGAAAACGCCCAGCCTTGTTTCGCCTGCCGTTCCGCCTGGATTCGGATGAGCGACCCGGCAAGCTCCTTCAGGGATTCCCGGACACGGGCCTTCGTCTTCGTCCATTCCTGCCCGCCGAGTTTGTTCATCTTCGGTTCGCGTCCTTCGGAACCGATGAACTTCTGGATGAGATCCATGCTGGTCGTCGGAATGAAAAGGGAGCCGTTGTCCTTGTATTCGATTTTTAGATAGTCGCGGCGGACACCCTCCACCGTCAACTGCTCCATACCGGTGTAGCAACCGATGCCATGGGTCTGGTGCACGACGAAGTCACCCGGCTTCAGATCGGTGAAGGCGGAAATCTTCTGGCCCTGCAACCCCTTCCGGACCTTCCCCTTGCGGGCGCGTCCCGCTTCGATGTCGCTCTCGCAAACGACGGAAAGTTTGATGTCCTGGTACTGGAAACCGTTCTGAAGCGCGCCGATCGCAACCAGGACGGACTTGCCGGCAAACGGATCCTGCCCGTGGCGGGTGGATCCGGTGTCAAACATGGAAACCAGCCCGATTTCCGAATCGGCCCAAAGGGCGTCCGTTCTGAGGGAGACCTCGATTCCCGCACTGGCGAGTTCTTCCGTCAGACGCTTTGCACGATCCTCGGACGATGCGAGGACGACCGTGCGCATCTCCCGTTCCGTCCATTTGCGGATGTCATCAAACAATAGATCCAGATGCCCCGCATACGGAGCGAGCGTCAGCCCGTTCACCTGCATCAGCCGAGCTGCCCTTCCACGCGCTGAAACCCCCGTCCCGCCCTCGTCTCCGGCTCCGAAAGGCAGAAAGGAAACAAGGCTGCTGTCACGGGTCGCAGCCATCAGGGTTTCCACATCATGGTGCATGTTGAAGCTGCCCGGCAGGAGAACCCCCTTCTCAGAGAGGGTCTCACACATGCGGAAATGATCCTCCCGTTCGTTCTCCATGCGTTCGTTGGTACGGGTCGGATCCTCCAGAAACACAATCCGGCCGCTCCCGGCATACTCGAAAATCGTTGAAGGTTCCGGCAGCATGTAAGGAATGAATTTATCCGCTCCGGTGAAGTAATGGCTGTCCTCCAGCTTGCCGATATAGCCGCGGATGTTCTTGGAAAGCGCTTCGCGCATTTCCGGCAGCAATTTAGGCAGGGTTCGTTCAAGTTCCGCCCGGAGCCGTTCCGTGATGGAGGGGACCTCATCCTTCCGATACAGGATTTCCCGCGCCGGATGGATGGAAAGCCGTTGGGCGCGTTCGACCGATCGCTGGGACTCGGGAGAGAAATAGCGCATGGAATCGATTTCCACATCGAAGAATTCCACCCGGCAGGGAAGCTCCGAACCAATCGGAAACACATCGAGGATGCCGCCGCGAATGGCGAACTGACCGCGTCCCTCGACCTTTTCCTCGCGCTCGTATCCCAGTTCCACGAGACGTGCCACCATTTCCTCCATCGGCATGGCCATGCCGGGCTCAAGAACGAGGGAAAGGCTCCGGAAGCGTTCCGGCGGCGTTAGCAGGTGAAGGATGGCCTCCGCGGAGGTCACAAGCAGCTGGAAATCATCGGAAAGCAATCGTTCGAGCGCCTGCACGCGGACATGCGTCTGTTCAAAACTGCGCGCGGACACATCATACAGCATCACCTCGCGGTTTGGCAGAAACACCACGCCTTCCGGCATGAAATGCTGGAAATCCTCCAACGCCTTGCGGGCCTGCATTTCATTCCATGCGACATAAATGCCCTTGCGGCCGGTCTCATGCAGCAGGACATGACAGAAATGGCGCTGCTGTGTGTCGGAGAGCCCGGAAATGAGCGGATCCTCCCCATGCCGGATCGCCTGGGTCACATCGCGGACCCGGTCATATCCCCTCAGCAGTTCTGTGGACAAGCCCATGCGCATTCCTCCAAGCCTTCCCCGCATGCTGCGGGGAACAACGAATCTGTCCGATCCATACGCGGATGTCCTCTTGCGGAGAACAAGCCGCAGACGCATGGACGGGTCCATCCTGTACCTTATAGACCCGGCAATTGATTGGTATCGTTTTTGAATGTCGCAGGACGACTGTATCAATTGCCGGAGTCCCACCCTATACTCCATGTTTGTTGCCGATTCTACAACGGGTCTTCGCACGTTATCCGTTGTAACGACTCATGGCAGCTTCGGCGCCGCCCTGCATGATGGCCGCGAGCGCAGTTGATGCGCGCTCGATGGCGCCATTGACGGCTTCGCGTTCTTCCCCGCTGAAACGGGAAAGCACGTAATCCGCAAGTTGCCAGCCTGCCGGAGGACGGCCGACACCGATGCGGACACGCGGAAACGCCTCCGTCCCGAGACGCGCCAGGATGGACCGCATGCCGTTGTGTGTACCAGCGCTGCCCGAGGGCCGGATGCGCAGCTTGCCGACGGCGAGGTCAATGTCATCATAGACGACAATCATGTTCTCCGGCGGCACCTTGTAGAAATGGAGCACCTCATGAAGGGAATCCCCGCTGAGATTCATGAAGGTCTGCGGTTTGACCAGGATCACCTTGTTCCCCTGAACGACGCCTTCCCCCACCATGCCCTTGTGTTTGGAGCGGTTCAGGGAAATGCGGTATTCCGCGGCAAAATAATCGAGCGTATCGAATCCGACATTATGCCGGGTCCTGTCGTATTGGGCGCCCGGATTTCCCAGGCCTGCGATGACGAACATGATGCCTCCTTGAAATGCCGACAAGATCGATGGGCAGACGGAACGGCCGTCCGGGACCGTTCTTCCGGGACCGGGCATCCGGAACCGGCGCTACAGCTGCGTGAACAGCGTGGAGATGGACATGTCCCCGTAGATTCGTTCGATGGCCTCCGCGAACACATCCGCGACGGTCAGCACACGGATCTGCGGAATCCGGCATTCCTCATTCAACGGAATGGTGTCAAGGGTGACCAGTTCCTTGATCGCGGAGTGACGGATCCGCTCGATGGCGGGTCCGGACAGGACAGCGTGCGTGCAGCAGGCAAAGACCTCGATGGCGCCGATTTCCGCGAGGGCATTTGCGGCATTGACGATGGTACCGCCCGTGTCGATCAGGTCATCCACCAGAATGACCCGCTTGTTCCGGACATCGCCGATGATGTTCATGATCTCACTCACGTTCGCCTTCGGACGGCGCTTGTCGATGATGGCCAATGGCACATCCAGCTTCTCCGCGAACATGCGGCACCGGCCGACGCTTCCGATGTCCGGGGAGACGACGACCACGTCGTCCATCTGATCCGAAAACCGCTCCTGGAAATATTTCGCCAGAATGGGCTGTCCGACGAGGTGGTCCAGCGGGATGTCGAAAAAGCCCTGCAGCTGCGGCGCATGCAGATCCATCGTGAGTATGCGGTCAGTCCCCGCCACGGTGATGAGGTTCGCAACCAGTTTTGCGGAGATCGGATCCCGGGACTTTGCCTTCCGATCCTGCCGCGCATAGCCGAAGTAGGGGATGACGGCCGTGATGCGTCCGGCTGAGGCACGTTTGAGGGCATCGACGAGCAGCAGGAGCTCGATCAGATTGTCATTGACCGGTGCGCTCGTGGACTGGATGACAAAGACATCCGAGCCGCGCACTACTTCATTGATGCTGATGGCTGTCTCTCCGTCGCTGAATTTCCCGACCGCCGACGCACCGAGCGGCAAACCGATCCGGGCGGCGATATCCTCCGCCAGGGTTTTGTTGGAGTTTCCCGCGAAGATCTTGATGTCCTTGCCGTGCAAATTCATGACGTCCCTCCAGACAACGGATCCCTTTCATTCGGTCAAGTGCCCTTCGGCTTGTCGAAGCCCTTTCGCTTCACCCAATCCTCCAGCACGGTCTGCCGGCTTCTCGCGATACCGAGCGCATACGCCGGCACTTCCATGGTGATGGTGGACCCTGCCGCTATATAGGCATGTTCCTTGATCTCAACGGGAGAAACGAGATTCGTGTTGCAGCCGACAAAGGCATCGTCTCCGATGACGGTCCGGTTCTTGACCCGTCCGTCGTAGTTGACCACGACGACGCCGCAGCCGAGGTTGACCCGCCTGCCGACTTCCGCATCGCCCACGTAGGTGAGATGGGAAATCTTAGTATCATCTCCGATGACCGATTTCTTGATTTCCACAAAATCACCGATCTTGACATGGCGCCCGATCAGGCTGCCCGGACGCAGATAGGCGAAGGGGCCCACTTTGGTTCCCTCCCCGATTTCCGAATCCGTCACGACGGAATTGGCGATCGTGACGTCTGCGGCAACCGTAGAACCCGTAATGCGCGTGTTCGGGCCGATGACGCAGCCTGCGCCCACCACCGTGCCCTTCTCAAGCATGCAGCCGGGCAGGATGACCGTATCCGCTCCGATCTCCACGTCCTGCGCCAGCCAGGATGTTTCAGGCAGACGAAAGGATACCCCTGCCTTCATATGACGTTCCCGGATGCGGTTCTGCAGGATGGCATCCGCCATGGCCAGCTGTGCGCGGTCATTCACGCCGAGTGTCTCGTCCGGATCCGCCACCCGGTGGGAACCCACCGTTCCCCCGTTCCGGAGAACAAGCGCCAGGGTGTCCGTCAGGTAATACTCCTTCTGATTGTTGTCGTTTCGAAGCTGGGGAAGCACGTTCTTCAGCGCTTTCGCTTCGAAGAGGAACACGCCTGTGTTGATTTCACGAATGGCGCGCTGGTCGGCGGAAGCGTCCTTATGTTCCACAATACCGGCCACCTGCCCCTGCCCGTCACGCACGATGCGGCCGTAGCCGGAGGCATCGTCCAGAATGGAGGTCAGGACCGTGGCACTGCTTCCGGATGCGCGATGGCCTTCCCACGCAGCTTTCAGCGTTTCACCACGCAGAAGCGGGGTGTCTCCGCACAAGACCAGCACGGTTTCCGTTTCCCCGGTGAACCGCTCGGCCGCCATACGGACCGCATGTCCGGTTCCCAGTTGCTGCGCCTGAAGGACGCATTCCGCTCCTTCCGGCACCAGTTTCCGCACTTCATCCGCCTGATGGCCCACCACGACGATGCTGTGCGTGGAACCGGCGGCACCTGCGGCGGCCATCACCCAGGCCAGCAGGGATTGGCCTCCTGCCTCATGCGCCACTTTCGCCTTGTCGGATTTCATCCTTGTGCCGGCTCCGGCTGCCAGGATCACTGTCGTCAAACCACCCATCGGGTTCATCCTCCCATGCAGACAACCCGCTCCGTCCATGCCCGGGGCACGACAGGCGGGTTTCATTTCCGGCATGATCGTACACCGGCACGTTTCCGGGCGACACTCCTTAGGAGGGCATGGCGCAGACGGAAACCCACCGTCATTTTCCCATATTTCCTTCCTTTTTTCAATGATGCCCCGCAGGAAACGGGCACGAAAGGAGGCAGGCACCCTTTCGGATGCCTGCCATGCGCTTTTCCGGCATCATGCCGGAACGACGATCATAAATTCGGATTGCCAACGGACATTACGCTTCCACAACCGGTTCGTAGATTTCCTCTTCCGCCAGCATGGTCTGATATTTCACCAGAATGGCAGACTGTACCTTGTTGCGCGAATCCGCATTGATGGGGTGGGCGATGTCCCTGAATTCCCCTGTCGGCGTCTTGCGGCTTGGCATGGCGATGAAGAGACCTCCCTGGCTTTCAATGATCTTGATGTCGTGCACGACAAATTCGTTGTCGAATGTGACGGAAACAACCGCCTTCATTTTCCCTTCGGCTTCGACCTTGCGAATCCGGATGTCTGTAATCTCCATGTCGTTCCAACCTCCGTGCGCTGTTTTGATGTCCCCGGCTGCATGCCAGTTGTGATGAACACCGATGGAAACATTATATAGCATACTGCCAAAATTACAAACATTTCTTTCTGGTTTTTTATGAAATTTCCCCATGTTATCTGTATTCCCTATCCCGATTTGTCATCATGAGCCATTTGATACAAACGTGCATACCTTTTTTTCCGCGTCGGCTCATGGATGCCTGACCAGTTTTCGAAAGGGGATTCGGCAGGATGGGGTTGATGCGGGAAAGGCGCGGGGTGTTATAATGAAGGCAACTGCCCCGGCAACCGTTTTCCCGCCGGCAGGCGATTGGAGGAACCATCATGGAAGCAGACATTGAACGCATCATCGGCCGCGGTCCCGTCCATTTTGTCGGAATCGGCGGCATCAGCATGAGCGGACTTGCAAAAATCCTGCTGCACCGCGGCATTTCCGTTACCGGTTCGGATTGGAAGGAAAGCCCCGCACTCGCCCAATTGCGGGATCTGGGCGCAAAAGTGACCGTTCCCCACAGTGCGGACTGCATCAACGGACAGACCCTCGTGGTCTATACGGCCGCCATCCCCGCGGAGAATCCGGATCTGCTGGAGGCGACACGGCAAGGCATCCCTCGCATGGACAGGGGAACCTTCCTTGGCATGCTTGCCGCTGGTTATGCAGATACGGCGGCGGTCGCAGGAACCCATGGCAAAACGACCAGCACGGGCATGCTGGCCACCGTGATGATGGCGGCGGATCTGGATCCGACGGTCCATATCGGCGGCATTCTTCCGTCCATCGGCGGAAATACGCGGCTGGGTGGCCCGGTGCATTTCATCATGGAGGCCTGCGAGTACAAGAACAGTTTCCTGCAGTTCCATCCGAATCGAAGCCTGATCCTCAACATCGAAGCGGACCATCTGGATTTTTTCCGGGACCTCGAGGAAATCCTCGAATCCTTTGCCCGATATACGCAAAACATGCCGGCCGACGGTTCGCTGATATTGAACCTGGAGGATGCAGGCTGCCAAAATCTGAGCATGCGGATTGCCCGCCCCTATGCCGGCTACGCCTTATGCAAGCCCCAGCAGGCGGATGCCACGCAAGACTTCGTGCGCAGCCCCGGTTCCAGGCTCGAAGCGCTGTATCTTGCATCGGATTTGACTTTCGAAGCGGGAATGGCAAGTTTCGATGTCCTGCTGGACGACCGGAAACTCACCCGTGTAACGCTTTCGGTTCCCGGCCGGCACAATGCCTCGAACGCACTTGGTTGTTTCGCGCTGTGCCACCGGATGGGAATGGAGCCGGCCGTCATTGCGGACGGGCTTTCCCGTTTTCTCGGAACCGGCAGACGCTTTGAACACAGGGGCTCCATCGGCGGTGCTGTGGTGATCGATGATTACGCGCACCATCCGACCGCGATCGACACCATGCTGGATACGGCGCGAAAAATGACGCAGGGACGGATTCTCTTTATTTTTCAGCCGCACACCTATACACGGACGCTGGAGCTGTTCGAGAACTTCGCCCACGCGCTGGCAAAGGCTGACCAGGTTCTGCTGCTGGACATCTATGCGGCACGCGAACCTGATCAGGGGCTTGTCCATTCGAGGGATCTTGCAGCCCGCATCTGCGAACTCGGCGGCCATGCGGCCTACACGCCTTCATTCGGCGAGGCTGCCTTGAAAGCGAAGGGATGGGCGCGGAAAGGCGACATGATCTTCACGATGGGCGCAGGCGATGTATTCCGCGTGGCCGATGAACTGATGTCCATGCCGGACGCGACGCCGGTTTGATTTTATATCGCAATGAATCCGTCGGCTATTATCCGTACCGGAATGAACCCGCTTGCCGGACTCCGTGCCGAGCTGAATGTGTCCCGTTCAATCCGTGTCCGGAACATCCCAGATGAACCTGCATTTTTGCCTGTCGCCGTAATGGTACAGCTCATTGTGCGGCGGGATGTCGACAATGCCCTCCAGCTTGGCGCCCAACCGCTCGATGGTCCGTTTCGACGCAGGATTGTCCGGATTGCAGGTGATGACGACCTGTTTCATGCCGTGCGCGCGTGCGACACGGACTATGAGCCTGCAGGCTTTTTCCGCATAGTGGTGCCCCCGGTACGGTTCATGGACCCGGTATCCGATATGCCCCGCATAGAAGATGTTCTCATTGTCGCCGATCCGGATGTCAATGGTACCGAGCACTTCATCATCCGTCAACGGCCACATCTCATACCGGTAGGAGGGCACCCACCCCCGATAGCGGTCTTCCTGCATTTTTTCCACGAGCACCAGCCGGAATTCCTCGCCGCGGATTTCCTCGAAGCCCTTCTGAAACCGAAAGCGCGTCGATCCGGCTTCCGCATCAACCCGGAACGCCTTGCGAAACAGATTTCCCAATCCCATCAGATCACCATCCCGTGCGCATGATCGGCCAGCCATTTCCTGTGCAGGTTGTATTCCGGCATCTGGGCGGCGACAAGTGCCCAGAATCCGCTGCCATGGTTCTTATGTTCCACATGGGCCAGCTCGTGAACCACTACATAATCGACGACATCCTCAGGCGCCATGATGAGCCTGGCGGTAAAACTCAGATTGGCATGCCCGCTGCAGGAGCCCCACCGACGGTTGGCCATCGTGATGGTCAGACGGTCGCACGGAAGACCCATCAGGGCGGACCAGATCCGGATGCGTTCCGTGAGGATGCGACGCGCTTCCTCCCTGTACCATCGGTCCACAAGGGTTCGCCGCTGTTCCCCTTCCACATCCGGAACCAGCAGAATGCCGTCTTCGCGCCGCACAGCCCGTTCCCCGGGAACCAGGGACAACCGGAGATTCCGGCCAAGCCACAGAAAGGGTTCGCCCTCCTCGTAATGCCGGTCCGGTTTCGCCGCGCACCTGTGGCGCATCAGCTCCCGGTTCCTTCGGATCCACTCGTCTTTTTCCCGGATGACCGCTTCGATGTCCCGCATGGCCATGCGCATCGGCGCGCGCACGACCAGCCGGGCCTCCTCGTCAATGACCAGTGATACCGTCCGACGGCGGCTGCGGACCAGCTCATCCACGACAATGCCTTCCAGACTCATCGCATCAGCTCCTCGACCTCGATCGCATCCACGTCCAGGCCGATGAGCGTACAGAGTTCGGCGTCGGTGGGATTCGGTTTTTCCGCCATGCGGTTTGCATGGATCGTCAGCAGTTTTTCGAACAGGTTTCGGACCGTGCGCGCATTGGCGAAATTGTCGGAGCGGTTCTCATATACGGTATCGATGAGCTTTTTCGCCTTCTCCTTCGCTTCCGCATCGAACAGATACCCGTTCTTGTCGCCCATGCGCTGCAAAATCAGGGACAGATCCTCCGGTTCATAATCATCGAACTCGATGAATTTGTTGAATCGGGAAACCAATCCGGGATTGGACTCAAGGAATTCCTCCATCTTGTCCGGATATCCTGCGACAATCACGATGAGTTCATCCCGATGATCCTCCATCGCTTTAAGCAGCGTATCGACGGCTTCGAACCCGAAGTCGTTCTCGCCACGCCTGGAAACAAGCGCATAGGCTTCATCGATGAACAGTACCCCGCCGATGGCGCGCTTGACCACGTCCATCACCAGCGGAGCTGTCTGACCGACGTACTTGGCCACCAGACCGGAGCGGTCCGTCTCGATGAGATGTCCCTTTTCCAGCACACCGATCTCCCGGTAGATGCCGGCAAGCAGCCGGGCCACGGTCGTCTTGCCGGTTCCGGGATTTCCCGTGAAAACGAGATGCAGGCTCATGTCCACTTCCGGCAGGCCGCGTTCCTTGCGCATGCGCATGACGCGTACCATGTTGGTGAGGGACTTCACATCGTCCTTGACCTTGCCGAGACCGACCAACGCGTTGAGCTCGTTCATCAGCTCTTCAAGGGATTTTCGGGGTTCCTCGTTCGCATCTTCCATCGGCGGGGGTTCCTGTCCGGAATCGAACGCCATGTTGTCCGCTCCGGAGGGAGCGCCGGAAGAACCGGTGAACCCGCCGGAAGAACCCGTGGAACTGCCGGAAGGATTGTTTGCAAAAGGATTCGGGTTGCTGCCGGGCGCGGAAGGCGCACCGGGTTCATGTCCGAACACATCCCGGAATACACCGCTCATGCTCCGTTGGGCACCCGCATCCCGCCGCCCGAGCACACTGTCCATTTGATCCAGAAGCCGGTTGAGATCATTGAATCCCTCCCGGCTGTATGGGGTAGGTGCGGGTCCGGTTGGAGCGGGGTTGCTCCCCGGACCTGGATTGCCGGCAGGACGTGCCGGGTTCCCGGCTCCTGCGGATGGGTTCGGATGAACCGGGTTCCCGGTTCCCGCGGATGCGTTCGGTGGAACTGGATTCCCGGTTCCCGCGGATGCGTTCGGATGAACCGGATTCCCGGTTCCTGCCGCTGCGTTCGGATGATCTGGATTCCCGGTTCCTGCCGCTGTGTTCGGATGAACCGGGTTCGCAGACCCGGATGCGTTCGGGCTGGATGCGTCAGGGTTGGGTGTGTTCGGGTTGGGTGTGTTCGGGTTGCCGGTATTGTCGGTCATCCCGCATCCTCCTTTGCGGCCCGTATTTTTCGGGCCGGCTGCCGTCGCAGCCTGTTGCATGTCCTCATGGGACACAAAATATCATCCTGGCGGCAAGCGCCCTGGTGTCCTGAATCTTACTCCGTTTCACGCCGATGTGTCTGCCAGGCAGGAACCGGGTGAAGCCGGCGGTTCTTTCTTCCACTGATACAACTATACCTTTTCCATTGTCCAAATGCATTATCGGAAAAGCAATCCGAATGATCGGAAAGTCAATCCGTTTTCGCGATCCATGAACAGTCCGTGTCCCACCCATGTATTCGTTATTTTCCGAAGTCTAGTCCTTGTTTCCTTCGGACCGTCTCAGGCCCAGCACACCGAGCATTTCCTCCAGATCCGAAATCCGGTAGTTGGCTACCTCGCACGCACCTTGTCCCATTCCTGCGAAAAAGCAGGCGTCGATGCCCGCATTCTTCGCAGCCAGCATATCGATCACCCGGTCTCCGACCATGAGCGCCGTGTCCTTTCGGATTCCCTGCCGGTCCAGCAGTTGCAAAATCGCCTCCGGATCAGGCTTTCGCTTGAATCCGTCCTCTTTTGTGATGAAGTCGGCAAAGTAGTCGAGCATATTGAATTTCGCCAGAAACTCGATGGCGGAACGTCCCCTGTGCGTATAAATGCAGTTCCTGCCCCCACTATCACAGATGGCCCTGCAAACGGATTCCGCATGCGGAAAAGGCTGCAGGTGCAGGATTTCGCTCTCCTTCTTGCGTTTCCGGTACCGATCCAGAAAATCATCGCGAAGCGAATAGGTGCTCTGGCAGTAATGCACCAGATGCGTCGCTGATATCTGCATCAGGAACATGACTTTTTCATAGGTCTCTGAAATGCCGTCTTCCGCGAGCGTTTCAAGGAATGCCTGTGCCATGACTGGATAGGAATCGAAAAGCGTTCCGTCGAAATCCCAAAGGATGTGTTGATACCGCATGCTGTGATCGCCTCCCTTTCGCTATCCCTTTCCCTGCCGGTCATCAAGCAGGTCAGAGCCCCAACAGGTCCTTCCCAAGAATGTCCCGGATGCTGTCCACCACGAAATCCGCATCCGACAGGTCCTGCAGGGGACCTTCCGGATTTCGGAAGCCGATGCAGCGGCATCCTGCGGCTTTGGCCGATTTCACGCCATGCGGGGAATCCTCGATGGCCGTGCAGTCCGACGGCGCAAGCCCCAATAGCGCGGCTGCCCTCATATAGGGCTCCGGATGGGGTTTCCCGTTTGCGACGTCCTCTCCGGCCACGAACGCATCCAGCTGGGCCAGCAAACCCATCCGTTCCAACCATGGGCCAATGAGGCGCCTCTGGCTGGAACTCGCAACGGCAATCTTCCATCCTGCCGATTTCAAGAAACCAAACAATTCCGGAATCCCGTCGATGGGACGAATGCGTTCCGGCGTGAAAACCTCTTCCCGGATTCGGGTCTTGCGATGCTGCAATTCCTCCGGTGCGTCCGGCAATCCCAATTCGGCAGCAAGAATGCGCCACATTTCGATATCCTTCACACCAATGAAGCGATGCAGGTCGGACGGCGACCAACGGACGCCTAACTCCGCAAGGATGCGAAGATCCGCTTCAATGTGCAGGGGTTCGCTGTCGATGATGACTCCGTCGTTGTCGAAGATGACTGCTTTTCCCATGGCACCTCCCGTCCTGTTGCAGCCTGCTGCAGCCAGTGTCCTTCTGCAGATGGATGATCTCTCAGGTACAGTCCTGCAGGTTCATCGACTCGTCTCAAATCTTCTTCAACTTCGCAAAACTCTCCATGAGGCGCTTTACCCCGGCACCCTCGAAAAGGATGTCGAGCCGGAAATCCCCGCCTTCCGGCACGCGGGTCTTTATGGTGCCTTCCCCGAATTTCTTGTGAAGCACCCGGTCTCCGACCGCCACAGCGTCCGTCGAATCCGCATCCGGCCCTGTGAACTGGCGGATGCGGTTTTTGAGCTCGCTGATGTCGGACGCGTTCGAAAAGGTTCCCGACCCGCCGCTGGCAGCGCCGCGACCTGCGCCTCCGTAAGAAGAGGTTCCCGCATTTCCGCCATATCCCGCGTTGGCGCCGGAAGCGCCTGCGCCGACGGCTCTGCCATAAGCCACACCCGCGCCCGTCTGGCCGACACCGGAACGGATGCCGTTCAAACCCATGCCTCCGTTTCCGCCTGGGCCTGCATTCCTGCTGCCAATCCCATCGATCAGATGGACCGGTATTTCGTCCAGGAAACGGGAAGCCCGGTTATACTGGGTGTTCCCGAACAACATGCGGCATCTGGCGTTTGAGAGATAGAGGATTTCCTTTGCACGGGTGATCCCGACATACGCGAGACGACGTTCCTCCTCCAGTTTTTCCTCCCCTTCCGTAATGGAACGGTAGCTGGGGAATACGCCTTCCTCAAGCCCGGCCAGGAACACCACGGGGAATTCGAGGCCCTTGGCGCTGTGGATGGTCATCAGGATGATGCGGTCCGATTCCTCGCCCTCCAGCGAATCCACGTCCGCCACCAGCGAGATGTGCGCGAGAAAATTCTCCAGCGTGGGTTCTTCCTCGGTGTTTTCGGTGAATTCCTTCGCAACGGAGATGAACTCCTTGATGTTCTCGACGCGGGTCGCCGACTCTTCGGTGTTCTCGTTCTGAAGTTCGCGCATCAGCCCGCTCTTGTCGATCAGCATCTCGATGGAGGACACCAGATCCGCCGCCTGCAGCGATTCCCGCATGCCGTGGACAAATCGCGTGAAGTCGGACAAATTCGCCGCGGCACGTCCGAGTTCCGGGAAAGAATGCACCTCTTCCATCACCTTGAACATCGAGATATCATGAAGGATCGCCAGCTGCGAGACGCGTTCCAGTGTCGTCTTCCCGATACCGCGCCGCGGGACGTTCACGATGCGCTGGAGCGACACTTCGTCGTTCGGATTCTGGAGCACGCGCAGCCAGCCGATGATGTCCTTGATTTCCTTGCGATCGTAGAAACGGAGTCCCCCCACGATCTTGTAGGGAATCCCCTGTTTCATCATCACATCCTCAAAGACGCGGGATTGTGCGTTCAAACGGTAGAGAACACCCATGTCCCCGTATTTCCGGCCTTCGCGGACCAAACCTTTCGCCATGTCGGCCACGAAATAGGCCTCTTCATGTTCCGTGCCGGCCTCGAAACGGTGGATGGGCGAACCTTTCTGGTTCTGCGTCCAGAGTTTCTTGTCCTTGCGTCCCGTATTGTTGTGGATGACGCCGTTCGCCGCTTCCAGAATATTCTGGGTGGAGCGGTAGTTCTGCTCAAGCTTGATGGTACGGCAGCCGGGAAAATCCTCCTCGAAATCGAGGATGTTGCGCAGGTTTGCACCACGCCAGCCGTAGATCATCTGGTCGTCGTCTCCGACCACGCAAAGATTGCGGGACTTGTTCGCAAACAGGCTGACAAGCATGTACTGCGCAGTGTTCGTATCCTGGTACTCATCGACCAGCACATAACGGAACTTGTCCTGATAGTGCGCGAGCACTTCCGGATATTCGTTCAGCAGACGGATCGTGAGCAGAATGATGTCGTCGAAGTCGACGGCGTTGTTCGCCTTCAGTTTCTTCTGATACAGCTCGTAGGCTGCCGCGATTTTTCCCATCCGGAAATCCGAGGCGTACATGCGCTTGTATTGCTCCGGCGGGACGAGTTCATCCTTCGCACGGCTGATTTCGCCGAGGATGGTCTTCGGCGGAAACTGCTTGTCGTTGATGCCGAGTTGCTCGATGCAGGATTTGATGACCGTGGCCTGATCATCCGTGTCGTAAATGACGAAACTGCGGTCATACCCCAGCTTCTCGATATCCCTGCGCAGGATGCGCATGCAGATCGAGTGGAAGGTTCCCACCCATAAATCCAGCGCCACATTCCCGATCAGTCGCTCAAGGCGTTCCTTCATCTCCTTGGCAGCCTTGTTTGTGAAGGTGATCGAGAGAATCTGCCAGGGCCGGACGCCAAGATCCTCCACAATGTGGGCGATTCGGCGCGTGAGCACGCTTGTCTTTCCGGATCCCGCTCCCGCGAGGACGAGCAGGGGGCCTTCCGTATGCAGGACTGCCTCTTTTTGTTCTGGATTCAGGCCTTCGAGTTTTACCATGGGTGCAGGATACCTCCGGACTGTTTGCTGCGAAACTCCATCATTTTACCACACCCCCCAGGATGCCGCCACGGTCCCGGACCCAAATTCAAACAAACGTTCTTTTGTTTCAGTCTGGCGAAAACTGTGGTATAATATATTGGTTTGTCATCCCGACAGTCACGGATCCATGATGGAATCGGCGACAAGACGCAGGAAAGAAGGATCATCATGAAAAAGACGGTTTACGAAACCATTGTGATCGGTTGCGGCACAGCCGGCATCTTCGCCGGATACGAACTGCACAAGGAGTGTCCCGGCATGGATATCCTGCTGCTCGAGCAGGGTCATGACATCCGCCGCCGCACCTGCCCCATCGTGACGGGAAAAGTTCCCGCCTGCATCCATTGCCCCTCCTGCGACATCATGAACGGCTTCGGCGGCGCCGGCGCCTTTTCGGACGGAAAATACAACTTCACCACAAAATTCGGCGGCTGGCTGACCGACTATCTCGATCCAAAGGCCGTCATGGATCTCATCGAGTATGTTGACAGCATCAACGTCGAATTCGGCGCCACCCTCAAGCGGTATACGACGGATTCGCCGGAAGCGCGGGATTTGTCCCGCCGGGCCCTTTCACACGATCTTCATCTCCTGGAGGCGTCCGTCAAGCATCTCGGCACGGAAAACAACCGGGAAATCCTCTCCCGCATGTACGATGACCTGATACAAAAGGTGGAAGTCGTCTGCAACACCGGTGTCACCCAAATCGAACCGGTGGACGGCGGTTACCGGATCACAACCGCCAATGGCGAGGTCCTCTCGTGCAAATACCTTGTGGTGGCTCCCGGCCGCTCCGGCGCCGAATGGTTTTCCACACAATGCCGCACCCTCGGCCTCGATCTGATCAACAACCAGGTCGACATCGGCGTGCGTGTGGAGCTGCCCGCACGCGTCTTCGAGCACATCACGGACATCGTCTATGAATCCAAATTCCTGTATCGTACGAAGCAGTACGGGGATCTCATCCGCACCTTCTGCATGAACCCGAACGGCCATGTCGTCTCGGAAAACGTCGATGGCATCATCACCGTCAACGGGCACAGCTATTCGGATCCGGCCCTGGCCAGCGAGAATACAAACTTTGCCCTGCTGGTGTCGAACCGTTTCACAAAGCCCTTCAACGAGCCCTACCAGTATGGGAAGCGCATTGCCTCCCTTTCCAACATGCTCGGCGGTGGCGTCATCGTGCAACGCTTCGGCGATCTGATCAAGGGACGCAGGACGAACGAACACCGTCTCTCCCAGAGTTTCACGAATCCCACGATGCAGGCGACGCCGGGCGATCTGAGCCTGGTGCTGACCAAGCGTCACCTGGACAACATCATCGAGATGATCAACGCCCTCGACAAGATCGCACCCGGCACGGCAAACCACGACACGCTGCTGTACGGCGTCGAAGTGAAATTCTACAGCTCCCGTTTGAACCTGACGTCGGACTTCGAAACGGAACTTCCCGGCATGTTCGCCATCGGAGACGGAGCCGGCATCACCCGAGGCCTTTCCCAGGCAGCTGCCTGCGGCGTCCAGACCGCACGGGCCATCGCGAAAAGGGCAAATGGCTGAAACGGTTCACAGATCGGACAAGAGGTTTTCATCGCATCAGACGCATTGAAAAGGGATGGCACAACTGATGTGTCATCCCTTTTTCATCCTTGTTTTCACAGGAAGATCCCTGATGTTTTTCGGTTTTCCTTGCCGGTTGCTCGACAAGGGTCCGGTTTTCGTATTTCCCAACCGCTTTCTCAATGTGGTTTCGGCTTTCTTGGGCCGGTCGGAAAAGACAGGATCCTTCCGCTGCGTGCGCCGCTCTTCGTCTGGGCATCCGTTCCCGGTCCGGCTGGCTCCGCCGCGTTCTTCCCTGTTCCAGCACTTTTTCCTGTTCCTGCTCCCTGCCATTCCTTCCGGTCCTGCAGGGCTTTGCGTTCCCGTTGAACAGAAAGTGGATCCGTACGGAAAACGGCAGGCTCGGCAGGATCGACCGCCGGCTGGATCGTCGGCGTGCCAGCCATCGGCTCGATTCCGCCCTTTCCCTTGTCGAAAAGACCAGCTTCCTCCCCTTCCTTGATCAGCCGCATGGCCTCGTCATAATCATCCGGTTCCAGGGAAAGCCATGTCATGCCAATTTCAGGCTTGAGCTCCATTCCGCGGATTTCGGCAGGCGACCATCCCTTGTACCGCCAGGCCGGGGCATGGAGCCACAGGTCGGCAGCCAGTTCCAGAAAACGCTTTTCCGCTGCCGCATCCGGATGGGTCAAGGTTTCCCGGGCCAGTTCCAACGTCAGGTCCAGGGACTCTCCCCAGCGGAAACGGTGCATCAGCTCCCATGCGACCCCCTCGGCAGCGCCGGTATTGAGCCCGTAACGGCTTTCCATGAAGGAAATGAGAATCTCCGCTTCATTTGTCGCTTCCACAAACATCCAGTCACCCGCAAGATCGAGTGTTTCGAGGGATGGCTTCCGGTAGGGCAGGTCCGGATACAAACCTTGCCGAAACCAGATTTCCTCCGCTTTCACGGGATCCAGGGCGGTGTGCATCACCAGGGTCTCGCCGATGGTGACGGCATCGTTGAAATCCTGCAGTTCCTGTACATCCACGATGATCGTGTCAATATCGATGGTTTCTCCCAGCAGGTCTGAAAGCAGCGCCTGCAGTTCCTCCATCGAGAGCACGCCGTAATACTGGAACATGCCTGCGATGATGCGTCGCCGGTTGGTATTCTGCAGCTGCGTGCGCGACAGGCTCTGCATGGCGTCGATGCGCAGGGCTTCCCGGACTTCGGGCAGCATGTACAGTTCCGCCGCGTCCCCGCGCATGCGCGGAAACAGCAGCAGCCGATCCCTGAAATAGTACAATTCATAAGGTGAAAAGAGCATCTCCGCACGGGCGAAACGGACCACGCCGTCTTCGCTGTCCACGACCTGACGCAGCAGGCCATACTGCCGGTCGTCCAGATAGGGAAGCTGCAGTCGGATGGACTCGGGCAACTGCTCCAGGAGGTTTCCCTCCATCAGGCTTCTTCGCATGCCTGGCTCCACCGCAATGCCATAGACCATGCACAACCCGATCAGATCATCCCGTTTCAGCGCGACGAGGGCCTCTTTCAGGGTGCCCGGTTCCGGCTCCCCCCAATAGGCGGTCTCCAATTCCTGATAATATGCGTGAAGATCAAACTGGACATCACTTTCCTTTAGAAAGGTCCCCGGACCATCCAGCTCCATGATGTCGGGCGGTGTCGGTTGCTTTGGTGTTCGAACCGGCTTGAGTCCTTCCGCCGCTGTGGCGATGATCCGGTTGATCGCCTCCCTGTCGAAGCGTTCCGGATTCCAGAGGCCGCGTTGTTTCGGATTTTTCAACAGTTTCTGATATCCAGCCGGCCCATCCAGCGCTTCCGGCGGCGCAGCCCGTTCCCCGCCGATGCAGCGGGGATTGGGCACGTCAGGCTCCGCATCCGCCAATCCGGCCACCTGGACGGACAGGGACCAGCCGGACGCGAAGACGCAGAGAAAGCGCAGACCGGGTTGGAACCAGTCCTGCAATTTCCACGCGTTGCTGGCCAATCCAGGGTCCGACTGGGCATAGGTGAGGGTCCTGCCGCCGATTTCGATCCGATAGTCCTCTCCGTCCTGCCATTCCAGCGAAGCAGCCAGCACCACCTGGAGCTGGTGGAACGTCATCCAGCCCGGAACCTGCAGACTCCGCCAGACAGGAGGCTGTATGCCCTCAATCAGGAAACGGACATGGAACAGCGGGGATTTTGTCATCTTGTTCTCCTAACGGTCTTTCCTGGGGTTGAATGCAACTTGTCATTCACCCGGCTGTTGATCTTTTTCCCTGATTTCCGTCCGGCGAATCTTCCCGCTGATCGTCTTGGGCAATTCCGTGACGAATTCCAGGATGCGCGGGTATTTGTAAGGTGCCGTATGGGTCTTGACATATTCCTGGATTTCAGCGGCAAGCGCCGGCGTAGGCTCATATCCCTTTCCAATGATCACTGTGGCCTTCACGACGGTCCCGCGGACCGGATCCGGCGCTCCCGTAACGGCACATTCCACCACCGCCGGGTGTTCCATGATGACGCTTTCCACCTCGAATGGTCCGATACGGTACCCGGAAGACTTGATGATGTCATCCGTGCGGCCCACATACCAGAGGTATCCGTCTTCATCCATCCAGGCCGTGTCGCCCGTATGATACAGCCCGTCATGCCAGGCGGCGGCCGTCATCCCGGGGCTGTTGTGGTACCCTGTCATGAGGCCGGTCGGCAGCTCCGGAGACGTTCGGACGACAATCTCACCGACTTGCCCGGTCTCGACGGTGTCCCCGTTGTCGTCCACCACATCGATGTGATAAGCCGGTGAAGGCTTGCCCATGGAACCCGGTTTGGATTCCATCCAGTACATCGTCGCCGCCAGCAGGGTGGTTTCCGTCTGGCCATAGGCTTCCTTGATCTTCAAGCCCATGGTGGTGAGAAAACGATTGTACACTTCAGAATTGAGTGCTTCTCCGGCCGTGGTGACATGCCGCAGGGAGGAAAGATCGAAGCGGGACAGATCCTCGCGGATCAGGAACCGGTAAATGGTGGGCGGCGCACAAAAGGTCGTGACCTTGTACTTCTGGATGCGTCCCAGCATTTCATCGGCATTGAACCGGTCGAAATCGAAAATGAAGATGGCGCCCTCGGCCAGCCATTGTCCGTAAAGCTTCCCCCACATCGACTTCGCCCATCCGGTCTCCGAAACAGTCAGGTGCAGGTCATCCGGTCCGATATTGTGCCAGTAGACCGCGGTCGGAATATGGGCGAGCGGGTACCAGTGATTGTGCGAGACCATTTTCGGCATGCCTGTGGTGCCGGAAGAGAAATACATGAATAGAGGATCAGCTCCGCCAGCCCGCAGGGCCGGAGGAGGAGGCGCAAACGCAGGCGCCGTTGCCATTCCATCCGACAGGGAAAGCCAACCTGCCCGCTCCCCCCTCGCCATGATTCGGGTTTGAACGGAAGGGCACTCCGGAAGCGCTTCTTCCACCAGTTCCGAGATGCGGCCCTCGCCGGTGCAGACGATGGCACGGATATCGGCAACGTTGCAGCGGTAGACGATATCCTTCGGCATCAGCTGGTTTGTTGCGGGAACCCCGATGGCGCCAATCTTGTGAAGGCCCATGAAACAGAACCAGAATTCCACATGGCGTTTCAGGATGAGGAGCACATAATCGCCCCGTCCGATGCCGATCGACTGAAACCAGGCGGCCGCGCGATCGCTTTCCCTGCTCATTTCCAAGAAGGAAACACGGCGTTCCTCGCCGACCTCATTGCACCATACGATGGCGGTCTTCTCCGGCTGTTCCCGACCAAGCCGATCCACCACGTCATAAGCAAAATTGAACGTTTTCGGGCAGTTGTAGGTGACCGATGACACATTGCCTGATGCATCCAGCGTCTCATGGACGAATTCACGGTACAGACGTTTCATCAGCCGATCCTCCCTTCCGTGTCCCGGATGACGGTGGCAAGAAAGGTGCAGGGACCATTCACAGCCACCATGCCATGCGGAATCGTTGCGTCGTAATACACGGAATCCCCTTCTTCCAGGACGGTCTCGTGCTCCCCGATGCGGAATCTGAGGCTGCCGGCGAGGAGGTAGTCGAACTCCTGGCCGCTGTGTCCGCGCTGTGTGATGGGCGCAGAAGCGTCTTCGGGCGAGAAGGGTGCTTCAACCAGAAAAGGTTCCGCAGTACGATGGCGGAAACGGGAGGCGAGGTTGTGATAGACGAATCCGCTGCGGCGCTGCATGGAAAGCCCTTTTCCCTGACGGACAATGGTATAGCCGGACAGCGTAGGACCCACGCCGGTCAGCAGGTCGGTCATGTCAACACCGAGGCGGCCGGCCGTGATGAAGAGAAAGGTGAACGTGAAGTCCTGATTGCCGGACTCCTGCATGAGATAGTCCGATTCCGTGATACCGTGGATGCCGGCCATTTCCGCCGTGGAAATGCCGAGGTCCTCACGTAGCGAGCGGATTCGCGTGGCGATTTCCTGAATCTGATCGTTCATGGTTTTTCCTCCCGTCCTACTGCATGCTGGGACTGATGGCCATATGCATCCATTCTACCATCCCGACTGAAGTTCGTGTCAACTGAAACGATGGTGCCGGCATCTCCACCTTCGCCTGCACAGGGCCTTTTACAAGGTCCTGTGCAGGGTCTTCTGCAAGGTGCTGCTCGGGGCTTGCAAAAGACCCAGCACAGGATTCAAGAATGATGTGGGAAATTATGTTTCGCCCCTTGCACGGCCGGACGCTTCATGATATAGTTATTACGGCCCGTGAAATATACGGTATGGATTGATTCGTTTTCTTTCAGCCCCTCCTTATTCATGGAGCGTTGAGCCGAGAAAGGATTCATTCCAAATATTGAATAAGGAGGTATATTCACAATGGCTGACAAGACACTTACATGCAAGGATTGCAACAACGAGTTCATCTTCACAGAAGGCGAGCAGGCTTTCTACAAGGAGAAGGGTTTCGAAAACGAACCCCAGCGCTGCCCCGATTGCCGCCGCGCCCGCAAGGCACAGCGCAACAACAACAACTACGGTGGCGGCAGCCGTTGGTAATCATTGACTGATATCCACCCGGGTATCGTCCATGTACCATCCATTGCAAAAGCAAAAGGAGAGCGAAAGCTCTCCTTTTCTTCATGCTTTTTTCTGATAAACACTTCAGACGAACACCTTTGTCTATGCATCAAGAAGCACTGCTGTGCCAGCTTTCAGGGATGCAGGCACATCCAGCAGCCGTTGATTCGAGGATCCACGGAAGCGAAGCAACAGATCCCGCTGTGCAAGGATGAACGGGCCGTCAACCAGGATGTCCAGATGGGAAAGCAATTCTCTCCATCCGGTCTGGCCGGCCGCCGACCCATTTGCGGCACTGGCGCCTGCCAGCAACTCCTCGAACGGATACCCCGAGTAGGCCATGACAGAAAGTCCGGCCGCGCTGGCCGCCCCGGCCAGCGCGGCACAACCTGCCGCCTGCTGGAACGGTTCACCCCCGCTCAGGGTGATGCCGTCCAGCAGCGGATTGTCCGTCGCCTGTCCTAAAATCTCCGATACGGTCATGGCAGTGCCACCTTCAAAAGGCTGAAGCTGCTGATTGTGGCATCCGGGGCAGGCATGCGTGCAACCCTGGGTGAAAACCGTCATCCGGATGCCGGGCCCATCCACAATGGATTCACGGACGATCCCGCCAATCTGCAGAAGAATGCTCCCGTCATCCCGTTTCACATCTTCCTGTTCCACGCCGTTCCCCTTTCCCCTGTCACTCCGAAACGGAAGCACTGGGCTCTTGCCGCAGCATGCTGAAATGTTTCACGCGATCCCGTTCTTCCGCGCGCTTGCCATTGTTGAAGTTTTCCAGCGATCCGACCAGATAGCCGGTGATGCGGCGTATACGAACGAACGGGCGGGTTCCCTCTTCGCGTCCGCAGGACGGACAGGTGTTGCCGATGATGCCGGAATAGCCGCAGACCGAGTCCCGATCCACCGGATGATTGATGGAGCCATATCCCATGCCGGCTTCCTTCATCGCCCGTACGATCTTCTCAAAGGCTTCAAGGTTCTGTGTCGGATCCCCGTCAAGTTCCACATAGCTGATGTGACCGGCATTCGTCATTTCATGATACGGCGCTTCGATCCGGATCTTGTCGAACGCGCTGATCGGAAAGTACACGGGCACATGGAAACTGTTCGTGTAGTACTCCCGGTCGGTCACATCCGGAATGGCCCCGAACAATGCGCGATCGTACTTGACGAAACGCCCGGAGGTGCCTTCCGCCGGTGTGGCAATCAGGGAGAAATTCAATTTGTACTGGCGGGACGCGTCATCCATCCGCTTGCGCATGTAACCGACAATCTCGAGCCCGAGATTCTGGGCTTCGGGCGATTCGCCATGATGCTTTCCTGTGAGGGATTTCAGGCACTCAGACAATCCGATGAAGCCGAGGGTGAGTGTGCCGTGCTTGAGCACCTCCCGAATCTCGTCATTCCAACCGAGTTTTTCCGAATCCATCCAAATGCCCTGTCCCATCAGGAAGGGGAAGTTCTTGACCTTTTTGCGGGCCTGGATCTCAAACCGCTCCAACAGCTGACCGATGACCAGATCGATCTTCTTGTCCAGCTCCTCGAAGAAGAGGGTGATGTTGTGGCTGCTGCGCAAGGCGATCCGGGGAAGGTTCACGGTGGTGAAGCTCAGATTCCCGCGACCAAAAATGGTTTCGCGTTCCGGATCATGCACATTGCCGATGACGCGGGTGCGGCATCCCATGTAAGCGATCTCCGTCTCCGGTCGTCCCTCGCGGTAATACTTGAGGTTGAACGGCGCATCCTGAAAGGAGAAATTCGGGAAAAGCCGTTTCGCGCTGACGCGGCAGGCCAATTTGAACAAATCGTAGTTCGGATCGCCGGGATTGTAGTTGATGCCTTCCTTCACACGGAAGATATGGATGGGGAACACGGCTGTCTCCCCGTTTCCCAGGCCCGATTCCACGGCAAGCAGAATATTGCGGCTGACCATGCGTCCCTCGGGTGTGACATCCGTCCCATAATTGATGGAGCTGAACGGGACCTGGGCGCCGGCACGGCTGTGCATCGTGTTGAGGTTGTGCACGAACGCCTCCATGGCCTGGAAGGTGTTCCGCTCGGTTTCGACGGGTGCCTTGCGGGCGGCAAACTTGCGGGCGCGCAAAAGGAGTTCTTCACCGAGGATCGGCAGCAAGACCGTCTTTTCCGCTTCGTAATACGAATCCTTCGTGATCAGGCCCGGCATTTCTCCTGATGCGGCCAATGCCTTGAATGCGTCGGCGACGGCCGGCAGCATGACTTCGAGACGATCTTCCTCTTCGCAGAGGAGTTCCAGTGCTTTCAGGAAATTCTGGCGGTACAGGCGCGCATACGTTTTGACGACGCCTTTCGCCATGCCGTAATCGAAGTTCGGGATGCTCTGTCCGCCATGCTGATCATTCTGGTTGCACTGGATGGCAATGCAGGCAAGGGCGGAATAGCTCTGGATGTCATTGGGTTCGCGCAAAGCGCCGTGTCCGGTGCTGAATCCGCCATGCAACAGCTTGTCGATGTCAATCTGGCAGCAGGTCGTGGTCAAGGCAAAGAAATCCAGATCATGGATCTGAATGTCTGCGTCCTTGTGCGCTTTCGCATATTCCGGTTTCAGGACGAACATCTCATAAAACTGCTTCGCGCCTTCGGAACCGTACTTGAGCATTGTGCCCATCGCCGTGTCGCCGTCTATGTTTGCGTTCTCACGCTTCAAATCGTTGTCTGCGGCATCCTGATAGGTCAGGTCCTCATAGACCTTCATGAGCCGGGTGTTCATTTCCCGCACACGGGTCCGTTCCGACCGGTACAGGATATATTCCTTCGCGGTACGCGCATGACCGGTCTCGATCAGAATCTTCTCGACGGCGTCCTGAATCTCCTCCACCGTCGGAATATGCCCGGTGAATCGGGCATCGACGTAGTCCGCCACCTGACCCGCCAGATTGAGGGACGTCTGATAATCTTTCCCACCCGTCACGCTGGCCGCCTTGAAGATGGCGCTCGCAATTTTTTCGACGGTGAAAGGCACCTCTCGTCCGTCCCTTTTCCTGATCATCGTGATCATGCCACTGTATCTCCCTTCGTGCTTTTCCCGTCCCGCTTTTGTTTCTCTCTGCCTTGAAATGTACTGACAATCATCTGTTTGCCTACAGATGTCACTAAGGATTTGCAAATTCGAAATCCTACAATATCTTCGGTTTTTTGATCATACCACATACAAGATATAGCGTCAACGCAGGAAACAGGCGGATTTCCGAATCCCTCCCGCCAACCTGGACGGAGGCGTTGCAGCGCAAGAAAAAGCACCGGTCATCCCGTGGGAACGGGATTGGCCGATGCCTCGGGGGAAGATAAAATCAGCGATGACGGATCATGCCGTGGAATGTTTTTTCAAGCGTACCCAGGCGCTTGAACCATTCGTTTTCCAGTCCAGGATTCCGTACCGGTACAACTGTCGCCTTCGCCATGCGCAGCGTGATCTGGGTCCGCTTGTTCTCCGCCAGCGTGACGGCTGGTTTCGATTCTTCCGCCCGCGCATCCCGATGGTTGGTCAGAAGCGCCTGAATCAACGCGGACGTTTTCCGCGTTCCTGTGCGTAATGCAGGAAAATTCTCCTTCGACAAGCATGTGTCGGGAGGGGATATTGCAGGTGAACTGGCCAACGGCATCGGCACATCGGAAAGGGCCGATTCGGTCTCCGCCTCCCGAATCAATCGCTCACGCAACACGGGATCAAAAACAAAACCCTCCTGCTGCAGCACGTCGTCCTTCACCAGGTAATAACGATCCGAGCGACTCGCATCATCATTGGTGACATCCATGTGCAGCCATTCCCCATCGAGTTTCACCAGATTCCAGGCGTGCGCGCCTCCGTCCAGCGTGCCTGCGAGGATGCGGGAAGGGATTCCTGCCATTCCCAGCAGTCTGTCCGCGAGCAGCGAATATCCCTGACAAACGGTCAGTCCCATGACCCAGCCCGCATAAGCCGAATACTCCCGCAAGGCGCTGTCATATCGGACGCGTTCGCTGATGGCGTCGTGAATGGCCCGTATTTTTTTGGCCGGCGAATCCGCTCCGGCAAGAATTTCCGGCAGCGCTTCCACCAAGGCGTGTTCCAGCTCCTGCTCCTGCTCCTCAGTCGTCAGATAACGGACAGCAAGCGTTACGGTGACATCACCCGGATAGCCGGATGCGGAAACCCGCCAGGAGTCCATATTGTACTGAAGGTAATCATCAAAACCGATGGCCTGGGGAACAAGATCGGAAAGGTGGTCGAAAAGCGAATCGATGGGACCCGCATAGGAAACTGTGATCAAGGGAGCGCGCTGATTCAGGAAGGGTGTGATGGCATGGGCGAGGGAAAGGGTTGTATCAGGACCCGGAACGGCGCCAAGGGCCGGAAACACCGAGAGCGTCGTGAGAAACGATGCCATCAGCACCAAGGCAACAGCATGTTTGAGGGCCTTCCTGCTCTTATTGCCCAATCCGGTCTCCTTTTCTTCGGAAGGTGTGCCTTTTCATCCTGTCCCCCATCGATTCCGGACAAGTTCCGCAAAACCTGTCCGTACCGATTCTTTCTGCTTCATTTATACCCGGCGGCTCCTTGCTGGTAACGGTTTCAGGATCGTCAACCTTTCGGCGGCCATGAGGATCCGTGCTGCCTGTTTTCACGGAAACCATCTTTCGGAACCCAATAAGTCAGCAAAAAAAGCCGGCTGCTCCGAAGGAGGAACCGGCTTTTATCATGGGAAGCATAAATCCGAATCAGGAGCTGACCTTCTCCTTCGTCCGCTTGATGACCTTCAGGCGCGCGAATTCTTCCCGGTCCTTCTCCTCCAGCGCATTCGCGATATCCGATACGACAGCTTCGTATTTCGGGATCATGATGTTGCGCAGTGCGTTCGCACGTTTCTGTGTCCGGCGGATATTGGTGGCAAGCCGATAGATGGCGTTCTCGATTTCCGCGATCTCGCAGCTCAACTGCTTCACCTTCGTGAAGCGGTCACGGGCCAGATCCAGCGCCAGACTGGTACGCAGGAATCCATATGTCGGCACCAGCGGGGACTCCGCCAGGGTCACAACCGGGATATCGACGCCCATGATGCTGTGTTCGCGGATTTCCACGCCGGTTTCCTCAGGCACGCCGAATCCGATCTGATCCACTTCCGAGATGCCGATGGTGATGTTCGCGGTCTGAAGTGCCGCGTAGGCATCCTGGAAGGTGACCAGGATTTCGCTCTGGATGGCCTTGGCCCTGTCCACGAGCATCATCATCTCGCGAACCAGGATGTTGCGCTTCTTGTCCAGCAGTTCAAATCCCTGCTTTGAAAGCGCGAGCGTACCCTTGGCAACGATCAGATTCCCCTTCGTGGGGAACAGGGTCATGTCCATTCCGCCCACCTGCCTTCACCGGGCGAGACTTCGACATAGTACTTGTCGAGCATTTCAGGCGACACGCGGTCCAGTTCCTCGCGCGGCAGCAAACCGAGCAGTTCCCAGCCCAAATCCAGCGTATCGTTCATTTCGCGGTTCTCGTCGGGTTCCTGCGCGACAAAGCGGGACTCGAACACGCGTCCGAACTGCATGTACTTCTTGTCGAGTTCAGCCAGCTCGTCCTCGCCGATGACCGAGGCCAGGGCGCGGACATCCTGCACTTTCGCATAGGATGCGAACAACTGGTTGGCGACCTGCGGATGGTCGACACGGGTGAAGCCTTCGCCGATGCCGTCCTTCATGAGACGGGACAGGGACGGAAGCACAATGACCGGTGGATAGATGCCCCTTTGGTGGAGCGAGCGATCCAGCACGATCTGTCCTTCCGTGATGTACCCGGTCAGGTCGGGAATCGGGTGGGTAATGTCGTCGTTGGGCATTGTCAGGATCGGAATCTGCGTAATCGATCCCTTCTTGCCGCGAATCATGCCGGCGCGCTCGTACATGGAGGCAAGATCCGAATAGAGGTAGCCGGGGAAACCCTTTCTCGAAGGAATCTCGCCCCGCGAGGAGGAGATTTCGCGGAGGGCTTCCGCGTAGGCCGTCATGTCCGTGAGAATGACCAGAACGTGCATGTCGTGCTCGAAAGCCAGGTACTCCGCCGCCGTCAGCGCGCAGCGCGGGGTGACGATACGCTCGACGACCGGGTCGTTCGCAAGGTTCAGGAACATTGTGACTCGGTCGAGAACACCGCTCTTCTGGAAGCTGCTGCGAAAGTACTCGGCCACGTCGTATTTGACGCCCATAGCGGCAAACACAACGGCGAAGTTGTCGCCGCCTGCGCCGGAAATCTTGGCCTGCTTGACGATCTGGACAGCCAGCTTGTCATGGGGAAGACCGGATCCGGAGAATACAGGAAGCTTCTGACCGCGGATGAGGGTCGTCAGGCCGTCGATGGAGGAAATGCCGGTCTGGATGAAATTTCGGGGATACTCGCGTTCCACCGGATTGATGGGCATGCCGTTGACATCCCAGCTCTTGTCCGGACAGATCGGGCCAAGCCCGTCCGTGGGACGTCCGAGGCCATCGAACACACGACCGAGGATTTCCTTCGAAAGAGGCAATTCAAGGGGCTTTCCCTGCAGAAGCGTTCGTGTGTTTTCGAGAGAGATGCCTTTGGTACCCTCGAACACCTGGATGACGCATTTCTGCCCTGAGATTTGTACAATACGTCCGAGCCGCTTCTGGTTCCCGACGGAGATGGTGACCATCTCCTCGTAGGAGGCGTTCTCCACACCGTCCAGGACAATCAGCGGGCCGGTGATTTCCTTCAGGCCCATGTACTCCATGCTCATGCCAGCCCCTTCCTTTCCTTGCCTGCATAACTGCCGCCAATGGAAGCCAGCGTCTGCGTGATGCTCTCGTCCAGCTTGTCAAATCCGGCGGGATCGTCATTGGAAATGGTGTATTTGATCCGGATGATGTCCTCGAACACACCGGCCTTTCGAATGACGGATACAGGCACGCCGGTTGAAACCAGTTTCGTGGATTGGTCCACCATGGAAAGGAGCGACTTCATCATGCGGTACTGCTTCCAAATGGGCACGTAGGTGTCATCCTGATGATAGGCATTCTGCTGCAGGAATCCCTGACGGATGCACTTGGCAGCTTCCAGTACGAGTTTCTGCTCGTCCGGCAGGATGTCCGAACCGATGAGTTTCACGATTTCGAGCAGCTTGCTCTCCTCCTGAAGCAGACGGCTGATCCGGGTGCGTGCCTCCAGGAAGTCCGGCGCTGCGTTTTCCTTGAACCAGGGTTCCAGGTCCGGGGTGTATTCGCTGTAGCTGTTGATCCAGTTGATGGCGGGATAATGGCGTGTGTAGGCCAGCGACTTGTCCAGAGCCCAGAAGCAGCGGATGAAGCGTTTCGTGTTCTGCGTGACGGGCTCCGAGAAGTCGCCGCCCTGCGGGGATACGGCGCCGATGATGGAAACGGATCCCTGACCGCCGCCAAGGGGCTCCACCATGCCGGCACGTTCGTAGAATTCGGATAGCCGGGAAGGGAGATACGCCGGGAACCCTTCCTCTGCAGGCATTTCCTCGAGACGACCGGAAATCTCGCGCAGCGCTTCCGCCCAACGGGAGGTTGAGTCGGCCATGATGGCCACGTCATATCCCATGTCCCGATAATACTCCGCCAGCGTGATGCCGGTGTATATCGAGGCCTCACGGGCCGCGACCGGCATGTTGGAGGTATTGGCGATGAGCACGGTGCGGTTCATGAGGGCCTGCCCGCTGCGCGGATCGATCAGCTTCGGGAAGTCTTCGAGCACTTCCGTGATTTCATTTCCACGTTCGCCACAACCGATATAGACGATGATGTCCGCATTCGACCACTTGGCCAGCTGATGCTGGGTCAGGGTCTTGCCGGTGCCGAATCCACCCGGAATGGCAGCCGTACCGCCTTTCGAAATCGGAAAGAGCGTATCGATGACGCGCTGGCCTGTGACAAGCGGTTCGGACAGCGGTTTGCGAAGCGTATAGGGCCTGGGTTCGCGAACCGGCCATTCCTGTACCAGAGTAATGTTGTGGATCACCTTGCCGTTGGCGATGCGTACAATGGTCTTGTCGATCGGGTATTTCCCGTCGATGGCCGTATCGGTCACCATGCCCTCGATGCCGGGCGGCACCATGATCTTGTGGAGCACGGCGTCCGTCTCCTGTACGGTGGCGACGACCTGGCCGGGTTTCAGCACATCGCCGGGACGGGCAGTAATGACGACATCCCAAAGACGCGTGATATCCAGATTTTCCGCCTGGGTGCCACGTTTGATGAAGGGCCCCTGCTCTTTCGCCATGCGCTCCAGCGGACGCTGGATGCCGTCGAAGATGTTCCCGATGATGCCTGGCCCCAGGCGGATCGTGAGCGGCTTGCCCGTTGAAAGGACAGGCTCTCCCGGTCTGAGGCCCGTCGTATTCTCGTATACCTGGACGATTGCCTCGGTGTCGAGCACGCGGATGACCTCGCCGATCAGCTGTTCGTTCCCGACCCGGACCATCTCCAGCATCTTGAACGGATGATTCCCCCTGACCTGGACAACCGGTCCGTTGATCCCATAAATCTCGCCATGTGTCGTAGTGCTCATCCCATCACCTTCATCTACCCGAATATGCGCGCGCGTGTCTGGCTGGCGGCCGGACCTGCGGCGCATGTGCAGGTCCTCGCAATCTCTTTGATGTCATCACCCGTCCAGACTCAGATCATATCGTTCCAGGAATGCCTGCTTCTCCGTTTCCAGCTGCCTGGAAATCGAAAAGTCGCACATCCTGCCCGTGGTTCGGTTGATGAAAAGGCATCCACCCTGCAGCGTGTCGACCGCATCCTCGATCCGGAAAGTCTTGCCGATTCCCTTTTGCAGGCCGGCGAGCAGTTCCCGGTCTTCTTCGTCCACGGCGATCCGCACATCCCCTTCGCCCAATTCCTCATACCCCCGGAGAACCAGTCGTGTCAGATACTCCGCATAGGCTGGCGTCTTGCGGAATTCCGCAAGACGGGCTGATACATTTTCGAAAACAGTGGCGATGATCTCCTCACGTCGGGTGAAGAGGGCCTGTTTGCTTTCGAGAATGGTACGCGAAACCTCCTCGTTCGAAGCACGCCCCATGCTGCGCAGGGAATCCTGAATGGATTCATGCGCATCCTTGAGCAGCTTCAACTCGTTGGACTCAACCTTTTCCCGACGGGCGGCCTCGGCCTGCTCAAGGATCTCCTGCTTTTTGCGGGTTGCTTCCTTGAGGACAATCTCCATGAAAGTCTGCAGTTTTTCTTCCGTCCTGTCCATCCGTCACACCCCCGGCACATCCGCCTGCGAATGTGCGAACCCGCGTCGCAATCCCGAAAACGAAATTGCGGATACGGGCCATTTGAAAACTTTACCTGTCTCTTCCACTTGCAGCCGGTTCACCAAAGGCAACTGCCCGCTCGTGGCGTGGTTCTGCGGTATCAGGAATCCGGCCCGCCTGTCGGCAGGTCACAATTTCAGACCGATGGCCTCCGATACGTGTTGCATGATGTAATCGGCCGGCCTGCGCGTCCCATGGCGATCCGGAATC
Organism: uncultured Clostridia bacterium; assembly: GCA_942493335.1. GTDB lineage: Bacteria > Bacillota > Clostridia > DSM-8532 > DSM-8532 > JAEWSN01. The sequence goes on along the minus strand of OW818693.1, from coordinate 4,460,278 downwards.
TCGACGATCAGCGGCAGCGCGTTGTTCAGCTTGATATTCCGGACAATGTCCGGCACCCGCTGGACAAGCAGTTCCGTGATGAGCACCACGCCGATCTCCGAGTCCGACACGGCTTGTTTGAGCGCATCGACGATTTCCTCGCGCTCGTGGACGACAACCCCGTCGACCCCGGCCAGACGCATGCCTGTTCGGGTATCCACGTTGTCGCTGATCAGGAACATCTTCATGTCCGGTTCTCCTCCCGCACTCGACTGATCTTCTGGTGAAACCGAAATGGAGCCTGCACGCCGATGGGCCCGAAGGGTACGCATGCCTTTCGGCATCCGGCTGCAAAACCGCACGACGGTCGGTGCCAATCTCAGCGGTTCAGGATCAGGATGGTGATGATCATGCCGTAGATGGCGATACCTTCTGCAAGTCCGACAAAGATGATGGTACGGCCTAGCAGGCGAGGATCCTCGCTGATGGCGCCGATGGCGGCGGAGCCGGTGGACGCGACTGCGATGCCGGCGCCGATACAGGCAAGACCGGTGGACAGGGCGGCGCCGATGAACCGGAGACCATCCGACGATGCGGCCGCGGCTGTTTCCGCCGCAAAAGCGTCAATCCCGCCGGCCACAAGGACCACGGTTGCGACAGCCAGCATGCCGAACAGGGAGAGGACGTTCATCCCAAGCAGTTTCCTTGCGTTCTGTCCATTCACCTTGCGGTTGATGACAGCCAGCCCCAGCCCTATCGCACTCATGACCAGACCCAACGCAATTACCATAACGAATTCCATTTGACATACCTCCGTCGTTTTTACTGTCATTCTCTGAATCGGCAGGAATCATGGAGCAGGGGCGGGGTTCCTGCAGCGAATGCGGAAGGCCTTTCCTTTGACCATAAGCAATCCGTAGCCGGGCCCATATCTCAAGCGGACAAGCCGCCCAAGTTCAGAAGAGTCAGTCCGACCGTTCGATGCGGCCGTGACAGGATAACAAGTCAATTTGCCATGCCGCACCTTTCGCAGGCGCAAGTCGGTCCGGTTGCCCTGTCGGCTCCCAGCCCAAACCGGCACTCAGGCTTTGCCGACACTCTGCGCTTCCGGTGGATTCTCCTCGCGGATGCGCAACGGCTGGAACGCATACCCTTCACCCTGATAGAAGCGGCCGAAAGACTCATAGAATTCGAGACGCAGGCACTGGATGCCGACGATCATGCCTTCCAGGACCATGATCAGCAGATTGCCGAAGATGAGCGTGATGACGCCACCTGCGGACCCGGCCATCATATGGTAAAGAGTCCAGACAGCGAGCGAGAATCCCGCATGATTCATGGCAAAGGCACTGATACGAATGAAGGAGATGGTGTTGCTGATGAACCCCAGCACCGTTTCAAAGAGCTCGAACCCCGCTTCGGTGAAGAACATGCCCTTTTCGGCCGGGAAAACGGGGCGCTTCTTCTCAAGAAGATGCTCCAGCGGTTCCCTCAACAGCATCAGGACAAGCGGAAGAATCACGACAATGAGGATGACAACGATCGTAAATTTCATGTTGCCCGTAATCAGGCCATTCAATACCACCGCAAGAATACCGCCGTAGAAGAGGAGTCCCGCCACGCCGTTCCGGTCGAAGAGGAGTTTCCCCCATTCCCGGTTCCGGACGGCATTGTACATGGAGAAGCCCATGCTGGTCAGGACAATGAAGGCCCCATAGCCGACGGCGATGAACATGAGCGTGTTGATGTTGGAGGCTGTCGCAATCGGACTCAGCCAGACGGCATGCACCATCTCCTCGTTTCCGAAGAAGCTTCCGTAAAGGAATCCGAATACGGTTGAGGACATGCCTGCATACATCATCACACCGCCCAGCGCGCTCTTCCGATAGAAGAGGAACGCACCCAGCAGGGCAATGAGGATTCCCTGGCCAATATCCCCGAACATGAATCCGAACATGAGGATGAAGGTGAATGTGACGAATTTCGTCGGATCCATTTCGTTGTGGGATGGCAGACCATACATGGTGACGATGCTTTCAAACGGTTTGAAGAAACGGGCATTGCGAAGGATGGTGGGCGGCGTCGAATGGGCCACGTGTTCCGGATCCTCGCTGTCGATCATGACGCCTTCCATCGGATCGACGGTCTGCTGCAGCCGGAGGAAGGATTCCGTGGGCATCCATCCCACAATGTGGAAGATGCCTCGTGTATGGGCGCACTGGTTCTTGATTTCACAGGCCTTTGAGAGGTATGCAAGCCTGTTCATCATCAGCTGGAAAGCTTCGCGTTCCGTATCCAGCCACCGGGCCAGTGCGGCATCCTCTTCCTGCAGCTCAAGCTGCAGTGCGCGGATTTCCGCACCGTACCGCGTCAACGAATCGGCCGATGTGCCATGAACCGCTTCACGGATATGGACGCGCACAAACCCGAGGGCCCCGAACACGCTGTCGATTTTCGGACCGAGCGGCGCCGGCGTGAAATAGGACAGCCAGATGTCGTTTCCCTCTTCCGAGGTGGGTATGACGATGACATCCAGCGACTCGAAATTCTGCTTCTGCTTGAGATATGTATCACGGGGCATTCGTCCGAAGCGGAATTTCATGAATTCCACATGGAACATGGCATCGACATCGACGTCCAGCGCGGCAAGCGGCTTGATCTGCTGCACGATCTGTTCCCTGTCCAGAATGGCCTGGTTCAGGCGGTCCTTGCTCTGCCGATGTGTGCGAAGATGGTCCTCGATCTGGTCAAGCCAGCCGGAAACACAGGAAGGATCATAGTCGGAAAGTACATTGTCATCAATCTGGCCGCGGCTGTATTCCTCCACATGCGCACCAAGATAATCATTCAGGCCGCGCATGCGTTTGAGAACGGGCTCATACCTGTTGTCCTCCGCGTATGGCTCCAAGCCCTTCAGCTTCAGCGCGGAATAAGAGCGCTCCAGCTGGATGCCGCTGTTGAGGACATACTTCAGCACAAACGCGTCGAACACCTCGACAGGTCCCACCATGCTGACGAATTTCATTGCCTGGACAGCCATGCCGCAAGTCACTTCCCTTCCATGTCTTCCGTATTCCCGGATCTGTCACGAAGCATATATCGAGGGCCTCATCCTTCCCCATCCGGGGGAGTCATGCCGACCAGATACCGGCGAAGTTGGTCTTCAGGCAATTTGTAGCGGACACACTCGATCAGGGAGATGAGATTGCGCAATTCCACTTCCCGGATCCGGAGATAGGAAAGCATGCACGCCACGGTAAACACCCGTTGCTGAAACATGCGGTAATGCAGTTTGTAGAGCAGTTCCTGGATATTCATGTCGTAAAACCGCTCGTCATCTCCATGAAAGAGTTCGGCGTACGGAGTCTGTTCGATCACGGCCAGCAAAGCTTCGCGATCCGGCGCATCCAGCAGTTGCGTGTGGACCTCCGCGGAAATGCGGTGACGGTTCTCGACCCAATAGCTGTTGATCAGATCCCGGTCCAGACGATAGAATACCTTGCATCGATACACCACCATGAGGTTGAAGAGATCGATCTCGGTCCCGTAAAGGGTCTTCGCGATTGCCTCGTCCTCTCCGTCGAAACTGTGGCGCAGATATCGCTCGATGCTTCCGTAATAATAGGAATCCAGCGCCATTTCGATCTGGAAAAGGGGGAATACGCCCGAATCGTTGAGATAGGGGCGAAGATGACGGTAGTATTCCGTTCCTTCGAGATTTGCGACAAATTCCGACGCATTCTTGGAGAGTGCCAGCTTCGGAATGTTGAGACGGTCATACCGGGAAAGAAAAAGGAGGGATTCCTCAAGAGTCTCAGGAGAAACATTTCCCGCCACGAATGCACGAAACAGGAGTTTGAGCGATTCAATCTCATGCTTCTTGTACACGGTGCGTACAAACCCACGCAAGTTGCCCTGGGAAAAGACGGACAGCTTTTCATAATCCTTCATCAGGCCGCGCTTCAGCAGGTTTTCCAAGCGTCCGCGATGGATGGCGCTTTCATCAACCTCCGTGAGGTCCGGACCATAATGCGTATGCTCCTTCAAGTAGCCGGCAATGCCGCCCACGCTTTCCTGTCGCATGAGTTCGCCATAATCCGTCTGTTTGAGAATGTGACCGAACATGGCCCGCGTCTTGCCGGCGAGGGCGCTGTATTTTGCTACCGCAGCCATACGTTCACCTTCCGACGATCCGAGTGAAGACTTCTTCTTCCCAACCGGCCTGGTCCTGTTCCGCCTGTTCTTCCATCAGGCGCATTTTCATGGCGGTATCCTGATAGATGCGTATGATGCGGTCATCCGATTCATATTGGGTCCGGCCTTTCAGCTGGCCAATCTTCGTTTCCGACATGTCGCGGATATGCGCAGCCATCTCACGGATTTCGGCTTCCCCTTTTTCAAGGATCCGACGTTCTTCCTCCTGGCCCGAGGCCACGATTTGCCGTGCCTGCTCTTCCAGTTCAATGATGCGCTGGATGACAGCTTCCATGTTGATCCCTCCGCACTGGATTCGCCTTGAAGTACATATTCCAAGGCACTTTTAGTGTATACCAACGTGATTCGCAATGCAATCAGCCGCATCCCGTCAACTTACCAGAAATATATGAAAAAAGATGCCTCTGTTCGTAGTCTTTCACGAGAATATGAAGAACTGGCGGAAAACCTTATATAATCATGCATTCCGCCTGTTTTTCATGTTCGCCAGACATGGTTGGAAAGGTGCCGGATCATGCGGGAGGGACAAATAACGAGCCGGCCCGTCTGCTGATCTGCAAACGGGCCGGCTGGAAATGATGCATCATATTGCATTCCCATATTCAAACATGCCGGAATGTTTTCATGTCGTATCGAAAGTTGCCGTGCGAATTTGGCGTTGTGTCCGGCAGCCATGGGATTATTTTCCCACGACGGCTCCGCTTCCCGATTTTTCCATCCCCATTTCAAGAATACGGTTCTGTGCCGGATAGGCATCCGAATGGATCAGGACCTTGCCCTCGCCGTCAAGCCTGTAGACATTGACTTTCATCCCTGCGCTCCCCTGCGCGATGACACGCGTCTCGCCCGGGGGCAGATCCCTCGTCATGCTGTAGATGATCGGAGGTTCGGAGGTTTCAACCACATCGGAGAAGACTGTGGCGGAAATGGCGTTGGATTCGGCAAAGGTGGCGACCCGGATGGCGCCTTCCTTTTCCTCGGTCATCAGCAGCATGGGTTTGTCCATATCATTGCGGAGGAGGAGATTCCCCATCGTCCCCCCAACGACCGCCTCCTGGCCTGGTGGCGCATAATTGGCCGCAAAGGGTGCGGGATGCCGCTCGATCACCGTGATGCCGGAGGAAGCCAGAATCGCTGAATGGACGGCCGTGGCTGCCCGTGACGGACTGTCTTCGGAGGAGAACCGCTCCAAGGCCGGAGCGAGCCAGAAAAGCATGTCAAGCGTCTTTCCGGGTTCCAGCAGGTAGGGCTGCATGGTTTCCGCCGCAATCGCCGCATCGTTTTCAAAGCCATCCGCCATGGACACTTCAGCTTTTCCGGTCCGAACCATCGCAGTCAGGACGGAAGCAGGGATTTCGGGAGCAAGGTCCTTCATCCAGCGCGCGCGCAGTGAGGCAAGTTCCGGCACCAGAGCGCCCGCCTCCGGTATTCCGGCGGCTGCGAGCCGTTCCGTCAGGCAACCCGTCAGACCAGCCGCATCAAGCCTGCGACCGGGGATCTCCGAATCGACCTGCAGGGAATCTTCGGACAAGTGGGGCTGCGCATCAACCGGCAGCCGGTCCCACTCCGCAGCAATCCCCTCCAGTGCGGTATTCAGGTTTGCTTCATCCACGATCAGCGGCAAGGGTATCCGTAGGGCCTCCGCCGGTCCTGCAGAGGAGAACGCGCCCAACATGCGGTTCCAACGGCTCCCCGGGAGACGGTCCTTCAGGACTTCCGAAAGCGCAGCCTCATCAATCCGAAGCCCGATGGCCTCGCCTGCGAGTGTGAATTCAGCATCGTCCAACCTGAGCCGGATGGTTGCCGGCACGCCCGCCTGCATCGGCTCCGCCAGAATTCTCTCCGCAGCGACATCCGGCTGCAGATCCCCCAAAGCAATGGACCCGCAGGAATACCCGGTCGGCAGCCGTTCGGCGGGACGCGACGAAAGCCATCCGAACCCGGCAAAACCCGCCGCGCCAGTCTGTATCAGCACCCATCCCGACAGGAGCCATGCGACTTGTGTCTTCCTCATTGATTCCGCTCCATGCAACACCGGGTTAGATTGGCCAGTCATCGCAGATCCCTTCCGGAACCGCAGGTGACCCGCCCCATGTGATTCATCCATTGCTTCTGTTTCCGGTGACCCGCCGAACTCTTATGCATACCCGCAGCGCAGGGAAAGATATGGGAAAGGGCCGGTCAGGAACCAGCCCTTTCAGGAAAGCCAGACATATCAGGATCAGGCTTCGTTGTTCATGACGAGTTCTACCAAACGACCGGCCTGCCGGACCCGTTCCATCAATGCGTCATCGATGACCGCGCCTGCATTTGCCACCATTTCCCCGTCCGATCCGACGATCGGCTGGGTCAGCCTGCGTCCGCGCAGATATTGGATTCTGCGATCCGCCAGCATGGCACTTGCATCTTCGTCGGATGATCCGCCAAACAGACCGTCCAGGGAAATCTCCGGTTCGGAGACTGTTTCCGCTTCGAACGTCAAATCCGGTTCGGCCACGGGGACGGAAGGTTCTGAAGGCAGCGCTGCCGCGGCAGGAATTCCCGCCTGCAGGGTCGCCGGTGTTTCAACGGCTTCGTGCACGGAAACAGGCAGCAGATTCTCCGCAAATCCTTCTTCCACAACCAGCAGGTTCTTGCCGAATGTGATGATGTTGTTCCTCGGAATGATGCCGGCTTTCACCTTGCTGCTCCCGGGAACGAACTCCACCCCGATGATGGCGCAGGAATCATCCTCGTTGACGAAGACATCGCCCACTTCCCCGAGGAGACTGCCTTTCCGGGTGAGTACCCGCGTACCCCTCACCGTAATGTTCTTCTGAAGGAGGTCGATGGCAGCAGGGATCTTCACGATGTCGCTGACATCATCCGCTTCCAGGATGGTGAGTGCGTCCGCCCCGATGCCGAGGACCTTGCCGACCGGTACCACTCCGCCTGCCAGTGAGCGCATGGCGCTGTCGATGACAAAGAAATCGACCGTGCCCTTGACGGCATTGATCATGACATTCTTCACCTTGCCGATTTCATTCCCGTCCGAAATACTTACCACGGGAAGTCCGATAATCTGCTGAGAGGTCTTCATCCCCAGCGTACCCCCTTAAGCGTTGTGCCGAAAGGCCGCCGTCAATCCCTTTTTGGAGGATCGTCGACATTCTGGCAGTTATTCGTATCTTATCATTTCAATCCGGCCTTGACAATCAAATGTACCGCGAAAAGCACGGAAATGGACCGATTCAGGCTTTTATTTCTCAAGACTCCGGAATTCCGGCCTTTCCAGCGACCTCATCCCCTCCCCTACCGGACCAGCGCCATACGCAATGCGCGCATCAGGGTTGTTTCCGTCCCGATGGCAAAATCCGAAGAGAGCAGACTCACGGCCTCCTCCAGACAACCGGACTCCCGAAGCAGTGCGCAAAGATCCAGCAGAACGTCATCATGAAGGCTTTGGCCCGGACCTGCTGAAAGGCTTGCCAGGAACCAGGAGACAGCTTCCTGGACGCGTCCCTCTTGACGGGCATCCAATGCTGATTCAAGCAGTTCGGACATCCGTGATCCATATGGAACGGGATAGGGTTCCAATCGCAATGTGCCTGTCGTCGGTTCCTTCGGCCTGTCGTCCGGGCGCTGCCTCATCGGCAGCTCATCGGCCGGCATGGCATCAATGCCCTCCTGGGATTCCGTAGCTTCAATGGGTTCGGGCGATACAGGCAGGATGCTGTCCGTATCCTTTTCCACTGCCGTTCCGCCGTTCCCGTCCGCTTCCACGATGAAGGCAACCGGATCCTGTTTCTCAACGGACGGCAAACGATCCCCCTGCGTCATGTGGCGCATGGCAATCTCTGCAAGAAGGTTTCCGTCTTCCAAAGCATCATCAGGACGCTGCCGGTCCCGGATGGCTTCAGGCGGCATCCCGGGAACCTTATGCTCCCGGACTCCGGTTTCCTCGGCTTCCCACGCATCCGCACCGGCTTCATCGGCTGGTTCTGACAGGAGCGGGGAATTCACCGGCAGACGGTTCAAGACGGAACGCCAGACGGCGGGAAGGATGAACAACGCCGCCAAAGGAAGCAGCCAGGCCGACCAGGAAGGCAGAACGGTTCCGCCGCGCAGTGTTGCAACAGCTGGCGGAACCAGGCAGGCGAAGACAATCGCGAGCAAAGTGGCGGGTAAAACGATCCGAAGCCGATCCCCGATGTCCGGAACTTTGCGCGCGAGCAGCAGGAACAGGATTCCCCCGGCAACCGCCGCACTTGCGGAAGAGATGAGCGCGTATACGATAAAATCGCTCACGGATTATATCCCCCAAAACCCCTTGCGCGTTTTCTTCAAGGGTTTTCTGACCCGTTTTTTCGGTGTGTAGCCAACCAGCTTGTAGATGCGCTGCATCAGGAAGAAATCCCGAAGCCCGGCCAGGTAGCCGAGATATGCGAAGACGCCGGTGAGAAACGGAAGAAGGATGAACGGAAGACGGTGCATGGGCGTAGACCGATCCAGCAGTTTGGCAACCCAGTAGAAAGGAACCGTAATCGCCTGCATCATTCTGAGCTGAAGCGTCTCAAGACCGGTCATCGGAATCAGTGCGATGATGCAAAGGACCAGGGCAATCGGAGCCATGCCGGTCAGTCCGAGAAGAAATCCACGCACCGGCTTCGGGTTGATTTCGTATTGAGGGCGTCGTTCTCGAACCGCCATTTCCCACATGTCCCTGTAGACCAACACAAACAGAAGAAGAAACATGACGGCGGAGACCCAGCTGACCACCAGGGCCGGATTGTCTCCGGAGAGACTGATCACAGGGTAACTGAAGATGACGAACACGAAAAGAACGGCAATGTAGTCGGTCGTCGCCTTCAAGGCATGCACAAGAAAGGTTTTCAGGCTGTTGTCCATTTGTTTCTCCGTTTCTCTGTATGTTTCTTGCATCCTGCGGGATGGAAAAGCGGTGATGCGCATATCCATTCTACCGCATCACCGCCATTCCGTGAAATCATTTCTGAAGGGTGAATTCATCATGTCGGACCGTTTTTGCGCCTTCCAGATGGGAAGCGCTGATAACAAGCTTTTCCGGCGATACCGTCACAAGCGTGAAGGAAGGGGTATTGCCGTCATACAGCACATCCGTCCAGGCTCGTTTCTTGGCGTCGTAGTATTTCCCACCCGATCCGCCGCCGGCGATGTAAGTCGTTCCGGTTCCGGGAAGGACCTTCTTTCCCGCCTTCATGGTGGTCCGGAGCCATGTGTGGTCGTGGCCTGACAGGACAAGGTCAATGCCCAGTTCATCGAACACAGGTCCCGCCTTCGCGCGGAATGCGGCTTCGTCATAGAAGCCGCCATAGATGCCCCGATGCATCGTGACAATATTCCATTTGCTCGTGGAGGCGGCCTTTTCTTTTTTCAGCCAGGCCAGTTGTGCATCGAGGTCCCCCTGTGTGTCAAGCATGTAGAAGCGGGCATCCCCGTTCAGCACGGTATAGGCCGATTCGGCATACTTGGACGGTCCTGTTGCGGGCAGCCCCCAGAACGACTTGTATGCGGCGATCTTCGCATCTCCCTTGTATTCATGGTTTCCGGGGATGGCGAGGAACGGCACGCTCTGCAGATATTGTCCCGCTGTCTGGAAAAGACCCCACCATTGCGTCGTCTTGCTTCCGTCATCAACCAGATCCCCGCCGAGAAGGACGAAAGACAAATCGGGCGCCTTGCCGATCATGCGCTGCAGAACATTGCGGAACGGGGCGTATCCGGTCGCATCGACCGCCTGCGGATCGGTGACGAACCCGAAGGTGAAGGTCTTCCCGGCTTCGGAAACCGGTGTCGTGAATCCGCCGGTCTGGCCCTTCCCTTGGGCGCCGTCCGTGATCCGCCATTTGTATGCGGTCCCCGACTTCAATCCATAGAAGACAGCCTTGTGTTCAAACAATTTCGTTTTCGTACCGGGCTCTGTCAGTGTCGTGGCCGTATTCGTCGCAGTCGCCTGTGTCACGCCGGATGGGAAGTCCCCCGTATAGGTTTCCGCCTCCATGACCTGCACCTTTGTGCCGGAAGATGCGGCGGACAACCAGTGGACTGACATGCCGCCCGGCTGTGAGATCGGTGAAACCGTCACAGCCAGGGTTTTGGCGCCTTCCGATGCAGCGCCGACCACAACCGGGACTGACGCGGAGGAGAGCCCGCTTTTCACGGCGCGCAGGGAAAGCCGCGTTCCCGCAGGGCCTGCGGTAATGGCCTTGGTCTCAATCACACCGTTCTTGTCCGTCGTGGCGACGGCGTTCTTTCCGGAACCTTCCACATAAATGCCCGCACCGGCTACCGGTGTGCCGTTACGGTCGGATACTGCAAGTCTCGCCGCACTGCCTGCCACAGTGCCGCGTACGTCCAGCGTATAGGCCGGCTGGACCAGAATGGATGTCTCAGGCAAGCCGAAGGTCTGCGGCTTCTTTAGCGGTGCTGACAACAGGGTAGCCTTTGCGCTGGCGACGGAAGCGTTTCCATTGGTCGTCGCCTTGGCCTTGAAGCGAAGCGTGAGCATTTTCCGTTCAGCCGCCTTCACCGTGCTGTTCAAACCCGTGACGGTGATACGCCAGATGCCGGCTTTCAGATCCGCGTCATTGACGGTGATCTTGGCGGAGGAAACCCATTTTTCCAGTCCCATCTGGATCCCCTTCTTCTTCGCATCCATATCGACGGGTTCCAGGAGGGACGGATTCCAGACCAACTCAAGGGTCATGGCCTTCATCGGATTTGGATTGCGTACTTGCACGACAGCATCGAATGTACCGCCGGAAGGGACATTGCCCGGCAACACAAGGGAGGTCTGGGGGGTTGCGGTGTCTACCCGGAAGAACCATGTTTTCATGCCCTTGTTGCCGAATTTGTCTTCCGTTCGGAGCTGGGCCACATGATAGCCTCCTGCAAGAGGAGCATTCTGTTCAAAGGGACGGCTGATGCGATAACCGTTTCCCTCGGATGTGATCTGGACGCCTTCCTGGGGAACGCCATCCACCTGCAGGGTGAAACGATCCGGATTGAGACCGGAACCGGACGATTCATCGGAAGCGACGGCCGTAAGGGTCAGCGCACCGGACTTCACCTCGTCCCCGGATGCCGGCCATACCGCATCGACAACCGGTGCGGTCGCATCGTCGTTCTTCAATCCATAGATGGTGCGAATGCGGTCGAAAAGGAGCGTTCCGCTTTTTTTCATTTCTTCCCGGGTGCACAGGACGCGAAAGGGAACCGTCAGGGAATAAGGCGCCTGCAGGCCGGCAGGGATCTGGGCTTCCACATACTTCCATCCCGTCCAGTCGATGCCGCCGGCACCCGTATCCGCCTTGTATTCAGTCGTGTAATCGAGATCCACCTCGCGCCCGGCGGCATCCCGCAGCTTCGCGCGAAGCCAGTTCCTGCCTTCGTCGCCGTACACCCAGCAGCCGACAGCCGTCGGAACGCCATCAAGCGGAACCGGCTGAAGCGTCTTGGCACCCGCTGCGTCCAAAGGTCCCGTCGGGCCTGCGGACACGCCTGTCACTCCCTTTTCCCCTGCTGATTTCGGGGTGAAGTCATAGAACAGTCGGAGCAACCCGCTGCCAAAAATCGCCTTTTCCGGATCGAGCACCGTACGAACGGCGCCCTTCCCGAATTCGGTCAGAACCGAAGTCCAGTCCGGGGCTGCTTCGAACGTCTCCACATCCATCGGATTTCGTGCAATGTAGACGGGAACCTGCGTCACCTTATCATTCCATGAAACATGGACAAATCCTGTGCTTTCGGGAGCGACGGCAGCCACGAACACGCCGTCCTGCGTGATCGAACCGATGGCTGGATCTGCCTGCCAGGCGAAACTGCTGTCGACACCCCTGACAGCGACGCCTTCCAGGTAGCCGGAGGCGGACAGATCGACTGTCTCACCCGGAGCGACGGTCAGCGTGGGACGCGATACACGGATTTCCGTCAGATGGTCCGGAATGATGTAGGACGCCTGACCGACGGCCATGCCCGCTGTGGCCACGACGGAATACAGACCCGGTGTGGCTCCGGCTGTCATGGTTCCGTCCGGCAGGAACATACCGCCGTCCGTCGTCCACATCATGCCGGCCGGCACTTCCGCTGCGTAATACCCGCCGTCCGTCGCCTTTACCTGCCAGGATGCGGTGGCGCCAGGCAGCAGGTAGCTTTTGCCGGGATACAGATGAAGCTGGGTGGCGATGCCTGCCGGCAGAAGGCGGGTGAATGGATCCGGAATTCCCGTGGCAGGCGTTCTGGAAACGAGCAGCAGCGCATTCGATACCTTGCGTTCCGCTCCGTCGGAGGGTTTGTTGACCACAAGCGGGTCCGGATCTCCGGGGAGTCGGACCGACGCCGTCGAGGAGCCACCGCCATCACATACGATGGCATCCGTGCATCCCATCTGCAGCATGAGCTGCGCGCCTTCCTGATAGGTGACGCCGTTGCTCCAGTTCGGCTGACGACCGTCCACCTCGAGAAGTACGATCCGCCCGTCCGGCTTGCGCCCGATCAATGTCGCGGGATTCACGTTCGTAGCACTGAGTCCGGCTACGGGAGCCCCATTCTCGAGCAGTCTGTGCAACCCGCCGATGGCTTCCGTCACGCCGGCCCACTGCCCGTCGAGATCCCTTGCCTCCAGGCGGACGACATCCCCCGGAACCAGGGTTGAGAGGTTCATGTATCCATTTTTTCCGGTTCTTGCCGAAAGAATCATCTGGTTGGGTCCGATAGGCGTACCCTGCGTGTCCGTGAGCACCTCGGCAACCGTCGCGTCAAGCGCGCCGCCTATGGTCAGACGCGTATCCGCCAGGTTCAGCACGACATCGACACCGTCCTCGTCGGAACCGGCACGAGGCCCGTAGAGAGAGGAATAGACATAGGGACCGAAGTCCCCTTCGTCCTTGTTGTAATGGAATTCGTTGAGCACCACTCCGTTTTTGGAAAGGACATATTGTATGGAGGGATTTCCCATGACAGACGTTCCATCCGCACGAATCCCGACAGCGAAGGCGCTGCCTTCAGAGCTGAAGATTTCGCCGTTATGGACCACGATGCCAAGCGGAGCACCGGTGGCCAGATTGAAAAAGTCCCCGTTGACGCCACCGACAACAGTCAGTCCCTGCGCCTTCGCGTCCGCAATCATGGAAGAAAGGGTTTTCCGCTCCGTGAGTGTGGAGCCGTGCCATGCCACCACGCCTGCCTCTGGATTTGCCGGATCCACGGTAAGGGTGTGGAAGAGGACACCTTTTCCAGAGGCATTCGCACCTCTCCAGGTATCATAGGCAATGCCGTGTGCCAGTTCGCGCGTTTCCGCAATGACCGGATTTCCCGGGAGAATGCCCTGGATGTCCCGATAAGTCAAGGCACCTGAGGATAATGGCTGCATCAGGGTCAGGGCGCCTGCCATCAGCAGGGAGACCCATCTTTTTCCTTTGTGACGAATCATGTTGCACTCCTTTTCCACTCGCACCGCGCGTTGGCACGGCTTGGCTGCACAAGGTTTCTGTCCGTTCCAGTGTAGCACAGGACAAGGGTGCGGAAAAGAATGCGGCATGGATTGTCACGAAAGCGTCATGCTGCTGACATGGTTATCCCGCAAAAAAAAGAAGGCGTGAACCGATGGGAAGAATCATTTGAAATCCGTACGAATAGCGTGTTCAAGGGATGATGGCATCCCCAACGGCTTCAATGGTGACCGGCGTCGGAGGGATGTCCGCCTCCGGCGACCACGGAACATAATGCCATTCTTCCGTCTCCTTTGGAATCTCCGCGACAAGCGATCTGTCACGGAGCACCAGAATAAAACGAAGCAAGCCAACAACCATCACAACAAACGCCAGAGGCACTGCAATCCAAAAAATCAGGTTCCTGACACGGGGAGACATGGGCTCCGGCTTTTTCCGCTCCCTGGGCTTCACTTCCCGCCCTGTTCCGGTTTTTGCCTTCTCTCCGGCAACCGAAATCACAGGTTCTTCAAAGAGGGCGCCGGTTGAAGGATCCGTTCCTGTTCCGGTTTCCTCTTCCCCTTCGTTTCCCGCAGGAGTTGTCCCTCCGCTCCCCTGTGACAGCAATTCCCGCAGCAGGGCATCGCCTTCATCCGGCAACGAAAGGGGTGGTTCCGGTTCCTGGGTGACTGCAGACGCAGGCGCCTCTGGTGAAAGATTGTCACGTTCTGATGGAAGGGACTCCGCAACTGCAGCTTCCCGCTTCGTTTTTGCTGCAGAAGGCTTCTTTTTCACAGCTTTCACCGCACCTGCAAGCAAGCCCGGCACCCAGCCTGCCAAGGCCCTGAAAAAGTTGACTGCGGACAAAACCGGACCTGCCTTGTGCCGTACATCCTTGAGTCGCTTTTGTGGTGGCGCGGTTTGCCTGACGGCAGTCGGCAAATCCTCCACCGCATCAACAGGCGCCCCTTCCGTTGCAGCAGACAGCGACTTCCCCTCCGGAGACGCATCTTCAGGAACGTCACGTCGGTACATATCCTCGCCGGACATCTCAATTTCGTCGGCCGACATTTTCATCGGCACATCCTCAAGCTGCTCCGGCAGATCCGGCTTCTCCTCCAGCGCACTCTCCTGACGGACCGCAACTTCCGCTTCATCCATCCGAACGCTCTCAAGCGGAGCTAATACGTCCACATCCTCCACTAGAATGCTCTCAACCGGTGAAAAAACGTCCGCATCCACCACTTGAAAGCTTTCAATCGGGGTAAAAACGGCCGCATCCTCCACTTGAACGTTCTCAAGCGGAGTCAAAACGTCCACAGCCTCCACTTTAATGCTTTCAAGCGGAGTCAAATCGTCCACAGCCTCCACTATAATGCTTTCAAGCGGAGTCAAATCGTCCACAGCCTCCACTTTAATACTTTCAAGCGGAGTCAAACCGTCCTCAACCTCCACCTGAATGTTTTTCGCCGATGGCACAGGTTCCGGGCCGGCGCGCCGCACAACCTCGGTAATCGGCTCGATACCCAACTCTCCCAGCATACGGTTCAATTCATCCAGGGGCATGTCTTCCGAAGGCTCTTCAGGCACACCGGTTCCGGCAGCCAAATAACCGCAATCTCCACAGGCTTTGCCCGGCATAAAGCCATTCCTGCCGCATTGAGGGCAATCCATCATAACCTCCGTGCCGGAAAAGATACGATTGGCTTCCAATACGCTTTCCCTCTTCATTATACCCGGAAATCCGGTTTGCGTAACCCATGAGTCAACCCCGGCCCATGTGGTATAATACATCCGGAATCATTTGCAGACCGGCACACCACGCAAGGCGGAGGACAATGGTCAAGGGATGATTGTCAACCGTGCATCAGATCCCATTCATACAATCGCCGGGCGAATGGCCAGGACAGCCGCAATCATGCGGACAGGAAGGATGGAAGCTTATGAACTGCCCGAAATGTGGCGCATCCCTGAGAGAAGGAGCCCGCTTCTGTACCGCGTGTGGAATTGGCATCTCCCCATCCAACCCGGAGCCATCCCAGCCGGGCACCCCGGAAGCACCCCCTCAAGCAAGCCAGGATGCCTGGCCGCAACCTTCGCAGGAACAACCGGGCTACACGTCGCAGATGCCGCAGGGACAGCTGAATGATCCATCTCAAGGCCAGTATCCGCAAGCACAACCAGGCTATCCGCCGCAGGGCCAGTATCCGCAAGCACAACCAGGCTATCCGCCGCAGGGCCAGTATCCGCAGGCACAGCCAGGTTATCCGCCGCAAGGCCAGTATCCGCAGGCACAGCCAGGTTATCCGCCGCAAGGCCAGTATCCGCAGGCACAGCCAGGTTATCCGCCGCAGAGCCAGTACCCTCAGGCTCAACCCGGTTTCCCGCCGCAGGACCAATACCCTCAGATGCAAACCGGCTATCCCCTGCAAGGCCAACCTCCAAATGCAAAAAGGAGAAAAAAAGGTGGTTGTCTGCGCTTTCTCCTGATCCTGCTGCTGATTCTCGTCGCCCTGTGCGGTGTCGCTTTCGCCGGCTACCATGCTTTCCTGCCCGCAAAGATGACCTTCGGCATAGCGGAGCTCAATACCATCAACAGCACCTATGACGAAATCGACGCACAACTCGACAGGTTCGAGTCGGTCAACCTCCAGCCATTCATGGAAAAGCCCTACAGCCAGCAGATTGATTTTGGCGTACAACTGGAATCCTCCCTGCTGGAGTCTCTGGGGGGCATGGATGCGGCCACTGCGCAATCCGTGGCCGATCTGGTGAACAGTCTCACGTTCAAGATCGCCGCCGCAGGTGATTTCGACAAAAAGCAATCCTCTGCCGACCTTGGAATTCTTGTCAAAGGCAATGCTTTCCTTGGCATGAACGCCATACTGGACGGAAAGGAAATCGGCCTGAAGCTGCCCGAACTCAGCAACACCCGTCTGAAAGCGGATCTCTCGGATCCTGCCGTCATGACGAGACTCTCCTCCCTGTCCAGCGGCGTTGGAGTGGACAGCTCCTCCCTGCCGCCTGAAATGGCCGCGATGGGCACGATGGATCCCTGGGTGTCAAAAGCCATCTATGATGATGTCCGTATCGACCGCGCGGAACTGAAGAAACTCATCCTGGATTATTCCCTTGCCTTTTACAACGCCGTACCCTCCTCCAGCATGACCATCGACCGCTCGGTCGAAGTGGAAGTACTCGGCAGGAAGGAGACCCTCAAGGAAGTCACCATCGACATGACACTGGAACAGTTCAAGGCAGTCGTTCTGAAGCTGATGGACAAGGTTGAAAAAGATGACAGGTTCTATCAGCTGTTCGTCGCCAATCTGGACACCCTGCTCCGCATTCTCGGCGAATCCAGCCCGGATCTGCAGCTCCAGCTGGAGACCCTTCGGGATGGGATGACCCGGGAGAATTTCAAAACATCCATCGCTAAAGCCCGCGCAGACTACGAATCTGCTGAAATCGCAGTTTCGGACAGCAGCCCGGACATGGTGATCAAGGCATACATCGACGGTTACAAGGTTGTCCGGCATGCCGTCGAACTGAAAGGAAAGAATGGGAATGATGCCAATGTGGTCCTGGGACTGGACCGCGTGAAGCAAGGTGACAAGATTTCCCAGCGATTCAACCTCAATGGCGGAAGCGCCGGAGAAACCATGGATATCCGGGTGGACTGGGCCACGGAATACAAATCCGCGACCCATACGCATAACCTCATGCTGGATGCCGCAGCCGACATGAAGATGACGGATCTGACCGGGACAGCCACACTCACACTCAACTCTCTGGAGACGCCGGGTGGCAAGAACGAGGCGGAACGCAAAGTGGACGGGCTTCTCAAGATCAACATGGGAACCAGTATGACGCTGGAGGTCAAGGGCGGCGGACCTGTGACACGCGACGCGGAAGGAAAGACCGTGGGAGAAGATCAGTCCCTCAATGTTTCCCTGACGTCGGATTTCCTGCCTGCCCCCATCAACCTCAAAACATCCTGCAAGGTGCAACGCGAGTACAACAAACCTTACACGCCGCCGGCAGACACGGGGGCCACGCTGGACCTTGCGACCGCAACGGAGGAGGAACTCGGTGCCTATGCGCAGGAAATCACCCCGAAACTTCAGGAACTTTTGACAACACTCATGCCGACAGGAAATTGACTGTCCTGTAGCGGTTCCTTGCCAGAGTGGTCCGCTTGCTACGGCCATTCATATGTATTGATAGCTCCATGATCCTTGTTCCTGCAAAACACCCATTTGGATGGCTCGTGCGCCAGGGCAGCTCGAAACCGGTTTCACCGGCCAGAGCTGCCCTTTTCCTTTTGCATGCGGATCCAGGCGAACGCAGCCAGCAGGATCGACGAGGCGGCAAGGACGGCGACCGAACGCAGCCAGCCCAAATCGGAGGGATCGGCATACAGTCCGCCAAGCGCCTGCAACACCCAGCCTTGCGGGGTAGCCAGCGCCACAAGCGGCAAATTTCCAATCATCCCGATCTGGTTCCACAAACATCCACCCGCAAATCCTGAAACAATGGCAATCACAGGGGTAGCCGCCTGCAGGCGGTCGGCTGTCGGAAACACGGTCGACATGGCCAGTCCGAGAGACGACAGGCAGGCAAGATACACTACGATCAGCAGCCAGGACGGCATCCCGGCCACCGGCACCCTGCCGGTCAGCAGGAAAGAGCCGCCAACCAGGATCACCGCGAGAAAGAGTCCTGTCAGGAAAAGCGCCGACCAGTTTCCGAGAAACCAGGAAACAGAGGCCCCCCTTGCACTGCGCAAACGCGCGAGGGTTCCGTTCCGCCGGTCCTCAACCAGCCATCCCGCTCCAAACAATGTGCCAAAAAGCAGAAAGAGCACCAACAAACCGAGCGAGGCGGCAATCGGAGCAGGATAATTCACGATGCCGCCATCAGCAGGCGGTTTCGCCTGTACAAGCGCATATTCCACATGCAGCCAGTTTTCCCCTGATAACCGCGCATACTCCCCGTTCAGGGTTGCCCTGCCGTCTGCCGGCTTCGGCAGGCCTTCGCGTGCGAGGATGTCAGACACAGTTCCCCAGGCGAACGCATCCCCCGAAAGCCTGAAAACCTCACCGGCGATCAACTCTGTCAGAAACCCCTGGCTGTCGGCGGATGCCGCCGTATCAAGCCGCAACAGACCCGCCGTATTTCCGGATTGCAGCCGTTCGCCATAACCGGTCGGAATTGTCAGGACAGCCTCCACCTGGTTGTCTTCCAACAGGCGCATTGCCTTGTCCCTTTGCGCGATGGCAACGGACAATCCTTCCTTGTTCTTCAAAGCCCGCAAAAGGGAGCGGGAATCTTCGCTGCCGTCCAAATCCACCGCGAGAACCGGCATGTCGCTCTTTTGCTGCCGTTCCAGCGCATTTCCGGTCATCGCCGACAAGAAGAGCGGTACGGCAATCATGACAGCCAGAAATCGGACATCCGAAAAAAGCAGGCGCAGCCGGTTCATCAGGAAAAGTCGGAACAGCATGTCACGCCCTCCTTTTCCGGAACCGGGAAACAAACAGGGCGGAAAGGAGGAACCCGGCCGCCAGCAAAAACAGCATGGCCACGCAGCGGCCGATTTCACCGGTCTGCCCTGTGAAAATGCCCATGAATCCTTCCCGTGTCCACCGAACCACTGTAAAGGCCGAAAGCGGCTGAACCCAATCCGGCATGGCTGTCGGCGGATACAGGCTCCCGCCGGCAACCGCCATGACCAGTACGCCAAGCCAGCCCGCCACATCCACCGTCGCGGGAGAATCGGAAAGGTTTGCCACCAGCAGCGAGAATCCCGCCGAGGCTGTGACAGTTGCAAGGAACAGGCCGATCGTGTAGATAGGCGGTACATTCCAGTAACTTCTGAAGACAAAAGCGGTGACCGCCACCAGCAGGGAAAACTGAAGCGCGGATACCATCAGGGAGACCAGAAGACGGGACAGAAGCGGCGCCCATACGGGTGCGGGTGCAGACAGGTACCGTCGCAGAACACCATTCTGCCGGTCTTCCACACTCCGTTTCATGCAGGGCAGGGAAGCGAAAAGAAGGAATACCGCCATCAGACCCGCTGCGTAATATTCGACGAGGGTGACCGCCCAAGCCTGTTTCCGGTTTTCTCCGAACACATCCCGCCTGCCCAGCACCCGTTGGAAGAAAGATGCAAAGTTGGCTTCCAGATCGGCTGCCACGACTTCAGGCGGCACGCCGGCACGCAGTTCGGCTTCCCTTATGACCTCCAGCGATGCCATGCCGGATGTTACCAGATCGGCTCCCGCCTGACAGACATGGAGGATGATGTTGCTTTGCAGCGATTGCCGGCTGCTTCCGTATACTTTGATGGAAACAGGCTGAAAAAGATTCACCTGCCCCGAGAGCCCTTCCGGGACGACAATGGCAGCCGCAACCCTGCCTTCCCTGATCAACCGGATGGCCTCGGCCTCATCGACTTTCAGGACTTCTCCGATCAGGCTGATCCGCTCCAGCTGGCCTGCCAGCATCTCGGTCCAGACGGATTGTTCCTGATCCACAAAAGCAAGGGCAAACGGACGTACAAAGGAAGATTCCTCGCGGAGCGGTGCCAGCGCGCCCACCACGACAAGAAGCATGAGCAACGGTAGGGCGAGCATCAGAAGAAGCGTCCGCCAACTGTGGAACATGAGCCGGACTTCATTTCGCAGTACAGCGAAGAAAGCGGTCATGGTCATCCGCGTTCCTCCAACCCCATGAGAAGGCTCTCGAGCGATGTACCGCCCGTTGCCGACAGAACATCCGGAACGGTTCCGCAAGCCAGAAAGCGTCCGCCATGCAAGACACCGATCCGGTCGCAGACCGCTTCCAGTTCATCAATGTCGTGACTGGCAAGCAGAACGGTTTTTCCATTGCTGCGGAATCGGTCGATCAATCCTGCGATGGTGCGTCGAGAGTGGACATCCACACCCGCCGTCGGTTCGTCCATGACCAGAAGATCCGGTTCGTGCATGATGGCAGCCGCGAGGTTGAGCCGTCTCTTCATGCCGCCCGACCAGGTGTCCACCCGATCCGAAGCCCGATCCAGCAGCCCGATTTCCTGCAGAGCCCTGTCGATGGCCTCTTCCCGGTGTTTGCCGCTCAGTCCATAGATGCCTGCCCAGAATTCAAGGTTCTCGCGGGCCTTCAATACCGTATGCAGCGCAAGTTCCTGAGGAACATACCCCATCCTGCGGCGGATGACCGCCGGCTTTTTCAGGATGGACACGCCTTCCAGGCGAATATCCCCGGCACTTGGCCGGATCAGTGTGGCCAGGAGGGAAATGAAGGTTGATTTGCCCGCACCGTTCGGACCAAGCAAACCAAAAACCTCTCCCCTGCGCAGGGAAAGGTTCAGGTTGTTCAGCACCGTACGGGAACCGTAGCGATGCACGATCTGTTCGACCTCGAGAAAGGGAGGCGCGGTCATTGGGAGTCCCCCGCCATATCCAGTCTGACGGATGTCTCCTGCAGCGCAACACCGGCCAATGGCACCGGTTCGTCACTGAACAAGCGTTCCGGTTTGTCGACGAAGAAGGGCCCGGGCTTGTTCCCGGATATGTGCACAGTTACGTCATCGGACAGGTTCTCTTGTTTATCGTCAGGTGCCAGGATTGATTCAACCGACCCGCTCCCTCCCGACGCTGCGCCCGGCAGGATGCCCTTGACTGCATCCCTTCCTGCTTCCTTGGGCGGCGCTTCGGTGGGTGCATACAATACAATGCGTTCCCCTTCGAGTTCCACCTTGATCTTGTTTTTGCCTTTCAGGCCGAGTGCTTCAAGATAAGCTGCCGGAACCTGGATTCGGCCGCTCCGATCCATCACGATCAGCTCGTCATGGGTTTCTGGCTCTCCGAAATCCTGAAGACCCTTGATACTCGCCATTTCCTCCACGACGGAGGTGCGGCGGATGTATTCGCTGCTGGTCCGGCCGTCGCGGATGGCGACCACACGATCCACCTTCTTGGAAAGCTGCATGTCATGTGTGACGATGACGATGGTCAGACCCATGGCCTTGTTCAGTTCCCTGAACACATCAAGGATATGGGCTGCCGTCTTGGAATCGACGGAGCCTGTAGGTTCGTCGGCCAGCAGGAGTCTCGGATTGTTTGAAAGGGCGATGGCAATGGCGATACGCTGCTGCTCACCGCCGGAAAGCTGGCTGAGCCGGTTGTTGCGGCGATGCGCCATCCCGACCATGTCGAGCAGCTTCAGGGCATGGTGCCGTTTCTTCTGTTCGCCGATCAGCATCATCGGCAACTCGACATTCTCAAGCGCCGTCAGATAGGGGACCAGGTTCCGTGCGTTGTTCTGCCAGACAAACCCGACGGTCTCCCGTTTGTAGGAGACCAGCTGGTTGTCCGAGAATTTGAGGAGATCCTTGCCGTCGACGAGCAATTTGCCCGCTGACGGGCGATCCAGGCCGCCCAGTGCGTTGAGGAGCGTGGATTTGCCGCTGCCGCTGTTGCCGATGATGGCCATCAGCTCTCCGGCCTCGACCAGCAGATCCAGACCCTGGAGCGCGACGACTTCGATTTCCGCGGTCTTGTAGATTTTTACAAGGTTTTCGCACTCGATCATCGGGGGACGTCCGGATTCGGTCGTCTCCTGCTGCGTACCCTTCTCACTTTCGCTCATCGACTATCTCTCCATCCTCCAGCGTGTACGCGTGGTCGGCGATCTCGAACATGCTCGGATCATGCGTGGTGATGACCACCGTAAGGCCTTCCTTCTCCACCAGGGTCTTGAACAGGCGCATGACCTGGAGGCCCATGTGGGAATCCAGCTCGGCGGTCGGTTCATCGGCGAAGATGATGTCAGGTCTGTGGGCAATGGCCCGTGCGATGGCGACACGCTGCTGCTCGCCACCCGACATTTCCTGCGGACGGTGATGCATTCGCTTGGCAAGTCCGACCAGTGCCAGGCACTCCTCGGCCCGCTGCCTGCGTTCCCTGGACTTGACCCCCGCGACGCGAAGACCAAACTCCACGTTTTCATAGGCGGACATCATCGAGATGAGCGCCACGGACTGGAAGATGAATCCAATGTTCTTTCGCCGCATTTCATTGCGGACGATTTCATTTGCGCTGGCGATGTCCTGACCCTTGAACCAGATCTGTCCTGCGTTCGGTCTGTCAAGGGCACCGAGCAGGTTCATGAGCGTAGTTTTCCCGGACCCCGACCGCCCCTTCAGGAGGGTGAGCTTTCCCTGTTCGACCTGGATGGAGACGCTTTTCAGCGCATGCACCGTTTCCCTTCCGGAATGGAACGTCCGGATGATGCCGTCTGTTCGTAGAATCTCGTTCATGGTACTCCCTTCCGGCATCAATCCTCGCCGAGCTTCAATGCCTGATCAATCCGGATCCTGGCGATGATGCGCCACAGGGTGATGAATCCAATGATCAGCATGGCCGCCACAACGGCGTAAATCTTGTTGTAGTCGCTGGCCTGGGCGACAATCCGGAACGGCGGAACCTGATCGGCCGCCGAGGATGCCACCTGCAGCAGGGGAATGAAGAGTTTGCTCGCGAGATTGCCTGTCAGGAACCCAATGCCAACCGCCGCACCGGATACCAGTAACTGCTCGCAGGCAATCATGCCGATGACCTTCGAGAGCGAGAGCCCCATGGCGCGCAGGATACCGAATTGCAGGACGCGGCCCTGGATGGAGATGATCCAGTAGATGAGGAATCCCAGCAGGCTGATGGCCATGGCGGCCACGAACCCGAGTGTCAGCGAACCGTTGATGCCCTGCAGCATCGGATCATTCTTCATCTTGATGAGCTGTTGGTTCGAGTAGGTGACGGTCGTGACATCGAGCTGTTTTGCATCGATGTCGTCGTGGATGATCTTGTCCGTGACATCCGGCGCTTTCTTCAGCCAGATCTCATAAGGCTGGATGGGCAGCTTGTTCATGAGATAGTCAAAATTCGCGACAACAAGGCCTGGTCTGGCGCCCAGCGCCGCCGAGCCATCGGTTGCCGGCTTGTTCGGATCGACCTTCGGATTGGGATTGAAGGTAGGCCAAAAGTCCACAAATGCGTAGACAGTCACTTCGATGGTATTGTTTCCGGTCCATGAAAGGACAAGCGTGTCTCCCTCCTTCACCTTCAGCTGCTCCTTCAGGTTGGTGGAGAGAAGAACAGCTTTCGGCGCATCTGTCAGGAGATTGAGATAATTGTACCAGTGATAGGGCAGAAGATCGGTCCGGAACCAGGCGATCCTGCCAAATTCCGCCGGCTTGACTGCCAGCAGCTGCAATCCGGCCGCCTCGGTGTCATAGGCCCTTGCCCGCACATCCTTGACGGGCAGCACTTTGGTTGCCACCTCGACGCCCTTCAGGCCTGCAAACGAATTGTAGTCCGGTTCGACGTATTTGATGGCCTGGTCGCCGAGTGGCGCATCCGCTGCCGGTGCACCGCCCATCGGCGCGGAGGATGCAACCTGGTTTGTTTTCCAGACCGGCTTGATGCGTACATCCGCACCGACGGAATAGTGCGTCTTGTCCTCCACGTTCCGATTGGTGGTTCGCGCGGAGTTCGCATTGAACAGACCGATGGAGATCGAGAGGATGATGAACAGCATCAGAAACTGTTCCTGTCCGCGCGAACGCCCCACCTGAACCAAAGAGATGTACAGGACCGGCGACCATACGCGGCGCCCGATCCAGTAGATGAACCGGATGATGTATGGATAGATGCGTAGAAACAGAAGTCCCGCGCCAAGGACAAACAGGGTGGAAGTCAGGAACAGGAGCGGATCAACCTGAATCTGTCCGGCATCGGCGCCGGTTGTCGCAAGAATGCCCTGTTGCCTGTTGAAGGAATACAGGCCATAAAACGAGATGCCGAGGATGATGATGTCCAGGAAATACTTTTTCCAAAACGGTCGCTTTGCACGTGCCTTTCCCTGCTTCACCTTGACGATGGTGGTACGGGATTGCAGGAGCACAGGCACCAGCATGGTCACAACGATCATCAGGAAAGCTGCGGCCGCGTACAGATAGGCATTGACGCTCATCTTCAGCGGAAGCTTCGTTCGCTGCACGAATTCCAGGAATCCGTTCGATGCACCAAGCACCTGACAGATGAGAAGACCGAGCGGCGGACCCGTGGCGAGTGCGACGAGTCCCAGCAGGACGCTTTCCATCAGATAGCTGACAAAAATCTGCGATTTGCTCGCACCACGGCTCTTGAGCACCGCAATGCCACTTTCATCATTCCCGACAATAAGCTGTGAAACCATGTATATGTAGAAAACAAGCATCAGAAGGATGGGTACGGCCAATACCCAGAGGGTTGTCGCAAGGGTGGAGGCACGGGTATGGTACCCCGCAATGATTTCATTGGCAGGCATCTGTGCTTCCAGAACGCCTCGGTATTTCTTCACGAGTTCCAGCTGTGCATTCCAGGTTTCGAGGATATGCGCCAGATTGCCCACCTTGATCTGGTGGTAGTCGAACGCATAGTACCAATAACCTTCCCGGAGAAAGGGGCTCCCATTGATGACGAATTCCGGCAGGAAGAGCTTTTCACTCATGTACAGGACGCCGCTGCTTTCCGCGAGGGAACGCGCCCAATAGGGATCCGATGCGTCCTTCGGTTCAATGACGCCGACAATCCGAACCTTCGTCGTCTTCTCATCCTTGGCCAGCTTGCTGACGATCGTGTACTCCTCATCGAGAAGCAGGTTCTCATCCTTCATGGTTCGCGCCGTGACAACCACTTCGGTGATGCCGTCCACCAGGCTGTCCGAATACATGCGGCCATTCGCGAGGGTGACATGGTTCGCCAGCTCGGACCGGTAGGCAAGTTCCGCGAAATAGCCATCGGGCCGTTTGGCATCCGGTGGATCGGAAAGCAAAGTGGAATGGCTGACCCGGATTTCCTCCGTCTTTGTCAGGTAAGGAACGTTGTATTGTTCCCCCATGACATTCCAGATCCGGTTTCTAAAGTAACGGAGCGCATTGCCCCGATCCTTTCCTTCATAGGCGTAGTTGAGGACCGCCTTGACGGAATAGGAGCCGGGAAAGGCATTTTTCTCCACCTGGTAGTTTTCGAGGTCTTTCGTCAGCATGCGTTGCATGATGCCGTCCGTATACAACGGGATGCTGCAGACCAGCGAGGTTGCCAGAATCGTCCCCAAGAGCAGGCATATGATCATCCAGAGGTTGCTGGACATCCGCCGTAATACCAAGCGAAACACGATGTCGCGTCCTCCTTTACCTGATGATGACCTGCTCCCCGATTTCGAGGCCCTTGAGGATCTCGACCTCGGTGTCCGACTGGATGCCTATTTCGACATCGCGCTCCTCGCGCAGGTTGTTCTTCAGCACATTCACATAGGTGCGTCCGAAATTCTTGTTCAGGGCGTACTTGGGCAGAACGATGGTATCGCTGCGCTGATCGAGCACGGCGACGATCTGTGCGTCGGCACCGATTCTGATGCCTGCCGGCAGATCCTTCACCGCGACAAGGATGGTGTTCTTCATGGATTCGGTCGCGTCGATCGGCAGATCCACCGGTGTCATGACCACTTCGCCGTCATAGGGGCTGTTGTCAAAATTGACCGTGACTTTCATGCCGGATACGAAATCGCCCACGCGATCTTCCGAATAACGAAGCTGAAGGTTGGTCGGATCCGCAACGGTCAGGACGGTGGAGAAGGTGTTGATCAGGTCGCCGACCTTCACATCCGTGATATAGGTGACATCCCCGTCAATGGGGGAAAGCATCTGTGACTCGTCCAATGCGCGGCGCAGGGCCTGCAGCCGGATGCTGTTGGAATCGAAATCGAGTTTCGCCATGTCTACATCGTCCTGGAGACGGGCCTTGTTGGCCTCAATTTCGCGCTGGGACTTGTCCAGTTCGTACTTTGCAACACCGACCTCATCGCTGTATGCCCGTTTCGCCTTGTCCAGACTGATCTGGGCCCGCTGCAATGCGATTTCCTGCAGTTTGATGTCATCGGCCAGGGTTTCAGTGTCCAGCGTGGCCAGTATGTCACCCTTTTTCACTTTCTGCCCAAGCTTGACCTGAATGCTCTTGAGGCGTCCCCCCCGTTCCGTGAACTGCACATTGGACTGGGCCACGGAAACAAAGCGGCCGGTGACCCGGATCTTCCGCTCGATGGAGCCCTTCTGCACGTCCATGGTCTCATAGGTGATTTTTTCCGGAACCTTCAGTGGAGGCGCCAGTGTTTCTTCCTCCTGCGGAAGCATGGAGCAGCCGGATGCAAGCAGGAGTGTCGCGGCCGCGGCCGCCATCAGGATACGGATGCCATGCCTGCCATTCGGGCGGGTATGTAGGCGGGAAATCGGGTTCATCGTGACATACCTCGTTTTTCTGCCGTGAAAGGATCATCGCACCGCATTCATGGCGATTTCATTGCATGCTATTGGTTGACCGGATAAGGCATAGCGATATCATACCATTCCGGATGGTCAAGTTCAATTCCGGAGCCGGTCGTATAGTCGGAAGATTGTAGCATCGGGTCGTGATATGCGTATATGACTCCGGCCATTGTCCATCGCAAGCATCCTGACAGAAAGTGCTTTCGGAACAATGGCCGGTTGGACAGGCCCTTGCAATGCCATGTACCGCCTTCAGGTCCGGCCGGTACGGCGAAATGAAAAGGCCCTCTCCGTCGTTTCATCCCGACGGAGAGGGCCTTTATGTCACGCAGGCCGAACCTTCTCAGCTCAGATGGCGGAAATGGGGCAGCCATTCCCGGTTGGCACGGAACATTTCATCGACCATGGTCTTGATTTCCGCAAGACTCAGGATGGAGGAAGTCAGCGGATCGAAGGCGACGGCATGGAAGATCTTGCGGGGATCGCCTTCCAGCGCGCCCTGCACGGCAAGCTCCTCGCAGCGTGCGCTGGTGTTGACGAGCACGGCCAGCTGATCCGGCAGCGCGCCGACATGCATCGGGTCGAGTCCGCGCGGCGAAGCCAGAACGGGAACCTCCACGCAACAACCGTCCGGCAGGTTGTCGATGAGTCCGAAGTTGCGGACGTTGCCGTTGAATTCGAACAGGGTGCCGTCCCCGAAGCAGGCATTGAAAATCGAAGCGGCATATTCATGGCCGCGTGTGAGATCCACCTTCTCCTCCGCCATCCATTTGTCATACTCCTCGCGCCAGTTGTCCTCGCGCTTGAGATACTCGTCGAGGATATAGGCGTAGACACCAGGATTCCAGCCGGTTCCGTGCGTGCAGTATTTCTCGATGAGGTCCGGACGCTTGCGGAACCAGGCATTGTATTCGGAATTATGCCCGCTGGATTCAGTGACATAGTAGTCAAGGTGCAGGAACATCTCGTTGCGGACCAGTTCCTCGTTGTAGACCTCCGGCCGCTTCATGGCTTCCCGGATGAGCGGATAAGCGTCCTTCCCATTCCACTTGTAGTCCAGATAGAAGGCCTGATGGTTGATCCCTGCGGAACGATAGGTGATTTCGGACATCGGCGCCCCAATCCAGCGGGCCAGCATTTCTGCGGTTCCCTGCACGCTGTGGCACAGGCCTGAGATCTTCACGTCACTCACGCCCTGCATGGCACGGCACAGCATGGCCATCGGGTTGGTGTAGTTCAGAAATACTGCATTGGGGCAATATTTCTCGATGTCCTTCACGATCGAAAGCATCTCCGGAATGGTGCGAAGGGCACGGAAAATGCCGGCGGGGCCACGGGTGTCACCCACATTGATGTCGACCCCGTATTTCTTCGGAATCTCCACATCATGACGCCAAACCTGCACACCGCCGGAAAGAATGGTGCAGAGAACGCCGTCCGCGTCCTTCAGCGCTTCGGCGCGATCCATCGTGGCGATGACTTTCGCGGGATATTGCCCGGCCGCCACGATCTTGTCGACGGCACGCTTGATGTAGGCCAGACGGTCCGCGCTGATGTCCATGAGTGCGATGGTGCAGTCCGCGAAAGCCGGGAACGACAGGATATCCTTGACAAGTCCGCGGGTGAAGCCGAAACTGCCGGCTCCGATGAATGCGATCTTCTTCATGTATCTTCCCTCCGTGTCCTCAATCCATTGCCTGCCGTCCGGCAGGCGGGAAGACCCGCGCGTTCCTTCTGTGAAGAACAGTCGGCTTCCCTGGAATCCATTGTATGAGAAAAAGGCCGCCCGCGATATGGCGGGATGCGGGCAGGATATGGCATAATGTTGGATGTCACGAAGCATGAATCAGGGAATGAAAGCGGTCTGACACCACAATTATCGGATCAGGGGCTGAAAGAGGTGCGGCATGACGGAAGCAGTCAAATTCATCCGACAGAACCTGCTGGATCTCGACCTGGTCCAGTGCGGCACCGAGACCTGCGTTCCTGGCCACAGTTTCGGCCCTGCGGTGCGTGATCATTACCTGATTCACTTTGCGCTTGCAGGCAAAGGTCTTTTTCAGGCCAATGGCCGTTCCTGGACGCTTGAAGCCGGAGAAGGCTTCCTGATCTGCCCTGATCAGGTCACCTTCTACCAGGCGGACTGGGTAAATCCGTGGCGATATGCCTGGGTTGGTTTTCAAGGCTCGAAAGCTTCCGATTGGTTGAAGCAGGCTGGACTGACGGATGGAAATCCGGTTTTCCGGTCAAAGGACGATGCCATCCGCGCCTGCTTCGAGGGCATGATCCGGGCGGGAGATATGGGAGCCGGACGGGAACTTCGACTGCTGGGCCTCCTCCATCTGTTCCTGTCCGAGCTTGTGGAGACCGCACCACCGTCCGGCGTTCCGCTGGACGGACGGGGCCGGCGCGAGGCTTATGTCCGAAAGGCCATCGACTACTTCCGCATGAATTTCGCTCGCCCGATCGGCGTTTCGGATGCCGCGGCGCATGTAGGGCTTGATCGCAGCTATTTCAGCGAAGTGTTCCGGGATGTCGCCGGTCAGCCGCCGAGGGATTTTCTCATCCGTCTGCGCATGGAAAAGGCCTGCGGTTTCATGCGAAACGCAGGCCTCAGCATTGCGGACATCTCCAGGAGCGTCGGTTACGACGACCCGCTCCTGTTCTCGAAGGTCTTCCGAAAACACAGGGGAGTCTCCCCCAGACAGTTCAGGAAAGCCATGGGCGGGATGACGGATTCCCCAGCATCCGATTGACGCAATCCCAGTCCGTGACCCGTTCGATGAGGGAATCGATGGGCTCGTCTCCCGGAATCATGATCCGGACCTCCCGGAGGTATTCGTTGGATGTCATGTCGCCTGACATGAAGAAACAGGCCAGAAAAGCGAGCTTCTCACCCGTCGTCAAATCCGTAATCATCAAATTGTCCATCATGCGCCTCTCCATCCCTTGTTGCCTCAGCCATGAAACAATTCATGGACTGGTACATCCGGCCTCTGACCCGAAAGCATTTCAGGTCTGGATGCTTTTGATTGACATTGGCCGGAGCAGAACCGTCGTGGGAATATCAGGATTCCGACGGTTGTCATTGACTTTTGTCATAGCCATTATACCAAGGGAGGCGAATGAAAATCAATGGGACAAAAGTCCTGGTGTGTGCATGCCGGCTTTCGCGCAAAGGCAGGTACTGGATCTTTCTGGAATTCGAATTCCGCACCCTGGATTCATGCCGCGCTGATATCCCCGCCTGTTTCTTCCTTGGGCAGGAGCCGCATGAAGACGAATCCCACGATGAACAGGAGCAGGATGGGCAGGACGCCGAGATTCGCGTTCTTTGTCAACAGCATGGTGGCGCCCATCAGGACCGGGCCCAGGAAATCCGCGCCTTTCCCGAAGATGTTGAACAATCCGAAATACTCATTGGAGCGTTCCTTCGGAATGATGCGGGCGAAGTAGGACCGTGAAAGGGACTGGATACCTCCCTGGAACATGGCGACGCAGATGGCGAGGAACCAGAACTCCCATGCCTTGTCAAGCTGGAGGGCGAAAAGCGTGATCCCGGCATACCCGATGATGCAGGCCTGGATCAGACGTCGCGCATCAAACCGCCGGGCAAGCCGTCCAAACAGCAGGGCGAAGGGAAATGCGATGACCTGGGTCAGCAGCAGTGCGAGGATCATCTGTGTGCTGTCAATCCCGACCGCACTGCCGTAGGAAGCCGCCATGCCGATGATGGTGTAGACACCGTCGATATAGAAGAAAAAGGCGAGCATGAAGAACAGGATCCTTTTTTCCTTCCGGAGACTCCGCAAGGTACCGGCCAGATGGCTGAAGGATTCGCGGATGACACGGGCGCGCTTCTCCACAAACCAGGTCTGCTTGTAGTTCCGGAAAAGCGGGATGGTGAGCAGGCCCCACCATACGCATGTAATGACGAAGGAAAGCCGGGTGGCGAGTTCGGTACCAAGACCGGTCGCTTTTGCGGTCAGAATCAGCCCGATGCAGGCGATGAAAGGGATGCAGCTGGAGATGTAGCCGATCCCGAAACCCATGGACGAGACGGTGTCCATGCGCTCGTCCGTACTGACATCCGTCAGCATGGAGTCATAGAATACCAGTGTGCTGTTGTATCCGATTTTCGCGATGACAAACATGAGCGCAAAGGCAACCCAGCCCGAAACGATCCCGAGGGAAAAACCGGACAGCAGGCCAATGGCCAGCGAACCGGCGAAAAGCTTGATCTTCATCCCCTTGAAATCCGCAATGGGGCCTAGGAGCGGAGAAATCACCGCCAGAAACAGGGTGGATATGGATGTGATGAGCCCCCAGTAAGCACCTGAAGTGGTGCTGTCCAAACCGCCGGACGCGGTCAGGCTGTTGAAGTAGATGGGAATGACGGAAGACACAAGCATGGTGAAAGCGGAATTGCCGGCATCATAGATGACCCAGCTCTTTTCGGTCTTCGTGAACTTCATGCGCGCAGCGCCCATCCTATGTACTCCCTCCGTCCACCCCGGTATGCCCGGAAGGCGACACACACAGTGTATCGCAACCTCTTGCGCTGCGCCAGCCATTCCATGGCGGGCTGCGATTGTTTTCATCATGTGACCTTTCATCGGGCGGATGAACGCAAAAAAAACAGGTGGCCCTGCCCTGAGGCTCCGCCACCCGTTTGATCGGTTCCGGACACCGGCCGTCCATGGGAAAGCCGGTCTACGTCACAATTACTTCTTCGCCGCTTTCTTCGCAGGCGCTTTCGGCTGAATGGCAATTTTACCCTTCAGTTCCTTGCCTGCCTTGAAAACAGGGGCTTTTGACGCCGGAATCTTGATTTTTGCCTTTGTCTGCGGATTGACGCCGGTACGCGCCTTGCGATCCCGCACATCAAAGGTGCCGAAGCCGACGAGCGTCACCTTTTCGCCTTTGATCAGCGAACCGCTGATGCTTTCCACCATGGCGTCCAAAGCGATTCCGGCATCCTTCTTGGTGAGTTCCGCCTTTTTGGCAATGAGATCGATGAGATCAGCCTTGTTCATAACCGCTCTCCTTTCCTGCTAAACCCGCACCGATACGGTGCACACCGCTTATATACCCGCCGAAACAGCCTGCTAACAAGAATTTCAGGGTTTTTTCGATGGATTTGGCTTGTGCGTGCCGTTTTTAGGAGTTTTCGCGGGAGGCAGGACCCGTGTCCGCTATCTCCTGGGCCATCTTGACGCGGCATTCGGAACAATGGCCGAGGAACTGGATGCGGTGATCGACAATCTCAAAGCCGTACTGCGTCTGCAGCACATCCTCGATGGTGTTCATCAGGTCGTCCTTCGCCTCGATGATCGCCCCGCAGGACAGGCACACCAGGTGATGGTGCGCATGATGCTCCTCTTCATGGTTGATCTCGTAGCGGACCGTATTGTCCCCAAGGTAATCCCGGGTGAGAAACCCGATGTCGGTCAGCAGCTGAAGCGTGCGATAAACGGTGGCGATGCCGATATCCGGCGCCGACACGCGGGTCCGTTCATAAATCTCCTCCACGGTGAGGTGCTCCCCTTCGCAGGCTTCCACGGTCCGCAATACGGCCTCCCGCTGGGATGTCATTCTGAAACCCTTTTCCGCCAGCACCTGTCGCAAATTCAACATGGGACCTCCTGTACGAAGAAATCTTGTCCCATTATATCGCGGCGGACATATTTTTACCATTCAACTCCCCTCAAACACGAGCCGGAGTTGTTCCAATCCAATCATGCAGGTACGGACGTAGTCTGTCCACAATCCAGTCATGCAGGTACGGACGTAGTCTGTTCCCATACCAATCTACTGGTACGGACATGGACGCGTCTCCGCTCAGCCGAGCAGCAACCGTCCTGACTGGTACACGACAAAGGCCGCCGTCCAGGCGAAACCCAGCTGCCACAGGACAGCGCCCAATGTCCACCGCAGGGACCGGAACTCCCTGTGCATGGCGGCCAGTGTCGCCATGCAGGGCGTGTAGAGCAGGACGAAAACCATGAGGGACAGCGCGGACGCAGGCTGCAGCAGGGACTGCAGGGCCGGGCCCATTCCACCGGCTCCACCACCGGCCAGCAGTACGCCCAACGTGGAGAGAACGGCTTCTTTTGCGGCAAATCCGGTCAGCAGCGCAATCGATATGCGCCAATCTCCGAACCCTGCCGGTTCGAACACAGGAGCGATGAATCGACCCAGAACAGCAAACAGGCTTTGCTCCGGAGAGACGGAAAGTTGGAATGCAGGTGTGAACGCCTGCAGGAACCAGACAATGACGGATGCGGCGAAGATAAGGGTCCCCGCCTTTTTCAGATAGTCTCCGACCCGCTCGGAAAGATGCGCCCACAGGCTTCTCAAGGTGGGCATCCGATACGGTGGCAATTCCATGACAAAAGGCGTTGGCGCTCCCTTCAGAATGGTTTTGCGGAGCAGGAAGCCCGTCAGCATTGCTGCTGCAATGCCGGACACATACAGTCCGAAGACGACCAGTCCGGCCGCCTTTCCGAAGAATGCCGCCGAAAGCAGTGCATAAACGGGCATGCGCGCGCCACAGGACATGAAGGGAAGCAGGAATACGGTCAGCTTGCGCTCCCGTTCGGAGGAAAGGGCCCGTGTGGCCATGATGGCCGGAACATTGCATCCGAAACCCACCAGCATCGGGATGAATGCCTTGCCGCTGAGACCGAACCGGCGCATGAACCGATCCATCACGAAGGCGGCCCTCGACATGTATCCACTGTCCTCCAGCACTGCAAGACCGAAAAAAAGCAGAGCAAACTGTGGAACAAAGACGAGCACACTGCCCACCCCGCCGATAATTCCCTCTACAACGAGCCTGACAAGCCATTCCGCTGCCCCGGACGAACGCAGCAGTTCGTTCACGATGTTCTGAACCAAGCCGAGAAGCGCTTCCGCCCAACCGGACAGGGCGGCACCCGGTGCGCCGAAGACAAGGAAAAACAGGAGCATCATGACACCGAGAAAGATCGGAATGCCAAAAACCCCGTGCATCAGAATCCGATCGATACGGCCGGTCCTTATCAGGCCCCGGTCATTCCGTCTCTGGATTTTTTCGGTCAAGACCTCTATCCATGCATAGCGCGCGGGCGTGACCGCAGCATCCCACTCCGCGTTGAACACACCGCTTTCTTCCGTTCCGTCATGTTCCGGCACGTCAACGAGCCAGGGGAGTGCAGGCTTTCGCCCGGTGGAACCATCGTATGCCTCTCCCTTTCCGTTTTTTCCCGATTCGCTCGCAAACCCGGAAACAGCGTCTGCGGCTGATTTCATGAAGGAAACCAGCTCCGGCAATCCTGCTCCCGTCACGGCGCTGACAGGGAATACCGGGACTCCAAGCGCACAGGACAATGCAGGAAGATCCAGCATGAACCCAAGCCGCTCTGCCTCATCCATCATGTTCACGGCCAAAGCAAGGGGCACACCGGTTTCCATGAGCTGGAGACTCAGATGGAGATTCCGCTCGAGATTCGTGGCATCAATCACATCCACAAACAGATCCATGTCTCCCGCACGCAGAAACTCTCCCGCAACGCGCTGTTCCGGTGTGTTGGGATTCAGGGAATAAAGCCCCGGCAGATCCGTAAGCTGGATCTCCGGTTCCTGACGAACCGTTCCGGTCCGGATGTCGACTGTAACGCCTGGCCAGTTGCCGGTATGATGGGTACTCCCGGTCAGCCGGTTGAAAAGGGTCGTCTTTCCGCTGTTCGGGTTTCCGATCAGCCCTATCCTGCTCATGAAAGGACCTTTGCCGCAGAAAGGCCGGTCTTCTCCCCGGGCCTGTCAAACGAAGGGGGAATCAGCCCGAACCTTGCGTCCGTGCACGGATCAACCTGAATGGAACCTGCCAGCTCCGCGCCCATGGCAATCCGGCTTCCGCGAAGTTCCAGGACACATCCGACACGATTGGAGGAAACCACCTTCACGCGGGTTCCCGGCGTCAATCCCAATGTCTCCACATGCCTTTTCAGTTCGGTATCCGCATTCACGCACCGGATCCGGCATTCCCCGTTCACACAAGCCAAAGCGCACATGCTGTATCCTCCTCGGTGTCACGCAAGCGATTCAATCTGATCCTGACATGATTCTACCTTATATTGATAATGATTGTCAATATAATATATGGCCTTTACGGCAACCTCTTCCCGGTATGATATAATGCAGACATCTGCTTTGAACTCGTGTTCATGGATAGTCTGCAAGGAGGATTCAACCATGAAGGTACTCATGATCGGTGGAACAGGCATCATCAGTTCGGGGGTTTCCGAGCGATTGCTGGATGGCGGAACAGAGCTTTGGCTTCTGACGCGGGGAAACAGACCGGAGCTCCTTCCTCCCGGCGCCCATGCACTGACAGGCGATATCGGGGATGAGGCCGGCGTTGCGCGCATCCTGGCGGAAGATCATTTCGATGCGGTCATCGACTGGATGGTCTTCACCCCAGAACAGGCGGAGCGGGACATCCGCCTGTTTCGCGACAAAACGGATCATTATGTGTTCATCAGCTCGGGTTCCGCCTACCAGCGTCCCGCCAGATGTCACATCGTAACCGAGGAAACGCCTCTGGAAAATCCCTTTTCCCCCTATGCCAGAAACAAGGCATCTTGCGAGGCGGTATTCCGCAACGCATATCTGGCGGACGGATTTCCCGTCAGCATCGTTCGGCCGTCCCTGACTTATGGAAATCTTGTGATTCCCTATGTCCTGAACAGCTGGCAAAAACCATGGACCCTCATCGACAGGATGCGCCGGGGGAAACGGATCATCGTTCCGGGAGACGGCACATCCCTTTGGGAGATCACGCACAACAGCGATTTTGCCAGGGGCATCACCGGCCTGCTTGGCAATACGGCAGCCCATGGGGAAGCTTTCCACATCACCTCCGGCGAAGTGATGACCTGGGAGGAGATCCTCCGGCAAATCGCTGAAGCGGCCGGACTGGAGGCAAAAGTGACGCACATTTCCTCCGAATTCATCTGCGCCTTCAAGCCGGATGAAACGGGAAGTCTGTTCGGAGACAAGATCAGCAGCGTCATCTACGACAATACGAAAATCAAGCGGTTTGTCCCCGGATTCGAAACCAGCATCCCCTTCCGGGAAGGGATCGGCCGGACAATCGCCTGGCTCGAAGCCCATCCACCTTATTGTGTCGTCGATGCCGGGCACGATGCAGTCATGGACCGAATCATTGCGGCACACGACCTTGGCATGGCACAGGCCGGGTTGGCGCAGACCGGTTTGTGACACCATCACATACGCAGCCTCCTCTTCCCGATACAATGAAGCCAATGGAACCATCAGCCCGCAGGGGCTTCAGCCGGGCTTCAGCCGGAAGGAAAGGAATTGCCTATGTTATTCGGAATGTCAACGAAATCGGGACGCATCAAACCCGCGGAAGTCCAGGACATGCTTGCCAACCGCTCGGATTTCACCCTGTTGGACGTCCGTTCCCGCGAAGAGCATCTCGCCGCCCATATCCCGGGCAGCGAGCTGCTTCCTTTGGACCAGCTCGCTACGGGTGCGGAAAAGGTGCTTCCCGGCAAGGACAAGACTGTCGTGGTCTATTGTCAGAGCGGCGGGCGGAGCGCACAGGCCGCCCGAATCCTCACCCAGCTCGGATACACCGACGTCCGTGACCTGGGCGGCATCATGGGCTGGCCCTTTCAGGTCGCCCGCGGTCGCTGACAGTTGTCCGAGCAGCCCCTGAAACGGCTGCAATGCTCCGGAACGGATGCAACTCCCCGGATCTGCTGTGAGGCGCATCCATTCCTAAGCAAAAAAGCAGCCAAAAGGCTGATCCTGATGACGGGATCAGCCTTTTGGCTCATGCAGGGTGATTCGCACACTCCGCCATTTCGGCTTGATGAACGATAGTCAAATCGGCGGAAGCCTTTACGACGGTCGCCAGCTCAGCGGCGACCTTCCAGCTCGGTGAACACCTGCTCCCAGGTGACGCCCTGATCCACCATCAGAACCATCACATGATACAGCAGGTCCGAAACCTCGTACTTGATTTCGGAGCCGGAAGCGTTCTTGGCTGCGATGATGACCTCTGCGGCTTCCTCGCCCACCTTCTTGCAGATTTTGTCAATCCCCTTGTCGAACAGGTAATTGGTGTAGGAACCTTCCTTGGGGTTTGCGCGCCGGTCCACGATGACGTCATATACGTCCTGCAGCACTCTTGCCTTGTCACTCATGTTGAAATTCCCCTTCCTTGTCAATGCTTCGATAAAAACAGCTCCGCTCGCCGGTATGGCAGGCGGCACCCGTCTGACGGATTTTCATGAGGAGACAGTCCGCGTCACAGTCCACTTTCAGGGAAACCACCTCCTGGACATGCCCGGACCCGTCACCCTTGCGCCACAGCTGATTCCGGCTTCGGCTGAAGTACACAGCCCGTGTTCCTTCCAAGGTCAGGCGAAGCGCCTCGGCATTCATCCACGCCATCATCAGCACTTCTCCGTTTTCCGCATCCTGCGCCACGACCGGCACAAGTCCCGCGTCATTCCATCGGATACGGCTTTCCAGGGTTTGAATCTGCTCATCTGTCATTCTCACACCTCTATGGAAATTATGCATTCCCCGCCGACATCGGATTCCCGTACCGCCTGAAGGGAATGGGTCTGGATTATCGTTCCACACGGATCAGGTTGTCCACACTCCGAACCATCCCATGTTGCAGAATTTCCGCGGTCGCGGCCCGGATACCCTCCTCGCCCGCCTTGTGCGTGACGAAGATCAACGGGACGGTTCCTTCGCTGCGACCCTTCTGGATGACGGATTCGATGCTGACCCCGTGACGTCCGAAAATACCAGCAATGGCAGCCAGTACACCCGGGTTGTCCGCCACGGTCATACGGATGTAGCATTCGGTCTGCCAATCCCTGAGGACAACGGGATGCGAAACGGCCGGGCCTGGCCCCTCGACAGCATTTTCTATATTTGCGGCATTTCCATCGGTTCCGACGGTTCCTGCGTTTCTGACGTGGCCAGCGGTTCCGGCACTCACAACGGTTCCACAACGAGTTTCCCCCGCGGAGACCAGGATGTCGGACACAATGGCGGATGCCGTGGGCATGTCACCCGCTCCGCGTCCGTAGAACATCAACTCGCCCACCGCATTGCCCTCGATGAAGATGGCGTTGTTCGCGTCCCGGACGGAAGCGAGCGGATGCGTGGACGGAATGAAAGTCGGATGCACGCGGACATCCACGCCTTCCGGCGTGGCACGCCCGAGTGCAAGGAGCTTCACCGTATAGCCAAGCTGCTTCCCGAACGCGATGTCATCGGCTGTAATCCGTGTGATGCCCTCGCAATGGATGTCCGAGAGCCGGATTGTATGTCCGAAGCAAAGATTGGAGAGAATGGCCAGCTTGAATTTCGCGTCATGCCCTTCAATGTCATTGGCCGGATTCGGTTCCGCATAACCCAGCCGCTGGGCATCGGAGAGGACGGACTCGAAACTTCGCCCTTCCTCGGACATACGGGTCAGGATATAGTTGGTGGTTCCGTTGATGATTCCCATGATCCGGCTGATCCGATTGCCCTGCAGGCTCTGGCGGATGGCGCGTATGATGGGGATGCCGCCGGCCACGCTTGCCTCGTAATACAGACCGGCACCATGGGCGGCTGCAGCCTTCTGCAGTTCATCCCAATAGGTCGCCACGACATCCTTGTTGGCGGTTACGACCGTCTTTCCTTTTGCAAGGGCCTCCAGAATAAGCGTCCTTGCGGGCTCAAGGCCTCCGAGCATTTCCACGACCACGCTGATCTCCGGATGATCCATGATGTCCCCGGGCGACGTGGTCAGCAATTCCACAGGCGCGCTGATCTGACGGTTCTTCTCCGGGTTGCGGACGAGCACCCGGTCCACCCGGATATCCAGTCCCTCGCGTTCCCGCAGCATCGTGCCGTTCTCCGCAAGCAGGCGGAAGACGCCGCCGCCAACGGTTCCAAAACCAAGCAATCCGACATGGAGTGTTCTCATGCGTCCTCCTTCCAGTCCGTCCTTGTCCCGTCACCCGTTCGGGCAGCGAAAAGTACGGTTTTCCCGCCCTTTCGCTTAGGATCTTGTCCTACCGGCAGACCGGGCAGGGTGCCAGATTCTCCCGTTGCCTTTGACAGGTTCCTTCCAGTATAATGGTGTTTGCCCACTTTGATCAAGGCGCGTCTTTCTGCCTGCCTCCCTCCCGGCGCCTTACGGAGGCATCATGAAAATCCTGCTGGTTGCCGACAACGAGAGTAAATACATCTGGGATCACTTCGATGCCACACGTTTCGCGGACATCGACTTCATCATTTCCTGCGGCGATCTGAAGAGTGAATATCTTTCATTCCTCGTGACCATGATCAACAAGCCGCTTTTTTACGTGCATGGAAACCATGACACGGAATATGTCAGGAACCCGCCGGAGGGTTGCGAATCCATCGATGGCCTCCTCATCCGATACAAGGGGCTCCGGATTCTCGGACTGGGCGGAAGCATGAAATATGGAAATGACCGGCGGAACAGCATCCCGCCCTTTCAATATACGGAAAGGGAAATGGCCAAACGAATCCGGCAGTTGAACCTGAAAATTTTGTGGAACAAGGGTTTTGACCTGTTGGTCACGCATTCTCCCGCCGAAGGCATCTGCGATGGCGCGGATGTCTGCCATACGGGATTCCACAGCCTCCGAACCCTGCTGGATCGCTGGAAGCCGGCCTTCATGCTCCATGGGCATATGCATATGGGCTTCGGAAAAGGCAAGAGGTACGTTCTTCATAATGAGACCCGTGTCTACGACGCCTTCGAATACTACACCCTCGAAATCTGAGCTGGCTTGTCCCTTCGCATATGACACACCGGCGTTTTGAGCAGTCTCAGCCGCTTCGGTGAAGATCCTCCCGCCGCCATGACTGAATGGACACTGCATCCGCTGTCCATGCTTTTGCCCTTCGCACTGCATTCAGCAGCCATAGCGCAGCACATTCACAATCAAGTTCTCCCCGCCTGCCGATGGATTCACGGCGGAGCGTTTCAACGCGTCCTCCAGGGTCTCCAGCTTCCGCCTGAGTTCCCTTTCCACCTCGCGACCGGTCAGAAAAGCCAGTTCATCCCGTGTATCTTCCCGTTCCAGTGTCTGAAACGCCGCCTGTTCAAACAGGCAGGATACAAGCCGTCGAGCCTCGTCTCCGTTCTTTCCCGTCCGAATGCGAACAAACCATTGCGCCTCTTCCCCAAGCGAATCGATGACCGCAGTGGAAGCCGGCCGTTGCCAGCGATGACGTCCATGTGCATCCGGATTCCGCACAATGTCGATGATGTCCGCAACCACGGCCGATGCGGTCGGAAACTTGCCCGCGCCACGGCCGTAGAACATCGCTTCGCCCAACGCATCCCCTTCCACAAGAATGGCGTTGAACACATCGTCCACATTGGCCAATGGACTTTCCAACGGGACGATGACCGGTCCGACACGGACGACGATCCCCCGGTCCGTCCGCTTGCTCTCTGCGATCAGGCGGATGGCGCCCTCCAGCTTTTCCGCATACGCCATATCCGTCGCACTGATCTTCGAAATGCCTTCGGGCTGAATTCCCACGCAGTCTATGAACGTATCGTAGGCAATGCTGGAGAGGATGGCAATCTTGCGGCATGCGTCGTGTCCGTCGATGTCGGCGGACGGATTCGCCTCGGCGTATCCCCTTTTCTGGGCATCCTGAAGCGCCGTGTCGAAATCGGTGCCATGTCTGCGCATCTGTGTGAGGATATAGTTGGTGGTGCCGTTCAGGATACCGACGACCCGGCTGATGGAGTTCGCGGCAAGGCACTGGGCCAGTGGCCGGATGATGGGGATGCCGCCCCCGACACTCGCTTCGAAGAGGTAATGGACATGGTTCTGCGCAGCGAGCTCCAACAACTCCGGACCATGGACCGCCACCAGCTCCTTGTTGGAAGTCACGACATGATGCCCTGTTTTCAAAGCCTGACATGTCAGCTCGTGCGCGATGGAGGTTCCACCGATGGTTTCCACCACGATGGTGATGTCCGGATCCGAGAGAATATCCTCCATCCGGTCGGTCAGCAGCGCCTGATGGGGGCTTAGCGGAAACTTCCGTACATCCAGAATGTGTTTCACACGGATGGCGCTGCCGCAACGGTTCGCAATTCCCTCCGCGTTCCGATCCAATACCTCGGCCACGCCGGACCCTACGATGCCGTATCCCAAGATTGCTATGTCCGCCATGCCGCCTCCTTTGTGTCTGAATGGTCCCAGACTGTCGCCAATGCGTCCCAGGTTGTTGCGAACGCGTCCCAGGCGGTTGCGAATGCGCCTCAGGTTGCCGCGAATGCGTCTTTTTCTATTCCCTTGCCAGAATGTCCTGCCTGCGCACGCCTTCGATACGCCCGATGCCGTCCATCATGAGCTGGATGCTCTGGGTCATGCCGTCCGTCTCCACCGAGATGGTGATGTCGGCAAGGCCATTGATGGGAATGTTCTGGTTGATGGTGAGGATGTTCGCATGATACGCGGCGATCTGCTGGATGATGTTGGAGAGGATGCCCGAGAAGTCCTCCACGACAAAAAGCAGCGTGATGACCTTGCCGCGGGAGGTTTCGTAAAATGGGAATACATAATCCTTGTATTTGTAGTAGGCGCTTCGGCTTATCCCCGCTTCACGGGCCGCTTCATTCACCGGCTTTTTCGGATCAATGCTGAGAATCTTCTTCACCTCGATGACCTTGGGAAACACCTCCGGCAGGACAGAAGAGGCAACAAGAAAATAGGTCTGGGTCCGATCCATATCCACCTCCAGGATGTCGGTTCATTCCATGCGTCTTTTCAGACGTCATTCCATGCGGTCGTCCCCTGCGGTTCGTCCTTCGAATCGCTCCGGGATGACTGACGGCAGAAACAGATGTCCGCGCAGCAGGAACATCTGTGCGTGTTGGAAAATATGATAACACAGGAAAATGGCTTTTGCAAATCCTGCAAAAGCCATGAACCTGCTTCGAGGCAAGGAACCCAGGCCCTTTCACGGGGTGGTTTCGTTCTCCAGCCAAACCAGATAACGGGATGCTTCCTCCCGCGTTTCTCCGCACATCTCCCGCCAGGAGCGCAAGGCACCGCAGACCGCCGGACGCTCAGGGCGGCCGAACAAGCCGCAGAGGTGCGAATCCGTCAAATGGATGCAGCGAACGCCCGCAGGTTTTCCTCCGGGCATGCCCGGAATGGGCGATGAGATGGAAATCTCGATGCAGCAGGCGCCGCACCCGGGACGGCAGGACATCTCGCTCATCCCATCTTCCCCGTGACCAGGTCGGAAATGTTCCGGAGATCCCCTGTCTCGGGCAACTCACCCAACGCGCCTTCCACCAGCCAATCCATCGAGACAATCTGATCGTGGGTGGCGACTTCCCCATCCTCGACCCTCAGCTTTCCGGAAGTGTCGTAGACAGGTCCCATGAAAGGATTGAACGCATTCGCAACAATGGCATTCTTGATGGTCTCCAGCAATTTCTGCGTGTCACGCGGGATGATGTTGCGCGCATAGAAGAAATCGAGCAGCCCGGAATCCATTCCCCACCAGTAATTCCGGATGGCATTCGAAGCTGCTGCATCCGCGCCGGTCCGCATGGTCCCGGCCAGGATCGCCCGCAGCACCTTCTCATAGAAAATGCCCCAGTTCCATACGGGAACGGCAAGATACCGATCCGGCACGATTTGTCCGGCTGCATCACGCGTGATGGAGAATACGCCGTATTCCGGCGCGAAATTCCGGTTGGCGAGGGTATTGTGATGGGATATGAGATCCACGCCCTGGGCAGCCAGACGTTCCATCGGCTCCTGGCTGATTCCTTTCGAAGTATCCCATTTCATAGTCCATTCCACACTGACGAGGGCCGAAGGGCGGACCATGCGTGCGCCAAGAACAAATGCGTTGATCCCGCACAACACATCCGGGGTCGGGAAGGTGGCGACATACCCGATGAGATTGCTGTGGGACATGACGCCCGCCACCATCCCGCACAGGAACCTCGGTTCGTGGATCCGGCCGAAGTAGGTGTTCACATGCTTGAAGGAATGCCAGCCTGAACAGTTCATGAAGGTGATTTCGGGATGTTCCATGGCAACTTTCAAGGTTGCGTTCAGGAGTGGCGGACTGGTGGTGAAAATGACCTTGCAGCCGGCATCCACCAGCTCCTTCAGCCGCGTGGACGCGTCACCGGTTTCAGGCAGCCCGCTGACCGTAAAGGTTTGAATCTGTTCCGGCAGCTGACTCTCCACATGCATGCGTCCCAGCTCATGCGAGTAGGCCCAGCTGGAAGTGTGATTGTCGTTCGCATACGCGAAGCCGA
This sequence comes from uncultured Clostridia bacterium, assembly GCA_942493335.1. Classification (GTDB taxonomy): domain Bacteria; phylum Bacillota; class Clostridia; order DSM-8532; family DSM-8532; genus JAEWSN01. The sequence continues at coordinate 4,416,906 of OW818693.1, read as the reverse complement.
CCTTGAGCCGTTCCGTGAGCGGGCGCTGCGTCAGCCTGCCGAAAAGGCCGACTTCCTGCTTTACGACAGGCGCGGTCTGGACAACCGTCTCGGCAGTGGCATGCGACTCGATTTCCATGAGGAACCGCTTCAGCATCGGCCGCAGCGTATCCGCATCATAAGAATCCGGCACCCCGTGGATTTTCATGAAATCCAGCATGGCGTCGCCGGTTGAGACTGGAAGCTTGTCGCCGCCGAGTTCCTGATAACAGCGGCGGAAGGTGCGATAGACCCCGCCGACAAAATATCGGAACCGGTCCTTGTAGTCGGACAGCCGGCTCTGCGGGGCATAATCCCTGATCAGTTCCCAAAGCTCCGCAAAGGCTTCTTCACGGGTCATCCAGATTTCATTGAGACCTGTTTGCTTGTAGAAATCCAAAAAGGCATAGTACAGCCTGATATCCTTGTCGTTCTCGTCGTATTTCGGAATCAGGCGCGAGACCTCCGCATGGTAGAACTCCACACCGCAGTGACGGAGTACGGATACACGCTTGTTTCCCTCGATGACATAAAACCAGTTAAGGTACTCATAAACCTTGATCGGGTCACGCAGCCCCTCTTCCTGCTGAATATCATACACTTTTTGCCATTTTTCGGCAAATTCAGTGTTCTCGTTCATCAGCGGTGCGAAGTTCCGCGCGAAGCAAATGCTGCGCATGTAGGTATAGGTTCCCTTGATCTTCTCGATCGGAATCTCCACAACCCCGAGACTCACTTCGGAGAGAATGTCGATATTCTTCAGCACACCATCCAGAAAGGGAAGGTAACCGTTTCGTCCCTGTGAAATATAGGATGCGTATTCCTTCTGGCCCAACCGTTTGGCTGCGGCGTAATCCTGCAATTCCCTCGGCATCCTTCAGTCCACCTTTCTCACGCTGTTCCGCAGGCCTGATTCATCCATCGCGCCGCTTTCTGTGGCTGCACGCCGTTCCCGATGTCTGCCAGCAGCCGGTTCAATGTCCGTAATGCCATGATGGCCTGCGCTTCCCCGATCAGGTTCTGTTCCAGCGCATCGGCCAATTCGTCCAAATCAATGATTTCCATCCTTCCGTCCGGCCAGATGCGGACGTCCGCGAGCAGGTCATGCAGCCGGAAGGTGTCCGTTTGCGCATCATGCCGGATGTCCACAATGTCCACATACCAGTAAAGCGTCTCGCCGGCCGCATTCATGAACCGGCTTACCTTCACGCCTTCCAGGAGAAACAGGCAGGACATTCCGTGTTGAAAATCGGTCCTTGGCCGAATGGGTTCCCATGCGGTGACCAGAACTTCATGGTCCCGATACAGGAGCTTGTCACCTGAAATGTCGACCGTTTCCGAAGGGATATAGCGGATCCTGAAAATATGCGGCATCTCCAACTCCTCGGCTGCTACGGGTTCCATGACGCAAGCTGACGGAATCCGTATGATTCCCTTCATGCTCTGATTTCCTCCATTATATCGAAAGCAGGGGTGGTTCACAATCGAAAGAACCGCCTTCCCGAAAACGGGAAGGCGGTTCTTGTCTTCAATCAGGAGCCGGTGTCAGGCGGATTCCGAAATCAGGTTTCGTCATCCAGTTCTTCCGGTTCATCAATGACCATCGTCTGGACCGGCGCGACCGGCATCACATATTGGGTTCCACCCTCAATGTCCAGTTCGATGTCGCGGTACTTCGGCATGCCGGTACCGGCGGGAATGAGCTTGCCGATGATGATGTTTTCCTTCAGGCCAAGCAGCGGATCGATCTTTCCCTTGATGGCGGCTTCGGTCAGGACACGCGTGGTCTCCTGGAAAGAAGCGGCCGAGAGGAAGGATTCGGTGGCCAGCGAGGCCTTCGTGATGCCAAGGAGCACGCGCTTGCCGGTGGCGGGGCGCAGGCCCTGCTGTTCGGCTGCGATGTTCTTGGATTCGTATTCGAACATGTCGACCAGCGCGCCCGGCAGCATGTCGGTATCCATGGCCTCGTCGATCTTCACCTTGCGGAGCATCTGACGGACGATGACTTCGATGTGCTTGTCGGAAATGTCAACGCCCTGGAGGCGGTATACCTTCTGAACTTCCTGCAGCAGGTAGTTCTGGACGGCGAGCATGCCCTTGATCTTCAGAATGTCGTGCGGGTTGATGGAACCTTCGGTCAGCTCGTCGCCGGCCTCGATCGCATCACCGTCGGACACCTTGATGGAGGAGCCGTAGGGAATCAGGTAGGTGCGCGCATCTCCGATGTCATTGTTTGTCACGATGATCTCGCGCTTCTTCTTGGATTCCTTGACGGCGACCACACCCGCGATTTCGGAGATGATGGCAAGACCCTTCGGCTTGCGCGCCTCGAAAAGCTCCTCGACGCGGGGAAGACCCTGGGTGATGTCATCACCGGCGACACCGCCGGTATGGAACGTACGCATGGTGAGCTGGGTACCCGGCTCGCCGATGGACTGTGCGGCGATGAAGCCGACCGCCTCGCCGACGTTGCAGGGTTCACCGAGCGCCAGATCGATGCCGTAGCACTTGGCGCAGACGCCGATCTTCGCGCGGCAGGTGAGGGCCGAGCGAATCATGATGCGCTCGAGACCGGATTTCTGCACGCGTTCCGCGGTGGCTTCGCTGATGAGGTCGCCCGCCTTCACGAGCAATTCGCCCGTATGCGGATGGATCATGTCTTCCGAAGCATAACGTCCGGTGAGACGTTCCGCCACATCCTCGATGACCTTGCCGCTCGCCATGACCGGTTTGATCCGGATGCCTTCGGTGGTGCCGCAGTCGACGTGGCGGACGATGACGTCCTGTGAAACGTCGACCAGACGACGGGTCAGGTAACCGGAGTCGGCGGTACGGAGGGCGGTGTCGGCCAGTCCCTTTCGGGCGCCGTGCGTGGAGATGAAGTACTCCAGAACGTTCAGGCCTTCACGGAAGTTGGAACGGATGGGGATCTCGATCGTTTCACCGGAGGTGTCGGCCATGAGGCCGCGCATGCCGGCGAGCTGACGGATCTGGTTGATGTTGCCTCGGGCGCCGGAGTCGGACATCATGAACACCGGGTTGTACTTGTCGAGCGACTTGATCAGGGCGTTCTTGATGTCGTCTGTCGTCTTCGACCAGGCGGTGATGATGGCGCGCTTGCGCTCGTCCTTGTTGTAGAGACCATTGCGGTAGTGCTTCTCGATTTCATCCACCTTGCGGTCGGTTTCCTCGAGGTAGCGCTGCTTGACTTCCGGGATGACCATGTCCGAGATGCCGACGGTGATGGCGCCGCGGGTGGAGTACTTGAACCCCTGTGCCTTGATGAGGTCGAGCACTTCGGCCGTGCGGTTCGGGCCGTTCACCTTGATGCACTTGTCGATGATGACACCAAGCTGCTTCTTGCCGACGATGAAGTCGATTTCGTAGTTGAAGGCATTTTCCGGAACGGAGCGGTCCACGAACCCAAGGTTCTGCGGAATGGCCTGGTTGAAGATGATCTTGCCGACCGTGGTCGAGATGATCTTCGCCTGCATTTCCCCTGCGATTTCCTTCGTGACGCGGACCTGGACACGGGCATGAAGGGTGACGGCGCCGGTGGCATAAGCCATCAGGGCTTCATCCGGATTGGAGAAGATGGAGCCTTCGCCCTTTTCCTCCTTGAGGACATTGCCATCCGCATCCCGCGTGGTTGCCTTGTCGAGGGTGAGGTAATAGGAACCGAGGACCATGTCCTGCGTCGGCACCGTGACCGGCTTGCCGTCCTGCGGCTTGAGCAGGTTGTTGGCGGAAAGCATCAGGAAGCGGGCTTCGGCCTGGGCTTCGGCGGACAGCGGAACGTGGACGGCCATCTGGTCACCGTCGAAGTCGGCGTTGTATGCCGTACAAACCAGCGGATGCAACTTGATGGCGCGGCCTTCGACCAGAATCGGCTCGAATGCCTGGATGCCGAGACGATGCAGCGTGGGAGCACGGTTCAGGAGAACCGGATGTTCCTTGATGACATCCTCGAGGATATCCCAAACTTCCGGACGAACGCGTTCGACCATGCGCTTGGCGCTCTTGATGTTGTGGACCTGGCCATGTTCGACGAGCTTCTTCATGACGAACGGCTTGAACAGCTCGAGCGCCATTTCCTTCGGCAGACCGCACTGGTACAGCTTCAGTTCCGGACCGACGACGATGACCGAACGGCCGGAGTAGTCGACGCGCTTGCCGAGCAGGTTCTGACGGAAACGGCCCTGCTTGCCCTTGAGCATGTCGGACAGGGACTTCAGCGGACGGTTGCCGGGACCCGTGACCGGGCGGCCGCGCCTGCCGTTGTCGATGAGAGCGTCGACCGCTTCCTGCAACATGCGCTTCTCATTGCGGACGATGATTTCCGGTGCGCCAAGATCCAACAGCCTCTTCAGGCGGTTGTTGCGGTTGATGACGCGTCGATAAAGATCATTGAGGTCGGAGGTCGCAAAGCGGCCGCCGTCGAGCTGCACCATCGGGCGCAGTTCCGGGGGAATGACCGGTACGACGTCGAGGATCATCCATTCGGGTCTGTTCGTGGAGAAACGGAATGCTTCGACCACTTCCAGACGCTTGATGGCACGGATCTTCTTCTGCCCGCTCGTGTTTTCGACTTCGTCACGGAGTTCCTTGGACATGACCTCCATGTCGATTTCGGCCAGCAGTTCCTTGACGGCTTCCGCGCCCATGGCGGCACGGAAGTGCGCACCGAACTTCTCCTGGCTTTCCCGGTATTCCTTCTCGCTCAGGATCTGCTTCTTGGACAGCGGTGTGGTGCCGGGGTCGATGACCACATAGGAGGCAAAGTACAGGACCTTTTCGAGTGCACGGGGGCTCATGTCGAGCAAGAGGCCCATGCGGCTCGGAATGCCCTTGAAATACCAGATGTGGGAAACGGGCGCAGCCAGCTCGATATGGCCCATACGCTCGCGGCGGACCTTGGCGCGGGTCACTTCGACGCCGCAGCGGTCACAGACGATGCCCTTGTAACGGACGCGCTTGTACTTGCCGCAATGGCACTCCCAGTCCCTCGTCGGGCCAAAGATGCGCTCGCAGAACAGGCCGTCGCGTTCCGGCTTCAGGGTTCTATAATTGATCGTTTCCGGCTTCTTCACTTCGCCCCGCGACCATTCGCGGATTTTCTCGGGCGATGCCAGGCCGATCTGGATGGCGTCAAAATTGTTCAATTCAAACACAGGCCGTCACCTTCCTCTCAGTCTTCGTCGTCCGACAGGCTGTCCCGGATGCTCATGCCCTCAAGCACGTCACCTTCTTCATCCTCACCGCCCTCAAGATCGAAATCTTCCTCGATCGCCTCCATCGCAGCCTCTTCCACAGGGAAGACGGGAACAATGGTATCTTCGGCTCCCTCGATATTGACATCGAGCTCGTCGAGCTCGTCCTCCACGGATTCCTTGATCTCGATTTCCTCGTGCGCCTCGCCGAAGACCTTCACATCCAGCGCCAGGGACTGGAGTTCCTTCATCAGAACCTTGAAGGATTCCGGGATGCCCGGTTCCGGGATGTTCACGCCCTTGACGATGGATTCGTACGTCTTGACACGGCCGACCACGTCGTCCGACTTGACAGTGAGCACTTCCTGGAGGGAGTACGCAGCGCCGTAGGCCGCAAGGGCCCAGACTTCCATTTCCCCGAAACGCTGTCCGCCGAACTGGGCCTTGCCGCCGAGAGGCTGCTGGGTGACCAGGGAGTACGGACCGGTGGAACGGGCATGGATCTTGTCGTCGACCAAGTGGGCGAGCTTGAGGTAGTACATGTATCCGACAGTGACGCGGCTGTCGAAGGGATCGCCGGTACGTCCGTCATAGAGAATGGTTTTTCCGTCTTCGGGAAGCCCTGCCTTCGCAAGGGTCTCGATGATGTCGCCTTCCTTTGCGCCGTCGAAAACAGGGGTGGCGATTTTCCAGCCGAGCGCCTTGGCGGCATAACCCAGATGGACTTCCAGCACCTGTCCGATGTTCATACGGGAAGGAACGCCCAACGGATTCAACACGATCTGGAGCGGGGTGCCGTCCGGCAGGAAGGGCATGTCCTCCACTGGCAGGATGCGCGAAATGACACCCTTGTTGCCGTGGCGGCCGGCCATCTTGTCACCGACGGAGATTTTGCGCTTCTGAGCGATGTACACACGCACGAGCTGGTTGACACCGGGGCTCATGTCGTCGCCGTTTTCACGGGTGAACACCTTCACGTCCACGATGATACCGGATTCGCCGTGCGGAATGCGCAGGGATGTATCACGGACCTCGCGGGCCTTCTCACCGAAGATGGCGCGCAGCAGACGCTCTTCCGCAGTCAGTTCGGTTTCGCCCTTCGGGGTGACCTTGCCGACCAGGATGTCGCCGGCACGCACTTCCGCGCCGATGCGGATGATGCCGCGGTCGTCGAGGTCCTTGAGGGAGTCCTCGCCGACGTTCGGGATATCGCGCGTGATTTCTTCAGGCCCGAGTTTCGTATCACGGGATTCGGACTCGTACTCCTCGATGTGGATGGAGGTGTACACGTCGTCCCGGACCATTTCCTCGGAAATCAGGATAGCGTCCTCGTAGTTGTAACCCTCCCAGGTCATGAACCCGATGAGGATGTTCTTGCCGAGTGCGATTTCGCCGTTTTCCGTGGACGGACCGTCCGCCAGGATATCGCCCGCATCGACCTTTTCTCCCTTTTTGACCAAGGGGCGCTGGTTGATGCATGTCCCTTGGTTGGAACGCTTGTATTTCAGAAGCTTGTAGGTGTCCTTTTGGCCGGATTCCGTGCGGACGACAATCTCGTTCGACACGACCTTCTCGATGATGCCGGCGCGCTTGGCGACAGGGCAGGTTCCCGAGTCCTTCGCGGCGCGGTACTCCATGCCGGTGGCGATGATGGGCGCCTGCGGCTTGATGAGCGGCACGGCCTGACGCTGCATGTTCGAACCCATCAGTGCGCGGTTGGCGTCGTCGTTCTCGAGGAAGGGGATCATGGCGGTGGCGACGGAAACGAGCTGTTTCGGCGACACGTCCATGTAGTCGACCTTGTCACGGTCGACTTCGATGATTTTGTCCAGATAACGGGAGCCGACGCGCTTGTTGACGAAGTAGCTCTCTTCGTTCAGGGGTTCGTTGGCTTCCGCGATGGTGTAGTTGTCTTCCTCATCGGCGGTCATGTAATCGACGGTGTCGGTCACGCGGCCGGTGTTCTTCTCCACCTTGCGGTAGGGAGCTTCGATGAATCCATACTCGTTGATGCGGGCGAACGTGGCCAGCGAGCCGATCAGACCGATGTTCGGGCCTTCAGGCGTCTCGATGGGGCACATGCGGCCGTAATGGGAGTGATGGACGTCGCGGACTTCGAACGAGGCACGGTCACGGGACAGACCGCCGGGGCCGAGGGCCGAAAGACGGCGCTTGTGCGTGAGTTCGGCCAGCGGATTCGTCTGGTCCATGAACTGCGACAGCTGGGAGGATCCGAAGAACTCCTTGATGGCCGCGGACACGGGCCGGATGTTGATGAGGGCCTGCGGGGTCGCGATGTCGATGTCCTGGATGGTCATGCGTTCGCGGACGACGCGCTCCATGCGGGCCAGGCCGATGCGGAACTGGTTCTGCAGCAGCTCGCCCACGGAACGGAGACGACGGTTTCCGAGATGGTCGATGTCGTCGGTGTGGCCGATGCCGTGATCCAGATTCAGAATGTAGCTGATGGAAGCGATGATGTCTTCCTTCGTGATGTGCTTGGGCATCAGGATATCGCGGTTCTCGCGGATGAGCGCCTTCAGTTCCGGCTCCTTGAGGGCGGCGGCGCCTTCGAGCAGCTCAGTGAGCACGTCGAAGCGGACCTTCTCGTTGATGCCGGCTTCCTTCGGATTGAATTTCACGAAGGCGGCCAGGTCCACGGTGAGGTTGCCGATGACCTTGACGAGCTTGCCTTCCACATCAAGATGCATGACATTGATGCCGGCGTTCTGGATCTTCCAGGCGGCCTGTTCGCTGATTTCCTCGCCGGCCTTGACGATGACCTTGCCGGTTTTGGGATCCTTCACCTCTTCGCCCGCAATGTTCCAGCGGATGCGGGTGGCAAGGGACAGCTTCTTGTTGAACTTGTAGCGGCCGACATTCGAAAGGTCGTAGCGCTTCGGATCAAAGAACAGGTTGTTGAGGAGCGTGCTTGCGGATTCCTCTGTCGGGGGTTCGCCCGGACGGAGACGCTTGTACACTTCGAAAAGGCCTTCCTCGCGGCTCTTTGAATTATCCTTCTGGATGGTGTTGAGGAGTTTCTCCTCTTCCCCGAACATTTCGAGGATTTCCGCGTCGGTGCCCCAGCCGAGTGCCCGGAGGAACTGGGTGATGGGCAGCTTGCGCGTGCGGTCGATACGGACGGAGATGATGGCGTTCGCATCGGTTTCATATTCGAGCCATGCACCGCGGTACGGGATGACGGTATTGGAGTAGAGGTTGTTGCCGGAACGATCCTTGGAGCGGACATAGTAGATGCCGGGGGAACGAACGAGCTGGGATACGATGACGCGTTCCGCACCGTTGATGACGAAGGTGCCGTGATCCGTCATGAGCGGAAAATCGCCCATGAAGATTTCCTGTTCCTTCACCTCGCCGGTTTCCTTGTTGATGAGGCGCACCTTTACCTTGAGGGCTGCGGAATATGTGCTGTCCCGCTCCTTGCACTCCTCGACGTCGTACTTGATGTTGTCGAGATCAAGCGAATAGTCGATGAATTCCATGACGAGGTTGCCGGTGTAGTCCGTGATCGGGGACACGTCGTGAAGGACATCACGCAGGCCGTCGTTGAGGAATTGACGATAGGAGTTCTTCTGGATTTCGATCAGGTTGGGCATTTCAAGGACTTCCCGGATTTTTGCGAAACTCATGCGGGTTGTCCGGCCCAATTGCACTGGATGAACCATTCGTATCACCTCATAAAGGAAACAGCGTTGGGGTCGGCGGGGCGGGAAAGGACAAAAAAATACAGATTGGGGCGAATGTCCGCCTGGGGTTACCGATGGGGGTGTTCTCGTCAAACGCCATCACCAAGTTCTCATTCTCCCGATCCATATGCCTTGCCTTGGCGCCGCTATCCTTCTTCCCGACCGGCTGTCGGGGATGGAAGGCGTGACGCCGGTAAACTTGTCTGGGTCCCTGCACTTTTCACCGCCGGTATTGTCCATTTTCATGACCCATGCTATAATGACGACATCAGCCGGGGCAAATTTCGTCATTCTTCACAAATCCGAAAAAGGGCACAGCACGGGCAAAGTTATATAATGCAGTATGTAATTGTAACATGTGCATTTTGGAACGTCAAGGCGCAATCGCCTTTTTTTATTGTCATTTTTTCAATAGGAGACAAAGCATCCCCGAAACCTGTGCGGAACCCTGTCGCAGTCATTCCTCGACCCGGATTTCCATGCGGTCGAAAAGGACGGCTTCGAAAAACTGATCCTGGTTGAAGGAGGTTCGCCGGAATCGAACATATTCACGCGTATTCTTCGTCAGCCACATCGGCACGGGAACTCCGAGTTCCCGACTCACCTCCACCAGCAACCGTTCGAGACGGTCCTGGTAACCACCCTCGCTGTCGGGCACTTCGCGGCTTGCGTCGACCAGCACGGTCGGCCCCTTGAAAAGCCTGCCGTTCATCTTCATTCGGATTCCTCCTCTTCCCATTCCTGCGGCCCATAACGAACCTCCATCATGCAGAGACCGCCGGCCGGCGCCGTAATCCCGGCCTTTCGACGATCACCGGATTCCATCAGCTCCCGGAAACCTTCCGGCGTGCGTTTGCCTCTTCCCACTTCCGCCAGCGTGCCAACCAGGATGCGGACCATGTTATAGAGAAAGCCGCTGCCTTCGATATCGAACCGGAGCAGATCCCCGTCCCTTGTCCATTCGGCCCGCGTCATCGTCCGCGTATAGGTTTTCACACTGTGACCCGAAGCGCAGAATGTGCGGAAGTCGTGCGAACCGAGGATCAGGTCGGAAGCCGTCCGCATGGCCTCGAGGTCCAGCTTGCCGGGAATGTGCCACACACGTCCGTCCAATAGCGCGGCGCGGTGGGACCGGTTCAGGATCTGATACCTGTAATGCTTGCCGATGGCATTTTTTCGTGGATGAAACGCCAAATCCGCTTCTTCGGAAGACACAATGGCAATATTGCGGGGAAGTACCGCATTCAGCGCATCCGCGAACCGCTCGGCCGGAATTCGGGCTTCCGTCCGAAACGCGGCGACCTGCCCCAACGCATGCACGCCGGCATCCGTCCGCCCTGCGCCATCCGGCACGACATGCTCCCCCGTGATGGCTGTGATAGCCTTCGCGAGGGTCTCCTGAACGCTGCTGCCGTTTTTCTGGATCTGCCATCCGTGGTAGGCGGCGCCGTCATATTCGATCAATAGCCGGATATTCCGCAAGGGATGCTCCTTCCGGTGCTTACAGGTTTCGACCTTCCGGTGCTTGTAAGTTTCAACCTTCCGGTGCTTATAAGTTTCAACCTTCTGTCTTTCATTTCGGATCATTTCCAAGAGCCCGCACACCAGACGGAAGCTACCGCGCGATCCTGCGCGGCAAGTGCTGAAAAACGACCCGGCACATGGGAATCCCCGTTCTCCGGAGCCCTGATTATATGCTATAATGAGGCCGCGGTCAACGCAGCCGCGGCTTGCGCGCTTATGCCGCAAAAGGGAGGGAACACCCATGCTGCAGGGAAAGAAAGTCGCTCTCCGGACCATCCGTCCCGATGAATTGGACGTCGTCTACCGTCTCATAGCAAATGTGAATGCGAAGGGCCCCTACTGGCATCTCGATTTCCCTTCCGAGCAGGCTTTCCGTCGGGAATATGCGGAAAACGGCTGCTGGGGCGAGAAAGAAGGTCGCATGCTCATTATGCGTAACCAGTCCGCAGACGTTGGGGAAACAACGTATGAGCAGGCAATCATCCCCCCGGCCATGAATCCTTTTGATGGAGCCGATCCTGAATTACCGGATTTATACAGGGATCCCCTGTCGGGTGATCCGGTTCGGCCTCTCTCGGACTACATCGGCGAGTTGCTGTACTTCAAAGGTCTCGATTATCAGGACGGCGTGGAGATCGGCTATGAGATTTTTGATGCCTCGCATTACGGAAAAGGCTATATGACCGAAGCCCTCTCGCTCTTATGTGCCTGGCTGTTCGCCGTTCGACCGATCAACAGGATCCAGGTCAACCTCATGAAGGGCAATGCAGGCAGCCGCCGGGTCGCGGAAAAATGCGGGTTCGTCTATGAGGGAACCATGCGGGCGGCAACCTTCCATCGTGGCAAATACCACGATCTCGAGTTGTTTTCCCTTCTCCGCGAGGACGCCAGCCCCCTTGAAGGTCTGCTTCAGGAGTAACGCAAGATTCGTTGCCCTGCGGGCATCCACCGCCGCCTGTCCTCCCCATGATTGCCAACGGTCATTCCCATTGGAGGTACGCCGCATGCGGACAAAAACACCGGGAGAATCCCAGATTGAAATGACGGAACTCATTCTGCCGAATGACGCGAATCTGCTTGGAAACCTGCTTGGTGGAAGGCTGATGCATTGGATGGACATTGCTGGAGCCATGGCCGCGCAGCGTCACTGCAACTGCATGGTGGCAACCGCCGCCATCGACAGCGTGGAGTTCAAGCAACCCGTTCATGTGGGCGATATCGTCCGGTTGCGGGCTGTGGTCACCTGGGTCGGTAGAACCTCGATGGAAATCCGGGTGGACGTATACGCAGAAAGCATCCGCTCCGATGAAATGCGGTTCACGAACAGGGCGTACCTGACCTTCGTGGCCATCGGGGAAAACGGTCGGCCGACGGAAGTCCCCGCATTGAAACTGGAAACCCCGGAACAGGAAGAAGAATGCAGACTGGCACTCCTCCGCCGCGAACGGAGGCTTTCCTCAAAGTCATGATCCTTCCGGATCGGCTGTACACGGGAAAAGACGCCCGGCAGCTGAAGCTGCAGCCTTCACACCTGGCAAGGACGATCGGTTGATGCGCGGAATCGTGGGGCGTCAGATACGAAGCGGTTTACTGGAAATGGAATCCCGTTCCGTGTTGTACATGATGAACTCAAGAAGACGGTTCATGATCGCCAATTCCAGCTTGGCCCGTTCGTTTCCATTCAAAGTCTCAAGGATGACTGCGGGAAAATCAAACGTGACGCGCGGTGCACGCCGTTCGACCCAGACAGGAATGGAAGACAGGTGAATGGAGTCCGTATCGTAACTGACCTTGACAAAGAAGGTCGGATCGAAACTTTTCTCGCGAATGACGTCCACCTTGATTTTCGGTTCCATCGTCACCCTCCAGGGATGATTTTTTCTTTCGTATGGCAACATTGGTCATTTCGTTGGCCGGACAGCACGGAAGCACACACTTCCAGTCCTGACCGGAACGCATTTCTTGATGCATGTTCAGCCGTGGAATCGGCCAAAGCGGCAACAGCATTCATGATATCACGCGTTCCGTTTTTTTGTCTATTGATGGGAGTACGTCCGCTCCCCATGCAATCGGAATCAACTACAGACCTGTAATCAGCTCTGGTGTGCGAATCCGTCTCAGCATGGCCGCAAACGAGGGTGAATCGGATGGCATTTCCGACAGAAGAATTCCGCCGGCCGCGACATCCCCCTCCTGATGGAAATCCGAACCGGATAACTGCACCCACCCCTTTTTCTGTGCCAAACGCGCAGCCTTGCCGTTGTCCGAGTCATGCCGGGGATTTCCGTTGTACACTTCAAGCCCCTCCAGCATGTCCTCGTACACCCGCGTGATATAGGGACGGAACGGATGGGCTTGAATCAGCAGCAGATTCTCGCGCTGTGCCAGTTTCGCGAAACCGACGGGGCCAAGCCTGTACATGTCCGGGTTCGCCTTCAGCATTTCCGGCGTGACTCCGTACACGAGGATATCGTCAAACGTACCGGGAAAAGCATATTCCAATCCAAGGATCACCTGGATGCCGCAGGCTTTCCCTGCGGCCCTTGCGGCATGATATCCCTCGAGATAGGCATCCACCTTTGCATCCCAGGACAAAGCACCCAGACGTTCGAAAAAATCGGTGCAGAAATGGTCTGTCACAACAATGCCGTGATATCCCTTTTCCTTGTAAAGGCGTACCGCATCGGATGCCTTCACTTTGCCGCACCGGCTGACTTCCGAGGTGTGGAAGTGGGTTTCCATCAGGAACGACATGTTTTTCTTCCTTTCCGTTGCATGACTGCCATCGCCGGATGTGTCACATGAAGGCACGAAGGACCGCAAACCCGAGGGTTACGCCCGCACAGACGATTCCCGCAACCAGATCCACACGGGTGAACTGAAGCACTTTCAGACGGGTCCGTCCTTCACCGCCCCGGTATCCCCTGGATTCCATCGCTTCCGCAAGTTCATCCGCACGCTTGAACGCACTCACAAACAGAGGCACCAGGACCGGAACGAAACTTTTCACCCGACGAAAGAGGTTGCCGGTGTCGAATTCCGCACCACGGGATGCCTGTGCCTTCATGATTCGTTCCGTTTCCTCCAGGAGCGTCGGAATGAAGCGAAGGGCAATCGACATCATCATGGCGATTTCATGAACCGGAACACGAAGACGCTTCAACGGGTTCATCATCCGTTCAAGGCCGTCCGTCATGGACATCGGCGTTGTGGTCAGTGTCATGAGAGAGGCGGTAATCACAAGAATGCAGAGCCGGAAGAACACCTTCACGGCCATCTGGATTCCTTCATAGGTTATGCCGAATTTCCCGACATGCCAGATGTATTCGCCGGGTATCAGGAAAAGGTTCAAAACCGTTGTGAAGGCAAGAAGGAACAGGAGCGGCTTCAATCCCTTGAGGGATTGCCGGATCGGCACTTGGCTCGTTTGAAGCAAAAAGAACGTCCAGCCAGCCATCAGGATGTATTCGGGCCAGGCTTCCATCAAAAAGGTCAAAACCATGAAGACGCCTGTCCACAGGATTTTCGAACGCGGATCCATCCGGTGCATGACCGAGTTTCCCGGTATGTACTGGCCGAGGGTGATGTTTCCTATCATGCCGCACCCCCATTGCCCATGCCTTGCAGCAAGCCAACCGCTTCAGGGACGGTCAGAACGGATGGGATCCTGATCCCAAGACGGTTTCCGGCATCCCGGAATACGCGCGTGATTGCTGGAACATCCAGATGCATGCGTGTCAGTTCCTCCTGCCTGGCAAAAATCACACGCGGTGTATCGAGCATGGCCATGCGGCCTTCACGAAAAACAGCCACACGGTCTGCAAAGGCTGCGATGTCTTCCATGTTGTGGGAGATGAGGACAATGGTGGTCCCTTCATTCCGGTTCAAGGCGCGCAGCAACGCGAATACCTCGCGACTGCCCTTGGGATCCAGGCCGGCGGTCGGCTCATCCAGAATGAGAATGGAAGGTTCCATGGCCAGAACGCCTGCAATGGCAGCACGTCTCTTTTGTCCTCCGGATAGCTCGAAGGGGGATTTCGCGAGCATTTCCGGTGTTATCGACAAGAGCCGGGCTGCACGTTCCACACGACGTTCGATTTCCTCTTTCGGCATGCCGCTTTGGATGAGTCCGAAGGCGATGTCCTTCGCAACGGTTTCCTCAAACAACTGATGCTCGGGGTACTGGAAGATAAGCCCTACCTTCTTCCGAAGTGCCTTCAAGGCTTTGGGCCCGACCACTTCCCCATCGACTTCCAGTGTGCCGGAAGTCGCCTTCAGCAACCCGTTCAGATGCTGTACGAAGGTGGTTTTCCCGGAACCCGTATGACCGATGATGCCGAGAACCTCGCCCCGATTGACAGAAAGGGTAACGCCGTCCAGCGCAGTTCGTTCATACAGGGTGCCTGGCATGTATACATGCCGCAGATCCGTTGCTCGTATGATGGGCGTCTTTTCTGCGGAAATTGCTGCTTTCGCCTGAATTGTCTCCTGAAAATCGCTGTTTGATTTCCCGATCAACAGCGTATTCATGAGATTCCGTGTATCTTCCGCCGTCACAGGAAGAACTCCTTCATACAAGCCCGTTTCCCTGAGGGATTCCCCGAAGGAGGTGATCTGCGGCACATCAAGACCGGCTTCCCGCAATTGGACGGGATGCTGGAACACTTCCTCGGGCGTGCCGGACAACAGCGTTGCGCCGGCCTGCATGACCAGGACATGATCCGCCCCGATTGCCTCTTCCATATGATGTGTGATCAGCACAACCGTCATCCCATGTTCACGGTGCAGCATCCGGATGGCCTGCAGGACTTCCTGACGTCCTTCCGGATCCAGCATGGATGTTGCTTCATCCAAAACAATGCATTTGGGCTGCATGGCCAGAATGCCGGCGATGGCGACACGTTGCTTCTGCCCACCCGACAGCATGTGGGGGGAATGCGCGAGGTAACCGGACATTGATACGGTTTCCAGCGCATGATCCACTCTGTTTCGGATTTCAGCCTGCGGCACACCCAGGTTTTCAGGCCCGAAGGCAACATCCTCTTCCACGGTGGTCGCAACAATCTGGTTGTCCGGATTTTGGAAAACGACGCCGACAGTACGGCGGATTTGCCACAAATACGCTTCATTGCTCGTTTCAAGGCCATCCACGAAAACTGTGCCGTCCTTGGGGAGAAGCAATGCATTCATGAGCCTGGACAAGGTGGATTTCCCCGAACCATTTCGCCCGAGTACAACCCAGAAGGAACCTTGCCGTATCGAAAGATCCATGGCAGAAACCGCCTGGACAGGCGGTGTGTCCGGCATGTGCGAAGCATAGCGGTATCCCGCTTTCTGCATTTCAATGATGCTGCTCATATTGACTCCTGAAGGGTGAAGGCGGGTCACGGCCACATGGGGGTCCGCGCCACTTGCCCTCGCCGGAAACGGT
This sequence comes from uncultured Clostridia bacterium, assembly GCA_942493335.1. GTDB lineage: Bacteria > Bacillota > Clostridia > DSM-8532 > DSM-8532 > JAEWSN01. The sequence continues at coordinate 4,401,016 of OW818693.1, read as the reverse complement.
TTTACCAGTTTGTCTATCTGCCGCCGGGCGGCACCAGTCCTCATCGCACAACCACCTCTCGCAACTTTCCTTCGGAATGTTGCTGCCGGCGTTTGGCGTATTTTTGTCTATCTGCCGCTTTGAAGCACCAGTCCTCATCGCACAACCACCTCTCGCAACTTTCCTTCGGAATGTTGCTGCCGGCGTTTGGCGTATTTTTGTCTATCTGCCGCTGGGCGGCAGATAGACAAAAATGGAGAACAGACATGCGTCCGCTCTCCATCCAGTCTGTTGGTACAGTGGGGGTCCGGAAAGCCTGCGCTGTCCGGGTGCTTTTTACTTCGTCAGTTCGAGGACGACAACGGGAGCCCCGTCGCCACGGCGTGCGCCGAGCTTGATGGTGCGGGTGTATCCGCCCTTCGTATCCTTGAACTTCGGTCCGATTTCATTCATCAGCTTGTTGGTCATGCTGACGGCATTGCCGTTTTCATCGTGAACACGGTACAGCCAGTTCATCATGTTGCGGCGTGCGGAAAGACGCGTCGGGCCATCGACCTGACGGAGTTCTTCCTTCTTCGCGCGTTCCACGACCTGATACTTGTTTCCGTTTTTGGATGTAACGGTCTTATAGGATTTGTACCCCTTGCTATCCATCACCGGCGCACTGACGGTGACCGCTTTGGAGGAGAAGTTGTCGCATTCCTTCGCGGCGAGCGCGATCAGTTTTTCTGCGATGGCTTGCACTTCCTTGGCGCGGGTTTCCGTGGTTTCGATGCGTCCGTAATGGATCAGAGAGGTGACCAGCCCTTTCAGCATGGCTTTGCGCTGATCGGTCGGCCGTCCCAGCTTCCTCTGTGTCGGCATTGTATTCCCTCCCTCGAATCAATCGATGCTTCAGGTCCGGCAATTGAACCCGTTTCGTTCTGTTTGAAAATGGGCTTTCCTGTCAATTGCCGGAGACCCAATTCTTGCTTGTTTGCATAACCGCAGTGAAACCTGCTTCCCTGCCGGACCCAAGGCCCGACAACGGAATCATTCTTCAGTCGGTGCGAGCGACAGACCCATGGCCTCCAGCTTCTGCACGACTTCTTCCAAAGACTTGCGGCCCAGATTGCGGACCTTCATCATGTCATCCTCAGTCTTGTTCGTCAGATCCTCGACGGTGTTGATCCCGGCACGTTTCAGACAGTTGTAGGAACGGACGGAAAGGTCCAGTTCCTCAATGGTCATCTCAAGAATCTTGTCGCGGGCGGGTTCACCCTTTTCCACGAGGATCTCGGCGTGACGGGCCTTGTCGTTGAGGTTGATGAAAAGGTTGAGGTGATCGCTGAGGATTTTAGCCCCCAGACTGATGGCCTCTTCCGGAGCGATGCTGCCGTCCGTCCACACTTCGATCGTGAGACGGTCATAGTCGGTGACCTGACCCACACGGGTATTGTCCACGACATAATTGACCTTCATGCACGGGGTGTAGATGGAGTCGATCGGGATGATGCCGATCGGCTGGTTCGGCGTCTTGTTCTTGTCGGCAGCCACATACCCGCGGCCATGGTTCACCGCGATCTCCATGAAGAACCGATTGCTTCCCGAGATGGTCGCGATGTGCATGTCCGGATTGAGGATTTCCACATCGGCATCCGTCTTGATGTCGCCGGCCTTGATTTCCCCTTCGCCTTCGTAGTCGATGTACAGGGTCTTCGCTTCGTCGCCGTGAAGCTTCAAGCGCAGGCCTTTCATGTTCAGGATGATTTCCGTCACATCCTCGACAACGCCGGGTACGGTGGAGAACTCATGGAGCACGCCGTCAATCTTGATCGAGGTGACCGCCGCACCGGGCAGCGAGGAAAGGAGTATCCGGCGGAGAGAGTTGCCGAGCGTGATGCCGTAACCCCGTTCCAGCGGTTCCACCACGAACTTCCCATAGGAATTGTTCCCGGAGGTTTCCACGCATTCAATCCTCGGCTTTTCAATTTCGATCATCAGTCAACCCTCCTTGGGTTCCAGCCTGCGAAGCGGGCCGATCCCGCGAGGGACCGCCCTGCCCGCATGTTCCGGTTGATTACTTGGAGTAGAGTTCGACGATGAGGTGTTCCTGCACCGGCAGATCGATGTCTTCCCTGGCGGGAACGGCGACGACTCTGCCCTTGAGGTTTTCCTGATCGACTTCAATCCACTTCGGAACGACCTTGGAACCGGTCATATCGAGGATTTCCTTGAAACGGACAGACTTGCGGCTGCTTTCGCAGACTTCGATCGCCTCTCCAACCTTGGTCAGATAGGAGGGAATGTTCACGCGCTTGCCGTTGATGGTAAAATGGCCATGCGTAACAAGTTGACGCGCTTCCGCCCTTGTCGAGCCGAAGCCCATGCGGTAAACGACATTGTCCAAACGGGATTCAAGCAACTGGAGAAGCACTTCGCCGGTGATGCCCTTTTTACCGTCCGCCATTTCGAAATAATTGCGGAACTGGCTTTCAAGGATTCCGTAAAAACGCTTCGCCTTCTGCTTTTCACGCAGCTGGACGCCATATTCGGAAAGTTTCTTCTTGGCTGCGCCGTGCTGGCCGGGCGCGTAGGCCCTCCGGCTGAGCGCGCATTTGCCGCCATAGCACCGTTCGCCCTTGAGGAACAGCTTCTGCCCTTCGCGGCGGCAAAGTTTGCATGATGCACCTGTATATCTTGCCATGGGTTCCTACACCTCCGTCAAACTCTTCTTCTCTTGGGCGGTCTGCAGCCATTGTGCGGGATCGGCGTGACATCCTTGATCAGATTCACTTCGAGTCCTGCAGTCTGCAATGCGCGGATGGCCGCTTCACGTCCGGAACCCGGACCCTTCACGTACACCGAGACCAGCCGGAGGCCATGCTCCATGGCAGCGCGTGCTGCGGTTTCCGCAGCCTGCTGTGCGGCGAATGGCGTGCTCTTCTTGGAACCGCGGAAGCCGAGGCCGCCGGCGCTTGCCCAAGAAAGGGCATTTCCCATCGTATCCGTCATGGTGACGATGGTATTGTTGAAGGAGGAACGAATATGGCAGGCGCCCCGCTCAATATTCTTTTTCTCCTTTTTCTTCCTGGATCTTCTGACAACTTTTCCTGCTGCAGCCATTGTGCGTTCGACCTCCCGCTTACTTCTTCTTGTTGGCTATGGTCTTTCTCGGGCCTTTGCGGGTTCTGGCGTTCGTTTTCGTACGCTGGCCGCGGACCGGAAGACCCATCCTGTGACGAAGACCGCGATAGCAACGGATTTCCACCAGTCGCTTGATGTTCAATGCGGTTTCACGACGCAGATCGCCCTCTACCGTGTAAGACTTCTCAATCTTGTCACGGAGCTTGGTGATTTCCTCATCCGTCAGATCCCGGACACGTGTGTCAGGGCTGATACCGGTTTCGTTGAGGATCTCGGTGGAACGGGTCCTGCCAATACCGAAAATATAGGTCAGGCCGATTTCAACTCTTTTTTCCCTTGGCAAGTCAACACCTGCTATACGAGCCAATTTACTGCACCTCCGACTCATGCTCGCCGAACCATGGTCCGGCGTGGGCGGCTTCGCCCTGTTTCCGATTGCGGTCTCCCCGTGGCCGGTGCAATTGAAACACCGAGGATGGGGTTCCTGAAGTATTCCGTATGATTCCTGTTTGCTTTATGTGAAGATTGTTCCGGTAAACCAGGATCATCCCGATTAGCCGCACCTTCCCAATCCAGTTCTCCTGTTCTGAGGCGCCATACAGCTTGCCGTCACCGGCCGGAAATGCCGGGAATCCTGCTCGAACGGGCATGTTTCCCGCCGGTTTCGGACTCAGCCTTGTCTTTGCTTGTGCTTGGGTGTGGAGCAGATGACCATGACGCGACCTTTTCTGCGGATGATCTTGCATTTTTCGCAAATTTTCTTGACCGACGGTTTTACTTTCATCTTGGATTCCCTCCGTTCGTCTGCTCTGGCATTCAAGTCCCTTTCGGGCCGTGAAGCAATGTAATGATTCCGGTCATCTCCTGAAGCCTGCTTTAATGAAAGAGCTTCTGAAAATTCCCGGTTGCAGCCATCTGTCCTGTTCGGTTCCTTATTTCGCACGCCACGTAATGCGGCCACGTGTCAGGTCATAGGTGGACATTTCAATGGTGACCCGGTCACCCGGCAGAATGCGGATGTAGTTCATGCGCAGTTTGCCGGAAATATGGGCAAGGATCTCAATGCCGTTCTGCAGCTTCACCCGGAACATTGCGTTCGGAAGTGCTTCCTGCACCACGCCTTCGAGTTCGATGATATCTTCCTTGTTGCTCGTGTCTTTTGCCAAAGTTCAAACCTCCCCATCCAGCCTGCATTTGCGCTGAATCCTTTTCAATGTGGGTGACGACGCAAATACCGGTTCTAGCTGTCATGCACCGCTTCCGGCCGACTGGCCGGAGACTTGATTCCGTCCGCCTCGCGTGCTGATCGGACCGCTTCCCTGAGTTCCGCATCCAACGGCTTCCTCCGGTTGCGATAGGTCTCCGCAACAGACTCGGCAGTTTTCTCCGTGATGGCCAGGTGTCTGAGTCTCTTCTTCTTCGGCCTGTCCACACGGCGGATCTCCCCATCCGCCACCATGACATGACTATCGTCTGCCACAGCGGTGATGATGAACAGCCGGCCCTTGTCCCGTCCGGCTTTGGACCATGCAAACCTGCCAATGACGGATTCCACTGAACCACCCCGTGAACGTTCCAAGCACCTGCTTTTGCCAAGACGGAAAAAAGGTCATGACGTCAAGGCGTTAAACTCCGAGTCTAACTACTATATTTTAATGGAAAGACGCAGGAATTACAAGAGGATTTTTCAGGTCCTCTTACCAGCATTGCGTCAGGACGATCGGACCATTTTCCGTAACGACAATCGAGTTTTCATGATGTGCCGACAGCTTTCCGTCAACGGTCACAACCGTCCACTTGTCCGTCAGCACGTTGACCTTCCAGGTTCCCACATTCACCATCGGTTCAATGGCGAGTGTCATACCCTCCGTCAGACGGGGACCGCGTTCTCGACCGACATAATTCGGGATCTGCGGTTCTTCGTGCATTTCCGTTCCAATGCCATGCCCGACGAAGTCACGAACAACAGAGAATCCATTCTTCTCCACATGGAGCTGTATGGCCTCGGAGATGTCGCGAACCCGATTGCCGGACAAGGCCGCGGAGATACCGGCGACGCAGCTTTCTTCCGTGACGGAAAGAAGTCGTTGGGCTTCCGTGGATACCGTCCCGACTGGGAAAGTCCTTGCAGCATCTCCATGCCAGCCATTGAGGATGGCACCGGTATCAACGCTGAGAATATCCCCGTCCTTCAGGATCCGCGGGCCTGGAATGCCATGAATGACCTCTTCGTTGACTGAAGCGCAGATGACGCCTGGAAAGGGGATCCCACCATAAGCGCAAGGGACACCCAGAAAAGACGGAATCGCACCGGCCTTGCGAATGAGTTCCGCAGCAGCCCGATCAAGTTCCAGGGTCGAAATTCCGGGCACGACCATCTCCTGCATCAGCAGCAGCACGCGTGCCACAATGTCTCCGGCCCGTTTCATGCAGTCCAGCTCACGCTGGGATTTGATGGAGATCATAGGTTCATTTCCTAACTGCTGCCAGAATGGCGTCTGTCGTATCGGCGATGGACAGGGTCCCGTCGATGTCCCGAACGACGTCTTGGCGCGTGTAGTGCGCGATGAGCGGCTCCGTCTGCCGATGATAGGTTACGAGCCTGTTCCGGACGGTTTCCTCCTTGTCATCCTCGCGGATGTAAAGGGCGTTGCCATCCGCATCGCAGATTCCAGTCACACGCGGCGGGTTGCTCTTCGTATGGTACGTCCGTCCGCAGGAGCACATCCGTCGACCGGACATGCGGCCGACAATGACTTCATCCGGACAAAGGAGATTGATGACGATCTCAACCGCCTTCCCTTCCCGTTCCAGCAGTGCGTCTAGCTGCTCCGCCTGCGGGATGGTGCGGGGAAAGCCATCAAGAATGAAACCATTCAGGCAATCCGATTGGGCGAGACGATCCTCGACAATGCGTACCGTCAATTCGTCCGGAACCAGTCCGCCCGCATCGATGATGGTCTTGACCTGTTTTCCGAGTTCCGTGCCTTCCTTGATGTTGGCCCTGAAGATGTCGCCCGTGGAGATATGCGGGACGGACAACGCGGCCGAGAGGTTTTGGGCCTGACTCCCTTTGCCTGCGCCGGGAGGTCCGAGCAAAATCATTCTCATGCGTGTTCCCACCTTTCCGCCTGCCTTCGTTGCATGAATGCAGGCAACCCGTACCGGTACGCACCACTGTGAACAACCGGAACGGGATTTCAGCCTGTCTGCAGGACGAAAATGAAAAAATTTTCACAAAGTTTTCGCCCCACAGGTTGCCCGATATTGGGAAACGTCCCATGGCATCCGCAAGGACGCCATGGGACCGTTTCAGGTGTCTGGGTTTGAACCCGGCCACCCATTTCGTGCTTAATCGAGGAATCCTTTGTAATGCCTCATCAGCAGCTGCGACTCAATCTGCTTCATGGTGTCGAGTGCAACGCCGACCATGATGAGCAGCGAAGTACCGCCAAACCACAAGCCCGGCACTTTCGTGACCGATTGCAGAATGCTCGGGAAGATGGTGATGAGGGCGAGGAACAGGGCGCCGAACCAGGTAATCCGGTTCAGGACCTTGGAGATATAGTCCGAAGTAGGCTTGCCTGGACGAATACCGGGAATGAACCCGCCGTTCTTCCGGATGTTGTTGGCCAACTCGATGGGGTTGAACACCAGCACCGTGTAGAAGAACGTAAACGCCATGACAAAGACCGCAAGAAGAATCGTGTAAAGCGGACCACCGTTGAAGTTTCGAAGGATGGACCAGATACCGGTCGACTGCGGCGCCACCAGGTTGATGATGGTGGCAGGGAAAGCCAGGATGGACATGGCGAAGATGATCGGGATAACGCCCGACACATTCACCTTCATCGGAATGTGGGTGCTCTGACCACCATACATTTTGCGTCCGACCACGCGTTTCGCGTACTGGACCGGGATGCGGCGCTCCGCCTGGGTGACCCAGATGACGAACGCCACGACACCGGTGAATACGACAACGATGGCAAGGACGATGGCAATACCGATCAGAAGCCGACCTTCCTCGTTATAGTTCAGGATGATGTCAACCAGCGCCCGGAACCCGGAAGGCCCACGGGAGATGATGTTGACGAAGATGATCATGGAAATGCCGTTGCCGATGCCATACTGGTTGATCTGCTCGCCGAGCCACATGATGAATGCGGTACCTGCGGTCAGGGACAACGTGATGGTCAGGTAGGACCAGACACCAGGCGTGGTGACCGCACCGCGGAAACCGATGTACATGGCGCTTGCTTCTACAAAACCAAGAATGACAGTGCCGTAGCGTATCCACTGGGCAATGACCTTGCGGCCCTCTTCCCCTTCCTTGGAAAGGCGTTCCAGCGCCGGAATGGCGATGGTGAGGAGCTGCATGATGATGGATGCATTGATGTAGGGGGTGATTGACATCGCAAAGATGCTGGCGTTCTGGAAGGCGCCACCGGCCAGGATGTCCATGAATCCGAGGAGGCTGCCCTGGCCGGAGACCATGGCTGCCAACTGGGATCCGGACAGGCCGGGTACAGGGATGTAGACACCGACGCGGTATAGGACCAGCAAGAGAACCATCATGAACAGCTTCTTGCGGAGATCCTGAATCTTCCAGGCATTCTTCAATGGAGCGAGTACGTTCTCCATGTCAAACCACCTCTGCCTTTCCTCCTGCGGCTTCAATCTTCCCGGAGGCGGACGCGGTGAACCGCGCGGCCTTGACGGTCAGCTTCTTCGTAAGTGTACCATTTCCGAGTACAACAATGCCATCGAGAAGCTTCTTGATGATGCCTTCCGCCTTGAGCAGTTCGGCTGTCACTTCGGTCCCGTTCTCGAAACGCTCGAGATCGGAAAGCTTCACTTCGGCGAAGACCTTGGCGAATTCGTAGTTGTTGAAGCCACGCTTCGGAATACGACGGTACAAAGGCATCTGACCGCCTTCGAAACCGGGGCGTACGCCGCCGCCTGCACGGGCGTTCTGACCCTTGTGGCCCTTGCCGGCGGTTTTGCCGTTTCCGGTACCATGTCCGCGGCCCTTGCGCTTCGATGCCTGGCGGGGTGCGCCCGGCTGCAATTCAAACAGATTCATTGGGTACACCTCCCTTAGTTTTCTTCGACGCTGACAAGATGCGCGACCTTGTCAAGCATGCCGCGGATCTGGGCATTGTCCTGCTGTTCGACCACATGGCCGATCTTGTGCAGTCCGAGTGCGGCAACCGTAGCCTTTTGTTTTTCAAGCGCCTTAATGGTGCTCCTGACCAATTTGATCTTCAACGTGCCCATGTTGCCTCCTCAGTCCAGAATCTGTTCGACGGTCTTGCCGCGCAGCTTGGCGATCTCTTCGACCGTACGGAGCTGGGCAAGTCCTTCGATGGTTGCGCGCACCATGTTCGTCGGATTGTTGGATCCGATCGACTTGGTGGTGATGTCATGAATACCCGCGAGTTCGAGAACCGCACGGACCGGACCGCCTGCGATGACGCCGGTGCCTTCCGGCGCCGGACGAAGCAGGACCTGACCGGCTCCGAAGATGCCGATGCTCTCGTGGGGGATCGTCGTGCCGGTCGTAGGCACTTTGATGAGGTTCTTCTTCGCGTCTTCAATGCCCTTGCGGATGGCATTCGGGATTTCGGCAGCTTTGCCGGAACCTACGCCGACATGGCCGTTTTCGTCGCCGATGACGACGAGGGCTGCAAAGCGGAAGTTACGACCGCCCTTGACAACCTTGGTCACGCGGCCGATATTGACGACCTTTTCCTTCAGATCAAGTACGCTGGCATCAATTTTCTGCAAGTTGTTCCCCTCCTTTGCTGCGGCTTAAAACTCAAGGCCGGCTTCACGTGCGCCGTCCGCGAGTTCCTTCACCCTGCCGTGATAAATGTAGCCGCCGCGGTCGAACACGACCTGCTTGATACCTTTTTCGAGTGCCTTTTCAGCAACCAGTTTTCCCACAGTCTTGGCTGCGGACTTGTTGCCGGTGTAGCCCTGACCCTTGAGGGCCTCATCGAGCGTGGAGGCGGACACGAGTGTGCTGCCTGCCACATCATCGATAATCTGGGCGTATATGTGCCTCGCGCTCCTGAAAACCGCCAGACGCGGTTTTGCAGACGTGCCGGAAATCTTCTTGCGAACCCGGACATGTTTGCGAAGCCGGACCTTGCTTCTGTCAACAAGTTTAATCATCGCTTCGTGCTCCCTTCCTTACTTCTTGCCCTTGCCGCCGGTCTTGCCTTCCTTGCGGATGATGACTTCGCCGGTGTAGCGGACGCCCTTGCCCTTGTACGGTTCAGGCGGGCGCTTTTCGCGGATCTGGGCGGCAATCTCGCCGACCAGCTGCTTGTCCGCGCCGCGGACAATGATTTTGTCTTGTGAAGGAACGTCGAAGGTGATGCCTGCGGGTTCTTCCATTTCGACGGGATGAGAGAAGCCAAGCGTGAGAACCAGCTTCTTTCCTTGCTTCTGGGCCCTGTAGCCGACACCGACGATGTCCAGGCTCTTGTCGAATCCGGCGGATACACCGGTGACCATGTTGTTGAGCAAGGCACGGGTGAGACCATGCAGGGCACGATTTTCCTTCTCGTCATTCGGACGCTTGACCAAAACGGTCTTGCCTTCCATTTCCAGAGCCATGTTCTTGTGGAAAGTCTGGGTGAGCGTGCCCTTCGGGCCCTTCACCGTGACAGTCTGACCGTCGAATTTGATTTCGACGCCCGCCGGGATGACAACCGGCATTCTACCGATACGAGACATGGGATACCTCCAGTCCTTAGATTACGGATGCGCGCATGATTTCGCACATCCTTTTCAGAACTACCTTCTGAATGGTTGGGTGACTCTTTACCAGACAAAGGCGAGCACTTCGCCGCCGATGCCGAGTTTACGGGCCTGCTTGTCGGTCATGATTCCCTTGGAAGTGGAAACAATCGCGATGCCGAGGCCGCCGAGGACGCGAGGCATCTCCTCTTTGCCGGCATACACGCGCAGTCCGGGTTTGGAGATGCGCTTGATGCCGGAGATGATGTTCTTCTTGTTTTCGACATACTTGAGCGTGATGCGAATCACGCCCTGCTTGTCGTCCGCCACTTCGGAGAAGTCGCGGATATAGCCTTCCTCCAACAGAATGGCCGCAATCTGCTTCTTCAGGTTCGAAGCGGGCACGTCCACGGTTTCGTGGCGGGACGTGGCGGCGTTGCGGATTCTGGTGAGCATGTCTGCAATAACGTCGGTAGCTTGCATGGAATCGGACCTCCTTTCGCGTTGTTTACCAGCTTGCCTTCTTCACGCCGGGAATCTGTCCCTTGTAGGCCAGGTCTCTGAAGCAAAGACGGCAGATGCCGAACTTTCTCATATAGGCGTGGGGCCGTCCGCAGAGCTTGCAGCGGCTATACGCCTGGGTGGAGAATTTCGGCGTCTTCTGTTGCTTCAATTTCATCGATAACTTCGCCATGTTTTCCTCCTTAGCCCTTCACGAACGGCATGCCGAGCAGCGTGAGAAGTTCTTTGGCTTCTTCGTCGCTGGCAGCGGTGGTTACGAACGTGATATCCATGCCACGGACCTTGTCGACCTTGTCATACTCGATTTCCGGGAAAATCAGCTGTTCGCGGACGCCCATCGAGAAATTGCCGCGTCCGTCGAAGGAATCGGCGCCTACGCCGCGAAAGTCGCGGACGCGGGGCAGGGCGATGTTGAACAGCTTGTCGACAAACTCGTACATGCGGGTGCCACGGAGGGTGACCTTGGTGCCGATGTTCATGCCCTCGCGGAGCTTGAATGCGGCAACCGACTTCTTCGCCTTCGTGATGACCGGCTTCTGGCCTGTGATGGTCGCAAGCTCGGAGACGGCAACCTCAATGGCCTTCGGGTTGTCCTTGACATCCCCGCAGCCCATGTTGATGACGACCTTGACGAGTTTCGGCGTCTGCATGGTGCTCTTGAATTTGAATTTATCCTGGAGCGCCGGTGCGACGTCCTTGTTGTATTTGTCCAATAATCTCGGCATGTCCCGTCAACCTCCTCCGGTTACTCTTTGTCGCCGACCACGTCGATGGTCTCGCCGCACTTCTTGCAGACGCGGGCTTTCGCTCCGGACTCAAGAATCTTGCGACCCACCTTCGTGGGAACGCCGCACTTGCTGCAGACCAGCATGACCTTGGATGCGTTGATCGGGGATTCCTGGTGAACCAGTCCGCCCTGACGCATGCCCTGACGCGGCTTGACATGTTTGGTGACGATGTTGACGCCCTCGACGAGGACCTTGTTGTCAGACGGATCGGAAGCGGGAACGACTGAAAGGACCTTGCCTTTTTTGCCGCCGTCCTTCCCGTTGAGCACATAGACGGTGTCGCCTTTTTTTACATGAACCTTTGCCATCTTCGTCGGCCTCCTCTCACAGCACTTCGGGAGCGAGAGAAATGATTTTCATGTAATCCTTCTCGCGCAGTTCCCTGGCCACGGGCCCGAAGATACGGGTCCCCTTGGGGTTGCCATCATCCTTGATGATGACGGCAGCGTTTTCGTCAAAACGGATGGTGGAGCCGTCGGGGCGCTTGAGACCCTTCACGGAACGCACGATGACCGCTTTCACGACTTCGCCCTTTTTAACAACACCGCCGGGTGTTGCATTTTTGACCGAGCAGACAATCACGTCGCCGATGTTGGCGTATTTCCTTTTGGAGCCGCCCAGCACCTTGATGCAGAACAATTCCTTGGCGCCCGTGTTGTCGGCCGACTTCAGATATGTTTGAGTCTGTACCATCTTCGTCGCCTCCTTACTTCGCCTTCTCGATGACCGAGACCAGTCTCCAGCGCTTGTCCTTGCTGAGCGGCCGGGTCTCCATGACCTCGACGCGATCGCCAAGGGTGCACTCGTTGTTTTCATCATGCGCCTTCAGCTTGTAGGTGCGCTTGACGATCTTCTTGTACAGCGGGTGACGGTAGCTGTCCTCAATGGCGACGACAATGGTCTTGTCCATCTTGTCGCTGACAACACGGCCCACACGGGTTTTTCTCATTCCTCTTTCTTCAGCCACGCGGAACGAACCTCCTTCCGGTATTGGCGGCAACGCCGCACTCATCTCTTGATCCCGATTTCCATCTCGCGGATGACGGTTTTCACCACCGCGATTTCCTTCTTGACGGCCTTGAGCTTCATCGGGTTGTCAAGCTGGCTCGTCGCGTGCTGGAACCGGAGTTTGAACAGTTCCGCCTTGAGGGCGGAAAGTTCCTCGACCAGTTCGTCGCGGTTCTTTTCTCTCAGGGCGCTCAATTCATTCGACTTCATTCTCTTCACCCACCTCTTCGCTACGTGCCACGACCTTGCACTTCAAGGGCAGCTTATGCATGGCGAGACGCAATGCCTCTTTCGCCACATCTTCCGTCACGCCGGCGATTTCAAAGAGAACGCGGCCCGGCTTCACAACGGCGACCCAGTATTCCGGTGAACCTTTACCGGAACCCATGCGGGTTTCAGCGGGTTTCTTCGTGACCGGCTTGTCCGGGAAAATCTTGATCCAGACCTGGCCGCCACGCTTGATGAAACGGGTCATCGCGATACGGGCGGATTCAATCTGGTTGCTGGTGATCCATGCGGGTTCGGTGGCCATCAGGCCGTATTCGCCGTGGGACACTTTGTTGCCACGGGTGGCAACGCCGGTCATGCGGCCTCTGTGAACCCTTCTGTATTTGACCCTCTTCGGCATCAACATATTACTTGTCTCCCCCTTCCCTCGATTCCCTCTTCTTCGCGGGAAGAACCTCACCCTTGTAGATCCAGACCTTCACGCCGATCTTGCCGTATGTGGTGCTTGCTTCGGCAAAACCGTAGTCGATGTCGGCACGAAGGGTTTGGAGCGGAATGGTTCCCTCGTGGTAGTGCTCGACACGGGCGATTTCAGCTCCGCCGAGACGACCGGAACACTTGGTCTTGATGCCTTTCGCGCCGAACTTCATCGCACGGGTCATCGCCTGCTTCATGGCACGGCGGAACGAAGTGCGCTTCTCCAGCTGGGCGGCGATGTTCTCGGCCACAAGCTGGGCGTTCTGGTCGGGCTGGCGGATTTCTGTGATGTTCAGAAGAACGCCCTTGCCGGTCATGACTTCGAGTTCCTTGCGGAGCGCCTCGATGCCTGCGCCCTGGCGACCGATGACGATGCCGGGCTTCGCGGTGTGGATGTTCATCTTGATCTTGTTCGCGGCGCGCTCGATTTCAATACGGGCGATGCCTGCTGCAAAAAGCTTCGTTTTCACAAACTTGCGGAGTTTCACGTCTTCCACGAGGAATGTGCTGAAATCCTTGGCATCGGCATACCATTTCGTATCCCAATCCTTGATGATTCCGATTCGCAAACCGTGGGGATTGATTTTCTGGCCCATACCTTCCTCCTTACGCTCTTTCCTTCAGCACCAGCGTCAAATGGCTGGTTCTCTTGCGGATGTGGAAAGCCCGGCCTTGTGCGCGGGGCATGATGCGCTTCATGGTGGGTCCCTGTTCCGCATACGCCTCGGCCACGAACAATTTGTCACGGTTCAGGCCATTGTTGTTGACGGCGTTGGCTTCAGCCGACTTCAGGAGCTTGATGAGGATTTCGGACGCGTTGCGGGACGAGTAGGTCAAAATGGCCGTTGCCTCGTCGATGCCCTTTTCGCGGATGATGTCCAGCACCAGTTTCGCCTTGCGGCTGGATACACGTGCATGCATCACGATTGCGCGGCCCTCGTCCTTGCCGATTCCCAGGACCTTCTTCTCCTTCTTCGTAAGAATGGGGAGCTTCCTGGATTTCCGTTGGTCCTTGCCATATTTTTCGAGGAGCTCCGCTTTATTCGCGAGGAGCTCATCCTTCGACATTGCTTTCCTGCCCAAGAGTATTCCTCCTTCCAATCCCGGAACGCCTTAGCGTTTCTTCGTGCTCTTCTCGTTCTTGCCGTGCCCGCGATAGGTGCGGGTGGGTGCGAACTCGCCGAGTTTGTGTCCTACCATGTCCTCGGTGATGTACACCGGAACGTGTTTGCGTCCGTCGTGCACGGCAACCGTGTGACCGACAAACTGCGGGAAGATGGTGGAGGCACGGGACCAAGTCTTGAAGACCTTCTTCTCGTTCCTGGTGTTCATGTCTTCAATTTTCTTCAAAAGCCCTTCGAGTACGTAAGGCCCTTTTTTCAATGATCTGCTCACGGTGGAAACCTCCTCTCGCGCTGCTTATTTGTCGTTACGGCGCTTCACGATGAACTTGTTGCTCTGCTTGTTCTTCTTGCGGGTCTTGTAACCCAGCGTCGGCTTGCCCCAAGGGGTGACCGGACTGGGCATACCGACAGGGGACTTGCCTTCACCACCACCATGAGGATGGTCGTTCGGGTTCATGACGACACCGCGGACGCTCGGGCGGATGCCCTTCCAGCGGTTTCTGCCGGCTTTGCCGATCTTGACGTTCTCGTGATCGAGGTTTCCGACCTGGCCGATGGTGGCCTTGCAGCGCAACATGATCTTGCGCATTTCACCGGACGGGAGACGGACGAGGGCGTAACCGGCATCCTTGCCCATGAGCTGCGCCATGTTGCCGGCCGCGCGGACCAGCTGGCCGCCCTTGCCGGGCTTGAGCTCAAGGTTGTGGATGATGGTGCCGACCGGGATGAATTCCATCGGGATGCAGTTGCCCGGCTTGATGTCCGCGCCCTGGCCCGAAATGACGGCGTCGCCGACCTTCAGGTTGTTCGGGGCGAGGATGTAGCGCTTCTCACCGTCCGCATATTGCAGCAGCGCGATGTTGGCGGAACGGTTCGGGTCGTACTCGATGGTGGCGACCTTTGAAGGAACGCCGTCCTTGTCGCGCTTGAAGTCGATGATGCGATACTTCTGGCGATTTCCGCCGCCTTGGTGGCGAACGGTGATGCGACCGTAGGAATTACGGCCCGCATGCTTCGAGAGAGGAGCGAGCAGGCTTTTCTCCGGCACGTTCGTGGTGATCTCCTCGAAGGTTGAGACAGTCATGTATCGTCTCGCAGGAGAAGTCGGTTTGTACTTCTTGGTAGGCATTTCTTCCACTCCTTTACTGAATCGACCGTCCCGTTCTCAGGCTGACTGCATGGCCTATATTTCCGGGACGCCGATGGACTTCGACGGTCTGCCATCGAAAGTCTGGCGTACTTATTGGGAAACGCCGAACTCTTCGATTGACGTCTTGTACTTCCTGGCATTGGTTGTTTCCTTTTTGCCCTTGCCAAGGAAGGAAGCGGACTTGCTGTCCATCGAGATCTTCACCATGGCCTTCTTGTAGGCGGGTGTGAAGCCGCTGTGGGCGCCCTGGCGCTTTTCCTTGCCGTCGTATTTCACGGTGTTCACCGAAAGGACCTTTACCGAGAACAGCTTTTCCACTGCCTGACGGATTTCGGTCTTCGTTGCAGTCGTGTCGACGATGAAGGTGTAGCGGCCTTCCGCGATGTCCAGGTTGCTCTTCTCCGTAACATACGGACGGAGCAGGATGTCTTCCGCGTGTCTCATTATGCGAACACCTCCCCGACTTTTTCAACGGCATCCCTGGTGATGATGAACTTGCCATACTTCAGGATGTCGTAGGTATTGATGGTATTGACGTAGGCGGTCTTCACATCCGGAATGTTCCGGGCGCTCTTGGTGACCGTTTCATCGACGCCCGGCAGGACGACGAGAGCGGTCCCGCTCACGTTGAGGTTCTTGAGCATCGTGGCGAATTCCTTCGTCTTGATGTCATTCATCGCAAGCTGGTCGAGCACGATGATCTCATTGGCAAGCACCTTGCTGGAGAGCGCGCTCTGCAGCGCAATGCGCCTTACCTTCTTGTTGATGGAGTAACGGTAGCTCCTCGGCTTCGGGCCGAGTACAACGCCGCCGCCCTTCCACTGTGCGGAACGGGTGGAACCCTGACGGGCACGGCCGGTGCCCTTCTGGCGCCATGGCTTGCGTCCGCCGCCGCGCACTTCGTGCTTGGTCTTGGTGGACTGGTTGCCCTGGCGCATATTCGCGAGAATGTTGACCACGGCGGTATGCATGGCGATCTCATTGACTTCAACGCCGAATACTTCGTCGTTGAGATTCATGTCGCCGACCTTCTGGCCTTTCATGTTGAAAACATCTACCTTCGGCATTCGAAAATCCTCCTTCCAATCCGTAATCCGTTATGCCTTGACCGAATCCCTGATGACAAGGAGGCCTTCCTTTGCGCCGGGAACCGCACCTTTTACGAGGAGCAGACCGCGCTCGGCATCCACCCGGACAACGGTGAGGTTCTGGACGGTAACCCGCTCAGCACCCATGTGACCGGCCATGCCCTTGCCCTTGTAGATACGGGACGGATCGGAGTGGGCACCCATGGAACCGGGTCCGCGGTGGTAACCGGAACCGTGGGCCATCGGACCGCGGTGTGTGTGCCAGCGCTTGACGGTACCGGCAAAGCCTTTGCCTTTGGTGATGCCGCATACGTCGATCTTGTCACCCGCAGTGAACATCTCCTCGACCTTGACCGTTTGTCCGACCGCATAGTCGGCGGTGTTGTCGAGCTTGAACTCACGCAGGTACTTGCGGGTGGAAATGCCCGCCTTCTTGAACTGACCCTTCTCGGGCTTGTTGGCCTTGCGGTCCGGTATTTCCTTGAAACCGAACTTCACTGCCTCGTAGCCGTCGTTTTCCTTGGTCTTCATCTGAACTACGGAGATTGGGCCCGCCACGATGACGGAAACCGGGATCATCTCGCCGCTCTCGGTGAAAACCTGGGTCATGCCGACTTTCTTGCCAATCATGCACTTCTTCATTGTTTAAATACCCTCCTGTCATTGGTTCAGCTGTGCAGGCCGAACGTAACAATTCTATTGCAAGAACCGGGCGCAATTGCCGGGTTCTGTCAATCGGTGTGTGGGGACTTCGTGATTCCTTCTCATCATCCGCTCTCATACGCTGCTTCGCACCGTATTGCCGCGGTCGTAATTCTTCCAGCTTCGCGGAAACAATTACAGCTTGCTCTCGGATCTTGCTTCGCAAGTTCCTGCCGCCGCTTTCATTCCTTGACAGGAATTAAAGCTTTATCTCGATGTCGACGCCGGCGGGAAGGTCGAGACGCATGAGGGCGTCCACGGTCTTCGAGGTGGGCATCAGGATGTCGATGAGACGCTTGTGTGTACGCATCTCGAACTGTTCGCGCGAATCCTTGTACTTGTGGGGGGCGCGCAGGATGGTCATGATTTCCTTGTGGGTCGGCAGCGGCACGGGACCGGACACTTTCGCACCGGTACGCTTCGCTGTTTCCACGATACGCTCGGCGGATGCGTCGAGCACCTGGTGATCGAATGCCTTGAGACGGATACGGATTTTCTGCTTGTTCGCCATACAGAGGCCTCCTTGAGTGTTTTCGTTCGCTGTCAGTGAAGCATCTCGTACCCACACGGCCGGGTGTGTCGCGTCTTTCCAGAAGAAAAGCCCGAGGTTTCCCCAGGGCTGTAACGCAAAGACACATGCGCACACTTGCGCAAAACGTCCATGTAGAGTGACTAGTCGCCCGGCTTCCCAGAGTCGGACAATCTCCGCCGCAGTTCCCAAGCAAAGCTTGCCATCTGCGGTTTCATCGTATGCCATGTCACAGCAAGAGTTATTATACAAGAGAACTTCTTTCTTGGCAAGGCTTTTTTCCTAGAGCCATCGGAACTTTCGCGTTCTCGAAAAGCCCGACGGGAATCTGTTGAAAAATCGAAGGTCCAATCCGGATCCAAACCGGATGCAGAACGGGATGATCCATGAAAACCAGGCACGTCTTGACAGCCGTTTCTGCGATGCCGCCTATTGCACGCCGGCTGCAAGATCCAGCTTGCGATTGCGGAACCATAAGGCTGTGTCGACGCCCACCATCACAAAATTGATCACATACAGGACCAACACGATGTCGTCCGGATGATGGATCACCTTGTTCAGAATGCCGAAAACGTATCCCACGAGAATGATCAGCAGGAACGAAAGGCTCTTTCCCTTTGATGTGCGCGCCTTGATGGATTTGGCGATATTCGTCGGCCAGGCGGCTCCGAAACAAATCAACATGCCCGCCTCAAAGATGCTCATGATGTATCCTCCTGAGTGTTGATGCGGAATGCCTGCACACTGCATGCGGGACGATGGTTTTGGACCTGTCATGCGCCAGCGGGGGATGAGGGCCCTGAACCTGTCAGCTCCCGGTATGGTATTTTGATACCGACTCCGCAAATTTCCGCAGTTTGGCATAAACGCGTCCATTCACGGAATCCGGCGGGTATTTGCCATCCTCCCCCTTCTCGCCGGCCGGCACGCCGGTCAGGATGCTGATGCCCTCATCCACGGTACGGATGGGCCAGATATGGAACCTGCCTTCCCGAACCGCGGCTACGACCTCGTCGTTCAACACCAGGCTCTTCACATTCTGGTACGGAAGAATGACACCCTGTTTTCCGGTCAGTCCCCGATCCCGGCACAACTCGAAGAACCCCTCGATTTTGTAGGTTGCGCCACCAATGGGCTGGATCATTCCATGCTGGTTCACAGAACCCGTCACGGCATAACCCTGGTAAACAGGCAGATCCGCAAGGCTCGAGAGAATGGCGAACAATTCCGTTGAAGAAGCGCTGTCTCCCTCCACCCCACCGTACATCTGCTCGAAGCAGATGGATGCCGTCAGGGAAAGCGGAATTTCCTGCGCGAACCGGTTGCCGATATATCCGCTCAGGATGAGGACTCCCTTGGTATGGGTCTCCCCGCCGGTTTCCACCTCCCGCTCGATGTCGACAATGCCGCTCTTGCCCATATAGGTGGTGGCTGTGATGCGGGAAGGCTTGCCAAATGCGATATCCCCCATGTCGAGAACGGCGAGCCCGTTGATCTGTCCGGTCATCCAGCCATCCGTGTCCACCATGAGCGTGCCATCCGCGTACATTTCCAGCATGTCCTCGTCATATTTGCTCGAACGCCGGCGCTGCTGCGCAATGGCCTTCTTGACATGCGCCTCCCCGACCCGTTCTGCGCCGTCCATCTCCGCCCAGGTACCGGATTCGGCCAGAATGGCGGCAATATCGTTGAAGTGGGTCGTCAGCTTGTTCTGGTCCTGCACCAGCCAGGAACAGTGGTTCACGACAGCAGCGACACCGGTTCTGTCGAAATGGCGGATTCCTTCCCTGGCACACCAAGCGGAGATGAACTGCGCCAACCGGTAGATGTTGTCCTCGTTCCAGGTCATCTCATCGTCGAAATCCGCCTTGATCCTGAACAATTTCTTGAAATCCCTGTCCAGGCTGTACAGCAGCTGGTGGATTTCCGTACTGCCGATCAGGATGACCTTCACATTCAGGGGGATGGGTTCCGGCTTCAGCGTGGCGAGCCCCATCATGTTCATCTGGTCCTTCATCGGTTCGATGGTGATGAGGCGCGTCTTCAGGGACCGCTTGATGGCCTCGAAGGATTGGGGATTGGTGATGAGATCCGACATCTGGATCAGCAGGAACCCGCCGTTTGCCTGATGCAGGAGGCCGGGCTTGATGCGCATGAAGTCCGTCGTCATCGAACCCATTTCATTCTCATAGTCGCACCGGCCCATGATGTTCTGGTATGTGGGGTTGTAGTCGATGATGACCGGAGCGCCGTGCAGGCTTCCGTTGTCCACCAGCAGATTGATGCGGTACCGGGCGCGCGGATCGTCCTCCTGGTTGCGCTTCATCATCATCTGCATGAAGGCTGCCTGCTGGTCGTCCCCGAAATCCTCCGCCCGCAGCGCGTCCAGATTGGCCAGGATATCGCTGCGCACCCGTTCGAGGTACTCAAGGATGTTGGCCCGTTCCGCGTATTTGTCACGCAGGTCGTCCATGTGCATCCCGACGGCATAAAGCGCGATGCGGCCTTCCCACTCCTTGACGGCCTCCTCGGCCTCCATCTCCACTTCGCGGATCCTGCGCACGATGTCGGCGCATTCCTTCTGCAGAATCTCCATGTTGTTGTTGAACCCGATCTTGAGCTCCTCGTCGAGTTCCTTGAACTCCTCTTCGTCCACGGGGTTTCCGTCCACGATCGGGAGGAAATAGATGCCGGAATTTGTCATCTTGACGCGGAAGTCGCGGGACGCCGCTTCCTGATTGAGCTCTGCGACCAGCTTGTCCTTCTTGTCCTTGTATTGGCGGATGATGCGGGTCCGCTCCGTTTGATAGTCCTCGCCGTCGAAGGCCTTGACGATTTCCTGCTCGATGATGCGGATAAACTCCTCCATGTCCTTCTTGAACACACGGCCGGTGCCCGCCGGCATGTTCATGGCCTTCGGCTGGTCAGGATCGTCGAAATTGTGCACATGGACCCAGTCTTCCGGAATCGGCATCGCGCGCGCGGCTTTCTGCGCGCATTCCATGGCGTAGCGGGTCTTGCCTTCGCCGGACTCGCCGCTCATGTAGATGTTGTATCCGTCCAGCCTGATGCGCAGACCGAAATCAAGCGCATCCACCGCCCGTTGCTGACCGATGAGCTCCCTGGAGGGACTCAGCTGCGAGGTGTCCGAGAAATCGAAGTCGGATGGGTTCATTTCCCTGCGAAGCTGTTCGGCGGAGAGTGGTCTGACGTCCATGCGCTTATCCCCCTTGCCTGCTTTGGTTTCCATTTCCAGATTCCGTCATCTGCACCCACATGATGAGTGCATCCTCGTTGTTGTCGTTGTAATACCCGCGCCGCACGCCCTCCACGACGAAGCCGAAGGACTGGTACAGGGCGATGGCCGGTGCATTTCCCCTTCGGACCTCCAGGGTGGCGGACCGGACGCCGGCCCCATGCATGCCTTCGAGCAATGCTGCAAGCAGGGTGCGTCCGACCCCAGTTCTTCTGGCGGACGGCTCAACCGCGATATTCGTGATGTGCCCTTCGTCAAAGACGAGCCATGAGCCGGCATAGCCGAGAATCATGTCGTCCTGTTCAGCCACAAGGTAAAGGGCATTCGGATTGGCAAGTTCCTCCTCCAGCATGCTGCGCGACCAGGGAATGGTGAAACAGCGCGTTTCCACTTCGGCAAGCCGGGACAGATCTCCTTCCGCCATCCGACGGATGTTCAGGCCAGACATCATGCATCCTCCGCCTTCGGTTACGCGTTATTCCGCTTGAAACGTTCAGCCTGGGACTGTCGAAGATATTCCGGCATCAATGTGGCAGCGTCCCCTGAATCTCCGGCTTCCAGCCGCTTTCCGGCCAGGATCGCAACCGCCGCGGCCCGGGTCCCGAAAAGCGTGGGATCAGCGGCATGGATGTTCTGCGTGATGCCTGTTTCATGCCATCGGGCGGAAATGAGGGTCTGGAATTTTTCCGCAATATCGCCGACCAGCAGAACGTTCCGATTGAAAGCCGCCAACCGGTCGGCAAGAGCATCCACGTGCAGGGCCGTATCTTCTCCGAGGGAGACCGCTTCGCGGACCTGGCGCTCGTAGAAGCCACAAAAGGCCTGCTGGTTTCGTGCATCCAGCACCGGGCAGACAATCCCGTCAAACCAGGGAATCGTGAGGGCCAGCGCCTGCAGGGTTGGAATTCCGTAGCAGGGTCTGTCGGTCGCAAAGGCGAGCCCCTTCACCGTCACGACGCCAATCCGCAGGCCCGTGAAGGAACCGGGTCCCACGGATACGGCAAACGCATCCATGTCTGCAGGTTGCAGGGAAAGGGATTCCAGCATGGCGGAAACCATGGGAAGCAGTTTTTGTGAATGCGTCCGCTTCCCGTGCAAGGCGGATTCTGCAAGAAGGGCTCCGTTTTCGGAGACCGCGCAGGTCGCGGTCATGCAGGCTGTATCAATGGCGAGAATCCTCATGCGCCCCTCCCCTCCTTGCCGACGGTGATGATGCGGTGCTCGGGATGTGCCGGTCCCCTGCGGATCCCGACGTGGCAGCAGTCATCCGGGAGCAGGGCTCCGGCGCGTTCCGGCCATTCCACCAGGCAGACGGCTTCTCCGTCGAAATATTCATCCCAGCCGATCCCGAACAGCTCCTCCGGATCATCGATCCGATACAGGTCAAAATGATGAAGCGTCCGCGCGGATCCGTCCGCTGCCCGCCCTTCATAGGAATTCACCAGCGTGAAGGTCGGACTGGTCACTGGACCGGCAATTCCGAGCCCTGCCGCGAATCCGCGTGCAAACACGGTTTTCCCCGTACCCAGATCTCCTTCCAGACAAACCGTACTGCCGGGCGGCAACCTTTCGGCCAGCCGTTTTCCCGCGTCAAGGGTTTCCTGCTCGCTGCCGCTCTCGATCGTCCATCCCGCAGACTCGGAAACCCTCATCGGAATTCCTCCCGCCGGTGAACGATTTTCCCTTCGATGACGGTGCAGTCCACACGGGTCCCATGCGCGAACGGATGCCCGGAAAACAGGACAAAGTCCCCGTCCTTGCCCGTTTCCAGACTGCCGACGCGATCCGCGATCCGGCAGACTTCAGCGGCACGGATGGTGACGGAACGCAGGGCCGCCGCTTCGGAAAGGCCTTCCGTGGCGGCCATCGCAGCGGAGAGCAGCAGATGACGGACAGGCACTTCCGGATGATCGCTCATGATGGCGGGAAGCACGCCGGCCGCTTCAAGAAGGGCGGCGTTGCCCAGCTCCTGGTTTCGCAGCTCGGGTTTCGAGCGATCCGTGAGCAGTGGTCCGACGATGACATCCACACCGGATTCCTTCAGTACGTCCGCCATCATCCAGCCCTCGGTGCAGTGCTCGATGGTGAGGTCCAGCCCGAACTCCTTTCGGATTCTCAGCGCGGTCGCAATGTCGTCCGCCCGGTGTGCATGTGCCTTCACTACAAGTTCCCCCCGCAACACCGGCAACAGGGCCTCAAGCTTCATGTCATAATCCGGCTTGTCCTTTTCGTCCGGATCGGCTTCATGCTCCTCCAGCATATCCTGATACTCGCGTGCGAGGAGCAGGTTCTCCCGCAGAACGGCGGCCGTGGCCATGCGCGTGCTGGGTGTCTGATGCTTTTCGTGGTAAACGGACTTCGGGTTCTCCCCAAACGCGATTTTCATGGCGCAAGGCGCCTTGAAGACCATTTCATCGACCGTTCGGCCAACTGTCTTGAGTGCGGCAAACTGGCCTCCGATGACATTGGCGCTCCCCGGACCCGTGACAACGGTCGTCACGCCGGCCGCAACCGCCTCGGAGAAGCTGCGGTCCGCATGATGGACCCCGTCGAGTACCCGAAGGTGCGGCGTGACGGGATCCGTGGCCTCGTTGCCGTCGTCCCCCTCGAATCCGATGCCATCCCCGAAAACCCCCAGGTGGCAATGACCGTCGACAAGCCCGGGCATCGTCCAGCGCCCGCCCGCGTCCAACACCTGGTCATCGGCCGAAGGTGAAGGGCAGCCTGCCATCGATCCGACGGCGGTGATTTTCCCGTTCTCGACGGTCAGAAATCCGTCATCCCAGACTTGTCCCGCCATCGTATGAATCAGCGCATTGCGCAGAATGAGCATTGATAACCTCCAGTGATTGAAATCCTAGTGCTCCATTTCGGAGGCAGGTGATGTTTCCTTCACCCCCGGGAACATGCCGGTCGGCTTTTCCGTCGGCGTCTGCGTCGGAACCGGCATCCGGACCAGCGCATGCCTCAGGACCTGTTCAAATCGGGAAACCGGGATGATACGGAGCTTTTCACGTATCTTCAGGGGGATTTCCTCGATATCCTTCTTGTTCTCGATGGGGATGATGATCGTGTCGATGCCGGCGCGATGTGCGGCCAGTGTTTTTTCCTTCAGACCGCCGATGGCGAGAACCCGTCCACGCAAGGTAATCTCCCCTGTCATCGCGACGTTCTTCTTGATGGCAATGCCGGTAAGCGCCGAGACCATTGCGGTTGCTAGCGTGATGCCGGCCGAAGGACCGTCCTTCGGGATCGCGCCTTCCGGAACGTGCAGGTGCATGTCCAAACGCTTGTGGAACATCGGATCGATCCCGAGCTCCTCGGCGCGCGAGCGGACGACGCTCCGTGCGATCCGGGCGGATTCCTTCATCACGTCGCCAAGCTGACCCGTGAGTTCGAGCGAGCCGTCCCCGCGCATGAGGTTCACTTCAATGGCAAGCGTGTCGCCGCCGACAGGGGTCCACGCAAGACCGCGTGCCACGCCGACCTCATCCGCCTCATTCGCCTTGTCCACAAGGAATTTTCGCGC
This sequence comes from uncultured Clostridia bacterium, assembly GCA_942493335.1. Classification (GTDB taxonomy): domain Bacteria; phylum Bacillota; class Clostridia; order DSM-8532; family DSM-8532; genus JAEWSN01. Next base: position 4,376,763 of record OW818693.1, on the reverse strand, counting down.
ACCCAGATACTTCTGGACGGTTTTCGAATTGACGCGGATGGAAAGCGCATCATCCGTCACCAGGTCCTTCGCGCATTTGCGCATGACGGAGTTGATGGAACGTTCCAGATTTCGGACCCCCGCCTCCCGCGTGTAGTGATGGATGATTTCGCGGACCGCAGTCGCCTCGAACTTCAGGCGTCCCTCCGGAATCCCATGCATCCCGAGCTGCTTCGGAATCAGATGGCGCATGGCGATGTGGACCTTTTCCTCGTCCGTATACCCTGATATGTCGATGACTTCCATTCGGTCGAGCAACGGACGCGGGATGGCATCCTTGTAATTGGCGGTTGTCACGAAGAGAACATCCGAAAGATCGAACGGGAGTTCCATGTAGTGATCCCGAAAATCCTTGTTCTGTTCCGCATCCAGCACCTCCAGCATGGCGGAGGACGGATCCCCGCGGAAATCGCTGGACATTTTGTCGATCTCGTCGAGCAGGATCAACGGGTTCCGGCTCCCGGACTGCTTGATGGCGGAGATGATGCGTCCCGGCATGGCGCCGACATAGGTGCGGCGATGGCCGCGGATCTCCGCCTCATCCCGGACGCCGCCGAGCGACATCCGGACATACTTCCTGTTCAGCGCTTCCGCGATGGAACGCGCGATGGAGGTCTTCCCGACGCCGGGAGGGCCTGCGAGGCAGATGATCGGCCCGTGCAGGCCATGGCGGAGCTTGCGCACGGCCAGATATTCCACCATGCGCTCCTTGACCTTCTCAAGACCATAATGATCCCGTGCAAGGACTTCTGCCGCATGATCCAGATCGAGGTTCTCCTCCGTGGCAGTCGTCCAGGGCAGTTCCAGAATCCAGTCCAGGTACGTCCGGATGACGCCGCTTTCCGCCGAGGAGGAGTGCATTTTCTGCAGACGATCCAGTTCCTTGAGCGCCTTCTTCTCCACTTCCTCCGGAAGCTTTGCCTCCTCGATGCGGGATTTGTATTCGTCGCCCTCATCGCCGCCCGACTCGTGATCGCCGAGTTCCTTCTGGATCGCCTTCATCTGTTCGCGCAGGTAATACTCGCGCTGCGACTTGTCGATGGACTGACGAACCTTGCTGTTGATGTTCCGCTCGATCTCCAGAATCTCGATTTCCTTTGCCAGAATGTCCAGCAGCTTCTCCAGCCTGCGCTTCGGGGAAGGTTCAGCCAGAATGGCCTGCTTCATTTCCACACCGGTGTTCATGTTGGAAGCGACGACATCCGGCAGACGGGAAAAATCGTCAACGGCACTCACGGACAAGGTTGCATCCGGAGAAATGCGGTTGGTCAGCTTGGCATACCGTTCGAAATGCTCGACTACCTGCCTGGCCAGCGCCTCCACCTCGGACTTGTTGCGAGAAACCCTCGGCACACGAACTTCCTCCACGGCTACGGTGAAGTAAGGTTCGTCATCCTTCCATTCCGCAATCCGTGCGCGTTCCAGTCCTTCGACCAGCACACGGATCGTATCGCCCGGCAAGCGCAGCAGCTGCTTGATGCGCGCAACGGTTCCGATCGGGTAGATATCCTCCCGGCCCGGCTCTTCCTCGCCGGGATCCCGCTGTGCGGTCAGAAAAATGGTCTGATCCTTCAGCATGGCGTCTTCGAGCGCCTTGACGGACTTGGCGCGACCCACATCAAAGTGAAGGATCATGTAGGGAAACACCACAATGCCGCGCAAAGGCAGCAATGGCATGATTTTCGACTTTTTCCCGTTTGTTGCTGGTTTCATGATGTAACCCCCAAGGCGCATGTTTGCACCGGAATCATTATTACCGAGTGGATGGACCGTGTCAATCCCAAGTCGGAAAGACGTCAGCCGGACCGGATCACTCATTATGTTCCCGTGTGATTTCCATGTCAACCAGATTGCGGGAAAAAACCGATCATGGCACTTGCTTTTCCCGCACCGGTCGGCGTCTGGCCCCGGGATGCCGTCCATCGCCAGCTGTTATGTGGGGAGAAGGAAAATTTGCGAAGAAACCATGAAAAAGAGCCCGGAAGCTTTCGCTTCCGGGCCCCTGTACTGCCTGTGCAGTTCAGTCGTGAATTACTTGATGATGTCGGCTACAACGCCGGCGCCAACGGTACGGCCGCCTTCGCGGATCGCGAAGTTGAGGCCCTTCTCCATGGCGATGGGGTTGATGAGCTCGATGGTCATGGTGACGTTGTCGCCAGGCATGCACATCTCAACACCTTCCGGAAGCTTGATGCTGCCGGTGACGTCTGTGGTGCGGAAGTAGAACTGGGGACGGTAACCGGGGAAGAAGGGCTTGTGACGGCCGCCTTCTTCCTTCGTCAGAACCATGACCTGGGCATTGAACACGGTGTGGGGGGTGATGGAACCGGGCTTGGCCAGAACCTGGCCGCGCTCGATGTCCGCGCGCTGGACGCCACGGAGAAGCAGACCGACATTGTCGCCTGCAACAGCGGAATCAAGCAGCTTGCGGAACATTTCGACGCCGGTGACGACGGTCTTCTTGGGTGCTTCCATGAGACCGACGATTTCGACTTCGTCCTGGATCTTGATGGTGCCGCGTTCCACACGACCGGTAGCGACGGTGCCGCGGCCGGTGATGGAGAAGACGTCCTCGACAGGCATCAGGAAAGGCAGGTCGGTGGCACGGGCGGGGGTGGGGATGTACTCGTCAACGGCCTTCATCAGGTCGAGGACGCACTTGTACTTCGGATCGTTCTGATCGGTGGAGGTGCATTCCAGCACATCCAGGGCGGAGCCGCGGATGATCGGAATCTCGTCGCCCGGGAACTGGTAGGAGGACAGCAGCTCACGGAGCTCCATCTCGACCAGTTCAAGCAGTTCTTCGTCGTCGACCATGTCGCACTTGTTCAGGAACACGACGATCTTCGGCACGCCGACCTGACGGGAGAGCAGGATGTGCTCGCGGGTCTGGGGCATCGGGCCGTCGGCTGCGGAAACAACGAGGATGGCGCCGTCCATCTGAGCAGCGCCGGTGATCATGTTCTTGACATAGTCGGCGTGGCCGGGGCAGTCCACATGGGCGTAGTGACGGGCAGCCGTCTCATACTCGACGTGGGCGGTGTTAATGGTGATACCACGGGCTTTTTCTTCGGGAGCAGAGTCAATGGCGTCATACGCCTTGACAATGATGTTCTTGTCCGTCAGGCCGAGCACCTTGGTGATACCGGCGGTCAGAGAGGTCTTGCCGTGATCGACATGACCGATCGTCCCGATGTTGACGTGGGGTTTGTTGCGTTCAAATTTGGCCTTTCCCATGGAAATAAACCCTCCTTCATCGAATCACTGATTGCTTGATTATATAATGGATTTACAGGCAGTTCAAGCGCTTCGGCCGTTTCCGGATGCCATCTGGCAACCTTTGCCGGAATCTGCGCGAAAACCCGGTTTCCGCGTTCGGTGAATCCCGTTTCCGACACTCCCCGAACACATGGGGACGCAATGGATCTGCGTCAGTTTCAGTCTTTTCCCTTGCGGCCTTCCGCAACCTTTTCCTGCACGTTCTTCGGCACTTCGGCATAGTGGTCGAATTCCATGGAGAACACGGCACGACCCTGGGTGCGGGAACGGAGGTTGGTGGCGTAGCCGAACATTTCGGACAGCGGGACATGCGTGGTGATGACCTGGCCGCCTGCCTGTCCTTCCATGCCGTGAATCTGTCCACGACGGGAGTTCATGTCGCCCATGACATCGCCCATGTAATCATCGGGCGTTGTGATGACAACCTTCATGATGGGTTCGAGCAGGACCGGGTCCGCCTTGCGCATGGCTTCCTTGAAAGCCATGGAGCCGGCGACCTTGAATGCCATTTCGTTCGAGTCGACTTCATGGTAGGAACCGTCGATGAGACGGACCTTGAAGTCGAGCACTTCGTAACCGGCAATGATACCGCTCTTGGATGCTTCCTGGATACCGGCGTCGATGGGTCCGATGTATTCCTTCGGAATCGAACCGCCGACGATCTTGTTCTCAAACTCGTAGCCCTTGCCAGGTTCGTTCGGTTCCATCTCGATGACGCAGTGACCATACTGGCCACGGCCGCCGGACTGACGGACGAACTTGCCCTCGGCCTTGACGGCCTTGCGGATGGACTCGCGGTAGGAGACCTGCGGGGCGCCCACGTTGGCTTCAACATGGAATTCGCGCAGCATGCGGTCGACGATGATTTCAAGGTGCAGCTCGCCCATGCCGCGGATGATGGTCTGTCCGGTTTCCGCATCGGTGTTGACACGGAATGTTGGATCCTCTTCCGCAAGTTTGGACAAGGCAACGCCCATCTTTTCCTGGCCGGCCTTCGTCTTCGGTTCAATGGCGACGGAGATGACGGGTTCCGGGAAGTTCATGGACTCGAGGATGATCGGGTGGGCTTCGTCGCACAGCGTGTCGCCGGTGGTGGTGTTCTTGAGGCCGACTGCTGCGGCGATGTCGCCGGAGTAGACCGTCTCGAGTTCCATACGGTTGTTCGCGTGCATCTGCAGGATGCGGCCCAGACGTTCGCGCTTGTCCTTCGTGGCGTTCTGCACGTAGGAACCGGCATTGACGGTTCCCGAGTACACACGGAAGAAGGACAGGCGGCCGACGAACGGGTCGGTCATGATCTTGAAGGCCAGTGCGGAGAACGGTGCGCTGTCGTCCGACGGACGTGCTTCCTGATCCTCCGTGCCGGGAATCGTTCCCATGATCGGCGGAATGTCCAGCGGGGAGGGCAGGTATGCGATGACATTGTCAAGCAGCATCTGCACGCCCTTGTTCTTATAAGAGGAACCGCAGGTGACGGGGATCATCTTGACGGCGATCGTCGCCTTGCGGATTGCGTTGCGCAGTTCCGCCTCGGTGATTTCCTCGCCCTCGAGATATTTCTCCATGACCGCTTCATCGCCATCGGCAGCAGCCTCGAGCAGATGACCGCGGTATTCTTCAGCCAGCGCCTTGAGGTCTTCCGGAATCTCGATCTCTTCAATGACCTTGCCGAGATCGTCGCGATAGACTTCCGCCTTCATGGTCACAAGGTCGACGATCCCCTGGAAGGTGTCTTCCTTGCCGATGGGGAGCTGGATCGCCACGGCGTTGGCCTGCAGGCGGTCCTTCATCATGGCGATGCAGCGGAAGAAATCCGCGCCCATGATGTCCATCTTGTTGACGTGGGCGATACGCGGCACACCATAACGGTCGGCCTGACGCCACACGGTCTCTGACTGGGGTTCGACGCCGCCCTTGGCGCAGAAAAGCGTCACGGACCCGTCGAGCACGCGCAACGAACGTTCCACTTCGACGGTAAAGTCAACGTGGCCCGGCGTGTCGATGATGTTGATACGGTGTCCCTTCCAATGTGCCGTTGTTGCGGCGGAAGTGATGGTGATGCCTCGTTCCTGTTCCTGCTCCATCCAGTCCATGGTGGCGGCGCCTTCATGAACTTCGCCGATCTTGTGCGTACGTCCCGTATAAAACAGGATGCGCTCGGTCGTCGTCGTCTTGCCGGCGTCGATATGTGCCATGATGCCGATGTTGCGTGTGTTGGCGAGGCTGAATTCTCTGGGCATCGTAACCCTCCTCTCGTTCCGTCGACCGGCCGAGGGGCCCCATGCCGGGAATATGCTTCCCTGCAGGTGCCCCGCGTCCGATCCTGATGATGCTTCATGCTGCCATGAGGTGAAGGATGCCTACGGCTTCCTTCGCTCCGTCGTGCATTCGGGAACCGGGGCTCCCTTTACCAACGGTAGTGAGCGAACGCCTTGTTGGCTTCCGCCATCTTGTGCACGTCTTCCTTGCGCTTGTAGGCGCCGCCCATGTTGTTGGTGGCATCCAGCAGTTCAGCTGCAAGCCTGTCCTTCATGGTGCGTTCACTACGCTTGCGCGCGAAGGATACCAGCCAGCGGAGACCCAGCGCCTGACGGCGTTCCGGGCGAACTTCCATCGGAACCTGGTAGGTGGCGCCGCCGACACGGCGGGCCTTGACTTCCAGAACCGGCATGATGTTGGCCATGGCCGCCTGGAAGACTTCCAGGGGTTCCTTGCCCGTCTTGGTCTGGATCTGTTCGAAAGCGTCGTAGCAGATCTGCTGCGCAACGCCGCGCTTGCCATCCAGCATGAGATTGTTGATCAGCTTCGTCACGACCTTGTCATTGTAGATCGGATCAGCCAGTACGTCCCGTTTCGGGACATGTCCTCTTCTCGGCACTTGTCTTCCCTCCTTTTCACGATCACACGGATCGGTCCTGCGACCGTCCGGTATCGCGGGTACTCGTTCCGCCTGCCTGGCGGAATCGAACGCGCCATCGATTTCCCGGGATGAACCCTGAACCGGCCGACCCTTTCGACAAGGCATGATGCCTGTCTGCCGGGAATGAACCTGTCATATGGAAAACGACGAATTTGCACGTCGATCAATTCGATTGATTACTTCTTGGCACCCTTCGGACGCTTCGCGCCGTACTTGGAGCGGCTCTGCATGCGCTTCGCCACGCCCGCGGTATCGAGTGTGCCACGGATGATGTGGTAACGGACACCGGGAAGATCCTTGACACGGCCGCCACGGATGAGGACCACGGAGTGCTCCTGCAGGTTGTGACCGATACCGGGGATGTAGGCCGTGACTTCGATCTGGTTTGTGAGGCGCACACGTGCGACCTTACGGAGAGCGGAGTTCGGCTTCTTCGGGGTGATGGTTTTCACCACGGTGCAGACGCCACGCTTCTGCGGGCAGCTCTGATCGACAGCTTCCTTCTTGTGGGAATTGAAGCCGGACTGGAGCGCCGGAGCGGTGGACTTGTACTTCACCTGTTCGCGACCCTTCTTGACCAATTGGTTGAACGTCGGCATTTCTTGTTTCACCTCCCTTTGTTGCTCGGTTCTATCATCATGCGGTCAAACCGCTTGTGACCTTTTTCTCCGCCCGGGCAATATCCCCGGCGGCACGCTGCCTGACTGTCCGGGGAAAGATCCCGGCGGCATGCTGTCTGTTTGGTCGGCGGAAGTCAGTTGTGGAGGGCTGCAACGGCAGCTCCCACATCGATTCCACATGCCTTGCCCAGCACTTTCATGCTTTCCACGGCGAGCACTTCGACCCCTTTTTCACTGCAAAGCCCACGGAGTTTCCCGACTACACGCTCGTCCGCGTCCTGTGCGATATATACGCATTTCGCGCCACCGGACTCGACCAGTCTGATTGTCTGCTTGAGCCCGATTGTCTTCGTCGCGTGTCTGAGTTGTTCCAACAAGCAAGCGCTCCTTCTTTATGTCTGCGTCCGGAATGCACGCAGACAAAACGATGCGGACCCACGTTCGCACGCTTGGCTATTGTAACACCGCTCTTTGGCCGGTGTCAAGGATGCTTGCGCCCGCTTCGGGCCCCTGCAGCCGTGGAAACCGTGGATATCCTCCGACGGCATGGCGGCGTACTCCTCGCATTTTCGTCCCCGATTGCCGCCGACCCGGATGGAATCGGGGATCCTTGCATGATATCATGGTGGGCGGAACCTGTCATCAATTCCGTCCGGGACTCCCGGACGCAAATCGGAGGAAACAGCATGAAGATCGGAGTAATGGTCGATTCGCTTCAACTCGGCGTAAAGGATGGAATCCGCAAGGCACGCGCACTCGGCGCCGAAGGCATTCAGTTGTACGCCGTTCAGGGCCCCATGGCCCCCGAAAACCTGGACAGCGCGCAGCGGAAGGAGCTCCTGAAGTTCGTCAGGGACGAGGGCATGGTCGTAACGGCCATCTGCGGGGATCCGGGCGGACACGGCTTTGCGGATCCGGCCTTGAATCCGGCCCGCATCGAACGGAGCAAGCGGATCATGGAACTGGCCGTGGAACTTGACTGCACCGTGGTCACAACGCACATCGGCGTCATCCCCGCCAATCCATCGCATGCGCGTTATGGCGCGATGCAGGCAGCCTGTGCGGAACTCGGCCGTTTTGGAGAGCGCATCGGCGCCACCTTCGCAATCGAAACCGGTCCGGAAACCGCGCCGGTCCTCCATGAATTCATCAAAGGGCTTTCCTCCCGGGGCGTCGGCGTAAACCTTGATCCCGCCAACTTTGTGATGGTCACGGGACAGGATCCTGTGGCGGCAGTGGATCTGCTGAAGCCCTTCATTGTCCATACCCATGCCAAGGACGGCCGGATGCTCCGCAAGACCGATCCGGAAATCATTTATGGTTTCTTTGCCGAAGGCGGCATCGAGGATCTGCGTATGGAGGACTATTTCCTTGAAACGCCGCTTGGCGAAGGACAGGTGATTTTCCCCATGTACCTCGAAGCATTGAAACGTGTCGGATTCGACGGTTGGCTCACCATTGAACGGGAAACCGGAAAGGATCCGGCCGCCGACATCGGCATGGCCATCCGGTTCCTTCAGTCCGGACTTTCCGCTCTGTAATGGCGTCTCCGCCAAGAAATCCTCGAAACACGCCAAGAAAACCCGTTTTTGCCGGAAATCCTTCAGGTATCATGGTTTTAGCGCCATCATTCCCGATGCATGACGACAGACTGACGAATGGCCCGCCGAATGGCAGGCCTGGGCAAGGGAGGACCATCCATGGATCGCAAGCATATTGCAGCCCAATTGTATACCGTCCGTGAATTCATGAAGACACCCGACGACATCCGCTCGACCCTCAAACGGGTGCGTGAAATCGGGTACGAGGCGGTCCAGCTTTCCGGTCTCGGCCCCATCGACCCCATGGAGCTCAAGGGGATTTGCGATGGACTCGGCCTGACCATCTGCGCCACCCATGTTTCCAACGAGCTGCTCCACCACGATCTGTCCAGTGTCATCAGCGAGCACAAGATCTGGAACTGCAGGTATGTCGGCATCGGTTCCATTTCTCCGGATTACCCGAAAAACCTTGAAGGCTACACCCGGTATGCGAAGGACATTTCCGAGATCGGACGGGAACTGCGCAAGCATGATCTCGTCCTCATCTACCACAACCACAACTTCGAATTCGAGAAGTTTGACGGGCGCACTGCCATGGAAATCATCATGGCGGAAACGGACCCCGCTGCCGTGGACATGGAAATCGACACCTATTGGGTGCAGGCTGGCGGAGCCAATCCGGTGCAGTGGCTGAACAAAGTGTCAGGCCGCATGGATGTCGTCCATTTCAAGGACATGGCCATCTTCGACCGTCAACAGACCATCTGTGAAATCGGAACCGGCAATCTGGACTGGCCTTCCATCATCGAGACCTGCCGAAAAATCGGTGTGAAATGGTATTGTGTGGAACAGGACACCTGCCGTGGCGGGGATCCGTTCGAATCTCTCGCCATCAGCTGGAACTATCTGCAGCAGTATCTCTGAACACAAAGCAAAAGGAAGCGGGCAAGCCCGCTTCCTTTTGCTTTTATCCCTCTTTTCCTGGTCTGTGCCTGCTTCCCTCCGGGCTGGGCATCTGAAGCTTCCAACCGGATCCGCCGGGTCTCGGACACCCGTCATGCGCAAGCCTCGCACGCACCTGCACCAGGCATCCGCACTGGCGGCAGGTCGTCCCGTACTCCAGTTCGGGACAGGCGCCACAACAGGCAATCCGCCGTCTGTACTCGTCTTCGGTCGCAAGTCTGGTTCCCGGCGGAAGACGGAGCCGTGCAAATGCCTCTTCCGCCTCCCCGGGACTCATCCGCACGGTTGCCGAACAACCTTTGCAATCCAGTGCCGTCATCGCTTCACATCTCCCCGAACCATCGATTATTCCGGCAACAGGCCGCCACATGGCCGCCATTCCGCTTGGTTGTCAGCATGTAAGCGCGAGCACTGTCACGGACATCGGAGGAAGTTTCGCGGAAAGAATTCCATCCGTCAGGGACGCTCCCTCAAAGCAGGCCGGGTGTACTGCATCCGGATTTTCAAAAGTATTGTGGGCCTGCATCTCCCCTGCAGTCAGGACAACACCGGTTACAGCTTTCGCTGCGAAACCACGGATATCCGCCGTCAGCACAGCCTCCTGATTCGGGTCAAGATTGCAGAGTGAAAGATGCAGCACGCCTGCATCATTGACGGAGGCGGAAGCATGCACCTGCGGCACGGATTCCCCGCCGCACACATACTGTCCGCATTCCAGGCTGACCGGCACGTGAACCGCGTCCTGATGGACCTTGTACATGTCCATGACATGATAGGTCGGCGTCTTGACCATCTGATCGCCTTCCGTCAGCAGCACTGCCTGCAGCACATTGACCATCTGCGCAAGGTTCGCCATCTGGACACGATCGCTGTGCTGATGGAAGATGTTCAGGTTGATGCCGGCCACCAGCGCATCGCGCAGGCTGTTTTGCTGAAAGAGGAATCCGGGGTTCGTCCCCGGTTCCACGTTGTACCAGGTTCCCCACTCGTCAACGACGAGACCGACCTGCTTTTCAGGGTCATACTTCGTCATGAGGGTGTCGTGCTTCGTCAGCAGCTCATCCATCATCAGCGTTTTCCGAAGCGTGGTGATCCATTCACCCTCTCCGAATTCAAGGGCTGATCCCTTGTCGTCCCAGTTGCTCGTGGGCAGCGTATAGTAATGAAGGCTGAGACCGCTCATCTTCTTTCCGGCCTCGCGCATCAGGACTTCCGTCCAGTTGTAGTTGAAGTCGCTGGGCCCGCATGCGATCTTCCAGACCTTGTTTCCGCCGAAATTGCGGACATAGCAGGCATATCGCTTATACAAATCCGCATAGTATTCCGGACGCATGTCGCCGCCGCAGCCCCAGTTTTCATTGCCCACACCGAAATAGGTGAGCTTCCAGGGTTCTTCGCGTCCGTTTTCCTTGCGCAGCTTGGTCATCGGGGATTCCCCGTCGAAGGTGATGTACTCCACCCATTCCTGCATCTCCTGCACGGTGCCGCTTCCCACGTTGCCGCAGATGTAGGGCTCCGCGCCGATCAGCTCGCATAAACGGAGAAATTCATGGGTTCCGAAATGGTTGTTCTCCACCACGCCGCCCCAATGGGTGTTGATCATGCGCTTGCGCGTTTCATACGGCCCTACGCCGTCACGCCAGTGGTATTCGTCCGCGAAGCATCCGCCCGGCCATCGGAGAACCGGTACCTGGAGATCCCGAAGCGCCTGCAGGACATCATTCCGCATGCCGTCGGTATTCGGGATGGGCGAGTCCTTCCCCACCCAGATGCCCCCGTAGATGCAGCGGCCGAGGTGCTCGGAAAAGTGCCCGTAGATGTTCCGGTTGATGCGCGGACCCTTGAGATCCGCATTCAGGATGAGATGGTTCATGATGAGCCCTCCTTGTGTCTTTTTATTGGGTACTGATCCTTCTCTTGTAGATCCATGGCTGTTGTTCGTTTGGTCGGCAGAAGTCGGATTGATTGCCTCCGGTCCCTGCGCAGGCAAGCGGTCAATCCTTCCTTCCAAGGGATGCCCTGCGGATGAAGGTGGCGGGAAGAAGCAGTCTGCCAGCCGCTTGCGCACCTTCCCTTTCCTTGTCGCCGACCTGCCGGGTTTCTGCCAGTTTCTCAAAGATCTCCGCCACCAGCCGATTCATGTCAAGGTCGAACGTCGCCAGCGCAGGGTGGAATTCCGCGGCCAGGGGGATATTGTCACAACCAAGGACCGAGATGTCCTCGGGAACACGAATGCCCGATTCCCGAAGTTTTTGCATGCATCCCAGCGCCATCCAGTCGTTTGCAGCGAACAGCGCTTCGGGCAAACCCTTTTCGGACATGTCGCGAACCAGGCTTTCCGCTGCGCGGATTCCTCCGCCCCAGTTCATCTTTTCCACCAGCAACCTGACAGGCAACGCCTCCGCTTCGGACACTTCCAGGAAACCGGCCCTGCGTTCCGAGGCGGAATCATACCGGGCGGGTCCCGCCAAAATGCCGAGATTCCGGAAACCGGCATTCAAGAGAATCCGCGCGGCAGCCCGTCCGATGTTCCGATCGTCGAATCGGATCTCCGAAGCATGGCGGAATACATTCCCGTCATGAACGGACACAATTCGCCGATAGGCTTTTTCAAGAAGGAACGCATCCTCCTGGTTTACGGGACCGAGGAGGATGAGCGGTTCAGCCGATGACCCTTCCGGTGGATGATCGAGCCTGCGCATGCTCAGGGAGGTGCCGGACTTTGCGGCATGTGTCGTCAGGGCGGAAAGGAATTTCAGGTAAAACGGATCGTCCGGCTTGATTTCCGGGGAGCAGAGCACATGAATGGCGGACGGCTGCAGGTTCGGGCGCACATACGTGCCCATGCCCTGCCGTCTGTCCAGAAGGCCCTCGTCCATCAGCGCCTGCAATGCTTTGCGGATGCTGACCCGGCTGATGCCAAGACTTTCCGCCAGCGCGCGTTCGGACGGAACGCGTATCGGACGATCCGTGCGCATCGCCAGAAAGGTTTCCCGCAAGATTCCTTCCGTCTTTTCGCTGATCAGGGGGCTGTGATGCATGGATGGGTTCCTCCCAAGAATGTTGAATACGGAACCATTTTAATACCAATGCAATACCATTTGCAAGCATTTTCAGCAGGCGCATCCCTGAATCATTCCACCCCTTGTCATCAACTCCTTGCGTGAAGGATGCACGATCGCATCCTTTCTGCGGGAACGCCCCCCCTTTTCTTTCCCCCCGATTTCCTGTACGCTGTAAGTTGATGAAAGAATGAAGGAACGGCAGCACGTACGCCGCACCTCCTGCGGGACAGCAGGAAAGCGGCCGAATACCGGTTTACGCGTCGAATCACCCCTGGTGGGCCGGCATTGCGTGGAATGATCAGGATGCTGCCGCGTGAGGAAAATGTGAAGTTCGAAGAATTGGATCTGATCCCCCCCATCCTCCAGGCACTGGTTAGCGAAGGTTACGAGCAGCCGACCCCCATTCAGGAACAAGCCATCCCGGTGCTTTTGAAAGGTCGTGACCTTCTTGGCTGCGCCCAAACCGGCACCGGTAAGACCGCAGCGTTCGCCATTCCGATCCTGCAGCTTCTGCACAAGGAAAAACAGGAATTGCGGGAAAAGGCGGCAGCGGCAGCCAATGGAGAGACCGCTGAAGAAACCCATGCAACCGATGCGGAAGAAACCGTTCCACCCGATGCCTCCGATTTCTCCGGGTATGCCGATCAGGCTCCGTCTGAAGGCGGACACGGCCGGGAAAGCGGACATGGCCAGGATGGCAAATTCGACCGGAATCGCAGGAGAAGAAAACCCGGCGCTCCGCCGGAAGTACCCGGAGCCGTTCAGGTCGCGCCCATCCGGGCCTTGATCCTCACTCCTACGCGCGAGCTCGCGCTTCAGATCGAGGAAAGTTTCCTTGCCTACGGCAAGAACCTGGATTTGAGCATCGCAGTCGTATTTGGCGGCGTGAGCCAGGCCAACCAGACCGCACAGCTGAAAAAGGGCGTGGACATTCTGGTGGCCACCCCGGGACGCCTGCTGGATCTGGTCGGACAGCGATATATCAACCTCCACCACATTCGACTGTTCGTCCTCGACGAGGCAGACCGCATGCTTGACATGGGATTTGCGCCCGATGTGAAGCGGATCATCGGCATGCTGCCGAAGGTTCGCCAGACCATGCTCTTCTCGGCCACCATGCCGCATGAGATCATGCACCTGGTCGATACGGTTCTTGATGATCCGGAAGAGGTTTCCGTCACACCGGTATCCTCTACGGTGGAATCCATCGATCAATATGTGTACCATCTTTCCCGCATCAACAAGCGTCATCTTCTCGTCTGGCTGCTCAAAAACCCGGAATTGAAATCCGTTCTTGTCTTCTGTCGGACGAAACACGGCGCAGAACGCATTTTCCGTGAGCTGGAGAGCGAGCGGGTGAACGTGGAAGCCATCCATGGCGACAAAACGCAGACCGCCCGGCAGATCGCCCTGAACAATTTCAAGATGCGAAAAGCCCGTGTCCTGGTTGCCACGGACATTGCCGCGCGCGGAATCGATGTGGACGATATTTCCCATGTCATCAATTACGACCTGCCGGATGTTCCGGAAACCTATGTTCACAGAATCGGCCGTACCGGCCGCGCAGGCGCAACCGGCATCGCCTTCACGTTCTGCGACGAAGAGGAAAAACCGAATCTGCGCGCCATCCAGCGCCTCACGAAAAGCGGAATCAAGCCGGTGTACGACCACCCGTTCAATACGGAAACGCCTTCGGACAAGCCGGTGGAAGACAAGAAAAAGATCCCGTTCGGCGGCGGCGGTGTTCGGCGGCGCGGATACGGACGAGGGCGTTCGTTCGGCTGAGTAGAACGACAAGAGTGCTCGTCCGGATGGATATGACCGCCCAAGCGCGTTTGACGCAACCCTTTCCCCGGATTTCCGGACAGGAGGATGGCAACAGCATGATGAAAGAACAAAAGAAAAAAGCCTTCATCAAACCGCTTCTCATCGCCGTCGGATGTGATGTTCTGACTTTTGGTTGCTTTGCCGCCTTTTATGGGCTGCCGGACGGCAAGAGCATCTGGCTGGCCGCGGGGCTGCTGTTCGCTTTTGCTTCCTTTCCTTTTTATCGACGGACGCTTCTCCTTTTGCGCGACAAGGGAAAGTAGGCGGATTGCCTGCTTTCCCTTGCTTTTCCAACTGCCCGATGAGACCGATGCGGGTTTCATTCACAACGATCCGCATCGGTTCAACTTCATGATGGATGGAACAACACTTCATGCTCTTGATTACTAATGTGGCCAACTGCCATTTTTCAGCAATGACAACGCCGTCTGCTTCTCCGTGTGCCTTCTCGCATAGCCATCCATACCGATTCCATGGATGGCGCGAACAGATTCTGGCCGATTCGCCCATTATTTTGTACAAATAGGCAAAGACAACTGGATGACATTCCGGTAGAATGTCATCGGACACCTGCCATGCATCGCAATGCATTCGAAAGGGCTCCACTCTGCATGAAGTCAACGGCAACAGGGAGGACACGGATATGGAACTCGGCGTTTTGGTACGTTTGTGCACGGAAATCGAACTGGAATTTGAGAAAATGGATGCTTTGGGCATCCGGACCTGCCAGCTTTGCGGGTGGGACAAGTCCTTGTTTACGGAAGAACTGGCATACCGGGTCAAAACATCCGCGAAGGAGCATGGCATACGGATCTCCGCCTTTTGGTGCGGATGGGATGGCCCGGCCACCTGGGACTTTCCTTCCGGCCCCCTCACCCTCGGAATCGTACCTGTCGCTTATCGGTTTGATCGGTCCAGGATGCTGTGCCAGGGGTCGGACTTTGCCAAATGGCTCGAGGTTTCCGACGTCATCACCCATATCGGTTTTGTGCCGGAGAATCCAAGTGATCCCCAATATGCCGAAGTCCTGGAAGCCGTCCGGTTCATCGGGCGTCATTGTGCCCGGAACGGCCAGCATTTCCTCTTCGAAACCGGCCAGGAGACACCTGTCACCCTGCGCAGGCTGATTGAGGACTCGAACCTCGATAATCTTGGAATCAATCTTGATCCCGCCAACCTGCTCATGTACGGAAAGGCGAACCCGGTCGATGCGGTAGGCATCTTCGGCGCCTATATCCGCGGTGTTCATGCGAAAGACGGAGAGTATCCCGTCAATGGCCGGGAACTGGGTGTGGAGAAACCATTGGGCAAGGGCCGTGTCCATTTTGGCCAGCTTCTCGCAGCCCTGCAT
Source organism: uncultured Clostridia bacterium (assembly GCA_942493335.1). Lineage (GTDB taxonomy): Bacteria > Bacillota > Clostridia > DSM-8532 > DSM-8532 > JAEWSN01. The sequence goes on along the minus strand of OW818693.1, from coordinate 4,361,158 downwards.
GCGGCCGGGTATCACGGAGCCCTGACCATCGAGAGGGAAATCGAAGGCGCCGAGCAGATTCAGGACATCAGGGATGCAAAAGTCCTTCTGGAAGGAATTCTCTCCTCACTTCCCCGTGATTGACGCAAGCCGACAGCTGCGATACGATCAGATCATGAATGGAAAACAAAACTCTCCGGGGTCTCCCCACTTGGAAAAAAGAACGAAACCGGGCAACATGCCGGCAACAGGAACAATCGGAGGGCTGACACTGTCCAGAACGGGACGGTTACGCCTTTCGGCTGTTTTTCTTGCCGTTTTGCTCCTGTTCACCTCCTGTGGATTCGAAAAGACCTTTGAGGAACCCGTCCCCACTTCCGTCGAAATCGGATACCGGCGCATGTTCAACCATGATCGTTCGGAACACTCCTACATGCCGTTCGACGAGGCGGTGAAAAAAAGCGGAAGCGTCACGCTTTCCCGACTCGACAGCCATGAGGATACAGACGAGGGTTATTCCATTTATACCTTCACGGTCGTGGACTCCCTATACAACCCCGACGGGGACGCAGTCATCCACCTGTACGAAGGAACCGGCTCCGCCGGAAGCGAGACTGCCTATGTGGACGGACAAACCTATCTTCTCTGCCTTTCCCGCGCCACGGATGTCTATTACCCGCATCCCTACTTCCATAATTTCAACGGAATCCGCATCACCGCCGACGTTTCCGGCAAGGTACTTGAAGCCGTCAATGCGGATGGTCGTGACAACCTCCGGAAGGACCCACTCATCAAGAAGGAATTCAAGACACTCGATGGAGCAGCCGGATATGTGAAAAGCCTGCTGGCTTCAGTCCCGGAAGCACAGCAAGGCCTGTATCGATATGCGGGCAGGGAAATCCTTTCGGATGACCCGGCTGTCATTGCAAAGGAGTCCGACTACATCGCCCTGGTACGGACCGATGAAATCATCTTCACCAACCGGTATGTCCAGGAAGTGAAATGCACCATCCTGACTCCTTACAAGGGGATATTCGGCCTGGGTTCCAGCCCCGATCCGGCAGAAAACGCCACGCCGCCCGCAACGGAAATAAAGCCGGGTCATCGGGTCATTACCGTTCTCTTTCCCGCCGGACTGGATGTTTCCGCCCGAAAGAAATGGCTCGTGTTCCTCTACGAGGATGCGGAGTATCGCATTTCTTCCCGTTCCAGCGCTGTTTCGGCCGATTCGGGCGAGACCTATGACCGGTATCTGGCCGCAGTGACCACGGAAATGGCCGTCGCCCCGACACCGGAACCGGTCACGCCGACGCCGGAGCCGCCGCCGAAGGTGTTAACCCTGTTGGACGAGTACAAGCCGCTCGTGGAGAAAAACAAGGATGTCCGCGGATGGATCCGTCAAGAGGGTACGGTCATTGATTATCCGGTGCTGCAGTCCTCTGACAACGACTGGTACCTCAGCCGCAACATTGACAAGAAAAAGGTGGTGACGGGCAGCATCGTCCTTGATTTCCGTGTGGACATCCGGAACCTCGCCCGCAATACGCCCCTGTACGGACACAACATGAAGCGCGGAAGCATGTTCCATTCGCTGGTGAACTACAAGACGGAAGCTTATTTCAAGGAGCACCCCAGCTTCGAATTCAATACCTTGTACGAGAAAATGATCTGGGACGTATTCGCTGTATATGTGGTGGACTCGGGCTACAACTACGTCATCACGATGGACTTCAAGGATGACATTGAATTTGACGCCTTCCTGGAAGACATTCGCAAGCGATCCATGTACCCGTTTCCCTTTGAGGTGACCACGGAAGATCAGATCATGACCATGGTCACCTGCAGCTACGAGTTCGACGGCGCACGGACCGTCATCCAGTCTCGTCTGCGAAAACCGGCCGCGCCATCCGCTTCCGCCAATACGCCCGCCAGTACGTCCGCCGCTACACCCGCCAAGTGACATAAGGCACCCTCGGAGGAATGCAACATGCATGCAAAGCAACTGCGCATCATGACCATCGGCGCACATCCGGACGATTGCGAGCTCACCACCGGCGGGACTTGCCTGTTGTACGCCTCGTTGGGCCACAAGGTGAAATATGTCTATGCAACCAATGGGGATGCAGGCCATCAGACGCTTTCCGGCCCCGAACTCGCAGCTGTCCGCGCGAGGGAGGCGGCAGCAGGATGCGCGGTCGGCGGGTTCGAATACGAAATCCTGGACAATCATGACGGGTACCTGGAAGCGGACATCCGGAATCGGGACAAGCTGATCAGGATCATCCGCCGGTTCCGTCCCGACCTTATTTTCACACACAGGACCAACGACTACCATACCGACCACCGCGCGGCGGGGCTGCTGGTCCAGAGCACCTCGTATCTGCTCATGGTGCCGAACATCTGCCCGGATACGCCGGCCTTGGATTATGCCCCCATCATGATGAATGTCGCGGACAGCTTTCTCAAGCCGATCCCGTTTGAAGCGACAGTAGCCGTCCGAATCGATTCGGTATTTGCGAAAAAGATGCAAATGATTGCCTGCCATCGCTCCCAATTCTATGATTGGCTGCCCTGGATCGGAAAATATGCGGCGCAGGTCCCGACCGATGAGGCGGAGCGCTTTTCCTGGCTCTCGCGGGAAATCGGGAACTGGGACACGGCGCTCGCCAATCGCATCCGCCCGGTTCTGGCGGAAAGATACGGTCCGCAGGCGGAAAAAGTTGCGTATGCGGAGGCCTTCGAACGCAGCGAATATGGCGGCGAACTGAAGGAAGAGATGTACCCTTGTCTGTTTCCGTTTTGAGCGTCGGCAATTGTTTGCAATTGCCGACGTCCCAACCCATACTCTACGCTCATCGCCGATACTGTAGACCCTGCCTTTGCTTGCAATGGCAGGAGTCCCAACCCTTGCTCCATGTTCCTTGCCGGTACTATAGCGTCGGCAATTGTTTGCAATTGCCGACGTCCCAACCCATACTCTACGCTCATCGCCGATACTGCAGACCCTGCCTTTGCTTGCAATGGCAGGAGTCCCAACCCTTGCTCCATGTTCCTTACCGGTACTATAGCGTCGGTAATTGTTTGCAATTGCCGACGTCCCAACCCATACTCTACGCTCATCGCCGATACTGCAGACCCTGCCTTTGCTTGCAATGGCAGGAGTCCCAACCCATCTTCAGGTCCATCAGTGGTTCACAAGGAGTCAACCATGCGATACAAGGTCATTCTGTTCGATGCCGACGAAACCCTGTTTGATTTTCAACGTTCCGAGCGGTATGCCTTCGAACAGACCATGAAGGAATTCGCTTTTCCTTATGAGGAATCCCTGTTTCTGCCTGCCTATCAGGAAGTCAATTCAGCCATCTGGAAGGAATTCGAAGAGGGTCTCATCGCCCAGAAAGTGCTGAAGGTGGAACGTTTCCGCCGTTATGCGCTCCGCATCGGGGCTGATTTCGATCCGGATGCTTTTGCGTACGCATATGAAACGAATCTGGGCGCTGCATGCTTTCTTCTGGAAGGAAGCGAAGCAGTTGTCGCAGCATTGCATCGAACCCACCGTCTCGCCATTCTTACAAACGGGCTGAAACGCGTGCAGGAAGTCCGCATCGCAAAGTCACCCATCTCCCATTTTTTTGAGGCGATTCTCATCTCGGAAGTGGCAGGCATGTCCAAGCCGGACCCGCGCATCTTCGACCTGATATTGTCCGAAATCGGCCATGAAGACCGAAAATCCGTACTGATGGTCGGAGACAGCCTGACGTCCGATATTCAAGGCGGCATCAATGCCGGCATAGACACGTGCTGGTACAATCCGGGCAAGGTGCCTGCAAAACCGGGTATCCAACCCACTTACGAAATCGGGACGCTGGAAGAGCTGTTGAGACTGGTCTGCTGATCCTTTCCATTCCATGCTGCTGAAGTGCGGCCAGGCCTGTCATCCCGTTTTCAACCCTTTCCGCTCGGTTTTCGGTGAAATCCCGAAATGCTTCCGGAATGCGTTTGAAAAGGCTGCAATATCCGAATACCCCAGCATTCCGGCGATCTCTGTCACCGTTCTGTCCGTGTTCCGGAGAAGTTCCTTTGCCTCCTTCATTTTTCGCTGCCGGATGTACGTCGTCAGATTCATGCCGACCGAATTCCGGAACAAGAAAGAAAGGTAGTTGGGGTGAAGCCGGACAGCCTCGGCCACTTCACGAACATGCAGGGAACTGTAAAGATGGTGGTCGATGTGGCGGATGGCCCGCGTGACCGGAAGCGGATACGACTGAACGCGCGCTTCCCGCACCAGTGCCGCGTAATGATGGAGAATGTCCTCCATCAGCCGACGCAGGTGCTTGTCGTCAGGTTGTCGCTCCACTTCGTTGATATAGTGATCGCTCAGCGAATAGCTCTGTTCCGCGTCGACTCCTTCTTCGATGACAGCCCGGCAGGTCACGGTTACAAGGCAGATGACGGCATTCCTGGCGGCGCGCAGCGGTTGGGGCGCCAACAGATCCCAATAGGTTTTCAACGCTTCGGCAAATTCCACGGGATGGTCTCCCTCGGAAATCAATGTCGCCAGAAAGCGCTTCTCCATCTGATAGGGATGGTGGAAACGCCCGATCATGAGGTTTTCCTTTGCGGTCTGCTCAGCTGTTTCCCATGCCATGCGAAAGACCTTCGATTCTCACAAATATTCTTCCATTCCCGCAACTATCCTATCCGAAGCTTTGCTACGATGCAAGCATCCGATCATCTTGGCCTCGGCATAAGCGTTTCATCGGACCGACACAGTGGACGCACCCACAGCGCGTAGCAGGAGGACTCTCATGGTGAAGATGGATTTGGGCGGAATATGGCAGTTTCAGGAATCCGGCGCGGATGTGTGGTTGCCTGGAACCTTGCCGGGATGCAATTACCTCGACCTGATGAAAAACGGATTGCTGGCGGATCCTTTCCGCGAACGGAACGAGGAAGCCGGCAAGCTGGTTTCGGAGAAGGATTATGCCTATCGGCGCACTTTCGAGGCACCTGCAGCCCTGTTGTCCATGCAGCAGGTTGAACTGACAGTCTCCGGACTCGACACCCTGGCAGTCCTTTCACTGAACGGGACGGTCTTCGCCGAAACCGACAACGTGAACCGCACCTATCGGTTCGAGATCCGGGATCTGCTGCATGCAGGCCTCAACACCCTTCATATCCTGTTCCGCTCCCCGCTTCCCTACCTGAAGACCAAACAGGAAGCGGACAGGATGCCGTTCATGGGGATGGGCGCCGACGGACTCTCCCATCTGCGCAAAACCCAATGCCATTTCGGCTGGGACTGGGGTCCGAACCTGGCTCCTGCAGGCATATTCGGACATATTGGTCTGGAAGGCTGGGATCTGGCGCGCATCCAGGCTGTGGAGATTCAGCAGGCCCATTCAGACGGGCATGTGGATTTGGATATCAGGACAGAAGTGGAAAGAACCGGCCATACGCCGCACAACAGTGAATCGGCCGGAGCCAAGGCATCGCTTGCAGTCCGGTGCAAGGTCACAAGTCCGGATGGCGTCCGGCATGAAGCGGCGGCATCCTGCCATGGGGAAGAAAAAACCATCCTTTCCCTGCGCATCGCCAATCCCCTGCTTTGGTGGAGCAATGGATTAGGCGGACAGCCGCTTTATCAGGTGGAAGTTTCCCTTTGGGAAGCATCGGAAGGTTCCCCCATCCATCCGGCGGTTGCCCGGGTGACAACAGGTACGGGTGCACTTCCGCCGGCGTTCCAGACACGCATGGGTACGGATGCAAATCCGATGGATTCCCAGGTGAATCCGGATCCATATGCACTTCCGCTTGACACCTGGACCCGCAACATCGGTCTGCGCACCCTCACGCTGGACACCCGTCCGGATGAATGGGGCAACAATTTCCGTTTTCATGTGAACGGCGTGCCCATCTTCGCCAAAGGGGCGGACTGGATCCCGACGGATTCCTTTGTCACCCGGACCACGGAGGCGGATCTGGACTTCTATGTCCGGAGCGCGCGCGATGCAAACATGAACATGTTCCGTGTCTGGGGCGGCGGCTATTACGAGTCTGACGCCTTCTATGACCTGTGCGATCGGTATGGACTCCTCGTCTGGCAGGACTTCGCCTTCGCCTGCATGCTCTACCCGCTCCACAAGCCGGAATTCCGGGAATCCGTCCGTCACGAGGTTGAGGACAATGTCCGCCGTATCCGGCATCACGCCAGCCTTGCGCTATGGTGCGGCAACAATGAGATCGAGCTGATCGGCGCATTCTCCAAAAAGCTGCCGGATATCCGGGAGGCTGGAAATCATTTCTTCCATGAAATCCTGCCGGAGTGGGTGAAGGAGCACGATGCCGCAACCCCCTACTGGCCTGGTTCCCCCACCTCCGGAATCCGCGTTCCGGGTACACAGCCGGAGAAGCCGAACCACCTCGGCAAAGGCGATACCCATCTCTGGCTAGTCTGGCACGGCATGCTGCCCATCGAGTCGTTTCGGAAATACCCCACCCGCTTCTGCTCGGAGTTCGGTATGGAATCCCTGCCTTCCTTGGATACGATCCGTCTGTTCACGGAGGATCCGGAGGTGAACCTGTTCAGCCCCGTCATGCTGGCCCATCAGAAATCCGGCGGCGGAAACCAAAAGATGCTGTTCTATCTTTTGGCCAAATACCGCAATCCCGCTTCCTTCGAAGATTTCCTCTATCTCTCCCAGATTGTGCAGGCCGAAACGGTCCGGAACGCCACCGAGTTTTGGCGGCGGAACACAGGGCGCTGCAACGGCTCCCTGTACTGGCAGTACAACGATTGCTGGCCGGTCGCTTCCTGGGCCGGCATCGATTACGGGAAGCGCTTCAAGGCTGTCCAGTACAAAGCACAGCACTTCAACCGGATGCAGTTTGTTTCCGGTGACCTGTATCGGGATCATGCCGATATCCATGTCGTGAACGACCTGCCTGAATCCTTCGAGGGAACCGTAAAGTGGGTTCTATCCGACTTCAACGGTGGCGAGATCTCAGCCGGCAACCTTTCCGCGATGCTCGGTTCGAATCAGGCAAAATGTGTCGGAACACTCCGTTTTGCAGACATTCTCAAGGGGAAAAAGAAGAATCAGGCGGTTCTGCAGTTGTCCCTGCATTCAAAAGGAGGCAGGACACCGCTCTCCGTCCAAACCCATCTGTTGGTTCCTGACAAACAGGCCAAATTGAGGGTTCCGTTGATTCATAAGAACGTGACGATCTCCGGTTCGACCGCCACACTCACCCTGACCTCCGATTCGTTTGCCCGTTACGTCGAAGTGCAGGTGAAAGGACTCGACCAGCCTCTTTCCGACAATTTCTTCGACATCGGCGGGGGAGGTTCATACCAGATCACCTTCCCGGTCCAGGCGGGACTTGCGGCGGAAGCCCTGACCTCCCGAATCCGCGTCCGATCCCTTGCGGATGTGAAACCAACGGGCAGTCCGCTGAACGACATGCGGCTTCGTCTGGCCATGCGGCTGGACAGGAACAACATCCTCATGTGGCTCGTTTTCAAGTTCATTGCATGAACAGATGCCGGATTGTGTGAATATGGATCTGATGCAGGATCTCACAGCGGGCATATGATCTCTCAAAAGATGCATGAACACGCAGCAGACGGCTCGAAACCACACCTGATCAAACGATTCCCCGGGAGGCATGCATGCAAGGCAGCATTCAATCCATGACCCTCAGCGGATACGACTGTACCTTGTACCTGCCTCCCGGCTATGCATCCGGAACAGCCCGGTATCCGGTCGTCTATTGGATTGGCGGGGAGGATCCCGAACAGCTGGCGACTCTCCTCGAACCCCATTTCGGCTTGACCTGCAAAGCTTTCCTGTTGCTTGCGGTCAGGCCGAAAGACTGGAACGACGATTGCACCCCCTGGCCGGCGCCACCGCTTCGAAACGGTGAAAAATCCTTCGGCGGGCACGCCTGCACCTTTCTCGACAGTCTTTCCGGTTCCGCCAAACCGTTTCTGGATGCAGGGTATCGAACATTGCCGGAACCGGAGTCCACGGTTCTGCTTGGTTATTCCCTGGGTGGGCTGACCGCGCTGTTTGCATTGCATGTCAGCGGAACCTTCGGAAAGATCGGCTGCCTGTCCGGTTCCCTGTGGTACGACGGTTGGATGGCCTTCATGGAAACCCATAGGCCGGTCCGGCAACCCGACAGGGTCTATCTTTCCCTCGGCATCAAGGAAGAAAACAGCCGAAACCCGAGAATGGGAAAAGTGGGCGACAATACCCGGCAAACTGCAAAACAGCTTGCCGGGCATGTCGCCTCTCCGGAACATTTTCTGCTGGAATGGAATGAGGGCGGGCATTTCCGGGAAGTCATGGAGCGGCATGAACGCGCGCTGTCCTGGTTGATGAAGGAATAGCCTGTCACAATCCTATGTCGAAACTGCAGACCGCTTGACGATCGGAACAAGCGAATGCGTCAGAACGTAAATGTATCCGGATGGGACCCAACCCGCTTGTCCTCGTTCATGGCATCAATGACCGCCATATCCGCTTCGGTCAAGGCAAAGTCATATAGATCGGCATTGGCGGAAATTCGTTCCTTATGCACCGACTTGGGAATCACAACAAATCCCTTCTGCAGATGCCAACGAAGAATCACTTGCGCCGCCGTTTTCCCATAAGCGCTGCCAATGGCCGTCAACTCCGCATTTCCCGTGAGGTTTCCATCCCTGCTTCCGCCCAGCGGACTCCAAGATTCGAAGGCGATCCCCAATTTGTCGCAAAAGGCCTTCAGCGGTGCCTGGGAAAGGAGGGGATGGCATTCCACCTGATTGATGGCTGGAACGACCGTCGCCACCTTCATCAGGTCTTCGAGATGATGGGGCAGGAAGTTGCTGACGCCGATGGCGCGGATTCTGCCTTCCTTGTACAGTTGTTCCATCACAAGCCACGACTCCATGTACTTCTCCTTGACAGGCCAATGGATCAGATACAGATCCACATAGTCCGTTCCAAGGCGCTTCAGGCTTTCCTCGAATGCTTCGTGCTGCCGGCTGGACCGCATGTCGTCATTCCAAAGCTTTGTCGTCAGAAAAATGTCTTTCCTGTCGAGGCCGCTCTCGCGTATCCCACGTCCGACGCCTTCTTCATTTCCATAGACGGCCGCCGTGTCGATATGCCGGTAACCGGCTTCCAGCGCCCAGCGGACGGCTTGGACCGTTTCATCTCCGTCTTTCGCCCGAAAGACGCCAAGCCCGAGCCGTGGAATTTCCACCCCATTGTTCAGCGCGATCGTGCTGCGGATATTCAAATCCATCTCTTTCCTCCTGCTCACATCCTGGTTTGATCCTGTTGTTCCCCTGTTTTGCAGGGCATCATGGACGCATCCCCTCATGCTACAATGTCCCTCAGGCCATCAAGTCTTCCCGGACCAGAAATCTCAAGGTGTCTTCGAACAGCACACCGTCCAGCGGCGGTGTTCCGCGCTCATGGGTATGGCTGACCGTCATGCGCAGATATCGGGTGGCAACCTCGAGCGCCTGCCGAAGCGCCTGTCCTTTCAAAAGCAAACCAAGCAGCACGCTGGCAAAAAGATCACCGGTTCCAGGATACCCTGTTGGGACCAGCTCGTAACCGACCTGCCAGAATTGGCCTTGCGTGGCATCGAATGCAAGGTTATAGCCATCGGAAGCATTCTCCCTGGCTCCGGTCAGCACAACCTGCTTCGGTCCCAGCGCAGAAAGTCTCTCCACAAACCCTCTCGCCATCGACGGCGAAACAACCTCGCCCGGATATGGCTCATCAAGCAGAAAACAGGCTTCGGTCAGGTTCGGGGTGATGATGTCCGCATGAGCGACCAGTTCCTTCATCCGAGCCTGCATGGCATCGGTGTAAGTACGATACCGGAGACCATCATCGCCCATGACCGGGTCCACCATGACCATCGGACCCCCGTCCTGCTTGAATTCACGGATGAAAGCAAGAACAATGTCAATCTGCTCCACACTGCCGAGAAAACCGCTATAGATGCAGTCAAAATCAAGGTTCATCGCCTGCCAGTGGTTCTTGAAATCCACCATGACTCCGGTCAGATCATGGAACGAGAAGTCCGGATATCCACTGTGCGCACTTAGAACAGCAGTCGGAACCGGGCAGGCCTGCACGCCGAGAACCGAAAGGACCGGCAGGATGACGGTCAGGGAGCATCTGCCATATCCCGCGAGATCGTGAAGGGCCATCGCCCGGGGCATCCTGTCATGCATCTCTGTTCCGCCTCCCATGTCCACAAGGATCCGTTTGTGATATTGTGATTATGCCATGATTCATGCCGATCCAACAAGACACACAGGGAGGAAATCCGTATGCAGAACGCTATCCCGCTCAATGGTTTCATTCAGATCGCGCTGGTCGTCAGCGACATGGACAGCACACTGGAAGCCTGGTGTCGTCTCTTCAACGTGCCGAAGCCGGAAGTCCGCATCACAGAAGCGGTTCCCAATCCAAACGAAACCTATCGGGGAAAAGTCGCCTGCTACGGGCTGAAATTTGCGGTGATCGACTGCAGCGATCGGGGATTCTGCATCGAAGTCCACGAGCCCGATGACCATCCCTCCACTTTCCGCGAGTTTCTCGACAAACACGGTAACGGCGTACATCATGTGGGTTTTCAGGTGGGTGAAGCCCGTGATGCCGTCGTTGGCGAGCTTGAAAGTCTGGGTTATGTGATGCGCAACATCGGGATGTACCCGGGGGGGAGCTGGACAATCGTGGACAGCGAAGACCGCCTCGGCGTGAACCTCAATGTGAAGCCCCATCCGTAAGCTCAATGACCGTACGGCGTCCGAAGTTCAATCGGAAGTCCGTTCTTGAACCACAACGCGAAACTTCCTCCGCAAGGGTTCACTCGGACAGGCAGTCACCCCCGGAAGCCTTGGCACGGTACATGGCCGCATCGACGCGCGCCAGCAGGGTTTCCGGGGTATCGTCCGGCGCAGCACCGGCGATCCCCATGCTGATACTGATGGCCGAACCATCCTCCGCGAACAGGTCCTTGATTCGCTCCTGCAGCTTGCGGGCGAGTTCCCTGCCCGCAGCGGGGGTGGTTTCCGGAAGAATGGCCATGAATTCATCGCCGCCCCAGCGGCCGACCAGATCCGTCTCCCGCACAACACTTGAAACGGTCTCTGCGACAGACTTCAGAATCCTGTCGCCACCGATATGGCCAAATGTGTCGTTGATTTGCTTGAACCGGTCGACATCGAAAAACAGGACTGTAAACACATTGTCGTACCGGCGATAGCGCTGCAGTTCCGAAAGGAGGGTTTCGTCAAGTTTTTGTCTTGATGCGATACCCGTCACCTTGTCCGTATTGACGACAATGGCCAGTTCCATATACGCTTCCCGCAGGGTCCGCGTACGTTCCTTCAGAACACGTTCGAAAGCATTTATGCGTTCTTCCAGCTCCTTCAACGGATAGGCTTCGCCTTTTCCATGGACGGCGGTGGGAAAGGACAAGTGATCGTGCCGGATTTTCAACCCTTCCCCCTGATCAGCAAGAACAAGACTGATGCGAAGGCCATGGAACTGGACCCATTGTTCGAGAATCATCGCGGAAAGGTCCAGGGCAGCCATCACAACAGCCGCATTCTCCGATATTTCCGTCACGGCCAGATTCTTGATTACATACCGGACCGGATCCGGCGCATCCTGCAGATCACGCATATATAAGTCCGCATCCGTATAGGGACTCGGCTTGATGGCCGCAGCGCCAAATGCGTTTTCATCAAAGCCCGTTCCAAAGCCTGTCGCACCCGCCGAAAGAAGGTTCATTAGTTCGGGCATGCTCCTTCTGGAGAGCCACGCATGCAGATATTCATGAAATGCCAGAATGTATCGGTTTTCCATGACGATGTGCCTCCCACTACGCTCCACCATCATATGACGTTATGGAACATAATACAACACAAACCACCGGTTCCGCCATGGTTCCAACCTCAAGCAAGTCCAAGTCCCATGGTGTGGTCCGGCATGCGGGGTTCATGTCCATCGGATGCCGGAATTCAAGCCTCCAGATGTATTCGTCACGCTCCACCGCTGGAAGAGGAAGCTGCGCTGGAAGCGGCCACCACCGCTGCGATCGTGGCGATCTGCTGCGCCAGCAGAATGGTTTGGACGCTGCTGGTCAGCACTGCGGTCCCGATTCCGCCGCGATGGCCTTCCATCCTGCATTCCGCGACCAGGGAAGCGGCCAGCATGAACCTTGTTTTCCGATCGATGCTGAAGTTCCCGAATCCCCTGATTTCCTTCAGACGGTTTTCAAGCGCAATGGCCTGATCCGCAAGATCCTCCGGATGTTCTTCCTGCAGGGCCATGACGCCGAGGAAGGCAAGTTGATAGTCGGAAAGTCGATATCTACGCTCAACGAGGTATTGATGCAATCGGATCGTCCGATCCCGTTTGACGGAATGCGACTCTTCCCCAAGGACAAGGACATGCGTAAGGCTCTGGAGCCCATTCCCCTTGGAGAAGCCGGAACCGGAGAGATCGTGGTACAGCGATTCCATTTCTTCCAACGAATCATGCACGGACAATTTCGAGGTGGCCAGCAGTGCCGCGTAGATGAGATCATCCTCGCCAGTCAGCCAGAAATGCCGCTCTTTCATGCCTTGATAGAATTCACCCATTCGCCCGACAAGCGAGGGCATGGACACATCCTCCGCACTCCTCGCCAGGAACAGGCCCGCCATCGGCAAATAAAGGCTTCCGTGCATTCCGGCTTCCTTCAGCAATGAAACCACGTAACGTGTCCGTTCGAACAGACGTCCGCCGTCGGCATCCCGATGCAGCAAAATCGCCATCATCAGTTCGTTCAGACCCCGAAAGCCGGAAAAAATGGAGGTTTCCTTCCGGATATGTTCCCGCATTTCCTTGATGCCTTCCACAGTGGATGCATGCGGCGAGTCGACGAGAAGCAGTGCGCCGAATTGCCGGGTCAGGGCATATTCCCATGGGAACCCATTCCGGAGCATTTCGTGGATGGCGACGTACCGTTCAGTGATTTCCTGAAGATTTTGCATGGAAGGATACCTCCTTGCTCAATGGGATGCGCACACGGCACCGTTTGCCTCCGGCTGCCGAATCTCGCAAGTGTGGCTGTATCCGGACAATGTCCTCCCCTTCCGTTTCAAAGGAAGGAATGACAGGGACAAGTAGCGGATTCATGGCGCTTCACTGTTTTTCCCTTCCATATTACACCTGATCGCAAGGATAGTCTTGTTCCCTGTTTCATCCTTACTGCCAGTGAAAGGTTTGGCCGCCCCCTGTCCACCATCTGGTCGGATCCCGGAGAGGTCCGCCTGCGATGAAAGCCACATGCATGCGAAACCAACGAAAAAAGCCTGCGCAACCGCGATACAATGGTTCACGGTTGCGCAGGCGACGGATGATTGCCGGCACAAGTCCTTACCAGACATGATAGGCATTGTGGACGGTTTCACCGGCCAGTTCCGCACGGGCACGGTCCATGTTCCATTTGACATGCGCGCGCAGCTCCTCGTCCCCTTCAAAGGAGAGTCCGAAAACGCGTTCCATTTTGCCTGCATTGTAGTAGGAAAGTTCCCGGGTGACCTTCGCATCAGCGTCGATGACCCTGCCGGTCGAAGCGGGAGCAAGTTCCTTCGCCATGTTGGCGATATCCACCCAGGATACGAACTTCTTGCCCAAGGCCAGGAAAATCTCCTTGTTGAGGTCGCTTTCCACCAGTTTCACATACAACTCCGCAATCTGCCCGGCAGAAAGGAATTGCGTCCCGTCATACCGGGAGAAGGTCACATCCTCATTCTTGAGAATCGACAGACAAATGTTCTTGAATCGGACGTCCGACTGGGAAGCTCCGCCTTCATAGGCAGGATTCGAGAACGTGTAGCCGGGCCGGATGATGTTGCGGCGCATGGCGACCTTTGCGGCAGGCACGCCTTGACCGCCGTAGTAGTGATTGAAGCCGATCAGGTACATTTCCGATGAGGCTTTGGTTGCGCCGTACAGGTCTCCGGGGATGAGCAGCGCGCTTTCATCCATACCGTTGCGCAGCTGGCCCATGGCAGCGGTCGAACTGGTATAGACGAAGTTCTTCACGCCGGCACATTCCGCAGTCTCCGCAAGAAATGCGGTGACCCGCGTATCGTGATCCAGCATCTCCACCGGCGTGTTTCCCCAGCCGAGTGCGATATGGACAACCGCATCACAGTCCTGAAGTGCCTTCCCCATCACATCCAGATCCAGAATGTTCCCCTCCACGACGGTGACATTCCCGAGCGTCTTGTAGGCGGGAATCCGTTCCGGGGTGCGTGTCAGCATGACCAGGGAATGGCCTGCGGCCAGCAGCGCCTTTGTGACATATTGCCCGATGTTGCCTGTGCCACCCGTGATAAAAATCCTCATACGATCCTCCCTGTTTTTCGTTTGCGTGGATTGATTCCGTGAGATGATTTGTCATGTTACGGAAGAGGATGTGAATCCAACATGAATTCGCTGCCCCGATCACATGACACTGCCCATTATATCAACTCGTAAACACGTGTGCAATCCCGAAGATAAAGAAGACGGATGAATTGTCATACGAAATATCATATGATTTTTCATCCGTCCTGTAGCTTTCTGTTGCGTCAGTCTTCGAGAAGCGAATCAGTATCCCAGCGCTGCGAGTTTCTCCCCAAGCGCCTGCAAGGTGCCGGCAATCTGCGCCTCCCCATGCCCGGCGCTGGCATCCCGGGGATCCTCCCCGCCGACGCCGGTCGGCCAGATGGCACGATCCTGCGGCAACTGCGCCATGTCAACCAGATCAGGGCGGACCGCCAGCATCAGGGAGGTCTCGATCAACGCGGCGTGATCGTTCATGATCCGCCATTCCCCGCGGTTGAAGTCCCGATTGGCCGACACCAGTTTCAATCCGAACTGGGTCTCCCACGTGTCGGCCATCTCTCCCCAGGCTGTCCGACAGGGCCCATGACCGTCCGCAACCACGCACGCGAACCCGGCACGTTTGCATTGGGCAAGAATCGCCTCCACCTGCTGCAGAAACAATCCCTTGGGAACCCAGTAGCAGCTGCCGGGAAGCGCACAGTTCGGGACCGTGACATCCGCATAGTCCATGCCAATCAGATCCTGTCCGTCCGGTTCACGGCGAATTCGATCAGGACCGCACCACAGCATGGGGAACACAATGCCGCCGAACCGGCGCGCAGCCCGTTCAAACACGCCTCTCGCCTGAATCCCGTCCGCCCCCAGCGCATTTTGCGGCCCATGCCACTCCAGCGTGCCAAGGGGAAGATAGGCGATGGGCTTTTCCGCCAGCCGCTTCAGAAACTCATGTGGCAGCAGCTCCTCATAATTGACTTTCTCCATACGGAACCTCCCCTTTGTCTCCTGCTTATGTTACGGCCATAACCAATCCATTGTGATATGATATTACGGAACCCTGCAGAGAAACTCGTCAAAACGAACTTCAACCGGAGAATCAACCATAGAAAGGTGCAAGCATGCTCAGAAAGATTCATTACAATGCCCCGGTCACCCTGACCTTCACCCTTTTGTCCTTCGCAGTCCTCATCCTGGGGATGCTGACAAACAATCAGTCGACCCGGCTGCTTTTTTCCGTCGGACGGGGCAATCCGGCCGACATCCTTTTCTATTTCCGCCTTGTCGGGCATGTTCTTGGTCATGCCGGCTGGGATCACTACTTCGGCAACTTCCTGTTGATTCTCCTGCTCGGCCCGTTGCTGGAAGACAAATACGGTTCAAGGAACATGCTCTTCATGATCCTTGGAACCGCCCTGATCACAGGAATCGTACATGTCGTCCTGTTCAGCACCTCCGTGCTTGGCGCCAGCGGCATCGTCTTCATGCTGATCATGCTGAGCGCCTTCGTGAATATCCGGGAAGGCAGAATTCCGCTGACCGTCATTCTGGTTGCAGCGATCTATCTCGGACGGGAAATCTATGGCGGCGTCTTTACGAACGACAATATATCCCAATTTTCCCATATTGCCGGTGGAATCTGCGGTTGCATCTATGGCATGGTCCTTCGGCCCGGCGGGAAGCGGCGTTGAGTTTCCTTTGCCCGGTACTCCCCGTATCAGCAATCAACATTCGCCGCCGAAATTCGTACTTTCAAATCCATTCCAGCAAGTCCGCACGATCAAGTCCACTGTTTCAGCTCATCCTCGGTCGCCAGCACATAGTGCTGCCCCCCGACATGACGTTGGGTCCCGTTGTTGTAGATGATGCCGGAGGTCTTGTAGTCGTAATTGACCGCCACACGGCTCTTCTCGGCAACCGGGTTCGGCTGGGGAATAGCGGATAGGAGTGATTTCGTGTAGGGATGAATCGGATTCCCGAAGATTTCATCCTTCGTTCCTGTCTCCACCAGATGTCCGAGGTGCAACACGCCGATGCGGTCCGAAATGTACTTCACCATCGAAAGATCATGGGCGATGAACAGGTACGCGGTGTTCGTCTTGGTCTGGATATCCTTCATCAGATTCACGACCTGGGCCTGAATGGATACGTCCAGGGCGCTGATGGCCTCGTCTGCGATAATCAGGTCAGGGTTCATGATGAGGGCCCTTGCGATCCCGATGCGCTGGCGTTGTCCACCGGAGAACTGATGCGGATACCGGTTCGCGTGCTCATGGGACAGTCCAACCATGTCGAGCATGTGATGGACCTTCTCCGTGCGCTCTTCCGGTGTCTTGTACAGCCCATGGATATCCAGGCCCTGCGCAATGATGTCCATGACCTTTTTTCTCGGATTCAAGCAGGCCATCGGGTCCTGAAAGATCATCTGCATCTTCGTCCGGAGATGTTGGGTATCCTTGACGGACAACTTGCCGGAGATGCATTTGCCGTTGAAGTTGACCTCGCCGGAAGTGGGTTCATAGAGGCGGATGATGGACCGGCCGATGGTGGATTTTCCACTGCCGGACTCGCCGACCAGCCCATAGGTTTCTCCTGGATAGATGTCGAAGGTGACGCCGTCCACCGCCCGTACCGTGAACTTCCGGTTGATCCGGAAGTGTTGCATCAGATTCTTCACTTCAAGCAGCGGTTTCTGCCCTTCCCGATTGATGGTCTTCCGCAGAGGCTTTTTGTTATCCATTCCGCACCGCCTCCTTGTTATCGGATCCCGAAGCTGCAACATCCCCGTCGTCCTTGTTCATGTTTGACGGAGAAGACGCGCCGACAGCCCCGATACCATCCTGTCTCATATCGCTGATCCGCTTCGCCAGGGCTTCCGGCATTCCGACCTTCGGCGCCTTTTCATGGAGCAGCCAGGTGGCCGCATAATGGGTGTCCGTGATCCGGAACATCGGTGGTTCCTGCTTGAAGTCGATGTTCAGGGCATAAATGTTTCGGGGAGCGAATGAATCGCCCTCCACTTGGTGCAGCAGGTTAGGCGGACTGCCAGGAATGTTGTAGAGGCGGTCGTCCGTGCTGTTCAAGTCCGGCATGGCTGACAACAGGCCCCACGTATAGGGATGTTTCGGCTCGAAGAAGATCTCCTCCGTCGTGCCTTTCTCGATGACCTTGCCGGCATACATGACTTCGACATAATCTGCAACTTTCGCCACAACACCAAGATCATGTGTGATGTAGATGACGGAAATGCCCGTTTTCGCCTGGATTTCCTTGATGAGTTCCAGAATCTTGGCCTGGATGGTCACATCCAGGGCGGTCGTCGGTTCGTCGCAGATCAGCAGATCCGGATCGCAGGCAAGGGCGATGGCGATGACCACGCGCTGCCGCATGCCGCCGGAAAGCTGATGCGGATAGTTTTTCATCCGCTTCTCCGGGTCTGTGATTCCGACCAGTTCCAGCAACTCGATGGCTCTCCGGTACGCTTCCTTCTTCGGGGTATGATAATGGTACATCATGCCTTCGAGGATCTGCGTACCAATGCTCATGGTCGGATTCAGGGAGGTCATCGGATCCTGGAACACCATGGCGATCCGCTTTCCATTGATCTGCTGCCTGATTTCCTTCTTCGACAACTTCAGTAGATCCAGCGTGACCTCGGCGCCATCCTTCTCGTAGGTATAGTGGATGGTCCCGCTGTTGATCCGGCCATTGCCGCTCAGGATGCCCATGATGGCCTTTACGGTCACGGACTTGCCGCTGCCGCTCTCCCCGACAATTGCGACCGTCTCCCCCTTGTGCAGGGTGAGATTCATGCCGCGGATGACATTCACATCCCCCGCCGAAGTGTGGAAGGAGATGGATAAGTCCCGGATGGTTAGGATTTCCTTCTTGTCCATGCGTATATCCCCTACATTTCTTTCATCTTGGGGTCGAATGCGTCGCGCAGGCCGTCCGCCATCATATTGAAGCTCAGCATGATGATGCCGAGGACAAGGACAGGGAACACGATCATGTACGGGTGTGTTGTCATGGACTTGAACGCATCGCTGATCAGCGAACCGAGCGAAGCCAGTGGCTGCGGCACACCCAGACCGATGAATGCCAGGAAGGCTTCGGTGAAGATCGCATTCGGGATCGAAAACATGGACATGACAATGAGCTGACCGAAAATATTCGGAAGGATTTCCTTGAAAATGATGAAGAAATCCTTGGCGCCCAGCGTTTTCGAGGCGAGGATGAACTCCTGTTCCTTCAGCTTCAGTACCTGCGCGCGTGCGATGCGACTCATGCCGATCCAGCCCGTGATCGCGATGGCCAGCGTAATCGTCATCAAGCCGGGCTTGATGATGAGGATCAGCAGGGTGACGATGACCAGGGTCGGAATGCCGTTGAGGATTTCCGCAAACCGCTGCAGGATCATGTCGATTTTCCCGCCGAAATACCCGGAGACCAATCCATAGATCATGCCGAAGCACATGTCCACAAGAACGGCGACAAGGGCGATGTAAAGGGAAATCCGTGTGCCTGTCCAGGTGCGTGTGAAGATGTCACGGCCCAGCACATCCGTTCCGAACCAGTAATACACCTTCTCCAGACCGGTTTTTTGGGAGGCGTCCTCAGCTATATATCGATTCTGCAGGAGTTCGCCCTTCGTCGTGTGGATTTTCTCGGAACCGTCCATGATGCCCAGCTTTTCAAGACCAGGCACGCGAGGGGCCAGGTTCTGGTTCGCGATGATCTGGGAATCATAGGTGTGCCCTGTCATCATGGGGCCAAAGACAGCCATCAGCAGGACAAGGATGATGAAGACGATGCCGACCATCGCACCCTTGTTCTTCCGGAAACGTGAATAAATGTCACGCCAGTAGGATTGGCTGGCATAGGTTTCATCGATCCTGGAAATTCGTTCCTCGCCAACAGGCAAAAAGTCATCAGGTGCGAACTCGTATTCCATGTTACTCATGTTCATCCCCCTTGGCCAGTCGGATTCTCGGGTCGATGACACCATAGAGAATATCAACAACCAGCATGATGCCGATATACATGACACTGTAAATGAAGGACAGGGCGACGACGACATTATAGTCGTTCGACTGGATGGCCGAAACCAGAAGGCTTCCGATGCCCGGAATGGAAAACAGCTTTTCGATGACCAGGCTGCCCGTCATCAGTCCGACCACCAGCGGCGCCAGGACCGTGATGATGGGAATCAATGCGTTTCGCAGCGCATGCCTGAATATGAGATGAAAACTGTTCAGCCCTTTGCTCTCCGCCAGGAGCATGTAGTCAGACCCGAGCACCTCGAGCATTTCGGTTCGGGTGAACCGCGCCACGGTCGCGATCGTGAACATGCAGAGGGAGATCGTAGGCATGACAGAGGAGAAGATCGGCGCTTTCATCTGATACAACAGGGGGAACCATTTCCAGCGGAATCCCATGTAATAGATGAGCGCCATGGCGAACACATAGGAAGGGAGACTCACGCCGATGACGGAGATGACCGTCGTGATGGTGTCGTAAATGGTGTTGTGCTTGAGCGCGGCTACAATCCCGAGGATCAGCCCGATGATCGTGCCGATCAGGATGGCCTGCCCGCCAAGCCGAAGCGAAATGGGCAGCCTCGTCTCCAGAAGGGAGGTGATCGGGGTATTCTTGGAAATGGTGTAGGATACGCCGAAATCACCGGTGAGCATGGACTTGATGTAGTTGGTAAAACGGACGAAGATCGGCTGATCCAGCCCGTACTTCGCATTGATGATGGCTTTCTGGGCTGTTGTCAGTTTCTCGTCATTGAACGGCGAACCAGGCATCAGTTCCAGCATCAGGAATAATACAAGCAGGATCACCAGCACCGTGACAGCGGATATGATCACGCGCTTGAATACATACTTCTTCACGAATTCACGCTCCTCGTCACATGGACCTTTTCTGAAAGACGCTGAAGTGTGGGCAGGGGCGGAGATATTTCACGAGCAGTGGCGCTGTCATCGGTGTCCTGCACTTCCGACAGCGCCACTGTTCCTTGCGTCTGATGCCACTTCTCGGGGACATTCCGTTTCAACGGATCCAGAAGCCGGATTCCATTGAAACCAGGATGGTTCCTGGAATCGGTCGGAAAACCGGAATTACTTCTTGGTGGCGTTCTTGAAGATGCGGTTGATGCCGACAGAGTGGAATTCCACGCCTTCCACGCTTGCCTTGATCATGACTGCATCACCCTTCTGGTATACGGGAAGGATGACGGCTTCGTCCATGACCATGGTTTCAGCCTTTTTCAATGCTTCCCAGCGGGCGGCGAGATCCAGGGCAAGCTTGCCCTTCTTCGCATCCTGGATGATGGAATCGTACTCGGCGTTGGACCAGAAGCCGTAGTTGTTCGGGCTGTTGGTGGTCCACATGTCGAGGTAAGTCATCGGATCGGCATAGTCGGGACCCCAGCGGGTCAGGCAGAGTTCGAACTCGCCGGCCTGCATGCGTTCCACACGGTTCTTCTTGGGCATGCTCTGGATTTCGATGGTCATGCCGGGCAGTGTGGCCTGGATTTCAGCCTGGATGAACTGCGCAACGTTGATGGCGGATTCCGTGTCTTCCACGATCATCGTGTACTTGAGTTCGGAAACGCCAAGCTCGGTCTTCGCCTTGTTCCAGTATTCCAAAGCCTTCGCCTTGTCTGTGGGGAGATAGGTTCCGGTTGTTTCACGGAAATCCTTTCCGTCGGGACCGGTTGCGAGCAGCGTGGGCACGGCGAAGTCGGCCACAATGGAGCCATCCTTCAGGATGTTCTTCGCGATGGCGGCCTTGTCATAGGAGAGCGCAAGCGCCTTGCGGAGATTCACGTTCTCGATGCCCTTGACCTTCTGGTTCGGGGAAATGTACCAGAGATAACCGGCCATGATGTTGTGGAATTCCGGATCGGCCTGGAACTGTTCGACCTGTTCTCCGGAAAGTGCCGCGACATCCAGGTCGCCATTCTGGTAGGAAAGCATGGTCTGCTGGGAATCCTTGATGACCTGGTACTGGAGTCCGCCCAGGGAAACCTTTGCAGCGTCCCAGTAGGTGGGGCTCTTCACCAGGGTGATGGTGGTGGCCGCGGGTTCGTACGCGGTAATCATGAACGGTCCGTTGCCCAGGATCGTCTCGGGAGACGTTCCGAACTTGTCGCCTGCGGCTTTGAAGAAGGCTTCATTGACCGGCAGGAAGGACGGGAAAGCCATGAGGGAGTCAAAGAAGGGAACGGGCGTATCGAGGGTTACGACAAGGGTTTTGTCGTCCTTCGCGGTGACGCCGAGCTGATCCGTTGTCATTTCGCCCTTCGTGACCGCGACAGCGTTCTTGATGCCGGCGATTTCAACGATGAACGCGTATTCGCTTGCAACGGCCGGATCCACCAGTCGTCTCCAGGCAAACACGAAGTCGTTGGCGGTGACGGGGGTTCCGTTGGACCACTTCGCATCGCGAAGCTTGAAGGTGTAGTTCAAACCGTCCGCGCTCTTCTCGACGGATTCGGCCATCGCGGGGATGGATGCGCCAGCCTTGTCGATGGAGTAAAGACCTTCGGTGACGGCGGCGATGACCTCAAAGGATGTGCCGTCGGTCGCGATCTGCGGATCCATGGAGGCGACTTCCACGTCGAAGTGCACATTGAGTGTTTTGCCGTCTGCAGCCGCAGCCTGGGTCGCTTCCGTGGAAGCGGACGCCGATGCGGATTCGGGGGACGCGCTGTCGGAACTTGCCGCAGGTCCGCCCGTGGTACCGCTTCCGCCACAGGCGGTCAGCGAAAACAACATGACAAGTGCGAGCAAGAGGGCCATGAGCTGTCTGGTTCTCTTCATGAGGTTTCCTCCTTCTGATTACCGGCCGGGGATTTGCGCAAGTGGTCACTCTTGACTAGTCAGCGGAACCCTTCTTGCAAAAAAAGCCCGAAACGTCGGACAGAACGCCAACCCTTCGGACTTCTTCGCCCCGTGCCGGTTTATTATCGGAAGTATAACTTTTCAAGCACTTTTTGTCAAGTTCTCCTTGGCAGAAATACGTCATTCTCCCTCAATTGATAAATCATTCACGTGCAAGTTATCGTCATACAGGCTTCAAACTGGAGTAAAATTTGTAGGGTGAAACCGAAAAAATAAAGGGAGCCCGATCAAAGCCGGTGCTCCCTTTGGAATGGACGAAAGGACTCTATACTCGAAAATGCAGAACGAAAGGCATACACGCGATTCTCTTCGTTCCATTCATCAGGAAAAGGTCCGGCCGTCCTACAGCTTCCAGCCGAACTCCTGCTGGAATGTGATCCGCAGGGTTCCCAGCACCATGCCCCCCTGGCCGAAGTACAGACGGAGGAACGCCACGGAATTCACGGGCGACCCGATCGGAATTTCTTCCCGGACCCAGTCCCGATCCGTGCCTTTCAGACTCACCGTCTTCGCCAGTGCGGTATCGACATAAATGGAAAGCGGGATCTGGGCGAGTTCTTCCGCTTCTGCCCGCATTTCCAGGCTGAGCATGTACATGCCGCGTTTCTTGAATTTCAACCCGACGAGCGTGGATGCGCCTTTCGTGGTGTCGATGCCCGTCGTATCAATGATGGTCTCGTCTCCAAGGTCATGATAGACAAGATCAAAGGGGGGTTGACCGACACCGGTTTCCTCCTCCAACTTCCATTCGGCCCTTTCCTCCACGGAGGTTCTCCCCAGGAATCGCTCCATGACCGGATATCGCATGATCGTCTTCAGAATGTTGAATGCGGCGCGCTGGAGTTCCGCACGGGTCACCTTTCCGGCTTTCAGGCCTTCGGCCGTATTGTCGCGGTTGCTGTTGGAAGCCGCATCCGAAACGACCATGTAGGTATCGTTCTGGCCTCGGATCATGGCTGCGGTGTTGTCACGGACTCCAGGTTCCCCTTCGGTTCCGTTCATCTTCGCCCACCAGTCCGTCATGACCATGCCATCAAAGCCCCATTCATTGCGAAGGAGCGTCGTCAGAAGATCGTAGTGGCTGGCGGCCCAGATTCCGTTGATCGCATTGTAGGAGGACATGACGGAGAATGCCCCGCCTTCACGCACCGCGATTTCAAACCCTTTCAGGTAAAGCTCCCGCAACGCCCTTTCCGAGATGACGGCATCGACATCATGCCGGTGGAATTCCTGATTGTTGGCGGCAAAGTGCTTCACCGTACCGGTGACGCCGTACCGATGCATGCCGCGAAGCTGTGCGGCGGCCATTTTCCCGGTCAGCAACGGATCTTCGGAAAAGTATTCGAAATTTCTGCCGTTCAGCGGATTGCGATGCAGGTTCATGCCCGGGCCCAGAAGGGTGTCGACCCGGTTCTTCCGAAGCTCCAGTCCGGCAAAGCCGTACAGTTGCTCGATCAACACCGTGTTGAAGGTGCAGGCGAGCGCTGTTCCGTTGGGCATGGCGAAGGCGTTTGTTCCGCAATCCATCCGGATGCCGGAAGGACCATCCGCGCAGCAGGCGACCGGAATTCCATATGCAAGCAGGCTGTCCGTCACACCGCCGAATGCACCCGCCGTACCAGGAGTGACCTTGGGAGAACACATGCCTTCCCCGCGGGTCATGCAGGCCAGCTCCTCATCGGTGAGTTGGGCGACGAAATCTCCAAGTTCCGCCTTCCCGTCAAAAACGTCCGCGAGACGAATCCCCTTGTCTCCCGTGAAGACATGTGTTTCGGGAAGATTGTTCCGGATGCGCGCCGGAAGATCCACGGTTCGCAGCGGCGTTTCCTCTTCCGACATGACGAATCCCGCGCCGGCATTCACCGGCTTGAGCCGTTTGAAGGCCTTCACGGGCGCAGCGGCTTCCTCGAGCTGTCGGACCACGACGGTTTCTGCAAGCAGGAAATTGCCTGCGAAAGCGGCCTGCCGTACATCGCTGCCAGCAAAGAACCGGTACTCGCCGTCTTCCAGGACAAAACAGGACTTGTGCCCGGTTATTCCGCCATCGTCATAGGACGCGAGTTCGCTTCTGGGGAATGTGATCTTCACCTCTTCCGCGGCGCCGGGCGCAATCACCCCGGTCTTTGCAAACGCAACCAGGCTGCGGGCGGCTTTCCCGAGTTTCCCCTGCGGTGCGGAAACATATACCTGAACGACTTCCTTGCCGGCAACTTCGCCGGTATTTCGAACGCAGAACGTACTGAAGATATTTTCTCCATCGGCCTCGAAGGAGGTGGTCTCGGTTGTGAATGTCGTATAGGACAACCCGAAACCGAAAGGCACCTTCACTTTCTCCTGCGCAACCGTTTCAAAATAGCGGTATCCGACGTAAATGTCCTCCACATAGACGGATTCATGTTCCCCGCCGAAATTGGCTGTCGAGGGATGGTCCGCAATGTCCGTCGTGATGGTGTCGCTCAGTTTCCCGCAGGGGCTGACATTCCCGACCAGGACATCCGCAACGCCGTTTCCGCCTTCCATGCCCCCCTGCCAGCCGTACAGCACAGCCGGAACACGATGCCTGTCCACCCATTTCATGTCGATGACATTGCCGACATTCAGCACAACGGCGACACGCGCAAAGTGCCTGGTGACCTTTGCAATCATTTCCTCCTCGAGATCGCTCAACAGGAGACTGCCCTGCTCCGGGTGATTGTCCCGGTCCTCCCCCGCCGTTCGTCCGATAAGGACGAGTGCGATGTCGGACCGTTTGGATGCCGCTTCCACCACTTCCTCGGCAAGCGGCATTTCCACCTGCGACCAGGGTTCCTGTGCCCAGCCCTTGCCCAGATCAAAGGGGTGTTCGGCCACCCAGGCCGCATAAAGTTCCTCAAGCTCCGAATCGACTGTAATGCCCGGGTTCGCCTTCAGGCCTTCAGGTATGCCCACGACATGTTTCGCATTGACCAGGCCACCGGAGCCTGTACCGCTCTTCACATAATGACACTGGATACGGCCAAAAATGGAAACGGTTTCACCGGCCCGAATCGGCAGCGTACAGTCTTCATTCTTCAGCAGGACAACCCCTTCCGCAACAGCCTGTCGGGCGGCGGACGCATATTCATTCCAGTCAAGTTTGTACTTGTTCATGTTGACTCCTTTGCATGTATAGGAAAGCATCCGTATCCGGATGTCTGCTCTTTCCCCAGATTATAACCCAACATGAAGGCGGCCATTTGTCGGATTCCGACATTTGTGACGCCAAACCCGTCACAAACCACCCAACGCCAAGCATTCCCCGGATGAAGCGATCCCGGCTCAGGTTCCGTGGCTTTCCTGTCTCCCTGCAATATGATCCTCATCCGGACCATCATGCTTCATGCCGCGTTCTTCAAGGTGCGACGCCGGTTTCGCATGTCACGGAAACGCTCCTTGATGACCGGACCGACAGTCTGGACAAGAATGACCAGAATCAGTACAAGCCCCTGGAACGTATCCTGGATATCCGTACTCAGGGATGGAACGCTGACGATGATGAAATTGATCGTCGTGTAGGACAACGCGCCAAAGAAAACACCCAGGATATTGCCGCGCCCGCCCGACATGCTGACACCCCCAAGCACGACCGCTGCGATGGCGTACATCTCATAGCTTTTTCCCGACGATGCCGGCGTGACATTGCCGATCTTGCAGGCCTGGACAAAACTTGCAAGCCCTACAAGCAGCCCGGTGACCACAAAGACCGAAACCTTCATCCGCTGTACATTGACGCCGGCCAAATGGGTCGCCTTTTCGTTGCTGCCCACTGCATATACGCGTTTTCCGTATTTCGTGCTTCTGGAGATGAACAGCACCAGCAGCATGGTCGCCACAAAGACAAAGGTGATATAGGGGATGGACACACCGGGGAGGCTGCCTGTTCCAAATCCTTTACGCAGCAGATCATAACTTTGATTCGAGCTGAGCATGGAGAATTGGCTGCTGGAGGAGCCCGTAATCGCAGGATCGATCTCCCGCACGAAGGACAGCGTCAACGACCGGTAAATCAGCATGGTGCCCAGTGTCACGATGAAAGGCGGCATTTTTGCGTACCCGACCAGAATGCCATTGAACAGACCGCACAAGGTGCCGGCGCAGATCCCCGCCAGCAGGGTCAGCAGCACATTGTCCGTGGTGTTGAACACCATGATGGTCACACCGGTGCACAGGACCAGTGCGGAACCGACCGACAAGTCGATCTGACCCGTGATGATGACGAGCGCCATGCCGAGCGCCGTCAGGCCAACAATGACCGTGTTCTGGCTGGAAAGGATGGCGGCGATGTGCGCCCACCTGAATACGTTCCCATTGGCCAATATGGTGAAGAAGTAGAAGACGAGGATGACGGCGAACACGAAAATGAAGCTGTACTGCCGCCATATGGCAGCCACAAGGGTTCCCGGTCCTTTTACGCTGTTCTTCCCGTTCATCGTATGTCCTCCTTCGCGTGCATCGCTTTTTCGGTGGCAGGACGGGCAGAATTCCCTTCCAGGACGCGCCTGCCGGTGTGGTCCCCTTCCGGATCCTTCCCACCGGTGGGATCCCCCTTCAACCCGCTCCCGCCGGAACGCTTGCTCTCTTCATGATTCCCACCGGCCGCAAAAGCATTCGTGGCATACAGCATCACGTCATGCTCATTGATCTCATCGTGACGGAATATCCGGACGATCCTTCCTTCAAAGAAGACGGCACACCGATCGGAAACCTTCATGATCTCGGGAATCTCAAGCGTATTGAGAAGGATGGTTTTCCCTTCGGCGGCAAAGGTGAGGATCATTCGATAGATCTCCTCCTTTGCTCCGACATCGACCCCCTGCGTGGGATTGTCCAGCAACAGCACTTCCGCTTCCGTATCCAGGCAGCGCGCCAGAAAAACCTTCTGCTGGTTGCCGCCGGACAGGGACAGGATCGGCGCGTCGCAATCCGGCGCCTTGATCTGAAGCGCTTCCCTGCGCTTCTCATAACGAGCCTTTTCCTGCCGTTTCGAAATGAACGGCCTGCCTCGTTCCATGGTATGCCGGGCAATATAGATGTTTTCAAGAATGGATTGATCGGGAATGACTGATTTTTCTTTCCGATTCGATGGCAGCATTGCCATGCCATGCCGCATGAAATGGATGATCCTCCCTTGCAGATGCTTTCCGCGAACCTGCAGGGTGCCGCCTTCAATCGGCGATACGCCATACATGGTCTGCATCAGTTCGCTTGCTCCGCAGCCGGCCAGACCGGTGAAGGCGAACACTTCGCCCCTGCGGATGGAGAGAGTGACATCCTCGAATCCCAGTCCTGTAAAACGGGAAAGTTCGATCAACGGTTCGCCGAGAGGACGGGGTTCATAGATCTGCTTGTCGACATACTGTTCCCCCACCATGTCCGAAGCAATCCTGTGCGGCGTTGTTTCCGCGATGGGGCCTGATGAAACAAACTCCCCGTTCCGAAGGACCGTGCAGCGATCCGCGATCTCGAAAATTTCCGGCATCTTGTGCGAAATGAAGATGAAGGATTTCCCCTGTTCCTTCAACCTGCGCAGAATGCCGAACAGATGGGTCACTTCGTCCGTGCTCAGGGCGGTGGTCGGCTCGTCCAGAATCAGCAGCTTTGCCTCCACATACAGGGCGCGGCAGATTTCGAGCAGCTGCTTCTCACTGGTCTTGAGGGTGGATACCAGGACACCCGGCTCGATGTCGACGCCAAGGTTGTCAAACAGCGCCCGTGTCCGCTCCAGCATCCGCTTCTTCAGCAGGACGCCGATCCGGTTGGTTATCTCCCGATTCAGAAAAATGTTTTCGGCGACAGTGAGATCGTTGATCACATTGATTTCCTGATGGACGAACGCGATGCCGGCCAGTTCCATGGCCTTGATCGTGGGATTTGCGAACTCCCTGCCGTCGAACCTGATTTCACCGGAATCCAGTGGAATGACCCCGGTCAGGATGTTCATCAGCGTAGACTTTCCGGCGCCGTTCTCGCCGAGCAACGCGTGGATTTCTCCTGCTTTCACGGTAAAATGAACGTTGGTCAGCGCCTTCGTACCCCCAAAGGCTTTCGATATGTTCTTCATCTCCAGGATATTCATCGGTGAATCCTCCGGAAGGGGATGGATTCGGCAGTACGCCAGGGGTGAACGGGACGGGATGCGGGCACATCCCTGTCGTGCCCGCACCCCTCCCTGCATCGCCGTGTCTACTTGTGACCCTTGAAGCCTTCATACTTGGAAACATTGTTCTTGTCCACGATCCAGACGTCCTCGTACTTGCCCTCGCC
Organism: uncultured Clostridia bacterium; assembly: GCA_942493335.1. GTDB lineage: Bacteria > Bacillota > Clostridia > DSM-8532 > DSM-8532 > JAEWSN01. The sequence goes on along the minus strand of OW818693.1, from coordinate 4,332,591 downwards.
GATCTTGTATTTCCAGTTTCCGGCCAGGTAGTCTTCCATATAGCCGATGACGTTCTCGAACATTTTCGGTGAGAAATAGACGCTCATCAGATCGTCAAAATAGGTTTTCGCCGTTCCCGCCTGGGCCGAGGTTCCGCCGATGACCGCATAAAGCTCCGCCATGCCGCCGATGGCGGAAATGTAGACCTTCATGTCCGCAAGATCCTTCTTTGTGGCGGCATCGACCGCATTGGCCTCCAGCAGATTCATGAAGCCGAAGGTCATCTCATCGTCCATCGAAAAGATGTAGAGGGACCCCTTCGCCTTGGCATCCGATACGATCTCACCGAGTTTCTGTTCCAGATAGCCGTACGCGCCGTCCGCGCTCCAGTTGCAGACCTGCTTGTACTTTGCGGTCAGGGTGTCCACCTGTTCCTGGGTCCAGACGGCGGAGGTCTTGTAGGTTTTGCCGGTATCCTTGTCGAAGTATTCCAGCTTTCCGGTCAGGAACTGCTCAAAGCCTTCCTGACGCCGGGAGCAGACGGTTCCGTTGTCGCCGATGAGGGTGACGAGCACATCGCCTGGAACCATGCCCTTCTGCTGAAGCCAGTAAGCAATGCCTGCGCCGCATTGCCAGTTGTTGCCCGACGCATTCAGGATCGCGGATTTGTCCGGCCCCTCAATGATGCGATCGAAGGAGATGAACGGGGTTTTTTTCGCAATCAGGGCTTCCTGTCCGGCCTTCGCGGAATCTTCAAGGGCGAAGAACACGACGCCGACGGCATCCCCGTTCGCGATGATGGTCTGTACATGATCCACCTGCTCCTCGCCGGAGGAAGCGGCCATGTAGACTGCATTGTACTTGCCTTCCGCCTTGATCGCAGCGACCTTCGCCTCGGCATAGGTGCCGGCCTGGGCCGTCCAGCCGTGATCCGGCGTCGGTCCCAGCACGTAGATGGTGCCGCCCTTTTTCGCGCCGTTTCCGGCAGTTCCGGCGGTGGAGGAACATCCGACCAGCCCGATGACCAGGATGAGACAGAGCAACAGGGACAAAAGGGACAGGAAACGCTTCTTTTTCATGGTATTCACTCCTTTGCGAATTCCTATGATTTTATGAAAAAGCGGATGAGCCGCCTTTCCTTCGCGAATCTGCCGGTTTCCTTCCACGCGCTGATGCGTATGGTTGATCCTTTGGATTGATGCCACGATGGATTATTGCATATGGGCCTTTGTACCACTTTGTTTTTGCCGGAAACACCCCGGCCGGGGCTTAATGCGTTTCGATATACGCGTCCAGCGCCGCATGCCACCGTACGGTATCGACATCCCCCGCTTCGGTGGACTCCCCGAAAATCAAGTCCAGCAGATGGCGCGGCGTCCGCCCGCCGATGGCCATCGACTTGACACAGGAAACACAGTAGACGCAAACATCCCGGCACGGCATCGCACCAGCCCGCTCCCGCATGAAGGCGTGGACCTGTTCCAGGGGAATCTTGCCATAAAGATCATCTCCGCAGCAGACGGAGCGTGTCCTGTTGAACTCAGCCTCCTCGATCACAATCCCCATCTTGACAAGAAGACTGCGCACGGCCTTGTGCACCTGCGGCTTTTCCCGGACCGGACAAGGGTCATGGACCGACAGTCTTAGCCCGGCATGATCAGGCAGCTGGAATCCCTCAAGCCCGTCCAGCACCTCCCATAGCGAGATCGTCGTGACGCCCGCATACAGACTGCGGAAACGCCGGTCGCACCCGGCACAAACATTGATGATCCTTGATCCGGCTTCCAGCAGGGGCTCGTGCCTGCAACAGATCTTGTGCATCCGCACAGGTCCGATGTGCCTGTTCAGGATTTCCAGCACCCGCTTTTCCATGTCGGACTTATACAGACTCATAGCGCAACCGGGATTGAAAAAAAGTCCTGACATGATTCCCGCCTTTCCAATACCATACCCGCACAAAAAGGTTCAGGCTGCATGAACGCCGCCATTTGAACACCTGTATCCATTCTCTCTCCATATGGATTCGAAAACAAGCTTGCATGATGGGTTGGGATTCCGCACTTTACACAGATCGGCGGGAGAGCGTAAAATGGTGCCTGACACCCATCCGCCAGCCGGCAGAATCACCTGCATTCCGGGGAGCTTTATGACACATTCTGGTAAAGAGACCGAAAACAACTTCTTCTTCTCCGAAGGGCTGTCCCATGCCATGTCCGGTATTTTGTCGCATCCACTCACCCTCGTGGAAGCACCCATGGGCTACGGCAAGACCACAGCCGCCCGCGAGCATCTCCTCATTCAGGGGGTTCCCCAATACTGGGCCCGCGTCTACGACAGTTCGCTAAGCGCCTTCTGGGCGTCCTTTTGCCTCATGTTCCGCTCATTCGGCGAAGGATTTTCGGAACGGATGCTGCAACAGCAGTTCCCCGGCGATTCCTTCTCCCGCGCTTCCCTTGTTTCTCTGCTTGAACGCGCGGATCTGCCTGAAGAAGCGGTCTTCGTGATTGACGATTATCATCTTGCCGCCTGCGTGGAAACCGATGATCTATTTGCTTTCCTGGCACGCGTCAATATCCCGGGGATGCATTTCGTCCTGAACACAAGGTATGCCGAATTCCCGTCTCTCGCTGAACTGAAACTGAAAGGCCATCTCCACCATATAGAAAAAAACGCCTTCGAACTGACCGCGACGGATATCCAGCAATACTTCCGTCTCAATGGCGCGGGCGTCCGCCGGGAGGAAGCCGACCGGCTCCAATCCTGGTCGGAAGGATGGATCAGCGCCTTGTACCTGCTGCTCCTTCATTATCGGAAGGATGGCCACTTCGAGACGACGACCCATATCGACCGTCTGATTGAAATGTCCGTCTATGAGCCTCTTCCGGATGACACGAAACGGATCCTGCGCCAACTCGCCTTTTTTGACCGGTTTACCGGAGAACAGGCTGTCTTCGTGACGGAAGATCCCCGTGCTTCCGAGCAGCTTCTGTCATTGGCACGCAGAAATGCCTTTGTACAGTACGACAAGAAGACAGGCACCTTTCAGATTCACAACCTGTTGACGAATTTCCTGACCGAGCTTCCGGAAATGAATGGAGAAACCGGCCGGCTCACGCTGTACAAGCGTGCAGGCGCCTGGTTCCAGCGGCAGGGCTCTTTTCTGCAGGCCATGAAGTACCAGTACATGGCGGGGGATTTCGAGGGACTCCTTGACTCGCTTGAACGGGACAAAGGAGCCAGTCTGCTGGCGGAGCACCGTTCCCAGCTCATACGGTATGCAGCGGACTGCCCGGCGGATGTCAGGCGTCGCCATCCCATCGCCTGTCTGGTATATGCCATCAGCCTGATGACCTATAATGAGATGGATTTGTTCATGTGTGCCTGTGATGATTATCGTGCGATGCTTGAAGAACCGATGTCCGACCCGGTCGAACATGACTGGCTCGAAGGTGAATTCGAGCTGCTTCTGAGTTTTTCCGCCTACAATGACATCCGGGCGATGACGGAACACAACCGGCGCGCGGGCACCCTGATGAAAGGGCCTTCCCGGTTTCTCGACACGCATGGAAGCATGACGTTCGGAGCGCCCTCGCTCCTCTACCTTTTCCACCGGGAGACCGGGGGACTGGAGGAAAGCGTCCGCGCGCTCACGGAAGGCATGCCCTTCTATGGTCGCTTGACGGATGGGCACGGCAAAGGCGCCGAATCGGTGATGTGTGCGGAAATGCATTACCAAAGAGGGGAATTCGACGATGCGCAAGTCATGCTGTATAAAGCCCTCTATGACGCCAGCACGCACGCGCAGGCGGAAATCGTCCTCTGCGCGCAATTCCTGCAGGCCCGTATCGCTCTTGCAAAAGGCGATTTCCCCGGGATGTCGGCTTTCCTGGATACAATGACCCTGAGTCTCGAAAAGGCGGGCGCCTTTACCCTGCTCAATACGGCAGACATGTGCAAAGGATATCTGTTGGGCTGTCTTCGTCAAACGACCGGCATCGCAGACTGGTTGTCCGATCTTCACGCCGGACCGAACCGTCTCCTCTTCCAGGCGCTTGCCTTTTTCCACCTGGTTCACGGCCGACTGCTGCTGCTCAAGGGAGAACCGCTCATGCTGCTCGGACTGACGGACCTGTTCACGGAGACCGCCTCCGTTTTCCCAAGCAGACTTGCGCTTGTGCAGACAAAACTGTACGAAGCGGCCGCCAACATGCTTGCCTTCCGGCATGCGGCAGCACTGGAAGCCCTGACCGAAGCCATTGTCATGGCTGAACCGGACAGGCTGTATATGCCATTTGTGGAGAACGGCGATTATTTGGCATCCATGTTGCAGGAGCTCCAGGGGATGGGGATCCACCGGCATGCCATCTCGCAGATTCTGGCGCTTCACGTCCCCTACCGTGCCTCGCTGGATGCGATCACCCGGGAGTTCTTCACGGACAAGCGCCCCGGGTTGACCGGCCGCGAACTGGAAATTGCCCGACTGGCCGCAGAAGGCCTTTCCAACAAGGAAATCGGCGCCAGACTCTTCATTTCACCCAATACGGTCAAAACCCTCATGAAGAATGTCTTCGACAAACTTGGCATCTCGTCCCGCGCACTTCTTGCACAAAATCTCGAAGAGGCGCCCTGAACCTCCGTCACCCACCGGGTGATTCCATCCTGCCGGCGCAGCGTTAGAATACTCCCTGCCGGGCAGCATCTGCATGCCGACAGTATGAGGAACAAGGGGTATTCATATGAAGAAATGGTTCACATCGGAAAAATTCCCTGCACAACTTGAGCTCTACATCGCAATCCTGATGGGCATTACGGCAGTTCTGACCGCATTTGCCTCCTGGCAGTCCGCCCTGTATGGCGGCAGCCAGTCGGAAAAATACACCAACGGCTCGGCCATCATCACCGAAGCGAACTCCATGTACAACGAGGCGGCACAGTTGATCGCCCAGGACATGGATATCTGGAACCGCCTGACGGATCTGCAGATCGATCTCCTGATGGCGAGCGACAACGGGGATACCGCCGCGGAAACAAGCGCCCAGTACAAGTATGACAAATTGATGGCGGACAATGTCACGGATGTACTGCAGTCCGGCATCGACTGGGCGGACGAACAGACCGATTATGCCTCTCCCTTCGACAAGGAAGGCTTCCTCGACAGCTACTACACCGAAGCGGCCGCCAGATATGGAGAAGGTGAAGCCATGATTGCGGACGGCTCGAATGACAACAGCCTTGGCGACAAGCAAGGCCTCGTGACCGTCATCTTCTCGGTTGTCCTGTTCATGCTCGGTATCGCAAACACTTTCAAGGGAAACCGGACGAAGTTCCTGCTGGTGAGTGTTTCAACCGCCGCATTCGTCTTTTCCGTCGTCATCATGGCGTCCGTTCCGATTCTTGGCCTGTAATCCTTCCTTCATTGAATCATCCAGAAACAATGCGACCGGCCAATGTCCCGCTGCCTTTCCGAATGCATGGCGGCGGCGGATGGGCGGATTCCCACCGGACGCCGAATTCACCCATCGGGTGATGGCCGCAATATTCCGGAACCTCCATAATGAAGGTACTTTCAAGACAGGCTTGGAGAGGTGAATGATGAAAAAGATTATGACCCTGATCCTATGCGTCGGCATTTTGGCAGGACTGACTGCCTGCGGTGGCAATGAATCGGCCACGGCATATCTGGGTGACTGGAACATTGCGGGACTTGTGGAAAATGCGCCGATGGGCGACATGGCGGACGGAGATCTTGATACGATCCTTTCCAGCCGCTTGAGCTTCAGCAAGGAATCCGCCAGCTGCTTCGGCGATTCTATGGACACGCTGGGCACAAGCGTGGAAAACCCGGAATACATCAGCCAGGATATCCCGAAGGAAGTCTTCGAGCAGATGACCGGAGTCACCTTTGAACAATTGGGCCGTACCGGAGACAGCATTTCACAGGTTGCGGTGGTTCAAGATCCGGAACGAAACACGGGCATCGTCTTCTACGTGGTCAACAAGGATACCCTGCTTGCAAACAGTGTGGGCACCTTTTTCCAATTGACACGGGCCGAATGAGGCTCACAGGACACGGCACCGGAATGGCCCCCCCTTCCGGTGCCGAAGCCTCCGGTCACACTTCGACACGCCGGAAGCATTCCCTTTCATGATCATTGACCACGCCAACCACCTTCAAACAGGCTTCCGCTGGATTTCGGGATCTGCCTCCACCCCTGCGAATCATTCGATCCGATGGGTGTCCGACAGGGAATCCACTTCCCCCATGTCAACCTGCACCATTCCATCCGCCTTCATTTCATAAACCTTTCCACAAACCTCCGACATGAATTTCCGATCATGCGAAATGCTGAGAATCGTTCCGGAAAAGGCGCCGAGCACTTTCCGGATCACCGGATTCGACAGCGGTGAAAAATTCCGGGTCGGTTCATCGAGCAGAAGCACATTTGCTCCGTCAAGATTCATTCCGAGGAAGAAAAGTTTCGCTTTTTGCCCGCCAGAAAGCTCCGATACAGGCCGTTCCATCTCCTCCGCCGTGAACTTCATGCTGCCCAGCCATGTACGGATCAACGTGGTTTCTTCCTTGCTTCCGGCATGAGAAAGAAATTCAATGGGATTTTTGCTTCCATCAAATGCTTCCTCATAGTTCTGCGGCATATAGGCAGCACGGATGTCAGTGCGAGCCAGCAAATCCGTAGCGATCCGTCGAAGCAGGGTCGTCTTCCCCACACCGTTTTTTCCGATGATGCATATTTTTTCACCACCGAATACACCAAGTCGAATATTTCTGGCCAACACACGGCCAGAGACGGCCAGTTCCGCGAGATTCAGATCCAGCACGGTCTTTCCAGACGGAACCGACACAGTGTCCCGGAAACGCAACAGAATGGACTCCTCTGCATCCGGCATCTGCGTCATGTCCTCTGCCTCGCGCTCGAAGCGGCGACCCATCGACTTGACCGCATGCATCTTCTTCTTCAGCAAACGTCCAGCATGCGGATCCTGACGGGAGACCGTTTGCTGCTGGTGTTCAACCTTCGACTCAATCTGCCGGTATTTCTCCATTTTTCTCTCATATTCGCTCTTTTCCTTCCTGGCCATTTGCTCTTGATGATCGAACGACGAAAGACGCTCGTCAATATATTGGCGATAGGAAAGTCTGGCGACCGTATGACGCGGCACTGTCTTTTTGCGAACTTTCTCGAGATGGATGACGACGTTTGCCGTCCGCTCGATGAGGGTTTCATCATGGGACACAAACATCACAGGGATTGGACTGCCGGCAATGTAACGTTCCAGCCACTTCAATGTTCCAATATCGATGTCGTTGGACGGCTCGTCAAGCAACAAAACGGTCGGCCTGCTGAGGATCAGACGCGCAAATTGCACCTTGATCTTTTCTCCGCCTGATAGGGAGGCGATCTTCTGTTCGGAATAGAAAAAATCGGTCGTCAGGCCGAATGTGCTTGAAATCTCCGATAGTTCCCGAGGTGTCTGGTCCAGAAAATCCGGCACCTCCAGAAAAAAAGAATAGACCGTCTTCTCCTTGTCCGCTTCCGGGAATTCCTGCGGCAGATAGCCAATCCTTTCATCACGTCTGAGAATCTCACCGGTGTACTCGACATAGCCGCTGACCAGTGCATCATCCACCAGAAGCTTGAGAAGCGTGGATTTACCGTTTCCCTCTTCGCCGATGATGACGACCTTGTCATTGGGCCGCAGGACAAAGGAAAAATCGCGGAGCAGGTCCGACAGATCCTTCTTGTGAAAAACAGAGAGATGATTGATCTGCAGCATTTGCTTTGGCTCCTTGTCCGTCAGTGACATCGTGTCGGGCTGATGATGCCCTCGACTTGAGAATACCACAGGCAAGCTGTGCGGAAAGCGTCGTTTTATACTATAACAAAGGTTTCCGGCAAAGCTGGCGGAAGCCCACTGAAGGGATGCAAAGTTTCCTAAAACGATAATCTTTTCTGAATGAAAGCCTTCCAGCGTTTCCGAAAAAAATATCCATTCTGCGTGACAGCCTTCCAGGGTTTCCGAAAACAATGATCCATTCTGCGTGACAGCCTTCCAGCGTTTCCGAAAATAATGATCCATTCTGCGTGACAGCTTTCCTGAACATGAGTAGACTGAAGTGTAGCACTTATTCATGTCAGGAGGCTTCAGAAAATAATGGCAGAAGTGATGTATCTTGCATTCAGCGATTTCAGGGAACCGGACAATGGGTTGGCGAACCTTCCCGGCTTCTGCCTGGAGTCCGAAATGGAAACGGTGTTCCCACCGGAACTGGACGCCCTCTTCACGGGTACTGTCAGATACCGTACCTTGGAGACGGACGGAGCACGACTATCCAGTTTCATCCAGAGCAATCTCGTCCGTCCGGAGAGCCTTGTCGAGATCTACCGGACTACAGAAGGTGTTCCGGATTTCAAGGTTCGACGGCGCCGGTACTTTTCCATCCCGACTCCACCAAGCGGCCATACGGATGACAACAACAAACCAGCAGTTCCACCCGAAGCGGATGGCGAGCCCGCCGCGCTCATCCGCGTGCTGGCCGAAGTCCTCCCGGGCGATCTGCTGATTGCAGGCGCTTTCCTGTCGGAAGCCGCATGCCCGGTTCTTCGGGCGTATGAGCGCGGTGGGTCTGATACTTTGGTCCTGGCATATGGACGCATGAGGGGACGACTGGTTCTTCACTTTTGCAGAAGACAGCCTGAATGGGCCTGCACCCAGCATGAACCTATTCGGTCGCATACACGGCGGGATATGGCGAAAGGCGGGGCGAAGAATAACCTGGAAGCCTCCGATGCCGCGCTCCCCGCTTCAGCGAACTTGAACGGCATACCCTTTTTGTTGCAGGAACACAGATACCATTATACAGGCGGAGAAAACCTGCCTGCTTACGGGGCCATGCGGCTGGCCTGGCTGAAGCAAGAGGGCTGGCTGCCAGTCGAATGGTCGAACGGGCCGCTACAGTTCATCGACGCGATGGCAGAGGAAGGCAGCCCTTATCCGGAAGAAACGACGTTGACTTCCCTCCGTTTTTCCTTCAGGGAAAGCCATGCTCAGGCAGTCATCGAGAAGCGCTTCATGGCATCCTTCGGGATACAGGATGATCCGCTTTCCTATTCATGGCCCGGAGAGCCGAAAGAACACGTCCTGCATATCGAGGGACTTCGTTTGCACGACGTATACGAACAAATCGAGGATCCGTCAATCGCTGCGCATTTCGAACAAATCCTTCCACGGGATCGAAGGCTTTTGCTGCTTGCCTATGAGACAGAATCAGAGCAGGATTCGCTGGAATTCGCACTCACCGCGGAACTGGATCGGCGACTCGACGACAGACGCACCAATGGCGCATCCTTGACAAGCTGGATGGCCAGTCCCGATGGAACGGGACCGCACGGTCATCGTCTTCGCTTCGCGGTGTTGGGCGTCGTCCCGTCCAACTTCGCTGAAACATCTGAAGCGGAGTTGTTTCTTCTGCATCGACGTCTGCCACCAGGAAGCGACGTCACAATTCTTTAGTCCGGGCTCTGTTCCATCGCTTCGGCTCCATACGCCTTTTCGTCTTCCTCCTCATAATTCCGGAGACGCCTCGCTTTTCCCGTCTGATTCCCGTTCCGCCACCACCACCGATACCGGTCGGACCGTGAAGGACATCACAAACGCAACAAACGCCAAAACCGCCGACAGCACGAACAAGGTCGGATATCCGTACCGCTCCGCAAGGAAACCGGCCAATGCGCTGGAGAAGGTAGCCGGCATGGCGATCAGACTGCCCAGCACCATGCAGCTTGGACGTGACTTCGGCCGAACCGACTGGACGGTATACAGGAAACTCATGGTCCAGATGCCGCCGCTGATGCCGGCCAGCAGCATTGTCACACCCATCAGGCCAAGGAACAGCACGGGGATGCTGCCGGCAAACCATGCGGCCAGCAGGGGCAATAGGGCGACAAGCAGCACGTTGAGTGCGGCCAGCTTGAGCCCTGCCGTCACACTGATGCGATCGCAGACCTGGCCCCACATCCAACCGCCAATGGGCAGTCCGATTGTTTGCACCAGAATAAAGGTCGCTTCGCTTCCCGCAGGCAGTCCCGCCGTATCCCCGACAAAAAGGATCAGGAACGGCAGACACATCAGTCCGAATGAAAGGATGAGCTGAAGGATGAGTACCCGGCTATTGTCCTTTTCCGTGAAAAAGTAGCGGGGTAAGCCTTTGTAATAGCCCCAAAGGTCCACCTTCCCCTTCTTCGGCTCATGTGGAGCGCCTTCCGCCAGGGCCATCAGCATGCAGGAGATGACCATCAGCACACCGCCGATCAGGAAGATCGAGGCAAAGGAACGACTCATGTCGTCGGAAGGCGACGCAAGAAGCCGGTTGATGAGCAGCCCGGCCCCGATGGACATGAATCCGCCGAACAGTTGCTGGGTACCGAGCAGACGACCATGCCGGTTTTCGTCCACGGTGGTTGCCAGCACCTCGGACCATGTCGGAACCACCAGACCGTCGCACGCCCACAGGAACCAGTACGCGATCATCAGGGCGACGAGGGCCGCCGTCTGGAATCCCAACAGGAGCAGGATACCGGGCAAAAGGGTGATCGGACGGCTCAGGAACATGACAATTGCCGTATACCGGGCATGGTTGCGCAAATGGTCCACAAAGGGCCCGATGAGCAATCGCGTGAAATAGGTCAGGAAGCTGCCGATGCTGATGGTGACCCCGACCAGGATCTTGCTTCCCGTCATATGGTCGATGAAGACGGGGATGACTGTGTTCGCGCTGAAAAAGCCAAGGCCGCCCATGAAACAGGCCCCTTCGAGCATGAGCAGCATGTAGTTGCGTCGATAGAGCTGTGCCTTCGTCTGCATGGGGACCATCCTTTGATGTCGCATTCTGTCGGTATCACGATGACGTCGCATTCTGCCGGTATCTCGATGGCACCGCTCTCACTTCGGCATGAATGGACAGAAATAAATCATACCTTCCGTGACAGGACGCGTCAATGTGCCTGGAGGATTGCCGAAAAGCCCTTGCATGGAATGAGGACGGCGCACCCCGTACAGGGACAGCGCCGTCCTCTTCCGTTTCGATTCAGTTGCCTGTTTTCATCGCCGACATGCATCATGCCTGGCCTGTCCGATCAGCAGTGTTTGACAGATTCCCACATCTCAGCCCACCCGGCAAACTCCCTTTTCCGCTACCAGTCGGATGAACAGTCCGCCCTGCACCGTGCGATTCTGGAATCCACACTGTTTGGCGGTTTTCGTGTCAAACCAGTCGGTCATGGGCACACGGCTTTCGGATTCGTCATAGGCTTTCCACATGGCAGCGGCCATCGCGTCGAAGGTGGCGGGATCTTTCGCCATGGTGGCGCCCCACAGCACCCAGTCCGACTTCGTGTAGTCGGCGCGGTTGTCCAGCGGCATGCCGTACGCATTGCTGCGGCGGGCGACATACGATTCGATTTCGCTGTCGAATGTGCCTTCCGGGAAGATGCCCGTTTCATAAAGCATGTCCCAGACCGCGTTGTACTTGATGCTGTAGGTGTCGGGCCGATCAAAGGCAAGACGGAAGGTTCCGTCGCCATTTGAAGCGTTCGCCACCCAGGTCTTTGCCATGCCGCGGGCCAGGGCGAGCAGCTCTTCCGCCTTCTCCGTACGGCCGGTCATTCCGCACAGGACGGAGAATGACGCAATGCCCATGATGCTCTTGATGGCGAGGTTGCAGTTGTGGGCAAGGTGACCGGCGAAGTCGTCGGTGCAAAGCTGGTTTTTCGGATCGAGGCCTTCGCGGATCAGGTAGCCGCACCAGGTTTCAAGCAGCTTCCAGTTTTCCTCCGCAAAGGAGGCATCCTTCTGGACGACCGCAGCTGCGGTGGTCATGACAAGCATGTTGCCGCATTCCTCGACAGGCATCTGCCAGTTGGGGCAGGTGCCATGGCTGTAGGTCTGGCCGTTGACGCGCGGATAATTGCCGCAATCGTGCGGCGCAAAATCATAGAACCAGATGCCGGAGGATGCATACTTGAAAATGGGACGCAGCATGCCCTTGATCAACTCCGGATTGTACAGCAGGAACAGCGGAATCGACGGATAACTCACATCGACGGTGGCGGCAAAGCCGCCACTGTAGCACTCCTTGGAGACGAACAGGATCTTCCCGTCCGGATCGGTGCAGAGTTTGTGGGCGGCGATGATCTGGCGGTAGGAAAGGGACAGGAGTTCCGCGTATTTTTCGGAGCCGCAGGCAACCGCTTCTTCCCGAAGTTTCGCCGAGAAGGCGTCGCAACGGGCTTTGAGAGACGCATATTCTGCGAACGCCTTGCATATCACCGTCTCGATGGTATCTCCGTTCTTGCGCCAATACGCATCCACGGGTGTTCCAAAATACTCGAGGGAACGAACATCGTCATAGGCCAGGACAAACAGGCCTTCCGATGTCGAGGCAGTATCCAGTGACGCGCCAAGTTCCAGATCGTTGCTTGCGATGCCATAGTCGAAGGGGTAGGACACCGCGGATACGGTCCCGCCCGGCGCATTCGTTGCCGCATACAGGTAACCCCAGTCGATGCGGACATCGTCGCCTTCCTTCAGAAACGGCTTCTGGTAAACACTGCCGACCCGACCGCAGGCAATGCCTTCAAGTGCGACCGCCTTGTATTCGATGGGAAATTCACCCTTGAAATTCAAGCAAAGCTCATCGTTGGCCACAATACGGGCTTTGGCGGCATGCACCTTCCCGTCCGTTGAAGTCACTTTCAATGCCAGATACGACGCAGGTCTGGAAGCCACCATCAGATCATCCAGCAGCAAGGGAGACGTAAAGGTCGCCTCAAGCGAGACACCGGCCGCTTCAAACCGATAGCGGGTGCTGCAGGCATCCAGGGTCAGCGCAACCTGTTTCATGGATGGCTCATTCCCGACAGGCGTTCCCATGAATCCATGACGGACGCCGTCGATCTCCAGCGAACCTGTCAAACGATACGGCTTGCCTGTCCAATGCTTCGTGTCTTCCGTATTGAGCTGGTCCGCCATGGACCAGACACTGAAATAAGGATCGATGGCAACAAGGGGAACTGCCGGTGCACGTAATTTCATCTCTTCATCCTCATGGGGATCCTAAGCCCGGGTCCGATCCCGATCTTCCTGGCCCTGATGGGCCGATCTGCCGATTCATGGATTGTCCTGTGTGTCGTGCCAACCTGAAGCCGGGCATGAAAATACAGGGTTGCATCGCACACAAATAGAAACTATCATACGATCAACGGGCAAACCATCTGATTTATCACCGCAAAAGTGAGGATTGTCACCATGAAGGAGAATATTCAAGCCTACTGGCAGCATCAGGACGCATCCCGGCCGCTGAACGTTCTGATGATCGGTGAATCCTTCTGCGACAAGACCTATCGAATCAGTCGCAGCGGAGAAAACTTCCTGTCGTTCGAGTACATTCTTGAAGGGGAAGGCACGCTTGTCGAGAACGGGAAAACCTGTCACCCCGGGAAAAACGATGTCTATATCCTGACCCGGAACAGTGATCACCAGTACTGGGCGGATGCAACGAATCCCTGGGTGAAAATCTGGGTTGCCTTCAACGGCCCCTTGGCGGAAGCCTTGTTTGATCTGTATCTGGAACCCGATTGTCCGCTGGTGGAAAACTGCAACATCCTGCCTTACCTGCAGGAAATGTTCCGGTATGCCAATACGCCGGGCACCGGCTATGACGATGTGGTGGAAAGGGTTTCAGAACTGCTGCTGAAGATCTGCATGCACATCAGGCGGGATCGGGAACAACAAAAAAGCACGGTGGCCGAACGACTGAAAGAGTGGCTGGACCTGAATGTCGAGGCATCCGTTTCACTCGGACAACTCGGCACACAGTACGGATACTCCCGGAACAGGCTCATCCAGCTGTTTCGCGAAGCGTATGGCATCACCCCGTACCGATATCTTCGGCAGAAGAAAATAGAAAGTGCCAGACAGTTTCTTTCCAACACCCAGCTGAGTGTGGGGGAAATTGCGCAAAGGCTCTCTTTTGCGGATGCCCAGTACTTTTCCGGGTGCTTCAAGGCGGAGACGGGTTTCTCTCCCCTGCAATACCGCAAGCGGCAGGCGGAGTAGCCCGTGAGACCGTTTTGCATCAACTGGTCTCAACAGACACGGAAGGCCTCACAGCCCGCTTCCCGGAGCACGACGAATGCATGCCAGCGGACCGCTCCCCCCTCATTCCACCTCAATACGCCTCATCCAGAGGCACAATAATGCTACCCCGATACCCGACAGGCTCCCGGTCCCGAAACAGAGCAGCCACAGCTGCTTCATAGTCAACCAGGCGCTCCGCCTTGCGGATGCTTTTTGCATGCTTTGCGTGATCTGGAAACAGATCCAGCATGTAGGTCCACAACTCCTTCATCCGGAACAGGACATTCCGCTCACCGGGAATCGCAGCCCTGTAATCTGCATACAGTTGATCATGAAACGCCATCAGCCGCTCTTTCCCGAGCGGCGTCCCGTTTGTGATGGCATTAATCAGACCGGGATGCGTCACAAGACCCCGGCCGAGCATGACAGCCCCCACAGTGGGAAAAGCCGCCACGAATGCCTCATAATCAGCCCGGCAAAAGAGGTCCCCGTTGTAGCAGACCGGCATCCTGGCTCCGGCCACCGTCTCGCGGAACACATCGAGGTTCGGCTTGTTTCCGTATTGGTCCCGTTGGGTTCGGGGATGGATGATGAGTTCAGTCATCGGGTATTGGTTGTATAGGGCGAGAAGTGCGGCAAATTCCTCAGGATGATCCTTTCCGATGCGCGTCTTGACGGAAATCCGCGTGACGCCGGCTGAAAAGATCGCCTCGAGAAAGGCTTCCAGTTCTTCTTTCAGCGCCAGGAAACCCGCTCCCTTGTTCTTCGCGACAACCGTGCCCGAAGGACACCCCAGATTGAGATTGATCTCGTCATAGCCCAGACTCCGGATCCGTTCCGACGCATGGATGAAATCGACCGGATTGTTCGTCATCAACTGGGGAACCAACGCGATATCACGATTGTTTTCCGGCAGGATGTCCTGTTGTTCCCGCGGCTTGAAAGCCTCCCGGCTTGTGGCGGAGAGAAAGGGAGAGAAGTATTTGTCAACGCGCCCATAGAAGGCATGATGATTTTTCCGGTAGACATGGCCGGTCAGGCCTTCCATGGGTGCGAAATAAAAGCGCATGCTCAGGTGACTCCTTCATGATAAGGAATTCGGGTAGATCATTGAAAAGTTTCAGGTTCAGCTGCAGGTTTCGCTATCGCTTCAAGCCGTCCCCGGTTCTGTGTTTCGCTTCGGTTCCGCTTCAGCTGCATGCCTACAAGGTCCGTATCAGAAAGTCCTCAATCATGTCCAACAGCTGCTGACTCCAGAAATTCCCCTCGTGCGGTGCGCCTTCAACCCGTATCAGCTCCGTGTCCACATCGTGTTCGCACAAGACCCTTGCCATCTTCTCACTCTGATCGTAAGGCACCAGTTCATCCCGATCCCCATGCAACAAGAGGAACGGCGGATAGGTCGTCTCCGTCTTCACCATCGAGACCGGGTCCATCAGACGCAGTCGCTTCTCCTGTTCTTCCCGTGTGTCCCCGAGCAGCAACCGGAAGATGCTTGGGCTTCCATCCGGTTCCGTATCCGGAATGCCGCGCGAGAACAATGCGAACAGATCGGCAGGACCAAAGCATTCGACAACCGTCCTTACGGCATCGGAATACCCGGTGTGTTCGGCTGTCTGATAGATGGGATCATCTCCGGTGAGACCGACGAGGAGCGCTGTATTTCCGCCCGAAGAAGTCCCCCAGATGCCGATCCGTGTCGGATCGATGCGGTAGGAATCCGCCTCCTTGCGCAGGAATCGGATGGCAGCTTTCACGTCCTCAAGGAACGCGGGTGCCTTGTGATGATCCCATGAAGACCGGTGTGTGACCGATGCGACCACATATCCTTTGCGGGCAAGCGCCCCCAGCTGTGGGAGCTCATACCCCACATCGGGAAAAGTCCACGCACTCCCCTGCACGAAAACGACACAGGGCCAGCGCTTGTCGGCGAAAGCCGGATCTCCGGCCGCCCACGGGGAAAGAAGCTGTAACTTCAATTCGGTTCCGGTTTCGACCGAGAAGACGACATCCCGCGTCCAGGCGGCCATGCCGACGAGTTCCGGGTTGTTCGGGATGGAGGTGAACTTGAGTGGCTTCATGGAATTCCCCCTTCAGGTTTGGTTTGGAGCCCTTTCCAGCCTATCGGCGCCAAAAACGACAGGATGTGCCGGATTTCATGGCTCGATCCATGGAGGCATCCTCCGTCGAGTTTTTGGCACATCTACTTGATTCTATGACATGAACCCTAATTGTCAATCCCCCTGCCGTTCCTGCGTCCGTTCGGACATCTCTCCCGCACCGGCTGCTCTGTTCGCATTCACATGAAGCAGGGGGCAGGAGAGAAACACTTCCACCAGTTCGGGGTCAAAGTGTTTTCCTGCGCACCGCACAAGCTCTTCCCGGATCTCCGCAACCGACAATGCCGACTTGTAGGGACGGCCGTTCTGCATCACCTCGTAGGCATCCACCAGCGCCGTGATGCGAGCGAGCAAGGAGATCTCCTTGCCCTTGAGTCCGCGCGGATAGCCACTCCCGTCCCATCGTTCGTGATGAGAGAGAATCTCTTCGGCCACATGCGCCACTTCATCCGTCGCACGCGCGATGCGGTAGCCGATTTCAGGGTGCTGCCGCATCACTTCCCACTCCTCGCTTGTCAGCGCACTATTTTTCCGAAGGAGTTCCCCCGGCATGTTGATCTTCCCAATGTCATGCAACCGGATCACCAAATCCAGACGGGATCGCTCATCCCTGCTGAGCCCTATCTGTTCTGCGATGTAGTGCGCAGCCTCCTGCATGTTGCCGGCATGTGTGTCCGTTTCGCAGCTTTTCTCCTGTAGCGTGTTTCGCAGGGCGTTCAGCACAGCACTCTTGTGACTGCGGCTCTCGGTCAGCTTTTGCTTGTACATGCGATCCTCCGCCGCCTGCAGGGCGACGGTGATCGGTTCATCCGGAACCTCCTTGCTGGCCACACCCAGTGCGACGGAAAAAGGTATTCCTTCAAACAGGACTTCCTGGCTGGCCGTGACAATCCGATCGGCGATTTTTCGTGCCTCGTCATATGTGTTTTTCGGGAGTAGGACAACAAATTCGTCCCCACCCCATCGCGCGATGATATCTTCTCCGCGGCAGGCCTGCCGAAGGATATCGGCCGAATGTTGCAGAAAGCGGTCACCGACAACATGGCCATACGTGTCATTGATCAGCTTCAATCCGTTGAGATCCGCCATGATCAGGCTGAGCGGCAATTGGCGGGCCTTGTCCAAACGATGCAGCTCCTCGTCGAACCAGGTGCGGTTGAAAAGACCGGTCAGCTGGTCGTGGAAGCTGAGGTACCGCATCTTTTCCTCCACATCCTTGCGCTCGGTGATGTCCCGGCAGGTGACGACGACGCCTGCATTCTGACCGCCATCATCCTGAACGGCATTCGCCTGGACGGACAGGACTCTGGACACTCCTGTCAGACCGGTCACACGCCGCTCCCCTTTCCAGGCACCTTCAGCCAGGGCGAGCACGATGATTTCCTCAAACGGATGGGAAGCATCCCGACCCACGGATATGAGCGGTTGCATCAGCTCATCGTACGCCATGTTGCGATAAGTGATCTCCCCAGTCGGGTTGAAAATGACAACCGCATCGCTTGTGGAGGCTATGGCCTTTTCGATCTGCAACAGTTCGGTTCGCTGTTCCCTGACACGATTCTTCAGCAACTCGTTCTGCATCCGGATTTCCCGCTTCTGAAGGAAATTCGCCTGCCCGATGCGTTCCAACTGGGAATTTCCGATTGCACCGATCAGGTTCGCGCCAGCGAAGAAGGTCAGCACAAGCCAGGCCTCCAGCCGAAGCGTGCCGTAGTAGGCGGCATACCCCGCAAGATAGAGAATCATGCTGAGAGCCCCGCCAAAAACAGCATGTCGCGTGTCCAGTTTCGATAGAAAGTATCCAAGGGAGATGACCATGAAAAACCCGCCGTAATAGCTGAAATTGTCGGGAACCACGATGAGCATGAATGCTATGCCGGTGCCGGCTGCAACATAGCACAGCACAATCAACGGCTGGGCCACGTTGATGAAGGAAGCATGATAGGTCCATGCAATGAAGACAATCAATAGCGGGATGACAATGGCAAACCGAATGACGAGGAAAGCGGGAAGATATTCGCCGATCAGCAGATGATCCAGAAAGGCGAACAGCGCATAAAGGATGGCGGATACAAAGAACGTAAGCCGGATCTGGTTCAGACCGGATTGAATCCGTTCGGTCGTATATTCCATTCGCTCTTCGGCGGATAGTTTCCTGACATTCTGACGTATGGGCATGCCGTTCACCTCGAAACATGGTGTCTGCCGGAAGGGTATTCGGAACCCCATGTGGTTCCCCCGGCCATTTTTCATCTCATTCTGTCATTTACCCGGCAGGTGGATGGTCAAGCAGGTGGCTGAAGGACCCCACACCAATATGGGCTCGGAAACAAACACGGAGCATAGGGTGGGAATCCGGCAATTGATACAATCGTCATTCGGCATTCGAAAACGATACCAATCAATTGCCGGGCCTATAAGGCTTGTATTACGATCCTTATAGCACCCTGAAAACTTCCAATGAACCCTTTCTCCGTTCAATGAGTCAAATGAATGAACAGCAACCCGTACCCGAACGAACAGACAGTAATCCATACCCATCTGGATCAGGAGGAATTATCATGAACAAACACGATAGGTCGAAACCCCGAATGATCATTCTTGCGGCTGTCACAGGCCTTTCACTTTTGCTCTCCGCCTGTGCGCCGAGCGGAATAAAGGACCTTACATCCGGAATCAAGTCCGGGGAAACAAAAGCAAACCCGGTCGCACAGCAAAAGGTCGCCGATTCTGTGACAGGCTTCTCCTGGGACCTGTTTCAAGCTACGCTGGCGCAAGAGGGTAATGTGATGATTTCCCCGTTATCTGTTCAGGTTGCCCTTTCCATGGCTTTGAACGGTGCCGGGGGAACGACGCTGGAAGAAATGCGGAAGACATTGACCATCGGAGACCTTTCGACCGAAGACCTGAACCAGGGCATGCTGGATTGGCTCAAATCCCTTGATGGCAAAGACGCCAAGGCAAAGTGGCAGGTCGCGGATTCCCTCTGGCTCCATGAAGGATATGATGCCAACCCTCTGTTCCTGGAAACCGTGAAGACATTTTACCAGGCAGAGGCCAGAACGCTGGATTTTTCGAAGCCGGCCTCTGTCGAAACCATCAATGGCTGGGTGAAGGACAAAACAAACGGCAAAATCGACAAAATCCTTGAGAAAATCGGCGACGATGTCCGGATGTACCTGATCAACGCCGTCTGGTTCAAAGCGGATTGGGAAACACCCTTTAAGGCTGCCTCCACCGTTCCGTCGGATTTCCATGCGACATCCGGTACAATCCAGGTTCCTTTCATGAACCGTCTTGGTTCGATTGATGTTGTGACAGGAGCGCATGGGAGCGGCATCGTGCTCCCTTATACGGATCCGCGCTTCGCCTTTGTCGCCATCCTGCCAGAGGAAGGCACAACACCGAGGGAACTGGCAGCCGGGATGAACATGGAGGACCTGAAGACCCTGTTGGGTCAGCGCCAAACCCAACAGGTCCAGCTTGCACTGCCCCGATTTGAAAGCAGCTTTGAGGCCGAGATGACGCCCATCCTTCAGTCCCTCGGGATGCAACAGGCTTTTGACGCCGCAACCGCCGATTTTTCAAAGATGAGCGCATCAGGCGCGAAGGAACTGTTCATCACTGCCGTGAAACACAAGACCTATGTCCGCGTCGACGAAAAGGGCACTGAAGCCGCAGCAGCCACTTCTGTCGAAATGGGCGTGACCTCCATGCCGGCTTCCGGTCTTGAAATCCGTTTCGACAGGCCGTTCCTGTATGCAATCGTTGACGTGGAGAACGGGATGCCGTTGTTCCTGGGTGTCATGGAGAATCCTGCGGAGTGAAGGATCCCGCCTCGTCTCATCTCCTTCTCTATTTCGACGCCCCGGGCGGATTGCTCGGTGAGGGCGGTGGTGGCGCAATGGACTTGAAATAGGCATCGATCGCCAGTTTCATGCCGCCGCTGAGACTGAAAAGCTTCTGTTTGAAACTTCCCTTGATGCCGGACATGCTGATTTTGAACTCGATCTTGTGTCCCGCGCCAAAATCGGTAGAGAACTTAGCTTCCTTGTTCTGGATTTGCTCCATCAAACCATAGAAATCCGCGACGACCTTCGCAACTTCCATAGCGGTCTTTTTCGCATCGGCCAGAACCATCTTGTAGTTGTCCCCATATTTGAGCGATGAGGAACACATGGTCCAGACCGCTATATTGGTGCCCACCCAGATGCCTTTCAGCCACTTGACGGTATCATCCTCGGTGGGAAGCAGCGAAAGCTTGAACTCCGTCATGCCGGCATGAAGACCGGTGTCGAAAACGGAAATCGTCTGCATCCGCTCCGGATCGATTTCCAGCCACGCCCAGCGTTTCTGTCCTTCAAAGACGGTCGGGGCGGTCGGGACGAAGATCAGGTTCTCGTTCTGCTTCACGCGTTCCAGCAACAGCTGCGGATACTTGTTTTCATCGATCATCTTTTGCCAGATGTCATCCCGATCTTCCTCAAGGCAAGGGATGGCCTGGATGACTGTCCCCTCCGGCGCCTGATTCCACAGGTCGAGATACCCCACTTTATTGGCTCCAGGCAATACTTCCGCTTCCAGTGTGGAAAGATAAAATCCGGCCGTGAGCTGGTAGGCCTGCGCCGCTTCCTCGGAGCCCGCATGCACCTCGTTCCAGGGCTGCATCAGATCGAGCGTGGTGTGCATGGTGCCGGACTTGTCGAGATTCGATGTCACGACCATGCAGCGCGGACGGTTCAGACGCCCCAGAACAAGCCCCAGATCCCGGACCATCTGATTGTCGAACATGGACTGGCCGATAATGAACTGGTACAGAATGTTCCGACCATACCATCTTGCAATCGAGAGCGGATCGGGATTTTTCGACGCGTCATGGACCTGCTTCGCCTTCTCGTCGATTGCCATGGCTGCTTCTTCGGTCACGTCCGGGAGATTGATAGCGAGGGTCTGGAAGAAATTCTGGAGCGTATCGCCTTCTCCAAGCGTGCTGTAGTGAACGAGCGACGGGTCGGTTCCGTTGATCTGATCAACGGTGATCCGGACGCCCAGTACCTGCTTCGGATTTTCCAGCACGGTTTCTCCGACGGTCATTCCTCCGGGACCGCTGAGCGTGGCGGAATAACTGGTTCCGCCGCCCGTGCCCTGTCTGGGCATGAAGCATAGGTCGAGGGCATCCGTACTAAGGTCGCGGACCGACAGATTCGTCTTGAGCAGCACACGTTCCACCACGCCGTCGCCGCCCTCCCCGCCGCCCAGCGCACTTCCGGCGTCACCCGCATTTCCTGCGGCACTGCCGGTTTCGTTCCCGGGGATGTACCGGACGGCGACACTTACAATGGCTTCCGGCGGCGAATCGCTCCAATAGCCCCGTTGCATTTCCGACGGGTAATAGACCAGCCCAGAAAGACCCGAAAGATCCATCATAAAGGGCACCACGACCATCTTCCGTTCGCCGGCCGCATTCCGGTACTGGATCCCAATCGGGATGGTGCCTGCGCGATTCGCATCAACGCCGGTCATCTCCTGAAGAACCTTGTATCCGGTTTCCGTGAGCATCAGCGGACGGATTTTTGGCTCGAAACCAAGTTTGGAAAACAGACGCATGGTCAGATTCGTCATGTCGGCGATATCGCCCCATCCCTGCGAAACCACCGCTTCGGGTTCGTATCCGTAGCTTTGGAGGTACCCCGGGTTCCGGTTGATCGGAATGCACCGGAGGGATTGCAGCAGCGCAAGCGCCTGCTCTTCGGTCGAGATTCCCGCCATCGCCCGCAGGCCGTAGGTCGAAAGGGAAGGCATGGGCACGTCTTCCCGGCCATCTTCGCTTCCCGGCGTTCCGATCGAGCCGACCACACCCGCATCCTTCCGAAGGGAAACATACCTGTTCACCGCCTTCGCGACGGCAGCGGAGAGATCCTTCTCGAAAGTGTTGTCCACCAATGCTTCCGATTTTCTGCCAAGCAGCTCGGGACTGGCGAACGTCCCTGCTGTCAGTGGCACCGTCAGCGTGTCCATGTACTTGGACTGGAGCGTCCAGTCCGCAAGGTTTCCACCCGGTTTTCGGAAGAGGATGACGCCTCGGCGGGATTGTCCCTCGAAAACGCCGAAATCGTCTCCAATGCCGAACACGAGATCCGATGTATCCTGTCCCGGCAGAATCAGGTCGCCATCGTTTTCCTCTCCCCCACCCAAGCCAAGCCGGCCGGCTGTCACCTGTCCGGAAGGCGCCTTGTAGTTCCTGTTCACGAGCGCGAAGAAATCACCGGGGATCTTCGTGCCTTCGTTGCCAGGCAGATCGGTCATGGTGACATCCAGGATGATGGCGTTCGGAAAATCCTGGGCGGTCGTTCCATCCGGCAACTTGAACGGGATGGCTCCATTCAAGGCGACGAGCTGGTTGACAGTCACACGCATGCCCGGACCCTCAATCGATGCAACCGCCTTCGGCGCACCATAGGCGTTCCCGGCGGTGACGGGGATTTCCGCCTTGCCGGTGGCCAGATCAAACCAAAGACTCGATTTGACCTGCCCCAGGGAAACAGGCAGATCGAACGCCATGCGTACCCGGTTGTCTGACGACGGACCGAGCATCACGGGTTCCAGAAACCCGAAAGGCAGCGCGGCCGTCGCATCGCTCATCCGGCTCATCAGTGCGCCGGACTGCGTCTCGACCTTCAACCAGATGCGTTCCTTCGGTTCAAGGTTCAACAGCGCCTGCACCTTGCTTTCAAACTGCGCTTCGACCACCCGGAAGGCGGACCGCTCTCCGGCCGCATAGATGTCCACCTTCGGCTTGAGGCTCTGGGCGGTCACCTTCATGGAAAATGTGTCGGAAAGGGAGGCAGGCGCGGAGGTTGGCAGACTTTCAAGTTCCATCCACTTGTCCGCCATCTTCCCGGCCAGAGCCAGCTGGATGTGACCATAACCCGTATCATAAAAATGGAGCGACTGTTGGGTGAATCCCTGTGTTTTCGGCACGACGAACACGATGACCCCGGATACCTTCTCACCCGGATTCACGGTGATCTGTGGGTCCCCATGCGGAGACAGCGGTTTTTCCGCCAGCCAGGTCGCTTTCGACGCGGGATACAACCCCTCCCCATTTACACCGAGATAGAAATGGTCGAACAAGCTGGGAATCTCATAGGGGATCTTCTTTTCAGTCTTGTTTTCAAGCTCCACTTCAAGTGCGACAAACTGCTTGGCATACTGGTCCATGTCCACGCCCATGAAGCGGCTCAGATAGACCGCCTGTTTCACGGTCAGCTGCATCGCCTTGTTGGAGAGAGTCTTGTTGAATGGCAACCGATGGGTGACAATGTTGTCCGTCCCCGGTCGGCCATACCCCGTCACGACGGCGGATACCGACTCATCCAAACGTTCATAGGGCGTTCCCGTCGAAATCTTCACGAGGTCCGGTTCCAGTGGGATCCCGGCCTTCGGCGGCTGGGCGAATTCCACTTCGTCGGCAACGGCATAGGTGAGATCCTCCCCAGCCGGTGTCTTCCAGCCGATGGAAACGGAAATCGGAATCCGCTGCGAAGCTGTGGTTATCTTCAAGGTTTCGAGCAGCTTGTCGAGTTTTGCCTTCAAATCCGCGACATTCTCGCTGATGACATAGTCCCCGCCGGTCGCTGCCGCAGCTTCCTGGAATACCTTCGCCTTCTCCGGCGTCTGGATGCCCATGCCGACAAACAGGATCGTAATGTTCTTTTCCTTGATCTTCGCGAGAAGATCCTTGTACTGCTGCTGTTGTTCCTTCTCCACCTCAAGCCCGCTGTCCGTCAGGAACAGGATGGCCTTGCGGCTGCTGGGTACGGGCAGAAGATTTTCGTACGCGGTGCGGAGCACCTCCACGATCGGCGTGCCGCCATTGGCATGCATTTCACCGAGCGATTTGAGGATGGTCGCCTTGTTGTCCGTCGTGATCTGCTGCTGCACGATCAAAACCGGAGACATGGGCGGGGTCTGGAAGGTCGTGAACTGCATCATCGCCTTGTCAGGCACGCCGGCCACAAAATCATGGAACAGACCGATGGTCTTTTCCATGCGGTAGTTGCAGTCCTTCCCTTCGGTGGGATCCGTATTCATGGAACCGGAATTGTCCGCCACCATGGAAATGAAGGGGGTTTCGCTTACATTCCTTTCCTCGGGCCGGTTGTATGTGAGAACGAAGTTGTTGCCGAGTTTCGAGGAGATGGCCGCGAATACGCCTGCAAGTGCGGCGGGATCCTTGGCCGGATAATACTGGCCGCCTGCGGCCGTGGCGAATTCGAGCAGGCACTGGATGTCGGGTACACCGTCAACCGGGTTTGCTTCGGCCTTCTCAGCCTGTGCAGCGTTCAGGCGCTTTCCGAATCCGATGGTGTAGACGGGAATGTCGGCCTCCTTGATTTTGGTTGTCACGGCTTCCCGCGTGCTGGTGCTGCCGTTGCCGGTCTTGTCTTCCCGCGAGTCGATGCCGTCCGTGAAGACGACGACTGCAGGCCGTGTTTTTCCCTTCACGCTTTCAAGGCCCTTCAGCGTGGCGTCATAGAGCTTCGTCGCGCCGCCGGCCGTGATGCCCGCAAGCGCTGTGATGGCGGCGGCCGGAGTTTCGCCCTTGAGGACATTGACCTTGGCATCGAAGTCCACGATTTTTACGTAACTGCCCTCCGGCAGCGTCTGCAGGAACGTCTTCGCGGCATCGAGCGTCGCCTTTATGTCCTTTTTCATGGAACCTGATGAGTCGATGACCAGGGCGACGCTGCAGGGAGCGACCACCCGACGAATGTCCGTGACCATCACCTTGGTGGCGCCCTCATAAATGACGGTGTTCTCAATCGTCGGCTCGATGTCGCGTTCGAGCGGATCGCTGACGGCAATGGAGAGTTCCGCTGTGGACGTCTTGTCCTTCGTGTCCTCGACCGAGATGCCACCGGTCAGCTCCGCATCGTCCGCCATGCTGTTGAGGCGGGTGTTGGCGCTCATGAGGCTGTCGGGCAGGGTGACGGTCGTCATCTCGCCGGAATTGACGGGAATCAGCTGCGCGCGCGTAGAGCCATAATTCATGTAGGGGGCGTTGTTCACGATCGTCCACAATCCTGCGGGCATGGTGAACAGAGTATCCCCTTCCGGTGTGAGGATGCCCTCGACGCCCTGCTGTTCACCATACAGATCACGCTGGTTCGCTTCCCGGATGTCAATACCGACATACCGCTGCGGTTCGGCGGTCACGGACCCGAACGGAACTCCCTTGACAAGCAGTACGCCCGGATCGTCTCCATATTTCACGGTCGGCAAAGGGTAGGACTCCTCCACCTTGAACGTGAGTCCGGATGGCTTCTGATCGTTCCAGACGGCGATGTGCCAACCATATAGCGCCGCACCCTGGGGAAGATCATCCAGGATGAAGTTCTTCGATGTCTTGCTGTCGAGTGTGATGTCGTAACGGTACATGGAAGTGGAATCCCCGAACTCCCGGTCATCCGTCGCAAAGATCCGCACTTTCCCTGAAGGGAGCCCGATCCGGAGGGTCTGGAACTTTTCACCCGTACTTTCCGTGATGAAGGCGACCTCGTCGTTGTTGACCGTCTCAAGTTCCTCGCCTGTGAAGCCATATTCCTTTCCGACTTCGAAAACCTTCTGCTTGAGAATGCGAAGCTCAAACCCTCCGCTCTTCTCCGTCGCATCGCACCACCAGATGGCGTCCGGCTGGCGGACCTTGAAGATCAGGCGGTCGGCGTACGTGCTCGAGTAGATCTCCGCACCGATCTTTCCGGCATAATCCGTCAGGAAGTCAACCGGCAGGCCCGGTACATCGTTGACATTCAGATACCAGAGATCGCCGTAGAGGCGTTTTCTGTTCTCTATAAAGTTCGCGACATATTGGATGGTGTTTGAACTCTTCGCATCGAAGGTTGTACCACCCGTATACAATTTTTGGGAACCAAGCGGGTTGATGAATGGAACCGGGATGTCCCAGGTACCTTCCGGCCCGGTTTCCGGCGTGAATTTCTCCCGGCCGGTCGCCGTGAGCTTCTGATCGACGTATTTCAATCCAAAGCCGTCAACAAAAGTCGATCCACCATCAGCGGGCGAGGATCCGCCGCCGGCTGTTCCTCCCGAACCGCCCATTCCGTCAGAAGCGCCAGTTCCGTCACCGGAGTTGGCCGGGCTCCTTCCATCCGACGCACTGACGTTTCCGTCCGTCGGCGCCGGCTCCTCCTTGTTGCGGCCGCAAGCGGAAAAGAGACTGACCATCATGCAGCAGGTGAGGACCAGACAGATCAGCTTTTTCATGGAACACGCTCCCTTTGCGGGGAAGACTTCCAGTCACGCGGCAGCCTCCCGGGACATGATTTCCGTGTGTCGGTGGAATCCGGGTGAAACCAGCTGAACAGGCTGCTGCGCTGCTGATGCGGCATGGTGTGGAGGTTGTTGGCTCCATGATGGTCACGATAATCGTCAAGCGCATATTACCACTTTGACCGCTAAAAAACCGCTTCCTGTGAAATGATGATTCCATCCGGCATGCATTTCCTGATGATAAACGGCTTCTTCACAACCCACCTCAGTCGTGATGGAAATCATGCCAATAAATCGAATGAATCTGTTGTATGAATCCCCATTTTCTGCTATCCTTATTCTACAATAATGATTTCTGACAATAAAAACAATGAGGTGAAGCGAGAATGCAGACAAAAAGCAAAACCATGCTAAACCGCCTGTTCCGCCTGTCGTTTGTACTCCTGCTGATTCTGGCCACAGCCATCCCCACCCAGTTCCCAGTATACGCATCCAATTCATCCGCTTGGATCGATGATGCCGCAACCGGCTTCACCTATGATAGCACGGGGGTCATCTGGGCGTACGCGGGATCCGCCACGAACCTGGTCATCCCGGCGAAACTGGGAAAAGCAACCATCAAAAAAATAGGAAGCAGCGTTTTCACTGGCAATGAGAACCTTAAAACCGTCACCATTTCCAACGGACTGACAGAAATCGGTGACAATGCATTCAACAACTGCACCTCCCTGACGTCGGTCAAGTTCCCTGCCACGCTTCAGAACATCGATGATTATGCCTTCGACAGCTGTTCCGCCCTCACGAACATCGTCCTGCCAAATGGGATCAAACGCGTCGGAGCCGGCGCCTTTCTCTTCTGCAAATCCATCACATCCATCAACCTCCCGTCCAGCTTGACAACGTTGGGAACAGGCGCTTTTCAGGGTATATCCATCACTTCCGTCACCATACCCGGCAGCATCTCCTTCGTTCCCGGTGCGCTTTTCGGGCAGACGCTCCTGAAAACCGTCGTGATCCCGGCTACGGTGAAAACGATCGAAGGGGAGGCCTTTGCCGAATGTCCGGAACTCACATCGATCACCATTCCCAAAACCGTGACCAAAATCGGTCACAACGCTTTCAAGGACTGCCCGCTGGTCAAGGTGTACGGTGAGAACGGCTCCACTGCGCAAACCTATTCGGCCAACTACAACATCCCGTTTGTTGAAACAGCCGCCCCGCCTCTTCCCACGACACCTGTCGTCAAACCGGATGCCATCGTGATTCCCACACCGACAAACGGCGCTACGGTCCTCGCCAAGCCTTCGAAAACGCAGATTTCGGTCAATAATGTGATCAAACCGCTGGAGGCATATGCCATCAACGGTCAGGACTACTTCAAGCTGACCGATCTGGGCATCGTGCTTGCCGGCACCGAGGCGGCATTTACGCCCGCTTTTGATGTCCAGCACAGCCTGATGCAGTTGAATGCGGAGTTCGAGCCCGAAACCACACCCGTCCTTTCATTGGGTGACGGGAAGGAAAAGCAGGCCAGGCGCATCTATCCGAGGGTTTTCAAGGGAACGGCGGATATCAGCGGCGCCGTCAGCGTCTATTCCATCAACGGAGCGGACTATTACAGGCTCTCGGACATCCTGAACATCATCAACTGCGGAGTCATCAAAAATGCCAAGACGGGTGTCCTGAACCTGAATCCCAGACTGAGCTACGAACCGTTGAACTCGCCGGTGTTCGCTGCCGCGCCGACGGGCAACGCGGCATATGTGAAAACGCAGAAAGCCTTGTACAACGCCTACCTGAAAGGCATTGGAATTGTTGACACCACAGCTGTCACGGTGCCGGACAATACCACCCTGTATGTGCCACGCGGCGTCATCCTCGGGGATGGAGGAAACGGAAAAATCACACTGGGCAACAACTCCAGCTTCATTGTCAAGGGAGAATGGCAAACGGAATACCCGACAAGGAGCCTCAAGGCCGCATCCGCTTCCACAAAGAACGCACTCTATGCCTATAAATTCGATCCGACCACACCGACGGGCATGGACGGCGCAAACAATAATGTCGTCTTTGTCAGCGCTTCGAACAATTTCGAATGGGGAAACCTCCCTCTCTCCTCCGCCTCCCTCTCCTATTCGAATGTTTCAAACGGTGTCCAACCCATCATCCTGAACGTCACAAGGGACAAGCGGGATCCTGAAACCTGTGTGTTCGTCTATTTCCATGTCAAAGGCGGAGAGTCCTTCGGATATCTGTACAGCAACGTCAACGAGTCGGTGGACCTCACGCCGCAACTGGCTGCGACGGTAGCCAAAAATCTCGGGCGAAACGCCGTCATCGATCGCCTCAGCATTCAAAACGCCAACGGGGTTTCCTTTTCCAAAGACATCTCCCTGCCGGTGAACTGGACGATCACAACAAGCGGCCCGGCTCCCACAGACCTCAAGCCCGTCATCTATTCCTCTATCGGGTACGGCAACAGTCTGACCTTTGACGGTCTGACTGCAAACAGCTACATCGCCAGATATCTGCTGGATAATGTCAATGATTATCAAGTCATCTCATCAGAAAATCGTTATACGGTGGCACCGGTCCAGTACATCAACGACAAGCCCAACGAGATTCAGGGAACGGCAGCCAATATCAGCCTGTTTACGGGCAAAAAGCTGGAAAACGGAAAAGATGCGTATGCTTTCGTGGCTTCGCCTTTTTCGGACAACATCAGTTATTTGGATGTTTTCGGCGAATGAACACCGCGCACGGACCGACTTGACCTGAACGGATTCAGCAGAAGACAACCTGAACAGATAAGGGAAAGGCTGATTTGGCATATGCGCCGAATCGGCCTTTCCCTTTTGCGGGGATCGCCAGTTGCCCATGTTTGCGACCTTCATCAGGAAGGAATCCAGATTATGGAATCCGCAACAAAGATGGAGCACAGGGTAGGATTCCGGTAATTGATAACATCGTCATTCGAGCGTCGAAAACGATACCAATCCATTGCCGGATCTGTCTGGCAACCCAGGAGCCCATGGCACCTCATCGATTCAATCGGATAGCATGTCTCAAATCACTAGAATCATTCTGTGCACTGCGGCGTTCTTTCATCCGTGATAGTCTGGTACATGCCATGATGAACGAAAACATCCGCTCATATCTTCGAAGGAGAATGAAAATGGACTTGCTGACAAACAACACGCCGGATGTGCAAACCAGAATGAATCTGGAACGCAGGAACGAACACATCCTCCGCGCCATCCTCAGAAAAGCGGAAGCGCTCTGCCCGGATGCCATCGACCTCATCGGCATCGCGGGTTCCTTCCATTCGGGTGACATCCACGGGAAGTCGGACCTTGATCTCTGCATCGTCATCAACAATGACAGCGCCTGGAAGATCGCATCCTGCTTCATCCTCGAGAATGTCGCCCATGATGTCTACTGCACGCCCTGGGCAAAACTTGAGGCAATGGCGGCTTATACGGACCCTTATGTGACCAAGCTGCTCGAATTGAATATCGCATATTGCCGCGATGACGCTTCCATGCAACGGTATATGGCGCTCCGGCATGATGTCGGGGCACGGCTGTCCGCGCCCTTCACCAATGAGGACTGCGACAAGGCGGAATCTCATGTCGGCAAGGCAGACCAGGCTTATGTCGATCTCCTGCTTGGCGGAGACTACGGCGTTTGCAGGTTTGCGGCGGCCAAGCTGCTCCTTGCTGCGGAATACGCCCTCTATCTGTACAACAAGGCCTATGTGAAGCGTGGCATCAGACGGATCCCGGAAGAACTCGCCGCGATGCCCCAACTGCCGGCGGATTTCATGAGCCTTTACAACCGGCTCGTTCTGGCCGGCGATATGGATGCGATGAAGTCGGCCGCTACGGAACTGTTGAAATCCCTCCGGAACTTTGCACGGCAAAAACGGGCTGGCGTCACCAACCGCAGGGAAATGACCCCCGCCGATCTCAAGGGAACCTTTGAAGAAATCCATTCCAACTGGAAAAACAAGATGCATCTGGCGGCTGAAACCGACGATGCCTACCTTTCCCTGATGACGGCAGCCAGCTGCCAGCACTTCTATGACGAAATGGCGGATCAGTTCCTCATGGAAAAGCTTGATCTGATAAAGCACACCGGACCGGACAACCTGCATGATGCAGCCGATGCGTTTGATCGCGCCATGGAATCCTACCGTATGAACTATGACCGGCTGGGAGCCGATATCGTTCGGTATCCGGATCTCGAAGCGTTTGAGGGGGGATATCTTGGAGAACCGGCTGTGGATGCCGGATCTGTTCGTTGACATTGACGCAAGGTCAAGTGATAAACTCTATTCATCAGGGAGGGCGTACCCATGGAACTGATGAAGATCACGGACCTGACGAACGAACTTGGATTGTCGTCCCGGACGCTGCGCTACTATGAGCAGACAGGCCTGGTCAGCAGCATACGGCTTCCCTTCGAGAAATATCGTTATTACGACGGGGAGAGCATCGAGCGTATCAGGCAGATCATGGTTCTCCGCAAGATGCAGATTCCGGTCCGGGATATCCTGCGCATCTATGAAAGCCATGACATGACCGTTCTCGTGGAAAGTTTCGTGAAGCGTATCCAGTCCATCGATCGGGAGGTCGAGGCGCTGGGCGAACTCAAGCGCCTCGTCAACAAATTCATGCAGGCGCTGATGGAAAACGGGATCAGCCACATCTCCGCGCTGCCTCTTCTGTACGAACGTCTGGAAAAGCAGCTTGACCCGACGCCCAATGAGCATGTCTTGCAGAAAACCGAAGCGGAGAACGATCTCTCCCGCCTTGCCGCCCTGTCGGTTCGGCTCGCGACCCCACTCGACCTGTCCATCATCGATTTGCCGCCGATGCCTGTGCTGTCTTCCATCCGGAAGGACACACGGCAATCGGATGTCGAAGGGTTCTGGAACTGGCTCGGAGAACAGGGTATTCCATTCGGAACCCCTGGCAGCCATCGTCTTTTCGAGTATCAGAACGAACAGGATCAAACCGTCCTCCTTCAAGCCGTTGAGCCGGACTTCCCAAAAGAGGGTCCGTTCTCCGACAGACTTTTCGAAGGAGGCTTGTTTGCCGTCTGCGGCGCCTACCTCGATGATGATCTCACAACCCTGCACGAGCGGCTGATCCGCAGCTTCGACCATCATCAGCAGTATGAAGTGGACTACAGGCCGGGCGGACGCTTTCGTCATGAATCGCTTGTCGAATCCGTCCTTTCACCGGACAGTCTGCGTGAGAAGATTCTGCTGTATCTGCCGCTAAGGCCCTGCATACCCAAGGCGGAGCGGGAGACACCGTTCAAGCAGGTTTTCGGCCTCAGCCTCGCGGAGATCGAAAAGGCAAACCCGATTCTGGTGGAGCACCGAATTCCGCTTGCCGATATGACCCCGATCGAGTCTCCGCATTTTCGGATCCTGGAGACCGGGGAAGCGGAATTCATTCCCTGGATCTCCGTCCGCAGACTCTCCACAAACGTGTCGGTGCGGATTCCCTTTCGCGTGGACATTGAATTCATGGTGGAATCACAGGGTGAGCAATTCGGTTATGGAAGCGATGAGGGCAGCATCCGGTTTTATCACGGGAATAGTCTGTATGGCATCAACATGGAAAACAAGGCGGACAAGAGTCTTTCCAAGGAAGCCATCAGCTTCAGCCAGCCAATGGTGGGAGATTCCTTCCTGTATCCCGGGCTGGGGCGGATTGAGCCTGATGTGTACAATTCTCTCACCTGGATCGTCGGGGAAAAGCACTTTGCCGTTGCCCTCAATGGAGAAGTCCGGTTCTGCGGTGTTGGCTTCCCGTATATGCTGGCCGATCTGCATTTGCTGAAGTCCGAACCGATCGTGATCGGGTCCAACGGACAAGGAAAGAAAACCTTCCGTTCCATTCGCGTGTCGCAGTTGAGAACCACTCCGAAAATCAGGATGAGAAAAGGAGAACTGATCATGGCGAACAGACAGAGCAACAATCGAATCCCCCTCATTCATCAGCTCATCACCATGCACTACGGGGAAAACTATTGGTTCAACGGCTGTGCGAAATACGTGATGGAATGCCTGGGGGAGAAGGATTATGACTACAGTTTCTTCGCCGGCCTTACCGGCGACATTTTCGCGCAAGTCTATTCGTTCGATCGGTACCGTGGGGATGGCGCAACCGATTACAGGCTCAGCGATGTGAATGGAGCAGGCTTCATCGGGGAGATTTTTCAGACCTGCGGGTATGCAAGCACGTTTGTTCCTATCCGGCAACTGGCTGACAATCGGGAAATGTATCTTCAAACCCTTATGGCTTATATCGACAAGGGCGTCCCGGTCATCTACAACCACTGGGGTAGAAATCCGGCGCAGAAATGGGGCTGGGGCGTCTTTGTCGGTTATGAGGATTTCGGTCGGAGCCTGCTCTTCATGTCCTCCGATGCCACGGAACCGGAACGCGTCGGACTCGATGATCTTTTGCCGGACACCTTCCTGGAGGGGCAGGAGTCTTGCAACGGCTGGATCTTTGTCGGGGAAAGGAAAAAGGACGTTGCGCTCGGGGATATCTATCGCAACCGCATCCGCTCCCTTCCACAGCTGCTTGCCATGAAGACAGGGAACTACTGCTTTGGTCCGGAAGCCTTCCGAAGCTGGGCTTCGAATATCGAATCCGGCCGGTTTGAAAAGCTGAAAATCGAACAATTCGATGATTGGGTGATGCACACGGTCTATGTCTGCAATCTGGCGACGAACTGCAGTTGTTGCTTCGACTTTCTCAAGACAGCCATGAAACTGAATCCAGACATGGGATTCCTGGAAGCGCTTTTCCCGGTGTTTGAAAGGATGAGCCAGTTGTGGAACCGTCAGGACGGCGACGACCTGGAGGCGCTCGGCGGAGGCTTCAACATTACTTTGGACGCCTTGCAGGACAAGGAACGCCGCACCGGCATCGCGAGCAAAATCCGTGAATTGGCAAGCTGCACGGACCGGATTGTTGGTATACTTGAGGAAGGAATCTCGACACTTCAGGCGTGAGAGCGCGCTTCCGCCGGATGATGACACGGAGGAACCCATGCATTTGCAGCACATTGCCCTTCAGATCCGTAATCTGGATGCATCCATCGATTTTTATTGCACGGTTGCCGGTTTGAGTGTCGCGCGCCGTGAAAAAGCTGGGCCTGGTGAAATCGCCTTCCTGACAAACGGAGACGGCGAAACCCAGGTGGAACTCATCGCCATGCCGGAAGGACGCAAGTTCGAGGGCCAAGGATGGTTTCTATGCTTCGCGTCGGATCGTCTGGATGAGCGTCATCTCCTTGTGACAGAGATGGGTTTGAAGCCTTCTCTCATCCAGGTTCCGGGCGATGGCACCCGATATTTCTATGTGTATGACCCGGATGGAGTTTCCGTGCAGTTGCGCGATTTTTCCGGAAAGAGTTGAGTGTACAGTCTATTTGAACGGTTCCCTCCGGCAAGCATCCATCCGACGGCCTTGTCAGCACCGCACAGGGATTTCACCCTTCGGGTGATGTCCCTGCGGGTTGTACCATGATACCTTCGAAGGGATCAGGAAGTGGACTCGGAAAATCCGGATTTACTTCTCCCAAGGAGGATTCATATGAAAAAGCGGCTGATTTCCATCCTGCTTGTGCTTGTCCTGCTGGCAACCGCCATGCCTGCCCTGCCGGCCATGGCGGCGACCGGGGCTGATGTGCAGACACTTGTCAATTCCTACGCCAGCGGAGTTGGCCCCAAACTTTTCGAAAACCTTTGGGATCCACTGGTCGCAATGGAGAACAACGGAACCTATTCCTTTGACCGGTATGCGGCTGATGAGGCGAAACTCCGCACCGTACCGGAAGTCATGCAGCAAAGCATGAAAAATCCTTTTACTTTTCATCTGAGGGAAGCGACCATGCTTACCTGGGTCTCTTCGTTCCACAGACCTGATACGCTGCTGGTCAATCCCGTCCTTGTCATTTCAAAACTCGACCTCACCAAGTCCGATTTCAACAAGGTTGTGGAAAGCATCGCTTACCCTGCGACCTATCTGGATGCATCCACCCAGATTGCCGCGGTTGTGGCAATGCCGGATGCAGTCCTGCAGGAAGGCGATTATGCCATTTCCGTCCGCTCAAGCGCCACCGTGCCCGGCAAGGGTTTCGATGTCCTGTCCGATGACTCCCTGCTCTACAATCTGACACAGGTCAAGCAGTTCGGCGATGGCCTCGTCACAACAGCAAACAGTGGTCCGTACTATGCCTCGTTGACCGGAGCCTTCACCATCAAGGGGATTTCAGACTATACGGATGTGACACCTCCCCTGCTCCAGCAGACCGATGTATTGCAGATCAACAAGCTGCAGGCAGAAAAGGCCGCAGCCGCAACAGCTGCAACGGACGCCGCGAGCAAGGCGGCGAAGGTGCTTGAGGACCGTCTGGCCCGGCTGGCCGCTCTCCCGATGGATATCAACGGCTTCAACAAATCCATCGACGCCGCTGCAGGCTCCATTCTGTTCGACAACTACTACAAAATGATGTGCAGTCAGAAAGAAATTGATGCGTACCTGAAAGTCTTCACGGCACGGAACACCAAAAATCAGGTGGTCGCCGGACCGCGATCCGGGCTCTCGTTCAAGCTCGGTACTCCCACCAAGTTGACCTGGCTGGCCAGTTACCACATTTGGTGGGCGGAAACCAAACGGGACAACATGATCATGGTGGTCTCCTCCATCAATCCGAAAGGATCCGGCGTCAACAAGGTGACCAAGTCCTGGTATTTCCCGGCCAAATGGTATTATTTCAACGGGCGGTTCCAGTTTGTCTCCACGCCGAACATGACCTTTCCTGCAGGGGAATACGCTCTTTCCATCAGGTCCGCCGAAGAAGAGATCGCAGGACCGGCCATGGACTATGAATCCGACGACTCCCTGCTCATGAGCGCCCAGGATCTCGGTACGAAGGCAGATACCGACATGATTGGCGGATTCACCATCAAAGGCGTTCCCTCCAAACTTCCGAAAGGTGTTCTGGCTTTCACCCGGACCACCACACTCAACTACGGCCAGCTGGTTGCCGATCTCAACGCCTATTGGGCGGCCGTGGATGCCGCAGCAAAAAAAGCAGCCGCGCAGAAGAAGGCTGTAGCTGCATCCCAGCCGAAAATCACCATGAATG
The DNA here is from genome assembly GCA_942493335.1 of uncultured Clostridia bacterium. Classification (GTDB taxonomy): domain Bacteria; phylum Bacillota; class Clostridia; order DSM-8532; family DSM-8532; genus JAEWSN01. Next base: position 4,296,867 of record OW818693.1, on the reverse strand, counting down.
GTGCGACAACGGGCATGAAAGCCTATATATACGGCGGAGCCACCTTTGTCCCGGTCAGGCCCCTTGCGGAGGCTTTGGATTTTTCAGTCGCTTTTGATGCCAAAACGCAAAAACTGCGTATTGCGGACAATGATACCGGCGTCGCGAACATCATCTTCACGGTCGGAAGGGATTCCATGCAAGTCATGACCGCTTCCGGCTGGTATGACGACCGCATCATGCCTGCAACCGCCCGTATCATCGGAGGAACCCTCTACGTTCCCCTGTCCTCCCTGTCCAACGCACTTGGTCTGAAGTACAAGACAGTCAACGGCGTTCTGCAGATTACCGGAGGGATTGGTTGAACCCTTGATCACCTTCCCATGCGATAAAGGTACCAGGGTGCGCAGGGCTGGAGAAACATCTTGACGTTTTCCTTTTCCATATTGTATGATTCCACTTGTCACGAAAAACATCCATTCAAGTGCGTATAATGGTTCAGCACGAGACTGTGGCAGTCTCGTGCTTTATTTTTGTCCATTGCGCACTTGCCGCATGAAAGGGAGAATATCAACAATGGATTTCTACAGGAAACTGCCTCGGAACAAAAAGGAATTTGCACTTTTCCTCACTGTCATTTCCATCCTGTCGGTGAACATCATCGCACCGATCATTACCTGTTTCGAAATGGGATTCCACCTTTCCGTCTGGAAAGATACGCTGGCGGTCATTCCTTTCATCTGGGCATCTGTCATCGCAATGGTCCTGCTGACCTACAAGCCCGCGGAATGGCTTACTTCAAGGATTGTCGCAAAAGATGACAGTTTCAATGCACATATCCTCATCAATATTCTTTGTACGGTATTTCTCATGTCCATCTGCCTGACAGTCATCGGCACCTGGATCGGCACGCGCACGCTCAGCATGGAGCCAATCAGAATGTTCTTCTTCAAGTGGCCGAGAAACTTCGCCATTTCCTTCTTTGTTGAAGCCTGCTTCGCACAGCCTATTGCACGCTTTTTCATGTTGAAACTGCATCAGATGACTGGAGACAAGCCAAAATCCATGGAACCGGAGACCGTGTCTTTATCAGAACCTGTTGCAGCGACCCATGCGGAATCACTCCCCAGGATTGATGCGCAAGCGTCGCATTCTTCAAAATGGGGGTAATCCTCCAATGGATCGCCTCCGGGATTCATCCTTGTTGGGAGATGCTCCTCTTATTCCTGTTGTACAGGATCAAAACCACAAATCCAAAGAGAAGATGCAAATAATACGTCGAAAAGCGCCAGATGAACAGTGCCGCAGCCACGACACTGGGGTGCGCCAGCAATCCCGACATGATCAATGAGTAAACGCCCTCAATCCCCCCTGATCCCCCAGGGGTTGGAAGGTAATACGCTACTAGATTGGAAAGGACGAATATCAATAGAAATTCGAGGGGTCCAATCTGAACCGGCGTGAACACATCGAGGACATAGTAGAGAGAATATGCCTGGATGAACAGAATCACATTGCACAAGACGGCATCGATCAAAACCGCCCACAAATTGTGTTTCCATAGAACCTGCATCGACTCCCGAAAGTCATTTGCCCATTGCTCGAACTTATGGATTCTGCCGCGTGCCTTATCCTTGTTTTTCAGGAGGACGTCAAGAAGATGGGTAATCCTGACCAGGATATGCGGAAAAAAGAATACCAGTGCCAACAGAATGGTCAGAACAAAAGACGCCAACAGACCAAGAATGAGAAATTTGGTTCCTATCAGTTCTTTCCCGATGATCCCCATGATTTTTTGCAGGAATAAAAGCACCATTAGCGTTGCCGAAAACATGAAGACCAAGTACCTGCTCACGATGATATTGGTTGCCACCTTCGAATTGTATCCGATGGATTTCAAATGGAAGATCTGAAAGGGATGCCCGCCGCTGGCACTCGGGGTCAGATGGGAAATGAAGACGCCCATGACGCTGTTATAAAAGGCATCCTTCACCCTGATGCGGCAATCCAGCACCTTGGACATGAAGATCAGCCGAAAGGAATCAATGAAGTAATTGACCAAGTACAGAAGAAACGGGATGATGAGCTGCTGCACCTTCACTTTGCTCAAAGTGCCGATGACCTTGTTGAAATCGCTGAACAGGGAGATCAGGATATTGACACCGAAACCGATGATGACTGTGATGATGATCGTAACGATGACTTTTTTCTTGTCGCTCAAGAAATCCTTGTTTTTCGGTGGTTTTTCAAATGGAACCTTTTGTGTCGATTTCATTTTCCCCCTCATGACTCTGCTTCCCAGGCTGCATCCAACATATTCATTTCAGGTCATGTGTCATCCAACGAAGGACACCTCTTCTTTCGCATCATTTTCCGGGTGGTTGAAGAAAATATTCAGATACAGCCTGTAGAAAACGTTTTTGAACAAAACAACCACATGGTTCACAAATTGCATCGTCGAATGGAGTCCATGATTCGCTCTGTTTCGATTGAAAAAATCGAACTCTTCCCTGCATATTCCCATCAGCTTGTGATTCAGCAGTCTTCCTGACTCCGTATCCGTATTCACCCTGAATTTCGTCAGGAACTCGTCGATATTGTAGAGATCCCCTTCCCCCAGTAACCTGAGGGAAAAGTCCCAATCAGGCACATATCCATATCGCGTGTCATACAGTCCGATTTTCTCCTGCTCTCTTTTCCGGTACATCCCTGCACTGGGTTCTCCGAACAAATTCACGCCAAGCAGGGATATCTTCGCGGCTTTCCTTCCGTCGAACAAACGGGTGCCATGCCAGAACTTTCGTCTCAACATCACTTTATCGTTGCTGTCGATGACCTTGGTCGCGCAAGTGACCAAAGAAACCTGCGGCAATGTTTCAAGGATCTGCACCTGTTTTTCGATGCAATCCGGCTCCAGAAGATCATCCTGACACAGAAGCTTGACATATTCTCCCGCCGCATGGCCCAAGGCCTTGTTCCAGTTTCCGGTCAACCCATGCCGATGCTCATTGACATACACCCGTATCCGTTGATCGGATTTTGCGTAGCCATCCACAACTTTCAAGGTTTCATCTGACGAACTGTCGTCATTGATGATCAGCTCAAAATCCCTGTAAGTCTGAGACAAAACTGTCCGGATGGTTCTGTCGATATATCTTGCTCCATTATATGTCGGTATGCAAATGCTTACCTTTGGCATGCATGTATCTCCCACTCCAGCTGTCCTGCAATTGTCAGGTTCCGTCCATTGTCAGTTTCCGTCTTCACATTCAGTTTATCGTTATCTATTCGTAACGGCAATCAAAACTGTCTGCTGCCAACCTGATTCTCTTTGGTATTGCTTGAAGTCCGGATGCATTGGTTGACACATCCCATGAAGGATCATTTTGAACTGTCCATCTCCCACAATTCGTCCAAAGCAACAGACAAACCTTCGCAAAGCTTTGATCCGGCAACCTCACCCATCCTCACCACATCGTATCCAGCGATCTGCAACTCCTGAAGCCGATAGATTGTGACCTGCCGGTTTTCGGGATCATCGAGCCAGTATTCGCCGACACCCGACATCATGAATGTGTTCAGCTTGTAAATCATGTCGATGCTGCGCGATGCAAGTTCCACGAAAAGGTTGTTCTCTTCCTTTCCGTGATGGCACGCATCCGCGAAGATCCTTAGGAAAAGAACGACAACGGCTGCTCCTAAATGGAAGAACAACAACGGCTGCCCTCCAAATGCAGAGGACAGCCGTTGTACATTCCATATGGGGATATTCAATCAAGGTCTATAAGGCGTCCTTCATCGATTGAGTCGCCGAACCCCATGGCCTCAATTCACTCAGTCGAAATACACCGGCTGGCCCGTCTTCGCGGAGGTGTAGATGGCCTCCAGGATTTCGGACACAACGCAGGCCTGCTGCGGCAGCACAACCGGGTCGGTGTCGTTCTTCACGGCGTCGATCCAGCGGCGTGCCTCCACATCGACAGGGTTGCTCGAAGCGCCTTCGTAGAACGCCACACCACCGCTGGCGAGGTCGGGCTTGATTTCCACCAGGCGACCGAACTCCGCCTTGTTGATGGTGACACCGTTCTTGATCTGTGCGCCCGCATCGGAGCCGCACAACATGCAGCTGCCTTCCTGGATGGGTTCGCTGGTGTTCAGCGCCCAGCTGGATTCAAGGATGATGGTGGCGCCGTTCTTCATCACGATGAAGCCGAATGCGGAATCTTCCAGCGTGTTGGCATCAGCTTCCCAGCCGCCCCACGGATTGCCTTCCGCCGGGTTGTTGACCTTCTTGTACTTCGTGCCGACAACCATGCGGGGCTCGTAGTTGTTCATCAGGTACAACGTGACGTCAAGGGAGTGCGTGCCGATGTCGATCAGCGGGCCGCCACCCTGTTCGTACTCGTTGAGGAACACGCCCCAGTTCGGTGTGCCGCGACGGCGGACAGCATATGCTTTGCCAAGGTAGATTTCACCCAGGTCGCCGCGTTCGATGACGCTCTTGAGGTAAATGGATTCCGGCTTGTGACGGTGCTGGTAGCCGACGGTCAGCTTCATGCCGGTTTCCTTCGCGACCTTGACCATCTCGCGCGCATCCGCAGCGGTCTTGGCCATCGGCTTTTCGCACATGACATGCTTGCCGGCCTTCATGGAGTCGATGGAGATGGGGGCATGCGAACGGTTCGGGGTGCAGACATGGATTACATCAATGGTCTTGTCCTTCAGCAATTCCTTGTAGTCCGCGTACACCTTCGCGTCTGCGGCGCCGTACTGTTCCTTGGCCTTCTCCGCCTTCTCGGGGATGATATCGCAGAACGCGACCATCTCAACGTCCTTGAGCTTGCTCAGAGCCGGCATGTGCTTGCCGTTGGCGATACCGCCGCATCCGATGATGCCGATCCGGATCTTCTTGTCTGTCTTTTTCACAGCCTTTTTGGGTGCCATTTTCATACTCCTCCGTCAGATAAAATGAATCTCCAAGCGTGTTTCGTTGAAGGAACCTTTCAGAAATCGCGGATTGTCGCATATAACATAGCATATGCAGTTTCATGAGGATATATCGAATGTGCCGGAAAATCGCACAAATTTGTTGCGGTTCATCAGGACCACCATCGATTACCCATCGACACCGGTGATCCTGTCAGACATTCATCGGAACCGGTTTGACCTCACTTTTCCAGCTTCGGTGCGTACTTCTGGCACAATCCCAGCAGCATATCGTCATGGTTGTGCCCCACGTGGGACTGCAGGTCCAGAATCATGCAAGCTTCTTCTTCCGGCTGAACCGGCGGCCATGATGGCACCAGCGCGTTGTTGGATTACAAAACCTGATTGTTCGATCCTGATTCTGTTGTAACAGAACATACCGACAATCAAGCGCTGGCGTCGCCGTTGCCATCCACCATGATACGCTTTACAAAGTCCCATTCTTCCGTTATTGTAGAGTCAACTGAATAAACATGGCGATGATAGAGACAGTAAGCACCTTCGAAATGTCACAGCGAACCGGGGAGAGTGGAAGCCCGGCACAGAGTAGGTTGTGTTGAATATCCCTCTGGAGTTTCAGACCGAATGGAGTAGGTGCTGACGGATTCCCCCGTTACCAGGAACGCATATGATTGTATGCCGTATCAGGTGGTATCACGAATTTTAGCTTTCGTCCTGTTATGGGGCGGAAGCTTTTTTGTGCTCAATTTACGAAGCAATAGCCATCGGAGGTGTTGGACATGAAATACGAAGAATTGACAGGCAAGCCGCAAATCCGGGAGACACAAGCGGAAATCCTCGGTTTCTGGAAAGCGCATCAGCTTTTTGAGAAATCCGTGGAAAGCAAGACCGGTGGCGAGATCGTGTTTTATGACGGACCTCCCTTTCCCACAGGGAAACCCCATCATGGAACGGTGCTGGTTTCCTTCATCAAGGACATGATCGCGCGGTACTGGACCATGAGGGGCTTTTCCGTGCCCCGCGTTTGGGGATGGGATTGCCATGGCCTGCCGATCGAGAACCAGGCGGAGGTTCAGCTTGGCATCGAAGGCAAGCATGTGATCGAGCACGAATTGGGCATTGATGTGTTCAATGACAAATGCAAGGACATCGTTTCGCAAAACAACGAGGCCTGGAAGGAATATGTCGAGTACATGGCACGGTGGGTCGACTATGACGGCGCTTACAAAACCATGGACCCTACATTTATGGAAAGCGTGCTCTGGGCGTTCAAGCAATGCTACGACAAGGGATTGATCTACAGGGACTATCGGGTCACGCCCTATTGCATGCACTGCGAAACCTCGTTGTCGATCTCCGACACGAGAGAATCCGACTCCACGCGGCCGCGGCAGGATAGGTGGGTTGTCGTGAAATTCGCAACCGCCATGCGCATCAAGGAAAAACCCGTTTGCTTCCTGGCCTGGACCACAACGCCCTGGACACTGCCTGCCAACATGTGTCTGGCGGTAGGGGCCACTCTTCGCTATGCGTTTGTTGAAGTGGGTGATGAGATTCTGATCGCCGGCGAGACCTGCCTTTCCAGGTATGAGAAGGTGTTCGGCGCGCACCCGGAGATCGTAAAGGTCGTTGAGGGTTCCGAGCTTGTCGGCATGACCTATGAACCGCTGTTCCCCTATTTTGCAGGCAAAAAGGACGAAGGCGCGTTTCAGGTGGTGGCCGCAGACTATGTGGATTCAGAAGACGGCGTGGGGATTGTGCACACCGCCCCTGCCTTTGGGGAGGATGACTACTGGACCTGCCGAAAGCATCATGTGCCGCTTGTGAACCCTGTCGATGCCAAGGGACGGTTCACCGCGGAAATCACGGATTTTTACGACTTGGATGGTCAGAAGAATGTGATCGATACAAATCAGAGCATCATCCGTTTCCTCAATGCCAATGGAAAAGCGGTTGCGGATGGGACCATCGAGCACAATTATCCCCATTGCTGGCGATGCAGACAGCCCTTGATCTACAAGGCAATGGATGCCTGGTATTTTCATATCGAGAAGATCAAGGATCGGTTGCTGGATTGCAACAACGACATCGACTGGATCCCGGAGACTGTCAAGCATGGCCGCTTCGGCAACTGGCTGTCAAACGCGCGTGACTGGAACATCTCAAGAAATCGATATTGGAGCACCCCCATGCCCATTTGGGAATGTGAGGCGTGCGCTGAAAGAGTCGTTCTCGGCAGTATTGACGAGATTTATCAGGCAAGCGGCATTCGTTTGACAGACCTGCATCGGCAATACATGGACAAGGTGACCTTCCCGTGCGCCTGCTGCGGCGGCACGATGAAGCGCATCCCCGAGGTGCTGGACTGCTGGTTTGAGAGCGGATCCGTTCCCTTCGCCCAAAAGCATTATCCCTTTGAGAACAAGGATTGGTTCGAATCCCATTTCCCCAGCGACTTTATCGTGGAGTATACCGGGCAAATCAGATGCTGGTTCTATTACTTGCATGTTCTTGCCGTTGCGCTGTTTGACAGGCCTGCGTTCCAGCATTGCATCGTGCATGGCACACTATTGGCGAAGGATGGGAAAAAGCTGTCCAAGTCCTCGAAAAACTATACGGATCCGATGGAACTGATGCAGAAATGGGGAACCGACGCATTCCGGCTGTATCTGTATCAAAGCAATGCGATGTTGATCGGGGATCTGCTGTTTGACGAGGACGGCATACAGGATGCCTATCAGCAGCTTCTTCTGCCCTACTGGAATGCCTGCAATTTTTATCTGTCGTATGCCAACATCGATGGATTCTGCCTGAAGGAACCGAAGGAACCGGACACCGACAACCAACTCGACAAATGGATCCTGGCGAAGCTGTACGATACGGCGAATAAAATCACGGTCAGCATGGACGCCTATCAGGTGAACCAATATGTGAATCAGCTTCTGTCGCTCGTGGATGGTCTGACAAACTGGTATATCAGGCGTTCCAGGCGGAGGTTCTGGGGCAGCGGCATGTCGCGGGACAAGCAAAATGCCTATGAGACACTCTACTATGTGCTTGTGAACACAGCCCTGCTGTTTGCGCCGGTTGCGCCGTTTCTCGCCGAGAAGCTGTACAAGACGTTCACCGACCAGCAATCGGTGCATCTCGCGGATTGGCCGAGTATTCCGGCTACCTTCCAGGATGATTCCCTGCTGCAGAAGCTGGATCTTGTTCAGAACGTGATCTACCTGGCAAGATCCATCCGGAACAAAAACCGGATCAAGAACCGTCACCCCCTGGGGCTTCTGAAGGTTGCGCTTGCCGATCCGGAACAGAATGCCATCGTGTCCGAGTTCAAGGAAATCATCTCTGAGGAGCTCAATGTGAAAGTGGTCGAGGTGCTGCAGGATGCCAGCGACATCGTCACGATGAAGTATGATCCGCACTTTCAGGAAATACGCGACAAATACCCCCAACGCATTCCTGAGATCATCAAATGCATCAAGAGCGGCGCCTTTGTGCTGAAGGGTCAGGAGCTGTGGCTCACCATCAATGGCAAGCAGGAACGCTTTGATGCGAGCATCCTTCTTGTTACCTACCAGGCAAAGGAAGGCATGCATGCCGCAAGCAGCCAGGGTCTTGTTGTATCTTTGGACCTGACGGTGACAGCGGCGCTGAAGCGCGAAGGCCTTGCCCGTGATATCGTCCGCAATATTCAGGACGCAAGAAAGCAGATGGGCTGTGACATCACAGACAAAATCTCCATCAGCATCACGGGTGATTATCCAGAGGAGTGGGCCGACTACATCTGCAGGGAAACGTTGAGCACGATCCGTGCGGTGTCGCAGCCTATCACTACTGTTGAGATTGTGGATGATGAGGAGAAGGTCATCTTGATTGGGATCGCGAAATAGGGCACCTGGGCAGTTGCAGCCACTATTGGGGATCAAGCTTACCAGATTTCCATCAACTGACCGGCGTAAAGGCTGATCTGACTCTCAATTCGGAGTCTGTCACATCACATATTTCGTTCCACGACCGGTTCCGACCGACTTCACCAATCCTTGCTCAAGCAATGATTTTTAACAAGCCGACCACCTTGGTTTTCCCGAAACCGGTAACTTTCGCGATTTCGGAGCTCGATAGTCTCTTATTGCCTGAAAGGGCCTCGCAGATGAGGCGTTCGTCTGTGCTTAGTGATGACTTTCTCTGAAGCAGCGGCAAGGTTACTTTAATGGAATTTTCGAACACTAAAAATCGAGGTTTCTTATCGCTGTCAGCATACGTTAGTTCATATTGCAGCCCATTGCGAATGCAAAATGAAGAAACACTATCAGCATAAGTGCTCTGCATCTATCACCCATGCCGACAGCCTTATCCCTATCGCGGAAAATGCTGTATCGAAAGAATTCTCCGCGTTACCCCGCCTGAAACTGCTCATACCGCATCTTCAGCATCTCTTCATTCGGCCACTCCTTCCGGTTCTTCGGCAGGATGATCCGCTCGTTGTGCATTTGCTGGATGCCGTACTTGAGCATAGGTCCATCCACCTCCTGCAGCACCCGCTCATTCACCTGGATCACATGATCCGGTCGGATGCCGATGATGTCCGCATCAAATGCCGCATGGTGGATCTTGCACAGGGACATGCCGTTGTTGACGATCGGCCTTCCCGCTTCCTCACGATCGGGAATGATGTGTGCCGCATCCAGCAACGCCGTGTGGCGCAGCCGGCAGAATGCGCACTGTTCCTGGTATGCATGGAGTACGATATCACGGAACGTTTGCTGGAAGAGTCGCTGCTTCGCCTGAACCGTCGCATATGTCCGCCGAAGCTCTTCCCCGCTCATGGGATGGGAATAACCATCGAAATCCAACTGAAATGGAGGCATCACGCCGGAACCGGCATCACCGGAACCGGTATCGGACATATGGAAGCCCTGTTGCATCGGGTTCACGGAACTTGTCCCGGAAACGGTGAGTTCACCTTCAGGCATTACCGAATGTGCATAGGAGACAGGTGATCCGGACTCGACTTGCCTTGTCTGTTGTGCCGCCAGTGCTTCCAGAAAAGCAGTGCTGTTCTCGTCCGCCGCGACCTGAAACGTCAGCGATGCCGGATCGTCTCCTACAATGTAAACCGGCCAGATGGGCACATATCGGCCGGGAGCAGTGGCATGGAAGTAAATGAGGGGGATCTTGTCATACATAGCCTGGCGGAGTCCCCGGTTGTCGATATGCTGCAGGTTCGTGCCGCGATACTTGTAGCGGATGTAGCCATCAACCATCAATGCATCCTCATATGGGCTTTTGACGGTTGTTGTGATCGAAATGGGGATCAAGGAAAGTGTCTTCGGCTTGAAGATGCCTTGTGCCGGACTCATGAGGCCGATTTGCTGGCCACGGAATGGAAAGCCCTTCAGCAGCATATCCCGCGGGAGTACATCTCCATGAAGCATCTGCTTTTCCCGGAGCCATTTGAACGCTTCGAGGCGGATTTGGTCTTCCATTGATTTCATCTCCATCCTACGCTTGCATTTTCATCCTTAGCTCGCATCTTCATCATAAACGATCTTACGCGGTAGTTTTGTCTCCATGATAAATGTACCGGCATTTCGGGAATCCGGAGCATCCGATGAATGCTCCATGCTTTCCCGTCCGCGCCACGAGCGCACTTCCACATTTTGGGCAAATCGTACCGGCAGATGCTTGCTTCTTCTCAATCGTGGCAATATGCTGTTTCATTTCCTGTCGGCTTGCTGATTTGGATGTCTGCAATGTACCGGTAATCGCTTCCACCTGCTCAGGTGTCAAGGCATCGGTGTTTCGAGCCGCCATCCATGGCAACAGTCCAGCCAATGTGGTGACATTAGGGGAATCCACCTTCTTCAAAACCGCACTGCCAGCAAACACAACCACAGCATGATATGGAATCTCGCCAACCCCGCCGAGGACGGTCTTCAAGGCCATCACATGCCCATAATTCTGATGGAGCGGATTCTTGATTTTCCGGCTACTCCGGTAGATCTTCTGGGTCCAGTACTCACCCTTCTCGCTCCCGAAGATCCATCCTTGGAATGTCTTCGTCTCGATGACAAACACGCCGGACGAAGAGACCGCAACATGATCGATCTGCGTCGTCTTGCCATCCGGCAATCGAATGAACACATTGTTCAGGACGCGTGTGCCCGAGTTATCCAGCGTCTTCAAAACACCCCGAACCCGGCGCTCCCCAATCCATCCCTTTATCTGCTTTTCGAAGAACACCAGAAGAAGAACCCCGCAGATCGGTACCAAGAGAAATGCCTGGCTGGCCAGCCCAGTGAAGAACGCCATCCAGTCTTTGCGAAGGAGCGAGGTGATCAATCCGATGGAGAGCAAGAACAACAAACCGAGCATTTTTCGAAGGGTCTGACGCTTCACGCGATTCATGATGATCCTCCAACTCCGATTGTAAATCAGTTGGTATCGATGGTGAATTGTGGAATGAATCCGGCTGATGGCCATCCTAATAGAAGTACTGAGATCTCAACTCATTTTGCGAATTAGTCGATTTCCCATATCCTGACACGCTTCATATCATACCAAACTGCTATTATACCTACTTTCCAAACCGCGATACCTCTCTGTCATTCGGATCATATAGAACCCCAGGATCCGATTTCGAGTTATTCCAGATGTTCGCGGTCGTCCACATGACATCGCCCCCTTGATCGCCGCTTGACACAGTCATGCTTGCTCCGGCCTTCAAAATGAAGGTCGGAAAAATGAAGCTTTGATTGCCAGTAACAGATACCAGCTTATAGCCACGCAGATCAACATCCACAGAAGTCTTGTTTCGAATGGTCACAACTTCTGCTTCCTTGTTGATGTTCTCAATCACGATCCCTTGATTAACCGGTGTGTCCCCGTTTGGTACTTCAGGTAACGCAGTCGGACCCGCCGATATTGTCGGCACTGGCGCCACACTTGGGCTCGTAGATGCCGAAGGAGAAGGTATGGGTGTCTCTGGGATACTTGTCTCAGCCTTCCGATACTGTTCAGCTACCGATTCAATGACTGCTCCATTTGCAACCAAACTGACCAGCAAGGACTGGGTAGTGCCCTTTGTTACTGTCTTCAATGCCTTGCCACTCACCATTGCTACATGGTCGCGTAGAAACGTCCCTGCAGTCAACGATGAAACATCAGTTTCTGAAAGCATCTTGATCTGAAAGGCGAAATCTACTGCTTTATCGTATGAAAAATCGCCCTGGGAATCACTGTATCCGAGAGCCCGCAACATGAACGTCACATAACTCTTCGCATTCATTTTATCCATCGACCCGAATCGTTGATTGCCAATACCCTTTGTCATCCCGTTCTGGTATGCGTAATTGACATATCCGATCCCCCATGCCGGAACATCAGTAAACGCACATGGTTGGGACGCTAACCCTTTCGCAGCTATCTCCTTACCCAGCATGCGGATCATCATGACAAGACCTTCCAGCCGGGTTGGTTCTCTTTCAAGCTCAAATCCGCCACCAGTTCCCTGAAATACACCAAGAAGTTTCAAGCTCTCGGCCTGTCTTTGATATTGTCCTGAGTAGGTTGCAAAGGCAGGACTGACAGATGACGCAAACACAATCATCACGAGTGTGATGGCTAATAATACCCTTTTCATGACAGCACCTCCATACGATATGCATTGCATTGTTATTTGGCGACCGGGTGTATTGCTTCATTCTTCCGCTACATGGTGAGCAGTCGAAGGAACCGCTACATAGTTGATCCCATTATTGTGCGATCCATGACCATTCGTCTCACTCCACATCATACCAATACGCTTCCTCATATATGCCTGTAACTTCGGATCCGTACAGAACACATAGCACCCCTTCATACCGCGGCTCAGCAGAATGCGGTATATATTGCGGATGTACTGGTTCAACCGCTGCTGGTCCTCTTTGAGGCCCTTTTTCCCTGTCGTGTCATATGTCTTTCGATAGTCGGAAAAAAAGGACCCCATATCCGGCAGATACTCTAGATCATCGCCGATCAAGACGCCGACATAGTCAAATTCCAGTCCCTGCGAGGTATGCACACAACCTATCTGGTCGATGCCTTTAGGATCGATCGCCCATTTCGTGCTGGTTCGCCGGCTGTTCCAGGGCATAGCAAAACCAAATTCGGGAATCGCCACATCAGCGATTTCACCATTCGGATTATCACGCTCCGGGCTCCAAGGCCATGCGTATCCGGCGAGTAAACGTGCTCTGAACCCTTCTTTCTGTTTATTGCGAATACGCTCGCGAATTTCACCGGGCGAGTCACAAATCGCAAACTCAAACGCATCCCGGTCCCAGCCATCATAGTTTGCAGTTCTCTTGATTCTCAACACGTCTTCAACCCACGCAAGATAACCGGTTGCACCAGAGCAGCGAAACTGGGTTTCCAATTGATGTTCAAACACAGGTGAGTTGTACTTGTCCGCGAATTTGTGAATCTCTTCCACCGACCCGATGTCAGTCGGGCGAATCTGCTGCTCTTCATCGATGAAGAATATGTTCACGATGGATGCCCGTATGATGTCATCCACCTGATTCACGCCCCTATACTGATACGCTCCTTTTCCCTTCAATCGATGTGCCTCATCCACGACAAGGACATCAAATACTGGAGCTACCATATCCCAGAAAGAACCGGAACCTGCGAACAATGCCTGAATCATGGTCCGCTCCCTAGACCGGCCATCGAGCAGCATGGTCTGCATAACATCACGAAAACTGGCATTCGGGGCAACAAATCGGGCATTCTGACTCATGCGGATCATCTCGGAAAAAGCTTGCATTGATATGACTGATTTTCCGGTTCCGGGTCCACCACGAACAATGATCGTCATGCGTTTCCGACTATCTCTTGAGGCACGGACCGTCTTCATGATGCTCTCATATGCGACTTTTTGCTCGTCTATCAAGGTAAAGGTCACATTGCCATCCATCATGTCACGAACGCTGTCCATCAACTGGCGCGAAGGACGGATACGCCCCTGATCGATTCGAAACAACATTTCCATTCCTTTACCTTGGCCGACATGTTGATGAAGAAATGCTTCCAGTTTTCCCTGATCGTCCTGGAAGTAGAGAGGAGCACGCACCAGTGATTCTCGATATACACTTGATAGAAGCGGTTCCGGGTTTGATGGCCTATAGTTGTGCAGATAACCGCACGGTTGAACTTGGATCCCATCCGTCTGCACTGCCTCATTGAAGTGCGTCAGCAGATCCGAATACGCCCGCGCCTGATAGGAAGGATGAGTCGTTGGTTGCTCACCATGACGGAACGCCGTTATGACGATATCGTCCATATCAGTCGCTTTAGCTGAAACCCATTGCTTAAGCTCGACCACAACCATGTTCTGCTGTTCCTGCTCATCCTTCCCCGTGATGACGAAATCAATACGTTTGCTTGTTGCAGGGATGACAAACTCAACGAGCACACCACAGTCATCCGGCACACCAGATCTACGAACCACACGTTCCATATGGCCCAAGGAGTTTCTCCATGCCCCCTTCTCACCGGGGCCGGGGTGTGCTCCGAGCTTCTTGAGGTATTCCGATTCAATCATCCCAATAATCATGTTGCTGTCGACATGCTCACAGAAATCACGTGCACAACTGCTGTATACGATCATGAAAGGACCTCCTGGGTTCACATGTTTTAGCGTTCAGGATTCATGGCAACGCGCGATACGACGATGGTTTGATATCCACATTGTGTGATTCGTCCGACTTCTATAAATCCATGTACTTATCTCGTTTCCCAAATGCCTTATCCACCGGATATTTCGCCGCATTCTTCTCCATCTTGTCCGTGATGGCTTGCTCAAGATCAACACCGACCGCATCGCAGAGCATGAGCAGGTATACGGCAACATCAGCGATTTCTTCCCTGATGGATTCTGCTTTCTCGGCAATTGCCTCCTCGGATGTTCTCCATTGGAAATTCTCCAACAATTCCGACGCCTCTAGACTCAGGGATACCGCAAGATCCTTCGGATTGTGATACTGCTTCCAATTCCGCGCATCACGAAATGCCAAAACAATAGATTGCAACTGTTTGATATCAGCCATATCATCCTCCCCGTGGGCTTTTCATCATCGTCAATGCAATGGATGTGATAAGTGCGGTGACGGTTACGTATTCACAATCAAAGACAACTGAAACACACCACTCACCCACCTGTCTCCTTGCCGACCCTCTCGTACATCCTGCGTCTCCCATGTCTTCACTGCCTTCACAGGAAGACCTTCCATATATCGATGCAGCGCATCTTCCGACACCATCGT
The DNA here is from genome assembly GCA_942493335.1 of uncultured Clostridia bacterium. Classification (GTDB taxonomy): domain Bacteria; phylum Bacillota; class Clostridia; order DSM-8532; family DSM-8532; genus JAEWSN01. The sequence continues at coordinate 4,281,628 of OW818693.1, read as the reverse complement.
GAACACTCGCCCGTTTCGCTCCACTTCGCCTTCACCGCACTTGAACGAAACAAACAGCACACCGCCTGGCTTCAAAGCCCGAATCAATCTTCCCATAACATCCCGCATATCCTTTTCCGGAACATGCAGCAAGGAGGCGCAGGCCCAGATACCGTCGTACTGCGCGATATCCTCCAACTCCTGAAAACACATCCTCCTGGTCGGCTTGCCACCGGCTTCTCGCGTCAATTCCGTGCTCATACGGACCATTTCATCCGACGCATCGAACGAGCTGATCGCATATCCCTTCGTCAGAAATGCCAAGCTGTCCCGGCCACTGCCGCATCCGGCATCAAGAATGTGGCCACTTGCAGGCAGCAAGGGCAGAAACTCCGCATACAGCCTTGACATGTCCGCCTGGACCGTATCTTGAAAGAACGCCTGCGCATTCTCATTGTAATAGGCCACATTTTGGTCATTGCATTCACTCATCTTAGAAACTCCCATTCCGCTTATCGCATTCGCTCATCACATAGACTCCACTTCCGTCCGTTTACCATTGGAGTGCCGTATCCGAAGACCTAAACCCTCCGGTATCGTCACCGCTCCTGCTGTCTCCGTCAACCCCATACCAGGCCCGTTCCCGCTTTTGGAGCCGCTCCCGGCAGTAGGCCTTCGTTCGCATGCTCGTGATGTCCAGGAACAACCGCATGAAATCCGGGTTATTGAGCCACAGTTCCAGTACGTCCGCCAGTCGGAAGGTAGGCCCATCCATATAAAAGAACCGGCTCTCTGTTTTCAGTAAGAAATGCACCGGGTTACGCATCGCCAGTGACAGCCAGTCCGAACCACTCCATGACCGAAACGCGCTGGAACCGGCATCTTTCAGCATATCCTCCCCGTGCACACCCGAAGCGTAGAACCGACGGAAGCTCTCCACGATCGCCTCTGACGGAGCATCCGGATGAAGCTGTCCATTCCGATGGAACGCCAGCAGCAGTGGCATCTTGTAGGTCTTGGCCATCGCCGTGTTCTGCAGCATTGTCAGAAACGCGTGCGCAACGGTACCGACAAGCGCCTTCTCGCCAGCCAATGCAATGCCATGCGCCACGCGGAACGCAAGCCAATCCTTCATCGGATTCTCCGGTGCGGGCCGTCCCTTGATCCGCGCCCATACCGCATCATCCAGCCATTCGTCGTATTCCGTCAGTGACGGACCGTGCCCGAGATAATCGGCAATACGATCGTACTCCAGACCAGCCAGTGCACGCACCGGGTATCCGGCATGGCGCCGCTCCAATGACCGGAAAAGGTCGATAAGATCCCAGTCGAACTGTACGCGGCAACTATCCGGATAATCGTCCGGTTCCGGCATGATTATCGTGCCGCGAGCAGACCGGCCTTCCGGATCCTCTGCTTTTCGAATGTGATTCTTGCGATCGGTTCGGCCTTCCGCACCGTCTCCGGTCAGTAGACGCGGCACCATGCCCACGTTCCGGTGGTTCCCGATGAAATCGAGCACTGTCACATGGGTCTTGTCCGGCGTCTTGCGCAAGCCACGGCCAAGCTGTTGCAGGAACACCGTTCCCGATTCGGTGGGCCGCAGGAACAGCAGCAGATCCACCGCCGGCACATCCACGCCCTCATTGAGCATGTCCACCGCAAACACGACCGCCAGACTGCCATCCCGCAGCTTGTTGAGCGCCTCGGTGCGATCCATCACCGTATCTGCGTGATCGATGCCTGATTTGTCCGCCATCACCGCACAGGCCGCTATACCATGCCGCTGGAATGCATGCGCCATGTTGGCAGCATGGTTCCGGCCCGCACAGAAGCCGATCGCCCGCCGACTTGGGAACCTCCTGTAGTTCTGCAGCACAAGATCGGCACGATGGGGGATCGACAGAGCCTTCTCCAGCTGTTCACCGTCGTACCGGCCGTGCTGGAACAGGATGTTCTCATACCGCACCGTGTTGTCGGCTACGCCGTAGTAGTGGAACGGCGCGAGCCAACCTTTGCCGATGGCCTCCCGCAGGCGCACGTCATAGACCACGTTATAATCACATAGCGAGAATACTTCCCGGTTGTCCATACGCTCGGGTGTGGCGGTAAGTCCAAGTAGGAACCGGGGACGAAAATGATCCAGCACACGGCGATAGGAATCCGCGGCCGCATGATGGAACTCGTCGACCACGACATAGTCGAACCGATCTGGCGGAAAATCCGCGTCCGTAAGGGTTTCCGCCTTCCCCAGCGTTTGGACGGAGGCAAAGAGCAGCGCGGCATCGGTGTCCTTCCGGTCGCCCATGTAGAAACCGGTAGGGTCGGATGGACGCACCTTTCGGAAGGCGGTCTCCGCCTGCGTCAACAGCTCCTCACGATGGGCCAGGTACAGCACGCGGGGGAACGGATGGGAGTCGAAGGCAGCCAGGAAGGTCTTGCCCACACCGGTGGCCGCCACCACCAGCGCCTTACTGTTGCCAAGTTCCCGTGTGCGGTGCAACGCGTACAATGCCTCAGTCTGCGGGTCGTTGGGCTGTAGCGTTGGAAATGGCAAACTTTTGCCGAGCGATGACGTTATTCCATCCGATGATGCTGGAATAGCGCATATTGCAGGCAATCCATGGATATCCGGGGACTTTGTCGTGAAAGAATCAGGCAATTGAGAATCATCTGCCTTTGAGTAAGGATCCCCTTCCCGCCCGGTCGCCAATACCCCGCTCTTGTCTTCATCTCCGGAAACCCTTACCGTTTCTGGGCTCCGGCCAACATCACCCTCCAGTGGGAAAGCATCTTCCCCAAAATCCGGGTCTATAGGCAGCCTGGAAGTCAGGCCAATAGATGGTTCCATAGGCGGGTCAAAAGACGCATGTTGTTTGGGCACCCGATAGTGAAGGGAATAACGGCGCAGCATCACATCATCGATTTCAACGGAACACCGGTGGTATAGATCTTCGAATTCCGCTTGTAAAATGCTTGTCTCTTCCGGCTGCATGCGGCTGTCGAGTCGGACATTCCACTCCACGCCATCAAGTAGGGCGGATCGGGATGCGTTGGACGAACCCAGAAACAGTTCCGTGCGATCGGCCCAATGGAAGAACCATGCCTTGGGGTGGAAACTGCGCGGGGAGCGGGTGACCCGCGTTTCACCATCAAACGCCTTGACCGGTTCCCGATAGAATCGCAGGCTCAGCCGGTCCCCGAGCAGGCTGCGGAGGCGATATAACGCGGAAGGCTGTGTCACTCCCATATAATCGCCGCAGACAATCCTGACGGGAACTCCCCGGTCCACGGCCTCACGGAGCCCGTCTACCAGCAGATCCACGCCGGATTGCATGAGAAATGCTACCAGAAAATCAATCCGGGTGGCTGTTGCAAGGCAATTCAGAAGTTGCGGAAGCAACGGAGAGGATTCTCCGGTGAAGCAATGGTTCGTATGAAACGATTCGATCGGGGGGACGGCCGTTCTATGTCTGTTCCCTCTGCGATGGATATCCATCGGTGTTGTCCGTTTCCGGCATCACGGGCAGGGTGCTGTGTTTCGCCCGCTTTCTATCGTGATGCGCATCCGCCTATGTAATAAGTCTATCCTATCACTTGGCCAGATGGCGGTCCAGATTTCGAGTACGTCGAATCACACGGCACCCTCAATCTTTCTAGTATGTGAGATGATTTCGCATATTTTTCATTTTATTCTTTTATACTAGAATTTTCTTCGGTACTCAACTCATTCATGACAGAAAGCTCATTGTTGCCAAAACGCCGTATTCATGGCTCCTGACCCCATGACATATGATATATTAAGGACAATAAATATCGACTGCACTCGACAAAAAGTATGCGAGGAACAAAAGATGATCACCCTGACCAACCAACAGGCCCGTCAATTCCTGCTGTTGAAACACGGACTCCTCGGCGAACACAGATTCATCGGCAAACATGGCGCCTTAGCCTATGTGCGCCAAACCGGCTGCATTCAGTTCGATCCGGTAGATGCTTGCGGCAAGAACCCAGAACTGGTGTTGCAGTCGAGAGTGAAGGGCTTCACCAAGCAGATGCTTGATGAACTCCTTTATACCGACCGCAATCTGTTCGATTTCCCCGACAAAAACCTCTCCATCCTGCCGATCGAGGACTGGCCCTTTTTCGAGCGGAACCGAAGAATCGCCAGAGAGGGTGGAACGAAGTTCCCGGAACTCGCGGAACTGGAAAAGCAGGCGAAATCCTATATCCGCGAATACGGACCTGTTTCATCCGATGAACTGCCATTAACCGGCAAGATACAATGGCATTCCCATATCCATTGGAGTGGAAACTGGGGCGAAGAATCCAATGCCGCCCGTTCCGTTCTGGAACAGTTGTATTCCACCGGCGAGCTTGTGATTCATCATAAAAAGGGCACTCGGAAATTCTATGATCTCTCGGAGACGCATGTGGACCCAAGCATCCTTTCCGCCAACGATCCTTTGTCCGACGAATTCTCCCACATCAAGTGGCGGGTCCTGCGGCGTATCGGGGCAGTGGGTCTGTTATGGAACAAGCCGTCCGATGCGTGGTTGAACATCTGGGGGCTCAAGGCCACCGAACGCAACGAAGTCTTCAAGCAATTGCTGCATGAGGGTAAAATCCTATCCGTCCAAGTAAATGGGTTGAAAGACACGCTCTATTGCCGTGCCGAGGACCGGCCATTTATCGAATCCGTTTCAATCGGCACCCTTTCAACCGAAGCCGATTCAATCGAAACTATTTCAAATGAATCTGGCCCAAAGGAGAAGGTATTCCGTCCCCGCTGCGAGTTCATCGCCCCATTGGACTGTTTCATGTGGGATAGAAAGCTGATCAAAACCCTGTTCAATTTTGAATATTCCTGGGAGATCTACACCCCGGCGGACAAGCGCAAATACGGGTACTATGTGCTTCCCGTTCTATACGGCGACCGATTCATCGGACGGATTGAAGCGGTTGTCGATCGGAAAGCGCAGACGCTGATGGTCAAGAATTTCTGGTTTGAAAGCGGCGTCAGGAGCACCAAGAAGCTCCGGACGGCCATAGAGAACAGCATCGAAAGACTTGCCAATTTCAATTCATGCCAGACGATCGACTACGTGAATGTATCGGCAATCCTGCATTCCGCAGAGCCGGAATGACATCGGTAGAGATCAAAGGTTCCTCTTGGGTAAGAATTTGTTCCAGTTCGCCTGATGGCACAGGTGGTAAGAAAGAAGTGAAAGCCACTGCCTTCACATGTGCGGAAGCTGCACTTGGAACGCAGGAGCAGAAAGGTCTCCATGGAAAACAGTTCTCTGCCCGTCGTTCCTACGCCACCCCGGGATGATCGCGCATGGATCCGGCCAACCGTATTCTTTCTGGGGGGTCAGACCATCTCTCTCTTCGGTTCGGCATTGGTGCAGTATGCCATTGTCTGGTATATCACACTCACCACGAAATCCGGCGCAATGATGACGCTTTCCACCTTGTTCGGCTTTCTGCCCCAGATCCTGATTTCGTTGCCTGCAGGTGTCTGGGCGGACCGATACAACCGCAAGCGACTCATGATCGGCGCAGACATGCTGACAGCTGTCACCACCCTGATTCTGGCATTCCTGTTCCTCAGCGGTCATGGCTCCATCACCGCCATTTTCGCGGCGTCCATCCTCCGTTCCATCGGAGCGGGCATCCAGATGCCGGCTGTGTCGGCGACCCTTCCCCAATTGGTCCCGCCGGACCGGCTGATGAAGGTCAATGGCATCAACGGAGGCATCCAGTCCATCATGTTTCTGCTGGCACCGGCCGTCAGCGGGGCCATGATGTCCAGCTGGACGCTGGAATCCATCTTCTTTGTCGATGTCGTCACCGCTGTCATTGCAGTTACGATCCTCGCTTCCCTTGCACTGCCCCGTCACGAACGGGAAGACAGAGGTTCTTCCAGCCAATGGCTCGACTTGCGGGAAGGCCTTCGATACCTGTGGGCGCATCCATTCCTGAAGAACCTCATCGGCTACTATTTCATCATCATGTTTCTCATTGTGCCCGCGGCGTTCCTGACCCCGCTCATGGTCACGCGATCCTTCGGCCCGGAAATCTGGAAGCTTACGGTCAACGAGATCGCCTTCAGTGCGGGAACAACGCTCGGGGGCTTCCTGATGGCTGCCTGGGGAGGTTTCAAGAACCGCATCCACACCATCGCTTACGCCTGCATGGCCTTTGGCGTGCTCATCCTGGGGATGGGAGCGGTGCCGCTGTTCTGGATGTATCTGATCATTCTGGTCATCACAGGCATCACCTTGCCCTCCTACAACATCGCCAGCATGACCCTGTTGCAGGAGCAAGTCGAAAACACCTATCAGGGCCGCGTGTTCAGTTTCGTGCAAATCGGTTCCTCTGCCGCCATGCCGCTCGGCATGATCCTGTTCGGACCGCTGGCGGACACAGTGCGGATCGAAATCCTGCTGATGGTTTGCGGTGCCTTGCTGGTTCTGACAGGTGCAGTGATGATGCTGGACCGCAAGATGCGCTGCGCGGAGGGTGGCTGCGCCACTTGACCCGATTTCCCAAGCTCAGGTGTTCCGGGTGAGGATGGTTATAGCCAATATCCCTTTTGCTTCGGGCAGGACCCCTGTGTTAGCATGATGGACAGGCACCGGTTTCACCTTCATGTCACACGCCGGGTCGCAGGAGGGTAACATGAAGAACGAACCGTTTGTCATTGGACCGCAGACCGACACCTCCATATTCGCCGGCACCATGGTGGAAATGACCTGGCCGGAGGTCAGCCAGGCGGCCGATGAAGGTGCGGTGGTGCTGCTTCCCGTCGGCATCATCGAAGAGCATGGTCCGCATATGGATTTGAGTCCTGACGTATTTATGGCCTACTTCTTTTGCCGCAGTCTGAAACAGAAGCTGCAGGAGAAAGGCATCAAGGCCATCATCGCCCCTCCATTCTACTGGGGCATCAGCCCGGACTGCGCGCATTTTCCCGGAACGTTTTCCGTGCGTCCGGAAACCATGAAGGCTTTGCTGGTCGACATTTTCACGTCGCTGGATTCATGGGGTTTCAAAAATCTGTTTGTGGCGAACTCCCATGGGGATCACACCCACGTCGACATGATCAATGCAGCGATTGAAGACATGCGCAGCTCCTTGACCATGCGTACCGATTATCTGGGAGCGCTTGACGTGCCGGTCGAGAACCCGCCGGTCTTCCCTCCTAATCGGGAAGGCAGCTATACACCCGACTATCATGCCGGCGCCATAGAAACCGCCGCCATGAACACCTTCTACCCCCAATTGGTCAATACCGCCCTGGCAAAGCAATTGAAACCGCAGGACAACTTCTATTCCCTGGGCTATCGCGGCGATCCCGCCAGCTATGACCTTGAGAAAACCATCATCGCGTTTTCCCATGCCGATGCCGAAATGGATGCCCTGAAGATTCAGGCGGTATTGGCGGGCAAGTGATTCAACCTTTGGGTGTCGTCGACTTTCACTGGTAGTTCTCCTGTTCAATCAATTTTTGAACAATCGGAACATCCGCCGGTGCCCAGTCAAGCTGCAACAACTCCGAAACAGGCAACAGTCTTGCATCGACATGGTCATGCAGCTTGTATGCCAGCGACGGAACCGTGCAGCGGAAGGCATGCATGTGAATGATGAAATCCGGATATGTGTGGTGAACAGTCAGATAGGGAGTTTCATCGACAACATCCACCAGGAGCTCCAGCTCTTCGTGAAGCTCACGTTTCAGCGCTTCCACCAGGCCTTCGGAGGGTTCGACTTTCCCTCCCGGGAATTCGAACTTGTAGGACATATACGCATATTGGCTTTGGTCTCTCTGTGCGCAGAGGATTTTTCCGCCATGGAGGATGATGCCTGCAACAACTTCCAGTTCTTTCATTGTCTCGATCTCCTGTAAAACGATACCAATGCGAATTAATACTCATCTGAAGATACCATATCTTGTTCCGGATGAAGCCCCGGAAAACCATTCTCGGACATGTTTTTCTTTGCCGGTTATGCGATGATGGCAATATGAGGATCCGCTCCCAATCCGCCATGGCCGTATTTCCGGCTTCGACAGTGGTTGTGGCGCAGAAAACCCACACAAATCGATACGCAAGGAGGCTTTACATGACCATCCGCCCATTCCACCAGGACGACCTGCCCGCGGTTGATGCATTCGACGGTTTTGCCGGCCTGCAGTTGCGCTGGCATGGCGGATTCAAGCCGGAAAACGCCTACTGTGCGTATGACGGTGATACGCTGCTTGGTGTCGGTTTCTTCATCCTGCCGACGCTTGGCGATCCGAGAGGACTCCGCAAGGCGGAGTTGAGTCTGTCGATCCGGCCGGATACCGCACCACAGGCATTCGAGGAAGCACGGAGTCACCTGCTGGATGTAGTATTGGCCCGCTACCGCTCTGTACGGGCCGAACACCCGGAAACGAACCTGATTCTGCGGATCTGCACCGAATCGTCCGATCTGACGGGGATGGCTTTCCACCTTTCCAAAGGCGCCTCCCTGGAGAATCTCATCCCGGTGCTGGCATATGATCTGAGCCGGCCGGCTGTTCAATACGCATTGCCCGAGGGCGTGCGCATCGATCCGCTGGTGACCGATGATGCCGGTATCACGGCATACATCCGTGCCGACCTGATCGCAAGCAAGGTTCCCGACAGCGAGGCGGAGATGCGCTTCCGCAGCGGGAATCCGACGTTCCGGTGCTATCTTGCCCGTTGTGGGAACGAGGTTGTCGGTTCCGTCTCGATCTGGGACATGGGCGAAGAACGGGGTGCCACGGAGAACATCTTCGTCGTGCCGGCGTTTCGCAGAAAGAACGTGGCCCGCGCACTCATCGAAACGGCCTTTGAGGCCTTGCGGGAACGCGGCCGTTCCGTGGCCACGCTCTCGGTCATGGGCACCAATCTGCCGGCATTGAAGCTATATCTGGATATGGGGTACAAGCTTTCCTTCAATTTGGTGGAGATGGTGTACCGGTAAACAGTGCATCTGCGGCTAACAGCACGGAGCCAGGCTCCTGGATGCTTTCCAGAGATCTGGCTCCCTTTTGCCCAATTCAACAGGCGCTCCACGACATTCACACTTTGTTCATGGTGCCTGACCCCAATCTCCCGTCACTCCGACAGCTCAAATCCCTTCACACCCTTGTCGATCACATCAAACAGGAACCGGCCGCTCACGTTCTCCGTTGTCTGTCCGGTCCATTGAAATCCGATCTCCACCCAGCGGTCGTCCTTCCATCCGGCAGCTTCAAAATACGGATCCGGACGGACATCCCGTTCCGTGATGTCCGTTTTCGTCTGCTTCTGAAGCTCCGCGATGGCGGGAAGCTCGGTCACTTCCATCGTTTCCGTATCAAGGATGGCCGTTGTTCCATAGGTTCTGGCTTCATAATAGATCGCGGCATGCCGGCTGTCAGACGACCACCAAAACCCCGTGCGATAATAGCCCGGCGACATCGACCAGACGACCTTGCTCTTCTCCGTATCGATCAAACGAATGCCATTGGCCGGATATAGCCCGGCTGCGGTAATGTCGAGATTCACGCCGTAGGTCTCGAGGCGGAACCGTCCATTCGGAGAATCCGTCGATACAACATTCAACCCCGGATGAATCTGTTGGCATAGTGAAAGTGCGATTGCGCCCCGCAGACCGCGATCTCCATTGTCGTGGAAAGATATCAGATAGGGCAGGACTTCATCGCCAAGGTCCACAACCTTCCGGACTTCCGTCGGGTGCGCTTTCAGGTAGTCATTGGTGTTTGAGGAAGCCTTCGGCGAAGACAAAATCGTCTCCAGCGCCTTGTCGACTTCCTTCTTGAAGGGAACCATGGCAACCTGTCCGTAGGTTCCGGAAACGCGATCCAGCAGATACACCGTGTTGGTTTCGAGATTCACCGCAAACCGTTCCATAGTTGTCGTGGTGTTCTCATTCGGGCTGCCGATCCATACTCCGAAACAGGAAGCCCCCTCCACTTTTTCGCCGCCCTCGACCTCCACCACCAGATCCGAATCAATGGAATACACAACGCCAACCAGCTCCAGCACCGCTTTTCGCTGGGCTTCCGTCACGGGAACCGGAGCAGCATCGGAACTCAGACCCGCTGCTGTCGATGCTGTGACAGAAGTATCCGATGTCGCGTCGGACGCGTCGGACTTGATCGCCGCTGCAATGCTCTCGGATGGATTCGCCGAAACAGCCGCATCTCCGGCAGCAGCCTTGTCCTGACCGGCATTCGAAATCCAGGCCCATACCAGCAGCACAAAGATCATCACAGCGGCAAGCGCTGCCCAACGGACCGTTTTCATTTGAGTGAAGGACTTTCGGGTTTTCATCGTCATTTCTTGTTCTCCCAATCCGCCCGGCGGATATTCCACGACTCTTGCCCTGACGGGAAATGAAGGCTACCATTGAAAATGCAACCATTTTTCCGAAAAATGGGCATGAAATCATCATAACATAAAGGAGAATCCAATGACGGAAGCACACCGGACGCTGCTCTCAAAAATTCGAACTTATTGCGAGGCCAGGCCGGACATTCGCTGCCTCGCCCTCATTGGCTCCCAATCCGGAAAAGCGGAATTTGCCGATGAATTCTCGGATCTCGATCTCCTGATCGTCTCGACAGATTGCACGCCCTACTTTCTCGAAGAAGATTGGCTTTCCGCAATCGATCAGTCCTGGCTCTCCTTTTCCGAGGCTGTCCCCGAGGCAAACCATCGGGAACGACGGGCCGTCTTCTCCGGCGGGCTGGATGCTGATTTCGTTCTGGCGGACGCCGCCCTGCTCGCAGAAACCTCGGAAGCGTTCCCGATCCTGCGGGAAATCTGTGCCGCCGGTGTCGATGTCCTGATCGACAAGGACGACTTCGGCGCTCTTCTGAGAAGCTTAGTTCATGCACCCGGTCCGTTCACCTTCCCGACCGAAGCGGCGTATCGGAATGTCGTACAGGATTTCGGATTCCATGTGCTCTGGGCTGCCAAAAAACTTCTGCGAGGGGAGAAATGGACTGCCCAGCGATGCCTCAGCGGTTATCTGATGCGCCATTTGCTGACATTGCTTGAATGGGAGGCACATGCCCGTCATGGTGCGGAATGGCGTACCTTCTACGAGGGTCGCCACTTGGCGATATGGTTGGATCCGGATCGACAGAGACGGCTCGATGACCTTGCCGCTCCATGGGACCCGGCAGGAATGGAACAGGCGCTGAGAAATACTTGCGCCTTGTTCTCCGAAGTTGCGTCTTCAGTTGCGGATTCGCAGGGATTCCACTTTCCATCGAAAGCCTTTCAGGAAATCATGGTGTGGTTGGATGCCCATCCGGCCGTTGGCAGATAATTCCTCGGATTATTCCACTCCATCTGACCAAGCATCCATGGCGCAGGCCTATCGTCCTGTGCGTACTTGTCCATTGCCATTCAGTCATCGTGTCCCAGGTATATCGCCATCGATTCCCCCGCGCAGAAGCATCGGATCGCCGTCCGCAGACGAAGCGGAAAGAAGGGTTGTTCCTCAAGCGTGCGCACAGGCAGCCACTCGTATCCGGCATGCCGCTTGTCCAGTTCTGGCTCGACGTCCGACTTCCTGCCCGTATCGCGGCATTCAAACACAAAATCAACCCGATGGAATTTCTCACCCTGCGTCCGTTCGATGATGAAGCGGATCGGACCTGCCTCCACGCAGACGCCCAGTTCCTCCGCACATTCGCGAACGACTGTGTCCGAAAGGATTTCATCCGGTTCCTGGCCGCCGCCGGGCAGGACATAGTAGAATCCACCTTCATCCACAATCTTTGAAACCAACAGGCAATCATCCCGAAGAATCATTGCCTTGGCGGAATTCCGAATGCGTTTAGGCAGTGTCGCCGTCGTTTCGGTTGATTGTTCCTGCTGTTGCATCTTTCGCACTCCTCACTTGTACCCGTTTCCGGACACCCTGTCGTCCATTGTATGGCATTCGTCTCCGTGTTTCAATGCGCGGAGTATGGCATTCGTCTACGTGATCAATGCGCGGGGGCATGGCATTCGCCTCCGTGTTTCAATTCACGGGAAATTCCAATGCTCATGGTGTTTCCTGTCTTTTGTTGGTAAGAATGATTATCTCGTACACGCGAGGCAGTAAAATGTCCTGCAGCAAGCAGGCAAGTAAAGGACGTGACTGATATGTCAGGACTCAGGATTGTGGTTGTGGATGATTCCCCCTTTTCCATCGCGGTCATTCGAGGCATTCTCGAACAAAACGGGTATGAGGTTGTCGGCGAGGCGGGAACACTGGACGAAGTGAAAGCTGTGATCCAAGAGGTGCGGCCTGCACTTGTCACAATGGACATGACCCTGCCCGGCACCGACGGGCTTGAATGCACACGAGCCATTCATGAAATCGACCGGACCATCCGGGTCATCGTAATCAGTTCAATGATGGACGATGAAATTGTCAAAGCAGCCCGAGACAACCATGTGTCCGCCTATGTCCAAAAACCGGTGGACGAGGACGTGCTCATAAACGCGATCCGACGTGTCACATCACATGATGAAATGTTCCTGGAACTGCAGCAGTCCTATGCCGCGGCGATCAAGGAGGCCTTGCTGGATGGCATGAACCGCATGACGAAAACACTGCTCACCTATCAGGACGACATCACTTTCGGGGATACCTTCCAATCGAGGGGGATGACGATCATCATCAGCATCATCGGACAATTTTCCGGCAGGCTGCTGCTGGATCTGAGCATGGAGACAGCTGCGGGATTCGTGACCGCCATCCTGCGGAGAGAACCCAAGAACCCCGAAGAGATAGCGGCGGCACTTGCGGAGTTTACAAACATTGTGGCGGGGAATGCCTGTTCCGCCCTGAACAGGCAGAACAAGGCGCTGGGCCTCAGGTTGGCGCCTCCTTCGGTGATGCGGGGCGATAATATGCTCATATCGCATCCTGATTTCGATACGATAACCTCCGTCGCCACAACCAACTACGGAGAAATTCTTATGAACGCCGGCTTCAAACGGGGGGAAGAAAAATGGATGTGAAGAATGTGAATCCCTTTGTGGAAGCCTTCTCACTCATCATGCCCATGTTGGGTTTTACCGACATCAAAAAAGGGGCGCTGGGAGTCAAGCCCCAGGAAATCACATGCTCGGGTGTCATCATCATCGTGGGTATCGTCGGGGCCGTCAAAGGAAACATTGTATATAACCTTGAAACCAGTGATGCGATGAAAATCGCTTCCACAATGATGATGGGCATTCCTGTTCCGGAACTGGACGACATGTCCAAAAGTGCTTTGTCCGAACTGACAAACATGCTCGCCGCTAATGCTTCCACCATCTTTTCCAATAGCGGCGTGCTGATCGACATTTCCACGCCCACCATGTTATGCGGCAATAATGTCACTGTGAACATGGGAATGAAGCAGGTTCTTTGCGTTCAACTCATCGCGGACGGGTTACCGCTGGACCTCAATATTGCGATCGAATGACTGCCCTTCCACTGGGCCTGCAATAAACAGGACTTTCCGCTCATTGTATCCGGGACTGCCGCTTGTTACAATGAATGCAGAGCCCTCCATTTGTGTTGCCCTGCCCAGGAAAGGATGAATCATGCCGAATCCCGCTCTGAGCCGTCCTCGCGCCAGCAACCTTTTCCGTCAGCGCTTGTTGCCTCTAGTCCTCGTGCGGTTGCTGCCCCTCGTCCTCGTGCTCTCCCTGCTCTCGCCGACGCTTGTTTTCGCCGCAACCAGTGCTCCCGCGTACACAAAACTCACCGTCGACAATGCCATGGAGATCTTCATCCGTGATACCGCCGATTACCCGGACACGTTTGTTTACAGCATCGGCCAGGATCCGAACACCGTAACCGACCTGCTTTTCAAGAACAACGGATACAACCTGATGCTGGCGCTCTCCGCCAGGCAATTCTCATATAGTTGGACCGGAAACCAGAACACCGGATACATTTTGACGATCACACCCTCCTATTTCGACTCAACTGCGGAAAGGGCTGCAGTCCACACTTACGTGAACCAAGCTGCGGGCGAGCTTTTCAAGCCGGACATGACTGATCTGGACAAGCTGCTGGCGGTCAACGACTTTATGGTCCGTACCTTCGAATATGATCAGACATACAGCATCTACTCCGTCTATCCCTTCATCACGCAGAATACCGGCGTATGCCAAGCTTATGCCCAACTCGCCGTCATGCTGCTGCTCGCGGGAAACATGGAAGCGTATCCCATCGCCGGAAGTTCGGATGGGGTGGCCCACGCATGGGTCGGTGTCCGGGTCGATGGCGTCTGGTATGAATTCGATCCCACGTACAATGACAGCATCGGGTACCAGGACGCATCCACCCGCGTCGAATATTTGGCGAACTCCCATGAAAAGATGCTGCAGGAAGGCCGCCAATACGATTCCTATGCACCTTATACCTACAAATGGGTGAAGGGCGCCGTTCCGGCGACCGTTTCTACAGAGCCCGCGAACGTCACGCAACCGTCTCTTCAGACGAACGTGGCGTCTGTAACGTTCACGGACATACCTACCGGTCAATGGTATACGGATGCTGTTCGCCAGGTCAGTGCAAAGGGTCTGATGGTCGGATCAAACGGCTTGTTCAATCCATTCGGAACCGTCACACTGTCACAGATTGCAGCGGTGGCAGCCCGAACCCACGCCCGGGCACAGGGACACGAAGACATTCTGTCGGAATTCGTCGACGCCTATTCCGAGCAGCGCCAACCGTGGTACCGCGCCTATGTGGATTATTGCAGAATGTACGGGATCCTTCAGGGAAACGAATTCGGTTCGTCCTGGGAAACCCGGATCGCGACCCGTGAAGAAATGGCCTACCTCCTCCATCATTCCATCGACTCGACAACAGCAGTCCGTTCCATTGCCATACCGGACCTGGCCCTTGTACGCCCCGCCTTTCAGCCTGACGTGGTTGCCATGGCGGAAGCCGGCATCATCAATGGCGTCGATGCAAAAGGCACCTTCAATCCGAAGGGTTCGGCGACCCGGGCACAGCTGGCGGTCATTCTGGCACGGCTCTCGCTTGATTGACACACAAGGCTTGCGCTTGATTGACGCACACGGCTCGCACCAGATTGGCGCATACCGCGCTTGATTGACACATACCACATACGATTGGCACTTTCATGCGAAAGGGGATGCACATGGAGTATTCATACGAGAATGTCATGCACCATTTGTCATCGCTTTCGGATGGAAAACGCATCGCATTCAACCGGAAGCATGGCGTGACCGGAGAACAGTTCGGCATCCTGCTCGGCCCCCTGCGTGCCCTTGCGAAGCTGATCAGACGGGATCATGCACTTGCTGTGAAACTTTGGAACAGCAAGAATTACGACGCCATGATCCTCGGGGCAATGCTGCTGGATCCGAATGCGATCACGGAAGAGGATTTCGACGCTCTTCTGGCCGAAGCCTATCTGCCCGCTCTGGTTGACGAGCTTACGTTTGGCGTCCTGGGAGAAAGCAAATTCGCGACCGGATTCATGAACACCTGGCGCATGAGCGACGAGGATCTTCGTGGCCGTGCAGGATGGAATCTGGCAATTCATTTCGTGGAGCAGCACACACTTGCAGAGAACGCTCTCGCCCTTCTCGTGAGCGAGGTCGAGTCAAATCTTGTTTCCGCTCCGCCAAACAAGCAATGGGCCATGAATCATTGCCTATGCAAAATCGGCATTATGCATGATGCCTGGACCGAACGCTGCCTTGCGATCGGTGAAAGGCTTGGCGTATATAGCGACATGAAGGTGTCGAAGGGCTGCACTTCCGCGTATGCGCCGGAATGGATCCGGGTGGGTCGGGCCAAACGAAACGGCTGACGGCTCCACCGAGTCAAACTTGCACGCCTGGTCCATCTTGTCCACCATATCCACCTGCTCCACCAACGGGTTGCCGACTACGGAAGAACCGCCTGATCATCAGCGGCCAAATCACCAGCACCCATACAATCAGCAGGCAATACCGGAAGCCGTTTGCCATGGCTCCATCCCCAAGGACTGCTTTGAGACCTGTTTTGATAATGAGGAGTCCGCATGCGCCGAAAATCACTTTCAGTGGCTGCATCCACATTTTTTCCGTCTTCACGGAGAACCGGATCCAGCGCTTTTCCACGACATATCCGATGGCAAATCCGAGGCCGCTCCCCGCTGTTTTGAAGGAATCCGCCATGTAGGCTACTTCCAGCATTCCGCTGCGATGGAGTGCGCCCGCAAAAATCATCACAATCAGACTGGCGAGTCCGAGAATCCCTGAAATCCACAAATCGAGTATCGGGCTTTCCTTCTCCATCAGCAACTTTACGACAATCAGACTGATGAAGGTGGAAAGAAGGAGCGAGGTCAGGACATCCTGCAGCGTGTGCACGCCCAGAAACATGCGGGAAAACCCCACTGCCACAGGAATGAAGAACAATGCGGCTTTCCATCCGGCCTGCCTGATTCGGCATCCCAATGTCACAAAGACGGACGTTGCGGTTTGCGTGTGACCGCTTGGGAAGGAATACCCGGTTGCCGCAGCAATGGCTGATTTTGCGGGTTTGAAGTCAGGATGCAGGATCCAGGGACGATCCACCCTGAAACCGATCTTCAACCCTTGCACCAAAAGTCCTGAAAAGAACATCGAAAGGCCGATGCCGTATCCCAGTTTTTTATCGATGCACCAGAACACTGTACAAATCAGGAGGACGGCCACCGTCTCTTCCCCGAACCGGGTGATCAGAGAGAATACCTGCTCCAGCAGCGGTGTTCTGATTCCTGCCAAATAGCCCAATACTTCCATTCATCCTCCAATGGTCGCCTTGATCCGCCGCACTCCGGCAGACGAACTCTCCTCCTTCTCTATCCGGAAGCTTTGCAGTTCTGATGTATTTCCTGCATGCGGACCCCCGCAGATCTCCATCGAATAGCCAGGAATGGCGTAGACTTTTACAGTTTCCCCATATTTGGCATCAAATACACCGACCGCACCTTCAGTTCTTGCGGCATCCACCGTCATCTCCCTGCATTCAACCGGCACAGCAGCTGTGATGGCCTCATTGACCCGCTTTTCCACTTCCCTGATTTCATCTGCAGTCATTTTACGGTCAAATGAAAAATCAAAGCGCAGCCGTTCTGCCGTGATGTTGCTCCCCTTTTGCCGGACCTCTTCCCCAAGAACAGCACGCAATGCGCCATTGAGAAGATGCGTGGCCGTGTGGAGCCTTGTGGTCCGCTCTCCATTGTCGGCAAGTCCGCCCTTGAACTTTGCCTCGGCACCTTTTCTCGACTTTTCCTGGTGCTCCCTGAATTTCTGTTCGAATTCCACCAATTCCACCCGGATCCCGCGCTCGGAAGCCAACTCCGTGGTAATCTCAATTGGGAAGCCGAATGTGTCGTAAAGACGGAAAGCTTGTTCTCCGCTCAATGTCCGCGTTTCATCAATGCCTGCGAATACCTTTTCAGCCATTTTCAACCCACTGTCCAGTGTTCTTGAGAACAGATCATACTCCCTGTCCAACTGTTCCAGTATGAATCCCCGGTTTTGCACCAATTCCGGATAAACGCCTCCATACTGCCCGATGACCACTTCGGCCAAACGATTCAGGATATTCTCCCGCACACCGAGCTTTCTGGCCATCCGGACTACCCGACGGATGAGCCGCCTCAGAATATACCCCTGTTCTCCGTTTGATGGCGCGACGGCCCGCGGATCGCCCAACAGGAACGTCGAGGCGCGCATGTGCTCGCAGATGATCCGGAACGTCCTTTCTTGTTCCCCTTCACAGGTTGAGCCGGACAGATCTTCGAGTTCCTTCACAAGCGGCCCGAACAGGTCTGTTTCATAGACATTCCGATATCCGTTGAGGGCGATCAGGACGCGCTCCAATCCCATGCCGGTATCCACATTCCGTTGTGGAAGCACGGTATAGCTTCCATCTGCAGCCTGATTATACTCCATGAAGACATTGTTCCAGATTTCCACATACTTGCCGCATTGGCAGGCAGGACCGCAGTCATCTCCGCATTTCGGGACGCCCATGTCATAGAAGATTTCCGTATCCGGTCCACAGGGACCCGTCTGCCCGGCTGGTCCCCACCAGTTTTCCTTGCGTCCGTACGAGAAAACCTGTTCTTCCCGCAACCCGTTCCGCATCCAGATTTCCTTTGACTCAAGATCGGCCGGAACGTATCCATCGCCCTCGAAGACTGTGACGGCAAGCTTTTCGACCGGAATCCCCAGCTCCCGGGTCAGAAACGTATGGCTCATGGAAATCGATTCTTCCTTGAAATAATCGCCAAGCGACCAGTTTCCGAGCATCTCGAAGAAAGTCAGATGCGTATCGTCGCCGACTTCGTCGATGTCATCCGTCCTCAGACATTTCTGGACATCGACCAGCCGTCTTCCCCTCGGATGGTTTTCTCCCAGCAGGTACGGAACCAGCGGGTGCATCCCGGCTGTTGTGAACAACACACTCGGATCGTTCTCCGGAAACAGCGACGCCGAGGCAATTTCCTGATGGCCGCGTTCCGTAAAGAACCGGATGTACATGTCGCGCAGGTCGCCTGATTTCAGTTTTTCCATTTTGCTCTTCTCCATTTCGGTTCCTCCCTTTTTGGACAACAAAAAACCCCAAGCCGATGTGAATCAGCTTAGGGCGAACATTCCGTCCGTGTTACCACCTAACTTCAGGGAGAATCCCTGCACTCTGCCGGTGCGTGGCGCATGACTGCAACCAGATACCGCTTCCCGTCAACGGAGGAAAATCCGGCGAAGCCTACTCGGATTCCTCCTTTCGATTCGCAGCTCGGGGACCGCTTCGGAACAGCCTGCGTGAAGAGTTCCACCGACCCTCTTCTCTCTGTGACGCCAGATTGTTCCGACTTTCCCGTCAAAGCCTTTGCCTGTTCGATTGCTTTTACACTAACACCGGTCGGACGGGATGTCAACCGTCCATTCAGGGCACGGTCGGAAGGGATGTCAACCGTCCCTTCAAGACGCTGTCCCTTCAAGACGCGATCGGCAAGGCCGGGCAGATCAGGCGGACGCTGCGATGCGCCTCATGCCTGCCTTGACTGGCCGATTTCCGCACCTTGCGCAATCAGCATCCGCTGGAGCTTCGCCACATCGACGGACCGGGGATTCACGCCATCCGCCGTGCAGAGGGACGCCGCAACACCGGCCGCCTCTCCAATCGCAAGGATATGCGCCATGGCACGCCAGGATTCGTAGGCCACCTGGTCGGAGGACATGCAGCGTCCGATCACGAGCAGGTTGTCCACTTTCAGCGGGACAAGACAGCGATAGGGAACATCGTACCCCGCGTGTGTCAGAAACCGCCTGTATCCGAAATAGTGGATGACCGGATTGGCCGCCATCGCAATGGAATCCGGAAAAGTCCTGCCTTCAAGGACATCCTCCCCGGTCAGCCTGTACTCCCCTTCGAAAAAGCGGGTCTGCCGGATACCGATGAGGGAACCGGTGTCAATGATGTGCGCATCGCCCAGATCCGGGTTCTGCCGTTTTTTCTCCTCCAGATCCTCATAGACGGCAAGCCGCACAAGAATCTCCTCTTCGGTCAGCTCATCCGCATCCGCCGCATTGGTGGCTCCGGGCGTCGGCCCCCAGACAACCATCGTGTCGTCGACGAGGCAGCCGCTGGCCCGGGTGTCTGGATTGAATCCGGAAATCTTGTACATCAGGCCATCGTTCAAGCGCTTGGCTTCTTCCTTCTTCGTCTGCCAGAAGGGAACGCCGGCCTTGAAGGCGACATCCCCGTCGCCGCTGGCATCAATGATCACCTTTGCGAAAACGGCCTGACGTCCGGACTTGTTCTCAATGATGATGCCCTTCAGCGCGCGGAGTGCCGGTTCTGCGCCCACGTTCTCCTCTTCCGGGATGACATCGCTGAACCAGGTGTGGAAAAGAATTTTCACCCCGGCATCCCGGACCATTTTCAGGGTCACATACTTGAACTTTTCCGTATCGAATGCGTAGTTGTAGGACAGATCACCCTTTGTATCGGAGCGTTGTTCCGATTCGTAGGCGTTCCGGGATTTGACGGCTCCCTGCATTTTCAACAGCTCCAGGACAATTTCTTCCCCGATTCCCTTGGTGGTCTGGATGCTGTCCGGCTTGACCTGGTTCCGGAAACCGACGATGTTGGCCATCAGCGAAGCGGTTGCGGTCCCCCCGAAATAAGGGAACCGCTCGATGATGAGTGTTTTGGCACCGTTGCGCGCCGATGCGATGGCGGCCGAAAGTCCGGCCACCCCTCCACCGACGACGACAACATCGAATTCACCATAAATATCAAGTTCCTTTGGTGCTTCCACATATTTCTTCATGTGATCATCCCTTCTGGAAAACGATCAAGGGTCGCATGCTTCATCAGTTGTTTCAGGGGCTGGGCCAGCGCTTTTTTTGTGATGGAAGACAAACAGTGTCCCTCACTTCCCACCGAACAAATATCCAGTCATCGACATCGAGCCCAGTGTACAGACCTCATTGAATACGGTGATCCGGTCCTTTGGATCCGCCGCACCCAGCACATACAACAGGGGCAGATAGTGGTCCGGCGTGGGCACCGCCATCCGTCCCATTCCGCCGAATGCATCGTAGGAGACCACTTCCGCATCTTTCCTGGCCAATATCCGTTCCTTGATGGCTGCATCGAACGATACCGCCCAATCATAGCCGCCCGCCATGCCGAAATCAACCTGGCGCAGATTGTGGACCACATTTCCGCTGCCCAGGATCAGCACGCCCTGATCCCGCAGAACCGACAGTTGCCGCCCCAATGCATAATGGGCCGCCGGCCCGGCGTTTCTGTCCACGCTCAGCTGAAAAACAGGAATCTGCGCATGCGGATCCGTCACATGAAGGACGGACCAGGTTCCATGATCCATTCCCCAGGTATTGTCCACCGCGACCTTCACATCCAGCATGCGTCCCACTTCCAGCGCGAGCTCCGGCGCACCGGGCGCAGGATGCACCACCGCATACAGCTCGGGCGGAAACCCGGACATGTCATAGATCATTCTCGGTGCGGCCGCGTCATTGACCCGGGTTCCCGGAACATACCAGTGCGCCGAGACCGACAGGATCGCCTTTGGCTTCGGAATACCTGCGAAGACGGATTTCCAGGTCCGCGTGAAAAGATTGTCCTCAATGGCGTTCATCGGGGAACCATGCCCCACGAACAGAACCGGCATTCTCTCCATATCCGTTTCATCCTTTCCCCTCGGCCGCGAACCCGCGCATCCCGTACCCGCAAACCGTTTCCCTTAGTATATCCCTTCCGGGGACCAAGATGGAGGGGGATTCGTCCGAGTCCTTTTTCCACCCTGTGATTTTGCTCCTTTACAAAGAACGTTTGTTCTTTTATACTAATATTATCGGACAGGTCGTTGTACCGGAAGCAGGACAGAAGAAAAGGCCGTTCCCTTTCACGGGGGCGGCCTTCCACGCCTGTGAAAGAAGGAGGGATTGCCATGGCGGGAATCAACATGGGACAGGTACGCCCGAGCGCCGCGCCGGGCGGCAGCCGCCGCACCGCTTCCATTTTGCCGCAGGCTGCCTTTCCGTCCATGCCGCGGAGCGGTGCAGGCGGAAGTACGGGCGGAGGCACGGGCGGAGGCACGGGCGAAGGCATGGGCGAAGGCATGGGCGAAGGTGCTGCCAGAAGGACCGCCGCTCCACAAAACACCGCACGCGCGCGCGTCATCTTCCACCTCGATGTCAACTCCGCCTTTCTCAGCTGGGAAGCGGTCTACCGCCTGCAGCACGGGGATCGGACAGATCTGCGGGAGATTCCCAGCGTGGTCGGCGGGGATGAAACCACCCGTCATGGCATCGTCCTCGCCAAGTCCCGGCCGGCCGGCCGTTTCGGCATCCAGACAGGCATGGTCCTCTGGCAGGCCCGCCAGAAATGCCCCTCCCTGATCGTCGTCCCGCCGGATTACGCCCTCTACCAGGAATGCTCCAATACCCTCATGGACCTGCTGACGCGATACAGTGCGCGCATCGAGCGGTATTCCATCGACGAATGCTTTCTGGAGCTCACGGACGCCCCCTGTCTGTCGGACCGGTCTCCCGCTGCTGTCGCCGATGAAATCCGGGAAGCGGTGCGAAACAACCTCGGCTACACGGTGAACATCGGCGTCTCCGAAAACAAGCTGCTCGCCAAGATGGCTTCGGAACTGGAGAAGCCGGACCGGACGCACACGCTGTACCCATACGAAATCCCCGGCAAGATGTGGACCCTTCCCGTCCGGGAACTGTTCATGGTGGGGCCGCGCAGCGCCCCCCGCCTCTACCGGCTGAACATCTTCTCCATCGGCCATCTGGCGCAGACGGATCCTGCGCTGCTGCAGCGTCATTTCAAGCGTCTCGGTCCACTGCTGTGGCAATTCGCCAACGGAATCGATGAAACGCCGGTTTCCACGGAAGGCGTCGTTCCAAAGGCCATCGGCAACTCCACAACCACCCCGTACGATGTGGATACCGAGCGGGAGGCGCAGCTGTTCCTGCTTTCCCTGACAGAGACGGCCGCCGCACGGCTTCGCCAGGCAGGACTGCTGGCACGGGTGGTCGCCGTCGACATCCGGAGAACGGACCTTTCCTTCGTTTCCCATCAGAGACGCCTCCCGGTGCCGACCGACAGCACCGGCCTCCTGTATGGCGAAGTCCGCTCCCTGTTTCTGTCGCTCTGGGCGGGAGAATCGCTCCGGCATTTCGGCGTTTCATTTTCTGATCTGACGGATGACGGATTCCTGCAGGAAAGCCTGTTCGACGCTGGCGGGAGTCCTCAGCAGAAGGCATTGGACGAGCAGGTCGACCTGCTCCGGAGCGAATACGGAAACCAGGCATTGATCCGGGGCGGGTTCATCGCCTCGGGTATTCCGCCCATGGCTGGCGGTCCCACGGATCGCCGCCCGGAGATGCGAAAACCGATATGAAATGCACGAATCCACGCCTTCCTGTTCCGCAGGCAATCTCATACTACTGGAAGGATTTGCCATGAAACTCTTCATGAAACCCGTCGACATGCTGTGCTTCCACACGAGCATCGGCATTCTCCAGCCGGTCCGGTTCAAATGGCTGGAGACGGATGGCACCGAACATGTCGTCAACATCGACCGGGTGCTGACCGTCGGCGATGAAAAGCTAGCCGGCAATCCCATGCGTGTTTTCGTCGTGCAAAGCTGCATAGACGCTGTGGATCGACGGTTTGAGATGAAATATGAAATCAAGAGCGCCGTCTGGTATCTGTCCCGCATGTGAAAAGCCGCATACCCTTTCGGTATGCGGCTTTCGCCCCAAATCTTTCGATCCGGACATCTTCATTTCGCCAGGTTCAGAACCGCCAGCACATCCGCTTTCTTCAGCTTCACGAACTGCCCGATGGTCCTGGTGTCTCCGGCGGTCGCCTTCCCTGCCATTTCCTCGAGCCGGTCCTCTCCCGCGCCGAGTTCCTTCAGATTCACCGGCAGACCGATGGAACGGTAGAAGGCTTCCTGACGGCGGATTCCCTCCAACGCGGTCCCTTCCGGATCCCAATGGTTCACGTCGACGTTCCAGACCCGTTCCGCATACTGCACGAAACGGGTGACATCGTGTTTCATGTTGTACTTCATCCAAGCCGGGAACACGGTGGCCAGGCCGGCGCCATGCGCCACATCGTAGATGGCGCTCAGCTCGTGCTCGATGTCATGGGACGCCCAGTCGCCCACGCGGCCGGTGCTCATGAGGTTGTTGTGCGCAAGGGTGCCGGACCACATGATTTCCGCCGCAGCGTCGTAATCCTGCCGGTTTGCGAGGAATTTGGGCACATTGTGGATGACGGTTTTCAGGGTGGATTCGATGATGCGGTCGATCGTCTCCACATTTCTGCTGTTCGTGAAATATCGCTCCATCATGTGTGCCATGATGTCGGCCGCGCCGCATACCACCTGGAATGCCGGGAGTGTGAAGATGAGCTCCGGATTCAGAATGGAGAACACGGGATACAGCAAGTCATGGGTATATCCGCGTTTGAACCAGCCGTCCTCATTGGTGATGACGGTGGAATTCGACGATTCGCTGCCCGCTGCGGGAATGGTGAGAACGGTGGCAACCGGGAGCGCCGACTTCGGTTCCTTCTTGCCGGAATAGAAATCCCAGACGTCCCCTTCGTATGGCACGCCCATGGCAATGGCTTTTGCGGAGTCGATCGTGCTGCCTCCGCCGACAGCCAGAATGAGATCGACACCGGCTTCCCGGCAAAGCTTCACACCCTGGTGGACCAGGCTGAGACGGGGATTCGGCTGGACGCCGCCCAATTCAACAAAGTCGACGCCTGCAGCTTTCAAGGAGGTGACCACATTGTCATAGAGGCCGCTTTTGCGGATGCTGCCTCCGCCGTAATGAAGAAGCACTTTCCTGCCATGTTTCGCGGTTTCCGCACCGACCGCATGCTCCGTCCCCTTGCCGAAAAGAATTTTGGTTGGATTGCAAAAAATAAAGTTATCCATCAGTTTCCTCCATGTAATCATATTTCCCATTTGATTTTCGTTGTCATCTCTTGAACATGCGTTGCATTTCAGGAACATGCTCTGTATTCCATGGTATATGGCACCACATTTCATGGCATATGGCACTATATTTCATCGGATATGGCACCACACTTCGAGGTTCATGTCGTCTTGCGCGGTTATTCCGTTTTGCACGCAGGTATCATGATATCATATTGGTTCCCATTGTGCATCAACTTGGCAAAATGTCATCCAGGCGGGCGTTGCACGGGATTTTGCTGCGGAATATGATGTACTTACCACCTAAAGCGACGAATCTGACAGGCAGAAAATCCGAAAGGCTGGATGGAAAAACCATGCTTCCGTAAAAAGACGAACCGCGAGAGGAGGATGAGAATCATGCAACCTTTGTACGAATGGCTCCTTGAGGGTGAACCATGGATCACATACCGCATAAGAGTCGATTTGCTGGAGGAAGCGGAGCAAACCTCCGCTGTGCAGACAGCCCGCCAGGCCATGTTGGAACATCCGGCCATCCGGGATCTCATTCATTCCCTGGCTGATTGGGACGTCGAAATCATCACCAGTCACAAGAAGGGTGACCTGCTGATGCATCGTCTTTCCTTCCTGGCCGATCTGGGTCTGACTTTGGCAGATCCCGGCATGGAAGCGGTTGTGCATTCGATCCTTTCCCACCTGTCCCCTGAAGGGATCCCTTTGGTCGGCATCAATGTTCCCGTCCATTTCGGCGGCACCGGGACGGATTCCCGAGGATGGGCATTATGCGATACGCCGGTCATTCTCCGATCCCTGATTGCATTCGGTCTGGCGGGGCGTCCGGACTTGATGCCGATATCACGATTGGCAGGCGGCATCCGCCATCTCCGGTCCCTGTCTCAGGACAACGGCTGGCCATGCGCCGTTTCTCCGGAACTTGGAAAGTTTCGGGGGCCCGGCAAGAAAGGCGATCCATGTCCCGATGCCACGCTCCTGATGCTGAAACTTCTGCTGGAGATGAAAAGGAGCATGGAAACCGTTTCGTGTGCCCTTCCAGCTGATTTGCAAAACCTTGAGAGCGATATCAGGGTCGCAGCAGAGAGCCTGCTCGATCTCTGGGAACACAGTCTGATCCGGCACCCCTACTTATTCTATATGGGGACGGACTTCCGCAAACTGAAGGCTCCATTCATCTGGTATGACATTCTGCATGTGACGGATACACTGAGCCGGTGTTCAGGCTTTGCCAAAGATGAACGGCTGCTGGACATGACCCGTATCATCATGGAAGCCGGGATGCCGGACGGCCGGTTCACACCCCAATCAGTCTGGAAAGCCTGGTCGGAATGGGAATTCGGCCAAAAGAAGGAGCCGTCGCGCTGGCTGACCTTTCTCGCCCTGCGAAATGCGAAAAGGCTCCGTTTCCCACTGCACTTTTCAGGATTGACTTGATCTGTCTTCTTGGCTATAATGAACAGGCACCCGCGGTTCCCGAACGCTTTTCTGGGTGTGCCGACCCCTCCATGAGGGCAATTAACTCAGCGGGAGAGTGCTACCTTCACACGGTAGAAGTCGCTGGTTCGAACCCAGTATTGCCCACCAGAAAACCGGACATGTCCTTGCGGATATGCCCGGTTTTTCCTTTTTCAGCAGGTTTATGCCGTTTTCCCGCAAGGTGGCCTGGCGGTTTCCCTCAGGGTTTCTTGGCGGTTTCATGGAAGTTCACTTGGTGGGCGTCTTGTCGGGCGCATCTGCCGGTGTCACTTCTCCTGAAGGTTCTTCCGTACTTCCCCCCATGCACCGAGCGTCTTCCCCGCAAGCGAAAAGTAGGTTTCATGCGTCGTTACGACCGGCGCCGCCAGGCGCATGCGGGTATCCAGATCCATCTTTTCGTCCGCAAGCGCCTCATCCGCAAGGACATTCCGGATTTTGCACAGGAAGACATCGCTGCCATCCAAAGGAATGCTCTGCACAACCTCCAGCTCGAAAATCCACGGACTGTCCGCCAGAACCGGTACATTCAGCACACCGCCCTGCAGCGTTGCCGGGCAGCTCTTCATCTTGTCCGTCTCGTGCCCGCTGACGTTTCCGCAATGATCCGCCCAAGGCAGCAGTGCTTCCGTGACCAGGTTCGCCGAGAACATGCCGGTTGCGCGGATGCGGTCCTTGGTCAGTTTTTCCCCGCCAATGCAGGCCATGACACCGAGATCCGTGTTCCAGACATAACTGATCCAGCAGAACAGGCCAAAATCCGGTGTGCCGTCCTCCTTGTAGGTCCCGTAGAGAAACAGGGTCTGCGGACAGAAGTTGTTGGACGGTGCAATCGATTTTTTTCCGGTTGGTTGCTTATCCATTCGCCTTTTCCTCCCTTTCCAGGTTGTCCAGGATCCTTCCCAGCAACCTCTCGAATCCTTCGATTTCCGTATCTTCGAATCCCTGGTAGAAGATGTCCGTCATCTGCCGGGAAACCCGTTCATAATCAGCCTGCAGCACTCTGGCCTTTTCCGTCAGCACGATCCGGATCTGGCGACGGTCTGCCTTGTCGAAACAACGGCTGGCCAGCCCGGCTTCTTCGAGCCGATCCAGCATGCCGGTCAAGGTGGTTTTCGCCAACCCCGTTTTCCTGGCAAGTGTGACGATCGGGATTGAATCAGACTGCCATAGAATATAGAGAATCCGCCCCTGGGGCCCGTTGAATGCTTCCACGCCAGCCTGTGCCAGAAGCTTTTCGAAGACCCTGCCCTGTATCTGTTTGATTTGTGTGATGAGAAACCCGCCCTCGGACTTGTCCACCGACACCTCCCGGTCTTCAGCCGCTCCGCTTGGATCCTGCCATTATGCGTGTTTCCGGAGTCACTCGGAACGCGTCTGGTATATCCTATACAGAATTGTACTATATAGTACTTTAATGCGTCAATACCAAAACTGCCGATCATACCACGCCAATAATTCCTCATGAAAAGAGGAAGGTATTGCGCCTTCCTCCCACACACCGTTTCCGGCTTCCATGCTTCGCTTTTCCTGAAAAAATTACAGTACGATCCCAATCTCTGCAGCCGCTTTACGCACATACGCGGAGGCAATGCGGTAGTCCTCTTCCTGTGTCATGTGCTCCAGCATGAAGGGCATGTCGGGGTGCAGCCGGTTGGCTTCGGTCAGGAATGTCTTGTAACATAGGCTTCCGTCGCCGGGACGGGCTTCATCCAGATGCACCGTCAGCTTGCCGGACAACGTGATGTCCTTGGCATGAATGCTCACGACCCGATCCCCCAGTTTGGCGAAACAGTCCCGCAGAAAGGCCGCATTGTCCATGAAAATCACAGGGCTGTTGATCATGTTCACGGGATCCAGATGCACCCCAAACGTCTTTCGGTCAATGGCCCGTATCAGGTCGAGATAGGAATCGGCCGTATAGGGGAATACCCAGGGCATGGGCTCCAGCGAGTACACGGCATGTTCCGGCTTGACGGTATCCACAATTTCCTGAACCAATTCCACAATCCGATCAAAAGTCTCTTTCCTGAGATTGTCCGGATGGGGTCCGTCCCATTGATCGCCGCAGCCCCCCGCGATATTGACGCAGCAGCGCGCCCCGAGGCGTTCAGCCAGATCCAGCTGCCGCTTGCAGTGGTCCATCGCCTTCTTCCGGATATCGGGGTCGGCGGAAAGGGTATTGCTCCAGGCTCCGACTTCCGCGATGACGATGTCCGCCTCCTCGGCAGCCTTTCGGTAGGCTGCCACGGTTTTCGCATCCGCCGCCGTATCCACGGGACAGTATGCCGCACGGTATCCCATGCCTTTCACAGCAGCAATCCATTTTTCCGGCGTCGAGATATCCCCGAACACCATTCCACCCAATCTCATTGTTCGCTCCTTTCGTCACAAAACAAATCCTGCATTCAAGCGACCGTCGAAACAAAACGTGCATCCCGCGACATGTGACACGTGTTCACAGCGCCGATGGATACAGGTATATCACGTTTCGGCCTTTCCTTCAATATGGGGACGACGGACATATGAAACAGCAGATGTGTTTGATACAGCAGGCATGTTGGCAACAGCAGACATGTCGGAAACAACAAAAGTGTCGGGAACAGCGGATGTGTTGGGAACAGCAGACGGAAGCGTTCAGGAACATGGACACGAACACCCGCACTCGCATCCTCCGTACGCACGGCCATTCAACCTCACG
The DNA here is from genome assembly GCA_942493335.1 of uncultured Clostridia bacterium. Classification (GTDB taxonomy): domain Bacteria; phylum Bacillota; class Clostridia; order DSM-8532; family DSM-8532; genus JAEWSN01. Next base: position 4,252,925 of record OW818693.1, on the reverse strand, counting down.
TCGGCCAGGATTCCGAGGCAGGCACCCTCAAACCGACCAGAGTGCGGAATTTCCCGCGGACGCCCCAATGGCGCCGGCTTTGAGGATCTCAAGTATTTCTTCCTTGGTGCTGATGAGCCCGCCTGCAATGACCGGGGCTGCGACCATTTGGGTGAATCGGCGGATAACAGCGGGCATCAGTGCCGGCATCAGTTCCACCATGTCCGGTTTGACCGTGTGAACCGTACGGATCGCCATCTCGAAGGACTGGGTGTCAATGAGGAAAAAACGTTGGATCGCAAAGACACCATACTCCTGCGCCACTTTGACATGCTGGCTTTTCGTGGTGAGGATGCCGGAGGGCCGGATAACCTCCGCCAGATATCGGACCGCCTTGGCGTCCCGCCCGATACCCTCCAGAAAGTCGACATGCACGAGCACGTCCTTTCCTGCTTCGCGAAACCGCTCCGTCAGGCGGGCCAGATTGAAGATGTCCGCATTCAACAGAAAAACCGTACCGACGGCGGAAGCCAGTGCCTTTTCAACATCCTCGTCCCGTCGGATGGCTGCAATGACAGGGTTGGCTTCGATGCGTCCGATCAGCTCCCTCGCCTTGGCGCGCCCTGCGGCAAGGCCATTCACTCCGGCAGATACGCTGCCCGAGGCCCCGCCGTTCACTCCGGCACCACCGCCCCCCGCGGTTCCGCCGCTCATAGCGCCCCTGCCGCAACGGCGCCGACATGCTTCAAAATGTCTGCGGGCACATCCGCCATGAAATCCGGATTCTCCGGCTCGACAGCCTCCAGGCCGTCAAAGCCCCAACTGACCCAGATCACCTTCACGCCGGCCTTCTTGCAGGCCACCACATCGCGGTGCTCGTCCCCGACATAGATGACATCCTCGGAGCGAAGTCGTTCCTGCCGGATCAACCGCTTGATCATCCGATCCTTTGAAAAGACACGGTGGGAACAACGGACATCCTTGATGTAGTCCAGCCCGTACTGGGCAAGGAACCGCCGGATGTTGTCCTCCGCATTCGAGGAAAGAATGGAGATGGCGTAGCCTTGGGCGTGCAAGGAGGCAAGGAGATCCTGCATGCCCGGAAACGGTGCGACCTTCAGGACGGCATCCTCGAACAGTTCATTGTATTCCTTTGCCCAGCCGGGCAGCTTGCGGACGGGCATGCCCAGTTGCTTGAAACGCTCCCGAATGGGCATTCTGCGAAGCCGGTCAATCTCTTCGAGCTCCAGATGGCGGTACCCATGACGATCCGAAATGGTATTCATGATCCCGAGCGCAACATGCTCGGAATCCGCGATGGTGCCATCGAAATCGAAAATGACGTGCTTCATGATTTTCTCCCTTGCAGGGCCATGTACCGGTTTGAGGCGGATCTCCACCTCTCTGCACGGTCATGGCAATATACGCAAAGAACGCCTTGGACAAAAGGTGCCAAGACGTTCCCATGGCGATTTGAGCCGGAGACGGATCAGGCCTTTTCGAACATGTCCTTGCCGACGCCGCAATCCGGGCAAACCCAGTCTTCCGGCAGATCGTCGAACGCTGTTCCCGGGGCGACACCGGAAGCCGGGTCTCCTTCGGCGGGATCATAGACATAACCGCAGATGGTACAAACGAATTTCTCCATACAATCAATCTCCTTCCAGAAACGGTGACCGGGACGGATACTGGCGCAAGGGCCGAAATCCGTTCCTGCGGCTGTTCCTTGTCTTTCATGTTACCACACGGCAGGCAGGTAAAACAACGAATGATTCAAGCGGAAAAGTTGACGATCCGTGATCCGCCCGGACATGCCGCAAACGCATCCTCCGAGGTGTTCATGCCTGTGTGGGATGCAGCAACCCATCCTCCGGCGGACTTCATGCCTGCGCTGGCGTCTTCATCGAAAGTGAAATCCGCTTGCGGCCCATATCCACGGACAAGACCCGCACCTGGACGATATCCCCCACACGGACCACCTCCATGGGATTCCGGATGAATTTGTCGCTGATCTCCGAAACATGGACGAGTCCGTCCTGATGCACGCCGATATCCACGAATGCCCCGAAGTCCGCCACATTCCGGACTGTCCCCTGCAACATCATGCCGGGTTTCAGGTCCTTCATGTCGAGCACTTCGGAGGAGAGGATCGGTTTCGGCATTTCATCACGGGGATCACGACCAGGTTTGGCGAGTTCCCTGAGGATATCCTGCAACGTGGGTTCGCCGACGCCGATTTCCGCCGCAACGGTGGCGATCCCCCTCATTTCCGCCCATTCCGCCACTTTGGCGAATGCAAGGATCTTGCCGGTTCCGGAGGCATCCTTCACTTCGGCCAGTGTGAGCAGCTTCTTGACGGCCGGATAGGATTCAGGATGCACGCCGGTATTGTCCAGGATGTCCTCCCCGCCCGATATCCGCATGAAACCGGCGCATTGCTCGAAAGCCTTGTCGCCGAGTTTCTTCACCTTCTTGAGTTGCTTCCGGCTTGTGAACCGGCCATTCTCCTGCCTGAACGCGACGATGTTGTTCGCAACGGTCGCATTGATGCCGGCCACATGGGAAAGGAGCGATGGGGAAGCCGTATTCAGATCCACGCCCACCCGGTTCACACAGTCCTCGACCACACCCGAAAGGGACTCGTCCAGACGCTTCTGGTTCAGATCATGCTGGTACTGGCCCACGCCGATTGCCTTCGGATCGATCTTGACCAGCTCCGCCAGCGGGTCCTGCAATCGCCGTGCGATGGAGACGGCGGAACGCAGGGAGACATCGAAATCCGGGAATTCCTCTGCCGCGATTTTCGAGGCGGAATAGACGGATGCGCCTGCTTCGCTGACCATCACATAATGGACGCGCTGTTCTATCTTCTTCAGCAAGTCTGCAATAAACTTCTCCGATTCGCGGGAAGCCGTACCGTTCCCGATTGCCACCACTTCAATGCCGAACTTGCGGATGAGGGTCGTGACGACCTGTTCCGCCTCCGCCACCCGGCTCTGCGGAGGGGTCGGATAGATGACGCCGGTATAGAGTACGTTCCCGATCTCGTCAACGACAGCCAGCTTGCATCCGGTACGAAAGGCCGGATCCAGTCCCAAGGCGGCATGCACGCGGATGGGCGGTTGCATGAGAAGTCCGCCCAGGTTCTTTGCGAACACCCCGATCGCCTGTTCCGAGGCATGTTCGGACAGGGCATTGCGCACCTCATTCTCCATGGAAGGCGCGACAAGGCGCTGCCAGGCATCGGCAGCGGCAAGGGTCACCTGTTTCGCCGCCGGTGCGCTGCCATCCGTTCCCGGCTTGAGCACCGAACGGAAAATGCCGCCGAGGATGCGATCCTCGGGCATGACCAGTTTCACCTGCAGCCATTCCTCCCGTTCCCCGCGGTCGATCGCGGAAATCCGGTGCGGTGCGATGCGGGCCACAGGTTCCTGGAAATCGGCGTACATCTGGTATGCCGATTCGCCTTCCTTTTTCGCGGAAACAGTGATGATGCCGTCCCGCATGGCAACGTCGCGGATATTCCTGCGAATGTCGGCATCGTCCGAAACCTGCTCGGCAAGGATGTCCCTGGCGCCCTGAAGCGCGGCCTGCACATCCTCGACGCCTTTTCCAGTATCGACATAGGCCTCTGCCGCCTTTTCCGGATTCGTTTTGGGATCCTGCAGCATCAAGAGCACGGCCAGCGGCTCCAACCCCTTTTCGCGGGCGATGGAGGCACGGGTGCGGCGTTTCGGACGGAACGGGCGGTACAGGTCCTCGATTTCGGCCAGTGTTTCGGCTTTTGAGAGGGCGGCAGAAAACGCATCGGTGGTTTTCCCCTGTTCTTCCACAAGCCGGGCCACTTCCGAACGTCTTGCCTCCAGGCTCCGCAGGAACTGCAGACGATCCGCCAATTCCCTGAGTACCTGATCGTCGATGGAACCCGTCAGTTCCTTGCGATACCGTGCAATGAACGGTATCGTATTGCCGGCATCGATCAGTTCGACGATATTCTCCACATGCTTGAGGTTGAGATTGAGTTCTCCTGCGAGTCTTTGCTGAAGGGTCATGTCATTTACTCCTTTTACTTGTCCCATCCGATGCGGGAATGCGGCGTACTTCAGGGCAATGGTTGCGTGGCGCACGCCATGCGTTTTTCAAGCCACATGCGAAGATCACGGATCATCGGCCGGTCCGGCGGATGGATTTCCGATTCGGCTGGGAAATCCTGCAGCGCGAAAAAGCGCGCATCCCTGCATTCTTCCATATCCACCGTCAGCGTCCCGCTGTATTGGTCGCACACGAAGGTCACCGCGACCACATACACCTCATGCCCATTCGGATACACATAATGCTGGTCCTCGCCGGAATAAACGTTCAGCCTCTCCAGCCTTTCCGGGAAGAGGCCGACTTCCTCTACCGCCTCCCGTCGGACGGTATCCTCGAAGGTTTCCCCGAATTCCATCGAGCCTCCGGTTCCCGCCCACAATCCATTGTCTCTGCGTTGCTGCAGAAGAGCCCGGTTCCCGCCGTCTATGAAAAAAACGCCGGCGCCCGGCATGAACAGCGGGGCGTTTCCGACGCTTTTGCGAAGATCCATGATGTAGCCCATGGCGCAGTGCCTCCCGTCGCCTTGTGACCCCGGGAATGCAAAGGACATCCGGCGCCGCATGCACCGCCATTATACCATACGCAATGCGCTCATTCGTACCGCAATGATTCGATCGGATCCAAATCCGCCGCCCGTTTCGCGGGATATACACCGAATCCGAGACCCAGCACCAGGGAGAACAGAAATGCGAGAATGACGAGGGGAAAGTTCACCACGGGCGGAATCCTGATGACCGCGGAGATGATGGAGCCCGCCAGAACGCCCATCGCAATGCCAATACCGCCTGACATGCCCGTCATGAGCATGGCTTCGGCCACAAACTGCAGCACGATGTCCCGCTTTCGCGCGCCGAGCGCCTTGCGCACGCCGATTTCCCGTGTTCGTTCCGTCACGGAGACCAGCAGGATGTTCACGATGCCGATTCCGCCAACTGCAAGCGTGACTGCGGCAATGATCCCAAGTGCGATCTGGATCATGCCGAGAATATTGTTGAGCTGGGTGAGCACGTCGTCGGAACTGGTCGCACTGTAGGCATCCTTCACGCCCCGCACGAATTCAAGCGCCTTCACCGCGCCGATTCCAGCCTGCTTCAGATCATCGTTTTCCCGCATCACGACGCGAATTTCCGTGACAACCTTTGAACCGGCCAATTCCTGCGCCGTGGTGAGCGGCAGGTGGACCGTGACCGGCGCTTCGTCCCCGAACATGCTCGTCAGGGAATCAATCTGGCTGTCGATGATGCCGATGACCATCAGCGACGCCGTTGCACCGGAACGTGCCTTGAAGGTGAATTTCTCCCCCACGACGTTTGTCTTGCGGAACACCTGGTAGGCCAGGGATGCACTGATGAGGCACACCTTCGCGCGTGTCCGCACATCGCCCTCACTGATGTAGCGGCCCGAGACAATATCCATGGAGGTCTGTTCCCGCGCAATGGGAATCACGCCGTTGAACAGGATCATGCGCGTCTTGGTGCCGATGCGGATGGAACCTCCCCGGCCGCTGAAATACGGCGCGATGTTCTTCAAGTCCGGCAGCGCATCCCGGACGATCTGCACGTCATCCAGCGCCATGTCGTCCACGGGTCCGCCATTTTTCGTACTGATGCCGATCGTATTCGAGCCAATCTTCTCGAACTCCGCATTTACATAGGATTTGATGGCATTTCCCGTTGCCACGATGGCGATGATCGAAAACACGCCCATGATGATTCCGAGCATGGTGAGAAAGGAACGAAGCTTGTTCCCGAGAAGGCTTTCCATCGACTGCTTGAAAATCTCGAAGAAGCTCATGGACCCATCCCTCCGAAGAGCCCGCCGCCCGTATCCGTCTTCAGCTTGATCCTTACGCCATCCTTCAGCGTCTGCGGCGGATTCAGAAGGACCATTTCCCCGCCCGACAGTCCCTTCGTCACCTCGATGTCCAAATCGGCCGTGATGCCCAGTTCGATCGGCGTGATGACGGCTGTTCCGTTCACCAGGCGGAATACAGCGGTCTGTCCGTCCGTAGATTCCGTGAGCATGGCATAGCGGATGATTGGAACATTCGACCGCGTATCCGTGACAATGTCGGCCGTGACGGTCAACCCGGGCCTGAGCCCTTCCGGCGGATCCGAAATCGTGATGGTGGCTGCCACAACGGTCTCGTCACCCGCCGCGTTCCGTACAATCGTTGCGATGGAGGAAATGCCTGTGACAACGCCTTCCACCTTCAAGGTGCCTTCAATGCCGTCTCCGGTGATTCGGACCTTTTGCCCTGTCCGGATATGTCCCGCCTCGACTTCCTTCACATCCGCCTTCACTTCCAGCGTACCCAGATCCGAAACCCGATAGGCAGGCTGCATGGAGGTGAGGGAAACACCCACGGCCGCATTCATGACGGTGACCACCCCGTCGATGGGGCTCAGAAGGGCGGCCTCCACCTTGGCAATCCTGTCTTCCAGGGTTCTGACATTCAGAGATTGCACCTTGAGCATGTTTTCCTGCGTGGCGATGTCCAACGCCTGCTGTTCGCCGGTTTTTCCATTGTTTGTCCGGCTGTTCGCAAGATTCGCCCGTGCGGAGGAAAGCCCGATTTCCGACAGGGATACCCGATTCCGCGCATCCTGCAGGGTCCGCTCGTAGCGCAGGAATTCCGCATCGGAAATCACTCCCGAAGCGTGCAGTTTGTGATTGGTGTCATAGTCCGTTGTGGCGCGCGCCAAAGTTTCCTTATCGGAACCAAGGACGGTCTCCGCCTGCTTCACCGCCAGCTGCAAGGATTCCAGGCTCTGGGACGTGCTGATGTCCCGGACACGGCGCAGCGTCAGTTCCTGACTGTCACGGGAAAGACGTGCCTGTTCCAGCTGGTCGCGAAGATCGGACAAATCCGCTTCGATCACCGGATCTCCTTTTCTCACAGGCTGATCCTTGTCCTTGAGAATTGCCGTGACACGAACCGGCGTGTCCACGTAGACATCCCGCTTTTCCTTTTCCACCAGGGTTCCATTCGCCGTGACGGTCGCCGCAAGATCGCCCTTCAGGACTTCTCCCGTTCCCTGCACCGTCACCGTATTCCTGTTCGCGCCTGATATGGCCAGCCAGACCGCACCTGCGGCAAGAGCGAGCACAATCATGACAGGAACCAGCCATTTTCTTCTTTTCATTCCCGTCCTCCCGACAAAATAGCCCCATCACCCCTGTACGGTCTGCATGCTGAAGTCGCCTGACAAGGTATGAACGGCATCTTTCCGCATCCTTTCCAGCTCCTGCACGGCATCGATCGGCTCATTGTGCCATTCGTCCGCCTGGATACGCCCGTCCCGGAACACGATGCGCCGGTGCGTGTGGGCGGCGATCTCCGGTTCATGCGTCACGATGACAACCGTGACGCCCTCACGGTTCAATCGTTGGAATATGACCATGATTTCCTCACCGGAGATGCTGTCCAGGTTTCCCGTCGGTTCGTCCGCCAGTATGACGGCCGGATGGTTCACAAGCGCGCGTGCGATCGCGACCCGCTGCCGCTGCCCGCCGGACAGCTCGTTCGGCTTGTGGTGCACACGGTCTCCGAGCCCCACACGGTCCAGTGCTTCCATGGCACGGCGGGTCCGCTCCTTCGGATGGACATTTGCATAAAGCATGGGCAATTCCACATTCCGCAACGCATTGATCCGGGGCAGGAGGTTGAAGGTCTGGAAAACGAAGCCGATTTTCTGGTTGCGGATGCCGGCCAGTGCATTGTCATCCATTCCGGAGACATCCACACCTTCCAGGTGGTAGGAACCTTCGGTGGCCCGGTCCAGACAACCGAGAATGTTCATCATGGTCGATTTCCCGGAGCCTGAAGGCCCCATGATGGCCGTGAACTCCCCTTCGCCGATGGACATGTCCACGCCGCGAAGGGCTTCCACGGAAAGATTTCCGTTGCGATACACCTTTGTCAGGGCTTTCACTTCTATCATACCGATCGCTCCTTCCACCGGCCAGCGCCGGGTATGGAATCACCGTGAAGCACGCGCCGGACAGGAATCCTGAACATATGCCGGTATAGGGAGTTTACCCTTTTATCAGCAGACCCACCCATGCAGTTTCGCAGAAGGATGTCCGTCATGAAATCCACCCCCCGCAACGATTGTCGAGACGGCCACGCACCGTTCATTCCAGGAGGCTTTCCGATCCGAGATAAGGTCTCCACTGCCTCAGAACCGCCGCAAGCCGCTGTGGAGACACCGGCTTCGACATGAAATCATCCATGCCCGCCTCCAGGCAGGCTTCGCGCTCCCCTTCCATGTCGTTGGCCGTCATGGCCAGAATCGGCACATGCGCGCCCACTGCTTCCATCTGCCGAATCCGGCGGGTCGCCTCCATTCCATCCATGACCGGCATCTGACAATCCATGAGAATGATGTCGGGCATTTCCCAGTCAACCGCCTGAACGGCTTCCTGTCCGTTGACTGCCATCCGCACGAGACATCCGAATTTTCCCAGGAGAATGCCCATGAGCCGCCGATTTGCCTCTGTGTCCTCCACGAGCAGCACGCGGCAACCCGCCAGTGAGACCGACTGCGCATCATGCGCGGATCTCCCCGATTGTGCCAGCACATGCCGGGCATCCTTTCCCGGATAGTCCGACAGGGCGGCCAGGTGATGCCCTGTTTTCCCTGAACCCTTCGATTCACGGTGTCCCACCAGAATTTCTCCCATGATCTGCACTAGTTCGCTCCGGCGGACCGGTTTGAGGAGCAAGGCGTCAAATTCTGAATCGTCGGTTTTCCTTCCTTCCTCACGGGAGGCCGGGGGAGCCAGCAGAATACAATGAATGGGTGATTCCCTGAATTCCGCCAGCATGCGGTGCCGGACGGCATGCCCGTCAAAATCGGCGTGACCTTCGTCTACCAGGAGGAAGTCGGGCAACTTGCCGGCCGACATTCCACCGAGAATCTCCCTCATCCGGCCTTCGGAAGCGGCTTCCTGCACCGTGCAGCCTGCCTTCTCAAGATAGTCGGACAAAATTTTCCGGTTCGTCGGCCAGGCGCTGAGAATGATGACCCGTTTCCCTGCAAGCAGGGCTGACGATGCATCCCTTTCTTCGAGGTCCTCACCCGCATGAACCGGGAACGGCAGAATCAAGGTGAATCGAGACCCGCTACCCTGCACGCTGGAAAGCAGCACGCGCCCGCCCATCAGCTCCGCAATCCGGCGTGTAATCGCGAGCCCGAGCCCACTGCCGCCATATTTGCGTGCCGTGCTTTTCTCCGCCTGGATGAAGGGTTCAAACAGGCGAGCCTGCACTTCTTCCGGGATGCCCATCCCCGTGTCCCTGACTTCGACCGCAACAATCCGATGCCCTGTCGGATCCGCAACCTTCGCGCATTCCTCCGGATCCGCATCCCGCAGTAAGACCAGGATTTCACCCTTCGCCGTGAATTTGACCGCATTGCCCAGCAGATTCAGGATCATCTGACGGGTTCGACCGGGATCGCCCACCAACTCCTGAAGTTCTGTCTCAATGCTGACAGCCAGGTTGATTGGCTTGCCTACGATCCGCACCGACAACAAGGCGGCGCATTCCTCCACAATCCGGTCCAGTCTGAACGGCAGTGATTCGAGTTCCATCCCGCCAGCTTCCACACGGGAAATGTCCAGGATCTCATTGACCAGGGAGAGAAGGGCCTCCGATGCAAGACCGATTTCCCGAACATACTGCCGTTGCACGCGTTCCATATCCGTATAGGTGAGCAGGTGGAGAAATCCGGTGATGGCCACAAGCGGGGTCCTCATCTCATGCGACAGGTTGGCAAGGAAGGTCGTCTTTGCCTGATTGGCGGCATCCGCTGCCTGACGCGCCAGTTCGGCCTCCTGCCGTTCGCGTTCCGCCAGATTTTTGGCTTCCTCCGCCAGCGTTCTGGCCTCTTCCGCAAGGTTCCTTGCTTCCTCCACCATTTTCTTTTCGCTCAGCAGCTGGGTTTCCGCCTGTTTCAGCCGGGTGACGTTCCGCAAGGTCAGGATGCGGCCCTCGGCTTTTCCGCCGGAGTCCACCACCTCCGATACCCGAACATCGAGCCAGCGCCCCGCATGGGTCCGAAAGGGTTCGGGCAGGTCATCCTGCAGGTTCCGTTCCGACACATGCGCGGCAAGGTCCGGCCACAGCGCATTCAGCCTTTTCCCGCCCCAGTCTTCGCCAGCCGGAGCCGGTTCGAGAAGGTCGCCCGCCATGTGATTCATATCGGCTATCCCACCGTCCCGGTCGAGGACGATGACACCGTCCTGCAGGCTGTCAAAGAGGCGATCCCTGGCAATCGGCAGCAGCTTGAACAAGCGGAACCTGAGGATGCCGATCGTGAAGGCGAAACCGGTAAAGATAAAAGTGATGGGGGTTGGGTCCAGCGCGGGCCAGGGCGTCAGATGGAGGATGTAGAGCACATTCCCCGCGACGGGAATGATCGCCGCCGTCGCAAGCAGGATGCTCTGCCAGCTGTGGAGTCCCCGATCCGCTCGTGATGCGCGGATCAGGACAACCGTACCGTACAGCATGAGTGTGTATGCGACAGCCGCATACACATAGAAAAAAGCTCCGTGATTGTAGATGAGACGGTTTCCGGTTCCCGCCGGGTCCGGAGCAATCGTGCTCCAGACACTGTGGTGCAGCTCGTTCGTGAAGACGAAGGCAATCATGAGCAGGGAAGTGCTTCCCATGAAGAGCCAAAGGGGCGTCCGAATCCGCCCCGACCTGTTGCGATACATAATCGCAAAGGCGGTCCATGCAGGTACGGAGGTGACCGTTCCGACATAGGCGAACTTGGACAGCAGAATCTTCAGCGGAATGTCCGTCACAGCCAGTTCGCAAGCATTGAGCATCGCCCACCATGCAAGACTGGCCATGAGAATGCGCAGGGTGGTCATTCCCTGCATGGATTCATGCGACATCAGATAAAGTAAAAGACCGAAAGCAAGGAAACCGGAGCAGAGGTTGATCCAGACGGGCAAGTCGAGATTCAGCGTCATCGGTTACCTCCGCATGCTACATGGCTGCAAAAACCTGACTGAGCCGCTCCGTCAACATGGCAGGGTCGATCGGCTTGACGAGATACCCCTTCACACCGGCGAGTCTGGCAGTGGAAACCTTCTCCCTGTCCGAATACTGGGAAAGGATGATGACGGGGATCTGGCTGTATTGCTCGACAGTGCGGAGGCGCCCGATCAGGTCGAAACCACTGGATGCATTCAGATCCAGATCCATCAGTACCAACTGCACGCACTGCCCATATTCTTCCATTGCATTGAGCATGCCGATCTCACTGCCCGCTTCCCGCACTGTGCATCCCGCCTTTTCCAGAATGGCACGGACCTGTTTGCGAATGGCACTGGAATCATCCACGACCAGGATGATCTTCTTGTTCAGGATTTTTCCGATATCCGGATTATTCTCCATCATGTCCGCGCAAGCTCCTTCAATACATCCCTCGCAGCAGCAAGGACTTTGTCAGCCATCTCGAACGCTTCGACCCAATTCTCCTGCTTGCAGAAATTGTCTGTGGATTTTGTCAGCTCCATCAGCTCGCGGGCCTTGTAGCTGGCCGACGTGCCCTTGATCTTGTGGACGATGTGCGCAAAGGCCGCCTTGTCACGATTTTTCACGTTTTCCGCCATTTGCCCGATATCCGCCCGGAGTTCATCGGTGAAAAAATCGTAAAGGGTACCCACGGTTTCGGCGTCCAGTCCCATTTCCCGCATGAAGGCTTCCTTGTCCACCATATCCGGCACTTCCGTTTCCGACCGTCCGTTCCTTCGGAATCGGACGACCCAATTTCGTCTTGCCATGATTACCACACAGACGGACAGGTGAATCGGTCAACACGTCGCGTAGACTTCGCTTTCATTATTGTGTCCCATCGGGTGGGAAAAGGAAAGTGCAATCATTTCCATTTCATGCATGTCTTCGTTGCTGTTCTTCCACCCGAAATCCGACACTCCTCTTCAAACAGAAAATCAACTTTGGGCAAAACCGTTTCTGTGCAAGATTTTTGAGTTTCACTTGCTTAATCTATGCACTGAGTTTATACTTAATTCATAATCTAGTAACTTGTAGAGGTGTTAATAACATGTCAGTACGCTACGGCTTGCTCGGACTGATTGGCCAGCAACCCCGACACGGCTATGACCTGCTGGCCGCCTTCACCGCACTGGTCGGCGGAGAGGAGAACTGGGAGGTCAAGCCCGCCCAAGTCTATTCCACCTTGGCCCGTCTGAAAGAATCCGGCTGGATTTCCGAGGAAGGGCTGGAACAGGACGGCGGTCCGGAAAAGCGCATCTATGCGATCACGGAGACCGGCCGGACAGCGTTGGAAAACTGGCTGGCGGAACCCGTCGTTTCCACCCGCCGACCTGACGAGTTCTTTGTCAAACTGATGATCTCCTTTTTCATGGGGGAAGGACAGGCTATTCGAATCCTGTACGGACAGCGCCGGCAGCTTCTGCAGGAACTGCACGACCTGAACAATCGGCGGCGCACCCTGAATCCGAAAATCCAGCTTGCACATATCCTTCTTCTCGATCAGGCGGTCATGCATGCGGAAGCGGATATCAGATGGCTCGACATGGTGGAGGCCCGCCTGGATGAAATCCGCACCCAGCCTCTGCCCAGTCCGGAAGCAAAGCCGCGGGGCCGGCCCAAAAAGGCATAGAACCCCGAAAGAATGGAAAATGCATGCCGGTCACCCCGGCAGGAGGAATGCATATGGCGATCGTGGAAATCAGGAATCTCAAAAAAACCTACGGAAAAGGCGATACGACGGTTACAGCGCTCAGCGGTGTGAACCTTTCATTGGAAAAGGGCGAATTCGTCTCGGTCATGGGACCGAGCGGATGTGGAAAGTCCACCCTTCTCCATCTACTCGGCGGACTGGACGGGTTTGATTCAGGGGAAATCATCATCGACAGGGAGAACCTGAAGGGGATGAACGATGACAGGATCACGACGCTCCGGCGCAGGAAAATCGGCTTCGTATTCCAATACTTCAACCTGATTCCCGTCCTGACGGCTTGGGACAACGTGGCGCTCCCGCGCATCCTGGATGGCATGAAACCCCAGGAGGCGCGTGCTGCAGCGAAAACCTGGCTTGAACGTCTCGGGATGGGCGACCGCCTCGAACACCGGCCTTCCGAACTGTCAGGCGGGCAGCAGCAGCGCGTGGCCATTGCCCGTGCCCTGGCGGCGGAACCCGCCCTCATCCTGGCCGACGAACCCACCGGAAATCTGGATTCCCTGATGAGTGACGAGGTCGTTTCCTTGTTGAAATCCATCGCCACCGATTACGGGCGGACCATTCTGATGGTGACGCATGATTCCCGCATGGCCGCATATGCCGACCGAATCGTATTTCTCAAAGACGGCACGGTGGTGGACGAGACCCGCCTGGACCAGGCCAGGGCCGCATCCGGATTCAAGGCATAAAAGGAGGACATCGTCATGTTCACGGAAATAAAGCTCGCCTGGCGCTACCTTTCGGTGCGTCGCATCCGAACCGCTCTGACCACCCTTTCCATCCTGCTCGGCGTCATGCTCATCTTCGGGCTCAACAGTCTGCTGCCGGCCTTCATGGATACCTTCAACCGGAACCTGCTCGCCATGTCCGGTCATGTGGATCTCACCCTGACCGCCTCCTCCGGCGGCTACTTTGACATGAACCGGCTGGAACCGCTGAAGAAGGTTGACGGAGTGGACGGAGTCACCGTCATCCTGCGCCGCAATGTGGTCCTGCCGGCTGCCCTCCAGGCAAAGGACGGCGGCAGTGGGGATGTAAAGAGCCTGACAGTGACCGGCGTGGAGCCTGTGGCCTATGACAGTTTCCATCTGCCGAAGACAGATTCGGGTGTCTGGCTGACGAAGGACACCGGCGCCTATGGCACCATACTTTCCGCCCCGCTTGCCCTCTCGCTCGGCAAGAAGGTCGGGGATACGGTGGAAGTCCCGGCAGCCGCGGGTACACAGGTATTCCGGGTCGTCGGCGTCCTGCAGGACAATCCGGCAGCTTCCCGGGACGAACTCTGGATTTCGCTTCCGGACGCCCAGACGCTGTTCGGCGTACCGAACCAGGGGCAGATGGCTGAATTCCGCTTCAAGACCGGCGCGGATGCGCAGAAAGTCGCAGAGGCCGTCCTGGAGGCGGGTGGGGACGCCTGGCGCTCCGGTGGCATCGAAAGCGGCACAGAATTCAAGAGCGCGCTCGAACTCGGTACGAACCTGTTCGTGGCCTTCGGCCTCATCGCCCTGATGATGGGCGCCTTCATCATCTTCGTCACATTCCGCACAATGGTGGCGGAACATCGCCGCGACATTGGGCTGCTGCGTGCCATCGGGATGACCCGGGGAGGTGTGGTCCGCGTGATCCTCTATGAAGGCCTGATCCAAGGCATCATCGGTTCCGTGCTGGGCGTCGCCGCCGGTCTTGCGATGACCTACGGGATGATCGCCTCGCTGTCCGGCCTCTGGGTCGAACTGACCCATCAGGTGATCGGGCGGCCGTCCATCAATTGGGGTCTCCTTTTCGGCTCCGTTCTGCTCGGCATGCTGACCACCCTGATCGGCGGCTGTCTGCCCGCATTCGGCGCCGCCCACATCCATCCGCTGGAAGCCCTGCGACCCGCCGAACCGATGGGTGCCTCCGTGACACGCCGGCGCGGTCTGATCGGTTTCATTCTGCTCGCCCTTTCCTTCCTGATGATCCCCTTCGGCAATCAGGGTCTGCTCGCCCTTGGCATGCTGTTCTTCTTCATTGGGATCGGCGTCGCGGGTCCCGTGCTGGTGAATCCGATCACAAAGCTTTTCAGCCGACCACTTGGCTGGCTGTTCTCCTCCGAGAACGAACTTGCGCGCAGCAACCTGTCCCGCAATCCGCGCCGCGCCGCCGCAACCATGATGACCGTCGGCATCGGCCTGGCGCTGCTCGTCGGCATCTTCGGGGTCTTCACCTCTCTGATCGCCGCCATGGGTACCTATCTGGACAAAAGCCTCGGTTCCGACTACATCCTCTACCCGCAGTCCATCATCCTGAACACAGGAAACACCGGGGCCGGTTCGGAGCTGCTCGATGGCATCCGGAAGACCGAAGGCATCACGGAGGCCACGGCCATCAAGGTGGTGTCCGCTAAGGTCTCGGGCTCGCAGGCCGCCACCGCCGAAAAAAGTCTCGCTTCCACGAAGGCTTCCGCGATCGGCGCAGCACCCTCCGGCATCCAGGTCATCGGCGTCGATCCGGCCCAATACCCCGTCCTGTCCGGACTGACCTTCAGCCAGGGGACCCAGGCGGCGTGGGGCAGACTCTCCGCCGACGAGATCATCATCAACGGCATTCTGGCCAACTCGACCGGATCGAAACTCGGAGACACCCTTGCCCTCACCACAGCAGCGGGGACGCGCACCTACCGGATTGCAGGGGTCGGCGTCGACTTCATCAACGTCAAGATCAGCACGGTTTATATGGGTCTGGACCTTTTCACAAAGGACTTCGGCACACAACCCGACATGCTGTTGCTGGCCAACCGGGCCAAGAACGCGGATGAAAAAGCCGTTTCCGCATCTCTCTCCGGACTGGTGGCGGCCTACCCCAACTTCACGCTCCAGACGGTTTCGGACTTCAAGGCACGTCTGACGAAGGATTGGAAGGCCACCATGTCCTCCATGTATTTCCTGCTTGCCTTCCTGCTGATTCCGTCTCTGATCGCCCTGGTGAACACCATCAGCATCAGCGTCATCGAACGGACCCGTGAGATGGGCGTGCTCCGCGCTCTCGGAATGCTTCGGAAACAGCTGAAGCGGATGATCACGGCGGAAAGTCTCATGCTCTCGGCCCTGGGCGTGCTGGTCGGCATCATCGGCGGGATCTGGCTCGGGGTGGTCATGCTGCAGGCTGCGCAAACCTCCGGCTTCCCGATGGAGTGGCATTTCCCCTGGTCGGGGCTTGCTTTCGCAGCGGTGGCCGGAGTCCTGTTCGCCCTCATTGGCGCGCGGCAACCGGCGAAGTATGCCGCAAAGCTGGATGTGGTCAAGGCGCTGCAGTACGAGTAGCTTCCCGGAACAAACATATCCCAAAGTACAAACAGACTTGCGCAGCAGGGTTGGCTTGACCCGTGCGGGGTCCAGCCTCTCCCTTGGCATGCAGAACAAATAGCGGGATGTCCCTGAAGAGGGATGTCCCGCTTTTGTCCTGTTGTCATGCGAAGTTTCGCAACGATATAATGAGAACAGGTAAAAATACGTTGTCCGCCGTCCTTCGGCGGGAAGGAGCAACCCTCATGTTCTGTGGAAAATGTGGCAAACCCATGATGGACAACGCCCGCTTCTGCGGTGCGTGCGGCGCGCCGGCCGGGCCCGGCACCGCACAGGCTTCCTCCTCCCCCGCGGCGAACACCTTCGCAGTACCGCCTTCGACTCCGGCTACAGCTGCGGTCCAAGCCCCGAACCTTTTTGCACCGCCTCCGGCCGCGAATGCGTTTGTCCCGCCTCCGGCTCCGACAACCAACCCATTTTCTCCACCGCCGGTTCAAACAGTGAATTCATTTGTTCCGCCTCCGGCTCCGAACACGTTTGCACCACCCCCTGTCCCATTGAATGGTTTCGCGCAGCCCCCACAGCCCGTCCCCGGATACGCGCCGCAAGTGCCACCCCCCTTTCAGCCGCAGGGTATGCCGATGGGTGGCGGATACGGGCTCCGGTATGAAATCTTCGGATCAAACCTGCCTGCCGTCTCCATCCGCCTGAACCCCGGCGAAAGCATCTTCACCCAGTCGGGCGGCATGTCCTGGATGGATGTTGGCATCACGATGGAAACCAACATGTCCGGTGGACTCATGAAAGGGCTCGGTCGCATGCTGACCGGTGAGTCATTGTTCATGGCCACCTACACCGCCAATGCGCCGAATCAGGAAATTGTCATCGCCAGCTCCTTCCCTGGCCACATCGTCGGGGTGGATGTCAGCCGATGCGCCATCATCGCCCAAAAGAGCGCCTTCCTGTGCGCCCAGCCGTCCGTGCAACTCAGCGCGTATGTGGTCAAGCGTGTCGGCGCCGGTTTTTTTGGCGGCGAAGGTTTCCTCATGCAGCGCATCTCCGGCTCCGGCATGGTCTTCTTCGAAGTGGACGGCAGCATGGTGGAGCGGATTCTCCAACCCGGCGAAACGATCAAGGTGGATACCGGCAATGTGGCGGCTTTCGAGGAAAGTGTCCAGTACAGCGTGGAGACCGTAAAGGGTTTCAAGAACATCCTGTTCGGCGGGGAAGGATTGTTCCTGACCACCCTTACAGGACCCGGCCGTGTCTGGCTTCAGACGATGACCATGCCGTCCTTCGCGAAAAAGCTCATCCCATTCCTGCCAAAACCGAGTTCGAACTGAAAAGCGGACGCTGTCCCGCCTGGGGATGGCGTCCTTCTTTTCATGGTAGGAAGGATGCAGTCCCTTCCGGGCATATCGTCTATCCATTCAAGGAAGGAAAGCTGGGCCCTCTTCACCATTGCCACTCCCCATCGCATCCCGGCAGGAGGACGACATGGAAACGGATTCCATCAGGGAAGTAAGCATCATGGTCGACGCAGGCAGGGACAACGGTCCGCTGCCCCACAACTGGACTTATGTCGGATATGACGAGAACAACTACACCCACACACCCGAAGGGGAGGATTTGATCGGCAAATTCGGTCGGATGGGGGACGGACCCTACTATTTTCGCGCGCACCACATGCTCTGCACCGGAAACCTGCACGGCACGCCCAAATGGGGATCTACGAACGCCTATGCGGAGGACGCGGATGGAAACCCGGTCTACAACTGGGAAACGATCGATGAAATCCTTGACGTATACCTGCGCCACAATGGGAAACCCTTCTTTGAACTGGGTTTCATGCCGTTCGACCTGATCGATCCGAAGCATTTCGAGGGCATGTGGGACGGCCAGAAATACGACGAGTACAAGAAAACCTTCTGGTCCTACCCGCCAAAGGATTATCAGAAATGGTACGATCTGATCTTCAATCTGGTCCGGCATTGTGTGGAAAAATACGGAGAGGCGGAAGTTCTCACCTGGTACTGGGAGCTTTGGAACGAACCCGACATTTTTTACTGGCGGGGAACACCAGCGGAATTCCATAAGCTGTTCGACTTCACGGAAGCGGCCGTGCATGCCGCGCTTCCCGAAGCCAGACTCGGCGGACCCGGCACGACGGATCCGAATCCCGGCTCCCGGTCGCTTGTCTTTCTGGAGGATTTTCTGACGCATTGTGCGAACGGCGTCCATGCGGTCACCGGTGAGCGGGGCACACGCCTGGATTTCGCCACCTTCCACACAAAAGGCGGTGGTTTCCCCTTCAAGTTGAATGCGCCAAAAGAGACCCCTTCCGTAAAGAAGCAGGTCTCCCAGGTGAAAACCGGGCTTGATTCGCTTTCCCGGCATGGATACGGCCATCTGGAGGTCGTGTTGTCCGAAGCGGATCCGGACGGCTGGGCGGCCGGTGGAATCCATGACAACCCGAACATGGCTTTCCGGAACACGGAATATTATGCCAGTTACGTCGCCTGCGGCTATCACCACATCGAGCAGGTGGCAAAGATGTTCGGCGCATCAGTCAGACCGCTCGCATGGGCCTTTCTGTTCCGTGGGGAGCGTTGCTTCGAAGGGACCCGCACGTTCTCCACGCAGGGCATCGACAAACCGGTCCTCAATGTCTTCCGGATGTTCGGAAAAATGAGCGGACAGGCGTTATCCTTCGAGAGTACCGGTGAGAACGATGTGCTGGCCTATCGGGACCTTTTCGGCATGAACGAACAACCCGACATTTCCGGCATGGCAGCTGCCTCTGCGGACGGGAGCGTACGGATTCTCGTCTACAGCCATCATGATGACTGGGACTGCAAATCAGAAACGACCGTGAAGCTGACAGTGGCAGGATGGGGATCGTCCGAACCCCTTAATGTCCGACATGCCCGGATTGACCGCTCCCACAGCAATGCACATGCCGAATGGGTGAAGCAGGGCGCGCCCTGTTATCCCGATGCAGACCAATACGCGGCACTCAAGGCACGCGAGGGCCTGGAAACCTACACAGGTGAAACATGCCTGCTGCAGCAGGATGGATGCCTTTCGATTTCCTTCCGCATGCCGTCCCATGCCGTTTCTTTGATTGAGTTGATTCGTCAGTGAGGTTCTCTGATTTCTGCTCGAACCGATGCGGCGTTCGTCTTGACGAACGCCGCATCGCCCCACTTCCGCAGATTACACCAATGTGATTTCCAGCACCGTATCCCGTTCATCCGGAAGAAGGCAGGAACCGCTGCTCGAAAGGCTGTAGAAGGCATCGCCCTTGAACTCCCTGACATTCCAGACAGGCGCCGGCAGCACCTCCGACATGTCCGACAGCAGGCGTACGGACTTCACTTTTCCACCCAGACCGCGCAGGTTCAGCGGACCCACGCTCTCCTCCGTCACATGGGCGTAAAGGGTCTTTCCATTCTGCGTATAACGTCCCCAATCGGGCTTGTCCAGCTCCGCCTTTCCGCATCCGCGGACGGAGGCGGCATTGGCGTCCATCCATTGCCCCACCTCGCCCAGAATGTCGAGCGAAGCCTTCGGAATGCATCCCCGGGCTGTGGGCCCGACATTGAGGAGCAGATTCCCGTTCTTGGAGACGCATTCAACGAGCTTCCGGATGATCATGCGCGAGGGTTTCCAGTTGTGATCCCCCGCATGATATCCCCAATTGTTGTTCAGCGTGATGCAGGCTTCCCACGGAACGGAAGCACCCTCGGCATCCACGACGCCCGCCGGCGGAATGACTTGTTCAGGAGAAGCGAAATCGCCGGAATACTCGCTGGGATTGGTGGTCAGGATGCTGCCACTTCCGTCCCCGCTGCCCTCGAGCCGGTTGTCCACAATCACATGCGGCTGCAGGGAACGAACCATGCGAATGAGCTCCGTCGCTCCCCAGGTTTCGCCGGCCATCTTGTCATAGGAGAAGTCGAACCAGAGAATGTCGATTTTTCCATACCCGGTCAGAAGTTCCTTTACCTGACCGTGCAAGTAGTCCCGATACCGGCTGAACTCCTCCGGTCGATCCTTGTAGGCTTCATTCCCCCGCATCGGATGAATTGTGTCCGAATAGGCGGGGTAGTCGGGATGGTGCCAGTCCAACAGCGAATAGTATAGGCCCACCTTCAGACCTTCCGCCCGGAACGCATCAAGGAATTCACGGACCAGATCCCGCTTGCAGGGCGTATTTGTGGATTTGTAGTCTGTCAGGGCCGAATCGAACAGGCAGAAGCCATCATGATGCTTCGCCGTGAGGACCGCATATTTCATACCGGCAGCCTTTGCCGCCTTCGCCCACTGCTTCGGGTCATAATCCACCGGATTGAAGGATTCGAAAAAGGGCTCATAGGCTTCCACCGGTATTTTTTCCACGCTCCGGACCCATTCCCCCCGCGCCGGAATGGCATACAGGCCCCAATGGATGAACATGCCAAACCTGTCTTCCAGAAACCACCGGGTCCGCTCCGTCCTCTGCCTCACGATCTCGTTCATTCCGCATCCTCCTGTCGCACCCTGCCGGGCACTTCGCCATCGATTGCGGTTTCCGCCAGAATCCGTCGAAAACCCGCATCTTCCCCCATGAACCGCACTTTGGCCGGTTCTGTACGAGCCTCATGATAGCATAATCATGATAGAATGGAAGCGCCGGAACGAACCGCTTTTTGCATGCAATTGACCGGCCTTCGGGGTGACCGCATGACAAACGGACAGGAAATGGAACCCATTATGGAAAAGCAGGTACGTCCCCAAGACGGAGACACACAGCAGGATGGCACCGGCCTTACACGGGATTGGCTAGCACGGCTCCAGTTGAACCTGGAAACGGCCGCGCTCACGCAATGCTGGCCGGATTGGCACGACAAGGACTATGTGCCTTATTACAGCAAGTTTTACCTGATCCTCGACGGACAGGGCGAAGTGGAGATCGACGGAACCGTCCTTCAGCCCAAACCGGGACAACTACTCCTGATGCCGGCCGGACACAGGCAATCCTACCGGACGGACCCTGCGGCGCCCTATCGCAAATACTGGTGCCACTTCACGGCTGAGATCGGCGGAACAAGCCTGTTCGAGACCCTTCACCTGCAGCCGCTCGTCACGCCTTCGGATCCGGCGCACCTGCAACACCTGTTCTCGGAACTGGTCCGGGTCAGTCACTTGAACACGATGGCCTCCCGATTCAGGGAAAAGGCCCTTCTTCATGACATTCTCGCTCTTTTTGCGGAAGAAGCCGCCGACAGCACCCGGATATCCATCCGCTCCGGTTCGATGACACGGGTGGAGGAAATCCGGGCCTATATGGCGGCTCATCTGCAGGAAGACTTGAAAATGGAGGAGGTTGCCCGGCATTTCCATTTCCATCCCGGCTCCCTGACGCGGATGTTCCGACAGACAACCGGCATGCCTCCTACCGCCGCCCTCCGCCGCATGCGGCTGGAACGGGCCCGATTCCTGCTTGAAACCACGATGATGACGCAACAGGAAGTCGCGGAGGCCGCAGGATTCTTCGATGTCCATCACTTCAGCCGGAACTTCAGGGCGCATACCGGTTACACCCCCGGCGACTATCGCCGCATGCTCGAAGGTGGCACGGAATGACCTCCCCGAAGGCGGGGTTCAGCCAAGAACACGCTTTCCGTCCCGCCAGATCAACGATGGATCGATATGACCGATATCGGCGGAACAAGTACGTGCCATGGCGGCAGCCAGTTCCTTCGTCATGGATTCGATCACGCCCACGATTCCGTCAGGCCCGTTGGTCGAGAGCGGTCCCATCACAATGCGCCCCGCCGAGACGGCCGTCGCACCGAGTGCAAGCGCCTTGAAGGCGTCCATACCGCTCATGATGCCGCAATCCACGAAGACGGGGATTTTCCCGCCCACGGCGGCAACGATTTCAGGCAGGATCATCAAGGGCGGCACCGCATACGGCAAAATTCCGTGATGATGGGACACAACGATGCCCTTCACTCCGGCCTCGAGGCACTTCAACGCATCCTGCACGCTCAGGACACCCTTGATGACAAAAGGCAGCTTCGTCGCTTTTATATAAGCCCTGATATTATCCAAGGTCTTGGGTACCATCGGAAATCCCAGCACATTGTCATAGGTCCCCCGATGGCCAAAGGCATGATCCACATCCATGCCCACGGCAAGCGCACCGCATCGTTCCGCATGGGCGATCTTCCGGAACACCCAGTCATCATCCGCATATGGCTTGACAATCTTGATGGTTCTGGCGCCGGTGGCCACAATCCTGTCCAACTCGTCCTCATCGCCCATACCGGCCCACATGACAGAATTCAGGGTGGATGCGGCCATCGCCATTTCCACCATGCCGTTTTCCCGGAGCCCCTTCAGATGGGAAAGGGCCGCCATCATGATGGGGGTCGCGAAGGTCTCGCCATACAAATCCAGTTTCGTGGAAGGCAATACGGAATCGATATGCCGCATCTCCACCAACAACGAATCGAAGTACGCCCGGGTGATCTGGTTGGCGTCCCCCATGTTCACATTGTTCTCCATACCGTCCTCCTGCTTTTTCATCAAATCATTCGAACGCCGCCACACACGCGGCGGCGTTCGACAAGTCCGTGTCAGCATTGGGGATTGAAGGTGTTCCGGATCACGGCAGCGTATTCCCGGCGGCACGGTAGATTTCATACCATTCCGGACGAGAAAGCTCCACGGAGGAGGCCTTTGCGATGTCACGGATGCGCTGCGGATTCATGGTGCCGATGATGGGCTGCATCTTCGCCGGGTGGCGCAGCAGCCAGGCAATGGAAATGGCCGTGTTGGTCACGCCTTTCTTTGCCGCAAGCTCGTCGATCTTCGCGTTCAGTTCCGGGAACTTCGGATTGTCCAGGAATGCGCCTTCAAAGAAACCATACTGGAAGGGAGACCAGGGCTGGATGGTAATGCCCTTCAAACGGCAATATTCCAGGATGCTGCCGTCCCGATCCAATGACCGGTCGATCTTCATATTCACATTGATGCCGCTATCGATCATTCCGGTATTCGTGATGCTCAACTGGAGCTGGTTTGCGATCAGCTTCTGCTGCACGGACTGCTGGAGAAGCTCCATCTGCATCGGATTCTGGTTGCTCACGCCGAAATGGCGGACCTTGCCGTTGCGATGCAGGAGGGAGAAGGCTTCCGCCACCTCTTCCGGCTCCACGAGGGTATCCGGACGGTGCAGGAGCAGAACGTCGAGATAATCGGTCTTCAGGCGCTTCAGGATTCCGTCGACCGAAGCGAGGATATGTTCCTTGGAAAAGTCGAAAAATCCCTGACGGATTCCGCATTTGGACTGCAGCAGTATGGTTTCGCGCACGGAGGACTTCATGCCGATGGCTTTTGCGAACACTTCCTCCGATTTTCCGCCTCCGTAGATGTCGGCGTGGTCAAAAAAATCGATCCCCTCTTCCAACGCTGTCTTCACGACTAGTTCCGCGTCCTTGGCACTCAGGCCTGCCATTCTCATGCATCCCAGGGAGATTTCCGAAGCCGGCAACGCACCGTTGCCTAGATTGATCCGTTTCATGATGCCTCCTGTTCACGACCTGTTCATCCTTCATGACAACCGGTTCACCGGTAGCAAGTCCTGGAAATGTACTTGCTTCAGAAATTGTATCATAGTGATGAAGCGTGCAACAAGACCTCATGAAGAATCAGTCGGGGGATGCGGATTCTCTTGTTTTACGATAAACTGGTTCCGGTACAGTCCCTGTGCCGGACGGTCCGCCGCCGATGCGGCATCCGACGACCGCAGCAACAGCACTTTTCGCACGGAGGGAAATACGATGAAGATCCGAACGGACACCACCGGCTGGGAACTATCGACGGAACGCCTGAAGGTACGCGTGGCGAAACCCGGTTTTGTCTATAAACGAACGCGCTTTGACTGGACCGCCTTCGTCACAGACGTCATCCTGGACGGAAGACATGTCTTTTGTTCGGTCGAATCCCCAAATCCGATGGAAGGCGCCGGCGGTATCGGCATCTGCAACGAGTTCGGCATCCATGAACCGGTTGGATACGAAGAAGCAGGCGTAGGCGGGTCTTTCCCGAAGCTCGGCATCGGGATCCTGACAAAGGACGCCGACGCCCCCTACTTCTTCATGAAGGATTATCCGCTCCAGCCGTTTCCCTGCGCCGTAAACGAGCTGCCGGACGGACTGTCCTTCGAAGTCGCGGCGGTTGATTGCCGGGGATACGCGGCACGACTGCTGAAGACCCTCACGATTTCCGGCAATACGCTCCGTATCGGATACCTGCTGGAGAACACCGGCGCAAAACGCCTGCAGACCACGGAATACTGCCACAATTTCCTGCAGATCGACGGTCGGACGATCGGGCGCGCCTATGATCTCACCTTCTCCCATCCCCTCACGTTCAAACGGAACGACGGCAGCATCTGGGCCGATGACGGCCACCTGACCTGGCCGGACGGCATTCCCGGTTTTTATGCACTCTGCGGGGAGGTTCCTTCAGAAGGACCGATTTCCTGGGAACTCTGGAACACGGATTCCGGCGCCGGTCTGCGGGAGACACTCGATGTGCCTGTCTGCCGGATCGCCTGCTGGGGCATGCCGCATGTCGTCAGTCCGGAAATGTTCAAGGCCATCAATCTGGCTCCCGGGCAGTCAGATGTCTGGTCTCGGACCTATGCGTTCCTTAGCCGTTGAATTCCCTGACTGCATCGCACATCGCGTGGACGTTTTCCTCCGGCGTATGGTAAAACAGGTAGTCGCTCGCGGCCAGAATATGCTTGCGGCCCATCGACTCAGCAGTCTCAAGAATCCGGAGGCTTTGCGCCCGAATTTCAGCTGGTGTATCCTGCAGCATCCGATCAAGCCCGATGTTCCCCCGCGTGCAGATGGATGGATCCAGCTTGGAAAAGGCATCCGCAAGACTCTTTACGTTTCCGACGGGAGCCTCGGAGAGTGTCTCGAACAGATCGATGCCCATCTGGTTGTAGAAGCCCATCGAAAGCATCGGTTCAATGGGCGAGCAGATGTGGGTATAGACAAGCAGCCCGTTCTCGTGAGCCATCTCGGTTACGATCCGCGAATAGGGCACAATGAAATCCTCGTAATACTTCGGGGAGATCATTTCGGAACCGGGACCGCCGAGAAAGACGAAATCCGCGCCGCCTTCCGCGACCGCCTGAAGCAACGGCGCATTCAACCGAAGGATCTTGTCCATCAGCCTCTTGAAGGTTTCCGGGCATTCCATCGCAAAGAGAGCCGTGTTCATCGTATCCGGGAAGCAAAGAAGTTCGTATGGCTGCATGGACCACTGGATGTCGAGGGCTTCATCCTCACCGACAACCTTTCGGATCGCAGCCACCTCTTCACGGATCGGGGAGAAATCCTTTACCTCGAGCAAGGCATCCAGGTACGCTTCCAGGACCGTCAGGTCCGTTTCCTCCGTGACAGGATATTTGACCTGCGCACCGCCCTTGATACGCTCTTCTACAGATTTTGACATCAAGTGGCCGGCGGGTGTGTCGAATCGGTTCTCCCGGATTCTCCGCCCCCGATCATCCAGGGTGTCCGAAACGACCGACCAGCGGAAATCCGTGATCAGTTGCGTCAGGTCCGGCAGCCCGAAATTGTAAAGAGGAACCATATCGAATTTTCCACATACCGCCTTCGTATCGGCATAACCCGGTTCCGAAAGCCATTCCATTCCTGACATCCGTGCATCGAACCCTGCTCCCGCTCCAATCTGCGGTGAACAGAATCGCTTTCCACCTGTCCGGACATAGTCAAGATATCGCTGCCTGTTTGAAGGCATGCCCGTCTTCCCTGCCTGTTTCATGGTTGCCGTCCCTCTTCCGCCGTTCATTTTTTATGTTCCTGCCATGCTTTTTGTCGCATCATATCATGGGGTTCAGGCGGGAAGCAAGCTGATCGAAGCAGGATGATACGAACAGGGTGAGATGCCCTGCTTGACAGAACCGATGCATTCGGCTAGAATGTGCATGTAATTGATTACATGCACGTTCACGTTCTTACCCGATACTGAAATATTCATGAAGCAATCCGATGGTCGTCACACCCAGGAAAATGCCTCCGGTCCGCGCACCTGTTTCTGCATCCGGCCCATGCAGCGAGCGAAATCCTTACCCGGCCATTTTGTTTTCAAGGTCATGTAATCCATTACACATTTCGACACATCCCCGAATCAGGTCCGAATCATCCAAGAATCAAGTTCCACGCGCAAGAATGGAGGAACCTGCAATGGCTACCATTTCCGATGTCGCCCGTGAAGCCAAGGTGTCCGTCGCCACCATCTCGCGCGTGCTCAACAAGAATCCCCGCGTATCGCCCGAAACGGAGAAGCGCGTACTGGAAGCCATCGAACGCCTTCATTATGAGCCGAATGTCCTGGCACGCAATTTCCGGCGTTCGGAAAGCCGGGTCATCCTTGTTCTCTGCCCGAATTTCATCAATCCGTACTATGCCAATGTGGTGACTGGCATTGCGGACTCCGCCCGGCAGCACGGGTACAGCGCCATGTTCTGCACCACGCAGGGGGACAAGCAGCGCGAGAAGGATTTTCTCGACATGCTCAAGGGGAAACGCGCTGATGGCGCCATCCTGCTGGCCACGGAAAATCCCCCGAAGTTCATCGCCCACCTGTCGGAACAGCATCCGCTGGTGCAATGCTCGGAATACTACGCGGATTCCGACATTCCGCACGTCCGCATCGACAACCGAAAGGCTGCACGCCACGCGATCCGCTACCTTTCCGGCCTCGGCCACAAGCGGATCGGTCTGGTCACGAGCACGGACGCCTACTCCTCCATCAGCAGCCGGAACCAGGGTTACCGCGAGGAACTGGAGCGGGTCGGCATCCCCTATGATCCGGAACTTGTCCAGTATGCCGGCGAAGGCTATCACTTCCAGAACGGCGTGAAGGCCGTACACAATCTGCTCGCCCTGCCGAACCGGCCGACCGCCGTCCTTTGCGTATCCGACATCCTGGCGCTCGGAGCCGTGCGCGGTGCGGAGGATGCGGGGTTCAAGGTTCCCGACGATCTGGCCGTCATCGGTTTCGACGACGTCGAATACGCCACCATGTTCAAGCCCCACATCACGACCATCCGCATCCCCTGTTACGACATGGGCGCCTCCTCGATGGAATTGCTTTGGAATCTGATGAACGGAATGAATGCAACCCGCAAGGAGCAGTTGCTTGACTTCGAATTGGTTGTAAGGGACTCCACTTGAATGGCCGGTGGGCTGCCGCCATCATCCCCTCTTTTTTTGGCATTGATGAACACGTGTGCAATATCATGCGGCATAGGTTGAAACGACTACCGAAGGGCTCCCGGAATGTGATCATCCCGGGAGTGACGCTACCGGGAGCGACACCCGGAAAAAGGAGATGACATGTTGAAAGTCGGTATCATCGGTTGTGGAAAAATCGCGCAGCTGCGCCATCTCCCCGAATATGCGGAGAACCCGGACTGTGCCGTTCATGCCTTGTATGACACGGTGCCGGAACGTGCGCGGGAAATGGCGGAGTTGTATGGCGGCACCGCCTATGATACGGTCGATGCGCTGCTCGCGGCTCCAGGGCTTGATGCCGTCAGTGTATGCGCCGCCAACACCGCGCATGCGCCCATCACGATCGCAGCCCTTCGGGCCGGCAAACATGTTCTGTGTGAAAAACCGATGGCGACCAGCCTGGCGGACTGCGAGCAAATGGATGCCGCGTCCCGTGAGAATGGAAAACTGCTGATGATCGGCCACAACCAACGGTTCGCGGACTCGAACCGGGTGGCGCGCGAACTCATCAGCCAGGGGGAAATCGGGGAAATCCTCAGCTTCCAGTCCAATTTTGGTCATCAGGGCCCAGAACAGTGGACCGGGCAGACGAATCCCTGGTTCTTCGACAAGAAGCAGGCCCTGTTCGGCGCCATCGCAGACCTGGGCATCCACAAGATCGACATCCTGCATTACCTGACAGGGCAATACACGACGGAAGTGACCGCCATGGTGGAAACCCTGCACAAGACCTTCCCGGACGGCTCCCCCATCACGGTCGACGACAATGCCCTCTGCATCCTGCGGATGTCCGGCGGAGCACTCGGAACGGTACGGGCCAGCTGGACCTTCTACGGCCGGGAGGATAATTCCACCCGCATTTACGGAACCAAGGGCGTTCTCCGTATCGACGACGATCCGAAGCATGCCCTGATCATCGAAAAGAAAACCGGCGAATCCATCCAGTACGAAATCGGAAAAATCGCGACCAATGAGGAGCAGCTGGCGGGTATCCGCAAGAACAGCGGCATCATCGACGCTTTCGTCCACGCCGTTAAAACCGGCACACCGCCCATTTCATCCGGATCCGAAGCCCTTCACGCCATGCGTGCCGTGTTCGGCGCACTGCGTTCCGCAGAAGAGAAAAGAACAATTGCGATCTGAATTGCGGCTGGCGGAAAACTTATCAAGCCATCACAAGCAGTCCGCCAGCTGCCGGTTTTCCCGCAAGCCGTCTGCCCATGCATGTCTCCCCCTCAAGTCACCCGGCTCAGCCGTCGATTTCCTCCCAAGCCATCCGTGCGGAGGGAAACGGTGCGATCGCCCGCTCCAGAATGCCCTGGACATGCGCGATGAGCATGCCATAGTTCGTCATTGGAATCCCGTGCTCCCGCGCATAATTCATCCGGTATTTCATTTCCGGCTTGTTCAGCATGCAGGCTCCGCAATGGACAATGGCGTCGAACCGCGACAGATCCTTCGGGAAATGGGCGCCGGACGCCCATTCGAACTCCACCTCGCCCCCGACCATCTGCCGGATCCAGCGGGGGATCTTCACGGTCCCGATGTCATCGGACTGACGGTGGTGCGTGCATCCTTCGACCACCAGAACGCGCGAGCCGGGCTTCAGATTCTCAAAGGCCTTCAGGCCGCGCACCATTTCCTCCAGTTCACCCTTCATGCGGGCGAAAAGAATGGAGAAGCCGGTCAGCGGAATGTCCTTCGGCACGTCGGCCGAAACCTTCAGAAACACTTGGGAGTCGGTCACAACGAGCGCAGGTTTCTTCCCAAGATTCGCAAGGGTCTCCTTCAGCTCATGTTCCTTCGTAACGATGGCGATGGCATCGGATTCGATGATGTCGCGGATCGTCTGTTGCTGCGGCAGAATGAGCCGGCCTTTCGGCGCCGCCTTGTCGATGGGCGTCACAAGCACGACGAAATCGCCCGGCTTGATCAGGTCTCCGACCACGTGAAGCTGGGAATCGTCATATTTCACATTGTGTGCGATCAGTTCCTTCAGTTCCTCGATTCCCGCCTTCGTGGATGCGCTGACTGCGATGGCCGGCACGCCGAGTTCCTGCCCGATCCGAACGACTTCCTCCGCTGATACCGGGTATCGATCCGCCTGGTTGACGACGGCTACTGCAACGATGCCACTCGCTTTCAGTTCCGCCGCGAAATCTTTCTCATGCCGCGTCACGCCTTCCCCGGCCGAAAGGACCAGAAGGGCCAGATCCGTCTTTCGGAGGACCTCGCGCGTCTTCTCCACGCGCAACCCGCCCAACTCGCCGTCATCATCAAATCCAGCGGTGTCCACCATCACGACAGGACCGATGGGCAGGAATTCCATGGCCTTGAAGACCGGATCGGTCGTGGTGCCGGCCACTTCGGAGACGACAGCGAGCTGTTGGTTGGTCAGCGCGTTGATGAGGGTGGACTTTCCCGCATTCCGCCGTCCGAAAATGGCGATGTGCGTACGATTGGCCATCGGGGTGCTGTTCAGTGTCGTCATGTCGTCTTCCTCCGTTTTGCCGCCTTTTTCCCGGGGATGCCTGGTTGCGTCATGGCCAGCGGATTCAGGGCCGCCTCAAGCATTTCCTTTGTGAAAGGGGTTCCATCCAAATCCTGCAGGGTTCCTGCTGCGATCCGAAGCTGCAGCTCCTCCCTTACGGTTCGTTTGCCGGATGTGGCATCTTTTGCGACATCCGAAGCCATTTCGTATCCAATCCGGGTGGATAGCGCCGTCACCAGGGCATTGCTGCGTTCCACCAGTTCCGCGCACCGCGCCCGGTCCGGCTCGATCCCCTTGATGCAGCGATCGATGAGCAGGCGGACGGCCTTGGTCATCAGGGTCATCATCTCGAAGAGATTGCGGGCCATGACGGGCAGGAAGGCATTCAACTCCAGCTGTCCGGATGCGGCAGCCTGGGTGATGACCAGGTCATTCCCCATCACCTGGAAGGCGATCTGGTTCACCATTTCCGGGATGACCGGATTTACCTTGCCGGGCATGATCGAGGAGCCGGCCTGCATCGCGGGCAGCCGAATCTCCCCAAGCCCCGCGTGTGGCCCCGAAGCCAGCAACCGCAGGTCATTCGCGATTTTGGACAGGTTCACGGCAGCGGTCTTCAGCAGACCGGACACTTCCACGAACACATCGCAGTTCTGTGTGGGGTCGATCATCGAATCGGCCCGCGCAAGCCCAAGTCCGGTCAACTCCCGAAGGTGCTCCACCGCCTGGAAGACGTACTGCTTCTCCGCATTCAAACCTGTCCCGATGGCGGTTCCGCCCAAATTCACCTGACGAAGCCGCTCTTCCACCTTGTACAGGCGCCAGCGGTCCCGTGCGACGGCCTGCGCCCAAGCGCCGAACTCCTGCCCGAGCAGCATCGGCACCGCATCCTGCAATTGGGTCCTACCCACCTTGAGGACGTCGCCAAAAGCATTCTCCTTTTCCTGAAGGGCGGTCTGCAGCGACGCAAACGCTTCAGAAAGAGGCAACAGCAAACGGATCGCCGCCACGCGCAATGCTGTCGGAAACACATCGTTCGTGGATTGGGACAGATTTACATGGTCCAGCGGATGGACCAGCGCGTAATCGCCGCGGATTCCGCCCAAACGTTCGATGGCCCGGTTGGCCAGTACCTCGTTCACATTCATGTTGGCACTTGTCCCGGCTCCGCCTTGCATGGCGTCCACTGGAAATTGACCCAGCCAGCCGCCTTCGGGTGCGTCCACCCCATCCAGCAGATCGTCGCAGGCTCCGATGACAGCCCCGGACACCGCATCAGACAAAAGGCCCAACTCCCGGTTCGTCATGGCGGCCGCCTTCTTCACCAGAACCAACGCGCGAATCAGTTCCGGGTGGACCGGCTGTCCGGAGACGGGAAAATTCTCCACCGCGCGCAGCGTGTGGATTCCCCAATAGACACCGCACGGAACACGTCGTTCCCCGAGGAGATCATGCTCCATTCTTTCCTTCATCCGGCCACCCCTTCCTGCATGGGTCCACGTGTATTCGTACCTGATCCACGTGTTTTCGCACCTGATCCACTTGTTTTCGTACCCGATCCGCCTGTTTCCGCATCCCATGCATCAGGAGCCTGTGACGGAAGCATTCAGTTCAAGACACATGAAGATTCATTCTGCCGTATTCATGCGTCGCTCCCCGGCATGCGCCCATCCCCGATGATCGCCCACCTGCATGTCGAGGACAAAACCGGCCGCTTCCGTTTTCCGTTTCAATGCCTCAAGACATTTCGCAGGCGGATCATCCACCGAAGCTTTGCCTTCATACAGCAGGTATTTTGATTTTTCGGCAGGTGGAGTCAGATTCGGCATCAGGACATTCGCACCCGCCAGATAGGCCTTCTCGCGTCCGAAAGGATCGATGGTGCCGAGTGCCGTGGTTGCAGGCAGCAGCACTTCCGGCAGCAGCAGCCGTACGAACGCCAGCAGGACAAGTGTTTTTTCGACGGTTCCCGCAGGATTCCCGGCCAATGGCGTATCCTTATGGGGAATGAAGGGTCCGATGCCGACCATATGGGGCTGCAACTCCTTCAGAAAAAGAAGATCCTGCACAAAATCCGCCGTTGTCTGACCGGGAATGCCCACCATGAACCCGGCGCCAGTCTGGAATCCGATCTCCTTCAAGTCCCGCAGGCAGCGTCTGCGTTCATGAAAGTCGCTGTCCGGATGAATGCTTCGATACAGCGATTCGGAAGCGGTTTCATGGCGCAGCAGATATCGGTCCGCACCCGCCCGGAAGAACTTCTCATAGGAGGATCCTGGCCATTCCCCGATCGACAGGGTGATCGCGCAATCCGGGAACCGCGCCCGGAGGGCGCCGACGATTTCAACAATGCGCGCTTCGTTCAGATAAGGATCCTCTCCGCCCTGCAGGACGAAAGTCCGGAAACCAAGGCGGTATCCCTCGGCACAGGCTTCCAGGATGGTTTCCGGAGAAAGTCGGTATCGATCTGCAGTCCGGTTCGATCGACGGATTCCGCAGTACGCACAGTCCTTCCTGCAGAAGTTTGTCAGCTCGATCAATCCCCGGACAAAAACAGCGTTTCCATATTGTGCACTGCGCACTTCATGGGCTTGATCAAGCAGAACGGCACGCTCCGCCTCCGTCATGGTGTCAAGCAGCTGCAGAATCTCCTCCCCGGAAAGTGCCTGCATTTCCCGCAGCCTGTGGATCAGAAGAAGATTGTCGATGGGCTTCTGCTTCATGAATGGAATTCCTTTCTGTCTCCGATCCTGCGGCCACGACCCATTGCGCCGAGGATACGACCGGGCATGGTCCGGATGGAGATCTGGTCGGAATGCATGTGATAGGCCTTGGCTTGTGTTCGGGTCCGGACCGCGCAAACAAAAACGGCCTTCCCCCATTGGAAAGACCGTACGATTTCAAACCGTCCATGCGGCGTCACGATGTCATCCGCAGGATCGGATATCGAACCGTCCGCCTTCCGGATGAGCGTATGGCCGCGATGGTTCACAGGCCTTGCGCTTCTCCCCCAGGGGATGGATACCCGGATGACCCTGTATCCGTACGACCAGGCAGAAAGGCTCCCTTTCTGCTTCGTGTTGCGGCCAGCAAACCATCCATTTGTTATTAGTTTAACAAGGCCGGCGGATCATGTCAAGTCCATGGTTCTGCGGAAGTGGTTCTAGATGGCAAACACGCCGTGAAGCACTGGTGAATCATCGTGCTCAGTTGGCGGACACACAGTGATCCAGCTTCTCAACGAATGAAAAGAAACGGATCCCCTTTCCTGGCGGGCGCTTCCGGCGTCTGTCCGGCAGGATGTCCAATGGAGAGGGATCCGCAAACCCGCTCATCGGAAGGCATGCCCAACCGTTCCAGAACCATGCGGATGGCAGGATCCTCCCCAAACCAGGTCAGTTGGTTGATCCAGCAGGATCCCAGGCCAAGCGAGTGCGCGGCGAGCTGCATGTTCTCCAGCGCACAGGCGCTATCGGCCATGGCGTTCGGGTAGGATTTCCGATTGGTGACCACAACCAGGGTCGGCGCCTCGTAATGGAACGCATAGGTTTCACGTTTCGCAGCTTCCTTGCCGCCGCGCATGGACACATAGGTCCCCTCATCCACTTCAATTGCGGCAAAGGCGGATCTCACCAACCCGTTCAATTCCGCAAGAACCGGTCTGGACTGGATGACAAGGAAGTGCCAGAACTGCGAATTGGACCCGCACGGCGCATATTGGGCCGCAGTGAGGATATCCCGAAGATCAGGTTCCGGCACCTGTTCTTCGGTGAAACGGCGGATGCTCCGCCGGGCAAGCATGTTCCCGATGACCTCATTCATCTTCGTCTCCCTCCGCAGACAATGGCGCCAGCCCTTGTCCTTGCTTTACCTTTACCCCTTACCTTACCCCTGCATCAGCCCCTGCATCAGCCCCTGCCTCTGCCTCTGCCTCTGCCTCTGCCTCTGCCTCTGCCTCTGCCTCTGCCTCTGCCTCTGCCTCTGCCTCTGCCCAAAGCATACCCGCCCGGCAGGACCGGGTCAACCATCAAGAAACGCCGGCATTCTTATCAAGGGATCGTCCGACGGGATCCAGCAAAGCATTCACCTCGCTGCCCATGATCAAGGTGATGCTGGAAATGTAGATCCAGATCATAAGGATGATGACCCCCCCCAGGCTGCCGTAAAACCGCGAATACCTGCCGAATCGGGAAACATACAGAGAGAACAGCCACGATGAACCCATCCAGATGAACGTGGAAAACAGCGCACCGGGCAAAACCTTGCGGAAACGGGTTCTTCGGCTCGGAATCAGGTAGAACAGCAAGGCAAGGGTGAGAAATACAACCCCGACAGGAACGACGATCCGGATGAACCGCCCCAGATTGATAAAGGGCGCGGAAACATGGAACAACACCGACATGCGATTCAAAATGAAATCACCGAACACGATCATCAGCATCTCGATAAAGATGGACAGCACGATCAGCAGGGTGAACAGAACGCACAACCCGCGAACCACCCAGGGTTTCCGCGTTTCTTCCACCTTGTGCGCCATGTTGAGCCCCTTTGACAACGCGAAAACGCCGCTGGATGCAGCCCACAACGCCACGATCATGCTGATGGAAAGCAGTTCGGGCTTCTCCGTCACCGTAATGTCATGAACCGTACCGGCAACCAGTTCATAGGCTTCGTACGGAAGCACCTTCGACAACTGGGCCATGACACCTTCCCCCACCAGACGTGTCTGGGAAGCCAGGTTCGTCAACAAGGCAAGAAACGGGAACAGGGCAAGCATCAGATAAAACGAAAACTGCGCTCCCCATTCCGCCACCCGATCCTGCGTAATCCGACGAAGGAAGCGCAATAAAAAACGATAGGATCTGGCAATCAGATGCATGCACTTTTCTCCCCTGCTGCAGAATGGCGTGAAGCTTGAATCCAGTCGGCAGACATCCCCGCACACCGGATCTCCCATCCACCATCATACCGGAAAACGGCAGGAACGGAAACCGGCATCGAAACGGCTTCCAGAAACATGCATGTCCTTTGACCCGTGCGGGCCTTGGTCTCCCTTTTTTTTATGAATTATGACATTTTCGGGTTAGTTTCTTGCATTTTTCTTTTCTTCCTGTTATGATGGCATTGTTCTTGAACAGTATGGAAAAAGCGAAGGCGCTTTGGGGGAATCCCCGAGGTGCCTTTTTTCGTTT
This sequence comes from uncultured Clostridia bacterium, assembly GCA_942493335.1. Taxonomy (GTDB): domain Bacteria; phylum Bacillota; class Clostridia; order DSM-8532; family DSM-8532; genus JAEWSN01. Next base: position 4,217,810 of record OW818693.1, on the reverse strand, counting down.
TGTCCATTGAGCCTGCAACCCGGCCGGATGCGAGGCTATCAGAGAATTATAATCATGGAGGGATGAGCATGAAACGAAAACTCAGCATCGGCTTGCTACTTTGCATACTTCTGTGCCTGTCCTTTTCCTTTGCATCCTTTGCCACGGAACCGGTGTCGAGTCTGAACGATACCTTTGCCGCGCAAGGTGACGAAGCCAAAGCTGCATTCAAGGATGCGATCGGCGTGACCGCAGCCCAGTCCTCGGGCGATACGGCCTTCATGTTTGTCAGCGCGGTCCTTGTCTTCATCATGACCCCCGGCCTTGCTTTTTTTTATGGCGGCATGGTCCGACGCAAGAATGTGCTCAATACGATGATGAACTCATTCGTCCTGATGGCGTTCATCTCCATCCAGTGGCTGTTCTTCGGATATTCCATCGCATTTGGGACCGGGAGCCCGCTGATGGGAATTGGTCAATATCTTGGCTTCTCCGGGGTCGGTACTGCGCCTTCCGTTTATGCCGGAACCATCCCGCACACTTTGTTCGCCCTGTTCCAGCTGATGTTCGCCATCATCACGCCCGCCCTGATTTCCGGCGCTTTTGCGGAACGCATGAAGTTCTCCGCATTCCTCCTGTTCACCCTTCTGTGGACGACTCTGGTTTACGACCCGGTCGCCCATTGGGTTTGGGGCGCGGATGGCTGGATGTCCCTGATGAACCCGAATGCCGTATTCCAGGCGCTTGATTTCGCCGGAGGTACGGTCGTCCATATCAGTTCCGGTTTCGCAGGTCTTGTGATCGCCCTCATGCTGGGAAAACGCAAGGAGAAGAACACGGCAACCCCCCACAACATTCCGTTCGTCCTGCTGGGTGCGGCCCTTCTGTGGTTTGGCTGGTTCGGCTTCAATGGCGGATCGGCGCTCAGCTCCGGCGGACTCGCCATCCATGCCTTCCTGACCACCAATACGGCCGCCGCGGCCGCCCTGCTTTCCTGGATGTTCATCGAATGGTTCCACAAGGGAAAACCGACCATTCTCGGTGCCGCCACCGGCGCAGTTGTCGGCCTGGTTGCCATCACACCCGGTGCCGGATTCGTCACACCGGTCGCAGCAGTCATCATCGGCGCATTGGTCAGCCCGCTTTGCTACTTCGCAGTGAGTTTCCTCAAGCAGAAACTTGGCTATGACGATGCGCTGGACGCTTTCGGATGCCATGGCGTCGGCGGATTCTACGGCGCGGTCATGACAGGCGTCTTCGCTACGACAACCGTAAATCCCGCCGGCCGCGACGGCCTGCTTTACGGCAATCCTTCGCAGTTTTTCATTCAGCTGGCGGCTGCATCCATCACGGTCGTATTCTCCTGTGTCATGACTTTCCTGATCATGAAGGCGGTTAGCCTGGTTATCAAGGTCCGTGTGGAGGAAAAGGATGAGATGCAGGGTCTTGACATCAGCCAGCATGGTGAAGAAGCTTATCCGGACTTCTCCATGGACCAGACACTCGTCTGATGCATCCCGATCCTTGCCGGAAAGCCCCTTCCATCAATGATTGAAAGGATGTGCCCCTATGAAAATGGTGATTGCCATCATCCGCCCTGAATCCCTCGACAACGTCAAGCAGGCCCTTTTCGATGCCGACATCACCAAAATGACCGTGAGCCCCGTCCGGGGATGCGGCCAGCAGAAGGGCTATACGGAAAACTACCGTGGCAGCATCAAGACCATCAATCTGCTGCCGAAGATCCGTATCGAAATCGTGGTCAATGATTCGTTTGTGAAACCGACCATCGATGCCATCATCGGGTCCGCCCGCTCGGGAAACATCGGAGACGGCAAGATCTTTGTGATGCCGGTAGAGGAAGTGTACCGCATCCGAACCGGGGAAATCGGATCCGATGCAATCGGCTGAACGGAACCAGGGCACGCAGAAGCGTACCGATCCGCGCAACGGAACAACAGACTCCATGCAAATGGGGGAAACGGAGATCATCAGTATTTTCGTTTCCCCCTAATATCGGAAAGAAGGCCGGATCCCTTGCAAAAGCATGAGATCCGGCCTTTTCGCGCTTTGAATGATTGTACCCGTCAGAGAACATGAAGCAGTGGATTCTTCAGCCCGCCACACCCTGCCGCGCAAGGCTTGCTTCAATGAAGCCGCGGAACAGCGGATGCGGACGATTCGGTCTCGACTTGAATTCCGGATGGAACTGGCAACCGATGAAGAACGGGTGATTCGGGATTTCGATCATCTCCACGATATGTCCGTCCGGCGACTTGCCACAGATCTTCATGCTGCGCTGCAGGATGTCGATGTAGTCGTTGTTCACTTCATACCGGTGACGATGCCGTTCCGTGATCAGATCGTGCTTGTATAGGCTCCAGGCCTTGCTGTCGGCTTCCAGATGGCAAGGATATTTGCCCAGACGCATTGTTCCACCGAGTTTGTCGATGGAGCGCTGGTCGGGCATCAGGTCAACGACAGGGTACGGGGTTTCCGCTTCAAATTCGGCACTGTTCGCCCCCACGAGTCCGGCCACATTGCGGGCGGATTCGATCAATGCAATCTGCATGCCAAGGCAGATTCCGAAATAGGGGATCCCGTTTTCCCTGGCGTGGCGGCAGGCGGAAATCTTGCCCTCGATGCCGCGCATGCCGAAACCGCCGGGCACCAGAATTCCATCCACGCCCGCAAGAAACTCCGCGGCGTTTTCATCCGTCACGAGTTCCGAATCGATCCATTTCAACTCAACCTGGGTACGGGACGGAATCCCGCCGTGGGTAAGCGCTTCGCTCACGCTCAGATAGGCATCGCGCAGCTTCACATACTTGCCGATGATGGCAATGGTCACATGATGAACGGGATGGCTCAGATTGTCGACCATCTCTTTCCAGTCCGTCAGCTCCGGCACACCGCTGGGCACACCGAAATAGTTGCAGACCACTTCCGCCAATCCTTCGCTTTCCAGCGCGAGCGGCACTTCATAAAGGTAATCAAGATCAAGATTCTCGATGACCGATGTTTCCGGCACATTGCAGAAAAGCGCGATCTTGTTCTTGATCCCTTCCTCGAGTGGACGCTCCGAACGTAAAACGATGACATCCGGCTGGATGCCAAGCGAGAGGAGATCCTTCACGCTGTTCTGGGTCGGCTTGGTCTTCTGCTCCTTGGAAGCCGCAAGGTATGGTACAAGCGTCACATGCAGGAAGAGGCAGTTGGCGCGTCCGAATTTCATCGCAAACTGGCGTGCCGCTTCCAGAATGGCAAGACTTTCCATGTCTCCGACCGTCCCGCCGATCTCCACCAGGGCGAAATCGCAATCATCCTTGCCTGACTGGATTTCATGGATGAACTCGTTGGTGATGTGCGGTATCACCTGGACCGTTCCGCCATGGTAATCGCCGCGACGCTCCTTCTCCAGCACATGCCAGTAGACGCGACCGGAAGTCACGTTGCTTTCCTGGGAAAGATTCTCGTCGATGAACCGTTCATAGTGGCCCAGATCAAGGTCCGTCTCCGCACCGTCGTCCGTCACGAAAACCTCTCCATGCTGGATGGGATTCATGGTGCCGGGATCGATGTTCAGATACGGATCAAGCTTCTGCATCGTGACCTTGTAGCCCCTCGCTTTCAGCAATCGGCCCAGGGAAGCCGCGGTGATTCCTTTGCCTAGCCCCGAGACGACGCCTCCGGTCACAAAAATGTACTTCATGCTTTCTTCTCCTTCAGAACCCGGTTCACTTCGCGGGCCGCTTCCACGCCTTCGGCGATCGCCCAGACAACGAGCGATTGCCCGCGTCTGGCGTCCCCTGCGGCAAACACCTTGTTGTTCGAGGTATGGTAGAGTTTGTCCGCCACCGGCCGTCCGCTGCCGTCCCTGCCAATGTCAAACGCATCCATGATTTCCGTTTCCGGCCCGATGAATCCCATCGCAATCAGGAGCAGATCACAGGGAAGTGTTTCCTCGCTGCCTTCGACAGGCACCGGGCTCATGCCCCTTTCGGTTTTCCGCCATTCCACCTTGGTGGTGTCGACGGAAACAACCTGACCGGCCTCGTTTTTGTTCACCCGCGTCACGGTGCTGAGCCAACGTCTCGGATCCGCGCCGAAAACTGTTTCCACTTCCCGTTGTCCGTAATCCTGCTTGTAGACAGTCGGCCATTCGGGCCATGGATTGTTCGCGGCACGCGACAAGGGTGGCTGGGCCATGATCTCGAATTGGGTCACCGACTTCGCACCTTGCCGCAGGGATGTGCCGGCACAATCCGTGCCGGTGTCACCGCCGCCGATGATTATAACATGTTTATCCTTGGCAGAGATAGCCTTTCCGTCCGTCAATCCGGAATCCAGCAAACTTTTTGTGTTGCGCGAGAGATAATCGACGGCGAAAAGAACCCCTTCCGCATCGGATCCCGGCGCCTGGAACGCCCTGCCCTTGGTCGCGCCGCAACAGAGAAGCACCGCGTCGTATTCCCGCAGAAGCGCTTCTGCATCCTCCCGGCTTGTCACGGAACGGTTGCAGACGAATTCAACGCCTTCCTGTTCCATCAAATCCAGTCTTCTGGCAATGACAGCCTTGTCCAGCTTCATGTTCGGGATGCCGTACATGAGCAATCCGCCCATGCGGTCATTCCGCTCGAAAACCGTCACCTTGTGTCCGACCCGGACGAGCATCTGCGCTGCGGCAAGCCCGGATGGACCGCCTCCGATGACAAGCACGCGCTTCCCGCTCAGGACCTTCGGCAGGACGGGTTTCACATAACCACGCTCGAACGCCGTCTCAATGATCTGCAGCTCGTCGTCCTTGATCGAAGTCGGATCTTCATTCAAGCCAAGGTTGCAGCCAGCCTCGCAAGGCGCGGGACAGACACGTCCGGTGAATTCCGGGAACGGATTCGTCAGGTTGAGCCTTTCGTGGGCTTCCTTCCAGTTGTTGTTCCAGATCAGGTCGTTCCACTCCGGAATCAGGTTGTGCAGCGGGCAGCCCGTCACTCTGCCGTCAATCAGCATGCCGGTCTGGCAGAACGGTGTGCCGCAGTTCATGCAGCGTGCCGCTTGAATCCGTTGTTCTTCCAGGGTAAGGGGAAGGGCGAATTCATTGAAATCCTGAATGCGCTCCCCCGGTTGTCTTACACTATGCTCTTCTCGCCCATATTCCAGAAAGCCACCTGTTTTGCCCATCTCATTTCACCTCTGCCGGAACTTTGCCCGCTGCCTGATGATGTCCATGACCCCCTGCATGTGCCGCCGCAACCTTGCCGGTTGCAAGGTTGAATGCACGGATGACCGCCTCGTCGTGACTTGCGCCTTTCTTTTCTTCCGCCCGGGTCAAATCCCGGATTTTCCTGTACTCGATCGGAATGATCTTCCGGAACTTGTGTTTTTCCTGTTCGAAGGAGAACATCAGCCGGATACCGAGCGGTGAACGTGTCAAGGCGATATGTTCCTCCAGCAGCGTCTTCAGGCGGGTGAAGTCCTGTTCATCCAAACGGGTCAGTTCAACCATTCCATGATTGACCCTTCCTGCAAGATCCTCCTTCGGATTGTACACGAAGGCTTCTCCACCCGACATGCCGCATGCGAAGTTGACGCCGACAGGACCGAGGCAGACCACTGTTCCACCTGTCATGTACTCGCAGCCATGATTGCCGATCCCCTCCACAACAAGGTCCGCGCCCGAGTTGCGCACGGCGAAGCGCTGACCGGCCATGCCATTGATGAATCCTTTTCCGGAGGTTGCGCCATAGAAAGCGACGTTGCCGATGATGACGTTTTCGGAAGCGACGAACCCGGCCCGCGCAGGCGGGGTGACCGCAAGGGTTCCGCCGGATAGCCCCTTGCCGAAGTAGTCGTTCGCATCTCCGGTCACCCGGATCCAGGCTCCCTTCGGAAGGAACGCTCCGAGACTCTGCCCGCCGGACCCTTCCAGATCGAGCTTGATCCGTTCTTCCGGTAGCCCTTCCGGATGCTTGCGTGTGATGCGGGATCCCAGAATGGTTCCGAGCGCGCGGTCCACATTCGAAACGTCCGCCTTGAAATGCACCGGGATGCCCGTTTCAATCGCCCTGTCGCAGAGCGGAAGGAACAGGGTCATGTCGAGACTCTCCTGCAAATCGAAGCGGAAAGCCATTTCCGGGACATAATAAGGCGTTTCGCTGTTTTCAATCAGACCCTTGTACGGGGTCTCAAGTTTTGCGAGAATTTGCGAAAGGTCAAGTGTCTTCGCCTTCCAGCCCGCAATGCTGTCCATCGCCTTCAGACATTCGACATGACCGCACATTTCCTGGATCGTCCTGAACCCGAGCGCTGCCATGTATTCACGCAATTCTTCCGCTACGAACAGCATGAAGTTTTCCACATGTTCCGGTTTTCCCTTGAAGCAACCACGGAGCGCCTCGCTCTGCGTGGCGATCCCGACAGGGCAGATGTCCTGCTGGCAGGCCCGCATCATCAGGCAGCCCATGGCGATCAACGGCGCCGTGGCAAAACCGAATTCCTCGGCGCCCAGCAGACAGGCGATCGCGACATCGCGTCCGGTCATCAGCTTGCCATCCGTCTCGATGCGGACGCGGCTCCGCAGACCGTTCTTCATCAGGGTCTGCTGGGCTTCGGCCAGGCCGAGTTCCCAGGGGAGTCCCGCATGCCGGATGGAGCTCGCAGGTGCGGCGCCGGTTCCGCCGTCATGCCCTGAAATGAGGATCAGACCCGCGCCGCCCTTTGCAACGCCCGCGGCCACCGTCCCCACGCCGGTTTCCGAGACCAGCTTGACGGTGATCTCCGCCCGGTCGTTCGCGTTTTTCAGATCAAAGATCAATTCAGCCAGATCCTCGATGGAGTAGATGTCATGATGCGGGGGGGGTGAAATCAGCCCGACGCCCGGCGTGGACTGGCGGGTCTTCGCTATCCATGGATACACCTTCTTGCCAGGCAGATGACCGCCTTCACCCGGTTTTGCGCCCTGCGCCATCTTGATCTGGATTTCCCGCGCGGAGTTCAGATAACGTGACGTAACGCCGAAACGGCCGGATGCGACCTGTTTGATGGCGGACAGCTTCGAATCGCCGTTTGCGTCCAACCGTTCGCGGGCCACATCCTCGCCGCCCTCGCCGGAGTTGGACTTGCCCTTGAGGCGGTTCATCGCGATGGCCAGGGTCTCATGCGCCTCCTGGGAAATGGAACCATAGGACATGGCGCCGGTCTTGAAGCGTTTCACGATCTCTGCGGCCGGTTCGACCTCTTCGATCGGAATGCACGATTGCGGTGCAAAATCCATATAACTGCGGAGGGTCGTCCGAACCCGTCCTTCGTTGAACCGGCTGCTGTACTGCTTGTAGATTTTTGTGTCACCCGAACGGACAGCCTTCTGCAGCAACTGGACTGTCATCGGGTCATACAGGTGCTCTTCCTTGTCCGTGCGATAACGCGTTTCGCCGGAGGATTCAAGTCCCGGCCGCTGTTCCGCTTCCGCTTCCTCTGCCAGATCATACTTCACCACCGCTTCGCGCTGGATATCGCCGATCCCGAGACCGCCGATGCGGCTGACGGTATTGGTGAAGTATTTTTCAACAACCGCCTGGCTGATGCCAAGCGCTTCGAAGATCTGCGAGCCATGGTAGGAATGGATGGTGGAAATGCCCATCTTGGACATGACCTTGACGATCCCCTGGACAAGGGCTTCATTGTAATGACGGATGCCCTCGGCCGCCGAAGTCTTCAGTTTGCCGGATTCCGCCATGTCGCGGATGGCCGCGTGCGCTAGATAGGGATAAATGCCCGAAGCGCCGTACCCGACCAACATGGCGGCATGGTGCACTTCCCGGAGATCGCCTGTTTCTGCGACAAGATCCGCCTTGGTCCGAAGGCCCACCCGAATCAGATGCTGATGGACGGAGGAGATCGCCAGCAGCGACGGAATCGGAATGTCGGTATCCCTTTCCGTCACGTCGCTCAGGATGATGATGTTCACCTGATGGTGTTCCACGGCATCCTGCACATCGCGGTTGAGCTGGGTCAGCGCCTTTTCGAGACCGGTTTCCGGATCCGCATTCCGGTCGAAAACCGTCCGGAAAACCTGTGCCCGGAAACCACGCGCACTGATGTTCCGGATTTTCCGGAAGTCCGCCGCGGTCAGCAACGGGCTCTTCAGACGGAGCAGGCGGCAATTGTCCCGGCTGTCCTCCAGCAGGTTTCCGCTGGTACCGAGGTACACCTGGGTGGAGGTTACGATGAATTCACGCATGGCGTCGATCGGTGGATTGGTGACCTGTGCGAAAAGCTGCTTGAAATAGTCGTACAGCGGTTTCGGATGATCGGACAAAACCGCGAGCGGCGCATCCGTCCCCATGGAGGTGGTCGGCTCGGACCCTTGTTCGGCCATGGGCTGCAGGGTCTCCGTCATATCCTCGTAGCTGTAGCCGAACACCCGCATATCCCGCAGGAGCCGGTCTCCGGATGCCGCGCCGTCATCGGAAGGATCATACGGCGTTGCCATTCCCGCAGGCGTTCCACCGGATGTCCCGGAATAGGAGAGGTCGATTTTCCGCATTTCCGCGGGATCTTCCAATTGGTCGAGCTGGACAAGCTCCTCATCAATCCATTGGCGATAAGGCTGTTCGTTCGCAAGACCCTCCTTGATCTCGTCGTTCCAGAGAATCCGGCCTTGATCCGGATCCACCATGATCATCCTGCCGGGTTCCAGATTGCCCTTCTGCAAAATCTGTGCCGGATCGATATCCAGAACCCCCACTTCGGATGCCAGAATCAGCCGGTCATCCTTGGTGAGATAATAACGGGCAGGCCGCAGGCCGTTGCGATCCAGGATCGCGCCGGTCTGGATGCCGTTCGTGAAGACAACGGCGGCGGGACCGTCCCAGGGTTCCATCAGGGTGGACTGGTAGGCGAGAAACGCACGGAGCTTGTCGTTCATGTTGTGGTCATGCACCCAGGGTTCTGGCATCAGCATCATGGCGGAACGGGCCAGACTCCTGCCGGACATCGAGAGGAACTCCAGCACGTTGTCCATGATGGCGGAATCGGAACCCTCGCCGTCGATGACGGGCAGGATTTTCAATAGATCCTCCCCGAGGATGCCGGAGTACAGGTTCTTTTCCCTGGCCTGCATCATGTTGACGTTGCCGCGGAGCGTGTTGATCTCGCCATTGTGAATCATGTAGCGATACGGATGCGCCCGTTCCCAGGACGGATTCGTATTCGTGCTGAAGCGTGAGTGCACCAGCGCGAGTGAAGATTCCACAAGGGACTGGTTCAAGTCCGGATAGAAACGGTTGAGCTGGGTCGCGACCAGCATGCCCTTGTAGATGATGGTACGGCATGACATGGAGACCACATAGAAGGTTTTATCCGCCAACTGGTCTTCCTTTTTGATTTTCTTCTCCACGAGGCGGCGGGCAATGTACAGTTTGCGTTCGAAGGCATCGCCCCGCTCCGTACCTTCCGGCCGGGTGACGAACGCCTGGTAGACCGCAGGCATGGACGCCTTTGCGGACATGCCGAGTCCGGTCGGATTGATCGGAACCTTCCGCCAGAACAGGATGGAGAGTCCGTTCTCAGCGAGCACATGGCCGAAGAGATCTCGTTCCGTCAGCGCATCCGCCTTGTCCTGGGCCAGAAAGAGCATTGCAACGCCATAATCGCCTTCATCCGGCAGAAGATGGCCCTGTCGCTGCGCTTCCTGACGGAAAAACCTGTGCGGGATCTGGAACAGGATGCCCGCGCCGTCACCGGTGTTCTCCTCAAGACCTTTTCCGCCGCGATGTTCCATGTTCACCAGGACGGAAAGCGCGTCCTGGACGATCTGATGGGATTTGACTCCCTTGATCTGAACCAGGGCGCCGATGCCGCAGGCATCATGTTCGAATGAAGACCGATAAAGTCCCTGTGGTTGTTTTCCTTCTTGCATATTGCTGTCTCCCTGTCGGTGATTTGCCGCTTGTTGCGATCTGCACTTTTTTGCCATCTGCCTTGTTGCCATATGTTCTCTGCGGCTTGCCCGCATTCGGCACTTCTCTCAATCCAGACCATGTCCCAGCACAAGGCTGGCCACTTCGATCAACCGGATGCTGTTGTCCATGCTGTGTTTCTGCATGAACCGATGCGCCTGATCCTCGGTCAGACCTCTTTCCCGCATCAGAAGCTTCTTGGCTTCGCGCAGCAATGCCTCATCCTCTGCCGAACGCCTGTTGGCCGGCGCCAGTCCCGGCACCGCCGCACGACCGCCGGTCCGCAGGTTGCCTTGTCCGACCGGCGGCAGTCTGGTTCGCAGCAGGCTGTTCACCACTTCTGTCAGCTGTATGCCGGACAAGGGCATGGTCAGGACCGTCAAACCGGGAAGGGGTCCATAGTCCGCTTTCATGCCGGCGCTTTGCAGCACCAGCAGATCAAAGGTGTCAGGCAGCCGGGAAAGCAGTTCCGGCACGCTCATGTCGGGAAGCCTCGGGGGCAGGATGACCACACCCCCGGACGGGTTGAGGATGGCCTGCTGCAGCAGGATGGACCCGGAAGAACACACAAGCGCCACCTGCAGCCCGGCATGAATCAATGCGTTCTTTACCTTGGCTGCGGCTTCCGCATTTGCGAAAGCCAGTGTGATGTTGCGCATGCCTGCACTCTCCTGTGTAACGCGCAATGCGCGGTCGGGCTCATTGGGAAACATCCTGTCGATGGCCATTGCGAGTTCGTTGTCTTTTACCTGCTTCCTGGCCTTGTCCGTTTCAGTATTTCAACAGATACTGATCTATTTCCCATTGTGAGACGGCTAAACGGAAACTGTCCCATTCATTCCGCTTGGCAGGGATATATTTCGACACGACATGCTCCCCCAGGGTCGCCAGCACCAGCGGGTCCGCTTCCATGGCATCAAGCGCCGCCTCCAGGCTGTGGGGAAGATTGTCGATATCCCTTGCGGCACGCTCCGCTTCATCCATATGGTAGATGTTCGCATCCACAGGCTCGGGTGGCAGCAAATTCCGCTTGATGCCGTCCAAACCGGCCGTCAGGCAGAGGGCCAGTTCAAGATAAGGGTTGCATGCCGGGTCCGGACTACGGAGCTCGATGCGGGTGCTCCCTCCCCTTGCCGCCGGAATGCGGATGAGCGGGCTTCGGTTTTTTGCCGACCATGCGATATAGCATGGCGCCTCATAACCGGGAACCAGGCGTTTGTAGGAATTGACCAGCGGGTTGGTGATGGCGCACATGCCCTTGACGTGGGCCAGGATTCCCGCAATGAAGTTCCTGGCAACATGGGAAAGGCCGTCCGGGCTAGCCGGATCCGCAAACGCGTTCTTTCCATCCTTCAGGAGAGACATGTTGGTATGCATGCCCGATCCGCTGATGCCGAAAATGGGCTTCGGCATGAACGTGGCATGCATGCCGTAACGCTTCGCGATGGAACGGACCGTCAGTTTGAACGTCATGATCTGATCGGCCGTGTACAGGGCTTCGTTGAAGCGGAAGTCGATTTCGTGCTGGGCCTGCGCGACTTCATGATGGGAAGCCTCGATCTCGAAACCCATGGCTTCAAGTGCGAACACAATTTCACGGCGGACATCCTCTCCCTGGCCAATCGGCTCAAGATCGAAATAGCCGCCTTCATCCGGACTGATGGTGGTGGGTTTGCCATTCTCATCGAAATTGAAAAGAAAAAATTCAAGTTCCGGGCCAACATTGAAGGTGTAACCCATGCTGGCGGCTTCCTTGAGGGCGTTCTTCAGGACAAAGCGGGGATCGCCTTCAAAGGGATTTCCATCCGGTCTGTATACATCGCAGATCAGGCGAGCAACTTTTCCTTCCTGGGGACGCCAGGGAAAAATCACGAAGGAATCAAGATCCGGCCGCAGATTCATGTCCGATTCTTCGATCCGGACAAACCCTTCAATGGAGGAACCATCAAACATGCACTCGTTCGACAGCGCCTTTTCAAGCTGGCTTGTCGTAATGGCCACGTTCTTCAGCGTTCCGAAGATATCGGTGAATTGAAGGCGGATAAACCGGACATCCTGTTCTTCGCACATGTTTCTGATGTCTTGTTTCGTGTAGCCCATCATGAACCCCCTTTGGTCCAATAAAAAAGGCGAGGGTACCCCAATGCAATGGAGCTCCCTCGCTCGCCTATACCGAAGTATACCATCGGGGCAACGGTTCTGTCAATCTGAAAGTCCGGTCAATATGCAGGATCGATTCCATGTTCCTGCATTTACAAAGGGCATGGATGTGCGGATCAAGTATTCAAAATCCCTGCATATCGCCATTTTGCAAGCCTTTCAATATCCGTTTTTGTATGCTTCGCCATCCCGGCATTGCGGCTTTCCTTCGAAAGAAATGCAGTGTGCAGATCGTCGGCATGAGAAAGACCGCACGCGAACAGACTGGGGGTACTTTCTTTTTACGCCTTTCTTTGCTACCCTAAGAGGGAAAGAGCGTCCAGCGCTCCGTTTCCATTTCCACGGGACACTTCGAAGACATCACGAAACCGGCGGCCGAAAGGGTGCCGGCACCCTCACAGGAGGCATCTGGATGATACATGAGGAATGCGGTGTTTTCGGCATTTTCGGACCCGAAGGGACCAAAGCGGCCGAAGCAGCTTATTATGGGTTGTTCGCCCTTCAGCACCGCGGTCAGGAAAGCTGTGGAATTGCGGTCAACCATCAGGGTGAAGTTCGCGTGCACAAAGACATGGGACTGGTATCCGAAGTGTTCCAGCAACCGGTGCTGGACGATCTGATCGGAAAAGCGGCCATCGGCCATGTCCGTTATTCCACCACCGGCCCCAGCGTACGGGAAAACGCCCAGCCGCTCCTGACCCATTACAGCAAAGGCGTGATGGCCCTTGCCCACAATGGAAACCTGACCAATACGAATGCGTTGCGCCAGTCGCTCGAAGACAACGGCGCCATTTTTCAAACCAGCATCGATTCGGAAATCATCGCATATCTGATCGCACGATACCGTTCCCGAACCGACAGCGTCGAAGAAGCGGTCCGTATGGCCATGGAACAGCTGGAAGGCGCTTATTGCCTGCTGGTCCTCAGCCGCGGCAAACTCATCGCCGCACGGGATCCGCTGGGATTTCGCCCCTTGTGCATCGGCCAATTGGGCGAAGCCTATGTGATCGCTTCCGAAAGCTGCGCCCTTGACACTGTCGGCGCCACTTTCCTCCGGGATGTCGAGCCGGGCGAAATCGTCGTGGTCGACCGGCAGGGTCTGCATTCGCTTCGGACCCTCTGCCGAAGCAAGGCGACCCCCTGCATCTTCGAATACATATACTTTGCGCGCTCCGACAGCACCATCAACGGCATCAGCGTCAATGAAGCGCGACTGAATGCCGGACGTCTTCTTGCCGAGCAGTACCCGGTCGATGCCGACCTGGTGATCGGCGTTCCGGATTCCGGCATGGACGCTGCCATGGGTTACAGCCGGGCTTCGGGCATTCCGCTCGGCCGTGGATTCGTCAAGAACAATTACGTCGGACGCACCTTTATCAAACCACAGCAAAGCCAGCGGGAATCCGCCGTGCAGATCAAGCTCAATCCCATCCGGGCAAGTGTGGAAGGAAAACGCATCATCATGGTGGACGACTCGATCGTCCGCGGCACGACAAGCGCCCGGATCATCCGCCAGCTGAAACAGGCAGGCGCGACCGAAGTGCATGTGCGTATCAGCTCACCGCCGTTCCTCTGGCCCTGCTATTTTGGAACAGACATTCCCTCGTTCGAGGAGTTGACAGCCCGACAGAACACCATGGATGAAATCAGGGAGATGATCGGCGCGGATTCACTCGGGTTCCTGAAGAAGGAAAGTCTGGGTCAAATGATCGGCGTCGCGGACCGTCATTACTGCGATGCCTGTTTCTCGGGAGATTACCCTGTACTCGGCCCGGACGGTGAACTGCGGATACACGGATACCGACCGGACTGACAGCCCGGAAGCCTTGGATCCCACCGGACCAAAAGTCCGGAAGCCTTGGATCCCATCGGATCAAGCGGCAACACTGCCCTTTTCACGAACAGGCGTATCCCTGGACCATGCACGAAAAGAGGCACCTCGAATCCATCGGGATGCCTCTTTTGCATGCTTTCCCTGCTGATGTCCCCCCTCTCACCCGGGGATTTTTCCCTTCCGCCATCCGATCTGAAGTCCCCTGCCGTCCAGGGCTCCCGCGAATACGGTCCAGGACGGCAGGGAAGAAGTCGGAAGACGGAACGGATGAGGCCGGGGAACGGAACAGAAGAGGACGGCACGGAACCTGGACCGTGTTTATCTCGCGGTCAGGCGGGTGACCAGCTGGTCATACACCGGCGTGTCCACGAAATTCTCGATGGAAATGTGTTCCGCTCTCGGAGCGGACTGTCTGGCACGGGCCGTCAGGCTGGTGTGCGTGATGACCAGGTCCGCGTCGGAGGGAATCTCCTCAATGGCGGTATTGACCACGGTAATGGTCAAACCAGCCTTCTTGAGCTTGTTGCGGAGCATGGAGGCGCCCATTGCGGAAGAACCCATGCCCGCATCGCAGGAGACGGAGATCTTGCGGATGGTGCCGGCTTTCAGGCCCGTGCTCTTCATGTCCGCCACTGCGGTTTTCGCGGAAGCAAGCTCGTCATCGGCAACTTCCTTGGATGCTTTCAGGATGACGGATGCAATCAGGAATGAGACGCCTGTGGCGACAGCGATCCCGAGAAGCGTAACCAGGAAGCCTCCCTTGGGGGTCATGGCCAACTCCGCGAAGATGGAACCGGGAGAGGGGGAAGCCACAAGGCCCGCCTTGAAGAGGACAAAGGTGAATACGCCGGACATGCCGCCGCCGATGGCTGCAAGCAGGAGCGCGGGCTTCATCAGAACGTATGGGAAATAGATTTCGTGGATACCGCCGAGGAAGTGGATGATGATGGCGCCGGGCGCGGAAGACTTCACGCTTCCCTTGCCAAACAGCCAGCATGCGAGCAGGATGCCGAGGCCGGGGCCCGGGTTGGTCTCGATCATGAAGAAGATGGACTTTCCGGTCTCAGTGACCTGTTGCGCACCCAGCGGGGTGAAGATGCCATGGTTGATGGCGTTGTTCAGGAAGAGGATCTTGCCGGGTTCGACAAAGATGGAGGCGAGGGGCAGGAGACCTGCCGCCACGATGGCATTGACAGCCGCGGAAAGGACATTGTTCAGTGTCAGAACAGCAGGGCCGATGGCAAAGAAGCCAAGCAGGGCCACCAGCATGCCGAGGATGCCGAGGGAGAAGTTGTTGACGAGCATTTCGAAGCCAGCCCTGATTTTGCCTTCGATGAGCTTGTCGAACTGCTTGATGATCCAGCCGGCAAGCGGACCCATGATCATGGCGCCGAGGAACATCGGGATGTCGGCGCCAACGATGACGCCCATGGCCGCAATGGCACCCATGACACCACCGCGCCTGCCGCCGACCATCTGGCCGCCAGTGTAGGCGATCAGCAGGGGCAGAAGGTAATTGATCATCGGTCCGACAAGTTTGGCGAGCGTTTCATTCGGGGCCCAGCCTGTGGGGATGAAAAGGGCTGTGATGATCCCCCATGCGATGAATGCGCCGATATTGGGCATGACCATGCCGCTCAGGAAACGTCCGAATTTCTGGACCTTTTCCCGTACGCCTGCGGTCTGGGCGATCGTTCCGGTTGTGGAACTCATTGTGTAGCCTCCTTGTTCGTTTCTGCCTGCATGCAGGCCGAGTTTGGTGACAGGGTCCGTATGAAGTGGGTGGATTTCTTTCTTGTTCCCGCATCGGATGTCCGCATGATCCGCCGTCTGCCGGGTGTTGCTTCCGGGGCTGGCAGGATGGTCTTCCTGAGATCGGGCTTCTTGTATCCGGACCGCGCGCCAGCTCTAGAAACAGGTGTGCGGATCAGGCCCTGGAGAAGGGATTACAGGCTCTGGATCTCCTGTTCGAAGAAGGTGGTCAGCCGTTCCATGGCGGAATGCTCGTCTTCGCCGTTCACAATCAGTTCGACGTCATCACCGGATTTCACACCGAGTGCCATGACACCGATGATGCTTTTGACAGACATCTGTTTCGTGTTGTGCTTCATGAGGATGTCGGATTTGTACTTCCCTGCTTCGTCGACGAGGACGGAGGCTGGGCGGGCATGGAGTCCGACGGCACAGTGGATGGTGAACTTCTTCGCAATCATGAAAATCCTCCTGTTAGGCGGGTGTCTCGGGCATCCTGCCCGGATGATGTCTGTCATTTCACTGTGTGTCTCCGCGAAAACCGCGGTTCAGCGTACTTTCTGTTTCCGGTAGGCTGCAACCAGTTGCCGCATCTCTTCCCCCGACCCGCAGGAGAAGGCTTCCGCCGTAATTTTCCGTGCTTCCTCCATCGGAATCTTCCGAATGGTTTCCTTGACGACAGGAATCGCCGAGGGCGACATTGAGAATTCATCAAGACCCAGTCCGAGCAGGAGTACGGCGAGATCCGGGTCGGCCGCCATTTCCCCGCACATTCCAACCGGAATGCCGGCAGCATGGCCGGACTCGATGGTGGTGCGGATGAGCCGCAGCACGCCGGGGTTCCAGGGATCATACAGGTGTCCGACATGACCGTTCATGCGATCCACCGCCAAAGAATACTGGCAGAGGTCATTGGTGCCGATGCTGAAGAAATCGCATTCGCGCGCCAGCAGGTCCGACATCATCGCCGCAGCGGGAATCTCTATCATGATACCGACCGGGATATCCGAACGGAACGGCACATTGGCCCCGGTCAGTTCCCGTTTGGCCTCCTCCATCAGGATTTTTGCCTGACGCAGCTCGTTGAGACCGGAAATCATCGGGAACATCACCTTCAGGTCTCCATGCACGCCGGCACGCAGCAATGCGCGCAGCTGGGTCTTGAACAATTCCGGTTCCTTCAGGGAAATCCGGATGGCGCGGTAGCCAAGGAACGGATTGTCCTCCCTCGGCAGGTTCAGACAGGGAAGTTCCTTGTCTCCGCCGACATCCATCGTCCGGATGATGCAGGGGCGGTCCCCGAGGATTTCAACAGCCTTTCGATAGGCCTGGTACTGCTCCTCCTCGGAAGGAAGCCGGTTGCAGTCGAGAAAAAGGAACTCGGTCCGGAAGAGGCCGATGCCGTCTCCTCCCTTTTCCACAACCAGGTTGGCTTCGTCCGGCACGGCGATGTTGCCGGCAAGCTCCACACGGGTTCCATCCAGGGTCGTGGCTGTCAGGCTCTTCAGGCGTTTCAGACCCTCCTGGCGCTGACGGAAGAGGATTTCACGTTCACGCAGATTGGCGAGACGGCCTTCGTCCGGGTTGGCGAACCACTCCCCGGTGCCGCCGTCCATGACAATCAGATCCCCGTCCTGTATCTGAAGGATTCCCTCGCCGCAGCCGACAACAGCCGGCAGTTCGAGTGTTCTGGCAATGATGGCGGTGTGGGAGGTCGTCCCACCCCGTACGGTCAGGAACCCCTTGACACGGGCCTTGTCCATCGTCACGGTATCCGCGGGGGTCAGGTCCCGGGCGATCAGCACGCAGTCCTCATCCAGGGCAGCCAGATCATGTGACTTCAGCCCGGAAAGGCTCAACTGGACCGCACGTCCCACATGTCCGACATCATCGGCTCGCTGGCGCATGTATTCGTCATCGATGCCGAGGAACATGGCCCGGACTGCCTCCACGCCGAGGAATACGGCGGTTTCCGCCGCATAAAGATCCGAACGGATGCGGGAACGGATCAGTTCCAGCAGCATCGGGTCCCGAAGCATCATCTTCTGGGCTTCGAACACCTGTGCTTCTTCCTTGCCAAGCGAACGTTCCGCACGAACACGGACTGCCTCGAGTTCAAGCGATGCAGCGGCCAGCGCTTCATCCAGCCGAAGGATTTCCGCTTCGACCTGTTCGGCTCCGATGGCCTTGTCGCCGGGTGTCGTGACCGATTCCGGTTCCGCCAGCACCAGCGCGCGACCGAACGCGATGCCGGAAGATGCGGCAATGCCGGTCCCGAACCGTTGAAGGGATTCAGTGGCTTCCTGATCCATCATCTTCATGTTCATGCGCCTTCCTTCGATTCGAATCGGACCGGGTCCAACAGCTCTACCCTGGCGACCATGTCTTCCAGGATCGGATTCCCTTCCTCGAGTCCCGTGACACGTTTCACGGTTTCACGCACGCCATATTGCCGGAGCATCCGCTGCAGGTCCGCCGCGGCCGGGTCATCGGCAGGCTCGAAGCAAAATGCGGCGGCGGCGCCCGCCATCAGGTGTTCATAGGAAAGGCCCATGGATGCCGCCATGGTCATCGGCAGAATGAACCGGTCATTGGCGGATAGTTTGCGCAGCGGATCGCGTCCGACGCGGTCCACACTGTCATCCAGCCAGGGATTGTCAAAACGGGCCAGAATCTTTTCCACATACTTCGCATGCTCGGCCGGATGAAATCCGTGACGCTGCACGAGCACGGCGCCGCTCTCTACCATGGCACACCGCACACAGGCCCGGATCTCCGGATTCGAAACACTCTGGCGGATGGTGGTGTACCCGGCGCGACGTCCCAGATAGGCAGCGACGGAATGTCCGGTATTGAGCGTGAAAAGCTTCCGTTCCACATAAGCGGGCAGATTTCCGGTGAGGTTCAGTCCGTCCAGGACGGGGAATTCCCCGACAAATCCCTTTCGATCCGCCGTCCATTCATGGAAGGACTCGACGGAAACCGCCAGTTTGTCGGACATGTCGGTGGCAGGCGGCACGATGCGGTCCACAACGGCGTCGGGGAAACCGATGTGCATCCGGCACCATTCGCGTTCCTCGCGCCCCAGATACTTCATGACTTCCTGACCGAGCCGGCTCGATCCGCCCACCATGTTTTCACAGGCGATGATGTTCAGCGGGCGTTCGATTCCATCTTCCCTGCGTCTGCGGATGAATTGGGATACGACAGGCGCAAGGCGTACGAGGATATTCGGTCCGACAGCCGTCGTGATCAGGTCCGCTTCCGTGGAAACCGCAAGGAGCCGTTCATCATCGTTCGCGAGAGCGGTGACGTTCGTGATGGTTTCGGTATGGACGGTGTCCCCCACGATGCGCAGTGTGTATTGGCCGGCGGCGGCAATCGCCTCGACGAGTTCCCGGTTCACATCCGCAAAGACGACCCGGTACCCTGCCTGGGAAAGAAGGCTTCCGATGAAACCGCGACCGATGTTTCCTGCTCCGAAATGGATGGCCGTTTTCATGACGTTTCTCCTCTACGCGCCGGACCGGCGGGAATCACAGCTTGCCGACAAAGGCCGAATGAATGTCCTGTGCGTTGTCGGTCTCGAACAGCTTCGTGATGATTTCCTTTTCCATGATGATCTCAGCCAGGTTCGACAGGATGTCCATGTGTTCCCCGCCCTTGCCGGCAATGCCGACGACAAGCCGGGCCACCTTGCCTTCTCCAAAGACGACGCCCTGGGGATACTGCATCACGCAGATGCCGCTCTTTCTGATCAGATCGCGGGCCGTTCCGACGCCGTGTGGGATGGCGACGCCTTCACCGATATAGGTGGTCAGAACCTTTTCACGGTCCAGCATGGCTTCGACATAACCGGCGTCGACACAGCCTGCATCCACGAGCAGCTGTCCCACGGCGCGAATGGCGGTTTCCTTGTCTACCGTCTCACAGCCGAGCTTGATCCTGTCCAGGGTGAGAACGGGCTCGCCCGCCTGTGTCTCCTGTATCGCGGGGGTGGCAGGGACTGCGGGTTTCTCTTCCTTTTTGCCGAAAAAGCCGAATTTCATAACCATTCTCCTTCTATTTGCGTTTTTCCATCCTCGGTTCATCCGGTTCGGGAAAGAATTGCGTTGTTCGCCAGCATTCATTTCGGGGAACGAATTCCGTTCAGAGATGAAGTCCTTCTCAACGATGCGTTCTACTAATGGACGAGTTCTTCTCAGGCATGCAGGCCCGCACGCCAGTCATACAGCTTCGACATGTACAGATCGTTCAGCAGGACATAAAGCCGTTCGTCCAGATCCTGCGGCTGCAGGCTCTTCCAGGAACGCCCGATCCGGAAGTTGCCGCCGATATAACGGCTGAAATCCCGAATCATGGTTTCCTCCCTGTTTCTGGCCCCTTCGGGAGACACCAGGACAGCAAGCAGATGGACGGGTTTCCGACAGAAGGCGGACAACAATTCCTTTCGCGGCCGGCAGAGGACAAAGGCATGGAAGGGTATGGATCTTGCCGTGCAGTTGAGCACCGCACAATCGCCGGTGGCCATCAGTTCGGCCCTCTCAAGAATCTGTTCCTTCAGGTGCGCCTGTTCCGCCGGATCCGCCGTGACTTCCCGAACCAACGCTTCCGCCAGCTCTTCCGGTGTCTGGAGCTTGTCATTCATCAGCGTTCCGTGATGTTCCAGAATATCGGCGATGAAATGGCTGTATCCAAGCACATGTGCGATGTTCTCACGCAGTGGGAGCCCCGGAATGGCCGAATCGTGCGGGTTTCGCGGTGTGGCGCGCCGGATGGCCTGTTGCACGGCTATGCGGTCGTCTTCCATCAGCAACGGGTTCACACAGAGGGTCCGTATGGGGCAATCCTCAAGCGGAATGGTGGAAATCACAAGACTGATCCGGTTTTCGGTCAGCCAGTCCTGGGACAGTTCGAACGTGGATACCACATCGACGATTTCCATGTCGGGAAATTCCTTCTCAAGCCGGGCTGACAGGAGGCGGGATGTGCCCATGCCGCTGGGGCAGGCCACGACCACGCGGATGCTCTTGTCGAAACTGCCGCGGCGCTTCTCGATGGCTGCGCCGAAATGCATCGCGAGGAAACCAATCTCTGCATCCGGCACGTCCCGCCCGATGCGTTTTTTCAATACGATCGCAGCCTTCTCGCTGATCCGGTAGACTTCCGGAAACAGTTCCTTCAGCTTGTCCAGCAGCGGATTGCGGATGTCCAGGTTGAACTCGAGGCGCCGAAGCGTGGGGTCCAGGTGTCCGACAAGATCCAGGAGCAGTTTGTCGTCTTCCTGCAAGGTCATATGGAATTCGGACTCCACGACCCGGATCATTTCCCTGGCCAGTTCCATGAGCTCCGAACGGTCCAGCGTTTCCGGTTCCGATTCGATCATTTTTGCCTGATCATTATAGACACGCGCACCCTTCAGATGCATGGTGACATATCCGACTTCATCCTCCGGCACCTCGAGCGAAAAGGAACGGCTCATTTCTTCCCCGATCTCAAGGGCGAACCGGAATTCATCCGTCCGACGAAGTTCCGCGAGCAGGACCGGGTCGATGGTGATGCGCTCATTGTTCTTGATGCGCTGGATGGCAAGGGCCAGATGGACCATGAGGCCGATACAGGCACTTTCCGCCAACCGGTGCGACATCCGTTTCTCAAGGCTGTATACCGTGTTTTCTATCTTCTCGATGGACGCCCGGTCGATGAGGTTCAGCAGCCTGTTCCGTACGTTGATCTGAATGAGGTTGGTGCGATGAAGGCGTCCGGGCACCGTGTCCTTGATGATCTTCATCAGCTCTTCTTCACTTGTATTCTCATACAAAAGGGCTATCATCGCCCGGCGGAAATCCGCTTCCTTCCCCTCCACATAGACACCAAGCCCGGTCTTCCGGACCAGATGCAGGTCATAATTCTCGAGCCAGGCTTCCACCTTGTCAAGGTCGTTGCTGATGGTACTCGCGCTCACGCCAAGGCGGGAAGTGATATTGTAAAGCTTGATGGGCTCCTTTTGCTGCATCAGCTCCACCAGAATGAGCTTCTGCCTGTCTTTGGGCATATTGACCACTTCGGGCTGTTCTCCGTGAAGGAGACCGGAAAGCCGGCTCCGTTCCGTTCCCCCGCCTTCGAGCACGACACCCTGGCCAGGTTTCGACAAGACGGAGAACCCCAGGGTGGAAAGCCATTCGGAAACCCCATCCATCTCCCGAAGGATCGTGCGGCGGGATACGCCGACCTGGTCGGCGATCTGCTGGACGGTGACAAATCCCTCGGTTTCGGCCAGGAGCTGCAGAACCGTCTTCCTTCTCAGTTCCAGTATGCTTCCCGCCATTTGGCACCTCCATCCTGTCCGACTTGCCGGTCGGCATGCCGGCAGTCACCATAGGTGCCAAATCCGAACAATGTATCCCCGTGTCACCATCATACGCCTGTGGTTTCGTAGTTATCAACGATTGCTTATGCGCTTGTGTCACCAGTCGATGGTGACAAACATGGGGTTCCGCCCATGGCGACAAATGACGTTTCGCAAGGCCACCATCCTGGTGACAAATCCGGTCGTGCAGGTCGTACGGTCTGGTGCCGGTTCCACGGGGAGAAGCAAGCCCACCCTGTGTCAGAAATAACAAAAAAGGATCCTTCCCAGCACCGGATCCGGCAATGGCATGCCGCATCGGATTTGGACAAGATCCTTTTCATTTGCAGGTTCCTGCCGGAAAACCATCCTGAATCAGAAGGAGAGGAAGCCGGACATTGTTTCCACAACGGTACGCAGGGCCTTCACCCGTGCATGGTGCTTGTCATTTGCTTCGACAACCGTCCACGGCGCATGCGAAGTTCCAGTACGGAAAAGCATTTCATCCACGGCTTCCCGGTAACGGTCCCATTTTTCGCGATTCCGCCAATCCTCATCTGTGATCTTCCATGTTTTCCAGCTGACCTCCTGGCGTTCCTCAAAACGGCGCAGCTGCTCTTCGGGATCGATGTGCAGCCAGAATTTCACCAGCCCGACACCGGATTCCGTCAGCTGCTCCTCCATTTCGTTGATTTCCCGGTAAGCCCGTTTCCACTCCGCTTCCGAACAGAATCCTTCCACCCGCTCCACCAGCACGCGTCCATACCAGGTCCGGTCAAAGATGGCGATATGGCCGGCTTTGGGGATCGAATTCCAGAACCGCCACAAATAGTGGTGGGCCTTCTCGATGTCGTTGGGCGCCGATACGGGAATCACATCATATCCACGCGGATCCATCTGCGCCGTGAGCCGCCGGATGTTTCCGCCCTTTCCGGCCGCATCCCAGCCTTCATACAGGACCATCAAAGGTACGCGGGCCTTGTACATCGCATATTCCATGTCTCGGATGCGCGCCTGCCACTTGTCCAGTTCGATTTCATAATCGGCGTCCAGGGAAACCGAGAGATCCACGGCCCCCAGGATGGACGAACTCATCTGAACTGTTTGCTGCGTTGTCTCCACCGGTGTTGCCGGGGATCCGGTGCTCCCGGTTGTCTTTCGGGTTGGAACGACGATTTTTTCGGCCTTGGCGGCCTTCCCGACACTTGCGGCTTTGCCTGTGCTTGCGGATTTGCCGGTACCGGAGGCTTTGCCTGTACCGGCGGCGCTGGCCGCCTTTTCCGCAAGTCCGGCTTCGGCTTGACCGATGGCCACTGCCAATGCCTCCGCCAGCAGCGTGCCAATCTTGATCGTCGCGAAACGGCGGTCTTCCGACTCCACCAAGTGCCAACGCGCCACCTCGGCATCGGTTCGTTCAAGCACTTCCTGCACCGCATCGCGCCATTCGTCATAGCGCCGGTTCTGCGCCCAATCCGACTTGGCGACCTTCCATGCCGTACTGGCGTTTTCCTCAAGCGCTTCAAAGCGCTTTTTCTGCTCCTTCCTGCCGATGTGCAGGAAAAATTTCAGGATCAGCGTGCCATCATCAGCCAACTGCCGCTCAAATGCGTTGATTTCCCGACAGGCACGATCGAATGCGTTCCGGTCCGGCTTTTTCGCATAAAGGCAATCGATGGCATGCATGCACCAGCTTCTGTCGAAGATCGAAAACCGGCCCTTTGCAGGCGTTCTGATCCAAAACCGCCACCAATAGGGCCGGAGCCGTTCGTCCTCATCCACCGCTTCGCCGACATGGACATTGTATCCCCTTGGATCGAGCGACAGCAGCAGCTTGTTGATTTGCGTTCCCTTGCCGGCAGCTTCCCATCCCTCAAAGGCGATCAGAACGGGAATGCCCAATTCCCGGGCCTTGCGCTGCAATTCGCCAAGCCGGATGGAAAGTTCCTCGTATCGGGCTTTGTAGTCTTCTTTGGACAGCGTCTTGTCCAGATCGAGATCCTTCAGCATGGGTGTACCCTCCAGCAGGCGCCCTTCGTTGTTCAACCCGCGGCGCCTGCTTGACATATACCACATTGCGTCACAGGTATGCAAGCCAGTTCCAGCCCGTCCCACGCCATTGCATATCCGGTTGTCATTCATCGCATACACAATGCCTTTGCGGGATTCTCCACCAGCATGCGGACCAGCTCCGTCTCGG
Organism: uncultured Clostridia bacterium; assembly: GCA_942493335.1. Taxonomy (GTDB): domain Bacteria; phylum Bacillota; class Clostridia; order DSM-8532; family DSM-8532; genus JAEWSN01. The sequence goes on along the minus strand of OW818693.1, from coordinate 4,193,580 downwards.
GAATTCCTTGTTTCCGCAGCAACGGCAAAAACCGTTTCAACAGGTAATCCAGCCCAATATCCCCGCCATAGGCGCGCATCCGTGCCCGCGTGACATCCAGCCCGAGCAGGAGCTTTTCACCATGGCCCTTTTCGATGAGGCTGGCGATCATGTCGCCTTCCGCTTCGTCACTATGCGCCTTGAACCGTCCGATGGTGTCAAGCTCCAGCCAGGCGCCGGTCGCAGCCACTTCCGCCATGACATCGGCATTTCCCGCGATCCGGTCGAGATGACAGAGGATCAGCTGCTCGGGCGGCACACCGCGATCGGAAAAGAAGCGGACAATCGCAAGTCCGTTCCTCCCCTCTTCCGTATGCACGAGTACCGGTGCAGCAGTTTCGCGAGCGGCATCCGCTGCCGCTTCGAAAAGGCATGCCCACCGGCCCTGAATCCCGTCGGGTCCGGCAGCCGCCTTGATCAGACCCGCTCTGGCTGTCCCTTTGAGGCTCGGCCAGGCGGTTTCTCCATCCAGGTACATGCCCTCGGACAATTCTTCCAGAAACAACCTGGCAAGCCTGTCCGCCGGGGTGCCATGAATCCAGTGATTGTCCGCATAGAAAAACGGGCGGTGGAACCCAGTGGAAGCTACAACGTTCACACCGCTTCCCAGCGAGACACGTTCCTGCAAATCCGCCATGCGGCCGCTTCCGATCGGCTGCGCATCCACAAGGGACATGCCGCCGGCGGCCCGGAACGCAAGCAGTTCCTCAAGCGTTTTTGCGTAATCGTCCAGCAGAAGGGAAGGCACGACAGCCGTAGCAGGACCCGCCTTTACGAAGAGATGTTCGTGGGCCTGGCAGATTCCCAGGGATTCCGGTGGGATCCGGCCGAGAACGGTCTGGATTCCACGATCCGACCCTTTGCCTTTTTTGTCGGGATTTCCGAATGGAATTCTGCTTGGATTTTCCTCCGAACTCGCCTGCATGCCGGTTTCCGAATTTTCATCATCCGGACGGACGTTCATGGCACCAGCTCCAGTTCCGACAGTGTGGCCGGCATCTCGTGTGCGGTGTTCACCTTGTCCGGCCCCGTCACGAGGTCGAAACAGGAAATGACAAGCCTTCCCTGCCAGATGCAAGGTTCGCCGGGCTGGTCAAGCTCACCCTTGAAGCCGTCCGAATCAGGACTCTGGGCGATACGAGTCACTTTCCCGTCCTTTGTCACCATCGCGATGGCGTTCGCGGAAAAATCCGCCACATAGAAGTTTCCTGTATCCGGGTCCCGGATGATGCCATCCGTTGTCTGAAGCTGTTTGGGATCTTTCGCCCAGACGATGTTTTCCTTGACGGATCCATCCCGATTGAACGAAATCCTATGGAAGGCACCGTCGCCGAAATTGCCGACATAAAGGTTCCCTTCCGCATCAAATTCGATCCCGTCTGCGCCATACTGGCATTCAGGATTCAAGGTGAGGAAGGTGGTGAGAATGTCGGCATCCTCCAGCGTGTTGGTCACCCGGACCCCCTCGTCACCGAGGCGGAAGCGATACACACAGCTGACAAGCCTCCCGGTGGGATCATCCACCCTGGAAAGCATGCTCTGCGTGACATACACGTGTCCGTCCCGGATACGGAGGCCGTTCGGGTGTTCCATGTCCTGTGCCACCACCGTGCATTTCTCCACGACGCCGTTCCGGATCCGCAGACGCAGGATGCGGCCCTTGAACAGCAGCTCTGGTGCGCCGGACCATCCCTGGTTGTCGACGACATACAAATCCCCGTCAGGCCCGAAAGCGATGCCCATCGGATGGGCGTGTCCGGTTTCCGGATGAAGGGGTATGTCCGCCCATTTGGTGATGTTCCGATTCCGGTCCACTTTCAGGAGACAGCCGGGCACGGACGGATCCGCATAATTGGCGGCGGAGAGAATCAGGTTTCCTTCGGCATCGACCGCCATGCCGTCAGGGGTGTTGCAGCATTCGGGCAACAACGCGAACAGTTTGGGTGTCTGCATGATAGACTCCTCTCCGGCTTCGTGCCGGACTCACTTGAACCGGATGACCGTTTTCTTGCCTGTCCGTTTTTCCTCGATCATGCGGAACGCTTCCAGAATGTCCTCAAATTCAAGGACATCCGAGATGAAGTCGTCCGCGTTCAGCACACCCGCCTCCATCCAGTTGATGACCTGGGTGTGGGCTTCGAGCTCTTCGATCTTCAGCGGCCACTGGATGAACTGAAGGGTCCAGTTGTAGGGGGCCTTGCTCCAGTCCAGCTGCATGTCGAGTTTGGGCGAGATGCCATAGCAGCAGATTTTCCCATTGTACTTCACCAGTTCCATCGCCTGATTGATGAGGGCATTGATTCCCACGGCATCCACCACATAATCGACCCCGTCCGGACAGACATTGCGAACGGCGGACTTCATCTCCGTCGAAAGGCTGTTGAACGCGTAATCCGCTCCCATGGCCGCGGCATCGGCCACTTTTGCGTCCACGATGTCAAAAGCGAAGACGGGACCCATTCCCAGCAGCTTCGCGAACTTGGTGAAGCAAAGGCCGACCGGTCCCGCCCCAATGACCACGATACTCTGGTTTTCCTTCATGCCGAAGCGCTTCATGGCGCTCAGCACTTCCCGGAACGTCACGATCATCGTCGCGCCGACCGGATCGAAATCAGACGGGATCCTCGTCTGCGCATAATGGCCTTCAGAAAAACCAGGGGTTCCAGGTCCGCGCCCCTTCCGTTCCATGGCTTTCCAGTCTCCGACAACCGCATATTCGGAATACCCGCCCCAGGCGGAATGATATCCGCCGGTGGGTCCGTCGACAAACGGCAGCATGACAAGGTCCCCCACATCAAACGCCGTAACATCGCTTCCCTTTTCCAGCACGCGGCCGACAGCTTCATGCCCGAGCAGGGCCGGATAATCGTTCCAGTTTTTGAAGTTGCGGTGCACCAGCTTGATGTCGGTGCCGTTGCAGACACCACAGGCCTCGACCTTCACCAGGGCTTTGCAGCTGTCGAAGGTCGGCATCGGGACTTCCACAATGGCGAGTTTTCCATCCTTGTCCACACTTAAGCTTCTCATGGGGAACCTCCTCTTGTCGCTTGAAACGTTATCCGGCGTCTTCTTCCGACATGACTCATTTTCGGATCAATTCCACGGTGAATTGGTTTCGATCGCCGCGGTAACGGGCAATCGAATGCTCGATGGGGGTGCCGTCGGCCAAATAAGCCGTGGACCGCACCAGGCAGACCGGTGCGCCGGTCTTCACGCAAAGCAGTGCGGCTTCCTTCGAATTGGCGGCAACCGCCTCGATTTTCCGGACCGCACGCTCCACCCTGCGGCCGAACCGTTCTTCCAGCACCTGATAGAGGGACGATTCGGAAAAATCCTCTTCCAGGATGGAGGCCAGCGGTTCATGGGGGAGCCAGGTTTCCAGGTAGACGATCGGTTCATTGTCGGCCAGGCGCAGGCGGCACAGATAGATGAGCGGCGCGTCCTCCGGCAGGCCAAGGCGTTCGCATACATCAGCCCGACCCGGCACACGGCTCAGCGCCAGCACCCTGGTTCCGGGGATCAGCCCCTTCTGCCGCATCTCATGATTGAAGCTGTCCAACCGCTGGAAGAAGCCTTCATCGATTTTAGGCCGGCGAACGAAGGTCCCTTTCCCTTTCTCCCGGGACAGATACCCTTCGTTCACCAGCTCGTTGAAGGCCTGGCGCAAGGTGGACCGGCTGATGCCGAGTTCCGTGACGAAGGTCATCTCCGTTGGAAGACATTCCGCCTCTCCGAGTTCGCCGGACTGGATTTTCTCCATCAGCCGTTGTTTGAATTGATAGTACAAAGGGACGGGAATCTCCTTGTTCAAGGTGAAATCACGCAGATCTATCGGCAAATGGCACCTCCAGTCCGTACAGGTCCAATGGATTCCGGAATGGATGGGATCACGTTTTACGGAGTTCCGCATGCATTCTCCACTCTCGGTTAACGGCATTCAGCAAGAATGATCCGCCAAGAAGGCATCGACTTCCGTCAGCGTCGGAAGCGAGGGAATCGCACCCAGTTTCGTTGTCGCAAGGGAGCCTGCCGCGTTGGCGGAAAAAAGAATCCGCCGAAACGCATCATCCGCGCGCAAGGCGCCCGGGTCTCCATTTTTCAGGCGGGAACGGATACCGCTGAGGGTGGCCGCCACAAAGGCATCCCCCGCACCCGTCGTCTCCACGACGGTGACATCCCCGAAGGTGGGAAGACTGCCGGAATGGGTCCCGTCGCTGTAATAGCAGCCATTCGGACCAAGTGTGACGACAACAAGTTTCGCCCCCATTCCAAGGATGGCTTCCGCACAGGCTTCCGGCGAATCCACACCCAGAATGTCGCCGTACTCCTCTTCGCTGATTTTCACGATATCCGCAAGCGGAAATGCCGCGAGGATTTCACGACGGGCCGTTTCCATGTCCGGCCAAAGGCTTGGACGCAGGTTCGGATCGTAGGAAATCAGGGCCCCCTTTTCCCGCGCCAGTTTGATGGCATGCAGCGTGGCGGATTTCACCGGCTCGCAGCCGAGGCTGATGGAACCGAAATGGAAGATGGCAGCGCCTCCGAAGTAGTTCCCGTCCAGCTCATCGGGTCTTAGCCGCATGTCCGCTCCAGGGTTTCGATAGAACATGCAATCCCTGACGCCATCGCTTTTCTGCGCGACAAAGGAGAGGGTGGTGCGCGCATCGGGGTCCGCCATCAGGAAAGAGGTGTCCACCCCAAGCTCATCCAGCACGTTCCTCAGATAGGCGCCAAACGGGTCATCCCCTACTTTTCCGATGAAGCCGGCCTTCAGGCCCAGCCTCGCAACACCTGCCGCCACATTGGCGGGCGCGCCTCCCGGCGCTTTCTTGAAACCCGAACTGCCAGCAAGAGACATGTCCCGATCCAGCGAAACAAAATCAATCAGCAGTTCTCCGAGGCAAATGATGTCCAATTGCTCCATCTCCACTGTCCCTTCCTGTTATGAAATCGCGCTTGCCTTCCTCAGTCCGTTACAAACGGAGCAGCGGCCGTTTCCATCATGATCGTGAAAGCCTGCGCTTCGGTGGAAGTGCCTGACCGATCAAAGGACGGCGAACTGCATGCGCCATGGATCACACCATATTCATCGATTTTCGAGAGGGCCGCCAGCCGCATGACATGGGCCTCGCTCAACCAGGAATCCGCCAACCATCCGCCAGCGACACTGTAGTATATGGCGAAGGCGAGCATTTGACCAAGGTTGCTCTCCACAAATGACTCCGGCTCATCAAGGACATCGTGGAACAAGCCGTCGGGTCTGCGCCATGCGATGCAACCTGATAGAATTTCCTCCAGCCAGGTGACCAGTTCCGCTTTCTCCGCTTCCATTCCGGCTGGCAGCATGCCGATGACCTCTGCGAGGCCGGCAGCGGTCCAACCATTGCCCCCGCCCCAGAACTTGTCCCGGATCCAGGCTTTTTTTCCGTCGTCATAGATGTGGCGCATCATATGCCGGTCCGTGTCCCAGAGCGCCTTCTTCGCACCACGGAACTGCTTCATGGCTTCGGTATAATCGCCGAGCACGGCAAAGGATGGCGGTGCCATGTATGTGCAGTCGGACCAGAACTGCGGTGCATCGATGACGTGATAAAGGGTGCCTTCTTCATCCCTGGGAGCCACTTCATAGGCATATCGCCTCATCTCGTCCAGTGCCTTCACCAGTTTCGGATCCCCGGTCTCCCGCACGCCATATGCAAGCACCGTCGTGTGCGCAATGGCGTCCGTGCTGGCCGTGCATTCTTCAACCATGCCCGGGCGTCCGTCCGGGCGCTGCCGCAATGCGGAATCCCTGGCAAAGAGGATGGCCAGGTCCCGTTTTCCTGCATGAACGAGGGCACGGCCACCCACCGCATGTTCCCAACACTGGCGCTGCATGCACAACATGGCTGTGATGGCCTTCTCCACTCTTTCTGTACGGTTCATGATTCCCTCCTGGTGTGTCGGGCCGAACATCGGCCGTCCGTCATGATAGTATGTCCGTACATATAGTATCCTACTTCCCTGTTTCTGAACAGGGCGCACCTGCATTTTGCTTCAGACGCGGCCGATGTAGCTCAAGGTACGCATCGGAAGGAAAAGGTGCCCATTGACTGCAAACCGGTCAAAGATGCTTTCCAGTTCCTTCACAAACGGATCGAACGAAACTTCTGCCTTCATCGGAGCATAGGAGGAGGAAAGCATGCTGCCAACGAGCGCTTCCCGGGTCAGCATCTGATCGTTCGGAAAAGATCGCATTTCACAGATGCCATCCCGGAAGATGGATACGAACCTTTCAAAGGAGGCGGCCTCCCCACCGGAAAAACCGGTAAAATCAGGGCAATGCCGTCGGCATGCCGCATCCAGCGCCAGAACGACAGGTGCATCCGGCACCCTTGTATTCCATACCAGAACGACCAGCCCGTCCGGTTTCAGAATGCGGGCGAATTCCTGCTGGGAACGATGCCGGTCAAACCAATGAAAAGCCTGGGCCACTGTGACAAAATCCACGGAATCATCCGGAAGGCCAGTATCTTCGGCGGTTCCTTCGAGGGTCACAAAACTGCAGTTCCGCCCGCAGGCTTCCATGCAGGCCATCCTCATGTTCCGGTTGGGTTCGATGGCATAAACAGTCTTGACCTCTTCCGCGAGGCGCGCTGTGAGAATGCCGGTTCCCGCACCGACATCGGCGACGGCGGCGTCACCGGAGAAGCCGACTTCCTCAAAAAGATACCGGATGAACCCATCCGGGTATGAGGGCCTGTATTTGACATAATCAGAAACTTTGTGCGTGAATTTCCCTGTACTGTCCATGAAGACGTGCCTCCGATGTCCTGCCAAACGACCGTCTCGCGGCGGCCTGATGCCTACTCCGCCAGTATATCCCACACCAGCCTGAAAAGGAAGTAAAACGTACGGATCGCAGGCGTTCCGCAGCTCATCCCGCCACAAGGAACACTCCATCAGGAAACGGAACCACCCTGCGAAAAGGGCATACCCCCATAGCATCCGAATGTTACCGATGATAGAATCCGCGGGGATGGCACATTACGCAGCCGTCTTTTCAGGCATTCGCCCGTCATCGGGCAGCAGGAGGTCCCCCATGAATCTTGCAACCACCCCGGCTTCAGCCGGCAACACCCTGACAGCCGTCGACCTGAGATGCAATGACAGTGTGAATCCCATCGGTGTGGACAGTCTGCCCGCCCTGCTCTCCTGGGTTCCCAAGGGTGCCGGGACGGATCGCATGCAGTCCGCCTGGCAAATCCGGGCGACCGCAGCCGACGCTTCCCGACTTCTCTGGGATTCCGGAAAGGTTCTGTCCGACCGGACCTGGCAGATCCCATATGGAGGACCCGTCTTGCGTTCCTCTGAAAGGATCCGCTGGCAGGTCCGTCTCTGGGACGAAACCGGCACGCCCGGTACATGGAGTGAGGAAGCTGCTTTCGAGGCGGGTCTGCTTTGCGAATCCGACTGGAAGGGGAAATGGATCGGCAGCCCGAAAGGGGGAACAGACATCGATCGTCCGATTCCGGCTCCCCTGTTTCGGAAGGAAATCCCCATTTCCTCCCCGGTTGTCTCCGCCCGCGCGCATGTCTGCGGCCTTGGCTATCATGAGCTTTACGTGAATGGACACAAGGTTGACGATACGGTGCTTCGATCCGCTTTCACCCGATATGATGCCACCGTGCTCTACGATTCGTACGATATCACGGAGCTTGTCCGGAAGGACACCAGCACCGCAACTTTTGGCGTGATTCTCGGAAATGGCTGGTACAATTGCTTCACCCCTGAAGTCTGGGACTTCCGGCAGGCGCCCTGGCGTCACCAGCCCAAATTCCTGCTTCAGATTCGCCTGATCCATGCGGACGGTTCGGAAACGGTCGTCGTCAGCGACACCTCATGGAAAACGGGCGACAGCGCCATCCGCTTCGACGGCCTCCGCAACGGGGAATTCTACGATGCCCGCTGCGAGGTTCCGGGTTGGAACCGGAAGGGGTTCGATGATCGTGCGTGGATTGCCGGCTGCATCGTGCGTTCTCCGGGCGGGCGTCTCCGTTCCTTCCAGATGCCGCCGATTCGCGTGACCCGCACCCTGAAACCTCTTTCCGTCAAGGAAGTGAAACCTGGCATCTACATCTGCGACATGGGAGAAAACCTGTCCGGCTGGATTCGCATGAAGGCGGCGGGACCTGCAGGAACCGAGACGGTGTTCCGTTATTCCGAGCAAATTCATGAGAACGGCACGATCGACCCTTCCAAGATCAACACTTTCGTCAAGGGAGGGGAATTCCAGACCGACAAGTATTGTTTCGCCGGAACAGGAGAAATGGAAGAATGGGAACCCCGCTTCACCTATCACGGATTCCGTTACGTGGAGATCACCGGATTCCCCGGTATTCCGACGGTGGCGCATTTCGAGGGACATGTTGTCCACACGGATCTGCCCCCGCGTGGCCGTTTCAGCTGCTCTGATCCCGTCATCAACGCCATTCAGCTGGCGACGGAAAAAGCGACCCTCACGAACTATCACGGCATTCCGACGGACTGCCCGCATCGCGAAAAGAATGGTTGGACCGGAGATGCAGGTTTATCCGCCGAACAGGTGATCTATAATCACGATCCGCGTACGGCCTACGCCAAATGGCTTGGCGACTTTCTCGACGCCCAGCGGCCTTCCGGCCAGCTTCCCGGCATCATTCCGACCGGCGGCTGGGGCTACAACTGGGGCAGCGGTCCCGCCTGGGACAGCGCCATGCTTCACATCTCCTGGTACCTTTATCTCTACGACGGGGACCTCGCCATCCTTGAGCGGATGTATGAGGGAATGAAGAGATATGTCGAATTCGCGGAAGGCCAGTCTGAAAACGGACTTGTCCATTTCGGACTGGGAGACTGGTGCCCTCCGGTCGGGGACGCACAGGACCACAAATGTCCCACCAAAGTGACGGACACCGCCTACTTTGCCGTGGACGCAGACATCGTCGCACGCACCGCCCGGCTGCTCGGCAAGCTGGAGGATGCGGAACGGTTCGAGGCCCTGGCCCGCACGATACGGGAAGCGTTCATGCAGGCTTTTGTCGACAGCGATACAGGTTCCGTGCTGAGCGACAGTCAAACGTCCTTGGCTTGTGCCCTGTACCAGAACATGGTTCCCGTCTCCCTGCGCGGCAAGGTGTTCGACCGTCTGGTGGAACAGGTGGAAGCTGCGGATCGGCATATCGACTGCGGGATCCTCGGCGCGAAATATGTCATCCACGTCCTGTATGACATGGGACGTGCGGATCTCGCCCATGCCATCACGGTGAATCCGACTTTCCCGGGATGGGGCAACTGGATGGCCAAAGGAGCCACCACACTGCGGGAAACATGGAACGACGACTCGTCTCAGAACCATCATATGTTCAGCGACATCAGCGCCTGGTTCTACCGAGGACTTGGTGGTATCCTTCCCGACCCAGATGCGCCCGGCTTCCGGCACACATTTTTCCGACCGAATCCCGTACCCGGCATGGATTGGGTGGAAGCGGAGCATGAAAGTCCGCTCGGCAAGGTTGCCATTGTCTGGCGCCGGGAAGCTGGGGACGCCATCAGCTATACCCTGACGGTCCCGGTCAACGGCAGCGCCACCTTCCATTTCCCGCTCGGACAAATGCCTGAAGACGGCGGATCGCGCGTTCGCAAACTCGGCTCAGGCATTCACTGTCTCCGTGCCGTTATCCAGTCATGACGGAAAAACCATGAATCCAATGCAGGGGATGTACCTGTGAATGTTGTGAAGGAACCTGACAGACAGTTGTCAGGTTCCTTCACATATTGTGGTATCAGTAAATGCGGGATGTCGCATGAAATCGGAGCAAACGTTTCCATCAGGAGGGAAGGATCATGGTGAATCCTCAGGCCAAAAGGCTTCATGCAAGCCTCACGAGGGAAGTCGGACAGGAATTTTCAGAGGGATTTCTCGCCGCATATCCGCTTGCAAAATCACCGTCCCCCGCGAATGCCCAATCCTGGGCAAACAAAGTCTGTACGGAGCTGGATGAAAGTCTTTCACCGGAGAAAGCCCTTGCCGTTCGAAAGGGGTGCGCCTGCGGTCCTGCACTGGAAGCGATGGAGAAGTGGAAAAAGTTTCATGCCGCTTCCTCCGACCTTTCCGACTTTGCCCGGCGCATCCGTGAAGCCGGCTTGGGCGTTGGCCTTGAAACCGACGGACAGGACCTCCTGCTTTCCTATCCGCAATGCTACTGTTCTTTCGTCAAACGTTCCGCAGAGACTTTGCCAGCTTCCTGGTGCGCCTGCACACTTGGTTATGCCGAGCGTCTGTTCGGTCATGTACTGGATCGACCGGTGGAGGCTTCCTTGCTGAAGAGCATCAAAACAGGCGGCACCCGCTGCGTCATCCGGGTGAAAATCATCTGACCGGCACCTGTGACTCCTGCCTGAAAAGCTCGGATTGCACGCTTTTCAGGCAGGTTATCATCCATTCGTCAATAGGCCGCGGTAAACTGCATGCCGATCCGCTCGGGTTTCTCCAGTTCGTCCAGCAGCGCGACGGCGTAATCCTCATAGGTAATGCGGCTGTTTCCTTCCGCATCCTTGATCAGATCCGTCCCGCCTTTCCTATATTTCCCGGTTCGTTCCCCCGCCTCAATGGTGGCTGCCGGACTGAAATACGTCCACGAAAGTCCCGACTCCTTCAACGCTGCCAGTACTTCAAAATGCGCGTTCAAGTAGGGCGTCCACTCCTTCGGCATCACCCCTGTATCGAACAACCGTACGCCGGGCTCCACATACAGGCTGCTTGCACCGCCTACGACAACCAGGCGGAGCGTTTTTTCATCCTTGGCCAGTGCCATGAGATTCCGATTTGCCGCAAGAAATGGTCCCTGATCCGCAAACGAGGGGGACAGTGCGCTGATCACCGCTTCCGCGGACTTCAGGGCGTCCCGGAGCGTATCCGGTTCCAAAGCATCCCCCTGAATGACCTGCAGGTTCTCATTCACGAAAGTCAGCTTTTCCGGATTCCGTACGATGGCCGTAACCTTGTGCCCCCGTGCCAGTGCCTCCTTGAGGATTCTGCTTCCGATGTTCCCCGTAGCTCCCAATAATGTGATTTTCATGGTTCCTTCCTTTCCGGACGTCTTTGCGCCCGATGGACAATATGTTGTAACCTTTTCGGTTACATCTCAGGGTAAAAAATAGGGCCAAGCCGAATGTCAACGCTTTCCATCGGACATTTCCCGAAGCAGCAGCATGGCTTTCAGGTCATCCCGTGCAGTGATTTCCCGCACGATCTCCCCCACGCTTGTTACTGACAGATATTCCTCCATGGCCCGCTGCGCTTCCAGAAGATGCGCATTCAGCACCTCCTGGATGTTGGCGCCGACAGGACATGCGGGATTCGGATTTTCGTGCGTGTTGAACAGACCCATGTCCTCAACGGCGCCGACGGCCTTGTACACATCCAACAGGGAAACGGACGCGAGATCCTTTGCGGGATATGCACCACCCGTTCCAGCCCGAACCGTGCAGAGGCCGGCGTTCTTCAGCATGCCGGTAATCCGCCGGATGATGACCGGGTTCGTATTCACACTCGACGCCATCAGCGCCGAGGTGCACAAGAGATCGTCCTGCTCCGAAAGGCGGTCCATGAGTGACAGCATGTGAATGGCGATGGTGAAACGGTTGCTGATTTTCATGGCTTCTCCTTCCGTTGATTCTCTCTGTTGTAACCATTTTAGTTACAACTAAATGGTTTGTCAAGCGGCAGGATGCAGGCGGTAGTGAACAAGGCATGGTTCCTGTGATGAACTTGTTCCGCATGCCAGATGATCGGAACGGAGCGGAAACGAGGCGGAAGCGAAAAACCCTGCAGGACGGGCCATTTTCATGGTTCCCGGTCTGCAGGGTTTCTGGATGCATTGTATGAGGTGGCCGCTCTCATGCCCTTGCACAGAGTGCAACAACCCTGTCGCGTTACGGTTTTTGCACTCTGTGCAAAAACCTTACATCATCCCGCCCATGCCGCCCATGCCGCCCATGCCGCCGCCCATGCCGCCGCCGGCCGATTCCTTCTCGGGCTTGTCGGCCACGACGGATTCGGTGGTGAGGACCATGGCTGCAACGGATGCTGCGTTCTGGAGTGCGGAACGGGTCACCTTGGCCGGGTCGACGATGCCGATTTCAACCATGTTGACATATTTCTCGGCCAGGCAGTCGAAACCGATGCCGGGCTTGGAAGCGAGAACCTTGTCCAGGATGACGGAGCCTTCAAGGCCCGCGTTCGCGGCGATCTGGCGTATGGGTTCCTCCAGGGCGCGTGCGATGATCATGGCGCCGGTCTTCTCGTCACCAGTCAGTGTCTTGATGAGCGCCTTCACCTTCGGGATGGCGTTGGCCAGGACGGTTCCGCCGCCGGCGACAATGCCTTCCTCGACGGCTGCACGGGTGGCGGCAAGCGCGTCTTCGATGCGGAGCTTCTTTTCCTTCATCTCGGTTTCAGTGGCTGCACCGACCTGGACGACGGCAACACCGCCGGACAGCTTGGCGAGACGCTCCTGGAGCTTCTCACGGTCGAAGTCCGATGTGGTCTCCTCGATCTGGGCCCTGATGGTGCGGATCCGGTCGCGGATGACGGTTTCGTCGCCGCTGCCGTCCACGATGATGGTGTTTTCCTTCTGGATGACGACCTTGGCGGCACGGCCGAGTTGGTCGATGGTGGTTTCCTTCAGCTCAAGGCCGAGTTCCTCGGTGATGACGGTTCCGCCCGTGAGGATGGCGATGTCCTGCAGCATGGCCTTGCGGCGGTCGCCGAAGCCAGGTGCCTTGACGGCGACGCAGGTGAAGGTTCCGCGCAGCTTGTTGACGAGGATGGTTGCAAGGGCTTCGCCTTCAAGATCTTCGGCGATGATGACGAGCTTCTTGCCCTGTTGGACGATCTGCTCGAGCACCGGCAGGATTTCCTGGATATTGGAGATCTTCTTGTCCGTGATGAGGATGTAGGCATTCTCGATGACCGCTTCCATCTTCTCGGTGTCGGTGACCATGTAGGCGGAAACGTAACCGCGGTCGAACTGCATGCCTTCCACGACTTCGAGGCTGGTGGTCATGGTCTTGGATTCCTCAACGGTGATGACGCCATCGTTGGAAACCTTGTCCATGGCATCGGCGATGAGTGCGCCGATTTCCTCGTCATTGGCGGAGATGGAGGCGACGCGGGAGATGTCTTCCTTGCCGTTCACCTTGTGGGCGCTGTCGACAATGAATTCCACTGCGACGTTGACGGCCTTCTGGATGCCCTTCTTCAGGATCATCGGGTTGGCGCCGGCGGCAACATTCTTCAGACCTTCACGGATGATGGCCTGGGCCAGCAGGGTGGCGGTGGTGGTGCCGTCGCCGGCCACGTCATTGGTCTTGGTGGCGACTTCCTTCACGAGCTGGGCGCCCATGTTCTCGAAAGCGTCTTCCAGTTCGATTTCCTTTGCGATGGTGACGCCGTCGTTGGTGATCAGCGGAGCGCCGAATTTCTTGTCGAGCACGACATTGCGGCCCTTCGGACCGAGGGTGATCTTCACGGTGTTGGCGAGTTTGTTCACGCCGGCTTCAAGCGCCTTGCGGGCGTCTTCGCCAAAAAGGATATCCTTTGCCATGGGTAAGTTCCTCCTTATTCAACGACTGCAAGGATGTCGCCCTGCTTCACGATGGTGTACTCTTCCGCGTCGAGCTTGACTTCGGTGCCGGCATACTTGCTGATGAGCACCTTGTCACCTTTTTTGACTTCCATTTTCTCTTTTTCGGTACCAGGTCCAACGGCAATGACTTGTGCCACTTGCGGTTTTTCCTTGGCGGTGCCGGGCAGAACGATGCCACTCTTGGTGGTTTCTTCCGCTTCCAGCATCTTGATGACCACTCTGTCAGCCAACGGTTTGATCTTCATGTAAAGAACCTCCTTATGAATTCCCGGTGATGCCGGGTGTCTGACTTGTTAGCACTCTGTCTGGTTGAGTGCTAACACAATTTTAAACGATCCTCCCCAAGGAATCAAGCAGGGATTTCACGTTTGTCACCTTTTCCTGAAACGGGAACGCCTTGGCGCTTCATTCCACTGTTTTCAGGACCCGTGATCCCGCCAGTCTGGTCAGCGACTCTTTTCCCCTGTATCATGATTCATTTCATGGATGATGCGAAGGCCTTCAAGCGTCAGCTGCGGATTGACTTCCCGGATGGTGGCGGACTCCGCACCGATCAGGCGGGACATTCCGCCTGTCGCGATCACGCGGATCTCCTCTTCCGGAGACGCAATCAGCTTCTCCGCAATCATCTCCGCCTTCATCAGCGTGACGATGTGATCCACCTGGCCGACAAAGCCGTGGACGAGTCCGGATTGCATGCTCGTGACCGTTGTACGGCCGATGACATGCCGGGTTCTGGCGATTTCCACCCGTGTCAGCTTGGATGCCTTTTCGAAGAGGGCTTCCGCGGAGATCTTGATGCCGGGGCAGATGACACCGCCAAGGTAATCCTGCCGCTCATTGACACAGCAGAAGGTTGTCGCGGTTCCAAAATCCACAATGATCGCCGGTCCGCCATACAGCTTCAGGACGGCCACCGCGTTGACAATCTTGTCCGCGCCCACTTCACGGGGGTTTTCATAACGGATGTTGAGACCGGTCCGGATGCCCGGCTCCACCGCAACCGGCTCCCGGCCGATGTATTTCCGGATGGCATTCAACAGGGAATGCATGACAGGCGGAACAACCGTGCACAGGATGACGGCTCCGATATCCTCGGCGTTCAGCCCCGCATGATGGAGAAACTGTACGATCAGGATGCCGGACTCGTCGGAAGTGCGTTCCTGCCTGGAATCCATTCGCCAGGTGGTGCGAAGGTTCCGGCCGTCATAAACGCCGAAGGTGATGTTGGAATTGCCGACATCAATGGCGAGAAGCATGATGACGCCTCCTTCCTTCTCCAAATGAGGGGTGTGGCGGCAGTCCATTCTCCGAACAGACCAGACCCCCGGACAAATCAGATGCTACATCCCCAGCTTGATGGTTTGAATCTGGAGGATTTCAAACTGAAGCTCCTTCTCGATCCGTTCCGTATCGTTGCGGATGTCTTCTGCCGTTTCTTCGCGCTTCTTCGGGATTCGTGGCGTTTCGGACTGCATCCGGGACTGGCCGCGGAAACGGTCCGAACTGTCGCGCTGGATGTTGCGGTCCTGACCGCCGCGTTCCGGCTGTCCCGTACGATCGGTCTGGGCTTGCGGTTGCCGCTCGCTCGCCTTGGTTTCCACAGAAACGTCACGCGGTGTCCGCTCCTGACGTTGTCCCTGATCCCGTCCGCCACGTTCCGGCCTTTGGTTCCTGCCGCCTTCCGGACGGCCCTCCCGCACCTGTTCCGCACCGGTTTCCGACCGATTCTGCCCGTCCGTTCCCGTCCCGCGGGGTGCCTGCGCACTGCGGTTCCGTTCGGACCGGTTTCCATCTTCGTTACGGACGGAACCTTCCGGACGGTTCTTCTCGCCGCGGCCTTCCATGCCGGTTCTGCCGCGATCCTGCCTGTTGCGGTCCTGACGGTTCCGGTTCTGGTTCCGGTTGCCTTCCGGCTTAGCTCCGTTTGTTTCCGCCTGCAAGGGTTGCTGATTTTTTGTTTCCGCCTGCAAGGGCTGCTGACTTTTTGATTCCGTCTGCAATGGCTGCTGGTTTTCTGCTTCCATGATATCCTCCATCCGCATGCGGAAATGATCCCGTCATGCCCGTCCTTGTCAATCCTGTTCAACCTCTGGCACGTCAATCCATGATCCGTTCATACTCTGATCCATTCGTCTCCAGGTCCGTCCATACGACGGATACCGATTTCTCCTGAAAGGAGCCAGTTTCTGGTTCCGTCCGCCCGTTCCACCAGCAACCTGCCATCTTCCCCCACATCCACCGCCCGAGCTGGCCAGGGTTGCCGGGGATCCATCACCAGAATGTCCCGCCCCAGGGTGACCGATGCATCCCGCCAGCGCGTCAACAGGCTGTTCAGCCCATCTTCCCGGTAATGTCCGTATACATCGTCCAGCTGGTGGAGGAGCAGTCCGGCGATTCGATTCCTGTCCGGCCATGTATCCTTTGCCGGCATGCTTCCCGCTTCGGCCGCCACCATAACCAGCGAAGCCGCAATGGGTCTGATTTCCGGCGGAAAATCCGATTCCATCTGACCGACGTTGATGCCGATTCCTATCACAACATGCGAGAGACGGTCAGGCTCGGCAGCCAGTTCCGTCAGTATCCCGCATAGTTTCTTCCCGTTCCACAGGATGTCGTTCGGCCATTTGATGCCGATTCCGGCCGCCAACCGCTCCCCGGCCCCCGCATCGTCCGGGCAAGACTCTTTCAGAACAATGCGCAGGGTTTCCACCACGGCGACAGAAGCTGCCAGTGTCATGCCCTGGACTTGTTCCGGCCGCATGTCCGGTCTCAGCAGCACGGACATCCAGATCCCGGAGCCTGCCTTCGAATCCCATTGACGGCCCAGTCTTCCCCTTCCGCCGGTCTGTCTTTCCGCAAAAAGGGCCGTTCCTTCCGGTGCGCCCGCAGCTGCCGCTTCCTTCAGCCGGGTATTGGTGGAATCCGTCTCCGTCAGCAAGGCCACTTGCCATTCCGTAGCGATTTTCTCCACCTTCCCGATGGCTGAAAGCTTGCCGCGCCAGTCCCGAAACGCCAGTCGAATTCCCGGCGCCGAGTAGGGCAGCGCTTTCCCCGGGAGGATGCGGTATCCGCGGCGTGTGACTGATTCGATGGGCCAACCGGCCTGCTGCAGCGCCTGCATGTGTTTCCACACGGCCGCCCGCGTCATGTCCATTCCCTTGCTTGCCTCTTCCCCGGAAACAAAGCAACCCGGTTCTTTCAGCAAGCGTTCCAAGAGGCATTCCCGTATGTCGGAGGAAGCCGCCGTCATGGCCAGACCTCCGCTTCCGTGCGATCCGGGATGGAAAGCACCAACAGGTTTCCCGTCCGTTTCGAGACGAAAACCTCCGTGATCCCATCCGCATCCGGAAACCGCTCCACCAGCCCTTTCGATTCCAGCAGCCTGCACCATGCGAACAACAGGGCGTTTCCGTCGTCCCTGAGGGTTTCATCGTAGGCGCTCATGCGGTTCTGAAGGTACAGGGTGGAGGAGCTCCCGTAAAGCACCGGCGTATCCATGACCGAACCGATCACCTCGATCTGGCTGTCCAGCACGGAGGAAGCGATCAGGCACTCCGGTCTCCGGAATGTGCCGAAGCGGTAATCCCGCAGCAGAACGATCGAGCCCAGATAACGCCTCATCATTTCCTGATGCTGGAGACCCAGGCGATAAAGATCCGCGTCTCCCACATGGCAACGCGCCGGATCCATTTCGATCCGCAGGCATCGGTATCCGTCCGCAGGCGCTTTTACAGGCAGATCATCCGGATGGAGCCCTGCCGACATCACGCGGCGGGCATAAGACTCCCCGGGCAAAACGATTTCCCTGTCGGCATGTTCAGAAAGTTTCAAGCCGCACTGCACGGCGTCGGACGCCGCTTCGGCCCGGACCTGGTAGTAGACTTCCGCCATTTCCGCTCCTCCGTCCCGTCCATTATATACCACGTCCGCAATCCTGCCTATACTGCGGCACAACTGCCATCAGGGGTTTCCGGCGATATCCGCCGTACCGGGTTGCCTGCCTCCGCTTCCCGTAAAGGACGGAAATCCAACCTGTACGGCCGACAGGACGATAAAACCCCTGCAGGCCTTGTACGGGAGCCTTTCCGCTTCTTGACGAACACGGCGGTTCCATGTAGAATGGCAAAGTATTTCGCATCAACACAGGAGGGAAATCCATGAACAAGGCTGATCTCATCCAACAGATGACCGTGAAGTCCGGTCTTTCCAAAAAGGACAGCGAGGCCGCGCTCGACGCCGTCATCGCAACCGTCGAAGAAACACTCGTCAAGGGCGACAAGGTCGTCCTCGTCGGTTTCGGCACCTTCGAAACCAAGAATCGCGCCGCCCGCAAAGGCCGCAACCCCAAGACGAAGGAAGCCATCAGCATCCCCGCATGCAAAGTGCCTGCCTTCAAGGTCGGCAAGGGCCTGAAGGACAAGGTCAACACCTAATCCCGAACAGGCAGGCAAGGACCGTCCCGCGGAAACGCAGGACGGTCCTTTTCATATCCCTTGTCATTCCACATTGTTTCTGCATGATCCCAGGCATTCCTCATTGTTTCTGCATGGCCCCAGGCATTCCTCATTGTTTCTGCATGACCCCAGGCATTCCTCATTGTTTCTGCATGACCCCAGGCATTCCGCAGTATTCCTGCATGTCCGCGGACCGAGGCCTCCGGGTCGGCGCCATTCCCGTTCCAGGCTGCGCATCCGTCGCTTGGATCTCTTTCAGGATCCTTGCGCATAACGGTTCATGAGACACCCGCAGAGAATTGTTGCGCGTTCTTCCTCGGACAGGTCTCCAAGCCGGAGCGTTGTCTCCTTCACGCCGCTGCCCGTGACCAGCCAGCCCGGGATCGATTCCCGGCTTTCCGCCACCTGGGTCCGTACATCATGAACGTACAGATATTGGCCGATCTCGAGAAGTCCGGCGTCCGCAGGGTCCAGAAGAAACGGCAGAATGCCCCAGTTCACCAGGTTGGCCCTGTACCGCCGGGTTGCGTAGGATTCCGCAAGATTGGCCGACGCGCCGAGCACGCGCTGGCAGGACGCCGCCTGTTCCCTTGCGGATCCGTCCCCAGGCTTCCGTGCGAAAAGGGTGCTGCCGATCCGGGTGGCCCGAACCCAGCCTTCCAATTCCCCCACGTCGGCTTGCCGGTCTTTCAGCAGCGCATGCAGGCGTGCCAGCTCTTTTCCCGTTTCAAGCCGGGCAATGTGCGATTCATCCTCTCCTTCGTCTGCATTTTCCTTCGGATCTGAACCAATTCCGTTTTTCGCAAGCACCGCCCGATCCGCCTCCATTTCCCTTATGGACCTGGCGCGCCCCACGTATCCCGGATCCTTGCGGGAAAGCGTGAATTCTGCCAGTTTGAACGGATTGGACCGATACGAGGAGGTTTCCCCGGACGGAATCAGCTCATCCGTTGTCGTCACCTCGTCGCGAATGACAGACGCAATCCGCAGGAGCAGATTGTCCCCCAACGCCGGCAGGACGGGCCAGTCCCGGATATCGGGTCCGCAGACAAGCGCCGCCCCGGCCTCCGGCTTCCCGTATCCGGCATAAACGCGCCGTTCATAGGGGGTTCGATCATACCGGTACGGGACATCCGCCTCCGACACGGCCACCTCCGTTTTTGAGATGCCCTCCTCCGTTGCGGCCGTCAGCAGACCGCCGTTCACGGCGGTTGCCGCAATGGATCGCGCATCCATCAATGCAACAAAGGAAAACTGACCGTCTCCCGGCCTGGATCCTTCCCGATGGGGAAAATTCCGCGTGGCATGCCGAATGCTGAAACCATTGTGCGCCGGAACATCACCCGCACCAAAACAAGGACCGCAGCAGGCAGTCCGTACCACGGCGCCTGCGCCCATCAGGTCCGTGATGGCGCCTTTTCGTACCAGCTCCATATGGATGGGTTGACTCGCAGGATACACGTTCAGCGAAAACCCTCTGTTTCCAACCGATTTACCCTTCAATAGAGCGGCGGCCTGCAATACGTTCTCGAAAATCCCGCCCGCACAGCCACCGATGATTCCCTGATCCACCCGGATCCGACCGTTCTCAATCTTGTCCGTCAGGGAGAACGGAATCTTCCTGCCTTCAAGCAATCGCAACGCTTCCCTTTCAACCTGATGCAGCATGTCATGGGGATACGCGATCAGATCCGTCAGTTTGCAAACCCGTGCCGGATGAAACGGCAGTGCGATCATCGGTGTGACTTTCCCCAGGTCAAGTTGGACCAGTCCATCGTAATAGGCCGGTGTTCCGGGCTGAAGCCGGGCGTAGTCTCCATGCCGGCCATGGAGGTCAAGGTAATCCTCCACTTTTGCATCCGTGGTCCAAATCGAGCTCAGACAGGTTGTTTCCGTCGTCATGACATCAATTCCGCAGCGAAAATCCACGGACAACCCCGATACCCCTGGTCCGATGAATTCCAGAATGGCGTTCTTTGCGAGACCGCTTCCTTCCATCCCGCCAATCAGGGTCAACGCGACATCGTGGGGCCCGACACCAGGCACGGGCGTTCCCTCGAGATAAACGGCCACAATCCTGGGATACGGCATTTCATAGGTCATGCCGAGCAGCTGTCGGACCAATTCCGGACCACCTTCGCCGATGGCGAGCGTTCCCAGTGCGCCGTAACGCGTATGGCTGTCGGAACCCAGGATCATTTTTCCGCAGCCGGCCCTCTCTTCCCGCATGTAGGCATGAATGACGGCCTGATGCGCGGGAACATGGATTCCGCCATACTTTATCGCAGCGGAAAGGCCAAACGCATGATCATCTTCGTTGATGGTTCCGCCGACCGCGCAAAGGCTGTTGTGACAGTCAGTCAGAACGTAGGGAACGGGAAAGGAGGTCATCCCGCTCGCTTTCGCTGACTGCACGATCCCGACGTACGTGATGTCATGGGAGGCCAGCGCATCGAACCGGATTTTCAGACGTTCCATCCCACCCGCTCGGTTGTGGTTGCGGAGGATGCTCCATGCCATGGTTCTCCGTCTCGCGGTTTCGATTTGGCATTCCGCATTTGTCAGGAGGCCGGACTCCGTCCCGGGCAAATGGGAACACTCCGGATCGGAGAGACTGAGACAATCGGGCCTGGACAGGAGAGGATCCTCCGGTTCCGAGGCAAACAAAGCTTCATCCGACGCCAGAATCCGCATTCCATCCGCTACAAAGACACCCTTGCCATAAATCTTCACCATTGCTCTACCCTCCGGTCATCCTCCGCTGCTTCGCCTCGGATTCCTTCCAGCATATACGCCATATATTTATATGTGAAATATATATTTTATATATGATATATTTGTTTTTGATATATATTCTTCAATGGGTCCGGGAAAACCGGAACGGTTCCGAAAGGCAGGTCGAAGCATGGAACTCCGGGATATGAGGGCATTGGTCGCCATTGCGGAAGAAGGCGGCATATCGAAAGCCGCGGAAAGGCTGCACATGGCCCAGCCTCCGCTGACCCAGCAACTGAAGGCGCTTGAAGCCTCACTGGGCGTCACGCTCTTTGAAAGAACCACCCGCAGACTGCGGATCACCGATGCAGGGAAAATTATGTACCAGCGTTCCCGGGAAATCATTGACCGGGCAGACATGGCGGTTCGGGAAGTGAAGGATACCCACGACGGTCTGTCCGGCAGGCTTTCCATCGGAACCGTATCCGCCGCGGGTGCAACCGTCCTGCCCGGCCTGCTCTCGCGCTTTCATGCAAGTTATCCCGATGTCACCTTCGAAATCATCGACGAGAATACGGAGCGGATTCAGACGCTGCTTTCGGACGGGTTGATTGACATCGGCATCATCCGGACACCTGGGAACATCAGCGCATTCGAATCCATGACGCTTTCGATGGACGCCCTGACAGCCATCGGCGAGGCCTCCTACTTCACAGGAAATGGGAACAGAACCTGCGAGACCGTCTCGATCAAGGATTTGGAGGGACTTCCGCTGCTGCTTCCCCACCGACATCTGGACGCGGTGGAGACTTTCTGCAAAAATCTCGGGTTCCAGCCGCAAATCCTTTGTCGCAGCAATGATGTACGGACCATTCTCCATTGGGCGGAAACCAGTATGGGGATTGCGATCGTACCTGAAAACTGTCTGCCGTTCGTTACCAACACAAGACTGGTTCACCGCAGACTGGACGAACCTTCTCTTTCGGTCGGAACAGCCGTCATATGGCGAAAAAACAGCTATCGCGCTGCTTGCGTCCGACACTTCCTCGAGCTGGCCGCAGCTGAATGATCAGCTGACCCGCTTCCCCATCCCGCCGTTTCATCCCCGCCTTCGAGTGGGATCATTCTATTGAAGAGAATATTCTGTCAACTCGAACCGATGTTGACGGATTCACAGGAATACAAGGAGGCGGACATGGAATACAGGAAATTGGGCAACACCGGCGTCCGGGTCAGCGAAATCAGTCTTGGCAGCTGGCTGACCTATGGAAATGCGACCGAACGCGACACTGCATTCAATACCTTGCACACAGCCTATGACTTGGGCATCAATTTTTTCGACACGGCCAATGTCTATGCGAGAGGCGCGGCGGAAACCGTCGTCGGCGAAGCGCTCGCAGACTATCCGCGCGAAAGCTTTGTACTTGCCACAAAGGTTTTCTTCCCGATGGGCGATGGACCGAATGATCGGGGTCTCTCCCGCAAACACATCATGGAATCCGCGCACGCCAGTCTGAAAAGGCTGAAGATGGACTATGTCGACATTCTTTACTGTCATCGTCCGGATCCGGAAACACCTGTTGCGGAAACCATGCGGGCACTCGACGACCTGGTCCGGCAGGGCAAGGTCCTCTACATCGGCGTCAGCGAATGGAGTGCCGCCCAGATGCAGGAAGCCCTGCGGGTCTCGGACCGTCTGCTGCTCGACCGCATTGTCGTGAACCAGCCGCAATACAACATGCTGAACCGCAGCATCGAGTCGGAAGTCATCCCGCTGGGCGAAAAGGAAGGCATCGGCCAGGTTGTATTCTCCCCGTTGGCGCAGGGCGTCCTCACAGGAAAGTACAAGCCGGGCCAGAAACCGCCGGAAGGAAGCAGAGCGCTGGATCCGAAGCAGAACATGTGGATCGGCGGCTTCCTCCATGACAATCTGCTCGAAAAGGTATCCAAACTGGATGGTGTCGCGAAAGACAACGGCATCACCGTGTCCCAACTGGCCCTGGCATGGGTGCTCAGGCAGCAAAACGTATCCAGCGCACTGGTAGGCGCAAGCAAGCCGGAACAAGTAAGGGAAAATGCGTCCGCCTCTGGGATTGTCTTGAACGACGAATCATTGGATCGCATCGAAGAGATTCTTGCCTGAGTTGGCTTCCGTATGAACTTCGTCGCAGCAACAAAAGCCGGGAGCATCCTTCCGGCTTTTGTTGCGCGAATCTTTCTGGTTCCCGCATTGTGTGAATCATGAATGTGCGCAGTCCCTATCCGCCAGCAGGTCCATATGCCTCGAACTCCGCAATCTGACCCGCATTGGCAGATGTGTTCGATGTGATTTCCAGACGAACGAACCGAACCTCGGTGGGTTCGAAGGCAAGAATGGCCATGTTACCGGTTGCCGGATCAAAATCCACGCCGGCAGCCGGGGACAAGACGGAATATTCGTTTCCATCCGGACTTCCGAACACGGTGATCGTCTGGGTTCGGGCTTCCCACAGATTGGACGGATTCAGCCGAAGCTGCACGGTGGCAACCTTTGCCGATGCGCCAAGGTCCACATCCAACCGGTTCGGATACTGCCCGGAGCGACCTTCCCAATAGGTCCTGTCATTGCCGTCCACCGCATTTTTCGCGTGATAGACGTCCGTGAATCCGTCCGTTTTCGATTCCTTCTTCAGGGCAAGGTTATTCCCCTCCAAGGGCTTGATCTTCCCCTTCGGCTTCGCCCACTCCGGGATGAATGCTTCTGCCTGCGCAGGAGCGGCCACCCGGGTGAGTTCGGCCCTCCGCCCTTGCAGGGCGAGCACCATGCCACCACCCGCCAGGATTTCCGCAGTCAAAACGATCGCCAGAGCGATCACAACGCCCTTTCGCACCATTGCCCTCCTTTCCGCTCCTTTCCGCTTCTTTCCTCCTGTGTCAGCTTTTTCCCCGCCGCATTCCAGCTTCCCTTCCGTTTCATCCCAGCCTTATTCCAACTTCAATCCGGCTGTATTTTTTTCGACCTCAAAGTTCCCTTCCGACCAGTCTATGATTTTCTTTCCGAGAATCGTGAGATTCTTCACGATGACGCCGGAAACCAGATGATCCGCATCGAATCCGGCTATCCGGGACGGAGGGTTCTTGCCGGAAAGCACGGTCACATTCTCGATGACGACATCGGAAATCCTGCCGCGATCCGGTGTTTCGGACCAGTTCCCCACGGCGATCTGCAGATCGATCAGGTAATTGTCGCGGGCCGCATCCCCTTCTCCCATCTGTGCGTCCTCCACCACCACATTTCGGTAGCGGATATGACGAATGACCGCATTGTCACCGTTGTGAATGGACAATACGGGTTTGTGGAAGCTGTGCAGCACGGTGATGTCCTCAAAGAAAATATCTTCCATCACCCCCGCGCGGGTCTCGTAACCGATTTCACAGGACTGTGCCAGATCGGACCACAGGATCATGTTCCTGAATGAAACGCCCTTCACATCGCCATCGTAACCCTTGACCACCAGGCTGTCATCCCAGGAACGGACGAAGGAATCGCGGACGGACACATCCGAGCAGGACTGTGTGGTGATGCCGTCCCCGTTGGAACGCGCTGAAATGATCTTGATGTTGTCGATGTCCACATCCTCGCATTTGTAAGTGTTCACGGTCCACCCAGCAGGATTCAGAAATGTGATCCCTTCGACGGCGACATGTCTGCTGTTGCGGAAATCAATGGGGATCATGGTCTCCGTCCAGCGGTCATAGATGCTTCCATCCAGGATGCCTCGTCCCATGACCCGCACGTTCTCGACCCCGTCAGCCTTCACGACGCCGTAAACGACCGCCCCCCCGGCCAGATAGACGGTTTGTCCGCTCTTCACCGGAATGCGGCCCGCCTTGTGGAGTCCTGGACCGAAATAGATCACACTCGGATCCTCCGCCTTCGGGACATCCGTTTCCAGCGGATTTGCAAACAGATGCAACGCCCGGTCCACACTTTCGTTCAGCTCAATGGTCAGCTGTGCGGGCCGATCCAGCGAGAACGTGACGGTATCGCCGGAGATCCTCGGTTTGATGCCAAGAGACAAGGGGCGAACCACCACACTTCTCACTTCGGTATCCGGTGCCTGCAGCCGCACGACCACCCTGCCTGAAAAATCAAAGGAAGCGACCGGTGTCGTTTTCAGCGAGGGGATTTTGGAAAAGGTGCGGTTGTCATTGACCGCCGTATCGAGGACGGAGACCGGCATCCCCTCTACCGTGAGGATCCGGTCCGCCGCAGGGGGCAGCAGTCCGGGCGCCTCGGCCGCCACCACGACAGCCCTTGCTTCGCCAAGACATTGCAGCAACTGCACATCCGCTGCCGCAGCCGCAAGCACCAGCGCACCCAGCAGGACGGGCATCAGAACAGGCATCAGAACAGGCATCAGCCATTTCAGACCACCGGAGCAGCGTGGATCCACCCTCATCCCTTGATTCCTCCAAGCGCAATCCCGCCGGTGATCTGCTTCTGGAACAGGGCGAACAGAATCACGGGTGGAAGGGTCGCGAACATCAGGGCGGTGATCTGGAAATCGACCGGGATGGTGCCGTCATTGCGCATCAGATACAATTTCACAATGACGGTCTGCAGTGATTTGCTTTTCAGCACCAGGTACGGGAGCAGGAATTCGGACCAGGATGCCGTCACCGCAAAGATGGCAACCACACCGCACACCGCCTTTGAAAGGGGCAGAACGATCTTCAGAAAGATCATGGGGCTCGAGCAGCCGTCTATCCGCGCCGCTTCGATATAGGATCGGGGCAGGCCGTCGAAGAAGCTCTTGAACAGGACGACCCAGAAAGCGTTCGCCCCATAGGAAAGCCACAACGGAAGAAACGAATCGTTCAGTTTCAGGTTCACGATGTTCACAAACAGCGGAACCAGGCTGATGGTGGCGGGAACCATCAGGCTCCAGAGAATGAGGGAAAGGACAACCTTCGAGCCTTTCGGCTTCAGGATGGAGAGAACGTACGCGGTGAGACCGTTGAAACCAATTGCACAGAGCACGCACCCCGACACGGCGGTCAACGAATTGGCGGTATATCGCGCGAATTTCAGCTTGGTCCAGATGGTCACAAGTTTCTCAGGATGGAAGCTCTTCGGAATGAGGGTCGGCGGGATCGTGAAGAATTCCTTGGTATCCTTGAGACTCGACAGCATGATCCACAGAGGCGGGACCACACTCACAAACACCATCACGGCGGCCACGAACAGGAAAAATCCGTACAGGCCGCGAATGGCTGGGCGTTTCATGTCCAGATGGCTGATCAGGCCGTTTTGGGGCACTTCCTTGACTGACATGGGTTCCTCCTGTCCTGTCTGGACGTATGGGTTCATCCGGCATCAGCCATCCTGCAGACGCAGGTCCGAAGGGCTGCTTCCTCCGTCTGTCCGGCGGCGTCAGTTCATCTCGTTTTCCCTGCTCACCTTGAAATACACCAGCGAAAGCGCCATAAGGATGAGACTGACCAGCACGCCGACCGAAGCGGCCATGCCGATCTTGAAATCCCGGAATGCGAAATTGAAGTTCATCAGCATCAGGGAGATGGAGGCGTTGTTTGGACCGCCGCCCGTCGTAACAAGCGGCTCCTGGAGAATCTGGAAGATGAAGATGATTTGCATGATGAGCATCAGGCGGCCCAGATTGTAGAGGCCGGGCAGCGTGATGTAACGGATCTTCTGGCCGACACCCGCGCCGTCGAGTGCGGCGGCTTCGTAGAGTTCCGGGCTGATGCCCTGCAGACTGGCCATATAGATGAGGGATGTCGCACCGGCGCTTTTCCAGGTGGCCATCAGGATGATGAGGGGAATCGTGACGTTTGACGCCTGCAGCCACCCGAAAGGCGCCAGGCCCATCAAACCGCGCAATGCGTTGAAAAGCCCTCCCTGTCCGGGATCCATCATGAATCCCCACAGCAGCAGGGCCGCCACGGAAGGAACCATGTTGGGGAAATAGAGCGCAGTCCTGATGAAGCCCCTGGCATGCGTGACCTCATTGAGGATGATGGCCAGGACGATGGGCACCAGGAATCCGATGAGAATGGACCAGAACACGTAGGAAAAGGAGTTGGCCAATGCCGTATGGAATGTGCTGTCCTTTATAAGTGTGAGGTAGTTGTCGATCCCCACGAAAGCCGTCGTCGAAAATCCCTGCGTCGCATAAAAGGACAGGCGGATGCCGTTCAGCATCGGCTCCCAGATAAAAAAAGCGAAAAGGACGAGGCCCGGCAGAAGCAGCCCCCAGGACAGCAAGTCCTTACGCAGAAACCTTCCGGCGCGGATCGTCAGTTTTTCATGCTTCCTGCGTGGCGCGATGGCCCGTTTTTCCTGCAACCCGGATGTTGACATTTCGTATCCTCCGACGCCGGCCTGCCTCCCGGACCGGGAGGGGGCAAAAGCGCATCTTTCTGAAAAGGTCCGGAGGCAGGGCCGAACGCCCTGCCTCCGGACACAATCGGTTGATTCTTGCGGGGTTGCCTGGCTTCGCAGGGAACCGCCTGGCATCACACAGGCTTGGGAACCTGCCATGTACCCGGGTTTTTGTTCTGTTTCACTTGGCAAGCGTATCCATGAACTTGGTCTGGAATTCGGTGTTGGCGGCTTCCATCAAGGCCTTCACATCGGCGTTCTTGTCGGAGATGACCGCCTGCAGCACGTTGTCGAGTACTCCGTACAGATCCTGGGTGAAATACGGTTCCTCGGGGTGCAGCACGCCCATGGCACTGTCATAGTAAGGCTTGAAGAGGTCCATGTTGACATTGGTGTACTTCTGGTCGATGGCGGTTTCCTTGGCGATGCGTTCCGGGTTGCTCCAAATCTTGATGGAGGAGGGACCGACGGGGATGCCTTCCTCGTTGCGGGTCTTGCGGTTCGCTTCGTAACCGGTCATGGCTTCGTCGGTGGTTTTTGGCGTATAACCCATGACTTCGAGGAACTTGAAGGCCGCATCCAGCTGTTCGGGGGTGCTCTTCGGCGAGAACATGTAAATGCTGCCGCCCATGAGGGAGGCGCGCCCGCCCTTCGGACCCGCAGGAATCGGCGCGATGGAAACGGCATCCTTGCTCATGCCGTAGTCCTTGATCGGAGCGTCAATGACGTCTGCTGCGGCAAAAACCATGCCGACATTGTCCGTGCCATAATTCTGGATCCAGTCGCCCCAGGAAAGAAGGGCGTTTTCAAGCAGGACGTTGTGGGTCCACTTCAGATCCTTCACATACTGCATGGCTTCGATGGCTTCGGGCGAATTGATGTTGGACATCCATTTCCCGTCGACTTCCTTTTCGAACTGAGCGCCAAAGCACCAGGCAAGGGCATTGAAGTGCCAACCGCCGACATGGTCCTTGGTCGGAATGAACATGCCTGCCTTTCCGGTCTTTTCCTTGATGGTCTTCGCGGTGGAGACCAGCTCGTCGAAGGTCTTCGGATACTGGGGAAGCCCGTTGGCATCCACCAGACCGGCCTGCTTGAAGAGGTTCATGTTGAGGTAAAGGCCGAGGGCGTAGGCATCGCGGGGCAGTCCGTAGATCTTGCCATCGCGGGTCATCAGATCAAGCAGATCCTTGTTGATGGCGGCATCATAGCCGTACTGCCTCACGATGTCCGTGATGTCGGCCGCGTAATTGTTCTTGATGATTTTCTCCGGTTCAGTGAAGTAGGTGTTGTAGATGGTGGGGAGCTGTCCGCTTTCCGCCAACGGCAGGAAGGTTTCGGGTGTGAAGCGGTAGGAAGCGGGCGTCACGGTGATGTAGGGATATTTCTCCGCCATGACGGCCTTGTAGCCTTCGAAGGTTTTCAGGTCGGCTTCGGCATTGTCTTCCGGCCACACGCCGATGGTGATTTCAACCGGTTTCGGCGCTTCAGGCGTCGGGGAAGGCGTCGCTTCGGGCGTGGCGGAATCGGAAGCGGCGGCTTCCACGGAGGCGGAAGATGCCGCAGCGGGCGTGGCCGTTGTCTGTCCGCAACCGGCGAGCATGGAGACAGCCAGCAAGAGGCAGAGTACGAAACTCAGGGTTCTTTTCATGATGGTTCCTCCCATAATCTTTTCCTGTCGATGGTGGCGCATTGCGCCTGACGGTGGGACCCGGTTTCATGAGAACCGTGCCCTGGCTGCCGTTTCTCCGGATTGGCATCTCCATGATATGATACGCCATCGGCGGACGGAAGGGCGCAATCCTGCAAGAAGGGTGGAGAAAACGATGGAAGGTTCAGCCGTTCTGCGCAGGATGGGTGGACAAGCCTGCGATCCGGGCGGGTAATCCTGCGCATCCGTGCTGAAAGGCGGTTGGGAGGCACCTGTCCGCTTTGATCCATGAATTCCCCATGATAAGATGAGGATGCGGCATTTTCGTCTTGCGCGCGGCACTAAATTTTCAATCATGGAGGGGCCATGTTGACAATGCTTTTGGTGGACGATGAATATCTTGTCCGCATGGGCCTTCGGGAAACCATCGATTGGGAGGCCCTCGGCATCACGATCTGCGGCGAAGCGGCCAACGGACGGGACGCGCTCGTGCTGGCCGTGGCGAACAAGCCGGACATCATCCTCACGGACATCTGCATGCCGTTCATGACCGGTCTGGAACTGATGGCCGGCGCCCGTGAGACGGCTTTGGAAAGCACCTTCATCGTTCTGAGCGGCTACCCGGAATTCCAGTATGTCCGTGAAGCCATGCACAATGGCGCTGCCGCCTATCTGCTCAAGCCCATCGACAACGCGCAGCTTGTGGAAACCGTCGGGAAAATCACCCGTCAGATCAAGGACACACGCAGTACGCTGCAGTACTACAGCCGCCTCCGGAGCGAATTGTCCTCCATCAAGCGCCAGTTCCTTCTGGATCTGGTTCTCGGAAACATCAGGGAGGAAGCGGACATGCATGACAAGGTCCGTTTCCACGATCTGCCCATCGGTACCGGGCGGCATCTGGTCGCCTGCGTCCGGCTCGACAGCTGGAACGGGCTTGTGCTTGAAAAAGGCCAGGCGGCCGCCGTCGCACGGCGGGAAGAGCTGACCACCCGGATCGCATCCCTGCTGCTGCTTTCCCCCGCCTTTCTCGGCGTCATGGTCGAGCATGGGGAGAGCGAATGGATTGTCATCCTCCAACTCGCGGAAGACAGGACGGATGTGCCGGATGCCCTGACCGCCCGTTGCGGGGAGCTGGTCCGACAATTCGCGGAGTCCGGCCAGGAAACCCTTTCCATCGGCATCGGCACCGTCAAGGACAGCGTGGCCGGTGTTCATGCGTCGTGGCGGGATGCCTGTACGGCTGCCGAATTAAAGCCAGTTCCCGGACTCTCCAGCATCTTGTGCCATTCCGAAATGATGGCGGACGGATACCGCCGGGAAATCACCGAAGCCATCCGTCATATCCGGGCGCATTATGCGGAAAACATCACGGTGGAAGCCGTCGCAAGGGAAATCTTCGTCAGTCCCTCCTATCTGATGCATCTGTTCAAATCGGAAGTGGGACGGACCTTCAACGAGTGCCTGACCGATCACCGCATGCTGGTCGCCCGCGAAATGCTGCGGGACGGCCGGAGTAAAATCTATGAAGTGGCGTCCGCCGTCGGATACGGGGATGTGAAGTATTTCAGCCAACTGTTCAGAAAGGCGGCCGGCATGACCCCGAGCGAATACGCCCGGGCTGCCGCCGTCCGGTGAACGGCATGGAGACGGGATTGTCACGGAAGCCGCATGATGAGACGGATGAAAAACCGGAAAGGCAAACCGGACCGCGTCACGCCTGGCTGCGGCATCTCACCATCCGGACCAAGGTGATGCTCCCGATGCTCCTTTTCATTCTGATCGTCTCCGTGCTGCTGCTGCTCGTCATCCGGGCGGTGGCGGTCAATGTCATTGAGCGGAATCTGTATGATTACCTCGAGGTGACGCAGAAGGAAACCGGAAAATCCCTGGAGTTGGTCATCGACGGTGTGAACATGGCGACAGTGCGTCTGATGACGGACAACAACCTCATTCAGCTCCTGTCTTCGAATGTACGGTTCTCATCGGCACGGGAAGCTATTTTCCGTACACTTGTCAAAGCAGATATCGAAGGGGAATCCGCCATCACCGATGTCCTTTTTTATGGACCCGACGGGGAAGTACTCAGGCTTGCCGGCGAGAATGCGCCTCCTGGTCCGGAGGCTGCCTATCGGACGGCCATCAGTGGCACGAAATCCCTGATCGTCTGGGGACGTACCGTACGCGATGAAGCCGGAACGGGGCACATCCCCATGGGCAAGCGCTTCCGGAACCTCTATACGGGCCAGTCGCTCGGCGTGATGGTGGTCTATCTCCGCGAATCCGTCTTTGAGGATATCTGCGGAACCGTCGTGCCCGACCTCGGATACTCCTTTCTCCTGAACGAGGACGATTCCATTCTCTCGCATCCGGAATCCCGACGCCTCGGGAGCACCGTGTACGAGACCGCGCTTTTCCAGTCCGGTTCGGGGTTTCGTGTGACGGATGCGGTCGTCGGCGGCATGAATTCCCTGATCGCCGTCAGTCCGCTGGATGACAGCCTCAACCGGTTCGACGCCTCGTTCCGCATGGTGAGCCTGGTGGACCGGAATCGCCTGTTCGCGGTGGTGCCGGTCATCAACCGGTATGTCCTGATCATCATTGCGATCATGTCCCTGCTGGCCATGATCGTTTCCCGCCGCGTCGCCTCTTCGGTCACAGGCCCCATCAGCCGGCTCCGTGAAAAGCTCGATGCGTTCGGCCGAAACAACGCCATCAGCCTTTCCTTCTTCAACGAACCGCGGGACGAACTATGGAGTCTGGAAGAAACCTATAACGGAATGATCCGGCGCATCGGCGAACTCGTGCACCGGATGGACGAAGAGAAGGAAGTGCAGCGGGAGCTGGAACTGACCGCCCTGCAGGCCCAGATCAATCCTCATTTTCTGTACAACACGCTGGATGCCATCGGCTGGATCGCGAAAATTCGCAAGCAATCCGACATTGAACTGCTGGTTCTCTCCCTGGCAAGGTTCTTCCGAATCGGCCTCCACAAGGGGGACAAGTACATCACGCTGCAGGAAGAGCTTGATTTGGTGAGCAGTTTCGTCTCTGTCGAGCAATTCCGCTTTCCCGACCGGTTCAAGCTGGAAATCGACGTGGACGAGGACATCCTTTCCTGTCCCATGCCGAAGATCATTCTGCAGCCGCTGGTGGAAAACGCCATCAAGCATGGCATCAGCGAGAAAGCGGAGGCAGGGCTGATCCGTATCACGGGCCATCGCGAAGGCCGCATGCTGGCATTGGCTGTCATGGATGACGGCGCCGGATTCGATCTCTCCATGAAACCCCAGCCCCGGACACTTGGCGGGTACGGACTCAAGAACGTGGATGAGCGGCTTCGGCTGGAATACGGTCCCGGGTTCGGATTGCGGATCGAGAGCATCCCCGGCGAGGGGACCACGGTTTCCATCCGCATGCCGGACGAGCTGCCCGGTGCGACGGAAAGGAGGCGCTGAATGTTCATCCTTCTCAGACGCCGGATCTTTCGCACCGTCCTTGTCACCCTCCTGCTTTGCTGCCTGCTTGTGGGCGGCATCAGCCTGTTCGGTGTCCGGACCGTGGTGGATCGCCAATATGCGGATCTGGTCGGCAAGACCCTTGCGCAGAAATCTGCCAACGTCGAGACCTATCTGCAGCAGGGTGTCCGCATCACAAAGCAGGTTACGGAAAATGAGGCCATTCTCTTCATTTTGCGCAACCATGGCCGGATGGACTTTCTGAAGTCTCCCGGCATGCCGCTCACCGAAACGGAGAAATCGGCAACCCTCCTGATGCAGAAGGGCTCGGAAACCTATCTGGACAGTCTGATCCTCCCTTACAGGGGCATTCTTGGCATGACGGTCTTTGATGCGGGTTCCTCCCTGATGTACAGCTCCAGCGGCCTTTCCCACTACACATTCGACCTGCTCGAGAAGGAACCGCTCATCCGGTCCTTCGTCGATGCCAATGATGATTCCTGCTGGTCGGTCCGCGATGACAACATCAACGACTATTACCGGAACAGCGCCTACCTCAAAAGCAAGGGGGTCATCTCCCTGATCACACGCATCCGGGAGCATTCGGGCACGGTTTTGGGTTATGCGATTGTCGATTTCAATCCCGACACCCTCTACCTTTTCTTCACGCGTCAGCAGGATACGCAGTTGCTGCAGGGCGTACAGGTTTCCGTGCTCAATCGCGACGGAAAGGTTCTGCCTTCGGAACGGAAGATGCTTTCAGGATTTCCCGGCGGTATACCGGCTGGTCAGGTCCGTGAATCCGTGCCGGATCCGGCCCGGTTGTTCTATGCCTATCCCCTCAATGACACCGGAATGCGGATGATCCTTTCCCTTCCGAGGTCCGGCATGAAAGCGCAGGGCAACCGTTTGCTCTTCGCCGTGCTTTCCGTTCTGATCCCGTTCCTTGTCATCCTGATATGGCTCGCCTCCAGGTTGACCCGGAACCTTGCAGATCCGTTGGACCGGTTGCGGCAGACAATGGATGCAAGTACGGGAGGACTTGCATCGGGGAACGAGTCGTATGCGAAAAAACCACAGGGATTGAACCTGCCCGCCGGTGGGTAAGTTTCATTGGAAACGCCAGCTGCGAGGCGGATTTACATAGATCCGGCCTGTTGGAAGGGTGCCGTGCATGATGGATGTGGGAAAGACAGGACGCCACTCGCTCCGGAACAAATTCTCCGTTCCGGTCATTCTTTTCACAGTGTTGCTCCTGCTTGCCTTCAACACCTTCAAGACGTGGCTCCTCATCGAGAAGGAAGTCTCGGATCTGAAAACCAAGTCTTCCCGGGTCACCGATCTTGCTGCCCTCGCCCTCCAGGATTCCGTCTGGAACTACAACACGGACGGTGTGGCAAGGGGGAATGAAGCCCTGCTGCGCGACGAGGTGGTTTCCCGAGTCCGTGTGACGGATCAGAACCGGAACGAACTGGCCTCGTCCGAGAAGAAGGGATTTGCGTACGATCCGGCCTCCCGCATCGATACCGAGCAAGCCATTGTTCGAAACGGAGAAACCATCGGCTATGTCGAAGTCGGGATCACCCGTTATTTTTCCGACAAGCGGATTCGTAACGACATCATGCAGGCGATCGTTGAAATCATTGTTGTCGGTCTGCTTCTCCTGATTGTCATCATCATCATCTCAAACCTCGTTACAAAACCGCTCCGTGTCATGACCCTTCGGGCGGATGACATCGCGCGCGGAGATCTGAGTGTCCGAATCCCCGTCGGGTCCGACGATGAAATCAGCGAGCTTGCCGAACGCTTCAACCTCATGGCGGAAAGACTTTCGGAAATGTTCGCGGACATCCACGCGGCCGGAGACAGCATTGCCAATGCCGCCCGGGATTATCTGTTGTCCTCGGAAGAGACCCGGAACATCGCACAGGAGATTTCCGACACCTCGATCGGCACCGGTGCAATTCCCATCTCCGAAAGCCCCAAACCTCCGACGCCATCGGATTACAGCCCCACCACCTCCCCTCCGAAACAGAATCCGAGGATCCTGTCCCCGGAAGAGGAAGAACTGCTGCTGCCAGCCTCCTTGAATCTGCCCATGCTGACGGACCGTTTTCTGCATCTCATCAACCTGTTCAAATCACGCACGGGCCAGCTCGAATCGATGAACCAGGAGTTGTACAATGCTTTGGCCCTGATCCAGCAGTCACAGGCGCAGATCATCGAATCGGAAAAGCTCGCCGCGCTGGGCAGCCTTGTGGCCGGCGTCGCGCACGAAATCAACACTCCCTTGGGCGTCAGCATCACCCTGTCAAGTTTTCTGGAACGGACCAACAGGGAATTCCAGGCGAAGGTGTCGGAGGGAACCGCAAGCAAGGGCGATCTCGCCCGTTTCATGAAGAATCTCGATGAATCGGTGGTCATGCTGGGCATCAACCTTGGGCGTGCAGCCGATCTCATCAAGAACTTCAAGATGATGGCCATCGATCAGGGCAATGACATTCAGATCCGCTTCAAACTGTATGATTGCGTCAATGCGGTTCTGATCAGCCTCAAGCACGAAACCAGAAAGAAAGGCATCACTGTGGAAAACGCCTGTCCGGAAAAGCTGGAGATTTTCAGTTTCCCCGGGGCCTTCTCCCAGATTCTGATCAATCTCATCATGAATTCGGTGAAGCATGCCTTTCCCGACGCGGAGACGGGCCGGATCCGGGTGGCCTGCTCGCAGGAAGGGGACACCCTGCGCTTTGTCTATACGGACGACGGCAAGGGCATCCCCCCGGATATTCTGGGAAAAATCTATCTGCCTTTTTTCACGACCAGCCGGAACGAAGGAAACAGCGGGTTGGGGCTGAACATCGTGCACAATCTCGTCACGCAGCGGCTCAAGGGGAGAATCCAGTGCACCAGCGCTCTCGAAAAAGGGGTCACCTTCACCCTCACCATTCCGCTCGGCTCCGACAGGATCCGTACCGAATGATCCGGGATCATCCGCCGGAGAAACTCGTCTGTTTCATGCAGTTGAGCCTGTCCGTTACATGCAGCAGAGCCTGTCTGCCTCCTACAAGAAGGCACACCTGATTCATGCCGGGAAAAACGACACCTTCATCAGACCGTTCGAATGACGGCCATTCAGGCATACGTCCAGAATCAAGTCCATTCTCGGTCCCTGAAGGGTGTCAGCCACCACTTCGAATTCCATGACCCCTTCGCTTCTGTACAGTGCGGGCAGGTTGGCGGACTGCACGGGGGCGGAAAGAATCCGGATGCCGGCGGGGACATGAAGCGTGGCCGTCACCCACTGGTGCTGGTGATAGCCAAGGGTTGCGCTGTCCTGCACATGGAGACGGAAGCGCTGCGGTGTTCCGATTTTCAGAATCGCAAATCCAAGTGTGTCGATTCGTGCACGAAAGGCGGGGAACGCATATCGTGTCACATGGGGGCCGTAGGAAAGCAGTTCCGGAATATCCGGCTCCGTGGATTTGTTGCTGCCGTTGACGGACGGGATATACCGGATGCCGGATTGGCAGAACAGGGCATCCCCCTCGAGCGTCCGAATGGAATAGCCGTCCGGACCCGCCAGCAGATCGCACCATTCACGTCCGAGGAAGGACGGAACCAGGCACAGTACGCGGTTCGTCAGTTCCGTAACGGTTTTCGGAATGGAGAGGCCCCCATGCATCTGGTTGATGCAGCAGGTGGAAATGGCATCACCCAATGGTGTCTTCCAGGCTTCAGGCAGCGCGTCGTTTCCATGGATGATGCCAAGGATGGCTCCGAGTGTCGCACAGGTGCAGTCGGTATCCTCCCCGCAGTTGTTGGCGATGCACAGACAGTCTCCAAAGTCCTTGCCGTACAGCCATCCAATGACCAGAATGCCGATGTTTCCCGGCGCATCATACCCGGGCGCACCAGCGGGCACATCGCCGGGCATCTCGCTCAAAGG
Organism: uncultured Clostridia bacterium; assembly: GCA_942493335.1. GTDB lineage: Bacteria > Bacillota > Clostridia > DSM-8532 > DSM-8532 > JAEWSN01. The sequence goes on along the minus strand of OW818693.1, from coordinate 4,157,259 downwards.
CGTTTCCTGCACACCAAAGGAACCCGGCACTTCCGTCATGACCCTTCGGCGGGCCTCCTGCCAGTCAAGACCGTCCGCCCTGCACTTCCTTGCCATCTGAACCGCACGCGTCACACCGCAGTCCGCCGGAATGTAGGACAACCCGATGTCGAGCAGCCGGTCGCGATCGGACTCCACGAAAGCCGCACTCTGCAGGGCCGCGCAAAAGACTTCGCCATACAGGCCTTCGTCCGCATGATCGACAATGGCATCCTCCACTGCATACCGTGCGGCCAGTTCCGGAAGACCGGGGGCCAGACACGCCCACAGCTCGGAACGGATGAAACAGCCGCAGCTGTCCTTGTACGGGTTGCCCCATGCGCCGGAAAGAGGAGGAACCACCCCCATGCGCAGATTGTTCTTGCCCGCCCCGTATTCCACCCAGCCGGGGACAATGAAGCTGAGCCAATATTCACCCAGAATGGACGCATTCACCTGTCTGCCATACCGTTCGACGGCGTTCAGCCAGACAAGCTGCAGATCCAGGTCGTCATTCGGGGGCGGATTTCCATGCAGATCCTGGACATAGAAGGAAATGTCGTTGATCCCGCGTTTCCCTTCGAACGGCGCGCCAAGCACCCCGCCGATGTTCTTGCCCATCCAGCAGCCCGCCATCTTGTCCCTGTAGGTATTGAAATCGAGCACCATCTTCGCTTCTCCCCTCGGGGCCGGCAACAACCTGCTTTGCAGGCTTCCCACGACAAAAGGGCCGGCCAGTTCCATTCTACGTGGATTGCCAGGCCTCTGTCAGTGGGCTTTGTGAAGGAATAGGGGGGCGGTTTTGACATGTAACCCATTCAATGCGGCGGCTGAGTCTGCACGGGAGACGCTTTGATACCGGTGGATTCCGTGATCAGACCTGTTTCATCCTTGCGCGATAAAGACTGGGGGTTGTGCCCGCCGTCTCACGAAACAGCTTGTGGAACTGCTTTCGGTCGTGATATCCGACGTGCTCCGCGATCTCCTCCACGGTCCCCGTGGTTTCGCACAACAGCCGCATCGCTTCCGTCATCCTGCGTTCATGGATGAAAGCCGTCAGGGTCCTGCCATAAAAGGACTTGAACAGACGACTGAAATACGCTGGATGATAAAAGGATTTCCGTGCCAATTCCTCAAGGGAGATGCGACCGAAACAGTTCTCCTCGATGTAACGGAGCACTTCCGGCGGGATGCCGCCATGCCCCTCCGGCTTGTCAGCCGCCTCCTGACGCATCCGTCTGAAAATGCGGGTGACAAGAATCGCCACGCTTCCCTTCAGGATGGTCCGGTAGCCTTCCGCCTTGTCCGTGAACTCTGCCAGCATGTTGTCAAGGAGCGACTCGATTTCCAGCATGGCCGCACCTCGGAACGAGACCCGGGACCGCCCCCATTCCGGATCCTCGTAAACCCCGAGGGTCAGCCAGTCCTGGACATTGTCCGCATCCAGCAGGTCCCGTCCGATGAAATCCGGGCTCATCAGGCAATTGACATAGGACATCGGACCCTCGGCGTGGAACGCATGTGTCTGACCCATTGGAATGAACAGCGCATCCCCGCGCGCCACCGGAAAGTCGACGCCTTGCACCGACTGGATCCCGCTGCCGGAACGGATGTATACGAGTTCCAGAAACCCATGGGTGTGTTCGGACTCGCCACCGTCGACTTCCTGGGCAACGACATGGACATTTTCTCCCGGCAGCAGCCAGTCATCCGCTTCATATACCTTCATGGATCTCCTCCGGTTCCTTGGGGCATCCTCCGAATGGGGGGCGACAAACGGAATGGCCGCCCCGCCGGGGGCAGCCATTCGTCTCCTGCAGCATGACGGAAATCAGCGTTGCACGCGTGCTCCCGCCCCCTTCATGACGCCTTCCACTTCGGAAAGGTTTGCCATGGATGTGTCCCCGGGTGTCGTCATCGCAAGCGCGCCATGGGCGGCTCCGTAATTCACGGCTTTCTGCGGATCTCCGGTCTTCATGAGTCCGTATACGAGACCGGAGGCAAAGCTGTCGCCTCCGCCCACGCGATCCATGATCTCGAGGGCCGGATATTCGCTGGACATGTACACTTCCCCGTCCGCCACGCACAAGGCGCTCCAGTCATTGACCGTGGCGCTCTTCACGGTGCGCAGCGTTGTGGCGGCCACCTTGAAGTTCGGATAGGCTTTCATCACTTCCCGGATCATTTTCTGGTAACCGGGGATGTTGAGTTCCTTCAGGTTTTCATCGTTCCCCTCGATCTCAAAGCCAAGGCAGGCGGAGAAATCCTCCTCGTTGCCGATCATGACATCGACGTATTTCGCGATTTCCCGGTTGACCTCCTGGGCACGGGCCTTCCCACCGATGCTCTTCCAAAGGGAAGGGCGATAATTCAAATCGAAGGAAACCATCGTTCCAAACTTTTTCGCCACCTTGCAGGCTTCGATGACCACCTCGGGCGTCGTGGCGGAAAGGGCGGCAAAGATGCCTCCGGTGTGCAGCCAGCGTGAGCCGAGGGTTCCAAAGATATGCTCGAAATCAAAGTCGCCGACCTTCAGCTGGCTTGCGGCGGTGTTGGCGCGATCGGATACGCCGAGCGCACCCCGGATGCCGAAGCCGCGTTCCGTAAAATTCAGCCCGTTGCGCACGGAACGCCCGATCCCGTCATATGGGATCCACTTGATGAGGGAAGCATCCACGCCGCCCTGCAGGATGAAATCCTCGACCAGGCGGCCGACATCATTGTCCGCGAAAGCGGTCATCACGCCGCACGTCATGCCGAAACACTTGCGCAGGCCGCGTGTGACATTGTATTCCCCGCCGCCTTCCCAAACGGTGAACTGACGCGCATTGCGGACGCGCCCCTCACCGGGATCGAACCGGAGCATCACTTCCCCAAGGGACAGACAATCGTACCTGACACTGTTTTCCGGTTTCACATTCAACAGGGCCATGGGCATCCTCCCGCCGCCAACAGGCGGCACAACGGCAAAACGTCCGTCCTGCCGGATTTCTTGTTCCTCGTTCCGGACGATCCCGGATTCATGGGTTACAGTCTCTGCTCTTACCCGCCAGCCACACCCTTGTTACTTTGCACGCGCTTCCTTCACCTTGGCCACGAACTGCGCGCCAATGGTGGCGATGGAATCATAATCCCCTGTTTTCGCACCGGCTGTCAGACTTCCGCCCACGCCGACCGCAACACAGCCCGCCTTGATCCAGTCGGCCACATTGTCCAGCGCCACGCCGCCCGTTGGCATCATCTGCGCTTGCGGAATGGGTCCCTTCACCGCCTTGATGAACGCAGGTCCAAACAGTTCGCCCGGGAACACTTTCACGATATCCGCACCGGCCTCCATGCAGGCGACCACTTCGCGGATGGTCATTGCGCCGGGCATGCAGGCAATCTGATAGCGCAGGCACAATTTCACGACTTCCTCGTTCAGGCAGGGGCTGACGATGTACTGTGCGCCGGCGAGGATGGCGGCACGGGCCGTTTCCGGATCCAGCACGGTGCCGGCGCCGATGATGACCTCGCCTTTGCTGTATTCCTGCGCCAGACGCTTGATGACATCCGCTGCTCCAGGCACGGTGAAGGTAATCTCGATGGCCGCAATTCCGGCCCGGATGCAGGCATCTGCAATCTTCAGCGCCTGATCCCCGTTCTCCGCACGTACAACCGCCACGACGCCGCAATCCTGGATCTTTTTGAGTACTTCCTGTTTCTTCATCTTCTCCATCCTTTCCGCAACCCCGTTCCGGGGTTTTCACCGTCTTTGCCAAAAACCCCACTCCGGAGCTGCAAACCACTTATACGCCATCTTCCCGATTCAGAGAGCCAAACCTTTCATGTCACGCCCCATCAATCAATGACGCCCAAGCCTGCGGGAAATATCCCCGGCTACGCCCTTCACCAGCACTCCGATCTCCTGCTCCCGTTCCTTTGATACGATGGAGGCCGGTCCGGTCAGACTGATGGCCGCGACCACCCTGCCGCGATAATCCAAAATGGGGGCTGCGATGCAGCGAACCCCCGCCTCATGCTCCTCGTCATCCACGGCGAATCCGCACGTGCGAACCTCCCCAACCTGCCTGAGCAGTTCCCTGGACGAAGTGAGGGTATGTTCGGTATGCTTCGCGAACATACATCGTTCGAGCCGGTCCGAAATCTCCGCATCCGTAAGTCCGGACAGCAGACTCTTGCCCAGCGCCGAACAATGAACGGAGATGCGCCGGCCGATCTGCGAATATAGACGAAGGCTGGACTCCACATCCACCTTGTCGATATAGACTGCCTCTGTTCCGTCCAGCGTTGCGAGATGGGTGGTCAGATTCATGCGCTGGGTGAGTTCGCGCAGATATGGCCGTGCCTCGGTCTTCAACTCTATGCTGTTGAGATGGACGGATGCCAGATCCACAAGTTTCAGGCCATTCCGGTAGACACCCCTGCCGTTGACTCGTTCGATATACCCCCGTACAGCCATGGCGTTGAGAATACGATGCACCGTGCTCTTGTTCAGGCCGATGCGACCTGCGATCTCCGTAACGCCCATTCCATCCTTTACATCCGACAGCAATTCCAGTATGTCGAAGGCTCTGTCGATCACCTGGATTCCCTTTTCAGCCATTGGCCACCCTCGCGTCCCGCATTGTGAAACGACGTTCCAGTTTTCAACCTGATCCTATTCCAGCAGCCCAGCCCAGACAATGGACAATCCGGATCAAATGCCAGACAATCCACACGTCCCGTTCCGCTTCAGTTTCCGGCAAACAAAGTACCGACTGGATTCCCTTCAAGAATGGACAGGATGTTCATCGGATCCTGTCCGTTGGCCAGGACCATTTTGCATCCCGATGCGATGGCCAACTCGGCGGCATCGAGCTTTGTTCCCATGCCCCCTGTTCCACGGCTGGTTCCCGTCCCACCCGCCGCAGCCCGCATGGCGGGCGTGATCTCGTGTACAAGCGAGATCAGCTTGCTGTCAGGATTCTGATGGGGATCCGAATCATGGAAACCATCAATGTCAGAGAGGATGATCAGCAGGTCGGCGCCGATCAGCTTCGCAACGACAGCCGAAAGGGTATCATTGTCTCCGAACATCTTCAGGCTTTTGATTTCCTCCACCGAAACCGTATCGTTTTCATTCACGATGGGAAGTACGCCGAACTGGAAAAGGCTCATGAAGGTATTGAGGACGTTTCGTTTCTTCAAATCGTCATCCACATCCGTCTTGGTGAGGAGAACCTGCGCAACGGACTGACCATACGTTGAAAACAGGCGGCTGTACAGGTTCATCAACTCGCACTGTCCGACGGCGGCAAGCGCCTGTTTCATGCCCATCCCGGCCGGGCGCTTGTCCATGTTGAATTTTCCCATGCCGACAGCAATCGCACCGGATGTCACCAGCACGACTTCCTTCTTCCGGTTCATGAGCCCGGCGATCGCCAAGGCCAGCCGATCCATCCGTTCGAGGTTGGTTCTGCCGTTATCATGGGTCAGGGTGGACGATCCCACCTTCACCACGATGCGCTGTGCATCGGCCACGCCGGGTCTTTCACCGGTTCCGGACTTTACCGCCTTCTTTCCGCCCATTCTTCCATCCTCCGTTCGCTTCTTCCAAGCCTACAACAAAGCCAGTTCCATATCTCCCCATACGCCCATGCGGTCCCCGACGACAATCAGCAAGCCCGAGACCCCCGGAACGTGCGCTCCCCAGTCCAGTGCCGCCTGGATGTCTTCCGCCATCCTCACGCGATTGCCAAGACCTGTGGCAACCGCATCCGCCAGATAGGCGTCCTTTGCCTTCACGGTGGCGGCATCGGCCCTGCCAAAGCTCAGGGAATGGCCGATCGTGCCTGACGAGGTGCAAAGACCCACCGGAAAGCCCTTGCCGGACAGGGCGATGCCGAGTTTCCCATTAAGCGGGGAATGGCCGCAGAACAGCCCTACCGTTCGTCTCCGGGTGCCTGTCATCCAGAGGTCTCCTCCGTTCTCGACCAGCACCTCTGAAAAACGGAGAGCCAGCTCCCGCCCAACCCATTCCGATACCGCCCCGGCCACCGCCGCCATCGGACCGACGCCCGCTCTGGCGGAAGCACGGTACATTCCTGCGATCATGGCATGGCAACCGTCCGGCATCCAAAGGGGTTCCAGCGAAGTCAGAAATGCAGGAACCCGTCGGATATGATCCTCCAGATTGGCCCGGCATTCCCGTGTGACCCGTCGGGCCAGCCCCTCCGCCATCTTCATGGCGGAGTCCGAAACCGGTTCCTCCGAAGCCTTGTCTCCAATTCCGATATAGAGATCCGTCTGTTCCTCCGCAATGCGGAAAAAGGTCAGATCCGCCGCATGGAAGGAATCCCGGTAGGTTCGATCCAGGAAAGGTTCGTCTGCCTTCATGCCAGGCTCATGACGGACAACGGACATGCCTTCGTGCACAGTCCGCAGACCACGCATTTTTCACGATTGAATTGCAGCGACCAGTCGTCATGGGACATGGTCAGCGCATCCGACGGGCATACAGCCGTGCATGCGCCGCAATGAACGCAACGCTTCTCGTCCCAGATGAGCTTGCTGGTGAAGATCCTGTATTCCACGCCGACATCCCCGATGTACTGCAGGGCTGCGGCGATGTCGGACTCTTCCCCGGTAATGTCGGCTACCAGCGTCCCGACCTTGGTCAGACCGATATCCGCATGAAGAATGTTGATTTCCAGGTTGTATTTCTTGATCAGGGTGCTGACGATCGGCGCCGTGATCCGGTTGACCGGATAGATGATGCTGAGCTTAATGGTCTTCATGGAAGTCCCCCCGTATCTCCAGTCGATTGAGCCGCGTGGTATGCGACGGCAGCGGTGCGACTGGCTCGGTAAGGAGGAATTCCCCCTTCTCCATCCAGTCTTTCAGCTTTTCCGCGATTTCGCGTGCCATTTTCAGACTGGAAAGCGGCGCCGTCGCGATCTGTTTTCCGCGAATCTCGATGCTTCCGCTCTGCAGCTGTTCATAGTTGACACGGAGATTCAGATTTTCATGTCCGCTCTTGTCGACAACCGTCGTGAGGATGTCGCGGTTTGTGATCGCAGTCTTGCGAACCATGTCCTCGTCGAGGATCGGAATCGGGATGCCGATGCCGACGAACATTGAAACCCCGTATTTCTCGTACACGGCGGCACGAATGTAGCGGCTGTCCATCTGTTTCAAATCCCCGATGACCGCCAGCGTGCCGGCCAGCGAGACCGGGGTTCCGTTGGGCAGGCGTTCCTGGGCCGGATCATGCTGGGTTCCCTCCCATGCGACAAAGCCCTGGGTCCCGCCCAGGAAAATACGCGTCCCGATGCCGATGGTCCGGTATTCCGGATCATTCAGCAGCGGGCTGAGCTCGCCGGCCGTGGAATAGGTCACATTGCCGAACTTCGGCAGCAGCGTGCCCATATAGGTATGCAGGATCCGATCGGTGGAGTTCGTCGCGGCGGAATAGTTCTGATAGGCGTTCCGTGGGTTGAACATGTACGCCTGGTTGATATTGCTCAAGTTGATGGTCGTCCGGATCTTTTTCCTCGGGTAACAGTCGGTTCCGTAGCTCTCCGCACGGAGTTCGACGTCCTTGCCTGAAATAAGGTCCTCGATGACATGGGCGCCGCCATACTGCATTCCCATGGTTTCCGACATTTCCGTCGCGCCGATATAGGCGTCGACCGCCGCAATTCCGGCATAGGCGGGCACATCGTTCAGCCAGACCTTGTTCATGCGGATGCCGGGCGTGGAATGACCAAAATTCAGAAATGCGCCGGACGAGCACATGGGGCCGAAGGTACCCGTCGTGACGACATCCACGGTTTTCGCCGTTTCCGTCACCCCCCGCTCCCTTACCATGCCGATGATTTCCTCAGCTGTCAGGATGACGGCCGTTCCGGCCTGAATTCTCCCGTTGATTTCCCCGATGGTTTTTGCCATGCCGTTCCCCCCGATCCCGGTTCACACGCTCGCGCGTCAAAGTGCCGCAAGTCTCCGTCCATTATATTCCCCCGTGGCTTGTGCGTGTCAACCAAAAACAACCGTCCCGACCCTGGCCGATCATGGATAATAGCGGGAAGGGGCCTTCCCTGTGAGTTTTCTGCAGACGCGGCTGAAGTGATACGGATCCGGAAACCCACATCGTTCGGCCGCTTCGGCGACCGTATATCCGCCGGTCGCCAGCAGTTCTCCGACCTTGTGAATCCGGATCCGGTTCAGATATTCCCGAACCGGCATACCCGCATACTTTTTAAAGGACTGGCCGAAGTAAACGGGATGCAGCCCTGCTTCCCGTGCCAGGCCCTCCACGCTGAGCGGTTCCGCATAACGTTCGAGCAGCAGGTTCCGCACCGATGCAAGCCTGGCGGCCGTTTCTCCACCCGGCTGCGGATGTTCGCGCAGAAGAAGGATCTCACGCAGAATGCGAAGCAGGGCAGCCTGTGTTTCCAACCGGAACCCGGGGGTCCGTTCGAACCAGGCAGTCTGGAATTCCCCGTACAGATCCGGAAGACGACCGTTTCCCGCCAAGTGGAACCGATTGGGAAGCGGGAGTCCAACGCTTTCCCCCTCCCAGCCGCATGCGTTGAAATTGATGGCAAGGCAGTGCATGGGCCGATCCGGATCCGTGACGGCGCGGCGCAGGCTGCCTTGCGGAAGATATACAAAATCTCCCTGCTCCAGATCGAGCCGCATGTCGTCCATCCAATAAGTGGCCCGACCCGACAAAACCCAGGTCAGATCATGCCAGGGAAGGACGGATTCATCCAGATGCCAGGAGCCGGTGCAATGACGATCCACAAAATAGTCGGGCCGGACCTGAAAATCCAGACAACCCGATAAGGAACCTTGGATTTGTCCATCCACATTGTCTCCATCCATTCCCTCTCACCTCCGTACAAGTATATCATGACAGTGATTTCACCGGAGGAGGATGATGAAATGAATAATCCATCTGAATATTCTGCATTGGATTTGAACACATTCTGGCAGGAAAACGAAAAAGCGCTGCAGCAGAAGCCTGAAGATCGGAAACGCATCCCCATCCAGTTTTCCGTGGATGACCACTATCTGCTAGAAACACTCGGCATTCATACGACGCTTCGGTTCTATCAGGATTTCGAATATCGGATGCATCTGCACACACGGATGAACGACGCCATGGAAGCGCGCCTGGGCCGTCGTTTCTTTCAGGAGGAAAGCTGCGAGGCACCGGAGCCGATCCGTTTCGAGGTGCTCATGGGCGCACATTGGGAACTCAGGGAGGGCGGAACGCCTTGGTTGGAATCTGATGTTTCGGATGAGCGTGATTTGGACAGAATCATCGAAAACGCAGAAAAACTGGACCTTCGCAAGGTTGGTTTCTCCGAGGACTGGCAGGAACGAAAAAAAAAGTACGAGACTGTGACGGGAAAGCGACTGAAGCTTGGCGGCAGCTGGGCGCGTGGTCCGGCCACCATGGCCACCAGCATCCTCGGCACTACGAATACCTGCCTGTTCATGATGGACGAGCCGGAGCGGATGGATGCCTTTTTTGACGTGTTGGGCCGGAAGCAGCTCGAATGGCACATGGCCCTGATGGAAGCGACGGACAATCTGCATTTCGACGGATATGCGCTGGCCGACGACAACTGCTGCCTGTTCCCGCCCCGGCAGTACGAACGTTTCTGCGCGCCGGTTCTCGACCGGCTGTTCAAAACCCTCGCGCCATCGCCAGATCACCGCCGCTATCAGCATTCCGACAGTGCGATGGGCCACCTGATGCCGATTCTTCGGGAACTGGGCGTCAATGCGGTCAACCTCGGCCCCACGCTGCATCCGCTGGAAATCCGGCAGGCAATGCCCAATGCCGAGATCAACGGTCAATTGCCTCCGATGCTCCTGCGGAACGGATCGCCTGTGGAAATCGTGTCTGCAATCCGTCGGGATCTCGATGCGGTCGGCGGAGATGGCAACATGGTTGCCTGCACAGCCGGCAGCATGGCCGGCGGCACCCCGATGGAAAATTTCCTTTTGTACATGCAGACGATTGATCGATATGGGAGGATCAGGTAGACGCGTTGCAGTACGCGGGTTCTACCGGTTTTCGGCCCCTTTGTCTCATCAATGGGCCTATGGAAATGCGAAAGTACTTGCACATTTCCGTGATGGCATGGAACAATCCCGCTATTTGGGCTTATTGCACAATTGCAACGTTGTTTTTGCCCTGGTTTCTCTGTAGAATGTATATACGGGAAGGCCTTTGGCCATATCTTGTGTTTTCATGACTAACGTTGCGAGGTGGGAAATGAGAAAAATCGCCTGGACACTGCCCAAACTACCGAAGTTGCCAAAAATGCCCAAATGGATGAAGCAGTCGAACACCGCAAGAAAAGGGCAGCCTGCCAACTTCAGCGACGGTTTGCGTATCGTGAAAATCCGGACAAGGCTCGTTACAGCCTTTCTCATGCTTTCGATGATCCCTCTGGTCATTACGGGCATCATCGCCTACCAGAAATCCAGTTACGCCATCGAATCCCGTATCGGCAGCTATTCTGCGGCGCTTGTCAAACAGGTGGCGGCCAACGTTCGAACCGAAACCCTCCGCGCGGACAATGTCGCGCTGGACCTGTCCATCTCCGAGGATGTACAGAAGGCGATGGAGTACTGGTCCCGTCTTGAAACGGCCGATCGGCTCGAATACACAAAGAAGATCAAGCTTGCTGTCGGCGCCAAGACGATCAGCAACAAGGCGCTTCTCAATACGGTTCTTTTTCTCGACGAGGAGACCACCTTCGGCGGAAGTCAGACCACTTTTGACAAGGATGTCTTCAAATCACGCATGAAGGCTGCCGAGGACAAGAAAGGCGCGTCCTTCTGGCAGATCGAACTCGGAAAGGACGGAAAGCAGTACCTTGTCCTCAACCGGGGAATCAACTCCCAGTCTTCCTTCCGCCCGCTCGGCATCATCAGCATCATCATGAACCACGAGGCATTCGGGGATATTCTGAAGAGTGTGGATTTGGGCGCAGGCACGGAAATCTTCGTCATTGATGGCAGAGGCAAGCTGATCGCCAACAACTCGACCGACGAAAAGAAAACCGCCGTATTCGGCACGCCTTTCCGGGATCTCTCCCTCGCATCCACTGCGAAAGCAGCGCGCGACAAGGGGCAGGATACCATCCGATACGATCTGGACGGCGACAGCAAACTCATCGCCTTCTCCTCCATCGAGGGGACCGATTGGACCCTTTACGCCGCCATCCCGGTCTCCTTCCTGGTATCGGAATCGAATTCCATCCGCAACATCATCCTGCTCATCGGCTTTTTGTGCCTGATCGCCGCCATCGTACTTTCATTCTTCATCACCAGCAGCATATCCACCCCGCTCGGCGAACTGGTCAAGGGCATGCAGGAAGCCAAGGGGGGAAACCTCACCCTTTCCTTCAAGGACAGGGGACGGGATGAAATCAGTGTGGTCATGCACAACTTCAATGACATGCTGGCCAACATCAATACGCTTGTCACACAGGTCGGCACCGCCTCCAGCGCTGTATTGACCAACAGCGAATCCATCGCCGCCTCCTCCTCGCGTTCCCATGAAACCTCCGAGCAGGTGTCCAAGACAGTGGAAGAAATCGCAAAGGGCGCCACACAACAGGCACATGACATCGCGGAAGGGGTCAGCCAGCTCCATGTGCTCGCCCAAAATATCAGCAAGGCTGGAGACGGGATCAACGCCGTGTCCGGTGTCGTGCACGAAACCCAGAAACTGAGCGAGGAAGCCCTCGTGTCCGTGCAGGCGCTCACGGACCGTGCCATGGAGACGAACGTAGCCTCAGAACGTGTCCTTTCCGACATCAACAGTCTCAATGTCGACATGAAGGAAATTGAGAAAATCACGAAGGTCATCGTCGGTATTTCGGACCAGACCAATCTTCTCGCCCTCAACGCCGCCATCGAGGCCGCCCGCGCGGGCGATGCCGGACGCGGTTTTGCCGTCGTATCCGACGAAGTCCGCCTGCTTGCAGAGCAGTCGAAGAACGCCTCCGTCCTGATCAACAACATCATCACCAGCATACGCAAAAAGACGGAAACCACCGTTCTGGAAGCAGGCAAAACGGGAGCGATCGTTCAGAAGCAGATGGAGGCGGTCAAGGAAACAGACCAGTCCTTCAAAACCATCCATGCCGCCATGGAGCGGATCACCCGGCAGATCGCCCTGGTGGGCGAATCGGTGGAGGTTGTCGTCGCCTCCAAGAACCGCGCGCTCGATACCTTCGGTGATGTGTCGGCAGTCTCGCAGGAAACGGCTGCAACCACCCAGGAAGTCTCCGCCAGCACCGAGGAGCAGATCGCCGAGGCGGAAGGGCTTTCCAGCACGGCCGCCCAGCTCCAGGAAATGGCCCAGGCCCTGAACGAAACCATTTCACAGTTCCAGGTATAGTATTCGTACTGCCTTGATGACGATGCACCCATGCTATCGTATGAAACGCATCTAGATATCCAGGGTTAAAGGAATCTTGGTTTCTAGGTTTCTTGGTTTCAAGATGGCATGGGTGTGTTTCGAGTGCCAGGACATGAATTCCGTCATCGTCCTCGGCAGGAGGGAACTGTACGGCTCTTCCTCGTGAAAACACGGTCGCCGCTATTCGCCATCTCGAGCGGTTCCGCAGGAAACGCGGGACTTCAGCCTGGCTCAGAGCGGCTAAAATCCGCATCTCGAGTGGTTCCGAAGGAAACACGGGACCGAAGGCGGCGGATTTTACCCTGTTTTCTCTTCGTCATCGCCTACATTTCCCAACCTGCCTGCGGAGTATGACTACATTCATGTCCCGCCCCTCGAAACAGACAAACGACAGTTGTTCCAAGAAAGAACCTAACCCCAAATCAAAGAAGTTACCATTTTTGCTTGTCACGCTTATTCTTTTTCCTTTGATCAGTAAGATTTCTTGTCATGCAAATGGGATTCATGAATTGATCAACCTGATGAACACTGGATAATGCTTTCATATCCAGTTAGTAAAATGTATAGGACAATTTTGGTGTACGCCTTTTCTAACAAGAAATACAATTTGCTTTCCCGGACAAAACGTAGCATCCAACAGAGGAGCACTCCGCAAAAACAGACAGATGCGGATTCGGGCATGAAAAAACGCCGGCAATTCCCCTGCCTACGGTCCCGTGTTTCCTTCGGAACCACTCGAGATGGGGAATTGAGCCGCTCTGAGCCACGGAGGGCGAATAGCGGCGTCCGGCGTGTTTTTTCATGACCGAATCCATCAGGCATCTGTCGTTGTTTTGAGGACGGCGACGAGTTGGATGCTATGTTTTGTCCCGAATAAACCTACCCTATTCGAGCTTCATCGTCTGCCACAATGCGTTGCCCTTCAAGTCCATCAACGGTTTCAAATCCGCCCATGGGATAAGGAAATCCCGAAACCCGGCGGCATAGGACGCCAACTCATAGGGTGCCCAGTACAGGACCAATCCCTCGCGAGTCAGACGAAATGATTGTTCCGGCTTTACTTCTGCGCTTTCGACCTGATAACCGACCTCATCCATTTCAAGTTGAATCGTTTCCGTCACCCGTTTCGAGAGGAAATCCATGGCTTCCTTCTGTTTTCCGGCTGTGAAAAGATCCGACAAGGTGTAGGTATCCCCGGTAATCAGATCGATGTGGAGCGTTTGAAGGGAGGGCATGCCGTGTGCGGCTCCCAATGCATACCAATAGGCACTCTGTTCCGCGCAGAGGAGATTGCCGATCCGCCAGGCACTCCAGCCTCCCTCCACGGTCTCCACATACAGAAGCCCGGTGTCCGGATCCTTTTCCGGTTCTCCAATCCCCGAACTTCCCATTGCATCCTTGAGCGCCTTGTTGATCCGGTCCTGGACCGCCGTGTCCGCCATCCCCGTGAGGATGGGGTAAGTCAGGTTCGTGTAGCGGGATCCTTCCGCCCGTTCTTCCGACAGGAACAGCCCGTCTCCAAGATCCATTCCTTCCCTCAGGACAGCGAGCGTATTCCCGTGAACATCCAGGACCACCTGGAATCCATCCACTTCTCCCGTAAGGAACCCATTGTCCAGCTTCAGAATGCCCTGGCCTGTGATCGTCGGCAGGTCAGCAGCCGGTTGACCGGCCTTGTCGAGAAAACGGATGCGTCCCCCGTCGCATACGGCCGTCAATCCGTCGCCGGCATCCTGGATATCGGTCATCGTGTATTCGGACAGGGCATTCCCTTCCGCGTCGTATAAGGCAAGCATCGCATACTGCATGTAGTCCCACGACGGCGAGGCATTCCCCCCAAGCGTCTCGCCGACTGCGAACAAGCCGTTTGCGAGTCTCCGAATTCCACTGCACTCAGGTTTGATCCTGTATTTCCCATCCGTCCCGAGAATACCGTACAATCCGCCATACCCGTCTGGATCGGTCGTGTGTCGGACAATGGCGGTCCCGTTCCGAAAAGGTTCCGCTTCCACCAACGAAGCCGGCACGAGGATGGATCCATCGGCTTTTTTGTATCCGAACCGCTTCTTTTCCGCATCCAGAAACACGGAAATACCGTCGGATATGACAGTCGTCGCATCCTTTCCATCCGTTCCGATATAGTGCTTTGCCTCGCCGAATTTCATCGCGACCTGCGCATAGCCCTCCACGAAGGCGCCCAAGTCTTCCTCCGCCATTGGAATGGCAAGCTGCCCCACAGCATCGACATACCCATGGCTTTCTTCTTTGGTGGAGGCGGCATAAGGACCGGCGAAATCATCGAGAAATCCCGGATGTGTGAAGATCAGCGTTCCCTGCAGGTCATAAACCTCCGTCCGAAGATAGTCATACGCATCCTCCCCTGTAAACAACCGGACCAGGATGCGATCGTTTTCCATGGGGGAGATACTTGCAAGCCGCCATGGCACGATCTGCCTGCCCGTCCGATCGATGACCGCCTCTTCCCCTGTATCGGACGTTACAACAGCGATTCCCCTTGTCGTAAAGGGTGCTGCGGATTCGTATTGTGCCTGGATGACGAACCGGCCATCCTTGTCCGCATATCCATACTTCATTCCATCTGCCGTCATCGCCGCGCGTGGGATGAGCCATGCTTCAGGTTCTTCCACGAGAGGTGTGGCCTCCGGCGTAGCAGAATCGACCGCAGAAGCTGATGCCGTTGCAGATGCACTTGGACTGGAAGTCGCATCGGCAGCGTCAGTTGGGGAAGCGGACGCGTCCGCGCCGCCTTGCCGGCCGCATGATGTCAAAAGGGAGATGACAAGTGCCACCGCCGCCAAAAGAAGGACTGCCCAAAAGGCAGGCATGCCGAGAATCCTGGCCCTGCGGCCGTCATCCCTCCCCGATTGCCGAATGCCGCCCGAAGGCCTCCGGGGATTGTCAGCATCCCGCAGATGACTCCGTCCAGCCAGTTCATCCAGATGTCTTCGTTGTGTCGCTGCCATGATGTCGCTCCTCCCAAGTGTCAGAATCCGAAATACGCTTCCGCGTTCCTATGGCAGATGTCCTTGACAATCCCCCCGATGGCCGCCATGTCGTACGGGAGTTCCCCTGCTTCCATCCAGCCGCCGAGAAGGTTGCAAAGGATGCGTCGGAAATACTCATGACGCGGATAGGAGACGAGGCTCCGCGAGTCCGTCAGCATGCCGACAAACCGGCCAAGCACGCCCAAATTCCCAAGCGTGCGGAGATGACGCTCCATACCGTCCCGCTGGTCGTTGAACCACCAGGGCGCACCCAGCTGCACCTTGCCGGCCACGCTTCCATCCTGGAAACAGCCCGCCAATGCGCCAAGCGCATCCAGATCCTTGCCGTTCAAACTGTAGAGGATGACCTTCGGAAGGTGACCGGCCGCCGCCATTTCATCCAGCAGCAGCGCCAGCGGCTTCGTGAGCCCGTCATCCCCCATCGTGTCGAAACCCGTGTCCGGACCGGCTTTCCGGAACAAAACAGTATTGTTGTTTCTTTGCGCCTGCATGTGAAGTTGCAGGGTCCACCCGAGACTGGAATACTTCCCTCCAAGCCAGACGAGAAGCCTTGTCCGATACCGGCGGATTTCCACAGGTTCCAGTTCGGCTCCGGACAAGGCCTTCCGGAAGGCATCGTCCGCTTCGGATTCCGTGCCTTCCTCATAAACGACCGGCTCAAGGGAGTGGTCCGACAGTCTGCATCCGGCGGTGGCGAAATAATCCATCCGTTCGGACAAGGCATCCTGTAAATCCGCCAGCGTTGAAATATTACGCCCTGAGACCGCCTCCAATTTCCCAATCCACTCCGCAAATCCAGTGCGTTCCAGATAGAGCGCCTTGTCTGGCCTGAACGTCGGAAGCATCCGTACGGGAAAACCGCTGTCGGCTGCGACAGCCAGATGGTGCTCAAGCCTGTCGGTCGGGTCGTCTGTCGTACAGATGAGTTTCACATTGGAGCGGAGAACCAGATTGCGCGCGGAGAAATCCTCACCGGCCAGCTTTGCATTACAGGCATCATAAATTTCCCTGGCCGTATCCGGGCCGAGCACGGTTCGGATACCGAAATATCGTTGCAGTTCCAGATGTGTCCAGTGATACAGCGGGTTTCCAATGAGTTTCGGCATGGTTTCCGCCCATTTTTCGAATTTCTCCCAATCGGATGCCTGCCCGGTGATGAAAGACTCCGCCACGCCGTTGCTGCGCAGCGCGCGCCATTTGTAATGATCCCCGCCCAGCCATAGTTCCGTGATGCTGGAAAATTGACGGTTCTCCGCCAAGTCGGCAGGAGCGATGTGGCAGTGGAAATCCAGAATAGGCGCGTCTTTCGCATATCCCTCGAACAACTGCTGCGCGGTCCGTGTTTCCAGCAGAAAACGTTCGTCCATGAATCCGCGCGGCGTGATGCCCGCTTCCTGGTTCCTGTCAGTTGTCTCCATCCTGCGTGCCCTCCCGGATACCTTCAGGCATCCCGTCCATGGTTATGATACGGCCTTCTTTTCCTCGAGTCGGCGTTGTACCTGCCAAGTTTCTCTTGAGATCCATTGCCAGACCGCGTCATTGCAGGGCTCATCGAAGGATGCTCCATCTTGAGATCCACTGCCGGAACACTGCCGCTCACGGCTCATTGCCAGGAAGTATGAAAACTTCCTTCCCGGTCGATCCGTTCGTACCGGTGCGCACCAAAGTAATCGCGCTGGGCCTGCAGCAGGTTCGCCGGCAGCCTGTCGCTGCGGTACCCGTCAAAGTAGGCAAGCGCACTGGAGAGCGCGGGGATCGAAATGCCGGCTTCAATGGCCCTGCAGACCGCTTTCCGCCAATCCGGCGCGTACCTGTTGAGGCGTTCCGCGAAAAAGTGCGCCACCATCAGATTGGCGAGACCCGGTGTTTCGGCATAAGCGTTTTTGATGTCGTTGAGAAACGAAGCCCGGATGATGCAGCCGCCACGGAAAATTGTCGCAATCTTCCCCATATCCAGATCCCACCCATATTCACGTGAAGCTTCCGCCATCAGGGCAAACCCCTGCGCATAGGATGCGATTTTCCCGGCAAACAGGGCCCTGCGGACAATTTCCGCCAATTCCGCCTTTCCGCCCGAGGAAAGAGGATGCGCGGCAGGGTCAGTCCCGTGAAGAATGCGGGCAGCGGCAACCCGTTCGGCTTTCAGGGCGGAAAGGGATCTGGCCGACACCGCCTCGGTGATCGTCGGAACAGGCATGCCGATCTCCAGCGCATGTCGGCTCGCCCAAGCGCCGGTTCCTTTTTGTCCGGCCTTGTCCAGGATGACATCCACCATGGCTCTTCCGGTCTCAGGATCCATTTTGCTCAGAATGTCCGCAGTGATTCCGATCAGATAACTGTCCAATTCCCCGCGATTCCATTCCGCGAACAATGCGGAAAGCTCCGAATTCGAAAACCCGCCGACGCGCCGCAGCAAATCCCAGGCTTCGCAGATGAGCTGCATGTCACCGTACTCGATGCCATTATGAACCATTTTCACATAATGCCCGGCGCCATCCGGCCCCATGTAGGCGCAGCATGGCTCGTTGTCCACCTTTGCGGAAATGGCCTCGAACATCGGGGCCACGAGCGCATAAGCTTCCGGCGCCCCGCCAGGCATGACGGACGGCCCGTGCAGAGCGCCTTCCTCGCCGCCGGAAATGCCGGTGCCGATGAACAGGTATCCATCCGCCTCCAGTTCCCTGCAGCGCCGGATGGTGTCCGTGAAAAGGGAGTTTCCGCCGTCGATCAGCAGATCCCCTTCGCCGAGATGGGGTTTCAGCCGTTCAATGGTCTCATCCACTACCGTGCCGGCCTTCACCATCATCAGGATCCGGCGCGGAGTTTCCAGTGCGGACGTGAATGCCTCAAGGTCGTCGAATGCCAGCAGATCCAGAGACCCGGCCGCATTCCTCATCACGGCATTCTGTTCCGGCCACGCATCATGGGCAGCCACCGAAAAGCCTTTCCCGGCCAGATTCAGCGCCAGGTTCCGGCCCATGACGCCAAGTCCGACAATCCCGATTTTCTGTTTGCCCATTGTGCCCTCCATTCCTGTTCATGGTAGCGGTCTGCCGGTTTCCCGCCTGTATGTCCCGCTCAGCTTTGCGTTCGGCTTGCCAGACAACGGAAAGTCGGATTTCCCCGGCTTCCCGACACTCTGTCATACGCCGGCAAAAGCGGAAAAACCCCCGTCGACGGGCACCACGATGCCCGTAACAAAACGCGATGCGTCCGATGCCAGCCAAACCAGGGTTCCGACGAGATCTTCCGGTTTCCCGAAACGGTTCATCGGGGTGTGATCGATGATGGATTTGCCTCGTGCGGACAGGTTCCCCGTCCCCTCCTCGGTCATGAGGAACCGGTTCTGTTCCGTGAGGAAAAACCCCGGCGCAATCGCATTCACTCTGATCTTTTCCCCCACGTTCTTCGCCAAATCAACCGCAAGCCACTGCGTAAAGTTCGAGACGGCCGCCTTTGCGGCGGAATAGGCGGGAATCCGGGTCAGGGGGCGGAATGCGTTCATCGAGGTAATATTGATGATGACACCGCCGTTCGGGTTTTCCACCAGCACCCGGCCGAAAACCTGAGAGGGCAGGATGGCGCCGGCCATCAGATTCAGGCTCATCACTTCCTCCACTGCATCGCCAGAGATGTCAAAAAAGCTGACAGGCGGTGTCAGGGTGGGATTGCTCGAGGCTTCCTTCCGATTGCCGCCGACGCCGTTCACCAGAATGTCGATTCCGCCGAAGTCTCCCACAATATGGCGGCACAGGGTTTCGAGCGCGATTTTCGAACCGGCATCCACACCATAGGCCCTGCATTCCGTTCCGAACCGCCTGCAGGCAACCGCAACCGCCTCCGCCTTTTCATGCTTTGTTCCGCAAATGGCCACATTGGCGCCTGCTTCTGCAAGACCGGCGCACATGGATGCCCCAAGCACACCGCTTCCGCCAAGAACCACCGCTGTTTTCCCACGCAAATCGAACAATTTCATTTCGTCTTCCTTTCCGGGACGACTTGATTGTCATCGCCAGCCGCTTTCCGCAGCGTTTCTTCACCCTTGTTGCCCGAAATCCGCCAAAGCCCTGTACAGTGCATCCGCACGCGTTCTCCAGTTCTGATACGCCGATACGGCTTCGGTCCGCGGCAGAAAGGAACGGGTCGGCAGCATGGCGGGAAGACGCCGGTTCATGTCCGGCACCGCTCCGATCGCAACCATCGCAAGGAAGGCTGCCCCCAGCGCGCCGGCTTCGGTTACACCGGTGACCTGAACCTCGCGCCCGAAGAGATCCGCCTGCATCTGCAGCCAGAAGTCGGAGTTTGCATATCCGCCGCTGGCAATCAAGGTGCCGCCGCCGCCGACCAGCGCGGAAAGGGCATCGTCCACGTTGGACATCCGGTAGAGGACGCCTTCCATCATGGCCCGGACGACATGTGCGCGCGTATGGCTGAAATCAAGCCCCGCCATCATGCCGCGCGCGCCTACGTTCCAATCCGGGCTCCGTTCACCGAGCAGATAAGGCAGGAAAACAAGCCCGTCGCTGCCGGGCGATACCGTGTCCGCCAGCCGGTCCATGCTCTGGGACAGGCCTTCGCCGTCCCGCCGGTGTTCCCCGTACTGCATGCCGAATTCTCGCCGCAGCCAGGACAGGGCGATGTTTCCGCTGTTGATGGCACCACCTGCCACCCATTTGTCCCGTGTGAAGGCGTAACACCAGGTCCGTCCCTCCGGATCGGTCACCGGCGTGTCCGTTGTCGTGCGGATGGCTCCGCTGGTGCCGATGGTGGAGGAAAAGGAGGCGCGATCGATCACGCCGCTGCCCAGGTTGGCCATGATGCCATCCCCGGATCCGACAATGAATGGAGTGTCCCGCTGCAGACCCAGCTGCACTGCCCATTCCGCAGTCATGCCGGTCAGTACGTGCAGACAGGGCACGACGGCACTCAGCCTGTCCAGGGAAATTCCGATCAGGCCTTCCACCAGTTCCGGATCCCATTTGTGCCGATGAATGTCATAGAAGCCCTGGGCGGAAGCAAGGGTGTCGTCCACCACCCATTCGCCGAACATCCGAAAGAGCAGATATTCCTTGATGGTGACGAATTTCGCGGCATTCCGAAAAACATCCGGCATCGCTTTTTTCAACCAGAGCATCTTGGACAATGGATACATCGGATGCTGGACCCGGCAGCCGGTTCTGTGATACAAAGCCTCCACGCCGGGCATCCGGCCTGTTTCCTCCGCTTCGGCAACGGCACGGTTGTCCGCCCAGGTCATCAGGCGGGTCAGCGGCGCCCCTCTCCTGTCCACGGCCATCAGGCTGTGATGGTGGCAGGAAAGGCCGACGCCGGCTATGGTACCAGAAGAACCCGTCATAGAGCGAATACAGTCCCCGACTGCATCCGCAAAGGCGCGGACCACGGCATCCGGGTCCAATTCCGCCCGCCCTTCCGAACCGGACAGCAAAACGCAGGAACGGCTGCCGGAGTTTAGAACGGAGCCGTCCTGCCTGAACAGGACGGCTTTGACACTGGAGGTGCCGATGTCGATGCCGAGGAAAACTTCAGGAACCGAACCCTTGCTCATGTAGATGACTTCCCATGTTTTTCCCAGAATTCCTCGCGGGTGATGCCATAACTGAGCACATCGCAATACTCCCCGTTGGCGAAGTGATTGCGACGAAGACGCCCTTCAAGCATGAATCCGAAACGCTCATGAAGACGAACGGAATCGGGATTGAAGGCATAGACGCTTGTATTGCACTTCTGAAAGCCCAACTCGTTGAAGAAATACCGCAGTAGCAGCCGGATGGCTTCCGAGGCGAAGCCTTTTCCCCGATGCTCGGGCAACACACCGATGCCGAATGCGAACGTTCCCGCGAAACGATCAATGGAATGCGTATTGATATTCCCTACGGCACGACCCTCTCGATCCTCCATGATCAGGAAATATTCAGCGCCCATAGGGTTCTGCTTCGCAAAGCCTTCGAGACGCTCCCGGCGTTGTTCCCGACTCACCGGGAAGTGAACGCGATCTCCCGAACGTTGGGATTCGGAGTTCCGGCCATCCTGATGGGCGAAATATCCGTCCAGATCATCCATCGTCGGAGCACGCAGGCGGATTTTCCCGCCCAGCCACATGTCTTCCATCACAATCCTCCATTGCCGTTGCGGAGTTCGTCATCCATGCGCAAGGAATGGACTACAACAGGACGCTTTTTCCTGTCCGCCCGGATTCATACAGGCCCAGCACCAGCTTCAGCGCGGTCAAAGCCGTATTTCCGTCAATCGGAAACGGTTCCCCCTGCTTCATCTTCCGGTACCAATCCGCCACCAGCACCTTGTGCCCGCAGCCCCAGTACGCCTTTTCTCCGGTCGCAACATCGCTTTCCGAAACGGTTTCCACTTCACCGCCATCGTATCGGATCGTCAGGGTATCGTCAAGCCGCATCGTGGCACACTCGCAGGCAACCTCAAGCAGGACGGGCGCATCGGTGCAATAATTGTTGCTCGCGAAGAACAAGCCGTTCACGCCATTCTCGAAACGAATGAGCGCTTCCGCGACATCCTCCACCTCAATGATCCCCTCAAGCAAACGCGTATCGACGGAGCCTTTCACGGAAACCGGTTTTCCACCCAGCATCCATTGAAGCAGGTCAAGGGTATGGATGGCCTGATTGATCATCACGCCGCCCCCCTCTTCCTTCCAGGTGCCGCGCCACGGACCGCTGCCGTAGTAACCGGCCCCCCGGTTCCAGGTCACGATGCCCCTTCCGCCGAGAACTGCGCCGGACTTTCCGGATTCCAGCACTTCCCGCATGCGGCGCGAAGTGGCATTATACCGGTTCTGGAAGCAGACACCCAGCCGTTTTCCAGTTTCGGCGGCCGTACGGTTCATGGCTTCCGCATCCGCCACGGAGATGGCCATGGGCTTTTCCGTCAGGACATGCAGCCCGGCTTTCATCGCGGCGATGGCCATTTCGGCATGAAGGAAATGAGGGGTGCACAAGTGCACCGCATCCAGCCCTTCACAGCCGATCAGGGCGTGCCAGTCCTCATGGACCGAAACGGATCCGTTCCCTGCGCCTTCACGGGTTCCAGCCGCAGAGCCGGCTTCCATGACAGCCTTCGCCATTGTTTCCGCACGTTCCCGCACGATATCGCAGACCGCAACGATTTCCGCATCCGGACAGGCCAGCAGGGCCTCCCGATGGATCTGCGCAATGCCACCGCAGCCGATGATGCCAACCTTGAATCTCTTCTGCATCTCAGTTCCTCCCGATACGGTCAAGGATTCCTTCCAGTGCGGCATGTGCCACTGCGAACAACTCCGGGCCGCCTCCAGGCAGGCTGTCATTGAGATGCGGTTCGATGGACAAGAACCCGCGCCAGTCCGCAGCCTTCAGGGCGAGGAGAATCTCTTCCACCCGACCTTCGCCTTCGCCGGCAGGAACGACTTTTCCGCTGCCGTAGAGGGCATCCTTGATGTGAAGATAGACGACATGCGGCTTCAGCAGTTCGAAGCCTTCCGGGAAAGTCTTCTCGCCGACCTGCACGAAGTTGGCCGGATCGAAGGTGGCCTTCAGGAACTGGCAGTCCATGGTCTGAAGCAGATCCAGGCAGCGTGCCGCAGTATCGCCATAGATGTCCTTCTCGTTCTCATGCAGCAGGATGATGCCCCTGCCTTCGGCCGCTCTCACGAACGCCGACCAGCGACGCATCACCTCCGTCCGATGTACGGCCGGATCCTCCCCATTCGGGAGATAGAAGCTGAACATGCGGATGAAAGGTGCTTCGAGAATGTCCGCAAGGTCTAGCGTGTGTCTGAACAAGGCAAGGTGCGGCTCAAACGGATCTCCGATCCCGATCTTCCCGATGGGCGAACCCAAGGCGGACACCTTGAATCCACGTGCATCGAGCCTTTCCTTTACCGCCTTTGCCTCCTCGAGGGTAAGGGAGGAAATGTTTGTTCCATCCACCCCCCTCATTTCGATATGGCGCACACCGTGCTTCTCGAGCACATCCATCTGTACGTCCAGCATCGGGTCGATTTCATCAGAAAAAGCACTTACGACAAAACGTTCCATTCCATCCTCCCGATCCGTATCTACCGTTTCGCTCATCTCCGTGGCAGAAGGTCATTTTGAAAAGGATTTGTTCATATCCACATCCACATGCGTGACGGTTTTCACGAACCGTGACCCCGCAGCCCGCTCCTTGAGCACGGCTTCATATTCGTTTCCATCCAGGGGCAGGGTGACGGCCTGCGTCTTGTGCGAGGAAAGCATGATGGCGTTTGCCAGCATGACGGAATGAATTCCCTCATGGCCTTCCGCAATCAGCGTCCCGTTCCCGAGGATGGTGTCCACCCAGCGTTCCGTCACGCGGCGATGCGGGCTCGGAATATTCGGTTGGGACGGAATCTCGGTATACCAGGACTCCACATTGCCGAAGGATTCCGGGGTCTCCCGCAGGAACTTGAACATCGACATGCGGTTTCGGTTCATCGTGATCTTTCCATTCTCGTAGATGAGCCGTCCGTGTTCGCCGACTATTTCAAGCCGGTTCGTACCGGGGGTCTCCGCCGTGGAAACAATGAAGTGCCCGACCATGCCGTTCGCATGCTCGAAATAGCCAGTGACTTCGTCCTCAACTTCGATGTCGTGGTACTTGCCGATATGCGCGAAACCGTTGACCTTCTCCGGCAGGCCGAAGAGCCACTGGTACATGTCCAGGTTGTGCGGACATTGGTTCGTCAGGATGCCGCCGCCCTCGCCGGCCCAGGTGGCGCGCCATCCGCCGCTGTTGTAGTACGCCTGGGAACGGAACCACGCCGTGTTGATCCAGGTGGCGCGGACCAGCTGCCCCAGCTCTCCGCTGTCGAGAATGTCCTTGATCTTGATGTAATTGGGATAGGTGCGTTCCATGAACATCAGACCATAGATGAGGTTCGGAAATTTCTTCTTCGCCTCGGCGTAGGCTGCGTCCATTTTCCTTGCATCATTGACATGCACGGCAACCGGCTTCTCACACATGACATGGATGCCCCGGCCCAGCGCGTCGATCGTGATGGGGGTGTGGTCGAAATGGGGAACTGCGATGACCACGGCTTCCAGGCCGGATTTCGCAAAAAGATCCTTGTAGTCGTAGTAGGCGGTGGTTCCGCAGGATGATGCGAAGCTGTCCGCCTTTTCCCGTATGAGGTCGCAAACCCCCACCAGATCCACGTTCGGCATGTCGGACAGGTCGCGTGCGTGACCACTGCCCATGTTGCCCAGGCCAATCAGGCCCACCTTGAGTTTTTTGCCCGCCATTTTGTATCCTCCCTGTACCTCGTTCATTTTTCTGTTCCGTGATGAGACGATCCGATCCTATGCGCGACGTTTGAATGATATGAGATTGGCGATATTCCCCGCCATATTGGGCTCATTCAGGCCTGAGACCTCTCATAAAGGAGATGTAGAAAGGAATGACCTCTTCCGGCTCCTCCAGATGCGGCACCCATTTTTTCTCCCACTCGAGGGACAGGAATCCGTCGTACCCAATTTCTTCGAGAAGGGCCAGATCCCCGGCAATCGGCACATCGCCCGCGCCGATCATGCAAAGCTTGAAGGTGCCGTCCGGCTGCGTCTTCGTATCCTTCACATGGACATGCCGGATGTGTGGCGCCGCCCATTTGAAAAACAGGGTCGCATCCTTTCCGTAGCGTTTGAACACATGCTCGATATCCCAGAGGAGTCCGAATCTCGGATCGGAAACGCCTTCGAAGACCGGCCGCAGAAAATCCAAATCCGGAAAATCACCGTGCGTTTCCTGCAGAATCATGATCCTGCGATCGCCGATATAATCGCAAAGCGCCTTGTAGCCCTTCACCAGCAATGCGAGGGTCTCGTCCGCCCGGGCCCTGTCCGGCACACGGTCACCGAATACACGGATATACGGGACTTCCAGCTTCTCGGCCAGATCAATGTAGTCCTTCCCTTCCTGTAGAAAGGCATCCCACTTTTCCGGATCGTGAAATGCCACCGAGGACCCCAGATCCGTCAGGACCAGCCCGGCCTGCTTCAATGCAGCCTTCGTCCCTGCAAGGTTCTCATCGAGAAAGGGCTTTGCCTTCGGAAGGTACATTTCACCATCCGCGCCCCGGACTTCTATTCCCTGATACCCAAGACGCCTTGCTTCCGAAAGAACCTTTTCCCATGGCCAATCCGGACAAGACAAGGTTGAAAAGGAAAGTTTCATCTCCATTCGCTCCTCCGGTCAGACGCTTCGAATGGGCAGCTTCCGCTGTGTCCATCCGTCGGAAAATGCGGAATCATACCGGTATTTCCGGTCTGCTGTCCTCTCCGACCCTTTCATGGTAAACTAAAAGAAAACCACCTTCCATGCTTTTGTTGTTTGGTTTGTTGTTTTTCTTGGGATTCCCGATCCTGATCCGGATCGGCATTCCTGGAAGCCGGTCCACACGGAGGTCCGAATGCCTGGCATCGATGAAGGAAAGACGCCCTGGCCGCTTGTTTTCTCCCATCTTCAGGTCCCCATCCCGCGGATCGAGTTTCATCTGCATGACGGGTATGAGATCTATTTCATCATCTCCGGGGATGTGAGCTATTTCGTCGAAAAGAAAATTTATCCGCTCAGTTATGGCGATCTCATCTTCACCAACAATCACGAAATCCACAAGCCCTCATTTCAATCTGAAAAGCTGTATGAACGGATCTGTCTCGAATTTCACCCTTCCATCCTGCGTCCGTTCATCCCGCCTGATTTTGATCTGCTCGGTTGCTTCAACAACCGGACGAACGGCGAGCAGAACAAGCTGACGCTCGCACCACGCCAGCGGGAGGAGGTCCTGTCCCTGTTCACCCGCATCGAGCGGCTGACAGCCGACGACCGGCAGGGCAGCGACCTGCTCCGGATCGGCTGTGTCATCGAGCTGCTGGTCCTCCTGAACCGGCTGTTCCTGAATATAGCCCCGGAACCGGAGCATGCAAACATCCCGGAAAAACTGGTGCCCGTGCTCAACTACATCGAAACCCATCTCGACGGGGATCTCAGTCTGGAGCTCCTCGAGCGGACCTTTTACGTCAACCGGTTTCATTTGAGCAAGCTCTTCAAGCAAAGTATCGGGAGCAATATCCACAACTATATTCTCATCAAGCGACTTGCGGCGGCGAAACAGTGGCTCGCGGAAGGCGCTTCGGTCAGCCAGGCCTGCATCCGTTCCGGATTCAACGATTATTCCAATTTCCTCAAGCAGTTCAAGCGAACCGTGGGCGTTTCCCCAGGCATCTACAGACGGCAGGGACAGGGTCTGGGCGACCTTCCCGGCGGTTCCTGACTGCGGCTGGCAGGGTTCGGCAGGGTTGACAATCCTCCCGGGTAAGCATAGGATGTCAGTATCATTTTGTAACCTTGTTCCCTGTTGTTGTCACAATCTCCCGACACGCATCCGGCGGATGTATCGCCGAGCAGGAGGCAGCATGAAATACGAAAAGGGTAGCATCCGAAACATGAAGGACTGCACCACGCTGAACAACGGTGTGAAGATGCCGCGGCTGGGTTATGGGGTCTGGCAGGTGGAAAATCCCAAGGAGCTTGATGGCGGTGTGAAGTCTGCCCTCCGGAACGGATACATCAGCATCGACACCGCTTTCATCTACGGAAATGAAGCGGGTGTCGGCAAAGCCATCAAGGAGTCCGGCATGGCTCGGAACGATCTGTTCATCACCACGAAATTGTGGAACGAACAGCAACGGAATGGCTACGAGGCCTGTCTGAAGGCCTTTGAAACCAGCCGCAAGGCGCTTGGGCTCGAAGTGTTGGACCTCTATCTGATCCACTGGCCGCAGAAGGGCAAGATCGTCGAAGCCTGGAAAGCCCTCATCAAGCTGTACAACGAGGGTCATGCGCGCGCAATCGGTGTCAGCAACTTTCATCCGCACCACATCGAGGAAATCATCCAGGCGACCGGAGTCGTTCCGGCTGTCAATCAGGTGGAGCTCCATCCCTGGCTTTCCCAAAAACCCCTCCTGGCCTATTGCGAAGGCAAAGGCATTCAGGTGGAGGCCTATAGCCCGCTCATGACAGGCCATTTGGGAGAAGTGGCCGAGCTTGCACCCATTGCGGCGAAATATGGGAAAACAACCGCGCAGGTTGTCCTTCGCTGGGATCTCCAGAACGGAATCGTGATTATCCCGAAATCAGTGCATGAAAACCGGATTGCCGAGAACTGCAACCTCTTCGACTTCGAGCTGACGGAGGCCGACATGGCCGCCATTGACGCGCTGAACCGGAACCATCGGTTCCTGCCGGACTCGGACACAATCACCTTTTGAACGTCGATCAGAATCAACGGACAACCGGCGGCGACTGCAGAGACTTCCCTGAATCAAAGAGACGGTTTCAATCGGAACCGTCTTTTTTTTCGAGTTTCGGGTGCCCTGAAGTTGTCATCCTGTTGTCTTATTCCTTGTGATATCGTAGGTAAAAAGGAAATGGCGCTGGAGTTGGTATTGGAATCGCAACTGGCACTGGAGTCATTGAAGGAAATTGTGATGGTCAAGATCATGGAGGATCTTTATGAAAACGATCCGAACCTATGAAGATTTCGTCGTCCGGGTCGAGGAAGCCGGTTTCCTGCCTCTTTCGCCGGTTCTGGACAACATGCCCTCGGTTTCCACAGAAACCGCTGACGGACAATGGCATACGGGGGATCCGGAAACCGATCCGTGGCAATGGAAGGATCGCATCGCCGTTGAAAAACGGGCGGCCTTCGGCTGCCTGATCGGTGGGAACAAGGGATTCATTTCTCCGCGCCTGTATCCCGCCTTTCTGCGCGCATTCCAACCTGCCGAAGAACTTGAGGAACGTTGGAGTCAGGGTCTTGTGAAGCCCGTGGTCTGGGAGACCTGGCAGCAATTCGAGAATCAATCCGTCCTGTCCACATCCGATCTGCACCGCTTCTGGAAAATGGCCGGCAAAAAGGGCACCTCCGCCATGGATGGTGCCCTTCGGGAGCTGCAGATGCAGTTCCGGATCACGGTGGCAGGAAACCGACGAAAGCTGGATCGGTTCGGGCAACCCTGCGGGTGGCCTTCCCTGCTGTACGAACGCGTGGATACCTGGGCCCCGGAGGACTGGCAGACAGCCGCGGAAAGAATGGACCCGGCCGAGGCCAGGGAAACGATCTTGAAAGCAGCTGCAGCCCTTGCACCGGAAGCCGATCCGAAAACATTGTTCCGTCTTGCCGGGTTACGTTGAAACATGCCGCAGCGCCGCCTTGCAGTCCTGTGCCGCAGTACCGCCGTGCAATCCTGTGCCGCAGCGCCCTGCAGTCCTGAACCTATGCACCAGACCGGTACACCTGGCAGTGCTGCCAGCGCAAAACCAAATCATGCGACCGCTTCGACCTTCTGATTCGCCTGCTTCTTGAAGTCGAACCACAGAAAGAGGATCGCTGTCAGGACAGACAGGGCATCAGAGACCGGAGCCGCAATCCAGGAGCCGGTCAGACCGAAAATCCCCGGCAGGATGAGAACCAGCGGAATCAGATACAGGAACTGACGCGCCATGCCGAGGAAGATGGCGATGCCCGCCTTGGCCGTCGACTGGAAATAGGCCGTACCCATCAGGTTGATGCTCACAACGGGCAGCATGGCCACGAAGATGCGGAGTCCGCGAACAGCCATCGGCATCGTTTCCGAACCCGGCTTGATGAACAGGCTGATGAAGAAGGTCGGGAACAGTTCCAGCAACAGGAACACCACCGTTGCCATCGCCATGGCCGCGCCGGTTGCAAGAAACAGGGCGCGGTGTGCACGTTTCGGGTTGCCTGCGCCGTGGTTGTATCCGACGATGGGCTGAAGACCTTGCTGGATTCCCATGATGGGCAGAATGAACAGTGTAAACAGGCTGTTGACAGCGCCCATCGAGGTAATGGCTGGTACGCCGCCATATTTGAGGAGACTGTTGTTGAAGAAGGTCATGGATACGCTGACCCCAAGCGTTCCGAGAAATCCGGATGCGCCAATGCTGCAGATTTTCCCCATCAGCTTCCAGTCCAACCACCAATCCGAGCGGGTTGGTTTCAGGATGCTGCGTCCCTTGAGATAGTGGACAAGCACCACTGAAAATCCGCTCAACTGGCCGATCACAGTAGCCGTTGCCGCTCCGCGGACTCCGAGCCGGAGCCATGCGACAAAAACGAGGGCGAGAACAAGGTTTACGATGACTGAAACAATTTGCGACATCATGGAGAGCTTCGGAAGTCCTTCCGTTCTAACCGTGTTGGCCAGTGCAAAGGAAAGAAACTGGAAGGCGGTTCCAAGCAAAATGATCTGCATGAAATCCCTGGCATAGGGGAGTGTTGTTTCATCGGCGCCGAAGATGCGCAGCCACCCGGACAAGTTCGCAAGCCCCACAATCGTAACCAGCAGGCCGATCAGCACGGTGGAAGTGACGACATTCCCAAAGACGTGGGATGCGCCTTTCATATCCTTTTCCCCGAACCGGATGGCAATGAGTGCGCCGCCGCCGATCCCGACCAGATTCGCCAGTGCGAAGGTCAGCATCATGAAAGGGAAGGCAACCGTCAGTCCGGCCAGCGCCCCCTCCCCTGAGAACTGTCCGATGAAGACGCGGTCCAGAATGTTGTACACAGCTCCGACGAGCATGGCGACTACGCCCGGCAGGGAATATTCCCACAAGAGCTTTCCGATTGGTTTTGTTCCAAGGTCGGCGGTTTGCTTCATTTTTCCTCCAGAGGGCACATGATGCCGCTCACCCTTTCGGCGGAGCGGCATCATCTGTATAGTTCGGATGGATTTATTCATTCGCTATCAAACAAACTCATTGTATCGGATCTTCCTGAATCTGTCCACCCTATCGTTCAGTCGTTCCCATACAGAAGACGGATTTTCCCTTTCAGGAATTCGATCGTGTCCGCGGCTGACTTTCCGGCGCAGTTGAACATGTGCCCTCCAGCCGAATTCTCCGTCATGATCTTTTCCACCGCACGATAATAGGCCTGGTGGTAATCGGTCGCCACATTCATTTTGGCAATGCCGTTCCGTACGGCGTCGCGTACCTGGGCATCCGGAATGCCGGATCCGCCGTGCAGGACAAGCGGGATGCCGAGTCTCCTGTTGATCTCAGCCAGACGCCCGATATCCAGATCCGGTGTGCGGACGTAATTGCCATGGGCGTTGCCGATGGAAATGGCGAGTGAATCGATTCCAGTCTCCCGGACGAACCGTTCCGCCATGTCCGGTTCTGTGAAATGCTTCGCATCGGTCATGTCCGAGAGATTCCCGGCGCTTCCGACGTGGCCGAGTTCCGCTTCCACGCATGCTCCATATTCTTTCGCCATCGAAACGACTTCCCGTGTCCTGGCGAGGTTTTCCTCAAAAGGCAGGCCCGATCCATCATACATGACGGAAGGGAAACCGGCTTCCAACGCCTCCCTCACACCAGCCGACGTACCGCAGTGATCCAGATGCAGACCCACCGGAACCTTGATGTTGCGGGCCAGTGCCTTTGTGATGTCCGCCACGACCTGCAGGGAAATGAAGTCCCTCCAGCCCGGATAGAATTCCACAAGGACCGGGGTTTCCAGTTCTTCCGCAGCCTGAATGGCCCAATGGATGGTTTCGTAATTGAACACATTGAATGCCGCCACCGCCCGTTTTCCGCGATAGGCTTCCCTCAGGATGTCCACAGCCTTTTCAAGTCCCATGTCCGTTCCCTCCTGTTGTCCTGGATGATTGCCTGGGTTATGGACCCGGCAATTGATTGGTATCGTGTATGTCTTTCAAATGGTGATTATATCAATTGCCGGAGACCCACCCTATGCACATGCTTGTTGCCGATTCTATCACTCCATTGATGCCTCATGTCTTTGCGCCGAACAGCCAGTTGTCCCGGTATGCCGCAACCCGCTTTTCAATTTCGGTCCGGTCCAGCTCACCTGTATCCAGAAAGCGACATACCGTCTTGTAGTCAGGAATTCCGGCCCGTCCGCCGATCGCGGTCACCTTGATCGATGAGACCGCGTTCGAGAATCTGGCAATTTCAGACATGGTCCAGCCTTGCAGAAGGCCGAATATGAAGGCGCCATGGAAGACGTCTCCTGCGCCAAGCGTATCCCGGACCGGCATATCGAATACCGGAATGGCAAATTCCCCTTCAGGCCCGACGCCGACACAGCCATTTTTCCCTAGGGTCACCACAACCGTAGACGGGCCTTCCGCTTGAAGAATTCTGCAATTGGCCGCATATTCGTCATTCTTGAATCGATCCCTGTAAAAATACTCGGAGATGATCAGGACATCCAGAAACGGCATGAGTGCCGAAAGCCCGGGCGACAGGCCGGTCCCATCATACACGACCAACTTCCCCGCCTGGTGCATCCATTGCGCAGCCTGCAGCTCCACTTCTCCAGAACCCGCCAGATGGAGAATCCTCGCGGATGTGATGTATTCCCGGTCCAAATCGTCCAGCTCGAGCCGACGAACGGTTCCCGGATGATACAGGATGCTGCGTCCCCGGGTTTCGATATCGGAGAGAATCATGGCATAATCAGAATAACCGTCTGTGTCCACAATGCTATGGGAAAGATCCACGCCATGCCAGATGAAATCCTCCCGAATGGCTCTGCCATGAATACAGCCACCCGATACACCGATAAATCCCGTCCGGGCGCCCAGCCGGGCCGCCGCAACCACAGCGGTGGGGACGATTCCACCGCCTTGCCGGCTGCATTCCCGAATGCGCGTGGATTGATCCGGACCAGGAAGCTTGTCCACGACCGACACGAAATCAATGCAAGGGTGCCCGATGCCAATCAGGTCCAAATCCATGTCCGCCTCCATGAATGCCGGCATGCGTACGCCCGTTCAAACAGACACGACGCCGGATCGGACTCATCGTATTACATTCCGGTCACCCATGGCGATGGAGAATCCGAACAACCTTCCGGATCCGGATGTGCATTCTTATTCGCTCTCCGTGTGATTGACGCTGGAATAGCGATGGGACTGCGTCGGAACGGCAATCTTCCGGCACCATCCCCTAGCCCTTCGGCGACGGGCAAATGAGTGCATGCCGTTATGGTGAATCTTTAGCGGGTAATAACCTTTCATGGTTCCTTGTTCCGTCCACCTTCATTCATTCGCAGCGAGGAGTGCACGGCATGCTAAAATCAGTTCTGATCGTTGATGACGAAAGGCAGATCCTGCGTTCCTTCAACCGCCTCTTCATGGATGCACCCTATGAGATTCATACGGCGGAAAGCGGACAGGACGCGTTGGTTCTGCTTGCGGAAACGCAGATCGATATGATCATATCCGACATGCGCATGCCTGGGATGGATGGATACGCCCTTCTGCGTGAAGTGAAGCGTCTTTACCCGGAGACCATCCGCCTCATCCTCAGCGGTTATTCGGATGAAAGGGTCATCTTCAATGCACTGCAAAACAATCTCGCAAAGTTATACCTGTTCAAGCCCTGGAACAACGTGGAGATCATGAGCACCATCGAGCGGGTGTTTCAGGCGGAGGATGAACTGAAGGAAATGCGCCTGTTCGAAACCGTGAACGGGCTAGAAGACCTTTCCGTCCAGCTGACAACCTACAACCGGCTGGTCGCGCTCATCGAGCAGGATGCAGCCATGGACGCGCTGGCCGCCATCATCGAGGAGGATCCCGCCATCACGACCCGTGTGCTCCGGATCGCCAACTCCGCTTTCTATGGCACGAACACCGGATCAGTCCGGCAAGCCATCACTTTCCTCGGTCTGATCAATGTCCGGAACATCGTCCTGACCAGCAGCATCTTCGAATCCGCACCCAACACCCCTCTGGTGCGCAGCCGGCTTGACATCCTCTGGCGGCAGTCCACGTTGACCAGCCGCATCATGCTGATGCTATACCAGAAGGTGATCAATCGCAAGCCAACCGGCGACATCCTCAGTGCCGGCCTCCTGCATGACATCGGAAAACTGGTCACACTCAACCGCTTCCCCGACAAGTTCATGCGCCTCTTCGAAAATCCGGACATGACGGATGTTCCCTGGCAGGATGCAATGGAAACCGAACTGTTCGGGAAAACGCATACGGACATCGGCGCCTACCTCCTGCATTGGTGGGGTTTGCCGTATTCCTTGATGGAGTCCGCCCGGTTCCACCACCTGCCGGATGATCCGCGGGTCATCAATCAGGAACTCGTATGCGTCATCCACCTCGCGGACTGCTTTGCGTGGGAATTGACAGGCATGCCACCCAAGCACGGGCTTTCCCCCTTCGCGCTTAAGTTCTTGAAGCTGGACGTGGACGAACTTCGAAATTTGATCACGGCTGAAACCCCGAACCTTGTACAGAACCTTATCTGATGAAGCAAAAGGCGAAAAGCAGGCGAAATAGCAGGCGAGACAACTGGCGAAACAAATGGATATCGAAGAAAACGGGGTGCCGCAAGGCATCCCCGTTTTCTTGATATGGTTTATGCTTGGTTCATGATACTTGATTCATGGTTCATGGTTCATGGTTCATGGTTCTTGATTCATGATTCTTGATCATAGCCCGGTCGAAGTACCGGAAGCCGAAGGAACCACAGTGCTTCCACCCGTTGCGCCGGTTCCGGGAGATTCGTCCGCATCTCCGTCTGCATCCCCGCTGTTGTTCCCGAATCCGCGACCTTCACCATGTCCGCGTCCGCCCATCATGCCATCTTTCATCATTCCGCCATGACCATTCTCATGCATGTTTGCCATGGCATCCGCCTGAGTCTGCGTCAGCAAACCAAGCTTTACAAGCTTGTCGGCAAGCTCCTTCCGAAGGGAGGCCGCCTGTGTGTCAAACACGGCAAGTGCTGTCTTCTGCGTATCCGTGAGGGTTGTGTTCTCCTGCACATCGCGCAGATCGCCAAATCTCATGCCTCCGAGGCATGCGCCGATCCCTGCATCGGTTCGGGATGTCATGTCTGCAAGCACTTTCAACTGCGAATCCGCCTGAGCCTGCGTCAATACCTTCAGCTCAACCATCTTGGCCAACCGGGCATTCTCATTTGCGACAATCTTGTCCGTTACGGTTTTCAGGTCAGCTTTCTGGGCATCCGTCAGCTTTGAGGTATCCATCATGGCAAAGCCGCGTTCCTCCATCCGCCCGCCTTTCCCGTGTCCTTCATCGGCCAGGCCGTCAAGCAGTGTGCCCGAAGCAAGATCCGATTCGATCTTCGCGATCGCCGCATCCGCCTCCGCCTGTGTCAGGGTTCCATCCTTGACCATCGTCGCATAGAAGTCCTTCTTCAGTTGGGCCAGCTTGTCCTGATACGTCTGGACATCGGTTTTCTGGGTCTCGGTGAGGGTGGAGGCATCCTTGCCAAACAGATGACCCCGCAGCGTGGGGGATTCAGCCAAGGCCACACCTGCAGTCAAAAGGGTCACCCCCGCCGCTACAGCCAAACCTACCATTGTCTTCTTCTTCAAATTGATCCGCTCCTTCCACTTGGGGGACGCATTCCTGGGAAAACGTCCGGTTCAGTCGGGTTCCGGAAAGTCAAGTTCTCGTTACAACTCCCCGGTGGTTCATGCCTTCATTCTAGGCGTCCCCCGTGTAGATCCCATGGAGAAAGTGTGAACAATTCATGAAGGAGAAAAGACCGCTGACAGACCGATTGATCCGAAAAATCAGTTTTCGGATACGACGCCACAAATCATTCACGAAATCCGCAGGTGTACCGGTTATGCCAAATCGTTCACGAAATCCTTTTGCGCGCCCGTTGCCTTACGTGATTCATGACGGCAAGACATATGCGATACATCGGATATGCGACCAAGGTGCCCGCACAGAGCACCCCAGTCATCCATTTTGCGAAAACGCCGTCAAGAATGAGCGCCTTTGCATCCACCAGCAGCGTCAGGGCGGAGAAAAATATCGAAACGACATAGATGATGATCAGGAGAATGTTGATTCGTTCCTGCCCTTTCGCCACCTTGTACTCGTAATACTCCTCATATTCCTTCTGCACTTCATCAAACTGGATTTCCAGATCAAAGGTGTCCTGCCACTTCTTCCACAGATCCATGCCGTGTTCGGAATTGGTAATCTGGGAGAACCAGCTGAAATGCGTGAACCGGGTGAATCGGCGCTTCATTTCCTCCACCCGGATGTTTTCCGCATTGGTCAGCTCCTCGGAAAATCGGATAAGGGAAATACGCTGGTAGAAAGCCAGCAGAAAAATGTGGAAGTAGAGGGTTTCGAAGAATTCCGGCAACTTTTTCCGGTTGAACGCTTCTTTCGCGGAAGCCAGCACTACGCAGGATTCGCGGGAAAAACCCGTGATGGAGTATTTCCATCGACGATAGGTGCTCCCTTTCCGATCCATGTAGGTTGGCTCAAATTCAGCACCGTAATCGGAAGGCAGTACATGCTGGAACTTGCCAAATTCGTTCAGAAGCCTTTCAAATGGCTTTTCGTCATTCCATTCCGATTCGTCCAGACACAGATAGGAATAGGTAAAAAGCCTGTCGAAATAGACATTTTCCGTTTCCAGATCCTCGAACCCGGACAGAAGGTTCGAAATGAAGGACGAAAGCTCACCCGGTCTTCCGAATCCAGTATTACGGATGAACAGCCCGTCTGTTTTCTGTTTCTTCAAATACCGGGGATTCAGCGTGCGGAACTTGTGGTTGAAATCCAGCACATCCCCCGCGTGCAGCACATCCTTGCTGTCCAAAACGGTTTTGATGACAAGGAACGTGATGCCGGACTCGAAGCAGAACAAGGTAATGCGGGTGATTTCCACGCCAAGATTATCCCGTGTGAAGGGACCCTTTCCAAGTTTGGAATGATCCAGCCGCAAATCAAAACTTGCACTTGGCAACCGGTTGACAATCTCCGTCTGCCTTTTGAGATCCATTTTCTCGAAGGACGCATGAAATTGGGATGACCAGTATACTGTCGGAAACAACAGTTTTTTTACATAAGGAAGAAAATAGGCCTGCGTGTTCGCATCCACTTCGTTGCGTCCGGCGTTGAACCGCCAGGCCTTGTCGGCCAGCAGTCTGCCCAAAAAAGCTTTGCGGCGATCCGCGGAAATGATGATCGGATGGATGAAATACGAATAATGGGATACCGCGTTCAGATCCAATGGGTGTTCCTCCCGGCTGCAGACCCGTTTCACGAACCGGATTCCGCCATGGACGGCCAGTTCGGACCATTTCCGCTGATATCTTGATTCTACCCCAGAATGGCGATGGGCGGAAGTAAAAACAGGTCACACACCAACATTTGACATTCAAGGATGGATTTGATATGGTAGGGTCGAAATGGGGTATACTCCCCATGACGGGAAAAGAGTTGCGTCTGCCGTGCAACAACAGCCAGGCGCATTTATGCTTCCCATGAGGGAAAGGAGGAATGCGCGCAAGGAAAGGGAAATTCGAAATGAGTCTGGCGAATGGGTCCAAATGGAACCATCCGCAGCCGGAACCAGATCCGGCAAAGGAAAAACCGGAATTCACCGTACATAGGTGCGGTGCAGCCAAACGCTGAATCGAAAGAGCGGGAGAACCAACATTGGGGGTGAATCACGGCCATTGCCGTGTAGGGCTAATCTCTTCGGCCCGAATCCGTCAGCTAATCTCGCAAGCGTTGATGAGAGGGTGCGTGGGTGCGATAGGCATTCCCTGTGTCATGCACGGAATGCGGATGGCCGCGGAGTCTTCTCCGCGGTTTTTTGATCCCTGCCGGCTTTCCGGACGGCGGGCAATCCACAAGGCCTCTTCCCGGAGGGAAGGAGTCCGCCATGAAAACAATTGGCATTCAGACATCGGAAAAGAAGCTTCATCTTGCCATCATCGGTCTTGGAAAGGCAGGCGGGGAAATTGCGCGTTACCTGCTGGAACAGCCTGATGTTGCGCTTACAGGTGCATATTGCCGCCCCGGCAGCGAAAAGGAAGGGCAGGACCTCGGCGCTTGCCTCGGGTTGCGCGATACGGGTCTTGTCATCCGAAGCACAGACTTTATGCGGGAGGACATGCTCCGGAAAAAACCGGACGCCGTCATCGACTTCAGTACGCCCCAGGGAACCCTGCACCATGCGGAAATCCTCTGCCCGCTCCGTATACGCATGGTAGTCGGAACGACCGGTTTCTCCGACATCTCGGTCAAACGGCTGAAGGTGTTGACCCGAAAATATGGAAACGGCCTGGTCTACGCTCCGAACATCACAACAGGCGTGAATGTCCTGATGCTTCTTTCGCATCTGGCGGCGGGGCTGCTGAGCCATTATGATTTCCACATCACAGAAGTCCATCACAGCAAAAAGAAGGACGCGCCATCCGGAACGGCGAAGAAAATCGCCGCTGAAATCCAACTCGGATTACAGGATGCCGGGGTGCAGGATACAGAGGACCGCGTTCCCATTCAAGCCATCCGGGCCGGCGGAGTGGTCGGAATCCATGAAGTGCTGATCGTCGGCGAACAAGACCAAATCCGTATCACACATGAGTCCTTTTCCCGTCGGATTTTTGCGGAAAGCGCCCTACGGGCGGCCCGCTATGTCACGCACAAATCGGGATGGTTTGAAGTCAAGGATACGCTCCAGCTTGACGACATGCTGAACGCTTATCTGGCAAAAGGAAAACCGCATGCCGAAGTGGTCGGTTTCTCGCAAGTCGGGCTGTAAGGTTTGACGAACGCCGGATCAACTTGTCCTACGACAAGAGGCGAGCCGGTCCCGGATTTCCGGGATTTGCTCGCCTCCGCTGTCCCGCGGAATTCACAGGCTCAGCGAAAATGCCCCGCATCATTCCCATGATGGGCAGCCGACAACCCGGAGAGCGAGCCGAGCATGCCGAGAATGATCCCGATTCCGCCAAGGATGCCGAAAAGATCGGCTTGTACAACAGTTCTCGACGGAAGGGGGAGAAAAGGCAAGGGAGAAGCCTGCCCAGCCCATAACAAGTCGAGCGCTCCGGTCGTCAGACCCGCCGCAAGCAGCGCGCCACCCGCTCCCAGCAACACGCCGAAAAGGATGAAAGGCATGGCAATATGCCCCTCCGGTGCGCCAAGCAGACGCAAGGTCCGAATCTGTTCCCGATTGTAGAGCACGCCTGAACGGATGATATGGGACAGAAGCACAAGCGTGAAGATACCGGCCCCGCTTCCGAAGACAATGCCCGCAGTGCGAAGCAAGGCCTCCAGTTGTACCAGGCGATCAAGGATGTCCCTGTTGTCACGAACCGTTTCAACGGATGGCAGTGCCGCAATGTCCTTCAAGATGCCATCCATGCTCTCCATTCGGATGCGAGCCTCGTGAAAAGGACGGAAGGGATTCTCCCCCAGTTGCCCCAGCAGATCCGTCCCCTCTCCCATGAGTGCGGTCATGCGCTCCTTTGCCTGCGTGGGATCCACATACCGCACTTCCCCGATCCCCTGGATAGCCGAGAGTGAAGCGGTCAAGGCATCCACTTCCGCCTTTTCCGGGATCGCACCGGTTGGTGACAACCGCTGGAACACTTGAATCTCCGCCCCCTCACGGATCAAGCCCATCCAATGGTCCACCGTGCGCCAACCGACAAGAATCATGGCGAGAAACAGAAAGATCAGGACGGTGCTGAGCAGGGCCATCAGATTCGAGAACAGGTTGATCCCGAACAGGATGAACGTTTCCCGAACATGATGGGTGAGTCGTTCCATCCACCCCTTCATATCGATACCCCGTTTTCTGCCGAACCGGCTTCACTCGGCACGTTGCCGATCAACCCATTTCCATTCGAATCACCGCTGTACGCTCCGATTCCGGTCGTTCCGGCTCCGCCTGCTCCAGCTCCGTTCAAACGATGGACAGTCATTGCGCCATTCTCCATTTCGATCTGCTGTGTGGCAGAGGCCAAATCAAGCAGGTGCGTGGCATGGGTCGTGACGATCACAGTTGTCCGGTCATTCCGCAGCGAAGTCAGCAACGACAGAATGCGAACGGCATTTTCCCGATCCAGCGTGCCGGTCGGTTCATCCGCCAGCACAAGCAGTGGATTTCTGGCGATCGCTCTGGCAATGGCAACCCGTTGCCGCTCCCCCCACGAGAGATGCTCGATGGGCGTGAACGCTTTTCCGGCGAGGCCCACGCATTCCAGTGCCGACAGGGCTTCCCGTTTCAAGGAAACACCTGAGGATTTCAGAAAACGGATGCCAGCCATCACGTTTTCAAGGGAATTGCGACCGGCTGTCAGCCGGAATTCCTGAAAAACAGGTCCGACTTCGCAACGCAGTTTTCTGATGTCCGATCCACGGGCTGTCATCATGGAAAGGCCCAGGACGGACAAATCCCCTCCCGAGGGTGGCAGCATGCCCATCAGAAGCTGGAGCATGCTTGTCTTGCCGGATCCGCTCGGGCCGGTGACAAAGACAAGTTCACCCGCTCCGATGGTCAAGTCGAAAGGCCGCAGCGCAACCGTGCCATCCGGGTACTTCAAAGTTACGCCATGCGCTTCTATCATTCGCATTTCCTCCATGTGTTCATGCGTTCATACACCTCACTTGCTGACATCAAGGAAAGAGACGGAAGGAGATATCCAGCCGTAATTCCCCTTCCTTCGATGCCACCTTCCGGATGGTTCCACCTTGCAAAACCGGTTCCAAACGAAACTGCAACGGACCTCCCAGTTCAAGTTCCTTCAATTGGGAGGGTTCCAGAGGAAAGTCTTTCTGAGAGCCCGATACAGCTTGAAATTCGAGAGTCTTTCCTTCCTTCACATCGAAACTGCCTTCCAAGATCAAGTCCAATTCTGGAAGTTCAAGAATGACAAGGTCCCGTTGAAAACGAAAGCGAACGCCCAGCATCCGTGCGTCTCCGGAAAGGATCTGCTGGAAGGGCGCCTGTTTCAGAACAGCGACCATGCCGGTGAGGGAAAACTCCATGACAGGCACATCAGGGGGAAATGCGCCTTCCGCTACAATGTCAGAGAACCCTTGGCTCAGTTTGGGATACAGCGTTTTGGCGGAATCCCAGCCTTGCCGCATCTGTTCAAGACGCGCCTCAAACAAAGCGCGCTTCTCCGCAAGCCCCGAGAGGGATGCTTCAAGCTCAGCCTCCAACGCCTGTTTACCGACCAACGCACGGTTTATCGCCGTACGTTTTTCATCCAAATCCGCGAGAAGCGCAACCTTTTCCGCTTCCTGCGCGGCGAGTGTCCGACAAATCACATCCAGTCTGGTCAAGTATGCCTCCGTCTGCGCATTCATTTCACGAAGGATGGACAAACGCTGAAGGAACATGGACAGATTTTCTGAATCAAGCAAGAGTTCCATTTGGGAACCTGGTCCAGCCATCTCGTACCGAACCAGGATTTCACGGACATTTTTCCTGTCCGCGTCCCGTTTCGCGGTTTCAGCGGATATCCGGCTGTCCAGTTCCAACCGCTCCTTTTGGAGCAGAACGGAGTCCTCTTCCAATTTTCGGCGTTTGCTTTCATCCTCCGCAATCTCAACCTGAAGAACGTTCAGTTGACGAAGTGTTTCCTTTTCTTCCTGCCCAAGTTCCTGAAGGTCGGCTTGTTCGGGCGCGATGCCGGACTGTTCTGGTGAGTTGCCGGCTTGTTCCTGCGCGTTGCCGGCTTTTTCAAGGGAAAGGCCGACTAGTTTATAGGTATGGTCGGCTAGTACCGGTGAAGAAGGCACCTGTTTCAGATTCGCTGCCAAGTGTTCGGCATTTCCTGCAGGATTCGGAAGCGAAGAGGTTGCAAAGGAATGGAATATCAAGGATACGGAGAGAACCGCACCCGCTGCAACAATCAACGCGCGTTTTCGTAGCATGGGATGTCCAATCGGCATACCGGCACCTCCTACCGCCCTATTGTACCAAAAGCGCTTCCGGCACGCCATTCATCCGTCTTTGAACAAAGGCGAACCGCCTTTCACGTTGCCGACAGAAATATTGTTTGCGTAGAATTTACGCACATCTGTTGTGCAGGTGGTTCAGGCCGGTTTGTGCCGGTGATATAATGAAGACATCACAACCTTGGAGGCTTGCATGAAATCACCACTGGAACAAAATCTCGAAAAGGAACTCTCGAACCTGTTATCGGGCAAGGCACTTGAAGTGGCTTCACAGCTCTTCAATGACGAGGAGGTCCATTATTATCAGGAACTTGCCAATACGGTTTCCATCAAGCGGATGGGCTTCAATGACCACGGTCCCGTCCATATGCGCAAGGTCACGCTCAATGCGATGCGCATGTTCAACATCCTTGTGGAAGCGGGCATTCAGCCAAACCTTGTTCGTGAAGAAATCGGAACTGTGGAAGACAGCCGCATCGCGGTTCTGATGGCTGCCTTTCTGCATGATATCGGTATGTCCATCGGCCGTCAGAATCATGAATTGAGTTCCTTCGTACTGGCGAACAATCTGCTGGAACGTATCCTCAAAGCCACATTCCCCAATCAGATTTCCCGGCAGATCGCCATCAAGAGCACTGCCTTGGAAGGAATCATGGGACATATGACCCATCACGCCATCCACTCACTGGAAGCGGGTATTATCTTAATCGCAGACGGTTGTGACATGGAAAAGGGGCGCGCCCGCATCCCCATGCTGATCAGCCATGAATCCCGTGTCGGCGACATCCACAAGTATTCCTCCTCCGCAGTGGAGCGTGTCACC
Source organism: uncultured Clostridia bacterium (assembly GCA_942493335.1). Lineage (GTDB taxonomy): Bacteria > Bacillota > Clostridia > DSM-8532 > DSM-8532 > JAEWSN01. Next base: position 4,115,139 of record OW818693.1, on the reverse strand, counting down.
ATCGAAGCGGGCGAAGAAAAGCCCCTGAAGATCACCATCGAAATGTCCGCTTCCGTCGGCTTTTTCCAAGTGGAGGAAGTGTTGATCGGAAAAATCATGGCCAGCACTGTGAAAAAATACATTGAGCTGTATGCGTATGTGACAGGCCGTGATGTAAAGCGCTATATCTGAACGATTGGAAGGAGCACCGAAGATGCAGGAGCATGGAAAATATGCATGGAAATGGACGGTCAAACCGGAATGCCTTGATGAATACGTAAAAATGCATCTCGCTCCATGGCCGGAGATCATGGCAGAGCATACGGCGGCTGGAATCCGCAACTATTCCATCTTCCAGAATGGCAATGAATTCTTTTACTGCTTCGAGTGCGATGATGTAAAAAAAGCCTTTGCCTATCTGGACCAAAGCGAAGCATGCCAACGATGGAATGCCATCACAAGCGGGATGGTGGAGGGTTCGTTCGATTTTGCGGAAACGGAACCCATCACCTTTCTTCGGGAAGTCTTTTTTCTGAAGTGAGTATCCGTGAACACTCTGGTGTTCGATTCATGGAGATCCATGACAGGGCGAAGTCTACAGCCGCCTTCATGTCAAAGAGCCGACAATCCGCTCTTCCCACCTTGCCGCGGATCACCGGGAACACCTGCTCGAAGGCCAACCCGATCGAAATGAAATCGTCCGAATCGTAATCATAGTCTTCGAACCATTTCCAGATACGTTCCCCCTCTTCCATCATGGCCGTTCCCATACGTACTTTCGGCATCCCATCCCACATGGATTCCGCCAGGTGAAGGGCGGTGCATTTGTCATAATCAACACCAAGAAGCAGGACTTTTGCGTCGTTGGCATACAAGAATCCAAGCGGACTGCTCATCCCCAGCATGGGGGACAGCGGATGCCCTTCAAGGATACGGTGCGCGAGGGGACCATTCGCCGTGAAGGACAGCTGGGGATTGGCGGATCGATGTGTCCCTGGAAACTTCCTGAATGTTTCGGGAATCTTGCCCATCCCGCGTGTAGGGGTCATATCCGGATCATAGGCAGGCATATTGTCCCTTATGATGGGAATCCACTCCTCCGGTACCGGGGGATGCCGCCACTCCGCTGGATCGCTCCACTCACCTGAATGGGCGGGCATGACGAGTGTCCCCTTCGCATTCGATGAAGACAGGGCTGCCAGCAGACCCATGACGGCTGCCTGAGAACCGCCGCACACCCACCCGAGGCTGGAAAGGGAGGAATGAACGAGAACGAGATCACCGGGAACGATTCCAAGCGCGCGCAGATCTTCACACAGAGAGGCAACCGTGACCGGTTTCAAGCTCTCCTGAATAAGTGCCTGCTCCTTCGAAGTTGGCTCAAGCTGCATGTCCGTGGGAATTTTCAGTTGTTCATCGGTTCGCGTATCCAAACATATCCCTCTCTTTCATACTGCGCACCGGGAATCCTCCAACCGGTTTACTCCGCTGCAATACATGCTGATGCAGCCATCGACTTGCAGGCAACCATCGTAAATTCACCGGGCAGCTTATTATTGGTCCAGCCAGGATGTTCATCAAATCTTGTCAACAGGAAACCACTGTCGAGAGCGGCGTTGATGATTTCACTCAGAGTGTGTCTTCGAATGCTGCATTTCGGGAAGCTTTTCCGTTCATCTTCCCCGTAAAACCTGGCATGCGCCACTTCACATTCTTGAATATCAATTGAAAAATAGTCTGCGTCCGGATAAAAAGCAATCGGCCCGGCAAGGCCGTTTACATCCAGGACTTTGTGCAAGGGGTGGAAGTCACTGCAAATCATTTTCCCATGGTCCTTCACCAGTGCATGCATGAGTTGCATGAACTTGCGAATGTCATTGAAATAATGAAGGACGCCGCCCTCCATAAAGACGATGTCGAAGGAACTCGCATAGATCCCCAAGTCGATATCCATAACATCCCCGACAACGTAATCAATGCTGACCCCTGCCGCTTCTGCCGTTTCACAGGCGTACCGCCGGTTCGCTTCGGAGATGTCAAACACGGAAACATCTGCCCCAAGCAAACGGAGCGGGACTGCTTTTTTACCACAGGACCCGCATATATTCGCGATTTTTAGACCTTCTACGTTGTCGAAGTAGTGTTGATGCTTCCGCAACATGGCTCGTGGGTTTTCAAGGTCCTGCTTCGCCCTTTCGGCCGGTGGCCCGTTCTGCTTGATCCAGAACTGATAAGCATCATATTCCCAGGCTGTTTTGTTCTTCCTCGCTTGCGAATCCAAATCATCCTCCTGCACGCCATGCCGCTCGTACCAAAGTCATGCACTGTTAGCCATTTTAGTATTCATGCAAATCACAAAAACAACACACTTTGTTTTACTTTTCTCTTTGATAAGCATACCTGAAGTTTATCGGCGGCGTTGTCACAGAGATATATACAAACTCTTCATCTGAATCATTCAACAACCCGTGAATGTCACCATCGGCAAACCTTGCCACATCACCAGTACTGAACTCGATTTCGTGGTTGTCTGCCAATAAAAGTTTGCCCTTGCCTTTCATTGCATACCATATTTGTTCGGATGTATCATGTTTATGGCGTGATTGCGAACTTCCTGATGACAAATGAACTTCGGTCATTGTGATTCTTTCACTTCCAGAATTTTCAGGGTTTAGAAGCTGCAATGAGTCACATCCTGGGTTTGAAAGTGCCTTGATGCACTCTTTCTTTATCAACTCCATCGTATTTCTCCTTTTCTGTTGGCCAAAGACAGACGTGCCTTTCCTCTTGACTGAAGAGAAAGGGCAGGCGCAACTACCGGATTTTTATGCCATCTTCGCCGTTCATCCAGTCCGATATGAGTCGCTCCTGATGGCGGTTAAACGGCAATTCCTGCATTTCCTCTCTCGAAAAGAAGGCTTGCCAGTGGCTTTCTTCATTGGCGGTCTGCAATTCACCCGAATACTGGTTTGTGCGAAAGAGGATCTGGATGCTGAATACCTTATCTCCATTTGGGTATTCGCCATATCCTTCTTTACCAGAATAAATGCCAAACAGCTCAGGGTGAATGATCTTCAATTTCGTTTCCTCATATATCTCCCGAACGGCAGTTTCGATGATTGTCTCTCCGAATTCCATTAATCCGCCAGGCAAGCCCCAAAGGCCATTATCGCTTCGCTTCTGAAGCAATAATTCCCCCGATTCATTTTCAATCAGGCATCCCACACCCACAGTGAGGACAGGGCTTTGGCCAATGACTGTACGTATTTTCATAATGTAGTCATGCATATCAGTGTACATGGAATCCTCCTCGGTTGGTGTATGTGCCGTAATTCAGTGAATCCGCATTATTCATGCCGTTTTTCAGCGAACATCCTGGTCTCTGTTTGTGGCCAACCAGAATCTCAACTTCTTTCATCAACGGCGTGCGATACCACAAAAATATGCCAGAACAGACGTAATACATAAGCAGGAACGATATCGTCCACCCACTTACTTGCTCATTTGGTGTGACCGTCAAGAATTATTCCATATTGATCTATTACGTACGCAGCATTTGCAGAAATTGTTTCTGTCCCATCAACGCGTAAAACAGGGCATGGCAACTCACTTATCCATTGTTCATGTTGCGCGCGACACATCCTGGGAGCAATATCCGTCTCATATGATTTTGCTGCAGCCAGGTAGTCTTTGTTTATGTCATTGCTTTCATAAATATCTCCTCCTGGTAAAACGCGATTCCCCCATTGTGAAATGGATCGCAAACGTATGCGTTCAGCACATATCTCGACAGGAGCTGTGATGAAAACAGCCACATCAAAAAAAGGCTCAAATGTCTTTCGAAGGCTCCACATCGAACCAGACATAACAAATAACGACGTGTTGGATATCGCTTGCATGATGGATTCTGTCCGTTCTTCCCGTGATCGAAATACGGTATAGGGAATTTCAGTATCCCATCTCCAATGATGGTCGTCCAGATCAACATGAGCGTAGTCAAGTCGCCGCGCAACTTCTTTTCCAAGGGTAGTATCGCCAACGCCCATTGCCCCAAACAGAATGATTCCTCGTGCCAAAACATCACCTCGTCAACGATGGAAAATGTACTATGTACTGATATACAGCAGTATATCAAAAGCACATCACAACATAGATCAAATAATGATAAGGAATCGGAAATGGAAAGGACTATTGAGCATAATCATTCTCATCTGAATAATCATCCTGAGTCCCTCATGCCTGATCACCCTCGCAAAACATTGCATTTGTAGTTCGATGTTTTTTGTTGAAGGGGAACTTATGTGTTTCCTTGTGTCTTTCAATATAATTGTGTCTCCGGTTTATCAAGACCGTTCTTCATAGGTCTTCTACAGAACGTGCGTGTCGTTCGGGGAGAGAATGCTGTGGATGCAATATCAAGTGTCGAACAACCCCGAATCTATTCCTCTACCAATACCCGCGCCACATTCTTCGATCAGTTTTCTTGCTTCTTTGGGACTTGATATTCTGATCACCTGAACCGTGGTGTATTCCTGTAATTTATCAAGGAGCTTTGGCCGTGAATCAAAAGGAAATCGCCAGACAAAACGAATAAACGGTACATCTATTTTCTCTACACATCCATCGGCCATATCAATTCGTGTTCTTCCAATATTGGTTATCCATCTTTTCAAGACACGATACAGACATAAATATCGGCTGTAATCGAGAAATATTGCAGTATCGGCCTTTCCAAGCCGGATATCAAGACTCCCGCCATAATTGCCATCAACAATCCAACACTCACCCGCCAGTAGTTCCCATTGCTTTTCTATCCACTTCTCCTTGGATGATTCAACCCAACCTGCATGCCAATATTCTTTGTCCAAATGAATAACGGGAAGCTTAATCCTTTTGCCTAGTTCAATTGCGAGCGTTGTTTTGCCGCTTCCACATGAACCAATGATCATAATATGTTTCCCAAGCGTTGCATTATCCATATTACCATTATCCTTCAACTACACTGCAACTTCATGGTTCAGTCGTCATAACTGGGTTTCATGAAGTTTCTCCCGATCTCTTGCCGCACTCACAACCGCCACAAATATCCCTTCTGACGCCTAAGCGCAGGCCTCTGTGTAGTGCCGAAACCGGTACCCCCGGCAGCAATTGCAAGGGCGAGACACACAAGTTTTGGCGGCACGAGCGACGCGCACGGTGGGGAAATATTGGGGCACGAGGATGCAAGTAGTGGGCACTTGTTTCGGCACTTCCTTGCCAAACAATATCCTTGATATGCGAACTAGGGTTATGCTATCTTTCTTCACTAAATCGCAATCCACCAACATACTCCATATCTATCGATAACAGTTGCACAACATTTGCTCCAGGGGACTTCCTGAATAGGGTGAATAATAACGCCACCATTACTCAAAATATCAAGGGCATTACAAACCGATTCTTCGCTTCCCATTTCGAAAACATTAAAAGTCATTGTCTCCCATTTCATTTTGTGTACGATGCTTATATCACATGGATTCGTCGCTTCACCTAACGCTAAAAAGCCCTCGCCGCCCACAGATAATTCACAGTGCACATAAGCCGTTTCGGCATCATCCTTAATCGCAAACGTAATTCTTGCACCAAAGGCTTTACAATACATCTCTGCCGCTTCAAAACTGTTTTTCACATATACTTGTGTGTAATTTTTCATGTTCCCCCCCGTCCAACCATATGAATAAACCTTACTTCACAGGATTAATCCATTCTGCATAGGCCCTGGATTCACAAGCCTGAAACAAGCATCATGACGCCCTGTTTCTCCAAACGCATATGCCTCTGCGATGTGTTGATACAGTGACCCGCGACTGCTCCCGCTTCGGAGGCACGCGACGCTCACCGGTTTTGGGATTTTTTGAGGCTATGTTGTACGACACTGCACATGAAAACAGCCGATAGCCACAAGATATACATAAAGAACTTAATAAATCTATAACAAATACTTTCTCATAATGATACAATCATCCCTGTATTCACCGCTTCTTACAAATCCCATCTTTTCATACATCAACAGGGATCCGTGAAAATCCTTATTCTGCCCGTGACTATACGGATACACTTCCACATATTCATATCCTTCATTGGCTGCATCTGCACAGACTTTTTCAAGTAGCCTTGCAGCAATTCCCCGTTTGCGAAAATCTGTAGCGATGCAAAAACAAACAATAGATATTACCTTTTGAGTATTTTCGTTGTTACTAAAAAAACTATTCAGCACAGTATTATACTTATGTTTATCATTAACATTACACCAACCAATTACCCTTCCGGAGTGATAAACCAGATAACCCTGCATTGTTCCATTCTTGATTAGCCGAATAGCACGTCCACGATTATCTGCTTTTCCAGTTTTCCTGAAAACCTGTTCAAGCGTTTTATTCCAGTCATTGCGGCTATCAAGCCTTTCGTTCCAATGAAAGTGCATGCAATAACAGCCTGGCCATTCATCCTCATCGGTAAAAGCGACATTGTCAAAATAATCCAACCAGTCATTCATCAATTCAACAGTAAGCCTTTTTACTTCTATTACCATCACAAACTCCAATCATTCGTTCTCACATATGCAATAAGTACATAGTTTAAAATTTATTCAGCAATGACCCAAATGTGCTTGTCTCTGCGGCGGGCCGAAGCCGGGATCCGCGACTGCTCACTCTTCAGGGGCGCGACGCGCACCGGTTTTGGCATTTTGATAAGGTAATGCTATGCGAAGCCAACGCCTGATGTTCGCAACTTATCTATATTCTCACAATTCATGAACTCTGCTTTCACAATACCATAAACATCACAATCAACAAAAACTCCTTGGTTGTTTCTGTGATATTCCTTTAAGCATCCCTCATGTTTCATTCCTGATTTCAACATAACCTTTCCTGACGCTGGATTCTTGACATGATGATATGCCTGCACTCTATTTACTCCAACATCAAGAAAACAAAAATGGATTACGGCACTCAACGCTTCTGTCATAATCCCTCTATTCCAGTGATCCTTTGATAAATTATACCCTATTTCAAACCATTCATGTTTTTCAGACATATCAACAATAGCTATTGACCCAACAACCTGAGTAACTTCCAACAATTCAATTGCCCAAATATATGTTGCTGGATTTTCATATGACTTAATCCAGGCGTCAAGTATGTCCCTTGTAACTTGAATATTACCATGGGGTAACCATTGCAAGTATTGAGTTACCTGTACATCATTTGCCCAATTATCAAACATATTTTGAGCATCATTCATAATATATCTTCTTAAAATTAGCCGGCTTGTATGAATAGGTATCGTTCCAATATGCCTAATCATCATTATTATCTCCTGACACCAAACCTGGAATAATGCCTTGATTTATGACACTCAAGGAGTTGGCTTAAGCTGGTACCTAATAACGTCTTACCCTCAAGGAAGGGCCGAAACCGTTACCCACGGCTGCTCCTGCTTCGGAGGCGCGCGATGCGCAACGGTTTGGGCCTGATGCAGAGACGATATTTCATTCCGTCAGCAACTAATGGATTGCATAAACAGATAATCACTTTGTAGCCACATATACTTGTGCGCCACCTTGTGAATCGACTTCTTCCCCTTGAATGTTTTTTAGTGTTTCCACAGAAGAAAAACCAGCACTATTCAGTATTTCAACCGTTTCTGCCGTTGAGTAAAACCTTTGCCGTTCATGGTATTCTTCGACAATATCCTTCTCTGTGTCGATGATCACGCATCGCTCTATCTTGTAATTGTCCTCTTCAATATACTTGTCAACCAATGTGAAGACTCCATTTTCGTCAGACCACTTGTGAACAGGGTATTGTGTCCTGCCCTTTTCCAAAGAAAACGGTACAGTAAGCAGGACTTTTCCGAACGGTTTCAAAGACTTTTTTATCCTACGAAAGTGTTCAACAATCTCTTCATGTGGCATAAACCCGAGTGTATGCCTGATAGCAATAGCAAAATCGAACACCTCGTCCCATTTTGTATTGATGGCCTTGACCAGGAAAAATTCAGTGTTACTGCCCTCACAACGTTCTCTTGCTATATTGAGGCAGTAGTCCGAAACATCGATACCCGTGACAGACGCCCCTAAGTCAGAAAGCACCTTCGCATGATAGCCGACACCGCATCCAACATCAAGAATTTTACTCGCATAAAAACTATCGGTATTCAATAGCTTCAGAAAATATGACACCTCAGCAATCGCTTGCTCCGTCATGTCCTTCTGGTATCTCCAAAACACGGCTTGTGACTCTCGATTGTCCCATGAGAAGGAATGCACAATTCGTTTCATGACTACCTTCACTTCCTAATGGCATGTAGCGTGTCTTTCTCTGCGGAGGGCCGAAACCGGCCCCCGCGGCTGCTCCTGCTTCGGAGGTGCGCGATGCGCAACGGTTTTAGCATGTTGAAGAGGCGATTTCAGCTGGAGTAGTAACCGATTACGCTTGCTGCTACGGTGGTAGCAGGACGCCGCCACCAGCACCACACTCTCCATTATTACTGTGAACTGAATTAGTTTTCATTGCCATTTTGACGGTATGCTTAAAAAACTATCATTATTGATCTTGAAGCCTAATTTTGCATAATAACTTGAGATTTTATCTGTTGTTTGAACCAACCACTCTGAGTCTGGAAAGTGTTCAACACATCGTTTTACCAGTTCTCGACCGATTCCCTTGTTTTGAAAATCAGGATCAATAATCAAGTCGTAAATTATAGACCTTATTATTTTATCACTTAATACCCTGACGGCTCCAACTAAACGGTCATTTTCCCATGCTGAAATGACTAAAGTTGAATTTATGAACGGCATATTGAAAAACTTTAACATATCAGAAGTCGCTGGTCCATCTGCCCAACCTACCGACTTGAATAATCGATGCAGTTGCTCAGAGGGTAAATCCTTTTTCATGTCATTGTATATGATTATCATAACTTCACCTTCCGAAAATAACAATTATTACCTCGAACGATTATGCGACTATGTTTCAATAAAAGAAGTACATACATCCCTCGAACCGATGCCTTTCTGTTGAAAATAGGAAACTACTATGAACGCATTATTCCGAATAGTTCGAGTTTGCCCTGCCGCAGGACGCAGCGGTTGAATAAAGTATTTACAAATCCAGCTAACGTCTTTGTGTCCCCGATGTTTCCGAACCGTTCTTCAACGGCCTGCTTCAGAGCGCGCGTCGCGCACGGTGAGGGAATATTGGGGACACGATGTTAGCTGCCGTAACCCAACCTTTTTCCTACAACAAAATCAAGAACAACTACAATAATCAATTTCAAATCCCGATTTTAAGTATACGGAGGCACAATCAGCACTTTGTTGCTTCTTTTCTTGGCGGACTGTTCATCTGTTTTTCGTAGTCTGCTAAAATGAGCTTGTCTATCTTGTCTATTGATTCTGGTAATCTATTCATGTCGAAAAAGCAACATTCAGTTGTCTCGTTCGTAGAGGCAAGAATATCACCAGAGTAATCGCGTGATAAATAGGTTAAGGTGATCCAATACACTTCATTTCCATCTGAATACACGTAGCGAGTTTCAGGTCCGGAATAGATACCCATCAGATCAATCGAGTTTGCTATCAGACCCGTTTCTTCAAAGAGTTCTCTCTTTGCAGTTTGCTCAACCGTTTCACCAATCTCAACACCTCCACCGGGAACTGCCCATTTCGCATTATCTGAACGCTTTATAAGCAATACCTCATCCAATTCATTAATGACAAGTATGCCGGCACCACAACAGATTTTTGACTTTTTCTCCACTCCGTCTCTCCTTAACACTTTTTGCAGGAACATATTTTTATGGCAGCTAACGTCTTGGCCTCTACGAAGTGCCGAAACCGTGACCCGCGGCTGCTCCCGCTTCGGAGGCGCGCGACATGCACCGGTTTTGGTATGTTGAAGAGGCAATGTAAGGTGCCGTAAATTTGATCATGCTAGACTGCATATTCTTTAAACAAACGATTCCAATTACGGTCATTTAGCAAATAATCAATCCGGCTGTCAATTTCTTGAGCGTGGTATTCTTGAATGAAAAACATATAGTCACGTACACTATATCGATTGAATCTTATTACACGCAATTGCGTATTGCCAGACATTTTATTATGAATATCTTTTAGTCTTGCTTTATAGTCGCAATCAGGACTCCTGTCACGGTGGTTATAGACTATAACGCTTTTCCCTGTGCTAAGCATTTTATTGATCTCAGAAACATAAGTGAATTTAACACTGTCCTTGCCAGTAGGACTTACGCTCTTCGTTTCTATGCCATTATCAGGGTCACAGAACACCAGTTCACACTTTTCGAGATGCTCTAAACTATTATCGAACCAATTGTTTCTATGATTTACCCTTTGGATTCTACCGCGTTCGCTTAGTGCATCAATATGTTCGACGCACAACACAGAGTCATATGCAGCGACTTCACTAAATCGTTCAAAGCGTTTTAGTTCATTGACGTGCCGTCTACTGTTTGCTAATGCCTGGACAAGGAAACCATGCAGTTCTTCATCACATCTCATAAACTCATGCTTTTCTAAATAATCAATGAATTTTCCATCAGTACGGGTATCATCTTCTGTCAAGTACCAATTGATACCCAGAGATAATGTGTTTCCTGCAACAACTGAGAGTAATCCGTATTTCCCAAAATCACCGACATCACCGAAGTACTGATTTTTCATCAAAAGCTCCAATCCCGGATAGATTTGCTGATTTATGGCACCTAACGTGTATGCCTCTGTGAAGTGCCGAAATCGCGACCCGCGGCTGCACCCGCTTCGGAGGCGCGTGACGCGTAACGGTTTTGGCATTTTGAAGAGGCGATGTTACGCGAAGGCCCAACAGTTTAGTGCTTAATCAAGAGCCGATTTTCAGTATTTAAGGATGGCGAAGAATATATACATACCAATTGTCATCAATGCTGTCAAGTTCGTCAACAGTGAACGGTAACACTGGTGCTTTGCTGTACAAAAGACCATATTCTCGTCCTTGCTTTGAGTCAAAATCGACGCTTTCTGGGTGACGGAGGATAGCGTCTCTGCCCGACAGCGGAGCATCCATCATGGTATTCTCGAGGAGAGATGCAATAGTGATCTGCAACTTGTCAGGCTGGGATTGACCAAGGCTTATACTTAGGCTTCCTTACGGGTCGCAGTCCACAAGAAGAACACGTCTCCCTTCACTGGCGACTCCAACACCGATGTTGGCACATGTGGTGGTTTTGCCGACACCTACCTTTTGATTAGCTATCGCAATAACAATACATGCCATATAGCCTCCTACTCTCATCACGAAGTGAAAATAGTATATTAGCGGTTTGAAACTTGTTACTCTACTCTATGTGCATCTACAACCAGGTGCCAAATGGTGATATACTTACATAAACATTGCCATGCATGTACAGATGTCCTTACTCACCTTATATGATTATGTTGCGGCACAAGAAAAATAAACATATTCGATACTATTTATGGGTACTCAATCGAAATCTATAATGACACGAATATGGGATTACCTGGTCATAAACTAATTTATGTTGCATATGAGAAGTTATGTGGTCGGAGAATCTCTTCATCACTAGTTCATTTTCTTTTGGGAGGGTTTATGAGCATCGATAATGAAGTGGCATTGATCGACTTCTTAAGGACAAGAAGGCCAGTTTTACTATTGGGAGCAGGATTCTCGTATGGCACAAAATCCGTATATGGATGTAATAATTTACTAGCAGAAGAGCTTCGAAAGGAGCTTATCCGTGAGTTCTATGAGCATGATCAAGACATATCCGAGATCGAATCTTATACCTTACGTCAACTTTGCGATTTAGTTGTTGAAGAAAATAAACAAGAACAACTTCATTCATTACTTAGGAGACATTATTCAAGGACAATCCCGCACGAAGAACACTCATCAATGTGCAAATATGTATGGGACTGCATTTATACGTTCAACATTGACGATTTGGTTGAAAATGTATATCAGATTAACAAGTATGCAATATGCGTACAAAATCAACACACAAGGAAACAGCTAAAAGAAAAGGAAACTGAATTAGTAAAATTGCACGGATGTGTAAATGCGCTTGAAAATGGTATAGTATTTAGCTCGGATGAGTATTATGACTCAATGAATCAAGTGAATTGGAAGTTTAAGGCGCTACTTCACGATATGTTCAACAAGGACTTTGTTATCCTTGGCGCCCAGTTCGATGAGGTTAATATACAGTATTTCTTAAGAGAGTACATGTCTGGCGGATATGATTCTTCAAGAGGAAAAGTGTTCTATGTTAATCCCAACCCCCCATCTCGTTTGATGCGAGCAAAACTTCAGAATATTGAAGCTATTATAGTCCAATGGGATACGAAAAGATTCCTCAATGAAATTGGTAAAATCGTCGAAGATTGCTCAGATGCTATCAAAATCGAACGTCAATTTGAAAGAAAAGGATATACAAATATACTTCGATACAAAGAGGAACTTGAGAGAAAAGTCGGATATGAATCAAGTCTATACCAAGGCGATTACCCGATATATGATGATTTTTTTAACGAATGGGACTTCATCAATCCTTATATTGGTCAAATAGAAGCCAATATTCGATCAACTCCACATCAAGCGAGTATTGTCTCATTGACGGGGTATCCATATGTCGGTAAAACTTGCATAGCGATGAGAATCGCAGTCAACCTTCAGCGTACAGGATACAGTGTGTTTGAGTTTACCGGGAATAGTCTTTCGATATCGGACATTACTTGTTATCTTGAATCATCGTCAAACAACAATGTCGCTATTCTAATTGACGATGCATCTGGTCGGTATTCAGAAATCCGAAATATCTTTTCGTCCAAGATACCAGACGGAAAAAAGATTCTATTCATACTTATAGCAAACTTATATATGCATGAGAAGAAGAAATATCAGATAATGAGCGATGTTACAAAAGAATATATCATCAATAAGCATGTTTCCACGGAGTATGCCGATATTATTGTTCAAAAACTTAATGAAAAAAACTCATTAGGTCATATTGCAAAGATCAGAGAAAACCAGCGTGCACGAGCTTTAACAAGCCAAATGAATGACCTAATTGATGCTATTTTTAGAGTTAGCCATGGCAAGGGGTTTGAAAAATACTATAGCAGCATCTTTGATAGTATATTTTCTCCAAAAACAAATGCCGATTGGCAGAATTTATTACTACATGTCTATATACTCACAAAACTTAACATTGAGTTCTACCCAATAGAACTGGTTACGCAACACAAAGCTGCTAACATTGCAGATTTTTGTAGTGAATACGGTTCGATAATTTCTTTGACAGACAAGGGATTGAAACTAAGGGGAATATCAATATGGAGAACAAAATTTGAATCAACGATGGTATACAAACAAAATAAGGTCGATGTCATTTTGCAAACCTTACGATATATTGCGGTATTTATGAATGAGCGCGAGAACTCAAAATGGTATATTATTGTCGAATACATCATGAAGGAGGTATCGCTTAATCAAGGGTTAGGCCTCAGTTTGTCGGAGATCAAGGAGTTATATCTTGAAATAGAGCCCTTATACTCAAATATAAGCTATTACTGGCTTCAAAGAGGTCTTCTCGAACAGAAAATGGGGGACTTCGATAAGGCACACATGCATCTTGAGCAAGCTGCAGCAATTAGGCCTAACTCTTATCAGATTAAGCACGCCATTGGACGCAACCACTTCCGACAGGCCTTAACAAAAACTAGCATCGAGGAAGCATCACCATTGTTCAATACTGGTGAGCTATATATGAAGGAGTTAATATCGACACAAGAGTATAGGCAAGGGAAAGCATACTCAATCAGTTGCTATGTTAAGGAGAAAATAAACTTCATTAATAGATTCTCTACTGAGTTGACAAGTAAAGAAATTAAGTATATCGACGAAATCCTTGATAATGATGCAATCAGAAACGATCCCTATTTTGATGACATTCGGCGCAAGTACCTCTCGATAAGGTTACTGGCATCAAATCCCCCCCCAAGAGTTGTAAAATTAAGCGATCTTAAAGAAGCAATATACTCAGAAGAACAGACCGACGACTTCGAATAAGTTATCAGTTGTCTCAAAAGACCTATCTGCATCTTCTCAATGAAGGGGACGAATGCATGCCTGCCCGATTACCTGCCAATATACCACAACCACATTAACTCATTGACCATTGTTGTTTTTGTTAAGGATATTGGTACCGTCATCCAGTACCGCCACACTCAATGAAAACCCCTGCAAAACCTACCACTAGATCACGCTAGGTATAACTAAAACCCGCACCAGATAAGCATCCTACAAATAGATGAACCAGAAAAACGAATGGCCACATTCTCATATCCCGAAGCTCACAGGTTCAAATCCTGTCTCCGCAACCAACATGAAACCCTTCTGGCGTAATGCTTTCAGGGTTTTTTCTTTATACCAAAAAGCTGCATCTGGCGTCCAATACCGCCGATTTGTACCGCCACGACCTACTTTTCACCATTTTTCGATATGTCTTTTTGCGGGTTGAACATAGCCATGACCTTACATTTCCGTTTCTCAAAACTGTGGCCGTACATGCTCAGGACGGTCGATGGTTGCTCATGTCCACTAGGATTCCCGGTCACGCATAACATATGCCGGTTGCTCCAGCAGATGCGATCCGTGAAAGGCGTAGGAATATGCCGTTGTTAAAAGCTACCTTCCCATATTCAAATCCCCACAGGGAATCAGTTGACACACGATTTTGTTAATGCTATTATGATAATATCAAATACGTAATATCAAAAGCGAATGATACACTCTATCGATCCTTTCTCGTCACACACTACGAACTATGAGGCTAATTGTGCGAGGTGATGAAATGAGCAAAATAGTCGAACCGGTTGGACAGTTCAAAGAAAACCTGACGGAAGAACAGTTTCTAGCCAGTTATCACGCAGAAGAATATGAAAAACCCTCCATGACGGTCGACATGCTCATTTTCACCGTAGCCGATGAAGAAGCCTCCAATTACCGACGGCTTCCTGGCAAGGCCTTGAAACTTCTCCTGGTGAAACGCAAGGAACACCCATTTCTCGGACAATGGGCCCTCCCAGGGGGATTTGTCCGCATGGACGAAAGCCTGGATGAAGCTGCTCGAAGAAAACTTATGGAAAAGACCCGCATCACGGATGTCTACATGGAACAGCTCTATACTTGGGGGGATGTGGAGCGGGACCCGCGCACCCGCATCATCAGCACCTCCTACATGTCCCTGGCCGACGCTTCCCTCCTGGCCTCAGACCCGGAAGGCAAGGGATTGGACGGCGCATGGTTCACGGTATCCTGGCAATGTGTCAGCGAATCCAAGACAAGGCTGGAAAATGGATCCGTCCATCAACGCCATTACAAACTTGATCTGGTAAATGATACGGGTATGGTTAGCGCTTCCCTCCTCATCGAAAAGACCTCAACCGGGCGCAGGGTACGCATTTCACGTACCATTACCGAATCCCGCGGCATAGCTTTTGACCATGCGGGCATCATCGGATACGGAATCGAAAGGCTGCGCAGCAAACTGGACTACACGGATATTGCCTTCAACCTGATGCCGGAGCTTTTCACATTGACGGAGCTCCAACAGGTGTACGAAATCATCGGCGGTTCCGAACTCCTGAAGGCCAACTTCAGGCGGAAGATTTCCGACAAGGTCATTGAAACGAACGCGTATGAAAAGAGCGCCGGACACCGCCCCTCAAAGCTGTTCCGCTTCAACCCGGATTGGAATGCTACAGGGGAGTGACTTTCCCGGAAGGGGGGAATGAGCATGCACACAGCCGCAGCCCTTCTGAAGATGACAGAGCCGGGTGAACTCTTTTCAGAGGATCCCCTCCGCATGAGGGAAGAGTTTTCGCAACTCGCCATGCACTGGCACCCGGATCGCAACATCGGTTCCGAACAAGCCCATGAGGTCATGGCATACATCAACGCCCTCTATGCAACGGGAATGACGCTCCTCCGAAGCGGATGCTGGCGAAAACCAGGTACCATTCGGCTCACGAGCCGGGATGTTAGGAAACACGAAATCCGGTTTCTTCGGGAAGTACCATTTGAACTGGGTACAACCTTCATCGGGGATTCTGCCGTGGCATATCTTCTGGATGAGGCAAGTCGGTCTGAGTTTGATAACGCCGAACGCGCCATACGCAGCAACACCTTTTCGTCCATTGAAATGGAAACGGAAATAAGCAAGTGCCTACCGAAAATCATCTCCCTCTTCGAGACAACAGATCGCCGGAAATGCATGGTTCTGGAAAAGCCCCCCGGTCTGCTTCGCCTGGAGGATGTCCGGGCACATTACGGAGGTCGTCTGCCGGACCGGCACGTTGCCTGGATCATGGGTTCTCTGTACAATCTCGCTTGTTATCTGGCCCACAGCGGCACAACCCACAACGCAATCTCCGCGGACACCTGCTGGATCTCCCCCGCACTACACTACACAGCCGTACTTGGAGGTTGGTGGCATAGTGTACCATTGGGCACCCGGATGAGGTCGGTCCCCTCCAAAACCTTCTCGGTCATGCCGCCGCAAGTGGCACGCAGCAAGGAAAGCAGCACCCTGACTGACCTTGAATGCATTCGGCTTGTCGGCCGTGAACTGTTGGGCGATCCCTCCGGCACCCATCTTGACCAATCCGATGCCCCCCTCCCTCTTGTACAATGGCTCAAGGGAGCCGCTTCACACAACGCCATTGAGGAATATGCAAACTGGAGAACCGTTCTGACAGCAAGCTACGGGGAACGCCGATTCGTTGAACTGAAGCTCGATCGCACAACCTTGTACGGCTAGAACTCAAGCCTTCCTGAAAAAACGCATCCTCCCCTCTGAAAAATTCCATCGCAGGAACAGAATCCAATTCACCGACAGGCCGAAGGTCTCATACCCACAAGGCTTGTTCCTCCATGCCCGTTTCCGGCTTATAGAATCGGCAACAAACATGTAGCAAAAAATAGGACTCCGTCAATTGATACAAGGCTTGTTCCGCATTCAAAAACGACAGCAATCAATTGCCGGGTCTATAATACCGGATGCAGCCACTGGCCTGACAAAGTGTCAGGCCATGTATCAGAAAAGGAGGTATCACAATGGGATCAGGACGTTGGACAGACAGGGATTGGGAGATGTATGCCGCCTCCCACATCCGGAACAAGGCAACCGTGGATGACATCTATACCTCGAGATCCCTTTCACCCGAACTGGATCCGAAGGATGTCCGTGTCCGCGAATCCTGTGATTCCACGGACAATCCGCAATCCACCGCGCTGATCGTCGCTCTCGATGTCACCGGTTCCATGGGATCCGTGCTGGATGCCATGGCCCGCGAAGGACTGAAGACACTGGCTTCCGGCGTATATGAGAGGAAACCGGTTCCCGATCCCCACATCATGTTCATGGGCATCGGAGATGTCGAAGCCGGTGACAAGGCCCCGCTGCAGATCACCCAGTTCGAAGCGGACATCCGCATAGCTGAACAATTGACCAAAATCTACCTTGAACGCGGCGGCGGTGGAAACAATTATGAATCCTACGCGCTTGCCTGGTATTTCGCGGCCATGCATACCCGCATCGACTGCTTCGACAAGCGGGGAAAGAAAGGCATTCTGTTCACAGTCGGGGACGAACAGCCCACTCCGTACCTGATGGCCTCCGACATTGAGAGGGTTATGGGATATCGGCCGCAATTTGACCGGATCGGGACGCAGGAACTTCTCACGATGGTCTCCCGGCGCTATGATGTGTTTCACCTGATGGTGGAACAAGGCAGCTATTTCCGTTCCCACGGGGATATCGTGACGAAAGGCTGGACAAGCCTTCTCGGGGAGCGGGCCATCCGTCTTTCCGACTACTCGAGGATGGGCGAGGTCATCATTTCCGCCCTGCAGATTCTCGGAGGCGAGAATCCGCATACTGTCATTTCCAGTTGGGACGCATCCACCGCTCTGGTGGTGGCGGATGCGGTCCGTTCGCTGAAACGTGCACCATCGGGCATCGCAGGACTTTTCAGGTTCTGAGGCGAATGGAGCAGAAGGACCGCGGCTTGCTGCAACAGCATACCCATAAGAGGGAAGGCGTGTCCGGCGTGGACACGCCTCCCGGAAGGAGGCCGATTCCATGAAAAAAATCAAGGTCGTGATCGGCGCGAACTATGGAGACGAGGGAAAAGGCTTGATGACGGATTACCTTGCGGCCTCCCATCCGGAAGGTCTCGTCGTGCGTTTCAACGGCGGGGCCCAGGCAGGCCACACCGTCCAGTTGCCTGATGGCCGACGGCATGTTTTCGGACATGCCGGAGCGGGAACCTTCGCCGGACTGCCTACGTTTCTGAGCTCCTTCTTCGTGGTGAATCCCATGCTCTTCAACCGGGAAATGCGGGTCCTGAAAGATTTCGGGTGCAATCCGATCCTCTTTGCAGACCGCGGGTGCGCCGT
The DNA here is from genome assembly GCA_942493335.1 of uncultured Clostridia bacterium. Taxonomy (GTDB): domain Bacteria; phylum Bacillota; class Clostridia; order DSM-8532; family DSM-8532; genus JAEWSN01. Next base: position 4,096,636 of record OW818693.1, on the reverse strand, counting down.
CACAACCCCCTACGACATGCTGATCAACCAGATCGCAGAAGCCTTTCGCGGTGACGGGCGGCACGGGAGCTGCGGAATTGGATTCAACGAGACCATCCAACGGGATCTCCAGGATGAATGCTTCCGTCTGCGTGTATCCGACCTCCACAATGAAACCGTCATTCGGAAACGTCTGGACAACATCCGAAGGGCATACGTCCCCGAACGGCTCCGACAATTGGGCATCCTCTCCATTTCCGCCCCTTTCGATAGCCTTCTGGCCAATGATTGTCTGCAGGATTCCTTTCTCGAAGACGCGGATAGCATGCTCAGTACGCTCCGCATGACAGACGCTGATATCATGAACACCTTCGACACCTTGATCTTCGAAGGGGCGCAGGGACTCATGCTGGATCAATCCCATGCATTCTTCCCTCATGTCACCCGCTCCAACACCGGCATGCAGAATGTCGTGCAGCTTCTCACAGGAAGAGATGTCGAAACCCGCAACGCGACCGTGGACATCCTCTACCTGACACGCGCCTACCTGACACGGCATGGAGCGGGCCCTCTTCCGACGGAATTGCCGGGCAAGCCGTACCCTGATATAGTGGACTTGACGAACATGCCAAATCCCCATCAGGGAGCATTGCGATATGGGCTACCGGATCTGGATGTTCTGGCGGATACGATCCGGCATGATCTGGCGCATGCGGCCAGCCTGCGGACCAGGCTGAATCTCGGCATCACCTGCCTGGATCAAGTCTCCGGTGACATCATGTATCGGATGGGGTCCCTGATGCACAAGGCATCTCCCGACAGGTTCGTCAGCACCGTCATGAAGCGTGTTGGTGCAACGGCAGGGTTTATCACCCGTGGCCCGACGAGGATGGATATCGAACCGTACACGGAGGATGACCCGAATGGAAACACCCGGAAAACACGAGAGCCTGACGCCGATTGCAGCCATCGCACAGTTTCGCCAGGGAGACCTGCAGATCCTCAGGCAGGAGAAGTGGCTCAGGTATCTGGCACTGACGCCGGAACGCTCTGTCAATCTGGAACGGCTTCAATCCCTGACAGAAATTCGTCTGAACTATGTCCTGGACTATGTGGAGGAATCCCTGCACATCCTTTCAGGCCTGTCTTTGGATCCGTTCCACGCCCATCTGATCGGGGAAACGATGAAGTGGGCCGAAGTTGCCAAGACCGGACTCCCGCATCAACGGAGGACCTGGATCCAAAAAGGAATCAACCTGTTTGTCCATAACGAGGGTTCAGCACAAATATACCGGGAAGAAGCCGGGGAAAAAGACCCGGCCATCCAAAAAATCGTTGGCACCCTCATATCCATGCACGGACTCATCGGACAGCACATCCGGGGGGAAGTTCCGCTTACCCGACTGCAACCGCTGTATGCACTCGTTTCCGACGGCACCCTTACTCCCACAACGTTAAGAAGCCTGATTGGGGCAATGGATGCCTGTGTCATCGGTGCTGTCGGAAGGGAACTGTGGGACAACATCCGGGAAGAAGCGGGAACGATTGCGGATCGGGTGGCCGACGGACAGTTCCAATCCACACTCACGGTAAAGGACAGAATTCGCAAGCTTCGGGCTCGTTCCATCGCACTGGGGGAGAATTTTGAGGCGGAGTACGAACGCTGCTTTGGCGATCCTGTCATCACTGCGGAACTCGGGCTCCTCTTGGAAAACGTGGACCTCTGGTATGTGGAAGCCGCATTGGCTGACTTTTCCTTCGAAGAGTTCCTGAAAATCCTGCGCATTGCTGCATTGGCTGCAAATGGCGGTGGAATCCGTCATATCAGCTTCGAGCGGCTCATGCGCGATATTTACTACGAGTACGAGGGGAAAAAGAAAGTCAATGTCTACAAGAAGCGCATTCTGGAAAAATACCTTGCCGACCTCCACATGGAGACCATCATAGAAGGCGTCTATCCGAAGAATCCTCACGTGATGCATGATCTGACAGTTCACGACGAACTGGGAGACACCCTGTTTTTCTCTTTTCGGTTTTCCCCGGCCGGAAGCAGCCTGATCGACTTCTGCATTGAAGCCGAGAAATCGGAAGTCCTCTACGAGCAGGCCATCATCCTGCTGTTTGACCTTTTCGGTCTACGACGGGACGCCTACGACCGCTTCAACAATGAGGAGAGTTACCTCCGCACGATGAACAGCACCATCGACTTCAAGAAAATCATTCTGGACTACATCACGGGCAATCGTATCCTCGATATCGGCCCCGGCGGCGGCGCGCTGATGGATCTCATAGTCGAGCGATTTCCCGCAGCAACTGTAACGGGCGTCGACATCGCACAGAATGTCCTCGATGCCCTGCAAAAGAAAAAACAGCTTGAAAACCGCACCTGGAATGTGATGTACGGAGACGCGCTGAATCTCGGTCAAACCATCGGAAGCGGCGAGGTGGATACTGTCATCTTCTGTTCCATCCTGCATGAACTTTTTTCCTACATCGAATATGAGGGCAGGAAGTTCAATCATGACACCTTGGCCACCGCCCTGAAAGGAGCGTTCGACCTGCTGCCGGTCGGCGGGCGCATCATCATCCGGGATGGCATCATGACGGAACCGACGGATCAGAAGCGGATCATCCGTTTTCTGGCAGAAGACGGCATGGACTTCCTGCGGCGATATGCCTCCGACTTCAAGGGACGGGACATTGTCTATGAATCCATCGGACAGAACGAGGTCCTGATGCCGGTCAATGACGCCATGGAATTCCTGTACACCTATACCTGGGGCGAACAATCCTATGTCCATGAAGTCAATGAGCAATTCGGCTATTTCACCCCGAGCGGGTTCGCGGAGTTTCTTCATGCGGTGCTGGGCGACGAGGCGAAGCTGGTCGTCCTGAAGCATTTTCTGCAGGATGGCTATTCGCTGGCCTTGTCCCGAAAAATCTCGTTCTTCGACGCCGCCCGGCATGAAGTACCGCTGCCCGACAGCACCTGCCTCGTGGTAATTGAAAAATCCTGTGGAAGCCCCGGCAAATGATGATCATGGAATGACGGGGGACGGCATTCCAGAACCACTGAGTATGATTGTCCAATGTCTAAATCACTTGGTTAATTGCCAGCTGTATTCAAAGCGTCTTTCAGTCCTTCGAAGTCAAGGTAATCCTCAACAAACTGCTTTCGCAGGAGCTCCGGCGGAATAAATTCATTATATTTCCCATTGATTTGGACTTTTTCAGGCAATGGCAGGCTATAGAGGTCGAGATCTGACCGGAGGATGTCTGCTACGATATCCTCCAATTCTTCTTTGGTACCACTATAGGTAACCTCCAGATAAACGCAGGTGATCCATGGCAGCTTGTTTTTGATTTTTCGTTGAAGGAGTGCATAATGCAGCGTCATCAATTGTCTGGTGCCCACCCATGGAAAAAGGGCATATTTCTTGTCCGATAACGGAGTGGCGAGATTATCCAATATTCCACTGTTTCGGGTTATGTATTGGATTTCGGTGAATCGCTCCTTGCAGCGTTCGCTATTATAAGGATATTCATCATTCGCAATCAGCACACTTCGTATTTTGCGGACAAGAATTGTATGAAGCTCAGCTTCAAAGTCAATATCCCAGTCCACAACAGAAATACCTGGTACCCGTTTCACAAAAATAACCTTGGACTTGACATTCACATCCACAGTTTCCCATGCCATTCCTGCCAAAGCGAAACGGATGCCGACCGGGTAGACCTTATCAACGGTGCCGATGGTGCGGTTTTCATCTTTAACAAGCAAATATTCAGGTGCGAGGAACACCGTCAGAAATTTATGGCTGTTTACGATTTTTTCCCCTTCGCGGCCTATGATCAGCCCGCCATGTTCAGTCCGCTGCAATTGATCGATATGGATCAGATGAGAGAGCAACCGTTTATAGTCATCCTGTGATATATTTTTGAAACACCCCAAGGTCAAGATTGCCTGAGCAAGGCCGGCCGATGACATTTCACCGTTACTCTTCAAACAACTCATCGTTTGGTGATACAGCAGATTATAGGCATGGTTCAGCGGAGGGATGGGCTCCATCCAATGATCTTTCACATAGAGTTCAATGATGGCTATGGTTCGGAGGAACTCCCAGTTGATTGGACCCAGAATATCAGCCGAATTGATTTTGATGCTCTCCACAAAAGTAAACAGCAATTGAGGAATCTGTCCGCGCCGTCCGCAGCGTCCCAATCGTTGGGCGAAGCTTGATACGTTCAGAGGAGCACCCACTTGAACAGCCTGATCGAGTGACCCGATATCAATCCCCAACTCCAACGTTACGGTTGCTCCGGTAACGATCTTTTCATCCGCGGATTTCATTTCATCCTCGGTATTTTCTCTCAACAGGGCAGAAACATTGCCATGATGAACCCTGTATACATCGGGCGCCTTATTCTTTAAAGCAATTTCGCGCAAATGTGCCATGATGAATTCTGTCTCTTCACGGCTATTCGTGAAAATGATGGTCTTCTTATCCAGGGTTTGCTTGAATAGATATTCATAATGCTCACGATCGCCGATGTCTCCGCCGGAATCAACGTTGACAACATTCCCACTGCCATCCCTTTCCACCAGGTCACGTTTCTCGGCATAGTTTACAAAGCGCTCGATATGCAGCTTTATCCGTTTTTTCCCTTCTTCCATAACCGGAGCGGCACATTCCCGTCCGGTGCCGGTGTTCAACCAATTCCGGGCTAAAGAAACATCGCCCAAAGTTGCCGAAAGACCGATTCGACGTGGATTTACGCCAGTTAATTGCTTAAGCCTTTCCAATACACATAGCAGCTGCAAACCACGGACATCACGCATGAAAGAATGAATCTCATCGATAACGACAAACCGCAAATCGGAAAACATGGACAAACAAGCACCGCGTTTGTTGGTTATCAGGCTCTCCAAAGATTCCGGTGTGATTTGCAACAAACCTTCCGGGTTCTTGACGAGTTTGTTTTTCAAGGTCAATGAGGCGTCACCATGCCATTTTGTTACAGGCATATTGGAATCCAGAAGCAATTGCTCCAAACGTTTGAACTGGTCATTGATCAACGCTTTCAAAGGAGAGATATACATAACGCCAACCGAGTGAGATGGCTTATTATACAGCTCTGTGAGTATAGGCAAAAAGGCAGCTTCCGTCTTGCCTGTAGCAGTACCGGAAGAAAGCAGCAAGTTGTCATCGCTGTCGAAGATGACCTCGCAGGCAGCCACCTGGTTTCCTCGCAGCTCTTCCCATTTGTTTTGGTAAATATAGTCCTGTATAAAGGGAGCGAGTCTGTAAAATTCATCCACAGGCATTATACCTCAAATTCCTGGAATTCACTGTGCAGGTCTTCATCCGAGAACCCACCTTTTGCCATTTCAAAGCTGTTGTCTCCTAAAATCTCCGAAACACTTTTCTGCGGATTCTGATGCAAAATGTTAACCATTTCGATGAAATCCCGGATAATTTCACGTGGGGTGATATGGGTTGCGGCACCAACACGGTTATATTCCACGGTAAGGAAGTAGACCAACTCGTCGTGAGACAAAGCCGGACTATAGTTGTAAAGCTGTGCATGGAGATTCATCAGTTTTTCTATCAGTATGTACATTTCTTCCTGTGAGAGCATTTGAAGCCTGATGATCGGAGCAGAAAGGTCCTTCATGTCGGCAGTTGCGAAATGACCCTCTGCCAGGCGTGAACGTAATGCTTCATAACTGAACACACCTTTGTATTTATCTTCAATACACTGGGAAGTACCACCCATCAGAAAGCCAATATGTCTTGCCTTACCCTGTAAAACATCATTGTACATGGTGAGAATCTTCTCGTAATTGTTTGCTCTGGTGATGGAATTGGGGATTTTGAAGATATTCACCAGTTCATCTATGATGACAAGCATTCCTTTATAACCAGCACCAACAAGGAATGCTGCGAATATTTTCAGCATGTCGTACCAGGTCTCGTCCGTTACAATGAAATTGATGCCCAAATCCTCTTTTGCTTCTTTCCGGGAAGAATATTCACCGCGAAACCATTTCAAAACATTGGATTTCATGGCTGCATCATCTTGATGATAGGCCTTCCAATAGGTGACTACCGCCTTGGCGAATTCAAAACCGTTGACCATGCCTTCAAGCGAACTGGCCACTGCGAAGATTTGTCTTTCAACGAGATTGTTGAATTCATCACCGCTTTCATTGGACTGGACTTTTACTGTTGTCTGAATGCCGGAAATCCATTTTTCCAATATCAGGGGAAGTGCTCCGCCATCTGGTTTTGATTTGGTGGAAAGGTTTTGTATCAATTCCTTATAGGTTGCCAGCCCCTGACCCTTGGTTCCGGCGAAACGCCTTTCAGGAGACAGGTCTGCATCCACAACAACAAAACCTTTTGCAGTGGCATAATTCCGAATGGTTTGAAGTAAAAAGCTCTTGCCGCTGCCATACTTGCCCACAATAAAGCGGAAGGATGCGCTGCCATCCTCAATCATTTCAATATCATGCAAAATGGCGGCAATTTCCTGAGTACGACCAACAGTAATGTATTCGAGGCCAACACGCGGTACAACACCGCCTTTTAAAGCGTTTATCAGAATATTCGCTATCCTGTTGGGAACCTGATTTACACTATTCATCCAATTAGTTCCTTTACATGTTCTTTATAATCGTCGTATAATTCGAACGCGTCATCCATCAAATTGTCACCGATATAGTCCATCGCTTTTTCGTTGATTCCATCCACCAATACTTCCAGCATGATGCCGCATTCATCGGCGAATTTCTTGATATCCATATTCCCACGGACTAAAACAGATAAGGCCTGCAGCTCAGTTTCCGACAAGGTGTTCCTAAAGTCTGCCCAAATCGTATCCGCAGATATCTTTTCATTATCTATGGTTGGTATGGGAGGCATATTCTGCGGCATTGCGAATGACAAATTGTGCGGTGCTTGAATCGGAAATATCTGAACCTCCTGGTCAGGAACGATCAGTTTTTCCTGTGTAGCAAGCGCTTCCTTTCTGATATATGACAGGGTCTGGTGGTCTACCTTGACGATCGTTTTTGTTGCTTCACGATAAAACTCCATGACAGTATCTGTGACGATCTTTTCAATAGACAACCCTTTCTCGTTCAGCTTCCCAATCACGGCATGTGTGACCATGTTGATATTGGCAGATAATTTATGTTTATATTGGATTGCCTTTCTCAAAACAGCTTCCATTTGTTTCATTACATAACCAATGAACGCTCTACCGCTTTCAGTGGTTATGACTGTGCTAAACGCCCATTTGTTTTGGCTGCACAGATAAATTTCATTTTCTGATAAAACAATCCGCCTATCCGCCTGCTTGATCCATGGTGAAAATAGCGCATCCCTAAAAGGCGTCCACACAGTCATTCCCTTGGCCGGTTCAAAAATGGAATCGTCGAAATGGATGCCATTGTCTATAAAAACCTGTCTGAGCTTGTTAATGACATAATAAAAACAATCGGTAACCATTTTTGCCTTGTCATCCGTGAAATAAGCCGATTTTCTGATATCATATTTTGAAATGGCACAGAATAAGTCGAAATTGTCATCGTTGTCCGCCACTTTGGGGTAATGCATGGCCAGATTGTGCTCAGTGACAAACTCCTTGAATGAATGCGGGAGTTCATAGTAAATATGGTAATCCTTCAGCCATCTTATAACATATTTGTCAATTGTCTTGTTATGGACATGGAAGGCTTTCCAGAAAGACATCAGCTTATCGAGACCGTCCTGTGGGTTGGATACGCCGATGTTGCCCAATAGCTCATAGATATAAAGAAATGCATAGGACAAGGATGTATCAGCAACATTACCGTTTCTTACTGCCGATCGCCAGGTGAAATAGGTTCGAAGTTGTTCATGATTCATTAACTGATAGCATGGGAAATATTGCGAGAACTGCGTGCTGCCCGAATAGTTATCTGAAAAATCTTTCATAAACAATCCCTGTTGATAAAAGATGAACGCTTGATGTTGCTGAACTCTTCTGTCTACGAATCTTGAAGAATAATTAGGTGAAGGGCGATCATTTCTAGAGATGTCTCTCATCTGATGAAAGAGTTCCCGAATTTCATCTTTTTCAGAGGGTTCAATGGGTTCGATTTTTTGTGATTTCAACACAAATTTACCGGCACCGGGAATAGGACAAGAATCATAGTCTATTTCATAATACATACCTTCACTTGGAGATGCAGAAGGAGCAGCTTCCGTCGGAGGTGATGCTTGCGTGGCACCATCACCAAGAACCTGCTGCCGGTCGGGGATTCTTAATGATTCGTATCTTTTGTCTGTATGGTATCCGTCCACTACATACCCCTAACGAAGTTAAAATGAAAATCTGAAAAACCTATCCGACAACCTTGCCAAAAACTCTGAATTCATCATGTTCCTGTAGTGGAATGGGCTGATAATGAGGATTTAGCGAAAGCAAACACCCTTTTCCAAGCTTCTTTACGTAAGCATGATGATTCAGGAAGAAGATGCCAATTTCTCCTTCTTCCAGTGAAGGCTGTTCGTGGACAAAGATGATCTGATTGTCTACGAAACGCGGCATCATGCTGTCTCCGCTGATTCTTACCGCATAATCGGTTGAGCCCGGTACTGTGCTTTCAACTTCAATCATTTCATATTCATTGCTGTCGAGGTAATTGCCGACCCCGGCCGAAACCGGCAGATCATACAAACGCAGCAGTTTTTTATCGGCGAAGGTCTGCCTTATATCGATGACACTGCAAATATCACAAATAGCAAGAAACGCTTCAACCGTGGGCTTGGAAACCCCGGTTTCCCATTTGCATATTGTATAGGTTTGAACATGAATATTTCTATGTTTTAAGAGTTCTGCGAGTTGTGTACGTGATATTTTTGCTGCTTCACGAACCTCTAGTAATTTTTTTCCTAAGTTCATAAAGAGTTCTCCTGAAACAATACGATTGTTTTCCTTATAGTGATTATACAGACTACACAGCTTATTCGTCACGAGTATCGTTCCTTTATTATGCACGGAATGCTAGTAACTTATTTTGCCAATAACTCTCCAGTGGATGTCACTCCATTACTATACACCGAATGTACTCATAAACAAAGAAAAATTGCAGAATATGCAATAATCAAATATTTTAAGTGCATTATCTGCAAATTATTCTTTATGAGGTATGCAGAAGATTGAAGCGTTCTGTCCAGACCAGGGGGTTTCCGATTATCTTCATCACTGTCAGGGTAAGTGAGGAAGATGAAATTTTCGGATTTACACTCGGCGCGGTCGACTACATCACAAAGCCGTTCAGTGAAGTGGTTGTGAGAGCCAGGGTGGGAATGCATGCGGAGTTGAAGCGGCATCGGGACTATTTGGAAAGCATATCCTACCTGGACGATATGGACGATGAATGTGCGAAGAGCTGGAATTCAGCAGCATTTGGCCATTCAGGAGCGGCGGTAACATAATGCTTGCAAGTTACTGTATGGAAGTGTACTATTATGAACAAATATGCAAACTGACATGTAAAAATAAAAACATACAAAAAATCAGATTATAGTGCATACCATTGTATGGAAGTGTACTATTGTGAACAAGAAATCAAACTGATATGCTAACAGAAAAAGGTATATACGCATATACTAATTGTTTTTTGGCTTGCTACGTTTCTGGTGTTTTTCCCGCTTGGTAACAATCAATATGGCAGGAGGTGCTTGTTTGTTTCGCTATGCATTGCGGCGGTTCATCACATCGATTGTAACGATTTTTATGGTGATTACATTCACTTTTTTCCTTATGCAGGCGGTTCCAGGCGGACCTTTTTTGGGTGACACCGTAAATCCCGAAGTTTCCCAGCGGCTTTTGGAAAAATACGGCTATGATCAGCCGATCATGCAACAATACGTACGGTATATGGGTGCCTTGGTGCAAGGCGATCTGGGAAACTCCATGATTGACAAGGCCGGGACAGCCGTCACTGAAATCATAGGGGAATACTTTCCGGTTTCTGCAAAGATCGGAGGGATCGCCATTCTCTTTGTCATTTTGCTGGGCATTCCATTGGGCGTCGCGGCAGCGGTCAAGCACAACTCCCTTTTCGACAGGTTTTTCACCTTTTCCGCCTCACTTTTTGTTTCCGTCCCCAGCTTTATCATGACGGTAGCGGTGATGCTGATATTCGGCGCATGGCTTCGATTATTGCCGGTGGCTTATCTGGAGGACTGGAAAAGTTATATCCTGCCCGTGTTTGGCATGGCCATGAACCCATTGTTCGGTATCGCCAGACTGACCCGCACAACCATGCTTGACATTACCGGGCAGGATTACATTAAGACGGCTCGTGCAAAGGGGCTCTCCACCTTCAAGGTGATGATGAAGCATGCGTTGCGTAATGCATTGATTCCAGTAGTGACCTCCATCGCCCCGATGATTGCAGGCATATTGACCGGGTCTTTTGTTGTGGAGAAAGTATATGCCATCGCCGGCATCGGCAAGTACTACATTTCCTCGATTGGTTCACGCGACTATCCATTGATCATGGGCACCACCGTCTTCTTTGCTGTTCTTCTCATTTTCTGCAATTATCTGGTGGATTTGCTCTATGGTGTGATTGATCCCAGAATCAAGTTGTAATGAAGGAGTGCGCCAGCATATGAGGAACACACCGGACAGTGAGCTTTTGGCCAAGTACGATGTCGCAGCGGACGACCTGCAGCTGGCATCAGCACAAGACAAGCAGGCGGTTGACCAGATGCGCCCGTCGGTCACATACTGGAAAGATGCCTTGCGGCGGTTCAAACGCAACAAATTGGCCTTGTTCATGCTCGCGCTGTTGACCATCATCATCCTGATGGCCGTGATCGGCCCTTTGGTTTCTCCGTATACATACAAGGAACAATCTCAGAACGTGCGGCAAAGCATGTCTTTTGATCACCCGCTGGGCACCGACAAACTGGGACGCGATATCTTTGTGCGTATCATGTTCGGCACACGCATCACGCTTCTGGTTGGCGCGGTTACCATGGTGCTCGTATCATTGATCGGTATCACTTATGGCGGCATATCCGCTTACATAGGTGGCTGGGGCGATAATCTGATGATGCGCTTCGTCGATTTGATGATGGCAATCCCCAGCATTCTCATCATCATCATCCTCTCCGTCTCCATGCAGGATATGCTCAAAGACATGCTGACCAACAAAAGTTATAGCGGTATCGCCTCAATGGGTTCGGGGCTGATCTCCATCTTCATCGTTCTCGCGCTGTTCAACTGGCTGGGCATGGCCAGGGCTGTTCGAGGCGCACTACTGATGAACCGCAATCAGGAATATGTACTCGCTTCGGAAGCCATGGGCGCTAAAGGCAAATGGGTCATTACCCGCCACCTGCTTCCCAACTCCATTGGAGTCATTATCATCAATGCGACGGGTATCGTGCCCGGTGCCATCATGACGGAGTCATTCCTGAGCTTTATCGGCCTGGGGGTGGCCGCGCCTGTGCCCTCGCTGGGTTCCATGGCATCCGATGCCTTGAACGGTGTGATCAGCTATCCCCAGAACCTGATATATCCCGCCGTGATCATCAGCCTGATCATCCTGTGCTTCAACATTCTGGGCGACGCGCTGCGTGACGCGCTGGATCCCCGTATGCGCAGCATATAACACGAAATAAAACGTGGGGAAGTGAGCATGATAGCAACGAACGAAGCCTATGCTTTGCAGGTGGAAGACCTGAAAGTGGAATTTCATACACCTTCCGGCGTCGTACGTGCCGTAAGCGACGTGTCCTTTCGCCTCAAACCCGGTGAAGTGTTGGGAATCGTCGGCGAGTCCGGTTCCGGCAAGTCTGTCACAGCCAATGCCATCATGCGCTTGCTGCCTGGGACTGCCAAGGTGACGGGCTCCGTCCACATGCATGGCAAGAATTTGCTGGACATGCGGGCAAGAGAGTTCAACAAGATACGCGGGAAAGACATCTCCATGATCTTTCAGGACCCGATGACATCGCTCAATCCTGTATACACCATCGGGAACCAAATGGTTGAAACCTTGTCGTTGCATATGGGATTGCGTGGCGCCGCAGCATGGAAACGGGCTGCGGAGTTGCTGGACATGGTCAGCATCCCGCAGCCGGAACAGCGTCTGAAGCAGTATCCACACGAGTTTTCCGGCGGTATGCGTCAGCGTGTGATGATCGCCATGGCACTGTCGTGCGACCCGTCAATCCTGATCGCAGACGAACCCACCACAGCGCTCGACGTGACCATACAGGCTCAAATCCTGGAATTGATGAAGGAACTGAAGAATCGCATCTCAGCCTCCATCATTCTGATTACACACGACCTTGGTATCGTCGCGGATCTGTGCGACCGCATTCATGTCATGTATGGCAGCCGCATCATGGAATCGGGCAAATTGGATGACATCTTCTACGAAACTGCTCACCCTTATACGAAGGGGCTTTTGAAGTGCTTGCCAGAAACGGCCATCCTGGAAGGTAGAACGAGACTGGAGCCGATCGCCGGAGCACCGGTTGATCTGATGATGATGCCCAAAGGCTGCGTGTTTGCGTCGCGGTGCGAGCATTGCATGGATCTATGTCTCAAGCGTGCCCCCGTTCTGCACGAGATAAGCGACGGCCATAGAAGCTATTGCTGGAGAAGCATGCTGCAAATGTCGGATCAGGCGGTGAATGAATGAGACATATCATGGAATTGCAAGATTTGCAGGTTCATTTCAAGATCAAAGGCCGGAGTGGTTCCAACATGGTGAAGGCCGTGGATGGCGTGTCTTTTCATGTGGATCCTGGCGAGACCGTCGGTCTGGTCGGCGAATCCGGCTGTGGCAAGACGACCGTTGGCAGAACGATCATGCGCTTCAACCAGCCGTCGGGCGGTAAGATGTTCTTCGACGGCAACGACATCACAACAGCCAACATGGACCCTTACCGTTCGCAGATGCAGATGGTGTTCCAGGATCCATATGCCTCACTGGATCCACGCATGAGCATCCTGGACATCGTCAGCGAGCCGCTTGCCGTGCAGTATCCCAAGATGACGAAAAAAGAACGATATGATCGTGTGATCGAGCAAATACGGCTTGTGGGACTCAACAGCGAGCACTTGTCCCGCTTTCCACATGAATTCTCAGGTGGGCAAAGGCAGCGGATCTCGATTGCCCGAGCGCTGGTCACACAGGTAAAGTTCCTGATTTGCGACGAACCAGCCTCAGCCCTGGACGTATCCATTCAGGCGCAGATCATCAATATGCTGATGGATCTGCAGGCCTCCACAGGTCTGGCCTATTTGTTCATCGCACACGACTTGTCGGTGGTGCGTCATATTTCCCAACGGATTGTGGTCATGTATCTGGGGCGCGTCATGGAGATTCATTCCGCCGCCGATTTATACGACCACCCATTGCATCCGTATACGCAGGCATTGCTCAGTGCAATTCCCATACCGGATCCACGTCTGTCCCGAACCAAAAAACGGATCCTGCTGCAAGGCGACGTACCTAACCCCATGAACCCGCCTTCCGGTTGTGTATTCCGCACGCGCTGCCGGTACACCACCGAGTTGTGTGCCAACCAGGTTCCCCGGCAGGAAGAGGTCAGTCCGGGTCATATCGTAGCCTGCCACCATTACAAGGAAATCAACTGATGCTCGCATGAAACCCCTTCATGACTCGTGGCTTATCTGCGGCTCAAGCCGCTTATAAAGAAAAAAAAACGCAAGGAGGATCATCATGAAAAGACTTTCAGCCCTGCTGTTATCGGCGGTATTGCTTATCAGCGCCACGGCGTGTACAAGCACCTCCAAAACAGGGACCGACGAAACCAAGCCAACGCCTGCTGCCGGAACTGCCACTGCAACCGCAGCTGCTGCTGAAACATCGGCAGCCACAGAAAACAAGGCTGTCAATGAGTTGGTTTACTCCATGGGAACCAAGCCAAACTTGGATCCGCACTGGAACGCAGGTTCCACAGGCGCCTATTTGCAAAGCATCATGTACGAAGGTCTGTATAACTACACCGAGACCGGCTTCACCCTCGCCGGCGCGGAAAGCGTCGACAAGTCCGCCGACGGCCTTACCTGGACGTTCCACCTGCGTAAAGATGCGAAATGGAACGACGGAAAGCCGGTTGTCGCGAGCAATTACGTGGATTCTTTCAGAAGACTGGTCGATCCCAAGGTATCGAGCGTCTATATGAACGCTTATGGCATATTCCTGAAGAACGGCGCCAAGATCTCTGCGGGCGAATTGGCGGTGGATCAACTGGGTACAACCGCGATTGACGACAATACGCTCGAAGTGAAACTCGAAGCCGTGTGCCCGTTCTTTGACGCCCTTTTGTGCTACTCCACCTTCTACCCCATCCGTTCGGATGTGGTTGCGGAAGATGGCACGGGAAACTGGGCATGGGATGCTTCCAAGTCCATCACGAACGGCCCCATGAAGATGACCTCATGCAACGAAGAACAGGAAATCGTGCTTGAGAAGAACCCGAACTATTGGAATGCCGCCCAGGTCAAGCTGGACAAGCTCGATGTGAAACTGGTCGACGACGACAACACCCGGTTGTCGCTGTTCTCGACCGGTGCGGTGGACATGATATCGTCTGTTCCTTCCGAAGAGCGTGTCAGCCTGCAGAAGCAAGGTGTGTATCACACCATACCGGCTCTGGCCTCAAGCTTCCTGCTGGTCAACAACGAAGCGGACGCGATCCGTGATCCCAAAGTGCGTCAGGCGCTTTCCATGACCATTGACAGGAAGTTCTTGTCCGAAACGCTGCTCAACGGCACCAAGCTGCCGGCGGATACGTTTATCGGCAAAGGCTTCCCCGGCTCCACCGCCGACAAGGACTTTCATGCCGAAGGCGGTCCATTACTTACATATGATGTGGAACAAGCCAAAAAACTGCTGGCTGATGCCGGATATCCCGAAGGGAAGGGATTCCCCGTGTTGGAGATGAAGTACTCCAACTCCTCTCCCGACAATGTTGTACTGTTCGAGTATTTGCAGTCTATTTGGCAGGAACAGCTGGGTATCACGACCACGTTGACGCCTGTGGAACCAGCCACCATGACCGAACTGCGTGATGCCGGCAAGTTCGACATCACCGTTCAGGGCTGGGGTGCCGACTACTTCGACGCCAGCAACATGCTGGCCATCTTCGCACCGGGCAACCTGATCAACGCCGGCAAATACAAGAATGATGCGTTCATGGCTGCGTACAACGCCTCCCTGACGGAAGTCGACAATACCAAGCGCATCCAGAACCTGCACGACGCGGAGAAAATCCTGGTCCAGCAGGACATGGGCATCATTCCCCTCTACCACAGCACCAAGCCCTATGTTTTCAATGAAAGTGTTGTGACCAACGTGAAATACGATGCCAACGGCCAGATGATGCTGACGGATGTCATCGTGAAAAAGTAACACGTTCCCGGTCAAGTTGTGAAGACAGCCCGGCAAGCGCAAGCTTGCCGGGCTGTTCTATGTCTGAGGATGCTCGGCACCCCGATGATCCGCATGATTTCGATATTTGAGCGCAGTGACCCCAAATGCGTTCTTGAATACACGATAAAAATAGGAACTGTTTTCAAACCCGGACTCTTGTGCAATCTCATTGATGCTCATTTTCGTATTCATCAGCATGTCGCATGCATGATTCAGGCGTACTTCCGTCAGATAATCCGAAAACCCTTTTCCCAATATCTTCTTGAATATGCTTGACATATAGTTGCTGTTCATGTTGTACATGACGGCTAATTCTTTTAAGACCAATCTCTTTTTATAGTGAATCAGGATGTGTTTTTCCACCTTTTCAATGATGTTCTTGCAGTTTGTCGTAATCACGATATCCTTGAAAAAGATGCTTTCTGAGTACGCATAGATGAACGTGATGATATCATCAATGCTTCTTGCGTTTTCGATGCACTCGTCGGCACTTGGTCGCTGGATGGAATCATTCACATCCTTCTCTTGAGAGATCAATGACAACAGCACGTGAACAACCTCTCTGATGTTCCCATGCATCATTGTGATGATTCTGCCCGTGTCCAGCATCGCCTTGATCCTGATTTCAAACAATTGCAATTCTTTAGTTTTCAGCAAACGCTTGAAGTCGTCGTAATAGTCTTTTGTCAGCGCTTTCATCTCAGAGTCCGTCTTGTAAGCAAAACAGACACGATCCTTGTAAAGAAGACGCAGATCGCATGCCCATATGGATTCCGTATACATCCGTTTGCAGAGGGTTCCATGTATCCCGCTCATGCCGATGGTAATGCCAGCAACACCGTGAATCAATTTCCTCAAGGACCATAACGCGTCTTGCACTGTGGAAACCAAATGATCCTGTGTCGAATCACGAAACACGACAAGCATGCTATGCACTCGCATATAGTCTTCTATGACCATGCAATCATTCGGGGCACTTGTCTTTTCATCAATTAGTTTAGCCAACTGTTTCTTGGTTAGTATGAACTCATTTTCATCAGCAGTGGGTCTGACATTTATCCGGATCATCATCAGTTGGTAAAATCCTGTTCCATGTTGGGTGAACGCATCCAATGCTTTCCCATCATGCTGCATCCTCTTCCCTGGAAGTGCATGAAAAACAAGGTTCATTTCTCTTTCCATGGCAAGTGATTGATGATACAACTCCATCTCATTCGTTTGCATCCGCTTTATGTTTTGCAGATCCATTTTTCCCCTGAGCCGGTTCAATGTATCAACAAATTGCTCATCATCAATCGGCTTCAGCAAATATGCTTCCACACCACTTTTCAAGGCGTCCTGCGCATAGTCGAAATCCGCATATCCACTAATCACAATAAAATGAATGTTCTTGTTCATCTCCGCCACTTTTCTGATCAGAGCAAGACCATCCATACCAGGCATGCGGATGTCGACCATCATGATGTCGACAGGATGTGACTCGACGATGGCAAGAGCATCATCACCATTCTCGGCAAAATGGATGCTTTCATATGGGAATTCAAAGAACTTGATCTTGGAGGAAATTGCCATCCGAATTAAGTATTCATCATCGACGATCAGAACATCATACATTTGAAGCTCCCCTTACAGTCTCATCAAATCGTGGAAGACACATGACCACTTCCGTTCCCACATCCGCTCTGCTGAATACTTGGAGACCATATTCTTTTCCGTATGTCAGCCGGATTCGCAAGTGCACATTCAACAAGCCTATGTTGTCGCTCGATTTGGATTTGGATTGGATGTGTATTTCATCCATCTGCAGTTCTTCCTGCATCCTCGAGAGCGTTTCCGCATCGATCCCGTCGCCGTCATCCGCGACAGTCAGCATGATCTTTTCATGCTTGATTTCAGCGGAAACCTCAATGACTCCCATTTTCTCCTTGCTCTTAAAGCCATGGTTCAATGAATTCTCAACAATCGGCTGCAGGACAAATCGCAAGATTCGATGATCCATCAATTCGTCCGGTATGTCGTAAAAAATATCAAATTGATTCTGGAATCTCAGTTTCATGATATAGATATAATTCGATACATTGTCGATTTCATCTTTCAGCATCGCTGTCTCATGCAGATTGATGTTGATGTTGTATCTGAACATTTTGCCTAATTTCTGGCATATTTTAGAAATTGCCATCACCCCGTTCGTGATGGCAATGGAATCAATCGTCTGGAGCGTATTAAAGAGAAAATGCGGGTTGATTTGCGCCTGAAGCGCAATCAACTGCGTATCCTTCACCAGAAGGGTCTGAACGAAATTCTCATCTATCAGCTGATTCAGCTGTTTCATCATCATGTTGAACTGACGATCCAGCACGGCAATTTCATCGGTTCCCTTAATGATCTCAAATTCCTGGATTTGCCCGCTCTGGGCTTTTTGCATTTTCAGGATCAACTGATTCATTCGTTGTGAGAAAACAAAATTCAACAGCCAGGTCAAAAGAAAAAACATCAAGAGAAACAATCCCAGCACATATAGAAAAAAGCTGCCGGACTCCCGGATTTTCTGATCGATTTCGCTGTACGGGAATGCCAGCATGCAGGTGGCATTGATGGTGGTGATGTCCTTTTGGATAACAACATATCTTGCATGATTGATTGTGTGAAAGCTTTTTACAGCAGTGGAGAATGCGTTCATCTTCGCTGCACCCGGATTGCCCGCATTGGCCTTGTTGACCGTCGCCAAAAGCGCGGATTCCGAGTTCTCATTCTTCTCATTATTCCTGTATCCAATGTTGCCATCTTCAGCCATGATGTAGAAATCAGCCAACTGATTTGAAAAGTTGTCACCCATTTCAAACAAAAGATTGCATAGCAAGTCGATTCTGACAAATCCGACGATCTCGGCTTTCGAATCCGCCTTCAGGGAAAGGATGGGCTCAATGAGGGAAAGCGTGTCCCTTTTCAAACCGGCGGATTTACTGAAGAAACTGCCTTGCTTCCATGTGATGCGATTGACGATGTCATCCTTGCTTAGCGTATTGCCCATGACGTTCCCATCGATGGGGAACAGTTCATTCGTCGAATAGACAGAAAACTTCAAGACCGCCTGCTGAATGTTGACGGGAACCACATGATTCAACTCGTTCTTCATCAAATCCTGAAGCACAAGAATGTTCTCTGTGGTGTACAACTCCTTGTTCTCCAAAATGTTGATGATCCTGCTGTTCTTCGCAACATTGTCCACATAGAATTGCAGCGTCTTGATATTGAACTCAATTGAATTTACATAACGCTCTCCCAAGTTCAAATAGGATTCACTGATGTAATCTTCATTCACACTGGCGACCCGCTGGTAAAAGATCCAGCTGGTTATGAACATCGGCAATATGACCAACAGGATGATTGCGACATTGATCTTGCGGATGATTCTGCTGTTTCTTGTGAAACGATTGTAGATACTTTTAAGCTTCATCATCACCAAATACCCATCATGTCATAGAATAGGCAACAAACATGGAGCACAGGGTGAGACTCCGGCAATTGAGGCAATTGCCATTCCATGTTCGAAAACAATCGCAAACAATTGCCGGGTCTATATCCATGCATCATGGCAGGATCATAGCATATCGCATCACAAGGAGACAAGCGCCCACGGGGCTATCCTCTTTAGGGACAGCCCCTATCATCCGCAAGACAGGAAACTCCCTGCACCACTCATCCTTTCACGGCCCCAAGCATGATACCCTTCACCATGAATTTTTGCATGAACGGGTAAATCATGACAATCGGCGTAACGGTGATGACAACAATGGCAGATCTGACCGAATACGGGGTTATGTCTTTTGTGATGGTCTTGTAGAAAGATCCCGACATCTCCCCCATCTTGTCCATCATATTGACTTCCTGAAGCAGGCTTCTCAATAAAGTTTGAAGGGGTATGAGGGATGGCGACTTAATGTAAAACGCGCCCACAAACCAGTCGTTCCAATGCCCCACACCAATGAACAAGGCAACGGCGGCAAACACCGGGGTCGACATGGGTATGATCAAATGAAAGAACACAATCATCGGCGATGCGCCATCCATCCATGCGGATTCCTCGACACTTGCAGGAATGGTATCAAAGAAGGAACGAAAAAGGATCATGTACCAGTAACTGTATAGAGCGGGGATGATATACACCCAAAAATTGTCATACAAGCCCAATGTCTTGATCGTCAAAAAGTAGGGAATCATACCGCCGGAGAACATGAATGTGATGAAGAAGAAGGTTGAAAAGAACCTGTACCCAGGCAAATTCCTTTTCGTCATCACAAATGCCAGCGATGAGGTGCAGAGCAAGGCGGTTACGGTTCCGATCACGGTTCTGAGGATTGAAATCTTGAATGCCGACATAATGTTGTTTTCAGCAAACGCGATCGCAAAATTGTCAAAAGTAGGAACGCGCGGAAAGAAATACAGCGGCCCTTTCAAGGAGTCCATCCCTTTATTGAACGAATACACGTAAATATTCCAGATCGGATAAAGGCAGGTGATGACGAAGAGGAGCAAAAAGAAAATGATCACGAAATCCATAAAAAAGGCCGAGAGATTATTCGTTTTTTTCATAAGAACTCCTTATCAAGTTCATCCGTACGGACTAAAACAAACTCACTTCCGATTTTTTCTTGATCACATAGTTGGTACCAAGAACCAAAAACAGACCAATGACGCTTTGAAAGAGGGATACAGCCGTGGCATAACCGAACTGGCCATTTCGCAAACCCATGTCCATGATATAGGTGTCAAGGATTTCCGAAAACACCTTGTTGCCGGGTTGGCGCAACAAATAGATCTGATCCCATCCGGCCGAGAGAATGCTGGACAATCCCAGCAAGAACAGTACAATCGCCGTTGGCAGGATTGCCGGGACCGATATATGCCACATTTTTTTCCATCTGCCCGCTCCATCAACAGTCGCCGCTTCGTAAAGGCCGGGATCAACGCCCGCCAATGCGGAGATATAGATAATGGCACTATAGCCTATCGTTTTCCAAACATAAGTACCAAACATGATCAGATAAAAATAAGCCCCATCATTCATATAGAAGACCTTTTCGAGGCCCATTGAAACCCTTACTTGATTCAAAACACCTTCCAGCCCGATGAACTGGTTCAACAATGCGACAACAGTAACCCACGAAATAAAATGAGGGAGATAGGACGCGGTCTGAATGAACCGTTTCGCTCTCAAGGAACGGACCTCGTTGAGCAGCAGTGCAAACATGATTGGCAGGGGGAAGGCCACTACAATCTTCAGGAAACTGATCAAAAGCGTGTTTTTGATCAAGTCCCAAAAGGCGAAATAATTGAAGAAGGTTGTGAAATACTTGAACCCGATCCAGGGGCTGAAGAAGATCCCTTTGTTGTACTGGAATTCCCTAAACGCCATCGTAATGCCAAAAATGGGAATGTAACAGAATGCAAGAAAGAACAAAACAGCAGGAATCAGTATCAGATAATACTGATAATTCCTTTTCACGTTGGCCCACAGGGGCGGACGTTTCGTTTGCTTTTCCTTATTTCCTTGTGAATTCATCTGAGCGTTATCAGTCATCAGTCAATCACCGACCTTTCGTCATCACCAAACGTTGATACCCCACATCCACACGAATTGCCCGGAAGAAGAGCTTTGATATCTTCTTCCGGGCAAACAATCGTGTGTCAACGAGCCTGAAACAATGGGCTCAAGCCGGATTATTGAACATTGGTGACATAGAAGCAGTATTTGTCCGGCTCGGCATCATATGCTTTCTGCAAATAGGCAATATAGTCAGGAAGGCCGGCTTTGACAAGGCTGTCCTTGTAGTCGTCGAATATTTTCCTGGCTTCCGCTTCGGTACCCGATAGGAAGCACTGCATCAACGTGCTCTTCTGCGCGTCGAGGGCAGGCTGCAGCTGATCTTTCTGCGGATATGACTCCATCAGATACGAAATATTCAGTTTGTTCAGGAATTCCAAATTCTCATAGGCCAGTTTAAATCGGCGATTCACCTCATCCGTCATGGTAGGATCCAGGGGATATCGTGGTGTAACGGTTCCACCAAAGATTTTATAGATGCTTTTATCGATACCTGCGACCGTATTCAAATAGCTGAATCTCAGCAAACCTTTTGCTTCACTGAAGGTTTCGCCATTCGCGTCTTTCTCGTCATTCAGATAGGCTGACTTGAACTCCGGTTTCAGCACGGCCATGCCATTGGCATCATAGTCCCATGTTTCGCCCTTTTTCCCATATGCATCGATCGCTCTGAACTCAGGTGTCTGCATATACTCAATTATGGGCATCAACAGATCTACCTTGTCTTTCGAAGCAATGGCTGTTGCGTAGTGGGTGGGCATGCCCAGGTTGACGGCGACCGTTCCGTTTCCCTTATTGGTATTCATATTTCCCAGAATGTCATATTCCATTTCCGGATGATCGGTGGTCAGGGCCTTCATGTACGCGTTGGCCTGACTTGGCGTTCCCCCTGCATACATGGGGATCACTGCATATTTTCCTTGCGCGATTTTTTCAGAGCCGGTTTCATACGTTTGTGTCAACGCTTCGGGATCCAGCAACTTTTCTTCAATCAGCTTTCGCATGAACAGGACTTCATTCCAGGCAAAATCCGTGTTCATGAAATGCACGATCTTCTTGTTGGCATCCAAATCCACGCCATTCAAACCACCCCAGTCAAAGGAACGCAGATAGGTGCTCATCAGGACGCCCCACTGCGCAATGCCGCCGAGAGGATAAACGGGTTTCCCGTTCGTATCAAGGGCGTTCAGCGCCTTGATGTCTCTCAGCACTTTGATGAAATCCTCTGGTTGCTTGAAATACATGGTGGTGGAGATATTGAGCTGTTTCGCAATGTCTTTCCTGATGTACATGGCCCAGCCATTTTGCTCGATCTTTTCCGCATCAGGCGCGTTCAGGTTATGGGGAATGACATAAATCTCTCCATTCAACGCCGGATTATACATCCATTCCTGTGTGTACAAAGGAAGTTTGTCTTTTGCTATCGCTTCCTTGACGGTAGGCGCATACTTGTCGATGGCCGCGCCCAGAGGAGCAAGCAACCCTTCCTGTCCGCCCTTCAGCAGCAACTTGAGTTCATCGCCACCCCCACTGCTGGCATATACCCAAACCGTCAACAGGTCGGGCAAGCTGCCTGTGGCCGCATCTGTGATCAGTTCCTGACGATATGTGTCTTCACGGGAACCAAGGAATTCGATCTTCACGTTGAACTTCTCCAGAAGGAGACTGCCTACAGCCGTTTTGTAAAAGGTATCCGTGGCCGTTTCTGGTCCGATATAGCGCTTGTAAACAATCGTGGTCGGCTCCTTGGAGGCTTCGGGTGCCACAGATGCAGCTGCAGCAGCAGTTGCCTCCGCTGTCTTGGTTGCTGCCGGGGCTGGCGTGCTCCCGCAGCCGGCGAGCGTCATCGTGAACACGGCCAGAATGCAAATCAAAGCCACCCATTTCTTTGTTCTTTTCATGAAATATCCCTCCTGCTTTTCTAGACAATAACAATTCATTCATCAGTGACAATATGCACTTTATAGCACTGCTTGTGTTAAGCATATGAAGAATGGTTGGTAAAAAGTGTACAAATATCACAAGAAACCCTATATGCTTATCCTCAGAATATTCCGTCATGCACTTGTCACGGAGCATGCTCCATGGAGTACGCTTGTAAGTGGCACGCCTATTGTTTGCCTCAATGAAAACCCTCATAGGGAATAGAGAGAAAAAGCATGGTAAAAAATAAAGCCATTTGTGTCAATGCAGACGGACGGCTTCATGAAACACAGATAGGGATATGGGAAGACAAGCAAATCGAAGGGTTCTCACGGCTCGTTGAGGCCGTACATGCCGAAGGCCTTCCATTCCTTGCTTAAATCCACCACGCAGGCATCGTCGGCATCTCGGAACACCCCGTCTGTCCCTCCGCGTATGTAAGAAAGAAAGAAGATGGAATGACGGTCACCGGGTGTGCAATGTCCATTGACTTGCAGGATGGCATCCGGAATGCGCGTGCGTTGGACAAGGCGGGCATCGGAATGGCATTATGGGGGACGCAGACTGGCCTCGCAAGGCACTTGCCGGCGGAGCCCCCTGGAAATGCCTCTCCTGCAGCCGCTGCACATTCGCTACGGGGGCATGTGCGGGCGGAAACTCCGTGCCGGACAGGACTCGCTCACTTGATTGATCGTGAAGCGCCAAGAGGTCTTGGCGCTTCCTATCAGCCTTGTGTTCCTTGAAACAAACGGGGCATACTTGTTGCTCCGCGAGCTGCTTCCCCCTCAGCGAATATGACGTTTCCGTACCTGGTGGTCCGCATCCAGATTCGCGTCCCGGGCGGGTGTACCGGTGAGTCCAGCCAGGGAATCCTGTGCTCCGATGACACGCGCCAACCATTCCTGCTTATATGGTGCATAGTCCCTGCAGTCCCGTTCCACCTGGAAGGGCGCCCCGAAGACCACGCGGTTCTCCTTTCCCTCCTCGGTCTGCTCCAGAAAAACAGGGAGAACCGGGATATTCAGATAGGCCGAAAGCCAGAATGCACCTGTCTCGATGTCCTCCGGGGCTTCCTTGTTGACGTCGTAGATGGTTCCCTGTGCGAAGATAAGGAAATGCTTCGGTCCCTCCGCGCCTTTGTACCACCTGGCAGCGGCCCGCATGGCGGCGGTTGACCCGCTCTTGCTGGTCCGGTCGACCGAATGGATGTTTTCGAACTCCAGCACCGGCACCATCTCCTTCGGCACGGAAACTCCATTGAAGCAGTTTTCCTTTGCGAAGGTGAACAGTCTGGGGTATTCGTTTTGCTCCCCGTGCAGGATTTCGTAGTAATACGCCATCAGAAGCGGAGCGTCGATGTCCGTCAGGTGGTTGGACGCGAGGATGTACGGGGCTGTCGCAAAGTCCTTCGGCAAGCCGTATCCATGGACCCGGTACATGGCCAGCAATGCTTTCTTGGCTTGCGTGAGGGCTGCACGCAGCTTTTCCTCGTCCCCCGAAATCGCCAGGAGATTCCGGATGGAATCCTCCGTAATAAGTGAACCGGCATTGAAAAGCTTCATCGTCCCTCTTCCATTCCGGGACGATTCGTCCCTAGTCATTCTCCTTCCGGGTGAACAACCCCGGATTTCCGTTCCGGCTATACCCATTCCGACATTCCTCACTGATATTCTACACCCGAAACCGCCGGAACACAGCCTCAAATCACGATTTTGGATTTGTCCGCTTAATTTCCTTGGTAATTCGCCAAACTGCATATCACAGATAAATTACAAGCAGTATGCAGGAAGCAGCCCTTGCGGGCTGCTTCCTGCATACTGTCATTTACTAAGATTTTCTCAATTCATAACTCACATATTCACTTGCTATATCAAATTGGATTTTTGAAGCAATTTCTGAATAATAACAGCAACTTCCGCGCGGGTTATGTTTTTCTTCGGTGCGATTGTATGGCTTCCTGTGCCTGAAATAATCCCGGTTTTCAAACAAGCGGCTATGCTTGTTTTTGCAAAGTCCGAAGCATCTGCGCCATCTGAATATTCTGACAGAAGCGTGTCAACCTCGCTGGCTTTCAGTGTCGAATTCAACCCCGTGACGTTCATTGCCCTCGCAATCATGGTCATTGCCTGTTCACGGGTAATCTCATCATTCGGCCCAAAAGTCATGGCACTGTATCCTGTAAGAATGCCATACGCACTCGCCGTCTGAATATATCCGCTATACCACTTCGATGCCTCAACATCAACAAAATTACTCTTGCCTGTTCCAGGAACAAGACCTAGCGCCTTCACAATGATTGCAGCAAATTCACCGCGGGTTATTTCCTTATTGGGCGCGTAGTTATTGTTTCCGACTCCGGAGACAACCATTCTCGATCCCATATTGTTGATGGTGTCTTTTGCCCAATGGGCTGAAACATCAGCAAACTCCATGGGATTCCAGACGACGGTATACGTGCTGTTTGTTAGGCTGTTGATTACAGCGTAGTATTTTCCGTTTATGATCGTGACTCTGGTTGGTACATGGTGCGTTGTACCGTCTGGGTTGACAACGAGGCCTGTTGTGATTTTGGACGGATCAACACCGGCTGGAATCGCAATGGTACGTTCAACATAACCGTTGAACTTGCTTACATCAATTGTCTTGTTGCCACTTGTACACGTAATCGTAAACTCAACGGGAGCTACAACCAACTGGTAGCTGTTCTTGTTCGCTGAATCCTCGACGATTTTCACCGTGTCCGCGGAAGGTTCGGCGATGCTAACGCTTACCTTGATATCCTTGAGTACGACCAGCGAACCGAGCTGTGCCGATACTGCATCAATATTGATTTCCGATGCAGGCAGTGTGTAGGTTGCTGTATCGGTCCTGATTTCCAGTATTGCTTCCTTGGCTTCCATGTTCTTGACGGTCTGTCCATTCAGTTCGCCGACGGTGGTGTCAGAGCCTGTACTCGGCAGTGTTACGGTTGGCTTATCCCTGCTGCCTTCCAGGAGTTTATCAAGCTTCGTATCATCCACCGTAATCGTTGTCGTTGTTTGCCCACCTGTTGTCTTGGTATTTGATGTTCCCGCATCCTGTTTCACCCCATCGACCTCTACGACTGCAGGGATTGCTGGAGTAGGTGTTGGGGTTGCGGTTGGAACAGGAGTCGATGTGGGTGTTGGAGTCGAACCACCACCGGAAGGTGCTGCACTTGTGGTAAATGATACTACTGCTCCATAACTGGTGCCTGCCGTGTTTGTGGCATATGCCCGTACATAATAGGTCGTGCTGGCTGTTAAGCCAGTCATACTTGCAGTTAAGGCCCCGGTCGTGGATACTGCTCCGTTATCCACTTTATTGTTCGCCGTGGTTGGTGCTCCAGTCGTATTCCAGCACACGCCACATGAAGTTGGATTGGGTGTTCCAAGAGCCGTGAGGAGTCCGTTGCCGGTGGCGGTAGTGGAAGCAATGGATGACACCGGCGAAGTTGTGACGGTGGGTGCAATGCTTGCAGCACTGACCGTCACATTGATGATACGGGTTGCGACCGAGGTTCCATCACTTATCTGAATGGTAAAGCTGTCAGAACCGGAATATCCTGCGTTCGGTATGTAAGTGAGTGTACCACCCGGCGTGACATCATTGCTTCCGGAGGAAGCGGTTGCCCCAACGACGCTCAGTCCACCGTGACTTGCATCTGAGGCCTTCGTCCAAGTCAAGGTTTGCCCAGCGTCCATATCGCTGACATGAAGAAGGTTTTTTATGTCTGTTGCCGCTGCATTATAACTGACATTCAAGTTACCGGCACCAGCAGCTACAAAGCCGGGGGCTTCATTTACATCATTGATGGTAATGTTAATTACCTTTTCAAAGTACAGACTTCCTTGATCTGTTGTGCGAACGCGAATCGAATAGCTGTTTTTCGTTTCATAGTCAGGACTGTTGGTGATGCACAGGTTGCTTCCACTGATATTGAAGGAGGCATTGTCGGTACTTCCTGTTCCTGCGACAAGCGAATAGGTGAAGGTATTGCCCGCATCCGCATCAGTGGTGCTCAGGGCCCCCACCGTGGCGTTGCCAGCAACGTTTTCGTTGGTTGCACTGGCTGATAATGTGATGTCGGTGGGTGCTTCGTTCAGATCATTGATGGTAATGACAAAAATCTTTTCATAGGAAAGACTTCCTTGATCTGTTGTGCGAACGCGAACCGAATAGCTGTTCTTGGTTTCATAGTCAGGAATGCTGGTGATACGCAAGTTGTTTCCGCTAATGTTGAATGAAGCATTGTCAGTGCTTCCCGTTCCAGCGACAAGCGTATAGGCGAAGGTATTACCCGCATCCGGATCCGTGGTGCTCAAGGTGCCTATATTTGAATTACCAGCGACGTTTTCGTTGATTGCGCTGGCTGACAATGCGACATCGGTTGGTGCTTCGTTCAGATCATTGATGGTTATGACAAAAACCTTTTCATAGTACAGACTTCCTTGATCTGTTGTGCGAACGCGAATCGAATAGCTGTTTTTCGTTTCAAAGTCAGGACTGTTGGTGATGCACAGGTTGCTTCCACTGATGTTGAATGAGGCATTGTCAGTGCTTCCTGTTCCTGCGACAAGCGTATAGGTGAAGCTATTGCCCGCATCCGCATCCGTGGTGCTCAAGGCACCCACCGCGGAGTTGCCAGCAACGTTTTCGTTGGTTGCACTGGCTGACAAGGCGATGTCGGTGGGGGCTTCATTTACATTGTTGATGGTAATGGTAAAGGCTTTATCAAAGTACAGGTTCCCTTGATCTGTTGCACGAACACGTACCGTATAGCTGCTTTTGGTTTCATAGTTAGGGCTGTTGGTGATGCACAAGTTGTTCCCGCTGATGTTGAATGAGGCATTGTCTATGCTTCCCGTTCCAGCGACAAGTGAGTAAGTGAAGGTATTACCAGCATCCGGATCCGTAGTGCTCAGGGTACCGACTGATGAATTGCCCGTTGCGTTTTCGTTGATCGAACTAGCTGACAATGCGATATCAGTCGGTGCGTCGTTGACAGCGGCTGTGGAAATCTTCACCTGCACTGCTGTATTTGATACATCCAATCCGTCATAAGCCTTGACTGTAAAGGCGTTAAGTACTCCATTGGCATTTGCTGCAGGAGTCCAGACAAGGCTTTCACCCAAACCAAGCGTTGTCGTTCCAGAAGTGATCGCACTACCGCCCTTTGTCAGAGTCCCCGAGGTGATAGACTCAATTCGGAAGCTGATTGTGTCACCGATGTCAGTATCGGCTTCATCTGCCGCAGCTGCAAGGTCGGAGTAACTGATTGTATATGCTGTGTCCTCGGTCGCACTGGTCAATGTGTTGATGGTTGCAAGCGTCGGCATAACATTAGTAGCTACTTTTGCAAACTGAAAATCATCTATCATCAGATAAGTAACATGAAGTACTGTAAATGGCGCTGTTGGCATGGTATATGGAACAACTTCAAATTCCAGTTCATCAATGGGAATCAAACAATAGCTACTCAGATTTATGTATGTGAGATAATTATTTGTTGCCGTTGTATTGATTTGGCTAAAAGTAACTGTATGAGTAAATTTGGTTACTCCGTCCAGTTTTCCCCGAATCAGAATGTCATTGTTCTGAACAATGGCGGAAGCAGCATTTAGCGTTGTAATGTATAAACTATTAGCAGTAAAATCACTGTTGGTTGACTTAATTGAGCCGACAACTCTTGCTTCTGTCATTGGTGTATCTGAGTTTTCAATAAAGTAATCATCATCGAGACCCCATGTGGCATGGTTTTCAACTTCTAAATAACCTCCAGTGATGTCAAATGTTACACCGTTCTGCACAAATTCTGTATGACCGTCGGTCTCATCACCAAATTTCTCCGTAATGAGTCCTGGTCTCGGATTGACGGTTACAGTAATCGTGCGCAGAGCTGTTGTGCTACCGTCCCACACTTGCACCGTAAAAGTCTCATCTCCGGAGAAACCTACTGCAGGTGCATATGTAATCGTGCCACCCGGCGTGATATCCGTGCTGCCGGATGAAGCCGTTGCACTTGTAATTACAAGTGTGCCGCCATGGTTTGGTGCAGTTTTCTGGGACCAAGTCAGCGTTTGTCCGGCTTCCGTGTCATTCACATGCATCATGCTTTTGACATCCGTTGCCGTTGAATTTGCATCCACCGTCAACGAGGTCGTGCTGCCAACGAACGTCGGCGCTGCGGTGTTTTCCGAGATGTTTAGTATATAGTCCTGAAACTCACCATATCCTACTGCACATTGAAAATCACCACCATTCGCACCGCCGCTGTCTGCATCCAGCACAACCCGCATGTATGCCTGCCCTGTCGCGATGCCGGTAGGAATAGTAATTGATCCAGTCAGCGTTTTCTCGACCGAACCTGTGTAACCATACCATACGGCTGCTTGTTCATCCATATCCTGAGCAATTGGAGTAATAGTTCCAAGCGTATTGTTTTGATTCCAATCAACATAAACCGCCAAATGTTGATATTCCATAGTATTACCACGAACGGTTATTGATATCGGATAAGACTGGCCCAGCTTAACTTCCCCAGCGGGAACAGTCGCCCCCAAGTCGTAATGCCATTGGGTTCCGGCTTCGTTGTGGTTAATATTTGCAAAAGTTATATTGGATATGTAATCTCCATATTGATGACACGTGGCAGATTGATCCAGGCCGGCCCAGAGAACAGATAACGGGGTAGTAGCATTCACAGTTATCGTCATCGCAGGCATAATGCTCATCACCATTGCCATGATCAAGAGTATCGATATGAATTTTTTACTATATTTCTTCATCATTAAGAGTTCCTCCTGTATTTTTCTATAATGTATCGTCAGCTCTTCGACAATAAATCGGCTTTTATCTCCTCAAGCAGTTTTCCATATGCCTCCCCACGTAGCAATCCCCATCGAAAGGCGTATGTTGCCGTGTCCAGCCTTCGGTCACCTTCGGGAAGCCCTGTAGTTATAGCGTAAAGGTTTCCATTCTCACGATAATTATCAGTAAGTATTTGCGTCAATTTATGATTCACTCTTTGTTGATTCTCAATGAATGCAAGCTGTTCCTCTTGGCTTAATGCGCTTGAAAAAAACAGCTTCATCAAGAAGGGTAAACGTGAAATGAAATCGGATTTCTCGGAACAAACAATCCAGTCATGAAGAGCTCGGTTTCCTTTTTCTGTGATGGCATAAGTCTTCCGATCTACCGTTTTCCCATGAACTTGCGTTGGCAGTTCAACAGAGCCATCCTCTACCAGCTTCTTCAACGCCCGATAAATTTGCGCCTGATCGGCTGGCCAAAAGTAGGTTGCGGAGCAATTGAACAGCTTCTTGAGATCGTATCCCGACAGAGGTTTCATCGACAAGAAGCCTAATATTCCATGCTCAAGCGACATTTTATCATTACCTTTCGATATATGCTTTGTCTTATATTATGAAGAGTATACCGTATTTTGTCAATTATCAATGAAAAGGACAATCATCAATGAACATAACCGGTCTGGGAGCGCCATAATAGATACCAGTTTTGATGCAGGAGGCCATACCTGATACCGCATAGTTGAAAGTTCTGTGCGCATCTGAAGAACGCATCATCAAGACACCGATGTCGCGAAACTGTCCGTGCC
This sequence comes from uncultured Clostridia bacterium, assembly GCA_942493335.1. Lineage (GTDB taxonomy): Bacteria > Bacillota > Clostridia > DSM-8532 > DSM-8532 > JAEWSN01. The sequence continues at coordinate 4,066,012 of OW818693.1, read as the reverse complement.
TGCTCCCGGAGCAAGGCCCGACGCCTTGACAGGAAGTTTCGAATGGCTTATATTCGTCTTGTGGCTTAGCCACCTTACATCTTTACTGCATCCTCCATGGAATCGAGGCCGCCATGCAACTGAATCGCACTCCCCTCTACCTGCAGATTGTCGATCTGCTTCATCGGGAACTCGCTGAAGGCCACCCGACGGTCGGCGAACGGTTTCCGTCCGAACGTGAACTGGCGGAACGGTTCGAGGTCAGCCGTGCCACGGCCAACAAGATCCTTTCGGTGCTGGTGTCGGAAGGTACCCTGCAGCACCGAAAGGGTGTCGGAGCGTTCGTCTCTCAACCCGAGCTCGAGCATGATCTCAGTGCGCTGCTCTCCTTCACGGAGAAAGCCCGCCGTTCCGGGCATCAACCCGAAACCATCGTGGTAGTCTTCGAAACGACACCCCACCCCACCTTCGGCACGGCGGTGCATCTGGTGCGCCACCGGTTGGTGGACGGCATCCCCGCCATTTTCGAACGACGTTGGCTTGACGTCGCTCTCTGCGGGAACCTGACGCCGGCAATGGCCGCCGGTTCGCTGTATGAATCCTTGTCCGGACCACTCGGTCTGAGCCTGGGACATGCGGACCAACGGGTTCGTGCCGTCGTGCCCACCGCGGAGGAGCGGGCCGTGCTCAAGACCCGGCAAGGTACCGCCTGCCTGCGCGTCACGGGCAACGGGTACCTGGCGAACGGCACCCTGCTGTGGACCGAGGATACATTGTTCCGCGGCGATCTGTTCGAATTCCATGCCACACTCGGATCTTCGGCGGATGCGGCCGCACGTTTGCAGGGGCCTGTACTCGAACAGAAGTGACCGACATGCGGTGCGGATGTGCACCGCAAAAGGAGCAAACAATGGATGCATCCGCCTTCAAACCTGCACATGTCCATGGTTTCCTTGTCTCCCAGGTCGGTTATGACGCTGGTCGATTCAAGCAAACCCTGCTCCGTTCCACGGACCCCGACTGGATGGACAACTGCCGCTTTGAAGCCCGCGACGTCTACAACGGCCGCACCTTTCTGGCCGGCACTGTCGACCGCTGGGGTGACAAATGGGGGTCGACCTGGTGGACGATCCCCTTCACGGATCTCTATCGCAAGGGAACTTACTCGCTGCATGTCTTTCGCGGCGATGCGGAAGTGGCGCAGAGCGATCCGTTCGACGTGGCAGAGGACCTCGTCTGGGACCAAACTGTCGACGCTGTCTGCTTCGAACAATTCGAGACACGCGCCCTACAGGCGCGCCATGGTCTGGGCTGGAAGGATTGCGGCAGTGATTGGCGTGAGTGCGGCTCCCACACTTTCGCGCTGATCGGCCTGTGCGACCTGCTGCATGACGGCTTCGAATTCCTCGGGCTGGACAGGCAGAAGCGTCTGGGTGAAATCATCCGGCACGGTTGCAGGTTCCTGTGCGCCCTCATGGACCGGGCGAAAGCCGCCGGGATGCCGACGGGCGCCATCGTCCACGAAGTGCCCAACCACATGCTGCAGATTCCCGGCGATGCGGCCTCCGCTTCGATGGCGCTGGGCTACGCATCCCGCCTGTTGGGGGACTGGTGGCCCGAGGAGGCTGCCGACTGGCTGTACCGGGCCGAATCCCTGTTTCAGCGGTTTCTGGCCATGGAACCCTACGGATCCGACGGATTTTCCTGCATAAACCGTGGTCTGCCGGAAGGGACGACACCCGAAGGTTTCATGACCCGCGACCTGTCGATGGCCCTATGGGCGGGCGTGCAGCTGGTCAGCTCCGGACGGGTCGAACTGCGCGAAACCCTGTTCAGGCTCGCACAGCAGATCCTGGAACGGCAGATTCGGGAGGAACAGGCGGAATCCGGCTTCTGGGGGCACTTTCGCGAATTCGTCACTCTGCCGCACAGCGAAAAGGCCAACACGCACCATGACGTGGGCCATGACACCGGCACGGTGCTTGCTTTCAACGTGCTTCCGCTGGTCGATCTGGTCCGCCGGTTTCCGGCCGATCTCCTCACTCCCGCCATCCGGCAGGCGGTGGATGACTTCGCCCGACACTTCGTCCTCCCCGCCTGCAAGGCCAATCCCTTCCTGCTCCTGCCACAGGGTGTGTTCGGGAAAGAAGGGCTGCTGGATTTCTGCGGCCCCTGGCACGGCACCAATGTCACCTACGGATATTTCGCCTCGATGGCGATCCGCCTGGGCGCGTTCTGCAGCCTGCCCGAGCTGTTCGATGCCGCAGTCGGCAACATGCAGTGGATCTGCGGCCTGCATGCCGGCATCCCGCGTGAAGCCATGGCCGGATCCGTCGTCTGGCGGGAGACCATCCCGGAAGGCCTGGCGGTTCCCTACAGCCAGATCATCGGCGTCGGACGGCGCGCAGCCAGCGGTTGGACGGACATCCGCGGCACCATCGTCAACGGTTTCGCCGCCAATCCCCAGTTCAAGCATTTGGTACCGCCGATAAAGGAAAACGATGGTCCCTGGCTGTTTACGGAAGAGGACTGGATTCCGCACGCCGGGGGCTTTCTTAGTGCCGTCGCGGCCATCCGGAACCATTTCTCGGCACCCTGGAACCGATGAGTCGGCCACCCTTCCTTCACCCCCCCTCCGCCTTCCGGCACATACCGCTGGCATAACCTACGGCATGCGCCTCTGCTTTCGGTCACGCCAAAAAGCCTCTCCACACATCGCGCCTGCCCGCCTGACGGGCGAAAGGAGTTCATCATGCCAACCGTGAAGGACATCGCCAAAATGCTCGACCACTCCCTGCTCAAACCCGAAATGAGCCGCCAGACCGTCCGCGAGGGCTGCGAAGTCGCCCGGAAGTACGACACAGCCTCCGTCTGCGTGAAACCCTGCGACCTGTCTGTGGCGGCCGAAGTACTCGCCGGTACCGATGTGAAGCTTTCCACCGTCATCGGATTCCCGCATGGCTCCAACCGGACCGACGTAAAGGTGTTCGAGGCCGAACGCGCCATGGATGACGGCGCGGTGGAACTCGACATGGTCCTGAACATCGGCCGCCTCATCTCCGGCGACCTCGACCTGGTGGAAGCCGACATCCGGGCGGTCGTCGATGCTGCACATGCCCGTGGCGTCATCGTGAAGGTCATTTTCGAGAACGCGTACCTCAATGAAGAGCAGAAGAAGGCGGCGTGTGCGATCTGTACCCGTGCAGGCGCGGACTTCGTCAAGACATCAACCGGCTACGCCCCGACAGGCGCCACAATCGAGGATCTGCGCCTCATGCGCGCCTCTTGCCCTGCGCATGTCGCCGTGAAGGCCGCCGGCGGTGTCCGGACACTCGATGCGGTACTGGCCTGCCGGGCCGTCGGCTGCACGCGTTGCGGCGCTACCGCCACCCAGACGATCGTGGAGAAAGCAATGGCACGGGAAGCGGCAGGTGAGTTGACGGAAACAGTGCCCGCATTGGCGAGATTCAGCACGGGGTATTGAGCGGAACATCGCGGAAGACGGACACCCGGACGCTTCCGGAAGGAGGAAGGCACATGCAGAGAATCTGCGTCATCGGAAGCTTCAATATCGACATCATGGCCGCAGTCCAGCGGTTCCCGAATGTCGGGGAAACCATCGTCATGAACCGGTTCGACCTGCAGGTCGGCGGTGGCAAGGGCGCCAACCAGGCGGTCGCACTCGGCCGTATGGGCGCAGACGTCATGATGGTCGGAAAGCTGGGCGATCAGTTTTATGGACCCGAATACCTGGCTGTTCTCGAACGGAACGGGGTTTCATGCGAGGCGGTCGAAGTGGTGCCAAACGCTTTTCCGGGTGCCGCTTTCGTCGCGGTGGACGGGAACCGCGACAACGTGCTGTACATCTACCCCGGCACCAACGCTTTGGTCGATCCGGCCTGGGTGGACCGGAACTGGGCATCGATCGGCACCTGCGGTGTGTTCCTGATGCAGTTGGAAATCCCCATGGAAACAAACCTGCACCTGCTGGCACGGTTGGACGGTCGTGACCGCATCCTCATTCTTGACCCGGCACCCGCCCGCCCCCTTCCACCTGTCCTGCTGACCGGTGCGGACTTCCTGACACCCAATGAGGTGGAACTCGGCATGCTCGCCGGCATGACCGTGGAGACGGAGGCGGACTTCCGCACCGCCTGCGGCATCCTGCTCGGACAGGGCGCGCAAGCCATCATTGCGAAAGCCGGGAAACGCGGTGCATTCATCGCGACGCCCGGCTCCTTCGAGTTGGTGCCCGGCTTCCAGGTTGACGCCGTGGATCCAACCGCTGCCGGAGACACGTTCAATGCGGGCTTCGCTCTGGCGCTGTCCGAAGGGCGGTCCGTTCGGGAAAGCGTCCGATTTGCCAATGCGGCGGCCGCTCTTTCCACTACGTCATTCGGGGCACAGGGGGCGATGCCGGATCGCCATGCTGTGGAGGCTTTGCTCGCCACCCTGTGACTCAATCTACATGGACTTCGCAAGGCTGACCATAGTTATGCAAAAACATCATCACACCCGTTTGAGTGTATCCCAATTCTTGCTACACCGTTCTGAACCGGCCGATGGCGTCCTGCAGTTCCCGGGCGTCCTCGCCAAGGTTGCGCGCATGGGCGGCCATGTCCTCAATGCTTTGCATCTGTTGATCACTGGAAGCCAGGACTTCCTCCGTGGAAGCGGCGGTCTGCTGGGAAACGGCGGAGATATTCTGGATGGCCAGCAGGGTATCCTGTTTCACGGTTTCCATTTCATCCACATCGGTGATTATCCCCTGGACACGGCCGACCAGGCGAGCCATGGCGCCATTGATGTCGGTGAATGCCTTGACCGCCTTTTCCATCGCAGCATCCTGGGTGTCCAGGATGCTGCCGGTCTTCTCGGCCTTTTTCGCCGTTGTTTGAGTCTGTTCCTGCGTTTCCGCGACGATGGCGCTGATTTCATGCGTGGCATTCATGGACTGCTCGGCCAACTTTCGGACCTCATCGGCAACCACGGCGAAACCGCGGCCCATATCACCGGCACGGGCAGCTTCAATGGCCGCATTGAGGGCAAGCAAGTTCGTCTGGTCGGCGATACCGCGGATGACCTTGATGATGCTTCCGATGGAATCGGACCGCGCACTCAGCAGTTGGATGTCCTCCATGATGGAGCGGATGATGCCATTTGTTTCCCGTGCTTTCTGATTCAGCTCCTCAATGGAGGAGATCCCGTTGCGTGTCAGATTGACGGTTTCCATGGTGACCTGCTCGATGGTGCGTGTGTTTTCACTCACCGTGTTCATTTTCACATCCAGCTGGGCCATCCTGGCAACGCCCTGTTCGGAGTCATGCGCCTGTGAAGTGGCTCCTACTGCGATTTCCGAAATGGCTTTGGCGATGTCGCAGGAAACCTGGGCAACCATTTCCGTGGATTCGGAAACGGTCAGGGCGGAATCCGACACGCGATGTGCGGTTTTTGCCGAGCTGTCAATCAAACCGCGCATGCTGACGATCATGTCGCCGATATCCTGTGTGAGCAGCCCCAATTCGTCGTTGCGGCTTGTTTCGAGTTGCATCGTCAGGTCGCCTTCCGCGGCCTTTTTGGAAACATGCATCATGTGGTGGATTGTTTGTCCCATGCCGGTGGCCATGGCGACCCCGACTGCAATGGACAGGGCGGCCGCGACAAGCACAAGCAGTATGGTGATCAGTAAAATGGGCCTTGCCTTGGATACCAGGGAATTGTAGGGAATCAATGCGGAGATGGTTACACCGCCGTCCGCAAGTTTTTGTGTAAGCGCAAGATTCCGAACATCCTTGTATTGTACTTCCTCCGAGAAGGAGGTTTTTGTTTCCTTCTGATAGCGCTGGAAGAAATCGGTTTTTGCGAAGGCGTAGGCTTCCGGAGACGCCGGATCCACTGGAGCAGACGTCGATTCCGTGGTTGGTTCGGCGCTCTTGCCGGCAGTTGTATCCGTTTTGGGCGCCACATACCTGTATGCGGCATCATATCCATCCGGACCTACCAGGTGGGCGGTGGCAACGTCACTCAATATCATGCTCCCGATGATTTTGTTGATCATTTGGGAATCCAGCGCAATAATCAGGACACTCGGTGCCTCGGTTCCCTTGCTTTGCCGCAGCATCCTGACATAAAACATCTGCGGCTCATTCACCTTGTAGAACACGGCATTGCCTGTCACATCCGGTTTGTTGAGGTACTCGTCGATCATGACGTGGTCGGTCACCCAAATGCCCTTTCCGCCGGCTTCTACTGCCTTCCGGACTATTTTCAGGTCGAGGTAACGCGCAGGGTTGTTTCCCGTGAATGGGGAATTGATCGAGACCGGTTCATTCAGGATGGTCAGAGACTTGATGGCCGGATTGGAATTCATGAGCGTTCCGACCACCGCGGAAACCTTGGCTGACATCGTGACACGGACAGTTGGATCCGCGCTGTTGAGATAGCTTTTCACGTCGGGACTGGATATCAGTTGAATGGCGCTGCTTTTGACATTGGCCATCAACATATCCAGATATTCCGCGCGGCCTTCCATCATCATTTTGGAGGAACTCGTGACATTGTCGACCTGCGCATTGGCGGCCAATGTATATGATACGATGCCGAGGACCACAAGGAATAAAACCGGCAGCAGGAAAGCCGTGATTAGTTTGGCGCGTATACTCCTGCTGATTCCCAAAAACCGAAATATGTGACCGCGTTGTTTCGTTGGAAGACCGAAAACCTGTGCTTTTTTGTTGAGTGCCAACGATTTGTGAGGAAGCTTTTCTTGTGCGCTTGATACGGAATGCATCGCTTTGCTGCGGGTTTTCATGATGGTTCCTCCACATTGCAATTATTCATGAACTTATGACTCCAGCCATGGGCAGTGCATGGTCATTTCAATGAACTGTAAATATGGGAATAACAGACGGTGTATGGATTGGGTAAACTGTGCGACCGGGGTAATGGAATAATGTTACTTGCTATATAAGTTGTATCATATTTCAGGAAGAATTTCAAAAACTCGTGTTCACGACATCGCAGTCCCGAGAATCGTCAGTGGAAAATCTGTTTCATGAAGCACAGGGGGCGCGTTTTCACGTTTCCATGTATACATTCCAATAGTGCTTGACGCTGCAGAAAAGGATGCCGTTTGCGGTGTCGGAGAAAGCGGTATGGGGGGATATCACGGGAAATGGAGCTATGATACCTTTACGCATAACAAAAGCATCTTGAAAAAGGCGGAGAAGCTCAACCCGAAGCGTGAAACGCCGGTTGACCAGACCGATTGATTCCGGCATCCTGACACAAGGGGTGAATGAAGCGGTTCATCCGGATGGACCGACTGTTGTCGGACAACCTGACCCGGAATCGGCGGGAAACGAAGCGAGTGTCGTCAAGGATGTGCCCAATCCACAAAAAAAGCGACAGGACAATGAAGACACCAAAGGCCGCGTGGTGGATGTTCGCATATAAGGCTTGCAGAACCTCAAATTCTCTCTTGTTCGATATATTTGTCAGCCAGAACCGTCTCCGGATAATGGCCATGATCGGTCCTACGGAAGTCATCAGATAAATCTCAACTTCCTCGCGTTCGTGGTGGAGTGACCGTGTCAGTGTCCGAATGCGGCGGGTTCGCCATTCGATGCGCGCAGTGGTCGAAGGATTTTCTCCAGACTGCAAATCTTGTCCACGATGTAAACGAGCCAGGATTCTACACGATACAGCGGTTCCAGTGTTGCCGTCTGTCATGTGCCTTCACGCGCATGCAGCATGCCGGCACGTCAGGGACTGGATGGAACCGAAGCAGACTTTACAGACCAAGAAAACCCTCCGCGGAGGAAAGAGAAAAAAGTGTGATCGGATGCGGCAAAGCGGGTATACTTTTGACAACAGTCTTTCTCTGTACGGATCTTGGGCACTGCGGCCAAGACACCGACTGACTCGATCGCCGCAGGACGATACGGATGAACCCCGAAAGGGCTGGATAACGCATGATGCGCTGTCGAATCCACCTGTCGCGCCTTCTTCTGTTGCTGGTACCTGGCTTCTGCCTCCCGGCCGTTTTTCTGGTTTGCTTTTTTGGTGGGGTAGCCTTATTCCCGGTACATGCCACGGCGACATCCGGATCGTCGGACACAACGGCGTCTTCGACCCATGAAACCCTTCATGTTGTGCTGGATGAAAATTACCCTCCCTATTCCTTCCGGAATGCAGAGGGACAGCTCCAAGGGCTTTCCGTCGACCTGTGGAAGCTGTATGCCCGCAAGACCGGCACGGCAGTCGACCTGACGGGCATGCCCTGGTCGGAGGCTTACAATGCCATGGTCGACGGGCATTTCGATGTCATCGACACCATCACCTACAACGACGAACGCGCGGGGCTGTTTCTGTTCACGGATCCTTACGTGACCATGAATGTGCCCGTGTTCGTCCATTCCGGGTTAACGGGCATCAGCAGTCTCGAGTCGTTGGCGGGGTTCCGTATCGGGACGAAAAAGGCAGATACGGCCATTCTGAAGCTTAAGCATCTGGGTATTCCCGTTGCGGTGCAGTACCCGGATGTCGAGGCCCTTGTGCTAGGGGCGGCGGCCGGTGAAGTGGACGCCTTCGTTGCCGGCGAGCCGTCCGTTATGTATCACCTGTACCGGCACAATCTCCAGGATGTGTTCCGTTTGGGAGAAACGGTCTATACGGCGGAATTCCGGCGGGCTGTCTCCATCGATTCCCCCGCCCTGCTCGAACAGATTCGGTCGGGGTTCGACCTCATCTCTGTCCGGGAACGCGAGGACATCCAAACGCACTGGTACGGTCGGGCTCTCCCGATGCCCGACTGGGTGCGCACGGCCGTGCTGGCGGGTTGCGTGGCGGGAGCAATCCTGCTGTTGCTTGCGGCATGGGTTCTGGCGCTGAGGCGCGTCGTCCGTGACAAGACGATGGCGCTTTCCGCAATGCTGGAACGGGAGCAGGAGCATGCGGCGCAGCTCGCCCGCCAGAATGTGACGGACGAGTTGACGGGGCTTCGGAACCGTTTTTGGCACGAGAAGGAGCTGGCGCGTCTGGCCATGGATCCCCCCAAGGCATTGGGCGTGGTAATGTGCGATCTCGACGGGCTCAAACTGGTCAATGACACCATCGGACATGCGATGGGAGACCGGTTCCTGCGGGAAGCCGCCGGTTGCCTGACGGCTTGTTTTCCGCCCCAATCCGACATCAGCCGCATCGGCGGCGACGAATTCCTGATTCTATGCGCGGATACGCAGCCCAGGGTCATCGAGTCGGCCCGCACCGCAACCGGAAATCTGCTCAGGGAAAGATTTGGACTGGAGTATGCCGATCTGGTCAGCCTGTCGTTTGGCGTATGTTTCGAGTCAAACGTTGCACACGACGTACCCGGCATGATCCGCGAGGCGGATCTGCGGATGCTGCGGGCCAAACTGCACCGGCACCAGAGCATGCGCAGCGAGCTGGTGGTCATGTTGCGGCAGATGCTGCAGGCACGCGATTTCGGAACACAGGCTCACAGCCGCCGCAGCAACGGTTTGTGTGAGCGGCTGGGCCGCAGGCTCGGGTTCCACGAAGGACATCTCACAGACCTGAGGCTCCTGGCGACGTTCCACGACATCGGAAAAATCGGCATTCCCGATGCCATTCTGATGAAACCGGCCAAACTGACGCCGGAGGAGTTCGAGGTGATGAAGACACACCCGGCAATCGGCATGCGCATCGCACAATCTGCTGTCGAACTGCAACCCATTGCGGATCTCATTCTCAAGCACCACGAACGTTGGGATGGCGAGGGGTACCCCCTGGGCATCGGTGGCGAGATGATTCCGATGCCCTGTCGGGTGCTTGCGGTTGTCGATGCCTTCGACGCCATGACGAACGATCGGCCGTACCGGGACGCCCTGTCGGAGCAGGAGGCGGTCAAGGAGCTGGACCGGTGTGCGGGTACACAGTTCGATCCGCAGATTGTAGCGTTGTTTCATGAGGTCATCGCTGAGGCGGACCTCGGGGAAACGGATGACAAGGAGGCGGATGACACGCTTGTAGGCGCAGGCGAGGCGCACAGTGAAGCAGGATAGTGCAGAAGGAGCGCATTATCCGAACGGACATGGGCCTTGCCCATACCCGAACGGTCAAACGCGACCTGCAAATCACAAGTGTGACCCCCACACCCATTCACTGAATAAAATGGAGGGTATTCTCATGGTAAAACTACTCGATCTCAAGCAGTACGAAGTATGGTTCGTCACCGGCAGCCAGCATCTGTACGGCCCGGAAACCCTCGATCAGGTGGCGGCTCATTCCCAGGAGATGGCCAAAGCATTGGAGCTTGATCCTTCCATTCCCTGCCGTGTAGTGTTCAAGCCCATCGTCAAGACTGCCGCGGAAATCGCAACCGTCTGTGAGGAAGCCAACCACAACCCTGCCTGTGCGGGCATCATCACCTGGATGCACACCTTCTCGCCCGCCAAGATGTGGATCGGCGGCCTGTCCATTCTCAGAAAGCCGCTGCTTCACCTGCACACGCAGTACAACCGCAACATTCCGTGGAGTTCCATCGACATGGACTTCATGAACCTCAACCAGGCGGCCCATGGCGACCGGGAATTCGGATTCATCGGCACTCGCATGAAAGTGGTCCGCAAAGTGGTTGTCGGGTACTGGGAGGATGCCGTCGTCCGTACGAAGGTCGGCGCCTGGATGCGTTCCGCCATCGGCTTTGTCATGTCCCGCTCCATCAAGGTGGCCCGCTTCGGCGACAACATGCGCGACGTGGCCGTGACCGAAGGTGACAAGGTGGAAGCCCAGATCCGCCTTGGATGGACGGTCGACGGCTACGGCATCGGCGATCTGGTCGGGCTGGTCAATGCTGTTTCCGAAACAGAAGTCGATGCGCTCATGCAGATGTACGAAGCATCCTATGAAATCTGCGAGGCGGCGAAGGTGGCCGGTCCCGCCCGCGATGCCATCCGTGAACAGGCCCGCTATGAGATCGCCATGAAGGCGTTCCTCGTCAAGGGCGGATACGGGGCCTTCACGACCACCTTCGAGGATCTGCACGGCCTCAAACAGTTGCCCGGACTCGCTGTGCAGCGCCTCATGGAAGCCGGTTACGGCTTCGGCGGCGAGGGTGACTGGAAGACGGCCGCCATGGTTCGACTCGTCAAGCTGATGGCTTCCGGCGAAGGCAAGGGCACTTCCTTCATGGAAGACTACACCTACCACTTCGAGCCCGGCAACGAGATGGTGCTCGGCGCCCATATGCTCGAAGTGTGCCCCACCATCGCAAGGTCCAAACCGCGTATCGAGGTGCATCCGCTGGGTATCGGCGGCAAGGCTGACCCGGCCCGCATCGTGTTCGAAGGCAAGGCGGGAAAGGCGCTCAATGCAAGCCTCATCGACATGGGCGACCGGTTCCGTCTCATCGTCAATGAAGTCGAGGCCGTCGAGAAAATGCCCGAAATGCCGATGCTGCCCGTAGCCCGTGTGCTGTGGAAGCCCCTTCCGAGCCTGTACGAAGGCGCGGAACAGTGGATTCTTGCTGGCGGCGCCCACCATACAGTATTCACCTACGACATCACATCCGAACAGCTCAAGGACTGGGCGGCCATGAACGGCGTGGAGTTTGTGCTTATACGCTGATGCGTGCGATGCGGAGTGCAGTTTGCTGATCATCTTCAGCCATGCAGAAGGCAGTTCAGCTGATCACCTGCTGCCATGCCGGATCAACACATTTCTTTTCATCCCTGGCATCCGGGGCGGAAAGGACAGGAAAGTCCCACCGTCGATCGCGCACAGAAGACAATTGGCTGGTTCCTGCACCCCATTTGTGGTGATTTCCAGGGCAGACAGCACCGGACCCGGCACCCACGCAGTCGTATCCGCCGTGCTGCCTCCCTCCTCCCACTCCATCCGGAATTCGCTCTCTTCCGGCATCCAACGGTATGCGCGCAATCCGCCATTCACCGCCTGGGGAACCCCGCGAACAATGGCACCGCTGTATCGGAATCCGTCAAGATTCTGTTGCCGCGCCCCTTCATCCGGGTAACACCAGAAGGCATCGCCACAACGCATCTCTTCAAAGACCGTCCGCAATTGATCCGCCTGCGCCTTGGTCCCGCATCCGTCTCCTTCGGCGTTCTGCCAGAAAGCGCCCCACTCCCCGACCAGCATCGGCCAGCAATGGCGCGCGCCTGTCTCTGCATGGTGGCGGAAAATCACCTCCACACGCGCCGGACTCCACAATTCGTTTGCTGTGGTATCCACAATCAGATCATACCCATGCGGGGCGTAAATCTGTTGAGGATCCCGCGTTCCCTTCCGGAGAACAGGCGCAATGCCGGAACGCACCCCCATATTGCTGAAGTAGCTGGCCTCCAGAAACAACAACGTCTCCGTGTCCACTTCCCGGATGGCATCCGCCACCCGCTGATAAAACGGGGACAGCATGGTTTTGTCGAACTTGTGCAAACCCGGCTCCATTCCCTCCGATATGGCTTCATACACATCCGGATCCGTCAAAAGGGATAGAACCTGAGCACGGCCTTCCGGATCCATCCAGGCATTGGCCAAATCCGCAGAAGCGGCCGACGCTTCTTCCACCGGCGGATTTGACGCGTCAGGTTGTGCAATCGTCTCCTGCTGCATGGCTAAAAAGGCCTGAATCATTGCCTGTTCGATTTCCACCGCAGGGCTTCCGGGAAAGGGCTCGTTCATCAGATCGTACCCGATCACGCAGTCAATGCATCCGAATCGCTCCGCAACACGACGCCAGGCCCTTGCATAATGGTCCTGCACCCCTGTACCGTCCGCAGCAGGTTCGTTGGCCCAGAATCGGTCGAAAGCGGTCTGGACGGCCTTGCTGTTCAGATAGGCATCACTCCAGACCATGCCGGAGGCATCATGCGGGACATCCTCGCACAGGGTCGCCCATGCGGGGGCTCCATCCGCAAAGGCTTCGCCATACAAGTCCTGATGCATGTCCAGAAACACATGGAGTCCCGCTTTTCCCGCCCTCCGGATCACATGTTCCACCCGATCCAGATAAGCCTCATCATAAAGGCCGGGTTCAGGTTCAAGCCCTGCCCAAAGGAGACCAAGACGGATGACATTCATGCCGAGCGCATGAAGCTGATCAAATTCCTCCACCGTCCAGTGCCCGATATATCCGCGTGACTTGTCCTTGCACACCAGATTCACGCCATGCAGCACCACCTGACGGCCTTCGCGATCCAGGAGGCACCCCCCCTCGGCACGTAATTTTCCTACCTGATACGCCTTCGTCTGATTCATGTTCCCCTCCATCACATACTTTGCTCCAAATCCACATTTTCACTTTCCGTGCCAGACAATCCCGCACGCCGCTGCGCGCTGAACAGGGACAGTTCCTCTTCCTTTTGCTTGTCATACGGAAACAAGGCCAGTGGAATCATGCCCAGCAGAGCGAACACCATTGGGACAACCGCAGAGGCCACCCGGATGCCCATCACCGCGCCCGCCGACTGGACATCCGCACCTTCCGCATACCCGGTCGCCTTGAGAATTCCCATGAACAGAATCATCTGCAGACCGCCCACAGGCGCCAGCAGCAATGCGCCGACCGCACCGAACAGACCGGTTTTCCGGGAGCCTGTCAGCTTCTCGTTCTCATCAATGATCGCAGCGCCGAGGGGTCCTCCAGCGGTGGAGGCCATGTATTTGCCCAACTGGATGAACACATAGGCCACCGTCACTTGCCACCAGTTGACGGAAAGAAACAACACCACAAGGCCCGACAGATACGGAATCAGGCTCAGAAAAATGGATCGTTTTCCGCCAATGCGCTTGACCTGTGTGCCAATGATCGGCAACACGGCCAGCACCAGAATCATGGATCCCGTATCCGCGATGGTGGCCTCCACACCACTTGCCTTGATGACATGATCCATGTAGTACAAGTACGCAGTGAAGTAGATCCCCATAGGCCCGTACGTCAGCAGACTATGGAAGAACCATGTCCAGAAGGCACGCATGCCAATCACGCTTTTTACGTCCTTCCAGATACTGTCCATGCGGATATGGCTGTCGTCTGCATTCCCTAAAGCATACATCTCCGGTTTTTCTTTCAGCCGGGTCACAGATACGATGTATAAAAGTGCGTTCAGGCAGATGACCCCCATCAGGATCGCGACAATCTGCAGACGGTTCTTCTGCGCGTTCCCCACCAGCAGCATGGTCGGAACGATGGTCGCGAAGAAGCTGGTCCCATTGCTGATGAACCCGCGCAGCACATCCACATCCACGCGTTCCTCTTTCGTCGGTGCCGCAATCAGCTGGTAGCAATTATTGGAAATCCCAAACACCGTGAACGCCGTGTCAAAAACAAACAACTCCGCCAGCAACACCAGAAAAATCGTGCGTTGTTCCCACGCCGGGCTAGAGAACAGCATGGCCGCGAGGCTCAAGAGGATGAAAGGTACGGAAATCCGCATCAGACGCACAAACCGCCCTTTACCCGCGCGGTATTTCGTCCTGTCGATCAGAACGCCGAAAACCGGGTCATTGAGCATATTCCACAGATTGAACCAGAAATAGATCATGCCGACATACATCGTATCCAGACCAATCACATCCGTATACATCTTGATATACACGTTGTGAATGAGGACTGTGCTCAAGGACATGGCCGGCCCCGGAAGCGCAAGCAGCCATTTCTGTCCAAGGGAAATCCCTTCACGCGTGAACCGGTACTGACCTGCAAACGCATTCGAAAGCCGCATGGGAACCCTCCATATGATTCATTTCTGCTTGACGGGAAGCATCAGGGAAAAATAGTGGATGTGGCCTCCGTCCGTCTCCGGTTCCAGATCGAACACGGTCCGCTCCATGGCAGACCCTGCGGGCTGCAGCCCCAGGGAGTCCGCGAAGACGCGCATCCGGTCGTACACCGGGTCGACTTCCCGATGTGAAAGGGAATGTACGCGAACATACGCTACCACATAGGGCCCGGCATCCAGTCGCTGCACATACGGATGCGCAATGGAAAGCGGCTCTTCCGACAGCAGGCCATAGTGCGCATACCGATGATATCGGCCGCTCCCGACATCCTCTTCCGAGATCGTGGAGAAGACGGAAGCACCCTTGATCCACCCGGGATCCATCAGGGACCGAAGGCTTCGGGTGCGATCAATATCGAGTTCACCTTCGGAAGGTTCAACCTGACCCTGCTGATCATAGCGAAAGGGGATGGCCATCAGGTAGAGCGCGGGAAGGTTCCGAACCACGGGATCCGGATTGTCGGTCAGCGTCCGAAGTGCATCCCGTGTCTGAGTCATGCGTATACGGGATCGCAACAAGTCCGTGATGCGGGTCTCCAGCACATCCGCCTGAACATCCAGAAGCAACAGGGCCTTCTCCGCTGAATCCGCCCCCAGAATTCTACGAATATCCGACATTGGCACCCCGGCGGACCGCAAGGACAGAACCGTGCAAATCCGCTCCAGTTGGGTGGATCCGTACAGGCGGTATCCGTTTTCCTTCACCTGTTCAGGCTGGATCAGTCCTTCCTTGTCATAGTAACGCAGGGTTTCGACCGGTACCTGGAACAAGGCGGAAATCTCTCCGATATGATACCAGTTTCTCATCCAGTCTCCTCCTGACGCTTCCTGGTTTCTTCCGACTCCACCTGATCCATCGAGGTCCCAACATGCCGGTTGCTTGCTGCTGCCGTCTTCGTACCTGACTCCTGGCATGCTGGCGGGACTAATCCCAGCATAAACCCTAAAGTAACTACACGGTCAAGCGTCTACCCTGAAATTTTTGTCATTTTTCTCGAGCATACACTCTCTCAATACTCAACTGGTCAGAAGCTGCCTTTTCTGCTATAATATCGTTACATAATTCGAGGGACGCGCGACGCCTACGATTCCCCTTATTGCTTGTTTCCTTGTGTCCGCCTTTCTGGCGGGAATTGTGATGTTCAAGGTACAAACCGAATCCTGCGAATACCCATGAACCGCTTCCAGGTCCTGTTGACAGGATATCGGGCGGCGGGAGCAACGACCGAGGCAAAACGAGAGGGAAGAAACATGAGAAAAAGACTTCTGAGCAGCCTACTTGTCCTATGCATGGTGCTGACATTGCCGAGCGGGTTGACGTTACCCGTGAGTGCGGCATCCGAGTGGGACGGAACGATCCCGGCAGCCAATGCAGCCTACCCCTTCAGTGGAGGCGCCGGCACGCCCGATGACCCATATCGCATCAGCACCGCCGCCGACCTTGCCCAGCTGGCGGCAAACGTCAACTCCGGCATCGAATACGTCACCAAGACATTCGAACAGACAGCTGACATCGATCTCAACCCAGGCGTGACGTTTGCCTTTGTTGCGGACACGGGGCTTGTGACGGTTTCAAAAGGCGCGAACACGTTCTATCTCGGCACAGGAAGAAAAGGCGACGCCAGTGGCGCAAACACGGTTTTTGACACGACCGGAGGCACAGCCGGCATGATATACAGCGTCGATACCGCAACCACGGCGGGAACGGACACGATCGGCCTGCATCCCTGGACGCCGATTGGCACCTCCGCCGGACAGTTTCTCGAGGGCCCTTACGATGGACAGGGCTATGCCATCAGCGGCATGTACATAAATAATGCCGCCACAAATTATCAGGGCTTGTTCGGCTATGCCGGAAGGTCCATATACAACATCGGCGTCTCCAGTTCCTATGTTTTGGGGAAAAACTATACAGGTGGCATCGCCGGCTTTACAGGATCAATCATCAAAAACTGCTACAACACAGGCATTGTCTGCGGATCCGACTATGTCGGCGGAATCGCGGGCTATGCCGATTTTGTGATGGACAACAACTACAATGCAGGATCTGTCATCGGCGCCGCCTATGTCGGTGGTGTCACAGGAGAAATCAACGGCCAGGTACGATACTGCTACAGCACAAACACCGTAACCGGCACCAGCGATGCAAAGAGCGTCGTGGGCAATCTATACTGGGGTTTTGTTGATTCCTGCGGAACCATTGACAGCATGCAGCATCTCACTGCGGGTTCGCCAGCCAACTGCGACAGTGATCAGACGCTGATGGCCGGGCTGACATCCGGCACTTCCACGCTGCTTGAGGCGCTCAATGCTTATGTCACACTACAAAACATCAGCGGTTTGTACACCTGGAAGGCGGACGCCGGAGCTTCCAATGGAGGTTATCCGAGGCTTGGCGCCGCCTTTGTGCCGGAAACCGTTCCCGATGCGCCCACAATCGGCACAGCCACCGCAGGGAACGGGCAGGCTTCTGTCACCTTTGCACCTCCCGGATCAAACGGAGGGGCCGCAATCTCAGGCTACACGGTCACATCCAGCCCCGGCGGCCTCACAGGAACGGGTGCCGGCAGCCCTATCACCGTGACAGGACTCACGAACGGAACAGCCTACACATTTAGCGTGACGGCCACGAACGCAAGGGGTACCGGAGCAGCCTCGGATGCATCAAACAGTGTCACACCCGGTGTGACTCCCACCATTTCCATGTCGGCGTCCGCATTGACCGCGTTTGCTTCACAGACAGCCGGTTACGCCGCTGCGCCTGCGGCACAGACGGTGACGGTCACGAACACCGGCAATCAGGCCATCACCCTGACGCAGCCGACAGCGACAAAATATGCAATCGGTGCGCTCTCAACAACCGCACTTGCGGTCGGCGGCACGGCAACCTTTACCGTTCAGCCCCTGTCAGGACTGGCATCCGGTACGCATAACGAGACAATCAGCGTTTCCGGTTCCGGCGGCGCTTCAGCGAGTGTCTCCGCACTGTTTACGGTAGTAGCGGCGACTCCTCCCCCTTCTGCCGGTGGAAGCAGCAGCTACACCCCGCCCGCTCCGGTGGTCCGCATCGACAATGGCGGCAGCACGACGGGATCCAACATCAGTCAGCTGGTCTCCGGCGGGAAAACCCTGACGGTGGACGGAGCCAATGGCACGAAGCTCGTGTTCGACACCGAAGCGCTCAGGGGCATCAGCAACCAGGTCTCGGGTGATATCAAGGTGGAGATGAAGGACGTGTCCCCCGTACATCAGGACACGCTTCCCGGCAAGCAGGTCTTCTCCCTGACCGTTTCTTCCGGCAACGGCACACTCACCCAATTCGGTGGTCCGGTCACGGTCTCCCTTCCCTATGCGCTGAAGGACGGAGAAAAGGCGGACGAAGTGACTGTCTGGTACCTTGCAGGCGATGGCACAAGAACCGAGGTCCCCTGCGCCTACGACCCGGCCACAAAGCTTGCCACCTTTACCGTCACGCATTTTTCCCTGTATGTGGTGGGAGTGGAAAAACCTTGGGTCACCCCCTTCGCCGATGTGAAAGAAGGCGATCCCTTCTTCAATGCGGTCGCCTTTGTTTCACGCAGTGGCGTGATGAGGGGATTGGGCGGAGCTACCTTCAGCCCTGATACGAATGTGACCCGTGGCATGTTTGTTACAATGCTCTGGCGGATGGAAAAAGAGCCGGCAGCAGCAAATACGAGGTCCTTCACCGATGTCGCAGACGGCAAGTGGTACGCAAAGGCAGTGGCATGGGCTGAGGGAACCGGCATTGCCACCGGCTATGCCGGCAAATTCAGCCCCGAGAACTTACTCACCCGCGAACAACTGGCAGCCATTCTCCATCGCTACGCCATATACAAAAAAACGGTTGCAAACGCGGCGGACAGCCTCTCCGCATACACGGACAAGCCCTCTGATTGGGCGCTTTCCGATATGAAATGGGCTGTTGGCGAGGGCTTGCTTGCAGGCAACAACGGCCGGCTTGACCCGAAGAACGGGTCCACCCGTGCACAGGCGGCAACCATTGTACAACACTTCACTGAAAACACGACAAGGTAAAATCACATATTCAATCGAGTAGGAGGCGGCCCGTTAGTCGGGCCGCCGACCTCTCACACCACCGTACGTACCGTTCGGTATACGGCGGTTCATCAGGGTCATTTGGTTGAAAGACAGTCAGTCAGAAAGATAAATCCAAATTCCTTGAGATAACGATTCGTCAAAGATGTACCCAGGATTGGGCTACCGGCTGTTCGCCAGTAGCTCTTTCTTGTGTTGGCGAATTCCCATGCTTTTGAGTTTTCAACACCAAGCCTGACCAAATGGTCATGCTTGGTTCGAATCCTCTTCCACTGTTTCCACCAGCACATGCGGATGCGTCTCCGCATCCATTCATCCAATTGCGAAGCCGGGGTTTTCATGTCTGCCAGTTTGAAATACCCTGCCCAGCCCTTCACGAGCCGGTTCAGTTTATCCCGCTTGACTTCCATACTTTCCGACCTGCTTCTGGACGTACATGCACGCACCTTGTCCTTGAAACGGCCATAGGATTTCGGGTGGACTCTCGCCCTAATCTCCCCGGTCTTCGGAACCTTTCGAAAAGAGAATCCCAGAAACTTACTCCGGTACACACTTCCCACCAGACTCTTTTCCCGGTTCACCTTGAGTTTGAGCCTTCCCTCCAGAAAACACGTAATGCTTTCTTTCGCCCGGTTTCCCGCTTTGCGGCTCTTCACATAGATTTGGAAGTCATCCGCATACCGGCAGAACCGGTGTCCTCGCCGTTCCAGTTCCTTGTCCAGTTCATCCAGCAGAATGTTGGTCAGTAACGGGCTGAGCGGACCACCTTGCGGCGTGCCTATTTCATTTCTGACCTCGACCCCGTTCTCGAGAATGCCTGCCTCCAAATACTTGCGTATCAGGCGCAGCACACGCTTGTCGTCCACCTTCCTCGCCACCAGCGACATGAGTTTGTCGTGGTTGACCCGGTCGAAGAACTTTTCGAGGTCCATCTCCACCACTGTCCCGTGCCCTTCCTGAACATATGCGCATGCTGCCTTGATTGCATCGTGCGCACTTTTCTTCGGGCGGAATCCGTAACTCGACGCCGAGAATCCCGGGTCGAATACCGGAGTCAGGGCTTGGGCAATAGCCTGTTGGATGAGTCTGTCCATGACGGTTGGTATCCCAAGTTGTCGGGTTCCTCCGTTCGGTTTCGGTATTTCTACCTTCCTTACGGCTTGGGGAGTGTAATCCCCTTCGAGCAATTGCTGACGGTAGTTCGGCCACTCGGCCCACAGGTGGGTTCGAAGTTCATCGACCTGCATCCCGTCGACTCCATGGCTTCCCTTATTGGATTTCACCCGCTTGAATGCTGCTGTCATGTTGTCTTTGGCGAGAATCCTTTCCATCAGCGTCTGCCCGTCTGACTTGGTCCCGTTTCCTCCTCCATGCGTCGCCGGTGGATTGCTCAGCGCCTCCGTTTCCTCTCGGGGTTCCACCCCTACCCGCCACGGACGACCTTCATATGAAGTTGTCTGCTGTCGTTGCGAATCCTTCGAGACTTTCATGTGCTCTGGAAACCTCCTGATGTTCGGCCCTTCCCGTCTGTTTCGAACCAGCCGGTACTATGGCCTCTGCTGACTTCTGGCTGTTCAGCCGTACCTCCCGGTACGGGTTGTCGTCTCTGAAAAAAAACATCCACGACGTACAAGCCAGATCTCCACGGGTAAGCTCGCGTTCCTTCATCCCATCTACCTGCCGCATATACACCCTTTGCCTCGTATAGCATTGGACTTCGCTTTGTTCAGCAAGCTCGTCCGACTTGGGATGCCTTGTATGCGATTTCTGTTCGTCAGGCCGGGATTTTGCCTCCGGCTTCCTTCAGATTCCACCTCGCGATGGACACCCTTGCCTTTGGCTAATGGTTGGTGCTATCAACCTCCATAGCGGACTTTCACCGCCAAGAACGCGCGCATGCCGCGCGCACTGAAAAGAAAGCAGAGGAGGCGCATTTGCCCCCTCTGCTTTTTTATCGTGCAAAGGCAGCCCAGCGCATTCTCTGTGGGAAGCAACGCACACAGGCATCAGGAGGATCCCGCAATCATGTCCCCAATCAGGTACGGAATTGTCGGGCGAAGAGAAGTTGAATGAAGTAAAATGAATCTGTTCCCGGGAAACAATATCAACAACCTAACCAGGAGGAGTCGACCGCATGTTCCACGACCTTCCGCTGAAAGCCGTCATCGCCCATATCGAAACCCATCTGGACAGTTCCCTTGAGGTGGAGGATCTCGCCCGGTTGACCGGATACGCCGAAGGTTATTTTCGACGTGTATTCCTGGCAGCCACAGGATCCACCCCAGCCATGTATGTACGAAAACGCAGAGTCTCGCATGCGGCCTTTCAGTTACGCAATACGAACCATACCGTCACGGATATCGCGCTTGTCTGCGGATTCGCATCGCCGGATGCGTTTGCAAGGGCATTCCGACACCTCACCGGACAAAATCCGGTCATGTTCCGGAATTCGCGACGTGTGGTCAAAGGCGTGGCACTCATCCCCGGCCTTCTGGCGCCTGTTCTCATCGACATTCAAAACGCGGAGGAGGATCCCATGTGCAATACAGTGAATCATACCTCGGGCACCCTTAAAGACAACGCCTCAAACAATGCAACAAACCGAACAATGAACAATCCATCGATGATCCCAGATACCAGCGCATCTCCCGATGGTAGCGTCATCCTCTACGGCGTACCCAGAGTCTCATATTTCAACGACCCGCCCGAACTCACGCCTTTCATCTCCTCTTTGCGGGCCTGTCTTACCTTTTCCGGCCAGTCCATGCCGTATGATCGACTCATGGCCGCTTCCGGCGCAGCATTCCGTCTGTTGTGGAACACCAGCTGTCTCGATGGTGGAAACGTGGATATCCTGGTCATGCGACCTGATCCCTACGAACCGATCCGGCGCGCTTTCACGGCTGCCGGGCGAACATTCCGCCACATTCAGAAAACAGACGCCCCCGGCAACCGGGATGAGATGATAACCCTTTTGCGCGAGGAAATTGATGCCGGACGACCCGTGATCGCGTTCGGCATCGTCGGGCCCCCGGAAGCCTGCGTTCTCACCGGATATCAGGAAAACGGCGACGTGGTGCTTGGATGGAACTACTTCCAGGACTTTCCCGAATGGCAGGGTTCCATCAGCAGGCACGAAGCCGGATACTTTGTCAGGAGAGACTGGTATGAACATCCGGAAACCCTTGGAATCATTGCAGTTGGACCTGCCGGGCCTGAACCGGATGAAAAGAGTTATCTGACGGATATTGTCCGTTTTGCGCTGACCGTGATGAATGGGCCTGCCGTTGGAGACCGGGCAAATGGGAACGCGGCCTTTGAGGCCTGGGAAGCCATGCTCCGTGATGACAGGCAATTCCCGAAAAACGCCTCGCTTCCGATATTGATGGAACGCCTGATGGTACAGGGAGATGCCTTCACAATGGTGGCCGAAGGACGAGCCTACGCGGGAAGCTTCTTCCTGGAGGAAGCAAAACGTTTTCCGGAACTGACGAATCAGCTGATGGAAATCTCCGGGCTTTGCCGGCGCATTCACGAAAAGGCATGGGAGATGATCCCGTTGACGGGTGGCATGGGCATGGGTGAAGCGCAGGCACAGAGCCTTGCGATCCGGGTGAACCGGCTCGCAGTCGCGGACTGTGTCAAGGTCTGCCGCGAACTGGATCGGAAATTGGCACGCTTGCTGGAAGAGCTGGATTCAACGATGAAGCATTGATCTGTAAACCGGAAAGCATGGAAGGCATGGAAAGCATCCATACAGGTCTTGAAGGAATAACATGTGCAAAGAAATGGAACCGGCATCCTTGGCCGGTTCCATTTCTATATGCCATCCACCGCCCAGGAAGAAAGGCCGGCGGCCCTTTCCCGCTCCAACGCCTTTCCTCATCCTATTGGATTAATCGATCAGTCCTGATTTTTGCAATAGTTTTTCAACAACGACCGCCACTTCAGCACGGGTCATATATGCCCTTGGCGCCAGCATGTTTTGGCTTCTGCCACGGACAATACCGGCATTGATGCAGGCGGCCACACCGGCCGCCGCATAATTAGCAGCACTGTGCGCATCTGAAAAACGTGCCATCAGGATATCGTTGCCACCTTCGGGGACAACTGGCAGTAAACCGGTGATCTTCATCGCTCTGGCGATCATCGTCATTGCCTGTTCGCGTGTTATCTTGTCACGCGGGCCAAAGGTTGTCGCATTGTAACCGGAAATAATGCCATACGCTGAAGCCGTTTTTACATAACCGCAGTACCAGTCTGTTGCGCTGATGTCGCTGAAGCTGTTCGCGCCTGCTCCCGGAGCCAGCCCCAGCGCCTTGACGATGATTGCGGCGAATTCCGCGCGGGTAATGTCTCTGTCCGGCGCATATGTGTTGCCCCCGACACCGGAAACAACCATTCTTGAACCCATGTTGTTGACAGACGCCTTGGCCCAACTGGCCGAGACATCGGAAAACGCGACAGGATGCCAGATCACCGTATAGGTGCTGTTGGTCAGGCTATTGATCACGGCATAGTACTTCCCGTTGATGATCGAGACCCTTGTGGGTACATGGCGTACCGTTCCTTCCGGACTCACCACAATGCCTGTGGTGATCTTCGCCGGGTCGACGCCGTCCGGCAGGGCGACCGTCCTTTCCACATAAGCGTTGAAGGTGCCGACATCAACCGTTTGATTGTTGTATGTGCAGCGGATCGAGTAGTCGACGGCGGGAACCTGAAGTGAGAATCCTCCCTCTGCCGCGGCGTTTCCAACCACCTTGACGGTATCGGCAGGCGATCCGGCGATTGCAATTCTCACCTTGATGTCCGCCAGTGCGACATTCCGTCCAAGCTGCGTGGCAACGGCGTCAATATTGATTTGCGATGCGGGGAGCGTATAAGTGGCTGACGACGTACGGACTTCCAGCGTTGCCTGCTGGTTCTCCATATTCCTGACCATCCTTCCGTTGAGTTCGCCAACAACGGTATCGGCTCCGGAATTCACTGGAATGACGACCAACGCATGATTGCCTTCTGCAACAAGCTTTTGTTCCAGTTTCCGCTCATCGACCGATATGGTTGTGACCGTTTTCCCTTCTTCCCTGCTATCGGCAGCGGTTCCCGCACTCACTGCGTTTCCGTTTACAAGGATATCCGCACCTGTGGCAGAACCCACATTTGAAACGATATTCGTGCCTGAGGCAGAACCGCCATTTGAACTGCTTCCTCCCGAGCTGTTCTGAATCCACCGGGCATAAAGCGTTATGTTTGCATTGACGGCATCGTTTTCAAAACTCCATGCACTCGTGCATGCGATGTCTTTGTACCACCCGCCAAATGCATATCCTGTTTTTGCCGGTGCCGCCGGTGCAGCGATGGCCGCGGGGCTGATCAAGGTGATTCCTGCTACAGCGCTTCCCCCCTGAGATTGAAAGACAACACTGAACGTATCGTCAAAGATCGGGTATCCATCATTCACCCCGGCCAGCTGCTTCCATGCTTTCAGGGCGGTGCCGTTTATCGGGGAGTGATCTCTCACCCAGGTATTGAGCGCTGCAAGGTACGGGGCATCCTTCATCTGAAGGTCGGTTTTTGCCGCCCCGGCAAGTGTTTCCGGCGCCGTACCATAATCGATGCAGTAACTGCCATCCGCTGTGGTATCCAGGTAGCTGCAGTCTGACAGATCGTCAGGGTGAGATAACTGGGCAATCCCTGCGACTCCGCCCATTACACCGTCTTCATCCACGGTGAGGACACCGGTGCTGTAACAGTTTTTGACAACACTGCCCCTTACCCATCCTGACAGCCCAAGAATTCCGGCGATCCCGCCTGTTGCAACATAACCTTCAGACGATACGGCGCCCCTATTGTAGCAGTTGATGATACCGGCGCCTATCGTGGCACCGGCAATCCCGCCGGCAGCGGATGTATCCCTGCCGTCCGGATATTTGACGATGACGGTTCCATAGTTTGCGGAATCCAGAATCGCCATACTTTCCATGCCCAGCCCAAACCCAATAATCCCACCGGCTACCGGGCTGGGCGCTTCAATTTCAATGGTTGCGCCGTCCTGATTGGTACAACCTGTAATGTTTGCACTAATGATTCCGATACCAAGGATGCCGCCGGTCCCATTGAACTGGATTTCATCGCTCATTACCGTAGTACTGACAATAGAAATGGAAATACCATTATGACAGTTTACCATGTCAACATTCCATCCTATGCCGGCGATGCCCCCAACCGCGGCGACTTCCCCCTCCATGTCAATCCTTCCCTCGACTGTGACGTTTTGGACCAGCGCCCGTTCATCCTCCTCATCCCCAAGGACAATGGCAAAAAGGCCCGCAGCAAGGAATTCATCCGATACCGCCATCGCGCGGATGGTATGTCCATCGCCATTGAAGTTCCCACGAAATACGTTTTGGTTATCATTTCCAGCGCGTCCGATCGGTTCCCAACCATGACCGGTCAAATCTATATCATCCGTCATTACTACCGATTTCCCGGAAAAAGTCTCCACACCATGATTGACTGCCCTCGCCACCGCCGCGAGCTGCCCAGGTGTTGAAATCCCGACTGTAACGCCGGCAGCGCCCGTCACAATTGCATCGTACAGATCAACATCGTAATGACCATCGTCTGTCCAATAGTCAGCTTCGACCCAATCATCTCCAACCAAACGCCACGTCCTGCCTCGAATTGCGGCGGCATCGCCAGCGATATTGTGACTGTTCTGATCGGATCCATTGTCACTCAGAATCGAATCCCCTGTTGAAATCAAGCCGCTTCCAAAAGTAATGGCCTTTAGGGTGTTGTTTGCAAATGCACCCGCTCCAACAGAGGTCACGCCATCCGGAATCAAGAGCGTTTTGATTTGGTTCAACATCAGCGCTCCTTCTCCGATAGAGGTTGCACTGTTCGGAATATCGAACGCAGTCATTTTGTTTCCTGCAAAGGCATAATCTCCTATTGACGCGACCTTGCTCGCCTGTTCAAATGTCATTGTTTCCATCAAGTTGCTCGCAAACGCGCCTTTTCCGATACTCGTCATGCTATTGGGAATTTCAACATCAACTAACTTATTGGCGTAAAATGCATAATCGCCTATTGTCTCAAGCTTGCTCGCCGACTCAAATGTCAGTGCGTAAATCTGGTTGCCGGAAAAGGCTTCCGCACCAATCCCCGTCACGCTGGCGGGAATATCCAGCTCGGTTATGAGATTCGAGTCAAAGGCCTGTTCCGCGATCGTCCGAAGCGTCGTTGTCGGTTCGAACGTCAAGGAGGTGAATCCTCTGTTCCTTAATGAAGCAATGCCGATTTCGACAACAGGGCAACCTGCAATTTCAGCGGGTATGACAAGATCAGCCGCTGATCCTTCATACCCTGTTATGGTCAATTCCCCACCACTTTCGGTCACTGAAAAGTCACTGTTCAAAAGGACCGCAGAGGTTGAATCGGAGGAAGCCACAGATGCATTGCAGCCAAAAATCGTCACGTTGATCTCTTTTCCCATCAGGCTGAAAGGAACCACCAAGGTCGCACTGTCACCGCCAACGGCTGACCACACCGCTCCGCCCGCATTTCTATACTGCCACTGGTAAGAAAGCGGTCCTGTTGCGTCCGCATTGGCAACGGCGGTCAATATCTCGCCAACATATGCCGTGCCGGACACAACCGCACTTGAAACAGCGACAGGATCATCTTCCGCATACACTGGCAATTCCGCAGGCAATAGGGTGAGTGTCATTGTCAGTGCCAGCAGGAAGCATATCAACCGTTTCCTTCTCATACGATCCTTCTCCTTGTATTCACTCGAATCGGTGGGCTGCGGTTTCGGGCGGCAAGCAATATAGTCAAATTCCGGGTTTGTCCTCACGATAGACATCGTTGTTTTCAGTTTAGAACAATGACCCTAAATGAACCCTAAATGAACCCTGATTGAACCCTGAATGTACCTGATTGAACCCGCTTTGCCCAAATCAACCCAACAATGCCCGCAATAAAAAGCGCCCTGTCGGAATCACTACACCAACAGAGCGCTATCAAAAATCAAAGAGATCAATGGATAAAGCAATTCCCACATGAAGAACAAGCCCGCTATCGCTTCTGCTGCTGTTTGTTCATCTCGTGGACAGCGACCGCCTGTCTGCACATGGCCTCAAGTTCAGCTGCTCTCGGATGAGACCAGTCATACCCGCTATCATCCAAATAGCCTCTTTTCATGAACAGCTCGATCAAGCCGATATCACCGCTTCTTTTCATCTGTTTGTCTTTGAGTCTGGCTTCCAGCTGATACAAATCGCAATCGACCTGGTCTGTCACGATTCGATAATTGCCTCGCCCGCTTTCGATGATTTGCGGAATGCCGGCTTCTGCAAGCCGCTTCCGCAGCAAATAGGTGGTGGCGTGGAAATTAGTTTGCGCTTTCTCGGAATCATAGTCAGGCCAAACCGCATCGGCTATCTTCTCCCAATTCACCGGAACACCCTTTTTATGCACCAGAAATGCAAGAATTTCCTTCGCCTTTGAGTTCTTCCAGGGCAATGCTTCCCCGCCCAAAAACACTTCGAAGTCTCCTATGCATTGTATAAATGGCTTTCCGCTACGGGGTACTGCTTTCTGCAGCTTTCGCAACCGACTGATTGTTTTTGACAATCTTGTTTCCGTCAGGGGCTTCAGAATATAGTCCAGCGCACATGCCTCAAACGCCTCGACCGCGTATTGGTTGAAGGCTGTAACAAAGACAATATTGATTTCCGCTTGCAGGTTCAGAATCCGTTCGGACAACTGGAGCCCGTTCATACCGGGCATTTCTATATCGATGAATACTGCATCCAGCAGGTTTCCCTTCAGATAAGCCAGCAACTGTTCACCCGTTTCAAACAAACCGCAAAGCTCCAGTTCCTTGATTTCCGAAACCATTCTTTCAAATCTTTCGAGGACATGTGGTTCATCATCCACCGCCGCAATGCGAATCATCATGGGTCATGCACCCCCCGGCAATACAATTTTCACGCAAGTATGCCCCGCTTCACTGTTGATTTCAAGACCATGGCCATATAACTTCAGAAGGCGGTGATGGATATTTCGCAGACCGACACCTTCGACGGGGGCCTCATCGCTCAAAAGCATCTTCAACTTGTCGGGGGCAATGCCCGCACCATCATCCTCAATCTCAATCAACAAATGATCCTCGTTCTTTTTCATGCGGACAGAAACAGTCCCACCGTTCTGTTTCTTGGAAATCCCATGCCGAACAGCATTCTCAACGAGCGGCTGGAGTACCAGAACCGGTATTTGCGCATCATACGGAGCGTCAATCACTTTCTGCAGATGAATTTTATCACCGAAACGCGCCTGTTCAATGTGAAAATAGGTGTCGACAAATTCCAATTCCCTTTCTATCGTCACCATCTTGTCCAAGTTGTTGAATTCCAGACTTCCTCTCAGATAGACGGCCAGGTCAATAATCAGCTTGCCCGCCTGCTTCCCGTCTTTTTCACAGACATTCGCAATGGCATCCAGCGCGTTGTATAAAAAATGCGGCTTGATCTGTGCCTGCAAAAAAGACATCTCTGATGCCATGATTTTGTCCTTGAGCTTATCCGATTCAACGAGCGTCTCATTATACGACACCAGTTTCTGATGCGTATCGGCCTGCTGTTTCGCTTGAACAAAAGACATGGCTGCGATCACGATGAAATTCCCAAACAGGAAAGCATAGGAAAGATCGATTCCGCCAATCCCCTTATAGTGAAGGATGTCCTGATTGATGGCCAGAACATAGACACAGATGGCAAAAAACATCAGGATTGAATGATCCCGCTTATACAGTACGGCCCTAATCATAACGATGATGATGTAGCTCATTTGCAGCAATATCATGAGGTACAGGTAATCCGTAAAGGATGAGGCAAACGCAGGCGACTTGAGAAGCAGCATGGCGTCAAATAGAAAAGTGGGGGACAAAGCAAGCCACATCCCCCGTTTCTTATAGTCCGACGGATAAATGCTAAGCAGAAAAAGGAGCATGGCCGCAATCATATTGTAGCCTGTGAAATAATTGATATAACTCAAGACACTGTATGTCACATTGGGGAAGGCGATCAGCAAGGGCAACTCGCCCCAAATCGAGGCGCGCAATGCTGTAATCACGCATAGCACGCTGAACAGGAGCGCAGTCTTGTTCGCTTTCTGCATAAGGAACAGTAAAAAATAGTGAATGCCGAATATGAAGACACTGCCGATAAAGAGAAGCTGCATTGCCAAAAGCATCCTGTTTTGTCGTTCCAAAACCTGTTTCGACCCGAATACGGGACTTTCACGAAGTCCACCCCGGGCGTAGTTCTGATTTCCAACCTGGAAGATCAGTTCGATTTCCTGCGTGGCCTTTGGCAGTTCAACAACGAGGGGTATGGCACCTTCTTTGAAGTCATGAGGATTCTCCGACAGTTCCCCACCCACTGCAAGCAGCTGTCCGTCGGCATAGAAGCGATAAGCAGTCGCTACGCTTTTTATGCGAAGGGCGGGGTCTTTCAACGAGGCTGGATATTTCAACACCAATCGATACGTCGCATACCCATGATCCGGATAGACAACGGGTCTTGATTTGTCCTTTTCCCACGTGCCCGGTACATTCAGGAAGGTATCCATTCGGGGGCGGAGATCTCCACGGAAATCTTCTGACGTGAGTAATTGATTCCTATAAAATTCCCACTGCCCGCTCAATGACAAGGATCCATTATGTTCAAAATCGACGCCGGTAAAATCAGCCTTCCCCTCTTCAACAAGTCCAGCCCCGTGCGACAGCATGTTCAAAACGGCAAAAAGCAAAACAACAACGGATGCTGCAACGAGTATGATCCGACGTTTGGAAAAGATATTGACCAGCACGATTCTTGCATCCTCCCTTGCCAAATTCTTTCGTCATACCCATCATGGTCATGGGAAAACCAATAGTACCTGAATCAGATCAGATATTGCCACCTTGCAGCCTGCCGGCCTATTGCGTCATCAACAACCAATATGTCAATATATCATAACAGAAGCATTTCCGCTCCATGCATGACATAAAACAAGAAGAGATGCGGCAAACGTACACACCATCGAGAAGCAGGGAAAATCACGCTTGGCTTTGGTCACCGCTCACGAGACCACTTGATGAAACATCCCTTGGTCTGTTTCAAAATCTGGAAATAGGGTCAATAGGCATCAGGTGAAGAAAACTGAACCTTCAGGATGACAATGCCCTTTTATTGTCATCTGCTTATTCGATTCACAACTTGCGTACTCATTTCACAATTCGCGCACCCTTCCACAATTCGTGTACCCGCTTACAATTCGTGTACCCGCTTACAATTCGCGTACCCACTTACCATTCACGCGCCAATTAACAATACATGACGGTCTCTGATTTTCTCCATCGCAAATCTGGTAATGGAAACATCACCATTGATTGTCTTATGGAAATTCAGCTTGTTCATATGCAGAACTGTATGTCATCTGTGTGGGAGGTCATTATGAAGATGTCCGAAAAATTGCAGAAATGGATCAGTGTCTTGCTGGTTTTAGTCGTGTGCTTTACCTTTTCAGGGATCGCGCTCAGCCCCAATGTCGCCAATGCCGCAGTTACAGACCAAAGCATCATCCCTGCCGTGGAAGCATGGCCAAACATCCCCAGTTCTTTTCACATCAGGGATTGGACGAAAACCGCCAATGATTTTTATGATCTTGCTTTCGATGAAAACGCAAAAGGAAAGGACCTGCCCATCCTCAAAACATTCACAGTGGATCATCCGTCACAAGGCGGATTCACCGGGCTGACTTTCGGCATGCCCAGCTACATGAAAGACTCGTGGGGCCTGGGAGACTACGCTTCCCACTATTCCATTCAAGTATCAAGTGATGCTGTCCAGTGGAAGGATGTATTCAAAACAACAGATGGAAAAGGGGGTACCGAAAATATCGCCTTTGCCAGCAAGTATGGCAGATATGTCAGACTGAAGTTGGATAAGGGAATCGGGGATAAATTCGAAGTCTCAGCGATTGAGGTCTTCGGGAAGTACAAAGGGAAGGATCTGGCCTATCAAAAGAAAGCCTTCGCTTCCAGCAACAATGGGATTGACTTCGCCGGAAACGTCACATCAGGATTGCTGACACAGGAATGGTATTCCAAAACGGCCATGAATGAATGGATATACGTTGATTTGGGATCAACCCAAACCATACGATCCGTCAAAATCATATGGACACCCGGATATGGCGAAGGGGTTGCAACGCTTCCCGCCGTGTTGGGCGCCAGCCTGATGGGAAAGGACATGACGGATTATCAAAACAAGAACTGGGTGAAAATGATCGACACCTACTACAGTAAAACTGCCGCCGGAAGGGGTTTCATTTCAAACAATCCCGCAAAGTCAGACTCAACGGACAGCTTCTGGTATGATCTCTATCCGACGATTCTGTATTCGCAAATTGCAGCGCTTTATCCAAAAGAGTCCTCCATCCAGAAGAAAATGATGGATGTGAATAACAGCTGGCTGGCGGCACTGAAAGTGTTGGACAACAATTGGAATCATCAAGGATTCTCCTTCAAGAACATGAACGTCCAGGGGACGGACCACTTGGAACCGGATGCCGTAATCGGTGTGGCCTATCTGGAATACATGGCCTATGTGAAAACAGGGGAAACCAAATATCTGGACGCGGCAACGAAATGCATGACCCAGGCAAACCAATTCCAATACAACCCCCTGTTCGAGGTCGTAGGATCGTATGGCCCCTATGTTGCTGCCCGGATGAATGCGGAAACCGGTTCCAATTATCAGATCAGCAAGTTCATGAATTGGGTCTTTTCGCCCTCCTCGGATACCCGCTCCGGATGGGGAACCATCACCGGAAAATGGGGAGAATATGACGCGAATGGCCTTTTGGGCAGCACTACGGATACGGGCGGTTATGCATTTGCCATGAACACATTTGTCACAGCCGGGCAGATGGCACCCGTCGCAAGATATGCCCCGGAATACAGCAAAAGCATTGCGAAATATTTGCTGCAGGTAGCGAACAATGCCGTTTTATTTTATCCGGACGGACTTCCCGGCAATATGCAAAACAATTATGCCTTGGCACAGGAAGACCATTTCAATTCCATCGCCTATGAAGGAGTCCGAAACAAAGGGGAAACGCAGCCATATGCAACCGGGGATGCACCGGATTATTTCGGGATTTACAGTTCAACACCCGTCGGGCTGTTCTCATCGATCATCCACAAAACAAACGTTCCGGAAATTCTACAAATCGATTTGCTGAAGACGGATTTCAATCATCGCGATGCATACCCGACCTATTTATACTACAATCCGCTTGCAGCCATGAAGCAGGTAACCATTGATGTTGGGAAAGTGAAAAAAGATCTCTATGACTCCGTTACGAAATCATTCATCGCAACAGGGGTTAAGGGCAAAACCACCTTTGCATTGGGCGCGGACCAAGCCGCACAGATCGTTGTGGTGCCGACTCACGGGAAAGTCACCCTTTCCGGGAATAAGATCCAGATCAACGGGAAAACGGTAACTTACCAGAATGCATCCATCTCCATCAACGGTTATTCCGATGGTCAGGAAGTATCCGGAACCATTCCTTTATCCATTGGCATCGGTGTCCCCAATGGAGACAGCCTGAAAAAGGTGACCCTGGATCTTTCCGGGACCCTGGTATTCACAGGGAGCAGTTTACCCGCCGGTTTCAGCATGGATACGTCATTGTATGAAAGCGGAAAGAAAACACTGAATGTGACCATTGAGACCGTCAAGGGAGTGAAATATTCAAGCTGCATCGATTTGAACATCCGAAATGTTCTGGGTGAGAAAGTCCTCTCTGCGAGTGCCGATGAGATGGTCCTGTGGATCTGCGACGGAATCACCGTGACAAAGGATGTCGCAAGCGGAAATGCCCTTTTTTCAGTCAAGCCGGAAAACACATGGGGTCCCGCCACAAGCAATTCTTTTGCTCTGGACTTTGACAGACAACCCTTGCTTAGTGTTGATGTCATATCTGCAACCCGGTCCTGGGGCGTGAAGCTGGTCATTGAGGATCTGAACAAGGACTTCTACATACAGGGAGATACGGCTGTTGCAGGCATGCAAAAGTATGATCTGCAAAACATCCTGGCTTCGGAGAATGTGACCGGGCCGCATCAGGTTCAAATCATGATATTTGTTTCCGGAGGGCTGGATGCAATGGCACAAATCAAGTCCGTTGAGGTACAGCATATGAGAAAGCTGCCATGATGCCTGTCGGCTGGTGCTGCGGAGAGCGGCACCAGACCACTGAGGAAGATCACTCCGTATTCACAACTTGCCTACCCGTTCCACAATTCGCGGACCCATTGATGACACGCGCATTCTCATGCGCATGCCTGCCACGAAAGGGGTTTCAAAATGAAGGGTAACAAAGATCTGATGGAAAAACTGAACGCGCTGCTATCGGATGAACTCTCGCACATCAACCAATACATGGTGCATTCGGAGATGAGCGCGAACTGGGGCTACGAGAAACTGCACGGTTATTTCGAGAAACGATCCATTGACGAGATGAAGCACGCAGAAAGACTTATCGGTCGGATTCTCTTCCTGGAAGGCATTCCTGTCGTCAGCAAATTGCATGCCATCCACATCGGAAGTGATGCATCAAAACAGCTGGACAACGACCATCTGGCCGAAGAAGAGGTCATCAAGGCATACAACGAGGCCATCAAGCTGGCTGGTGATGTAAATGACTTCGCCACTCGTGAAATCCTCGAGGAAATATTGAACGATGAGGATCGGCATATCGACGAGATTGATGCTCTTCAGGATCAAATCACGCACATGTCCCTCCCCCTGTTCCTGACGACACAGGTTGGTTGAAATCAACATTACAAAAGGAGGCACCCAATGGGTATGTTTACAACGAAGGATGGCACAAGCATCCATTACAAGGACTGGGGAGAAGGACCCCCGGTCCTGTTCAGCCACGGCTGGCCCCTGAATGCCGACAGCTGGGAAGCACAAATGTTTTTCCTTGCCTCGAACGGTTATCGATGCATCGCGCATGATCGTCGCGGACATGGCCGCTCGAGCCAGCCATGGAATGGAAACGATATGGACACTTATGCCGATGACCTTTCGGAGCTCATCGAAATACTCGAAATAAAAAAAGCAGTCTTGATCGGATTTTCTGCCGGTGGAGGCGAGGTCACCCGCTATATCGGTCGATACGGCACAAAGCGGGTCGAGAAGGTTGCATTGATTTCTGCCGTACCGCCATTGATGTTGAAAACAGCAGCGCATCCAGACGGACTGCCGATTGAAGTTTTCGACGGAATTCGTCTCAACGCTCTGACTGACCGCTCGCAGCTCTATAAGGATCTTGCCGGCGGTCCGTTTTTCGGCGCGAACAGACCCGGAGCCAAAGTATCAAAAGGCATGATCGATTCGTTCTGGCTTCAGGGGATGCAGGCAGGACACAAAAATACGTATGACTGCATCAAAGCATTCTCTGAAACAGATTTTACGGAAGACCTGAAGAAATTCGATATCCCAACCCTGATCATTCATGGCGATGATGACCAGATTGTGCCGATGATCGCTGCAGCCAGCCTTTCGTCGAAACTGGTTAGGAATGCGAAGCTGAAAGTCTATGCCGGAGCACCGCACGGTCTTGCCTATACGCATAAAGACCAGTTGAATGCTGATCTGTTGGCTTTTCTCAAGACATCAGATTAAGTGTGGTCCTCAGTACCGTTAGGAATGCTGGCAATGGCAGAACTGCATGCCAGGTTGTAAAAAGTTGTGCCTTCCCCTGTCTCCGCAACCAATAGAACCCGCTTCCCGAAAAGGATGGCGGGTTCTCTATTATTCCCGCTTCTGGCGATGACACGTACCAAATCAATCGGCCGTCAGATTTATCAGCAACATATAGCCAAGGCCGTACGAAAGAATGCTCTGCACTTTCCCCATACCACTGTCGAAGATTGGCAACAGAGGCAGCTGAAAAACAGGAAAAGAATCGATCGTGCATACAGGATGGCGTAAGCCGCCTGACAACTTCATAACGCTTCAACCAACCATTTCTTCGCTTCCTCCGGATCGTCATAAAAGCGGATCGCTTTTGCCATATCCATGTGAAGGACTTTCATCCGTTTACGGATCCTGCGTTCGTCATGACCGGAACAGCCGACCAGACAAAGCTTGTGGATCTTGGGTTCGATGGCGGCGATATGGTCGATCAGCGCCACAATGATGCTGTCATCAAGTGTGGTTTCGTACAGATCCACCCAAATTCTACGGTTGTTCTGACCGGATGACTGCAGAATGAAGGCTTCTTCTGCCTTCATGACGGCCAGGAGTTCTTCCTTCCGGTCGAAGTGGCTTCCGTACTTGAGCGGATGCAGCTCGCCGCCCATGTAGTAGTACGGGCACAGGCTGCCGCTGGGCGACGTTTTCAGCATGGTGCCCCCTCTCTGAATTCAGCCTGGAGCTGTTCTCCCAATGCATATGCCCGTTGAAGCGCGTCCGGCTGGCCGTATAATTCCTCAATCGTATCGACGCCGGTCACCGACAATCGGCCGCGTGGCGTGATACCGAGGTGCCCGAAATAGTGTTCGATGGATCCCAGGATATGGAGGTTTTCATGATCGGTTTTCCCTGCACGGACCGCCACAGCGACGCCTGACTTCCCAGCTGGAACCGCAAGCTTGTCCGCACTCGGATTTGTGTCGGAAAACGGCGTGTTACGGTCGAAGAAGACCTTCATCTGCCCGGTCACATCGCCCCAGTAGGAGGGCGATGCCACAATCACCAGATCGGCGGAAAACAAATCCTGCAGGATACGGTCCACATCGTCCCTTTGCACGCAGCGGCCGGTCCTGTGACAGGCTTTGCACCCGATGCAGTGGCCGATATCGGCATCTCCCAAATGCCAGATTTTTACGTTTTGGTCCTCCGCGTGGAACCCCGCGAGAATCTGCTGCAGGAGGAGAACCGAACTACCGTCGTGACGCGGACTACCATTGATGCACAGGATATTCATCATTCGCCTTTCTCTGCCACGGGGGCCCGACCATGCGTGGCGAGCCACTCCTTGCGGGGGCTGTCACTCTCCATGCTGTGCTGGGAAGGACCGTACCCCGGTGCACCCCCATTCCGTTTCTCAGGCCGGTTTTTTCACATAATGAAGTTCGACGAACTGCCCGAACCGCCTTACGCTTTTCAACTCGAGCCCGACTTCAACAAACTGCCTCCTGAACAGGGGAATGCCGGAACCGATGATCTTCGGTGCAATGGTGATGATGTACTCATCCACGGCATTCTCTTGTACAAGAGGGGCGATCAGGTTTCCGCCGCCGACAATCCAAATGCCGCCACCATTCCCGGACTTCAGCCTGCTGATAAAGTCGATGATATCGCAAGAAACGAATTCCACCTGCTCATTGAAGTCATGTGCCGACTTTGAGAAGACATAACACTTCTTGTTTTCATAGGGAAAGTGCCCCTTCTCCTCTTTCATGATCCAATCGTAGGTCTTTCTCCCCATGATGATCGTGTCGACCGTGTTGTAGAATTCAGAATAGCCGTTGTCGCCTTCCCCCTCCACACGAAACAACCACTCCAGCGATTCATCGTCCGTGGCAATATACCCATCCAAGCTTGTGGCAATGTAAAGGATCACGCTTCGTTCCATCAGGACACACCTCTCATCCGCATGTATGTTCCCTTCCCTGCATACCACCATAGCATACAGGCTTCTCCTCCGTGCCATGTCCTCGGCCGACCATAGGTCCGGCCAATGAGTCTCCTACAGTTTCCGTAGCGCCTGTTCCACAGCCTCCCGTTCAAACGACTTCCCATGGGAGAGATAAAAGCGCACGGCGCCCTTGTCGAGCAGCATGCGAAGGCTCGTCCTGATCATGTCAAGATCGTGGGCCAACATGGGCCTTCCGGGCTTGCTCCAGGGCATCATGGCCATCAGGTTGTCACCGATGAGTGCGCTTCCGTCCTCAAGCAGGATGGAAACACTTCCCGTTGTATGCCCCGGCGTCGGCAGCACATCACCGGCGATGCCGTAGGGACGTAAATCGAACGCACTGCTGAAGGCAATGTCGATGGATGGGGTTTGATTCTTCCGTGGGGGCTTTGCGTGAGGTTTTTTGTCTCCCTTGGGTTTGGCATCCACCCCGCCAAGGCGGAACATGATTTTGGCCAGCAGGGATAGGGGGGTAATTTCATCCTTCATCCGCCCTTCCATCACGTCGCAATCGATGACACTCATGGCGGTCCGCGCACCGGTCGTTTCACGCATGGCCTGCAACGCTCCGATGTGGTCCTCGTGGTTGTGGGTGGCAACAATGAGGCGGATTTGCTTCGGATCGACACCATTCGCGCTGATCGTGCGGAGCAGCCGCTTTTCCCCGCCACGAAGCCCCGCATCCACAAGCACCAGTCCGTCACCTTCAAGAAGGAACACGTTTACCATGCCCTGCGGCAGCACGCGGACCGTTGTCTTTTTCATTTCAGATATTGACTGTTCTGTCAGCACACCGTTTGAGTTCTTCATAACGCCTCAACCACCCATTTCTTCGTTTCTTCCGGATCATCATGAATGCGAATCGATTTTCCCCGTCCATGCGAATGTGCGCCCAAATGCCATATGCCGAGCGGTTAATATGCATCCCACCGTTCAATGGGCCATGTCAAATCACACATTCATACCCCGGAATAGAACATCAAATAGTCATTCATATTTTCGTTGCAGCTTTCCCGACCATGACTCAGCGACATTTCACGATACTCCGCCGCAACGCCTTGCCTGATCAACACATCATACAGGACTTTCACACCGGGTGTACCCCCGGTTTCCACATCGAGAAACACAGACAAGCCACCCAGATCATGGCTTTGTGCCAGCAAGATGGGATCCCGTTTCTTCCTCGTCTCCATATCAGGATATAACCAATCCGAAACCGTTTTGTCTGGAAAATCTTCTGTGAAGAGCGAAGGGCTGTGTCCACCCACCTTTGAGAATAGTTCCGGATTTCGAAATGCAAGATGCAGTGCCGCAAAGCCGCCCATGGAGTACCCACCGATATATCGGCATTCCCGCTTCCCGCATGTGGCATAGTTCGCATCAATAAAAGGAATGACTTCCTTGCACACATAGTCCTCATACATGCCTGTGTGGAAAGTTTTCCCCGACGACGTGACAAAAGATTCCACCTTTTCCGAAGCGTTGATGCCAAAGCTCCTCTCGATACTGACTGCGACGATGATGAGCGGCGTGATTTTGCCCTCCGCGATCAGCTTTTCCGCCTTATCTGCGATGGCATACTGCTCCATCACCGTATCGACGCTGCCTCCGTAGTCTGGCAGAAAGTACAGGACCGAATACGCGCCCTCCCTGTCATATCCCTTTGGAAGATAGACCTTCAGCCTTGTATCCTTCACCAGCTTGTTGCTGTGAAAACGAAGTTCTTCGACATGAGGCCTGACATCGGTGCTTTTCACACTGCATCCGGATAATCCGACCATAAGCAGGAATAAGCACAAGTACACATTCATTCTCCAACGACTCATGAAGCCTCTTTATTCGCTTCCCAGCGAAATCTTCTGATCGACGAAACGGATATGTGTCAGGTTCACCGCTTCATCCACATTCCTCTCATCTGCGGTGCAATCGCAAAGCAGAATTCAGACTTCCCACATGTTCCCTCCTCGATTTAGTGGCTTCCGCTGTAAACGGGCAGCGGACCATTCGTTTGAGGCTGAGCGGCAGCGCGCGCCTATTTCTTTGCCGTCTGCAGAACCTGATTGTTCGCAACAAACAGAAACTCGGCCTCAGAATCAACAACCCACTTGATGAGCCAAGGACAGGCTACCCGGTCAACAAGCACATGGGATCGCGTAATCCATTTCATCTTGTCTTCCTCCACATCACGCTCTGTTTGGTTTATTGCAGCTGAAACTCCAGTCCGGTTCTGCATCAGTCGGGGAAGGGAACCAAATCAAGCCCTTCCGACCAGAGATTCTTCGTTTGTCCAGTACATTGTATCTTTATCTTCCGCCTTCTGCCAGATATCCGCTATTCACCTGGAATCACCAGGATTTACTATCTTTCATCATGAACCATGAATCATCATATCTTCTCCATATTCTTTTGCTAGGATGATCGGGACACTGGATATGTATCAGCTTGCACATATGGAGGGATGATTGATGAACAAGAATCAGACCACGTTCGCAAAGGCACTGAAAACAGGAGCCATCCTCGTATTGGTTTTGGTGATCGCTTTGGTGGGGAAAAACCTGTTGTCCACCAATTCAGCATCGGCGTACAGCAAAACGGCCTCCGTAAAGAACCCGGAGAATGTTGCCGTACTGAACGGGGATGTTCAGGAAGTGACGATTCAACTGGCCACCAATGCATACGCGCCCATTGTTGTCCAGAAAGGCGTACCGGTCCGCTTTCACATTCAGGCCGAGCAGAAAAACATCACCGGATGCAATGGGACCGTTATTATTCCGGCATATCATGTGCAGGTGGCCTTGAAGGCCGGCGACAACGTTCTGGAATTCACTCCGAAGGAAACCGGCACCCTTCCTTACTCCTGCTGGATGGGCATGGTCACCAGCTCCATTCAAGTTGTCGATGACATCGCCAATGTCGATTCATCCACGGCGGTGGCTCCCGGTGCCAACAGTGGTTCGAGAATGTCCTGTTGCCAAAGAAAACCGCAATAGGGGTATATTCCGGGTAAATACCGTATAGGCAGGGTACTGCTGCAAAAACATATACTGATGGCATGACCAGGACAGAAGCTGCGCGGGGAAGGCACGACTGTCAATGCGACCCATAAGTGGGTCGTTCAAGAATTGACCCACCCGGGAAGGTGTTTCGATGGCGTTGAAACAACAGAAAATCCTCGTGGTCGACGATGAAGCAAAGATCGTCGAAGCCATCAAATCGTACCTTGAAAGCAGCGGATATACCGTGTTTCATGCATATGACTGTGCCCAGGCACAAAAAGTCATGGAACGCCATGCACTTGATCTGTTGATTCTTGATCTGATGCTGCCAGACATGTCTGGCGAGGATTTCTGCAAAAAAATCCGAAAGACCTCCCGCCTGCCCATCATCATGCTGACAGCCAAGGCTGCCGAATCCGACATGCTGAAAGGTCTGGATATCGGAGCGGATGACTACATGACAAAGCCATTCAGTGTCCGGGAACTTCTGGCCCGCGTTCATGCCTTGCTGCGCAGAAGCGCGGAATCTGCGCCGCTGTTCAATACGATGATCTTCAATGATCGGGATCTGGTCATTGAAAATCAGAAGCATGAGGTGCGAAAGCAAGGGGAACTCGTGAACCTCACGCCAAACGAGTATAAAATCCTGACGACCCTCATCGCGTATCCGACCCGCGTTTTCACACGGGAAGAATTGATTGTTTCCGCCTTGGGCAGCGACTACGAGGGATTTGATCGAACTGTCGATTCCCATATCAAAAACCTGCGTCAGAAGATTGAATCGGATACGAAAAATCCAGTCTACATCCTGACCATCCATGGAATCGGCTATAAGTTTGGCGGTGAGTGAAATGAAATACGGACTCCGAACGAAACTGACCCTGTCCTTCGCTGCAACAGCTCTGATTTGCGTTCTGCTGATCGGGGTTTTTTCGAACATTCAACTCGAGAAGCATTTCCGGGACTACATCCAGCAAAATCAGCAAAAGCAGACCCAGGAAATTGCCGGACTGATTGCCGCAAAAATCCACGTGGATGGGCAGTTTGACGCATCCGCCATTCAGGATTTGGGCATTTACGCCATGGAACAGGGGCTGATCCTTCAAGTAAAGGATGTCGAGGGAACGATGATTTGGGATGCCTACACGTATAATCAGGGAATGTGCCAACAGATGATCCAGGACATGACCCATAACATGAAAACAAGCAATCCCGGATGGAATGGGCAGTTGACGAAGGAGACCATTGACCTTGCGCAGGGTGGCGCGAAACTTGGGACAGTGGATATCGCCTATTACGGACCTTATTTTTACAATGACATCGACATGCACTTCATCAAAACCCTGAATGGCATATTCATTGGAGTCGGCCTGTTCTCCCTTCTTCTCGCGCTCGCTTTCGGCATGCTGCTCTCGCGGAGAATCAGCAACCCCATCTCCCTTGTCAATGACGCGGCCCAGGCGATCGGCAAAGGGATGTACGGTTCCCGAATCAAAACCAACTCCAGCACGACCGAAATCGTCCAATTGTCCGAAACCGTCAATCAACTGGCCGAATCCCTGGAGAGTCAGGAATCCCTGCGAAAACGTCTGACCGGAGACGTTGCGCATGAACTGCGCACCCCGCTGGCCACCCTGCAAACCCACCTTGAAACCATGATCGATGGAGTTTGGGAACCCACCGTGCAAAGACTTGAAAGCTGCCACGAAGAAATCCTGCGGATTTCGCGCCTGGTCATGGATCTCGAAAAGCTGGCCCAATACGACAGCGACACGTTGATGCTGGAAAAAGCGGAGCTTCCGGCAGAACCCTTCCTGAGACGGCTGATGGAGACTTTCGAGACGACCTTCCGTCAGAAGGGA
Source organism: uncultured Clostridia bacterium (assembly GCA_942493335.1). GTDB lineage: Bacteria > Bacillota > Clostridia > DSM-8532 > DSM-8532 > JAEWSN01. The sequence goes on along the minus strand of OW818693.1, from coordinate 4,024,522 downwards.
ATCCAGGTTCTCATCGACTGCGACGACAGTGTTCTTTATGCGGACAAGGACAAGATGAGTCAGGTTGTCATCAATCTTGTTTCCAATGCGTTGAAATTCACCCCCGCAGGCGGCAGCATCACACTGACATCCCGCAGGGAAAAGAATCAGGTGGTCCTGCAGATTTCGGATACCGGAACAGGCATTCCCGCAAAGGACCTTCCGCATGTGTTTGAGCGCTTCTACCGGGCGGATGTTTCGAGGAACAGAACCACCGGAGGGTCAGGAATCGGTCTTTCGCTCGTGAAGGCCATTGTGGAAGCTCATGGCGGCACAATTGCCGTCGCCAGCGAAGAAGGAGCGGGGGCCTCTTTCCAGATCAGCCTGCCTGTCGACCGAAACGAACACAAGTCCCCGTGACGCATACAAGGATGCTGGTTGCGCACGATATGCACCGCAAGCTTTTCCGCCTCAACAAAGGTTCTCCATAATTTCTCCATGACTCCATGCGATACTAGAAACACAGAATACCCCGCCGGGGTATATACATGGAATGACGGAGGAACCGGACATCATGAATCATATGAATGTGAAAGCCGCCTCAGTGGGAAAAATCGCACTGGCCGCCGCAGTTCTGTCGGGTGTGCTGCTCACTGCGGGCTGTACTGCCACGGATGTCATCGGTAAAGTGTCCGTGACATCCTTCGATAGTGTCTTGACGTCCCTCGGGGACAAGGTCGCAACGGACGGGACGAACAATGGCTGGTCCCTCCAATCTCCCGGCGGGGAAAGGTTCGTCTGGAGCAAAGACTTCAGCGCGGCGGGAAAACCGGATCTGATGATGGAATTCGATGCAAAACCGTTCCTGGATGCCGGCCTTGATCCGAAGAAGCTTCCCGAAGGAACCTATTGGCATGATGCGGCGAAAAATCTACTGATGGTGCACTCCGAACAAGGCACGGACAAATCCGCCTACACCGGGGAACCGAAACCGCTGGACAGCTTCAGGAAGATCGTCGAAACCCATCGGAGCCTCATCGGCTATCACGAAAAGCTGGATCATTATGGGGTCGCATTTGGAAACGGCGACATGTTCGAATGGGCCAAGGACCTTTCCACGAATGACAAGGATATTGTCTTTGTCCTGAATCCGCAACCCTTCATGGATGCTGGTGTGGATCCGGCGAAAATGCAGGAATGGGTCTTCGCAAAAGTGGAAGTCAAGGATGCCAACGGAAAGAAGGAATTGGTGGAAAAGTTCCTGAAACCCTATAGCCTGAAGTAGCAGCAGATTCTGGAACCGATTGGACGGAGGTGCGCAAATGGTGTTACGGATAAAGAAAACCATCGGCATCGATGGAATGACCTGTACCCAATGCGAGAAGGCAATACAACGCGCGCTTTTATCCGTACAGGGTGTATCGGAAGTCACGGCTAGCTTCAAAAGCACTTCCGCTACAATCGTATACGATTCTCTCATGACAAATGAAACGGAAGTGCATCAAGCCATTTGCAATGCAGGCTATGAAGTTTCCGAAGCGATCCCTTCCAGTAAAAAGAACAGGGGACATGACAGGGATGCAGTACCAACCTTCGAAAAAAGGAAACCGGGCACATTAAGCCCTCTGCAATTGGCAGGCGTCGGGATTTTGCTGATCGCCCTGTATCTTCTTGTCGATCGAACGGTCGGATTCAACTTCATCCCGCAAGTGAAGGCCTCCATGGGATATGGCATGCTGTTTGTGGTGGGTTTGCTGACCTCGCTCCACTGCATTGCCATGTGTGGCGGCATCAATCTCTCCCAATGCCTGGTACGAAAGCCGGACGGAACTGCGCAGGCAGAATGGAAGCCCAGTCTCCTCTACAATGGCGGCCGGGTCCTCTCCTATACCCTCGTAGGGGGCGTGGTCGGCGCATTGGGCTCCGTCATAAGCTTTTCCGGATATGCCCGCGGCATTGTCGCCATTCTGGCCGGATTGTTCATGGTCGTGATGGGCATCAACATGCTGGGTCTTGTTCCCGCCCTTCGCCGCTTTCAGATCCATATGCCTGCCGGTATCCGCAACACGCTGATGGGAAAGTCCGGCGAACGAGGCCCCTTTGTTGTGGGGCTCCTGAACGGCCTGATGCCTTGTGGCCCATTGCAGGCCATGCAACTGTATGCATTGGGAACCGGGAGTGCAATCGCAGGCGCCCTGTCGATGCTGGTGTTCAGTGTGGGAACCGTTCCGCTCATGTTCGGCTTCGGCGCCATCAGCACCCTGCTCAGCAGAAAGTTCACCCGATCCATCCTTCGGTTCAGCGCCATCCTGGTTGTGGTGCTTGGCGTCATCATGATGCAGCGGGGATTCAGTCTTGGGGGCATGCAGGTCTTCGGGCTTTCTTCCTTCTCACAGCCATCCTTCGCACAATCATCTTCAGCACAGCCATCCTCGGCGCAACCTTCCTCCACTCAATCATCTTTGGCGCAACCTTCCTCCGCCATCTCAAGCGCTTCGGCAAGCTCTACTGTCGGAGCACCCAAGACTTCAGGAGACGTGCAGATTGTCAAGGGTGAAGTGCAGTCGAACGCTTACCCTGCCATTACCGTGAAGAAAGGCGTTCCGGTCCGGTTCAACCTGCACGTCGACGCCGGCAGCCTGAACGGATGCAACGGAACCGTCCTTATTCCTGAATTCAACATCCAGAAGGATTTGCAACCCGGTGACAATATCCTTTCGTTCACCCCGCTGAAAGCCGGACAGATCGGGTACACCTGCTGGATGGGAATGATCTCGAGCACCATTACGGTAACCGACTGATCGGTCACCTCCAGAGACTGACGCTTGCGTTTGCGTTTTCGTTTCAGTATGATGAATTTAGAGTGTTTCATCCTATGAAATGAACGGGGGACAGGAATGGAAGAGCGCATGCGCGTCATGATCGTTGACGATGAAATCCTGATCCGCAGCCTGATCCGCATGCGGGTCGACTGGGCTGCGCTTGATATGGAGATTGTCGCGGAAGCCTCCGGCGCAGGGGATGCATTGGCGCTATTGGATGAAGTCCGACCCGACATCATCTTTACGGACATCTGCATGCCAGCCATCGATGGCATAGAGTTCAGCCGCATGGTCATCGAGCGAAACCCGTCCATCCGAATTGTCATCGTCACCGGACACGACGAATTCGAGTACGCAAAGTCCTGCATCAAGATCGGAGTCTCCGATTTCCTTCTCAAGCCGCTCCGCGCCGAGGAACTGACACAGACGGCCACCGCCCTCCGGGACAGGATTAGGGAGGAACGTCATCTGAGTCAGGACTTGGAGCAGCTGCGCCGCCGGCAGACGGATTTGCGGCCGACGCTGCAGGAAAACGCCTTGCTCTGCCTCCTCACGGGGTGCGGAGATCAGGATGCCGCACTGAAGGAATTACGAGAGACCGGTTCATTTCCCCTGCCGGATGCCGGACCCTTCCAAACCGCCGTCATTGAAGTCGAGCCGGTCGATGCGGGAGACTGCGACGAAACGATCCAGCGGGAACTTGCCTCGAAAGCGTTGGGCCTTGTCCGGAAAACATTCCGTGCGGACGACGGGCTGTTCGTCCTGGCGGACGGACCGAAGCGCATCGCGGTGGTGAACGGCAACACCGCGTTGGATCTGGATGCCTGCGGCGAGGTCCTGCTGACGCAGCTCCTCAATGGATGCCATTGCTATGTTACAATCGGCACCGGCTCACGGATGGAGCATCTCGACGCGCTTTCCGGCAGTTATCGTGAAGCCTGCCGGGCGGTCTCGGGAAAGGTCGTGTTCGGCCGCAACCGGGTGATCCGTTGTGGTGACGCGCAATCCCTTCTTGCCGTCGATGGCGGCGATCGCACCGGGCGGCTTGACCGGCTCTCCCTTTTATTAGGTGCCGGCTTGGCAGACAAGGCACGCAGCCTTGTGGATAATAGCTTTTTCCAACTGCTGCCAGCTGACAGCCGAAGCCTGCCTCTTCTGCGTCAGGAAGCCCTTGATATTGTCCTGGTGTGCGGACAGGTCATACGTGCGCATCATGCCGAGGGCGACGCACAGCCGGATGAGAATCCGCAGCTGATCGAATCCATCCTTGGCATCGACAATCTGCCGGACATGAAGGTCTTTTTGGGAAACCTGATCGACCAGGTGGCCGCGCTGCAAACCACCAAGGAAAGAATCTCCACCGACCCTCTCGTCGAACGCGTTCTCACGTTCATCCGGGCGAACCTGGGCGATGCTTCGCTGACGCTCTCCGGAACAGCGGCCGCCTTCTACGTCAGCCCCAGCCATCTTTCCCGGTTGTTCCGTCGCAAGACAGGCCGCAGTTTTGTGGACTACGTCACGCGGGAACGCATGTCGCAGGCCTTCGAGTTCGTTACGCAAAGCGACATGAAATCCTGTGAGATCGGCAAGCGGATCGGAATCGACGATCCCCACTATTTCAGCATCCTGTTCAAAAAGCACACCGGCATGTCGGTCTGCGAATGTCGTAAACGCTGAGTCTGTTTCTGAAACAATCATGCGCTTTTAATGAAAGCAGATGCAAGGATCGTGAATTGAGGCTCCTCCGCAGCGAATGATACACTTGCCCCATCAGCTGCCAACAGGAACTCCATTCCCGAAGCCATGTCGGTCTGTTTTTTTTATGCCCATTCGCCTGGTTGCAGGTGAAATCAATGAAAGGATGGAACCGGATGACGTCCATGGAACTTCAGAAAACAGCACCTTTACCCAAAAAACGGGCAACACTGAACAAGAAACTCACAACCAGCGGCCCATTTCTACTCATGCTGGCACCAGCCTTTCTGTTTGTCTTCGTCAACAACTACATCCCCATGTTCGGTGCCATCATCGCCTTCAAGAACTTCAATTACGTGGATGGTTTCTTGAACAGCCCCTGGTCCGGTCTCAAGAATTTCGAGTTTCTTTTCAAGTCGGAAGCCGCCTGGCGCATCACCCGCAATACCATCGGCTACAACCTGGTCTTCATTTTTCTTGGCCTTGTCCTCGCCGTCATGTGTGCGCTTGTGCTCAACGAGCTGCGCAACCGCAAGGCTGCCAAAGTGTACCAGTCGGTCATCTTTCTTCCGTATTTCATGTCCTGGGTCGTAGTAGCTTATCTGGTCTATGCGATCCTCGCACCGAAGGGACTTTTCAACAGTTCCATCGCACCTATGCTCGGCGTGGAAACCATTGATTGGTACACATCGCCGGAATACTGGCCCATCATCCTTCCCTTGGTCAACATCTGGAAAAACATTGGTTACGGCATTGTGATTTATCTGGCCGGCATAACCGGTATCGATCAGGAATTTTATGAAGCGGCCGTGCTTGATGGCGCAAACAAGTGGCAACAGATCACCCGGATCACCATTCCCTTCCTGGTTCCGCTGATGATTGTCACCACGCTCATGGCACTGGGCGGCATCTTCCGTTCCGACTTTGGCCTGTTTTACCAGGTTCCCATGCAGCAGGGTCTGCTCAAACCCACCACCGATGTGTTGGACACCTACATCTACAATGCACTCATCCGTACAGGCGACCTCGGGATGTCCTCGGCTGCAGGTTTCTACCAGTCCATCGTCGGCTTCATCCTCGTCCTTACGGCCAACTGGGCTGTCGGAAAAATCAGCCCGGACAACAAGGTGTTCTGAACAGACTCGCTATCACAAGGGAGGATCGGCCATGTCAGCGACAACCCCCGTCATCAACGCCAGCAAAGACACCCCCCGGAAACGGGCAGGGCATGGTTTTGCAGGCAACAACATTTCCCGCAAGACCAACAGCGTGTTCAATCTGCTTTTTTCGCTTTACTGCGTGATCTGCGTTGCCCCGCTCATCCTGATCTTCACGGTATCCATCACGGACTCCGCCTCCCTGGTGGAGCAAGGGTACACCTTTTTCCCCAAGGTGCTGTCCGCAACCGCGTATAAGTATCTTTTCCTGGATCCTTCCAAAATCATCCGTGCATACGGCATGTCCATTGCAGTATGCGTCATAGGAACCCTCACGAGCACCCTCATGGTCTTGCTGTACGCCTACCCGCTCTCCCGCAAAAATTTCAAGGCCCGCAATTTCTTCGCCTTTTACATCTTTTTCACCATGCTGTTCAATGGCGGCCTTGTCCCCTGGTATATCATGTACACGAAATACATCGGCCTGAAGGATAATCCCGTGATGCTCATCCTCCCCGGATTGGTTTCCGCTTTCAATGTTCTGATTGTAAAGACCTTCTTCTCGCTGAACCTGCCGGACTCCGTACTGGAATCGGCTAAAATTGACGGTGCAAGCGAGGGTCGTATTTTTGTCAGCATCGTCCTCCCGCTTTCCACCCCTGTCATCGCCACCATCGGTCTGTTTTCCGTGCTGATGTACTGGAACGACTGGTATGCGTGCCTCTTGTACATCGACAGCCCCAAGTACTACAACATCCAATTCGCCATGTACCAGGCGCTTCGTACCGTGGAATACCTCACATCCTCTGTCGCACAGAGTGCTTCCGTCACACGGGGAGAGATGGGGAAGGTGCCCTCCGAAACGCTCCGAATGGCCATGGCCATTCTCGGTATCGGCCCTATCGTGTTTGCGTATCCTTTTTTCCAGAAATACTTTATCAAGGGTCTGACCATTGGCGCAGTCAAAGGGTGAGTTCATACGCACCCACACCCCCCATTGTTGATGACGGTACGCCGGAAAGTCGACGTCCGGATTACCGTTTCCATCAAACACCCAATTTTCCAAGTTTAAAAGGAGGAACCAAAAATGGGAACAACCACAAAACGCTTGAGCCGACTGTTCGCCGTGCTCCTTGCCCTGGCCGTCCTACTGTCAGGCTGTGGCACTGCAGCCCCGACCACCAGTGCGACTCCGAGCCCTTCCGCCCCTGCAAAATCATCGGAAGTTGCGGCAACAAGTGAATCGGCGGTCGCACCGGTAGCCAGTCTGGAACCTGTAGAAATCAATGCGTGGTTCCTGGCCCCTCAGGTCAAGGACATCGAACTTGTACAAACGGAAGTCAGCAAGCTTTTGTCGGAAAAGATCAACGCCACCATCAAGCTGAACTATTTCTGGTGGGACAGCTATGCGGACAAGCAGAAACTTGCGCTTGCTTCCGGCGAAGCCATCGACACCATGTTCAGCCCGCAATGGTGGAACTATGAGACCTATGTCTCCCAGAAGGCATATCTGCCATTGGACGACTTGCTCGCGCAGTATGGCAAGAACATCGTCGCGAACATCGCCCCCGCATACCTCGAAGCCCCCCGTATCGAAGGCGTGCTGTACGGCATCCCCACTTCAAAGGACATGCTCGGCGTGAGCGGCGTGCTTGTCAACAAGGCCATGGCCGACAAGTATGGCATGGACTTCTCCGGTGTGAAAACACCTGCCGACCTCGAACCCTTCCTCAAGACCATCAAGGAAAAAGAACCCGACGTCATCCCCCTCATTTCCACCAAGGGTGACCAGTCCTCCTACTTCATGATGGACTACTCGGCCAGCATCAACGGCGATGTAGGCTTCATCAAGACCGATGGAGACATCAAGGTCATCAATACCCGTGAATCCACAGAGTACAAGACCGTTCAGGCCCTTGCACGTGATTGGTTCAAGAAGGGCTACATCAACGAAGACGTGGCCACCCTGCAGGATGGCATGCCTGTCAAGAAGGCGCAGAAAGCCTTCATGTGGGCTGAACAGCTCAAGCCCGGCAAGGACAAGGAAATGGAAGCCCAGCTTGGCTACCCGATCACTCAGATTTACGCGTACCAGGGTCTGCCCCGCTATACCATGACCGGCGACCTTACCAACTCCATGTTCGTCATTCCGCGCGCTTCCAAGAATCCGGAACGCGCCATGATGTTCCTCGACCTGCTGTTCTACGACAAGGCCATCAAGAACCTCCTCGACTGGGGTATCGAAGGCAAGCACTACAAAAAGGTTGGAGAAAACCAGATCGATTACGCCGATGGCGTGACGGCTGAAAACTCCGGCTACACCGGCCTGGCTCAGTGGGCCATGGGCGGAAGCCAGTTCCTCGATTACCTGTGGGCCAACGAATCTCCTGACAAGTGGGTCAAGATGAAGGAATTCAATGATTCCGCCGTCCCGACCAAGGCACTTGGATGGACCTTCAACCAGGAACCCGTCAAAACCGAAATTGCTGCCTGCACCACTGTTTCTGATGAATTCGGCGCAGCACTCAATTCCGGTATCGTCGATTATGACGAAGCGTATCCGAAGATGAAGAAAGCGTATGAGACCGCTGGTATCAACGCGATCATCGCCGAAGCGCAGAAGCAGCTCGACGCCTTCGCCGCGAAAGCAAAGTAATCTTCCCCGTCACGGTTCAGTACCCTTTCCAATCATGGAATGATTCAGGAAATCCATCCATACAGTCACTCACAGCATCCACGCAAAAGGGGTTCAATCGTCACATCATGTGGCGATTGAACCCCTTTGCCTATGGCCCCGCAATCGGGTGAAAGGTCAGATGCTCAGCCCTGTCCCTCCTGATCGCCGCATCTGCCTGACAATGGCTGTTACATGGGCTTGGTTGCATGAGCTTGGGTACAGGACTTGGTTGCAGGGCTTGGTTGCAGGGCTTGGTTGCAGGGGATTCACTCGCACTTCCTGCTACCGTGCTTTGGGCAGGACCTGATCGCCCCGTTATGTTCGATACCGGGAAACGACAAAAGAAAGGAGCGTCTCTCCATATAAGAGACACCCCCTTCAAAAACAAACCAAGGGATAGGCGTTTGCATCTCCGCAACTTAACAGCGGACCGACAGCTCAGGGTTTTCGCTACCCTCTCCAATGCATATTCCTGTTCCTTTCCCCTTATGGCTGCATACCGTTCAACTTGGCCATCTCGGCCGAAAATTCAATCGGTGTCACGCGTCCATCCAGCAGATCCGCCACAAGGCTTTTATGGCTATCCGCACTGACCGCTGGAAAGAGGGTGTCCCACCATCCCAGATAACTGCGTGCCGTTTCCATGAGGGCGATGGATTGGGTGGCAAGAGGCGTGCGATTTATTGGCAGTGCCGGGTCCGACTTCCAGCAGGAGATGCCGCTGCTATTGATTTCCCCCTGCCTTGCAGCCCGCTCGCTGACATGGAGCAGCACCTCAACCGCATCCTTGGGATAGGCGGTGTCCGCACGAATATAGAAACTGTCGAGGTTCCCACCCAGGAATTCATAGGCGGAACCATTGCCGCCCGTCACCACAGGAAAGGGCACAACCGTCACCTTTCCCCGCGTAGGAGAATCCTCCGCCTCGATGATCTCATTCACCCAGTCGCCCTGGTACATCATGGCGGCCTCGCCCTTCCGGAAACTGTCCGACATCTCGACAAATCCCCATTCGAACGCTTCCTTGCTGAATGCACCCAGAGAATTCAGCTCGATGAGTTTCTCCGCTGCATCCCGGAATATTTCACGTTCGAAGAGCGCAGGATACTTCAATGCATTCTGTGCGCCTTTCGCGCCAGCGATCCGCATGGCCAATATGTCATACCAGTACATGCCGGGCCAGCGATCCTTCTCACCAAGAGCAATGGGCGTAATGCCCTTTTTACGAAGTGCCTTTACGGCAACAACCAACTGATCGTAGGTTTTGGGAATTTCGGCGCCTGCCTTCTCGAACAATTCCGTGTTGCAGTAGAGGTTTGCGATGAAGGTACCGATCGGCAGACTGTATATCTTCCCTTCATCCATGCATTTTTCGAGCATGCCCGGCTTGATGCGAGCCGGGACGTCATCGGGCAGGTATTCATCCAGCGCAAGCATGTTGCCGGTTCGCAGGTATGGGCGCACAAAACTGCCGCTCCACATGTAGAACAGGTCCGGCGCCTCTCCTGCTGCAAGGCTGGTCTTGATTTTCGACCGGTACTCTTCAATATCCAAGGCAGTCATCTCAATCCGGATGTCCGTTCGACTGGCGTTCCAGTCATCCACGATATCCCGATACAGGTCGCTTGAGAGATCCGGCCGCATGATGCTCCAGTACCACATGGTAAGCGTATGGACCGGCTGGCTGGCTGCCGGGGTTTCCACGATGGGTACGGGAAGGGAAGTCGTACCGCAGGAGGTACAGCCCAGAAGAATCATCACGGTCAATCCTACACAGGCGCAACCCGTCAGTATGCGTTTCACGATCCATCCTCCTCGGTCATCATCTCATGAAGTAGTGTATCATGCTCCTGGGATTCGTCTCCATTCAGAATACGCTCCGTCCCTTTCACGAACCATGCATCTCCGGTGGGAACCAGCAAGGTGACATGGGTTCCCTTCCCTGACTCACTCATGATGGTCATCACGTCGTTTCGCCCATAGAAGATTCGAAGCCGCTCGATCGTTCCGCGCAGGCCAAACCCGGACCCGCTCCCCGAAGGCGTTACGGCGGATTTCACCCCACCCTCCGCCGAGGCTTCATCCCATTCTGCCCGGAGTACTCGGTCAATGACTTCCTGCTTCATGCCGCACCCGTTATCGGAAAGGGTGATTCGGACATGCTTTTCCTCAAGGTGTGTCGTGAGCCAGAGGGTTCCCTTGTGTCCACTGGCCCGGATGCCATGATAAAGCGCGTTTTCCACCAACGGTTGCAATACGAGTTTCAGCAGAGGTTGGGAACCAGCCTTTGCATCCAGATTGTAGACAACTTCAAACAGGTCCGCATATCGGATTTTTTGAATGGAAAGATAGTGCCGGACCATCTCGGTTTCATCTTCAACGGTCACGACTTCCCGCCCCCGGCCCAGACTCAGTCGGTAATAGACACCGAGTGCGTCAACGATCCGGACAACAGACTCCTTCTCACCCATGAGTGCCAGCGCGTTGATGCTGTCGAGCGTGTTGTAGAGAAAATGAGGTTTGATTTGGGCCTGAAGGACATTGAGTTCATGTCTCCGCTTGGCCTTCTGTTCCACAACGACGCGATGCAGCAGCAGCCGGATCCGTTCGATCATCCGGTTGTAGTTGTTGCGAAGCTGAAGGATTTCCCGGTTTCCCGCACGGATGTCCCAGGGTTCGAGCACGCCGGCTTCCACCTGCCGCATGGACGCAAGCAGACGCCCGATCGGCGTCGTGATCATGCGGGCGATCAACAGCAGGCCGACAAACAGCAGCACGCCGTTGAGTCCGATGACAATGAATCCGGTCAGAAAGACCGGCATGTTTTCATTGGACAGAATATCCGTCGGGACAAGACTGAGCAAGGTCCAACCATATACGGATTCACGCTGGAAGGAAACCAGATAGGGTACACCATCAAGCTTCAACTCGGCGGCATTCGACATGCCCGATGCAAGGAAGGACGACAACGCCGCCCGGCGCCCATCGCTGATCGTAGCGGAACGCAGGATGGAGGCTCCGTTCCCGTCCAGCAGGAAGAATTCGGTGTCGTACTGCTGGCTGATGGTCCCAAACGCCTGATGGAAGGCAGCCTCGGAAATATTGACAACCAGCGTGCCGATCGACTCGGTCGTGTTGATGTCCCGCACGGTTCGCATCAGGGAGACGCGATTCCCATTCTCGTCGCCCGGGAAATCCCCATCCCCGTTCAACCTCAGGACATAAGCGCCTTTTCCCTCGACGGTGGCCTGATACCAAGGGGCATCCCGAAGCACAATCCTGGGTTGGCGTTGCCGGATGCGCCGGCTGATGGTGTATTGGTTCCCGGTATTGTCAAAGAGATGAATGGAGTCGATGTCGGGGGTATCCTGCAGCACTTTGTACAGGAAGGAACGGATTCGTCCCTGAAGGCGAAGATCCGAATATAGGTCTCCTGTTGCGAGCAATGCCTGCAGATCACTGTCGGAAAGGATCATTTTGGAGGTGTTGTTCGCATTCCGGATCACAGCGTCCAGATTTGCGCGGATCGAATTCAGTGTCAGCAGGGAGGCGTCGCTGACACGGGACAGCGCCATATCGCCGTACAACTGCCGGTACAATGAGCCGCTCAACAAGGTGGAGACCAGCAGGATAAGCAGGAAAAGCACGGAAATATGAACGCGGATGCTGAATTTCGTCAGACGATTCCGCAACACAGTCACCTGCATGGTCATCCATAGGAGCATCCTTCCGATCATGACCCTAAACACTGCAGTGCAAAGGACGCCAGATTTGCCCCTCCCTGCCCGGTATACGTGAAATACAAGGCGTTCACGCCATCCGGTATGGCAATGTCCGCGGTATGGATCTTCCATTCATTCGTAAAATCAACGGGGATGCGACCCAGCACGGGACCATCCCACAGGGTCCGAACCTCGAAAGCTCCTTTGCAATATCCCCGGACACGGATGGAAACCTGCTGGATTCCCTGACAGTCGAAATACTTGAATCCGGCGGTTGCACCATCCCGGAGATTGGCAACATAACCGGGATTTTCGTCTCCATCGCGTCCGTCCTGTGTGATCTTCGGGAACCGGCAATCCATCCATTCTCCCGGTGCGCCAGTGGTCAACGCCGCCTCCCGGGCGAACAGGTTGCAGGCGAGATATCCCGCGTACTCCCCCTTGCCGGTCAGCGGGCCTCCATTCGGCCCGCAGGAGGTCAGTTCCACCTGGGGAATGGAACCATCCTCGAGGAACTGGATCCGTTCGATGCAGCCCTGCCGGCTGAAATTCGTTCCGTTCGTTTGACGGTGATAGAAAATGTACCATTGCCCGGCGATCTCCACAATGCTTCCGTGATTGTTGCCACCGTAGGCCATAGGCTTGTCTGCCGGTTTGTAGGTATCGATATGCAGGTCGTTGTTGCTGACAATGACGCCGCGGTACGTAAATCCGCCCGTGGGCCGGCTGCTTGTGGCATAGCACAGTTCGGTCATCGCGACGGAGGAATAGATGAAATAATAGGTATCTCCATGTTTGCGGATGGACGGCGCCTCGAAGAATTCATGTCCTTCAAATCCGGTTCCCGCGGAATACGGCTTGCTTGGCGCCACAAATACCGGGTCTTCCAGGATGGTCAACATGTCCGACCCCAGCACGGTGGCCATCGCTCCGTTGCGCGACTTGTCCCAACCGCCGCAGAAGCCGGTGTAAAGGAAGGTCTTCTCCCCCTCCGTCAGCACGCCGGGATCAAACTGGGGCTGATCGCCTGGCCGTTCCCCAAGCCGGTTCCCCGCCTGATCATGCACATATCCATGGAATTTGAAACGTCCGGCAGGGGTGTCACAGACCGCCACGGACACAATCGACACCTTGTCAAGCACGTAGAACAGGTAATATCGCCCATCCGGACCCCTTGTGACATCCGGGGCGTACAGGCACATGAAGCTGTCGGGATTCAGGGGATCCTCCGTTTTCGGGTAGATGACCCCCTCATACCGCCAATCCGCCAAATCATCGACAGGAGCGGACCAGCAGACATAATCGTTCAGGCAGTAGGCGTGACCATTGAAACGATCATGGGATCCGTACACGTAGACCCGTCCGTCAAACACATAGGGTTCGCCATCCGGGATGTATTCCCAGGAGGGAAGGTAGGGATTGAATCCTTGCTTTTTCATGTCAGGACTCCCTTCGCCAATGCATATTCGCTTTGACACCAATGTTGGCATTTGAGGCGACAGCCATTCCAAGGCTGCGATTCGGTTTCATGTTCGCGTTGCATTCATGCACTCAGAGGATATCATCTGGATTTCAAGGGCGTCAATGGAATTCCGGAAAAGCCACCCGTCTGGTTACAACGGCATTAGTGCATATGCATTCCCTTTCCTACCGGCAAAAGAAAAACCAACATCGGTTTCTGAAATGGCAACGGGTTGTCCCTTCGAGGAAACGGACAATATCGCGCCTACGACTTCGACACGCCCGTCCTGCATTGGCATGACTAACGCCTTGGCCAGTCTTCCTTCCTTCCAGTCGAGATCCACCTCATACGCTCCGCGTGCCCGTAAACCCCGTATACTGCCTTCTTTCCATGAAACAGGAAGCGCAGGCAAAAAGTGCAGGGCGATATGGCTTTGCAGCAGGCATTCTGCAATACCGGCCGTCAAGCCCAGATTTCCGTCGATCTGAAACACACGGTTGGCATTGAGCAGCGACCGGGAACTGGAGTGTGCGAGCATCCTCCCGATTCCAGCGTCCGTCTTCTCCCCGTCCAAAAGCCTGGCGTGCAGATTGACGAACCAGGCCAAAGGCCAGCCTCCCTTTGCCGCCCCATGATCCGCCCGTAATTCCAATGATCGCCGGACAGCCTGCATCAGTTCGGGTGTTTCATGCCAATTGATGCCGGTGCCGGGATAACAGGCAAACAGATGGGAAACATGCCCCATCCCCGGGGTCAGCTCCGGATATTCCTTGTCCCATTCCACGATCTGCCCTTTGCTGCCGATTTGGGTTTCCGGAAGTTTCAACGCCATGGCGGACAGTGTGTCACGGAGATCCCCATCCACTTCCAGCAAGCGCTGGATTTCCGTACAAACGCCGAAAAAGGCCCGCAAAATCTGGTTGTCCATCGTGGGTCCGGCACACACAGGCGTGTCATTGCCGCTGGGAAGGATATAGCGGTTCTCAGGAGATACGGAAGGGCAGGTCACGAGCATCCCATCCCGTTCCACCAGAAAATCGACATAGAACAACGCCATGTCCCGCAGAATTGGATACATCTCCTTCAGGAAATCCTTATCGAGCGTGTTCAGGTAATGTTCCCAGACATGAAGCCCCATCCACGGTCCGCCGGTTGTCCACGGAGTGGCTGCCATGTACCAGTCCTGCGGCGCGCAGTCCCCATAAAAGTCGGTGTTGTGGTGACAGACCATGCCGCGCATGCCATACATGATCTGCGCCGTTTTCTTCCCATTTTCGTGCATCTTCTTCATGAGATCCATGAACGGAGCATGCAGCTCGGACAGGTTGCAGACCTCCACCGGCCAATAGTTCATTTGCTGATTGATGTTGATGGTGTATTTGCTGTCCCAGGACGGCATGAACTCCGCATTCCAGATCCCCTGCAGGTTCAACGCCGCACTGTCCGTACGGCCGCCGGACACGATGAGGTAGCGTCCAAACTGGAAGTACAGCGCAGCCAGCGCGGGATCCGGCGTCCCTTCCCGCACCGCGAGAATGCGTTGGTCCGTCATTCGTTCGGGCGAAGGCCCCAGATCCAGTTCACAACGCGACATCAGGTCAGAGAAGTCCTGCACGTGTTCGTCATGCAGTTCCCCGAATCCCTTCCGTTGCGCTGCATCCAGCCGTTCGATCACCACCGTTGCCGGATCGGCACACCGGTTTGTTGTGGAGGAGGCCAGATAAAGAATGACTTCGCTGCAATTCCGTGCCAGTAACTGGGAAACCGGATTCTGCATCTCCCCGTCACACACCACCCGTACGGCCGCGACAAATTCCACTTCCGCTTCATGTCCCTGCAGAAGAAGGGTATGATCATCGACCGTACGGTTGGAATCCGCCATGGTCGCCGGCCAGACGCCTGCCCGGACCCGTTTCCCGGGACGCCGGTCATCCCCGATGGTTTGATCTGAGACCACGGTGCGATCCATCAGAATGTCCAGATTGATGGCCCCCGGGGTCTCCGTCGTCAATCGGATGCACAGGACCTGCGCGGGATTGCTCACAAACATTTCACGGTGATACCGGATGCCTGCCTGTGTATGTCGAATCTCCAGAACGCCCGTCATCAGGTCGAGATCGGAGGAGTACGCTTCCGCGTCATGACTGTTCGGCAGCCAGCCGAACGCATAGGGCAACCGCTGGTTCAACGCCAGATTCAACTCGCCCAAAGGGGAATAATGACGCATGTTGTTTGGGGTGCCCACCATATATTGGAGGATCAATTCCTCCGCCTTTTCCACTTCGCCGGCAAACACCAGCCTGCGGATCTCCGGCAGCTTCTCACGCAGGGCTGGATTGCTCCTGTCATGAAAGGCGCCATACCAAAGAGAATCGTCGTTTAGCTGGATGCGCTCCACGCACGCATGTCCATAGATCATGGCGCCAAGCTTTCCATTTCCCATGGGCAAGGCATCGGTCCAGACATTGGCCTGGTTGTCGTATCGGAGATGAAACGGATGTTGCATGGGATCCTCCTTCACCGCTGAAATCAGCATGCAGACGGGCTTGCCCGTTTGAGCAAACCCGTCTGCCATCATGTATCAGGTCTCCGGACGTTATAAATCGCAACAAACATGGAGGATGGGATGGGGCCTCGGCACCTAACGACTGATTGGTTCCATGTCAGAGTGAACAGGGATCTTCACGGGTCCTTTTCTCCTATTTCCCCATTTTCTTGGCTTGATCCTTCAGGTGATTCTCGGTCATGACTTTTCTCAACTGATCCAGATCCGTACCTTGAAGTTCCTTCATCGCTGCGGCATAAATGGAATCGAACTCCGCATCGGTTTCCGCAAGCACCATCTGAGCCAGATACCGGTTCCAGATATTCTTGATTTTGGCATAGGCTACACCTTCTCCCGATGCGGGATCCGGGTCAAGGCTGTCCAATCCCATTTCCCAGACGTCCACACCATATTGGCCAACACTGCGGAGATAGTCGGCATAAGACTTTGGTGCCATCGCAATCTTCTGCAGTCCGGCCCATTTGGATCTCCACATCAGCATCCGCTGTTCAAATCCATACTTGTCCTTCAGCGTAGCGGGCTCACTTTCAATTTCTTTCAGAATCTCCGGCTTGTACTGAGGGATTCCGTCAACCATGTCATAGGTTTCACCTTCACGGCCGAAAAGATTGGTCAACTGTCCCTGATCGCTCCAGCAGTATTCCAGATAGCGGATGATACGTTCAGGTTTTTCCGCATTCGCCGTCACCATGGTGGCGACCCATCCCGCTCCTCTTCCGCCGGCGAACTGGGGTTCCTTCCCGTTGTATTTCTGGAATTCCAACGGAATGTAGGTTCTTCCCTCATCTTTTGTCAGTTGCATGATCTTGGGATTATGGGCCTTCCAGACATCAATCGGGAATCTGCCGCATACGGCCCACTGGGCTGAATCCACAGTTTCCCCATACGTTTCGTGCTTCATCATGAGCGTATCGACGCTGATGAGTCCTTCCTTGTACAACGTGTTCAGGAACCGGACTGCCTCGATGAAGTTTTGATTCTCAAAGACCAGTTTGATTTCATTGTTTTCCAGATAGAAGTCTTTCCCATAGGTTTCCGGTGCAAAGATCCCGGCAAAATACTGCATGGTCAGATTGCCAGTCAATCCCCATTGGTTGACATCCAACGGCGGCTCGATGGCGAACGGTTTGTATTGAGGGTACTTCGCTTTGATGTCCTTCAACACTTGAACGAGTTTTTCGGGTGTATCCACTGAAGGTTTCCCCAGGTCTTCATAGATCCCCTTCTGAATGAAGAGGGAGCGGGCGCCGTGTCGTTCCATGGATTCAGCGTATTCTTCCTTGGATGAGAAGAAGGAAGGGAGATAGTAGAGCTTGCCATCCGCCTGGCCATGATAGACCTTCACATCCGAAGAAATCATGTCCATGAGTTCCGGCGCGTATTGGGCGGACAGATCATCAATGGCAAGAATGTTTCCGGATTCGATCAAGCGTTTGGTTTCCGGTGCGGACCATTCCAGCACCATGGCATCAGGCAGATCGTTCGATGCGATCATGACATTGAGGTATTCCTTTTCATTGCCGGTCGGAATGATGATGTTCGGCTTGACGCCTGTGTCTTCGGTGATGTATTTCTCCACCGCCGCGCCGCGCCAGGGATAGCCGTCACCCCAGGCACCAAAGAAATACATGTCGAATGTGAAAGGGGAGATGTCTTTTTGCCAGGAGAGCAGTCCCTCCTTCGGATCCTCTGTTGCGGCCGTTGTGCTGCTGGCCGCCGGTTCAGCGGATGACGCTGCAGCTGTTGCCGCAGACGAGGGCGAGGGTGTTGCCGTTCCCGGGACATCCGCACCACAGCCGGACATTGCCAAGGAGAGGGACAGGGTCAATGCAAGCACCAGGATAAAGGATCTCGAATTTCTCTGTGCCATTACCAATTCCTCCTTGCTTACCTCTATGCTTATCCGACATCCATGCCGGCTCAAGCCATGTGTCCTGAAGACCCGATGAATGAACGGGATTCGATCATCCTTGCCGAGACATTCAAACAGGTTTCGATCCTTCTTGTTCGGATGAAAGTCCGATATTCGATCATCCTTTCAAGGAGCCGATCATGATCCCTTTTACGAAGTACCTCTGTAAGAAAGGATAGGCAAGGACAATGGGAAACGCTGTGATGACCATCGTCGTCAGCCGGATGGAAGTGGTGCTGACACCCAGCGTGGACACGAATGAGGAGGCGCGCGCGCTTACATTCGTGGACTGAATGGATTTGACAAGATACTGTTGCAGGGTTTCCAGTTTACGGCCTCCATACAGTTGTGCGTCAAACCAGGAATTCCAGTGGAATACGCCATTGAAGAGCGCAATGGTGGCCAGGATGGGCATCGAAATCGGAAGAATGAGTTTGAAGAAGATGATGATGTCGTGGGCTCCGTCAATCTTGGCGGATTCTTCGATTTCCGGGGATATGCCTCTGAAAAAGGAAAGCATGATGAAGGCGTTGAATGCATTGAAAAGATTGGGAAGGATGAACACCAGGAAATTCCCCTGAAGCTTCAGTCCATGTGCGATCAGCAGATAGGAAGGAATGAGTCCTCCACTGAAATACATGGTGACCAGGGCCATGCCGATAAAAAATTTCCGTCCCATCAACCAGTTTTTCGAAACACCGTATGCAAAGGCAGCCGTAAAGAGAACGGCGGTCAGGCTTCCGATCAGGGTGCGGGAAATTGTGATGAATGCTGCCTTCAGGATGTTCGGGTCCTTCAGAACGTAGATGTAGTTTGCAATGGAGAATTTCCTGGGGAGAAGATACACAGGTCCCAGAAGCAGGTCAAGCGGCTCGTTGAGGGACGAAATGATCACGTAATAAAAGGGATAGAGCGTTACCAGGATCACAAAGGACATGAAGACCATATTGACCCCATCGAACACCATGTCTCCGGTTGTCTTTCGTACCTTTCTCATCAACAGGTTCCTCCTTATGACAGGTTGTCGATTCAACCCAGGCGATCTGGCCAAACCAGACTTTCCATTCAAACCAGACGCTCTTTTCCGGGCGGGCTTTCTTCAAAACAGACTTTCACCCGTCAATCGCTTTGATACGAAGTTTGCGCTTGTCAGCAGGATGACTGCGACGACGGAACGGAACAGGCCCACCGCTGTGGCATAGGAATAGCGGGAAAGTACAATGCCCATCTTGTAGGTATAGGTATCCACGATCTCCGTGGCATCCTGTATCATGGAGTTCGACATCAGATACATCTGCTCGAAGAAACCGAAATTGGCGCTGATCAATCCACCAATGCTGAAAATCAGCAGAATGACGATGGTCGGCTTGAGCATGGGCAGCGTGATGTATCGAATGCGGGCAAACCGGCTCGCACCATCGACCGTAGCGGCTTCATACAAGGCGGTATCGATATTTGTTATCGCAGCAATGTAGATAATCGAATTCCACCCGAAGGATTTCCATATTTGCGAAATGATAATCATGGAGGGAATATACTTTGGCGTGGCCAGGAAGGCGATGGGCTTGTCAATCAGATTGAACATCAGCATCAAACCGTTCGCCAAGCCGTTGTCCACTGCGAATAGAACATAGACGAAACCCACGACGAACACCCAGGAGATGAAATGCGGCAGATAACTGACGGTCTGAACGAATTTCTTGAAACGCACGTTCGTCAGTTCATTGAGCATGATGGCGAAAACGATGGGAATGGGAAAACCTGCGACAAGATTCAACACACTGTAATAGATCGTATTGAATAGTGAATACAGGAAGTATTTGTCCGTAAAGGCTTCCAGGAAGTTGTCGAACCCCACCCAGGGACTTTTTGTAAATCCCTCCAGCGGTCCCAGAAACGGATTGTAGTCCTTGAAGGAGATCACAAGACCCAACATCGGAATGTAATTGAAGATCAGCATCCAAATCACGACAGGCAACACGAGAACCATCAGGTACCGCTGATCCCAGAAAGTCTTCAACCACGATCTCTTCTTCTGGTTGACGGGACTCGAAAGAACACTCTCCACAACGGCCACCTCACATCATCATTCATCTGTATTTACCGGCAGCCCTCCCTAAGGAAGTGAAACGTTTCGCAGGCCTGCACTTCCTTGGACCGTATGACGCAAAGTCCACTGGCGTCAGGAGGTGTCCGGTCTCTCTATTCTAGTCACTGACCACTTCCGGATTCAATTTTGAATATCCTCCATCGTGTCAAAAATTCGGGATCATGGGATCTTTCGGGATGACAATCAGAACCGAACATCCGATTCCAGGCCTGCTGAACAGGCTGATCCGGCCACGCTCTCCATAAATTGCCTGGATACGGTCGCGCACGTTCTGAATCGCATATCCGCTTTCTCTTCGCTTGGCAATTTCTCCCCGGTTGATTCCATCAAGAATGTCCGCTTCTATACCCACACCGTCATCAATCATCGTGAAATAAAGATTTTCCTCATCCTGGCGAAGCCGGACCACCAGCGTGCCGGCGAAACCCTTCGGCGAAATCCCATGATTGATGGCATTCTCCGCGATGGGCTGAAGCAGAATCTTCGCCATCCTGCACCCAAAAGCGGCTTCGTCCAAATCATAAACCACATGGACAAGATCATCGAAACGAATCTGCTCGATGCACACATAAGACTTCAACAGTTCAATTTCATCCTCCACTGAAATGATGGAATTGCCCTTGCTCAATACAAGTCTGTAGAATTTGGATATCAGAAAGGCCAGATTGTCGATGTTTTCCGCCTTCACTTTCCTGGCCATCCATGAAAGGGTCGAGAGGGAATTATAGAGAAAATGGGGATTGATCTGTGCTTCCAGGGCCTTGAGCGCCGATTCTTTCTCCGTGATCTGCGACTTGTAGACCCGCTCAATCAAGTCATGCATCCTGTCGGTCATGAGGTTGAAGCTTTCCGCGAGTTCTCCGAACTCATCGCGGCTGCCGATGGGCATCTTGATATTGATATTGCCATCCCGGATGGACCGCATCCCGTCCAACAGCAAATCCATCCTGCGTGTCAAATGGTTTGAAACGAAGTGGATCAGAAAGGCAAAAAGGACCAGCGCGGACAAGATCACCAGGGCG
Organism: uncultured Clostridia bacterium; assembly: GCA_942493335.1. GTDB lineage: Bacteria > Bacillota > Clostridia > DSM-8532 > DSM-8532 > JAEWSN01. Next base: position 4,003,398 of record OW818693.1, on the reverse strand, counting down.
ATGCTCCCCTTGTATCCGGCCCTGTTCCCCAGAAAACTGGACAATGGGGTGATCCCGACCAGATTGCACCCGATGGGGTCAAGAGGGATGGAGCAAACCACATACTCCTGATCGCCAAAGTCAACCACCTCTTCCATATCCTTGTCCTGCGCCAGCAGGGTGAGAAAATCCGCCCTGGCTGCAGATGACAGCTTTTCGTATGGATTTCCGGACACAAGGTTGCCTGCACGATCGAATACAACAAAGGTCTCTTCGACCCCTTCCATCTGTTCCAGGCTTTCGAACAGCTCCCGGACGGTGATTTCCATTTCAAAAATCCCGATGCAGGCCTTGTCTCCGAAGGAAATCAGCTTGCGGGAGAGGGAAAAGACCTTCTCTTTCCCCGGAATGCTCACGGAACGCACCAGCATCGAGTCGTGCACTGAATTCCAGTTTGAAAGCCCTGAGCCCGCCAGCAGCGTCTGGACGCCTTCATTCTCCCGCGCCAGGTCCAGATGATAAATGCCATTCCACGCATTCGGGAATGTATTGTTCCGGGTATACAGCATGGTGTGGAAAACGTATTTGTTCTGCACGATTTGACTGTCAAACAACGGAGCGAAGGAATACAGGTAGTTTTCATATCCTTTCCGGTTGTTGAGGAAGGGCTCGTTGAGAAAGCCTAATATCTGTGGATTCTGCGTGATGGCAATGGAGGTTCTCTCCATGTCCCCGATTTTCCGGCTGATGGCCTCCCTTTTCTGGAGAAGACTTTGTCTCGCAACCAGACCCGCCTGGCGGATGATGGTGTCCGTCGTTGTCCTGCTGATATAGAATCCCGTCAGAATCACCGGCAACGCAAGAATGACGAAATACGCCAATGTGTACTTCCAGGCAATCCGCATGTCCCGGAAAAAACCAAGAATCTGTAACAGGTTCGCCCTACATTTCATGAACATGCGCATCCTCAAGTCTTCTCCTTTTGTATTCCGAGGGACTGATTCCATGGAATTTCCGAAAGACAGTACAGAAATAGGAGGCACTTGAAAAGCCTACCTTCCCGGCAATGTCGAATAGCGTATCTTCCGTGTTGATCAACAGGTCTTCTGCTTTTTTCATCCTGAAACGAGTCAGCGCTTCGGAAAAATGTGTTCCTGTATGCTGAAAAAAGAGGGTCCCCAATCGGTTCGCCGAAATCCCCATCCGGCTTGAAACGGTGCTCAGGTCCATTCCCTCTGCATATCCGGCATGCATCACCCTGACTGCGTGTTCAACGAGGTGGCGGTCTCGGGACGCTTTCCCTTCAGTGATACGTTCGCACAGTTGTTCGATCGATCCAACGAACCATTCACAAAGAGAATGCAAACGTGCGAAACGGGGCAAGGCCTGCATGTCAGGGAGACTGTCCACGAAAGACGGGAGGTTCAAGATGCCGGTGGAAAGAATGTGCAGTTCCCCCATGATTCCCTGAAGAAATACATGGATCTGCGCTCTGCCGAGATGACAAGCTTCCATCTGCAAAAACAGCTGCTTGCCGCTTTCTTTTGCATTTGTCAGACTGGCGGCGGCGACCGAATGCAGAAGCTCTTTGGCCACACTGGAGGATTTTGTGATAAACGTCTGAATATCCGCCTCTTCGTATTCCCCCGAATCCGGGGTATACGTCAAAACGGTGTATCCCTTCTCCGTCCCGAAAAACGCCAAGTCTGCCGCTTTTTCCGCCTGCAGCAACGATCGTGGAATGTCGCCCGGATTCCTTGCCGACCCACCCACCCCCATGATGAAATCAACTGGACCCCTTTCCTGAAAAAAGCTGTCCATCCTGTCCCGCAGCCGTGTGATCTCACCGGGGAGATCCGGAAAGGATGGCATGCAGGTGATGATTTCATTCCCGTCCGCTTTCCCCGGAATCACGATGCAGGCTTCGCCGGACCACTCCCCAACGGCATGACAAAAAGCCTGCCTTGCATCCTCCCGGGCATAATCAGTTCCGGACACATCCTGAAGGAAGTCAGAGTAACGGATCAGCACCACCGTGAACTCAGCATGATCGGAAAACATAGATTTGTCATGCGCGGAATCTCCTTCGCCTAGAGGTTTTCCGGAAAGAATCCGTTCAAGCGCGTGTTCCCGCTCCACCCGTTGTCTTTCCTGGATCTGCAGTCGCAGCCGCTGTGTGGACTCCTTTTTCTGGCGTCCCGCATCCAGAATCAGTTCAATACGAAGAATCGCTTCAACCAATTGGTCCTTCTGAACCGGCTTCAGCAGATAATCGCTTGCTCTTTGCCGTATCGCTTCCTGGGCATAGGAAAAATCATCATACCCTGTGATGAAGAGAATCATGCATTCGGGAAGCAGGCATTTCACCCGTCCGGCAAATTCCAGCCCATCCATGACAGGCATTCTGATATCCGACAGAATGATGTCAGGCGCGGTTGCCCGGGCCAGCTGCAGGCCCTCCGCGCCACTTGCGGCCGCTCCCATGAACCGGATCCCCAGAGAAGCCCAGTCGATATACTCGGACAGTCCTTCCCTTTCCCATTTTTCGTCCTCGACAATGATCAGTTTATACACGCGTACGGCTTCCTTTCGTCGCATTCCTGAATTCAACCGGGCTCAGCCCGTACTTGTCCTTGAAAAGCTTGCAGAAATAGGAACGGTTCGAGATGCCGACAAACCTGGCGATACGGGCCACCTGGTGGTTGGTGGCAATGAGAATCTGCCTGGCCTTGTCAAGACGGAAATCGTTCAGATATTGGGTGAAAGCCACCCCTTCATGCTTTTTGAAGATCTCCCCGACATAATAGGGCGAAAGATGCACATGTCCGGATATTTCCTTGAGTCCGATCCCTTGCGCATAGCGTTCCGCTATCAGATTCCGGATATCCCCGATAAGGGATTCCGCTTCCTCCGTTTTTCTGCAAGAGCAGTCCATGAGACCTGACAGGCATCGGACAAGCTGCTGACGGGTTTGAGCACGGGAACGGAGCTGCTTCTGATTTGCAGACAGGAACGTCACATGCGAAACAGCCTGCAGGAAAGTTGCGCTTCCATTTTCATGGTTGCCGGTTCCCAGAATCCTCATCAACGCGGACAGAAAGGATTGAAAAAGAAGCAGCGCCTCTCCCCTGTCCCGCCGGATGGACGTGAGAAACACTTCCAGCCGTGCTTCAGCCTCCACCGGGCGACCTGCCTGAAACAGGTGAATGATGCAGGATGCCATTTCACCGGGTTCCCGCATCAGAATCCCTGACACTTCCGGTTCATGACGCATGGACTCTGCCGACTTCCTGAACAGGATTTCTCCATCATCAGCGAGAAAAAGGATGCCCATCGCCATACGTGCCTGCGAATAGGATATCTGCGCATCGGATAGTTCCGTAAAAGCGGTTCCCATGGCAAGCGTGGATTCAAGACCAAGGTTTTCAAGGATTTCCCCATGAAGCCGAGTCCACTCAAAGTCCAGCTTTTCTTTCCACACCGCGGCATGCAACCACAATACAGCCTCATCCAGGCTGGGAGACAGGCAGATGATTCCCCCGTTGTTCCCGATATATTGGCCGAGATGTTCGTGCAGTGTGGTGATATCAGGCACCGAAGCAGTATTCGTTTTCATATGAATGTCCGTCGTCTGTGCGCTGCAGGCTCCCTGGCCACAACGGGCAGGATGGAAAGACACAATGGCGATGAAGGTTTCCACACCGGCAAAAGCGGGAAGCGCCGACTGCCCGTTGTCCAGGTCGGACAACCGCAACTTGCGATCGAGGTAATCCATAAGTCGTGTTCGACCGCGGGTGTCCACGGGTTTCAACAAATGCCCTCTCAATGTCTCCTGTTCCGCAAACCATCTGTCTTCTTCCTGCAACGACGCCACAGCCCGACAAATCGCGTGCTCGAGTTCAGGTTTTTCTATTGGCTTCAGAAGATATTCACATGCCTGAAATGAAAACGCAGCCTTCGCGTACTGGAAATCGTCATGACCACTGAGAAGGATGATTCTGACACTGGGATTCATTTGATGAAGCGCCCGGGACATCTCGATCCCATCCATGACAGGCATCATAATGTCTGTCAACACAATCTGCGGGCGGATTTCGTGTGACATCCGCAGCGCCTCGGCGCCATTGCGTGCACACCCCGCCACTTCGATGCCCAACCGATGCCAGTCAAGAAATTCGCAAAGTCCTTCGCGTTGCCATTTTTCGTCATCCACAATCAGCATTCGGAACATGAGTATCCCCTTCCTCATAGCTTCGGCGAAAAAAGTGTTGAACTTGTCGGCTCCGGCATTTATTCCTAACCAATGCGTGAAAGAAATGTGCTTGATGAATCGCCGGGCCTATCATACGCCTCCAGCATCCAACTCCGGGTGGAAAGGCATCAAGAGCGAAACGTTTCGCTTTGAAGGTAAGTGCTCCCGCAGTACACTGCATGGGAATTCTCTATTGCTCTGTTCGTATTTGGAAGTATTTTCATCCATTTGGGTATTTCTGCATATTATGCGCCGATTTCCAACAATAATGTGAATATATCGCAACCACCCTTTCCTGTAAAGACGCAAAACGTTTCGCATTCACCCCCTGATTGATGATTCATTGCCTTGCTGCACTTCCGTCAAAGGAATCAACGGCTTGTATTGCCCATTGTCACAACAATCGGGATATATGGATGGAAAGTGGGCAAGCAGATGAATAAACCAGCGCGCATTGTGAATGGCCGTACCAGGTTCGCAAGGATATGATCGGTACGCAGGCGCGCATACGGCGCACTTGCAATTGTTGATGCACAAGAAAGCGATTGGGACGTATAATGCCGCAATATTCCAGGATATGGATGAGTTCGAAGGAGGAATGATGATGAATCACGATGACAAGACTGCCCTGCTCCCCAACGGGGAGTCCCACGCCTTTTGGGAGACAGATCAGACCTATGATCGGGAGCTTCATGTCAGCAACACCCACCCCGGCGCATCGGACGACAACGACGGTTCGTCGGAGCGTCCGTTCCGCACCATCAACGCGGCGGCGAAGGCGGCCACCCCCGGTACCCGTGTACGGATTCATGGGGGCACCTATCGGGAAACCATACAGCCTGCCCGCGGAGGGGAAGGCCCGGACCGCATGATCAGCTACGAGGCGTTCGAGGGCGCTGAAGTGCTCATCAAGGCCTCTGTTCCAGTGAAGCAATTCAAACCCAGCACCGGCTGGCGACTGTTCCGCAAATTCAATGAGGATCCCGCCTTGACCGCGAATATCCGGGTTTGGGAAATTGAACTCGATCCTGAGGATTTCAAGGGCTACAATCCATTCTGCGCCGTGAACATCCTGCATGATCGCCTGTTCATTGAGTATGAAAAAACGAACATGACGACGTACCTCAATCGTCGCGGCATGGTGTTTGTGGATGGCAAGCCGCTGAAGCAGATGCCCTTGTACAACGGTCTGGCCCAGGAGGAGGACACCTACTGGGTGGAGGCGAACGGTCAGAAGGTTCACATTCGCCTGGCAGGAGACGACAGCCCGGAGAACCATGTGGTGGAACTCACAAACCGGGAGCAGTGCTTTGCACCGAAGGTGCCGTTTCTCTCCTACATCCGGGTCAAGGGGCTGACCCTGGCCCATGCCGCCACCGGCGCGCCGGTACCGCAACGCGGTTCCCTGTCCTGTTATCGGGGACATCATTGGATCATCGAGGATTGTGTCATCGACTGGTCAAACGCTGTGGGCATCGACTGCGGCAACGAGTGCTGGCATCATGACCGGATCGAGGATCTGGTGATCGGTCATACCGTCATCCGTCGCAACATCATACGGGACGCGGGGGTCTGCGGCATCGCGGGCATGTTCGTCAAAAGCCTGCTGATCGAGGACAATCTCATCGAAGGAACAGGCTGGCAGCGCATGGAGCTTTCCTGGGAAGCGGGCGGCGTGAAGCTGCACAATTCGATCGGTTCGCTGATCCGCCGCAACGTGTTCCGTCGTCAGTATGGATGCGATGCGCTCTGGCTGGATGTGGCCAACCACAACAACCGCATCACGCAGAACCTCTTCCTGGACGGCATTGATTCCCGTGAGCACATCTTCATCGAGTGCACGAAGGACGAGGAAAACCTCGTGGACAACAACATCATCTGGAATGTGGAAGGCCGGTTTGACCGCGAAGCCATCAAGCCTGAACCCGGATCCACCGGCTGGTACCGCAACACGGAGCGGGAGGGCCGCAACGGCTACGGCATTTATCTCGAAGGCAGCGATCGGATCCGGTTCGTGAACAACCTCATCGGCAAATGTGAAAAAGCAGGATTTTTCGCCAAGGTGGTCGCGTTCCGGTTGGAGTTCATCCGCGGCGGCACCTGCCGGGCCCACAAATTCTTCAACAACCTGTTCCATCAGTGCGGAGAAGCGGCCATCATCCTGCCCAACGAGCACAACGAGGTGGAAGGGAATGCGTATTCCCGCATGCCAGGCGGATACCTGCGGTTGATGTACCCGGAGCCGGAGATGTGCCTGGATCTGAAGACCTGGCAGGAGTTCTGCGGATTCGACAAGACGGGATGCGCAAAGAACCTCGAGATCGAGGTGGATTCGGATGCATTGGTCCTGACCATGAGCCTGCCTTCGGACATGCCTGCAGTAGCGGCCGACAGCAAAGTGGAAACAGACTTCTTTGGGGATGCATGTGGCCCGAAACGCCCGGCAGGCCCGTTCACAGAGATGCGGGAAGGAACAATCCGCCTGTCGATCGATCCAAGGCACAAGACGGATGCCCACTGAGTCCAATGCACAAGACGGACGCCCACTGAGTGCAGGGCACTCAGGCTGCGGCCGGATCATGAATTCCGACCTCCGAAACCGCAACACCCGAAAGGAGTCGAATCCGATGAAGCACATACAAGTTCCCGCACAGGGAAGCCCTTTCCGCAACAATGCCACCTGGTGCGTGGGCACAGGACGGATGGGCTTGGCGCTGCAGCAGGAATATCAGGACCATCTGAAGCTGGTGCAGGAAACCATCCGGTTCCGCTACATCCGCGGACACGGCCTGTTTTGCGATGATGTGGGAATCTACCGCGAAGTGGAGCTTGACGGGGAGATGAAGACCTTCTTCAACTTCACCTATCTGGACCGCATCATGGACAGCTATCTGGCCAAAAACATCCGCCCGTTTCTGGAACTGGGCTTCATGCCGGATAAGCTCAAGACCGGCGAACAGACCATTTTTTACTGGAAGGGCAATGTCACACCACCCTCCTCCTACGAAAAATGGGGGGCACTGGTCACCGCAACGCTGGCGCATCTTGTCGACCGGTATGGTCGGGAAGAAGTGGTCACCTGGCCGGTTGAGGTATGGAACGAACCCAATATCCCTTTCTGGGCAGGCACCATGGAAGAGTATTTCCATTTGTACGATGTGTCGGCAGCTGCCGTGAAGGCTGTAGATCCCCGTATCGGCGTCGGCGGCCCCGCCATCTGTGGTGTGGAGACCGAAAAATGGCTGCGCGGCTTCTTCGGGCATGTGGAACAGGCCGGCGTACCCTGCGACTTCATCACCCGGCATTGCTACACGGCGAATCCGCCGGCACGCAAGGGAGAATACAGCTATCATTCCCTCGTGGGGCCTCTCAAGATGATCGAAGAACTCAAGGAAACCCGCGGCTATATGGCGGACTATGCCTGCATCAGGGATCTGCCGCTGCACATCACGGAATTCAACAGCTCCTATGTGCCGAATTGCCCGCTGCACGACACGGATTTCCATGCACCATACATCGCCCGCATCCTCAGTGAAGCCGGCGACTACGCGGATTCCTACTCCTACTGGACCTTTGGGGACGTATTCGAGGAGTTCGATGTGCCAAAGGCGCCCTTCCATGGCGGTTTCGGTCTGGTGGCGCTGGGAAGAATCAAGAAACCGACCTTCCATGCGTTCGACTTTTTCTCGAAAGCAGGAGAAGAGCTTCTGTACCGGGACGAAAACATGGTTGTGACAAAGAAGGGCGACCGGTTTGTCATCATCGCCTGGAATGCACAAATGGTCAAGGCCGGGGAAACGGGAGAAACCCTGTCCTTCCAGCTGACGCTCCCCGCTTCCGCCGAACAGGCCATGCTGCTGCGTCGTGAGGTGGGAGCCGGGATGGCCAATCCGCTCCGGACCTGGAGCAACATGGGAAAGCCGCGCTCCTTGAACGCGGAACAGGTTGCTTTGCTTCGGGCGGCCGGTGAACCCCGACAGACCGACGACAAGCTGATGGCCTCTGACGGCAGTTTCACGGTTGATCTCGATCTGCCCCCGCACCGACTGACGATGGTCGAGATCCTTCCGGTCAAGGACAAAACGGAAACCTATCTTGGATACAGTGCGGACGAGTTCCTGTTGGATTGATCGGCCGGAGCACGAAAGGAGAACCCATGAGTCGTTATGAGGATCTGACCGCCTTGCTGGATTCCTTTGTCAAAGCCGGACCCGCCGGCTGCGGCTGTGCCCTGGCACAACACGGCAAGGTGCTGTACGAGCACTACAGCGGCATGGCCGATGTGGTGCAAAATCGCCCGACAGATGCAGATTCCGTCTACAGGCTGTTTTCCATGACAAAAGTGATCATTTGCACCGCTGCCATGATGTTGTTCGAGCGTGGGAAATTCCTGCTCGATGATCCGCTGTATGAATATTTTCCGGAATACCGCCACACTCTGGTCCGGCACCGCGATGACATGGGCGGCACACGGATCCGGGACGCCGTGCAGCCCATGCTGGTGAAACACGCGTTCGCCATGGCGGTTGGCCTGCCCTATCCCTTCTATGGAACGGATACCGCCAACGACATGCTGCGCGCGGGAGACGCCTTGCGGAAGGAGAACCCGGGATTCACCCTGCGGGATGAAATCAAGGCGATGGCGGGAGTGCCGGTTGCCTTTGAGCCGGGCACCCACTGGCTGTACGGGTATGGTCACGAACTGGTGGCCGGACTCATCGAGGTGGCTTCCGGCATGACAGTGGGGCAATTCCTGGCAAATGAGATATTCGCGCCATTGGGAATGAAAGATACGGGCTATCGTTACCACGGAGATCTCCGGGAGCGAATGACGCAATCGTACCGCCGGGAAGAGGATGGAACCCTCACCCCCATTCCCGGCATGCTTGATCACAACCATGAGCCGGATGCCACCTACGAAGGCGGGGGCGCCGGGTTGTTTTCCACTGTTCGCGACTATCTGCGCTTCTCCCAGATGCTTGCTAATGGCGGAGAACTGGATGGCGAGAAGATCATCGGTCGAAAGACCATCGACCTTCTTCGGGCCAACCAGCTCAACGCCGCACAGCAGCAGGATTTCTCCGGTCCCGGCAACTCCTACCTGGCCGGGTACGGATACGGATTGGGGGTACGTACCATGATGGATACGGCGGCGGGCAACAGCAATGCCTCGGTTGGAGAGTTCGGCTGGACCGGAGCGATGGGAACGTGGACCTCCATTGATCCGTCCGAAGGATTCTCCGCCGTCTACATGCACCAGATGATGCCGAACATGGAGGCGTACCACCACCTGCGTGTGCGGGCGACGGCATATGGATGCCTCCGCTGAGCAATCCGATGCGCCGGCCTACGCCTTCTTCTCCAGGCGAATCATGTTCCAGGAAAGGCTTTTCGCCTGCAGGGCAATGCGTCCGACATCCAGACGCGTATCCGGATTCTTCTTCGGAAGGAGTGCGTCCGGCGACTCGAAGGTATTGGCGGCGGACAACGTGGGGTCATAAAGCTCCACATGCTCAATCAGTCGGTAACCCTCATAACCGCGTACGTCGAGATCAACCAGCACATCCTCCGTGATGTCCCGGTTGATCAGGAAGATACGCACCTCGCCTGTCTCCTCGTCCGCCACGGCAGCCGCCTCGATGGCCTGCACCCCTTCGTGCGGCGGGCACTGGGCGAATTCGTCCACCTTGTAGCCTGGCACATCAAAGGTCGGTCCGTCCACGACGGGAAGGATGGAGATGCCGCGTCCATACTTCGACATCAGGTAGTACGGATAATAGGTCGCGGATTTCCAGACATGCGTGTTGTCGAAGGCAATGGCCATGTGTGCGCCACCCGTCATGCATCCGATCTTGATGCGGTCCGCATGGCGCAGCAGGGTCATGATGATGGAGGCGGAACCGAGGGCTGAAAGCATCTGATTCCGTTGCAGCCGCTGTGCCATCACCCCATCGTCCTTCGCCCCCGGATCAAAGCGAAGCACCGGGCGATCCTTGCCATTGGCCGTGAACACATCCGACGGGATGATGCCCGCGTTGCCGGTGAGGGTCTTCCCGGCCGGCTTGTACATGGCCGCGTATTCGTCGAAGGAGATCATCATGGTCTTGGCGCTGCGCCGACGGCTCTTCATGTAATCGCAAACCGCCAGTTCCGTGCGGATGTACGCCTCGAACTCGGAGGAGGCGTTCAGCAAAGCGCCGATATTGCCCTCCGGCGCGGCATGGTAATGATGGAGTGACACATAGTCCACACTGTCGTAGCACTGTTCCAGCACGTCAATGTCCCACTGCGGATAGGTTGACAGATACGGGGAGCACGACACGCAGGCGACAGTCTCAATGCGCGGATCGATCCATTTGATGGCCTTTGAGGTTTCGTGCGCCAGCACGCCGTACCCCTTGGGATCCTTTTCCCAGGAACGGATCTGCCAGGGCCCATCCATCTCGTTGCCCAGATACCACACCTTCACATCGTATGGATCCGCATGTCCATTGGCTTTTCGGAGATCCGACCAATAGGTTCCGCCGGAATGATTGGTATACTCCACGCACGCGATGGCGTCGTTGATGTCTCCTGTCCCCAGGTTGAGCGTGTACAGCGGTTCCGTGCCCGCCCTGCGTGACCACTCCAGATACTCGTCGTGTCCGAACTGATTCGTCTCGTATTGACGCCATGCCAGATCCAGATGACTCTTTCGCTGATTCTTCGGTCCGATGGAATCCTTCCAGTCCCAGCCGGAAACGAAATTCCCGCCGGGAAGCCGAATCGCAGGCATGCCGAATTCGCGGACCGCGCGCAGCACATCCTTGCGGAATCCCAGCTCATCCGCTTCCGGATGCATGGGATTATAGACACCTCCGGAAACCCAGCCGCGGATGGGTTCCAGAAAAGCACCGAACATGCGATCTTCGACCTTGCCGATGCGATAATCCGGCTGCAGCGTCACTTTTGCTTTCTTTGCCATGTTTCGCCTCTCCTTCGTTCTCTTTCGATTTCTTTTCGATGTCTTTTGATCATCTCGTGATTTGGTGCCATGGGGGCGACGCTTGTGCAATAGTCTCCCAGTTTCCAACATCCTACACTTCAGGCCGCGCATCCTCAATTTCCAATCGGTGCAATTCCTTTCATGATTTTGACGATTCTTTGCCACGCGACACATGCAGGGTCCCGATTTCCGTATCCCGGACGATTTGCAGCCCGTCGATAAGGGCGGCATTCTGAAAGGGGCACGGTCCGATGCTGAAGCAATGGATGCCATGTATGTCCAGGTCATCGCAATCCTGGATGATCGCCGCATGGGGCGCATCCGCCACGATGGCCTGCACCCGGTACTGGAAAAGGTTCACGATTTCGAGATTCCGGCAATGTTCGATGCGGATCGAGCACGCCTGCTCGCTGCCCAGGTTTTCTTCGGTCTGCAGTGCGAAGATTTTCCAATTCGATACATGTTCGAGCACCACCTCCACTTCCGTGTGGTGTTCCACGGACATCATCCAGACCTGCCCGGGCGCATCTGTGTTGCTGACGCGGAATCCGTCCCGGGTCCAGATGTCCGGTATCCAGATGTTCTTGAAGACCCCCGCACCCCCGTCACGCACCCAGATGGCGGAATGCCTTTCCTTTCCCTTTTGGGCAAAATCATGACCGCCAAAATCGAACAGGCAGTCTTCCATCAGCGAGGACGGCGCTCCCAGCCATTCAACCTGGATGACGCCCTTGTTCCTTCCCCCAATGAAGCAAAGCCCGGAAATGTGATTCATTCCTCCCGCCGGTATGCGGATCATCGCTGCGGGTTCCTGCGCATCGTCGAAACCCGGGCAGTGGTCATCCAGGGCAATGCGGGTCATGCTGCAATGCAGACCGATGAGCACGGTGTCGGAACGAAGCTCCAGCCTGCGTGAAATCCTGTAGGTCCCCTGCGGAAGATAGATCGTCCGATGGGATGCAATCGCCTTTTCAAAGGCGGCGGTATCATCCGCAATACCATCACCGGCGGCTCCCATTTCGCGGATGTTGGCCCAGGACGCGGGATCCGGCATGGCAATGGTTCCAGCGTCCGGCATTTCCGGAAATTCCGTCCCAGGCACAATCTCTTGCCGCGCGTCAAATCCACGCTGCAGTTCCATTCCGTCATAGGAGACGCGCAACCCCATATCCATGCTGATTCCATAGATTTCGGAAACCGGTTCGATATGCGGGACCCCGATGTGCCGGTTGAACTGGTATGCGAAGGACTCGAGGAACCGGGGAACATTCCGGCAGTGGACATCCCGGACATGCAGCCAGTTCTGCGGGTACCGGACCATGTTCATGCTGATGCCCGCCTGCAGGTTCTCCATCCGGCAATCCTGCATGTACAGGCGCTCGAACTCCTCAATATAGTGGTTGTCCCGTTCCTTGTTGGGCACATAGATCCCATAGGGCGCATCGGTAAGGCGAACCCGCAATAGGGTCATGCCCGCCCTGTAGGTGGAAATGCAGGCACGGGACTGACCCTTGAACTCGCTGTCCCCCAGATAGAACGGCCAGTAGGGAACCGTCTCGCCGGTCAGGATGCCGTACTGTCCGCCAAAAAAACGGCAGCGCTCCATCTCGTTGCCGATCATCTCGACGGCGGCAAGATTGTCCTGCATGAGAAAGTCAACATCCTCGATGGAACACAATTGGGCCACGCGGAACCGACAGGCGACCAGACCGGGATTCCCTTTTCCCAGCCGGAAATCAAGGTTCCGGATGCCGCTGAAAAATGACGTGTTCTGGGCGTCCCGCAGCTCCTCTCCCGGCTCCGGCCGGTTGACGCGGAAGTGGATGACATACTTCGATTCCGGCCCCTGGAATCCGGGGGTGGCCTCCGCCACCTCGAAAACAGGCCGCTTTGCCCCATAGCCGATGAGCCGGATTCCGCGCCACAGGTTCACTGTCCCGGCAAACCTGTAGGTGCCTTCCGGAATGAGCAGGATGCCGTATCCGAACGCATGTTCCAGCTGATCCACCGCCTGCTGCAGTGCGTCGGTGTTGTCGTTCCGGCCTGTGGGATCCGCCCCGAACCGCTCCGTGGTGAATACATATGCCTTGGGGTCGGCAGGTGGATTGAAAAAGACCGATTCTCCGAATTTCACCATGACCTGTCCTTTCCGCGTTTCACGCATCGTCCAGTGGAAGTGCCATCCAGTACAGGCTTACAAGAGCAACGAGCGGGTCCGGGCCATCCGAAAAACATCCGCAAAAATTCTGATTGCATTCTTTTGCCGCATCCGGATATAATGGGCTCGAAGTTGTAATACATCATACAAATACAACCCGGCAACATCATATTCACTTTTTCAACGGAATGCAATACATGCCGGAGGATTCCGGAACAGGAGAAACGATGAGCATGAAACCCGTGCGGAAAACAAAGGTCGTGGATGAGGTCCTCGATCAAATGAAGGCGCAGATTCTCGCCGGAAACTGGTCCCCCGGAACAAAAATTCCCGGGGAAATGGAACTCACACGAATCTTCGGGGTCAGCCGGGTTTCCATCCGGGAGGCCATTCACCGCCTTGCCGGCATGGGCATCCTCTCCATCCGGCATGGGGATGGCACATACATCGCAGAAATTCTCCCGAAGGATTATTTCAACGCTCTCTTGCCCGCATTGCTCATCGAGGCGGTCAGCTTGGGGGAACTGCTTGAATTTAGGCAAATGATCGAAGTCGAAAGCGCCCGGCATGCCGCCACACGTGCCACGGAAGAGGACATTGGCCGCCTGCGCGGCATCCTGGAGGCCATGAAACGCAATGAAGGGGATTATCCCCGCTTTGCCGTCGAGGACTTGAACTATCATACGGCACTCGCACTGGCCACGCACAACAGCGTCATCGTGAAAGTCAATGCCATCATGCATGACATGCTGAAGAAGGCAATGGAGGAAATCGTTGTTCTGACCGGTTTCCAGGGCGGCATCTATTACCATGCCTGTATCCTCGATGCGGTCGTGCAGCGGGATCCGGAAAAAGCCATGGAGCTGATGCGCGAGCACATCCGCACCACCATTGATCGTGTGCAAGGTAAAAGGGCCCAAAACAACGACCTGGCCGAAACGGAGAAGGAGCAAACGAATGATTCAAAATGTTGAAAGACTGGAGCAGAAGGCAAAAGAACTGCGGCTGACCCTTGTCAGAATGGTTGGGCCAGGAAAACCGGGACACTTTGGAGGCTCCTGTTCCATCGCGGACGTTGTGACCGCACTGTATTTCCATAAGCTTCGGCATCAGCCCGAGGATCCGACATGGCCAGACCGGGATCGGTTGCTCCTGAGCAAGGGGCATGCCGCCATCGTACAATATGCCGCCCTTGCCTTGTGCGGATATTTCCCGGCAAGCGAGTTGCAACGGTTGAAAAAGCTTGGCGCCATGCTGCAGGGACATCCCGACATGCGCAAAACCCCCGGCATCGAAGCCAACACGGGTTCGCTTGGGCAGGGCCTTTCCATCGCCTGCGGCATGGCGGCCGGGCTCAAGCTCGACAAGCGTTCTTCCCGGGTCTACTGCGTCGTCGGGGACGGAGAGCTGGCAGAGGGCCAAATCTGGGAAGCGGCCATGGCGGCTTCGTTCTACCGGCTTGACAATCTTGTCGGGCTTCTGGACTGCAACCGCATACAGGCAACCGGTCCCATCATGGAACGTTTCGACACGAACCCCCTGACGGAAAAATGGCTGGCGTTCGGCTGGAATGTGCTGGATATCGACGGGCACAACATGGCCCAGATTCTGGCGGCACTCGATCAGGCAGACGTCCGGAACGGAAAGCCGACGATGATCCTGTGTCGGACGATCAAGGGAAAAGGCATTTCCTTCGCGGAAAACACAGCGCTGTTTCACAACGGCATCATGAGCGAAGCACAATATGAGACGGCCTGCCAGGGCCTCGTGTGAACGTCAGGTCAACCATGAGCTCAATGCAGGGACCTGCAAAAAGCTTCGCTTGTTTGCAGGCGGGAGGAAAACATGGGAATGCGCAATCAACGCCAGGTATACGGACAGACGCTCGTGGAGCTTGGTCGGGAGAACAGCCGAATTGTCGTGCTGGAGGCGGATCTTGGAAAGTCGACCATGAGTTGCCTGTTCCAGGCGGAGTTTCCGGACAGATATTTCGAAATGGGCATCGCCGAAGCCAACATGGTCTCTTTTGCCGCAGGGCTTTCCCTGACGGATCGCATCGCTTTCGTCAATTCCTTTGCCGTGTTTGCGGCAGGGCGTCCCTACGACCAGATCCGGCAAGGCGTCAGCATCGGAAGCCTGAATGTGAAGATTGTCGGTTCCAGTGCGGGCCTGTCCGACTTCGGCGACGGCGCCACGCACCAGGCGATTGAGGATGTGGCCCTGATGCGGGCCATCCCGAACATGACCGTCATTGTGCCCTGTGACGGCATCGAGACCGCGCAGGCAGTCCGGACCATGGCCGCTCACGATGGACCTGTTTATCTGCGCATCAGCCGAAACGACATTGCGGATGTCCTTCCGGAGGATGCCCCATTCCAGCTGGGTGTCCCCCGCATTTTGCGGGAGGGTCGCGATGTGGTCATCTTCGCGATGGGCATCATGGTGGGGACCGCACTGAAGGCTGCGGATGCCCTCGCCGGCGAGGGCATCCACGCCCGGGTGGTCAATGTCAGCACCCTAAAGCCGCTGGACGAACAGGGCATCATCAAGTTGACGGCGGATTGCCGGGGTGCTGTCGTGGCAGAGGAGCATACAGTCATTGGCGGATTGTCCAGTGCCATTCTAGAAGCGCTCCACAACACCCCGATACCCGTCGAGACCGTTGCCATCCGCGATCAGTTCGGCCAGTCGGCGGAATCCCACCAGGAACTGCTGGAACGGTATCATCTTACGGAAAAGGACATTCTCGAAAAAGTCAGGCTGCTCCATCTGCGCAATAAGGAAGACCTGCGGCCCGACGAACTATATGGTTGAGAAACGCCGGATGAACGGCAATGTATAAAGGCACGCCATGGTTGAGGAACGTTGGACAGATGATACAGCATACGCACTCGTCCTGGTTGAGAAACGCCGGATGAACGGCACAGCAAACACACTTGGGAGGAGCTTTGGATGGAACTGATGAAGGCGGTCATGAAATACGACAATGTTGCAGGCGCAACAGAAATCCGCGAGGTGCCAGTTCCGGAAATCGGTCCCCATGATGTGCGGGTCCGCGTCGCCTATATCGGCGTGTGCGGCACCGACCCGCACATGCATCAGAATCTGGTGACTTTCAAGATCAATGTGCCCCTGATATTCGGACATGAGTTCGCGGGCATCATCGATCAGGTGGGCAGCGATGTGCGGGGTTGGGCGGTTGGCGACCGGGTGACGGCAGAGACCCACGCCGATTATTGCGGAGAGTGCGAGCTGTGCCGCACCAACCGATACCATCTCTGCCGGGAGCGCAAGGGATACGGGTTCAAGGAACACGGCGCGTTTGCCAAATTCGTCAAGGTGCCTGCGCGCATCCTGCACCGGGTGCCGGAGAACGTCCCGCTGCGGGAAGCTTCCCTCACCGAACCGTTGTGCGTCGCCTACAAGTCCGTCGTTTCAAACAGCGTAGTGAACCCCGGGGATACGGTCGTGGTCATCGGCCCCGGTCCCATTGGCCTTCTGTGCATCAAGATGGCGCAATTATGCGGCGCGAGTGAAATCATCGCGGTCGGAACAAACGGGGACGAAACTCGGCTGGAGCTGGCGTTGCGATATGGCGCCACCCTGGCCCTGAACAGCAGCAAGGAGAACGTTGCCGCCCGCATTCTCTCACTGGGAGATGGTTACGGTGCCGATCTCGTGGTGGATACCGCCGGCGTTTCCCCGACCCTGGCCCTTTCCATGGAAGTGGTCCGGCCCGCAGGACAGATTACGAAAATCGGCTGGGGACCCAAACCAGTCGAATTCACGTTGGATCCGCTCATTGCCAAGTCCATCACCCTGAAGGGACACTTCAGCCATACCTGGGATGTCTGGGAAAAGTGCCTCGTGCTGATGTCCAAGGGGCAGGTGGATCTCGCTCCGCTGATCACGCACGAACTTCCCATTGACCAGTGGGAGAAGAGTTTTGAGCTCATCGAATCCCGGGAAGCCATGAAGGTGGTCCTGACACCAATCGATTGATTCAGTTGCGGAGAGGAAGTATTGCATGGAAAAGATAGGATTCATCGGATTGGGCATCATGGGCAAGCCGATGGCAAGAAATCTCATGAAGGCGGGGTATTCCCTGATTGTTTACGACGTGAACCGTGCGCCGGTTGATGAAATGGTGCAGGAAGGCGCGGAAGCAGTCGGGTCTCCCAAAGAAGTGGCGGAGCGCTGCGACATCATTCTGACCATGCTCCCGAACTCCCCGCACGTGAAGCAGGTCGTGCTCGGATCCGAAGGGGTGCTGGAAGCACCGTGTGCCGGCAAGATTCTGGTGGACATGAGCTCGATTTCCCCGCTGGTGTCAAAGGAAATCGCATCCAAGGCGGAAGCGGCGGGAATGCGGATGCTGGACGCGCCTGTCAGCGGCGGAGAACCGAAAGCCATCAACGGAACACTGGCCATCATGGTCGGTGGAGACGCTGACATCTTCGCCCTTGTTCAGCCGCTCCTCCTGTCCATGGGCTCCTCCGCGGTCCATGTGGGTGAAATCGGAAGCGGCAACGTCACCAAGCTGGCCAACCAGATCATTGTGGCCCTGAATATCGCGGCCATGTCCGAAGCAATGGTTCTGGCGACCAAATCCGGCGTGGATCCTGAAAAGGTCTTCCAGGCCATCCGTGGCGGGCTGGCCGGCAGCACGGTGCTGGATGCCAAAATGCCGATGGTACTGCATCGCAACTTCAAACCCGGCTTCCGGATCGAGCTGCACATCAAGGATCTGATGAATGCCATGGATACCGCGCACGGAATCGGCGTACCGCTCCCCCTCACCAGCCAGGTGCTTGAAATGATGCAAGCGCTGAAAGTGGAGGGGCGGGCAGGCGAGGATCATAGTGCCCTGATCCGCTTTTACGAAGGAATGGCGCAGACGGAAGTCGGCAATGGCCCTGACCCTTTTCCCACATGATTCGCGCCTTGGTCCATGTCTGAATTCGGTATCCACGTGTGGCCGTGTCATGCGCGCGGAATCCCCACACGGGTATAAAAAGGAGGATCTCCCATGAACCAGAGAAGGAAATGGCTGTCTCTAGGTCTGGCCATCGCCATCCTGCTTGCATCTGCAGGATGCGGGGGCACCGCACCGGCCGAAACATCCAGTGCTCCGGCCGCATCCTCATCTTCGGCAGCAGCTTCGGCGACAACAGAAGCCTCTTCGACAACGCCAACAGAAGCACCCCTTCCCAAAACCATCACCATGTTCAACGGCTCTCCCCTCACCGCGCCAACGCCCGCCTGGGACACGGCCATCGGGAAAAAGATCGAGGAATTGACAGGAGTCAAGCTGGTCGTGGAATACCTGGTCGGCCAGGATGTCATGACAAAATCCAACCTGATGACAGCTGCAGGCGTCTACCCCGACCTGGTTGCTGCAGGCGACAATGCAGGCATCTTCATCGGCGCGAACGCGTTCATTCCGCTGGATGATCTGATCGAAGCGCATGGAACGAACGTAAAAAAGATCTACAGACCCAATGAGCTTGAATTGTCCAAGCTGCAACACGGGAAGACCTTCATTCTTTCCAGCAACAGACCCTCCGTCGAAAACCTGTATCCCGCAGCCGGTTACTATCTGAACCTTGCGGTACTCAAGGATGCGGGTTATCCGGTCGTCAAGACCATCAAGCAGTACAGCACGCTCATCAAGGACTACATCAAGAAAAATCCGACATACGACGGTGCTCCGAACATTGGGTTCTCGCTTCCCACAGAAGGATCACGCGCCTCCGCCCTGCAGTATGGCGGCGCCCGATTCCTGGGCGGTTATCCCAATGACGGTCCGACCTATGTGGACCAAAACACCCTGGTCGCGAAACTCAACATGCGCGGCTCCTTCACAAAGGATTATCTGTATTTCATGCACGACATGTGGAATGACGGCTACATGGACAAGGAAACCTTCATGCAGAAGGACGACCAGTACTTGGCCAAGATCAGTTCCGGACGGTTGCTTGGTTTCTATGACCAGCGCTGGGCCATCTCCAACGCGCTGGGCGCTTTGGAGAACGCGGGAATCCCGGATCGGACGATGATCGCATTCCCCGTCGTTCTTGATGGGATCGAAAAGGAATACTACCGCGGTTCCTATGCCTTTGCGGTGCAAGGGGTCTCCATCAGCACCAGTTGCAAGGATCCGGAAGGGGTCTTCCGCTTCCTCGACAGGTTGTGCGCGGACGATGTCCAGAAGTTGAACTACTGGGGCATCGAAGGCGTCGACTACACCATCGAGAATGGCAAGTTCACGCGTACTTCGGAACAATGGAACAATTCCTTCAATGTGGAATACCAGCAGACCACCGGTATCAGCCAGTTCAATTTCCTGCCTCGTCGCGAGGGGACCAGCGATGAAACCTATGCCAAGTTCGAGGATGGCAACTGGGTCAACCCCGCCATGAACCAGGAATACAATGACGTCCGCTACAAGGCCTATGAAAAGGACATTTTGAAGTCTTACAACGTCAGCACCTTCTGCGACTTCTTCGCTCCCGCGTATCCCGCCCGGTATGAACCCGGCTGGGCAGCCCGCCAGAAAATGCCGCAGGATTCCGAGGAATTCCTTTCCGTTCAGAAGTGCCTGGATATCGCAACGGAGTACCATGCCAAGATCATCACGGCCAAACGTGCTGATTTCGAGAAGCTGTGGACCGAGTATCAGGCCAAACTCGACAAGGTACCAGGAATAGACGGGTACGAACAGGCTGTGACAAAGATTATCCAGGATGGTGCCAAATACTATTCGAACTGAGTTCAAGGCCTTCCAGATTGGTCTGGGAAAAGGTATGACCATGTTCCATCCGGACACGCATCACAGATTCCGTACCAAGAAATGATCAGCCGGTGACGCTCCTGCCGGTCCGAATTCATCGGACCGGCAGGACACTGCGCCACCAGGATGGAGTATGTCAATGGACAATGTCCGTAAAGAATTCCTGCAGAGCAGTTCCGGTCCTATCCCTCTTCACAGCAAGAGTTTTTTGACACGACTGGTGGAACAACGGCAGTTGCTGGTCTTGATTCTGCCCTTCATGTTTTTTGTCCTTGTCTTCAGCTATTTCCCGATATGGGGATGGCTCATGGCGTTCCAGCAGTTCGTCCCCGCAAAGGGGATCGTGGGTTCCCGCTGGATCGGGATGGCCAATTTCACGGAAGCCTTCTCGGATCCCTATTTTTTCAACGCTTTGCGGAACACGCTGCTGACAAGCGTCCTGAAAATATCCCTCGGCTTCGTCTCCGCCATTTTCCTCGCCCTGATGCTCAACGAAGTACGACGGATCACGTTCAAGCGAGTGGTACAGACCATATCCTATCTGCCCTATTTCGTCTCCTGGGTAGTGGCCGCCAATATCGTTTATATGGCACTCTCACCGGCGGACGGCATCATCAACCTCACGCTGGTGAAACTTGGATTGCTTCAAGATCCGGTTTCATTTCTAGGCGAACCAAAATACTTCTATGGGGTTGTCGCCCTGTCCGGTGTCTGGAAGAATGTCGGTTGGAATGCCATCATCTATCTGGCCGCAATGACCGGCATTGATCCCGAACTGTATGAAGCAGCCTCCATCGACGGCGCCGGGAGAATCCGACGAATCATGGCCGTCACCCTGCCCTCCATAATGCCAACCATCAAGATTCTCCTTGTGCTGAACATCGGCAACCTGATGAACGCCGGCTTCGAGCATGTCTACCTGTTGAGCAATCCCTCGAACATCGATGCTTCCAGAACGCTGGATGTCTACATCTACACATCCGCGCTCCGCACCGGAAGGCTGTCCTACGGCACAGCCCTTGGGGTCTTCAACTCCACCATTTCCATCACCTTGATCATGGTAAGCAACTGGATTTCCAAAAAGGTGGATGGATACGGAATATTCTAGAAGACCTGACATGCAGGCGGGAGGATCATGCGTATGGAAATCCGGAGAACCGGGCTCAGCCGGTTGAAGGCATACAGACGGGCAACCACGGAGGATGTGGTGCTTGATGTCTTCATCTACCTGTCCCTGATTTTTCTTTGTGTCCTGACCATCTACCCATTCATCAACACCATCGCCATTTCCTTGAACAACGCCATTGATACGGTGCGAGGCGGGATCTACCTTTGGCCACGACAATTCACCCTGCGGAATTACGAAAAGATTCTCATCGGGAACCCTGCCATCGCTCAGGCACTGTTCATTTCCGCCTCCAGAGCGATTCTCGGCAGTGCCGTGAGCGTCCTTTCCACTTTCTGTGTCTCCTATGTGCTTTCCCGGCGTGATTTTGTCCTTCGGAAAGTGCTGACCCCGTTTCTGGTCTTCACCATGTATTTTTCAGGCGGCCTCATTCCCTCCTTCATGCTCGTCCGGAATCTGGGCCTGATCAACAATTTCATGGTATACATCCTGCCCGGCATCATTGGCGCCTACAATGTCATGGTCATGCGCAGTTTCATGGAGAGCGTTCCGGAAAGCCTGGTGGAAGCGGCCTTTATCGACGGGGCAAGCCATTACAGGATCCTGTTCAGCATCATGTGGCCCTTGTGCATGCCGGTGGTTGCCACCATCACCCTGTTTGTGGCGGTGGGCCAATGGAACGCCTGGTTTGACACGATGCTGTATTGCAGCAGCAGTCCAAAATTGACCACCTTGCAGTATGAACTGCAAAAGCTGCTCACCTCTTCCTCCAATTTTGCCGCTGCAGACTCGGATGCGGCCATGAATGCGGGAGATGCGGCGAAAGCAGCCGTAACGCCCGCCTCCATCCGCTCGGCCATGACGGTCATCGCCGTCACACCCATCCTTTTCACCTACCCCTTCCTGCAGCGCTATTTTGTCAAGGGCTTGACGCTGGGGGGAGTGAAAGGCTGAACGGCAACCTCAGTCCTCTCCATTTATCGAATGACTGCATCCATTCCCTGAAACGAAAATGGGGCTAGTACTTATCCTGAAGAAAGCCAGGTTGAAACAATACGCGTCGGATCGCTCGACGCGTATTGTTTTGTTCTTCCCGTTTGGCGACGATTCTTTTCCCATCGCAATCCACCTAAGCACATCTGGATTTCCGCGGCCATCCCTTCCATACGTATCCCGTCCATATGATAAAATGCCATATACATGGAACATTGTCAGGAGGAAAAGATGGAACTGTCCTTAAAGAAACTCGAAGCCTATACGCTGGCCGATTTCCAACTGATGGCCAAGTGGAACAGCGACCCCGCCATCATGCATTTTTTCACGGTCAACAAAACCGAAGAGCCCCTCCATCCGGTCAGCGCGGAATCCTTGATGGACAGCGCCGTAAAAAACACGGACAAGTCCATCTATTTCATCCTGTCCGATCAAACACCGATCGGGGAAGCAAGCATCACAGACAAGTTTCCTTACCTTGCGTCCAAAGATGAAAATGTCGCATGGATCAGCCTCCTGATCGGTGAGAAGGCGTATCTGGGTCAAGGATTGGGCCGAGGAACCATGGAATTGCTGGAAAACGAATGCCGTGCGCTGCACTACCGGAAAATCGAACTGGGTGTCTTTCGGTTCAACGAACGGGCCCATCTCCTGTATCAGAAAATGGGGTATGAAGAGATTGAAGTGAATGCTGCGTTCACGTATCACGATGGGAAATGGCACGATGACATCCGCATGATCAAAACCATCTGATCCGTACCGGGGAAGGCAATCGCATGAAAGACATTTACGAATCCTACCCAATCCTTTTTTTCGAAAACGCAGCTTTATGGGAAGCCTGGCTGGAGGACAACGCGGAGAAGTCAGCCGGTGTCCGGTTGAAATTCGCCAAGAAAAACACAGGGATTCCCACCATGACCTATGACGAAGCGCTTGAGGCAGCCCTCTGTTTCGGCTGGATCGACAGCCGGAAAAACGCATACGATGCCCATCATTGGCTGCAGGCCTTTTCCCCGAGAAAGCCGAAGAGCGTCTGGTCACAGATCAATCGGGGAAAAATCGAAAGATTGTCGGCTTTGGGCAAGATGCGGCCGTCCGGCATGCAGGCGGTCGAGGCGGCTCAACACAACGGTCAATGGGAACGCGCCTACGCTTCCCAAAGCACCATCCCCATCCCTGATGATTTTCAGGCGGTGCTGGCGGACAATCCTGCTGCTTTGGCCTTCTTCCTGTCCATGGACAGCGCCAATCGATATGCTTTCCTCTACAGGCTCCATATGACAAAGAACCCGGATGCGAGACGGAAGAAGATCGGTCAATACATGGAAATGCTAGCCCGGAAAGAGAGATTTCACCCATGATGCCGTCCTATGGGAGAGTATGGATCCGAAGCGATGCAATGGATGTGTGAAAAGCGGTTCACGCATAGATCCGTTCCCCTTTCCGTAAACAAATCAGAAACATTCATCAGGTATGATGGCACCAACTCTCATCAGAATCATTGTCATGATGGCACTGTCCACATGGAAGGATCGGAGGAAGAACCATGGTAAACATCCTGGTTGTGGAAGACGACCAAAAATTGAATCAGATCGTCTGCGCCTATCTGAACGACAATGGCTATGCCGCCAAAGGCTGCCTGAATCCGAATGAAGCCTATGATCGGATGCGTGACGGATTGTTCGACCTCATTCTTTCCGACATCATGATGCCGGGAGGGATCGACGGCTTTGCATTCGCCGAAACCGTAAGGGAACTCAACCGTGAAATCCCCATTCTGTTCATGACGGCCCGCGATGACTTTGCCGCAAAACAGAAGGGGTTCCAAGCCGGTATCGACGACTACATGGTCAAGCCGCTCAATATGGACGAACTGGTCCTTCGTGTCGGCGCACTGCTTCGCCGTGCCAATATCCTGCATGCAAAAAAACTGACGATTGGCAAGCTCGTCATGGATGCGGATGCCATGACGGCGACAGTTGGCGATGAGGAAATCCCTGTGACTGTCCGGGAATTCAATCTGCTTTACAAGCTTTTATCCTACCCGAAGCGGACTTTCTCCCGTGCCCAGCTGATGGACGAATTCTGGGGCCTCGAAAGCGAAACCAGTCTGCGGGCCGTTGACGTCTATATCACCAAACTGAGGGACAAGTTTTCCTGCTGCGACGACTTCAAGATCGTCACGGTTCACGGCCTGGGATATAAGGCGGTACCGCAGGGATGAGTCGGAAAAGCGGGATGAAATACTGCATTCCCATCGGAGATAGACCTGTATTGCAGGGATAAACCGGCAATTGGGATGAAACGATGCATCCATAGCGGACACAAGGCGGTGGTGAAGTGGGAAGAAAGCAGATTGAAGCGGACAGCCGGGTCAAAACCAGCCATTTCAAATGGTCGGACTATATACTGACCTATTTCATCCTTCTGGTCCTTTCAGCGGGTCAGGCCATGATCATGTCTGAGTACCTGGTTTTTGACAGTGCTCCGGCAGGATACATCTTCGGCATGCTCGGTTACTGGGCAATCGTTACCGCGGTTTTTTCTCTTGTCACGCACTTCCAGAAAATCAAGGCTTACGACAAGCCCATGCGGATCCTGAGCACCGCCGCGAAACAGGTTGCGGGGGGCGATTTCTCGGTATATCTGCCACCTGCGCATACCGCCGACAAGATCGATTATGTGGATGTCATGTTCGTAGATTTCAATACGATGGTGGAGGAACTGGGCAGCATCGAAACGCTCAAGAATGATTTCATCGCCAACGTATCCCATGAAATCAAGACTCCGTTGTCCATCATTCAAAGCTATGCGATGGCTTTGCAGAAGGATACCCTGTCCCCCGGAACACGGAAGGAATACACCGACACCCTCATCACCGCTTCCCAGCGGCTGACAACGCTGGTGACCAACATCCTCAAGCTCAACAAACTTGAGAACCAGGAGATCCGGCCGGCTGTCGAATCCTATGATCTTTGTCGCCAGCTGTGCGACTGCGCCCTGGCTTTCGAGGATCTATGGGAAAGGAAAGGCATTTCATTCGAGGCCGATCTGGAAGACCGCACCATGATTCTCGCCGATCCAAGCATGCTGGAAATCGTATGGAACAACCTGCTTTCAAACGCGCTGAAATTCACCGAACCAGGCGGAACCGTGACACTGCGGCAAAGCAGCTTCGGGAATATGGTGACTGTCACCGTGACCGATACCGGCTGCGGGATGTCCGAGAAGACCATGCAGCATATTTTCGATCAGTTTTATCAGGGCGACACCTCCCATGCGCAGGAAGGCAATGGGCTGGGCCTCCCCCTCGCACGCAAGGTTCTCGATCTTTCCGACGGAACCATATCCGTATGCAGCAAGGCTGGGGAAGGAACAACCTTTACTGTAAATCTGAAAGCAGGTTGATAGTAGGCTGAAGTCAGAATGAAAGCAGGCTGACGCAATGTGATTGAAATGTACAGAGAAACGGCTTCCCGTCATGGGGGCCGTTTTTTTGCATCTTCATATCCACCCACATGCTCCTTTCCATTCACATGCTCATTTCCATCAGCATTTTCATATTTCAGAAACATTCCGCAAGCAATTCGAAAACATCCTCCCGGTAAGATGAACATGTTGCAATACACAAGTCAAGAAAAGAACCCCTGGCAGAAAGCGGAGGCAGCACAATGAACAAACAGGAAAATCAAGCCAATCAACAAAATCAGGATCATGATTTTAGCCAAGGAACCTCTTTCATTCAAATTGAACAACCGAATAGGTACCAACGTCAACAGAAGAACGGCCCACTGTACCTTGTAACCGGCGTCGCGGGAAATCTCGGAAGCAGCGTGGCGGCCCGATTGCTGGAAGATGGCAAAAACGTACGAGGTCTTGTCCTGAAGGGAGATCCCGCCGCCGTCCGAGTGCCGAAAAAGGTGGAAATCTGCGTCGGCGACGTAACGGACATCGCAAGCCTGGAGCGCTTTTTCACAAGGGAAGCCGGGACCGAGCTGATCGTCATCCACTGCGCGGCCATCGTCACTGTCAACCCCGGCTTCAGCCAGAAGGTGTACGACGTGAATGTTGGCGGCACAAAGAATATTCTGGACGCTTGCGTTGCCCATAAAGTAAAAAAGCTTGTCTATGTCAGCTCCATCAGCGCGATCCCCGAGCAATCCCACGGCACGCCAATCACCGAAGTGAACCACTACGATCCCGAAACAGTTGTCGGTTTCTACGGAAAGACAAAGGCCATGGCCTCGCAGGCGGTCATGGAGGCCGCAAGGAACAACGGACTGGATGCATCCATCGTCTTCCCCACCGGCATCTGTGGACCGGATGACTATGCATACGGTCCTGTAGCCACCTTTCTCATC
This sequence comes from uncultured Clostridia bacterium, assembly GCA_942493335.1. Taxonomy (GTDB): domain Bacteria; phylum Bacillota; class Clostridia; order DSM-8532; family DSM-8532; genus JAEWSN01. The sequence continues at coordinate 3,976,751 of OW818693.1, read as the reverse complement.
GACTACTGTTCAAACAAAATGCCCGCAGGGGTGGCTGGAAGCTTCAACGCCGTGGATGCAAGGGATTTGGCCGATGCCATCGTGACCTGCTGCGGAAAAGGCCGAAAGGGAGAAGGTTATATCCTGGGCAACGAGTGCGTCACCATGCAGCAGATGTTCAGCCTTTTGAGCGTCCTGACCAACACAAGGGAAATCAGGATGATTCTTCCGGCCGGTGCCGCCAAGATGCTTGGCAAACTATCCGATCTGGGTGAAAGAATGACGGGAAAACCCGCCCGCATGACCAGCTTTGCCATCTACAGCTTGCTCCGGAACAATGTGTTCGACTGCTCGAAGGCGAAAAGGGAATTGGGGTATCAAACGAGACCTTTCGCCGATTCGATCGCCGATACCATTGATTGGCTGGAGCGCGAGGGAAAGATCATCCAAGCAACCCCATTGTCTGAAAGGAGACAAGCGATATGAGCATCAACAGGAATCAGGAGAACCCCTTTGTCGGTTATGAGTATAAGGATGTGACCCTCCATCGCAGCATGGAACCCCTGTATGCCGACGGATACCCGCACTTCGGCTGGTCATTGGAGGGCATCGCCTCAGCGGTAAACAACCTTTTCTCCGTAGTCATGAAGTTCAAACGGGATCGCAAAATCCGAAACAAGACGGAACTGACCAGACTTCAGCGGCAGTTCGAAGCCTGCGTTGCGGAGATCGAGGCACTGGAGCGGAGCAAGCAATTCGCGGCTTCCGCCTTCGCCTACGTGCTTGGTGTCGCCGGCACCGCCTTCATGGCCGGCTCCCTCTTCGCCTATCTCGCCGGCTTGATGCCTCTTTGCGTACTCTTCGCCATTCCAGGATTTGCCGGTTGGATTTTCCCGTACTTCGTCTTCTGCCATGTGCAGAAAAGGAAGACCGCCGAGGTCACACCGCTGATCGACAAGAAACACGATGAAATCTACGAAACGTGCGAGAAGGCGAACAGCCTATTAGCTTGAGACCTTGCACAGGCGGTCGTGCCGGTACAATGCCGTGCCGGTGTGATGGATAAACTCAGTTTTTCATCCCGGTCATCACGATCCCTTCCACGAAATACTTCTGCCCGATCAGGTAGAAAAGGACACCCGGTGCAAACGACATGCAGGTCGCAGCCATGAGGTTCGCCCAATCCGACTTGTAGGCGCCTTTGAAAATCGTCAGGCCGATGGCGATCGTGTAGTTTTCCTGTCGGGTGATATAAACCATTTGCTGGAGAAGGTCGTTCCACAGGAAGATGAACAGCATCAGCGCCACAACGATCATCGCAGGCCGGATGGCGGGCACAATGATCTGCACCAGGATCCGCAGATAGCCTGCGCCGTCAATCTTGGCCGCCTCGTCCAGATCCCGCGGTATGGACAGGATGAACTGGCGGAGCAAAAAGATGTTGAACGCGCCGCCGCCGCAGAAATAGGGAAGAATGATCGGCAGGTAGGAGTTATGCAGGCCGAGGCCGTTGGTCCACATGATATAGAGAGGAATCAACGTTACAATGGGTGGAAGGAACATCGAACCCACGCACAGTGAAAACAGGAACTTCTTCCCCGGGAAACGCAGCCGCGCAAAGGCATAGGCGCACATTGTGGCCGTCAAGGTGCCGCCAATGACAGAGGGTACGATGATGAGCATCGTATTCTTCATGTCCTGCCAGAACTTGAAGAATTCCAGTGCTGCATGATAATTTGAGAAACGCCAATTCGGTGGCAAGAAGAAAGGCGGAAACTGATAGATTTCTGCATTTGACATGAGCGAGGAACGGAACATCCAGAAAATCGGCAACAACACCACCGCACTTACAAGAATCACGCAAGTGAACGACAAGATATCCGCAATCTTTTTGCTTCGTGCCTGGCTTTTATACACATTTGCGCGAAGTGTCATTTCTCGTCGCCTCCTTCGTAAAAAATCCAGGACTTGGAGGTGGCAAACAGGACTAGCGTGATCGCCGCGATCAGGATGAAGAATACGAACGATACGGCACTGGCATACCCCATTCGGTTCTCCTGGAAAGCATACCGGTACATGAGAAACGACATGAACATGGACGCGTTGCCGGGTCCGCCATTGGTCAGCGATAGCGCGGGCACCACAACCTGCATGTTCGTGACAAGGCTCATCAGGACATTGTAGAGGATGATGGGCGACATGCATGGAAGCGTCACATGGATGAAGCGGTGCCAGGCGTTTGCGCCGTCCATGTCCGCTGCTTCCGTATACACCCTGGGTACATTCTGAAGCCCCGCCAGAAAGATGACGATCAGGTTGCCGCTGAGCCACACGGATATGAGAGCCAAAGAAGGAATCACCATGCTGGAATCGGTCAGGAAAAGGACCTTCTTCACCCCGATCAGGGAGAGAATGAAGTTGAAGAGTCCGAAATTCGTTTCATACAAAAAGGACCAACCCATATATACTGCAGCAGCTGGCAGGACATACGGCACGTAAAACACCGCTCTGAAAAACCCGCGCGCAGGCATGTTCCGATTTAAGAGCATCGCGATCGCCAATGAGAAAAACAGGCTCCCGATGACAGCGAGCACGGAAAAGTACACGGTAACCTTGATGGAATCAATGAAATACGGATCCTTTGTGAAAAGCTTCAAATAGTTGTTGATGCCGATGAAGACCGGTTCCGACAGGACATCCCACTTGAACAGGCTGAGTCCGAATACTGCGACCAGCGGCAGGTACGTAAGGAAGGTCAAGCCCAGCAGCGCCGGGATCAGAAAAAGGTATGCCGCAAGGCTCTCCTTTCTCGCCATTGGGGATACATGCTTTGGTCTCCGCTCGATTTGGGCTTTTGGCATGATTGCCCCCCCTTCAAGGATAGGGCGCCCGCGCATCAGGTTCAGATCGTGACGCGCGAGCGCCCCTTATAGACCCGGAAAATGAATGGGATCGTTTCGAATACCAAATGAGATTGTATCAATTGCCGTCATCCCATACGATTTGCCATGGAGATTGATGATTCACCAAGATAATGAAACGGAGCATTACATCAATTTCCTGCAAATGCGTCCTGGAGGGAGGGAAGAGCCTTGGTGATCGCATCCTTTGCAGTGGCCTTGCCCGTCCACACATCTCCGAGCACGGAGTTCAGCAGCGGGTAGAGTGCGTTGGTGTTCTGCGCATACATCCATGCCGTGGAATGGGTGACATCTGTAATGACCGGATCCACCGCCGCGGACTTGTAATCAGCATATGCCGGGAAGTTCGGATTGTCCAGCCACTTGTGCGTAAGGGTTTCGTCCGTATAGTATTTCTTGAAGATGGGGGGCACAATGCCTGCGATGACAAGAGGCCACGTGTTGTCGATCTGATTGTTCCACTTGATCCACTCCATGGCTTCCGCCTGGTGCTTGGACTGATTGAACACGACATTCGTGCCGCCGGTTGCAATCGTCACATAGTTCTTCAATTTGGGCAGCACGGCGATGCCATAATTCAAACCGGCTTCCTTGGCGGCGTTGAGGCAGGTTCCCACGTTCCAGGTACCGTTCGTGGTCATGGCGACCGTTCCGGCGATGAGACCGCGTGATACGCCGTCATCGGTTGCGCCGGTGGACAGCGGGGCGACCTTGTCTTTCAGATACAGGTCGGCGACCTTCTGGATGGCGTCAATGGCTGCAGGTTCGCCGATGGTGAGTGTGTTGCCGTCAGCGGAGAAGAAGCCGCCGCCGTTGGAGAGGACGGGCCATTCAAGCTGCCAAGCCAGGTTCTCCACCAAAGTACCGTACTGCGTGATGTTCTGGTCATCGAAGCCAGCTTCGCCCGGGTGTTTGCCATTCTTGTCCAGCGTCAGCTTTTTGGCGGTATCCACAAACTGGTCCCAGGTCCAGGCCTGATCGACGGTGGCCGGGGGATACGCCACTTTCGCCGCGTCGAACATGGCTTTATTGTAGTACATGACCATCACTTCACAGCCGGTGGAGTAGGCAACCGGTTTGCCGTCGGCTTTGAATGTGATGCAATCCAGCGGTTTGTCCTCTTCGGAATACATGCTGCTGACATCGACCAGCATGTTTTTCGCCACCCAGGGTTTCACCATCTCTTCCTTCAGTGTCGCGGTGTCGGGCAGATTCCCAGCCGCCGCCATCGTATTGAGCTGGGTAACGTACCCTTCCCATGGGAACAGCAGATATTCGACGGCAACCTTGTCCTGCGATGCGTTGAACTTGTCGACGTTTGCCTGTGTGGATGCGTTTTCTTCAATGGTGCCCCAGCCAGAGTAGGAGATTTTCATTTTTTCCGCCGCAGGCGCAGGGGTTGCTTCCGCCGTGGCTTCCGGGGTGGCTTCCGCCGCGGGCTTGACCGTCGCGCTGGCGGAGGCGGTTTCCGCCTCCTTGCCTGTTGTGGCTGCGGGAGTGTTTCCGCAAGCTGCCAGAGTGGTTGCAAGCATCAGCACGCTGAGGACGAGAGGCAGGATTCTGATTCTGGCTTTCATATGATTCCCTCCTGTTTCTATGATAATTGGCTATGCCAACTACGCACGTACTATAATCCGGCATGCATCCAGACGATCATTTCATTTTCTCCCCGATTGCCCCAATGGCAGTAAGGGATCGCGGTCAACTCCACTTCCTCCATCTGGAAGATTGCAGGCTTGTAAAGCTCGTCACTCCAACCTTGTCGCGAGATTTTCCTGCCTGCAAACTTCAATACGGAGGTTCCGCCGAAAAGCTCCGGCTCGAAATGTTCCCGTAGTGGTTCCGCCGGATCCACAATCACGGTGGCAAGATTGTCTCCGTTGTCCACTTCCTCCAGGCAGTACACCATCGGCCCTTTTTGGATGGCAACCCTGCCTGCATCCGCGCGAACTTCCGGGTTGGCTGCAATGAATTCGGCCCTTATTTCAAACTCGACATCCAATACATCCCCTTCGACCCATTCCCGCTCCACTGCAAGATATCCTCTTGTGAGCGGCAGGTCTCCCGCTTCGGCACCATTGATCAGAATTCTGTAACTGCGGACATAAGCAGGGATTCTGAGATGAAGGGTGACGCCCGTTGGCTCCGGTGTGTGAAGGATCAGCCTGCTTTTTCCGTCTGTGAGAAAAGTGGTTTCCAGATCCAGTCCGACGTCGATCCCATGGAAGGAAAAGGTTGAGTGGCTCCCGACATAAAGATTGATGTACAGGGAACCTTCATCCAGCTGGAATACATATTTTCCGAGAGAGGCCAGTGTCCTCTGGATGTTCGACGGGCAGCATGCGACATCAAACCATTTCTGCCGCGTGGTTTTCACATGCGCTTTCGAGGTGTGCGCCATACAGCTTTGCGGCCAGACCTCCAGCGGATTCACATAGAAATATTCCGTGCCTTCCTGCGAGAGGCCTGCCAGAACCGTGTTGTACAAAGCCCTTTCAGCTACGTCGAAACAGGAGGCATCCCGTTTGATGGAGGCCATCCGTGCCGCGAACATCATCAACCCGACCGATGCGCAGGTCTCCGAGTAGTTTGTATCGTTCGGAAGATCGTAATCCACCGTGAACCGTTCCCACAAGGCCGAGGATCCGATGCTGCCTGTAATGTACATGCGTCGGCTCGTGAGGTTCGTCCAGATCGCATCGCAGGCGGTCATCAGGGTTTCATCCCGGCATTCGGCCGCAAGGTCTGCCATGGCGCTGTACATGTACATGGCCCGGACCGCATGACCCTCCGCAGTCCGCTGCTCTTTCGGTGGCATATGTGACTGGGAGTAGACAGGCGCATAGTCCTGCAATTCCGCGAAGATCGCTGTCCCTCCGCGCCGTTCGATCTCCTCCATGAAATAGTTCGGCGCGCTTCCCCGTTCCCGGATGAAATAGGCTGCCTGATCCAGATACCTTTGATCGCCTGTCACGCCGTACAGCTTGAACAGGGCGAGTTCCAGCTCCTGATGGCCGGGATACCCCCTGATTTGATCCGGACTGGTTCCAAAAACGGAACAGATGAGATCTGCGAAACGGGTGGCCACCCGGAGCAACCGGTCCTTGCCGGTCGCTTCATAGTAGGATACCGCGGCTTCCACCAGATGGCCGGCGCAATAGAGCTCATGCCCTTCCACAAGATTCGTCCAGCGCCTGCCCGGCTCATTCACGGTATAGTAGGTATTCAAGTACCCGTCCGGCTGCTGCGTCTTTTCGATGAGCGTCACCGCATGATCCGCCAGCTCCTCGAGTTCCTTGTCCGGATGGCCCGCAAGATAGCAGGATACACCATCCAGCCATTTTGTCAGATCCGAATCGATGAAGACAACCCCGTTGTGCCTTCCACTCACTTCGCCGGCGGCAATGCGGTAATTCCGCACGCATCCGCTCGGTTTGGCTTCCGGCACCCGGTCATTGAGCATATCCCATTGGAACGGAATCATCTTGTCACGCACCAGACGCATATATCTGTCCCAATGTTTATCGTTTAACTCAAAATTCCGCAGATTCATCGTTTTCAGTCGTTTCATCTCGATCACAACCAGCCCCTCCTACACAACAATTCTCTTTTAAAGAGCTTTTCAGAAGATTGATCCGTATTCGGGTGAAGGAACATAGGGATCGCTTAAATTAATCGTTTAACCTCTTGCTACAAGCTATCATACACAGAATCCGCTGTTAAGGGTGAATTCCACCCTCTTCTCTAAAATACATTCAATTTACTCGAATAATCTTGCGATTTCGATGATTATCATGGAAAATCGAAATAAGTCAGATGCTGCCTGAAGAACAGAGGCGTGAGGTTGTCTGTTAAACGATATAGTGATATATTTGGGAGGAGCAGCCACCCTTAGGTCAGGAGTAAACGTATGGCAACCATCAAGGAAATCGCATTCCGCGCGAAGGTCTCGACAGCTACCGTCTCGAATGTCCTGAACGGACGGGGCGGCGCAAGCGGGGAGACCGTTGCAACCATTCTGGAAATCGCCAGGGAGTTGAACTATACGCCGAACATGCTGGCGAAGAGTCTGAAAAATGGTCAGAGCAAAACCATCGGCATCATCACGGAGGATCTGACGGTCTTCAATACACCGGAAATCGTCGACGGAATTGATGCCTTCTGCGATCTGAACGCCTACCACTACATTCTGGGCAACCTGCGGCTGAACAAGCGGTTCGGCCATAATTTTGCCGAAACCGACCAGCAGCATGAGATCATCAATGCTACAATCAACACGATGCTGTCCAGGCAGGTCGAAGGCCTGATCTATGTCGGATGCCACAACCGGGAGATCCATTATCTTCCGACCAACCTCCGGATCCCCCTGGTCTGCGCGTATTGCTACAGCAGCAATACGGAAACACCCTCCGTCATCTATGACGACAGAAAGGCCGCATATGATGCGACCTGTCTGCTGATAGAAAACGGGCACAAGGATCTTGGCATCATTTGCGGTCTTCCCGACAGCATCCATGCGCAAAGCAGGCTGCAGGGGTATCAGGAAGCATTGTATGACCATTCGCTGCTCTACAATCCCAAACTGGTAGTCTACGGGGACTGGGAACGGGAATCCGGGTACAGGTTATGCGCTCCGTTGCTGGAGCACAAGGTTACCGCCATCTTTGCCCAGAACGACGTCATGGCATGCGGCGTGATAGACTATTGCAACGAATCGGGCATCGGGATCGGCACGACGCTTTCCCTTGTCGGGTTTGACAACAAGGAAATCAGCACCGCATGCCGTCCGAAGCTTTCAACTGTTTCGCTTCCACTGTTTGAGATCGGACAGCATGCGACGGAAATCCTGCTTGACATCCTGAACGGTCGGAACTTCAGCTCCCAGAGCCACCAAAGCATCGAATGCACGGTGATCAACCGGCAGTCTGTCGCGCATATCGCATGACGAACCGAAACGGGCATGAGGGCAGGAACAGCGTCGGCTGCAAAGGGTTCAGCTGCCGGTGTTGCTTTCAGCAAGCTCTTTGGGTTCAATCTTCTTCTTGGGCTTCGCAGGTGTTTTCCTGGGCGCGGCCGGCTTCTTGGCGGCAGCGCGCTTTGCTTCCTGCATGGCCAGCCGCTCTTCCGCATGGCATCGTTCGGCTTCCACGCGTTTTGCGTAGTCTTCCTCGCGACGTTTCCGGTCGGTTTCCTTTTTTTCATTGATCAGCTTGTTTTTTTCATCCATCGCCGTCTTCTTTTCCACGTCGGACAGCGCAAGAAATGCTTCAAACACCGAGGGATAGGCAAACACCTTCATGCCGGTCTGCGGGTTGAATTCCACCGTGACCGTCGTTGCCGTCTGTTCGACGATCTTGCCGACTCCGAATTGCTGATGGTGCACCTGTTCGTTGATTAAACGCATTGTTGTTCCCCCCGTGCCTTTTCTACTCTTTCCGCGATTAAGGCGGAAACCTGATCCCTGGTTAGGTCGAGTGCGGCCGCAAGTTCGCCGAAAAGCAGTGCTTCCACCCGCTTCATGTATTTTTCATCCACGGCCCCGAACTTGCGTTTGTGCTGTTCGGCCGTCTGCTTCTTCGCATGGATGGACAGGGTCATTTCAAACAAGTCTGCGCAATCATAGGTTTTCATGGCGGTTTCATAATGGTCGACGAGTTGTCCGATGAAACGGCTGTGGAAAGCTTCCGCCTTGAATGTTGGAATCCTTTCAACAAGACGCTCCGCTTCGTCCTTTGTCAGAATCGGCCGCATGAACACCTTCATGGCATCGACAGGCGTGGTGATGGTGCAATCCTGATACAAGGGCTTCAGAACGTAATGGAGCTGTTTCTTGTCTTCTCCGGGCAAGGCGTGCGTCACGATGTCCGTAACCCTGCATACGCCGGTACTCCCGTAAAGAATCACATCTCCGGTCTTGTACATGCCATTTACCTCCGAGGGGATGTGGATTTCCATCCACCGACGGGTGCCGGTCCGAGGGTTTCGCGCAACACAGCTTGTCCCGATTCAAGGAATCTGCGCAGTCTGCCTTTCCCCTTGTTTTTCAAGTTCCCAATCTTTGGATTTCGATGAATGAAAAGCGTGTAACTCTGACAGCCGGACTTACGTTCGTCAGAACTACACGCTACGTTCATTTTAACACTTTTCGTCGGGTTCATGTGAGAAAAAAGCGGAAATTGTCAAAACAAAGGTCTACCTGACTGTCATGTTGAAGGTGATGACGTCCTCAGGCAGCGTTGAGGCTTCCCCGTCCCAGGGTCTGTAGTATTTGAACGTAATCGTCGCCTTCCCGGCCTTCATGGCCTTGAAGTTCCATGTGAAGGTACTTCCCGAACCGATCATTTCAGAATCGGGCAGACTTTCTTCAGAAACCAGGCGGACTGCCGCGTTCTCCTCCGAAATGACATTCCATGAGTAACCCGTCGTGCTGTTTCCTTTCAGACGGATGTCGAAAGACTCCCCGACGTTCATGACAGGCCATTCGACCGACTTGTTCAAAACGGTCCGGTCATCCAGTGCATTCAGCATGACATTTGCCATCTTTTCGCCGTCCATGTTTTCCTTCTGCAATCCCTGATCCCTCAGCATGCCGGCAAAAAGCGGGAAAGGCACCGTGAATTCCTGAATCCCTGCGACGTACGGCAGGATTTCGCTTTGCTGGTAAAACACCGCCACACCGGTGTCCGCTAGGAAAAACGCCTGGTTTTCGGCGATCCCGGCAAAGGGGGCGGCGAGTGCCTGCGTCAGTTCCCTTTGATCCAGTTGCTGCCGGACGGATTTGTCGAAGATGCCCCGGTACGCCGCATCGGCATTGAACAGCTCGCTCAGCCGCAATGGCTTTCCTGTCTCCAGCAGAACTGTAAACGCAGTCTGCCAGGTGGAGCCATGCGCTCCGCCGGCATACTGGTAATCCGAAAACACCACGCTGAGATAGCCGTTCTGGTTGTATCGAATCCGATAATCGAAACAGGTCTCGCATTGTCCCGGCATGTCCGGGTTCTTGCGCAGATAGGGCGCAAGTTCCGCCGCACTCTCTTCCCCTGTCTTCACCGCCTGTGTGGCCAGGTCCTTGAACAAGGCGTTCAGGCTATTCTGGACGGATGCCTCTCCCAGACCCCCGATCACAGGGTACTGGACGGTTGTCTTGAGGGCTTTCGTTTCCGAATCGATCCTTGCGGCTTTCACGGAGATGGCGTTTTCCTTCACGCTTGAAAGCGCTACAATGCGATTTGCCTTGTCCCATTGGCATTTCAAGGCAAGATCGTCGGAAAAGAACACCTCACTCAGATATGTCCTGCCATTGACTGATTCGTGGACATTCATCAAATTGTAACGGTGACCGTTCGTTTGAACCATCGCGTCCTTTGTGTATAGCGTGATTTCCTTCTCCTCGGACCGAATTCCGACGGTCTTTTCCGCTTGAGACCATGCAACCTGATAATCCAGGGCTTCACAGATGGCGCGAACAGGCAGATACAGTTCTTCGCCACGCACGACCGCTTTCACGCCCAGCTGCACACCATTCAGCCGGATCACGGGATTCCCGGCGTCCGAGGCAAAGGATGGCTGCAGCCCTGAAAACATCAGAACAAGAACAAGGATCGGCATCAGTATTTTTCTCCGCATGGTATCCTCCTCAAAATGACGGAGCCTGCATGGCTCCATCAATCCGCTCTATATTTGTCGTCAAGTTTTCCCATGAAATATCCTACTGCCAGGCCTGCCAGAAACACACCGATGCTTTGCAGAATGACAACCGGACCGATGTCGGAATAATCCATGGGCGCAATGATGGCTGTAGAAGCAATGACGATCCCGAGAATGAAATGGAAAACACCGGCATACGCCTTTTTCAGGACAAGACTCATCAGTTTGGCAAATGCAAGAACGCATAGAACTCCGCCAAGACCTACCGGAATGATGATGCTGAGGTCCAGGTTCTTGATGCCGGCCGTCATCGGTTCATACATCCCGAAATACATCAGGAAATTCGACGGGCTCAGTCCCGGAACGATCATGCCCAGTGCGAAGATGGCTCCCGCCATGACCCAGGTCGCCGGATTCAACGGCATGGCCACAACCAGGAATTCACGTGCGGCCCAGAGGCCAATAAAGGCTAGAACCGCAGTGACGGCAGTCATCATGAGATGACGCGGCTTCCGCCCCTCCTTGCCGGCCTCCTTGTAGAGCGCGGGCAGTGTTCCGAGAATGCAGCCGATGAAACACCACAGCACTTGAAATTCAGCCGTTTTCAGAAAATAATCCAGCGGATAGGCAAGCACGAAGATACCGAAAACACCGCCCAGACCGACCGGAATGAAAAAGAGAACGTTCTTGAAAAAGTCCTTGCGCAGATTGGACAGGAAGGCGATGATCCTTTCATAAATCCCGAACACGGCAGCCAGCGCACCTCCGCTGACACCCGGAAGAATGGCGCCGGAACCGATGAACATGCCCTTGACGAAACGAAACACCCAATCGAAGATCCTTTTTACATCCATCTTTCTCTCCTGATCATCTCCGCCATTTGGCGGCCCCATTTCGGCGGGATTTCCGGAACAGAATACAAAGGGCATTATACCATTTCAACCCTTGCTCATGACAACCGGCAAGTCCCACAAAGTTTCAACGTTTCAGCATCCAGTTGAACTGTTTTCGGTATTCGACCGGTGCATATCCGGTCTGTTGTTTGAAGGTTCGTGCAAAATGCGTCCGTTCCGGAAAGCCGACTCTTTCGTGAATTTCCGAAACGGGTAGCAGGGTTTCCTGCAGGAGATGCTTCGCCATATCCGTCCGGATCCGGAGCAGGTAGGCCATGACCGGCATGCCAACCGTGTTCTGGAATCGCTTCCCGAGTGTGGTTCTGTTGGTTCCGTATTGTTTCGTCAGGCTTTCAAGGCTGTGACGCTCCGCCATGTTGGCATGCAGGCATAAAAGGATTTCACGGATATCGGGTTTCTCCGCATCAGAAGGCGCCATCTCGCCGACCGCCCCATCTTCCCGAAAAGAATCGAGATGCTGCAAAAGAAACAGCAGTTCGAAAAGAAAAGAACGACTTCTGCAGGGCCAGTCACCATCCCGCTGCGTTTCCAGTTCACGATCCATCTGCCCGAGAAGTGCCTGCACCCGCACGCAGGAAGACGGACCTATCTCGAGAATGCCTGCGTCGGCAGTATCACGAAGCGTAAAGGGCCTTAACCAGTATATGTCGTCAAATCCCTTGTGATAAAGAGATTCGGGGTTCACACGGATATTGGAGAGCGTAAATTCCTTATTCACAACATCCGGATGGAAGAAAATGCAATGCCAGACCCTATTCGCGTGATCCGGTTCAAATGTGCATTCATCCACCTCATTCAGGCATAGCACAACAGGCGCTGTGATGATCCGTCTCCTTCCGGCCAAGGTCAGGGTTCCGGAACCCTCCAGAAGGAAATAAAGACGGTAACGCTCCTGAAATCCACTTTCCACAGGCAATGACTTCTCCATCACCACTTGGAGCTTCAATGCGTAATGTGCGTGGTATTCCTGTCCTCGCGTCACGAAATCCATACTTCATACCGCCTGCATGCAAAAAATATGGATTTGCTTGCGCAAACCCATATCAGCATTATAGGGTACAGCTTCGAAATATGCCAGCGTCATCCTGAGCGGTTCGTCATTTCACGAGTGAATTTCCGATGACAATCACCTTCCGGGCTGCACCCTTCAAATCATCCGCACTGATGACCCATTCATCTGTAACATTCTCCAAGGTGCCAACCGCTTCACCAATCGCCGTGTTCACCTTCGGTATGGAATGGGTCGGTATGATGACGGAAGGTTTCAACTGTTCGATGACGGAGATCCCCGTGGCCCCATCTACCGCATACAACGAATAGGAATTGACGAACTGCATGAAGGCAATGTCCACCTTGCCCAAGGCTTTGAGCTGCGCGTCCGTCAGTTTGGTCTGGCCGATGTCTCCCATGTGGACAATCCGCAATCCATCCACTTCCAGAAGATACAGCACATTGCTCGGAGACGCTTCATGAATGGTGTCCCCGCTATGCGTGGATGCGATGCCCGTGAATTTTACGTCGTCCACGGTGCCGCTATCCACTTTTCGTTCCAGGATTGTACAGTCCTTCTTCATCAGGGCCCGATCCACATGATCCGGGTGGGAATGCGTGCTCAGGATCAGATCCGGTTCCAGCCCTTCTACAGCGTACGACGGATCCAAAGCGACAACAGTTCCCTTTTGGGTCACGATCACGTAACTGTTATTGGGATAGGACGAGTTCTCCGAAATAGCCCTTATGACTGTTTTACCGGTGTCATTTGCATTATAGTCCGCTATCGGAGGTACTGTGGGTGTCGGTTCCGGCTTCGGCTCCGGCGTAGCTGCCGGTGTTGCTGCAGGCGTCTCCACGGATCCCGCGTCTGTCGCGACAACCGTGGCTGAACCGGCGGAGTCTCCCGCAACCGCTTCTTTCATGGAAGAATCCGCCGAACCCACCTTCGATGGCATCCGGGTGCAACCTGAAACAACGATCACTATCAGGCATAATGCGCTTAACGTCGAGGTGATTCTCTTCATGCTATTCCTCCTGCGGCAAGTCTGTGTGGCTATAGTATAGACAACGCCAGCCGGAGGTTATATGGATAATCTGCAGCGTCCTGTTGCGGATCTGCATTTCCGCTCGATGCATCAAGGTTCCACTCAATTCTTGGCAATCTTCCCTTGTGTGCCCTTGCTGTAAAGGAACCGCTTGATCTTCTGCGATGCGGTCTTTTCCAGATCGGAAATCTGTTCGATCGCTTTCAACTGGGAGAATTTGTTCACCTGTGAATTGACATAGGAACGGATGTCCGCAAGAATCTTGGCATACGGCCCGGTCGGGTCCCCCTCCGTACTCTCCGGAATCGGTTGGTCGCCTGAAATCGACTCTTCATTGAGCTTGACGAGTGCAACCAGTCGATTGTCCCGTTCCACGACAAGGGATTCCAGCACGAGCGGGTGTTTGTTCAAAACAAACTCAATGTCCTCGGGATAAATATTCTCACCCGAAGCGCCGATGATGACATTCTTGTTGCGGCCCTTGATGGCGAGAAATCCTTTCGCATCAAGGGAAGCGCAGTCCCCCGTCTTGAAGAACCCGTCCTCCGTGAAGACCGACCGGGTGAGTTCCTCGTTCTTGTAATAGCCCTTCATGACGTGCGGACCCTTTGTCACGACTTCGCCAATGCCCGATACGGGATCGACATCAATGAGTTTCATCTCGACGCCTTCCATTTTGGGTCCGGTCGTTCCCGGACGGGAAGCACGCGGATTGGCACCTGCAATCAGCGGGGAGGTTTCCGTCAACCCATAGCCGATCGCATAGGGGAAATGAGCTTCCTTGAGAAAACGTTCCACTTCCGGCTGGGTTTTTGCACCGCCCAGACCGAAGAAGCGGATTCTTCCGCCGAACGTCTCCATGAGCTGCCGTCCCGCGATCCGGTGAAGCAGCTTCCGGATGGGGGCCAACTTGTACAGTGTGGCAATCAGCTGATTCTTCTCAAAGGTCGGAACGATCTTGTTTTTGTAGATTTTCTCCATGACCGCCGGCACGCTGAGCATGATGGTCGGTCGAACCGTTTTCAGCGCGGGAAGCAGGGACGAAACCGCAACGCTTCTGCCCAGATAAACGATATGGCTTCCCTGCATGACAGGGAAGATGAAGCCGATGGAGAATTCATAGACATGGGACATCGGGAGAATCGACAGAAAAACATCATCTGGATGAATGTCCTGAATCAGACGCACCTGGTGTGCCATGAAGGCGATGTTCTTATGGGACAGTTCCACGCCTTTCGGCGTCCCCGTCGTACCGGAGGTATAGATGATGGAAGCCGTATCCTGTTCCCCAATGGCGATCGCGAACAGATCAATCGCCTCGGCATCCACTTTCTTTCCAGAGGCGCTGCTTCGGATGAAGGTGTCGGTCTCCATGCAATACGTGCTCTTCACGGCATCGCTGCAATCCGAGACTTTGTCCAGATTGTTTTTCGAGACGAATACGAAACAGGCGTCGGAATGGCTGAGGATTCCTTCCACTTCCGCCTTGCTGAAATCAGGCAGCAGCGGGACGGCAATGGCCCCCAGGCAGACAATGGCAAAATAGGCGACACCCCACTTGGGCATGCTTGGCGCCAGAATGGCGACCTTGTCTCCCCGGGTGACGCCTGCTTCAAGCAACAGGGCTGTGTACTTTCTGACTTCGTTCTGCAATTCCGAATAGGTGATGGGCGTCTTCCCTACGAAAGACAAGGCAGGCCTACCTGGAAACTTTTCGAATGAATTTCGTAGTATGCATGGAAGGGTATATTGGCCAATGTCCTCAATGGTCTGCATGTTCCCGTAGATTTCCTTGCGGCCTGCCACTACTTACTCACCCTCTCAAACGCTTTCCGATATCTCCAAGGGTCCCACCGTCATTTCGTTTCCCGCATGCTTTGGAACCACTCGTCCTCACAAAGGGAATCACGATCATGACCACGATCGGGCCAGATTGCGATATCAAACCGGAAGCAATCCTTTTTGTGCAAGGACGCCCCTATGTATATTATACATCCAAAGCAAGGCTTGTGCTCAGTTTGTTGTCTGCGCCTCCACCAGCCTGCGTCCGCAGTAGATTTCACGAAGACGCGGCTTTTCGATTTTCCCGGTCGGATTTCTCGGAACCGGTGCCAGTATGATCTTACGCGGCCGTTTGTAGCGCGGCAGATCCACACAGAATTCAAGAATTTCCTCTTCGCTGCAGCGCGCATCCTCCTTCAATTCGATGATGGCTGCGGCAATTTCCCCGAGACGTTCATCCGGCAGGCCGATCACGGCCACATCCTTGATCGCCCGGTGCGCGCGCAAAAAATCCTCGATCTGCACGGGATACAGATTTTCGCCGCCGGAGATGATGACATCCTTCTTCCGGTCCACCAGATAGATGAATCCGTCTTCATCCGTACGCGCGACATCACCGGTGAAGAGCCAGCCGTCCCTGAGAATTTCCGAGGTTGCCTTCGGGTTGTTGTAGTAGCACTTCATGACGCCGGGTCCCTTGACAATCAACTCGCCGGCTTCTCCGACAGCGACCGGCCGTCCCTCTTCATCCACGATGGAGGTCTCCCAAAGATACCCGGCTTTCCCAATGGCGCCGACCTTGTGGAGATTCTCCACGCCCAGGTGGACGCAGCCGGGTCCGATGGACTCGCTGAGACCATAATTCGTATCGTACTGATGGCTTGGGAATACCTGCATCCACCGATGGATGAGGCTGGGCGGAACCGGCTGGGCGCCGATGTGCATGAGCCGCCATTGGTCGAGTCGATACATCTCCAGCTTCAAATCCCCTCGTTCGATGGCGTCAAGAATATCCTGGACCCAGGGCACAAGCAACCAGACCAGCGTCGCCTTTTCCTCTGAGACCGCCTGAAGAATCCAGTCCGGTCTGACGCCCCGCAGAATGACGGCCTTGCTGCCGGACAAGAGGCTGCCGAACCAGTGCATTTTCGCACCGGTATGATACAACGGAGGAATGCAGAGGAAGACGTCCTCACGCGTCTGCGCATGATGGTTCTGCTCGGTCAGGCAGGCGGAAACCAGCGCTGCGTGGGAATGCAGGATTGCCTTGGGAAAGCCTGTCGTGCCGGAAGAAAAATAGATGGCGGCATCGTCATTTTCAAGCAACTCGACCGCAGGGGCCGTGGAGGAACAATAGGAAACCAACAGATCATAACTGTCGGCGAAACTGGGCTTGCAATCCCCGACAAAAAAGACCGTCTTTACATGATGCAGATGATCAAACACCTGTTCCACGCGGCCGATGAACTCTGGCCCGAAAATCAGCGTGTTAGCTTCCGAAAGTTCCATGCAATAGCGGATTTCATCCGCCGTATACCGATAATTCATCGGCACGGCAAGCGCACCCGTTTTCAGAATGCCGAAATAGATGGGCAGCCACTCCAGACAGTTCATCAGCAGGACGGCCACCTTGTCGCCCTTCTGGATGCCCCGTGTAAGCAGGAGATTGGCAAAACGGTTCGCCTTGATGTCGAATTCCTTCCAGGTCATTTCCCGGCGGTACTTCTCCGTCGAACTGCTTTCGATCAGGTTGTACTCCCGCCAGGTGACCGCATGATCCGGCTGGTTGGCGGGATTGATTTCAACGAGGCTGACCTCGGTTGGATAGAGCTTTGCATTTTTTTCGAGAAAATCCGTAATCGCCATGCTACAGCATCCTTTCAAGTTCGGACCCTTCTACCGTGCTGCCGGCTTGATGCATCGATGGCGGCACTTTCGCGCTTGCCATGGAAAATCAGGCCCAATGAGATTGTAACACTTGATGTCCCGGACGGCGATGGCTTTTCGCATCTTTTCGCATCTTTTCGCACCACGTCGCCATCCTGCGATGAACTTGCGCCGGGATCATCAAACAGACCCTGTCCACTCTTCCGTCTTGCGTCGGGCATGCACCCTCGTGATGCGCTTCTCTTCCATGGATTCCACCGTGAACACAACTGTTCCATGCTCCACAACAGGGTTCTCGCCTTGTTCCGGGAATCGTCCGAGTTGACCGATGACGAATCCGCTCACGGTGTCGAAATCATCCACAGGCAGCTCCGTCTCAAGCAGTTCGGCCACACGCTCCAGGGATGTGCCGCCGTCCAGCACAAATGTGCCGTCTTCCAGCCGCTCCACATCCTTTTCCTCTTCGTCGTATTCGTCGGTGATGCTGCCCACGATCTCCTCGAGCAGATCCTCGATCGTAATGATGCCCGCCGTTCCGCCATATTCGTCGATGACGACCGCCAGATGGGTCTTGTTCTTCTTCATGTCCCGGAACATCTCGTCAATGCGCTTGGATTCCGGAACATAATACGGCTTCCGGAGGATGGACGAAAGGGAGAAGCCCTCGACGGTGCCGCAATCCAGCATCGCCAGCAGATCCTTGACATGAAGCACGCCCACGATGTGGTCGATGTCGTCCTGATAGATGGGGTAACGCGTGAACTTCTCCCGGTTGACCATTCGTGCTATCTCTTGAAAATCCGCATCATACCTGATTCCGGCAATCTCTGTCCGGTGGGTCATGATTTCCCCTGCCAGCGTATTGTTGAACTCGAAGATGTTGTTGATCATTTCCTTTTCCGTTTCGTGGATGGCTCCCTTTTCTTCGCCCACATCCACCATCATCCGGATTTCCTCTTCCGTCACCTGTTCCTGCTGCGCATTGGGATCAACCCCGCACAGCCGGACGAAGAAGTTGGTGGAGGCCGTCAGAAACCGTACGAAGGGGGATGCGACAAGCGAAAGCCAGGAGAGCGGACCGGCCGCGAACATGGCGATCGAATCCGCTTTCTGCATTGCCAAACGCTTCGGAACCAGTTCTCCGAGAACAAGGGTGAAATAGGAGAGGATCAAGGTGATCACGACGACCGCAACCACGTGCAGAATGGCTTCGGGAATCGGAACGCCGGCGGCGATCAGCACTTTGACAATCGGTTCCGCGAAACTTTCCGAAGCGAACGCACTGGCCAGAAAGCCTGCCAGCGTGATGCCGATTTGAATCGTGGCCAGAAACCGGCTCGGATCCCCAAGCAGGTTCATCAGCAGCTTCGCCTTCTTGTGCCCGTCTTCCGCCATCAAACGGAGCTTGTTGTCATTCAGCGAGATCAGGGCGATCTCGGAAGCGGCAAAGAAGGCATTGAACAGGATCAGTATCATCAGGACAAGCAGATTGGTCAACACGGTTTCATCCTCCACACGGCATCACAGGGTGCCGAACCAACAGAAAAAAGGCTCACGAATCCCCCGTCTCGGAGGTCATGGCCCATTGGTGCCAAAGCGTACATAAAAGAAGTTTGACAAGGAAATCTCGGATTCAGGGCGGCGCGGACGAAGCAGGGGACTGTCTCCTGGTTCGTCTGGGTTGTCATCCATGAACGATTGGCCTCCATCGGGAATTCCGAACTTGTTCCCACCATCTTATCCGAGTGCGGTTGACCCTGTCAAGTTGACGGCTGCGTCAGCCCGGCTTCCGCCAATCGTCAGGCGCATTTACGGCTTGCAATGGAACGAACCCGTATGAAAATGTACTTGATTCATTTCCGAAAGTATTCCACAATACCTGTAGCTGCTTTTGTGCAGGTCAAGACCCGGCAAAAGAAGGGTATCGTTTTCGACTGTCGAACGACGACTGCATCCATGGTCGGAGTCCGACACCGGACGCCACGTTTCCTGTCGATTCTACAAGACACTGGATCCCGGTGAAAAGGAGAAATGGAAATGTCAAAAGTATGGTTCTCGGACATGTCGTATGAAAAATACTCCGCCGACTGCACCCTCCCCGCCAAATTCGGCCGCATGCTTGACGCTGCAGGGCTGGAAACTGGTTTCAAAGGCGCAAGGGTCGCCATCAAGATGCATGTGGGCCGTGGCATCGGATATTCCACCGTACCGCCCATGTTCGTGAAGATCCTGGTGGATCACCTGAAAAAGCTCGAGGCCATACCCTATCTGATCGACCAGTCCGTGGACAACGCATCGGCGCGCGGCTACACCGAAGCCTACTTCGGCTGCCCCATCGTCACCTCCTGCGGTGTGACGGAAAAGTACCTCTATCGCAAGGAAATCGGGTTCAAGACCTTTGAGCATGCGAACATCGCCGGCAACTTCCATGACGCCGACGCCGTCATCGTTCTCTCCCACATCAAGGGGCATGGCGCCTGCGGATACGGCGGGGCCTGCAAGAACATCGCCATGGGCTGCGTCGACGATCATACGCGCGGATCCATCCATGGCCTCGAAACCGGCCTGAACTGGGATGAATCGAAATGCATCCATTGCGATGAATGCATCAAGAATTGCAATCACAATGCGAATGAATTCTCGGACGGGAAATATGAGGTCAACTACCACCATTGCACCTTGTGCCAGCACTGCATCAAAGTCTGCCCGACCGGCGCCATCACCCCGACGGAATCGAACTACGAGGATTTCCAGCAAGGCCTTGCGCTCTGCACAAAAGCCGCGCTGGAAGACTTTTCTGCGGATCGTGTCTTCTATGTGAACGTCATGCTCCAGATGACCGCTCTCTGCGACTGCTGGGGCTTCACCACCCCTTCGCTCGTTCCCGACATCGGCATTGCCTCCTCCTACGACATCGTCGCCGTGGAGCAGGCCTGTCTGGATCAGATCAAAAACGAGAATTTCATTCCCCAGTCCGTTCCGATCGGTTATGAAATGGGCGCAAACGGCCACTTGCTCGAAAGGGTGCACGGGAAGGACCCGTATCTGCAACTCGACAAGCTGGCTGCGCTTGGATTGGGCTCAAGGGAATATGAAACCGTCGTGGTGAAGTAAAGAATCCCTGACGCCGGAGTCGGCAGTCTCCGGGAAAAGAGCGAACGACACCGGTCAGGGATGGGAACGGGGTTCGACGCAACACTGTGCATTCCGTCAATTCCCTGGCCGTGAAGCGACGGTTCCGGGCTCCTTGGCTTTCGCGATGGCTGGAACAATTCCCGCGATTTTTTGCTGGAAATCCTCCTTGAGGCTTTCCTTCACGGACTCCGCCAGCAGGCTGAAGATTTCCATAAGAAACCCCTTGGTTTCCGCATCGATATCCTTCAGCACGCTGGCGGCCTCCTTGGCCGCTCTCCGCCAACCCCACCGGATATCATGGAGATTCGTAAGGTTCGCGGCCCCGACGACTTGGAAGAGGTACTCTACAAATCGCTCCCGCTGCGCCTCATCCAGATTGACCAACCAGGCATTCAGTGTCTTTCCGAACAGGACGGCCTGAGGGGACAGCTGGCTGGCATAACGTAAATCACCACCCTCCACGACCCAGGAGAACAGATTGTGCTGAAGGATGCCGATACTGGTGCTTTCCACCACGCGGTACCGATTGTCATGCTGCAGGAGCATGCCGACAATCGATGCTTTCGGCAAGGTGGTCTGAAGCATGCCGGCTATGGCCTCGAATTCCGGTTCGGAAAAAACCTCTTCCTTGAATCCCGGACCATCATGATTGAAAATGGACCGGAGCCTCTTTCTGGTATCCTGCTGGCAATGCATGGATGCATAGACGGCAAGGTTCCCTCCCTTGGAATGCCCTCCGACGATCAGTGGACCCGGAAGGGCTTTTGCGACCGTTTCCAGATAAGCGACTGCGGAAGCCTGGGATGGAACCGGGCTCAGGAAGGTCATGTTGAAGTCTTCCTTCCAACCGGTCAGTGTAGCGTCTGTTCCACTGAATGCAACGAAACGGGTTCCGGTCGGAAGAGAGAAGGTAATGGCGGAAAACTGTTTTTGGATTTCCGCATCCACATCGTTCACATAGGCATGCAGAAGCAGGTTCCTGAATCGATTGCTCTCAAGAATGGCGAACAACAGACTTTCATTCTTCGGCGGGATCAGGGTGCCATGGATCAACTGCCGGATTCCCCTGAGCTGGATGGCTTTCTCCAACGAAAGGGAGGATCTGGCCTTTTCGGGGCCGGGCACGACATCCCCGAAATCTTCATAGACAAGCTGGCAAAGCACCATGCTGTCCACTGCGCAAAACGGCTTGACATCCCAGGCAAGGTCCTTCGTGTCCACGACATAGTCGATCATCGTTTTCATAGGATCCCCCCATGTTTCCTTGTCGTCATACGGAA
Source organism: uncultured Clostridia bacterium (assembly GCA_942493335.1). Lineage (GTDB taxonomy): Bacteria > Bacillota > Clostridia > DSM-8532 > DSM-8532 > JAEWSN01. The sequence continues at coordinate 3,955,167 of OW818693.1, read as the reverse complement.
TGCAGAAATCTGCGAATGTGAAAGACGACTGCATATCACGTGTCCACTCTGCTGCAAAACGCTTGTCCACCCTGTCATTTACCAACTTGTGGAGAAAGGAATCACTTGCCCACCCTCGGCGTTCACGCCGTCATCCTGATAAACAAAGCCGTCACAGTCTCCTCTTTCACTTCGCAGCCCTGTTCCCACATGCGTTCCGCCTGTTCGGCCAGTTCGTTGCGTTGTTTTGCGCTTGGAATGCCAGGCAGATTGACGCGTACGCTCAGAAGGGCGCCTTCCAGACCGGCAAGCGCAAGGGCCGCTCCGGTCCCCACTTCTGCCAAAGAATCCCGGTTGGCGCAGGAGGCCAGCTCCTGCAGATGATGCAGGACAGAGAGGCATTGTTCCGCTGTATTGAGCGGGACGGTCAGGATCCGGACCGAGGCGATGTTCATGGCGGTCTTCCGGGCAGTTTCCTGTTCCGCCGTTTCCCTCGGCATCCTTTTCGCAGTCCGGAACGCATCCCGCGCCGCCGTATCGGCGTCCACCTGCCGATCCAGCGAAGCCCGCAGAATCGATAGTTCCTCATGTGCCTGTTTGAATCCTGCCTGCAAGTGCGGAATGACAGCCTCCCATTCGTCCTTCCCATAAGTGCGGGCGGCGGCCTTCAGGCCTAATGCAGCCCCGTAGGATCCTGTCAGGGCTGCCGTGCTTCCGCCGTCCGGAGCAGGCGCGTCCATCGCCAGCATGTCGCCGTATTCCTTCATCGTCAGACTCATCATTTCTTTCATCGGATTGTCCTCCCGGGTTTTCCCGTATTCGTCGTGTTCGTTGCTTATTGTGCTGCGTGTCGAAGAGCCCGTTCAGAAAAAGGCTTGCCAGACCAGTTTGACGATCAGGGCCATGGCAATGGTCAGGAAAATGGGCCGGATGACTTTTGCTCCATTTTTCACGGCGATATGCGTCCCCAGCCAGGCCCCGGCCACCATGAACACCGCCATTGGAATGCCTGCCAGATACACAATCTTCCCGCCGATTGCAAACAGGACCAGGGAAACGATGTTGCTCGTGAAATTCAGGATTTTCCCATTCCCTGCCGCCACAGTGAAATCAAACCCAAAGACGCGGATGAAAAGGAAAATCAGGAAAGATCCGGTGCCCGGCCCAAAGAATCCGTCGTAGAAGCCCAGTGCGAAGGCAAAGGCCATACCGGCCGCAATCTTTCCGCCGGTCAATCCGCTGAACGCATCGGCCACGCCGAAATCTTTCTTCAGTACAGTATACAGAGTCACCGCGAAAATCATCACCACGATGAAAGCGTTCAGAAACGCCTCATTCAGGTGCAGGACGGTCTGGACACCCAACGCGGCGCCCAGTGCGGTACACGGAATCTGCCAGCGGACGAGTTTGAAATGAATCTTCCCCGAGCGCGCGAACTTCGTCGTGCTTGTGAAGGAGGCGCAGGTACTGGCAAATTTGTTTGTGCCCAGTGCCATCTGCGGAGAGACTCCGGCGGTAATGAGCGCGGGCAGGCTGATGATGCCTCCGCCGCCGGCTATCGAATCGATGGTCGCGGCTACAAAACCGGCCACGCAAAGGAACAGGATCCACTTCAGTTCCAAGCAAGCTCCTTCCGCCAACTTTCTTCCTTTGATTCTCGTGTAAAAACTCGTTATAACGAGTTTTTATGCACGATATCCTTCATTGATCGTATGGCGTACCAGCAAGGATGTCAACCTTCGTGGGTTCCATTCTTGCATCAGCCTGTCGAAAAAGATATGATGAACACGTGACAACGGTTTCGCACAGGAGGTTTCACATGGATAACAGGCAAATGCTTCATGGACTCCACGCCTTCGCCCTCGACGAATTGACAAACAACATTCTCCCGTTCTGGTCCACAAAAGTGAAGGATCTTTCCACCGGCGGATTCTACGGTGCATTCAAGGCGGATGGCACACCGGATGCAGACGCGGCGCGCATCCTCATCCTGAATGCCCGGCTGGTCTGGACTTTCAGCGCAGCCTACCGCATCTTCGGGGAGGAATCCTATCTCGAAGATGCCTGGTACGCTTACCGCTACTTCATGAAGGTCTTCTGGGATGAAAAGAACAAGGGAGCCTATTACAGCGTCCTGCCGGACGGAACACCGGAAAAGGACTACAAACTGGTGTACGGCCAGGCCTTCACCCTCTATGCCCTGAGCGAGTTCTATCGGGCGACCAGATACGAACCTGCCTTGAAGGATGCCGTGACCTTATATGAAAAACTGGAGGAAGTTGCGCTGGACAAGGAGCACGGCGGTTACTGGGAGTGCTTTTCCGTCGACTGGTCCGTCCGCACCGACAAACTCCATTCCATGGCGAATGGTTCCACGAAATCGATGAACACCCACCTGCATCTCATTGAAGCGTACAGTTCGCTGCTCCGCGTATACGATACGCCAAAGATGCGGGAAGACACGCTCCGGCACTTCCGAATCATGACGGAAAAGGTGCTGAACCGGGAGTCCGGCCACTATTTCATGTATCTGAACGATGACTGGAGCCATACGGATCTGGTGGAAAGCTACGGTCATGATATCGAGGGCAGCTGGCTCATGAACGAATGCGCCCAGGTGCTCGGGGATGCGGAATGCATTGCCAAATCGGAGGAAATTGCCGGTCAGATCGCCGAGGCCTGTATGAAATCCATCATGCCGGACGGCAGCATGCTGGACGAAGGCTCCCCTGACGGCAAATTTCTCGATGACCGCCGTGTCTGGTGGATTCAAGCTGAAAACGTCGTCGGCATGTTGAACGCCTGGCAGTCAAACGGGGACAACCGATTCCTGAAAGCCGCCTACGCGCAGGCCATGTATATCCGTCGTTTCATGTCGGATCGCGAAGGAGGCGAGTGGTTCGGCACACTTGATCACCACGGCAAGCCCGTCGCAAAGCACTCTTTCAAGGTCAGTGGCTGGAAATGTCCCTACCACAATGCGCGCATGTGCTTTGAGATCCATGAACGCATGGAGGCCATTGAGAAGGAACAACTGGAGTCCGGGAAATCTGTCGATCGGCGGATGACAGGACCTGATCAAAAAGAGTTCTGCTCATAGAGAGGACCTGTCCAACGACAGTTCCTCTCCAAGGACAGGTGTGGGACAGGTCCTCTCATTCGCCGGAATTCTTCAGGTTCAACGCGCCCCTGACGCAGAAGGCATCCCGGTTCAGAGTGTCTCTCCATTCCGTCGGCCACCGGCAAGCGCGCGCACCGCATTCTTTACAGCATCGCGCTTGTAGTCGCTGTTCCAGCGATTGATGCCGACCATGTCAAAGATCGTGAATCCTACATGCCGGCAAAAGCGGTCCAGCTGCTCAAGACAGGTCAGCAATCCGTTTCCCGAACCACCGGCGGAAGCAATCAGCAGAACCTGCTTTTTTTCCGCTTCCGCCCGGTTCTGAAACTCACAGCGGCGAAACCGGTCCAGAAATGCTTTTGTGGCCTCCGAGGCTTCGCCCCAATAAACCGGGGTCGCGAGCACAAGCGCATCGCAGGCCCTCACCCTTTCCCGGATTGCATCGAAATCATCCTGTTGGCCGAATGTACAGAAGTGATCATTGCGACAGGGGCCCCAGCCATCCCCGCAGACCTGGCAGCGCATCACATCAAGCCCGCAAAGGCGGATTTCATCGATTTCCGCGCCAGCCTCAAGTGCGCCAGCCTTTGCTGCTTCAATCACTGATTGGCAAAGACCCTCCTTCTTCGGATTCCCGGACAAAATGCAAATCTTCATGTCATGCCAACCTTTCTTTCCCGATCGATTGGGATTTGTATGATAGAATATCACGAAGACAATAAGAAATCGACTTCAAAATTTGAACCGGATTCAAGCAGATGATCTGCATCCTGCCCAGGCTGCCAAACACACATCAGGGAGGCAAGAAGAATGAGAATCGGCGCTTTTTCTCCGGAAATCCGGCACCCGACGGTCGAGGCCGTTTTCGCGGAAGCCGCCCGCATGGGATTCACCCAAATGCAGTACGATTTCGCGACCTCCCACGGTGAGGAAATGCCGGAGGAATTCCATCCGGGCGAGCTCGAACGAATTGCCGCGGCTGGCAAGCTCTACGGGATCAAGATCATTGCCATCAACGGTACCTTCAACATGATCGATCCGGACCCGGCAGTACGGCAGACATTCATCCGGCGTTTCGAGCGCATTGTCGATGCCTGCGGCGTGCTTGACTGCGGGATTGTCACGCTCTGCACCGGTTCCCGCAGTACCGAATCCATGTGGGCCTGGCATCCGGATACCGCCTCCGACGAGGCCTGGGCCGATCTGCTGGAAACGACGCGCCGGATCCTGCCGTACGCGGAACAGCACGGCGTGGTGCTCGGTGTGGAAACGGAGGCTTCGAATGTGGTCTGCACCATGGACCGGACACGTCGATATCTGGATGAAATCGGCAGCCCATGCCTCAAGGTGATCATGGATTGCGCCAATCTCTTTCCCGCCGGCACCGCAAACGCGGCGAACATGCGGCCCACGATCCAAAGGGCATTCGAACTGCTGGGCCGGGATGTCGTTCTCGCCCACGGGAAGGACATTCTCGCATCCGATTCCATCCGGTTCACTTATCCCGGCAACGGCATTGTGGATTATGACTTCTACTTCAGCCTCCTGAAGGAGTTGGGATACGAAAGGGGTCTTATTCTTCACGGAATTCACAATCCCGGGGAATTCGATCCGGCGATTCGCGTGATGCAGGAAAAAATGGTTCACGCTGGCCTATAAAAGGAAATAAGCAGGATAGAAGAATAAGAAAACCCAGACAGGAAAAAATGAAAAGCCGGACAGGATAAAAGGAGGATTCGACATGTATACGATTTTCGACATGAACCATTTCGGTGTGAAGGCATCCCTTCAGGAACTTGTACCTCTGGTCCGAAAGCACGGCATCGGCGGAATCCATGTTCCCGTGGATCTGATGGGAAACGAAGCTGCCGCCCGTGAAGCCTCAAAGCTCATGGCGGACAATGGACTGAAATGGAGCCTGCTCCCGACCCCCGCCGATTTCTACTCCGAGGATGTCAGCGAAGCAGCATTCGACAAAGCCATCGAAACGCTCAAAAGCTGGGCGGCGATCGGGGAGAAAATGGGTGTCCGATACGCCTACAACCACATCTGGAACGGCAGCAACAGCCGGGATCATGCGGCAAATTACGAATGGCTCACGGTGCGGATCCGCCGCGTCTGGCGTGTCTTGAACGAGTCAGGCATCCGGTACGGAATGGAATTTCTCGGGCCCTGCCCACTCCGCAACAGTTTCCGGCATCCCTTCTTCAACACGCTTTCCGGCGCCCTCGCGCTGGCGGATTCCGTGGATCCGAGCTGCGGATTCGTGTTCGACACCTATCACTGGTACACCGGCAGCGATGCGAATGTTGCGGACGCCTATCTCGCCTCCCGGCATGTGGACAGAATGGTCAATTTTCATGTGAACGACGGTATTCCAGGTCGTACACGGGAAGAACAGCAGGATCTTGAGCGCGCACTTCCACTGGAAACCGGCGTCATCGATGCGGCACTTCCGTATCGGCTCTTCAAGGAGAATGGCTACACAGGGCCTGTGATGTGCGAACCAATGCGCCCGTGGAGCACAAACCCCGGCAACAAATCCGTCGAGGAAGTCGTCAGGATTGTCGCGGAAACCTATAAAAAACTGGATTTGGCCGTTTCCGGGCACTGACAGTTCTTTTCATGCACCGAACCGCGAGGTCTTTCCGGATCACTCGGTGTTGTCCGTCCGAGCGTCCCCCCATAAGCACCGAACCGCAAGGGCCGCGTCAGCGGCCCTTTTTCCGCGCGATGACCACAACCACGTACAAGACCACAATGATACCGCTGCAAGCGAAAAAGCCGATTCGCGCGCCAAAATGGTTCGTGATGGTGCCCGCATACAAATTGCCGATGGGGATCAGTCCGCCAAAGACAAGCGTGTAGAGACTCATCACCCTTCCCCGATATCTGTCTTCCGTATGGATCTGGACCATGGAATTTGCCGTGGAACTGAACCAGACAATTCCGAAACCCAGGATGGCGAGACAGATCCCCGTTAAGGGAAGAAGCCCTGTTGTTCCCGTCAGCGCAAGACTCAACGCAATGACAATCGGGAGTGTCATCAGCAGGGACTTTTTAGGACCCGACTTGCTCAAGGAAGCCATTGTCAGCGCCCCCAGAAAGGAGCCGATCCCCATCAACGACATGAGAAGACTGAATCCGGCTTCCTTCTGTTGCAGCACTTCCTTCACAAATACCGGCACAAGGACGCCCGCGTTCATGGCAAATGTGCCGACCACCGCGGTCATCAGGATGGTTTCAAGCAGCACCGGTGTTTTCCAGACATAACGAAGACCCTCGGAAATCTGATGAATCACGCCATTCCCATCTTTCGCGGTTGGCGCCAGGATATGTGCCGGATGAATCAAAAACAGGCTGATGAGGACGGCGGCAAAACTGAATGAATTGACATAAAAACATGCGGTAACACCCCAAGCGGTCATGACAATGCCCGCAATCGCCGGGCCGATGATCCGTGCCAGGTTGAAAATCGTGGAGTTCAGCGCAATCGCATTCATCAGGTCCCCGCGGCCCACCAGCTCAATCACGAAGGATTGGCGCGTCGGCATGTCCAGCGTGTTCACCACACCCAGCAGCGTCGCCAGGACCAGGATATGCCAGTATCGGATCACCCCCAGCGTATTCAGCAGGGCAAACGCGAGCGTAATGACCAACGAGGCGGATTGTGTGAACAGAAGAATCGTTTTTTTCGGAATCCGATCAATCCACGTACCGGCAAACAGGGAGAAAAGAAGCATGGGGGTAAACTGGAGCGCGCCGACGAGGCTGAGCAGGAAGGGAGAATCCGTCAACGAATAAGCCAGCCAGGGCTGGGCGATGTTCTGCATCCATGTCCCGATCAGGGATACGCACATGCCGAACCAATAGATGCGGAAATCCCTGTGTTTCAGTGCGGCAAACGGGTTCCCGACACGACTCATCGCGCACCTGCCCCGGCCCGGTTCAACCCCATTGTCTGTTTCATCCTCATTGTTCTCCTTTGCCTTCGTAGAATCGATTCATGACATAAAAAGGGTCTGACGGATCCTTTCTGTATGCTTTTTCCTGCCAGTCGTGTAAAATCGATGGGTACAGGTTCATTGCCGACGGCACGACCGCGGCAGGAAGGACGGCCCATCTTGTTCATTCGCGACAACTCCGGTTTCACGGCTCTTGCCGACGCCGCCAGAAAAACGGGCATACTCGCCCTCGACACGGAATTCATGTCCGGCAAGACCTATTATACCAAGCTCTGCCTGGTACAGGCATCCGCCGGTGACATTTCCGCCATTATCGATCCGCTTGAGCTGGAGGATCTGTCCCCGCTCGTGGAGCTGTTGCTCGACAACAGCATCCTGAAAGTCCTCCACGCCGCCTATCAGGACATCGAACTGATGACGCGTCTGTGCGGACGCCCGCCCGTTCCTGTTTTTGATACGCAGGTGGCCGCGACGCTGGCGGGATTCCAGTCTCAAATCGGCTACTCCCGCCTGCTGGAGGAGCTCCTCGACGTCAAGATCGACAAGTCCGAATCCTACACCGACTGGTCACGCCGTCCGCTGACCGCCAAGCAGGTGGAGTATGCGCTGAATGACGTCATCCATCTGAAGCCGATGTACGAGAAGCTGCGCAGGCGCCTCGAACGGGATGGCCGTATGGAATGGCTGGCAGATGATTTCGCACAGCTTTCCGATCCGGCCACCTTCGAATCGGTTCCGGACGAACAGTTCCGACGTGTCAAACGGGCTTCCACCCTGAACCGGCGCCAACTCGGCGTCCTGCAAACCGTCACGGCCTGGCGGGAGCGCGATGCGATGCGCCGGGATCTGCCCCGGCAGTGGATCATCAAGGATGAGTCGCTGTTGGAAATCGCCCGCAGAAAACCGGCCAATGCCACCGATCTGGCTGAGATCCGCGGCATCGATCCACGTGCGCTGGGAGATCGTGGTGTCGGTCTGCTGGCAGCAGTCGCTGCGGGAATGGCCCTTTCCGATGCCGAACTGCCCCGTATCGAACGCCGCCACCACGCCGCCATGGATATCGAGGGAGTTGTGAAGCTGATGGGCGCGCTAGTCCGCGTGCGCTCCACCGAGCACCGCGTTGCCGCTCCCCTGCTGGCTTCCCAGGGGGATTTGGAACAGCTGGCTTCCGGCGATGAAGAGGGAAGTCCGCTGCTCCGCGGATGGCGCAAAGGTCTGATCGGAGATGATCTGCAGCGTTTGATGGAGGGCAGGCTCAGCCTCCGTATCCGGAACGGTGAAGTCATTACGGAAGAAGTCGTTACGGATGAAGCCATATCTGACGAGGCCACTTCGGATGAATCCATTTAGCTGAAAGCCGTTACGGATGAAGCCAATTCATTCTTCAATCCGGCGGAAATGCACGAACCCTCCGTCCTCTGTCGTGGTATCGCACCACATGCGCAAATCCACGCGGGCGGAGGCGTTTCCGTCATAGATTTCGACAAAGGCGCGTGCTCCTCCATCTTCCACATCAAGCCGCACAATGGTGACCCAGTGCCATGCATCCAGGTTTCCGACCTCCCCGTTGCTCAGATTCAAAAAAGCGATGGGGCAGTCGAGGGAAAGCCCTTCCGCTAGAAAAGCCAATACTTCCGCGAACGTGGGGCGACTTTCCAACCGTTTCGGATACAACAGTGCATCGCAGTCGAGTTTGTAACCATGTTGTCCCGCGAACGCATGAAGGCCGTCAGAGAAAAGCTGAACCGTGTTCACCCCCATGCGGGTCGGTGTGACATGCGCCCACATGGCTTCCATCAGTTGCAGGCAACCACCCTGATTCGGCAGGTCATACGGAAGATGGAGCTTTCCTCCCTGATGCAGGTACAGCATGATATTCGAGGCAACACTCGGCCCACAGCCGGCACGCTGCTGCCATTCGGTTCCGAACCACGCCTGTTCGCAGCCGTAAAAGCATTCGCCATCGGCAGTTCGGACATGCAGGTTCTCAGGATGCGCAAGCGCGCTGTTCCAAACGTTTCCCCGGTTTCCCGTATTGTTTTCCGTCATTCTCTTCCTCCCGTCTGCCAACGCTGCAGTCCATGCTTCATTGTATGATCCGTTTCTGTCTCCCTGTCAACCCTTTTTCACCGCCCATTGCACCGGAATGGTATGATGGAAGTAAAGCGGATTGCATCCGTGCCGAACTTCGCGAATTGTCATTTGCCGGTTCCCGGGAACCGGAAAGGAAGGTCCTTCATGCGTGTCTTTTTTGCCATCACATTGCCGGATCCCATCAAGTCCGCTCTTTCCCTGACAACCCAGTTGCTTCGCGAAACCGCGGAGAAAGGCAACTTCACAAAGCAGGAAAACCTTCATCTGACCCTCCTCTTCATCGGGGAGGTGGCCCCTGATCGGATCGACAGCCTTGCCACAGCCCTGCAGTCCGTCAAGCTGCCGGCCTTTCCGCTTGTCTTCAACGGCCTGGGCCATTTTCGGAAGCGCTACCGTGACATCTGGTGGCTCGGGACGACGCCTAGTGCGGATTTGCAGAAGGTGCATGAAATCTTGTCAGCCGCAGCGACCGAACTGGGCTTCACCTTCGAGGTACAACCCTATGTCCCGCATCTGACGCTCGGCCGGGAAATCGTCATGCCTCGGAATTTTCAGGTGAAGCACGCAGAACCTGCTCCGCTGGAGATGCAGGTGGGCCGCATCAGCCTCATGCGTTCCGCCCGTGAAGACGGGGAACTGAAATACACGGAAATCGCCCATGTCATTCTTCCCGATCCGGAATCCGCCGCACCTTGAAACGATTGCGCCCTGCTCCCCAATGCCTCTCATTGAAGCTCCGCACGCAATGCAAGCAAGACATGCCCGGCAGCCCTTCCGTATGGATGGGGCGGCCGGGTTTTCATTTGTCCTGAAAAGTCAACTTGAATTCTCATCCCATGCTCATGGAATTCACCGGAATCCGTATTGACAGGGCCATGCATCGTATGTATTATTGTATTAAGCACTTAATACAATAATACAGAGGAGGGATGACATGCCCTGGGACTTGAAAACAGACAGACCTTTGTATGCCCAGCTGATCGAACAGGTGGAAATCCGGATCATTTCCGGCATCTATCCTTTGGGAAGCAAATTGCCTTCCGTCCGGGACCTTGCGCAGGAAGCCTCGGTGAACCCGAATACGATGCAGAAGGCCCTTGCCCAGCTTGAAGAGGCGGGGCTGCTGACAACACACCGGACCAGCGGACGCTCTGTAACGGAGGATGCGAAAATGGTCGAACTGGCAAAAGAAACCATCGCCCAGGAACAAATCGAGGCATTTCTCGACAACATGCGCAGGCTGGGATTTGGGAAGGCGGAGACGCTGGCACGGATCAGCCGGATGCTGGAGGAGTTGAACAAATGAGTGCAATTCTGGAATGTCACGACTTGAAAAAGTCGTTTGGCGGCAAACATGCCCTTGCGGGCATGAACCTTTCCCTCGAACGCGGCCAGATCGTCGGCCTGCTCGGACCAAACGGCAGCGGCAAGACCACCTTCATCAAGCTGGCAAACGCACTGTTGTCTCCAACATCAGGAGAATTGCGCATTGCCGGCGAAAAACCCGGCATCGCGACAAAGCGGATCGTCTCCTATCTGCCGGAGAAAACCTACCTGAACGATTGGATGCGGGTCAGTCAGATCCTTGAATTCTTCAAGGACTTCTATTCCGATTTCGACAGGATGAAGGCCAACGACATGCTTGCCCGGCTTGGCATCGATCCGAACGACAAGATCAAGACGCTGTCGAAGGGAACGAAGGAAAAAGTGCAACTGATCCTCGTCATGAGCCGAAATGCAGACCTGTATCTGTTGGACGAACCCATCGGCGGCGTGGATCCGGCTGCCAGGGACTACATCCTTGAAACCATCATCCGGAATTACAACGAAAACGCAACTGTCATCCTATCCACGCACCTCATCGCCGACATCGAGAACATCCTGGATCATGTGGTGTTTCTCCAGCACGGTCAGGTCGTGCTTTCCGCGCCGGTCGACACCATCCGGAGCGAACGGGGAAAATCGGTTGATACCCTGTTCAGGGAGGTTTTCAAATGCTGAACAAAATCATGAAATACGAGTTGAAAGCTACGACCCGCATCTTCCTGCCCCTCTTTGCGGCCGCCTTGCTGTCCGCCCTGATCAACCGGGTCATCATGCTTTTGTCTCCCGACAGTTGGCAGGCGCCTGCCGTCATCAGCATGACCCTGTATGTCATCATTCTGATCGGCATGTTCGTCATGACTTTCATCGTGCTGATTCAACGGTTCTACAAGAATCTGCTGTCCGAAGAAGGGTACCTGATGCATACCCTTCCGGTGAATCCCTGGGTCCATATCACCGGAAAGCTGCTGATTTCATCGCTCTGGACGCTGCTAAGCGGCATTGTCGCCATATTGTCGGTTCTCATCATCGCAGCCGATGGGGGATTCCTGCGCGAAGCTGGACATGTCCTGTCGGAAATCATTCAAGGCATCACCGACACAAAAGGCGCCCCGCTCCTCGTGTTTCAGGTCATACTCACCTTTTTCATCGCCCTGTTCTCCGGCCCCCTGATGATCTACGCCGCCATCGCCATCGGGCATCTGGTGAACGACCACAGGATTCTGGCATCCATCGGCGCATACATCGGATTGAGCACCGTCGTGCAAATTCTTTTTGTGGCGATGGCTTCCACCCCCATACCGGGCCTCGGACTGTCGACCCTTTTCAATGCCAGAAATCCAGAGAACGCGCTCCTCATCAATCCGAACATGAACGGCATTTCACCGGTTCTCCACCATGCGATGTGGATCCTGATTCTATTTTCCTTGCTTGTTTCAGCCGGTTATTTCGCCATCACGAATGCCATCCTCGCCAAGAAACTGAATCTGGAATGAACCGTGAAATGAAAGATTCTCGAATGGAATCGGTCAAGGACTCAAGTAGAACCGAAAAAAACCTCGAAAGAGATATGTAAATGACTGAAGGACGGCTATGCAGCCGTCCTTCAGTCATGCGTCTTTGATTCGCCTCATACCGGAACCGTCGATCTCTTCAGCCACTCGGCTTCGATTCAACTCAAACCTGAGCTGTCGCCGTCTTCAACCAGGCGGCATCGATTCGTCTCAAACCGGGGCTGTCGCCGTCTTCAACCAGGCTGCTTCGGATGCATCCAGATGCGGGGACACCCTTGCAAACACGAAGGCGTGGTATTCATTCAGCCACTCCCGTTCATCGGCGGAAAGACGGGCAAGATCCAGTGTTCCCACATCGATCGGACAGCAGGAGATCGTCTCCAGTTTGAAGAAGGTTCCATCGTCCGTCTGGCAGGACGGCACCACCAGCACGGTGTTCTCGGTACGGACACCAAGTTTCCCGGCCCGGTAGACACCCGGTTCGTTGGTGATGATCATCCCCGGTTCGAGTTTCACGGGCGAATGGGTCTGCCGGAAACCCTGCGGGCCTTCGTGCACGCTGAGGAAATACCCCACGCCGTGCCCTGTTCCGCATTTGTAGTCCATTCCGTTCCGCCACATGGGCAGACGCGCAAGCACGTCCAGGTTCGAGCCGGTGCTGCCCTCCAGAAAATGAGCCCTGGCCAGCCCGATATGGGACTGGAGGGTCAACGTGCATGCCATTCGCTCTTCATCCGTAACAGGCCCCAGCGCAATGGTGCGGGTGATGTCCGTTGTTCCGTCCAGATATTGGCCGCCGCTGTCCACAAGCAGCAGCCCGTGGGGTTCCAGCACGGCATGGCTCTCCGGTGTCGCGCTGTAGTGCATCATCGCGGCATTGGACCCATACGCGGCAATCGTGTCGAAGCTCTCTCCACGATTCAGGGGAAGGGCGCCACGCAACTCCGCCAGCTTTGCAGCAACATCCAGCTCGGTCACATCCGGTCCGTCTGTTCCGCTTTCCTCAAGCCTTTCCATCTCCCGTTCCAGCCATATGAGAAAGCGCACCATGGCGGCGCCATCCCGAGCCTGGCAGCGTTTCAGGTTCTCGATCTCCACCGCGCTCTTCACGGCCTTGGCTTTGACGACGAAATCGTCGGTCTCGACCGGTGTGCAGGAATGCGGAACGGCTTTTGCCAGGCCCGCATTCGTCAATTTGGCGTCATAGGCCACACGGGACCCTGCAGGAAGCTTGGCGATCGAAGTCAGGACGGTTTCATACGGGGAAACCGTTACGCCGTTCGCGGACAGATGCGCGCGAACGGTTTCATCAAGTTTGTCCGCATCAATGAAAAGTTCCGCATCCTGCTGGCCAATGCGCACATAGGCAATGGTGACCGGATTGTTCTTCACATCCGCGCCGCGGACATTCAACAGCCAGGCAATGCCATCCAAAGCGGAAAGCAGGTAATGGTCCGCCTTTTCCGCAGTCATTCTTTCACGGATCCGGGTGATCTTCTCCGATGGGGTGAACCCGGCATATTCCGCATCATGTACAAAGACAGGCGTAGCGGGCACTGCCGGACGACCCGGCCATATCCGCCCGGGCAGGTCAAAATCACCGACGATGACGCCCTGCTTCAAGCTCAGCTTCTTTTCATATTCCTTCAACGTGGCGGCGGCATACAGCGTAGCATCCAGACCAAGCCGCGCTCCGTCGGGAAGATTCTTCTCCAGCCACTCAAGAACGGTGGGAAAGCCGGGGGTGGCCATTTTCACCAGCTCGATGCCGCTCCCGGCCAGTTCACCCTCCGCCTGGACGAAGTAGCGTCCGTCGGTCCACAGCAGAGCCTTATCCAAAGTAACCAGAAGTGTGCCTGCGGACCCGGTGAAGCCCGACAGCCAGGCCCTCGTCTTCCAGTGATCCGCCACATATTCGCTGAGGTGCGGATCGCCGCTGGGAACAAGCCATGCGTCCAACCCCTCCTTCGTCATTTCCTTTCGCAATGCTTCCATGCGTTCAGTCATTTCAATCCCCTTCCCGCCTGTGAGACCGGCAGCGCCTCTCCGGGCGTGTTGCACTCTTTTTGCATTCCATTATATCATGAACATTCAGGGAATTTGCAGGGCCGCGTTGTGCTGCAGACAACCGCGTCCGGCAGCAAACCGGGAGAACCCCGCTGTTTCGTGGTAATATACCCATGCGCGACAGCGACACCCTTGGCAAATCCGCACATATCCTGGAAGGAGGTTGACCGCATATGCCCAGAAGCAACAGGGAAAGACATCCTGCCGGTTTGGCGTTCATCCTGCTTGTGACGGTCCTGTTCCTGGTTTTCCCCGTCACCCACGCGAATGCGTCATCCGCCTCAATTCCTTTTGTCGTCATGAACCCGGAACGTTTTGCCAAACTCACTTCCCGCCAGATCAATGACGAATTGCTTCGGCTCGAGGCCGCCTATCCGGATTTGATCAGCCACATCGTCATCGGCCGGACCGCCAACGGCCGGGACATCCTGCGCATGCGGTTGGCTTCACCGTTTGTTCCGTCAGCCTCCGAACCGACATCAAGTCCCTTGTCACCCGATCCAGGCCCCCTCGCATCTCTTCCTGTTTCGTCAGGAACATCCTCTGACATGGACCTGTCAGCACCTCTGACAGACCCGATCACTCCGACCACCCCGGCCAACATCACGACCCAGGCCGCTTTCGAGCAAGCATGGCTGCAGCGCGGCAAGCCGGCCATTCTGGTCGAAGCCGGAACACATGCACGAGAAACGGCCAATCCGTACATCGCCTATCGGATTCTGGCAAATTATGCAAAAGATACGGTTGCCGAAGGGCATCTCCCCCTGCTGGACATGTCCGCCCTCATGTCGGAATGCTCGTTCGACTTTGTCGTTCTCAGCAATCCGGATGGTTATGATCTCGTAAAGTATGGAAAAGCACCCTTTACCGTTCCAGGCATCCTCGCTTTTCTGAACAGCATCAACCCTTCGCGTTTCCCCATTTTCAAGGCAAATGCGTCCGGCGTTGATCTGAACAGGAATTTTCCCGCCATTTACTATGACGGCAAAGCAGGGCATTGGATCGACTTATGGGGAAAACGACAGAATGGCGCCACCCTCTCGCGTGGCCTGTATTCAAGGATTCCCGCCGCCATGTTCTATTCAGGGGCAAAGCCCGCCAGCGAACCTGAAACCAAGGCGCTTGCATCCCTCGTGAAGCGTGAGAATTACAGAATTGTTCTGAGTCTTCACAGCATGGGCAATGTAATCTATTGGGACCGTCCCTACCTTTCAGCCTCCTACAATGCCGAATCAAAGCGATATGCCATCAAGGCAGGCGGCATCACGCATTACAGTGTGACGCCGACCGACCTGTCGGATAATTACAGCGGCTATTTCGGTGATTTTGTCGCGAACGAAACCCAGAAGCCCTGTCTGACCGTGGAAACAACCAAGGCGGATCTGCCGACACCCTGGCAGGCCTCCATGGAAGCCTACAACCGATTGGCGACACTGCCGTACGTGATGGCTGAAATGGCCCTTGCCAACGGTTATGCGCGCTACAGGCTTTTCGATCGGAATGGCGCGTTTGTCCGTGACATGAAGGATGGCGTCTATGCCGGTGCACTGGCGGACCGGGATGGACTGTCGGTATGGGATTCGGGGCTTTCGGCCGGATCCCTGAAATGACCTTGCCTGACCGGGACACGGATCATCATCCGACTTCCGGTGTGGCACGCGCCTGTACCCGTCGGGCCCATTTTCCCGCAACCATCAGGAGAACCAGGAAGACCGGCGTCCAGAAGGCGATATGTCCCCAAGAGCCGGGCAACAGAAATGATGCTCCCGATACCCCGAAATAGGTGATGCAGGATAGCCATTTGAACTGCTTCCGCTTTCGGAGACTACGGATGGGCTTGTTCCGGTGGTCAGCCGGCGCCAAGAGGAGAACCAGCCCGAGACCTGCCACAAGCGCGGCAATGCGGATGACAGCGGCAGGATCGGTGTACCGGGAAAGCAACAGGATCGACCCTTGGCAGACCAAGGCGGACGCCAGGCAACCGAGCCAGGTCCGATTGTGGAAGCCGCCCATGAACAGATGCGGAAGGGTCCAGCAAACAAGCAGGACCAAGTATTCAACCGGTGAAAAGAGAAATCCAAAAAGAAGGAAAAGGATCGCCAATTTCGTGGCATCATTGAAGATCACCTGAAGGCCGTAGGCAACAGATTCAAGCGTTTCGGGCGAATACTGCGGATTCGCCCTGCCAACCGCATTGGCAACCCTGCGGACGAACCCGCTCATGCAGGCTTCACCACGGCTACGGAAGGCATGTGGATATGGAAGGCTGTTTCATCGGCATGACTCACAAGGTAGATACTGCCCTTCGCCCGCTGGACGAACTGTCGTGTGATGGCCAATCCAAACCCGCGTTCACCTTCCAGCTCCGACTTGGTTGAAAATCCCTCCTCGAAGACCCGTTCGCTGATTTCCATGGGGATCGGACGCCCATTGTCCGAAATGACCAACTCCACCCCATTCTCCTGAAAGCGGGTGGAAAGATGAATGTATGGTTTTTCAACCGCCATGTCGTGAAAGGCATCAAACGCGTTGTCAAGCAAATTGCTCACGATGCTGATCAAGTCGGTTTCAGGGATGGCAATGCGGTCGAAGGGCGCATCCACCTCCACCAGAAAAGTGATGTTCTGCTGTACGGCGACATTGTTCTTGATCGCAAGCAAACCGTCCAGATAATCGTTTCCGGTCTGGAAGGTCCTGAAGGATACCTGAAGCGAATCGTTGATGCGCGAGAGATAGCTTCCGATCGCATCAAGGGCGTTTGGCCGGTTCAAGGACACCATCCCTTGAATGGTCGAAATATGATTCATGAAATCATGCTTTTCGCGCCTTATGACCGAAATGACCTGTTTCATGTTGCGAATCTGCTGTTCACGCACCTTGAATTTCCCGACAATGGTGGTGGTTCGCTCCCGTTCCCGCAGATCCATGACCCCGAGGCCGAAGAGCGCGAGCAGGATGGTCAGCGCAAAAATCGTATACATCAGCGAGTTTTCCTGATTCACCGTACCGAACACGGAAAGAAGGACGATCATCAGCATCAGGAAAAGCTGGATGATGAGGTCGGCTATCAAGGAGGCTTCCCGCTGCAACAGGCGGAACCGCTCAAAAGAGAGCCGGCTTCTGAAGACAAGCAAGGCAAGGAATACTTCGAACAGTTTTCCTACCGCGAAAAGAACCAGATACGTCCGATCATCGGCAATGATCTGGTCTATCGACATACCGGTCACCGCAACCATCAACAAGGCCAATGGCAGCTCCACGACCGAGATCATCAGCAGGGATGCGACCACGACGAGGACGGAACTCAGAAGGTTTGCATGCAGAAACCCATACACCATCAGGATGGCGGACACCGTCACAAAGAGAGTGCCCAGACCGATCGGCATGTAGAAGCTCAACAAGTTGTTCACACCGACAAACAGGATGAAAAACAGCGCAACGCGCAAGGGTCGCACTGTCAGATCACTCTTTTTTCCGGACAGGATTCCGTGAAACAGATAAATGATGAAGGCCTCAAAAAGGGTACCGACAATATCAAGGGGTAATCTGTTCATCTGGAAAACGCTCCCATCGGGTGATGAGTATCGGATGATTTCCGGTTGCAACAGGGATTCCAATACAAGATCAGGCCTGCAGATGCTTCGGGCATTCCGCTTCCTGTGTGAACAACCATGTGGTGAGCAATGGGGCGAGTGCTGCAACTGTCAGGGCTGACGCGCCCACCCATTTCAATATCTTCTGCATCCAGCTATTCTTCATGCGGATTCCTTTCCTACCGATCTGTCTTCGGCATAGACATTTTCAACAAAACCAGGAACGCCTCCAAACTCGCCACCATTGCCGGTACCCATCCAAAATACCACACATGCCATTATCTTCGCATTGACATTCGCAGTATTCCGACAATAGTGAATTTACCCTCAAAGTTTGATGCCCACACAGGAAACGGGTGTATAATGGGTTGGAATTTTCCATTGCATCCATCGGAGGAGGAAGACATGAAAATAGGAAAAACGCCCATCAACCGTGCAATCGAGCACATTGTCGGACTGTGTGGCATTCCCAGTCCTTCCGGATATACTGCAGCCGTCACCTCCCATCTTTTCGAGACGTTCACCGCCTTGGGCTACACGCCGGTCCGGACCCGGAAAGGATCCGTCCTCGTCGATTTGGGCGGTACCGGTTCCCCTGTCGCATTTGCCGCCCATGTGGATACCCTCGGCGGCATGGTCCGCTCCGTCAAACCCAACGGCCGTCTGCGCATGACGAAAATCGGCGGCTTCGCGGAAAACACCCTGGAAGGGGAGAATTGCACGGTTTTCACACGCGATGGCAGAACTTATTCCGGCACGCTCCAGCTGAATCAGCCATCGGCGCATGTCAGCGAGGACGTGAAGAACGCCAAGCGGGACGATACGACCATGGAGGTCGTCCTGGACGAGAAGGTTTCCACCCGCGAGGACACGGTGAAGCTTGGCATCTGTGCCGGAGACTTCATCGCCTTCGATCCCCGCACAGTTGTCACCTCTTCCGGTTTCATCAAGAGCCGTCATCTGGACGACAAGGCTTCGGCCGGCATCCTGGTCGCGCTGGCGGAGTGGATGAAGGAGAAGAGCGTGGTCCCTGCCCGGAAAACCTGGCTGCTTTTCACCACCTACGAGGAAGTGGGGCACGGCGGCTCGGCCGGCTTGCCTGAGGATCTGGTCGAAATGATTTCCGTCGACATGGGCGCAGTCGGGGATGATCTGGAAACGGATGAACACACCGTATCCATCTGTGCGAAGGATTCGCACGGACCGTACGATTACGAGGTCACGTCGCGCCTGATCCGCCTGGCGGAGAAGAAGAAACTGCAGTTCGCCGTGGACATCTACCCTGCATACGGTTCGGATGTCGAAGCTTCGCTCCGGGCGGGTTACGATATCCGTCACGGCCTGATCGGACCCGGGGTCTATGCATCGCATGGGTACGAACGCACACACAGGGAAGGTGTGGAGCATACCTTCCGTCTGCTGGCAGCCTATGTGCAGGAGCCTGCGGAATAAGGAGGCATGGGATGACACCGCCCTATTCTTTGCGCAAACTGTCACTCACCGACCTTTCCCTTCTGCAAGAGCTGTCCCGCCGGACTTTTACGGATGCTTTCGGCGCCGACAACCGTGCAGAGGATCTCGACCTTTTTCTGGACACCGCCTATTCATTGGAACTTCTGTCCGCTGAGCTGTCCGACCCACGCAATTCCTTTTGGCTGTATGAATCGGACGAACAGACGGCAGGTTACCTCATGGTCCGGGTGGGGGAAAACGACTGCCTGCATGTGGAACGCATTTACATCCGCACCGGCCACCAGGGAAAAGGCGCCGGCAAGATCCTGATGGAGAAGGCGGTGACGCTGGCACATGAAGCGGGCTGCAACAGGCTCCGGCTTGGTGTATGGCAACAAAACCCGCGTGCCGTTGCCTTCTACCAGCGGGAAGGGTTTCGGATCACCGGGGAGCAGTCTTTTCTGGTGGGAACGGATCTCCAGCAGGATTGGGTGATGGAACGGCCGTTGGACTGAGCGAAACGCACAGGATCTCCGGACTCCGGATGGAGAAATCCGCCATCACGGCAGTCACACAGACATCACGGACGCAAAGGATGAGATGACGGTCCGACGCAAGCAGGGAACGCAGGCTGTCGGCAAATCCCCGGCCGCCCAGTTCCACCGGCCCGATCTCGTCCACCAGAATATGTTCGATATGCGGATTCGCAAGCATTTCCGTAAAGGTACGCTTCGCCTCGCGAAAGGCCTCCTCAAAGAAAAGAAACGGACCGTACAGGAACAGGCAGGACCCGAAAGGACGCGCGGTTCCGTTCGTACGCTCCGACCCGATCGTGTTTTTCGTGCCTTTCGCACTTTCCGACCGGTCCTCGCGTATCGCAAGCATTCGATGAGGACCGCCGGAAAGGCGCATGAGTTCATACCCGACGCAAACGCCTCCGACCAGGCGCTTGCGGCTTGCAAATCCGTCCACCGCGGCCTGGTCGAATCCCCTGCACAAATCGAGCGCAAAGGTGGTCTTTCCACTGTTTACGGGGCCGGTCACCAGTGTAACTTCCGCCATCCCGACAACCCCCTACATCAGGAACTGGGCGGTCAATGCCAGCAGCAGTGCGAGGATCGGAATGGCCGGGTGGTTCCGAAGCAGACCGAATGGGAGGATGCGCCCGTCCGCCTTCCACAGCCATGCGCCCATCAGAACCGCATTCACCGCGCTTTCAAGCAGCAGGAAACGTAAAGAGACGACTGCTCCGCCTGTAATGAGACCTGCGGGAAGCCCGACAAAGGCAATCAGGCTCATGTATGCAAGGAAAATCGTCCGCCATCCCACTCCCATCAGGAAGGAGGCCCGAAATCCCGGCTTCCATCCCCTTTTGCGGCAAGCCTGGAGAACCAGGGCAACACACAGGCCTTCCAGCAGGATGGATAGCGCGGGATTCACGATTCGGATCGCATCCGCTCCCGGAACCCAAAAATCAACGAGCTTGATGGAGGCGGCGACACAGGCTGTCAGAAAAATCACCGCGCCCTCCTGCGTTTCGTCCCAAACCCTTCTCATGAACAGAAAGGCAACGGGAAACAGCAAAAAACCCGGCAAGCCCGGGATGGCCACCGCCGCCTTGTGAAACAGGAATCCGAGCGTGGCTTCCGACGCACCCCAGACAGCACCCCAGAACAGGATGGTACCCCATTTTTTCTTCATGAGCTCCTCCTATCGGCCAGATCGTACTTCATAGGCTCCCACTTTCGGCCAGATCGGACAGGAATTCGTCCAGAAGGCCCATCGAGGCATCCCGCCGGTATTCCGCCGTCGAGCGCTGATCGTCGATCGGTTGCAACATCCGGTCCAGCATGGCTGCCAGATCTGATTTGCATGCAGGCACCTGTTCCGGCGCCAGTCCTTCCAGCATTCTCTCCGCTTGCCGACAGCGAACGATTACCGGCGCCACCGCACCAAAGGCGAACCCGACACGGTCCAGCCTCCCGTCCCTCACCGCCGACCAGCCGAACAGGCTTGCCTTGGAAAGACAGTTCGCACGGCGTGTTCCAAGCTTTCGATACCAGCAGTGCGCCTCTTTCCCCGGCAATGGCACACGCAGGTCCGAGATCAGCTCATCCGGTGCAAGCGTGGTTCTCCCGGGACCTGCGAGGAAGTCGGACACGGGGATCCGTCTGTGCGCACCGGAGGACTGCAGGGAAACCTCGGCATCCAGGGCAATGAGCATCGGCAGCGTGTCCCCTGCGGGAGAGGCGTTCCCGACATTTCCGCCGAGTGTGGCGACATTTCGGATGGCAGGGGATGCCATCTCTGCGATGGGTGTTTTCATGCCGGCAGGAAGAAGATCGCTTTCCAGAAGAAACGTTAGCGTGCATGCCGCCCCGATCACCAGTTTTCCGTCCTGCACGCGCAAGGTGCGAAGTTCCGCCAAATGACCAAGCAGCAGGATCGGAAGCTGGAAATTCGGTTCCACTCCGGTCCAGGCACGATACCGCGCCATCAGGTCCGTTCCGCCGGAAAACGGGATGCATTCCTGCGCCCTCCGCAGGGCAAGCGCCTCGGCCAGTGTTTCGGGTCGAAACATTTTCACCACAGTCCTTCCCCCTCCCGTGCGGCCATTCGGACGGCTTCAACAATCATCGAATAACCGGTGCATCTGCAAAGGTTGCCGGACAGCCCTTCCCGGATTTCCTCCTCTGTCGGATGGGGTTTTTTCGCCAGCAAGGCTTGGGACGCCAGAATCATGCCCGGCGTACAGAATCCGCACTGGACGCTGCCGGCCGATTCAAAGGCGTCCCGAAGCACACGGAAACCGGCGGTGTCCCGGTATCCTTCGAGTGTGACCACATGCCTGCCCTCCAGCAGGGAAACCGGCAGCAGACAGGAATTCGCCAGCGCGCCGTCCAGCAGGATCGCGCACGCACCGCACTCCCCTTCCCCGCAGCCTTCCTTGGCGGCGGTCAGTCCGCAGTCCTCCCGCAGCACATCCAGCAGGCGTTTCAGGGGCGGACCCTCATACCGGAACATCGAGCCGTTCAAGGTGAAGCGAACCGTCAAACAGGATGAATCACTTGTCATCGGGATCCCGCCTTTCCCTCTTGCTTGCTGCGAAGAAGCTTCAGAATGGTCTCAGGTCGAACCGGAATCTCCGTCACGGGCATGCCGATCGCCTGTTCGACCGCCAGTGCCAGCGCAGGCGCAGCGCCGACCAATGACAGCTCGCCCAGACCCTTGGCGCCGAACGGTCCATCCGGATAGAAACTCTCGATGAGCTTGCATGCGATGTCCGGGAAATCAGCCGATGTCGGGATCATGTAGTCGGTAAAGGATGCCTGCTGCGGTTTCCCGTTCCGGGTCTGCAGAACTTCCAGACCACCATATCCGAGCCCCTGGACCATGCCGCCTTCCAGCTGGCCGCGCACGATGGTCCGATCCAGCGGCGTGCCGATGTCGAAGACCCCCCAGGCACCCATGACACGGAAAACGCCGGTATCCGGCTCCACCTCCACCTCCACGACGTTCGATCCCCAGGAGTATTCCGGATAGGCGTTGCCCTCGAATCGGTCATTGTCCCAGCGGAGATGGGACGGATAATGGTATTCCTCAACAAGGTCGATCTCCGGCTCCGCCCAGCGGTTTTTCAGTTTTTCCGCGCAGAGCTGGAGCAGACGCCCCACAATCATCGTCGTGCGGGAAGCGACGGTCGGCCCGGAATCCGGACATGATGCCGTATCCGGATAATCCTGAAGGACCTGCTCCAGTGGAATTCCCAACGTGCCGGCTACGATTTTGCGCAGGGTTGTCAATGCACCCTGCCCGATTTCAGTACTGGACACGAAGATGCGGACTGTCCCGTCCCGTTCCTTTTTCAGACGGACCCGGGCCTTGAGCATGTCCTGCTCTCCGCTTCCCGTAAATCCGCAGCCATGCAGGAAAACGGAGCAACCGATTCCGTGGAGGAGATCCGAACGTCTCGCGGGAACAGACGCAAATTCATGTCCGGAACAACCTGTTGTTCCGTCGCAACTGTCTTTCTTCAGAATCCCCGACTCCGCAAGGGTCTTGCCATACCGTTCATGCCTGGCCGAATAGCCGGACAGGGCCTCCATCTCCGAGACAATCTTCTCCAGATGAATCTTGTGATGGTACTCCCCGCCTGTCGTGGAGGTATCCCCCTGGTGGAGAAAATGTTTTCGCCTCAGCTCCATCGAATCCTGTCCGGTTTCCCGGGCGATCCGCTCCATCTGCATTTCCGTGGCAAACAGGGCCTGCGGCCCTCCGAAGCCCCGAAACGCGCCGCTGACTGGATGATTGGTGGCATAAGCCCTTCCGCGCACCCGAAGATTCGACACCTCGTACACACCGCCCACCGTAAAGATCGTCCGCTGCAGGACTACGCTCGAAAGGCCCGAATAGGCGCCTCCGTCCAGTGAAACATCCACATCATGCGCCAGGATCCGGTTCTCCGCATCCAGCCAGCTCTTGATGACGATCTGCGACGGATGCCGTTTTGTGGAGGCTGCGATGTCTTCCGAACGCTCAAGCACCAACCTGACCGGTTTTCCCGACTTGACCGCCGCCAGGCCCGCATGCACACCGATCAGGGACGGATACTCCTCTTTTCCTCCGAATCCGCCTCCTGTCGGCAACTGCACAACCCGAACCCTTTCGGGTGGCCAGCCAAGTGCCTGGCATAGCGCGGTCTCGATGTAATAGGGGCATTGCATGGAGCCGTATACCGTCAACCGTCCATCCTCGCATAAGGCCAGCATGGATTGCGGTTCCAGATAAGCCTGCTCCTGCAAGCCTGTGCGATAGGTCCCTTCAATACAGCGCACAGCCCCATGTACGGCTTCCTCCACATTTCCCTTCTCAAAGGCATATTCCACAAAACAGGGCTGGTCCCGGAATATATGCGCTGTCTGGGGAAGTGCCGCTTCCTCCATCGACAGGATCGGCTTCAGATCCCGATAGGTGACACGGATCCCGCCGATGACGGACAGAATTGCGGCCGGATCCGGACCGACAACCAGCAGGATGGGTTCTCCGACATAATTCACATACCGTCGGGCAAGAAAGGGCTGATCGTCAAAAACAAGAGGTACGCTGTTCACACCCGGGATGTCCGATGAATCCACGATCAGGCAGCCTGCAGGAAGCTGCGGAACCTCAACGGAAAGGATTTCCGCCCTCGCCCGATCCGAGCGGAACGTTTTCGCGAGCAGCATGCCTTCCGGCCGAATGTCCGCGCAGAACCGGGCACGACCTTCCACTTTCTCAGCAAAATCCGTACGTTTGGCCGGTTTTCCGATATCATCCAACTTGATGGCCTCCCTTCATCCGGCCGGTGACATCCTGCCAATCCGCCAGTGTATCTACATCACGAAGGATGCCGGGGCAGTCGACTGGGACAGAAACGGGTTCCCAGGCCGAAAGAATATCCCGCAGACAACCCGTTTCCGGCGTGCTGACAATCATCTGGGCCACACGGCTTCCAAACAGAACAGGATGTCCCGGTTTCCCCTCGTAAACGGGTACGGCCGCCTCTGCGCTGGTTTCAGCGCACTTACGCAGCAATCGTTCACAGACGGATGGATCCACCAAGGGATAATCTCCGGGAAGAAACAGGATTCGAAGCGGGGTCCGTTTTGAAAATGCATGGGGTGAAGCGGCTTTTGGTTCCGCTCCGCATGCATCAGTTCGTTCCAGCACATGCCGGATGCCTGCCTGCAGCGAGGAGAACATGCCCCTTTCATACCCCGAATGAAGAACGCAATCCAGTTGCGTTCCTTTTTCCGATGCGGTGGGCGCATACACGGCGAGCAGATCATCGATGATTCGGGCATGCGCGCCGGTCACGATCGTGATGCGCCGACAAAAAGGCAAAAGGCTTTCCAAGGCCCGAACGAGCATGGGTTCACCATCCAGTGACAGGGAAAGTTTACATGAACCGCCCATTCTGACTGACTTTCCGGCTGCAAGTACAAGACCCTCCGCCCGCTGGCCGAGATCCGACTCCTCCACGAAAGCACCTCCTCCGACGTACATCGGCCTTCGTTCAGGATATACCACCTTTCCACAAGCGACACGCCCTTCTCCAACGCCTGTTATTCGCGGTTGACAGTCCTGTTTGGAAACGATACAATCCAATCGCGCGGACTCTGCGGATCTGGCTGTAATTCACTCGCAACAAGGGTTTTGCCTCGTTTTTCACCAGCTTTTTCCAAAGCACGAATGATTGGATCGAGGAGGGCCCCATGCCACAAACGAAAAAGGCAACAAATCCCACGCAGGTTTCCCTGATTATTTCCCTGGTCCTAAGTGTCATCGCCGGTGTCCTGTCCATCCTCCTGAAACAACCGGCCCTGTCCCTTCTGTTCTTCCTGGCGCTGGGCCTTTTGATCCCCATCATCACAAAAATCCTCCATGAGCAGTCGTTCCGCAAGCTGGCGGATCGTCTGGAATCGGAGATCGTTGTATTCAAATCAGGGGATTTCACCCACTATGTCACGCCCGAGGAATACGATGTGCTGTCCGGTGCGGCGACCGCCACAAACGAACTCCTTACGGACATCCGTAACCTGATCAACGGTTTCTTCACCCTCTCCCGCTCCATCATGGGTTCCGCCTACCAAGTCAAGGAAACCGCGCAAACCGCCTCCACCGCCATCGGAGAGATTTCTGTCACCATCGACGGGATTGCGAAAGGCGCGGCCGATCAGGCAAAGGAGTCCCAGCAGGGCGTCACGATGATCGAAAAGCTGTCCCAGCAGATTGAACTGCTGTACGGCAGTTATGAAGATATCACAAAGGATACCAGCGCCATCAACGGTTTGAATGATGTCGGTCTCGATGCGGTCGGCATCCTGCGACGCAAGTCCAAGGAAACCTTCGAATCCTCCGAGCGGATCTTCTCGGTGGTGGAAAAGCTGACCAATACCATCAAGGACATCGGAATCTTTGTCCAGTCCATCGAATCCATTGCGGAACAGACCAACCTGCTCGCGCTCAATGCCGCCATTGAAGCAGCAAGAGCCGGTGACGCGGGCCGCGGTTTCGCTGTGGTTGCGGAGGAAGTCAGGAAACTGGCGGATGAAAGCAAGCAATCCACCAACCAGATCGCCGATCTCATGGAAAGCATCCAGGAAGAATCCAGCCAGGCCATCAAATCCATGACGATCATGCGCGCAGTCACACAGGAACAAAGCGTCGCAGTCGACAAGACCGATACTTCCTTCGTGAACATCGCGGAAGCCATCCGTTCCATCGCCGTTAAGATCAATGAAGTCAACCAGACCATCAGCTTCATGCAAAAGGACAAGAACGAAGTCATGTCCGCGATCGAGAGCATCTCCGCCGTTTCCCAGCAGACCGCCTCCTCGAGCGAGGAAGTGGCGGGATCCACCTCCCGGCAGCTTGAAGCGATCGACAGCCTCAAACAGGCGGTCGTCGAACTGGATTCCCTGGTCCAGGGCGTGGATACACAGCTTCGGAAGTACAAGATCGGGAAGTAATTGAAGCATTAAGCTGGTAAGCAATCAAATACACAGGACTGGAAAAGGGAGCCCGAATGACTGATCATTCAGGCTCCCTTTCTGATTAACGAATCTCGACTTCCTCCATATCCAGAAGTTGCTTTTCGTCTATGCTACCCATATCCCAAGGTACAAAGACAGTAAAGCAATCATTCCCTTGAGCAAAATCAATCATCTGCGCTCCGTTCATGCGCTTATCCTCTTCGGTGACAGGTGGTTTCATATCGTATTTTGATACTTTAACAACATTTCCACCTATGTCCTTATGTTCTATCACCCCACCTCTCTTCTCATTGTCTTTCATGTATGCATCAGAATCTGAAAAATCGGTTCGCCATATATATGTCAGGTACGTTTCAGGTACTTCCAGTTTCGTTATCCCATCGATAGAATATCGAAGAGCAATATTAACCTGTCCAGCCTCAATGCTTACGAGCTTCTGCGCCTTTCCGATATGCTTTGGTCGGAAATACTTCGTTACCTTACTCGTAAGAAATTCCTCCGGAATCGTCTTGCTTTGTGCGGCACTGACAAAGGATGATTCGTTGTCGAATTCCATTGAGGCGATATTAGCCTCAATTTTTGGGCCACCATATTCAGTTGCCACACGCGCACAACCAGTTAAGAGAAGAATTAAAGATAGAACGATGGTCATAAATATTCGCTTCATATCGTCTCCTTATCAATGTGCCAAGCGATTGAATTGCGAACGATGAGCCGAACACCATATGTTACCTGTTCCAGCAACAGACCCAGAATGATGTGTCAATATTAAGTCGGACAGAATTTATGAAGTCAATTTCTTGAACTCGTCCAAAAAAAACAGTGTGGCCTTATCGAACACTCATGCTTGCATCACCTTGTTGCCTTATTTTAACATGACCTTATCTCTTCTGTCCGACAAAAGGATGTGGACGCGTATCTGGCGGCGGCGCAACGAAAGCGACCGGGCATTGGTCATGAACGGAACCAACTGTTGACACGCCTAGCCGGTCCGTGGTAAACCTGCCTTGTCCCATGACGGATGAAGACGCCAGTGATGTCGAGTGAATCCGTTTCGGCAATGGGAGGAAAACAGGAGAATGGGATGAAACCCCTCCGGCACACAGGCACTGCAAGCACGGACAGCGCAAGGAACAAACGGCACATCCTTTTCAGACGAAGAAGATGGGCCCTTTTCGGCGTTCTCGCGGCAAGCTGCCTGTTGATATGGATTCTCGC
Source organism: uncultured Clostridia bacterium (assembly GCA_942493335.1). Classification (GTDB taxonomy): domain Bacteria; phylum Bacillota; class Clostridia; order DSM-8532; family DSM-8532; genus JAEWSN01. Next base: position 3,927,306 of record OW818693.1, on the reverse strand, counting down.
GAAGCGTGTGCCAATGTCTGAAGCGGGAGCCATCGTTTCCGCTGGGATGGTAAATACGGATCAACAGACGCAATCTGCCCAGTCTGCCATGCAGACGGATGACCTGCCGTTTGCTGATACAGCGGATTCCATGACCGATTCCACACCGTCGGAACCTTCTTCGCCTGTCGGAACCGCAACCGTTTCGCCGTCAGCAATCCTCTCAGCGACGCAAGAGGTCAACAGTTCAATTCCGAAGGGCTTTGTCCATGTCGCGGATGAAATACCGAGCATTCTCATCGAGATGAGGTATTACGGCAGCAGCAACTTTGTCGGAAGACCCATTGCCGGATATGAGGCCAACACGGCCATTCTGACCGATCAAGCAGCTGCCGCGCTGGCACGCGTCCAGAAAACGATGATCGAAAAGGGACTCACCGTTCTGATCTATGACGCCTACCGTCCCACGACGGCCGTAGCCGATTTCGTGAAATGGGCCGGAGATTTGTCCGACACGGCCACAAAGGAAATCTATTACCCGAACCTTGAAAAGGAAAGAATCCTCCGCGACGGTTACATCGCCCGCAAGTCGTCCCACAGCCGGGGAAGCACGGTGGACTTGACCCTCGCGGATCAACGAACGGGCCTTCCCCTGGATATGGGCTGCTCCTTTGATCGCTTCGGCAAGGAATCTGATCCCGACTACAAGAATTTGACAAAGGAACAGTCCGCAAACAGAAAAACCCTGCGCGACGCAATGGAGGCGCAGGGTTTCATCCTTTCCACCATTGAATGGTGGCATTTCCGACTGAAGGACGAACCGTTTCCAAAAACCTTCTTCGACTTCCCGGTCCGATGATTCAGACCGAAACGGGCACCGGCGATTGTGGTGGATGGCAGGCTGACAGAAACGAAGAGCATCTTCCGTAAGGCAAGCAACTCCACCAACAGGTTCAGACCGGCAAAGTTATGGAATCGGCAACAAACATGGAGTATAGGGTGGGACTCCGGCAATCGATATGATCGTCATTCGACATTCGAAAACGATACCTATCAATTGCCGGGTCTATAACTGCCGAACCAACACATCCCGGAACGCCTCAAGCCCCATCCGGTCCACCTCCGTGAAACGGCCGATCTTCGGGCTGTCGATATCAAGCACACCGATGACAAGACCATCCTTCAGCAAGGGAACGACGATTTCCGAGGCCGATGCACCATCGCAGGCGATATGCCCGGGGAACGCGTGAACGTCTTGGACCACGAGGGTGGTCTTTTGCGCCGCCGCCGTTCCACAAACACCCTTTCCGAACGGAATACGGATACAGGCAGGCTTCCCCTGGAAGGGACCGAGTACAAGGACGCCATTACGCACGAGGTAGAAGCCAGCCCAGTTGAGGTCCGGAAGGGAGTTGAACAGCAAGGCGGATGCATTGGCCAGATTGGCCAGTCCGTCCGGTTCTCCGTCGATGAGACCGAAAAGCTGGCTCCGCAGCTCCCGATACCCCGCCTCGTCATGTGGCAATGTCTGCGATTGGAAAGGCGCATGTTCGTCGGAAGCGGGAAACCCGACGCCGGCTTGTGCATCGGATGCTTGGACGGGAGTTCCCATGTCTGGAACCGGCAGGCCGAACTCCGATTCATACAGGCTATATCCGCGAATATGCCCCTTCGGCGCATCATCGACGATGTACTGTACAATGTAGATCTCCCCGTCGGGGAACTGCACCCACCCCGAATAGCCCAGATCGGACTCGGGGCTGCGATCATAATCGATGGGCAGGATGCGCGACCATTGCCCGTTTCGCTTGTCCGCCAGACACGATTCCTCGTCGGTCAGTGCCGCAAAGAAGTTCTGGGTCCACTTTCCCAGCCAGCCCCTGCCTCCCTGGCTGAAACGGTAGGTGACGAGGATGCTGCCGCTTGAAAGGCGGCCGACTGTCGGCCGGTGGCAGCCCGGCAGCGGCACCCGGACCGGTTCGGACCAGGTGCGCCCCTCATCCTTTGACATGACCTTCCAGCCATCCATGCCTTCGCCGGAGTTCTCACGCAGAAACGCGACCAGCGAACCGTCAGACAGTTGCATGATCGAGGCCTCGCACAGCTGCAATCCCTCTTTGTCCGCAACCGTCACCGAATCCGACCAGGTTCGGCCTTCATTATCCGAATACCAGAGCTGCTGGAACAGGAAATCGTGTGCCGGATGCGGCTGATGGGCCGACAACAGCCAACGGCCGGAGGAAAGGACGATCAGCTTGTCCGGCACGATGCCGCGGCCAGGCGTTTCCAGGGGTCCCTCCCATTTCACCCCTTCCGGATCGCTCAGCCACAGGCGGATGTCTCCGGCTGTTTCGCCATGCACGGACATGAGGTTGCAGGTCACCGCCAGACGGTCGTCCGGAAGGCGCACGATGCGCGCGCAGTCCCAGAAAGGCATGCCGTTCGTTTCCGGCGTGAAGGGGATCTTGTCACTCCAGGTACGGCCACGGTCAAGGCTTTCGCGCAGCACGAGCCGCGTGCGGGAACGGTCGCGATGGTGGACGCTTTCGGTGAAGATGCAGATGAGCTTGCCACCCGCCGTCAGCACCAGGTCGGGCCAGGACTCGTAGACGGCATCATCGCGGCTGACTATAAATCGTTCCATGGTCCAAATCCTTTCCTTTCCCCAACCGTCGACCATCTCCGCCGCACATGTGCGTTGCCGACGCGGACAGCACGGGGTTGTTGAGGCGCATGAGATGCGATGGGCTCAGTTAACCTGGTTGATCGGCTTTCCATCCCGAAATGCACGAACGTTTCCGACCGCGATCTGCATCAGCCGGGTACGCGCTTCGAAAGGCGCCCATGCGACATGCGGCGTGATGAAGGTATTGGGGGCATGCAGCAGCGGATTGTCCGCTTCCGGCGGCTCGGTGGTGAGCACATCCGCTCCCAGTCCCCCGATTTTCCCGGAAACAAGCGCATCCACCACATCCCGGTCATTCAGCAGTCCGCCGCGTGCGGTATTGATCAGCAGGACGCCATCCTTCATCTGCGCAATGGCCTTCCGGTCGATCATTCCGGCGTTCGCATCCGTCAGCGGGCAGTGCAGCGTGATGATATCCGAGTCCCTGTACAAGGATGCCAGTGCAGGAGAAGCCAGGTCCCGGCTGCTGGCTGTGATGACCTTCATGTCAAAGGCCTCGGCCACCTTTGCGACGGAAGTGCCGATCTTCCCCATGCCGATGATCCCAAGCGTCTTCCCGGACAATTCCATGAGCGAATGAAGCCGGAAGCTGAAATCGATGCTCTGCGCCCACTCCCCGTTCCGGACCGCTTCAGTATGCTGTCCCGTTCGCCCACACAGTTCGAGCAACAAAGCAAAGACATGCTGAACGACCGATGGCGTGCTGTAGGCAGGCACATTGGTCACAACAATGCCGAATTCCCGGGCCGCAGCGGTATCCACAATGTTGTACCCGGTTGCCAGAACACCGATATACCGGAGAGCCGGCTTTTGCGCCATTATGGCCCGCGTGATGGGGGTCTTGTTCGTCAGGATGGCCTCAGCGTCGCCAATCCGCTCAGCGATGAGATCAGAGGGAGTCCGGTCATGGACCGTCACGCTTCCGAGTTCCTCCAATCCGCTCCAGGAAAGATCGCCGGGATTCAGGACATATCCATCCAAAACTACGATTTTCATGCTGTTCCCCTTTCGTGCCGGGGACACCGGCAAGCCGCCGATGCGCCGCTGCTGTTTCCACCTTCTGCAGGTTTCGCTGGAAATTCACCACGTGGAAATCCGATCTCAGTCCTCCAGCGCATCCCAGTCGTCCATATCCCAGCTGAGGGTGCCGTCCGACCGGAAGATGAGCATCCGGGTCGCAATCTTCTCGATGAAGAAACGGTCATGGCTCACAGCCAGAACCGCGCCCGGGAAATGGTACAGGGCTTGCTCCATCACCTGGATGGAGGGCAGGTCCAGATGATTGGTCGGCTCATCCAGCACGACCGTATGGGCGCCGGACAAAAGGCAAAGCGCCAATGCGACACGCGCCTGCTGACCGCCGGAGAGTTGCCCGATCTTCTGCGTCTGATCCTTTTCGGAGAATTGCAACATGTCCAAAAAACGTCCGACGATCTTCCGCTGGCTCCGATACGCAAGCGGTGCGACATTGACGATATGGACAACCGTGTCCTCCCGATCCATCTCGTTCCAAACCTGCGTGAAACTCGAAAAGCCCTTGCCCGGCCACTTGATCAGACCGGCATCCGCCTTTTCGACTCCCGTCAGGACATTCAGGAGCGTCGACTTCCCGCAGCCATTCGCACCGAGCACGAGCAGGCGTTCCTGGGCGCGGAGCTCGAAGGTGAGGTCCGAGAAGATCGTACGGTCCTCATACGATTTCGACAAGCCGGTCACCATCAGGGAACTGTCAGGCACATTCAGACTGTCATACATGCTTGTAAAGATTTCGTCCACCGGGCGCGGAATCTGACGTTTCTTCAAATCCGCGAGCCGCCGGCCGAGCTGCTTTCCGGAAGTCGCTTTCCGTTCCCGGACCGCTTCCTCTTCGAAAATGAGCAATTCCTCTTCATGCAGAAACTGCTGCGTGATTTCCTTTGTCCGCAGTTTCCGCTTGAGGACATAGGTGCTGTACCCTCCGTCATAGGCGAACAGGTGGTGGTTCTCGATCTCCACGACCTTCTTCACAACCCGGTCCAGAAAGTGCCGATCATGGCTGATGACCACGATCGCACCCTTGAACTTGCCGAACCAGCGCTCCAGCCAGGCGACGCCTTCGAGGTCCAGATAGTTCGTCGGTTCATCCAGCAAGAGAACGTCCGGATCCTCCAGCAACAGTTTGCTCAAGGCGGCGCGGTTCTTCCACCCGCCGGAAAGCTGGTGCAGAGACCGGTTGCGAAGGTCTTCATCAAATCCGAGCTTTGAGAGCACGGTGTCGATCTTGACTGCAACATCCCAGCCTTCGAGCCGATCCATCTCTTCAAACAGGTGTGTCTGCCTGTCCAGAAGGGCGTTCATGTCATCCTCTCCGACGGTTTCGAACTTCAGCGCGATTTCCGCAAGCTCCCGTTCCATTGCATGGATGTGCTCGAACATATCTGACAGGATCATGAAAATCGTCTTCTCGCTGTCCAGGGAGGAGAACTGGGAAAAGTATCCCAGGCGAATGCCATCATCGATTTCCATCGTACCGCCGTCCGGCTTCTCCTGACCCAGGATGCAGCGAAACAGGGTCGTTTTGCCGGTCCCGTTGTAACCGACCAGACCGACCCGGTCTCCGGCATCCAGCCGAAGACTGGCATCACGGAAAATCACCCGTTCGCCATATTTTTTGGAAAGGCTGTTGATTCGGACAATACTCATTTCGTCTCTTTCCGTCTTGCCACCATGTCAATTTCCAGTTCAGCGCCGCCAGGAAGGGCAGCTACCGCAATCGTCGTCCGGGCCGGGTGCGGTGCGTTGAAAATCCCCGCATAGACTGCGTTCATCTCCGCAAATTTCCCCATGTCCGTCAGGTATACACCCACCTTCACAATATCGTCCCAGGTGAGACCGGCTGCATCCAATACACGTTTCAGGTTTGCAAAACACTGCTCGGTCTGCTTGCCCATCCCGCCTTCAACCAATTTCCCCGTTTCAAAGTTCATCGGGGTTTGGCCGGAAAGATACACCCATCCATCCATTTCAACCGCCTGAGAATAGGGTCCGGCCACTGTGGTGCCTTCTGCTTTGTGCGCAACTCTTGCCATGATTCCATCCTCCCGCCGATCCGTCGTTTATAGATCCTTCAATTGATTGGCATGTTGATGAATATCGAAAGGGCCTGTATCAATTGCCGGAGTCCCAACCATTGCTCCATGTTTGTTGCCGATTCTATAACGTCGGATCGCTTGTCCATTCTATCATGCGGACCCCGGTTTCTGGTACAATGAAGCGGATCCTTCCGCGCATTCCGCACAAAAGAAGGAGACCAGGGAAGTCCGAACATCCACCGGAGGAATCATGGAATATCCAGCCGACCTGCATCTGCACACCACTTTTTCCTGCGACGCATCCGCTTCCATGGCAAATCATGCGGACAATGCCATTGAAATGGGTTTCAAGTATGTCTGTTTCACGGAACACTTTGATGCGAACCCCGCAGATGAAGGGTGTTCCTATTATCAGCCCGATTCCTTTTTTTCTGCGGTCGAAATCCTGCAGGAACAATATGGAGACCGCATCCACCTCCTCAAGGGACTTGAATTCGCGGAACCCCACCTGTATCCGAGGGCATTCGATAGTCTGGCACAACGTCCCTATGATTTCATCCTCGGAAGCATCCACTGGCTTGGCGACTTTTTCGTCCTCCAGCGTGACAGGCTGGCCGAATTCACGCCGGAAACGCTGGAAGAACGCTACTATTGCGAATTGGAAGCCATGACCGCCTTCGGTGGCTTCGATGCCGTCGCACACATGGACTACCTTCGCCGCGGAACCGGCCGGGACAGTTGGCCCGAAGACGTCGTCCGTCGCATTTTTGGAAACATGGTGAAAAATGGGATCGCCCTTGAAATCAACACCCAGCATCTTCGCCGAGGCCTTCCGATGGCCTTCCCCACGCCGAATCTGGCAGGTCTGTACGCCGTATGCGGTGGCAGCCGCATCACATTCGGGTCGGACGGCCATCACCCGCCGGACACCGCCTCCGGCATCCAGCAGACCTACCCTGAATATGCTTCCATTCCCGGGCTGACTCCGGGAATCTTCATCGGAAGAAAATTCATACCGACTTGAAAGGGATGCTTTCCATGAGAATCCGGCATCCCTTCGCATAGAACAGATATCAGATCAGAGGAGGAAACATGATTCGCACGATCATCTGGTTCATTTATTTCTGGCTTTATCTCATCGCGCTCCTGCCGAGGATGGCCAAGGCCAAAAGACTCGAAAAGGCTGGGAATCTTGCGGAACGGGACAAACTGGTCGATCGCGAGGTCCGCAACTGGGCCCGGTCGTTGATTCGACTCGGCGGCGGCAAAATAGAGGTTGTCGGAGCAGAAAACATCCCTGCGGGACAACCGGTTGTCTTCATCTCGAATCATCAGGGCAATTACGACATTCCCATCATGCTGGGTCATGTTCCGACCCCCAAAGCCTTCATTTCCAAAATCGAAGTGCTGAAGCTGCCGCTCATCCGGACCTGGATGAAATTCATGCAATGCGCATTCATGGACAGGAAGGACATCCGGCAATCCCTCCGAACCATCAATGAGGCTGCGCAGAGCATCCGGAGCGGGTATTCCATGGTCATCTTCCCGGAAGGCACCCGCGGGAAAGGCAAGCCAATGGCCGAATTCAAGGCCGGCAGTTTCAAGCTTGCCCAAAAGGCCGGCGTACCGATCATACCGGTCACCATCGACGGGTCTTGGCGTCTGATGGAGGAGCACGGCTACATGAAGCCCGCCAATGTGAAGGTGACCATCCACCCGTCCGTTCCGACCGCCGGCATATCCAGGGAGGACATGGAAGCCCTGCCGGACAAGGTGAAGGCCATCATCCAAAGTGTGTTGCCACAATAATGCATCATCCAAAGCGAGTCGCAGGCAAGAATGCGATCGGCTATGACTCGTTACCGGAACGCGAACGATTGCCCAATGCTATTCCAGCAAGAGTTACAATACGTAAAAGTACGCCTTGAAGGATGGTTGTCCTTCAAGGCGCACTTTCCAATTGAAACATTGTCTGCAGGTCTGCATCAGAAGCGTCTTCCGCTCCGCCGCATGGAGATCGGGCGGGCCAGGATTTCCGCCAGCAGAACTCCCTGCGCCATCCGGGAAGCATCCAGTTTCAACAAGCTCTGTGCCACATCGGTCTCCAGTGGATTCCGCCCGGCTGTTCTCGTTCGTTTGACAGGGACCGGTTCCTCCTGGAAGACGGTCTCGTGCACCTGCGGCGTAATGTCCCGTACTTGCGGTGCGATATCACGCACTTGCGGCGCAATCTCCTGCCGGGTCACTTCCATCGGCCGGTTGTCCTTTCGGTCCCCGGCGGAGACGTCGCCTTTTCGAACGACCGCCATAACCCCATATCCCTTTTCTTCATCCGCCATATTCCGTCACTTGCCTTCCGTCGCGGTCGCGTCGGACTTTCCGGTTCCCGCGATCGAGCTCCGCATCTGGGTGTCGGAGATGACATTCTGCATGTTGTAATAATCCATCACACCGAGTTTGCCTTCGCGCAGTGCCTGTGCCATGGCCTGCGGGACTTCCGCCTCGGCTTCCACCACCTTGGCGCGCATCTCTACCACGGCCGCCTTCATTTCCTGTTCCCTTGCGACAGCCATGGCACGTCGTTCTTCAGCTTTCGCCTGGGCAATCCGCTTGTCGGCTTCCGCCTGGTCCGTCTGCAGCTGGGCGCCGATGTTTCGTCCGACATCCACGTCCGCGATGTCGATGGAGAGGATCTCAAAGGCGGTGCCCGCATCCAGTCCCTTGCTCAGAACGGTCTTGGATATGCGGTCCGGATTTTCCAGAACATCCTTGTGACTCATGGCGGAGCCGATGGTTGTGACGATGCCTTCTCCGACACGGGCGATGATGGTCTGCTCCCCCGCGCCGCCGACAAGCCGTTCAATATTGGCGCGAACCGTTACACGGGCCTTCGCCTTCAATTCGATGCCATCCTTGGCAATGGCCGCCACAAGCGGCGTTTCAATGACTTTCGGGTTTACGCTCATCTGGACCGCTTCCAGCACATCGCGACCCGCTAGATCGATGGCTGCCGCCCGTTCGAATTCAAGCGGAATTTCAGCGCGCTGCGCGGCGATCAGCGCATTGACCACCTTGTCCACATTACCGCCGGCAAGGTAATGCGCCTCAAGCTGATTGATGTTCACCGTGAGCCCCGCCTTGATCGCCTTGATGAGCGGATTGACCACACGGGCCGGCGTCACGCGGCGGAGCCGCATGCCGATAAGATTGAAAATGCCGACCTTGACGCCGGCCGCCGCTGCGGAAATCCACAACCCGACGGGGACGAAACTGAAAAACAGGGAAACAAGCAGCGCGATGGCTGCAAGCAGCAGGAAATAACCAAACAACGGATCTCCCATGATGTGCCTCCTTCTTGATCGGAACCCCGTACGGACGCTGCCGTCAGGGAAAATGAACCATGTCGTCAGAATATCGGTTCCACTACAATCCGCCTGCCTTCAACCCGTATCACGCGGATCTTTGTGCCCGGATCGATGAAAGCCCCTTCCGATACCACATCCAGACGCTTCCCATTGATTTCGCCTGTTCCGGCCGGGCGCAAAACCGTAATGGCCAGCCCCTCGCATCCAACGAGGACGGACATGTCAGGGGTCGCGCTGAAACCATCCTCATGCCTGGAGGAAGACCAAAGAATCAGTTTTCTGGCAATGGCTCCCTTTTTCGCAGATCGCAGGATGAAAAATAGGAGCACCGCAATCAGAAGAAGCAGGATGAGCACCATCGCAAAGGCTTCGAATGGGGTTCGCGCGGTCAGGATGATGCCGACGAGAATCAGGGCGACGCCGCTGCCTCCCGCAATGCCGAAGCCGGGCATGAAGGCCTCCGCAATCAACAGCACGAGACCTGCGATGAGCAGGATGGCCTGCAGGGTCTGTATTCCTTCGATAAAACTGAAGAATTCCATGAAAATCCCCCTTTTCCGCTGGACGGGTCAGGAAAGACCAGAAGCGAATTTGAACGGACAACTTGTTTTCGGTTTCCATATTCAGTATAGGCTTCCATATCAGATGATACAACATGTATCACCCATCATGCATAACCGCCACAAACCGGCAAGTCTGAACCCAGGAACCCGGATTTCGGAATAAACGAAAAAACGCTCCCGACGCCATCAAAACGGGGAGCGTTTTCATCATGGACCGGACGGACGAATACCAGAGATCTCTCTGTAATACTTACGCTTTCACCATCTTTTTGCCCGGTACCAGGAAGCACATGCTGGTATAGACAACTGCAATGACCGCGCCAGCCACAAAGACCCATTGCGGTCCGACGGTCGTCCAGATCAAACCGCCCAGCATCGGAGACAACACGCTTGCGATATGATCCATGCTGACGCCTGCGGAAAGGGTCGGCATGATTTCGTTCGGATCGGATGCCGTATGCTTGACGAATATGTCGCGTCCCATGAGGGTCGACTGTGACAAGCGGTCGGTGAAGCTCAATGCCAGCAGGGCAATCACGACAAAGCCATTTTCAGGACTCTGCGTGCAAAGAACGGCATAGGTCGCATAAATGGCCGTAGCCACGATTCCGCCGCCGACAAGCAGCTTGCGTTCGCCGAACCGGTCGATGAGATGTCCCATGAACGGGTTGAAGAAGAAGATGGCCAACGCGCCGATGATGTTCAGCAGCGTCATGGTCTGCAAGGGCTGGGAAAAGGTCTTGACGAGCATCCACGGTGCGAAGACGAGGAAGATCTGCTTGCGGAGTCCGCTGATGAAGCTGATGAGATAGTAGAGCCAGTACTTCTTCTTGAAGACAAGCCGGGCGGCCTTCTTTGTCACCTCTCCCGTATTGCGCGTCCGCATCAGGAACAGGCTGAATCCCGCCAGCAAGGCCGCTGCGCCGGCCAGGACGAACAGCAGCCGGTAATCGCCGAGATTCTTGCCGCTGAACAGAAAAAGGATCGGCAGGCTGGCACACATGTACAGGACCGTGGTAAGGGCATCCATCATGCCGATGACCTTGCCTTCATGCCCGGCCTGTGCCACCGTAATGCCGATGCTGTTTCGAAGCGGCATGAAAATATGGTCTCCCAGGCTTATGACCACCATGAAGGTCAGGAACAGCGGGTTGAAGTCATCCACGAAAAAGGCAAGGGACATGAGGCCGACAGCCCGCGTAGCCATTGCGACAGCGCCCATGCGTCCCAGACTGAGGAACGACAGGGCGGCGATGATAAACATCATGAGCAGACCCGGCATCTCCCGGATAGGCTCCAGCAGTGTCCGATCCCCAGTCTGCATGCCGATGATGCTGTAATAGTTCGTCCAGATGTTTTCCGCGAAGCCTTGGGAAAGGCCGATGAACGCAATGGTTATGAACAGCAGGATGACTTCCCTTTTCATGCCGGGGTGAAAGAGACCCTTTGTCTTGAACATGCGCTGCCTTTCTTCTGGCGGACGACGCCAGCCGACTCTCGGCTGGTTCCGGCGACCGCACATCTGCCGGTATCATGACTGTCTGCTTCCGATGGGGATGGACAACGGCCTGCCGCAGCATTCCGCGCTGTCGGTCGGCGGCTGCTTCATGCATTTTGCGACTCGAAGGATATGATACCATGTTTCCCGATCATCCGGTATGCTTTTTTGCAATTCATTCACTTGAGGAAGCGGCTTCATGCCTGCTCTTCCCGCCAGTCGGGAAACGATTCATGACAACTTATCGGACATTCTGTCGTATAATCTATTACACCGGCTTCCGATGTCAGGCCCCATCCGTCGACAATCATCCTCGACTCCGGCTAGATTTGTCCTGCATCCAACGTAACGCATCCCGAAAGGAACAACATGACAGGAAAGACCAGACAGATCGCCACCCTTTCCCTGCTGACGATGGCCGTCGGGTTTGCCATCACGCTGGCACTCAGCCTTCTCGTGTGGCCCGGCAACGGCTGGCTTCTCGCCCTTGTGGCCGGGTTCGAGGCGGGGCTTGTGGGTGGCATGGCCGACTGGTTTGCCGTCACCGCCCTGTTCAGGCATCCGCTGGGCCTGCCGATTCCGCACACGGCCATTCTTCCTGCCAACCGGGGACGCATCACGCAGGCACTCGTCTCCATGGTGGAAAACGAGCTCCTGAACAAGGAAAGCATTCTGAAAAAGGTCCAGCAGATGGATGCCGCACGGCTTCTGCTGGGGGCTCTGGAAAAGGCCGTCCGGACGGATGCCGTGAAAGCCATGCTTGTGCAGGGAATGCGCAGCATCATCAAGGCCATGCCGGAAGAGAGTGTCCTTTCCGTTTTACGCGATATCATCAACCGGTATGTGCTTCGGGCGGATCTGGGACAACTCGTCAAGACCCTTGCCGATGAAGGCCTTGCCAGGCATTATGATGAAACCGCCTTGCATTTCGTTCTGGAGAAGGCGGAGGAATCACTCTCGGGTGAAAAGCTCCGGACCGAACTGGGGAAAGCCGCCATCCGGGCCGCGCTTGACATGCCCCTGAAGGGAATCATGAAGGCGACGGTTCCCACCGTGATCGGCATGATGGGCGAGGAAAAAATCGGGAAGCTGATTCAGGATTTCCTGCTGTCCGCCGCAAAGGATATGAACCATCCCGCCAATGCAAGCCGGACGGCCATTCTGGAAAGTCTGCGCACTGCGGTGGGCGGGCTGCATGAAAACCCATCTGTCCTGGAAAAGCTTGAAGCCTATCGAAAGGAATTGCTGGAAAGCGCGGGAATGGAAGAACAGCTCCGCAGCGGATTGAACGGGATTCGCAACGAGCTCCTCCGGCTCATCGATTCACCTGATATAATGGAAACGCAGATTGTGCCTTTCCTTGAAGGCATTCTGGCGAATACTGCGGCGGATCCGGAGACCATCGGAAAGTTGGAAGATTTCCTGGACGCGCAACTGTCGCAACTCATCGACGGCAATCATGAGAACATCGGGCGTCTGGTCCGGGAGAACCTCGAGAAGTTCGACACAGGCACCCTCATCGGGATGATTGAATCGAAGGTTGGAAACGACCTGCAGTGGATCCGGGTCAACGGCGCCATTTGCGGGTTCGCTGTAGGCCTTCTGCTATATGGTGTGAAAATGCTGACAACGCTGACGATTTCATAGGTTGACGGATGCATCGCCTGACGGTACTTGCACCCACTCAGAAAGGCACAAAGGAAGATAAACGCATGAACGGGTCATTTCGCCATCCGCTGAAAACTATTTTTGCCCCATGGGCCGGTCTGCCAAGAGGCATTTACTTTATTTTTCTCGCCCGCATGGTCACGGCACTCGGGTGCTTCGTCATGCCGCTTCAAACGCTGATCCTGACACAACGGGTCGGATTGTCTCCGGCCAAGGCGGGAATCGTCATCACCGTGGGTTCTCTGCTGTATCTCCCAGGTGCGTTCCTCGGCGGCAAACTGGCCGACCATTGGGGAAGGAAGCCCGTATTTCTGCTATTCAGCCTTGTTTCGGCTTGCCTCTACGCCCTTTGCGGATTCCTTCCACCGAACATGACGATGATCGCATTCTTGATGGCCGCCCTCTTTTTCATGAGCATGGTGGACCCCGCCTCTGTCGCCATGCTATCCGACCTGACGACGGCGGATCAACGAAAAAGCGCCTTTTCTCTTTCCTATATGGGTTGGAATCTCGGATTCGCGTTGGGGCCCATTCTTGGCGGACTGTTGTTTGAAAAACACCTTCCCTGGGTGTTCTGGGGGGATGCCTTCACAACGGTTGCCGGACTGCTCCTGATCCTGCTGTTCGTGCATCCGCCGAAGCTGAACCGCAACAGATCAGGCGCTGGATCAGCCGAAACTGAAGCCTTGAAGGCGCTGACAAACGACGAAAAGCATGTGGACGGCTCTGTCATGCGTGTACTGATGGCACGCCCCATGTTGCTTGTCTTTTCCCTGCTGTATTTCGGTTACTCCTTCTCCTACGCGCAATGGGGCTTTCTGCTGCCGATGCAGACCGCCCTGGATTTCGGTGTGAAAGGCGCGGCCTTCTATGGCCTGCTGGCGGGATTCAACGGCCTGCTGGTCATTCTGCTGACTCCGCTCATCACCCGGTACACAAGGAACCTGCCTTACCTGAGCGGAATGGTGATCGGAGGATTGCTGTACGCCTTCTCTCAGACGGCTTTCATGTTCGCAACCGGGAGGCCCGCCTATCTGCTGCTGATGGTGATATTCACCACGGCAGAGGTCTTCGTCACACTGAATGCCGGCACCTTTGTTTCCATCCATACCCCGGCTTCTCATCGTGGCCGTTTGACCGCCGTGACAAGCAGCATATCCGGCGTCGGGTATGCAGTCGGACCGCTGGTGATGGGCCAGGTGGCAGGCCTCTTTGAGGTTCACACCTCCTGGTTGTTTGTCGGGGGAACCGTACTGGTTGCTTCCCTCTCGATGCTTTGGCTGGCCCAATGGGAAAAACGAAATCCAACGTGATCACGAAGTCCAATAGGATGCGGTTCACGGAAGATCACACGTCAACCGGATCACGGAAGGTCACAAAGAATGCGGACACGATCGAACAGGTCCGCACATGCGATGGTATCCCGCAACGGAATCAACGGACTTTCCGGGATCCCGTTGCGTACGAGTTCCGTGAAATAGAAGACTGCCTGAACGAGACGCGGTTCGCCGATGCGTCCGAGCCCCGAATTGCTGCGCAAATTGCGAGGCCCGGACGCCGTCACGTGCGGCGACAGCTGTCAACCATGCTCGTCATAAACAGGACAGGTGCACGCAGGAACCTAAGGGTTCCCGACGGCGATCTCGTTTCGTCCGGGATTCAGAAGGATTTCACTTCGTTTCCCGCCCATTCGGAGTGTCATCTTTTGCTTTGCCATCGAGATCAGACAGAGGGAAACCGCTCTTCCTTCCTTCCATTCCATGTCTACTGTGATCCCCCCTCTCGCCTTCAAGCCAAAGGCCCGGCCTTCCCGCCATTCATCGGGCAAAGCAGGAAGAAGATGGATTTCACCGGCATGGCTCTGCAGCAGCATTTCCGCGATACCGGCGGCAACACCGAAATTCCCGTCGATCTGGAAGGGCGGATGGGCATCCATCAGATTGGGGTAGGTTCCCCCGCCGTCCATATAGTTGAAATTTGTCGCAAGGACCGGTCGAAGTTGCCTGCGCACCAGTTTCCATGCGTGGTTGCCATCCTGCAGGCGGGCCCAGAGATTGACTTTCCAGGCAAGACTCCAGCCCGTTCCGTCATCCCCTCGCTTTTCGAGGCTTTTCCTGCATGCTTCCGCCCATTCTGGCGTAAGATCCGGATGAAAGGCATCTCCGGGGAACAAGGGGTAAAGATGTGAAACATGCCGATGATTGACCTCTTCCTCCGGGAAATCACGGAACCATTCCTGCAGACGGCCATCCGGACTGATCCGGTAGGGATCCAATCTGGGCAGGGCGGTACGGATTTCCGCCATCACGGCGACGAGGTCCGAGCCATCCGAAGTCAGCAGTGCCTCATCATTCGTTTCGACATTGTCCAATAATCCCACTATCGCTGCCTTTGTCCTGGATTCTTCCAACTCAGCCGCTCTCAGGGCGATTTCCGCTTCCATGCAGGCGTTGAACAAATCCCGGATGATGGCGAGATCCATGGTGGAGGAACGGCTGACACTACAGGACTGTCCGTTTTCAAGCAGGAAGGCGTTTTCCGGCGAGGTGGCGGGACAGGTCCCGAGCGTTCCTTCCGGCATTTCCACCAACCAATCCAAGAGAAAGCGTGCCGCACCCGCCATGAGCGGATAACCGGTATTGCGCAGCCAGGCGGTATCCTGTGTGAACTGGAAATGGCTCCACAGGTGGCGGGCCAGCCAGGCACCACCCATGGGCCAGTACGCCCATCTCGCCTGTCCGCCCACCGGCGCGGACGCCCGCCACAGATCCGCATTGTGCCCGACGGTCCAGCCCCTGCACCCGAATTGTGTTTTTGCTGTCACCGCACCCGTATCGGCCAATTCCGAAATCATCTCCAATAAAGGTTCTGCCAGTTCGGACAATCCGCAGTTCTCGACAGGCCAATAATTCATTTGTGCATTGATGTTCGTCGTATAGTTCGAACTCCAGGCCGGACGCAAATCATGACTCCAGATGCCCTGAAGGTTGGCAGTCTGGGTCCCGGGCCGGGAGCTGGCGATGAGCAGGTATCGGCCGTATTGGAAAAGCAGGACGGGCAACGCATTGTCCGAGCCGCCTTCGGCAAATCGGACGAGTCTTTGATCGGTGGTCAGCTCCGAGCATGCAAGCGCCTGCGATGTTTCCAATCCCGACAACTCCAGCATCACCCGTCCGAACAGTTCCCTGTGATCGGACAGATGTCGGTCCATGAGCTGTTCGAAACAAATCCCCGATGCACGATGCAATACAGCGGTTACGGCTTCCGCCGGAACAATGCCACTGTCTGCGGGATTCACGCGATATCCCGCGAAACTCGTCGCGCATGCGACATGGATCTCCACCCGGCCGGCTCCCCTGATCCTCAGGCAACCCTCCGAAGCTTCCATGACGCCTGAATCAAGACGAACCGACAAACCAGTCGCAAACACCATGCCCGGCTTGTCCGGATCATATTGGATCGCATCCTCTCCCGCCGGCACATAGGAAGGTTCGACATGCGTAGGTGCCAATCCGCGCATCAGGATACCGCCCGACCACTTATCCTGCGCATCCGATGCGACTGTGACGGGTTGCAGGCTTTCCAGCCTGACGTCCAGATCGAGGCCTGTTTCCGAAGTCGCCGTCCAGACCAGAACCTGATCCGGGAAGGACACAAAAGCCTTTGTATCCACCCAGGCGCCGCCCCGCCTGAACCGGGAAGCTGCCACGCCAGTGTCCAGTACAAGTTCGCGGCGGAAGTCCGTGACTGGCGCCGCGGACTTCCACTCAATCATCACATGACCGATGGGCTGATAGGATTCCGTCCAGGTGCCCAGCATCTCCTTTTCGATCAACGCCTGGGCTTCCTCGAAACGGTCCGCCATCACAAGGCGCCGAACTTCGGGAAGATTCGCCAACGCGTGCGGATTCTGCTTCTCACGCGGAAAACCGGACCAGAAGGTGTCCTCGTTCAAGTGGATGCACTCCGTATCGGTTTTCCCATACAACATCGCACCCAGACGGCCGTTTCCCAACGGAAGCGCCTCTTCCCAGATGGCGCCGGGCCTGTCATACCAAAGAATCTGCTCGGATGTCTGCTTCATTCTTACACTCCCCATCAACGGCGAAATACGGTGAAGGCGGCCGGATTCTATGAATTCGGACTGGTTTCAAGGAATTCGAGCCGAATCTCAGCGGATTTCCTCGTCGAACACCACCGCCACTTTTCCGCATTTGCCAAGCGACATCAGGAAATAGGCATCTGCCGCCTGATCCAGCGTAAACCGGTGAGTGACGAGATCTTCCGGATGAAGATTCCAGCGGACCAGTTTCGAAACAAGCTCTTCCATCTTCCAGATGCTCGTGACCCAGGAACCGTAGATTGTCTTCTGGTCATGGATGATATCCGGGCTCGGATTGAATTCGACGGTTCCGCCTTCGCCCACGAATGCGATCTTTCCCCACTTCCGGGTGGCACGGATGGCCAGCTGGCGGGCGGAAGTGTGTCCGGAACAGTCGATGGCGCGCTCGACACCCTGCCCGCCGGTCAGCTTCAGGATTTCCGCCAGCGTATCAGCTCCAGAAACAAGCACGTGATCCGCCAGTCCCTTGTCCATGGCGATTTGGCACCGTTCCTGCGTTACGTCGACACCGATGAGCTTTTCCGCGCCCATCGCTTTCGCCAGCATCAGTGTGGCCAGTCCGACCGGTCCGAGGCCTACCACCAGCACCGCATCGTTGCCGGATATGCCGATTTTTTCAAGCCCCTCGTACACGGTGCCGAACCCGCACGCCACCTGCGCGCCATCGGTGTAGGTGAGGGAGTCCGGCAAAGGCACGCAATCCTTCTCATCCGCAAGAATGTAAGGAGCCATGCCGCCGTCGCGCTGCCAGCCATACGCCGCCCGCAACGGACTGGTGCAGCTGATCATGTAGCCCTGCCTGCAGTCCATGCAAAGTCCGCATCCGGAAATGTGGTACAGCACGACGCGATCGCCTTCCTTGAAACGACGCATGCCCGGACCGCATTTCACGATCTGCCCGGCTGGTTCATGACCGGCAATCTTGTTCTGGTATCCTTCCGCGCCTTTTCCTACATGCTCGCGATAGATGGCGCGAATGTCGCTGCCGCAGATGGTGGAAGACTTGGTCCGGATCAGGACCTGGCCGTATCCGGGTTCCGGAATCTCGACCTCGCGCATTTCAACCGTGCTGTTTCCGGGCAGGTAGGCGGCTTTCATGGTACTCATGGTTTTGTCCTCCTTCATCTCTGTGTGTATGGATTTTCAAGGGAGGGACTCCGGCAATTGATTCAACTGTCTTTCGACATTGATGGGCAATGTCCATCAATTGCCGGGTCTTGGAATCGGCATCAAACATGAGGGATAGGGTGGGACTCCATCAATTGCCGGGTCTTAGAATCCTATTTTGAGGGAAACGGCAAAGTCCGAGGCGTATCCATCCGGAAGGAAGATCCGAAGGCCTTCCTCCGTTTCATCAAACGAAAGCGCCTTGCCGCCATCCAGCAGGGTCACCGAGCCCACGCGGCTTTCCCCGACGATCGCATGGTCGGGTTTCTTCGCCCCAAGTGAGACGATCAGACCTTGCCCATCTTCCGGGCATTTCAGGAAGGTCGCAAACAATGCGCCGTCCCGGGTCGTGAATCGGATGTCCTGCGGGGTGAAGGGGGTCCGGTTTGTATCCGTGAAGGCGCCTTCCGCGACGCGGGTCGGACCCTCTCCGAAAAGGATCCAGGGACGCGTTCCATAGATGGCCTCTCCGTTTTTCGAAAGCCATTTTCCGATATCCCGCAGGATGGCCTGTTCCGGCTCCGGAATGGTTCCATCCGCTTTCGGACCGATGTTCAACAGAAGCGCTCCGTTCTTGCTCACGATATCGACCAGATCCCCTACGAGGTCCACGGCCGTCTTGTAGTCCTGGTTTTCCGTGAATCCCCAGGAATTTTTCTGAACCGCGGTATCTGTCTGCCAGAACAGGCTCCGGATGCCGGAAAGCTGTCCTCTTTCCACGTCGAACACGGCGGCCTGTACGGGAAAGGCATCGTACTTGTAATTGATCGCGACTTCCACGCCCCACCCGGCCGCACGGTTGTAGTAGTAGGCGGCCAGTTTCTTGAGGTATGGCTTGAAAGCAAGATTCATGATCCACCAGTCGAACCAGAGGACCTTCGGCTGGTAGCGGTCGATGATTTCACAGGTGCGGAGAAGCCAGTCCTCCAGGTACGCCTGGTCGGGCGGATTCGCGAGATAATTGTCCCAGTGGTGCTCCGGCCCCGGGCTGCCGTGGGCAGGCCCGTAAAAATCGGCATATGCAGGGTCGTTCACATCGGAGTCAAACTTACGTCCCTCCCCCATGAACCACCAATGTTCCGCGCGGTGGCTGGATGCGCAGAGAACCATGTCCTTCTCTTCCACCGCGGATTTCAACTCACCCAGCACATCGCGCTTCGGACCCATTTCCGCTGCGTTCCACCGGGACAGTTCACTTCCGTACATCTGGAAGCCGTCATGGTGCTCCGCTACCGGCATGACGAAACGGGCGCCGGCTTCCTGAAACAGGTTCGCCCAGACTGCCGCATCAAAACGCTCCGCCTTGAACATCGGAATGAAATCCTTGTACCCGAATCCGGCATGAGGACCATAGGCCGCCACGTGATGCAGGAACTCCGGACTTCCCTGAATATGCATGTTCCGCGGATACCATTCGTTTCCGAACGCGGGCACGCAATAAACGCCCCAATGGATGAAAATTCCAAATTTCGCATCCTGATACCACGTGGGGATGGTGACGCCTTCAAGAGAATCCCACGAGGCGGAAAAGGGCCCCGCATCGATCACCGCATTGATTTCTTTCAGTCTTCGGTTCTTTGTTTCTTCAACACTTCTGTCCCATGTATCATCATTTATTGGCGTTCTTGCATTAGCAATGCTGGTTTCATCCGTATCCCATGGTTTCATTTCCATATCCATCCACTTTCCTTTCATGCGCCTGAAGCAGCGATCTCTCCGAAAAAATGGCACGGCCTCCCAGTCAACCCGGAATGATCCCTTCCAGGTCCCACAAATCCGTCCAGTCCTTCGCACCGTCCCAAAGGAACACCTGCCCCTTGATGAGACGGCAGTTCATGTCCGCCTTTTCCACTTCCGCCATTTCTTCTCCCGTCAGAGGATCCGCCAGGATGGCCTGCAGGTTTGCATCCATCTGTTCCGGCTTCACGGAAAACGGGATGGGGATCTGCCCGCGTTGGAATGCCCATTTGAGGCAGACCTGCGCGGGAGACAGGCCATGCCGGTCCGCAATCCGGAGAATGGCCGGCAATTCCATGTCCACCACATCCTCCGGCGTCCGATCCCGCTCCGGCCGGGCAGGAGATCCGAGCGGACAATACCCGACAGGCTGAATGCCGTGTTCCATGCAGAAATCGAAGAGTTCCCGCTGCTGAAAGGAAGGGTGAAGCTCCATCTCGTTCACGGCAGGCATGACAGTGCAATCCCGCAGCAGAAGACGCATCTTCGGCACGGTCATGTTCGAGGTGCCGATGCTGCGGACGTATCCGGCCTGCTGCAGACGTTCCATCTGATGCCATGTCTCCATGTATGCTTCGTGCACATACGGTTTCGCATCCGTGTTGTGGTAATCCGGCGTCGCCCCCTTCGGGTGGAAATTGGGAAACGGCCAGTGGACAAGAAAGAGGTCCAGATAGTCCAGTCGAAGATCCTTCAGGGACTGAGCGCAGGACAGGAGAACATCCCCTTTTCCGTGCATGTCATTCCAGACCTTTGAGACCACGAACAGCGATTCACGCGAAACACCTGTGCGAATGGCCTCTTCCAGAACCGGACCGATCAAGGCCTCGTTGCCATATACCGCCGCGCAGTCGATGAGTCGCCATCCCGCTGTGATGGCGGTTCGGACCGCATCCGCAACCACGGTTCCCCCGTATTTGTCGGAACCGAACGTACCCAGACCTATACCGGGCATACGCATGCCATTTCGTAATTTCTTGTATGGGATTTCCATTGTGCATTTCCTCCCTGCCTGTGCTCCGGGCGATGACCGGAGGTGACTACGGCCAACTGCCTTCTTTCAGTCGTTTCCAGCTACAACGACACCTTTTTTCAGGATGATGTTCGCATACAAGGCCGCTTCTCCCGTCGCAACGATGGCATACGCATTTTTTGCGCGTTCATAGAAGGCAAAGCGCTCCACATTCTCCACTTGGTTTGCTTTGGGCTCGCTCTTCCGGATCATGTCCCGATAAGTGTTCCAGACAGGCGTTTCCACCTTGTCGCCGGGCACGACCTGCATCAGGGTTACCGGGCACTCCACATACGGATCGAGCGGCATCAGTTTCAGAACGGCTTCCAGCACTTCCGGCACGCCATGTCCGTCACAGCGCACAAGGCGCTGCGCCATGGCTGCCGCCGGGAAATTGCCGTCGGCAAGGACGATTTCGTCGCCGTGGCCCATCTCCATGAGGATTTTCAAAAGCTCGGGACTGAGAATCGACGGGATTCCTTTCAACATACGGATCTCCTTCTCGCATGGTCATCCATGCACTCGCGACTTGATCACGAAACGTTTCGCTTTATGATAAGGAAAAGGGGTCGCCCCTTTCCCAATCTGCCCAATCTGGGGTACCCTGCTTCCGGGGCATCCTGCGTCCGGATTGCCATCTTCCTGGATTGCCGTATTCCTGGTTTGCCCTAGTCCTGGGCTGCCATCTTCCTGGATTGCCTTAGTCCTGGGCTGCCTTGTTCCTGTTCTGCTTGGTTCCTGAGCCGCCTTGTTCCTGGGCTGGCGCAACGGAAGCCTGCAGCAGAAGTTCCGTCTTCATCCGGCAAAGCAACGGAAAACCCGCACGATCCCCCCGCATCCTGCGAAGCAGCGTTTGTGCGGCCATCTCCCCGATCTGCCGGATGGGCTGCACGACAATCGAAAGCAACGGCTTGACCAGGCGTGTCAGGGAATGATTGTCGAACCCGATGAACGACAATTCTTCCGGAATACGCACATTCCGCTCGTTAAGCGCCATGATGGCACCCAGCGTCATCTCATAATTCGTCACGAACAGGGCGGTTGGCGGGACGTCCATCTCCAGAAGCGCATTGACCTGGTAGTAACCGCCCTCCATGCTGTATCCGCCATCGCGAACCAGGGCTCTCTCGATGGGAAGATTGTAATCCGCATGGACCCTGGCATAGCCCGTATATCGTTCCTCGGCGGTATGAATGGCTTTGGGTCCCCGGATGATGCCGATTCTCCGGTGTCCCTGAATGACGAGATGTTCGACTGCCGCATAGGAAGCGTTCAGGTTATCGACCAGTATGGTGTCGCATTCGGCCCCTCTGACGGGACGATCAATGAGGACACAGGGAATGTTGAGCGCGCGCAGCGGTTCCAGCAGCCCGGGATCGTTTCCCAGGGGCAACATCAGAAGTCCGTCGATTTGCCGATCCGCCAGAAAGGATAGTTTTCTGCGCTCCATATCCGGGTCCTGGCGATAATCGCAGATGAGTGTGCTGTATCCCGCATCCTGCAGGACATTCTCCACATTCGACACGATACTTGTGCAGAAGATGCTTTCCAGGTCCGGTATCAGAACCCCGACAGTCATGGTTTTACTGGTTTTCAGGCTGCGGGCCATCCCGTTCACCTTGAAACCCAGCTCCTCCACGGCACGATCGATCAGGAGGCGGTTTACATCCAGTACATGCCCCCCGTTGATGTACTTGGAAATCGTTGCGATGGACAAGCCCGCATGTCGTGCCACATCCTTGATGGTTGCCGCCACCCGCATCACCTTCCTTTAATCGCGAATCGTTTCGCGCTATTCGTCAAGAGTGTATCCATTTGTTTGGGGAACGTCAAGAGGAAACAATAGGCAAAAGACCAGAGAAACCGTAAGTAAAACCCATTATTCCCCTTTCAGCGCAAAGATTCTCTCCCCGTTTTCTTCTATTCTGCAACAAATAGTTCTCGATCATTCACGAACAGAAGAAGACATAACGCAACAAACTGTGTAATCCTTTTATCTCAGGCATTTCACTAATATCCGTTTTGCGATTTTTCTTGCATTTGCATGAAGGTTTGATATAATACGTCTTGATCGGACTTTATTCAAACGCGTTTAACCAGCACATCATCGCCGCAGTTTCAAGACAGGAACAAGTCAACAGGAGCAACTATCGCTAACGGCAATGACGTCGACGGTTTATCTCTGTATGTCTGGAAGCTCCCGGTTTTACGAAAGAAGAAAGGATGGGCATCGTCATGACCCTGAACGATCGCGCCGGAACCTTGCATGTCATCTCCAAGGAAGTCAATTCGCCGAAGAGGGAGCTGTCCATCCGTGAATGTGTGCCTGGCATGCAGATTGCAGAGACCCTCCACACCGATCAGGGTGTGGTGGTGATTCTGGAGAAGACCGTTTTGAACCCATCTCTCCTCACAAGACTCGAAGGTCTCGGATACCATCGGATAAGGGTTTTCGTACCGAATGGAAACGATATGTCCGTGGAGCATCGCTACGAGGCACTCTATCAAGCTTGCCTGGATCAGGTCAAATGCATTTTTGATCCCGTATCGACGGGAAAGCCGCTGAAACCCGAACAAGTGGAGGCAGCCTCCGAAAGTGTCTGCAAAAGCACCACCGCCGGCTGTGATTTCTTCCAGCAGGCGTACCGCATGTTGCCGCCCCAGGGATCCCTCCTGGTTCACAGCCTCAATACCGCCATGCTCTCCTCATTCCTTCATCAATGGATGAAGCTGGACGCAGAGCTGCTTCCGATCACGACGCAGGCCGCGTTGCTGCATGATATCGGAAAGACGAAAATCCATCACCACCTCCTGGATTTACCCGGCGTCCTCAGCGCCAAGGAGCAGGAAGAATGGAACCGGCATCCCCGCCTCGGCTGGGAAATCGTGACCGCCTGCAGAAAAGTGGACGCGCGAATCGCCACCATTGTTGCGACTCATCACGAACGGCAGGACGGAAGCGGCTATCCGTCGCATCTGCGCGGAGACGCAATCGATCCGATCGCCCGCATCATCGCAGTGGCGGACCGGTTTGACAATCTGACCTCGGGGACGAACCGAATCCGCGCCGTCTCCCCGTTCCGTGCCTTTGAGATGATGGAGCAGGAAGCCCATGAAGGGTTCCATGTCGAGGAAACTCTGGCATTTCTCACGCAAGTGCCAGGCTATTATATCGGTGACCGGTTTTTCCTCAGCACCGGGGATATCGGGGAAATCCTTTACATCAACCCGCATATGAAAAGCCGGCCGCTCGTAAGAGCCGACGGCCGGTTTCTCGATCTGTCCATCGAAAGGCATATTGCCATCGAGGCGATGGTGTAGGATTCAAGTTTTTTGCGATCCGTGTTCATGGGTTCATGGATTCAAGGCGTCATGGGGTTCAAGTTATCATCCCGCTTCCGATGTTCCCCCGAGTCCGATGGATTCCGCCACTGTCCGCATGCCCAAAATGGTTTCCGCAATGATTTCATCGAGCGGAATACCAAGAAGATCAGCGCCTTTTTCGATGACGGAGCGGTTGACGCCGGCCGCAAACCCGGATTGTTTCCACTTCTTTTTGACGGATTTCGTTTCCAGATCCAGTACGCTTCGGCTGGGGCGCAGCAGCGCCGTGGCAGTTACGAGCCCGGTCAGCTCATCAATGGTATAGAGTGTCTTTTCCAGCATGGTTTCCGGTTTCACCGGCACACAAAGCTCCCAACCGTGGCTTTCCACCGCACGGATCCATGCCTGCGGCCAGCCCTCGGCTTCCAACAGTTCCCGCACCTTCACGCAATGTTGCTCGGAAAACCGTTCGTAATCGAGATCATGCACCAGTCCGATGATTCCCCAGTGTTCGATGTCATCGGGCGCATGCAACGATGCGAAATGCCGCATGACCCCTTCCACGGCAAGTGCATGACGGATGAGGCCATCGTTCTCATTGAATGCCTGCAACAGGCTCCAGGCTTCCTCGCGCGTCGGGATGTGCTCCTGAATGGTTCCTTCGTTCATTTGATTCTCCTTCGCTTCAGGCCAGATCACTTTCTGCGGCCAAACAGGCGCAGCAGCATCAGGAAGAGGTTGATGAAATCCAGATAGAGGCTTAACGCACCGAGCAGGCCGAGTTTGTTCTGCAGGACAGCATCACCCTGCGTACTGTAATAATAGCCCTTCAATTTCTGCATGTCATACGCGGCAAGACCGAGGAATACGAACATGCCAACCAGTGTGACAATCCATTCCACGGCGCTGCTGTGCAGGAAAAGATTCAAAACCGAAAGAACGATGATCCCAATCAGGCCCATCATGAGGATTCCCCTGAACTTCGTAAGGTCCGTGCGGGTTATTCGTCCATATACGGACATGGTGCCGAACATGGCGGCCGTGATGAAAAAGGTGGTCGCAACCGAGCTTCCCGTATACACCAACAGGATGACGGAAAGGGTCAGTCCGTTCAAAACGGCGTAAAACCCGAACAGGGCTGCGGCCGCAGGGAAGGAAAGCCTCATGATGGCGCGGCTGATGGCGAAAACAAGGGCAAACTCGCCAATCATGCTGCCATAGAACAGAATGGGATTCTTGACGAAACCGACAACCCAATCCATCCGGGTCAGGAACAGAAAGGCCGTCAGAGCAGTCAATCCCAATCCGAGGAACATCCAGCCATATACCTTTGCGATGTAACCGTTCAGGCTCTTCACCGCACCATATTCGCCCGCTTGCACTGGCATGTTTCCGTTCTCATATTGACTCATGAATCATCCTCACTTTCCGCTCCCGGTGGCATACGCGGGAGCCTTGTCCCATTGTAGACGATTTCTCCCGTTTTCGGAATAGGCACCCGTTCCGGTGAGGATGAAGCGAGAGATTCCCGGAGGTGTGATATAGTGAAAAAGAACACCGGGCAGACCTGCAGGAAGGGATGAAACATGAAATACGGAAACCGCATGTTGGAAAACGAAGAAGGAACCGTGAAAAAAAGGGGCCGTTTCCGGACTTTTATTCGCTGGAGCCTTGCGCTCCTTGCTTCCGTCATCGTGCTGTCCGGCATCGCCGTGTTTGCGTTCCCTTCGCTTCAATCGAGCATTCCGGGTCTGCCGGCGCTGCTCGGCGGATCGTCGGCTGCAGTGGCGGAATCCACAGCGTCTTCCGCTTCACCAGAAGTTGTTTCGCCCTCCCCGTCTCCGATAGATTCTCCAACTCCGGCAGGATCTTCAACCCCTTTGGAATCTTCAGCTCCTGCGGAATCTGCAACGCTCGCACCCGCCGCAACACTGGAGACGGCAGAATCCACTTCCCCGGCGCCAGCCGAATCGCCGTCCCTTGCCCCGACCCCTGTCCAGACCCCAACTTCGGCTCCGTCAAAATCTCCTGCTGTCTCCACGCCCACCGCATCGGCCACACCTGCAGCAACGCAAGCCCCCACGAAAACCACCACTCCGGAAAAACCGCCATCCGCCACACCGGTTCCGTCCATGGTGACGGCGGCTTCCGCACAAGACACAACCGGACCGGCTCTGACTCTTTCCTCAAACACAATACGGCAAGGTGATCTGGTGGCAATCTGGCTTGATGGCATCCCGGAAGAGGATCCGGTTGTCACGGATGTTCGGTTCAAGGCATCCTGGCTGAAAAACCCGGTAAAGGCAGACTGGTGGAACGGCCGTCTTGTCGGGCTGATCCAGGCGACTACGTCCATCAGTCCGAATACCTATTCGGTCCGGGCTGTTCAGGTACCGAAAGATGCGGATGGAAAAAGCCTTCCCGCTGTCGAGATTCCCGGAACCAAAGTTCTGATCTCCATTGCGGACAGGAAATTCGAGCAGCAGATTTTTTCCGTCAGCAAAACGCTTGAAGAAACCCGTTCCCAGGACAACTTGAATACCGATGCGGAGAAAGTGGCAAAGGCCAAGGCGAACGGCAGTACCATTCCACTCTGGGAAAGCCGTTTCAGCATGCCGCTCCCCGGTCAGGCGGCAAAGTCCTTCGGAAAGCAACGGATCATCAACGGAAAACTGAATTACACCCATTCGGGTGTGGATATCTCCGGTGAAACGGGAACACCCATCCATGCGCCGGCCGCTGGTCGGGTCGTTTTTTCCGGCGCACTCATCGTTCCCGGGAACACCGTGATTCTGGATCACGGGCTCGGACTTTATTCTTCTCTGGTTCATATGAGCAAAACATCAGCCGAAGTCGGTCAGCTGGTCAAGGCAGGGGATGTGGTCGGCTATGTCGGGGAGACAGGCTTTGCAACCGGTCCGCACCTGCACTGGACATTGACGGTCCACGGAAATATCGTGGATCCGGAATACCTGATCGCCAACGATCCGCTGTCCATATTGCGCGGAGTTTCCGGCAACTAGGCCAGACACGGCCGATGAATACCTGTCAGAGAAAAGCTTTCAAGCAAATATGCTTGTGTGGCGAAGCGCTGGAAATCGTCTTTCGGTCGGTTACTTTTTTCCTTGCATCATGTCCGCAAATATCACGGCGAGTTCCGGGTCAAACTGCGTGCCTGCACAGTGTCGGATTTCCGCTACGGCCTCCGCAACGCTCATGCCGCTTCGATACGGGCGTTCACTTGTCATTGCATCAAAGCTGTCTGCCAGGGTGATGATCCTGGATACAAGCGGAATCTGCTCTCCGGCAAGACCCTTCGGATATCCCTTCCCGTCCCAGCGTTCATGATGCGCAAGGATACTCTCCGCCAGATCCTGCATTTCATACGAGGAGCTCAGGATGCGGTATCCGATGTCCGGATGGCGGCGTATCTCCTCCATCTCATGGTCGGTGAGCTTCCCTTCCTTGTTGAGGATGCGCTCGTCAATGGCAATTTTCCCGATATCGTGCAGCAGCCCCACCAGCTTGAAGCGGCTGACCTCGATGGCGGACATGCCGATCCGCTTTCCGATTTGACGGCAAATGTCGCTGACACGCTTCGAGTGCTGTTCCTCGCGCGGATTCTTCTCATGGAGCGTGCTGATGATCGCATTGATCGTATTGCCGCGCATGCCTTCGTTTTCTATGATCTTGTGCTTGTACATGAAGTCTTCCGCACTTTTCAGCATTTCCGGTATGCCTTGCTCCGTGTCCGTTTTGGTTTCCCATCCATAAGAAATGCTCACACGGACCGCATTGACGAACTCATTGACATGCGCCGCACGGATTCTGCCGACAATTTCCTCCGCCTCGACCGAGGATGTTTTGGGCAACAGGATGACGAATTCGTCCCCACCCCACCGTGCGATGACGTCATCCGCGCGGCACGCGGTACGGATTGCGTTTGCCGCCTTGACGAGGAGCTCGTCTCCCCTGTCGTGGCCGAAGGCGTCATTGACGAGTTTGAGGCCGTTGACATCGCCCATCACAACCGTGAGCGGAAGATTGCGGGGCTTGTCCAGCCTGCGCAGCTCCTCTTCGAAAAACCGCCGGTTGTAAAGGCCTGTCAAGCTGTCATGATAACTGATGTACCGGTTTTCCTCCTCACGTTTCTTCCGCTCGGTGATATCGATGCCAATCCCGGTATAATACTGTTTCCCACGCAATTCCACCTTCACGGCGGTAAAGGACATGGGGATCAGCTTTCCGTCCTTGGTCTGCAGCGTACCCTCGGCTTCGCCGAATCCGGACTTCTGCGATTCGGCAAGGCCTTCCGAGATGGACTGGATGGAGGCTTCATCCCCCTTGTACCAATCGAGAAGGGACATATGGCACATTTCTTCCGTCGAGTAGCCAGTCATCGTCTCATGCCGTTTGTTCCAGCTGACCAGATGACCCTGATCGTCATATAGGTACAGAAGACCTGGCACGCTGTCCATCACGGCATCGGCCAGGAACCGGGATTCCTTCAGGTCTTCCGCCGTGAGGTTCTTCTCCTCGATCTCTTCTTCCAGCAGGGTATTCATTTCCTGCAACTGGAGCGTTCTTTCCTGAACCCGCTCTTCCAGGGTGCGATTCATGTGTTCCAGTTCCTGGTTGGCTTCCGACAGGCGTCCATTCAGGGATTCCAGCCGGGCATTCGCAACAGCCAGTTCCTCTTCGGCATGCTGGCGTTCCTGGATTTCCTCCTCCAGCACCGCATTCAGATCCTGCAGTTCCGCATTGATTTCCTCCAGCTCCGCATTTGTCTCCTCCAAATCGGAATGGCTGGTTTCCAGTTGGCGGGTTCGTTCCGTCACGCGCTCCTCCAATTGGCGGTTTGCCGCAATCAGGGTGGCGAGCCGCATGGATTTGCTGCCCATGCTGCGCATCAGTTGTTCCCGCGCCAGCGCGTGATCAGCCAATTTTCTGGTCAGGAGATCAATAAGATGCGTGACATCCTTCACATATGACCCGGCAAACGATGTTCCCAGTGGAATGAAGACCTTCCAGTAGGCCGCGTGTCGGCTCTCAATCCAGATGGGCACACGGTGAACTTGCCCTTCCCCGTTACCGGAAAGCCGGGTTACGGCCGTTCCATCCGGGCGCACCACCTGAAGGGAGACACCAACGACCAGTGAAAAAGCATCCTGCAGGCGTTCCACACCGGCAAGATCAAACACTTCCGATAGAGACTGTCCCTCGATCCAGGAGCCATCCGTGGAGGGTTCCATTGTTGCTTGAGCTGGTTGCGTGTCTGCCATTGCTGCGGGGGGCGTTTTTCCATTGCAGGAGATGCCGGATTCGCGGCGTTTTGGCATGAGTGGCTCCTTCATTGACAGCAGGCTGCCATTTTCCCTTCGTACCGGCCCTTTCCCATTGGAATCGACGCACGGGACGGGTCTGAAACCATTATAACCGCTGCATGGAAAATCGCCATCCCTTTTCCGTAAAACCCTTGTGAAATGTGAGTTTTACAGGTTTCCACTTCCATAGGCGGCATCGATTCCCTTTCTTTCCACGAACAAGGGGGCCTGCATGCCACCCTGCACTCCTGCCAACCCGCGCGTCTGCACAGCATTTCCGTTATCCTGTCCGCAATTTCGGGTATAATGGTTCCATGGCCATCACGGCTTTGCCAGTGTGGCCCAAACCGCCGAGAGAAAGGATTCCAGCCGCTGATCCATCTACCGCTTGCAAAATCGGATAAGTATCATGGAACAAGGCAAGGACATCGGGAGCGTTTCATGGCCATCCGCCTCAGCGACATCACCATCGGCGCGAAAGCCGAAATTGAAACCTATTCCCCTTTGGGGCCGCAGGGCACTCGCATTTTCACCTCTTTTGTCGATGGTATCGATGAAAAGGCCGGGGAAATCCGTGTACTGGCCCCCATCGACATGCTGACCGGTTATCGTATCCATGCCGGCGATACCTTCAGCCTGTTCGCCATGTCCGGTGGAACCCTGTACCAGCTTCGTTGCAGGGCGATCGGATATGAGCGCAGCAACAAGGCCATCCTCCTGGTTGCACGGCTTGTCGAAAACTCCACCATCGAAAATGCGAACCGCAGGAATGAATTCCGTGTGAAAACCCTGATCGAAGTGATCCTCTGGCACATTCCGGAAGATGAAAACGGCAAGGAAATCATTCCGGAGGAATCGCCCGTTCCCCATAAGTGCATTTCGGCTGACATAAGCGCTGGCGGAATCGGCATTCTTTCCAGATCACCACTGAAAAAAGGGGAACTGGTGAAATGCGAGCTGTTCCTTCAGAAAGACGAGATTCAGGCGGTTGTCACCTTCAAGGGGAGAGTGGCCCGCATCATCGATCGCGAGAAGAATGAATCCTATCCTTTCGCGGCTGGCATCAAGGTGGATACCATCACACAGGCGGATACATCCACGCTGCTCCGTTATTCGCTTGCCTGTCAGCGGGAGGAACTCCGGCTGCGCCTGGAAGGAAAAAGATGAACGGGATTTCTCCCGTTCATCTTTTTCCTTTGAATTAAGCGTCTTGATTTCCTGGTGCGTGATCTTCAATCCCTGGTTCAAGCATCGTATACAACATCTGAAAAATGGTTTCAGCGGATCTCCACCACTTCCTCGAATCCGAGGCGGGCAACACGGGGATACAGCTCTTTTCCCGGGCTCAGGAATCCAAAGGAGATGAGCATGCTCACTTCATAGCGATCCGCCACACCAAACGCCTTCCTGACCGCATCAAAATCCATTCCGCTCATGGCATGGGTTTCCACGTCATACACCTGTGCCGCGTACATCAGGGACATCGCAAGCAGCCCTGTATTGGATTCGGCAAATTTCAACTTCCTCTCCGGAGAAGTGCCATACAGCATACCGGCAAAATTCCGCATGCCCTCGACTTGCTCCCGGTTGCCCATCATGGCGACTTTCGCCTCCCATTCCGGGTTTTCAGCCGAATAGCCTTCCTTGTCCGCCAAAAGGATCAGGGTCAGGGGAGCCTCCTTGATCTTCGGCTGCTGGAATGCGGCATCGAAGAGCTTTTGCTTTGCTTCCGCCGATTGCACCGCGATGATCTTCCAGGGCTGGAGATTGAAGGCGGAAGGCACGGTGGACGCAAGATCATAGATATCCTTCAGCATGCCTTCGGGCAGAGGCCGGTTCTGGTCGAAAAAGTTGATGGAACGTCTATCCGTGAAAAGGTTGCGTATGTCTTTCATAAAAATCTCTCCTTGTCGGTGTGGTTGCGTTTGGGAATATCGCCACGCCATGTCATTCGATTCCATATGTTCTCTTTGTCATGGCATGACTTGTTGATTACTTTTCGTAACCTTACTATACTATGATAACCTTATTACTGCAAGTACTTTTTTGTGGTAAGATAGATTTGAGGTAATTCCTGATAACCCTATGAAAGAAAAGACGAAAGGTCGGGAGGTCATATCATGCAGGAAACCGGCAAGTGCCCGATTGCTGAGGCAATGAACCTCCTCAGCAGAAAATGGGCCATCATCATCCTTTATCATCTTCTGCCCGGACCAAAACGCTTCAGCCAGTTGGAAAACGAAGCGGGCGTCAGCGGGCGTCTGCTCTCAGAGCGATTGAAGGAACTGGAAGCAGCCGGCATGGTCACACGAACCTTGTATCCGGAAGTCCCGCCCCGGGCGGAATATGAGCTCACCGTCATGGGAAGGGAAGTCGAACCCATCGTCTCCGCTATTTTTGCCTGGTCGCAAAAGTGGCTGGCATGATGCTTTACCGTCCCACCCCATTTCCTGGTTCCTGCTTGTTTCTCAAAGAAACACGGCATTGACATGGTCCTTTCCACGCTGATAAGATCGGGATCAGATACAATTTCTGAATGAAGGAAGTGCACCCCGCATGATGCTTTGGACGGTCCGCACGCAACACTGAAGGCCATAATGGGGGCAGTCTGCCCTTTTTTGGTTGTCAGGCCGCTACGGAATCACAAAACATCATGATGCGGAGGTGCTTTTTCATGTCCCGCCTATCAGGCGCCATGAGGAACCCCGCTTAAGGAGGAACCCCACATGAGCCTGTTCACCCTCGAAAACATCACGTTCGGCTACGAAGACCGAACTTTGCTCAAGAATGTCGACATCCGGCTGCTTCCACGGGAACACGCCGCACTCGTCGGCGCAAATGGAACCGGAAAGACCACCCTGATGAATCTGCTGACCGGCCGGCTGTTGCCGGATGAAGGCCGCATTGTCCCGGCCAACAACATCAAGGTCGGCTACCTGGATCAGTTGGCGGACATCCCGCCGGACAGGAGCATCAGGGATATCCTGACCAGTGCTTTCGATCCTCTGTTCGAGATGGAGCGCGACATCAGAATCCTCGCGGACAAGCTGGGTGCGAATCCGGATCAGCCCGCCGTTCTGCGCCGCATGGGCGAATTGCAGGATCAGCTCGATTCAGGCGATTTCCATCGCATCGGCAATTTAGTGGATTTTACCGCCAACGGGCTTGGGCTTTCCGCCCTCGGCATGGACACGAAAGTCTGCAAACTCAGCGGAGGGCAACGGGCGAAGGTACTCATCGGGCGCCTGTTGCTGCAGAAGCCCGACGTCCTGTTGCTTGATGAACCCACGAACCATCTCGACACCCCCCACATCACTTGGCTCGCGGATCACCTGTCTTCATATCCCGGCGCATTTCTTGTGATTTCGCACGACCCCTCCTTCCTGGACAGGATCGCCAACAGCATCTGGCATCTGGAATTCACGGCCATCACAAAATACCCCGGCAACCATACGAAATTCCTGTCCCTGAGCGCTTTGCGCCGCGAAGGAAAACTTCAGGCGTTTGACCGGCAGCAGGATGAAATCGCGCGCATGGAGGACTTTATCCGGAAAAACATCGTGCGCGCCTCCACTACGGGCCGTGCGCAAAGCCGCCAGAAGGCACTCGACCGGATGGACAAACTGGAAAAACCGCTGAATCTGCCGAAACCGCGCTTCGCGTTCAAGGCCGGCACGGAGCCGGAGCGAGTGGTGCTGGAGACAAGCGGTCTGGTCATCGGGTATGACAAGCCGTTGCTTCCGCCGCTGGACATGCGCCTCGAACGTGGCGAGAAAGTGGCTGTATCCGGCATGAACGGGATTGGGAAGACCACCCTGATCCGGACCTTGCTGGGCCAGATTGATCCGCTGGACGGCATCGGCATGATGGGCAAAAATGTGAATCCGTTGTATTATGAACAGGAAAGCAGAACCGGACGGGAGTTGACGGCGCTGGACTACATCTGGAAACAGTTCCCGGCCATGCAGCGTCGGGAGGTCCACAGCGCGCTGGCACGCTGCGGTCTGACGCCCGAACACATCCTCCGTACCATGGTGGCGCTGAGCGGCGGGGAGCAGGCACGTGCCAGGCTTTGCGGCCTGATGATGCATGTCGGGAACCTGCTGATCCTGGACGAACCGACCAACCATCTGGATCGGGCTGCACGGGATTCACTGAAGGAGGCCCTCATCGCCTTCCCGGGAACAGTTCTTGTGGTTTCGCATGATCCGGGCTTCACAAACGGGTGGGTGGATCGGATTCTGGATCTTGGCAGATTGCGCAAATCCGGGAACCATCCCCACAAAACCACTGATTCCCCACGAAAGACTTCGGGTATAAAATCCATATGACAAGAACAGGGTCCATTAGACAAGAACAGGGTCCAGATAACAAGAACAGGGGGCGAATGAAATGACAAAGAAAGAATGGGAATGCATCGGTTTCGGCTTCGGCGCGGCTGTCGTATTGGGCGTGGCCACCTGGGGCGCCGTGGAACTTGCAAAGAAGGCGATTGCCGGGGCTAAGGGAAAAGGCTGGTTCCAGTGCGGCAGTGCGGACGATGAGGATGAGGACGATCTCATCGAGAAATCCGTCAATGCGCAGGATGAGATTGTTTCTCCTGAGTTCGACCGCAATTCCGATACTGTATGAGATAACGGAAAAGGGTATAACAATCAGGGCTCCGGTCATGGAAACCGGAGCCCTGATTCGTGTTGCATTCCGAGCAACTCAGCCGTTGTAGTAAAGATTGTCGGTCGGGTATTCGGGATCACAGGTCACATCCATACCCAGGCTGCGATAGGATTGTTCGTCGTTGTTGCTGAGAATCGTGGTGGAATGGGCCTGACAGCCTTTCAAGCCGGGCAGTGCAACCATGGCGGCCATGGCCATCGTATTTGTCGCCGCGCAGATGCCGAGAGCGATCAGGATTTCCTCGCAGTTGAGCGCAGTGATGCGGTGCTGGAGCGTGTCACGCTTCAAGCGGATGATGGGTTCCAGAATGACAGGCGACAACAGGTGCATGTCATCCTGGATACCGGCAAGGTGCTTGATGGCATTGATGACTGCAGCCGCGGCGGAGTCCATGATGACCGACCCTTTGCCGGTAATGAACGTACCATCTTCCAGTTCAATCGCCGTTGCCGGACAGGGATCCGTCTTCTCCTGCGTTTCCTTCAGTCTGGCGGCATAGTCCCTCGCGACGGTCACAACCTTGCGATCGCCTTCCTTGAGGTTCACTTCCTCCATGATGAGCTTGGCGCGCTGGAAGGTTTCGATATCCGTCAGGCCCTTCTTGTACTCGCAGCCGGTCTTGAAATAGCGTCGGATGATTTCCTGCAGGGAGGCCTCCCGAATGACCGCATCATCAATGATGCCGAAACCGACGCGGTTTACGCCCATATCCGTCGGGGATTTGTAGACGGAAGCCTCTCCCGTGATTTTTTCGATGATCCGGCGGAGAACCGGGAATGTCTCAATGTCCCGATTGTAATTGATCGACACCTCGCCATAATGCTCAAGGTGGAAGGAATCGATCATGTTCACATCCTTGAGATCGACCGTAGCCGCTTCGTAGGCGATGTTCACGGGGTGTTTCAGCGGCAGGTTCCAGACCGGGAAGGTTTCATATTTCGAATATCCGGCCGTCCGGCCGCGCATGTGCTCGTGATAAAGCTGGCTGAGACAGGTGGCGAGTTTTCCGCTGCCGGGTCCCGGCGCCGTGACCATGACTATGGGCTTCGTCGTTTCGATGTATGGATTCTTTCCATAACCCTCTTCGCTGACAATGGTGTCCACATCGAACGGATATCCTTTGGTCGCCTGATGCGTGTAGACTTTGATCCCTCTGCGTTCCAGCTTGTTCATGAACGCCCTGGCGGAGGGTTGGTTGTCGTACCGCGTGATGACCACACTGTTGACATCGAGTTCATAAGTGCGAAGATCATCGATCAGACGGAGAACATCGCGATCGTAGGTGATGCCGAAATCGCCGCGGATCTTGTTCCGCTCGATATCGCCGGCATATACGCAGATGATGACTTCAAGCTTGTCCTTCAGATGGTGCATCAGCTTGATTTTTGCGTTTTCATCAAAGCCCGGCAGGACGCGTTTTGCATGCAGGTCGAACATGAGTTTCCCACCGAATTCCAGGTACAGTTTGTCATAATCGGCCACCCTCTGCAGGATGAATTTCGATTGTTCTTCCATGTACCGTTGATTGTCGAAACCCTTCTTCATGTCCGCCTCCGTCTTGCCGCATTTGATTTCAGTGCGCCGGAACGGAAGACCGCCCCATTGCGCCGAACAACTTTTCAATTCTACCATATTGCCCACAGGGGTCAATGGTGAAACATTCTGAAACTTGATTGTTTTTCTTCTCATCAAGAATCGGCAAAAAACATGGCGTATAAAGTAAGACTCAGCAGAGCGCCAGTGACGGGAAAGGAATATAATGAAACATAATCCGACCAAACCATAAATACCCGATCTGGCGCTTTCCCCTTCATGTTCCATCATTCATCCAACGGAGGAAACCCGCATGATTCGAATCAGCCACTTTGACAAATCACTGGCCGAACCTGCCCATAACGGGACCATCCTCGGCATGAAGGCGTTTTCTGCAGGGATGGACGAACCTTTTTCCCATCTGTACGGGCATCTCGAAACAAATGGCATCATGGACGGCAACCGAAACGGACACGCCCATCCGACTGCAGAGATCTATATTGTCATGTCCGGATCAGGCTTTGTCATCATTGACGGAGAGGAAGCCGCCGTGACAGCGGGGGATGTGGTGGAAATCCCAAGAAATGCCGCTCACACAATGGAAAACCGCAGCGGCGCCCCACTCACATGGCTGGCCATCTGGTGGCCGTAACCTTGGAAGATTGCCAACAGCGTTCGTATCCGAAAAGAACAGAGGGAACGGTCACCCGCTCCCCCTGTTTCTTTATTCATTTTCGTTCTATCTTCTTTCCCGCTCTTCCCTGCCTTTTCGTTCTTACCTGCTCTTTCTCGTTCTTTCCCGCTCTTCTCCGAACGATCAAGCAATTCAGAGGGATACTGCTTCGCCCTTCCGATCCGCAGACAACTCCTCCGCTTCAGCGATCCGGATGGTCTCCATCGTGCTGACCGGCGGAGCCGTCAGAATCGGTGTGTCGTTCCGGACGGATTTGGCGAAATACCGGATTTCGTGATAATAGCCCTGGTGGGTGTCGATGTCCGGCTTGAAGGATTTCCCTCCATGCGGGTATTCCATGAGCCCATCGGTTGAGAAGACAAGACTTCCGCGCTCAAAATTGACCCGGTAGATCATCTGGAATCCGAAATCGCCATTGATCGTCCAGTCATCCTGTGCGTTCACGACCTTCCCGTCCGGATAGCGATAATTGGTTGAAACGGCATCGTAGCCACTGCCGGGAATCGCATTGACGGCAAGGGTGGATACGGCTTCCGGGGTGCCGAACAGCCAGTTGATGACATCCACGTCGTGAATATGCTGATCGAGCAGGCAGCCGCCACTCTTTTCCTTTTTCAGCAGCCAATTTTCAAACGACCAACGCGGTGTTGAGCCGCCCCGGAAGAAATGGGCGCTGACAACCTTGCCAAACCGGCCGTCGTCCACACATTCCTTCAGGTGCACGTACTCGGGCCAGAAACGCAGGCATTGGCCGATCATGAGCTTGCGGCCGTTGCGTTCCGACGCTTCGATCATCCGGCGGCATTCCGTCGTATTGCGGGCCATCGGCTTCTCGCAAAGGACATGGAAACCCTTGTCCAGGGCCTTGATGGTTGCTTCCGCATGCAGATAGGTCGGCAGTGCGATATCCACATAATCCATCTGCTCATTGGCCAGCATCTCCTCGTAATTCGAGTACAAGTGGAAATGCGACGGGTCGATTGGCTTCTTTCCCGTGTCGATATTTCCGCCGGGTCCTTTCCCCTGAAGACGCTCCGAATCCACATCGCAGATGGCGACCAGCTTCACCGGGAATCCCTCTTCCATCAGCTGCACATAATAGTCGTAGTGCCCGCGTCCCATGGCGCCGATCCCAATCAATCCTACCTTGACCATAATCTCTCCTCCTTGATTTCGGATGTCATCGTTATGCCCTGTCGCCGTTTCATCAGATTCTTCCAAGGATCGCATCCATCGCCCGGGATGCCTGCCAGATCGTCTGTTCCGGCCGCACCTTGCCGGGGAAGACCTCCGCAGTCACCCAACCGTCATACCCGACAGCCTGCAGGGCACTCATCACAGCGGGGAAATCCACATCGCCGGACAACAGATCCACGAATCCGTCGATGTTTCCAACACTGCGGCGGAAATCCTTGACATGCACCCGTCGTATCCGGTTGCCGAGAATGGGGATCCAATGCTCCGGATATCCTGTCACCAGCACGTTTCCCGCATCAAAATAGGCGCCGACCCAGGGAGAGGCGGCTTCGTCGAGAAAGGTCCGCATTTCCAGCGGGGACAGCAGGAACTTGTTCCAGACGTTCTCCACCCCGATGTGCACTTTCCGTTCCGCCGCATGGGGAGCCAGTTCCCGGATGGCCTCCAGCGCCCGCGCATAGGCCGTGTCATATGGAACCGGTGCGGAAGCGGCGAAGTCCGCCCCGACATTGCCCGGCACGACGAGAATCGCATCCAGACCAAGGACGGCAGCCGCATCCAGCTGCTTTCTGACGATGGCCTTCGCCTTTTCCCGCACGGCCGGATCAGCATCCGTGAGGGAATACTTCCAATATAGTCCTGTTGCAAGGCTCGTGACGGAAAGCCCGATCTCGTCGGCAAGCGCCCTGTACCGCAGCAGTTCCGCTTCTCCGCAGTCAAGACCGAGTTCTCCGGTTTCGTTCAGGGCCAGTTCGATCCCGTCGAAACCGGCCTTTTTCGCCAACCGGATGCAGTCTTCCACACCCATCCCGGAAGGAAATGCCCAGATGCTGATTCCCTTTTTCATGCCGTCCTCCTTTATTCATGTGTTTCCATCATTTTACGGTCTATTCAGGTTTCCCGCACAGGTACGGATCCTTTCTTGTTTCCGAAACGCTCCCGCTATTCCACCGCATCTGCAAAGGCTCAGATTATTCCACTGTTTCCGTCAACGCCCGATTGATTCGTTCCCGCGCGCCGATCAGCCAACCGGCGTCCTTCGGATAACGGCTGAAGGTGATCTTTTCGGAGAGACCCTCTTCAAGCATTGCCATCACCTTGGCTTTTCCGATGCGGGACTCCAGCATCTTCATAGCTCGTAGATCCTGGAAGGCTTCCCTGATCACCTTGAGTCGCAGGGACTCGATGGGCCCATCCGGACCGGGATACACCACAAAGGCATCGCCGCCCGGGAAAGCATGCCCCGCATCCGTTTCCTTGAACGGATCGACCGGTCTTCTTGAATTCTGCGTATACCAGAAGTTATACCCCCATTGCAGGAAGCCCGCGATATCGTACAGATAAAGTTGAATGCCAAGGATGCGGCTCCTCGCGGAAGGCATGCTGAAAAAGCGGTTGGCGACCCCGCGATTCTGCGCGCAGCAGTAGTAGGTCCACAAATGCGGAATCCCCGCCTCCAGAAAAGGGGTGATGTGATTGTTCGCCGGAATGGGATTCGCGACGAGACCTTGCTCGTAAAAAGCGAAATCGGAAAGTGCGTCAATGACGGGGATGTCACCGGTATGACGCCTGAGGATCTCGGCGGCGCTGCGGTAGGAGGACAAATGCGGCATGGAAGGTTCATCGGAGACATGGAACAGAACCTTCCCATCACGCCCGGTCTGACGGAGAAAACCCAGAAGCGCGGGCAGGAACTGGTTGAGAAAGGACACATAGGCTTCTCCCGAGGCATCCGTCTCCCAGCCGAAAATCCGCTGCTGCTTGCCATCCTGCAGTGCAGCCATGATTTTGGGCGCATGTTCGGCTCCCCACTGCGTGAACAGATGGGACATCTCGAAATGCGTGATGCCGCAGGCTTCCGCCAACGTCATCCATTGTTCCAGTCTTTCGAAGCCAAACACATAACGCGTGTCTGCCGTGACAGGCATCTGTAGTACCGGTTCTCGACAGGCATCCGCAAAAACAGGCATCTTCTGCTCCGGCGCTCGGCATGCATCCGCAACAGGTGCGTGTTCCTGCACCAACCTTACCTCCACCAGCTGAACCGTCGGCCGCTCTCCGCCGACAGCCGTATCCAGCGGCGGCGTGAACAAGGGCGTCAGCAGGGTATTCAAGCCATGGGCGACCGCCGTTTCGACAAACTGTCGGATCCGATGCCAATGCGCATCACTGAAGACCTGATCTCCGTAATGCGTGGCCAGGCAGTCCGTGTGGAACCATTCGGTATGAAGGATTTCCTGCCGGGGCAGCCGCAACGGAATAACTTCCAATGTAACGGAAACCTGACCAAGCACCGCCGAACCGGTATCGGACCCATTCAGGAAACGGATGTGAATGGGATGGGTTCCGGGTGGAAGGCTGCCCGCCTGCTTTGTGTCGCCGTTCACTTCGATCCAGAGCGAACGCCATTGCTCCGGCAGCAGTGTCAGATCCTCGTCGCCCAGCGGCAGGAGCGGATCCGGAAACAGACCCGGCGCAACACGAAGCACATCCTCGTCATGATCCGCCCAATTCGGGAGTTCGCAGGGAACGAGGCCGACTCTTGAAATACGGAGGTGCGCAGCAAGAGAAGACTCGATGGAGATCGAGATGCCATTTCGTGTGAATTCGGACCAATGATAGGCGATCTGAAAGGAGAAAGCTTCGTTTTCAAGCAGACTGCCCACTTTGAAGGGAACCGCTGTCGGTCTTTCATCGGGGAACACCTTTTCCAGGGATGAAAGCGGAATCAGGCAAAGTCCTGTCGAATTCGGCATGGAATTCCTCCCGTGGAGGTCCTTCCTAATGGAAGGGGCCTACGATTCCCACTCTACGCCAGTCGATGCGTCCCGGCTTTAGCCGTTCCGTCCCATTTTTTGCACTTTCGGACAAGCGTCGAATCTGCCATCCCTTATAGCCGCCCCTTGGCCGATCGTGCGTATTGCGACGGCGTCATGCCGGTGGATTTCTTGAACTGACGCGAGAAATAATGAACTGAGGAAAATCCGAGCTGTTCCGCGATATCGGAGAAATTCAGACCGGATTCCCGGATCATCCGCTTGGCGGCGTCATTCTTGACCCGGTTCGCGTACTCCATGACCCCGCAGCCGGCATGACGCCGGAACAGGGCCTTCAGGGTGCTGCCGCTCTGCAGGGTGTGCGCGCATACCTCCGAAAAAGTGAAACGGCCATGGGCATTCTCTTCCATGAACCGGATGGCATCGAGCACAATGCGATTGTCGGATCTCTCCTTGACAGAGGAGGTGGTCCGAACCGGCTCCATGGCCGAAGGCCCCCGTCGCAGCAGCAGGATGAGAAATTGCTCCAGGGATTGGCGGATGATCTGCTCCGCTCCCACAGGCGCATCGGGATTCTTCTCCAACCGGTACAATTCCGTCACGTGCAGGGGGGACAGGAAAGCGGAGCGGGCTTCCCGAAGGACGCGAA
This sequence comes from uncultured Clostridia bacterium, assembly GCA_942493335.1. Taxonomy (GTDB): domain Bacteria; phylum Bacillota; class Clostridia; order DSM-8532; family DSM-8532; genus JAEWSN01. Next base: position 3,886,265 of record OW818693.1, on the reverse strand, counting down.
CCAGCAGGTCACGTTCCGCGTCGCCCAGACGAAGGATCCGGTTTTCGAAAAAGCGCATGGCGGGAGACTTGCACTCGAAGGACATCACAACCAGATTCGGCGCTACGCGTCCGTTGGCCCAGACATTGTGGAACTCGTTCGGCTTGTGGAAGATGACGTCGCCTTCCATCAGACGGTATCCGACGGTGTCCGACATCACCTCGACCTCACCCTTGTCCACGTGCAGAAATTCCCAGAAATCGTGCCGCTCGCCGGCATACACGTAATCCCTCGCATACTCGAAGTAATGAAGGCTGACAATGCGCCGGATGGTGATGACATCCCGCAGCGCCGTTTTGGCGTATTCGCTCCTGGATTCCCATCCCGTATCCGACGTGTGGTCAGCCCTGCCGGTGTCGTCCGTCTTCATGCCAGCTCCAGTTCACCGAAGTCGGAGGGACGATGAAAGTCCGGCTTCAGCGCGGTCATCGGGCTCCATGAACCGTAGTGGGGAATCGGCGTCGAATCCCCGCACTTATAGAAGTTCGCTTTCAGGACTGTGCCGGAAACCGGTTCGAACCCGGGAACCTGTTCCTTCAGCCAGGAAAAGGGGATAGTCAGGGAAATGCTCCAGAAGGCGCGATTTTCCGAATCAACGCCACGCGACGGGACGATGGAAATCCCGTTTGCTTCGGGCTCGGTCAGCTGACGCCGTGCATTCCGCTCCGGCCCTTTTCCAAGCAGGAGCACACCGGCGGCATTCATTTCAAAATTCAAGTAGACCGCATCCGGACCGGAAACGGGCTGGACGAAGAATTCGACACAGCTGTCCGTATATACCGGTTCATTCATGCGCGTGCAGGTGATGCGTGGGTCGGATTCCATGACCCGGAACCGGACATGGAGCAGTTCTCCGTCGTGACGGATCCAGGCGGCCGTTTCCGGACAGCCTTTTTCAACAAGCCAGCCGCAATCCCGGAGAGGGATGGGCAGTTCAGTCTGTGTGGGAATGATGGCCTTCATCATGGGGAACACCTCGCATGGCGGAATTTGCAGTCCTGCCGCATAAATCCTTCATCGGTCCTGCACTGCAGGGACGCATCCACATTATTGCATCGGCTGAGAAATCCCGCAAGACTTCATGCATGTTCCGACTTGTCTCCCTGTTCCAGACAGAGAATAAGCTCGCCCGCCTTCCCTATGGATGAAGTCCTCGACGATCCAGAGAACCCGCTTGTCCGCGAATCTCCTGCGTCATTCTGTCTGCCGCATACGGGTCAAGGTTCCATTCATCTCGACCAACCGTTCCTGCAGGCGGTCCGAAACCTCATTGAGTTCCTTCGCAATGTTCAGAATGGACCCGGAATAATCGGAAATGGTGACAGACGCATCCGAAACATGACTCGTCCCGGATCTGGTGACATCAACCGCCCGGTGGATTTCCTCCATGGCATCCGAAACACTCTGCATGCCCTTTCCAATACTTTGGCTGAATGAAAAGAATCGGTTCGTGTCGGTACGATACGCCTGAGCGAGGTCTCGCATGAAGCTGTAATCCTCCGATACCTCCCCCTGCAAGTGGTTGAGCATGGATCGCGAGGAGGAAATCATTTCCGACACTGCCTCCCGGACATTGTCCGTGTAGGAGGAAATCTCAGTTGCCGCGTGGCTGGAGCTATCCGCCATTTTACGAACCTCCTCGGCGACAACCGCGAACCCGCGACCTGCTTCTCCTGCCCGTGCGGCTTCTATGGCAGCATTGAGAGCCAACAGGTTCGTTTGACCTGATATGCCCGAAATGATACCCGCCATCTCTGAAATTCGCTCCACAAGCGCAGCTTTCTGCATGGCACCCTCCACTTGCGTGGACATGGTGCGGTTCATGGTGTCCGACTCGGCCACGACACGCCCAACGTCCTGCTCCATCTCTTTGGTGCGCAGATCCGCCTCGGCTGTACGCGCTCCGATCTCAGCAACCTCACGACCCATGCCATCCAAAGACCCGAAAACATGGGTGCGTGCTGTCTCCACAGTATCCACCGCTTGCTGCACCCCCTTCATTTCGTCAATGATGCGCTGGGTGGAGCGAGTCATATTGACCAGAATCTGCTGCAGCTCATCTTCCTTTCGGCGCAACAGCTCGCCGGTATCCTGGAGGGCCGCTGCGGTATCGGTCACGGATTCCAGCGTCTGCCGCAGATCCTCTCCCGATTTTTCTGCTGCACGTTGCCGTTCAAGACTTTGCTGCATGATGTCGGATATCCATTTGGCACTGAACATCGCCACCATGAAGATCTGGAAGAACACGACCACGCGGATGAGCGTCACACCGAAAAACCGCGCCTCCGGTAAATCCGGAATGGGAATCACGAGCGTAAAGAACACGATGCCTACCAAAGCCAAGGTTCCTGAATAAAAGGTAACACTGCGCCGCATGAACAACACACTGGTCATGAGCATGCCGTAAAAGACAATGAAAAGATTGGAATTCTCGCGCAGACTCCATGCAAAGTTGAAATACACAGCGAAATTGATGGTCATGGTCACATATACCATCAGCATGGTCTTGAACCTGCGGGATGCCAGCAGACAGCCAATGGTGGGAATGCCGCTGAGAGAGCTGATAAGCAGGGTGTTGGTCGTAATGATGCTGGATCCGCGCATTTTTGCAAGGAAAAGGGCAGTCATGGCCAACACATAAATGAACAAAATAACAAGATTCGCCCAAATCAGACTTCGTCCCAGCAAATTATCACGATAAGCTTCACGATTCATACCTGCTCCTCCCGCAAGGTGGTTGTATTGCAAACTTACCCATTATGCATCCACCTTGTCAACACGAACGAAAAAACTCCACACGAAAAAGAGTGAATGGTGGTTCCGCACACATTCACTCTTGTCGGCACATCACAAACTGATATTGCGAATCCTTTCCACGCGCAATCGTTCCAATTCACGCATGCACGACACGAATCCATAGATCCGAGTCTGCTATGGGATTCATTGAACGCAATCCCCTGTTTCCGTAACCGTCGGCGCGACCAGCAGCCCCATCGGCTTCAATTGATACTGATAGGACCAGGACAGTCCCTCCGTCCGCCAGGCCGGTGTGCCGAACCAGGTGAACCGAGGATTGCAGAGATGCACACAACCAAAGGCATTGAACCGGTTTCCGAAGGCGGTGACGGCAACTTCGTGTGTTCCGGCGGTCAAGGTTCCCAGGTCAAGGGAATAGGGCGCAAACGCGATGCGTCCGGCAGGTTTTCCGTCAACGGCCACAGACAGGACCGGATTGGGGAATTGCGTCGCGGCAAGAGATACGGCCCCCCCATGGGTCTTCAGGCTGCAATGATAGGTGACGTTTCCCGCATAGAAGGGCAGTCCCTGCGTGGTCCAGTCTCCAAAGGCGAGCGTTCGGACCGGCTCGATGATCCGTTTGTGCCGTCCATCCACACGCACCCCGAAATCACCGAGAAGATATGCCCATTCAATACCATCCTTGTGGCCGAACGGCACTTCCAGCTCGATCACATGGTTCCCCGCAGACAGGGCGGGCAGCGCGATTTTCCGGATGCACGTGTCGGTGAACCAGCCCATGTCGCGCTGATCAACCGGCTTTCCGTCCAAAACAATCCGCATTTCCTCCGGATGTTCGACGCCCAATGCCGTCTCCGCCAGCGCGCAGTCCGTCCGGAATGCAAAACGCAGGGAAACCTTGTGGCAAGGCGCTTCCGACGCCGATTCAAGAAGCACCCACGGCTGGATCATGGCTTCCATGCGAAGCGGCCATCCCAGACGGGTCCGCAGGCGGGTGTCGATCCGCAGGATCTCCTCTACAGGCTCCCATTCGCCTCCATCCAGACGGAATTCGGCCATGTCCAGCAGCAGGACGTTGGGTTCGGAAAGGGTGATCGGAACCGGATCTTCCAATTCGACGCATATGCGGGTGCTGGAGCCGGCGTTTGCCGCAAGAGCCGGCAGCCCTTCATGACCCATCGGTTTTCCTTGCGTGGAAATCTCCGGAATCTCCTGCGCGGAGACTGTCCGCGGCATCAGATGCAGCAACAGGCTGTCATGAATCGACAACTCGGACGTGAAGCAGGTTTCTCCGTTTTTCACGATGGCGGGCAGGTTCCGGATCTCCCCGGTCATGGCGTCATGGCAGGTCAGATCCCAGACTCCGGCCAGCCGGACTTCCACCTTCTCCGTGAGGCCGACATTTCCGGTCCAGTCTGTTTTGATCATTTTGTCATACGCATGGCACAGGAATACCCAACGGGCATCCCCATCCTGCCGGATCCGTGTCATCAGGTTGTCATGGCGGATTCCGGCCTCCGTCCAGACGGAAACCTCCCGCCAGGGCAGAAGGGCATCCATCAGGGCCGTCCGGGTGAAAGGAATCCGGCTGCAGGTTTCCGCCAGTTTCTTCGCCCGGTCATCCGGCACCGCATCCACCCATTTCGCAGGAGTTCCGGCGAAGATGACCGAACCGCCTGCTTTTCGGAACGCTTCCAGCCTCTCCAGCGTGGTACCGCGCAAGGTGTGGTTTCCGGGAACCAGAATCACGTCGTAGCGCATTTCTCCGACCGGGAAAGACATACCTCCTGCCGGATCTTCCCAGGCTGACCCGGTGGCTCCCGTCAGGAACACTTCCCCTGTCTTTTCCGAATTCTTTTCCGTATACTTTTTCCCACCCAGCGGGCACTGGCCGGGGAGAAGCGACTCGCTGATCAGATCGAAATCCATCTGGCCTGTGAGCAGCCATTTCAGCAGGTTCGTGAAGTTGGTTTCCAACTCGTCCCTTGCCGGGAAGGTCTGTTCAAAGGGGCCCCAGTGCAGCCAGTAGGACTCGACAGGGTGAATCGCAGCAATGCGGACATGCGGCCGTCCCCGGGTGAGCGCCGTGTTGAGGCGTCCGAAGTAATCCTCCACCATCGCGTACTCTGTATGCCAGGGGGATTGATATCCGATGGATGCCGGATAATCGCGCTTGGCCTCGCCTTCCATGGACATCCAGGTGAGATGGTGGACCCGGACGCTGACACCGAGCGCTGCCTGCCAGTCTCCCTGCAATTTGTGCCCCTTGAAGGGGAAATCCCAGTTCGTGACGCCGTAGAGTTCGCTCAGAACCCCCGGACGGCCGAACTGGTTCGAAGCGGACTGGGCCTGCTTGGCCGTGGAAAACTCCCGGTCATCCGTCAGCATGTCGATGCCCGGAAGCTGGAAGGAGCGGTAGGAGCGCATGGCTTCCCCGAGTGCGCCGGTCTGGGATTCAAGGGACTGTTCCGCCATCATGTGCCCGGTCAGCATGATTCCGTGATTTTCGCACCAGGAGCCGATCTGGTCGGCGAACGCCTGGGAAAACCGTTCCGCGAGATGGTCGTGATACCGGTACCGCTCCACGGAAACCTCGCCGTTCGGCAGTTCCCAGAAAAGCTCAGGAAGATGGTCCATGATTTCGGTTCCATAGGCTGCACGGTAGGTATCCGGAAAGTCATCCGTGAAGGGGATCACGACATCGCGGACCTCGTCGGCGAACCGGAAGGCTTCCTTGTGGCGGAACTGCGGTTCGTCCGTGAAGATGGCGGGGATGGAAGCGCCGAACTCCGGCCCGACCGCCTCCAGGTACTTCTCATGGGTTTCCTCGATGAACCGCCCGATGGCGGCGGGATCCAGCGTGTTCGCGTATGCCTGTCCGTTGTACCAGGCATTGTCCTCCTCCACGCAGAGGTAGGCATGCCAGCGGCGCGTCCCCGTGGCGGGTAGTCCGAAAAGCCCATCCTCCGCTCCGCAGCGTCGATATCCATCCAGATGGCCATCCCTGAGATTTACTGAGTAGGATGCAAGCCAATAGCCTTTCAGCGGCGCGCCGGACATCAGGGACTTTTCGTAGGTGTCACGATCCGCAGCCACCCCTTCCATCGGATGATTCGGAGACAGCAGCAGGAAACGCGAGCGGTAGCGGTGATCCTTCGTCACACGGCCTCCGGCGGCGCCCGACGGCCAGCGGTCCTCATCGTACAGCCAGGAAAGCATGCCGTTTTCGCGCGCCTTTTCATTACAGACCCGGATCATCGAGAGAAACTCCTCACCCATGTACGGCGTGGCGAGACCGACGCGGCTGTGCATGTGAAATCCGCCCATGCCCATGTCGCGCATCATGTCGATCTGCCCGGTCAGTGTATCCTTGTCAAGCTTGTTGTTCCAGGCCCAGAACGGTGCTCCGCGATATTCGGAGGTCGGATGCCGGAACAGCTCAGGGGAAAGGGACGAATCCCTGTTTTTCGGATACAGCATGGTTTTCCCTCCTGCATTGGGTAGGACGTTCACAATAGATCGGACTTTCACAATGGATAGGACGCAATCAATGGATTCATCCTATCATGCAGGACGGGCTCCAGGATGGGGGGTATGGGATGATCCGGCGGGGGATATGGTCTTTCCCGCGCAGTCATGCGTCGATGCCGGAAAAGGTTGGGATGGAAAGGAGGCCATGGGTAGGGATATACTGTACGAGCATCCACATCTCAATCCCCCAGGCTGGGTCCCCAAATACGCCCCGAAAGGAATCCGCATGCGCAAGATCGCCATCATCGGTGCGGGAAGCATCGTGTTCTGCAAGACCCTCATCCTGGATGTCCTCGCCACGCCTGGTCTCGAAGATACCGTTTTTTCACTTATGGCCCCCTCCACACGAAGAACTTCCCAGGTTTCCGCCTTTATCAAGCGTGTCATCGAGGCAAACCGGCTTCCCGCAAGAATCGAAGTGACAACCGATCGCCGGGAGGCCCTTCGTGACGCATCTTTCGTCATCGCCACCCTGCAGATCGGCGGAAACGAGGCGTTCGGGCTGGATATCGACATCCCCCTCCGATACGGTGTCGATCAGTGCATCGGCGACAGCATGGGACCCGGCGGCATTTTCCGTGCCGCGCGCACCATCCCCGTCATGCTGGATTTGACGCAGGATATGAAGGAATTGTGTCCCAACGCGTTGCTGTTGAACTATGTGAACCCGATGGCCATGGTCTGCACGGCGCTGCAGGAATCCGGCATCCGTTCCGTGGGGCTGTGTCATGGCGTGCAGACCACGCTGGACCTGATCGCAGGTTATGCGGACGTGCCGAAGAAGGAAATCGAATTTCTCTGCGCAGGCATCAACCACATGGGCTGGTTCCTGAAACTGTCGCACAAGGGAGAAGACCTGTACCCGCGACTGAGGGAGCGGATCGAAACGGCGGCTTACTACGCCAATGAAAAAGTCCGGGGCGAAGTCTTCCGGCACACAGGGTATCTGATGACCGAATCCACCGGTCACTTGTCGGAATACCTTCCCTGGTTCCGCAAGAACAGTTCCACGCTGGACACCTACTGCGACGAGCCGGCCTTCGGCGGGGAGACCGGCGCCGCCTATCGCTTCGGGCTGTCGGTCGACCGGAAGTATGGCGGCGACATGTTGCTGGAAAATGAACCGCCGACCCTTCCCGCCCGCAGCGTGGAATATGGTTCCTACATCATCGAGGCCGTTTCCCTGAACCGTCCCTTCACCTTCAATGGAAATGTCCGGAACGATGGTTTCCTCACCAATCTGCAGGACGGAGCATGCGTCGAGGTTCCTGTCACGGCGGATGCTTCCGGCCTGCATCCCCATGTAGTGGGCGCGCTTCCTCCCATCTGTGCCGCCATGAACCAAACGAACATCCTCGCGCAGCAGCTGGGTGTCGCAGCCGCCATTTCGGGAGATCCGGAACTCCTTGCACAAGCGGTTTCCATGGATCCACTCACAGCCGCGGTCCTGTCACTTCGGGAAATCCGAGACATGACGGCCGACCTTCTGGATGCGCAACGCCGCTGGTTGCCACGGTTTAAGGGCAAAATTGCGCGCAGGCTCCCCATCATCCCCGTTCCTGCCGGATTGGAACGTGTCCGGGTCCCGGTGGACCCGGCTCTGGCGATTCTCGCAAGATTTGGTGAACTCGGAAAGGATGAGTGAACCGACATGCCAAACAAAAAGGCAAGTGCAGGACTCCTCCATGGCGCCGTCTTCGCGGATTCCGACCTGGAGCAGGAATTCTTTCTTCACAACCTTGCACGTTCGCAGACCTCAACCCGCTGGGTTCTGATGGTCTCCACCGTTGTGTTCGGCCTGTTCGGAATCATGGATTTCCTGTATCTTCCCGCTTTGGCTCCCCTTCTCCTACTGCTTCGGCTGCTGATCTCCGCAGGCGGGATTGTCACGGTGATCCGCCTGCACAAATTTCGGAATGATTCCTCCTATTCGCTTGTCATCTCACTTCTCGAGCTCAGCGCCGTCGCTCTGTCCCTCTGGTCCAGCGCGCGTTATGGCGGACCCCGGGATGCCCTGTTGATTTTCATCGGTCTACTGCTGATCCTGCTTGTGCAATTCTCGCTGCCGTTGAACTGGAATCAGGCCTGTATCAATGCCGCAGCTTCCATCTGTTTCTTCTTCCTGATGAACTGGCATCCTTTTCAAACCCTGGCCCTTCCCGCCAAAGTATTCTGCCTGATCTATCTGTTCCTGTTCACCTTTGGCTTCGCCTACTTCTCCTATACGCTCAGCCGCTACAAGCACAAGGATTTTCTGGACAACCACAGGCTTGTGAAAATGGCCGTGACGGATCCGTTGACCGGCATCTACAACCGGAGCAAATTCGACACTCTGCTCGAAGACCTACCGGAAATGCTGAAAGTCCATCATATGCCCAGTGTCATCGCCTTTTTCGATTTTGACGACTTCAAGCTGGTGAATGACCGGCATGGCCATCTGGCAGGCGATCATGTCATCATCGAGACCGTGAATCTCGTGCAGAACCAGATCCGCAGGCGTGATCTCTTCTGCCGCTGGGGCGGAGAGGAATTCACAATCCTTTTCCCGGACACAAGGCTTTCGGAGGCGACGGGCACCGTCGAACGCATCCGCATTCAGCTGGCCGGGACGGATTTCGGGCTCGGACATCCTGTCACCGCCAGTTTCGGCGTGGCGGAACTTCAACCCGGTGAAACGGTGGATGAACTGCTGAAACGCGTGGATGCCCTTCTCTACCGTGCCAAGGCAAACGGCAAGAACCGGACGGAATGGGATCCGCCCGAATCAGATGGACCCGGCAACAAACATGGAGCATAGGGTGAGACTCCGGCAATTGATACAATCGTCATTCAGCATTTGAAGCGATACCAATCAATTGCCGGGTCTATAAAACAACATTTTCCAACAAAAGATAGACGCATTCCAACAAATTCGGTATAATTCAAACATGCATCCGGATTCCGATGCATGATTGGCCTGTGCCGCCGGGTCGGCTTCCGTCGCCCGGGCGTTCTGCGCATGCGGCAGGAACAATCGGTGCGGCAACATGCAGACCAGCAACATGCGGGAGGTACCATCATGACCATCACAGGCATGCTCAAAGGACAGGTCGCCATTGTCACAGGCGCGGGCCAGGGACTCGGGGAAGCGCTCGCACAGCGTCTCGACGCGGAAGGTTGTTTCGTCGCGGTTGCCGACATCAACGGAGAAGCGGCGCAGAAAGTGGCTGCCGGGCTTCGAAATGGCATGGGGTTTGCCGTGGATGTCACAAATGAGGAACAGGTTGCCGCCATGGTCGACAAGGTCGTGGAAACCTGGGGTCGTCTGGATCTGATGGTCTCCAACGCTGCGATCCTTATCGCGAAGGCTGTCGTGGAATTCCCGCTGGATCAGTGGAAACGGATGATCGACGTGAATCTTACCGGATACTTCGTCTGCGCCAAGCATGCCGCCCGTGTGATGATTCCGAACGGCCGGGGCGGCATCATCCAGATCAACAGCAAATCCGGAAAAAAGGGATCTTTCAAGAATTCTGCCTATGCCGCCTCCAAATTTGCGGGCATCGGGTTCACCCAAAGTCTCGCGCTGGAACTGGCGGAGGACGGCATCCGGGTCAACGCCATCTGTCCCGGAAACCTGCTGAATTCAAGCCTTTGGAACGACGGACCGAACAGCCTGTTCAAACAGTATGCGAAAAACCAGGGCGTATCGGAAGAGGCCATCCGACAGAAATACCTGAACCAGGTGCCAATGAAGCGCAGTTGCGAATATGACGACATCGCCAATGTGATGGTGTTCCTGGCCTCCGATCAGGCCGGTTATATGACCGGGCAGGCCATCAACGTCACAGGCGGACAGGAGATGCGGTAACCCATGGAAGATGTGAACAACCACATCCACACCCATTTTTCCTTTTCGCCATATAGTCCCGCACAGGCCATCGAACGCGCTGTGGCGGCGGGTCTTGCCACAGCCGGCATCATGGACCACGACTCGCTGGCCGGCGCGGATGAATTCGAACAGGCAGGCAGACAGGCGGGCCTGCCCACGACGGTCGGCATGGAAGTTCGGGCGGATTTCAAGTTCACTCCTGTCGCGGGTCGGCGTCTCAACAACCCGGATCAAGCTTCCATCGCGTATATCGCACTGCACGGGGTTCCCCGCGAGTCCCGCCTGATGCTGCGCGAATTCATGCGTCCGTATGCGGAAGCCCGCCAGATACGGAACCGCGTCATGACAAGGCGTCTTCATGTACTGGTGGAGCCTTTCGGCATTTCCCTCGACTACAAAAAGGATGTGCTGCCGTTGTCACACTGGGCGTGCGGCGGTTCCGTCACGGAACGCCACCTTCTGTACGCCCTTGCCCTGAAGCTGATCGCCCGATTCGGGAAAACCCCGCAGTTGGTTTCGTTCCTGACTGAACAACTCGCCATGCCGGTTTCCGCCAAAACCGCAGCCCAGCTGACCGATCCGGAGAATCCGCATGCCGCCTACGACCTGCTGGGGGTGCTCAAGGCTGCACTGGTCTCTTCCTTTTACGTGGAGGCGACCGCGGAGTGTCCAAGCATCCAGGAGCTTGTCAAAATCTCGAAGAAAGCCGGCGCCATCTGCGCGTATGCCTATCTGGGCGACGTCGTGGATTCCGTCACGGGAGACAAGCGCAGCCAGACGTTCGAGGACGGATATCTGGATCTTTTGTTTGACACCCTTTCCGCGCTCGGTTTCGAGGCAGTCACCTACATGCCCTCGCGCAACACACCGGAACAGCTCCGACGGCTCCGCGCGTTGTGCGAACAGCACAACCTGTTCCAAATCAGCGGCGAGGACATCAACTCGCCCCGGCAGGGTTTTATTTGCGAGGCCATGCGCGCGCCGGAATTCGACAATCTCTCCGAAGCGGCCTGGGCGCTCATCGGTCATGAGATTGCCAGTTCGGATCATCCGGAACAAGGCATGTTCTCCAAACGGACACTGGCTGAAATGCCTTCACTGGCAGATCGGATCAATCGGTATGCGGAACTTGGCCGCCATGCGCATGGCCGGTCCGCCTCCATGGGAACCAATGAATGAATAATAGACAGCAACAAACATTGAGCATAGGGTGGGACTCCGGCAATTGATACAATCGTCATATGACATTCACAAGCGATCCCAATCAATTGCCGGGTCTATAGACTCAGCAACAAACATAGAGCATAGGGTGGGACTCCGGCAATTGATACAATCGTCATATGACATTCACAAACGATCCCAATCAATTGCCGGGTCTATAAACAGGATCTTGACGGGAAAGAAGGGTGTTGCATGTTCGCGGAGGAAAGAAGAAACCGGTTGTTGCAGACCCTGAATGAAAAAAGAAGCCTTTCCGTGCCGGAAGCCGCTCTCCAGTTCGATGTGACGGAGGAAACCATCCGCCGCGACCTGAAACTGATGGAAGCATCCGGATTCCTGCAACGCACGCATGGCGGCGCCATCCTGGCGGACGATGCGAAATCGGAGCCTTCCCTTGAAATCCGGCAAGGCATCAACATGCCCGGCAAGGACCGGATTGGCCGCTGTGCTTCGGAAATGGTACACGATGGGGACACCATCATTCTGGATGCCTCCACCTCCGCCTTATCCCTGGCCCGTCACCTGCGCAGCAAGAAAAGCCTCACGGTCATCACGAATGCGGAAAAAATCGTGCTGGAACTCTCAACCTGTCCGGATATCACCCTCATCTCGACCGGTGGCATTCTCCGCCATGAAAGCCTTTCCTATGTAGGCCGCGCCGCGGAGGGCATGTTGGCCGGACTGCAGGCGGACAAAGCATTTTTGTCCTGCAAGGGTTTCAATCCCCTGCGCGGATTTACAGATTCGAGCGAACCGGAATCGGAAATCCGGCGCCAGATGATCCGTCGTTCCCAGCAGATCGTCTATCTCTGCGACCGCACGAAGATCGACCGCGTCGGCTTTGTCACGACGGCCGCCTTGTCGGAAGTGGATCTGCTTGTCGTCGACGCCCCTTTGCCGAAAGGCTGGGAAAAAGACTTCAAGAGCGCCGGCGTGAAGGTTGTTTCGGTGGAGTAGGCTGCAAGAGAACGCCAATTCCTTGATGATCCCTATCAGTCTGCTGTTTCCAGGAAGCAGGCCGCTCGAAGGCTATGGACGAATACCACCCCCCGTGATACGATGAACGAATCGAGGAAACTTGATATGCTTTATGAACATATGTGTCATGTGCATACCAATATGCTTTCATTCATCGACAGAAAGACGGAGGCACGACTATGGGCAATCATTGCGGCCAGCTTGAAGAAACCAATCAGGAGGCGAACCTTCAAAACGGCTTCAAATCCATCTTCGATGGAACCACCCTGAACGGTTGGCATGCGGTTCCCCGGCTTCCTGTTCCTCGAGCGCCGGGTCTTCCCGGTCCGGATACAACGACCGAATCCTATCGGAAGGCGACGGAAACGAGCGGAAAATGGACCGTCGAGGACGGCGCCATCACCGGCCGACAGGATCCTCCCGGCTGCGGATTCGGCGGCTACCTTCTCAGCGATGCAGCATATGGCGATTTCGAGCTGATCCTGGAGGCGCGTCCGGATTGGCCGGCCGATACGGGCATTCTCGTCCGCACCTCTCCCCTCGGCTCCCTCGGGTTCCAGATTCTACTTGATCACAGACGCTCCGGCAACATCGGCGGGATTTACGGAAACGGCATCGGCGGATTCCATGGCATCAACTTCACCCTGGATGCGGAAACCGACGCCGCCGGAAACCCGATCGGATTGAAAATCGAGGACCCGGAAACCACCATCGAGCCCCTGACGCCGGACAAGCCCGCCTTGCTTGAACAGGCCGCCACCGGAGAAGAATTTCTGATGGCATGGAAATGGGATGACTGGAATACTTTCCGCATCCGGATCGAAGGCGCATCCCCGAAAATCACGGTGCACATCAACGGACTGCTCATATCCGTAATCAATACGGCCACGATGAAACATCCCTTCTATCATCCGGAGGAAATCCAGGCGCTGCTTGGCACCAAGGGTCACCTTGCCTTCGAGATCCATGACAACGATCCCGGAATGGGCGAAGCCCGCTGGGCGCCGAATGCGGCGTGCCGCTGGCGGAACCTTCGGGTACGGGAATTGTGATTATGCTCCGCCCGTAACCCGCTGTTTTCAACACCTGCCCTTTCGTTCCCCTTATTCCTGAGAAACCGGAACGACCCGAAAGGCCTGCTTCAACGCCTCGACCCTTTTTGCCACGCTGATGGCGACAGGTTCGCTTTTTTCCGCGAGCTCGAATCCATGAATTGTCCCGGACGATTTATACAACTCAACCCGACAGCCGCTTTCCCGAAGGATTTCCGCATATCGGATGCCTTCATCGTGCAGGCAGTCGAATTCTGCCACTTCCACGTACGCATCGGGCAAATCAGAGAATGATACAGCTTCCATGGGGGAGGCGTATCCCCGCATGCCAATGTCACCATTCCGGAGATACATCCTCCACATTGCTTCATTCTGCACCGAATTCCACAACGGCGTATCGGTATATTTCCGCATGGACTCCGTGTTTTGCCGCGCATCCGTCACAGGGTAAACCAGCATCTGAAAGCAAGGCATTTTCGCTTTCCGGTCCCGCGCCATGTGCGCAACAGCAGCGGCAAGTGCGCCGCCAGCGCTGTCACCGCCGACAGCAATCCGGTTGGCGTCGATGCCGAGGGAATCCGCCTGCCCGCAAGTCCACAAATACGCCGCATAACAATCTTCAACTCCGACCGGAAACGGATGGGAGGCTGCCAGCCGGTAATCGACGAAAACCACCTTGCACGGGGTTTTCAACGCATACGCATACACAAGGCCGAGATGGTGCGGAGCGGCCTGGAGCATGAATCCACCCCCGTGGAAATAGACGAGGCAGGGGGCATGCGCGCCGATCCCGTCCGGTTCGTAGATCGAAAGACCGATCCTGCCGCCTTTGAAGCCTTCCACCATCCGTCTGGACAATCCAAGTCCGGCCGGAAGCTTCACCGTTTTCAGTCCAAGCCCGGAAAGTGCATTCAAGGCGGGAAGAAGCGCCGGAGGAATGCGGATGTTCATGTTCTCGAGCCGTTTCAGGTCCTTGTGGATGTTGTACTTTCCCATGCTTCCCTCTTCCTGCGTGATCCTCGGCAACTCTTCAAGGCACTACCTTTTCATTCATACTTTTTCATTCATACTACCATGCGGACTGCATTCATGCATGGCAAGAACCTTCTTGGGGATTCCGGCCTGCTGGACTTCAAGACCTTCTAGGGGATTCCGGTTTCCGGGACTTGATTCTCTTAAGCGACAGTCATACAATGGGGACGCACCTACATAAGAGAAAGAAGGTTTCGGCCATGACAACCTATCTGTTTCCGCTACTTCTATCGCTTCTGGGCGTGGCCGCCCTCATCCCGCTGTTCATGAAGCTTGCCATCCGTCTGGATTTTGTCGACAAGCCCATCCCGAACAGTGAACGGAAGGTCCACCGCGAACCCATCCCCATGTTGGCATCCATCCCGATGTTCGTCGTGTTCATGCTCACCTGGTTCCTTCTTGGCAAGCCGGAAGGAAAGGAGCCTTGGTTCGTTGCGGCCGGAGGCCTGCTGATTCTGGCCATTGGAACCGTGGACGACTGGTACAAGACGCACCGAAAGGAGTTTCCGTCCCTCCCGAAATTCCTTGTCCAGATGTCCGCCGCTGCCATCGCCTATTTTGGCGGCGTGGTCTTCACAGGTTTCGAAAACCCCTTCAGCCACCAATACATCACCCTGCCCGGCATCCTGCAGTTCATTCTGACGGTCGTCTGGATTTTCGGCGTCACCACCGTCATCAATTTCTCGGATGGCCTGGACGGTCTGGCCGGAGGCCTCTCCGCCATTTCCGGCAGTACGCTGTTCGTAGTCGCACTGGCCATGAAGCAACCGGAATCGGCCCTCATGGCGGCCATCCTCGTCGGCATCACGCTCGGATACCTCCGGTTCAACCGGCATCCTGCCAAGGTTTTCATGGGAGATGCCGGCGCAACCTTTCTCGGCTACATTCTCGGCATCATCGCCATTGACGGAGCCTTCAAGGGTGCAACGCTGCTGTCGCTTTTCATCCCGCTCCTGGCGCTGGGCGTCCCGATATTCGACAATCTCTACGTGGTATTCCGCCGTTTTCGGGAAGGGAAGCCCGTCTACCAGGCGGATGCCACGCAAATCCATTACCGTCTGAAAGGGACCGGGCTCAATACGAAACAGACCGTTTCCTTCATCTGGCTCGTAAACCTGTGTTCCTGTCTGGCCGCGATCATCCTGCTGCTGCTGAACCTGTGACATGGCAACCCCATAACAGACGCATATACGGACCATATGACCCTTCGCTGTTTACTCCTAACGACGAAGGATCATATGTCCGAGAATGAATCCAGCCTTTGATCATCGCACAAACTGTCACGCATCCGCCCTTTCCTTTTGCTACGATGGGAATGCAGGATCTTGCAGCCCCATCGTAGCAAACGGAGGTTTCCCATGCAGACGAAAGCATCCCCCGCCCTTTCCCTCTTTCTTTCCCATGGTCCGATGGATACCCCGGGCGTGCAGCAGGACATGCTCAAGCACCTGCCCCAGGAACCCCGAGCCTTGGTGAAACTTGTCCAGAATGCCCTCATCCACGCCCATATGGCGCGCTGGGCGTACGGTATCGAACTGGATGAAACACGAAACCAGGAACCCTGGCAACGGACGATCGAAGAAAAGCTGGCATGGCTGAAGGCCCATGGATACAAGGACATCAGCGATCCGCACCCCATGGTCGAACACATGGTCGGCATCTGCCGGGATTTCTCGGTTCTGGCTGCCTGCCTGTTTCGCGAAGCCGGCATTCCCGCCCGCGCCCGCTGCGGGTTTGGTACCTATTTCGAGAAAGACAAGTATGTCGATCATTGGGTCCTGGAATGGTGGAACAAGGATCGGAACGCCTGGCAGCTTACCGATGCACAGCTTGACGTGGCGCAATGCGAAAAGCTGGCTGTGGATTTCGATCCGATGGACGTACCGCGGGACCGGTTCCTGACAGGCCCCATATCCTGGACCCTCGCCCGTTCCGGTCAGGCGGATCCGTTGAAGTTCGGCATCTTCACCTGGTGGGGATATGACTATTTGTGCTGCAACCTGCTGCTGGATGTCAATTCCCTGTTGAATACCCCGATGCAGCCCTGGGATGGCTGGGCCGGATACAAGAACATGCCTTCCGAAACATGGTCCGCGGACGACTGGGCCGTTGTCGATGAGTTGGTCCGCTTGGCCGGAGGGGTGGATCAGGATTTCGAGACTTTCCGACAATTTGTGGCCAAACACGATAAAATCAGAGTGCCGGAGGATTGGAGCCTTGTGCGGAACAGTCTCGAGAACCCTCCGGCAGTCTGACTCCCGGCTCCCAAACGAAAGGAAGCGCCATGCAGCATGTCGACGCCTTGGAACGCGCCCTGGCCTATATCGAGGATCATCTTGACGAAGAGATCGACCTTACCCTGCTTGCCCGGCAAGCAGGGTATTCCCTTTATCATTTTCACCGCCTGTTTCAGGATCTGGTCGGGGACAGTCTCAAGGAATACATCCGCAAGCGCCGGCTGTCGGATGCTTCGCGCGAACTCGTGGAAACAGCCAGACCCGTCATCGACATCGCCCTGGCACATGGATATCAGTCCAGGGAAGCATTCAGCAGAGCGTTCGAACAGGCATATGGCTTTTCCCCCTCCGCATGCCGCAAACGGAAGATTCATTGCGAGATTCGGGAACCGATGTCCGCAAACGCCATGCTCTTCTCCGCTCAGCGCGCTTCGGAAGGGTTGACTCCCCTGCTCCGGAAATTGCCGGAACGCCTTGTGGCGGGTCATGTGCGCACTTTCCGGGCGGATGGAACGAATCTGCAGCAAATCCCCGTCTTCTGGCAGGAGTGGAAGCAGGCGGAATGCTGGCGGGAGCTGCCTCCTGCGAAATATGAACGCGAGAGCATGGGGATCGTCATGCCTACGGAAACACTGGATTTCGAGTACCTCATCGGATATGAAGTGGATCCGAATGCCGCGCGTTATCCTGGAATCGCCTACCGGAAACTCGAGTCCGGCCTGTTCGCCTGCTTCACCGTCATCGGCCCCTACACGGAAAGCGTCCAGAAAACCTGGAACTATCTTTACACCCGATGGCTCCCGTCTTCCGGATACCATCACGACGGCCGGGAGGACATCGAACTGTATCTGGAGCGGCAGGGTGAAAAGGTCACGGAACTGATGATTCCGGTTCGCTCTTCCCATTAGGACGAAGCAGATCGGAAAAGAAGATCAGTCTCTTCTTGCGGCATGACGCCGATCAGCCAGGATGACAAGGCCTTCCCCCGCCATCAGGCAGAGGGCGGGCAGCAGGAAATATCGATATCGCGTCTGGATTTCAATGACCAGGTGAACAAGCGCATATCCGACAATCAACAGCCAGAAGAGGCTCATTCCCGCATCGGCATTCCTGCGGATCCGGTGAAGGATCGATACTGTTGCAAGCAGCATCAGGATCGGATACAGGAGATGCTCCAACGCGCTCAGGACAGCCAGTGCGACGACAGAGCCCCCCGCTCCGACGCCCCAAACGATACAGCCGTCAAAGTCGCCCCAGAATGAACCGAACTTCGTCATAAACAGATGGAGAACCGCCCCTTTGTCTGAAATACGCTGCAGGATGACACTTCGGTTCCAGGCGTCCCGCTCTGCGCCCAGTGTGTGGGATGTGCCAAGATGCGCGTCCTTGACGGAAAACCAACCGTTGCTTTCCTGATTCAGTCCAAGCCGGATTTTATAGAGGGGATCGAAGTTCCGTAGCGGCAGGTCCGTCACGCCCATCTCGATGAGTAAGAACCCTGCGGCCCACCCCACTCCGGCATAGGCAAGCACGATGACGGATATCCGCACAAGCGGTCGCAGGGAACGGGTCTGAAGACCTGAAAGAATCAGCGCTCCTGCAACAGCCAACAGACAAAAGCTTCCCAAGGGGCGGATCAGGTTCCCCAACGCCAGGAAACAACCGGCAACAGCATCCCACCCCAGTTCGGCAGAGAAAGTAGGAGCGTGTTCCGTCCGTTTCTTCAGCAAGATTGCAAATGCACCATAAAACAGCATCATGGCAAGGTGTTCGTTTGCCAGAACCGCACTGAAGAGGATGGACGGAATCGAAAACAGAAAGAATGCCATCCCGGCCAGGGCAGCCCGTGTATCCTTCGCTTCCCCCAGGGAACTCCCGGAACCTTCCGGCTTCACGAGGTTATTTCCAATCCGCCAGATCAGCCAGCCGGTGGCAACCGACCAAACCGCATTGAGCAGATAGAGCGGCCAGAGCGCGCCGTCCGAAAGCCGGAGAATGACTCCTTCATACGCAACGGTACCAATTTGATAGGCCCATGTCCGAAAATAGGATAGGGCCTTGTATCCGAAATCGCCATGGGAAAAACGGAACGCTGCATCCAAAAGAGTCCGGTAATCGGATAGGGGGACAGGATGCAGCAACCATGTACAAAGCAGTCGCAGCATCAGCGCCGAAGCCAGAAATCCAATCACGACGGGCTTGCGGCCATCCGTCCATCCCAGCAACCCGGAGATCTTTGGCAACAGCAGTTTCAGCAAAAGCAGGGAACCAACTGCCATCAGGAGATACGCGGTTGCCGCCAGCGTCGCGATGCCCGGTTTCTCTGTCAGAGACAACGTCAGACGACGGACGGCGCCTACCGAGGCAGGCAGCGCCAGCAGCACGACCAAGCCGGCCATGACTGCGACAATTCGGGCAAGAGCCGCTCCGAGTCCGGCCGCCGATTGCGGTCGGCGACATGGGGTTTCAGTGTCCAAGGGTTGACGCGTCATGGTTCCTCCCCGTCCCAGGATGATGGAATCGGCATTCAGCTGGCAATAACAAGCAACCGGCAAGCAGGCATGGATTGGAGCTCAGGAAGGTCCCTTTCCATTTTATCCGTGAATCGCAAGACTTGCACGGGAAAGGCAGAAATCGTTTACCTATCCATCAGGGTCGTTCGCGAAAGGACGGACTTTTCCGACCGGTTGATTCATGTGACCGCGATGAAGGTAGAAACGTATTGGATACACCCGGCATGCGGAAGCCCTTTCATGTTCCTTGCCCGGCAAGCTTGAAACACAGCTGATTCGTGGCGTGAAGGAGAGTATGGCATGGATCCAGTTCGGCTGCTCGTCGTAGATCCTGACCCCGTCCTGCGCACCGCACTGCGGGCGGAAGCCAGGTCAGCCGGCCTTGTCCTGGACGAGGCGGTGGACGGCATCAGCGCCATCAAGATGTTCCGCAGAAATGATTATCCCCTTGTCCTGCTGAATATGGATCTGCCGGAATTGGACGGACGAAATGTATTCCTTCAGCTGCGAAGCGTCTCCGATGTCCCCATCTTCATTCTTTGCGACCACCCGACGGACGCAAACTGCCAGGCCGCCTATCAACTCGGCGCGGACGACTACCTCCGCAAACCCATCGTTTCAGCCGAGCTGGTGGCGCATATCCAGGCCTTCCTCCGGAGAAACGGATCAGCACAGACAACAACCGCCGAGCGGAAAGTCTCCTACAGGGGACTGTATATCGACACCTTTTCCCATACAGTATACGTGGATGAGCAGCCCATCCAGCTGACACCCAAAAAATACGCCCTGCTCGCATTCCTTTCACAGAACCCGAACAGGGCATATCCGCGTGAGATTCTACTGGATGAGGTTTGGGGACCGGATTTCATCGGCTCCGAACGAACGGTGGATACGCACATCAAATCCCTGCGCAGCAGCATCCGCCCCTATGATCACTACCTGGTCACCGTCTGGGGTTACGGATACAAATTCGAGGCGTAATCCGGAATACAAAGATATTCGAGCCGCCCCGTCATACGAGGTTGAGGAAAACCTTCGAGGCGTAATCCGGAATACAAAGATATTCGAGCCGCCCCGTCATACGAGGTTGAGGAAAACCTTCGAGGCGTAATCCGGAAGTTCAATGCGCCTTGTGCTCCTTCATCTCGATTTTCTCGAGCAACCGATCTATCTTTTTCAATTGACGGATATCCGTGTCCCATTCTTCCTTCAGCTGGTCATCAAATTCCTGGTCCTCGATATAGTGCCTGACCGCATTCATTTCGTAGAGAATCTCTTCCTTCTTGTGTTTGAGATGTTCCTTGTTGTCCATCCTGCGACCCCCCTTTGGATCCTGTCGGCCCATCGGTTCCCGCCTCCGCGGGATCAGCGGGTATTGTAGTTCGATACCACCTGTTTGAAGATATCCACGGTTTCGAGCGCATCGGTCAATTCACCCTTGAGCCGCATGTTTTCCGCTTCCAGGGCGAGCACCCTTGCGGACTCCACATCGGTCTGCGGCTTCAGGGCCACTGTCGGCCTGCCTTCCATGCCTTGTCGCTTATTCCTGTGCTTCTGCGTGGCGGTCTGCTGATTGGCGACGTCCATTGTCTCCCCGGTGCGTTCATTGAAGCGTCCGCGTGGCGTATAATGCGTATGCAGGTATTCATGAGAGACCAGACTGTTTGGAACCTGCAGGAATTCGTTGTAGAGGACCGAAACATCAGGATTTTCATGCGATTTTCGCAGTTCCTTCGATTCGTCTTCCGCATAAAGCCCCTTCAGGCGCTTCTCCCGGACAAACGGGTCCTGTGATCGGGGTTGGCCTCCGCCGGTGATGCACCCGCCAGGGCACCCCATCACCTCGATGAAATGAAAAGGAGAAGTTCCTTCCGCCACCTGCTCCATCAACTTCCTCGCCCCCCGCAGGCCGCTTGTAACCGCCACGCGAACAGCGAACCCAGCCAGAAACCCGTACTCGGGCAGCGGATTCTCGATACTGATCTCGGCTTCCTTGACCTGTTCCAACCCCATGATCGGGGTGACATGCAGATTCTCGAAGGGGAGCGGCCGGCCGGTCACGACCTCGTACACGGTCCGCAATGCCGCTTCCATGACGCCGCCCGTCAGGCCGAAGATATCCGAAGCACCGGTGGAAAGGCCCAGCGGATGGTCGAATTCACCATCAGGCAGGCTGGTGAAGTCGATGCCCGCTTCCTTGATCATGGCCGCAAGTTCACGGGTCGTGAGTACCGCATCCACATTCGGCACCCCGTCATTCCGCATTTCAGGACGGGCGATCTCAAACTTTTTCGCAGTGCAGGGCATGACGGAGACGACAAACAGATCCGCCGGCGCCCGGCCGATTTTCCGGGCGTAATGGGATTTCACCAGTGCGCCCAGCATGGTGTGGGGGGATTTGCAGGTGGACAGGTGATCCAACTCATCCGGCCACGCATGCTCGACATATTTGATCCAGCCTGGGCTGCAGCTGGTGATCATGGGCAGAACGGCTTCTGCTGGCTTGGACTCCCGCCCGGCCGATCCGTCTGCCACGCCATGCGGCATCCCTGGCGAAACGCCGGTGAGTGCCAGTCGCACACGTCCCAGAAACTCCGTTCCCTCCTCCAGTATGGTCAGGTCCGCCGCGAAATTCGTATCGAACACATCGGCGAAGCCAAGCGCGTGCAGGCTGGATGCCAGTTTTCCCGTCACACGGCTTCCCGGTTCCATGCCGAATTCCTCACCGATGGCAACCCGGATGGCCGGAGCCACCTGCGCCACCACCCTTTTGGCGGGATCGGAGAGCGCCTTCCACACCTTTTCGGTCGCGTCGGTTTCCTTCAACGCCCCAACGGGACATACCACCGTGCACTGCCCGCAGAAGGCGCAATTCACGCTGCCCAACGCCAATTCGGCCGCCGGTCCCACCACCGTGGAAAAGCCACGGTTCTGGGCATTGAGCACGCCGGTTCCCTGCACGGTATTGCAAACCGTCACACATCGGCGGCACAGGATGCATTTGGACATGTCACGGGTAATGGCCGCCGATTCGTCCAGAACCCGTTCGGATTGTTCCCCCTCGAAACGGGAGGTTTCCACGCCCAGGAGCTTGCCGAGTTCCTGCAGTTCACAGCTCTGGTTGCGCCGGCAGGCCAGACAGTCCTTGGAGTGATCGGAAAGAATCAGTTCATAGAGGATTTTCCGCGCCTCACGGACTTTCTCGGTATGAGTCCGGATCACCATACCCTCCGTCGCAACGGCCATGCAGGAAGCTTGCAGGGTTTTGGCCCCTTCGACCTCCACGGAACAGATGCGGCAGGTTCCGAACGCATGCACCCCTTCCAGCCGGCACAACGATGGAATGCGAATTCCATTGGCTGCGGCAGCTTCCATAATGGTCATTCCGTCTTCCGCGGTGACTTCCCGGTTGTCAATCCTCAGATGCAGCATACCTTCACCTCCTGTCGCAGTGCAGACACCGCATGGCTTCGGCCATCGCCGTCAGTTTGTGGTAACCGAGCACGACTTCATCGAAAGAGTTCCTGCGCTGCCCATGCGGGAGCATGTCCAGCGGGAACCGTTTCAGGGCGACCACTTCGTCCTCGTCGAACACATCGGGAATGTCAATCGGAGCGCCTTTGTTGAGATGCCCGGTTCCGCCCAGATACCGGTCGATGGCCTCTGCCGCGTGCTTGCCGTCCGCAATCGCCTGGATGACCGTATCCGGCCCTCTCGCGACATCCCCGCCCGCGAACACGCCTTCCATGGTCGTCATCAGCGTGTCATCATCCACCAGGAAGGTACCCCAGTTCGTCAGGCCGATTTCCTCCTTCCGAATGAAGGGAAGGTCCGAATGCTGGCTGACGGCGGGAATGACGGAATCGACCGGGATCAGGAAGTTCGAACCCTCTATGGGAATGGACTTCCTGCGTCCCGTCCTGTCGAAATCCGACAGTTTCATGCGCACGCATTCCACCTGCTCGACATGCCCGGACTTCCCGCCGACAAATCGGACCGGCGCCACAAGTTCCACGACTTCCACTCCCTCCAGCTCCGCCTCCTCGATTTCCGACTGATAGGCCGGCATCGCAGCAATGTTGCGCCGGTAAAGCACCATCACCTTCTCCGCTCCCAACCGCATGGCCGTTCGTGCCGAATCGATGGCCGTGTTTCCACCCCCGATGACCGCCACGCTTCTGCCGAGTGCGATCGGCCGATGAAAATTCACATCCTTCAGAAAATCGATGCCGGGATAGACGCCCTGCAGCTGTTCCCCGGGGATGTCGATCCGCTGCGGGATCAAGGCGCCGGTCGTCACATAGATGGCGTCGAACTGGGATTTCAGGGTCTTGAACTTGATGTCCTTCCCGATTTCCGTCCCCAGCCGGATTTTGACACCCGCTTTCTCGATGAGGGAGATTTCGTGCGCCAGGACCTCCTTCGGCAGCCGATACTGCGGAATGCCGAACGCCAACACGCCGCCGGCGACATCCTGCGCTTCGAAGACCTCCACTTCATAACCGATGCGGACCAGATACCAGGCTGCTGTCAGTCCGGATGCCCCCGCACCGATCACCGCCACTTTCTTCCCGTTCCTTGGGAACACGATCTCTTCGGTGAACGGCGTTTCGTTCCGGAAAGCCCAATCCGCCACGAACCGCTTCACATCGCAGATGGCGACGGGCTCGTCCGTCGAGCCGCGCCGGCACTTCGCCTCGCAGGGCCGGGTGCAGATGCGTCCGCAGACCGCCGGGAAGGGATTTTCCTGGCGGATGAGACTGTAAGCGTCCTTGATTCGGCCAGCGGCCACCAGTGCCAGATAACCCGGCACATTGACATGGGCGGGGCAAGTATTGGCGCACGGCGAGATGAACAGATCGGTACAGACGCCGGCTCGGCAGTGCTTGTTTCTGATATGTTCGTCATATTCGTCCCGGAAGTACCGGATCGTGCTGAGGACGGGGTTTGGCGCCGTCTGTCCGAGCCCGCACATGGCGGTCTGACGGATGGTCTCCCCCAGTTCCTCCAGCAATCCGACATCCCCTTCCCTTCCTTCCCCCCGGTTGATGCGTTCGAGGATTTCCAGCATCCGCTTCGTCCCGATCCGACATGCGACACATTTTCCACAGGATTCGTCCTGGATGAAATCCATGAAAAACCGCGCTGTATCCACCATGCAGGTGTCCTCATCCATTGCGATCAGGCCACCCGATCCCATGATGGCACCCAGTTTTGTCAGTGCCTCATATTCCGCCGGCACATTCAGATTCTCCTGGGTGATGCATCCGCCGGACGGGCCCCCGATCTGGGCCGATTTGAACTTCTTTTTTCCCTGCATCCCGCCACCGATCCTGAAAAGAATGTCCCCCAGCGGCATACCGATTGGAACTTCCACAATGCCCGTATTGACCACGTTTCCGGCCAGCGCGAACACCTTGGTTCCCTTGCTGTTTTCCGTCCCGTACCGCGCGTACCAGTCACCTCCATGCAGCAGGATGGGTGCGACACTGGCGAGGGTTTCCACATTGTTGATGATGGTCGGTTCGTCGAAAAGGCCCTTCTGAAACGGGAACGGCGGTTTCTGGCGTGGTTCTCCGCGCTTTCCCTCAATGGAGGACAGCAGCGCAGTTTCCTCGCCGCACACGAATGCACCCGCACCGATACGGATTTCAACATCAAAGGCGAAAGCGCCGCCAAAGAGATTTCCACCCAGCAATCCGGCCTCCCGCGCCTCTCCGATGGCGTGCTCCAGCCGTTCCACCGCAATCGGGTACTCCGCACGGATATATACATACCCCATCGAAGCGCCGATGGCATAGGCACCAATGATCATCCCCTCAAGAATACTGTGCGGATCCCCTTCGATGAGGCTTCGGTCCATGAAAGCACCGGGATCTCCCTCGTCCGCATTGCAGACGATGTATTTCTGTGCGCTCTTCGCCATCTGACCCGCACGCCACTTCACACCGGTCGGAAATCCCGCGCCGCCGCGCCCTTTCAGCCCGGACCTGATGATCTCCGCAATTACGTCTCCGGGAGAGGATTCGAGCACTGCCTTGGCGGCCGCCAGATATCCATCCCGTGCGATATAGGCATCCAGCCGGTGATAATCCATGCTGCCGCAGTTGCGCAAAGCCACACGCACCTGGGATTGGAAGAATTCGATGTCGTCTATGCAGGGGACGTGCCTGTGCAGCGATTCATCATAGAAGGTGTGTTCCGTTGCGATCTCCCCGTCTTTCAGATGCCGGCGTACGATGTCCTTCGCACGCTCCGGGGTGAGCAGGGTATAGAAGGTCCGTTCCGGCAGGACCAGCATGGCCGGACCAACCGCGCAAATGCCCATGCAGCCTGTTTCGCGGACGGCCACATCCTTAGCGAGCCGTTGAACCGCGAGCTCCTGCTCCACCGCCTTCACAATCTCCGCGCATTTCGAGGAAACACATCCGGCACCGGCGCACACCAGCACCTGGCTCCGATATGTCTTCTCCTGTTCCGTCCATTCCCGTTTGATCCGCTCCAGATCGGCCACTCCCGTAATAAGGGCATGGTCTGTCTTCAGACTCATGGCAAGTCCCCCCCTTACCCGTTTGCATATTTTGCCAGGATGGCATCGAGCTTGTTCGCCCGGACCTGCTTGTATACCTCTCCGTCGATCATCAGCGCTGGCGCGAGACCGCAGGCACCGATGCAACGGGCCACTTCGAAAGTGAACCGCCCGTCCGACGTGGTTTCCCCCAGCTCCACCTGAAGCGTGCGCATGAGGGCTTCAACGATTTTCCTGCCGCCTCGCACGTAACAGGCCGTTCCGAGACAGACGCGGATGGTATGGAGACCGCGCGGCTTGTCGGAGAAGAAGGAATAAAACGTCACAACGCCCGAGACTTCCGAGAGAGGCAGGTCCAGCGCAACCGCGATTCGTTTTTGCACTTCGGTCGGAAGATACCCGTAGGCTTCCTGCACGAGATGCAGAATCTGGATGAGACTGCCCCGGTGTGTCCGGTATTGGGCGATGATGCGGTCCACTTCCTCGATCAGACGTGCCTCATTCTTGTGGACAGGTGTTTTTTCCTGCAACCTCACAGACATGGGATCCACCTCCGTTCACTTCGAGCATATCACGCAGTTGTGAGGGATTTATGATATTGTGTACAAATATTTGTACATTTTCCGGAGATATGCATGTTTTCGACACAATTCGCAGAACACACGACACAATTCCAACACAATCCCTTTGCTCCCTGTATCCGGTGCAGTCCCGCATCTCCGTAAGGATTAGGCTATTTGGCCCATGGAGTGATAAAATGGTAAGGTTACCACGGCGGCCACCCGACTTGGCAAAGGTGCGTGCTTCCGGTCATAAACCCTTCCCCTTTCCGTAAGGAGACCTGGGATGGGCTGTGACCGGTGTGATAGATGGAGGTGCATCATGGATTTTGACAATTTTGCCGGACTACTGAAGATGAATGACCGTTTCAACCGCTCCACCCTGGGCGATCGCCGCTTCTCCTATGACCTCACGAATCCGAAATGGGTCGAACTGAGATCGCAGTATTCTTTGGATATCATAGCGGGCAATGGCGATGACTTTGCAAAGGCGACCAACCTCCTTCACTGGCTGTCGGCCAATACGATCCATGTGGGCGACTATGACAACCGGATCCCGGAAACGGCGCTTGACCTGCTCAAATACACCTTCGGACAATCGGTCAGCCGTGGTGTCAACTGCCGTGCCCTCTCCATCATTCTCACGGAGTGCTGCCTGGCCGTAGGATTGCCTGCCCGTACGATCTCCATCCTCCCGGCTTCCCCGTATGACGGAGACAATCATGTCGTCACCATCGCCTATGTCCGGAATCCCGGAAAGTGGGTCATGCTGGACCCGACCTGGAATGCCTACTGCATGGATGAAGCGGGAATGGTGCTGAATCCGTGGGAAATCCGTACACTGCTGGCCGAACGAGGAACATTCCGGCTGAATCCTGAAGCGCAGTACAATGACCATAAGGATCCCATGCCGGAAACCCAGAACGAATACCGGACCTATCTGGCAAAGGACCTGTTCTACCTGCATTGCCCGCTGGAAAGCACCTGGGATCCCGAAAGGAAGAGTCCGCCGGTTTTCCTTGCGCCGGATGGCTATGATGTGCACCGGCACAGACTGATCAATATCGAATACCGGATCGCCTGTTGGGGGCCGCATCCCCTGCTCCAGAAATGGCTCGACGATGCCCGCACGGATACAAACCCCATCTACTGCGCTTCCCTGGAGGAGTTCGCGGCCAGCCCGTATTGAACGGGGATAGGCAGGGAATCAGCACCCGAATTGAACGGGGACACGCAGAACATCAGCGCCTGTATCGAACGGGGACACGCAGAACATCAGCGCCAGTTTCACCACCTGCCGCGGAAAGATCGGGACAGTCGTCTGACGCAACTGCGGGATTCCGGTATATCCGGCATCCCGTCAATGATATCTGCCCTGTTTCCTGATATAGAGATACAACAGACCGGAAAGAACGGCAAACGCGGCCATGACCGCCCACGTCCCCACATTCCGTTCCGTGACGTTCGCAATCGTGATGATCTTGAAGGCGACAATCCACTGTATGATCTGGGCCGGCAGGTAAAAAGCGGTCACAAGGCCGACTTTCCGGCTCCGTTCGTCCTTCACGAAGGAATCGTAGGCTTTGAGCTGACTTTCCACTTCCAATGACAGCGCCTTCACCTGGAACACGTCGTTCGTGGTGGCGTACAAGTGGCTGATGAGCGCAATCGGGCTGATCTGTCCGAAAGCCGCCTGCGTGAGGTGCTCCATGTAGAGCCGTTTCAGATTCAGGGCCTCCCGCTCCGCGTTTTTGCCCTTCATCATCCGACTCAACCGCCTGGAGATCGAAAGCAGGAAAAAACGCTGGTTCAGCGCGAGCAGAAACGCATAGAAATGCGCGCCGAAGAAGTGCTTTTCATAATAGGCCAGCTTGTCCCCGTCGCGACCATCCTCATGCAGGCAAAGGGCAATCCCCTGCTGGGCGAAACCGAACACAACGTTCCGCTGGACAGGAACGACGCGCATCAGTTTCCCGTTCCGGCTGAGCCCCTGCGCATCCTCGTCCGTATGGAGGCTTTCGTCCTCCCGCAGATAGCTCAGCTTGTTGCAGATTTTATAGGAAAGGCTGTTCAGATCCTCTTTTCCCAGCATGTGCCCTTTTGTTCTGACGGCCGTGAAAACCACCGCTTTTGACACCTCAAGTCTGCCAAGCCAGGGTGTCAGCCATTCGTTGATCAAAGTCGCCTGTTCCGCAACAGCCTTCTGCAGCCCCAGCATCCGGTTCATGCCCATTCCGCCCGGTCCCGGTACCGGATTGTCAAACTCCGTCCCGAGCACCAGATAACCGACACCGTTCCGCAACAGAAGCAGATCTGCGGTGGTTTTGTCTTCCCGCAATGCGGAACCATCCGCCCCTCCTGCTTCCCACAGGGCTCGTGGAATCAGATGCGGTGCAATGTGCCATGCATGGAAGGAAAGGGATTTTCCGGACCCGGCGAACAGCTCCGAAACCGGCTCATGGAAATAGCTGATTCCTTCGTATGCCTTTTGTATCTCGAAGGACTCAAACCCATTCACTGCCGTCAGTTTCCTTGCGACGGCGGAAAAGCCGATGTGGTGCTTTCCCATGGCCCAGGAGAGGGGAAATGCGATACGCGATCGGCAGGACGCAAGTTCTGGTTTCAGATATCCCTTCAGGATGCCGATGATTTCCCGGATGGAAAGCAGACTCCCGCGCCCCGGTGCATCCACGATGGTATGGGCGTGCGCGCGACCGTCATACCAGGGATCGTGGTTGACACACCACTCGTCCGGAAACCGCCGTTCCTTCCTTTCCATATGCATCTGCGCCTCACGGGTCCGCCAGGAACTTCCGGTGGTATCCCGCCCTGCGCAGATTTCCTTTTCCTTCAACAGTTCCGCCCGCTCCAGTGCCGCGCCGAGATTCCGCAGATTGAACGGGCTATGCGGATTGGTGGACAGGATGACGCGTGTGACCGGCAAGCCCTCCGATTCACGCACGAACTGGGGAATGGCGGTCAGGACAAATCCGCCGGACGCGGCGGTCTGATCCGAACGCGCCCAAAACCTATGCAGCCTGCAGGATGGAATGACATGCCACAGCAAGGCGTCCGTCATTTCCTTTTGTCCCGTCAGGGTGTTTGGCAAGGAAACCCGGCAGATTTCACAACAATCCGGATTGTCGCGCTCCGCCAGATAAAGGGACTGATCCTGAACCGCCATGCCGTATTCCACCGGCCAGTCCTGGGGGAAGTCAAAGAGACCGGGCATGTCGGCAGTCCATTCGTTCCCGCATCCTTCTTGCGACAAGCGTTTTTTCTGGGACGCCAATCGCTCAAAAAGATATTCGACAAAAGCAAGGCCCCGCTCCAAAAGGGCGAATTCGTGCGCATCCCCTTTTCCATCGGCGGTCGCGATTCCACGGAGAGGCATCCTTTCGGCCCGCCATGGGCCGGTTTCCTTTCCGACAGCCTCTGGAACAAGGCAGGCGATCGGGGCGATGGCGTTCGGGGTGCGGAAGTCCGCCAGACCCTGGTCATTTCGTACCGCGTATTCCGTCAGAATTTCGTAGCTCTCCGGCCACGCGTGTCTGGCAAGGTAATGAAGGACCAGCCAGACGGACAGCCAGCAGTCGAAATCACTGTTCCGGTGGAGCACAATCGTTTCCACATTCGGCGGGATGAACTGGGGATAGGTGGTGAGAAGCAAAGAGGCCGACCGGAAGGAAGCCCCTGCGGGACCTTCTGCGCCATCGGACTGGTGATGATCGAAGATACCCTTGCCGAGCGCATTCCCGACGTCCAGAAACAGGGTCTTCCCATCCAGTTCTTCCGCTCCTGCGGCATATCCCTGATGGACGAATCGATATTTCATGCATCCTCCGGCAGGATCAGCCGCTCATCCTCCGATGAGCGCGAGAATCGCCGCCCCGTATTTATTCAGAAGCCATGCCACCAGCAACGAGCCGATGAGTGTCAGCAGCAGCTGTTTGCCATAATCAGCCACGAAAGACATCATCCCGCCGATCCGCTTTCGTTTCCCACCCGGCTCGTTCGGTTTCGGAATGTCGATGATGACCAGTTTCGGGATCTTTTTCATGAAGGCATCCAAGTCAAAGCCATTCTCAAGATAAAGTGCGGTATACCAGCGAATGAAACACTGCATGGACATATCACAGGATTCCACCAGATAAGGATCCGGCGTGACCCCGCCCTGGTCATGGGAACCAAGGTTGCCGCACATGCGGATTACGTGCATGTGCGTAAACAGATTGGCATCAATGGCGCCTTTGTTCCTGAGATAGGAAATATTCGCCTCCAGCGTATTCTTCCTGAGGATCTTCTGATCGGGATGATCCGCCGGCAAATCTGCGGCAACCGCTTCCAGCATGTCACCGACAAAGCTTTCCATCACCTGCCTGATGCTGTTCAAAAAGGCGGGATGAGCGCTGTAGATCGCGCGATAGGCCCATACCTTTCGCATGTTCTCGGTCCTTGCGGTAAAATTGGCGCGATGAACCTCCCGCAGTTGCATCTGTCCGTTCAACATCGGTTGTCCGCCTTTCATGAATAGATGACACGGTTCGGCACGAATGCATCCTCATCCTCAAAATGATCCCGAAGCATTCCGGTCCCACCATACCGGTATTCGATTTCCACATCCCGCTTGTTGCGCATTGCCTTCCGGGGGTGTCTGACCAGCAGTTCCGGCTTTTTTTTCGCTGCAGCCGCCGTCAATCTGCCCATGTCCTCCATCAGGTCCAGCTTCAGTCTCGCCCCGTTCCGAAAACGAAGCCGCACCTTGCGCAGCAGGTGTTCCCCGTCTTCTCCCTTGTCTTCCACAATGAAGGTGCAGGCACGATATTTGAAATAAAGGAGCGGCAGGAATTTCCTGCCCGCCGTCTCGACGCCGGTGACGGCAGCCTGTCTGGCCGCTTCCTCCGATGCGAGCGCCGGCAGCGCATCCAGTGCCAACGCCGCATTCCCGATCTGTGCAAGGAGGGGTTTCAGCGCAAGATAGTCCTTGTGGTGCAGCAGCACCCAGGCGGCCACTACGGCACAGAGCGCGCCGGCACCGCCTCCCGCAGCCGCCACGGGGACAGGGATGTCCGCCAGCTTGTCGAGAGCAATATCGATGAAGCCGTCATCACGATCCCCGGGAACAGGCACGGGCCCAGGGTCTGGGTCAGGAATGCCTGTCGGATCCGGCACCGGCGGGGAAGCCGGGTCTGCTGTGTCTGCAGGAGTGGTTGCCGTGGCGGAAGGCGTGGCAGTTGCAGTGGCAGTGGCATCGGATGTCGCCGACGGGCTCGCCGTGCCGGTCGGTGCGACGGATCCAAGCACGCCCGATGCCACGGCGCCCGAGGATACCGCCGGATCCGTCATCAGGTCGCGGATCGTGACCGGTGTCCCGCCTGCATCCGCAGCCGCACCGACACCTGCGGCAACCACCGGCGAGGTGCGATACGCGCTGACAACAGGCCACTGCACATAAGCGGTCATATTGGGATGCTGGCCGATGTTCTCCGTCAGCGGGCGGAATTTTGAAATGGAGGAGACAACCCGCAGGGTTCCGTCGCCGCCCCCCACCTGTACAGGCAGCGTCATCCCGGAGGCAAGCAAACCCGTGGGGTAGGAATTGTGGAAGGAGATCGTCGCTTGCTCATCATACTGCAGGGGTCCGACGCGAAAGGTCGCGTCGTTTTGTTTGCCGACACTCCCGTTTCCCTCCAGTGTGAAGGCGATATCATAGTCACCGGTGTCATACAGGGCACGCGCCCTGGTGATTTCCTCGGCAGTGACGTTTGGAATGGTCGAGCTCAGATAGGCATTTAGGCCGACCATCGCCGGCGCCTTGTCGACCGCAGTTTCGTAACGATCCGCTCCGACGCCGGCTTTCCCGGACAAATCATAGGATCGGTCGCACAAAACATTCCCCAGGTCATCCTTTGCCAGCACCTTCACCCAGGCCTGCGCCGGATCGACAACCTCCATGATCTGAAAGATGTCGATTTTCCCGTCGACAGGCGTCTGATAATGATTCCCTGCCAGGGTGGGATGGGAGAATCGGAAAATCCGTTCTGTTGTGTTTTCGCTGAAATAAAGATCGGACTGGCAAAGAATGTTCCATTTGCCCGGAACCAGGCCGCTTCCCCAATCGAAGACGACACTGCATTTCGCGGAGGAGACAGTCGGGTTTCCTTCATACATGAAACGAAGGATGAGCGGACTGCCGGTGGTGATGGTCTCCGGCGCCGATACTTCATAACCACCGAAGAACCCGAAGAATGTATCATAGTTCTGCCGGTCAACCATGACAAAGTTGAGAGGTTGTTCGTCTACAACCGCCGCCTGCGAGGAGGAGCGGAACAGGAAGGGCATGCACAAACACAGCAGAGCTACGGAAAGAGCCACAAGTCGTCGGCTTTTCGTATGTTCCATCCCTTTATCCTCCGTGCAACTTCTTGATTATACACGAGGGATCCATCCCTTTCCATCTAGATTTGCATGCAATTACGGTCATCCTTTCCATGGAACGGAAAATGGCGGATGCAATCTGCGGGCGGCTCATCCGGATCCGGCCGGCAGGGCCGACAAGCACAGTATATGCGGGGAAGCCGCTATATCCGTCGAACAGGGTTCCCATTTCAGACAAAGTGCAAAAAGGAGATTGACAGGGTTCCGCGGGGAACCGATAATGGATTTGTTTTCCTGCGGATGCATCGCTCCTTCCCGAAAGGGTGCAATAAGGGTTTTCGAGTTTTGAATTGGAAAATGCGATCCAGACAGCAAGGAAACCGGGTGAGGACATCCATGTTGAAACAGCTTGTGAAATCCCCCTTCAAGCCGCTATACGAAGAAGCACGGCTTCTCCCGGACATCCGGCGGAGCATCCTGTTCATGATCTTCGGAAATCTGTTCGGAAATCTCTTCGGCACCATCACCGGCGGTTCCGCCCTGACCGGTCTCGCAAAGGATCTGGGCGCGAACGACTTCATTTTCGGCGTTCTGACCGCCATCCCGCTGTTCGGCACCCTGATGCAGATCCCTGCCGCCATGCTGGTCAGCCGGACAAAAAAGCGAAAGGCCTACATGCTGACCTTCGGAGCCGTTTCACGCGCCCTCTGGATCCTGATCGGCCTGGTTCCGTTTCTAGTACCGGTCCGGCCGGATTGGCTGCGCATCTGGTCGGTGATCTTCCTGGTCGGCATTTCCTCCCTCGGCGGCTCCTTCATCAATGTCTGCTTTACACCCTGGCTGGCGGATCTTGTTCCCATCGAAATAAGGGGTCGCTGGTTTTCCGTCCGGGACCGCATCATATCCGTCTTCAGCGTCACCATCGGCCTGCTGACCGCCCGCCTGCTGGACACGCTGCCCGGATTTGCGGGTTATTCGCTCGTGTTCGTCATCGGCGGCGTTTTCGGTGTCATTGACATGTTGTGTTTCATCGGCGTGAAAAACGTCCCCATGCACACGGACGCCAGCATGCGCCCACTCGCCGTATTCCGGCAGATGCTCGCGGATGGACCGTTTTCCAAGTTCCTTCTTTTCTGGACCCTCTGGGCCTTCACCTCGAACATGTCCGGCCCTTATTTCGTGAGGTATGCACTGGGACCGCTGGAACTCTCTTTTCTGGAAGTCACACTGGCTACGCAGGTGACGGCGGCGGTCGCCACCATTCTGGCCATCTCCCACTGGGGGAGGCTCATGGATCGCTACGGGAACAAGCCCGTCATGTGGATATCCGGACTGGTCACAGCCTTGTCGCCCTGCATCATGCTGTTTTCCCAGAAAGGCAGCCCACTCACCCTCTTCCTGTTTCATGCGGTCGGCGCTTCCTTCTGGTGTGCCATCAACATGGGGGCGATGAACATGCTGCTCGCAATCTCGCCTGCCGCACAACGACCTTCCTATGTGGCCATTTTCTCGGCGGTGACGTCCATCGTCGGCTCCTTTGTCGGCGTGCTGCTGGGTGGCGCGCTGCTGCAGGGCATCGGGGACTATGTCGCCCTGCATGGGACCCGGATTTTCGGTCTTGTGCCCAACCACTACATGATCGTCTTCGTGCTTTCCGTCATCCTTCGGGTGACGGTCGTGCTTGTTTTCGTCCCCGGCATGCAAAATGACAAGAACGCGACATTCAACGACATGTGGCAGGGTATCAAACGACGCCTTTTGCCACACTGAGTTCCTTTTCTTCGATACCCGCACAGGATGCGCAGGAAAAAAACCGCCATTCCTGCCGGAATCCCCAAAGGGTGCCGACTGGAATGGCGGTTTTCATGCTCTTTCAGGGTTCCGACAGGAACCGATGCTTTCATTTTCTTCAGGGTTCCGAATCCGGTACGAAAGACGCACCGTGGGCGATGCCGCCGAATCCGACCTGGTCAGCGCTCCTGATTCGTCTCGGGCGCAACCGGAACGTAGTCGCCAAGGTCCACGGTCATGGTGGAGATCTTTTGCTCCTCCTGCGGCCGATCCTGTGCATTCGTGCGAAGCTCCGCTATGCGGTCCAGTTCCTCGAACCCGTCCACCATCTTGCCGAAGCCCGCATACTGGCCATCCAGGTGCGGAGCCTTCTGATGCATGAGGAAGAACTGGGAACCGGCTGAGTCGGGGTGACGGGAACGGGCCATGGAGATGACACCGCGCTCGTGAACCAGCGTGTTCGCAAAGCCGTTTCCACGGAATTCACCCTTGATGCCATAACCGGGACCGCCCATGCCGGTTCCATCCGGATCACCGCCCTGGAGCATGAAGCCCTTGATGACGCGGTGGAATACGACGCCGTTGTAAAAGCCCTTCTGTACAAGCGATATGAAGTTCGCAACCGTATTCGGTGCGATTTCGGGATACAGTTCGACGTTCATGACGCCGCCTGTTGCCATGGTGATGGTGACTACCGGATTCCTGCCCATACTGTTTCCCCTTTGCGTTGGCGTGATGAATCGAGTTTCCTCCTCCATCACGCGATGTCTGCCGTTCGGGCGCCGTGGGGCCTGCTTGCTCCAAATCGCACCTTGGCCGTCTTCGGACCCATGTCCGTCCCAAACAGTGTACCACGACATGAAGGGCTGTTCAAAGCCCCCGCTCCTTGATGTCAGTGACCGCGCCCCGTTTTCTGTGTTTTTTGGTCGCGGATGCCAGGATCAGCTGGCCGAGTCCCTTGAAAAACCGGCCGTTGAGCATCACCAAAAAACCTTCGAGCATGGCGGTGCTGACTACGCCGTCACTCATACGGGCGTATCCCCGAAAAGGCAGCTGCAAAATGGACTGGGCCATCATGGCCTTGTTCATGTGCCCGCGCCGTTCGGCGGGACGGAGAAAGAAGAAGATGACAAAGCGGTACAGCAGACCGGCCAGAAACCGTTCCCTGGCCTGTTCCAACGTGTTGTTTTCTGTAAGAATGCCCACAGGGACGGCATTCGGAGGAATCGGCGTCCCAAGCAGGGCTTCGAACTCCGCATCGGAGACACCGGCCGCGTTTGTCCGGATTCTTCGGATGGGCCGTTCCGTGACGGGGGGCGGAGTCCCAATTGGAACAGCTCCTTCAAGTCGGATATCCCTGCAGGACGAACCGATCAGGATATGGTACAGACCGGGTTCAACCACCCATCCGGATTGTCCGACATCGTAATGCGCAAACGAACGGGATTCAAGCGGCAATGTCACCCGTGCTTCTTCTCCGGGCTCCAGCCGCACTTTGGCAAATCCCTTGAGTTCCTTGACCGGTTTCGCGACAACGGAATCCCGCTGGGACACATAGAGCTGGGCAGTCTCGGCGCCGGCCACCCGTCCCGTATTGCGAATCGAGAAGGTGACGGAGAAGCAAAGACCGGCATCCGAAGCGGAAGGGGAATTCCGGCATGTATCTGTGGTTTCGCACGCAGCGGTGGCCGCCGCTGCGGCACGGTGCGCATCAGGGGGGGTGCACGAGTCCGAAACCGGCACAATCTTCAGATCCCCATACGAAAAGGATGTGAAGCTCAATCCATAGCCAAAGGGAAACAATACTTCCTTGCCAACGGAATCATAATGCCGGTAGCCGACAAAGATGCTTTCCCGATATTCCACGCTCTCCGCGGTTCCCGGAAAGTGACCGTATGCGGGCGTATCCGACAGGTTCAGCGGCCAGGTTTCCGCAAGCTTCCCCGCAGGGACCGCCTTTCCGGTCAGAATGTTCACGATGGCCTGTCCGCCCGCCTGACCGCCCAGATAACCGTTCACGACCGCCTTGACCTTCCCGAGCCAGGGCATCAGGAACGGCGCGCCCCCGGAAAGAACAACGATCACATTCGGATTTACCGCACTCACTGCTTCTATCAGATCATTCTGACAATCCGGCAAGTCCAGATGCCCGCGATCCATGCTTTCCGATTCGTTCATCTCGGTCAGACCCGCAAACAGCAGGACCACATCCTTCCCTTCGGCGATGTCGCAGGCCTGACGGATGAGCAGTGCATTGGGAAGGGTGATGTGCCGGAAGTATCCCTTCGCAAAATGAATCGTTCCGAATGCTTCCACAAGGCAATCATGTGCATTGTGCAGACGGGTAGGCCGGATGGTGGAGCTTCCCGAACCCTGATATCTGGGGGTCTCGGCCAGATCCCCGATCACGGCCAGCTGTGTTGCGTTGTTCAACGGCAGGATGCCATCCTCGTTTTTCAAGAGGACAACCGCTGCTTCCGCAAGCTTTGTGGCCAACTGATGATGGACCCCCGTATCGTATCCGACCGGGCGTTCCGGGGCGGTATGGCCATTTTCCGCAGCGTTCAGGACAAAATTCAGAAGCCTGTCCACACGCGCGTCCAGAATGGATTCATCAAGCCGTCCGCTCCGAACCGCCTCCACAATCCGCGCATCACCCTCGCCCTGGCTTGAAGGCATTTCCAGCTCGTTCCCGGCGCGGAGCCCCTCCACACGATCGTTCTCCGCCCCCCAGTCCGTCACGACAATCCCATCGAATCCCCACTCCTTTTTCAGGATATCCATCAGCCAGGGATTCTCCGTACAGTAGGTCCCGTTCAAGCGGTTGTAGGCACTCATGACAGCTTGAGGCGCCGCGTCCTTCACGCACATCTCGAAAGCGGGCAGATAAATCTCCCGCAAAGCGCGTTCATCCACCACCGTATTGATGGTCATGCGGCGTGTTTCCTGATTGTTTGCGGCGAAGTGCTTGACACATGCGCCCACCTTCCAGTCCTGCATGCCCTTGATATAGGCCACGCCAAGCCGTCCGGACAGGAACGGATCCTCGGAAAAATACTCGAAATTCCGCCCGCAGAGCGGGCTGCGTTTGATGTTGACTCCCGGCCCGAGAACAAGGGCCACCTGTTCGGACGCCGCCTCCTTGCCAAGTGCATGGCCCATTTCCCAGAGAAGGGTTTCATCCCAACTGTTGGCAATGGCGGCCGCGGACGGAAAACAGGTGGCCGGCGTGCTTTCCCCGATGCCGATGTAGTCTCCGCCTTCCAGCTGTTTGCGCAGGCCATGCGGGCCGTCCGTCATCATGACGGATGGAATTCCCAACCGCTTTATGCTTTTTGTGCGCCAGAAGTCTGCGCCGGAGCAGAGTCCGGCCTTTTCCTCCAACGTCATTTTCTCAATGAGGGCCCGATGCTTCATGCGGTTTCCTCCGAGTGGTCGTCCATGCTGCGGTTCATCCATCAATGTACCACAAACCAGTCCTCCGGGACCATCCTCCGTAAAGGGCAAAAGCGGAAGTGGTGCGGAGGATGGCGCATTATGCGGATGTGGTGAGGAGGATGACGCAACGCCCATCCATTCCGTCAGGCAAGGAAAAAGTTCGCCTTGATGCGATGTTTTGATCCGATATAATGAAAGAAACGTCGAGGGAGGGCATCATGAAACTATTGGCCATGACTTGCTGTTGTGTCGATGTATACCCGCACTCCGGAGAAATCCACCCGGGCGGC
Organism: uncultured Clostridia bacterium; assembly: GCA_942493335.1. Classification (GTDB taxonomy): domain Bacteria; phylum Bacillota; class Clostridia; order DSM-8532; family DSM-8532; genus JAEWSN01. Next base: position 3,848,048 of record OW818693.1, on the reverse strand, counting down.
AACGCCTTGAACATTGCAGCCGATTGGGCGTTCCAGGGCAAACGGATCCTGTCGCATCCATCCTGCAGGGACAGGGAACTGACCATCCGTCTGCTCGGTGCGACAGGTGCCGATGAATACGGCACCCGCATCCGGAAGAGCATAGCCATGCTGCCGATTGATGCGGACAGCCTGCATGTCATTGATGATGTCACGGCCAACCACCGCATTTGCATAGACAAAAACGGGGATCGTTATTTTGAGCCGGATGCCTGGACCGGCGGAGCCTTCGAGCATTACAGATTGTCCGATTCCGATCTGCGGATCATCGCATCAAGCGACGTCGTGGCCATCACGTTCAACGATCCCAATCTCGAAAAGGTGCTGGAACTGAGACAGGATCCATTGCATCCGTTCCGGCTGGCCGTCGATTTCCAGGAAACAAGGGACTTCCGTTCCTGGCTTGCTTTTCTTCCCCTGATCGATATCTTTTTTCTCAGCGGTGACGCCACGGTTCCGGGCGAGCTGGAAGCATGGTCTCAAAAATACGATGCGATGTATGTCGCGACACTCGGCGCGGAAGGAAGCATCCTGTTCCATCACGGCAGAACGTATCGGACAGGTGCGGTTCCCGTGAAGGAAGTCGTGGATACGACCGGCTGCGGAGATGCATGGCTGGCGGCTTTCCTGCTGGCCACCCAGGCCGGACTCGAACCGGAAGAAGCCATGCGCGAAGGCGCCGACGCGGCTGCCGTTGTGATTCGCCATCCAGGCGGTTTCCGGGTGCCGTAAGGACTTTCGGGCAAGAGCATGCCTTTGCCGCGTCAACGGTCAGCGCGTCAGGAGCTTGGCTGCATCTCCGATGCGCTCCACGAAAACATCCGCTGCTTCCAGGACGAGATGCCTGTGTTTCTCCGCCTCGCCATCCGCAACCGCCACAACCCGGAATCCCGCTTTCTTGGCTGTTATCACCGCATACAGCGCATCCTCGAAAACAACGGTCTCCTTCAGGCTGCAATCCAGCAATCGGAGCGCTTCGAGGTAGATATCCGGCTCATGTTTGCCGACCCCGATTTCATCCGTAGTCAGGATAAACTCGAAATGCGCCGCAATCCCGAGCCTTTTCAAGGCGGGCTCCACCAAATGTCTTGCCGTGGCTGTGGCAATGCCCATGCGGAAACGGCCGCTTCCGGCCAACTCGGCAAGAAAATCGGCCGTGCCGGGTTTCAGCGTGATATGGTGCCAGTATTGATCCTCCAGCAATTGTTCGATCCCCCTGATGATATCCTGCGGCTCATCCGGAAGCTCGAACCGGTCCTTCAGGTACACGGCGGACTGCATCATGTCCATCGGACCCAGGAGATCCTGCAGTCCGGGTGGGATGCCCCTGACGCCTCTTCCCTGAAGATACCGTTCGCCGAGCGAGTACCAGAGGCCCATCGATTCAAGCAGGGTTCCATCAAGATCAAAGATAAGGCCGCGCACCGATTCCATACCGTCTCCATTCTCTCTTTTCACGATATTTCTCTCCCATGGGCATACTGATGGTTCAGCGGACCTCTCCCTTTTCCGATGTCCAGCATCGCCCGCAACGCGCCTGATACGTACTTCTTCGCACACAGGACGCTTTCCTCAAGGGAAAGCCCCTCGGCCAGTCCGCAGGCGATGGCGGAGGACAGGGTGCAGCCTGTTCCATGGGTATTGGGGTTGTTGATCCGCTCGCCATGGAACCATCGCAGGGTTTGTGTCCCCATGCCTGCGCCACGCTCGTCCCGTTCCCCCTTCACCAGCAAATCGTCCGCGCTGCCCGTCAAGTGCCCGCCTTTGAGGAGCACGGCACCCTCCAGCAGCCCGGCCAGCATCCTGCCGGCTTGTTCCATGTCCGCCGGCCCTCTGATTTCCATACCTGAAAGCACTTCTGCTTCCGACAGGTTGGGTGTGATGACCGCAGCAAGCGGAAACAGCTTTCGGACCAGTGCCTCGGTCGCATCACCCGCCATCAAACGGCTCCCGCTGGTGGCGATCATGACCGGATCCACCACGATGTTTCGCACACCGTACTCTTGCAGTTTGTCCGCGATGACCGACAGAATGCCTGCATTGGAAACCATGCCGATCTTGACCGCATCCGGCATGATGTCCTGGAAAACACAGTCCATCTGAAGACCGACAAAAGCCGGATCCACTTCCAGAATCCCATAAACGCCGGTCGTATTCTGGGCGGTCAGCGCGGTAATGACACTCATGGCGTAATGACCGAATGCGGAAATCGTCTTGATATCCGCCTGGATTCCGGCTCCGCCGCTGCAGTCCGATCCTGCGATGGACAATACCTTTTTCATTGGCTTCTCCTTTCCTGTTCCTTTATTCCCTGGATGAATGTTTTCATGCGCACTGGCGATCCGGGAATCCAAGCGGGGTAGTTCTGTTTACCGAAACAACGGGATGGACATCCCCGCCAGCACGCGTGCCGCCTCCCGGGAATCCGGTTCCGCCAGAATGGCCGAAATGACCGCCACTCCTGCAATGCCCGTTCCCGTCAGGCATTCGATGTTTCCCGCATGGATGCCCCCGATGGCCACAACTGGAACAGCCACCGCCTTGCAGATCGACGCCAGCATCTCTATGGATACAACCTCCGCGTCCTTCTTGGTCCGTGTCGGAAACATCGTCCCCACCCCCAGGTAATCGGCACCATCCCGCACTGCCTGGAGCGCCTGCTCCACGGTCTGCACCGATACACCGAGTATCCTGTCGGAGCCGATGGCAGCCCGTGCATCCACTGCGGCACAGTCCGTCTGTCCGACATGGACGCCATCCGCCTCAACGGCACAGGCCACGGCCACATCGTCATTCACGACGAAAGGAACCCCGTAGCTTTCCGCCATTCTCTTCAGGATACGGGCCGTTTCCACAAAACATGCGGAGGAAAGATTCTTTTCCCGAAGCTGGATAAAGGTGACACCCCCTGCAAGCGCCTCCGCCACACGGCTTTCAAGGGACTCACCCGCCAGCCACGAACGATCCGTGACCAGATAGAGATTCAAAGCCTTCCGAAGCGCCGCCCTCCGACAGGATGCCATTCTTCCTGTTCCGATGGCTCCGCTTTCTTCCGGAACCTCTGCGAGTTGCCTGCCCCTACTGCCTTCCGGAACCTTGGTGTTTCGTCCTTCCATTATACCCTCCGCTCCACTTTCATGCCCTTGGTCAGGATCTCTGCGTTCATTCCGGACAGGGCATCCATCATCAGCATGCGAAAGGTACCCGTACCTCCTCCCGATTTCTCAATCTTTTCGTAGGCAATCTCCCCGCACAGGCCCATGACCGACACCGCACAGGCCATCGCCGGCAGCAACTCTCCGGGACACGCGATGGCTCCCGCATAGGCGCCCAAAAGCGCCGTAAGCATGCATCCCGTTCCGGTCACACGTGACATCATGGGGTGTCCGTTCCGGATGACATAAGCCGTTGAAGCATCCGCAACGATGTCGATGGCTCCGGTGATGACAATCACCGAACCGATATTCGCCGATAGTGTCTTCGCGAAAAGCAGCGCACGTTCCAGATTTTCTTCCGTTACCGCGTCGCCGGTATCCGCATCCACGCCCCGAGAGCTCCCTCCAGCTCCGGCCAGCGCCTTCATTTCGGAAATGTTGCCGCGGATGACGGCAAACCGGAGTTCCCGCAGCAACCGTGCTGTCGTCTCATTGCGGAGCGGGGATGCTCCGACGCCGACCGGATCGAAAACGACCGGATTCCCAAGCAGGTTCGCCTTTTTCCCGGCAGCCACCATGGAGCGGACGGTTCGGGCGTTCAAGGTGCCGATATTGAGGACCAGTGCCTTGCAGATCGCAGTAATGTCTTCCATCTCGTCGATGTCATCGGCCATGATGGGAGAGGCGCCGGCCGCAAGCAGGACATTGGCGCAGTCGTTCACGGTCACATAGTTGGTGATGCAGTGTACAAGGGGATTCTGTTCCGAAACCTTTCGAAAGGCCATTTCAATCATCTGTTTTTCCCTTTCTGTCCCGTATGGCGTGTGTCGCGATGCAGAGAACCGAAACCAGCAGCATGGCCGGAATGGTGCTTCCAATGAAAGTCTCAAAGGTCAGAAAGAAGCGATAGGCCACAAAGCCCGCCACCCAGACAAACCCGTTGATCACTTTCTCCACCCGGTCCGCATCCTTCTTTTTCAAGACAAACCAAAGGGTGGCCTGGATGGCAGCCAAGGGTGCAAACACGGACCCGATCAGGTACAGGAACTGCTCGTAGCGGTCTGTGGGAATCAGGAGGGCCGCTGCCGTACCAATCAGTGTGACTGCGAGGGCCGTCCACCTGGCCGATATCTTTGGAAAAATCGCCCGTACGCTTTCCCCCGCGGAAAACACATCCATGAACGTAGTGGTCACCGTTGCAATCACTACAACCAGAATGGCGGCAACGCCAAGCCCGGCGCCGGACAGGATGGCAACCACATCGGAGGTCCCGGCGAACAAGGCTGCGCCCAATCCGATGGCGTACATGAGGACACTGCCCACAAAATAGCCTGCCGTGCTGGCGAACGTCAGTTTCCGCGATTCCCTGCCCTGGCGCGTATAGTCGGCGATCAACGGGAGCCAGGATATCGGCATGACGATGGAAAGCTCCAGCCCGGTTCCGAATCGCATGGTTCCATCCGGCATGCCGGGCGTTCCCTTGTTGAAAACGAGATAGCCGAGAAGAAGGCTCAGCAGGAGCAGTAATCCGGCAGCCACGGTGTTGATTTTCCCGAGATGGCCAAGACCGGCGACAACCCACAACCCAATCAGACCGCCGATGAGCAGGGCCCAGAATCCGGCAGGGAACCCGCCAAACACACCCCTGAGCGCATCGGCGCCCCCGGCTATCATGACGGCTGTCCAGCCCGCCAGCTGCAGCACATTGAGAATGGCAAAGAAGACAGATCCCCGGCGGCCGAAGGCAAACCCTACGGTTTCCATGGCGGAGCCCCTTCGCTGCGCACCGATAAGGCCCATCAGATACATCATCCAGCCACCGATGACATGACCGGCCAGGATGGCTGCCATCCCCAAACCAAATCCGAGTGGAGCGAGCAGGGTTCCTGTCATGATCTCCGCGACGGAAACCGCCGCTCCAAACCACAAGAGGCCCCCGCTCCAAACGGACAGGCCTGTCTCCATTGTTTTTCCCTTGTTTTTCCCGTTCTCCGTTCCTGTATGGCTTCCTTCGATCGCCTCTTTCACCTTCCCGTTATCCGCACTTGTCTTCCCCTCCCGATTTTTCGCACCGGGCCTGTATTCCTGTGTCCTGTCCGTCATCCGTTCCTCCCACTTTCATGCGTGCAGACGCCAAACCCAAAGAAAAAGGAACACACCGATATGGCATGTCCCTTGGGATCGCAAAAATCCGTCCAGTCCCTACGTTGGCATTATCCACATCAGGTTCGAGGGTCGAAGCCTTTTGACTTCCTCTCAGCCCCCACGCAGGAGCTCCCCTTCAATATTCAGTTTGGGTCATGCTATCATGTCGGCCATGGCATTGTCAAACCGTATCGTCATTCGGCATTCGAAAACGATACCAATCAATTGCCGGGTCTATAATAGGGGCAAATAATTCCTAACGTTTCGTGAAATCGTCCGATACGAAACGGATTTTCCATGATACGCTCGTGGAGTGTTGGACATGTCGCCAGGAAGCGGTGAATCATTTACAAAACATCGGAATCCCTTGGGAGGAACATATGAACATCGGATTGGGCATCGATACCGGCGGTACCTGTACGGACGCCGTACTATACGATTTTGATACGAAAACCGTGGTTGCATCCGCAAAGGCCATTACGACAAAAGAGGATCTGTCCCTCGGCATCCTGTCGGCCATCGACAGCCTCCCTGCAACACGCTTGACGGAAGTGACGCGTGTTGCCCTGTCCACTACGCTGGCAACGAACGCCTGCGTCGAGAACAAGGGAGGCCGCGCAAAACTGCTGATGATCAATGCCTATCGCAAAGTTGTTGAGGAATCAGGGAAGCATTATGGTCTCCCGGCAATGGAAGAAATTCGATTTCTGGACATGAAGGCGTCGAATTCAGTCTTGGAGAAGAAATCGGACAAAGCAAATGGACACCTCGTATCAAACGCTTCGGATACATGGAAAGACTTCTTTCATGAAAACACGGATTGGTTCAAGGATGCAGAATCTTTTGGCATCGTGGAACTTGATGCCGCACTGAATGGAGCTGCGCTCGAAAAGGATGGGAAAACGCAGTTTGCCGAACGTTGTGAAATGCCTGTCATTGGCAGTTTTGAGTTGTTCGCGGAGCCGAATGTGCTGCAGCGTGGAGCCGGAACCCTCCTGAATGCCCGTCTGATGCCGGTCATCGGCGGTTTTCTCTCCTCTGTGAAACAGGCACTCATTCAAAGGGGCATCAAGGCGCCAGTCGTCATTGTTCGAAGCGATGGCACACTGATGTCCGAGTCCTTCACAGGTGTTCGTCCTGTTGAGACGCTTTTATGCGGACCTGCAGCCTCTGTCATGGGCGGCATGTCGCTCTCGGGTGCAAGAGACAGTCTCATTGTGGATATGGGCGGAACCACGACGGATATGGCAGTCGTCAGAAATGGCATTCCCCTGAAGGCACGTGACGGGGTTCGAATCGGGAAATGGAAGACTTATGTGAAAGGCGTCTATATTGATACATTCGGACTTGGCGGGGACAGTGCCATTCGTCATACCCAACACGGTCAGCTTCATTTGGACAGTGCGCGTGTCATGCCGCTTTCCATGGCCGCATCACGCTGGCCGCAAATCATTCCCCGGCTGGAGCGCTTGCTGGGAGAAAAATTCCGGCACTCGCTGCCGCTTCATGAATTTTTTGCGAATGTCCGTGATCTTTCGAAAATACCGGATGCCCCGACAAGATATACGGAACGGGAATTGGCACTTTGCAGGGCACTGGAAAAGGGTCCCTTGATCTGGTCCGATGCGGCTGCGGCAATCGGGGTTGATATCTACAACCTTGACACGAAAAGGCTTGAGCGGGAAGGGGTCATCATTCGCTGCGGCCTGACCCCAACTGATTTGATGCATGTTCGCGGAGAATTCAATCGTTACGACGCAAGAGCAGCAGAACTCGGTTTGCAATTTGTGTCCGCCTGTTGTGACATGGAACCTGCAAATCTTGTGGAAGCAGTTTATGACCGGATCAAGAAAACCCTCTATATCCATCTTGTACAACTGCTTTTGGAGGAATCGGATCCATATTATCGGAAACATGGATTGGGTGCTGGGCTGGAACGCCTTATCGCAGCCCGCTGGGAGTCGTTCCGGGAGAAGCCGGTACAGACTGGACGGATTGATCATCCGGATAATCCGTTGCTTTCCTGGCAGAAAGCCAAACCCGAAACGCAATTGGCAGAAACCATCGGCCTTCTTTCATACGGGTTTCAGACACCGTCTGTCCTCGTGGCCATCGGTGCACCAACTCACTTGTTTCTGCCCGATGTGGCGCGTGCACTTGGTACCACTTGCATCGTCCCCGAGCATGCCGGTGTTGCGAATGCCATCGGCGCAGTCATGAGCCATGTTTCAGCGGAAGTAGCCGTTGACATAAGGTTGGAGGGTGGCCCGGGAGGATTTGCCGGTTACCGGGTCCGAGGTATCACGGAAAGCAGATTGTTTGAAGACCGCGACGAAGCCATCCTCTTTGCACGGCAGGAAGCGGAAGCCGAATCAAAGGAGGAAGCACTTCGACGGGGTGCACTGGGAGAAATCTCGATTTCATCGTTTGTTTCCGGCGAGGTAGCGGAAGCACGTGGTGGAGCGCGCATAGAACTTGGAATGACTGTGACGGCTACAGCCGTTGGCAGTGCCGGAACCGGGAACTGAACGGGGACGGTCCGAAAAGCCGGGGTGTACCGTTGAAAACTCCTTAGAGGTTTTCAAGCAACTTATTCAGTGCGCCATAGGTCAGCAGATCGTATGCCCGTTCCACTGCCAATCGGTTTTCCGTGTCTCCGCTGGCAATGCCGCCACGGTACAGAATCGGGGAATAGTCCAGGTCATTCGCCCCCACGAGCGTGGAAGTGACGCAGTATTCGGCACAATAACCGCTCAGAATGAGCGTATCCGCACCCGCCGCCTTCAGAATCCCATCCAGTCCCGTCTTGTTGAAGGCGTTCCCGTACGCCTTGTGGATGCGGCTCTCCCCTTCTTTCGGCTGGAGCGCAGGAATGAACTCGAAGCCCGGCGTTCCCGGAAGAACCCCGTCTTCCGTGTCGATATGCTGAATCCAGACAATGGGCAGTTTCTTGTTCCGAAACAGTTCCAATGCCGCATTGATGTATTCGGCGGCCGACTCCATCTGTTTTCCGGATTCGCCTTTTGCAAAGGCGACCTGCAGATCAATGATCAACAAGGCTGGCTTCATCCTGATATTCCTCCTTGCCTGTCCTGTGTACATCCATGTCCATTCTTTCGGCAGGTTCCTGCGGGAAGTGGCACATGGCGTGTTCCATGTGCCATTCATTCTATCACGATGGAACGCCGGAGAACACGCATCGTCCCAAATACGCGCATTCTCCGAGGCATGACCCCCGCATGCGGCTTCAATCCGGTAAATCCGCAACATGGCGGCCGTTTTCATACAGTTCGTACAACCGGCGGTTCTCCGCCTTGAGGATCTGAACGCCGAGCAGGGATGCGCGATAAATCTTCCGTCGCTCTTCCTCGGACACAGCCAGAATGAGACCGTCCTTGTCCAGCTTCGAAAGGCTCGTGTAGATGGTTCCGGCTCCCAGACGGATCCGCCCTTCCGTTAATTTCTCCACATCCTGCATGATTCCATAACCATGCCGAGGTTCAAGCAGGGAGAGCAGAATGTAATACATCGTCTCTGTCATGGGCAGATAGGTCTGCATGGCTTTTACGCGATCCATCCGGGGCCTCTCTTTCATCGGGGAGCCTCTATCAGACAAACGGTCGGAAGGGTGCATCCGCAGATGGATGCCATCCTGCGCCTCCCATCCGGAAGGGCGGGGCATCCTTATTCTCCGCTACCCTTTTTCAGAATTCCAGCGGCTCTGGTCAGTCTGATGATGCTGAAAAGAATCAATCCGTACGCGAGAAAAAAGAGAATCATGAATCCCACGCTCATCGGCGCTCTTCCGTCGACATTGTGCAGCATGGTGGGCGTCAACGCGATACCCGCCGCAAAAATGGCCGTGTACATGTTGGCCAGCCGCTTGAGGCGGCTCCCAAGAGATTCCGGATCCGTGAAGGCTTCCGGCCGTTCTCCCTCGTATTCCATACGCCAGAGATAGAACCCGCAGGACTTGAAGACGAGTTCCCATCCGGCATCCTGGAACAGGCTCAGGTAGCTGGCATCTTTCCGATCCTGATAATCATAGCAATAGGCGACCTTGCAGGTGGAACGCCTCGAAAACCGATGCCGATACCCGGCAAAACTGACCTTTTCCAAATGCCAGCCTTCCGCTTCGAAGGTTTCCAGCCATTCCTCATACTCACTCGGCAGGATTTTTGTGATCGGATAGTTTTTTGTCATGACATCCATTTCGTGTCTCCTTTTCAGATCGGATCACAGATCCGGAGGAACAATGCAGCTTGTTCCGAGTCATCGTTTCAGACTCATTACGCATCTCGATACATCGCGTCTTATTATATCGCGTCTCGATGTATCATGATTATTTTATATCACGTCGTGATATATCGAGTCAACATCTATTTTTTCAAAACAATCCGCAAAAAAAGGAGATGACTTGCTGTCATCTCCTTAAGTCCTGCATATGCCTTGTCCCTTTTGTCCTTTACCTGAACACAGCTCACAGAACCGTGTTGAAGGAATTCCAAATTACAGGCTCTGCATCAGTGTCCGCAGATAGGCTACGGACTCACGCAACGCATCCGGCGTCTTGGTTTCTATGACGCATCGGCATCCGTGCGCCTGTGCAAAGCGGAGTCGGTCCGCCAGATCAACTTCGCCGGTGCCCAGCACCAGATGGCTTCTCGTCCCTTTTGCATCGTGGAAATGCATGTGTTCGATGCGATCCGACCGCTCCCGAAGGAAAGATTCATCCGTATTTCCGATGGCATGATCATGGCCGATATCCCAGGTCAGGGCAAACACTTCACTTTCCAGAAGAATATCCACGCCAGCCTGCATGAAGCTTTGGTATCCATCGCTGTTTTCTATGCAGATCCGGATTCCGCTGCCGCCGATCGCCTTGTGGCAGGCATCCCGAAACTGTCTCAGACGCTCCAGATAACGCTCCCGATGCAGTTCGAACAGGTACTCGCGCCGATCCGGCAAAGTGAAATACACACCGCAGGCCATATGCATGTTCAGGACAGGCACATCCATGCGTTTGGCGAGATCAATGGTTCCGAGCGCCGTATTCCGGTAGGCGTCGGCGATCCGGTTGTTGAAGTCGCAGACATTCAGATTTTCATCCAGATGGAGGGTCAGCTGGATGCCGCCGTTCACGGCCGCTTTCCTGAGCTCATCCGCATCCATGATGCCGATCTGGTACTGCGGAAGGTTCATGTTGAGTTCAAGGAAATCCAGTTCCAGCTCTTTGCAGATTTGTATGGATTCCCGCATTCCAGGCTTCTCGACCAAGGAGGGCATTCCGAGTTGCACCAAGTGTTTCATCAGGCTTCTCCCATCGTACGGCATTTCACTGCCTGATCGGCCCGCACGGCACGTGTGGCTGATGTCCGCGCCAGACTGATCCTCTCCATTATCGCACATTCCGCGTGAGAGTTCGAATGAATCACGTAAAATCATTCGAAATCCATACATATCCACACGGTGGAGGACAGAAAAGCCATGGGAAGTCAACGCATCCATCCGCCTTCCGACGCCGATATGGATACGAAATGCATATGCTGTCCGGAAATGTTCCTAGACAGAATGGATTTCCCGCCCAAATGGGATACCCGAGGAAATCGGAAGCGACGGGAGAGCCATGTCCGATGCCGGAAGAGTCGCGGCCGCAGGAAGGCCGGCACGTTCCAGGATGGCTCTGCACGCACTCGATATGGCGGGCACGTCCACACCCTTCATTCCCGCCTGTGTGAGGGCAACAGCCACCTGAACCAACGGAGCGCCTTCTGATATGCCGGGACCGGCACACATCACCGCGTCCGCACCATCCAGCATTCCATCAATTGCAACGCCGATCGCCCGATCGGGACAACCAGTCGGCCAAAGCCCCTGCTCGAACCATGGAAGTCTCTTTCTCATCCGCTCGAGCCATGCCTTTCCGGGTCCGACCAGTTCGCCTTCAAGTCCGCACCACCACATCAGTTTCCCGGAGAGTACCTCTGTCGGCAGATAGGGGGAAATCCCCCCCGATTCCTGCGCGCGCAGGCCGGTCAGATGCGGTTCCAGTTCTATCATCGCCTGTTCCAGACACCCATCCGCCGAACCGGTCTGACGGGCACAGACGATCGCTTCGCGATATCCATTGATCCGGACCAGGCCATGTCGGCGGCAGGAAGCCTTGGTTCCGTACGGTGCGGGCAACCCTCCGAAGAAAACCGCAACGCCTGCAGCCTCAAGCCGCTCCACCGCTTCCATCGCTCCAACCGGCGAGGCCAGAACAGTTTTGCCCAATCGACAAAACAAACGGGTTGGATTCATGCGGTTTTCCATAAAGTTCCTCCCAAGTCACGGCACATGATGTCAGCAGGCAGCATCCGGCCTCTGAACGGAAAAGCGCCTTCGCAAGTCCGTTGCGAAAGCGCCATAGCCGTTCTTTGTTCCGGAGACTGGGTTCATCATACCACCGCAAAATGTATTTTGCAAGATACAAAACCCTATCTTTCATAGTCATATCAATCGATTTGATGTCATCCCCCATTTTATGCCGCATCAGGCTTTTCATGCGAAACATCCAGCGCTACAATTTGCGGAAATCCATAATTCACCCCTTCATCCGGGTTGAATTTTCAGCGGATCAGCCATTGCAAACCAGATTCCAGTGAAAAACGCATCGGGGGCTTGAATGAATTCATGAATTCCAGCAGCATACAGGCCCGAATTCGAGCCTGTATGGTATTGAGTCATGTGTCTCGGCATGCCGGATACCTGCCTGTGGCCTCGGAAAACGGGATCAAACCTTTACCGGAAGAATTTTCCGCTCGGAAACAAGCCTGCGAAGAGACTCGCCATGCCGAATGATTTTCTCCCGCGCCCCGGTCTCGTTCAAGACAATGGGTGGCATTTCCACACCCAGCACCCGCGAAAGGTGACTGACACCAAAGAAATTCTTTCGCAGATTGTCCCCCCGCATCGCGGAAAGAAACAGGGGAATGCCGTCGTAGGAAGCCTGTGCTTCCCGGTAGGCTGCGAGCCGCCCTTCCTCTTCCTCGGAAAGATGACCCTTTGCGGCATCCGCCAGCCGGTCCACTTCCTCTTCCGTATTCACGGCACTGATGACCGTTGTCACACGGCGATTCCCGAGAATGAACCGAAAGGCCGAGGTGGCGATGTCGGGAACGGATTCGAATCCAAACAGCTCTTCAAACGGAACGAGATGATTCAACGCACAGAATGGCACCCCGTATTCCGCCCAGACCAGCGGCTTCATGCCGATGAAGGCCGCACCACCGGTATAGGCGCCCTGCGCGGATCCGTCAAAAGCTTCCTCAAACCTCCGGTTGTAGAAATTATAGGCAATCATGACCGTTTGAAATTCTGGGAACTTGTCCGCAATGGTTCTGGCCAAAAATGGATCATGACAGGAAAATCCGAAGGCCTTGAAATCCCCGGCCGTTTTCCTTTTTTCCAGGTATCGGACGAGTCGCTCGCACTCCCCCTCGTTGTATCCTTCCTCGATCGCATTGATCATGAACGTGTCGAAATGCCCGCCGGGAAAGGATGCCAGACGGACATCCAGCCATTTTTCGAAGTACGCCTCGACCGTAAGGCCATTCGCCTTCGAGCCGGTGAAGCTGCCCAGCACCATACCGTTGACCACTACCTTGTCCCGAAGGCCGGTTTGCTTCAGGGATAGTCCAAGCAGTTCCGCCTCGTTTTTCCAAGTGGTGTCGAAATAGGTGATGCCCCGATCGACAGCCCGTTCCACAATCCGACAGCGAAGCGCGACTTCCTGCTCGATATATGCGGTGCGTTCCTCGTATTGTCCTTCTTCCATGGCACGGTAATGTCCGCCGATGCCGACAGGCGACACCTCAAGACCTGTATTTCCCAATTTTCGCTTCATCATGTCCGAGTTCCTCCGCCCGGCTTTCCGGGTCATGTTGCGTTTCTGGATGATTGCTTCCGGTGGACCGGACTTCAGGCAATGATTGAGTGGATGCGATTACAGGCGAATTCTACATCATCTGAAGAAAAGGAACAACGAAAACTTTTACATGTAAATAAACTTCCATTATGCAATATCGTCTACTCGTCTTTCCTTATCACCATTTCCGCACCCCCACGCAAAATGCGTGATATAGCCTCATTTGATTGCACGCATTATTATTTGATAATCGCTTTCAATATGGGGTAATGATATAAGGTAGGAAGGTGAAGAATATGACAGATACGTCCCTTTTTTTCCCGATTGGTGTACTGGCGGCAGGAATTCTTTCTTTCTTTTCCCCTTGCATCCTGCCCCTTCTTCCGGTTTACCTCTCACGGCTTTCAGCGTTTGACGGATACACGCCTGAAAATCCAACCAGGGCGGCGCCCGATCCTTCGGCCGCTGTCCCGGAAGAGGCGGGAAACGCACCGATGCCAGACCGTCAGCGATTGAAAATCCGTACCCTGTTCAACGCAAGACTGATCGTGCAGACGCTCCTCTTTGTCGCCGGACTTGGAACGGCATTCGTGTCCCTCGGATTTGGCGCGGGAATCCTGGGGAAATGGGTTGGCAGCCGCGCGTTTCTTCTGGCTGGCGGCATCGTCGTCATCCTGCTGGGTCTTCACCAAATCGGCTTGTTCAACTTCACCTTTCTGCAACGGGAAAAAAAGCTGAAACCGCCGCAACGCACAGGGATCCTCGGCTCCTATCTGCTGGGCCTTACTTTCAGTTTCGGCTGGACACCCTGCATCGGGCCCATCCTTGCCACGGTTCTGGTCCTCTCATCCAGCGGAACCCAGTCCCTGTATGGCGCCTGGCTGATGCTGATGTTCACGGCAGGTCTTTCCATCCCGTTTCTTTTGCTTTCTCTCTTCACACACGGCCTCCTGACCGTTTTCAGGAAACTCAACCGCTTCCTGCCGCAATTCCGCATGGCAGGCGGTCTGCTCATTATACTGATGGGGGTGCTGCTCATGACAGGGAACCTGAATTTTTTCGCCACAGGCAAACTGAATATCGGTGCGACCGGGAATCCCGCCGTCACTGCCGGTTCTGCCACCACGTCCGAAGCCACCGTTTTTTCCGGTTCCGGGAAAACGCCTGATATGGCGAAATCCGACTTCGCCCTGCCCGATCTGGAAGGACGGGTCACCAGGTTGTCCGACTTCAATGGGAAACCTGTCTACATCAAGTTCTGGGCATCCTGGTGCTCCATCTGTCTGGCAGGCATGGATGAGCTCGCCGCCTATGACAAGGCTCGGAAAGAAGACCAGGAGGCCATCGTCCTGACCATCGTGTCTCCCGGCAAAAACGGTGAGATGTCGGCTACGGATTTCCGGGAATGGTTTCGAAATCGAGGCTACACATTCCCGGTCCTGCTGGATGAGGGGGGCGCCGTTGTCGAGAAATATGGCATCCGCGCATACCCGACCTCGGTCTTCGTCACGGCGGAAGGACAAATCGCCTACTCACATCCCGGGCAAATGAGCAACGAAGCCATCGGAAAACAATGGGCAGCCATCTCGCTGAATCCGTCGGGCGAAGAGGCTGCGGATGAAAGATTCCCGGCCAATCCGAACATCGGGATCGATTACAGCGGCCGGCCGCTGAAGGAGATTTGGCTTGCAGGCGGCTGCTTCTGGGGCGTAGAGGCCTATATGGCACGTGTTTACGGTGTTGCCGACGTCATATCCGGCTATGCGAACGGGCATACGAAAACGCCAAGTTATGAGGATGTCAGCTACGGAGGAACGGGGCACGCAGAAACCGTACGCGTCCTATACGATCCGCAGCGGACGGACCTGCGGACGTTGCTGGAGTTCTACTTCAAGATCATCGATCCCACCAGTCTGAACCGTCAGGGAAATGATGCCGGCACGCAATACCGGACCGGGATTTACTACCGGGATGCCTCCGACCTGGACATCATCCATGAAGTCATGGCGGACGCCCGGAAGGGATATTCAAAGCCTTTGGTCACGGAAGTTCTTCCATTGGACGGATTCTACCCCGCGGAGGAATACCATCAGGATTACCTTGAAAAGAATCCGGACGGTTACTGCCATGTGGATTTTGCCCCTTTGGAAAGCCAGAACGCCAGTCGGAACAAGGAACCTGCCCCGGGAGAGACAACCGGAACAGAAGGTCCTGTCACCGTGGATCCGTCGCTCTATACGAAGCCGGATGATGCGACCCTGCGGAGAATCCTGACGCCCGACCAATACGCCGTCACCCAAGAGGGTCAAACGGATCGGGCCTTCTCAAACGAATACTGGGACAGCCACGAGCCCGGCTTGTATGTGGATGTCGTAACCGGGGAACCGCTGTTTTCCTCCCGCGACAAATTCGATTCCGGATGCGGCTGGCCGAGTTTCACGAAACCGATTGATCCCGCTGTCATCACAACCCGCACGGACAGCAGTTTCGGCATGACCAGAACCGAAGTGCGGAGCCGGGTCGGAGACGCCCATCTGGGACATGTATTCCCGGACGGACCTGCCGACAAGGGAGGATTGCGGTACTGCATCAACAGCTCGTCCATCCGGTTCATTCCGTTGGAAAAGATGGCGCAGGAAGGGTATGAGGCGTTCATCCCCGCTGTTGAATGAAAGGAAGGGAAATCCCACCCTCGTTATTGAATGACTGGAAGGGACGGCCGATCCAGTTGGTGAATGGGACGTATCCTCAGCCGATCCGCACGACGGATTTCACGATATCCGCCTTGTTGCGGATGCTGACGTCCATGGCATTCTGGATGTCGTCAAGATCAAAAACATTCGTGATGATCCCCTTGAGATCGACTTTGCCGTTTGCGACCGCTTCAATGGCCATCGGGTAGATGTGGCGGTAACGGAACACGGTTTTGAAGGTGAGTTCCTTGTCCAACGCAAGGCTCATGGGCAGATTCATCCTTCCGGTTGCGCTGTATCCGACGAGGACGATCGTCGCTCCCTTTTGGGTCAGATGGATGCTCTGCTGGGTTGTAATTTCCGTTCCTGCGGTTTCGACGACCAGATCACAGCCCATCCCGTCCGTCAGCGCCCGAATGGCCTGTACCGGATCAGACTCCCTCGCGTTGACCACGCCGGTCGCGCCGAGTTCCATCGCCTTGTCCAGGCGTTTCTGCATGATGTCCACCACGAAGACATTCGATACGCCGCTGGCCTTCAAGGCCATCATGGAAACGAGGCCGATGCAGCCGGACCCCATGACCACCGCTGTCTGTCCAGCATGTGCGCCGCCCTGGTTTGCAGCATGGAATCCGACTGCCAGGGGCTCGATCAGTGCGCCTTCCAACGTGCTCACATTGTCCGGCAGTTTGAAACACAGTGCCGCCTCATGCGAGACGTATTCCTGGAACACGCCATCCACGGGCGGTGTGGCGAAAAAGACGACATCGGGACACAGATTGTACCTGCCGGTTTTACAGAAGCGGCACTTTCCGCAGGTCTTCCCGGGTTCCAGTGCCACGCGGTCGCCGGCCTTGAGATGGGTGACGCCCTTGCCCACCTCCACGACGGTTCCACCGGGTTCATGACCCAGGACGAAAGGCGGCTTCACAATATAGTCCCCGATCCGTCCGGTTTCGTAGTAGTGCAGATCCGATCCGCATATCCCCACATATTCAAGTTTCACCAGAACTTCGCCGACTCCCGCTTCCGGTATGTCACGCTCGATGAACCCCATTTCCCCGATTCCGTTCATGACCGCTACTTTCATTCTGCCCTTCATGATTTCTTCCTCCCCTTCGGTCCGTGGTCCGGTATTCCTCACATGCGAGCGCATTCCGCGCCGATCTTCCTGATTAATTCTCACCTGTCCGATCAAGGATGACACGCTCCAACCATTGAAGCCTGATCTGCAACCATGACGGCCTGCCGCCAGGCATTGACACTTTCCCGCCTGTCATTGATACTTTCCCGCCAGGCATTGCCCCCTGCTCTCCAACCATGGCAGCCTGCTCGTCAAACCTGCACGCCTACTCCATTATATCCGACTGTCATGGATCTACATGCAAAAGGCAGCACATCTCCATCCTATTTTTTGTAACATTGCCATTTGACAACAACGTCATGAAGTGGTTATCATGATTTGCCACCAAATGTGCTTGAGAATCCCATTGAGCGGGGAAGATATGCGTGGGTCCTTTTTTCAGGCCTCATGCGGAGGATAGACATGCGCATCGTACCCATCGAATACGCTGAAGACTTATATAGTTCAGAGTCCATATATGATGTATCCGGAAAACAGCTGGTGAAATCAGGGGCAGCCCTCACAAAGAAAGCGCTTGATACCTTGCGGAATCACGGCGTCTTTTCTCTGTACATCCACGATGCCTACAGCGTGAACACGCTGACACCACCCATTCCCATCCTCATGAAGAATGAACTCGTCCGTGCCTTGTACCAGCTCTATGAGTCAATCCGGCTCCAATACGAGTCGGGAAAGCCTGTTGAGGAAACAACCGGAGGTCCGCTCGAAAAGATCCAGACACTCGCCGGGCAAGCCCAGAACCAGCTGTTGTCCGTCTCCAGCCAGATCCTGGGTTACACGGATATCAAGTCAACCCCCATGTATACGGCCGGGCACTGTGTGAATGTTGCCGTCCTGTCCTTCTTCGTGGGCCGTGACCTTGGCCTGGACAAGCAAAAGCTGACCGATCTTTTTCTAGGAAGCCTGTTTCACGATATCGGCATGAATGCCGTCAATGAATCCATCATCATGAAAAACGGCACCCTCAACATGCTGGAATTCATGAAGATCAAAAAACATCCGAAGATCGGGCACGATATCTTTGAACAGTATTCCTTTGGAACCGGCGCCATGCGAAACATGATTCTGAACCATCACGAAAAGCTTGACGGCAGCGGTTATCCCAATCAATTGGCGGCCAATCGAATCGACGAATTGTCGAAAATCGTTGCCGTAGTGGACAGCTATGACGCCATGACCTCGGACCGGCCCTATTCCCGTGCTGTCGCCCCATTTGAGGCCATCAGGCACTTGTCGCCCGGATCGGGCATTCATTTCGACGCTTCCGTCATGGAGCGGTTTTTTCGAAAGCTGCAGCCTTTCCCGGAAGGCTCGCTGGTCCGACTCAGCAATGGGAACAGTGCCGTAGTGGTAATCTCGAACGCGGGAGAACCGTTGCGTCCCGTCGTGATTCCCATCAGCCAGAAAACGAAAAAAATGCTCACCACGCCTTTCGATCTCTCCGAAAACATGGACGTATCCATCAGCGGCATACTGTACGACATTTTGAGCGTGTGACCGTTTGAGCCTGTGAAATTCCGTGCGACTGACAATTCAAGCATGTGACAATCTCCGCCTTCTGCATGAGGGCGCCTTTTGCATGTCTTAAGAATCAATCAAGGTAGCGCGCCTAGAATGAACACATACGAATTCATCAAAGGAGCGCGCGACATGAAGAAATCAGGAAAAAAACACATAGCCCTGTTCATGATGGTTCCCGGGCTGATTCTGGCCCTTGTGCTGTATCTTCTGGCGGACCGGTACCTGATCGAACATGTCCAGATCAGGAACGCCAATGCCCTGACCGGTTCCACGACAGGCACTTCTGCTTCCAACCTGTCCGTCGCAGCGGGAACCTCAAGCGACGAACCCGGAAGCACGACAGTAGAAACCGGAACCACTGCAGAAGGAGCCGTCAACGCATCCACCGAATCCGGCACAACAACCGCCGGAACCACAGCCGTAGCAAGTGACTCCACAGCCGTCGCCAAGGATGACTGGAATTATCAGGGAAGCACCTCCTCCATTACCGTCAGGAAGGTCGTAACCGGCACAGGCAATGACACCGTCACCTATTACGTGGCCGATGTCACCGTTTCGGATGCGACAGTCCTCGCCAGCGCCTTTGCCAAGAACCAGTTCGGCACCAATATCATCGAAGCGCCTTCCGCCATCGCCAGCGCAAACAACGCGATCTTCGCCATCAACGGAGACTACTATGGATTCCGCGAAGACGGCATTGTCATCCGCAACGGCGTCATCTTCCGGGATAGCCCGGCCCGTACCGGTCTCGCCTTCTATCTCGATGGCACGATGAAAGTGTACGACGAGACCTCCACCTCCGCTCAGGAACTATTGGACGCCGGAGTCTGGAATACGTTGTCCTTTGGGCCGGCCATCGTTGAAAATGCTGAAATCCCTGCAGGCATCGATCAGGTGGAGGTGGATACGAATTTCGGCAATCACTCCATCCAGGGAAACCAGCCCAGAACAGGTGTCGGCATCATCGACGCAAACCACTTCGTCTTCCTTGTGGCGGACGGCCGCAGCCCCGGATACAGCAAGGGCGTCACCATGACCGAATTCGCGCGGATCTTCAAGCAACTGGGCTGTACGACAGCCTACAACATCGACGGCGGCGGTTCCTCCACCATGTACTTCAACGGTCGTGTGGTCAACAATCCGCTCGGAAGAAGTCAGGAGCGCGGGACCAGCGACATCCTGTTCATCGCAGAGGACAAATAAGGCAAGGAGGAAAGACCCATGCGCATTCTGATACCCGCTTACGAACCAAGCGGCTCCCTTCTCCGCGTCATCCAGGACATCAAGGCACAATGCGATATTCCCATCCTCCTCGTCGATGATGGCAGCGGCGCGGCCTACGCACCCATTTTCCAGCTGGCGGAAACACTCGGCTGCACGGTCCTGTTCCACTCGAAAAACCTTGGCAAGGGCGCCGCCCTGAAAACAGGATTCCAACACCTGATGGACCTGGGTGAAAACGAAGGTGTCGTCTGTGCGGACTGCGACGGACAACACTCGGCATCGGATATCTGCCGGGTCGCGGCGGAAACGCGAAGACTCACCCGCACGCTCGTGCTGGGTTCCCGCCAGTTTACAGGGAAGGTCCCATTCCGGAGCCGGTTCGGCAACTCCATCACACGTTCGGTATTCCAGCTTAGCGCCGGATATCGCCTGCAGGACACACAGACAGGACTTCGCGGATGTCCGGCAGACCTGTTGCCCTGGCTGTGCGAAATCGAAGGCAGCCGTTTCGAATATGAACTGAATGCCCTGCTCGCCTTGAAACCGGCAGGATACAGCGTCAGGGAAATCACCATCCAGACCCTATATGACGGAAGCAACCGGGGTTCCCACTTTCGCCCCATTGCCGATTCCTTCCGGGTTTACCTGCCGTTTCTGAAATTCAGCGCATCGTCCCTCTCCGCAGGGCTGCTCGACTTCATCCTGCTGCTCCTGATCAATCGGATTTCCGGGAGCCTGCCGGTGGCCGTCTTTCTGTCACGACTGATCAGCTCTGTCTTCAACTACGCCTGCAACAAGCATCTTGTGTTCCGAAACGGAAAACAGTCCGGATTCCGGTCCGCTCCCAGATATTTCATCCTCGTGCTGGGCATTCTGGCCTTGAACTTTTTGCTGCTGCAGACCCTTGTCCTGCTGGGGCTGACGCTGGTGCCCGCAAAGATTCTCACGGAGTCCGCGCTGTTCCTGCTGAGCTATGCCGCGCAGAAGAAAATCGTCTTTCCCGGAACGCGGGCCAAACCGCATGTGAAGCCGCATATTTCCTGATGGACCGCCTGCAAACCATATATACCTGACAGGCCGCACACAAAAGACAGGCATCCGGAAGGGACGCACAAAAGACTGGCATCCGGACGGGACAAATGCAAAGACAGGTATCCTGAGAGGTCCTATGCATGCCCTTGACGATAAGGAAATTATGTGGTTTTATGAGATTTGTTGGAAGTATGAATCCCATCGTCACCGGCTCCATGCAGAGCCGGAGTCAGGGGGTGTTCCATGTCGCAAATCGCAGAATTTCTGCTGTCCGAACGGACGATACCGGAATGGAAGGAAAGATACGACAGGCTTTTCACCGAAATCGAAGCCGTGGAGAATCAACTGCGGACCCTCGGCTCTCCCATTCTGTTCGCAAAAGTCCTGTCCGACAACCGCACAACTTATGAAGCCATGATCGAGACTTGCTTTACCCTTTGTCTGACGGATGAGCCTTTCCAGGGCAAAGCGCTGGAATACGCGGAAAGGCTGAATGCGCGCGCATTTCTGGATGCATGCCGCATTACAGGAGGGTTCGGCATAGGCATACCGGCAACGTGGAAGGAAGAACGGGCCAGCCTGATGGCGGAAATCCGTTATCTCGGATCCGGCAATGTCCACAAGAACGAAACGGCTCTTCGGGATGCACATCTCGCCCTTGGCATGCTGGAGCAGAAGGTCTGGGAATTGAGCCGGGAAAAAACCTTCTGTGAGGATGCGTGGCCAGTCGGCATGGACGACATCACCAGACTTCTCGCACCTGAAACCGCCCTGATCGAATACATCTTTCTTTACAACCGCCTTTTCGCCTTTGTCCTGTGTGACGGCAACCTGCCACACCTGTTTGATATGGGCGTGGACAGACCACAGATTGCTTTTTCACTAGCCATGGCACAATTATCGATCCGACTCCGCGAGAATTATACATCCCATCGGAAACTCGAGGAAGAACTGGATCTGGATGAACCCTGGACCGGCAACGATCATCTCGCCAATCTGCGGGACATGCTGATCAAGCCCTTGGAAGGCCATTTGGCAGGAATCCGGCATCTGATCCTGGTTCCCACCGACTCCCTGTGGCGCGTTCCCTTTCATGCGTTGTACCGGAACGATGGGGTAAACCGGATATCCCTCATCGAGGAATACGCCTTGTCCTTCGCGCCTTCCGCAAGCGCCCTTCGCATGCTGACAAATCGAGAAAGAATCACGGGCCCCTGCTATGTCACCGGCGTCTCCTCAGATTCAGGCGGGCCTGTCCTTTCCAGCCAGGAAGCCGGGCGTGTAGCCGACTTGCTCCATACAAAAGCCGCATCCGGAAACAAGGGCGAATTGCTCGCATCCATGGATCTCTGCAATATTGTGCACATTTCGAGCCACTCCGACACACGGAACAGCGTGACGAGCCAGAATGGACTCAGCATGCAGGAAGGTCTGCTCCTGCCGGCTGACATCATCCAGGCGCGTGCAAACCTGGTTGTTTTGAGCGCATGCGCGTCCTGTAACCCTGATTTGCTTCCGGATTCCCAGTTTTCCGGTTTGTGCGGCCATTTTCTCCGTGCCGGCGCCCGAACGGTCATCGGCAGCCTGTGGCCCGTTTCCTCCAGGGCCGCCTATCTCCTGATGGAGGAATTCTATACGCAACTGGCCGCAGGGAGCGCCCTGCCGTTTGCTCTGCAGGCAGCCCAATGCAAGGTCATGAACGAATACAGCGGCCATCCCTTCTTTTGGGCTTCCTTCCTCATGGTCGGCGCGACAGGGTGACCCGGAAGCGCTGGCCCATCTGGAAAAACAGAAGGACAACAAGGATCTGTTTTTGATATCAAATTCAAGACAGGAGGAGAAAGATCATGAAGAAAGATAACGGTCCATTGGATGTCTCACAGGAAATGAAGATGGTTCTGCCCTTCCCCAATGCGGACCTGGAAGCGATCGGCCAGCTGCTTGCAAAGACTCCTTTCCCTTTTTATGCGCTTCTGCTCGGTCGGGAAACCGACAAGAATCTCGCTTCCTTCGTCGCAGAGAATTGGAAGGCACTCCACCGGATGAGCGGAAAGAACTGTCTGCTGCTTTCCGCCTTCCCGCCAAAGGAAGCCATTCCGGAGCTGGACAAGGAATGGGAAGGAAAGCTGGGAGAAGCCTACAAGGAATTCGCCCGGGCACAGCCCGATCTGACCTGGAGCTATGATATTGCAGCCCAAATGCAGATCCCCTACGGCAAGCTTCCCTGCCTGTATCTGTGTGACTCCCTGGAGGCTAGCAATGGTGCCGTCCTGAAACTTCCGGATTGGTCGAGTGCGGATCTCACCCTGCTGTTCGAAAGTATTTTCCAGGCCCTCAACAAAGTGCAACCGGACGATCCGCATCGGATGGACGCCGTCACCGCCGATCTGAAGGATTACCCGCTGGAGAAAATCCGGATTTTCCTGAAGGAGCATTGGCAGGATTACGTGAATGTCGAAAACGTGAAAACCGCCATCGAAATCCTGATTTCCGGGATTCTCGGGGCATTGAAAAAGGCAGTCGGGGTTCCAGCAAAATGATTCGGTTGTCCGAGTCTGCATGTTTACCAGACGCCTGTACGATTCCTGGTGTCTATTCGTTTTACGGTGTCTGATATCGCCGTGGCCCGTACACATTTCCACCCGTTCCGCGGAGGCACTCGGTCAATTGCCGGGTCCATTTGCTGCCGTACCTTGCACAATCTGAAGGAATTTCCGTGTCGTGGCAAAATAGAATCCCGCGAAGCAAAGCAGATAAATGCCGATGGCTGCCAGAAGCGGCACAACCAGGCTGTAGGCAAGGATGTTCGAGAGCTCCGCAACTGCGAACAGGCTGTGCAGAATCCCGACGGCCAGCGGGATGATCAGGGATAATCCGACCTGCATCGATACGGATCGCTTGAGTTCCGATTCCGTCATGCCGATTTTCCGTAGCACTTCGTATTTCCCCTTGTCCGCCAGTCCTTCGCTCAGGATCTTGAAATACAGAATGCTGCCTGTCGCAAAAATGAAAACGATGGACATGAAGCTTCCCAAAAAGAAAAACAGGCCGAAAAAGCTGTCGTTGCTGCGGTACACATCCGAATAGGAAAAGAAACGTTCCTTTTTCGTCATGAGGGAGGCAAGTTTTTTCGTGAGCAAATCCGAAGAGGCCGCCCTTGCCACCGCGATCCCATGGAAGACCTGTTTCTCCCCGGACGTCGCCAGCCGCTCCCATGCGGCATCGGACACGATCATCGCATCCGTCTGGTACATGGCGCCCCGACCAAACAGCGGTGCCTGCCTCTCCCCAGTCACGAGGAAGGAGGTTCCCCCTATTTCCGCGCGGGTACCTTTGAAGTGGATGAGACCCCCGACCGTCGCAGGAGAGAACACATAAAATGCATCCGTGTCCGTCAATTCCGGAATTGGGAGAGAAACATGCGGATACCGTTTCGCGACTGCCTCCTGCACCTTCCTGAACTCGGACAGCCGAACGACCGGGATGCTTGACTGATCCTTCACAATACTGCTCCGGAAGCTGGCTGGCACGTTGAGCACCTCGATCCGGTTCCAGTCCAGCAAGGTATTTTCTGAATGCTCGACGGCAGCCCTCGCATTCGCCTCCAGTTTCGGGTCGGTGGACAGGAAAGAGAAGGAGTAGGGATAATTGACGTGCTGGGTGGCTCCGACGTAGTACTTCAGCGAAAGCGCCGTCCCAAATGCGGTGATGGTCGTGGCGGTCATGACGGCAATCATGGCAAGACTCCGGTAGTTGCTGCGAATCCGAAACAGGATGTTGCTGACCGCGACAATGCGAACCCCTTTCCAGAAGACCCGTTTGTTCCCTGACAGACTACCGGCCACCGCTGGCACAAGCGCACCGAAGAGCCAGAATGTTCCGATCACGACAAGCACGACGACCGGCACCATCATCAGCAGCTGTTGGCTGAGGTAATAGCCGCTGATGATGAACACAATCGAAAGGACCGCGCGAACCCATTTCAAACGCGGCATTCCTTCCACGTGGGACTCATCCCGGATGAGATCAATGAGCGTACTCCAGACCACCTTCAGGTAATGCCAGAAGGACACACCCGCAAAGAACAGGCCGAATACCACGAGCAGTTCCCTTACGCCGGGCCAGGCCACGGAGAATCCGACTGCCACGTCCAACAAAGCCACCTTCGCCACCGCCATCATGAACAGGCGGGAAAACAGAATCCCGAAGCCGAGGCCGGCCACAAGGGCCACCCCGCCGGTAAACAGGCTTTCGATGGCAAAGATGCGTCCAATTCTGCGGTTGCTGATCCCCATGAACGCATAAACGGCGATTTCCTTTCTGCGCTGTTTCATGAAGAAGGAACTCGAGTAAAACAGGAAGAAAAACAGAAAGACCAGCATCAGAAAGGAAGTCATGGCTGCAGCGATTTTCGCTGCCTGAATGGCGTCCTGTGCGTGGAGGAATTCGGGACTGTACTTCAGGAACATGAATTCGTAGTACACGGCGACGGAGAGGATCAGCACGCCCAGATACAGGGCATGGGATTGAAGGTTGCTCCGGAACATTTTGAAGGCGATGCTAAAAGAGTTCATGTGCTGAAGCACCTCCCATCGAAGCGAGCATGTCCAGCGTTTTCTGGAACAGATTCTTCCGGTTTCCCGTGCCATCAAGCCGGGCGTGGATGGCTCCATCCTTCAGGAACAGGATTCTTCCGCACCAGCTTGCCGCAAATGCGTCATGCGTGACCATCACGATCGTCGTGCCATACTTCCTGTTCAGCTCCATAAAGCAGGAAAGCAGTTCAGAGGAGGCCTTTGAGTCCAGCGCACCGGTTGGCTCGTCCGCGAAGATGACGGTCGGCCGCAGGATCAGGGCCCGTGCCGCAGCGACCCGCTGTTTTTGTCCGCCGGATAGCTGATATGGATACTTGGGGAGCTGACTTCCGATTCCAAAGAACTCGGCCAGTTCCCGGACCCTGATGTTGATTTCCCGATGGTCCACCTTGTTCAGGGCCAGCGGCAGGGCAATATTGTCCATCACCGTCATGTTGTCGAGCAGGTTGAAATCCTGAAAGACGAACCCGACCTTGTCCCGGCGAAAACGGGCCAGGGCCTCTCCCTTCAAGGCTGAGACATCCGTGTCACCGAATCGGATGGATCCGGCGGTTGGCTTGTCGATGGTGGACAACAGATTCAACAGGGTCGTCTTGCCAGAGCCGGAAGGCCCCATAATGCCGAGGAATTCTCCCTTTCCCACCTCGAAATCGAGTCCGTTGAGGGCAGCATAGGTCATTCCCTTGACGCCATATTCCTTTCGAAGGTTTTGTGTAGAAAGCATGATCTCCATGTTGTCATCTCCTTTGAGCGGGATCCCGGATACCGGGCCATGCCATCATTCTATGGCGAAAAGGGCTGCGCGTTCCATCAGGATCAGGTGACATCGTGCCCTCTTTGGGTGACATTTTCGTCACATGGACGTCCGGGTTCATACCAGTCCCCGAGACGAAAAAACACCATCCGGAATTCGGTGAACTCGCCCTGCCGGGAGTCAGCCTCCAGCCCGATCTCGAGCCTGTCCGCCATCCGTTTGGCATAATGGAGGCCCATGCCGGTGGATCGGCCATATCGCCGTCCATTCTCCCCGGTAAACCCTTTGTCGAAGATGCGGCCGATATCACCGGGCGGAATGCCGATCCCGTTGTCCCGGATCAGCAGCAGGATGCCCCGATCCTCCCGGACCGCCCGAAGGGTGATCAGACCCCCGCTCGATACATATTTGGATGCGTTGTTGAGAATTTGCTCCAGAATGTAGATCGTCCATTTCATGTCGCCGACGATCTGAAAATCAAGATTTTCCGTTTCGATCCCGATATTCTTGCCGATCAGAAAGGCGGCATTTGATCGAATCCCCGCACGGACTGCCATTTCCAATGAAAACGGCTGGATGACGAGGTCCTCCGCATAATGGGTGACACGCCCGACGAACAGGACCTGGTTGACCAGAAACTTCATGCGTTCCAGTTCGGGCCGCAAGCGGTCTATGGGTCTGTCTGCGTTGTCTAGCATCAATTCCATCACGGAAAGGGGAAGCTTGATTTCATGCGTCCAAAGGTTGATGTAATCCTTCATTTCATCCGCGTTGCGGCGGAGCGCCCAATATTGCCCGGACCATCTGGCATCGTCGGCCTCCTGCAAGTTCCGCATCAGTCCCGGATAAAACCGGTTTTCATCAGGAATCAGGCCTGTGACAGGTGTGCCGTCCCGGAGCGCTTTTTGAAGCGGTGCATATTTTTGCCGTTCCCGCAGCCAGCCGCATCCATTGCCCAGAATGAGCACGACCAGGTACAGGAGGTTGAGGTACCCGAAATCCGGCAGCCATTCCGCCATGGACCCGCTTGCGAAGAACATCGCATCTGTCATGCCGATCAGCGCGATCTGGCAGAAAAGACCGACCGCATGGCTTTTCGCATATTCCGTCAGTTTCATGGAACGATATACCCCTGCCCCTTGCGGGTTTCAATATAGTCCGGCAATTCCAGCTCGGCCAGCTTCGCGCGCAGACGCGTCATGTTGACGGTCAGCGTATTGTCGTTCACATAGACGCTGTCGTCCCATAAAAGCTCCATGAGCTTGTCGCGGGAGACGACCCGTCCGTTCTGTCCCATCAGGAGTGAAAGGATCCTGCACTCATTCCGTGTCAGTTCCAGACGCAGGGTCCCGCACGATGCGGACGAATCCGCGAGGTTCAGCAGAAGCCCGTTGTGGGAGAGATATTCGGAAGTGGCCGCGGAGTAGGAATAGGCCCGTCGGAGAATCGCCTGGATCTTTGCGATGAGGATCGTCATGGAAAACGGTTTCTGAATATAGTCGTCCGCGCCGTTTTGGATCGCCATGACGACATCCATCTGGGAATCGCGCGAAGACAGGAAGAGCACGGGAACCTTGGAAACCTCCCGGATGCGGGCGCACCACCAGAACCCGTCATACCTGGGCAGATTCACATCCAGAATGACCAGTTGGGGATTGCATGCCGTAAAATCATCCAGCACATTCTCGAAACGGGTGGCCGAAACTGCTTGGAACCCCCAGTGTTCAAGCCCGTTCACCAGTTCAGCGGACAGCGCGGCATCATCCTCCACGATCAGAATTCGGTTCATGGAAACAACCGTTCCAGGAGATCCGCCACCGCATCGTCCTTGTGGTGCGCCACCACATGGTCTGCCAAAGCGAGAATGTCCGGATGTGCATTGGAGGGCGCTGCGGCAATGCCGGCCACCCGGAGCATTTCCGCGTCGTTTTCATAATCCCCGATGGCGATGGTCCTTTCCGCCGGTATACCGAGGCGGGCATGCAGCCAGTCCAGCGCGGATCCCTTTGAAACACCTTTGGGAAGCAGTTCCAGGCATTCACCCGACGCAAGGACCATGTCCAGCAGGGTGGCCACCGGCTGTCGGGACACCCAGGCACGCATGGCCGCCACCCGCTCCGGTGGTGCGATGAAGATGAACTTGAAGATTTCCTTGCTCAAATCCTCCACACCGATCCGGACATAGGCGGAGCGTTCCGCCTCCGGCTCCTGTTCCACCCATTCGCACCCGGCCAGGACCGCAGCCCGATCGGCTTCGAATCCAATCACGCCCGCATCCGGAAAAAGGCGGAGCATATCCGCGATGCAAGCTCCGATTTCCTCCCGGCGAAAGCTTCGCTGATAGAGGAATTCCCGAGTTTTGAAGTCATAAACCGCTCCGCCGTTGTACAAAATCCCCGGACTGTTGATCGGCAAGGAACCGATCCGGGCCCAGGCGGACTGCGGGGTTCGACCGGTCGCCACGGAAAACCGGCCGCCTTCCCGAACGAAGTCCGCAATCGCCGCCCTGTTTCGGTCGGAAATGGTGCCATCCGGCGACAGCAAGGTTCCGTCCATATCGCTTAGAAGCAGGTATCCTTCACATTTTCCCATGTCGTCATACTCCTCCGGTGTACCCTGTTGCTGTACCTGAAAGGGTCGCGTTTTGTCTGTGCGCCGCAGTGGATGCCATGACGGCGCATGCAAGACCGGCACGTTTTCCGCCAATAATTCGTTCACCCCTTCAGCATATAGCGAAAGAATGCCACACAGCGATTGAGGTTGTCCACCGAAATCCGCTCGTTCGTGCCGTGGATCCGCTTCAGATCCGACTGATCAATCCGGTAGGGTGTGAACCGGTACTGATTGTCCGAGACGGCTTCATATTTCCGTGCATCCGTGGCGGCCAGGACCAGATATGGGACCACGACGGCATCCGGATACAGGCTCGCTGCAGCTTCCACGATGCGCAGGAAGGCGGGATGGTCGACACTGGAAAGCTTCGAGGGGTTGTTGTTCTCCCGGAACTCCATCTCAATGTCCATTCCCTTCGCCACCTTGCGAAGGTGGGTCATCAGCGAATCCAGCGAATCTCCGGGAAGGATCCGGAAGTTTGCGACCGCCTGGGTCCGTTGCGGCAGCACATTTGGAGCATTGCTGGCTTCCGCCATCGTAACGGCGGCAGTGGTCCGGAGCATGGCATTCCCGGAGCGGCTTGCAGTGAATGCCTTCAGGAAGATCGGCTCGAACAGCCACAGATTGGCCAGGATGAGGCGCAGCCCGAAGGGCATTTCGCGTCCCACTCCATCCAGAAAAGTACGAATCGGCGGAATGAGACGCGCCTTCATGGGTGTGCGCTCCAGTCTGTGCAAATAGGTCGCCATTTTCCCGAGGGAGGAATGCGGCGGTGGCATGGAGGCATGACCGCCGTTGTCGCGTGCTGTGAACTGTACGTTCGCGAATCCCTTCTCCCCCATGCCGATCAGGGCTATGGGCTTGTCGACGCCTGGCAGGGCGCCGTCATTCACGACACCGCCCTCATCCACAAGCCATGCGAAATGAATCCCCTTTTCCGCAAACCATCCCGCAATCCGTGTGGCGCCCTCTGCCCCGCCGATTTCCTCATCATGTCCGAAGGCGAACCACAGATCGTGCTCGGGGACATGCCCTTCCGCGAGCAGTGTTTCCGCAGCCTCCAGCGCACAGATCATGTGGCATTTGATGTCGAGGGTGCCGCGTCCCCAGACGAATCCGTCCGCGACGGCCCCGGAGAAGGGCGCATGGGTCCAATCCCCTTCCGTGCCCGGTTCGATCGGCACCACATCCATGTGGGCGATGATCAGGCCCATGTCCTTTTCCTGCCTTCCTTTCCAATGGAAAACCAGGCTGTATCCGTTGACGATTTCCTTGTCCATGGCGGCATGCACGCGCGGGAAAAGCTTTTCCAGCTCCGCATGAAGCGCAAGCATAGCCTGTTCCCGCATCCCGTCCGACGCCGGATTTGGTTCGGGAAATGAAATCGTGGGAATTCGGACGGTCGCTGAAAGCTTGTGCGCCACCGCATCCGGATCCGTCGGAAACTGCAATGGTCCGGAAGCCTGCTTCTGCGGGTGCGGAGTGAACCGGATCGTACGAATGAGCAGGACTGCCAACAGAACGATCAAAAGGGCAAGAATGGTGAGCCAAAACCAAGTCATGGGAACCCCTCGCTTTCAAACGGATCCAAAAAAGTCGTGAAACCTGGTCCACGGGAGACAGGAAGCCTTATTTACAGAGGTCGTGAAACCTGGTCCACGGAGGTCAGGATGTTTAGTCCACGGAAGTCAGGAAGCCCTTGCGGTACATGACGCGGGCCGCCAGAACGGAAACCAGACCCATCACCGGAATCAGCGCGCCTTCGACGCCCGCAGGCACAGGCAGGATCAGGAAGATCAATACAATCAGCGCAATGGGCACAACGGCGAGTTTCCATTGCTTCTGCACCCAATAGGCGCCCAGCGCCCCGAACAGGGCCGGCATGAGGTGTTCGAAGGCGGGCTGCAGAACCGGACTCTGCAGAACGGGCGTCAGCGGCACAATCAGCAGCATGCCGACGAACAGGACCAGCAGGGTGACAATGGAGGAGGTGGCGACGGAAAGACCGGCCACCACTTCGCCCTCGTCCGTCTGGGGTTTCACGCCCGCAGTTTCCATGCTCATCATGGCGCAGGGGATTTTCAGATTGGTCAGATTCCCTGTCACAAAGACAAGATAGGAGGCATTGGAACCGAGCATCGGCGTATAGGTCAGGTATTCGGCGATGGCAATCGGCACATAGACCATCGAGACCATGCCGAGTCCCTTCAGCAGGTTCCGCATGGGAGGGAAGATGTTGAACCAGAGGCAGACGACGAGGGGTACGGCAATCAGCATGAGCAGCATCAGGAGATCATACCAGCGACCGAACCGGTGTACCAGCGTCGTGTACTTTTCCGTGGTCAGACCGGATTTTTTCATGACATTCATCACGCCACCCCCATTCCCGTCAATAAAATGGCAAAAGCCATCCCGCACAGCATGGCAAACGCCATGGCGAATTCCTCAAGACTCCGGCTTTTGATCCGTTTGGCCAGGAAGGTAACGCCAAGCATGACGACGGCGCTGAACAGCATGACGGCAAGTTTGGTACCCCCTTCCACGGCCGGCGGACCGATGAAGACGGACAGCATGCCGAAAAACAGCGCATTGACCAGGATGGCTGCCCATTTTCCGTCCTTTTTCCCGACATTGGTCATCGTACGCTGATACCGTTTGAGGGTGAAAATGCACAGGACAAGCCCGGTCAGAATCCCCAGCGTCATGATCCACATCGAATTGCCGAAAACCTGCGCCGTGTAGCCAGGGCCGTTGAGGTCCGCCACACCCATGCTCTTCGCGCCGATTCCGGCGGCAATGAGCTCATAGGGTGCGGAGCCTATGACGGAGAGCCGCAGCCAGGAAAAGGGCAGTCCAAGGACCGGTGCGATAGCCATCAGGGATATCACGATCGGAAGGGATGGGACGATGGAAAACAGGGCACTGGAGCGAATGACGGCCCGCATTCGGCCGCGGTCCATGCCGATGGCAAGACCACGGCGCCATGCAAGCACGAGGGATAGAACCGACTGGATGAGCACAAACAGAAGGACGATGCCGCAAGCGGCGAAGACAATTGGGTGGTTTGCGATGGACAGATACTCGGCCATGCTGAACCTCCGAAGTTGATTCGACCCGGCGTTCCACCGTGGCCGCCGGCCCTCTTGTTCGCATCATCCCGGTCGCGAATCTTCCGACTGGATCTTCCGCACAAGGAGCGTCATCCATCATTCAATCACATCGGAACGGGATTGTGAAGCGCCTTTGAGCCATTTCGGCAGATGACCCGCACCCGTCGCCCCTTCGTTGGACTGCGGCGCACAAGTCGAATAGAATGGACACGGGGGCAGGACCCCCGCAAGAGGGGTTTTCACCGGAAAGAAAGGAGACCGCAATGCCGAAAGTATTCAATGAATCCACCGTCCCGTATGTTCTCCGAAACAGGCCCGTTCCGCAATACAGCTGGCACACCACGGAGAAAATGGATGTGTTCCTCGGTGCGAAAAAAGTGAACATGGACATCCGCGCTCTGGATCCAGGCGCCTATTCGTATCCCTATCACTTCCATCACAATGCGGAAGAAATCTTCGTGGTGCTTTCGGGGGAGATGACGCTGCGTACGTCCGAGGGTCTGCGCGTTGTCCGACAGGGCGATGTCATCTTCTGCGAAACCGGTGCCGGAAGCGCCCATCAGATGCACAACCATTCGGACGCACCATGCCGGTATCTTGACATTGTGACGCGGCCGGACATGGACATGGCGGAATATCCGGATACAGGCAAGGTTCTGGTCTCGACAAGCGATGAAATGTATCGGAAAGGACCGGCGGCGGAGTACTTCGATGACGAGGAAAACCCCGCCCGAATCTGGGCGGGGTTGAAATCCATCGACTGAGGACGGTCCTGCCTTATAACCACCACAACGCACTTTCTCCGCGCGCTGCCTGGACCACCGCGGATTCATCGATCCTACAGGAAATCGTCCCGTTTGGGATTGAACACATCCACAAGTGTGCCCGCAGTCAGGGCGACGACGCCATGGACCGCATCAGCCGGCATATAGACACTGTCTCCCCGGCTGACGGTCCTGGTTTCACCGTCGACAGTAAAGGAAAAGCTTCCCTCCGCCACATAGGTGACCTGCAGATGTGGATGGGCGTGCGTCTTCCCGGCTGCCCCGGCAGCAAAAGAAATCTCGCACATCATGAGCTCGTCCGACCATGCAAGAATTTTCCTAGTGATTCCCGGATCCGTTTCTGTCACGGTACAATCGGCTCCAAATGCGAACATGCGGATCCTCCCTTATCTGGTTTCTTCTTGTGTCCCGGAATCAGCCCAACTCCGCGTGTACAATGGAAAACCCGACAAGGATGCCGGGTCGTCGGCGCATCTCAGCGCACGCAGCGGAAAACCCTGAATGAATGGGGTTTTACAGTGATGTCCACACCATTTTTCCCGCTCTTTCTTCCGAATACACCCGGTATCTCGGATGCTTCAAACAACGCACGCGGCGCGGCGGGACCCTTCGCTCCAAAAAAGCCCTCGAATCCGCCGGCTTCTTCCGCTTCCGGAAAGAGATCCTTGACGGCAGGAATCGTCTCATCCAGCACGAGACGCACATTCACGGTCTCATCCCGGAAAGAGTGAACAATGAAGGTATCGTTGTCATATGCGAACAGGGAAACCTTCGAAGGGCTCTCCAACCGAACGTACAGCTCTTTCGCCAGCGTCGCGGCTATCCGGGACAACACGCCGGTCGGCAGATTGTAGAACTCATCGAAATTGTCCGGGACGGTCAGGATGTAGAGTTTACCCGTTCCATATGCGGCGGCGTGAAGCATCGGCGTGCCGGCATCCCCGCTGTTTCCGCTGACAATCTCCCACGAATCATTGGTCAGATACTCAATCACCGGCAACAGGAGCGGCTTCTCCGACTTGTAGGTCGTCGGATTCCAACCGATCTGGAACTCGGATACCGTCATTTTCCGTTGGGTCCGTTCCAGCTCCACAATGTCCTTCAATCCACGATCCTGCAGCGCCGCCAGCAGACCGGTCGTGATGACGACGGTCTTTCCATCCAGCAGCTGCCGCTTGATCTTCGATATGATTTCGGGATCCTGTTTCGCATTTTCCGTCAGAAGAAGCGTATGCGCTTCCTCGGGGAATTCGGGTACCATGTCGATGGGCAGGCCGATCATCCCGAGGTAATTGACCAGAAAGTCTTCCCCCATGGACTGATATGGCTT
This sequence comes from uncultured Clostridia bacterium, assembly GCA_942493335.1. Classification (GTDB taxonomy): domain Bacteria; phylum Bacillota; class Clostridia; order DSM-8532; family DSM-8532; genus JAEWSN01. Next base: position 3,813,999 of record OW818693.1, on the reverse strand, counting down.
GTAAACCTTGATTCCGAGTGGATTCCCGAGCAGAGGAAGAACCGTGTCGATCTTCTCCAGCGCGGCGCCTGCGGCAACAGCCATGGTAGCTTCCGACGTCAGTGTACCGTCCGGGTTCCGGACGGCGGATGTCGCTCCGTCGTAGCTGAAGCTGGTCCGCTGCATCTGCCAGCAACCTCGCTGCGAGGCGCGGATTGGGATCTGGATGGAATGGAAGTCGAACAGCGTGATTTCCGGAGACTTGGCGAAAAGTGTCAGCCAGAGCTGCTCCGCATACCGGTCGAGGGTCTGCGAACCGAAAGGATCCACCCAGCCTCCACGGTTTCCACCAGGCTTGATGTTCTCGTAATACCGGAACACCTGATAGCTTTCATATGGCTGCAGATGCTGCGCGCCATGAGCCGCATCCCGCGTTTCATTGCCGGTGTAGATGCCCTCGTAGAGAGGAGGCTGGTCCTTCAGGTTGAATCCGAGGCCCTGGAAATGGTCGTACCAGTTGGGGTACTTGATGACCACCTCCACCTTCGGATTCGCCGCGCGCGCAGGTGTCAGCACAAGATCCCTGGACGCCTGTGTCATCAGGTCCAGACGGAAATCCGTCCAGCTCCGGTCTCCCTTTGCCTCTATGCATTTCGGGCATTTGCAGTTGGTGAAAAAGAAGTCATCAAAGACAATCTCATCGAAATGGCGCGCGCTGAGAGTGACGATTTCCTTCAGCTTGTTCCGATAGAAGGGATCATTGTAGCAATAGGTCTTGAAATCGTCGCTCTCGTCGATGGTGACGGTGATGCCGGCGGATGTGGCGATGCCCCGTCCCTTGAAATACGCCTTCAGCGCCATCAGGGTTGCTTCGTCCGGTATCTGCATGTCCCGATGGGTTTCGATGTAGACCTTGCCGATTTTCACATATTTGGCGATACGCTCGAACTGTTCCGTGAAGGTGGAAATATCGCCCTTCAGGTGTGCGGTTTCAAGTGCGCGGATATACAGGGCCGCCCTGAAATTCCTATAGCGTTCGGTTCCTGCGGTGCTGCGGAAGGTGTTGCTCATGGCTGTCTCCTCCATCCATGGGATCGTGTTTACATTGAATGGCACCATTCTATGTCTCAATCGGAGAGGACGCAATCCGACAATCTTACGAACTTTTCCCAACATTTTCGGTAATCCGGCTACTTGATGAAGGATTTGAATTTACAGGAACGATTCGGAATTTCATTTTCTTTTCATTTTCGAGCCGCACAATGATAACAGAACGAGAAATCCACTCCTGAGAATCCATCAACCCAGGAGAAAATGCAGGGAGGTATTTTCATGAACAAGAAGCATATTTTTCAGACTGTCATGCTGGTCGGGTTGTCCACCCTGCTTGCCGCGGGCCTGGCCCTGACGGCGGCAGCAGCCACAACCGCCAAATCCGGTGTGGATGCAGTGTCCAGCGCAACGAAGAAGGCTGCGCCCGTCCCGAAGCCAGCGCTGTCGGCCACGCCTGCAGCAACCGCCCGGCCATCCGCAACCGCTGTTCCGGCTGTTGTTGGGACATCGACCGGAACCGTAACGACGAAAGTCCCCGCTGCCACTCCTTCGAAAACGGCAATCGCGAAGGCATCCGCTGTGAAAGCAGCGACCGCACAGGCAGCAGCAGCGAAATCGGCAACCACCAAAGTGGAAGCTGGTAAAATAACAATTGCAAAGCCGGTCATTCCTTCAAAATCCACGTCAACTGCCGTAGTTCCGACGGCGGCCACACAGGCGGCTTCATCTGCGGAACGGGCTTCCCGTGACGATCGGAATGAAGTTCATGCCGGCCTGGGAATGGAGGAGGATCTTCAGGATTCAGACTCAGATGAGATGGACGAGGAGGATCATCATTTCGAGGCGGATGATCACATCCGGTCCAGCGCAAAGGACACGCATCATGCCGAACGAAGCGAATCCGTCGATTTCGAGGACTGAATGTCCGTTCCACACCGAACAGCAGCAGGGAAGCCTTTCGAGAGCTTCCCTGTTTCCATGCCGCCAAAGGGTGGCACATACTCGGTACACCCCTGAAAGGAGGCCTCCATGCTGCTTTTGGCCGAGGATGACGCCGGAATCGGAAAACATCTCGTAAAACTGCTCCGTCAGGACGGATTTGGCGTCGATCATGCCACGGACGGCCTGGAAGCGATGGAATATGCACAGCGGAACGCATATGACCTGATCATCCTCGATTGGCTGATGCCTGGGAAGGACGGACTCGCTGTATGCCGGGAACTGCGGGCGATCGGCTATGAAGGAGGCATCCTCATGCTGACAGCCCGTGATACGCTGGACAACAAGATCGAGGGGCTGGAGGCAGGTGCGGACGACTATCTCGTGAAACCATTCGATTACCGCGAACTGCTGGCCCGCGTGAATGCCTTGTCCAGACGGAGCCGGAAGACCATTTCTGCGGATATGCTCCAGGTTGGTCCCTTTCTTGCCGATAGAACTTCGCGGACAGTCCGCCGTGACGGCGAACTGCTGAACCTTTCCAAACGCGAGTATCAGATTTTTCTTTTCCTGATGGAGAACCAAGGCCGCATCATCCCGCGCGAAACCCTTCTTGACCGGATCTGGGGATTGGATGGAGACGTAACGGCAAACAATCTGGATGCCCACATTCGTCTCCTGCGGAAGAAAATCGAAGCGAAGGGTGAACCCAAGCGCATCCTCAATGTGCGCGGTCTCGGATACAAACTGGAGGTGCCGGTATGTTCGGAAAACTCCAATGGCGGCTGACCCTCCTTCACACGCTCATCCTGGTTTCCATTCTCGCGGCAACGAATCTCTTCATCTATTTTCTGCTGCAATCCTATAATGTTTCCCAGATCTCCAGGGATGCGGACAGCATGGTGAACACCCTTCGAGAATCCGCGTGGATTACGCAAAGCGAGGCGGAAGAGGTCCCGAAGACCATAGAGGTGGAGACGCCTGAGGTGGAAACGCCTGAGGTGGAAACGCATGAAGTCGAAACGCATGAAGTCGAAACCGCAGCACCGGTTCCAGCATCAAGCGGGGAAGAAAGCGGAAAAGACGTCGAAAAGGGAGACCGCCATCCGACAGAAGGCAGTGGGGAAACCCCGGAAGAAAGCAGTAAGGGAAAACCTGAGAGCGGCGGCGAAGGTGGCAGCGGGCACGGTGGAAATCGAAAGGAAGCTGAAACCATCGTTCCGGAAGCATCCCACGATGAATCCCCAAGCCTGCCGGAACCATCCGATTCCGAAATGGAGCGTCAGGAAGGGGCGTCGGCGCCTGTCATCCTGAACGAAGACCGAATCCTGACCGCAGGCCGAACCCTCACCGGAAGTCTGCCTGTGATACGGCTTGACACCCACAAATCGCCGCAGCCACAGACAATTGCCTTGAGCGTTGTCAACAGCGTGTCGGGGAAACCCGCCAGCACCTCAGGTTCCGGCATCACGGTCACAGACGTCCGCGATCTGCTCATTCCTTCGGTTCTGCGCAGTTTCTCGTTCTATCTCGTCTTTGATCCCAAAGGCAACTTGATCTCCCACAACCTCGGAAATGTTCAAACCCTGGACAGCCTGATGGGAGCATCATCAGGTGTGATTACCGGGGACCCGCCCGTGGTGCGGAATCTGCAATCCGGACCGGTAACCCGTGCACTCCTTTTACGACGGCCGATTGAAATCAATGGAGTCACGTATGGCACGTATCTGGTGGGGCGCGATCTCAGCCTGGTTTCGGAAACCATGTCGAATCTGTTCCGGATCCTGGTAACCGGCTTCCTGGCAGGCGTTCTGGCCAGTATTCTCATCGGATACCTCCTTGCGGGCAGAGCCATCCGGCCGATCCGGGAAGCCTATGAAGCCAAACAGCGCTTTCTTGCCGATGTATCGCATGATCTTCGCACACCGATCAGTGTCATCCTGTTGTCCTCGGAATCACTCGACAGGGTTCTGATGCCGGGGCAGACCGATGCAAGGTCCGACCTGGCGGATATTCGGGAAGAAACCTTCCGAATGCGGGATCAAGTGGAGCGGCTTCTCTTCCTTGCCAGGTCGGACAGTCCGAAATATGCGGCCAATAAGGAAAGAGTGGACATATCCGTGCTGTTGGCCGGCATCGTCGCATCTCTGGAAATCATGGCGGGAGAAAAGGCTGTGACGCTGGCCCTGCATTCCCCTCCAGGTTTGTCCTGTCGGGGAGACGCCAAAATGCTGACCTCGCTGTTCAGCTCCCTGATTGAAAATGCCATCAAGTACAACCGCCCGAAGGGCAGCGTTCTGATTGAAGGGCTGGAAACCGGCAGAGGGAAGCATTGCTGGCTGGAGGTCAAGATCACGGACACCGGCATCGGGATTCCCGCCCCCGAACAGGGTCGGATTTTTCAGCGTTTCTATCGCGGCAACCCTTCAGAGCGTGAAAAGGCAGACGGGCACGGCCTCGGTCTTGCCATCGCAAAGGAAATTGCCGAAGCGCACAATGGATCGATCCGAGTACATAGCAAGCCCGATGAGGGTTCGATATTTACCGTGAGGTTGCCGGTCTGATCAGAAATCGGCGTGTTGTCTGCTTTTTTGAATGGATAATTATCCTATACAATGATATTATTGGGGCGTCTTCACCCGTCGCTTGCCATGACCGAAGAATGAATAAATAGGAACGGGGTGCGCCACATGAAAAAGCAATTCCTCAAAAAGGTTCTTGCCCTGATACTTGCCGTGGTCCTGCTGTCGGGAAGTCTTTCCTTCAGCCCGTTGCAGACCACAGCAATGACCTTCGCCAACATGGCAAGCTGGGCGCAGGGGGAAGTGGCGAAAGCCGACACGCTTGGTCTGATTCCGACCCGTCTGGCGGGAGCGGACTTGACGAAACCTGCGACACGCGAGGAATTCTGCGAGCTTGCGGTCCTGCTGTATGAGAAAAGGACCGGAACGACCGCAGCAGTCATCTCCCCGAACCCCTTCACGGATACGACCAATCCGAGCCTTCTGAAGGCTTATGGATTGCAGATAACAAAGGGGAAAACATCCACGACCTTCGCCCCTGATCAAAACATCAGCCGACAGGAAGTTGCCGTCATGTTCCGGAACTCCATCCGGGCATTCCTCCCGACCGAAGATTTTTCAACTGCAGGGGCGCCTGCCTTTTCAGACATCGGCCAGGTATCCGCCTGGGCCCTTGACGCGGTTCTGTATACCGGCAGGAAAGGCTTCCTGAAAGGCACGAACGGCGCATTCATGCCGCAGGCCCTGACGGCCCAGCAGAAAACCGCCCTGTACGGAACAACAAAACGGGAAGAAGCGATCGCCATTGCGGTGCGTGTCTATGAGTCATTCGCCTCCGTCGGCGATCCGGCCCAAATTGCGGCAAAAATGGCATTGAAGGAACGACAGATCAATTCGATGATCCGAAACACACTCCCTCCGGCCGATGCCGCCAAATTTGAAAAGATCGATTTCGAAAAACGATTCTTCCGTCCTGTCTATAAACCGGACCTCACCCTGAGCGCCATCGACAGCGCGACCGGAAAGGCTTCATCAGCTCCGTTCAACACCCTTGTCCGAAGCAATGGCCCCGGCACCTGCAATTTCCAATGGAGCCTCCCGGCCGCCACCCTTTCGAAGACATCGAAGGTGATCTGGCAGGTTTCCCTTGTTCCTTTCGATGGAAAGCCGGTTTCGGCGCTGACAAAGAAACCCGCGGCCCTTTTGATGGGTGGAAGCACCGCGCCTGGCACCACCACCTTCACTGTGGATTTCGCGCAGGTTCGAAAAGCGGACGACAATTTGCGTCACCTGTCCTCGAACAATCTGCTGTCCGGCCTTACCTTAAGGCCGACAACCCTGCGGCTCATCGATGTGCTCCAGCCGATCACCCCCACGGTTCAAAAAGATCTGGCTCCGCGCACCTACTATGTGCGTGCCTATCCAGTCAATGCCCTCGGCATCGGCATCGGCGATGCGGGAACCGGCCTTCCCGTCATCTACGGCCGATCGCTTCCCGCCCAGACTTACAAGGCCTCAGCCATTGCTTCAGCGGATACGCGGAACGCAAACCGCACAACCGCTGAAACGGGAACACGAACCCTTTCCGATCCCGCCGCACTCTCCAGACTCATCGCGGCAAGCGGACTGGGGACCCTCCTTCCGTCACTGACCCTGCCAAACCTCACCACACCCACACAGCTCAATCCGGGGCTGATTCTTCAGAACCCCGTCATCACACTGCCTGAAGAGCCCTTCGACTTCACACTGAAAATGGCGAACGGTTCCGGAACCATGTCCTTCATCGGCGAGTTCCCGGACTTCTTCACCGACAACAAGGAAGCCATCCTCGCCAGCAATAATTCCAAACTGTTTTCCGTCTCCCCCATCGCCTTCCCGGCTGACACAACGGAACTCCGGTTGCAGGTCAGTCTTGCGAAATTCTCCTCCGGGACCGACAGCTGGCTTGATCCGGCCGGTCTGGTCTTTGAAACCAGCCTCTTCTCCTCCGACCCGGCCTTCAGCACATTGAACGCCAGGACAAGCCAGGGTCTCGTCATCGACTTCTCCAAGTTCGTCCCGGCCGATGATCAGCTCACCGACCAGCTGATTCCCTATTATGCCCGTGTGGTCGCGCTTTCTCCAGGAGAAACATCCGGCACGGTCAAACCCTCCTATTCCAATAAACTGACGTTCAAATACGGAAAACCACAGAAATCCGACATCAAGATTTATGCAGAAGTAAAAATCGCTCCCCATGTTCCGCAAGTGACCAAAATGACCTACACCCCCATCCGTTGGGAAACTTCGGACTGGGGCTATCATTATGTGGTGACACGCCAGCCGACCATGAAGGAAGTCTACGGAAGCATGTTCCCCAACACGCTCTGCGCGCAGATGCCGGTTGGTGCAAAAATCGATATGACCCCCATCCCGGAGGACAAATCCTGGTGGGAAGAAGTGTGGGACGCCGTCACCAGCTTTTTTGAAGCCACACTCGGATTCCTGGCGGATGTGGCGAATTGGGTCTCCTCTGCCTATGCGAATCTGAAGACCAGCCTTGTTTCCTTTGTCGCAATGAACCTCCCCTTCATCCCCGACAGCCTGCGTGACGAGTTGCAGACGGCTCTGATGGCAATGGTCGACTACGGCCTCGCTTCCATCGGGCTCCCCCCCTCCCTGCCCAACTTTGACGAGTTGAGCGAAATGGGTGTGGATTATCTGGCCGCGACCGCCCTCCAACAGGTCGGTGTCCCTGCGGATCCCTCCTATGTCGAGGGTGTGAAGCAGGTAGGCGGCGCCATCGCTTCCGGTGTGAAGAGCGCAGCAAACACGGGCGGCGCGCCAAATCCTTTTGCCTGGGATTTTGTCAGGGGAGATCCCGACTTCATGTATCGTCCCGCCTACATCATGATCGACCTCTACAATCCCACAAATGAGGCAACACCGGGCGGAAGCATCTCCGGCAATGTCATGAAGTGCATGGACATGAAGAAGAACGGCTTTGATTCTACAGTCACGAGCCTCTACGCCTCCTATGGCTCGCCGTGGGTGACGCTTTTCAAGCCGGTTTACGGACAAACCGTCCCGCCGCTTGCTCCAGGTCAGAGAATGAGCATCCCGATATTCCTGGAGGAATTCGTCGGCGTGTCCTTTGCCCAATCCTGCCCGCCGGTCAGCAAGTACGGATTCGAGCTGATGTATTATGGCCTCGGGGAGTTCGACTATAACTTCAACATTGCCTACGTCTTGCCGTCCGCCGCAGATGAAGCCAAGAAGCAGGGAATGGACCCGGATGCCATCTATTCCTATACATCACCCTATCAGAGCATCAGTTTCACAACCTTGCCGACTGCCGCCTATTCGCACTGAACAGGCGCATGCGCAGGACCGCCGCCTGTTTTCACTGAGCAGGTGCTTGGGCCGGACTGCGAAAGAATGATCGAAAAGGGAAGGACGAATCCGGAGCCGCTTTCTGCGGCAGAGATTCGTCCTTCCCCGTTGATGGGTTTTATTTGGTCATAGTTTTTGTTCAGTTACAGCTTTGTTCGAATATGGGTTTTGTTCAGTCATGGGCTTTATTCGGGCATTGGGTCGCTTAAGCCCTTGTCCGCATACATGCGTTGGTCCGACTCGCGAAGCATCGCATCCAGGTTTCCGCTCTCCGAATAGAGGGCGAAGCCGGAAGCGATGCCCACATCACACCAGATATCGCCAATCTGCACGCCTTTCTCGAACTGTTTCTTGATCGCTTCACTTCGTAATTCCACATCCCGAGGATCCCGGACATCATCCAACAACATGACAAACTCATCCCCGCCCATCCTTGCGAGGAAATCCTCCGATGGCGTCTCCAAGGCAAGCCGTCTTGCTGTTTCCTCCAGAAGCAGGTCTCCCATAGCATGGCCATACTGGTCGTTGATCTTTTTGAATCCGTTCAAGTCCATGAAGATGGCTGCAAAATCCTTGCCTTCCACTTCATGCTGCACGAGAAATTCCATGGCCCGCATGAAAAAATGCCTGCGATTCGGCAACTTCGTCAGGGTATCATAATGGGCCGCATTGAATAGTTCATCCGCCAGGTGACGATAACTCTCCTTGATGCCGAAAAGTTCTTCCTCCATCTTTTTTCGTTCCGTGATATCGCGGATCGTCGCGACAATCCCCGAAAAACCCATTTTTTCCACCTTCACCATGGAGGCTGAAAGCAGAATATGGCGTATGCCCCCGGACACATCCCGCACCTTGAGTTCGCGATCCCGCAATTGCGTGCCTTCCAGCAACTGCTGCATGGCCTTCCTGTCATAACTGCCCACCAGAAATTCCCGAAAATCATGGGAAAGGATCGAAGATTCCGGCGCACCGATCCATTCGCAGGTCGCCCGGTTGCATTTGACGATCCGGCCGCTTGCATTCAGCACCAGGACCGGATTCATGACCGTATCGAGAATCACCTCGGAAGGAAGCTGGTTGCTGTTTGTCAGGAAATTGTTCCGGATGACTTCCCGGATGAACCCGAGCGCATACAAAATGATGAACAGATTTGCGAGGGGTGGCAGAAAAGGCCCGAAAATCGGCAAGATGAGGTCTGTCGTCATGCCTCCCAGCATGACGATCAGGTTGATGATCAGAATGTTCCGGCCGGCTCTCCGCTCAGCGGGGTTGATCAGGATGCGGGACCACTGGGCGAGAAGGAGAAAGCCTCCAAAAAGGCAGGTTGAAAGATAGACGACATAGAGCCACCACCAAAAGTCAGAAAACCGGGAAAGGCTGGCCCACCCAAGGCCGCTTGCGCTCTGGACCAGTTCTTTTGCCAGTGCGGTACCAGGCAGGACAAAGTTTCGGATGACCAGTATGGCAGGGATCAGATACAGGACAATCAAACGTCGCCGGGGCTTCAGAAACTCTTTCCGATTTGTCTGGATGAGGATGAAATGCAGGGAAAGGGCCGCAAAGAGAATCCAGCCAATGGAGGAGATTTTCTCGCTGATCCAGGCCTCTTCCGCTGTTCTTGCAGCGTAAAAGAAAGTCATGGAAAAGCTCCAGATTGCAAACGCCGCATGAAGCATGGCGCAAACCCGGTTCAAAGGAGATTTTGCATCCGCACGGAGGGCATACACCGCAATCGTGATGAATACGATGGTGTTGAAAAAGGATAGAAGTGACAACAGATTCATGCACAGTCTCCCGAGACGGATGTCCCGTTCCCATAAAATTTCCGGGATGGAGAAAAAGCGGTGCACCGTGTCACCGATGTACCGCTTTCATTCCCGATGGGACCCCTCAAGCCTTCCAAAGACCATGCAGGTTGCAATGCTCGCGGACCGCGACAGCTTCTTCATTGGTTTTGAAGAAGGCCTCAGGCGCATCGCCTGGTTTCAATTCCTTGCGGAACACCGAGGATGCGGTGATCAGCTCGATCCATTCGATGTAGTGTTTTTCTTCCATCGGATGGGTGACGCTTCCGACTTTCACGGAATACCCTTCCGCTGTCTTCTCGACAACCGGAATATGCTTCTCCTTGCTTGCTTCAACCGTGTTCTCCGCAATCAGTTCCATTTCCTGTCCGCAGCAGACAAGTGTGCCGCCGCCAACCTTAAGAACTTCCACAACATTTCCGCACACGGTGCAACGATAGATCTGATACTTTGCCGATACGCCCATGTTCGTTTCCCTCCTGCAATAATAGTTTGGATTCCATAAGCTGTTTACCCAACTCCCCCAGATTCAATCACATAAGTTTACATTTTGCAAATCAGAACCTGTTTTTACAGGAAGGGCGCGATCGGTCCGATTGAGGAAAGACCACTTTCCTTAATGGCTTTTTCCGCCAGCTGATGCAGGATTCCCTTCGGCAGGAAAGGGGCGAGTGGAACCAAATCACGCAACGATCCTGTATCAGAGACTTTCCGGGCCAATTCTCCCAGCACTTCAGCGGAAAGGAAGGGGGCTATGCCATGCAATGTGTTGATTCCGCCATCCGCCTGCATTCTTCGCGCCATGTCATCCAGAATCTCCCGGGACACGAATGGCGCAATGCCGGCCAGCTCGGAAAGATTTCCCCGTTGCTGCGCGCGCAGCGCGATATCATCCATCACCTCACTGGACACGAACGGCGCAATACCGGCCAGTGCACGGAGTTCCCCCACTTCCTGCGCCTTCATCGCAAGTCCGTCGACAACCCCGACGCTCAGGAATGGCGCAATGCCGGCCAATTCCCGAAGATCCCTCACCTCGACGTCGACCGCGAACCGATCCAGAAAGCAGCTTTCCAGAAACGGCGCAACCCCTGCAAGTTCGGTGAGGGTCATCGGCTCTTCCCTCTTTTCGACGATGGCGTCGAATACTTCTCCTGTCTGGATGGGCTTCAGGATCGGGGCGATTTCCACCAGGTCCTCCAATTCCACCTTTTCATCCCGGATGTATTCCTTTTCGTCCCCTTCGATGATATGTCTGGCCAGACTGACGGATGCCTCGTTGCCGATCAATGCATCAATGGACACATCCAGCGCCGAGGCCAGATCTCCCAGCTTTGAAATGTCGGGCATGGAATTTCCACGTTCCCAGTTGCTGACCGCCTGATAACTGACCCCCATGAGGTCGGCCAGTTCCATCTGGGTCATGTTCCGGCCTTTCCTCAAGTCTGCAATCCTTCGGCCAACCGATGCCGTATTGAACATATTGCGCTCCTTTCATGATGCGGTCTGAATCCGCATGAAAACCTGTATTGCCTTTACCCGTTCGAACCGGTGCCTTCACTCTACCAGAGCCAACCCCCTTCGAAAAGCAAGCATTCCTTGAGTTTCGAAACCCGCCTGCAGCCCTGCATTCAAACGGCATACCCCGGCAGTGCACAGCCCCCTCCCCCTCTCTGTCAGCACCTCCCCGTCCTCTCCATCCACTCCCTCAAGCAACAGTTGAGGATCGTGGCATTCCGCTCATTCCGCTGTTCAAATCCAATTAGTCTGATTGCTGAAAATGTAAAAGCATCCCACATGCCGATATATGTGATACACTGCTGTTGTCGGGAAAATCCCGATCCACTCTTTCTGTACCGGGTAAAGACCCGGTATCCACTGTCCGCCGCGGGCCTTCCATCTCGGCCATCGGAGCTGTCTGACGTTCCAGTCACTCCGAACCCCACCATGACATCTGTGTCATTCATCCTTTCACAGGTACGGGTCATCCGCCCAACCGGTACGATGAACCCCCTTCCCTCACAAGAAGTGACCATGAATCAGGCGTATTCATGCGAAGGAATCATGAAACTGGCGTGGCCGGCTTGGCTATGTTTTGCAATTGTGATTCGCAACCGCTCAAAAGTGGTCACCCTATATATGCAGGTGATGATCGACATTCGTTTTCCTGTAAATCGGACAGAAACTGTTTGCCGCTGGTCTCGGACCTTTCACGCAGGATGCAGATGACAGGTCCTCAGGAAGGAACAATCCTCATGCTGAACACCTATTCGGGTCTTTTCTTGGGAGGGGCGGGAGTCACCCTCCTGATCTCATTGGGTTTATGGTTTGGCTTGTCCCGATGGAGCAGAAACCGTAGAATCCTGCTGCGCGATGCGTCGCTTTCCGGCGGCGCATTGGAGGAACACGCAAAGAAAACCGCGCTCGGCCACTCGGTTTCCAGCAGCCAAAGCGATCTGAACTGGCCCATCCCAAGAATGAATGACAATTACGACCTCATTCTTTCCGTATACAAGGGGCTGAATGAAGACATCCGAAAAAAAAGAAGTGTCCCCCCTGCCGCCGAATGGCTTCTGGATAATTTCTATATTCTGGAAGAACAAGTGAAAGGCCTGCGCCGGGACATGGACAAAAAAGCTTACGCGCGTCTTCCCGTCCTGACCTCCGATCCCATGAAGGGTTTTGCACGCATCGTCGCCATCGCCGCCGAACTGGTTTCGCATACGGACGGACAACTCGACGAGACCATCATCTCCGATTATCTCAAGGCGTATCAGACCGGCGGCACCCTTACGGATCGGGAAATCTGGGCCATCCCCATGGTTCTGCGGTTATCCCTGATTGAAAACATCCGGCATCTCTGTGAAATCATCCGGAACACACAGGCGCAATGGCACAAGGCGGATGAAGTGATCGACAGCTGGCTGGAACAGAAGGATGCCGATCAGTCACACGCATCAAAGCTGTTCAAGGACAGCTTGAAATCTGTTGACGATGCCAATCCGTCCTTCGTCGAGCACCTATTCTTCCGCCTTCGCCGTTCCGGCCTCAGTTATGCCCATCTGCTCCGCATCATGGATGAATCCCTGGTGAAATATGGATCCACCACCGAGCGGAACACCCAGATGGAGCACAGCGCCCAATCGCTCCACACCGTTTCAATGGGCAACAGCATCACAAGCCTGCATTATCTCGCAACGCTTGACTGGTCGGGCATCTTCGAGTCCTCCAGTACCATCGAACGCATTTTGAATCAGGATCCGGACGGAACTTATCCGCGCATGGATCAACAGACACGCAACTATTACCGCAGCCGCGTGGAGGAGCTTGCTTCCCTTCACGGTGTACCCGAACTGCACATCGCCTCCGAGGCCATCACCCTGGCGAAAAAGGCGCGTTACGACATGCCGGAGCCGGAATCATCCGGTTCAGCCGGCACATCCCCGGTGGTCCGGACGCCCGAAGCAACCGGCCCGTTGCCTGCGGAAACGCCGTCGGGCCTTCACCAGCCGGAAAACATGCAGGAACAGCGGACCTGGCATGTCGGATACTATCTGCTGGGCAAGGGACTGAAGGCGCTTGAACAGCGTTTGGAGCCAAAGAGCCTGTACCGGCGGATCACCTCGGATCGCGGCCTGCATTCCGCCGGACTTCTCTATCTGGGTTCCATCGGACTGATCACGATGATTCTGGTTTGCATCGCCATCTGGTACACCCTGCTGGCTTCGCCTGCCCGCGATTCGCTCCTCTGGATCCTCGGGGGTCTTGCCGTTTTGATCCCCGCTTCGGAAATCGCTGTGACCATTGTCAACTGGGTAGTCTGCAAAGCCCTGAAGCCAACCGTCTTCCCAAGGCTTGAGCTGAAGGACGGCATTCCAGAGGACATGAGCACGATCGTTGTCGTTCCGACACTGCTGCCTGATGAGGAACGCGTGAAGGAATTGCTCAATACCCTTGAAGGCCACTACTTGTCGAATCGGGACAATCATCTGTACTTTGCACTGATCGGCGGATTCATGGACGCGGATCGCCCGGATCCGCAACACGACAGGCACATCGTCGAAGCTGCGCTCTCAGGCGTCCGCGAATTGAACCGGAAATACAGCGGAGCCGGTCCGGACAAGTTCTACTATTTCCAGCGAGAAAACCAGTTCAACGAAAATCACAACAAATGGATCGGCTGGGAACGAAAACGCGGCGCCCTGATGGAGTTCAACGAACTCCTCCTCGGCTCCCGCGACACCTCCTTCACCTATGTCTCCTGCAAGGAGCCGCCTTTCGCCAAAGTCCGGTACATCATCACGCTGGACAGCGACACCATCCTGCCAATGGGCATGGCCCGGAAGATGATCGGCACCATGGCCCATCCGTTGAACCGGCCGGTCATCGACAAGTCCCGGGGCATCGTCGTCGAAGGGTATGGACTGATGCAGCCGCGTATCGATGCGGAAGTGGAAAGTTCGAACAAATCCCTGTTTTCAAGGATCTTCACCGCGCAGGAAGGACTGGATCCATACGCCAACGCCATTTCCGATGTCTACCAGGATTTGTTCGGGGAAGGCATCTACACGGGAAAGGGCATTTATGATCTGGCCGTTTTCCACAGCGTTCTGAAAAACGCAGTCCCGGACAACACCATCCTGAGCCATGACCTGATGGAAGGTTCCTATGTGCGGACCGGGCTTGTGACGGATCTGAAACTTGTGGACAGCCACCCTTCACGATACAACGCCTACGCCGCCCGCCAGTATCGTTGGGTCCGGGGCGACTGGCAGCTGCTGCCGCTGCTGTTCGGGAAAATCGCCGATTTTTTCCTGCATACCGTCAACAATCCGCTTTCCCTGCTCTCCCGCTGGAAAATCTTCGACAATCTCCGCCGGAGCCTTGTATCCCCGTCCCTCATGCTGTTGGCCGCGCTGGGCTTCTGCATTCTGCCCGGCAGTTCACTTGTCTGGCTTGCCTTCTTTCTGCTCGCGATGGCTTTCCCCTTTATCATTGCCGTGACCGGGAGTCTGTTTTCCGGGCGAATCGGAACAAGAGGCGTCAAGCGATACATGCCGGTCATGGTCGGGGTAAAGGCTTCCTTCCTCCAGGGCTTTCTTTTGCTGGCTTTTCTGCCACACCAGGCCTGGTCCATGATTTCCGCCATCAGTGTCACCTGGGTCCGGGTTGTCATCACAAAGAAAAACCTGCTGCTGTGGGTCACTTCCGCCGATATCGAGAAACGGCAGAAAAATACGATAGGCAGCTATATGGGCTCCATGGGCGCATCCTATGTCGCAGCCCTCTCCATCCTGGGGCTCACCATCACCTTCAGACCAGATATGGTCTTCTTTTACCTGCCGTTGTTTCTCCTGTGGATGAGCGCGCCATCCCTGGCGTTCCGCATCAGCCAGGAGATAACGGCGCCTCCGTTGAACCTTCCCGAGGAGGAACTGCAGGAGCTTGGGAGAATTGCGCGAAAGACCTGGCGCTATTTCGAGGAATTCACGGATGCGAGAAGTCATTTCCTGGCACCGGACAACCACCAGATCGATCCGCCCAGGGAAACAGCCTATCGGACCTCCCCCACCAATATCGGGCTGGGACTGATGGCCATTCTTTCAGCCCGGGACTTTGGTTTCATCGGAACCTCGGAAATGACGGATCTCGTTGTGAAGACCATTTCCAATATGGAACGGCTCGACAAGTGGAACGGGCATCTGTTCAACTGGTACGACACGCGCACAACAAAGCCATTGAAGCCCGGCTACATCTCGACGGTCGACAGTGGAAACCTTGCCTGCTATCTGATGGTACTGGAACAGGGACTGAAAGAACACTTGCATGGCCCGATCGTGGACGGCCGCTTCACCTCCGGTCTCCGGGACACCTTGCATTGCGCGGGGAAAACTGGCGTGGAGGTCTTTTCGGCCATATCCGCCAAATTCTCGCTTCCAGGGCAGGCACCGGTGGATCTGATGCAATGGAGCCGGACGCTTCTGGCCCTGACGGACGATCCATGGCTGGATGCTGTGGGTAGCGCCGTCTGGAAGGCAAAGGTATCCCATAGTCTCCGCATGTGCCGGAAGGAAATGCTGGAGTGGATGCCCGCCATCGAATGGATAGACCGGATTCCCGACATCTTCAGACAGCACCGCTCGTATGCGGGCATTCTTCCCGCCCTTCACGAAATGCTGCAGCTTCCCGGAAAAACCATGTCCCTTTCCGAGCTTCCCCTCATCTGGCAGGAAGCGGCGGAACGGGTGCGCGGCATGGCGGATGAACTGCGGAACCATGCCGGGGATGAGGCACTGGAAGGCGTGACATGGCTGGAACACCTGGAACGGATATTGATGAAGTCCAGTGAAGCCACCGAACAGGCCAAAGCGAAGGTTGAGGTCCTGATCACCCGCGTGCGTGCCCTTGCGGATGCCATGAAGTTCGCCCCGCTGTACGATGCGAAAAAGCAGCTCTTCTCCATCGGCTTGACACCCGAAGACAACAAACTGACCAATTCCTATTACGACCTGCTTGCTTCCGAGGCGAGACAGACCAGTTATCTCGCCATTGCCCGGGGGGAAATCCCGGCAGCCCATTGGACCCGGATGGGCCGCGTCCTTACCGTCGTAGAGGGCTACAAAGGTCTCATCTCCTGGACCGGGACGATGTTCGAGTACCTGATGCCGCTCCTCATCATGAAAAGATACGACAACACCCTGTTGGATGAAACCTATTCCTTCGTCATTCGGAGCCAAAAAAAATATGGCCGGCAACGGAACATGCCATGGGGCACGTCCGAATCCGGCTTCAATTCGATCGATGCCAGCCTGGATTACCAGTACAAGGCCATCGGCGTTCCCTGGCTCGGTTTGAAGAGGGGACTGATCGAGGATGCCGTCGCGGCGCCCTATGCCACATTTCTGGCGTTGATGGTGGATCCCGCCGGCGCCGTCCGGAACATCGAACTCCTGAAAAGGGAGGGATTGGACGGCCCTTACGGCTTATACGAGGCGGCGGATTATACGCCCGAACGCTTGCCGCACGACGCAAAACGGGCTGTCGTAAAGAGTTTCATGGCGCATCATCAGGGGATGAGCCTGATGGCCCTGGACAATTTCCTGCATGACAACATCATGCAGGAACGCTTTCATGCGGATCCTGCCATCCATGCCGCCCGCCTCCTGCTGCAGGAGAAAATCCCTACGAACCTGTTGTTCACAAAAGAGACCAAGGAAAAGGTCATCCCCTTCAAGGAAGCAGTGTCCAAGGAAACCAGCCCCGTGCGCCATTTCACGCAGATCGATCCCGTTCTTCCGAAGTCGCACATCCTCAGCAACGGCAACTATTCCATCCTTCTGACCGACCGCGGAACCGGCTACAGCAAAAACAAAATGATGGCCATCACCCGATGGCGTTCAGACAGTACGCTGGACCCATACGGCATGTTCTTCTACCTGCGGAATACCGGCACGGGCAAGGTCTGGTCTGCCACACAAGCGCCGCTCCCGGAAATACCGGAAAAATACGAGGTGACATTCACCGCAGACAAGGCCACTTACCGGCGGGTGGACGGGCAGATCGCCACGGAAACCGAAGTGGTGGTCGCATCGGGCGACAATGCGGAAATCCGTCGCCTGACCTTGAAAAACCAAGGAACCGAAACCTGCACCATTGAAGTGACAAGCTGCTTTGAAGCGGTCATGGCCCCACAGGCGGCCGATGTCGCTCATCCCGCATTCAGCAATCTCTTTGTGGAAACCAGTTACTTGCCGGAACGACACTGTCTTGTCGCAAACAGGCGGCCGCGCGCGGACACAGACAAGAACACTTGGCTTGCGCACGCTGTTGTGCTCAATGGAAATGCTGCTGCGGACATCCAGTTTGAAACGGATCGCGCGCAATGGCTGGGGCGTGGCCACAATATGGCTTCCCCGCTGATGATGGAGCGCGTCAAACCCATGACCGGGTCTGTCGGCGCAGTGCTGGATCCTGTCATGAGTCTTCGCGCCACCCTAAAAATCGAACCCGGAAAGAGCGCTTCCGTATCCTTCCTGACGGCGACCGGCGGGAGCAATGAACAGCTGCTCGCACTGATCGACAAGCTTGCCGGCCCCGACGCCGTGGAAAGCGCATTCCGTCTGGCCCTGACCCGAAGTCAGGTCGAGAACCGCTACCTGAATCTGAGCGCAACCGAACTGGGCTTGTATCAGGATATGATCTCCGACATCCTCTTCCTGAGTCCCCTCCGGAGAGCCTATCATGAAACAATCCAGCAAAATGTGAAAGGACAGTCCTCCCTCTGGCAGTACAGCATCTCAGGAGACCGGCCCATCGTGCTGCTGGTCCTGCAGAAAACCCAAAAGGTCGAGATTCTCTATGAAGTCCTTCAGGCACACGAATACTGGCGCCTGATGGATTTGAAGGCCGATCTCGTAATTCTGGACGAGGAAGCGCACAGCTACAACCTTCCCCTGCACAACCTCATCTCGGACATTGTTCTTTCCAGACAGACCCACGACATTCTGAAACAACCCGGGGATGTTTTCATCCTTGACAAGACCCGGATGCCGGAAGAGGATGTCCGCCTGCTGTACGCGGTCGCGCGCATCATCCTGCAGGGGGACGGCAGAAGCATGGGCGAACAGATCAAGGATCGTCCGTCCGTAACATGGCCGGAAATCCTTCCAAGGAATCGGCATCCCGCGTTCTATCCCCCTTCTGCGATGAAGGAATTGGACCTGCAGAAATACAATGGTCTGGGCGGATTCCGGGCGGATGGACACGAATACATCATCCAGTTGGGCAAGGATCAGCATACGCCCGCCCCCTGGGTGAATGTAGTTGCCAATCCCCATTTTGGGTTCCTTGTCTCCGAAGCGGGTTCCGGCTACACCTGGTCGCAGAACAGCCGGGAAAACAAGCTGACACCCTGGTCCAACGACGCGGTTTCCGATACGCCGGGGGAAGTCCTTTACATCCGCGACACGGATACGGGCGAGTTATGGACTTCAACCGCGCTGCCCATCCGGGAGGACGAGCCCTATCTGATCAAGCATGGCTTCGGATATTCCGTTTTCGAGCACACCAGCCATGGCATTGAGCAATGGCTGACGCAGCACGTTCCGTTGGATGCCTCTGTCAAGGTCAGCATCCTGGGTTTACGAAACCTCTCACCCTTGAAAAGGCACCTGACACTGACGTACTACATGCAGCCCATCCTGGGTGTCAGCGATCAAACAACCTCCCTGCACGTCCGCTCCCGGCTTGGGCGTTCCGGCAACCTGCTGATGGAGAACCCCTGGCAGGAAGAATTCGCCGACAGCATCTGCTTCCTTGACACATCCGCCAATACCCGTACGCTCACCGGCGATCGGAAGGAGTTTTTCGGATCAGGCGGGATCAGAAATCCGGAAAGTCTTCACCGGGAAGGACTCTCCGGCGCAGTCGGCACAGGATACGATCCCTGTGGCGCCATTCAGGTAAAGGTGACGCTCGAACCGAATGATCGCAGGGAAATTGTGTTCCTGCTCGGGACGGGGGAAAGCTCCGAAAAAGCAGAAAACCTGGCAGGACAATACAGGACTGTGGAAAAGGCCCGCGAGTCGCTGGCTGCCGTCAAAGCCTTCTGGAAAGAAAAAATGAACGTCGTGAGGGTGAAAACGCCAGGGCTTGCCATGAACCTGATGATCGACGGCTGGCTCCCTTATCAGGTCATCTCCTGTCGTTTGTGGGCGCGAAGCGGTTTCTATCAGGCCGGCGGCGCCTTCGGGTTCCGCGACCAGTTACAGGACAGCCTGGCCATCGCACCGATATGGCCGGAGGTCACCCGGGCGCAAATCCTGCTGCATGCCGCACACCAGTTTGAAGCTGGAGACGTTCAGCACTGGTGGCATGAGCCACTGGGCAAGGGTACCCGGACCCGTATCTCCGATGACCTGCTCTGGCTTCCCTATGTCACCGCCGAATATATCCGCATCACGGGTGACGAAGGGATTCTTCAGGAGCAGGTTCCATTCCTGGATGAACCGATTCTCGCTGAATTCGAGGAAGAGCGATACGGAAAACCCGTTGTCTCCATCGTAACGGCCACCTTGTTCGAACACCTGACCCGTGCGGTGGATCATACGCTTCGCTTCGGTCCGCACGGTCTGCCCCTCATGGGTACAGGCGATTGGAATGACGGCATGAATGCCGTCGGCAACAAAGGACTCGGGGAAAGTGTCTGGCTTGGCTGGTTCCAGATCACCATTCTGGATATGCTCCGCCCAATTTGCATACAGCAGGGCGATCCCGTCAGGGCCGACGCCTACGGAGACATGCGCCGGCGGATTGTCGAGACCATCGAGCGGGAAGCCTGGGATGGCGGATGGTACAGGCGCGCGTGGTTCGACAACGGACAGATGCTGGGTTCCGCGGAAAACAGCGAATGCAAGATCGATTCGATCGCCCAGACCTGGGCAGTCATCTCGGGAGCGGGAGAGCCGCAGCGATCCGTACAGGCCATGCGTTCCGTCGAAGACTGGCTTGTCACACGGGAGGAAGGACTCATCAAGCTGCTGCATCCCCCGTTTGGGGACGGGGATCTGGAACCGGGCTACATCAAGGGCTATCTGCCGGGGGTACGGGAAAACGGCGGGCAATACACCCATGCCGCAGCCTGGGCCATCATCGCCTTCGCCCTGATGGGCGACGGGGACAAGGCCTGGGAGCTGTTCGAACTCATCAACCCCATCAACCACACCGGAAACCACAGGGATTGCGCCCGCTACAAGGTGGAACCCTATGTCATGGCTGCGGACGTGTATTCTGTCAAACCCCACGGCGGACGCGGCGGTTGGTCCTGGTACACGGGATCCGCGGGCTGGATGTACCGGGCTGGTCTTGAGTATCTGTTGGGGTTCCGCAAGACCGGCGACTTCCTGGTCATGGATCCCTGCATACCGCGCAAATGGACGGAATACACCATTCAATACAAATTCCTTGGTACGGTCTATGACATCAGGGTGAAAAACCCGGATGGCGTGAACAAGGGTGTGCGCGAGATTCTGGTGGACGGAAAAACCGTCGAAGGAAACCGCATTCCCCTGATCAATGACAGAGGCCGGCATGAAGTGGAAGTGTCAATGGGATAGGGACCGCTGCGGCCACCGAATCACGCATGGGTTGGTACATCCGGTCTCTGTCCCGAAAGTCTTTCAAGTCCGGATGCTTTTGACAGGCAATGGTTGGAATCATGTTCCGCCCTTATTGATTAATGTCTTTGTAAATGCTAGAATCCAAATGTTTACGGGTGCTTTTGTGCCTTGTCAAAGCCGGGCATTGCTCCAGGCAATGGCGGAACCTCATGAAA
Source organism: uncultured Clostridia bacterium (assembly GCA_942493335.1). Lineage (GTDB taxonomy): Bacteria > Bacillota > Clostridia > DSM-8532 > DSM-8532 > JAEWSN01. The sequence goes on along the minus strand of OW818693.1, from coordinate 3,792,997 downwards.
CAAGGCTGTTCCCGGGTTCCTTTGCCACAGGCGGATGCAGGAGTTGACAATGAAACGGACAGGAAGAGCCAGCATCAAGTTGAAATTCACCAACCTGTTGTCAGCAACCATTTTCTTTTTGATATCCGCAGGTTGCGCGCTTGTCCTGATCCTGTTTTCACGCGCGACCCAAAAAGAGATCCTCGACCGGCTTCAACAGTTGCATGCTGATTATTACGAAGAAGAAATCCTCCTTCAGCAGGAAGAAATCATTTCGCATGTCGAGACCATCGCCACCCTGCTCTCCGGGAACCGGGGCACACCGCAGGAAATGGATTCCCTGATCACCAGCGTGTCCTCCAAATATGAGTCCTTCCGGTACAGGCTCCTGGATCATGCATTGATGCCCCTTCGAAGCGGACCTCCGGCGGAAAGCGATCCACTCGTCTTCCCTGCGGATGCAGGCAAAAACACGCAGACAATCAGCTGGTATGGCGGGAATGGGCAGACCGGCTTGTTCTTGTACGCTTTGTCACCTATCCCGGCCGAATGGACAACTCCGGCCATTTACGTTCTTGTCAGCACCCCCCTGGGCCGGCAGGAGTCCATCATGCGCCTGCACAATGCATATGGTGTGGATGCAAGTGTCTTTGCGGGTGATGTCAGAATCTCCACGACGCTTCTGGACAAGGCGGGTTATGCCGTTGGCACGAAATTGAACAAAAAGGTGTCCGCCGGACTCCTGAAAACGGCAACGACCTATGTCGGTGAAAGTGATATCCTCGGCGAACCTTATCAGACCATGTACAGAAGCTTTGGCAACCCGGGGGAAGCGCCGCTCGGCATCATCGGAATCGGCGAATCCCTGCGGAAATTTCATGGCACCCTTCTGAACATGACGCTGCTTGTCACCCTGCTGGGCCTGTTCCTGATGGCCGTTTCCATCGTACTGTCCCGCTACTGGCTGCAGCGCAATATCGTGCATCCGCTCCAGCGAACCTCCTCCACCCTCGCATCGGCCGTTCAGGGAGGAACCGACTTCGAAGCCCGGCTGAACGCCAACACGCAATATGAGGAGTTTTCACAACTGAACCGTTCGATCATCAAGATGGTCCGGGAACTCAGCGACTCCAGACAACAGCTGGAACAGTATGCCTATTGCGATGATCTGACGGGGCTGCCGAACCGCCACAGCCTGTTCAAACGGCATGGCGGAAGCCTGCAGCCTGCCGGAAGCCTTCTTTACGTGGTGTGCATGGATCTGGACAACCTGAAGATGGTGAACAACGTGGCCGGACATCTGGTGGGCGATCACCTTCTCCAGCATGTTTCTTTCCTGCTGACAGGGATTCTGGACAACTTCCCCCATCAGGAAGCCTACCGGATCGGAGGAGACGAGTTTGTGGTCTGCCTGATGGCGGAATCCAATGCGGAGATCGGAACCGGGTTCGGGACGGAGGATCGTCCGGGTGCCGGTTCGAATGATGGTTCGGGTGCAGGTTCGGATTCCGGCGCGGATATCGGTGCGAATGTCCTGGACCGGTTTGTTGACATCCTGCGAGAGAAGCTGCTGCAGCCATTCCGCTACGAAGAGCATGCAATGGACATAACGGTCAGCATTGGCGTCGCAAGTGGCGAATCAGGTCTGGCGCCCATCAGCACCCTTCTGCAGAATGCAGAGGAGGCACTGTACGAGGCGAAACGCCGCCGTGGGCAGCGCTATGTCCTGTTCAGCCCGGAAATGGGCGAGTCCCGCCGCATCCGGAAGGAACTGGGCATGGATCTGAAGCATTCCGTCGAACGGAATGAGCTGTTTTTGACTTACCAGCCCAAAATGGATTTCTCCACGGAACGGTGTACGAGCTGCGAAGCTTTGATCCGGTGGAACCATCCGACCAAAGGTCTTGTCTCTCCCATCGACTTCATCGATGTCGCGGAGGAAACCGGCTTCATCATCCCCATGGGGCGCTGGGTGCTGGAAGAAGCGTGCGCCGCGCTTGCCCGCCTGCACAGCCGGTTCGGTTCAACCATCCGGATGTCCGTGAACATCTCCATCCTTCAGCTCAATCGGGAGGATTTTGTCCGATTGGTCCTGGAAACCCTTCTGAAAAGCAGACTGCAGCCGGAGCATATTGAGCTGGAGATTACAGAGTCGGTTCTGATCGATTCCCTCGGCACTGCCCTCGACAAGCTCCAGCAGCTGCATGTGCTTGGGGTGGGCGTCTCCATCGACGATTTCGGGAAGGGTTACTCTTCCCTTGCCTACCTGCGGAGTTTGCCGATCTCCACCCTGAAAATCGACAAACAGTTCGTCGACGAGATCGGAGACGATCAGGACATCCTGCTGGGCGACATCATCAAGATGGGCCGCCATCTGAACCTCCGGACCGTGGCGGAAGGCGTCGAAACACTCGAACAACGGGAGTTCCTTCGGGAGATGGATTGCGATGCGATTCAGGGGTATTATTACAGCAGACCGTTGCGTGAAGACGACTTGTTCCGGTTCATCGCGCATGAAACAGAACAAGGTCAGGTGGGTTAATCCACCCGTAACAGGGAATCATGAACGCGGAACCCCCCGGCCGGGTTCCCATGAAGCACATTGGCAGAATGGACAGGAGATGATCGCATGGCCATGGAATGGCATCCGCAATACTCGGTCAATGATCAGAAAATCGACGACCAGCACAAGAAGCTTTTTGCCATGGGCGCACGTTTGTATGCGCTTGCGGGAAAGGATGCGGACATGTGCTCGTTTCATGAAATCCTTGAGGGACTCGTCGCCTATACGAAGGATCACTTCACCCATGAGGAGGCCTATCTGCTTCGCAACGGCTATTCTAAAAGAGAACAGCACCTGCTGGAGCATCAGGACTTCATTGACCGGGTGAATGGATTTCTGCTCGAAACCACTGACGCTTCCCATGATGGTGATGCAGCCGGAAAAGACGCAGCCGGATCCGAACGGCTTGGCGCGGGCAGTGCCGGGAACGACCGGATCTTCCGTGCCATATTGTTCGTCACGGAGTGGATCAGCCGCCACATCAGCCAGTCCGACAAGGACTACAGCAAGGAATTCCGAAAGAAGGGAATCCAGGCATAACCTGAATTCCCTTCTTCCCTATTCCATAGTCTGCTGTTTGCTGCCCACTGTTACATGGTTTGCCGCTTACTGTTCCATGTTTCCTGGGCAATGCTCCCTGTCAATCTCCGGCCACCATCATTCCGGCTTCGCTTCTTCACAACAAGCCTTCCCGCTTCCGCCGGATTTCTCAAAGTTGACCTTTTCCATGATTTCCGGAACCATTGCGACCAAGGCTTCCAGTCCGCTGGACTTCTTGATGGGAAGCATTTCTACGTTCCCGTCCTTGATGACGAGCACGGCGATCGGTTTGATGCTTCCGCCAATCCCGCCTCCGCCGCCATTACCCTTGTTGTCACCCATGCCGCCTTCCCCCAGGCCGACTCCCGTGCCGAATCCGACGGACAGGAACGGGATGATGGTCACGTTGCCGATTTCGATCTTCTCTCCGACAACGGTCTTGTTGACCAGGAATTTCTCGAGTTTCTCCATCATGGCCCCTACGTTTTCCTCGACTGCTTTGAATTCAAACATCTTCATATCCTCCTTGCGATTGGGTTGCTGTGTGTCGTATGTCATGTCGCCGCCGGGCTTTTCATGCTCTCACCCAACGGAATATGTCCTGTCTGAACGGCTTCGAGATCGCGAGTTTCAAAGCTTCCCAGACGATGAACCAAAGGATGGCGTGACCTCGGACAAAGAATCGGCCGGTTGCTTCCGCGTCTTCAAACACTGGCATGATGCGGACATCATACCTCTCCGGCCTTCCCGACAGAAAGGCTTGCAACGGGGCCAATACGGCACAGAGTGTTCCGGTGTCGGCCGGATCCTCGAATCCGATCCGGCAGTCCAGTATCATCCGTCCTGGCAGCAGCCGCTTCAGGGCATGACCGGCCGCCTGCAGCAGAAGCATGATCTTCTCCCTGTTCATGCTGATCTTGTTTCGCTTGCCCTTTTTCTTTTCTTTTTCCTTCTTTCCGTCTTCTGCCGGTTTCTCCCTGCCTGCTTTCCCATGCGGGTTGAGTGTCCATCTGGAGAAAAGAAGCAACTGCGTGTGAAATCCTTCCGCCTGTCGATAAGCTGCCGTCACAGCGATCAATCCGAAAAACCAGTCTGCCCTGCATTCCGCAGCGGACTCCTCTTCAAGACGGTGTCCGTCGAACCAATAGCGAATGGGGACGAAGAGGACCATCAACAGGATGACAAGAACAAAAAGGAGGATCCCGAGCAGCAAATGCAGCATCACTGAAAGGATGAAACCTAGCACAGCAAGCATCAACCGCCACCCCCAAAAAGGTTTGTCAGCGGGGTCCGTCCGGGTCTCCGGGATTTCCTCCGGACACCCGGTTCCTGCCTGTCGACATCCCGTTCGGCAACTGTGCGCTCGTTCACAGATAGGGTGAGTTTTTCCGCATAACGGGGAAGCTTGTCCTTCATTTGCCGCAGAACGATCCGGCCCAGCCATCTGGCGGTTCTCGCGGAGGTCCTGCGTGCGAATCCAGCTGCCGCGCGTGCTCCGGGAATCCTTGAAACACGCGGCAGTGCAGACATGCGTCCGAATGCCATTTTTGTCGCCGTTGCCATCCGAGAACGGGTTTGCTGCAGCCATGTTTCTTTGCCGCTCAGCCAGGAATCCAGAACCGCCTTTTCCACAGTCATGATTTCAACGGGAACTTCGACCGGCTCCCTTCGCATGCTTTCCAGTTCCCAAAACAGGAGCTTGATATGGGACAGTTCACGCCGGCAATCCCTGCAGACATTCAGATGTGCTTCCAGGATCGCAGTTTCGGCAACGCCCAGTACGCCCTCCGCGTAATCTTCCAGCAACCAGGTTTCCATTCTGCACATCCGCTACACCTCCCATATCCGCAATTCTTCCAGCTTCTTCTTCAACATCCGTCTTCCCCTGAAAATCCAGGTCTTCACCGATCCTTCCGGAGCGTCCATGAGTCTGGCGATCTCCGCATAGGAGCGGTCTTCCATGTGTCTCAGGATGACCGCCGTCCTTTCCGGGCCCGGCAAGTTGGCGAGTGCCTCGCCAATCCGCTCCTTTTCTTCCGCCATCTGATGATGATGTTCGGGCGCGTTGTCCGGATTTTCATCGACTGCTTCCGGAATTCCGTTCTCCGGGTCCAGGAAGTCGGTTGCCTGTTCCCGATCCGGCGCTCTTGCGTGGTTGATGCAGACATTGACCGTGATCCGGCGGATCCAGGGAGTCAGAGGTTTCTGTGGATCGAACCGGCCGATGCTCCGGACAATCCGCCATAGGACGTCTTGTGTCAGATCCAGCGCATCCTGCTCGTTCCGGGTGCTCCGGAAGCAGATGGTGTGGATGTAGCGCCGGTAGCGATCGAACAGCAGTTCGAAGCCTTCCCTGCTATTCTTTTGGCACAGTCTGACGATTCTCTCGTCGCCCGGATTGTCCACACCCATCTCCTTTGTCGTCTTCATGACTACCATACCCGGGTGCGGGTGGAAAAGTTTCAGGTTTTTGCATTCCGCCCCTGCAAATGACGCAGGAAGGCTTCAGCCATGGGGATTTCCTCCCCCGAACGGGAGAAGGCGGCGACAATCCTGCTCTTCACAGCAGGCCGAAGCGGAATGCTCCGTATCTCCTCCGTATGGAACACCTGATCCACACGGCGCATCAACAAGGCGCCGCACTTCCCGGCTCCAACGGCTCCGATGACGGTTTCGATCCGGGCATGCTGCAGGATGTTCGGATGGCATCCGGATTCCGAAAAAAAAGAAAGCGCAAGACGGCAGACAACCGTCTGCCTTGGCATGAGCATCAACGGGGAGGCGTCCAAATCGCCTGCAGATATGGATTTCCGATCAGCCAGCGGGTGATCCTTCCGAACGAAGAGACAGAGTTCATCCTCGGCCAGGACGGCTGTTCTATAGGAATGCCGGTTGAACATGCCCTCCCGGGCGATGCCAATGTCGCAGGCGTTGTCACGCAGGGCAGCCAGCAATTCCCGCTCCTCACATTCCCGCATGAGGATCCGCTGCGTAGGATGTGACTGTTCATACGCGTGAATGACTTCGTTCAGGCGATATTGCCGGAGGATCGGCAAGGAGGCGACCCGGAGACGGTTCGCGTTTTCCCGCACCTGAGAATGGGCAAGACGCAGGCTTTCCTCATATGTGCTCCGGATCGTTCGGGCCAAGGGCAGGAACAGTCGGCCGAACTCGGTCAGACTCACCCGACGGCGGCTTCGATCGAACAATGTGGCCCCCATTTCGGTTTCCAGGGCATGAATCTGCTTCGAAACAGTCGCCTGGGTCGTTTCCAGACTCTCCGCCGTCGCAGTGAATCCACCGGTTTCCACAATCGAGAGAAAGAGACGCACTTGGTCCGTCGTCATGTCGGCACCTCCGGTCCATCGACCCATTCCATTTTGGAATGATTCTATCCCCAAACGGAATTGCATGCAAGGCGCCAATTCCATATGATGATGCATGAAGAGGTTTGAAAGGAAGCTGGCCATTCCGGTCATGTTGGCGACCCGCCTGCGAAACCATGGATGCAATGCCGACTTTGCGCTGCCCTGGGGCATTGCGCATGCCGGGGATTATGATCCGGGCGAGTTGTTCGACTGGGTGGATCTGATCTGCGGTTCACACAAGTAAGCCACGGATCGAAAGCGGGAAGCGTTTCTTGCCTGAACGCCGGGTGATGGGACCGGGTCTTCGACAAATGAAAGGAAACAAGCATATGCCCATAGGAATCCTGATCAACGCACTCTCCGTTCTCACTGGCGGCTTGATTGGCGCCGCATTCGGCAAATTCCTCCCCGAACGGATCCGCATCTCGCTTCCGATGATTTTCGGCATCGCCGCGATGGGAATGGGCGTTTGCAGTATCGTGAAGCTCAAGACAATGCCTGCTGTCATCCTCTCCCTTATCGTTGGAACGGCGATCGGGGAATGGCTGCAACTTGAGATTCGTATCGGGAAAGCGGCCGCCAGCCTGAAGCCGCTGCTCGGAAGACTCTTTGCAAAAGGCGTTCAGCCGGGCGCCGTTCAGGCAGGGATGGTTCAGTCGGGCGCCGTTCAGGCGGGACCAGCTCGGCGAAGCGAGGATCCGCCTGACGAAGCCCTCTTCCTTCAACAGTTCGTCGCCATTCTCATCCTGTTCTCCTGCAGCGGAACCGGCATCTTCGGCGCACTCACGGAAGGAATGACGGGAGACGCCACGATCCTGCTGACGAAATCCATCCTCGACTTCTTCACCGCCATCATCTTCGCGACGACCCTCGGGGTCATTGTGGCAGCTGTCTGTCTGCCACAGCTCATCCTTTTTCTGCTGCTCTATCTGAGCGCGACCTTCGTGATGCCGCTGACCACCCCGGACCTGCTCCTCGACTTTACGGCCTGCGGAGGGATGATCATGCTGGCGACCGGGTTTCGAATAAGTGGCATGAAGGCGTTTCCCATCGCGAACATGCTGCCGGCGCTTGTGCTGGTGATGCCGCTCTCGTACTTGTGGACGCTGCTGTCCTTCTGAGAGGAACGTCAATCCAGGCAAACGGCAAAGCACTGAATTCGCACCTCATGGACAAACAGATGGGCGTGAGATCCACAAAGCAGTCTTTATCATGTAAACACATCCTGCACCGGGATCTCAAATCCCGGAAAATGGATGGATCGTACGAGTTCCTCGCCACCTGCCATCTGGTAGGCACTGATGTCCTGTTTCTCGAAGTGATAGACAGTGATCCTGTGTTCGTCCGGATCCACGAGCCAATACTCGCAAATACCGGCATGAAGATACAAGTCAAGCTTTTTGAGCATGTCTTTCTTGCGGGTTGAAGGTGAAAGCACTTCAACTACCAAGGCGGGAACACCTTCATATCTTCCTTTGGCATTGACCCGGTCCGAATCGCAAATGACAAGAAGATCCGGCTGGACCACATTGATGTTTTGCTCGCTCAACCGCAACGTGACATCGAAGGGAGCACTCAAAACGCGGCATGATTTGCCTTTGAACCACTGCGCGAGACTTGCGAGCAGAACGGATACTGCAATCTGGTGCGCATATACGGGCGACGCCAGCAGATAGACTTCACCGTCTATGAACTCATAGCGGAGATCAGAGTTTTCCGTCATCACCAAGAAGTCTTCGTACCGCATCCGCTTCCGTCCATTGAAGAAAGAATCGACTGCTTCTTCCGTCACTCTGTCCTGGTCCCCTCCGGCAAGCGGTTCCCTGCATGTGACAAGTTTTGCGGCATCCTGCCCGTTCCTGGTGATGATGACCTCCTCCAGATCCGATGCCATCCGCAGATACCTGCCAAAATTGTTCTGGGCTTCGGTGGATGTGATACGCATAGGGATGTTTCCTTTCGATATTATTCAGCTAAAGCATAATGGATTTTAGCTATTTCAGCAACTAAATCGGATATTTATTAGCTATCATCATGATTCTTTGTAGGCACATGACAGATAATCTTGGATGTTTTGTTGATCTTTTTGCTGCTCGCAATCCACCTTATCAAATTTTTGCGCGAAAAAGCCGGTACCGTTACCGGCAACCGGCCCTTCCGTGTGGATCCACTGCTGACACGCCATTCCCTTTTATTCTTTCCATATGAATTTCTCCAGTCCCCGCAAGGCTTTCTGCCATGCGATACTGGTTCTTTACCTAGTCTTGTTTCATTGCATGCAATGAAACAAGACCGTGAACATGAACCGTTCCCACAAGAAAGGGACGGTGCAAATTGCAACCGTCCACTCGCTGTCATGTCCTATTCCTCTGAGCCATCGCATGTTTCCTTGCCGGGTCTCAGTCCTTCGGCTTCCCGTTTTCGCTCGAATCAGCGGCTGAAGGTTCCTTTCGGCTTTCCACCTTCAGGTCTGCCTTTTTCTCGAATTTAGAGAAAATCTCATTCCGGTTGTTTCTTGTCTGGAACCTGCTGTTGGCGTCTTTCGCCATCGGCTTGCTTGCTTTCGCCATTTCATATCACCTCTGACACCATTGTACCACGCCCGCGGACAGGCAATCACGCGCATCACATGGCGGGAAAACCGAATCGGACTTCGGGATTATGGGCCACACCCAGTATCATCCTTCTACTCCTTCACCCCGCCCAGCGTCAGACCCTTCACGAAATAGCGCTGCATGAACGGATAGATCGTCAGGATCGGGAGCATGCCGAGCAGGATCTGGGCGGTTCTCGTGGAACGGCCGGAAATACGGAGCGACTGCTGGATGTCCTCCAGCCGGAGCGAGTCGAAATTCGGATTCGCGAGGATGTTCCGCAGATAAGTGGCCAACGGATAACTCTCCACGCTATCCATGAAGATCAATCCCCAGAGCCATTCATTCCAGTGAAAGACAGCCTGGAAGACGATGAGGGTCGCCAACGACGGCACTGCCAACGGAACGTAGATGCTGAAAAGGATACGCCAGGCCCCTGCCCCGTCCACCAGTGCGGATTCCTCGATGGAGGGCGGCATGGTCCGGAAGAAGTTGAGCAGGACCAGCACATTGAAGACCGGAACCGCATAAGGCAGGATCAAGGCCCAGATGGAATTGGTGATGCCGGTCGAAGTGACCACGATGTACATGGGGATCAGACCGCCGCCCACCATCATCGTAATGGCAAAATACCAGGCGAACGCAGTCCGGCCCGGAAACACCCGACTGCTCTTGGACAACGGGTACGCAGCCAGAATCGTCAGCAGCATGTTCACCGTGACCCCTATGAGCAGACGGACACCCGAATTCCCAATGGCCAGGATGAAGTTCTTTCGGGATAGTGCAAAGATATATGCGTCCAGATTGAAGCCAACGGGCCACAAACCGACAACGCCGGCGGATGCGGCTTCCGGCGCACTGAGCGAGACGGCGAGCACATTGATGAACGGGAGCAGGCAGGTAAGACCGAGCAGGACGAGGATGGCGGTGTTGAACAAGTCAAAGATCCTATCGCCAATGCTGTAAGAGCGCACGTTGTTTCCTCCGGGAGTGGTCTGCCACTATATTTTCACATGTCCCTAATGCTTTCGGGGAGAGAGCCCTTCACGCTTCCTGTGAAAGGGGCGACTCAGAAAATCCGGTAATCCGCAAACCTATGGGCGAGCCAGTAAGTGACTGACACCAGTACGAACGACACAAGGGACTGGAACATCCCGACCGCTGTCGCGATGTCGTACTGCGGCACGCTGCTCGCTCCGCTCCCCAGACCGATCCGATACACAAGCGTGTCCAGGATGTCTCCCGTCTGGTAGACCAACGGGGAATACAGGTTCACTACCTGATCGAATCCGGCGTTCAGGATGTTGCCGAGGCTCAGCGTCGTCAGCAGGATGATGGTAGGCAGCAGTCCGGGCATCGTGATGTGCCAGATGCGGCGGAACCTGCCGGCACCGTCCATGGACGCCGCCTCATACAGGTTCGGGTCGATGCTTGTCAGCGTGGACAGATAGATGATGGTACCGAACCCGAACTCCTTCCACACATCCGTCACGATCAGAACCCAGGGAAAAAGCTCCTTGTTGGTCAGAAACATGATCGTGTTCCCGCCGAATGCCTTGATGATCCCGTTCACAATGCCGGTGGAAGGCGACAGAAGGTCTGTGACGATGCCGGCGATGATCAGCCAGGAAATGAAGTGCGGCAGGTATACCATGGTCTGGATGGCCCTTTTCACCCGAAAGCCCCTCATTTCGTTGAGCATCAGCGATACAAGTATGGTCACGGTGGTGCTCGCCACCAGCTTCATGGAGGCGATGAAAAAGGAATTTCCGAGTGCCTGCCTGAATTCCGGCAGGCTGAAGATGAACTTGAAATTTGATACGCCCACCCATTGGGAACCGAAAAGTCCCTTGGCGATATTGAAGTTCTGAAACGCGATGGACCACCCCATGAGCGGCCCGTAGCTATAGATGCCGATCAGGATGACACTGGGCAGAATCATCAGGTACAGGCTTTTTTGCACCATGCTGTGTCGTTTGGTTCCGGTACGCGATACGGATTCCAGGCGTGCGGCGCTTGTCGTCATGTTGCTCCCCCAAGTGAGATGCGTGCCGGAATCTGCCCGGCGAAGGGATTTCCCCTTCGCCGGGATGATTTCGTCAGTCCCTATTGTCTTATACGGGCAGGGTTATGGGTTCACTTGTTGGCTTGGTACCACTGGTTGACCTCATACGTGATGGTCTCGCCGCCGAGGTTGTTCCAGTTCGCCGTGAATTCATCGAAGAATTCGATGGGCTTGTTGCCGGTGATGATGTCGAGAATCATCGCCTCCTCCTGGGAACGGAGGATGGACATGCGGCGCTGCATTTCAGGGGTATCCGCTCCATAGAAAAGATTTCGGGTGAAGTTCCCGGTCGTGTTCACGGTATTCTCGATGCCGAAGACGGAATCAGGACCGTAGAACAACAGCCATTGCGTAAGGTGCGCCGCATCCTTGTTCCCGTCCACGTACTCGGCAAGGCCCTTGTATGTTGCCTTCACTTCCGTGGTGGTCAGGAAGGATTCATCCTTTGCATCGATGGCCTTGGTGACCTCCATGTTTTGCCTGACATTCACATTGCCGCCAAATATACCGCCGACAGGCGCCAGCATGAAGATGTTCTTGTCCCCGTCGCTATGGTATTTTTTTGCATCGAATCGCTCCCCATAGAGTCTGTCAATATAGGAATTATACATTTTGACAAGCGCTTCGGGATTGGCAAAGCCTTTGCGAACCAGATAGGAGCTGGAGACGGTGGTCTGCGCCATGGTTCCCTTGTTGGCTGTTCCAGCAGCCGTATTCAGGATCGGGTAGGGCTTCCAGAAATGGGTCGCATCAGCGGTGTTCGTATCCGGCAGAGGCCAGGTGATGAGCCAGAATTGACCGAAACAGATCCCGCCCTTGCCCGCGACCGCATCGGAAGACGCGGCATAGGCGTTCTTGGCAACAAATTCGGGGTCGATGGCGCCGTCCCTGTACATCTGGGCCAAGGCGGCAAGGGCGTTCTTCATTTCGGGCTGGGTGGATCCGTAAACCAGCTTCCCGTCCTTCTCGAACCAGGTAGTCGGATAGGCGCCATAGCTGTTGGCGAATCCACGTATTTCCATGTAGTTCTCATAAGGCTGATTTCCGATCACAAGGCCGAAAGTGTCATCCTTCTTGTTTCCGTCCGGATCCTGTTTCGCAAAGGCGGTCGCCATGGAGATCAGATCCTCGGTGGTTTTCGGAACGGGCAGTCCCAGATTCATACGCCAGTCCTCCCGAATGAAGGTGTACTCGAGATTCCCCATCAGCGTCGGACCTTCCGGAATGGCCCAGATTTTCCCGTTCAGCGTAACCTGTTTCATGGCGAGACCGTTGTCAAATTCAAAGGATTTTTTCACCAGGGGGCTGGCGTACGTATCGAATACTTCCGTCAAATCCTCAACCAGTCCGGCTTCTGCCAGGCGTGTGAACTGTCCCATGTTTGTGACACGGATGATATCCGGTAAATCACCGCTTGCGATATAGAGGTTGAGCTTGGTTTCGTATTGCTCCAGTCCTTGCGCGGCCCAGGCCTGTTTGGCGTTGATTCCAAGTTCGGTGAGGTATTCGCGGGTGAAGACGTTGTCTTCATAAGTCTGTCCTTCCGGAAACTTCGGATCGAGTCCGGCGCTCCTGGCATAGGTGACGGTGATCGGAGGATTGTAAACGGCGGTAAGATCCACCGGTGCGGATGCTTCCGGGGTGGCGCTTGCCGAAGCTTCCGTGGAAGCACTCGCAACAGGTGTCTGGGAAGTGGATTCGGAAGCAGACGGTGTGGCCGTGCCGCAAGCGGCAAGGGACGTTGCGAGAACCATGAGGGCGAGCAGGAATGACAGGGTCTTCTTCATGACGATTCCTCCCGATGTATTCGTGGAACTGTGAAATCTTCCAACGGAGTGGGTTCCGACGTGACGCCCCGAGTCGATCGCCTCCGGAGGACACGCCTTGACACGATTCATGATACAGGGAAAAAACGAACAAAAACACGCAAGAAATCCATGAAGAATGTAGGAATTCCAACAAAAATCCACTGTTCACAAGAGTGCGGAAATCAACGACTATTCGAGTCGGGCAAGCTTGCTGTCAGCTCTCCACCGGTGGTTCCGGCAGTAGCGGCATGTGCAGGGTGACGACCGTTCCGACGCCGGGCGTGCTTGAAATCGATACACCATACGGTTCTCCAAAATAGGTTCGGATCCGCTTGTCGACGTTTGCGATGCCGTAACCGGCTTCTGCGGTCCCCCCCTGCAGGACGGGCATCTGGCCTTCGGGAATCCCCACGCCGTCGTCCGCAATGGTGAAGACCAGTTCCGTTCCAACCTGTTCTGCGGCAACTGTGATGCGGATATGGTTTTTCTGCGTCGTCAGCCCGTGCAGGATGGCGTTCTCCACAAACGGCTGCAGGATAAGCTTGAGCGTCCAGGAATCCCCGACATCGGACGATATCGGATATTCCGCCGTGATCTTGTCCTTATAGCGGATCCCCATGATTTCAAGATAGGCCTGCACCTGCTTCACCTCGTCACCTACCCGGATGAAGTTCCTGCCTTTGCTGAGCGACAGGCGGTAGAAGCGCGCCAGTGCGTTCGAGATGGCAGGAATCTCCGCCATCCCGCCCTGCATGCCGAGCCAGCTGATGGAGGCGAGTGTATTGTACAGGAAATGGGGATGCAGCTGTGCTTGCAAGGCGCTCAGATCATATTCGCGCTGTTGCATGCGGGCCAGGTACTCCCGTTTTACAAGTTCACCGAGACGCCCGGCCATTCCGTTGAATCCTTCGGAAAGAAACCCGATTTCGTCCCCGCGCCAGTCCTGCACCCGAACGGAGAATTCGCCTTCCTCCAGTTTTCCCATGGCATGCGCCAACCTTCCGATTCGGCCGGTCAGCCGGGATGTGGCATACCAGGAGGCAACCAGCATGGCTGCCGTCATCCCGAACAGCACCCCCAGCACAGGCAGATTCACACGATTCATCGCATCCACCATGGCCTGTTCCGAAACGGCATACCAGCAGGTCCAGTCTGTTCCCTTGACGGGGCTTCCCCATGCCACATACGGGATCCCATCCACGCGCAGGGTCCGCCGTTCCGGTCCGGATGCGGGAACTGCGCCAGGCAGCATCTTCTGTGGCGTGGCAAAGAGAAGTGCGGCCAGCTTGTCGGCATCCATGCTTGTACTCGCGGAAATCGCCTTTTTGTCCGGGCCGGTCACCAAGAGCCAGTCGGACCCGTTTTGATCGGACAGAAGCAGATTTGAAAAGAACCGTTCCGGTGAGAAATCAAGCTTGAGGAACCCGAGGTAATTGGCGGAAAAGGAGGAGATGCGCAGGTTCCGCATGTGCCGAAGCGCGGAAAGCGTCGTCTTGCCTTCCGCATTCTTTGTGATCGTCCAGATCGTACGGTCGAACGGATTGTTTTCCAGTGCCTTGTACCAGTCCGTATCCTTTGCATTCGAAATCGGTTCGAGTTCACCCGGAATCATGCGCAGGGTGGGATTGGTCGTATAGATGCAGATACTGTCTACATCCGTAAACAAGTCATTCAGCTTGCTGTCGACCGGGTCGAAATAGGATGTGATCTGGCGGCTGGCGATCAATGCGGGAATGTCATAATAATACTCGTCAAAGAGAAGGGTCTGAAGATCGTGATTCAGGTACAGCATACCGACCAGGTTCTGGAACTGCGTGATTTTGTCCTCAAGGCTTGCCTGGGTCTGACGCAGGACATTTCGGGCCTGCACGTCGGTCTGCTCCCGGAAATACCGTGCAGTCGAACGATTATAGAAACCGGCGATAATGAAGATTCCCAGCAGAAGGATAGTCGTCGTCAGCAGGGATTGCTTGAACAGGAGGCTGCGCCTGAAGGCCGGTTTGCCGATGGCAGCAGGTTTCCCTGACTTTGGCAATCGATGCGCAAGGTCTATCCGCTTACTACGCATGTTCGCGATACTCCCCGGGATTCACGCCGAATTCCTTCCGGAAGACCGCGCAAAAATACGAGACGTTGGGGTATCCTACCCTGGCCGCCACTTCCCCGATGCGGTTACCCGGTTCGTGCAACAGTTCCCGCGCTTTCTCCATGCGCGCCTCCCGCACATAATCGGTCAAGGTCTTTCCGGTATCCTTCTTGAATGCGATGCCGATGTAGTTTGGGGAAAAATGAAAGGTTTCCGACAGATATTCCGCTGTAAGCCGCTGATTGAGATGCGTTGCGATGTGCGCCATAATCCGGCGCATGACGTTCCGATCCGAATCCATGCCGACTGCCAGTAATGCTTCCGCTGCTTCTCCACCCGTTACGGCGCCGCTGTCGATCCGTTCGAGAATATTCCCCCGAAGCTGGGGAAGCTGCGTTTTCACAAGCACCTCCAGCTTTTCGGCGGATTTTCGATTCTCGTCCTCGCTCCGGAGAAGGGAAAATGTGTCGGCCAGGGTGCTGCGCAGTTCCTCCAGGTCCAGCGGCTTGGTGAGGTAGGACACCGCCTTGAGCTGAATCGCCTTCCGCGCATATTCGAAATCGCTGTATCCGCTGTTGATGATGACCTTTACATTGGGCCGGATCTGCAGGATATCCCGTGCCAATTCGAGTCCGGACATGCCGAGTAGGCGGATATCCGTGAACAGCACATCGAAAGGGCATTCTTGCGCAAACGCAAGGGCATCCTCCCCGGATTCGAAACAGCCCGTCAGGGCGAATCCCATGCCGGACCAGTCAATCAGGGTCGACAAAGCTTCCCGCTCGATATATTCATCCTCGACAATCACCAATCTGTACACGAACGGCTCCCTTCGGAAATGTATCCTGCCGATGACGGCATGCACGGTTGTAAATGTCTGCGAAGCTGCCCTTTCAGCATAACGGAGCTTTGATTGCTGTGCAACAGGCTGGTGCAGTGTGTGAAAATACGGTTTCGCCTCCCGTATCACAATGTCGGCGTCACCCTCCGGGTGATATGCGCATCCCCATCCTCCCCATATAATGGGAGCAAGAAAATGAAGATAGCCGGTCCGAATCCGGCGGATGGCGGGAGGCATGGGAAATGGGCAGGATCATCGGTGTGGAACCCAAAGAGAACTGGCACCTTGAGATCCGGCTTGATACGGGCAGCACCCTGCTGTTGAATCTTGCGCCGCGCCTGCATACGGTCCGCTTTGGCCGTCTGGCGGATGAGTGTTTCTTTCGGACGGCGACGACCGACGGCACCTTCATCCGATGGGGCGCCAACATCGAGATTTCCCTTCATGAAGCATTTCTGCTGGCTGAGGCCTGACACATCAAAAGGAATGCGGCAACTCCGCGTCTGTAAAGGTACCCCGCCACACACCACCAAGTGAACAGGTTCTCGCAGAAAAAAAAGGCGCCGGGTGGAGAGCTGAATCATGCTCTTTCCGGCGCCTTTGTCTTTATGTTCTATCCGCAGACGCAGGGATCATTCATTCCTGCAGGAATCAGTACATGGCCCTCCCGCAACTCATTGCAGAACGAAAAAGGACATGGCCATCAAGGCAATTCCGAAGATCAGCATGACCACAAGTGCGATGCGGCGGCTCTTGTCACCGGTTACGACGAAGAAATCCGGCTTTTCCAGGCTGTAGGTTACAGGAATGTCTTCCCCCACCGGATATTTCCGATCCGTGGATCCGGCCTGTTCCTTGGCGCGAATCAAGGCACCGTCACGAAGCGTGTACTCGACAAGCATTGTGTATTTCGTGACCGGATGATGAATCGCAACGTCCGTGGAATCGACGTACTCATCATATCCGACAACCGTCCCACGGCAGGAAACGCTCTTGGAAAACAGCCGTGTTTCCCGCTTCCACAGCAGGATGCCGCCGATGAAGCTTGCGATGCCGATCAGAAACAAAACCAGAAAATCCTTCATGCCACCCTCCCCGATCCGGTTGGTTGTATGCTGCCAAATGGTTCCCTGCCTGTTCCGCAGGGAACAGGCAGTTTGGGTCTCAGAAAATCCGTAGCCCGGACTTCACGGAACCTTCAGTTCGTTCGCCATGGCCGTGACGGCTGATTCATATTTCGTCTCATCCGCAGCCGGATAGGACATCCGGAAGTGGAGGGAAGCCGCATCTCCTGCGTATCCGCATTCAACGAACCGGATCGGGTCGGCATCTCCGCCTTCGAAGTCGACCCGATAAAACCGGTCGGACGTCGATTCCGACACAATGCCCGCGATCGATTCCTTCGTCTGTTCAAGCAGTTTTGCTCCATCCGTGGCCTCAAGATTGTTCGCCGCCCAAATCAAGAGGGTCACCTTGCCGTCAGCGGATTCGAGCGTAATGCCGTCGCCGTTGTCGGATTCGACCGGCGCACCGAACAGATCCGGATAGTGCAGGCCATAACCGAATCGGGCGTTCTCGTACAAGATAGTGCCTTCCGCCGTTTCCGACGCGCCGGCATTGTCCGACATCGCAAGATATCCCGTCCAGACAGTGCAGGTATCGCGCTTCATGAGCGGTTCCACCGACTCGTAGGGCAGCGCCATCTCCAGATGGTCTCCCGTCGCGTGAGGTACCGGGATGCTCACAATCACACCCAGACTTGTCAGAACGAACGGCGTGCCAGGAGTCTGCAGCTGCTTCGCCAGCTCTGCCGTGTCGCCCTGGTCGTCGATCAACCCGACGATATCGACGGAGGAAGCCTCCAGATCAAGCCCTTCCTGTGTTGGAGCGTACATGCCGTCGCGCAGACGGGCGGCGAAATCCCCGCCGACATCAAATGCGTCGGTAAGCTGAATGGAGGCCGGTTCCAACAGATTGATGACCGTTGTCCGATAGACATTCTGGGGATATGCGGCGCCATCGGATGTGGAAATACCCTTGTAGATGATCGTCAGGGCGTTGTTTCCAAAGCTTTCCGACGACCATGCGAGGTCAAGGGAAATCGCACCGACATCCTTGGCCAGTGCATCCACTTCCAGCAGATAAGCCTTGAGTTCTTCCTGAATGACGTCATTCACAAGATCGGCTTTCGCCGGATCGTTGGCGTTGATCAGTTGTGGAAAGACAATTTTCCGACCGTCCTGGTCATAGGTTTCATCCTGGAATTCATAAGTGAAATCCGGCGCTACGTCTGCTGTGGGTGCGACTGTACCGGAAGACTCCGGCGCAACCGTTGCCTCCGCTCCTGCCGTCTCGGCGGCTGCCGAAGTTTCCGCAGCCGGCGTGCCTGATTCAGGGGCGGTTGGCTCCACGCCGCCACAAGCTGCAAGGGTGACTGATACCGCCAGTGCGATTGCCAGCATCTGTATCCGTTCCAAGAAATGCTTCTTCATCCGTCATATCCTCCATCCTCTTGTCATACCTTACAGGAAATCACCGGAAAGGCCCATCACCCAACGGGTGATTCCGGCCGGAAGCAAGGACCGGTATGCTATAGGCAGGTGTTTTTCGGCGATTGTCAAACCAATCATGTATTTCGGAAAAACTGATGATGAGACGGCCGTTGATCAACCGCCTGCGGGATTCAGCAGCCGAGGTCATCACAGACAGGAGGGCTTTTCAATGTTTTGTCCAAAATGCGGTGCGGCCAATGAGGATACGAACCGTTTCTGTCAAAACTGCAGCCAGCCGCTTGCAGGCGATGCCGGCAAAAAGGCGGCCAGGCACAAGTCACCTCTGAAGATCATTCTGGGCGTCCTGGCCCTTCTGATCGTTATGTTTGTCCTGTATGCAGCCCTGTCTCCGGACGATCCGTCCATAAACGCTGCCACCTCGGACCCGGCGGTTGAGAGCAGTGCAGAGACCGATCCCAGCCCATCTGCAGACGCTGCAGCTTCCGCTGACGCTGACGCTCCTTCTGATTCCAGCGCCGCCATCGGCGAAACGGGCGCTGCCTCGGCCGCACCCACCGAACCGGCGGTCATAGAGGTGGGAGACATCCTGAGCAAGGACATCTTCGACTGGAATGCCGCTTCCGACAAGGACAAGGAGCACATGGCCTTCGGCTGTCAGATGTACTGGCAAGCGGGTGGCATGACAGGACCCCCAATCGATGACAGCAGTTCCACGGTGGCTGCAAAGATTTCCGAAAATCTCGGCGAACAGGGGAATGTATTCGAGGCCGCCTGTAAAGCCTATGGGATTGATCCATCCCCCTGGACTTCAACAAGCAACTGAATCGCACATTGACGTTTACAATTCGTTTACTTCTTGTCGCCTTTCCTGTTTACATCCTCGCGGTACGATGGGACCATGGAATCGGTTCTACATCGGTTTCAACAAAAACCCGAGGAGGAAACCAACATGAAAAAAATCACAGCCATGCTCCTTGTCATGGTCATGCTCGTTGGAATGTATTCAGTCAGTACTTTTGCCACTTCCGACAACGGCAACGGCAACGGCAACGGTCCCGTCCTCGACAATCCATCGAAGAACGAAGACATTGCAAAAAGCGGGCTCGAGGCGGATGAAAGCAACGAAAAAGATTCACACGGGTACAGGTCAGCCATCACCCCCGCTGCATTGGGAAGCGTCACACCGCCCGCCATCGGCACAACCACTCCGCCGGCAGTCGTATCACCGGCAGCAGCTGAAGTCAACGCATATGCGGAAATCGCCTTGTTGAACAAGGATGCCTCAAAGGATCTTTCCATCGGGAACACCGAAGACAATGCAGACCGGGTGAAACGTGAGGATCTACGCGCATTCAAGGGCGAATTCACAACACAGTTCGCTGTACTGAACGGGCTCCGCACGACAGCCAGAGACAACTGGAAAATCCTCCGCTCCCTGAACGAGCAGATCAAGGCGGATTTTGCGAAATACCGTCTCTCCCTGAAATCTTTGCCCAAGGCGGATGCTGATGCAAAGATGGCCGCCCTTCGGGATTCCCTGAAGACTACGCATGTTTCCGGCGCAGCCATCCATGCCGACATTCTCGCCCTTCGCACCCAGAAAACGCAGGAATGGGCGAAGTATCGCACTGCTGTCAAGTCAGCCAGACACCTGTCTTCCACCGATCCGGCCTATACTGCCGCCAAGACTGCTGCAGAGACCGCATTGAAGGAAATCATCAGGCTGAAGGGTGAAATCATCACGCACCAGACTGAACTTGTGGCTTTGAAGAACTCAATCCTTGCCATCATCCCGACCAACCCTTGATTCCGTTGCGACCGGTCTCCCATCCTTCCCATCTGACTCAGAAGAAGCAATGACCGGTCTCCCGTCCTTCCGCCGTTCCTGCAGGTGCATCTTGAGTTTTGTCCAGGCGACATCATACCGGCGATGGTGCATCCGCGGGAACGCGCGGGACAGGCGACGGCTCTGAAGCCGGTTCATATCCAGAAGCGAACGGATGCGTTCGTTGAAAAACTCGCTATCCTCGAACCGCTCCGAAAGGGCGGTTCGAACGCTGTTTGCAAAGGTTTCGCGAAGCTCGTTCGCTGATTCGCGCAGATTGCCCGCCGATTCCCGAATCCCGCTGGTCCTTTCCTTGACGCTATGAACGAGATTGTCCCGGAATTCTGTCGCTGACTCCATCATGTCTCCTGCAAAGCTTTCCCGGAGATCGTTTGCCGCATCCTTCACACCGCTTGCTATGTGCTCCCGAATCCCATTCGCGGTATCCTTCATCCCGTTCGCAAGGTTGTCACGAAGTTCGCCTGCATGACTCGCCGTATATTCGGTGAAACGATCGAAAGCGGTCTGGATTTCCTTCAGGCGCCCATTCATCCGGAGAATATGAAAGACTGTGACGGAAGTATCCGCAGCAATCGCGGCAAATGACAGCGTGGCGAGCAGGAGCCGGGTTCCCGGCTCCATTCCACCCGTCAGGTTCCTCACGAACGGATGAATCCATTCGACCAGCACAACGGAAAACAGTCCGAACACGACCGCGCCCAGCAGGCAGATCCGGCCGTGCAGATTGAATCGCATATGGGAGTAGTCCCACCACTTTGTATCGAACAAGGTTTCAAGAAGCCACGCCGTTGCGTATTCGACAACGCAGGTCAGGATGACGCCTGTCAGAAAAAGCAAAGGAAGATTGCCTTGAAGCCGACCAATCCCAACAAGAACCGTAATGGCGCCGATTCCATAAACCGGGCACAATGGCCCGTTCAGAAAGCCACGGTTGACAAGCTTCCGTTCCTGGACGGAGCAGAGCGTGGACTCGTACATCCAGCCCACCACACTGTAGATCACCAGCCACAGGAAAGTATCCACGATCAGCATGCCGGTTCCCTCCCCCTGACGACCAGGCGCGTACCTTCCATCAGGCGGTTCATTCCATCCATCGCAAGGATGCCGATGGTATCCGCAATGTCCTTGATCGGGGTGGTTCTGTCGGAACCGAACCATTGCAGGTAAACGGACATGGCTCCGGCTGCCACGAAATCGGCCGCACGGTTCAAGGTTCCGTTGTCCAGGCGTGATGTGTCCGAAAGGTTCGCGAGGATTCTCGGTTTCAGGATGGCAATGATCTTTTCGGGGAGCCGGGTTCCGCTGTTCGAAGGCAGCAGGCGCTCAAAAAGCGAGAAATCCTCCAGAATGAGCCGCGTGAGTTTCTCAAAAACCGTACAGACGCTGATCGCTTCCTTGTCAGATACGCTCCCCGCCAGTTCATCTTCCAGCCTTGAGACGACTTCGTCCTCGATTTCATCGAGAATCCCGACCGGTCCGGCATAGTGGGCATAAAAGGTTTTGCGGCTGATCTCCGCAACATCCGTCAATTCCTTGATTCCGATCCGGGACACATCCTTTTCCCCCAGGAGGGCCAAAAAAGCCATACGAATGGCCTTTTTCGTCTTCAGTGTCCGTCTGTCGACCTGAACTCCCTTGATTCGCACATTCACCTCTTCCCGGCCATCCGCAAGGATATTGGATGGTCGGACCCATTTGGCAGCCTTGCTTTGTTTTCGATACACGCGTATTATATGACTCATGTGTTACCTTCGTCAAACCGACTGATCTCCGGTCTTCACCGGAGACATGATTGAATCGGCAACAACCATGAAGCATAGGGTGAGACTCCGGCAATTGTTACAATCGTCATTCGACATTTGAAAACGATACCAATCAATTGCCGGGCCAGAAATTGGGAAAGGAATCCCTGAACATGCCAAACCAGCCAAAGCCACAGCGTATGAAGAAAACAGCACAGCGCGTCATCGGCAAATGGGGATTCAGCACTCCGCATGCACACCTGCCCGATGACAAGGGATATGGCGCCATGACGGATCCTGACCTTCTGATCCGGATGCACGCCTCCCCCATCCTCGATTCCAACAATTTCAAGCGCACGGACTCTTTTGTGCAGCATGGGACAACTTCCTGCCGCTCGCACTGCATCGCGGTTGCACGTCTCAGTCTGGCGCTGGCCGGATGGTTCCATGTACGCCACGACCCCGCCAGCCTGATCCGAGGCGCGCTTCTGCACGACTTCTTTCTGTACGATTGGCATGAAAAGCAGCCCACGTCAGGGTTGCACGGCTACACACACCCCAAGCGGGCATTGGAGAACGCATTGCTGGAATTCGAAATGAACGCTGTCGAGCAAGAGATCATCCTACGGCACATGTTTCCGCTGACCGTCATTCCACCTAGGCGGGCCGAATCCTGGCTTGTCTGTCTGGCCGACAAGATTTGCAGTCTGGCGGAAATCATACGGCTGGAGCCGATCGAATTTCTGTTTACATCAGGAATACAAGCCGAGAGTTAGCGGGTGCCGACGGAAGGCAATCCCAGAACAATAGGGGTGCCGACGGAAGGCAATCCCAGAACAATAGGGGTGCCGACGGAAGGCAAACCGAGCATGAAAAGGAACCCGCCCGATCCATTCCCCTCTTCACAAATATTCCACCGCCAACACGTCAAACGGACGGAAAATGAGCGGCGCACCTGCTTTGATGGTTCTTTCATCCATCAGGCTGCGGATCCCTCTGCGCGGTGCCCACCGCAAGGGCTCCCCTGTCACGTTCACCAGCACCCACAACCGCCCCTTGCCATTTCCCCGTTCCCGCGGAATGGCCGTTACGCCTTGCGGGAGATCCTCCAGCACTGCCGGACCCGTCACGCGGCGAAGCAGGGATGTCAGCATCTCGTCACCTGTCTTCCCCTGAGGCATGGAACCCAGCACAACAAGTCTGCCGAGGCCGACCCGACGCTCCAGAATGAAGGGCATGCCGGAAACCGGACCGGAAACCGTTCGTCCAAGCATGGTCCACATTGAGGTCCGGTTTTCCGTTTCTTCCCTGCCGTCGCCGGAAGCACCGAATTCCCCATACTCTCTTCCTTTTTCCCCCTCCGATACGGCAAGCGCCGAAAACCAACCGAGTTCGGCGATCATGTCCATGGCGGCACCGTTCGTACCACTTCCGGTCAGCGGTACAATCGTCATATCCGGTACCTGGAATGTTTCGCCGAACAACCCCAGCGCATGACCGGTGGGTACCGTATGCTCCGCGGTGCGGAAACCGCTGAGCGGGCCGCAAATCCAGGTTCCTCCGCGTTCCATCATCTGCGTCGCATTCCGGATCAGCACTTCCGGCACATCCGGAAGACAGGGGGTCAGCAGAACGGCGTGGTTCTCCAGCGGATCTTCCGGGAAAACTCCGTCAACAGGCCAACCGGCCTCAAACAGCACCTTGTGCCAGTGCCCGATGTTCTCCCCGTATTCACCGCATCCGCCTTCGAGCGGTTCTGTTCGGAAAAAGGAACGCGCCCGATCGGACCACATCAGCGCAATGTCAGAACGCACAGGTTCGGATGCATCCAGAATCGGCGACAGGCGTTCCAGCAAATCAGCCGTCCGTCGTAGTTCGTGGAAACCGGGAGAAGGAGTCCCCCAGGCCTGAAGGATCGAGCCATGCTCGATCTCACTGCCGCTTCGCTGTTGACGCCAAAGCCAGAGGGAAAACGTCTGTGCTCCCATGGCCCAGGCCTGCGCCGCTTCCGTGGCCAGATAGCCGGCTCCGTGCAACGGCATGTGCCCCAGCCAGTTTCCGCAATAGGACGGCGCCGTTTCCATCACCCACCAGGGCCTGTTCGGCTTCAATGTCTTGAAGATATCCATGAAGAACCGCATCCGGTGAGGTTCCGAGCTATGCGAATAATGATCGAACGCAGCGAAATCCAGATCCCGGAAGGTTGCGGGATGATCCAGAAAATGGTTCAGGCTTGAATTGAGTGTGACAGGCATGTCGGTGTGCATCCGCAGGAGTGCCGCCTGACGGGAGATGAATCCGGCCGCCTCTGTCTGCTGGAAACGCCGGTAGGCCGTTACAAGAGAGACATTCTGACCCGCAGGCGTCGCAAGGGGTGCGGGCACCTGGTCGAAACGTTCGTAGGTCTGGCTCCAGACGCCGGTTCCCCAAGCCATATTCAAGGCATCGATCGTTCCGTAGGTCTTTTCAAGCCAAAGAGCCCAACGACGGATACAATCGTCGCAATGGCACTCGGCCACATTTGCCATCAGTTCATTGTCCACCTGCCAGGCGACCAGGCCGGGCAGTCTTCCATAGGTCTCCGCCAAAGCGAGCGTGACACGGTCCGCGTGACGGCTAAAGGTTTCCTGTCCGAAGCAGAGATGCTGTCGTCCGCCATGCGACATCCGGACACCCTCCCGATCCACGTGCATCCGTTCCGGATGTCCATGGGAAAGCCAGACAGGCGGAGTGGCCGTCGGCGTGCACATCACCACGTCGATTCCGTTGTCGATGGCCAGCCGCACGGCCGGCAGCAGGGCATCCGGGTGCAGATCCCCTTCGTGCGGTTCAAACGCGGACCAGGCGAATTCTCCCACCCGGACCAGATTCACGCCCGCCAGTTTCATTTTCCGGATGTCGTCCTGCCAGACTTCCTCAGACCATAATTCGGGATACCAGGCAACGCCGAGATAACGTTTCATCTTGCGGTTCTCCTTGGAGAGACATGGTTGCAGTCACACAGCCAGTCACCGATGTACCGCCTGCATGCAAACCCGTCCAATCTCCTCCTCTCATTATTACCTCGGTATCCCTTCCGCGCAATCAGGGAACTGCGGCATCCATGGGGGGAATTGTCTTTTCCGTCAGGGCATCAATAGATCCGCTTCCCGCCGGTAATCCCGCTTTGCCGGATTTGCCATTTCCGCGATCCGCATGGAAATGAAAAAAGTTGACACAAAGCCGAAAAGCATTGCGCCAACCTCTTTCTATCGGAGCACGACGTTCCGCATCACGCCTAACGCATTCGCCGTGCAATCCTACCCTGTATGACCTGTCCTCATTGATTGCGGTATCGATCAAGCCGTCCGTCACGGATTTTGCCCCGGAATCCCAATCCGAAGCCAAAATCGTAAAGATTCCCGATTCCATCCTTGTATGGGTTCATATCCAGGCCCACATCCTCATCCTGTATTTCGACCGTTTCCATGTCCTTTGGAATCTGAAACGGCAATAGTCCGGTCGGCGCATTGGTCCCATCGAGGGTTTCGAACAGCACACGATCTTCCACGCCGAAGTCGATGAGAATGGCATCCGCCAGTCCTTCGAATTCAGATACGACACAGGGATTCATCATATACAGCGAAACGATGACCGGCTTGTCCCCCATCGCCATTTTCACCTCACGTACAGCAGCCAGATCCGCTGCATTCTGCGTAGTGGTCGACTTGCCCTTGTAACTCCGGTTCGCGGAAGGCTCCAGCGGATCACCGCCTGCAAGGGATTCCGTTCGTGCGATCCGTGCGGTGTAGGGCTCGAACTGAAGGGAGATCGGCACATAACCGTTCCCGCCGGCAGCCGCGTCCGCCTTGCTGTAGCCGGTGCAGGACAGGAAATCGCTGGTCGGGCTGCTGATGAACACAACGGCCGCATCCGCCTCTTCCGGGGTCTCGACCAGGTTGAAGAACGAGCCGGCCACCTTCAGGTTCACCGGATCCATGACACGTTCGGGTACAATGTGTCCGAAAAAGTTCGACGCAGGAAGGGTTCGTTTGGGAATAAAGATTTTCATTCCCTGGGTCAGCGGAAGAACACCTCCCTTGTTCTTTACCAGCACGAGTGATTTCCGCTGCGCTTCCCGTCCAGCTTCCCGGAATGCATCACACCCCACGGTTTTTGCCGAAACAGCCACCTCCAGGAACGGATGCTCGAACAGCCCGACCCGGAACAGATTGCGAAGAATTCGAACGGCCGACTGTTCGAAACGGGCCCGCATGGCGGATTCGCCATATTTCTCCACGCCCATGCGGTAGGCTTCCATCAGATGTACAGGGGAATCGATGCCGCCATACTGATCCACGCCGGCTTCCATGGCCCGAAAGAAGCGCTCCGCTTCCGTTGCGGTTTCCATGCCCCAGCATTTTCCGGCAAAAGTGTCGACAGCGGGACCCTGGTCACCCATGATGCCCCAATCCGTACATACGAGTCCATCATAACCGTACCGGTCCCGGAGCAGATCCGTGATGAGATGCCTGTCGAAAGAATTCCCCACCTCTTCGGATTTTTCGTCATAAAAATGGGAAATGGTGTAGTAGGGCATGATCGCAGATGCGGATCCGGTTCCGCCTTCAAGTTTGAAAGCACCTTCCAGAAAAGGTTTCAGGTGTTCAGCCTGATTCCCTCCCGGGTACACTGCGTACTTGCCTGCACTGAAATGCGCATCCCGTCCGCTTTCTCCGCTGCCTCCACCCGGCCAGTGCTTGGCCATGGCATTGACGCTTTCGTGTCCCCATCCTCCGGCAATCACGGCCTCGCCGAAAGAGGTCTGCATGCCGTCGCAATATGCGCGGCTCATGTCCGTCACCAGCTGCGCCTGCTCGCCGAATGTGCCCATGTACCGGCTCCAGCGCGGATCAGTCGCCAAATCCACCTGCGGGGAAAGAGCGGTGGAAATCCCGAGAGCCCGGTATTCACGCGCTGCCGTACGGGCGAAGTCCCTTGCAACCGCAGGATCGAAGGTTGCGGAAAGCCCCAGGGTGGACGGCCAGACAGACATGGATCCGCCTTCCCCCATGAATTCCGCAGAACTGCGGCTTACTATGTGCCGGGGGTCACTCGAAAGGCTGATCGGAATGCCCCATTCCGCTGCTTCCGCTGTTTTCTGGATCTTGTTGCTCCATGCGGCCAGTGTTTCGTTTCCATCAAACTTTGCAACCAGAAGATGCCGGACATGACGATTCGTGATGAATTCCTTCTGTTGATCGCTCAGGTCGGAAGGCAACGCACCACTCTCCCGAAAAGGTTTGCCTCCGTACGTATGGCCGCCCATCGGGCCCATCGGCGCAGCGAATGGGACCATCTGGTGCGAGGCGTGCAGCATCAGGCCCGCAATTTGCGGAATATCGAGTCGGCCGGCCAGGTCCTGCGCGCGCGCTTCCGCATCAAGACGCCAATCCGCATACGGCTCCAATCGGCCTGTGCGGGCCAGATCCTTGAACAGGAACCCGTCCTGCTCGATCAGTCCCATCTCTTCCGTGGCGGAAAGCCTCGCGCCGTTTTCCTGTTCGATGAATACGATGCCATCGATCGTCTTCTTCATGAGAGGGATCCTCCGCTCCGGGTCACCTGTCGCAGTTGCGACGATTGAAAACATCCTACCATACAAGAATCCCCGGGAAGGGTCGCACCGTGTTTTTTTACAGAAAGTCAAATTTTTATCGTTCCGGATCTTTTCAGCCTTCCGGATCCGCCAGAAAAGGATGGATGGTTCGAGAATTTCAGGAGGTCTGTCATTTCAGGATTGCACCGCCATGGTTCGGGCATTATACTGTGGACTGGATGAGTCATGCAGGACTGGATTCAACCATTGCCAGCCTTTCGTGCGGATGGGAGTATCGTGAAATCACAGAACAAGACAATCCTTCGTTCCCTGATTGGCATAACCGGCGCTATGGCTTTGATCTTGACGCTGCTTTTCCTGATTCACGGACTGCCGGACTGGGCGCTCGTCCTCCTTACGGCGGCCATCACCGGCATGCTGCTGATGTGGTTGTCCAGCCCGCAGCATCGTGCATACCGCTTGCAGGCGCAAAACGCAAGCGAGGAGCTTCATTTCAAGGACGTCATCTATGATTTCGTCGTGGCTTCCGCCAAGATGGACAAGCGGGAAGACTTGTACAACCTCATCCTGCAGAAGGCGGTCGAAGCCATTCCAAACGCCAAGATGGCATCCCTCCTCAAGGTGACGGAAGGCGGACATATGCGGTTTGAAGCCGCATACGGACACGACATGGACATTCTCCGGACGGTGGATCTTAACGTCGAGGAAACCTTTTCCCATGTCCTCACTTCGGGCAAATATGACAGGACGGTCATCGTCAACGACTTCCATGCCTTCAATAAAAGCATTCTCGATGAACAGACATACGATACTTTGAATTCCGCGACAAGCTCGTTGGAATCCATCATGAGCGCACCTGTCCTCATCGACAATACCCTGTGGGGTATGATCAACATTGACAGCGAGATCCATACGCACTTCGGACAGAAACACATCGAACGTCTCGGCGTCTTCGTCAATGAGATGGTCAAGGTCATCAAGCTGTTCCGGCAGCAGGAAATGAACACCTGGCTGATGAACCACGACCCGTTGACCGGTCTGTTGAATCGCAGGCATTTTTCAGAGCTTCTGCGTGCAGACCTGTCACTGGCCGGAGAAGGCCAGCAGACAGGGACAGTCGTATCCATGGATCTGGACAGTTTCAAACACATCAATGACAGCTTTGGCCACCTCAACGGCGATCAGGCGCTGATTCATTTTGCCGTCGGGTTTCGGACCTTCCTGTCGGAAAAGGATTACCTGTCGCGTTATGGCGGAGACGAGTTCGTTGCCGTCTTCATCGGGAAACAAATCCCGGAAACGATCGTCCTGCTGCAGAAGATCCAGCGGTACTTCCAGACAACCCCTTTGTGCATCGGGGACCACTGCGAGATCATCCGGTTCAGCTACGGACTGATCGAATTCGGCCCAGAGCTCAACGACTACACCCGTATCATGCACCTCTCGGATGAAGCGATGTATGAGGACAAACGGGAACACAAGGCCGCATTTGAGATCTGAGAATCCTCCCCCTGACGGATCCTGTTTCATTCCTGTTTTTCATGAACCCACCGGAAAGAAACAATAGTCGTATAATAAATCGGAATAAGCAGGAGTACAAGCCACCCCGGATGCCAGGCCTGAAAGACGAAACCGAGCACAAGGAAGAGAAAAATCGATATGAGCGGTAATGGAAACACATAGGGATTCACCACAAATCGCCTGCGAACCCTCGTTGCCGTTTCATCAGGTTGCCGCATGGATATGCCCGAATCATCCGCCGGGTTCACCGGCATATTGAGCGCGCCCCCTGTCAACGGCCCATCGGTGGCCAACAATGCATCCAACGACACACGATAAAGTCTTGCAAGCAGGACTAAATTATCTGTATCAGGCGATGCTTCAGCGCGTTCCCACTTTGAGACTGCTTGCCGGCTGACGCCGATCCTGTCAGCCAATTCCTCTTGGGATAGATGATGCTCCTTACGTAAATCAAACAACCGATTGGCCACATCCACATTCATTATTTGTCCTCCTTCGACTTGGACTGATATTGTCGAAATTGTACATGTCAAGCAGAACGCGTGCTACCAAATCTGGTTTGAAATTGCGCAACCAAAGGTTGCATCTTGATTTCCCAGTAAAAACTACGGCCGAAGCATGGTTTCCCAGCCCCGGCCGTGCATCCGTTTTTCGATGATTCCCCATCCGTCGGTTTTACCTGATGCATCCATGCAAGACTCATGTATGCCTCCGATGGCTGTCATCCATTGCTTGACATGGACCGACCTCATTCATTGAAGCATCAATGATCGGTACTTATTGTTCATAGTATGTGTAGCCGCGCAAACCGTTGTCATACGCCGCCATGATTTCACGCCGGTCGGCAACGGTGATGCGCCCTTCGCGGATGGCATCCTCGGCCGTTTCGCGGAACCGGGTGAGCATGACCTTCGGATCGTACTCGACATAGGTCAGCACATCCGCGACGCTGTCCCCATGAATTTCGCGGACAAGGTCATAATGGCCGTCCTCGTCGATCCGCACGCTGACGACATTCGTATCGCCGAACAGGTTGTGCAGGTCTCCCAGCGTTTCCTGATACGCACCCACAAGGAAGATGCCGAGGTAATAATCGTCTCCGTTCTTCATCTCATGCAGTGGCAGGGTGTTTCGTACGTCATGCAGGTCGATGAACTTGTCGATTTTTCCGTCGCAGTCGCACGTGATGTCCGCGATGACGGCATTGCGCTTCGGAAGTTCCAGCAACCGGTGCAGCGGCATGATCGGGAAAAGCTGATCGATGGCCCAACTGTCCGGGATGGACTGGAACACCGAGAAATTACAGTAATAAATGTCGGCGATGGCGCTTTCGATATCCTCGAGGTCCGGCGGGGAGTGCTTGAGCTTTTCCTTCACCTTTGCGATGTGGTGGATGGTGTTCCAGAAGATTTTCTCCGCGAAGGACCGTTCACGCAGCGAGATCCGGCCGTGCTTGAACATGTCGCGGATTTCGTCGCGGTAGTAGAGCGCATCGTTGTAGCATTCCTGAATGTTCTTGTGACTGATGTTTTTGAGCACGTCATGCAGGTTGCGCACCTGTTCCGTTGTGCCCTCAGGCAGAACTTCCGGGATGTTGTACAGTTCGAACTTCTCCACATCCAGCACATCAAACAGCAGGACCGAATAATAGGCAACCACGGCACGGCCGGATTCCGTGATGATGATGGGATGCGGCGTACCGGTTGAGTCCATGGTGGTCATGACGGCTTCGACAATGTCGGAGCAGTATTCTTCCACGGTATAGTTGCGGCTGTTGGTATAGTTGGTGCTGGATCCGTCGTAATCGACAGCCAGTCCGCCTCCCAGGTCGAGAAAGCCCATGGGGGCCCCTTCCGCGACCAGCTCCGAATAAACGCGCGTGGCTTCAAGCACTGCGGAACGGATGTCGCGGATGTTCGGAATCTGCGAACCAAGATGATAGTGAAGCAGTTTCAGGCAGTCCAGCATGTCGCGATCACGCAGGCTGTCCACCATTTCGATGAGCTGTGAGACGCGGAGACCGAAGATGCTGCGGTCCCCGCCGGATTCCGTCCAGTGTCCGCCGGCTTTGGCGGACAGCTTGATGCGGATGCCGATGTTCGGCTTCACATTCAACGCTTTGGAGCGTTCGATGATGAGATCCAGTTCACCGGGCATTTCAATGACAAAGAAGCATTTGAAGCCCATTTTCACCGCATACAGACCGAGATCGATGAATTCCTCGTCCTTGTAGCCGTTGCAGATGAGACAGGCTTCCTTGTCCTGCATATGGGAAAGCGCGGCGACGAGTTCGGGCTTGCTGCCGACCTCGAGGCCATGGTGGTATCGCGCGCCGAACTTCGTGACTTCCTCCACCACCTGCTGCTGCTGATTGACCTTGATGGGGTAGACCCCACGGTATTCGCCCTTGTAGCCAAGCTTTTTCATGGCCTTTCGAAACGAATTGTTGAGGAAGGAGATCTGTGAATCCAGCAGATTCTCGAACCGCAGCAGCACAGGCATGTCCAGCCCGCGTTCCTTCACGCCCGAGATGATGTCCATGAGACTGATGGCCCCGTCCGTACTGTCCTTGTGGGGGTTCACCAGCACCTCGCCCTGATCGGAGACGGTAAAATATCCCGCTCCCCAATTCTTGATGCCGTACAATTCTTCCGATTTTTCCTTCGTCCAACGCCCGAGAGGTTCCGTTTTGTTCATTCCGTATTTCCTTTCAAGTTCCGAATAAGTCCGTTCGATGCGTATATACCCGAAAACGACAGAACGGACCCGGCGCATGCCAGGTCCGCAAGTCGCAATTTACATCGTAGCACAGAATGATGAAAAATCAACGATCCCTGTCGAAATCGTCAGTATTGCCGGACGAAGCTTATTCATCTTTTGGTATAGGCATAGGCGTTGGCATAGGCATGGCATAGGTGTGTTTCGAGTGACGGGACAGGCAAACATCTCTGTAAATGGAAATCATACGGTATCGCCATAGACAATCAGTCTCATAAATGGACTAGCTCAATGTGGCTTTCAGATGAATATATCTTGGAACACTTATCAACAAGTGCATGTTTTCGGAAATTGATAATAGGCATTCCCGGGCGGAACACAGTATCCAACGGAGGAGCACTCCGCAAAAACAGACAGATGCCGATTCGGGGATGGAAAAACGCCGGCAGTTCCCCGCCGGCGGTCCCGTGTTTCCTTCGGAACCACTCGAGATGGGGAATTGAGCCGCTCTGAGCCACGCTAAAGTCCCGCGTTTCCTGCGGAACCGCTCGAGAGGGCGAATAGCGGCGTCCGGCATGTTTTTCCATCCCCGAATCTTGTTGGCATCTGTCGTGGTTTTGAGGACGGCGACGAGTTGGATGCTGTGTTCCGTCCTGACCAGACCTTCCCGGATCTAGCAGGACAACTCCACCATCTGATGACAGTTCAACTCCGGAACCGTGTATCGCAAGCAATCCCCATCCCATTCAAATGCCAGAT
Organism: uncultured Clostridia bacterium; assembly: GCA_942493335.1. Lineage (GTDB taxonomy): Bacteria > Bacillota > Clostridia > DSM-8532 > DSM-8532 > JAEWSN01. Next base: position 3,760,455 of record OW818693.1, on the reverse strand, counting down.
CGACACCCTCCGGCACCATTCGTACAGACTTCACGACATCGCTTTCCGGAAGGCGCACCGTGACCTGCACATCACGGACAGGCAGAATGTCCTCAATCACCTCGATGCCGTCTCCGCGCTTGACGGGACTGGCATACAGCAAGTGGTTCACATATCGGTTTTCTCCAGCTTGCTTCATCAGCGTCGTGATTCCCTGCGCGGGTAGATTTGTTTCCAGTGTTTTGTCCGCAATCAGACGGTTCAATGCATGGAGCACCGTTTCCCGCAGGAACAGACTGCCCTTCACGGCATAATCCTCAAAGACATTCCAGGCGATGTAGATGCCGGACGGCCCCTCCACCATGCCCGGCCCGCCGGATTTTCCGCTGTTCGGGGTGTGCTGGTGGGAGCAGAATGTAAAGGTTTCCCGATTGAAATACGGGTCCTGTCTTTCGCCCAATACGGTCCCGCCTGCCAGTCCAATCCGCTGCCCTTGACTGTAGGACACATAAGCGGCAGGATGTAGGTTCTCCATCCCGAAGGTGGGTCGGAAGAAATCCGGACGGTAAGGATTTTCGCCAAGCCACTCCGCTCCGAAGTCGAAGGCGAATCCGCGTTCAGCCGGACGCTTGCCGAACAGACCGGACTCACCGGTCGCCAGAAGCTTTCCCCCCATGATGAGAAACACATCAAGTTTATCCTTCAGCGCACTGTCCATGCAAATCCTGTCCGGGAGAAGAATGACCTTGTAGCGGGAGAAATCGGAATCCGCGTCGAGCACATCGAAAAGGATCTTTCCTTCCAGCAGCATGCGGACGGCTCCGGTATCCGAGCGGCCGGAGAACCCGTGCCCACCTGTTGCCTCCTCCTTCATGCCGCAGGATTCCACGGACAGGAGTCCAACATCGGCAATATTCTCCACATTCACGCACCAAGGCTCCTTGGTCTCCGCTTCCGCGTAGGCTGTCCCGATGAGCCGATAGGTCGCCTCATCCATTTCACCTTCCGGATGCAACTGGTCGCCGATGGAGCACTTCGCGCCATTGGCCATGTTGAGGGAGACCTCGTAACGAAGCGCGTTCGGATGCTTGTATCCGCCGAATTCCCCCCAGGAGGTATGGAACTTCCCAGTCATACCCAGGAATTCCATGCCCAGTTGCTGCACATACCTTGCGGAAAGTGGGAAATGATCGTATCCCCAGCCGCCGGTCGGCAGGGACTCAAGCTCCAGATGCGTATTCATGACCGCCAGGTCACGTCTCCCGCGACGGATGTGTCCGCCATTATGGAAGATGCGCAGGCCCGGTTTGATCGCATGGACGATCTCCTCCACACGGCTGGTGTAATTTGCGTAGGTATGCTCCCAGATTTCCATCATGGCATCCCGGTCATCGGGTGATTTCCCCTTATGCCGGACTGCCGCGATGCAATGCTGGCAATAACACTCCCGCACGCCGACAATGTCCAGAAAGATCCCGTCGGCGTCATAACGCCCGGCGACTTCCCGCACCTGTTGCAGCAGGTAGTCCAGATACGGGGAATTGAGACAGAACTCATGATATCCCGGTTCCAGAAAGTTCTTGGCCCACGAGGTGCTTTCGTCCCGGTTCCGGAAAAGCCATTCGGGATGACGGCGCGCCATCTTCTCGTCAAGTCCGGCGGAAATGTAGACTGGTGTTTTCACACCGATTTCGTGGGCAGCCGCGATCTGCTCACCCAGCAGATCGAAAGAAAGCCCGGGATGTGTCTCATTTGCCTCGGTCGGATGATAGGCCCATCCGTGATGGCATTTCGAAAACAAGGTGATGGAATTCACATGTCCCACTTTCAGGGCATGCTGGAACCCGGCCCGCGAGAAACGGCTTCCGATGTTCCCGATGGCTTCGGATGTGTGGAAATCGAGATGGACCTGACGAAAAGGCAGAAGTTCCATGGCTTGTTCCTCCTTCAGGCTGTGATGGATGATGGCCTCATGCGGATCCCCGCAACAGCAGTGTCGTCTTTTTTTGCAGCACGATCGGGAAATCCGACCGATCCCCCCGCATCCTGCGAATGAGAAGGTCTGCGGCCGATGCGCCGATTTCCTCCATGGGTTGCACAATGATGGTCAGCGGCGGATGCACCATCGCCGACAAACCCAGATTGTCGAAGCCGATCAGGGCCAGATTGTCCGGCATCCGAAGATTCCGGTCATGGATGGCCTGGACTGCGCCGAGCGTTGTGTAGTAATTGCAGGCGAGTACGGCTTTGGGCGGTTCCCGCAGTTCCAGCAGACTTCCGATCGCCTCCCGCCCTCCTGCATCGTCAAAGTGCGGTGTCATGCGGATCAGATTGCCGTCAACCGGTATCCCCGCTTCAGCGAGCGCCTCCAGGTATCCGTCCTTCCGTTCCTCCGCTGTAAAATAGCCTGCGGGGCCGGTAACAAGCCCGATGCGCACATATCCGCGGGAGATCAGCCAACGTGTGGCTTCACGGGTGGCTCCCCGGTTGTCCGTCCGTACCTGGTCGCAGGCGAAACCCTCGGTTTTCATGTCGACGGTCAGCACCGGAACAGCCGTTTCCGAATGGACAAGCTCAGGGATGGACGCGAGATAACCCACATCACTGCCACAGGGATACAGGATGAGGCCATCCACACGGCGATGCAGCATTTGCCGGACCTTCTCGGCCTCCCTGCCGGGATCACCGGAACTGTCGCAGGCGAGAAGACTGTAACCATGTGCGGAAAGCCCACGTTCCAGATGCTTGATCATCGTACCGCCATAGATGTCCGCAAAATCCGGTATGACGACGCCGACCGTCAGGGAACGGCTGGTTTTCAGACCGCGTGCGACTGGATTCAGGGTGAACCCGAGCCTGTCGATGGCCGCCTGAACCTTCAACGCGGTGACAGGTTTCAACAGAACGCCGTTGAGGTGACGGGACACCGTTCCGACACCCACACCCGCTTCCCGTGCGATATCCTTGATGGTTGCCATGCGGTTTCCTTCCCGCTGCCAACCGAATGAGCGGGTGCAGCATTTATTTGGAAACGTTTCCATTTTGCAAATCTTATCATGAAGACGCGGACTTGTCACCCGAAAATATGATAAAATCTTCCCGGATGAAAGAATCGGGAGGTATTTCCATGTCGATATTCTGGTGGCTGGGTCTCTCCATCCCGACCGTGATGTCCCAATTGGCGCTCCGTACGAACAAGTTCCGCTTCAAGGCTGCCGTTACCGGAAGCTGCATGGCGCTGATCCTGGCCGTCGCAATCGTCGCAGGGCTTCCAGCACTTCGGGTTCTTCCCCTGCTTGCGGCTTTTGGCTTCTCCATTCTGGGAGATGCCTTTCTATCCTTCCGGGAAGGGCGGGAGGGCTTCTATCTTTACGGCATTCTTGGTTTTTTCTGCGCACACGCGCTATATCTGGCCAATGCCCTCGCAAGGCCTGTCAACCCGTTTCCCGCCATTGTACTGCTGGTAATCCTTCTTCTGCCCTATACGTTCTACTATCGCCGGCGACTGGTTCCGCATATTGACGGACAGGCAATGAAGGTCGCGATGTATGCCTATATCCTGATTTCGTGCATCACGTTTTCCTTTGTTGCAACCATGGACGCCAGCCTGCCGGAGCGGATTCTGCTGACAGCAGGTATCGGCTTGATCCTCTTTTCGGATTCCTGCATCGGGGAAAACGATTTTGGCGGAAACCATGCCTTGGAAGGCTGGATCCTGCCCACCTACTATCTCTCCCATATCCTGCTGACCGCATCGGTCCTGGTTGCAGCACCAGGAATCTGATCAACGGGGTGGGGCACCCGGGCAGGCGCCTTTTTCATGCTTTCACAACGTGCAACGGGCATTCGAAGGTGAACTTGCTGCCGACCCCTTCTTCGCTTTCCACCCGGATGTCGCCGCCCATCAGTTCGGCAAGACTCCTGGAAATGACCAGACCCAATCCGCTGCCTCCGTACTTTCGCGTCGTGGAGCCGTCCAACTGGCTGAAACGCTGGAACAGTTCTGGAATCTTTCCTTTGGGAATGCCAATCCCCGTATCGGTGACCGTGAATACGATCCTGTCCGGATCAACCCCGGCTGACCCGCATGCATGTGCAAACAGATCAATACGGCCGGCTGAGGTGAACTTGACGGCATTATCGAGCAGATTGCATAGAATTTGCCGCAATCGGGCCGAATCACCGACCATATCGGGCAACAGGCAAGAATCGATATGAAGGGTGAATGCCAAATTCTTGCGCGCCGCCAGCGGTTCGAAAGCTTCCTTTGTTTTCTGCAACAGGGAATGGATATCAACGGGGACCCGCTCGATCTCGATGTTTCCAGTTTCAATCAAGGAGTAGTCCAGAACATCATTCAGCAGGTTCATCAGCATCCCGGCCGATGAAATCGAAAGGTTCACATACTGGCTTTGCTCCTCGGAAAGCCTTGTATCCTGCAGCAGCTGAAGCATCCCCAGCACCCCATTCATCGGGGTTCTGATTTCATGACTCATGTTTGCGAGAAACTGGCTTTTAAGCAGGCTGGCTGCCTCGGCGCGATCTTTCGCCTGCCGGAGCGCCTCCTCCGACTTTGCCCGTTCAGAGAGATCCACGTCAATACAAAAGATTTCCGGCGTACGTCCCGGCACCCGGACAACGGCGTGGGAAGAGTACACCAGTGCTCGGCTGCCATCGCTGCAACGGAGGGAAAGCTCGGCGGACGGAATCGGCTCTCCTGTTTCCGACATCTGTTCCATGGCCTGGGAGACTTCACCCCGCATCTCATCCGGAATGATCAAATCCAGAAGATTGTGACCCATCGCTTCCTCCTGCGTATATCCATAGATCCGTTCCGATGCCTGATTCCAATACTGAACCGTTCCATCGGGCGCGTACCCCTGGACAGCCACATAGGGAACATCCGCCAATAGCCGGTGGAAGCGATGTTCGCTTTCCTGCAAGGACCGCTCGATCATCCTGCGCGCGGAGATGTCCCGTACGAAACCGGCGGTCAGTATCCTTCCTTCATACTCAAACGGATCCGCAAAAACCAGCTCGATGGGAATGTGTCTGCCCTCCGAATGAAGCACTGTGGTTTCGTAAAAGTCCCGAAAGCCTTCCGTATCCGCAAGAGACAGCATGGATACCAGGGATTCCCGTTCCTCAGGAACCGAAATGTCCATCAACCTGCGGCCGATGATCGCTTCCTTCGGAACTCCGAGGAGCCGGGAGAAGGCAGGATTGATGTCGATGATCTCCCATTGGTCAAACGCAATGATGGAAATGGCCTCCCTGGCATTTGTGAACAAAGGAAAAAAATGGTTCGTTGCATCCATGTCCGTCACCCGCTTTCCTATCCACAATTCTGGAATGCCGGTATTTCAGGGGTAAACATGTTCACGCCACTTTTTCAGTTTATCCGACCCATGTTTCCATGACAACATTATTATGTTTACTTCCATCACTTTCTTATGCCTTCCGTTCTCCTTCGATCCTCCGGATTCTGGAAGACAAATGAAACCTGTTCGTCGTAAAGTCAGCAATAACGTCGATAAAGGACATTCAAGTGCAAGGAGAGGCAGAAAATGAAGAAATTCCTAAAAATAATCGGAGTATTGCTCGCTGTCGTGGTGATTGTCGTCGGAGGCGCGTTCTACTTCATTCAGTCGGGGATGGCGAAAAGCAAGGATGTGGCGCTCTCCGGCGTTACTGCCGACGGCCTGAAGGATGGCGCATATGAAGGGCATTACCAGGGCGGACGTTTTTCGAATACCATCCGGGTTACGGTCAAGGGAGAAGCCATCACGGCCATCCATGTTCTGAAGCCTGCAGCCATCGAGCCGGAGGGCATGCGGGACGCTTTCATCGAAAAGGTCATCGCATCACAGACGACCGACATTGATGCTGTAGCCGGTGCGACCCTTACGACAAATGCCTACCTGAAATCCGTGGAAACCGCATTGTCCACGAAATGATGCTACGGTAAGGAAAGAGCCTGGGCACCGTCGTTTCCCCGACGGTATCCAGGCTCTTTTCATCCGGTCAACACATGGATGCGACCGAACCGACATTCCCGGCGATGGCCTGAATGGAATCGGAGCGCACCCGGATCATCGTCCGCATCTTTGGCGGCATGTCGCAAGGACGGCTTACACGGCCGGAACGGCCTCCCCCGCGTGCAGGAACTTGAACTGGGCCATGAACAGCTGCCAATACGCGCCCTGCGCTTGCATCAGCTCATCATGCGTGCCGCACTCGGAGATGTTGCCGTTTTCGATGACCATGATGCGGTCCGCGCTCTGGATGGTGGAAAGCCGATGCGCGATGACGAAGGAAGTTCGTCCCTGCAACAGTTTCTTGATTCCTTCCTGCACGAGCTTTTCTGTATGGGTGTCAATGCTGGCGGTTGCCTCGTCCAGGATCAGGATGCGCGGATTCGCAAGCAGTGCGCGTGCGAAAGCGATGAGCTGCCGTTGTCCGCCGGAGAGGCGCGCGCCGCGCTCGTTCACATCCGTGTCGTAGCCCTTCTCGAACTTCAGGATGAATTCATGCGCCTGAACCGTGGCGGCCGCCGCCTCGATTTCCGCATCCGTGGCATCCAGCCGTCCATAACGGATGTTGTCGCGAATGGTGCCGGAGAAGAGGAAGCTGTCCTGCATCATGATGCCCATCTGGGAACGCAGGCTCTCGAGGGTCACCTTCGTCACGTCATGCCCGTCGATGAGCACCTCGCCGGACTGCGACTCATAGAAACGGCTGATGAGGTTGACCACGGTCGTCTTTCCGACCCCTGTCGGTCCGACAAGCGCGATGGTCTCGCCCGCACGGACCTGAAAGGAAACATCCTTCAGAACCGGCTTTGTGGTTTCATATCCGAACGTGACATGCTTGAAGGACACATTGCCCTGGATGGGCGGCAGCTCCATACTGTCGTTGCGGTTTGCGATCTCCGGATCGATGTCGAGAATCTCGAAAATGCGTTCCGCGCCGGTGATGTTCGTCACAAGCTGGTTGTAGAAGTTGGAGATGTTCATGACCGGCTGCCAGAACATGCCGATGTACCCGGAGAAGGCGACCAGCAGGCCTACCGTGATGGTGCCCGAATTCAACAGCAGCAGACCGAACGAGAAGACAACGATCGTACCGACGCCCCAGGAAAGTTCCACCGACGGCCAGAAGAAGTCGGCATACTTGACTGCGGAGATGAAAGCCTTCCGCCAGTCGGTCACGAGCTCCCAGAACGTCTTGCTCGTCTCTTTTTCCGCCGCGAAGGACTGGACCACGCGGATGCCGGAGAAGTCCTCATGGGTGAAGGCGTTCATGTTTGAGGCTTTCTTGCGGAACATCTGCCAACCCTTGTGCGAGGCACGGCTGACGAACAGCATCACGCCCACCATGAAGGGCAGTGTGACCAATGCGGCCAACGCAAGCCTCCAGTTCATGAACAGCATGATGACCACGGCCGCCAGGATTTTCACGGCTTCCGGGATCAGGCTTGTGACGCTGTTCGTGAACAGGTCGTTGAGCGCATTCACATCTCCGATGATGCGCGCGAGGATCTTGCCGACCGGCCGGATGTCGAAAAACGAAAACGACAGCTTCTGGATGTGGGTGTAGAGCTGCTGCCGGATGGTGAGCAGGATGTCGTTGGTGACCTTCGACATCTTCACCATGCGGAAACGGGCACAATACATGGTTCCGACGTTCAGCACGATCATGACCGCGCCAAGGATCAGCATGCCCTGACTGTCGCCGTTCTTGATGTACTTGTCGATGCCGAGTTTCAGAAACCACGGGTTGAAGAGCTCCACCGAAATGGCGATGCCCATGAGGACAAGCGTCTGGACCACGGCGGGCATGTGGGGCTTCAGATACGAGAAGAGTCGGCCTATGGTCTTGAAGTTGATTTCTTCCTTCATGACCTCGTCTTCACGGAAATTGTTGATGGGCATGGGGACCTCCTGTGTTGAAACCGGACGGACGCCGTCCGGGTGTGTCATGCGATGATCTGTGCCATAAGGCGGGGAGCATGTCGGCTTCAGCCCGCCTCTTCGTCGCTGATGTCGATGAGGCCCTGGAACTGCAGCATGTATGTGTCATAGTAACGGCCCTTCAGCTCCAGCAGCTGTTCGTGGTTCCCGCGCTCCAGCACGTGTCCGTCCTCGAGGAACAGGATCTCGTCGGCGTTCTTCACAGCCGATACACGGTGGGCGATGAGGAACTTCGTCTCGTCCGTGCGGGTCTCCAGCGATTGCTGGATCTGATGTTCCGTCTCCATGTCCAGCGCGGAGGTGGAATCGTCGAACACCAGCACCTTGCTGTTCCGTGACAAGGCGCGCGCCATGGAGATGCGCTGCTTCTGTCCGCCCGAAAGCCCGATGCCGCGCTCGCCGATGACGGTTTTGTAGCCATCCTGCAGTTTCATCACGAACTCATGCACATGGGCATCCTTCGATGCCTGCACAAGCGCCTCCTGTGTGATGTCGGGATTGCCGAACCGGATGTTTTCCTCGATGGTGTCCGAGAAAAGGAAAACGTCCTGCATGACCACGGAGGTACTGCGGCGGAGCGGTTCCAGCGCCTGCTCCCGTACATCCACGCCGTCCACCAGCACACGGCCGCCCGTTGCGTCGTAATACCGGCCGATCAGGTTGATGAGCGACGTCTTGCCCGCGCCGGTGGCTCCCATGATGGCGATCGTGCTGCCGGGCTTCGCATCCAGGCAGATGTCGTCGAGGATTTTCATACCGTTCGCTTCCAGCGAAACATGGTCGAACACCACGTGACCTTCGCGCATGGCTGGTTCCACGGGTTGTTCCGGCGTCTTGACGTCCGGTTCTTCCGAGAACAGCACATCGATCTTCTTGATGGAGGCCATGCACTGCGCCAGCACGTTGATGAGCCAGCCCAGCATGCGCATCGGCCAGATGAGCATGTAAATGTAGTTGGTGTAGGCGACAAGCGTGCCGACCGACATTTCCTTCCCGATGACCAGATATCCACCGACAGCTGTCACCAGCACGACGATGAGGTTCGAGAGGAATTCGATGCGCGGCTGGTGCTTCGACCAGATTTTTGCCTGGTTCACATTCAGCCTGTAGTTTTCCTTGTTCTGATCCAGAAACTTCTGGATCTCATGCTTCTCGCGGCCGAACGCTTTCACGAGGCGCACGCCTGCAAGATTCTCCTGTGCGGTCGTGTTCATGAGCGCACGTTGATCGCTGATCTCCTCGAAGGTCTTCCCGATCTGCTTCTCCAGCCGCAGCGCGACAAACGCGATGACGGGCAGGATGCAGAGACTCATCAGCGCGAGCTTCCAATTGATCGAGAACAACACCACGGAGGCGACGATGAAGTACATCGCCTGTTCCGCGAACAGCATGACGCCGAAGCAGATGGCGTGCATCACATTTTCCGCATCGTCCTTCACACGGGACATCAGTTCGCCCGTATTGTTCTTGTCGAAGAACGAGAAGGAGAGCTTCTGGATATGATCAAACAGTTTCTTGCGAAGCTGGATGATGACTTTCGAACTCGAGAGATCGAACATCATTTCCTTGGTGTATCCGAAGATCGCGCGGCCAATCGTAATCGCAATGAGCATTAGGATGATCCCCTTGAACGGGGTCATGTCCTTCGGCGCGATGACCTCGTCGATCAGGCGCTGGATCATGCGTGGATTGAACATGTCGAGCGTGATGCTGGCGACCATGACCAGGAAGGCGACAAGATAGTAGCCCGTGCATTTTTTCATGAGGGAAAGCAGGGTTTTCATGAGATGTTCCTCCAAAGATGCGGGAAGCGGACTGGCCAGCCATGCGATCCGAACCGGATACATGACCGCCGTAGTGAAAGGCGCCGCCGGAGAGGGCGGTTTCGAGCGTTTGCCGTGCACGTCAGGGAGCGACTGCGTGCGCCAAGGAAACGCGGCCGGGCGTATCCCGTTGGGTTGCACGGGCGCACGGCTTGCCTTTGTTGATTCGGCGACAAACATGGCGCATGGGGTGGGACTCCTGCAATTGATACAATCACCACGCAAAAGGTAAAAACGATACAAATCAATTGCCGGGTCATAAAAGGCCACAAATTCCATGTTAGGCAGGTTTCAGACGATTGTCAAGCAATCGGGCGGGCGAAAACGGATAAAGAAAAAGTCACCATTTCCCCCAATGGACCTTTTGTTCGTCATACCGGTCCCGGACCGCTCGTTCTTCATCCCCATGCCCCACGACAACCAGCCCGATCGGGACGATGGATTCGGGCAGCGTGAGCAGCCCGCGCATCGCACCAACCAACTGCGGCACCGGATGCAGTCCGCACCAGACCGTGCCGAGCCCCATGCCGCGTGCTGCGAGGAGCATGTTTTCGATGGCTGCCGCACAGTCCTCCGTGAGGAAACCCACTTCGGACTGCCGCTCCGTATCTCCGCAGACAATCAGGACCGTGCCTGCCTGTGGAATCATCTTGCCATAAGGATGGGCCTCGGAAATCTGCCGAAGCATGTCCGGATCCTGAAGGACGACAAAGTGCCAGGGCTGGCGGTTGTGAGCCGAGGGCGCATGGCTCCCCGCCCGGATGATCTGCCGGATTTCCGTCTCCGTGACCGGCTCGCCCGTATATTTCCGGATGCTCCTGCGTGTCAGGATGGCTTCCATGATTTCCATATTCCGCACCTGCCTTTCCATACCTTCGTATTTTATCCTTTCCACACGAAAAGTGCGATGGAGCATCCGTTTTTCCGTACATGACAATCCCATTCAATCCGTATGTGACTACCCCGTTCAATCCGAATATCACGGCCCCACTCAATCCAGACACGACAAACCAATGCAATATGATACGATAGATCATGCAAACACATATAAAGGCCGCCTCGGGCGGCAACGGGAGGCATCATGGAACCCAGATTGAGAAAGCTTGCCAAATTGCTCGTACAATATTCCACAAGGGTGAAAGCCACGGACAAGGTCTTCATCGAATCCGACGAAGCATGCACCCCCTGGATGGCCGCCGTCCTCGAGGAAGCGCTCAAAACCGGCGCACATGTGGAAACCCGCATCACTTCCGATAACCTCGCAGAAATCAAGCTCAGACATTCCACAAAGGAACAGCTTCTGAAAGGAGCCGAAATCCCCCTGCTCATTTCGAATTCTGCAGATGTTGTGCTGTCCGCGTGGGGTGGATTCAACACCCGCGTCAACAGCAATATTCCGGTGGATCAACTGAAATATGCCTCGCAGGGCGGCCGCGAAGCCAAACGTATTTTCTCGGAGCGCATTGGCAAAGGGGAGCTCCGCTGGTGCGGCACGCAGTATCCCACAAACTCGGATGCCCAGGAGGCAAACATGAGCCTGTCCGACTACGAGGAGTTCGTATACGACGCCGGCCTGATGAACGCGGAGGATCCCATCGCCGAATGGAAACGGATCAGCGCAGAACAGGAACGCTGGGTCAGTTGGCTGGACGGTCGGTCGGAAGTGCATTTCGTCTCGGAAGGAACGGACATCCGCGTGAATGTCACCGGGCGGAAATGGATCAATTGTGACGGACACGAAAACTTTCCGGATGGGGAGATCTTCACCTCGCCGGTCGAAGATGGCATCAACGGACACATCACCTTCAGTTTCCCGGGCATTTACGCCGGGAAGGAAGTCGAAGGCATCCGGCTCGAAGTGGAAAACGGGCTCATCGTGAAAGCGACTGCAAGCAAGGGCGAAGACCTGCTGCACGCCCTTATGGAAACCGATGACGGCGCAAAACGCTTCGGCGAGGTGGCCATCGGTACCAATTACGGCATCACGCAGTTTACGCGAAACATGCTGTTCGATGAGAAGATCGGTGGCACCGTGCACATGGCCATCGGCGATTCCATGCCGGAAGCGGGCGGTCTCAACCGTTCCAGCATCCACTGGGACATGCTCTGCGACATGCGTCATGGCGGCAGGATCTTTGCGGATGGCATCCTGTTCCATGAGAACGGGCGCTTTCTTGATGCTGTCCTGCAGGCTGAACGCGGATAATTGTCAACCCCGCAGCAAAGCAACAAGGTATCCTCCAGTGATATGGACAGCTGTCCATGCCCGGAATCCCCCGGAATCGTCCGTCGGATATGCACAAAGTTGCTGATATCCAGCAATCCCGCCGTTTCCGAAAGCCGCCTTCGGGTAACAATGTGGAGAAGAGGTGTTCTCCATGGGGAAGCGGGAATGGAAAGCTGCATCGGTCATTGTTTGCATATGCCTTTTGCAGACGCTCTTTTTGAGCGGATGCACGTTGTCACAGCCCAGCGCATCCTCCTTAACCGGAAGCCCATCCGCATCCATCCCGGTTCCCACCTCCATTTCGTTCTCCCATTACTTTTCAGGAGCCTATGCCGGTTCCGTGCAACAAACCGTGGACATGTTCAACCAATCGCAGTCGAACTGGCAGCTGAAGGCTGTCCCGCTGGATCATGAAGCCTTCAAGCAGAGCTACCTTTCGGACATGCGGTCGAAAACGCCGCCGGAACTGTATTCCTGCTGGGCCGGTGCGCGCACGCAGGCCGTGACGGACTCGCTGCAGCCCATCGATGAACTATGGAAAGCCGACAATCTGGATTCGGTTTTCCCCGCCGAGCTTGCCAACGCCGCCAGCACTTATGACGGTCATCATTATCTTCTGCCCATCACCCGGCATTTTGTCGTCATGTTCTATAACCGCAGTGTCTTCAATACATTGGGCCTGTCGGAGCCGCATACCTGGGAAGAATTCATGTCAGTCTGTGAAACCATTCGCAAAGCCGGGATCACACCGATCTCGCTGGGTGCGAAAAACCGTTGGCCTGCCGAGTTCTGGTTCGACTATCTCCTGTTGCGGACGGCGGGTCCGGATTACCGGCAGCGCTTTCTGGATGGAAAGGCCGCCTATACAGATCCGGAAATGAAAAAGGTCTTTGGCATACTGTCCACTCTGATCCGGGACGGTTGCTTCACCAGGGATGCCACCGAACAGGACTGGTTCGAACAGCCGCTCACGGACTTTGTGGGAGGACGCTCCGCCATGTTGCTCATGGGTTCCTGGGCCATCGGCGTGTTGTCTGAGGCCCCCTTTCGGCTGACTGCGGACAAGGAGTACGGCTATTTCGTCTTCCCCGAGGTTACCCCGGGCATCCCCACCATTTCGCTCGGACCGGTGGATGGTCTGGTGATCCCGAAAGCCGCCGCCTATTCACAGGGTGGTCTTGATTATCTCTCCTTCATGGCCGGAGAAGCGGCGCAAAAGGTCATCAGTGCCGGCTCGGGCGCCATCTCCCCCAGCACGCGGGTCCCTTCCTCCTTCTATTCGCAAATGCAGCAGCGCATGATCGCCGATATCGAAGCCGGAAACGGATGGGCCTTCAACTTCGATTTGTCGAGTCCGCCCGCGGAAGCGGAAATCGGATTGGACCTGCTGAAGGAATTTTGGGTCTTCCCGGATGTATACAGCCACCTTCTGGACGAAGCCCAGAAAAAGGTTCTGCTTCTGAGGCGGGACAACGGAACGGGGAGTAACTGAATGACGCTTGGTCAACGCATCATTGCCGGATTTCTCATCATTCTCGCCATGACAGCCCTCTTTGGCGTGTACGTGCAGTATGCTTTGTCCGAAATGGGAAAAGTCGCGGAGGACAATCGCCTTGTCGGCGAAATGCGCGTGCTCATGACTGAAATCCAGTCCGACGCCGAACTGTATCAGGCGACAGGCGACCGTATGTACCTGCATGTCCTGAATCGGAACATCAGCGACTTTAAACGCATCCATGAAGACATGAAGAAGGATGTCCTGACGGCGGATCTTCGCACCAGAGTTGGAGAACTGGTCCTCAGTCTGGCTGATTTTCAGGATGTCCTGGGTAATTACATGGTTTTGAATGATCAGAACAGCGCCCTGAAAATGCAGCTTTACAATACAACCCTGGGCTTGACGGTCACGATGCAGGCCCAGAACCTTCATTCGGACCCTGAGGTGCTCCCGCTCTATATCGAAGCCCTCGGCCTTGTCCTGGATGTGACGGTCAGCCAGAACTTTCTGACCAACCGACTGGAAGGAACCGCCACTGATACCTCGAACTATAAAATCAAGCGGCTCGAGGAAATCGCTCAAATCCTGTATGCCCAGGGAAACACGACAGATGCCCAGCTGCTTGGCATCCGCCTCCGCGGCCTTTCGCAGAAACAAAGTGAATTCTATGTCAAAGCCGCCACCCTTCAGGAGCAGGAACAGCTTTACCTGACTGCCATGAAGGAGATGAACGGGGATCTGGAACTGCTGTCCAACCTCGCATTCGAGAATGGGCAGAAAGCGGTACAAAACAGAAACAGTCAGCTTTTCCTGCTGACGACAGCTATTCTGGCCTTCATTCTTTTTCTTGGTGTCGCCATCAGCATCTTCATCCCCATGCAGATCACCCGCGGGATGCAGGAACTCGTCCGAGTGACAGGGCACATCGCGGCCGGCGACGCCAATGCGCGCATTCAACCGCAAGGCCCCAGGGACATGAAGGGATTGTGCATCTCCATCAATGAAATGGCCGAAGCGCTCAAAGCATCCGCGAAATCCCTCAAGACCGCAAACGAACAGCTTGAAGCGACCGTGGAACGCAAGACGCTGGAACTCAACCATGCGAATCGGGAACTTGCGATCATCAACGAGAATCTGAATCTGGAAAAGGAGCACCTGTCCTTTATGGCCATGACAGACTCCCTGACCAAACTGAAAAACAGGGCCTTCCTCATGGAAACCCTTCGCCAGTGCATCAGCGAAGCGAAACGTTACAGCCTGCCTTTCTGTGTGCTGTTGCTGGATCTCGACCATTTCAAACTCGTCAACGACACCTACGGTCACATGACGGGAGATGATGTCCTGAAAGTGACTTCAGAAGCATTCATGGCCGAAATCCGCGCTTCGGATGTGGTCGGCCGCTATGGGGGAGAGGAATTCCTTCTGCTCTTCCCAGGGACAGGTCTCAAGGAAGCGATCTATGTTGCGGAACGGATTCGCCGTTCGATCGAGGGACTCATCTTCCCGCAAAAAGGCATGCGCATCACGGTCAGTGGCGGTCTGGCATCTTATCAGGGCGAAAGCGAAGAGGAAGTGCTGAGTCTGGTGGACGAGCTGATGTACCGGGCGAAAGCAGCCGGGCGGAATCGGGTGTTGACAGTGGAAACGGATGAATCCGCTGAAAAGGCTCCTGAAGGCGAATGACCTCGTGCCCCGATCCATCCCTCAACGTTGGTGGACACGCACCCAGTCAATCCGATACTGCTGCGGGAATACGGTCGAGTCATCCGGAGAACCCGGCCAATCGCCTCCGACCGCGAGGTTCAGCAACAGCCAGAAGGGCTGGTGGAATTCGCTCATGGATTTGGGCGTGATATCCAGTTCATGGAACTTGACCCCGTCAAGTAACCACTGAATTCGCTTCTCATCCCATTCGACGCCGAAGATATGGTAGTCGTCGGCGAAATTCCCTTTCGCCAGTTTGGTGTTTCCACCATTCATGCCGTGATCGCCATATTCCGACCAATGCCCGGTCCCGTAAGTGACGTTGTCGAAACCGTCCCCTCCACCGATCACTTCCATGATGTCGATTTCTCCGCAGCCCGGCCAGTTGAATGCATCCCCCATCGCCCAGAAGGCAGGCCAGATCCCTTTTCCTTCAGGTAATTTCGCACGCATTTCCATTTTCCCGTACAGGAAGGACTTGACTCCCCGGGTCCTGATGCTGGCGGAAGTGTAGGCGGATCCCTTCCAATCCTCTTTCCTCGATTCCAGGATCAGTTCACCGTTCTCCACACGTGCATTTTCCGGCCGGTCCGTATAGTACTGAAGCTCGTGGTTGCGGATATTGCCTTCCTCAAAGGTCCAGATCTCCCGGTTGATCTCCGTTTCTTCAAATGCATCCTCCCAAACGAGGCGGTAGCCTGACGCATCGGCCGGTGCAGGTACCGAAGCGTCGGCCGGTACAGCCGAAGATGCATTGGCGGCACCGGATGCCGCAGAAGCTGATGCATTGATGGAACCGGATGCCGTAGCCGAAGATGCGTTGATGGAACCGGATGCCGAGGCTGACTCGGGCACGGCGGTTTCAGACACGGCTGGTGCAGCATTAACGGCTGTTTCAGCAGCGGGGGTGGCTTTCCCGACCCGAAGGCCGGCATCACCGCAACCACCGAGGAACAGGCAGGAACAGGCAATCAGGAGCAGAGACAAATGTTTCATGGCAACCCCCGGGAACTAGTCCTTACTGAAATCCGCTCCACGGTATGCTTCCAGCTTATCGTTGAGCAGTCTGGCTTCTGTTTTTCCGTTGCTGATCATCATGAAATGAACCATGACCTTCACGGCGAGGATGATCACAGTATACAGGATCAGCAGCTCTGTATCCGCCATTTTTCCCGGACTGAAAAACCAGAGCCAGGCGATGATCGGAAGGTCCGCCAGGAAGAAGCATACGGGAAACACCCAGGTTGCGCTTTGTTCTCTGATCTCCGCAGGGGGGACGAGTGCAAATCGGAACAGGACCACGGAGGTGGACAGAAGCAGAATCGTCCACATCATTGACATGTCCAGCGTTCTGAACATACCGAAAACCGTCAGAAGCACGGCAAGGACCAGGAAAAAACCGATCGAGGCAAAGAAATCCTTCAACAGACGGGAAAGAAAGAATCGGATATTCATGATGAATCCCTTTCCAGCGGCGGCTTTCATGCGCCGGCGCTCTTCACAACCCAAGCCTTTTCTTCAGTACCGGTACATATTGTCTTGAAATCAGGACTCTTTCCCCGTTTTGTAGGATTGCCTCGAATCGGCCATAAAAAGCAGGTTTCAGCTCCCGGATCCTCGAAAGGTTCAGAATGATCGACTTGGAGGCGCGAAAGAAAGAACCCGTCCCTGTTTCCGCTTCGATCTCATACAGACGGAGCCTGGTTTCATAGACTTTTTCCCGGCAGTAGATGAATACACGATTTTCAACCGATTCGAAATAGAAGACATCGGCAGGCGGGATCAGGTGAAGAACCGAATCGCTCATGCCAATCAGCTTCCGATCCGAGGATCGGATGAGGTCGGCCAGCTGAAGAATGGATTCATCCGCCTCGCGACAGCGGATGATGATCTCCCGCTCGATGCCGGCGGTGCTGGTCTCTATGGTCACTTTCATGAGGAATGTCCCCCTTGCCTCTTCACTTTAGCCCCCTCACCAGGTGCTTACAAGTGGTGGGGAAGCAAGTTGCAGGATCGGGACCACAAGTTGCTGCAGAGGGACTCGATACGCACCAGAGACCGCAGATCGCATCGAAGATTCCTATTGTCCGACAGCATCCCCGGCATGCTGTGGAATCATTCTTCCCCACCGGATGCCGGGGTCTGCTTCAGATGAATCCAGTGCGTCTTCTGTAATGGTACATAACCAGTTGAGGCCGCCAGGGCAAGCGATGCCGTGTTGTCCTTCACGATCTCCACGATACAGGGAAGGCCGCGTTCACGCATGCGCCGCACCAATGCCGCATTGAGCCGAGTGGCAAGACCCATCCGGCGGTATTCGGGCAGTACCTGCATGACGCCCATGGTCATTTCCTCATGGGTCATGACAAAGCCGGCCAACACACCCTCCACAAGCACGCCGACCGCCGGCGCTCCAGCGATGCGGCTTCTGAGGTATTCGACCGTCGTCACATCCTTGTAGGAATAGTGCTGGAGGATATACTCCGCATCGTCCGCCTTCAGATCGACAATCCCCTCCTCGGTCCCCTGTACCGGAACCGTTTCCGGCAGAACATGCTGAATGCAGTCGGAATCCCGGCCGGTGGCGAAACGCCGGCGAATGTAGTCGGCCGCCATGTCCCCTTGGACATGAACCAATTCTTCCTTCCCGGTGAACAAGGGTAGGAGCGGGCTGCAATCCTGTTCCGGATCGACCGCCAGATAGGCGAATCCGTCGGACCTCTCCAGATCCCGGACATGGATGCAGTTGCCGAATGCATGAATCTCCGCGTTCCGGGTTTCATATAGAAGCGCGCGCATCGTGAAATGCCGCAGCGGTTCTTTTTCGAGGATCATCATGGCCTCTTCCCGGGATATCCGCCGGATGTCTTCCTTTATGTCATCTCTCTGCATACCGGTTCTCCTTGTCCTGTGCGGGAGAAGTTCCCGCCGCGCCTTTCATTTTTCACTGGTTTCATCATTTCGTCAACCGTTTCAATAATATATTAGTTTCTTTGCCATATCAGCATTATAATATATTGATTTTTATGTATAATGTTTAATGATTTACGTTTTTTTGGTAAATTGAAAGGGGAGTCTTCCATGGATGGAGTCGACAGACAAATTCTCGGATGCCTGATTGAGAACGGCCGCATGACAGCTTCGGAAATCGCCCAACGGGTAAGACTGAGCATACCGGCTGTCAGTGAACGAATCCGGAAACTGGAACAGGGCGGAATCGTGTCAAAATACACGGCTTTGCTGGATCCGGGAAAGATGGACCGCAGCCTGACCGCCATCATCATGGTGAGTATGGAACGGCCGCGCTACAACGAGGGATTCACATCCCATGTACTGTCGGAACCGGATGTGCTGGAGTGCCATTATCTGGCGGGAGATTTCGACTATGCGCTGAAAATCGCTACCCAAGGCACGGAAACACTCGAAAAGCTGCTCAACCGGCTCAAGAGCGTCCCCGGTGTCCAAAAGACCCGAACCACGGTTGTCCTCTCCACGGTCAAGCAAGGCGCAACGGTCCTGCCATGACCCCCATGCCGGGCAAGCTTCCCGCGTGGGACCCGCATCATCACCCCTTTCCACGCTGGAATTGCCCAATGGAGGAGAAAAAAATGATCATCGGCGTACCGACGGAAATCAAGAACAATGAAAACCGCGTGGCCATCACCCCTGCAGGGGTCCACGACCTGACCCGGAAAGGCCACCGCTGTCTGATCCAGCATGACGCCGGCCTCGGCAGCGGGATCACGGACGAGGAATATGCCTCCATCGGCGCGGAAATCGTTCCGGACGCGGACCATGTGTTTGCCGCAGCCGACCTGATCCTGAAGGTCAAGGAACCGCTCCCGGCCGAATACGGCAAATTGCGCAAAGGCCAGATTCTCTTCACCTACTTGCACCTTGCGGCGAACCGAGAACTCACGGAAGCGCTTCTTGCCTCCGGAGTGACCGGAATCGCCTATGAGACAGTCCAGCTGACAAACGGCGCCTTGCCGCTCCTCTCCCCGATGAGCGAAGTGGCGGGCCGAATGTCCGTCCAGGTCGGTGCGAACCTCCTGCAGAAGTACAATGGCGGCATGGGGGTCCTGCTGGGCGGCGTACCGGGCGTTGCTCCCGCGGAAGTGGTCATCGTGGGCGGCGGCGTGGTCGGCACGCATGCGGCGAAAATGGCTGCTGGCCTGGGTGCGCGTGTCACGGTACTGGACATCAATCCCTCCCGCCTCGTCTATCTTGATGACGTATTCAACGGCCGTATCACCACCCTGGTCTACAATGAGTACACCATGTCGGCGGTCGTGAAGAAGGCAGACCTGCTCATCGGCGCCGTGCTCGTAACCGGCGCGAAAGCCCCGAAGACGGTCTCCGAGGAAATGGTGAAGACCATGAAGACCGGCTCCGTCATCGTGGACGTGGCCATCGACCAGGGCGGCAGCATTGCCACCATCGACCGGGTCACCACGCATGATCAGCCCTGCTACGAAAAACACGGCGTCATCCATTACTCCGTGGCGAACATGCCTGGCGCGGTACCACGCACTTCCACCTGGGCGCTGACAAACGCGACGCTTCCCTACCTGCTGAGACTGGCGGACAAAGGCGTGGCCTGGGCCTTGGAAGCCGATACGGCATTACGTGGCGGATTGAACGTGCACGACGGCAAGTTGGCCTGTGAAGCGGTCGCCAATGCTTTCGGCATGGAGTGGACGCCGGCGTTGGAGCTGCTACAGGTGAATGGTTGACTCATATGAATGGCTGACTCATGTGAATGGTTGACTCATGTGAATGGTTGACTCATTCGAGCGGCCGCATCAGGGGAAACAGCACACAGTCCCGGATATTCGCCGCTCCCGTCACCACCTGCACGAACCGTTCGATGCCCATGCCCCAGCCGGAGATCGGCGGCATCCCGTATGCCATGGCGTCGAGGTAGTCCTCATCGAGCATCATGGCCTCCCCATCCCCGCGTTCCCTTCCGGCCGCCTGTATTTCGAGCCGCCTGCGCTGCTCCTCCGGATCGACCAGCTCCGAATAGGCATTCACGATTTCCGCGCCTTGCACGACCAGCTGAAACCGGTCGGTGATGCGCGGATTTTCGTCATTCGCCCGAGCCAGCGGCGACAAGGCAATCGGATGCTCCACCAGAAAGGTCGGGCGACGCAGCTTCGGCCGGCTCACCTTCTTGTACAGCAGATCGATCAGGTTGCCCAATTCCAGTGTTTCCAGGTTTTCATGCTCCAGCCGGATCCCATTGGTCCGAATGGCGGCAAGCAGGTCCGCGGCGGTACTGAACACATCGATATCCAACCCTGCATCCTGAAGGATGAGTTCACGGAACGATACCACGGGCCATTCCTCCGCGAGATCGACTGTTTCATCCCCCAGAGCCAGAACTGTCGTCCCAGTCGCACCCCGGTAGACCGACAGGATCATCTCACGGACAAAATCCATATTGTCCCGATAGTTCCAGTAGGCGGCATAACATTCGAGCATGGTGAAATCCTGCAGATGCACGGGGCTCATGCCTTCGTTCCGGAAGCAGCGGGCGAACTCGAACACCTTCGTGAACCCGCCGACGACCAGCCGCTTGAGGTAAGTTTCCGGCGCAATCCGTAGATAAACGTCGAGATCCAGGGCCTGATGATGGGAGAGAAAAGGAGTCGCAAGGGCACCGGAAGGCTTGTTCTGGAACACCGGCGTCTCCGCCTCGAGAAAGCCGGCGTTTTCAAGGAAACGACGGAATCCGCTCATCAGCCTGGTCTTGAGGAGGAAGCGCGTACGGGTTTCCTCGGACATGATCAAGTCCAGATAGCGGTGCCGGTAACAGGCCTCGATGTCGGAGAGTCCATGCCACTTTTCCGGCAATACCTTCAGGCACTTGCCAAGGAAAGTACAGATACCGGCCTGAAGGGTCTTCTCCCCCGTCCGGGTTGTGAACATCTCGCCTTCCGCTCCGAGAAAATCCCCGAGATCGAGATGATCGGAAAAGAACGCATACGCTTCCGGACCGAGCCGATCCTCCTTCAGAGCCAGCTGCAGCCGCCCCTCCACATCCCCAATCACCACAAAGGAAAGCCGTCCCATCCGCCGGATGGAAAGAATGCGTCCTGCCACCCGCACTGCTGCCGTGCCGTCAGGCAGTGCCCGGGCGGCTTGCAGCGCGTGCGTGGTTTGATATCGGTCCGGATAGGCATTCATGGACTGTGCGAGATCCGCGAGCTTGTCTCTTCTATTCTGTTCCTGTTCCGTCATGTCCTTTTCCTCCTCTAATTGGGTTTGTTTCCGTGGCATATACCGCTCCAATCGATTCCACAGGCAACAAAAAAGAGCCACACAGGTGCGTTGCACCCACATGACCCTTCCATCGACCCCACCGCAGGCACAAACGCAGAAAGCGCTTGTGTCGCGGGCATTATCCCCGACTCAAACGCTGTTTGGTTTGCGTTTCATCTGCATGTTTACGAAAACAACCATTTTCGATCCGCTCCCTATGCCGACAGTGCCGATTTCAAGTATTGCTGGTGATTGTAGCATGAGCGGATTCCACCGTCAATCCTTTGCACTGCGTTCTACGCGGGTTCCGCATGGATCAGACCGTCGGAGATAGTCGTCTTTGCGGACCCGATGCCCGCATCCGGCGATATACCGATGAACCCGTTCGGCTGGGTGGCTGGATTGGCATCCATGTGCTATGCAGTCAATACGGATAATGGAACGATATTCACCCCATCGTTTCTGCGGTGCGCAAATCCGTTCCCTGTGATGACTGTCAAAGTTGATGGCACTTTCGCCTTTTCTGTATCGATTTTATCGGCAAATTTCAAGAGAGAAGCAGCCGCAGCGTCCGCCGCACCAAACCCAAGCTTGACCTCAAAAGCGCCCCATGTGCCGTCTCCATACTCAACGATGGCGTCGACCTCCGTTCCCCTGGAGTCACGATAATGGTATAATCTGCCTTCGTTGGCTTCTGCATAGATTCTCAAATCGCGAATGGCCAGAGACTCGAATAGAAGCCCGAAATAATGCAAATCATTCGTCAGTTTGTCAATCGACAATCCAAGCGCGCCGACAGCCAGAGAAGGGTCTGCAAAGTGGCGTTTTGGGGATTTACGCAGCATATCCGAACTCCGGATATGTGTGTTCCATGCCGGGAGGTTGTCCAATGTCATTAATCGTTCCAACACGTTGAGATACTCTGCCACTGTCTCATCATTCAGTTCGCTGTCGCTGCCACCCGCATCTTTTGCCAACGCGACGAGAGATGCTTCAGTGGAAATGTTTCGGGCGATCGATTGAAGAAGTCTCATGACCTTGTATGGGTTGCGGCGTTTTCCGGTAACTTTCGCAATATCCACCTCAGCGATCAGAGAAATATAGTCGCGAACAAAAATCAGCGCCTCTGATGCGCTTGCGCCTATCAGCCCTGGCCATCCACCCAATGTGATGATCTCTGCAAGTTCGCCTGGATCGAGTGTTACACTTTCAGAGAAGGGGGTTTCACCCTTCATGATGGCTGCCAAACTGACCTCGCCGGAAGACCAACCCCTTTCATAAAGAGACATCGGACGCATTTTCATCACAGAAAACCGTCCTGCGCCTGAATGCCGGCTGGCCTGATCATCAGGCGTAGCAGAGCCTGTAAGGATGAATTGCCCCTTCTGCTTGCGTACATCCACTTCACGACGAACATGGTTCCATATCTGAGGGTACTGCTGCCATTCGTCGAGTAAACGAGGGGTTACTCCTATCAGGATGCTATTTGGATCAATCTCCATGCGGACGCGAACTTGGGCATCTGTATCCATATGTATGAAACTGCCTGCGACTTGCATGGCAGTTTCAGTTTTGCCGCAACCCTTTGTTCCTTCTATGAGTACGGCGCCCGCACTTTTCAGACGCTCATCCAGTGTTCGGTCAGCAAAACGTTTCTTGTAATCCAAAGCACATCCCTCTCTTTGTATAGCGTTCATAAAGACAGTATAGCAATAGATCCGCTAAAATAAAACCATTTCATCCGCTAAATTAGCAGGTTTTCATCCGCTAAATTAGTACGAATGTATCCGCTAAATTGAAAATATATGGAACCGTTCTCTGCCTATCCTGCCTTATTGAAACACGGTACGATGGAACAGACAGACGGACAGACATCCAGGCGATACTGCCTGTAGGACCGACGCGCTTATATCCCGGAAAAGAGGTTCCCGATGAATGCAAACATGGAAAAGACAGCCAACCTGCTGATTGAACGCCTGAAGCGGCGCATGGGCGAAGAACTCGACATCGTCTTCTTTTACGGTTCACAACTGAAGGGCAAAACGCGCCTTCATTCGGACTTCGATCTATCCTATATCCCTTCAGAGGGGAGTACGAAATACAAGGGCATTACAGTCATGGTGGACGACGTCCTTTTCGACCTGTATCCGATGGACTGGGCCTGCATGGATCGGCTGGCCACATATGACAACCCTTCGGCTTCCCTCCTGTTCAGGACCGAGGTCGCCTATTGTCGGGAAGATAAGCTTCTCGAGCGGTTCAGCGGGTTGCGGCCCCGGCTGGAAGCCCTGCTGAAGCCCGAGGCTAAAGGAGAAATGGCAAAGAAGGCGCTTCGGCTTTTCCGAAACCTGGCGTTTGATCAGTTTCGGCTTTCCACCAGTGTGAAGCCTGGCGACCTGTTCACGGCTAAGCACCTTTCCATCGGGATTCTGCGCGGGATCGCACATTGCCTCGGTGTGGCGAACCAAGCCTGCATTGATACGCGGGATCTGGAAAACCTGCGCGATCTAGCTTTATGTCCGGCTTCCCTCTTCGAACAGGCAAAGATTCTGGTAGACAGCCCGGATGTCCGGGCGATTCAGGCAGCCTGTACCCACCTGATGGAAGAGACCCACTCGCTACTGACCGACAATGTGACCGTTTCCTGCCGGAACACTACACCCCTCGGTGCCATGTTCAACTACCCGGAAGCCCTGAACTGCCTACGCAGCATTCTTTCCTCCTGTGAAAAAGGGAACCGGTATCACGCACAGACCGCCTGGACAGGTTACAAGAACGAACTGGCACAGGTGATGGCAAGGCTTGCCACACAGGTCGACTACACGGATGACCACCTTTTCGGACAGTTTTCCGGGACTTACGAAGCCTATGGTTTCCCGGATTTGCTCCCAGCCATTCTTTCCGGAGATGTCGAGGCGGTCCGAATCGGAGCTGGAGCTTACGACGAATGCTATCGGCGTTTCTTCTGTGAGAACGGTGTACAGCTTGACGTGTTCGGAGACAATCAGGCATTGTCGGTCTATCTGAACACGCTTGCCGATTGATGCGTGACAGCTGCAACCGCACGATCACAAAACTCCTGCCATTGTCCGCAAGCATTTCGCAACGGTTTTTTGCGTATGGCTTGCGGGACAATGGCCGGCAGCATCAATCTGATTACTATTCAGGGAAGAGAACGATGTGTCACGGTGCCAGATGGAAGCAATAGTCGAGAATGACTTTTCCTTCCTCGTCCTTCTTCAGAAAGCGGGCATCCGCATACCGTTCGCAGAACCAGGATTCAGGCACGAGCTTCCATCCTTCCTTTTCAATGGCTTCCATGCCTTTCATGCATGGTTCCTCCCCAAAAATCTCCCCATTTTCCATGCTGCCCCTGACCCAGCAGGTGGCGAAATCGGACGCCTCCAGATCAAGCTGGGCATACCCATCCGGAACCGGCGTGCCTGCCTTGCAGAAAAGGCCGATCCAATACTCGAAGGTTCCGCTGTTGAACCGCATGAACCCGAGCGTGGCATCCCCGTCCACCATCTCGGCTGTGAATGGGAAAAGCGGATCAAACCAAAGATTCTCATTCCATTCGTCCCACTTGGGACCGAAACTGCCGTTTGCATCCCGATCCCCATCCCCGTAACGTTTGCCGATAAGTCTAACGGCAGGCAACGTTTCCCTGTATACCTTGACGATTTCCATACCCATCTTCATCCTCCTGTCCAGATACGCCCGAGTGAGGGTCCACGAAAGTTTAAAACGAATCGAGCTTTTCATGACTGTTGTATTTCCCTTTTCCCCACTCTTTTGTCGCTTGAATCCCGGTGTTCTGGCAACAAAACGCTCAAAAAAGAATCCATCGTCCAGAATCGATATTTTCGCTGCACGCGTAAACGCAAACGACCCTGCAGGATTGCATCGAAATCCTGCAGGGTCGTCGTTTATCCAACTAAATGACTTCTGTTCAGCCCCGCTACTTTGTCCAATCCTTTACGGGAATAACGGATGTCCGGCTGCAAGGGTGTTCCACGGACTGGCGCACGATCTCCGCATCGAGGCGGACCTTCATGAGTTCGCAAAGAAAGGGATTCCGAGGGGATTGCTGTTCCATTGCGAGTTTTTTGTTGTAATCGCAGTAATTGCATTGCAGCATGGGAATCCACCTTTGCCTTTCCGGTGGGATCCCATGGGAAGGATTCGACCACCCTCGGTCCTCTTGCAGGAAGTTTATCATCATCCTGCATTGTACTAATAATAATACAAAAACCGAAGTTTGTCCATAGGTGTTTGATAAAAAGTTCACGATTTATCAAACAAACTGCGATATCCCAACGGGGCATGTCAGCCCCTTGGCAACCTGAAAGCTTCCACAATTTCCTCCACTTGCGCCTCATTGATGGCTACCATCTCTCCGAGCATCCGCGAATCGATGATCCCCTTCGCGCTGTATTCCGCCACTTCCAGCCGGTCAAAGGCATTCAGCAGGCTGCTTCCGGTCACGATGACACTGTCGTTCTCCACAATGGCCACTGGAACGGAGGGCACAAACAGATCGGCAGTCAGCTCCGGCTGCAGGACGGACGCCGCAAATGGGATTTTCGGCACATTCCGAAGCATGATGTAGCTCTCCGGAATGGTACGGGAGTCAAAGGAGGCTTCCGTGACGGCAAAGGCCATCACATTCGGCGCATGAGCCACAATGATCGCCTCCACATGGGCCTGTTTCCGATAAATCGCCTCATGCAGGGCGGCGGACTGGCTCGGGAGCTTCCCCGCTTCGCGCTGCCCGTTCCGGATGAGTACGGGATCCCCGAGTTCGAGATATTTGCGGTCCGTATCGTAGGGCGTGATGAGGAAGGTTTCCGCATCCAGCCGCACCGAGAAGGTTCCCTGCGTGCTGGTGAAAAGCTGCTGATCGTACGCACGGTGCACCAGCTCGCACATTTCCCGCCGCGCTTCGGTTTCCCTGCTGGAACGGTGTTGCGGCAGGAACTCCGGCATGTCGTCGCCCAGTGCGTTTTCAAACTTCTCGAGCGTCTCCTCCCGCAACACGAACGGGGAGCCGATACGGCGCGCGTTGATCTCGATGCGTGCTGTGAAATCCAGTGTCTCGAACGCCTTGAAGGCCTCGAACAGATTGGTGTCCGCCACGACGACGCCATGGTTTTCCAGCATGACAAGATTGAATCCCTTCTCGAATTCGGCGGCAATCTTGTTTCCCAGCTTCATGCTGCCGGGCAGGTCGTAAGGGGCCATTCCAACATTTCCGCAGACAAGGTGGGACTTCGGCAGAAGACGGGTGTTCGGGATCACACGGGCAATGCTGAACGCGACCAGCGCCGGTGGATGGGCATGCAGCACCGCCCTGACATCCTTCCGGATCTCGTAGACGCGCTTGTGGAAGGGGAATTCGATGGATGGTTTGTGGTGTCCGACGATTGTACCGTCCGGCTTCACGCACATGATGTCCCGACGTGTGAGCGTGCCCTTGTCGATGCCCCCCGGTGAAATCCAGATATCCCCATTGTCATCGAGGATGGACAGGTTCCCCCCTGAGGTTGTGGTCATTCCGTAGCGATAGATGCGGTCCATGATCATGACGATCTGGTCGGCGGGATGCAATAATGTAAAGTCCATGATGTCTCTCCTTCCGACAAAACCATTGTCGACTGCTATTTGACCGTTTTCTGCACAAGACTCCTGCGATAAGCTTCGCTTTCCCAGTTCCGGATGAAATCCACATCTGCGGGGGTCATGGTCTTCAGGGTCAGCTTCGCCTTCCCCACATTCTCCATCACCCAGGCATAACCGAGCAGGGTTTCCTCCATGGCAAGCGCTTCGCCTTCGGCGGTCCGATAGAGCGAGGTTCCAGTAACGGGATCCAGAACGATTTTCACCGTCTCCGCATCTCCCAGCATGCCGCTGTTGAGGTATACCAGCTGGTCCGGATACAAAGGATATTCCTCAAAAAATGCGGGATCCGCTTTCCCAGCCTTCAGAAAGGCCTGCACTTCGGACGTATCGGAGGCATATCCGCCCTCGACCGCCTTTACTTTCGGAACCGGGAAAGGCTTCGTCAGGCCGAACCACCGTGCAATCCGACCGTTCACCTCGTCATGGAGCTGGAGTGCCGTATCGGCATCATCCGCCCAGACGATCAGGCCATGGTTTTCCATGAAGGCGATGTGAGGATCAACACCGGTCGCCGCTTTCATTCTCTCCCGTTCCGCCTTGATTTTCAAGGTGAGGCAGAAGCCGGGGTTGATGTAGGGAATCCAAAGCGCCGGAAACCCCGCGTTCGTGAAGAGTTTTTCCACGAGGGACTCGCCTTCGGCGCTGCAACACAGCAGGTTGGCCTGTACGGCATGCGTGTGGATGACGAAAGTGCCAAGAATGGCATGAAATCCGGCTTCCACGGAAGGACGAAGGCCCTGGGGACCGAAGCCGGGCACAATGGCGCCTTTGGCGACAGCCACGCTTTCCTTTTCGAAATCGCGGTCCTCCTTCAAGTCGACGGATGCATACCATTCCCGGATCGACTTGGCATCCACGATCACATAGGCTTGGTCCAGCTGGATCTGGTTCAGCCGGAAACCGGACGCCTTGACGGCCATGCAGCCGGCGGAAAGCTTCACCGACGTATTTCCGCCGCCACCCTGCACGTAATCCGCACGGGAACCGGCGGTCTGGGAAAGACGGACATATTCCTGCAGCAACTGGGTGTCATTCATGATCTCACCCTCCTGTTTATTCTTTTTCCGTGCCTGGGATGCACAATTCATCTTTTATGACCGCATGCATCATGCTTTTCATCCCTTGAATGGCATTCAAGCGCGTTTGCTCAGCACGTTCCGTTCATAGGCGCCTGCTTCGTCCACCCAGTCCGTCCCGACCGGAACGCCGGCCTGCAGACAGAACATGTCCCAGACAGCCGCGAACGGAAGGGATTTGTACTCTTCCGACAGGGCCAGCCGACGACCGTAATCACCAGCCGCTTCCGCCTCCAGCAACAGGCCTGTCGGCTCAAGCAAAGCAATCAGCAAGGCTTTTTGCGCGGCGCGTGTACCAGTGACCCAGGCCATGATGCGATTGATGCTGCCATCGAAGAAGTCCAGCGCGAAATACACCCGGTCAAAGGCATCAGCGCGTTTCACTTCCTGTGCGAGGGTAAGCAGATCATCGTTGAGGATGACGACATGGTCGCTGTCCCAGCGAACGGGACGGGAAACGTGCAGCAGCAACTCATCCGCATACAGCAGTGTGGCGGAAATCTTGTCCGCGACACTCTCTGTCAGGTGGAAATGCCCCATGTCGTAGCAGACGGTCAGATCATTCTTCAAGCCGTACCCCAGCACGAATTCATGGGAAGCGACCGTGTATGATTCCACCCCGATGCCGAAAAGCTTGCTTTCGAACGCATCGATCAGGTATTTGCGATCATATTTCGTCAGCAGGACAAGATCCAGGGCATGCTTCATCCGCTGGCGGTACCCGAGGCGATCCGCCGGCTGGTCCTTCATCCCGTCCGGAAACCAGATATTCATGACGCAGGGGGAGCCCGTCTCTTTGCCGATGTCGGCCGCGATGGCCCTGCAGGCTTTCACATGACGGATCCAGAAATCACGGACTTCCGGATCGGGACTGGAGATCGTGAAACCGGAAGCGGCCATCGGATGGCCGAAGCAGCTAGGATTGAAATCGACGCCGACACCATGTTTCTTCGCCCAGTCGATCCACTTGCGGAAATGTTCCGTCTTCAGCTGGTCGCGGGGCACGGAACCGCCGTCCGTCTCCGCATAGATGGCATGAAGGTTCACGCGGTGTTTCCCCGGAATCAGGGAAAACGCCTTCTCATAATCGGCGCGCAGTTCGTCGCCGTTCCGCGCGGCGCCCGGATAGGAGCCGGTACTGAGGATGCCGCCCGATGTTCCGCCGGCATCCGATTCGAAGCCGCGCACGTCGTCGCCCTGCCAGCAATGCAGGGAAATGGGCTGCTTCCTGATTTTCGTCAGCGCGGCGTCGGTGTCGACCCCCAAGACGGCATAACGGACCTTCGCCCCTTCATAAGCCTGCAGAATCGCAGATTCACTTGTTTTCCCCATGATATCCTCGCTCCCTGCGGACCATGTCCGCCCGTTCATCAGGACCGCAAAACACGCGACCCCCATGAAACCATTCTACCGGGACCCGGCCGACACCCGCGCGGGGGGATCTTACGCGGGATGCGGGGGTTAGAGCGGGCTTTTTGACCCCCGAACCTTCTCACCCTTTTGCCAGTACAGCCTCGAATTTGCCATACCCTTCGTCCCAGGCGGCGGGATTCATCGGCTCCACCGCTTCGGTCTCCACAGAGCGTCGGATTAAGGCGCGCGCTTCGGACAGGCCGGCCAATTCGCCCAAAGCCACCAATTGTCCAGCCAGGTTGCCAAGAGCGGTCGCTTCGGAAGGACCGGCCAGTACGGGCCGGTTCAACGCATCAGCCGTGAACCGGTTCAACAGCGTATCACGAGAGCCTCCGCCGACGACATGAAGGACAGGGATTCGCTTCCCGGTAAGGAACTCGAGCTCGCCGAACGTTTTTCTGTATTTCATGGCCAGACTTTCAAGAATGCACCTGACGATGGCCCCCTTGGAATCCGGTGCGGGCTGACCTGTACGGAGGCAGAAGTCCCGGATTTTTTCCGTCATGTGACCGGGTTTGCCAAATTCAGCGGCATCCGGATCGATCAGGCAACGGAAGGCTGTCTCTTTTTCCGCCGCGGCAGCCAAATCATCAAACGAGACGGCCTCGCCCTTGCGATCCCACTCCCGTTTGCACTCCTGCAGGATCCACAAGCCCATGATGTTCTTCAATAGCCTCGTGGTACGGTTCACGCCGCCCTCGTTTGTGACATTGAGCCGGAATGCAGCATCCGTGAGAATCGGGGCGGGCAGCTCCACCCCCATCAGCGACCAGGTGCCGCTGGACAGATAGGCGAAATTCTTCCCCTCGGCCGGAACCGCCACGACGGCAGACGCCGTGTCATGTCCGCCGATAGTCAGCAAGGGAATCGGGCCAAGACCCAATTCGGTCTGATTCTGGCGACTCAGGACACCACTCCTGCACAGCGGCTCGTTCACAGGAAGCAGCATGTGCGTGGGGATGCCAAGGGAAGCCAGCATCTCCGATGCCCACTCCCCGGTCACCGGATTCAGCATCTGGGAGGTGGATGCAATGGTCCGTTCACATACCTTTTCACCGGTCAGGAAATACCCCATCAGGTCCGGTGTGAAAAGAAGTGTTTCCGCCTGTTCCAGCAGTTCCGGCCGGGATTCCGACAATGCCATGAGATGATAGAGCGTATTGATCTCCATGAATTGTATGCCGGTCTGAGCGTAGATTTTCTCCATCGTGAGCAGCGCGGAAGCCTTGGCCATCTTGCCGAGTGTCCGCATGTCCCGATAATGGACGGGATTTCCCAAAAGGGCTCCCCGCTTGTCGAGAAGGCCGAAGTCGACCCCCCATGTGTCGATGCCGATACCGGACAGATCCGCATGACCGGCACGCTGTGCAGCATACAGCCCCTGCTTCGTTTCATGGAGCAGGCGAAGGATATCCCAATGCAGGGTATCCCCGATCTGGACGGGATCGTTGGAAAAACGCCAGAGAACCTCTGTTTCGAGACGGTTGCCATCGTAACGGCCAAGCACGGCACGACCGCTGCTGGCACCGAAATCATAGGCTACGATCTTCATGGATTGCCTCCTGTCGGGATGATTGGATTCATTCAATTCCCGGTCCTGTGCCGGTTTTCTCTATCTCTGGGAAGTCTGCCCTGCACGGGCTGGAAGGATATGTACCATGACATTCAGCATCCGCTTATCATTTTACATCAGGTTCGTTTTTTACGCATGGGGCATTCCTACGATTCTCTTCTGATTTTCAATGAATGAGGTGGACTCCGCCAGACCCGGCTGGCAAAAGGGACCAACACCTTCATGGCAAATACAGGGCCTGACCCGCTGTTACAGTTCCTGGCGCATGCAGGAAAATCCCTGCATAACCGTGAATCCCTCACGCAGGTATAGCCCCAAAGCCGGTGCATTCTCCGCATTGACGGAGAGGACCGCCCTTGGAAGTCCGACTTGTTCCATCCCAAATCGAAGCGCATGCCGCAGCAGCAGCGTACCGTACCCTTTGCCCTGAAAACCGGGGAGTATGGCCAACGGACCTATTTCAAGCATCGGACCCTCTTCATCCTCTCCGAGATCCCTGACAGTCCGCACTACCCCGACAGGCTGCCCGGCCTCCTCAAGCAGAAATATGCCGCCGGGTATTGTCTCGCCATCCTGTTCCATGGCTGCGATATCCTCGACTGAAAGTGGCGTGCCCGATCCCATCAGATTGGCGAATGCGGCATTACGGATCCCGACATAGACTTTTTCGTCTTGTCCAAATGCGAACGGCCGGATTTCGCAACCCGCCGGGCAATCAACCGCAGCGGTGGGAAGATCCTCCCTGACAAGAACATGAATGGTGCGCTCCAGATGAAAACCGACTTCCCGGACGCATTGCATCAAAGAGGCGGATTCTTCCCTCACAAAAAGAAACCAGTGATCGACCACGCCCTTCTCCGGGCGTACCGCGTCAAGAAGCGTACGATACACAGTGCTGTCCGGTATTTCGCTATACAAAACTCGAAATCTGGCACGTCCTCCCCGGAGATGGTAACCATCCATCAGGAGGGAGGCTGCGGCTACCACCTTGTCATCCTCAACCGCCAGCCAGGTCGGGGCGTCAGGAGACGGCACGAGTTTCGACAGATCCTCGTCGGTCAGAAAAGAGTCATCCAGATACGATTTATGCTTCACGCAGAATTTCTTGAAGCTTTCCAGATTTTCATGGCTCAATGTTTCATATTTCATCCGACTGTTCCGCCCTTCCTGAAAATGCAGGCATAATCAGAATATCACGGAACACATCGGTATGATATGCTGAGAACAGGTATGATGAATTGCATCGCGAATGAAAGACAGTCAAAGGGTTTCGTGTTCCCACGCAAGCCCTGCGCGCATGAAGGGAATCCAGGACATGAATCACGGCGCAACACCCATCCTGCATGGAACCCGCCTGTTCCGCAAAGATGTCCAAGTCTATGTGAACCGCTCGGACGAGTCCTTCCAGGACTACATGGGTGTGATGCACCGGCATGATTTCATCGAAATCGCCTACGTGATCTCCGGAAATGGCCTGCATCAGGTCGGGGAGGCACAATACAGGACAGGCGCCGGAGATCTCTTCATCGTCAATCACGATGTTCCACACGGATTCTTCACTGGCACAGAGGAGATCAAGGATGCCAATGCCGGCTCTGCAAAGGATGGTCTGGATATCGAATCCGACACTGCAAAGGGCGGTCCTGCTTTCGAATCCGGCACTGCAAAGGGTGCCCTGAATGCCAACTCCGGCACAACAAACGACGCCCGGCGGCTCATCGTCTACAACTGCGTCTTCACCCCCGCCTTTCTGGATGTATCCCTGCTGGGCGCGGAGCATTTCTCGGACATCACCTCTTCGTACCTGTTCCGCTCCCTCTTCCCGGAATCCGGCGCGCCGGAGGCGGATCTGCATTTGTCCGGTACGGACTACCGCGAGTTCGGAACCCTCTTCGCCTCCATGTACAAGGAATACAAGGATGAAAAAAAAGGGTATCCCGATATCATCCGGGCCCTGCTGATCACCCTGCTCATCAAGATGTTCCGTTTGATGGAGGATAACAGGACGGTGGAATCCAGTCCCCATCCGGCTTCCGAATTCCACCGCCAGCTTGTGGACCGCGCCATCGCCTATATGCAGGAACACGCCACTTCCGCGCTCCGACTGGAAGACGTCGCCATGCAGAGCTTTGTCAGCAAGAACCATTTTTCACGCCTCTTCCGTGAAGTCACAGGGACGAAGTTCAGCGACCACCTGCAAAAGCTGCGCATCGACGAAGCCATCCATCTGCTTTCCACCACAGAAGACAAGGTGACGGACATCGCCTTGAGTTGCGGATTCCATGACATCAAGCATTTCTATGCGACCTTCCGGAAACAGACCGGCAAAACTCCGGGCTTGTACCGGAAAAACAGATGAATTTCTGACTGGCGTTTATAGACCCGACAAGCAATTGGCATCGTCTTTGGATGACGAATGTAACAATTGCCGGAGTCCCATCCTATGCTTCATGTTTGTTGACGATTCTTAACATGCTGATGCATTGCCTATAATATTGACGCCTTTTTGACAAGGATTGAATACCGGGACCTGGATTCAGGCGTGCCGATAATAAAATATCGCAAGCTGGGTCCTGTCCCGCAAGTTCAGTTTCTCAAGAATGACACTGACATAATTGCGAACTGTGCCTTCTCCCAGAAACAGGCTTTCCGCGATCTCCCGGTTGGAAAGGCCATTGGCAACCTGCACGATGATTTCGGTTTCCTTTTCTGTCAATCCGAACCCCGTCATTCCCACTCGATTGTCCTGGATCAGCCCCGGAATCCTTCGAATGATTTCATCCCCGAACACACGCTGATCCGCAAAGACCGCCTTGACGGAGGGAACGATGCTCCCATAATCCTGCTTGAGAATATAGCCTTTCGAACCGATCTGGAAGGCCTTGAGAATGTATTCGTCGTCGGAGAACGTCGTCAGGAAAACAATTCTGGCGTCCGAATCCTCCCGAAGGATTGCCTCGGCAGCCTCCATACCTGTCATGCCGTCCATGCGGATGTCCATCAGCAGCACATCCGGCTTCAGATTCCGGTATTGCGAAACCGCCTCCTGCCCGTTGTTCCCGATTCCCACGACGGTAATGCTTCCGTCCGCTTCCAACAGGGTCTTCAATGAAGAAGACACCAATTTGTCGTCATCCACGACCAGTACGCGCATCTATTGTTCCTCCTTCGGAATGGCAATGAAAATCCCAAAGCCATCCTTCGTGTCGATATTGATATGCCCGTTGAAGGATCGGACCCGATCCGCCATGTTCATGAGGCCGATGCCCCTTCCGGCTTGAAGCTCCTGCCCGATATTCCTACCGGCCTGAAATTCTTTCCCGGTTCCCCTACCGGTCTGAATCTCTTTTCCGATCCCCAAACCAACCTGATCCTCCTTCGCACTGCCGTTGTCCCGGATGACAAACTGATAGAAAGCCGGGTGTTCCCGCATCACGACCGAACCCTGCGTCGCATCGGAATGATTCATGATGTTGGCCAGCGCCTCCCGGCAGATGGCGATCAACGCATATTTCAGCTTGATGTCGGGATCGTGCGCAACCTGATATTCAAAGCGCATCTCACAGAAACGGAAATCCTTCAGCAGCGTTTCAAGCTGCGCCGACAGATCCATCGATTCATCATGCAGGTCATGAACGCTGTTCCGTATGCTGTTCATGGCCTGCGTCAGCGTGCCGCTCAGGGTTTCCAGCGGCACCTTCACCGTATCGTCCCGAAGGGTCGCAAGCAGGGCTCCGGACTGCAGCAACGCGCTCGACAGCAGGTGTCCGACATTGTCGTGAATCTCCCTGGCAATCCGGTTTCTTTCGTTCAAGGTTGCCAGATTCCATTCGGAATCCTGCTTTTCCAGCAGGTCCTGGTTCTGTTTTCTCAAAATCCCCGACATTTCCTTCGTGGTGTCTGCAAGAAGGTGATACCGCGTTTTCAACACGGCGTACGATTCAAGCAGAAGCCGGATCAGGATGGCCAACAGCAACAGGATCCCAACCATGACACTTGTCTGGAGCGTGGTGGCAGTGAAAAAAAGGAAGAGCGGAATCCCTGCAAGCAGATTCAGCATCCGGAACGGGTGAAAACTTAGGTCGAAGACGATCAGCGGAAGAAAGAATGCCAGGTCCGGCACGAAACAGGC
Organism: uncultured Clostridia bacterium; assembly: GCA_942493335.1. GTDB lineage: Bacteria > Bacillota > Clostridia > DSM-8532 > DSM-8532 > JAEWSN01. Next base: position 3,725,108 of record OW818693.1, on the reverse strand, counting down.
AAGCAAGGCATATCCAAGGGCAAGACCCGTTTTGATGGCGGATTTGTCGAAAAGGCTCAGAAGCCCGCTTGTGATGACGGCGAGCAGCACCGGCACCACAACCGCTCCGGAAACCGGCATCACAAGATATGCCGCCATGCAGCAGCCAAACAGGACCCCTTTTCCGATCAGATCGGTTACGCCTGACTGTATGCTTTTCCCCGCCATATCGGTCATGCCGGACATGAAACCTCCCCGGACAATCTGTTTCGCGCACTTATCGTATCACGCGCATCCTGATCACAACAGCCCGGTAACCCGTGAATCCTCACTGATTCACATGAATTCGAATGAATCCGGAAGCATTCGAAAGATGACAATTGTCACATCCCCTGCTGACACATGATACTGTCCCTGGACGGTGATTCGGGATAGGATGAAGACAAGAGGCACCCCGAGCACCTGAAAGTCATTCCCGGGATGCGCAGAAAGACATCGGCCAAGTGTTCCCATGACGTGCAGGCAATACACCCGCAAGGTGATTCATAAGGTTTGGGGAGGAAAAGACATGGTCATATCGGTGAAAAATCTGGTCAAGCGGTACGGAGATCTGACCGCGCTGGATCACTTCTCGCTGGAGGTCCGGGAAGGCGAGATTTTCGGCCTGCTCGGCCCCAATGGTTCGGGAAAGACAACTGCCATCAACTGCATCCTGTCCCTGTTGAAAATCGACAAGGGTGAAATCCGCATCTTTGACAAGCCCATGTCGCCTGATGCTTACGACATCAAAAAGGATATCGGCATCGTCATGCAGAACGTGGCGGTGTTCGACGAATTGACGGTTCAGGAGAACATCAGCTATTTCTGCGGCCTTTATGTGACCGACAAGGAAAAGAAGAAGCGGTTGGTCGAAGAAGCCATCCAATTCGTCGAGTTGGAAGACTTCCGGAAATTCTACCCGAAAAAGCTGAGCGGCGGCCTGCTCCGCCGGTTGAACATCGCCTGCGGCATCGCCCACAAGCCGAAGCTGATCATTCTGGACGAACCCACGGTGGCCGTTGATCCCCAGAGCCGGAACAAAATCCTGGAGGGTATTCTGGAGCTGAACCGGCAGGGAGCCACCATCGTCTACACCTCCCATTACATGGAGGAAGTCGAGCAGATCTGCAGCCGGATCATGATCCTGGACAAGGGAACCGCCATCGCTTCCGGAACCAAGGATGAGTTGAAAGCCAAGATCTCGCTGGGCGAGACCATCACCGTGGAAACCTACCAGGCCACGGACGCACAGCTCCGCAAACTTGAGGAGATGCCGAACATTGCATCCGTATCCTACAAGGACCATTTGCTGATCATCAAATCGAACAAGGGAAAGAATAACCTGGAAAATACCCTGGAATTTCTGAAACAGGAAGGCATACAATTCGGAAAAATCTATTCCGTATTACCCACGCTGAACGACGTTTTCCTGGAAATTACAGGAAAAGAGCTGCGGGATTAAGACCCGGCAATTGATTCCTGCGCTGTTGAACCGACCGATTCATGCGTTCAATTGCCGGAGTCGGCGCATGCACTCATGTTCATAACCGCAGGGTAGAGGAGAGAAGACATGTTCGCACATATTTTCAGCTACAGGCTCAAGTGCCTTTTGCGAAACCGGGAAATGATCTTCTGGACGCTGATGTTCCCGCTGGCGCTCGCGACCTTCCTTCAGCTGGCGGTCGGCAACATCGGCAAGGCTGCCGAAAGCTTCCAGCCCATCCCCATCGCGCTTGTGGAGGAATCAGACCTTCCAAAGGATGAAGCCTTCAAGGCCGTTGTTCAAGGCGTTTCGAAGGGAGATGGCAGGCTGTTTGATCTTACAATCGCCTCAAATTCGGAAGCCGATGCCCTTCTGGCGGATCACAAAATCAAAGGGTACGTTCTGATGGAATCACCCGCCCGGATCGTCGTCAATCAATCGGGCACAAGTCAGAAGATTCTCCGGAATTTTGTCAGTTCCTATCTGCAGCAGTCCTCCGCCGTGACGACGCTCATCACGAAGAATCCCGCAAACCTCGTTGCGGTACATGACAGTGCCGGCGGCTGGAAGGAATACACACGGGAGGTGTCGCCTACCAAAGCCGCACCCGACAACCGTCTCGTCTATTTCTTCGCACTGATCGCCATGGCCTGCATGTACGGCGGATTCCTCGGAAGCAACGAAGTGACGGACATCCAGGCGGATATCTCGGCAAGAGCCGCCAGGATCAATGTCGCGCCGGTCCATAAACTCAAGACATTCCTCTCCAGCGCCTGTGCATCCCTTCTGGTCCTCTTCGTCGAAATGCTCGTGCTCCTCCTGTACCTGACCTTCGCGTTGAGCGTGGATTTCGGTCCGAAAGCAGGATGGATCCTGCTGACCGTGTTCGTCGGCAGCGCGTCGGGAATTTCCTTCGGGGCCGTGATCAGCGCACTGGTGAAGAAAGGCGAAGGCATCAAGACCGCCGTACTGATCAGTGCGACGATGCTGGGCGCCACGCTTTCCGGTCTGATGTTCGCCGACATCAAGTATGTGATCGCGCAATACGCGCCGCTCCTGTCCTGGGTCAACCCCATGAACCTCATAGCCGACGCATTCTACAGCCTTTACTACTTTGACACACTCACCAGATACGCAGCCAACATGGCAGCGCTCTGCGGCATGACCGCCCTCTTCTGCGCGGTGACCTATTTCTCGGTCAGGAGGAAAAAGTATGCAAGTCTTTAAGCTGTGCATGAAGATTCTCAAAAAAAAGACCCCGGCGCTGCTGATCTACGCAGGTGTCTTCCTGGCTGTCCTGACGCTTGTCGCCGTGATGTATACAAAGAATTCGCCGACCACCTCTTCGTTTTCACCGACAAAAGGCAAAATCGCTTTTCTCAGCGTGGAAAGCACTCCCCTGACGGAAGGACTCCGGAAGGAACTCTCCAAAACAGCAACGATCGTGGCGGTCCCGGACAAGACCGAAGCGTTGCAGGACGCCTTGTTCTTCCGTTCCGTCACCTACATCGTCCGCATACCGGAAGGCTTCACGGAACAATTCATGGCAGGGAAGAACGTTGCGCTGGAAAAAACGATCGTCCCGGGTTCCATCAGCCAGATCGACCTTGATCTTTCCATCAATCAATATCTCAATCTGGCCCGGCTCTATGTGGCAAATGACCCGACCCTCACCCCGGAAGCTCTTGCCGCAAACGTGGAAAAGGATTTGTCCATGACAGCCGCTATCGAATTGAAGGAAAGCGGGACGAAAGCCGCTGCGCTCTCGTATTCCGCCTATTACTTCAACTATCTGGCCTACATCTTTCTTTCTGTGCTTATTCTGGGCATCAGTGCGCTGATGGTGGTTTTCAACAATCCGGAACTCAAAAGAAGAAACGCCTGCTCTCCCATTCCCAGCGGCAGCGTCAATCTCCAGTTCATCCTGGCAAACCTGCTGTTCACGCTGATTGTCTGGGCGATCATGTGTTCCTTCTTCTTCCTGCTGAACCCACGCACGGAGAAATTCGCCAACTTCGGTTACTTCCTCCTGAACGCTTTTGTCTTTGCCTTGTGCGCGGCCAGCATCAGTTATCTGATCGGCATTTCCGTCAAGGGTCAAAGCGCGGTATCGGCAGTCAGCAATACGGTTGCCCTCGGCTTTTCCTTCCTCAGCGGCGTCTTTGTCCCGCAGGAACTCATCGCCGCTCCCGTCCTGCGCATTGCAAGCTTCACCCCGACCTACTGGTATGTGAAGGCCAACAATCAGATCGCGGCCCAAACCCAGACTGTCGGAACCGATCTCAAACCGTTTCTTTCCTGCCTGTTGATTGAAATCGGCTTTGCAATGGCTTTTCTGGTCCTCGCGCTGGTGGTGGGCAAGCGGAAGAACATCCAATTTTCATAATGAAGCGCATATATTGAAGCGGAATCACTCTATTTCATTGTAATTCACATCAACGATGATTTCATTTGCCTTTGAATCGCTGTATAACGACCACGGATTTTTCTTCGTGAATGACACATCATGGCAGTGATACGTACTATAATATTCATGGTCTTTACCACTGCTGAATACAAAATCATAGTATTTGTTCTCTTCGTTGATAAAACGAATCACAGTGCTATTCCCATATATGTCATCGACCTGTTTTCCCATGTATGCGTTCTGAAATGACAAAACAAACCCCGCAATCTCATCCGCATCAGTGATGCGTTTCGCCTTGTTCCGGCCGCTTGGATTTCCGTTGTAATCGATCATGACTTTTACTTCCGTGATATTGCCCGTCAGTTCTGCAATATCCCATAAAGAATCTCCTTTCGGAGTACTGGGCGCACAGGCACTTGCAACGACGAGTAACAGCAGAAAGCAGAGAACTCTGATTCTGTTCATCTTCACGTCTCCTTCATCTCATCCGCATCAGTGATGGTTTCATTGATGATTGAGATGTTCAGCAGATCCTCAGTAAGTTTCACACCATATATTACTTGTTGGCATGGGAAAGTCTACGACAGAATGCGGACTTTCCCATGCCTTAAGCAACCTGTTTATAGACAATATTCTACAGCATTTGGCGGATCATTACGATCCGCTTTTTGCTGTTTTAACAACGCAAAAGGAAGTGCCTCATTCATTTTGAGACACCCCCCTTGTTCCTGCATCATTCCATTTCGTCTTCCAGATCCCGGAAGATATTGCGTTCCAGGTCATAAGGCGCCATCACGTCCCAGGTCGCTTGCGATCTGGCATTCAAGTTCTGTTCCGTTCTACTCAGTGCATTTCCGCGAGTGCCGCATCCAGTTCATCCAGGGCTTCCGGCTTCAGCTGGAAGCCGAAACCTCCCGTCATCTCACGAATCGTGGATCCAAGTATGTTCTTGTCCAGGTCACCTGTGAGACTGGCGGCCAGACCCGGCAGAATCCGCCCGATGGCTTCCGTCGCCTTCGGATTTCCCAGCATTTCGCCCAATGTGGCAGTCGAGGTGGACCATACAATACGATACTCCTTCATCGGCTTGTATTCGAACACATATTGGCCGCGTGTCAGGATTTGCGGCTCCATGCCGCTGTCCGGCAGAATGACTTCCGCCGTGCCGCCGAAGGGAATCGTGAGATCGAACCGGAGCGTGCCGTCCGGTTTGATTTCCCAGCGGCTTTCGTACATGCCGACCGGCGAGTCGTATTTCGCGGAGGCAAAACGCAGGCGTCCGTTCGGCTTCGGCGCGATGCGGACTTTCCGGAACCCTGGAGCTTCCGCCAACGGATTGAGGCCGCACATGTCCCTGTACATCCATTCGCAGATGGAACCGTATGCATAATGGTTCAATGAATTCATCCCGGTGTCTCCGATGAGTCCGTCCGCCTGGACCGAGTTCCAGCGCTCCCAGATGGTCGTGGCCCCCAGGTTCACGCAATACAGCCAGCTCGGAAACTTCTCGTTCAGCAGCAGTTTGTAGGCTGTGTCGTTGTATCCGTTCGCGGAGAGGACGCGGCACAGGTACGGCGTACCGACGAAACCGGTCTTCAGGTAATAATTGTTCTGCTTGAGCAGGGCATGGAGCCGTTCGGCGACCCGCTCCCGATCCTTGTCCGCCATCAGGTCCATGAACAGGGACACAACCGCGCCTGTCTGCGTGTCTACGGCCAACCGCCCGCGTTTCGAGAGAAATTCCTCCTGATAGGCGGTCCGGATCTCATCCGCCAGCTTGAAATAGGTTTCCGCATCCTTCACGTTGCCAAGCACCGCGGCGGCACGGGCGGTAAGGGTCGTCGAGTAATGGTAGTATGCGGTGGAGATCAGAGCGATATCCGTCCCGCCAAACGCGCTATACGAACTGGGACCGTCCTGGGCAAGCCAATCCCCGAAGCTGAAATCGGGTGTCCAGAGACGTTTGCCGCCATCCTGCGCGAGGAGGCTTTCCACATAGGCCTTCATGCTTGGATAATGCTCCTGCAGGATCGTCTTGTCGCCGCTGAACAGGTAACTGGTCCACGGAATGATGGTGGTGGCATCCGCCCAGGCGGAGGAGGTCATCACGTAATCGGCCTTCCTAATCATGTTCGGCACCACAATCGGAACCGGGCCGCCCGAAAGCTCCTGTTCGCACTGCATGTCGTACAGGTATTTGCGGTAGAAGGCGTAGGTGTCCATGTTGAAGGTGGCGGTGGCGCAGAAGACCTGCGCGTCGCCGGTCCAGCCCATGCGTTCGTCGCGCTGCGGGCAATCCGTCGGCACATCGAGGAAATTGCCTTTCTGGCCCCAGACTGCATTGGAGATAAGCTGGTTCACCCTCGCATCGGAGGTTTCCAGCCAACCCGTACGATCCATGTCAGAAAATACGACACATCCTGTAAAGTCGTCCACGGAAGGCATTCCCTGCCAACCTTCCACTTTCACGAAACGGAACCCGTAATAGGTGAAGTGCGGGCGCAGCGTGTGGGGCTTTCCATCTGACAGAAAGCGGTATTCCTGCTTCGCCTGGCGCAGGTTGTCCTGATAGAAATTCCCGTTCTGCAGGATTTCCCCGAACTTCAGGACGAGTTCAACACCTTCCGGCACCTGGACTTCACAGGTCACCCAGCCGACCATGTTCTGTCCCATGTCCAACACGGTTTCGCCGGCCGGGGTTGTCAATACCGCAATGGGTTTCCTGGTTTCCTTCACAATGACAGGAAGGCTCAACCGCGCCTTCAACAGCGACTTGTCGATGTCCAAAGTTTCCGTCCCGGACCAGCCGCCAAAGCCTTTCAATGTTTCCGCAGCGGGACCCTCCGCAGGAAATCCCGGAGAGGACCAACCGGGCAGGCATTTCCCGGCATCCATCCATTCTCCGTCATAGATGGAGGAGAACGTGTATGGCGAAGGAGCGGATTGCCAGGAGGGATCCGAAACCATGCAGGATGTGGTTCCATCCTCATACTTCACGATGAGTTCGCCGATGAATCCGGTTCTGTCGCCGAACAGGTTCGATGCGCCGCCGTCAAAGCCGAAACGCCCCTTGTACCAGCCGTCGCCGAGCAGTACGCCGATGCAGTTGGCCCCGCTGGCAATCATGCCGGTCACATCATAAGTCTGGTATTGCATCCAGGCGCTGTATTTGTTGCAGAAAGGCGCGAGGAACTCGTCCCCGACCTTCCTGCCATTGAGCTCTACTTCATAGATGCCTGCCGCGCTGGCATACAGGCGGGCTGAGACGATGGCTTTTCCTGCTTCGAGCGGGAACTCCCTGCGAAGAATCGTAGGCACGTCCTTCAGGGGCGAGGTGATCCATTCTCCCATGAAAGGTTCTTCCATCTTCGCTGTTTCGAACCATGTCGTTCCGGAAGTTGCGGTTCCGCCGTCATCCGCCGTCACCGTCACCCGCCAGAAATAGCGGGTGGCCGCTTTCAGGGAAAGTGCAGGAACCGGTGTGTAGGCGATGCTGTCGATGTCCGTTCGGGCTCCGCTGTCATGGACGACGTTCGCAAATGTTGCATCCGTGGCGATTTCAACCCGGGCCGAAGTCTGGAAGGCCGCCGTCGAACTTGCCGTTTTCCAGCTCAGCACCACCGTATCAAACGTGAACCCGAGCGGGTTGTCCATATGGTTGCATTTCATGGCGGTGATTTTCATCGTACATCCTCCTGTGCTTTGCATGCTGACGAAATCCAGATCGTCTGATTACACTATAATCGTAATGGGACAATCCGGAACCGCAATCCATGCCTTATGGCAATCCCGGATCTGAACGTTCCGTCCTTTCCATTCTACCCATCGTGTGCTCTTTCCGCACGGGGGTCTTGTTTCATATGAAGGGGGGAGACGCTGACAAAGAATGTTTCTACCGCGCCGATCCTTGTGGGTATATAATTGTGGGAAAGCGCTTGGTTCGACGCCACGCAGATTCCGCATCCCCGGAGGTGAATCAGATGCTGTTTCCAAAAAAGCTTTTGCGGACCTACCGGACCGGAAGCGATCTCCTGAAGGAGAACATGCTGGAAAACCACGCCCGTGCCGGTCTTGCCACAGTAGTGATGATCATCGCCATCATCCTGACCACCTCCGCGACCATATTGGCGGGTAGATCCGAATTGGGTCTGGTCGAGCTGGCCATCGCAATCGCAGTGCTTGCAGGAATCTGCCTCGTGAACTTCCTTGTCCTCTTCCGGAACCTGGATAGAGCCTGGAGCCCTTACTTCATGGTCTTGACCGTCATTCTGGTCATCCTGACCTGCCGTTTCGTGACGCCTGTCAAGGAAAGCGTGGCCATGATGTATATCGCCATCCTGCTTTCCTTTTTCTACAACAGTCTCGGTATTGCCCTGTTCAGCAGCATCGGCTGTGTTGTGGCCGATCTTGCAGTCATTTTCATACTCAAGCCCGAGCTCATGCCTGAAGGCAGTTCCACGCTGCCAGTCCGCTATTTTTCCTTCCTTTTCGCGGGACTCATTGCGGTCTCCGGTTCAAGAGGTGCCCGGAAGCTTCTGGATCTCGTCATGGCCAAAAGCAAGTCGGCCTCGGATACTTCGGAAAAACTGGAAATGACTTTTCATGAAATCCGCAATGCATCCGATACCCTTCATACGAACACCCATGAGTTGCGTACGGACATCCAACTCACCGGTGGAAACATCAGGGACATCACAAACAGCCTCACGGAGATCAGCCAGGGGATCGATCACAGCACCCGCGACATCGTACAGATCTCCGATTACGCCGCGGAATCCAATTCCAAGTTGTCCCAGGCTGCGGAAATGACGCACCGGATCGGACGTGCTTTCTCGGAAACAGCGCAGCAGGTCGGTGTCGGAACAGCGAATGTCCGGGACATGACGGAACAGATGCGGGATATCCGGACCACCATCCGTACCGCACAGGAAACTGTCACGGATCTGAAGCTCCGCATGACGGACATCAACCGGTTCCTCTCCTCCATCGAAACCATCGCGGAACAGACAAATCTATTGAGCCTGAACGCAGCCATTGAAGCCGCGCGGGCAGGGGAAAGCGGCCGTGGTTTCGCTGTGGTTGCGGAGGAAATCAGGAAGCTGGCCGATCAGTCGGCCCACACCGTCAAGGATATCCAGCAGATCACCATCGCCATCAACGAACAGACGGACAAAGTCCTCAGCGAAGTCACCAAGGGTACGGAGGCCGTGGATGCCGGACATACACGGCTCGGGCGACTTGACGGCATGTTCGGTTCCCTCGCGAAAACCGTCCGGGATGTGGACGAACAGCTGCATCACGAAATCACTGTGCTCGATGAGGCAAAAAGCATGTTCGACAAGACACAGGATAAGCTCGAAAACATCTCAGCCGTCTTTGAGGAACACACCGCAACCTCTGCGCAAATCCTGAGTGTGGCGGAATCACAGCAGGATACGGTGAAAGGCCTCATCGACCGCATTTCCATCGTAGACGACCTGAGCACGCAACTGAACCGGCTTGCTGCGGAATGACTTCGGCCCTGCCACCCCTCAAGCGAAATAACCTCGCCCAGGTCCACAAGACGCAATAACCTTGGCTCTGCGAATCAGCTGAAACAACCATGACCGGGCAACCTTCATCCGGCATTGAATAAACCGGAAATGGGTCCGTATTCTCCGGTTTCCAGCCATTCTTCCTGCTTGTCATACCGCAGCCGGACATATTTGTCGTAAAAATCCGCCACAACGATATTCCCCTGCCAGTAAAAGGAGGTTGAATGATTCAGCTTCCCGACCTTGTCCTCTGCGGGTTTTTCGACTTTTTCGAGTCGCCCCAGCAGTAGGGCCAGGCTTTGAACCTGTTCTTGCGGCGGGAAGATCAGATCCTCCGTCAGAACAGCCGTACTGTTGTAGATGTGCTCGAGCAGGTTGTTTGCGGCAAGCCAGTCCGCCCGTGCAGGAAGCATCGCTTCCACCAGGCAGGCCGCATTGCCCTCACACTTGTAGAAAACGTCATCATATCGGAAAAGATGGTCCCGAAAGATTTCGATCACATGTGTTTCGCCATTGCCGGTAAACCGATACCGGCCAAACCCTTCCGGCATGGCTTCCGGCTCGAATCCCCTTGAAAATGCGCCAATGAAGCTCGCCGGTTGAACAGCCTTTTCCCGGGTTTCCTCGAGGTTGATTTTCACTCCGTAGGCCTCCACCTCCACCGAATCCCATCCCGTCCGGGACATCCAGTCAAAAGACGCATCATTCAGGAGATTCATGGCATACGCATTCTTGTCCTGCAAACTTTCATTTTCCGTCTTGAGCGTGCGATTCTCCTCGACAGCCTTCCGATATTTTTCACCCGTTTCATTGATCTGGAGAAGCATCCCGATCTTCTCAAGATCCAGCGCTTCCTTCTCATCCATCAATTTGTCGTATTGGATTTGAAGCTCAGAGTAGTCCCGTCGCAGCAGCATCTGCTCATGATCTTCCGCACATCCCCCCAGGATGAGGGTGGAGAGGGTCATCACAAGGACCCGGCAAATCATGTTCCGCTTCCAAGCCAGCATGGGTGATTCCTTCCTGCGTGTTTGCTCCCGCCGTCATCCTGTTCCCTGTTGCGTATCTCAGTCGCCTCTTCATCGTATCGAATTCACCGGCCCAGTTCAATCCTCTTCCGGATATACCACTCCTTCAACCGCTTCTTCATGACCTTTGGCGGAATCATGCGTATCCATCGTCCCTCGGTTTGATAATCCCCGATCCATTGGATATAATCTCCTCATTCAGTGAAAACCCTGTTCTTGAATGTTCGAAGCAAGGTGGTATCCATGTCCTATGCAATGACGCAGCTTTCCATCGCATGCAATATCCTGTCCTGCACATTTCCGGATCATGAACAAGGAGAATGGCATGGGTTTCAGTAAATCGGACATGAGGGAAATCGTTCGCCGGCAACTGGCCATCGACATGAACTGCGAACCTGGGGATTTTATCCGGGAAGGCCTCACATTATGCGAAGCACGCCTGAATGGGGGGCGCAGACCCTTCGAGCGGCAGACCCCGTATCTGGAAGCCGCAACCATGGGCACCGGCATTGTGGTGTCTGCCGATGACTGGCTACTGGCAAAAATCAGCCCGGTTCTCATGGGCAAAAGCAGGGATGACTTGTTCTTCGCTCCATTTTTCTATGGACATTCCCTCTATTACGTCCCGGACAACAAGACGATGAAGCCGCTTCCCTGTCCTGACGGCCTGAGGCTTGAAATCCGGGAAGGCAGGGAAATCCATTCGTTATACGAGACAAAGGGGTTCGACAATGCCATCCTGTATGATGTCCATCATCCGCGGCCGGATGTCCTTGTCGTATCCGCCCTGGCGGGCGATGTGATCGTCGGCATGGCCGGTGCTTCTGCAGACTGCGAGACCCTTTGGCAGATCGGTATCGACGTACTGCCTCCCTTCCGCGGATTGGGCCTTGCATCCTGCCTTGTCTCCCATCTGGCCCAGATGATTCTGGAACGCGGAAAACTGCCTTATTACGGAACCGCCTCCTCAAACATTCCCTCCCAATCCGTCGCGCACCGGAGCGGATTCGTTCCAGCGTGGATGTGCACATACAAGAACACTTTCGACGGCACCTCTCCTTTTTGCGAAAAGCATGAAGATGCACCCCTCCCATGACACAAACGGTGCTGGAGGCTATGCCGAATGAACCGCAGACGCCACCTGCGTCGCGGGATGCTGACCGCATGTGTCTCCCGCATAAATCGTCCGGATTGAACGGAGCTTCTTATGAATCGGGATGAATTGAAAAGGAAAATCCGGAATCTGAAAAAACTCGAACGCAAGCTCCGCTTCGGCAACCGCAGCGAACAGACCGACGGCAGCGAAATCCGCTCTGAACCCGCCCGTTTGCCGCCGCTCATCTGGGATGCGTACTTTGATTTGCACGAAACCTGCACCCGGAAGGTGAAATATCCCCTGTCCCTTTTGGAATCCATGGATAGGGACGCATTCAGGGCTGCCATCCAGGACTACTTCCATCACATGTACCGATGCATGGCCGAGGAGAACGGCTACCCGGAAGACGGGCTGTACGACCCGGCGTCTCTCGAATGGCTGGGGTTGGATTACACTGCCGACAGCACGGAGATCAAAAAACGATTTCGAGCACTCGCCAAGAAACTGCATCCCGATCATGGCGGAGACAATGAGCAATTCATCGAATTGCTGGATATTTATCGGAGACTGGTCGGAGACTGAATGCCCGTTGAGATTCAGACGGCCCTGCCTGATGCGATTGCAGACTCTTTTCCCTCTCGGTACAATTCATACCATGTAGCGAATCAACTGAACGAAAGGGATCATAAAAGGATGCAGGTATTGTTCCATGATCTGGCTGAAATCCCGGAAGAACAGATCGCTTATGCTGTCCTGTTAACACGGCATGATGATCGCTGGATTTATGTACGGCACAAACAGCGCGATACATGGGAAATCCCCGGCGGCAGACGGGAAGCGGGCGAAACCGTCATTCAGACAGCAAGCAGGGAGCTTTTCGAGGAAACAGGCGCGCTGACCTTCACGCTGGAACCGCTTCGCACCTATTCCGTCGTTCGGGACGGGAAGCCCTCCTATGGCCGAATTTTCCTTGCGGACGTTTCAGAACTCGGCCCATTGCCCGATTCGGAAATCGGCACGGTGGAACACTTCGACGATGAGCCATCGCGACTGACCTATCCGGACATCCAACCGCTTCTGCTCCGGGAAGGACTGGCGCTGATGAAATCACGGATGGGAAAAACAAATCCGGCAGTGATCACCCCGATCAAGGCCTTCTCACTCTCCTTCGGCCTTCCGCCCGAAGCCGCGGTTGGCACGCGCATCATCCGGCGAACCGCCGTCCGAGCGGTTATCGAGCGGAATGGGCTCCTGCTGATGGTACGGAACAATCGCGGAGACGTGAAATTTCCAGGCGGGGGTCTCGAGGAAGGCGAGAGCCATGAAGAAACCCTTCGCCGGGAGGTCTTGGAGGAAACCGGCCATGTTATGATCCGGGTTGGCAGGAAACTCGGAACCGCAACGGAACGCCACCCCGATATCCGGGATCCGGAGGCTTTTTTCGAGATGATTTCCCATTATTATGAATGCGGGATCGATTCGGACAGCGGGATTCAGAACCTGGACGACTATGAGGCGGAAATGGGGTTCGAACCGGTCTGGATCCCCGTCTCAGCCGCCATTGAAAACAATCGCGTACTCCTGGCTGCGCAGGCGGCGAGCATGAACCGCTGGGTTGGGCGGGAAACAGCAGTCCTGGAATACCTTGCCCGCCACTGAGCATGCCCTTCCCGATTGCCTATCCATCCCAGCCTCATCCCAGCCTCAAAGCATCCTCAACGCAGCCTCAACCCAGCCTCATGCCATCCCCGGCTCCCCATTCATTACGGTCCTAAAGGAGCAATTCGATCGCATCTGACGGAGGATATGACATGGTAATTTCAGGAAAGCCCATTGAGACCATCGATGCCTACATCGCCACATTCCCCTCCGAAGTACAGGACCGCCTCAACACGCTTCGCGAGCTGATCCGCAATCTTGTTCCTGAAGCATCGGAGAAAATCAGCTGGCAGATGCCGACCTTTTTCCTGAACGGGAACCTGATACATTTCGCAGCCTTCAACCGGCACATCGGCCTGTATCCGGGGGCGGAAGGAGTGGAACGGTTCGAGGAGGAGTTCCGGCAACGCAAGCTGAAATTCTCGAAGGGTGCAGTCCAACTCCCGATGGCCGCCCCGCTGCCGCTTGATCTAGTCGAGAAGATCGTCCTGTTCCGCGCGGAGCAGAATCGGGAGTTGAAGAAAAAGTTGACGTTTGCAAAGAGAACGGTCGAATGATATGGATCCGGCAATTGATTGGTATCGTTCCGAATGGCGAATGACGATTGTGACAATTGCAGGAGTCCCACCCCATACTCCTTGATTATCGCCGGTTCAATGAAAATGGTTGATGAAGTCTGCTCCGACTAAAATTGTATGAAAGAGGATAAAACCGATGAAAATGAACGAACTTGGCATCCGGTTGCTGGTCGAGGATTTCAGCGCATGTCATGATTTCTATGTGCAAAAGCTGGGCTTGGAACCCTTCTGGGGAACAAGGGAAGACACGTTCGCCTCCTTCAAGGTTCCGGGCGGAGAGAAGCCCTGCCTTTCCATTTTCTTCGGCAGGCATCAGGGAACCTACAAGGGATATGAGGCGTTGACCGGAACCGGACGCGTGGATCAGGCCGTTTACATCATCCCTACGGATGATGTGGATGCCGACTACACCGCACTGAAAGCCCACGGCGTAGTCTTCATGGGCGAGCCGCAGACGATTCCGGAATGGTATATGCGCTGCGTATACTTCCGTGATCCGGAAGGGAATCTCTTCGAACTGTGCAGGGACAGTCTGGAATGACGCCGCCTGTATCCCCTCTTGCTCACGAAACCTATTGGAGCCTTGCATCGCGCTTGCCCGTTCACCCGCACACGACCCTCATCGCCGTATCCGCCCACTGTGTCAGTCTTTGCGGTTGATACCGGACAGTCGAGACGTCCTTGAGGATGTACTCGAGGTTCACACGGTTTGCCCGAGCGGCCTGCAGCGTATGCCGCAGGTCCTTTTCAATTTCCCGGTAATCCAGTTCGGACTCCGCCAGCAGTGCAGGCGTTGGCTTGTTGGACAGGACCAGGGAAGGGCCGATTTTCTCGGCAAAGGCATCCCGGTTGCTCCAGGGACTGCAGGAAACCTTCCGCACATTCGGGATCCGCTTGACGAGATCAAGCCGATCATCCAGCCGGTCGCAACAGCCGTAATAGACCATGCCGAAACATTCCGCCATCCGGGTGATGTATGGCAACTCGAATTCTTCCGTCACGGCGGGAGAAACGGAGGAGAACAGCTGTGCGAGTCCAAAGGCCCAGCTGTTCTTCGCTGAGGGTCCCTTTCCCATGCCAAAATCGGGAAGAAACTCGTCTGTATAGGTATGGGAACAGTGGCAGAGGCTGATGGTGTCGTTATGGAGCCCCAGAACCTCCGCCTGCCGGATGCCGGCCATGACGGACGAGGTGATGCGTTCCATGCAGGCATGCAGGAATTCCGGCCGATCCATCAGGTCAAAGTAGATGTCCTGGACACCCATGAGCATGGAAAGATAATCCCAGACGCCCAGATGAAACTGAAGTCCTGCGCTCTGACGCACGGGTGCAACCCCTTGGAACAGGTCTTCCGCCTGTTCCAGCCATCTTTTGCTCTCCGCTGCGTCATGCGTGATGACCATGTCCTTGATTTTCCCGACATCTTCCTCGTTTTTCAGCTGGTTGTGAAACCGGTGGGATACCACATCGCTGACAGAATCCGTGATCTGCGTGTCCTCGTCGACGCTGATACCGTATCCGGTGTTCCGGATGGACTTCGGAATGGTCAGGAAGGGTTCGAGAACCATGTCCACGGGAAAATGATCCCACTTGTAGAGGGTCTGCCGCAATTCGCGTTCGATCTGCCGGCACAGGGGATCCTGTGTCAGAAGCGTCAATTCCCCTTCCCCGTTGAGCTCATGCCAGGGAAGCTGGTCGATGAGGACCATCGGCCGCTGCATCTCCCCCCTGTTCAGAGCCTTCCAAAGCTCGAGCTTTTCCCGATGCACAGGCAGCTGCGCCGCTTCCATGTACCGGACTGCAAGTTTTCGAAGAATTTCCCGATCCTGTCTTGTGTTTTCCATCATTGCAATCCTCCGTCGATCAGAAAGACCATTGGGCCCATGAATCGGAATCCCTGCATATATCGGAATCCCTTCATGTATCGAAACCCCTGCTCGAAGCGGAATTGTTGTGTTTCAATCTCTGGCGGCTTCCGCCATCGCCAGCACATTTTCCGGGGGAACGTTGGGCAGGATCTCCTCATGGCTCGGAGAAACAACAAGGTTTGGACCCAGGATGTCACGGACCCGGTGCACCTCGTCCCGGATCTGCTGCGGTGTGGCCTGCACGAAGAAAGACTGCGCATCGATGCCGCCGACGAAGGCGAGATCGTTCCTGAACTGCGAAAGGGTCACCGCATCCATGTTCGCTGCGCCGGCCTGGAGCGGGTGCAGCGCGTCGACGCCTGCTTCGATGAGATCCGGTATGATCCGATAAATGGAGCCGCAGGAATGGAGCAGGATCTTCTTTCCATGCTTTTTCCCCACTGCAATCAGCCGTTTGAAGGATGGCAGGACGAATTTCCGGAAAGCTTCCGGTGAAATGAGAAGATCCCGCTGCGTTCCAAAGTCGTTTCCGAAGAACATGACATCCGCCCGGTCGCCCAGTCCTGCGAAAAACCGCTCCCCCGCCGCCACGTAATAGTCCGTGATCTTTTCCGTGGCAGCTTCGACGACCGCAGGGTTCTCGTACATCTGCACGAAATAATTCTCCATCCCGAAGAAATCCGCGACATTGTGGAAAAAAGGGCTCCACATGCCGGTGAAGACGGCTTTATCCGGAAACCGATCGATCTGCGCATAAATTTCACTGAAGTCGCAGAGCGCCGGATCGGGCCAGGGATATCGCTCGATATCGGCGACCGTTTCCGCTTCGGCAAAACATCCTCCGGCGCTGAGGGTGTGCCGCCCTTCGGTCCCCCATGCGGGATCGAGGGCGGGAAGCCCGGCCGGGTGCCGATAACCGCCATCTGCGGTGAACCAGCGGCAATCGTCGTTCAAATGTGTATAGATGGCCTCGCGGGTTTCTTGAATCCCCCAGGCTGCCGAATAAATCGGTACGGTCTTGTCATTCGGGTGGCCGGTCCACATGGCGCCGCTTCCGTCGCCCTTCCGGTTGAAGATGGACAGGACCTTTTCCCTTGCGTTCATCGGATGTTCCTCCCTATTGGGTCGTTCATTCCCCCCGATATGCCCGACAGGCCTCAACCATTGCGAGATACCCTGAAACCGGTACGTAGTCCGGAATCGAATTCCCGGAACCGAGGGCGAATCCGCCATGGCCAACCGACGCATCCATGACATCCCGGACAAGAAGCCCGATTTCCGCTTCCGACTTCCTGCACAGGTGATCCGTGTCTATTCCGCCGAAATTGCCGATTCTGCTGCCATATCGTTCAAACCAGGTGGTGAAGGGAGCAATCTGGTCCTCGTTCGAATGCTTCGCATCAATGCCGACGGTTTCGATCAGATCTTCCATCACATCGAAGATGGCGCCGCAGGAATGGAGCAGAAACGGTTTTCCATACGAATGGACAAGGCTTACGATCCGTTTGTATTGTGGAAGGATGTGGGTCCGGACATCCGTAGCGGAAAGCAGGGTCGTCGACTTGAAACCCAGATCGTCCCCGAACCGGAGCACGCAGAAAGCATCGGAATACCGCTTCAGAAAACGATCCCAGATGGTCAGGCTCGTATCACCCATTCTGATGAACAATTCCGCATACAAGTCGGGATCATCCACGGCCAGATAGCACAAATCCGTAAATCCGACGAGGTCCTGGACACATTCGAACACGCCGTTTCCGACGCCTCCGATCGCCTTCATGCCGGACGGAAGCTCGTCATGCAGCGCATCCAGAAGCCCGGCATGCGCCTTGAAATATAAATCGGGCAGTTCCGCCCAGGGATACCGCTCGAAATCGGCCCGATCCCGGATGATGCCCTGCTTGTGTCCGCCCAGTGCGCCGCTGCCCGGCATCGCGGGACCGATGCATTGCTCGAAGCTGACCGTGTCATATCCCATATCCCTGAAAAACCCTGCGTAATTGCGCATGAATTCGTGCCGGTCGGCGTCATCCCCATTGGCAAGCCCGGCGAAGGCATTCCCCGAAATCCTTTCCATGGTACCGACACTGATAATATGCTCATAAAGGGGAAGTCGGGACACCGCCTGATTTCTGGCCGCCTTTTCAATATTTCGGTAATCCGGTGTAAAAGAACGCATCATTTTCCTCCCGATAATCCCGTGTTGTCCTGGCATAAGGATCCCAAGGATTTTCCCGTGCCCGTTGATCGCATGGATGATCCTGATTCAAAGGATCCCATGGATGTCCGCGGTTCCGACGGATCGCCTGGATTCAGCATACCGGACGAAGCGGTGTCATGACATCCGGATGATTGCGGTCAACTTTGCACTTTTTGCGCTCCCCTGATAATCTCTCTGCCCTGGTTTCCCTCCGTTCGTGAATGTTCCCCGGAACCGAGCATGCTGCGTGCACTGCATCCCCGCAGCCGACGATAGGTGCGGGCAAAAGTCGCAGCGTCCGAAAAGCCTGTCCTGACAGCGCAGGACGACAACGGAAGACCTTCCTGCAAGGCAAGGCGCTCCGCTTCCCGAATCCGCATGAAGTCCATATAGGCCTTGAAGGAATATCCGGTGGCCTTCTGGAAATGCCGGGAGAAGTAGGAATAGCTGTAATTCATCATCTGAGCCGCCTCCCCCAGCGTCATGACAGACGGAAGCATGGCGGCCGCCCTGTCGAGAACCGAAGTCAGGCGTGCCTGTTCCCGTGCAGGCATCAGGGACATCCGGCTGGAGAACGCGCCCATCCGCGTCAATGCTGCAATGGCACAGTACAGCAATCCATGGACAGCCAGTTCAAACGCCGGACGTTTTGCGGTCCATTCCTCCAGCAGGGTATCGAGCAAGCGATGCAACGCCTGCGCATCCGGGTCGCCCTCCGATATATGCAGCACCCGGGGATTTTCCTGGGACAGGAAGGCGCGGACATGCACCGATTCCACATTTCGGGCATAGGTATCCGTCAAGAGCGCGGACAGGAACTTCACGACCAGAATACGGGAAGGCTCTCCAGGTTCCGTGGCAGTGGCATGCAGATCCCCGTCGCGCAGGACCACCAGATCCCCTGTTCGAAGAGTCAGCATCTGATCATTGATCCGCTGGGTGGCGCTTCCCTCCAGGACATAGAGCAGTTCCAGACAATCATGCCAGTGCAGCGGAGCCACCAGCCGTTCCTGACTTGAATCCCGGATGAAGATATCTGCGGGAAAGGCCTGCCCGTTTTGAAGGATTTGCTCCTTGAACGCCTGAGCCGTGGACTCCGCGTTTGATGCATTGCCGGTTCCTTTTTTCAGGTCGCGTCCTGCCCTTGTCGCCGTTCTCATCCTTCTTCACCTGCTTTGCATCTTTCCATTCAGTACCCTGCAGCTTTCAGGATGGCATCCACCGTTTCGTCGCGGATCGGCGCTGATCCCGCATATCCGTTTGGTTCATGCGTATCCAGATTGGTGTATCGCGTTTCGAAGGTTTTCCTTCCGGCAGCATCCACCGTGAGCGTGACCTCCATGTATCCCTTTCCATGTGAACCCGGCACGACAACAGGCATGTCGCTCACGCGTCCTTGTGCCACCGTATGCGTATCGCCACCGAAGACGGCATCCACGCCCGCAAGCGCCTCCGCGATTTTGAACAGGGTTCCACCGCCAACGCCTTTCTTGTCAACATAGCCCCCTTCATGAATGAGGGCAAGCACGACATCCGCAAGGTTGCTTTCCCGAATTCCACGCACTTGCGCATTGATGGCCTCCGCATGCCCCACATAGGCATAAGGCGCCTTCTTCCCCTTCAGATCCCGATCCCTGATTTTATTGCAGGAGGATCCGATGACAGCCACCCGCAGACCTTTGAGGTCATAGACCTTATAGGGTTCGAACACAGATTCCCCGGTCTCCCGATCCAACAGGTTCGCACATAATACCGGAAATCCGCAATCCTGAAGCGTCTCCGCTTTGAACGTCTTGATGCCGAAGTCCTCATATTCATGATTCCCCAGCGCGGTGGCATCAACCCCTATTGAAGTGAAAGCCTCCATGACAGGCGCATCCTTTTCATCCCGTAGCGTCCTTTCAGAATTGTCCACATTGTCCCCGCCGCTCAGGATGAGTGTTCTGCCCGGATTTTCTGCATCCCTGCGTTTCAGGTTCGCGGCAAGCACCGAAAGAACAGGCTCCCCTTCCCAGTTCTCGATGGTGTCATGAAAATCGGAAAATTCAAGAAAATGATAGGTCTCAACCCCGGCTTGTGTTGAAACGGATGATTGATCAGAAGAGAATTCTGTGGACGAACTTTGATCGGCAGGTGTACCAGAAAAGACGGACGCCCCAGCAGCTGCTGATGTAACCGCAGAGATGGTTGAACCGGTTTCCGCCGATGAACTGGCATTGTTGGGCGAACCGGAAGTGGTGGACGAAGGAGAAGATACTGGTATCAGGATTGCCGATTCTTGACGCACAACACCTGTGCATCCTGAAAGAAACACCCAAATGAGTGCAAGGCCCAAAACGATTATGCAATATATATGGCTCTGCCTTGAACCCATCATACACCTTCTGCTTTCCTCCCCATTATACCGGCTTAATCGAAGTGGAACCACCGGAGCGAAAAAGACCGGACCACGATGGAAATCATGCATCCCATCATGGCCCGGTCTATAAAAACATCAACGATTCAAGTCCCCATGACCTTTCCGGAAAGACATCCCGCATCAGGCCCTGGTCAGGAATCTCTCCAGAATCTGCTCCCGGTATTCCTTGGACAAGGAGGCGAAGAAGGCGGAATAACCGGTCACGCGGACCAGCAGATCCGGATACTTGTCCGGATTCTCGTGCGCCTTCTGCAGCTTCTCCTTGGTCAGGCAGTTCATGTTGATCAGGGTTCCGCCCATATGGTTGTGCGTGTGGATGAGGGCTACAATCGCATCGAGACCGCCTTCCTTCGCCAGCATGTCACTGTCGATGTCCAGATGCAGCGGGGCGGAATTGCCGTATCCCGGTTGCGCCAGCGCGACAGCAGTGGCCTTCAGGGACGGGGAGAAGGTATTCAGCCCTCGGGCGAAGCCGGGATCCGGTTCGTTGGAGTGGGAAATGGCTTCATAATCCTTGCGCCCGTTCGGGGTGGCCTTCAGCTTCATCCCGAGATCGCGGATGGTTCCATGGGAGAACATGCCCGGGATGATGGGGAGGTGGTACTTAGGCGTTCCGCTGGATTTGCAGGTTTCAACAAAACAATCCCGGACGCGCAGCGCCCATTTCTCCGCAAGGGAGCCAGGGCTGCCGAAGCGCTGGATGTTCTTCATCATGAGCCGGATGTCCTCAGCGTTGTCATAATTCGAATCGAGCGCTTCAAACAGGGACGTCCATGTGATGCGACGTTCCTCGACAATCCGCTGTTCCAACGCCGCGAAGGAATCTGCAACCGTGGCCAGCGCCACGCCGTCGATATTGAAATTGAGGATGTCGACACCGCCTTCGGAACAGTTCAACCCCCGCTCGATCGGACCGTGCATGAAGAGGTTGTACACGAGCTCGGGCGTATTTCGGCCAACCACCTCATAATGCCGGTCATATCCAGCCTTGATGCTGTTCACGATTTCTCCGACATGATGGCGGAACCGCTCAAACAGGATTTCAAGCATTCCATCCGGCGCATTGTCTGCGCAGGCTGTGCTACGAATGTCTTCCATCGCATACTGCAGGGCAAACCCGAGATTGGCACGCGTGACGTCCTGCAAAGGGTATTCGCGGCCGGCAAGAGCCGTCCAGTTGCAGCCGACTTTGGCCCGCTGACGGGCAAGTCCCATCGGGAAGCCGTTCCGGGCATACCCTTCCTCACAGCCGACGTTGAGCGAGTAATCGACGCCGGAGCCATCCTGCAGAATGTATTCGACACTCCGCTTCAGCAGTTCCGGATGAACCAGGTCATGAACCCGCAGGGCAAGGTTTGCGGGGATGCAGAGCAAGTGCATCGCATCCAGAATCAGGAAGGACATTCGGCTGGTCAGATCGGAACTGCCGTCCGGTGTAAGGCCGGCAATCTGCGAATAATGGGTGTCGTTGAAGAAGACGCTCGCAATGTACCAGACCGCTTCCTCATCCGTGAGGAGACCGTCGGCCATGTCTTTTTCATAATAGGGCTGGAGCAGGACATCCAATTGCTGGAGTGCGCCGCCTACAAAGTAGGTGCGGTCGAGTGTCTGGAAATGGGCGATGAATTGGCAGGCCTCCCGTAGATTCCGCGGTGCGCCGTCAACAAGCCACTCATTCATTTCAGCCATTTCGCGCAGGTTGCGGGCATCGTCCGCATCCACCGCTACGTCCGCCATGCGCCGGGCCTCAGCCGCCAGCGCCGCAACCCATTCCTGCATGCCGAGGACAACCTGTTCCTCGCCGTCAAAGAAACCGGTATCGACCGGATGGTTTGCAGCACGGAAATGCCTGATTTTTTGCAGCAGCCCGCCCCATCCGATTTCGAGGCCGATGTTCATGTCCGGAGCACAGTGGTTCATGCCGCCGAAGCCCGGACGCGTGTCGTACTTTTCCCAGATCGGCTTGAGTTCGGTCGGAAAATCCTCCGGCGCCATCCGCACATTCACATAGGCATTGAGGTTCCCCACCCATGCGCCGGCGAGCGCGCTGTTCCGGTTGATGTACTTCGGAATCTCGTTGAAGAACTTCCGAAGCGTACGGCCGATCGGCAGAGGTCCGCAGATGATGCCATCTTCGCGGTACGCTTCGGCTGTGAAGGTGAATTCCGGATAATGAACGAAACCCCAGTCGTCAAAATCCATCTTGCCACGGCCGATGAGGCGGATCTTCACCTCGTTGATGGCCATCTTGTCACTGTGCAGGGTTTCGATTCTCCGTGCGTACAAGGGTGAAAGCGCCACTTTTTCCGTGTTGATCATCCTTCTGCCTCCTTGGGCTGCCGGCCCGTTGTCTGGTTTGTGCCTGTTCTTCAAGGCCGTACGGCCAATATGCCATGCTGTTCGAGAAGGTCGAGAGCTTCCAGAATTTGCTTCTCTTCCGGAATGGTGAAACGACTGATGCCGATCTTTTGATCCAACGACTCATATTTACCCTCTCCGAGGCGGTGATAGGGCAGAAGTTCCACCCGTTCGAAGGACAGGTCTTCCAGCAACCGTGCAATGCCTCCGATTTCTCCGGCATTTGCTTCAGGAATGAAGGGAATTCGGATGATGACCCGTTTTCCCATTCCGCACAGCCTGCGAAGGTTGTCCACAATCCGGCCATTTCCGCTTCCCGTCAGCCTTTCATGCACCTCGGAATCCGCCGCTTTCACATCATAGAGAAAAAGATCCGTCCAGGGTAGTATCTTCTCGAAGCTTTCCCATGGAACATTCCCGGCTGTATCAACCGCTGTGTGGATCCCTTTCTCCCTGCAGGCCTGAAGCACCTCAGCAAGAAAATCGACCTGCGCCATGCATTCCCCGCCGGAAAAGGTAACACCGCCCTGGGAAGACTCGTAATAGGGCCTGTCGGTTTCCAACTCCCGAGCCAGTTCCTCTGCGGACAGTTCCTTCCCGATTCCCGTCAGGGCTTCCGCGAAGCAGACCTCCGTGCAGCGCATGCAACCGGTGCAGCGGTCCCGATCCAGCACATGGCGTCCCTCCGCATTGACCCGATGCGCGGAAACCGGGCAGGCAAGGAAACACCGGCCACAGCCGATGCAGCGTTCCCGGTGGAAGGAGACTTCACGGCGGAAGGGTATGGATTCGGGATTGTGACACCAAAGACAGTGAAGATTGCACCCCTTGAAGAATACGGTGGTCCGGATGCCAGGACCGTCATGGGTGGAAAATCGCTGGATGTTGTAGATGGTTCCGTTCATCGAATGCACTCCTGCTTGTCGTCCATCAGCTGGGTGACTTTGGATGCGTGCGAACTTACATGTAATAACTATAGACATGATACCATTTGCCAATTCGAAGGACAACCGTATATTCGCGGTTTTTCTCCCAACTATTTTTACCTATTCCCGTATGCTGTATAATGAAGTACCGGCAACGGCATCCGCCGAATAAAAACGAAAGCGTGAGAGCAACCGATGAAAATCGCCATCTTCACGGAAACCTATCTGCCCTACATCAACGGAGTCGTCACCCATGTCCGGCTGCTGAAACAGGGGCTGGAGGCCCTCGGACATGAAGTTCTCATCGTCTCCGCGGACCCGACAGTCCGGCATCATCACATGGAAGACGGCCAACTTCGGTGTCCTGCCCATACCTTCAAGAAAATCTACGGATACGGGGTCGCATCCCCGGTCAGCGCAAACCGGCTCCGTTATCTGAACCGTTTCAAACCCGATATCATCCACATCCACAACGAGTTCGGCGTGGGCTTCTTCGGCATGCAGGCCGCAACCATCCTCGGCATTCCCATGATCTACACGATCCACACCATGTATGACGATTATCTGCACTATGTCGCCCCAAGCGGCATGACGTTCGTATTGAACAAAACCATCACGTTCTACCTGAAACAGATCACCCGGCAGGCCTGTGCGGTCATCGGCCCTTCCGCCAAGGTACAGGAGCTGTGCCAGCGACACGGGATCCGGAAACAAATCCACGTGATCCGCAACTGTCCGGACCTGGTGGCGTTCAACCCGGCCAATGCCAGCAAGGACAAGGTCGATGCGCTCCGAAACACATACGGGATCAAGCCCGGCATGAAGGTTCTCATCTCAACCTCCCGCATTGCCAAGGAAAAGAGTCTGGATGTCATCCTCACGTATTTTGGCCGCCGGTTCTTCCGGGATTCGGAATACCGGCTCCTCATTGTCGGCGGCGGACCCGATCTGGATGGACTGAAGGAACAGGCCGGACAGATGGGCCTTTCCGATCGGATCCTGTTCACAGGCGCAGTGCCGAATGCTGATGTTCCCCACTACTGCCATATGGCTGATCTTTTCGTTTCGGCCTCCCTCACGGAAATGTTCTCGATTGCAATGCTCGAGGCCCTTGCAGCGGGTCTGCCGGCCATCATCCGCAGGGACATCGTCAACAAGGGACAGGTCGAGCATGGCGTGAACGGTTTCATTTTCGACGATGAAGAAGGATTCGATCACTATGTCCGTGCATTTTTCACCATGCAGCCCGAACAGCGGGAAGCGTTGCGGGCATCAACCATTACATCCGTCTCTTCCTACGGCAGCGCGGATCTGGCTGCAGAGGTGGTCGCTGTTTACAGGGAGGCGCAGGATACCTATGCAAAAAGGCCGTACAGCCGCATCACAAAACGCGTGAAGGGACTGCGCGGCATTGTGGGGATTCGTCACCGAAATTGAGTGCAGGGAATTCAGCGCCGAATATCCGGATCCGTGAAAACATCCGATTCATCCCGGCTGCGGGTCGAGAATTCCGAAACGACGGCGCCTTCCGGTCCGCCCTGGAACCAGTGCAGCGTGTCGGGCCGGATGGTATGCTGTTCGCCCGGCAGCAGGACGATTTCGTGAAAGACCGTGTATGCGCGTTCCTTTCCTTTTGGCACGGCGCCGAGTATTTTCCCGGAAGGCGCACCCGACACATACAGGAACACCTTGCCCCATCGGCATCGGAACGTTTCCTCCTTGCCGGGTCCGCCTGCGACGGGCGGATGCCGGTGCTCCGGGCAGGTCTGGCCCGGCAGCAGGACAAGCTCCTTGGCACAGCAGCGATCCGTGTTGAGATAGGTGATCAGGGAAAGGCCCGTGGTCTCGAACGAATCCAGTCCAAAATCCGCAATCTCCACCCGGCCGCGATCTTCGGCCGTCAACGCGATTCCAGCCGCATCCAGCATGTTCAGGGTCTTGTCAACATACATCATCCTGTCCGTCATCTGAATCAACCTCCGTTTTATCTTCCCGTCCTCGTTTTCCCGTTTGAGCAAAGGATGGCAACCGGTCAGCAGACTGACATACCTCGTTGTTTCGCCGTCGTTTTCCCGCTCGATTGATCGTCCCGCAGCCAGTTCGCCGGCTGCCTGTCATCCGCATTCACACGTTGACCTGAATGAGCCGCCGCACCTGCTCCATGGAATGGATGCCACTGGATGCGCCGACTTCGGAAACGCACAGTGCGCCAACCGCATTGGCCATGCGTCCGCACTCCGGCAATGGCAATCCCAGGGAGACGCCGGTCAGGAAACCAGCGCAGAAGGCATCGCCTGCTCCCGTCGTATCCCGCACCTCCCGCACCGGAAACCCCTTTACCATCCAGGTTTCCCCGCCCCGCCGGATATGGCAGCCTTCCGCGCCCAGCTTGATGACGGTGGTTGTGACCCCCATCGAATGAAACCGCTCGGAAATGAGCATGGGATCGCGCTCGCCGGACAGTTCCACCGCTTCGTCGTAACTGGGCAGAAACAGGTCGATCTGCGGCATGCAGGGAGATAGAACCTGCATCCAGCGTCCTTTTGAATCCCATGCCGTGTCCAGCGCGGTCATCCTGCCGAAGGCACGGGCTCGTTTCAGAACGCGCGCGCACGGTTCCCCGTCGAAGGATGGCATCAGCATCGATCCGGCAACAAAGGAGATTTTCGATTGTTTCAGCAATTCATCGGGAACGTCCGTGTCGGTGAAGGACGCATTTGCGCCGAGACAATGCAGAAAACTCCGCTCACCCTGCGCATTGACAAGCACAACGGAAGCCGAGGTCCCCTGAACAGCATCTTCCGCCACATGTCCTTCCCCGACGCCTGCCGACCGCAATGCACCCCGCAGGAAAGCGCCGAACCCATCCCGTCCGATCTTGCCGGAAACAGCCGTCGCAAGCCCGAGTCGGGCCATGTCAACCGCGCTGTTCATCGCGCAGCCGCCGGAAAACAGATCGATATGATCCACCAAATCAAGCTTTCCGGTTTCCGGCAGATCTTGAATGGTTCTGGTGACAACATCGGCCACCAGAATCCCAATACAGGCGACATCCATCATAAGTCCTCCTTCAGAACAGGGAGCCTCCGGAGTCAGTTTCCCACAGGAGGCTGTATACCAAACCCGTCATTCCGGGTTTTCAATCGGAATCAGTCGAAAGTCCTTGAATTCGGCCTTCCCAGACATCGCAAGGAAGCCAAGTTCCGAATACCCGCCTTCCGGAATGGAAAGACGCTGCACCATGGTTCTATCTCCGTTCAGCATCAGGTCGACGACCGTCCCCCTCACCACCAGATCGACAGTCACGCTCTCCGAAAGATTCCTGACCGTTTCCAGCGTCAGATTGGGCATGAGCTGCGGCCAATGCGCTTCCGCGGCATGGAAACCGGCTTTTCCCTCATCCGGCTCAAAACGGAGCACCCAGCCGGAGGACAGGCCGGCGTTGCCGAAACGGATCCCGTACTGCATGGATGGCACACTGGGATGAATCGTACCCTGCACACGGAACGCCTGCAAGCCGATGGCGTTGTCCGTTTTTGCATATCCAAGGGTACCGTCCACTTCTACCGACTCCATATGGATCGATTCCCCGCAGGCCTCCGGCAAGGCCCATTCAGCAAACCGGGGAAGTAAGTTTCCGTCATCCGTCTGCCGCCATTCGCGGAACACGGCGCAGCCTGCGTATTCATCCGGTTTTTCAGCAAGAAATCCTGCTGAGACGATAGTCCCGTCCGGGAACACGGAGATTTTCGGCACACGATAGGCATGTCCGTCCAGGATTTCCACATCCGGCTTCACCCAGGGGCCGAGCGGAGAACGGGATTTGCGGTACCGCGCCGTGCCTTGCTGGCTGAAAACGAGATAATGCCATTCCTTCACGCGGAAAAGACAGGCGCACTCGGGCTGATCCGGGTGGCCGGTCGAGTAGAACGGCGGCAGTTGCGTCCAGTTCGACAGATCCGTGGAAGTCAGATGCGCAAGACATCCT
The DNA here is from genome assembly GCA_942493335.1 of uncultured Clostridia bacterium. Lineage (GTDB taxonomy): Bacteria > Bacillota > Clostridia > DSM-8532 > DSM-8532 > JAEWSN01. The sequence continues at coordinate 3,697,546 of OW818693.1, read as the reverse complement.
CCGACGGGATAGGCAGGAAGCGCATTTTCGCCCGGGTCCGGTTGACAGACGCTTGTCGTCACGAGCATGTGGAACAAGCCTTCCCCATCCATGAATACTTCCGGATCCCGTGCGGAAGCATCATGATAAGGCGGCTTGAGGGAAAAGTGCCGTCCGCTCTTGACGTAATGGACACCGTCCCGGCTTTCCGCCCACGTCAGCGGCGCGGCGGTACCGTCTGACATGCGGACCGCGTAAAAGGCATAATGCACGCCCTCATGCACAAAGACGGAGCCGGTGCAGATGGAGCCTTCCCACTGTGCGGAAACCGGTATGGCAAGCGGATGGAGCGTCCATTCCCGAAGATCCGCCGTGGAGGCATGCGCCCATTGATGCGCGCCCAGACTCCATTTGCTGCGATGGCCGTGCCGATCCGCGAGATACAGAAAATGGAACCGTTTTCCGTCATGATAGGGCATGCAGTCCCCGACACGGACCCCGATGCCATCCGGCTGCCAGCTTGGTACCGGTCCGATGCACCGGATCTCCCGTGAAGCTCCCGCAAGATCGCCAGCAAGGTCGCCAGTCTGTGCCGCATCGCATGCATCCGGGCTGCAGACATTGATTTCCACCTCTGAAGCCGACTCCACCCGGCATGAACACCCTCGCAGGGAGCAGACACCAAGCGGCCATTCCTCATCCACCAGAACGCCGTCCAGAAGAAGGGAGAGACGGTATCCGCGATTTTCCAGCAAGAGCTTCCCAAATCCGTTCTGCGCAAAAGCCGCCTGCAGGACAAGCGGTTCCGGCTTCGCATCATACCAGATGGAGCAAAAGAAGCTCCCTTCTCCCCATTTCATTTCAACACGGCGTCCTTCCGATGTTGAAATCTGAAGAGAACCCGCTATTCGACCGATTCGTCCGGATGTCTCAGCCAAACCGGCGTGAAGCTCCAGACTCCATGTGTCGGCGAGTGTTTCGGGAATCGGCTGGGTGAACCGGTCATCCCCGGAAGACAAGACAATGCGCTCCATTTCTTTTCCTCCATCGTTCTCTATGAATCTGTCATTCATCCGGAGCTTCCTCGACATTCCGCTGCATCAACCACCTGATGAGCCGATCTTCCTGAAGAGATCCACATTCCGCGCATACAGCTCCCGGTAGATTCCGTATTGCGCCTCATAGATCGGGACATTCGAAGCAATGGGTTCCGTGACGGTTTCCCGGAGCTTGACCACCTGCGCGCAGGCCTCCCTGACATTCCGATACACCCCGCAGCCCAGTCCGGCAGCCATGGCGGCACCGGTGCAGGCCTGTTCCACGGTTTTCGTCGTATAGACGGCACGGTTGTAAGTGTCCGCCTGAATCTGCAGCCAGAGGGGACTTGACGCACCACCGCCTGATGCGATGATCCGATCAATGCCGATCCCAAGCGACTTGAAAATCTCAAAGGAATCCCGCAGCGCAAATGTCACCCCTTCCATGACCGCCCGTGCCAGATGCGCCTGCCCCTGCTGAAGGGTCAGCCCGAAAAATACCCCTCGTGCATTCGGATCGAGATGCGGTGTCCGTTCGCCAACCAGATACGGAAGAAATAGCAGCCCATTGCCGCAGGCCGGCAGATTCGCAGCCTCAACATCAAGCGTCTTGAAGTCCCGGCCGCCCAGAACGTTGTCCCGCAGCCATTTGAGCGAAAGGCCCGCGCTCATCATGGCGCCCATGGCGTACCAGGTACCGGGCAGCACATTGTTGAAAAGGTGGGTGTTCATCGCGGGATTTACGATGGGTCTGTCGACAGACGTGAAAAACTGACCGCCCGTCCCGATGGTCGAAGTGGCGGTTCCGGGTTCAATGAGCCCGTTTCCCAAGGCCTGCATGGGTTGATCCCCACCACCATACACAACCGGCGTTCCCATGCAGAGGGAGGTTTCCCGATCCGCGACTTCTGTCACCTTCCCGGCAAGCGAGAGGGTTTCTCCACAGGTCGGAAAGATTCCGGGGTCCAGGTCCAAAAGATCCAATATCTCCGCGGACCATGTTCTGGCTGTGATATCGAAGGCAAGCGTGCTGGCCGCATCCGTCGGTTCCGTCCCCATTTCTCCGGTCAGACGATACCGCAGATAATCCTTTGGCAGCAGAACCTTGGCGATCCGGGAAAAGGAGCCCGGCTCGTTGTCCCGCACCCAAAGAAGCGATGCAATCTGGAATCCGGGGAAAATGGGGTTCATGGCGATTCGCGCAAGCCGTTCCGCTCCTACCACGTTCCGGATGGCGTCGACCTGAGATTTGGAGCGCTGGTCGCAATGAAGAATGGCAGGGCGGATGACATGTCCGTCCCGGTCCAGCAGAACCATACCGTGCATCTGTCCGGAAAACCCGATTCCCGTAATGTCACGGGGATGGACACCAGACTCCGCAAAGGCCTGCCGCATTGTTTCGACAAGCGCCTGCCACCAGGTTTCCGGGTCCTGCTCGGCAAATCCTTCCTGTGGAATCCGGATGGAATAGGACTTGCCTGCAACAGCCCGGCAGGTTCCATCCTCCTCCATGATCATGGTCTTCAGACTGGATGTGCCCAGATCGATGCCAACCAGACAAGCCATGTATCCCTCCCGAACCGATTCCGACAGGTGTGGAAAGGATGGCTTTCCAGCAGAGGATCGGAGCCGGTTTCGCAGCAGACTGACGCATTATGAAGGCGACGTATTTGTTGTGCGTGCTCGGATTCGACAAGGATCGGACCCCGTGACATGATCTTTCATGCAAAGGATGGTTTTCAAGTAGTTTACCGTATGCGGGAATCAGATTGCAACATGGTTCTGCAACTTGCGGTCCTTCGCCATCCGCATGGAATATGATAGGATAGTCGCAGGAAACAGCCAGTTTCGGGAGGCACAGCAGCATGAAGCAGTCCATCATCCATATCGCACTCGTCGTGCGGGATTACGATGAAGCCATCGACTTTTATACGAAGAAACTGCATTTCGACCTGATCGAGGATACCTACCAGCCGGAGCAGGACAAACGCTGGGTTGTCGTCGCTCCTCCCGGCCCCGGCGGCACGACACTCCTGCTGGCAAAAGCCTCAAAGCCGGAACAACTGCCCTTTGTAGGCGATCAGGCAGGCGGCCGTGTATTTCTCTTCCTCAACTCGGATGACTTTTGGCGCGACTATCGCGAAATGGTTTCGTCAGGCATCGAATTTGTCCGGGAGCCGAAGCGGCAAACCTACGGAACCGTTGCCGTGTTCAAGGATCTGTACGGCAATCTGTGGGATCTGTTGCAGATGAACCCTGACCATCCCATCCTGCAGCGAATGAATGGCCTGCCTGTTGAAAGCGGAATCAAAAAGGGACTGACCCTGTGCCTCCTGGATGGAACCTACTGTGTCAGCAGGCTTGCGCCTGACGATCCGCTCCCGGGCTGGATTCAGGGTCATTCTTTCGCATCCGTGACCCGTACGGAGGAGGAATTGTCCATCGTGGCCAGACAGGAGTCGATCCCGGCGGAAGTCCGCTGCGAACGGGACTGGCGCATGTTGAAGGTTGAAGGGACACTGGATTTTTCCCTGACCGGCATCCTCGCGGGAATCAGTACGGTTCTGGCACAGGCTGAAATCAGTCTTTTCGCGGTATCAACGTTTGACACGGACTATCTCCTCGTCAAGGCGGACAGGCTCCATATGGCGATTGACTCCCTCCGTGCAGCAGGCTATACCCTGTTGGATTGACTCACGTTGCAACCTGCCGGACTGGCAGCAGGGCACGCCCTGTGTGATTTGCCGGTCGTCGCATCCTGTTAGATTGACAGCACGACTTTCTTTCGATATGCTCTTTGTGGAAACGGTTCCACACAGGAGGAGCATCCATGTCCGGCAAATTGAAGCCCACCATCCGGGATGTCGCCAAAGAGGCGCAGGTCGCCATCTCCACCATTTCACGCTACCTGAACCAGTCCGGATATGTGGACGGTGAAACGGGACGGCGTATCGCATCCGCCATCCAAGCACTCGACTATGTGCCAAGTCGCGCCGCGCAGACCTTGAAAACACGAAAAAGCCGACAGATCATGCTGGTCGTTCCGGATATCGGAAATCCTTTCTATTCCGAGATGGCCAAGGTTGTTCAGGCAACAGCCCGAAGCAAGGGCTATGCCCTGGTGCTTTACAATACGAACGAATCGACAGCGGAAGAACTCGAGGCGATCCGCACAGCCGCCTCCGCGCAGTCCGACGGCATCATCCTCTGCTCCATCCATGTCCGGGACGAAATCGTGCAGGCACTGCAGGCGACCGGAGCCACCGCAGTGCTGGCAAACTCCTATGAACACTGCCCGTTCGACACGGTGCATGGCCTCCGGGGAGCCGGCACCCTCGCCTCCATGCGGCACCTCCTGGAACTCGGTCATCGCCGCATCGCATTCGCCGGCGGGCCTGTGGATGCCGAGACGGCCGCCCGCCGCAAGCATGGATACAGGCAGGGCCTGGAGGAAGCCGGCATTCCCTTTGACGACACCCTCTGCTTTGAAATGGGTTTCTCGGAGCAGGCCGGTTACAAGGCGGGCAAGTACTTTTCCGCCCTGCGCACCCCCCCGACCGCCATCTGCTGCGCGAATGACCTGATCGCCCTGGGTGTGCTGGAAGCTCTTTCTGAAAGCGGAATACGCGTGCCGGAGCAGATCTCCGTCACCGGCATGGACAACATTCCCTTTACGCATCTGTCGCGTCCCCCGCTCACAACCGTCACAAATGACAGTTCCGAATTCGGTCGTTCCGTCGCTCGTCTTCTCTTCGAACGGCTTGATGGATTCTCCGGCACACCGCGGGAAGTCCTGGTGGAACGAAAACTCGTCATCCGGGAATCGACCGCCAAAACTCAATGACCAGGCATTCGGCTGAGGGTGTGTGGAAACGGTTCCAGCCATTCAATCATTCCAGCCTCATTCCAAACCAAATCCATGCATCATCCATTCTCAGTCCATCTTCATCGAAACACGGAGTAAAACCTGACTGAGCTCGAATACGATGAAAACCGGACAAAACAAGGAGTACACCCATGGATATTCTGGTCATCGGCAGTCTGAACATGGATCTGGTCATGGAAATGGACCGTGTTCCCAGTCAGGGGGAAACCATCCTCGGAAGAGGATTCAGAACCATCCCCGGCGGCAAGGGAGCAAACCAGGCGGTCGCGGCTTCCCGCCTGGGCGGTCACGTCCGCATGGCAGGCTGCGTGGGTTCCGATGGATTCGGCCGCATTCTTCTGGAGAATCTCTCGCAGGACAAAGTGGACACCTCGTTCATCCATCGTCTTCCCGACGTGCCGACAGGCGTGGCGATGATCCTTCTGGAAGGCGGAAACAACCGCATCATGGTGGCGCCCGGCGCCAATGGCTGCCTGCTTCCCGAACAGATCGACGCGCTCGAACCGGTCATGCGCGGGTGCTGCATCCTGCTCATTCAGCTTGAAATCCCGATGCCTGCCGTGCAACACGCCATCCGCCTCGCAAGGCGGAATGGGCTCATCGTCCTTCTGAATCCGGCTCCGGCAGCCACTCTTCCGGAAGACATGCTCCGCCAGGTCGACATTCTGACCCCCAATGAAACAGAATGCGCCGCCTTGTCAGGCATGCCGACGACTGCCCTCCGCCCGGACGGTTCCCGGGACGTGGCCGCATCCCTCGTATTGGCCGGGAAAGCGCTGCTGCATCTGGTGGAAAGCGGTGTACCCCAGGTTGTCGTCACGCTGGGCGAAGACGGCGTCCTCTTCAATCAAGGCAGAGAAGTGGTTCACAGGACAGTCCCGAAGGTGTGCGTCGTCGATACGACGGCCGCCGGGGATTCCTTTTCCGGCGCTCTGGCTGTCGCGCTTTCAGAGGGATCTGACATCAGCGATGCCATCGATTTCGCGAATGTGGTGGGAACCCTAACCGTGATGAAGGCGGGTGCACAGACCTCGCTCCCCACCCGGGCGGAAGTGAATCAGGCAAGGCAGGCCAAGTTGCCTTGACAAGCCCTCTCCTCTCAGGAAGGAAGTCCGGAGGGGCATTCCTCACGCCAACCCGCGAATCAGACGCTACAAAAACAGTCCAAGGAGGAATAAACGATGTTGAAGACACAACCCTGGATGCTGAACACCCCGGACCTGCACATGGAATTGGATCAAAGCCTCGACGAGGGCAAGAATGTCTCAGGATTTGCGGAACGGATCGCCGCCATACAGGCTATGCCGGCCGAAGACCCGCTGCGCGAGAAACTTGCAGGTGAAGTACTGGATGAGATGCTGGCCTTGCCGATTCCTGCCGGACACCCATTTCAGGAGCCTTCCGACCTCCCCGGCATCCTGGCGCACCGTCCGCCCAGCGCGGCAAATTGGTCGATGCCGCGAGAAAAGCCCGTGGCAGAAGTGCTGCTGGACCGCATATACGGGGCATGGCTTGGCCGATGTGCGGGCTGCCTGCTCGGTCAGCCCATCGAGGGATGGCATCGGGACCGTATACTGGGATTGCTGAAGGAAACGGACAACTATCCTTTCAACCGCTATATTTCTTCAGACATCCCGGAGACCCTGCGCCTGAAATATGGCGTGTCGGACGACGGCCATGTCTACGGAAGTGACAAACGGAACTGGATCAACAATGTCGCCTATATGCCGGAAGACGATGACACCAACTATACCCTGATCGGCCTGAAAGTCCTGGAAACCTATGGCTACACCTTCACGCCGGAAGATGTCGCGGAGGCCTGGCTGGCCAACCTTCCGCTGCTGCATGTCTGTACGGCGGAAAGGGTCGCCTACCGCAATCTGGCCGCTTCGATTCCCCCACCGCAATCAGCCTCCCACCGGAATGTATACCGCGAGTGGATCGGCGCGCAGATCCGGGCCGATCTTTTCGGATACGCCGCTCCGGGAAACCCGGAACTGGGCGCAGCCATGGCCTGGCGGGACGCATCCATTTCCCATGTGAAAAACGGCATTTACGGCGAGATGTTCATTGCGGCCATGCTTTCAGCGGCGGCTGTCTCCACGGACCTGACGGATGTGCTGGAGGCCGGATTGTCCCAGATTCCAGCCGAAAGCCGTCTGTCAAAGGAAGTCCGCGAAGTCCTGTCATGGAAGCGCACGGAGGGGTTGGATTGGGAATCCGCGCTGAACCGCATCCATGAGCGGTACAATGAAAAGAACGGCCACCATTGGTGCCACACGGTCTCAAACGCGCTCATCGTGACGGTTGGACTTTTGTTTGGAGATCTGGACCTGGGCAAATCCATCGGCATTGCCGTAGCAGGCGCACTGGATACGGACTGCAACGGTGCCACAGTCGGCTCGATTGTCGGCATGATGCAAGGCGCCGCAAAGCTGCCCGCTTCCTGGATCGATCCTCTTTGCGATACGTTGAAATCCGGTGTGGACGGCTTCGGCATGGTGAAGATCTCCGACATGGCCAGTCGTACGCTGAACCTTATCCTGCGGGATTGCGAAAAATAGGAAGATCGCGGAAGATTCAGTCAACGAATGGCAGGATAAGGGAGGCGAGCGTTCTTTTTTCCAGTACGATGCGTGTGAAACCATCCTCCGAAACGGAGGATGGGCGGCTGCCAACCGGTATGCCGCATCAGGAAAGGAGTCTTTCGTGAGAAGCAGCATCCGTATTCCGCTGGCCGCATTTCTTCTTGCGGCCCTATGCCCCGCCTTCGCCGCCTGTTCCGGGTCCGCGCCCCTCCCTTCCGCAGAAATGACGCCGCCAGCCAAGATGCAGGAGGAAAGCACCATGACAGCTGCCTCTGAAACATCCTCCCCCTCACCCGAATCCACGCCTGAGTCAAGCCCTGCGCCTTCATCGGACCCAACAACATCTCCCGAAAATCCCTTTCGAAGCGAACCCAAGGAGATCTTCGGATACTTGCCGTTATGGGATTATGCATGTTACGAGACCCTGGATTACAGGAATCTGACGCACATCAATCTGGCCTTCGTGAATCCGGACGAAAAGGGAAAACTCGTCTGTGAGGTGCCTGATGCCGATTTGAAGGCCATCGTGACGAAAGCGCACGAGAACGGTGTGAAAGTGCTTGTTTCAATGGGCGGCGCAGGGGGCAGCGAAAATTACCCGGCGCTCATCAGCGAGCCGGAGCCCCGCAAGGCTTTTGTGAAAACCATCGGGAAGTTTGTCACGAGCTTCGGCCTTGATGGAATCGATCTGGACATCGAGGGCGAGGCGCCCTCCCTTTTCTGGAGCAGCTACGAACCATGGGTGACCGATCTGCGTTCCCTCTGCGACGAGAAGGGATTCCTGCTCACAACGGCCGTAGGCAACTGGTATGCCGGCAATATCACGAAAAAAACATACGGGATGTTTGATCGTGTCGGCGTGATGGCCTATGACAATGACATGGACACCATGCATGCCACGTACCAATACGCAAAGGATTGCATCGGGTTTTTCTCCGTTCTCCGGAAGATCCCGAAGGAAAAGCTGCTCCTGGGTGTCCCTTTCTATGGCCGCGGATATGATGTAAAGGGAAAACTGGACTGGAACTCCTACATTTCCTACAAGGATTTGCTGAAGCTGGATCCGGGCGCAGGAGCAACGGACAGCAGCAACGGATACGGGTACAACGGTGTGGAGACTCTTCTGGAAAAATGCGATCTGGCCCGTGACTGTGCAGGCATGATGATTTGGGAAATCAGTCAGGATGCTTCCGGCGATGCCTCTCTGCTGAAACTGATGCGGGAAAGCCTTCCTTGATTTGGTTTTCGATCCTCGTTGGCGGTCAGCATGGTTCGGTTCCAGGGGGACATCGGGAAAACGCACCCCGCCCTGCACACGGTTCAATCGTCTCGCGCATTATCGAGTAGGAGGCGGCCCGTTAGTCGGGCCGCCGACCTCTCACACCACCGTACGTACCGTTCGGTATACGGCGGTTCATCAGGGTCATTTGGTTGAAAGACAGTCAGTCAGAAAGATAAATCCAAATTCCTTGAGATAACGATTCGTCAAAGATGTACCCAGGATTGGGCTACCGGCTGTTCGCCAGTAGCTCTTTCTTGTGTTGGCGAATTCCCATGCTTTTGAGTTTTCAACACCAAGCCTGACCAAATGGTCATGCTTGGTTCGAATCCTCTTCCACTGTTTCCACCAGCACATGCGGATGCGTCTCCGCATCCATTCATCCAATTGCGAAGCCGGGGTTTTCATGTCTGCCAGTTTGAAATACCCTGCCCAGCCCTTCACGAGCCGGTTCAGTTTATCCCGCTTGACTTCCATACTTTCCGACCTGCTTCTGGACGTACATGCACGCACCTTGTCCTTGAAACGGCCATAGGATTTCGGGTGGACTCTCGCCCTAATCTCCCCGGTCTTCGGAACCTTTCGAAAAGAGAATCCCAGAAACTTACTCCGGTACACACTTCCCACCAGACTCTTTTCCCGGTTCACCTTGAGTTTGAGCCTTCCCTCCAGAAAACACGTAATGCTTTCTTTCGCCCGGTTTCCCGCTTTGCGGCTCTTCACATAGATTTGGAAGTCATCCGCATACCGGCAGAACCGGTGTCCTCGCCGTTCCAGTTCCTTGTCCAGTTCATCCAGCAGAATGTTGGTCAGTAACGGGCTGAGCGGACCACCTTGCGGCGTGCCTATTTCATTTCTGACCTCGACCCCGTTCTCGAGAATGCCTGCCTCCAAATACTTGCGTATCAGGCGCAGCACACGCTTGTCGTCCACCTTCCTCGCCACCAGCGACATGAGTTTGTCGTGGTTGACCCGGTCGAAGAACTTTTCGAGGTCCATCTCCACCACTGTCCCGTGCCCTTCCTGAACATATGCGCATGCTGCCTTGATTGCATCGTGCGCACTTTTCTTCGGGCGGAATCCGTAACTCGACGCCGAGAATCCCGGGTCGAATACCGGAGTCAGGGCTTGGGCAATAGCCTGTTGGATGAGTCTGTCCATGACGGTTGGTATCCCAAGTTGTCGGGTTCCTCCGTTCGGTTTCGGTATTTCTACCTTCCTTACGGCTTGGGGAGTGTAATCCCCTTCGAGCAATTGCTGACGGTAGTTCGGCCACTCGGCCCACAGGTGGGTTCGAAGTTCATCGACCTGCATCCCGTCGACTCCATGGCTTCCCTTATTGGATTTCACCCGCTTGAATGCTGCTGTCATGTTGTCTTTGGCGAGAATCCTTTCCATCAGCGTCTGCCCGTCTGACTTGGTCCCGTTTCCTCCTCCATGCGTCGCCGGTGGATTGCTCAGCGCCTCCGTTTCCTCTCGGGGTTCCACCCCTACCCGCCACGGACGACCTTCATATGAAGTTGTCTGCTGTCGTTGCGAATCCTTCGAGACTTTCATGTGCTCTGGAAACCTCCTGATGTACGGCCCTTCCCGTCTGTTTCGAACCAGCCGGTACTATGGCCTCTGCTGACTTCTGGCTGTTCAGCCGTACCTCCCGGTACGGGTTGTCGTCTCTGAAAAAAAAACATCCACGACGTACAAGCCAGATCTCCACGGGTAAGCTCGCGTTCCTTCATCCCATCTACCTGCCGCATATACACCCTTTGCCTCGTATAGCATTGGACTTCGCTTTGTTCAGCAAGCTCGTCCGACTTGGGATGCCTTGTATGCGATTTCTGTTCGTCAGGCCGGGATTTTGCCTCCGGCTTCCTTCAGATTCCACCTCGCGATGGACACCCTTGCCTTTGGCTAATGGTTGGTGCTATCAACCTCCATAGCGGACTTTCACCGCCAAGAACGCGCGCATGCCGCGCGCACCGAAAAGAGGGAAGGTCCTGCCTCGCGGCAGTTCCTTCCCTCTTTTGAGGCTTTGCTTTCGTTCGAACAACAGGAGATTAGTTCAGGATCTTGGGATCCTTTGCAACTTCGTCGTTCAGGAACTTCTCCATCTCGTCGTAGCCGGCCTTCTTCATGCGTTCGCGCTGAGCGTCGATGATGGCGATGGCTTCGGCGTCGGACTGGGTCAGGTAGGCTTTCTTGAGCTCGTCGCCCCAGTTGGTTGTGGACATTTCCTCGTCATAGGCTTTTTTGCCCGACCAGGAATCCACCACATCGTCGGCGGTCTTGTATTCGATGAACTTGAGGGGGTTGACCTTGCGGGCGTTTACGTAGCCTTCGGCCACGTATTCAGGCTGCCATCCCCACCCGAGGGTCGGGTCGGCGCCAAGGAACTGCGGCATCAAGCCGAAGCCTTCCTTGTTCTGGAGGGTCGGATCAGCCGCGCGGGCTGCCTTTTCCTCTTCGGTTACGACAGGAACGGTGCCGTTCATGGTGTAGTACTTTTCAAGTCCGAAGTAAGCGTACTTAACACCTTCATCGGAGTTGACATAGTCGATGAAGGCCATCAGCTTGTCGACTTCCTTGACATCCTTGTTGAAGAACAAGGCAGGGGTACCATTGCGGCCGAGGCGTTCAACCTGGGACGGCACGCCGCCCTGCTGGTCAAGGATCGGGCCGACGGGAACGAATTCCATCTCGGGGTTGGTCTTGTAGAGGGTATCCTTGAAGAAGCCGTACTGGTGGGGGTAGTGGCAGCCGAACATGGCCACGCGGCCGGTGATCATCTTTTCCTTGCCCATGGTGTCGGTCTGGGTGAAGCACTCAGGATCGAAGAGGCCTTCCGCTACGAGTTTGCGCATGAAGAGAACCTTGTCGACCTGATTCTGGGTGTAGATTTCGTTGACAATTTTGCCGTCCTGCTTGACCCAGCCGGTTACACCGCCTGAGTTGAAGCCGCGCTGGAACACGCTGTAATCCCAGCCGTTGTGCCAGGTTCCGCCAACGATGACAGGCTTGCCGTTGATATCCTTGAAGTCGCCGGCTTTGATTTTCTTGGCGAGATCATAGATGGCAGCTGTGCTGTTGACAGATTCAGGTGTTACATTCAGAGAAGCGAGGATATCCTTGCGGACGAAAAGGTTGTACGCCCAGTTGCGGACGTCATCCTTCGTGCGGCCGGTCTGCATCGGAATGACGTAGATTTCGCCGTTGTACGCAGGATTGTTGATGTCCTTGTCCAGATATTTCTGGGAAATGACACCTACATCATACAGACGCTGGATGTTCGGGTACTTGGACACGATGTTCTTGAGGGGCAGAAGGAGGCCTTCGGCACCGGCGTTCTTGATCAGTTCGCCTTCTCCGCCGGGATCCGTGCTCCAGTGAGGAGCATTGGTGACATCCGGGATGCTGCCGCTGGCGAAGATGGTGGCAAGCTTTTCACGTTCGGAGCTCGTAATGGTCTCCACGGTGAAGGACACGCCGGTCTTCTTTGTCAGTTCCTGCATCATTTCGGACTTGTCCCAGCCGTCGGGGAAGCTTCCGCCGCCGCCGTTCCAGTCCATGAGGAAAGTGTAGTTGGTTACTTCCTTGGGTGTTTCCGCAGCAGCGGACTCAGTCGCAGCTGCCGAGGATGACTCCACGGTGGCAGAGGCGGAGGCGGAATCGGACGGGGCGGGAGGGGTGGCGCCGCAGGCTGTCATGGACAGCATCAACAGAACCACGAGCAGGATGGTGATTGGACTTCTTCTCATGATCGTTCCTCCTTATGAAATTGTATCGCGACAAGGACTACTCCTTGATGGAGCCAAGCATGACGCCTGAGACGAAATACTTCTGAAGGAAGGGATAGACGCAGACAATCGGCATGGTGAGGATGATGAGGAAGGCCATCTTCAGGGATTCAGGTGTGGTGGATTGTGATCGGCTGGTCTGAAGCATCTCGTTGATCTGATTCTTTTGGCCGGTGGAACTCATGGAGTTCTCGAAGACGGCCTGGGAAAGAAGATCGTTCAAGAGTGTCGCAGCCGGATACAGATCGCGCCTGCGGCTGACGAAGTAGGCGCCCGTGAACCAGTCGTTCCAGTTGCCCACGCCGACAAACAGCGCAATGGTGGCCATAGCCGGAATGGAAAGCGGCAGCATGATCCGGAAATAGATGCCAAGTTCCGAACAACCGTCGATTCGTGCGGACTCATTCAAACTCTCCGGAATGGAATAGAAGAACGTTCGCAGAATGATCGCATTGAAAAAGCTGTAAACACCGGGAATAATGTAGATCCAGTAATTGTTGAGCAACCCCAGCTGGCGGTACATGATGAAAGTGGGAATGAGGCCGCCTGAAAACAAAGTCGTGAAGTAGAAATAGAAAATCAGGGCGGAACGGCCCGGCATGTCACGTTTCGTGAGGGCGTATGCCATCAGCGAGGTGAAGAAGCAGGAAAGGATGATGGACATGACCGTCCTCGACACCGAAATCATGAAGGACGAAACGATCAACGGATGGGTGAAGGCCTTCTGGTAATTCTCCAGAGTGAACAGGCGCGGAAGGAAATAGATTCCACCCCGGAGGGTGTCCATGCCGTTGTTGAAGGAAAGGATCAGGCAGTACCAGAATGGATACAGCGTGATGATGCCGAGCAGGACCAGGATTGTATAATTGACCGTCATTCCCGCCTTGTAGAGCGGGCTGCGCCGGATACCGACCGGCCGGAATGAACTCTGTTCCAATTTCATGGCCTTGTTCGACATGCTTGCACCTCTTCAGCGATTTATGTCCTCATTGGATATGCCATTCTGCGGCAGGGCGTGGAGCCTGAACCCTACCACAGGGATACATCCGCCCATCTCTTCGACAGTTTGTTCGATATGATGACCAATGCAAGACTCAGCACACTTCGGAACAATCCGACGGCGGTTGCATAATCGAACTGGTTCATATTGAGGCCGCGCTTGAGCACATAGGTGTCAATGACCTCTGAAATGTTGAAAGTCGGTGGTGTCTGCAGCAGGAGGATCTGCTCCATGTTGGCGCCGAACAGGCCGCCGACGGAAAGCAGGAACATGATGCCGACGGTTCCCTTGATGCCGGGCATGGTGATGTGCCACAGCTTGTTTGCGCCGTTCGCTCCATCGATTTCCGCGGCTTCATACAGCGATGGGTCGATGCCGGTGAGGGCGGCGAGATAGATGATGGACCCATAGCCGATGCCCTTCCACATGTCGGAAAGAACAATGAACGGAAGGAAAAGATTCTGCTGGGCCAGATAATAAATGGGGTCGAGCCCCATGGAGATGCGAATGTCGTTGATCATGCCGGTCGTAGGCGAGAAGAATTTCTGGATGAGGGCTGCCACGACGATCCAGGAGACGAAGTATGGCAGATACGAAATGGTCTGGATGACCTTTTTGAAGCGTAGGTGCTTTGTGACCGCGTTGAGCATGAGCGCGAGAATGATGGGAGCCGGGAAGTTGATGATCAGCTTGCTGAGACTGATGACCACGGTATTTCGAATGATGTTCCAGAAGTTCGGATCACTCAGGAAGTCCTCAAAATACCTGAACCCGACCCAATGACTGCCGAAAATGCCTAGCGAATACTGAAACTTCTTGAATGCGATGATGACACCAGACATCGGATAGTAGCAGAATACCGCATACCAGATGACCGCCGGCAGAAGAAAAAGATAGAACGGGGCGTACTTCTTGAGGGCCCTTCCCAATGCGCGGCGCTCCTTGGCGCGGTCGCGCGTTTGAAGTGTGGTGGTAGTGCTCATGAATGCTTTGCTCCCCTCATGGATCCTGGCTGGCCGAAACCGTCCGGGTTGTCGCTTTGGTGTAGGAATCCGGGTTTCCCCGCCCCCCGTTTGTGCATGTTGACGGTGCCGTTGCATCATGAGTATATTGGACAGATTTTCCTATGTCAACAACTAATTTTACATGTAAATTGTTTTCGTTGATGAACACGCGTTTAAAAATCGGATAATTCAATCTGCCATCCGCCCCGCATCTTTGTGCAAAAACACAATGGTTCCCCAAAAAAACCGGATTCCGGCGAACAAAAAAACGCTCCCCAATGGGAGCGTTTTCTCTGCAAAACCTGCTGTGCCATCCAAAGATTCCGTTCAGAGGGTTTTCACCGTATGCCTCTTTTCAAGCCAGACTTCATGCAACACATCCTGAACCTGGCGTTTTTCGAGCAGAGCCGCACTGATTTCATCCACAGCGCTGCGCCCCATCTCATAGCTTGGCACGCCAATGATGGTGCATGGGATGTTCAGCATGGGCAGATAGGGGTGATCCCCGTACCCCATGAGCGAAACATCCTCGTAAATGCGGATTCCATGCAGATGCAGCCACCGGCTGACTTCCACGATGGCCAGGGATGTATGGCTGCAGATGGCCGTCATTCGACCCTCCTGGAAATCCTCCGGTGTAAACCGCAAAAGGAACTGATCGATGTAGGAGCGTTCTCCCTTGACGATGAGGGATGGATCGTAGTCGATGCCCGCATCGCGCAAAGCTTGCAGAAATCCGGCGTCTCGCCGTTCCACGGTCAGGACGGGTCGTGTGCTGGAGATATTGACGATATTCCTGTGGCCCTTCTTCGCCAGATAGGTACCCATCTGATATCCGCCGTTGAAATCGTCGCAGGTGACGCAGGGGACCTTGTCCTGCTTGACAGGATTATCCATGAGCAGCAAGGGAAGCCCCGCTTCCTTCACCATCCCGATGATGGCGTATTCGTCCGGGTCCTCGTAACAGCAGGTGATGACCGCCACATAGTCGGCGAGGCGCTCCCGCTTCACGTGTTCCAGCCGATCCTTCGGCATGGTGTTGCTGATGATCTTGTAATCGAAACCGAGCGAATTGGCCTGCTCGACACATCCGAGCATGACCTTGAAGAGGAAGCCGTCTCCGATCTCATGCGGAAGGACAATCAAAAGCTTTCCGCGATACGGAACCTCGTCCTGCGTCGCCATGACAAGCCCTTTTCCCGGCACACGGCGGATCATGCCGATCCGGATGAGTTCCTCGACCGCCTTGCGCGCGGTGGGCCGGCTGACACCGAATCGTCTCGCATAGCCGATCTCCGTGTCTATGGGCTCCCCAGGCTTTTTGTCCTGGGCATCCGCCTCGATCAGATCACGGACTTGTTCGAATATTTTCTTCGTATACACAGCTATCCCCCGACTCGGCCGTTTTCCTCCGGGTACCGGAAGCAGGAGCGTTTCCTGCAGCCCCCCGGAAGATCAACCTCTCATTTCGAATGGCACGGATGCCATACCTATTGTAACCCTGTTCGCGCACGATGTCATCCGTTCCGGTGACCGGTTTTGGGCTCATCCGGAGAAGTTGCGGCTTCATGTGGACTTGTCACAGTATCGATTCATGTGACAGGATCTGCAACAGCCATTTTATCATAATTTTTGTGTAATTACTATTTACATGTAATTTTTCGTGTTATGATAGCTAATGCAGCCGCCTGTTCAGGGTCTGATCAGGCGCGGCGTGCAAACGCACCCACGAAAGGAACCACGCACATGGCGACATTGACGGAAAGATTCCTCAAGCTGAAGACCAGCATCGGCGGCAACCGGGAAAAAAGGCAGTATGAAGACACCTTCGGCATGCCAAGGGAAGAAGCCAACTACATCACGCTCCCCAACCGCTGGCATCGCCGCATCCTGGCGGAACTGGAATTCGTCCTCCGTCTCTCCAAGGTGAATCCCGTTTTGTGTGAAGGCCCGCTCTCACAGGCGTTGGAACTGCTCCTCGCCGCAACCGAAGCGGAAGGTGTCATCTCCAAAAGCGATATTCTCCGCGCCGAGGACATTCTGGCGCCCATCACGGCGGAAGCCCGCTCCTACAGCCTGATTCTGGCCGGACATGCGCACATCGACATGAACTGGATGTGGTCCTGGCAGGAAACCGTTGCCGCCACGCTGGATACCTTCCGCACCATGCTGGCCATCATGGAGGAATACCCGCAGTTCCATTTCTCCCAGTCCCAGGCCTCCGTCTACAAAATCGTTGAGGATTTTGATCCCGAAATGATGAAACAGATCCGTACCCGCATCCAGGAAGGCCGTTGGGAAGTGACTGCATCCGCCTGGGTCGAGCAGGACAAGAACATGCCCTCCACCGAGTCCATGGCCCGCCATGTTCTTTATACGAAAAAGTACCTTCAGGAGAAATGGGGCGTGGATCCCGCTTCCCTGGAGCTCGATTTTTCGCCCGACACCTTCGGACACAGCGCCCACATGCCTGAACTCGTCTCACACGGCGGCGTGAAGTATTACTATCATTGCCGCGGCACGGACAGCAGCGAAACCCTGTACCGCTGGCGCGCGCCTTCCGGAAAGGAACTGCTCATCTATCGCGAGCCCTATTGGTACAACAGCGCCATCACCCCCCACATCGGCGCAGGCCTCGTGGACCTCTCGCTGAAGTGCGGCGGCCTGAAGACCGGACTCATCGTGTACGGCGTGGGCGACCATGGCGGCGGACCGAGCCGTCGTGACATCGAGCGTGCCATCGAAATGTCGGAATGGCCGATCTACCCCGCGATCCGTTTCGGGACCATCCGCGAATTCTTCAAGGAAGCGGAAGCCGTCAAGGACAAGCTCCATGTGATGGAGCAGGAGCTGAACTTCATCTTTGAAGGCTGCTACACGACACAGTGCCGCATCAAGAATGGAAACCGCAAGTCCGAGGCTGCGCTCGGCGAGGCCGAAGCGCTCAACAGCCTGGCTGCCGGAATCGCGAAGATGCCCTATCGCCCGGCCCAGTACCAGAAGGCATGGCAGGATGTACTGTTCACGCATTTCCATGACATCCTGACCGGTTCCTGCGTGCAGGACAGCCGGGAGCATGCGATGGGCCTGTACAGCGAATCCCTGGCCGTCGCGAACACGAACCGGGCGAATGCGATGCGTGCCATTGCGGCACAGATCGATACCTCACGCTTCCTGACCGGCGAAGACATCTCCCAGACCCAGGCTGAAGGCGCGGGGCCGGGCTTCGGCATCGAAACCCTTTCCGTTCCCGGCGGCTCCATGGGCACCGGCACCGGCGGCTTCACCGCACATGCGGCTTCCCACGGAACCGGCATGAACCGGCTGTTCCACGTCTTCAATCCGTCCGCACACGCCAGGAAGGCCATCACGGAACTGACGGTGTGGGACTGGACCGGCAACCTTGCCCGCGCCGCCTTCACGGACGGCGAGGGAAACTCCGTCGCGCACCAGCTGGTGGACGTTTCGCTGCATCAATACTGGGATCACAAGTATTTCCGGGTACTCGTCGAAACCGATCTGCCGCCGCTCGGATACGCCACCTTCCGGCTGTCCGAGGCCGCTTTGGACACCTACCCCCTGTTCTTCCAGCCCGATACACGCCTGAACAAACCGGATGACGACTATGTGATGGACAACGGCCTGGTCCGCGCCGTATTTGACAAGGCAAGCGCTGAATTGGTCTCCCTTGTCGAGAAGGCCAGTGGCAGGGAATTCGTGAAGCCGGGCGACAGTGCCGGTCTCCGTTTCATCGAAACTGAAGCGGAATCCTCCAGCGCATGGAAAATCGGACGGTATCTGACGGAAAAGAAGCTCAGCCGCAACCTCCGCGCCACATTCTCGGGCGGACCGCTGCGTCAGAGCCTGACCGTGGAAATCCCGTTCGCCGCCTCCACCGCAAAGCTGACCGCTTCCCTTGAAAAGGGTGAAACGGCTGTCCGATATGCGATGGACATCGACTGGCATGAAATCGGCCGCGGCGAGGGACCCATCCCGATGCTTGCGTTTGCAGTGCCTGTTGCGGAATCCGTGACGGAATACCTGTATGACGTACCGGCCGGTGTGCAGAAACGCCCCGCGCTGCATCAGGATGTTCCCGGCCTCCAGTACGGAGCCGCTTTGCTGGGCGACAAGGCCCTTGCCATCGCCTCCGACAGCAAGTATGGTTACCGCGGCGCGGACAACCGCATGCTCGTCACACTGATGCATGGTGCGAACAGCCCGGATCCGTACCCGGATCGCGGCATCCACAAGATCCGCCTCGCCGTCGCTGTCACGGAGAACTGCAGCAAGGTCCTTGAGGAAACCGCAACGGACCTTAACCGCCTGCCGGCCTATGTGACGGGAAGCGCGCACACCGGAACCCTCCCGACCGTACACAGCCTGCTCGCTCTGTCGGAAGACACCGGTGCGGTGCTCTCCGGCGTGAAGGGCGCGGAGGATGGAAACGGGCTGATCGTACGCCTCTACAACACCTTCTCGTGCGAAACGACCGCATCCCTTTCCTTCGCTTCGGCCATTCGCAGCACAACCGTCGTGGATCTGCTGGAAAAACCAGAAATTGGAAATGCACCCGCCCCGTCCATATCCGGCTCCGCCCTCAGTCTGACGATGGCAAAGAATGCGTTGGTTTCGCTGCGCGTGATCTTCTGATCATCCCGGCAGGCGGGTCCGTCCATCCAACCAATGATGAATGCCGCCATCCCGCCTTTCAAGCGACCAACCAATCCTCCAGACGGCCATTCAACCTTCAAAGCGGCGTTCCCCGAACCAATCGGGGAGCGCCGCTTTTGCATTGCATCGTCCCTCCGTCATCGGGGATGAGGACGCGGTTGCCGAAGCCTTCTTCATCCGCCCATTTCCGAACCTGAGCCCGTGTCAGCAGACAATGATTGAGCGCTTCCATATGGACCACCACAATTGTCGCCTCAGGCAACCGTCGAAGGATCCTGCCCAGATGGCACAGGTCCATGGTAATGCGCCTCCGGTCCAGGAACCTCGCGGCACCCGCAAAGGCGATGACAATCTCCGGCGCATGGCGTTCCAGGACATCCGCCATCTCCGGACACCAGACGGTATCCCCTGTGATATGCACGATGGGCTCATCCGGCGCCTTCAGGATGAACCCGGATACCGGACCGAGTTCGATACGTCCAAGGCCATGCTGTCCACCGGTTCGGATGATCTGAATGTCATTCCAGACCATCCCTCCGTCCTTGTCCGTCGGCACAATGCGGGGATCTGAAAATCCATCTTCCCGAAAGCGTGCCATATCTTCCGGCTGGCCGAACAGGGGGAGGTTCTTGCGCAGCAGACCGGCAACGGCAGCATCATAATGATCCTGATGGGTATGTGTCACAATCACGGCATCCAACCCATCCAGGCATCCGGAAAGTGCGTCTTCCCCTACAGGCAGTTCGACCAGCGGGTTCCTTCGCGGGCGTGGCGTACCCGGGATGGGCGGGTTTGTCCCTTTTGGCGCCAGCATTGGATCCACGAGCATCCGCTTCCCATGGTAGGTCAGGATGAAAGCGGCATGACGAAGGTGATACAGTTCCATCTTGGAATCCTACTGTCGTTGGAATGAGGCAGGGCTGATTTGCAGGCGAAGCACCCGGATGATATTCTGGAGACGCAGAATCATCAGATTCCATGGTACCGGATCTGAAACCCCTTAGGACAGATCTGACTGAAAGACCTTCCCCCTTTTCTCTTTCATGCTGAAACAATTCCTTTCCGCACCGGCAAGTCAGGAGGATTCGCATGACCCGTACGATGCAACTGGACGACACGGACAGGCAGATCCTGTCTCTTCTATCGGAGAACGGACGCCTGTCCTGGAACGAAATCGGCCAGTCGGTCCATCTGACCGGACAAGCCGTGGCGCTGCGCGTGGCAAGGCTGCAGGATTCCGGCACGCTCAAGGGATTCACGATCCGAACGGATCCTGCCGGCATGGGACTCCCCATCACCGCATTTCTGGATGTCCGGATGAAGACGGCCGCGCACGCAGAATTTCTGGATTTTCTTCGACAGGAGCCGGCCGTGATGGAAGCACACCGTACCAGCGGTGCAGCCTGCTACATCCTCAAACTCGGCATGCCGGACATGGCCAGCCTGGACGAATTTCTGGACAGGCTGCTCCGTCATGCCAACTACACCCTGTCCCTGTCGATCGCGGAAGTGGAGCCGTAACGGTACACACAGGGCAGGACCTGGCGAGCATGTCTCCACCGGGAATGACGGAGCCGCGCGGTTTGGTTTATAATAGGCATGCGGCAGCCTGCCGGCCGAGGAGGAACCTTGATGGACTTTTCAAGCAAGAAAGCCTTTTTGTGTGACATGGATGGTGTCATTTATCACGGGAACCGTTTATTGCCTGGCGTTCCGGAATTCGTTGACTGGCTGAAACGGGAAGGAAAGCCGTTTCTGTTCCTGACCAACAGCAGCGAGCGCTCCCCCAAGGAACTGTCCCAGAAATTATCCCGACTCGGTGTCGAAGTGCCCGAAGAAAACTTCTATACAAGCGCCTTGGCGACCGCAGCGTTCGTCTCCTCCCAAATCCCGGGCGGAAGTGCCTATGTCATTGGTGACGCGGGATTGGTGAAGGCCCTGTACGATGTCGGCTACTCCATGAACGAGATCAACCCGGACTATGTGATTGTCGGGGAGACCCGCTCCTATGGTTATGAGCGCATCACGCATGCCATCCAGCTCGTTTTGCGGGGCGCGCGCCTGGTCGGCACAAACCCGGATCTGACAGGTCCCTCCGAGGACGGCATCATCCCGGCGACCCGCGCCCTGATCGCTCCCATCGAACTGGCGACCGGGCGTTCAGCGTATTTCGTCGGAAAGCCCAACCCCCTGATCATGCGGAATGCGCTGCGCGCGCTCGGTGTGAGGCGGGAAGAGGCTGTGATTGTCGGAGATCGCATGGACACTGACATCATCGCGGGCATTGAATCGGAAATCGAGACCATCCTCGTCCTGAGCGGCGTGACCAGCCGGGAAGCCATCGAGCAGTTCCCCTATCGGCCGGACCATGTCCTTGACGGGGTTGGAGACATCGTACCCCGCTGAAGAAAAGAGGAAAATGGGAAAACAACTTGTTCTGGCGGAAAAGCCCTCCGTGGCCAGGGAACTGGCGCGCGTGCTCGGCTGCGGCAAAGGCGGAAAAGGATACCTTGAAGGAACGAACCATATCGTGACGTGGGCGCTTGGTCACCTGGTCACCCTGGCGGATCCGGATGCCTACGATCCCAAATATCAGAAATGGGTCCTGGAGGATCTGCCCATGCTCCCGGAGAAAATGGAGCTGGTGGTGATGAAGGAAACCCAGGGCCAATATGCGACGGTCCGGCAACTGCTGCACCGGCCTGACGTGGACGGTCTGATCATTGCGACGGATGCCGGACGGGAAGGCGAACTGGTCGCCCGGTGGATTCTCGCGAAAGCCGGTTTCCGCAAGCCCGTCAAACGGCTCTGGATCTCCTCCCAAACCGACAAGGCCATTCGGGAAGGCTTCGCAAGTCTCAAACCCGGCGAAGCCTATATGAATCTGTATAAATCCGCACAGAGCCGCGCTGAAGCGGATTGGCTGATCGGGTTGAACGTCACGCGCGCACTCACTTGCAAATACAACGCGCAACTGTCGGCCGGCCGGGTTCAAACCCCGACCCTGGCCATGGTGGTGGCACGCGAGGAAGAAATCCGCAAGTTTGTTCCCCAGGATTACTGGACGCTTCAGGCAGTTACCGATGGCCTGGTGCTGTTATGGCGCGACAAGAACGGGCAGGCACGCATATCGGATAAGGATCGTGCGGATCAGCTGGCCAAAACGGTTTCCGGTCAGAACGGCCGCATCGTGCATCTGGAGAAAAGCCCGAAGCAGGAACTTCCTCCGCTCGGGTACGACCTTACCTCCCTGCAGATGGATGCAAACAAAAAGTACGGCCTTTCCGCCAAACAAACCTCCAATGCCATGCAGCAACTGTATGAGCAGCACAAGCTGGTCACATATCCACGCACCGATTCCAGACACATCACAAGGGACATTGTCCCCACGCTGCCGGAACGTTTGAAATGCATTGCCGTCGGCCCGTACAAGGACGCCGCCGCCCAATTGCTGCGCGCCGGTGTGAAGGCCACACGTCGGTTTGTGGACGATGAAAAGGTGACGGATCACCATGCCATCATCCCGACCGAGCAATTCGTTGATCTGAATGGGTTGAAACCTGACGAGCGGCATATCTACGATCTTGTCGTGAAGCGTTTTCTCGCCGTGCTCTCCCCCGCATACGAGTACGAACAGTCATTGATCCGCGTGGAGGCTGGCGGCGAAATCTTCCAGGCGAGGGGACGCACCGTCACTTCACTCGGCTGGCGTGCCATTTATGGCGAAGCCCCTGCCGAGATGGATGCGGATGAGGACGATTCCGAGCAGAATCTGCCCGTCCTGAAACGCGGGGATGCCCTGCCGATCCGCTCCGTCAAAGTGATCAACGGGAAAACCAGACCACCGGCCAGATACAGCGAGGCCACCCTGCTGGCGGCCATGGAACACCCGGGGAAATTCATCGAGGACGACCGGCTGCGGGAAGCGATGGATGCGGGAAGCGGTCTGGGGACGCCAGCCACGCGCGCCGACATTCTGGAGAAGCTGTTTGATTCTTTTTACATGGAACGCCGCGGAAAGGAAATCCATCCAACCGCGAAAGGAAAGCAGCTCATCGACCTGGTCCCGGGGGATCTGAAGAGTCCGGAACTGACCGCGCGATGGGAACAGACCCTCGCACGCATCAGCAAAGGCCAGTCCGATCCGTTGAAGTTCACCGGGGATATGCGGGCATATGCGGCGAAACTGGTTTCCCACGTCATTGCGGACAACGGAACCTACAAGCATGAAAACCTGACGCGGGAAAAATGTCCCACCTGCGGAAAATTCATGCTGGAAGTCACGGGAAAAAAGGGAAAGATGCTGGTGTGCGTGGATCGCGAATGCGGTGCGCGTGTGAATCTGTCCATGACCTCGAATGCACGGTGCCCCGAGTGTCACAAGAAAATGGAGATGCGCGGAGACGGGGACAAAAAAGCCTTCTTCTGTGCCTGTGGGTACAGGGAAAAGCTCAGCGCGTTCAAAGAAAGAGTCGGCGACCGCGTCGACAAGCGCGAAGTCAGCAAATACATGCAGCAGCAGGACGCGCCCGACAGCATCAATTCCGCGCTGGCTGAGGCATTGAAAAAGTGGGAGAAATAGAAAAGGCCATTCAAGCCCCATCCTCTCTGCGGGGATGGGATTGAATGGCCTTATGCGCCATATCGGGGATTGGGCTGGAAGTTCAGTCATCGGAACGCCTTCGGAGAAGGGACTGAAGCTCAGTCATCGTCCCGCGCAACGATGATGGTTTCCGTGTTGAGGCAATAGGAGAATTTCGGTTCCGTCAGCAATTTCGGCAGCAATTCAATCAGCGCCGGGCTGGGAATGCGCTCGACAACGAATTTCCGAACTGTGCCGGTATAATACACGGCACCGTCTTTCGGGTATCCTTCGCTGTGGATCACGATCTCCATCTTGGCAAGTTCCGGTGAAATGTTGTACGCCGGATCCAGTTCGGGTTCCTGTTTTTTCAAAACGAATTTCTTCAAAAAATCTCCTTCTTTTCCCTTGAGCATATCGGTCCCGCACATTTCCAAGGTCACAAAACATGATGGAAGCTGGTTTATCCGGTCATAGTCCCAAACCCCCTCATTTCCGGAAGCTTCTGATGGACAATGACCGGAGCGGCATCACATGAACATCCGATAGTCGAGGCCGTATTTGCCGCAAAAGTCCATGAGGCCGAAAATCATTTTTTTCCCGCCGCCGACACCTGTGTTCAGAAAGCGGTGAAGATGCCCGGGATCAAGCCCCAGTTCGCGTGCGAACAGGTTGTAGTTTCCGTTGCATTGTGTTTTCATCAGGTTCATCATTTTCTCTTTGTCGAGTTGTGCCATGTGAGCCTCCCTCGGTTCCGTTCCGCCATGAGGATTGCGGACCAACCCTCATGCATTCGGTTTGGAAGAGATCCAACCCTGTCGGCGCAAGTACCTCCGAGAGATTTCAGGCATACAAAAAGCTGCCATCTATCCTCATGGCAGCCGAACCATCCTAGCTTTCGCCGTAGACTTCATGCTTTGCGGCCCAGCCTTTCGACTGGTGTGCCCTTGCATCAGACAAGGAATCCCGGCCGGTACGAAATATTTCGTTCCCAACCGCACGATAAACGAAGAAACACTTCTCTGGAAGACCTCCGTATTACCCTGCATTGTCATTCTACAATTTCCCGTGCAAAACGTCAATAGGGAGGGAGGTCCCGCATTTCGCAGGACCTCCCTCCCTATTCCCAATCATGCATTTCTCAGGGTATGTTGACAATCCGCTGTTCCTTGTGGGAAACATAAGCGTTTTCAAGCAGCTCGGTGAGTGCTTCGCCCTGTTTGGTTCCCCAGAGGATCGGGGTGTTGTTTTGGATGGCATCGAACCACATGATCATGGCAAGCGGCTTTTCATCGGGCAATTTGTCCACGATGACCCATCCGTCCACGCCGAGTTTCTTGCTGTGGATCTTCACTTCGCGGCCGTTGACCACGAGGGAGCCTTCGGAACCGAGCAATTCGAAATTGCCGGAGTTCCACTGGGCGATGAAGGAAGTCTCCAGGACGGCAATGGCCTTGTTCTCGAACTCCACAACCGAGACGGCATTGTCTTCCGCAGGAGCCGGTGCGATGTTGTTGTTGAACATGGAGGCGATGCGGACCGGCTTGCCGAGCAGATAGGCGGCCGTGTACATGGGGTGGCAGCCCAGGTCCATCATGGCACCGCCGCCGGCCTTGTTCACATCGTACCAGTAATCGGGCAGCCAACCGAGGATGGAACCGCCGTGCGCCGTGCGCATGCGCATGTAGTTCACTTCCCCGAGCAATCCGTCCTCGATGGCCTGCTTCGCATACTGGGCGATGCCGGTCATGAGGTGCGGATGGGAGATGGCAAACTTGATGCCGCTTTCGGCAACAGCCGCGGAAATCCGCTTGCATTCCGCAAGGGTCGGAGCCATTGCCTTTTCCGTGAAGACGTGTTTGCCGGCCTTCGCGGCTTTTGTAATGACCATTTCATGATCGCTGGTCGCTGTGCAGACAACCACGGCGTCCACGTCCTTGCGGGCAAGAATCGTATCGAGGCAGGCTTCGAACTCCACACCGAGCTCTTTCGCCCATTCTTCGCCACGGGTTGCGTCGTCGTCCCAGACGCAGGTGATTTCGGCAACGCCGGAGTTTTTGACGGTGCGGGCGTAATCGGGACCGTGGACATGCCACTTGGAAAGCATTGCAATCTTGATCACGGTTTTATCCTCCATCGTTCTTTTCATGCATCGTTCACTGGACTGGAGAAGGGTGCGCACTTCCGCTTTCCTGGCGCGAGGCGGTTTACTTCAGTTTCGGAATGACGATCTCCACTTCCTTGCCAAGCTTCGCGGAACGGTAGATGCCGTCACAGATCGCCTGGTTGTAGAGGATCTCTTCGCCGGGGATCGGTGCCGGACGGCCTTCGAGGATGGCATCGCAATAGTCGCGAACCTTCATGACGAAGATGTCCTTGTACTTGGGCTGTTCGTATGCGTTGAAGGGATGGGACGGCAGGACCTGGCTGTCCACGTGCATGCCGTTGACATCGGTATAGTACATGACGCGGGATTCACGGTTGTGCGCGTCATGACCCTGGATGATCTTCAGGCCGCCTTCGGTGCCGAGCCAGAGGTTGTCGCCGAGGGAATCGGCGTGCATCGCCCAGGACTGCTTGAAGACATAGGTCATTTCGCCCTCCATGCGGACGAGTGCAACAGAGAAGTCGTCCACGTCGAAGGTCTGATAATCCGGCCAGTACTTGGGATTCTTGCCGAAATGGTTGGTGGCGATGGCGGAAACGGTCAACGGCTTCGGATACTTCACGGCGTGCAGCATCTCATCGATGGAATAGCAGCCGATGTCACCGAGGCAGCCGTATCCGGCCTTCGCCTTGTCCACGAAGGATCCGGCGGGAATGCCGCGACGACGTCCGCCGCCGCTCTGGATGTAGTAGATCTTGCCGAGCGCGCCCGAAGCGATGATGTCGTCCACCTTTTTGCGCATATAGTCGTACCGGGGCTGGAAACCGATGGTCAGCATTTTCTTGGCCTTGCGGGAAGCCTTCACCATATCGGCTGCTTCCTGCAGGGTGAAGGACATCGGCTTTTCGCACTGGACATGCAGACCCGCTTCCAGTGCCGCGATGACACATTCGGCATGGGTCGTGTTGTAGGTGCAGACACTGACGCCATCCATTTCCACATTCTTGATGAGATCCATGGCATTGTCGAACGCCTTGGCCTTGGGCAGATTCCATTTGTCCAGGAACTCCCGTGCCTTGCCCGGCACAATGTCCGCGCCGCCGACGATTTCTACGTCGTCAAACTGGGAGTAGGCGTTCATGTGGGCGCCGGCAATCCCGCCGGTGCCGATGATACCAATGCGAAGTTTCTTCTTCATCCCGTATTCCTCCTTGTGTAGGGCATGGTGTGTATCCATTTGCGAACAGTATATCCTTTCGGCGAACGCGTGAATATACATGATATTTGCTTTTACATGTATTATATTATCTATTTTCGAAAAATCTCGAAAAGTCATTCCGCATTTACCTTATATTGTCACCCGAGGCAAGGTCGGGAAGCAAGGATTCCTCTGCATTCCACCATCCATTTTCATGGTTTGGCCGACAGGATGAAACCCGTCGGCAACACGCATCACACGCTGCTTTTCAACTGGTTCACCCGGTGTACGGAAGGGAAGGAATTCTTTGGAATGCCTTTCGGGGATGACACGGCGGAAGGAGGTGCTTCAGATGAAGTACAGGGACTACTACGAAACGCTTGGCGTCCGGAAGGACGCAAGCCAGGATGAGATCAAGAAGGCTTTTCGCAAACTCGCGAAGAAACACCATCCCGATGCAAATCCGAACGACAAGAAATCGGAAGAGCTTTTCAAGGAAGTCAGCGAAGCATATGAAGTGCTGGGGGATGCGGAAAAAAGGAAGAAATACGATGACCTCGCCCGCGAGGCCAGTTTCCAGAACGGCCGCGACTTCGATCCGGCCAAAACCCGGCATGCCAAAACAGGTCCTTCTTCCCGCATGTCCACGGACAATGACTTCAGCGACTTCTTCAACATGTTTTTTGGCGGGGGCGGCGGCATGGACGACCTTTTCGGCCGTTCATCCGGCTCCGGGGCCTCTGGTGGACGTTCTCCCCTGAACGACCTGTTCGGCAGGCACACCGCTGCGGACAGCCATTCCGGCGCAAGTGGTCCTTCTGGCGCAAACAGACGAATGCGGGATTTCGCAAGAGATGGCGACAACATCGAGGCGGAAATCGGCATCCCGCTGAAGGAAGCCTATCAGGGCATTGAAAAGAAGGTTGTCATCCGGCATGGTGCAACGGACAAAACCATCTCGTTCAGAATTCCCGCCGGCATTCTGCCGGGCGAACGGGTTCGGTTGTCCGGACAGGGGGATCCGGGAGAAAACGGCGGAAAGAGCGGCGACCTGATCATCAAGGTCAACCTGACGGAAGGCGGCCAGTTCAGCCTCAACGGTCTGGATCTGGAGACCACCTTGGATCTGTTGCCATGGAATGCTTTTCTCGGAAGCGAAGAAAAGGTCGAAACGCTGGAGGGGACGCTTCTGGTCCAGATCCCTGCGGGGATACAGACAGACGGAAAAGTCCGGATTTACGGGAAGGGCTATCGCGATGCACAAGGTCGGCAGGGAGATTTGTATCTCCGCATCCGAATCGTGAATCCCACGGCACCGGATCGGGAAGTCAAGGCGTTTTATACACGGATGAAGGAACTGAACACGGATAGGAAAGACCGGAAAAAATAAAGGGCGTCCACCTTCGTGATGAACGCCCTTCCCCATTTCGAAAGCATTGTCAGCCTGTGGTGATCAACTGGTCCAGGATATCATTTCCGGCGGGAATGGTTTCGATTGGAATGTTGGCCTTGATGATCCGGGTGGTTTCCAGCACTTCGAACATGGCTTCGGTCACTTCCGGATCCTCGGAGATGTCACGCAACGTGGAACCAACAACCTCCAGCCGGATGGCGGCGGCTTTGGCAAAGTCCACGGCCGCTTCCTTTTCCGCCGTGCTGGCGATGATGTTGACCTGGTTGGTGCCATCCTGCTTGATGGCCGATGTGACCTGGCGCAGGCGGTTGACGACCTTGCTCTCAATCTGGTGGATCATCTCCACATCCCGGAAATGTACCTTGCGGACATAACACGAACCGAGCATGTAGCCCCATTCCTGTGACTTCTGGGATACCTCGGAGCGCACCACCTGACTCATGGAATGCCGTTCGCCCATCATCTTGTCGAGCGGCATGTTGCTGAGGCTGCGGACCGTGGAATTGCCGACATTCGCCGCGAGGGAGCCGCGCGGATCGGAGTTCTTGAAAATGTAGGCCAGCGCATTGCTGATGTACATCTCGTACCAGATGCCGATGCCCATCGGGGCGCCTTCTTCCGAGTTGACCATCTGGCTGCGCAGGTATTCCTGATCCATCCGCATGTCGAGGGTGTAGCGGCGGCCGAGCCAGTTCATCAGAAGGGCGACAGGGCCGAGCTTGAACCACAGCAGGTGAATGCCGGGTTCGTCGATCTGGCCGACAATGTTGCCGAACAACGTGAACACGATCGACTGTTTTTCCTGAACGATGGTATAGAAGCCGATGAAGCGGAGCACCCCCAGAACAACGGGCACGCCGATGAGCAAAACGACAAAGGTCATGATGGCGATGGTGATATCCGTCATTTGCCTACCCTCCTGATGATCCGCTTCGTCTGTTCGATGAGACCCAGACGGATGTTGCGGACGTAGAGTTCCATGGCCTTCTTGCCGCCCTGACGTTTCAGGTCGGTCAGTTGGCCTGCGATGTGCTTGAGGCTTTCGACTTCGCCTTCCGCCTTCAGCGTCTCGATTTCAACCGCCTTCTTGGATTGGACGATGCGCTGATCGGCTGCGGCCTGGGCAAGGCTGATGTCGGATGACACCTGGTTGTGTGCGGTGTTGATGGCGGCAAGCGCGGATTCGACATCGACCGGCGGATCGATGCCGGTGATCAGGGAGGCTTCCAGCACGACGCCATATCGGGCAGCCGACACGCTGCACTCCCTGTCCATGTGATCGTTGATGTCACGAAGATTTTTACGCAGGTCATTGATGGAAATTCCCTGTGCAATGGAAGAGGCGGATTCCGTACCGATTTCCGCGACTTTGCCAGGTGCTTCGAAATTGGCGATGCGTTCGCGCAGCACGGATACGAAATACCCCATGACATGCGCCAACGGATTCTTGATGGCGAAGATGTACGCATACAGGTTTTTCTCGGAGGCACGGTACCGGATCTGTCCTGTCAGCCCGATGTTCAACTGATCCTTCGTGACTGCTTCCAGAATCGTATTGTTCCGGTTGGCATTCCGGTCGGAAGGATCATAAGCCATATTGACCGTCTGTGTTGCGACAGAGACCTTGTGAATGCGTTCCCATGGCCATTTGAAATACGGTCCGCCGGGCATGATGACCCGAACCTGTGGATAATCGTATCGTTCGAGCTCGTCACCTGTCAGATTCACTGCAATCGGATCTGCCAGCGTCGACTTGCCATTGAGTCGCTGCGCACGGCCGAAAACGGTCTTGATCGCCCGCTGATCCTGATTGATGATGTAGAACCCCCTGAGAATGAAAACCACGACAAACCAGATCAGTACCCCGATATAAACGCCAGCCGGAATCGCCATGATGAGCCTCCCTCTCCTTTTTTCTCTTCCGATGCATGTCTGTCACACATGCATCGGATACTGGTATTGAATAACATTTCACCAAATAGTTCAAGTCATGACGTGTTTCGTATTGTTTTTTGACAAATCACCCCTTATGATGAAGAGGAATTCCATGCAGCGGATTCGCTTGTCATCAACATAATCACCTTATGCCTGTCATGCATACGTGGATGGACCGCCGATGTATGCAGACAAGCCAACAGTCATGGAAACGTCAATGAACTTGGGGCATGGGGTGGGAATCCGGCAATGGACACATTTGTCCTTTGCCATTCGACAACGGCAACCCCCCATTGCCGGAGTCATCCCTGCAGTCTCTCCCGAAGTTTTCACGCTCCTGCTTGAACCTTCTTCAATCCGGGTAAATATGACCAAGGCAAGGAGGCATGATTTATGAAGATTGACACCCGTCCCGACTTTCTTGTCACAAATGCAAACGCAAACTATGCTTCGCAGACTTCCACCAAAAAGGTCTCCGTAAAGGAAGAAACCGCCACCTCCGGAACAAATGCGGCACAGGATGCCTATATCCCCTCAGACCCGACTGTCAAGAAGGCGGGTTATGACAATCCGGCAAAAAAAGCTGACGCGGCAACCCTCGCCCGTTTGAAACAACAGAGCGAGCAAGTCTATTACGCCATGAAGGAAACCGTCCGGATGATGCTGAAGTCACAGGGACTCAATTTCCTGGAGGCGACAGACAAGGAAACCGGCGAAACACCTGACGTGGAGTCCGGTGAAAAATCAGCCGCCACCACACAGGCGGACGCGGCTGCCGCCATCGGTGCCGGCGGAGCCCTCAGCCCGGAGAAGTTGAGCGACACCATCGTTGAATTTGCGAAATCCATCTCCGGCGGCGACAAGAATAAACTGGGCGTTTTGCGCGATGCCATCCAGCAAGGCTTCGATGAAGCGACAAAAGCCTGGGGCAAGGAACTGCCGGACATCACGAAAAAGACCTTCGATCTGATCCAGAAAAAGCTGGACGCCTGGGAGAACGGGACGGAGACGACGCAGAGTCCGCAGGCTGCCACAACCGCAAAGTGAACTGGAACAACACAGTGTGCGCAGGCTGTTCCAAAAGCATAGGGACCTGAAACGCGCTGAGTACGCAAGCTGCTTCACAAGCGCAAAAACCCGGAATTTCAAGAGGGAAGGACGCCATCGACGTCACTTCCCTCTATTCATGTGCGGAAGGACTTGGCTGATATCACGAATGGGATGCCGCTGCTTTCATACATGGGCTACTCGTTGATTCACACATGGACTACCCGCTGACTGCGATCACGTGCGGGAGGCACCGACAATCCGGATCAATAACAGGGAAATTCCGGCCGCTGCCACGCATAAGCCTGCAAATACGCCATACAGACCGAACGGAGACATGACCCCCAGCAACAATCCTCCGGCCAGCCCGGCGGTCAGGGCACCGAAACCGCCAACCGCCCCATAGATTCCGATGACAGTGGCCCTTTCATCCGGCTTCATGTTCCGGTTCAGAAATTCCATGCCTGAAACGATGAACAAGGTGAATGCGATCCCTTCCACGCCCTGAGCGACAAGGATGGGCAGAACGCTCCGCGACATGGAAAGGACAACGAATTTCAGGGAAAACAACAGGATCCCTGTCAGATAGACGGGAAGAACGCCGAATTTCCGGATGAGTCCGTTCACCAGGAAGAAAGTTCCATACTCCACCACACAGGTGACAAACCAGATCATGCCCAGGTGCGTGACGTTCCCCCCCACGGCCACCAGCAGTTCATTCATGTAGTTGGCTCCGCCCATCATGGCGATGTTCACAAGAAAGACGCCTGCCAGAAACAACAGGACTGCGGGGTGCATCAGAATGCGTCCCGGCGGCACCTTGCCTTCCGGCATCCGCACATCCTCACGCCGCGGCAGCCTGACACCAGCCAGAAATGGCGTTCCGGCAAGCAAGAGGAAAGCCAGGCCATAGAAAATGACGGATATGCCGAAGCGCTCCACGAGAAATCCGATTCCAAGGCTGGCAAACGCATACCCGGCGGTGGCAAACGATCGTAAAAACGCATAAGAGACCGGCTTTCGCCCACTCCCGC
The DNA here is from genome assembly GCA_942493335.1 of uncultured Clostridia bacterium. Taxonomy (GTDB): domain Bacteria; phylum Bacillota; class Clostridia; order DSM-8532; family DSM-8532; genus JAEWSN01. Next base: position 3,664,991 of record OW818693.1, on the reverse strand, counting down.
CCGCAGACAGCTCAACGGTATCCAGCAGAATCGCATCCATCAGCGGGCTGATGCCGGAAAGGAAAAAACCGTGGGCCGCCACCAGGAGAAGAACCGTTGGAAAGGACCTGCCCCGGGAGAGGATCAGGGCGGTCCCGGCCGCCAATGGCAACAACAGAAACAAAATGGACTTCTTCCCGAAAAAACGATCGGCCAGATATCCCCAGACCGGCTGTGCAAGCATGCCGATGCAGGCGGATGAGGAAAAGAGCACCCCCATCTCCGCAGAGCTGAATCCGCACGTCCGATAAAACACCGCCATGAAGGAGCCTGTGCAGGCGAAACTGGCAAAGATCAGCGTCATCAGGATCTGGACGCTCGGAATGGTGCCCTTTTTCATGATGCCTCCCTCGTTCTGTCCACCCAGTATACCGCCAACCGAAAGAAAAAGGGAGCCGTCTGCCTGATCGCAGGACGACTCCCTTCGTTTCATTCCCAGCCCGCCATCTCCAACCGCGCCATTCGGCCAAGGTCATTCGGACGGCAGCATTTGGCCTGTTCAGCCGTAAATCGGCCCCAGCGCCGCGCAAGCCCGGTAATCGGCACCTTCGGTGTCCTGCGTGCCGAACGCATTCCAGGTGGATGGACGGAAAATGTCGGATTCCGCCACATTGTGCATGCTGACCGGGATACGCAGCATGGATGCCAGCGTGATCAGGTCCGCACCCACGTGGCCATAGCAGAAGGAACCGTGATTTGCTCCCCATTTTGCCATGACACTGTAAACATCGGTGAAGGCGCCTTCTCCGGTCAGCCGGGGAGCAAACCAGGTGGAGGGCCAGGTCGGATCCGTCCGATCTTCGAGGGTCTTCGCAACCGCATCCGGCAGGCCGACCGTCACACCTTCCGCAAGCTGCAGAACCGGTCCAAGACCCTTTACAAGATTCAGTCGGATCATCGTCACCGGCATGCCACCCTCCGTCCGGAAACAGGAGGAATATCCGCCGCCGCGGAAATATCCGGCATTCGCCGGATCCCATGTTGTTGCCTTGAGGCAGGCATCCCGTTCAGCTTCGGCGATTTCCCAGAAGGGCTTCATGACTGGCTTTCCGTCCTCATGTTGGCATCCGCTTCCGTCAAGGGCCGCAGCGCCTGAATTGATCAGGTGGATCAGGCCGTTGGCTGCATCCCCTTCAGGATGCCAGCCGGTGACACGCGTGATGGCTTCAGGACTCCAGTAGGTACGGACATCCGCAAACACCTGCGCCGTATTGGTCAGGAGATGGCCGAACAACATGGCCACCCCATTGAGGCAATCGTTCTCCGTCGCCACGACAAAGGCTTCCCGCAGCCCATTCCAGTCGAACGATGAGTTCAGGATCGCCTCCATGAAGTCCCCGTTCGGAAAATGATCCGTCCAGTGCCGCTGACCCTGGAATCCGGAAGCGATGGCGAAATGGCCGAGCGCCTCTTCCCCGAAGCCAAGTTCCGCCAGCCTTGGATTGCCGATCATCAGGTCACGCCCGATGAGGACCATCTTCACGACGAATTCCCAGTCCGCATCCTTCGCCTTGCGATCCTTGCGGGCTTCCGGCATGTTCAGGTCCTTGCCTTCCGGGCAGTGTTCCTTCACCCAGGCCAGTGCGCGGACATACTCATCCTTGTCATAAATGCCTTCGTCGATACGACGGGTGAATTCGGACATGTCGACCGACTCGTTCCGCATCCCGAGAAATTCCTGGAAGAAGTCCGCATCCACGATGGACCCTGCAATGCCCATGGAAACCGAGCCCATGGACAGATAGGCCTTCCCCTTCATGGTGGCGACCGCGAGCCCCGCCTTCACAAAACGGAGCATCTTCTCCCGAACATCTTCCGGAATGATGCGATTGCCTCCGTCCTGCACGTCATGACCATAAATGCCGAAGGCGGGCAGACCCTTCTGCGCATGGGCGGCCAGTACGGCGGCCAGATAGACGGCGCCCGGCCGTTCCGTTCCGTTGAAGCCCCATACGGCCTTCGGGAGGAAAGGATCCATGTCCATTGTTTCGGAACCGTAGCACCAGCAAGGCGTAACGGTCAGGGAAACGCCCACGCCTTCGCGCCGGAACTTCTCCGCACAGTCGGCGGCTTCCCGCACACCGCCGATGCAGGTGTCGGCGATGACGCACGCCACAGGTTCGCCGTTCGGATGCCGCAGGGTCGAGGAGATGAGCTCCGCGGCCGCCTTGGCCATGTTCATGGTCTGCTCCTCCAGGGATTCGCGGACGCCGCGACGGCGGCCGTCGATGGTGGGCCGAATCCCAACCTTGGGCAAGGGACCGAGATTGCGGACAGTCGTGCTGGTACCATTGGCAGCATGCATGATGGTTCCCTCCTGTTTTTTCTGGTGATATGTCAACCCATTTCCGGGTCTTCAGCAAATCATTTCAACGTCTTCAGCAACCCATTTCCGGGTCGATCAACAGGTTTGTCTTCAAACGGACGATCCGCGGAAAGTCGGCCCGATTTCCGTCGATCCGGTCCAGCAGAAGCCTCGCCGCTTCCTCACCCATTGCCTGCATGGGTTGTTCCACCACAATATCGGATCCTCCGAATATCGAAAGGGATTCCAGATTGTCAAAATTCGCCATGGTGACCGTGGCGGCCGGCATCCGGCCTTCCCGATGCCTTTTTGTTCCTTCGGCCAACAAATACCGCATCGCGCCAAGATACATGAAATAGTTCGCAATGAAGACGGCCGAGGGCGGTTCCGCCATTTCCATCAGCTGCTTCATAAGGGCGTATCCGCTCTCCGCGTGAAAATCCCCATACAAGACGATATTCTCCTCGACTGTCAGGTGATGGTCCGCCAAGGCGCTGCGATACCCTTCATCCCGCTCCCTGGCCGTCAACAGCTCCCGGTCTCCGCCGATATAGGCGATGCGATGGTACCCGCGCCGGATCAGGGCCTGCGTGGCTGCATGACTTCCGCCGATATTGTCCACAAGGACCGCATCCGTCGTAAAGCCTTCGACCGTCCTGTCCACCAGAACCATGGGGATTCCTGCATCTCCCGCAACTGCAAAATGCAAGCCGGAACGTGTGGCCGGTATCAGGATGATGCCGTCCACGCACCGCTCCAGCAACAACCGGAGTCGGGCAGCCTCCTCCAGCGCATTCTCGTCGGAATTGCAGAGAATGAGGCTGTATCCGGCATTCTTGAGTTCATCCTCCACGCCTTTGGCCACTTGCATGAAAAAGCTGTTCGTGAGTTCGGGACATACGAAGCCGATGGTCCGCGATCTGTTGGTCTTCAGGGATCGCGCCATGTTGTTGACGGTATACCCAAGCTCTTCGATGCAGATACGGACCTTCTCCTTGGTCTTTTCACTGATGCGTGGGTGGTCCTGCAGCACGCGGGATACGGTGGCGCTGGAAACGCCCGCCCTCCTTGCCACATCTTTCAGTGTCGCACCCATAGCTTCCTCCCGACTCCCGTCATGCTGTTTCGCGTGACGGAGGGATTCCGGTGAATCCATAATTGCGCACACGATTGCACAACGTCATCATATCGCAAACGCGCGCACTCCGCAACGGGTTCAACCGGTGGAAATGACAGATGGATCTTCTCACTTCACCGTTTCAAAGGGCCAGTCCTGTATTCCGCCAAAATCGTAGATCCTTGAATATCCCAAATCCTTCAACGACTGGGCAGCCAATGCGCTGCGCCTTCCGCTCCTGCAATAAACGAGGACGGGCGCTTCCTTGTCAGGCAGTACTTCGGCTGCGCGGCTTGCAACCTCGGAATCCGGCAGAAGTATCGCATCCGCAATGTGCCCTTCCGCATATTCCTCCTGTGTCCGGACATCCAGAATCACGACTCCGCCGGCATCCATCATCTTTTTGGCTTCCTGCGCCGAAATCTTCACAAAAACCGTCGTTGACTCCGAGGCTGTTTCCGAGGCTTCAGCCGCTGTCGCTTCCGGCAGGGACGCAACCACGCTCTCCGAAGAGCTGGCGGCAGGAGATGGCTTGCCGGGTACTGCGGAACATCCTGCGAAAAGGAGAACCGTTCCGGACAGGAAAAGACAGGTCATAAGGGAAGAGATTGATCGGCCCATGCCAGCTCCTTTCACAAACCGTAATGCAGGATACATACCCAATTTCATGCGGGATGATGCACAAGTCCTACATGAAGATGAGGATCAGGCGTCCAGCATGTGCCGGACACGAAACTTCGCGCCTGCTCCTTCAGCGAGCATCCTGCAATGCGCAATGGCTTCCTCCGGAATCACGTCGACCACCGACAGGATGACTTCCGGAATCAAGGGAACACAGGATGCCGCAAACTTCAGAACAGCGGCAAACGCGTCCTCCCCGTAATCGGAGTCACAAATCTTCTGGTATTCCGCCGCATTTTCCGCATTCAGGCTGATGGAAACCGAATCGATCACACCGGCAAGCTCTGCCGCAACGGAACGGCCCCAGATCAGATCCGCCTGACCATTGGTATTGATGCGAACCTTCTTGCCCAGCCGTTTCAGATGAGCGGCGACCTCGATGACTTCCGGCAGGCGGATGAGAGGCTCTCCATACCCGCAGAAGACAATTTCCTGATATCCTTCGGCATCGCCGATGGCCGCAATGATCTCCGCGGCGGAAGGCTCGTAGTCCAGCCACAAATCGTGGCCGATCCCGGCCTGTCGATCCCGGATGCAGAACGCGCAACGATTGGAGCAGCGGTTGGTGATGTTCAGATACAAATGATGCCCGACGACATACGTGATGATGTTTGCCATGGAGTGCCTTCCTTTGCTGCGGATTGTCTTGTGCCGGCATGGGCCGGATCCGGATGAATCCATCATAGCATAGAATTTCCCGTGCATCATGTTCCACGGCTACAGGAATCCCTGTCGGAAGGAATGCAGGTTTTTCGCAGGTTGAAATGCAGGTTGGGATGCGGGTTGATCCGCTGAAAGAATGGGAAGCTTGAATAGGCTGGCCATAAAGGTGATAAGTATCAGGGAACCCCAAAAGAGGGAGGCGTGCGCATGGAACAGGAACAAAACCGGATTGACGCAGATACCCTGCCATGGTTGAGTCAGGATCGCATCGAACTGATCCTGGACGCAGCGAAAATCGGCGTATGGGAATGGAACCTTCAAACGAATACGCTCTATTTCGCACCAAGCTACTACAGGTTGTCCGGTTACGAGCCGTATGAATTTCCCTCCACCTATGACGAATGGGAAAAGCGGATCCATCCGGAGGATATGATCGCGGCACAAGCTCGCATCTCGCAATATCTGTCAGGCGAACTCCCGGACTATATCATCGAATTCAGATTCCTTCGAAAAGACGGTTCGTATATGTGGATCCATTCGCGCGGGAAAATCTTGAAACGCGATGAGACCGGCGCTCCGGTTCTTTTTTCAGGAGTCCATGTGGATGTTACGGAACGGAAAAATGCGGAAGTCTCCCTCGATAAGGAACGGCGCTTCAATAACGCCATCATGGACAGCATCCCCGGCATGCTGTATTTATATGATGCTTCCGGAAACCTGATTCGCTGGAACCGGAAACATGAGGAGCTGACCGGATATGGGCCGGAAGAACTGAGCAGGATGACGCTGCTCGGCTGGTATGACAATCAGGAGGACATCGACCGGATCACCGCAGGTGTCAGCCATGCGATGGAACACGGGTACGGCGAGGCTGACGGGAACCTGCGAAACAAGGATGGTTCCCATACGCTGTACCGTTTCAACGCCGTAACGCTCGAACTGGACGGAAAAACCTATTTCGCCGGAATCGGCATGAATATCGAGGAACAACACCTTTACGAACAGCAGCTGAAGGACTCCGAGGCCAAGTATCGCAGCCTTTTCGAAAACATGTTTCACGGATTCTCCCTGCATGAGGTCATTGTGGACGAGGCCGGCATTCCGGTCGACTACCGTTATCTTGATGTCAATTCCGAATTTTGCCGGACAACAGGTCTTTCAAAAGAGCAATGGATCGGGCATCGGGTCCTTGAGTTGCTCCCGGATCTGGAACATACCTGGGTGGAAAAATACGGGGAAATCGCCCTCCACGGCGGGACTCTTCACTTTGACAACTATGTGGCAGCGCTGGGGAAATACTTTGAAACGGTCGCCTTCCAGTCCGCTCCCGGGCAATTTGCGGTTCTGAGCTCTGACATCACAGAGAAAATTCTGCAGAAGAAAGCCCTGGAGGAGGCATACCAGAAGCTGGAAGAAGCAAATTCCTCCCTGGAGAATCGCGTCCGGGAACGCACCATCGAGATGGAGCAGGCCAATCTGGAACTGGAAATGAAGATGCTGGATCTGGAGCGTGCCCAGAATGAACTGGTCCGCTCCGAACGGCTTGCCTCGCTGGGCGAGCTTGTCGCAGGCGTCGCCCATGAAATCAACACCCCCATCGGTGTGAGTGTCACAGCCGCATCCTATCTGGATTCCACCGTGCAGGAATTCTCGGCAAGGATGGAAAGCCAGGAATTGACACCGGAACTGAAAAAATTCCTTTCCAAGAGCCAGGACAGCTCCCGTATGATTCTGGCTAATCTGGAACGGGCAGCCAGACTGATTAAGAGTTTCAAACAGGTTTCCGTTGACCGGACCTATGATGCAGAACGACGGATCAATCTCCGCGAATATGTGGATGAAGTCGTCATGAGCCTCATCCCCAGTTTCAAGAAGACCCCTCACCGGTTGTTGAACCGGATCGGGAAGGACATCTGGATCAGCACACACCCGGGCGCCATCTCGCAGATCCTTTCCAATCTGATGATGAACGCGCTGCAGCATGCCTTTACGCCGGAAATGTCCGGATTGGCGGAAATCGACGCGGTCGAGGAGGATGCCCAGGTTCTGCTCATGTTCGAAGACAACGGCACGGGAATGCCGCCTGAAGTGCTGGCCCGCGTGTTCGATCCCTTCTTTACGACAAAGCGGGGATTCGGCGGATCAGGCCTTGGTCTCTTCATTGTCCACAATCTGGTGATGAATGAGCTGAACGGCAGTATTGACTGCCTTTCGCTTCCGGGACAGGGTACGACCTTCCGGATCACTCTCCCGAAAAGCGCGCGGGAAGGTCGCTGATACGCAGCCCGCTTCCGGAGTGGTATAATTGGCAGGCACGGGCAAAGTCCGATGCCCCGCCGCAGCTTCGCGTCGGGCCTGACAACGGCATGAACGGGAGCTTTCATTTTGGGCAAGTCGCTTTACATCACGGAAAAACCATCTGTCGCGGCCAGTTTTGCCGCGGTCCTCGGGGTGGATGTTTCACGCACGGACCGCGGTCGAGGGTTCGCCGAATCGGGCGACGCCATCGTCTCGTGGTGCTTCGGGCACCTGGTCACCATGGCCTATCCCGATGCATACAACCCTGAATACAAGCAATGGCGCGTCCAGCACCTGCCCATCATTCCGGAGGTGTACAAGTACGCCGTCATCGAGGAAAAAGGGAACCGGAAACAGTTTGATGTGGTCAGCAGCCTGCTGAACCGCCCCGATGTCGACAACGTCTATGCCTGCACGGACAGCGGACGCGAAGGCGAATACATCTTTCGTCTCGTGTATGCGCAAAGTGGATCGGACAAACCGGCCCGCCGGGTCTGGATTTCCGCGCAGACCGAGGAAGCCGTCCGAAAGGGCATCAGGGAAGCCAAGGACATCCGGGAATATGACAATCTTGGCAAGGCCGCCTATTGCCGCGCCAAGGAGGATTGGCTCTTCGGCATGAATTTCAGCCGTCTCTATACCTGCCAGTACGGAAGGGATCTCGCGGGCTTCCTGAAGGAACCGAAATCCGCCGTCATCGCCATCGGACGTGTCATGACCTGTGTCCTTGGCCTGGTGGTGGAGCGGGAGCTGGAGATTCGTCATTTCGTTCCGAAGATCAACTATGCGGTTGTCGCTTCCTTCCTCTCGCAGGACAATGGGATCGCCTACAAAGGACGATGGCAGCCTGCGAAGAAAAAAACGAAGAAGGAGCCGAAGGGCGGGAAGGACGGCGCTGCAGGTTCCGGCGCCCTTGCGGGCGTAAACGGCGCATCCGGCGGAGAAAGCCAGTCTGACGGAAGTCTGGCGCAGCTTGCTGAAAAGAAAGCGAAAACCACCGTTGCCGTCCCGGAAGAGGAAGTCGATGATTCCCTGACAAAAGAGGACGCGCAAGCCCTGATCGACCGGCTTTCCGGAAAGACCGCGGAAGTGCGCAAAATCGACATCAAGGTAAAGCCCGAACCGCCACCGCTCCTGTTCAACCTGGCCGAATTGCAATCGGAGGCGAACAAGCGCTTCAAGATGCCGGTTGACCGCACGCTGGAAGTGGCGCAGAGCCTATATGAGAAGAAGCTGATTTCCTACCCCCGTACCGATAGCCGGGTGCTTTCCACTGAAGTGGTGCCGGAGCTGCCAAAGGTGCTCAACGGCTTGTTCGGCCAGGCTGCCTGGAAGGACGTCGTAAGGCGCATCAAGGATTTCGGCAAGCTTTCCATCGACAAAACCACGAAACGCTATGTCGATGATGAAAAGGTGACTGACCATTATGCCATCATCCCCACCTATGTCACGGTGGCGCCCGATACGCTGGACGCAGATGCACGCAATATCTATACGCTTGTCGTCAAGCGTTTCCTGGCCATCTTCTATCCGCCTGCCGAGTACAATACGGTGAAAGTGGAGACGGACATTGGCGGGGAAACCTTCACGACCAGCTCGAAAACCCTGAAGGATCCGGGTTGGAAGGAAATCTACGACATAGTGGCCGGCAAGGGGGATGATGACCTCTCCGAATCCCCCATCCACAAGCTTGTGAAAAAGGAAAAGTGTGATGTGACCGGATTTGAGCTCGAGGAACGGGAAACGAAGCCGCCGGCGCGCTTCACAGACGGTTCGCTGATCCTGACCATGGAAAAGGCCGGCAAGTACATCGAAAACGAGGAACTCCGGGCGCAGATCAAGACGAGCGGCATCGGCACTTCAGCGACGCGTGCCGGCATCATCAAGAAATTGACCGACATCGGATACATCCGCATCCACAGCAAGTCGCAGATCATCACGCCAACGGACAAGGGCGAGGCCATTGTCGCGCTGGTGCGTCTTTCCGCCAGGGAACTGCTGAACCCGGCCCTCACGGCAAGTTGGGAGAAGGGTTTGTTTCTCATCCAGAACGGAGAAACGACGGAAGAGGTTTTCCAGGAAAAGCTGACCGCGTATCTGCGGCGAACCATCGACAAGGTGAAGCATCACGGAAGGGCCGGCTCGCAGCTGGCGCAGGTCATGCAGCGCGAAGGGGTGACGGGGCAGGCTGCCGCTGTGCCAGGGAATCCGTAAAATGACTTCGGTGTCGTCTATCGTTTCCAGCCAAATGAAACAATCAGACACAACGAGTGAACGATTTCCGCCTCGCTCCCCTTTTCACGGACAAACTGTCGGATAGCCTCGTTCGCAGCTTCATACCCTTCGACTTCCGCCCGTGAAAGGCCACGGTTCATGAAGAGCGCCATCCCGCCGGATTTGCCCTTTTCCTCTTCTTCCTCCGCTGAACCCAATCCCCAGCCATGAAGTGCGTCAAGTCCGGCCAGCATCTGCTGATCATGCTCATTCCCGGGCAGCAGTAAGTTGACCCGGTCATTCAGGCGTACATCAATGTTCTTCAGTCCCAATTCGTGCAGATAAAACGGAACCTTCATGCCCAATGCATAATCTCTTCCCTCGGACTCGAACTCCGCTTTCCAGAATTTCTGGAGAGCGGAAGTCCTGCCGAACTCCGGAAAATCAAATCCCCGGATGCACATCCCGCTGTTTTCAAGATTCCTGCTTACTTCGACACAGACGACAAGTCCGTCTTTCCTGACCGCGTCCACCATTTTCACGAGAATCTCGCGGGGGTTGGGAATATGCCTCAGGAAAGCCTGGCAAAGGGCCACATCATACTGTCCGATCTCTTGAAACTTGTTGACATCCTCATTCCGAAAGTTTGTGACATACCCGCTGTTTGCGAAGATCCGCCGGCCTTCCCCAATCATGCCTTCATTGATGTCGAGACCCGTATATGTGCTTCCCGGCGGAAGAAGCGGCAGGAGCTTCAACCCGAGGAAACCGTATCCGCAGCCGAAATCGACCACATCGACTGGTTTGTCGATTTTCCAGACATGCCTGACCAGAAATTCGAGATAATCGTCGTTCCAAAAAAGACTGCGTGTGTTTTTCAGATAGTCCAGTTTCGCATCCCAATAGCCGCTCTTGTCCGCATGATGCGGCAGATAGGCCGTGTCCGGCAATGGCCTGAGGCCAAGGATTTCATCGACCGAAACCTCAAAATACCGGGCAATTGCGGGCAGCAAACCGATATCCGGCAAGGATGTCCCCTTTTCCCACTTGCTCACAGTCTGATAGACAACGCCCAACGCATCGGCAAGTTGGGCTTGGGTTATTCCTTTTCTCTTTCTCAGTTCGGCAATTTGCAGTTTCATGCCTTCCATACCGCCTGCCCCCTCTTTCATATGCAATTCCCATCCCCATCATATCGGGTCAGTGCGAACACGACAATCAACAGGCAAAGGAGATGACTCGCCTGGCGGTTGAGGCGGGAATGGAATTCCTCCTGAAGAAAACGCGTCAAGCGGGCTTTCTGTTCGCAGAGGCTTCCTGTATGATCAGATTGAGCAATCCAAAAAGGATGTGGCATCCATGCATCAGGGAAAAACAAGGTCAAAACTCACCGCCATTTTGTCAGCAGCGCTTTTCGGCATGAGTGCGCCCCTGTCGAAGCAGCTGCTCGAAGGCATTGATCCGATCCCGATGGCTGCCTTCCTGTATCTGGGAAGCGGTTTGGGCCTCTTGGTCCTGCAACTGTTTCTGCGGCGGTTTGGCAGCCGTTCCGTCCGGGAGGCAGGCATCGGCCGAAAAGACCTCCCCTGGCTCATTGGCGCCATCGCGTCAGGCGGGATTGCCGCTCCGATTCTCCTTATGATCAGCCTGAAGCATACGCCGGCCACTACGGCTTCGCTTCTTCTGAATTTCGAGGCACCGGCCACCGCGATCATCGCCTTCACCCTTTTCCGGGAGTCCATCGGAAAAAGACTGTTTCTTGCCATTCTTGCCATCACATCGGCGAGTATTCTGCTGTCGCTGGAAACTGGCGGCGAATGGGGATTTTCTCTTGGCGCGCTTGGAATTCTGCTCTCCTGTTTCCTTTGGGGAATGGACAATAATCTGACAAGAGTCATTTCCGCAAAGGATCCGCTGGTCATCGTCTCGGTGAAAGGGATCGCCGCAGGGGTATTCTCACTGATGCTTGCTCTTCTGTTGGGGCAATCCATTCCCGGACTGGCCGGTATTCTGCTTTCCATGGGCCTTGGGTTTGTATCCTATGGACTCAGCATCGTCCTTTTCATCCGTGCCATGCGGAGTCTCGGCGCAGCACAAACGAGTGCGTTTTTTGGCGCTGCGCCTTTCATTGGGGTGCTTGTTGGTTTCGGCATCTTTCAGGAACCGCCTGATTGGCGCTTCCTGGCCTCCCTGCCACTCATGCTGTTCGGGGCATTCCTCATTCTGGACGAGTCCCACAGGCATGCCCATTTGCATGGCACCCTGCTGCATACCCACCGGCATTCCCATGAGGACGGACATCATGCCCATCCCCATGTTGCCGGCAAGAACGGGAATGGCTAGCAGGAGATTTCTACCATCTGATGTCCACGAATCTCCGGAACGGTAAACAACAGCCGCTCTCCATCCCATTCGGCGGGAAGCGCCTTCATCTCCGGCACAAGCTTCACGGATGGGACTCCGCCATCACCGCAGACCGTCTTGTCCCCAAGCAGGGAAACCTGCACATTGAACAGGGGAATGATGTCTTCGATTACGTCAATCGTTGCGCTCCGCCGCAGGGGGAGATAATGAAGAAGGTGCACCACCTCGCGCCTTTCCCTTTCCTGAACGTTCACAGCGGCAATCAACGTGGTGGGGCCATCATGACGCAGAATGGGTTCCGGAAGCAGAAGGTCGATGGCATTCATCACCATCACCTTGATCCAGCGGGGTGCATGTTCCCGGTACAGACCGAATGCGGGATGCGCGAAATAGATGGAACGCCCCTTTTGCACGATGCCTGCGTATCCGCGGATTCCGGAAGAAGGAGCCTGACGATGGGAACAGAAGTGTTTCCATGTCCGGTCGAACGCAGGCAGAATGGCTTCCGCAAGCACCTCCGCCCCCTCTCCGGCTTCCACTTCCATCCCCTTTCGATACATGACATGTTCCGTCATTGGCAGTCCCTTGCCCATCTCCCCGCCCGCCACCAGATAATCGGCATAGGCAGCCCGATCGAACTCGCGGCCCGCCACCGGCATGCCATGGATATCCAGTGTCTGCTGCGCCTTGAGCACCACACCCAAATCCAGCCGGAACGCGGCATGCGCTTCGTCCATCCCGGATTGGAAAGTGCAGAGCAATGCACCGCCGTTTTGTGTGAACCGGTCGAGTTTCTCCTTCAAGGGGATGGATACCGGGATCTCATCGGGAAGGATGAGCAGCCGGTACACCGAGAAGTCGCTTCTGGAATCCACGACATCGAACTGATGACCGGCCTCCGTCAGCATCTGTGTCGCCCCGATCACAGACGGGTGCAGCTCTCGGTGTCCCTGTGCGGCAAATTCCTCGGGGGTGAGAATGGCAATGTCCGTTCGCGCTGCCGCATCCGTACACCAGGGTTCCTTCGTGGCAACCTGGTCATAGACCGAGCCGATCAGATCATATACAGGACCTGACAAGACTCCGGCCGGATCCATCTGGTCGCCGATCATGCATTTCGCATTGAGCGCCAACATGTGGAAACACTCGAACTCCAACGCTTCCCGGTTCTTGAAGGAATGGAAATCACCCCAGGACGTGTGGAATTTGCCTGTCATGCCGAGACAATCGTATCCGAGGGTTCGCGCATATCGGACCGTGCATGGGAAATGCATGTATCCCCAGCCGCCGCTCGGCAGGGATTCGAGTTCCAGATGCGAGTGGGCCGGCAACCGCGGCCGTATGACCGGCCCTATATGGCTTGAGTTGTAGAAGACACTGCAGGATTGGCTGAATGTCCGCACATGCGCGGACATGTCCAGCATGAAATGGTCCAGTGTCTGCTGCGCATAATTCAGCCGGTCTTCTTTCCTCACCGGGTCAAGCCCCTGCGCTTCCATTCCCTTGCGGCAGTGTTTGCAGGAGCAATCCGTCAGAAACAGGATGTCGAAGAACAGGCCATCCACCTCGCCGAGATTTTCGAAAATGTCCGCAACATGGGCCTTGAGGAAGTCACGGTAGGGAGAATTCACGCAAAGAAACCGGTAAAAGCCCGGATCGTACAATCCGTACCAATTGACCTCTCCTCCTGTCTCGCTCATGCAAAGCCATTCGGGATGCGTCTTTGCCATATGGTCATCCCACTGCACGGTCGTATACACGGGCATGCGGATCCCACTCCTGTGGCAGGCGGACATTTGATCCTTCAGCAGATTCCGGTTTTTCAGATTCGGATGAACCAGTTCCGGATTCACTTTCGAATCATAATACAGCATGCCGTGATGGCACCGGGCGAAGCAGGAAATGGAGTTCACTCTCGCCTTGACGAGTGTATGTGCAAAGGCTTCCGGGTTGAAGGATTCCCCCACGGCGTCGATGTCCGGGCTGGTGTGGAAATCGAGATGGACCTGGCGGAAACGTAAATCGAGCGGCTTGTTCATGGTGTCTCCTTTGTTTCTTTCGGACGGGACTTGCCTGTCCCCCGTGATTTTACATGCTTCCGGATTCCAACCCCTGATATTCAGTGGGAAGGATGTTGTAACGGCGCTTGAAAGCCCGCCGGAACGAGTGCGAACTGGAATAGCCGACTGAATCCGAAACCTCCTGTACGGTGATGGTGCCCTTTTTCAGATATTCGCAGGCAGTTTCCATGCGGAAGGCTTCCAGGTAATTGCAGAATGTTTTCCCGGTTTTTTCAACAAACAGCGTATTGATGGCATTGACAGAAAGAGGAAATTTTTCCCGCACATCCGAGATGCAGAAACAAGGATTCGCATGTTCCCGCCTCACATAGGAGATGATGGCGTCATTCAGTTCGTCTTCCTTCCGCTGCTGGGATTCCTGTGATTTTTCCGCCATGGAAACACAGATCAGCCTTGCGCACTCCAGGACTTCCGGCAGTTCCCTTCCGGTCATTCCCTGGATATTCTGCAACAGCATGGGAACATCATAGGCGGAACGGTCCAGAAGATGGATGAGCGTGCCGCAGATTTCCGCAGCCAGCAATCCGGACAGCATCGGACTCAATTTCTGCTGTTCCAGATTCTCCTCCTGCAAACGATCGAACAGCGCTTCCACCGCCTCCCGGTTTCCCGCCCAAACCTGATGAAGGATCTGGCTTTCGAACTCGAATGGATAAAAATACGGCTTTTGTCCTTTCGGCAGATCCGTATGCCAGTAGGGTGATTCATACCCGGCATACGCGAGGGCCTGCCGCGCTTCGTCGAAAGACCGGTGGACATCCATGATATCCGTAAAAATCTCTCCACAGGCGGTTTTCATGAATAAATGGTGGTTTTCCCGCAGTTCAGCGTGCCATGTTTGCAGCCGCGGGCTGAAGTCCTTCAGGAATAGTTCGCCATCCATATGTGGCAAAGGCAGCAGAAAAACAATGCCGTCTTCGGCCAGATCCTCGGAAACCTGCACCGCCAATCCATAGCATTCCCTGTATTTCTCCTGAAAAAGAAAGCGGAGGAGGGTCTTTCTGTTCATGAACTCTTCGGATGCACACGATTTTCGTTCCAGACCGAGGATGAGGACCATGTACCCGGGCGCCTGAAAATCAATGCCGGCCAGATGCATATCCCGGTCCAACTGTTGGCGTGTCAGGAACCTGCCGGAAAGCAGCCGGAGCAGATAAACAGCCTGGACTACCGGGCGCTGCGTTTCCAGCACTTGCGCCAGATCCCGGTTGTTCTCCACCATCTGCAGCACCTTGCCGCGGATCTGGTCCGAATCACCCATCAGGCGTATTTTCTCCTTCCGTTCCGGCACGCCGATCGCCTGTGCGATTTCCTGCCAGGGTCTGGCATTCCGCTTCGAGAGCCAGAAAGCAAGGACGAAGCCGCATAGCAGCGTTAGCAAAAACCCGCTGGCAATCACGATGCCCAATTGCCACATCTGTCCATAAACAAATGAGGTGGGGACAGCGGACAAATAAGTCCAGCCGAAGGACGCTGATCGGACAAACGTGATGGAATAGCGGTTTCCGTCGAACGGGAACATCATATGCCCATCCGTTGTGTCCGGCAGCGCAGGAAGGGATCGGAGCAACCCTTCAGGCGCATGATCCGCATAGACCCCGGAAAGGACTTCACGATCCGCATTGAAGACGATGGACTGGCCCGCATTGCCAAGTTCCACACCGGAAAGCAGGCGTTGCAATTCCTTTTCATCAATCAGAACGGCCAGATAGCCATCCACCCGGGAACGGTATTCCAACGGCAGGGACTGGATATATAGCAAGGATTTCCCCGATTTGTCCGCGGGACTCTTCTGCAGGATTTCCGTGGCCGGATACAGTTTCCGATCCTGCCTTGTGCCCGAGGCGAACCGGCTCCATTCGGCCTGTGTCATGTCCCCCCATTTGAAGTAGGTTCCATAG
The DNA here is from genome assembly GCA_942493335.1 of uncultured Clostridia bacterium. Taxonomy (GTDB): domain Bacteria; phylum Bacillota; class Clostridia; order DSM-8532; family DSM-8532; genus JAEWSN01. The sequence goes on along the minus strand of OW818693.1, from coordinate 3,649,328 downwards.
AACCTTGAAAAATCCAGAAAGGCATCGCTGGATGACAGCGTGATGTCGGAACGGTTGTAGTGGATATAGTATTCCGTGATGAGCGGATTGGTGTTGTTGTAACGGCGAACGGCTTCCGCACTTTCCTTGATGCGCAGGATGTCCGTCGAATTCTGCCGGCGGGCCGACATGGTTCCGAGCGCCATGATATCCTGATTCATAGCCATACGGTCCACGAAGGACATCATGGTGGCGATTTGCTGGGAGGCTATGCTTTCCGTGTCGTGAAGGCGGATGAGGTTGGCGCGATCGGCCTGGTTCTGCATGGCTTGCGTGGCCATGACATAAAGGATGCTTCCCGAAAGGGTGGGCAGCACAAGGACAAGCAGATAGGACAGCAGAAAACCGAACACCAACTTTCTGTTCAATGGCTGCACAGTATCGGTTTTGAGCCGTTTTGACACATGAATCCCTTCGGAGGCAGCTCTTCCCATGACAAACCACCCGTCCTTCCGTGAAAGATTCCATACGCATCAGGCATACCAGTCAGCATTATACCTTTCAGATTGCCGTTATAAACAGGATCCTGCAGTTTCGGTACGTTCTTTGATCTGCAACCAGTTCCGGTCCGAAACTGCGATGAGGCGCATGACGGACCGGCACGGAAATCCGTACCGGTCCAGTTTCTTTCATGCCGCACCTTTGTAGAGTCCGCCCGATTTCGGATCCATATCCCGGCGTTCGGGCAATTCGTCACTTCCCAGCATAGATGCTTGTATAGGCTGCATTGTAAATTTCGAGGATCTTTGGAAGTCCGACCGAATCCAATCCGGCGATATAGGCATCCCAATCCTTTTCCAGATCCTTCTTGCCGGTGATGAACTCGACGTTCGCCTGTTTCACATATTTTCCGAATTCGACTTTCATGGTGACCAGTTCGCTCATGGTCGCATCAGAGAATTTGAGCGGCGGCACAACCTTGTCAAACTGGGCGTAGGGCCGGTAGTTCTGGGAGGTTTGTTCATACAGGAACAATTCGAGACCTTCCATGCTTGTCCGTTCCAATTTGAGGTCCGTGGTCTGGCCAAGGCGCAGACTGTCTGTTTCGGCGAAGACCCCCAAACGGGTCCAGGTTTCATTCTGGGGCTCGGAGTCGTTCCATGGAATCAGCTGGGTCCAGACGGCGGGTTTCCCGTTGATGCCCATTTCACCGGCAGTGGCATCACGCCATGCGACATCCTTGAAACCACGGCGAACCGTGAGGGAGCCTTCGACGGTATAAAGCCAGTCCGCCCAGCGGGCGATGACTTCCGGGTTTTTCGCATTGCTGGTGATCCAGAGGGAATTCGAGGGCAGCTGGGGAATCGTGATTGCGCCCTGCACGCCATCAGGTCCTTTGAGCGGAGGAAGTGTGACATATTCGGAGTAACGCTCGCCGGGAACTTTTGCAAAGGTGCCGCCCCAACCGCCGGGCACGCATCCGACCAGTTCCGCATCCGGGTTTTCAACCAGCTGGGTCAGCTGGGTGTTGTCCTGCGTAAAACTGCCGTCATACAGTAATCCCTGCTTGTAAAGGCTGTTCAGCCAGCCGAGACCGGCCTTGTATGCATCCTTGTTCAACGCAGTGTCGACTTTTTTGTCGGCTGTGAGGAACCAACCGGCGTTTGTGCCCGAATCGGCATCCGGATTGATGTCCATGTCGTAATACAGGAATGCGTTGAGCAGGAACTTGTCGACCGTATTGTGCCAACCGCCCTTGATGGCGCCGACCAGCGGAATTTCATCCTGCTTGCCGTTTCCATTCGGGTCCTTTTCCTTGAAGGCCTTCATTGCAGCCTCAAATTCCGTGGTGGTGGCCGGAACCGCAAGACCCAGCTTGTCGAGCCACTTCTTGTTGATCCACATTTTTGCGGAATTGGCGCAATGAAAGCAATCGGACATGGTCGGCAGGCCGTATAGCTTGCCATCCACCTGGCGCATGGTGTCCATGGAGCCGACCGGATAGGTGGCCATGGCTTCCTGGAGGTACATCATGTTGTTCGTGATGAGATCATCAACAGGAATGATGAGACCTTCCTGGGTACCATACTTCACTTCCATGTCCGGTACGTTTGCGTTCATGAAGAAATCGGGCAGATCGCCGCTGGCCAGGATGATGGATACCTTCTCTTCTTTACCCTGCTCGGAAATGACCTGCCATTCGATATGGACATTCGTCTTGTCTTCATAGAATGTCGTAAACTTGTTGGTCGCCATGTCTTCGACGAAAGGACCGGTCGCGATGACGCACTTGTAAGTCACCTTGTCCTTGACGACGGGATACGTTCCGGGGGCCGTGACGCTATTCCCTGTATCGGAGGATGCTGAGGCTTCCGCTGTGGCGGAGGTGTCCGCCGCGCTGGCGGATGATGCGGAAGAAGCGCTGTCTGAGGGTGTTGCGGACGTGGTGCCGCACCCGGCGGCGGTGGAGACAAGCATGAGGACGCACAGGATCAGGGCAAGAGTTCTTTTCATTTTCTTTCCTCCTGATTCTTGATTTGGGCAGGCTGCCTGGCAGAAACCGTTCCGGAACAGTCCCTGCCGGCAGAGGATAACAAAGGCATGGAAGGGGATAGGTCACGACTAGCGGTCAAATGGCGAGGCTGAAAATGAAATCGTTTGCACAACCAGATACATACATGCGTTCACAAATTGGTTCATTCATTGTTCGCACGAAAACCTCACCCCTTTACGGAGCCAATCAGGATGCCCTTGACGAAATACTTCTGAAGGAATGGATACACAACAAGCAATGGCGCACTTGCCACCACAATCAGGGAATACTTCAGGACAACGGCCAGGCCCTGCTTCCGCATCGAACTTTCCAGATCACTTACCGTATTGATGTCCACCCGGTTCAGGATGAGGATATCGCGCAGAATGATCTGGAGCGGATATTTCTTCTGGTCCGTCAGGTAGATGAGGGCATCATAATAGCCATTCCAGAGCCACACCGCATAGTTCAGGGCGATGACCGCCACGATCGGGCCAGAAAGGGGCAGCACCATTTTGATCAGGAACCGGAAATCGTCGCAACCGTCGATCTCGGCAGCCTCGTACAGCTCCTCGGGTACATTCTGCTGAAAGAAGGTTCGCGCGATAATCACCAGCCAGACTGCGATGGCGTTCGGAATCACAATGGCCCATCGGGTGTTTATCATGCCGATGTTCTTCAGGAGCAGATAAGTTGGAATCAATCCGCCAGAGAAAAGCATGGTGAACAGGAACAGGCCCATGAAAATGTTCTTTCCATAAAAACCCTTCCTCGAAAGGGGAAATGCCGCCATGATGGTCAGAGAAACCGAAACGGCCGTGCCGACCAGCGTATACCAGGCACTGTTGAAATATCCGCTTAAAATCTGTTTGTTCTTGAAAACTGCCTGATAGGAGAACAGGGAAAAGTCGACGGGAAAAAGCCAGACTTTCCCGGTCAGGACGTTCGAGGGTTCCGATAACGAGGCGCTGACAATGAAGATCAACGGGTAGACCACCAGCAGCATCGAAAGGATGAGGAAAAAGTAGACACAGAACATGAAGATGCGATCCGGGACGGTAAGACGGATTTTCTTTGGCATGCAGGACCTCCGTTGCTTGGCTTCACTCCGGTCATGGGGTGGACAGGATCACCACAGGGCCTGTTCTCCCGTCTTCCTGGCAATCTGGTTGACAGTCATGATGAGAATGAGGTTGATGATCGAATTGACGAGGCCGATGGCCGTCGAATAGCTGTAATCGCTGTTCTGCAAGCCGATCCGGTAAATATAGGTCGACATGACCTCCGATACGTTCAGGATCGAGGGAGACTGCATCAGAAATACCTTCTCGAATCCAACACTCATGACATAGCCCATGTTCAGAACCAAAAGCGTGACCACCGAAGGCCGGATGCCGGGAAGATCCACATGCCAGATGCGCTTGATGCGCGTGCAGCCGTCAATGACGGCCGCCTCCGTCAACTCGTGGCTGATGCCGGTCAATGCGGCAAGATAGATGATGGCGCTGTAGCCGGTGCTCTGCCAGATGCCGGACCAGACATAAAGATGCCGGAAAAGGTCCGGATTTCCCATGATGTTCCTTGTATCGATGCCGACCTGCTGCATCAACATGCTGAGCACACCGATCCGGGGATCCAGAAACTGGTTCAGCATGGACACCAGGACGACCGTGGAGATGAAGTACGGCGCGTAGGTAATCATCTGCACCAGCTTTTTCAGACTCCGTTGCTGGGCCTCGTTCAGGGCGATGGCCAGCAGGATGGCGAGCGGAAAGGATGCCGCGATGCTGTAAAGGCTCAGGCTGACCGTATTCCATATGATCTGCAGGGTGGAGGGGGATTCGAAGAAGCGAATGAAATGCTTCCAGCCGACAAACGGACTGTCCCAGATTCCAGCCTTGACCCTGTAGGTCTTGAAGGCAATCTGCAATCCGATCATCGGGACATACTTGAACAGGATAAGGCACATGAGCGGGACCAGCATGATGACATACAGCTGCCAATGACGCAGAATTCCTTTTTTCAAGGCGCCCATGGAACGGATGACGGATGTGGGTTGGGCAGCCAGCGGCAGCGTCATCTTCGACATGGATGATGTTCCTCCTCTCGCATATTCAGGATAGATACACAGTACCTATCCCGTTTCCCTCCGTAAAGGTACACTTTCCCTGATACCGTACAAATCCTTGAAATGCTTTTGGAAAGTGGATTTGACTACCCCAGTGTATCCATAAGGAATGGCGGCATCAATTCCCGATACGGCCATTCTGTAGTATAATATGGCCAAATTGCGCTGTCGGAAACGGACCCTCACCGGTTGCCGGATCCCAGTCAATCCACCTGTTCGCACCAAATCCATTGTGCTCATCCTGTTGTTCCATTATAGAATCGGCAACAAACATGCAGTAAAGGATAGGACTCCGGCAATTGATACAAGGCTTGTTCCGCATTCAAAAACGTCAGCAATCAATTGCCGGGTCAATAAAATCCAGGAAAAACGAGGGAATCGATGATGGATATCCGGTTTCTGATGACACCCCCCAATCTGTTCTCCTGCAAGCGGGTCCTGTGCATTCAACCGCATCCGGACGACAATGAACTCGGCATGGGCGCAACCATCGCAAAACTTGTCGCAAAAGGCTGCGAGGTTTCCTATCTCACCGTCACGAACGGCGATCTCGGCGGCGGAAAGTTGTCGCGTGAAGATACGGCCCGCATCCGGTCCGAGGAGCTGGCCGCAGCTGGAAAAACACTCGGCGTCACGGACTTTCACGCGCTCGGGTACCCTGATGGTAGTCTGGAAGCGGTCAATCCGCTCGCCGCGGATATCTGCGGCATTCTCCGCAAGGTTCGTCCGCAGGCCGTATTCTGCCCGGATCCCTGGCTTCCCTACGAAGCCCACACGGATCACCGGATTACGGGTCTTGCAGTCTCGAAGGCCATCATGAGCTGCGGCAATCTTCACTATGAAACGCCTGAACCCTCAGAACCCTGCGAGATCGAGATGGTCGGCTATTACTTCACGGATCGTCCGAACACGACCGTGGACGTGTCCGGCCTCCTCCCATTGAAATTCGATGCAGTCGCCAAACATGTCTCCCAGATGGGCGGCGGCACATTGGACATGTTCCGGACCTATTTCACCGCAAAGGCGGAAGAGCTGGGACACGCAATGGGGTTCGAGGCAGGCGAGGGGTTCAAGCTGCTGCGCCCGCTTCATCTGCATTGTTTCGTGGACACCGACAGGGTACGGTGACATCAACGAAATTCATAGAACCGTTCCAAGAACAGGTTTTGCCGGACATCTTCCGACAGGCCTGTTTTTCTTTCCGCCATTTCCCGAATCCGTCTTATCCGTGTACGGAATCGTGCTACTGTCCCCACTCAGGGATGGATAAAATAGAAGCAGGGATTTGTCTTCGCACCCGGACACCTTGGCAGGCAGGCAGGCGAATGAATCGACCCGTCGAAGACGCAAGGAGGATGACCATGAACCAAACCAAAGGCTTTACCTGGCTCAACGACCAGGGTGACTTCGCGCTCGACAACCCGCAGCAGACCAGCTGCCTGTACTTCCCCATCGCCAACGAGGCCGGCATCATGGGTGCTGTAACACCCACCTTGAACGGTGACATCAAGAGTTCGCAGAACACCTTCCTGATGGAGCCGGTTTCCTCGGAAAATCTTCACAACAATCGTTCCAGCCGCAATTTCTGGCTGAACATCAAGGGCATCGGCGCGTGGTCCTGCACCGGCATATCCGCCAGGCAGCTCGCTGAAACATATGAGGGAACCGAAACTTCCCGTGTGGAAGCCGGTTTCCTGTGGCACAAGCTGATTCGTGAAAATGCGAAAATCGGCATCCGGGCCGAACTGACCACCTTCGCGCCGATGACGGCCGACCAGGTGGAGTTGACCCGCATCACCGTCACCAATACGGGAACAGCACCGCTGTCCCTCACCCCGACGGCAGCACTCCCGCTTTACGGCCGTTCCGCCTCCGACATTCGCGACCATCGGCACGTCACCTCGCTTCTGCACCGGATCCGCACAACGGAAACAGGACTGGAGGTGAAGCCCAGCTTCTCGTTTGATGAACGCGGCCATAAAATCAACCATGTCACCTATGGCGCGTACGGCGCCGAAGGCGATGGCACCGCCCCGATCGGTTTCTTTCCCGAAGTGGAGGAGTTCATCGGCGAAGGCGGCACCTTTGATTGGCCGGAAGCCGTCGTGAAGAATGCGTGTCCCCCCGCACAGGCCGGATCGGCATACGAAGGCTTTGAAGCAGTCGGCGCTTTCCGCTTTGCGGACATCTTTCTAGCTCCAGGCACTTCGAAAACATGGATTGTCGCACTCGCCATCAGCGAAGACGGGGACGATACGGAAGCCATCTCCCGTCCGTATCTGACGGAGGCCGCTTTCGAGGCAAGACTTGAGGAAAGCAATGCCGCCTGGAAAGGGAAACTTGGCGTGATCGGCTTCGGAAGTGCGGATACAGGCTTCGACCAGTGGATGAAGTGGGTCTCCCTTCAACCCATTCTGCGCCGCATCTATGGCTGCTCCTTTCTCCCGCACCATGACTACGGACGCGGCGGACGCGGCTGGCGCGATCTGTGGCAGGACTGCCTCGCCCTCCTGATCATGGAACCGGCCGAGGTCAAGCACCTGCTCCACAACAACTACGCCGGTGTCCGCGTCGACGGCTCGAACGCCACCATCATCGGCACGAAACCCGGCGAGTTCATCGCGGACCGCAACAACATCGCCCGCAGCTGGATGGATCATGGCGCGTGGCCGTTTCTGACCACCATGCTGTATCTGGATCAAACCGGCGATCTCGGCTTCCTGACGGAAAAACAGACCTATTTCAAGGACAAGCTTGTCCGTCGTTCAAAAGCCGCCGACGAAGCCTGGACCCCCGAATACGGCAACAAGCAGAAGCAGACGGACGGGATCCTCTACGAGGGAACGGTCCTGGAACACATCCTGCTCCAGAACATGGTCCAGTTCTTCAATGTGGGCGCACACAACAACCTGCGCCTCGAGGACGCGGACTGGAACGACGGGCTGGACATGGCGGGCCGTAATGGGGAAAGCGTTGCATTCACCGCCTTTTACGCCTCGAATCTGCGGGAGCTCGCCGATCTGCTGAAGTTCATGCAGGCGGAGGGCCTCCTGTCGGAAATCACCGTGGCTGCCGAGATGGACCTGCTGTTTGATACGATTCGCCCTGCCGCTTCCTCCGGCTCCATGGCTTCCGCCGGATCGAGCCCTTCCACCGAAAGCGTCTGCGGCAAGGGTTCCGCTGCGAACGCCCCCGACTACGAAAACGCCGCCGCCAAGCAGGCTACCCTGAATTCTTACTACGACCGCGTTATGCATGACATATCCGGCAAGACGCTCCATCTGCCGGTCTCCGCCGTCATCGCGGATCTGGAGGCAAAGTCCGCCTGGCTCATGGAACATATCCGCAGGAATGAAGTCGTGCGGAATGCCGAAGGCTTCGAATGGTTCAACGGTTATTATGACGACGGGGGCCGGCGTGTGGAAGGGGATTTCCCGACAGGCGTCCGGATGACCCTCACCGGCCAGGTGTTCGCCATCATGGGTGGCACGGCCACGGACGAGCAGGTCGGAAAAACCGTCGAGGCCGTCAACCGGTACCTGAAGGATTCGAAAATCGGGGGGTACCGCCTCAACAGCAACTTCCACGAAGTGAAGCTGGACATGGGCCGCTGTTTCGGCTTTGCGTTCGGACACAAGGAAAACGGCGCGGTGTTCAGCCACATGGCGATCATGTACGGAAACGCGCTCTACAAGCGCGGATTCATCAAGGAAGGGCACGATGTGCTGTCCTCCATGTACGACCTGTGCAACGACTTCGACAAGGCGCGCATTTATCCCGGCATTCCGGAGTACATCAATGAAAAGCGCCGCGGCATGTACCATTACCTGACCGGATCCGCCAGCTGGCTGCTGCTCACGGTTCTGACCGAAGTGTTCGGCGTGCGCGGACGTCTCGGCGACTTGTCCATCGAACCGAAACTTGTCCGCGCCCAGTTCGATGCGGCCGGACAGGCAAGGGTTCATACCCTGTTTGCGGAAAAGGAACTGGATGTGCTCTTCACGAATGCAAGGGGACTGGATGCCGGCGAATACGCACCGGTGGCGGTCAGCCTTGACGGTGCTCCGATTGTTTGCCGCAAGCAGGGTCGCGCGGTTCTGATCGAACGCGGCGTCCTCCTGGCGCTCGGATCCGGAACCCACACCCTTTCTGTAACCCTCGACTGACAAGAAGGCTGTATTCGCAAGAAAGGGAGAATTTATACGATGAACCACAACAAACGCCCCTATTCCTACACACTCCAGCGAGATGGGCGCTTTTCCATCGAGAATTACAGCCAATCCCCCGTATTTTCCAGTTTTCTGCCCGGTATCGCGGATGTCTGGGGCATCCCGATGTGGGTCTTCTATGTGAACCGCGGCCAGGGCATCGCCTGCTTCGGAACCGACACCAAGGACCAGCCGATTCTGGAATACCAGAGTGCCAGCCGCGCCTATCAGCTTACGCCCACAATCGGGTACCGCACTTTCCTCAAGCTCGACGGCGGGAAGGTGGTCGAGCCGTTCGCCAGGCCTTCGCCCGACCAGACGGACACCCTTCGTCAACGGATGGACATCTCTTCCCATGCCCTCGGCCTGGCGGAGGAGAACAAAAAAACCGGCATCCGCACAGAGGTCTCGTATTTCACGGTTCCGAACGAGCCGGTCGGCGCATTCGGACGCAAGGTCACCCTCACCAATACCGGACACCGGGAACGTACCGTCGAAGTGCTGGACGGACTGCCGCTCATCATCAATGCGGGCCTGAACAATTTCCTCATGAAGAACATGTCCTATCTCTCCGAAGCGTGGTCCTTCGTGGAAAACGTGGAGGCACGCGCGCCGATGTTCAAAATCAAGATCGCCACGGATGACACCCCGGAAGTGCAGTACATCCACAGCGGAAATTTCTATGTGTCGAAAGCGTTCGGTTCGAAGGAACTCGCGCCGATCCTCGTCGACCCGCGTCTGGTTTTCGGCGAGGACGAGGCTTTCCTCGCGCCGGAACGCTTCATCCAGTGCGAACCCTATGAAATCCCCGCGCAGCAGTGCAACCGGAAGGGATCTCCCTGCGGCTTCGCCTATCACAAGGCAACCGTCGCTCCCGGCGAGTCCTTCACGTTCGTCAGCTTTGCTGGAAACGTCCGCCGTCAGGCTCAGCTGGATGCATTCATCGACCGTATTGCGGATGTGGCTGCCTTCACTTCTGAAAAGGAAGCGGAAAATCACCGGGTCATCCATACCATCCAGGACGATGTGCTGACCGTGTCCGGCAACAAGAACTTCGATTTCTATACGCGCCAGAACTATCTGGACAACGTCATGCGCGGAGGCCTTCCGTACCAGGTCGGGCCTGAAGGCAAAAAGGCGCTCTTCTACCTGTACTCCCGTAAACATGGAGACATGGAGCGGGACTACAACTACTACAAGACCGCACCCACCTACTTCTCCCAGGGAAACGGAAATTACCGTGACGTAAACCAGAATCGGCGCAACGATGTGCTGATCAACCCGTTTGTGGGGGATGCGGGCATCCGCACCTTCATGAACCTGCTGCAACTGGACGGCAACAATCCGCTGGACGTACAAGGCGCAAGGTTCTTCATCGAAGAGGACGCTGTTTTGGACGCGTTCCTGACCCGGACCCTGAGAAATCCGGATCAATCGCTCCGGAATCTGCTGAACAAGGGCTACACGCCTGGAGAGGCCCTCGCCGCTGCAGAGGAGGCAGGCACGGAATTCCTGGTTTCCATGGAGGACTTCATCGCGGAAGCGGTATCCCTCTCCGAACGCTTTGAAAGTGCGCGGCACGGAGAAGGGTATTGGACGGACCACTGGACTTACAACACGGACCTGCTTGAAAGCTATCTTGCCGCCTACCCGGAAAAGGAGTCGGAGCTTTTCTTCGGAGACCGCTCCTACACCTGGTTCGATACGTTCTGCAGAGTGGTTCCACGCCACGAAAAGCATGTGCTGACCCCGCTGGGCGTGCGCCAGTTCGGCGCCGTCGCGGAAGACAAGGATCGCCACAAACTGCTCGAAAAGCGGGAAAAGAACCCCAACGCCGTCCGAACCCGTCATGGCGAAGGAGACGTGTATCGGACTTCCCTGTTCCCGAAACTGGTGGTGCTTGCCCTCAACAAGGCTGCCAGTCTCGATCCGTCCGGTGTCGGCATCGAGCTCGATTCGAACAAGCCCAACTGGTATGATGCCCTGAACAGTCTGCCGGGCATGTTCGGCTCCTCCACGAACGAAACCTTCGAGCTCAAACGGCTTTTGATCGTCATGAAGCAGGCTCTTTCGAAGCCTTCAAACCACGCGGAGGACATCGCGGTTCCTGCGGAAGCGGCAGATTTCCTTCGGGATCTGTCTGCTGCATTCCGCGACAGGGACGGCTTCGCACAGTGGGATGCCCGCTGCTCCGCCAAGGAATCCTTCCGGACGAAGACGTTTACCGGCATCGAAGGGCCGGAAGTCCTCCTCTCGAAGACAGCCTTCCTGCAGTTCGCGGATCTGGTGCTGGCAACCATCGAAAAAGGCATCGCAAAGGCCATCGATCCGGAAAGCGGTCTTCCCTTCAGCTACTTCACCCATGAAGCGACTGAATGGGAAGAGACAGGCGCTGTACGGAACGAGCATCCGCTTGTCCGCGTCAAGGCATTCAGAATGCGCGCCTTGCCCCTCTTTCTGGAGGGCGTCGTTCATGCGATGCGCAGCGAAACCGATCCGGAGAAGGTGCGTGGAATCCACAAGGCGGTTCTCGCCAGCGGATTGTACGATCGAAAACTCAGAATGTTCAAGGTGAACGCCTCCCTGGAGAAGGAAGGGTTTGACATCGGCCGAAACCGTGCCTTCCCGTCCGGATGGCTGGAAAACGAGTCCATCTGGCTTCACATGGAATACAAGTACCTGCTTGAATTGGCGCGAAAAGGCCTCTGCAACGAATATTTCGAAGCGGCGAAAACCGCTCTGGTCTTCAATCTGGATCCGAACACCTATGGCCGCAGCATTCTGGAAAACTCCTCGTTCATCTGTTCGAGCGCGTTTTACGATGAAAGCCGCCATGGTCGCGGATACTACGCCCGGCTCTCCGGTTCCACGGCGGAATTCATCCACCTGTGGCTCCTGATGGTCATCGGTGCGAATCCCTTCCGCACGGACGCGGACGGAAGACTCTCCCTTACTTTCTCTCCTGCGATTCCCGGGGACCACTTCACGACACGGCCGGAACAGGCACCCTACCATACTGAAACCGGGGCGGAAGCGCTGCTGGAGGTCCCAGCCGATTCCTTTGCATTCCGCTTTCTCGGGCGCATCCCGGTGGTATACCACAATCCCGACAGACTGGACACCTGGTCGGAAAAGGCAATCCTTGCATCAGTCCGAATTCTTGGAACAGACGGAAAATCCCTCTTCGCTTCCGAAGGCGCAACCCTGACCGGGGAATGGGCGGAACGGATCAGGGCGCGGGATGCGGTGATCGCCCGCATCGAAGTGGAGATCAGGGGGTAAAGCCCTCCCCGCCCGCTGTCAACCCGAAAGAACACTGGACTTGCAACAAAGCCCCCGCCTCCGCAGATCGCATCTGCAGGGGCGGGGGCTTTTCATTACAGGGTTCTAGGGACAGATTACTTCCCGGTCACATAGTTCAGAGGATCCTGGCGTTCACCGTTCTTCCGAACCTCGAAGTGGAGATGCGGACCGGTCGACAAGCCGGTACTGCCAACCTTTGCAATGACATCCCCCGCGTCAACGGTCTGCCCCTCCTTGACGAGGATGCCGCCCTTCTTGATGTGCAGGTAGAAGGTCGTGATTCCGCCGCCATGGTCAATGATGATCGTATAGCCCGATCCGCCGCTTCTCCAGCCGGCAGAAATCACCTTGCCCGCGGCAGCCGCATGAATGGGCGCATTGGCAGGTGCATTGATGTCGATCCCGCCATGAAATTTCTTGTATTTCAAAATCGGATGGATCCGGTAGCCAAAAAGGGAGGATATTCCTTCATACCCGGGGGTGGGCCATTTCATGACACCGCCGATGTACTTGCCCTTTGAGGAAATCTTCTTGATCAATTCGCCCAGTTCCTGGGATTCCTTTTCAAGTTGATTCTCGGCCTTTTCCAGCTCCGCCACGCTTTTCTGGCTCTTGCTCACGCGTTCTTCGGCAGCGGAACGGGACACCGACAATTCGCTGATCTGCTGGAGACTGTTCTCCAGTTCCTCCTGCGCGTTGTCTTCCTCATTTTGCTTCTGTTGCTTCAGTTGCTCGATTTCGAGCCTTTTCGCCTCAAGACTCGTCATCATGTCCTGGTCGCTCTTTGCGATGACATTCATGAATTCGACGTTTTTCACCAAATCCGTGATACTGGAACTGTCAAGGACCTCGAAGGCGACCTTGTGTGACTTTGCATAGACGTACATGCCCACCAGCCGCTCCTGAAAGAGTTTCAGCTGGGCGTCATATTCCTGTTCGGACAATTCGATGGCGGATTCCAGCGTGGCGATCGCAGACTCGATGTCCGCAATGCTGGACTCGATCTTCTGCTTTTCATATCCCTTGCTTTCCAGTTTGGCAATGATGCCATCCCGGGTTTTCTTGTCTTTCAACAGGCTCTGCTTTGCCGCTTTTTTCTGGGATGAAACATCATTGAGCTGCTGCTGCGTCTGATTGAGTTCTTTTTTGGCGTCGGCCGCACTGATTGCCGAAGCGGGAACCGTTGCCGACAGCAAAAGGCATATGGCCACAACAGCCGTAATCTGCTTCTTCAACATTCGCCTGTTCTCACCTTCATACACAAATTCCACATTTTCCAAATCGAAAACGGGAGCCAATTTCATGGTTTCGACAGTGTTCATTATAAACACATTAGCCTGTCATTACAACCTTTTGGCAAAATTGTTTCGAAGATGATACAATGCCGAGACCCTAGACATCCTTGACATGCAGGACCCGGATGGCATTGAAGATCGCGATCAGGGCAACACCGATATCCGCAAAAACCGCTTCCCACATGGTTGCGAGCCCGCCTGCCCCCAGCAGGAGCACAATTCCCTTTACTGCAAAGGCGAAGAAAATATTCTGCCACACAACGCGCTGCGTCATTTTGGCAATCTTCATGGCACTGACAAGTTTGGACGGCTCATCGGTCATGATGACAATGTCAGCCGCCTCAATCGCCGCATCCGAGCCAAGTCCGCCCATGGCAACGCCTACGTCGGCCCGCATGAGAACCGGCGCATCATTGATGCCATCCCCTACAAACAGGAGCTTCCCTTTGGTCGTCCTGCTGTTTTCCAGCTTTTCAAGCTCCTCGACCTTCTGGTGCGGCAACAGTCCTGCGCGCACTTCGTCAAGTCCCAGCGCATATCCTACCTGTTCAGCCATTCGCTTGTTGTCACCTGTAAACATGACCAGCCTTCGGACCCCCATCCCCTTCAACTGCCGGATGGCGTGTGCCGCATCTTCCTTGATCTCGTCGGAAATGAGGAGATGGCCCGCATATGCGCCATCCACGGCAATGTGGACCACGGTTCCCGCTTCCTGCTGTTCCGGGAAAGGGATCCCGAAAAGATTCATCAGCTTTTCATTCCCCGCGAGAATCTCCTTCCCGCCAACCTGCACTTTCGTGCCCAGTCCGGAAATGTCCTCATGGCCTGCAATCCATTCCGGTACGATGGCCGAGCCGGAAGTCCGGCCATACGCTTTCAGGATGGATACCGCAATCGGGTGGGTCGAATGGAACTCTGCGTGAGCGGCCGCTTCCAGAAGAACCGCTTCGTCCATGCCCTCTCCGCAGAAGATTTTCGACACTTCAAAAACACCCTTGGTCAGCGTTCCGGTTTTGTCGAACACAATGGTATCCACCTTCTTCAACGCTTCCAGATAATTGCCGCCCTTCAGCAGAATGCCATGTTTCGAGGCGGCGCCGATTCCGCCAAAGAATCCGAGGGGAATGGAGATGACCAGCGCGCAGGGGCAGGAGACAACCAGAAAGATCAGGGCCCGGTAAACCCAGTCCGAAAAGGAGGCTCCGCTCAAGAACAGGGGTGGCAGGACCGCGATGGCCAGTGCTGCAACGACGACAAAGGGCGTATATACCCGCGCGAATTTCGTGATGAAGGTTTCTGTCGGTGCCTTGTGGCTGCCTGCATTCTGGACCAGTTCGAGGATTTTCGAGACGGTGGACTCGCCGAAACCCCGTGTCACTTCGACCGTCAGCAGTCCGCTCTTGTTGATCGTCCCGGAAAGAATCGCATCATCCGGCCCCACTTCGACCGGAAGGGATTCGCCCGTGATGGCGGAAGTATCAAGCATGGAGTTGCCCGACAGCACCTTTCCATCCAGCGGAACTTTCTCTCCAGGTCGGATGAGGATGAGATCCCCGATGCCGACCTGTTCCGGGGAAACCCTGGAAACACCCTCTTCCGTCTTCAGATTGGCGTAGTCAGGCCGCACGTCCATCAGGGCGGAGATGGATTTCCTCGAATGATCCACAGCCATTTCCTGGAACAGCTCGCCGATTTTGTAGAACAGCATGACCGCGACGCCTTCCGGATATTGTCCGACCGCAAACGCGCCGATCGTGGCCACAGACATCAGAAAACTCTCATCAAAGACCTGGCCGCGCAGAATGTCCCGTGCAGCGCGCAGAAGAACCTCTCCGCCCACAAGAAGGAAGCTCAGAAGGAAAACAGCCAATTCGAGCTGCCAGGGGAAGGAGAAAACAAGCCCGACTGCAAACAGTACAATCCCTGCAGCCAACCGGAGGATTTCGAACCTGTCCAGCCCGAGTCCGTGGTTCGCCTCTTTTTCAGCGGTCTGCGGCCTGTTTTGCTTTTCCGTCACCAACACATCAGGCTCCAGGGTATTGATGATCCGGCCCGCGTGCTGCAGGACACTTTCCATATCCCCGTCCGCGGAAGTCTCGATGGTCAGGGTTTTGGTCGTGAAATTCATGGATGCGCATTTCACATCCGCGAGACGGCCGACCCGATCCTCGATCTTTGCCGCGCAATTCGCGCAATCCAGCCCCTCCAGAAACAGTTCCTTCTTCGCTGTCATTGTCCTTCCTCCATTGCCATCCAGAATGAGAAACCTTTGTTTCGGGCCATTCGCTCAGGCCTCGTTGATATGGGCCAGGCCCTGGTTGAAGATCAGTCGGACATGTTCATCCACGAGGGAATAAAATACGATCTTTCCGTCCTTCCGGCTGCGGACGAGATTGGCCTGCTTCAATACGCGCAGTTGGTGGGAAATGGCGGATTGCGTCATGTTCAGCAGCACGGCGATGTCGCATACGCACATTTCCGATTCTTCCAGCGCCCACAGAATGCGGATTCGCGTGGAGTCGCCGAACACCTTGAAGACCTCGGCAAGATCATACAAGGTCTCTTCGGGCGGCATTTGCGCCCTGACCCGGTCGACGACCTCCACATGGATGACATCGCAGTTGCAGCGTTCGATCGTTTCTCTTGCCTTCATGTGTCATTCCCCGCTTCTTCACGTGAACATATGAACATTCATTCATTTGATAATTTCAGTTTACCCTCCGAAAATCGTCATGTCAATTGTTATTTGTTCGTTTGCTCATATGTTCATATGATGATCGCACGGGTGTCTGTTGCATTCATCGGATGATACGGCGATTCCCTGATGCTTTCATTTGTTTACAGGAAGATCCGACAATTTCCTGGTTCTTTCATATGTCCATAAAATGATCCGACAATTTCCTGTTGCATAATCCAAACGCAAGGCGGAAGATGGGTGGGTGGAACAGGTCCGGCGACTTCGCCGGAACACTCATGGCAAGCCGTCCCAGAAGGAGAAACCGATGAAAACGTACGACATCGCAGCCTACATCTGGCCTTCCTACCAACCGGACGAACGCGCCCTCCAGTTTTGGCCTGCAGGCATTGGCGAATGGGAAACCGTCCTGAAGAACAGGCCGAAATTCGAAGGCCACCAGCAGCCAAGAAAACCTTTGTGGGGCCCGGTGAATGAAGCCGATCCATATGTCATGCAGATGCAGATTGACGCCGCGGCAGATCATGGCGTCAATGTGTTCATCTACGACTGGTATTGGTATGACCGGAGACCGTTTCTGGAAGGCTGCCTGAACGACGGTTATCTGAAGGCGAAGAACAACGATCGCGTGAAGTTCTATCTGATGTGGGCCAACCATGACGCCAGCACGCTTTGGGACATGCGGCTCTCGGATGACGGCGACAGAACCGTATGGCTCGGCAGCGTGGACCGGCCGGAATTCGAAAAGATCTGCAGCAGGCTCATTGAGAAGTATTTCTCCCATCCGTCCTATTACCGGATCGATGGTAAACCTGCTTTCATGTTCTATGACCTGGATTCCCTGATCCGTGGGCTGGGCGGCGTGGCGGAGACACGAGCCGCGCTCGGCTGGTTCCGTGAAAAGGCGGTAAAGGCCGGACTCGGAGGACTGCACCTTCAATGTACGCTCAGAAAGCACATGGACTACAACGTGACTGGCGTGGCCGGCGATGCTGTCGGCGTGCAGCAGGATGTGGTGGAAGCCTTGGGGTTTGACGGAGTGACGCATTACCAGTTCTGTCATTTCGCCAACATCGATCGGGATTATCAGGCGATCATGGAAGATGTCGTCGAAGAATGGGGGAAAGTCGGGAAGGACTATGCCATTCCCTATTTTCCCCACGTCTCCGTCGGTTGGGACAACAACCCGAGATTCCTGAAGTTCCGTCCCGGCATCGTAACAGGAAACGAGCCTGACAAGTTCGAAAAGGCGCTTCAGCAGGCGCGTGCCTATGTGGATGCCCATCCGGGTCAGACCCCGCTCATCACGATCAACAGCTGGAACGAATGGACGGAAACCAGCTACCTCGAACCTGACGATCTGTTTGGCTATGGTTATCTGGAAGCGGTGAAACACACCTTTCTTCCGGAATGACCCGTCAATCCCGGATGCCGCTCAACGGCCAGATCCGGATGGCCTCCGCCTGCGCACGGCCGCCGGAGGCCTTTCGGAGGCCGAGGCCAGCTTCATGGCCGGTCGGATAGGTTCTGGCGGACAAACAGGCGGCATGATCCGCAAATACCTCAACGCAGGAAACGTCGACAAAAACATGCAGCTGGAGATGCCCATCCTCCTCCAGCGCATGACGGACCGACACGGTCCGCTTGTCGGTGAGCGGATCCAGACTCGACTGCGCCAGAAGAATCTGCAGCAGGCTCTCTGCAGCGTCATAGCGAATGACGGTTTCCTCTCCGTTTTGACCGGCCAGGACAGCCAGGTCGATCACGGCATCCTTTGACAGGTGGAAATCGGCCAGAATTTCCACCTGCTCCCCGCCTGCAGGCAGGGGATGTCCTTGCGTTTCCAGTTCAAAACCGCGAATGAATACCTGCGGTCCCCGCAAGGCTTCCATTTCGACGGCCGGCGCAATCACGAGTCCGCCGGCATCGTCCAATGAAAGGATTCGCGGCACCGACTGCACACCGGACCAGTCAAAGGTCCTCGCTTCGTCCCCGGCCGCGCCCGCCGTCGTATTTTCAGGCTTGTCGCCGCGGGAACCTTCGGGCATCCATCCCCACTGGACATATCGCCCGTCCTCCCGCTTCAGCGTCTGCGGCGCATAATAGCCCTGCCAGCCTCCGCCATCCAGCGTTCCGCCCGGAGCGGTTTCTACAAGCCGGCCATCGGGACCGATTTTCCCGATCCGGACCTGAACCTCCACGCTCGGGGAGAAGACAAGCACGTAAGTATCCTCGAACTTGAGCACATTGGGACATTCGATGATGGCATACCGGGTGTCCTCGTAAAAGATCCCGACATAGGTCCAATGCAGAAGATCCGTCGAATGGTACAACAGGACACAGCCGTGACCCGAAAGACTTCCGCCGACCACCATGCGCCACTCGTCAGCTTCCCGCCATACAAAGGGATCACGCCATTCCGTGATTTTCATGTCACCGTGGACCGACTGGTCCAGAATCGGATTCTCCGCGATCTGGGTAAAGGTCGTCCCTCCGTCCAGGCTTCTCGCGGCCCATTGCTCCGCTCCGACGGTTGGATTGCGCAGTCCCTCCCCGATGCTCGTATAGAGCAGCAGAGGCTCACCGGATTCAGTTTTGACGGCGCAACCCGAAAAGCAATGTGTCTCTCCCCGATCCACGGCCGGAGCCAGCGCAACCGGCTTGTGCAGCCAATGAACCATGTCCCGGCTGGTTGCGTGCCCCCAGTGCATGTCTCCCCAGAAAGCGCCGTTCGGATTGTACTGGTAAAACAGGTGGATTTCGCCGTTCAGCTCCATCAGACCATTGGGGTCATTCATCCAGTTCCGGAGAGGTTTGAAATGATATCCGGGTATCCATTTACCTTCGCTCATCCTGTGTGCCTCCTGAGGGTGCCGTGCACGCGTTCTTCGACCTCCGTATCGTATCACAAGTCCATTCATCCGGGGAACCGCGCATGGCTTCCCGCTCCCGCCGGAATCCGACAAACCGCCGGTGCGCATGATCCCCGTTTGTGATAGCCGCATGCAACCGCCCCCTTTTCCCCGCTTCCTGTGCCGCAGTCAATGATGATAGAATGTACGAGTTGCTCAGTGGCAGCCACTGCCGGAGAAACGGGAGGAATCTTTCATGATGTTTGTCCTGGACCTGACCCTGGCCTTTCTGCTCGACGCCCTGTTCGGCGATCCACCTGCACTTCCCCATCCGGTCCGCTTTCTGGGCTGGTTCATCTCCCGAATGGAGCGGTTTCTCCGCAAGAGATTCCGTCTTTCCGCGCAGACGGTCCAGGCAGAGCGCCGAAACGCTCGAATCGCAGGGGGACTCCTGCTTGCAGCCACTCTCCTTGTCGCCTTCTCAGGTTCCTGGGTCCTCCAGTATCTGGCCGCCCGCCTGCATCCCGTCGCCGGGCATGCCGTTACCATCCTGCTGCTGTATTCCGCGCTCGCGACACGATGTCTGGGCGATGAAGCCATGAAGGTCTTCCGCATTCTTTCGTCCGGCGATTTGCCCGGCGCCCGCAAACAACTCTCCATGCTCGTCGGACGCCAGACAGATCAGCTGGACGCAGCGGCTGTTGCACGCGGCGCAGCGGAAACGGTTGCGGAAAATACGGTGGATGGCGTGCTGTCTGTCCTGTTTTTCGCATGCATCGGCAGTTTCTTCGGTTTGGCCGCTCCCTTCGCATGGTCGTTCAAAGCCGTAAGCACCCTGGACTCAATGGTAGGCTACAAAAACGAACGGTACCTGCATTTCGGCACTGCTTCCGCAAGAGCGGACGATGCGGCAAACTGGTTGCCTGCAAGAATTTCCGCTTTGCTGATTCCGGCTGCGGCCTTCTTCTGCGGCCTCGATGCCGGAAACAGCCTGCGCATCCTCCGCCGTGATCACGGAAAGCATGCCAGTCCGAACAGCGGCTGGCCGGAATCCGGTTTTGCCGGTGCATTGCGTGTTCAATTCGGCGGCCCGAACGTATATTTCGGTCAGCTTGTGGATAAGCCCCATATCGGTGACCATCAAAAGGAGATAACCCCGGAGACGGTCCCCGCGGCTGTCCGGCTGATGTGGGCGACCACCCTCCTGGGGCTGCTTCTGTTTTCTCTTCTCTCCCTTGCTTCGTCCGTCTTGATCTGATGGATTCGGATCAAGCCCTCGCAGCAATGGGCTATGAGCCGTTGCCGCAACCGCCCCCACCCTATTCTTTCATGCGTTCTTCGCACGACAGGAGCACAAACATGATGACACAACACGGCGGAGACATACGTACCGCCAGAGCGCAGTATCCGTTCCCCGAGGGGCCTCTTCTGGATTTCTCCTCTAGCATCAACCCGCTGGGCATTCCGGATGCGCTGCACACCATCCTGATGGACAGCCTGTCCGATTTGTCCAGATACCCAGATCCCGCCTGTACGGAACTACGGGCGCATCTCAGCCGGCATGTCGGTCTTCCGGAGAGTTGCATCCTCCCGGGCAATGGCGCTTCCGAGCTGCTGCATCTCTGGTTTCAGACGATCCGGCCCCGGCGGATTCTTCTTCTTTCTCCTTCCTTTTTGGAATATGAAAGGGCAGCCAACCTATTTGGCGCTGAAATCCGATGGTTCGCGCTTGAACAGGCAAACGGGTATCGATACAGTCCCGATGCCCTCCGTCTCGCCCTTGAAGACAACATCGACGCCTGCATCCTGTGCAATCCGAACAACCCGACTTCTGTCCTGACGGAGCGCAGCCAACTCGAACCGCTTCTTGAACGGGCCGCACTATCCGGCATCCGAATGCTTGTGGATGAAACTTTCATCGAGTTGACCCGGGATGGTCGTGCGGCTTCCCTCTGCGACAGGATTCCCGAATATGCCGGCCTGATGGTTCTGGGCGCCCTGACCAAAATTTTCGCACTGCCCGGCCTCCGGATCGGGTACCTTCTCGGACAGGAGAAGGAACTGGCGCGTCTCCGGGAACGGCAGGTTCCCTGGTCGGTCAACGCGCTGGCGCAACGGACCGGCGAGGTGCTGCCTCTTTCCTCCGATTTTTTCCAGCAAACACGTGACTGGCTGGTACAGGAACAGGAATATATGCGGGAACAGCTGGCGAAATTGCCGGGAGTGGCCGTGACCAACCCCGACGCCAACTTCCTGCTGCTCGATTTTTCAGGGGTCGAAGGCGGATTGTCGGCAAACCACCTGCAATGCCTTCTGGCGCCGCATGGCCTGTTGATCCGCAATGCTTCCGGTTTCCCGGGACTTGGGCCTTCCCATGTGCGTGTTGCCATCCGGAGCCATGCCGACAATGTCAGGCTGATCGTCGCGCTGCAATGCATACTTGGCGTTCTCCCGAATGAGGAAGGAGCAGGCTATGGCGTTTGAATGGGTTTTCACCGGAAAATTGCCGGACGGGTATCTCGGCCATGTCGCCTATTCCATGAAACTGCCGGACGGACTGGACAGGCTTTCCGCCACCCTCGCGCTCGAAAGGCTGGAACCCTCCACCCCGCCTCCCGCCCACGCGCGCGACACCAAGAACGAAATCCATCTGGAAGCGTTCCTGAATGGTGTCTTTATCGGAGGTCTGCACAAACAGCGCATATCCCGCACCTTGTCCTGGGCAAGGGGGGCGGATGCGGCGGTGACCCCTGAAGGCTGTCTCGCGCTTACCTCCCTGGAAGGAATGCTGACCGTGCAAATGCCGGTATTCAGTGTGCTGGAAGGCGTCGGCTACACACTTTCGATTTCCGGGGAATGACGCTTCGCAGGATTTCCAGGGACAACAGGTTCTCCAGGCGTGACGGATCATTTGCAGGAACGGAGCAAGGAAACAGGTTCTTCCCGAAAAGACGGACGGGATGGCAGGAAGGAAACCGTTATGGCCGCATGGACACGCATTGAGCTTCACAACCATACTTCCGAATCGGATGGGCGGTTCACCCCGGAACAATTGCTGGATTTCATGATGGAAAACGGCATTCCCGCTTTCGCCATGACGGATCACAACACACTCTCCGGCCACGCGAAGATGAAGGCCCTCCTCCAGTCACGCGGAAATCCTTGTGAAATGGTGGAAGGCCTCGAGTTCACAACCTTTTTCGGACATATCCTCTGTCTGAACATGGACCGGTATTTCTCCTGGCACGACCTCGATCCCGACAGACCGGACGCCTGGCTTGAAAGAATCCGTTCCTGCGGCGCAAAGGTTGGAATGGCTCATCCCGACGCCTTGAACCATACGCGCTGGCAGCTGAAGGTCCGGGATTGGCAACTCATCGATTTCATCGAGGTCATCAACAATGCCCAGCCTTTCGAAACCGTCAACGTCTCTGCCATTCAGCGCTGGGAAGAGCTTGTCCTGCGTGGATTCCGCATTGCCGCCACAACCGGGCTTGACCTGCATGGCCGGCGTCCCCTCGAAGGGTGTTTCACCACTTATATCCCGACAAGCCTTCCACCGCAGGGTCTGGATGCAAGGCTTCCGCAACAGTGTATGGGCACAAGCCTTCCGCTGCAGGCCATGAATGCAAGTCCTGCCGAAAATAATCCTTCGCATATCGGACAGCAGCTCGGATACGCCATCGCCACCCAGCAGACGCTTGTGACCAGGGGCCCTCTTCTGATCGCCGAACGGACCGGAGGCGGGATCCGTTGCGCGCTGGAAGGCGAAACACCCGGATTCCGCCCGCTTGTTATTGAACTTCGAACCCTCTCCGGCAGCTCCACTTATCCGTGGAATGCGCCTGAGAAGCCTTTGTTCATTCCTTTTCCGCAACAAACGACCCTCGTGAAGCTGCATGAAAAGGATCTTGGAGACGGGATGTCACGAATGACGGATATCCCCGGGCTGCTCGCAATCGCTCCGGTGCTGTATTGCTGAAAATGCCGAATTTCCGCCATCAGAAGGCCGTTCCGGCGGCTTCCAGGGTTTCCCGGAGCATGATCGCACGGCATGGCTGCCTGGTCGTGATGTTGGCAACCCCTTGCTCCATAAACAGTCGCAGAATTTCGGGAGCATCCGGGGTCCAGACGGACAGGGGAATCCGTGCCCGCCTGAGTTCCGCCCACAACGGAGTTTCGCAGAGTCTCCAGTTCAGGTTCAGGCAGGCCGCCCCGTTCTCCGTCAGCACGCCCGCAAGGACATCCGCCATTTGCGACGGAGACAGATTTTCACTGCCGCCCGCAGACGCTTCGCAGAGATTCGGGAAACACAGCTCCAGATTGAAAAACCAACGGACCGCCGCAGCCATTTCCCGATCCGACGCCATGGCTTCCGCAGAAACTTCGCCGGAATAAACCAGGCGATCCGTGACGCCTTCCTCCCCGGCAAGCTGCCATACCTGGCCTTCAAGGCCAGGTGTCTTCAGATCGCAATTCAAAAGCAGGCCCGGAACCGCCCGGATGATCCGGAAAGCTTGCCGAAGCTCCGGCGCATCGGAGGATTCCGAATCATGGGATAGCTTCAGGGTTCCCGATCCATCCGAACGCACATCCACTTCAAGGCAATCCACTGCAAGTCCGCTCGCAAACTGCAGGAATGCGAGGGAATTGTCCGGCGTCACTTCGCAACCCGAATGGGCGGTCAACAAGGTTCGATTCGTCAGCTGCATGCCGGTTCCTCCAAATGTCTTTCGTGACTTTCATGTTTTCCGTATTTTCCTTGTCTTCCGCCAATCATCCCAATGATGCTGCCGGTTCCGCTTTCTCCGCTTCTCCGTGCCGGACGAACAGGATACAGCCCAGCGCGGCCGCGAAGGCCACCACTGAATAGATGAACAACGTCGCATAATCCTGTGTCATGTCGCGGATGAAGCCGAACAGGATGGGGCTGGCAATGGCGGCACTGAATGAAAAGAAATAATAGTAACCCGTAAAGGTTCCAATCCGTTCCTTCGTCGCCATCTCCACCACCATGGGCAGGGAATTGATGTTGATGCAGGCCCAGAACACACCGCCCAGCAGCAGCAGGATCTGTACGATCCCGATGTTCTGGATGAACAGCATGGGCAGGAATACGGCCACCATGCCGACAAGTCCGATCATGATGACCTTGCGCCTTCCAATCCGTCCCGCGATGATGCCGGCAGGCAGGGCGAACGCCACGAAGGTCAGGGAGAACATGGTCAGAAGCTGTGTTCCCTTGCCAACACTCACCCCCAGGGATTTGGTGGCGAACAGTGTGAAGAAGGTTTCCACCGCATTGTAACCGCAGAACCAGAAGAAAATCGCCAGCAGCAGGAGCACCAGGCTCCGCTTCTCGCCGGGTTTCCAGTCCTTGATGGGGGTTCGTGAATTTTTGCCTTCCGCTTTCGGCGAATGCACCGCATTGTCCTTATTCGGTGCACCGTCGCCTTCGAACCTGTCGGTGGCAGGTCCATCCGGGGAGGCTGCCATATCGTGTCCAACCCGGCTGTCCGGTTCCCGGACAAACAGGATCAGCATGACCAGTGCGAAAAGCATGACGCAGGATCCCATGATGAAGGGCGCATGCAGGTTCTCGTTCATATCCGCCAGTATGCCGCCGACCAGAAAGGCCACGATGCTTCCGACACCGCCCATCAGGTTGATGACGCCATTCGCCTTGCTGCGAAGCGGTGCGGGCGTCACATCCGGCATCAGGGCGACGACCGGAGAACGCCACAGGGACATGATGAAATTGAACCCGATGATGACCGACATCATGGCGACAAGGGTGGAAGCCCTGGGAATGAACAGGAAGGCAACGGCGCAAAGCGGGATTCCGATGAGGATCCACGGCATTCTACGCCCGATTCGGGTGTGCGTGCGATCACTCAGCATCCCGACGACGGGCTGGAAAATGACCCCGAAAAAATTGTCGATGGTCATGATGGTCCCGATCAGGGTCGAGGCAAGCAGGAACCGCTGTTCAAGCATGACGGGGACAAGACTGTTGTACAGGCTCCAGGCAATGGAACTGGCGAAAAAGCCGAAACCGATGAGGAAGGTCTTGCGATAATCAAGACGCATGATGGAATCCTCCATACAGTCATATTCCCGCCGCGTGTGCCATTCGATACGGTCACGCGGCCGCTGAAACGGATTCTATCATTCCTGGCGGAAGGATGCCAGCCGCTGTTAACGGAATAAGCCACCAGGGAAGAAATAAAAGAGACAAAGGACGGGAGGAATTCATCTTGAAAAGGGAAAAAACTGGCGGGCAAACCCTCGCAGACGGAACGAACCCCAAGGTTGATGCGTACCTGGCGGAATTAAGCAAGTGGCGGGACGAAGTGACGGAATTGCGGCGTATCGTTCTCGACTGTGCGTTGACGGAAGACTTGAAGTGGGGCGTCCCCTGTTACGCGCATCAAAACGCCAACATCGTCCTGATCCATGTGTTCAAGGAGTATTGTGCGCTCTTGTTTTTCAAGGGCGCATTGCTGAAGGATCCCAATGGCATCCTTGTCCAGCAGACAGCGAATGTGCAGGCGAGCCGGCAGATCCGCTTTCCCGGTGTTCAGGCAATCAAGGACATGGAATCCGTGCTGAAGGACTATGTCCGGAAAGCCATCGATGTGGAGAAATCCGGGCTGGATGTGGAATTCAAGCAGACAACGGAATTTGCCGTACCCGAGGAGTTCCGGCATGTGCTGAACGAAGATCCTGCAATCAAAACAGCTTTCGAAACCCTGACCGCAGGGCGGCAAAGAGCGTACCTCCTTCATTTCGCCGCACCCAAGCAATCCAAGACCCGCGAATCCAGAATCGAGAAATGCATCCCGCAGATCATAAAAGGGAAAGGACTGGACGATCGCTGAAACTTCAGACACGGCCCATGAAAATCGGGTATGATGACGGAACATGTCCATCTTGACACTATAGAAGGCCCAAGTCAGAATCATGGTGTATGATCGAGTCGGCAACCGACAGGGCTCATAGGGTAAGATTCCGGCATTTGCTGCCAACTCATTCGGCATTTGATAACGACACCAATCAATTGCCGGGACTATCATCATGCAACAAAAACGCGAAGGCAAGGAGATCCATGGATAAGTTCGAGAAATTCGCAATCCCCTTCGGCATGGTCGGAGCACTTGCCTATCTGGTTCATACGATTCTTGGCAGGATCCTGTGGCGCGAATACAATCCGATGACGACCGATATCAGTTCCTTGACGGCCATGGGAGCGCCCAACCGTGATTTGCTCTCCGTCTTCACCATGGTCTACGGACTGTCCATGCTTCTTTTC
Organism: uncultured Clostridia bacterium; assembly: GCA_942493335.1. Lineage (GTDB taxonomy): Bacteria > Bacillota > Clostridia > DSM-8532 > DSM-8532 > JAEWSN01. Next base: position 3,623,023 of record OW818693.1, on the reverse strand, counting down.
ATCTGCGGACTGATCGTGAAAGCCTTCCGTTCCTATCATTGGGGTACGCGGACCGGCTATGTCATCCTCTTTGTCATGCAACTTGTCTCCTTTTTCGGATATGGACTCTTCCCACTTTCGGGAGACAAGTCCGTCATGACCTTTCAGAACATGATGCACATTGTCGTGACGGTGATCGTTGTATTTACCACGATCGCGGCGGGCTATTTTCTCGCTTTCGGCTATCTGAAACAGGAGAAGCAGCGGAACATGGGCAGGTTCCTCCTCTTCATGTCGATTTTCATTACCCTGACAGGCGCTTCAAATCCGATCGGGATGGGCGCGAACCTGAACATTCTCGGCCTCACGGAACGACTCGTCATTTATTCCCTGTTGTTCATGATGTTCTGCATTTCCTGCCATTATACAATCCTGCAGCAATGGAGGCACAAATGAATCTCTTTCTCATCCGACACGGGGAAACCGAATGGAATGCGCTCGGAAAAATCCAGGGAAGCTGCGATATCGGGCTCAATGAGACCGGGATCGCACAGGCCAGGGAGATCAGTGAAAAAATCTCCGGCTCAAATCTTCAATTCGTCCGCATTTATTCCAGCGGGCAGCAAAGGGCTGTCCTAACCGCACAAATCGTAAGCGGGGCAACCGGCGTCGATCATTTCCAGATTGACGGATTGCAGGAAATCCACTTCGGAGAATGGGAAGGACTGTCATGGAAGGAAGTGCAGAAGCGCCATCCGGAAGCATTCGACAATTGGCTTCGGGATCGAAGATACTCAACCGCCCACAAGGGCGAATCGTATCAGGCACTGGTCGATCGTGTTCTGGCGGCATTGCGCGGCATCATCTCCGAAAACAACGCAGACGTATTGGTTGTGACCCATGGTGCCGTCATCATGTCCTTGCTGTGTTACCTGGATCAAGCGCCTTTCGAGGACATGATGAAATACAGCGTGAAGAATGCGGAACTGATCCGGATCGACAGCGCCCGCCTTGTCCAGGACCCTCTCGGCTGAACGCAAGCATGATCGTATCGGCAACAAACATGGAGCAAAGGGTGAGACTCCGGCAATTGATGCAATCGTCATCCGGCATTTAGCAACGATGCCAATCATTTGCCGGATCCATAACCCTGTATCATTCGTCAAACGCCGGTTCTCCGGAAACCTCCCGCAGAAGAACCTCCGCAGCTACCAGTTCCTCCGCGGTCCCCGTCACGGCCAGCCAGACGCCGCCTTCCGCGCCGCAGACTCCCCCGGCAGCAATCAGGATGGTTTCTGCTCCGGTCAGCCACTCCACCGCTTCCAGTTCCGTAATGATCAATCCGTCGACCGGCAGGTATCGCAGACCGGTTGTGCTTGGGTCGTTCACGCATTTCGCAATCTCATGCAGATCTCCGCTGACCCTTTTTTCCAGACCCACAGGCAGCACGAGAATGGTTCTTCTGCCGATGACGGCCTGCAGTGCCGCGCCGATGGTCCCCATCTCGTGATGACCGATCAGGATGGCGGCCTGATCGCTTTCCAGATTCACCGCATTGGCGCCTTTGATGACGACATCCCCGGCTTTCAGGGTTGGAGCCATGTCAAAAATGGTTTTCCCCAACAACCGTTCGCCCCGTACGAATACCAGGTCTCCCGTGAATGTTTCCCCCGTAGCCCCCTGATTCAGCTTGTGTCCGGGCGCGGTCGTGACTCCCCTCAGAAAACCCTTCCTGGAGAATCCCTTTTCCAGACCGGCCTGCTTGAGAATTTCTTCGGCCACATACCCATTGGTACTTCCGGCCAGTACGACCAGTGTTCCTTCCACCAGCGCATGCGCGACTTCCGGCAACGCGGCCGTGGCTTTGCCGATCAGGCGCTTGCCCGCGGCAACCGTGAGAAAAAACTGGCGTGTGGCAAGCTCCTCGATGATCGGCTGCGCAGGATCCATGGATTCGATTTTTCCGTCTTCCATGATGATTCCCTCCGGTTTTCACTTCACTCTGTTGGCTTCATACAGAACTCAGACTGACTCAACCATATCAATTAGGGTATCACGAAGCATCCATCCGTAAAAGGGATGGCATGGGAGGAATTCATCGCCTGCGTTCCATGGGTATGGCATAGGGAGAATGTCCAGCCGCCATCCATCCTTATCCGAGGCTCCTCTCAAGCCCCTTTCAGACGCAAGTATTGTCAGTAGTCATTAAATAGGTCTGTAGTCCCTTTCCCCGCTGGCTTTTTTGTAATAAACTGTCTGAAACCATGCCAAGGTGATATCATAACGATAGGGAGACATACGCACGGAGTGTCTGATACGCAGACCAGGTTACGCCGCCTGTTCGCCCGATCGGAGCCATGCACTGTGAAATCAGCCGATATGGAGCTGCACGGTCATCATGACTTATTGAAAGGGCCAGCGATACAAGGAGAGAAAATGAGCGATACCGTCCAGCCTTCGAAAAGCCTGCCCATCCGCAAGGGAGATTATCCTTTCCTCGAAGGGGAGCAGGCAGTCTCCCTGAATATTCTGCTGCAAGGAAAAATGGACGTATATCTTTCCGCCAGCGGCAATCCGCTGAAGAAGGGGGAAGAGGTCGAAGGCAGCAGCTACAGGATTTTCGATCTCGACCGCAATCTGTTCATCGGGGTGGACAATCTGCTGACGAGCGGCATCTATGGCTGCACTTACCAGGCTGCCGAAGACAGCGTGCTGTATACCTATCCGGCCCAGACAAAGGAACAGGCCTGGTCCGTCATCCAGACCCAAAAGGATTATGGCACGTTCATTCTCCAATCCCTGCACGCCCTGATCACAAAATCCTGTGCAGCGCATCGGAAGCTGCGGACTGTCACCCGGCATCTCCGCATCATCACCGACAACCTGTCCATCTTCTTTTGGGTACTGAAGGACTTCAACGGTTTCAACCATGCCGCCTCCTCGGAATTCCTGCAGGAAGGCATGGATCGGCTCGAAACCATCCAGGGGGATGGGCAACTGGTTCCCTTCTTTGACACCGCCTGGCTGGAAACGGACCGCACCGGCGACGAAGAGGATGCAACAGCCTGCCGGTCGCCCTACCTGCAGGACAAGCTCACATACTTCTCGCACCTCAACAATATTCCCATCGACACCCGGAAAAGCTTTTTCGCAGCGGATCCTTTCGTCACCTCCAGGCACTGTACGGAAGAAACGGAATGTCTGGAAGACATCCTCAGCCATTTGCGGGAAGAATTCACGCAGCTCGAAGAATCCCTTGGCAAGCTGTATACAGACCATGGAGAGTGTCTGTACACGGTATATGCGAAAGCAGCGTTCGAACTGGCAAAAGGAAGCAAGGATCCGACGCATGTCCTTTCGACGCTCGAGTATATCCTCGGACAGATCAAGGATGTCACCCGTCTCCTGAAACGGGAATATGGACATGCACCCCACCTCGATCTGGAATATCTCGAGCATGCCCATCAGAACCTGATGGCCTCCATCAACAACAAGGTGGAAATCCTCAGCCCTGGGGAAGTGTCGGCTGTCATGTCCACGGCGAACCACAACAGTCTGCCGGAAGAGCTGAAGGACAGCGCCATCAAAATCCTCGAATTTTCCGGACTTCCAAAGGAGAAGACTCAGCCATTCCTGATGAATCTGCTGGCATTCCGCAATATGGAGGATCGCTTCTCAACCGATGACGGAGCCCGGAAGATCCGTTCATCCGCGGCCGCGGACTTCTTTCCCATCTATGAGGCGGTCTTCAACAAGGCAGCTGAAACAAAGGACAACAGCCGGCTCATCCAGATGTTCCTCACCTTCGGCTATATGGACGAATGGTTGCTGACACCGGAACAGGTGCTGCAACTGTACCGGCTTGCAGGCCGGGATCCAGCGCCAGACAACGGCACGGTCGTTGGCATCAGGGAGTGGCTGACCGAAATCCGTGAATTGCGCAAGGAGCCTTCCCGCAATGAATTCGAAACAGATTACGCGGACACGTTCCGTGAACTGAAACGGGCCAACCGCATCACCGACAAGGAGAAGCCCGCCTATGACGCAAACTATGCCGCAAAGGTCTCTTTTGAAGTGCAGAACATGGTCCGCATCAATCAAAAGCTGACCCATGGCAAACCCCTGGTTTATTTCCCCGTCCTTCACCAGGAAATGCTGACCCGGGATCTGGACAGCGCCGTCATCACCCCCGCCAAAGTCAAGGCAAGTCTGGATCGGGTTCTCGCCATCGACTTTTCCGCCTTCCACCGGGAGGTGCATTTCACCGACCCGAAGCACAACATTGAAAAAGAAACGGTCATGAAGGAAATCATCCCCGACATTATCCTCATGCCAACCTTCGGCTCCCGCGCCATGATGTGGCAGGAAATCACCGGCCGCGCCCGCAACACTCCGGGCCGTTTTCTGCTGCCCGCTTTCACGGATGAGGATCTTGATACCATGATGCTGCGCCTGGTCGGCAATTTCCGCTGGGAACTCTGCCGGACCATGATGGGGACGGCATGGAACGATGTGACGGTCCCCTCCCTCACCTCCGAATATTCGGATTACATCCAGTTCTACAAGAACAACAGCGATCTGCCGACGGATGCCAAGGACAAGCTCCGCCTGCAGATCGCAAAATACAGCAACCGGACAAGGGACATCTTCACTTCGGACTATGAAGGATGGATTCGGAGCGAATCCAGAGGAAACCTTCGTTTGAACCGGATTGCCCGCGGTATCTTCTTCAAGTACTGTCCCTTCCCCCGCGAAACCCGGGAAGCGCTCTCCAAACAGCCTTTGTATGCGGTGTTTGCCCGCTCGTTCGAAAGGGCCCGCGAAAAGGAGGCAAAAACGCTTACCGGCCGCTATCTCAAATTTGCGCGCAGCGGGGAACTTCATCCGGACCTGGCTTACAATCTGAGATTCTTCAAGGAAATGTAAGCAGTGGCCGTTTCCTTCTCCTTCCCTGGCATTGCCAACCGCCATCCGGCGCCCCTTCATCGGACGGTAAAGCTTTTTCCTGACGAAATGCTTTGCTGTAAATGGTTTGGGTAATATACGGATGCAGGGGTGCAGGTTTCAGCGCTTCATTCCACAGGGCGCCGGATCCTGCCGTTGGGCCGATGGAGGATGCATGGGGTACCTTGGTGCTTTTTTCCTTGCTTTCAAGGATCATCTTGTCGAAAAAATCCGAATCGGAAATATCGGCGCGGAGATCGCCAAGGCGATCGAACCACATCAGATCTTCACTTTTCGGTTCGGTCCCGCCGACCTGGTGGTGACGGATGCCATTCTGGCCACCTGGGTTGTGATGGCAGCCATTTTTCTGCTGGCCGTCCTGTTCGGCCACAACCCGCAACGTGTGCCGACCGGGCGCCGTCAGCTCGTCTCCGAGAGTCTGATCCTGCTGCTGTTGAAATTATGCCGCACCTCGAATATGAGCTATGAGCAGGCGGAAGCAGTGGTCCCGTTCGTGGGCACCATCGCCGTCTTCATTTCCCTGACCAACCTCTCCTCGATGTTCGGCATTGCGCCGCCGGCCAAGAACCCTGCCTTTCCGATCGCCCTCGCCCTCTTCACCCTCGTCTACATTCTTGGCATGTCCATCCGTTTTGTCGGGTGGAAGGGTTTCTGGCATTCCCTGATTTATCCGAAAGCCATGCTCCTGCCGTTTAAGATCCTGGACTATCTCATCAAGCCTGTTTCCCTGTCTCTCCGTCTGTTCGGCAACATCTTCGGTTCCTTCATTCTGATGGAGTTCATCTATCTGATCATGCCCGCCATTCTGCCCGGCCTGGTCGGTCTTTGGTTTGATCTGGCGGACGGCATCCTGCAGGGCATCATTTTCACCTATTTGACCGTCACCTATATCGGCGAGGTCATAGAAGGTTCGCATATGGCGCAAACCGCCCAGTCTGCGGAGCAGCACGGCTGATGCAGGCATCGGCTGCCCGGCTTGCAAACAGGGCAACGAAACCTTGAAGTGGATGAAGGATGTACCAGTGGCAGATCGGGACCGCACGGCGGGTAAAGGACGTACCAATGGCAGATCGGGACCGCACGACGGATACCGACGAAATACAACATATTATCTGAAGGAGGAACATTCCATGGATAAGGGACTCATCGGATTGGGCGCTGCAATCGCCATCGGGCTGGCATCGTTCGGAGCAGCCATCGGAATCGGCTTCGCAACAGCAAAAGCTTCGGAAGCGGCGGCAAGGCAGCCGGAAATCTCCGGGAAAATCCAGGCACTTCTCATGACCTCCATTGTCTTCATTGAGGCGACCGCCATCTATGCCCTGGTGGTGAGTCTGCTTCTGATTTTCGCTTTCTAGGCATGCATCCGCCGCTCCATCACAACGACCGATGAAAGGGGGGAAGCACCATGTTCACACCCGAAGCAATGGCAGGATATGCTTCCACCGCCCTGTTCACCATCATCAACCTGCTGGTCACCTATTTCGTGCTGAAACGATTCCTGTTCAAGCCCATTCTGAACGTGCTGAGAAAGCGCAAGGTTGAGGTGGAAACCGAACTGACCGAGGCGGAGGAAAAGCTCAAGGCCGCATCGGAAAAGCTTGCTACGGCGACGGACCGCATGAACAACGCAAACCACGAAGCCGCAGGCATTGTGACGGCCGCACGGAGTCAGGGAGAGATTTTGCGGGAAGCCATGCTGTCGGACGCGAAAAAGGACATATCCGGCATGTACAGCCGCGCCGACATGGAAATCGGAAGAATGCGCGTGACCATGCTGAACGATGTGCGGGACGAAATCGCCGATCTCTCTGTTGCCGTCGCTTCCAAGGTCATCGGCCAGACGCTGGACGAACAGCGCCAGCAGGATCTTGTCAGCCGCTTCCTGAACGATGAACTGCGTGCGAAGCGGGGTGAGCCGTAATGCCCGATGCTTCCTTCCGCATGATCCGCATTGTCTCTGCGGTTGCACTGGAACCCGAGAAAGGGGAGGATATCGCCTCCCGGTTTGCCGCCCAGAACGGCATCAAGGAATACGAGGTCAGACTGGATACGGATCCGGCCCTGATCGGCGGCATTCTCATCTATTCCGGCGGCTTCCGGTACGACTTCAGCATCAAGGGACAGCTCGGACGAATCGCCAACAACCTCAAAACCCGCAAAGCCATTGGTTTCGAGGGGGATGAAACGCCTACAGACATCAAATCGCTCATCAAGGGCAGCCTTCGCGATGCCCTTTCCCGATTCGGCGAGCAACCGGTCGCACCGGGCGGACAGGATATCTTCAACCAGACCGAACCGCTCCCGATTACGGATGCGGAAGCCGCCAACCTCACCATGGTCGACCATCTGCGGGAGACGCTGGAATCCTTTGCGGCCACAACCGCCGTCGACGAAGTGGGCCAGGTCCTCAGCATCAGCGACGATGTCGCACAGGTCCGGGGACTCCAGAACTGTCGAAGCAACGAACTGATCCAGTTCACACGGGAAACCTTCGGCATTGCGATGAATCTGGAGGTGGATCACGTCGGCGTCATCATCCTGCAGCAGGATGATTCCATCCACGAGGGCATGATCTGCAAACGGACCGGAACGACGGCCAGCGTACCGGTTGGCAAGGTGCTTCTGGGTCGCGTGGTTGATCCGCTCGGTTCGCCCATTGATGGAATGGGTGCCGTCGATACGCAGGTACGCCGCCCCATTGAGTACATGGCGCCCGGCATCATCGACCGTCAGCCGGTCAACAAGTCCCTCCACACGGGAATTACGGCCATCGACGCCATGACGCCGATCGGCCGCGGACAGCGCGAACTGATCATCGGAGACCGGCAGACGGGAAAGACCGCCCTTGCCGTCGACGCCATCCTGAACCAGAAGGGCAAGGATGTCTATTGCATCTATGTGGCGATCGGCCAGAAGATGTCCACCGTGGCCAATGTCGTGAACCTGCTGCACGCACAGGGCGCCATGGAATACACCACCGTCATCGTGGCGAGTGCCTCCTCCTCCGCCTCCCTGCAGTACATTGCCCCGTATGCGGGCTGCGCGATGGCGGAAGAACTGATGTACAACGAAAAGGCCGATGTGCTGGTTGTCTACGACGACCTGACCAAGCATGCCCAGGCGTATCGTGCGCTTTCCCTGCTTCTGCGGCGCCCGCCGGGCCGCGAGGCGTATCCCGGCGATGTTTTCTATCTGCACTCCCGCCTGCTGGAACGCGCGACGCACCTCAACGATGCGCTGGGCGGCGGTTCCATTACGGCGCTTCCGATCGTCGAAACCCAGAGCGGAGACATTTCCGCCTACATCCCCACCAATGTCATCTCCATCACCGACGGTCAGATCTATCTGGAAAGCGAGCTGTTTTTCTCCGGTCAGCGTCCCGCCATCAATGTGGGCCTTTCGGTTTCCCGTGTCGGCGGCGCGGCACAGTCGAAGGCCATGAAGAAAGTGGCCGGTCCGCTCCGCATCAACCTCGCCCAGTATCGGGAGCTGGAGTCCTTCTCCCAGTTCGGATCCGAGCTGGACGAGGAAACGCAGTCCCGGCTGAAGATCGGCGAACGCGTCATCGAAGTGCTCAAACAGCCGCAATACGAGCCTCTGCCGATGGAGGACCAGGTGGTTTCCCTTTACCTGGCCAACAAGGGCGTCCTGGTCACACTCGACAAGGAGGATGTCCGTGAATTCCTGCGCGATTATCTGGTGACGCTGCGGAGCCTGCATCCCGCCCTGCTCGAGGAAATCTCCGTCAGCGGTCTTTTCACGGATGCAGCCGTCACGACGGTCGATCAGACGGTGGTGGATTACCTGGCGACGTGGAAGGCGGAACACGAGGACTATGGAACAGCTGTCTAATCTGAAAAAGCATATCGGAAGCATCGGGGAAATCAAGAAGATGACCCGTGCCATGCAGCTGATCAGCGCGGTGAAGATGCGTCGCGCCAGAAGCCAGCTGGAGAAGACGATGCCCTTTTTTGCCCTCTGCGCGGACACGATGGTCGAGTTGAAGGAAGCGGGCGTTGTCATCGACAACCCCCTTTTCATGCTGCGTCAGAAGAAACGCGGGGAAATGTGGAAAATCGGTTATTTCATCCTGACAGGCGATCAGGGCCTTGCCGGCGCCTACAATCTCAATGTGCTTTCGACAGCGGAAAAGCATATTCATGCGAAAATCGTCGACAACATCAACAAAGGCATGATGACTTCGGCCAAGCTCTACCTGGCCGGAAACATCGGACGCGATCGGCTGATCCGGGACGGATTCGATGTGGTCGAAGGCTTTCGATATCCCATCAACGAACCGACTTTCTACCGCGCCAGGGACATTTCGGAGTATATCCTGGACTTGTTTGAATCCGGCACCCTGGACCTGGTCTATTTCATCTATACCCGCATGGAGTCGGCCATCTCCATGAAGCCCGTTGTCACACGGGTCCTGCCGGTCAATCCCGACGCACTGGACCTGATCATTCCGGACCGCTACCGGCAAAAGCGTGGGCTGGTCGGCGGAGGCCTGCTTGACTACGTTCCCTCCTCCGACGACGTCATCACCTACCTCATCAATACGTACATGAACGGCATGGTGTACGGCGCATTGACCGAGGCCTATGCCAGCGAGCAGACCGCCCGCATGACCGCCATGGACAATGCCACGGACAATGCCAACGACATGCTCCACAAGCTGACCCTGGTCAACAACCAGATCCGGCAGGCCCGCATCACTTCCGAATTGTCGGAAATCGTCGGCGGCGCCGAGCTGATAAACGAAATGCTGGCCAAAAAGAGGGAACCGGCAAGATAGACCCGGCAATTGTTTGGGATCGTCATCGAATGGCGATTGAAGCAATTGCCGGAGTCCCACCCGACACTCCACGTTTGCCGCAAGTTCAATCGTGAAAGGTGAAGACCATATGGCATCAGGCTATGTAACCCAGATCATCGGACCGGTGCTGGACATCCAGTTTCCGGAGGGCGAACTCCCGTCGATCCACGAGGCCATCCGCATCCGCAACGGGACACTGACCGTCACGGCCGAAGTCATGCAGCAGCGCGGCGACGGCTCGGTCCGCTGTGTCTCCTTCTCCCCGACCGAAGGCATGATGCGCGGCGCGGAGGCGGTTGCAACCGGTGCGCCGGTCATGGTTCCCGTCGGCGACCTGACAACCGGACGCCTCTTCAATGTACTTGGCGAGCCGATCGACGGCGGCGGATCCGTCATTGCCTCCGACCATTGGCCCATACACAGGCCCGCTCCCACCTTTGCCGAACAATACCCGGAAGCGCGGGCGCTGGAAACGGGCATCAAGGTCATCGACCTGCTCGTCCCTTTCAGCAGGGGCGGCAAGATCGGCCTGTTCGGCGGCGCAGGTGTGGGAAAGACATTTGTCATTCTCGAGCTGATCCGCAACATCGCCAAGGAGCATGGCGGATATTCCGTCTTCATCGGAGTCGGCGAACGTTCCCGCGAAGGAAACGATCTTTGGAACGAGATGCGCGAGTCCGGGGTCATCGACAAGACCGTCATGGTTTTCGGACAGATGAACGAAACCGCAGGCGCCAGAATGCGTGCACCCCTGACCGGCCTCACCATGGCGGAATACTTCCGGGATGTGGTCAACAAGGACGTCCTGCTGTTCATCGACAACATTTTCCGCTTCGTACAGGCCGGATCCGAGGTCTCCGCCCTGCTCGGCCGGATTCCCTCCGCCGTCGGCTATCAGCCCACACTGGCCAACGAGGTCGGCGCCCTGCAGGAACGCATTACTTCCACCCGGAAAGGCTCCATCACCTCCATCCAGGCGGTGTATGTCCCGGCGGACGACTTGACGGATCCTGCGCCCGCCACCACCTTCGCCCACCTCGACGCCATCACCGTCCTTTCCCGCGCCGTGGTGGAACTGGGCATCTACCCGGCCGTCGACCCGCTCGAATCCTCCTCCCGCATCCTGACGGAAGCGGTTGTGGGCACCCAGCATTACCGTGTGGCCCGAAAGGTCCAGGAGACGCTGCAGCGCTACAAGGAACTGCAGGACATCATCGCCATCCTCGGCATGGAGGAACTCAGCGACCAGGACAAGGTGACGGTGAACCGGGCCAGAAAACTCCAACGTTTCATGTCACAGCCTTTCTTCGTGGCGGAAGTCTCGACGGGTTACCCCGGCCGATATGTTTCCATCGAGGAGACGGTCAAGGGATTCGGAGAAATCGTTTCCGGCGGCGTGGATCATATTCCGGAGCAGCATTTTTTCATGAAAGGCGCCATCGACGATGTCTACAAGGCGTTCATGACGGGGAAGTAGGAATGGCGGAAAAAACGCTTCAGGTGAAAATTGTGACGCCCTATGCGATGTTTTTCGACGGTCCGGCGGAAATGGTCGTCATGACCTGCAAGGACGGGGAACTGGGCGTATTGCCGGGGCATTCCGCACTGATCGGCGCACTCGTCCCCGGTGAGACGCGCCTGAAGATCAATGGCGCATGGCGGCTGGCCGCCACAACCAACGGATACTCGGAGGTCGGCCCCGCATTGGCGATTCTTGTCGTCAATGCAGCGGAATGGGCGGATCAGATCGATGTTCCCCGCGCCGCGGCCGCTCTGGCGCGGGCGGAAGCCCATCTGAAGGATCCGACGCTGCCCATGACCGAGCGGGTTCACGCCCGTCATGGCATTGCGCGGGCAAAAGCAAGGCTGAAGGTGGCCGAGAAGCACTCGGCCACCTGACTTTTCTCCGAAAAAAACTGATAAACTCAGTGCTCGAAATCCGAAATCAATGCTCGCACCTGAAATCAGGACACCGCATCAGAACACAAGACCTTCGCCATGAACTCGCATCCACTTGGCGCCTTTTCCTCCTGGAAATCAAATCGCGCCGTCTTTCCAAGGTGTCCGGCAGACAATTCCAGATGGTACAGGGCGATCCCCATGTCGATCTGATTCATTCTTCCGTACAGGGCGGCCTTGACCAGATTCAGTTTGCTGCGGCAGGCAAGAATTCCTTCCGGTTTCCCTGTGAAGAACCATGCCTGGGAGTTCGACGCGGACGGGGCAAGCCGGACAGGCTCCAGCAAATCCTCAATACCGGAGATATCCGTGATCTCCTCCATGGACTTTCTGCGGAATTCCGAGACATTCTCCCTGTAAAGCGGTTCGGCCGGAGCGCCGAATGCCAGCATGATGACGTAGTCCAGCCCATTCCGCTTCGATGGGAACTCCTTGTTGGGCTTGGCGATCCCGAGCCAGCAGCAGCCGAGACCGCGCAAGGACAGCAGAAGGTCCACCTGCTGCAGGATGTAGCCCGCGTTCATCAGGTACCCGTCCTTCTTGTCCGAATACAGGCACAGATAGTGCGGCGCGCGGTTTGGCAGCAGATTGTTCACGTCCGTGGCGCCCAGAATCGCAAATTCATATTTGAATCCTTCCGCGAGAGGCTTCGCATTCACGGCAAACGAGAGAACCTCGTCGAGCGTGGGCTGCGGGAGCACGTTCATATCGAACTTGCGGATGGATTTTCTTTTGAAGATGGCCTGATAAAGCATGTCTTCCATGTGGTTCTCCTTGCTGGCTGTTCTGAATGCCGACTCGGGCGAAACCCGGGCCGGCAGATCCGGTTTTGTGTTCCTGTCCTGTGTTCCTGCTACATGCCCATCTTTCATGCTTTTGTTGTGTGTTCCGACTTACACTTTACCCCATCCCCACCTTCCCCGCAATGGCTCCGGAATCCCGTCCCTTCTCGTCTGGCGTTGCGCCATCCAATGGCCGGAGTGGTATACTTGACTGGCGTTCGCCTACGATTCGCGCCGCGGTCCATTGCAGGACAGGATGGCGGAATCAATGGAAAACAGTATCATTCCTGACTTGGAGCACCTGAATGAACCTTCTGGAAACCAAAAAGCACGACATCCTGAAACAATATTTCGGCCATGCGAACTTCCGTCAGGGGCAGGCCGAACTGATCGACAGCGTCCTCAATGGCCGGGATGTCTTCGGCATCATGCCCACCGGCGCCGGAAAGTCCATCTGTTACCAGGTTCCCGCCCTGCTGATGGAAGGAATCACACTGGTTGTTTCCCCGCTTATCTCCCTGATGAAGGATCAAGTGAACGCCCTGGTCCAATCCGGCATCAAGGCAGCCTATATCAACAGTTCCCTGACCGCGGGACAATATGGGAAGGTGCTGTCGAATGCCCGGCAAGGAGCCTACAAGATCATGTACGTCGCACCCGAGCGACTTTTGACGGAAGATTTCCTGCAACTCGCCTCGGAATCCCTTATCTCGATGGTGACCGTAGATGAGGCGCACTGCGTTTCCCAATGGGGGCAGGATTTCCGACCCAGCTACCTCAAGATCCTGGAATTTGTGGACCGGCTGTCCGTCCGGCCGGTCATCAGCGCCTTCACCGCCACAGCGACGGCCGAAGTGCGCGAGGACATCATCGCCATCCTTCGCCTGCGTGATCCGTTTGTCATCACGACAGGGTTCGACCGCAAGAATCTTTCCTTCGCAGTCCTGGCGCCGGGAAGCAAAGGGCCGGCCTTGCTGGAGATTGTGAAACGCAATCGGGACAAAAGCGGCATCATCTACTGTTCGACCCGGAAAGCGGTGGAAGCGGTCTGCAGCGAGCTGAACCGAAAAGGGTTTTCCGCCACCCAGTATCATGCAGGACTGGACAACGACGAACGCCACGCCAACCAGGATGATTTCCTCTATGACCGCAAAACGTTGATGGTGGCCACCAATGCGTTCGGCATGGGGATCGACAAGTCAAACGTTTCCTTTGTTGTGCACTACAACATGCCGAAAAACCTGGAAAGTTATTATCAGGAAGCGGGACGCGCCGGACGGGACGGCGAGTCAGCGGAATGCGTTCTTCTATACAGCGGCCAGGATGTGCGCACAAACCAGTTTCTCATCGAGGCCAACCGAGACACGGACGGCGACATGCCGCCCGAACAGCAGAAAGCGCTGATACAAAAGGACAAGGACCGCCTGAAAGCCATGACGTTCTACTGCGCCACAACCGACTGTCTGCGGGCATACATCCTTCGCTACTTCGGCGAATCCTCCCCGAATTTCTGCGGAAACTGCTCCAACTGCAACACGAAATTCGAAACCACCGACATCACCGTCGAAGCGCAGAAAATCCTTTCCTGCGTCATCCGCATCGCCCAGCGAAACAAAAGTTTCGGGAAAACGATGATTGCAGACATCCTGCACGGCACCAAAAACGAACGGATTCAACGGACCGGGATGGAGGACCTTCCCACCTTCGGCATCCTGTCCGAAATTTCCCTCCACCGCATCCGCACCCTGCTGGACTTCCTGATCCTGAACGGTTATCTCGCGTTGTCCACGGGCGAATATCCCGTTGTGAAGCCAACGGATCTCTGCGGGGAAATTCTCCGCGGGAAGAAAACCCTGGAGATGAAGCTTCCGAAAGAGGAGCGGGTGGTCCGGCCCGGAAAGGGCAAACCGGAATTGGCCAATGACACGGATCTGCTTCCCGAGCTTAAGGAATTGCGGAAGCGGCTCGCATCCGCCGCCCGTGTTCCAGCGTTCGTCATCTTCTCGGATGCGACGCTGCACGACATGTGCGCCAAACTTCCGCAGACGGAGGAGGAATTCCTCGGGGTATCCGGGGTAGGCGTGGCAAAAGCGAAAAAGTTCTGCATCCCGTTCACAACGCTGATCCGTGAATATCTTGCGCGACAGGACGCGGCGTCGGACTGACCCCGGGGAGAAAACCGCTGCGACAGATTGCAACCGGGTGATGACATGTCACACCGTGAGCAAACATCCGCAATGAACAGCCAAATGCGTCAGCGAATGGACCGGAAGCAGTCGGAAATCGCGGGGAAACGCTTTCAGTCCGCCTTGCCCGCCCGGTTCCAGTCCTGCAGGAAATCCACGCACAGCACATAGCGTTCCTCGCACTTCCTCGTGATGAAGCGGGAATGCGTGACACAGACCGAGCCTGTCGCATGCGAGATGTATGGGTCGGACACGTATTTTCCGACTCTCGCATTCACCAGTTCATAGAAATACTTCTTCAACGAATTGTCCGAACCCGCCTCTGTGGGAGAAAAAACAAATCCCCTGCGTTTGTGGATGTTATCTGAATGACGCCCGAAAACGGTTGCGGTTCTCTGGATGCCTTCCTCGTCCAGCAGGTAGGCACATTCCACGCCAACACCCGCTTGTTCGGCCGCAAAGATCCGAAGGATCGCTTCCAAATCATCCGGCTCCGCATTCTCAAGGGTTTTCGCCAGTTGGCCGATCCTTTGATCCAGCGTCCGGCGATTGGCACGCTCCAGACTCATTTTCAGTCCCATGTGCGCCATATAGCGAAGAGCCGATTCTTCCATCTGTTTCGGCAGGTCCAGGGAACCGATTTCTTCCGGATCAACCGGGCGGGCGAAGCAAAACCCTTGTATCAGATGCGCGCCGAATTCCATGGCCGCATTCAGCTCCGCTTCCGTTTCGACCCCTTCCGCGACCACGACAGCTCCGACTTTGTTTGCAAGACCCACCAGGCACTTGAATACTTCCTGCTTGTGGTAGCTTCGCTCGATCTCATGGACCAGGGATCGATCCAGCTTGATGATGTCGGGTTCCAGCATGGAAATCCGGTCGAGATTCGAAAATCCGGCACCCATGTCGTCCAGTGCGATGAGGAAGCCCTCCGCCCTGTAGTGTTTGACAAACCGGATCAAGGGTTCCACATCATGTACATGGCTCTCATTGATCTCAATGATGATGTTTCCATGCGGTATGCCATATTTTCCCACTTGCCGGAGAAGATAGTCGGAACCGGATACCGTCTCGATGATGGATGCGTCGAGGTTCAGAAAAAGATGGCAGGATCGATCCCGACGGAGCATTTCACCGAAGCCGGCAAGGCAACGATCCCGGCAAAGCCGATCCAAGGCCACGGTGTGACAATCCGTTTCATATTTTTCCTGCAGGAAGGAAGCACTGCATGCCGGAAGCTGAACCGCATCCGGAACGGATTTCCGATTTGACCGCTGCGGCAGGATCCCTCCGGTTTCTTTGCTTGCCTGGCTGGACGCATCCAACCGTGCCGCTTCGGAAAAAAGCACCATGGGCGGTATCAACGCACCGGTACATGGATCCATGCCGCGCGACAAACCCTCGTAGCCGACAATCCGGCGTTGGACAAGGGAAAGAATCGGCTGATAGACCGCCCGGAGAGATGCCTGACCCAAAACCGGGCATAACGGGGAATGGGCTTCCGACTTGCAGCCGCTTGCCTGATCCATTTTCATGCTTCCGCCTTCCTTTCCCAAGTTGACTTATCACTTTCCCGGCAAATCTGAACCATGGTTGCTTCCCCCGGCTAACCTGAACCATGGCTGCTTCTCCCGGCAAACCTGAGCCGCGGTTGCTTCAGACGCCTGCTGCACGGGAAGGCGGCTTCGCCCCTTCCGGATAGAAAAAGACCCTCGGACGGTTTCCCCATTCGAAGGCCTCATTGCTTCGTGTTCTTCTGTTTGTCATCTTACAGCAGAACCCACGCCGGCACAAGATGTCAGATCGCATGCCTGCGAGGAATCCAAAAGCAGATTTACAGGATCAGCCGGATGGTCGTGTATTCACCCTCACGGCTGGCCACCTCGATCCGTCCGTCATGCATGTCGACAATCCGCTTGACGATGGACAATCCGAGGCCGTTGCCTTCGGTCGCCCTGGAACGGTCGCCCGTATAAAATTTCTCAAACATCCGTTTCTGTTCCTCTACCGTCATGCCCTTCCCGAAATCCGTCAGGGTGAAGATCGCTTTCCCTTCCATCTTTCGCAGGCTCACTTCAATGATGCCGCCTTCCTTTGAGAACTTGACGGCATTGTCGAACAGGTTCATCCATACCTGGTAAAGGAGCGGCTCAGAGCCCTCATAGACGATTTCGTCCATCTCCACGCGCAGATCGATGTTCTTCCCGGTCCACTTGTTTTCATGATGCAGGATGACATGGCGAATCTGCTCATCCAGGCGGTATGGATGCTTCACAATCGTTATGTTTTCATTTTCCACCCGGTTCAACAACAGGATATTGCTGGAAAGCGTCGAAAGCCGCCTGGTTTCCTCCGTAATGATCCGGACATACTCATTGCGCTCCTCCTCCGTTTCACAGGTACGGAGCAGGTTGGCGTACCCCTCTATGGAGGTCAGCGGCGTCTTGAATTCATGGGACATATCCGAAATGAAGTTGTTTCGGAGCATTTCCATCCCGTTGAGCTCTTTGGCCATCAGGTTGAAATTGGTGATCAGCTCGCCGATTTCATCGTTCCGCCGTTCGTCGATGTGGACATTGAAATCCCCCTTGGCGATGCGGGCGGTGGCTTTCTGCAGCTTCTTGAGGGCACGGGTCAGAAATCCGGCGGTCACCGTCATGATGAGCGAGCCGAATAGAATGGAGAGCCAGTTTGCCCGCAGGATGATGGCACGGAAATCGAACAGGATGCTCTTGAGCCCGGGAACGGCCACAATGTAGGCATCTCCCGCCTTCACGATGCACATCCGGACCCCTTCCCGGTGTCCGCTCAGATGTGTGACCTGAAAGATGGCCGGTTTTGTCGGGATCTCCGCGGGCCATTCCTTCACCGGCTGGTAGGTCCGCTTCACTGCGTCAAGGTCCTTGTAGAAGGTCAATGTCAGGAATTCCGAGGTGTTCAGTCGCTCGATGTCTTCAGCTTCCACGTTTCCGCTCTCGTACACCGCCTGTGCGCCGGCCACGAGGTTCAGCATCATGTCGGAAATCTTTCCGGTCAGACTCTGTTCTGCACTGAGGGTGGCCAGGAAATAGGAGGCGGTGTTTCCGAACATGAAAATCAGAATGAAAATCAGGATCAGCTTCACATGAATTTTCTTCATCATAGCTTGACGACTCCCTTGTAGCCGAGTCCACGGATGGTGGCGATCTCGAACTCCTGCAGGTTCCCGAATTTTTCGCGCAACCGCTTGATATGAACATCCACCGTGCGCTCGTCGGCCTCGCTTTCGAATCCCCAGATTTCATCCATGAGTTCCTGCCGGGTAAAAATCCGCTTCGGATAGGAAAGCAGCTTGAACAGCAGAAGGAATTCCTTTTTCGGCAGCACGAGCGTTTCCACGGGCATTCTCACTTCCAGACTCTCTTCGTCCAGCACGATGTTCCCAATGGAGATCCTGTGGTCGCTGGAGATCCTGCTCCGGCGCAGAAGGGCTTTGACACGCAGCGCCAGCTCCTGCATGTCCACCGGTTTTGTCATGTAGTCGTCGGCGCCTGTCTCGAAGCCTGCCTTTTTGTCAGGATAGGTGTCCTTCGCGGTCACCATGAGGATCGGCATTTCATAATGGGCGTCTCGCAGGGATTTCGCCAGCTCGAAGCCGTCCATGCCGGGCATCATGATGTCCAGCAGGATCAGGTCGATCTGCTGGATACCCAGCAGATCGAGCGCCTCTTCTCCGCCCGCGGCGGAAAACGTGCGGTACCCTTCGCGTTTCATGTAGATTTCGATCAGTCTCCTGATCTTTTCATTGTCGTCGACTACAAGGATATTCACCATTCCATCCACCATCCATGTTCGACCGGACCGTCCTGCCGCAGCGACCGGCCCGGCCCGTCTGCATATATCCATCGTACCATATGACTCACTCGTATCGGAGCGCATCGATCGGATCCAGCTGTGCCGCCTTGTTCGCGGGGTAATAACCGAAGAAGATGCCAATGGCCATCGAGAAGGCAATCGTCAGCAGAATCGTGGGAAGCGAGAAGGAGGCGGCCGTTCCCAGCAGCATGCTGCCTAGCGTGCCCAGAAGCAATCCGAGCAGCAGGCCGATCAGTCCGCCGACGAGCGTGATGATGACAGCCTCGGAAATGAACTGCATCCGGATATGGAAGTTCTTCGCGCCCAGCGCCTTGCGCGTCCCGATTTCCCGGGTTCTCTCCGTCACGGAGACCAGCATGATGTTCATGACCCCGATGCCGCCGACGAGGAGCGAAATGGCGGCAATGACCGCGATGGCCAGATTGACGGTCGACAGCATGTCTGTTGCGATGCCGATCATGCTGGACATGTTGATGGCGGCCACTTCCCATTTCGGATTGGAAGCATAGTATTTCGTGAAAAAGTGCTCCACATCCTTCGTCAGTTTTTCCATATCCGCGTCTGTCCGGCCCATGACCGTGACCGTGGAAAAATTCTTGATGGCCTTGTCCTGCTTTTCAACGGTGATGGGAATATACAGGGAGGTCTGCATATCCTTCTCCGAGGAGGTCGACGCGAAAAGGGCGGACTGTGAATGCTTGTAGACACCGGCAATGGTATAGGTCCTGATTTTGCCCGCGTCATACAGCTTGATTTCCTGCCCGACCGGGTTAGCGCCACCCTTGAACAGGTTTGTGACCAGCTTGTCCGAGACAACGCAGAGGTTCTTGCGCCCCGCCAGATCACGTTCGTTGATGAACCGACCGCTGATCATTTCCACATTGTTGACCAGCTTGTAACCGTCATTCACACCGGTGACGGAAACATTGGCATACAGCCGTCCATCCTTCACCTGACCCGTCCCGTCCGCTTCGCTGATGCCGATGTCCGCAATCTGGTCCTTGAATTGCGCCTCAAGCGCCGTGAGCATGTCGAGCGTCATCAGATCCTTGTCTTCAGCTGAAACCTTGCCGCTCAGTTCGGACATCGGACCGGAACCGGCGCCCATCCGGCTCCTGGAATCGGACAGGGCATCGGTCTTTTCCCGCACCGTCAGCAGGATGTTGTTGGTGCCGACACTCTGCATCTGACCGGTGATGGAGGAGGAAAGCGAGCTGCCGACCGACAGAATGGCGATGACCGATGCGATGCCGATGATGATGCCCAGCATGGTCAGCAAAGCGCGCATTTTGTTCGCACGCAGGCTTTCCATCGCCAATCGGATATTTTCCATATAAAACATCGTTATCTCCCCGTTCCCGTCATGGCATACGTGCGCGTGCTCGGTGCGTCACTGAGAATCAGCCCGTCCTGAATGGTGATGATGCGCTGCGACATTTCCGCCAATTCCATGCTGTGCGTGATGAGCAGAATCGTCTTCTTCTTTTCCCGATGGATTTTCTGGAATATGTCCATGACCAGCTTGCCCGTATGCGAATCCAGCGCGCCGGTCGGTTCGTCCGCAAGAACGATGGAGGGATCATTCACCAACGAACGGGCAATGGCGACCCGCTGTTTCTGGCCGCCGGACAGTTCGTTGGGCAGATGGCCCATCCTGTCCCCCATGCCGACGAGTTCCAACAGCTCCTTCGCACGCCGGGTCCGCTCCCGACCGGGAATCCCGGCGTACAGCATTGGAAGTTCGACATTTTTCACGGAATTGGACCGGGCGATCAGGTTGAATGATTGGAAGACGAACCCGATTTTTTTCCCCCTGATATCGGAAAGTTCATTCTGCGACATTTCATGAACCGGCTGGCCGTCGAGGATATATTCGCCGGTCGTAGGCTTGTCCAGCGCACCGAGGATGTTCATCAGCGTGGATTTCCCGGATCCGGAAGCGCCCACGATGGCGACGAACTCACCATCCTCGATTTCCAGGTTCACATTGTTGAGCACATGGATTTCGTTCGGCGTCCCGATGAAGTATTTCTTGTTCAGATTCCTTACGCTGATCATTGGGCGGCACCCGCTCTGGCCGTATTGGCCGCTTCCGTCGTCCCCGTGATGATGGCAAGACCGTCCTTGAGCGCATCGGACTGAATTTCTATCTCCATGTCGGTTTCCATGCCGGTCATCACCTGGATGCCGCGAATCGAATCCACGGTTTTTCCGTTCTTCGTCGTGGATTCCAGGACACTCACCCATTTGGCTCCGTTTGTGTCCGTTGTGACGGCCTCATACGGCACCGCGTAGACATCCTTCTTCTCATTGAGCCGGATGGTCAGGCGCACGTTCAGGCCGATGCGGACATTTTCGTCCGCGTTGGTCATCGCGACTTCCGTTTCAAACTGGACATTGGACGACGAGATCTTGCCGTTCGCATCCCGCATGGCGGTCGGCGCGATTTTCGTGATGGTTCCCGTGAATTGCTTGTCGCCAGTGCTGTCGGTCTTGATGGAAACCGGCAGGCCAAGCTTGATGAGGCTGATGTCGTACTCGCCGATGGCTGTCTTGACGATCAGGTTGTCCGTGTCCTCCACGATGAACAGCAACCCCGCCGCGGACTCGCCCGCTTTTGCATTGACCAGGGTGACCGTTCCGTCCACAGGGGCGGTGAGGGTGGCATCCTTTAGCGTCTGCACCTGCTTTTCAAGGTTGATTTTCTGAATCTCGATGTTGATGCGGGAAGTAGTGGTCCCCTTGCTTTTGCTGTTTTTCAGCGAGATTCGGGCATTCTCCGTATTCAATTTCGCTCGTTCCAGCGCGGTAGTTTTCTGTTTCAACTCGTCCGATGTGCTGTCCCCCGTCTTTGAGAGGGCAAGGGTATTGTCGTAGTTGTCCTGTGCGGTCTTCAACTCGATTTCCGACAACTGCAGGTTGTTTTCAGCGGTCCGGACACTGTTGGCATTGTTCGTCGTCTCGGTGTCCAGCGTGTTGGAAGCATTGTTGATGTTCAGCTCCGTCTGGCGGATGTCGTCTTCCAGGGAGGCTGTATCAAGTACGGCCATAACATCGCCCGCCTTCACCCGGTCCCCGACCTTGACCATTACATTCTTGACGGTGTAGTTCGCCAACTTCGAATAGACATCCTTTGATTGGCTGCTGGAGACCGTGCCCGAAGCGAGAACGGAATCCACAAGATTGGTCTTCGCAAGGCGGACAGTCGGCAGGGCGGTTTCCGTCCGGACCCCTCGCGCTACATTCAAGCCGATCAGGACAACAGCAGCCAATACAATCAGGATGATGACGGTCAGGATGATCTTCTTCTTCATTGTGCATGCGCTCCTCTTTGTTGTGATTGTATCCGTATGGTAATCCCGTCATATGAACTGAATGTGAATCAGCATGCTGATGGAAAAGATCGAATCCAGACCAAAATGGAGCGCATCCCGCTTGTATTGCGAAATACGCTCCATCCGTACAGGAATATCTCTCATTTGGATTGCGGAATGCGCACCTTGAGAACCCGGGAAGATCAGTTTCCTGATGAGCGGGTTTGCGCGCCGACATAGCCTTTTCTGCTCAGGGAAATGAGGACCCCGATCAGCGCGATCCCCATGGCCACCAGCATCACGACCTGATAGGCGGACATGAACGCGGGGATTTCCGAAGCTGCAGGCACCGCACTGCCGCCAAGTCCTTCGAAGAGAGTCACGGAAAAGGCGATGCCCGTCACCATGCCCAGATTGCGCACAAGACTGTTGATGGAACCCGCAACGCCCATTTTCTGCGGTGGCACGGCATTGATGATGCTCGTGTTGTTGGGCGACTGGAACATGCCGGAACCGAAGCCCATCAGGAGAAGGCCGGGTAATACATGCCAGATGGACGAGGTGGCGGAAAGCGTGGAAAAGTAAAGCAATCCGCCCGCCGTCAGGGTGAGTCCGCCGGTGGTCAGGAGGATGGGGCCGATCTTGTCGGACAGATGCCCGCTCAGGGGAGCGACAAAGACCATGATGAACGGCGTCACCATCATCAGCATGCCGATCCGGGAAGGTTCGAGATGCAGAACCCGCTGCAGGTAAAAGGGAAGCAGCATGGTGTTGGCGAACATGGCCACAAAGGATAGAAACCCGGAAATACTGCCGGTCAGGAAGGGCAGGTTTCTGAAAAGGGACAGGTCGATCATGGGATGACGGACCTTGCCTTCGACAGATCCGAACGCCGCAAGGAGCAACGCGCCAACGCCCAGACCCGTCAGGACGGGCAGGCTTGTCCATCCCAAATCCGCTCCGTTGTTGATGGCAAGCAAAAGGCTGATCATGCCCGTCGCAAACAGCAGGGCACCGCCGAAATCAAAGGTTTCCTTCTCGGTGGACCGTATGTCGGCGGGGAGGACCAGAAAGGCTGCGGCGCACCCGATGAGGCCCAGCGGCAGGTTGACGAAAAAAATGGACCGCCAGCCGGCCAGACCGATCAGGATGCCGCCCAATGCAGGACCCGCAAGGCTCCCGAGCGCCACGACCGTTCCGGTGAAGCCCAGCGCCTTGCCCCGCTCCTTCGGCGGAAAGACGGAGGAAACGAGGGCCATGCTGTTCGCCATGAGCATGGCGGCTCCAAGGGCCTGCAGCACACGGGCCGCCACCAGCAGCCACAGATTCGGCGCAAGGCCGCAGAACCCCGAACCGATCGTGAACACGATGAATCCCAGGGAATATACCATCTTGCGGCCCAGCATGTCGGCGAGGCGGCCGAAAACGGGCAACAGGCTTGAAATCGTCAGCAGATAGGCCGTCACGACCCATTGCAGCATGGAGAGATTGGTCTGGAACTGACTTGCGATGGTGGGCATGGCCACATTCACGATATTGCTGTCCAGCGTTGCCATGAAGGTGCCGATGGAGACCGCCGCGACCACATACCAGCGGTAGTTCGGCGAGTTCTTGATTTTGTCCAGCATGTTTGCTCCTTTTGTCTTTCCCGGTGAAGCTGTTTGATTCGAAGAGGTGTGTCCTTATTCCATGTTCTCGATGATGATCTTCAGCAGTCTCTGCAGTTGCTCGTGTTCCTCCGCTGAAATGCCTTTCAGGGCTAAATCCAGATTCTCCCGGGCAATGTCGCCGAGGTCCTTTTCCGTATCCCTGCCTTCTTCGGTCAGGAAGACGGAAAAGGCGCGTTTGTCCACGGGATGCGTCCGCCGGCGAACGAATCCTTTCTGTTCAAGCTTGTCGAGGATTCTGGCCGTCGTTGGCTGATCCTTGTGGCAGCGCTCCGACAACTCTTTCTGGGAAACCCCGTCCCGCCCCCAAAGCTTGTTCAGGACAATCCACTGCTCGGTCGTAATCTGGAAAGGTTCCAGTTTCCTGGTCAGATCATTCTTCATTTTCTGATGGGCCTGTGCGATGAGCGAGCCCAATCGTTCTCCGTCTTTCATACGTTTGCCTCCATTCCATTGTCACAGCAATCATTGTCACGGCAATCATTGTCGCGTCACTTATTGTTGCAGCAATCATTGTCGCGACATTTGTTGTTGTAGCAAGTATAACAGCCGCGTTGCATTTTGACAAATCCTTTTTTGTCCCCCTACAGGGTGAAGAAAGAAAAGAACGGCCCGCACACCCCTCCATTGCATAGGTGCGCGGACCGGTTCCCTTTGATTCATATTGCTTGCTCCGGTTTCCCGGGCTTGGTACCTTTTTTGTTCAACTGTCTCGAAAAGTCAGCAAGTCAAGACTTACTTGGATTTGGACTTGTTCTTGGAGTACACGTCGAATGCAACAGCCATCAGCAGGACCATCCCCTTGACGACCTTCTGCCAGAACGTGTCAATCCCCATGATGGACATGCCGTTGTTGAGGATTCCCATGATGGCACCCCCGATCATGGCGCCCATGACGGTTCCGATGCCACCAGTCGCGGAAGCGCCGCCGATGAAGCAGCCTGCAATCGCATCCAGTTCGACGCCGTCACCGGCAGTCGGAGCAGCGGAGTTGAAACGCCCTGCAGCCACAATGCCTGCGACGGCGGCCAGAAGGCCCATGTTCGAATAGACGAGAAACATGACCTTCTTGGTCTTGATACCTGACAATTCCGCCGTCTTGGTATTGCCGCCCAACGCATAGACATGGCGTCCAATGACGGTTTTATTGGCAAGGAAGGAGTAGCCGATGATGAGGACAACCAAGATCATGACTATGTACAGGAGGCCGTTGGCCAAGGCCTGCCAGACTGTGAAGAGGTTGACCAGGACCATGAAGAAAATGACCTCGAGGATGAACATGTTCATCTTCGGCACGACCAGGTTGTACTTCAGGCGGGTTTTCCTGTCCGATATGCGGAGGAAAAGCACAAGGATCGAACAGATGACGCCAATCGCCACACAGGTCATGTCTATGCCGCTGCTTGTTGTTCCAAGGATATTGCCGATAAAGTCAGGGACTGTTTTCGAAGCAATCGTCACATACAGTTCCGGCAGCGGAATGGTCTTTCCCCCGACCAGAATCAGATTGGTGAAACCGCGGAAAATCAGCAAACCTGCCAAAGTAACAATGAAAGGAGGAATTTTCACATAGGCGATCCAGTAGCCCTGCCACATGCCGACCATCATGCCGACGAGCAGCGCCAGGATGATGGACAGCCACACCGGAAGCCCCCACATGACACTGAATACGGCTGAACACGCACCGGTCAGGCCGACGATGGATCCGACGGAAAGGTCGATGTTGCCGCCCGTCAGAATACAGAACAGCATACCGATGGAAAGAATCAGGATATAGCTGTTCTGCTGAATGAGGCGATCGATGTTGATGGGCCTGAGCAGCACGCCTCCCGTGGAAATTTCGAAAAACACCATGATCACAATCATTGCCAGGAGCATTCCATATTGCCGCAGGTTTTTCTTGAACAGGGTCGCGACGTTTTCCATTGTTGTCCTCCTTTTCGGACTGTTACTACTCCGGCCATTGTTCCAGCCAACGTTGATTCAACGCGATGTACTTGCGACAATGGCCGGATGTATTTGCACTTGACTCATTCAATGGCAGGAGTGATATCAGAGTGCCTATACCGCGGTGGCCGCATTCCCGGCTTCTGCAGATTCCCTTTTCCGTTCGTTGCTGACGATGCAGCGCATGACGCTTTCCGGATTGGCCTCCGCGATGGGCATTTCACCTACGAATTCGCCTTCATCCATGACATAGATGCGGTCACAGATTCCGAGAAGCTCCTGAAGCTCCGAGGATATGACCGCGACGCATTTGCCCTGGCTCGCCAGATCGTTGATGATATTGTAGATTTCATATTTGGCGCCGACATCGATACCGCGCGTCGGTTCGTCCAGGAAAAGCACATCCGGTTCTGAAAACAGCCATTTGGCCACAATGACCTTCTGCTGGTTTCCGCCCGACAGATTCCCGGCCAGCTGGTAAATGCTCGAGGACTTGATGCGGAGGGCGTCACGGTATTTCTCCGCCACAAGCACCTCCTCGTGCATGTTCAGGACCCCATTCCGGCTGATTTTGCGAAGGGCCGCCATGGTGGTGTTCCGTCGGATGTCATCAATGAGCACAAGGCCCATTTCCTTGCGATCCTCTGTCAGATACGCAATGCCCGCATCGATGGCCGCGCTGACGCTATGGGCTTGCACTTCCTTGCCATCCTTGAGGAGGGTCCCCTTGATGCGCTTTCCATAGGCATGACCGAAAATGCTCATGGCCAATTCTGTTCTTCCTGCACCCATCAGTCCGGCGATGCCCACGATTTCCCCTTTGCGCAGGTTGAAATTCACATCTTTGATTTTGATGCGCTCTTCATCCATCGGATCGTAGACAACCCAGTTCTTCACTTCGAATCCGATTTCACCAATGTTGGGAACGCGCTTCGGAAAACGATCCAACATTTCCCTGCCGACCATTCCCTTGATGATGCGTGCTTCCGAGATTTCATCCTTCCCTCTGACAAGGGTTTCGATGGTGGAACCATCTCGGATGATTGTGATTTTATCGGAAATTCGGGTGACCTCATTGAGTTTATGGGAGATGATGATGCAGGTGATTCCCTGGTTCTTGTTTAATTCCTTCAGGAGGCTCAGCAAGTGATCCGAGTCATCATCGTTCAATGCGGCGGTGGGCTCGTCGAGGATCAACAGCTTGACGTCTTTCGAAAGGGCTTTGGCAATCTCGACCAGCTGCTGCCTTCCCACGCCGACATCCTTGATGAGGCTATTATGATCGATTTTCAGCCCGACCCTTTTCAACAGGGCAATGGCTTTCTCGTTGGTCTCGTGCCAATTGATGATTCCGTTGCGGTTGCACTCGTTGCCCAGAAAAATATTCTCGGCAATGGTCATGTACGGACTCAACGCCAGCTCCTGGTGGATGATCGCGATGCCAAGCCGTTCGCTGGACTTGATATCCGTGAACTGGCATATATTCCCATCGTAGACAATGTTGCCGGTATAGTCTCCATACGGATAGATTCCGCTGAGTACTTTCATCAGCGTGGACTTTCCCGCGCCGTTCTCGCCGACAAGCGCATGGATTTCACCCTTTTCCACACTGAAATTCACGTCTTTCAGCGCGACGACGCCCGGAAATTCTTTTCTGATATTCTGCATTTCCAGAATATTCTCTGCCATATCGCATGCTCCTTATTTCTGCGGCACCGACATCATGACCCGGTGACAGATCCGTACCACTCCATAAACACCAGACTGCCAACCAACAAGGTTACAAGGAAACAGCAAGCTGTGGCAGCTAAGTGCCACAGCTTGGTTTTCCTTGCTGTGCCGATATCGGGCCCAGCAAGGGGGCCTGCCCCATCATGCGTGAGACAGGCCCTCCATCTGCTTCAGGCCCATATCGCCCTGGCAACATATGTACGTGCTCTTCGGCAATTTGGTACCCATTCGCTTGAAGATTCAAACGGGGTGGATATCCGATATCCGTTTATTCGATTTAGTTCCCATTCCCGCAGAGAGGGTTTACTTCAGCTGGTCAGCCGTGTAGTAACCGGAATCAACGAGCAGCTTCGTGTAGTTGTCCTTGTCTGCGAACACAGGTGCGCAAAGGAAGGACGGCACCACTTTCACGCCGTTGTCATAGGTCTTGGTGTCGTTGACCGGCACTTCGGTCTTGTTCATGATGGCGGTGGTCATCTTGACAACCTGGTCCGCAAGGGTACGGGTGTCCTTGAAGATGGACATGGATTGTTCGCCGGCGATGAGCATCTTGACGTTGATGATGTCGCAGTCCTGACCGGTGAGAACCGGGAAAGGCTTGTCGGCGGCACCGTAACCGGCTGCCTTCAAGGAAGCGACGATGCCCTGTGCGAGGGAGTCGTTCGGGCTGAGAACGAGGTCAAGCTTCTTGTCGGTGTAGTTGGCGGTCAGAAGGTTGTCCATCCTGGCCTGGGCGCCTTCGGCTTTCCAGCCCTGGATTGCGATCTGTTCCATCTTCAGCTGGCCGGAAACGCAAACGAGCTTGCCGCTGTCGATGTAAGGTTGCAGGACGTCCATTGCGCCCTTGTTGAAGAAGAACGCATTGTTGTCGTCGGGCGATCCGCCGAAAGCTTCCATGTTGAACGGACCTTTGCCATCGGCCAGGCCAAGGGCCTTGACGATGTAGTCGCCCTGGATCTTGCCGACCAGGTAGTTGTCAAAGGTGGCGTAGTAATCGACATTCGGAGAATCCTTGATCAAACGGTCATATGCGATGACCTTGATGCCATCCTTGGCGGCGGAAGCGAGAACGCCCTTGAGCGCCGTGCCGTCGATGGAGGCGATGACGATGACTTTGCAGCCCTTGGTGATCATGTTCTCGATCTGTGTGACCTGTTGATCGACCTTGTCGTTCGCGTATTCAAGAACGACCTGGAATCCGGCGGCTTCAAGGGCCTTCTTCATGTTCTCGCCGTCCTGGTTCCAACGCTGGAGGGATTTCGTGGGCATCGCGACACCCACCATTTTGCTGTTGCTTGCACCGCAACCGCCCATCAGGAACATGGACATCGTCATGGCAAGGACCAGCAGCAGGGAAATCAGTTTTTTCATCCTTGTTTCCTCCCTTTTCATTTTGGCCTGGATTCTCCGTCACGTGTTTCATTCTCCACGATCCGGCATGGCCATCATATCAAGGTGGTTGACGAAATGCCCTGCACAAAAAGGATATCCATCATGAATGTCTCCGCTTGTTTCGCGGGTTGTGCGGCGAACCTGACTTATTTCCGCACAGTTTCACGAATCAAGCGGAAAAAATGCTGGCGAGCATACAAAAACGCGTCGTCGGAACAACCACGCTTCCGACGCAGTGACTCATTCCCTCGCCGGACGATCCGATTCGGGCACGTTGCGGAACACATCGTCATAGGAATGGAATCCGTCACGGATGACGGTCTGGACCAGGTTCTCCCGCGTGACGAGAATGGGTTGGAACTTGATGTAGGGCACGTCTCCGGAACCGTCCCCGATGCTGTCCCCCGCTTCGGGCACTTCGCCCCTGGCCAGCTGCACAGCGGCGATGGCGGCGCTCTGTGCAAGCTCCTTGATGGGTTTGTAGACTGTCAGGTACTGGGTTCCTTCCGCGATCCGCTGGCAGGCCGACAGATCGGCGTCATGCCCGACCACTGGAATCAGCCCTGCAAGGCGGTTCTCCGCCAACGCCCGGATGGCGCCGCCCGCAAGCCCGTCATTGGCCGCGATGACCGCATCGATCTGCTTGTTCTCGACAAGCAGGTCGTGAACCACCGTATACGCATTCTCGGGTCTCCAGGCTTCCGCCCAGGTTTCGGACAGGATGCTGATCGCATTCTTTTGGAGTGCATCGGACAACGCATCCCGGTATCCCTGATTGAACAGGGCACTGTTGTTGTCGAGCGGGGATCCGTTGATGATGACATACCTGCCCTTCGGCACCTTTTTGAGGAGCTCGCTGCCCATCAGGTCCCCGACACGCACATTGTCGAAGGAGACATACAAATCCACGCCTGCATTCCGGATCAGCCGATCATACGACAAAACCGGAATGCCCTTCTTGCGGACCGCACGGATGTCATCGGACAGGCCGTCCTTGTCATATGGAATGACCACCAGCACGTCGACCCCGTCGTTTGCCATCTCGCGGATCTGCTGTTCCTGCGTGGCATTGTCCTCGTTGCAGTTCTGGACGATGACCTCCGCACCCAGTTCCTTGGCCTTCGCCGAGAAAATGTCCCGGTCCCTGTGCCAGCGTTCCACCACCACGGAGTCCAGCAGGAGACCGATTCGGATGACATGCTTTCCGGGAGGGGGCGCCGGTTTCCCGCCGCAACCGCACAGCACGCAGGAAAAGCCGGCAACCAGAAGGACCATTCGGAAAGTACGCTTCATTTGCTCACCTCCGTGCGAATTCTGTCGGGGAAATACCCGTCTGCTTCTTGAAAAGCCGGCTGAAATAGTTCGGGTCGCCATATCCGACTTCATAGCAGATTTCCTTGATCGACTTTTCCGTCTTCAGCATCAGGTCCTTGGCATGATTGATGCGGAGCAGGGTCAGAAAGTCGATGAAATTGATGCCGGTCTCATCCTTGAACAGTTTGGAGAAATAACGCGGGCTGATGTTCACCCGGCTGGAGATGCTCTCCAGCGAGATCTCGGAAGCATATTCGCCCTCCAGAATCCGCCGGGCGGAATCAATGATGCGGCTGGTCTTTCCGGTGCGAACCTCCCGTACACGGGCCGCAAGCAGGCGCATGCGCTGAACATACCAGTCCCGGAAGGCATGTTCGTCCCGAATGCCAAGCATTTCCGTCAGATAGGTCTGGTAATCCAGAAGCCGGTCCTCCTGCACTTCGTTCTCCATGGCGATCCGGTGGGCCACCACCATCCATTCTATCAGTTTGTTCCGGCATTTCGGCTCCGCAGTGGGCAACTGTGAAAAGATTAATTCCAGAACATCATTCAGTTCCGTTTCCTGCCCGTCCTCGAGGTTGGCCACCAGCATCCGCTCGAACCCGTTGAGGTCCATGCCCGGCGCCTCATCCGGATGAACGTCCATGATGTGCATGATACCGCCGTCCTGGGCCTGACGCAGCGCACGGATCGCCTCATCGTGGGAGGCGGTCATCTCGGCGACAGGGCGAAGGCCGCCGATGCCGATCCGGACGGACAGATCCGTCTCTCCCGCCAACGCATCCAGCAGCCCTTCCGCAAGACCGATGGCGGAAAGCCGCTGCACATACTCATTGGTGGATTCGGTCTCCATCAGGCAGGCAACGATTCGGTTCACCAGCAACGGGCCCACCAGCGCGACCTGACGGCTCTTGAGCAATTCATGCACCACGGGGTAGAGTTTCTGCGCGCGGATGCCGGAGCCGATCGCGTTGCTGTGGCCTTCGGATTCCGGCTCCTGCAGCTCAATCACCATCATATAGGAATGGCTGGAGGAAAGATCGAACAGATCCCTGTATTTCTCGATTTCCCCTCCAAGCTCCCGGTGCAGCAGAATGCTGTGGATGAAACCCTGCTCCAGAACGGGCAGAAGCTTTTCTAGCTTTTCCATGTTCTCGAGATCGCGCTGACGTTTCCTGCGCTCGCGTTCCAGCTCCTGCGCCGCCTTGGCGAGAATGTCCAGCAGGACCTGTCGTTTGAGCGGCTTCACGACATAGTCGAGAACGCCCAGTTCGATGGCCTGCCGCGCATAAGCGAACTGCTCGTATGCCGAAATCACGATGAACCGCATGCCGGGAAGGCGGAGCTTGATTTCTCGGATGGCCTCGATCCCGTTGATGCCGGGCATCTTGATGTCCATCAGAATCAGGTCCGGTACCTCCTGCTCGGCTTTCAGAATGGCTTCGCGCCCCGATTTTGCGGTCGCGACCAACGTGAAGGCATCCACTTCCTTTTCCACCGTGAACCGGATGGAATCCAATACGATCTGTTCATCGTCCACGACCATCAGTTTGAGCATTTGTCGGCCTCCCCGGCTGTTTTCGGCATAATGACGGTCACGGTGGTTCCCGCGCCGATGACGGATTCAATATTCAGGACATCCTGACGGCCCGTATGAAGGCGGAGCCGCTGGATGACATTGGTCAGGCCGATGCCTGTCGAATGCCCGTGCCGCTTGACCCCTCCCGCTTCCCCCGGCTCCTCGCGGGTCCGGTTGAAGATGTCGCTGATGATGTCGGGCTCCATTCCGGCACCGTTGTCGCTGACGGAAATCTGCACCACGTCCGCCATATCCGCCACATGGATCCGGACCTTGCCGTTTTCCGCATTGCCCAGTCCGTGGATGCAGGCATTCTCCACAAGGGTCTGAATGGTCAGCGGCGGAATACCGATCTGCATGGCCGGCTCCTCCACATCGAACACAAACAGGATGGAATCCCCGAAACGAACCTTCATCAGTTCCGCATAAGCTTTCACATGCAGGATTTCCTCCTGCAGCGATACGATGGAATCCGGTTTCCGGATGTTGTAGCGGAACAGATCGGACAGGTTTTCCAGAAACTCCGTGGTTCGGCCCGAACCTTCCATGACCGACAGCTGGATCCCGGCATTCAGGGTATTGAACAGGAAATGGGGATTGATCTGGGCCTGGAGGGACTGGAGTCGGGAGGCGTCCAGCAGGCTCTGCATCTTCATGTTCTGCATCTGCTGTTCCAGCAGCATGGTTTCCGTGTCCGACTTGTCATGCAGGGCCTGGATGTAGGTCCTGATGGAGTCCTTCATGCGGTTGAAGGCCTGTGCCATGACCCGGATCTCCTCCTCGCCCGTCACCGGGATTTCCGCCGTGTCGAAATTGCCTGCCGCAATTTCCTCGGACGCATGGGAAAGGCGCATGATCGGGTCCGTCATCTTGTAGGTGATGTACAGCACCAGAAAGATGCTGAGCACAATCATGTCCGCAATCATCACAATGCTGGAAATCTTGAACCACCCGATGTTCCGGACCTGGTTGCTGTACAGGTCGGTATTCTGCTGCAGCTGCATGATGTTCAGGGCGTTCGAGTATTCCCGGATATGACCCATGGTGCGGTTCGCAAGATCGTAGTGGTCGCTGTAGTCCGGATCCCGCGCACGACGCGCATCAATGGCCAGATTGGCTTCCTCGAGGTAGGAGGGAATCATGTTGAGGATGTCCCGCATGTACAGGCTCCGCTGGTTCGGCGTGATGGTCGTGTCCGCGAAATTCTGCAGCTTGTCGGTCATGCGGCTGAAATTGAGCAGGTTCTCGTTGCTTCGCGTGGTCAGGAAGCCGTAGAGGTTCGTGTTCGCCTCTTCCAGATCCCCCATCAGTCCATCCAGCAGGGTGGAAGTCTCAAACATGCTTCCCATGTTGTCTGTGAGATTTGAGAACGTGAAGAAGACATAGAGGCTGATGGTGCTGCTGATCAGGGTCGTGGAAAGGAAAAGGAACAGCAGCCGCTTCCGGATGGTATTGGACATACGTCTGAGAAACTTGAGCATGCCGTCCTCCCTTCAGCCATTGCTGAGATTTTACACTCCGTATGGTTCCCAGCCTGATCTTGCAGTTATTTCGCACTCCGGACGGTTTCGAGTCCGACATCGATGAAATCGGGCACCGGTTCGCCCGCCAGCACCCGGGACATGGCTTCCACGCTCTTGTACCCGATGGCGTCGGGATTGCGCGCGATGGTGCCGTACAGCACCCTTTTGTCGAGCAGATCCTGGATTTCAGGGGTCAGATCCGTCCCGATGATCTGGACATAACGAAGGCGGTTGAGATCCAACACCATCTGGGCGGCGGCAACCGTATCCCTGGCGGTCATGCATGCCAATACGTTGACTTCGGGATTTTCTGTCAGAATATCCCGGATGGTGTCCTCCGCTCCGAAAAAGGCGTTCGTGCCCTGTTCCACACGAACCAGGCTCATGTTGGCCTTCTGGGCGATGATGTCGCGGAGTCCGCTGAGCTTGAGGCTGCTTTCCGTGTCGTTGTCCTGATTCAATCCCCGGTACACGACTGCCATGGAGGTCTGTTCCATCGCGGCTTCCCTTGCCAGTTTGGCAGCCAGTGTTCCGAATTCGAAGGAATTGATGCCGACATAACAGCTTCGGTTGGAAGCGGGCATGTCCTCCTCCACCGTGATGAAGGGAATGCCCTTCTCGGCCGCGCGCAGGACGGTCGGCGTGATCGCCTCCCGCCAGGCGGGTTGCAGGATGATGCCGTCCACATGGGCGTCGATGGCTGCCTCGAGGATGGACGCATACTGCTCCGCCCCGCTTCCGCCGCCGGCGATCTCCAGTTCCATTCCATTGTCTGCCGCGGCCCTTTTGGCACCGGTCAGGAAGGTGTCCCGGAAGCTGCTGTCAATATTGGAGATCTGGACGAAGACATGCGGTTTCTCGCTGTCGATCTGTACTGCGTGCTGATTGGCCGATGCCATTTGCCTGGCCATCAGGCCCGAAAGGAAAAGCGAGAGGAAAAGGGCGCCGAGAAAAACCGTCGCAAGGACGGCAATCATCAGTCTCTGAAAAAGCCCGAGTCTTTTTTCCCGCATCGGTCCTCCGTGGTTCCAGTCATCTTCTGTATTCCCTGCAATCGCTCCTTGAATTGTTCCTTCCGGCTATTGGCCGCTGACGCAGTCGACCCTTCCGAACATTGCGCCCAGACGGGAAAGCACCTCAGCGGGCAATGCCGGCATCAGAATGCTTTTCAGGTTGTCGCTGAGATGATCCTTGTTTCCCGTGCCGGTCAGGATGACGTCCAACCCCTTTGTATGGCGGCAATAACGATAGGCGGCCTCCATGATGGAAGCGGCATGCCCTTCCTCCACGAGAAAATCGAGCAGACCGTCCTGTTCCGCAAGCCCCGCGTCAATCTGCCCCGCTTCCGCCATTCTCCTGACATCCAGCCTCAGCTGTTCCGGGTTGGACAAGGCGGTTCGGACCGCGAACATGCATAGGGTTCCGACCCGCCATTCCAGGGCGGCGGGAAGAACGGTTTTCGAGGCGGACGGGTTGAGCAGGCTGTGACCGACCATCACGACGTCCCAGCAATCGTCCGCAAGAGCCTGCGGCAGCATGGCATGACCCGTATCGGTGGCAAACATCTCCGTGATGCCGATGCAGCGGATTTTCCCCTTCGCCTTCACTCTTTCCAGTTCCGGCAGAAACCTGTCGCGGATGGCGGGATACTCGGTTCCGCCCACGGCATGCAGGTGCCAGATGTCCAGATGGTCCGTATGAAGCTCTTTCAGGCTTTCATCCAGAATGGCTTCCAGTTCCGCAGCTGATCTGAGGGTTCCATTTTCCAGTTGGGGTGGAAATTTGGATGAAAGGATGTATTGATCGCGCGGGATGCCGGCCAGTCCTTTGGCAACGGCCGGATGTGTACGATAATTGTAGGCCGTATCAAAAAAGGTCACTCCGCTGTCGAAAGCGTGCCGCACGATATTCGAGGCATTCTCCAACCCTTTTGAAAACAGGCCGAGCCTGCTGTGGCCGCCGCAACCCAAACCGGCCACGGACACCTTGATACCGGTCCGCCCCAATTGCGTGTATTCCATCGTTTTCCTTTCCATCCTCCTGCGTGCCAACCGCAAAAAAGGTTCAGAACTCCAGCAGCTCCGGCGGTTTCCCCATCACATAAAGCTTAGCTTCGGCGTTCTTCAGGGAAAAGACCTCGAACTTCCCATCCCCGACGCTGTACATTCCCTGAAGGGAGGGAATTTCGGCCAGCATGGCGGCTTTCGCATCTTCCGACGGTTCGAACACAACTTCGCCGGTAATGCGGATCCAGTTGCCTTCCGCCGTGCAGGCGCTGATTTCCGTCTTCTGGTTGGCCTGCAGCTGCTTATAGATGTCCTTCTGATTGTTCGTGCAGAACAGGGGTTTGCCGCCATACTCGATGACCGCGCTGAAAGGTCTCACCCTCGGCTGATCTCCTTCGATGGTTGCAATGTGGAACACTACCGCTGTTTTGAGAAAATCAACTACCTTTCCCATGGGAACCTCCACTGGATGATTTGGGAACGAGAACGTGCCGGCTCGATGGATAAACAGAAGCATGCTTCACTGCGCCATTCGGTATCCATTCCTGCCCGGTTCGCAACCCATTATGCCCTGCCCACTATCCATCATACTCCATTCAATGACTGCCACAAGCGTATCATATCCTTTTCGACCGGCGTTGGGGAAGCCCGGATCAGCCTTTATGAAACCGGAATTCGGCCCGGAACCGTATCTCCGGTTCCGGTGAGATATGCGTGAAGTCCGCTTTCCAAAGGATTTCCGGTTCGCCTTCGTGATTGGAGAAGGTTTCTTTGGAAATCGAAAGGTTGAATCCGGGTGTCTCCGTGGAAATCCGAACGGCTGCATTCTTCCCTCGAAGCAGGACGCCGTTTCCTTCCGGAATGGGTTTCAGGAAGGAAACAAAACGCTCCGTGACGGAAAGTCCTGCGTCTTCCATCACGATATGATCCTCCAGGATCAGGCACGGCGCCGCACCCTTCTCCCACTGGAAGGTGCGGGTGAAGCTGCGCAAGGCGGGCAAATCGTATGCCCGGGCCAGATCAAGTGCAAGCACATCGGCGTCGGCGCCGGTTTCCGCGAGAATGACGTCCGCCATGAACCGCTTTCCCGCCGATTGACCGATCTGGCCGAAAAAGGGGACGGAATGCCCGAAGGAACCGTTGACAAGGAAATCGTATCGCTCCGGGCCGAAATAAC
This sequence comes from uncultured Clostridia bacterium, assembly GCA_942493335.1. Taxonomy (GTDB): domain Bacteria; phylum Bacillota; class Clostridia; order DSM-8532; family DSM-8532; genus JAEWSN01. The sequence goes on along the minus strand of OW818693.1, from coordinate 3,586,825 downwards.
CCTTGGTATACTCGCCGGATCCGGCATCATCCAAAAAGGTTTCCCCTTCCGCATGCAGGAGGAAGGAACCCAGATCGTTGTGGTTGTGGGGTTCGTCATTGTGTCCGCCCTTTGCGGCGAATACAACGGTTCCGCCTTCCCATGCGGTTTTCGAGACAAGCCAGGCAGCATCTGCGAACCAGACGCTTCCACCTTTGTCTGCCGCGGCCTCCTGATGGTTTTCAGCCTCTGTGGGATTGTTCGGGCCTGTGGAAGGGTTCGGGCCTGCGGGATTGTTCAGGCCTGAGGAATGGTCCGGCTTTGCCCTGACGCCTGTTTTCACGGCGAACAGATCCCTTTTGGCAGGAGGTGCAACACAGACCGGAATACCCGGCTCCGAAGCGGCCCCCATATCCTGCGGATCCGCCCAGATGAAATTCCGAAGATCCCAATTCCACCGATGGCAGGTATCATCCCCGAACCGATGGATGTAACGCGTGTCGGGCGCCTTCACCTCCGGCAGGCGACGTCGCAGCCAATGCGTGAGACCCGGATGCCATCGCCCGAAGCGGCCGCCGTCGGAAAAACTGAGCACACAGTCTCCGCCAAGCCAGGCACGCTGCTGGAAAAGTGAAATCTGGCGGATTTTTTCACCGGCCATCAGATCCACACACCCGCCGGTTCTTGCATAAAGCCTTTCTGCAAATGTCACAAAGAAGCCGAATCCGTAATTCCAGTAGCCGAGACCTTCCGTGCAGGCGCCATCCGCCTCGAAGCCGGACAGGAAGGAGTCCATGGCCTGGATCATGCGGATCAGGACCGGAGCAAGCGTCGCGGAATCGTGAATCAGATACATCGCGGCAATGCCAACGGAACCGGCGCAGACGGCGGCCCAGTTGTTCGAAACCGATTCCCAGCCCCAGGCGGGGCAGAGGTCCATGACGGGCTTCAGAACCCGTTCCCGGATCAACAGGCGGGCACGGGCTGTTACAATGGGAGACAGTCTGTCTTCCAGCAATGCGCAGATTTCCGAAAGCGCAAACGCCGTCTCGGACGCGAACAAATCCACCTCCTGGTCGTGGGGGTGGATGGAAGTCCTGTCGGAGGCAGACCGCCCGCTTCCCGCCACACAGGACGGGTCGAGGCTCCGACCGCCCAGATGCGCCGGCAGACACCAGGTGTATTCATCGCAAACGGCCCAGATTGCATCCTCGAGATGGGGCAGCGCCGTTTCATCACCGGACAGAGCGAGCAGGGCAAAGGTATTGAGCCTGCCCCGATGGGAGAAGTAGCTTTGTTCGTAGAAAATCCTGTTGCCGGTTGAATCGAACAAGCGAAAAGCGGAAAAAGGAAGAGAACCAGCCGGAATGGATCGAAAATCGGCGGCCTTTTCTTGAAGCCGCATGAAGGATTCCTGATGAAGGGGGTTCGCGATGGCCGCTTCCCAACAGGCTTCAGAAGATGGGAAGCCTGCATGGAGCGAACCGGCAAAGGCCGGGCCGGGCTCGACCGGTTCCAGGGCGGCGATCAGTTCCGACAGCAGCATTGGACTTTCCTCCTCTGAATGCATGAAAGAAGCCGCAGTCCATGCAGCTTCCCGTCATTTCTCTCCGGTATGCTTCATTCCTGCCTTCATTATGCACCATTCACGGAAAAAAGTCTTTTGCCACGCCGATACGGCAGAACTCAATCCTTGTCCTTGTCCTTGTCCTTCCGTTCCAACCGCCGCAGGATGAAATAGTTCCCCACACCAAGCAATGCCATGACTGCCAGAAAGACGGGGTAGGCAATTCGCCATTGATCCGGACCCGTCATCATCGAAAACTCGGACATGCCGCCGATACCGGACAAAAGGGTAAGGGGCATGAATACCGTCGTGATGAGGGTCAGCCTCCGAACCGACGCATTGGTCTGGTTCGATGCTTTCGTCATCAGATTGTTCTGCAACGCCAGATGGATCTGCATGAGGTTGGTCACAACTTCGCGGTTTGTTTCCGTCAATTCGAAGAATTTGGCGACATGATCGAAAATGTCCCGATAATGGACAACCGCCTTTTCGGGAATGAAGCGAAAGTCCCTGCCGCAGATATTGGCCAGAATTTCCCGTTCGTGAAAGAGGCTCTTGTGCATGGCAAGCAAGTCCCGCCGGATCCGCTGCAAACTGGCCGGGTTGAAGGCGGAGAGATCATCCAGCACGCGATCCTCAACCTGGACCAGTTCATCCGAAAGCGCTTCGATGGCTGCGAATTTCTGGTCCACGATATCGTCCAGAACGAGGTACATCAGCATGGCCGGTCCCGCCTTGGCGATCTCTGCATCCAGCCTGGCATAGTGCCCGGCTGGATCGAACGGCCGGGTTCCACCCGCCTCGCTCCGCTGGATGGTGATCAGGAAATTCTGACCCAGAATCAGGTTGACCTCTCCGATGGCAAGTTTATCCCTGTAGTACCGGAAGGAATTGAAGAGGAGAAAGGTATACTCCGGATAATCATCCACCTTCGGAATCTGCCGGTCATCCAGGCAATCCTCGATTGTGAGCGGGTGGATCCCCAGGGGTTCGGCCAGAAGGGAGAGCTCCTCAAATGTCGGATCGCAATAGGAAAGCCAAAGGTACCCGCCCGTGGCGACTTTCTCCAAGGCCTTCTTCACGCTTTCCACTTGCAAACGTTTTCCCGTTTTCGGGATATGAAAAAAAACGTTGTCCGACATGTTGCCCTCCCATGTTTCAGGTCTTGTTTCAGACCCATGCTTCAGATTGTACCGTCCCAGGTCGAAACGACCGTGTTCTTCTTCTCTTCTTCATCGAACCAACGCGTCGTGACGCATTTGCTTTCGGTAAAAAAGCGGATTCCGTCCTTGCCCAGACAATGCAGGTCCCCAAAGAAGGAGTCCTTGTGGCCGGAGAACGGGAAGACGCCTACCGGCACCGGGATGCCCACGTTCACGCCGACCATTCCGCCATGGGTCCTGGCTGCGAATTCCCTGGCGAAGTATCCGTTCTGGGTGAAAATGACGGACCCGTTCGCAAACGGATTCGCATTCATGATCGCAAGCCCTTCCTCGAAACTTCCGACACGCTTGATGCAGAGGACCGGCCCAAAAACCTCATTCCTCCCGATCGACATGTCTTCCGTGACATGGTCGAAAATCGTAGGTCCAAGGTAATAGCCGTTTTCAAAGCCCGGAACCGTAACCTTGCGCCCATCCAGCACCATCCCGGCGCCTTCTTCGAGACCCTTTTCGATCCAGTTTAGCACACTCTCGCGATGAGGCGCATTGACAACAGGCCCCAGCGCGGAAGTCCTGTCATAGGCGGGACCGATCTTCAGGCCCTTTGCCAGTTCCACGAGTTTCGCGACCAGCGCGTCCGCGATTTCCTCCTCCACCACGACGACCGGCAGGGCCATGCAGCGTTCACCGGCACAGCCGAATGCGGAATTCAGGATGCCTGCGGCCGTGCGGTCCACCGGGGCATCCTTCATCACCAGCGCATGGTTTTTCGCTTCGCAGAGCGCCTGTACGCGCTTCCCGTGCGCGGCGGCCACGGAGTAGATGTGCTTTCCGACCGCAGTCGAGCCGACGAAGGAGATCCCCTTGATATCCGGATGGGTCAGGAAGACTTCCGCTTCCTTCCGGCTGCACGTGACGATGTTCAGAACGCCGTCCGGCAGGCCCGCTTCCCGATATAGCTCCGCAAACCGCAGCGCAGTCCGGGGTGTGAAGCTTGAAACCTTCAACACGATCGTGTTTCCCGCGGCGATGCACATCGGAGCCATCCAGCCCATCGGGATCATCGCGGGGAAGTTGAACGGGACAATGCCGGCAAAGACACCGATGGATTCACGATACAGCACGGTATCGAAGCCGGAGGAGGCATTCATCATCGCTTCTCCCAGGATCAGGCTCGGGGCGGAGCAGGCGAGTTCCGTTCCTTCCTTCGCCTTCAGGACGTCCCCCATGGCCTCTTCCCACACTTTGCCGTTCTCCTCGGCGACGAGATGGGTCAGCTCGTCCAGATGATCCTCGATCAGCTGGCGCATTTTGAAAAGGACCTGCACGCGCTTGGCAACAGGCTGCCGGGACCAGCTCCCGTACGCTGCTGCGGCGATCTGAATGACGCCGTTGATTTCCGTTTCCGTGCAGCAAGGCGCAAGCGCAGTCACTTCACCCGTGCTCGGGTTGTATACTTCCGTGAACTTCTCCGTAGTGGATTCCAAAAACTTGCCGCCTGCGAAATATTTCAGTTTCTCCATGTTATCCTCCCTGTGCCTGTGTGCGTTTTGAAGACCGGTCTGCCTGTTCCGGGCTAAATGTCCAGCATCTCACGAATGTAGGCGCGTGCCATTTTCGCATATCGGAAAGGATTGGCTCTGGCAGGATCCTGTTCGGCTTCCACCAGCAGCCATCCTTGATACCCGCTTTTCTCAAGTGCGCCGAAGAGGGCGCCGAAATCCACGCAGCCGTCTCCCGGCACGGTGAAGACGCCTTCCCGCACAGCCCTCAGGAAAGACCATTTTTCCGCCTTCGCCTGCTCTCGCACATCCCGACGGACGTCCTTCAGATGCACATGCCCGATGCGTTCGGGGAATTGCTGCAGGATGTCGAGTGGATTCTCGCCCGAGAAGGTGAAATGGCCGGAATCATGACACAGAAAGACGAGCTTCCCATCCGTCCCCTCCAGCAATCGCGCCGTTTCCACGACCGTCTGAACCCCGGTTCCCATGTGATGATGAAAGCATAGTTTGAATCCGCGATCCGCCGCAATCCTTCCTAGCCGGTTCAATCCCTCGCATAGGAAGTCCCATTCCGCATCGGAGAAACAGACCTTCTCCTCAAGAACCGCTTTTGTTTCATCTCCCTGGATGGAGCGGCTTTGTTCGGAAACATTGATGCGATCGGCACCCACGGCTTCGAGGTAATCCAGTTCCTTGAGGAATTCCCGTTCCGTTTCCACATAGGGTCTTGTCGCAAGGAACGAGGAGAACCATTTGCTTGCGATACGCATGCCTCTCAAATCCAATGCATCCTTCAATTCGGCCGTGTCCTTCGGATACTTGTTTCCAACCTCGCAACCGGCAAAGCCTGCGAGCGCCATTTCGCTGATGCACTGTTCAAAGGTGTTTCCGCCTCCGAGCGCGGGCATGTCGTCGTTCGTCCATCCGATCGGCGCGATTCCGAGCCTGATTCCATCTTTCCACATTCCTTGCATCCCCCGTCTCTGGTTTTTCTGCTCTGCTGTCCTCGGTACATGCACGCCTGGCCGGTTCATGCGGCTCAATCCATGTGAGGCTGACCCGGTGCATGCAATGTCAATACATGCGCGCCTGGCCCAGATGGCTCATCCGGTCCTCGTAGGCCTCCTTGATCCGCTCGTTCCGCTCATTGTCGCCGATGCCGACATGCCACCACGCGCCATACCCGTCCGTCATGGATTTGGGCAGGACCTTGATGTCGATCAGCACGGAGTTCGACTCCGATTTCGCAGCTTCCAGCGCCGATGACAGCTCCTCAGGTGTTTTCGCGGTGAAGGCGGTCATGCCGTAGCCCCGACCGATCATGGCGAAGTCGGTCGGGATCAGCCCGCCGTCCTGTCGGCCGGTTGCTTCCTCCCGGTAACGGAACATGGTCGCGAGGCTGCCGATGCCTTTCCCCATCTGGAGATTGTTGATGCAGCCGAATCCACAGTTGTCGAAGAGCAGCACGACGATCTTCTTCCGTTCCTGCAGGGCGGTTGCCAATTCCGAGTGCAGCATCATGAAGGATCCATCCCCGACCATCGCGTAGCAGGCACGTTCCGGAAACGCAAGCTTCGCGCCGAGCGTTGCGGCGATTTCATAGCCCATGCAGGAATAGCCGTATTCCATGTGATAGGCGTCCTTCACCTCCGTGGTCCACATCCGCTGCAGATCGCCCGGCAGGCTGCCGGACGCGCCGACCACGATGGCGTCTTTCTCGATGCGTTCCCGGATGATGCCGATGGCGCCGGTCTGTGTGACAAAACCCCCGGTTGCATCGATGAAGTCCTGTTCGACGCCCGCTTCCTTGACCGGCACAAGGGACTCATAGCCCTGACCGTAGGACTTGCCGGTCAGATACGCCATTTCCCGTGCCCACTCCTGCCGGGCCGATTCGATTTCATGCCTGTAACCGGTTCGGTAGCCGGTTTCGGCAAGCGCCGCGGAAAGAGCCTGCACGCCGGTCTTCGCATCCGACACAACCGGCAGCGCATCGAGTTTTTCCGCATGATACCGGGACACATTGATCAGGATGTGCCGCACCTCGGGATTTCGGAAAAGTTCCTTGGATCCGGTGGTGAAGTCCGTCAGACGGGTCCCGATGCCGATCACCAGATCCGTTTCGGCAGCAATGGCATTTGCCGCACTGTTTCCAGTCACGCCCACGCCGCCAAGGTTCAACGGATGGGAGGAGGCGATCACGCTTTTGCCGGTCTGGGTTTCTGTGAAGGGAATCCCGTAGGTTTCGCACAATTCGCGAACCGCATCCCCCGCTTCGGAATACCGGACTCCGCCGCCGACGATGACCATCGGTTTCCTTTTCGCGAGAATCAATTCGACCGCATCCCGTACTTCCAGAATGTCCGGTGCAGGCCTGCCGATCCGGTGAACCCGCTTTTTGAAGAAATCATCGGGATAGGCGAAGGTTTCCCCTTGCACATCCTGCGGAAGGGCGATGCAGACACCGCCTGTCCGCTCCGGGTCGGCGAGGACCCGCATTGCGTTCAGCAGTGCGCTCATCAGCTGTTCCGGGCGGTTCACGCGATCCCAGTATCGCGATACGGGCCGGAACGCGTCATTGGTCGTCAGGGAGGCATCGTTCATCTGTTCGATCTGCTGCAGCACGGGATCCGGCTGCCTGGTGGAAAACGTGTCTCCCGCAAAGACAAGCAGCGGAACATTGTTTGCCGTTGCATCCGCAACGGCTGTGACCATGTTCGCGGCGCCCGGACCGATGGAGGATGCGCAGGCGATGATGCGCCGCCGGTTGGATTGCTTGGCGAACCCTGCCGCCATATGCGCCATTCCCTGTTCGTTTCTGCCTTGATAAACGCGCAGACCATGGGGGTTTTCCTCCAGAGCCTGCCCCAATCCGCATACGATGCCATGTCCGAAGATGGTGACAATGCCTTCGACGAACTTTTCTTCCTTGCCGTCCAGGCTGACATACTGTGCATCCAGGAATTTCACCAAAGCCTGACCGACTGTCATTTTTGTTGCATTCATCCCGCACTCCTGTTCTTGTCCTGCAGTCGGCCGGATTCCGGTCAAATGCAGTTCTGGTTCCGTCTGATTCCATGCCGTGACTGACGCATTCCAGCTGATTCCATTCCTGGTTGTATGCCGGTATACCCAAGCGGACTCCGGCAGAATTCCGTCCTTTATTTTTCCAACAGCCATTCATGGGCCGGATCGTTGTCCCGCGTCGTCCACGGGTTTCCCGGCAAATGCCGGATCATCCAGCAGTAATACATGTCGTAACCCGGCGCCGCAGCCTGCGGATGGGTTTCCCCGCCCGGAATGGACGCCGCGCTGCCGTCCGAAACCTTGTAGACATTCTCTCCGATGAAGCAGGCCCCGAACCCCTGCGGTCTGGCGAACTTGTAGTAATACACCTCGGGCTGTGGATGGCTGTGGGGAATGTAGCTGGACCATCGGCCCGCAAGCGTGATGACTTCCCCCATCACCATGTTGGACCAGGGTGCGTTCCGGTAGTCGAAAATCGTCACCACATCCCGTTTTGCCGTGCCTTCCCATTGGGTTTCGCCCATCCGCTCGATCCGGCAATCCTCCGGGCCATAGAACCGGGGTTCGAAAGACCGCTGGTTTCCGGTCGCCTGCACGATGAGCTCGCTGTCCGCAAAGGCAATCACTTCGGCATCGACATCCCGGCAGACATGCAGGCAGCAGGGCGGCGCCGAGAACACATTACTGCGTTCCGCCGTTTCCGTGCGGGTTCCCCATTTGAAGGTCACATGGCCCGACAACAGCAGAACGGCGATTTCCGTATCCGCTGCTCCGACACGGAACGATTGTCCTTTCGCAAGGCGTCGGACCGTAATATCCATCAGCATTTCCTTGTGAACCCCGTCCATTCGGGTCACGATCTTCTCCCCGTCGGAATCAAATGTCGGAAAACTCAGCATGATACCCTCCTGCAGTCTGCCTGACCAGCGGTTTTGGAGCGCCCGCCTGTTTCGGTGCGTTCCTTGAAAAACACCGGCACCTCATCTATTTGCTTTTATGCACGGACAATCATGTCCCCGTATTTTTCCTTTGATTCCCGAATGAACCGGACCACCTGCTCCACGGAGGGCATGTCCTCCGAGCAGGCATGACTTGCCACCAGCAGCGCGGCGGATGCGCTGCCGAACTCCAGACAGTCCATGAGGTCCCATCCCTCGAGAAGGCCATGCAGAAACGCTGAAGCATATCCGTCCCCGCCCCCGAACGACTTCAGCAGTTTCACGGGGAACGGCTTGACACCATAATGGTTTCCATCGTCCGTATAGGCGGTGGAGCCTTCCTTCCCGTGCTTGACGACGACGATTTTCGTCCCCTGTGCATGCCAGAATGCCGCTGTAGCGGCATCGTCCAGACCCGGCGCGACAATGGCCTGCATCAGATCGAATTCATCCCGCGAACCGAGGATGATGTCGCTGTGGCCCGCCACATCGGCGCAGTACAGGGCGATCTCCTCCTTGTTCTTCCAGGTGTACGGCCGGTAGTCGATATCAAAGATCACGACGACCTGGTTTTTCCGAGCAAGCGTTACGGCTTTCAGTGCGGCTTCGCGGCTGGGGCTTGCGGCAAGGGCGGTCCCCGAGATCAGGACCGCTTTCGCCTGCCTGATGTAGGCTTCGTCGACGTCCGCAGTCTCCAGTTTCAGATCTGCGACGCCTTCGCGGTACATCAGAATGCTGCTTTGGGTTTCGCTCAGGATTTCCGTGAAGGTCAGCCCCAGGTTCTCTCCATGCAGGCAACGGCTGACATGGCTTGTATCGATGCCTTCCCGCTTGAAATAGTCCACGACGAAATCGCCGAACTGATCGGCCGAAACCTTGGCGATGAAACCCACTTTTCTGCCGAGTCGCGCCATGCCCACCGCAATGTTCGCCGGAGAACCACCGAGATACTTCTTGAAGGTGGTGCTTTCCGAAAGGGGCTTGTAATAATCGACCGGATTGAAATCAATGGCGATCCGCCCGACCGGGATTATTTCGAGGGGTCTGTCTTTTGGGAAATCAAGATATGCCATGTTCTCCTCCTGTTTCATCCTGCCGGTTCTCGTTACGTGCGGCCAGCCGGTTTCGACATACGCTTTCTGCCGGTTCAACGCATAAACCTCCGGACAACGCTTCAGAACGCCACTTACGCCTTGCCGTCGCTTTGAAAGATCCGGATATGGCGGGCCACACAGTCTGCCACGCCCCGCACCATGGCATCACTCAGCTTGAACCAGTTCCGCTCCGTTCCTGCGCAGTAGTTGCGGGCACCTTCCTCCGCAGAGAGAAAGTCGGCGGTTGCAATGTTGATCTTGCGAACCCCGCACGCGATGCAGGTCCGGAAATCTTCAGGACTGATGCCGGTTCCGCCGTGAAGAACCAAGGGGACGGGAATCAGCGCTTTCGCTTCCCGCAACAATGAAAAATCAAGTTTGGGCTCATCCAGGTACAATCCGTGCGCATTTCCGATGGAGAGCGCAATTGCGTCGACCTTGACGCCGTCATGCAGTCTTTTGGCTTCCTGCGGATCGGAATGGTACATCTTCCGGGCAGCGGAATCATCCTCACTGCCGCCAAGCTGTCCTACTTCGGCTTCCACCGCGGCCCCGTACCGATCCGCCATTTCCTTCACCCTGCCGGTCAACTCGATGTTCCTGTCAATCGGCAAGTGCGACGCATCGATCATGACGGAAGTGAAACCCAGGTCCAACGCCTGCCGGATGACATCGATATCCGTACCGTGGTCGAAATGGACACCGACCGGCACGGAGGCGTTTTCCGCCGCGGCCCTCATCATCGGCCCCATCAGGGAAAGCGGCGAATAGGGAAGCCGCCCCTGGGAAAGCTGCAGGATGATAGGCGAGTGGCATTCCTCACCCGCGCGGACCGCTCCCAGAACCATTTCCATGTTGGCGACGTTGAACGCGCCGACAGCGTACGCTTCCCGACTCGCCTTTTCCAGCAGGTTTTTCATGTTCACAAGGGGCATGTTGCCATCACCACTTCCACATTGTTGCGCCCGCACAGGGCGATCAAGCCGTCATCCGCCTGATCATCCACAATGACCCTGTCAATATCAGAAAGGGTTGCATAGGTCAGCATGGCGCTCTTTCCGAACTTCGAAGCGTCCACCAGCAGGCAGACTTCCTGGCTGCCTGCAATGGCGGCTTTTTTCGTCTCGAATTCAAGCGGCGAGGAATTGGTCACCATCCCGGTCTGCGAGATGCCGGACGACGCCATGAAAGCCTTCCTGATGTTGTATTTCTCCAACGAACGGACGGTTTCCGTCGAAACAAACGAGTTCGTTTTCCGCTCCAGCGTTCCGGGCAGGACGATGACATGAAGTTCCGGCAATGCAAGCGAACGGTTGATGACATCCAGGCTGTTCGTCAGCACGGTGACATGCTTGCGTTCGGCCAGATACTCCACCATGCACATGGTGGTCGTGCCCGAATCGATGAAGATGATGTCGCCATCTTCGACGAGTGCTGCGGCAGCCTTGCCGACCCGCTTCTTCTCCAGCGTGTTCTTCGACTGCCGCTCCTCGTAGGGAATCGGATTCCCTTTCTGCTTGCTGCAGACCCCGCCGTAGACCTTGCGGATGGCTCCCTTTTCAACGAGCTGGGCCACATCCAGTCGCACCGTGTTCATGGAGATGCGGAAGGTATCGCGCAATTCCTCCATGGAAACCAGATCGTGCTCCAGGATGTATTGTTCCATCTTCTTGATCCGGTCCAGTTTCATTCCCATCGGTTCTTCCCGCTTTCCCTTTCGGTTCGGTTCTTCCGTTTACATCCAGGCTCGGTTCTTCCGTTTACATCCCGGTTTGATACTTCCGTTTTCTTCCCGGTTTGATACTTCCGTTTTCTTCCCGGTTTGATACTTCCCGCGTTCCATTCCGGCATGTTTCGTTCTTCCATTCCGATTGACCTTGCATCAGCTCCGTATGTTCCCTCGCCGGGTGGGAAGATGACGAAAACATCCTATCACATTCCAAAATTTTAGCAAGTGTTTGGTTTCTTTTTGTCATATCATTATCACATTGGGTTGTTTCCAGTGATATCGAATGATATAATCCCTTCATATTGTGCGGCTGCCTGCAGGAAAATGTTTGCAGGTTGCCCTTCGCAGGTGAAAGGACAGGATTGTATGGTGAACATCGGGATCATCGGCGCGGGAAGAATCGGAAAGGTTCACGCGGAAAGCATCACAAATCATGTGAAGAATGCCCGGGTAGCCGCCATTGCGGATCCGTTCATGACGGAAGCCACTGCGGCATGGGCCAAAGGACTTGGTATTGGGAAAGTATCCGGAGACTACCGGAACATCCTCCGGGATGACAGCATCCAGGCCGTCCTGATCTGTTCCTCGACGGATACGCATGCGGATATTGCGATTGAGGCAATTCAGGCGGGAAAGCACGTCTTCTGCGAAAAACCCGTTTCCCAGGACCTCTCGAAAATCAAGGCGGTCATGGATGCGCTCGGGCAGTCGAAGGTCAAATTCCAGGTCGGCTTCAACCGCCGGTTCGACCACAACTTCGAAGCGGTCCGTCATGCGGTCGCAGCAGGAAAAGTCGGAGATGTCCACATCGTGAAGATCACTTCCCGCGATCCGGACGCTCCGCCGCTCGAATATGTCAAGGTTTCCGGCGGCATCTTCCTCGACATGACCATCCATGATTTCGACATGGTCCGCTATCTGACCGCAAGCGATGTGACGGAAGTGTACGTGAGCGGCGCCTGCCTTGTGAATCCGGCCATTCAGGAACTCGGCGACATTGATACGGCCATCATCAACCTGAAGCTGGCCAATGGCGCGCTTGCCGTCATCGACAATTCACGCAAGGCCGCCTATGGCTATGATCAGCGTGCGGAAGTATTCGGATCGAAGGGACAGATTGCCGTCACGAACGACATGCCCTCGACGGCGGTTCTCAGCACGGTCGATGGTGTTGCAGGCGAAAAGCCGCTGTATTTCTTCCTGGAACGTTACATGGCCTCCTTCTCCAAGGAAGTCTCTCTCTTCGCCGACGCCATTCTCAACGACACGGACGTTCCGGTGAACATCAATGACGGGCTCCAGCCGGTCCTCATCGGCAAGGCCGCGAAGAAATCGCTTGAGGAGAATCGGCCGGTCCGGATCTCCGAAATCACATTCGGTTGATTTTTCGTCAGATTCCTCGTCGATGAAAGGCCCTCCGCTGTCATGCTTTCGGCAGCCATAACTCGAAACGTGCGCCATGACTGGTATTCAGGGCAACGACATACCCGCCGTGCCGCTCGGCCACCTGGCGTACAATCGCAAGACCCAGTCCAAAGTGTCCGTTCCTCCCTTTGTAGAAACGTTCGAACAGGTGTGGAAGATCCGCCTCCGAAAAACCGGGGCCATCGTCCTCCACCACCAGGAGACATGCCGCTCCGATGCCTTCCCGTCCTTCCGTAGCGGGAACCTCTCCTTGCATTTCAAGGGATGAGTCCGCTCCCGCCTGACTTTCCGGCTTGTTGAAAAACAACCGGACCCACACACTCGAAGCGGCATGTCGGATGCAGTTGTCCACCAGGTTGTCGAGCGCACGACCGAGTTGCCCTGCATCTCCCACAACCCGGACGATTTCGTCCGGGTTGTTTGTTTCCAGGCGGATTCCCCGCTCCATCGCAATGATGGCCATCCGGTCCCTGCACTGGTCCACCAGTTCGGAAAGCACGACCTGTTCGGCGGGAGAGGCTCCATCCATCGCCTCCAGTCTCGAAAGGTACAACAGATCATTGACGAGAAGGGTCATCCGGGCTGTTTCCTCCAGAATGACGGAAACACCTTGATCAGGTTCGACAATGCCGTGCCGGATGCCTTCCGCATAGCTGCGGATCGACATGAGCGGGGTCCGGAATTCGTGGGACGCGTTCTGCAGGAAGACCTTCTGGGCGGCATCGTCCGTCTCCAGTTTCTCCGAGAGCAGGTTGATCCGGGTCACGAACTCCTGCAACTCGTCATCCACCGGCAATTGCAGGTGTGCGCCGAATTTCCGGTCGGCCAGGGAGCCCAGGTGCAGGTTCAGCTGGCTGAAGGGCGCCGAAATGGTGCGCGCGGCGCGCGAGGAAACGACGGCCGCCAGCAGGGAGGAAAGAATCAGAAGCAACAGAAGGATGCCATTGACGGCCATCTGCAGTTCCATCAGCTTCTGCGTGCTGGAATAGGTCACGATCCATCCGAGCCCGAAAGAATTCCGGGACGAAACCCTGCGGGCGATGGCCACTTCACGGGTTCCCTCCACATGAAGGACCAACTCGTCCCCCTCGATTCCGGAAAGGCGGCTCGAGATGGCCTTCAGCACAATCTCCCGCACTTGGTTCTGCGAAGCCTGCATCTCCTCGTTCACAGAGGCAATCGGCTTACCGTCCGAATCGAACAGCAGGTAATCCGCATTCAGAACGGACAGCGGATCGCGAAGGGATCGATCCAGCAGGAAATAGAAACGGAGTGTCGTATTGTCCCCGCCATTCATCTGTTCCGAGAGGGTCGGCGGCGGTGGCGGCAAGTGTCCGCCCGGCTCCTTGACGAGGTCAGGACCATGCCGGAGGGCGGTGTCCTCCGCACGGATGGCGATCAGACGGAGCTGATGGACAACATCGCGTTCCAGCCAGATGCGGACCGCCACATTGAACAGCACGGCGGTCAGGCACAGGATGATCAGGATGATGACAAGGCCGGACTTGAAGATCCGCCACCGGATTGTGCTCCGTTTCATTCTTTGCCCCCTATGATGAAGCCGTAGCCGCGGACCGTCCTGATATCCAGGTGGGAACCCGCCTCTTCGAGTTTTTTCCTGAGCCGTTTCATCATGTCGTCCGTGGCACGGGTTTCCACCGCCTGTTCGAACTGCCAGACGGACGACAGCAGTTCCTTCCGGCCGATGGCCCGATTCTGGTTTACGGCAAGGTAATGGAGCAGGTCGAATTCCATGCCGGTCAGGGCGAGTGCGGACTCCCCGACAAACGCCTGCCTGCTTGCCGGGACCAGCAGGACATCCGCCATGCGGATTTCCATGGCTTCCGGCGTTCCCGCCCGATCCAGCTCCAAACGCCGAAACAGGCTGTTGATACGGGCAATCAGCTCCAGCGGGCTGAACGGCTTGCACAGATAGTCGTCTCCGCCGGCCGTCAGCCCGGCAATCCGGTCCGATTCGGCATCCCGCGCAGACACCATGATGATGGGCACCGCGCTGTTGCGCCGTAGTTCCCCGCAAAGAACCATGCCGTCCATTTCCGGCATCATGATGTCCATGATGACCATGTCGGCGGGCTTTTCCCGAAACGCCTGCAGCAGGCTCCTGCCATCCGCGAACGCCTCCACGGCGAAGCCTTCCTTCAGCAGGAACGAGCGGATGATGTTCCGGATATTCACTTCGTCGTCAGCCAGGTAAATAAGCCGCTTCTCCATAGCAGAATCTTACCACACGGGCGCGTATTCATCGGGTTCTGCCCTAAATCTGCCACAAATCCCGCATCCCGCCGGGCCGATATCCATGATGGAGGAGGTCGGACAGGATGCCGGCCTGGCACCGGGCTTCCGGAATGGCGGTGCGCAGCCAGGGATGGCACAAGCAGAAGGAGGTACAGACCATGAGGATCAGCTCTGCCACCAACTCGGACTGGTACCGGCAGCTCTATGCCCAGTCACTCGGCCGGACCACGGCCACGCTTCAAACCAATACCGCGGTTACAGACACATCCGGCACGGAGGAAACCGCCACTGTCCAATCCGGAACAAAGCGTCAGGGTCAGGATGACATGTCCCTGATGCGGATGCTCTTTGCGAACGGCGGATCCCGCCGTGCCACCCTCCAGTCTGAAGGAACCGGTTCCACAGAGAGGGCGGCGGCCATGGAGCAGATGAAAACCGACATGGATGCCCTGAAGGAAAAGGATGTCGGCACACTCTCCGCGGATGAGATGAAGAGTACGCTCACGCAGCTGCTCAACGACCGTGCGGCCTTGTCTCCCGACGCTTCAACAACCTCAAACACATCAGCAAGAGCACTGGAAAAACTGAACGGCATGAGTGAATCGGACATGCGCGAAATGCTGCAGAATATTCAGGAACGAGCCCAGCGTGTTTCGGAACGAAGCGAAAACGGTACGGCAAACGGATTGGATCAAGGATACGGCATGCCGCCTCCGCCTCCTGACATGTTCCCAGGCATGAACGGGGAAACAGGGCGTGATACCGGCAGCGATGCTTCCCAATACGGCGGAATATCTTCCGTGAACCTGGGGTTGACAGCCCTTTCGTCCGATGCCTCCACCGTGGAAAATGCGGTGGCTTCCATCATGGATCAATTCACGGCAGCCTGGCAGAACGCATCAGCTGATTCTTCCACATCAGGCACTGCTTCAGACTTGACCGGCACTACAGGTTCCACCAGTTCCCTCTCCTTGACGGATTTCCTAGATCAACTCAAAAATTCGCTGACTTCCCTGTTCACACGGCAGAAGGAAAGTCTGGATTCCTTTTCCAGTCTGCTCCTTTCACAGCTGGGTTCGTGGGGCACCGGCCAGGCAACCGATGAAACATCAGCCACCGATTCCTCGGAAACAGGGGATACAACCGTAGAAACCGGGAGTGAAGCAGGGAACCTGACGATATAGTGCCCGGTGCAGTGGTCGTTACACCCGTATCGGCCGCTGCGCCGGATTTGATCCGAACGGCACAACCCGCCGGACTCCTGTGCAAATCATTTCTCGACAGAACCCTCTGCATCCGATACGATGGTCCTATCAATTTTACAGGAGGATGACGTCATGCCCAGGATTCTGGTTGCCTACGTATCGAAAACGGGTTCGACCAAAGCAGCGGCGGAAGAGATTCAGCGCGTGCTCGCCCAGAAGAATTTTGACGCCGAAGTGCGCCCCATGTCCGAAGTCACGTCGCTGGCCGGGTATGACGGCGTCGTTCTGGGTGCGCCCATCAACGCAATGAAATGGCTGCCCGAAGCGAATGCCTTCGTCCTGGCCCACAAGGCGGAACTGCAGAAGGTTCCGGTTGCTTATTTTCTCCTTTCCTATCTGTTGTTTGAAGGAAGCGGCGGAGCCAAAAGTTCCATCGAGAAGAGCCTCAACACGGTTCAGCAATCCGTTCCCGCCATCACGACCGGCATGTTCCCGGGGAAAATTGAAAAGACCATGCCGCTGTTCCTTCGCCTTCTCTTTGGCGTCAAGAGCGGTCGCCCCCTCGATATTACGGACATGCCCCACGTAACCGCCTGGGCAAATGATGTTGCAGGCATGTTCCGCAGCCGTATCCGCTGAATTGCAAAGATCCCCGCAACGGATCGTGTCCATGCTCTGCCGAATGCAGACACGGGACACGATCCGTTTTTTCGTGTTCCACCTGTGTGGAACTTCCATAAATCAAGCCCGCCGGTAATGATAGTCATTCTCGAAACCCGCTCGCATTGACGATCCCAGCGGGTTGTGCTACGCTTTTCCCTAATGAACAGGCCATGAAGAAACGTAAGGCCGGGCTCGATGGGCAGTGGATTTCCACGGGACATTCAAAAGGATGCACCGTGGTTTTTTGTTGGGAGAGATTCATGAAGAAGTGGCTATTGAACCGATTCGTCCGGAATCCGAACGATGTCCATCTGCCTGCGGTCCGTCTGCAATACGGACAACTTGGCGGAATCATCGGAATCATCGTGAACCTGTTTCTGTTTGCAACAAAATTCACGGTAGGCACGCTGTTCAACAGCATCGCCGTAACCAGTGATGCCGTCAACAACCTTTCAGATGCGGGATCCTCGGTTGTATCCCTCGTCAGTTTCCGCATGTCGGGCAAACCTGCGGACGAGGATCACCCCTTCGGTCATGCGCGCATTGAATACATCGCCTCCTCCATCGTTGCCGTCGTCATCCTGTTCATCGGCACCGAACTGATCAAGTCTTCCATCACGAAGATCATCACACCGGAAGAGACCACCTTCAGCCTGATCACGGTGGCCATCCTCATCCTTTCCATTCTGACCAAGTTGTGGCTGTATACCTTCAACATTTATCTGGGAAAGAAGATCCAGTCATCCGTCATGCTGGCCACCTCCATAGACAGCCTCTCCGATGTGCTGACGACCTCAGTCGTTCTGATTTCCGCCGTTTTGGCCCATTTCCTCAAAATCCAGCTGGATGGCTGGATGGGCGCCCTTGTCGCGATCTTCATCATGGTCTCGGGGCTGAGGATTCTCAAGGAGACGCTGGATCGCATCCTCGGGCAGGGGCCGACACTTGAAACCACAAAAAAACTGGAAGCCATTATTCTCGGGCACGAAGGCGTTCTCGGCATCCATGATCTGATGGTGCATGACTATGGGCCGCAAAGCACATATGCCTCGGTCCACGTCGAAGTGGATGCAGGTGTCGACATCCTTCTGAGCCATGAACTCATCGACGACATCGAACGGGACATTCTCCGGGATTGCGGCATCCACCTGGTCATCCATCTGGATCCCATCGTCACGGATGACCCCGCAGTGAATGAGATGCGCGATCTGACGGAAAAACTGCTGGGAAAGATTGATGCAACCCTGTCCTTCCACGATTTCCGCATGGTCAGGGGCCAGAGTCACAGCAATCTGATCTTCGATGTGGTTGCGCCTTTCGACAGTAAACTGGGTGCGAAGGACATTATCGAGCGCTTCGAACAGCTGCTTTCCGTCAAGGATGAAAAGCTGCGCTGTGTCATCACTGTGGATCGCGGTCCCAATCCGGATCTGCCATGAGAAAACCTTTCACACTGACTGAAATCCGGTTCGGCATGAAGGCCGATCCGCTGGGAGACTGGTTGTCCCGTCTTCAGTTCGAACCCCGTGCCTTCGGGCACCAGCGGGACGACCCCCGCGCAACCTGCAATACCCGGGTCATCGGCGATTACGAGATGATTCTCTTCCTCGGCGGTGAAAGCCGCATTACGATCGGCCCGGATCTTCTTGTCTGCCATGAGGGGGATCTGGTCCTGATTCCCCCGTTCACACCCCACGCCATCGACACGCCGCAGGAGAATCCCCACAACAACTACTGGCTGCATTTCGATGTGGGCCCTGCGCACTTGCAGCCTCAGTTTCTTGCCGCTGTCCGTCCATTCACCGCCAGGCGTACCTCTTTGCGCGATCCTTCCTCCCTGCAGCAGGTTCTTGCAATGCTGGAAAAGGAGCTTCTTGAAGGGAAACCTGGTTTCCAGGCCGCCTTCCGTGCCGCGTTGATCCAGGCGGTCCTGCTTGTGTTCCGGGAGATGGATGCCGATGCATTGCCTGCTTCCGGCGCCTCCACCGACCAGCCGAGGCGGGAATGGGTCCGTCGATGCACGGAATATCTGCTGGCAACCCTGAATGAAGCGCATACCGCCGAAAGTCTGGCCGCCCGCTTCCACATCAGTGAATCCACGCTGAGAAAAGCCTTTTCAGCCGAAATGGGCATGTCCCCGCATCTGTTCCTGCAAATGGCAAGGGTCCGGCAGGCGGAAAAGTGGATGCTCACGACCGGGATGACCCTGGAGGAAATCGCGGCGGAAGTGGGGCTTTCTTCCGCCCATTATCTGAACATGGCCTTCAAGCGCTTTTATCATGTTTCCCCCCGGGAATGGCGGAATTCGCAGCCCGGTCTTACAAGGTAGGATTTACCGGATTTCGCATGTTTTCAACTGCATCCCGGATGGTTCCCCGCATGCATGTGGCGTAGAATGGCAACAGCGGATTCAGACGGCGTGGCGTGCATCCGGATCGCATGCTACGCCGTCACACAGAATCCCGGAGGGTATCATGGGCATTTCTTTCAGTCCGGATCAATGGGATCGGGTCAAATCGGCATATGGCGCATGGTGGGAGAACAGTCTGGATCGACCGATCCTTCCGGTCACCTTGGGAAACAGGGATCCGGGACGACTCCAGCCAAAGGCGCCCATTCTGGCCCAGGCGACCTGCGCGGATCTGACCATTCCGGCAGAGGACTTGATTGACCGCCTTGACTATGAGCTTTCGAAAATCACGTACCTCGGTGATGCATATCCCCTCATCAGTTTCGACAGCTTCGGCCCCGGACTGGCCGCGGCCTTCCTGGGCGCGCGTCTGGACAATTCAACCGGTCGGGTCTGGTTCCATCCGGAAAAACTGGTTCCTGTCTCCGAGCTGCATGCAACCTATGATCCGGACAATGTGTGGCTTCAGCGCATCCGGAAAATTTACCGGGCTGGGCTTGAGCGTTGGCAGGGGCAGGTATTGATGAGTCTACCCGATCTGGGCGGTTCCCTGGATGTCGTATCCACCTTCCGCCCTGCGGAAAACCTGCTTTTTGATCTGGTGGACGAACCGGAGGAAGTCAAGCGCGTGAATTGGGAATGCCATACCCTCTGGCACCGGTTTTTCCGGGAATTGTCGGATGAACTGCGGCTGCCCGCACCAGCCGATCCTCTCCGTTCCAAGGACACCCATCTTTCCGGCAACCCTATCGCCCATCTTTCTGGTGCGCCTGCCGCCAACCCCGGCTGGTCCGACTGGTCCGGAACCTATAGCTCTCTTCCCGCCTATATTCTTCAGTGCGACTTCTGCTACATGATCTCTCCCGCCATGTTCGACGAATTCGTGAAGCCGGAACTTGCCGCCTCTGCGAAACAGTTGGGACAAGCCATTTATCACCTGGATGGCATCGGCCAGCTGCCCCATCTGGACTCCCTGCTGCAGATCCCGGAAATCAGAGCCATCCAATGGGTCCCGGGAGACGGAAAACCACCGCAGGACGAATGGCCGGAAGTCTGGAAAAAAATCAGCCAGGCGGGAAAAGGTTCGCTGGTTTACTGCGGGTTGGACGGATTGGAGCGGATTACCCGCGCCATCGGCACAACGAAAGGGATCTGCCATATGCCCATGCAGGTGGAACCGGCACAGGAAGCTGCGATCCGGGAAAGGCTGGCCAAGTATTTTTAGCCATGGTCTTCTTGAAGTTTCATTTCGCATGCGGAATCTGACGGTTTTCGCATTCACCTTTAACCAGAGCGGGAAATTCCTTGCACAAGTGGTAAAATGAGACCAAGATGCGGTGGATCGGTTGCCCGACTGCCGCCAACCGGAGGTTTCATCATGTTTTGTGCGCATTGCGGAAACCAGATTGTCGAGAACGCCCGATTCTGCAATCATTGCGGTCAGGAACAGCGACCTGTGCCGCAGCAAGCTCCTCCTTCGATGCAGCAGTCGCCCCCTCCGTACCCGCAACAACAGCCATCCTCCCCGTTTCAACTACAATCCTCTCCATACCCGCAACAGCAGCCCTTGTTCGGCATGCAACCAGCGCCTTATGCGCCGGGGATGCAGCCCATGCAAGGCATGCCATTCCAGCCGTCTCCCGGACTTGTCGGCTTCTCCCCCCGCATCCAGGACCCGGCTTACGCAAAATACGCAAAATCCTCCACGAAATACGCCCTCGTCTTCGCTGCCATTCTGGCCCTTGTCGCCGTCATTGGGATGCCCATCTATGGAAATGCCAGCGGAGAAATCGACTTCCCGAATTCCCTGTATGCAGGCATGGCCATCGGCGGCATGTTCCTTGTCATCGCCCTTGTCCAGACCCTTCGAAAAGGTACGGACAGCACATGGGATGGGACGGTCATCGACAAGAAGAGCATCAGCCGCATCCAAAACGACGATGATTCCTCCATTCAGCGTTATTATATGCAATACCGCTTCACGGTCGAGCAGGTGGGCGGGAAGAAGCACACGCATACCTTCAATGATCTGCCGGCCCTCTACAACTATTACCAGGAAGGGGATCGGGTCCGTCACCACAAGGGATTCACTTATTATGAGAAATATGACAAATCGAGGGACTCGGAAATTCTTTGTGCCGCCTGTCTTTCCATGAATCCAATCGGAGAGGATGTCTGCCGGCGCTGCAAGTGCCCCTTGCTGAAGTGTTGAACCGGTTTCGGGGCAGAACCACCTACGACGGAAAAGCCATCTCCGCCCGTTCCAGTATTCTGCCACAATACTGCGACAATTCTCCAGAACCTCTGTGGTATAAATAAAAGGAATCAATGAAACATCGCATGATTTGATAACGGTTGCCTATGGCCGTCCAGTATATCGGAAACCGAGGACAGATACAGGAAAAGTCGCTTGTCATGCGCTTTGAAGGAGGGATTTCGGATGATTCAGGCAAGCAGTGTCGGGTCATCTTACGATTATCTTTCAACTTCTTCCCTTACATCAAACACGCTGTATCCCGCGAAAACCACCCAGGGGAAGATGGGAAGCACGAATGCAGTTTCCACGCAGGAGACACAAAACAGCAGTTTTCTAACGCAGCGCACCGCTCTCGGCGATGCAAACGCAAGGGTGCAAACTTCCGGAGATGGCGACGTCATGGAGATCTCCAAAAAGGGGATGAACCTGTCGATGGCCGCTGGGACCGGTTCCGCGACCGCTGCCGCCGGAGCCTCCGGTGCTGCCGCGAAGACGCAGGGCGGATCCTCCGCTGCAAACACGAGTCAGGCAACCGCCGGCCAATCCGGGCTGTCCGCAAGCGGCGGCACTGCCTCGGCATCCGGAACCGCAACAAGTACAACGGAGAACACTACGGATCTCTCCAGTTACTCCGCTTATCAGTTGTCGCAGATGCTGACGAAGGGAACCATCACAACCGCTCAATACATCGCAGAAATCAAACGCCGGGACGATGCCGCCAATGCAGGAAAGACGGATGAATCGGCCGAAACGAAGGCGAAACAGCAGAAGGAAGCGGACCTCTCCTCCGTCGAATCTCTGGCGACCGCAACTTGAGCCTTTACCATGAAACATCGAACACTACCATAAAATCCGGACACAAAAACAGGCACCCCCATTGGGCGAGTGCCTGTTTCTTATTTCCGTAACTTTCACAGCCGGGTACCCTGAACAGTTCCGCTCCTTGATACTGAGGTTCAGCGATCAGACATATCCTTCAACCTTATCCGCCAGACATTGATTTCCGGGAACGAAAGCACCTTCTGAAATCCCGCCTTTTCATACATGACTGCCGGACCGTGATATTCGCCCGCGCAACTGGATGCGCCGTTGATTGGAAAGGCTTCGACAAAGTCGTATCCCTGGGCAGCGGCATCTGCGACAACCCGCTCCAGCAGCGCAGATGCGACGCCCTTCCCCCGCATGTCCGGCCGAATCAGGTAACAGACGATTGCTTTCCCGGTCAGCGCTGTTTTCCCGGTCAAATCTGTTATCCCGGCAGGGCCTGCCTCCCGGGAAACGGAGCCGGCATCTTCCAGCACAGCGCCCGGATCAAATACAAGACCAGCCTCCAGATATCCGGGCTCACCGCACAGACGCTTGTAGGCAAGCCGATCATCCGCATTCACCCACCCGACCACGTGGCCCTCGGAGTATGCGAGATAACCGTTCAGCTTGCCTTCACGGATCTTGTCAGATACATATTCCCTGTTCTGCAGCCCGGTTCTGGCCTGCCAACCTTCCTCATCCGTGATGTGGTTGAACGCACAGTAGCAGCCTGCCCAATCCGGATTATCGGAAAAGCCATCCCGATCGAAAAACTGAAGGTAATCGTCGAGATTCTCCGCACTTACGGGTCGAATGATCAGTTCCATTCGTTCCTCCCCTTCTTCAACGGGCAATTCGCGGTCTGTGGCTATTACATTTTCCATTATTGGAATATACTGATACCGTTCCAAGGAAATCCAATAAGCTTGCCCTTGTCCCGTTCATTTTCCCATTTCGAAAGGAGAAAAACAACATGAGAAAGAGGCCGTTCGCAACGATACTCATATGCCCGCTTCTTGTCCTTTTCACTGTCTCCTTTCCTGCCATGGGGCTAAAGTTGGATACCGGAAAACTCACGCCGCTTCCCTCCGCCACGAGCAGCCCAATCATCAAGACCCCGCTGTTCGTTCCGACCGCACCTTCCGAATTGACCGCAACCATCGTTTCACCTACCGCAATCCAGTTGAACTGGAAGGACAACTCCAACACTGAGACAGGATTCAATCTCACAGTTCATGGCGGTGGCTATGATATGACGGACGGCATTGCAGCCAATGCCGTTCAACAACTCATTGATTACGTCCAGCCCGGCAGTACATACACATTCTGCATATATGCGTACAACAGCATCGGCGCCTCCATTGGCTCAAACACTATTGTTGTTGAGATGAGCGTGCCCAAGACGCCGATAAGTCTCTCCGCCGTCTCGACCGCACCGGATGCGGTCCAGCTGACCTGGAGCGATGTCGCGACAAATGAGTCCGGGTATGTGATTGAACGGCAATCAGCTGGAGGAACCTTCAGTCAGATCGGCAACGTCGGCAAGAACCTGACCAGCTATACAGACAGCGGTCTGCAATCAGGCAGTATCTTTACTTACCGGATCGCCGCCACCAATCCGGTGGGAACCTCCACCTATTCAGGAAATGCAGGCGTGACGACCCTTGTGGCGCAAGCCAGTGCAACACCCCAACCTTCAGGCACGCCTCAGTCACAGTCCGTCGACTTCTCCACGGCAAGCACCTGGGCGGTGCCGGAAATCACGGAAGCCATTGCCGATAAACTGATCCCGGACAAGTTTCTGTCCAATTTCGCGCAGAAGATCACACGCGAAGAATTCTGTGAAATAGCCGTGAGGCTGTATGAAGCCATCAGCGGGAAAACGGCGCTGCCTTCCATGGATGACCCGTTCAACGATTCGGACAACCCGGAAGTGTTGAAGGCCTACAATCTGGGCATTGTCAAAGGTACTTCCACCGTCTCCTTCGGTCCCGCCAACCTGATATCGCGGCAGGAGATCTGCTCCATGATCTTTAGGACCCTGAAAGCGGCCGACCCGGGTGTTTCCACCGACATTTCCGGCGTTGCGCCCTTCACGGACGAAAGCACCATCGCCGGATGGGCACTCAACGATGTCCGCTTCGCCAGCAAGCACGGCATCATGAAAGGGACAAGCAACGGCAGCATCGCCCCGCTTCAGAAGGTGACGCGGGAACAGGCCATTGTCCTGATGAAACGCACGTACGACAGCTTCAAGTAGAGGGATTGCCAGGCTTTTGATCCGACCGTTCTGCTATGGGAAAGATTGGGGTCCGAGCTGGCAACATATATTACAGGGATTGTGGAAAGATCATCCCGGCAGCTTCAAGAAGCCGTCGGGATGATCTTTTCCTGTACATTCCAACCGTCCAGATGGAAGTCCGGTTCGCCGCCCTCCAGATGCTTCGCGCTGAATTCCACGCTTATAACGCGGGTGTCGCCCGGCATCAGGGTGATGTAATTGTCCGAATAGAAAGTCGGCAGGACATCCCGGCCGGTCGCCCGGGCGGACGTTCTGAGCCGGGCCTGCAAAGCCGGTTCCACGGTTGTGTTCGCAAGCGTGATGGAATAAAGGTCATTTCCGTTCGGCAGACGCTTCCCCGTCGAAACGGCTACGGACAGATCGACGGGCGCCAGTGTCTGGAATGCCCGATAATCCAGATAGTCTTTCCGATTGTGCCAGTACAGATTGTCACCCAACACATGCCCGGATGCATCTCTCACCGTCAGCTTCATGAAGACGACATCCGTCTGCGGCTCCGAGAAGTCAGCTTTCCCGAGCACGATGCCATAGGCGTCCGGCCCCAGAAGATCAGTCGGGAAGCGGGTTACGGATACAGTCCGACCATGCAGGTCGTAAAGCAAGAAATCAGTTGTCACATTCACATAGGTTCTTGCCGTGGCATTCGACAGGACGATTTCATCCGTCCGCGGATCCACAACCGCATGGGTCGGCTGATTTCCGGCCTTTGTTCCGAAGTAGCCGGCGTTTGTCGCAAGGAAATAGTCATAAGTCTGCCACATGAAGGATGGGAACGAGGACTGGCTCATCCACATCAGGGCCCCGTTGGACCGTTTCACCGCCGAACCTTCAAAGAGGGCGCGGTGATGTTCATAATTGATCAATTGGGCGATCCGGGCGAATTCCCTCAGGGTCAGCTCCTCTCCAAGCTGTTTCACCATTTGGTGGACGCTGTGCTTGTATGCGAGGAATTCAGGATTCTCCGAAGCGGTCAGCGCGGGGCTTGAGTTCCATTTGTGACCCGGGTTTTTGATGACATCCACCGCCAGATCCTTGTAGGATTTCAGCGCTTCGACATAAGAGTTCGCCGGTCCGTTCATGTAAAACGTGAAGTCATGAAGCGCCCAGGACTCGCTGATCGGCCACTGGGTTTCCACAGGCAGGAAGCGTTGGATGCTTTCATAATCCGGCACGTTCGGAATGCCCGTTTCGCTGCGCAGCGTGACGTTCGGGACATCGTCAAAATACTGCCTCGGGTGCCGCAGCGCATATCCGCCGCCGCTTCCGACCGGGGCACCTGCGGAATTCGGGAAATAGGTGCGTGTGCCGTCATATTTCTCCGTCAGTGCTTTCAGCGGCACATCCAGGGATTCTGGCGGATTTGATTCGTTGCGGCCGCAATACATTGCCAGTGCGGCATGGTATCTGTAGCGGCAGACTTTGTCGATGGCGTTCTGCAGGAACATTTCCTCATCCTTCGGGTTCGGTCCGTCCGCCGGGTTTGCCAGCCAGAAATCGTCCCAGATCAGAATGCCGTATTTGTCGCAGGCTTCGTAGAAGGCCTCGTTGTTGGTCTGGCCGACCCAGTTGCGGATCATGACCATGTTTTCTTCCGCCGTCAGCCGGACCTTGTTGTCATACACTTCCGCCCGGTCCAGCTTCAGCCCGTCATCCATGCCCCAGTTGCCGCCCTTGGCGATGATCCGGGTTCCGTTGCAGTACAGGGTCAGACGGTCGCCGTCGATCGGATAGGCGAATTCGCGCACGCCGAATTTGAATCTTTTCCCATCCGATGTCTTGCCCTCCACAGCCACTTTCACATCAGCCTCGTACAGGAATTGCGCACCATAGGTGTTCGGCCACCACAATTCCGGATTCTCCAGGATGATCCCGGTGATTTCCACTGTTTTCTTTTCGCCTGACTTCAAGTCGACGCTCGTTGAAAAGGGGATGTTCCCCGGGGTGATGATCCCACTGACAAATGCTGTCACATCGGTGTTCTGACTGTTTTTCACTTCCGTCCGGAATGTGAGGACTGCCTTTGAGGCATCAAGCGCATACGCACGCACCATGCTCTGTCCGACGGATTCCGCGGATTCGGCAAACACGCGGATGTCCCGGATTTTCGGCGGGACTTCGCCATGACGCGAATTCATGCTGTGCATCCGTTCCACGGTCGTAAAACGCAGGAATCGAACGGGTTCCGGCGCAGGGACGGCGATCGGGAACATCCCATAGCCGTGCGCACGCAGATCAAGCTCAATCCTTCCGGTCGGTCCGCTGATGACATTGGACACATTGTGCCCTTCGAATGCATCGGTGCCGGAAGAAGGCTCCGCATGGAGCATGCCGAACCATCGTCCGTCGATCTCGCCGCCGGGATACGCATCGAAATTATTCCATTTCAGGCCATCCAGCGAGGATTCCAGCTTGAACCGTTTCGCGTTCTGCGTTTCATAGGCCGCCGTATCGGGGACTTCTCCCCAATTGATGATGACGCTGCCGACGGGTGTCGCTTCCCCCAGGTCGACGGTGAAGGACTCATCCGGCGAACCTGACATCAACCAATCTGTATCCGGATTGTCATCAACGATGACTGAAATGCCTGCAGAAGGAGAATTCGATGTGACAGGACGATCCTTTGCAAGGTTGGCCGCAACAAGATCGGCGGAGGTTTGGGTCAGGTTCAGACGTGTCTCCATCCAGGGATCTTCCATCTCGACGCCGTCACTGTAAGTCAGAAACACCTCGTTGTAGAGGCCGATATCACGGCCCCGGATTGTCGGGAGCCAGTCCCAGCCAATGGCTGCGTGAAAGGTCGGGTTGTCCATGCCCAGGCGACCGCCATTGTTCCACGGCCCTTCCGCAAGACCCTGAGAAGAAACCATGAGCTTTTCCCCTGAATCCGTCTTGTTGTCGAAACGCAGACCATCCGGGCCTTCCACAAGGTGACCGAATTCCGGTGTGTCATTCTTGTAAATGAGGACGGCCAGATGATTCTCCGTCCCGAAATTCACAAGTTCCGTCACATCGAACTTTCCGCGCATGAACGCGCCTTCAATGCTTTTCTCTCTGCCCTTAACCGGATTCGGGAGGAATCGGCCGTTGAAGAAGACATCCGCTTTCCAGTTGAGCGCGTCGAAATTCAGGAATACATGCGACCCTTTTCGATCAAATGGAATCGGGAAGCTGTTCCTGTACCAGAAATCCGCGGTAAAGAAGCTGTCGGAGACCTGGTTTTGCCAGTCATCATAATTCGGATCCGGGATGGCACCGGCTTTCAGGTATGAAACCAGGATGGTGTCCGGAACGGAGGCGGGAAGCCATGCGGCATCGTCATATTCGGGCTGGGAAAGGATTGGGCCTTCGGCCGCCACTTCGGATGCACGTTGAACCCTCCAGTTCCCTCCCGTCAGGTTCTGACGGCCGTCGGCATCCGGTGCAGGCAACGGATCCAGCTTGTATTCGAGTTGATTGGTGCCCATCACTTCTATTTCCCGGATGATGTAATTCTCCCCGGAGGATTCATTGAGAAGAAAGCGGATGTAGCGCGTCGATTTGTTGCTGAGTTCGGTCGTCACGCTGCCATTCGCGCATCCAACCGAATGAGCTGCAATTGTCCAGTTTTTCGCATCAGGCGACAGCTCGATGCTGTAGGCGGTGGCGTGGTTTTCACCCCAGTGAACCGTTGTCGAAGCAAGTTGAGAATCCGTGCCAAGGTCGATATAGATCCATTCGCGGCCATTGGTTTTGCTGATCCATCGGCTCTGGATACTGTCGGTAACAAAGTGTGCCGTATGATCAAAATCCGCTGCGCTGGAATGCCAAGCTGCCCGTCTAAACGCAACGTTTCTTTTGCCTGTCATCTGAATTCCTCCATTTGTCTTGAATGGACTGCAGCCATGCTCCGTCCATTCCGTCACATGACTCACCTGTTCGTATGTCAGGGTTTTTCCATTGTGCCATGAAACCTGGAATGTTCCAACTGCTTTTTCCATATTTGTACCATTACAAACAAGCGATCCAATGCTGAAAATCTTCATGCAGCGGCTCCTGCGGTACTAATGATTGTCTCGCGCTTGTCTTCCTTCTCTTCAATCACCACGTTCCCTTCTGCTATTGCTTTACCATATGTACTATAGGATAATGATTTACATATTGGTTTTGTTTCAATCTGGCATCCAACACAAGTCTTGATTTCAGCAATAGCATATTTCCCGAAACCAACTTCGCGAATCCTTCCGGATTAACAGTTATCCTGAAACCAACGTCGCAGATACACCCGTTATTCGATGCATTCACGACTTCGCAAATACCGCCAATAGGGATGGGTTCACGACATTCGTGAAATAGGAGTTATCTGAAATCACGCAAGAATAAATCCATCGTGGTCTAAGAGAGAGGATGAGATAATGCATAAAGTGACTTTAATACCTGGAGATGGTATCGGGCCAGAAGTAATATTTGCAACAAAAAAACTAATAAATGCTACTGGAGTCGTGATTGATTGGGATATCCAAAATGCAGGATCGACAGTCTTCAAGGAACATGGTAATCCACTGCCAGATAGTGTTTTATGTTCAATCAAGAAGAATTTAGTTGCTCTGAAAGGGCCAATCACTACCCCTGTAGGGGAAGGGTTTAGAAGTGTAAATGTAACTCTCAGAAAAGAACTCGATTTGTATGTAAATCTAAGGCCGATAAAAACGCATCAAGGTGTTCCGTCAAGATATAGTAATATCGACTTGGTAATTGTCAGAGAGAATACTGAAGATTTATATGTCGGTATAGAGCATATGGTTGGCGAAGATGCCGCTGAGAGTATAAAAATATTCACTAGAAAAGGATGTGAACGCATCATCAGATATTCATTTGAGTATGCGAGAAAGGAAGGCCGAAAAAAGGTTACCGCTGTTCATAAGGCTAATATTATGAAGTGCACAGACGGAATGTTTCTTGGTATTGCAAGGAATATTTCCAAAGAATATACAGACATCCAATTTGAAGAAATGATTGTTGATGCAATGTGTATGAGGCTGGTTCAAGTACCCGAAGAGTACGAGGTAATTGTTTTGCCCAACTTATATGGGGACATAATATCGGATTTATGTGCCGGCTTAGTTGGTGGCCTTGGTTTTGCTGCTGGAGCGAATATTGGAAATGATTACGCAGTTTTCGAAGCTGTTCATGGAAGTGCACCAAATATTGCGGGACAGAACAAGGCAAACCCGACTGCGGTTATGCTTTCAGGGATACAATTGCTAAAACATATTGGAGAAATATCTGCTGCTAATAAAGTAGAAAACGCATTGTCATTTGTTCTGGCGGAAGGCAAAGTTCGTACCTCTGATATTGGTGGAAATGCAACAACGACGGAGTTTACTGACTATATTATTTCATTGGTTCAATATTGATGCTTCACGGCCTTTCAATTTACGTGAATTCAGATAACTACGTGTATTCAACAGCCCAAAACCGGTGCGCGTCGCGCGCCTCCGAAGATGGGCGTTGTGGTCCCGGTTTCGAGCCGTCGCATACACATTCACGTTATCTGACATCCTGATATCGGTAAGTTTGAAAAATAATTTTTTTGAGGTGTTCAATGAACAAAAAACAAAGAGTGATATCTTATTCAATTTCAATGGTTCTTTTCTCTATTGGAGTTTCTTGCTTCATTGTAGCTGCTGTTGTCCAAGACAAATTGGGAAATACTTTTGCCAATATTATGGTGTTACTTGGGCTTGTTTTTTTGATTCTCTCATTGGTTTATTTAGTTCTGAAAGCTCCTAAAATGATATCATCAGAAATGGAAGAGAGAGCAGAACGATTGGGTTTGGAAAACAAGTTCTTCTCAACTATAAAAATTGAAGAGAGCATGTACTCTTTGAGAGAAAAGTTTATAAGAAAAGGTTATAAACAAGGAGATAATTATTTACATAAGAAAAAGTTTTCATTTTCTAAGGACTATATTAACTATTACCTTTTTACAGTGGACAATGTTAATCTGATGCAGTATATTGAAGATTTTTTGAAAAATATTAATTTGATTATAGAAAGTCAGAAAAGACTAAATAAGAATAACCTTATTTACTTAGTTTTCTTTAAATACAACATATCTGATGATGAGATGATGACAATAAAAAATATGATAATTAACCAAGATGTGTTTCAGGAGCTTCCTCATTATATGTCAGATGCTGTTGTACCAATTGTATATGATATTGAAAAGCATGAATACTTGCTGAGGACTACTAATATGAAACTATCTCTAAAGCCAATTGATATAGCTATAAGAAAGTTTTGTGAAATTGTTATATATTAATGTATTTTATTGATGGTTAACAGACGTCAGATAACATTATGTTCCTAACATTCCCTCACCGTGCGCGGTCGCGCGCTCTGCGGGAAGGGCGCTGGGGTCACGGTTCGGAAACGTCAGGAACACGCGAACGTTACCTGCCAGGCTATGAAACAGAGTTGCATCTTGAACAGATAATCCATTTACTAAAGAGGTGAATATGTTCCCAACGATTATCTCTGACAAATTATTACTGCGAGAAATAGCTGAATCTGATGCCGACTCTCTATTTTCTTATCTCAGTGATGCCGAGATGATGAAATTTACAAGCTCAACAGTACATTCTTCTATCAATGATACACAGATGCTTGTAAGAAAACTTAGGTCTTCATTCTATGAGAAAAAAGGAGTTGCGTGGATCGTTGAAGAAGTTGAAAACAGTTGTGTAATTGGGAATATCGGGTTGTTTTATGTCAGTGCAGATTCAAGAAAAGCAGGCATTGGCTTTAACATCTCAACATCATATTCAAATAAGGGGTATGCTACAAATGCACTCGCCAAAATACTCCAGTATGGGATAATAGAGTTAGGGTTAATCAGAATTGAAGCTACATGTAGAATCGAAAACATAGCATCAGCAAGAGTCATGGAGAAAGCGGGAATGGCTTTCGAAGGAGTGTTGAGAAATTACTCTCGAAAAGAAGAACGATACTATGATGTGAAAATGTTCTCGTATGTCTCCCCCACCCCATTTTGTCTATTGTAGTCTCCGCCCAGCAGGTAACATCGTGTCCCCAATATTCCCTCACCGTGCGCGTCGCGCGCTCTGAAGCAGGCCTCCGTAGAACGGTTCGGCAACATCGGGGACACTAAGACGTTTGGCGAAATATTAATTTTTGCAAAAGGAGTTTTATGGACGATGTGAATTTCGAACATGCAACCATTCTTGATGCTCAGTCGATATGTAGACTATTTGATGAGGTAGGCGATTTTCACAATGCAGCACTGCCTCATATATTTACCAACGGGTCAAATCGCGAAATAAAAGAAATTGAAGACATTATTCTTAATGCGAATAATATTGCTTTTGTTGCTAAGCAAAGCAGTCAAGTCATCGGCATAGCTGTAGGGATGATTAAGGAATCGTATGCACATCCTTCATTTGTGAATAGAAAATATGGCTGGATCGATTCAATGGCTGTTGCTGTTGAATATAGGAATAAAGGTATCGGCAGAGCACTATTAACTAATTTACATGACTGGTTTCTATCAAATGAAATAACAAAAATTGAACTGAATGTATATGAGTTTAATATTAACGCAATAAGACTGTACGAGAAAATGGGGTATTCTCCCTTGAAAAGAGTAATGAGTGTTGATTTATTAAGCATGGGCGACCATACTTCGCCAAACAACGCATTCTCAAAACCCCTTCACCGTGCGCGTCGCGCGCTCTGAAGAAAGCCTCCGAAGAACGGTTCAGGGGCTTCGCGAATGCTGACCGTTATACGCAATACAAATTGACCTAGCATATCTTGTAGGAGGAAAAAATGTATCTAAATGAACTACTTATCTATACCAAGGACTTAATTCTTCCATTCGTTGTTCTTTATTTGGCCTTGTTCTTTTACATGCAATACATAAGGGAACGTAAAAAGAACACACTAAACCAGATTAAGCGGAATACATTTGAGTATTGCTCAAATACTAAAGTCAATGTTGCCGAAGTCGTCGCAAAAATTAACGCAAGTAATGAGCCGGATGATTATAGCAAGGAACTGAGAGAAGTTATTAACTTCTTTGAGGTTACTGCGATAGGCGTTAATCATGGTGTTCTTGATGAGGCTATAGTCTATGATTGCTTTGGCGCATTCTTTGACGTATATGTTAAAGAATTTCGCTATTTGGATGCACATTATGGTATAGATAGCTCAGTTGCATATTATCAGCTTGCTAAACTAATGCAGAATCATGAAATAAGACAGAAGCGAGGTGATGCAAAATGATTGACTTCTCTGCGTTTGAAATAATACATAAATACTGCAAAGACAATAATTACAGTCCCATTTTTTATAAGTTGTTATATTCGAAGTATACAGAAGAGATGAGCAGTCTTATATCAAGCCACAAAGAGAAGCATAGAGAATCACCAAATAGCGACGTAATATCAGGATTCGAGAGTTCGTGCTTAAACGAAGGTAGATTATCGAATTACTACAAGCTAGCAAAAGAAGAAATCAATGAAATTACTAATGATGAAGTTAAGAAGGCAGTACGTAGACAGAGTGCTATTGACTTCTGGAAATCGGTTGCTGCTAGCGTTTTAGCGTCATTTATCTTTGTTCTATTAGTGATTGGCTTCTATGCAGTTGAACAAGATCAAATAAAAACTTGGATTGACGGTAACAAAACAGAACAAATAAATAGTACCGATAACAAATAGTAGTATCCTGTACTGCGTATAACATCGCCTCTTCAAAATGCCAAAACCGGTGCGCGTCGCGCGCCGCTGAAGATGAGCGCTGAGGTCCCAGTTTTGGCCCTTCGCAGAGGCTGGGACGTTATCTGCCATTTAGCTTTGAAGCAGTTCCACAGATGTGAAAAACACATTTAGGAAATACATGAATGATTTGTTAGATTAAATGCGATGAAAATCTGTGCATCGCGCGAAGGAATAGAACCAAGGTGTTGACAAGTGTAAATATGTGATAGGATAAAGGTGATTTTACTAATGGTTGGAAAAAAGGTATTAATAGGATGTTTTGATGGTGAAAGAAATCCATCGAGAATATTATTGAATGAATTGCAAGCTTCAATGGAAGAACAACAGGACATAAATTATCTATTATTAAGCTCAGTATATTCAAAATTAGAGCAACAACTTGAAAAAGCTATTGGTGAAATTAAACCGGATTACATATTTTTATTTGGTGTTGCATTGGAACGAAATTGCATAAACATTGAAAGGTTTGCATTGAACTTTGATGATTCAGGAAAAAAGGACAGCAATGGAAGTATAAGAAAAAATTGTTTGATAGTAGAAGACGGAAAAACAGCATATATGTCTCAATTTCAAATAGAGGAACTGCTTAATTTGATAAAGAGAAATGGTTTGACCGGAAGGATTTCAAACAATGCTGGATGTTATTTGTGCAATCATGCATTCTATTACAGTTTTTATTTATCTGAAAAATTAGGAATTAGATCAAAAACGTGTTTTATACATTTGCCTCAGGTGATGGAATTAGGTGGTAAAAATAAAAAAATAACGATTTCTGCTTTAAGTAATGTTTTTTATAAATATATTGATCACTTGTGCAAATAGTTAAAAATAGCAATTGAGTAGGTTTGTATAATGGGATGACGACTAGGCATAATCCTTGTCATTTTATCGTTTATGCGCTGAAGCGCGTTTGTTAGGGCAAAGCTCTGTAAGTCTGATTGTTCGGGCAGGGCGTTGAAGAAAAGCTAAACAGCAGATAACTTCATATTTATAACAGCCAAAAACCGTACAAGTTTATTCAGAATTGGGCTCAAAACAGCGGTTTTTGGCCGTCATAAATACATATGCGTTATATGCCACCCCATGAAGAGCTATCTCCGCCACATCGTGTGGCTGGGAAAGGCTTTGGAGTGATTATGGTGGTTAACCATCGCATATATATGTTCAAAAAAGGAGACGAAAATGCACAAGAAACCAAAAATGATTATGTTTGACTATGGAAACACCTTACTCTGTGAGCCTAATGTTGATTTTTTACGTGGTGAAGAAGCGCTGTTTGAACATATAAGAAAAAATAAGAATGAATTAACGCCAAAGCAAATCTACGATTTTGGACAGAAGTTATTCGAACAAATCGGAATTGTACGTGAAATAGGTATGGAACTCCATGAACGGCAGTTTCAAAGATTTTTATATGAATACCTTGAAATTGAACTTTCTATTTCATTTTTAGAGGCGGAAAAGATACTATGGGACAATGTTTCAGGCGGTGCACTCATGCCGAATGTTGATATAATGCTTGATTTTATCAATTTTAACGGTATTCGAAGCGGAGTTATAAGTAATATTGGCTGGTCAGGAGCAGCTTTGACAGAACGCATTAATAGGATGTTGCCACGCAATCAATTCGAATTTATTATCACATCAAGTGAGTATATGTTCCGAAAGCCATCACCAATGCTATTTGAACTTGCATTGAAAAAAGCTAAACTTGATGCTGATGACGTATGGTTCTGTGGCGATAACATAAAGGCAGATGTTGAGGGCTCCGCAGCAGTTGGCATATTTCCTGTATGGTACGACGATGAAGTAATGGATAACCCCTGGCGCGAACAGAATAAAAATGTTCCCCCAAGTTGCAATTATTTACATATTAACGATTGGCATGATCTTATAGTCGCTTTAGAGAGTTGCATTAACGACACTTAGCATTTGCTAATAATCATAATACAGCGTGAAGGTTAGGCGCCACATCCGTGTGGCTCTGGCTTCGCGGGTCATGGGGCAGCATATAACATTGCCTCTGCAACATGCTAAAACCGGTGCGCGTCGCGCGCCGTTGAAGAAGGGCGTTGAGGTCCCGGTTTCAGCACGTCGCAGAGGCATACACGTTAGCCGCTATGCTCTTTGCAGGATTGATCGATGCGTTGGAATAACAAAAAGCGACAGGTAGTGGTACTCGGACAATCGGTCATGTTCTGCTTAAGCACCCAATGATAGCTTCGGGCATAAATGGCTTAACAATATATCCGCATGCGCCGAGAGCGATTGCTTCATCAATTATGCTATTATCATTTGTTACTGAACACATGATGACTTTCACGTTTGGATGCTCTGTTTTTATATGTTTCAAGGCTTCGATGCCATCCATGACAGGCATATTTATGTCGAGGATGACAATATCGGTCCTTTTCGTCTTCAAGATATTCATAAGCTCTTTACCATTTGTGGCTTCTGCAACAACATCAATATTGTTCTCTTCCAGTAAGCCTTTTAGTGTTTTCCGCAAAAAATCCGAATCATCTGCTATTATTACAGTTTTCTTGCCTTTGGTTCTTCCAAGCAGCTCATCTGTCGATACTACAAAGTAGTCAGCGATCGAGCACAGCATCAAAACATCAGGCAAGGAATTTCCCGTTTCCCATTTGGAGACAGCCGCAATAGACACGCCCATTTCCGAAGCCAATTGTTCTTGCGTCAATCCATGTGTCTTTCTCAACTCACATATCTTTTTGCCAATATTCAGTTTCATAATGTCCTCCAGATTTTTATCTTTTCTTACTTAAAAGATTTCATTCTGCTTCAAGGATATCATTTCGACATAAGAGTACAAGCGAGGCATTGTTGAATCATTCTACTACCAGTTGATTTTTCTTCGGTTCCCTTGGTTTACAAGCTCCAGCAACGACTTCTTCTGTACAAAGCGCGGCAAGAAGAATAGCAAGTAAAATAGTTGTGATAGAATAATCACATTACGAGGAATCGTCCCACGCTCGCACAGCGGCTAACTACGTGTATTCAACAGCCTAAACCCGGTGCGCGTCGCGCGCCTTCGAAGCTGGAGCAGCCGCGGGTCACGGTTTCAGGCCGTCGCATACACATTCACGTTAGCCGAAATACACCGACAAGCCCGCGCGTCCTTGGTGGTTTATGTAGGTTTTGCTTTGAAGAATATTGATAAGAAAAGAGTGTATCATATGGCATTGATTTTAGGCGAACAGATTAATTGTCCAGAATGTTTCTGGTCAGGGGAATCATTGGGGCTTAAGTATACAAAAAGTCACAGTGGAGTAATTTTATATATATGTCCTGTATGCGGAAATCTACTTCCAGAAACATTAAGCAAGAACAATAAAAATAGTGTTGATGTCGTTGTTGAAGGAACTTGGATTTACAGTGATCAGATTATATGCCACCTTCGAATTATCAGATCTGATGCTCTATATGGCACTGGTGATTATGAAGATCCTCCAGAATATTGTAATGACAATGAAATAGAATGTTTTTATGTTGAGTTTGAATCGATAATAGAAAAAGGATGTTATAACACAAAACGTGGGGGATTTCTATCATTATCTCAATCAATGATTGAAGCAGAAAAAGTTACACAACAAAAAATAGAGTGGAGTTTTGACGATGAGGGTTTTAGAGTAGGTCCTGCATTTAGAAATGGAGGAACCTGAAGGGACTCCATCCATAAGGTGCTCTGCATAGCGATTCGGTGTACTTCGGCTAACACTACATTCGCAAAATCCCTTCACCGTGCGCGTCGCGCGCTTCGTGAGTTGGGCGTTGAAGAACGGTTCAGGGACTTCACGAATGCGTTCACGTTATCTGAAATCACGCAAGAATAAATCCATCGTGGTCTAAGAGAGAGGATGAGATAATGCATAAAGTGACTTTAATACCTGGAGATGGTATCGGGCCAGAAGTAATATTTGCAACAAAAAAACTAATAAATGCTACTGGAGTCGTGATTGATTGGGATATCCAAAATGCAGGATCGACAGTCTTCAAGGAACATGGTAATCCACTGCCAGATAGTGTTTTATGTTCAATCAAGAAGAATTTAGTTGCTCTGAAAGGGCCAATCACTACCCCTGTAGGGGAAGGGTTTAGAAGTGTAAATGTAACTCTCAGAAAAGAACTCGATTTGTATGTAAATCTAAGGCCGATAAAAACGCATCAAGGTGTTCCGTCAAGATATAGTAATATCGACTTGGTAATTGTCAGAGAGAATACTGAAGATTTATATGTCGGTATAGAGCATATGGTTGGCGAAGATGCCGCTGAGAGTATAAAAATATTCACTAGAAAAGGATGTGAACGCATCATCAGATATTCATTTGAGTATGCGAGAAAGGAAGGCCGAAAAAAGGTTACCGCTGTTCATAAGGCTAATATTATGAAGTGCACAGACGGAATGTTTCTTGGTATTGCAAGGAATATTTCCAAAGAATATACAGACATCCAATTTGAAGAAATGATTGTTGATGCAATGTGTATGAGGCTGGTTCAAGTACCCGAAGAGTACGAGGTAATTGTTTTGCCCAACTTATATGGGGACATAATATCGGATTTATGTGCCGGCTTAGTTGGTGGCCTTGGTTTTGCTGCTGGAGCGAATATTGGAAATGATTACGCAGTTTTCGAAGCTGTTCATGGAAGTGCACCAAATATTGCGGGACAGAACAAGGCAAACCCGACTGCGGTTATGCTTTCAGGGATACAATTGCTAAAACATATTGGAGAAATATCTGCTGCTAATAAAGTAGAAAACGCATTGTCATTTGTTCTGGCGGAAGGCAAAGTTCGTACCTCTGATATTGGTGGAAATGCAACAACGACGGAGTTTACTGACTATATTATTTCATTGGTTCAATATTGATGCTTCACGGCCTTTCAATTTACGTGAATTCAGATAACTACGTGTATTCAACAGCCCAAAACCGGTGCGCGTCGCGCGCCTCCGAAGATGGGCGTTGTGGTCCCGGTTTCGAGCCGTCGCATACACATTCACGTTAAATGAAACGCGGACATGCTTAATTGTCACTTTTTGTTGATGGAGGGTAAATGAACGAATTATTGTTTATGCAACTAGAGAAAGAGAATGAAGTGCATTTCGATTTATTTGGAAAACTTTTAGTGCCATACTTCTTGGAGATTGACACAAACAGCAACATTGATCCAGTTACACCTCCGAACCAGGTTCTTGAGTATGCGCGTGGGATGGTAAACATGCAAGGCCCAGTGGATAGGCATCTAGAGGTCGTCTTCTTCATAGGGAATCCAATTGGATTTCTGTATGGAAAGGTTGACCACGAAGATCATCGTGGTTTTATTAAACCTGGTTATGGATTCATCATGGAGTTCTATATCACACCAGAGTATCGTCGCCGCGGCATCGGGAAGCAAATGTGTTTGCGAATAGAAGAGTACTTCCGTAAGGATAAAGCATCACGCGTATATTTGACGTCCGACCCAGTCACAGGCATTCCCTTTTGGATATCAATGGGATATGAGCACTTAGGCGAAATTTCGCCAGAAAACAATCAGCAAATCTTTGAGAAGTGTCTCTGATGGTCTGTTGAGCGCTTCATTTAACATCGTCTCTGCAACAGACCAAAACCGGTGCGCGTCGCGCGCCGCTGAAGCAGGGCGCTGAGGTCCCGGTTTTGGCCCGCCGCAGAGACATACACGTTAGAGGACATACCCCACTAGCTGATTTATTGGGAAACTAAAGAAGAGTAATAGAGTCGAGGTAATTATGCTTGGTTCAATTGTTGGTGATGTAATTGGTTCTGTATATGAAGTCGAAAATAAGAAATCAACTGAGATTGATTTGTTTTGTCGTTATTCAAAGTTTACAGATGATACTGTTATGACAATTGCTGTAGCTGATGCTGTCATGTGTGTTAGAAATAACAGTGTAACTCAATCAGAAAAGATCAAGAATCGTGAGTTTTATGCATACAAATATCGAGAATACGGCAGAAAATATCCTTCGGCAGGATATGGTCAGATGTTTTCAGAATGGATTTCTGCGTCATCATTAATCAAGCAGAACAGTTATGGTAACGGAGCGGCAATGAGGGTCAGTCCTATTGGACTAGCATTTGATAATTATGAGGACGTTATAAGAGAAGCAAAATGCAGTGTCTACTACACGCATAACCATAAAGATTCTGTAATCGCCGCTCAATCAATTGCGGCTGCTGTGTTTTATGCAAAAGAAGAGCAGTCAAGAGATTACATTAAAGCAAGAATTCAAGAAATGTCTAGATATGATTTATCACAAAAACTTGATACTATTCGCCCTACGTATAGTTTTGATTCATCATGTAAGGGCTCTGTTCCTCAAGCAATAATTGCTTTTCTTGAGTCTGATGATTTTGAAGATTCAATAAGGAAAGCGATTTCAATTGGTGGCGATAGTGATACAATTGCTTGTATTACTGGAGGTATTGCACACGCCTTTTACAAAAAAATACCCGAGCATATTACAAATAGTGTTAGTCTCCTTCTTGACTCCGGCTTAAGGCAAAAAATGCGAGAATTTGAGAATCAGTATAAGCTTACTTGGTAGTAAAGACAGGTGGGGTACGTCCTCTAACTTTGCCTCTGCAACATGCCAAAACCGGTGCGCGTCGCGCGCCTCCGAAGCGGGAGCAGCCGCGGGTCCCGGTTTCAGCACGTCGCAGAGGCATACACGTTATGCGATATCGGCTTTCAAAATACGATAGGAGAGAGCAAATGGAACATGTTTTAGCCGACTACAAAAGCATTTATGGGATAAGGAACTTGTTTATCAAGCATCTATCCGTACGATTTTGGGTATTGAGTTTCATAATAATATTCAGCATACTGCTCTTTTGTTCCTATATATCTTTTGTCATGAACATAATGTGGGCTATGTATTTAGTCGTTTTAATCCCATATGCAGTTCTTCCGATTATTATTTCAGAATTCAAGAAGATAATGAAGAACATCCATAAATGCAAGGATCGTCGGGCACTAAGTACAAAACTTAGATTTGATTTTGTCGTTTGCCTAAGGAAGCATAAGATTGATGTCAACAATTCCGAACAGATGGACTTTCTTGTTTCACATATAGCTCAAAAAGTTGAGGAGGAGAAACCAAGCACATACGTAAAAAGTGGTGTTTTAGCGGCTGTATTGGTTCCGTTATGGGTTGGATATATTAGTCGGTCGTTCAGTTTTGCAATTAGCTTTAGGGATGTAATTGTCCTTTTTTCCTCCCACCTTATTGTCATAATTATGTTTTGGTTATTTGTCTCCGTAATACGAATGCTTGTTCGTGATATCAAAGATTCAAGGCATAATGACTATAAATCGATAAGAGATCTCCTATGGACAATTAGGCTTGAAAGAATGAGTAATAAATGGACAGACATCGCATAACATCGTGTATTCAACAGCCAAAACCGGTGCGCGTCGCGCGCCTTCGAGGCGGGAGCAGCCGCGGGTCCCGGTTTCAGCACGTCGCAGAGGCATACACGTTATGCAAAATTGGCTGGAAGGAATTTATAGGACTATTTCTGATTTTATTTTTTTTTAGCAGAATTCATCACATAGAATTTGAGGGTATATGAAAAATATTGATGTGTATGTTGATATTAAGCATTCGAACTATTGGTGGGGAGTTCATCGTCTGACTTGTTTAACCGATTGGGAGGATGTGGCAGTATTCCGAAAATGGGGAACAGGCTATAGAATACTTTTTTGGACATGCATAAGCTCGAAAAAATATTTACGGAATAATGTTGAAGATTTAAGATTTGATATTCAAGAAGAAGTTTTTGTTAAAGATATAGACACTTTTTTGAATGCAGAATTGATTGTTTATCAAACAGATCCTTCACCTAAGGGTTTAGTAAGAAAACCAAACTGGATCGAAACTTGGTATCCTTGTGAAGGTATCGATAAATCTATTATTGACGAGATTGTTAAGGAAATCTGCATAAAATTCCATAATATTCAGACATCAAAGATTCTATACAAAGATGAAGTTGATTGTAAAAGCGCAGTGGAAAGTTATCTCGAATATCAAGCAGATATGCAAAAAGCAACAAACGTCACCTTTAGTGAGGATGTTATCTGTGAATTGATAGATAGTACAGGAAAGTCAAGAGACGAAGTGATGGTCATTTTAAACCGATCAATTTAAGCAATGTGTCCAGCCAAATTCGCATAACTTCGCACTCATAACAGCCAAAAACCGGGAATATTCATTCAGAATTAGGCTCTAAATAGCGGTTTTAGGCCGTCATGAATGCATCCACGTTAGCGGACAGCACAGATAGGTGATGAGCGCATTATTGTTCCTTGATATCCCTTCGTTTTCCCTTTTATAGAGCGAGGTGTAAAGTTGGATGTATTGAAAGCAACTCAGTATATTGTTGAAAAGCACAAAGGGCAAATGAGAATGGGAGGAGCAGAATACTCATCACATCCCATAGCTGTGTCAGAACTCATTAAGGGTAAATTGTTGTCGGAAGAAATGGTTCTCGCAGCCTTATTCCATGATCTGCTTGAGGATACTGATGCTACAGAAGAAGAAATACTAAATTTAAGCAATCGCAATGTGCTCGAGGCGATTATACTACTAACAAAAAGAGATGGATACGAAATATCAGAGTATATATCGAAAATAAGTAATAACATAATTGCTAGGAACGTAAAATTGGCTGATAGGATTCACAATCTACAATCCGCTGTTGTAGCAAATGATCAGTTTAAAAAAAAGTACATCAAAGAAACAGAACAATACTACTTGGAGTTGAGCAGAGGAACATTATTCGAAGTAGAAATGTTAGAATCATATATGATGCTGAAAAACACGGTATAGTACGGCTAGATCGAACGTTTTGGTAAATGCCATCCGCTAACATCGTGTATTCAACAGCCCAAAACCGGTGCGCGTCGCGCGCCTCCGAAGATGGGCGTTGAGGTCCCGGTTTCAGGCCGTCGCATACACATTCACGTTAGCTGAAATACTTTACTAACAAAACAGCGGGGTTAAGGTTGTGACAAATTTGATATATAAGGTTACAGCATTTTCGGATGATATCCATGGTGGTAATCCTGCAGGCGTTGTTCTCAATGCGGATTCTTTTACTGAGACCCAGATGTTAAGAATCGCAAAAGATGTAGGCTTTTCAGAGACTGCTTTCGTAATGAATTCAGACTTGGCGAATTATATGGTTAGGTTTTTTACACCCGTCGATGAAGTAGATTTGTGTGGACACGCCACAGTTGCTACCTTTAATTTGCTAAGAGATATTGGGATTATCACAACGGGTAATTACACTCAAGAAACAAAAGCTGGTATCCTAAAGCTCCAAATTTTTGATAAGTGTATATACATGGAGCAGAACTTGCCTAAGTATTATGATGTAGTTGATAAGCATAAAATCTACGGTTGTTTTGAAAACCAACTCACGGACTATATAAGTGATTTACCAATTCAAATTGTATCAACCGGATTGAAAGATATTATCGTACCTGTTAAAAATTTGGATTCGTTATTTGCACTTCAACCTAATTTAGAAATGATCAATGAAATCAGCAGTAAGTATGATGTAGTGGGGATTCACGCATTCTGCTTGGAGACGTTACATAATGGAGAAGCACATGCTAGAAACTTTGCTCCAAGATATGGAATAAGCGAGGAATCAGCAACTGGAACGTCAAACGGAGCATTAGCGTGCTACCTAAAGAAGTATGTTAATCGCCATTTCAACGGTAAATTTGTTATTGAACAAGGGTACAGCATGAAGAGACCATCAAAGATACTCGTTGATTTGAGATATGATGGTGATAGGATTATTGAAGTATATGTTGGAGGAAGTGCAACTTTAATCTAAGGTTTTGGCAGTTTCCGTAAAGTACTCCAGCTAACACTGTTTCTGCAAAATTCCAAAACCGGTGCGCGTCGCGCGCCGTTGAAGAAGGGCTTTGAGGTCCCGGTTTCGGTACTTCGCAGAAACGTTCATGTTAGCTGAAATTACATCAACATATAAACCGCCGCGTCCTGCGGCGGGGAATGCTTTATTACAATTTGTATGGGCACAAAGAAAGAATAGCATATTATACTGGCGGTCCAAAAAAATACATTAAACGAGGTATATAATGGGACAATCTGATTGGTACAAGCATATCTGGACATTGGGTGCTAAAAATCAGCCCTGGACGGAAAACACAGACCATCAAGTGGAGTTTATTATTACTGCACTTGGTCTGACAGGAAAGGAGCGCATTCTTGACCTGGCTTGTGGTTACGGTCGTCACTCTCTTGCATTTGCCCGTAAAGGATTTTCTGTGACCGGTGTGGATATCACAAAGGTATATATTGATGATGCGAAAAGCACTGCACAAGAATTATCCCTTGACGCAACATTTGTTCATGCGGATATAAGGGATGTTACCTTTCAAGAAGAGTTTGATGTTGTTCTTAATCTTGATGATGGCGCCATTGGATATCTGGAAAATAATGAGGAAAACTTGAAAATATTCGATGTGATTTCTAAAGCGCTAAAAAGCGGTGGAAAGCATTTTATGGGTATAAACAATGCCGATTATGCAGAACGTTATTTTCCGAAAACAGACTGTGAGATTGGGGAGAGTATGCTGACAATTTGGCAATATGGCTGGGACTCTATATCTCGACTTATGACATTGGGCGCTCATAATCTCCGTTATGGTGAAATTGCTCTTAAGCCTCAGATTGATATGGAAAATGCAAACCCCATTCGGCTTTACTCTTTAGTTGAATTGGAGGATATTTTTCATAAACGTGGTATGGAAATAGTAAAGTCGTTCTCAAATTATACTGAAAAAGAATCTTCTGATAAAGAGTTGGTGTTAAATGTTTATTCCATAAAGCAACAGACTTGATTATATGATCTATTGGCATCGCACTCATTGTATTGTAAGAATGTGTTTTTGTCGTGGCGGTGTCGGCGTCCTTCCGCCACCACGGCAAGCTTAATCAATTGTAACTCCACCTAACATCGCCTCTTCAAAATGCCAAAACCGGTGCGCGTCGCGCGCCGCTGAAGATGGGCGCTGAGGTCCCGGTTTTAGCACTTCGCAGAGGCATACACGTTAAGCGAAACTATATGCTAGGTACATGAGAGCGCTAACTGAGTTCTGGTGGAATGGTTTTCTAGAACTGAAAACTAAGGAGAGTATATATTATGATTGGTCGGAATGCGAAGATTGGTGTTTGTATTTATGCAGCTGACATGGACAAGATGGTTCCATTCTATAGAGATATAATAGGGTTCAGTACTAATTGGACTGGGAATGATGATTTTGCTGAATTTGAGACCAATAGTGGCCCTCTATCGTTTTTTATGTATAGTCGGAAGGCGTTTGCAGAAGGGATTGGAGAGAGCTATTATCCACCACATGGCATTAATCAATCTTTTGAAGTCGCATTATGGTTAGGCACTTATGGAGATGTGGACATGGAGTATGATAGATTACTTGAATTAGGGATTAATCTTCCATGTGGTGAACCAATAACATTTCCATGGGGTATACGTTGCTTTTATGTAGCCGATCCCGAGGGGAACCTAATAGAGATTGGTAGTACAAGTGAGACGCAATAGTCCAGTTAAGTGGATACGAATTGGGGAAGTGGAGATTTGGCTTGAGTTTA
The DNA here is from genome assembly GCA_942493335.1 of uncultured Clostridia bacterium. Classification (GTDB taxonomy): domain Bacteria; phylum Bacillota; class Clostridia; order DSM-8532; family DSM-8532; genus JAEWSN01. Next base: position 3,542,032 of record OW818693.1, on the reverse strand, counting down.
GTCATTCTAGATCTTCCGCATATAGCTTCGCCTAACCATGTGTCCCCAATATTCCCTCACCGTGCGCGTCGCGCGCTCTGAAGCGGGGCGTTTAAGAACGGTTCGATAGATACCAACGGTTCAAGGACTTCGCGAATGCGTTTACGTTAGCCGAAATCGCGGAACAATACTGGGATTACCAAGGCAAAGAGGTATTATGGAACTATGGGATGCTAGAGACAAATATGGAAATAATGTCGGTTTTACAATCGAAAAATCAGAAGCACTTCCAGATGACATATATCATCTTGGAGTAGACATCTGGATAAAAAATAAAGCAGGCGAATACTTGATTCAACAACGAGCGCTTGAGAAAAAGCGCATGCCTGGTAAGTGGATGGCAACAGGTGGTTCGGCATTACATGGTGAAGATGGGAAAACAGCAGCATCTCGTGAAGTAGCAGAAGAACTCGGTATTATAGTTGCAAAAGATGAATTATTGCGGCTATTCTATAATCGACATTCAAGCAATTATTGTGAAGTATTTTTAGTTTGTCTCGATATCGATTTAATTGATATTTCTATGAAAACTGATGAAGTCATGGAGATAAAGTGGGCGTCTATAGCCGCGATAGAAGAAATGGTAAAGAATAAAGAAATGTTGGACTATAGTGATGAGTATTTATTGGCATTAAAAGATGAAATTGTGCTTGATACAACTATTGTTGAGAAGAACTGAAACAGCGACTCCGGCTAACAACGTGTCCCCAATATTCCCTCACCGTGCGCGTCGCGCGCTCTGAAGAAAGCCTTCGAAGAACGGAAACATCGGGGACACTGAGCCGTTAGGCGAAAAAAAGACCCACTTACGTCTCGCGTAGTGCTTAAGGAGATGTAAAGTGCCGAATAATCCACGCGAATAGGAGGAAAAATGCGAAGAAGCGCAATTGTTGGCTTCGTTGCTGCTCTTGGCTGCATAATCCTTTCATCGTGCGGGATAAGTGTGCAGAACGGCACCCCTGGGAAAGACAAACCTGTTCTTGCATCATCAAGCACGCCAAACGAGGGTGTTGAACCTACAAAAATGGCAGAAGAGACACCCATGTTGGAAGACAAGGATGAAGTTCTGTTCATTAATGAAGTCATCCTTTCGATCAATCAATGTGACTGTGCCTTTTTTCAAAAGTACGCTGATTACTATATTCCATCGGATGGAGCGGATGGTATTCAAATCGGATTGACGCTGCTTAAAGAGTCACTGCTAGACGGAGAAGCGATTATAGGGTTTGAAACTGTTGAAGATAGCAATATACAGCCTCCTGCCAAATTGATACGGTCATATACAGAAGGTGGTCATTCAAGGTGTTTTATTGTCTATAGGGATGCGCAACAAGGTTTTCGCTTCACCGATCCACTAATCACAATGAGTGCAAACGTTATGAAACGGGCTCAAGCATATGTAGAAGCAATAAAGATAAATGATATTGAGGCTTTATATAATTATTTGGTTATGATAAATGAAGACGCTGATGCAAAACCATATTCGGAGGCCGAGCACAATCAAAGTTATGCTTCTGCTGCTATAGCACTTGTGGAGAAGTACCGAAGTCAAATATTGCTTGATTCTATGGAACTCCGATTAATGAATGTAGCTAACGACACATCGAAATTTGTTTCCACTGTGGATTTGGAGTATTCTGTAATTGGAAAATCACTTGATGGTAAGGTTGTTCAACATTCTATACATGGAGTATTCGAGGCGCCGATAACCGGCATACTCGACGAATGGTTTGTTGATCAGAAATAGTGGATGAGATACGACACATATTCATTGCTTCATCAGTCGAAAACCGTACGCGTCGCACGCCGCTGGAGAATGGTGTTGAGGGCTTGTTGCCCCTGTTTCAAGCCCCGCCTGCACATTCAAGGTATCGGCCATGTTCTTATGATATGAAGAACATGGTAAGGAGCAGCAAGGGCAATGAGAAAGCAGTATTATTCTACAGCGGTTAATGCCTTGATGACGCAAAAGGAAGCTGAAACAAAAAAACAGTGACCATATGAATTCCTGTTTGGATGGTGGTGCAATGGCAAGAGGGATCGTCATATTCGGAGCAAACGGCTGCGGTAAAACTACACTTGGGCATGAACTTGCTTATATTCTAAACTTTACGCATATGGATGCAGAAGATTACTATTTCGAAAAATCAGACGTTTTTTACGCGAATCCTCGCTCAAAAGATGAAGTCATAAGCCTTATGATCAGCAATATTGAGAAGCATGGATCGTTTGTGCTTTCGTCAGTAACAGGTAACTATGGCGAGGAAATTGTGTCTTTATTTGACTTGGCTGTTTTACTATCAGCGCCCAAAGAATTACGCATGGAGAGAATAAGAAACAGAGCAATCGATAAGCATGGAAAACGAGCTTTGCCAGGTGGAGATATGTATGAGGATAGAGAAAGATTCGTAAATTTTGCACGGGCAAGGGATCTTTCGATCATTGATGATTGGGCAAAGTCATTGATCTGTCCAATCATCCGTCTTGACGCCACTGAACCAATGCTGCAAAACATCATGAAAATATTGGAATATTACCCTGCACTATAAACAGCACACGAAACCTGAATGGCTGAAAATACAGAATAAGTGCGAGGTGAAGATTAGTGTTTATCGAAGAAAGGATAAAATTGGGAATTGACATCAGTATTGTGTATTTCGGTGTTTTGTTTTTTTCGAATTTCATCTCACAGGCAGTCATAATAGTCGTAAATCATAAGAATATTCTTAGCAATGCAGTCAACTTGAACATTTTTGTGATTTACAGGATAGCATTTATGATTGGCCTGGTTTTCGCATCGTTATGGCTTCATAATAAGTTCAAATTAAAGATGAGCGATACCGTATATACGATATCAGGTGTCCTTCTAATTCTCGCATCAATAAATGTAATGGCAGTCACCATTTATTCCGCTATCATATCTATCAACCAATTGAATCAAACGGTTGGAAGTAAGAAAGAGATGCTGATGAGTCTTGCGAATAACAATTTCATAGGTGCCATCGACAATATAGTCAACATGTTCGTTGGGATTGGGCTGATTACATTTGGAGAAAAAAGAATCAAGAAGTAAATCTTTCGGTGACACCAGCAACACGCTTCATCCCTCAACCGGCGATACAGCGGCGCCGTTCGCCCCCGCTCTGCGGCATCTCGGTGGAAAAGGATAGTATAAAATTCGGCTTTTCTGCACGAATAATGAAATTTCAATCCTGCCTGGTTCAGATATAGTATCCCCATGACCCATACGGTGGAAGGGACACACCCAGCGTACGATACCCGGATGGCTGCCGTGTTTCTGTTGGATGTGGACGGGCAGGAGGATCAGGGATGCGTGAAAAGGCTCGGAAGAGATGGTTTGCTCTGGGATTGGTTGCAGCACTCTTTCTATCTGTTGTCCCCGCTTACGGTACAGAAACAAAACCGGCGGCAACGTATCAGGAAACCTTCGCATCTGGTGTAGGCGCGGCAGTCAAATCCGGCGGCGCATCCCTGAAGCAGGTATCGGGAAAAACATTCGACGGCAATAAGGATGGTGCCGCCGTTTACGTCAGCAACCGGGCCAACACCCATGACGCGGCCGATTTCCCGTTTGTCAGTCTTGGGGTGGAGGATGGAACGGCATACGACATCGAAGTGACCGGATATGTGGACGGGGATGTCACGCTTTCCCCTGGCGCGCAGGTGATTCTTGGCACGGACACCACCTTCACCTGGCTTTACCATGTGGATATGGTAGCCGGACATGCGTTTCGGCTGACTACGACGTTCATGGTCAACAAACAGGAGAATTCCGCACTCCGAGTGCAAACCAATGATGTCGGACAAGCTGTTCCGTTCTACATTGGCGATATACGCATCACTCCCAATCCGGATGCCACCGCCAAAGCAAAACAGCCTCGTCCGCCAGCGGAACCATTCAAGGCCATCACGTTTGAGGATGGAACAAAAAGCAGAAAAGCCCTCAGCCGGTTGGGTTCTTTGGGGGATTGGCCCTGGTGCTTTGATGGGGATTACGGTCGCAGCCCTATTGCTTGTAAAAAAGAAAAGAAAACAATCGACTTGAGAAGCAGCATCAGGTTGGATGCAAATCTTGAAAATCTCTATCGAAGTGATTCGCAGTCATTTTGGTGTATAATGGGACAATGTTTATCGAGCGCTTATATATAACAGGAGGATATCGTCGTGACTGGAATTGTATTGGCTACAATCGGCATTGTCATATGCTTTATTTCAATCATCACTTTCTCCATTATGGCCATTATCAGCAAAGTACAAAAAAGCACGAGGACAAAAACGAATGTCATCGCTTTACTCGTTGCCACTTTCCTGTTTTTCGGCCTGATTGCGGGGGATGTTCTGTTGATATCCCACAGCATCACGCAGCACAAGAAGGATCTGGCACAGGCAACAGAGGATACGGCCATGCAAGCGGCGGAATTGACCGGTAAGGGTCTGGTCAAAACATTCGATGCAATCGCAACGGCATGGGATAAGCGTTCGACGGAGCGAATGAAGAATATCACGGTGTCCGTGCTTGAGAGCACCAGTAAAGTAGTCGATGGCCAAAAGGCCTACACGGTAGAAGTGATTTTCAATAACCTAAATAAAACGAATGCGGAATCCATCAGCAGCATGGAGATGATCGCCAGTAATTCGCTTGTATTCTGTGACACCGATGACATTGTCTATGCGATCGATGATACCGTCAATGAGTCCTTCAACCTGCCTGCGGGCAAGACGAAGGTCACATTGATTGCTAATGTGGAAGACGATGTCAGCTTGTCCTATATCAGGTTCATTGATCAGAAAATCTCCTTGAAAGCCGAGTAGGTCCTGCGATGGAAGGATAATGAATGGATATCGTTCGTGCATCAATTCAAGACGCATCCAGCATCATGAGCTTGATTTCGGAATGCATCAGCACCCTGGAATCGCAAGGAATCTTCATGTGGAACAAGCATTATCCCAACCCTGAAACCATCGAAACCGACATCAGGAACGGAGACGCCTACGTCTTGAGGAACGATAGCCATTGCATGGCCTATGTTGCTATCAATGAACAGCAGTCCCCGGAATATGCCCAAATCAGGTGGCTCACGGATGGGACAAAAGCTTTGGTCATCCACAGATTGTCTGTACATCCATCCTGTCAGGGCAAGGGGATTGGCAGAGCATTCATGGACTTTATCGAAGAGTATGCCATCAAAAATCAATACACTTGCCTCAGATTGGATGCTTATAGTGAGAATGCAGGGGCATTGCGGCTATACGAAAAAATGGGATACCAACGTCTGGGTCAGGTCTTCTTTCCCTTCAAGGAATTGCCGTTTTTTTGTTATGAGAAGGCTCTGTTATGATGAAAACACTTATACCCGAACGCACACGGCGGTGCAGGCGGCATCCGGGCTTATGAATGGCTTCTTCTGTTACATTAAGTCTGGGTATCAGAGCCTTAACCGCAGCATGAACAGGAAATAGAAAACAACAGGCATGCCAACGACAACCGATAATCCCGTAACCACTGTACGCAATGTCTTCTCGTTCTTGACAGCAAGCCGCATGAGTTTATAGGCAAACAGCCCGATGCTTCCGCCCAAGCAGTTCAGTAGAATGTCATCAACATCCGATACGCCTATGGCGGCAAAACCCTGAATCAATTCAGTGGCAAGACTCACAAGAAAGACCAGAGGAAGATTTCCCTGCAATCCTGCCCCTTTCCTGAACAGGGCCAGATAGATGCCAAGTGGAACAAACATCACAATATTGCCAACCAGGTTACCAAATGCAAAAGACCGCACTTCCAAGGCGTTGCTGGCCAAATATGCCTTGATACTGAAAAACGGGATGAGGTTGATGGATCTGATCATCGCCTTATGGCCATGGAAGAGCTCTGGAAACGACACTCTTGATAAAAACAGGAGTTGTATGAGCAGGAGCATGTAACATGCAAAAAAACCATATAGAAGAACCGATTCCATTTGATATCTTCTTTTCACAATTCCACCACTTTCATCCGGATCATTTACTTTATTGATATGCTGTTGTACACAGCCACTGCATCAACTACATGATATTGTTCCGATTGATGATCCCCATTCGCACCTGCAGTAATCATCATATACTCCTGTCCTCCCACTTCGGCCAGGCTGGCGAGACATTGACCGGCTTCAGCGGTATAGCCGGTCTTCCCACCCAGGATTTTCCCATCAGTAAGCTTTGTATCTTTCAGTTCATCAAACAAGGTGCTTGAAAAGGTAATCCCGTCAGGATGTTTGTTGGTCGGGGGCGTGGAGTGCCGGGATGCTGTGAATATTTCCCGAAAGAGTTCGTTTTCAAGCGCATACCGCAGAAGCAGCGAAAGATCCTTGACGCTTGTGTAGTGGTTTTCATCGTGAAGCCCGGTTGCATTTTCAAAATGGGTGCTCTCCATTCCAAGCTCCAAAGCCTTCTGATTCATCATTGCCACGTAATCCTTTTCAGCGCCTGCAATCTTCTCCGCAAGCCCGATACAGCACTCCGCTCCACTCGGCAGCATGGCTCCGTACAACAGATCGAGGGCTCTGACCTTCTCCCCCGGCAGAAAACCTGCCATCGACGCATCCGCTTCGTACAACTTTTGATACAAGGCATCGGAAAGTTCGATTCCCTTTTCCAGGTCCGGTATGTTTTCAATGGCGACAATCGCCGTCATGATTTTCGTCAAGGATGCCGGATAAATCCGATCTTCGCTGTTTTTCTGAAACAGAATGACTGCATCACTCGACCTGATCAGAATTGCATGAGGACTGTTCAGCTTGTCCGCTTTGACCGAGGCTGTGGATTCGTGTGCGGCCTTTGGTGCGGGAAACGTTGTAGTGACCTTATTGCCAGGATTTGAAACATCTCCACCTCCACTGGATAAATAACCTGAAACTTCCTCCCCATCATGTTCCGTAAGGATTCCGGGAAAGCCTTGCGTGAAGATGGACAGGAGGATAACCAATAGAAAAACAACAGCAACAAAAACAACCAGCAACAGAATTCCTGCACAACCGGGCTTCCCTTTTCTTTTCCTTGCGTATTTCCGCGTCATAAAGGCAACTCCTTGTTCCGTGATGATCTCATTCAACACCAGAACAAGGAGCCATATCGGAATTCCAACTTATGAATTTCTTAAGATTTTCTTACATCGGCAGAGTGACCATGAATGCGGTTTTCTCCGTGGTGCTTTCCACTGAAATCTTCCCCTCATGGGCGGTGACAATTTCCTGTGCAATGGCCAGACCCAATCCGGCTCCACCTGTATTGGAAGAGCGCGAGGAATCCAGCCTGTAGAATTTCTCAAAGATCGTATCAAGCCTTCCCTGCGGGATTGGAGTTCCCTGGTTCGTGAAGGTGATGAAAATATCCTTCTCCGCCTGTCTGGCAGAGATGTCGATGATGCTATTCGCATCACTATAGGCAATTGCGTTTTTCAGGATATTGTTGAATACACGCGCCAATTTATCCGCATCTCCCCATAAAGTGAGTCCGTCCGGTACATGGACGGTTACCTGTTTCCCCTGAGGAGACAGCATCGGGTAGAATTCATCTGCCATCTGCTGGAGCATGAACAGCAACTTGATCTTTTCCTTGTTCAAAACAATTGTTTGCAGATTGAAGCGTGTAATCTCAAAAAACTCATTGATCAGCTGCTCGAGGCGGTAAGCCTTCGCCAAAGTAATTCCGATGTACTTGGATTTCTGTTCCACCGGCATGTCAGGCGCCTCATCCAAAAGGCTCAAGTACCCGATCACGGAGGTCAGGGGTGTTTTGATGTCATGTGCCAGATAAACCACCAGATCGTTTTTGCGTCGTTCAGCCTCCTCGGCAACCTTCTTTTGTTTGTCCAGTTTTCTTTTGATCTGATTCAGCTTTACCTCCATGAAATCCAGTTCCGGCGACAGGAACAACTCCTCTTTGGATTCCTCCGTAAGTCGATCCATTCCGTCACTGATCTCATCGAAATATTTCACAAATCTTGAAATGGAAAACTGGAGGACGACGACCAGAAACACGAGAATAACAAGTAACGTGATGATTTCCATATTGTTGAGAAATAACATCCGATAAAGCATCATTGCGGTGTTCTCGCTAAATCCGATCGTATTCTCAAGAAAATGTACAATCCGGTCCCCCACGTTGAAGTTCTTTTGGATCATAAATCGCAGCAGAATAACCGCCGCTGCCGTAATAAACGTGATGAGCAGCATTTGAGAGAATACTTTTTGCTTGAATTTTGAATAATCATTCTTTCTTGCGACTCGATTATTTGTCAATTTTGTAACCAACCCCCCATACCGTTTTGATGTATTTGGGCTGTTCTGCGCTGTCCAGCATTTTTTCCCTCAAATGTCGGATATGAACCATGACGGTATTATTGCTGCTTGTGAAATACTTCTCTCCCCATACTGCCTGGAACACTTCCTCCGAGCTGAGCACCCGCCCGCGATTGGCGCAAAGAACCCAAAGGATGGCGAACTCGGTGGGTGTGAGCGACAGCTTTTTCTCATTCAATGTGCATTCATGCGTCGCCTTGTCCAGCACCAGCCCAGAAAAGGTGATCAAATGATCTTCCTGGCTGGATTCCCCTTGATTGTACTGGGTGAACCGTCGGAGTTGCGCCTTGACACGGGCGATCAGCTCCAACGGCCGAAATGGCTTCGTTACATAGTCATCCGCACCGAAGGTCAGCCCTGTGATTTTATCTGTTTCATCATCCTTTGCCGTCAGCATGAGGACCGGAAAATTGTGTTTTTCTCGGATCTGCCGGCAGATGGAGAACCCATCCATATCGGGAAGCATGACATCCAGAATGGCAAGGTCGATCTTTTCCCTGCCAATGCAGGCAATGGCATCCTTCCCGTTGTAATATTTGAAGACATTGAACTTCTCCGACTTCAAATAGACTTCCACCAAATCGGCAATTTCCTGTTCATCCTCCACGATCAGAATATTCACAGCCAATCCGCCGTCCTCTTTCTTCCTTAATTTTCCTCTTACATCCGTCCTTCGTCTTCCTCATTTGTCTTTCTTGTTCTTATTTCTGTATTGCCAGTTCTGCATGCGATTTCTGCATTGCTCTTTCTTCTCTTTTATCACCTCTTCATAATGCTAAAGTTGCACCTGCTTCAATGACTATTGCCGGATCGATTGCTAATGTTATTATACCGTCGTGCAACGCCTGTTTTTCATCGATATGCTTAAGAAACCCTTAAGATTTTCCGAATCCTTGTTCTTCCCACCATTCACTTTATTCTAGTGCTTTTTCGCCTTGCGTCCGGGAAAATATGATAATATCAGAACAACAACTTGATTTGGATTTTTGTTCCATTCCCGTGTAAGCCCTGCCATATCACTTATCGAGGAGTTCCACTATGAAATACTCTTACAAGGCAAGAAAATGGTCGTTTGGAATACACCTGGCCGCAAGTGCCTTTATCGTGCTACTTGCAGATCTGCTCATTTATGCAGTGGCCAGGCTTTCACCCTTTTTACCTATCGCTGTCTCACCAAAACAAGCGCAAGCCATCGGCATTATCGGCGCCGCCGATGGGCCAACTTCCATTTTTGTTGCGTCATCCTTTTCAGGATTTGATTTTTTTGCCATCATAGATCTTTGCTTTCTGGTCGTGTTGCTGCTGATGTATTTCCCGCTAACCAAGATCCGCTCGCAGCAGAACATTGGATAACGCAAAGCGATTTATTCATGCAGCTCACGGCCACTGTCGGGACATGACTACAAGAGGAGAATGCGACGTGATGAAAAAACTGATCCTATCGTTTGTGTTGTCGCTTATATTCTTAGGATTGGCCATAACAATTTATTCGTCGGTTGTTGGAACAAAATCCGATACAAGCGAGGTGATTTCCAGTTTGCAATTCACATCACAGGATCGTAAAGCTCCTGTTGATGCAGCGCTTTATTTCACCGACAAGGTCGTTCTTCGAATTGATAAAACTGAGATCGCGATCAATACCGCGACAGAGACTATGGCAGATGCTGATGTCGAAACGGATATCGCTGCTGACGTCAATACCAGTGCAGATATCGACGTCAATGCCGATGCCGAAAAAAACAATATAGGCGAACTGAAAAAGCACTATACCCTTGAAGATATGGGAAATGGAATCATATCGGTCATTCACACGATGCAATCCGCTCGCGGAGAGTATGTCCAGCTTGATCTTTTCTCGTACCGCGATAAACAGATCAACAAGCTCTGGAGCAGCCGGGATCTATCCGCTTACATACAAGCACTCAATACAGAGAAGCGACAGTTCGTGATCGGCCTGTCGAATAGCACAACGCGCACCCTGGATTTTTCAGACGATGAATTGATTCGCTGGAAACAAAGGGTGGCTGAACTGGAAATGAACAAAATAAAGATCGATGACACCTATTTTTCGTCCATTCATGACTGCTTTCTGATCGAGCCGCTGACATACCGCATCCAAACCAAGAGCGACAGTCTGGAAAAGGAGATGCTGATTCTCGCCGGGATTAGGACCGTCGGCTCAAAATCGCCTTATATACGGGATCGAGCCGTCGTGACTCTTGCGATGGACAATGGTGTGATTTCCATTGGCGGGATTGTATTCGAAAGAGACCACACTGACACTGCGTCAACGTTCGCTAGTTTTCATTAACCCAGGACGATCATACAAGTTAAGACCGAACTGAAGGAAATGCTGGTTGTCGATCGCTCATCTATTTCTTCATTGATGCGCCTTTGCCGCGTCAATCAAGGCACAAACATTCTCATAAGGCACATCCGTCTGGATTTCCTGGGAAGGCGCAGTAATGTAGCCGCTGTTTTCCCCAAGCAGCCTGATCGTGTATCGCGTCTCTTCCGTCACTTCAGCCGGAGTCCCATAGGGTAAAGTTTTCTGGGTGCTGATGCCGCCGAAAAAGGTGAGCTTCTCCCCGTGAAGACGCTTCAGATCGGCAAGGTCCATGCATTCGGGCTGAACGGGATTCAACCCCTGAAGTCCCAACTCCGTCAGGTCATCCAGGATTTTCACGATATTGCCGCATGAATGGACGAAAACATCCTTGCCATACCGTCTGATCAATTCATACTCCTGCCGTTCACCTTCTTTGATCAGGGATCTCCAGCAGTCCGGAGACATGATCAGATCGTGCTGGGAGCCCCAGTCGGAACCGAGCATGACGCCATCCACCCCCGCCAGCGGCAGAAAGTTCTCCAGCATCACCAGATTTTTTCGAATGATCATATCAAGCAGATCCTTTGCCCATTCCGGACTACCCGCCAGATCTCCGAGGAAATTTTCGATGCCGCGCGCAAAATATGCCTTTTCCCAATGACTGCCCCAGATGGTTGCGAGAAGATAGACATCATAATGCTCCCGCAGGTAGGCCACCTTCTCGAAGAAAGCCTCGTAACTACCGGTCCCGATGGTATCAGGCAGCGTCTCGGGCGCATCATACTCGGTCAGGAAATGCGCAGGAACCTGATACCAGTTCCACCACGGCGGATAGATGTAAAGCATGTGGTTGCCGATGCCCAGAGACACGGCCTCCGCCAGATTCAGCCGCCCGCTCCGATAATCCGCAACGACCTGTTTCGATGCATAATCGGTTACAAGCCTTTCCCCGTACAGTTCCAGCGCTTCAGCGGTAAAGTTGATGGCGTAGGGCACTCTGCCGCTGTTGCGGTGTGCCAGGGCTTCCTTGATGCATTCCCGTCTGCCCATTCTGGTTCCTCCTTGGCATGAGATTACCACTGGGTTTGCTTGTTCTCATGGATTGGCTTGTATCGGCTTGGCTAAATTGTTCTCTTCATGTGGAATAGGGCTGTCTACTTCAGTGTATCCATCCAAAATGGCGATATCAATTTCAGATTCGGCCATATCGTAGTATAATACGGACATATTCCTGACGGCCATCATAAAGTTCTCATGGAAGGGACGGAAAAAGATGCTGGAATACAGCCTGTTTGAGTTTGCGGGAATCGAATTTCCCTTCCATATCGCCGACAGTCGTATGCGGGAACCGTTCCCCCGGCATACCCACAGCTTTACAGAGCTATCCATCGTTGTGGACGGCAGTGCCCTTCATCGGGTAGAAAACCATGAATACAGGATTGGGCGCGGTGAAGTGTTCGTCATCACGCCGCCGTTCTCCCACGAAATTCCCGAAACTGACAATCTCGTTTACTACAATTTCATCTTCGATCTGGACAAGTTGCTGCAGCTTGACACGGAATTGCGGCAGCTTCCCGGCTTCCAGGCATTGTTCATTCTTGAACCTTTCCACCGGTACCGGCAGAACTACACGAGTAGGCTCCTGCTGGATGAATCCTGCCTGGCATTTGCCCTCTCCCTGTGCAAGGCAATGACAGAGGAGTATGAAGCACGTCGTGAAGGCTACCGGATGGTCATCAAATCCTACCTGCTGTCCTTCATCACGTTCATTGCACGACAGCTTGTGCCGGAACGAGAAAGCATTTCGGTGAAGTATTTCCAGATATCCGAAACGGTCCGCTTCATGGAAGATCATTACCGTGAGCGAATCACACTCTGCGAGCTCGCAAAAATGGCGTTCCTTTCGGAACGCCATTATGCACGGCTGTTTCAGGCAGTCTACAACACCTCTCCGATCGAACACCTCATTCACTACCGATTGGACAAGGCGTGTGCAATGATCCGCACGTCCAGACTTGGGTTGTCAGAGATCGCCAGCTCATGCGGCTTTGGAGACAAGGTCTCCTTCTCCCGGCAGTTCCGGCAGCGATTCGGCATCACACCGGGGCAATTTCGGAAGGCTGACAGGACCTGACGGGTAATCCGAATACCAGTCGCGACTCGCGAACCCCAGTTGTTACCCACGAACCCCAGTCGTAAGCCCCGAACCACAGACGAGGCTCCAGAACCCCAGTCGATGAGCGCCAGTTAACGCTTAGAATGCCTTGTTCTCAAGCCGATTATTTCACGGCTGACTGTTTTTTCTTTTACCGATTGGAAAGAACTCGTTCAGCAATGCCATATAATCCGGCAATTTTGAACAATCCGGTTCATGAAACTCAAAGGTCAGGCCGTTGCACTTCTCGTAGGTTTTCCCTCCGATCGTGTATGTCTTCCTGAATTTACAGGATCCGTCCCCATCCTCGCGGCAGTGATTGCAATTCGCTCGCTCACCGGTAAACACTTCCCGGATGAAGGGTTTCGCTTGCTCGATACTGGCGGCATGCCGGTCGATCTGGTTGAGGAAAAGCCGCAGAACGATCCCGCTTTCCCGCATGTAAATCCGGGCAGCCACCTGCTTGCTTTTAACACCGGTTTTCGCATAGATGAGCATGTGTCTGCCCCAGCAGTACCCGCTCCCGATCGTTCCGCCGAAGTCATAGCCCAGCCGAAGCATCTCCTGGTCGAACGCCACCATGAAATGCTTGTCGCCTTCCGAAACATAGCTGTACTGCGGATCGGAAAGCTGTTGGTCTGTCAGTCTCAAATCGATATCCTGCATGCCGAATCACCCGATTTCCCTTGCAAACGCCAAGAGAGCCTCGTTCAGCAGTTCCTGCGGGATCCGTGGATAGCTGTCGCCCAGCCACATTTCCGTACCGCATTGGCCGTCCCCACGGGCGGTCAGACCGCTCAACAGGCTGACATCATATGCTTCCATGACTTTGATCAGGGCCGCTTCCACCTTCTCGGCCGGATACGCCATATGGACATGAAACATGTTGCAAACCGGGACTTCCGGCACGGTCCGGAAGCCCTGGATCCGGTTCAACCGCTCGCAATAGGAACGAGCCAGTGACCAATACTCACCCATTTTGTCCTTGCGGAGGTCATACGCACGTTGTGCTGTGAGAATGTACGGATATAAATGGTACAAGTCCCCGCCATGCCTTCTCTTCCACACTTTGGACTCTGAAATGAAGGCTTCATCCCCGGAAAGCATGGCGCCGCTGACACCTCCGAGCGTTTTGTAGAAGGAAAGGTATACGGAATCGAACAAAGCACATACCTCTGCCGCTGTTTTGCCGTAATACGGCAGACATTCGAGCATGCGGGCTCCGTCCAAATGGGTTCGGAAGCCCCTGGATTTGCAATAGCTGATCATTTCAACGAGATCGTCCCAGTTCGGGAGCTGACCGCCGATTTCACGTTGGGGAAGCTCGAACAATACACAGGCGACGTCCTCCAGTTTTTCCAGATCAGACAGGGTGAATAAGCGTTCCGCTTCTCCCAGAAGAACGGTTTCAATACGATGTAGTTTCTTCAGCCCGTCCTGCTCATGGATCTCCAAATGGCACAGGGGATGATAGGCCACGCGGGCCAGATTCTTCTGATCACACCAGATCCTGAGGGCGATCTGTTGTGCCATGGTACCGCTCGGGAAAAAGGCCGAAGACGCTTTCGCAAAATCCTCCGAAATACGCTTCTGAAAGTCTTCAATGACAGGTCCTGTTCCGTAAAGATCCGGCAAAGGATCCTGCTCCAGCGCATCCAGCGCTTCCGACAGACGTCGGATCGAATCCGGTTGATGGCCACGTACGGCATATCGGGCTGAGAATAAATGTTCCCGATAGGTTTTCATGCTGAATCCCCCTTTCTTGCAAGACACAACCATTTTATCCTGCTTTGGCAGCAATCGCGAGCTCCAGAAAATTCTTCATCATCGTTGCGCCATCCGCGTGATCCGCATCAGCCGCCTCAGGATGAAATTGAACGCCGAAGATCGGCTTTCCCTTATGCCGCATGGCCTGGATGGAAGCATCGGCGCCTGTCGCAAGCAGCAGAAATCCATCAGGAAGTTCTTTGACTTCATCACAATGGTTTTCATAGACGATGGGCGAATCCGGCAACCCCGACAGAAGTTCATCCGTGTTCTGGACGTTCATAACGGGCAGGAAACCTTCCTCCCGGAAGCAGCCTTCGTATCCGGGTTTGGACGGATCCAGCACACGAATTGGTGCGACCTCTGCACCATACGCCAACGCGAGCAGTTGATGCCCGCCGCATATGCCGAGCAGCGGCCTGTCCGTATTGTGGATCAACTGTTTAAAGGCCGCAAGTTTATCCGGATCATATTCTGTCCATGGAGACAACTGCCCTCCAAGAATGATGGCAGATGGATCCATCTCTTCGATGTCCTTTTCCGTCACGGCTTCATAATGGATCATCTGGATGTCGGCATCCGGAAGCACGTTTTTGATGGCACTTTCCATAAGATCGTAACCGCGTGTTTCGGAAGCCGTGAGGTTGGTGTTTACAAGAAGAATGCGCGGCACGGCATCTTTTGCGCCACAAGCCGAAAGAGTGCCCGCCAACAAGAACATCACCAGCCATAGCAGTACAAACCGGTTTCCCTTCTTCATCCGATCTTCTCCATTCCCGTGTTTGCGTCTGGAAACCCATCTGCAGTCAGTGTATCATGATACGGTCAGGCCCCGTGAAAAACAATCCGCAGTCGGAAACCGTAAACAGAACGCACGAAATTCCACAGCAGAGAGAGGTGCGTCATGCAGAAGCAGTTTGTTGTTCCGGGTGTCATTCTCTTCGTCCTGATTCTTGTCGTCAGCATGATCTTCCTGGCATCGCGCGTACGTCAGCATTCTCAGGCGGTGATATATCCCCCATGCTCTGTAACGCTTTCAAGTCCCTCTTTCGATAACGGCGGAAACATCCCGGTCCGATATACCGGGCGCGGAGAGGATTTGTCCCCGGCGCTGGTCTTCGGCGGCGAAAAGTCCGGTGTTCGTTCGCTGGCAGTCATGATGGATGATCTTGATCATCCGATCGGCACCTTCAACCATTGGGTGATGTGGAACCTGCCCGGAGACCTGACAGGCTTGCCGGAAGGAATCCCGCATGGCGCACGCGCTACCGGGTTCACGGATGCGGTGCAGGGGAAGAGTGCGTATGGAGGAAAACATTACTATCGCGGCCCCAACCCCCCGTACGGCACGCACGCATATGCATTCCGCGTCTTCTATCTGGACACGATGCTCGATCTGAGCGAGAATGCGAACAAAGCCGACTTGATGAACGCAATGACGGGACATATTCTTGAATATGGAGAATTGCGCGGGACTTTTGGCATGAAATGAATCCGCCAGGCGCTGAGTGCTGGGAATACGCGTGGGCAGTATACGAAGGTGTTGCGCGAAAGCAGTGAGTGCGCAAAGAAGGAGACATGGAAATGGTCATTAACGACATCATCATCAAGCATTATTTGCAGAACGTATACTTCATCAACGGAACGTCGTATGCCGGCAAATCCACGATGGCGGCGATGCTCGCCGAAAAATACGGGCTTGTGCATTGCGGAGAAAACTATCACCACGAAACGGCCAGCAAGCTTGTCACGCCGGATCAATACCCGAATCTATGCTACTTTCAGACCATGAAGGATTGGCAGGAGTTTGTGAACCGCTCCCCGGAAGAATATGAACGCTGGATTTTCGCGACTGCGCGGGAAATTGTTGAATTTGAGGTTACCGAACTGATCCATGTGTCCGGAAATCAGAAGGTCATTGTCGACACTAATATACCTGTGGATGTCCTCAAGCGGATTGCCGGCTATAACCAGGTGGCGATCATGCTTTCGCCGCAATCCATGTCGATTGAGCGCTTTTTTGACAGGACTGATGCCGACAAGCAATTCATCCTGGCACAAATCCAGCAATCCGAAGATCCTGAAAAGACCCTGCGGAACTATCGCGAAGGTCTGGCACGCATCCATAGTCAGGCGCATTACGATGAGCTCGCCAACAGCGGGTTCTTCACAATCGTGCGGGAAGATACAGAGGCGGACACGCGCGCGGAAACACTGGATCGTCTGGCCAGGCATTTCGGGTTTGAAGCCTAGCCAGGCTATTCCTTCCGTCTTCGCAGTACGTCAGGGATATCCTAAAATGAAAGTGTTCAGGCGAATCGTTCGGCTAGCTCCGTCACAGCAGCCTGTACAAGCCTCCATCAGCTGGTGAACCAACAACAGTTGAATAGGCTGCGTCGCTGTTCGGCAGCCAGACCCGCATCTCGCCGGCCTCCCGGTTGTCCCATGCATAATACGGAACAAGCCTTGCATCCGGGTGCCCATCACCACGCGGAACGCCAATTTCAACGACTCCGCCCATAAGGTCCTTGTTCCATGTGGTTTTAAAAGTCTGCCCCTTTTTCAACGAAATATGCCAGAGTCCATCCGGATGATCCGCCGCTTCCGCACAGTAGACGACCGGCCCCCGGCAAACGCAGGCCAATCCATGATCCGCCACAACTGCAGGGTGGGCGGTGACCTGCTCGACAGGCATATCCATGGATAATAAGACGATATCTCCGGACGTCCAGAAACGGGACAGAACCGCATAGCCGTCACGACAGACCGGTGCTCCGGATTCTCCGTTCACCTTCAGGCTCCAGCTGCGGCACCAGGATGGAATGCGCACGCGCAGGGCAAATTCAGCCGCATGCTCCGGGTTGACCGTGATGGAAACGTCTCCATTCCAGGGATATCCGGTGCGGACATCCAGCTCCAGTGCGAGGTTCGAAAGGCGCATGGCAGCTTTCCCGCCCATGAACAAATTCACGTTCACGAAATCCCCCTCGGTCGTATACAGGTATCCGGGCAGGGATGGAAGAAATCGGGCGAGGTTCGAGGGACAGCAGGCGCATCCGTACCAGGCTTGACGGTGATGCGATCCATCGGATGCCAGCGGGTTCACGTAGAAAAAGCGATCGCCCGAAAGGGAAATGCCTGCCAGGATGTTATTGTAGAGCGCCCGTTCCATGATGTCCGCATAAGCGGCTTTGCCCGTCATGCGATGCATCCTGTGCGCCCAGAACAGTAGTCCGATCGCCGCGCAGGTTTCACAATACGCCTCCGCGTTCGGCAGATCATAATCTTCCGTAAAACCCTCGTTATGCCTGCTGGGTCCGATGCCGCCGGTCACATACAGGTTGCGTTCCACAGTGTGCGCCCATAGGCGGTGGAGCGGTGCCTGCAGGGTGGTGTCCCCGGTTTCGGCGGCGACATCCGCAATGCCCGCGTAATAGTACATGGCACGGACTGCGTGTCCGGTTACCTGTTCCAGCTCGCGCACAGGCCGATCATCCTGACAGTAGGCCGGCCCCCATTCGGGTTTGTTCCAGATGTCCCCTCGTCCATGTCCATGTCCGCGTTCTTCGATCAGCCAGCTCGCGAGATCAAGATGCTTCCGGTCACCCGTAGCGTGAAACAGCTTTACGAGGCCGATTTCCGGTTCCTCGTGCCCGACGACCCAATGATGTCCGGCCTCCATGAGTGTGATGCGCATGTGGTCCGCCAACCGGATGGCCGTATCAAGAACCTTTCGTTTGCCGGTGGCCCGCCAGTAGGCGACAGCCGCTTCGAAGAAATGACCTGCGCAATAATCCTCGTGCTTTTCCATATCGGTCCACTTGTCGTCCGGGTGCCCGAGTGTAAAGTAGGTGTCGAGATACCCGTCGGGCTCCTGGGCGGCACAGATGGTGTCGATCCATTCGTCGGCTTTCGCCTCGAGCGTCGGATCCGGATGGACCGAGAGCACGTAGGCCATCCCTTCGAGCACCTTGTAGACATCCGAATCATCGAAATAAATCCCCTGATGCGGTTCGAAGGATGCGCCGCGAAGCTTTGCCGCAGCGTTGCGGAAGTTCGACAGGCGCGGGGTCTCCTCGCAGTGCCGGATGGCGACCGGGAGTGTCACATCGGCCAGGGTTTTCAGACGGGGGCTGAAGAAGGCATCATCCAGCGACACATCGGGAAAGGGCACCGCCGCAAGAACAGGGCGGATGGTGGAATTCTGTGTCGGATTGTGCTCTGCATTCATATTTGCCTCCATGTATCCATTACATGATACAGCCGATTCAATGGAATATGCCAGTCATCTTTCAAACAGGTCATCCTTTCAGACCGGTCATCGTGATACCCTCAATGAAATACTTTTGCCCAAAAAGGAACACGGCAATCGCTGGTGCGACGACAACGGTCGAAGCAGCCATCAGAAGCCCCCATTCCGCATTGTAAGAACCCTGGAACATCTGGAGTCCGAGCGCAACGGTAAACTTGTCGGAATCGTTGAGGTAAATCAGGGGGCCGAAGAAATCGTTCCAGGTTCCGAGAAAGGCGAAAATGGCCACAACGATGACGGCGGAACGGCTCAGGGGCAGGATGATGCTCGCATAGATCCGGAAGAAGCTTGCGCCATCCATGAAGGCGGCTTCATCAAATTCAAGGGGGATGGAGTTGTAAAACTGCCGCAGCAGAAAAATGTTGAAGGCGCCGCCGCCGAAGAAGGCTGGCGCAACCAGCGGAATGATGGTGTTGTAAAATCCGATGGTTTTCCAGCCAATAAAGGTTGGAATCAAGGTGACGGCTCCCGGCAGCATCATGCTTGTGAGGATCAACCGGAACCAGAATTCTCGGCCCTTCCAGCGCAGCCGTGCGAAGCTGTAAGCCGTAAGAGTGCTTGTGAAGACGGTTCCCACCAGCGTCAGGACGACCAGGACGATCGTGTTCAGGAAATAAAGCCCGAAGGGCACAACGGTCATAGCTTTTATGTAGTTGTCAAACCTCGCATTCTCCGGCAGGAGAAGTGGCGGGACCTGAAAGATCTCGCTTAGATCCATCAGCGAACTGCGGATCATCCAGAGCAGCGGGAGAATGAATGCGCACGAAAAGCCCGCCAGGATGAGATAGACAATGGTCTTGCGGATTCGTTTCGCCTTTTTCATCCGTTCTTCCTTTCCCCTTCGTAGTAAACCCAGGTGTTGGATGACTTGAAAACAAGCATGGTGAAGAACAGGATGATGACGAACAGCACCCAGGCAATCGCGGAAGCATACCCCATGCGGGCGTTCCGGAAGGCTTCGCGCCACAGGTAGAACACATAGAAAAGGCTGGCGTTGTTCGGGCCGCCCTGCGTCAGGATGTAAGCCTGCCCGAAAACCTGGAACGAGCCAATAATGCCCATGACAGCGTTGAAAAAAATCGTCGGGGTCATCATGGGAAACGTGATGTGTCGGAACTGGTGAAGCGCGTTGCCGCCATCCACCTCGATCGCCTCATAATACTGAACAGGAATCCCGCTGAGTCCCGCCAGGAAAATAACGATGGTCCCTCCAGAACCCCACAGTCCCATCAGCACGATGGAAGGAAGCACGGAGGATTCGCCGTAGATCCATAGACTTGTCGGCAAGCCAACAGCGGATAGCGCCATGTTGATGAGCCCGAGGTCCGGGTTGAACAGCCACATCCAGATCATGGCTGTCGCAACAGCCGGCACAATGGACGGCAGATACAGGATGGCCCGGAAGACGGCACGGCCCTTGATGTCTGCATTCAGAATCAGGGACATCAGGAAAGCGAAGAGAATCGAGGCTGGCACATTCATCAGGACAAACAGAAAGGTCACCCGCAGCGCGGGATAGAAAAACGTGTCTGTGCCGCTGAAAAGATCGGCGTAATTCGTCAGTCCCACAAAGGACGGCGTGTTGAACACGGTATAGTCGGTGAGACTGAATCCGAGGCTGGCAATCATCGGCCCCAGGACAAAAATGAGAAATCCGAGGATGGCCGGCCCGGCGAAAAGCATCCCGAAGAACTGTTCCTTGGCCCGCAAGGTGGCCAGATTGCCCCGATTCCCCTTTGGGGCGGGCAGTCGCCGTTGGCGTTGGATCTGCATGCTGTGTCCTTCCTGACCGGGTCATGACCGGGACGGGTTTCAACCCGCCCCGGCGCATACCCGCATGGATGTCATCGGGTGTTGGAAACACGACACTGGTAAATCGGAAAAGGTACAGGCTTGCCAGGATTGACTGCAGCGGAATTAACCCGGTGTGTCTTTATCCATTTCGACTGAATCAGTCGCGACGTCCCTGCACCTGCGCTTGAGCCTGTGTTTCGATGCCGGCCATCGCTTCCGCAGCTGACTGCGTGCCGAGCCAGACCTTGTCCAGTGCCGGATTTACGATGTCCATGATCTTGTTGAAGTTCTTCACGTAGAACGTCGGACCGGTCACACTATGGTTCAGCATGACATCCAGCGCAGCATCCTTGTAGCCGGATGGATGGTTTGCATTGCCTTCGACCCATTCAGCCAGCTTGGCGGGATCAGTATAGTAATCCTGCAGCGAAGGCATCCAAAGGCCTCCCTTGTTCATGGCCATCGTGCTCTTCGGGTCTATGAGGACCTTCAGGACTTCCCAGGCCTCTTGCGGATGCTTGCTGGAAGCGAAGATGGAGAACATGCCGCAGACGACGGAGCTGACGGACGGCTTGTCAGGATTGATGCGGGGCAGGGCCGCCACATCGTACTTGAAGCCCGCGTTTCCGATGTCCATGTTGGCCCACTGGCCATCCACGGCCATGGCGACCTTCTTGGTCTGAAGCGCCTGCGTGGTGCCGGGAAGAGATTTGGACTGCAGTGGGGAGGGCGATACATGATGCACGTTCACGAGGTCTGCGAGCTTTTGAATGGCATCGGTGGATTCCTTCGCGGAAAGGGCAAATTTCCCGTCCCTGGACACAAAGTCTCCGCCATTCTGGTAGATGAAATTCCCCCAGGAACCCCACCACATACCCATGCTGAAGCCGAACTGCTTGATGCTCTTCGGATCAAAACCACTCTCATCCGCACGGACGCCGTTCACGTCGATGGTGAGTTTCTTGGCGGCATCCAGGAACTGATCCCAGGTCCATGCTTCGGTCGCTTTCGCAGGCGGCGGAGCAATACCGGCATCAGTAAACATGTCCACATTGTAGTAGAGCAGGAACATTTCAGGCCCCGGCGCAATGCCGATCAGGGTTTGGGGGTCGGACCAATACGTGATGTTCGGGACGAGTGTTGCGGTGTTGACAGTGGGATCTTTGTCCAGGAAATCCTTGAGATTGAGCAGCTTGCCCTGCTCTGCTAGCGGGAAGGTGATCGTTGCGGATTCCATCATCGCCAGATCCGGCGCATCATTGCCGGCGATCATCGTGGTGAGTTTGGCGTCATAATCGGTCGGGATACGCTGGGGTTTGACGGTGACACGGCTGCCGGTGAGTTTGCTGACATTCGCGGCGGCGTCCTCGTATGCTTTGGCTTCCTCGGGATTTCCCCAGAAGGTAACCTTCAGCGTGACCGGTTCACCGGACTCCACGGCTGGCACGGCGTCGGAGTTTTTTTCAGAAGCGGCTTCCGAGGAAGCCGTTGTGGCTGCGGTATCAGCGCTGGCCGACGCAGAGGCGCCCGGTACTGCGGTGCCACAGCCGGAAAGGGCGATCAACAGGGCAAGACAGAGGCTCAAGGCACGCAACAGCGTCTTATGGGTGGTTCTCATGATGAATCCTCCTATCAAATCGTTCCTTGTCTGGGCAGGATCACGGTCGCCCGGGATGTTTGCCATGCGGTTGCTGCAGCATCATGACGTTGCCCATTCTATGATCGGATGCCTCCGCCCGTATACGACAACATTCTTGGAAAGGTGGATGCCCGTCAGGTGTGAGAGGAGCACACCCATCATGGCGAGTGGATGATCATTGGGTGGATGCGGACGCAGGCTCTTGCGCCACTCGTTTGGGCAGGCGGATGCAGACGAGGGTGCCCTCGCCGGGTTTCGAGGCGACCGATACACCAAATTCGCTTCCGTACAATAGCCTGATCCGCTTGTCGACGTTGCGCACACCGATATGGCTGGCTTCCATCGTCATCACCCGTTCGACGGCCTCGGCGGTCATGCCGGCTCCATTGTCCGCCACGGTGAAGCATAGGGTGTGCTCGTCATTTTTCCCTTCGATGCGGATCACCCCGCCCTGTTCCATATGCTCGAATCCGTGCAGGATGGAATTTTCAACGAACGGCTGCAAAAACAGCTTGGGCACCTCGCAGTCCAGAATGGCCGGGCTGATGTGCTGTTCAATCGTAAACTTGTCCTCAAACCGGGCCTGCATGATGATCCAGTAGTTCGAAAGCCATTCCAGATCCTCCGACAGGCGTGCCACATCACGCTTGTCGCGCAACGTGTATGCCATCATGTCACAAAGGCGCATGACCATGTCACTGATGTCGCGGTTCCCCTGTTCGATGGCCATCCAGTTGATGATGTTGAGGGTGTTGTACAGAAAATGCGGATTGAGCTGCAGGTTCAGCGCCATGATCTCGGTTTCCTTCTCCCGGAGCTTGCCTATATAGTTCTCCTCAATGAGCGTCTTGACCCGCTCATTCAGATGATTGAAGCGGTTGGTGAGATACCCGATTTCATCGCGGCTTTCCACTGGAACCGGGGTGCCAAAATCCCCCTTCTCCATGCGCCGCATGGCATCGAGCAGCTGGTTGAGCGGTCCGGACAACATGCCGGAAAGGCCGATCGAAAGCGGAATCGCCAGCAGCAGGAACAGGACGAGTACAAGGAATGTCGCACTCCGCATGGCCGGAAGCACAGTACGCACCAGTTCCTCGTACGGAATGACGGCAACGGAAAGCCAGCCGGTCACCGCCGAGGTATCGTAGCAGGCGATGACCTTCTGCCCTTCGAGTGTTAGAATGCGGCTGCCGCTTGCTCCGCGCGGCAGTGCCTGGAGCCATTCCCAGCGAGGCTGCCTCCCGAGCTGGTCGCGGTGGCTGGAGGACACAATGTGTCCGTCGGTCGAGGCGATCGCAAACCAGGCATCGTGATATGGAAAACTGTCACGGAAAACCTCTGAGTAGACTTCTTCCTTGAAATTGACGATGAGGGTGGGACGTTCCACGGCGTCGTCGAGCAGACCCACCAGAAAATTATCCACTGTCACACTATTGACCTGGCGAGCGGCCGAGAAGATATACCGGTCATCAAGTTCAAGAATTGACATCGCCTCGTTGCCGAACATGACGGTATAGTCGTATGTCGGCACCCAGATCAGACTGCCCTTCGCATCGCTGGCCTGCCGGTAGAGGCTGGAATCTGTGTAGTTCTCGCCTGAGATAAAACTGGTATTGTTGCCGAACGTAAAATAGCTTGTCGCCAGCTGCACGGAATACACCTCCGGCCACTGGGCGAAATACTTGCGGATAATGGGGGTGATGTGCCGGTCCATTCCAAGCACATTCACATCGGCAGGTGTCCGGATGCCATTGAAGATGGCGAACAAATCCGGATCCGACAACATCGACATGGTGGATTCGCCGATACGGCCCAACTTCGTGTCCACGATGGCATTGTTCTTCCGAACGATTTCCTGTACGTTGCTGCGCGTCAGACCGACCATCGCGGTGATGGCGCTGCGGGCATATACCATTCCGAGAATGGCCGCCAGAAGGAACATCACCAGAAAAAACGATACGACAACCTTCGTACGGAATTTCAAATCCCGTAGTCGTGTGTAAATGGCGACAATCTTTATCCTTCCATGATTTACGATAGATCCGGCAAAGAGAAGACAGGCGGGTACGTTTCGCGAATCGCATTCTCCGTATCGAAACAACCGCTTCATGCAAGCACCTGTCCGCATCTGGCGAGTCTGCGATACGCGTCCGGCGATATGCCGGCCGTTTTCTTGAAGACACGGTCAAAGTAGCGTGAATCCCGGTAGCCGATCCGTGTTGCGATTTCGTAGATGCGTGAATCGCTCTCCACCAGCAGCCTTTTTGCTTCCGTCATGCGCAAGTCGAGCAGGTAGTCGGAGAAGGTCTGCCCTGTATTGATGCGGAAATAGCTGCTGAAGTAGCTTGAATTGAACCCGAACCGGCCGGCGATGGCGTCCAGGGACAGATCCTCGCAATAGTGCTCCGAAAGGAAATCCATGCAGGAGCAGATGATGCGATCCGTTCGTGCACCGATGGCAGAGAGTTCTTCTGGCGGTGACTCCGGCAAGGGTTCCGCCGAGGATCCGGCCAACGTAGCCCAAAGGCTGTCATGAACGGCTGGAAGGCCCTTCAACAGGCCTCCGGAAACGCTCTCAAACCGACAGGCGCTTTCCAGTGCATAATTCACATCCAGTGTGGACACGAAAGTCTTCAGCGCTGCAGCGATGCCCTCCGTATCCGGCAACCGGCCATTTGTCCCGTCGCCCGGATGCAACAGTGTGACGAGGCACTCCCCCTCCTGTTCACGGAAAAAAGAGATGGCATGCCCGAACCGCGTGAGTGCCTCCTTCATCCAGAACTTGATACTCATGCGCATTTCATTGGCATCGTCGAGCGTGAACTCGGGCGAAGGAGCGAGCGGATTGCGGAATGCAGTCAGGATGAGAATCATATCATCGTCAAGCACGAGAATTTGCCCGAGCTCCTGCCGTTCCGCTTCGGACAGACGGCCTTGCAGCAGACGGTTGAGCAGACGTTCCATGTAGACCGGAAGCGTGAGCCGCAACTGGCGATGGATATGCTCGTGTTCCCGTTCCCGTTGACGCTCTTCTGCGATCTGGCTTTCTACCCGCTCAAGAAAGCTACGAACCTTCGCCTCGTTGACCGGCTTCAGCACATAATCGGAAGCGCCGAGTTTCATAGCGGTCTGCGCATACTCGAAGCTTGCATATCCGCTCAAAATCACCGTTCTCACGGAATCATGGATACCGCGCATGGTTTCCAGAAAACCGAACCCATCCAGAATTGGCATCCGAACGTCGGTTACTATGATATCCGCAGGACAGGCGCGCATGGATTCCATGGCTTCCTGTCCGTTGCGGGCTTCGCAGATTTCGTATGTCGGTCGCAGTTTCCGTAGCATTTCGGCCAGACATCGGCGATGCCTGGGCTCATCGTCAACGACAAGCAATCGATACATGCGCTTCCCCCTATGGACTCTGGCGGTTGATCATGGGCCACGCCGGTCACGGTTCCATTATACAGGACGGCCTTCCTCCGGAGGCGCGCAGTGTTTTTGGAATAGTGGACGATTATTGGATTTTGCACACAACAGGGCCGTTTTCCAACCCGACAGATTCGTTGTTTCCATCCTTGGTGTGTATATATTGGATAATTTGATACAATGATGCAAAAGCATTTTTTGGATGATTCGACAGCAGGCAATGATATTTTCTGTTCATTTCGGCCCCCTGCAAAGACATGATCTGGGCAATTCAGCCACATCAGGCGAGCAAAATCAACAATGCAACAAGCAAATCAGGCGCACAAGGAGGATTCATGAGAAGCGTTGAGGTAAAGGGTATCAAGATTGGTTCGGCTTTCAAATCATTTCTGTTTGCTTGTGTAATTCCATCTCTGATTGTTTTGGTCGTACTATTGATTACGTTTTTTGTTATCGGGAGCTTTTTTACCGGCTCGGGGCAAACAGAAAATTCGGGAGCTGTGAACGCCACAGCCGGGCAAACAGGAAATGCGGCTGGCCAGAGCGCCACACAAGTCATTGTTTTCTTGCTGCCGCTCCTGATCAGTCCGCTTTGTATCGGCTTGGTCGGGCTTGTATTCATCGTTTCCTACAACCTCATGGCCTCAAAGTTTGGAGGCCTAATAATAAAAGTGTCGGACCATGAAAAATGATTCAGCCAAAGCGGTCCACTCATCCGTTTCCCGATGAAACGGTACTGTAAATGCCATTCACCTGTCCGTAAAGAGGCGCATTTCACATCCGTGGAATGCGCTTTTTTGTGTTCTTCCCCATCGCTATGATAAAGTGATAGGGGACAGCAAGTGCGCGAATCATGAATGACGGATGTCCCGCATGAAGGAATAGACAATCGATATGAAAAAACTGATCATTGGCATTTTGGCCCATGTTGACGCCGGAAAGACGACCTTGTCGGAAAGCCTCCTTTTCCTGAGCGGGAAAATCGGGAAGCTGGGCCGGGTGGACAACCAGGATGCCTATCTGGACACGTATGACCTGGAAAAGGCGCGGGGCATCACCATTTTTGCCAAGCAGGCCATGTTTGAATATGCTGATACCCGATTCACTTTGCTGGATACACCCGGTCATGCCGACTTCTCCGCGGAGATGGAAAGAACGCTGCAAGTGCTGGATTGCGCCATTCTGGTCATCAGCGGGGCGGATGGCGTACAGGGCCATACGAGAACCTTGTGGCAGCTGTTCGACAAGTACCGGATCCCTGTCTTTCTATTCGTCAACAAGATGGACCAGAACGGAACGGATAAAGACAAGCTGCTGGCGGAATTGAAACGCAAGCTGGGAGACGGGTGCATCGATTTCGGGCAGGCCGGTTCCGATGCTTATTATGATCATCTGGCCATGCGTGACGAGTCCATGATGAACACCTATCTGGAGACGGGACATGTAGATACCGCACAGATTCAGAGAGCAGTCGGAACCCGCAGGGTTTTCCCCTGCTTTTTTGGTTCGGCGCTGAGAATGGACGGGATCGATCCCCTATTGAAGGGATTGGTGAAATACACCAGCTCTCCCCTCTATCCGGACGAATTCGGAGCCAAAGTATTCAAGATCACACGGGATGAGCAGGGAAACCGACTCACCTACCTGAAGATCACCGGCGGACGTCTCAAGGTTCGGGATGCGCTCTCCAGCCAAACCCGGGAAAAAAAGACAGATCGCAGACCGTCAGATAATTTGGACCCGATCCGGATAGAAAATCCTTCCCTGGCATGGGAAGAAAAAGTGAACCAGATCCGCATCTATTCCGGTCAGAAATACGAGACCGTCAATGAGGTCGAAGCAGGAGACGTATGTGCAGTGACAGGTCTCAGCCAAACCAGGCCGGGAGAAGGACTGGGAATCGAGACGAATTCGGAGAAACCTGTTCTGGAACCCGTTCTCACCTATCGCATCCTTCTTCCAGAAGGCTGCGATCCCAGGGTGATGATCCCCAAACTCCGCTTGATGGAGGAAGAAGATCCTGAGCTTCATATTGTCTGGGATGAACATCTGCAGGAAATTCAGGCGCAGCTCATGGGCGAAGTCCAGATGGAGATCCTGCAGAGCATTGTCCGGAGCCGTTTTGGCATGGACATCGCCTTCGACGCGGGACGGATCGTTTACAAGGAGACCATCACAGCCGTAGCGGAGGGTGTAGGTCATTTCGAGCCATTGCGGCACTATGCGGAAGTCCACTTGATCCTGAAACCGGGGGACCCGGGGAGCGGACTGCAGTTTGACACGGACTGCAGCGAGGATCTGCTGGGGAAAAGCTGGCAACGGCTTGTCCTGACCCACCTTGAGGAAAAGGTCCATAAAGGGGTTCTTGCCGGCGCTCCCATCATCGATATGCGGATTACCCTGGTGGCGGGTAAAGCAAGCAATCAGCATACGGAAGGCGGCGATTTCCGGGAAGCCACATACCGGGCCGTACGCCAAGGGTTGAAGGAGGCAGGTTCCATCCTGCTGGAGCCCTATTATTCCTTTACGCTGGAATTGCCGGAAAGGATGGTGGGACGGGCCATCAACGACATCGAAAAAATGAAGGGTACAAGCGAAATTTCACACATGGATGGCGACCTGGCGATCCTAACGGGAAGTGCACCAGTCGCTGCCATGAAGAATTACCAGCAGGCGGTGACCGCATACACAAAGGGATTCGGCCGATTGTTCTACAGCATCCGAGGTTATGCACCCTGCCAGAATGCAGCGGAAGTCCTGCAGGCCATCGGCTATGATTCGGAACAGGACACCGAGAATCCGACCGGTTCAGTATTTTGCGCCCATGGCGCGGGCTTTCTGGTTCCCTGGGATCAGGTCAAAAACCATATGCACCTGGAAGCCTGTCTGCAAATAGAGGAAGACCCGGCGGATACGGCTGCCCGGGATCTGGCAAAGTCGGGTGAGGCGCGCTGGATCAGTCTCGAGGAAATCGATCGGATCATCAACGAAACCTATTACGCGAACCGAGGAAAAAAAACAGTCTGGAAACGGCGGATCGAACTCCCGGAGTATCCGAATGTGCCGGGCCCATCTGTTGACTTGCGGAAAGAAACGGATGAGGAATACCTGCTCGTTGACGGCTACAATATCATTCATGCGTGGCCCGAACTGAAAACGCTGGCCGATGCGGACATGGAAAGCGCAAGAATGAAACTGCTGGACCTTTTGAGCAACTATCAGGGGATTCGGAAATGCCACATCATCGTCGTTTTCGATGCCTACCTGGTGGTCGGGCACGGCGAGGAAGTCATCGCCTACCAAAACCTTCATATGGTGTTCACCCGTGAAGCGCAGACGGCGGACCAGTACATTGAACGGTTCAC
This sequence comes from uncultured Clostridia bacterium, assembly GCA_942493335.1. Lineage (GTDB taxonomy): Bacteria > Bacillota > Clostridia > DSM-8532 > DSM-8532 > JAEWSN01. The sequence continues at coordinate 3,512,846 of OW818693.1, read as the reverse complement.
TCATGTGAACCGGAAAAAGTACAAGGTCACGGTCGCAACCTCCGATGGCCTTCAACAGATGATCGTCCGGGGTGCGGGCGGCTCCCTGTTGTCGGCGAGAGAATTGAAGGCAGAAATGGATGAGGCAGACGCAAGAATCCGGCGGGAGTGGCAGGAACTGCAACAGGCGGACCGCAACTACCTGCATGAGGCACTGACCCTTGAAGAAAAGCAGAAAATGCAGGAAATCAAGGATACCGATGAAGGTCGCGATGACAGTCCATCAAGAAAGTAGCAGATGCGTCACACCTCCTCAATGAACCGAACTCCCTCCGAGTCATTCAAGATCGTCATGATGGCCGAGTGCGGCTGGCGTTTCGGCAGGCGCAGTGTCATCATGGCCGCGATGCCCATCTCCTCGCCCGTATTGGGCCTTGTGATCTCAAGTTCGCTGACCCGCATGTTCCGCTCCTTGATGAAACCAATGAACCGGCCGATATCGGACAGTTGTTCGAACTCGACATACACGTCCATGATCTGTGTGACCGCACCCACGCGGTCATCGACGTTATGCATCGCGGTCATCACCAGCATGATCAGCGCGCAGCTGACAATGGCCCCACTGTAATACCCAATCCCGATCGCCAGTCCGATGCAGGCGGACGCCCACAATCCCGCCGCCGTCGTCAGACCCTTCACGCGATTGTTTCCTGTCACGATGATGGTTCCGGCACCCAGAAAGCCAATGCCGCTGATCACCTGCGCTGCCATTCGCGCAGGATCCCCTACGGCGTAAACCCTGCAGATGAACTCATTCGTCATCATGACAAGCGTGGCGCCCAGACAAACCAGCATGTACGTACGGAATCCAGCGGGTCTTTTCTTTCTGCCCCGCTCGAATCCGAGGATCCCACCGCACAGCAAAGACAGCACCAATCTGACGCAGGTTGTCAGAAATTCGGCGCCTGTAGTATTTTCAAGCATATTCACGCCTCCCTTGATGGTTCATGACCCTTTCATTCCGGCGCACTTGCTGCAGCCGGTGCATCCAGCGCTGTCAGCAGAAAGGAATGAATCCCGTACGGCCGTACGTCAAAGGTCAAAAGTTCCTTCGCACTGTTTCCCGTCACCCTGTTGTTGTGGTCAATCGACGTGATGGCCTGGCCTTTCGCCTCGAGTTGTCTGGATGCCGCTTCACCGGACAGATCCCTGAACCGCAGGATCAGACCTGTCTCCTCCTGCCTCGCATTGATCAGCTGCATGTGCGCGGGGAATGTACAGAGGTCCCTTTCAAGTCGGTTGCACGTCGGTTCCACACCTTCCATCAGGACTGCGGCCCTTTCCTGGACCGAAGGACTTTCGTCCTTGTCGAACCCGAAAAGGATATAGCGATAGCTGGCATCTCCGCCTATCCACTGCGGGAAATTCGTTCCCCACATGTTGTTGAACAGGTTGAAATACAGCACGGGCGTCTCCGGTGTCCCGAAAGTGTTCCGGAACCGATAGATGCCGGTGTCCCCCAGCGCGACCAGCGCCGCATCCATCGGAATGATGCAGAAGCCTCCGGTTTCGCCCATGACGGAAATATGGTTTTCCAAGCAATACAGCGCATGATTCGCGCCTTCCTGAATATCCGTTTCCGGGTTCAATAAAGCATTGGATTTGTTTATGCGGTATTGAGGCGCTGCTTCCGCAAAGGGAACCAGAAAAGACCCCGATTCGATGAACGGCGTTTCCTGCTTGGCGGACAGGTGAAGCTGAACGAACAGTTCATCCCCGACAGGCGGGAACGTCACTTCAAGCCGAATCCGTTGCGCATCCCCGTATTTATGGACGCTTTCCGCACCGGTGAAGTGAAAGATGACCGTATCCTGTTCCACGGTCCATGCCTGGAAAATCGGTTCATAGGTCTTGTGCGTGCATTCGGGATATCCTTCCCGACCGTTGTCCTGAATCCCCCACGGGTAGAACCGATAGGCATAATCCCGGATATAGGTGGTGACATCTTCGCTGCCATATCGATCATACTGATAGGCGAACACCGATTTCCCATCCCCGGCCTGCAGCAGGACCGAGTCACGCTTCTTGTCGAACAGCTCGGAAATGGCACCGTCTGCTTTGGTGAAGGTCATCCGGTATCGATGGTTCTCCACGATGACGGATTCCTGCCCGATATGCATCGACAGGCTCGTTATCACCGGTTTTTCCCGAAGGATGAGAATCGGGACCGTGACAAAGGGCGGCAGGTTTTCGACGTAACAGCCCCATTTCCCATTGATCCGCGTGACGGGAAGCGTTTTTCCCCTACAGGAAAGGCAACAGTCCGACAAGTCCGCCTCTGGATTCTCCAGGGTGACCCAACCGGAAAAGGGGGCATTGTGCGGGTTGAAAAGGGATAATTCCCCATTGGCTGTTTCCATCAGCAGTTTCAACTCACGTATGGAGCGGACACAACTCACCGCCCGATCTTTCTGTTCCTGCCATGATTTCTCCATGAAGCGGTACTTTTCAAGATGTCTTGCCGTGTTGAATTCCTTTTTCCGGTATACACGATCCGCTCTGAGCCAGGTTTTCACATCCGCGCCCCAAGTGTGCTCGTGAAACAAATCGACCTTCTCATAATACTGATCCAGAATTTCCATCTCCTGCGCAGGCGTGTATTCGATAGGGCTTGTTCCCTCCAACACACGTTTGGCATACAATGCCTGCAGACGCCTGCTTCGCTGGCGTTCCTCCCGAACCATGGCGACCTCCGCCGGATAAGTTCCGACACCATGGATCCAGGTGTCGGCAAGATCCTTGCCGACAACCGGGAGCGTGCTCAAATCGCATGCGGAAAGATCCGTGACAAACTCATCCATCGTACCGCAAACCACTTCGACATCCGGGAATTTCCGACGGACATCCGCCAGCAGCCTGGCGAGGTCGGCCGCCGTTTGCGGGCCGTGATTGTCATCGGTCTGCATCAGGGCCATCCATACAGGGAACGGCCAGTCCTCCGGCGGAAACAGCGAGGTTCCATACCCGCCTTTGCTGTACATGGTCAGGACGCTTTCCCCGCCGATCGCCTGCCAATGGAACAGGAACGGCACCTTGGGCGACGTGGCGAACTGATTGCATCCGAGATGCAGGAACTTCACCCCAGCTCCGGCCAGAATGCCGGGCAGCATGATCCCGTGTCCGGGCACATCGGTCATTTTGGCCGAAATCGGGAACGGTTTTTCATAGGTTTCCGAAAGCTCCCGCGCGAAGCGCAGTCCTTCAATGATTTCCTCGGCACTGCAGAAATCCGTATGGGACGTGAACGGCAAGGCATGCCAGACGATCTGGTCCTGCACGATCAGCCGTTCCAGTATTTGCCGATCGGCATCACCGCACTGTCGCAGCATCTGCACCAGCGGCCAGGCAGGCAACGTCCAGACGAACTTCTGCCTGCCCTGTCCTTCCGTCGCCGCACATGTTTCGATGACATCGCGCAGCATGGTGGTCGCACATTTTTCCATGACATTTGCCGACAGGTCGGTAAACCCTATGTCAAAGTGCGTCTTGAACACAAGGATGATTTTCTGGATCATAGAAGCCCCTTTTCATGCCGATATCCGGCTTTCTCCATTCCCGCGCGGGATCGCACGGTCTTCTGCCCCCCGAACCCTGCGGACGCCGTCCGGCGTGAAATGAATCCATCCCGGAATCAGCCCGTACGTGTGAGCAGGTTCCGGATTCTATCCGGGATGAGCCGGATCAGTTCGTCCCATGTCATGAAGAGGTCCTCTGAACTGGGAACATGACGGAAATCCAGCGTTGGCCGGAACCTGTAATTTTCGCGGATTCTTGCGCAGACCCGGGCATCAATGGCGGAACTCTTGGGAAGGACGTCCCTGAGCATCTCCGGGACCAGCAATCCGTCCACACCTGCCAGTTCTCCACAGACCGCCTCGTAGTCGCCATACAGCTTGAACCATTCGCCATCAGGCAACATGGCATGCTTGCCGGGCTGGACGAACACAGGGACATGGGTCTTCGCCTCCAATGGCTTCGAAAGACGGAAAAGGTTCAGGACTCCGCCATGCGCGCTTGCTTCCGCATCGCGGATCTGCCCGTCATGGCCGACGTGTATCCAGACGTGCTCCAGATCATACATATGTTGAATGTCGTAATCATAGTAGATGGCATACTCGATCACAAAAGCGGTTCCCTCCACGAGCCGGATGTCCCGGTTGAAGGAACGGCTTCTGCTGGATTCACGGAAGACATGAAACCCGATCCCATCGACGGGGAAGGGTTCATTCCTGTCAAAATACAGATGGGGAGCGTATTTCACGGCCAGCATCCGATCCGCAGCACTTTTCTCACTTTGCGCTTCAAAGCATGCAATCGGCTCGCCCTTCAGTACACACCGATTCCTGACCTGCTGGTCCAATTGACCCAACAAGCCGATCAGTTCGGAAGGGGATGCCACAATGAAGTCCGGTGTCTCCTCCTCATTTTCCGGCTGCATGTTGTAGCGGGGGCTGTAGCCTGCCAGAATGGAGACGATGCCGACCCGGTTTGCCCCCACGATGTCCCGCTTCAGATTGTTGCCGATCATGACGATCCGTCCCTTGTCCGCTTCACCGAGACCCAACTCATTCATGGCATGCGTAAACATGATTTCTGCGGGCTTGGTCGCGCCAAGGTCCCCGGAAATCGCCTTCGCAGAGAAACAGCCGTCCAGGCCGTTTGCAAGATAGATGTTGTCGAAGGAGGTACGGGTGCCGTCTGCAACAAGCGCAATGGCGTAGCCGTCCTCATGCAGCGCTTTCAGCGTATCCCATGCTCCGGGAAACAACCCTGCCTCAAGGACGGTGCCTTCGCTGTCCTTGATTTCCGTGGATTCATCCACGAGCGTGTCGCCGCTGTCGATGAAAATAACCAAGTCTCTCTTCATGTCCCGTTCCTCCCGCTCAACTCCGACATCAGCCGATGATTCTGCCAACGCATTTCCTTTGTCCTGCGTCAGCCAGTTATCCTGCAGCTGTTATTTCTTCATCCGGTGTCAGCCTACAATCCCATGCAGGCGCAATTCATTCGCCCTGTGGCAGGCGACAAAATGCTCCGGTGCCTCTTCGACAAAGGTGACATCGTCCGTTTTGCACTTGTCCACGCAATACTGGCAGCGCGTATGGAAAAAGCAGCCCGACGGTGGGTTTGCGGGATTCGGGATCTCGCCCTGCAGTGGAATTCGCTCCATTTTGATCGTCGGGTCGGCGATGGGAACAGCCGACAGCAGTGCCTGCGTATATGGGTGCATCGGGTTTCTGAATAGCTCCTCCGTGGAGGTGTATTCAACCATCTTTCCCAGATACATCACCCCCACCTTGTCGGAGATGTGCTCGATGACCGAGAGATCATGGCTGATGAACAGATAGGTCAACTGAAGCTCCTCCTGCAAGTCCTTCAGCAGGTTGACGACCTGAGCCTGGACGGACACGTCCAGCGCTGATACAGCCTCGTCGCATACAATGACACGCGGATAAAGGACAAGTGCCCTGGCGATGCCAATGCGCTGGCGCTGTCCGCCGGAAAACGCGTGAGGATATCGCATCAGATAGCTGGGATTCAGCCCGACCTTGGCTGCGATGGACTTCACCCGCTCCTCCAGCTCCTTCTTCGACATCTTGAAATTGGCTCGGAGCGGCTCTGAAATGATGTCGAACACCGTCATGCGCGGATCCAATGAGGAAAACGGATCCTGGAAAATCATCTGGATTTCCTTACGCACGGAACGCATCGTTTTTTTGTCGATCCGCTGCAGATCATATTCCTTGCCATCCTCCGCCAGATAGGAGACTTCTCCCGAAGAGGCGTCGATGGCCTTGACGATGCAACGGCCCAACGTTGTCTTCCCACAACCGGACTCGCCAACGATTCCGACCGTCTCTCCTCTTTTCACTTCGAAACTGACGTTGTTGACCGCCTTGACATGGACTTTTTTCGAAGAGAACACCTTGCTGACTTCCCGGACCTTCAAGATCGTCTCAGACATGGTCTTCCCCCCTTTCGACGGATTTGCCGGCCGCACCAGGATCCACTTCAAGATGGCAGGCGACGAAATGCCCCTCGCCCACCTCGCGCAGGCAAGGTTCCTTCCCGTTGCAGATCGATCCGTCCCGGTTCAGGCAGCGTTCATAAAACCCGCACCGGTCTTCCAGATTCATGGCGAGGGGGACGGTTCCCTCGATGGAAAACAGCCGCTCGTGCCCGCCGCCGATCTTGTGGACCGACCCCAGAAGCCCGATGGTGTAGGGATGACGCGGGTTCTTGAAGAGCTCCACCACGGGAGCGATTTCAACAATCCGCCCCAGATACATGACCGCCACCCGGTCGCACATTCTCGCGACCGTTCCCAGGTCGTGCGTGATGTACAGTATGGCCATCTTGTAGTCCTTCTGGAGCTGTTTCATCAGTTCCAGAATCTGCGCCTGGATGGTCACGTCCAGCGCCGTTGTGGGTTCGTCCGCAATCAGGAGCTTCGGGTTGCAGACCAGCGCCATTGCGATCAACGCGCGTTGAAGCATTCCGCCTGAAAACTCATGAGGATACTGGTTGTACCGTTTTTCCGGATTCGCGATCCCGACCCTGCGCATGGCTTCGATGGAAATGTCCTTCGCTTTCACTTTGTCCTTTTCCAGATGAAGGCGCACGCTTTCGGAAATCTGGTGGCCAATGGTAAAGAGCGGAGAGAAGGAACTCATCGGCTCCTGAAAGATCATCGAAACCTTCTTGCCGCGGATGCTCCTGATTTCCTTCCCGCCGAATTTCAAGTCCAGCAGGTTCAGGGTTTTCCCATCGACCGTGAAATTGATCTTGCCGGTCGTGATGCACTTCTTGTCGTTGATGCCCAGAATGGCTTTGCTGGTCAGGCTCTTGCCGCAGCCGGATTCGCCCACGAGCCCGAGGGTCTCGTTTTCGCGCACCGCGAAGCTGACGCCGCGGATGGGGGTCAGAACCCCTTCGCCGAGCCGGATTTCCATCTTCAGATTTTCAACCGAAACGACACTGCTTTCCATTCCGGATAAGCTGGAGATGCCGCCCGTTTGCCTTGTTTCTTTTTTTCGGACCAGGACTGCCTTGTTGTTATCCATGTCATTCCTCACTCACTTATACGGGTCCGCCGCATCACGCAGGCCATCACCCAGGAAATTGAACGCCAGGACCGCCACGACCACATACAGGACCGGTATCAGCTTCCAGGGACAGTTGGCAATATTGCTGATGCTCTGGCATTCCTGCAACAGCACACCCCAGCTTGTCGCCGGCGCGCGCATGCCAAGACCCAGAAAGCTCATGGAGGTCTCACCCAGAATCATGTTCGGAATGCCAAGGGTCAGACTTACGATCAAGTAACTCATGAACCCGGGCACCAGATGCTTGGCGATGATCTTGACGTCACTCACGCCAGCCAGCTTTGCCGCCATGACATAGTCTTCCTTCTTCAGTGAAAGGAACTTGCCGCGCACGGTTCTTGCAAGTCCCGGCCAGCTGACCAGCGACATGATCACGGTAATGAAGATGTACACCTTCGTCACGGAGATACCCGCGGGAATGGCTGCGGACAGCGCCATCCAGAGGGGCAGGGTCGGGAAGGAGGAGATCACCTCGATGACACGCTGCACCGCCAGGTCAATGATGCCGCCATAATACCCGGACAGCCCCCCGATGATGAGGGCGAGCACGAAGGACATCAACGTACCCAGCAGCGGCACGGTCAGCGAAACCTGGCTGCCGATCAGGATGCGTGAGAAGAGGTCGCGCCCCAGCTTGTCCGCGCCGAAGATCATGAAGACAACCTTGTCGCGTCCGGCATTCAGCGCGTCATTGTCGATGCCGAAAAGATGCACGTCGCTCTTGATGAATCCAAGGATACTGTAGGGAACCCCTTTGACCAAGAAGCGGACCGGATAGACCTGCTCCTTGTTTTCGACAAATATCTTGTTGCGCAGCTTGTCGAACTTGATGTCATAACCGTAGACAAAGGGACCGGAGAATTCTCCTTCATGGACAAAGTGCAATTTCACAGGCGGTGCGTTCGAATAGGTGGCTGAAAACTCCTCCAGCCCAAGCGGCGCGATGAAATTGGCAAAGATGACACCGATGTAGAGAATCGCCAGAATGACGAAGCTCATGACGGCCAGTTTATGCCGGAGCAACTTGCGCCCCATCAGCTGCCATTGGGAGGATGTATAGTATTTCTCCTGTTTGGCCCGTTTCTTCGCAAGCTTGCGCCGTTCACGTTCCGCGTTCCTGTCGGATCCGTTCGCTGGATTATCAATATTCCTGCCGGTCGCGGCCACCAGTTTTTCATCCGCGTCGGGAGAGGTGCTGAGGATCGGATTCTCCTGACTCATGATTGATTCTCCTCCAGAAGCTTTATCCTTGGATCCAGCAGTGCGAGCAGCAAGTCGGAAACCAGCGTGCCTGCGACAACCAGAACGGCCGAGATCAGCAGGATGCCGCCCGAAAGATATACATCCTGGGATTGCAGTGCCTTGAGCAGAATCGGGCCCTGCGTGGGGAGCATCAGTACGATGGCGGTGATGGTCGAACCGTTGAAAATGCCTGAAATCATGGGTCCCAGGCCACTGACGACCGGATTGAGAACCGCACGCATCTCGTACTTGTAGGTAATGGCCGCCTCACTGACGCCTTTCGCCCGGGTGGCCAGCACATACGGCCGTTCCTGCTCGTCCAGCATCTGCGCGCGGATGCTGCGGATCAACCCGCAGGTGCCCGACATGCTGATGACAACAACGGGAATGACCAGTCGGGAGAGAAACTCCAGGAATGTGGCCCACGAAGTGATGCCACCTTCCGGAAACAACCCCATGAGCGCTTTTCCCGTAAACTTGTAGGAGAGGTACATGAGCACGATGGCCAGCAGGAAGTGCGGAACCGCCATGCCGATGAATCCGATGAACGTGAAGAGGTAATCTGTGATCTGATACTGGTGTTTGGCCGAATGAATGGCGATGGGGATGGACACAAGATACGTGATGAACAAAGTGAGGAAGGAAAGCATCAGGGTCGCGCCAAGCGTCTCGCTGATTTTCACAAGCACGCTCTGCTTATAATAGAACGAGACCCCCCAATCCCCCGTGACGATCCCTGCAAGCCAATCCGCATACTGGACGAGGAAGGGTTGATCCATCCTGTACATTGCCTTCAGCGCTGCAACGTCCTCCTGTGTTACGGTTTCTCCTTCGGCCACCATGTTGCTGACCATGTTGTCGACGAAATCACCGGGGGGAAGCTGAATGACGAAAAACACGACAAACGTGATGGCGATCAAAGTGAAAAAGGCCAATATCAGACGTTTCCCGACATATTTCCATTTATCCATATCACATACCCATCGTTGCCCTTCTTGCACTTGCCTGCTTGATTCGCCTGGAAGGCCATACGGACGGAAGAACTGTCTTCCATAGACAGAAGAAACATCCTGCAAACCCCTATCAAGCGGAAACAGCCTGTTCAACAGGCAAGAAGATTATACAACACTGGGCTGCATAATCTTCTCGCCTGAATGTCAGGAGGACCGAATTATTTCGCCAGGTAAAGTTGTTCCGGACGCATCATGCTGGCAAAGCGGTATTCGTCAGCAAAGATGAGGTTGGCAGGGAAATTCTTGACCTTGTTGTTCACAATCCAGTCCATCGGCAGCGGGGCGAGGTAGCCGATGATCCAGAGGTTCTTCTTGTGCAGGTCGTAAATCTTCTGAACGTTTTCACTGACGATCTGGTCACGGCTCGCACCGGAAGCAGACTTGATGGCTTCATAGGCATTGATGAGCTCGAGGATGTCGCCGGTCGGCTCGATGCCGCCGTTGGCGGTGGAACGGCCGTCTTCATACCATTTGCCATAAGCGCCGTACCAGTTCATGAAATTGCGCATCGGCACGAGCGAATCGGGACGGATGGCCGGAGTGGTGGGCGCGAAGCCTTCGAACATGGCTTCCACATCATTGGTGAGGATGGCCTTGTTCACTTCCGCATCCACCTTGTCGGAAACCTTGATGCCAATGGCTTTCCAGGCAGACTGGAGCAACGCGATGGAATCGCCGTCGCCGGTGGCGGGATCCTTGATGGTGATGACGATCTCGACATCCTTCTTCGTACCCTTCATCTTGCGGAAGGTTCCCTCCGCCTTGTCCCAGGGTTCGGTGATTTCATCGAGAAGCGTATTGGCCTTGGCGACATCGAAGGTCGTCCACTTGGCGGACCATTCAGGGTCGGAGCCAGGCGCGCCTTCCGCAACGGAAATCTGCCACGGTTTGGACTGTCCGTTCATCAGGGTGGCGTTCATCAGGTTGCGGTCCACCGAGATGGAAAGGGCCTCCCTGAACCGGGCATCCTGGAACAGAACACGCTTGTCCGGATCCTTGACGGTCTGGTTGAGGGAAAGGGACGGGCTCGCGGCCCAATCCGGCGTGACCCACTGGACCACGCTGTGTGTGCTCTGTGTGGTGGTTGCAACGGTTGCGAAGTCTGCGGCGGCGACGGTCGAAATGTCGATTTCGCCTGCAGTCTGCTTCAGAACGCGCTGGTCCTCGTCATTGACGATCTGGAACTTGAGGCTGTCGAGGTAGGGGAGCTGCCGTCCCTGCTCGTCCGTCTTCCAGAAGTATGGATTACGGACGAGTTCATAGGTTTGCCCGACCGTATTCCAGTTGTCCTTGACGGCGATGAAGCTTCTCAGCTGGGGAACGATGGCATAGTCCCAGTTGTAGTATCCGATGTCTTTGCCCATGGAACTGTAGTTATCCCACTGTTTCCCGAAATCCTTGTTCGCGTTGGCGATGGCTTCCTCTTCGGTAATGAGCGGGAAGGAAGCGTCATCCTTCACGCCGTCCTTGCGGGCGACATACTTGGTGTAGAAATGCTTCGGCAGGAACATCCATTTGTTGTCGACCGCGACGGAAACCGCGAAATCCGGCTTCGGCGCGACGAAGGTCACGGTGAATTTCGTGTCGTCGATCTTCTTGAATTCGGCCCAGAATTTCTTTCCGTCCTTCTTGACCTGGTAGCAGTTGTAGGGTTTCGAGGTGAAGGCGGGATAGTAGCCTTCCGCATCCACGTCAACGGCGGTGCGATCCGCATTGAGCTTGGGCGTGGAAATATGGTCATAATAGAAGAGGATGTCATCGGTGGTGAAGGGTTGTCCGTCGGACCATTTCATGCCTTTGCGGAGTTCGATGGTCCAAACCGTCGAATCTTCGTTGGCTGAGAAGGACTTGCAGACGTTGGCCTCAACCTGACCGGAACCGTCCTGCTTGAAACGGAACATGCTCTGCTCGGTATAGGGGCCCCATCCCCAGTGGCCGGCGTCGTCCGCCAGACTTGTGACGCTTCCGCCGTATTCGCCCGGGGAAGCGATGTTGGGCTCCACCATGACATCGGCGGCATCCGGCAGGCGCTGTTCAAGCGGAGGAAGGCTTCCGGCCTTCACCTGCTCGGCGAGCATCGGCGCTTCCTTGGAAACATCCGCTGCGGCGGTGTCCGCGGGTACGACGGCGGCATCTCCGCCCGCATCCTTGGTAGCCTGTGCGCTTGCGCTTTCACCGCTCTTCTCGGCGCCGGCCGGCTCGGACTTGGCGCAGCCTGCAAACCCGAGAACCAGCATGACCACAACGAGGAACAATGCGAGTGACTGTCTTGCGGTTTTTCTCTTTCCCATACAGAGCAACCTCCCTTTTCTTTGACCTTTTCCTTTTTCATTTGTCTTCATGCCTGTGTATACTTTTCATGGAAAACTGGCACCCGGTTCTTTAGTTATATTCAATATGTTTTTCAATACGCATATCCTATCACAGCCTTTGACGGCTGTAAACACTTTCGTCAAGTTTTCCTTCAATTCCACCGTTTCTTTGTTGAATATCAACATACAATTACCGTGCGAGCAGGTATGAAATCCCAATGAAAGCCTTTCAGGAGAACGAAAAAGGCTCCGGAGGCATTCAATCGACAGAGCCCGCTTTCGTTTCCGGACGAATAGCTATCGTCTGAAACCGAAGCAGGATCTGTCGCATTTCTCCTCCGGAGCCCTTGAAACTTCGACTAGTTTTCCGGTCGACCCTCCACCAGCACCGCCGGAACCAGGTAATCCGTCTGATGCCGGGTTCCGTTGATCCGGGCCATCAGAAGATCAAAGATGGTATCCGCCATCTCCAGCTCGTTCTGTTTCATATGCAGGATGGGGATCCGATCAGGACCGTCGACACAGCCGATTCTGATTTTCTCGGCCGCATCGCCACCCGCACGGATCAATGCTTCCTCAAGCGCGGGAACAAGGCTGTATTCGGCACAGACAATCCCGTCGATCCTGCCCTCGTTTTCACGCAGGAAGCACAAGGCCTTTTCAATGTTCTCCTCATTCGGCTGGTGGGAAAAGATCGTCTTGTCGAAGGTCAGCGTGCATTCAGGAAGGATTTCCACAGACAACTCGCCCGCCGCTTCATAAAAGCCGTTTTTCCTTTCCTGCAGGGAAGAGGTGCCGATGATTTCAGACGACGCGAACGCCATTCTTTTGCAGCCCTGCTCGGAAAGACGGCGTACCAGGGTGATGATCGCCTGCTTGTTGTCCGTGCGGACGGAAGGAACGGAGATCCCCTCCAGCTTCTTGTCGATGACCACCACCGGAAAGCCTTCCAGAATGAGTTTTAGGATTTCCGGATTGTAATACACCCCATGACAGGGCATGACGATCAAGCCGGCAATCTTCGACTTCACAAGATACTTGATTTCCTCCGTCTCCTTTTCACGCCGGTAATAGGAGAAGCGGATGATGGTCTTGAAGCCTTTTTCTTCGGCCTTCTGGTCGATTCGATAGAGCAGATCGAGGCCAAAGGAACTCGACACATGCTCCATGATGATGCCGATTTCAAGGGGGGATTCGGCTGCTCCTTCCATCCCGTCCGCATCCTCCGGCTTCTCCCGGCGTTCCACGAAGGTTCCCACACCTGGAATGCGCTGCAGCAACCCCTCGTCCTTGAGCATGCCGAGGGCTTTCTTCACGGTGATCATGCTGACGCCGAACCGACTCATCAGATCCTCATCGGAGGGAAGCTTGGCGCCTTCGCCATACTCGTTCTCCTCGATTTTCTTTTTCAGCTCATCATAGATCTTCATATACAGAAAATTGCCTCTGCTCAATTCAGCACCTCAATTTCTTCCTGCAGGCTCGAGGATCCCTTCGGCCGTCCCCATGATGAAATCCTTGTCCAGTCGGCTTATCCGAAGAAGACAGTGATATCCGGAAGCTTGCGGCGTGGCCTTACCCATTGGGATGTGATATTAAATATACTTTATATCATTATCCATCCTGTGTAAACAGGTGTGACAAACTTTCTCCCATCCTGTGTAAACAGATGTGACAAACTTTCTCCCCTCCTGCGCCAGCCGAACATGACGGTGTAAATGGAAGAAGCAGATAACTCTGGCAAAACTGAGGGATTTGGTGAAGAAGAGGGATATAGGCCGGTATGTATAGGCATGAGAAAAGCGGCGCCTGCATTTTAGTGCCGACGCCGCCTTGTGTTTCCCTCTGCTCGAATTCCCAGTAAGAGTAAGCCGTGAAATGTCATGACACGCTCTTGAAGAGATCAGATCCCGGCCAGTTCGTCGATCCGGGCACATTCAGCCGCGCTGAACGCCGTATTGGCAAGTGCGCCGATGTTTTCCCTCAACTGTTCCGGTTTGCTCGCTCCGATCAGGGCCGATGTGACCTTCTCGTTCCGCAGCACCCAGGCAATCGCCATTTGAGAAAGGGTCTGTTCCCTTGCAACGGCCAAATCATTGAGTCCGCGGATGACGGCCAGCTTTCCTTCCGTGATGTCCCCGGCCTTCAGAAAACGGGGATCTTTCGCGGCACGGGAATCCGCCGGAATTCCGCCGAGATATTTGCCGGTCAGCATGCCTTGTGCCAGACAAGAGAAAGCAATGCAACCGATTCCTTCGTCTGAAAGGGTCTCCAGCAAATGGTCCCGCTCCACCCATCGGTTCAGGATGGAATAGGACGGTTGGTGAATCAGGCAAGACGTGCCCATTTCGCGCAGGATGGCTGCCGCTCTCCTTGTCTCATCCGGCTTGTAGTTCGAAATGCCCACATACAGTGCTTTGCCTTGCCGCACGATCTGGTCCAGCGCACCCATGGTTTCTTCCAGCGGTGTTTCCGGATCCGGGCGATGATGATAAAAAATGTCCACATAATCCAGCCCCATGCGCTGAAGGCTCTGATCCAGGCTGGCAATCAGATATTTCCTGCTGCCGAAATTCCCATAAGGCCCCGCCCACATGTCATATCCCGCTTTGGAGGAGATGACGATTTCATCCCGGTACGGCTTCATGTCTAGTTTCAGGATGCGTCCGAAGGTCTCTTCCGCCGCACCATACGGAGGTCCGTAATTGTTGGCCAGATCGAAATGCGTGATGCCCAGATCGAAGGCCTGGCGAACAATATTCCGCTGGACTTCCAACGGCGTGAGTTCCCCGAAATTATGCCAAAGCCCCAGGGTTACGGCTGGCAATTTGAGCCCACTGCGACCACTGCGGCGGTATGTCATCTGCTGATACCGGGTCAAATCCGCTTGATACGCCATCTCATCTCTCCTTTTCATGCTTCGCCTTGTCCTCTCCATCATATCAGGATTTCCCGGCGCATGACAGGAAGAAAAGGGAGGCGCCATGTCCATATCATGACGTTATTCTGTTGTTGCACATGCCTGTTTGCAAGGACTGCAGGGGTTAGTGCCTTGACAATCATCCCTATGGATATATGATCAGTTTTGGTAGGAATCCCCTATCATGGCAGACAATTTACGAATGGAATCATGACAGCATCCATTCCATCGGAAACATCAACGGATGCGCCACCACGACCTCACGGCAAGCGGATGAAGGCCGCATATTCCAAGTCCAGCGCCCAACATGGCTGCCGCATTCTCTCTGAAGCAGGCAGACATCCGTCGGCGGATTCCATCAAGGAGGTATTCCATGCAACATATCACAGTCCGCAAGGAACTCTTCATCAACCAGCCTTTCGAGAAAGTCATCGATTTTGCTATCAACAATGCAGATAAAACCACCGGAAAATGGCGGAACGAGATCGTTGATTACAAGGAAATCAGCGGAAAAGGAAAGGTCGGAACCAAGGCGGACATGACCGTACGCATTCTTGGCGAAAACGTCGTGTCACACATGGAACTGACCAGGAAAAGCGTCCTGTCCGATCAGGCGGACGATCTCTGGCAGTACAAAATGAACGGACTGATGAATACAGAGCTTACAGGAAGCGTGCGTACCCACTATGAACGAAAAGGTGCCGGCACGAACACCGTCATCGAGTATGAGACCGACTGCGACAAGAATGAAGCGATCATTCGGCAAGTGCAGGAAAACATGGCCAGCAATGATTTGGCCAACCTGAAGCTTCTCTGTGAAAACGAATTGAAATGAAACAATCCGTCAGGGTCAGGATGTTGCCATCAGCATCATGGCAGCATCCTTTTATTCCACATCTTCCACAACTTCCGTCAATGGAGTTTCCAGAAGGTACGGATCATTCAGGTATTTCCTGAGCAGTTTCAACGAATTGGCCAGATACAGACCGTCACAAATGCGATCATCCATCGTATAGCCAAGTTCGCAGCAGTTTCGGATGACAACGGCCTCTTCCTCCACCATCGGCATTCGCATGGCTTTTCCGATGGCGACGAACATGCCCGAAGTCCCAAGATTGAACGGGTGATGATATACATACCCCGATTTGATGGATTTCAGGTAGGTGATAAAAAGAGTCGCATGGAATGGGCTACCCTCGAGAACGCTCCGGGGCAGGAGGTTGTGGCGATCCAGACTTAGCAGGAGAGACACGGCAGTCTTCAGGGCAAATCCCGGCAGAGACATGATCTTCGCCACAAGCCGGTCCGCGTCGGTCTGACCGGACGCATGTCCGGCTTCTTCAATGATGCGTTCCATCGCATGAATCACATCGAAAATGGTTTCATGGCCGGTAAAGGCGAATTTGACCGTTGTCTCCGGACTGTCGTCATGAAGCGAACGCTTGACCACCATGGATACATGGATGCCATATCGCGCATAGTACCGGCTGTTCATCACAAACCGATTCAGCTTCGGGCGTTCTGCGATGACGCGTACGTAGGCGGCGACAAACACGTGCAGATAACTGAGCCGGATGCCCGCCTCCCGCTTTCTGCGGATATACACCTCGACGGGATCGGTGCAGATGATCTGTTTGGAAAACACCGTCGCGTCACTTCTACGTGCAATCAGGTAGGGATAAAGCTTGTCAAATGGATCAATTGATTTCAACAACCTACCGTCAGAACGCTTCACCGGATTACCTCGCAAGCGCCAATATTCTTCCTCGAAGAAGAACGGGGATTCTCCATTCGGAAATGGGCTCCCCTGCAAAACCATTATAGCAAAATCCCCAAATTTGCGAAAATCCACGGAATGCTTCAGCGAATTCTTTTCAGGATCCAAACATGTCGAAGTGTGCCATCCGGCGTCCTTCGATGGTACAATCATGAAGGAGTCGATGCTGGTCAGCGGGATGCGGTCGGACAATGCGTGTTGCGGAAAATACGGAAGGGTTCCACCCTGCTCCGGATCAATGGCAGGCACCCACATCGCGTATGCGATCAGAGAGTCCACCTGACAGGGAAAGGAACAGGCATCCGACATGAAAAACATCCTGCTTCTTGCAACAGGCGGCACCATTGCTTCCCTCCGGGAAGGAAACGGGCTCGCACCCGTCATGTCCTCCAGTGATCTTCTTTCTTCCCTGCCGGAGCTGCAATCCCTCTGCACCATCCAGTCGCTGGATTTGTTCCATCTGGACAGTTCCAACATCCAGCCCGAGGAATGGCGGACAATGGCCGACGCGGTCCACCATGCGCTTCCGGATTTCGATGGCATCGTCATCACCCACGGCACGGATACGATGGCCTATTCGGCGGCGGCGCTCTCCTTCATGCTGCAGGGGGTGGACAAGCCGGTCATCATGACAGGTTCCCAGCTTCCGATGAATCATCCGCTGACCGACGCACGCACCAATCTGTTGACCGCCATCACCGCCGCCTGTCTGGACGGTCTGCGCGGTGTCTTCATCGTTTTCGACCGGCATCTCATTGCAGGGACCAGGGCAAGCAAGGTCCGCACACTCGGTTTTGATGCGTTCGAAAGCATCAACGCCCCGCCGGTCGCCGTGATGGACAGCGGCTTCAATCCGCTTGATCCGGGCATTCTGGAATGGGGGCGCACGTTTCTTCCCGCATCCGGACCACAGGAACTGCACTTCCGGACAGAGCTTGACCCAAGGGTATTCCTGCTCAGGCTCATCCCTGGCACACGTACGGAGTTTTTCGACGCATTCGCCGACATGGGGTACAAGGGTCTGGTGCTCGAGGCTTTCGGGATCGGCGGCCTTCATTCGATCCGTCGAAATCTGGTGGACAAGCTCGGTCTGCTCGCCCGCAAGGGCATCCCGGTCGTCATCACAAGCCAATGTCTGTACGGGCGCTCGGATCCATCCATTTACGAGGTCGGACGCATGGCAATGGCCGAAGGTGTCATTCCGGTCTATGACATGACAGGCGAGTCGGCGGTCGTGAAACTGATGTGGGTTCTCGGACAGACAAAGGATCCGATCGTCATCCACCGCATGATGACGACGAATCTCTGCGGGGAAATCCGGTGAATGGGATACAGTTTATCCTGTCTTTATTGGTTTTTGGGGTTGACACCCTTACAGTACTAAGATAAACTCGTGGCAGAAACGCGCGTAACTGGAGGGTCTCGAGTGACAAGAAAAGATGTGGCCGAACTTGCCTGCGTCTCGGAAGCGACGGTATCCCATGTCATAAACAACACGAAATATGTCAGCCCCGAATTGGCTCTTCGTGTCCGCAAAGCGGTATCCGAATTGGATTATCGGCCGAATGCCGTTGCCCGCAGCCTGATGACGAAAACAACCAAGCATGTGGCGATTGTCGTAAGTGACATCAAAAATCCTTACTATGCCGAAATCACGGAAGGCATGCAGGAAGTGGCGGCCAAGGAAGGCTTTCTGGTCTCCTTGATCCGATATGGAGAAAATTCATCGGAAGAGGATCTGTTCGCACTGGCCTCCCGATACATCGACGGGGTCTTTCTCGCAACAACGAAGGTCAACATTGCCGAAGTGGCCCGGCGTTTCACGGAACAGGGAATTGCGGTCGTCACCGACATCATTGTGGATTATTCCGGCGCCATCGACACCATGTTCCGCTACCTGACACAACTGGGACACCGTAGAATCGGCTTTCTGAGCGGCTTGTCAGTCTCCCGTTCCGGCGACATGCGGTATGAGGGGTATTGCAGAGGGCTGGAGAAATACGGTATCCCCTACGATCCGGATCTGGTCATGGATGGCGTTACACCATATCCTACGACCATCAATTCCGGCTATGACAGCATGAAAAAACTGCTTCAAGCGAGGACTGGCCTGACGGCCGTGTTCGCCATCAACGACCTGATGGCCATCGGTGCCATGCGCGCCATCCGCGATGCGGGACTGAAGGTTCCGGAAGACATTTCCGTCATCGGCTGCGACGATATCTTTCTGGCCGACAGTGTGGATCCGCCGCTTACCACGTTGCGCGTTCCCAAACTCGACATGGGTCGCGGAGCCATGTATCAGCTTCTTCATCAAATTCGCGAAAAAAAGCATGAGCCTGTTATCGTCAAAACGGAATTCATCATCAGAAACTCGACAGGGCCCAAGACTCCTTGACCAAAATTTGCCAACCAGTTCGTGCGTTTTTTTCACATCAAGTAACGCGCGTAACTCTCCGCGTTCGAGCGTACAAGGTATTTGCCTTTGTCCAGTGCATGCCGATCCATAAGTCTGGCACAGGCTGTGACAAGGGATGAATATGAGTAAGACAGGAGGAAAAAACAATGAGAGCACCGAAAAGAATCCTCTCCCTGCTTCTTGCCGTCCTGATGGTCGTTTCGGCATTTGCCGGATGCAGCCAGGCGGCACCCGTCGCCACCGAATCAGACAGTGCAAGCTCCGTCGCCGCATCCCCTTCGGAATCAGCCACGGCCGCTGCAGAAAGCGCCACGCCGGAAGCAACGCCTGAAGCGACCCCGGCCGATCTCGAAGGGACAGTCACCATCAACACCCAGGCGGGTCCTGGTGCCAAGGAAGCATGGGATGCCGTCGCTGCCGGATACATGGCCATTCATCCAAAGGTGAAGGTTGTTGTCGACCTGAAGCCGACCGAAGGCTATGCAGAGTGGATTCAGGCCATGTATGGCAATGCGGCACCCTCGGCGGACGTCGTGAACATCAACCTGGCCGGACCGGCCGCAACAGGGAAAAGCATCAATTTCATGGAATACGCCGACATGACAAGCCCGTATTCCAACGGCCCGTGGACCGAACAGTTCAATTATGAGATGCAGACCAAAGACCTTGCACGGAACGACTGGACCGCCCTGAGTCTGGAGTCCGTCCAGGTTCTCTGGTGCTACAACAAGGACATCTTTGAGAAGGCCGGCGTTCAGCCGCCCAAAACCTGGAATGATTTCGTCACCGTCTGCGAAAAACTTGATGCGGCAGGCGTCCAACCGCTGGCCGTATCCGGTGATTTCAACAGCTTCTGGGCCATGCAGATGGGTTGGCTGGCACAGATTTATGCGGATCAGACCACCAGAAGCATGGTGGATGTGTATCGCGCACAAAAAGGCGACTATAATTACGATCCGGACATGGATGGCGCTTTCAAGCTCAATGTTGCGGACCCGTTCAACGACGATCCGTGGAAGGTCAACCAGAACCCCGTCCGTGCCTTCAAGGCCATCAAGGATGGCGTCTACCAGCCGGATTCCGTCGGTATGAAGACCGTCTGGTCGAATTTCGCAAGACTGTTTCCAAAATATGCAGGCGGAAAGGCCTTCTTCGGCACGAAGGATGCCATGCCCCTGTTTTATCAGGGAAAAGCGGCTATCTTCCTCGATGGCGCCTGGAGACTTGCCCAATTCAAACGGGACATGGACCTTGTCAATTCCGGCAAGGATGTCATGGCCAGTGATACCACGACGAAAATCGAAGGAATCAAGCAGTTCCGTCTCGGGACGTTCAACATGCCCTCCATGGATGGCCCTGGCATCGAGGCTCCCTCCAGAACCATCGAAGTGGCCGTCGGCTTCCTCGGTGCGGTCATGAAAGACAAAGCGCATGACGATCTGGTCATGGACTTCCTGATGTATTATTCGTCTGCCGCCGGATTCGGCGAATATATGGCGGGCGGCCTTAAAGCCGGATGGACCCCGGCCGGGCCGTCTCTCGTCAAAGGCATCGAACTCCCGGCCGAATATGCGGATCTCTTCAAGGAACTCCAATTCATTGGGAACAGCCAGAAGGGTTATGGCCAGATGATGTCGCGTGGCGCACCGGGTGATGTGCAGCAGAGCCTGCGTGATTGGTACGGGTATTCCCAGGAATTCCTGAATGCCAAAATCACAGTGGATCAATGGGCGACAAAGCACAAGGCCAATATCACCAAATACTTCACGGATGCACTCAAGGCCAGCAAGATCAATCCCGGCGACCTGGACAATCCGCAAAATGCACCGACCGGCAAGTAAGAAACCGAAACAGATCCGATTGTCGGAAGGGAGATCAGGCAGGCATTCACGGCCTGGTCTCCTTTCCGATGACGGACGGGGCAAGGGGGAACACGGTGAACATCAAACGGGGTTGGGCTGTCGCAGCCATCCTATTATTTATGTCCAGCATGACGTCATGGTTTCTTTATGCCCAATCCGCTTCCGTTTCGGATCTCCTCAAGCCTTCCGCAATCAGGACGGGTCTTCAGAACTTCAGTCTTGGGCATGACAGCGAAAAAGACATCCTGCTGATGGGCACCTACAAGAATGTCCTGATCGCGTATGACAGGAATGAAAAGGAGCTTTGGCGATTTGAAGGGAAAGGACCCTTCAGGGCGCTCAAGGTGGATTCCGTGGCGCGGCGCGTCTATGCCGGCAATGAAGACAACAACCTGTATATCCTGAATCTGGATACGGGTGAAAAGATATCCTCCATTGATGTGGAACGTCGAATCTACAATGCGGACGTATCTGCGGACGGCACGCTGATTGCCATCTCGGCGGGCGTATCATCCAACAAGCACAATCTGATGCTGTATGATGCATCCGGCAAACAGCTTGCCTCTGTGAAAATCGGATCCACGGCAAAGGCCATTGCCATATCGGGAGATCAAAGGAGCATTCTTCTGGGAACAAACCGGGCCGAACTGATTCAATTTGATTTCACAGGCAAGGAACTTTCAAGAAGGAAACTGAGTTACGAGATTGTCAGCCTTCAGGTTCTTCCCAAACAAAAAGAAATCCTCGCAGGAACAAAAGACGCATCGTATGTCATTTTGGATGATCGGATGAATGTCATCGGAAAAGGCAAGGCCGATGGAGAGGGAATGTCCCTCGGCGCAGGCCGGGATGGCAGCTATATCGGAATTGGCACAAAAAGCGGATTCTTCACGATTTTCGACCATAATGGAAAATCTGTCTACAACAAAAAGCTGGAGTATTCAGTCACCGGCATTCTGTTTACCGGCCATAAAGCCTACGTGACGGGGCTCGGTGATTTTCTGTATGAGCTGGACGAGAACAAGTTGCTGACCATTGTCCGGATGAATGCCTATCAGAACGTGTTCAAGGGATTGGCCTGTTCCCTGCCGTTTCTTTTCCTGATTTGCCTCATCATGGCCATTCCCACCCTCAGAACGCGTACCACACTGTTCTTCAGGACGCTCTACCGGTATCGGACAGCGTATCTGCTGTTGACGCCAACGATTCTTCTGCTGCTGCTTTTTTGCTACTATCCTGCATTCATCGCCTTTACGCGTGCATTCACGGACTGGTCGAGACAGCAGTCGTCCATCACCGACATTCGATTCGTCGGCCTGGACAACTTCAAAACCATGATATCCGAAGGGTATTTTTTCACCGGTTTGAAAAACCTCGGCATCATCCTGATCACTTCCTTCCTGAAAGTCATGACGGTGCCGCTGATCGTGGCGAAACTTGTTTTCTCCATGCAGAGCGGGCGGGCCAAATACTGGTTCAGGTTTCTGTTTGTCGTGCCCATGGTGGTTCCGGGTGTCGTGGCCGCCCTGATGTGGGTCCAGATCTATGATCCTTCGATCGGTCTCATCAACCAGGCGCTGCATGCCTGCGGTCTGGACACTTGGCAGCGGGTATGGCTCGGAGATGAACGCACGGCCATCTGGGCCATTGTTTTCATGGGGTTCCCCTTCATCGACGCATTTGCCTTTCTCGTTTATTATGGCGGACTCATCAACATCCCCTCCTCCCTGTTCGAGGCGGCGCGTGTGGATGGAAGCAATCCCGTCATGGATTTCACCAGGATCCAACTCCCCCTCATCACACCGCAGATCAAACTGCTCATTGTACTCACCTTCATCGGGGCCATCCAGAATTTCACGGGGGTCCTGCTGCTGACTTCCGGCGGACCCGGCAGTTCCACGTATGTGCCGGGGCTTGAGCTTTATTACAATGCCACACGGTTCGGGCGGTTCGGATATGCCTGTGCGCTCGGGGTGGTCATGTTTGTGGCAATCCTGATCGGAACCATCATCAACATGCGAATGAAGGCCGATGAGGCTATGGAATAGGAAGGGTGAAGCATGAGAAATATCAGAAAAATCCGCATCAAAACCTGGGGGACCCAGGGCTTGATCTATCTGGCCTCCATCTTCCTGCTGCTCCTTTCCTTCATCCCCATTTTTCTGATGCTGCTGCTGTCCTTCAAGGCGAACATCCAGATTTACAGCGATTTCTGGTCTCTTCCCAGACCCCTCATGTTCAAGAACTACAACATCGCCATCAGCATGCTCATCCCGAACATGATCAATACACTGATCGTCGTGCCGGTCGCAACCTTCTTCGTTGTGGTTCTTGCGTCAGTCAGCGGGTATGTTTTCGCGAGGCTGGAGTTCCCAGGGAAAAAAGGGTTGTTTCTCATCATCCTTTCCCTGATGATGATTCCGAGCATCCTGACCCTGACACCTCTCTACAGACTCATTCAGGATTTGGGCATCATGAACACCTGGTGGGCGTTGATCCTTCCGTGGGTAGCTGGCGGTCAGGTTTTCGGCATCCTGCTCTGCAGGACCTACATATCAGGCCTCCCTGCGGCATTGTTCGAATCGGCCCGAATTGACGGAGCAACCGAACTGACGTCTTTTCTCAGAATCGCCCTTCCTTTGTCCAAACCTATCATTGCGACCCTGACCATCATGAGCCTGATCGGGCAATATAACGATTTCATCTGGCCGCTCATGGCCATCGACAGCAATAGCAAGCAGGTGATCACCGTCGCGATCCGCGTGTTTCAGTCGGCGACGGGGAATGTGGATATCGGGTCCATGGTTGCCGGTTTCGTCTTTGCGACCATTCCCCTTCTGATTCTTTTCATGGGCGGATCCCGCCTGTACATCGAGGGGGTCACTTCCGGTGCGGTCAAGGGCTGACAAAGCAGGCAATACGGGACAACGACAGCAAGGCGAGACGGAACAAGGAGAACGACGATGATGGACGTAATACTGGAACGCTTGGTGAATCCGGACAACAAGTACAGATGCATTCCTTTCTGGTCCTGGAACGGGGATCTGGATCCGGAGGAAGTGCGGCGGCAAGTGCGGGACATGGCGGAATCCGGATTCGGCGGGTATTTCATTCACGCGCGTGCCGGCTTGAAGACGCCCTATTTCGGAGAATCCTGGATGGCATGTATCGACGCCTGCATCGACGAAGGCAGAAAACAGGGGATCAAAACCTGGCTATATGATGAAAATGGCTATCCAAGCGGTTTTTCCGGTGGAATCGTCCCTGCGGCGGGCCTTGCCTTCCAGCAGAAGCACCTGGATTTCGAGGTGATGAAGGCGGGAGGGGCTGTGGCTCCGAAAGGGAGCAGCGGCATGAACCCGACAGTTCCAGGAACTGGATTGCCCGAGGCATCACAGGACAGATCAATACCATCCGAAGATCCCTCCGATCAAACATGTCTGGCTTTCTACCGCACCTCCGGCAGCTTTGAACGTGTGAATCCAATAGAGCTGAATGAAGATGAAATGGTTCTCCGTGTTTCCTACACGGTAAATCCCTATTACTCTGACATGCTCAATCCGGCAGCCGTCAAGGCTTTCATCGATACAACCTATGAACCGTATTACGCCCGTTTCGGAGCGTATTTCGGGAAGGAAATTCCGGGGATTTTCACGGATGAACCGCAATATGGCAGGAAGGGTTTTCCATGGTCCGACGCATTGCCCGGGAAATTCCGGGAAATGCATGGCAGGGACCTGCTGGATTGTCTTTCCGCCCTCCATTTCAAGTCACCGGAGCATCACGAGATTCGCCATTCCTTCTGGAGCACAGTGACGGACCTGTTTGTAAATGGCTGCTCCAAGCAGCTGGCGGATTGGTGTGAATCCCACCAATGCAGTCTGACAGGGCATGTCCTGCTGGAAGAGGACATGCGGTTCCAGACACTTTGTTCAGGATCAGCCATGGCGTTTTACCGGCATATGCAAATTCCCGGCATCGACTGGCTCGGAAAGGCGACCGGTACACCAGTCAGTCTGAAACAGGTGGTGTCTGCCGCGCTACAGTCGGGCAGGGAGCTGATCCTGAGCGAAATGTTCGCTGCCGCAGGCTGGAACACGACGCTGGCTGAGCTGAAGCACATCGCCGAATGGCAATATGTACTCGGCATCAACCTTACCTGTGCGCATCTGTATGCATACACGCTGAGTGGCATGCGCAAGAAGGATCACCCGCCCGGCCTCTCCCACCAAAGCAACTGGTGGGCAGCGAGCCGCTCCTTCAATGACTACTTTGCAAGATTGGGCCAATTGCTGAGCGAAGGCGAGCCCGGCGAGCAATTGCTTGTCATCCACCCGCTTCGCAGCGGATGGATTTCCATGGATACCGCTTGCAACGAAAAGGCAGTCAATGCGGAAATGAGCTTCCTGGATGCCTCGTTTGAAAAGTTGAGCAAAAAACTGTCAGGCATGCATGTCGATTATCACTTCGGCGATGAAGGCATGATCTCGGAAATGGGCGAAGTCGAAGAGAATGTGTTCCGAATCGGCAAATGCAGGTACAAATCGGTCCTCATTCCTCAGGCACGCACGCTTGAACCACATACGGCACGATTGCTGGAACAATACGCACAGGCAGGTGGAAAACTGTTCTGTCTGGATGAATTTCCGACAATGATCAACGGTGTGCCGGCAGAGGACTTGAAATGGCTGCGGGATCAGTGTGTATTGCTGGATTTGGATATCAGTACGGACTTGTCGCTTACGGCGATGGGATGCAACCCGGTTTCCGTCGCGGAGGTTCATGGCGGAGAGGCGGAAGCGATTTATCACAATGTCCGTCTTTATGGTGAAAAAGCCGTGCTGTTTCTGGTCAATATGGATGAAAAGGATTCTCATTCGGTGCATGTCGAGCTATATGGCTATCTTCCGTCTTGTTCGTTGGATCTGCAGAGCTGCACATCCTCCAACCAGTCATTATCATCGGCCGCCGATGGCCGGATGCCGCTTCACTTCGAACCGGCGCAGTCGCACATCCTGGTTTTTGACAAGGTGGCTGCCTCCTCGATTCCTGACAAGGGAACCTTTGTGCCGACTTTGGAAAGAGAACCCGACTTGTCGATTTGTTCTGCAAAGCCAGAGGCAGCGCAAATTTTAAGGATGGACAACAAATGGGTCCTACGCGATCGCACCCCTAACGTTCTGGTATTGGATGTCTGCAAGTATTCGGTGGAAGGCGGTGCGTGGTCGCCGCTCCTGCCGGTCACACAGGTGCAGAAAGAACTGCTGCTGTTGGGCCGCAGCGTTTCCGTGGCGTTGTCTTTCGCTTTCGAAGTCCGCAATCTTCCCGTTGAGTCATCGGAAATGCATCTTGCCGTCGAACTCGCGGGGTCCTTTGAGCTTTCGATTAACGGCAGTAAGGTTCCCACAACCGGATGTACCTGGTGGAAAGACAAATCATTCGGGAAGATGAGTATTCGCGAACACGTGCGGGCAGGTGTGAACAGGATTGAACTGCAAACGGTTTTCCGCAATTCCGAGGCTGTCATGGAAAAGGTGAAGCGTGCGGAAAAGTTCGAAGCGGAAATGAATATGCTGACTTATCTGTCAGAGTTTGAGAACATTTATTTGCTGGGTGACTTCGGCGTTTATTCGGACACACCGGCATTGCCCGGGAATGAGGATTCCATGACCCATACCGGACCCTTCTGGATTGGTCTTCCGCCCGGAGAAACAGGAACAAATCTGACGACCGCAGGTTTTCCGTTTTTCACGGGGAGTGTCTTGTTGGAACAGGCGTTCAGGGTGGAAGAAGGGATGAGATTTGACAGCGTCAAAATGGCTTTGAATCCGCACTGCGCATATTCCAGACTGTACATAAACGGTGTGCCGGTCCGGACCATTCTCTGGTCACCTTATGAGACCGAAATCGGCGACTATGTAAAGGAGGGAATCAATCGGATCGGACTGGAATTGTTCAGTACGGATCGAAACCTTTTCGGGCCTCATCACCATCCGGATGGAGAGCTCCGGCAGTTGGGCCCAAAACAATTTTCGAATGCCGATGGTTGGCTTGAAACCTATAATCTTGTTCAGTTTGGTGTGGGAGAAGAGGTATCCGTTCGAATCCATGCCCAATAACCTCTGTGTGCCCGCCGGTCACAATCGACCGGCGGGCACGCGTGGAGGTCCGTTCACTTCAGGAAGCCTCTCAGAATCGTTTCTTCCGCCTCCTGCTCCGTCAGACCGAGGGACATCAGCTTGATCAGCTGTTCCGCGGCGATCTTTCCGATGGCGGCTTCGTGAATCAGATTCGCGTCCGAATGGAATGCGCTGATTTCCGGGATGGAGGAAACACGGGCGTCGTCCATGATGATGGAATCGCACTGGATGTGACCCCTGCACTTCTCATATCCGCGCATATTCAGATGGAACACCTGCTTCGAGCGGTTCTGCGCCACCGAGCGCGAGATGATCTGCGCGGTGGAATCCTCCCCGAGCAACTCAACGGTGATGTCGGATTCAGCCGTCTGGTCCAGATAGGTCAGCAGCCGTTCCGTCACGATCAGGCGGGCATTTTTGTGCAGGCGGACTTCCGTTTCCCGGAGTGTGTGATCCACACCCTTGATCTGGATCATCTCCAGCTCGGCGATTCCGTCCTCTTCCACTTCAATGACGGTTTTCGGGTTGAGAATCCGCTCACCGGTTCCGTCGCCTTCGCCATAGTGCTTTTCCACATACTTCATGCGTGCGCCCTTGCGGACGTGGAATTCGTGAATGCCGTCATGCTGGGCCTTTTTACTGCTGGTGTTGTGGATGCCGCAGCCGGCCACGATGAGCACGTCGGAATCCGCCCCGATTTCAAAGGTGTTGTAGACCAAATCCTCCATGCCCGCAGACAGGATGACCGGAATATGTACACTTTCACCCTTGGTTCCCGGCTGGATGATGACGTCGATGCCAGGCTTGTCCTTCTTTGTAATGATATCGATGTGCGCCGTGGTTTTCCGTTCGATGCCCTGACCGTTTTTCCGTATATTGAAGGCGCCCTGGGGAATTTCATGCAGATCCGCGATTTCCCCCAGCAGTTTCATGTCAATTGCATCCAGCATCCGCCCACCCCTTCCTGTCGCAGTCTTCCCGGCACAGGCATGCCTCGTCGAGCTTCCGGATGTCGCCAAGCACCTTTTCATGTGTTGTGATTTCGGCGATTTCCCCGCCGGACACCAGAATGACCTCGTCCGCCAATTGAAGAATCCGTTCCTGATGGGAAATGATGACAATGGTGGTGTCCCGTTTTTCGTTCATTTCCCGGAAGGTTTCGGTCAGGCGCTGGAAGCTCCAAAGATCGATGCCTGCTTCCGGTTCGTCGAAGATGGCCACCTTCAGATCCCGTGCCAGCACGCTGGCAATTTCAATTCGCTTGAGTTCCCCGCCGGAAAAGCTTGCATTGATTTCCCGGTCCAGATAATCCTGCGCGCAAAGCCCGACATCGTATAAAAGCCCGTGTGGATTGACTTTCATGTTGAGCCCGGCGGACATCTGCAGGAGTTCCCGCACCTTGATCCCCTTGAACCGGGGCGGCTGCTGGAACGCATACCCGATGCCCATTCGGGCCCGTTCATGGATGACCATGCCGCTGATGTCCTCTCCGTCCAGAAGAATCTGTCCGCCTGTCGTGCGGTATATGCCCATGATAGCCTTGGCCAGGGATGATTTCCCCCCGCCGTTCGGGCCGGTGATCACATAAACTTTCTTTTTCTCGAGGAACAGGCTGACATCATGGAGAATGCCCACCCGATCCTTGTCGCCTTCCAGCGTGACGCTGATGTTCCGTAATTCAAGCATAGGCCGCCCTGCATCCTTTCACGCGGGAACGCGTCTGAATTCCATACGTCCAGCTCCCACACTCCCATCATACGTTTTTTGTGCGGTTCGCTCAAGGCGCTCCGACATTCTGCCGATACTCCATGTAACAGCCGCCGACCGTATCACAGGCGGCATCCGCACCGGACGCGAGGAGAAAACCGCATGCAGCAGAATGCAGTCAACGAACTGGGTCAATATATTCCGCTCCATTACCACTTCCAGATGCTGTCCGACACGGAGCGCATGAACGCCTTCCAGACGGCCATCGAGCAAGTGGTGAAGCCCGGAGATACGGTTGTGGAGCTGGGCAGCGGCACTGGGGTCCTGTCGTTCTTCGCGGCAAGACTCGGCGCAAGGGTGTGGTCCGTCGAATACAATCCCGCACTCATGGAAGCCAGCCGACAGTTCATCCGGAACAACGGTTATGCCGATCAGGTCCGCCTTGTTCAGGCTGATGCCTCCACTTGGCTTCCACCCGAACCGGCGGATGTCGTCATCTGCGAAATGCTGCACAGTGCCTTGCTGCGCGAAAAGCAGGTTCATGTGATCACCGCGTTCCGGAATGCGCACTTTAAGCGTTTCGGCACCGTCCCGATCATGATTCCGACCGCGACCCTTCTGGGTATCCAACCCGTCCTGCAATCCTATGATTTCAACGGATTCCATGCGCCGGTTTCCCTGTTTCAATCTCCCTATGCCGCAAACGCGGACTGCGTTCCCAGTTTGGATCCGGTCGTCTACAAGATGATTGATTATGACAAGTGCGCCGTGGAAACCTATCATGCCGACATGTCCTTCACCTTTGCCGGGAATGCTTCGGTGAACGCCATCCGGTTCATCACCAAAAATCTGCTCTCGATCGATTATGCCAAGGGGACTACGGTGGATTGGCACAATCAGCACCTGGTCATGCCCTTGCCGCAGACCCTCCGCATGAAAGCCGGACAGACCCTTCAAATCCGGTTTGCCTATCGCCCCGGGGAACCGCTGGAGTCATTGGGAAATTCGCTGGAGACGATTACCCCGATGGAGGCTGTGGCTCCGGTCCGTCCCCGTGAATTCGCCCTGGCCTGAAAACCATTGGGCGCCGTTGCTGCATGAAGTCGACTTTTGCGTGGAAAATGCTACAATGATCTGGAAGAATTCACGCACAGTGTGACAACAAACCATGCAGATATCGGAGGGAAGGTCATGAAGTACAGAAAACTCGGAAACACGGGTCTTTCGGTCAGTGAAGTCGGATTTGGCGGCGAACACATCGACAATACCCCGTATGAGAACGTGGAAAAGGTCATGTCAACAGCGCTGGATCATGGTGTCAACATCATCGACGTTTTCATGTCCGGACCCCAGATTCGCTCCGATATGGGCAAGGTGCTCGGCGCAAGGCGCAAGGATGTAATCCTTCAGGGTCATGTCGGCGCCGTCTGGCAGAACGGACAATATGCACGCAGCCGGAAAGTCGCGGAATGCGACCTCTTCATCAAGGATTTCCTCACGCGCTTTCAGACCGACTATATCGATCTCGGCATGATCCATTTCGTGGATTCCGAGGAAGACTACCGGGATGCATTCGAATCGGACTATATCGAATACGTTCAAAAGCTGAAG
Organism: uncultured Clostridia bacterium; assembly: GCA_942493335.1. Lineage (GTDB taxonomy): Bacteria > Bacillota > Clostridia > DSM-8532 > DSM-8532 > JAEWSN01. The sequence goes on along the minus strand of OW818693.1, from coordinate 3,482,698 downwards.
AAGGACGGCACCATCCGTTTCATCGGCGCCAGCACCCACAATGCGGACACCGCCATCAAAATGATCAACACGGGCCTCGTCGAAATGCTGATGTTCTCCATCAATCCCGCCTTCGACATGCTGCCTGCCGGCACGGTGATCGACGATCTGTTCAATGACGCCACCTACAGGGAACACCGCTTTGCGATCGACCCGAAAAGGGCTGAGTTGTACCGCCTCTGCGAGGAAAAGGGCATCGGCATCACGGTGATGAAATCCCTCGGCGCAGGAAGACTGCTGAATGAAGCCACCTCCCCGTTCGGGGTCGGCCTGACGCCCACCCAGTGCATTCACTATGCGCTGGACCGCCCGGCTGTCGCAAGCGTGCTGATGGGCGCCAAGACGCAGGAACAGATGCTGGAAAGCCTGCATTACATCGAGGCGACGATTGATGAGCGCGACTATACCGTCATCGCGAACGGCAGGCAATCCGCCATGCAGGGCAAATGCATGTATTGCAACCATTGCCTGCCCTGCCCTTCCAACATCGATATCGCATCCGTGACGAAATACCTCGACATGGCCAGGGAAACCGGCTCCACCGGTACCATCCGGGCTCATTATGACGCGCTTTCCGCACACGCCGGTGATTGCATTGAATGCGGCTCCTGTGAAAGCAACTGTCCATTCAATGTGAAAATCATCGAAAACATGAAGGAAGCCGTTCGCGTCTTTGGCCGATAAGAATCATGAAACCTTGTCTTCCGCAGATAAAGGGGGGGCGCATGGAAACAGCGTCTTCTGCAGATAAAGGGGGCTCATGAAAAACAGCCTGTTCGACGATACGATGGTCAACATGAACTGGACGGACATCCGCAGACATGCGGCGGAAGATGCGATTGTGCTGATTCCGCTGGGTGTCGTCGAGGAGCATGGTCCGCACCTTTGCCTGGGTACCGACATCTACACCGCCCACAGGCAGTGCCTGGCGGTTCGGGATCGGCTCGCGGAATCCGGGATAGCCGCCATCCTCGCACCGCCCTTCTACTGGGGCGTATGCCAGTCAACCGGCGGGTTCCCGGGCTCCTTCCTCATCCGTCGCGAAACCGCTACGGCGCTCCTGTACGATCTCCTCGCCTCGCTGGATAGCTTCGGCTTCCATCAGGCCGTCGGGATAAACGCCCATGGCGACATCGAACAGCATATCGCAATCCTCGAAGCTTTCCGAACAGCGAACGAGTCATTGTCGATCCATGCCCGGTACGCTTTTCCGCAGGACCGGATCCAGCATTACGGTCTGCAAGGGGATGAACCGTTCCTCTGTCTGGTTCGCCCTACCGAAAAAGCCTTCGGCGATGCCTCATCGCCCGACATGCACGGCGGAGACATGGAAACCGCCACGATGCAGGCCTTTTATCCTGAGCATACGGATTCGGCCTTGGCGGCGGCGCTTGCGCCGGTTGTCCTGCCGGGGGACCAGGTGATGACCTGGCTATTCGGGGGACATACGGCGGAGCTTTCTCCGAACGGATATGTCGGCGCGCCCGCATTGTTCGAACGCGTGGACGTGGCCGCGTATCTGAAGGACTCGGCGGAGCGGATATCGGAGGCCATTCATTCGCCTTTGTGAATTAATCAAAGCAGGGGGTGTCTCTTCCGAGGCACCCCCTGCTTGTTCCTTTGTTTCTTTCCTTCCATCAGGCCGCTTCGACGTGGTGGTTCGAGATTTTGTTCATACGTTCCGTCATTGTATATTCCGTTTACATCATCGCCTATTTAGCTTCCGTCAGCGTCACCTTGACCGTCATCTTTTCAGTTCCCCTGACCAGATTGATGGTGACGACATCACCAGGCTTGAAAGCCTTCTTTGCCGCTACGAGTTCAGCCATGGTGGCAACGTCCTTGCCATTGAAACCTGTGATGACATCGCCCTTCTGTATCCCGGCTTTTGCCGCGCCACCTGCGGGATCGACACTGGTCACATAAATGCCGGTCGACAGGTTATACGTGCTGGCAATGGTATCGGTGACATCCTGCCCGCCGATGCCAAGGAACGGGCGGTTCTTGACATATCCGTACTGGATGAGCGAACTCACGATGGGTTTCGCATCATCAATCGCGATGGCGAATCCAAGCCCTTCCACGCCCGTCTGGGAGATCTTCGCGGAATTGATGCCAATCACCTGACCGTTCGCGTTCACAAGCGCACCGCCGCTGTTGCCGGGATTGATGGCCGCATCCGTCTGGATGAGGTTGATGGAGCCTTCTCCGTCCATTTTCCGGTTGAGCGCGGAGACCACGCCGACGGTGACGGACCCTGCAAATTCCATACCGAGCGGATTGCCGATGGCGATCGCCAGGTCACCCGCCTGCAGATCGGACGAATTCCCAAGATTGGCGACAGGCAAGTCCGTCAGGTCGATTTTCACAACTGCGAGATCATTTTCACTGTCCCCGCCGACGAATTTCGCCTTTGCCGTCCGCCCGTCCGGGAGGAAGACTTCCAGGGTTGTCGTCGCCGCATTTCCGCTCTTCGGATCCGCATAACTCACGACATGATAGTTGGTCATGATATAACCGTCATCCTTGATGATGATGCCGGAGCCTTCACTGGTCGCCTGGTTTCCCTGGAAACCCTGTCCGTTTCCTGCAAGTGTCATGCGGATGCCTACGACGGACGGGCCGACCGCTTTCGCAATTGCACTGATGGAAGCGCCCTGGCCCAGGCCGGGAAGCGACAGGCCGGTATTTGTAGCCGTTCCTGCCGCCGAATTTGCATTCCCAAGCGCAGCCGCTTTCCCGGCTTCGTCGTTGGTGAGTCCGGCAGCGGAATTTGCCCGTGCGATGGCTGTGTTCTGCGAGGCGATCTGGCTGGAAAGGCTGTTGATCAAAGCCATCTGGGTATTCAGTTCCTTTTTCATGCCCCCGAACAAGGAAATCCCGGAGGCGGATCCGGTCACAAGCACGACAGCCAATGCGACCGCCAGGCCCCGCTTCCAGAAATCCGGCTTCTTTCCATGGGGCTGTTTCTGCTTTCGTGTTTCAGGAACCGGCTGGAAAACAGGAAAGGCATCCTGACCGGCCATTTCGTTCAACTGATGATCCGGCACATACCCCTGACCGACCGATGCGCCCAGGTGCCCATATGAACCGTTCTCCCGTCCGCTGAACTCATTCGTGCGTTCATCCGGCACACCGGCTTGTCCATTCATCCTTGCATATTGGTTTTCAGCCTGTCCGCCCGCATGTTCCTGCGACTGCCCCGGCGTTGTTCCTTCGTTGGAATTCCATGTCCCTTCCTTTTCGTTCATCATGACGCATACCTCCGGATATTCATTCCTGCCTGCAGCACCCTTTCGGCCCGCCTTGATTCAATGACACTTTCGGGACCAAACATGCTTCCCGCCTGCATTCCTTTACTTTCCACAGAAGGAGGGTCCGACCTTTTCGAACGCTTCCTTTTGTGTCTGACTTCAATGTACCATGCAGATGTTTCCTTTCATGAGACAAGCCGTGAACGGCCTGTAAACAAAGAGGCATGAAATCATGACATTGATGTCTGAATTATGATCAAAGTCAGAATGATGTTCATGTGCTGCCCAATGCTTCTAGAGCTGATATACGCGCAAAAACCGGCTCTTGTTCAAAGGCGGAATGATATAATGGTCACTGCGACACATGCTTTCCCCATGCAGGAAACATACAGAAAAGGAGCTTATTTATGCCGAAATTTGGTGTCAGCCTCTACAGCGTCAGCCGAAAGATCATGTCCGGTGAGTGGACTGCCATGCAGGGAATCCGCTGGCTGGCGGAACAAGGCGCAGAAGTCATCGAACTCGTCCCCTTCGGAATCGATTTCCATGGCAATCCCGGCTTAATTCCGCAGTGTCTGGATACAGCGGCGGAATGTGGCGTGAAAATCGACAACTTTTCCCTGAACGCGAACTTCCTGCAAATCACCGAGGAACAATACACGGCTGAAATGGAACGGGTGAAAGACTATATCGGGATTGCCGGAAAACTGGGTGTTTCCACCCTGCGTGTGGATTGCGCCGGATTCCGCCGCCCGCTTGAAACCAACACCACCGCAAACTTCATCCGGGAGCTTCCTGTCATCGTCAAAACATATGAGGATTTATGCGACGAGGCTGCCGGACATGGCATTCGGATTCTGCTTGAAAACCATGGCTTCCATGTCAACGGCTCCGAACGCACCGCTTTCGTCCTCGAAGCCGTCAAACGGCCGAACTTCGGCGGGCAGCTGGATTGCGGCAATTTCGTCTGTGTGGATGACGTCCCCGAAGCCGCCATCAAAATGAACATCGGATATGCCACAACCATTCACATGAAGGATTTCTACATTCGTCCGGAAAGCCGGAATCCCGGGGATGCGAGCCAGTTCGACTGCTCGAATTCCTGGTTCCGTTCGCGGTACGGGAATTATTTGCGTGGGTCCATTCTGGGTCAGGGAGATCTGGACATTCCCGCCATCGTCCGCACGATCAAGCATTCCGGTTTCGACGGCAATCTGTTCATCGAATACGAAGGCATGGAAGACTGCGAATATGGCACGAAGGTGTCACTGGACAACCTGCGCCGCATCTGGGACGAGGTCTGAACCGGCAATAGCAGCGCAGTCAGGCAACGCACGTAACGGCCAGGCATCACGCCAATCGGACAGGAAACGGAATTGTAGGGCAGGCAATGCGCGGCCCGGCCAGTCCCCGCGCATTGCCTGACTGCGGAAAAGTGCACCTTTTCAATATCAGAATCCATGTACTTGCGGAGAAGCATGAAGATATAATCAGACTGTCGTGAAATGAACGCACATCTGATGTATCGGGGTGAAGCCGTGAGCACACAAATGACACAGACCGTCGAAAAAGAACGCGTAAAGGCAATCGGAAAACAACGCGGCACCCTGCTTTGGCGGCGAATCGTCAAGCATCGGGCGCTCTATCTCCTTTTCTCTCCGGTGCTGATCTACTATGTACTGCTTCGTTACTGGCCCATTGCCCTTTCCCTTATTGCGTCCTTCAAGGACCTGAAACTTGGCGCAGGGGTCTTCAACAGCAAATGGGTCGGATTCGGTAATTTTCAAATGATCTTCTCCGATCCCGATATTCTGAGGGTTCTTCAAAATACGCTCGAGATAAGCGTCTTGCGGCTTCTCGTCGGGTTTCTCCCTCCGATTCTCCTGGCCATCATGTTCCATGACATGCTTCTCGGACGTTTCAAGCAGTGGTGTCAGACTGTCATGTATATCCCCCATTTCTTCTCGTGGGTCATCATCTACGGTCTTGTTTTCGCCTTCTTTTCAACGGGAAGCGGGTTTGTGAACAACCTGCTCCAGCTGTTCGGCATGGAGAAAATCGAGTTCTTCACAAGCTCGCAATGGTTCCGCCCCCTGCTGATCGGTTCCGCCGTATGGAAGGAACTCGGGTGGGGAACCATCATCTATATGGCGGCAATGACCTCGATCGACAAGGAACAGTTTGAAGCGGCGAAAATCGACGGAGCCGGCCCCATCATGCGGATTGTCCACATCACCTTCCCCAGCATTCTTCCGGTCATCAGCTTCGTGCTGTGCATCAATCTTGGCTTCATCCTGTACGCAGGCGGGGAACAGATTCTGATGTTCTACAACAGCGCTGTTTTCGATGTGGCGGATGTGATCGATACCTGGGTATACAGGGTCGGTCTCGGCAGCATGCGGTACGGCGTCGGAATCGCGGTGGGCCTGTTCCAGTCCGTCATCGGGATGATCCTGGTGCTGCTGTCAAATGCCGCTTCCAAAAAATACACAGGCAATGGAATCTGGTAAGCAGAACCTGAATGAAACACACTGTTCTTTCCCGGATCCGGTTCATTCTATCCAAGGCGAGGGTGAAATTCGATGCGTATGGGAAAAATGAGGCTGGATGCCGAGTCCGCCTATCAGATCTTCATCACGGCCGTTGTGACGCTGCTGGCGATCACCATGGTTTTCCCGCTGGTTTATGTCGTTGGGATGTCACTGACCTCACAAACGGAACTGATCACGCGGAACTATTTCGTCATCATCCCCCACGAACCGGTTTTGGTCGCTTACAAAAGGATCCTCTCTTCCCCTCCGATCTGGCGGTCCCTGGAGGTATCCTTTCTTCGAAGCATCATTGGCACGCTCCTCTCTCTCCTCGTCATGCTGATTGGCGCATTCGTCCTTTCAAGAAAAACACTTCCCGGACGGAAGCTGTTCCTGATGCTCGTCCTCGCCACCATCCTCTTCAGCGGCGGCCTGATTCCCACGTACCTTGTCATCAAGTCGCTCGGACTCATGAACTCGTTCTGGGCCATGATCATCCCGCCGCTTGTGGACAGTTTCGGCCTGCTGGTCATCAAGATCTTCATCGAAAACCTTCCCGACAGCCTGATTGAGTCCGTCCAGCTGGATGGTGCGGGCGATTTCCAGCAGCTGATTTACATCGTTCTCCCTCTTGCAGCCCCCGCTTTGGCAGCGATCGGCATGTTCACGGTCGTAAACCACTGGAACAGCTGGTTTGACGCCCTTCTTTACCTCAGCGGCGACAAGAACCTCTATCCGCTCCAAATGGTGCTCCGCAACATGATGAGTTCCGAAAGCGGCGGCAACGACATGATGAACTTCATCCTGAAGGACACCGAACGGATGGCTTCGGAATCCATCAAGATGGCCACCGTCGTTGTGGGCATCCTGCCGATCATGATGCTGTATCCCTTCCTGCAGAAGTATTTCATCCATGGCATCTACATGGGGGCCGTCAAGGGATGAGCCGATCCTTCCTGCAGAAGAAAAATGCCAGAGGAACCATGTTGATATCTGCGTCCGGCGCGCGGACGTGAATGTTGTTTTCCCACCTTTCTCCGCTGAAGCATGCGTCAGCAGCAAGGCAGGAAACGCCACACCGAAAAAAGGGAGGAAACAAAATGACCATCAAGAAAAAAACCACCAGCCTGTTTCTGGTTGCCTGCCTGATTCTCTCCACCTTGCTGTCCGGATGCGGAACCGCAAAGCCCGCACCCGCGGTTCAGGAAAGCGCATCAACCGGTGTCGCCTCGGCGGAAAGCACGAAAGCGCCGGAAAGTGAAAAGCCTTCGGAAAGCGCAACGCCGGTTGCCGCCGAACCCGCCGCCATCACCGAATTTCCGGATGCCTTCCCAAAGACGCCAAAAGCCGTGGATCCTTCCGCCTATGCCTACGACGACATGACCGCGAAACAGACCTTTGAAATCATGCTTTCCGGCTGTATCTTCCAGCCGATTGAAAACGATCCCATCAAGGAGTACATGGACAAGAAGTACAACACGGATGTGAAGTTCACGAGCTTGAAGCAAGAGGACCTGAAGAGCATGGTCGCCGTGAGGTATGCATCGGGTGATGCGCCCGACGTCGTAAAGATGCCCTACAAGGATGTCGCCATCTCCCTTTTCGAGCAGGGCAACCTGATGGACGCAACCACGATCCTTCCCTACATGCCGCAACTCGCCCAATACGTCACCAAATCCTACAAGGAATACGGCACGGTCAATGGTGCGCTGATCGGTATTCCGAGATACCCGACCTTCGGCGACAACTGGGGACTTTATGTCCGTTCAGACTGGCTGACGGCGTTCGGCATGAACAAGCCTGCAACCGAAGATGAGCTGTTTGCCTATGCGCAGGCCTGTGTCGCTAAAGACCCCAATAAAAACGGGAAAGCCGATACATGGTTCATGGGCGGCGCCGGCGGCGGAAACGGTTTCTCCATGCTGGATCCCCTCCGCAGCATGTATGGAAGCCCGAGTTACAGCGTGGTGGACGGGAAGCTCAATCACCCCATGCTGGACGGATCCACCAAGAAATTCCTGATGTTCGTCAAGAAGCTGAATGACAGCAAACTGCTTTCGCCTGACTGGTACACCATTGACTGGGAACGCTTCAAGTCCTACTCGATGAATGATCAGATCGGCATGGTGAACTATCCCGGCTGGAACCTGATCGACGAAACCTATAATGCCCACAAGAAGGATGCGGAAAGCATCAAGGTCTGGGAACCGATGGATCCGCTGAAATCCAACGAGGGACTGGGCGGCATGCTCTCCCCGGGCGGAACGCCCGATGGCATCTATATCTTCAACAAAAACCTTGAGAAGGATCCGGGAAAGCTCAAGCGTATCTGTCATTTCGTGGACAGCTGCATGTACCCGAATGAAAACTACTGGACCATCTCGCAGGGCGGCGGTCCCGAAGTTTATCCCGACGGTTCGAAGGTAACCCTGAACGCGGACGGCACCAATGTCTTCTACATCAACAAGGATGTGCATCCCGCCTACACCGACCAGAAGAACAACTGTCTCTGGGATTGGCAGTTCATCGGCTACACCCTCGTCTGGCAGGTCTATGACGATCAGCCGGTCGGCGTTCTGGGCAGCAAATTCAACCAGTATGTCATCGGACTTCCCCGCTACAAGAACAATGACATGCTGATCACCCAGGATGCAGCCGTGGATTCCAAGATGAAGGAGTTCAACCTGAAAAACGAGATCTCCTTCGTGCTCGGAAAACGCAGCTTCGACGACTGGGACAAATACGTGGATGAATGGAAGACGGCGGGTGGCCGGACAATGCTGGAAACAGCCGCCAAACAGCTCGCTGTATCCATGCCCTGACCCATATGCTAGTATCAAAGGTGGCAGTTTCGCACTGCCACCTTTGATTCGTTCCATCCGGCTGCAGGGGATCATGGCCGACCCCCGGCCTGGCTATGCCGGAATGACACGGCAACGGTTGCGAAGGGAGTTCGGATTGGGAAAACTGAAAGCGCGGACAAAGCTCAGTATCCTCCTGGTGATTCCGAGCATCCTTTTTTCCGTTGCAACCCTCTTCCTTGCGAAGGGGTATTTATTCGATTTCTTCCGAGAAACACAGCAGGATTCCCTGAAGCGTGTTTCCGCTCAGATCGTGCATTCCCTGAAGGGCTCCATCGACCAGGTCAACATGCTCGCGCTCGATATCGAGAAAAGAATCCAGCAGGACAACAGCCCGGAAAACATCAGAGCCGTCATCGACATCATCACGGGAAACCGATCCGACTTCATCAGAGGCATTACCTATCTGGATGAGACAGGCACGTTGATGGGGTCTCCGGATATCTACTGGGAGTTCTTCGGGGAAGCTGAAAAAAAGGTCATCGAGAAAAGCGTTCACAAGAACGAGGTTGGGGTATACTGGTCGCCCCATTTCTATTCCCTGATCAACCGGGGAAATTCGAGCAATCCGGCCAGCATCGCCACAAAAGCCATTTACAACGGAAAGCGTTACATGGGGACGCTTGCCATTGTCGTGGATCTGGACAAGTTCATCTCCAACACCGTCATCACCGGAGGCAATTACGAAATCCGCACCCTGCTGTACGACGCGGACGGAAGCCTTGCGGATCGGCTGGATTACCAGCACTTCGACGAGAACAACCAGCCTCTGATGCAGTCCGAACCGGAACTGCAGACCTACGCTTCCGCACAGGACTGGCTGGCCGGCAGAAGAATGTATTATTCCGTCTCGGAAATGGCATATCACCCGGGATGGAAAATCCTCGTCATCGGAGATGTCCAGAAGCTGGAAAGCAAATTCGCCCCTTTCAGCAATAATTTTGCGATTGTCATCCTTTTCGGCGTGGCAGGCCTTTTCTGCATCTACTTCCTGGTCATGTGGTGGTTCACAAAACCCCTCATCCACCTGATCAAGGGAATCCGCAGGGTGGGAACCGGGGATTTCGAATACCGGTTGGATTTGAAGCGCAAGGATGAATTCGGCGCAGTTGCGGACGAACTCAACCGGATGTCCGAGCTGATCAAGAACCTGATTCTCGAACTGAATGCGTCCAACGAAAAAAAGCGGGATTACGATTTCCAGGTCCTGCTCTCCCAGATCAACCCCCACTTCCTGTACAATACCCTCAATTCCATCGACATGATGATGGATACGAGTTCGAGGAAGGAAGTCCACAGGGCGATGGATCTGCTGGTCAGCCTGCTGAAATACGGACTGGACAAGAACGCGCCGCTGCGCACCCTTCAGGAGGAATTCTCCTATATCGAAACCTATGTGGAGATTCTGAAGATCCGTTATGGATGCCGGTTCACTTGCAGCCTGGAACTCCCCGCCGGATTGCGGGATGTACCGGTATTGAAGCTTCTGTTGCAGCCTTTGGTGGAAAATGCAGTCTTTCATGGTCTTCATCCGCTGAAGGACCGGCAGGGCCTCCTGACCCTCTGCGTTTGGAAAGAAGATGAGGTGCTGCTGGCGGAGGTGTCGGACAACGGCGTGGGCATGGAGGAAGAGACCGTACGAAATCTGCTGCGGACGGATCAGAACGGAAGGACCAGCATCGGAATCCGGAACGTGCATGAACGAATCCAGCTGTATTACGGGGAAACCAGCGGTCTGGAGATCGTAAGCCGCAAGGGAAGAGGCACGACGGTGATTGCAAGGATACATCCGCGTTGGGGAAAATCTTTGCCTGAAGCCGTACCGCAGGCCTCGACGGGAAGGAGCCAGAACGATGGATGACATGGTTACGTTGCTGATTGTGGACGATGAACCTCACGCCAGACTCAGGATCTCCTCCTTCGCGCTGGCCCGGCACGGTTTCCGGATCGTGGGAGAAGCCGAAAACGGCCGGGACGCGCTGGCGCTGGCAACTGTGCTGAAACCGGACATCATCGTCACCGATATTCTCATGCCGGTCATGGACGGACTCGAGCTGCTTGCCGAAATCCGGAAAATGCAGGATGCGCCCAAGGTCATCCTGCTCACCTGCTTTGATGAATTCAGCAAAGTACAGGCTGCGCTGCGGCTTGGCGCCTCGGATTATCTGGTGAAAATCATGCTCAAGGAAGAGGATTTCATCAATGTTGTCCAGAAGGCCGCGAGGTCCCTGCAGAAGGAGAAGCAGAACAGACGCAAGACCATTCGACGGACCCTGAATGAGATGATGCTCTCCGGATCGAAGGAATATGTGCGGGAATGCGCCCAACAGCTCCGGGATCTGGGTTTCTGGCCCGAGAGGTACCGGTTTGTCCTGTTGAATCCGGATCGGGAAGGCCTCCTGTCGGTGGAAGCCCACAAATTGTCGTTCGAAGACTGGGAGAGCGATCTGCGCTGCATCGTGACTGCCATGCCGGCCCGTTGTTGGCCTGTCCTCCTGTATGAACAGTCCGGCATGACGGAAGCCCGGTTCGAGGAGGAGACACGGAAATTCTGCCTGCGGATCCTTGAGAGCTTCCGCCTCCCGAATCATGCTTCGGAAGCTTGCTGCAAGCTGGTGTTGGGAAGGACGGGGGATGACTTCCAGTACATGGGTCAGTCCAGTGACATGGTGCACTCGGCTCTGAAGAAGCTGTTTTATGCCGGCAGGGGTGAATGCCTTCTTGAAGAGGAATGTCCGGAAGGATTCTTCCGGAATATGCCCGGCAGTGTTTTTCAGGGAATCGTCGACAGACTGCGCGCGAACCTGACCGCAGGCAACGGGGTTGCCGCTGCGGAATGCCTGACCGGCTGGCAGACTTCCCTCGCAGAGGAATACAGGCCGACACCGGAGGATGTGAAGAACATGGCATCTCTGCTTGTCACCTGCATTCCCGAGCACCTCGCACTCCGGTCCGGAGACAGACAGTCCGAAAACGATTCTCCCCGAATCAAGGAAAGGATCGCACAGGCCACGCACCTCACGGAAATCCATGAGCTTTTTCTCGGTATGGCCGAAGCATTGAAGGATAACCTGAAAAGCCCGGACATGTTCCTGCGCGAGGAGATCCGCAGGTCGCTCGCTTTTGTGGAGACGCATTACCAGGAGGACCTTACCTTCGAGCGGGTGGCAGAGCATGTACGACTGAGCGCAAGTTGGTTCAGCAAGCTGTTCAGGACCGAGATGCAGCAGACCTTCAGTGATTATCTGGCTTCCTACCGCATCGTCCAGGCAAAGAAACTGCTGGAAGAAAGCGCCCTGCCCATCCAGGAAATCGCCGACAGGATCGGCGTTCCGGACCCCCATTATTTTTCACGCCTCTTCACCAAATACACGGGACAAAGCCCGAAGGAATTCCGGAACAGTGCCCGTCATGAGAAAATCCACATCTGAATCCAAATCGGGGAGTGTGGGCGAATGCGAACAGCACCAGTGTCGAAAGTGACCTTCGGGACGACGAGAAATTGGGATGCAGACTGGATTTGGTGCACCGAAGCCGATTCAGAGGACACATGGGTGTGCTTCCGGAAGGAAGTCATCCTTTCGGATGAGCCGGCGTCTGCTGCCGCCTGGATATCCTGTGAGACCAAGTATCAGCTGTGGGTCAACGGCACCCGCGTCATTTTCGACGGGGGACTGAACCGGGGACCGGCGCCCGCCGCCGGTTATTATGACCGTCTGGATCTGTCCGGCCTCCTGCACATTGGAACGAATACCCTGGCCATTCTTGTCTGGTACTGGGGGAATGAGGGCCGCAACAATGTCAATTCCGGCAAAGGCGGTCTGCTGTTCGAAGCTTCACTCGGAAACCGTCGGATTTGGAGTGACGCTTCCTGGAAAGCACAGGTACATCCTGCGTACGGTAAATCCGGAGAACCCCTGCCTTCGTATCTGTATGGCGGTCATAATGTCTCCTTCGACGCACGCCTGGATTGGCCGGATTGGACAGATCGCACCTTTGACGACAGCCGTTGGGAAAGCGCCATATCTCTTGGCCATTATCCGGCCAAGCCTTGGGGAAGGCTGGAAGAACGGCCCATTCCCCTCTTCTGCGATTTCGGCGTGAAGGCGTACAAGCAGGTTCGGATGGACGAAACCGGCTTATGTCATGCAGTTCTGCCATATGCCGCCCAGATGGCCCCCTTCTTCCGTATCCGCGCACAAAAGGAAGGCCTCCGCGTGGATATTCGGACCGATCGGTATGAGGTTCACGGCGGACCCGGAGATTCAATCAACCTGTATCGCGGGCATCGCCTGGAATACATCACGCGAAGCGGGATTCAGGAATTTGAGTATCCGTATTGGCTCTTTGGTGAGGAAGTGCTGCACACCCTGCCGGAAGGGGTGGAAATCCTCTCGCTCGGGTATCGGGAATCCGGCTATGACTGTACGTTTGAAGGGGATTTCCAGTGTGACGATCCCTTTCTGAACGACCTTCATGAAAAGTGCAGGCGGACACTCTATGCCTGCATGCGGGACAATTACATGGACTGCCCGGATCGGGAGCGCGGACAGTGGATTGGCGACGTCAGCTCCCAGGTCCCGCAAACCTTCTATACGCTTGGACGGCAGGCGGACGCCCTTACACGGAAGGCGATTTCCGATTTCATTCGCTGGAAGGACGGAAGGGTGCTTTGGGGGAATGTTCCCGGTGTCCATGCACAGGAACTTCCTTCACAGTCCCTGAATGCCCTTTCGGAATTCGGCATGATCATGACATACTGCCGATACACGGGTGATGACACCCTGCTGACGCTGACAAACAGGCCGATCCGCGAATATCTAGGTCTCTGGAAAATGGGTGTTGATGGCCTGGTTCAGCCTCGAAAGGGGGATTGGCAGTGGTATGATCACGGGATGGGCGTGGATGGCCCTGTGTTGGAAAACGCGTGGTATTACAGCGCGTTGAAGGCAGGCGCCGAATCGGCGAAGCGTGTCGGTACCCAGGCCGACATGGACTGGTATCAGCATCGGATGGAAAGCATCCGGACCCATTTCGACAACGCTTTCTTGCGGAATGGCGTGTATCGTTCATCTGAAAATCCGGACGATCGTGCAAACGCCATTGCCGTGCTGTCCGGTCTGACAGGTCTGCCCGGTTTGTCAGGTCAGGCAGAGGCGGGAAGCCTTGCCAGGGTCGGGAAAGAAGGACATGACCCGGCAGATAAAACCAGAAACACGCCTGCCGGGAAAAACAGATACGTCTCGTTCCGCGATGTCCTCTGTTCCGTGCGCAACGCAACCCCTTACATGGAAGGCTATGTGCTGGAAGCCCTGTGCAGGATGGGTTTTCATGAGAACGCCATGCTACGGATGCGTGAACGTTATGCGCCGCTGGTTTGCAATGACAACTCCACCTTGTGGGAAGACTTCACTGTGCTCGGGACCCGAAACCACGCCTGGTCTGGCGGTCCTCTCACAATCCTGTACAGACATATCGCCGGAATTGATACCGACACGCCCGGGTTCGCGTCCTTCCATGTCCTGCCTTGCCTGTGCGGTTTGAACCGGATTACAGCCGCTGTCCCATCGGTTCGGGGATTGATCCGCGTAACGGTTGAGCGAACGGAAGCCGCATTCAGGCTCGAAGTCTTGGTCCCTGAAGGAACCGCTGCAGTTGCAGGTCTGCCCCTGCAGGATCTGCCGACCGCTTGCCGTCACACGATTCTGGTGAACAACCGCAGGTTTGGCGTTCTGGAAGATTTACAGAACACGGAATGCCTTGGCGAATCCGAACCGGGCATCATCACCTATATCGGAAAGGAAGGGCGCCACGCCCGCTTCCGGACGCCGGCGGGATTGCATTGTTTCGAGGTTTTTCCTGCAGATTGAGCGGATTCCTGCTTTCCGAGACAGTCTTCATTTGCAGCTATCCGCATAGTCTGATACCCTGTGTTTGCACTTCCCCGCTTAACGATCCTTACTAACATTGAGGGGTATTCGATGGCAAACAGCATACTTCCACGCCCCCAACGTCTGACCCCGACCACCGGCAGTTTCGAGCTTGTCGGAGAAATCACGCTTTCAGGACCCTGGACGCCCTTCAACCGTTCTCTCCTGACTGGGATTCTTTCGAAGCACACCGGCCTCATGCAAGTGGACAATGCAGGCAGAACGCTTTCCTGCGCGCTGGATGGGCGACTTGCGGAAGAAGCCTACAATCTGCATGTTTCCGAAGCCGGCATCCACCTGGTTTCCGCAAACGGAAAGGGTCAATTTTATGCAATCGGCACGTTGCTTCAACTCGTCTCGGGAACCGACCGGATTGACGGCATGGAGATCAAAGATGCGCCAAGATACGGCTATCGGGGGGTTCTCCTCGATGTCAGCCGTCACTTCATTCCGAAGGAAGAGCTCCTCCGGTATATTGAAATCGCCGCGCTCAACAAACTGAACCGGCTGCACCTTCATCTGACGGACGACCAGGGATGGCGGGTGGAGATCCGGAAATATCACCGTCTGACGGAAATCGGCGCCAATCGGACGGGTTCTCCCGACAAGGCATACGACGAGGCCACATCCGACTACAGGAACTGTGGCTATTATTCACAGGACGATCTTCGGGAAATCATCGGCGTCGCATCAGACCGTAACATCGAAATCGTTCCAGAGATCGACATGCCAGGTCATTTCACCGCGGCTGCGGCAGCATTCCCCGAGCTTCTTTGCGAACCGGGCGGGACAACCGTCACCACAAAAGCTGGCATATTCGGCGAAATCCTCTGTATCGGGAATGAGGCCCACGACACTTTCGTCTTCGACATCCTGGATGAGATCATCGACCTGTTTCCGTGCGATACCCTTCATCTGGGCGGAGATGAAGTATTCAAGATCCACTGGATCCATTGCGAAAAGTGCATGGAAGCAGCCCGCCGGTATGGGCTTGATAGTCCGCGGCAAATGCAGACTTGGTTCATGAACAAAGTGGTCGGCCATGCAAAAAAGCGGGGGAAAAAGGTGGTCTTGTGGAATGACGCTTTTTCCGATGATGCGCTGGACAAGACCGTCGCGTGCGAATACTGGCATCCTTACGGCAACCTGCCGGCACTGCAGGATATCCTCAGGAACAACGGCATTCCCGTCATCGACGCCAATATCGCCGCCTACTATTTCGATTACCCGATCAGTTCGCTCTCCCTGAGGAAGGTCTACCAGTACGAATCCGTATTCGAAGGCGCTTCCTGTGTCCTGCTGGGTCTCGAAATGGCACTCTGGACGGAATGGGTCCACTCCAGAAAAATCGCGAATGATCTCCTTTTCCCCCGGTTGTTCGCCTTTGCCGAAACAGCATGGTCACCCGGGGAAAAGAAGGATTACACCGACTTCAAGCGGCGAGTCCTGCAGAATGAGCCGCTATATGAAGAGTATGGCATCTCTCTGGACAATAAGGGGAAATGGGATTACAGACCGCTCCTTCAGTGGCTGGCACGCATGATCCATACGAAGAAATTTGTAACACTCCCCATGATCCGCATGTTTCTTGCGAATATGAGAATCAACAGAATGAAATTCAAGGAGCCATGAATCTGTCCGGCACGAATCAGGGACGGACCTTGGGGCGGACTCCTTGCGGGTTTTCATGATTTTGCCCATTCCGTGGATGGAATCGCGTGTGCTCTTGCTCCGCGGGCGACGTTTGAACGGTTATTGTATACATTGTACAATTGTCCGTTTGAAAAATTCGTCACATTCATACATTAATTTCCTGAAAATCACTTGTAATCCAATGATATTCGCTGTATTATTGCAATAAGTCAATAAACTATGATGTATGAAAAGTACAAACCAGTCATGTGGCCAGGTTAAAAGAGATCTTCTCCACCGCCCAAGAATCATAAATGCCAGGTTGCCCATACAGATGCGTAAGGAAGGCGTCTGGAAGGACGTTTCTTTTTCATACGAAAAAACATGAAATGAGGTGAACAGCGATGAACCAGTATGTCATTTTTCGACTGGGACAGCAGGAATACGGGATTCCCATCGACATGACCCGGGAAATCCTCAGAATTCCGGAAATCACACCGCTTCCGAACATGCCGGCCGGATTGCAAGGGGTCATCAACCTTCGTGGCACGGTCCTGCCTGTGTGGGACTTGCAGATCCGCTTTGGAGGGAACCCTCTTGAAAAAACGGCTGACAGCCGGCTTCTGGTCCTGCAGACCGGCGAACAGATCACCGGCGTCACGGTCGATGATGTGACGGAAGTGGCCGATTTCGATGAAAAGGACCTTGAGCGGCTCAGCATCCCCTGGATGAATCAAGATCAGGCCAGACCGGAACATGTGCTCAAACAAGGCGAACGACTCATCCTGATCCTCAGTGAAGACATGATCTCCACTTATCATAAACAAGGAGGAATTGCATCATGAGTGAAGCAATCTATGAAATCAGCGCAACAGAGGATCCTTCTTTTCCCGCACTGGTTCAGGACAATCCTGCCTCCATTCTTGACGCCATGATTCTGGTTGCACCTTTTCTTCAGAAAGTCATCCCTCTGGATTGCATGATCGGCATCACGGACACCAGATGCTTCAAGACGCTCCTTGTCGGCGAACGTATCCGCATTGATGCCGATATGGTCGGTGTTCCAATCCCCGAGCAGGATGCGATCCATCTGGCCATGAAAAGGGATTCGATCATTGACATGGTGGTTCCAACGGAGGCTTTCGGTTTTCCCTTCCGTTCGCTGGCTGTTCCGCTGAAAGACAAGTCCGGCCGGATTGTCGGCGGACTCGGCATCGGCTACGACCTCTACAACAGCAATCGTGTAAGCGATATGGCCCAGCAAGTCGCCGCATCCACCCAGCAGACATCCGCCTCCATTGAGGAGCTTTCGGCTTCCGCGGAAGAACTGGTTCATTCACAGCTTTCCCTGAAGTCCCTGGCCACCGGCATCACGAAAAAAATGGATGAGACGCATGAAATCCTTGAGTTCATCAATGAAGTCTCCTCCACTTCGAAAATGCTGGGTCTGAACGCCGCGATCGAGGCGGCACGCGCAGGGGACGCGGGACGCGGCTTTTCGGTCGTTGCGACTGAAATCCGCAAGATGGCTGAAGAAAGCGCCAAAAGCGTAGTGGGAATCAAACGGATCATCGGAAACATTCGGGAATCCGTTGATGAGATCAACAGCACGGTCACACATGTGGTAGGGATCGGGGAGCAGCAGGCGGCTGCAAGCGAAGAGCTGTCCGCGTCCACCCAGGAACTCGCCACCATTTCGGAAACCTTGCGCGATGCATCCAGCCGGGTAGTAGGCTGACCTCTTTTGCCAAACGACAGGATAACCACGCAATAATGTTTTGCCGCTTATCCACAATCTCCTCCGCCTCCTCGCGTTATGGTTGTCAGACATCGATCACCCTCCGCCAGCAATGCCATGTCACAGGGTCCAGAAGATCCAACGGGTTCCAGAGGGCCCACCGGATCTGACACACCCGGCAGTGACATGGTATTCTTTTTTTTGCAGACCGGTGAGTTGGCAATCGGAACTGCCCAGATTGCTCAGCCCTTCTTCCAGCATACGCATTTCCTCAACTTATTCGGTTACGTAAATATCAGATCATTTAACAAAATTCATCATACATATTTCTTTATTTTTCTTGATTTCAGTGCTTGACATGGTGATATTCCTATGTTTATACTGAATCATGAACTTAACCGGTTAAATCAATTTGCACTGACAACATGGAAAACAGTCTGCAGACCGCCACCCTGTTTCCGAAAGGGAGGAACGTGCCTTGCGTACAGCCAGCATTCCGACTACGAAAAACCTCGGCAGAGTCGATCAATGGCTGAAGGACATCCGGCGTTGCTGGAGCCTTTACCTCCTGCTTCTCCCTGCGCTGGTCCTGCTCATTCTCTTCGCGTATCGGCCGATGTATGGCGTCATCATCGCATTCAAGGACTATAAGGGCTCCCTCGGCATCACCGGCAGTCACTGGGCCGATCCCTGGTTCAAGCATTTCCTCAAATTCTTCAACTCCTTCCAGTTTGAAACGACAATCAGAAACACGCTCCTGATCAACCTTTACAGCATGGTCGTGACCTTTCCGCTTCCCATCATCCTCGCCATACTCATCAACCAGATGCGGAACGGGAGATATCGCAAGGCATTCCAGACCATCACCTACATGCCCCACTTTATCTCCACCGTCGTCATGGTTGGCATGATCCTGATGTTCCTGTCTCCGGGAAGCGGCCTCATCGGAAACCTGTACGGCCTGTTCGGTCTGAAGGCCCCGAACCTCATGGGGGAAGCAAATCTCTTCACCAGCGTCTATGTCTGGTCCGATGCGTGGCAGCACACCGGCTGGGACAGCATCGTATATCTGGCGGCCTTGTCCGCGGTGGATGTTGCATTATACGAGGCAGCAACCATCGACGGTGCGAGCCGATGGCAGAAAGTCCTGTACATCGACCTTCCCATGCTTGTGCCCGTCATGGTCATCCTGATGATCCTGCGTGCGGGAAACCTGATGGGACTGGGATTCGAGAAAGTCTATCTCATGCAGAACAACCTGAACCTGTCAGCCAGCGAAGTCATCTCCACCTACGTCTACAAGGTCGGCATCACGAGTGCACAGTACAGCTATTCCGCCGCCATCAACATGTTCAATACGGTTGTCAATC
Organism: uncultured Clostridia bacterium; assembly: GCA_942493335.1. GTDB lineage: Bacteria > Bacillota > Clostridia > DSM-8532 > DSM-8532 > JAEWSN01. The sequence goes on along the minus strand of OW818693.1, from coordinate 3,463,343 downwards.
TCATCATGCTGCTGACCGTGAACCGGCTGGCGAAAAAAATCAGTGAAAACAGCCTATGGTAACGGGGGATACTGATCATGACGGCATCGGCAGTAAAACTTGACGTACACGGGGCTCGACGCACGAGAGACCGTTCCGGCTGGCCCATCTATTTTTTGTCCGGCCTTATCCTGCTGGTTGTGCTTTATCCGATCTGGTTCATCGTCATTGCCTCCTTCAGCGACCCGAATGCCGTTTCCGGCGGAAAGGTCTGGCTCCTTCCCGTCTCCTTCACCCTGGACGGATATTCGGAACTGCTGCAGCATTCGGATATCTGGCTCGGCTATTGGAACACCTTTCTGTACACGCTTGTCGGAACCCTGTTCGGTCTGGCCGTGAACATCCCGGCGGCTTATGCGCTCTCCAGGAAGGACCTCGTCGGCAGGGGATTCCTCATGTTCCTGTTCGTCGTCACCATGTTCTTTTCCGGCGGCCTGATCCCCACTTTCCTCACCATCAAGGACTTTCACCTGCTCGACACGTTCTGGGTCATGGTGGTTCCCTTTTCAGTATCGGTCTACAACATCATTGTGGCCAGGACATTCTTTTCCTCGAACATCCCGTCCGATCTGTGGGATGCAGCCCAGATCGACGGATGCGGAAACCTGCGATTCTTCTTCTCCATGGTCCTTCCGCTCTCCAAGGCCATCATCGCCGTCATCGCACTCTGGATTGCGGTCGGACAGTGGAATTCCTACTTCAATGCCCTGATCTACATCCGGAACAAGGATCTGTACCCACTGCAGCTGTTCCTGCGGGATATCCTGATCATCAACAATACAACGAGCGCCCTCGGCACGGGCGAAGCAGCACAGATCGCCCTTCGACTGGCCAACCTGATGCGATATTCGGTCATCATCGTCTCGACGGTTCCCATCATGCTCCTATACCCGTTCTTCCAGAAATATTTCAACCAGGGCGTCATGGTCGGCGCCGTCAAGGGCTGATCCATCCGACTTCAACCTTCTCACGCCAATTTTCACCTGACCTTACTACCGGAAGCTGGTTGCCAATCGAACCCACCCCACAGGAGGCGGATTCGGAATTCAGCATTCTGCTTTGCCATGCTTCCGCAGCAGGGACCCACAGCCTCAAACTGATCGATCCACTCCCTCCGACTCGAAACCATCGACCTGAATCCATCAACCCGAACCCCTTGACCCGAATCCCACAACCTGAATTCCTTAACCCGAACCCCTCAACACCATCCATGAATAAGGAGGCCCAAAATGAGAAAAGGAACGAAAAGCATCATCACCCTGACCCTGCTTGCCGCCATGCTGCTCATGACCCTCTCCGGATGCGGCGCACCCGCAGCCGGCACCCAGGCATCCAGTGCGGAAAGCGTGGCTGCAACCGAATCATCGACTGCCGCCGCCAGCGAATCCGCAGCGGCAACACCTGCCGCGCAGGAGCCGGTCACCCTAACCGTACTGACCACACGATGGGGTACCATGGGAGACTCCTTCACAAAAAATCAGTGGCTCATCGATCTCGAGAAAAAGACAAATGTGACGGCGCAATGGCAGGTCCAGTCCCTGAATGACTGGAACGAGCAGAAAGCCATCCTGCTGGCCAGCAGCGAACTGCCCGAAGTGATCATCGGCGGTCAGACCTTCAATGACAACGACATCGCCAGCAACAACGAGCTGTTCGTCGAACTGACAGACCTCATCAAAAACAAGATGCCGAACCTGACAAATGCCATGAGCGTCATTCCAGGCTTGAAAAAGGTCATCACTTCGCCGGAAGGCAAAATCTATTCCCTCCCGAAGAACCTCCCCTGCCGTCCGCAAACCTGCGGACAGCCCATCATCAACAAAAAGTGGCTGGACAACCTGGGACTGCAGGTGCCCACGACCATCGACGAGCTATATTCCGTATTGAAGGCATTCAAGGAAAAGGATGCAAACGGCAATGGCGATCCGAATGATGAAATCCCGTATTCCGGCGCCAAGGACGTCACGATGGATCTGCTGAACCCCTTTGGCATCACGGATCTGAATGGCTCCCACATGATCATCAAGGACGATGGTTCCCTCGCCTATTTCCCCGTGACCGAGCAGTACAAGGACGGCCTCAAGTGGCTGAACAAGCTGTATGCCGAGGGCATCATCGACCCGGAAACCTTCACGCAGGACGGCACGATGCAGGATGGCAAGCGGAAGAATGATTCCGTTTCCCTTGTCGGCTTCGATTACGCCTGGACACCTGACTCGCTGTTTGGACAATGGTCGCCCGAATATGTCGCCATTGCCCCGATCAAGGGCCCGGATGGCAGACAATACGCCGGCGGCGACAAGGACGGCATTTCAAGTATCGTCCGCAACGAAGCGGAAATCACAACCTTCTGCAAGAATCCGGAAGTGGCGGCAAGCTGGTTGGATCAATTCTATGACGGAGAAGCCAGCATCCAGAACTTCTGGGGCGCCATCGGCACCGTCATCACCAAAAACGCGGACGGCACCTACACGCTGAACAATCCGCCGGAAGGCACCAGCGCGGATGCCTGGTACTGGGATTCAAGCCTGCGGGATTTCGGACCGAAGTTCGTCAGTCCTGATTTCCAGAAGCTAATCAAGCTCAATCCTGAAAGCGGCGACGGTCTGAAACAGGAACTCAGCAAGATGGGCGATCCGTTCATCACGGTTCCGTTCCCGAACGTCATGTATACGGCAGCTGAAAACACCGAGCTTTCCACCCTGCTCGCCGACATCAACACCTATGTCCAGACCTCCCGTGCGGAATGGATTTCCAAGGGCGGGATCGACCAGGGATGGGATGCCTACAAGAAAAAGCTGAACGACATGGGCTACGAAAAGATGCTCAAGATCTATACGGATGCATACACACGGTATACGACCGCCCAATAATCCGTCGCGTTCCTCCGGCCAGCACGCTCCCCAATCAACTTCCCTTGATGCCGATTCCGGCAACCCGGGCGGGCACCGAACGCCTCCCGGGCTGTCGGAGGCATGGACCATGCAACCGGCGAAGATGCCTGTCAATGCCATGTTCACAATGTCGCACGGCGTTGACAGGCCGGAAGGCCACATGATAAAATACAGAATCAAGTTAATCGGTTAAGCCATTGCACCATTCTTTGTTTTCCAGGTTTCACGGGCCCGAAGGAGGAACCATCCGATGCCAAGGGAAAGAGAAAAGCGGGCCACCATCCGGGATGTTGCCAAGGAGGCGAATGTATCCGTCGCCACCATCTCCTACGTGCTGAACGGCAAGGAGAGCATCAGTGAAGAGACACAGGAGCGTGTACGGAGTGCCATCGCAAAACTCAACTATGTTCCGGATCTCTCCGCACGTGGCCTGTCCAACAAGAACTCAAAGCTGATCGGCGTTGTGGTGCCGCAAACGGAACCCGGCAGCCGGCTCATGCTCAACAACCCCTTTTACAGCGATATTGTCGGAAGCATCGAATATCATGCGCGCATCAACGGCTACCACCTGTTGATATCCGGCGCCGATGCCGATGCCGATTATCTCAAACTCGCCATGGAACGGAATCTCGACGGGATCGTCATCATCGGGATGTACGCGGATGACTTCTTCAATGAACTGAAAAAGTCCCGCATCCCCATCGTGCTGGTCGACAGTTATTGCGATGACCATTACTTCCACTCCGTACAGATCAACGACCGGTACGGCGCGTATATCGCCACTTCCCACCTGCTGAAGAACGGACACAAGGAAGTGGCGCTCATCTCTGGCGTCATCAAGGAAGGTGGCGTCATTCGGAAACGTTACGAAGGTTATGTGGATGCGTTGAAGGAGTTCGGCCTGCCGGTCCGCAAGACGCACGTCTTCGAGGGAGTCGTGGACTTTGAGTCCGGCATGGCGCTTGCAGAGCGGATCATGAAAAGCGAAGTGGCGTTTACGGCCGCCTTCGCCACCGCAGACATCCTGGCCATCGGGGCGATGAAACGGTTTCATGCCGCCGACTGGAAAGTCCCCGAACGCATTTCCCTTGTCGGCTTTGACGACCTCAATATCGCACGATACATGGATACCGCCCTGACGACCATCCACCAGGACATCTTCAAAAAGGGTCAGTGCGCGGTTGACATGATTCTGAACAGCATCAAGGATCCGGATGCAGGCAAACAGGAAGTGATCCTGCCCGTATCTCTCGTGGAACGTGATTCCGTCAGGCGCATCCAGCCCTGAAAGGCTGGCATGAATCCCCTTGCGGAAATAAGGAGACAATATGAAACCGGATTTGCATATCCGCTATCAGGAGGACGGAACCATCCGTCTCTCTTTCCGGTTGCCTGGACAGATCGTCTACGGAATGGGCGAGCGATATGATGAGGTGGATCGCAACGGATTGGTCACCCAATTCCTTGCAACCGATCATTTCACGTGTCAGGACCGGGAAACCTACCTGCCCGTCCCTTTTGTCATGACGGATGCCGGCATGGGCGCCTTCATCGACTCGACGGTCCCCATGACCCTTTCCGCCATGCCCGTGGGAATAGAACCGGCAAACGACCTGCCATCGAACGCAGTCCCGCACAGTTCGCCCGCATTCGCATCGGAGCCCTTTGTGGAACTCCTTGTGCTCTTGCCGACACTGGGATCCCGGGATGTCCCTCCAGTGCGCTTCTACCAGGGTACACCGGCTGAAATGCTTGCCGCATTTGTCAGGGACACGGGCGGCGCGATATTGCCGCCGAAGTGGAGCCTCGGCATCTGGATGTCCGCCAACCGCTGGAACACGCAGGCCATCGTCGAGGAACAGCTGGAAATGGCCAGGCAGGCAGGCTATCCGGTTTCCGTCGCCGTCATCGAAGCATGGAGCGATGAATCCACTTTCCATGAATGGAATCCGAACCCTCCTGCTTCAGCGCCAGCGCATTCAGGAAACCCCTGGCCGAGTCCGGCCGCGATGATCCACGCTTTCCATGCGGACAACATCAAGCTTGTGCTGTGGCAGATTCCTGTATTGAAGAAACTCGGCGATGGTCATGTGGATGCCGCACATGAAGCGGAACGACAGGAAGCGATCCGTGAAGGTTTCGTCGTCCGGAATCCGGACGGCTCCCCTTTCCGGATTCCGGAAGGCAAATGGTTCGGTGGTTCCATGCTTCCTGACTTCACAAACCCGGCTGCCGGAAGATGGTGGTTTGAAAAACGCAGGCATCTGCTCGAAGCCGGCATAGACGGGTTCAAGACGGACGGCGGGGAAATGGTATACGACCCGGAAACGATTTTCCACGACGGGAGCCGGGGCCTTGAAATGCGAAACCGGTATCCCGCCCTGTATACGCAGTCCTATAGCGAGTTCGCAGGCCCCGAACGGGTCTTGTTCAGTCGAGCGGGAACAACAGGGTCCTGGCGTTCCCCGATGCATTGGGCAGGAGATCAGCTTTCCACCTGGGAAGAGTTCAGAAGTGTCATGCGTGCCGGACTTTCTGCGGGCCTGTCGGGCCTTCTTTTCTGGACTTTCGACATCGCCGGATTCACAGGTCCCCTTCCCACCGCCGATCTGTACCGTCGCGCGACCCAGACGGCAGTCTACATCTCCGCCATGCAATGGCATTCCGACATGCCGAGCGGCCAATATGGCGGATCCACGGCTCCGGTTACACAGAACAATGATCGGAGTCCCTGGAATATCGCCGCGCACACGGGTGACTCCACCCTGATGGCAGATTGCCTTTGGCAGGCGAATTGGCGCATGAATCTCATGCCTCACGTCTGGAAAGAGGCACAGCGCAGCGTTTCAGAGGGACTTCCGCTCATGCGGCACCTCGTTCTGGAATATCCATCGGACCCCGTGTGCCGCCTCATCGAGGATCAGTTTCTGCTTGGCAGTCTGCTGGTTGCACCGGTTCTGGAAGCGAACCGCCGTTCAAGGACAGTCTATCTGCCGGAAGGAGACTGGATGGATCTCTGGACAGGCTTGGAACTGCATGGCGCCCGCTCCATCAGCAATCGCTGCGGACCTGATGCCATCCCAGTTTTCCTTCGGAACGGCGATGCATTGCCGTTGAATCTCGGCGATTCCCTGCTGTTCGGTTCCTCTGTCGGAAATCGAACAGACACCGTTGACCACCTCACGTTCGTTCTGGCCGGTGAAACCGGCGAGACCTCGCATGAGGATGATTCAGGCAATCGAATCAAAGTGGCATGGCGAAACGGAAGTCTCTCATTGCAACTTGAGAATGGCACATGGCCGGCGAATCTCCATTTTCTTTCCAACCGCTCCCTCGACGGAGAAGGGCTGACGGCACTGGGTCAGCTCCAAGAAAGTCCTTATTATGCCCACCGCTGGCATCCTGCCTGAATGCGGCACTTCCCTGCCTACCGCCGGTATCACGCCTGAATGCGCCACTTCCCTGCCTGCCGCCGGTATCACGCCTGAATGCGCCACTTCCCTGCCTGCCGCCGGTATCACGCCTGAATGCGGCACTTCCCTTCTTCGCTCTTTCTCCTTTCGTATTCGTAATCACATTATCAATCGGAGGATCCATGCTTCGCATGGATCCTTTTCCGCATGCATCGTCTTCAGCAATCGATATTCTTCTGTAAACCAATCCTCTTTCCGAACAGGCTTACGCGCATTTAACAAACCGCCGCATCGCGGAACGCTTGACCTGGAGCGGGTTTGGCGATAGAATCTACTCGCTGCTATTGATTATTATCATTTACAGAAAGAGGGATCAATGAAAAACCTGAAGGTAAGAACGAAGATTTTCATCCTGGCGTCCATCTTGCTGGGCTTCATCCTGTTGATCGCGGCCATTGGCGCAATCAATCTACAAAAATCCAGCAGGAGTATGGCTTCGCTGTACAATGACCATCTTCGCGCCATTGAAACTGGCGCGGATCTTCGAACACAAACCCGTGCCGTCACCGCAGACGCCTATGCCCTTTTGCTCTTCCAGTCGGACAGCGAACGGGACCCTGTCTTCGCTGACATTGAGAAACGTCTGAAGACAATCGGGCAGGACATGACCCAATTGGGGGACCTGTCGAAAACGGAAGACCAGCCTACCCAATTTGCCGCGATCGGTGAAAACCTGAAAAAGTGGCTGGAAGTCCTTACTCCCGCCGTGGAAAAAATCAAGGCCGGTAACCCGCAGGAAGCCCAGCAACTCCTCATCACCGAAGGAATGCCTGTTTTGGAAGCCTATCAGACAAGCGTCCGGAACTTGAATGCATACAATTCGGAACTGGCCAAAAAACGGTATCAGCAGAGCGAGGACGATTATCGCGAAACCTTGCTGAACTATCTGTTCATCCTGATTCTGGTTGTTCTGGTTGCAGTTTTTGTCACTCTCTGGATCGCAAAAAACATAACCACTCCATTGAAGAGCGGTGTCGGCCTCCTCAGTCTGATTGCCGAAGGTGACATTTCCGTACGGGTTCCCGTCAAGTTGCTCAACCGCCGTGATGAAATCGGAGACCTGCTCAAATCTGTAGATGCCCTGCAGCATTCAATGAACAGCCTGATCCGGAATGTACAGAATGAATCCGTTTCCATCGGCAGCGTAGTCGTCCAGGTGGAAGGGAATGTATTTGATCTGAATGGCAGCATCGAGGGCATCTCCGCCACGACGGAGGAGCTGGCCGCCAGCATGGAACAGACTGCCGCAGCTGCGGAAGAGATGGCCGCCACCTCCCTGGAAATCGAGCGGGCCATCAGAGGGATCGCGGAAAAATCACAGGAAGGCGCGGGTATGGCGGCTGAGATCAGCCACCGAGCCGTGGAGACAAAAGAAAACGTTCTCGCATCCCAACATAAGGCCCAACTGGTTTTCAAGGAGACCCAAGGAAAACTGGAACAAGCCATCCGGGATGCCCATGTCGTGGACCAGATCCGCATTCTATCCGAATCCATTCTGCAGATTACCTCTCAGACCAACCTTCTGGCGCTTAATGCAGCCATCGAGGCCGCTCGCGCCGGAGAATCGGGAAGAGGATTTTCGGTTGTCGCCGAGGAAATCAGAAAGTTGGCTGAACAGTCAAAAACGGCCGTTTCTGAAATCCAAATGATTACTGACAAGGTGACGGATGCGGTCCATAACCTTTCCCTGAACGCAAACGACCTGCTTGAATATGTGTCGACGGATGTCCAGGCGGAATATGTCACGATGATGACCATCACGGACCGCTACAAAGATGATGCACGCTATGTGGACGACCTCGTCACGGAATTCAGCGCGACATCCGAACAATTGCTCGCTTCCATCGGCGATGTCATCAAGACCATCGACAGTGTGACAACCGCATCCGGAGAAGGTTCGGAAGGCATCACCGACATTGCACGGCGGGCGACCGACGTCACCCATCACTCCGGAGACGTGCTAAACCTCGTGAAAAAGACCCATGCCAGCACCATGACCCTGACGGAGAATGTTCGACAGTTCAAGGTCGGAGAATGAGAAAGCGGGACGACTGCCAATGGAAGGTTCCATCGGCAGTCGTCCCGCGCACGCTTGTCACTCCGCGCACTAATCACTTCACACACTGATCACTTCACACACTGATCACTCCGCACACTGATCACTCCGCACGCTTGTCACTCCGCGCGCTTGTCACTCCGCGCGAAAATACGCCTTCACGAAATCCACGATCGGGGTTGGATCCTCCAGACTGTGCGGATGATGACCGATCCCGGGTTTCACGATCGTTTTGATGACGCCGCCGTGTTCCCTGTATGAGGTCTCGAACAGCTTGCCGTTCTTCTCGAACGGAACCGGTTCATCGGCATCCCCCGCAACCAGAATGACCGGAATATCCCCGTTCACCAGCCCGGCAACCTTATCCAGCGGATTTCCCATGAACGACGCATCATCCTTCTGTTCCTCCCGCAGGCTGTACACTTCCATGCATTCCCGCCGTTCCACGGGCCACCGTTCCTGTGCGCCGGGACCGCAAGGCCAGACGAAGATGTCGAGAACCGGCGCGTCGAGGTACAGGGAGGATACCTTTTTCGGGTAGGCTGCGGCAAAGTTCACCGCGTACAGGCCTCCCCGGCTGAACCCGAACAACGAAGGCTTGTCCGACAGCCCGAAGAACCTCACCATATGAGAGTGGAAAGTGGCCATTCTGGCCACCGCCTCCGGGCACCCATACAGATCACTGATCCGGAAATAGGCGAGATGCCAGCCCTGTGCCAGGAGTGCCATGTCCGCCTGATTGAAATCCAGGAAGAACTCGGCACGCCACACCCACGGACTGCCTGCCGCTTTGGCGGATGTCTGCGGCTCGATGAGAATCGCCTCGAATCCGTTCACATGGAAATCATGCCGGACATAACCCTTCCAGTCGGACTTCGTATCCTTTTCCGCCACTCTTTCCAATGCGAGATGATCGGCGATGTCCGTCTCCATCTCATCAAGTATCCGCATCGCATCCTCGAACGGAGGAACGATGGCCTTGTCGGGATGGGTATGGCCTACCCGTTCCCGCCAGGATCCGGCAAACAAAATATCCCGTTCCCTCATGTCCTGCCAGGACTTTGACCTTTCAGGATGGCCGACAAAGGCTGGTTCTCGTTCCACGGAGATGTTGAACAGTTTCCGGATCAGGGTCCGGGCCATGACCCAATGTCCGTCCGCCAGCGGATGCACACCGTCCCCGCTTCGATAGGCTGGGTTTCCCATACGTTTCGCAGCACGATCCTGTAGCAAGGGGGTGCGGATATCCACGGTCAAATCCGCGGCTCCGTCCATTTCCTTCAGAATCCAGCCGGAATAATCCGCAAGAACCCTGTCATATCCACCGTAGGCCATATCATAGCCGTAATCGTCCGCACCTTCCGGCCGCAGGGATTCCGGTTCGCGACAATCTGTATCGAACGGCGGGGGCGTCAGGAGCACCACTTTGGCGCCAAAGACGTGGATCCGGTCTACAAGCCGGCGGATACCGTCCTGGAATGCAGCAAACCTTTCCATGGATTGCGGATGATAAATGCCGTCATTCATTCCGTAACAGCAGACGACCCATTCCGGCGGGCCTTCCGGGCGTGTTGCAGCTGCTTCCAGAATCCGATCCAACCGTTCGAAAAGGCAGGGTCTCGGGAAAGGATGCGTGTTTTCACTCCCGCCCGATACCGTCTCGCTGCTCAAGCCCAGGCTCAGGATATCCAGTCTGCAGCCCGGATGATACGTGCGCATGTAGGCAGCAAGCATGGAAACATAGGTGCCGTCCTGACTGATGCTGTCCCCCAGAATGAGAATCCGTTTCGATTCGGGCAGTGCTGCGCCTTTCTCCAACCAATGTTTCATGTCATTCCCCCCTGTATGTCCTCTTCGTCGTTTCATGTATGAGCTGATCTATTCGTCCTCTTCTCATATCTCCCACAGACTACTGAATTGGTTCTTTTGGCGCTTCCGCCTTGAAACGCGCCGTGCATCTGCTTTTCGCATACCCAGTATCTCACTGATGTCTTGGAACTGCAATCGGGACGCCTTCGCTTCATGCCATGATCCTAAGCGATTGCAATCGGGAATCCTCCGCTCTGCCCATGATCCTCAGCGACTGCAATCGGGATTCCTCCGCTAAACCCTTATGGTCCGGCGGCAGGCCGCATCTGCCATCTTGTGCTGAATCCGGTTCTATTGTAAACTGACAAACAAGCACATGAAAGCAACGAAGCCTTCAATCGGGAAACCGTGGGGAGGCTTCGTTTTTATTTCCGGGGACATCCGGGTGGAAGCCGGGAACGGCATAGGAAAGGAAGGCAGACATGTTCTTTCGCAATCGCAAAGGAAATGAAGAGAAGAACCAGCGGGCGTCTGCCGAAAAACAGGATCGGGAGAGATTTTCCCAGGAACTTGAGGTCGTCTCCACGCAGACCGCCTCCGTTTCCGTGCAACTTGGCCTCCACGCCGGGGAGGCCGGCAGGATTTCTGAAACCTTACGTGTCGGGGCGGAAAGCATGCATCAGGCAGGATCGGATGCGCTCCGTGAGATGGCGGAATCGATAAGGGCCGTAAATGCAGTTTCCAGCGCCTTGCAGGATGTTTCCGCGATATCCGGGGAACTGGCGGCGGATAATCAGCGAACAAGGACCCTGCTCGATACAAGCTCGAAGGACTTGCTTGGCGTGACCGATGTCATCCGGGACATCCACGCATCAAGCCTGGAACTGAACGGGCAGACGGAACGTCTTGCCACATCCGTATCCCGCATCACCGACATGCTTGATCTTGTCCGGCATGTGGCCGCCCAGACGAACCTGCTTGCGCTGAATGCAGCCATCGAAGCAGCACGGGCGGGCGAATACGGAAAAGGCTTCGCCGTCGTGGCGGAAGAAATCCGAAAGCTCTCCTCGGAGACGGATTCGGCCATTTCCAATATCACCCGGACCATCGGAGACATCCATGAGGAGATGAATCAAGCGGCAATGCTATCCCACGAAAATGCAGAGCGAGCCGGAAAAGGGAACGCACTTGCCGTGACCATCGGGCGAAACCTTGATGGCATTACAAATGCGTATGGCACGGTTTCCGAACAAATCGCCCGAATCGGCACATCCGTACAGGCGAGTCGTTCTCTTGCGGATGCCGCAGCTTTGCGAATGGGGGAAGCGGACCGCCACGTGACCGGCACCATGGAAAGAATCGGGCAAGTGCAGGATACAGTGCGCGAACAGGGACTGACTGCGAAGGAAACCCTGCAGCTGGCGGAGCGACTCAACGAGGCCACCGCAAGCCTGCAGGGACTTGGGGAAGAAACACGGCAAAAAACCGGGCGGGAAGGTAGGCCTGACGATGAATCGGCAATGGATTCCCGTACGATTTCCGGCTATCAGGACCTTCTTGACGAAAACCTGAAAGAATCCCCTGATTTGTGGAAATCGGATCCAGCAGGCTTCAGAACCACCCTGGAAGCCATTCTGAAACGTCATGCCTTCGTGGAGGCTGCATGGGCCAACGACCCGAACGGGCGCTTCCTTGCCTCAATCCCGGAGGCCGGAATCGCCAACGCCGGTGTGCGGCCCTGGTTCAGGGAAGCGCTTGCAGGAAGGGTCCACCGCTCCGCTCCGTACGTCTCGGCGATTACCCACGGCCTTTGCGTCACCCTGTCCTTCCCGCTCTTGGATCGATCAGGCAAAGTGGCGGGCGTCATCGGGTTCGATGTCAGAATGAAGACGGGCAGTCCGCAAGGATGACAGCGGGACAGGCAATCCGCATGGAGACGAAGAGACTGTGCATAAAGGCGGAATGAGTGTCCGTTTGAATGCAGATGACCTGAAGGATTCATCCCTGCAAGACCGTCAGCCTTCCCAATGCTTTTCGATGCAATCCCTGACAATATCGATGAACCGATCGATTTTTGCCAGATTCCCGCTGAGGGTATAGACATCCCGCTGGGAGATTTCGAGCTTGCAGCCCTTCGCAGCCTTCAAAGTCTTCGTGATGTGGGAACGCCAGCCTTCCTCGTCAAGGTCCGCGCCAACACCCAGGAAGTTCGGGGATGGCTTGCGATGAAACATTGTCCTCGTGCCCCGAAGACGATCCCCCATGAATTCCTCGTTGCACCAGGGCGAGATCGAAACCTTCCGCAGGTTTCCGAGCTTGGACAGGCAGTTGTCCCAGATTGCGTCGACCGGCTCGCAGCAACCGTAAGACAGCAGCCCGTACCGCTCCGCAACCTTCCTGTAGTATGGAAAGATGAATGTTTCAAAGGAATCCGGCGAAAAGCCCACTGTTTCCTGCGAATCCATGAAGCCCCAGACCTGCCCGACCGTTACAGGTCCTTCCGAGGGCAAGTCATGGGTATAGGCGAAGGTTCCGTTGCCCACACCGCCATGCGAAGTCGTCGGAACCAGAAGACCCTTTTTCTCGCGCCATTCATGGTATTCCACATAATCATCCGTCAGCTTGTCCATCATCTGATGGAAAAGCTCGGGGTAGTCGCTCATGGCATACATCATGTTCTCGAGTCCCATCAGGTGGACAATATCCTGCGTCGGGACGGAATACAGGCTGCTTCCGACGACCGAAACCGGCAGGATATCCCCGAAGATGTCTTCGATGGCCGTTTTTCGTGCCAGTACGCTCTCCATGCCGGCGGAGCCATAGGTGGATTTCCCGAGCAGGTGAAAGTCCTCCTCCAGATCCCCGATCTGATGGATGAACTGGTGCCCGATGGATCCTGCGAGTTCCTGCCGTTTCACATCAAGGCCGAAAGGCTTGAACCAGCCGGGTACACCGAGGCAGAAAACATCCGGCACCACCTTGTCGTCCCTGACATGTTGATGGTTGGCCAGCGTCAGCAACAGGGTGCTTTCGATTTCCCGCGCAAACGCGGACTCGCACCGGGCAGGTTCCATCGGAACATCCTGCTGGAAGGTCCATGTTTCGATCGTGAACATGGGTCGTGACCCCTTCAGATCGTTGTGAACGTACCAATCCTTCACGCGTTGCAGCATTTCAGGCGTTTTTGCGATCTCCAGCTGACGCAGCGCAAGGTCTCTCAGGATCAGTCGTTCCTTCTGCGAAATGATTTCCATCACCTTATACCTCGAAAATATTACTCTCGCATTCGCCATACATCTGACGTATATCCGGATGACGTTTCATCCGCCGTCATTGAAGCGGATGCATACTTGCGATATATATAGAGTATGATTTTCCGAAGCTGTTGTCATCCCGAACAATTTGAACTACCCTTGAAATATTGAACACATGCTATGAGGATAAAGTCATGAAGGGCAATACGCGGTTCCCGAATCCAGCCGACTATCGTTCCGGCCTCCCCGTCCAGGTCACCGGTGCCTCCGACGGATACGAAGGCGTTCGGATTATACGCCCGAACGGCCATGACCAGCACCAGTTGGCGCTCTGCATCAGCGGCAGCGGCTTCTTTTCCTGCAAAGGCGAAACACGCCGTGTCGAAGCAGGTCAGCTGTTCTTCTTCCGGCTTGGCGTTCCCCATGCCTACGAACCGGCAGAACCGGCGTGGATGCTCAAATGGGTCACCTTCACGGGCGAAGGCAGTGGAGCGGTGCTTGATTATCTGCGGTACCCCGAGCAGGACGTTTTCAAGGCGGAAGCCGGTGAAATCGGACTCCTGTTCGACCGAATCGTCGACATGCTCGGTCACGGAGATCCGTTCCGCGCCACCCTGCTCCTGCAGGAACTGCTGCTGATCGCAGCATTGGAACGGGAACGGGTTCACGATGATGCCCGCCGACGTTTGGACAAGGTCGTCCTGCATATCCATGCACACTACGGCGGTTGCCTGGCCATCCGGGATCTCGCCACAGTGTATGGAAGCAGCGTCAGTTACCTTTGCCGCACATTCCGGGAAGCATTCGGCACCACCCCGATGGATTTTTTGAACCGTCATCGCATTTCCATGGCAAAATCCATGCTGGTCGATTCCGCGCATTCCATCAGCGAGATCGCCTCCCTCTGCGGCTTTTCACACCCGGATTACTTCAGCACGGTCTTCCGGAAACATGTCGGCACCCCGCCTAAGGCTTTCCGCGCAAGTTTCGGGCTCCAACCCGTGCCGGAATGAGGATCGCGAAAATCAGGCGTTGCCATGCCCTGCGCTTCCCACGCACTTTGCCTCCCGCGCCTATTGTGTAAATCCGGGTTTCCGATACAATCAAGGATGCAGGCCATCGGCCGGACTTCCGGTTCAATGCTGCGCCAGTTCCCCGACAGGAGGATTCCTTGACATGACACAACCCACGCCAGCGCGGCAGCACCTGCCTTATATCGAATGGCTGCGAGCGCTTACGATGTTTTCCGTGGTTTTCCTGCACGCATCCGCACAAACCCTGCGGGCCAACCTGCTTTCACCGGGATGGACGGCGGTCAGCCTTGCCACCTCCCTTGCGACGGCGGCGGTACCTCTCTTCTTCATGATGTCCGGCGCTTTGCTGCTCGGGAGCAGTCAGACCCTCTCGATTCCCTATCTCATGAAGAAACGTCTGCCACGCCTTGTCATCCCCCTTGTCGCATGGTCGATCCTTTCTTTGGCAAAGGACGCCGTGCTGAAGGCAATGGAGACCGGCACACCGGATCTGTGGCTGCTGGCGAAAGAATTGCTGAAAATCCCTGCCGGTCCTGTCGCCGTGCATTTTTGGTTCATGTACATCCTGATTCCGCTTTATCTGCTCTCCCCGATTCTGAAACAGCTGGTCGACACCTTGTCGAAGACACATGCCCGCTACCTGTTCGGCTTATGGAGCGCTGCTTCCCTTCTCGGATCCCTGCGTCTGTTCCTGCGTCCATCGCTGGCGCCTGCGCTGACCTTCGCCGTACTGGACAATCTGCTGTTCCTTGGCGGACACCTCGGATATTTTCTGCTGGGGCATTATCTGGCACGCCAAGAAACGCGAATCCCATCGAAATGGCTTTGGTTGACTGCAGCGGGAACCGTACTGCTCATTGCTGCGGGAACCAGCTGGAAAACCGGTGTTCTGGGAACATACAGCGAACAGTTCAAGGCTTATCCCTCCATCTATGTGCTTGTGCTTTCCGCTGTGATCTTTCTCCTTTTCAAAAATGGCTTTGGCTGTGTCCGTTCGGACGGCAAAGATTGTGACAGCAAGCAGGCAGATGGTATCCAAAAAGGCGCACAATCCCACGGCCATCCGCTTGTCACCTGGCTCGGCTCCCTCTCCTTCGGCGTCTACCTGATGCACAACATCCTGCTGTCTGTTTTGGCAAAAAGGGGCCTGCCGGTCATCGGCGCCTGGAACACGCTGAGAAATTTTCTGCTCGCAAGCATCGTCTGCATGGCTGCAATTACGATTCTCTCCTCCATCCCGCTGGTCTGCTATGTCTTCACAGGACTGACCTTCAAACAGGCCGGCCATTCCTGCAACATCTTCTTTCTTTGGAAACTGGTCTTCAAGCCGAAGAAAACCGGTGCAGGAGCTGACTGACGAAAGATCGATACAGCCGCAGGTCAATGGGGGACTGATGCCGAAACGGTCGCCATGCCCGTTGTGGGACTGAGGCTGAACCTGTCGCAATGTACTGTGGAATCGATTGCTACCCTCCCGCATTTCCCCGGTAGGAAGACGGTGAATGACCCATTTTCTCCCTGAAAGCATTGGAGAAATGGGCTTGGCTGCAAAAACCGGTTCTTTCTGAAATCTCCGCCAATGGCAGATCCGAATACCGCAGCATCGAAAGCGCCTCCCTGATACGGAGCCCTGTCAGATACTGCTTCAGCGTCATGCCCGCGTACAGCCGCATCAGACGGCTCAAGTGATCCGGATGGTAATGAAATTCCGCAGCGATGCTGGCACATGTGACCCCCGCACCGTGATTTGCGGCCAGATGCCTGACGACGGCAGACAATCCGTTTGTCCCTGCACGCGCTTCCCGAGGCAGCATCCGCAAACGCAGCATGCAGGCGAGAACAGCCTTCAAAAGACCGCCGACCTGCGCTTCCCAGTGCAATGCACGACGGTCGTGCTGCGCAAGCATTGTCAGCAACAATTCACGCAACTCCTCATCTCCGGGACAACGAAGGAACTCAGGCAATCCAGGAGACTCCAGCAGATATGCAGGAAGAGGAATCTCCCCGGGGCGGAAAGCTTCAGGCGCTGATGGATGCGGCAGACTGCGTTCCCGGTGATGACTGGTCAGATCGAAGTCGATGCCGGTTAGCAGAAATGGATCCTTCGTGTCCGCCTGTATTTGTTGAACGGTCCCCGCCGGGCAATAATAGAGATCCCCCGGTTCCGCCTCGTACCTGCATTCTCCGATCCGGAATACGCCGCGACCCGAGTGGACATAGAGGAGATACGGGTTGTATAGAACACGTTCTCCCGTATCAAAACCGGACCTGCATGGAAACAGATTGATCGTCCGGAGATGAGGTGCACACTCTTCCAACGACACAATCACAGGTTCAGCCATATCGGATTTCTGCAAATCAATGCCGTATTCATGCATCGCAAGCAATACGCCTTTCTGTCAGAATAAATATCATATTCATTCAGTGCGAACAATAAGCCCGAAGTGCATGCGTCTGTATTCAGTGTACCCGTCACCTCGCTTTTCTGCAAATGACTTTGAACGAACGGACGGACCGGACCCTTTGCACCGGCGAAAGGAAGCGAATCATGACTTCACGCGAACGAGTCCGCACCGTCTTTGCCGGTGGCATCCCCGATCGGGTCCCGATTGACTATGATGCGAATCCCGGCATCGACGCAAAACTCAAGGCGCACTTCACCCTTGCGCCAACCGACACCGAGGGACTTCGGCAGCGTCTTGGTGTGGATTTCCGTGCCATCGGCGCTCCCTATGCAGGTACGAGACTGCATGCGGAACAGCCGGAACGAATGGTCGACCCGCAATATGGATGGCACCTGCGGGAAATGCAACATGCTTCAGGTGCTTATTGGGATTACTGCGACTTTCCGCTGAAGGATGCAGACGAGAAGGAAGTGGCTGCGTGGCCGCTGCCCTCCGCGGACGATTTTGATTACAGCCACCTCGAACAGGACTGTGACAAATTCCATGATTACGCCTTGTACTATGGCAATCCCGGCCTCGCCTGCATCATGAATACGGCGGGGTTCCTGCGCGGCATGGAACAGACTTTCCTTGATCTCGCCCTGGACGATGCGGCAGGGCTTCTTCTGATCGACCGTATCCTTGCGCTTCATCTGGAAGTGACGCGACGCGCGCTTGCCCGTATCGGGCATCGCATCGACTTTCTGTGGCTTGGCGAGGATTTGGGTTCCCAGAGAGGTCCCCTCATATCGCGGGATCTCTTTCTCCGCCACATTCTGCCCAGGCATGTGCCTTTTTTCGATCTGGCACGGGAATACGATTTGCCCGTCATGATGCACACCTGCGGTTCGAGCAGTTGGGCGTACGAGGATTACATTTCCCTCGGGCTCAAGGCGGCTGATACCCTGCAGCCTGAAGCGGTCGGGATGGATCCGGCCACGCTGAAGGCACAATTCGGGGGTCGGCTGGTCCTGCATGGCTGCATTTCGACGGCAGGGCCCGTGGCATTCGGCACAGTGGAAGAAACCGTGGCCGATGTCCGGCAAAAGCTTTCCGTGCTGATGCCCGGCGGAGGTTACTGTTTTTCTCCGACCCATGCGCTCCAGGATAATTCTCCGCTGGAGAATGTGCTTGCGTTGTATGATACGGTACACAGGGAGGGGCGTTATCAGAACGGATGATTCCGGCGGGTTGATACAACGGGCATCGTACCGGGCGACGCAATCACTGACATAAGTCAGCCAGAATCCGCTCGGCGCAAAGCACGCCATCGACGGCGGCCGAGATGATGCCGCCTGAATATCCGGCGCCTTCCCCGCATGGGTACAACCCTTTGATGCCAATCGCTTCGCCCTTTTCATCCCGCGGCATGCGCACAGGGGAGGAACTTCGGGTTTCGGCTCCGGTCAGCAAGGCGTCGGGATAGGAGAAGCCCGGCATCCACAATCCCATCTCGGCAATGCCTTGCCGCAGGGAAGTCGCGACAGCTTCCGGCAGATAGGCATCCACTTCGCCGAATTCCGTGCCTGGCAAGTAGGTGGGCAGAACATCTCCAAAGGCCATGCTCCGCCTCTTGTCCAGAAAGTCTTCCAGCCGTTGCACGGGCGCTTTGTATCCGCCTCCGCCGGCATGATAGGCCGCTTGTTCGATCTGTCGCTGGTATGCAATCCCGGCAAGGGGGTGCTCGCTCTGAAAATCCGCTTTCCCCACCGTCACCAGCAGAGCGGTATTGGCGTTTCGGCCATCCCGCGCATACTCACTCATCCCATTGGTGGCGATGCAACCATCTTCCGAAGTCGCTGCGACAACCATTCCACCTGGGCACATGCAGAACGTGTAGATGCCGCGGCCGTTCGGAAGATGAACCACCATTCTGTAATCCGCCGCACCCAGCATGGGATGATCTGCAAAACGTCCATATTGGAGCTCGTTGATGAGGGATTGGGGATGCTCGATCCTCACACCGACCGCAAACGTGCTCTGTTCCATACGAACACCCTGCGCCAGCAAGCGTTCCATCGTATCACGCGCGCTATGACCGATGGCCAGGATGACATGGGTGGCCTCCAACGCACAGGCAACCCCCTTTTCCATAAACCCCACCCCGGTGACATGACCGTCCGACTGAAGGATTTCCGTCACGGTTGCGTCAAACCGCACTTCGCCGCCGAGGGATTCTGTTTTCCGCCGGATGGCTTTGACGGTCTCCACCAGCTTGTCCGTTCCGATGTGCGGTTTGCCCGAAAAATGAATCTCCGGGGGCGCACCCAGCGCAACCAGCTCATCGAGAATCTTGTTCTTGCGGGAATCCCGTTTTCCGATTTTCAGTTTCCCGTCCGAAAAAGTGCCGGCTCCGCCTTCGCCGAATTGCACATTGGATTGTGTGTCCAGTATGCCCGTCCGCCAAAAAGCGGCGACGCTTTGTTTCCGGTGGTCCGCATCCTGTCCGCGTTCCAGCAGGATGGGCCGAAGACCGGCCTCTGCAAGAATCAGGGCCGCAAACATGCCGGCCGGACCGCACCCGATGACGACCGGCCGTTGATGCGGCGTTGCGGTTGCCTTCAGGACATAGGGTTCAGGGGATATCCTTGATATGCTTTTGTCCCGCACCGAAGAAAGAATGGTGTTTTCATCTCCCGTTACACTCACATGAAGGACCACAAGGAAATGCACATCGGTTTTGTCCGAGGCATCCACGGTACGCTTTTCCATATCCATTTTTTCGATATCCGTAAGGCGTACATGCAATTTGTCCGCCACAAGGGAGGCAAGCATTTCCTGACTGTAGTCGAGCGGCAGGTGCAGACCGGTGATTCGTATCAAAGGAGCCTCCATGTATGAATGAACATTTGCCAGACCTTCATCATCACATAAATCTCATGCCGTATCAACATTTCTCCGACTGCCGGAATCGAAAGCTTCAGATCCCGCAACTTCAGATCCCGCATGAAGAATATCCAAATGGTGTGGGCCAGGACCGTCACAATCCCCCATCCGGGATCACGCCCGGACAATCTCGAAGAACAGCAACTTGCCGCCCATCATCGGGACCGGCACCAGATGTTCCACCGGTTCCTCTGCGCAGGTGGCGCTGTCCCCCTGACGACTCGGGCGCGGTGCAATGCCTGCCGTGGGGTACAGGGTTCCAGTTTCCAGATCCTTGATGCCGGTGCAGTCGCCCTTGATGATGACCTGCATCGTGCTGCGTGCGGCGCCGTATCCATATACGCCATACATGCCATTGTCGTAGGCGAACAGGTTGCAGGGGACGCCCGAAGCGACGGCAATCTCCATGCCCCGGCCAAACCGTTTGTTGATCATCTGCCAGACTTCCTTGGGCAACAGCGAGAGATCCGAAAAATTCTCCGGTAGATTCAAAATGTAGAGTTTCCCGTTTCCATACAGATCCTCGGAAAGAACAGGAAAGTTGTTGGCGCCGGCAATCACCTTGACATCCGCCCATGAGGCATTCGTCTTGATGTCCAGAATCTCAAACAGAACCTTATCCGTTCCCTTGCAGACCAATGTACCGGACGGGGCATCGTAGGAATTGACGAGATATTCGTCGCCCATTACATGACGGTGCGTCAACCGGACGGAGGTCATTTCCCGGATGCCGCGATCGTAGGTGCGGCGCAGGAAGCCGGATGTGATGATGGCATTTCCGCCATTCCGCACGTAAGATTCGAGCTTGTCCATGATATCCGGATCGGCAGCGGAAGTTTCAGTCAGAAAAAGAACCGGTGCCTTGTCATCGAACTCAGGCTTCGGTTCGAACGGAATACCGCCCATGCCGAGATAGTTCATGACCTGGTCTTCTCCATCCGCATCATAAGGTTCGTAGGTGGCGACCCCGACAGGATTGCCTGCCAGCCCCATCAGACGATCGATGCGGCGAAGCGTGGTACCGAGTGCGGACAGGGCCGGGGTCTCCAACAGAACGGAAAAGTTGAAGAGCGTCAGTTCCTTTCCCTTGGCAAACAGCGTCAGATGGGCCTGTTCCAGCCAGCGGGTCAGGTTGTCCAATGATCCGCCCTGGTCAATCCAGCCGCCGCCATTGCGGCCGGGTGCGATGTTCTCGAGCAGCCGCATGATGCTGTAGCTTTCATACCGCTGCAGGTGCTGGTGACTGTAGGACGCCTCCCGGGTTTCGGTCCCGGTATAGATCGCATCGAAGATGTCCTTCTGCTTGCCGGGGTTGTAGCCGGTTTCCTGATAGGATTCGTACCAATTCGGGTATTTGATGATGAAATTCATCTTCGGGTTGACGGCTTTGGCCAAGGCCACAATTTCCTTCGAAAAGCCTTCCATCAGGTCAAGACGATACTGTGACCAAGACTTGCTCCCTTTGGCCGCAATGCACATCGGGCAACGGCAGGCCGTAAAGAAGAAGTCATCCAGGATGATTTCATCGAACACTTCAGCTAGCTCACGGACGATGCGCAGGTATTCGGTCCGGTGCGCGGGATCCGTGAAGCAGTAAGTGTCATAGACGGAGGGTTTCCGTTCACCTACGAGACCGGTCGAGGTGATGCCTCCGCTGGTCTGGATGCCCTTCTCCTCGAAGATGGCCTTGATCTGCTTCATGCGGGCCACAGAAATGTCGGTTGTGGCGCGATGGTTTTCCAGATAAACCTTGTCGAGCGGCATGGCTCCGACAAAGGTGTCGATGGCGGAGCGGAGGGTGGCATCATCCGTCTTGTCGAGATAATAGGCGTATGCATAGGCGGCAACCTTGAACTGCGAGAACGGTTTGCTCATGGGGATTTCCTCCTGACGATTTTTGCTTCCATTCGGAGAGGTAACACACGTTTCCGGCACATTATATCATCGGAAATTTGGTTTGCAAACCTTTAATGAACACGTGACAATCCTTTATTTGCAATCGTTTCAGTATCCGATACGGCCACCTCGTGGATTGTGATTTATCCCTCGAATCTTGCGGAATTGCATGTAAGAATCGCATAGGGTCAGGCGCCAAGTGCGAAGGCCCCTATCGTGCCCACAAGCTTGCACACATCGTTGAATTGCACAGCATCCACGATGCCAGACCTTTGCCGGCAATCAATGCATGGACCGGAACGCAGTCGGTGTCAGCCCGGTATGCTTCTTGAAAAGTTGATTGAAATAGCAGATATTCGGATATCCGCAGATCAAGGCAACGGATGAGATCGACACCATCCGATCTTCGAGCAGCAGGCGTTTGCTCCTGTTGAGGCGAACCGTGTTGAGGTACCAAAATGGTCTGACATGAAGGATTTCACGAAACAGATAACACAGATGACGGGTGGATATGCATGCGATATCAGCCAGTTGATCAAGGGTCAACGGGTCACCGAAACATTTTTCGATATATTGAAGAACAGGCTCCAACCTTTGATACTGCCCGATTCTGGATTGCGCGTGCCCCGCCGGAAGACTCCAATACAAATCGGACAGCAGTTTGTACATCAGACATGACAGGTCCATTTTTACAGTTGGTTTGCTGGAGTGCATGACATCGCGCATTTCTTCCAGATCGTTCGCAAGAATGGAGGGGAATTGCAAATCGAACACCAGTGATCCTTCAATCCCCAACCATTTCAAGATGCCAGCGGCGACAGGACCATGAAAAGTGATCCAGTCCACCAGCCAGTTGGTCGATTCATCGGATACCTCATGCTTCTCTCTTTTCGATGGTGCAGGATGCGGAGAAACATCCTCTTCCTGCGGTTCAACCGACAATGGTGCATCTCGATTGGATTGATTCGGTGAGGAGGCAAATGGAATGGATTCATCCGGCAAAGGCTCATATTGATGCGGTTCATCCGCGAATAAAATCATGCCCATTCCCTGACTCAGGAAAAAAATCCGGTTGCCGGCCATCACCCGTCCTCGGCCCCGCAAACAACGAAAAAAGTGAAATGACTCATGTCCATTTGGTCTCGTCACCTGCTTCTGAATACAGTTCAGACCTATGGTTGTGACAATTAGCGGCAATGCCAAATCGCGGGGATCAACCGTAAAAAATGCAGTTTTTCGGTCCTTCATGCAAAGCTGTCTCCCTCAACAGGGTCATGGATTGATGCTTCAATTATTGCATAGCCTGCAGGCAATGCCAAGAATTCATGTCCATATTGTGAAAGTCACCAGAAAAAGCGTAAATTGTCGCACCGATATGAAGGACATATAATGAATCCGGAATGAACGGTTCGTATCTGCAGAATCGTAGAAAAGCAGGAGGTTCGGCAATGAAACAGTATGGGTGGGGTATCCTGGGTCCCGGCAGCATTGCCACGCGATTTATGAACGATCTGCCCCGGTGTCCGCAGGCAAGACTTGCGGCAGTGGCCTCCCGGGACGCGGACAAGGCCCGTTTGTTTGCGGAGCGTTACCAATTTGCGAACAGCTACGGATCGTATCAGGAACTGCTGGAAGACCCCGCGGTCGATATCATCTATATCGCGGTTCCCCATCCCCTGCACCACGATCTGGCCATCCAGGCCATGCAGGCGGGAAAAGCGGTTCTCTGCGAAAAACCGGTTGCCCTTCATGCCGGACAGATCCGCGAGATGACGGCCTGTGCCGGACGGAACGGTACATTTTTCATGGAAGCGATGTGGACCCGTTTCTTCCCGGTGAATCAACGCATCCGGCAATGGATCGCTGGTGGAGAACTTGGCGCGGTGACCCTGATGGAGGTCGATTTCGGTTTTGGGAGCTGGAACAACGGGAAGGTTTCCAATCCACAGGCCCGCCTGTTTGCACCGGCACTGGCCGGCGGCAGCCTGCTGGATGTGGGTGTGTACTGTGTCTCCTACGCAACCTGGATGAAAGGGGCGCTTCCCGTTCAAATCAAGGCGCTCGACAGCAAGGTGGAAACCGGCGTGGACGGAATGACCGCCGTATTGTTCCGGTATGCCGACGGCGGCATGGCGGTATTGCGTTCCAGCATTGTTCAGAACACAAAGCAGGCGGCAACCATATATTGCGAGAAGGCAACCATAGAAGTACCGGATTTCTGGCATCCTTCCCGTGCCGTCATCAAGTTCCGGGATGGCAGCCGGCAGGATGAAGTGATTGAGATTCCTTATGCTACGGACGGGGCCACGGGTTTCCAATTTGAAGCCGAGGCTGTCATGTCCTGTCTCGACCAGGGACTCAAGCAGAATCCGAGCCTGACCTGGCAGCAATCCGTCGAAATCATGGAACTCCTCGACCAGATTCGGGAAGAGACCGGTCTGGACATTCCGGAATAAGTGACCGGGGAAGAAACCCCGCAAAGGAGTACATATGAAATACGATCGCATCGGTGGGCTGGAAAAGGATGTATCCCGCATGGTATTCGGGTGTGACTGGATATACGCGGATACCGAACGCCTGCCGACTTCCTTTCAAGTTCTTGATCAAGTAGCCGCTGTTGGCTGCAATACCTTTGACACCGCGCATGGTTATTGTGGCGGAGACAGCGAAAGAGCGCTTGGACGCTGGATGGAGGCCCGAGGAAATCGGGACCGGATGGTGATTCTGACAAAAGGCGCCCACCATAACGGAGACCGAAAGCGGGTCACACCGTTCGACATCGAGTCCGATCTGCACGACTCACTGGCCCGCTTGCGGACAGACCATGTCGACATCTATTTGCTGCACCGGGATGATGTGTCCGTGGATGTCGGCCCCATTGTGGAAGTGCTCAACAAGTATCATGCGCAGGGCACGATCAAGGCCTTCGGTGGATCGAACTGGACACACCAGCGGATTGAACTGGCCAATGAATATGCCTATCAGCACAATCTTGTCCCTTTTGCAGCCAGCAGTCCGAACTTCGGTCTGGCCGAACAGGTGGAGAATCCATGGGGACCCGGTTGTGTCGGTCTGAACGGACCCGATCTCCAGGAAGCCCGCGCCTGGTATACCCGGCATCCTGAAGTGCGTATTTTTGCCTATTCCAGCCTGGGCCGCGGCTTTTTCTCGGGACGCATCGGTTCCGGAATGTCACCTGCGGAAGGACAGGCCGTTCTTGACAAGGCTGCGTTCACTGCCTATTTCCATCCGGTGAATCTGCAGCGTCTGGCTCGCGTCGAGGAAATGGCGGAGAGAAAGGGTTATTCAGTTGCCCAGATCGCGGTTGCCTATGTCATGAGCCATCCCCTGCGGATTTTTGCCTTGCAGGCGCCACGCACCCTTGAAGAAATGCAGCAGAACAATGCGGCGATTCACCTGGAACTGACTGCAAAGGAAATGGCTTGGCTGAATCTGGAGGATTGATTTTTCCCTTCGCCATTTGCAGCCTGACTGGCTTCCGAACTGAATATTCCTATCGGGAATCTGGCGTCGTTCATCCGGCAGCAGGCGCGCAATGGAAGAATGACTCCACCCGGTTCTTCCTGTCAAAGATGCCGTTGTACTGGTAGGCCCGGTACCGGGTGACATAGTCCCTTCCTGTTTCGGTCAGCGAACTGTCCTGGGTGACAAACGCACCATCCTCCCCGCACATGCCCATGCTGTTGATGACTGGCACCACATTGCGCATATCCGACAGGAAGGTTTGATACGGGGTCAGGGGAAGGTCTGCGGTTTCCAGCAGCAGGGAGGCGAGATAATTGAGGGAGATCCGCACGTCCTGCGCTTCGGGGATATCATAATTCGCCCAGAGGGCGAAGGGTACCGTGTACATCCGTTGTGTTTCCGCCGCGGTATAGGTTTCCGGCGACTTTCCAAGAACATTCCGGTAGAAATCATCGGACAGCTTGGGCTGATGGTCGCCGAACAGGAGGATGATCGTGGGCTCCTCCACTTTCCTGAAATGCTCGATGAGTGACTTGTAGGCGTCGTCAGCTTCCTTGATCAGGGAAAGATACTGGTTGATTTCCGCGTTTTCCCCTTCCACATCGCTGGACGCCGTATAGTCACTTTCCTCGACATGGATTTTGTGCGCGAGTCGTTCCCAGGTCTGCCGGTAGCCGCCATGGTTCTGCATCGTGACATTCAGGAAGAACAGCGGCGTTTCCGCATCCTGTTCCCGGAAGGCATCAAAGCGTCGAATCAGCTCCGCATAGTTGCTGCGGTCGCTGACATAGTTTCGAACATACTGTTTGTTTTTGAACTCGTCGACGAAGTGCATCTCGGAAAAACCATAATTCCTGTAGACCTGGACACGATTCCACCCGGCACGCTCGTATGGGTGCAGGGCGATGGTCCTGTAGCCGTATTGGTTCAGCTGCCCCGTCAGCGCGTAGTCTCCCGGAGCGGTATAGGCCTGGTAGGAGACCATGCCGGCCGGCAGGAAGGCCATGGTGTTGCCGGTCAGAAACTCATACTCTGAATTGGCCGTGTTGCCTCCGATGACGGAGGAATAGGCATTTCCGCTGATCGTGTTTTCTGTTTGGCTGTGGAGGAAGGACAACGGATCCGCGTTGGTCCGGATGTTGCCCAGGACGCTCATGTCGGAAAAAGCTTCATTCATGATCACAATGATGTTGGGGCGTTTTCCTTCCACAACTGTCGTGATGAGTGGTGTGCCCGCCTGTGGCGGCACTGCCGGCGACACGCCGGATTGATTCAATGCATCGTGCTCCGTGCCGCTCTGCAGCTGCAGGGTCCCTTGCACGTCTGTCGCAGACTGCACTTGATTCATCGCTGCGAGAAGGGACGCATATGCAGGGGGCTTGGTGACATGGCTGTTTTTGAGGTTGATCATGAAGTTCAGCAGCACGCCATTCTGCTGGGTGAACCATTGGGAAGGGTGAACACCCAGCCGGGCGACCAGGGATGTGCCAAAGAACAGGTAGATACCCACCAGAAAGGCGATGGCGAGTGACGCGCGTGCAAGACGTCGTGGCCGTTTTGCGACTGTGCAATCGGTGCCTGAGGCCTTTCGCCCTTTGATTGTCCGTGTCGAAGGCATGCCACATGTCAGGGAAAGCAGAAAACATAACAGCCAGACGCAGGAAATCACCTGCAGCAAGGAGGGTTTCCAGTTGTAGTCGGCCGTCACCATCGCCGCAGTTCGAAGGGCATGGATGTCGGCCGGAAACAGGATGCGCCCCCTGAACAGAAGCAGATAGGAATTCAGGTTCCCCCATGCCCAGCCCAAAACGGCGCAGATGCCTGCGGAAAGTCGTGTACGGCCGGTGATGGCATACAGGAGTGCCGCGATCAGATAGTACCAGCACAGGTTCAGAAATGACTGAATGTCCGACAGGTACAACAGAAACGGGCCAAAGCGGATGTTGCCGATGAGAATTTCCACAAGCAGGTAAGAAAACAATGGGCTGCTGATCCACAGAAAGGCATTCCATACCCGATACAGCGGGTACAGAAAAGAGAGAACCCAGGTGGCAAGCACCACACCGGAGGAAAGCGCGATGGCTGTCACGACATTCTCATCCGGCAGCAGCAAGCCGCCGGCAATGGCCGCAAGCACGCCGAACAGCAGGGCCGGAGGAAAGCGGACCCAAACGTCGCGCAGGAAGGGAGCATTCCTGGAGGCATCCTTCGAAAGCTGTTTGAGGCATTGTGCAAGGAATTGCGCAATAAGCCGGATGGAATCCAGCGGCACAGACAGGCTGTCCTGTGTTTTGGATCCCAGTGACGCCTGCGAGAGATGCCGGCTTTCGTCCGAAACGGGCGTGAATTTCTGGTTTGGGTGCATTGGTTCATCGGTTGTCGCTTGTTGATGGATTTTCTGTCCTGCCATGGCTGTCCTCTATCCTGCAAATACATTGAATGAACTACACTAATAAGTAAATCAGGGAATATACATAAAGCATCCTGGTGCATTCCGGGGGAATGCATGGATGTCTGCGATTGCTATCAACACGATGGGTGCCGGATGGCAATCAGAAGGGAAAATGACCTTTGTATACAATATCATAAAGCAGGCGAAAAAGGTGCTTTTGCCACGATGGATTTGAACCGGAAGGACGATTTGTTCACATTGACAATCAGTGGACGTGTAGCGTGTTTTGATGGTATGTTGAACAAGATCACCCTTGATAGCTTCACCAAAGTGGTTCGTTCGGTGTGTTTACAGGGTAGAATGGCGGAAGATCATTTTTAGGAGGAACAGCATGATAAAGAGGTTCGCAGTTTTGACAGGCAGTCTGATGTTGTTGATATTTGTGGTTTTCATCGCCAATATCGAATCGGTCAATGCGGCCGTAAAGATTGAAACTGTCATAGCACCCATCTATGATAACGTATCACCGAACGGGTTCGATGAAAATGGTCTCGCCATCGTGTATAAAACCATACTTGACGCAGACGGGTCAGCCAGATCTGCTCCTGGAATCATCAATAAACAAGGTACTGTTATTGTACCCATCGGTCTTTACAATGTAATATCGGAATTCAGTGAAGGTTTGGCGGCAGTTGACAAGGGATTTGTCGATCTGAAGGGAAATTTGGTCGTGTCGTTTCCACACTCGGGTGCTGCCGAATTTGTAAACGGACTTTGTGTTGTATCGAATGAAAGCGGTTGGGGTGTCATTGATCGTGCAGGGAATGTGATCATTCCTTGCGAATATCGGAAAATCGAGGGTGATTTTCGTACCGGTTATTGTGTTGGAACGAAAATCAGTGCTGACAATACGCGTGCATCCTATTACATACTCAGCAAGCAAGGCGCCGTTCAAGTGGATGCAGATGCAATCAAATCATGTACGGATACAGGTGCAATTGTAAAAAGAGGAAGTTTGGCAGTAAGTGGCATTTATGGTCAGGATCCCAACTCAACAGGTTATGTTGATGTTGCGGGAAACTTGAAAATACCCTATATTTATGATTATTTGATCAAGTCGGACATTCATATTCGCGGTGACTATCTGATTGCGCAAAAGGGTGATTATGAAGGTGTGATCGACTTGAATGGAAATACGGTACTGGATTTCAAGTACCAGCAAGTTTTTAGTTATGCGAATGGTTTTGCATACGTAAAACTAAACGACAAGATAGGATGCGTTGATACAAAAGGAAATATAGCATTGCCATTTAAGTATGACGATGTCCAAATCTCAACGATAAACAATGATTATGTCGTTCTGGAAGGGGAAGATTCGACAGGTTGGATTTCTAGCGGCTATGCTGACTTGAAGGGCAACATCATTATACCGATTTTTTATGAAACGCCCTATGAAAGTAGTCAACCCCTACGAGTGTTTACACCTGTTTCGGAATTTATCCTATACTACTCGTCATATAATTGGGGTTGCATCAATACGAAAGGCAAAGTGGTTATTCCTTTTGAGTATCAAGAGATCAACCCTTTTGCAGGCGGCTTGGCAGCCGTTGTGAAAAATGAAAAGTATGGATATGTGGATAAATCGGGCAAGGTAGTAATACCGACGATGTATGACAATGCAGACCTCAAGGGCAGCGTGGCAGGCGGTTTGAACTATGTTAAGAAGGGAACAAAATGGGGATTTGTCGATGTGAACAATTCCCCTGTAACGCCATTTGAGTATGATGAATCGGAAGATGTTCCTACTGGCTTCAAGGATGGGTTGGCATGGGTAAATAAAAACAACAAATATGGGTTGATCAAATACACCGGAACATTGCCTCTGATTGCCACTGCAGCCCCTGTACCTAAATTCAAGGCATCCATTTCAAAAGTGAAAGTTGGAAAACAACAGAAAGTCCTGCTCAGTGGCACAGTGAAAAACGATACTTTTACTTATGTGTGTGCAGACATAAAAATCGCACAGGTTGACAAATTCGGCAGTGTTACGGGAAAAAAAACAGGCGTGACGACGATTACCGTAAAATCAAAGACTACGGGGCAGGTTTGTTCCATAAAAGTTGATGTTGTGAAATAGGTACCATTCAAATCCATGTGTGGTGGAAGGGGTGTCGTGAGCCGACATCCTGCATGCTGCGTCATCCTTACGTATAATCAATCTGCATGATTGCCGAATGGGGACTTGTCTGCAATACTGGACAGGAACGATTCCACATGCAGCGAGGTAGCCATATGCCGTCCATAAGCTGATGCTCCGTCGATTGATCAAAGAAAGCAGAAACGCTCCTGACTGGAAACCGGGAATGGATTGCACATGATTGGCAATGCCTGGTTCCTGTTGCCATCCTTGCGGGAGCGAACGGAGATCGGTGAGGACGATTGTTCCTGCAGCAGCAGGCACGATTTATTTGGGCATGAGGTGAAAGATCATGGCGCGATGTGAGATGTGTGAGAAGAAGACAGCGTTTGGTGTCCGGGTGAGTCACTCCCATTCCACCTATGTAAGTGGACGAAGCCAGCGGACCTTCAAACCGAACCTGAAAAAGAAACGGGTCACGATGGGAAATCAGAGCGTATCCGTGGTCCTGTGCACGCGGTGCATCCGGTCCATGGAAAAAACGAACAGACCCAGACAGTGATAGAAAACCGTAATGGCTTATGCCGGGCATGATTGAACGATTTCGACCAACTTCAGGGAGGCGGCCAAACAATGGTCGCCTCCTTTTTGTATAACATGGCACGCTTCCAATGTCTTCTCCGACAATTCCTTCATCGGCGCAAGTGGATGCTGCTGTGCGGAGAGGGACGGAATGGGCTTGGATAACGGCTGCATTCTACGGAACAATCGGTCCGACGGTCAAAGGCTCTGAACACAAGGCCGTCGGGCTTGTGCTCAGAGCCTTTGAAAGGGCATAATCCAAGATTATGCCCTTCCGGTGGTGGGATTGTTTATTATAGAATCGGCAACAAACATGTAGTAAAAGATAGGACTCCGGCAATTGATACAAGGCTTGTTCCGCATTCAAAAACGACAGCAATCAATTGCCGGGTCTATAATGTGCTTTTGTTGTTTCCAAGTATTCCAAGGATCTGTAAACACTTTGCGTTATCATCAAGTGAAACTTTACGAGACTAGTAACTCCAAGGATCACTCATAGCGCCACTTCCTTTTGTGGAAGTATATGAGGATAATTGCAGCGCGGGTGCGATGCCATTGCTGCCTATGTAGGCGAGACTAAACCAGGTAGTGCCATCGCTGCGAATATCACAAACACTATAGTTATAGTCAGGATTCATTGTACGGGTCCAGTAAATCCATGTGTCAAAGTTAGTGTTTTTGTATTCACCTTTTTGAATGCCAATATCCGTCATTTTTCGCTTCCGTTGGTTGTCCGTGTTTCCGTAATAAAGACTGACTTCTGCCAAAGAGGGCAGATAAACCATGTCAGAAACACCATCGTGTGTAACTGGCTTAATCAGATCTCGTTCAGCTTGAGTAAAATTACTCAAAAAGCCGGCTTCGTCGGCATAGGCATTTATTCCGCCTGCAACGGCACTTTTATTCGGAGACTGGGTTGAATAATCAACAGTTGTAGACGTACTATTCAGCCATTCTCTGATATTTGAATTTGACCAGATACCACTTCCGAGTTTCTCCACATTGGTAGTGCCTTGTTTCCACATTCCACTCTCTGCAGCATCAAAGGTTTTCTGACAAAGCGTATACTCTGATGCTAGAGTGATTCCATCATTCGTTATGCTTACACATTTCCAAAGGATGGTTTCACCGTAATATTTCCCAAAGCTCAGGTAGTCGCCGGCCTTCATTTCAGGAACTACCTTCGGTGTCGTTATTACGCCAGGTACAGGTGTGAACGACAAGGGTCTTCCATTTGAAGCAATCCCATTTTTAACAGCGCCATACATAATTCCAGCTGAATCATCACGAATCAGTTGTTTTTTTGCTGCAAATGCATTTGCTTGAGCAGATGTAAGCATTCCTACTTCCACACCCTTAGTTGTACAGGTAGCATAAATATCAGAGCCTGTGTAACCCATAGATCTGAGAACCATGGTCATGAACTGTCTTCCCGAAAGTGGGTCTATCGGTGCAAATATTGTTTTTCCAGCGGCTGATTTGCCAACACCGGATATGATGCCTTTTGCAAGTGCATATGCAGCATATTTGCGGCCCCATCCAGGAATGGAAGCAATGTCTTCAACATTGTTCAGCGCAGTATTTTCTGCGGTCTCTGTCATCGACAACGCATCGGCCTCTTTTCCTTGCAGCCTAATTGCAAGCACAACACCTTGAAGTCTGGTGAGCGATGATTCAAGATCAAGACCCTTGCCTGTCCCTTTTAGCAGCCCTATTGTGCTCATTGCTTCAGCTTCACTTTGGTAGGTTGCGGCCATACTCGTTGAAGTCAAAGATGCAATCATTGTAACGACCAATAAAATGGCAAATCTGTTTTTGAGTTTTCTCATGTTGAATATCCTCCGTTCCTGATGGGAATTAGCTAAAAATACCTTCCCTGATAGGAATTTACTTTTTATCGCCTTCATGATCGCATGTAACTCATTCATATGTCAACATTTATTCGTAACCCATTCCCACTACTCGAGGGACATCCCATCCAACAAAACAACTTCTCTGATTCTACGAATGCCACATTCAACTCACCCTTTGCATATTCCAGCGCTTCGCTTCCTCCTTCACCATCGTCCCCATATTGGGCTGCCTGTGAATACGCATCTTCAGAGGGAATTCGCGAGCATGATTTGATAAGATGCGTCAGAGTTATGAACGCGATGATTCTCATCTTCCCATTGCACCTGGGGCATAGTAATGGATTTGGCCAGTGAAGGAATCATATGCTCCTGCTTGTCTTGAAATGGAAAAACTACATCAGGAAGGCCTTGTGAAGTCTATCGGTGTTTCAAATTGTCTTGAACATCAGCTGGATACTCTGCTCGTGGTTTCAACATCGTTCCTGCTGTTAATCAGGTTGGCAGCATTGGTTGCAAAAAAAAATAAGCTCGGTTTCTTGACGAAGTAAGGTCTATAATGATAGACTCACAACATCAAGTCTATAATAGTAGACCGAAAAGCGCGAATAAAAACATAGACCTAAAAGGAGTGAGAACATTCATGGAGAGCTATAGTCTTTGCGAAAGTGAATATAGGTTTGCAACCATCGTTTGGGACAATGAACCGATTGCCTCCGGAGAACTTGTGACGCTGTGTGCAAAACATCTGGGGTGGAAAAAATCAACGACCTATACAGTACTAAAGAAACTATGCGAACGTGATATCTTGAAGAACGACAATTCCAAAGTCTACTCTCTTGTCAAAAGAGAAAAAGTTCAAAAGTATGAGAGTGAACAGCTTATTAACAGAGCTTTTTCGGGATCGCTTCCGAAATTTCTAACGGCGTTTATGGGAGATAAGCAAATAAGTGAACAAGAGGCCGAGCACCTTAAAAAATTGATCGACAGCTATAAGGAGAGGGAATGATGGATAGTATGCTTCAGAATCTGTTCATTCATATTATGAATATGAGTATAACAGCAACCTACGTCATTCTATTTGTTTTAGCGATCAGGTTTCTCATAAAAAAGGCGCCCAAGATTTTTTCTTACTGGTTATGGGCTTTTGTGCTTTTCAGGCTTGTTTGCCCCTTTTCATTTTCATCCGCATTCAGTCTTTTAAAGTCCATATCACCCTCCAGCGGTGCAAACGAGCATATCCCCATGAACATTGGGTACATGGCATTTCCTGAAGTGGATATGGGGATTAACGGAGTGAATAGGATCATCAACAGCTCATTGCCTGCTGCGACACCTTATGCCAGTGTTAATCCCATACAGATCATGATGGCTGTCCTTTCATTTGTATGGGTTGTAGGCGTTCTGATGATGATTGCGTACGGAATAATATCGTATATCGATCTTAAAAGCAAAATGAATATGGCTGTAAGCGTCTCGCAAGACGAGCTTGCTGCTCGATCATGCAGCCAGTTCCAGTCGCAGGAGCGTGTTTTTGTGGATGAGAAGTTGAAGTCGCCTTTTGTTTTGGGAATATTCAAGCCTACGATCTACTTGCCTTCAGGTCTTTCCGATCATGAGACCATGCATATATTAATACATGAACAGACACACATCAAACGATCGGACCCTCTGGTTAAGCTTTTTGCTTTTGGGGTGCTTTGCATTCACTGGTTTAATCCGTTCGTATGGCTAAGCTTTGTAATGATGAGCCGTGATATGGAAATGTCCTGTGACGAAAAGGTGATAAAAGACCTTGGAAGTGAGGCTAAGAGCGAATATAGCACCTCTCTTCTTTCAATGGCTTTGAGCAGAAGCTTTATTTCCGGCAGTCCTCTTGCTTTTAGTGAAAGCAACGTTGGAATGAGAATAAGAAATGTATTGAATTACAAGAAACCTTTATTCTGGATGGTATTGGCCGTTGCTGTTTTAGTAGTTGCTGTGGGTGTTGGACTCATATCCAATCCGACGGATGAAAATATAGAAGCAGCACTCAAGTCCGAAACCTATATGAATGATCGGACGGAGTATGTAGGAAATGCTTCAAAAGTAACGGGCATCATCAACAAGCTTACTTTTCCGGGCGATGTTTCTTATGACCATATCGAGCTGCAGACTGAAAATAAACCCTATGCAATCACAATATACCTACAGACAGATGAGGGGATGCTGGATGAGGCAATGGTGTCCGACAGTGTGCAGTATCAGGAAAATACACTGATGCTTTTTTCACTGATCGGAAATGCCGATGAAATCATTTACAATCTGTCTGATGGAAGCAAAAGCAATACAATGCTGTTCTCCAGAAGCTGGGCAAACACCGTGATAGGTGGAGACATCTTCAAGACCTCTGAAAATCATTCTTCTTATGTAAAATTCCTGAGTAGGTTAGAGGGAGGAGCGTTCAATCTGATGCCGAGCTTTGAAGTTGGAAGCCCTTCATCGATTTCTGTCGAGAAAAACTTGAAGGCTATTATGTCTTCCCCTCAATATTCTTCAAACACGAAAGACTATATTTTAGCCCATCAGCATGAAGCGGACAGCATGCCTTAAAGAAAACATCCTTGCGCGTTGGGAGGCGAGGAAAGAGGTCATTCGTTGTGCAGGTACCCATTTTGATCCGTATCGGGTCCGCATCTTTGTTCGCATGATGAGTTGAAAGCTTTTTACAATTCAGGATCTTTCCAATCAGGGTTGCACGTCCATTTTCAGTAGACGGGAAAGATGATGCAGTCCTGTTTTGATCTGTTCTTGCGTCAGGTGTCCATATCCAAGGACCAACGCATTAAGGGGAAGTGTTGGCTGAATGCAGTGCTGGGTCAGGGGGACGACATGTACACCACCCTTCTCCAGGAACTGCAAGCGTTCCGGTGTGAAATGGATATCCGCAAAGGAAGCGGTCAGATGAAGTCCGGCAGCATCTCCCCGGATGCGGACACTATCCCCGAAGTACTGGTACAATCCCTGGACAAGAACCTCTCTTTTTTTTGCGTAACGCGTGCGCATTCTACGAATGTGCCGCTCGAGTTCACCGGATTGCAGCAATGCCAATACAAGCCGTTGCTCCAAAATGCCGGTATGGACGTCCGAATAACGCTTTGTGATGCGCAGTGCTTTTCGAAAAGCTGGCGGTGCGACAAGATACCCCAACCGCAGGGCTGGTGCCAGCGTCTTGCTGAAGGACCCGGAATAAAGCACCCGATCGGGTGATAGGGTGAATAGCGGACTGATGGGTGAACCCATGAAGCGGAATTCACTGTCATAGTCATCCTCGAGCACGATGGCATCCTGTTGTTCTGCGTAGCGGAGCAGGGCCAGACGGCGCTGGATGGGAAGGATCCCACCCAATGGAAACTGATGGGAGGGTGTGACGTGGATCACCCTGAGATAGGGGATGTTTTTTGGCAGGTTGTCCGTGATCATGCCATGATCATCGGCAGGTTGCGGCACCAAAGCATAACCGTGGGAGCGGATGGCTCGAATCAAACCTTCACTGGCGGGATTCTCGACCAGCGCCTGTGCACCTGGAACATGGCGGATGTGGGAAACCATCGCTATGCCTTGGGTGGTTCCTGTAGTGATATGGATGTCTAAAGGGTTTGTGCGCATGCCACGCTGACGATACAGATAATCGGAGAGTTCCTCGCGTAATGTCAGGAGACCCTGTGCGTCTCCATATTTCCAATCCTCACTTGTCATCTCGGACAATATCTCACGACCCAATCGGTTCAACTGCGCTGTGGAGAAATCTACCGGATCCGGTTGACCGGTGTGGAAAGAGATGCTTGTATCTATGGCCGTTCGGGGCGGTTTTGCAGCGGAAGACAGGGTGGTTGGGATTTCCCATCGCTGGATGGGGGAAATCCATGTGCCGGAACCCTGTGTTCCCTGTGCATACCCTTCGGCGATCAATTGCTCATAGGCATCAACCACCGTCATGCGCGAGGTGGATAAACTGCAGGAAAGATCACGTGTAGAGGGCAGACGGGAGCCGGAGGCGATATTTCCATTCAATACGCCCATGCGAATATGATGATAGATCTGCAAGGATAATGGGACACCGTTATTCCGATCCAATGAAAACTCCATAGTCCCTCCGTCATCAAAGTGGTCTGATGAAATAGTATATTAATGGTTCTTTAAGAAACCATTTTGAATTGATACCATCATACTCGATCCGATAACATGCTACAAATATCAGGAGGTGCCATGGTAGAAAAAGAAATCAGGACAACATGGGGAAGGTATCTTCCTTCACGGAACACAACACGAGAACCTGTTAGTACGGGCAAGAGGGAGTCTGCCGGATGGGTGGCCATGGCAGGTGGCATGATATTGGCTGGGAGTTCTGTTGTTTCTGGAAAGTGGATGGTGGGCCACCTTCCTGTATCCGTATCCGGTGCGGCGGGATTGTTTCCCGCTGTGATCTGTCTTTTGCCCATCGCGATACATCAGCGCAGACAGCTCTTCAATCTTGAGCGAAAACAATGGTTGTTCTTGATGCTGCAGGCGCTTTTCGGCATGTTTTTGTATCGTTTGTTCCTATATCATGGTTTGAATCGCATCCCCGCGGCCCAAGCCGGAGTCATCACTGCAGTTACCCCGGTATTCACTGCAATTCTGGCTGTTGTTTTCTTAAAAGAAAGGCTCCATGCGATCCAGTGTGCTGGCCTCTTTCTGGCTGTCGCCGGCATGGCATCCTTGGCGCTGACGCGTGAATGTGGCGCGCAAATGGCGGATTTGCAAGGATACTTGTTTATCCTGGCCTCTGCTCTTTGCGAGTCCCTGTTGGCCATCCTCGGGAGAAAAGGCCGGGGAAGCCTTTCGGTTTCTCTGCGTACCTTTATGGTGAGCTTCTTCAGTTTTTTTTCGTTTTTCGTATTGGCAACGGTAGATGAACTCTCCTGTCAACCGGGATGGGCGACGTTGCTCTCGCTGTCCCTATCCGATATGGGGGTTGTCGCATACAATGGCATTTTTGTCACATGGGTGGCTTACCTTCTGTTCTATTATGGGATTGATCGCATCGAAGCCGGTAAAACTGCTGTTCTGAGTGGATTGGTCCCTGCAACGGGTGTGGTTTTGTCCACCGTTGTGCTTCATGAATCATTTGGATGGGGGCAATGGATGGGATTGACCTTGGTGTTTTCGGGGATCCTGGCAGTCACTGCAAAAGGCAAGGAAAAAAGAAAAGACTGAACAATCATCCGTGATATTCCCATGAACCCAATGTGTACTTTCCAGCATTTACGGATGACATACATTCAGAAACGGACAAAAGACATTCTTTTCCGTTCACTGGAGCCCAAGTCACCAGAGTTGATTGCCTGTAAATACGCATGCAAGTCTTTCCTTCGAACGGCGCGAATGTCCAGATGAAACCTGGCGGGAGTCCGAGGAGATTCGTTGGTGGACAGAATGGCAGAGGTGCCTGTGCTGATGGATGTCTGTTCACTTCGTCCATATGGTCATTCAAAAAAGAACCCACTCCGCCCCTCTCCCGCGGATGCTGCTGTGCGGAGAGGAACGGAATGGGCTTGGATAACGGTGTTTCATTTGGTATGTTTTTCAGGCCTAACCTATCCGGCAACACAGAGTCAACAAGAACGCGCGTTATACGCCCAACTTCCTCACCCTCGCCAGCTCCCGCCCATTCTGCGCAGTTTTGCAGACATGCCCGGCCAACGGCAGAATCTTTTCATGAATCGCATCCAGAAACCATTCCGGCTGCGGGAAGAAGGAATCTTCGAGCTCGTATGCCGGGGTGATCCAGTTGCGTGCACCGATGACAACCGGCGGCGCGTCAAGGTAGTCGAAGGCCAGCTCGCTGACCGTCTGGGCCATATCCTTGAGAATCGACCCGCGTTCGCAGGCATCCGAAGCCAGCAGGATCCGGCCGGTTTTCTTTACGGATTCGATGACCTTGTCATAGTTGAAAGGCACAACCGATCGGGCATCAATGACTTCCGCCGAGAGGCCGTACTTCTCTTCCAGCAGTTTCGCCGCATCCAACGCTTTGTACAGGGTCGCGCCGATGGTCAGGATGGTGATGTCCTTGCCTTCCTTCTTGATGTCCGGTTCGCCGATGGCCACTTCGTAATAGCCTTCCGGCACTTCGGGCTGGAACATTTCCCCGATGTCATACAGGCGCTGGCTTTCAAAGTAGATGACTGGATCCGTGCTGGCCAAAGCGGCGTTCATCAGACCCTTCGCATCGTACGGTGTGGCCGGGAACACGACCTTCAATCCTGGAATGTGCGCCACGAGGGCGGTCCAGTCCTGCGAGTGCTGTGCACCGTACTTGGAACCGACGGAAACACGCATGACGACCGGCATCTTGAGAACACCGGCCGACATGGCCTGCCATTTGGATAGCTGGTTGAACACTTCATCGCCCGCGCGGCCGAGGAAGTCGCAATACATCAGCTCGACGAGTGCACGGCCGCCGCACATGCCGTATCCGACGGCTGAACCCACAATGGCGCCTTCGGAGATGGACGAATTGAACAGACGGTGATACGGAAGTGCCTCGGTCAGCCCGCGATAGACGGCAAATGCGCCGCCCCAGTCCCGGTTTTCCTCGCCATATGCGACAAGGGTGGGATCCTTGTAGAACTTGTCGATGACCGCCTCGAACACGCCGTCGCGGAACTGGTACATCTTGTTCTTGGAAACGGGCTTTCCGTCCTGGAACGCGCTGCGCACTTTCTTTGCGATCTGCTGCACGCGCGGATTCTCCGCCATCGGGTGGTTGACTTCGACCGGGCGGTCCTCCATCTTCTCCATACGGGTGTTGGAGAACATCAAATCGCCGATCTGATCGGGATGCATGGAAAGATTCATGCGCGGCGAGACGGAATCATCAATCGCCAGCCTGCAGATTTTCGTAACGAGCGCTTTTGCCTGGTCCAACATCGCATCGAATGCGGATTCCTTCGCAATGCCGGCTTCCACGAGCTTCGCGCGGTATCCGGTGAGGGAATCGTGCGCCATCCAGGCTTCAATTTCCTCCTTCGTGCGGTAGCTGGACGCATCCGACGGGGAATGGCCCGTGAACCGGTAGGTCAGCGTATCGAGAAGAACCGGACCGTCCTTCTCGGCGAGCACCTGCTTCTTGCGCCGGATGGCATCGATGACGGCGAGCGGATTGTAGCCATCCACACGTTCTGCGTGCATCTGTTCCGGATTCACACCGGCACCGATGCGGGCCAGAATGTCGTAGCCCATCGTTTCGCCGTTCGTCTGGCCGCCCATGCCGTACTGGTTGTTGAAGATGTTGAAGATGAGCGGCAGTCCGCCCCGGTACTCGCCTTCCCAGAGCTTCTTGTACTGGTCCATCGCGGCGAGCATCATGCCTTCCCACACCGGGCCGCAGCCCATGGACGCGTCGCCGATGTTGGCGATGACGATGCCCTTCTTGCGGTTGATTTTCTTGTAAAGCGCCGCACCGACCGCAATATCCCCCGAACCGCCGACGATGGCGTTGTTCGGGTAGATGCCAAAAGGTGTGAAAAAGGCGTGCATGGATCCGCCGAGTCCCTTGTGAAAGCCGGTTTCACGTGCAAAAATTTCCGCGAGTGTTCCATATACAAGGAAGTCGATGGCCAGTTCTTTGACTGTGCCGCCTTCAGGACGATTCGCCTCGACAACTTTCAGGATGGCCCCGTCAAAGAAGGTCTTCATGACCTCCATCAATTCGTCATCGGAAAGCTTCTCAATGGC
Source organism: uncultured Clostridia bacterium (assembly GCA_942493335.1). Taxonomy (GTDB): domain Bacteria; phylum Bacillota; class Clostridia; order DSM-8532; family DSM-8532; genus JAEWSN01. The sequence goes on along the minus strand of OW818693.1, from coordinate 3,423,350 downwards.
GGAAAGACCTTTTGCGAGGATCTCGCCATGACTGCGGTGGGAACCGAAGATGTAATCGTCCTTGTCCAGCAGATACGCCTGGCCAACCACGGAAGCCTCCTGGCCGATGGACAGGTGGGCAGGTCCGGGATGGTTGTAAGAAATCCCGTTGTATTCGTTCGTCGTCTTGATGAGGTTGAGCATAGTCTCAAACTCGCGGATGATGGCCATGTCCCGGAAGATCCGCAGGAAGTCGTCCTTCTTGAAGTTCTTCTTCTCATCCTTCACGGACTTGGCGTACTGGTTGACCGGGATGTCGGTGAATTTGATCCAGCCGGGCTGGCGGACGATGTTCGGATCAATGTGCTGTGTCTTCGGCATGGTGCTTCCTCCCTTGCGGTACATGGCCTCTGCTGCCGGAACATCCGGCATGATATGGATACGGTGATGGGCCCGCTCTCACCCTTTTCAAGAAAAGGGCTGCCGCGGATGTTTCCTATTCCCGATTCTCGTGAATAGGAAACTCAAACATTGCTTCACGAATGACTTCCGACACGGTCGGGTGCGGGAACACCAGTTCCCGGACATCCTCCACGCGCATTTCCGTTTCCAGCATCAGGGCTGCTCCGTAAATGATTTCCGAGGCATAGGATCCGATGAGATGAATCCCGACGAGTTTCCGCGAGCCCTTTTCCACAAGAACCTTCACAAATCCTTCGCCACGCTCGTTTTCAGCCACGTATCGGCCGCTGTAGGTCATGGGCAGTTTCACAATTTCAACATCCATCCCCTTTTGTTTCGCCGATTCTGTGGATTCACCCACGCAGGCCACCTCGGGCTGGGAGTAGATGACGGCTGGTATGGCGCCATAGCGCATGAGATCCCGTTTTCCGAGCAGATGATTCACGACGACCTCGGCTTCCCGATAGGCCGTGTGTGCCAGCATGGAAACGCCGTTCACATCACCGGCTGCGTAAACGCCGGGACGGTTGGTCCGCCCCTGGTCGTCCGTGGGAATGCGACCGCGTTCCGTTTCGACTCCGATGGTTTCAAGGCCGATCCCGGCGGTGTTCGGGCGGCGTCCGATGCTGACCAGCACCTTGTCGCCTGCGAGGGTTTCCGTCTTGCCATCCTTTTCATAGGCAATGGCATTCGCGGGTTCCCCCGCGTGTGCTTCAGCCGATTTGGATACCAACTGATTGCCGGAATCCTTCATGCCAACACTTCCAAGTCCAACCGCCGTTACTTTCGCACCGAGAATGAACGTGATGTCCTTTTTCTTCAACTGAACCAGCAACGCTTCAGCGATTTCCGCATCCAGCGGCCCGCCGATGCGATCCAGCATTTCAACCACGGTCACCTTGCTGCCGGCCGCCGCATAATACGAGGCCATTTCCAGGCCGATGACACCCCCGCCGATGACGGTCAGGGTTGCCGGAACTTCTTTCAGGGAGAGGATTTCCCGGTTCGTCAGCGCATAACCGCGTTCGATGGAGGCCTGCAGACCCGGAATAGGCGGCAGGACCGGAATGGAACCGGTCGCAACCAGCAGGTTTTTTCCGACGTATTCCGAGTCCCCCACAGTCAGCATGTATCCTTCGGCGTTTCTGCCTTTCAGAATCCCTTCGCCTTCCAACGTGGTCACGCCGTTCTTCTTCAGTTTCGCTTTGACCCCGGCGACCAGCGTACGGACGACCTTTTCCTTGCGGGTGATGACGGCGGCATGATCGAGCGTAGCCTCCGGAATCTTCACGCCATAGGACGAAGCATGCTTTGCCTGTTCCAACAGTTTTGCGGAATAGAGCAGGGCCTTTGACGGGATGCAGCCCTCGTTTAGGCAGACACCGCCCACCGAGCGCTTTTCCACCAGCAGAACGGATAAACCGCCATGCGCGGCCCGTTCCGCCGCCAGATACCCGGCGGGACCGCCGCCCAGAACCATCAAGTCATAAACCATTTCGTATTCCTCCACGGACAGGGATGTTCTTACGCTGCATGTTTCGGTTCTTGGCGCGTGCCACCAGGCAGATCGCAGCGAACCATTCCCGTTTCGTTCATTATTGAGCCAGTAACACGGCAAACTGTTCCAGACTCATCTGCTACAGGGCCAGCAGCACGGCAAACTGTTCCAGATTCACGATCAGATCCTTCAGGAACCGGGCGGCAGGCGCGCCATCGATGGCACGATGATCGAACGTGAGGGAAAGGCCCATGGAAGGGTAACTTTCCAGCCCGTTCCTTCCCTCGCGCACCTTCGTCTGGATGCTGCAAACGCCCAGAATGCCGGTTTGTGGCGCGTTGAGGACGGGCGTGAATGACTCGACGCCGAAGGTGCCGAGGTTTGAAACGGTGAAGGTGCCATCCTTGAGCTTGTCCGGATTGATTTTTCCGGTCTGGCATTCCTTGGCCGCAGCCTTGGCGGCGACAGATAATTCTGCCAGCGTCATCGCTTCCGCACCAAAGAGAGTCGGAACCATCAGACCCCGTTCGGTATCAACAGCGAGACCAAGGTTCACCTGTTCGAACAGGCGCATTCTGTCATCGAGAAAATGCGCATTCAGGTTGGGATGGGAGAGCAGTGTACGGGACACCGCAAACAGGATCATGTCCGTCAAGGTGATGCCGGCCGCTTCCGGCTGCACCGCCTGTTTGAAGGAGGTCCGCAACGCGAGGAGTGCGGATGCGTCGAACGAGGCATTCAGCGTCAGCTGACAGGTCGTGGAAATGGATTGGAACATCGCCTTGGCGATGACTTTTCGAATGTTCGGCAGGGGGACATCCCGGAAACCTGTTGCCTCTGCTCCTTGCGACCCGGCGCTCCGCATGTTTCCGTTTGCAATTTCCTGCATATCGGTGGATCGACCGACTCCGGCTCCAGTTCCCACGCCGCTTTCCACGGATGCATGCGTATTCGCGGTGTTCCGATCCGTCAGATCGGCAGCTGTGATTCTTCCGCCCAAACCGGTTCCCTGAAGGGTTCCGGCTTCGATGGAGCCCGCAAGCATGCTGCTCGCGGCAGTTGGGGTCAACCGGACACCCGCATCACGAAGCAGGACAATATCCCGCTCCAATACGCGACCGCCGGGACCGGTGGGAATCGCGAAAGCAGGATTCACCCCGGTGTTTTCGGCCAATCTTCGGGCTCTCGGGGAAACGGCGCTGCCGTCATTCCCGGTAGGTGCGGGTGCATCCACAGCGGATACCGGGAATGTGGAAACGGGCAGAACGTGAGCAACAAGGATCGTCGCCGGCTCCACCGCTTGCGCGGATGACAATCCGGACGTTGTTTGAAAAGGCGCCTCGGCAGGTGCTGTCACCGTACCCGAGGCAGAAGGATGAACTACGGACGGGGCTCCCGTATCGGTGGCAGCCGCGCCTGTAGCGGATTGAGCGTTCCATTCCGCTTCCGTTCCCACCCGGCAGACTTCAACCAGACAGGGAACATCATCGTTTTCCTCGCAAAGCCGCACCAAGAGGATCCCATCCACTTTGGACTCCTCCTCGAAGCTTGCCTTGTCCGTTTCATAGGAGAACAGCAGATCACCGATTTTCACGGCATCTCCCGGTTTCTTGTTCCATTTGGACAGAATACAGCTTTCCACGGATTGTCCCTGCCGCGGCATGATGACGGATGTAGCCATGGTTCCTCCTCAATGGGGCAAATGCCCGGTACCTTGCAGCCCGGACATTGCCTGCAATGCTGACTTCAGATCTGCTTCCCGTGGGCCAGCAGGTACTTTTCCGCTTCCAGGGACCACAAGCCTGAAGTCCTGGATACAATTTCGGCCAGCGCCGCAAACAGCGGATCCGTACGACCTTTTTCGGCAAAATCATCAATGGCGGTCAAAGGCAGCGCCAAATGCGTATAGATGAGCTTCTTGCCCCCGGGGATCTGCGGCAGGGTCAGCGTGGTCTCCACCACACTGTCCAGCCCGCCCACATGGGTGATCATCGAGGCGGGATTGATTCGGGCGGAGGACATCAGCTCCAGGGACTCCTTCATGTCGTCGGTATTGCCGCCGCTCGTTCCTACGATATGGGTGGCGCCGTAATGCACGTTGTAGAAGTTGAACTCGGCGGAAAAGGCCGGATTGCCCGGGCCTGCGAAGAAATTGAGGCAGCCGTCGTGCGCCAGGAGCTTGTCGCCCATCTCGACGACCGGCTTCACAGGCGCGAAAACGAACACATCATTGAATCCGTCGCCATCCGTCAGGCCACGCAGCCATTCAACGGAATGGAGCGGGTCGGATGTATTGACATACATCAGCTTCACGCCGTTCCGTTCCGCTTCCGCCACGGAGTAGAGCATTTCTGCGCGAGCCAGCCGGATCGGATCGATGTCCGTGACCACCAGCAAGCCCGGACGGCGATCGCCATGAATGGCCAGGTCGATGGCGCCGAGTCCCATGGGACCGACTCCTGCGAGAATGGCCATGTCCCCGCCTTCCACGATGCCCATCCGGTGCTCGTAGCTGCCCTGTTCCGTATGGTAGTTCGCATGGAACGCCCCTACGATGCAGGACATCGGTTCCGACAGGGAGCCGTGGAAAAAAGCTTCGCCCCGATAGGGAAGTAGACAGCCCATGCTCATGACGGCATCCGGGATGACGATGTGGGTGGCACTGCCACCGATGTAACGGAAAGAATAGCCGGGCGCGGCGTATGGATCCTGCGGCTGGTTCAACGCGGGCTGGATGGAATAGCGGTCACCAGGTTTGAACTGATTCGCCCATTTGGCGCCGACCTTCAGAATGGTTCCGCAGAATTCGTGACCGATGATGACGGGGTTCACGTCGATGTCATTGGGAACGCGTTTGTGGTCGCTGCCCTGATTGGCCGCCTTCCACGAGGACATGCAGAGACTGTCGGAAACGATGTCGGCCAGGATTTCATCCTCGCCGATTTCCGGCAGCTCGAAAGATTCAAGTCTCAGGTCCAGTTTGCCATACATGCGGACTGCCTTTGTTGTCATGCAAGTGCCTCCTGTGCTCCAAACGGCTGTGGTTCACGTCAAATCCGCCATTGCAGCGGATTTTCCTGTTCCGCCGCCATCGCGCGCCCCAAAACAGGCACAGCACGAGAAGGGCGGATTTCGGTTTCCGTCCTCATTTTACAACACAAACAGACACAAATCAACACATTCCACATCATTGGGACAAATTCGGAAATCCGAAGACTTTCGCTTCAGGAAGGCAAAGAGGCCAGAATTCCCTGCAGTTCCCTCCAATCCCGTATGTTCAGGCACGGTACGCGCGGCAGGCGTTCATCCGCTCCCGGTGCCGCAACATCATGCGCATGACGGACGGCTTTGTACCAGACAGGGAAGAGACCGGAAGCGGAGGATCCTTCCACATCGAACACGGCGTGATCGCCGCAATACCAGGCGTCCGCCGCATCCAGGCCGCCTTTCCGCAACGCGATGTCGAACAGGCGCCTGTGTGGCTTACGGAAAGCATATTCACTGCTTGCAAGCACGAATTCGAACGGATATCCGGGGAAATGGCGGGCAATGCGCGCTTCGAGCGCTTCTCCGCTGAAGGAGATATTGCTGATCACCCCTGTCCGGATCCCGGAGGAGGCCAGATAGGCAAGAAAATTCGCAACGCCGGGTGTCGGACGACTTGGCGAGGCTGCATCCCAGAAAATCCGCTCCACCTCGACCGGGGACTGGTCAAACCGGACCCCGAGTGCTTCATATAAATATCGGTTGAACACATGGTTGTGAACCTCGATGGGATTCTGGGCCTCCGGTTCCACCCCTCTGCGTCCGATGTCGCGCAGCAGGCTTTCCGCCAGTTTCTGCACGGTATCCGCAGTCACGCCTTCCGGCCTGAAGGAAGCGGTGCGAAGCACGGCCTCTGTTCCGCGGACCGCGTTGAAATCGTATTCGTCCACAAGCGTCTGACCGAAATCGAACAGGATCATTTTCGGTCGCTTCTCCGGGTGGCGGAATGCCTTCTGCATCTCGCGCGGCACCGCCTGCACCACACGATCCTGTTCTGCCTGTTCCGCCTGCATCGCAAGCCATTCCTGTTTCAGCAGCCGATATCCCACCCGGTCCTTCAATACCCCTTCATGCAGGCTATGCTTCAGCAGTTCCGCTTCCCGGATCATGCCCAGCTTGCGCATGACGCCCTCGGACCCCCTGTTTTCCGAAAGACATCCCGTTTCAACCTTCACGACGCCGCATTCGGTGAATGCATGCCGCAACACCGCCTGCGCCGCCTCCGTCATGATGCCCTTCCCCCACCAGGCGGGCAGCATGAAATACCCGAGGTTCACGACTTTCCCTTCGTCGGACTCCAGCACAACCGTATAGCCGATTTCGCCGATATACGCACCCGTCGCCTTTTCGAGAATTGCAAAGAACCACTTGGTCCGTTTCGGATTCGAGGCTTCCTCCAGCGCGACCTGTAGATTTTCTTCCGTTCCGGCCATGCCGTCGGTAAGGATGTCCGGCAGAAAGCGCATGGCAACCGGATCGGACAGCAGACGGTCCATGTCGTTCGCATCACCCGGCAGATGGTCACGGAGGGTCAGTCTTTCCGTTGCAAGTTGAATCATTCGTTGCTCCATTCCTGCTGCGATGTGGATTTCCTTTCGGTTTTGTCTTGCCTGCGGTTTCGTTTCGGATGATGATCGTCATCATATGAAAGGCCAATAAATACAGCCTACAGCCAAAGAACCTCCGACAGAACCGTATCCACTTTCAGGTTCTCCAGGCAAATGAGGCGTGACATCTTGTATGCCTCCCGATCCACGGCAGTTCTCGCATTTTTTCCATCCGTTGCGGGGCCTCTGTCGGAACCTGCAGGTTCCTCAAGCGCATCTTTCTTAACCTCCGCATCTTCCGCCAATGCCACCTGTTCCAGAACCGCCCTGCGGATTTTCTCCACATTTTCAAGATTGAACCGGGCAATCTCCACTTCATTCTCAATGCTTTCCCGTTTCCTGTCGAGCTGTTGCAACAGGAGTTCCGGCGCAAATCCATGCAGCATGAGTTCCCGGATTTCCACCAGCCGGAATCCGATCCCCTTGAGCACGAGAAGGGTATTGAGCACCGGCATCTGATCCGCCGTATAGTGACGGTAGGCGGTTTCTTCGTCCACAAAGCCGGGTTTGAACAGCCCCATCTTGTCATACAGACGCAGCGCGCGAATGGAAGTGCCGAACATTTCCGCCACTTCGCCGATCCGGAAGAATGCCTCGTTCTCAGGATGTTCTTCCATACTCCGCCCTCCCGAATCACTCAATACGTCCGAACCATCCGAACTTTCAACGATTGTCTGTCACCACAGCATCATGTCCCGATCCGTGCCTAAACACACGGTTGATGGATTCCGGCTCAATCGTATCGAAACGGCACGGATCCCGCAAGCGTGATTTCACGGTACAACTCTTTACTACACTTTGCCTGTATTGCCTGTTTCATGAAGGATCGCATATCGCCGGATGACCTTGCCGCATTACGCAGACACCCATTCGGAAAACAAATCATCCCCGTAGCTGGTTTCCAGCGGAGCCCCTTCTTCCATCCGGAAGGAGCGTCTTCCGTCAGCGAGGCGTTCCGCTCGCAAAAACAGCACATCCTCCCGTCCTTCCGCATGCATCCTGTCGGCAAATTCAAACAGATGCGTGACAAACAGCACGCTGATTCCCGCTTCACAAAGCGCATGGACAAGGTCGGATGCGATTTGTGCGCCAGCCTGTTCCGTCGTGGTCGCAAAGGCTTCATTCATCAGAAGCATCGATCTGCCAGTCAGCTTCCCGACAATGCCATCCATGCGGGCCATCTCCGCTTCGAGCCTTCCGCTGGCCAGCGCAGCGTCCTCCTCCCTTGAAAAGAAGGTGAACAACCGGTCTTTCAGGGAGGATCGGAATTGTTCCGCCGAAACAAACATCCCGCATTGCAGGAAAACCTGCGCGAGGCCGATGCTGCGGAGAAAGGTCGATTTCCCGCCCTGATTGGCACCGGTCACCAGAAAAAGATGCCTGCCTTCAGATTCCAGCCGATTTGCAACCGGGCACTTCCCGTTCTGGAGTGCGAGACCGGCATCCACCAGACGGTGAAAGGAAAGAACGGCGGGCTCGCCTGCCGGTTCAGGAAAGCAAACGGGCACACCTGCGCCAAGCAGCGCATCATGGAAATGAATGCACCCCACATAGAACCCTGTTTCGAACCGAATAAGCGAGAAAAACCGGAACAACTCCTCCGCAAGCCGGTTCACCAGCCGCAGCAGGAGAACCAGTCCGGCTTCCTCCATTTCCGCCGCACCTTTTGTAAGATGGATGTTCTCAAGCAGGATGACGCCATCGTGTTGTACTGTCCTGTCCCGGAACCTCCTGATTCCGCGTGCTTCCACGTTGCCGCCGGAAACACCTCCGGGTGCACCTGCGGATGAATTCCCATACGTGGACCCGCACAGGATGCGACGAAATACATGCGCCGTCCCCTTCAGCCCTACGCCAAGGCGCGAAGCCAGAACCATGCGTCCTTCCGCCGATAGGGATTTCAAGTCGGCCACCTTTGCCACCGCTTCACCGAGGAACGCCTCCGAGAACTCCGTGTCCACCCGTTCACAAAAGGCCTTCATTCCATTCGATATGAACAGGTGGGAGGAGCGGGAGGTCAAGATTTTCAGTCCAGCAGCCCGTTCCAGCAGAAAATCGAGCAGTCCGACCGCATGCTGCAGTTTTTCCGACATCGGCACCATCTGCGCATAACCGGGTTGGTTGGCATCCCTGTAGACAATGGCTCCCTCCACCGCATCGGAAGCGAAACGATAGAGGGTTTTCACGACGGACGCATTCCGAAGCGCATCCTTCAGGACCTCCTGCCGGTAGCGGATGGCTTCGGCGTTCGACAGCAATTCCGGGACCAACTGCCGAACGGTTTCAAAAAGGTAGTCATCCCCATCGGCCATCGTGTGGAACACTGTGTCCAGGTTCAAATCCCGGATCAGGTCCTTGTGCGCGGATGCGGCCGGCGATCGGCAGTCCGCTTGCCGGAGCACCCCCAGGTCCCTCCCCTTCGGCGCGTATGTCGCAGCTGCGCCTTGCATGTCGTGAGCCCAAGGCATCTGGCTCCATTCGGATCCATCCGTTGCAAACAGCAAATTCGGTTTCATGCGTTCAACCTCTCCTTCAGCGCGCGATAGTCCAGCTGGTATTTCCGCGCGATCGCATGGGCTCCGGCATATCCATCCGCCGGACGACGGGTAATCCGGAACGTGCGCACATCCGGATCATCTTCCCTCACTCCGGCCACAAGGCTTGCACACATGGCATTCTCAGCCGCGAGTTCTCCCACATGGGTCACATAAAGGCAGAAGCAGTCCTGTTTTCCGAGCCGATCCAGAATCTCCAGTCCCATGACACGGGCATCGCGCGTCGTGGTTGTGGCGAACAGCTCGTTCAGAATGACCAGGCTGTCCGGCGTGACCTGCCCGAGGATGGGCTGCAGCCGCCGCAATTCCTCCTGCAGCCTGCCCGCCTGCATTTCCATGTCCTCTTCCACGGAGAAATGAGTGAATACGCCGTCACAAAGCCAGACGGACGCCTCCCTGCATGGAACCGGACACCCGAGGGCTGACAGCCATAGCACCTGCCCGAGCATCCGGGCAAAGGTTGTTTTCCCGCCCTGATTCGGCCCGGTCAGGATCATCTGCCGTTCCGGACCCTCCATGACACAATCATTGGGAACAAGGTCCTTCGCTGAGATTCCCTCGCGCAGCGCCAATGCAAGATCGTATCCGCCGCGGATCGCAAGTTGCCGCGTTTTCCCTCTTTCCGGACCGCCGTCCACCGTCGGAAACGACAACCGGAAACCGCGCCGTTCAAGATCGTCGGAAAACGAAAGGACGGAAAGATAGAACTGGATTTCCTGATCGAACCGAAGCAGGACGGGATCCGGAAAAGTCGGCACAAGCCTTTCGCCCGGCGCATATCGGTGACACCATGCAATCAAGCGGGCAAAGGAATCCGGATGGCGTCTGGCGAGAATCGCCAGAACACGCGTTTCAAGAAGTCCCATTTCCAGATCCGTGAAAAACGAAAGCCGCTCCCGGACGGGTTGCCCGGTCAGTTTGCCGAACAGAGCGGACAGCGATTCCGCATAGTCTTCGGACGCGTCCTGTCGTTCGGATAGGACAACGACCCGATCCTTTCCGACCTCAACCGCGTACCGGATGGATTCAAGCTCAGCCTGCAGGGCGGAAGATTCGGCCAGAAAAACCTGAAACCATTCCGAAGCGACATAGGCATGCAGCCAGGCATGAAGGGATGCCAAACCGGCAGCACAGGGCTCGCAGGAAAGCGCCGCTTCCAGCGCCATCACCGCATTGCCATATCCGACCGCCGCGTCGAGCATCCATTTTCGGCAGGCATCCGGAACATGAAGCGCATGCGAGTGATCCATGCATGCACGCATTCTGCGCATCTCCAGACTGCAGGACTCCATGGCTGCGCGAAGATTTATCCCTGCCAGTTCCTTCAGGATCGCCTGACGATACCGGACGGTTGCCGAAAAACGGGGGAGTGTTTTGAAACAGCGGCTCAGACCATACGCTTCATCGGCATCCCCGACAATCGCCTCAATGATCCGATCCAGTCTCAAGTCCTTGAAACATGCCGGTTCCGGGGCATATTCCCCGGGATTCCCTGCATCCCATAGTATACTTTGAAAAGTCATCCGATTCCCTCCTTGCACAAGCAGGTCCTCACCATGACTTCACCGTAAACCATGACGCAGGGGCAGAGTCAAGCATCTGCGCACCTATCCTTTTTCAAGTTCCTCAAGCATTTCGCACAACCGCTTCACGGTATTCCAGTTCCGCAGCGTGACGGCAGCGCCAAGCCGATGCAGATTGGCGGCAACCTTGGATTTATGGATGCCGTTATGGACCAGCAGGTAGGCATCCCGCCCGACCACCGCAATCCGCTCAGTCGGACCGGCATAAGAGTAAACACGGCGCACGGCTTCTTCCGTCGGTTCTTCGCCAAGCATCGCGACATGCAGATGCTCCACATCGGCTCCCTGTTCCGCTTCCCGCAGTTCCTCCTCTGTGAACGGACAGCTTTCAAGAATCCGCCGGAGCTGCTCTCCGGTTCGCAGAAGGATGGGGGATGAGAAACCAAACCGTTCGGAAAATGCCGATTCAAGCTGCACCCGAAGCTTTTCGGCGTCCAGCGTCGTACGAAAAACAACATTCCCGCTCTGGATGTAAGTATCAATATCCACAGCACCCGCCTGCTGAAAGATTTCACGCAGGTCGGCCATGGCAACGCGATTTTTCGCCCCGACATTGAGGCCCCGCAGACACGCCGCATATCCGATATTCCGGTCGTCTCCCATGTTTGCCTCCATTCGTTGCTTCTGGCCGCACAATCATTCGTCCCGTTCTCCGAAAAGGATGCCCATCATCCTTTCCGGATCCGCCAGAAAGGATTTGGTCACCTGATAATGCTCTGTTTCCCGCCAGGCGGTTTCGCGAAACGCGTGATCCAGGGAAAGGATTTTCGCGTGCGGATAGGCCATGAGCATCGGAGAGTGGGTTGCGATGATGAACTGAGCGTTCTGAAGCACCAGCTCGTGTATCCTGGCGAGCATGGTCATCTGCCGCATGGGAGACAGGGCAGCCTCAGGTTCGTCGAACAGGTAGAGCCCGTTCCCACCCAGACGGTGCAGAAACAGCGACATGAAGGCCTCCCCATGGGATTGCCGGTGGAGGGAAATTCCGCCATAAGCGTCAATGAGCGGCGGGAGCCGGGAAGGCTCCCGATCGAGCGCATCAATGTAGGAGGCGGCATTGTAAAAGCTTTCCGCACGCAGAAAGAATCCGTTTTTCGGCTGCCGGACGCCTTTGATGACGTGAAGATGCCCGTGCAGTTCGGAATGCGTGGCTTCCGTGCTGAAATTGAAGTTCCTTGTACCCCCTTCAGGGTTGAAGCCGCAGGTGGTTGCAATTGCCTCCATCAGTGTGGACTTCCCGCTTCCGTTCTCCCCGACCAGGAAGGTGACATTGGGATGCAGCTTCAGAACACCCAACGATTGAACGGCATTCAACGTAAACGGATATCGTCCGCTTGAAAGAACGGAAGGATCCCGAAGGCTGATTTCCCGTATGTACATATCCATTTCGGTTTTGATCATTCCGCACCTTCCATGCTTTCTTTTTTCATCAACCGCCCTGCCAGCAACCCGATGATTCGATCCGCCTTCTCCGTATCATTGTCTTTGGCAACACAGACACTGCCCGGATCCCGGTCCATTCGGTACGCCTTGACGCCGAAGCAGAGCGACTCCGGAATGTCGTCATTCAGGATCGTGCATCCCATGGAACGGCCAATGTTCAGAAGCGGGGTCAGCAGATTCGCCTTGTACGCCTCCTCATAACCTTCCGTCATTCCCCCGTGGGCGATGACCGCGAACTTGTCAAGCCCCGGCGCCTCCCTGCCCTGGGAATGCTCCAGATACCAGTGTTCCTGTACCTTTTCAAACAAGGCCATAAGCTGCGAGGGCACTCCGGCGTAATGCGGGCAGACAATCACCAGCGTGTCATGCTCCCTCATCAGGCGGATCAGTTCATTCGATCGGTCCGCCTGAACACATTGTCCATCCGGTACGCAGGCTTCGCACATGGTGCAGGACCGGACGGGATATTCCCGCAGATCGGCCACCTCGATGCCGGAGAATGCGCCGGAGAGAAGATCCTTCAGCTTGTTCGCCACTTGAAGGCTCTGGGATTGATTTTGCGTTCTGACAACATTGGATGCGCTCAGGATCAGCATGATGTTCCCCCTCCGTTTTCCGTGCCCCTTTTCTCCGGCGGCCAGGTCTTTCCCCCTCATCTTTTCAGATATCGCAACCGATGTAAACCACCCTGCAGGATCAGGGAGAAACATCAGCTTCCCTGTGATGAACCGTCGGCATCTCTGTGATGAATCCTCTGTGTTTCTGCAACAAATCCGTCGGCAACTCCGGTATGGATCCTCTGCGTTTCTGTAAGGTTTTCCCTGAAAATTTGACAGGTCCAGCCCATTGCAGATACACTGATGCAAGCAAGCACTTGCATGTATTCATGCATGCAACTCCCTTGCGAAATGAACGTTCCCAACCCGAACGGAGGCGCCCATGATCCTCTCCCATACGGCGGAAAGCATTCTGCATGCGGCCCGCGAGCTGTTCGCCGAAAAGGGCTTCAGCAACATCACCACCCGTCAGATCGCCCGAAAGGCCGGCGTGAACGAAGTCACCCTCTTCCGGCATTTCGGTTCGAAAGCCGCGCTCTACGAAGCGCTTTTCGAGCATTACGGAACGACCTCCGGCGTGTACGCCTCCTTTGAACGGGACAGCCGCCTTCCGCCCGACGAGGCCCTGCTGGAGTTCGGGCATTCCCTGTACAAGTTCTTCTGCAACAATGAGCTGCTCATCCGGATGGAGCTGCGGGAACAATCCTTTCTGAGCGGAAACACGATTCCCGTGCCCATCATCGCAAACCGGAACAAACAGATCCTTGCCGATTATCTCCTCCGGACCTACGACATATCGGAAGAGATTGCCGTATCCTTTTCCGTGACCTACCTCAGTTCCATCTGGGGAATCTATATGGCGAACCATATTGCCATGGCCTTCAGCCCGGTCCCGGATGCGCATATGTGTGTGGAGGGGATCATCCGCTCCATCACAAGCCATCTGGAAGCACACAGGATTCCGACGGAATCCGTGAAAGCTGCGAATCCGCTTCCGACCCCGTCCCTCACGCCGTCATCGACGAGTATTGCGGTCACGCCGGTCATACAGAAACCCGGGCGAAAATCCGCAATGGCACTGACAACAAGGAAGACACTGCAAGCAGGAGGCACTCCATGAACAGACTTCTGGCCGGACTCGACGCCGGATCAACCACCGTAAAGCTGGTCCTGCTCGATGAAGCGGGCAATATCGTTTACAAGCGTTACGAGCGCCATTTGTCGAAAGTTCGTGACAAGGCGCTGGAATTGCTGCAGGATGCGGCAACCCGGTTTCCCGGTGTTCAAGCGGGGCTTGCCGTGACAGGTTCCGCTGGCCTCGGCCTCGCACGCACCTGCGACCTGCTCTTCGTGCAGGAAGTGCATGTGGCCGCGCAGGCCGTGAAAAAGTGGCTGCCCGGTACGGATGCCGTTGTCGAACTCGGCGGCGAGGATGCCAAGATCATTTTCTTCAAGGGTGGGCTGGACCAGCGCATGAATGGTTCCTGCGCAGGGGGTACGGGCGCGTTCATCGATCAGATGGCAACCTTGCTGAACGTGACGCCGGAAGAACTGGATCGCCTCGCCGGTGAAAGTCAGCGCACCTATCCGGTCGCCTCACGCTGCGGGGTATTCGCCAAATCGGACATCCAGCCGCTCCTGAACCAGGGCGCCTCAAAGGCTGACGTTGCAGCGAGCATCTTCCAGGCAGTCGTGAACCAGACTGTGACCGGGTTGGCGCAGGGCCGTCGGATTGAAGGGAATGTCGCGTTTCTCGGCGGCCCCCTCACCTTCTTCAAGGGGCTCCGGGACGCTTTTGTCAAAACGCTGAACCTGACGGGTGATTCCGCGCGTTTCCCGGCGGATGCCGCCTTCTACGTGGGCATGGGCGCCGCGCTGTCCGCGAAGGACGTTCCCGCCACCTCCATCGAAAACTGGGTCGCCAAGGTGGCCGATGCGGAAGACACTTCACACATCACTCACCCCCTGCCGCCTTTGTTCGCCACGGATGCGGACCTGCAGGCATTCCGCGCGCGTCATGCGAAAGCGACGGCGGAAACCACAGACCTCTCTGCCTACCGGGGAAACGCCTGGCTGGGCATCGACTCAGGCAGCACCACCACCAAGCTGGTCCTGATCGACGACGACGGCAGAATCCTGTACAGCCACTACGGCTCCAACCAGGGAAATCCGCTGCAGACCGTCCATGACAAGCTGCTCGAACTCCGCGCACAGCATGGCGACCATATCGTCATCCGCGGCAGCGCAGTCACAGGATATGGCGAAGATCTCATGAAAAACGCCTTCGCACTGGATCTGGGGCTGGTCGAAACCGTCGCGCACGCCCGGGCGGCCCGCCATTTCCAGCCGGAAGTCGATTTCATCCTCGACATCGGCGGTCAGGACATCAAGTGCTTCCACATCCGTAACGGCGTTGTGGACTCCATCCTGCTGAACGAGGCCTGTTCGTCGGGCTGCGGTTCCTTCATCGAGACATTTGCAAAGGCACTCGGACACGACGCCGCATCGTTTGCAGCACTGGCCCTGGAGGCGACCACACCGGTCGATCTCGGCACCCGCTGCACAGTCTTCATGAATTCCTCGATCAAGCAGGCGCAGAAGGAAGGCGCGAGCGTGGCGGACATTTCAGCCGGGCTCGCAACCAGCGTCGTCCGGAATGCGCTTTACAAGGTCATCCGCGTGAACCATGCGGATCAGCTGGGCAAGCATCCCGTCGTGCAGGGCGGCACCTTCCTCAATGATGCCGTGCTGCGTGCCTTCGAACTGGAAACCAAAAACGAGGTTGTCCGCCCCGGGATCGCCGGATTGATGGGCGCTTACGGCGCTGCGCTTTCCGTGCGCGACAATCCGCCGGAAGTGCCGGGCCTGCTGGATGAGGAAGCCCTGAAAGCCTTCTCCTTCACTTCCCGCGAAATCCGCTGCGGTCTTTGCAGCAACCACTGCCTCATGAGCATCTCCACCTTCGGCAACGGAAACCGTCATTTCAGCGGGAACCGCTGCTCCCGCCCCACAAAAGGGAAAGTGGAGGACGCGCTTCCCAACCTGTTCCACTACAAGTACGAAATGCTGCGGAATTATGGGACAAAAGCCACACCCACCCGCGGCCGCATCGGCCTCCCGATGGTCCTCAACATGTTCGAGAACCTGCCCTTCTGGCACACCTTCTTCACAGAATGCGGGTATGAAGTGGTGCTGTCCGACCCGTCCTCGCGCGAGCTGTATACGGAAGGCCAGCACACCATCCCGTCCGATACGGTCTGCTACCCCGCAAAACTCAGCCACGGACATATCGCGAACTTGCTGACGAAGCGAGTTGACGCCATTTTCTATCCGTGCCTGCCCTACAACTTCAAGGAAACGGAAATCGCGGACAACCACTTCAACTGCCCGGTCGTCGCGTACTACCCCGAGCTGCTTGCGGCAAATGATCCCGCATTGAAGGATGTCCGATACCTGATGCCCTATTTCGGTCTCCATCGTCCGAAGGACTTTGTGAAACGCGCGGCTGTCTGGTTCAAGGAGGAACTCGGCATCCCCGCGAAAGAAACGAAACAGGCCATTGCCAAGGCGTACGCCGCCTACGAAGCCTTCCAGGAGGATATGCGGAACAAGGGGCAGGAAGCGCTTGATTTCGCCCGCGCCAACAAGCACCCCGTCATCATCCTTGCAGGCAGGCCCTATCATGTGGATCCCGAAATCAACCACGGCATCGACCGGCTCCTTTCCTCCTTCGGGCTGGTGATCGTCACCGAGGACAGCGTTGCGCATCTTGGCAAGCAGCTGCCCGTCAAGGTCCTGAATCAATGGATGTATCACTCGCGCCTGTACAGCGCTGCACGGTTCGCCGTGGAGAATGACGACTGCGAACTCATCCAGCTGGTTTCCTTCGGTTGCGGGCTTGACGCCATCACAACCGATGAAGTCCGCGACATTCTGGAGCATGGCGGAAAATTCTACACCCAGCTGAAGATCGACGACATCGACAACCTCGGCGCGGTGAAGATCCGCATCCGAAGCCTGCTTGCGGCCATGTCGACCCGCAAGGGAGGCAAGAGCGCCTCCGCGCCCCGTCAACCCGCCAAACGACACGAACCCGGTGGAAAACCCGCCATCACCCGACTCCCAACCGCCAACGAAGCGGTCGAAGGCCTGAAATCCCTTTCTGGACAGGTTTCCGCAAGCATCGCGCATGAATTGTCCGCACAGGGTCTGCCCACCCCCGGAGAAGCCGTGGAAAACCTGAAAGCATTGTCCGAACAGGTGTCCGCAGTCGTATCCCAGAACCCCGACACATCCGAAGGGAGGGCCTGACAGCATGGCGAAACAGATGGAAGAGGCCAAAATCGTCACCATGAAAACCGCTGCCGGCACCACCGTGGAGCGCGTCGTTGATGCCTCCGGGCGCCTGTTGTTCACAAAGGAGATGAAGAAGGATTTTCTTCTGCTCTCCCCGATGATGCTGCCCGTGCACATGTCGATGATCAGTAATGCCTTCCGGGCGGAAGGCTATCAGATCGAAGTCCTTCAGACAACGCACCGGGCAGTCGTGGACGAAGGTCTGCGGCATGTCCACAATGACACCTGCTATCCGGCGCTGCTGGTCATCGGCCAGCTCATAGAAGCCGTCAAGAGCGGCAAATACGATCCGGACAAGATTGCCCTGCTCATCACGCAGACCGGCGGCGGATGCCGGGCTTCGAACTATATCCATCTCCTTCGCAAAGCGCTGAACCGTGCGGGCTTCGAGCACATTCCCGTGGTTTCGCTGAATCTTTCCGGCATGGAGAAGAATCCCGGCTTCAAACTGACGGTTCCCTTCATCCGCAAGCTGATCGACGCGCTGCTGTATGGGGATCTCCTGATGCTGCTGGCGAACCAGACCCGGCCATACGAAAAGACGGCAGGCACAGCCGACGCACTGGTCACCAAGTGGGTCGATGCGGCCAACAGGGATTATCTGTCCGGAAGAACCACGCCCTACCGCAAGGTGAAGGCGAATTTCTCGCAGATCGTGAAGGAATTCGCCGCCATCCCCACCGTGGACGAAAAGAAGCTCCGTGTGGGGGTTGTCGGGGAAATCTACGTCAAATACGCACCGCTCGGAAACAACAATCTGGAAGAATTCCTCCGGACGGAGGGTGTTGAAGTTGAAGTGCCCGGCGTACTGGACTTCATGATCTTCAAGGTGGACAACCGGGTCCAGGATGCCGGCCTGTATGGCGCAAAACTGCTCAAGAAGATCGGGGTTTCCCTGTTCAAGGCCGTTTTCGTGAAATGCCAGAAGGATCTGATCGCCGCCATCAAGGAATCTCCGAAATTCCGCGCACCCGCCCCTTTCTCGGAGACACGCGAGCTGGTGAAGGGCTATGTCGGATACGGCAACAAGATGGGCGAAGGCTGGCTGCTGACGGCCGAAATGCTCGAACTCGTGCACAGCGGCAGCGCCGGCGTCGTCTGCACGCAGCCGTTCGGATGCCTGCCGAACCACATCGCGGGCAAGGGCATGATGGGCCTGATCAAAAAGAACCATCCGGAGGCAAACATCGTAGCCATCGACTATGATCCCGGCGCATCCCGGACAAACCAGGAGAACCGGATCAAGCTGATGCTCGCGACCGCACGGGCACGTCAGGAAGAGGACGCGTCCCTTGCTTAAGGTTGCATGGCAATGCTTTCCTGGCGGCTCTTTCAGAGTTGGAAGTCATCCGCGCTTGAGGCTATGCGGCAATGATTGTTCGTAGCGCTTTCAGGATCGGGCAGCCCCAAACCTAAGGCTTCACGACCAGTCCGATCTTGCGTACCAGATAGATCGCCTGCTCCGGCGAAACGGTTGCGCCGGCCAGTTCTTCCACCCTGATGCCGATGCCGTCGATGTCGCAGGTACTGAAGTCGATTCCCCTGGCCGGTGTTCCATGCATCTGCAGCTGCTTCAGGCTGCAGGTGCGGAATTCGGACTGGACCACGCGTGCCTGCTGGATGTCAGACTGCTGCATCCGGCAGTCTTCGAACACGACCTTTTCCAGATCAGCCAGCCGGAAAGCGGCAAAATCAAGGTTGCATCCGCGAAAGACAACATTTCTCAGTGTCGCGCCTCCGAAACTCATCCCCATCATATTGCATTCGATGAATTCCACCCGGTGGATGACGGCGCGCTCAAAATCTGCATTTGCGAGGTTGCACCCGTCAAAGACAACATCGGTCAAGTCCAGTTGCTCGAAGACCACTTCCCGGAATACAACCCGATGGAATGCGGAAAGCCGGAACGACATGCGGGACGCTCGCTGTTCCTCTATGTTTCCACCGATCGCGCGGCAATTCTCAAGGATGTCCTCGTCCTGAAAGGACAGTCCTGAAGCATCCACTTCAAGCGGGTTTGTGGGTTGTTTCGGCGCAAGGGGCTTGATGGCCATTTACAGTTCCTCCGGTGATGCTATAATTCTTGTGGATTCATTCTATCCCGACATACACACTCCCGGCAATGACGGTTTCCAGACCTTATGAAGGGACATGAAGATGGCTGAGAAACTCTGTACCTGCCCCTACATCATCTGTCCGATCCACGGCAACTGCGAAGCCTGTATCGCCAAAAGCATGGGCGAGGGGGAACTCACCAACTGCATGGAACGCATCGCGGAAAAGAATTACGCGGCAAAACTCCCCTTGAAGCAAATCAGAACCGAAGTAGCGCCGGATTTCGAAGGCATGTCCCTCTGCAGCGCGGAGAAAGTCCGGGATTGTCTGAACGCGAAGCCGGACGCCTTGTTGTGCTTTGCCGCCGGAAACACGGATGTGCGAACCTTTGAAATCCTGAAGGATATGCAGGATCGAAAGGAAATCGACTTTTCCCAGGCCCGTTTCGTCGCGCTGGATGATTGGCTGGACCTGGAGGATGAAAGCGACAACTGCACGCATTTCATGTTCCGACATTTCTACGGTCCGCTTGGAATCCGGGATGACCAGCTTTCGCTCTGGAATCTCCACGTCTCCGATCTGGCTGCGGAGTGCAGACGGATGGATGCCATCATCGCTGCGAATGGCGGCGTAGACCTGATGCTGCTGGGGATGGGCATGAACGGGCATCTTGGCCTGAACGAGCCGCATGTCCCCTGGAATCGGCGTTCGCTGGTTGTAGATCTGGACCCGGTCACTACAGTGGTCGGGCAGAAATATTTCAGCAAACCGGCGAAACTGACCCGCGGGATCACACTCGGCATGCTGCATGTGTTCGAAGCGCATTGCGTCATTCTTCAGGTTGGGGAGAAAAAGAAAGCGGAAATCGTGAAGCGGCTGTTCGACACGCAGCCTGACTTCCCGATCGCGGCCTCCGCCTTGAAAATGCATCCGAATGCCGTGATGATTCTGGATGAGGATGCCGCATCCCTGCTTGGCGATTATGCGGGAATCCTGACGCGCGTTGAGTGAAGCGAGAGGCAAGACGAAGCAAAGTATCACATGAAACGAGGAATACAATAGCATGAACGGTACAATGAAGTATCGGATGCATTGAGCATGGCTTGCAATGAAACGGGGGATCCCGCGTGAATGACTCCGACAAGATCCTGATCGCCCGAATCCTGCGGGAATCCCTGCAGGAACCGGTCCTTTCCATTGTTCCGATTCCGGAACTGGGCATCGTCAACCGGGTTTTCCGTGTGAACTGTCCGAATGGCGAGTGGATTCTTCGCATGAGGGAGTCTCCCCTTGCGTTGCAGGAATTCAGGAAAGAAGCCTGGTGCCTGAAGCAGGCGGCGAAAATCGGAATCCCTTCCCCGGTTGTTCTGGCAGCAGGAGTGGCGGACGATACCGCCTATCTCGTTGAAACCTGCATTCCAGGCATGAATGGATCTTTGCTGCCCAAGCCGCAACCGCTCCTGTGGGAGGCATTGGGCAGATCGGCCCGATTGATTGAGCACATCCCGGCCACTGGATTCGGGATGGAATTTGAGGAAAATACCTGTTGTGACGTTCCGAGTTGTGGCGATTCCTGTTCCACCTTTCCCTGTTGCAACAATTCCAATTGCGCTTCAGGAATATTCCGAAATTCTTTTACCCCGACCTGGGAAGCGCATATCCGCTATAATATTGATGCGCTTGGTGGCTCTGACCGTCTTCTCGCCCTTGAGGTCTATCTCCCAAATCAGGAGGAAACAATCCGGGATGCCTTTTTCAGCCTGCTTGCCGGCATGGAGGCCGGGCGTCTGCGTCTTGGGCTTCTGCATGGGGATCTGTCGCCACGCAACCTTATTCTTGGTCCGAATGGAATCCCCCACCTGATTGATTGGGGGTGTGCTTTGGTTCACGCTGTACCCCATTACGGGCTGGCGTGTCTGCTGCGATCCCGTTTGGAGGGCGACAACACCGACGAGGCGGAATATGCTTCATTCCTTAAGGGATATGGTCTGAACGATGCTGCCTATCGGGCGCTGGAAACGGACATCCACCGCATTCTTCTGCTGGATGCCTTTGACAAGCTGCGTTGGGCCCTGGACCGAAGCCCGGACGATGTTCCTGCATTCAGGACATTCGCGACACGGATGGTTGCGCGGATGGACAATTGAGATCCTTTTCCCGGATTTTCATCTGGATGCGATCCCACACCCGCCACATGGCAAATCCTGTGATCGCGCCGATCATGTTCAGGATGATGTCATCGACATCGAAAATGCCAAGACCGGTGACGAGTTGGACGGTTTCGATCCCAAGAATGAACAGAAGGGTTGCCGGAAGAAAGCGCCGCCAGCGGCGACTCCTGCTGAACAGAACGGGAAGGCTGAGCCCCCATGGAATCAGACAAGCCATGTTGCCAAACAAGTTTTCATAGATGATGTTCTCATTCAGATATCCATACCGATAGGCTTCCACAAACTGGCGGATGGTTACGAAAGGCACCAGGTTAACATTGCTCCCGATATTCTCCGGTCGCCAGTTTTGTAGAAGGTCCAGGATCATATCGGTTGGCAACTTGAAAAGGATCAGCTTCAACAGGAAAATGAGATATATCACAAACAGCACGGCCACCGCAACGCGTATGGCAGGCCGAATCGGTCGGTTCACCACGGGACTTCCTCCAGAGCTGGCACCCTCCTCCGAAATATCCGGAGCGATATGGGTATCAGCGTTAAAATCGTACCGCAGAATGGGGATTCCGGCAAGTGTCTATCAGCTCATATTGCTTTCGCATTGCTCGCGCCATTTGTAAAGCCAGTCAAGTTGGTTGTCCATATCCTTTTCATCCAGGCAATCAATCCCGAATATCTCCATAACAGTTGCTTGGGTTGAGAAATGTTGTATGGCGATCAGTGCGTGAAAGGCGTCCACTTCCGCCGGACTGATGGGACTATATTTAGCGTATTCAGGAACAAACCTTGAAAGCAAGCGATTTGACCTTTCATAGTTGCGTTCTTCGAATTCAAAATACTGTGTCTTGTTGCATATCAATGTTGGGTCATACATCGGAAAACCCTCGCAGGATGTGTCGAAATCATGTATGTAAAGCCTGCCATCCTGCGCTTTGCGGATATTCCCATCATACATGTCACCGTGACAGTATCCTCGTGGCAAATCCCTGATATCTTCCCAAAGTGCATCACCATATGCCAGGTATTCATCAGTTCGTGGATATTGCTTTCTTTGGAGAATGTCGATATACCTGCCAATGAAAAAATACCTGTCCCGTTTGGCAAGATTCCCGGGATATGTTTTCATGACTTGATGCAGTCTGCCCACCAAAGCGCCAATCGCCTCAGCATCTTGCTCCGGATCAACGTCACTTCCCTCAATGAACTCATAGAGAATCAACATCCTGTTGTCGGTTCTGGCATACGGCTGATCCTCATTTGTCAGAATAATGCGCGGGACAGGAAATCCTTGCTTCTGCAAAAATAATTGAATGTCGGCACCATTCATCGCAGTATCATAAAATGCCGGATTGATGACCCGGAGGAAATATTTCTCGCCGTCTGAATACGCGGAATACGATGTGCTGCCCATATCACGCATCATTTCGATCCGGTCGAAGTTGATGGCGTAATTCTCATTCAGCAAGTCGATCAGTGCCTTCATGGATTCTCCTCTCAAAGGACAGATTTCACAGCCTCCACCATCCAATACCTGTCACTGCTGCTTTGCCAGGATTCCGCTTCCCGTGAACTGTATTCGTTTACGACTGCAAACCCGCATTCAAATAATGCTTCAAGCCACATATCGCGAGAATAGCTTTGAAGATAAAAGTTATGGTCAAAACTCTCGATATGACCACTTTCGTCCCTCGCGTAGAATTTCTGAACAATATAGTGCCGGCCTGCTTCAGCATCAAAGCGCCCTTCACCCGTTTTCCACAAAGTCATGCCTGGATAAATCTGATTAACCGGCATGAATGTTTGAAGCGGATAGTGCTTTGACTCAATCGGCGGAAGTGTTGTTTCTATCACCAAGCCACCCCCGGTCCGCAGGTGACTGTTGATACAAACAAGTGCCCTTTTTACGTCCTCAATTGTCAGAATGTGTCCAAAGTCCATGCTGAAACAGAAATCCACAGGGGGAATCTCAAACTGAAAGTTCCTGACATCCCCCTCGAAAAGCTGCAGCCCTGGCATATGGCCGAAACGCTGTTTTCCCTCTGAAATCATCTCCGGCGTTATGTCGAACGCTGTCACCGTCATTCCACGATGCGCCATGTATGCACCGGTTTCACCCCAAGCGCACATCGGAATCAAGACCCTGTTCCCGTATCGTTTCGCAGATTCATACCAATACTCGTCGTTTGGTGTCCGATCATGGTCTCGGTTGCCCCAATCCCAATACTGAGCGTGTTTCGCATAATTACCCATGCTGTTCAGCATATCAATGACCATCCTTCATTGTCGCTCTGTTCCTATTGTATAGAAATAGTCATGCAAATAGGCCTTCAAGCGCATAATTGATGACTTTTGCCGCTCACTCAATTGCTTATCGCCATTGCGCAGCGAAGTAAATAAAGACAACTAATCATACCTCATGCTGCATCCTTTCCTCATGGAACAAATGAGTATAATCAATGGTGACCACACCCAAAAAACATGCAGTTTGCAGTATCTCCTTACTATCAGCCAACAACTTAACCTGGACTCAAGTAAGTCATAAGCCGAGCAGGTTTCCATGTTGGAGCGGAATCATTCGCGCATCAACATCAGTCGTCAGGCGGAACCTTTCGGGGTAAGCCGCACCAGCGCTTGCCGAGTGCCTGCGGATAAATATGCCGACAGTCGAACCGCGTGCTTGATGCATCGAATCGACGCACTGAATACGGCTTATCCCTTCTATGGGTATCGTCGCAAACTGCGGCGCTACATCAGGAGGTGATTGTTGTTAACAAAAAGCAGGTACGGCTTCTGATGCGAGAATTTGGGATTGAGGCGATCTCTTCTTTGAACAAGTGCCTTAAAATGGGGGCATTACTGGTCATCCCGGCACCATTCAACGCTTATCGTTCTTGTGGACCTGCCTGTTCAGGAAGCGGACCGAATAGTGGCATCCCGTCGCATTTCCGGACTTCAGGAAAAAGAAGATTCTGGCGATAAACACAATGAATGACGCTGCATAATGGCAACAGGAATACCTGACGGCAAACGGCTTACATGGAGGCATTCAGACATGAGAATCGGAAGCGGGAGCAATCCTTCGACACTAGCAGCCCAGTCGGCGCAAATGCGCAGCGGTATGACTGCAGCGCATACTAACGGGAAACAGGGCGGTACTGCCGCGGCCAACGCAACCCCAATACAGAAGCGTTTGGCAACCCTTCAGGAGCAGTTGAAAAAGCTGAAGGAAGGTACGGCTCCGAACGAGGACAAGACAACGCAAATACAGTCGCTTGAAGAAGAGATTGCCACCCTGCAAAAGCAGATATTCGAAGAGCAACAGCGAAAGGCGTCCGAAGCGGTCAAGCCCAAGGAAGAGAAACAGGATGAGCAGACCAAAACCCTTCAGGAAAAGGGTTTCAACATTGTCAGCGACGATATCGTCGAAGGCGTTGTTTCATCCTCCGGTAGTATGAAGCTCGCACAAACCGCGCGCGCCCAGTATGTCGCCGCCAAGGCCCGCAAAGATACGGCTGCCATGGACCGCGCCTTAGGCTATCAAACCAGCCTGACGGCGGAAGCAAAAAAAGCGCTGGATGATGTGGCGAAGGCCGAGGCCGCCAAAGCAATAAGCAAACAGAAGCCTGTCGAGTCCGCGCATGCGGATCCGTCCGAGGATGTGCCAGCGTCCGGGGCGGCCTCCACCAAGCAGGATATCGCGGTCACGGGCGAAGTTGCCTCCTCCTCAATCGTCGCAACATCAGCGACTGGAGAACAGCCAATAGCGGCTCAACCCACAATATCCGCGTCCACGGCGGATGACACGGACATCCCCGGACAGAGCGCCTTCGCCATCAGCGAACCCGTCATCTACAACATCGCAGGAAGGAAGGAGACATCCGAACCTTCTCCTTCCGCCATAGACGAAAAAATCTGATGGTGCAGGAGTCATCGTCTCTGCAACAGACCAAAACTGGTACATATCGCGAGCCGCTGAAGTAAGGTGCTGTGGTCCTGGTTTCGGCCCGCCGCATAGACCAAGACATTAGCTGAAAAGCCTTTCATTAGGTGCTTATACGTATTGCGTGATATCTAGCGCATAGAAGCCAACATCCTTAACGAGGCATGTCGATCCACCTCGCACAAAATGAATCGAATGCGAAGATACGTTCGAGGCCGTCCTGTAATGATTTTGCCAGGACGGCCTCGATTCCTGATACTGCGCAATAGGGCTATTGTGCTTCAGAGGCGCGCAACGCGCAACGGGTTCAGCACTTTGAAGAGGCATGTCAGCTGAAGTTGTAACTGATTGAGGCTTGCAGTAGTGGTGGCAGAACACCGCCACCATAACGCACTAAATAAACATTACACATAGTGAAGCAACACAACTTCAAAATAGCAATACATATGTTTCTATATGTCTAAATCAGTTTAGCCTTGAAATAGTCATGATACCCTCTGTATTCATCAATGCTCTCCCATTTATTGTTTGTTAAGGCCTCACGCCGCTCTTGTGCCGTGGTAATTGCCTTTGTCACAAGATATTCATTGCCAAAGAATTCATGGAAATGATCTCCGGCAAAACTAAATAGTTCAGATAGATAGCATGCTTTCTCATATTCACTACAAATATCTACTCGTAGAACCCCTGTTTCACCATTGAAGCCCTCGATTGTACCTACAGCCTCTTCTGTTGCATTATCAACGATTGAAAACCTAACAAAGTATTGCTTTTGGTAAAAATCAATCCAATAGCCTGTTGTTTCTTGCATCTTCTCCTCGGAATCAACATAAAATCCAAAATCACAATTATCATCATTCATGTATTCAACCGCTTTTTTGTCATTATAGCACCTAAAAAGTGATTTGCTGTCAGCCGCTCTGATAAGCCTGATTGTAAAGTTCTTTGTTTTTACTGTTGGGCATTCTACATATGGATTCATTCTTTTAGTCTCCTTTATCTCGATTTGTTAATTTATGCTATTTCCTGTTCATAAATTGAAAATAAACGACTTGGTAGCGCTCTATACAGTAACAATTGATATTATACATGTGACACTGATCTTTTTTCTAGAGGAGGAACCATGCACTAGATTACTTCAGAAGTCGAAATGGATTATAGCGTCCGAGGATGCCTCGTCAAGGATGTTGATAAGTTGAAGCTTCTTCCACAAAGCGGAGAGAAGTGAATCGTATCCAAAGCGAATAGTTGAAAGGATTTTTGCATCCAGCGGCATCGTTGAAGGACGTTTCCCCGGAATACCAAAGCGTTCCCATATTTCATGGTACTTCCCAGAAGTAATCAGGTCCGCTTTGTTGCCGAACAACGTCTTTTAGGTTCCTGTGCATAAACTATACAACCAGGTCGTCCATGTGTTGGGTTTGCAACAGACCTTACTTTGATTGCCGAAAGTTCTGCACTTTGCATTGCCGGTTACAGCTTTTAGGTGCTGTTCGCAGTTTTCAATAAAATGAGCTGTAAACTCACGTCTAGATCGGATTATTTCAACCAACCACTATCTTTCAGTAGAAACACAATTGCTTCTTGCGATACTGGTTTGCTATAAAAATATCCTTGAACCTTGTCACATTCAATCTTCTTCAGATACTTAATCTGACTTAAGGTTTCAACGCCTTCAGCAATCACATCAAGGCCAAGCTGATGACCTACTGTTACGATTGCACCTGTAATCCAGTCATTCTTTTCATGAGAAATATTGTCTATAAATGATTTGTCAATTTTCAATGCTTGTATTGGTAATTTTCTCAGGTATGCAAAGGAAGAATACCCTTCTCCAAAATCATCTAAAGCCAACCGTATCCCCATCTGGTCTAATTGTTTAAGTTTGACCAGATTCTCTTCAAATGATTCAATCAATACAGATTCTGTAATTTCCAGCATCAGGTTCGCACTGTTTAGCCCGGTTTTCACAAGTGTATCCTTTACATGTTCAACAAAGTCAGGCTGTATCAGCTGTATGACTGATATATTTACAGACACGTAAAGCTCTTGGTTGCCGCTTTTCTGAATCTCCTTTAAAAATCCACAAGCTTTTTCAAGTACCCACATACCAATCGGAATAATCAAACCAGTTCGCTCGGCCACACTGATGAATTTGTAAGGCGGAATGATTCCTTCAGTCGGATGATTCCATCGAATCAATGCCTCAAACCCAGTGATCCTCTCTGTATTCAAATCAACCAATGGTTGATAGTATAAGATGAATTCATTATTTCTGAGTGCTCGCTGTAAATTATCTTCAATAAACATCTTGTCTATTAAGGCATCATGAAGTGACTTATGGAAGAATACATATCGGTTCTTGCCATCATCCTTTGCTTTATACATCGCGACATCCGCATTCTTCATCATTTCATCAAGACTATTGCTATCGTCAGGAAAAACCGAAATGCCAACACTTACGGTGATCAACAAGCGTTCTTCATTCACCACGAAAGGAGCTTCTATTACACTTAAGATGTGCTTTGCCAATTCCTCACATTGACTGGTTTCCGTTATATGATCACATAGGACAATAAACTCATCTCCGCCAATTCTGAATATTGTCGTGCTCTCATTTTGTATCTCTTTCGACAAACGATCAGCAATCTCTACTAGAATATGATCTCCGGCAATGTGTCCAAGCTTATCATTTATAAACTTGAAATTATCGGTGTCAATGAATAAAGCGCAGAATTTAGTATTCTCATTATTCGCTTCTATTACCATTTTATCAATGACTATCTGTAACTTCTGCCGGTTCGGAAGTCCGGTCAAAAAATCATGATATGCTAGATATTCCATTGATTTCGAGCTGTTTTCAAGCTCAATACATTGTTGTCTGATTTCTTCCTCAGATGCTTCCAACTCTTCATATATTGCTGTAAGCTCCTCATGCTTTTCTTTGAGTTCTCGTTGTGCGCGTACTTTATCCGATATATCAATTCCCATAAATTCTATTTCAGTCGTATCTTTCAGCAGTGATCTATTGATATAAAACAGGGTATGAATATTCTGATGATCAGATCCTTGCAGCGTGATGTCAAAGTTTTTTAACTCTTTTCCATGTTGATATTCCGTTATCATTTCAGTAAGCTTGTTCTGATTGGCCATGTCCATCATCTGCAATAAATTCATTCGAATTGCTTTGTCATTCTCATATCCAATATTTTCAATAGCATAGTGATTCAGATCAATGATATTCATTTTTGCATCCGTCTTAATCGTCATGATATTGGCCGTATCAATTGCACTTTGTGAGGTAAGTTGGTGTTTTTTGAGTCGCTTTTTTAGGATTCCCGAATATAGTCCTCCAAGCATCATGCTAATTCCTGCTACAATGACCATGAAGATAATCATATATAACAATTGTGACATCACACCTAAAAACTCAGACTTTTGCGCAACAACCGCTAAGGACCATGTTGTTCCTTCAACTTTCTGAAACCCTGTAAAATAGTCTTTCCCTTCAAATGGGAACTCAGAAAATCCTGATACGCCTGCGATCATTTGCTCCTCGATCGCTTGTATCTTTTCATTACCACCCTTACCATTCACTTGATAGATAGCGCTCATTTGTTGACCAAGCAGGCTTCTATCACGATTGGCAATCATGAGTCCTGAATGATCAATCATAAAGGTATAGCCAGTCTCCATATATTTGATGTTTTCAACGATGCGGCTTAACTCCTCTGTTTGATAGACTGCAACCAAAGCACTCGTTACTTCATTATCATGGAAAATCGGAACTGCAATCACAACAATGTATACGCCATCAGCACGGCTTACCAATGGGCCTTCAATATAAGGTTCCCCACTAATTGCTTTTTGAAAATAGGTTCTATCTGAAATACCGATCCCCTCTTTAAACCGGTTTGTTATAAACCAGCCTTTCAAATCAGCAATCCCAATATTTGAGACATTCGCTTCTTCTTCAAGTTTGTATAATAAGTTGATTTTCTCATCAATGCTTACATTAGGATCCCTAATTGGATCCAGATTCGATAATTTCACAAGCAATTCTGTGTATTTATCAAGTTCTCTGGCTACTATATTCGCGCTCAGTTCTGTAATCTCCCCAATAGAGCGTTCGGCAACTTTATTCAGAATTGAAGTTGCTGTGCTTACAACAGCAAACCCGACAAGTATGAGCACGAAAAGAACAGCAAAATATCTTCTTATCATCTCAACTATTTTATTCTTCATGCATTGTCCTCCAATAGTTGAATGAAAACATTTTGCAATTTATCAATGCGTTCTTTTGCTATCCTGTTATAGGCATTTGTTATTTACCCACACTCTGGCCCTTTAAGACGACAGATATAACAGAGTTGGGCAGACTCGACTTTGACAGTTGCAAGAGTATACTGAACATTGAAAACCAAACACAGAAAGGGTTATAGCAGTTTGCCTAGTCTATTTACTTTTGCACCACACCCTGCTTTAGCGACTTCAAGAGCATTGTCAGGAATGGCATCGACTCACTTTCTTTCTGCCAGGTCTGCCCGTCCTTCTCAAGTGCAATTCGGTGTAATTCAGTGATACTACGCTTTTGGTGATGGATTTCTGTACACGTCATCTCGGGGAAGGTCTTGTGGATGAGATAATCCAGCACGCATTCAGCATGCAGAGCGAGGAAGCAAACAGCTACATGGCCGCAGATGCGGTACATGATCCAATGACATACCGGTCTCAGACCAAGCTTGGACTTCAAATCACGAAATCCTCGCAAGTTTGTTTTTCAATTGTTTGAGGATTTCCTTTCGCGTTTTTCGGCTATGTTGGGCCTCTTCAGGATTGCAGCAGACAATAAAGCGGTTTCCCTCCACAAGAACATCCTTGACATGCAGGTTTGCACAGCCTACTACAAACTGGCTAGCGGACTCAATCGCACGCTGCGCAAGCAAATCGTTCCGATAGCTTGCTCCCATGATGTAGGGATACCCAAGACCGGAAAGCATTTCGCAGGTTTTGTCTCAAACCATTCCACGATCAGCGGCCATGATGATGTTGCGTATTTTGAATCTTGCAGCGAAGTCATTCAACACTTCCCGATTGATTTACGCATCGGATTCGTTGCCGTCAAAGACGCCATGACACACGGCGATTCCGCTTCCCGTCAATAATACGCCGACAACTATTTGCTTGCGGTCGGAACGATGGTTTTTTGAACGACCAAACTGGAGCATATCGGCTGCATGCCCATCCCCCTCGAAATAGGTAGCCGTTGTGTCAAACAGGACGAGATCCAACGGCTCTGAAACGAGTTTTTGAGTGGTTTCGAACAGCTTTTCCTCAATGCCATCCATCTCAAGGGTGAGAATGGCGAGTGCCAGATAAAGGTTCTGTGTACTAATTCCATTGAAACCAGGTCTGCCAATGGTGTCCTTCCAAAGCATGACGTGCTGCTTGCTTCCAGGCTCAAGAAGGCGGTTCAGAACCATGCAGTAGATTGCTTCAGAGAAGTCGAAATGGATTTTCGTGTCGGAGGATGCCTCGTCAAGGATGCTGAAAAGATGAAGCTTCTTCCATAAAGCAGAAAGGAATAAATCGTATCCAAAGCGAGTATTTGAAAGGATTTTCACATCCAGTGGCATCGTTGGAGGACGCTTTTCCTGAATGCCTAAGCGTTCCCATATCTCATGGTACTTCCCATATGTAATCAGCTCTGCTTTGTTGCCGAATGAATGGATGACTTACTGCTGGGTTTTTACCGTCAACCCGCTTGTTTTCAACAAGAAAAAGGCATGTGACTGGCTTGCCCGTAACTATTCTCTTGGTTTCTCGAAGGAACATAGAATCACCTTCTTACACCGCACTTTCACCTTTCTTTTATTGCATTTTTGTCTTGTTTTGCCATTTGTTTGCACCGCTCAATTTACAAATAATATCGAGGAAAGCATTCTCGCATCTATGTTTGAGGTATTAGTCGGGTGTTCTATCTGTCAAAGTCGAGTTAGGCGGCGGACAATGACCCATGACTTAGAGAGTCCCACTACTTGAGAACCCTTATGTTAAAGGGATTTGTTCGTTTTGTTGCCTCTGTATATAACCATAATATGTCTTCTGCTTCACCCATTTTGAGACAAAACATTGGTTAATTGATAGAAATCTTCGACGACAAAATCTGCACATGGGAAATGAGAAGCATGTTTTGTGATTAATATGGTTTTCATGCCAACACTTTTTGCAGGTTCGATATCTTTTCTATAATCATTTCCAATCATGCATATGTTTTTCTCAGAACATCCTAAGATGAGCGCAATCTTAGTATAAAAGTCCTTTTCTGGTTTTTTGACATTCAGTTCTTTCGAAGTAATAAATAGACTAAAAAAGCTATCTAGCTCTACCTTTTGAAATGCCCCTTTCATGCTTTCTGAATTTGATTCGGAAGCATTTGATGCAACGACACATTTGTACATTCTTGATAATTTTGGCACTGTTTCCTTAACACCACTCATCATTGTTATTTG
The DNA here is from genome assembly GCA_942493335.1 of uncultured Clostridia bacterium. Lineage (GTDB taxonomy): Bacteria > Bacillota > Clostridia > DSM-8532 > DSM-8532 > JAEWSN01. The sequence goes on along the minus strand of OW818693.1, from coordinate 3,391,590 downwards.
GGGCCACAAAACCATTGGCCCACTATACTCGGGGTTATCAAACATTAGTGTGTCCCCCCAATCAAATAGTAGCACCTTGATGTTTTTCATTATTCACCTCTTTTTATAGCTAAATTATTAGTCATCATAATACATTATTCTCCAAAAAACAACCTTTACGAAACCGCGAAGAAAGCTCTTTCATGGTCTGGCGCTTATCGTGTAACCCTCTGCGATGTGCTGAAACCGGGACCTCAGCACCCTTCTTCGGAGGCGCGACGCGCACCGGTTTTAGGCTGTTGAATACACGATGTTATACGCCGACAGAATCATTTGTGTTAGAGCTCTTCTACCCATTCTATATAAGGTTGTTGCTTGCGGTTATTCTCATCAACAAACGACCGGGCGCCACGCAAAAGGCAATAAGTCTTCCGCTCGTACTTTAACTAAATTTCCATTTTCGTCATTTACAATCACCTTGACCTTAGGGCAGTATTCGAATAGCATTTGTCTGCAATTACCACACGGAGGAATAACAGAATTCAAGTGCTTATCGTGAACTGCTACTATTGTTTCAAAACTCCTTTCACCCGCTGATATCGCCATACCAACTGCTATATACTCAGCGCATGAACCATGTATTCCATCACAATTTACGCTTTTGTAAATTTTCCTGTTATCGCATATGACAGCACATCCTACCGTATGGTTGTATACTCCATCATCAAAGTTTTCTTCGAGTACCTTAAGTGCTATCTTTATCAACTCCATATCTGATTCTGTGACACTAAATAATTCCATTATTACCTCCCAAGTGTGTTTCTTCCGTACCTATTTTCTTTCATAAAAAGCAATCACTTCTACTCAATTGCCAACGAAAACCTTTATCGCCAAAGCAATTGATTTCTATACCTCACTAAAAATGGAGCAGCTAGTTGGCGTATAACGTCTGTGTTTCTGCGAAGTACCGAAACCGGGACCCGCGACTGCTCCCGCTTCGGAGGCGCGCGACGCGCACCGGTTTTGGGCTGTTGAATACACGTAGTTATAGGATGTACGGCCTTTCCTGTCCGTAATGCAAAAAAATAATATGTGCCTTTGTTGTCCAATATTATCTTGTCTATAAAAGTGCACTTCTTATTAATACTCTAAACTTTTCAGACTCTTCATAATTAAGCACATTCATCATTATTACAATCCTTTTTCCGTTTTTTAGTTTTATCTTAATACGATCGCTTTCTCTTTCTTCAAAACTATCAATATTGCTGAACTCGATTATTCTTTTCGGCCACACTAATCCCCTATCTAGCGTAAATCCTTTCTCGTTCGCTCGTATATATTCTCTTTGCTGTATTCTTGAAACCACTAAAAAGGGAAAAATCGCTATTATCATCGGCATCAATGTTAATAAATACACAAATAAAAAACTTATATGCAGCGATAGTAAAAAGGCAAATGTCCCAATATCAACAATTGCAAGCATTATCCATAAAAGCTTTATTACCGTGTGTACATCTTTTCTATCATATAAAAAGATCATTACTCTTTCCTCCAATAGGTTGAGCTGCCCTAGCGTAATACTTCCAGCTTTTTTTGTCGAAAATATATAAGTCACCTCCCTTATAAGGCCGTTCGTCAAAGTATGAAATGCTCAACATCAGAGTATCAATAAGCTAGTATGTCCCATAACATCTTATCCCTGAATGTCGCAGACTCAACAGCTGTTGCAGAATCCATGAAGTCGCAAATTACGCTTTAGAAGTCGAATCTGCGACGTTGTTTTCGTGATAGCTCGACCATTGGCGGTATTTGCAATGTTTGTTTCAGGAAACACTATTGTATGATAAACATGATCCTTACCCTCTTGTACACCAAGTCGAAGACTGGTGCAACCACGAAAACCATCGAATAGCAAATTCCAGTAATAATCTCAGTAAATAGCCAGATATGAAGCATGCCCAACCACTGCACAATAGGAATCAAGTGCGAAGCATTCGGCACAGTCTGTCAAGCAGCCTTCACTCTGAAAGACAACGCGTGGCATAAAGACCAGACAGGAGCAGTAGGCAGCAAAGGCACAATACGATCCAGACATTTATCAATACCAGCCAGTATTACCACAGAATCCTCCCATGACCGGCTTACACAACCGACTCACCCCATCATTATTCGCAGCCATTTTCAGAAACAACATTCAATATTACCCGCAGAATACTTGCTCCTCCCGCGAACTTCCATATTCATCCATAGTGTCGAGCCGCCCGGTTTTGGGGTCAAGCTGTTTTATGATATGATAACCATGGAAAAGCGGAGCGCATCGAATGCAAATCCGTGGTACCAAACCGGGGCATGGCCCTTGGCAAAAGAGGAGCACCTAGACATGAAGGTGGCACACATTACTTCAGGAGTGAGAGGCCTTGCCTCTTACGCACTCAACCAGTACAACTACTTCGACAAGAACGGCGGCGTGGAGAATCTCATCATCACGTCCAGCAAGTGGCGCAAGCAGCCCATCCCCGTATATGAGCTGGATTCCTTCCTCATCGGCAAGGTCCTTCCCTGGCCGAAGCACATCAGCGAAGCCGAAGACAAACTCATCGAGTTCGGTCCGGACATCATCCACCATCATCACCCCGCCGGACGGCTGGACTTCACCGCCGGACGCTTCAAGAAGAAACTCAACAAGCCGATGGTCTGCACCATCCACATGTCCGTCGGATCCCGGAAATACTTCATCGACAAGGTCATGAACCGTTTCTTCGTCACTGTGCGCAGAAGCCTTTCCAAGGCTGATGTCTATGTGGCCATCAGCAAGTACGTCAAGGCGCAGCTCGAGGAAATGGGCGGCATTCCGAAGGAACGCATCGTCCTCCTGTATGCCGGTGTGGACGAAAAGGTCTTCACCCCGCTCCCGCGCGTGCCGCACGATACCCTTGAAATCTCCTTCGTCGGCCAGATCATGCACGAAAAGGGCATCGACATGCTCATCGACACGGTTATCAAATTGGCAAAGGTCCGCAAGGTGCGGCTGAACATCATCGGTGAAGGTAATTTCAAGACAGTGTTGCAGGCCAGAACCCTCGGGCACTCGGAAATCAACTGGGTCGGCTACCTCAACAGCCAGGCGAAGGTCGCCGAATTTTACGCGAAATCGGATGTCGTAGTTCTTCCCAACCGCTGGGATGAAGCCTTTTCCTATATCCCGCTCGAATCCATGGCCAGCGGCACCGCCATACTCGCTTCGCGCGTGGGCGGCAACGCGGAATCCGTCGTGGATGGCAAAACCGGCGTTCTGTTTGATGTGGGCAATGAGGATCAACTCTACGAAATCCTGAAGAACACCAGCATGGAAGACTTCTGGAAGATGGGCGAAGCCGGCCGCGAGCATGTGCTGAAGAATTTCACGCTGGATCTGTTCGGCGCAAAATATCGCTCGCTTTACGACAACCTCATGGAAAATCCGTGCGTGATCCGCCAGATCGATTGAGCCATCACTGATTCGCATGAGCGATCAAATTGCCTTTGACTCACCAGCCCGACTGACCCGGCACCTGCTCAAATGAAGGAAACACGGAGACAAACGAGATGAAGTGCGACGTACTCGTTGCCGGCGCCGGCTTGGCCGGATGCACAGCCGCCCGGCTGCTGGCCGAAAAGGGAAAGAAAGTCCTTGTTCTGGAAAAGCGCAAGGACATTGCCGGAAACTGTTTTGATTTCCGGGACGAAAACGGCATCACCATCCATCGGTATGGACCCCATATCTTCCATACGAACAACAAGGCGGTTTGGGATTTTGCAAACCGCTTCACCCCGTTCATCCCCTTCCAGCACAAGGTTCTGGCCTATGCGGAAGGCCGGCTGATCCCGTTTCCGATCAACCGGGACACCCTCTGCGATGTCTTCGGGGTGGACATCCCCGTCACAGAGGTGCATGCCTTTCTGGCTGCTGAAGTGGCGAAAGCCCGCTTTGAGAATCCACCGAAAAACTTCCGGGACGCCGTCGTTTCGCAGGTCGGAGAACGCCTCTACGACCTGTTTTTCAAGAACTATACCCGCAAGCAGTGGGAAACGGAACCGGAGAACCTCTCCGCTGAAGTGGCCAGCCGTATTCCGGTCCGCGAAAATCGCGATCCCCGATACTTTTCTGACAAATATCAGGGTATCCCGAAGCTGGGCTATACCGGCATGATGGCGAACATGCTGGACCATGAAAACATTACAGTGATGACAAACGCAGACTTTTTCACCCTTCGCGACGGCATTGATCGTGCGTTGACCGTATACACGGGCAAGCTGGATGAATACTTCGGAAACCGCCACGGCGAGTTGAACTACCGCTCCGTGCGCTTTGATTTCGAAACGGTTGACGAAGTGAAGCATCAGGAAGCATCCGTCGTCAATTATCCGAACGATTACGACTTTACACGCATCACCGAATTCAAGCACTTCACGGGTGAAAAATCAGATAAAACTGCGCTCTGCCGGGAATACCCCTCTGCACAGGGCGATCCGTGCTATGTGGTCATGACAAAGGAAAACCTCGAAAAGCGTCAGAAATACCTCTCAGATGTGGAAAAAGCGTCCAAGGAGGAGAACTGCCTCTTCCTGGGACGCCTTGCGGAGTACCGGTATTACAACATGGACCAGGTGATTGATACGGTGATGGGTCAGCTCGGGACGTATTGATTCAAAGGATATGGTCAGCAACCAATATCGCTTGGCGCTCCATAGTCCCCTCCTTACGCCTCCACAGTGTTTGCCAAATCGCCCCTCAGGGTGATCGTTTCTCCCGAACCCATCCGCAAATACCGCCGGTGTTCACCGTAACGAACGGCTGCAGCTCCCTCGCGTGTCGCCTGAATGGAGGCACTCGCAAGTTCGCCGTCCCGCCATATCATGTCCACGATAAACCCACCACGCGTACGCAACCCGGTCATGCGACCCTCCGGCCAGGCTTTCGGGAGGGCGGGCAGCAGATGGATCTCTCCCCTGTGACTGTGCAGCAGCATTTCCGCAATGGCAGTCGTACAACCCGTACTGCCGTCCATTTCGAAGACGTTCGAGTCGGAACCCGCTCCCGGCAGACAATATGTCAGCAGGTTCGGGCTTGTCAGAATGCGCTGCATGTCCAGAAGGTGGGCATGCGCCTCTTCTGCATCCCCCAACCGTGCGGCATACAGGATCAGGAGCGACCGTGCCCAGCCGGTGTCCTCCCACAGCCAGGACGGATGGAACCGCCGGTGGGTGGAAATCCTCGCAGCACGGGCCAGTTCCGGTGTTTCTTCAGGCGTCACCTGTGCGAACGGGAAAACCGACAGCAGATGTGCGGTATGCCGGTGATGCGGATCCGGCTCATCATAGTCCACGAACCATTCCTGAAGCTGACCGTGCCTCCCGATGGAGAACGGCGGGAGCAGGCGCAGCTTGCCTTTCACGACCTCCGCAATAGGCTCATCAAGCGCCAGAGTATCACAGAGGGATAGGAAATCCGTGAAAAGCTCGCGGACCAATACGGTGTCGCAAACCGGACCCATGACCAGGTTCGAGGTTGTGGGTGTATCCCATTCAGATGCGATGCAGTTTTCCGGAGACATGGACGGTCCGGAAAGAAGCCAGCCGGTGGCGGGATCCGGAACCAGATATTCCGTGAAAAAGTGGCAGGCTTCCCTGAACACGGGTAGAACGGTTTCCCGCAGGAATAACGGGTCTCCGCCATATGTCCATCTTTCCCACATCTGCATGGCCGCCCATACGCCGCCGGTGGGATGAAAACCCCAGCCTGCCGACCAGCCGGGCGCGGAAAACCCCCACGCATTCGAGACGACATGCGCAACCCAGCCCTCAAGTCCGTACAGCGTCTTCGCAGTATGGATGCCTGAAGGAACGAGGACATCCCGAATCCATCGGAACAGCGGCTCGGCGCATTCCGGCAGACCGGTGGTTTCCGAAGGCCAGTAGTTCATCTCCGTATTGATGTCGAGGTGCATGTCGCAGGTCCAACCCATCCGGCACGCTACATCATCGTTCCAGACACCCTGCAGATGGGCGGGCAAGGCGGAATCCTCCCGCGAGGCGGAGAGCAGGAGATAACGACCGTAATTGTACAGGAGCGCACTCAGAACCGGATCGATTCCGCCTTCCTTCACACAGGCAAGCAACGCATTCGTATCGATGGCAGGTAAAATGGTCCGAACACTCTTTGCCACTGTATCTGCACCAGTGGATGACAAATCCCCCGTTCCCCGGCCGGTAAGCGAGGTTGCGCCGATCGATGACAAATCCTTCTCTCTCCGGGCATCGTGCTTCCCGAGAACCAGAACACTGCGCAGGAACCGTGGTGCATAATCCGATCGATGTTCTTCCATCAAATCCGCAAAGGATTTCAGCGAGGCCTTTTCAATGCGGGAAAGGCAGGTTTCCGCCGGATCCGAACCGTTGAAATCCGTCGAGACCGCCAACAGCAGCACAACACTGGATGTGCCTGAAACACGCAGGCAACCGCGCTCAGATGATTTCACCGTCCCGTCTCCGGGCAGAATCCGAAGGCGCGCCGAAAGCGAAACGCCGGTCAACCCGTCCGAATGCACGATTTCGCGTGCTTCACCAGAAAGAACAAGGTCGGCTGTTCCCTCCTGCCGGATTCGATGGGGGTTCCGCGCACCGTCCAGCGATATGGAAAAGTCCAGCAGATGCCCTTCCGTTGCGGAAATACGCACGACAAGGACTTTTGCAGGATGGGAAACAAAGGCTTCGCGGGTATGGGTGACCCGTGGAGCGGAGCAAGCTTCATCCGCCTGTTCACGCTTGGGCAGGACAGCCGCATGACGAAACTGCACATGAGAACAGGCATCCGCCATGGTTAATTGCCTCAGGTATCCCTCCACGGGAAAATCCGAGTCTTCATCGTTTTTCCGACTCCACGGACCTTGATGCCCGCTATGGAAATCCAACTTCAGGTTCCCGAACGGGAGATTCGTTCCGTAATTGCCCTTTCGTCCGGCCAGGTGCGCCTCCGTCATATGGTTTGCCGCTGTAAAATCGCCCTTGAAGAGGGCCTCCCGTATCAATGGCAGATACTCCGGGCCTTCCGGGGGATTATCGTTCTGGGAGGGCGCCCCTGAAACACAGGTGGCTTCGGTCAATTCAAATCGTTCCTGCCGGATCCCGCCATATGCCATGACGCCCATATGCCCGTTTCCCAACGGCAAGGCCTCCTGCCAGCACGTCGCCGCCGCCTGATATCGCAGTGTGGTCCCTTCCGAAATGGCTGGATCGTTTCCAGCTGTATCTGCATGATGTCTTCCATCCATATCGTCGCTTCTTTCCTTTCGCAAAAGGAAGGGCTCCGCCGTGCGCCGGCGAAGCCCTCCGCTCCAAGGTTCATTCTTTCATGAACATTCGGGTCAAATTCAGGTTCAGGAAAGGTCTCCAACATGACAGCCACAGGATTTTCAGTGCGGTCTCAGTCGCATAGCTCAGTTCTTGAACTTGATGTCGTAGGATTCCTGGCACATCTTCAGGTAGTCCTGCAAGCCGATCGCATCCAGCTTGGAGACATAGCTGTCCCAATCCTTGTCGAGGCTCAGATCACCGATGATGAATTTCGTCACGGACTCCTTGATGTAGTCGTCCACGCCGGTCTTGATACGGGTGTAGTCGGAAATCTTGTCCGGACTGACGAACAGGTTCGGCAGGGACTGATCCGCGGCAGGCGCAACTGCCTCATAGGCCTTGCTTCCCTGGAAGAGCTGCACTTCCTGCGCCATCGGGGAATCGACGTGCCAGTCCTGGTCCACCGTCCAGCCTTCGCGGAACTTCTTGGACATGTTGCCGGGGGCGAATTGTTCCCAAACGACGTTGTTGTCGCCGTTTGCCACCTTCAGGGAGGTAAAGAGCGCAGGATCGCCGCCCAGACCCTTTTCGCCCGCTTCCGCCTTGCGGTATTCCTGCCCTTCGCGGCCGCCGTTCGTGTCATGCCACAGGGTGCCTTCGTCGCTGTAGAGCCAGTCAACCCAGCGCATCAGCAGCTCGGGATTCTTGGCGTTCTTGGAGATGGCGGTGTCACCGGTGATGACATTGCGGGTGGCGGAATAGTTGGGGGCGGATACGAAGCCGTTCGGTCCCTTGAGGGGCGGCATGATGTCATATTCCTTCCAGCGGGAGGAAACAGCCTGACCGGAGGCGAAGATGTAGTTCGCACCGCCCGGGACGGACCCGACGACGGTTTTGTCCCCGCCTTCATTCAGTTTGCTCATGGAGGAAGCGTTCATGGTGAAGGACTGGGGCGTGATGAGCTTTTCCGCATACAGTTTGTTCAGGAAGCGGAGCCCTTCACGGTAGCTGTCCTTCGTGGCGGACATTTCGATTTTGCCGTTGTTCAGTTCGAGGTGTGTGTCGGCATCGCTGTAAGTGAAGGCATTCATCAGGAAACCGTCGAGCTGGTAGTGCCAGCCGTCGGTCGTGGAGGCGAGGGGCATTTCATCCGCCTTGCCGTTTCCGTTCGGGTCCTGTTCCTTGAAGGCTTTCAGTACCTGATAGTATTCGTCGGTCGTGGTGGGCATCTTGAGGCCCAGCTTGCTCAGCCAGTCCACATTGATCCACATCTTCTGGGAGTAGTTGCAATGGAAGCATTCGGCAAAGGTCGGCAGCGAATAGATGTTGCCGTCCGTGGATGCGATGATTTTCCGGTACAGCGGATTTTCATCGAGGATCTTCTTGAAGTAAATGCTGTTGGAATCGATGAGCTTGTTCAGCGGGATGATGCTTCCCTGGCTGCCGTACTGCATCTCATCGGCGGCTGTGAACCAGTTGTAGCCGTTGAGGAACAATTCGGGCAGATCTCCGCTGGCGATCATCAGGGCGCGCTTTTCACGGGCATCGCCGCTCGTGACCAGTTTCCAGTCCACGTGAACGCCGGTCTTCTTCTCATAGTCGATCGTATTCCAGTTCTGGTTGAGATCCGTCTTGGTTCCCCATCCGGTGAAAACCGTGATGGTGACCGGCTGATTCACAAGCGGAAAGATGCCGAGTTCGTTCATCAAAGGCTTTTCGGTGGCCGTGGCGCTGCTTGCTTCCGTGGTGGCGGAAGCCGAAGCGGGATCGGCGGAGGCATCAGTCGAGGATGTCGCCGCAGTTCCGGCGGACGCACCGCACGAGGTCAGGACGACGGTCAGGCAGAGCAGAAGGGCTGCAAGCCCTGATGTCTTTTTACGATACATTGCATGTTCCTCCTCTTTCATTTTACCCCATGGACATCCCATCATACGAGGCGCCATGTGCGAACAGCGTTTCCGGGTTGTCCCCTTCCTCTGCAAATCCGCGGTATCTGCAGGTTTCATGGATCCCCCGAAGTGCCGGACAGGGTCTTTCCGATAGGTCGATGATCTGATTCAATCCATTTCAGTCCCTTCAGTCCGTATCGATCATGTGCTTCATCCCTTGATGGAACCGATCATGATGCCCTTGACGAAGTATTTCTGGATGACCGGATACAGAAGCATGACCGGCAAACTGGCGAACACGATGACGGAGTATTTGAGCAATTCCGTCAGGGCGAAGGATTCACTCAGGTCCATGCCGGAGCTGGCTGTCTGGAAGGTCATCATCTTGGACACGATGAGAATGTTGCGCAGCACCAGCTGCAACGGGAATCGGGCGGCATCGGACAGGTAGATGAGCGCGTCGAAGTACGAATTCCAGATGCCGACGGCGTAGAAGAGCACCATGACGGCCAGGATGGGTTTGGACAAAGGCAGAACGATGGAGAAGAACGTCCGGATGTCCGTGCTGCCGTCAAGTTCGGAGGCTTCGTACAATTCCTCCGGGATCGTGTTCTGGAAAAAGGTCCGGGCAATCAGCATGTTCCAAACGCTCAGGGCATTGGGCAGGATCATGGCCCAGATCTTGTCGAGCATGCCAAGATTGTGGACAAGCAGGTAGGTGGGGATCAATCCGCCGTTGAACAGCATGGTGAAGGTGAAGATCACGATGATGAACCCTTTTCCCACAAAGCCTTTGCGGGCCAGCGGCCAGGCGGCGGTGACCGTAAGCGCCACGCTGACAAGTGTGCCAAGGCCCGTATACAGGAAGGAATTCCTGAACCCGTTGAGCAGGTTCCGATCCTGGATGATTTCCGTGTAGCCCCGCAGGGAGAAGTGGACCGGCCAGAACAACACCCGACCCGCGACGACATCCGCCGGCGAGCTCAGGGACTGGGAGACAATGTTCAGCAACGGAAACAGCACAACGGCCAGACAGAGGACGAGAAACAGGTTGTTCAGGTAGTGGAAGGCCCGGTCGCCTGCGGTGAGGCGCTTCGCTTTGCGTATCATGTTGATGCATTCCCTTCTGTGTTGCGGACGTTTCGGGTTCTTTCAGGGCAGGATCCACACTCGTTTCTAAATCGCAACCGCTTCCGGATCAATGTTGCTACAAATGATTCGCCGTTCCGAATTCGCAACCGCATCCGGATCCGGAGACTCACCAGAGGCTTGTGTCGGACACCTTCTTGGAGAAGGCATTGACCCCCACCAGCATAAGGGTGGAAATCACCGAATTGAAAAGCCCGATGGCGGCGGAATAGCTGTATTGCGCGGAGACCAGCCCCTGCCTGTACACATAGGTGGAGATGACGTCCGAAGTCTCCATGTTCAGCGGGTTCTGCATCAGGAAGATTTTTTCGAAGCCGACATTGAGCACCTGGCCCGAGCTGAGGATGAGCAGGATGATGGCGGTCGGCAGAATGCCGGGCAAATCGATGTGGAGGATCTTCTGGAGTGTCGAGGCTCCGTCGATGCGGGCCGCCTCATGCAATTCCGGATCGATGCCAGCCAGAGCGGCCAGATAGATGACCGCACTGTACCCGGCGGTCTGCCAGACACCGGACCAGACATAAAGAGACTTGAAGATTTTCGGCATGGCCATCAGGTCCACTGGCTGCATGCCAAGCATCGTCAGCAGATTGTTGAGCAGACCATAGGGTGAAAGGAACTGGAAGAGGATGGACACCATGACCACCGTCGATATGAAGTACGGTGCGTAGGTAATCGTTTGTACTGTTTTCCCGAAGACGCGGGAACGCGTCTCATTCAGGGACAAAGCGAGGACAATCGGAATCGGAAAGGATGCGAGAATGCTGTAAATACTGATGAGCAATGTGTTTCCGAAAAGACGGCCGAACTGGTAGGAGAGGAAGAATTCCCGGAAATACTTGATACCCACCCAAGGGCTTTCACTGAATCCAAGGGAAGGATTGTAATTGCGGAAGGCAATCTGGACCCCATACATCGGAATGTACTTGAACACGATGATGTAGACGAGTGCAGGCAATAGCAGCAGATACAGCTGCCAATGCTTGCGCATCCGTTGAAGGGCCGAGCCGGGACGGGCAAGGCTCCGGATTCCGGCCAAGGGTGTTTTCCCGGATTGGACATTCAAGGACGTCATGGGCAACCTCCAGGGACTGATTTGGCACAAGGCCCGCCGATGTTTTCAGGGCCATCGCCAGTTTGGAGGAAGCCGCCGGGAAAGTAAAGATTCACTTCTTCAGGGATGTGACGTTTGAATGGAAAGCGCATGAACAGTGGATTTCATGGAGATGTGATTTCATGGATTCGCCGGAATCATCCCCTGTATGCCGTAGGCAGCACACCGGTCACACGCTTGAAAGCGCGCCGGAACGTGTAGGCGCTGTTGTACCCGACCAGGCGGGCGGTGTCCTCAACGGACAAATCCTTGCCGACCAACAGTTCGCAGGCCCGGTTGATCCGTTTCTTCTCGAGGAAATCACTGAAGGTCTCTCCCATCTGCTCCTTGAAGAACTGCGAGAAGTAGGATTCCGAGATGCCGAAACGCCGCGCGATGTCGGATGCGGACAGTTCCGGGGAAAAGAAGTTGTCCTCCACATGCTTCACAAGTGCGTTCTGCAATTCGGTGTTGTGGCTTCGTTTCCTGCTTTCAACTTCCTCGCAGAGGATCGCATAGACGTCCCGCATGCCTGTGAAAACCGCATCGACCGTCCGGTTGCTGAAAGAGCTGCCCAGCATTTCCTGAAGATCCGCACGGGGTGGCTGATCTCCCAGGATTTTCAACAGGGTGCCTCGCATTTCAAAGAAAAGGTTGTATTCCATGTACTGGGTCAGGTGGCGGCGGACGAAGTTCTCCTGCCGCACCAGATTCAGAATCCGGTCGATCTCCGCCAGATTTCCTGTGCGGACAAGATTGGCCAGCTGCAGTTCAAGCTCCAGCGGGTAATAGTAACCGAATTGTGTGGAGGGAATATCCCTGTAATGCACGATTCCTTCCACACCGCCAGCATCTTCCGGATGTGCGAGCGTGCTGCCGGTCGCGTCCTCCAGATGGGCAAGCGTGCTGCCGGCTTCGCCAAAAGACAGGTAGAGGTCCTCGGGATGGGGGTAAAACCCGCCGACACCAATCCGGATCGGAATTCCGAAGGTTTCCTGCAGTTCCAGCCTGATCTCGCCAAGCAGGCGCGTTGCCAGCTCGCGGCAGGCTTCCTCCGTTTCGCAGTCCAGATTCATCAGCAGCGCCATCCGATCCGTGTCCAGGATCTGCGTGCAGGCATTCTCCCCGAGATGACGCCGGATCGCGTTTTCCATGATCACACGGTTGATGTCCTGCTCGAGAAGGTTTTCCGGACGGACCTGCGCGGAAACCCGGTTCAGGAACAAGATGGCGGCCGCATGCCGCTTCCCCTCCAGACTGATGCCCAGATGGGCGGTCCAGTGGCCGATTTCCGCCGCGTCGTTGATTTCGCCCCGTAGCAGCCGATTCAGAAACGTGGATCGCATGAGGATTTCCTGATCCTCCATGGAACGCTTCATGGTTTCCTGCGTCATCGCCAGGCGGTTGACTCCGTTTTTCAGAAACTCGTATTCATTCTGGCCGCCGCCGGGCTCTCCCTGGAACACTTTGCGGAGCGTGAGCATGGTCTCCAGCAAGGGTCGGGAATTCTGCCGGGACAGAAGAATGGACAAGGAAAGGCCGATCAGGACGGCGGCCAGACCGGAAACGAGCAGGAACCGGCGGATGAGATGCGCCTTGTCCAGAAAAACGCGCTCGGGGATGCCTGTCACATAGGTCCAGCCGTTGTAATCGGAACGCTGATACAGAACCACCATGTCAGTTCCGCCGATCCGGGTGCGGAAAAGGTCGGACAATTTGCTGCCCTCGATGGAAACGCGCCCGAAAGCCTGGGTCATCCCCTGCATGGAACCTGTCAGAAACCGTCCGTCCCGATCGAGAATGTAGGTGAAGCCGCCCGTCGTGCCATGCACATCCTGCAGCATCCGGTTGATGCCTTCGGTTCGGATTCTTGCCTCGATTGCGCCTTGAACAACCTGCGGATTACCGATCGGCATGGATTGGACATAGGAGAGCTGGGCCGGAATCCCCTTGTCACCTTCCGTATCGATCCGGTTCCCGACCGCCACCACACTGCGGTCCCGATATTCTCCGAAAGTGGCTGCAGACCAGTCCGTGAAAGGATCCCCCGTCTCCAGGAGATTGTTGTCGTAGTACGTCTGGATGCCGAAGTCCACGGTTTCACGTGTCAGGGTGATGTCCGGCTGGCGCAGATAGACGTGGAGGGTCGCTTCGAAGGTGGTCGGCAGCTTGTACGCCTTGATTTCCTTCTGCGTTTCCGCGACGTAGAAAATATCCGGGGAACCGTAATCAGGCTGATCCATGGACATGAGCGTCCGGAGATTCGTGTTCAGCGAGAGGGACAGGATGGTTTCGTCCATGTTGCGTAGATAGTTGTCCAGGATGGTGCGGCACTGCCGAAGCATGAAGAACCGCGCCTCGGTCGCATCGTGCTCGATGGTGTCGAGCGCCTTCGCATACACGAACCCGGTCAGGATCAACGGAAGGACGAGCATCAACAAATAGGACGCCAAAAAACGGCGGAACAGCTTGCCGCGCGGAATAGACGCGCCCATCTTCGCTGCCCCTGCCTTCCGGCGGAAACCAAGAAGGTTCGAAGTCTTTCTTCCCGTTTGAATTTCCTGCCTGGATCCCGGCTTGCCCTGCATTGACATTGGCATTCCTTTCCTTGCATGCTTGGATTCCGTGAAGCCGTCCGTGCATCCGCCGGTCATGTCGAAAAGGAAAGACGGACGGGAAGTCCTTTAACCGCAATCCGTTCCCGATGAAGTTCGGGAACCTGCTCCCATTCGATTTCACATACGCCTTCGACCGCAAGTTGGCTCAGAAATTCGTCCAGTTCAGCATGATACCGGACGGCAACCGCGCCTCGATGGATGAAACAGGGCTCCGGATCCCGGAAGAATTCGATGCTTCCCACCACTATGCTCTCCTCTGAAAAAGAAATCAGGGAAAGACCCCCTTCAACCAGGACTTTTCCTTGTGCATCCGTCAAACGGATTTTACGCATCTGCTTCATGGTTTTCACCTCTCAACGCCCGAATGCCAGAACCAGGCCGAACCCCAGAAAAATCACACCATTTGCCAGTTTGACCCATTTCATGTTAATTCGGAAGAACTCGGAAACCTGAAAAATCCCACGCCCGAAATGCAGCAGAAGGGTTGTGATCAGCGGAGGCAAGATGAAAGCAAAATTATACGCCAGCAATCGGACTAACGCCACCATTCCGTCCGGATTGCCCGCTCCCGCGGGCACTGCGCTGGCTGAAGCAGCGTTGCCATGCACCATCATGAGAATGGAGGCAAGATACAACTGGCCAGTGCACAGGAACTCGCCCAGGGAGGTTGCCACACCGAGAACCAATGCAAGTGGCAGCAGGAAACCCGGCTTTGTCACACTGGACAGGCGTTTGATCAGATGATGGTTCATCTTCCGTACGCCGACAGGAAGCTGGAGCCGGATGCGGTCATACCGGCTTCCCGCCGCAGCCCGCATGTCGAGCAGGTTGAATACGGCAAACAGAAGCACTGCCGCGAGCATGCCCCATCGAAGAAGGTCATTGAGCCAGGGTGCGGAAAGATGGTCGAGCGCGCGATAGAAGGTTGTCCCGAGCAGCAGGTAGGTTGCGAATTTCCCGGTGCAGTACAAAAGCCCCATCAGCAGAATACTCGTCTCACGGGCCATCATCAGGGAGATGAAGAACAGGAGCATGGATAGCGAGCAGGGAGTCAGCCCGTTCAAAAACCCTACGATCAGCGGGGAGGCGGGATTTTGGGCAAAGGTTGCCGCTACTCCGGCTCCGATCTCGGGGGTATTCTCCTGTGCAGCTCCAGCGGCGCCGCCTTTTGCAATCGGGAGGCTCTCCAGCTCATCGACAGGCGCGGTCTCCAGATAGGCCTGCAGCCCCTCCCGAATATCATCCTCGCCGGAAAAGAATCGGGTCCCGACAAACAGGGACGGGACCAGACGCTGGGATTCCACAATTCCTTTCTTTTCGCAGAATTTCTGGAATTGCGACAAGCCCTCAACGTGGAAGGTGTTGACAGGGAAAATGGCAAGACTGAGCCCTTTTTCCCGGAGGGAAGGCGCCAACTGATCCGACAGCGCTGCAAGGAAATTTTCCGTGTCCTTGCAGGAGGGGCATGCGGAAAGGTAGAAATAGCGAATTTCAACGATGCCTGGATCCTGGCCGGGAGAATTGGCTGCTGTTGGGGCGACGGATACAGAAACGGGTATGGCTGTGGAGGCGGTTTGGTTTTCAGTCGCCAGTACGGATACGGGTCGGGTTCCCGTCATCAGGATCAATGACAGGATGAATCCCAGCCTAAAGATCCGCGCCTGATTCGTACGCATTCGAACAAACAATTGCACCTTTGGTCCTGCTGTTCCCCGCATGTACCTGATCCCCCACTTCGGCCGACACCTGGCACACTTTGGCTCCATGATCCTTTGTTCCGTGATCCTTGCCGATTCTATCACCATAGCGGTTCGCCATGGCGTTTGGCAAGGGACGATTATTGGGGTATGGTACTTTTTCTATTATCAGGAACAGCGAAGACGTCTCAAGAACATTGGTGGGTGCGGATATCCGGATTCATTCCCAGCTTGCTTCGGATATCTGCTGGACGGATGCGGCAACGTCAAAGGCAAACCGGTTCTCTTGGAACAAGGTGGTACATGCCTGAACCACAAGGGGATCGTAAAGAACCCCCGCATTCTTAGAAATCTCGGCAATCGCATAGGGCAAACCCAATGCAGCACGATATGGACGATGCGAGGCGATGGCTTCCACCACATCCGCCACACACAGGATTCTGGCTTCCAGAAGAATGTCCTCCCCCTTCAGCCCTGCACCATACCCGGAACCATCCATCTTCTCGTGATGCTGCGCAATGATTTGGGACACCGGCCACGGAAAGTCGATCGGCTGCAGGATGGTGGCCCCCACCTCCGAATGCATCCGGATCAACATCCTTTCCGCACTGTTCAGCCGTCCGGGCTTGCTCAGGATCTCGGCCGGCACGCAAACCTTGCCGATGTCGTGCAGCATGCCCGCCATCATGAGCCCTTCGATCCTTTGTGCGTCCAGCCCCATCTCGGTCGCGATGGCCACAGCCAGATCAGCCACGCGCTTCTGATGACCCGCCGTGTAGGGATCACGAATTTCCACCACCCGTGACATGGCCTCCACGAACATCCTGAAGTTCCGCTGAAGCATTTTATAGCTTTGATTCAGCCGTTCCGTGGATCGCCGTTGCTCGATGGAACTGAGGACTGCCAACCCCAACCGGTCCAAATGTTCCTTGATCACATAATCCTTTGCGCCGTTGCGGATGCAGGAAATGGCAATTTCCTCGTTGACGGAACCGGTCACCATGATGAAAGGGGTCTCTTTGGCGTATTGTTGCGTGATAAGCAATGCGGAGATTCCATCAAAGCCCGGCAGATTATAGTCCGAAATCACAATATCCGGGTGATCCTGCACCAGGGCATCCAAAAAAGCCTGTCTTGTATCCACCCGTTTTACCGTATAGGGAATCCGGGCCCGACGCAGCTCAATTTCTATCAGTTCCGCATCTTCGACCAAGTCTTCCACAATCAGCACCTTGATCTCTGGGGTCATTTCCATCTTCATCCCCCGTCATTCTGTTTTTTCCGTATCATGAGGACCCTTGTTGACAAGCAGCCAGTAGAAACCCAGCCGGTAAATGACCTCCATGAAGTTTTCCATCAGCACCGGCTTGGTGATAAAGCTGTTGACGCCCAAATCATAACTGGCGATGATATCCTTTTCTTCCTGGGAGGAAGTCATGACCACGACAGGAATCCGCTTGAACAGGCCGTCTCCCTTCATGGCCTTCAGGACCTCGAATCCGCTCACACGCGGAAGCTTGAGATCCAGCAGGACCAGCTTGGGCAATCTTTCGACATCACGCCCGGCGAAGGCACCCCGGCCATTCAGATAGTCCAGCGCTTCCGCACCATCCCGGGCCCGAACGATATGATTGGCCAGGTTGTGCTTCTTCAACGCCATGAGCGTCAGTTCGGCATCATCTTCGTTGTCCTCGACCAATAAGATCTCAACTGCCTCCTGCTGCATTCGAAAATCCTCCCGATTCATCCAAAGTAAAATAGAACGTTGCTCCCTGTTCAATTTGACTTTCCGCCCATATGCTGCCACCGTGACGGTGAATGACCCGTTGTACAATGGCGAGCCCGATCCCATTCCCTTCGAACTCATCCAACCGATGCAAGCGCTGGAACACGCCAAAAAGTTTGTCGGCATATGCTATGTCGAACCCGGCTCCATCATCCCGGACAAAGAAGACGTTCCGATCCGCTTCCCGAATAGTTCCGAACCGGATCCGTGCGGCATCATGCTTTTGCGTAAATTTCAGCGCATTGCCCAGAAGATTGTCGAATACAATACGCATCAACCCTTCGTCACAATAAGCCATTACATCCGGTTGAATCTCAAAAACAATTTCCCTGCTTTGGATTTGCTCTTTCTGTTGATCGATGAATGCGGTCGCAAGCTTTGACAGATCCACAACCGTGCGCTTCATATCGCTTTTATTGAGCCGGGAAAGATTCAGCAGTTCATTGATCAGTTGATTCATCTTGGAAGTGGCATTGCGGATCCGGTCCAGATAATGCACACCGTTCCCGTTGAGGTCCTGCGCGCACTCCTGTGCCAGTGCCTTGCTGAACCCGTCAATGCTCCGCAATGGCGCCCGCAGGTCATGGGACACGGAATAGCTGAAGGCTTCAAGTTCCTGGTTGGCTTGAAGCAGCTGTTCCGTCCGGGCCGCAACGCGAAGCTCCAACTCATGGTTCAGGTTCTGTCGCTCCTCATCCAATATCTTCCGCGCATGGATGTCCCGGAAGGTCCCTACAATGCGGGATACCTGACCATTCTCGGTTTTTCCGATGGCCTTGCCCGCGCACTCATACCACGACCAATCCTGTGTCCTTGTCCGCAGGCGTATTTCCTGTTTGATCTTTGCTGTGACATTTCCGCTGTGTTTCCGAATCTCCGCCATCAGGGACGCCAGGTCATCCGGATGGACGATCTTTTCGAAATCCTCCAGTTGCTGAATGTCGTCTTCCGAAGCAACACCGATTTGGGTCGACAAATCGGAACTGATATGCAGCTTGTTGGAAATCGCATCATAATCCCATACTCCATCGCCAATACTCCCGAGAATATATCGGAAACGGCTTTGGTCGATTCTGAGTTCCTTTTCCAGATTTACATGTACACTGTCCTGTATGATATGGAAAACATCATAGAGGTCAACCTCATCCTTATGAATCTGCAGATAGGTCTCCGGAAGGATGAAAAACGGGTTCTTCCGCTGATACTGCGTCCCGTTGATGGTTCGCGGATGGGATCGGATGATGGATTTGAGGATCCCCGCCGGATATAGATTTCTGTTGTACACACACAGATACTGATGTTTGTCGAAGAATGGGATAAGCTCGATGTTCACACGGATTTCATAATCGATCAGCCGCTCCAGCGTCTCATATCGTCCATCGAGCGCAAAGGTCGCTTCCCCCATGATGCGGATGCCCTTGCAATCCTTGTTGGCCAGCACAAGAGCCTTCCAGTAGGCCAATGTGTCATCCGGCTTGAACTGCTGCGTCCCCCGGTAAGTATCCTTGATGCTGGAGAGAATCAGCTGGCCCTTTTCCAGATATTCATCCACATGGATCTGCAGCGCACGCAAGTCATCGATCAACTGCGTATCTGCGTATTCATCAATGACGCAAAGGATCAGTTCATCCTTTTCGAGCCCGTCCCGTATATAGGTGCAGGCAACATTGCGATATTCATCCATCGTGCTGTAGATGAGACAGGTATGGTCACCGTGCGCCATCTCATGGAGTTGAAGCAGTTCACAGGTTTTACACATATTGATTCCCCTTGGTGTAAACCGTATGGTTCCTGCCTTGTTTCTACCGCCATTTCCTGCTCGGCAATCAACACGATGCGTTTCGATGGCCGGAGTTCCTTATTTGGAACAATCAATTTTTCTCACCCAAGCAACGCCCCAAACTGCAACCCATACAATTCCGCATACCGTCCGCTTCTCTCCAGCAACTCCGTATGCGTACCGGCTTCCCGGATACGCCCGTTCTCCACGACCAGAATCCGGTCCGCCCCATAGATCGTCGGCAATCGATGCGCGATGATGAGTGTGGTCCTTCCGGCCATCAAGCGTTCCAGCGCTTGCTGCACTTCCTGCTCCGACTCGGAATCCAGGGACGAGGTCGCTTCGTCCAGCAAAAGGATCGGCGCGTCTTTCAACAGCGCCCGTGCTATGGCAAGCCGCTGCCGCTGTCCGCCCGATAGCTGGATCCCCCGCTCCCCGACCCGCGTCTCAAACCGATCGGGCAAGGCATCAATGAAGTCGAATAAATACGCGTCCTTCGCAGCCTGTTCCAATTCTTCCCGACTCGCACCCGGCCGTCCCCATGCAATATTCTCCTGGATGCTCCCGTCGAACAGATAACTGTCTTGAGGAACATAAGCCAACTGCAGACGAAGCGTTTCCAAGCCATATTCCTCGATGGAATGCCCAAATATCCTGATTTCACCGGCTTGTGGCTTTTCAAAGTCCAGCAGCAGCTTGAACAGCGTGCTCTTTCCTCCGCCACTCGAACCAACCAGTGCCAACCGTTCCCCGTTTTTCACATTCAAGTTCAGATCACAGAAGAGAGGTTCGGCAGCCGCCCTGTACTGAAAGGACAAGTTCCGGATTTCCACGGCATGTCCCGTCCCACGATCCGGCGCCGCCCGATCAGGCCGATTCACCTCAACAGAGGCATCCAGCACTTCCCAGACACGGTCCGCCGCCGCAACATACCGCTGCAACCCGGCAAAGGCGCGCGATATGTATGACATGGATTCCCCAATGCCGCTCTGCAGGGTCGCGATGAACACAACCGCGGGCATGGAAACAAGCCCTTTGGATGCCATGGCCAGTCCAATTCCGACAACAACCAGATAGCAGAGGACAAGATGCAGCTCCATCGCAGATCCAAGCGTTGACCGCATCTTCACGCTGCGCATCGCCAACCCACGGATGTGTTCGGTCTTCTCCGCATACTTGCGGAAAAGAGGTTTCTGCATGCCATACATGCGAACCATGGTGGATCCAGCCATCATGTCCACCATATCCTGCGTTGCATCGCCCAAAGTTTCTTTCGTTTTCCGTTCGATTTGCTTGATGGGGTCTGACAGGAAACCTGTCACCACGAGGCCAAGGGAACTGACCAGAATGGAAAACAAGCCAAGAGGCACATTCGTGCAAAGCAGTACCACCACAAGAACGGCGACCGACAAAACCTGCGAGAAAGGATTGTATTGTCCTACCGTCGGATAGCCGAACAATTGCGTCGCATCATTCAGGTCCGTTGTCATCCGGGAGGAGATATCTCCGGAGAACCGGTCTTCAATATAGGAAACCGGCAGGTCCTGGATATGGTCGAACATGCGTTTTCGTGCCAGACCACTTGCTTTCGAAAAAATGGAATACAGTACGTAAAAGCAGCGCGGGTAGAGCAGGATCGGGATCAGGAGGGCCAAGGATGCGTAGACAAGCGTCTGCCCCAACTGACGAATGTCTCCTGCGAAGATGGAAGCCATCGTCCGGGAAAGCATCCATGAGAGGATCAGCGGAAACACAAACGGTTGCGTGCTGCCAAGGATCACAGATACTGCGAACCCCAATTTCCAAGGCGACACAAAAGTCCACATTCTCCTGATCGCACGCAACCCGCTCAGATAGTTGTCTTTCACACTGGAGATTCCCGAAAGCAGCTTTGATTGATCATCCATCCCCAGAATTCCTCCATCAGCGCCAAACAAGCGCCGTCATTGATTTTTCAAGCCGGAGAACCGTGTAGAAACTCAGCCACATTCCTCCATCTGGGACTCATATAGGCGACGATACGTTCCATTCCGCTCCATCAGCGTTGCATGTGTGCCTTCTTCCACAATCCGCCCATTTTCAAGGCACAGGATCCGGTCAGCCTGCCTGATGGCGGAGAGACGATGACCGACAATCAGGGTCGTCCTCCCGGCGGAAAGTCGGTCCAGTGCCTGGGTCACAAGAAATTCCGACTCCGTATCCAAGGCGGAAGTCGGCTCATCGAGCAACAGAATCTCCGCATTCTTCAGCATGGCCCGGGCAATGCAGACACGCTGCCGTTGCCCGCCCGAAAGACGGACACCCCGCTCGCCGACCGGCTTGTCAATATCCAAATCCGAAATGAAGGCTGCCTCCAGTGCCTGCTGGAGTTCTTTCTCGGAAGCGTCGGGCTTCCCAATCAGAACATTGTCACGAATGCTTCCAGGGAACAGGAACGCCTCCTGGTTCACATAGGAGATCCGCTGCCGGAGCGCCGACAAATCCAATTCCTGCATCGGTTGACCAAACATATGGATTTCACCGGCCGAATGATTGTAGAAGCCCGAAACCAGCTTCAGCAGCGTGGTCTTTCCCGATCCGCTGGAACCGGTCAATGCAACGCATTCACCTGATTTGACAGTAAAAGAGACTTTGTCCAGGAGCTGCTCTTTTTCTGTATAACTGAAGCACATATCGTGCATTTGGATGACGTTTTCATGATGTTCCCGCAAGGGGTTCGGCGTGAATGGTTCACCTGGTTCAACAAGCTTCAATGATTCAGCAGGCTCGGATTCGCACGGAATGTCCCAAATCTCGAAAAGCCGTATTGCTTGTCCGACTGCCGTATAAAGATCCCGGATGGTCCAGCTCAAACTACTGATGGGGCCAGTCACATAATGCGCCAGGGTTGTGAATGCAAGCAGCTCTCCCGGCGTCAGACCGCCGCGCAGGACAAACAGGCCGCCGATTCCGAGCATCAGCAGTTCCGGCAGGAACCGCATGAGATTCTGGAACGGATACATGCCGAACTCTGTCGCGAACGAGGCGACCCCGACTTCCACCGCGGTATCAACTTCGGCATCGAACTTTTCCTTCATGCTTCTTTTCAAATGAAAGGCCTTTGCGATGGACATGCCTCCGATCAGGTTGGAAGCAACCGCGAGGGCCCGCCCATCCGCTTCGGACCTCATCTTGGTCAATCCGGCAATCGGCTTGCCCGTCTGCGCCTGCAGATACCCAAACAGCGGGATGAGTGTGAAACAGATCAAAGACAGCTTCCAATTGAGCCATAGACAGGCGCCCAGCGACGCGACGCCGAAAAGGATCTCCGAAAGACGACGTGAAAGAAGGTTGGACATCCTGCCTGCAAAGCCATTCAGATCACTGTTCACACGTGACACCACATCTCCGGTGCGTGCGCTTTCCAACCAGGAAAGTCTGCTGGCCGATAAGACAGCAAAGGTATGATCCCGCATCCGGCGCATGCATCGCTCTGAATATGCACCTGACAGGACACTGGCAAGCCAGTCGATGAAGGCAACAACAACCAGAAGCACGACAAGCACCACAAGTACTGGCAGAAGCGTGTTCAGCAATTCGCCGGCTTCTCCCGCAATAGCCACATCAAACAGCCGCCCGATGCGAATTCGAACGTATGCGTTCAGCCCGGACTGAAGGAGAATCATCACCATTGAGGCGCAATACAATGGAAAGGATGCGCGGTTGAATGAAAAGAACCGTTTTATCGCTGGCATGATGGCGAGACGCTGCTCCATTCGAGCCCCCTATGGCCGTTTCCGGTAGTTATACCATAAGGAAAAGGTCGAATACAGTCGAGTCAGATGATTTATTCAAAAAAGGTTTCCATCATCACCCGAATCGCCTTTGGAATTGTGGGAAAGAAAGAGTATAAGTGCCTGGTGGGAAATCAAC
Source organism: uncultured Clostridia bacterium (assembly GCA_942493335.1). GTDB lineage: Bacteria > Bacillota > Clostridia > DSM-8532 > DSM-8532 > JAEWSN01. The sequence continues at coordinate 3,368,355 of OW818693.1, read as the reverse complement.
AGGACAGGCAGGAAAGGCCCCACACCTGCAATCCGAAGCAAAAAGAAAAGAGGCCAACCCATATGAGCAAATACGAAGTGAAAACGAAGAAGTCCGATATGGATGTCCGATCCTTTCTGGAATCCGTTGAACATCCGCAACGAAAAGCAGATGGACTCATCCTTCTCGACATGATGCAGGAAGTATCCGGTGAGGAACCCGTCATGTGGGGACCTTCCATCGTCGGCTTTGGCTCCATGCACTACAAATATGAGAGCGGTCAGGAAGGGGATTGCGCGCGCATCGGCTTCTCTCCACGAAAAACAAATCTGTCCCTCTACGTCCTCAACAGCTATCTGGGAGAAGAGCCCCTTCTACAAAAGCTCGGGAAACACAAAACCGGTGTCGCCTGCCTGTACATCAACAAACTGGCGGATGTCGATCAAGGTGTCCTGAAGGAGATCATTCAGAAAGCTTGGAAGATGAATCGGATGTAGGTGCCATCACCGCCCGCATCTCCGCCGCATCCGGATGCAGATACCTTCCCTTCACAGCCGTTCCTTTCCCGTACTCAATCGCCCGCTTCGGACAATGATGAATGCAGGCAAGGCACTGTGTACAGGCCTTTCCCCAGACAGGCCTGCCCTGTACAGTAATGGTTCGCGCCTGGCAGACCGTCGCACAGATGCCGCATCCATTGCAGGCATCGGTAGCATGGAACTTCGAGGTATCCATCGCAAACCGGTTGAACAGCGGGTTCACGATGGCGGATTTGACGCCTGGCATGGATCCCGGAAGCAGCTGGAAGACATCTCTTCGCCGTTCCGTCAGGACTGGCATGATCTCGAGCAACACAGCCACAGCGTGCTGCAGTTTCCCGGCTTCGACATCCTTCGGATCCACATCATATCCCATGATGTAGTTGTTCGGCATTTGCAGGCTGAAAGCACTGGCCAACGTGAACCCTTTTCGTTGCAAATGCTTCCGGAGAATATTCGTCGTACTCCCTTCCTCGTCTCCGCATGTGCACAGGGAGAAAACATAGCATTCCGACATTCGTACGGATTCAGCCACTTTCAAGCGATCGACAAAGTCCAGAACCATCTTCGGCGGCGCCCAGGCATAAACCGGATAAACAAACCCGAGCCGTTCCCCTTCCGCGAGATGCAACAGCATCCCTTCCGGATGTCGTTCCATCTCCTGCGATATGGATACAAGCCGCTCCCCAAGACTATGTGCGACTTTCTTTGCCAACGAAAATGAATTGCCTGTTCCAGAAAACCAGAAAACCATCTTTCCTCCTACATGCAGTTCCTGATCCAACCATTACGCAATGATCGCAAAAACAGCGGCTCAGGTCAGTTCGTTCCCTCAACCAAAGGTCTGGCAGAAGCTTCAAATCTGAGATCCTATTCAATCCTAAAACAGACGCATCTGCCCATCATCATACCCTTCTCGTATTCGCGCCACAATATCCGGCATCTTCCACAGGAGCCCATGACGAGTACACGCAGCCGTGAAGGCGGGCCAAAGTTCCGCATTGTTCGGTGATTTACAGATATATGCCTGACCAAATGCCTGTTCATACTTGATACGCATGCCCGGCCACATCGCATCCACCTGTTCAAGAAAATATTCGCGTTGGTTCGTTCGCAACGTCACACCGAATGAACTTCCCGCATACAGCCACTTCGCGCCTGCCTCCGCCGCCTGATCCACCAATGCGGCGATATTCCCAGCCGTATCATTGATGAACGGCAGAATCGGCATCAGTAGCACACCACAGGTGATCCCCGCATCCGTCAGGTGCGATATGGCCTCAAGCCGTTTCGAGGTTGGTGGGACATGCTGTTCAATCTTCCGGCACAGGGCATCGTCTGCCGTCGTCAGCGTCATGTTCACGATGGCCGGCGAATGGCGGGAGATCGACACCAGCAAGTCGGCATCCCGCACCACCAGCGGAGATTTCGTATCCACAACAACGCCGAAGCCATATCGGTCCATCAGCCCCAGCGCACCTCGCATCAATTCGCACTTTTTCTCGAACGGGTTGTAAGCGTCGCTCATGGAGCCGGATATCACAATCCCCTTTTTCCGCTTCGAACGCAAATCCCGCTCGAGCACCACGACCGCGTCCTCCTTCAGGCGGACCGTATCAAAATCCGCCACCTGGTAGCATTCCGACCGCGAATCGCAATAAATGCAGCCATGGCAGCAACCCTTGTACAAATTCATGTTGTAGTTGGACCCGAACCAGCCTTCGTCGGACCAGCCCGAAAGAATGGTCTTGGCCGGGATTTGTGGGATATGGCCTTCATATTCCCCAACATCATTCCTGATGGATTCATTGTCGACATCCATGATTCCCTGCGCACCTGTGTTTCCACTTGTTCCGCGTGTATCAGCTTGTTCTGTGCGTATCTGCTTGTTCCACGCGTATCTGCTTGTTCCACGTGTATCTGCTAGTTCCACGTGCTTCTGCTTGTTCCACATGTTTTCACTAGTTCCACGTGCTTTTTCATGCCCCTGCATCTTGTTCGACCTGTCTCCATGTTATCACAGGAACCTGACATCGGTCTGTCAGGTTGACTCCCGCCGTAGATGCAGGACTTGCCTGAAAGTTGCCTGCATGCTTATTGTTGCCACCCTCCCGGTATGATACAGTTGCCTTGGCCGGATACACGCTTCATTCGGAACCGGCGTCGCTCCCGAATGGAGTCAGAAAGGCAGGCTTCCCGATGGATGGACAAGGACTTCCCCGCGTGAAGATCGGCTCCCACGAAATAACCCGTCTGGTCGCCGGCGCGAACTGCATCAATGGCGGTTCTCACCTCAGCCGCTTCACGAATGAACAGATGAAACGTTACTTCACCCGCGCACGCATTCATGAACACCTGCGCGCCTGTGAGGCGGAAGGCATCAACACGTGGCAGTCCAACTACGGGAATCTGGACCTTTTCCGGGAACACAGGGAACAGGGTGGAACGCTTCAATATCTTTCCCTTGGTGGAGAAACGGATAATGAGCCGGAAAATCTGCGCATGGCCAAAGATGCAGGGGTTCTTGGCATCGCCCACCACGGAGAAGTGACAGATCAGAAATTCAAGTCGGGACACTTCAACGAAGTTCGGGAATTCTGCAAACAGGTCCGGCAAACCGGCATGCTCGTGGGGGTTTCCTCGCATATGCCGGACGCGCAGCAACGCATACTGGAAGAAGGCTGGGATGTGGATTTCCTCATGTGCTGCATCTATGAACGCCACCGCACCCGCGAGGAACTGCAGTCCCTGATGGGCCATGTTCCGATCCCTGTTTCGGAGGTCTATCTGGAAAGCGACCCGCCGCGCATGTTCCATGTCATCAGACAGGCCACCATTCCTTGCCTCGCTTTCAAGATTCTTGCAGCCGGCAGGTTGTGCGAGACGCAAGAAGGTGTCGAACAGGCCTTCCAATCCACGTTTGCGCAAATCAAACCATCAGACGGCGTCATTGTCGGCATGTATCCGGAGTACGAGGATCAGGTGGGCCTGAACGCCGGTTATGTCCGGAAATATGGGAAATGATGCGTCTACGCTTGTATCCTGATTTCCTGCATGCCTGCTTTCAACGCCCAAGCCTTGCCCTCATGTTTGAATTCTGCACGTATTCCTTCTTCCAGACGGAAGGTGCACTTGATCGAGGCTTCGCTTTCCTTTCCTTTTTCCCGCTCCCAGCGCACGGAAATTCGTCCGGATTGTGTTCCCAACTCCCCTTCCGCCCAGTCCAACCCTTCAACAAAGATGGGCTCCAGTACAACGTTTGAAAACGCTGTCCCGCCTTCCGCCTGACGGATGCCGAGGATCCCGGAGAACAGGAGTTTCGTGCAAGCCCCGAACATCGGGTGATTGTTGGAACTCAAACCGTGCCAGTCCTCCCAGAGCGTGGTCGCACCCTTCTCCATCATGTGCCCGAAAGACGGATAGGCACGGGTGGTCAGCAATTTATATGCAGTTTGTGCATGACCCGACTCGAAAAGAACCCGTAGCAGGACCTCCGTACCAAAGATGCCCGTATCAATGACGCCGGATTCTTCATATCGGCGCACCATCGCCGCAAGCATATCCGGATTGCCGAGTCCGATATCCAGTGCAAAAGCGTCCGCCCCCTGAAGCCCCTCGCAGAACGTATTGCTCGCTGAATCGAAGTAAGACCGGATCATCGCCGCTTTCGCAGTGGCCAACTCCGTTTCGAATGAAAAAGCATATCCGGAACCAAGGATTTCAGCCATCTCCTGCATCCGCCCCATCGTTCGGACCAGGAACCATGTATTCACAAATGGGATGGGAAGAACCGTTTCCGGGGGCGCACACCAGTCGCCCAGACACCAGCCGCCCTCCTCCTCGGAAACGACAAGGCCGTTGCCTGAATGTCGAAGCATGTATTCGACATATTTCAACATATTCGGCCAATACCGCTCGAGAATCCGCTTGTCCCCGTCATGACGGTACAACTGCCATGGAACCTCGACGATTGCGCATCCCCAGCCACCCGGCCCGCCTCCGCCCCCGTAGAACGGCGCGGTGTGCTGAACGTGACCACTGTCGGGATCCTGTCCGTCCGCAATGTCCTGCACCCATTTCGTATAGACGGAAGCGCTGTCCGTCAGCAACAATCCTGTTTCGCAAACAAGCTGGCCGTCCCCGGTGTAACCCAGCCGCTCCCGGTGTGGGCAATCCGAGGGAACACCCAGATGAAGATTCCCAAGATAGGTTTTCAGCATGGAATCATAAAGCCAGTTCAGAACCTCGTTTCCGCAGGAGAAGGACGAAGTGGCGGCAAGATCCGTATGGATGACAACGGCTGCTTCCGGTTCCGCTTCACCGAACACTTGAAAATACCGGAATCCATGCCAGTCGAATTCCGGCTCCAAAAGTGCGCCTTCCGGAACATTCACATAGGTGTCCATTTGAATCTGCGATTCGGTGCCGGTTGTGGAAAAGGACAACTGCGGAAGGCACGTGGATTTCCCGACAACTTCGGTCTTCCCGGCGTCTTCAGGGTTCCCTGCAACTTCCATTTCCCCGAAATACTCGTCGGACTCGGTCAGTGTCTCCGCATGCAGAATCCGCACCTCACCGCCCGACTTGCCCAGATAACGCAGACGAACCCATCCTGCCAGATTTTCTCCGCAATCGTATAGAACCGAATCCGGAAAAGTCCTCACCTTCCGCGGGGTACACTCCCGTATCCGCCTGTCTGCAGGACATTGCTGCTGTTCGAGCCTTTCGGTCGCCGACCCCAACGCTTCGGCTGCCGACTCCAACGCCCCGCCAACCGGTCCAAGCACCTCCACATCCCGCCACCCCGAGTCAATAAAACCGGAAAGGCTGAATTCAGGCAGCTTCAAGGATAGATCCTGCCGCTCCCCGAAATAGAGGTTGTTCTCAACGAGGTGGCTTTGCGTCCATCGAAGGGTACCATCCGAAACGATATGCGTCACCATGGATTCGAGCGGATCGGAGGGAGCGGACGGTTTGGATCCGGCAGCGGTTCCGAATCCCCCAGATCCATCGGATGCAACAACCATCCCGGTCGGAATGGAGGCACCCACAGTCCCGGATGTCAGCGTCAGGTCAAAGAACAGCTTTGGAAGCCCATACCAGAGATCCCCTTCGATATTCCGGAGATGCTGGTTGTACCACCCGTTCCCAAGCAGGACGCCAATGACGTTCTCTCCCTTTTTGAGATAAGCGGAAAGTTCATAGTGAAGATACAGAATCCGATGGCTGAACCGATCCTTGAGCGGATACAGGAGCCTGAAATCGCCTCGGTCCTCATAATCGGTCCAGGCGGGGACCAATACATCCTCCGAGACACGTATCCCGTTCACGTACAATTGAAAGAATCCCAATCCGCAGATGTCGATGCTGGCCTGCTCCGTTCCATTGGCCTGAAAGGTTTTCCGCAGATAGGGCCCCTCGCAGGAACCCGCCCGGACCCATTGTGCTCCGTGAAAATGCATGTCTCCATCCTCCGCTCTTGTGCCTTCCAGGCATCCCCGCTCATGCGGGTCATGGACTTGATGCCTATCCTCCGTGCTTATCGCTTCCAGATGGACATCACAGGGGTTCCGGCCTGGCATACAGATACCCTTGGATCAAGTCGACCCCCTCGGAGATCAAACAGGCTTCTTGTTGCTTTGTTTCGACACCTTCCGCCACGATCGTGAGTCCATAAGCCTTCGCCAACCGGCAGATGGCCCCCAGCATGACAACTGCGTTGGGATCCGTATCAAGGCTGTCGATGAAGGCCTTGTCGATTTTCAACTCGTCGATCGGCAATCTGAAAATATAGGAAAGAGAGGAGTATCCCGTTCCAAAATCATCCAGAGAAAACTTCACGCCGAACTCCCCGATCTTGGACATGAGCGTCTTCATCCGTTCAAAATCGTCAATCTGGATGCTTTCCGTGATTTCAAGCATGATATGGGACGGATCGATGCGATGCTTTTTGATCTCGTTGAAAAGCTTGGTGCTGAAATTGATGTCAAACAGATGCATGGGTGAAACATTGATGGAAACGGTAACACCTGCACCATACTTATCCTCAAGCTTCCCATAATCCGCCATCACCAATTCAAGAATCATTTCCCCGAACCGGGTGATCAAACCATGTTCCTCGACGATCGGAATGAACACGTTCGGACTGACCTGTCCTTCCTCAGGAGAAATCCATCTGGCCAGCGCTTCGACGCTCCTCGGATGTTGACCGGTCGGATCCACCTTCTCCTGATAGACCATGTAGAAGGAACGGTCGTCTATGGCCTTTTCCACACTCTGCTTCAGAAGCTCCAGCCGGGCAATGGATGCATGCAGGCTCTCGTCGTATTTCACAATGGCATTGCCGCCCAGATCCTTCGCCCGCTTCATGGCGATGGAAGCACTCTTGTAGCAGTGCTCAAAATCCTTCCCGTCCTGAGGAAACACGGCATAGCCGATACGGACATCCACGCGCAGACTGATGCCCTTATCCAGCAGGACATTCGCGAAAAGAGAGCGAAGCGCCTCGATGCTTCGCATAAAGTCCGCCTCTTGCTTGTTCACAACCCAGGCACCAAACTCATCGCCGGAGATTCGGCCCACCGCACTGAAATCCCCCTGAAAGCGGTTGAGAATCACGCCAATCAGCCGCAGAACCTCATCTCCCGTCTCTTCGCCCTGCAAGGTGTTGATGAGGCGGAAGTTCCGGATGTCCATCAAGTACAGTATGCCGGAATCCACACTTTTTGCGATGTCTTCATCCACCCGCTTCTTGAACAGGTTCCGGTTCGGCAGATCGCAAAGCTGGTCATGATAAGCCAGCCGGTAGATGGCCTGTTCCTTTTCCCGGATCTTCCGCTGTGCTTCCGTGATATTGTCCATCAGGGCATTGTAGCCTTCTACAAGTCCTCCGATTTCATCCTCGCGTTTCTTGTCGGCGGGACCTTCCTGCAGGCGCTCCGCCCGCCGCATGGCGGACAGCAGGCGTTCCACAGGCGCCGTCACACCCTGGAGGAAGTGCCGGGCCAGAAAGACGCCAAGGGCAAGCGTCACGAGTGCAAGCAACAGGGTGAATCCGAGGATCGTGTTGGCTCCCTGATCAAAATCGACCAGGTAGGCGGAAGCGCAAACCACCCACCCCCATTTGGGCTCATATTCGGAGTAGGTCAGTTTCCTTCCAATTCCCTGGGATTTTGGCAGATCCCAGTTATACCAGGTGAATCCTCCGCCATTCCGTGCTTTCGCGATCTGATCCTGAACAAGGTAATATTTCTTGTTCATTGGATCCACGGCACTCCACATGTTCTTGCCTTCAAGCAACGGGTGCATCAACTCCATGCCATCACTGCCATAGACAATGAAGTAGCCGTTCCGTCCCAGATCCACCTGTCCATGAAGTTCCCGTGTGCCATCCGGATTCATGGGACCCAGCAATGTCGTCTTGACTCTTTCCTGCGCTTCCGCTGTCGTTACGGCGCCATCCAGAACCCGCTGCTGGTTTGCTTCGATAATGTCCAGCGCCATCTTGACGCCATTCTTCAGAATTGTTTCGCCTTTGATCCCCAGTTCCCTGCGGGCAACCACATAACCGGCCATCCCCATGATGAGGCAGGTGACCAACACGAGAAGTGCGAGCTGAAGTGTCAGTCTGTTTTTCAGCTTCAAATCCACGTCCGCCTTTCCCGTCATGGCGATGTCCGCGTTTCAGGATTCCACCTCTGTTTCCGCGACATTCGCCTCTTTACAATGTACCATGTTTCATACCCTTTCAAATGGTAATCCTGAGAATATTGGCTGAAAATGCAGACACAGCGATCACATCCCGAAAAAGCCCTGCATCATGAGGCATACAGCCTTTCAAAAGGAGAAAGACGGCCTTCCTCCAAAGGAATGCCGTCTCCTGATCGCTTGTCTTTGGTTCACCATTCGCAGCGATGAATGGTTCAGTCATTTTCCAGCAGTTCGATGACAACCTTCAGCTCATCCAATGCGTCCACATAGGAATAACGGCCACCTGTGTACTCGCCGGTCTGAATCGTAGGCATGCCGATTTCCTTCAGCGCAAGCAGTTTCCCTTTGGTGTCCTTGATCTGGAAGGCGATATGCTGGATCCCCTCCCCTTTTTCATCCAGGAATTCCTGCCACACGGACGGCTGCCCGTCCGGCTGGATCAGCTCGATCTCGACCTGGTCGCCCACTTTCAAGAACGCGAGCTTGGCCTTTGCCGGACATGGCTGGCCCCGATAGACGGACTGGGACTTTTCGATGCCATCCGTCCAAGAGGAAGCCGGCTCTTCAAGGCCCAGAAAATCCGCGAACTTTTTCTTGGAAGCATCGACATCCTTCACAATAAAGCCGATCTGCGTCACAATGCTGGAACCAAGCATGCCTTTTCCCATGTTCTTCTCCTTGCTCATGCGCCTGTGGCGCTGCGGCCCGTTGTCCTGCTGCACTCCGAGGGATTTCCCCTGTTGAGATTCGTTATACCTTATCCGTAAACACGTGTCAATAGTCAGCCGGATACGCCACGCCGGTCTGACGGCGCGCCTCGTCCATCACACGGAGCGTTTCCAGTGAAGCCGAAAATGAATTGATGCGTGATTCCGTTTCACCGCGCCGCATCAATCCGGTGAACTCGCGGATTTCATAGGTCATGAACGGATCCGGTCGGGAGATTGGCAGGCTTTCCACGCGTCCATCCCGATACAGAAGCTCGACCTTGTCCGGCAGATTGACGCGTTCCATCCGCAAGGTTGCCTTCTCCCCCTGAATCTCCATGTGAAGCCAGGAATCGGTGTTCTTCGAGTGCAGCAGGACCGCGTCCATGCCTTCGTACCCGAGAATCAGGCTGCCGCTTCCGTCCACGCCCGTGGAAAGCAGCGTTGCAGACGCCTGGACGGTTTTCGGCGCCCCGAAAAGCAAGATGGCGGGATACAGGCAATAGATGCCGATATCCATCAACGAGCCATTGGAGAGAGCCGGATCGAAGGCATTGCGGTATTCGCCCGCCAGATGCGCGTCATAACGGGACGAATACTGGCAGTAGCTCGCGAAATAGTGCCGGATCGTCCCGAGCTTCGGCAACTGGGCCTGCATCACGTCAAAGGCGGGGACCAACGTGGTTTTCATGGCTTCCATCAACAAGGTGCTGTTTTTCCGGGAAGCTGCGATGAGCGTCTCGAACTCAGGCGCATTCGAAGCAGCCGCCTTTTCGAGCAGAACCGGGATCCGGCGTTCCAGACACTTCAACGCCTGCGGCGCATGCAGGGCATTCGGGCTGGCGATATAGACCGCATCCACCTGCCCGCTTTCCAGCATGTCCTCCAGACTGGAAAAGACGAACGGTATGCCGTGTGTTCGCGCATAAGTGCTCCCGGACGCTACTTCCCTCGAGCAAACCGCAACGGGATCGGCCTCGCCGGAAGCCCGTGCGCTCATGACAAATTCCTCGGTGATTTTCCCTGTTCCCACAATCCCGAACCGTACCATGTCCATCCTCCGGCGGCATCCAGTCAAGCTGTTCCTCGAAATGCCCTGTGCCATTATCTTATCATGGAATCGAATCTGCGCGTCGATGGACGGAATCCTGCCGAATCAGGTACGAAGGCCGGGGAAACCCGCTCGGTGTCCAGACAATCCGGCAGTTCGCCGATCTTCCTGCCCTGCCAATGAAAAGAGCCGCCCGGAAAGTGTTTCCACTGTTCCGGACGGCTCCATGCATACGTGATCGGGGTGAGGACTTACTTGACAGTGGCGTTGGCGATGACATCGTTGACGTTCTTGGCATAAGCGTCAAGATCGGTCAAAGGAGCGGTTCCGTCCACGATGTTGGTGAAGTCGGTACCGAACTTGTTGGCGTCGCCGGCCCAAGGATCGAGAAGGCGGACGAGCAGCTTGTTCGGGGACTTCAGCATGTAGTCGAGGCCATCAGCCAGGTCCGCATGTCCGGTGTCCTTCAGCTTCTGGAAGTACGGAGCGGATGCATCCACATAGGCTGCGGGAGCAACCGGGAAGTCAACCAGAACGGTGTTGTAGGCGGTGCCGACAACATACTTCAGGAGCATGTAGGCTTCGTCGGGGTGCGGGGTCGTGGCGGAGATGGAGAAGCCGGTCGCGTCGAGGATGGTGTGGAAGCTGTCAGGCTTCACGGTCGGGTTCGGGACAAAGCCCCAATCCAGGTCGGGAGCGGTCCTGATGAGCTGGTCGGCAACCCACTGGCCATAGAACATCATGGGGATTTCGCCCTGGATGAACTTGGTGGCGATGTCGCCCTGGTCCTGGGTGATGGGAGGCATGGAGCCGCCCTTGACGGCGCCCTGGATCTTGGTGATGATTTCAGACATCTTGGGATCGATGGTCACGTTCTTGACCGGGTAGAAGGAATCCATGAAGGGCTTTCCACCGGCGGAAGCCGTATACAGGGAGAGGAAGTAGGGATCCGTGCTCATGCCGTAGATGCCGAAGGTTCCCTTGGCGGAATCCTTGAGCTTGTCGGCGGCTGCGAACAGATCGTCATAAGACCAGCCGGCCTTGGGTTCGGTCACGCCAGCACCAGCCAGGGTCTTCTTGTTGTAGAAGACGCCGTAGCAGTTGAGCAGGGCGGGAAGGCCCATCTGCTTGCCATTGTACTGGAAGGTTTCGACGGAGGTCGGGAAGAAGGTCTTGATGAAGGTCTGGTCGTTGTTGCAGTATTCTGTGATGTCATAGGCAAGTCCGCTGGAGCCGTAGCTGATCGCCATGTCGTTGCCGACGCGGAACACGTCAGGAGCGGCATTGGCGGCGATCATCTGCTGAAGCTTCGTGCCATAGTCCTGCAACGGAGCGGGGATGTTGATGACTTTCAGGCCCGGGTTGTCCGCGGTGAATTTCGCCATGGAAGCTTCCAGGCTCTTCATCATGTCGGCGCCTTCCCAGTCCATGTAGGTGACGGTGGCTTCAGCGGGCTTCGCCGGGGTGGATGCTTCGGAAGAAGCAGGAGCTTCGGAAGAAGCGGCCGCGACGGAAGATTCGGACGGAGAAGCGCTGGTTGCCGGGGGTGTGCTGCCACAGCCGGTTGCGACGGACAGGATCAGCATGGCCGCGACAGAAAGGGAGATGAGTTTTTTGAACTTGGTTGACATCATTTTTCCCTCCATTTTCTTCATTGAGCGTTGCAGAATCGACATTTCTGGACCGACAGGGAGTTCCTCCTTCCTCCTTTCATCCGAATATCTTCAACAGTTTCTCACTTGAGTCCTGCGTTGTTGAGCGAACCGAGTCCCTCCATGAAGTACTTCTGGGCAAAGATGAACAGAAGCAGCATGGGAAGCATGTACATGACGTTGCCGGCCATGAAGAAGTTCCAGCTGGTCGCATAGGATCCGGTAAAGGACTTGATGGCAAGCGCCAGGGTGAACTTCGTATCATCGGCGAGATAAATCAACGGATTGAGGAAGTCGCTCCATGCACCCTGCATCGTCATGATCATGATGACGATGATGGCGGGCTTGACCATGGGAAGCAGGATGTGGAACAAAATCTGCATATGGTTGGCGCCATCGATCTTGGCGGATTCATCGAAAGATTTGGGGATGCCGAGGAAGAACTGGCGCAGCATGAAGGTATAGAAGGGATTCCCAAGGAAAGCCGGGATGATGAGCGGCCAGAAGGTGTTGTACATTCCAAGCTTCGTGAAGAAGCGGAATACGGGGATCAGGCCGATCATGCCCGGAAGCATCATGCTTGCGACGATCATGAAGAAAATGAGTTTTCTGCCGGGAAATTTCAACCTGGCAAGCGCATACCCGACGCAAAGATTGCTCGCAACCTGTCCGACGACGCACAGAAGGGCAATCATGACCGTGTTCAGGAAGGACCTTGCGAAATGCATGTCATTCCACGCTTTGGCGTAGTTGGACCAGATGAATTCCTTTGGCAGCCATTGCGGCGGCGTGACAAAGACCACATCCGACGCCTTCACTGAAACGGTCAGCATCCAGAACACCGGAAACAGCATCGTCACGGCAAAAACGCACAGAATGACATATCGTATTGTCATGGACCTGATATCACCATATTGCTTGTGAACTTTCGAACCAGCCATCGACTTCTCCTCCACGTATCCTATTCCCCGCCGGGTCACTGAACGGTTTCCCGGCCGCCTATCGCTACTGCTGCAGACATTCCCTGCCATAAGCCATGACTGCCGCGTTTCGAGGATTTCCGGATAACCGGGCCGACCGGCCCATGCTCCGTTTCCCCTCAGCCATTGTCATTCTCGTAATAGACATATTGGTTGGAGACTTTGAAGGTGATGGAGGTGAAGAACATGACGAATATGAACATCACCCAAACCAGCGCGAAAGCGTAACCGTACTGCCGGTTGGTAAAGGCATTGGTGTAGATGGAGAAGTTGAGGAAATAGGTCGCCAGCTTCGGTCCGCCGTTGACCGTCATGATCAGGGCGGGATTGATGACCTGGAACGCACCGATCATGCCGGTGATGAGCTGCAGGAAGATGACAGGGGAAACCATGGGAACAGTGATGTGGATCATTTGGCGAAGGCCGGAAGCACCATCGATGGTCGAGGCTTCATACAATTCCTGCGGTACGGACTGAAGACCGCTCAGGAAGATGATCATGCCACCGCCGACACCCCAGAGGGCATACACCATGATGGAAGGCATGACTTGTGTGGGGCTTGAGAGCCAGAGCTGCTTGTGCAGACCGAGCGCCGCAAGAAGCTGGTTGGCGAGACCGGTCTGATCCGGAGCGAGGATGTACTTGAACAGATACATGGATGCAACGCCGGGGAGGACCACAGGCAGATAATAAATCGTACGGAAAATCTTGATGCCGGGCATGCTTTTGTTGAGCAGGACGGCGAGCAGAAATCCGAATACAAGCGTAGTCGGTACCGTCAGAACGACGTAGTACAGGGAAGCCTTGAGGGCGGGGAAGAACGTCGGATCCTTTGTGAACATGAAGATGAAGTTCCGGAAACCGACGAAGTGCGGCTTGACCAGACCGTTCCAGTCAGTGAACGCGTAAATCGACGATGTGATGAGCGGATAAATGATGAACAGGGTGTACCCGATGAGGGTCGGAATCAGGAAAAGATACGCAATGAGCGTCTCCGTCCTTTGCGCTTTCTTGAAATGGACCTGGGATGCTTTGCTCTTTGCTGGTTGTATGGCCTGTTTGTCCGTCATAGGTTATCCCTGCCTCTCCTCATGGTTGGAATCACGTGCCTGGGCCGACCGTGTGGGGTTCTGTTCCTGTTCCGAAAAAACAAGAGCAAGCGAATGCTTCGCTCCAAAAACTGATGGATCAACGGCTGGCAATCAGATCGATCTTCCTCAGAATCAACTCCGAGAACAAACTGTTTGCCCACGCGAACCAGTCCCGGGTAAAGGCTTTCGGATCATCCGGATGGAAACTCTCGTGCATGAAGCCGGTGCCCGCATCGGTGGCGGTCAGCATGTCGACCAGCGCAAGGATCTCCGAATCATCGGTGGATGTCAGCCCCTGCATGGACAAGGCGATGGGCCAGATATATCCGGCCGGGGTGTGCGGGCTGCCAATGCCCTTCGCGAACCTGCCCTCGCAATAGTGCGGATTCATCCGGCTCAGGGCGAAACGGCGCGTGTTCTGGTAAATCGGATCGTTCGCGGGCACATACCCGAGATACGGGATGGAGAGCAATGACGGTACGTTCGCATCGTCCATGAGGTTGTAGTTGCCAAAACCGTCCGTTTCATAAGCATAGATATCGCCAAAGACGGGATGGCGGTAAATGCCGTATGTGCGGATGCCATCGTCGATGTCGTTCTGCAGGGATCTTGCCGCAGCCGCGAGTTTTCCGTCGGACAGGCAGGTCTCGGCAATCTCCGCGATATGACGCAGAGCGACCACAGCGAACATGTTGGCGGGAATCAGGTATCCGAAGGTACAGGCATCGTCCGACGGACGGAAGCCGGACCATGTCATGCCGGTGAAATTCACGGGACGGCTTTTGCCTTCATACTTCAAGGTATCCGAAGGCACCACGTCCAGGCGTTGGAAGGTGTAATCCGAATCTTCCCCATGACGCTGTTCGAGACGCCATTGACGGACGATGGTCCAGAGCGCTTCGTGGAATTTTTCATCGAATATGGCATCCACACCGGTTTGTTTCCAGTATTCCCAAGCCAGGCAGACCGGGTTGCAGAGGGAATCGACTTCGTACTTGCGTTCCCAGACCCAAGGGTTCTGGGCGGTAAGGTCATCCGGAAATCCTGCATTGTTTGGTTCCGCATTGAAGGCGTTTGCATATGCATCCGTAAGGATGAGGCCTGTCTGCCGACGAATGAGTCCTTCGAAGATTCGGCGGACCTGCGGGTCATTTTTGGCATAGGGCAGGTATTGGTGCACTTGGGCGGAGGAGTCCCTCAGCCACATGGCCGGGATATCGCCTGTGAAGACAAAGGTGGTTCCATCCTCTTCAAGGGACGCGGTGGTATTGAGCGTGTTGGGGAAACAGTTCCGGAACAGGTTGGCCAGTTCCGGCCGGTGGGCAAGGCGTGCGGCAGTCTCCGCCATCGCTTTTTCAATGCTTTCCGGCAAAGTCGTTTTCGTCATGATACCTCCATGGCGGTTGATTGTCGGGCTGGCCCATATGGCGGCCACCGGGTGGCCTGACCTATAATGCGGCTGCATGTCAGGCTGATATGTCGCCTGCAGCAGAGGAAAAGTTCATTCCTTAACTTTTCGGTCACCTTGTTGTCATTTACCACAAATAACCGGCATACGCAGCTCCGGGTGATGGCAACATTGTATATATCATTGTATACCTTGTCAATATATTTGACCTGTCAATTATTCCGTTTGTCAACGTATATGTGATTTGCATATCAGGTTTGGCACAGTAGAATGCTTTCAGCGATTCCGCCCATTGCAGTAAGGTGGACATATTCGCCTAAATCGGCCATGAACGCGCTTTTATTGACAATGTTTCTTCCAGTTGACTTGAAAATTTCTAAATGATATATTAGCTTATGACGCTTCAATCATTGTCGGTCGCATGGAGCCGGGCTTGTAACGCTTCAGAGACAATGGCCTGATGTGAAAACCTTTATCATGCTTTCATGATCATAGCCGTATCAAGTCATATCAAATCGATTCCCGCAGGAGTTCTTCAACATGGCGGAAAAAATGCGTCCGTTGTACCAGCAAATCCATGAAGCGCTTCTGACCGGAATCCTCAACGGATCCTGGAAACCAGGCGATCAGCTTCCTTCCGAGAAGGAACTCTCCGAACAATACAAGGTGAGTCGCATCACCAGCAAGCGAGCCCTGGATCTTTTGGCTGAAAAAGGATATTCCGGGCGTTCGCAGGGCAAAGGAAGCTTTGTCCTGTGGAATGGATCCACTGCCGGAAAGGGACTTCCAGCGAATTCCACAAGCTCCGGTGCCGGGAAAGGACTTCCAGCCGGTTCCACGGGCTCCGGTGCCGGGAAAGGATTCCCAGCCTGTTCCGCAAGAGCCGGAAAAGGATCACGGCCGCAGTTGATCGGGCTGATCCTCCCGGATTTCGATGAAACTTATGGCGCCGGCCTGTTGGCCAGCGTGGAGAACTACGCGGCGGAGAATGGCGTCTTTCTCATCCTCCGGCGTTCATACGACGACCAGGCCCAGGAAGAGCGTTCCATTGAAGAGGTGATGCTCCTCGGCGTCGACGGACTCCTCCTGCAGCCGGTCCACGGTGCGCATTACTCTCCGAAGATCCTGCAGCTTGTGCTGGATCGTTTTCCACTCGTCTTCATCGACCGGCATCTTCGCGGTTTGAACGCATCCTTCGTCGGAACGGACAATACCGACGCAACCAAAAAAGCCACCGATTATCTGTTCGACCTCGGGCATCGGTGCATCGGCTTCCTAACGCCCCCACACGCGAATACAACCGCCATCGAGGACCGGCTGGAAGGCTTCGCAAGAAGCCATTCGGAGCACGGCCTCCCCTTCGACCCCACCCTCTGGCTGCGCGATCTCACCGCCACACTTCCCGGCAGGGATCAGCCCGACAACATTTCCGCGGATATCCTTTCCATCCAGAACCTTCTACAGAACCGGCCGGACATCACCTGTCTCTTCGCCGCGGAATACAACATCGCCCTCATGGCCGCAAGGGCCGTTCAGGCGCTTGGGTTGCGCGTACCGGAGGACATTTCGATCCTGTGCTTCGACAGTCCCCGTAATTTCATGCAGGAATACAGCTTCACCCACCTCAAGCAGCGGGAGGCGGTCATGGGAAAAACCGCCGTCCAGCTGTTGCTCAATCAAATCCGGCAGGGACCGGGCGCCGCTGTGAAAGAGTTTTGTGAAGCCGATCTGGTCGTAGGTCTTTCCACGCTCAACAAAACGCTGTAGAACCGGCAACAATCATGCAGGTTGGAATAGAACTCAGGCAATGGAGAAAAGGCTTGTGGCATGTCAGCTTCCGCAACCCATTGTCGGTTCCACGAAAGGAGATCAGGGATGAAAAACGTTCACTTGATTTGCAATGCGCACCTGGATCCGGTCTGGCTATGGAAATGGGAGGAAGGCTGCACAGAGGCGCTGTCCACCTTTCGGACCGCTTCACAACTGATCGACGAGTTCCCGGGATTCGTCTTCAACCACAATGAATCCATCCTGTATCAGTGGGTCAAGGAGAACGACCCGATTCTTTTCGAGGAGATCAGGCAGAAGGTGAAAGCCGGAACCTGGCATATCATGGGCGGTTGGTACATCCAGCCGGACTGCAACATGCCGGCCGGCGAATCCTTTGTCCGAAACATCATGACGGGTCGGACGTTCTTTCGGGAGGAATTCGACCAGTCCCCGACCACCGCCATCAACTTCGACTCGTTCGGACACTCGAAGGGACTTGTCCAGATTTTGAAACAGGCCGGGTACGACAGCTATCTGGTGTGCCGCCCCGCCAAGAACGGATTCCCTTTCGCGGAGCAGGACTTCCTGTGGAAGGGCCTGGACGGCTCCGAGATCGTGGTTCACCGTTCCGATGAGAACTACAACTCCATCTGGGGCCATGCTGCGGAAGAGCTGAAGACCTTTCTTCCTACGAAGGAAGCCGAGGCTGTCACCCTGGTTCTCTGGGGCGTTGGCGATCATGGCGGCGGCCCTTCCCGGAAGGATCTGTCCGATCTGAAGGAAATGATTGAAGCAGCAGGCGACGAATACCGCATCATGCATTCTTCACCGGAAACCTATTTCCGGGAATTGGGCGCAAACGGAACAGTTCTTCCGGTCGTGGACAAGGGGCTGAACCCCGTTGCACCAGGCTGCTACACCTCCCAGATCCGGGTCAAACAGAAGCACCGCCAGCTGGAAAACGAACTGTATTCCACCGAAAAAATGGAGTCCGCGGCGATGCTCGCAGGCCTGAAATCATATGACAGCCGCCCGTTCAAGGCGGCGGAGCTGGACCTGCTGTTCAGCGAGTTCCATGATGCCCTGCCGGGATCCGGCTCCCAGCTCGTTGAAGAGGACACGCTGCGTCAACTGGACCACGGCCTGCAGGAAATGTCCCAGGCAAAGTTGAAGGCAGCGCTCGCCCTTTCCGCCGGTCAGGCCCCCGTTGTCGACGGCACGTCCACCGTTCTGGTCTACAACCCGCATCCATACCCGATTTCCGGCATCACGGAAATCGAGTTCGGCACACCGAAGCAGAATTGGGATGGGGATTTCCTGTATCCAACCGTCCACATCGATGGCAAGCCGGTTCCGACCCAGACGGAGAAGGAAACCAGCAATTTCGGCATCGACTGGCGCAAAAAAGCGGCGGTGGAAACCACCCTCGCACCGTCCTCCGTCACCCGGATGGATGTGCATTTCCATTCCGTCCCCAAACGTCCGACATTCCCGACCCTCTCCACCCATGAGCCTTTCCGTTTCGACAACGGTGACATGCAGGTCGTCATCAACACCGCCACCGGCCTTGTCGACACATATGCAGTCAAGGGCCGCAACTTCTGCAAACCCGGCAGCTTCCAGCTCATCACGCAGCCCGACACCTTCAATTCCTGGGGCATCAGCCCCTGTGACTTCACCGGTTCGAGTGCCTTTGCGCTCCTGTCCCCGCACGATGGCAGCGCATTTTCCGGTTTGTTCGAAGTCGTGGTGCCTTCCGTGCGCATCATCGAGGACGGAGACGTCAGAACGGTTGTCGAGGCTGTTTTCGGTTATCATGATTCCTGCGCCTATCAGCGCTATCTGCTGCCAAAGCATGGGACTTCCTTCGAGGTGGAAACCGGCGTGTATTGGAATGAAAAGGACCAGCATCTGAAGCTTCGCATCGACACCGTGCTGGAGAAGGCCGGATATATCGGCCAGGTTCCATTCGGCCGGGATGCTCTCGCCTCCAATGGTGAGGAAGCAGTCGCGCACAAGTGGATAGCGCTGCAGGACGGCGATACTGCGTTCAGCGTGCTGAACGCTGGTACCTATGGTTCGAATGCGAAAAATGGCACCATCGGCCTGACCCTGCTCCGTTCCGCCGGATTTTCCGCCGGCGACTGCTCGGAAAAGGCACTCCGTGAAATCCGCTTCCATCCCCGCATGGAACAGGGTGAACGGATCTTCCGCTTCCGCGTGGATGCCGGAAACGCCGATACCCTGCTCCACGCCATTGATTCGGAAGCACTTGCGTACAACGAACGGCCGTATGTCCTTCCGTTCTGCCCGTCCGGTCGGGGTGAAAAACCCGCTCCCGCCATTGTTCTTGACAATACGGGCATCATGCTGTCCTGCATGAAATTGGCGGAAGACAAAAAGGGCATCATCCTCCGTCTGTACGAATGCGAAGGCAAAGCCCAGTCCACCGGCATTCGCCTCATGGGCGGCGCAGTGACCGAAACCCTTTCCTTCAAGCCTTTTGAAATCAGAACTTTCCGTTTGAATCCCGACACAAATGTCCTGGCTGAAACAACCCTGCTGGAAGGCAACTGACCCATTTGACGCCTATCGTGCGAAATGATATGTTATTTCATGTATTACTCCGGCCATTGTTTTTGCAACAATCGTTCCTGGCAACCTGAATGGGGTAATGGCCGGAAAGACCACCACTGCCCCATTCAGAAGCCGTAGTAAACAAATCATCCCCAGCAGGAGACCGGAACGATGACGGACAGCAACAACCGCCCCCTATATCAGCAGATATTCGATGACATGATGGACGGCATCCGGAACGGTACCTGGAAAACGGGTGATCGGCTTCCTTCGGAAAAGGAGCTGGCCGAACAATATAAAGTCAGCCGCATCACCAGCAAGAAATCGCTGGAGATGCTTTCGGACGCGGGACTCATCCAGCGCATGCCCGGCAAGGGTTCTTTTGTGCGGCGGGTTGAAGTTCAAAATGCAGACGCTCCCGCAGGAACCACGGGAACCAGGAAACGCCCCCTTCTGATTGGACTGATTCTTCCGGACTACGACGAAACATACGGAACCGGGCTGCTGTCCGGAGTTGAGCGCGCCGCCGCCGAACAGGGCATCTTCATGATTCTCCGCCGTTCCTACGGCGATCAGGAACAGGAGGAGCGGTCCATCGACGACGTTCTGCTGCTGGGCGTGGATGGGATCATCATCATGCCCGTCCATGGCGAACATTATGCGCCGAAAATCATGCGCCTCGTCCTCGACGGATTTCCCCTTGTCTTTGTCGACCGCCATCTGAAAGGATTGAACGCGCCTTTCGTGGGCACGGACAATCTTGGCGCCGCTAAGAAGGCCACCGACTATCTTCTGGATCTCGGACATCGTCACATCAGTTTTCTGACGCCTCCCTCCGAATACAACACCGCCATCGAGGATCGTGTCGCAGGTTTTGTAAAAAGCCATGCGGAACATGGCATCGCCATCGACGAATCCCTCTGGTTGTCCAACCTCACTGCAACCCTGCCCGGCAAGAATCTGCCGGCGAACATCCAGAAGGATATCCGATCCATCCAGACAATGCTGCAGAAAAAAAAGAACATCACCTGCCTGTTCACCACGGAATACAATATCGCACTGCTTGCGGCGGAGGCCGTCAAGGCGCTTGGACTGCGAATCCCTCAAGATATTTCACTCCTCTGTTTCGACAGCCCGCACAATTTCATGCGGGAATATACGTTCACGCACCTGCGGCAGCGCGAGGCGGACATGAGCGATACGGCCGTCCGCCTTCTGCTGAAGCAGATCCGGCACGAGCCCGGCCCCATGGAAAACGTCTTCCTCGAAACAGACCTGATCCTGGGGTATTCCACGGCGCAGACCTGATCGGGTGATTCTGCAGAAAACGCGGCGCTTTCGCGTGATTCAAAGTGCCTCCTTTCCCATTCAGGGGAATGGAGGCGCTTTTGTCATGCCCGAATCCGCATCAGTCTGCTTATTCGGATTCCTCCTCCGCTGGATACTGTCTTCTGTCCAGTACCGCACGCCATACTAATAGTGGTGTCCACAAGATGCGCAGGGAAGTTTCCATCGTTTTGTCCGAGTTTGATTGTGAAATCTATCGTTCTGTGTGTTCTCTGTCGATTAGCCTTTCGTTTGGTTCACTAAAGTGCGATTGTAACTCGTAATATTTGCAAATGAGACAAAATTTATGTTTCATTATATTTGCTTACACAATTGCGTTTAATATACAGTATGATATTGAAAGGCCCCGAAATACCATCTGGTATTCCGGGGCCTTCATCCCATAGCGCAACGCAGAAAAGAGTGAAATGAGATGGTAAAACATTTCTTTGTCCGTCATCATCAGATCTTTCTTTTTGCCATGCTCCTTGTCTACATTTTGTTGTGCTACAACAGGTACGCGGAAGGGGCATATCAGCTTGGAAAATTCTCAATGAACCCGCTCCCGCTTCCAATGAGGATTCCCAGCGTGCTGATTCCTGTTGTCATTGTCCTGTTTGCCACGACAATGGACGGATTGGCCGATTGGATCGCATCTCCCCTCACCGGCGCAATCTGTTCCCTTGCCTTTTTGACAATTTGCCTGATACACCCGTTTACACAGACTTCACAGGGAGGATGGCCATTTTATTCTTTTTCTTTCTTTGGATTCCTGATAACCGCAGGGATCTCCATACGGGCGTTTGTCCATCATCTCAGGACTCGAGGCCGAATGGCACGCCTGAATGCGTCGGGTGTCTTTCATTGTTTTCTCCTGATATCGGCACTTGTTCCCGGCGATGTTCTGATTCTTGCCATAGCAACATATTATAGCCCGTTTTCAGCCTATTCCGTATTCATGTTCATCCAGTATGCTTCCTTTACCCTTTTCATCTTCTTGATTTTTGGAAAAGATGCCATCCTTGCGAAAATGTGGGCCATCATCGTCCTCGCAATCTCGTGTCTTCCGATCGTGGCAGCAGGACTTGTCCTGTTCCGCATCAATGTGAACGTGAATGAATTGACCGGAGCGCCGTTAGCCTTTCACGATCCTTGGATCGGCCCGTTTCTGGGATATGCTTTCGGGATTTCACTGCACACATTCAGAATGACACGAACGAAACGGCAAGCATGAACAAAAAAGAAGGACCACCGATCCGGGAATTGACTTGATCCATTGCATCGGTTATGATGGACTCGATTTAAGCGAAAGGAGGTGTGACGATGAAACGAACCATGCGGCTTGACCATTATGCGGCTCCCGCCAAGCTGCTGCGCGTCGGATTCTACCAGAAGGCAGGTATTTTCGCCCTTGCAAGGGGGAAGTCTGCCCTTTTGACGGAAGCAATCCAACGTTCATCGTCCATTTCCGAAAGTTGTCTCATGTAGGCATTCCCCTTGTGCTGCATGCAACCCGGAACGGTGAACACCGTCTCCGGGTTTTTTATTGCCCTTTTCCATGCAGCAAGCCGTCGCCGCCCATGTCATGCGTATTTTAGGGAATCGGCGACGCCAAAAAAGGAGACCACATGAAAACATCAACACACCTTAACGACAACCGACTCCTCAAACAGAGCCGGTCCCCCAAAGATAATCGATCCCCGAAAGGGAATCGACACTCGAAACAGAAACCTGACGGTTCCAGTTCATCCCGTCCCGCATCGGGACATGGGTGGACTCAATCCCTCACAAGCGGTTTCCGCCTGCGCGCACTTGCCGCAACCGGCCGTCTCTGCGCCACCCAGGCATTCGACGGCGGAATTCTCAATATCCTCGGAACCTGGCTTCTGAAGCTCATCACCCTGATCATTCAGCTTGCCGTCTGGAAGGCCCTGCTGAAGGACGGCGCCGGCACGGAAGGTCTGACCGTCACACAGGTGCTGGTATTCATCACGCTTTCCGCCATCCTCTCGGAGCAGTTGAATGTCGTGTCCCCCGCATCCATGTCCTTTTGGGAAGGCACGCTGGCAAACAGGTATACCCGCCCGCTGCCGGTGGTCACGCAACTCATGGCCGAAACGGTGGGTCGCTGGCTGCCGCATCTGGTGTTCTTCTCCCTTCCCCTCCTGCTCCTGTCCCCTCTACTGGGTGTTTCACTGCTTCCCGCATCCATGGCGGCGTTCGGGTGGTTCCTGCTGGCGATTTTGATGGGTATCTCCCTTGGCTTCGCGATGGACCTCCTGTTCGCCGCGCTCGCCGTCCATATCAAGAACGCCGGATGGATGGCGCTCATGATCCGCAACTCCATTTTTCTCATCTGTTCCGGGTCGCTTATCCCGTTGACCCTCATGCCATGGGGGTTGGGCGGTCTTTTCCGCCTGCTGCCGTTCGGGTCCTTGGCCAATGCGCCGCTCGGTCTGTTTACAGGCATGGAGTCCTCCTTCCCCACCCTTGTGATTCAACTCTTCTGGAACCTCGTGCTCTGGCCGATCGCCTTGTACGCATATCGGCGAAGCGAAGAAAGGATGGTGGCGTATGGCGGCTGAAATCCGCGTTGCCAAAACCGAAGACCGCCTCTCCCTGGGAGAATGGCTTCAAACCGCCGTGCGCCTGATGCGCATGGCGGCCCATATGGATCTAATGTGGCTCCTCCGGGATACCCGGACTTGCCTGCTCGTTCTCACGACTGACCTTGTCACGACACTTGCAGGCCTTGCGGGCATTCTGCTGCTGTCTGCCCGATTTGACGGCATCGGCGGCATGTCCGGCGATCAGGTCCTGTTCATGCTCGGATACGCCACCTGTGTGGACGGCCTTTTCATGATGTTCTTCGCCATGAACAACACAGGCCACATCAGTCGCGTCATCGGCCGGGGACAATTCGATCACATGCTGGTTCAGCCGGTTCCGCTCCCACTCCAGCTGTTCACATCCGGTTTCATCCCCTTCACCGGCAGTACCCCGATGCTGTGCGGGCTTGGCCTGACCGGATACGCCGCGGCAAAACTCGGACTATGGGCGAATCCGTCCTGGATCCCCGGCTTTTTGCTCGCATTGCCGGTTTCCCTTGCGATTATCCTCGCATGCTCCTTCCTGATCGGCTCCTCGGCCTTTTATGCGCCGAAGGCTGCGGAAGAGGTCTGCTCCTCCGTCAATGACTTTTTCCAGAGCACCAAGCAGTTTCCGCTCGGCGGATTGCCCCAGGCCATGCAGATTGTGTTCTGCACGGTGCTGCCGGCCGGTCTCGCCGCCTGGCTGCCCGCTTCCCGGATTCTGGGACTTCCCACGTCCGGCTTCCCGATCTGGTTTCTCCTGATTGCGGCCACCGCCCTTGGCACGGCCGCCACACTTGTCTTTCGGAAAGGATTGCGTCATTATGCGAAATTTGGATCCCAACGTTACAGCGACCACGGACACCGTCGTTGAGTCATTGTCCTCTGTTGCGGGAATAACATCTGCTTCCGCCCCCTTGGCGGAAACGCAGTGTGAAACCGATGTTTCCGTTCTATCATCAGCAATGCAGCACGAACCCGCCGTTTCCATCCGAAACGTCACCAAGCAATACACCCAATGGCAGCGGTCCGGCAAGGCGAAGGATCTGCTGAAAAACCTGCTGAAACCGGAAAAGCGCCTCATTACAGCGTTGAACGACATCACCCTCGACATCGCTCCCGGCGAGTTTGTCGCATATGCCGGCGCAAACGGCGCGGGAAAAAGCACCACCCTCAAAATCCTCAGCGGCATCCTGCAGCCGGGTTCGGGCGAAGTGCGCGTTTTGGGGCTGGATCCGGTAAAAAGCAGAATCCGGCTCATGCAGCGCATTGGCGTATTGTTTGGACAACGGACGGAATTGTGGTGGGATCACCCGGTCGCCGCCAGCTTCGACTGGAAGGCGACGGTCTGGAACATTCCGAAAGATGAGTATGCCCGCATGCGGGACATGGTGGTGGAACTGCTCGACATGGGCGACCTCATGCACACGTTTACGCGCGAGCTGAGCCTGGGCCAGCGCATGCGCGCAGATCTCGGGCTGATGCTCCTGCACAGCCCCGAGCTGATTCTCCTGGATGAACCCACATTGGGATTGGACGTTCTGGCCAAACGCCACATGATCGACTTTCTGAAACGGATCAACCGGGAAAACGGAACAACCATCGTTGTGACGAGCCATGACATGGACGATCTGGAAGAAATGGCCCAACGCATCATTCTGCTTTCAGAAGGACGCATTGCGTTCGACGGAAGCTTTGATGCCCTCAGGGAGCTGACCGGCAGCCTGCGCCATATCATTCTGACAACGGAAGGCGCGGAGGCACCGGTCCTGCAGTCTGCAACCTGGCTCTCCACCGATGAAAATGTGCACGAGTACGCCTTTGATGCAACCAGCACGCCTGTGCCGGCCATGCTGGCGGAAGTATCCACCCTGTCCGGCGTGATCGACATGGAAACGCGAAAGGCGCCCATCGAGCGGGTCATCGCGGGTCTGTACCGACAGTGGCGCGCGGGCTGAACCGCAACCGTGACTTCCGGAGATGGGGTTACTGGTTGTCGTCCGTGGCACGCGGGTTGATCTCCTGACGCGGGAGGCGTTTGCTGCGTATGAGCGCTTCCCGGAGCAGGTATTCGATTTGTCCGTTCACGGACCGCAATTCATCCTCCGCCCAGGCACCGAGCGCATCTGACATGCCCGGCGAAAGACGGAGGAGGATGGTCTTTACTTCTCTTTTTGCCATGTTGCCGCCTTCTTTTCCCGCCGCGCACCCGGCCAATGGACCGGGTGTGCGGCGGATTCCCTTCCGGGTGCCGTCCTCAGAAAATGCTGCCGGCGTTGACAATGGGTTGCGTATTCCGCTCGCTGCAGAGGACCACCAGTAGATTGCTGACCATGGCCGCCTTCCGGTCCTCATCCAACGTGACGATGTCATTCTCCGCCAGCTTGTTCAGCGCCATCTGCACCATGCCGACTGCACCTTCCACGATCTTCTGGCGCGCCGCGATGATGGCGGCCGCCTGTTGGCGCTGGAGCATGGCCTGCGCGATTTCCGGCGCATAGGCGAGATGCGAGAGACGGGCTTCCTCGACCACGACACCGGCACGCCCCAGGCGTTCCTGCAATTCGACCTTCAACGCTCCCGCGACTTCATCGGCGCTGCCGCGCAGAGAGAATCCGGCATGATCTTCAGGCAGATCGTAGGGGTACAGGTTCGTCA
Source organism: uncultured Clostridia bacterium (assembly GCA_942493335.1). GTDB lineage: Bacteria > Bacillota > Clostridia > DSM-8532 > DSM-8532 > JAEWSN01. Next base: position 3,342,316 of record OW818693.1, on the reverse strand, counting down.
GGTGGCGAAGTGCGGATTCACTCTGCACTTTCACATAATCCCCATAATTCTCTACATCGAAAATGGCCTGCGCTGTGTTCTCGATATGCCAGACGACAACCGCCGCAATTTCGATGGGATTGCCCATCTGGTCGTTCACCTTCAGCTTTTCGCCGTTGAGGTTGCGGGCACGCTGGGAAATCTTCTTCTTTGTCATGAACGGATTCACCCAGGAGAATCCGGAATCCTTCACGGTTCCCTTGTATGTGCCGAACAGGATGAGGACCATCGCCTCATTGGGCTGCAGGGTGAAGAATCCGGGCAGATGGAACACCCACAAGGTCAATAAAACAACCGAAGCCACGAACAGAAAAAGTGATTCACCTGTAATCCCGAAAATGAAACTGACAACGGCCAGGATGATCAATAGAATGTTGAGAAGCAAATGAATATACCCATTGGCTGCCTTGATGTTTTTTTCCTTCATGACACGCACTCCCCGGGCCCTGACGGCCCTCCCAAAACCAGAAAGAGTGATATCAAATCGATATCACTCTTTTATACCTTGCCAAATCAGGAAAGTCTGCATCCTGTGATAAATAACCGCCGTTCACATCGCAGCCAGGAATATCTCCCGAAGATCCGTTTCCAGACATGCTTTCGGATTGGTGAGAAGACAGGGGTCCTCTCTCGCTTTTCTGGCAAGATCAGGAATATCGGCTGGCTTCACCCCAACGGAAGCCAGACCGTGATCCATCCCGACAATCCGCTGCATCCGCCGGATCGCATCCAGCAAGGCCATTTTCCGTTCCTCCGCCACAAGATCCTCTTGAACACCCAACAGGACGCCCAGCGCATCATACCGTTCCGGTTCCGAATCATAGTTGAACGCCACAACGTGGGGAAGCAGGATGGCGTTACATTCCCCATGCGGCAGGTCGAGCAAGCCCCCGAGGCTGTGGGCCATGGCATGGACCGCTCCGAGCATCCCGTTCGAAAAAGCAAGCCCTGCCTGCATGCTGGCCATCATCATACCATTCCGCGCGGCACGATTGGCAGGTTTCCGGATTCGTTCCGGCAGGTGCGCCGCAACAAGCCGGACTGCCTGAAGCGCATGAAGATCCGTCAATTCCGAATGACTGGAGGACACAAAAGCTTCCATGGCGTGCACCAGCACATCCATTCCGGTCGCCGCCACGAGTGCAGGCCCGACAGTCACGGTCGTTTCCGGATCTACAAGAGCGATGTCCGGAACGACTTTTCTTGAGACAATGGCGATTTTCACCCGCTCCACCGTGTCCATGATAATGGCGAATTGGGAAACCTCCGATGCGGTTCCTGCCGTACTCGGGACGAAAACCATCGGCGGCAGCCGGTTCTCCACAAGCTCAAGCCCCCTGAATTCAAGAATGTCGCGCCGGTTGGCCATCATAATTCCGATGCCTTTCGCGCAGTCCATAGGGCTTCCACCGCCAACCGAAACAATCCCGTCGCACCCTTCCTTCCGATACAGGACCAGACCGCTGCGGACCTCCGTGTCACGTGGATTCGGCGTAACCTGATCAAAGAGAATCACCGAAATCTCCGCTTTGGTGAGACTCTCCAGGATCTCCTTCATCCAGCTCTGGGACAAAACGCCTGCATCGGTAACAAGCAACACCCTCGACATGCCAAGCGTTTTTGCATGTTTCCCTGTCTGCGCCCTGCACCCCGGACCATATAGGATTTCCGGCATGACGAATCGGCGAACGGGCATGTATCCCATCTCTACTCCCCCACTTGCGGAAAAATCTCCACGGGCAGCGTCAGGACGAATTCCGTCCCACCGTCCGGAACGGGTCTGCAATCAATGGTTCCCTGCAGCCGGCGGACTGCCAGGTTCTGAACGATGAACAATCCAAGTCCGCTCCCGCCCGCCGCCTTGCTTGTGGTGAAGAAGGGTTCGAAAATCCGGGGAAGATCGCCGACCGGGATCCCGACCCCATTGTCGCGGAACATCATGCGGACCGTACCCTCCGAGGTCTCCGCCTGCAAGGTCAACCTCCCGGGGTGATCTTGTGAAAAGGCATGCTGCAATGCGTTGGTGACGAGGTTGATCACGATCTGCGAAAGAGCGCCGGGGTAGGTGGTGAGTCTGATATTCGCAGGAATGCGGTTTTCCACCAGACTTCCACTTCTCCGGATCATCGGATTCAATGAGACCAGCACTTCTTCCAGAAAGGTCTGCAGACAGAAGGTTCGGATCGGATCCGCCATCCGATCCACCGACACTTGTTTGAAACTCGTCACCAGTCGACCGGCACGTTCCAGGTTTGCGAGGATGATACGTGCAGTGTCCGCCCACTTCGCACTCAGTTTCCGGAAGACGGGATCCGCAGAAAGGGATGGGTTCGCTCTGATCGATTCGTTGATGGAGGCTTCCAGAAAGGAAGCAGCCGTCACACCCACACCGAGCGGTGTGTTGATTTCATGGGTGATGCCGGCGACCAGCTTGCCGATCGAAGCCATTTTTTCGGAACGGAGCAGCGCCTCCCGGATTTGCGCCAGTTCATGCATTTGGGTTTCAAGCGTATGGCGGGCAGTTTCCAACTCGGAAGCGCAAACCTTCATCTGCTCCTGCAGTTTCCCATTACGCTTCGCAAGATCCGTATTGGCCTGTTCCAGTTCAAAGAGGGTCTGCTTCAGGCGTTCCACCTCTTCGGGCGTCACTGGGATGTCCGGATGCCCCGCCGCCGGACGGGAAGATGACGGGGCCTTTCCCCCTGCGCGTTTCTCCATGCTCATATCCCTCCGGTTTCAATCTCCAGCTCAAGCAGCAATGCCTTCTTGCCGAGAAGCGGAAGAATATCCGGCAAGCTCGCAAAAAAAGCATCGACGATGTCGGGATGGAATTGATGTCCCCTTTCGGTCTTGAGATAGGATAGCGCATTTTCAAGCGGCCAGGGCTCCTTGTATACACGTCGGCTGATCAGCGCCTCGAACACATCCACCAGTGACACAATCCGCGCGAAGAGATGGATCTCCTCTCCGGACAGACCGGCGGGATACCCGTTCCCGTCATGCCGTTCATGATGCTGCAATGCAATGATGGCCGCTTCATGGAACAGGGTGCGGCCGGAACGTTCCAGCAGACGCGCACCGTTTGCGGCGTGTTCCCGCATGATATTCCGTTCCTCTTCCGTCAGCAGGCCCGGCTTGTTCAAAATGGCATCGGGAATCGTAATCTTCCCAACATCATGCATGGGGGATATGAGGGCGAGCTTTTCCGACTCAATTTCCGAAATGCCCACCTTTCTGGCAATCATCCGAGACATGCCGGCAACACGCATGACATGCTCGCCGGTTTCCAATGAACGCATTTCGATCGCTTCCCCGAGGCACAGCAGCAGATCCCGTTGCGTATCCTCAATCTCCGTTTTCAGACTGAGGTTGTCGAATGCAATCGAGATGTTGGCGCAGAATAGCTCAAGCAGGCGCTTGTCCATAGCGGTCAGGTCATTGATGCCTTGAATGTGGATCAGGGTTGTGGCACCCGTCGTCGTCCGAAAGAACAGGGTGAGCCGCGAACCATTCCGATAATTTCCGTTGATGGCGACAGCCTGGCGCAGATCGGCAAGCATCTCCTCGTCATTGATTTCAGCCAGCGTATGGCCTGTGAAGGAGGCGTAGTCCCCCATTGCAGCATAAACCCGATATTCATGCATGTCCTGCGACCCCGCCGCCACGGAGGAGACATGTCCGAGAAGGGCATCCGGATTCAACTGGAGCAAGGATACAAGCTGTTCAAGCAACCCTTCCGCGAAACTCTTCATCATCTGAAAACGGAAAAGGCCCGCACTCGCGTCGATAATCTTCTCCATCCCCATTCGGCTGCTCTCGATGATCTGCAGATCATGAAAGGAACGAAGCGCTGTGATGATGCAGGTCTGCAGCTTCTGGAACGTGAGTTCGGATTTCTCCTTGTAGTCGTTGATGTCATAATCGACCACGACCTGTTTCTCAGGCGCCGCACCAGGCTGACCCGTACGGAGAATGATGCGGATCAGCCTGTTCCCGATGTCATCGCGAATACTGCGGACCAGATCGAGACCTGCATTCTGGGACTCCATCACCACATCAATGATGCCGACTGCCACATCGGGATGCCTGCGCAACAGCGCAAGCCCCTCTTTCGCGGAGCCTGCCTGCAACAGCAGGATACTGCGGCCCATATACTCGAAATCCCCCAAAACGAGTTTTGTCACGTTCTGGACATCCGGATCGTCATCGACCACCAATATTTTCCACGGAACCATCATGTCCATTTCCCCCTGCACTCTTCATTGACTTTCTGAAACCTGCAAGATGGCCTTACCGACTTCCGGGAGGTTCCTTCAACAATAACCTTCTCACCATTCTTACCCCTTTTTGCCGCCTGGATTCGCCTTCCTTGCGAAGAATTGGTTCGGGAAGTGGGTAAAGATGGAATCTTCCGACTGGTCCTCCTTTCCTTTCTTTCCACCATCCCGGACAACTTACGCACAGAACAGCTTCAGGAGCGTTTTTCGTGGTAAAATCCAATCAGGTTCTTCAAAACTCGATTCACAACGGTAAACGCATGAGGAATGCGGATATATGCCAATACGAACAGGAAAGGAACAAACAAAATGGCATTCACGAAAGTCGGCGAAACAAACAAAACCAGGCCTTCCGGCAGGAATTGCCTGATGGTCTTCGGATATGAAGACGCAGCGCTTGCAACGATTGAATCCATCCGGAAAGAGATCGGCATCGATGAAATCATTCCCCTGAAAACCGGCAGACTTGGCAATACCCTGGCAGAAATTCTGGAAAACGAACCCCTCGAAAAGCCGTATGAAAAGGAAATCCCTGGTCCGATCGGTGTGTTCAGCGCTGTTTCCGACTATGAGCTGAACACGTTTCTCAACCGGTTCCGGGAGTCCGGACTGAAAAAGGCATTGTTTGCCGTTGTCACACCCACTTCCCGCAACTGGCGCTTTGGGGATCTGGCTTCGGAACTCGCTCGGGAACGAAAGGCAATGTCCAAAGGCAAATGATTTGAGATTTCCGCGATCATCGCATTCTTCATACAGTTCATCGGCATCAAAGGCGTCCCCCGGTGTAACCGGGAGGACGCCTTTGTGTTGTCTTTCACAGGTCAGGCCTGGCCGCAAACGGACCCTTCATGCCATGGTTCAGACCGGCCGTACCGGTCTGGCCTCGATATACCCGCGTTCGCCCTGCGGCTCCAGCTGGATGCGGGGCGCGTCCCCGTCCGCCCAGCGGAATCCGTAGAAAACCGGATCATACCGGTCCATCACTTCCCACATGGATCCGATGGCTTCCTCAAAGTCCTCATCCTTGTAGGGAGGCCCCTGGAACACCATCAGCTTGCAGGCAGGCAAGTCGATCAGATCATATCCATCCGGAACCAACCCCGCATAATCCGCGGGAACTTCCACCCCTTGCGCATATTCGCCGGTTCCGGGCTTGCGGAGATTCTCCGGCAGCCACAGGCCCACCGGCTCGTACATCGCTTCCTTCACGCTGCAGAGTATCCCCCAGACATCGCAGCCGACTTCCTCGCAATAATCGTAATAATTGTCCGCCTTCCCGCAGCGAAGCAGCAGCAATTTCCGTGCCGGCCGCTCCACAACCTGCACGAAGACAGGTTCAGAAGTTTTTCCCTTTACTGTTGTTTCCATTCCGACTGTTTTCTTCGTCGTCATTTCGTTCTCCATGGAAGACTCCCCTTTCCTCATTCCGGGCTTTTCGCCCTGAACCCGATAGGGCATGAACAACGGGATCGGCTGCGGCCGCTTCCTGTAGCGGGCCGGCGTCGTGCCGAACACATCCGAGAATGCGCGGGTGAACCCCTCCTGGGAGTCAAAGCAGAAATCAAGCGCAACGTCGACAATGCGCTCTTTTCCGTCCCGCAGGACCAATGCCGCCCGGGACAATCGGAACGCGCGGATATAGGCCAACGGGGTTCTGCCCGTCAGTTCCTTGAAGGCGCGTGCCGCATGCCAGGGGGAATAGCCCGCCGCCCTGGCCAGCCGGTCCAGGGAAAGGGGACGGTTCAGGTTCTCCGCAATACAGTCCTGCATGCGCTGCACCGCTTCGACAATCTGCTTCCGGTTCTCCGTCATCGTTTCATGACCTCCGGGTCAATCTGCGGGGACTTTCTGTCACCCTGCGATCTTATCATACCGCGTCTGGCAGAGGAGCGTCTTGACCCGGATTGCGAAGTATTTTGGCGCTGCGTGAAGTCATTTCTGTCATTGCGCATCCATAAGCGCATCGGCTGCATCTGTGCTCATCGGTTTGTACAGCAGGTATCCCTGTAAAAGATCGCAGTTGTACAACGCCAGCTGGCTCCGTTGCTCTTCTGTTTCCACACCCTCCGCGACCACTTCCAGCCCCATGTCATGGGACAGGCTGATGATGGATGCAATCAGGCTCGAAGCGCTCCTGCCGTTCCCGGCATCCGTGTTTGAGACCTGATCGATGGCCATGACAAAGGACTTGTCGATTTTCAAGGTATGGATGGGCATCCGGCGGAGATAACTGAGGGAAGAATAACCGGTTCCGAAATCATCCATCGAGAGACGGCAACCCATACTCCGCAGGGTCTCCAAATCCTTCAGTACGGTTTCCATGTCTTCAATGAACAGGCTTTCCGTCACTTCGAGTTCCAGGGATTCGGCTGCCAGCCCTGTTTCTTCAAGAATCCTGCGTACGACGGCGGGAAAGTTCCCATGCCGGAACTGGGCGGCAGAAACGTTCACGGAAATGATGGTCTTCACGCCTGTCCGCTCCTGCCAAATCTTGTTCTGCTCGCAGCAGGTGCGAAGCATCCACTCGCCGAACGGAAGGATCAGCCCTGTCGATTCCAGCATCGGAATAAAGCGTGAAGGAGAAACAACGCCATGTTCCGGCGAGTTCCAGCGCATCAGTCCCTCAAAGCCGCGAACCTTGCCGGTCGCCTCATCCACGATCGGCTGAAAGACCGGGTATATCTCCTTGCGCTTCAAGGCCTGCTGAAGGTTCAACTCCATCATCAGAAGCTCCTGTTCCTCCTGATCCATCTCATGTGTCCAGCGGAGTGCGGCATTCCCCGTACCTCTATCAGCGACAGTGAGGGCCATTCCGACTTTTTTGTCAAGAATGGACCATGCGACCGCGTCTTCCGGGAAAGCCGCAAATCCAATGAGCGTCTTCGGCGTATGCCGCCAGGCCCCAATGGAGCAGGCATGGCTGAAGGAGTTGAGAATTCCGGCTGCAAAAGTTTCGGGATGTTCGAACCCGTCCATCCCCATCAGTTGCTCCGGTGTGGTGAGAATGGAAAACTCATCGGTTCCGCTCCGGGCGATCAGAACAGAGTTCGCGGCGGCTTTGCGGATTCGCGCAGCCATCCGTTTCATGAATTCCTCGCCGATCACGCCTCCCATGGATTCCCTGATCCGTTCCGTACCGGCAAGTTTCACACGGAACAAGCGCACGGATGCCATCATGCTGACCAGATCCGATGCGGTTTCCTCCAGCAGGACACGATTCGGCAATTCTGTCGCAGGATCATAGTAAGCAAGGTCCTGCAGATAATCGCGTCTGTTTTCGAGGTTCTCATTCATTCTACGGTACGCTTCACCATTGGATGCCAGCGTCTCATTCCTCAGCCGCAGCTCCTCTTCGGATGCGGCCAGCATATCATTCTTCAGGCGCAGCTCCTCTTCGGATGCGGCCAGCATTTCATTTCTCAGCTGCAGCGCCTCTTCGGACGTTGTGAGTTCTGCGATTTTGAGGCGCAGTGACGCATCCGAAGCGGCAAGGGCCTCGTTGAGCCACCGCAGTTTCAGACTGTGCCCCCCCCTGCGAAAACGGAGCCTTTTTTCAGCAGGTCTTCCTTGAATGCGTCGCATGCACGTACCTCCGGACGATGTATGATCGAAAACATCATCCAAGTGAACAATTACCCATAAACCCAACAAGCATATCGTACAATCAGGCCCTGTTTTCCGTTATGTACGGTTACATCGGGGGTATCTATTCGTTGGAAATCCTCCATGCGTTCTTTTCGATGGAATGTTCCTGATACAAGCTCCCCTTCAGATTGGAGAACAAATTATGAAAAAGATTGCGAACCGTATTCTCTTCGCAACTGCCCTGGCCTTGATCATCATGTTCCTCGTCATCGGCGCGGTTTCCGTCTATAGTCTTGTCAGTCTCGGAAATACCGGCATTTCCGGGATACGGGATACCCTTCAGAAAGACTACGATTCCTACATCCGGGCGCAGGTTGAGGTGGCCGTCAGCATGATCGACCAGTATAAAAAGGATGCGGATGCCGGCCTTATCACCATGGATGAAGCGAAGAAGCAGGCCGCGGACAAACTGCGGTTGATTCGCTACAACAAGGAAGGCTATTTCTGGGCGGATACGTATGAAGGAGTCAATGTCGTCCTGCTGGGAAAGGATACGGAAGGGACATCGCGTATCGACGCCGTGGACGCCAAAGGTGTGAAATTCATCCAGGAAATGAACGCCAATGGAAAGAAGGAAAGCGGCGGATATACCGATTATGAGTTTCCAAAGCCGAACACGGACATTCCACTGCCCAAGCGTGCCTACACGCTTGCATATGAACCTTTTCAATGGATTGTCGGTACGGGCAACTATGTCAACGACCTGAACGACCTGGTCATGGCCGCACAGGAATCCCAGCGCCGGGATTTGGCGAGCAAACTGATCCTGCTTGTCATCGCCTCCATTTTGGTCACAGGCGCCATGACCTTCATGGCCTGGATCCTCGGCAAAAAGATGGCGCGGCCTGTCAGCGCAACCGCGGAATACTTGAATCTCCTTGCAAATGGGGATTTCAGCCAGGATATGCCGCATGCCGCGGCACTCAGTGTCAATAAGGATGAAACCGGCGTCCTTGTCCGCGCCGCAACGGAAATGCGGGCGACGATGCGGGACATCATTTCCACGATCACGGATCAGGGGCAGCAGGTGGCGACAGCGGTCGAAGATTCAACCAACCGTCTGGCAAAACTCAGTAATCAGCTCGATGAAGTATCAGGCGCCACCGAACAGATCTCCGCAGGCACGCAGGAAACCGCCGCTTCCGTATCCAGCATGAGCCATACGGCGGAGGAAATCGAAAAAGCGGCGGAAAGCATTGCCATCAAGGCAGGCGAGGGCGCGCAAAATGCGGTGGATATCCGAAATCGCGCCGAGGGAATGAAGAAACAGGCCATCCAGTCGCGCACCGAAACATCCGCCATTTACAACAACACAAAGGCAGGCATGCTCGAAGCCATTCAGAAGACAGCAAATGTCGAGCAAATCAAAATCCTGTCTGAAACCATCCTCGCCATCACGGAACAGACGAATCTGCTCGCACTGAACGCCGCCATTGAAGCCGCTCGCGCAGGGGAAAGCGGCCGGGGGTTCGCCGTCGTGGCGGAAGAAATCAGGAAACTTGCGGAGAACTCAAATACGGCTGTCACAGAGATTCGCGGCATCACCGACGTCGTCGTGACGGCTGTCCGGAACCTCAATGAGTCATCAAAAGCAATGCTCGATTTCATCAGCGGTCCGATCATCAAGGACTATGACCGCATGGTCAGCACGGGCGACCAGTATAATACGGATGCGGCCACGGTCAGCGACATGGTGACGGATTTCAGTGCAACGTCAGAGGAGCTCACGGCATCCATTCAGACGGTCGTGCGTTCTCTTTCTGAGGTCATGAGCGCATCTCATGAACAGGCCGAGAGTACGAACCACATAGCGGAACGCAGTACGGATATCAGCGTAAATGCAAGCCAGGTGGTACGAATGACCGAATCCATCGGGCGCAGTGCCTCGGCGTTACTGGATGCAGTACAACGATTCAAGGTTTGAATTGGGGCATGCACCCGATCCGGCAATTCCAGTCTTGCAGATTCATTCATTCCAGCTCTTTTCCCTGCATGACACCCGCCATTCTACCCTTCCGCGCATATCGGCCGGCTTCTTCTTCGGGAAGGGGCCGGCTTTTCAAATAACCCTGTATCATATCGCAGTGATGAGTTTTCAGGTATTCCAGCTGGTAATCCTGTTCCACGCCTTCCGCCACAACCTGGAATCCCCATTGCCGGGCCAGCGCAATGATCGAACCGGTATGGCTGGCAAGGTCTTCCGATGAGTGGATGTCGTCGATGAAGCTTTTGTCGATTTTCAGAATCTGAATGGGCAGCTTGCGGAGATAGGTCAGGGAGGAATAGCCGGTGCCAAAATCATCGAGCGCGACCCTGACGCCCATTTCACCGAGAACACGCAGCGTATCGGCATGTTGCGCGAAGGATTCCATCAAGACGGACTCCGTGATTTCCAACACCAGGTTCTCTGCCTGAACACCGGTTTCAAACAGGACACGCTGCACAATCTCACCAAAATTCCCCTGCATGAGCTGGAGAACCGATACATTCACCGCCATATGAAAATTTGAAAACACTCCCCCACCCACTCTTTTCAGGAAAAGGCACGCCTCCCGAAGTACCCATTCCCCGATTGGCAGGATAAGTCCTGTTTCCTCCGCAATGGGAATGAAGCGGTTGGGCGGCACCAGACCATGAACCGGCGAATTCCACCGGACAAGCGCCTCAAACCCGGCAAGTGATTCATCTCCCACGCGGTGAATCGGCTGAAAATGCAATAAAAGCTCTTTTCGCTCCAGTGCCGTTCGCAATCCTTCTTCCAGGACGAAACGATCACGGATTTGCGTATCCATTCCTCCGTCGAAGAATCGATATTGATTTCGACCGGCTTCCTTGGCGGCATACATGGCGGTGTCGGCGCTTTGCATCAGTTCATCGAACGAACGTCCATCCTGTGGGAAGAGAGCGATGCCAACACTCAGCCCCATGTGAAACTGCATCGTTGCAGTTCGCAGCGGTGTCTGGAACCGTTCCACCAGCCACTGTGCCACATCTTCAGCCTGTTGCCTGTCTTTCAGATCCGGCACCAGCACGATGAACTCGTCTCCGCCAAGGCGGGCAACCGTATATTCGACCGAAACAGAATTCAAGAACCGCTGGGCGACTTCCGTCAGCAACTCGTCGCCGATCGGATGCCCGAACGTATCATTGATGACCTTGAAATTATCCAGATCGGTAAAGAGGAGCGCCGCCTGATGATTGCGGGCTGCCGCACCACTGAAGGCGGATTCTGCACGGGCACGCAGCAGAACCCTGTTCGGCAGTTCCGTCAGGAAGTCATAATAGGCCATTCGACTGATCGTTTCCTGCTGCTGTTTCACCTCGTCGATGTCTGTATGGGTTCCAACCATGCGCAAAGGTTTGTCGTCCTCCCCGAAAATGGCAATTCCCCTGGCAAGAATCCAGCGATAGGAACCATCCTTGGTCTTCACTCGATATTCCGACGAGTATTCCGGCACACGATGGGCCAGATACTCCGCAAGCTCCTTTTTCGTATTTTCGCGATCATCGGGATGAATCCGTTCCAACCAGGCCTGCATCCCTTCCACCGTTTCGTGCGTCATCCCAATCATTTGATCGATCCGGTCCGAGACAATGCGGCTGTTCTTCCCGATATCCCAGTCCCAAATCGCATCCCGTGTCGCCTTCGAGACAAGCCTGTACCGTTCCTCGCTGAGAGAAAGTGATTCGGTACGGGAAGCCAGTTCCTGGTTCTGTTCCCTGAGCAGATTGTCTGTTTCCATCAGCTGCGCATTCATGGCCGCCATCTGGCTGTTGGCCGCCATCAATTCCTCATGACTTTCCCGCAAGGAACGCTCTGATCTCCTTCGATAGCGCATGTTCAGCAGCAAGGTGACGATCAGGAGGACCAGCATCAGAAATATGGCCGAAACCATTATAACGAGTGACTTATAGGTTCGATAAAAACTGAAGGGGCGATTCAGGATCGTGGCGTCTTTCGGCAAATCGTTTTCCTGAATGCCAAACCGCTTCATTTCATTATAGTCAAATTCAAGACTAGAACTGTGATCATAAAGGATGGGCATTTTATCCACCGGATCGCCGGAAAGCGCACGAATCGCCCGATCCGCCGTTTTGTCGGCATGCAGGTGCGCATCGGTCATGTTTCCTCCGAGGATGTGATGTCCCATGACAAAATCATGTACGCTGAAAACTGGCGCTCCGCTGTTGGTAAACAGGAGGTCCGCATATTGATCCATCGGCAGCATCAGACCGTTGATGTCCCGATTGTAGGCGATGTACAGGATGGCGCTGCCTTCGGTCAGCGCTGCTGCGCCATCCTTGATCTGTTTGGCCGACAATCCGTTCCAGTGGACAATCCCCAGATTCGGCTCCATCGCCCGAAGTGCCTGTTCAGCCTGTTTGCCCGCCGGAATGCCCGTCTCTGTGTTCTCAAAAATGAGATACACATTCTTTAGCCGGGGATAGAGGCCCAGAATCGTCTGTGCCGTGGCTTCCATGTCAAAGTTCTCCGTCACGCCTGTGACATTGCGCTGACCCTTCAGGTAAAGCCTTGCGTTTTCATCCGCCACACCGCAGAATACGATCGGCGTGCCGGGAAACAATTCCAGGCGGTGCGTCAGGGCGAACTGAAGCGCAGCATCATCTGTTGTGATGACCAAATCCAGATCCATATCCGCGTATCTCATCTTCATCATCGGCATGAGGGCATTCAATGCCTGCATGTCCGGATGGCGTTTCCAATCCAGGTATTCCGAGGCAATGTCGATTCCGGGGAATCGCGCCTCCAATCTCCGCATAAGGGTGTCTTCCAGATTTTCCGTCCAGATATAGCCGGGATAATAGGAGTTGAGAATCAAAACCTGACGGGAAGCTTTCAGCGGAATCTCCATTTCCCTTATCGCGGATGTGCGGATTGGCTGGAAGCCCAGAAAAAAGATCAACAGGCAGGCAAACAAGGCCAGTCGCAAGAGGCGGACGTGTTGTCCGTTCTTCAGGCCAATCCCCCCGTATCGGGCTGCTTCATTCACATCTATCCAGTCATGGACGCACATACGGTTCCCCGGTTTGATCTTCCTGCACGTCTTCATTTGACTCCCCATCGTTTTTTGCACTCGGTATTGGTTCATCCTTCGAAATATGGGGCTTTCATGTTCATCCATGGCCTTTTTCACGCATGGCGGGCTTAGCGGTTATCCATGGCCTTCTCCACTCAATATGGATTTCTTGCTTCACGCACAACTAAAATGGCAGCCCATGCAACCGAACCAAGCAGAACAACCGCCAACCCTGCCAGAAACCAGGCGGAAATAGAGGAAGCCATCGCAAAGAAGTCATACAGCCCATGCAGAATCGTTGGGATGAGGATCACCTTCCAGAGCCGCATACCCCCATTCCCGATGGGAAGGGCCACTGAAATATCGCAAGGTTGTGCCGCCTGGAGCCATTCAGGTTGATCACCTGCCGGGGATGGAGGTCCCATCACCAGCCGGGCGGTATCCTCTGACCGCAGGATCGGTTCCGACTGGAGCGTCGCGCCTTGCCGGGAAGTCCGTATCGGATCAGTCGCCCACCATGGCTGATTCCATGACGGTGGATTCGTATCTACGGGGATCTGCGAAAATATCGGCGTGTTCTGTCTCTGTGGCGTGTTTGGAACGCCTTCAAGTCTTGACCGTCCGTACTGAACGCCCATCAGAACGCCGAATGCGCAGTGCATCGGAACGGCAGTCAATGCACGAAGAATACCGACGGAGAATCCACCCGTTGTTACATAAAGGATGTTTTCCAGGACAGCAAATCCAAGGGAGGCAGAAACCGCATAAACGATGCCGTCAAACCGTTGGTTGAAGTGCGGTGAACGCCAGGTATTCCTTTTCAGTGCAAAAAACTTGCACCCTTCTTCCACAAGGCCCACACCCAGCAATGTGTAAAGAAACAATCCAGAAAGCCCGGAGGGATCGGCTTCCCCGCCAGGCATCAGAAAAGGCTCCAAAAGCGTTTCCAGAATGGCGGCGGGTATGCATGCGACGGCTCCGAAAGCCATGATACGGAAGATCAGCCCCATGGGTTCGCGGTCGTACTTGTCCTTGTGATATACCCAGAACAGCAGGATGGCAGCAGGAGCAATGGCAAGGGCCAACAATTCCATTCGGCGTTCCTTTCGGCGCTTCGTCATCAGTCTTGCGAAGCGAATCATAGGAGTCCGGTCATTGTCCATCTCAAACTGTCATTCCAGAAAAGACACTGGTGCAATAGCCGGAATATCCACTTTCGCCTTATCAGGCGACATGGAAATAACATTATTCTATCATCTTATCGAATCGGCAACAAACCAGAAAGAGAGACATCCTTGCGGATGTCTCTCTCTTTGATTTACCTTTGGCAGGACTCATCCTTTCGGAGGAATCTTACTTGCGGCGATCGGAGATCGGGGAGCCGACGATAGCGACATTGGCCTTCCACTTTTCAGTGTACTTGGCTTCAACGCCAGGCATGCCGTTCTTGTCAGCAAAGTCGATGATTCCCTGGTAAATCTTGTCGGCTTCTTCAGCGGTCTTGGCCATGATGACCTTGGGATATTCAGCCTTGACAAAGTCCTCGACCAAAGCGCGGGCGATACCGATGTCAGACTTGGGATCCACAGAGTCGGCGATGCCGATGAATTCGTCGTCCATGAACATGATGGGGGTAAACACGTTGGCCTGGTTGGTGATGACCCAGTTCTGCTTTTCGGCCGGCAGAGCAGCGTTGACAGCGAATTTCGTCTTGTCGACGTGGTCGGACTGGCCAGGCATCATCCAGAACCAGGAGCCAAGCGCATCAACTTCTTCGGAGGTGAGTTCAGACTCAGCCTTCTTCAGAACCGGCAGGCCGTTGGCGTCCAGCGTGTCCCAGTTGGCGCCCTTCGGGCCGTACATCTGCTCGATGCAAGCTTCCTGGGTGAGCAGGTAGCTCCACAGATCGTAGATGCGCTGGGGATCCTTGGCGGAGGTGGTGATGCAGGTGACGTTCCAGCCGATGGAGGTCTTCAGATCCGCGAAGATCTGATCCTTCGTCAGGCCGTTGGCCGGCGGGTACGGGTACGGGGAAACGATTTCGTAGGTATCATCCGGGAAGGATTCCTTCAGGATGGTACGGAATTTCGTGGTTTCGTTCTTGGAGAAGTCATAATAGGAAAGGGCAACACGACCTGCAACAAGCTTTTCCGTGATCTGGTCGCCAGTGTCGGTGAACTGGGTCTCGGAAAGGAGACCTTCGCGCCACCATTTGTTGGCTTCCATGGTTGCCTTCTTGAAGGTTTCGTCACGAACAGCAAGCTTGTATTCCTGGCCCTGCAGCGAGTACCAGCCATCCAGCACGCCGCCGAAGCTGCGGAAGAATGCACGGGCAACCGGGTTTGCGGTACCATCGGATTCGAACATGACAGGATAGGTGGTCAGGCCTTCATTGTTCTTCGGAACATCCTTCTTGATCTTGGAAGCATAAGCATACATGTCTTCGAAGGTGTTCAGAGCCGGGCTGCCAGCGGCTGCGTAAAGGCGGCCGTTATACATCCAGGTGTCGTTTCCGCCCGTCGGGCCCATGCGTGACCAGTTCGGGATGGAGTACAGTTTGCCGCCGAGCTTGAGCTGCTCGCGGGTGGATTCTGCGACATTGTCCTTCAGGTTGGGGTTTTTCTCCATGAAGGGAGCGAGGTCAACGAGCAAGCCGAGTTCAGCAAGCTTCGCATTGTCCACGCCACGGTCCATCATGATGGAATCCGGCAGGTCGCCGGCGGAAATCATGACGTTCAGCTTGGCAGCGGCATCAGAGTCCGGCTTCTGGAAGTCAACAGTGATGTTGAACTTTTCCTGCCAGTACTTGGATGTTGCGTCCACGCCCCACGGCTTGATGCCCCACCAGTCGTAGTTGAAGTAGTGGGTGAAGGTATAAGGTTCAAGAGCGGCTACTGTGGAGGGCTCGGCTGCTGCGGAAGATTCCACGGCGGCAGAGGATTCCACGGCGGCGGAGGAAGAGGCCGGTGCAGAGGACGCGGCAGGAGCTGCGGTTCCGCAAGAGGCCAGGATGCTGGCGATCATAAGAACCGCAAGCAACAGGGAGAGAAGTCTGGTCTTTTTCATTGTACACCTCCGATACTTTCTATGAACAGTCGGCACCGTTCTGCGGCACCGCATTCACCATGAGAGAAACCATGCGCACTGCCTGTCCACGGGAAGCCAGGCCGTCATGGGGTTCAAATGTCAGCCCTTGAGGGAGCCGATCATGATGCCCTTGACGAAATAACGCTGCAGGAAGGGATAGGTCAGGATGATCGGAATGATGGTGACAAGCATGGTGGCCATCGTGATGGAACGCACATTGACCTTGACACCATGTCCAATGTTGCCCATGTCGACCGCACCGGTAGCCAGGGCGGCCATCGTTTCGGCGAATCTGGCCTCCGAGATGATGGAGAGAAGAACCGTCTGCATGGGTTTCAGCTGTTGCTTTGTGACGAACATCGCCGCGTCGAAC
Organism: uncultured Clostridia bacterium; assembly: GCA_942493335.1. GTDB lineage: Bacteria > Bacillota > Clostridia > DSM-8532 > DSM-8532 > JAEWSN01. Next base: position 3,325,856 of record OW818693.1, on the reverse strand, counting down.
CAGGCATTCCACTGCCCCACCCCGACAAACAGGGCGATGGTGGCTACAATGGGTGAGGATATCGGCAGGATGATCTTCCAGAATACCGTGAGGTAGTTCGCTCCGTCGATGCGGGCGGATTCCTCAAGTGCAAGCGGAATGCCCTGGAAGTAAGTTCGCATGATGATCATGTTGAAAATGCCCACGAATCCGGGAATGACATAGACCCAGAAGGTGTTCATCATACCGAGGCTGCGGATGAGGAAGTAGAACGGGATGAGTCCGCCGCCAAAGTACATCGGAATGAGGCAGAGGATGGTGTAGAAGCGCCGTCCCTTCAGATTGGCATGCGCCATTCCGAACGCAAGGGCGGATGTGAAGATGAGGGCAGTAATCGTGCCGATGAGGGTACGCATGATGGTGATGAAGTAGGCGTTGTAGACCTTCGGATTCTGGAAGATCAGTTCGTAGTTGCGGAGAGTGGGAACGCGGGGATAAAAGGTGAGTCCGCCGCGCGTCGTATCATTTGCATCATTGAAGGAGATGGCGGCGGAGTTGATGAACGGGTAGAGGGTGACCACCACCAGGAGCAGCATGATGAAAACGTTGATGATATCAAAAACCCAGTCACTGATTTGCTTTTTCCGAACCATGTTATCCTCCATATGCCGCCGCGGTTTGGGGCACCTGTTCGGGCGCCCACCCGGGATCATTTCGTTTCCGATTGTCAGAATGCCTCTTCACCGAACTTGGCAGCCAGCTTGTTTGCACCGAGCAGCAGGCCGAAATTGATGACCGACTTGAAGAGACCGGCCGCAGCAGCATAGGAGAAGCGTGTATCACGAATACCAACCCTGTACACATAGGTATCGATGACATCCGCATAGCTTCGCAGCTGGGCATTCTGCATCTGATTCGTAAGGAGCATGATCTGGTCGAAGTTCGCGTTCAGCAGGCCGCCGACCGTAAAGATGAACAGCATGATGATGGTGGGACGTATGGTGGCAACAGTGATGTGCCACATCTTGGCGAAACGGCCGGCACCGTCGATTTCGGCCGCCTCGTACATTTCCGAGTCAATGGAGGTGATGGCTGCAATATAGATGATGGAATTCCAGCCAACTTCCTTCCAGAGATCGGTTCCGACCAGCATGCCCCAGAAGATGTTTCCTTGTCCGAAGAAATGGATGGGCCTGTCGATGAAACCGAGTCCGATCAAAGCGGAGTTGACTGCGCCGTTGTCGACTGCAAAAAAGTCAAACAGGAGAGTGGCGGCAACAACCCATGAAATGAAGTGGGGCAGATAACTGATCGTCTGAACGCTTCGTTTGAAATTCCTGCCCTGAATTTCATTGAGCATGATGGCGAAAATGATTGGAATGGGGAAATTGATGAGAAGCTTCAGCATGGAGATGACGATGGTGTTGCGCATGACGCGCCCAAAGTCGGGAGCTGCGAAGAGGAGGCCGAAATGCTTGAAACCGACCCATTCGCTGAGGCCGGGGAAATCACCCAGCTGAAATTCCTGGAAAGCCATCAGGATACCGTACATGGGAATGTACGAAAAAATGATGATGTGGAGGATGGCGGGGATCACCAGGATTTGAAGATCCAGCTGTCCGATAAACTCCGAGAGGTGACTCTTTTTCCTCAAGGGTGAGACCGATTTCCGTGACATGATTTGATCAGTCATGCATGTAACCCCTCCACGTTCTTGTTTTGTGCAAAATGCTGTCATACAGGCGTGACGTGACAACTTTACCGTACGAATCAACCAACTGCAAGTCGTATTCCGCGATTCGAATTGCACGATTCCGACAAATCAGGGTAATGCTGAATGCATGCTTCTTGTCAAATCTGTGAATTCACCACCGGACCTACCCTTCGACTGCCTGTTCCGGAAATCTGTCATCAAGATTCGAATAGTAGTTCAGATCATCCTCCGAATACACTTCCATCTGCAGGGGGAAAGGCTTGGCCTCCTCCTCGCCTCCTGTACCGGGAACCAGATGAAGACGGACCAATGCGGCCTCGTGATCCGGATCCGGCGGTGCCGCCGGAGGGAGGGATACAACTTGCTTCCGGTATTCGCTCGGACTGCAATGCTTGATTTTCTTGAAGGTTCGGTTGAAATAGCTGAGACTGGAGAAGCCGGTTTCGACCAGGATATCCGTGATGAGCCGATCCGTGGTGAGCAGGAGCCTTTCGGCGACGGATACGCGGACGGTATTCAGGTACTGGATGAAGGACTGGCCCGTGACTGATTTGAACAAGCGGCAGAAATAATCGGGATTCAAGCCCGCAAGTCTGGCCACCTGGGGTACCTCGATGGACTCCTCGTAATGCTTTTCCACATACTCGACCACTTTGGCGAGCCTTGCCTTGACGGCGGCATCCCGGTGGGATTCGTGCGGCTTTTCATAGGAAATGAGGTTGTATCGATAGAGGAGGGCCAGCAACTTGTAAAGGTTCGACTTGATCATGATCTCATAGCCGGTGGCCTTGTACTGGAACTCGTTGGCCGTATCCGTGAGGAGTGCGGCAAGTTCACGCTGATGTTCCGCTTCCGTTGGTTTGATGATACGATAACGGAATCGATCCTGACAAAGAAAGGGTACGGCATACTTGTACTCTGATGCGAGGGAGTTGTGGATGAGCACATCCGGGTTGAACTGAAGCATGCACATGTAACTGTCCGAATCCGTCCGGGTCGTGGCATGTACGACAAAACTGTTGATGATGATGATTTCACCACGGTTCAGAATGACGGTCTCATCCATGATCTGTACGGTCATCGAACCAGACAGCATATAGAGCCATTCAATCTCATTATGAAGGTGGGGACTCACGAACCCTTCATAATTGGTTATGTAGGCTTTTACCGGGATGGACGGATCTGAAAAATCAATGATCTCGTTGGCAGCTTGTGTCACTTTGTACATACCTCCAAGTCAATCCGTCCGTCGCTTCACTTGTTTGTGCAATCTTACATTACCACTCTATATCGGACCTGAATCTCAGACAAGTCGAAATCCGACATTATTGTTGTACAATCTCGACTTATGATGTTCGGAATTCTTCATATTCAAGGTCTTTTTCTTCGAAAATCACCAACTCGACTATTTGAGTCCCATATATGTTCTATATTTACATTTCATTAAACACGAGTTTACAGGCTCGGAAACGAAAATAAACGCGTGTTCGTTCATGCGGCAAAAAAAAGGTTCGTCAGTTTTACCAAAAACCGACGAACCCTCTTATAAATGCTTTGTTTGACGTGTTTTCACGCTTTTTTCCGACAGATGCCATCAGATGGCGGGATTCGAGCAAAGGTCCCCGGGCGAGGGAATCATCCGCGCTTGACGGCAACCAGCGGCGCTCCTACGGGTAAAATGATGCGTCCGTACTGATGGTTCAGCACTGAGGCGGCGGAACCATAAAAGGAAAGAAGGGAGATGATCAGCTCCGACCACGCAGCCATTCCATGGAAGAACTCCTTGGCGATGCCGAATGTGGAGAACGACAATCCCAGGAACAGAAAATTGATGGCGAAGAAAATGGCAAACAACAACTTGGAAACCGTGGCAGAGCCGATCGTCATGTAGAATGTGAAAATCAGGTACCCGACAAAGGCCATGCCAAGCTGCCGCGTATCAACCGCCGCTGTCAGTTTCTCCCCGAATACGCCGCCCTGCACCATCCAGCTCATTGCGACGGAGAACCAGAAGAATGCGTACCCGCCGAACGCGGTGGCGCCAAAGAGGTTGTTCTTTTTCGCATCCTGGATGCAGGCATACAATTGTGCGCCTGCCCCGAGGAAAATCGCCCATGGAATGACCAGCGAAGTGCCGGTAGTCCAGCCGAGTTTCTGGGACGCTGCCACCAGCGTCACCATCGCAAGGCCGAACAGGCCAATGGGGGTGGGATCCGCCACCATGATTTTACGTTCTGTTGAAATCGTGCCACTCATTCAATCATTTCCCGCTTTCTCCGAGTTTCTCTCTTTCCCGTGCGGCACTTGGCCGGGCATCATGCCAACCCACGGGAAGACCTCATTCATGATACAGGATGCCCTACTCGCGGACAAGTCCTGATTGTTTCCCGAGGTCTGCTTGTTTCCCGTGTTTGTTTCCCGAGGTCTGATAGACGAAAGAATGACTCGTATCTCCCGTGTCTGATCCGTTTATCCCACATGCCCCTCCCCCTTTCACCATGGATTGGATGAGATGGATGAGAACCAGATGAAATGGACATGAGAGTTTGATGAAACACCTTGCGGCAAGCGGATTTTGGCGTTATTCTACACCCAAGGGATGCGGCGGGGCCGCAAGGAGGACAAGTCATGAGCAACGATAATCAAGTGGGTATTGCCGGTATCGGCCGGCTTCACGGAGACATCCTGGCGGATCATGTGGACTCGGCCGGCATCGGGAGTTCCGACGGAGCGATCACCTGTCGCGTGTTCTCCTCCGCCGGGGTTTTCCGCGCGGACGGTCCCATTTCCGCCAAGGAAGTGAACATCGCCGGCGTATTCCATGGAAAAGGACTTGTATTGGCGGAAAAGCTGGTTGCGAACGGATCCATCAACATCGAAAACGTGCTGCGTGCCGTGGATGCGGAAATCGGGTTTGAGCGCGGATCGCGCATCCAGCAGGTGGAAGGTGAACGCATCCACATTCATCCGCTGAGCTTCGGGCGTGCGCAGCAATGGGCAAGAAGCCTGGAAACCGCCTTCAACGGCGCACTGCGCAACTGCATCCGCATCGAGCGGATCACCGGCATCGAGGTGCAGGTCGAACAGGCCGAAATCGGCACCATCGAAGGGGAAAATGTCGTGGTCGGCCCGAATTGCCTGGTCAGCCACGTCGTCTTCACAAAATCCCTGAAGGTCCACGATAGCTCCCGCGTCCTTTCGCAGGAAGCAAAGAAGCCGGGGCAGTCCTTCTGATGCAGGGCCAGAACCAGGAACAGGAACAGGAACAGGACGAAACCGCCCGAACTTTTATATACAGAAACGCGCCGCCCTCACCGGAAAGGAATCCGGGATGGCGGCGCGTTTCATGTTCGGGGAATGGGTGAAATTCGGGAAAATCAGATCGACGGCATGACATTTCCGCCGGCAACTGGCACATACGCTCCTGTAATGAAGCTGGATAACCCGGAAGCCAGGAACGCAACGACATTGGCGATTTCCTGATCGGTCCCGCGACGGCGCAGCGGCACGGAGGCGGAATAGGAATCACTGATTTCCGTCCCCTGCTCCCTGTCCCGGTCGCTGATGGTCCAGCCTGGCGCGACCTGGTTCACCGTGATGCCGGATGCTCCGACTTCCTTCGCGAGAATCCGATAAATACCGTCCATTCCGCGCTTCCCCGCCACGTAGGCGGACTGCGTCGGGAAATTCTGCATGCTGCATTCGGTGTTGATGCCGATGAACCTTCCCCACCCCTTCGACTGCATGGACGGCACGAATGCCTTCGCCAGATGTACGCTTTGCAGCACGCAGGTCCGGAACTGGTCCTCGTAATCCGATGAATCCTGTTCCAGAATGGTGGTCCATTTGTATTGGCTGACCGCATTGGCTACGGTGATGTCCGGCATGCCGAGCGCGTTCTCGATGACCTTCGCCATCTCCTTCACTTCCGCAAGATTCCCGACATCAGCCTGTACCACAACCGCCTTCACACCCATGGCGCGGACTTCTTCCGCCAGTGCTTCGGCCTTTTCGCGGTTGCTGCGGCAATGCAAGGCCACATCCGCCCCGCAGGAAGCGAGTGTGCGTGCCATGACCCGTCCGAGCTGGCCGGTTGCGCCTGTCACCAGTGCGACTTTTCCTGTCAAATCCAATGTCAGCATGTTGTTGTCCTTCCTATCCCCCATGGACCCGGCAAATGAATGGTATTGTCATAGAAGGGTGACCGACGATTGTATCCATTGCAGGCGTCCCACTTTATGCTTCATGCCAATTGCCTGTCGCACAATGGGTCAAAACCCCTGGAACTTCAGCCATGCGGCAGCCCTTTCAGACCACGAGCAGGCGGTCGGGTGTTCGGCCGCAAGACCCATGCCATGCGGTCCGTTCGAATAGATATGGCTTTCCAGCGAGATTCCCTTGTCCGTCAGCGCATTCAGATACGGCGGCCAGAACCGGTAAAGGAAATCATCGCAGGTTCCCCAGAGGAAAGCCGGCGGGGTGTTATCACGCACATTGCACTCTCCCGAGTAAGCCCGTGCCATTTCCGGTGTTGCCCCGGGGCCGAACAGAGAGGTGACCCACTCGTTCCATTCCGCCGCTTCCTTGTCCGTGGCATCCGGTGAAGCACCATTGCCCCGGGCGATCAGCGACACAGCGGGATAACAGGGAACCTGCGCATCGGGTCTGCAGGAAACCCGCTCGATGGGATCGTTTGACGCCGGATCGCCTTCGTCGAACATCGTGGAGACCGACACGGTGATCTGCCCACCCGCGGAAAAACCGAGGATGCCGATCTTCGCGGGATTGAGGCCCCATTCGGCCGCATGGTGGCGGATGACGCGCATCGCACGTTTCGCATCTCCGATGATGGTCGGAAGATAATAGGGCTTGAGCCGGTAATCCAGCATATAAGCAGAAATACCGTTTTGATTGAGCCATTCGCAGATCGGCCAGCCTTCATGCGGGGCTTTGATCTCAAATCCCCCGCCCGCGCAGACCAGAACCGCGCCCGGCGTCACTCCGGCTGCCGGGGTCGCGGGAAATGCGACAATGGAAGGTTCCCGCTGACCGTATGCAGGGTTGTAATCCGGCGTTTTGCCGGGTTCCCACAAGGGAATCCGCTTTTCGCACTCCATCCGTTGATTCCATTCCGCCAAAAGGCGGGCGCCATGTTCGTCCATCCGAACCCTCCTTCAATGGTTTTCAGCTGGTGCACGCGCCGACCGGCACACGCACATGCCTCCATCCCTTTCCATCATGCAGGGCTCACGGTTTCCGACTGCATTTCCGCCTTCACCCCACGACAACACGATTCTATCACCCTGCATTCGGATATGCCAGAGGAATGAGTCCCCAATCGGCCTGAAATGCTTGTTACCAGTGTCTTCTTCTTGGCTTGGTCGCAGCGTTTCCGGCACGAATGATCGGACCATCCTTTGACAGGTCGACAAGAGGGATCAATCGAACAGGCGGGAGCGCTGGCGTCTTTACTCGTCCATCACGCGAATCCTTTACTGGCTTATCGCTCGCGGAATCCCTTCCCGGCTTATCACTCGCGGAATCCAAACCCGGCCCGTCCCTCACCAGACGGTTTTCCGGTTCTTCCTCCAATATGGACGTCCATGGTTCCAGCGCGATCCGGACTTTGTCTTTGAAAGCCGGGTGCATCAGGACGCCCGACATATCCAGACAGGCTTCCCTCAACGGATAGGTTCCTGTAACAAGAGAGCCATCAGGCAAAGCAAAGCTGATTGTCAGAAGCAGATCGGACATCCGGGACCGATCCGCTGGATTGGCCTGACAGAGCACTCCGGACGTCGTTCGGGTCAGCATGTATCGCTCCGCATCCTTCAATCGGTCTTCAGTGGGATACATTGGCACACCATCAAGCAGGACCAATACGGGGAGATCAATGTCCCCATAGGCTTCGAGCAGCTGGCCCAACCGAAAAAGAGAAAGACTGCGCGAAACAAACTCAATCGCCAGCGCAGCATGGCCAATCCTTGCCAGCAGATCCGTCCGACCGTCCGGAATACATTTGGCATCAATGAAAACATCCGCTTCCGGGAAGATTCCCTATATATAGAGATAAATTGCGGTCTTCATGGCACGCTTGACGGGTGTCTCCCCCGCCTGCCAGGTGCAGCCGGAGTCTTCCCGAATTTCGATGGTCTTCTCGCCTGGCTGCGTAAAAAGGGTGTCAGCCATATCTTCGATGTCTCACTCGGCGCAGACATCTGTACGTGAGTGCATATCCGCTGGATCCAGAAATATTCGCCGGGTCCCATCATCTCGCAGCTCTGCCCCGCCATCGTCAACTACATCACCATGCACAAGACCGAGCTCATTCCGCGCCACTCGCCGGTTCACAGTCCAATGCTCTGCGCCGCCATCTTCATGAAGAAATACATGCATGTGGAGGGTTCCCTGGCCTCCCTCTCCCCCTGCATCAAAAAACAGATGAGTTCACAGAGACCGGTCTTGTCCAGTACAAGGCCACCTTCCAGCAATTGGGTGACTCTATGAAACAGAAAAAAATCACCCTTTCACAAGAGCCTTTTGAGTTCGATCACATTGACGCCTCTCTGGGCCGTATTTATTCGATGCCGGGGGATTGAAGGAAAATGTCATATTCTACCTTGGTCACGCCGTGCGGATTGTCAAGTCCGAAGGGCAACAAGGCGTATACAAGGCATTGAACCAATATGCGATAGAACCGGTCGAGAACCTGCCAATGGTCTTCGATGTGCTGAACTGCCCGGAAGGCTGCAATCTGGGAACCGGCTGCGATCTCAATTCAACGGTTTTCGAAATTAACGGTGCAATGGACCGGCAGCGCCTACTGGCATCCGATCTGTATCAAAAAACGGCAGCTGACGAGATCACGGAAATCGAGCGGCATTCTTCGCAGACGCTAAGATCCATCAACGACATCTCAGATGAGATCCTCGGGTACAAGCAAATGGCGAAAATGGTCAATTCCTTGGCACTGAAGACCAATCTGCTTTCCCTGAGTGCCTCGATCGAAGCGGCACGCGCGGGCAAGGCGGGAAACGGTTTCTCCGTCGTGACACAGGCCATCAGAAGGCTGTCCCTCGAATCACAGGATTCCGTCCGCAAAGTAGTGGACACCAGCCGGAATGCGACCTACTCCATTTCCGCCATCACCGAATCCGGACAGGCGGTCGAACAGCTGCTCATGTATGTGTATGAGTTCCTGAAGAACATCTCCACTTCCTCCCCGACTACGGAGAATTTCACCGCAAGTGATAACCCCCTGCCAATGAGATTCCCCGGACATTAGCGCTTGATAGGCGCCCGTCATTCATATACGCCTGTGTTTTCCGTCCTCCGCCGGTGGTAGATATTCCACAACATCCTTGTATCATTGCTTGAAATGGAGGGACCCACAATGATCGTACCGTATCTTTATTTCAACGGAAACGCACGAGAAGCGATTACCTTTTATTCACAAGCATTCCAAGTCGAAATGCCGGAGATCAAGAGACTTGGCGATATGCCTCCAGATCCGGCTTTCCCTATGCCGGATGCCGCAAAGGACATGGTCATGCATGCCGAGTTGCACATCGCCGATGGCATTGTCATGTTTTCCGATTCTTTCGGAAAGCCCGTCGGGATGGACGGAAACATCTGCATGATGCTGACCCTCAAGGACGGGGACGCGCTTCACAGGTATTGGAATGCACTGAAAGAGGGCGGCGAGATAACCATGGACCTGGCCCCGGCGTTCTGGACTCCGCTGTATGGCATGCTGACCGACAAGTTCGGAGTTGAATGGCAGTTGAGCCAGGAGTAGCAGACGGCTGGACAATGAGTTGATGTAACGCATTGGGCAACAGCGGCAGAATTATGCATATCCTAGAATAACAAAGCAAACAGGGAGCAGACGGCATGAATGCAGTCTGTAAAGTGCTCCCTGTTTGTTCATGCTCCTTTTGCTATAACCTTTTGCTATTACCTTTCTATGTAAATTGAAGGGGTTGACATGTGAAGCGGATTTCTGTTTTCGGTTTTCAGTTGTTGCACCATATGATGGTACAGCTTCTTTGTCATGCCTTTTGCGATTTGCAACCTGTTCCCCACTTATTCCCGTTTTCATGATAGTATGGTGCAAAGCAAAGCACCTGTGCAAGATCAGCTACAGTATATTTCCCGAAACCACCTTCGCCTATACTGACTAATCTTCAGTTATCACGAAACCAACGTCGCAGATACACCTGTTTTCTGGTGGGTTCACGACTTCGCAGATATCGACGTTTGGGACGAGTTCACGACATTCGCGTATTAGGAGTTAAGCGACAGTGATCACATTAATTTTTGTCTAGTAGATTCTGTTCTAAGCAATAAATACTAGGTGGGAGGTGTCTATGGATATAAGCAATCAAGATATAGATTTTGGCGTTTACAAAATAGACTTAGCATCTGTCTTCTCACACTTAAAAAGCGATATGAGAGATGATTGGTTTCTAGATCCAATCAAGTATAATGATCGATTTTCAAAAGACAAAGCAATCGAGTATATAACAAATAACATCGAAGCGAACAATGGCCATTATAAGCCCAGTTCACGAATTCTTGTTAATATTCCGAAACCACAAAGAACCCTTCGGTATTCGCTTGAAACACATTTCTATGATAGATTAGCATATCATTGTTTTGGCACCCTACTTGTAAAGAGTTTCGATAATCTTCTTAGCAAACGAGTATTAAGTCACAGATACAATACAGTACAGGAGAACTCATCATATCTATATCTGAATGCTATAGAACAATGGAAGAAGTTTGAAGAATACACAAAATTAGCTTCGGAAGGGAACTATATTTTGTGCACTGACCTGCAGAATTACTTTGAGAATATCACCATAAAAAAGCTGCATTCTGTTTTACTCACTTCCCTAAAGGAGCTTGAGGTCTCGGGGCCTGAGAAAGCTAAAATTAGGTTTTGTATTGACTCAGTAATAGATTGTCTTGCTAGCTGGTCATACAATGGGGAAAACGGGTTGCCACAGAATAGAGACATATCATCTTTCTTGGCGAGTATTTATATCCGTGAAGTTGATGATTGGGCCGTTAAGAATGGAATTAATTACTATAGATACATGGATGATATTCGCATTGTATGTGAGTCGCGCGAAAAGGCATATTTATACCTGAAACAGCTGACGATATTATTGAGAGAATATGGGATCACCATTAATGGATATAAGACTTCAATACTTGAGCCAGGAACAAAAGAGCATACTGAATATATTACTAACACTGGATTTTCGCTTGAACGCATTGATTCACTTATAAATTCTAAGAAAAAGTCACTTGTAATCATTGCGTATAAAGAAATAGTTGACAAAATGACAGAGTTAATTATCAGAAAAGACTACTTGAGTCGGGAGTTTCGTTTTTACATAAGCAGAATATCGAAACTAATGTTGTGCACAGATATAAAGAAACCACAAAACTTAATCAAACCATTGACAAAGGGATTTATCGAAGCAATACAGGATATCCCAGCAGCTACTGATCAAATATATCAATATCTATTGTCCGCAGATATTAGCATCGATGAACAAGGCGAATTAGCTTCGTTCTTAATGGATGAGAATAAAGCGATTTACGGGTGGCAAAATTACCTTATATGGAAAATATTAGCGTTTTACAATTACAAAACCGACAAAATAGTATCATATGCTAATGCCAAACTTAGCGACATAAGCAATGCCCCATCAGTTGCTGGGGCTATGATATATGTCGGCAAATGCTGCGCAGAGCATAGGAAAACTATATGCCAAAACTTTAGCCAGTACAGTGATTTTTTCCTTCAACGACATGCACTAATATCAATCCAAGAAATGGATTATCGAGAGGTTTCTTCGATTTCGCCTTATGTAAGTGCTGAATCAAAGGGTGTGTATCGTGACCTCCATAGCATGCGCGAGCACATCTATGTTTCTCCCCCGGATAAAGTTAAGTATACTGACTTAATTAACGAGGTAGCGTTTTATGCATAAGCGTGTATTTGTGATTTCGTTTGAAAATCCATTTAGCGCAACGCCATTTATCTTCTGTTCAGATGGGAATGCATCATTTATATGTTGCGACATTATACAACTCTTACAGTACAGACAAATTATCGCTTACAATTTCGAGATTTGTGCTGAGGTTATGCGTAACTTTGAGGCAGCTACAATACCTACTATCATTGACATTGTAACCATGAAAAAACTTGTCACTGGTCAACCAAAGAAACAGTATGCTAATCAGTCAAAACCGTGGGATTTAAACAATATCTTAGAAAATACATGCAAAAACGGTACGAACAAATGGATTAGCAATCTTTCTAGCTTCAATATAATCGAAGTACACTCAGACGAACCAACGATAGAACTAGTCAAAGATATGATGGAGAGATTTGTAGAGGCATATAGGAGACTTTTACGTGAGTTGAGAAGGTGTAATGAATTACGTCGATTTTTTTGTATTGAGATAAAAATATATAATATATTCTTTCGCACATCACTGAACGGCATTCATATTGACCAAGTGTCATTGCATGAAACACTACAGAAACTAAGGAGAGAGTATTACACCAACATCAATATACTCGAACTAAATCATGGATTTGTCAGTCAACGGATTAACAACAATCTCTCTTGGGATGATATTAGTGAATATACAGGTGTTAAGCGCGATGATATTGAATTAACTGATGATTTATGGCGTAACATAGAATTATTAGCTGATGACGATCCATTTCTATCAACTCTGTACGCTGCAAAAAGAACATATAGTGATTATAATTCATTATTGAGGTATGCATATGACAAATATTACCGGATATTCCCCTATTATGATGTTATGGGAACGGTAACTGGTAGAATTCTTATTAGCAACCCGGGTATACAATATATAAAGAAAGAAAATCGCAATATTTTTGTGCCACGTGAGGGATATTCGTTTATATATGCAGATTATAAGCAATATGAACCAGGGATTCTAGCGTCTTTAGCAAATGATGAGAAACTCATTGAACTCTATAATCAAGGAGATGTCTATAAAGAATTAAGTGTTGAACTCTTTGGTGATGCATCAAAAAGGAAGTTATGCAAAACCTTATTCTTGTCATATTTATATGGAATGAGCATCAACAAGATTGGTGGAAACATAGAAAGACTAAGTGATGGCGCAACCAAGAATAAAGGGCTTGCTTTCTTTCAAGTTTTTCATAAGATTGCTGAGTGGAAAGATACTCAGATTCAAAAAGCAGTAGAGCGGGGATATTCCGAATCTTTGTTAGGAAACCGTCGCTATATTGTAAGACAAAACAATGCCCAAATAGAGACATCGTGTGAACGATGGATACCAAATCAGATTATTCAAGGTACTGCCTCGCTTATTTTCAAGAAGGCACTAATAGCTATCAATGATGAATTCCCAGAAATTGAATTTCTTATTCCGATGCACGATGCGATACTACTTGAGATTAGGACGCATGACAAAGAGAAGGCGATGGAGAAGATAAGAGAAATTATGATTGCTACGATGCAAAGTCTGCTTCCTAATATTAAGTCGGAAATAACATTCGAAACTTTCTAGGAGAATTTGAGTTACTGAAGAGCAATCCATAGATAAAACATTCTATAGAGTGACAGCAGCCGTCGCTTAACATCGCCTCTTCAAAATACCAAAACCGTTGCGCGTCGCGCGCCTCCGAAGCAGGAGCAGCCGCGGGTCACGGTTTCGGCACTTCGCAGAGGCATAGACGTTAAATGAAACGCGGACAAGCTCTCTTGCTATTTACAATGGAGGAGGATAAATGAGCGAACTGGTTTTTATGCAATTAGAGAAAGAGAATGAAGCTCACATTGAATTGTTTGGCAAGCTTCTTGTGCCGTATTTCTACGAACTTGACACAAATCTCAACACAGACCCAGTTACACCACAGAACCGGGTGCTTGAGTATGCACGCGGTATGGTAAACATGCAAGGGCCAGTTGATCGGCATCTGGAAGTCTGCTTCCATGTGAAGAAACCGATCGGATTTGTTTATGGCAAGGTTGACCATGAAGATCATCGTGGTTTTATCAAACCTGGATACGGATTTATCATGGAATTCTATGTTATACCGGAATTCCGTCGCCAGGGTGTCGGAAAACAAATGTGCTTAAGAATTGAAGAGTACTTCCGTAATGATAAGGTGCCACGCGTTTATTTGACATCCGATCCGGTCACAGGTATTCCGTTTTGGCTTTCGATGGGGTATGAGCACTTAGGTGAAATATCACCAGAAAACAATCAGCAAATCTTTGAGAAATGTCTCTGAAGGTCTGTTGAGCGCTTCATTTAACATCACCTCTTCAAAATGCCAAAACCGGTGCGCATCGTGCGCCTCCGAAGCGGGAGCAGCCGCGGGTCCCGGTTTCGGCACTTCGCAGAGGCTAAGACGTTAGCCGCTATGCTCTTTGCAGGATTGATCGATGCGTTGGAATAACAAAAAGCGACAGGTAGTGGAACTCGGACAATCGGTCATGTTCTGCTTAAGCACCCAATGATAGCTTCGGGCATAAATGGCTTAACAATATATCCGCATGCGCCGAGAGCGATTGCTTCATCAATTATGCTATTATCATTTGTTACTGAACACATGATGACTTTCACGTTTGGATGCTCTGTTTTTATATGTTTCAAGGCTTCGATGCCATCCATGACAGGCATATTTATGTCGAGGATGACAATATCGGTCCTTTTCGTCTTCAAGATATTCATAAGCTCTTTACCATTTGTGGCTTCTGCAACAACATCAATATTGTTCTCTTCCAGTAAGCCTTTTAGTGTTTTCCGCAAAAAATCCGAATCATCTGTTATTATTACAGTTTTCTTGCCTTTGGTTCTTCCAAGCAGCTCATCTGTCGATACTACAAAGTAGTCAGCGATCGAGCACAGCATCAAAACATTAGGCAAGGAATTTCCCGTTTCCCATTTGGAGACAGCCGCAATAGACACGCCCATTTCCGAAGCCAATTGTTCTTGCGTCAATCCATGTGTCTTTCTCAACTCACATATCTTTTTGCCAATATTCAGTTTCATAATGTCCTCCAGATTTTTATCTTTTCTTACTTAAAAGATTTCATTCTGCTTCAAGGATATCATTTCGACATAAGAGTACAAGCGAGGCATTGTTGAATCATTCTACTACCAGTTGATTTTTCTTCGGTTCCCTTGGTTTACAAGCTCCAGCAACGACTTCTTCTGTACAAAGCGCGGCAAGAAGAATAGCAAGTAAAAATAGTTGTGATAGAATAATCACATTACGAGGAATCGTCCCACGCTCGCACAGCGGCTAACTACGTGTATTCAACAGCCTAAAACCGGTGCGCGTCGCGCGCCTTCGAAGCTGGAGCAGCCGCGGGTCCCGGTTTCAGGCCGTCGCATACACATTCACGTTAGGTGAAATTATCAGATAGCAGAATATAGGAGATAGCGATGAGATTCATAGTGAAGCCATGGACGAGGTTTCCAGAAGATTACAAAGTCGAAGGTCCTTGCATCATTCTGTTGAGTGATAATTGGGACGACTTTGGATACAAAACGTGTTTTTCGGCATACTACGTGTTACAAGATGGTACAAGGAAAGATTTGAGCAGTGTCAGGATTCTACATAGAAGTGAAAAGACAACGAAATTGGTAATTCCATCTGAGTTTTATCAACTTCCTGTTGAGTATTGTTCACTTGGCTCGACAATGGATTATTATGAGAAACTATCAAACTTAGGGCATGAGGTTTATGATGATGTTCTAAAATGTCTTAACGATGCAGCAATATTTACCACTATCAGAGAGCAATTCAATGATCATGAAGGATTTATGTCTTCATTGCTAAGGAACGGAAGTAATGCGCTAAATAACGCAAACGACTATCTTAAGAATTCATTAGTTAAGCAAAAATATACATTCTCTTATGAAACAAAATTAGACAATGCCGAAAACTCACATAAAGTTGATTTCTCCTTTTTTAGAAATGATGGATTGCCATATAGAGTTACTGCTATTATAGGAAAGAACGGCACGGGAAAAACAAGATATTTAGCGGACTTAACTAACGACTTAATTTCTGATTTTAAGGACAATCAAGACAAGTTCAATGGCAATAGACCTAGCTTTGGGATGATACTCAGTCTATCCTACAGTGCGTTTACTCAGTTCAATAATGGTTCTCCGAAAAGCGAGAACGGTACGATGTATCAAAACTTTGGGGCGCTGGACCAAGATAGCAGGTTTAATGCAGAATTAATGCTAACAAAGCTTAAAGATTCAATTAAGAGAATTATCGAGTTTGAGCGGGTTGAGTTCTGGCTTGAAATCCTTGAAGAGATTCAGAGTGAAGAGTTTAAAGACAGAATAGAGCAAGTAATTGTAACCGAGCAAAGATATGATGTGCTGGAAGAACTCAGTTCTGGACAGAGAATGATATTTGAGATAATAACAAATATTGTAGCAAATATAAGATTGAACACCCTTATAATCTTCGATGAACCAGAGATTCATCTACATCCTAATGCAATAGCTGTCCTCTTAAAAGCTTTATACACTGTGCTAGACAAATACGATAGTTTCGCGATTCTTGCCACTCATATACCCCATGTAATACAACAGATACCATCTGATTCTGTTGTCGTATTTGAGCGAATAGGGCAAACCGCTATAGTAAGGAAACTAGAATTCGAGTCGTTCGGTGAAAATCTTTCTGAACTTACAATAGGAGTATTTGAAACGAATAATGTCTTTGATAACTATAAGCATATACTTAAAAAACTGTCCAGTGACACGGATTATGAAGATGTGCTGTTGCTATTTAACAATAAATTGTCGCTCAATGCACGCATATACTTGAAAAGTTGCTATTAAGAGGTTTATATGAGAATGCTGATACCATTTGAAAAAGGTCAAGAGGAAATATTACTTGGCATATACTCAAGAAAAAGAGGATCAATTAAGGACGAGGCAACTGGCGTTGAAAATAGAGTTGTTGATATTATTACCGAATTGTATGACCCTATTGTTGAAACATATAAGGAGTACTTGAATTCAAAAAAAACACTCGAATGCTTGAGCAAGAGTATTTGCAATGACATTCAAAAACGCGCAATGATATCTTGTTACGAACAATCTACAAAATATTTGGAACACCTAAAAAGTGGGATATTATTAAGTCAAAAAGTGGACATGGGGAAATTGTGCCAATTCTGTGGAATAAATTCCGCGAATACATTCGATCATTATGTACCGAAAAGTGTGTTTCCTGAGTTTTCAGTATTCGGTCCAAACCTGATACCGTGTTGTAGTGAATGCAATTCTTTAAAGAGTGAATCGTGGATTGGTGAAAATCGTTTTTTTATTAATCTGTACTATGACTCGATTCCCAATGTCCCAATAATAAAGGCGCAGATTACTATCATCGATGATTTACCCGTTGTCAGATTTATGTACCTACAAAATGAAGATGGAAGCGAAGTATACAAGCAGTATAGCAACTGCTATACGATTCAAGAGCACTATAAACGATTGCAGTTATTTTCTAGATTTAAAGATAACTGCAATAATTACCTTTTCGAAATAGTCAATTCTTTGCGGATTAAGAATAAAGTATCGCAAAGTGATGTTATGCTTCATCTAGACGAAGAGTATTCCATGATATCAGACTTGTACGGCCCCAATCACTGGAAGTCGCTTCTTGTGAAGGGACTTATAGATTGTGATGGGTTTGCAGAATGGTGTGAAAATAAAACCATTCATAATGCTCGTTAACTAATTCACCTAACATCATCTCTGCAACAGCCCAAAACCAGTGCGCATCGCGCGCCGCAGAAGGGCGCTGAGGTCCAGGTTTCGGTCCGTCGCAGAGACAAGGACGTTATAAGAAATGGGGCGTAAGATCGCTTTGCTAATAGCTACAAGGAGTTACATATGCCGAGATTACTAGTTATTGATGGGCACAATCTTTTATTTCAAATGTTTTTCGGTATGCCAGCAAGAATAATAAATAAGGATGGGAAAGCTATACAAGGAACCCTTGGGTTTATTGGTGCTCTCTTGAAAATCATAAGGCTTATTAACCCAACTCATGTCGTTGTACTATTTGATAAAGAACAAGAAAACACTCGAAAAGAAATAGACGAGAACTACAAAGCTAATAGGACAGACTATACTGAAGTTCCAGAGCATCAAAATCCATTCTCTCAGCTTAATGATATTTATGAAGCTTTGGATTACCTTAATATACGATATACTGAAGTTACAGGAATTGAAACGGACGATTGCGTAGCGAGTTATGTTAAAAGATATGAAAACGAAATGGAGATTATCATATCATCATTTGATTCTGATTTTTTTCAATTGATAAGCGATAACGTGAAAGTATTGCGGTATCAGGGTAAAAAAACAACTGTCTGCAACATTGAGTATATATATAACAAATTCGGTGTGTTACCTTCGAAATATGTGGATTGGAAATCTCTAACAGGTGATAAAGCCGACAATATTAGGGGTGCGGAGAAAGTTGGCCCTAAGACTGCATTGAAACTTATTAGTCAGTTTGGGGGGCTGACCAAGATAATTGAAAGAGCTACCGAAATTGACAGACCTTGTATTAAGGATGCAATTATCACTCATTCCGACCGTTTGATAAAGAATTATTCAATTATCAAGCTTGACGATAAAGCAGAAATTCCTTTTCTAATTAATGATTTGGTGTACTCTTATTCCGGGATTACAACAAACGAAGTATTGCTGGGTATCAACTTGAAATAATGTTATTTCTCGCCCACTTCTTATAACTTAGCCTCTGCAAAATGCCCAAACTGGTGCGCGTCGCGCGCCTCCGAAGCAGGAGCAGCCGCGGGTCCCGGTTTGGCCACTCCGCAGAGGCATCCACGTTATGTGGCATTGGCAGATACATTTTTATGTTAAGGGAAACTGGATGCCAATACAACAAATCAGCCGTGATCTGTAAGTGATGGGGAGTAGTATGAAGCGTGGAAAGATTATGCTTTTACTGGTTATTAGTCTAGTAGTAGTTTCCTCGATATCGATATTATAATCAAAATATTTACATCAAGGTGTTGATATGAAAAGTGATTATCTCAAAAATGAAAAAGCGTTCAACGAGATTGCAACATATGCGAATTATGGAATTATTGATATCGATAAAGGTCGATTTGATGGGATTTATGGGGTAACTAAGATTGATGAAATGAGGAAATATTCGGATTCAATGGATGACAGCATACTGACTGTTCTTTATACACTTGATTATGGGAGCATAAGCATTGATGAAAATGGTTCAGTCAAATTTTTGAAAAAAAGCATGGGTGGCAGAGAAGAAGGTATCATCAAGCTTAATGGTGAAAAAACAAGTTCAATTATAGAATTAGTCCCAGTAAAGGATGATTGGTATACGTATACACTACTAACGCCATAAAGGAACCTGTCCACTCTGTTTAGTCAAAACGCCACATAACCTCGTGTATTCAACAGCCTAAAACCGGTTCAGGTCAGCGAAAATATCCTTGGATAGGGGGATGTCATTGGATATGCTACGTCGGATAGCAACGCACATAGAAAATAATAAAGCGACTGCAATTATTGCGGCCATGCTTGTTTGCTTTATTTTAGTGCTATTCTCAATGAGTATTCTCAGCTTTCAGGGAAATGATGCCGTTACAGATAATGGTATGGACGAAACTACTTTTCTTGATGACAATGAAGCATACCTCATAAAGTATGACTTTGAGATCGCGAATCCGTGGATTCCGTTTATGGATAATCCCAATTCATGGGATAACACGGATAATAATTCAGGCATATCGGTTAGTTGTAGAAAGTTCACCTCTATCCAGGCATACAAGGATAAATATCATAACCTTCTCGGTGAGGCATGGACGTTTTCTGGTGTACCACAAGAGTTTTTAAGTGTATTTAAATCATACGATTATTTGTTGTATGCAGAATATAATGATAACAGAGTCATTGTAATAATCGAGACAAATAAGGAACGGAGTATTGCTGCAAGTCTTGAGTTCTGTTATAGGCAATCAGAATATCTCAACGAAAATGAGTTCAATGAGGTTATTGCGATGTTGAAAACATTTAAAGTTTTAAGAATGAGGAAGGAAGTGGATTCCGCCGTATAACATCGCCTCTTCAAAATTCCAAAACCGGTGCGCGTCGCGCGCCTCCGAAGCGGGAGCAGCCGCGGGTCCCGGTTTCGGCACTTCGCAGAGGCTAAGACGTTAGGTGCCATATGATCTGCCGTAATCGGAACGGAGGGAATCATGAAGCGAAAGACCGTTATCTGCATTATTGTTGTTTTGGCAGCCTTAGCTTCACACTATTCCGTATATTCGCTTACAAAGCAACATTATGAGAATGTGGCGATTAGCAGACAGGAAAATGAATCGCAATTTAGGCAAAGCGAGGTTGCTTCAATTGAGCAAGAGCTAAACAGTGAGACTATCGCTTCTTTGGATGATCAAAATGCGTATGATCAGATAGTTTCTCGTGGGGACAAATCATTTTTATATCGAGATAATGGAAGTGTTTTGATTTATAACGGTGAAGTGATAATGTGTAACTGGTCTGATCCTCTTGATTCAAATAAGTATTACCAAAAGCAAATTCAGTGTTTCCAGAAATACTTCGCAGACCATCAAGAAGAGATAGATTTTGGATCCCTTTCTCAGTATGGATTTACTCCCGAGGTAGCAGCATATGGATTCGCAGTATATCCCGACACATATGAGAACTATCATGCTTACTCGAATTACTACAGGGTTTCGCGGCTAGACTTGGAACTTGCTATTGGAAAGTACAAGAGTGAACAAGTAGATATTAGTATCGTCACCACAGCCTACAGAAAGTATGTTGAAGCAAAGCAGATGCTGACCGAATATATTGCTAATGTCACTCCTGGGGACTTGTAAACGGCACCTAACATCGTGCCCCCAATATTCCCTCACCGTGCGCGTCGCGCGCTCTGAAGCAGGCCTATGAAGAACGGTTCGGAAACATCGGGACACAAACACGTTACCTGCCAGGCTATGAAACAGAGTTGCATCTTCAACAGATAATCCATTTACTAAAGAGGTGAATATGTTCCCAACGATTATCTCTGATAAAATATTACTGCGAGAAATAGCTGAATCTGATGCTGACTCTCTATTTTCTTATCTCAGCGATGTCGAGATGATGAAATATACAAGCTCAACAGTACATTCTTCTATCAATGATACACAGATGCTTGTAAGAAAACTTAGGTCTTCATTCTATGAGAAAAAAGGAGTTGCGTGGATCGTTGAAGAAGTTGAAAACAGTTGTGTAATTGGGAATATCGGGTTGTTTTATGTCAGTGCAGATTCAAGAAAAGCAGGCATTGGCTTTAACATCTCAACATCATATTCAAATAAGGGGTATGCTACAAATGCACTCGCCAAAATACTCCAGTATGGGATAATGGAGTTAGGGTTAATCAGAATTGAAGCTACATGTAGAATCGAAAACATAGCATCAGCAAGAGTCATGGAGAAAGCGGGAATGGCTTTCGAAGGAGTGTTGAGAAATTACTCTCGAAAAGAAGAACGATACTATGATGTGAAAATGTTCTCGTATGTCTCCCCCACCCCATTTTGTCTATTGTAGTCTCCGCCCAGCATGTAACATCGTGTCCCCAATATTCCCTCACCGTGCGCGTCGCGCGCTCTGAAGCAGGCCTCCGTAGAACGGTTCGGCAACATCGAGGACACTAAGACGTTAGCTGATATGCATCTGGGAAATTCTATCGTTATTTATAGGGGGTTGTCATGAGTACAATACGAGAAAGAGTTGAGCTACTATCAGATGAAAGTTTATTGGGTATTTTACGGGAGCATTCCGAAGAATATGAGAAAGAAGCACTTGCCATTGCTTCCCATATATTGGATGTGCGCGGAATAAGTTATGCTTGCGGTGACTTAAGCAATGTTGTCGTTGTTCGAGATGATGTTCAAATCTCTTCTCAAATGCAGACGCCTTCTAGAATTCTATATTCGCTTATTGCTTTGCCACATATTGCAATAGTTACAAAATATGTCGTTATGTTAGTAGAGATCACTCTGGCGCTTGGAAAGAGGAGTATTACGGGTCGAGGCAATAGTTCGGATTTTTCTTCAGGGTTTCCAGTGTTTGTTTTTATTTTTTCTATTTTTGTTCTGTTCGTTGATACTGCTATCTTGATAGGACTATATCATAAAAAAATATGGTCATGGTGGCTGTCTACTGGCCTCATTATGTCATTGCTATATATGTCGTTATTTAGCACGGCGAGAGATCTCTATTCTGAACTAAGGTTTGGATATGACTCTTCTATCACCTTTATCTCCTCAAATATTCAAGCTGGCGCATACTTAACCATCATTCTATTTATCATTTTGTGCATTTCTTTTCAAAAAACAATTGTCACCTTATTTGGAGTGACTAGTAAAAATATACTCAGAAAAGCCTTGTTGCTTGGATTAGCATTAGTTGCTCTGGTGTTTATTCCCGTAAGTATAGTAAATATATTTTAACAAGTACTAGGCGGACGCACATCAGCTAACATCGCCTCTTCAAAATGCCAAAACCGGTGCGCGTCGCGCGCCTCCGAAGCGGGAGCAGTCGCGGGTCCCGGTTTCGGCACTTCGCAGAGGCATACACGTTAGGCGACATAGGCGTGTTCTTCAGAATGGAGCATTATGAGTGAAACCTGGATAAGAACTGATGAATTAACAGAAGCTACAAAATCACTGGATGTCCTATATAAGTTTCTTTCTTGTGTCGCTGATGATTCATATTATTGGAAGTGGTGCATTATTGCAATTCACAATGCAATGCAAGGATTTATGGTGTGCGCATTGACAGGAAGTAACGGCCTTAACGTACTAACGAAAGATAGCGCCAACGCTTGGATTGCTGCGCTAGAGAATGGTTCAGCATATCCCAAAGAAAAACTGGATAGTTTTCTTTGCCTTTATGAAAAGACAAAAGGCAAAAGGATGCTAATGTTTGTACATAGTGCAAGATTCATTCCAAACAATACTCAGACGAACAGCATCAAAATAGTGAACTCACTTCGTAACGATTTTACGCATTTCACTCCCAAAGGCTGGTCTTTACAGGTAAATAGCCTTCCGGAAGTATTCTTGGATTGCATGAATTATTTGGATTTTCTACTAAACAAGTCAAACAACATAATTGATATCGAACAGATACATACTCTAGCTGCACGAAGATTGATTACACAAATCACTGAACAATTAATGAACCTAAAAGATTTGTACGGCGGCTAACTACGTGTATTCAACAGCCTAAAAACGGTGCGCGTCGCGCGCCTCCGAAGCAGGAGCAGCCGTAGGTACCGGTTTCAGGCCGTCGCATACACATGGACGTTAAGCGACAACCAATTTAGGAGGTTTCTTGTGGTTTCTATGAATGAGTTTTTTGATGACATTGTTCAACAAGAACATAGGGATTTTCGAGAAAAAGAAATTAAGTTAGCCGAATATGTAATCTCAAGATTATCCAAGAATAACACTATTACTGAAGGTGTTTACATTCCTAATCCTGTTCCCAAAGAAAAGGCTAAATATATCTTCCTTACAATGGAGCCTTCGTTTGGTCGCTGGGCAAAAACTCTTGACAATGCTTACATCATGTTGAAGAAAGGGTTCAAGAATTTCCTCTGGTCCCACGATGATATGGTTTTTCACTACTCAATAAATAAGTATCTGTCTAGTTCGTACTATATAACAGATATATCGAAAATAGCTATGAAAATTGATAATGCAAATGATGTAAGAAAAGATGTGTACCCATTATGGATTCAACATCTTCTCGAAGAAATAAAGCTATTTGGCACACAAGACTATATGGTGTTCTTTGTTGGAAATCAAGTTGAAATGTGGCTAAAGGACTATATAGAGGAAGTACATATTGCCGGGACTGTCACTCATTTTTCTATACTTGCAGCTAGTAAGCGTAATCAGATTGCTCTTCAATACAAATCAGAATATGATGATTTTCTTTTATCGCACTCTCCAAATGAGGAAATGGTCTCAAACTTCACAAAAAAACTACTCGAAAATTCATTATGCAATTCTGTGCTAATTGATGAGATATACACACGAATTGCTGGACATAAAACTTTTATGAATGAAACAAGAATTAAGCTGGCTTTCTCTTACTATATGGCTTTCAAATTATTAGTGAAATCGGAATTGGTCATCGCTTAA
The DNA here is from genome assembly GCA_942493335.1 of uncultured Clostridia bacterium. Lineage (GTDB taxonomy): Bacteria > Bacillota > Clostridia > DSM-8532 > DSM-8532 > JAEWSN01. The sequence goes on along the minus strand of OW818693.1, from coordinate 3,301,868 downwards.
CTACGTGTATTCGACAGCCTAAAACCTGTGCGCGTCGCGCGCCTCCGAAGTTGGGCGTTGAGGTCCCGGTTTCAGGCCGTCGCTTACACATACACGTTATACGCCATATAATAGCAAATTTGAATCAGTCTCTATTATTCTAAAAGCGAATTGATCAGGAAAGAGCATCTATTGCTAATGTGTTTATTGGAGGATGGAATTATGTCTGTGAACGTAATAATGATAGAAGGCTTAATATCCAAATGGCAAGATATTCTGCGGCTTAGGGACTGGGATGTCAAATTGATTATTGATAATACGCCTTGGAGAAAATCAGGTGACATCAAAATCGATATAACTGATAAGAAAGCAGTGCTGCTCATAAATTCCACACCTAAAAGCACTAACCTAGAAGAGCTTGTCGTTCATGAACTGCTGCACCTAAAGCTTTGGGGCATGGATCAAATGATTGAGGAATTGATATCGAAAGTATTTGGGACTGAGAAAGAGGATGTAAAAAGAGAATTTGCAATGTCACAGTTTTTCACACTACTAGAGTCAACCGTTGAGGATCTTGCTAAAGGATTTTTGAAGGCAAATGGGAATGAAGAGGGATTGAGTTTTGGTCGATTAGCTGATGAAGTGAATGAAGAGATTGGAATCAAGACAAAAGAGTAATAATTCGTGCAGCTAAGGGAACGCCCCTACGGCGTATGACCATGTGTCCCCAACATTCCCTCACCGTGCGCGTCGCGCGCTCTGAAGCAGGCCTTCGAAGAACGGTTTGGAACCGTCGGGGACACAATGACGTTATGTGGCACCACACGTAATAAACTTTATCTGAAAAAGAGTTTTTTCTGAAATGTTCTGTCGGATTGTGAAAGAGGACTAGAGATGGGTTTATTTATTCATGATTCTCAAGAGGAAAGATTATTTTTACCACTCAATGTAATTAGTACCCCACTGGGCACTGTATCTTTTACGTTAGAAACCAATAGTGTCAGGTTGAGTGAAATATCACCCGAAGCGACATGTCAGCTTCGCAATGGTGGACATATAGCGAGATGGAATCATAATGGGGTACAGGCTGAACTATTAGTAACAAAGCATACTCCACAACTACCGTGTCACATGCACATCGACGATTGTTATGCGGTTGTATGGAGAATCATTAATCGAGTTGAATCAAATATATGTTTCTCATCGAAATGGAATGATTATTATGAATGGATTGAAAGTAGTCCAGAAAGTGGAGAAGACCTGGATGCTATAACATGGGAAGGGAATAATATACGTGTATCGATGGGAACGCAGGATGGTCAAAAATTGCGTACAAGGTCAATAAAGAATGAAATGATGCCTGTTGATTTTGTCGATGACTTAAACCTTTATGGACTAGTTCTGTGCATGGATAATGAGTTGCGAGTTCCTCTGCATTCTGTTAGACCAAACGAAGTATGTCAGATTCATTTTGTTATCGCATGGTCAAAAAGTATTAACGACGATGTTTCAACCTGGTATGCTGTTGACGAAGAAAGTACTAATCTGCTTAATTCTGCTGGGGTGAAATAGTAGTGATTGTATCAGGGAGTTGCTTAACAGGGCGTGTGGCGCCACATAACTACGTGTATTCAACAGCCCAAAACCGGTGCGCGTCGCGTGCCTCCGTAGCGGGGGCAGTCTCGGGTCCCGGTTTCAGGCCGTCGCATACACATTCACGTTAACTGTCATGCCGCCGGGAAACTATAGGAGAAACCGTTCCTGCGGAGATTAAGTATTCTATACAACGGTTGCATTAACTTAACACATTTATATTTGTTTTCAGAACAAATATTCAGGTTACGGTTTGCCGCATTGCTAACATAGTATTTACTGCAAATTCATCAAGTTGTGAAAGGGCTAATATGATTCATGAGATTATCGATGCACATGTGCACTTGCCAGTTGCGGATGAACTAAAAGACTTTGTTGGTAAGAAAAATAAACTTAATGCTTCCTTGCTAGACAACAACATCCATGCTGCTATTGTTATTTCTGATTCTGAAATCGAAAGCACTATTGGGTCAACTAATGATTGTGTTAATCTTTTCAGAGATTCACCCAATATATTTATTATGGCTGGAATTAGCCCACTAATTGATTATCGAAATAAACTACACGTGATAGAGCGATACTTGTCCAAAAAAGAAGTTATTGGTCTGAAAATCTATCCAGGGCATGAACATTTTTATGCAAACGATCCCCGTCTTGAAGATGCATTGGCGCTTTGCGAGAAATATGATGTACCATTTGCTATTCACACCGGGTGGAGCCACGCTGATTTTAACCGTCCTGATTTGATACTTGACCTCGCATTGCGCCACCCTGATAATCGATTTATATATTGCCACATTGGGTTTCCAAATACTGATTATAGCTATGAGATTACAAAGCATGCAAAAAACATATATTACGACATTTCATCATTGGCACACAATCAGAATAGCCTCAATGAAACGATATTGGTTCTGCAGAAAATTGCAGATGAACACCCCCAACGGCTCATTTTCGGGAGTGACTATGGTGCATGTAGCCAAAGCTTTCATATTGATATGATTAATCAACTTTGTATCAGTGAGACAACAAGGTCAATGATATTTTCAACAAATGCAAAATCAATATACAACCTTTCCATTCGATACTAAGATTGGCGGCACACCAGCTAACAACGCCTCTGCAAAATGCCCAAAACCGGTGCGCGTCGCGCGCCTATGAAGCAGGAGCAGCCGCGGGTCCCGGTTTGGCCACTCCGCAGAGGCTGACCGTTAGCTGATATGGAGGACTGAAGTACGCGAAGACAATGGCGATATTGATATACATAAAGTAGTAGGCGACAGAAAGGATGAATAAGGTTATGCCATTCCAGATGACACACTTGCATATTGCTAAGAAAATATATCAGCATAATCCAGAAGCAATAAGTAATTTATCGCAGTTTTTCATTGGGAATATTGCTCCTGACGCTGTCCATAACAGAGCAGGTTATGTATCAGACTATAAAAAAACATCGCACCTATGCGTGGGAGATGAAAGCTGGGGAAAGCATACAAATAACGATGAATGGATTGAGAATGTATTGGGGTTTCTACGAATAAACAGGGACTCAGCAAACTATGATTTTATCTGCGGTTATTGTTGTCATGTCTTGTCAGATATTTTCAATAACGTCAATGTATGGACGCCGTATAGGTTAAAATATCCCGAAGAATTATCAAAAGGATATGGCGGCCTATATCATCAAGAAAGTGAAAAAGTTGAAATCGAGTTAGCATTAAGAAAAGAAAACAAAGATGATTTCTGGGTTCATCTTGAAAAAGCAATTCCAATAAGCATAGATGGCATTATCTATGCGGAAGAAATTGAGAAGCATAAAGAGAATGTACTGTACAATTGGTATTTGAATAAGGAGCAACAGGATACATCAGCGAATAAATTGGTAACCATCGATAGCACGATGCTATTTGTTGAAGACGCATCAAGATTTATTATTAGCATCACCAATGCCCTGAAATGATGTTTTAGTAGTTATCAATGAACCCAGATAGTGAAACAGGTGCTTATACAAAGTTTCCTACCGCCGCGAGGCCTCCACATCAGAGAACATCGCCTCTTTAAAATGCCAAAACCGTTGCGCGTCACGCGCCTCCGAAGCGGGAGCAGCCGCGGGTCACGGTTTCGGCGCTTCGCAGAGGCTAAGACGTTAGGTGACATACTCACCTAGTGATTAAGGACGTTGCAGTTTCAGGCATAAGTTTTAAAGAATAGTATATTTTATGGAGGACCAAATATGGATAGTTTTGATTTTAGTATTTCAACTGATCAGTCTCGTCTAAGTGTTGAATCACTTAGATCATTAATGAAACAGACGTATTGGGCGGAGGAAATAACCGATGAAACTATTCTCAAATCAATAGAAAACTCAATATGCTATGGAATTTATCAAGCAGACAAATTAATCGGTTTTGGGAGGGTGGTTACTGACTATGCTACAGTCTATTGGATTTGTGACATTATCATTGATACGAATTATAGAGGTAATGGATTAGGAAAGAAATTGATGGAATGCATCATGGAAACTAAGGAAATAGAGGGATTGAAAGGGATTTTAGCAACAAAAGATGCACATGGACTTTATGAACAATATGGATTTGTAAGGGAACCAGAAAAATTCATGATAAAGAAAGGAACCAAATTTTGAGGGAATGTGATTAGAAGATAAGTTCTAGGAGAACTTCCGGTGAGTACATCAGCTAACAACGTGTCCCCAATATTCCCTTACCGTGCGCGTCGCGCGCTTAGAAGCAGGCCTCCGAAGAACAGATCGGAAACATCGGGGACACAAAGCCGTTAGCAGACACCAGTGCTTATATACATCGATAATTAGGAGTGAAGATGGGTGTCTTTGATTTCTTGAAGAAGCAAAATAGCCATATAGGCGGTGAAATTGGGTATTTTGGGCTTGCTGAATGGTGGATGTCCGAGTTTTGTGAAGTGGATAGGAAATTTATAGTTCAGAAGTATCAACCCATGGGGGCTGGAGAAAGATCAATAATTGAGGGCAATCTTTCTTTCTCAAGTCAATCCGCACTATCATTCTTAACAGATCTTTCGTGTTGGTTTCGGAAAGACGATGAGCGTGCTATTGCAGTAAGAATACTCCGAAAAGCAGAAGAGTATGTCAATGAAAATACTGATGTACTGGATATTCACTTTTTTTATGGGCATAAGGTGAGCACATTCTATAAAGATCGTGATAGAGTTGAAGGTGCCCTTTCAGAAGCTATAGCAGCATGCAATGAGCAGATAAAGATTGCAAAACGTGCAAAACGGGCATTCTTAAAAGAGTATAAAGCACGCCCTTTGCCGTGTCATAAAGGATATGAGCAGTTGGCGATTATATATGAAAAGCAAAAAAACTATATACGAGCTATCCATATTTCTCAACATGCCTTATCACAAGGATGGTCTGGTGATTGGGACAAGCGAATGCAGCGTTGTTTTGCTAAGCAAGAAAAGATTATTATTAATGAGCTATAGTTGCGCCTGCTAACATCGTGTCCCCCAATATTCCCTCACCGTGCGCGACGCGCGCTCTGAAGCAGGCGTCTGAAGAACGGTTCCGAAACATCGGGGACACAAAGACGTTATAAGAAACGGGGCGCGGGATAACTCATTCTGATTATGACGCTCTAGTAGGCTTGATTGGCGGTAAAGAATGAATGCATATGAGTTGATGGCGAAGACTAATCACTACTTAATCCAAGGTGGACAATTAACCAAAGCACAGGAGAATACCATTGTAAAGCAACTCCTTTCTGCCCGGACAAATGAAAGTCAAGCAGAAAGGTTTTATGGAGGAAAGAAATATCCCAATAATTCCGATGGTTTGGGCCGACAGCTCTATCCATCAGTGTTTATTCCACCATACAATAGTGGTTGTAAGCTAAAAACAATTCTCAACCAAACACCAAAGACACATATATTTTCAAGTAACATGTATGAGCTTGAAATAATTCGTTTACTGTCATTACTTGCACCTAATAATCCAGTTGTTACTCAAATCACCGCTATAGCTCATACTCGACTCAAAACAACTTGCTTCGGTAATGGTGATGATGGTCTAGGAGAATGCTTTGATACCTCTCTTATTGTATTGCGTTTCCTTGCTACAACCGCTGTGAATAACACTAGATGGATATATGATAGAATCAGCAACTATAATAAACATAAATCAGATAAAAAACGCCCATGGTACTCCAAATGGTACTTTTGGCTCTGCTTATCTGAACTTCCTTATGACTTAGTGAAGGGCGAAATAGAGACATATTTCAATGAGGTTAAGCCTTGGTTAACAACAAAAAGTGCCGTAATGAACAATGATAATGACAGGCTAATACATCCTGTTATTTTATGTATTTTGCGCAACTTAATAAGCAAGATCCCTGAATACTCTTATATACGAGACATATCTCCCTTTCTATCTGAAAAAGATGGTCGTTTATATTTTAGGATAGATCATTCAGCGCCCCGAATCTTATAAGAACGCCTCTGCAAAATGCCCAAACCGTTGCGCGTCGCGCACCGCTGAAGAAAGACGCTGAGGTCCCGATTTCGGCCCGCTGCAGAGACTAGGACGTTAAGTGCAATCGGTCGGGATACTTTATTATTGAGAAATAAACTAGCTTGCCATATGCTGCAGTGGAGGAAATATGATTCTGTCATATGAAGTGCGATTCAAAATAACTCGAGCGCTATTTGTTGAATGGGCAAGCCATCCTAACAAGAAGAGTCCAGATTTCTTTATCTGGATAGCAGCTATGGGATTATGTTTCTATTTTGCATTCAACAGTATAATGCAGAGAGATAACATCTCAGCAGCTATTTATGCTATATTTCTTGCTTTCTGTGCGTATAGAGCTTTTATTCGGTCAAGAATAATGTCATCAAGGTATTATCAATCACTGGCAGTAAGTCAAGGAGCAAAAGAGTGGGAAAGAATAATCATACTCAATGAAACTATAAAGGTAATAGATGGAAACGTAACGTCTGAATACAATTGGGATCAAATAGTCGGTTTGAAAGAAAGTCCAAAGTACGTCATTCTTTTAGTGAACAAGCGCCTTTGTATAAGACTGCCTAAGAATGCATTTGTAAATGAATCTTGGGAAATTTTTCGTGATTCTATGAAAAGTCGCCTTGCTAAATAATTATCTATCTTCTTCTAGATTCGTTAGGTACTAAATTATTGAAAACTGCTGTGCAATATTGTTTGCGACCGACAGCACTAAACATTGCATATGCAAAATCCTTTCACCCTGCGCATCGCGCGCTCTGAAGCAAGCCCCTGAAGAACGGTCTGGAAACATCGGAGACACTGAGCCGTTAGCTGAAATTGTAACAAGCATGTTGAACTGAAATCTCCGAATTTGAAATGTCATTCACTCTTGCAGATAATATACAGTCATTCTTGAGTGAGGATAACAAACGAATATACACAAATAAGGACTTGTTAGCTTGCATCGAGAAGCATAAGCTGTCTGTTAGTGACTTTACCACTATGCTAGATTCGTAGCTCAAGTATATTGAGGCTTAAATATGGGGTGATAAATACATTCGAATATATCTTTGGATTAAGTTATGACAGCATCTGACGAGTATGATTTTTATGTTTTAAGGGAACAGATTATTTGAGTATAATGCGTTCCACGTTACATCTCGTCGCCTTTTCATCATGCCAAACCGTTGCACGTCGCGCGCCTCCGAAGCGGGAGCAGCCGTGGGTAACGATTTCGGCACTTCGCAAAGGCATGCACGTTAGCGGCCATGACTGAACTTTACATATGCAATTATCCAAAATTGAAGAAGTACTTCTCATCACGGAATGGAGGAAGAAATGATTGTATACAAAACTGCTTTAGGTGAGAATGAGTGGGAAAAATTAGTTGACCATTATAGTGAAACCGGTATGTGTCTGGGTCTCGGGAGAGACCGTGAAACAGAGAAAATACGGAGAGCGTTTACCAATAGTTATCGCTACGTTACTGCATGGGATTCAGAAATAATCATTGGAGCGGGTAGAATAATTTCCGATGGTGAGTGTTATGGATGGATCCATGATATGTCCGTACTTTCTTCACACAGAAAACAGGGCATTGGGCGACGTATTGTTGAGAAGCTTCTCGAAGGCAATGAAGGGCTTCTGGTTGGATTAACTTCATCATTCGAAGCAGTCGATTTTTATACAAAATTGGGATTCAATAAGCACAAAACCGCCATGGCTAAATATCCCAGGCATTCAGACTATCTGTACTATTAGGATATATGGATTCATCATATTGAAGTCCGAAGCTACACACGGCAGCTAACTACGTGTATTCAACTGCCTAAAACCGGTGCCGTCGCGCGCCTCCGAAGCGGTAGCAGCCGCGGGGTAGGTTTCAGCACGGCGCAGAGGCAGACCGTTAAGTGACATTGCATGCTATTCTTTCCGCAGTTGCCTGAGAATAAAGGCCATTCACAGAGCGAACTTCTGTGAATGGCCTTCAGTTTGGAAGTTATTTTAGTATCTCGGAAATTGCGGAAATCCTGTTGAACGAATCCGCTGGAGTACGTGCTATGGGTCTTGCACCTTATTTCCATCCCTGATATTCATGCGTTTCCTCCGTGAAATCACTTGAAAATACCGGCATAATGGCTTTTACAATATATAACCCCCTTCTTCTTGCACAGGCTGTCGAGCAACAGCTGATCTTCGACGTTCGATCCAGGCTCATGCGAACCATGCAGGATAAGCTTCCCGGCCAGAAGATCACTCTTTTCGAACACCTGCAGCCCCCCCACCGAAAAGATTCGATAAGGCCATCACTGGCAAAAAGAACTTATCGCGAGATTTCATGAAGGATATTCCGGTTTCGTACAACCCGCCTCCTGGCACAAAGCAATGGATATGCGGAGGATATGCAAGCGTCTGCCCCCACGTGTGCCACACTGCCGTGATGCCGATTTCCTCAAAGAGGTGTTCGCAAGTAAATGCGCCGGGAAACAGCCCGTCTTGCGGCCTATACTGCCTGTAATGCAGCCTCGGGCGTAAAAGGTTCTCTTTTGACAGGATGGTATTTCGATTTTTTCCGCCCTTGACACACTGAACGCAAAGACACATGTTTTCGCTTTCGATGTCTTTGGCTTTCAGGTGAACCAATTCGTTGACCCGTAACCCGGAAGAATAGCAGGCGGAGAGCCTTGCGCGTTGTTTGTGATTCCTTGCCGCAGCGAGAACCCGCTTGATGGCATGATGAAGAAACCTTCTGACATCCTCATAATCGCACTCTTCGGGTCTTGCCTTGGCGAACATGACGAATCTCCTCATCAGATCCATATAAGTTTACTTTGTGACATGGGAAAATCAGCGCAGTTCTAGTGACACGAGGTGTTGATCCAGATACGTTTCCGTGTGGGACCATCCTTTCAAGCTTTTCTTGCAAGTATAGGATGGTCTGATACAATAGGGAAAAGGAATTATCTGGGCAAGCTGCCGCACAGCAGCTTGGTTCAACCATGTGTCTATGAAACTGCGAAACCGTTGCGCGTCGCACGCCTCCGAAGATGGGCTCTGTAGTCCCGGTTTTGTGGCTCCACTGACACAAAGACCTTGTCTGATATGGAGAGGAAGGCACGGCTGTCATAAGTGCTTAGGACTATGTATACAGTGCCCTGAAAATATATGTCTTCCTATATCTTTGATGGTAATTAAGCCATGAGAGGAATGATGAAATAAATGAACATATATGTTGTTCGTCATGGTGAAACTGATTGGAACGCTTCTGGCAGGTGGCAGGGTCGAGTTGACATTGTGCTTAATGAAAATGGACGTAATCAAGCTCGCCAATGTGCTGAGAAGATACGGTCACATGAAATAATGGCGATAGTAACCAGTCCGCTCAAACGTGCAAGTGAAACAGCCCGAATAGTCGCCGTTACATTGGGTGTTGATAGCATTTATGAGGATGCCGACCTATCTGAACGCGAAATAGGGCGGGTTTCAGGAATGACAGCGGAAGAAAGGGATGTTGCATTCCCTGATGGCAAATACGAAGGAATGGAAGAATGGGAGATGTTACAGCGCAGAGTGTACAATGCCGTATACAATGCAGCCGAAAGGTTCTATCCCAAAGACATCATTATTGTCTCCCACGATGCTGCAATTAAGGCATTACGAAGCAAAATAGAACTGGAAGAAACCGTTACCGAAAAAGCATTGAGAAACGCTGAAATAACAACACTATCCTTCAGGAAGAAGACATTAGTGCTCGTTTGACTACACTATTGGAATAAAAACTGAGGTTTTTGGGCATAGCGTATCATCACCCATAGGACGCGTATATCATCCGCATCAGATTACATCGTCTCGGTACCAGCCCGAAACCGGTGCGCGTCGCGCGCTTTCGGAGCGGGAGCAGTCGCAGATGATGGTTTCGACAGCCCATGAAACAGCGTCCGAGGAAGTATTATGAATGAATGGCTAATAAAGCAGAGAGGTAATGCGTATGATCGAAAGCGATTTGCTAGTCGTAGCAAAGGAATTTGTTTCTAGCGCAAAGAAAGTGGTTTTTCTAAGAAAATCACATAACCTGATTTTCAAAGTATATGACGACCAGAAGGGATTGTTTATTTTGCGACTGACATCAATACATCACCGGTGTATTGAACAGATTATTGGCGAACTGGATTTTCAACAACACCTGTTCGATAATGGTTGTAAGGTTGTTTGTCCGTTGAAAACTCAAAACAATACATACTGTGTTTACGTTGAACTTGATGATTCTCCTTTTCACGCTGCTGCATTTTCTTTCGCTTTAGGCAATAATTGGGATGATCGTTGTGACTTTACAGAAAACAGATTTTTTATGATTGGAAAAGAACTCGGTAAAATTCATAGAATATCGAAAGGGTATGCCCCCCGCAATAAATATATCAGGCGCCAATGGAATGAAAGTCAGCACATAATAAAGGCTGACAAGATATTTATGAACTATAACATAAATCTGCATATGATTTTTTCTGAGTTTATGTCGCAAATGAAAGAAGCACCAAAAAATCGGAATTGTTTTGGCCTAACACATGGTGATTATTTATTATCGAACTATATGATTGACACGAATGATCAAGTCACAATTTTTGATTTTGATGAATGTGAATATTCATGGTTTGCAGCTGATTTGGCTATATGTATGCATTGTTACTTAATAGGGGCAGACCCACACAATCTTCCCAATCGAGCTAATGATGCAAAAATGATGCACTATCATCTTCTGCGTGGATATATAACCGAGAATGAGCTTTGCGAAGAAATGATATCAGGATTGGAACCGTTTTTTAAGATGCGTGATTTTATTTACCTGTCGACAATTCTAGAAAAGCAAACACCACTACATGAATGGGATAAAGGTTTTATTCTGACTTGTGTAGACAGGATTATGAACAATAAAGGATTTTTAGCGTTTGATGCGGGAAGGCCGGGCTTCCATGTCCAGATTAGTTAGGTCGGCCTTTGTAGGATAAGAAAAACGAAAGAAAGGAGCATTTATGAAAAATCGCAATATGTTTTTTGTTTCTTGCATTTTATTGACTCTATGTTTGGTATCGTGTTCCAACAACTCTGACGAGGGCAAGGTCACTGAGAGCTTTATCAAAAGCGGATCAGATGATACAAATTACGTAGAATTGTCAAAGATCAATGATGAAATTTGGGTGCATACCACATATGAAAGTTATAATGGAAATAGAACACCTTCCAATGGACTGGTTGTAGTTTCTACAAAGGGAATTGTGTTGATTGATACCCCTTGGAATAATGCGCAGACGAAAGAACTAATAAGCATAACCAAAAGCGTATTTAGTAAGGATATCGTTGTTACGATCATTACCCATGCTCATGATGACCGAATAGGTGGAATTGATACCTTGATAGAAAACCATGTTGATGTCAGAAGCACCAGGTTGACTGCTAAAGAGGCTGAGAAAATTGGCTATGAAAAGCCACAACCAACCCTGGATTCAGAACCGAACTTTTCAGTTGGTAACATTGATATGGAAACTTTCTACCCAGGCGAAGGACATACAATAGACAATATAACCGTTTGGTTTCCACAATATAAAGTGCTGTTTGGCGGATGTGTAATAAAGTCTATAGACTCAAAAGATAAGGGTAATATTTCAGACGCAAATATTAAGCAATGGCCGGATACAATTAATAAAGTCTTGGAAAAGTACTCAAAGGCAGAAATAGTTGTACCGGGACACGGGAATTGGGGGAGTTTAGACTTGGCAAGGCATACATTGGAGCTAGTCAGTAAGTAAGAACATAATTTATGGCCGCTGTATTGGTGCGTATAGCTTTATGTATATAGCGGGGAGGTACTAGCCAGATGAGTAAAAGATATGATTGCATAAGCGATTTCATTTTCTATAGCAGGCCAACCGATTTAGCGGATGTTATTCTTGTCCCTGGCGGGAGCCACAAAAAACTCATGGAGAAGGCTGTAGAGCTATACAAAAATGGCGTTTCGCGCTATATTTTACCAAGTGGTGGATCAAACAAGAATCTAGTGAATTACAATACCGAGTTTGATTTTCTTAAAGAAATTGCTACAGAACTTGATGTTCCTGACTCTGCAATTCTCAGAGAAGACAAAGCTACGAATACATTTGAAAACGCCGCGTTTTCATATAGAGTTCTTCAAGAAAATGAGATAGTATGTTCTCGCGCACTGATTGTATGTAAAGCGTTTCATGCCCGCAGGGCATTATTAACTTACCAATATGTATTCCCCAAGACTATTGATTTCTACGTCTGTCCGATTGACGATAGGCGTGGCATTACGAAAGAATCTTGGCAGAGCAATCAGGACTTTGTCGATGTCGTAATGGATGAAGTGGTGAAAATCGGAGCTTATTTTAAGGACAAGGTTCTTTAGTGTTTCCCTTGTGCGATTGGGCGCAACTCCATATGCCATCGCTTCTTCACATGCCAAAACCGTTGCGCGTCACAGGCCTCCGGTTTAGGCCCACCGCAAAGACAATAGGTTCATGGAACGGCAGAAATGCATCAATAACGAAATCCAAGTTATGGCAAAGTCAGGGATGTGCATGACATGAGGTGAGGGTAATGAATAATCCAAGAGAAGAGATGATAAAGCAGTATATGAATGCGTGGAAGAGCAAAAGCAAGGACATAATTCCAAAAATCTTTGCGTCATCCATTATCTACACTGAGTGTTATGGCCCTGAGTATCATGGGATAAATAGCATGGAAAAATGGTTTGAAGAGTGGAATAAACAAGGCATTGTGATTGCATGGGACGTACAACAGTTTATTCATGAAAACAGTACCACCGTTGTTCAGTGGTATTTCAAGTATGAGTATAGCCATAATAAAGGGGAATTTGACGGTGTGTCGATATTTGTTTTCGATGCGCAAAACAAAATTACAAGCGTCAAAGAGTACAAATCTGAATTGCCTCATTACCAGCCTTATTTGGAATAGAAAAAGAAGAATATATCATAGAAAGGAGGACAATATGAATATTGCTAATAATATTTTGCGACATAACCTGAAAAATGTTTACTTTCTTTGTGGAACCGCTTGCGGTGGTAAAACAACAGCGGCAAAAGAGTTGTCGAAGCGATATGGCTTCATTCACTTTAATGATAACTGGCATGAGGAGAGTTTCAAAACATGGCAATCAATCATTGACGAGAAGTATCAGAAAAGGGCTTCCAAACGGCAAGCTATAACTGATTGGGAGACCTATTTCAGCCAATCGGTCGAAGAGTTCCTGGCGGCAGGTGATTACAATGGGTATAACGAATATCTTGAGTATGCAATTGTAGAACTTATCAAGCTATCACAGAACAATAAGGTAATAGCCGATGTTTTGTTTCCAATGGAATTGCTGACTGAAATATCAGAATTTAACCGAACAGCATGCCTGTTGGCGAAGCCTGAAATGGTTACCTGTGAAAACTATGGGAAACGAGAAGACCATAAAGAGTTTCTTGAGTGTCTTTTATCGCTAAAGGAACCTGAGAAAAAAATCGCTGTACAAGACGAACTTTTTCGAATCGGGATAAATCAAGTATATGAGGATGTAAGAAAGAACAACCTTTTTAGCATCGTTCGTAGTAGTGACAGTACAATTGATAACACGCTGGAACAGCTGGTGCAGCACTTTGGTCTTTAGCATTTGCCTTTTCGTGTCACATCTCTGAATCAGGAGGTGCCGCGGGTCACAGTATCAGCGGGTCTGAAACATCAGCGCCACAATCACTTTTGGTAGCGGAACAATTCATGTTTGAGGTGGCAGATGGGAAATGCATGGTCGGAATATGTGCAAACATCAGAAGAACTCTATCGTTCAAGAGGATTACGGTTCAACTTGAGCAATAAGGATATCTGGCTTTCTTCCATGAAAGTTGAGGACGGGATGGATGCGCTGGATATTGGATGTGCAGGAGGCGTGTTCTGCCATCGAATAAAAGCCTATTTGCCTAATGTAAATGTTACAGGTATCGATAATGATGTCGGTCATATTGAGTTCGCAAGGACGAAAACAAAAGAATTGGGACTCGATTGCACTTTTTTGTTGGGCGATGCGTTGTCGATGCCGTTCAGCGATGAATCGTATGATTTATGCTTCTCCCATACTGTCATGGAGCATATTGAGCCAAACGCCTTCACGCGCGAACAATACCGTATTTTAAGACGAGGTGGAAAAATCGTCATTTTCTCAGTTCGTCCAGGCCTGAATGCAAGAGCGAACATGGATATGCCGGATGAAGAAGAAGAGAAGGCACTTCTCAACAGAGCATGGGATGTCAGTACAGCGTATGAAAAGCAGCTTAATGTTTGTGCTTATCCACTTCAGGAAAATGAATTTGCGCCGATCCTGGAGAAGGCAGGGTTTCGAGAAATCAACGTTCACTTTTTCACGATCCTGTCGTATTGCCCCGATAATTACGAAGTGCCTTATGATATGGCAATTGAGTCGATTGAAGTGAATCGCCTGTTCTCTATCAATAGCCTGATCAAGGCCAAAAAGATCGATTCAGCCGCCTTATCAGATATCGAGATGGAAAGAGGGATTGAGCTGATAAACAAGCGGTTTGATAAACGAATCGAACTATATGAAAATGGCACAAAACTATGGGATTTCAGCACATCGACGGTGATGGCAACAAGCGGTACAAAATAACGACAAAGGTCAGAAACCTAAAATTACAAGCATATCTCTAATGATGTTTCAACGAGATTCTCCACGATTTCTTCCCTGCTTTTCCAAGAACGCGAATCCCACTCCACACTGCTTAAATCATCACCGCTAAAAAAGCACTTGACCCAGAACTACATTACGGAATTTTTATACGCTAAAAGACCGCTGCTTCATTAGCCCCGTAACGCAGCCTTCGGAAACCTGTAGTGCGATCTTCTCCTCTGTTTCTCTGTAAAACGCATTCGCCGTCCAGGTTTTCGCCTTGATATAAGGGATGTTTCGATTTTCAAGATGTCCATCAATCTTTCTTAAGACGTGTTGATCGCAATCTATCTCTCTGAACGGCTCAATTTTGGCTTTTGGATTTGCATCAAATTCAAGGATTCTCTTTATCCAAACACGAATCGGATCCCCCGTGATAATAATGCCTTTACGTTTTCTTCAATGCCATAATACTTCAAGATTGATTTCTTTTCTGTTGATTGATTTCTTTTTCTGTTCATTGTACCGTATACCTGAGAGCCCTTCACTGTCAATCCTGAAACGATGAATGAACAAGCATTATCGGCGTATAACTGCTCATACTAGTGTTCTGCTGGAAGGAGAACGACCTATGAAAACTAGAAGAAAAGATGAATTGATGAATCAGTTTTTGTCCATGCTCGATCAGGATGCAAAAGCGGTATACCAGGAGATCAGCACCTGCTTGTCCGAACTTGGCTATCATCCTCAAAAGGAACGATCCAATCTGACTTTCAAATGCGACATGCATCATAAGCAAATCGCGAAAATGGGTATCAAGAAGAACAAGGCCAATGACCCCTTTTTCGCACTGCGCTTTTCAGCTTGCAACAACTATTCCCAAAAGTATGCCGAGGTTGTCCGTGATGCGATTGAGAAATCGCCAAGCAAAACTCCGCGCTGCAAGAGCGGATGCAATTTCTGTGGCGGCGATGCTGATACCCATATATACACCTATACATTCCCTGATGGAGCGAAAAAGGCGCACTGCGGCGCTTATGCGCTCGACATCCCGAACATTGCCGCCACAGACATAGCGGAGATCAAGAACCTCATTCGTCAGGAGCACGCGTACTTGTTGCTGCATGAGCAGGATCAAGTACGGGAGGCATAAAGTGATCGACGAAAATGGCGAAAAGCTGAGTGGCGGATTGATGAACACCCCTATCAGGCTGGACAACAAGGTATACCGCAAAGTGACAAAATCCACTGAAACCATTCATCATCTGCTGAAACATGTCCGAAGCAAAGGGATAAAGTGGGTGCCGGAGCCGATCTCCTTTGATGCCGACACGGAAGTTCTGTCCTTCATGAACGGGGATGTTCCGCATGATATGCCGGAATGGATATGGAGCCGGAGTGTCCTGACACAAATCGCATCGCACATGAGAGACTGGCATGATGCGACAGAAGACTTCGTGATGGAAAACGCCCAATGGAGCTTCCACACCGGGACCGAACCGCAAGTAATCTGTCATGATGATTTTGCTCCCTATAACTGCGTATTTGAGGGAACCGAATTTGCCGGATTGATCGATTTTGATTTGTGCGCCCCGGGAAGCCGGTTGTGGGACATGGCCTACACTGCCTATCGGTTCATACCCGTCATGCCGAAGACAGCACTCGGGGAAGGCGAAGAGACATCCCCTTTTGACATGGCAGAGATGAACCACAGGATTGACCTGTTTTTACAGGCTTATGGCAAGAAAAGCCCGCCATACGCATATACCAGATCAGAATTGCTGTCGGCAATCACAAAAAGACTTTTGGCCATCTCGGAATGGACAAGAAATTATGCGGAAGAAACGCATAATGTTACCTTGATGAAGAATGCGTTCATGTATAAACGACACGCTGTTTGGATCCAAGAAAATCTTTGACTGCATGGGATTACACCGATGGATCCGAGTCAATCTGGTTGCCTTTGGGTTGTTTGATTGCAGTCCCGGGTATAATCTATCATTGGCGCAAATGCAACAAACATCGCAGGGAGAAACAAGAATGGCAGAATCGCAACGGCTCAGTCCGGATGAAGCACTGGAACAGTACAACCGGGAAGGCCGCGGAAAACTGAAAATCTTCATTGGCTATGCCCCGGGTGTTGGAAAAACCTTTTCCATGCTCAACGAGGGGAATCGGCGAAAGAGTTATGGGCAGGATGTTGTCATCGGATATGTGGAATCGCACGAGCGTAAAGAGACGGACGAGCAGATAGCCGCCCTTCAGATCATTCCACGGAAAACCGTCACCTATAACGGTGTTGAGATGCAAGAGATGGATACAGAGGCCATCATCGCCCGAAAGCCTTATCTGGTGCTTGTTGATGAACTGGCGCACACCAATGTGCCTGGCTCCAGATACAAAAAACGATATATGGACGTGGATGAAATTTTGCGTCACGGCATCAACGTCCTGTCAACTTTGAATATTCAGCACATCGAGAGTCTGAATGATATCGTATTCCAAATCACGGGAATCAAGGTGAATGAAACCATCCCGGACTTTATCGTGCAGCGCGCCAATGAGGTCGTTGTCGTCGATGTGACGACAGACGCACTGCTGAACCGCCTGAAGCGTGGTAATGTTTATGCTATGGACAAGGTCCCCAACGCACTGAAGAATTTTTTCCGCAAAGGAAACCTCAATGCATTGCGTGAACTGGCCCTCAGGGAAATCGCCGAAGAAGTGGACGAAGATCTGACCCAGTACATGAAGGAAGAGGGAATTCGTGACAACTGGCACACGGTGGAACGAATCATGGTCTGCATCAGCTCCAGCATGACGGCGAAAAAAATGATTCGCCGTGCTTCACGGCTGGCCAGCCGATACAAGTGCGAATGGTATGTGGTCACAGTGAACTGCACCAATCGATTTGTCCGCAAGGCGACCCCGAAAGAATCACAGAATCTTCACGGCCACTTCCAATTGGCCCATCAGCTTGGTGCCGAAACGATCACACTTGTAGGGAAGAGTGTATCGGAAGAATTGGCCCGTTGGGCCAATGAGAAGCACATTACGCAAATCTTCATCGGATATCCCAAACGTACAAAGATAGAGACCTTTTTGCGCGGCTCCACCGTCAACAGACTGATCCGCAAGCTGAACAATATCGACATACACCTGATTGCGAACGAATGAAACCCTGGGAAAAAACCGTACTCCGGTCGGCGAACGGCCTCCTGGATGCCTTGCACAGTCCTCAACCACCGAGCGCCTTGCAGGCATTGAGGAACCGCTCCGCCTTTACGCTTTCCCCCATCGCTTCGTACGCCATGCCAATGGCCCTGTAAATCTCCGGATTTTCCGCATCGTTGGCCAGTGCAGACTTCAAGACATCAAGCGCTCTACCCCCTTCGCCTGCTGCCAAAAGGGTTTTCGCTGTATCCATCGGTCCGGACGACCCGACATCCATCGATCCGGATGTCCCGGTATCCAGACCGGATGGCATCATGTTCTGCAGTTCAAGCATGACCGAATTGATTTTGTCCGCGGTAAACGGCTTCTGCAGATAGGCGACTGCCCCCATCTTCGTGCATTCCACAGCGTTCCGGACGGTGGCATAGGCCGTTATGATGATGACAGGCGTGGTGATGCCCATACCACGCATACGCCGCAACACTTCGGTTCCCCTGACCTCCGGCAGCTTGATGTCCAGAAACACCAAATCAAAGCTGTTCTCTTGCAGCATCAACAAAGCCTGTTTGCCATCAGAAGCGGTTTGAACGGCATGCCCCTCCAGCTCCAGGCTTTTTCCCAGCAACAGCCTGATATTCTTCGTATCGTCCACAATGAGGATTTTTTTCATGCATTCCAACTCCCGTCATGCAAGGTCAAGGGTGAATATGAAGTTACTCCCGGCATCCAGTTTGCTTTCGCACCAGATTCGTCCGCCATGCGCTTCGATGATCTGCTTGACGACGGCAAGGCCAAGACCGGTCCCACGCACCTCGAAATCTCCATCCCGCACCTGGACAAACATGTCGAAGATGCGGTCCACGTACTCTTCCGGAATGCCTACGCCGGTGTCCTGAACGGAAACCTGCATCCTCCCTTCCTGTACGGAAGCGGAAACCGTGATGACATCCCCGCTGTTGGTGTATTTCATTGCGTTGGAAATCAAATTGTTCAGCACCCATGTCACCTTTTCATAGTCCGCCCTCACGCGCGGCAGATTCTCCTCGGTTTCCTCCTGAAGCAGGATTTCCCGTTCTTCCGCCTGCTGCTGAAACTGTCTGATGGAGGTCCGTATCATCCCGTCCACCGAACACGCCTCAAACTGATAGATGGCTTTCCCCGACTCGATCCTTGTCAGCTCGAGCAAATCTCTGACAAGGGCGGACAGCCTTTCTCCATCTTCCTGAATGGCCTGAAGGATGCTGTGCTGTTCCTTGTTCAAGATCCCGACCCCCTCATTCTCCAGCAGGTTTGAGCCCATCATGATGGACGTCAGGGGTGTCTTGAACTCATGGGAAATGGTGGCGATAAAATCAGTCCGAACCTTTTCCAGCTGCTTCAATTGAGTGACATTCTGCAAAAGGACCACCATTCCGCCCAACCCGGCATCATCACGATTGATGGCCGTGATCACCACCTTGAAATAGAAATCTTCTTCCGCAGAACGAAGGTGGATGATTTGATGCGCCGATTCCGCCTCGTAATCCGCCGACCCAGCATCCCTGTCCATCGTGCCGGAGATATAGTCAAACAACTCCCCATTGCGAATGGTCTCCAGAAAGTGCCGGGTGACGGCCTTTTCCTCCTTCACATTGAAAAACCGCTCGCTCGCATCATTCAACAGCACCACGCGATAATTGTTGTCCAATACGATCAATGGATCGGAAATGCTTCTGACGATTGCAAGAGACTTGTTCTTTTCCGAGAGCAGCGTGCCCAGCGCACTTTGTTCATAGATCTGGAGCCGTTGGGTCATATGGTTGAATTCACGTGTCAATACCGCGATTTCATCCTGCCCCACCACCTCGGCCTGTTTGTTCATGTTGCCCGCCTTGATCTCGCGGATGGCCTCATTCAGGGTATCGATGGGTTTGAGAAACCGTTTTGTGAAATACCGCGAGAGGAGATATCCTCCCACAATCGCCAATGCCGTCAACCCCAGCATGAACACGGTGGATTGCTTGGCATTCTCGGTCGCCTTATCCCGTCCACGGAACATTGCCCTTTCATTCAGGACCGTCAGACTTTTCAGTTCCTGCTTCAACCGCAGAAAATCAGGCATCATCACTTTGTTGTAGAAGTCTGCAGCTGCCACCTCATCCTGACTGTTTCGAATTTCCTGGAGCCTGGAAAACAGCTTTATATAGCCGGAATAATAGTACTTGATGTTATCTACAATCTCCTTTTCGCCTTGTTCGGTAATGTTGTTCTGTTCCACACCATACCATTGCAGAAAGATGGTGTTGTTGTCGGTAAACAAGTCCATTCCCTTCTGTCGGTCAATGCTTATGTAAATGAGAACCGCGCTGTCCTGGCGCTCAATCGCCTCCAGGGTATTGGTAACCGCCCCAATGCTTTTGTAGTTGTCTGTCATCAGACCGTCGATGGACCTGCTCAGCCGCAGAAGGTTGAAGAAGGACATCGCACCCACAACGGCGATCAGCATCACCAGGCACAAGTAAATGAAGGATATCTTGCCTTTCAGTGTCCTCAACATATCAACCGCCCCAATCAACATGTCTGCCGATATCACATGGCTCTCGTCATGAATGATCCTGCATGCCAAAGAAGTTTGCAGACATATGTGAAAGTCTGATGTAATGCCACTTCCTAACCGGAATGGCACAAACAAAGTATAGTTTTCCCGAAATGGGAAGTCAACGAACCGAACCACCGCATATGCGCGATAACCAATGAAAGCAATGCGTGCGCGTGACTTAATTTCATACCACGGCTTATCATGCCCACGGCAATCGCAAGCCTGGAAGGTCCTGCTGTTTTGCTGCGCTTCCAAACAGATTTATACTGTAATTGTGATAAAGACTGAATGGGTGAAACTTGTTCCACGATAAGAATCATACATGCATTAATGGAAAACATATGTCTTGTCATGGCGTGCTAATACGGCATTAACGCTTTTTTCGATATGATTGATTCATGGGACGGGTTGTGTCGGTAACCTTTCGTATCTGAGACCATACAGGCTCAGTGGATATCAACTGTTGGATTCAAGGCTATTATCCCAAAATGGGGGGACAAGGATATGAAACTCATTCTGGTTGGTGATACGGAACAGACATTACAGGTTGCGATTGGTTTGTCACAGGCTCGCCATGATGTAACGCTGATCAGCAATGACATGAACCTGTGCTCCCGTTATGCGGACTCAGCGGATCATTATGCCGTTCATGGGGACGGACGACGGCCGGAGATCTTGAAGCAGGCCGGCATTCGAAAATGCGAGGCCCTAGTTTCCGTTTCCGAACAGGAAGCGGAGTGTCTGGTTGTTTGTGAAGTGGCCGTCCGTTTGTTCTCAATCAAAAAAACAGTGGCTGTTGCGCCTCATCTCCGTAATCTTCATTTATTCCGTGAACTGGGCATCCATTGCCTGTCAGGTGATACTCCCGAATTGACAGATGCTTTGTCTTTCCTGCTGGCGTCACACGGATATATCCATGCAATTCCGATCGGGATTGGAAAGTGCGTGGTGATGGATATTGAAATCGCTTCCGACAATCCTTGGATCGGGAGACCGGCAAATGATTATCCATTGCCTGAAGAAGCCCGTCGCATTTGCCTGATGCATAGGGACGGTGCGCCTGTTGATGACATGACCTCCAGACTGACCTTGGGAGATCATGTCATGGCCCTGGTCCGATCGGGCAAGGCAGGTGAAGCACATGTTCAGAAATATTCCATTGCACAGCCCGAGAAACAATGAGCCGCATACCGTCTCCCGCCAATGGCTTAATGATTCCGGTCTCATGCTGGGAATCCTTCTTTTCGTATCCCTTTTTTGTCGCCTCCTGTTCCATCACGGTCTTGATGAATCCATCGTCATCATGCTTTATTTATCGGCAGTCATCCTTGTGTCCCGCTTCACAAAAGGATATCGGTTTGGCGCGATTGCGTCCCTTTTTTCGGTCATCCTCTTCAATTTTCTATTTACCGAGCCCTATTTCAGTCTGAATTTCTATGACGCGAAGTATCCAATGATCTTTCTGATCATGCTGGCTGTTTCCCTTGTTATCAGCACCAT
The DNA here is from genome assembly GCA_942493335.1 of uncultured Clostridia bacterium. Lineage (GTDB taxonomy): Bacteria > Bacillota > Clostridia > DSM-8532 > DSM-8532 > JAEWSN01. The sequence goes on along the minus strand of OW818693.1, from coordinate 3,279,848 downwards.
GATGGTGCAAATCCGGCATGCGGCCGACGAACGGGTTCGACTGGCCAAGATGCAGGAGTCAAGTGAACGGGAAATTAAGAGCGAGAAGTTGCGCAGCACCATTCTGCACTCCCTTTCCCATGATCTTCGCACGCCGCTGACCAGCATCTCCGGGTCAGCCGGCATGCTGCTGGATGGACTCAACACCTTGTCGGATCCGGAAAAGGAGCATCTGGTCCGGGAAATCCAGGAAGAGTCTTTATGGCTGAACCAATTTGTCGAGAATCTGCTGAGTCTCACCCGAATCAACGACGACCTGCTGCATCTGAATCTGAAGCAGGAAGTCCTCGATGAAGTGGTGGGGGAAACGGTCCGGCTCATCCGCCGTCGACTGAATGGAAGAACGTTGCAGGTGTCCACACCTGCAGAGTTGGTCATGGTTGATATGGATTATGCCTTGATTGAACAGGTTATCATCAATCTGGTGGACAATGCCGTCACACATACGCCCTCGTATGGTTTGATCACGCTGTCCGTAGAAGTATCCAACTTGCGGGTTGTTTTCCATATCAGCAACAATGGACCCGATATCTCCACCGATGTCATGGAAAAACTGTATGACCGGTATTTCGTCGGGTCTGAGCAGCGTTTTGACACAAAACGGGGCCTCGGCCTTGGACTCCATATCTGCCAGGCTATCGTGAAAGCCCATGGAGGAACCATCTCCGCCAGTAACCGCCCTGAAGGTGGTGCCGAGTTCGTTTTCAGTATTCCAGTGCATGGAGGTGCCGCAATTGACGCAGAGAACCATCGTCCTGATCGTTGAAGATGACCCGCCGATCGAACGATTCCTGGAAGCGGCCATGACCAGTCAGCAGTACAAGGCAATTTCCGCCTCCACAGGGGAAATGGGCATATCCCTTGCCGCGAGCTGGAATCCGGACCTCATCCTGCTTGATCTTGGGCTTCCCGATATGGACGGAATCGAGGTGCTCCGCAGCATTCGTGTTTTTTGCGATTCGCCTGTCATCGTTGTTTCCGCGCGACATCAGGATCATGAAAAAGTCGCTGCCCTGGATGCGGGAGCGGACGACTATCTGTCCAAACCGTTCAGTGTGCCGGAGCTGCTGGCCCGCATTCGGGTTGCCTTGCGGCATCGTGAACAGGTGCAACGCGATGCCGTTTCCAGCGGAAACTACACGATCCATGAATTGCGGGTGGATTTTGATTATCGGACAGTCACAATACGGGGAGAAACGGTACACCTGACGCCTGTGGAATACGACATCCTTTGTTTGATGACCCGGCATCCGGGCAGAGTACTGACGCACCAGTTCATTCTCCAAAGCATAAGGGGCAGTTACCAGGCTGAATCAGATTCGCAGGCACTCCGTGTTTTTGTGTCTAATCTTCGCCGAAAGATCGAGCGGAATCCGGCCGACCCGGAATATATCCTGACCGAGGTCGGCGTTGGATACCGGTTGGCCGGCGAATGAATCGGAATCCTTTCATGATCGGGTTGCTGCAGCTTTTATTCTCTTTTCAGCGTCATATGCGCCAACGGCGATTGCGCCGGAGGATGATGCTTGTCATCCATGCGACAGGGGGCAACAGGAACAACGCCATGGCGGCCTTGACCGGCCGGAAGGCATGAATGACTGGTTTCCCCTTTCCCACGAGCGTCAGGCTTTGCGCGTGCACATCCAGATCTCCGCCATGATCCGGGCAGGCCCGGTGAAAGGTTCCGGTAATCGTAACCTGATCTCCTGTATGCTGATAATTGCCCGGCGTCAGATCCCCGATTGATATCGAGGATGGCAGGAAAACGCCGATGGCATTGGTCCCGTCGGAAATATTCAGCCAGGTTCCATCAGCGCGTACCATGATGTCCCCAATGATTTCTCCTGTATAGCTGATTGTCTTATCATTGATACTCACCGCGTCATATAACAGTTTGTTGCTGTCAACGACCCGTGGTGTTTCTGCGAAGACGGAAACCGGCCTGTTCAGCATAACCATGACCAGACAAAGGATGAGCGCAGATCTGGTTTTCATTTTCTGCCAACCTTTCGTACGATGGTTGCCACAAGAGCCAGCACGGAGATGAACTCGAGTCTTGCCATCCACATGGCGATAATATAGACAACTTTGAGAATGGATGGCATGGCCGGGGTTGTCAGCCCGATACTTAACCCTACATTCCCGGTGACAGATGCCGCCTCGAAGGAGGAAAGCGCAAATGGGAACCCGCAAAGCATTCCGGCCAGCGCAGTTCCCGTATAGGTCACAACATACGCCGTAACGATCAGAAAAGCACTGCGGACCACCTGATCATCCAGAACCAAATCTCGAATGTGATGGTATTTTTGAATGATGATACGGGACTCAGGCAGGGACATCTGGCGGATTTCCTTCTGGAATGTTTTGAGCAGGATGGCCATCCGCAACCCCTTGAATCCACCCGCGGTAGAACAGGCACTGCCGCCAATCAACATGGCAATGATCATGGCAAATAATGCCAGTTCGCCCCAATCCGTGTAGAACTGCCTGGCATACACCGTCATGAAGCCTGTTGTGGTGTGGCCGGAGACAAGCTGGTAGAAGACTTTCCGGAAGAAGGCCATCGCATCCGGATAGATGCGGTTCTGCATGAATCCCAGTGTGGCAAGCAGGGTCAGGACCGTCATGGTGACAGTCATGGAAAGGGTTTCCACGTTCTTGACCAACTCCCGTTTCCGGCCGTGGATGACCGCATAATGCACGGCAAAATTGAAGGATCCGATGATGAAAAAGACCATGGTAATGACTTCATACAAAGCACTATGGTAATAAAGAACGTTTTGCGACATGGGGGCAAATCCGCCGGTACTCCATGCGGACATGAATATCCACATGCCGTGAAGAATGGCTTGATCCCACGGAAGACCTATCCGGAGTCCTGCCAGCCAGAAAACAAAGGTTCCCAGCAGCAGATAGATCAAACTGATGCGCCATATGGCACGGGAAGTATGGATGGCATTGGGGGTCAACCGTTCATCCTTGCCTTCTCCCACATACATCTTGTAGGCGCTGCCAGCGCCGCTTGCCAAAAAAGACAGCGCCAATACCACCATGCCCTGCCCGCCGACAAACGTCAGCATGTGACGCCACATGTTGATGCCATTGGAAAGGTGATCCATGTCCTGAATGAGGGCGAGACCTGTGGTGGTAAACCCGCTCATCACATCGAAGCAAGCGTCCAGATATGAAAGGTAATAGCCTGAAAAATAATAGGGAAGCGCGCAAAGCAGCATTCCGATGAGCCAGGAACCTGCTGTGGCCACCATGCCTTCACGCCAGCCGATGTGCGAGGGACGATCCTGATGCAGCAAAGTTACGGGAATACCACCCGCCAGAACGGCCAGCAGGCTGCATAAAAGAAAGGATGTCGCCATGTCCCATTCCCCATACAGCAACGAAACAAAAAGGGGGATCAACTGGAGGGCACCCAATGTCATGACGACCAACCCCATGAAATAGCCGACAGGGCGCCAGTATCCATTTTTCTTCGATGTCGTCATTTCAGCGTCACCCCGCCCAGCAGGGAGATGAGGAATCCAACTCCGATCATGGTCCCCGCAAAGAAAATCTCTGCCAAAACACCGGCAATTCCTTCAAATACCCGTTTAGCCATGAATCTCACTCCATTGGGACTCAAACATGTCAGACAACGCCATGGCATTGTCTTCGCCGGTCAGTGCGACGACATCATCTCCCGTGTGAATGACTGTCCTGCCGTTTGGAAGGATCGTTTTCCCCTCCCGGATAACAGCGACGAGGACCGTTCCACAAGGAAGAACCAATTGTTCAATCGACCGTCCGGCAGCCGCCGAACCGCCTGAAACCGTATACTCCCGGATTCGGATGGCGGTTTCATCGTGTGGAATGATTTGATTTATGTCTTCCCAATCTACGTCCATTTCAATGATATCCGCAATGCGAGCCGTGCTGCTGACCACCTTGTCAACACCCAGCTTTCTGAATACCTGGATGTTTTTCGGGTTGTTCACGCGTGCGATGGTGCGGGGTACATGGAAATAATTCTTGGCTATCTGACATGCCACCAGGTTGTTTTCATCATCACCCGTAACGGCAATCAACACAGCAGCCCGCGAGACTTCCGCGTCGTCCAAAAATTCGGCTTTTGTACCGTCCCCCTGGACAACGTGGACATTTCGTTCCTGCAACTCCTGTAGAAGCTTGCTGCAGGTGGAGGGGTCCTCATCGATCAGCATCAGGTGGTGCTTTTCGGACGCCAATGTCTTGGCCAGATAATAGCCGACCTTGCCGCCGCCCACAATCACGATGTACATGCGCAACACTCCTTTTGTTTTAAGAACTGCGTCACACCAATCACTTTCGCTGTCATGCGCAGATGCATTTTCGGATCATCCCAGTGATTCAAGGTGAAGGATCAAGCGTTTATCTTGTATATTCCGCGAGGACCAACGTATCTTCCTCTTCCACCTTCAGGTTGGGTTGGGCGAAGAGGAACGTGCCGTTCTTCAAAATTGCGAAGACATTTTGGGACATCATGGTGGACAGCGTCTTGCCAATCATGCGTTTTCCGGGTTTCACATAATGAAAATAGATTTCGGTTCCATTGAAATCGTGCCTTTCATTGTGACCTGCATGGGTCAGACGGTCCCTGATCTGTTCAACTGCCAGCATGGTGGGACACAAGGTGTCGATGCCCATTTGACGGAATACGTGATCCCGCTCGGGATCATACACCCGGGTTATGACTTTGGGCACATTGAATATGCTGCGGGCGACCTGTGTAATCATGACATTCATGTTGTCGTCACTCGTTACGGCAGCCAATGCATCTGCATGTTCCGCGCCGGCCTGTCGCAAAATATCCTCGTCGATGGGCATGCCAGTGATGGTGATACCGTTGAAACCGGAACCGAGTGACTTGAAACTCTCTGCGTTCTGGTCGATGACCACGACATCATGGTTTTCCATGGAAAGCATTTTGGCCAGATTGGAGCCGACCTTGCGGCATCCGGCGATGATGATATACATTGCGCTACACTCCTTTTTTCCGGGCGTCAACCCTTCACGGGTTGACGGACCCCTTTTCCCTATTCAAGCGTACCAAAGCGCATCTCAAGATGATGTGAAGAATTCCGGGATGGTATAAGCAAGGCATAAAGAAAACCCCGGGAGGGCATCAGCAAAACATCAAGAAATCCCCGGGATGGCATCAGCACGCAATCCTGGGGAAGGCTGCGACCATATGCGCTGTCAACAGACCAGACGAATGAAAACGAAAGAAAAAGAGAGATAACACTGCGAGCGGGCGACCTAATCTCACGCCACGGCCTACCATGACCATGGCAATCGTCCGGTCTGATGCCACTGCGGTTTTCCCTGTGCATCCCAACGGATTTATACTGACACTGTCGAATTTGTTTTGTCGTGGAGGTACTTGTCATGGGTGTATTGGTCAGTGTCACAGCGCTGCTGTTTGTTTACCTGGGTTATGTCCTGATCCATCCTGAAAAATTCTGACTTACGATGCCATAAGGAAATAATCCGCTACAATTGCAGTTCACACTCTTCGCAGGGACAAGACGGATCGTCCATGCGAGTACTTTTTAAACGGGGTAATCAGGATGGGAATTCTACAGATACTCGTGACATTGGTCCTTTTGATGCTGCTGGCGATCCCGGTTGGGAAATATGTATTCGGAATAGTCAGCGGACAAAAAAGCTTTGCAGACCCTGTCTTCAACCGGATTGACAACCTCCTTTACCGCATCACGGGCGTGCAAAAGGAAGCCGGAATGAACTGGAAACAGTACACATCCGCCTTTCTGCTGACAAACCTGTTGCTGACGGGCATCCTGTTCATTGTCCTGCTGATCCAACCGCTGTTCGGGCTGAATCCCAACGGCGCAAAGGGCATGGAACCCACGCTGGCACTCAATACGGCCATCAGCTTCATCACCAACACCAATCTGCAGCATTACAGCGGTGAGTGGGGTGTATCCTACTTCTCGCAGATGATCCTGACATGCTTCATGTTCGTGGCTCCGGCTTCCGGTCTTGCCGTGACGGCTGCTTTTTTGCGCGGGGTCATCGGCAAAACCAATGATCTGGGTAATTTCTTCGTGGATCTGACGCGGTTCATCACCCGCCTGCTGTTGCCCCTTTCCATTGCCATCAGCCTGCTGCTGGTCTGGCAAGGCGTACCCCAGACGTTTACCGCCAACCAAACCGTGACCACGCTGGAGGGTAAGCTGCAGGAAATTCCGTTGGGTCCCGTCGCAGCGTTGGAGGCCATAAAAAACCTGGCATCCAATGGCGGGGGATTCTTCGGTGCCAATTCGGCGCATCCATTCGAGAATCCCACCCCGCTGACCAACCTTCTGACCATCCTCTCGTTGGGACTGATCGCCACTGCATTGGTGCATTCCTTCGGACTTATGCTGCATAACAGAAAGCAGGCGCGGGTGCTGTTTGTCGTCGCTCTGTCCATGCTGTTGCTGACTGTGGGCGTAACCTATCTGTCGGAATCCGCTGGAAATCCGGTGCTGGCGCAGGCCGGCCTAAGCCAGTCCATGGGAAGCATGGAAGGCAAGGAGGTCCGGTTCGGGGTTGCACAGTCTTCCCTTTTCTCTGCCGCGACCACGGCTTATCAGGTCGGCGCCGTCAACAACATGCACGACTCACTCACACCCGTCAGCGGCATGATGGCTCTCTGGAACATGATCCTGCAGACCGCATTCGGCGGCAAGGGCACAGGGTTCATGTACATCATCCTGTATGCCATCCTGACAGTTTTCCTCTGTGGACTGATGGTTGGCAGAACCCCGGAATTTCTTGGCAAGAAGATAGAAGCCCGCGAAATAAAGATGATCGCCATTGTCATCCTCATTCACCCGATGCTCATTCTGATCCCCGCCACGGTTTCGCTTTTGATTCCGCAAGGGTATGCAGGCATGACCAATCCCGGTTTTCACGGATTTTCGCAAATTCTTTATGAGTTCACTTCTTCGGCGGCCAACAACGGCTCCGGATTTGAAGGGCTTGCGGACAACACGACCTTCTGGAACCTTTCCACAGGAGCAGTCATGCTGCTGGGCCGATATGTGCCCATCGTGGCCATGATGGCCATGGCCGGTTCCCTGCATGCAAAACGGGCAGTTCCGGAAAGCGCAGGGACTTTCCGAACCGATAATGCAGTTTTCGGTGTGATGCTTTTGGCCATTATCTTCATTGTAGGCGCGCTGACATTTTTCCCGGTTCTGTCACTGGGTCCGATCGCGGAATACCTGACACTGGGACATTGAGAGCTTGGAAACAAAATGCCTGTTCTATGGTTCCCATAAAATGATGGCCAGACCTGCCATCCGTTTCTGAAAAGGAGCAGGCACTTTCTTTCCAAGCCTCAGAAGGAGAGACAGATGGACAAGATGACAAAAAAGAGCTGGATCGACGGAAATATTCTCAAAAATGCAGTTCTGGATTCCTTCAAAAAGCTCAATCCGAAAAACATGATCAGAAACCCGGTGATGTTCGTGGTGGAGGTCGGGTTTGTCATCACATTCGTGCTTACCCTTTTCCCCGGCATCCTGGAAAAACCGGAACCTAAAGCAGGCCTGTATAACGGCATTGTTTCCGCGATTTTGTTAGTGACCCTGCTCTTTGCGAATTTCGCTGAAGCCATCGCGGAGGGAAGGGGCAAGGCACAGGCGGCAAGCATGAAGAAAACACGGAAGGACACCATGGCCAATCTACTGGACAAAAACGGGAAAACCACCGTGGTTCCCTCCATCATGCTGAAAAAAGGAGACATCGTATATGCACAGGCCGGAGACATCATCCCCAACGATGGCGAGGTGGTGGAAGGACTGGCCTTTGTGGATGAATCGGCCATCACAGGCGAGTCGGCACCCGTCATGAAGGAAGCCGGCGGCGATTTCAGTTCCGTAACCGGGGGTACGAAGATCAAAAGTGACTGGTTGAAGATCCGCATCACGGCGACGCCGGGCGATTCATTTCTGGACAGGATGATTTCTTTGGTGGAAGGCGCTTCCCGACAAAAGACACCGAACGAGATTGCCTTGACCACGGTGCTGGTGAGTCTGACCATGATTTTCCTGATTGTAGTCGTGACCCTGTACCCGGCTGCACAATATACGCGCGTCAATATTCCGGTCTCCACGCTGATCGCGCTGCTGGTCTGCCTGATCCCCACCACGATCGGCGGCTTGCTCTCGGCTATTGGCATTGCAGGCATGGACCGCGTAACGCGATTCAATGTCATCGCAATGTCCGGAAAAGCCGTGGAGGCATGCGGCGATGTGGACACCATGATCCTGGACAAAACCGGAACCATCACTTACGGCAATCGCATGGCCGCTGACTTTTATCCGGTTGGCAAACATACTGCCGAGAACGTCACCCGCTTTGCGCTCATTTCCTCATTAAAGGATGAAACACCGGAAGGGCGCTCCATCGTGGAGTTGGCGCACAAAATGCATATGACCGTTGATGCCGACGAATACAAAGCGGCAGGCGGGGTCGAATTCACCGGCCAGACCCGCATGAGCGGTCTGAACCTGCCCAATGGTGCGCAGGTGCGCAAGGGAGCCACTGAAGCCATCAAGCAATTCGCTGTTTCCCTGGGGGGGATTGTGCCGGACGATCTGGATGCGGTTGCCAACAAAATCTCCATGGCCGGGGGCACCCCGCTGGTGGTCTGCGTGGACAGGGAGATCATCGGCGTCATATACCTGAAGGACACAATCAAACCCGGCCTGGTGGAACGTTTCGCACGGCTGCGCGAGATCGGGATCAAGACCATCATGTGCACAGGGGACAATCCGCTGACAGCGGAAACCATTGCTCGGGAAGCCGGGGTCGACGAGTATGTGGCCGAGTGCAAGCCGGAAGAGAAAATTGATGTCATCAAACGGGAACAGGCCATGGGAAAACTGGTCGCAATGACCGGTGATGGTACAAACGATGCGCCCGCACTGGCGCAAGCCGATGTGGGACTGGCCATGAACAGCGGAACCACGGCCGCGAAAGAAGCAGCCAATATGGTGGATCTGGACTCCGATCCCACCAAAATCATCGAGGTGGTGGAAATCGGCAAGCAGATGCTCATCACCCGTGGATCCCTGACCACCTTCAGCATCGCGAATGATGTCGCCAAATACTTCGCCATCATCCCAGCCCTATTCACGCTGGCCATCCCCCAAATGGGTGTACTGAACGTGATGGGGCTGGCCACACCAAAAAGCGCCATCCTGTCCGCCCTCATTTTCAATGCCATCATCATTCCGGCACTTATCCCCATTGCGATGCGTGGCGTAAAGTACAAACCCATGAGCGCGGAGGCCATGTTGGCCAGAAACATGCTGATATATGGGTTTGGCGGGATTCTGGTGCCCTTTGTCGGCATCAAGATCATTGATGTGCTCATTCATCCACTGCTGACGGTGTTGGCCCTGGGCTAAAGGGAGGAATTTTGATGAAAACCTTTACACGATCCCTTTTCACAAGTCTCGTGCTGGTCATTTTGTGTGGGCTGATCTATCCGCTCACGGTTACCGGCATCAGCCAGCTGCTTTTCCCGAAGCAGGCCAACGGAAGCCTTGTAATGGAACATGGGAAACCGGTGGGTTCGGAACTTCTGGGGCAGTCCTTCACGGATCCGCGTTTCTTTCACGGCCGGGTTTCCGCAGTCAACTACAATACATATGACAGCCAGGCGGTGATGGACGGTAAAACGGTCTATGCAGGCGTGTCCTCTGGTTCCACCAACCTTGCGCCTTCCAACCCGGCTCTGGTGGAAAGGGTAAATCAGGATCTGGCTGCATTTTTGAAGGCCAATCCTGATGTGAGGCAGGAAGATATTCCGACAGATCTGCTGACAGCCTCCGGGTCGGGCTTGGACCCGGATATCAGCCCGCAGGCCGCCGCCGTGCAGATCCCTGCAATCGCAAAGGCTACAGGCTTGTCACCGGATATGCTTGAAAAACTAGTATCAGCAAATACTACGGGCCGCACGCTGGGTATTTTTGGAGAGCCCCGTGTGAATGTGCTCCAACTGAATCTTGGCATTGAAGAATTGCGGTTATCGCTTCCCTCCGTTCGGAATTGACAGTCAGGTTGACAATTCTCTTTCTTGCTGTAATAAATGGATGTATCATGGTGGGGACTACAATCCTGTAAATGGCAACCTGGCAAACATCAACCCTGCTGCTTGCGGCAGGGTGCGACGGAATCCGTGCCATCACCGGAAGGAGCCCCCCATGCGGAAGTTACTCCCTCTCTTGCTCATCCTTGTGCTTTTATTCACCCTGGCCCCACCCTCGACTGCGCTATCCGCCCCGGCGATGGGTTCCAACGCCGTTGACCCCCCCATCACATATTCCGGAACCAGCGATACCCCCCTCCATAATTCCGCCACCCTGCTCGGAAAAACCACCGAAATAGATGGGCGCAGTCGAACTGTGTCCATCACCAGCGCAGCACGGATCATCAGTGATGCCCGGCTGGTCGTTGACGGCAAGGTTCGCACAGTAAAGGCAAAACTGTCTGGGGGCGACTTGCATGTTACGCCTTCCGTTATCAAAACGGCGCTGAACATCACGGTCCCTGCCGCAGCGGACGGATATGCCAGTCTTCGCGGGGCCGCACAGAAAGCAAATGTCAGCTACGAGTGCGACCTTGTGCTGAACGCAGCTTATCTCTGGACGCAGGAGCCTTATTCGACAGAAGCGGACAGTGACTATATCCGTGCGAAATCACTGGGTTTTGTCCCGGCAGGCCTGCTGACAAATCCGACCCGCCAGATTTCTTCCACGGAATTCCGAAAACTGCTGCTTGCGATGGTTGAAAAAACTGCACCTGCAAAGGCAGCCCATTTCAAAAGTAATGTAACCACCTTCAACAAGCAGATGTTGCGTGGGGAAGGCTTCATCATGGCCTATTACGCCGCGGTGGAGATGGGTGCCGACACCTGGAACAACAACTTCGACAACAAAAAGGCGGATGGCGGCGATTTTTGGGATGACAGCGGCATGAAGTTCGATGCCTTGTATCCCCGGGTCTGGAAAGGACCTGTCTTTTTCTCCGGTGGCACGGATTCATGGAATAACACGCATGACGCCGCCTTTCTGTGGTCTTTCTGGCATAGTTCCCCCCTTTCGGGCCGCCAGGTCTTCGATTATGACACTTCGGCAAAATCTATGCGGTCGCATGCTCCCTTGACCGTCCGGGATGCGGTCAGTGCCGTTGTCCGCATCTATGACAGCCGTGAGATTCCCGCTTCCCGTTTGGCCATCACGGATGCAAAGGCAACACATTACGACAAAACCATCATCCCCGACAATCTGTTAGCCAAGGCAAAGACCTTGCCGGCACTTGTCCCAGGACATTTGCCGCAGTGGAAGGGTTTCGTGCTTGCCAATGGCGGAAGCTATGAAAACACGGATATCATCGAATCGGACAAGGATCTGCGTCAGATCGCCAACTGGGGTTTCAACAGTGTTCGATTCATGCTGACCTACCAGACGGTGTTTGACGCGCGGGTCCAGACTGTCAGCGAAAACAAACTCAAAAAGTTGGATGCACTTGTCGCGGCGGCCATCAAGTACAACCTGCATCTCGATCTGATGACCTTCAGCCTGCCGGGCCGCTGGACAAGGGTGGATTTCACAACCTATCAATCCGTTGCCGAACTTGATCTCTTCACAAATCCCGAACGGCAAAAAGAGGCCAATGCCGTGTGGGCGCTGCTGGCGGAACGCTACAAGGACATTCCCAGCGCCACGCTATCCTTCTGCCCCATCTGGGAGGCGCAGAATCACAACCTGAGCAGCGGCCTGCCGGTGCCGGATTACACGGATGTCGATGTAGCCAGGGTGTACAGCCAGATGATCGGCACCATCCGGTCACACGATGCCGATCGTTTCGTCCTCTTCGAACCGACAGCCAACAACGCTGCTGCCGACATCCTTCGGGAAGCCGAGAAGATCCGAAATGACATTACAAGCCGATACGACAATGTTCTGATGACGTCGAATTTCTGCGAAAATCCGTTTGTCTACGCGGAAATGACCTCGGTACCCGGCGCACATATCGATCACATGAACCATTCGATGTTCAAACCGGCTTACCCGACAGTCATCCATGCCGCACAGTACCATCTGGACCAGGGAAAGACACTTGATTTCGATGGAGAACTGCCGGCGGGAACGAGCCTCGATCTCTATCTGTCGAAAGTCGACGGCTCAGGCGATTTCACCATCACGGCAGATGGCAGGACCCTATTCTCAGAGAACCTGTCAACCGCAGCCTACAAGGTGGACCCACCTCTTTCCGGCTTTTATCCCTATGCGAAGAGTGACAAGCATATCCGAATCACACTGCCGGAAAATGCAAAAGGATTGCAGATCGGCTACAGTGGGTACTGGTTCGAGTGGAGCGGTATCGATGTGACACTGCCGGCGAGCAACACGGTCAAGCGCTGGTGGTTCATGTCCGGGTATGATGCCATGCTGAACGGCAAGGAGCATGCGGCCCCCACCTTGAAGGACACCTCCACCATCATGATTTCCCCCAATAGTTACGACATCGGACGCAAGCTGACCATTCATCCGGATGTGACCTACTCGTCCGAAGCCATTGCCGCGCAATCCACCCGCGAGACCATCGGGAACTGGAGCAAGACCCTTTCGGCCTACTCCCCCGCGCTTCTCGTTCGCTTTGAAGCTGCGGCCTTCAATCTTGGCTGCATCAATGATTCCGCCCTGAAGTACTACGACGACATGCTGGCCGCGTTCGACCAATACGGTTTCGGCTGGTACAGCAATGACTATCAAAGTCTGTGGAACTCCGAGTATTTGTACGCCGGATCAAAGCAGGTCCCTTACAAAAATTCGAACCTGAATGTGGAGATGCTGAAGCTTTTGCAGAAACACCAGTAGCTGACCAGGCATACGCGCATTTCCTTTGAAATGGCGTAAAAAGGAGTGAAATCATGGAATGCACATATCATGTCGCGACGCTCGAAAACCTTGATTTGCTTGCACAAATGAGAACCGAGTTTATCCAGGACATGCATCCCGAATACGGTGAGGAGAAAATGAAGGAGCTGCGATCCGGTGTGCAAGCCTATATTGCCCAGCAATACGCCTCGGACAGCTACATCGGGTTTTGGGGCGAAAACGACGGGAACGTGGTTTGTTCCGGTGCTCTCCTCGTCTATCACCTGCCTCCGTTGAATGGAAAGGAAGGCAGGAAAATCGGGCATGTCCTGAGTTTCTTCACACGCAAGGAACATCGGAAAAAAGGATATGGCATGGGCTTGATGTCATTCATAAAGGAATATGCGAAGGAGCATGGATTCAGCCGGCTTTTCCTGAATGCAACAGAGGATGGGTACCCCCTGTATGTCAAAGCCGGGTATACGGACTCGAACCGGGCGATGGAATTCAACATTGAGCCATGACAACCGTCCAATGCACCTTTCGGGACGATCTGGAGGAAACATGATACTGGTTCAAGGCAAGCTGACAATCAGACCGGCAACCGGGGAAGACGCACAAAGGCTGTGCGACTGGTGGAATGATGGCCAGATCATGGCGCATGCCGGGTTCCCCAATGGGTTGGGCACAAGTGCAGCCAAGATTCTGGAGGACTTGAAGAAGGATACCGACGACAACCGCCGCCTCATCCTCGAATCCGATCATACGCCCATCGGGGAAATGAGTTATCGGACGATTCACGAAGGAGTCGCAGAAATCGGCATCAAGATCTGTATCAGCAGCGAACGGGAGAAGGGACAGGGTACGGAATTCATCAAAATGCTGCTCCGGTATCTGTTCGGAGAAAGAGGGTATGCAAAGGTTGTCCTGGACACAAACCTGCAGAACACCAGAGCGCAGCATGTTTATGAAAAAATCGGCTTCGTCAGGGTAGGAACGAATATCGACTCGTGGAGAAACCAACTTGGCGAGCTGCAATCCTCGGTGGATTACGAGCTGACCCGGGAGATCTATCTATCTTCAGCACTCCGAGGTTGATCCAGCCGAATTCCCCGCAACCCTGAACGCAGGAAACCATAAAGGCGAAGGAGGACGTAAAGATGAAAATTGGTTCGCAGGCTTATGTCACCGGAAGTCTAGAGGCTGTAGAACGTTACTGTAAAGCGTTCAACGCCGTAAAGAGTTTCGAAATCAAAGCTGACACCGGCACTTACGCCCACTGCGAATTGTCGGTCAACGGCCAGTTGTTCATGGCCGTCAGCGAAGCGCCGTTCGACTGCGATCATAACAAGAACCATGTGTGGCAGACGATGGCCTTCAATGTGCATGAAATGGGGACGGAAGAAGCGGTTCGGAATGCCTATGATATCCTCCGCGAGGGTGGCACCGTGATCGATGAACTGGGTCCGTGCGACTGGAATCCTTTCTGTGCCAACGTGATCGACAAATTCGGCGTGTTCTGGTGGATTGCCATTTGAGAGCTGGGATGGATCCCGCAATGTGACAGTGGGATCATGCTGTGTTTTTTTCCCCGGCAGGCCGAACCCGGGCTATGCCGTATACGGCTTGATGTGCGGCACATGCCCGTTATCCGGATGGCAATGAAGTTGGAGGAATGTGTTTGAAATGTGTGTTGAAAAGCTTATCCATCCATGATGGACCGGAAATTTTCGCTATGCTGCAGGAGATACCCGTATATGAAAACGGCTTTGAAAACAGCAACAACGGCCGGTCTTTCGACGAATTCAAGGAGTGGCTTGTACGCTGCTGCAACTCGGCCGTGACAGTCTGTCCTAATGATCGAAACACACCTGACAACTGTGATCTGCCCGAGAACCGGAAGGTTCCTGCCAACAACCATCTGCAAAAGAACAGGCTCACACTTGCCAGCGGCAATCTGTGTGAGGATAGGAACGGTATTACTGTCAGCGATCTGTCAAAGGACCAGGTCCTTTCAAGAAATGTATACTGGCTTGTGGCAGACGGACTGCCTGTGGGGTACGGAGTCATCAACCGGGCACCACCAGCCCAGTTGAAGGAAATCGGCGGCAACATCGGCTACATCATCCGGCCCTCGCAAAGAAGTAAAGGATATGGAACCAGGTTTCTCGGCATGCTTGTGAAAGAGGCGAGAAAAATGAAGATCGACCGGCCGCTCCTGGTCATTCAAAACAACAATACCGCATCTCTCAGCATCGCTCTGCACAACGGCGGCACGCTTGAGTACGCCGATCCGGAGAAAAGCTTCATACGGATTGATCTAGAGGGTTAAGAGATTATGTAGAATGTATTCTAGTAGGCACTTGCAGGCACGTAGTCGTGGAAATTCTGAGGTTTTATGTCATTTATAAAGCTAAGATTATACAAGATCATTTCGGCAGTCATTCTGTTGTTATTAATTGCTGCAGTTGTGGTTGGTTTCCGTATTTCAGGCAACCCAAAAATCACAAGTCTACAATCAATAGACTCATCAGAAATTGAAAAAATCACTATCCTCAACAATGAAACGGAAAATATTACAGAAAGAGATGATATTGAAGTTGTTATCGATAGTTTCCAAAATTTTACCTTGAAAAAGACACACATAAAAAAGGGCAACATAGGGAACATAACATATAGATTATTCACTAAAAACAACAAATGGATCGATATAGACTTTTATCGGGGTTGTGTCGATTTTGGACAGGGATATTATTCATATAGTGAAGAAAACAATTCAGTGATGCAGGGTGATGTTGTATTAGTGTCAAAAGGCATTACATATACACCCTATCAACATTGGGTATATGGGCAATCATATGAAGGCACTGCTTATGATTGCGGTTGGTTTGGCCCAAGTGTATATGAAGTCGATCCGGATTGCGAGGAGGGGTTAAAGTCCCTGGTGCCAATCCCTGCAAATAAAGACTTCGAGATCACGCGCATATGGGCATACAATAATGCGCATACCTCAATATCTGAATACAGAATATATGATGAATCCCTCCACCGGATAGACAATGCGAGCAACATCGAGGATCTACTTGAGAAAAAAGGAATATACTATATTGCTGCAAATACGGCATGGGGGGATAAATTCCATCTAGAAGGCTATCAGTATATCTATAAGACAAAGGTTGAATGATAGTGCGCCTCACATACTAAGTCATGTTTTCTCTGGCACGGAAGGGATGTGTTTCGCGATGAAAAGAGTTTATTTCGCATTCATGATCATCTGTTTCGCCTTTATTTTGGGTTGCACGAACCAACATACTGCAAATAGTGAAACGGGGTTAGCCGATCTATATATCAAGACCATCGATACTTTATTCGCCGAAGACGCAGGACTGAATGATGGTATAACCTTTATCGCCGTTCAAATGGATTCAATGAAGGGGTTAACCAAAGAGGATGAAAAAATCATTGAAGAATTTATCCAGAGCAAAGGCTACATAATGAAGAACGCTTCCATTGACGAACTAAAACAACAAAAAGAGTTCGATGAAGAAAAACTATATATCAAAAATGGCGTATTGATAAAGATTGACGAGATCGTAGAATTCAATGATTCTCGAATTAAGATGAAAGCATCCAAATACAGATCTGGGACAGGTGCTATCGGATTAACTTTTACCTTTAAGAAGACGAACGGAATCTGGGAATTGTTAAAGAGCGACATAGGGTGGATCAGCTGATCGTATTCCATGAATTTGATAATGTCCTTGCGTTCGACCGCATGGTTTAATCCCCGCTAAAAAGCAAAAAACCTGAAACGCTTATAAATAAAGCATTTCAGGCTATTGGTCGGGGTGACAGGATTCGAACCTGCGACCTCATGGTCCCAAACCACGCGCGCTACCAACTGCGCTACACCCCGTTGCGGAAGGATCAGAACCGTTTCGGACCCTAACAACCGTTTCATCATTATACTTCAGGTGACCCTTTCGGTTCAAGAAGAACCTTTATTTGGGATTTTTCCCGCATTTTCGTTCATTCCCATCCGATTTAGCCCGCATTCCGCAACTTGTTTAACTATTTTATCTTTTAGTTTAACATTTTTCATTTTGATGTTGATCTTTTTAATCAATTGGATTATGATACAGACAAGGGATCCCAAATGTTCCTGAACGGAACATGCCTGACACCGGGAAGGGCCGGCCCCTTCCCAGGCGGACGACGAATACGCCGATACGCCAATTATTCCATACAGGATTCATCGCAATCAATGCCCGCAAGGAGGCAAATCATGCGCAAGGAAGTTCTTGGAGCATGCCCGGTATGCGGCGGACGGATGCACGTCCGCGAGCTGGGATGCAAAAGCTGCGACATCACCGTCCGCGGCGAGTTCGAGCTTTCCCCCTTCAACGCCCTTTCCAAGGAGGAACTGCGGTTTGTGGAGATTTTCATCCGCACGCAGGGCAACCTCCGGGAAGTCCAGTCCGAACTGGGTCTGTCGTACCCCACCGTAAAAAAGGCACTGGACAATGTCATCCGGAGCCTGGGATACGATGTGAAACCCGAACCGGCCGCTGATCCGGAGGAAGCCGACGTTCTCGGCCGACTGAAGAGCAGGGAGATATCCGTCGAGGAAGCCGTCGAACGGCTGAAAATGGGGAGGAAACCGGTATGAACGACACAGGACGCTCGATTCTGGAAATGCTGCGCGATGGCCAGATTTCACTCGAAGAAGCGGAACGGCTCATGGATGCCGTCATCGAAAAGACCGTCGCCAATGCGGTTGCAGCCGCAGTCAACAACGTGCAGGCCAACCCGGGAGCAACCGTTGCGTCTGCCCCGCCCGTTGCCCCCATGGCCCCCATGGCCCCCATTCCACCCGTACCTCCGGTTCCGCCGTTCACGCCCGACCCTGCCTTCAATCAGGGATTCCCGGGCAATGGGTCCGACACGATGCATGCGTCCGGAAACGCGCTTCTCCCCTGGCCCAACGACGATGCAATGCGCATCGCCGCCTTCATCGGCCATAGAATTCATTGCGTGCAGGATGGTCGCGGCGATTTCAATGTTTCGCTCGAAGGAACCCCGCGCGATGTGACCTGTTATGGGAACCTGGAATGCGAGAACATTACCGGGAATGTCAACGTGAACGGCAACCTGGAATGCGAATCCATCGAGGGCAAGACCGTCAATGTCGGCGGGAATCTGGAAGCTGAAAACATTGAGGGAAACGCGACGGCTGGCGGTGACATTGAATGTGAAAACATCGGTAAAAATGCCATGGCAGGCGGAAATCTGGAGTGCGAGAACGTTGAGGGCAGCGCCAGCGCAGGTGGAAACCTTTCCTGTGAGGATGTCGGCGGAAACGCCTCTGCCGGCGGAAACATCTCGTGCGGCGACATCAACGGTACGGCCTCTTGTTGCGGGAACGGCCCGGACGGCTGCAATACAAACGCCTTCAACGACGAATGGAAAAAATTCTCGGACGAATGGAAGAACAGCCCAAACTGGAAAGCCGCTCAGGAAGAATGGCAAAAGATGAGCCGTGATTTCCGGGAACAATGGCGCACACAAGGCCGCGATATGACGGATAACATCCGCAAGGCCGCGCAGGACATGGCACGCACCGCACAGGAGATGGCACGCGGCGTCAGCCAGACCGTCAATGACAACCTGAAAAACAAGTTCAAGTAACAACACATCCCATTCCCGCTAAATCAAACCTGAGAGCTCCTCCAACGGCAACATCGTGAATGACATTGCCGGCGGGGGAGTTTTTCATTTGCATGAAAGTCGCTTCCGGATACGGAAGGGTTCGGGATGCAGTTTCGCTCCCGTTTGCATCGGATTTGTCCAAACTCCCCGGTTCATCTTCTTTCCCTGGAAAGGCGTATAATTGAATTGAAAGGATTCACAGCCTTCCCTATGCGCCGGCAGCGGACCCGATTGCCCGCAAGGAGGCTCCCGTCCGCACAGAACCGGTTCCCGCCATGAAAGAGGTGTGGAACATGAACGCTTTTTCCCGTTCGATCTCATTGATCTTCAAGGGAGTCGGAAAGGCCTTCCGGACCTTCCCGGCCACAATCGCCTTCTCACTTGCCTTTTCACTGGTGACGATGGTCCGCATCCACCTCGAATGGCCGCAGCAGGAACCGCTCAACTTCCTGTTCGGCTGCCTGCATTGGTCCTTCGCCCTGGGCGCATTCTTCAGTCTGGCCGTCATCTCGGCGGAACGAAACCGAATCGGCAAACCCGTTTCTTTTCTACTTGCAAATCTGCTCGGTGTCGCCGCCGCCGCCATCACATTCCTGGCGCTGTATCTGCCTGGCGGATACATCCCGGAAGGCGCGCGGATCGCAAGGCTTCCCACCCTTTCCGCCGCCCGCGTCGGTGTCGGCATCCTGATCAGCCTCATTGTATTCGTTCTGATGGCCGGTAATCCGAAAGATCAATCGGATTTTGCCCATTCCACCTTCATGACGATCAAGGCATTCTTCATCGCCCTGATCTACGGACTTGTCATCATGGGCGGCGTTTCCGGTGTGGCCGGCGCCGTTCAGACGCTGCTTTATAGAGATTTGAGCGTAAAGGTCTACCAATATCTCGGTACGTTTGTCGGATTCCTCGCGTTTGCCATATTCGTCGGGTATTTTCCGGACTTCCGGAAAGGTCAGGACATGGAGCGGCGAGAAATCGTCCGAAAACAACCACGTTTCATTGAAATCCTGTTCGGGGTCATCCTGATTCCGATTTTCCTTGGCTTGACTGCTGTTCTTCTACTCTGGACAGGGCGAATCCTTCTGACCGGTGAATGGCCTGTGTTCACGCAGCTTTCCGGCATTGCCGCAAACTATGCGCTTGGCGGAATCCTGCTCCACATCCTGGTCGCACACCACGATACCGCTCTGGCGAAAATCCATCGCTTTGCATTTCCCCTGGCTTCCCTCATCATCCTCGCCTTTGAAGCATGGGCCCTCATCAACCGATTGCGGGAAACCGGCCTCAAGACGGACAGCTACCTGTTCGGTCTGATCTGGATGCTGGCGGTTACGGGCGCCCTCCTGCTGCTGATTCTCCGAAACCGGGCGCATGCCCCGATTGCCATCGTCGCATGCATTCTTGCCCTTCTCGCCGTACTTCCTTTCACAGGCTACCAAGTCTTGCCTGTGTCCGCACAAATCAATCGCCTGGAAACGTCCCTCACCAGCCAGGGCATGCTGACGGATGATGATTTGAGCCCTGCATCTACAATGCCGGATCAGGCAGTACGCGAGAGGATCACGGACGCGGTCGACTACCTGTCCACCGCAGAGAAGGCATCCCTGCCTGTCTGGTTTGACAGAACACTTGCACAACCCGCCGCATTCAAGGCTAAGCTCGGATTCGAGAAAACCTGGCCGAAATCCGCGGACTACTACGGAAACAGCTCCGGTCCGACCGGCACCTCCCTTTCCTTGAAAACCGGACCCATCGACATTCGAGACTACGGCTGGGCCGTCAATGTACAGGGAAATGACGCAAAGCAAGGCGCCCCGGTCATGCTGGACGGTGGCCGAGGCGCCTATGCCATCTATTGGAATGTGAACACTCCGTCCGGTATTCCTTCCCTAAAAGTCGAACTGGACGGCCGGGAGATTCTGAACAAGGATCTGAACGAATACATCGACAGCCTATCCAAACGGTTCCCACTGAAGTCCGGAAATCCCGTGGTGGCGGACTTCTCCGACATGAGTCTGTCGGTGGAATCCGCGGAAGTCCGTGTCCTGCTGGTCTTCAACTTCATCAACATCAATGTGGATCCCGGTCAGGACAGAATGAACTACGGCTTCGAGCTGGGCGCGCTGTATTTCGCTGAAAAGCAGTGAGCGCTGGATCGTCAGATCCGTACGCCGGTCATGGCGGGCAGTTCGGGCGGTGCAAACACCGCGTTCATTTTACCGCCCAATTTCAGGTTTTGCCCGTCCAGCGTGATGTCCATGTCCATGGATGCAGGTCCGCATAGCTGCTGGAAGTGCATGCGAAGGGTGTTGTCCCCGCATTCGGCCACCGTGCCGGCTCCCGGATCCCCCGCCGCTTCCGCTATGCCGATGAACATATCCGTGCAGCCGTTTTCCCAGCGACCGAACGCACCCTTGCCGACAAACCGACCGCCAGCCATCACGCCCTCGATGCTTATGACATCCGCCTGCATGGACAGGGTGATTTGCTTCAGTTGAATTGGGTTCTCCGCCATTAAAAAGGAGACAGGCGTGGAAAGCTTAGCTTTCCAGCGTCTGGACGCCGACGACGAGGAGTCGCCTTCCGGCGCCGACAGGGAAAGTACGCCAAGCTTCTCCTGCAAAGCCGCCCATGCTGCCGGGTTCTCAGGCAGGGCATTTCCAGTGAGGGTCGGCCAGATATGCTTCCAGACAAGACCGAGCGCCTTCCCGACATCGTTCATGCCGGAGTTGAAGGCCAGCACAACATCGTGCTGCGGAGAGACAATGCAGATCTGTCCGAAAGCACCGTCCGCGCGGAACGAACCTTCCAGGCAACGCCAGAACTGATAGCCGTAACCAGTGTTCCATTCATTATCCGGTTCATCCGGCTTGTCCTCGGATCCGGCGGAATTAATCCGGATGGACATGGCCTCCTCGATCCAAGCTGAAGGCAGCAGCTGAACGCCTTCCCATTTCCCCTTTTGAAGGAGGAACTGACCGAAACGTGCGATTTGTCCCGTAGTCAGACGCAGACCATATGCTCCGGCGGAATTCCCCTTCGGGCAGGAGGTCCAGTACGGATCACCCAATCCCAGGGGCGTGAAAAGCCGTGGCATGAGGTAGTCATGAGCGCTCATGCCGGTCAGTTTCATAACAATGGCGGAGCACATGTAAGTGGCCATGTTGTTGTAAACGAACAGGGATCCCGGCTCGGCTTCCGGCGGGTGTTCGAAGAAATTCCGCACCCAGTCGCCGTCTGCGCGCGCGTGGGCAGTCTCCATGAAATCCGCCTTGTGCCCGGTGCCCATGCTCAGAAGATGTTTCACCTTCATGGCCGCTGCGTGGGGTGTCGGATTCTTCGGAGCTTCTTCCGGGAAGAAGGAAATCACGGCATCCTCAACAGAAAGCAGGCCTTCCGAAACAGCGAAACCAACCGCCGTGGACGTGAAGCTTTTCGAAAGGGAATGCAGGATATGCGGGGTTTCAGCGGTATAGGGGTTCCACCAGCCCTCGGCGATCTTCCTGCCGTGACGCAGCATGACCAGGCCGTGTGTTTCCAACTTCGCTTCCTCGAGCGCCTTCACCCATTCCAGGATGCCTTGGCTGCCTACGCCCATCGATTCCGGGGATATGACCGTGCCGTTCAAGCTCTCCATCTGTTCCTCCTCCGTCGATTTGACTCCACCCATTGTCTGTCGCAAGCATCCTGACCTGGAATGCTTTCCGGATCATGGACGAAAGCCCCTATCCATGCTGTATGATTTGACCGTAGCACAACCGGTGCATGAACACCATTTTATCGCTTCCCGGCATGAACAAGCAATGCCGCATCCGAACTGGAACAATCAGCTCCATGATACCTCGGCACTGGCTTCCGGGTTCTGCCGCGTACGGTCGGAACGCCTGATTCTCCTGCTGGGTTTCCCAAATGGTCCGCCTTGAGGGTTCTCTCCGGAAAAGGGTATAATATGGAATGATGAACCAAGGTTCCTTTCCACCCGGGAAAGCCAGATACATCCGAAAAGGAGATCCCATGCTGCAAAAGATCCTCTCCCGCATGCGCAAGGCCATCGAGGATTATCAGATGATCAAGGACGGCGATCATATCGCTGTCGGCGTATCCGGAGGAAAGGACAGCCTCGCCCTTCTGATGGGGTTGAAGGAGCTTCAGCGGTTTCTGCCGGTCCAGTTTGAATTGACCGCCATCACGCTTTCCCTTGGCTTCAAGGATTTCGATCGGGATGCCCTGATCGCCTTTTACGAACGAATCGGCGTACGCTGGCATATCGAGGAGACCACGATCGGGCAGGTCGTTTTTGAGACACGCAAGGAATCAAATCCCTGCTCGCTTTGCGCGAACATGAAACGGGGCACCATCCACAGTACGGCTAAAAAGCTCGGCTGCAACAAGGTCGCATTCGGCCATCATATGGATGACGCCATCGGAACCCTGATGATGTCCCTCATCTACGAGGGCCGGCTCCATTGCTTTTCACCGGTCACCGTGCTGGATCGTTCCGGGATCACGCTGATCCGCCCGCTCATCTATACCGAGGAAAAGATGGTCCGCGCGTTGATGCGCAAGGAAGGCATCACCCCGATCAAGAGCGGCTGCCCTGTGGACGGAGGCACCAAACGTCAGACCGTCAAGGATCAGATATCCGCCCTTAAAGCTGAAAATCCGGACATCAAGGCCGCTCTGTTCGGATCCATCCAGCGAGCCGGTCTGAACGGCTGGAAACCGATGGGCCATTCCAGCCAATACAAGAAAGGGCATCCGGAAAAGCAAACCGAACCGGCTGTACAGCCCCTTTTCAACCCGAACGGGCTGATTCCGGGCATCGACTCCAGATCGGGTGTATTGCCCGGCTTCAAGCCGGACGGATTGCCCGTGTTCAAGCCGGACGGACTGATCCCAAGCATCGAACCCATGCCGGGTACATTCCCCCGCTTCCCTGATGGCAAACCGCGCCCGCGCAATCCTTTCCCTTACATCCATCCGGAAAGTCAGGATCCGAAGGCGCTTGGCATGGACAGCCTGTACCGTTCCATCATCGATCTGCTGCCTACAGCCGTGTGCATCGCGCGGGAGAGCGACAGCGCCTTGTTGTACGCCAACCGCCACGCCGGTGTTGTTTTCGGCAGGAGTCCCGAGGAAGCCTTCGGATTCCATACAGACGAGAGTTATGTCCACCCGGAGGATGCCCATCATGTCCACGAAGTGCTTACCAGCAAAGGTGTGATCCGTGATTATGAGGTACAGCTGTTTCACCCAACCGGCCATCCGTTCTGGGCCATGCTCTCGGCAGACCTCATCCGGTATGGCGGAGAAGCCGCGCGCATATTTACGGTAAGCCGCATTGATGCACTGAAAGAGATGGAGGACAAGCTCAAGCGCAGCCACGCCAGGCAGACCCTGATCCTTGGAATGCTGCTTCAACTGTATCATCCGACAGATCTGGGACAATCCTTCATCAACGTTCTGGGTCTCGCCGGCCGGTATCTGGACATCGACAGGGCTTCCCTGTTCAGTTACCAGCATGACGGCAGCCTCCGCGTCCGTCAGGAGTGGCGGACACAACGGCGTCCCGCGCCGGATCACATGCTCCCTCACCTTGCCGATCACCGGGACAAAACCCTCCTGCATCTCGGAAAATGGATGATGAACCGCTCCCGCTTTTATGCGGGGGTGGATGAACCGGAAGATGACGAATCTCCTGCATCCATGCCGGACATCGCACATCCCTGGGTGGCCCAGACGCTCCGCATCGGTGAAAAACCGACGGCGTTGCTGCTGTTTGAGGATTTTCGTCCGGATCATGCCTGGTCGGAAGATGACATGATGACCCTGGATGCCATCGGGTTCATCATGACCATGGCACACGAACGCCGTCAGACTGAGATCGCCCTGCACAGCGCCACCCGGAAGGCTCAGGAAGCCAACCTCACAAAAAGCCGATTCCTCGCGAACATGTCCCATGAACTGCGTACGCCCATGAATGCCATTCTCGGATATATGGATCTGCTTGATACAACGCCATTGACCGAGGAACAGACGGATTTTGTCCAGGAGGCGAAAAATGCCTCCGACATCCTGCTGTATCTCATCAATGATGTGCTGGACTATTCGAAAATCGAAGCGGGGCACATGACCCTCGAGACGATCCGTTTCGATCTGCGCACCTGTGTGGAAAACGCGGTCGTCCTTCATGCACCGAGAGCCCAGGAAAAAGGTGTGGAAATCGGCATGCTGATTGATCCTGCTCTTCCCGACACGGTCATGGGGGATCCGGTGCGGCTTGAACAGATTCTCTCCAACCTGATCGGAAACGCCGTCAAATTCACATCTTCAGGGGATGTGCTGGTGGAAGTCCTGGCGGATCCTGATCGATCCGTTCCATGGAAGAATGCGCCTCCTGTCGATTCCGATTTCACCTCCTTTGCAGAGGACGTCTTCCCGTACCTGGCGAATGATGAGATCCCAGGACAAGTGCACATGATGGATCCCATCGCGAAGGAACCTGCCGGTGAACCTGCCGTCGAAGGTGAAGTCTCCATTCTTCTCCGTATCACGGATTCGGGCATCGGCATGTCCCGCTCCACCCTTGCGCGCCTGTATTCCCCATTTACCCAGGCGGATTCATCGACCACACGCCAGTTCGGGGGCACAGGTCTCGGCTTGGCCATCACGCATCGACTGGTCGACATGATGCATGGTTCCATCGCAGTAGAAAGCAAGGAAGGCGCGGGCACCTCCTTCGTTCTGCGTCTTCCGTTCCCGTTGCCAACGAATACGCCGCACGGTGGCAAGGGAGATTCCCTTTCATCCCAAATGCGGTTCAGGGGAGACATGATTTCGGATGAAGTCGCCCCCGCCTCCCGCATTCTTCTTGCGGAAGGAAACCGCATGCAGGGATTCATCCTCGAGCGATACCTGTCAAACGCGGGATATCACTGCACCCTGGTCAACAGCGCCGTCGATGCGCTGACCCAGTTGTCCGGACAGTCCGGCTTCGATGCGCTCCTGCTCAGCACCACCCTGGCCGATTATCCTGCGTCGGCAATGGTGGATATATTCCGCAGCATGCCAATGGGAACCACCTTGCCCATCCTGTTGCTGACAACACATACACGACGGAATTCTCCGGCGGGGAAGTTTGGCGACCGGATCCAGGGCACCCTCACGCGCCCTTATCGCATGAATGAGCTGCTGGCGCGACTGAAGCAGATCCACGGGAACAGTCATGACGGCGGGACCGCGGAAAATGCGTCGATCCATGCCGGACAGCCGGACAACACGAAGGTTCATACGGAACGCACGGCAGGCGCCACGGTTCATGCCGATTCCCCGGCCAACACAGCGGGTTATGACGAGTCCGCTGCAAACACAGCGGTTCATGCTGAACACCCGGCAAACACAACGGTTGATGCCGCACACCCGGCCAACGCAGCGGATCATTCCGAACGCACGGAAGCCGGCTCCGATTTCCCACGGCCCTCCATCCTGCTTGTGGAAGACAACCCGACCAACCAGATTGTTTTCGCAAACATGCTTCGTGTCTACGGTCTGGGCTGCGATATCGCTTCGGACGGTCAGGAAGCCGTGAATGAATGTGCGAAGAAGTCGTTCGACATCATTTTCATGGACTGCCAAATGCCCGTGTTGGATGGGTTTGCTGCGACCCGGGCCATTCGTGCCGCCGGATCGGACAAACGTCCCCGCATTGTCGCTCTGACAGCACATACGCTTACAGGAGATCGGGATCGCTGTCTGGAAGCCGGCATGGATGACCATATCGGAAAACCGGTCACCATGGCATCCCTGTTCGAGCGGCTGGACAAGATGCTCGGCACGCTGGGATTCCCGGAATGTACCCGGCTGCGGTCTACGGCGACAGGCAAGTCAAGGCAGTCCGATCGCAGGAAGAAGACACATACGGAACCGAATGTATCCGTGTCACAGGAAACCGACAACAGCGTCCAACCAGACGATCCGCTCCTTGCTGTCGATAATCCTGATGCGGAAATGCTGAATTGGCTTGCAAAACCGATCTTCACCCAATCCCTCAGCAAGCTTCAGGCTATCCCCGGATTATCACGGCATGAGATCATCGAACTGATCCGCCTTTTCCTTTCCGAATTGTCCGAAACACTGGTCATGGCCCCCCAGATGCCCGACGAAGCACTGATGAAACGTGCGCACCGTCAACGAGGCGCGGCAGGCAGTCTGCATCTGGACGGCTTCATGCATGCACTGGCCTTGCTCGAGACGGCCGCGGGAGAAGGGGACTCCACCATGATTGCCATCACGCTCGAGGACCTTGGGCGCATGCACGCGCAGGCAGTATCCGGCGAACCGCCTTTCCCTTCAGCGACCTCCCTTCAAGGATGAACCGCCTTTCGCTACTGCGACCTCCCTCAAAAACGGAAATCCCGAATCCCGTTCGTGATCTTGATGAGATTCGCCTCGGCTACTTCTCTGACCTTTTCCTTGGGAATGTTGTCGAGTTCCGCCTGGATCAACGCTTCCCCGATGACTTTCGTTTCCGGAGACGCATAGTCCATCATGTATTCCTTCAGGGTCATCAAAGCGTTCGGGTGGCAGCAGTTCTGAATCTGCCCGCTTTTCAGCAGGGACATGAACCGGTCGCCGGTACGGCCCTCCCGATAGCACGCCGTGCAGAAGCTGGGGATGTAACCAAGATCCATCAGCCACTTCACGATCTCGTCCAGCGTCCGTTTGTCGCTGACATCGAACTGTTCGGAGCTTTCCTCCGCAGGTTCCGGTTCAGCGTAGCCGCCGACGCTGGTCCGGGAACCGCCGCTGATTTGCGAGACGCCGAGGCGCAGTACCTTTTCCCGGCAGGCCTGACTTTCCCGCGTCGAAATGATCATGCCGGTATAGGGAACCGCTATCCGGATGCAGGCGATCAGTTTGGCGAAGATGTCATCGTCGATGCCATTGTCGAATACACCCGGATCGATGTCATCAGCATGTTTGATGCGTGGTACGCTGATGGTGTGCGGACCGATGCCGTGCGCCGCTTCCAGGTGCTCGGCATGCATCAGCAGCGCTGCGAATTCGTAGCGGTACCGTTCCAGCCCGAACAGGACGCCGAGCCCCACATCCCCGATGCCGCCTTCCATGGCGCGGTCCATCGCTTCGGTGTGGTACGCGTAATCGTGTTTGGGTCCGGTCGGATG
The DNA here is from genome assembly GCA_942493335.1 of uncultured Clostridia bacterium. Classification (GTDB taxonomy): domain Bacteria; phylum Bacillota; class Clostridia; order DSM-8532; family DSM-8532; genus JAEWSN01. Next base: position 3,251,980 of record OW818693.1, on the reverse strand, counting down.
CAAGGCTTCGTAGCTTTCCTTGTGATAGGTTTCCTGGAACAGGATATAGGTTCCGATTCCGGCATCCTTCAGTTTTCGATAGTTTTCGACTGTCGTTGCAGCAATATTGACGTTGACGCGACGGATGTCTCCGTTCTTGTGCTTGATGCTGTATATGGTGGCGATGGATTCCAGAATGTACTCGATCGGATTGTTGACCGGGTCCTCGCCGGCTTCAAGGGCCAGACGCTTGTGACCCATGTCCTGCAGGGCGGTGACCTCGCGGACGATGTCCTCCTGGGTCAGCTTTTTGCGTGCGATGTGCTTGTTCTTCAAATGATACGGGCAGTACACGCATCCGTTCACGCAATAGTTCGACAGATAGAGCGGAGCGAACATGACGATCCGGTTGCCGTAAAAGTCCTTTTTGATCTGTTCGGCGAGTGCAAAGATCTCGTGGTTCTTTTCCTCGATCCCGCAGTCCAGCAGAATGGCCGCCTCCCTGTGGGACAGGCCTTTCCGGAGCTTCGCCTTTGCAAGGATGCTGTCGATCAATTCGAGGTTGTCCTTGTTCTTTTCCGCATGGGAAAGGGTTTCCAGGACCTCGTCGTGTTGGATGAATTCTCCGGCCTTGCGTGATTTTGGATCATACATGCTGTAATTCCTTTCTTTTGGCTCAGATATCCTCTTCGCCATCAGGTGAATGATTTATCTCCATCGGTCGCCTCGAGGCTGTTTCGGAAAACAGCCACAGGTCGGCCGTTCAGGTCTGTCCGTTGCGGAATATGGATATGGACGCGGACTTGGGCATGGATCTCAGGATCAGTCGTCGCCCTGATAGGACAACTTGGAGAATGCCGTCTTGGCGCTGACACCGTCCAGATTGCCGATTTTGCCGGACAGGGCGCTGATTGCGTCCTGCGGCGCGTCCATGACAATGCTGATGATGCTCACGTGCCTCTCCCGGTATGGCAATCCATTCCGGCTGATGATGTACTTCGAGAAATCATGCAGGATCGCATTCAGTGTCTCAACGGAATCCGGATTCTCAACGATGATGCCGATGACCGCTATTCTTGTCTCCATCGCATTTTCCCCTCAAAAAAAGCGCCTGAAGGGCGCTGAAATCCGTACGGATACGGAAATGTCTGCAAGCCCGTCTTTCACTCAGATATCTCTTTGTGTCAGTAGCCGTCCATATCAACCTGTTTGTGGAGCGTGAATCTTTCGATCCGCTTTGTTAAATATATCACGATTTATTTTGTCTGTCCATCCTGTGATAGAATACAAACAACAAAACGCCACTTCCCACGCCGACAGGAGGGAAAGACATGTCAACGATCGGAAACCGCATTGATCGGCTCCCCACCACGCCCCTGATGAAAAAAGTACTGCTGCTGACCGGCATCGGATGGCTGTTTGACGCGATGGACCAGGGAATGGTTTCGGGCGTTATGGCTGCCATCGGCAAGGACTGGACGCTCGGAACCGACCAGCTGGGGCTGCTCGGCAGTGCCGGCATGCTCGGCATGGGCCTGGGCGCCGCCCTTTCCGGCATGGCGGCGGACAAGTGGGGCCGCCGGAACGTCATTCTTTTCACATTGGTTCTCTACGGCATTGCAAGCGGCTTGTCCGGCTTTGCCGTGAATTTCCCGATGCTCCTTGTTCTTCGTTTTCTGACCGGATTTGGTCTGGGCGGCGAATTGCCGGCAGCCTCCACGCTGGTCAGCGAGTTTTCTCCTGCAAAAACACGCGGACGGAACGTCATCATTCTGGAAAGCTTCTGGGCCTGGGGTTGGATTGCCGCCGCCCTCGTCGCCTATCTGCTCATTCCCGTCTATGGCTGGCGCATCGCCTTTTGGCTCGGCGCCGTGCCCGCGTTGTTTGCAGCCGTCTTGCGGGTAGCCGTACCCGAATCCCCCCGATATCTTGAAAAGGCCGGACGAGTCAAGGAAGCGGAGGCTTTGGTCAGCTTGATGGAAAAGCAGGCAGGGATCAAGCCGGTTCCTGCTTCTGCGGCGGAAACTGTCAAAACCGGCCTCGCAAAGACCCGCATCACTTTCCTCACCCTCTGGTCCGCCCCCTACCTTCGCAGCACCATTGTGCTCTGGGTCATCTGGTTCGGCTTGAACTTCGGGTATTACGGCTTTGTTCTCTGGACCCCTTCCCTCCTGGTTGGAAAGGGTTTCGCACTGGTGAAAAGCTTTGAGTTCACGCTGATCATGAGTCTGGCACAGCTGCCCGGTTATGCGAGCGCCGCCTGGCTTGTCGAGAAGATTGGCCGCAAGTTCGTCCTGGCCACCTACTTTGCCGGGACTGCGCTGGCCGCCTGGCTGTTCGGGCATGCGGGAAGCACCACGGAAGTCCTGGCCTTCGGAAGTCTGTTGTACTTCTTCAGTCTTGGCGCCTGGGGCTGTGTATATGCCTATACTCCTGAAGTGTATCCCACGGAGGCACGCGCGAGCGGCGCCGGATGGGCTGCCGCCTTCGGACGAATCGGAGCGTTCACCGCGCCGTTCGTCGTTCCCGTATTGTACAAGGCATATGGGGAACAGGCAGGATTCACCTATGTGTTCGGGCTGCTGACAGGTGTATTTGCCATCGTTGCGTTGGTGGTGGCCATCCTCGGACATGAGACAAAAGGGAAGTCTTTGGAAAGCATCAGCGAGGGTGCCAGGAAAAGTATCAACTGAATCCATAACAAGGATACCTTTCAAAAAGACGGCCGGTGGATGAATTGCCTTTCATCCGCCGGCCGCCTCCCTATCTGATCTTTTCGCGCACGTGATCATCATGGTTTCAGTACTGGAACCGGCCGGGTACCGGTCTTCTGTCGGAAGGTTTCTGGCAGATCCAAGCATTTTTGGATCTTCTTATAGGTTCGATTCAGCGAGTTACAATGAAATTTTGCAATAAAACGCATTTTCGACTGTTTTCGACACAATCTGGGCATTGACATATTGCAATTGTCAATTTACAATAACAACATCACTTACGTTCCTGTCCACAATTGAATGAAAACGGCACCCCAGTCGAAAGGCTGGCTCGCAAAGCCCGAAGTCTACGGCGCAACACGCTATGACGGTTCAGCTGCCATTCCCGACAGGAAGACCGCAAGGTCTTCCTAGTGTATTTTTTACACCCATTTTAGCTCGGGAGGGGTATCATGCAACACACGAAAAGGCTTCTTTCCATTCTTCTGGCGGTCGTTCTTCTGGCAACTGCCACCATCATTCCGGTCAATGCCGATTCCTATGACAGCCTCAATAGCGCAGGACAAGCCTTTCACGACCCGGATCTACACGTCCAAGTCAGTGACATCAGCACCACCTCGGCGAAACTCGATTATGAATCCAATAAAACAGCCTCAACATTCAAGGTGACGCTTTATCGCGAGAACCACAGCTGGGTCGAAGACAACAGCGCCTCTTATGATGCGGCGACCAGGCAGCTCAGTGGGTTATCCCCTGATACGCACTACAAGGCTCTCGTTACGGAAAGTTACGTTGATGTGTATACCTATCAGCCCTATATTCGTGCTGAATACAGTCGGTGGGGATATTTTGAGTACTATTACTATTATGTGAGAGACAACGACAACACACCGAAAATCCGAATTGCTGAAAACAAAATCGACAAGACTGGGCATTACTGGCATCTCAAAGCCGGTATTGCCGACTACACGAAGGAATTCCCCGGCAGCCGTTACGACTTCGATACCTTCAAGACACAGAAGCTTGCTGAATACGAACTGCAGGTGAATGTCGCAAAAGGCGGAATCGCAGTCGTCAAGCGCAACAGCGATTCTACTGAAGTAGCCGGTAACGGCAACAAGTTCAAGCTTACCGAAGGAACGGCCGTCACCATCACCGCCTATTCGAATGCCGGTTATGAAGCGCTCGGATTCCTTCCGGACAACACCGATACGGTAATCCCCGGCAATGTCTACAATCTGACGATGACTGGTAAGACCACCATCGGCGTTGGCTTCAAGTCAGTCGCAGATGTCCATTCTCTCGACTATTACGTGACAAACGGCTATTTCTCAGGTTACAAGGGAGACGGCAAGGACATCACCACAAACGATGACCCCCGCGGAGATCTTCTTGGCGCTACGCTTTCTGCCAAGACCAACAAGGACGACTATACCCTCTCCGAAGATGCTACCGTAACCGTTACCGCTACGGTCACAGACGGTGACGACAACACCAAGACCCTGAAAGAAGTCGACTTCTATGCGGACGAACAGGCCAATGTGAAGAACATCGACGTAACTGATAAATACGAAATTCCTTACACGTACAGCATTCCCTCCTCGAAGGAATCCTTGGATTCCGCAGGTTACAAGCTTTCCGCAACAGGTTTTGATGCCTATACCCTCTTTGAGAAGAAGGTCAACTTCGAAATGGTGGACCGTTATGACGGACAGGACGCCGCTGCCAGCATGGCAAAAGCATCCGCCACAATTCCCGTCAAGGTTGTGAAACTGTATGAAGTGACCACTACCGTTGAAAACTCTGGGACGGCAGACCCCGCAAGCAAGTTCTACACCTATGGTCAGCAGGCGACCGTCCATGCTTCCACCGTGGCCAAAGACGGTTACACCGTGACATTTGACGGATGGTATGTCAAGGGCGAAAAGGTCTCCACAGAGGCAGATTTCAGCTTCAACGTGAAGAACAATGATCCCAGCAACAGCCCGCTCCTGGTGTTCGAATACGGCACTCCCCTCGCATTGACTGCCAAATTTAAGGAAGAACCGCTTCTTGCCACACTGGATCTGCAGAAATACATCGGAAGCGGTACGGATGTCGGTGTCGGATTCACCTTCACGCTGACCCAGATGATAATGGACACTGCACCGAAAGCAAGCGCTGAATCCTTCCTGGTTCCTGCATTCCCTCTTCCGCTCGTTACAGATGAAACCGGTCATGCTACCGCGAAGCTGCCCAATGGCGCTTACCTGCTTACCGAACAGGTGGATCCTTCCCTTTATACCAATGACCTGCCCAAGGACGGACTTGCCCTGTATGTGAAGAATGGCGAGATTACGCTGATTGACAAGTCTGTTCTGGAAGGCAATCGCATTGTTGTCCGCAACACGCCTGTGGTAAAGGCTTCAGCCCCCATTGTGACCAACCAGTTCAATTCCACCCAGACCAACGTCGGCCTCAACCTGACCATCGACGGACCCGGCAAGGTTTTCCCCGGAACCAACGCTTTCGGACTTGATTCCATCGTGAACTTCTCCATCACGCCTGACGAAGGCTACGTCTTCCTTGGTTGGGATGGCAAGGACAAGGATTCTGTGAAAAATGATTCCATCGTCATGAGCGAAAGCCGCACACTGATTGCGCGGTTTGGTCTCAAGCCGGCGGAAACCACCATCATTCAGGAGCCTGCAACCCTTCCGGCCAGCGCGCCTGAAGCCCCTGCAACCACTCCTGCCGCTATCACGGACGCCGGAACAACCACTGTCATCGCGCCTGTCACCGTTCCCCAGTCCGCTCCCCAGCTTCCCAAGACCGGAGGTATCCCGATGGGCCTGCTGTCCGGTATCGGCGCTCTCCTTGCCTCTGGAGGCCTTATCCTCCGCCGCAAGAAGCACGAAGATGAACAGGACGCAGAATAATCCGGAATCCTTCCGGTGAACAAGTGACGGCAGGTCATGCACACAACAACCTGCCGGCACTGGGATCGAGGTACAGAAATGGGTTCCCAATTGGACAAGGCCAAGATGATGCAGCTCATGACCGAACAATGCAAGGGCAACTACAACCTGTTCGCGCGTGAACTCGGCATCGACCCCGGACACCTTCATCGCTTCCTGAATACCGGCGTCGGCGGGGGCAAGAAAATGATCTTCGGCCTGATGGACTATTGCAGCAGAAACAACATCGATTACCGAAAGTTTTTGTGATATAAGCCATCGAATCCGAGCGTGCATCCATCCCGAAAGCTCCAAAAACTTCCATGACTCACAGGTGGATGCTCCCTGTCCAATGTGAAAAGAATTCCTGAATCATTTGAGAGGACCGAATACCGGAATTATCCGGCATTCGGTCCTCTTCTATGCTTTCTATGCCTTCAATGCTTTGTCCTGCTTAACTAGGTATGTTTTGTTACATTTTCGTTACGGTGCTTCCATTATACCACATTTTAACATATTTTTCAAGTCTTCCGCATGGCGGGACGCCGCTGTATCATGGGTTTCTGATACAGGATTTGCCCTGAACCAAAGGAGGACTCCCATGGAAAAAAGCAGCATGACCGCCCGAATTTGTGCCTTTGCGAGAGCCTGCCATACGGAATGGAACCAGACCGCGATCTTCCGGGACGAACCCGCGTCGGCCTTGTTGACGGAAGAAGAAAAAACACAGATGGGCAGACACATGGGACAGGGAATCGGGTACTTCCATCCCGGATTCAACGGTTCCGAAGAGGCGGCATTGCGCTGGGTGGTCGATCATCAGCTATCGCCAACCGTTCTTTCCAGATCCGCCTATGCAGAGGAAATGCTCTACAACGCAACCCGGTTTGGCACCCGCCAATACCTGATTCTGGGCGCAGGCCTTGACTCCTTCGCATATCGTCAACCTGTCTGGGGAGACAGCCTGAGAATCTTCGAAATCGATCATCCCGCAACGGCGGACGATAAGGAATCCCGCACCCGAAGCGCTTTCCCGGAGGTGGTTTCAAACCTTTGCAGAATCCCTGCGGACTTCGCCCTGCCGGACTGGACAGCCGCCCTGCTCGCCTGCAAGGACTTCGACCCGTCCGCCATCAGCTTCTGCAGCTTGCTCGGCCTGACCTATTATCTGGAGCGGGAAACCTTCACTGCCCTGCTTCATGCCCTGGCTCTCCTCCTTCCCAGAGGCAGCAGCCTGGTGTTTGATTATCCGGCCATGCCGGGAGAAGATGAAGCCGTCGACGAACGACATCTCAAGCAGGTTGCAATGGCGCAGGCGACAGGGGAGCCGATGTGCCGGGATTATGGATATCCCGAACTGGAGACGCTTCTCTCCGATAACGGCTTTCTGATTTACGAGCACATGGATGCCACCCGGATCGAAGCAAGGTATTTCACGGAATACAATGCCGCCAATCCGGAGCAGACAATGAAACCGTTCGGTCAGGTTCAGTTCTGCCTGGCGGTGAGAGGTACGTAAGTCCGCTCATTTCCCCTCTTCGGCTTTCAGCAATTCCATGAACATATCCCCTGTCAGCGTTTCCTCTTCCAGCAGCACTGAAGCAATGCGCCGCAATGAACTTTCGTGCTCCTTCAGCAGGTCAAACGCCTTATCATAGGCTGCCTGCACTGTCCGGATGACCTCCGAATCCACTTTCGATGCGGTTTCCTGCGAGCAGGCCAGCGAGGTATCGGAACCGAGATAGGGATTGTCGACCGTTTCTAGCGCCACCATGCCAAACTGATCGCTCATGCCGTAGCGGGTAATCATGGCGCGCGCAATGCGCGTGGCCTGCTCGATGTCGTTGGAGGCGCCTGTCGTCACGCTGCCGAAAATGAGGGCTTCCGCGGCGCGCCCTCCTGTGAAGGTGGCCAGCTTGCTAAGCCCCTCCTCCTTCGACATAAGGACATGATCATCCTCCGGCACTTGCAGCGTATAGCCAAGCGCGCCTGAGGTACGGGGAACAATTGTGATTTTCCGGACAGGGGCGGATTCCTTCTGAAAGGCCGCCACCAGCGCATGTCCCACTTCGTGGTAGGCCACGATTTCCTTTTCCTTCGGGGTGATGACGGCGTTTTTCCGCTGATACCCCGCAATGATGACTTCCACGCTCTCCTCGAGATCCGCCTGCGCCACCAGCTCCCGGCCATGACGTACCGCCCGCAAAGCTGCTTCGTTGATGATGTTCGCAAGTTCCGCACCGGATGCACCCGCCGTTGCCTTTGCGATGGCGATGAAATCAATGACAGGATCCATTTTCACCTGACGCGCGTGAACTTTGAGGATGGCCTCGCGACCCTGGAGATCAGGCAATTCCACAGGAATGCGCCGATCAAACCGGCCCGGGCGCAGAAGCGCCTTGTCCAGCGTTTCCGGCCTGTTGGTTGCCGCAAGGATGACCACGCCTTTCTTCCCGTCGAATCCGTCCATCTCGGACAACAACTGGTTCAGCGTCTGCTCCCGCTCGTCATTGCCTCCGAAGTTGCCGCTTCCACGTTTCTTCCCGATGGTGTCGATCTCATCGATGAAAATGATGCACGGTGCTTTCTCATTGGCCTGTTTGAACAGGTCCCGCACTTTTGCAGCACCCATGCCGACAAACATTTCAACGAAATCCGACCCGGAAATGGAGAAAAACGGCACCTTTGCCTCTCCGGCAACGGCCTTGGCAAGCAATGTCTTGCCCGTACCGGGAGGGCCCACGAGCAGAGCGCCTTTGGGTAGATTTGCACCGATTTCCGCGTATCTCTTTGGATTGTGGAGAAGATCCACGATTTCTTTCAGCGCGTCCTTTGCTTCCTCCTGCCCTGCGACATCTTCAAAGGATTTTCCGGTTTGCGCCTGGACGTAAATCTTTGCGTTGGATTTGCCGAACATGAGGGCATTCCCTCCACCCATGCGCTTTTGCAGCGTATTCAACAAAAACCGCCCCAGAAAGAAGAATACCGCCATCGGCAATACCCAGGAAAGCAGGACTGTCACAATCGGAGAGGGCTCCTTCTGCACGATTCGACCGAAATCGACCTTCGCGGCCAACAATCGGTTCGTCAGATCGTTGTCGGGCATGACGCCCGCCGTATGGATCTTGTCTTCACCATTGACAACTGCGACGTAATAAAGCAGACTGCCATTCAACTCGACTTTCTTCACGGAGCCGGCTTCCAGCTGCTTCAGAAAAGTGCCGTAATTGGACTCTACAATATTGGCCTGCAGCAGGGCAGGCAAGACGAGTGAATTGACGAGAAGCAGCAGGGAGATCACGATGATGGCATAGTAGATGATTGGCTTTTTGTTGTTCATTATTTTCTGCATGAAGGGGGCCTCCTGCGCCCTCGGGGAAACAGCATCCCCATCAATGGAATACCCATCCTTCACAATACGCAAAACCCAAGACAAAGATATGAACAAATCGTGAATTTTCGACAGTAAGCTGTCAATTCTGGAATTCGACGTTGTCGACAGGGATTATCGTTGAAGGAATTGAAGACAGTCTTTGGGATGCTTGTGTTACCGGAAGTGAAGACTGATGAGAAGCTGCATGAATGTGTTCGAACCGGATTCAGGGAATCACGGGCACAGGCAGCCGGCCTGCCGGCATGTTCGCCAGCGCCCAGTCGTTCGCCGAAAGCACATTCCGCTGGTGGGCGGGATCTTCGAGGTTGTTGTAGTGGTTGCGGCTTTTGTGGAAATGAACGTCGAGATGACCGTCCATGTTGTTTCCCTTGATTTTGTCGCAGTTTTCCCGGCCGACATAGTCTCCATACGCATCGCCCTCAACGAGCTTTGCAAGGAATGGCAATGCATCCCGTCCGCAGTGCGGCTTTCCGGCGACAGAACCTGCAAAGGCCCTGGCTCCGACAAAAATGATCGAGGGGCGGGATTTCGAGGAGAAGGTGCCTCCCCACAGGGAAAGCATGGTTTCCGTATCGGCTGCCGTTTTCGCCTCGCAGTCCGCGTGGTTCGCACTGGTCATGCTGTAGTTGAGGGTGTAACTCCGGCCTGTGCCGATGTCATAGATTGTTGCATCCATGCCGGTTATGAAAAGGAGTCGGACCTCTTCGAACCAATTTGCGAGGAAATTTCGATCCCCTCCGCGCGATATGGTTTCACCCTCAGCCAGGATGGCAGCCGGCGTGATGCTTCCGGCAGCGCCGAGGACCCCATTTCCGCTTTCAACGGCGCCGTTCGGGAGGGCGACCGCCGCTCCGGTGACATCCAGCAGATCCAGTACAAGCCCGATCCCCGCCTCGGAGGTTCCCGATGCAGGGACCGCCCCCACAGAGAGATTCGCATTCACATTCGAAGCTGTTTTCGCAGGAGGACTGCCCGCGAGGTTGGCAGAACCGGTACTCCCCGCATTCGGCGCAGATGCGCCCGTTGCAGACTTCCCCGCTGCTTTCAACTGCAAGGTCTTTTTCTTCGCCTTATCCGCCATCTGTTTGAACAAGGCAGGGCTTACAACCCCATCCGCCTTCAGCTTGAATGCCTTCTGATACTTCACGACAGCCGCTTTAGTCACTGTCCCGAAATACTTCGTCGGCTTCGTATTCGCCGGGAAATAACCAAGGACAAGCAAATTGGACTGCATGACAAGAACTGCGGGATCCGTGATCTTTTCCCGAAGCGTGCCTGTGGCGGCAAATGCCGGCACGCTGGTTCCCAGCAGGAGAATGAGACTGAGAAGAACGGAAACGGCCGATCTGCGTGCGTTCACGGCAAATACCTCCGTAGTGTGGTCTTTCTCAGTTTATCACAATGAAAGTCTGAAAGAATGCGCCTTCTGCCGATTTGTCTGGGTCCAGGGTCCTGTTTGCGCAACACATACACTTTTCATATGGATTTTCCCGTTTACCCGGCTCTCCAAAGGGTATTTTATCGTCGGGACACCTGTTTCGTCCGACATGGCCATTCATCTTTTTCGTCAGTCAAGACAATGAAGCCTTTTTCCGGACAAGACATTGAATCATTTTCACCGAACAAGACAATGATCGGATAAACAAGAAAATGGAGGGTTATTATGGGCATGTTTTGTTTTCAGTGCCAAGAAACCGCTCGGGGAACCGGCTGTGAAGTGCGCGGCGTCTGCGGGAAAACCGAAACCGTCGCGAAACTGCAGGATCTGCTGATTTACAGCAACAAAGGCCTGGCGGAAGTCGTCGTGAAGAGCAAGCTTGAGGCGAAGACCCTCGGAGAAGCCAATCATGCCCTGTTGAAGAGCCTGTTCATGACCATCACCAACGCCAACTTCGACGAAGCGGCCATTGAAAAGCAGATCCGCGCCGTCCTTGCCATCCGCGACGGATTGCGTGTGAAAGTACCCGGCGCCGGATACGGCGATGCGGCGACTTTCACCCTGGGAGACCGGACTTCCATGCTGGAAAAGGCCTCGAAGATCGGCGTGCTGTCCACTGAAAGCGAGGATGTCCGTTCCCTGCGCGAACTTGTCATCTACGGACTCAAGGGCATTGCCGCCTACACCCACCACGCCCTGAATATAGGGAAAGAGAACCCCGATATTTATGCTTTCATCTATGAAGCATTGGCCGCCACAATGGATGATTCCCTCACGGCCGACGCCCTCGTCGCGCTGGTCCTGAAGACCGGGCAGTTCGGTGTGAATGCCATGGCGCTGCTGGACGAAGCCAATACCTCCCGGTACGGAAATCCCGAAATCACCTCCGTCAACATCGGCGTCAGGGGCAATCCGGGCATTTTGATTTCCGGACATGATTTTACGGATCTGGAGCTGTTGCTGGAACAGACAAAAGGAACCGGAGTTGATGTCTATACGCACAGCGAAATGCTGCCGGCCCATTATTATCCGGCCTTCAAGAAGTACGACAACTTTGTCGGGAACTACGGAAATGCCTGGTGGAAGCAGGTCGGAGAATTCGAATCCTTCAACGGTCCGATCCTGTTCACGACGAACTGCATCGCCCCGCCGAAGAGCGAAGAGGTGGTCGGACGGATCTTCACAACCGGAGCGGCCGGATATCCGGGCTGCACCCATATCACCGCCGGACCGGACGGAAAGAAGGATTTCTCGGCCGTCATCGCCATGGCGAAAACCTCGAAGCCTCCGGTGGAAATCGAAACCGGCAGCATCACAGGCGGATTCGCACATGCACAGGTATTTGCATTGGCCGACAAGGTTGTCGATGCCGTCAAATCCGGCGCCATCAAGAAGTTTTTCGTCATGGCCGGCTGCGATGGTCGCATGAAATCACGTGAATACTATACGCATTTCGCCGAAGCACTGCCGAAGGATACCATCATCCTGACGGCGGGCTGCGCGAAATACCGCTACAACAAGCTGAATCTCGGAGATATCGGCGGCATTCCGCGCGTCCTCGATGCCGGGCAGTGCAACGATTCCTACTCCCTTGCGCTGATCGCGCTGAAGCTGAAGGAAGTCTTCGGCCTTGACGACATCAACAAGCTTCCCATTGCGTTCAATATTGCATGGTATGAGCAGAAGGCCGTCATCGTCCTGCTTGCGCTGCTGTATCTCGGTGTGAAGAACATCCATCTGGGGCCAACACTCCCCGGTTTCCTGTCGCCGAACGTCGCCAAGGTGCTCATCGATACCTTCGGCATCGCGGGCATCGGCAGTGTGGACGACGATGTGAAGCTTTTCATGAGCTGACGGCAAAGAAAAAGGAGGCCCGCGGAGGCCTCCTTTTCTTTGTCCTGATTCCAGTCATTCCGCACCTTTCTGCGGATTATTCCGTTCCTGCCGGACTTTCCTAAACGCAGGAATCGTCAGAACATGCCCTTTTTGTTCAGCAGGAAGGTTGCACCCCCGCAGATGATCCCCGTGCCAATCAACACCCACAGCCACATCAGGCTGCCGACCGCCGATAGGTCCCCCGAAAAGGGGAATACGACATTCTGCCCGAAATAACTGAATACGACCGTCGGAATGGACATGACGATGGTGACCGACGCCAGAAATTTCATCACCACGTTCAAATTGTTTGAGATGATGGAGGCATAAGCATCCATGGTTCCATTGAGGATGCTGCTGTAGATGTTCGCCATCTCGATGGCCTGCTTGATTTCGACAATGGCGTCCTCAAGCAGTTCCTGATCCTCCTCGTACATCTTCACGATGCGCCCCCGCAGAAGCCGTTCCATCATGGCTTCATTGGATTTCAACGACGTGGAGAAGTAGACGAGGGATTTCCCGAGCTCCATCAACCGGTACAATTCCCGGTTCTTCATCGACTTGTGCAGACGATCCTCAATGTCGTCGGTCTTCTTGTCGATGTGTTTGAGGTATTTCAGATATTCCTTTGCCACCTGGTAGAGGATCTGGAAAATAAAGCGGGTCTTCTTGTAGGTGAAATGGCTCTTGATCTGGCCGTTGCGAAAACGGTCCAGCATGGCGATCGGCTTGCTGCAGATCGTGATGAGACAGTCGTCCCGGATGTGCAGAATCCCCATCGGAAGGGTTTCGAACTTGATGGTGTTGGCGTCCTCGAGCACATAGGGCACATCCACGATGATCAGGGTCTGGTCGTCTTCCACATCGATACGCGCCTTCTCTTCATCATCCAGCGGATCGCTCAGGAAGTTCGGCTCTATGCTCAACTCCATGATGATTTGGTCCAATTCTTCCTGTGTCGGGGAAACCAGATTGATCCAGCAACCGCGCTCGATTTTTTCAGTGCGCGCCAAAACAGCTGATGGATCCAGTGTCTTGAAGATTTCCATCATCAGAAATCACCTTCTTTCCTTATGAATCACCTCTTTGCTGGCATACCGGCAAGTGCGGCAAGGACGCGTGTCTGTCACCAGGCAGCGCGGAGAATAAAAAAAGCCCGCAGGATGCGGACTTCGACCGTCGTTCATATCCACCACTCCCCTCATCCGAGCTTTGGCACTGTACGGCTGGGAATGATCCGGCTGCATGGGCAAAACCTTGTTTCCGGTAGTGCCTGGTTTCCCAGGTTGGCGTCTCTCGACGTTTCCCGAGTGCAGCGTGCATCCGTACAGGAGCCTCACCTAATGGAGATCGTGATGCCCATTGGCATCCAGTTTCATTATAGTCTTTTGGTTGCCGATGGCAATGGTGCAATCATACAGTTCCAGCCCTTGCGGCGCAGGCGTCTTCAGCATGTGAATGATCCGGGAGCAGGCTTTCGTGACTGCTCCCATCCTCCCGTCTTACGTGATATGATACCCGGGAGACACTTTCTTACAGAAGCAGGGAGAGGTGCCGCCGATGGACGAAAACAGGAGAATGATCTTTCTCGAGGAATTGGAAAAGCTTCGAAATGCGCGTCTGATCCCGGAACGCGACTTCAGGAAGTTGCGCTCGCTGCATGAATGGTATTCCCTGAATGTCCGGCAACCGGAGCAAAACGGAGAAGCTGTGCCGAACTCTCCAAGCGAGGGTGCGTCTGGCCTTCCAAGGGAGGCCGCGTCTGGCTTTCTAGGGGAGACTGCGTCTGGCCTTCCAAGGGAGGCCGCGCCGCAACCTCCAGCCCCACCCTGGATCAGATACCAATCCCAGCCGGGCCTGCCTTATGACCGGTCGCACGGCGGTTCGCAGGCTCAACCGCAAGGCAGCCCGACGGGTCAGCCGCAAGGCGATGCACCAGGCCAAACAAAATACCGGACGGGGGTCCAACAGCAAACCCCGGCACAGCCTCGGCCCGCCCGAATCCTTTCACCGCAGGAAATCCGGGACAGGAACATCACCTGGATCCTGGTACTCGGCGTGGTATTCGTCCTCCTGGCCGGTCTGATTCTGGCCACAAGTTCCTGGAACATGATGGGAAGCATCGCCAAGACAGCGGTCATCACCTTCGTCGCCATCCTGTTTTTCGGGCTCAGCATCTTCACCGACAAAACCCTGAAAATCAGGAAAACCGGGTTCGCATTCTGGGTGCTCGGCAGCCTGTTTCTCCCCGTTGCCGTCCTTTCAGCCGGGTTTTTCGAGCTTTTCGGCAGTTGGTTTTCCGTTTCAGGCGAAGGAAGATTCTTGCTCGGCGTTCTAGGCGCGTCCCTCTGCATTCCCGTCTACGCCTACAGCAGCAGCAAGTACGCCAACCGGTTCTTCACATGGCTGACCCTCGTGACCATCAGCCTCGATGTGGTCTTTCTGATCGCAGCCTTCCACCCGCCCGTCGATCTCTTCTATCTGGGTATCGCCCTGTACAACGGCCTGATCGTCGCACTTTTTGCAACAAAGGGGTTGCCCGCGAAACTCAACCGGTTCACGGAGGCCTTCCCCGCATTCGTCCAAATCAATCTATTCATCAGCGCCCTGTTCATGCTGCTTTTCTTCGATCAGTCCGCCCTGCATGGAATCAATCTTCTTCTGATGGCTGCCCTGTACATCCTGATGACGTTCTCCGGCGGCAGGAAGGAGTACGGCATCGTTTTCAGCGGACTTCTGGTTTTCGGAGTCTGGTACATCGTGGAGAACAGCCCGCTTGCTTCCATGGATGTGGTGCTGTTCGCACTCGTCGGCTTCCTCTTCCTCGGTTTCGAGCGCATCGCAAGGGATCGGGAATTCCTGAAAAAGACCTTTGTTTATGCAAGCGGATTCATCTCCCTCTGCACCTTTCTCTTCGTCAATCTTCGGGGAATCCTGCTAAACACGGACTCCGCCTCCTTCGCCGTGCTTGCCGCCCATCTGCTTGTTGCGGCGAACTATGGCTATCTCGCCTACAGGACAAAAAAGCCCGTCTTTGCCTGGCTGACGCCTTTGTTCCTGATATCCGCCGGCCATCAGGGTTTCAACCTGATCGAGGTGGCCCATGCGGATTATTCGTATCCTCTGCACATGTTCCTGCTGTCCGTGCTGATGTTTGTCTTCCTTTTCCTTTTGAACCGCTGGAAGTACATCACATCCATCCGCACGCCCAACGGGGTTCTGTCCCTCGTGCTGATGACCATCACCGCAGGGTTGGCTGCTGTACAGGAGGAATGGTCTCTGACCTCGCTCATCTTCGCCTCGCTGGGATGCGCATTGTATCTTGTCTATCGGAAAGTGGAGCGCCCGCTTTCACGAACACTCCTGAAGATATCATTCCCGCTTGTTTCCGTGCTCGCCTTGGCTTCCTTGTATGGCGTTCTTCCGCCTTCTGTGGATTCCTGGTATAACGGAGCGCTTCATTTCGGATTGATCGCGTTGCTGCTCTTTCTGGCCAGCATTATGTTCAGAAAGATTGAGACCTCCCTCGAGGCGCCATTTTTCTGGGCTGCACAGATCCTGATCCCTTTGGCTGTTCTGAGCCTGTTCGATGATTACCACGCAAATCCACTGATTTTCCTTCTTCCGGCCGCCATCTACTTTTATTCCATGACAAGGGATTTCCGGGGACGGGAGAACCGGGTTTCATCCTCTGTTGACGAAGCTAATGCAGGCCATGCTTCTGCCTCTGCGAGGACGCATCTGATCCAAGCCTGTAGCTTCCTGTATCTGCTGTATTCCGCATGTATCCTGGCGCTGTTTTCCTCCACCGAAGCGTTAAAGCTTCCCGATGACGCATCCTGCTACGTCTTTCCGGTTGCCGCCTTCCTGCTGGCGTTGCTCTGGCTCCTGCTGAAAAACGAATGGAAAAGCAGAACCTTCTGGTACTTCATCCCGGTTTCTATCCTCTCAGTCCCCAGCCTTCTCTCCGTCTGGACCTTCGCACTCCCGCAGCTCATCCTGAGTTTGATGTGCATCACGCTGACATTGGTCGTTCTACACTGGGGAAAACAATCCCAGCTTGTTTTCGTCCCGCTTCTGCTGCTGATCCCCCTCGCAGATGAAAGCTTTCGAAGCCTTCTAGACAACAATCTGCCCGCAAGGCTTGTCTCACTTATAGTTCTTTTCCTTCTGCTGAAATACACGGGGGAATTCCTTTTCAAGGGGTTGCTTGAAAAGAACCCTGACGCAAAGGGGCTTTGGGCCATTCTTCCCGATTGGTATGCCGTCGGCGCTTTGGCCGTATTGCCTTTCCTCGGACATCTGGCGGACAGTACGGATTTGTCGGAATGGCTGTCGATGATCGCGCCTTCCCTCCTCACTTTCCTCCTGTTCTCCCAGCGAAACCGGGTCGGGAATGCAAAAAGAATCGTCCATACGCTCTGGATCGTGTCCGTCATGCTGCCTTATCTGACGTTGCTGTCCATCCTTGATCCACCCTCTGTGATCCGGACGGAGCTCTTCTGTCTGCCATTGCTGGTCATCACCCTTGTCCTGTCCATCCGGATATGGCCGGGACGCGAGGATTTGTTCCGGAAGATCCAGCTTGTCGTCCTGCTGGTCATCGCGGCACTCCTGATCCGCGACATTCTCCTGTACGGATATCTGGCGGACGCCCTCATCACCGGCATACTTTCCCTGGCCGCCGTCTTCGTCGGGATGCAATTCCGTATCAAGTCGTATTTCTTTGTCGGCTCAGGCACCCTGCTGCTGAACGCATTGATCCAAACGCAATCCTTCTGGGCCAGCATCCCATGGTGGGGTTATCTGCTGATTGCAGGCCTTGCGCTGATCGCCATCGCCAGCCTCAACGAAATGCAGAAAGGCGAGAGGGAGACCCCGTCAAAGTTCAGCAGACAGGCGGTTCTGAACAAGTTCAAGGGCTGGCACTGAGTCGGATTTCCATGCCCACTGCATCCGGCAGGGTATCTCCATACAATTCCGCCATGAACGGTTCCACATTCAGCTTGTGGTGGGGCAGCCAGGTTCCGAACAGATAGTCCCGCACCTTGTTCAACGCATCGGTTGTCAGGCGCATGAAATTCTCCGCCTCAAAAGTGCAGACCACATATTCGCCTTCCGGAAATTCCATCGGCTCCAACCCTTCGGGGCAGGGAACATCGCCGGTCTCGCCTCCCGCGAAGTACGTGAAACAGCCGGGTTCATGACCGGGTGAGGACAACCCGAGCGTTCGACCTTCCGGCAGAAATGCCGCCACTTCACCCTTCATTGCATGAAAACGATTCCACAACTCACCCAGCCGATCCACCCCGGGCGTATCCGAAATCGGGTTCTGAATGGAGAAGCCCGCATACCGGCGCGCCGTCGGCATCCGCTCCCGCCGGATCTCCAGCATAACCCCCTCCGCGACCAGTGGTACGCCTTCATCAACCAATTGGTACATCATTGACAAATCCGGTTTGTTGAAATGGGACAACGGTCTTGGCGCTTTCCGGTGTGACTCCGGCGTGATGCCGTATGCGTCCCTAAACGCGCGGGTAAAGGTTTCATGGCTCTCAAACCCAAACATCACGGCAATATCCAGAATGCGGGACTGCGAACCGGCGAGAGTGTCCGCCGCCGCGGCCAGACGCCGCAGCTTCACGTACTCCATGACCGGACGGCCGACCAATCGCCGGAACAGGCGCTGAAAGTAAAACGGGGAAAGATGGGCCGCTTTGGCCATCGTTTCGATATCGGCCGGATTGGACAGATCCTCTTCGATTCCATCGAGAACGGACTGAATGGATTCCCATGCATTCATGTTGATGCACCTCCTGACCCCATCATGGCAGACTCCGACCGTTTGCTCTTGATGCACAGTGCCCTGATGATATTCTACCGGACTAATCGAATGGACGTATGGGATTCCGGGTAAATACCCTCCAAGAAAGCATTCCTGTTTCCGCAACGATAGTTGCGGCAGGCGGAAGGAGACACCATCATGAAAGAATCCAAACAGCGCATCACGCCATTTCTGACCCTCTGCGGCACAGCAGAAGAGGCCATGAACTTTTACTTGTCTGTTTTCCCCGACGCCAGAAAAATTTCCATCGACTATATCGGCGCGGAGGAACGGGGCGAGGAGGGAAAAGTTCTCACGGCCTTGATTGAAGTGATGGGGCAGGAACTCATGCTCATGGATATGGAAAAGGCCTATTGTCCCCCCGACTCCTGGGCGATCTCTTTGTTGATCTCCTGTGAAACGGAATCGGAGTTTGACCACCTTTTCGGAAAGCTGTCGGCGGGCGGCTCCGTCATGATGGGGCCGGAGCCGGTAGGTGATCTGCGGAAGGTTGCGTGGGTGACAGACCGGTTCACCGTGACCTGGCAAGTCGTATGGGAATGATCTGAATCGCAGCGGATCTCTTCGCCTGCCTTCAGCCGAATGTCATCGACTGGAGGCAGGCGATGGCTCGTTATATGTCGGACTGCAGTCCGGTTGAAGGCAGGTTGTAGCTTGATATAAGTCGGGCTGCCTCCAAACCAGTCAGAACTTTGTTTGATAGTAAAGCTTCAAAGCGATCTGGTATAAAACAACGAACATCCCACAAGCAGCCATGGTGTAGCAGACCGTTGAATCGAAATACCCTGCCACAACACCGCCGAGCATCAGGGCGATGGCCGCTCCCGTCATGACGGGAATGCCTGCCTTCTGCTTGATGAAAGCTTTTCTCTCATCATGTTCCTCGTTGTACATGGCCTTGAGTTTTGTTTCGTCTTTCAATGCATTTCTTGACTTGATCGTGATGACGAGTGCCACTGCATCAAGGCCGATGGCGAATCCTTCCAGAAAACTGAACAAGATACCACTGGCTCCATTCACGGATTTCAAGACAAAGAAATGCATGCTGAGGATTAACGCCACCACAAAGAGTGTAAATAGGGTGACCATACGGATTCTCTTTTTCACGACGAGTCTGTAGGCTTCCATGTTATTCTTCCTCCACACTATTAAAATCAAATACTTCCTCGATGGTCACGCCGAAATAGCGGGCAATTTTGTGGGCCAGTACCAGCGAAGCCGTATACTTTTCCACTTCGATGGATGTGATCGTCTGTCTGGTGGTGCCGACCGCCATGGCCAGCTCTTCCTGCGACAGCTTGTGCAGCTTTCGAAATTCCTTGATTCTCGTCTTGATGCCAACACCTCCCGTCATGGTTCAGTCATGTCATGGTTGATGCATGTCTTGCTAAGCGCGCTTTGCATTCATAGCATAGTACGCTTTGCGTATAATGTCAAGCGCGCTTTGCAAAATTCATCATGGACCACGGTCGTCATCGTCCATCACAGTTCGCGTTCCTCTGCCGTGAATGGCGCATCCGCATGATACATGTCGTGGAAGAATCCGTTGTAAGGTACATTCTCCTCCAGACACCGAATCCGGTATGCCATCTCGTCATCGCACACCAGATCTTCTCCATTTTGATGCATGCCGCCGAATGCGTCCATTACACATTCCATGAGATTTGCCTGAATGAACAGAGGAAACCGAGCCAGAAGAGACTCGTCCACATCCATTTCACTGCGATAGCCCTCGAGCACCTCGCCGAAGTAGGTATCCATGAATGACCGGCGCTTTTCCACATCGGGTTCGAACTGGATCCATCCCATGCCACTGAGCCACAGGCTTGCCAGATCGAACAGGTACCAGCCGGTGCAGGCGTTGTCGAAATCGAACACAGTCAAGCGGCCAGTTCCGTAGTCGATGTGGAAGTTCCCATCATTGAAATCAAAGTGAAGCAGGCCGTACACCGACGAATCCCGAGGCAACGCACCCAATTCATCAAGGAGCGCAAACATCCTCTCCCGAAGCAGGGTCACGGAAGCGGGAATCGTTCGCTCGATGGTCTCTGCATTGAATTGCTCGAAGAAATCCTGTCGCTTGTACATCGGATGAAATGTCTGCGATAGCCGATGGATCCGTCCCAGCGCTTTCCCGCAGTCGCGGAAGAAGACGGAGAGCGGCACGCCGTCGCGGTACCGGTAGCCATTCTCGGCGAGCTGCATGCCCTTCGCCCGTTCGAACAACGCCAGGTGGCATTCGACGGCACCGCACATGACGGGTTCCGTCAGGTTCCCGTTCCGCGAGGCGATCACATCCGCCACATCCGCTCCTCCGTCGTGCAGATACCGGATGAAGTCCGTTTCCGCCAGATAGGCCTCGCGCCCGCGATCCTGGCGCACCGCAACGCGGAGCATACGAGGCTCCGCTCCCTCCCGTTCACAACGGTACATGCGGTTCCAGCCGCCCTTATGTGCATCAAGAGCTGTCAGGATGAAGCCATCCAGCCGGTAAAGATCCCGTGCGGCATCCAGCAGCTGAAGTTCATGCAAGGCAAAGGTCTTCGGATCGATCATGCAATCTCCTTGTCGTTAGGTGCGGAAGGACTCAACTACCGCATAAGTGACTCACTTGATGGGTCAGATGGAAGGTTCCAGGCCAGAACGAATCACTTGATGGGTCAGACGGCAGGTTCCAGGCCAAAGTGACGTGCCAGCGTCAGCAGTATCTCCTCGCGGGTGTCCGCCTTCGCATTCTCCCGCACCAAAGTGAAGAACCCGCTGCCTGCAAAGGCATCATACCGTTCCTTGCTATTGATGCGGGTAAGCCCTTCCCGGAAGCTTTTCATGGTCTTCTCCGGATCCGGGGTTTTCTGGATCTGGTCAAGCATGAACTGCTTGTCAGGATCGGAGCGATCGAAGAAGCGGTCCACGGAAAGGGAAAGCGGCGATAGCATGATGGCCACCTGATGATAGCCCGCGATCTGGCGGAGTACCTCTACCGGCAGGTTGGTGTCCACGATGATCTTCCGGGTCCCGCTCCCTGAAAGGTTCAGCAACTCGGCAATCTCGAACGGAATGACCTCCTGGACGACGCCGTCGATCCACCGCTCATATTCATCCGGCGGACGACTGACGAACGCCTGCCAGCTTTCCATGGTCTGGAAATAGCCGAGATTCTGGAACTCCTGCGGCATGACGACCTGGCTGGCTACCGCATGGTGGTAGTTCTCCCCGCAGTGGATCATGTCGTACCGCTCCGACAACATGGCGGCCATGGTGGACTTTCCCGCGTAGGCGGTTCCATTGAGGAAAAAACATTTCGCAGATAATGGCGAAGGATGGACTCGTTGATGAGCATGGCGCCTCCTCAAGAATGCCCGTTGCGGCTTCCCCGCAATCGCATGAAGGCAGGCGCACATCCCGCACGCACTGCCTTTTTCATCATATTTGATTTCCCGCACTATGCCAATTCGACAGCTTGATTATAGCCAATTGCGCCTGTTTACAGAATTCTGGCCACGGATCACCTGGTAGAGCGCCTCCCTTCAGGGATGATTACGCGCTCATCCGCGCCTACTACGCTGCATCTTCCTTGACACCGGACTTTCCGCCGATACGCTTCGCCATCCAGATATCGGGTTTCCCGATACCGCCCTCATCCGGTATCACACCCACGATCCGATACCCCACCTTTTGGTAGAACTCGAAGGGATGATGGCCCGTGTTGCGGATCGACGCAATCTTGCCAAACAGATCGTCGTATAGATCGACTCCACCAAGCGAAGTCCTGTCGAATTCATCGTCCGACCCCAGATGAACCGTGATGGCTCCCCGTCGCGCCACCGCCTCCTCGCGTGCTCGGATCAGCTGTGTGCCAATGCCCTCGCCCTGCCGCGCCGCGTGAATCACCTGTGGGTGCAGCTCCCACCCGGTTTCCCCGTATTGCGGAATGGCGCCGACAAAGCCGACCACATGGCGGTCATCGACCGCGACAAGCGCCACACGCCCCTCCTCGAGGCACCGTTCCATCTCTTCCTCGGCACAATCGCCATAACAGTGCGGGAACGCCTCGCACAGCAGGTCTGCCGCCGCCTGGACCTGATTACGCTCGATCTTTTGCAGCGATTTGATTTCCATCATGGACCTCCTGCCACCCTAATATAGCCATTCACAAAGGGTCTGTTGAACATCTCAATCACACCGTGAAGCTACAAGGAAATTCCCGCATTTCTCGTGTATTCTAAATGATGAAAATGGCAATAAACCCCACTGCTCATTACAACATTCATAACAAAAAACAGCATAATGACCTCAAATTCACTTGGACTAGACAGTTTCACCATAACGATTTATAGTTCACATTTTCGTTTGCATAAACCAAACTTCCCTTCAACTTCGCTTCTTTCAGAATTGTTAATATGCTCCAACCGTTTGCGGTTTGAGACCCGTACCACTTAAGAGTCGGCCACTCAAAGATGGTCCGGAAAGACGGATTTCATGATGCTTTGCAGAACCTCAGATTGTCTCTTGTTCTGTAGAGTGTGTCCATAAGGACCGCTTCTGGATAGCGGCTATGTCTGTCATATAACGGTTCACGCTATCAATGAGCACATTGCCTTCGTTGAACGGGTCCCAGGGCAGTTTTCGATGTTGAAAAAGCCGTTGATCGCACTCAGATGCCCTTATCGATAGCTCATCATTTGCTCTGGCCTTCTACTTGATTATCGATTTAAGATTATGATTTGCACGGATTTGATCGACTGTATCCTCATCCGACCAGTTCATCCGCTCCTTGTCATAAAACAATCCAAAGGCAAGACGCGTGAAATAAGCGGGAGGCCCTCTCTCAAAAAACTTCTCGTATTGCTCTTTAATGATGTCCCCTAGGATCACTTCTGCGCCTATTCCCAGCGAGAACCTTGAGAAAATCACCATATGGAATCAATCAGAAGCAATGCTTGAGTTCAACATGATTTCGATGTTTCGCAGAGCACATATCGTACACCTAATACTGAAAAATCGAGGGTTGATCTTTGGCTTCTACTGTAAAGTACCATAAATGTGAATGAAATGCTCTATTTGCAGTTGGTCTACAGTTATTCAACAAATCCTGCACATGATATCAGTAGCCTCGTCCAAGATCTAGTTCTAGATTTTTACAAGTGTTACAATACTATTGGTGGCAATCAGCTGTACTTAACGCAAAGGAGGAAATCCATGGAGATCGGGAGATACGGCAAAGCCGACGAGTCTTTATTTGCCTTGTCGTTACGATGAAAAATAAGCCTGGAGCGACTGCTACACGGCAGAAAATCGTGATAAGCAATGGAAAGCACTTGTTTCGAGACTCACCTTATTTTTTAGTGACGAAACGCTCATATAGATTCATATCCGCTACCAGGAGGATAGTTTCGGCGCCAATGTCGATGATTTACTCGTCAGAAAATCATATCGTTACCGTCAGATTGGCATAAGCCTGATAGCGCGGGCATGCCAGGACTATTTAGTCAAACCATCTATGCGATGAACAATGTTGATCCATATTACGATAAACTCAGGTATGATCAAGCAGGATCAATTCAAAAATCGAAGCGTGATATGCATGCCTACATACCCTGAGAAAAGTGATTATACTATTGAACGAGGAGAACTCGCAAGAATATAAGTTCAAATAGAAATTGATGCTCTACGAATATCTATCGAATATAGGGCATTAAGCAGGGGGTTGCGTATTGAAGCAGAAGAAATCTACCGACTTTAATATCTATTACCTTAATTTCTCTAAAGTGTATGAAATTGCCATGATGATAAACAACGTTATTCTTACAAAAATCGAAAAAGATCATAGCAAAAGTTTTGAGAAACAGTATGGCTTTACATCATCTGTTTCAGCTCAAGGAACAAAAACTTTCTTGGATGGAATAAAGGCTTCAATATCCTCCGATACGAAGGAGACTTCGTACTCTTCATCGAAAGTTGTTGAAACATTGGATGTTAAAACTACGAAATCCATTTTACTGCGAAGAGTTATTGAAAGGTGCGCTAACGTTCAAAATTTCGGGGATTTATGTGAAGGCGATCTTGTAAAGATTGATAATATCAAGCTAAAATTGCTTGACGAAGAAAGCTTGCGGCAATTTTTGATCCTGAGACGCGACGCCTTAAAAGGGGTCAGGGTTGAAGGGATGGAGGTCAATAACCTAATAAGTTCCATGCTTCAAGATTACGCATACATACTTAAAGGCGCTGTTTCCAATGGTACACCCGATCCTGTTATTACTGAAATAATAATAAAAATACCTCTTGAAATACAAACCGAGTTTGAGAACAAATATAACATTGACGATCTGCTTATCGGGCATGTTTCAGTTGTTGGTATGTACAAGGGAATCGTCAAGGAAGAATTTATTTCATCTAATACATTTACTTATCTTCAGGAAATAGGTACTCGCCAGACGGTGGATAATACATCAAAGTTCATAAGAAGTTCCTCGCCGCCCATATCAAATAAAGGAAAACCGATACAAAAGCAAGAACAATACCATTTCATTGATACCTTAGCAATTATTCAAGATGTTGCATTTAGTTATGAAGAAATACAAACAGCTAAATTGCATTGGTGGAATAAGATTGGCATTTTTCTTAGTAATTTGAAAAGAGGTTGAGATATGTCTCTTTATACATTATATACATATAAAGATATCAGTGAGCTTCGTGATATTCAGAAAAAGTATACAATTCATCCGTTCATTTTTGTTGAAACAAAAGCCCTGCTAGAATCCGAACCTGCCTCTGTTATTGATATTTCTACATTAATCTACTTGCTGAGAGTTAACAAAGAAAATTGTTATGCTGCGCTAATTAATCTCAGAGAGTTGACAAAGGACAGTAAGGTTATCCTTTATGAACCACTCGCAGAAGATGCGATTTTTTTCTTTCCTGATTTATTCTTGTCGTATGAACCACTAAATATATACAATGATACTTCGCATGATATAGATACCTCTTCAACAGGAACTCTACTTACCCGCAGGCCTATTTATGTATACTACAACAGAACTGATTTAGTAAAAATAATCGAATATGCAAATAAACACAATATACCTTTGGCTACCTTTTCTCGTGCATCTGGTGACTTAAAGTCAGAACTTGAAAAGTTTAGTAGGTCTGCAGAAGTGACAATAGTTGACTTAACATCTGTTTCATATGCAATTGAAGACAACAAAAACCTTATTTACGCACTTGAAGTTTTTCTAAATCAATTTATTAACATCAAAGTTATATCTTTGGCAGCACTAACAGATACAATACTAAAGTATTTCCCATTATACTTTTCCGGTCAAGAACCCATCAAACAATTGCTTCCTGACATAGATGATCTCTCTGAAGTTGATGAGCGTATGGAAAATGATATAGTCAAATTAACTACCTTATCAAAATCCGAAACCAATGATTTTTTTGAAATATTTGATAATAGCCTTATTGGCCATTCACATTTCAAAGATAAGTTTAAGTACTACATAAAGAGCTTTATTGAACTGAATAAAGCGAAGGAGCAGAAGGTTTTATCCATATTTTTGTTAGGCCCTTCAGGGGTAGGCAAAACAGAGGTTGCTCGCTTGATTGCTAACGGACTAAAACAAGGTAGTTACTTGGCAAAGATTAATTTTCAGAATTATAGCAGTCAAGATGCGCTGAACAGTTTGATAGGTAGCCCATCAGGTTATATTGGCTGTGAACATGGTGAACTATGCGATAAAGTGAAAAAGAGTAAAGTTGGAGTTCTTTTATGTGACGAATTTGAGAAAACTACACGGCCCGTCTTTTCATTCTTTCTTGAATTGCTTGAAGAGGGGCGATTCACCGATTCAATGGCAAGAGAATATGAATTGGATGGTTATATAATAGTTTTTACATCCAATCTACGTAATGAGGCTGAGTATAAGAAAGTTATTCCACTTGAGCTACAAACAAGATTTGACTTGATTTGTGAATTTGAAGAACCAACGTATAGTGAGAAAACTCATTTTCTGGAGTTACTGCTTGAGCAGGCGCAACTTAAATATACTGATAAGTTCTCAAAGATAGAGATGACAGCAATAAAAAAAACTCAGCTATTCAATTTTGATTACTCAAACATAAAAGCTTTTCGTGATGTTAAGAAGGCCTTTAACCTACGATTGATGGATATGTTTATTTCAAAAGATACTTAACACTTATACTACCTCACGAACATCCAGTGGTGGTTGGCGATTAACTATTGTATGAGAACAAACATAGGCGCTTACTGACGGTATACCGCCGAATAATATAAGCTCCCAAGAAGTATCCCACATCAGTATGCCCAAGAAACCGGCACCAATCACCAAAGAAGTCATGCCTGCTTTCTCCCGTTTCGATTTGACGCAGGTAGTCGCCCTTGAGTTGCTGGAGCAGTCGCTTTATATGCGGCGTGCGTGCCGATCTTCGCCGCGTCGGCTAGGCGATGCTAAATGTGACTGAGCTCATGGGTATAGCAAGGTACGCATGAATTTTTCTCCAGTCCAGTCAAATTCGATGATCTTCTCAATGCCTAGTAGCACTGCATCACTACCATCGAGCGTCGTTGCCTACGAGAGAAAGCACCAGATCCAGCTGATTGTTCTGCTGCATCATCTGCTCTGCAATGCTGATGCGCTCGCCCTATGTCGCCATGCACTCTCTACTTCGCCTTCCAGTGTCTGATAGAAGCGTCTCCCGCCATGTCACATCAAATCCGACAAAGATCGTATACGGGAAACGAGATACAGGTGGCGAACGTCGCCATACTGGGGTAATCTGATGGAAGAGCCGGTTATACTGCCTGCCCAATCCCATCATATACCGGTCGGCACACCAGGGGAGGACCCATGAACCGTCAACATTACGGTCTGTTCACCGTCATTTCGCTCATCATCGGCACCGTCATCGGCTCCGGGATCTTCTTTAAGAGTGACAACATCCTCGTCGCCACCGGTGGAAGCGTCGGCAAGGGCATCCTCGTATTCTGCCTTGCCGCGTTCGCTATCGTATTCGGCTGCCTGTCCGTCAGCGAACTCGCCAAGCGTACGGATCGCCCCGGCGGCGTGGTGGCGTATGCGGATGTGTTCATCAACCGGCGCATGTCTGCCGCATTCGGCTGGTTCTTCGGCTTGGTCTACTACCCCACGCTCGGCGTGGTCGTTTCATGGGTCGTCGGCATTTACGCCTGCATCCTGTTCGGATGGGAAGGCACGCTGGAACGCCAGATGGTCATCGGCGTCGTCTTCCTTTTGGTCTGCATCGGATACAACCTTGTCTCCGCGCGTTTTGCAGGCCTGTTTCAGCGGGTGGCCACCGTCGTTAAGCTGCTGCCTCTGTTCCTTGTCGCCATCGCCGGCCTGCTCTTCGGAGATCCTCAGGCAGCTTCCGCATCACATCTGTCCGAAGGTGCCCGATCTCTCGGCTGGCTGTCCGCCATCGGCCCCATTGCCTTCGCTTTCGACGGTTGGGTTGTCGCCACCGCCATCTCCGGCGAGCTGAAAAATCCGAAACGCAATCTGCCGCTCGCGCTGATCATTTCACCACTGTTCATCCTGGCCATCTATGTGGCCTACTTCACCGGCATCAGCCGCCTGATCGGACCGGATCGCATTCTCGAACTGGGCGACGGCCATGTCAATCTGGCCGCTGAACAACTGCTGGGCGCGTTCGGTGCCAAAATCATTTTGGTCTGTGTGCTCATTTCCGTCATGGGCACCGTCAACGGCCTCGTGATCGCAGGCATCCGCACGCCCCATGCATTAGCGCAGGAAAAGGCGTTTCCCTTCTCCGCAAAGTTGGCGGAAATACATCCAAAAACCGGAATGTCCACCGGTTCCGGCGTTTATTTCCTGGGCGTCTCGATGCTGTGGTACGGTGTGCATTACCTGACGATGCGGTTCAACATCCTGCCGAATTCCGACATCTCCGAGATCTCCATCGTGGTGCAATACCTGCTGTACATCCTCCTGTACGTACAGGTCTTCCGCCTCGCGGCCAAAGGCGAGATTCGCAATCGCTTCTTTGGGTGGGTCGCACCGTCGCTGGCCATCGTCGGCTCCCTCATCATTCTGGTCGGCGGGCTTCAGAACCCTCTGGCACCGTTCTACGCCCTGTTCTGCCTGGTGTTTCTGGTAGGCGGATACCTGTTTGTCGGGCGGAAAGGGGCAGCGGCATGATTCCTGTTCCCCTGTCGATCCTGCAGTATCCCCAGTGCTTGTTCGAGGTCGTCCCTGCCGATGGCACCTTGCCAATGGACCTGCTGGTTGCCGTATTGGACCAGTTTCCTTACAAGCTGCACATTTCCCGCGCCGATGGTGTCCTGGTATATGCCAACCGCCGTTTTCTGGATGAGCTGCTGGATGAGACGCGTACAACCGCATTCGGAACCTACAACATCCTCACAGACCCCGCCATCGAGGCCTGGGGCATCCACGACCATGTACTGCGCGCCTTTGCGGGCGAGACCATCCTGACGCAGGCAGTGCGGTTTCCCGGCAAAGAACTGGCCGGGGTGCGGGTAAATCGGAGCCAGGTTTTCCAGAACCTCTATCAGGACATCTTCTCCTATCCGATCCGGAACGCGGATGGTGTGCTGACGCATGTGGTCACCTATTTCGTACCGGTGGAGGCAACTCCGCGCCACCAGGGCGTCATGGCCGCAAAGGCTTTTATCGAGGCCCATTGGCAGGAAAACCTTCCAGTCCGGGAAATCGCCCGCAACGCCCAGCTCAGCGCCTCACGGCTAGCGGAGCTGTTTCGCGAGGAAACCGGCTTCACCCTTCATGACTACCATCTTGAGGTGAAACTGAGGCAACTGCGGACATTGCTGCTGGACCCCACCCACCCCATCCAAAAGGCGTTCGAGCTGGCTGGATTCTCCTACAACAGCCATTACGTCCGGCTCTTCCGCAGTACAACCGGAATGAGTCCCCGGCAGTACCGCAAACGGCAAACTGGTGCCAATCCCTGAATCAACTCGCCTGCCGGGAATCCGCCTTCTGTAAGTAAACGCCGGATTTTTCTTACATGTTTCCAATGAATCGCTGACTGTTTTTATGGCAAAGCCACTCCTATACTGAAAGAGGCTGGACAATCCCGTCACAGGAGGCGTGACAGTGGCTGTTCGGTTCACACGAGAGAGGGGGACTTTTCATGAAAAGACGTTCTTCATTCCTCTTGGCCATCGTCCTGCTATTGACCGTGATGTGCGGAAACACTGCCTTTGCGGAATACACAGGGCCCGAACCATCCACATTGAACCCTTACGCGCTAACAGCCTCAGAAATGACAGTGGACGACTTGCATCCCTACGGATCCGCCGCATTGTCCTTCAAGATCGACAATCTGCCAGGCGATACCGGCGATCGTACGCTGACCTGGTATGTAAACATTGAAAAGCGCATCGGGACAGGCGTTTGGGTTGTCGTGGAAAACATTCCCGCCACAACCATGCTGTCCTCCCATGCCACTGGCGGCGGCGGCTACAACTTCGAACAGCTTTGGGTGGAAGACTACCAATGGGATGGCGGCATGCCGATCGGCTACCGGATTCAGGTGGTGCTGGAGGATCTGACCGCAAACCGCGGCGGCAAGTCGCCCTATTCCAACGTGGCGACGCTGGGCTTGCTATCGAGCAGCTGGGCGACAACCGAGCTCAAGGAAGCGCAGAACGACGGACTGATCCCGGACATCCTGCAGGGCAAGGACCTGACAAAGCCAGTGACACGCGAAGAGTTTTGCGAATTGGCCGTCCTGCTATATGGAGAAGTATCCGGCCAAACGGCTGTCCCCGTCTCGCCGAACCCCTTTTCGGACACCACAAATCCACAGATTCTAAAGGCAGCGCAACTGGGCATCACAACCGGCGTCTCAGCCACCCTTTTCAAGCCAGACGATCTGATCACGCGTGAACAGTGCGCCGCCATGTTGTTCCGTGCCATCAGGAAAATCGCCCCGAATGGCAACTACAGTGTAGCAAGTGCCAAACCGTTCAGCGATCAAAAGCATATCTCCGGCTACGCGGTTGAAGCGGCGAAGTATATGGCCCTGCACGAAATCATCAAGGGTGATGCCGCCGGCAACTTCATGCCAAAAGCCACTACCACGGATCAAATCGCCAGAGGGTACGGACAGGCGACGCGCGAAGCGGCGATCATCATGTCCAAGCGAACCTATAAGGATATGACCGGAACAGGCGTCTTGACGCCCACTCCAGCCTCTTCCACCACACCAGCTCAGGCGTCTTCCACTCCGACAGGGACATCGGCGCTTGTTGGAACCTGGAGTCAGGATGGCGCTTCCGGCACCCTTGTGGATCCCGCGACCGGTTATGCGACTGGCAGTGTCTATAATGGGGAATGGTATGTGTTTCGACCGGATGGCACGTTCCGATACGTGATCGTATCGTCTGGCCAGATCGTCAGCGGCGGTGTCGTCAGGGAGGGTTCCTATTCCGTATCAGGTGGCAACATTCTGCTGTCGGGCATCCGGGAGGCCTGGTATCCAAATCCCGCAGCCTCCGGCCAGAAGGCCACCTACACGAATGCACCTTCCGCGGACGAGTCACTCACCTTTGCTTTGTCGATGGATGGGAAAAGCCTGACCCTGCAGGTTTTGGGAGGTTCCGACACCTTCTACCGCGTATGAAACACAACGTTCTCCTTCCCATCCGCTGTCCAACTGTCCTGAATTCAGGGATGAAGATGGGCCTGATACTCTTCCTGATGCTATCGCTACCAGCATGCGGTCGACAGCCCGTGGTGCCTTCTTCCGAAGCATCCGCGCTTCGCGACCCGAAAGGCCTTATTCTGGGCTATGATCCGCAATCCGGCGATGCCATCACACCATCGTCCGACAAGGAGACGGATACATCATCGTCTTCGGATGTTCCTATCGGCGAAAACACCGATCCCGGTTCTTCGACCGAATCCAAAGATGAGGCGATAGAGCGCATCCTTGAGAAGGTGGAACACCAAGAGCCGCTCACCGAATCGGAAATGGAACAGTACCGGGAACATCAGCAGCAAGTGAAAAGAATCCGGGAAAAACTTGCGGCAGGCGAGGATCTGACAGCCTTCGAAACCCGGGTGCTTGGGGAAGAGAATCGAAGGACTCGTGAACGTGCAGAATCCAAACAAACCGCAACGAAAACGGTAAAAACGCCCCCCTCGCCCACACCGAAGGCTGCCGATTGGGCGATCCGTTTGGATGACAGCTGCACAGTGGAGCTTGGTGGTTTGACATGGCACATGAATCTATATGTCTCCATGGACAAGCCTGGGGGTATGGATCCATCGGGTACGTACCAGGGCAAGATGCTGCTGACCGGCAAGGTTGACGAGGCGGACATCACCGCCCTGCTCCAGGAAGACTCGGATTTGGTCGTCGACACGATTCAGCAGTCCTACACCACCGAAGCCGTTTCCGCTGTTGTGGAAATGGTGCCATATGACGCACCGGCGTATGAAGCATTCATGGAAACAGCTTTTGTCGGTGCGGAAACAGGCGGTTCCAAACCTGGAACCGCCTCAGTATCCGCTTCGGCGACCGCTTCAGCAGCGGATTGGATGGCTACGGGCACGCCAGAAATGGTCACACGATTCCAGACTTCCTCGACGGGACACGATTCGTCCGGTAATGATGTCTGGGGAGGCGCGCCGGACATGGAAAGGAAAGCAAACGTCCCCATACGGATCCTGGTCCGTGGTGCCGATGTCGAATTGCACTGGGGCCGTGGCGACTCAGCCTACCGGTTCACCGGAACACTGGTCGGAACGGCAAAGTAGCCGATCTTCACATAGAGGCCGTCCTAGCACGCCACAATCTCCTTGATCATGAATTCACGGCCGCCCAGCAGCTCCCAGGAATCCTGACTGCAGTCCGGGCAGACGCGGTGGTTCGCCACCACGTTGAACCCCTTGCCGCAGGCCTTGCAGCGCCCATTTGCCGGCAGGATTTCAATCTGCAGCCGGGTTTCCGCCAGCAGAGTGTCATGAACAGCCGCAGGATAGCACTGCTCGATATAGTGCGGTACCACGGAGGCGAGTTCGCCAATCTGCAACACCAGCGTATCCACCTTTGTCAGCTGCTGCTCGCGGACGATCGCTTCCACCTTGCGGACCACCGCCACCAGGATGCCCAGCTCATGCATGGGTCCGCTCCTTCTTCCGGAACGTTTTGCTGATTTCCTTGAGCTTGATCTTCAACTTCCGCTTGATGACATGCGGCACGATGGCCTTCTTCATGTCGAACAGGGAAACCCCTTCCCCATCGTATCGACGGGTCAAAGTGATGGCCTCGAACTTGCACTTGGTGGTGCATTGGCCGCAGCCCACGCACAGGAACTCGTCCACAACCACAGCGCCGCAGCCGAGGCAGCGTTCGGTTTCCTTGCGCACCTGCGCTTCGGTGAACGTGCCGCGTTCATCCGTGAAAGCATGCTTGGTGATTCCGCTTTCGTCGGTTTTAGCCTGAGTATGCGTTATTGCGGCTGTTGCAGTATTCTGCGCCTTCTGCCGGGGCATGCGGTCATAACTTTCCAGCAGCAGCGATTCCTTGTCCAGCGCCTTGTAGTCATGCCGGTCTCTGCCAAACACAAGACTCTGACCGGGTTGGACATGGCGATGAATGGAAATGGCTCCCTGCTTGCCCGCCGCGATGGCGTCAATGGCGAATCTTGGGCCGGTCAGCGCATCGCCGCCCACGAAGATGTCCGGCTCCGCTGTCTGATAGGTGAATGCGTCCGCCTGAACGGTTCCGTTTCGGTTGCAGGCCACTGCGGTTCCCGCGAGCAGATCGCCCCATTCGATGGACTGTCCGATGGAAAGCAGCACCCAGTCCGCCTCCACGACCCTCGTGTCCGATTCGTCGTATACCGGGGCGAACCGTTTGTTCTGGTCGAAAACGGACGTGCAGCGACGGAACTTCACACCCGTCACCCGGCCGTTCTCCATCATGAATCCGGCAGGCCCCCAACCGTTCTCAATGCAGACGCCCTCGTGCTTCGCTTCTTCCACCTCGTCCGGCGAGGCAGGCATCTCCGATGCGCTTTCCAGGCAGACCATCGTGACCGTATCCGCTTCCACACGGGCCGCGGTGCGCGCCACATCAATGGCGACATTGCCGCCGCCAATGACGACGACCTTTCCGGACAGGGTGATTTCCTCGCCGAGGTTCACGCGACGCACGAAATCAATGCCGGACAGCACGCCTTCCGCGTCTTCTCCGTCCACGCCCAGTTTGCGTCCGCCCTGTGCGCCGATGGCGAGGTAGAAGGCCTCAAAGCCCTGTTCCCGCAGCGCGGCAAGGGTCACATCACGGCCAACCTCCACGCCTGTGCGGAAGGCAACGCCCAGCTCGCGCAGCACGTCGATCTCCGCCTCCACAACATCCTTCTGCAGGCGGAAGGAAGGAATTCCGAACGTCAGCATGCCACCGGGACGTTCCTGCTTCTCAAACACGCTGACCTTGTAACCGTCGATCGCTAGATAGTAAGCGCAGGAGAGTCCTGCCGGCCCGCCGCCGATCACGGCGATTTTCTTTCCATAGTCATGCCGCTTCTTCGGGACAAACCGCCGCTCCCCGTTCAGATCCTGCTCGGCGATGAACCGCTTGACCTCATCGATTGCAATCGGTTCATCGATGTCCCCGCGTGTGCAGGCAAACTCGCACCGCCGATTGCAAATTCTTCCGCAGACCGCAGGGAACGGATTCTCCCGCTTGATGAGTTCCAAGGCCTCGGTGTATTTACCTTGTGCGGCCAGTTTCAGATACCCCTGGATGCCGATGTGTGCCGGGCACTCCGTCTTGCAAGGCGCGGTGCCGCTCTCCACAACATTCTTCCGGTTCGTGCGGTAATCCGAGTTCCAGTGGTCCGCGGTCCATTCCGTATCACGCGGGGTCTCATCCCGCAGAAGTTCCTTCACAAACGGCTTCGATGAATCGACCCTCTGTCCAAGCTGCAAGGCGTTGACCGGACAGTTTTCCACACACTGTCCGCAAGCCACGCACTTTTCACGGTCTACCTTTGAAACATAGTTGGACCGGACCATGTCCGCGTTGAGGAACATCTCCGCGGTGCGCAGCGACAGACAGCCGCAGCCGCAGCAGTTGCAGATGGCGTGCGTCTTCCCGTCCCCGTCGAGGTTCGGGATTTCATGCATCAGGCCGTTTTCCTCGGCTCTGCGAAGAATTTCGTAGACTTCCGGCTTTTCCACCTGGCGTCCACGGCCGGTCCGAATGTAATATTCAGCCGCATGACCCATCTGGATGCACATGTCTTCCTTCAGGTGTCCGCATCCTTCGCCCATGACTTCGCGCGCGGTCCGGCAGGAGCAGTTGGAAACGGAAAAAAGATTGTGCTCCTCGATGTGCTTGGAGATCTCCTCGTAGGAGACCCGGCGGCTTTCGCCGTCGATGGCCTGTTCGATGGGGATCACGCGCATCAATCCGATGCCGACCGGTGTCATGCCCGCCGTCTTGGCGCCGCGAATCCGTCCGTACGCCTCGAAGGCTTCCGCGATCTGCGGATATTTCTGCGGATTTGTGGGATGGTTGTTCATCATTTCCATGATGCCCGGTACCCAGGTGTCATACCAGAAGGTATCCTTGCCGTCGATCGTATTGACGAAGCAGACCCCCACATCGGCAAGTTCCAGAAGCAGCCGGTGACATTCCTCCGCCGAGCGTCCGCAACGCTGGCTGACAGTCTCCGCCGTGACTTTCTCCCGGATGGCCATGGTCATGCAGACTTCAGCCATTCCGTCGGTCACAACGGGCTCGAGAATCATGTATTCCGGCGCTTCGTAGTTATAGACATCCTTCGCGCCGGGCTTCTTGCGGCCGATGTGGTTCGCCAGTGCGAGAATTTTGGGGTTTCCTGCGCGAATCTGTGATGGATCGGGCGATTGCTGGGTTCCCGTCTGTATCTTCTCCATGCGCTTCTCCGTCATTTCGCTTCTCCTTGCCAGTTCTTCACTTCACAGCGAAGCCAGTCCGCGAATTCATCCAAGCCCTCGCCCGTCTTGGCGCAAATCGGCAGGATCTTTGCGTTGGGGTTGAGTTTTGCCACACGTGCGCGGACCGCCTCGAGGTTGAAGTCAAAGTATGGCAGCACGTCGATCTTGTTGACCAGCACCACATCGCAGATCGTGAACATCAGGGGATACTTCAGCGGCTTGTCATCGCCTTCCGGCACGGACAGAATCATCGCATTCTTGATCGAACCGGTGTCGAACTCCGCCGGACAGACCAGATTCCCGACATTCTCCAGAATGGCGAGATCCACACCTTCCACATCAAGACCTTCCAGGCCCTGCCGTGTCATGCCGGCGTCCAGGTGGCACATGCCTCCGGTATGCAGCTGAATCACTTTCACACCGGTTTCCGCAATGGCGCGGGCATCCACATCGGAATCAATGTCCGCTTCCATGACGCCCATGACAAATTCATCCTTCAAACGGGAAATCGTGCCACGCAAGGTCGTAGTCTTTCCCGCGCCGGGAGAAGACATCAGGTTCAGCAGAAACACGCCGCGTTCTTTCAGTTCCGCACGCAATTTGTCAGCTTCCCGATCGTTGCTCTCGAAGACGCTCTGCTTGATCTCCAGGATCTTGAATTCATTCATGCAATATTCCTCTTGGCTGCGGCCGGCCGGGCAATTTTGGGTTCGGCCAGCTGGGCAAGCTTCGCGTATTGCGACAAGTCGGTATACAGTTCACCGGCATATGGGTTGCGACGGGTTTTACGCATCTTGTAAATCATATAGACCAGTACGGCCACATTCACCGACAGTGCCAGCAGGCTCACAACAAAGTAGATGGTGGGGTTGTAGGTGGAATCCACGCGGAACTTGCCGGCATCCTGGAACAGCGGGAACGTCTGGGCAAACATGCACCACAGGGAAAGGGTCTGAGCACGGTGCTGCAGCCATGCGCCTTTGCCAAGGGTGAACGCGCAGAGCGTTGGTGCCAGAAGCAAGGCAAACCCGGCATACCAGGAGTGATTCGGCAGGCAGTTGTAGGTGTAGGCGAAATTCCAAAGATCATATGCGATGATCCAGAACCACAGCATGTCCGGCCACAGCATGTCCCGGCTTCCATCCGTTTTGGTTTCCTTGCGAAGGACGATGCCGAACCACCCTGTGATGGTGATGATGTTCAGGATGCCCGCGATGGCATTCATGTAGTTCCAGGAGCCTCCCATGAGCATCACAGGGGAATCCGCGGTCTTGTCCAGCGCCATGGTTGCATACTGGATCCCTACTTGAAGATCACGCGCGCATGCTTCCAGAATGTTCACAGCGAGAATGAACGGAGGAAAAAGAAGCGCAAGCTTCTTGTCTGCAAGACGCCAGGTGCTGCCATCCTTCCGTTTGCCGGAAAGGTGACGGATGAGCCAGAAGCCGATGCATCCCGCCGTGGAGGAATAGACCTTGGCAAGATGGAACCAGTCCGTATAGGTGCTTTCCTTCAGCACGGTGAACCATACGACGGACAGCACCACCGGCAGCACAAAGAAGGTTCCGAAACCCACCCATTTGAACCGGCGGGTGGCTTCATTGAGCGCAAACAGAGCGGAAAACACGCACAACCAGACCAGTAAGGACGAAACGACATCGGCTCCCTCGGCATAATTGAATGTGAACATGAGAACACCCTCCCGATTTCAATGGTTTTTCTTCGATACAATGCGTTCTACACCCGATGCGGCAAACCTTTCGGCGCAGAGGTCCTTTCTGGTTGAACCAGAAGTGACAACATTGTTAACAACATAACACTCTTGACTTTCCATTGTCAATCGACACATTGAAATTGGTTTGTTTTATGCATCTTCCTAAGATAATTCGATTGAATCGCTGCCGTGTGCATGATAAAATCACCTTCGTGGTCTTTGGTTGAACCAGTGACAACGTCGAACAGAACCGCTGAACCCGCACCCAGATTTCCCGTTGCCGGAGGAACCTTTCATGGAATTTACAAAACTGAGCGCACCGACCCTCAAGGAACTGTTCATCAAGGAAATGGAGTCCATGATTCTGTCCGGACGGCTGCCGGTGGGTACCGCACTGCCTCCGGAACGCGAACTGGCCGAAACCATGCAGATCAGCCGGGCCGTGGTCAACACGGGGATCGTCGAGCTGGCACGCAAAGGGTTTCTCGTTATCCGCCCAAGAATCGGAACCTTTGTCGCGGACTATCGCCGCAACGGAACGATTGAGGCTTTTCTTTCCATTGTCTCCTATAACGGCGGCATGCTGCGCCGTGAGGAGATCAAGTCGATTCTGGAGTTGCGCCTTGCGCTGGACTCCCTCGCCGTGGAGCTATGTGCCGCACGCATCACAGAGGAGGAGCTGACGCAGCTGCGCGAAAGCACCGAGGCCATCCTGCTCGCAAAGACCAGTGATGATGCCATTCGCCAGGCCTACGAATTCCAGCACAGGCTTGCGCTTTTTTCAGGAAACACGTTACTCCCGATCATCTTCAGCTCCTTCAAATCCCTGACGCATACCTTGTGGCAGCGTTTCTGCGCATTGTACGGAACAGCGGCGCTCTATGAGAACACGAACGCGCTGTGTGCATGCCTGGAAAAGCGCGACTTCCCAGGCGCGGTCAGCTGTCTGACCGCAACGCTTCAAGAGAGTATCAGCGGAAGCCGGCCCATTTATTACTGAGGATGATTTTCCATACCGCATTCTCAGACGGCAGGGAACAGGCAATTCCTACAGCCTCTGGGGATCCTGATATTGCGCTTCCAACCAAAAAGAGAGTGCATTCCCAACAGTCTCAGGAGATCCGGTTCCAAATCTCCTTGCGCTGTGCAAGCAAATCGCGCAAATGGGTCCGCAGCCCGGTCATCCATTCAGGCTCCTCCGGAGCCACCTGCCGCACGGAATGCAGAATGCGCGCATAGCCATAAAGGCCTGCGAATTGTGAAAAGGCCGGCTGCTGCTCATGGAGGCATTCCGGAATCGCACGCACTGACTGGTAGCCTTCGAGCAGGCAAGTCTCCGCTTTTACTGTTGCTTCAGACCAAATCGGGTCATCTGAAGGGGCTCCGGATTCTTCCCGCTCATCCGCCATCGTATCCCGGATGCTTTCGAGCGTCTTGATGAGATCAAGTGCATACCAATGAAGCATGAGATCATCGAAATCGATGGGCACGCAACGGTTCTTCTCCGATTGCCAGAACAGGTTGTCCATCTCAAAATCGTAATGGATGGGACCGTATGCCTCCGGAGTGGCCGACAATTTCCCGAAAACCGTCCGAAGCCTCTCGACTGCCGCGTGTACAGCTTCCTGATCCACCAATTCTTCCGGCCACGGACTGCCTGTGTCATCCACGCCCAGAGCACCTTCTGGTAACCGCGGGATCATGGAAACGGTCTGTTCGCACCAGTTCAGAACCTCCCGCCAATCCCACGGTTGTTGCTTCCCCGTCTCCCGCATCCTATCTTTGCCCGCCTCATGCAACCGGGCCAGGGTGACACCGGCAGCACGGAGTGCTTCTTCCGGAAGCGGATCCCAGTCCATCCAGTCATACCGCTGCCCCTCGACGCCTTCAAACACGCAGGCGGCACATGCGCCCCATTCCGTTTCCATCTGTTCCGTTACGTTTCCCGCGAGGGACGGAACTGGGACATTCACCGCCACGCCTTTCTCCGTCAGGAACCGGAGCCAATCCAATTCCGCCCGCAGCTGCCCGTCCCGCTTCTCTGCAACGGGAGAAAACCGCAGAAAATGCAGCTTGCCGCCGCTTGAGAATGGATAGACGGCGTTCGCGGAAATGCGATACCGATCCAGCCAGTCGAGACGATCCGCATCATGCGGCCAGCGACGTAGGATGTCATGGACCATGGCGCGCTTGTCATGAAGATACTCGAGTTTCATCATAGGCATTTCCTTTCATTCAGGGATCAACCCTGTCATCAGATACAATGTTTGCTGCCGGCATGACCGGAAGCACCGAAGAGCGCAACCGCTATTCGCTCTCAGTGTATCGCTAAAATCGCGACAGGGGATACACCAAGGATGGTTCATCATGGAACATGAGTACGGCTCCGCGGGGACGACAACCCGGATGCGACGGTTGTAGCCATATGCATCCTTCCTCGATTTCCATGCCAGTCAAATATTTTGTCTAACACCGTTGACATCGTGTAAAGTTTGTTATACATTATGAATATAGTTTATTACTTAGTGTAAAGGAGAACGTATCTTATGAGTTATCAAAGTAAAAGAACCCTATTTAGTCTCATCATTGGCCTTGGCATCTTGGCGGCCTATTGCATTTACGGGTTGAGCAAGTACAATGCTGGTTCAATCGCAGCGGGGGATGTCGCCTTTTGGGCGAAGACAATGCTCATCTTCATTGGCATCGGCATTGTGGCGAACATCCTTTTGCAAATTCTGTTTCACATCGCACTGTCCATCGGGATCGCGGTGAAGGAACGGGAGAATGATGAAAAGGTCATCAACCGGCGAATTGCAGCAGAGATGGTGGAAGATGAAATGGACAAACTCATCCAGCTGAAGTCACTCCGCGTGGGCTTTGCCCTGGCAGGCGTCGGGTTTGTTGGTGCGCTCTTCGCAATCGTGTTCGGACGATCGGTTGCGCTGGCACTCAATATCATGTACCTCTCGTTCAATATCGGTGCATTGGCGGAAGGCATAACCAGCCTCCATTACTATGGAAAGGGTGTCAGCAATGGCTAAGAAATTCGAGATCACGAACAACATTCGCAAATTGCGCTTCTTTACCGGCGAGATGACGCAATTGGACCTCGCAGAAAAAGCAGGTGTCTCCAGACAGACCATCCTGTCGATTGAAGCCGGCAAGTATTCACCCACGCTGGAATTGGCATTTCGCCTCTCTGATGCCTTCGGTGTGTCGATTACAGAGGTTTTCGGGTACGAAGTGAAGGAGGAGGCAAAATGAAAGCAGTCCTGTACGTGAAGAATGGGACGAAGATTCCCTTCTCATACCGTGACGTGGAAACACCCACACCCAAGGATAACGAGGTGCTGATCAAAGTCCATGCCGTGTCGCTCAACGCCAATGATTATCGCCTGTTTCGCATGGGGCTGGGGGTGCCGAAATGCAGAATATTCGGGAACGCTTTTGCCGGAACCATTGAAGCTGTCGGAAAAAAGGTTCAGTCGTTTCAGCCAGGAGACAGTGTGGTGGCGGATACATCGGATGCCGGATTTGGCGGCATGGCGGAATTCGCGCTGGCACCGGCAAGTGCCGTTGTGAAAAAGCCAGTGGGTGTAACTGATGCGGATGCTTCCGCCATACCGGTAGCCGCCCTCACAGCGCTGCAGGCGCTGCGCGTGTCCAATGGCGTCAAACCGGGACAATCGATCCTTATCCATGGAGCAAGCGGAGGCGTAGGCCCGTATGCAGTCCAGTTGGCAAAGGCTTCAGGCGGTGTCGTGACAGCGGTATGCAGTACGAAAAATGCGGACTTGGTACATGGCCTGGGCGCTGACATCGTCATTGATTATACAAAGGAAGACATCACAAAAAGCGGCAAACAATATGACCTGATTGTCGCGGTGAACGGATATCATCCGCTTTCTGCCTATCGACGCCTGTTGGCATCAAATGGCACCTATGTGATGGTTGGCGGAACCTTCCCGCAGATTTTTCAGGCCTTGCTGCTGGGTCCGGCCTTCTCAGCGGGCTCCAAAAAAATGCGTTCGTTGATGGCGAAAACCGATTCGAAAGATCTGGCCTACCTGCTGCAACTCGTTGCCGACGGCAAGCTCAAGACGGTGATCGACAGGACTTATCCACTCAGCGAAGGCACCGACGCATTCCTGTATGTGGCGTCCGGTCACGCATGTGGAAAAGTGGTCATCCAAGTCAAGGAGCTCTCGAGCTTGTGATATGAAGGATCTGTTTTCCACATCCCCACTACCGCACTGTTCAGTCCGGCACATACTTGGCATCGGATTGAATGCGAATGCTTTGGGCTGGTCCATCCCATGCCACACCGAAATCGAACAAGGCTGCAACGTCCCTCAACTTGAAGTAATTGTAGCCATTTATCGTATAGGCAGCCAGTTTCACTTCCTTGCCATCCAGAAAAATCTTCTGTGCATTCGGTACATATCGCTGGGCACTGATATCTGCCGCTGGTGCCAGTTCCCCTCCGATGGCCTCATAGCGCTGGCTCGAAGTCAGGACAATGGACGCAGCGACACGATCCCACGCCACCCCAAAAGGTTTGCGACCATCACGCATCGCCATGGCAAGATCCCTCAGTTTGAAATAATTGTTTCCCTCAATCAAGAATGCGTCGAACGCGATTTCTTTACCATCCACGATCACCCTGGCGCGTGAAGGGGATGCATGGCGCGCCGGACTGGTGTTCCTGACGGTGATTTTCGTATCCGCATGCATGGAGATATCAGGCAGTTCAGGATACCAGGACCCACCCTGGTTGTTGGCCACGGTTGCGCCATCCAAAAGGATCTCGCCGGAATGGTCGTTGGTCACAAAGAAGATCCCGGAGCCATATGCGTTGACCTGGTTGTACTCCACTCGCGTTCCGAGAAGGGTGAGTTTCATGTAGTTGCCGTCATTGTAGATCGCGCCGCCGCTCCCACCGCCCGCTGTGCCCGTCTGCTGTGGATTTCCGCCATTCCCGATGGCCTTGTTGTAGGAAAACACACTGTTGATGAGGGTCCAGGACACGCCGATACTGCTGATGGCACCCCCGTTCGATCCGATATTCCCCAATCCCGGCGCACCTCCGAAGGTGCTGTTCACC
This sequence comes from uncultured Clostridia bacterium, assembly GCA_942493335.1. GTDB lineage: Bacteria > Bacillota > Clostridia > DSM-8532 > DSM-8532 > JAEWSN01. The sequence continues at coordinate 3,210,002 of OW818693.1, read as the reverse complement.
ACATAGACAGGCAAATCCTCGTATTGATCGAACACGCGGATGGCTCCCCCGCCCACATCCGGACCAACGCCTGCACATACATTGCTGATGAACCGGCAGTTGATCACCTTGAACCGGCCGCCACGCACCCAGATGGCGCCACCGCCGTCATATTCGGCTTCCTTGGAAGAATTTGCATTGGCAAAGGTGATGTTCTGAACCGTCAGGCGTGGATGATCCTGATTTTGCGCGTGATCCGTCGTCCACACCTGCTTCGGATCCGCGGTGTTCATGTAAAGGATGCGGGTTTTGTTCCCGCCGCTGAGGGTCACCAGGCCACCACCGTCAATGACCACGTCCGGATTCTGATTGTTGAAGACCTTGGCAGGACGATCCAATGTGAGGGTAAAAGGCTTGGAACCGCCATTGAACACAATCGTCCCCCCTTTGGCTACCGCGGCGATAAAGGCTTCCGCCGTGCAGCTTTCAGGGGTGCCTGTGCCAATGACATGGTCCGGGTTTGAAATGTCCTCTGCCCGCGCTTCCTGCGGAACAAGGTATTGCGCATCGATGTTTCCGCCTGATGCCGCCCGGACCGGGAGGACACGATACGTCGATGATAGCAGGAAAATCAGCAGGAAAATGGATCCGATTTTGCAATGCTTTCCATTCATCCGTATGGAGCCTCCCCCCGGATTGATCCTCATCAAATGCCGCTTGCGCGATAGGCTCAAGCAAACTTCATTTCGATCATCGCATGGTGTTGCTGTCTCATAGTTTGAATCGGCCGGTCTGCGTTGTCAATTCCTGTGCCATCATCGCCAATTGGTGACTGGCTTCGGACATTTCCCGAATGGAAGAAGACTGGATTTGAACGGATGATGCCACTTCCTCTGTGCTGGCGGCATTCTCTTCCGCTATTGCCAGCAGTCCCTGCATGACATCCATAATCTGGTCTTTCCTCTGTTTGAGCTGGTCCATTTTTTCCGCGGTGTCATGGATGGCTTCCAAGGATTTGTTGACGGCACTTTCGACTTTATGGTAGTTTTCATCGGTCAAGTGAACGCTTTCCAACTGTTGCGCAACGGTCCCTGCCACTTCTGCAGTTGTTTTGACGGAAATGCCTGAATTCTCAGACAATTCACGAACCATCGCATCAATTGTTTTTGTCGCCGCAGCCGATTGTTCTGCCAACTTGCGAATCTCCTCCGCGACCACAGCGAACCCGCGACCTTGCTCCCCGGCACGAGCCGCCTCGATTGCCGCATTGAGGGCCAACAGATTCGTTTGGCTGGCTATCGCAGTGATAAGGCTGCTGGCTTGGCCTATCCGGGCAGCGCTTTCGTTTGTTTTCCTGGTCACATCCCCGATCAGATCCGTCCCTTTTGACGCAATGGAGGCTGATTCACGCAAGCTGCCGATGACACCAAGACCATCGTTGATGCTCTGCTTCATGACACCCGATGACTGTGACAGGATAGACAGGCTTGACACATTCTTCTCAATGATTTCCCCCATGTCATTGGCGTTACGAACGCCTGTCTCCGTGTTTTGGGCCTGATCAGTCGCGCCACTTGCGATGTCACTGATGGTCCGTGCGATGTCACTGGCACTATGCTGCACCTGATCGGCCGTTGCCGTCAACTCTTCCGAGGAGGAAGCCACCTGTTCGGACAGATTTGAAATGGAACCAACCAGATCCCTGAAATTCTCCGTCATGGTACGGAAAGCACGACCCAACTGACCAATTTCATTTTTCTGTTTCAGGAATGCCTGCGGGACATCCATTCTCAAATCACCGCTGGCAAGGATCATCGCATGTTGAGCAGCCAAGGCAATCGGTCTTGCCTGTCGGCTGCCGATAAACACGGCCCCGGCAATCCCCAAGGCTACAAGTATGAACGAGAGCATAACAACTGTCATGCGGATTGCATTTGCGCCTTCCATGGCTTCAGCTTTCGGGACAGTTATGCTGACCCCCCATTTCACCCCTGGAACCGGAGCATATCCCAGAATTTTTTCCATGTCCTGGAACCAATAGTCCCCATACCCTGAGTGCCCGGAATTCATGTCTTCCATCAATGCCTTCAGCCGATTCATGCGGGGGTCCTTTTTTGTTTCCTCATACAGATTATATTGGCTATTCACCAATTCGGCATTGATATGTGCCTGGATGATTCCATTGTCTGAAGTGATGAATGAATAACTGCTCCCTTTGACATTCACATTTTTGATCGCTTCACTGAGGTAACCAGCATTGCGAGTCACCCCAAGCACACCGATTTGCTTGCCCCCGAATAGAACAGGTACAGCAAACGCAATGACAACGTTGCCTGAGCTTTTACTGATAATGGTATCAGAAACATTTCGTGTTCCGGACATCGCGATCTGGAAATACTCCCGATCGGCAAGATTTTGCGTGGATCCGTCATGGAAATAGGCCGATCCGTCAGGTTCGACAAAGAAGACATTCTCATATCCGTTGCGTTCCTTGTCTTCCTTCATTGCGGCTACTCGATCAGCCATTGGATTTTCCGGATTTGAGATGCGTGTCCGCCCCGCCACTTGCTCCAGAACGGTAACTTCCTTATCAACGATGCCTCCGATGATATTCGCAGCGTTGCTTGCATTTTCCTGCAACCGTTCATTCATCTCTTTTGTCATCGCGTTGCCGGCGATGACAGTTGCGCTGCCGCCCAATAACAGGCAAACGAGTATGATGGCTCCTCCAATAATGGTTATCATCTCCATTTTCAGTGACTTCATCTTTTCCCCCCACTTCCGGAAAACAACAACGTGTATATGATTTTCACCTCTCTATTACCACGTTATCATCCGCGACACCCATAGAAAGGATCATATGCAGGTAGAGCGTCTGAAATGGCCGCATGGGAAAAAGAAGGATCCACCGCATTTGATATGGCAAGTACTGCCGAAAACCGGATGAATCCTCCGAAACAGGTGCAACAAAGGAACGGGCTTCCGAACAGAAAGCAGCTCCCTTGTTGCACAAATGCGGCATTGAACCATCACGTGTTGCAGAGCAATCAACTCGGACACCACCCCCTCACACAACGCCAGGATTGAACAGGGCGAGATCCCGTTCCAGCCTCAGCAGCTGTTCCTTTTCACTCCAGCTCAAGGCATTGCCGGACAATATCTCCACCATGACCCCAAGCGGGCAGTTTCCCGCACGTTCCCCAACCCCCTTCACGGTCACATCCGCCCACCCGGCTCCTGCATCCCTGGCCCCAAGCGCATTCGAGCAGGCCATCCCGAGATCATTGTGCGTATGCACCGCCAGATCGACATTCCCAAAAGCATTCAACACATCCGTCACAACACGTCGGACTTGTCCAGGTCGCCAGATCCCTACCGTATCGGCCAGCCGAAACCGATCCGCACCCCCCCGCAGACCGGCCTCCACAAAGATTACGAGATTTTCCCATTCCGCTCTTGATGCATCTTCGAGTCCAACGCTGACCGGAAAGCCGGCGTCCACAGCCAAGGCGCACAAGCGTGTCAGGTGGATGCCCGCTTCCTGTGCACGGATGCCCAGCTTGCTGTGCAGATGCAGGCTGGAGGCGGGAACCGTGATATGGATTCTTTGCGCCCCTGTTGTCATGGACACCCGTACATCTGATTCCTTCATCCTGTTCCAGGCTATGACCGGCGTCCGAAGCCCCATACCGGCCACTTCCGCCACAAGGGCGGCTTCTTCGAAAGATGCTGCAGGTATGCCCGCCTCGATTTCCGATATCCAGGGAAAAGAAGCGATAAGGGTTGCCACCCATACCCGCTGCCTGAACGACCAGGACATGCCGGGACGCTGAGCACCATCCCGAAGCGTCGTATCAATCAGCCGAAACAGCATGGTTTCCTCCTTCCTGTTCCCCTCTCAATCAAACAGATGCGTACCGCTTTGCTTGATTTTCAAGGCTGCACGGCCCGACTGAATGCCCTGGACAAACACTCTTCGCTGCCCCAGCCATACGGGATCCCACGGTTCATAATTCCTCGTGTCCTTCAGAAGTCCATCCACATGGATGCCGGTCCCCACATGAAAAATCCGTTCACCCAGAACGGGGCAGTGCGGGTGGGTGGGCAGTCCGGCGCCTTCCCGAAGGGTGCGAAGCGCGGCGATGACGGCTGGTGCATCCACCAGCGGCATGCCGTACAAGGCCAATGCCGCCGCCACCAGTTCCAGCGGCGCACCGCCTGTAATGCCGGGACCTGCGCATATCGCCGCATCAGCCCCTTCCAGCAGGCCTTCCACCACCACGGCTACCGAAAGTTCAGACAATCCGTCGGGCCAAAGCCCGAGCAACCAACCGGGATGCGCTTCCCGCATCCCGGTCAGCCAAGCGGCTCCAGGCCCGCCATACTCATCTTCGAGGCCACGGATCCACAGGGTCCGACCCTTTCCGGTCGATAGGTTTACGGGGCCCGGTATGAATTCACCTGCATCCTTATACCGATGGATACGAATCAGTTCATGACGGGAATCTCCCCCATCCGCCGAGGAAGCACCGCCGGTGTAAACACCGACACCTGCCGCAGCAAGGAGCCGGATCGCCTCCCCCATCCCCGAAGGATTCCGAAGAACCTGCATGCCAAGACGGCAGTAAAGTCGGAACGGACCTTCATCCATCAATCCTCTTCTCCCCGAATGGAATGCCATTCACGAAATGACTCTCCACCAACGCTTCCAGATCCTCTTCCTCCAACGCGCCATACCAGACATTTTCGGGATATACCATCATGACCGGGCCTTTCTGACAGATGCCGAAACAACCGGTATGCGTCACCATGACTTTGTCCTGCAGCCCGTTCCCATCAATCAGTTCCACCAGCCGCTCGGCCAGCCGGACTGCTCCCTTTGAATGGCAGAAGCCTTTCTGGGTTCCGTTCAGACGTACACTCGCACACAGAAAGACATGGTATTCCGGTTTATGCATGACTTCTTCCTCCGTCCGTCCTCTTTCCGAGACCGGCTGCTTCCAAAATGGCGGTTTCTATGTGATCACAACTCTGCACGACTTCAATGCCTGCAGATTCCAATGCCTGTTTTGGGGTTTCTCCAACCCGCATGGCAAGCACCATGCGACAGTCCGCCAGTGCCTTGACGGCACGGTGCGTTCTGTCCCCGGTCGGCATGGGAGATCGTTCCGTCTCTTCTGACGCTCCGCCTTCCGACGAACCGCCTTCGGCCGCATCGCATTCCGGTCCATGACAATATCGACCGAGTTCCCTCGTCTCATGCAGGCTTACCTTGTTGCCGCTTACCCGGTAAATATGGAAGGCTTCCACCTGCCCGAAATGCCGGTCTACCCGGATTCCTCCGAGTGTGGCGACTGCGGCCAACCACTGGACGGCCTCCTGCTTCGACCCGGCAGGAGAGGGCGAGGCTTGCAAGCCCGGCTTCCCCATCAAATCAAGGGACCGATCCTCCTCGAGTGTTCCCACCGCATCAGCCCGGCATTGCTTGCAATGGGTCATCTGAGCCAAATCCACGCCGCATGCACTGCGCAGTCGATCCAATTCCACCCGGCTCGTTTGGGGAAAATGCTCGAACGCACTGCCCTGCGCCGGAATGAGCGGCATGATGTTGGACAACGACGCACCCAAATCCCTGACTGCACGGACAACCTCCGGGAGATGATGATCATTCACCCCTGAAATCAGCACGCTGTTCACTTTTATGACGATGCCCAGTGCGGCCGCAAGGCGGATTCCGATCTTTTGCCTTTCCAACAGAAGGGCTGCACCCGCCTCCCCTGTGAATACCATCCCATTGTCATTCACAGACTTGTAGATGCGCGCACCGATGGCCGGGTCCACCGCATTTACAGTTACCGTCAGATGCGTTACACCCAACCGGAACAACTCATATGCATGGAAAGGCAACATGAGCCCATTGGTGGAAAGACAGAAGGTCACCTCGGCATCCAGCGCACGAATGCCCCTCAACGTTTCCGAGGTCTGTTCAAAATTGGCTAGTGCATCTCCAGGACCCGCAATTCCTACGACCGTCAGGTTTGGAATTCTCTCCTTGAGTTCCCGAAACTTCGCGATGGCTTGTGCGGGGCTGAGGACGGCACTTGTGACCCCCGGCCTGCTTTCATTCACGCAGTCATATTTTCGGCTGCAGTAATTGCAGGAGATGTTGCACTTTGGCGCCACAGGAAGGTGTACCCGTGCATTGGCACAGGCCCCTTCCGTATAGCAGGGATGCTTTCGTGTCCGCTCGATGAGATCTTTTTTCATTTCGACGTGATCCTTATCCGGTCGACGATTCGGAAGCAGCCAGGGCGGGATCTTTTTTGATGGAGTCACACGGAGAACCGCCTTCCTGATTGAAGACTCCGGAAGGTACTGTCTTGCCCTCACTCGAAAATCACTGTTTTTTCTGGAAAGCATTTCATTTGCAACAGGGTCGAGCAAATGGCCCGCACCCTCATACCCGACGACGCACATTCGTTGCGCACCCATTCGGTCATGTACGGGAAACCCAAGCCGGATCAACGGAATTCCCAGTTTGTTTTCCAGGAACCGCGCATCCGACCCTCCGACAAGCAGATTGACTTCCCGTATTCGAAGTGCGTCCAGCAGTGACTTAAAGTCGATGTCCCGGAAGATCAACGTATTCTCGTCCGCATCGGCTCCGCAGTCTTTCAGGATGCAACGTACAGCCTCCTCGAAATGGGCGGCGCCCCCGCCGGTCGCTACTGCCGAGATGTGAACGCCTGCCTCGGCAAGCAGCCTCGTTGTGGAAAGACAGAACTCCGCACCGCCCGTGATGCAGACATGGGCCTCCGCCAGATGCTTGTGGCTATCCACGAGGGTGTCGAGCAGTCTCTGCCGTTCCTTTCGGAAGAAGGAGGGAACCGGCAGCCCCGATGCCAGGGACAGCGCATCCAGAAATTGATCAGTCGCACGCACTCCCGTTGGAACATCAAGCCGGGTCAATGGAACACCATATCGCAATTCCAGCCATTTCCCGGCCGTCAGTGTGTCTCTCCCACCGCTGCCGAGCTCAATCGTGCATTGTGCCCGGTGCATACGCCGGATGTCCGCAACGGGCGTGCCTCCCTCCGGAATACGGGACCAATCCTTCGTCCAGCCCGCGTCCAGCGTTTCAGAAAGATCAGGGAGAAGGACATATGGGAGCTCCATTCCGTCAAGCAACCGTTTCACCCCCCTCACATCCCCTGGATTCAGGGGGGGGAGTATGACATTGATGAAGGACGGCTCCCCTTGCTGCGAATCCCCAGCTTCAGTGTCCAACACCCTTCCGACCCGCTGGGAATCTCCTTTTTCTTCACCGGCAAGCGCGGAAACAAGGGAAAGAAGAACCGCATACCAGCCATCCTCCTGCGTTCCCCCATATCCAGGTGTACGGATCGGTACTAGAACGGGGGTTCCGGGATGATCCGACTGATAGGCTGTGAGGATGCGCCCGGTATCCTCGCCGATGGTTTCCGCCAGGCAGGTGGTTGCAACCCCGATCAAAGCGGGGGCATAGAGTTTTGTCACGTTTTCTAGTCCTGCAACCAGGTTTTTCTCCCCCCCGTACACTGTCCCTTCTTCGGACAGCGAGGTGGATGCGATATCCACAGGCTCATGGAAGTGACCCGCCATGTGACGACGGATATAGGTGGCACAGCCCTGGGAGCCGTGCAGGATCATCATTGCGCCTTCAATCCCCTTCATGGCAAGGGCCGCGCCCATCGGCATGCACATCCTGCAGGGATTTTCCGTCAGGGATGCCAAGACCGGTTCTTCCAAGGTCATGCTTCTTTCCATGCCAGTCCCTCCTTTTCCATGCGGATGAGACGCCAGACCGGACTGTTGACGGACAGGTCCACTTCGGCCGCGAAATTCAGTACGCCGTCAAACCCGCACAATGCATGCTTCCGCTCGTGGTTGTGATCACAGAAGGCCACGCCGAGTTTGTAGGCAAGCGGCCGCTCCTTCACCCCCCCGACAAGGATGTCGGCGCCGTGTTCTTTCATGAAATGTTCCATTTCAGCCGGATTCGCGTCATCAAGAATCACGGTTCCCGGGCTGACCAACCGGCGCAACGTTTCGTATTCCTCTGGCCGCCCCGTTTGTGTCCCCACCATGACCGTTTCCATGCCGAGTTCGCGAAACTGCGTGATCAATGAAATGGCTTTGAAGCCGCCACCCACATAAACTGCGGCTCTCCGTCCGTTCAACCGCTGACGGAATCCCTCCAATTTTGGCAGGATGCGCGCCAGTTCTGCCTGAATGAAGACTTGCGCCTTCTTGACGATCGCTTCATTCTTCGTCGCTTCCGCCACACGCATCAGGGATTCTGCCGTATCGGCGAGTCCGAAAAAACTGACCTGATGATAGGGGATGCCAAAACGTTCCTTCATTTTCTCCGCCAGCGCCATCATGGACCCTGCGCATTGGACGATGTTGAAGTCCGCAAACGGCGCATTCGCTATATCCGCGATGCGCGCATCTCCTGTCAGCGTACATCCGACTTCAATCCCAAGGGATTCGAGATACCCCTTGATCATCCAGGTTTCACCGGACAAATTGAAATCTCCCAGGAAATTGATTCGGGGTCTTGACCCCGAACGCACGGCTCCCTCCTGACATCTGCCTGTTGATTTGGCAGACCCGTTATCTGCAGGCGGGTTGCCCGCCTTTCGGCCCGCTGTGGGCCCAGCTGAAGCCCACCCCCGTTCCATCAACGAAAGAAGTGCATCTCCGGCCGCCCGGTATCCGACAGACTTGTTGCCGGCAAACCCGCTGGATCTGACAGGAAGGACCGGTATGCCATGCCTTTTTTCCGCCTCCCGGCATACCATGTCCACATCGTCTCCGATCACGCCCACGATGCAGGTGGCCAGGACGAAAACAGCTTTCGGCGCATGTCGTGAAACTGCTTCGTCAATCGCTTTTGCCAGTTTCTTCTCCCCACCGAAAATGACATCTCTTTCCCGCATGTCGGTGGAAAAGCTGTTTCTGTAGATCTCGGGACCGCTGGACAGACTGCCCCGGATGTCCCAGGTATAACTGGCACAGCCAATCGGGCCATGAATGATATGCACCGCATCCGTGATGGGATTGAGCACCACACGGGCACCGCAGAACACACAGGCCCGTTGGCTGACGGCGCCCGAGACACTCTGGCCGTCACATTTGACTTTCTTTTCCGCGCCGCCGCCGCAACCGATATGCGCTTTGCGTTCAGTCAGGATGTCTGTTCTATCCATCTGCGTCTTGCGTTCAAGCAGACCGTCTGTTCTTTCCATATGCGCCTTGTGTTCAGACAGGACATCTGTTCTTTCCATTTGCGCCCTCCCTTCGGAGATCGGATGCCGTGCGCCGTCCCAGCCCGAGGCAGGAAAGCAGGACCTGCCTTCCCACGTCGGACCGGACCGGCATCAACGACTTGCAATTCTGTTCTACATGATCAGCTCCAGGTCTTCATCCGCACAATCCCGATCCTGCCGATCCAGCAGCGCATTGGAGATCAATTCGATGATCCGCAGCGCCCCCCGGTATCCCACCAGCGGCATATAAGCGTGAACGCTGCGATCCAGAATCGGGAACCCGACCCGGACAAACGGAACATCCTCGGCGCGGGCGATGTACTTGCCATGTGTGCCGCCCATCAGCAGATCCACGGGCGAATCCTTCATCCACTGATGGAGTGTGAACAGATCCCCTCCCGCCTTCACCTTCGATCCGGTCACACCGGCTGTCTCCAGCAATGTGTTGACCGTGCGTGTGAAAGATTCGCCCGGCGTCCCGGTCAGAACATACTTGGGCACAATGCCGAGGGTCAGCAGAAAATCCGTCATGGCGATCACGAAATCCGGATCCCCGTAAAGTGCAACTGTCTTCCCATGGTAATGGTAGTGACAATCCACCATCAGGTCCACAACCTGTCCGCGTTCTTCTTCCAATGCAGACGGCACAGGCTTTCCGGTCAATCGTGAAAGCGCCATCAGAAAGGCATCCGTCGCCTTCACGCCGATGGGGGTGAAAAGTTCCTGCACCGGCACATGGCATTTCCGCTCGAGCTCGTTGGCCGGGTCTCCGGAGGCAAACGACCCCAGCGCAAGCGTGGCGATGCTGTTCCCCGCATCCACCAGCTCTTCCACTCGTGTACCTCCCGCCGGGAAGAGATCGTACTTGCCCGTCATCGGTGCATCCAGGACCCCGGAAGTGTCCGGGAACAGGATAAAAGGGATATCCATCACAGTCATCAGCCGTTTCATCTCCCGCATGTCCGAGGGATTCACAAATCCGGGGATGACATTGATTTTGCCATTGATGCCATCCCGTTTCGCCAGATACTTCACCATCCCCTTCACCATGTTGGAAAAGCCCGTAACATGGGATCCGACATAGCTGGGTGTGTTTGCGTGGATGACGATCTTTCCTTCCGGGACCTGCGACTGGTTGATATAGGTCGGAATGTCGTCCCCGATGGTTTCGGACAAACAGGTCGTGTGAATCGCGATGATGTCGGGATTATAGATGGTGAATACGTTCTTGATGGCGGTCTTGAGATTGGATCCGCCGCCGAAGACAGCGGACCCCTCTGTAAACGAACTGGTGGAGGCTGTGACCGGATCCCGGAAGTGGCGGGTCAGGAACTTGCGGTGGTACGCACAGCACCCCTGCGAACCATGGCTGTGCGGAAGGCATTTGTGGATGCCCATGGCCGCATACATGGCCCCGACGGGCTGGCAGGTTTTTGCCGGGTTGATGACGAGACCGCTGCGTTCTGATATTTCCTTTGGTGTTGCATCAAGCATATTTCTCATCCTCCTTCCGGGGGGAGACAGGGACCGGACCGGCTCCTGTTGTCCCCGTTCCGACAGATCCCATGGCCCCGCCCACGGTGCCGCTGAGCATCGGCTCGGTCTTCCACGGCGGAACCGCCAGTTTCCATGAGGGGGTTGTTAGTCCCATTGCAATGTCCCGCGCGAAGTTGAGGGCACCTCGGAAACCCGCATACGGACCGGAATAGTCATAGGAGTGAAGCTGTTTGGAAAAGATGCCCGCCTTATGGGCGACATACTTGTCCTTGATGCCCGAACAGAAGATATCCGGCTTGAGAATTTTCAACAGCTGCTCGGTTTCGAAATGATTCAGGTCATCGACGACATAGCTTCCATTGTCCATCTCCCGAATCATGCCTGCATAATCATTCAGGGGGATTTCCTTTTCGAGCGCCGCATATTGTTCCGGGGTGAGCACCACGCGATACTGTGACGGGTCGGCAGCAACCTCTATGCTTTCGATATTCTTGCTGTCTGCATCCGCCTTGATGGAAGGGATGACTTCACGACCCTCATAGTCATCGCGGTGGGCGAATTCATAGCCGGCCATAATGGTCTTCACCCCCAGATCGCCCAACAGCTTCTGGTAGTGGTGGGCGCGGGATCCGCCGACGAACAGGGCCGCCGTCTTCCCGGTTGTGATGGTCTTGAAGTGGTCAAAGCCTTCCTGAATGTCTTCGAGTTCCTCGGCAATGACCTGTTCCGTTCGATTGATGAGATCCGGGTCGCCGAAATACTTCGCGACATCCCGCAAGGACTTCATGGTGCTGCGGATCCCGATGAAATTCACTTTCACCCAGTCGATCCCGTACTTGGTCTTCATCATCTCGCCGATGTAGTTGATGGAACGATGGCACTGTACCAGGTTCAACTGGGCTTTGTGCGCGCTGGACAACGCTTCCACGGTGCCGTTGCCTGTCATGACCGAAACGATGTCGTAACCGATGGACTTGAGAATCCGCTCGATTTCGAAACTGTCTCCGCCGATGTTGTACTCGCCCAGGATATTGATGGCATGCTTGCCAACCGCCTTGTCCCCGGTTCCGATGACATGGGTGATGAGCCCATTGTTGGCGATGTGGTGGCCGCCGGACTGCGAAACCCCCTTGTATCCCTCACAGCTGAAGGACACGACCTTGGTTCCGTATTCCGCCGTCGCCCACCGCGCCACAGCATGGATATCGTCGCCGATGAGGCCGACGGGACAGGTGGAGCAAATGAAGATGGTGGATGGGTGGAAGAGGTTCACAGCATCGGTGATGGCCGCTTTCAGCTTCTTCTCCCCGCCGAAGACGATGTCGCCTTCCTGAAGATCGGTGGAAAAGCAGTATTGAAGGAAATTATTCTCTCCCGGCTCCGATTTCCCCTTGTTGCGCCGCGTCCCCCAGGTGTAGTAGCCGCAACCGATGGGGCCATGCGTGATGACCACCGCATCCCGCAGCGGGCCCAGTACGACGCCCTTGCAGCCCGCATAACAGCATCCGCGATTGGTGACGATGCCAGGGATGGTGCGGGAATTTGCGGCAATGGGGCCTGTCTTTTCATCGGTCTTCATGATCAGATGGTCTTTCCGGTTCTTGAAGACTGCAGCCGGGTATTTGTCCAGCATGCCGTCGATTCGTCTGTCCATTCCTGTCCTCCTTGTGCCTTGTCCTGCACTCCGAACCATACCCGGGCAGGCAATCTCTCAGAGCGCCGCCGTTCCTTTTTCACCCGTCCGAACGCGGATGGCGTCATCCAGATCCATCACGAATATCTTGCCGTCTCCGGGATGCCCCTTGCTGTTGATCTCCATGATGACCTCAATGCATTTCTGCAGTTCGGCATCCTCCATCATGATGTTGATCATCCGCTTCGGAATAAGCCGATGCCCTCCCGGCGCAAGATCCTGACTGTCGACGGTATCACTCAGGAAATTCATCCCGTCTCCCGCCACCCTGTAGGAAACCGATTTTTTGCCACGCCCCAGCACTTTTCGTGCGGTGATGCAGGGAAACCCGGCTTCCACCAGAGCCTGTTTCGTCTTGCCAATCATGTCCATCCGAATGATGGCCAATATTTCCTTCATGCGCGATCCCCTTCCCTGTGGGTTCACTTCCGGCAGGCATCCGGCCTTTTACCGCTCTGCCTTAGCTCGCACTCACAATCCTTCTGTTGCGGAACTCACGGTGTAAGCGGTCTGAATCGGACTGATGAACACCTTGCCATCGCCGAAAGCACCTTTTTCTCCGGTGCGCGCATTTTTCAGGATGACGCGGACCACATCGTCCTTGTCCTCATCGTTGACCACAATGAAAAGCATTTCTTTAGGAATTTCATCATAAAAGACATCGCCAACCTTCACGCCTCTCTGGCGACCGCGTCCCATGACATCCATCTTTGTCACGGCCGGAAATCCGGCTTCCACCAGTTCGGACAACACCGCATTCACCCGCTCGGGACGTAGTATCGCTCTTACCATCAGCATCCGTTCATCCTCCTTGTCCTTCGGACTGCCCTCGGAGCCCTCCGCGGCAGTCTCGTCTCCATCCATCCTGATCCAATGCATCTGCCGGTCGGCATATCCGCCGATCAGGCTTGCTCCTTCCTTCACCCGAGTATGCCGAATTCCATCATCAATTCTTCCAATCTGTCCTGAACCATTGGCTGCGGAATGACGTACATGTCATTGCCATCAATGGCACGGGCCAGGCCTCGGTATGCATCCGCCTGCTCGGCTTCCGGTGCAAACTCGATGACGGTCTTCTTGTTGATTTCCGCCCGCTGTACAATGTTGTCGCGTGGTACAAACCAGATCAGCTGGCTTCCCAGTTCCTTGGCGAAGGCTTCCAGAAGCGCATGCTCGTTGTCCACCTTCCGGCTGTTGCAGATGATGCCTCCCAAGCGTGTTCCGCCGGTTGCGGCAAATTTCAGGATGCCCTTGGCAATATTGTTCGCCGCATACAATGCCATCAACTCGCCGGAAGCGACGATATAGATTTCCTTCGCCTTGCCCTCGCGGATCGGCATGGCAAACCCGCCGCAGACGACGTCTCCAAGCACGTCGTAGAAGACATAGTCCAGATCGGGTGTGTACGCTCCCAGTGATTCCAGCATGTTGATGGATGTGATGATTCCACGGCCTGCGCAGCCAACACCCGGTTCCGGCCCGCCGGATTCGACGCATTTGATGTCGAACACGCCGCGCTTGAGAATGGTTTCCAGCTCCACATCCTCCCCTTCATCCCGAAGTGTGTCCAGCACACTCTTCTGTGAAAGGCCGCCAAGCACCAGTCTGGTGGAATCCGCTTTCGGATCGCAGCCGACGATCATGACCTTCTTCCCCATCTCGCCCAAACCTGCCGTGAGATTCTGGGTTGTCGTGGATTTTCCGATGCCGCCTTTTCCATAAATCGCTACCTGTCTCATCCAGTCACTCCTTTTCCGCTTCGGACGTCTGCCGCCCCGTGCTGTGGTCCCGTGTTGCCGAATTATGATAAAAAAAGCCGTGGCATCCTGCACACAACATGGTGCGGGTGTCACGGCTTTCATGGCCGGATATTCTGTTGACCGGTACCGGTTATGGGTTTCCCCGAATGCTGAATTCGGCGGCCAGGACGATGGCTTCTGCGATTTTTCCCATCGATTGCCTGGTGGCCCTGCTTTTCTTCCGAATGACTTCGTAGGCCTCTTCTTCCGAAAGCTCCTGAATATGCCCCAGTATCCACTTGGCCTTTTCCAGCATCCGCCGTTCGTCCATGGAACGCCGGAGCCTGATGATTTCACGCTGGTGTGCGGCGAGAAGCCGGAAAGTCTTCAGACACTGGCTCACAATCGGAAGAATGCTGTCTTCCTGCAGTGGCTTCTGAAGCCAGCTGGTTATCACACTTTTTTCGAGGAAGCGGTCGATCTCCCTTGAACGCGTGCCTGTCATGAGCACTAGAGCGGCCAACCATGCTTCCTCAATGGAGAGGAGGATGGATTCGATCTCATGGAATCCATCCTGAAGATCAAGCACGATCAGGTCGGGCTCCAAGGAACGGATGGATTGAAGCAAGGACATGGGTTCCGCGACATGGCCGACAGATGTGTATCCGGCCCCGACAAGCACACGCCCAACACGGTCCGTTGCTTGCCTGCATCGGCCGTACAACAGAAATTTTGCATGCATGTACCCCCTCCTGCCTGGCAGTATTCCCTCGGATTCGTTGGAACAAAAAAAGCGCCTTTGCAGGGTGTCTGCGAAGCGCCTTTGCCATTCGTCCGGTATTTCGGGTTGATCACATCGTACCACTTGATTCTCTTTTTTGCAAGTACGTATTTCATTTCCGTCATTTTTCACAATTGCGCATCCCGTTCACCGCACTTATACTGTACCCATAACCATCTCCAGCGTCTGCTTTCAATGATTCACAGTTTCAGAACAGAACGGAGGTACAATCATGAAAGACGGATTTGATGCATTAATCCTGCATTTATCGAAAAAGCAGGACTTGACCCGCTTCACGCGTTGCCTCCTCCCCGCTTGTCTGCTCCTTTTGTTGGTTTTCCTCCCCGGCTGCGCTTCACAGCAGAAAGCACTCACACTCACCGTCGCGGCGGCCTCGAGCCTCCAGGACGCGCTCGACGAGGCCGGCACGCACTTTTCGCAAGAAAATCCCCTTACCCATGTTCAATTTCTTTATGGCGGCTCCGGTTCCCTGATGCGGCAGATCGAACAAGGCGCGCCGGTTGATGCATTCATTCCTGCGGCACCCGGGAATCTTGCAACCCTCCAGCAGAAGGGCCTTCTGGAGCCGGATAGCTGGAGGGATCTTTTTTCAAACACACTCGTCGCCGTTGTTCCAAAAGGGCAGCCCATGGTTTCCCCCTTTGAAAAGGCCGACCTGCCGTCCATCAGAACCATCGCCCTGGGGGATGCAAGCACGGTACCTGCAGGTCAATATGCCGCAGAGGTGTTCGAATGGCTTGATCTGACAGAAATCATCAGAGAAAGGGCCGTCTACGGAAAGGATGTCCGTACCGTTCTTTCCTGGGTGGAATCCGGTGATGCGGACATTGGCATTGTCTACGGCAGTGATGCGAAACAATCGGAAAAAGTCGACATTGCTGCCGTTGCACCACCCGGCAGTCATTCCCGCATCGTATATCCCTCAGGCATTATGAAGGAATCAAAGGCCAAGGCGGCGGCGTCCGATTTTCTCAGATACCTGGGTTCCGCTGAAATGAGTCCATTTTTCGAGCAGTATGGATTCACCAGGCCCGCCGCAACGCCGTGACCTTGCATCAAACGGCGGAGAAAGGAGATATTATGGATTTCAGTCCGCTGGCAGTTTCCCTTCGCACTGCAGTCACCGCAACGCTGATTGTAGCACTCACCGGCATCCCTGCCGCCTGGATGGTTCGTGTTTTGCCGCTGCGGAGCAGAACGGTTGCGGATAGCCTGCTGTCGCTCCCGCTCGTTCTTCCCCCCACTGTTGTGGGGCTGCTTCTACTGCTTTTGCTGGGCAAGAATGGCCCGATGGGTTTCCTGACGGGAAACCGGGACGGTTCGCTGCTCTTCACCCGTTTTGCGACAACGGCGGCAGCCGCCGTCGTATCCTTCCCCTTGACGTATAGAACCGCAAGAGGCGCCTTCGAGCAGCTGGACCCCGGGATCCTTCAATCCGCGCGCACATTGGGCGCCTCGGAGTATCGCATCTTCTTCCATATCGCCTGTCCGCTTGCCGCTCCGGGAATCGCATCCGGACTTGCGCTCGGTTTTGCACGCGCCCTCGGCGAATTCGGCGCCACGCTGATGGTGTCCGGCAGCATTCCCGGCCGTACACGCACCATCCCCGTCGCCATTTTTCAGGCAACCGAGCGCGGCGACATGTCACAAGCCATCTTCTGGTCCATGGCCATCTTCCTTGTCTCCCTGCTCGCAATGTGGGTTGTCAATCTCAGAACGCCCTTCGTTAGCAGCAAGAGAACCCGCCGTACGCAGCGCAATTCAGAAAATGGCAGCACATCCATTTAGGACGACACTTGTCTTTTTGAGGAGAAAGGAGCCGGACATGCCACTGACGGTTGCGATCCGAAAGAGACTGAAGGATTTCGTGCTGGATATCGAGTTCGCCTGCGAAGGAGCTCCAATCGCCCTTCTCGGCGCTTCCGGCTCGGGAAAGAGCATGATGCTCAAGTGCATAGCAGGCGCCGAAACGCCGGATGAAGGGCGCATTGTGCTCAACGGAAAAGTCCTTTTCGATTCCACCGCAGGCATCAACCTGCCCTCAAGGGAACGGCGCGTCGGTCTTGTATTCCAGCAGTATGCCCTTTTCCCGCATCTGTCGGTCGCAGACAATCTTGGTTTTGGCCTTTCGCATTTTCCGCCGCATGCTCGAAGAAAACGTGTCTTTTCTCTGCTGGAGACGATTGGAATGACGGAATGTGCATCGGTAAAGCCTGTCCGTCTCAGTGGCGGCCAACAACAACGCGTGGCGCTTGCTCGCGCAATGGCCCCTGAACCGGAGCTTTTGCTGCTGGATGAACCATTTTCCGCCCTGGACGGCCATTTGCGCGACCAGATGCTGGCTGCCGTGCAGGATACCTTGCGTTCCTTCAACGGAGAGAGTCTCTTCGTCACTCACAATCTGGAAGAAGCTTTCCGACTGTGCCCACGCATTCTCGTCCTGCTTCGCGGGAAACTGGATGCCGATTCGCCACGGGATTCCCTGTTTCACAACCCGCCGACATTGGAATCCGCACGCCTGACCCGATGCGAAAATACCCCCGCCGCAAGGTATATGGGGAATCTCCACTTCCATCTTCCTGATTGGAATGTATCATTGAAAACAGTACCTTCGCAGGGACAGGAATGGCCCAAGACAAGTCATCTTGGAATAAGAGCCCAGGAGATCCGGGCAGCTGAACCGGATGAGACAGAAAATATTCTTCACTGCCTGCCGGAATGGGACACCTTGATCGATGATCCCTGGCGCATCCGCCTCGGTCTCCGGGTTACCGGCGCCACCTCCGCAAACACCCGAACACCGCTTTTATACTGGGACACCTCCCGCGACATCATCGAAAAAATGAGATCGCATCCAACGCCATGGCGCATGTGTCTCCCGGCAGCCTGCCTTTTCCCGATAGCGGATCAATCTTTCCGAAATTCTTCGGTTCCGTCCGCATAATGCGCATACCGTAAGGAATTGCGGTCATTCACCGGAATCTCCTTTTCATAAGGCCAACCACCGAACTGTGTGCGCCGGTAGTCCGAATAGGCGTCCTGGATTTCCTGTGCTGTATTCATGACGAAAGGACCATATTTTGCCACAGGTTCGTCAATCGGTTCTGCCTCCAACAGCAGAAAATAACTGTCGGCGTCGCCATTGATCACCAGGATTTCCTGATCTGCCGAAAGCTTGATGCGGTTCGAAGCAGTAATATCCCGCCCTGTGATTCTGATGGACCCGCCTTGATAATAGTATAGATTCCGATTGGCTGTTGGAGAACCTGCCGGAATCACAAAGGATCCGCCGGCTTCCATACGGATCAGGAAGATGCCGACGTGACTTTCCGGATCGGCCGCCCATGAATCCGGCGTAGGCGGAATGGCCTTCTCGCCCTGCCAGGCACCGGCAATGACGGTCACCTCCGTCTTCTTTCCTTCGGGAGAGAAGACCCCGACAACCGGAATCTCTTCATGCCAGAGCATTTTGTAGGCCGGTTCGACGAATTTGTTCTTTTTCGGCAGGTTCAACCAAATCTGGAACAGTTTCAACGGATTGTCTTTGTTCTCATGAACAAGCGGAAACATCTCCGCATGCTGGCAGCCTTTGCCGGCGGTCATCCACTGGACATCCCCCTGGCCATACCGCCCGCGCGCCCCCAGGGAATCGAAGTGATCGACATACCCTTCCGTGACAATCGTCACCGTCTCGAATCCGCGATGCGGATGCACGGGAAAGCCCGGCACTTCTTCACCGTGATACATACGATAACCGTCCTTCACGACAAAGTCATTGCCTATGTCCCTTCCGCCAAGCTGATTTCGATCGATTCCCTGATTCCGGTTGCCGGCCGGATACCGATCCTGATGATGCGCACAAAATAGGAATGGGTTTTCCATCTCCCACTGGAAATCGATTTGTTGGATTTTCATAACGATCTTGCTGTTCATCTTGTTCTCCTTGTGGCCAAGCGATTGGTTCTATTTGTATATTCCCTCCCTTCGAAAGGACCAACCGCATGATCCTCACTCGCCACGCTGCATGAAATTGCTCAAACGCCTCCGCTCTTTTGGCGTGCGGTGTTTGCAGCATTGACGATTGCATCGGTTTTTAGGGTCGTGAGCTCTTGCCTGATGATGGTAAATGGCATGGATTCGTCACCTCTTGCTGAAAAAGGGAAAAAGATCCGAAAATGCCGAAAACCCTGATAAAATCAGGGTTTTCAAAGCAATTTGGCGGAGAAAGAGGGATTCGAACCCTCGCGCCGCGTTAACGACCTACACCCTTAGCAGGGGCGCCTCTTCGACCAGCTTGAGTATTTCTCCGTGTCGAAAATGAGTGGGGTCTATTCAATTGGAAATGGCGGAGAGACTGGGATTCGAACCCAGGGTGGACTTACATCCACGCCGGTTTTCAAGACCGGTGCCTTAAACCGCTCGACCATCTCTCCTTATCGGCCAAATCAGTATACCATGGGCAAAAAGAGACTGTCAACTCGCCGCAGTGCCGGCAAGCCTGATTCCTGCATTATTTCAGGCTTTCTGCCTTCCCGTTTTTTGCAGTACCGCTGCGCGTGCTCCCGGATCCAGGCACAAAAAAAGAGGGGGCATGCTTCCCCTCCGCTCTTTGGTGCCCCGGCCCTGTCAGCTCACGGCAACGAGTTCCTTTTCCAGCATCCTGCGCGCCCGCATCAGCCGGTTTTTCACAATGGACAGCGGCTTGTTCATGCGTTCCGCCATGTCCTGGTAGCTGAGTTCCTCCTGGTGATACAACTGAATGACTTCGCGATAGTTCTCCGGCAGGTCTGCCACGGCTGCCTGCAGCTCATTCCGTTCCTCTTCCTCAATCCAGGCTTCCTCGGGGGTATGACGGTCCGTCGCGAGATATTCACATTCCTCGAAGTCCACCAGCTTCACGCGACCATTCTTGCGGATCAGGTCCAGGCAGTAGTTCCGTGTAATGCCTGAAAGCCAGGTGGAGAAGCGATATTCCGGATTGTAACGGTCCA
This sequence comes from uncultured Clostridia bacterium, assembly GCA_942493335.1. Taxonomy (GTDB): domain Bacteria; phylum Bacillota; class Clostridia; order DSM-8532; family DSM-8532; genus JAEWSN01. The sequence continues at coordinate 3,189,990 of OW818693.1, read as the reverse complement.
GGGCGCGATAGCTGCGGAAGAACACTTCCTGGGCGACATCATCCACTTCATCCGGATCCTTGAGATAGTAGCCTGCGACATGGCAGACCAGCTTCCGGTATTGTTCGACCAAACCGGCAAATGCTTCCTTGTCTCCGGAGAGGACCCGCCGGACGATGGCTTCGTCCTGCGCCTGCCTGTCATTGCTCTTTTCGGTTGCTGCCTGTTTCCGTTCCATCATATTAACCATCATCGTATCGACACATCCTTTCAACCGGGGCTGCCGGTGAATCCCGGCTTCGGTTTTTTACCGCGCCGTGTTCATGTGTCTATGATATAGAAAAAGACCATCGGGCATATCCTGCTGCCGGACAGTCTTTTGCACGCCGATAGGCGGGTCTTTTCCCTGGCCGGTCGGCCAGGTATGGCATCCGGCCGTATCCGTCTGCAGAGTGACTCACGCAGCAGACCGGGTCTGGCTGCCGTCGAGGATCCTCAGTGGAGCAATTTGTTGGTCAGCGCCATGGAAACTGCTTCCGTGCGGGATTCCACATCCAGCTTGGACAAAATGGAGCTCACATGGAACTTGACGGTGGAAAGGCTGACGACAAGCTTTCTGGCGATTTCGGGATTGCTGTCGCCCTGGACCATCAACCGAAGTACGTCGATTTCCCGATCGGTCAGTTCCGGCCCGCTCGGCGTCGAGTGGAAGGAGGCATGGATAAGGGCCTGTGTCGCTTCAGGCGCAAGCGTGGGTTTGCCGGCCTTTGCCGCATGGATCGCTTCGGCAAGTTCATCGGCGGAGACATCCTTCAGCAGATATCCGATGGCGCCCGCCTTCAGCGCTTCCTCCACCAGCGATTCCTCACGGAAGCTTGTCAGCACCACCACCTGCACGTTCGGGCACAACCGACGGATTTCACGGGTAGCTTCCGCACCGTTCATTTCCGGCATCAGCAGATCCATCAGAATGACATCGGGCTTGCAGGACGGACAGAGCAGAACCGCATCCCGCCCGTTTGCCGCCTCACCCACAAACTCGAATTCGTCGAAAACGGAAAGGAATGCGCGAAGACCGCTTCTCACCACCTGATGATCGTCCACCAGCATGATCCGGATGGTTTCCTGTTTTTCTCCCGACATGATACACTCCTCCGTATGCCCATTCTGCCCGATCGACTGCTGACACATCCGTTTTTTGCTCAGTTTTCCTCGCAATTTTTCGGTCGGTTTTTCTCACAATTCTGTCTGTTTACAGTCTTCCGCATTTCACAACCGCATCTGGTTCAGGATCATCCGTATTTTGAACCCACATCCGCTTCATCCCTGATCCGGAAGTTGCCAGCGGATTCGGATGGTCGTCCCGCTGCCGGGTTCGCTTTCCACTTCGAGCACCGCCCCGAAGGATTCCGCTCGCTCGCGCATGATGCCCACACCGAGGTGACCCCCCGGAATGGCCAGTGGATCAAATCCACCGCCATCGTCCCGAATCTCCATCAAGACGGCCGCGCAAGTCCGCACCCCGCCTGCCTCCGGTGACAGTCGGATGGCCGGGGATGCTGTTCCTGATTCCGATGGCATCCGGATGGCCGGTGTTCCGGTTCCCGGTTCCAGTGCCATGCTTTCATTCAGGCAGGCACCAACGACGGAAACATCCACATGGCTCGCATTCGCATGCTTCACGATGTTGTTGAGCGCCTCCTGCGCAATGCGGTAGAGGCCCAGCTTCACATCGAACGGGAGGCCACCGCAGCCGGACATTTCCGACGAGACCGGAATGCGCGCACGTCCGGACGTCGCATTCACCAGCTGCTTCAGGAGTTCCTCCAGCGGGGTGTCCTCCATGGCTTTCGGTCGAAGCTCCAACAGCAGCGTCCGCATTTCGGCCAGCGCACCGCGTGTGAGCAGCCGGACCTCCTCCAGCCGCTCCCTGGCCTGCTCCGGATTCCGCTCCCAGATGCGCGGGAGCACTTCGGCCGTCAGGCTTGCGGAGAACAACGTCTGTGTGACGGCATCATGCAGTTCCCGCGCCAGACGCCCGCGTTCGACGGCTGCCGCCCGTTCGGCTTCCTGCGCGCGGAGCTTCCGCTCGGATTCATATAACCTGGCATTCTCCACTCCGATGACTGCCGAGGAAGCCAGCAGGGACAGGATACGCAGATCATCCGCGCGAAATCCGCCCGCCGCCGGTTCCGTGACACCAATCAGGCCCAGAATGCCATCCTCTGAAGAGAGCGGCACGCACAGCATGCTGTCCAGCCCATATTGGCGAAGCAGCACGTCGTGACGGGTGGACCCTGTCTTTCCGCGCTGCAGGTGATAGGATCTTCCGGTCCGCGCCAAATCGGACAGGACCGACGGGGCAGTCGCTTCCTGCTTCTCAGGAACCAATGCCCGATGTGCGGAACGGCCGGTTGCACCCGCCAAACGCCAGACACCTTCCTCCAGAAGGAAAACCAGCGCCCCCTGTGCGGAAGTCAGGCGTCTCGCCTCATCGGCGATCAGCTGGAGCACTGCCTCCAGTTCCACACGCCGGGTGATGGCCCGTTGTACCTGCAGCATGGTTCGCACTTCATCCGTCCGCTGTTTGGCATCCCGATCAAGCCGCGCGTTCTCGAATTCGATGGCCGCCTGGTGGGCGAACGCCGCACCAAAGACCCGATCCTCGTTGTTGAACTTGCCGGGATCATGATGCGCCACCACCAGCACACCCATCGGGCGTCCGCGGAGCAGCATCGGAAGGAACAACCAGCACCTCGCAACCGCTCCCGGCCCGTCGAGGAACAACGCGAGCCGGTCCCGAAGCAGGACCGTCTGTTCGTCCTGCGCCAGCAAATCCGGCAGGATCAGGGGCTGCCTGTGGTTCATGAATGCCTGCCCCATGGGAAGGAGCAGGTTGGAAAGGGGATGACGTCCGACATAGTCCCGGATGGGTCCTTTGTGCGCGGCATTCACAAGCCGGTTCCCCTCAATGACATAGCACAGTGAGGAATCACAGAAAAGCAGGCCATGAAGGCGTTCCAGCACGGCTTCGGCCAATGTGCGCACATCCGCGTCCTGGGCGGTCAGGTTTGACACGTTCAGCAAAACCGACAAAAGCCGATTTCGATCCGCCATGCGTTCGGATTCGGACATTTCCTGTTCCCCTTTCCCGTTCGGGCAGGCACCTGTCAGGTCGTTCAGCCTGCCTCCAACATACGGAGGCTTCCGACCCCCTGTCTGCGCCTATCATATCATGCAGTTCAAGTGGAAATCCACAACCGTCCACAGGCCTGTGGATAGTTGTGGATAAATACAACCATTGGTACAAAAGGTTTACAGCCTTTATCCCCATACATTCCACGCTTTTTCCCACATGCCTGTGGATACTTTTCTGTTTTGTCCACAGGTTGTCATGACAGGCTTACTTCCTGTCCAAAATACCCTGAAAACCGCTATTCAGAACGTCTGTTTTGTGCAATATGACGGACTTTTTCGTCTTTTGACCCATTGTATCCTTATTCCATGCGGTTCTCACCCGTTTTTCACCCTGCCTGTCATTCAACGACTTGCGCATGATGCATCCCGGGTCTGATTCGTCAATCCCTCCATGGCTACCATGCAAAAAATCCGTCCGGTTCCGACCTCCCTTACGGGATTACGAAATCAGGACGGATTCATTTTATCCACAGACACTGTTGATAACTTTCGGACAATCATTCGAAGCGCATGCTGATGTCCATCGCTTTCACCGAATGCGTCAGCGCACCGGAGGAGACAAGATCGACGCCGGTCGCGCCGATGGCGGCCGCCCGGTCCACCGTCACATTCCCGGAGGCTTCGGTCAAAGCGCGTCCCGCAATGAACTTCACGGCCTCGGCCATCTGGTCGTTGGTCATGTTGTCCAGCATGATGATGTCAGCCCCTGCCTCAAGCGCTTCCTTCACCATCTCCATGGATTCGGTCTCCACTTCGATGCGGATGGTGTGCGGCGCCACGGCACGCGCTTTTTTCACGGCTTCGGCGATACTGCCGCAGGCCTTGATGTGGTTGTCCTTGATGAGGACGCCATCCGACAGGCAATACCGGTGATTCGTTCCGCCGCCGGCACGTACCGCGTACTTGTCCAGATACCTGAGGCCGGGAGCGGTCTTGCGGGTGTCCACAATCCTCGTTCCGGTTCCCTCAAAGGCTTTCACAAACAGGTTTGTCATGGTTGCAATGCCGCTCATGCGCTGCAACAGGTTCAAGGCGGTGCGCTCCCCCTTCAGGAGTGCGCGCGCGTTTCCGCCGAAGGTCATCAGGACGGTGCCTGCCGGGACGAAATCGCCTTCTTCCACCAGTACATTGAAGCTGGCGCGGGAATCCAGCAACGTGAAGACACGCATGAAAACCGGCAAACCGGCGATCACGCCATCTTCCTTCGCAAGGATGCGGGCTGCGCCTTCCTGGCCTTCAGGAATGGTGCTGTCCGTCGTAAGGTCGCCCATCGGCATGTCTTCCCGAAGGGCGCGAAGGATGATTTCATCCACAAGGGAGATGTCGAGATTCAAAGGTGCCATCATGATCTCCTTTTCGTGCTGTACAGGCATCCATTCAGACAACCAGGTTTCTGACCCATGCCTCGTCCGTTTTCGGGTAATCGCTCCGGTAATGTGCGCCGCGGCTTTCCGTCCGGGTCAGTGCCATGCGGGCGACAAGACCTGCCAGCAGGGTCATGTTGCGAAGCTCCATGTGAGCGATCGTCGGACAGCGCATGCCCTCCTGCCCCGCGTACAGCGCATCCAGGCCGCCGACCGCCGCCTGCAGGCTTTCCGCCGTACGGATGATGCCGACATCCCGTGTCATGCCGTGCTGGATTTCCGCAACCGCTTTGGCGGGATCCAGTCCGGACTCCCTGCGCGGTGCGGAGAAAGCCACTTCAATGGTTCCGGATCCTCTTCCTGGTTCAGCTCCGTTTCCGGTTCCCCTTCCGGGGTTCATCCCGGCCTCTGTTTCCGATCCTTTTCCTCTTTCCGTTCCCATCTCCGTCAAAGACAGTTCGGAAAGCTGTTCGTTCAGGATCCGCGCGATACGGCGTCCGAAGACCAGACCTTCCAGCAGGGAGTTTGAAGCCAGACGGTTCGCACCATGGATGCCGTTGCAGGCGGCCTCTCCGACCGCATAAAAGCCGGGCAGGGAAGTCCGTCCCCACTCGTCCGTCCGGATGCCGCCCATGCTGTAATGCTGCGAAGGCGCGACCGGGATAAAGTCCTTCGAAATGTCGATTCCGAGGGAGAGGCATTTGGCAAATATGGTGGGAAAGCGCTGTTCAAGATACTCGCGGCTTTTCGAGGTGATATCCAGCATCACATGGTCCGTGCCGGTTTTCTTCATTTCGGCGAAGATGGCGCGCGATACGACATCGCGCGGCGCCAGCTCGGCCAGCTCGTGGTATCCAGGCATGAAACGTTCGCCCGAAAGGTTGCGTACAATGGCGCCTTCCCCGCGCACCGCTTCAGAGATCAGGAAATTGCAATTGCCTTCCTCCTTGTGGAACAGGGCGGTGGGATGGAACTGGACAAACTCGAGATCCATCAGATGCGCGCCGGCCCGATAGGCCATGGCGGCGCCATCGCCCGTGGCGACTTCCGGATTCGTGGTGTTCTCATACAGACGGCCGTACCCGCCGGAGGCGCAAATGACGACAGGCGCTGCACAAACCTGCAGATTCCCTGTTTCATCCTGAACGAGCACACCCCGACAGACGCCATCGACGGTCAAGAGATCCACTGCAAAGGTCTTCTCGCGGATCACGACATTGTCCAGCCCGCGCACGACACTCACCAACGTGTCGCAGACTTCCTTGCCGGTGGCGTCTCCCGTATGGATGATCCGGTTCCGGCTGTGCGCCGCTTCCCGGGTGAGGGAAAGCTGACGGTCCGATCCCCGGTCAAAATTCACCCCATAGAGGCACAGCTGCGCGATGTTGTCCGCCGCTTCGGTCACGAGACTCCTGACGGCTTCCTCGTCGCAGAGGCCTGCACCGGCATAGGCGGTGTCCTGGAAATGAAGGTCGGGCGAATCCGCCTGGTCAAGGGATACGGCAATGCCGCCCTGCGCGAGGACGGAGTTGTTCACATCAATGGCTTCCTTGGTGACAATGAGAATCCGTGCGTTCCGGGATATGGAAAGCGCCGTATACACCCCTGCGATGCCGCTGCCGATGATGACGGCGTCAAAAGCATCGCACGGCAGGTTAGTCGTATCAAAATCGAGCAGGTAACGTTCCGGCGCATAGGGCCTATCCAGATGCACTGCATTCATGGCTCCGAGGTTCACTTCCTTCCGGTACAGGCCATTGGCGGGAACGGCTTCTGTAAATCGCTGAATACACAATCAAGGACCGGGTTTGCAAACGCATACTTATTTCAGTATACCGCGGAACCCCGGCCGGTGCAAGACAGCGGCCTGCATCCTGCATCTTCTTCACAAAGCAAGGGCCCGATCCATGAAAATGGATCGGGGTGGCCTTTCATCACATCCCGTGACCCGAAAGACCACCCTTCCTCTGCGTCGACCCGGGAATCATCCTTCGTTCAGCGTCACATAGGCCGCCACAAACACAGCCGGCGCATTCCAGTAGATCGTGACTTCATTGGAGGAATAGCTCTCGAAGTCATCAAGGAATACAAGGGCCGGCGCGGTGTCCTGCGGCAATCCCGTCTTGGTGGCCGGATCCGCCCGCCACATGCAGGGACCGCCGGACACGAGGCCGGGAACCGGATAATCGGAACCGTCCGCTACGGAAGGCCGGTAGTGCGGATTCAGGAGCATCCTTGCGCCGAATCCGGTTACAAAGCTCTGACCGAGCGCATTGCAACCGAACAGGTAGTGCATGTGCTGCGCGGCGGCCTCCGAATACCGGAGGTTCGGCCGGAGCTGGTCTGCGAGAATCAGATGCATCGCGTTGTTCATGACAATCATGTTGCTGCCCCAGATATAACCGTCAGGCTTGAGCGAGATGCCAAAGCCGTCGGTTTCGCAAACCGAAGCCAGACGATCCGCCTCCTCGAAGAAGATTTTCTCCAGGATCGCCTTCACTTCCGGATTCTGCCGTTCCGCTGGCAGCATCAGATAGGAAAGGGTGCCCAATCCGCCGACATCGGCCCACCCGAGGCTGAGCCGATCCAGGTCGGGCCTTCGGGCCAACGTTTCCGCAGCCTCCCGGTACTTCCCGCCGCCGGTGGCGCGGTACAGTTCCACCGCCGCCCAGTAGCGTTCATCCTGATCGCTCTTCCGATCCCCATATTCGCCGGAACCCACATCCGGCGGATTCCGGAAGTCCGGTGCATCCGGATTGGCTTCAAGCCATGCGTAGGCCTGTTCCGCCGCCGCCAGCATGCGATCCGAAAACGCCGTGTCATAGGGGCGGTAAACGACGGAAGCCGCCGCAAGGCAGGCCGCGAAGTCCCCGGTTGCCGTACTGGAAATGTGGTTGATGTACAGTGGTTCGCGATCCTCTTCCGGCATGATGTAGCCCGGGAACTGCAGGGTGGCCACCTTGTGGAAAAGACCGCCCGAATCCCGATCCTGCATCTTCATCAGGAACTCGATCTCGTACCGGCACTCGTTGAGCAGATCCGGCAGGCCATTGCCGCTTTCCGGTATGTTCAGCGGGTTTTCGAATGCCCTGGGAAAACACTGGAACGCAAGAAGCAGATCCGCAACGGCATTGGCGCCGGGTCCGACATACCTGCCATAATCGCCGGCATCATGCCAGCCGCCGGATACATCCAGACGTACATCCTTGTCGTCCTTCCGCTTTGTCCGGTTCCATTCCTCCAGGGCCTGGCTGTGGAGAAGGGCTTCGCCGGTATGGCAGACATCATGCTTCCACTGGCCGGCATGCCTCTCTTCCAGCGCGCATCCGCACCGCATGAAGTACAAAGCCTTCAGCATCCCGTCGCGCGCGGCATCATAGACTTTTGGGCCGATGGAAAAAGGAGCCGAAACATGTCCGGCAAGGGTTCGAATACGGAAAATGCCCAGATCCTCCACCGCCGTCAGGTCGAGGGACGCAACCTGCATTCCTGTCGACGGATCCGCACGAAAAGCGGAACTGATGGACTCCAGCACCACCGGGTATGCGTTTTTGCCGGGAGGACCCTGCAGGCGGATAACATCGAAAGCGACGGGCTCCGCGGCTGTACCGGCCGGCAACGCCAGACAGGCAACCTTGCGATCCTTCGGACGATAGCCCAACTGATTGATTTGGATGGTCGGCATATTCACGATGCGCCTCCAGGGCAGTATTCCGGTTGGAATCAAGGTTTTCGGACCGCTGCCCGGCCGCCTGCTTCCCATTTGGAAAACCATATGAATCCTTGGGTTTTCCTCTCCGGTATCTTCAGTATATCCAATTAACACGCGTTTACAATGATGGGCACTGTCTTTTTCGTCATTTTTCCGACCTGATTCCATAGCGGAAACGCTGGACGAAAAGTTAGAAATCACTTCATTCAACCCCATATGCCTTTCGACACCGTCAACGCGGCTGTCCCAACAAGACTTTAGAAAAGCTTTAGACTTTCTTTCAAGCTCCTTTACATCTGGCGAATAGAATGAAACATGTCGGCAGGAGATGCCGGACAAAATGAGATTGAAGGAGCGTGTACCTGTATGAAGAACAAGAAACTGTGGATTGTCGGAACAGCCCTGGGGCTGAGCACCGTGATGCTTGCCACCGTCGCCTTTGCCGGCACCGGTGCGACAACCGGATACGATGCCCTGAAGACCCTGATGCTCAGCCAGAAGACGACCGTCGAGGCGAAGAACGCAACGATGGACATGAACGTCACCGTCAGCGAACAGGGCAAGTCCCTCCTGAACCTGCAGGCTTCCGTAAAGACGGACAGCGAAACCGGCAGCGGCACCCTGAACGTCACGGGCGCAAATGTGGACAGAACCATGAACCTGTACCAGACCGGCACCTCGGCCTACATGAACCTGGCCGGTAGCGACACCTGGTTCCTTGTGAAGGAAGACGCGAACAACCGCATGGAATCCCGGATGGGTGACCAGACAGACGACCGCATGAACGGACACCCCGGCATGTACGGAATGAAGGATGGCATGCCCGCGAACCCGGATGCCGCCAAATTCGGGGAATTGTTCCTCGATACCGCCATGGGCGACCTGAAACAGGAAGTCGTCATGACCGAGTCGAACGGGAACAAGACTTTCTCCCTGAAGATGGACCAGTCGAACATGCCAGAACTCCTGAAAGCCGCGCTGGCCCTGGGCGCCAACGCCCACAGGAATGGGATGGACGGGCAGACATGCACACCTGAGGAAAGCCTCGCCAAGCTTGGCAATCCCGTAGCGGAAGCACAACTGAAGGCCCTGATTCCGGAACTCAAGTCCCTGAAGGACGCAGTTGACCTGAAGGACAACATCACGGTCGAATCCATTGACCTCGCGTTCACCGTGGATGCCGCGAACCAGCCCACCTCCGCCAAGACCTCGGTTGTCGTCAGCGGCAACGCGACGGATGGAACCGCCCACACCTATGTCGTGGACATGTCCATGAATCTTTCCAACATCGGAACCACGGTTCCCGCAACCTTTGACGCCACCGGCAAGGACATCCAGGAAATCAAGACCCCCGCAACGGACCGCGCCGAATAAACAAACGCCCCACCCACCTCATTGTTCCACCCGCCTCCACCCACCTCACCGTTCCAACCGCCCACCTGCTTCATGGATCCACCCACCCATCTCGTCAATCTTCCGACGGATGCCGGCTGTCCCCCTCACCGGGGCGGCCGGCAACCACTTCCACAAGAAAGGGGACTTCCCATGGAACCCATCCTTGAACTGCGCAATCTCTCGAAAACCTACAAGAACGGCCGAGGCGTGCATGGCGCAAGCTTCCGCCTGGAGCCGGGAAACGTCACCGGCCTGCTCGGGGCCAACGGTGCCGGGAAAAGCACGGTCATGAAGCTCCTTTCCGGATTGCTCCTGCGGGATGGCGGCGAATTGCTGCACCATGGCCGGGAAGCATCCGAAGGCATGCGCCCTTTGCTCCAGGATGTCGGTTTCATGGTGGAGCAGCCCGAAGCATTCGGCTACCTTTCCGCAATTGAAAATCTCGCGCAGAAAGCGCGTTTCTACCCGAACGGAATGGAATCCGCCGAAAGGGCACTCCGGCAGGTTGGTCTCTCAACCTATCGAAACGAAAAAGTGAAAGCCTTTTCCATGGGCATGAAGCAGCGGCTTGGCCTGGCATTCGCCCTCACCGGAGATCCTTCCCTGCTTGTGCTGGACGAGCCGACAAACGGCATGGACATCGAGGGCCGTTCCGATTTCCGGGAACTGCTGCTGAAGCTCCGGGACGATCGTGGTCTGGCCCTCCTGCTTTCAAGCCATCTTGTCTCCGAACTGGAACACCTGGCCGACGGCGTGGTGGTCCTGCATGAAGGTACGCAAATCGCAACATCGGACATGGCGGAACTCCTCAAGGGCGGAAACAGTCTGGAACAGTGGTATCTCGACCTGGTCCGCGGCAGCCGCAAATCCGTGGAGGTGGCATGATGAACGCATTGACCGTCTTGTTTCGAAATGAATGGAGAAAACAACTCGCACGCCGCAAAGTGCTGGTTTTCGGCATCATCGCCGCACTTGCCCCGATTCTGCTCGCTTTGCTCCAGAACGCCATCCTTCCTGGTCGGGCCATCCTGTCCCGGGAAGATCTATTCCCTACGGGCCTGAACCTGCTGGCCACGCTGATCTTCCCTCTGATGGCCGCGATTCTGGCACTGGATGCCTTCACCGATGAAATCGCAAAAGGCTCGATCCGTTCCACCCTGTTCCTTCCCGCGGAACGTTCCACCATTTATTGGGGCAAGGGTCTGTCCGCATGGGCAGGATCTGCCTTCGCCATCGGATGCATGTGGGTTTCCTCTCTGCTCACAGGCCTTTTCCTTCCGGGACGCGATTCGTTCCTTCTCTGGCTCGGCGCAGGGTTTGCCTCCTTCATCGCATCCCTGGCCCCCATGGCGATGATTGTCGCGCTGGTGATGGGACTCGCGCAATGGCTGAAGAGCGCCGGCGGGATTCTGCTCACTCTGGTGCTCGGCAGCATGGTCGTCAACCTGCTTCCGCTCATGCTCAAAGGCATCTCGTCCATTCTTCCGACAACCTGGCTCCGCTACGGCGCCGTCGCCCTTTCCCTTCCGCTCTCCGGCTGGCTGGCGGCATTGGCCGTGCTGCTCTCCTGGACGATGGTCTTCGGCATGGCAGGCTGGCTTCGGTTCGAAAAACGCGCATTCTGAGCGAGAAGGCTTGCGTCCTTCTCGTGAATGGGCCTGCGGACGGCACACCATTCCGTCGACCATGGCCGGCAGGCCGTGCGCTTGCGTCCCGCCCATGGTAAGATGAACATACGGTTGCAACAGTTGCTGGGATGATGGCGAACAGAAGTTTCGCGAGACATGCGGACTGTGCGATCCACCCAGAATTCCGGAAACAGGCAGGTGCAATGTGTCGCTTCGGGTAAAACTGATTTTGTCCTATATCATCATGGCCATCCTGCCGATTTTCATCCTGGTGTGCGCACTCGGCGTGGCCATCGCGCAGGTGACGGAGCAATCCCCGTTCTTCAAGGGGTTTGCCGGCGGTGCCATGTCCGACCTGTTCCAGAACAGCGACTATCTTTCCCAGGTGGACAGTCGGATCAGTGCGAATCCGGAGGATTTCCTGAAGCCCGAAACCCTGAAGGTGCTGGATGAAGCGCTCAGCCCCTTCCAGACTTCCCTCCTGGCAGTGGATCAGGCAGGGAAGCTTCTGTATGCCACGCCCGGCGCGGACGCTGCCGAGATCCTCGCGAAAATCGCGCAAAGCCCCGGCATGCGCGAGATGGACAGCAGCAGCGGAATGGAGAACTACGACACGTACCACATCATGGTCAACAACGCTCCGTACACCGTTCTGGACCGACTGCTCGACGGCGGAAAACTCGGGCACCTGTACCTGATCATGGACATGGGTCCCATCGGAAAAGTGGCGGGGAAATACTTCGGCATTGTCGCACGGGTGACCCTCTTTTCCCTGGGTTTCATCATCCTGCTGCTGACCTTCCTGGTTTCGCGGAGCATTCTCAAATCCTTGCGGCAGCTCAGTTCCGGCGTTCGGAACATTTCGGAGGGCAATCTCGAGTTCGAGATGAAATCCAAAGGGAAGGACGAAGTGGCCGATGTCGTCCGCGCATTCGAACAGATGCGGATCCGCCTGAAGGCAAGCATCGACGGCCAGCTGAAGATGGAGGAGAACCGGCGGGAGCTGGTCGCCAACATCTCGCATGATCTCAAGACACCCGTCACTTCCATCAAGGGATATGTGGAAGGCCTGATTGACGGCGTTGCGGACACCCCGGACAAGAAGGACCGTTATCTGAAAACGGTCCTCGACAAGACGCTGGTGCTGGACCGAATGATCGATGATCTTTTTCTGTTCTCCAAACTGGACCTTGGCAAAATGCCGTTCCATTTCGAGACAGTCGACGCTAAACAATTCTGGAACGACCTGGCCGCCGAAACCCGTCTGGACCTTTCGGAACGCGGCTTTTCCGTCACCAGTGACATTGCTTTGCCGGAAGGGATATCCATCCGGCTCGACAGGCACATGATCCGGCGGGTCCAGCACAATCTGGCGGAAAACGCCGCAAAGTACGACAACAAGCCGGAAAAGACCCTGAAGATGTTCGTCCGCCTCAACGGAGACCATCTGGAAATCATGCTTGAGGACAATGGAAATGGAATACCGCAAAGCGAGTTGGAACGCGTGTTTGACCGGTTTTACCGGGCGGATGCCGCGCGAAATTCTGAAACGGGCGGCACAGGCCTGGGGTTGCAGATCGCCCGACAGATCATTGAAGACCACGGCGGCACCATCCGCCTGGACAGCGAAGTCGGACTGTTCACCCGCGTGATCTGGACGCTGCCGCTGGGGGACCCCACGCGGAGCACCTGACATGTATCTCGTCTGAAAATAGCAACACAAGCGGTTTGGAGGCCATATGGCGGATCACATCCTGATTGTCGAGGACGATGTCAGCATCGCGGAACTCTTGCGTGATTATCTCGAGATCAACGGGATGACCACGGAAATGGCGCACACCGGCACGGCCGGTCTCCAGAAGGCGCTCGCCGGCATGTTCGATCTGGTGCTGCTCGACATCATGCTGCCGGAAATGGATGGATTCGAGGTGCTGCGGCACATCCGGGAGGAACGGGAAACGCCGGTGCTTCTGGTTTCCGCGCGCCGGGAGGATATCGACAAGATCCGGGGACTCGGCCTCGGCGCCGACGACTACATCACCAAACCGTTCAGCCCCGGCGAACTGGTGGCCCGTGTCCGTGCGCATCTCGCGCGGTTCCAGCGGCTGACCGGGAATGGCGTGAAACGCGAGGGAATCCTCCACATGCGCGGGCTGAGCGTGGATCCGGACGCACGCGCGGTGTCAGTGGAAGGAAAACCGGTCCAGCTCACCGTCAAGGAATACGACCTCCTCCTGTTCCTCCTGCGGAACCCGAACAAGGTTTTTTCGAAAGATGTCCTGTTCGACCGCATCTGGGGCATGGATGCCTATGGCGACGCCGCAACGGTGACCGTCCATATCGGAAAGCTGCGCGAGAAAATTGAGACGGACCCCAAAAATCCGCAATACATCGAGACGGTCTGGGGTGCGGGCTACAGGTTCAGATGAAAAGGCGTTCGCCCTGTCGCTTGTTGAACCGGAAGTCGTTCTGACCCAAAATGACGCAAGAACTTCTCCCGCATTGAAATGATAAATTCTCCACCTTTTTTCGTATATTTTCGATCGTTTTTCCTTACTCCGGAACATGGCGGGAATGATAGAATAATCGTATGCGCAACGACCTGCGCCATCGCGCCAGAGGTACCCGCTTTGGCAGCCTTTTTTTGATGAGGCATTCATACCGCCTTCATCAGTCCGGGGCTGCCCGATTCCCTCCTCGGCGTGGCGCGGCCGGTCATGCAGCCCGAACCGGGTGTCCGGATTACATTCGTTGCAATGTTCATATTGTCGTATTCGTGAATATTGTCGTGTTTCCACTTTATCTCAGGAATGATAGAATTGCACCAGATCAATCGGTCCCCCCCCCACAAATGGCCTGATCAGCAAATCCGGCATTATGCAATCGATTTCAAGGCGACATCTTTGGCAGGCATTTCTTTTGTCCTTTGTTTCAACGGTTGACTTTTCAAGGATGTGATAACACATCTCTTGTTTGAATTGTTCATTTTCCCTGTACAGCTGATCACCGGCACCGAATACGCCGGTTCAGAATATCGAAGGAGGAAAGAACATGAAGAGAAACCGCCTGATCGCCCTGTTCCTTGCACTGACCATGTTGGTCCTGTCCACTGCCGGATGTGGCAGCACGGCCACACCCGAAGCCTCCCCAAGCGCTTCCAGCGCCGCGGTGAGCGAATCGGCCTCAGCCTCGGCATCCGACAGTGCCACACCGGCCGTGCCGGAAAGCGACAACATGGGACGCCCGTACAATACGGACAAGATCAAGTATGACGGCCGTGCGGACAAGTACCTCAACGGCGTCAACGCCACCAAGCTCCCTGTGACGAAGGAACCACGCACGATCACTGTCTGGCGCGGTTTCAGCTCAACCGTCATGCAGGGACTTGACGAATGCGAAGTCTTCAAGGAGATGGAGAAGCGCACGGGCGTTCATGTCGAGTTCATCTACCCGACAGTCGGCCAGGAAGCGGACAACTACAATCTGCGCATCGCATCGGATGATCTTCCTCACATCTTCTCGACACCTCCGGAATACAAGGGCGGATACCAGAAGGCCATTACCGATGGCGTCTACCTTGAGATGACCGACTCCTACAACAAGGGCCTCATGCCCAACATCAAGTGGCTGCGCGAAAACAACGAAGCCATCGGCAAGGACATGGTCGACGACGAAGGCCGCATGTGCTTCTTCCCGATGATCGACATCGTCCCGACCGATCCCTGGTCCGGCCTGTGGGTCCGCCAGGACTGGCTCGACAAGCTTGGGCTCGAACAACCCAAGACCATCGATGACTGGGACAAGATGCTCCGCGCCATGAAGGATGCCAAGGGCGTCGCACCGCTTGCCATGAACGTCACCCAGTGGTACGGCGTCGCCACGAACTTCATGTTCGTGGGTTCGTACGAGGCGGGTTACGAGTGGATCAACAAGGACGGAAAGGCCGAATACGGACCGATCCTCCCCGGGTACAAGAGCTGGCTCGAGAAAATGAACCAGTGGTACAAGGACGGCCTGCTTGATCCCGACTTCGCCACCCGCGACTATGAATCCTACAACGCCAATGTTGCCAACGGCAAGATCGGCGGCTTCGGTCTTGCATATGGGGAACTTGGTCAGATCCTTCTGACCGGCAAGGCCCAGGATCCGGACTTCTCCCTCAAACCTGTTCTGCAGCCCACCTCCTATGAAGGACAAACCATTCACCTTCATCAGGACAACTCCACGGTTCGCGGCGACAAGGAATTCTTCACCACGAAGCTCGTCGAGGACGGACTCGTGGACGTGGCGGCTGCCTGGAAGGATTACTGGTACAGCCAGGATGGCGGCGACCTGTGCTCCTACGGACCGGAAGGCGTTTCCTACAAGTGGAAGGACGACGGCGAATACGAATGGATCTATCCCAAGCTCAAGGAAGACGCCAGCCTCGACTTCTGGACCCTGTACCCGCTGTTCAAGCTCCACAACTGGGGCTACCTGCGCAACAGCGCCGCATATGAGTTCGAACCCGAAGTCGTCGAATGCATCAACCTGTGGGATACGCAGGATTCCAGCTGGCTCGTGCCGGACAACATCAGCCCGACCGCCGATGAGAGCACAGAACTGGCTTCCATCATGACCGACGTCAACACCTACCGCGACGAAATGACCCTGAAATTCATCATGGGTCAGGAAGATCTTGCGAATTTCGACAAGTTCGTCGACACGATCAAAGGCATGAACATCGACAAGGCAATCGAACTGAAGACTGCCTCCATCCAGCGTTACGCCAAGCGCTGATCAATACGAGGAAGGCCTGATCCGGGTACGGCGGGTACAAACCCGCCGTACCCGGTCTTCATGATGGAGGTAGCTCATGTCACTTGCACAGAAGCCCGCATTGCCCGATTTGCGTGAATCAAGGGGCGCCGCCTGGCGAAGGATGGTTGCCGTGGACTGGCGCCGCAACTGGCCGCTCTACGGACTCATCCTTCCTGTCATCATCTTTTACCTGGTCTGGTGCTACGGCCCCATGTACGGCATCATCATTTCCTTCAACGATTTCTCCCCGCGCAAGGGCGTTTTCGGCAGCAACTTCGTCGGATTGAAATGGTTCGAGGAGTTCTTCAGCAGCCCGTTCGCGATGCGCGTCATCCGCAACACGGTCGTCATCAATTTCTGGAATCTCGTCTGGGGATTCCCGTTGCCAATCATCCTGGCACTGCTTCTCAACGAGCTGCGGGTCCGCTGGTTCAAGCGGACGGTGCAAACCATCACCTATATGCCGTACTTTATTTCCCTGGTCGTCATATGCGGCATTTTGCGGGATTTCACCGCATCCGATGGCGTTTTCGGGGAGTTCACGAAAATATTCGGCGGAACACCGGTCAACATGCTTGGGAACCCGAATCTGTTCCAAACCATCTATGTGGCATCCGAAGTCTGGCAGCGCATCGGCTGGGACAGCATCATCTTCCTTTCCGCGCTGTCCGCCATCAGCCCGGAACAGTACGAAGCGGCAACCATTGATGGCGCGGGAAAGCTCAAGCAAGTTTTCCATGTGACAATTCCTGGCATCATGCCAACCATTGCGATCCTGTTGGTACTTCGGATTGGCTCGATGATGAGCCTTGGGTTCGAAAAGATCATCCTGCTGTACAATGGCCTGACCTATGAGACAGCGGATGTCATCTCCAGCTATGTATACCGCAAGGGCATTGTTGAAGCGAACTTCAGCTTTGCCACCGCCGTCGGTTTGTTCAATTCCGTCATCAACTTCGCGCTGGTTGTCTTTGCGAACCGCGTCAGCCGGAAGCTTTCGGAAACAAGCCTGTGGTAGGAAGGAGTCCGACATGATCCGTCGCACGAATGGCGAAAAGATCTTCAACGTCTTCAACATTCTTGCCCTCACCCTGTTGTGCGTGATCACGATTTATCCCCTGTGGCATGTGCTGATGGCCTCATTCAGCGATCCGCTCGTTGTTTTCTCCCGAAGGGGCTTCTTTTTCGTGCCCATTCCACCCTTGAATTTTCTCGGATACAAGCTCGTACTCGAGAATCCCAACATCGCCACAGGCTTCATGAACACCCTGATCTACGTCATCGGCGGCACCGCATTGAGCATGTTCCTGACCATTCTCGGCGGCTATGTGTTGTCGCGGAAGAACGTTTACTGGAACAAGTTCATCATGAAGGGGATCGTCTTCACCATGTACTTTGCCGGTGGTCTGATTCCCTTCTACCTCATGGTCAAGGGCATGGGCATGATGAACAGCCGTCTGGCCATCATCCTCCCCATTGCGGTCAACACGTTCAACCTGATCATCATGCGAACGGCCTTCTATGGGGTTCCGGATGAAATGGTCGAATCCGCGAAGCTCGATGGCGCCAAAAACTGGACCATCATCTGGCGCATCATGGTCCCACTCGCCCAGGCGACGGTCGCTGTCATCACCCTGTTCTACGGGGTACGCATGTGGAACGAGTGGTTCAATCCGTCCATCTTCCTCAACAAGAAGGACAAGTTCCCATTGCAGCTCATTCTCCGCGAAATCCTCATCAACAACGATACAAGCGGTATGCGCAATGTAGGCGTCATCGGACAGACTTCCCAGGAGAGCTATCGCCTGCTTGTGAAATACTGCACCATCGTCGTCGGCACCGTTCCGATTCTTGCGATTTATCCCTTCCTGCAGCGTTACTTTGTCAGCGGTATCATGATTGGCGGTGTCAAGGGCTGATCCCCTCATGCCGATGCATTCCGGATGTGGACTTCCGTCCGTCGGGCGGAAGGGAAAAGGGGCGTCATTTCTTCATGTGATGAAGAAGTGACACCCCTTTTTTGAACGTGCCGCAACGTGCCGGGGCACCTTCCTCTCTGGGCTGAATCATGCCTAAGCCTCCATGTCCGGTAGAGGCGAATCGACCGCCTGCTTTTCGGCCTTGAAGCGTACAAACTGAGACACCGCAAAGGAAATCAACATCAAAACGAAGGGAAAGACCACCATCATGAACCGGGCCGCATTGCCTGGCTGCGTTCCGGGAACTGTGCTGGACTGGAAGCCAAACCACCATCCCAGCAACACGAACACCCCGCTGCGGATAAGGCCCGAAAGACGCGTGACAAAGCTGATGGCGGCAAAGAAGGTAGCCTCGCGCCGGACACCATTGCGCTTGGCATCCTCTTCAATCAACTCGCTATTGACCATATCCAGATTGGCTGTCACCCCCGCGATGCCAATGCCTACCAGTATCCCAGCCAGGGAGGCGAACACAATCCCCCCGGCAAAGTACATGAAGCCCAGCGCCAAGGCCAGCCATAACAGCGCCATGCGCCATACCTTCAGCGTGCCCAGGCGATTGATGAGCCTGTACCATAGATACATGGACGGAATGGCCGACACAAACACGCAAGCGGAGAGGATGGTGGCCATCGAGTCCGGCTGCCCCAAGGCATATTTGATGAAGAAGGGGATGCCCGCCAGCAAAAGTCCGGTGGTGGCCTGGTAGAAGAAGTGGGAGACCGACACAAGCCAGAAATTTCGGTTGAGTGCCACCGCTTTGATGGTTGCCTTCACAGCAGGCTGGGGCATCTCACTGAAATCCGCCCGCTCACGGCAGCCCAGAAAGGAATACAGCATCAACCCTCCGCCCAGCACACCAAGCATAATCGCCGTCAGCCGGTATCCCAGCACCTGATCGCCGGTACTGTTGGCAAACGCTTTTACGATCGTAGGAAACAGGGATACGCCGATGATCATGCCCACCAACTGAAGCGCCTGACGGATGGCATTGGCACGGTTTCGGAGACCTGTCTCACGGAACAGCTCCGGAAGCAGGGAGTGGTAATTCACGGTGGCAATTGTATTGGCTGTCTCCGTCAGCATCAGAAAGAAAGTAAAATATACGGCCAGAGCCAACCCGGTGCCCAATGCGGCCGGTGGGCTGAAAAACAGGATGGCTGCAATCACAAAAATCGGCGTGCATGCCAACAGCCAGGGTTTGCGCCGCCCGAAACGGCTGCGGGTGCGGTCTGAAAGGAAACCGGTGATGGGATCGTTGAAAGCATCCCATATGGAAAACAGCACCGTTGCGATCCCTATGGTGGTCAGGGGAAGGCCCAACTTGTCGTTATAAAAGAAGGTTCCGTACGCAACATACATGTATCCCGTAATGGAAAGCCCGAACATGGCCAGGGCGTATCGCCAAGGTTGGTTGTAGATGCGCTTGTTCTTCACGTTTTTTCCCTCCACATCTTTCATTTGGGTCCTTCCCTAATATCATACAGTATTTCCGCATCCACAAAGCAATGTATGCTATGATTATGTTGCCCACGATGTCGGACGAGTGCCAAGAAAACCGATGACCGATGCAGATCGGAACGTCACCTGCAAGGAGGTCCCATCATGCATGCAAGCACGACACATCGCCCATCTCCGCAAGCTGGCAACCCATCCGGACGCTCTCCCGCCGGGAGCGGTTTCGGGCGCCTGCTGCTGATTCTTCTTTTCGTGATCGGTCTGGTGACGTGTCTGGCCGAGTTGATGCTCGCCTTCAAGGCATACCAGCCCATCAAGGGTTTCGGAGACTCCCCGTGGATCGGCCTTGCCGGCTTCGAACGGTTGTTCGCCAACCAAGCCTTTCACACGATGATGATCAACACCGTATGGTTCGCGCTGCTGTTTTCCCTTTTTGCCTTTGCGATGGGCTCCCTGCTCGGCATCATTGTCACACGCCTGCCCGCGGTTGCCGGGGAGGGGCTGGCACTTGCCCTCACGCTGCCGATGTTCATCCCTGCCGACATCTTTGCAAACTGGCTGTACCGCATGCTCGGCACCGCCATGTTCGTTCAGGCTCCGATCATGCGCTGGCTGTTCCCGCTGCTTTGTGCCCTGAAGATGGCAGGTCTTCCCGCCCTGTGCGCCTGCGCCATGAAACGGGAAGGGGCCCCGCCTGCCGGTACTTCGATCCGCATCGCGGCCCTGTTCACCGTCGTCTCCGTGATACTGGGAGCGCATACCTTCCCTTCACTGGCACAGGCGCTCGGCACGCCACTCACCTATGAAACCATGGATCTGGCGGACAATTTCCTGTTCCGCCAGCAATTTCAGAACATGTCACCGATTCCCCTGACGCTGTTGCAGCTGCTGTTCGGCCTGCTGGCGACAGCCGTGCTCTACGTACCCGCAAAACACCTTGCCGGAAGCATCTTCCACAAACCTGCAACCTTCTGGGCGCAGGCTCCGTACACCCCGTCCGTTCCGGCAGGCAAACCGGGAATTGCGGCGGGTACAATGCTTCAGCGGCTGATGTCCGCCCTGTTGGGGCTGGGACTGTTCACCCTTGTATATTTTCTCCCCGAATGGATGAACCCTGTCGCCGCCATCGCCCCCTCCGGAACCAATGGGCTCGGCGGAGCTGCCGGACAGTTGCTCGCAACCTTCCCCATGTGGCTGGTGCAGGTCCTTGCAAGTGCAGCCATCGGAACCCTGCTGGCGTTCTTCATTTCCCGGGCGCTTGTGACCGGACCGGGCGGCATCATCAGACGCAGCCATGTATCGATGATGCTGTTCACCGGTCTGGCGTTCTCCCTCCCCTTCCCGTTCACGGAATACCTGTTCATGCGCAGTCTGGGGTTGGTCAATACAATCTGGGCCGTCATGCTCGCCTCCTGCGTATCTGTCTCCGCCATCTGGGTCATGGCCGCACTTCGGTTCGACGAAGAAAGCCATGGGCACAATGCCGCAACAGGACCGACTCTTGCAGGCGTCTTTCTCGTGCAGTCCGCCGTCCTGTGGTCCGACAGCCTTTCGGCTACGCTCTATCTTGCATCATCCCATACTGCTCCGATGAACATGTTCCGGCAGCTGAACACCGGCATGCAAGTTTTGTCGGACGCCGCCGAAAGGGCTGCCGCATATGAGTGGCTGGGTATCGCCGGCTATGGAATCGCATTGCCCGCCATGCTGCTCTTTTCAGGCGCCTACCTGCTGTTGCCGCGAAACAAGCTCGCCGTTGTGATGGCCGCGTGGGGCAAGCGTTGAGGACCGTCTCTTCGTCTCCCTCAAAATAATGGCTCTGATGTGACCCGTATGTGGGTGGGAGGTTGCCATGGAAATCGAGATCGTCAAGCCCGGAGAACTGCTCGACGAAATGGGGAACCTGGTCCAGAGGGGCTGGATGCGCGACCTGCTCCTGCGCTACGATCGCAGCCGCATCAGGTCGCCCCGGTTCATGATCAAGGAATGGGACTACTACTGCATCATGGGCGGCGATGCGGGCCTTGCGCTGACCGTGGCCGACAACGGGTATCTGGCCATGGGATCGGTGACCCTGTTCGACTTCACCTCCCCGTGTGAGGACACTAAATCCACCATGATACCGTTCCCGCTGGGGAAGCTGGGCATGCCGCCCTCCAGCCATGAAGGGGATGTGCGGTTGTCACAGGACGGCATGGACCTCACGTTTGTCAAACGAGGGATGGAACGCCGCCTATCCGTGCAGGTGAAGGATTTCAAGGATGGAAAATCACTTGAGGGAGAGATCGTGCTGCAACAGCCCGCGGACATGGAAAGCATGGTGATCGCCACGCCTTTTTCAAAGCCCCGGCGTTTCTACTACAACCAGAAGATCAACTGCATGCCGGCCACCGGCGTGCTGCGGCTTGGCGACCGAACCATCGAGTTCGGTCGGGAACCCGCATTCGGGGTGCTCGACTGGGGACGCGGCGTCTGGACCTACCGCAATACCTGGTACTGGGGCTCCGCATCCGGTCTGGTGGACGGGGTGCCGTTCGGCTTCAACATCGGATACGGCTTCGGCGATACCTCCGCGGCATCGGAGAACGTGCTGTTCCACGGGGGCAGGGCGCACAAGCTCGAGCAGGTGGCCTTCCACATTCCGCCGGACGACTTCCTCAAGCCATGGCGATTCTCCAGCAGCGACGAGCGTTTTGAAATGACGTTCGAACCGATTCTCGATCGCGCATCCGATACCAATGTGCTCATCATCCGCTCGAACCAGCATCAGGTGTTTGGCCGCTTCAGCGGCAAGGCCGTGCTCGATGGCGGAGAAACCATCGTGCTCGACCGGTTCCCGGGCTTCGCGGAAAAGGTGGCCAACCGGTGGTGACGGAACCGGCCCTGCAGGGCCGCCCTGTTGAATCCGGTCAGTCCTGCTTGCGCCACTCGTAAAAGCGCCGGTTGCAGGTGGCGACATGGCCGAGTGAGCCGTACAGGTGCTGCGTCTTGTCATGACCGCCCGTCAGAAAGGCTCGTGGAATACCGAGCTCATGCAGGTTGTGCAGGCAGCCGACCAGCGCCATCCGCGCGTATCCCTTGCCCCACTCCGAATCGAGCGTGCACACGCGTTCGATCTCCGCGTTGTTGTTCCAGCGGTCGATGAAAGCCTCGCAGCCGGAAACGTGCCGCCCGGTGGCGTCGATGAGCACGAAATCGGTCTGGGGCGTATAGATGGGACTGCGGCGGGTGTATTCACGCCGCAGCTGGTCGATGACGAAATCGAGGGCGGGCTTGAACGCGCTCCGCCGCATGGCGTCATGGGACGCATAGTCGTCGTTCCCTGCCATGCTGGTGAAGCTGAAGCCCTTGGGGATGGCAGGTACCGTATCTGCATACCGGGCGGTTTCGAATATGTAGGTAATCTCCAAATCTTCCTGCAGGACGAATCCGGCATTTTCCAGTGCGGCTTCGAGCGCCGTCTCGCCCTCCGGCATCATGAAGGAAAGTGCTTCGTTCCTGCCGCCCCAGTGTGCCTGTGCAAACACCAGCATCTCCGGCGCCAAGTGCTCCCAGCCGCGGCGCACCATCAGTGTCAGTTCTGGTCCGAAATACTCGGAAAACACCATGCCGCACAAGTCGCCGAAGGCGTCGTGCCAGAGCTCCGCTTCCCTGGTGAAGTTGTCCGGCATGAGCTTGGCAAGGTTGTGCAGGTTGTACTTCCAATCAGTCATGCGGCCCAAGTGCCAGACATAGCGGTCCCCTCGCGCATGGGTGTCTTCTACGGCAAACCGGCACATGCGTGTGAAATCGTCACTTTCACAGCAGTAGGGACGATGCGTGGTTTTCATGTAACCCCTCCACGACTCCCGGTTCAAAAACGGCGGATGTTGTCGTCGTGCTTGTCGCGCGCCTCGCGGTCGATGCGGGCCTGATTGACCTCATCGAAGAACTTGCGGCGGTTGTGGTGCACACGACGCTTCAGATGAAGTCCCTTGTAGAGTTCCGGCCCGAAAAACAGCAGATAGTTCAGCAGGGAGATGATCGGTGCGATAGCCATCACCCATTCGCCTGCGAAAAGGCTCTTCAGCACCGTAAATCCGAGAAATGCCGCTTCCAGCCAGCCGAGCCACTTCACTTTGACCGGCAGTACGAAGAAGATCAGCAGCTCATAATCCGGGAACAGGGTGGCAAAGGCCAGGAACAGCGACATGTTCAGGTAGGTGGCGGTGGTGGCCGGGAAACCCGGCATCACAAGGCCGACAATCAGCGCGCCCACGGTGGTTCCGAGCATGCCGATGAAATAGAACATGTTGAACCGGAAAGCGCCCCAGTTGCGTTCCAACGCTGTCCCGATGATGTAGAACAGGTAAATCGAAAGCGCCGCCCACAACGGACTCAGGGACTCCGGCAGCAGGACGTAGGTGACAAGGCGCCAAACCTGCCCCTTGAAGAGCATCGAGGGAATGAGCGCGAGCGAATTGTACATGAAGGCCTGGACCTCGGGCGCCATCACAAAAAGGACGGCAAAGGTCGCCGCGTTGAGGATCGCGAGGTATTTGACCAGGTTGTGGATGGCGTATCGCCCGTATTTCCGTTCCAGTTTGTACATCCAGTTCATGCGTTGCCTCCTGTGCGGTTTGACTGTCTTTCCCTTTTGCCCCCGTGTTGCCGGGTTTTCACCATTCCGTCTGCCTTGCGTCCATCCTCGTTCTTCAGCGTCTGCTCATTCTTCATACGCTCAGTCTATGGGGATGTATGCATTCATTCCGATCCGGACGACCTTGTCCCCGTCGAACTCCAACGTGAAACTGTCCAGTGAGAGCACCCGTTCGCCGCCATCCCCGAGATCCCGGTAGAACCAGTAGGTCCAGATCCGATCCTCGAAATAACCCGCATCCGGCTGCCCGTACTTTTCAAGCGCATCCCCGCGGGTGTCCCCGACAGACAGCCCGCGAACCGTCTTCTGTGTGCAGCCTTCCTCCAGAACAATGTTGGATATGCGCGAATTGATGACGCTGATACGCAGCTTGTCCTGCGACTGGAAGGTAATTCCCCCGACCAGATCGACATCCTTGTAGGTTGCCGGATCCAGCCCGAAAGCATCCGTGTAGTCATACAGGACGGCAAACAGCATCGCCGGGCCGACCGTCAGGTCATCCACCGTGACATTCCCGCCCTGCTCCGCTTCCGTGTACTTCGGTCCGCCGCCGGTCTTGAGCAGTTTCCAGACGCCCCGGCCCATGTAGCGGTATTCCTGCGTCACTTGTCCAATGTCAATAAAGCGGCCTATCGGGTTCCCCTCCAGATCCGTTGCCGTACCCAACAGGACCTGAAGTGAATTTCTCAATCGGAGCGTCAATCCATCGTCTGTCACAATCGGTTTGCGGTTCACAACAAACTGGTATTTGAAGGCTTCACCGGCATCGAGTGCTTCCTGCAGGCGTTCCGGCATGGCGCAGGCGAACGAGAGCCCCGCCGACTCGACAGAAAGCTGGATGCGATCCGGTGTTCCCGCCTTCAGCATGACCTTCGCCTGTTCGGCCATATGCAGCGCTTCGGCCGGCAACATGCTGACAAGCTGCCTGTTTGCATACGAGAGCACATCGCACTCCCAATCCGACTGTGTGTCGAGCAGGATCAGGCACTCCTTGTCCGTTCCGTACGCGGTCAGGAAGGAAAGCCCGGCGTATCCGTCAAACGGCCGGGTGATGCTTTCCCCGAGGGATGAGCCCGTCGCTTCATCCACGATGACTACATGGCCTTCGCGGCGACTGGTCGGATCGGCGCCTGTGCCGCCGGAAACGGCAGGATCCCGCAGATCCTCGTAGGCACAGATTCCCTCAAGAATGCCGTCTCGATTGAGGTCGGCCTCCCGGTAGCTGGCCCCGTCCAGAAAGAGGGTTCGCTCCCCCGTTCGGATCATGCGAAGTTTCCCGGAAAGGCTATCGTACTCCAGAACGAGGTTCAGCGCGTTCCAGGAATAGACACTGTACGCCTGGGAAACATTGTCGTACGTCTCATGCTCCTCGCCCAGCAATGCAAAGATTTCCTCGCGCTGCATCGTCAATGTCCGAAGAACGCCGGGGAACACGGAGAGCGCTTCCGCCGAGGGTGGAACGGGTTTCAAGCCTGCGTCCGGATTCTCCGCAGACGTGGATGCAACCAAAGAAGCACCTGTATCCGGGCTTTCCGTGACCGAGCTTCCCTGTGCCGTGCCAGTGGCTGTTTCAGATGCGGCAAGTCCGGATTCCAGCGCAGATTGGGTGCTTTCCGTGGTCTTCAGCGGATTCTTTTCGCCCGCTTCCCCGTCCTTTGCCGTTCTGCCGCAACCGGCGGAGAAAAGCAGGATCGGAAGGAGCAGCAGCGCGGCCGTCCGTCTTAATTTCATGGGCTTCAGGAATAGGGGCATGGTTCCTCCTTGCCGGATTCCGATGCGGGATCCGGAACAGCCGGGCGTGAAAGGTCGCGTCCCGGTTCTCGGAGTATACGCTCGATGTCTTGACGCGGTTTGATGCCAGCCAGCCGGCACGGCATCAACGCGTTCACCTGCTCCCATTATAGCGGGTCCGGGCTGTTTTGCAAAACGGGCAGCTCTTCAAGTAAAGGAGAAAACTTATGAAACGGCTTCTGCTTTGACAGCTTCAACCGGCAGCCCAGCAAGCAGCGGGGACAGCTATATGCATTCGCCGGGTTTCACTTCTTCAACAGGCAGCCCCGCCAGCAGCGGGGATGGCTCCCCGAACGAGTGGATGTCCAGAACGTGCATGGCGCGGGTCAGCGCCACATACAGAAGTTTCGCGTCAATGAGGTTCTCGGTGTACCGCGAGGCACTTGCATCCGCGAGGATGACGCCGTCGAACTCGAGCCCCTTGGACAGATGCGCAGGCACGACCATCACGCCGCCGCCATATTCCCCTTCCGCTCCCGTTATGAGGCGAAGCTCCGGAATGTCCTTTACCAGCAGCTTGTGCAGGTCCCGGCATTCCTCCAGCGTCTTCCCGATGACGGCCAGCAGCTTCATGCCCTTGCCCATCAGTTCCTTCATCCGCGCGGAGATGATGCCGGCAATCGGCTTTCCCGCATCTTCCGGCCCATGCATCCGCACCGTGACGACTTCTCCGTGCCGGATGACCGGAATGGCCTTCTTCACGCCTGGGATGTTCATCCGTTCCGCCACGAGGTTGGCGGCATCCATGATTTCCACCGTGGTGCGGTAGCTTTGTTCGAGCGTCAGCACTTCGCTGCGGCGGTCGTGGAAGACCTGTTCCTGGATTTCCTGCCAATTCGACAGGCTTCGGTAGGAATGGATGCCCTGGCACAAGTCGCCGAGAATCGTGAACGAGCTGTCCGGGACGATCCGGCGTATCACGTCGAACTGGAATGCGCTGAAATCCTGCGCTTCGTCGACAACAATATGGCGGACGGGGATTTTCTCGTCCAGTCCGTGCACCCTGTATCGCAGGTGGATGAGCGGTGCCAGGTCCTCCAGCTCGATCTTCTTGTCGGCCAGCACCTTGGCGGACCATTCGGCCACAAAGGCCTCATCCGCGTCCGCCGCGTTTTCCGCGAGCCACTCGACAAAACGCTTGTACCAGTCGAACGCCTGCGGCTTCATGATGCCGGAAAGATGGTCGCTGATGATCCGCGAAACGTCCTTCTGCAGGGTCTTGTGGCGCTGGTCGCGGTCATCGTAGGCTTCGATGATCTGGAGCCTTTTGTCCGTTTCCGATCCTTCTCCCGCCTTGATCTTCTCGATGAGAAGCTGACAGTCCCGCTCCACCTTCGCAGCCAGTGCGTTCTTCCTGCGCTTCGCGGCGGTGACCATGTGTTTCTTCAGTTCCTCGAGCCGGTTCTTCACCGGCCAGCGGCGGTACTCCACGGTGAAAAGTTTCACCAGTTCGGCGCGGGACATCAGGACTTCGCCAAGAATCGAAAAGTCCCGATCCGGCAGCATTTCCTTTTCCATCTCGTCCATGAACCGGTCCAGCAGCACCTTGTAGCGGGTGGATGCCTTCAGGCGGGAAGCCTCGGCCAGACGGTGCGCCCAGACCGGATCCTTGTTTTCCGCGAGCACCATCAGCTTCTCGTTCGGATCGCGCAGCTTGAACCGCTTCCCAATGAGATCCATCGCAAAATCCTCGAAGGTGGTCTGCCGCACCCGGTCGACGCCGAGTTCCGGGAGGATTTCCGAGATGTAGTTCAGGAACAATGTGTTCGGTGCGATGATCATGAACGCTTCCGGTTTGAAGGTTTTCTCATGCGTATAGACCAGGTAGGCGATTCGGTGCAGTGCGATGGTGGTCTTGCCGGAACCGGCTGCGCCCTGCACGATGAGCGGCGTCCACATGTCGGCGCGGATGATCCGGTTCTGCTCCGCCTGAATCGTCGAGACGATGTCTTTCAGGCGGTTGTCCGCATTGGCGCCGAGGTACGACTGGAGAAACGTGTCGTTCGTGGTGATGTCGATGTCGAAGAGATTCTGCATCTCCGCGTTCTCGATGGTGTATTGGCGCTTGAGGGACATCTGCCCCTTCACATCTCCGCGAGGCGCAAGATAATGGGCGTCGCCGAGCCGTTCCTCGTAATAGAGGGAAGCCACGGGCGCGCGCCAGTCGATGATGACCGGCCGCATGTCGTCTTCCCGGATGAGGACCATCTTTCCGATGTAATATTTCTCGGTATGGTCGGAGCCGTCCTCCTGAAAGTCCACGCGCGCGAAATACGGCTTGCGGGAGGCTTCCTGGAGATTGCGGAGCTTGAGATCGAGCGATCCCTGGATGAGCAGATTCACGGACAGGTCGACATAGTCGATGGAAGAGTCCGGGTCGCCGGTTTCCTGCAGACGTTTGACTTCATTGTCGATGCCGTGTTTGATCTTCTCGGATTCCTGAAGGGACTGGCCAACGAGGTCCAGCGTATAGCGCATGTGTTCGACTTCGGGTTCCCAATCGGGATGACGGCGGAGGGGCGCGGTTTCAGGTTCTGAAGCGACTTTTGCAGGCGTGGCGGAAAGCGCTTCAGCTTTGGATGTGGCGCAATGGGCTTCGGCGCCGGGTGTGGCCGTTGGGGTTTCGACAACGGGAATGGCGGATAGAACTTTGGCATTGAGAGTGGTAGATAACGCTTCGGCATTGAGAGCGGCAGGCTGGTTCTGCTTTTCCGGCATGATTCCTCCTGAGTGTGGTGCATCCGGTAACGGGCTTCGGTATCCCCGGACGTCGCAACGGCCGCATTTGCCACCCCCCGGGAGGTCCCGGACCGGATACGGCGAATGCGGCGGTTTGGTTCCGGGTATTCCACACGACCTTGCACCGTTTCGCATGCAGGTGTGGAGGCACGGGATCCATCCCAGGCGCGGCGGAGCAGGCGGGTCGGGATGGATGGTGGAATCATACTCTAATACATCTGCGCGTAGGTGTCAACGGTGGATTCAGACCATGGTCCGGCAGCTCGTGAAACAAGCAACCGGGTCGACGGCTTTGAACCCAACAGGAGACCGGCTCATCCGCCGATTTCATACAGACATTCATCTATCACGCGCAGAGCTTCAAGCAGCTCCTCCTTCGTGATGACGAGCGGTGGACCGAACGTGAGTATATTGCCTTGAGACACCTTGAAGCTAAGTCCCTTCGACAGACAGGCGTACAGCATGCTTTCCGCATGGTTGGACGCCTTTTCCTTCGTTACCCTGTCGGTCACAAGCTCAATGGCAAAAAGAATCCCGGCAATCCTGACATCACCGATCAGGGGATGCCTGCGCTTCAGCATTTCCAGTTCATCGATCAACAATCGCGCCAAATCACCGACATGCTCCATCAAGTTATGCCGATCGATGTAGTCGATGGTTTCAAGTATGGCCCTGCATCCCAACGCGCTCTTTTCATGCGTATAATGCCCGAGTGCCACATCCTGTCCGATATTGAGTTCTTCTTTCGTCAATACTGCCGAGATCGGAATCACGCCGGCCCCGATTCCCTTCCCAATGATGAGGATATCCGGTGTGATCCCAACGCGCTGGTGCACAAAAAAGCTGCCTGTCCTGCCGAATGCCGTTGGAATCTCATCAAAAACCAGTAGCACACAATGCCTGTCGCATATTTCCCGCAACCGCAAAAAATAGGATACTGGCGGTACATGAACATCCGTCGCGCGGATCGGTTCCATCAGGACAGCGCCCACATCCCCTTCACGCTCCAGCACATAATCGAGGTAATCGAGGCACTTCATGCCGCAATCG
Organism: uncultured Clostridia bacterium; assembly: GCA_942493335.1. Classification (GTDB taxonomy): domain Bacteria; phylum Bacillota; class Clostridia; order DSM-8532; family DSM-8532; genus JAEWSN01. The sequence goes on along the minus strand of OW818693.1, from coordinate 3,160,258 downwards.
TCGCAATTGCCAAACACACAGCGGTATGAATTGTATGGCATGACATGCCCGGCTCCCGGAAGCAACGGACCGATATGGCTGCGGAACATCTTTTCACCGCCGACGGAAATGGCGTCCAACCCGGCTCCATGAAAGGAATCCCATAAGGAGATGGTTTTGTGTCTTCCGGTCGCCTTTCGGATGATCTTCAGCGCAAGACCGATGGAAAGCGACCCGCTTGGCGTAAACAGCACTCTTGTCAACTCGCCTCCGGTACGCTCGATGAGCTTCTGCGCGGCCTTTACGGCAATCTCATGGGTATAGCGTCTTGGAATGAATGCAAGGGATTCCAGCTGCGCATGAATTCCGTCCAGAACGGCTCGATTCCTGTAACCTACCTGATGCGCTCCGTTTCCATGAAAGTCCATATACCTTCTGCCTTCACCATCATACAGATAGATGCCATCGACGCTTTCGACGGTGTTGAGGCATGGCGTCGACAAGGACTGATGCAGGAAACATCCTGCATCTGCTTCCAGCAACGCAAGGGTTTCGGCGCTCAGGTGTTCATCCTGCCATCGCACTCGCCGGTCGCCAAGATTGATATCCCCTTCGGACCTATAGCTTGCTTCCATATGGTTTTGCTCCGTCTTCACGCATCGCGTTGATTTCATCAATCAGTTCCGGCAGCCGGGAAATATCCTCGACCACAAAATCGGCATGCGCCTCCAAATATCTGGCTCGGGTCCTTTCGATGGCATTGTCGTCCTTGCGTCGGAGATACTCCTCTTCACTCAGCCCGAGGATGGAGCTGCCGCGAATGACCCCGATGCTCCAGACCCCGGCATTCAGCCCCTCCTGTATGTCAGACAGGGTGTCCCCCACCTTGATGACATCAGCCGGATGATCCACCCCGAAATACGCCATATTGTCCAGGATCATGGCCGGGCTGGGCCTCCCCGCTCCGGCAATTTCAGCCGTGCTCAGATAGTCCGGGCAGTATCCGCCCGCCTTGGCGGCACGGGAAACGATCTCCATCATTTTGCCGGTGTATCCGGTGGTGCTGCCGATATTAAGGCCTCTGTCCCTCAAGCGCCGGACAGTCTCCACAACATCATCGATGGGTATTGACAATCGTTCCAAATCCACGGGCAGATGCGCTTCAAAACTCGCATGGATGCTTTCGGCATCCCGCTGGGAAGGCACTCGTCCATATTCCATCACCCATTTCCTTTTCAGTCGCTCCATACCGAGCATTGTCTGTATGTGCTCAATCTTGAGCATCCCCATCGGCGCCCGGGTTTCTTCGATCGTCGGCACGATGCCGTGTTCCCCGAACGCTTCCAGAAATGCGCGGATCGGTGCAAAACTGCCGAAATCCACGGTTGTGCCCGCCCAATCGAATATGCACGCCTTGATGGCCATCACAACGCCTCCCATCCGGCAGACCTGCCAGTTTCCCTTCTCTAAATGCGTCGATACTCATGGATGTTGCTTCCATTTTGCGCCATATCGAACAGATGCAATTTCTCCCGATCAAATTCAAGACAGCAGGTGCTTCCGGCCTTGAGCGATGATCCCGCCTCATGAATGAAGCGGAGGGTAGCCCCGCCGGAGGCTCCGGAAGCCTTGATCAAGGATTTCTGACCCAAATATTCCACCAATTCGAGTCTGACTTCGTTCCCGGAATGCTCCACCACACGGATATCATGAGGACGAACACCGAGCCGTACGGCTTTCCCGATGAATGCCTCCGGGATGTCACGCTTCAAGGGCTGATGAAATCCCTGCGCGACAAAGGCAGCCTCTCCATCGCAAACTGCAATGGTTCCGTCGAGAAAATTCATCGGCGGGTTTCCCATGAAATTGGCCACGAAATAATTCCTGGGGCTGTGATAAAGATCAAAGGGGGTGTCGAATTGTTGGATTCTTCCCTTGTCCAGCACTGCGACCCGGTCGGAGATGGCCTGCGCCTCCTCCTGGTCATGCGTGACAATGATGGTCGTCACCCCAATGCGCTGCTGCAACTCCCGGATTTCATCCCGTACATCGAGCTTCAGGCGCGCATCCAGATTGGACATGGGTTCATCCAGCAGCAGGATGTCCGGGTTTTTCACCAAGGCACGGGCAATCGCCACCCGCTGCTGCTGACCGCCGGAAAGTTGTGAGGGTTTGCGTTCCAGCAGCTGCTCGATCTGCAGTGTCCTTGCCATCGAAAGGACCTTCTCATATGCCTCATCCTTGCGCATGCCGCGCTCCAACAAGGGGAAGGCGATGTTGTCGCGCACCTTGAGATGAGGATAAATCGCATAGGATTGGAACACCATTCCGATGTTGCGATCCTTCGGCTCCATGTGCGTGACAAGCTTGTCTCCGAAATAGATCTCTCCCTCGGTCGGTTTCAGGAGCCCCGCAATCATCATCAATGTGGTCGTCTTCCCGCATCCGGACGGACCAAGCAGGGCAACGAATTCCCCCTTGCCGATTTCGAGATCCACACCGTCGACCGCACGGGTCTCTTCCTTGGTTTTTGTATTCAGATATGTCTTCACGACGCCTGAAAGTCGAATCATACGCGTTTTGCACCTCCTATGTTCACTTTCATGAATATGCTCTGGGAGAATATGTAGAACAGGATGATCGGCAAGGTATAGAACATGCCAATGGCGGTAATCAGACCATAGCTGAGCACGGAATTGTCCTTGGTGACAAGCTTTGCCAGATAGCCGCCCATCGTCAGCGCCGTATCGTCAAAGATGAAGAGCCTGAACAAGAACCACTCTCCGTACGCTCCCAGAAAGGCGAACACGGCAATGGCCCCAATCCCTGAGCTGACCGCAGGCAACAGCACCTTGCGGAAGGCGCGCCATCTGGTGGAGCCATCCACCATGGCCGCCCATTCCAGATCCCATGGCACATCATCAAAAAAACCCTTCATGATGTAGATCTGGCCGGGAAGTGAGCCCGAAACGGCCACAAGCACCACCGCGAGGTAGGTGTTGATGATCCCGAGTCGGAGGATGATCAGAAAAGTGGCGATGATCAGTGTCACCCCTGGAAAAGCGCGCATAATGAAGAGGAATTTCATGGCTGCCTTTCGACCCTTGAACTCAAGACGGGAGAAGGCGTAGGCGGCAGGAACGGCAATCGCGACCTCGACCACCACGATGGCCAGACAGTAAACCAGGGTGTTGCCAACGATCGGCCAGATCAGGGGGAGCTTCATGCCTTGAAAAGACATGTCGTGAAGCATGAACCCGAAATTCTGAAGGGAGAGCTCTCCCGAGGCATAGTTGTAGGCTGAGGAAAACACATACCAACCGAGCATGAAGACAACGGGAATTGCCATCATGGCCATGCACAGATGGACCAGGGTCTTTCGTTGCATTGCTTTGCCATTCATTGTTCGTCACCACTCTCCGGCTCCTGCAGGGTCTGTTCCGGAAGATCAGCCTGCAGCGGCCAAGCTCTTGCAGATATGTTGCATCACTCCTCAATCCGGGACGGCTTGATCATGCTATCGAAGTCAAACAAACGAATCAACAGGATGGTCAGGATGAGTGCGAAAAAAACAACGATCAGGGATATCGCCGCACCATACCCGTAATGCCTCATGTTGAAAGCCTGCTGGTAGGCATACAGCGATAGGGTGGTGGTTTTCTTCAGCGGCCCGCCGAGGGTCAACAGCATGATGAAGAAATAGCTGGCAATGAATCCGATGCTGTTGGAGATGGTCACATACATCAATGGCCATTTCAAAGCGGGCAGGATGATTTTTCGGATGATGGATTTCTCGGAAGCCCCATCGACCTGTGCGGCCTTGAACAGATCCTCCGGAATCGAATTGATTGCCGCCGACAACAGGATGACACTGCCGGATACGGAGGATATGACCGTTGCCAGCACCACGATTTCCATGGAAAAATTGTTGAACCATGCAATCGGCTTGGCGGCTTGCATGGATTCCGCGACCTTGTTGAGAAAGCCGTCCCATGTCGGATCGAAGAACCATTTCCAAAAGGCGACATAGACAACCGACGGCATGACATTCGGAATGAGCCATAAAACGCGGTAAAAGGTTCCGGCTGTTTTGCCCTTGAGATAGTATTGCGTGGAGATTGCAATGGCGAGTGCCAGCACGAGGGAGGAGACCAACGAAAAGCCGGCAAATATGAAGGTGTTGGCTACAATTCCGGGCAAGTTCACGTCTCCCAGGATCTTGATGAAGTTGCCCGCTCCGATGAAATGAAGCTTCAACGATTCCTTCATGTCCGTAAAGGACATGGCGATTGTGTAGATCGCGGGCAATACGAAGAATACAAAGGTGATGAGCAGGAAGGGCAGGATGAAGAGATACGGATATACCACCTTCTTCAGCGGCCTCCTGCGGCTTATTTCCGCCATGAATGGCTCCTTTCGCCGTACGCACGGAAATCATGAACAGGATATGGGCGACAGCCCGCACAGGCAGGTGTGCCCATATCCTGTCAAGGCGAGGGTTCAAATGGTTCAGTTGTAGATGATCTGGTCGGCGGGAATGTTCTGCTGGGCATCCTTCAGATAGGCTTCATACGCAGCTCCGGCATCCTGCTTGTTGACGAGGATTGTGTCCACACCGGCGATATAGCCATCGATGAACTTCGCATAGTAGGCATGGGGAGAACGAACCCTGGTGAAGTCGGTCATGTACATCTGATCCAGATAGTAGGACATGCTCTTGAAACGCTCATCGGAGAGGGCTTCCGGTGTGACCGGCAGCTTTCCGCTTGCCAGTGTGTGCGCAATCTGCAGATCGGGAGACATCATCAGCTCGATCACACGTTGCACATAGGGCATTTTCTCCTCATCAACGTCCGCTCCGACGAAGATCATGGCCGGGTTGCTGAACGACACGGGTTTTCCACCCTTTTCTGCACTGGGCACCGCGGTCCACACCACATTCTGATTGAACCAGGCGTCAAAGCCGGCGGCATCCTCGGCCATCCCCTTGGCGGTGCGCAGCTTCTCGTAATATTCGGTTCTGGCGAAGGATGCGAATACTTTGCCTTCAATGAACTTGGGCGCGGACAGATCCGTGTCCACATCCCCGATCGATTCGCTGATGACGCCGGAAGAAAGGCCCTTCTGCCAGAAGCCATACAGGTTTTTTACCGCATTTGCATCAAAGACCAGTTTGTTCTTTCCGATGTCATAATTGGTGACGCCATACGCATACTGCCATCCTTGAAAGCGCTTGTCTTCCACCGTGAAACCGAGCTCGACCAGACCCTTGTCGAGGGCCTTCTTGGCGAGATCCGACAGATCGGTCAGCGTAAACTCACCTTTATTGACCTGTTCCCGCAACCCATCGATTTGGGCATCGGTCATGCCCAACTGCTTCAGGTGTTCCCGATACATGAAAACCGGGGAGGTGTCCATATCCTGAACCACACCGTAATAGTGGCCATTGAACAGCATGATGTTCATGATGTTTTCAGAGGTTGTGGCAAACAGTTTGGACTCCTTGACCCAATCGACATCCCGGATAATGCCGGCTTCCTGCTGCCATCCGATGTCAACGGAAGAGTTGATGAAGATGTCCGCTTTCTTTCCCGCTTGTGACTGAAGCAGCAGTTCATCGTCTCCAACTTTGGGCCATTCCTCCATCACCACTTCAACATTCTTCCCGGCCAGCTCCTCATTCATTCTTGCGACCGCCTGCTTGAAGTTATCGTCGCGGGTACCCCATTCGGCCAATCGTCTGGTGATGGTGACAACCTTCTTGTCCGTGGCAGTGCCGCCTGCGGCCGCGCTGCTTGCCAAGGCGGCAGGTGTACCGCTAGCCGTGCCGGAAGCCGAACCGCCCGCTGCCCCCTGACCTCCCCCGCACCCCGTCAACAACAAGGTAACCATGGCGGAGGCAATGACCGTACTTGCAAACTTTTTCATCTTGTTTCCCCTTTCCCTTCTGCAATCCTTATTTAAAGCTTTAACTTTAAATCCGCAATAAAGACCGGATTCGTCCATGCCACCCTGCCATACCGGTCGATACATTCAACCCGGATATACACCATTGCCGGATCCATCCGGCAGGATGCCTCTGTGATCGGCTTGTCCCCGCGCCTGTCCACCAGAAAATCACTGCGGACAGGCCAGGATTTGAACATGACGCACTGGACTTCCGAGCATTGTATCTTGAGCATTCCATTCTCAACACGGAAATCGTGGATGACCGGACCGGAACTGGCATAAAAGCGCCCGGCTTCCAGACTGTTCATGATGTCGGAATGCGATAATCTGTCACTGTCCACCACGATCCATCCTCCGGCATATTCAGCCATTCCGGCACCGCTTCCATTTCTGTCTTGATTCCCGCGATTGTTGCCGTCGCCACAATCATTCGCATTCCCGTATCCATGGGCGTCGTCGGATGCGATCGCAAACAGGCGTTTCCCGTGCTGCAATCCATAATCCAGATAGGCGGCACCATAGCTGCTGGCCGGGCTCCATTCGGTTGCATGGTTGTACACCTCGACGGCGAAAAAATCATGCTTCTCCATGACCTCGAAAGGGGTCATATGCCATTCGGGATGGTTGAGCACCACTAGGTTCCCGTGCGCCTCCATTTGTTCGATGCATGCGGTGACGCTTTGATCGCCTTCCCAAGTCTGTGGATATTCGAATGATTGCAAATGAGAGAACCTTTCCATCGCAGGTTTATCCGGATGATCCAGAACGGTGAAATGAAAACCGGGATTGTCGTTCGTTTCCAATTGCGGATTCAATCCGCCCCGCTCCATACCCGGAATTGTGATGAAGGCATCAGAATCGAAAGCGTTCGTGCGGGTGTAGATGTCATGGTCGCTGAAGCATAGAAAATGATACCCTTTTGCCTTGTAACGCTCCACCACTTCACCGGCTGTCAATTCGCCGTCCGACCAGGTTGTATGCAGATGCAGATTCCCCTTGAATTTCAATCGATTCCTGCCTAATAGCACTCTATCGTTCATGGCATACTCCTGTAAGCATACTCTCGCAGAGCATACATCTTCGTGGGGGGCCTCCTTCATCGCAGTGGAAAAGCCTCTTGTTGATTGATTTTTTCGTGAGTTGTTCTTGTCTTCACTCTGACGGAGAAATCCACAAAATGTTGTATTTCTCCAGGTTGTCAATCCAGGTTTCGTCAGGCTCCGTGTCACAGATGATTCCGGTCAACTCCTGCACGTCGCAGATCTTGTAGAAAGTTCGCACCTTCAGCTTCGAGTGGTCACACAGCACGTATTTGTACTGGGCGTTCATCATCATCTTTCTTGACAGGAGGGACTTGTCAGCATCGAAACTTGATACACAGCCATCAGCCGAGACCCCGTCGACGGAAATGAAGGCCTTGTTGACGTAGATCGAATCCATGAAGGCTTCCGTTATGGTGCCGGATACCCTGAGGTGTTTTGCGCTGACAATTCCGCCCATAAATATGATTCGTCCGTCAAAGACACCTCTGAGCACCAAATCGCATAAAGCCGACAGCATGGGCAGAGAACAGGTAACCACCGTCAAATTCTTCTTGCAGACAATGTATTCGATCATCTGGAGCGGTGTACTGCCTTCATCGAGCGCGATGATGTCGTTGTCCTCAATCAGGCGCGAGGCTTCCAGCGCGATGGCCCGCTTCGCGGATATATTGGCAATCTCACGGACTTTATATGGAAGTTCACCTTCCTCATACGCGATCTTGACTGCGCCGCCGTATACTTTTTTCAGTTTGTTCAGTGCTTCCAACTCGTTCAGGTATTTCCGGACGGTTTCCGTCGATACCCGGAACTGACTGGCGAGATCATCCACCTTGACTTTCCGATGCACATTCAGTTGTTCCAGGATGATTCGTTTTCTCTCTTCTCCGCTGATCGACATCCGTGTGTCTCTCCTTTGCCGGATGACGGCATACTCAAAATGGGTGCAGACGCTTATTGCATACCGGTTTCCCAAACCGGAAGGACCCGCGCTGATCGGAAGGATCGCATATGTTCGACACCACGGTTATCCTAACAGAGCAAGATTAAGAAACAGGCAATAACAAGTAAAGATTGTGAGATCCAAGTTAACTCTGTTGTTTTTTCTTGGTTTTTGTTTTTGTGGACACGATTTTCCCAGTAGGATGGAAAGTGATCCAGCCCATGCCCACCGGCACAGCAGGGCATGCGACAACCCATGCCTGCATACGTTCCAAAGTTTGGCCCGCGCAAAAACACCCATCTCCATCAAGGAAATGGGTATCATGGTTTTCATCTTACCGATCCGACCGGCTGCGTCATAGCTGGCCGGATGGGTTCCGGCGACAACCCGGGCTATGCGGCCCATCCTGTCCAGAATCGTGTCTGTGACATTCCCTGCGGAATCGGTGATCCGCTGTCCCACAAATCCGCTCTGCAGGCCTGCGGTGCGGTTCCTACCGGTTGCCGTTGCCATCCCATGCTTTCTGGTCGGTTCACTTCCCGGAACGGGTCACCAGCTCATTGCCGTGACGGAAAGTCATTAGCACAAAAATGTTTACAGACCCGATCCTTGAGACTCGAAAAATCGTGACTAACTAAAGCTTTTCATCTTCTCAAGTAAGTTTTTAGCTACCGCAACCCCATACGAATAGAAATTTGTTTCCAAACTACAAAATAGTATTTCCTCTAATCTGTTATCTGCATCAGATAAAACTTTTCCTAAACTGTTCTTAAGCGAGTCTTCAACGACCAAGGTATTTATTCGACTCTGGAACTCTTCTATATCAAACTTTCTTTCAATAAAGTCAATGCATATATTTTCTATCATGAATAAAGTTTCCATTTTACACCTCTCTCATTTTGTCATAACAGTTACAATAGCACCTTGAGGATTTGTAATAACAGCCAACGAGCCTCCAATATACTTTAAATTGCCATTCTCTTGCATAACAGGTTTTACTGTGTTCATTACATCCTCTACATATTGAGGTGCTACACTTCTGCCATAATCGCCACCAGCTTGTACTAAAGCAGCACCATATCTATTTCCACTTGGTTGCATTCTATCAACAGCATGTTTGGAGTATAGTCTGTTTCCAATCTTAGCATAAATATTTTGTTTTCCATTAAACTCCATGGTTACTTTCTCATAATCGTTCCAACTACCCCAAGGGATTTTTTCCCCAGTCTTGACCGTTCCCTTAACTCCCTCACACGCACCTGCCCCAGTCGCTTTCCCCGCTCCACCAGGCAGCCTCGCAAAACCGCCCTGTTCGGTCAAAAGCTTGAGTGAAGCCTTTTGGGCAGCATCCGTTAACTCTCTTGCTGACGCTTCACCTTTTTGTACTACTTTCTGTGCCAGAATGTCAATTTTCTCTTGAGCCTTGCCAGCCATAGCGGCAACTTTTTCACTCGACATAGCCGCTTTTCCAACAACCTGGGCCATCCCTCCGGCGGCATAGGCGAATTGGGCAACATCCATTCCTGCTTTGGCGGTATCGAAATATGTTTCATTTGTCACGTTCGCTGTTATGCTTGCATTGATCCCGCTTTGCGCCTGTGATACTGTCCCTCGTATATTTTTTGCAACTTCTCCAAATCCAAGTGTATCCGCTGCCAAGGCTAAAGGTTCATACAGAAAAGTTCGCTCCGTATCCATGACCATGTTTGCAGCGGAATATGCATATCCGCTTGCCGCATCTGCCACAGTAGTTGCGGAATTGTATAAGAACTGTCCGACATCTTTCCACGAATGCCCTGTTGGATCATCGTAGATAATCGGGTTGTTCATGCAATACGCATACAGATTCAAGCTCAGCGGATCGTTCGGGTCTCCCCGGTAGGTGTCTTCCTGCAGGAAGCGCGCCATGTCCGGATCGTACATGCGGGCGTTCAGGTAATAGAGGCCGGTTTCGGCGTCGTAGCGGTATCCGGCGTAGGTGTAGGGACTGTCCACGCCGGTGTGCTCTGTCGGAACGCCGAAAGCGTCGTAATACCATGTGCCTGCTATTTGTCCATTCGGGAGAACCAATGCAGTAACGTCCGCATGACCATTATACAGGAACTGATAGGTACTCCCCCCGCTTTGCCGCATCACCAGGCTGATGCCGTACACATTCCGCCCAATCATCGTACCGTTTTCTGCCAGCTCCAGCACAACCCGATCGCCATCCAGCAGATAGCGCTCCAGCGTTCCGTTGGTACGCTTGGAAACCCGCAATCCTTCCCCATTGTAGACGTTCCGGATCTGCATTCCGGCCATGGTGGTGGAGACCAGCTGGTTTCGGACATCGTAGGCGTTTTCCTGTACATTGGTTCCGTTGGCGGCGGTCAGCAGGAGGTTGCCTGCGTTGTCCCAGGAATAGTTGCGGGTTTCGGTCAGGGTTCCATTTACACGGGTGATCAGGGTGGTCAGACGGTTTTGTTCGTTGCAGGTGGAGGTTTCCACGGTTGTGGTGCCACCGAGCGAAGTGGTCTGGGTGAGGCGGTTTCCGGCGGCATCGTAGGTGTAGGCGGTGGATTTCCCGTTTGGTTCGGAGAGGGTCAGGAGACGGTTGAGGCTGTCGTAGGTGAATCCGGTGGTTCCCTTGGCATCGATTTTGCTGGTTTGGTTGTGAACGGCATCGTAGGTGTAGGCATAGCTGTCGATGACGGTGTTGTCTGCCCGTTTGTTGGTCAGGGTTTCCAGCAGACCGTCTGCGGTATAAGTGTAGTCCTCATGACAGCCGGTTTCATAGGTCACGCCCTCCTGCTGGCCTGTAACGGTGTATGCATAGGTGGCCGTATGGGTTCCGGCGACAACCCGGGCTATGCGGCCCATCCTGTCCAGAATCGTGTCCGTGACATTCCCTGCGGAATCGGTGATCCGCTGTCCCACAAATCCACTCTGCAGGCCTGCGGTACGGTTCCAGCCATAGGTGAGGGTACCGACATTGGGCGCTTGTTTCGTCAGAATCCGATTCAAGGCGTCGTAGGAACAGGTTGTCGTTCCGGTGCTGTCGGTGAGGGTCAGCAGGTTGCCGTTGTCATCCCATGTTTTACCGACCGACACGCCTCCGATGGTTTCCGTCACGATCCGACCATGACAATCATATTGCCATGTGCTTGAAACGCCTTTGCGATCTGTTTTTCCGGTCATCCGCCCGGCCGCGTCGTAGGTGTAGGTCTCTGTTTTGGCCGGGTCATAGACGTAGCTTCCCGGAGTCCCGGTTCGCCCGCCATGATCGATTCGCCTTGTCGGCAGGTTTCGGACATTGTATTCAAACAGGGTTTCGTGTCCGTTTCCGTCGGTCTGGATCAACAGGTTTCCGTTCCCGTCGAGGGTGTAGCCGGTGATTTCGTTTTTGGCGTTCTTTACCTGGACTAGACGATTCTGTATGTCGTAGGTATATGTGGTGACCTGATTCCGTCCATCCGTTTTCGTCGTGATATTGCCGGAATTGTCGTAGGTTTGGCTGGTGACGTGGCTGGCCGGGTCGGTCGTGGACAGGAGGCGGTTGTTGTGATCGTAGACGAAAAGGGTGCGCTGCCCCAACGCGTTCTCGGAAGCAGTTTGCAGGTTGGCGTGATTGTATTCAAGGTGTTCGATTACGGTTCCGTAAGCATCAGTCTTGGAAATTAGACGGTTCAGACTGTCGTAAGCGGAGGACAGGGTGTTTCCCCGCCAATCCGTTATGGACAGTTCATTGCCGTTTTTGTCCCATGCTTTTCGTAAGGTGATCGCGTCATTTCCAGTGCTGGTTTGCTGGGTTTCCGCCAAAACATGGCCAGATACATCGTACCCATACAAGTTGGTTTCACCGACAGCTTTCTGCTTCCACGCAAGTTGAAAAGCCGCATTGTATTGGAATTGCTGGAGGTCAGCGGGGATGGAGGCATCACCGGGCAATTGCATGCTGCGTATCTGGAAAAAAGATGTATACGTCCATGAGGTATTCCAATGTGACTGAATAATTGGCATTTGATACTAAGGTGGCGGAGGCATTGCCCATTTCAGCTAATCGGCTCACTTATATAGAAAAGAGCATGATCTCTTCAGGAATGCCCTTTCTATAATCATTGTAACTATAATCTTTCAAGGTACGGACTTTACCACATGCCCTCGCGGGATTTCATGTCACCTCTGTTGACATTCTGGCGTTTTACTCCAATCAGTTCATTATATGGATTCAGATGTCACATCAGTCGAAACTGTATTACCTTGAAAATTATCATAAATTGAAACAGTGCTAAATTTTTCCACCCTTAATTCTTTGCATAGAATGTCATACATTCCATACTCATCAAAACATAATCTGTAATGGAGAATTTGTGAAGCCTCTTTCCCAAATGCATCTTCCTTATTTCTGTCTCGTTGTGCCCACGCTTCTATAAATTCAGAAGTCCATTGAGAATTTTCAATTTCCACTAACCCAAAGGTATAATCGAGCGTGTTAATGTATTCAAAATCTACGTACTGAAACCCATATAAAACACTGAAATTGAGAGTTATTGTAGTAGCTTCGTCACCATAACTAATAATAGCATTTGTTCCATCAAAATTCATAGTCGGACTAAAATCACTCTCTCGTGTAGCTTTGGGCAAGTCAATTATTCTCATTTTTAAGTCCTCCATTCTCAAGGAATACTAACGATTTCGCCAAGTTTTCTAATATACATTGTTGTACTTGGTTGTCCTTCCATTTCTGCTAATCGTTCAGTTAATTGCTTCTCTAAAAAAACATTTCCAGACTTATCAATTAGTTGAGTTGGTTGCATTCCTGCTTTACTAAGTGCAGTTAATGACCGATTATTTAGCGTTATCATTTTACCATTACGAACAATGTACTCTATCGGTAAAGCATTTGGAGATATTTCACCTACTGCTAATTTTTGAGCAATTGATTCAATTGAGGCCCCCTTTAAGGAACCTTTTACACTAAAAAATGGCGATACGCTCTTTTGACCAAATAAAACTTTTTCAGTACTAACTGTCTCCTTAACTGCCTCGCGCGCACCTTCCCCAGTCGCTTTCCCCGCTCCACCTGGCAGCCTCGCAAAACCGCCCTGCTCGGTCAAAAGCTTGTATGAAGCTTTCTGGGCAGCATTCGTTAACTCTCTTGCTGACGCTTCACCTTTTTGTACTACTTTCTGTGCCAGAATGTCAATTTTCTCTTGAGCCTTGCCAGCGATAGCGGCGACTTTTTCACTCGACATAGCCGCTTTTCCGACAACCTGGGCCATCCCTCCGGCGGCATAGGCGAATTGGGCAACATCCATTCCTGCTTTGGCGGTATCGAAATATGTTTCATTTGTCACGTTCGCTGTTATGCTTGCATTGATCCCGCTTTGCGCCTGTGATACTGTCCCTCGTATACTTTTTGCGACTTCTCCAAATCCAAGTGTATCCGCTGCCAAGGCTAAAGGTTCATACAGAAAAGTTCGCTCCGTATCCATGACCATGTTTGCAGCGGAATATGCATATCCGCTTGCCGCATCTGCCACGGTAGTTGCGGAATTGTATAAGAACTGTCCGACATCTTTCCACGAATGCCCTGTTGGATCATCGTAGATAATCGGATTGTTCATACAATCCCTAATAGGTATTAACTCAGCGGATCACCTTATTCAGTTTACAATGTTCAATGTCAAACACCATGCATCCAAAAACCGTTTCCAGTTCCATTTATCAGATACCCATTTCCAGTTATCTGTTGCTGCCGATACGCAATCTCATTATATCCTTGGCACCACACTCAATCAACGAAAGCCGCATGAATAAAGGAGATTCAGATGACACTCTCCTTTTGTGCGGCAGATCGGGTGTTGGCGAATTGATATAGTCCTGGCCGTATGTCATCCGCATGAGAAAAGGCCGCTGGCAAATCTCCTGCAGCCTTTTCTTGTTAACATTCTTGATAATGCTATGGCTTCCTAAAAATATCTTCCCATGTTGCCGTGTTCCAAAAAATGACTCATTTCTCGTTTTGTATAAGCGTTTCTCAGTCAAAAAATTAATCGGCAAGCAATGCATGTGTATATACACATGGCGATTAATCAGATTTGCGGAATACATTCTTTTTACACAGAATAAAAGAAACAATGCTACATCCATAAACTAATCATCTTCAAATTCAAGTATTGTGGTTTTTACTTGGCAGTGCCACTTAATGTCTGTTGGGTTCATGTATGTCCGAATCTATTGCAATTGATTCTACATCAAGTAATAAGTACGATTCATTTGTAAATATCTCTTCCCATATCCAAACAAAAAAATCTCTTGCAACTCTGGGTGCGTCAAAAGGAGGAAGGCATGCCTCAAATACGCGGAGAAAATCAATTTTAGAGGTCGTAAGATAATAGCTTAGTGCAATTTTTGCTTTCAGCTTCTTTTCTTCATCTAGTTTGACAAAAGGATCTATCAATAATTCTCTAATAATCTCTCTATATCGTGTTTCAGTACACACACCTAATTTCTGATAATAGAGGACAGATTCATCATCATCTCCTAGTCCAGTTATGGGAATAAGAAAAACATCCAGAAAAAAAGGATTTACAGTATTCATATAGACCTCCTGCATACTATTAGTAATTATTTTACAGGTGACAATTTGGGATATAATGTATATAAATGACCATTTCTATATACTGCTTGTACATTTGTGGTGCGAATCAAGTCTCCTCCACCCTTTGCATAACCCTCACCAATAACTTCACCGAAATTAAACGAAAAGCTCGTATTTCCCGTTTGGCGATATATTGTATCTGCTCGTTGGACAGCATTCAACTGAGCTTGGTTACTCAAGAAACGCGAAGAATCTACTGTTCTACCTGCAAATCCATCAGGGGTGAATCCTGTTGTTGCACGAATATACTGTTCTTCAAGAGTTGTTCCTGCACCATGTCTTGAAAAATAGTGAGCATCAGGCGTTCCTTTTTCCAATTTTGCCAGCTGTCTAGTAGCATTTTCTTCGATTTTCAAACCAAGATTACCAAAGGGACTCTTCGAATTCAAATAGCCCTTTATCCCATTCCATGCGACATTAAACCCTTCGCCAATTTTTCCCAAGGTATAGAAGGACATCGCTTGAGCATACTGCTCTGCACCATTCGCATCAAGCCCTGCTATCTGTGCCTGCATGCGGAAGAAGTTCATCGCTTCTTCCCCTTTTATCGGTACTTCGCAGTACAATATACCTGCCTTCATGAGATTTTTCATTATTGAATCATCAGTACGTGCTGCAATATAGCCATACGTCTGAGCCATAACTGTGAATCCTTTTTGCAGCAGGATTGGTGCAGCCGGATCAAAACCTTTTTTAAAGACTATGTCGTTAGTATTCTTTTGATACTGTGTTTTTACTGATTCCCATGTTTTTTGAGCATTATAGTCTTTTCCCCCAACCGCACTATTGAAGCTATCTGAAAATGCTCCATTTGCTATTTGAATTGTGCCGCTATCTTCAAGATATTTTTGTCCATCAGTTTTGTAATTGTCGGTATTGTTCCGGATTGATTTCGCTTGAGTATTATATGAATTTCTCTGAGCAAGAAGTTGAAGCAACACGTCTGATGGAGCACCACCTGATTTCGCTCCATTATATGCTTTGTCTGCATCAAGCCATTGATTGGTCAATTCAAAAACACGATCCTGTGATTTCTGGTTTAGCTTTTCATCCCCTTGTTGCCAATGCCCTGTCGGGTCAGTATACGTTATTGGGTTGTTGCTACAATATGCATACAGATTCAAGCTCAACGGATCGTTCGGGTCTCCCCGGTAGGTGTCTTCCTGCAGGAAGCGCGCCATGTACGGGTCATACATGCGGGCGTTCAGGTAATAGAGGCCGGTTTCGGCATCGTAACGGTATCCGGCGTAGGTGTAGGGACTGTCCACGCCGGTGTGTTCTGTCGGAACCCCGAAAGCGTCATAGTACCATGTTCCGGCGATTTGTCCATTCGGGAGAACCAATGCGGTAACATCCGCATGGCCATTATACAGGAACTGATAAGTATTCCCCCCGCTTTGCCGCATCACCAGGCTGATGCCGTACACATTCCGCCCAATCGTCGTACCGTTTTCCGCCAGCTCCAGCACAACCCGGTCACCATCCAGCAGATAGCGTTCCAGTGTTCCGTTGGTACGCTTGGAAACCCGCAATCCTTCCCCATTGTAGACGTTCCGCATCTGCATTCCGGCCATGGTGGTGGAGACCAGCTGGTTTCGGGCATCGTAGGTGTTTTCCTGTACATTGGTTCCGTTGGCGGTGGTCAGCAGGAGGTTGCCTGCGTTGTCCCAGGAATAGTCCCGGGTTTCGGTCAGGGTTCCGTTTACGCGGGTGGTCAGGGTAGTCAGACGGTTTTGTTCGTTGCAGGTGGAGGTTTCCACGGTTGTGGTGCCACCGAGCGAAGTGGTCTGGGTGAGGCGGTTTCCGGCGGCATCGTAGGTGTAGGCGGTGGATTTCCCGTTTTGTTCGGAGAGGGTCAGGAGACGGTTGAGGCTGTCATAGGTGAAGCCCGTGGTTCCCTTGGCATCGACCTTGCTGGTCTGGTTGTGGGCGGCATCGTAGGTGTAGGCATAGCTGTCGATGACGGTGTTGTCTGCCCGTTTGTTGGTCAGGGTTTCCAGCAGACCGTCTGCGGTATAGGTGTAGTCCTCATGACAGCCGGTTTCATAGGTCACGCTCTCCTGCTGGCCTGTAACGGTGTATGCATAGGTGGCCGTATGGGTTCCGGCGACAACCCGGGCGATGCGGCCCATCCTGTCCAGAATCGTGTCCGTGACATTCCCTGCGGAATCGGTGATCCGCTGTCCCACAAATCCGCTCTGCAGGCCTGCGGTGCGGTTCCAGCCATAGGTGAGGGTGCCGACATTGGGCGCTTGTTTCGTCAGAATCCGATTCAAGGCGTCGTAGGAACAGGTTGTCGTTCCGGTGCTGTCGGTGAGGGTCAGCAGGTTGCCGTTGTCATCCCACGTTTTCCCGACCGACACGCCTCCGATGGTTTCCGTCACGATCCGACCATGACAATCATATTGCCATGTGCTTGAAACGCCTTTGCGATCTGTTTTTCCGGTTATCCGCCCGGCCGCGTCGTAGGTGTAGGTCTCTGTTTTGGCCGGGTCATAGACGTAACTTCCCGGTATTCCGGTTCGCCCGCCGTGATCGATTCGCCTTGTCGGCAGGTTGCGGACATTGTATTCGAACAGGGTTTCGTGTCCGTTTCCGTCGGTCTGGATCAGCCGGTTTCTGTTCCCGTCGAGGGTGTAGCCGGTGATTTCGTTCTTGGCGTTCTTGACCTGGACTAGACGATTCTGTATGTCGTAGGTATATGTGGTGACCTGATTCCGTCCATCCGTTTTCGTCGCGATATTGCCGGAATTGTCGTAAGTTTGGCTGGTGACGTGGCTGGCCGGGTCGGTCGTGGACAGCAGGCGGTTGTTGTGATCGTAGACGAAAAGGGTGCGCTGCCCCAACGCGTTCTCGGAAGTGGTTTGCAGGTTGGCGTGATTGTATTCAAGATGCTCGATTTCCACATCATACGCATCCGTCCTGGCAATCAGGCGGTTCAGGCTGTCATAAGTGGATGATTGGGTGTTTCCCCGCCAATCCGTTATGGACAGTTCATTGCCGTTTTTGTCCCAGGCATGGGTGGTGGTCATGGTGATGCCGGAAACGGTTGTGGTTTCGGTATGGAGCCGGTTCACGGTATCGTAGCCGAACGATGTGACCGTTCCGTTTCCATTGGTCGAGAAGCGGAGATTGCCATTCAAATCCCAGGTCTTACTGGTCGTAATGGCATTGCCGCCATTGGAATCCTGTGTGGTTTCTGAAATGATCCTTCCATCATGATCCCAGCCAGCAAGGCGGGTGTCCCCCATGGCGTTTCTTTGAAATGCGACATTCTGGTTCGCGTCGTACTGATAAACCTGTTGATCCGCTGCAATGGATGCATCTCCGGGCAAGGAAATGCTCCGAACCTTGTTGAAGGCCGTGTATGTGTAGATTGTTTCATTTCCGTTCGCATCCGTCTGTGACAGCTGATTGCCGGAAAGGTCCCAAGTGTTGCTTTGAAGTACAACAGCCGCCGTGCTCCCCACAGGAAGGATCGATTTGGTCATAAGCAGGTTGTTGTCGTTGTATGAGAAACTTGTGACCGTACCCCGCACATCCTCTTCCGTTGTTTTCCTGCCCAACGCATCGTATGTGTATCTGCGGGAGAAGGCCAGATTTCGTTCCTTGTTCACGGCATCCCGCTCGGTCAGGCATAAATTCGCCGAATTGTATGTATATTCCGTGCCATATCCGGACAATGCGATCTGCGTATGGGTGACGCCGCTGCCTGCTTCGTATCCCAACGCATCCAGCTTTTTGGTGATGTTCCCGTTGGCGTCGTACAAGAACGCGGCAGCGACGATTGTCTCCCATTGCGAGGTGGATGGATTGAGCCAAACATCCTGCGCCTTCAAAACCCTGCCCATCAGATCATAGACATATGTTTTTCTGCACATGTCCGAAAGAGACTTGCCTGCATCATAGTTCTCAGGCGAAACCTCGGCAATCTTCCGACCTCCCTGGTCATACCAATACGCCGTGATGCCTTGATCAGGTGCTTGTTTTTTGATCAATTGCCCTTTTCCATCATATGAATAGGATGTTGCATGGCCCTTTGCATCTGTTTCACTGATGGGCTGACCATCCCATGCAAGGGTCCTGGTCCTTGAAGCAAGAACCGATTGCCCATATTCGTCCAGCATCGGGTAACTGCTGCCTGTCGCCTGATCAAGGGCGTTGTATTGATAGGTTGTGCAGACCCCATCCGGAGTTGTCATCGTCTTCAGGTTGCCATTTCCATCATAGGTAAACGAAGTGGAAACCGAAGTCAGTTCCGCATCATCCAAGGATTGGCCGAACATATCCCCTTTTCTGACCCATACTGTTTTTATCGTCGGCTTTCCATGATCATCATTGGCAAACTCTGTGGTATGTACATCTGCAGCAGTGACATGGAGGTCCTGCCTGGATACCGCTCCATCCGCGTCATATGAGAAATCTGTTCTTCTTCCGTCACTATCGGTTTCTCGTGAAACTTTTCCATTTCGCAAATATACATAGCCTTTGGTTGCAACAGTTGGTGGAATCCCGTAAAGCGCGACTGGTTCTTTCCCCCTCTGTAGTTCCGTTGTCCGATCACATTTGTCCAACACGATCTTCTGATAGGCATATCGCGTTTGTCCTGATACTGCATCAAATGGCGTCCATTGCTCCGTCAATCGATTCAGACCATCATATTTGAAGTATGTCGTTTTTCCTGCTGCGTCAGTGACGGAACTTGCCAGCCCATTTGCCAGGTAGGTCGTCAAAATCGCAGTGCCGTCTGGCTGCGTCTTCTGTATCTCTCTTCCGTTCTTGTCTGTCAAAAGTACAACTGATGCCGCTTCCGTGTCGTTCATGACACGGGTGACGGTCTCACGCGTTTTTCCATCCGCAAGGATTTCGTAGTTCCATGTTTGCAGAAGGGATTCTGATGAAATGGCATCATCCCTGAACCATTTGGCTATCGGGCGGTTCATGACATCGTATTCATAACGATAGACCGCTCCGTTCGGCAGCGTTTCTGTTGTCTTGTTTCCATACAGATCATATGCATAGGTTGTCTCATGGTTTGCAGCATCGGTTACACAGGATGGAAGTCCATTGGGCAAATAGATCCGCCGTGTCCCAACATTGCCCGAATAGCTGTGCTGGGCCAATTGATCATCTGCCGACCGGTATTGGTTGGGTCTGATCTCCTGTACGATATTCCCATCAGCATCATAAACAGTACGAGTCACGGCAGCGCCTGGCTGTGTCATGCGCTCCACTCGCCCGAGTGCATCAAGCTCATATGTTGTGATGAATCCGCGTGCCGATGTCTCCATCGTCCGGAATCCCATCAGATTACTGGCAAATGATTTATATAACCCTGTCTCCGGATCACTTATTCCTGCCAGATTTCCGTATGTGTCATATCTGCGATACGCTGTTCCGCCTTCAGGATCGGTGGTTGACTTGAGAAGCCCTTTCATGGCATAGCCTGCAGCGATCCGTTCAACCTCTGAATAATAGGAGTAGCTGGTTAAGGCGAAATTCGCGTCGTTCGTCCCAGGAACATAGACATCTGTTCCATTGAGGGGCTTGGCTTCAGAAAGAAGAACGCGTTGTTCCGGATCATAGGTGAAATAGGTCATATGCCCGATTTCGTCCTGCAGACTCGTCAGATTGTTTTTCCCATCATATGTCATGACCCTGAAGGTCAAATCCGGATTGGTAATCCGGGTGGGATTGCCTTGTGAATCCCTGATGTATTGCGTTTTATTCCCGTTTCGATTGGTTTCCGACTTGATGTCTCCGAACTGATTCACGCCGGAAGCATTGGTGAAGAATGCCGTTGAAGTCATTTTCCCTTCTGCATCCTTGATCCCTGTCACATATAAACTGGAGTCATAATAATGGATCACAGCCCGGTTGTTGGAATCTGTAACTGTAGTCTTTCGATTGATCGTATCGTATGAATAGGTAAACACATTGCCATAGGTATCTGTGTGCTGGTCCACTTTCCCATAGTTTTCTCCAGCAGTCTTGACATAGGATATTCCGTCCACCCTATGATTGGCATTGTTCCTGATTTCAGATAATAGTCCCTCTGCATCATATGTGTAGAACGTTGCTTCGCCCATCGGATTTGTGAACTGAACCAGCTGATTGCCGGCATATGCGTATGTGCCGACATGCCCCATGGGATCAGTGATTGTCGACAATTTCCCATCCAAATATCCCAGGACAAAGGATCGTCCCGAAGGGTCTGATATGCTGGTCAACTGATCCTGCGCATTATATCCAAGGGTGACTTTATTGTCGTTTTTGTCCGCAATCCACGAGAGTTTCCCAGAATCATCATATCTGTATTGCATTTGATCTTTTGTTGTAAGTAGGAAACCCCCATCAACCGCTTTTACAAGTTTATCGTGCGAATATTGGGACGTATAGGAACCATCGCTGTTTCGAGTGAAAAGCACAATCGAACCATTGGGCATGACCGCCTTGTATATCCCCGAACCTTGCGCCAGCTCATGAATGCTTCCCTGATAGCCGAATGTCCATCCTTTGCCCAATATGCCAGCTTCCACCTCATCGCCGGAGTTGTAGGTTCTGTTGATATTGACGTCAAAGCCAGCAGTCTTCATCCCCATATCCGATGATGTTCGAGAAAAGTTTCCACTGGGTGCATTGATGCCAGGGACTCCAAACTGTAATTCCACATTCAGCTTGCTTCCAAGCCATGGGGTATAATCCACACCGGCAGTCACTTTCCCGGAGGGACTGGAATAATTGCCCCAGTAGTTGTAACGGGCATCTATGGTCATTGTTGCACTTTTAAGATTATTGATCGCAATTGGATTTCCTAGAAACGAATTATACTTAAGGACGGGTGCAATATCCGTATTGAATTGGATCCCGGCAGTTCCTGCATAGGTCCAGTTTCTGGATATTTCTGAGTTGATGAGGTTTAGCGTTCCACTAACATATATTTCAGGATATGGAGCAGATACGCGTAATCCATCATGAATAACCAAATGATTCCCATTTACCGTTCCTGTGGAATTTATCGTCATCCCCCAAAAAAAATGATCGGCTGAGGTATACTCTCCCTGGACCTTAAGCAGTGGATCTGCGTATGAAACAATTGAAATTGGTTTTGACTCGGTTCCAACGGCATTGAGCGTGCCATTGACAACGACATAACCTTTCATCAGCAAGACAACCCCTGGTGAAAGGGTTAATGATTTCCCTTGAGCTATGGATAACGCCCCTGAAACGTCATCATGCAGATACTTTCCTTCCGGTATTGTCATGTTCTGAGATGGGCCTTTCGCTAAAACGTAATAATTGGCCTCCCCTCCCTTAAAGAAATTACTTTTCAACGTGTTATTTACTATCCCCTCGAAAATAGATACTGCAAGCCCACTAAGATCAACATACAATCCGGACTTGCTTCCGGTGATTGTATTATTTCGAATCAAAAATTGACCGATACCGAAGCTAACAATTTCTATCCCTTTGTAGTAGTTCCCAGTTAAGGTGTTGTTCTCGACAAGGAGCTTCCCTGCTCCCGTTGTCTGGTTTAATATACCGATAGACCACCCCGATATTGTGCATCCTTGTATTGCCAGATCATCCGTGGATTTATTCGTAATCGCAATCCCCGCTTTTGCTTGGCGTACAAACCTTGAATCAATTATCGTTGTTTCATTTGACTCCTTGTTATACACAGCGTCACCTTCAGTTGTTACAAATGAACAACTTTCAATGCGAACTGATTTCGTACTATTAATGTACAAGTCATAAATGGGCACCATAACTTGATCTTGAGCGATCACGTCAACATTATTGATATCAAGTTGTCCTTCAACAACCATGACGGCATAGCTTCCGTTATAGTATGTTCCTCCCTGTATCAACTTGGCGAATGATCCTAAAAAGTCCCCAGTGTTTTTTACGATGACAGACCACGCTTGATTAGTTGAAGTGAATCCAACTCCGGCATATGTCTTGTCTAGCACACTTGTAATGACAACCGGCGTTGACTTACTCCCCAGAACGTTCATCTTCCCATTTACTGAGATTTGCTTGCTCGCTCCAACGCGCATTACTGCGCCATCTATCAAACTAAATTCTGTATTTATCGGCACTGTCATACTCGAATTAAGTATATAGCGGCTTTTGCATAATGTGAGATTGGTCACAGGACTACCAACAAGGACAATATCATTATTCGTTTTGGATGATGAGACATCATTATCCGTAATTCCCGGAAATATATCCGCACCAATTCCGGATAATTCAATCCATATAGGGCTGTTCACATAGTTTTTTATGCTGTTCCGCTGCATGTGAAATGAATTGGTCCCGATTTGATTGATTTGAACACCCGTTGTGCAATAATCGAATTGATTGTCCGAAAGCGTTATTGTTCCTGCACTATAATGATGCAAATATATACCGAAGTTTCCACGTTCAAATCGGTTGTTTTGAATGGAAAATGAAGCTGTGCTGTATGAATTGATCACTAGTTCTTTTCCGGGCATGTCATGCATCCAACTATTTTCAATCGAGAGATATGCACTGGTCGAAGCGGCATAGATACCTGTATCAACGGAAAAACCCAACTCAAGTCTAGCTAGGGCCGTTTTGCCTTCAACCACAATTGCTCTGTTGTTGGAATCGAACAAGTACTTTCCCGCATACAGCACTTTCATGCCGGCAACATTCATTTCGCCTGTTGGCTTGACATGCAAGCCATTCCAATAATCAGCATTCGCAGGAATACCCGTTCCACCGTATGCAATATCCTTGTATGCCGTGAAGACAACTTCCTGTCCCACAGGCGCCGATATTTGCAATTTGCCTTGAATGATCATGGATGATCCCGGCATGCATTTGACCACCGTATCAGGCCCTATGTCAAGAATAATGCCGGGAAGGACGGTAACAGATGAATTGAGGACATAGACACAGTTTTCTGACCATGTCGTGTTTTGTATGATGTTTCCCACTGTAATCTGTGTTTTTGTTGAGCATGTGAGATTTTCCGACCAGTCCGATGTATTTTCCGAAGAAAGTCCTCTCACTTTAATCGTGTGAATCGTATTCGGCGTTAATCCGGAATATCGGTATTGTCGTGTTTGAATGCCACCGATGGTTGTTCCATCAACGTACAATTCATAGGAGGAAGCATCCGGCACCGCATCCCATGAGATGTCCATCAAAGTATCCATTGCTTTAACCGACACTTGTCTGGGCTTTCCCAAAAGTGTTTTGGTTGAGATCGGATCACTCCAGATCGAATGATTGGAGGTAGTATTCACACGGACTTCATAGGTATGGCTGGAATTCGGTTGTATATTTTCATGTAAATAAGAATTTATCGATAATCCGTTCTGGATGGTTCCATCAACTTTAAGGTCATATGTTACAGCACTTTGCCATTGAGCCCATGATATGGCACATGAAGTTGACGTCACTGCATAGGTTATCCCGCTCATTTTTGTCAACAGGGTCGAAACCTCAAGGGGTTCGCATAGTCCGGATTCATTGCCTTCCGCATCAACAGCCGATACCCTGAACGCATAGACAGTATCGGCCGATAACGACGATATGGATGCTGAAGGTTCAGCAACATCCATTATCCACTGTTCATCCTGAAAAATCCGATAATGGTCAACACCGACGACATCCGTTGATGCTGACCAGGCCAGTATCATGGATGTATCAGCGATAGTCTGTGCCACGGCTGTTCCCGGAGTGGTTGGCGGCTCCGTGTCAGGAGATGCGATGCTGGTCAACGCAAGCGCATACAGGATGACAGCTACCAAAATCGAAACGATCACGGTTTTTCTCATTCTTGTACGCGTCATTGCATCTACCTCACTTCATTTTCGCTCCTCCCCATTATATGTCTTCAATGGTAAACTAAAACGCTTCATTGTCATGAATGTTTAGGACTTATTCCCTATTGACTTATGTCTTGCATACGGGTTTTCTGCGTCAGGTTCGAGACTCAACGCATCGATTAGCCTTCAATGGGCTTTTTCAAGCAGATCAAGGTATCCCTGATTTCTGTGATGATGGCATTTGTCAATTTCTCATCTGATATTCAAGGATCGCATTGTAATTGTGATTGAAGCAGTAATAGACCTTATTCTCCCTTGTGGAATAGACCAGTGAAAATTCTGTGATCCAATCTCCTTCTGTCTGTTGAACCGACTGTAATACTTGAAAAGCATCCTGCACACTGAAATCCGAGTCTGCCTTTTCCAACAGACCATGAACCTTCCTATGCCTGTCCACGCCGAAGCCTTCCCATTGATCAAAATCCTCACCTTGTCCAACAGGACAATTGCCCATGACAAAAAACGGTGTATCCTTTCCGTAACGCACGTTTCCTCTTCCGGGTTCAACGATCCATCCGTCTGCACGCACATCCGCGATCAAGGAGTGAAGACTGATTTTCGGCGGATTCACCACGGTATGGCGGTCCAAATACTTGCCGACTTGCTCGGATGGGATTTTCCCATTCAATACATTGCCTATCAGCTGAGACGTATGAACAATTCGTGGACCGATACGAAAAGATCCGCCATCACAGGGATTCACGACTTGCTGGTTTGCAAAAAAGCCGTCCGAACGGACCCCGAAAAGCGCCCGTTTCCGACCCCACGATTTCATGGTTACGAGGAAGCGATCCGGTCGATAGGGTTCCAGTGTGAAATTCATACCCTGCTGATCGTAATTCATTCCCAACAATGTATCGTTTCCCCGGAACATAAAGCTTGTGCACATGCTGGTTTCTCCTTTTCGTACCAGTTGCCCGCGTCGGATGCATACATCCTATATGGCTGTTTGATGTAGATTTCTTTTCGTGTCGTTCACGTGACGTTTTATGTGAATGATCAGCGCAATCAAGCTTCGATATGGCATCCTTTCTTCAGGAGCCGGATGAGCGTGTCGGCTTCCCGTTCCGACAAACCGTCGAGAATGTGCCTGTAGGCCTCGCCCTCATAAGCTTTATGCTCCTTCAGAAGCTCGCGCCCGGAATCTGTCAGTGCCAAACTTGCGCTCCGTCTGTCCTTTTCGTCGGTGGTGCGTTTGATGCAGCCGGCAGCCTCGAATCGCTTGAGAATACCTGTCATTGTGCTTTTCGCAATTCCGAATTCGATGCAGATTTCTTTGATTGGAACATTCTCCTTTTGGCTGATCTGATACAATACCGAGATATCGTACAGTCCCATCTTCGCCAGTGGGAATTTGCCACTGCCGAAAGTTTGCAGGCTGTGCCGGAAGATGTCATGCCAGATTCTGTCCATGTGTATCAAGTGTTCTTCCTTCATGCGACTCCTCCAAGAATGATCTTGTCCCGGACTCCCGGTACAGTGCAACATTCCACTTGATCATACGACCTCTCTCATATGCACAAAGCAGTTTAGTACTGACACGGTACTATTATAGTACGTTAAACGTACTATAATGTCCAGATGTTTTCTGTGTTTGGAAGACATTATCGAGAACACTGGCTCCGACGTTTCTTGCCGATGTGATTTCGCACAGGCGGGGAATAGATGCCTGAAAATCCAGTCCGACAAAGAGTAGACATACCAATCCGCCATTCTTCCTGATATAGTGATCGGGGAGGTGACACTATAATGCCATTACCCTTTGCCTCTATCGATACCTCAAGTTCAGCCTCTGGTTCTACGCCCATTCCTTCCCTCACAACCCTTGCCTACTACAGCGGCACCGGAACAACGGAGCGTGCCGCCTTCCAGCTCCGGGACCAGCTTGAGGCCGCAGGATCCCCTGTTCAGACCCTTCGCATCCGCACTGCCTCCGAACCGGCACAATGGCCCATTGGCCGCCTGATCCTGCTGTATGCCGTGCATGCCTGCAATGCGCCGAAGGCCGTATATGAATGGCTGGATCGGCTGCCTGCCGGGTCCGGCACGCCTGCAGTCGTTCTTTCCGTTTCCGGCGGTGGGGAGGTTTTCCCGAACCTGGCCTGCCGGACCCAGTGCATCCGACGTCTTGAGAAAAAGGGATATCGGGTGGAATATGAGGACATGATCGTCATGCCTTCGAATTGGATCGTTGCGACAAAAGAGCCGTTGGCGCTCATGCTGCTGGAAATCCTGCCGAAAAAGCTGGCCCGGATGATGGCGGATTGGGCGGCAGGAACAACCCGTCGAACCCGACCGGGTCCTGTCGATCGGCTCGTCGCGCGGTTCGGGGAGTTTGAGAAACTTGGCGCAATCGAGTTCGGAAAGAGAATCCGCATCTCAAAAGCATGTACAGGGTGCGGGATCTGCGCAGCCAACTGTCCTGCCGGGAACATCTCCATGGAAACGGGACATCCCGTATTCGGGAGACAATGCCATTTATGCCTTTCCTGCCTGTACGGATGTCCCGCGAAAGCGCTTTCGCCGGGCATGGGCAAGTTCGTCGTGATACCCGACGGCTTCAGCCTGAAGGAATTGGAAGAAAAGCTGCCGCTAAGGGAGCCCGTGGATGTGGAAGCCCTGGCCAAAGGCTATCTGTGGCTCGGTGTGAAAAAATATCTGTTGGAATAATCATCGGCCTGCATAAACCCTACCCTGCGACCCGATTTCTTCCCTCATGCTTGGCAATGTACAGATTGGCGTCGGCCTGCGCGATGAACTCATCCATAGTGCCCTCATGGTAGGTTTCAACACCGATGCTGACCGTCATACGGACATTGCTGACAAAAGGATGAGCACCTACGCTCTCGCGAATCTTCTCAGCTGCCGCTCGGGCTCCTTCAATGCCGGTTTCCGGGAGGATCACAAGGAACTCCTCGCCGCCATAACGCCCGACGATATCCACAATTCGCAGCGCGCCTGTCAATAACCCGCTGAACTCTTTCAGCACAGCATCTCCCACAATGTGTCCATGCGCATCGTTAACCTGTTTGAATCTGTCCAGATCAAGAATCAGGATGGAAACCGGTTCTCCATACCTTTGATGACGCAGCTGGGCACTCATGAGGCTTTCCCGGATGTATCGGTAATTGTAAAGGCCAGTCAGACCGTCCCGGTTCGAGGTTTCCGTCAGCAGTTCATTCTGATGTTTCAACACCTTCTGATTTTCTGTCAACTCGCGAAAAACGAGATCGTAGGGTTCCCGGATCCCCTTGAAGATCAAAATGCGATAGACCGTATAAAACGAACCCGCTTTCAGGTAATGCCCGACCATATTGATGAATGCATAGTTGTTTGTGTAGACGGTGAAGCACAGTTCCGACAGAATTGTCAAAATCAACGATAACAGCAGCAGTGTGAAGACGTCAGCCGAGAATGCGGACTTTCGTCGGAAAAGGGTAAAAATGGCCATTGCAAGGATAATGCAAATGACATATTCACTCACCTTTTTGAAGGGCGTCAACCCAACACCTTCCACAAAACAGATCGGAAAGATCCTCCATACAAAAACGGACAAAAGCAACAGGACGGTGATGCTTCCATAAAGCATGTTCGGGACCCAGGCCGGAAAGCGGCGCTCCCTGCCGGCAAGCAGAAATGCCCCAAAAAGGACAAGACTCTCGAAGAACCGTGCGCCAATCCATAGTTGATTTGCATAGTAGCCGTAGTCAGTGAAAATGTTCATTCCCTTGTAGGAAAGCGTATGAAACAGGTCCAGCACGGCAATGTACAGATATGCATACCCCACCAGCAGGAGATAGGAATTACGAATATATTCCCTGGAATTCCACGTCACCAGGAAAGCGGTGAACGAAATCGCGATGCAAAAAAACTCAATCAGGGAATGAAAAAGCAGGTAGCTGTACAAGCCCATGAAATAAAGCAGAACAATGAACGTTCCCACACCCAGAACTGCCGCAGCACGAACCTGCCAAGTTCGATTAATGAACATTTCGCACCTCCGCAAGTGAGGCCGGTCTGGAAAAGACATACCCCTGCACGAGGCCGATATCCGCTTCCACAACCTTTGCGAGCTGTGCTTCGGTTTCCACACCCTCAGCCACGATGCCGAACCCATACACACGGGCTATGTTCACAATGGAGAGCAGCAGCAGATAGTTGCGTTCATCGAGCAGAATGCCGTCAATAATGCTTTTGTCGATTTTCAGCTCATCCAGTTCGAGATTCTTCAGATACATCAGGGAGGAATACCCAGAACCGAAGTCATCCAGAGATATGCCGATGCCCATCCCTCGTAAAACGGTGATGTGCTGCCGGATCGTCTCGAAATTGTGGATGAACACGTCCTCGGTGATCTCCAGCATCAGGCAGGAAGGCGATACCTTGTTGTCCATGATCTCTTCCCGTACAATTCCGCAGAAGTTCTCCTCCATGAAAAACAGGGGGGATATGTTGACGGAGACCTTCACATGTTCCCCATATTGGGAAACCAACGCCGGAATATCCCGGAGCACCTTGTTCAGAATCAGTCGCCCGAAGCGGGTGGTCATGTTTGCCCGAGCGATCTCCGGAATAAAGTCCGAAGGCGGTACGATCCCCAGAATGCTGGAGTCCCAGCGTGCCAACGCCTCCACGCCATGAATGATCCTGGTGGCGGGCTCCACCTTCTGCTGATAGACAATGGTGAATTCATCCTGCGCAATAGCGGTTTCCAGGCTGTTCCGTATTCTCGCCTCCTCGGCGATCGCAGATTCCATGGATTCCTCAAAGGCAATTGTCCCGAGAATGTTGTGGCTTTTTGCATGCCGCAGTGCAATGTTGACACGACGGTCGCAGTCCTCATACGACTCTCCATGCGCCGGATAAAGAGAATAAGCCGAGTGGAAGCGGATTTGATAGGCTTCCATGATACGCTCGAATCGAATTCTCAGATTGGCGGCAAATAGATTGGCCGTCGCCTCAACGCCTTCCCGTGTGTCATACTCCAACCAGATCGCGAATTCGTTGCCGCTGAATCGCGCCGTAAAAAACCGATCCTGCCGCATATCCTGAAAGGCTTTGCCAATGTCAATCAGGATCATGTCTCCGTACTCCGACCCCATCGTGGTATTGATGATCCGGAAGTCCTGGATGTCCATCAACAGCATAAGCCCGCGTGCGATACCCGTTTCGAGGCGTTTCTCCACATGGCTCCTGAAAAGGTTGCGGTTCGGAAGGCCGGTCAAGTCGTCATAGAATGCCAGTTTCCGAATCTCCTCGTCCTTCCGGCTGTTGATTTCCGCCTGTTGCTCCGTCTTCTGGATTTGTGCCTGCAGATGCTCGATCGTGGAAAAAAGGGAATTCCGAATTGGAATCAGAATCAGACGAAGCGCAAGAATGAGAAAGGCAAGCGCCAGCGTGTTGAGCAGCAGATTGGGAAGACCCTGGAGCCCTTCTTCAGAGGATTGTCTGAATAACTGGTTGGCGACATTCGCCCCAATGTATACACCAAGGCCAAGAATCAATAGATTTCTACTGAACTTCAGGCTGAGCAGCGAGATGGAAAGTGTCATGATGAAGAACAGAATTGTCTCGCCCGTTCCCAGGATGCCGTGAAAAAAAAAGGATAATCCCGCGAACAGAATGCACCAGGAGATGGCACCCACGACGGTTTGCTCGAAGGACAGCTTGCTCCTGAGAATATAGAGGGCAAGGCACCACAGGCAGGTTCCGAGGCTAATCCAGATGAAGGGATTGGAAAAATCCATCAAGGCAAGTACAATTGCGGTAAAAAGATTCACACCTGCCGCCACCAGAATGACATGGTTCATCTTGCTCTTCAATTCTGAAATCAGGGCACCGGTATATGAAGCCATGCAGGAGACTCCTTTCGGAGCGGATTGGGCCGATATCGTTCGAATGGTTGATTCATACCCACTTCAGCTGGTTCTGAACATAACCATCTGCAGCGATTTTCGTTCACATACGCATATTGGCTGTGCCTTCATGCTTTCCATGATTAGGTGCACAGCAGGATGGTTCTCACCGATTCCTGTTCTCATCCCGGCATGACTCTGATATGATACCTGGTAGACAAAAGGAACCAACCTTGCGGCAGCATTATCCTCATCGTGATTACATCATGCCCTCGCAGAAAGAGGTCGCCATGCCGAACCGGAAATCCGGGTTGTCCCTTCTCTCCCTCACAGCGCCCATCATGCTGGAGAATACACTCAGGATGGCCATGGGAACGGTCAACGTTTTCATGCTCGGACGGGTTTCCGACAATGCGGTCGGCGCCGTCGGTGTCGCCTCACAGTTCATCAACATGATCCTGATGATCTATTCCGTCGCCGCTTCCGGATCCGCCATCATCAGCAACCAGTATCTCGGCGCCGGCCAGCGGAAGGAAGCCCGGCATGTCGGCGCCATTGCCGTCTGGCTGAGCGGTGCCATGGGCATTGTGCTCAGCCTGCTCACCTTCCTGTTTGCAGACCAGGTCATGATCCTGATGAATTTGCCTCCGGAACTGATGCGGGACGGCACCCTGTTCCTTCGCATCGTCGGCGGAACCTCCTTCATCCAGGCCATGACCGCGACCATGTCCGCTGTAGCCCGCAGCCACGGCATGGCTAAGCTACCCATGCTGATGGCGTTTTTCATGAACCTCATCAACCTCACAGGCAATTGGCTCATCATCTACCAACCGTTCCCCATGCCTTTTTCCGGCGTGCAGGGCGTCGCCCTTTCGCAGGTATTCGCAGCTTTTTGCGGCTTCCTCCTGATGCTCTGGCTCCTCACACGGAAGGTCGGCATCAGCATCTCTCCCAAAAACCTGCTACCCATGCCGCTAAAGGAGATCCGGCAGATCGTGAAGGTCGGTTTTCCCGCCGGCATGGAGTTCTTTTCCTACGCCTTCGCCCAGATGGTCAGCACGTATCTGGTCGGCACTTTGGGTTCCGAGGCCATCACGGCACGGGTCTATGTCCAGAATATCGTATTCTTCGTATATGTGTTCGCCCTTTCCATCGGTCAGGCCTCCCAGATCATGGTCGGCCATTTGAGCGGCGCAGGGCGTTTTGAGGAAGCGAACCACCGGAATTGGCAGAATCTCCGGATGGGTCTCGGTGCGAACGCCGTCCTGTCCCTGACCGCCATGCTGTTCCGCCGCCAGCTGATCGGCATTTTTACGGACAATCCGGAAATCATCCGGCTGGGTGCAACCATCCTGATCGTTGATTTCCTGGTGGAAATCGGACGTGCCATGAATGTTGTCCAGTCCAACTCCCTGCGCGGCGCAGGGGATGTCCGGTTCACGATGATCGTCGCCATTACGGTGATGTGGAGCGTCGGCGTGCTCTCTTCCTGGCTCCTGGGCATTGTCGCCGGTCTTGGGCTGGTCGGCATCTGGCTCGGGTTCGCATTGGACGAATGGGTTCGCGGCATCATCGTCATCTTCCGCTGGAGGAGCGGCGCGTGGCGGAAAATGTGTCTGGTTGGCCATCTCGGCCCGGATCGTCAGAATGAAGTGAATATTGGAAATGTGGAGGAAAGCGTATGACAGTCCATGAAACAATCTCTCTCCTCAAGGGTTCCGTGAACGCAACCGTTCCGGAAGACACCGTGGATACGATCAAGCTTGGAGATCCGGACATGGAAGTGACCGGGATCGTCACTTGCTTCATCGCCACCCCCGCCGTGTTCCGGGAGGCTGTCCGCCTCGGTGCGAACCTGATCATCACCCATGAACCGACCTTCTACGAACACCACGATACCATCACCTGGCAGTCTGAATCCGAGGTATACCGGCGGAAGCTCGAGCTCGCGAAGGAATCCGGTGTCGCCCTCTGGCGTTTCCACGATCTGTCCCATATGAACCAACCGGATCTGATCATGACCGGCATGGAAAACGCCTTGGGCTGGTCCGCTTTCCGTGATGCCCAAAGCCCGTGGCTCTTCCATCTGCCCGCCACCACCCTGCGAACGCTTGCGGAAGAGATGAAATCCGCCCTGGATGCAGCGAGTGTCCGACTGGTCGGCCGCGACGATCTCCCTGTCCGGCATGTCGCCTTTCTGATGGGCGGATGCCCCGGCGAGATTCAGTTGGAAATCCTACTGAAGGAAGTGGATGTCCTCATCGCCGGAGAAACTTGTGAGTGGATGGTCTGCGAGTATGTCCGCGACGCGGATCAACTCGGCATCGACCTGGGGATGGCCGTCTTCGGCCATCGGAACACGGAAGAGGAGGGCATGCGGCATGTCGCTTCCTGGGTCGGCGGATTGCTGCCGGGCGTACCTGTCGCCTTCGTTCCATCCGGAGATCCCTTCCGCTCCCTGTAAAGCTGGTTCTTTTGATTCCATCCTTTGTGGTTCTGACTTATGCAACGCAGCGCCCAGCAACCTTCCACCTTTGCCTGCAGAAAATATTATTTTACCGGAAAGAGGCATGGTTCCCGGGAAGTGGCTCCCGCGTAAGCAGGCTTTTGTGGAAACCGTCAATTTGCCCATAACACAAGGGTCACAAAACCTGTTAAAATAGAGAAGTACCGCATGATCTTGCAGCATGATTCCGCTGGCAGAACACAGCAAACTGCAGGCGGATCAAACGCTGCCTTTGCCCCAGGACGGGTGTCTTGGGCAAAACTACATCAACATGCCGGTGCATGTTTCGCTCAGGAGGGCTCATCATGTTTCTCGTGAATGAATTCGTACAGTATGGGACTACAGGCGTCTGTAAAATCGTGGATATTCGGAAGGAAAAATTCGGAGGCACAGCCGAAAAAGAGTATTTTGTCCTCGAACCTGTGTATACCGACAAATCCGTCATCTATGCACCCGTGGAGAAGGCTGCCACGACCATGCGCAAAACCTTGACCGTCGAGGCAGTCAAGGCGCTGATCAAGGCAATGCCCGATGAGCAGATCGCCTGGATTGACAGCGATTCGCAGCGAAAAGAGAAGTTCACTTCCGCCATCAAGGAAGGCGACCATATGAAACTGGTCAAGCTCATCAAGACCGTTTATGCGAAGCGGACCGAACTCGCCGGCCTCGGCAAGAAACTGCACATTGTTGACGAAAATGCCATGAAGGCGGCGGAAAAGCTTCTCTACAACGAATTTGCGCTGGTTCTCAACATCAAGCCCGAAAACGTGCTTCCCTTCATCCTTGACGAGATGATGGCTCCGGCCATCTGAGGACCCTTTTCCTACTTGGCCCTTTCACGCATCCATGAGTGGCACAAAAAAGCCTGGCATCCGGAAAACCGGAGCCAGGCTTTTTCATGGGTTCAGGTGTCTCATGCAGTCTGCTCGTCCGATGATTCG
Organism: uncultured Clostridia bacterium; assembly: GCA_942493335.1. GTDB lineage: Bacteria > Bacillota > Clostridia > DSM-8532 > DSM-8532 > JAEWSN01. The sequence continues at coordinate 3,126,539 of OW818693.1, read as the reverse complement.
TCTCTCTATTCGAACATGCATTCCCAGGTATATGTACGGGCACTCACCCACACTTCGAGTATCCGCAGCTGCGGCAAATCTTGCAGCCGCCCTCATGCTCCATCACTTCGCCGCATTCCGGACAATCATGTCCGCCTGTGTCCCCATCGCCATAATCGCTCATGACGATGGATCTGGCGGCGGCCGTTCTGGCCGGCATGCTTTTCCCCGCGTACTGCGCGTTTTGCGCAGCTTGTGCGGCCTGCACCGTTTGCGCGGCCTGCGAGATGATCGGCTGGACAGCCTGTGCAAGGGTTGCCTGCGCCATTGCGGACTGCGGCGTCACGGTTCGGGCGGTGGGACGGCTGAAACGCGTGGTGGCCGCTTCAACGCTCTGTGCGTGGACCGATCCGTTGCCGTTGCGATGGTTGCTGACCTTTTCAATGAGCCGGCCGATGGCATCCGGGCAGGACAAAACCTTCAGCCCCTTCTGCCGGATGGTGGACGGGCAACGGATTCCCTTCAGCTGCTCCACAATCGCCTTTTCATCGATTCCTGCACGGAGCGCGATGGAAACGAGCCGGCTGGTCGCTTCGGACTGCGAGGGGCATCCCCCCGTCCGGCCGGTGTTCGTGAAGACTTCACAGATGCCGTTTTCGTCGTAGTTGACCGTGATGTACAGATTGCCGCAGCCGATCTTCACTTTTTCCGTGAAGCCGGTGGTGATTTCCGGGCGCGGGCGCGGCGCAATATGCCCGTAGTCCGGCACATCGAGGTACTCGGCGTTGTCATCCACCAGGGCGGACACCGACGCGGGAACAGACCGCCCTGCTGCATCTGAACCGGACCGTCCGGTGACACCTGCATTTCCCGCGGCACCTGCCGAGGAACCGGAACCGGTTTGTCCCGAGGCACCCGTCGCGTTCCCGGAAGCGGCTTGTCCCACAGCATCCGCCTTCTTTTCATCCTTTACTTTTCCGATATTCAGCACCTGCAGCCCTCTGGAACCGTCGCGATAGATCGTGACACCCTTGCAGCCGGTGTGATACGCGTGAAGGAACACCTCGCGGACATCCTCTTCGGTGGCTTCATTCGCGAGATTGACCGTTTTCGAAACCGCATTGTCCGTGAAGTCCTGGAATGCGGCCTGCATCCGGACGTGCCATTCCGGCGAAATGTCGTGGGCCGTGACATACACCCTTCGAACCTCTTCAGGAACATCCTCCATGCCGTGCAGGGTCCCGTGTTCCACAACACGCTTCATCAGCTCGGTGGAGTAAAAGCCCCCGTCCTCGGCCGCCTTGCGGAAATACGGATTGGTCTCGAACAGCTCCGTCCGATCCATGACGTTCTTGATGTAGGCAATGGCGAACATCGGCTCGACCCCGCTGGAAACGCCCGCGAGCATGCTCAGCGTGCCGGTTGGCGCGATGGTGGTGGTGGTCGCGTTGCGCAACCGGATGCCCTGATCCTTGTAGATGCTGTCCTCCCAATACGGGAAGACGCCTTTTTCCTCGGCCAGCTTGATGCTTGCGGCATGGGATTCGTTCTGGATGTGCGACATCACCTTCCGGCCAAGGATTTCCGCCTCTTCCGAATCATACGGGATGCCCAGCTGCAGCAGCATGTCCGCCCAGCCCATGACACCAAGCCCGATCTTGCGGGTGCCGCGCGTCATCTTGTCGATATCCGGAAGCGGATACTTGTTCACGTCGATGACATTGTCGAGGAAGTGGACGGCCTTCCGCACGATGCGAGTCAGGCGGGGATAGTCCACGCCCACCTTCTTCGCAGTGCGTTTCACCAGCAGGCTCAAATTGATGGAACCCAGGTTGCAGGCTTCATACGGGAGGAGCGGCTGTTCGCCGCAATTGTGCACGATCACGCCGTTCGCGTCAAAGGCGTTTGCGCCGGGCACCTGCACGTCGTACACCTCCTCGCAGCCGGCGGGAAGGATGTCCAGAACGGTCGTCGTGAACCGTTCCCGGTTCAGGCTCCGCTTGTAGAAGGATAGCATAGTCTCTGCCTGTTTGCGCTTCCCTGCGCTTTCAAATCCGATCCGTTCCGCAAAGACGGCCATGTTCTCCCCGCATACCGCCAGTTCGTGTCCGACACCGGATTCGGAGACGGAAAGGCCAAATCTGCCATCCGGCGCAAGCACGCCTGTAGCAGGTTTTCGGTTCGGATACAGGATCGATGCGATGCCGAGCCGGTTCAGCATGCGCTGCGCCGAAAGGAGCAACGCCATGTCCCGGTGCCACAGACGAATGGAAACGCCCTGCTCCAGAGAGCCAACAATGGTTCCGTCCGTTTCAAAGAGCCCCCGCAGGAACCCGGCGTGGAACTCGGAGCTGGTACGCTCCAAGTCCTGCATGGCCGTTCCGCAGGCAGGCAGGCAGCCGAAATCATCCGCCAGTTCCATCAGTGCGCTCTGGTGGACGCTGTATTCGCCGCTTCCCCCCAGGCCGGACTGACGTGCCTGAAAATTGGGCCTGCGATGCACCAGGATTTCAGGCGCACCGCAAACACGCATGAGCGCCACATCGTTTTCCATTTCGCCCCATCCCTCGATGACGCCTTCCGTCAACCGGAACGTACCGTCCCCGATCAATGCGCCAAGCAGGAAGCCTGCTTCCATGGTGCCTTTCCCTTGCCAGGCGGCCTGCCGGTTGTTCGACAGGACAAGGCGGTCGCCTGGCTGCAACTCACCCGCCGGGGTCCAGGTTTCTTCCATCTGGAACTGGTTCATTTCAGAAAGGGTACGGACAAGATGGTTTTCAGTCAGGGTCAGCGTTTGGCCGCGATCCGTGACGATCTTCAGCACTTCCTTTGAACCGGTTCTGAAGAAGCCTTCCGGCGCGCTTGGGTGGAAGATGCCGTTCAAAACCAGTTCCACAGGCTGTCCAAGGATTTCGCGGACCTGACGGGGTCCTTCCGCTGTGAGGACCCAGGTATCCCCGGTGACACATGGATTGGTGGACTCGATTTCTCCAAGTGCGGGGGTGACATTGAAGCGATTCAGGCGATCCAAGAAAATCATGCCTGGTTCACCGTTCCGCCACGCGCTGGTCACCATGGAATCGAATACGGTGCGCGCATGGAGGGTGCCGGTGGTCTTTCCGGTCTTCGGATCAATCAGGTTGTAGTCGGCGCCGGTTTCCACAGCGTTCATGAAGGCTTCCGTGAGACCGACGGAAATGTTGAAGTTTGTGATGTCCGCATTGTCCTGCTTGCAGGAGATGAACTCGAGAATGTCCGGGTGATCCACGCGCAGAATGCCCATGTTGGCGCCACGGCGCGTTCCACCTTGCTTTACGGCCTCGGTGGCCGCGTTGAAGACTTTCATGAATGAGACCGGGCCGGATGCGACGCCACCCGTGGAATTGACCGTGGCGCCCTTCTGGCGCAGCCGGGAAAACGAGAAGCCGGTGCCGCCGCCGCTCTTGTGGATGAGGGCCGCGTTCTTTACGCTGTCGAAGATTTCCTCCATGCTGTCTCCGACCGGAAGGACGAAACAGGCGGAGAGCTGTCCGAGGGGGCGACCCGCGTTCATCAGGGTGGGCGAATTCGGAAGGAACTCAAGCTCTATCATGAGCTGGTAAAATTCCTCTTCGATTTCCTTCAGCCGCGCGGCGGTCACCTTGCCGGCATCCGCGCCCGCAACGGTGTGAGCCACGCGCCGGAACATGTCTTCCGGGGTTTCAATCAGCTGATTCTCCGTGTTTCTGGCCAAGTAACGTTTCTCAAGTACCTTGATGGCATTGTCGGAGAGCGCCATGATTGTTTTCCTCCGTGAAATACATGATATGGGATGTGGAGACGCATGCGTGCACAACATGTGCTCATTGATCGTATTACACTTCCTGCTCATGTTCAAGGTATCGGACAAAAAATGTAGCAGTTGACAAGCACTCCGCCGTTCACTATGCTCAGATTTGACGTGCTTGTTTTGGCCAGGAGGAGACGAATGAAAAAAATCCCGCCAACCATGCGCCTGATCCTCATGATGGGATTCTGCGGCGCCTTGGCCATCTTCAGCTCCACCATCTCGAAATCCCCCATTTTGCCCATTTTCGCAAAAAGCCTCGGCGCCACCGGCGCACAGATCGGCTGGATTGCCTCCGCCTCGACGATCCCCGGAATTCTGGTGAGCTACATTGCCGGCGACCTGGCGGACCGGTTCGGATACAAGAAAATCCTGATCGGATCCCTCTTGATTTTTGCCAGCGCCCCATTCTTCTATCTGCTTGTGACCAATCCGCTCGGCCTCGGCGCAGCCCGCTTTTACCACGGTTTCGCCACCGCAGCGTTCGGCCCCGTCGCCATGGCGACCATCGCCGCATTCAGCGGAAAGAACACCGGCCAGAACCTTTCCCTCTATTCTTCCGCCACCATGGTCGGCCGCGCGCTTGCCCCGACGGTCGGCGGCGGCGCCTACGATCTCGGCGGCGCTCAGGCCGTCTACCTGATTGCCGGCGCAGCGGGCGTACTTGCCCTGCTGTTTGCGGGCTGGTTTTTCCGCAAGCCGGGAGAAACTGAAAACACGGAAGCGGCCCGCCAGAAGACCGGCGGGCCCGTCACAGGCTCCTTCTTTGGCAAACTGTGGGGTCTGCTGACCTACCGGCCCCTGCTGCTGGTCGGCTTGCTGGACGCAGTCGCCTATTTCGGGTATGGCGCATTTGAAATGGTCTTCCCGCTGTACGCAAAGGAACGCGGGATGGGGACGACGCAGATCGGTGTCCTTCTGGGCATCCAGCTGGTCGGCATCATCCTGTTCAAGCCGCTTTTCGGGCGGGCTTCGGACAAGCTGGGCCGTCTGCCGATGATGATCGCCGGACTGTCCGCCTGCACGCTATCCTTCTTTTTGCTGGCTGTTCTGAAATCAACCGTGGCCATCATCCCACTGATTCTGATCTACGGACTGGGTTTTGCCCTCATCACGGCCAGCACGAGCGCGTTGGCGGCCGATGTGGCCAGAATCGGGCAGCTGGGCGCCTCGCTGGGCATCCTCAGCACCTTGATGGATATCGGCCAGACATTTGGTCCACCCGTCATCGGCGCGGTCAGCGACTCGTTCAGCTATGCCGCGGGCATCGGGCTCATCGGGGTCCTTTTTGCAATTGCCGCGCTCGGATGCCTGTTTGCCATGATCCACACGAAAAAAACATCCGGAAAGGTGTCAGCTTTATGAGTGATGGAAGCAATCCCGATCTCGCAGCATTCAACAGCCAGTTCGCACGGACAATGCAAAACGCAGCCAGAGAACGCGTAAACCGGGACCATACCTGGTGGATCAACGGAAACCCGATGAATCTATACCAGGACGGGGACAAGAAGATCATCCATCCGGTTCACCTGGCAACGGCCAACTGCTCCTATTGTGACAATGCCCAGCACGTCGGCGTGTATGGAACACCGGCCCTGGCCCTTGATGCCGCACGCCGCATCCGCTCCAACGCAATGCCCTGCCCTTCCTGCATGAAGGATCTCTGCACGGCGGCATACACGGAACAATTTCAACGGTCCTGGGCATACCGGGGAAGGGAAATGCCCAGATTCATGGTTGGAAAGAATGCGATCCGCAATCTGTTGGCTGACGGGTCCATGCATTACATGTACCATCGGCCGGGATGTCCGCATTACAGACGGCATGGGGCCGTTGATTTCGGACACCGGGACGGTTTTGATGGATTCTATCGGAGCATGAATGAAGTGGATCCGAAACGATTTACCACAATATCGTTGCAGCCGTGCCATCACTGTTTTCCCGAGGCAGTGGCCGACATCGCAAGACGGCTCAACGCCAAAGACTTCAAATCACGGCACTTACTGAAGGAGGACATCTGGAATGGACGATTCGTCCTCCACCATTACGACTGTATGGTTGCTCAGGACAAATTCATCGACATGGGTTGGTTCTTCAACTTGAATGAGGCAGGAAGGGCCTTGCTGCGGCTGGTTACTTTACCTGTACAGATTGCCATGTTGCGGCCGGGCAATCCCGAGCGTCCGCTTTCGCTGGACCGCTGCAGCCGTTGCATGACAGTAGAAGAGTTCAACAAGCTGCACACCGCATATTGCGCTGCCTTCCTGTCCGCTTGCGAGGAGCAGAACATAAAATAAGTCCTATACCAACACGACTTTATCGTACAGCCTATGCCTCTTTCGTTTGAGATCGCGTATGGGCGGCCAGCAAAGAGGTCCACACAATACGGTTCACTCCACGACCAGCGCCAGCTTCGGCAGAATCTGCTTCTTGCGGGAGACGACGCCCTCGAGGTAGAGGCTGTTGTTCACGATGCTCTTGTTGAACGCCTGCGCAACAATCTCGGAGGCCGGCCCGGTAAGGATGACTTCGCTGCCCTTCTGTGTGACGTCCGTGATCAGCAGCATGACACTGTCGAATCCTTCCCGGATGCAGATGTCCTCCATGTGCTCCAGCAGTTCCGTCCGGATTTCCGAAACGGTGTCCCGATCCTGCGTATAAACCTGACCAATGCCGAAACGCAGCTTGCCCAACCGGTAATCCTTGAAATCGGACCTCACGATATCGATCGGTTTGCGGCCTTTCAGCGTGGACCCCGCCTTGAACATTTCCTGTGCGAACTCCGCGATGTCGATGCCGGCGATTTCCGCCAGACGCCCCGCCATCAGCCGATCCGCATGCGTGCAGGTCGGGGAGATGAACTGCAACGTATCCGAGAGGATGGCGGCGCAGAGGATGCCCGCGATGGAACGGGTCGGCCGGAGCCCTGCTTCCTCGTACAGACTCGCAATGATGGTCGAGGTGCTGCCGACCGGTTCGTTCTTGAAGAAAATCGGATTGCCGGTGGTGATGTCGCCAAGGCGGTGATGGTCGATGATCTCCAGGATTTCCGCCTGCTCGATGCCGTTGACGGTCTGGCTGCGTTCGTTGTGGTCCACGAGGATGACCTTCTTCTGGCGCGGCGAGATAAGATGGTAACGCGAGATGAAGCCCTTCACATGGTGATTCGTATCGACAACCGGATAGCTGCGGTATCGGGTCTTCAGCATGCGTTCCTTGATGTCGTCGATGAGATCGTTTTCCTCGAACACGACAAGGTCCTCATGCGTCATGACATGGCGGATCGGCGTGCTCTGGTTGATCAGGCGGGCTGTGGTGTAGGTGTCTGCCAGCGTGCCGATGATGGCCGTGTCTGATTTTCGGGCTGCTTCCAACACATCCTCACCCGGCTCCTCCGCGCAGGTGTGGATGACGAGGCCGACCTGCCCGGCAATGGCCGCTTCCAGGACATCCTGCCGGCGGCCGGTGATGAGGATGTCCCCCGGTTCCAGCGCGGCGCGAAGATCGGCCAGGTTCGAGGCGGCGACATGGATGCGGCCGGTGGAATGAAAGACCGGCCCGCGGACGAGCACACGGCCGTTGATGGTTTCCGCGATGTTGTCGAGTGAAGTCTGGCTGGCGCCAAGGGTGCTGTCGTCCACCGCGTCCATGAACTTCTGCGTGATGTTCGACAGGGTCACAAGTCCCTGCAGTTTTCCCGCGTCATCCACCACCGGAAGCACCTTCACGTTGTTCTTGCGCATGATGTTCCAGGCGGTCTTGACGGTGATGTGCGGGCTGACCCCCGGCACTTCGTCCATATCCAGGTCCGAGACCTGCCGTTTCACGGTATCCAGGAAGATCGGTTCCGGCACCCCGAAATAGTCGAGGACGAACCGGGTCTCCCGGCTGATGTCGCCGAGACGGACAGCCACAGCAGCCACGCCGCGCTTGCGTTTCAGATGCGTATAGCCGATGGCGGCGCAGATCGAGTCTGTATCCGGATTCTTGTGTCCGGAGATGAATACGAGGTCTTCCATTGCTTCACCCCATGCTGCAGTTTTCGATGGGTCGTCCGATTCCCGCACCGGATGCGGAACAGGAACGCTCCTCTTTTCCATCATCATACCGGGTGAGGTGGGTTAGGGCAAGGGTTCGGATGCCTCATCCCCGCAATGAAAAGGAGCCTCCCACTCGGGGAAGCTCCAGTACGAAAGAGGAGGAAGTATGAAAAGAGAAGTAACCATGAAGAGAATAAGGAGCAAGAATAACGAGAAGAAACCATGAGAAGAGTTTGTCCATGATGAAGAGAGTGTGTCATCTATCAAACGGAAGAACGGGTTCCTGACGCCCGGCCTTTCGGATCACTTCGCTTCGGTAAAGGTCACCTTTACGGACATTTTCGTGGTGTTCCGCGTCATGCTGACGGTAACGGCATCCCCTGCCTTGAAGCCCTTTTTCACAGCATTCAGCTCATCCATCGTCGTCACGGCCTTTCCATTGATGCCGGTGATGATGTCTCCCACCTTGACGCCCGCCTTTGCGGCGCCGCTGGTCGAATCGACATCCGTCACATAGATGCCGACGGGAACGCTGTACATCTGCGACATGATGTCCGTGATGTCCTGTCCGTTGATGCCGAGGTAGGGACGGTTTTTCACATAGCCGTACAAAATGAGGGAATTCACGATGGGTTTCGCATCATCCATCGCGATGGCGAACCCGAGGCCCTCCACGCCGGTCTGGGAGATCTTCGAGGAATTGATGCCGATGACCTGACCCTTCGAGTTCACAAGCGCGCCGCCGCTGTTGCCGGGGTTGATGGCGGCATCGGTCTGGATGAGGTTGAGCGATGTTTCCTGCCCGTCCATTTTCCGGTTCAGCGCGGAGACCACACCAACGGTAACGGAACCGGCGAATTCCATGCCAAGCGGATTCCCAATGGCTACGGCCTGCTCACCCACCTGGAGATCGGCTGAAGTACCGAGTTCCGCAACAGGCAGCGCAGTCAGGTCCACCTTGATGACGGCCAGGTCGTTGTCGCTGTCCCCGCCGATGAACTTCGCCTTGGCGGAACGACCGTCCGGCAGAAATACTTCGAGCGTCGTGCTGGTGTTGCTGCCGCTTTTCGGGTCGGCATAACTGACCACGTGATAGTTGGTCATGATGTAACCGTCGGAACTGATGATGATGCCCGAGCCTTCACTTGTGGCCTGATTGGCTTGGAAACGACGGTTGTTCAGCGAAACAGACATGCGGATGCCGACTACCGAAGGACCGACGGTCTTGGCGATCTCGGTGACGGAAGATCCCTGTGTCAATGTGGTTTGGGCAAGGTTCCCGACCGTGGAGGCCGCTGCTTTCGAACCGGTGTTGGCCAGCGCTTCCGCCTTCGTGCCGGTATTGGCGAGCGCCTCCGCCTTCAGGGCGAGATCGGATGCCAGCGTCAATGCGGTCTTCTGACCCGCGACCTGCTGCGAGAGGGTGTTGATGAGCGTGGCCTGCCGGTTCATCTCCGCATTCACACGGCCATACAGCGTGTATCCTGCCGCAGAGCCAGCCACAAGCGTGATCGCCAGGGCAATCGCTGTCAATCGGGCCAACATACCGCCTTTGCGCGGCTTCCGGGGCTTTCGCACGTCTCCGGTCGTTTCCGTTCCCTGCGGTTCCACCGGGAGGGAAGGGGTCTGTACGTTGAAAGTCTCCCAGGATTGTTCGTTTTCTTGCAACATGCTGTTCACCTCCGGATTGAATCCAATGCTTCACCGCCCGAGGCGGTTTTGATCTGTAACTGTGGGTTTCGTCGCGGTTGCCTGTGGCATTCGAATCGTGATACGCATTCCTCTCACTGCCCGACAACATCAATGTACCATCCAATCTTTAAAATACTCTGTAGAAACGGTGAACAGACTGTGAACATTCATTGCGGAATTGTGACGAAAGCGGCTGGATTCGTGGTTCGAACGCTGCAGATGCAGGCTGCTCATGCATATAGCCTCCCGGCTTTGTTTTGCTTCAATTCCTTCATTATTTCTGCTTTTCCCGATAAAGTCGCAAATAGATAAACAATCCTTGCTTTCTTGAATAGGCAAGGCCTCCGGAAACTCCTATCATTCGGTGTGTATTCCGGCATGCATCCCTTTGCTTCTCCTACCGGGCCATTTGGGGTCCCGGTCAGGTATTTCAGCCTCGAAAGGACACAACATGATGACATCCCGCACCGCCCATCCGCCTGGAAGCGCCTTCCTCCGCGAAATGGCCGAAAACAGGCAGCTCTACCTCATGGCACTTCCGGGCCTCCTGTTCTTTCTTGTCTTCACCTACCTCCCCCTTTATGGTCTGCAGCTCGCCTTCAAGTATTTCAACGCCGCCAAGGGGATACTCGGGAGCCCGTTGGTGGGCCTGGAAAATTTCATGTCTTACTTCGGCACAATGTACTTCGCGAGAACGACCTTCAACACCCTTTTTCTGAATTCGTTGTTCATCCTGACGGTGCAAGGCTTCTCCCTCCTTCTTGCCCTGCTGATCAATGAAGTACGGAACCGTTTTCTGATGCGCACTTACCAGTCCATCCTCTTTTTCCCCTACTTCATTTCCTGGATTATCGTATCCGCCATCACCTACAACCTCTTCAACGAACAATCCGGCGCCATCAATGGCCTGCTGACCGCCTTCGGTCTGCAGCCTGTCATGTGGTATTACGACGGAAACCTGTGGGTGATCATCCTGACCGTTGCAAACCTGTGGAAGGGCATGGGATTCCAGACCATCATTTATCTGGCCGCCATCACCGCCATTGACGAGCAGCAATATGAAGCGGCACGGATCGACGGGGCCGGAAAAATCAGAACCATGTGGCACATCACGCTGCCGAACCTTCTGCCCACGGTCACCATCATGTTGATCCTTTCCCTTGGCAAGATTTTCTACGGCAATTTCGATATGATTTACGCCCTGATTCGAGACAACGGACAGCTTCTGGCAAGAACGGACGTCATCGACACTTTTGTATACAGGACCCTCGCCGTCACAGGCGACACGGGCATGGCCGCCGCGGTCGGCCTCTATCAGTCCCTTCTCGGATTCATCCTGGTACTGCTGGCCAATCGGCTCTCCAGAAGGTTTTCAGAGGGTTTCGGCCTATATTGAGCGCCGCATGGCAGGACGAAAGGTGTGTAGTTGCATGAAACAGACGAAGTGGCAATGGTCCGCCACGCCGATCCATCTTTTCCTCATCCTGATTTCCCTTGCCGCACTGCTTCCGTTTTTGCTCGTTGTGTCAGCCTCATTCACCAGTGAACGCGCCATTGCCATGAACGGCTTCACGATCTTTCCGAAGGAATTCTCGCTGGATGCGTACCGTTATATCCTCAGCGGAGACTCCACCGTCCTTCAAGCGTACCAGGTAACCCTGTTCATCACGATCGTCGGGACCTTTCTGGGTGTGATGACGACAACACTCCTGGCCTATGCGTTGACGCGAAACGGGTTGAAATATGCGAAACAGCTGTCCCTTTTCGTTTATCTTCCCTTCCTTTTCAATGGCGGATTGGTCCCGTTCTATATCCTTCTGCTGAAACTTGGCTTCAGAAACAGCCTCGCAGGATTGATTCTCCCGATGATCGTCAATTCGTTCAATGTTTTCCTGATGGTCGGCTTTCTCAGAGGACTTCCGAATGAAATATTCGAATCGGCCAAAATGGACGGTGCGGACGAGTTTACGATTTTTTTCCGAATCGTTCTCCATCTGGCGGTTCCCGCCTTGGCCACCCTGACGCTGTTCATCTGTCTCGGGTACTGGAACGACTGGTACCTGAGCCTGCTCCTCATCGACGACAAATCCAGATATCCGCTGCAATTCCTGCTTCGTCAGATCATCTCGAATGCGGAATTCGCCCGTCAGAATCCAAACCTGGCGTCCATGGTCGCGGGCACTCCGCAGGAGTCTTCAAAAATGGCAACGGTCGTCATCACCATCGGCCCCATTCTGTTGGCCTATCCCTATCTCCAGAAGTACTTCGTCAAAGGAATCACCCTCGGGGCGGTCAAGGGGTGAACGCCGGCCGGATCTCCCTTCAAGCACAGACGGTCCGGCACTCGGCCGGGAGACGGATGCACTGAACGGAACCGGGTCCGGAATGACAAGCCTGAACCGATCATTCTGAAAGACGGCTTGAACCGGCAGGTCCGGAAAGCATAGATGTAAAAATGCTCAGAATTCAGGAAGGGGAAGAACATGAAGAACGAGAAGAACAGGAACCGAATCCCAAGCCTTCTGCTGTCAGCCCTGCTGCTCATGACGACCTTTGCCGGATGCGGAACCGCACCGGTGGAAACATCCTCGGCCGCTGCCTCGGAATCACCAAAAGCATCCGTTGCTGCGGAAGCTTCGACCGAACCCACTCCCGCGGCCTCCCCGGAGGAAAGCGCCTTGGAAGTCGTGCCGATCACCATCCATGTCGCAGGCGACGAACCCGCCGCACAGGCGGACGTGCTCTCCCTGATCGACAAGGAACTGTCCATCGATCTCAAGGTGATCTATACCCCTTGGAGCGACTACATGATCAAGCTCAATCTCGGACTTACAGCCGGTGAGGATTTCGACATCTTCCTGAATTTCTACGGCGACATGGTCCGCATGGCAGGCAAGGGACAGCTGTCGGAACTGAATACGTTGCTTGATGAGTTCGGGCCTGATCTGAAAGCCTCGATTCCGCAAGGGGAATTCGATGGTCTCACCATCAACGGGAAGATTTACGGCGTGCCCAGTTTGTGGGCTCGCGTTGCTTCCGGCACGTATTTCATCCGCAAGGATCTTCGCGAGAAATACGGCTTGCCAGAAATCGACACCCTTCAGGATTTTGAAGCATATCTTGCAGCCGTGAAGAAAAACGAACCGGACATGATTCCCCTCTCCGTCGGCGGACACGCCGGGACTGCGTTGCTTCGCGCACTGGATCCGAATTTCAGCGTCAAGTGGGTACCTGGTGCCAATGTCATCAATACGGGTGTGAAGCCGTACAAGGTGGAGAGCCAGCTGCGTTCGAGCCTGATCATGGATTGGGCGAAATGGGCGCGCAAGGCGTATCTGGCGGGCTGGACCAACAAGGATGCCGCCACGAATCCCGATCCGGGTGCGCTTGTCCGGTCGGGCAAGGCCTCAGCCACATCCTGGGATATGTGGGGCATGCAAGGTGTTCAGACGGATTTGACGAAAATCATGCCGAATGCCGTGCTGGAGGTGGTCAATTTCGAAAAATCGAAGCCATATGTCTCGACCGAAGGTGCCAATAACATGGGATGCATCAATGCGGCCAGCAAGCAGAAGGAACGTGCCGTCACGCTGCTGAACTGGATCAGGAAAGACCAGAAGAACTATGATCTGTATATGTACGGAATCGAGGGAAAGACATACTCCCTGGCAGACGGCAAGGTCGAAACCCTGCCCACAGGCGGAGCTGCTTCCTATGAACCGACACCGTGGTTCACCAAGCATCTCCCGTTTGATCGCTTTCTGACCACCGACAGCCCCGAGTTCGTCAAGGCGTCCCTTTTCTTCAAGAACCTGACCTATACTTCCTCCGAGATTCAGGGATTCGTTCCGAATGTCGATACGGTCAAAACGGAAATTGCAAATGTGGACACGATGACGAAAGAAAAATGGGCACTCGTCCTCAGCGGCATGGCCGACTACGACGAATCCATTGCAAAATCGGTCGAGGATGCCGGCCAGACGAAAATCCTCGCAGAGATGCAGGCCCAGCTGGATGCCTATGTTGCCGCAACTTCGGCGGCCAAATAGGCCGGACTGCATGAGCTCCGTCACAGAAAACCGTTCTGCGTAAAGGGCGGCCATAGGGGAAGAGGTCCGGCCCGCATGCCGTTCGCATGCAGGCCCGGGCCTTGTTCCCATTTCGTGGCCCTTCACCGCTTTCACGGGTTATAATGAGAAGGCCGGAATCACCCGGTATCCGGCTCCTGGGGAGGATCGGCATGAACCTGCATGGAAGAATCGTTTTCCTGTCTGTCGCTTTGACCGTCTGTCTGGCTTTCCCCAGCTGCGGGGTCAGGCCTGCGACCCTTTCGGGCGCTGGTTCTGCAGGAAATACCGCGCCCTCTCCTGCCGCAACCGCTCCTGCCATCCGCATCTATCTTCCCGGGGAAGAACCGCTGAACGGGAAGGCCGTACTGACGGAGATCGAGGCAAGGACAGCCGGTGATGTGGGCTGTTCGCTCGATGTCCATTACTTGCCCTGGTCCGACTATCTCGCAAAGATTTACATGATGTCGGCCGCCTCGGAGAAATTCGATCTGTTTCTGTGTTTTTCAGGGGAACTTCCAAAAATGATCGCCAGGAACTTCCTTCGTCCGCTTGATGACTTGCTGGAACGGAATGGACCGGATTTGGTCCGCGTCATCCCGGCCGATGAATTCGATGCATTGAAGGTTGATGGCCGGCTGTATGGCATCCCCTCCGTCTATCCGCGGGTTGAAATCGCCGCACACGCCATCCGACGGGACCTTCGTCTGCGCCATGGAATCCCGGAGATTGACAACCTGGCCGATTTCGAACAGTATCTGCAGGCCATGAAGGAGGAAGAGGGCATCATCCCGTACGCCGCCGACATGGGCAATCTCGGCGGCGGCCTGACGAGAGCCTTCATGGATGACCATCTGGACTGGTACTGGGGAGAAGATGCCATCCCCTACGTACAGGTGGACTGGACCCGGAATCCGATGCGGGTGGAAAGCAGTTTTTCCTCCGCACTCATGCAGAGTGCCCTGACGTGGAACCGCAAGGCATACCGGAACGGATGGTTTCCCAAGGACATCCTGACGATGCAGAAATCCCGGTCTCTGTTCGTGACCGGAAAAGCTGGGGTTGTGCCGGCGGATCTTTACAACCTTCAGGAGCTGGCGGAGAAATTAAGGAAGAACATCCCAACCGGGGAAGTGGAGCTTGTCACCTTCCAAAAGGCGGAGACGCACACGAAGATTGGCCCGAGCAACAATTTTGCCTGCCTGTCCATGTCCGGAGAGAATCCCGGGGCTTCCATGCGTTTCCTCAACTGGATCCGGACCAGCCAGGAGAACTATGACCTGTACATGTACGGCAGACCGGGAAAGGAATACGAACAAACCGGTGAAACGGTGCGCCGGCTTGCAGACAGCGGCGATGCAAAAAACTGGCTCTACGATCCCATGCCATGGCTCTCGAGGGACTTCACCTATGAACGTGTCACGACAAGCGATCCGGCCGTCTATGCCGATGCGTTGCGGTATTGGAAAAACCTCTCCTATACCGTCTGCCCCATCGGCGGATTCAGTGTCAGCAATGCCGATTTCCAAATGGAGCAGGCCCAGATCATCACCCTCATCCGGGAACAGTGGCTGCCGATTTTCGTCGGTTACAAATCATCCGACGAAGACTATCGGAATTTCCTAAAACAGCTTGATGATGCGGGTTTACCGAAAATCATCGCCGGTGTCCAGGACCAGCTTGACGCCTATCTCGTTTCAAGAAAGACCTAAAAACGTCAGGATCGCCAGTGAGGATGCGCATGAACAAGAAACTCGGGATCCAACTCCGTCCGTTCAATCTCCGAAACACCTTTTCTCGCATTGTCATCGCCTGCCTGGTGTTGATTCTTTCTCTGACCATCACCCTCTCGTTCCTCCTCTATCAATCTTTCCTGGGCACGTCCCTGCGGGCCATCACCGAGAATTCCCGGGACAGGCTCGGCCAGAACATGGCATACATGCAGTTCGTCCGCGAGCATGTTTTCTCCCTGGGATCCCAGTTGATGAATGATCCGCTGATCCGGAAGGGCGGTTTTTCCGCCGGGGTCTCCCCTGACGAGGCATTCCGTCTGCTGGGTGCCTGGCGGGACCTCATCGGCACGGACAGCCTCATCCATTCCATCTGCCTGTATAATGCGAAGACAGGCACTTTCCTGTCGAGTCTCGGAAGTTCCAGAACCGACAACGATCTGGAAGCGCGCGTCCTGGAAGGAATGCAAAACTTCTGGCAGAATGAGGACAGGAACTTTTATCCGACGGTGGTCTCATTCCGCGATGATTTCGGGCGGTCAACCGGAGAAAAGATCCTGTCAGTCTTTTTCGTGGACCGGATGCTGGCGGGCGGCGGTTCGGATTCACAGGCGGGCAGCACGCTCGTCATCAACCTTTCAGTGGATTTTCTGAAGCGCAACATGCGACTGGACGGTTCAAAGGACCGGACGAACTTCCTGATCCTCAACCGGGCGGATCAGGTCCTCTTCGAGACCGGCAGCGGCGGAGACTCCGGAACCCTTTTTTCCACCCATCTGTCGGGAGCGGTTTCCAAACTGGCGGAAACCGAGGGCAGTGCCATCCTGAATCTGAATGACGGAAAGACGCTCCTCGTCGCCGCACCGCACGGCGCTTCCGGATGGCGATACCTCGGCCTGGCCAGATTCTCGGACCTCTTCCGGGATATCGAACAGCTGCGGACCACCATCCTGTTTGTCTGTACAGGGATTTTCCTCCTTGCATTCCTGCTGTCCATATTCGGCGCATACAACCTGTATCTGCCCTTCGACCGACTGCTGACGCTGGTGCTCGGAAAATCAGAAGGAACGTCTTCGGAAGCCTCCAGGAGACAGAAACTGGGTGATGCGCAGATCCTCGCGGCTGCTTTCATGGATATCCTGCACCGCACCAACGAACTGGAAATAGCGGCAGAGCAGATCAAACCGCTGCTGCGGAAAGCCTATGTCAGAAAAATGCTCAACGGGGAGGGCGGATCGGATGCCGAAGGATTGCTCCCCCTTCCTTCTCCCGGCGGAGAGCCGGATGATTCGCGAGCGGTTCAGCGTTTGTTCGCTCTTGTCATCGGGATTGACGGATATGCCGGGTTCACGAGGGAGGACCCTTCCCGGCAGAGAACGATCCGGGAACGGATCGAAAGCGTAATCGCCACCTATATGGATCCGCTCGGTTATGACAGGACGGATTTCGAAGAAGGCTATATGAACCTGATCGGTCGCCATGACTCAGCGGAACTGCCGGCCGACAATCTTGAAGCATGCCTCAAGTCCCTGCAGCATGCCGTTCAGGGACAGACCGGACAGACGATATCATGCGCCGTCGGTTTTTCCGTCGAGGACATCGGACAGATAAAGGACTCCTGCGACCGCGCCAGGGAAATGATCAAGTATCGGTTCGTCCACGGCCGCGCCTATCTGGCCATCTGTGGAAATGATTCCCTGGAGCCTGCGATGAAGCCGGTTTCGATCGAGCGGAACAAAGCAAGGCTGCAACAGGCGGTCAGAAGCCTGAATGCGGAACAGGCGGAGGCGGAGATCGGGAAGATCTGTGATGTGCTGTCCACCTGCCAGTACGACTACATCAGACTCATGTTGAACCAGACGGCACTCGACCTCGTTCATGAGGCCCGCCATTTGCTTGATGAAGAGACGGAAATTGACGCGAACCATCTCTACGACAGGCTGAACCAGTGCGAGACAATGGCCGGGGCAGCCTCCTTCCTTGCAGCGACCTGCCGCGATCTTACAGACATGCTCATCGGGAAGAACAGCGGCAAGCGGGCCGAACTTGTCCGGGAAGCGATGGCCTATGTCGAAAGCCATTATGGGAATCCTGATCTCAATCTGGCCGGGCTTGCAGACCAGTTCAGGCTGACCGCGGGATATTTCGGAAAACTGTTTGCCGAACAGACCGGGAAGAGCGTCACGGAGCACATCATGGCGCTCCGGCTGGAAAAGGCGAAGGAATTGCTTGATACGACACGCCTGAATGTGCAGGATGTTTCCTTTCGGGTCGGGTATGCGAATGTCACCTACTTCATCACCGTATTCAAAAAGCAGACAGGCTGCACGCCCAATCAATACCGTCTGGCGGGAGGAAGGGCGAAGCAGGAAAAACTGTGATAGAATACCTATCAAGGATTTTCATGTTATAGAATTGGCAACAAGCATGTGTAGGGTCCGGCAATTGATGTCATCGTCCTTCGATAGTCGATAACGATACCATTCAATTGACGGGTCTATAAGGATATTCCTTTTTTCGGGAGGTCACTTTGTCACTCAGCAGGAAATTCGGCATTCTTCTGTATACCGCCATCATCATCCAAACCGTGGCGTGCATAGTGCACATTTATCTGCGTGCAGAAAAAAAGCCAGATATGTATCGGCTGCTGGCCTGTCATGCGGTGTTCATGATATGGCTTTTCAACGGTATCGCGGAAAGCCTTGCCAATGGCACGCCCATGCTTCCGATGGCCATCCGTTTCACCATCCTTCCCATGAGCGTCACGAGCGCCTTCTTCATCCGTTTTGCCGTTCATTATTTGGGACTGGTCGATGAGAAGCATGCGAAACTGACCTACCTGTTCTGCCTTCCGACACTTGTCTCTCTGGCCCCGCTGTATCTGAACTGGCATCCGGAGCTTGTCATCAAAAAAATGATCGGTTTCACCGCCATCGCAGAATGGGGTGCGCTTTTTCTGGCCAATACCTATCTGTGTTATGTGTATCTGGCATTCGGTGCCCTGTTGATTTTTCTGAAACTGGTCAAGGACGGCGGATTCGCCATCCAGAAGAGCATGATGGTCTTTGCTTTCCTGCTCACGATCGGTCTGAACTACGCCACTTTGTCCGGCCTGCTTGCCCATCCCGGTTTCGATGTCACTGTGTTCGGCATCTCCTTGATCCTTTTCGTCCTATGGGATCTGGTCGTCCACCACAAGATGATCGACATTGTTCCTCAAGCGGCCTATTCAGTCTATTCGCGACTTCGGGACGGCATCCTCATCACCGATGAAGAGGGAGATCTCGTCGAGCACAACGTCGCAGCCGAGAGCCATTTTCAGGAATTGTTCGATTTGACAGACTGTCGGAACATTCATGGATTCCTTTTCAATCTGAACAAACATACGGACGACAAACATATGATGCAGAAGCTGATCGACATCATTGAAAAATCTTCACCGGATGAGGTGGACGCCATCGGCTTTCTTTTCCCGAACGGGGATATCAGGCAGTTCGCCTTTACCTTCCTGCCCATCTGCAGCGACATGGGGAAACCCATCGGAATGCTCCTGCAATGGCGGGATGTAACCGTTTATCGGATGCTCACCATCGAGAAGGAACGACACAGGCTTTCCGATGATTTGCATGACAGCATGGGGAACAGCCTGAACATCGTCAGCGCCAATCTGGAATACGTACTGGACCATTATGAAAACACAGGCATCAACAGGCAATACATACAAAAATCCTATGAAAGGACGATCAGCGCATTTCTGGATATGCGGCGTATCGTAGACGCGTTGAATCCCATCGAAATTGAAAAGAACGGCCTGGTCTGGGCCTTGGAATCCCTGTTCGGCAAGCTTGATGGAAAAGGAATCACGATTGATTTCTACTGCAGGGAACCGGAGCGCGTCCGACTGCTGAATGGCAGACAAAGCGAAACCCTTTATTTCATCTGTCAGGAGGCACTCAACAACGCCATCACGCATGGTCATGCCAAAGTGATTGATGTCATCCTGAACGTCGATGATGAGGTAACCAAATTCTACGTGACAGACGACGGCATCGGCTGCGAAACCTTTGTCGAGAACAAGGGGTTGAAAAGCATCCGGAGTCGGACTGAAAGTGTTGGGGGATCCTTGGAGTACGGCTCACCCACAGATGGGGGATTCAACATGAAAGTGTTCTTTCCCACGCAATACGCGGTGACATCTCGTTCAAACGAAGGGAAATCCAGCAGAAAATCCGAGAATCAATCTGTGGGGGTGGTATCCAAATGATGCGAATATTGGTGGCGGACGACGAACTCGAAGCCGCAGATGCGTTGAAACGCAACATCAACGGTCGGGACGGCATACAAATCGTGGGCCTGGCCTCAAATGGTCGGGAGGCTATCCAACAATGCGGCCTTCATCATCCCGACATCATCCTCATGGACATCCACATGCCGGTGATGGACGGCATCGAAGCGAGCCGCCAGATCAAGACCCAGTATCCGAATGTGAAGATTGTCATTCTGACCATGTTCCGCGAAAAGGAGAATGTGTTCGGCGCGTTGAAGGCGCACTGCGCCGGATATGTCTACAAAGGGCATAAAAGCGATGAGCTCGTCGCGATTCTGCAGAACATCAGGATGGGTTTTTCAGTCTATGAGAATGGCGTTTCAGAAGTGCTTCGGGAAAATGTCGGCAACAATGGGGTTGACCGTTCCCTGCTTCAAAAACTGTCGGATCGTGAAATCGAGATCATTCGCCTGGTGACGGCAGGAAAAAAGGATATCGAAATCGCTGGCATCCTGTTTCTCGACAGTGGGTACGTACGGAATTGCCTGTTGGGGATCCGGGAAAAACTGGGTGTTAGAACAACAAAGGACCTGGCTGTACTGGGCGCAAGGATGGGTCTGTAGAAAATCTAGTCGAAATGTGACATTTGTTACTTGTTTGGGGTACGGTTACTGAATAGACTGACGATGCCGCCAACTGAATCACCATTCATCATGACGGCATTGGCAATGGCCCCCCCCCCCGGGCAAAGTCAGAATCATATGGTTCGAAGCCCCCCCCGTTTCGAACTATATAATGACCGCCTTTTAGCAAGAGACTCCACATTCTGCGGTGACGCAGAAATGTGGAGTCTTTTGTTATTCCTGTGCTGTGTTTCCGCCATTCCGGAATCCATGGATGATATCGGGCGGATGGAAGCCATTATTACAGGACCAGATTCTCCACCTGTGCGAAAAAGTCGATGCAGAAAGCCTTGAACAGTTCCATCGCATGGGACAGATACCGGTTGGTGCGCCAGGAAAGATAGACATCACGGCTGCAGTCCGGTCGCCGGACACGAACGGGCACAATGGCAGGGCTGAACATGGAACGCTGCGTGATGGCAGGAATGAGCGCAACACCCAGACCCGCCTGAATCATTGTTTTGAAGGAATAGGTATTGTCGCTTTCGAACACGATGTCCGGAAAGAAACCCGCGGCATGGCACAGACTGTCCGACAACGTCCGGAGGCTTGGCCCGGTGGAGTAGGCAATGAACGCGCAATCCGCCGCTTCCGCCAAGTCCAGGCAGTCGCGCTTCGCAAACGGATGATCGGCCGGAACGGCGAGCACCAGCTCCTCCCGCAGCAGCAGCGCCTTGTCGAGACCCGAATAGTTCCCGGGTGTTGCAGAGACGGCGAAATCACACTCCCCCGCAAGCGCAAGGTCGTGTCCATGCTGCTGGATCAGGCGCAGTTTGATTTTCGGATATCGGCGGTGGAAATGGACAAAGAGATCCGACATCAGATTGGACGCCGCCAGAATGAGCAGGCGGACTTCCCCGACAGGTTCTCCGCCGGTTTCCCGGATTTCCGCAACGCCGTTTTCCAAATGATCAAGTCCACGCGTCACCTGCCGGTAGAAAGCTTCTCCCTTAGGATTGAGCCGCATTCTACGTCCGACCCGGTCAAACAGGGGGACTCCGAGTTCCCGTTCCAGATTGGCCAGGGTCTTGCTGAGTGCCGGCTGCGAAATGCGCAACTCCTCGGCCGCCCTGGTTACACTCTCCCACTGGGCCAGCGCCTTGAAATACTTCAACTGCAACAGTTCCATTCAACACCCCGGCTTTCGTGCGCCACCCATGACACAGATGGAATATCCTGAATTGAAAGGCATTCGTGTATTTCAACCGGTATGTCCTTTATTGAAGGGGATCTGTCCTTCAACTGGCATCCCTGAATGAAAGACCTCCTTGATTCGGAATGAAAAAGACAAAGTTTCATAACCTTCAGGCTATATGTTGCATATCCGATTATGTCTTTGACGGATGAACCTGTCAATTTGTAGAATGAACCTGACCATCCGCCATCCATTCCATTTGCCGCATGAACCCGTCAAGCTTCTGCCATTCACTAAAAATCTGTCGTGCTTCTGCCATTCAAACAACAGGAGGTTCTCCATGACATCGAAAGAAGAATCCAACCCCTTCGAACCATCGCCTGACAGCCCGATCGTCAAGGCTCCTTGTGGGTCGATCCGCGGCTATCGGGACGGACCTGTCCTCGCCTTCAAGGGAATCCCCTACGCGGAAGCGCCAACAGGCCGCCGCAGGTTTCTTCCACCGGAAGCCAGACAACGATGGACAGACACGCTGGAGGCGTTGCAGCCGGGCCCGCGCTCGATGCAGAATGTCTCCATGTGGGGCCCAGCGGAGCTCAATTGTTCCGAGGACTGCCTGTATCTCAATGTCTGGACGCCGGCTGCGGACGGGAACAAACGCCCGGTCGTGGTGCAGATCCATGGAGGCGCGCATTGTGAAGGGTATGGAGATGATCCGTTCCACAACGGCCCGCACCTCATCCGGAACGACCAGATCGTCATGGTTTCCATCAACTACCGCCTTGGACTTCTCGGCTATATGGATGTTTCCCGCGAGCTTGGTCCCGACTATGCCGCTTCCGGCTGCAACGGCCTGCTGGACCAGATCCAGGCACTTCGCTGGGTTTTTGGGAACATTGCCGCGTTCGGCGGAGATCCGGATCATGTCACAATCATGGGCCAGTCCGCCGGGGGAAAGTCCGTCGGCGCCCTCCTGGTCGCACCGGCCGCGCAAGGTCTGTTCCATGCGGCCATCCTGCAGAGCGGCGCCATCCAGTGCATCCGGGATCAAGGCACCGCACGGCGCATCACGGATCGGGCCCTGGAATTCCTGAATCTCGCCGATCCGGCCGAACTGCTTTCCATTCCGCCCGAAAGGCTGCTCGCCGCCCAGCTGAAACTGGCCGATCTGCATGCCTCCTGGCATCTGTATGCGGCAACGGTCGACGGGGTCACCTTCCCTGAAGCGCCCGGCAATATCATTGAAACCGGAAAGTTCGCGCCTGTCCCCGTTTTGCTGGGCTTCAACCGGGATGAGCTGTCCGCGCCCCTTCCGGATCCGGATTTCGATGAAGGCACCGTGGAATCCCGTTTGCATCACGCCTACGGGGACAATGCGGCACATGTGTTCCGCAAATACCGGGAATGTTCCCGAAACATGGCTCCTTCGGTAGCGTTCGGCCAGATTCAGACGAAATACACCTATGGAAACGCCTGCCTGCATTTGACCCGGCTGCTGGCCGGACATGGCGCGCCGGTCTGGTCCTACCTGTGGGAACTGGGCCGCAACGGGCTGTCCCACCATTCCTCCGAAATGCCCTACATCTTCGGCTACACCACGGACGACTGTCCCGACGGCTATGACCCCGCTTTATCTTCCATGGCGCAGTTGATGCATGAAAGCTGGCTTTCCTTCATCCGGACCGGTTCGCCCCAGGTGCCGGGGCTTCCGGCATGGCCGCCCTGTACGACAGGCGAGATGGGCAGCCGCATGCGGTTCACTTCCACGCCATGGGTCGAATCCCTGGACCTTCACGCCTACGACAAATGTTTTCCGGAACAGGTCATGATTCTGAACGGGGAAAGGAAGTGGCAGCATGAACATCCTGCTCACAGGCGCTGACCGGGGCTTGGGTCTCGGAACCGCCAAACGCCTTCTGGCTCTTGGACACACCGTCTTTGCAGGACAATATCTGACCGGGTGGAATGAGTTGACGGAATTGAAATACACCTGGCCCGACACCCTCTTCCCCGTTCCGCTGGACATTTCCGATTCAGGCAGTGTGACCGCAGCCGTCGAACTTGTGGCTGCCCGGACCGACCTTCTGGACCTGATCATCAACAACGCAGGCATCGCCGAACGGGTTCTCCCCAGAACCGGCGAAGCCCCGGACCCTGTAGTTGAAGCCCCTGTGACCACTGGTCCGGATGAAGGACTCCACCAGGATTTTGACGCGATGCTGCGTGTCCTCAACACGAATGCACTCGGCGCCATCCGTGTCGTGGAGGCCTTCCTCCCCCTGATGAAGCAAAGCCGGATCAAGCGGCTCTGTTTCGTCTCTTCGGAGGCGGGCAGCGTGGAACGCGCGCAACGAACGGAAATGTTTGCTTACTGCATGTCGAAGTCCGCCCTGAACATGTATGTGAAAATCCTGTTCAACCGGCTCCATCCCATCGGATACAGTTTTCGGCTCTATCATCCCGGCTGGGTGAAATCCTACATGCGCGGAAGCAAGTCCGACAACGGCGATCTTGAAATCGATGAGGCCGGTCAGCGCGCCACTGATTTCTACCTGTCCGACAGCCTTGACGAGGATACGCTGCGGCTGATCGACTGCAAAGGAGAGGTCTGGCCCTTCTAGACCGTCCCTTTCAGGACGTGCAAACATCAAGACCCACAAGCTGAAGTGCGAGTAAATCGCTTGCACAAGATGTCAAGATCGTCCGAACAAATGACGAATCCGCAAATTGTATCCCCGGTTTGCAAAGCGTACAATCGAGAAGGGCGGCTCTGACCGATCAGCATCGCATGTCCCGCCATTGTATCGCACCGCACCCACTCCTTTGACAGCACAATGACAACCGCACCCATCAGGAGGTACCCCGGATGAGCAAGAAAAAGGCCTTGGTTCTTGGCGATTCAGCACTGGCCCACTGGCATTTCATGAACGCAGCCGAACCCCATCTCCTGGAAATCCTGCAAGACCGGTTTGATCTGACCTTCTCGGAAAACTACCCCGATCTGACCCTCGACATCCTGAAGGCCAACGATCTGGTCATCAATTACATCGACAACTGGGGTGAACGCGGAACCATCGCGGCAGGCATCGCCCTGCAACGCTTCGTGTCAGAGGGCGGTCAGCTCCTTTCCCTGCACAGCGGCATCATCCAGCGGGATCCCTTTTTTCTGGAACAGATGCAGGGCGCTTCCTTTACTGGACATGCCGAATACACCACCCTGAACTATCACAGAACGGAAATCAACCACCCCGTCACGGAAGGGATCGACCCCTTCTCCATGGGCGAGGAACCTTACGAATTCCTGCTGGATCCCATCGCAAAGAAGGAAGTCGTGTTCGAGTTCGAGCTCAATGGAAAAACGTATCCGGCCGCCTGGGTCCTGACCTACGGACTCGGCCGCATCGTTTATCTGGCTCCTGGGCACGACGCCCGTTCGTTTGTAGTGCCCGGCTTCCGGCGGCTCATTCTTAACAGCGCACTCTGGCTTTGCCCGGCCTGAAGCCGGCAGACATTCAGACCCGGCAATTGATTGCTGTCGTTTTTATAGACCCGGCAATTGAATGGTATCGTATTCGAATGCCAAATGACGATTGTATCAATTGCCGGAGTCCTACCCATTGCTACAAGTTTGTTGCCGATTCCATAACCCATCAAACAAAGGAGGTTTCTTGCATGGCTTTGTTGCACGTCGATTTCTTTTCCGATGTCCTCGGCATGTGCGTGGAGATGGATGTGATCCTTCCCCAGGCGACCCGGGGCCAGATTGGAATGGAGGGCAAGTCCGCCGACGAGGGAGACTGGCCCGTCCTGTTCCTGCTCCACGGCATGAGCGACGACCACACCATCTGGCAGCGCCGCACCTCCATCGAGCGGTACGTCAGCGAATACGGCATGGCCGTCGTGATGCCCAGCACCCAGCTTGCCTGGTATACGGACATGGCCGTCGGACAGAAATGGTGGACCTACATTTCGCAGGAACTGCCCGCCGTTGTCCGCTCCTTCTTCCCCAACATCACGAAAAACCGCGAAAAGACTTTCGCCGCAGGCCTTTCGATGGGTGGGTACGGTGCGTTGAAATGCGGCTTGTGCGCCCCGGAAACCTTCGGCGCCATCGGCGCGCTTTCCGGCGGGTTGGATGCGGCCACCATCTGCGAAAATGACAAAAGCCCCCAGCCCTCCCTCTGGAGCGACATTTTCGGGCCGGCGGACAAGGTGCGCGGAAGCGACAACGACTTGTTCGCTGTTGCCGAAAAATTGGTGAAAAGCGACGGACCGAAGCCGGAGATTTTCATCTGGTGCGGATCCGAAGACTTCCTCATTCAGCAGAACCGCGACATGCGGGATCATCTGACGAAGCTCGGACTTCCCTTCACCTATGAGGAATCCCCCGGGGATCACCAGTGGAAATACTGGGACGACAAAATCCAGACCGTTCTGAAATGGCTGCCGGTCGCGCAGCCGGAAGGAGGACAGGCAGGATGGCACTGATTCATGTGAATTTCTTCTCCGAGTCGCTCGGCATGTGCGTGGCCGCCGACGTCATCCTTCCACAGGCATCCAACCGTCTCATCGGCATGGATACGGCCTCGGACGCCGAAAAGCATCCCGTGCTCTGGCTGCTCCACGGCGCCAGCGACAACCACACCATCTGGCAGCGCCGTACTTCCATCGAACGGTATGTGGCGCCGCTCGGTCTGGCCGTCGTCATGCCGAACGTGCATCTCTCCGGCTATACGGACATGGCCCATGGCGGCAAATACTTCACGTATGTGGCGGATGAGCTCCCGAAGATCATGCGTTCCTTCTTCCCGTTTTCCGATAAACGCGAGGACAACTTCATTTCCGGTCTTTCCATGGGGGGCGCGGGCTGCATGAAGATCGGACTGGCCCGCCCGGCCAACTATGCGGCCATCGGATGCCTCTCCGCCGGAGCGGACAACCACCCGCCCAAGGGCCCGGACGGAACGCGTGAAATTTCATCCCAGTGGCGGCCGATGTACGAGCGGATGTATGGAACGCGCGAAATCGACGGTACCGAAGAGGACGTGTTCGGCAGCGCCCGGAAAATCATCGCGGCCAAAGGCCCCTTCCCCCGCATCTATCATGCCATCGGCAAGGACGATTTCCTGCTGGAGCCCGCCCATCAGACCCGCGACTTCTTCCAGGCGGTACCCGGCAATCCCTTTGACTACACCTATGTGCAGGATGAAGGCGCGCACACCTGGGAATACTGGGATGCGCACATCCAGGACTTCCTGAAGTTCATCAACCGCTGAGCTGATTCTGCATGTCCTCTTTGTATTTCTCCGCGCCAAAAGGCTCGATCCGCTGGGATCGGGCCTTTTCGTTGTGCGATCCGTTCGATCATCCGCATCACATGCGGACACAACTCCTCCACTTATCTTTGTAAAGTTACAAACATACATCTTCATGCGTTTGTCCTCTTGATTTTCATTCGGACCCCAAAAGAAGAATGGATTGCTTTCGCAGAAGTCTTTGTCTATTGCGACAAACAGGAAAGAATATCAACCCTCTTCCCTGTTGACATTTCATATTTCGAACGATAGAATGGGGACAATATTTGGAACATTACATTTTCGTTCACGGATGATCATTTACGATTGATTTCATCACATTACATCATCATCCCCATTCGGTGTTTCACAGAAAAAGCAACACCTCGTCCCATATCACACAAATTGAAACATTACAGAACCCACTGCAAATATCCATAGCAATACACACGACAGATGACAAGCAGGAAGGGGAAAACGAAGTGTCTGCAACCTCACAAAACGTCTCCGCTCCCCCGAAAACACCAGGCAAATCCCGTTGGGCCGCCATCAAGAAGGAAATCTGGTTTTACCGCTACATCTATGTGATGCTGGCGTTGCCGATCGCCTTCTTCATCATTTTCCGCTATGTCCCGATGTATGGTGTGCAACTGGCCTTCAAGGAATATTCGCTCCGTGGCATCGCAGCCAGCCCCTGGATCGGCTTTGATCACTTCAAGCGGATGATGATCGAGACGGACTTTTTCAGGGCCCTCATCAACACCCTCATCATCTCCTTCCAGAAAATCGTATTCGGTTTTCCCTTCCCGATCCTCCTTGCAATCATGCTCAATGAAGTCTACATGCCGAAGTTCAAGGGCGTCCTGCAGACCGTATATACCTTTCCTCACTTTCTCTCCTGGATCATCGTGGCCGGCATCTGCCTGAACCTATTCGGCGATGCGGGCGCCATGAAGAAAATCATCGAAGTCATGAGCCCGGAAATGGCGAAGAGCTGGGATTTTCTCTACAATGACACCACCTTCCGCGGGTTCCTCGTCGGAACGGATATCTGGAAGGAAGCCGGGTGGGGCACCATCATCTATCTGGCCTGCATTGCCGGCATTGATCCGGCCTTGTATGAGGCGGCCACCATCGACGGTTGCAACCGCCTGCAAAAAATCCTCTACATCACGCTGCCCGGCCTTGTCGGCATGATCGTCATCCAGCTGCTGCTCCGAATCGGCGGCGTCATGGACGGCAGCTTCGACCAGATCTTCAATATGTACAGCCCGCCGGTCTACCCGGTTGCGGATACCATCGACACCTTCATCTACCGCATCACCTTCCAGCGGGAAGTGGCAGTGGACATGGGCTTCCCGACAGCGGTCGGCCTGTTCAAGAATGTCATCAATTTCGTATTGCTGATTTCAGCCAACCGGTTTGCGCGTGCCTTCGGCAACGACGGAATCATCTAGAAAGGAGGAAGGCCATCATGAGCTCCATTGCAAAGACAGAAAAAACAGGGAACCGCCCGGAAAAAATCGTCACCCTGAAGTCAAACCGCATCCAGAAGTTCACGCTCACGGACGCCGTCCTCATCTTCATCCTCTCCGTGTTCGCGCTGACCGTCCTGTATCCCTTTTACAATGCAGTGCTGGTCTCCCTCGTGCCCCAGCAGATCTATGTCCGGTCCAAGTTCATGCTGTGGCCCTCGAAGATCATCCTGGACAGCTATGGATTCGTCTTCAAGTCCAGACTCATCTGGACCAGCCTTTTCAACTCGACCATCATCACCGTCGTGGGAACCGCTTACAACATGCTCCTTACCATCCTTTGCGCCTACGCACTGACCAAACCGATCCCCGGCCGCCGCTTTTTCCGCTTCCTGATCGTCTTCACCATGTACTTCTCCGGCGGCATCATCCCCTACTACCTGCTCATCAAGGACCTCAAGCTGATGAACACGCTGGCGGTCATGATCATCCCCACCGGCATCGCCATCATGTACATGCTGATCATCTCGAATTACTTCAAATCCCTGCCGCCTTCCCTTGAGGAGTCGGCCAAACTGGACGGGGCCTCCGACATCACCATCCTCATCCGCATCATCCTCCCGCTCTCGTTGCCGTTGCTGGCAACCTTTACCTTGTACTATGTCGTGGATCGTTGGAACGAGTGGTTCAGCGCCATGATGTTCATCCGCACCACGACCAAATGGCCGTTGCAGCTGACTTTGCGTAAAATCATCCAGGATGCGAACTTCGCCAATACCACGCTTGTTCCCGGGCAGGTCAAGCCTGACACCTACGGAGACAGCATCAAGATGGCTTCCATTGTGGTGACGATGTTTCCGATGATGATGCTGTATCCGTTCCTGCAAAAGTATTTTCTCTCCGGCATGATGCTGGGCGCCGTCAAGGAATAACGGACGCGCCCCCGATCCGACTGGAACTGTTTCCCGCCCCAGGACAGGCTGACGGTTGAATTTCCGACACCCTCGCTTTCCTGTTGCCTTTTTCCCGGATTCACATGGAACAGACTGATATCAGCGGCATCCGCCGTCGATATAAAAAATGAATGGAGGGCATCTTCTCATGTCAAGAAAGAAAACACTTGCACTGCTACTGGCCGTCATTCTGGTTGTCGGCTCGCTGGCCGGCTGTGGTGGAACCGCAGCCCCCGCCGCATCGTCCTCGGCATCCGAATCCGTCGCAGCTTCCTCCTCCGCTGCTTCTTCCGAAGCTGCACCTAGTGAGAAGCCGAAGGATGTCATCAAGGTTTCCATGGACGTCATGGACGCCGAGAAATGCGGCAATAATCCGAAATCCGATTTCATCAAGGAACAATTCGGCATTGAGTTCGAGTATCAACCCGTTTCCTGGGGTGACTGGGGCGAAAAAATCCGCACCTGGGTCTCCGCCAACGACATGCCCGACCTGGTCTGGTGGGATCTGAAGGGCGCAAGCTCCCAGGAATACAAGACCTGGGCGAAACAGGGTGCCTTCGCTGAAATCCCGATGGGCAAGATTCAGGAACAGCCCGAGCTGAACCGTCTTGCCTCCGGCATGAAATCCATCGAAGCGATGAAGGTGGACGGCAAGCTGTACGCATGGCCCGCCAACCGCAACAATCCCGAAGTCGCACAGAACACCTATGCCTCCCACTGGGTCTATCGCCGCGACATCGCCAAGGACCTCGGCCTGTACAAGGAAGGCGACGTTTATACCTATGAAGAATGGGTCGCCCTCGTGAAGGCTGCCATGGCGAAGGACTCGAACATGGCCGGTCTGGTCATGGACACCTGGGCTTTCCCGCATGCTCCCGTTCTCTTCATCGGATCCGTTCCTGCGGAAGGCAACGAAACCTGCTCCTATATCAAGGGCGCCGACGGCAAATACGTATGGCCTCCCTCAACACCTGAATACCGCGACGGCGTCCTGAAGACCTATGACCTGTTCCAGAGCGGCGTCATCTTCAAGGACAACATCCAGTTCAAGGGCAGTGAACCCACCGACATGTTCGTGGCCAGCCGTGCCTTTGCAAAATATGCAGGCGGCGCTTCCACGTACAACGACCTGAGCAGCAAGCTTCTCAAGGCGGGTCTGATCAAGGACGAATCCGCTGTCGGACCTGCCATCATCACCTTCGACGGCAAGTTCTGGATGACCCAGACCGAAGATTACTGGTCAGTCACCGCGTTCTCCAACAAGGTCGACCAGGCGAAAATGGACCGTGTGCTCGCCATGTGGAATTACCTGCAGAGCGACGAAGGCATGCTCTTCCAGTGGCTCGGCTTTGAAGGCAAGGACTACTCCAAGGAATCCGACGGCAAAATCAAGGTTCTCTGGCCGATCGATCCTGCCACCAAGCAATATGTGAATCCCTACTCTGAAATGCGTTTCGGCGAATTCACACCCGCCGGCCTCACCCGTCCGGGCAATCCGGCCGATGCTCCTTACGGCATCGCCCAGAACCAGCAAGTGTGGGACTACATGGGCAAGAATTCCGTCGGCATCAAGGGCTTCGATTATGCGGTCTCCTTCATGAGCGCGCCGAACAAGGACAAGTACGGCACATACGGCGCCGATGTGAAGGCCAAGATGATCGAGCTGCTGCAATCCTCCAAGGACATCGGCGGAGACTGGGATGCGTTCGTCGCTTCCATGATGCCGAAGGTCCAGCCTGTACTTGATGAAATCAATGCAGCTGTGAAGTAAGTCCGGGAATAACCAGGGACAGGAATAACCTGCACAGATGACAAGAAGGAGCTGTTTCAACACGAAGGTGCTTGAGACAGCTCCTTTTCTTGCCTGTTCGCGCTTCACCCGGTAAAATGAAAGGAAGATTCGTCAGACGATTCAGGAGGATATGCATGCCATTCTACGATTTGACCTGTTCCGCCTGCGGGCTGGAGTACAACAAGAAAGCATCCGTCGCGGAGCGCGAAACAGGCGCCATCACCTGTCCGACCTGCGGCGCGACAAATCCCGCGACCCGCTACGGGAAGCGCAATTCGCTGACACGCACAACCAGGGAGGCGGCGCCTTCCTGCCCGAATGCGCATCAATGCGGAGGCTGCTGCCACCACTGACAGACGCAACGGATAGGACCCTACAGATCGTCCAGCACAGCCCCCGCCTTCGTATAGGCGGAGGGCTTCGCTTCAAAGAAGTCCGTCTTCATCATGTTCGCGTTGGCATATTCCCGGACCCACGCCATCGAGGCAGGCTCCTCCCGGTGCTCCGGGTAGAGGGTTCCAAGCCCTAGCCCTTCGCTGCGAAGATTCCCGAGATACCGGATGTAATTCTCCACCATGCCGGATGTCAGCCCGGTAATCCGCTCCCCGATGACATGGCGTCCCCAGGTGATCTCCTGCTCGACGCCTTCTTTTACCATGTCACGGTAACCAGCCAGCCGTTCTTCGGTGAACAGATCCGGTTCCTCCTTGCGCAGTTCGAGGATCATTTCACGGAAAAGCCAGAGGTGCGTATTCTCATCCCGGTTGATATAGCGGATTTCCTGCACGGAACCCGGCATCTTCCCCTGCCGGCCGAGGTTGTAGAAGAACATGAACCCGGAATAAAAATAGATGCCTTCCAGAATGTAGTTGGCGATCATCGTCCTGACCAGGCTGTATGCGTTCGGAGACCGATGAAATTCCTCATACAGATCCCCGATGAACCGGTTCCGCGCAAGCAGGAGCGGATCGTCCTTCCATTGGTACAGGATGCGCTGCCGTTCCTCCGGGGAGCAGATGCTGTCCAGCATGTAGCCGTAGCTCTGAGAATGGACCGCCTCCTGGAACGCATGGATCGTCAGGCAGAGATTCACCTCGTTGGCTGTGATGAACCCGCCGATATTGGGCAGGTTCGCCGTCTGGATGCTGTCGAGGAAGATCAGGAACGACAGGATCTTGTCGTAGGCCGTGCGCTCATCCGGCTCGAGCAGCCGGTATTCCTTCACATCCTGGGTCAGATTGATTTCTTCGGGGATCCAGAAATTGTTCATCGCCTGCCGGTACCAGTCGCTGACCCAGGTGTATTTGAGGTTGTTGAAGTCATTCAGGTTTGTGGTGTTGCCGTTGATGAGCCGGCGTTTTCCAATTTCGATGTCTCCCGCTTCGTTGAACAGCGGTTTGCGGTGCAGTTGATCCATTTTACTCCTTGCGCGCGATGCGTCTAGTTGTCGACCTCCGCTGTATTCATTGGCCGCAGAAAGTTCCTTTGTTCAAGCAGAACAGACGTCGCAGTCCTCGACCTCAAGCGACTGGCTCCGCACATAATATAGGGTCTTCACGCCTTTTTCCCAGGCACGGATGTACAAGGCCAGAACCTGCCGCATGGTGAAATCCGGGGTAATGAACAGGTTCACGGATTGAGCCTGGTCGATGTGGCGCTGCCGGACGGCTGCCGCATCGACAATCCAGTTCTGATCCAGGGTGTGGGCGCCCTTGTACAGCCAGAACGTCAGCGGCGTAAGGTCCGGAGCAACGCGCGGAACAATCATGCCTTTCTTCTCTTCGAGGAAATACCGGCTCATGATGGGGTCCACCGCAGCCGTTGTTCCTGCGATCACACTGGTGGTGCCGGTCGGGGCGATGGCCATCAGATATCCGTTGCGCAGGCCCTTTTCCGCCACTTCCGCACGCAATGCGTCCCATACTGGAGAATGGTAGGCCCGTTTGTCAAAATAGGCGCCTGTCTGCCAGTCCGATCCTTCGAAGAGCGGATAGGCCCCCTTCTCGACGGCCAAATCGCAGCTTGCCCGGATGGCCAGCCGATTGATCCGTTCATACAGCGCATCCGCAAAGGCGAGGTGCTCATGCGATTCCCACCGGATGCCGTGTTTGGCCAACAGATGATGGTACCCGCTCGAACCGAGGCCGATGGGCCGGTAGCGCCTGTTCGTGATGCGGGCGTATGGAACCGGATAATAGTTGAGTTCCATCACATTGTCGAGCGCGCGGACGATGGCGGGGATGATGGTGGCAAGCTCCCCGTCATTCGCCATAGAGGAACCAGGGGATGCAGCAGGCGCCATGGAGCCGGCAGCATCAATCGAGCCGGCCGAATCAATAGAGCCGGCTGAATCAAGAGAGCCAGCTGAATCAAGAGAGCCAGCTGAATAAAATGAACCAACGTCAAGATTCCCCAATACAAGGGAGGCCAGGTTGCAGACAACGAAATCCCCGGCTTTTGTCCGGGTCACCACGACCGTCTCCCCATCCGTTTCCACCGTTTCCTGGGCAAGGCTCTCGATGGGCGCCATGTTCTGGGCGATTTCCGTACAGAGGTTGGACGCGTAGATCATTCCGGCGTGCGGGTTCGGATTGGCCCGGTTCACCGCATCCCGGTTGAAGGCAAACGGCGTGCCCGTTTCCACTACGGATTTGATGATGAGTCGTACCAGATCTTTCACGGAAATATCCCGTTTGGTGATGGAAGGATCCGCCACACATTCATGATAGCGCCGTTCCCATTCATCGCCCCAAAAGTCTTCCAGCGAATAGCCGCGCGCCTTTTCGATCTCATGCGGGCACATCAGATGCCAGACGGCATCCATGTCGTCCCGAGCCAGCTTCCAGAACAGATCCGGATAGCAGATGGCAGGAAAGACATCGTGCGCCTTCAGCCGGTCATCGCCGTTGTTGGTTTTCATCTGCAGGAATTCCGGCAGATCCCGATGCCATGCATCCAGATAGACCGCGACCGCACCCTGTCGTACACCGAGCTGATCCACGGCAACAGCAGTGTCATTGGCAAGCTTGATCCAGCGCATCACCCCGCCGGCTGCGCCTTTGAAGCCGCGAATGTCCGATCCGACCGCACGGACCTTGCCGAAATACAAGCCCATGCCTCCGCCGAACTTGGATACCTGTGAAAAGTTCGCGATGGAGCGGTAAATGCCGTCCAACGCATCCGGCACGGTATCGATGAAACAGGAGGAAAGCTGATGATAAGGCTTCCGCGCGTTGGACATGGTCGGCGTCGCCATGGTGACCTTCAGCCTGCTGAGCATGTCATAGAATCGTTTCGCCCAATAGACGCGGTTCTCCCCTTCCGGGATGGCGAGATGCATGGCGATCCCCATGAACATTTCCTGCGGGGTTTCCAGCACCCGGTTGTCCCCGTCATGAATCAGATACCGCTTGATGAGCAGATCCAGGCTGCTGTAGGTGAGCAGCCCGTCCCGGCCGTTGTCCAGAACCGCTTCCAGACTTGCGAGGTCCTCAGGGGAGTAGGCCTCGAGCATATAGGCACCGTACAGGTTTTCCTGCGTCAGATGCCGGATTTTCCCTTCAAAACCGTGGATATCGAGCCGGGTGGTCTCGCGAACGATGTCCATGCGCAACTGGATGGAGAGAAAGGCGGATGCGACAAACTCCCAACGAGGGGATTCTTTCGAGGTCAGTTCCAGTGCGGCCCGTGAAAAGGACCTGACGATATCCGCCTCCGTCATGGCATTCTTGCGGAAGGATTCGAACTTGTGCAACAGGAGTTCCGCGGGGTACAGGCTTTCGTCCTCTTCCCGCTGCAGACGGCGGATGACAGCGAGCACCGCCTGTCCGGCAACGCTGCCAGCATCCGGCAGACAGCCGGCGAAACGGGCCAACTGCTCGCGATAACCGGTGTGCTTCGTCCGGTACAGAATGAAGTGCCGGACCGCCTTGTGCTGCTGAAACCCGATGAGCCCTTCCTCCACGCGGTCCTGAATTTCCTCCACGGTCAGAAGCGTACCGGACACCGTACGGGTCAGCACTTCCTTGCCGATACTGTCAACGATTGCATCCACCTGTTTCTCATTCGCGACTTCTCCCGTGCTGGCAAATGCCGCCAGGATGGCACGCCTGATCTTTTCCGGTTCATAAGGGGCTTCCAGACCATTTCGCTTGCGTATGTTCATGAACGACTTCTCCTTCTCGTCCGGTGTTTGATGGCTGACCCCATCTGGCGATTACCTGCTCAGCCTGGTCCCGCGGGCAATCATATCCGTCTCGCAGACTGACCTTGCGGCACACAAAAGCTTCGCCTGATCCCGATTTGTGCCAATAGGAACCCGTATTCCGGACTGGCCACAAGATAGAGTATTCATACCCTCAGGTCTGGCGATTCTACCACCATATATGGAGAGGAGCAAGTAGCCATGGCACATTACAGAAAGAAAATGGAAGTCGACAGATATGCTATGAAGCCAGTAAAAAACTGTCCTTGAAACAAACAATGAAATGGACCACCTGATCAGGCACGACGGTTGATATGCTCCTGCGGACGATTGACCGCTGCCTCAATGCGTGCGAGTTGTTCCGTATTCTGCAAATACCCATCGAAGAGAGCCTCGATTTTGGGTTGCAAGGTTCCTTCAATAAGCAGTTCAACCCGACCCAATCCAATTTCAACTTTTTCCAGCCGTTGTGTATTGTCGATCATTTGAAGACTAAGGAGGTCCACTTTCTCGTCGAGAGAATCCAGTCGCACTGTATTCTCGTCCAACCGGATATTGACCTGCTGCAGCTCTGTTTCGACATGATCCAAACGTTGCGTATTTTCATCCAGCCGCAATGTGTTCTCGTCCAGCCGCATTCCCATCAGATCCACTTTTTCATCCAGTGAATCCAGGCGTTGCGTGTTGAGCGTCAGCATCTCCATATTCTGGATATAGCCATCAAACAACGCATCTATCTTGGGCAGTACGGTGCCTTCGATCAGGAGGTTTGTTCTTCTTGTCTCCCCTTCGAGGCCGCTGAACCGAGTGTTCATTTCACCATACATTAGGGTCAGAAGATCCATGACATCCGATTCCACGTATCCACCCCGCTTTCGCAACATTTTCGCCTTGTCCGGCACACCCATTATACCACGCTCGCCCTTTCAGGTTGATAAGCTGACAGCCTACCTGTTTGAAATCCGGTTCAGATCGGGCATGCTCTTGCTTCATCGCTGAGCATAGTCGACATGGCCCTATTTGCTCTTTGCTTCTTTTCATGCCGAAACGTTATCATTCAATTGCCTGATCCCAAACAACCATTGACAGACATAAATGATTCGTCTATAATCGCAGATATACACAGTCCGCGATATCTTTTTTGGAGGACCTGCATGAAATACACAAAGGCAACGAACTATGCGCTGCATATCATGACATACTTCGTCAAACAAGAAGGAAATGACAATTTGAGTCTTCAGCCTTTAGCCAGCAGCAAGAGCATTTCACCAACCTACCTGTCAAAGATCCTGACCCAATTGGTCAAGGCAGGCCTGATTCAATCCACACCTGGCGCAAATGGAGGGTATTGCCTTCGGAAACCAAAGACAGAGATAAGCTTTTTCGACGTCATTCAAGCCATAGAAGGCACCGGTGCTCTTTTTACATGCGACGTGGACGAAAACCACACATGCCGCATAGAGGCCACCATGCGGGAAGCTGAAGAAAAAATGGTGCTCCACTTGAAGGAAAAGCGCCTGATTGACATCGTCTGAAAGCCGAGTTGCCTTTGAAAAGTCATGACATATAGTAGGGCGGTGCATCACGCCATTGTCCCACAAGCTTATCTGAGCGGGAGGTTTGTGACAGAGAAGGAACGGAGCATGATTCGCAGCGCCGCCATCATTCTTTTGTCTTTATTATAGATATTAATAGTCTTTATTGTACTTAATAGGAGGACATGCCATGAAACCCATGCATCATCACAAACACACGGATCCCAATCATATGGACCACAGTCATATGGATCAAATGCATTCGAACAAAACCGCCTTTTTGGATAGCCCGCAAAGAACCCGTCTCATCTCACCCGAAGTCCTGATCGGCCAAATGCCGATCCAAGATGGTCACATACTCCTTGATATTGGTGCCGGCTCAGGTTTTTTTACCATTCCCATGGCTGAAAGAACGTCCAACAAGGTCTTCGCAATGGATCCAGACAGCCATATGCTCAGCCTCATCGAAGACAAGGCAAAGGAAAAAGGTCTTGCCAATATTCATCTGATTCACGAGTCAATCGAAACGATAAGCCTTCAAAACAACAGTGTGGATTTTGTGATGGCCTCCTTGATCCTCCATGAAGTGCGTTCTCTGACAATTGCCCTCACGAACATCCATGCAGTGTTGAAACCAGGCGGGCACTTGTTGTGTCTGGAGTACGAAAAGGATGACGATATTCTTGAAGGACCGCCCATGTCCATTCGTATTGGCTCCGAAGCACTCGAAGAGGCCCTGTCCTCCATCGGCTTTGGTGTACTGGGAAAGACAAGACTGGGTCCTGCCATCTATACAGTCCTGGCTGTCAAGCGCGATAAGGATCCTGCAGCAAATCATTGCGCGTGACCCAGCTTATCACTGCAAGGCCATTCATGTGATGACAATCCTGTTCCCATCGTATGGCTTGATCGTCGGTGATCGCAGAAGACTCGCTTTCAAAGCGGGTCTTCTGCCGGTTGTTCTTGTCATGCAAAGGACCAGCGGATACAATGGGGGCAGTCCGCGATTCCACCCGTTTCAGCCCTGCGGTCCTCATTCTTCCGCATCCTGAAGAACGGCATCAACCACGTTGCACAATGGCCCCCGCCTTTTGCATAAGTCCGGAGGAATCTATATGGAGATCACTCATTCCTATTTGTCCCTCATGCAGCGTCTGACCGATCCCGACCTTCTTTTGACACGGCATCCGGAAGAACGAGCCGGCGAATGGTCCAGCGGCGACAGGCGAAGCCGGTATGATGCACAGACGGACACCTACAAGGATTGGGGCGCCAATGACGACGGAACAGGGTATATCGAGCGGCTTCCCGACGGCAGCCTTGTCATCGCGCGTATGGAGGGTCCAGGCTGCATCTGGCACATCTGGACCGCGTTGGCCGGCTCCGGACAGATCCATTTCGCGATCGACGGGACCGAATATGCCTTCCCTTTTGAGGACTGTTTCCGTGGCACCGGGGACCCGTTCCCTTTTCCCGGTCTCTGCTATGAATCCGCCGGGGGGCGAAATTGCTGGGTGCCAATCTCCTACAGCCGGTCCTGCGAGGTGCGGTTGTCCGGAGACTGGGGCTGCTATTACCAGATCCACTACACGCAGTTCCAGCAGGATGCACAAGTGGAAGCCTTTGAACATCCGCTACCCCCGCATGCAACAGCGGCTTTGCAAAACGTATCCGACCGGTTCATTGAGCGATTGGATCACGCCCGTTTCGCACCCGATCCACAAGACGGACAGATGGGACAAATCCTCCTGAAACCCGGTGAAACCAGGGCTATTTTCTATGATCCGGGTTCCGGACATCTCTGCCATCTTTGCGTAAAGCCGGATCATCCCGATTTCACGACCTTGAAGGCCCTGACCCTCTCGATTTTCTGGGACAGTGAAGCATCGCCTTCCGTTTGGGCTCCGCTGGGAGATTTCTTCGGTTGTGCCTG
Source organism: uncultured Clostridia bacterium (assembly GCA_942493335.1). Taxonomy (GTDB): domain Bacteria; phylum Bacillota; class Clostridia; order DSM-8532; family DSM-8532; genus JAEWSN01. Next base: position 3,087,934 of record OW818693.1, on the reverse strand, counting down.
TGGCCCCACTCGCTACGAGACCCTGCTGATGGGCTTCAGTCATGACGGTTGGTTCTGGTGCCGGTTTCCGATGCCTTACTCGCAGAGCGCGCGCATTGTGTTGGAAAATGACGGATTGGACGATGTCTCTCTTCAGTTTTCAATCCGGAAAGAATCCTATCGTGAGGATTCGTCTCCCCTTCGTTTCCATGCGAAATGGAACAAGGACGCCTTCTCCCACGGTCGTACGGACCGATGGCCGGACAAAACCCTCCTGAAGGTGCCCGGATCAGGCGTTTTCCTCGGACTGTCCCTGATGGTGTCGCAATATTACGACAATCTGGACCCGAAGGCCGGAGATGGCTGGTATTGGTGGGGCGAGGGCGACGAGAAGATCTTCGTGGACGGCGAACGTTATCCGTCCCTGTTCGGAACCGGCGTCGAGGATTTTTTCGGCTATGCCTGGGCACTCACCGACTTGTTTTCAAAGGCTTATCACGCCCAGATTTCAAACGAGGGTGGCATTCACGACCGGGGAGACCGTTCCTTTATCCGCATCCATGTGCCGGATGCCATCCCGTTCCGCGACGGTCTGGAATTCAACCTGGAAAAGTATCATGGAGACCGGTTCGTGCAATACGGCGCCGTCGCATACTGGTACGGGGACAGCCCGGACGGAATTCCGGCCGTTTCCCTGGAGGCCCGTTCGAGTCATTGCGTGCGGAACCGACACCCCGAACGGGACGGCCAGCCGCTTCCCTTCACGACTTCTCTTGCGGGTTGGAAACGTGTGGATCTGCCGGATGCCTTCCAGGTCGGGATCTGCACACTGACAGACAATGCGCCCTCCATGACCGATAAGGCACAATGTCTGCCAACCCACCCGTTGGAACGGATTCCGGCAAGCAATCCGCTTCCGGATCCATTCCCCCCGCCAAATGCGGGCACGGTTTCCAGCCTGAGTTGTCAGACCACCTCGGAAACGGGACGAACCGGTTATTTCCAGTCCCCCACTTTCATATTGAAACACCGGCAGATGGATTTCCTACTGTCCGGCACAGCCCACCGGGACCCAACCGGTCTTTGGATTGAGCTGGCAGATGCCGTGACGGGGGAAGTCCTGGCCAGAACCGGCGGCAACGGAGAAACTCCTCGGAGAATTCTTTGGTTGGTGGAGGACTATCTGGGCCGTGAAGCGGTCCTTCGCATCGCAGATGAGGGAAAGGGCGGCTTCCACTGGCTGCGGCTCTCGGATCTTCACGGATAGGCACAAGCGTGTCTTCAAAACGCATCACAAGAAAATCCGCATCCCACAGGAGGCGTCCATGTTCCGGCAATCCTTCAAGACGATCCGCATCCTGCTGCGGCATGCCCGTATGGACACGATGCTGAAGCTGCTGCAGTTGGGCGTTTCAGCCATCATGACCCCGCTTTGGGTCTTCTTCCTGCAAAAACTGATCGACAGCCTGTCTACAGCGGCAGGTGCAAAGGGACATGACGACCTTTCCCCGCTGTTTCTGTGGGGCGGCCTGCTCCTGTTCTCACTGTTCTTTAATGCAACCGGCGGTTTTTTCGACGGCTTGCTGTTCATCCGCCTCCAGCGCCGTCTCAACGAGGGACTGACCCCCATTCTTGTGGAGAAGTTCAAGCGGCTGGACTATGCCTGTTTCGAGGACAGCGGGACCCAGGACACGATCAGCCGAATGAGTGACAATCCACAGGAGCATCTGCTCAACCTGTTCCTGAACCTGACAAACTTTCTGACGATTTTCGTCTCGCTTGTCGGCACCTCCTTGCTGTTTGCACAAATTGGCTGGTGGTTCACGGCGGGATTCCTGCTTTTGCTGTTTCCGATGGCCTGGTTCGATTTCAGGGCCATGGACATGATGAACGTGATGTTTGACAAACAGTCGACGGACGAGCGACGCATGCACGATCTGGGAAGCCTGCTGTCCACAAAGTCTTCCCTGTCCGAACTAAAGGTGTTCCGTGCGACCGGCTTCATTGAGAAGAAATGGAAAAACCTCACCCATCAAGTTCTGGAGACGCGCCTCGCCACTACATATCGCGCCCAGCGACGATTTCTTGTCGGCACGCTTCTGTTCAAGGCCTGGTCCTTCTTCACGGTCCTGGTTCTGGTGCGGGCCGTGTTGGAAAGGAACGCATCCATCGGCGTATTCACCGCACTTGTTGCCTCCACCGGCCTTGTCATGGCCCAGGCGGAACAGTTGTCCCACACGCTTCAGAATGTCCGGAGCCGCTACCTGCTCATCGGGCACTACGAAAAATTCCTGGGGTTGCCGGAGGTGCGGACGGAAGTTCATGCCGAAAACAGGGAACCTTCCGAAAACAGGGAATCTTCCGCAGATATGAATCCTTCCGTAAACAGGAATCATTACGAGGAAACGGACCCCGAGAAACCCCTTCCTCTTGCCCTTGCATTCGAGCAGGTCACCTTTCGGTATCCCGGCATGGAGAAACCTGTGCTGGACGACATATCCTTCACCATCAGGCCAAACGAGCGAATCGCCCTTGTCGGTGTGAACGGGGCGGGGAAATCGACGCTCATCAAGCTGCTGTGCGGCCTGTATGCGCCGGAATCAGGGCGGATTCTCCTGAACGGACGGGATCTAGACACGCTGGACAAAGCAGACCGGCAACGGGCGTTCAGCGTCGTCTTCCAGGATTTTTGCCGGTACGAACTGACGGTCCGGGAAAACGTGGCGTTCGGCAACATTTCCCGGATCGCGGATGACGCACACCTCCAAACCGCATTACGGCAGGGAATGGCGGAAGGCTTTGCGCTGGACGATGTGCTCGGAAAGCTGGAAGATGGCGGCCGGGACCTTTCCGGAGGCCAATGGCAACGCCTCGCCATCGCACGGGCCTGTGCGGCGGACAGTGCCTTCGTCATCCTCGACGAGCCGACCGCTTCCCTGGACCCGCTCGCGGAAAGCCGCATGTACCAGTCTTTCGCGGAAGTGCTTAAAAACAGGGGCTGCATCCTGATTTCCCATCGGCTCGCAAGCGCCCGTATGGCGGACCGCATTCTGGTCCTGGACGGAGGACACATCACGGAGAACGGCTCCCACGAGGAATTGATCGCGGAATCCGGCCTGTATGCCCGGATGTATGAGGCCCAGAGCGCGTGGTACCGGGGAGGCGGCTGGGATGAAGGCTTCGCAGGCGCGGATTCATCCGGAGCAGACGGGGAACCCTGTCAAGAAGGGGAAGGAGGGGATGCGGCATGAAAAAGGACACCGCCCCCGGCACCGCCACCACAAGCACCAGCAGCATTCCCGGTACTCCCAGCACTCCCAGCAGCCCCAGAACCCCCGCCATCAGCTCCTTCCGGATCATGAGAAACATCTATGGCAGTCTGCTGAAATGGGCGCCCTGGTCCAGCCTGCTGACCATGCTGAATCATCTGTCTGCCGCCCTCATGCCAGCTGTTGGTGCGCTCCTTTCCGTGGGCCTGTTCGATCGGGCCGCCCGTGTGCTGACAAGCGCTCCGCTCCCCGTCGATGCCACTCTGAAGCGGGAACTGTATCTGTATGCCTTCCTGTACCTCGGCACCTATCTGGTCAACGACCTGCTGTACTTTTTCTCCAGTATCACCATCAACGCCGGCATCTATGAGAAGGGAACGCATTACTTCCGCATCGATCTTTTCGCCAAGATGGCCCGGCTGCCACTGATCTCACTTGAGGACCCGGCCCTGCTGAACCGAAAGGAACAGGCGGAAAAGGCCGTGAACAATGAGACCCTTTCCTCCCTGTTCAACCGGGGTCTGATCTTTCTAAAGTCCTTCGTCAGCCTTTTCAGCATCGTCGCGGTCCTCTCCCGGTACAGTCTCTGGCTCCTTCCGGTCTGTGTACTATCCGTCCTGCCTTATCTCGTTTCCAGCCGTATCCGCGGACGGGAATTCTATTACGTCAAAGCTGCCCAGGCAAAGAAGACCCGTCTGCTGACCTATCTATGGAACCTGTTCAACCAGCCCCGGTCCGCCCGGGAAATGCGTGTGATGGGCTTTGACAGCTACATCACGGACAAATGGCGCAGTGTCCGGGACGAAGTCAACGAAGAGCTTTGGTCCGTCCAGAAAAAGGATGCCGCTTCCCTTCTCTTCTGCGAAGGCTTCCGGATTGCAGGATATGGCGCTTCCATCGGCATCGTTCTGCTGCTGGCGCTGCAGGGGGTGGTGACTGTCGGCGTGCTGGGCGCTGCCATTGCCGCCTTCATGAGCCTTCAGCTGGACATGAAGCGCATCCTGATCGATATCGGCAGTTTCCCTGAGAGGCTGGGCTATGCCCGGGATTACTATACTTTCCTGGCATTGCCCGAAGAACAGCTGGGAACGGAGCCCTATACCGGCCTGAAGGAATCCATCAGCCTGGAAGACGTGGATTTCCGGTACCCCGGGCAGGAAGGGCATGCCGTCCATCATATGAATCTGACAATCCGAAAAGGCGAGCGGATCGCCCTGCTCGGAATCAACGGCAGCGGAAAGACAACCCTGACGAAGCTTATCCTGGGCTTGTATCGACCCGAGGCAGGGCGGATCCGCATCGACGGGAAGCCGCTGGAATCACTGGACCGTGAAGCCTATCTGTCCACAGTATCTTCCATTGCCCAGGATTTCACCCGATACAACCTTTCCGTGCGGGAGAATGTCGCCATTTCCGAACCGGGGGCAATGGGGGATGACGCGCGCATCCTGGCCGCATTGGAAGCGACTGCACTGAACAACCTGGCAGGACGGAACGAAACAAGCGGGAACGCGTTGGACGCCCAGTTGGGCAAGACGTTCGGCGGCGTTGAGCTGTCCGGGGGGCAGTGGCAGAAGCTGGCCATCGCGCGCGGCCTCTTCCGTTCCAGCGAGCTGATCCTTCTCGACGAGCCGACCAGCGCCCTGGATCCTTTGACGGAAACCGAGATTCTGACCCATTTTTCGGAGCTGGCAAAGGGACGGACCGCCATCATCGTCTCCCATCGGGTCGGCCTGTGCCGGCTCGTGGACCGGATCGTGGTCATGAAGGACGGCACAATTGCAGAAACGGGCACACACGAGGAACTGATGCGGGCCGACGGCGAGTATGCCACCTTATATACCGCGCAGGAGCAATGGTATCGGGTTTGAGCCATTGAGGAACGTCGGCCAGGGTGCATGAACCTCTGATGCATATCGAAATTTCTGCCTGACTTGCACGGCCATATCGGCTGCAACCCTGTATCGGAATTGAACGGCTCCCTGTCACGGTCTATAATGGACACATCGCACCGGCACACAACCACTGCCCCGAACCCCACGTTTCCATTCCACCCGCCGGCAGTCACCCAACATCAGGAGGACAGACGCATGTACAATTTCCGCAACGATTACGGCGAAGGCGCACACCCCGCCATCCTGCAGGCCATGATGGATACAAATCTTGTTCAGGAGGATGGATACGGCGAAGACCGCTTTTCCCTGGAAGCCGCTTCCCTGCTGAAAAAGGCCATGAACCGGGAGGATGTGGAAATCCATTTCCTTTCCGGCGGAACCCAGACGAACCTCACCGCCATCTCAGCCTTCCTGCGCCCGCATGAAGCCGCCATCGCTGCGGAATCCGGGCATATCCTCGTCCATGAAACCGGCGCCATCGAGGCCACCGGACACAAGATCCTGTCCGTACCCCCGGTGGATGGAAAACTGACAGCTTTCGGGATCCAAACTACGGTGGATGCCCATACCGACGAGCATATGGTCAAGCCCGCCCTCGTCTATCTTTCGCAATCAACCGAAATCGGGTCGATCTACACGAAGGCGGAGCTGCAGGCCATTCGCATGGTTTGTGACCGGAACCGCCTGATTCTCCTGATGGACGGTGCACGGCTTGGTTCCGCCCTTTGCGCCGAGGGGAACGATGTGACCCTTTCCGATCTCCCAAACCTTGTCGATGCGTTCTACATCGGCGGAACCAAAAACGGTGCTTTGATCGGCGAAGCCTTTGTCATCGTGAAGGAAAATCTGAAGTCGGACTTCCGCTTCCACATGAAGCAGAAAGGTGCGCTTCTAGCCAAGGGCAGGGTATTGGGCATCCAGTTCCGGGAGATGTTCAGGGACGGTCTGTATTTCCGCCTTGCCACCCATGCGAATCGGATGGCCGGCTTGCTGCGGGATGGGCTGAAGGAACTCGGTTTCCCCTTCCTGGTGGAGTCCCCCACGAACCAGATCTTCCCGATTCTGCCGGACGCGCTTATCGAAAAACTGCAACAGGAATACGCCTTCTATACCTGGGCTCCCGCGGAAGAAAACACTTCTGCGGTTCGCCTGGTGACCTCCTGGGCTACGCCAGAGGAGGCGGTTCGAGGCTTTCTGGCGGATGTGCGCAAGCTTGCAATATAAGGCAGGAACAATGCATGGGTGTCGCCTACTAAACGCTGAAGAGGAGATGGCCCAATGTTACACGTTATGAGTTTATATGAGCGTCCATTTATGGCCATCAGGGAAAAGATCAAGCACATCGAGGTAAGGTGCAACGATGAAAAGCGTAAACTCATCAGGGTTGGAGATGAGATTGTCTTCAGATTGCTGCCGGATGAGAAAGAAACAATCAGGACACGCGTTGTTTCCTTGCACCCATTCAAGTCATTTCAAGAACTGTACACATCTTTTGCCTTTTCGGAATTTGGCTGTGAAGGCTCGACACTCAATAAGATGATTGAGAACACAAGGAAGATTTATTCCATTGAGCGTGAGATAAAGGAAGGTGTCCTCGGAATAAGAATTGAACTCGTCGAAGGTTCAACCAAATAGCTCTATAAGCAATTGAGTCACAAAAGCCCTGCTGTACGGTGCCGTACAGCAGGGCTCCTTATGTGCTCCAAGCGTTATCGGTTCCTTACTTCACATACGCATCCAACTGACGCTGCACTTCCGCCACATACTGGTCGATCCCGGCGTCCTTGAGCGCCTTCACGCCCTTTTCATATTCCACGGCCGGATCGACAAACCCGGTCAGCAGGGGCACGAACACCTTGACGGCCTCGATCAGCTTCGCTTCGATTTCCTTCACCGGGGTGTTGTCGAAACGGAAACCAAAGGATTTCGAGACGATGGCATCCTTGTCCCAGTCCTTGTAGGACGCGATGTATTCATCGGAGACGTTCTTCGCGAACATCTGGTAGTTCCTGTTCCGGAACATCCATTCATAGAAGAATTCATCCGCGACAAGCCGCTCAACCCGACCGTCCGTTACCTTGTAGTCCTTGTCCTTGATCCCGTAGATGGCCATGTTGTAGTGATCCGCAGAGGCATAAATCCAGTTCACGAACCGGATGGCATCCACCGGGTTCGGAGCGGAAACCGGCACACACAGCACTTCGCCGCCGGCGGACGTCACATAGCGGGGTTTTTCCTGTGCGAGCAGGTAGGACTTCAGGACGGCTTCCGGCGCATTGGCCTTCACAGCGTCAGAAATCTCCAACTCCTTGCCCAGAGAGCCTTCCACCCAGAGGTAAACGCCGGATTGGACACGGGAATCGCGCTCGTTGTACTTGATCGTGAGATCGTCGGCGTACTGGCCCGCAACCGTCATTTCCCGACTGAACTTCATCAGTTTCTTGAAGGCTTCGGTCTCATAATACGAAATGGCCTTGCCCGATTCCTCTCCGAACACCACCAGATCCGAAGCGGTGATGAAGTTGTACTGCTCATCCGTGAAATAGCGTGTCAAGGGCATCATGAGGGGCTCGCCGCCGCCCTTGATGTCCGGGTACTTCTCCTTCGCAAGCTTCGAGAACTTCATCAGATCCTCGGCGGTTTTCACCTCAGTCATTCCAACGCCTTCGAGGAGATCCTGACGGAGGCAAACGAGCTGGAACATGGCCGAGGATGGCGCATTGGCGGACGGGATGCCGTAAATCTTCCCGTTGATCGTGCCGCCCTTCATATATCCTTCCGGCATGACCTTGAGCATGTCCTGGCCGTATTGGGCGATCAGGTCGTCCAGCGGCTGGGTTTCCTTTTTCGAAACCATCACGTTCAGGTTCGGGTTTCCATCCCAGTACAGGTCGATGGGTTCCTGCGCCGCCAGCATGATGCTTTTCTTCTCCCAGTACTGGTCCCAGGGCGAGTAGCTCATCTTGAGGTTGATGTTCAGGTCCTTCAGCATGACGGCGCCGAATTCATTCTCAAGGTAGTCTGACATCCGTTCGGACATGTCGCCGGGGTATAGGATCGTCATGTCTTTCGCCGGTCCGGCGGCGGCAGGGGTCACGGCGTCCGAAGACGCTCCTGCGGATGCGACGGTGGAAGGCGATGCAGACGCACTGCCGTCGGTTGAGGCAGTTCCGCTCCCGCAACCTGCCAACGTGGCGATGGCGAATATCAGGGAAAGGAGCAGGGCGAGGATTCTTCTCTTTTTCATGTGCTTTCTCCCTTTCTTTCTTGTCAGGCATCCACCTGACTGGATGGTTCCGATAGTCTTTTTCGATCCAGACCGGCTTCATTCCTTGACAGCGCCGGCCATGATGCCCTGGACGAAATAGTTCTGCACGAAGGGATACAGGAAAAGGATCGGACCGATCGTGACCACCGTGACCGCCATTTTCACCGTCTCCGCAGGAAGCTTGATGGCCCCCGCGGCGCCAGATGGGATGCGGCCCGAGCTGATGGCGGACACGTTGGAAATGATGGAATACAAGTAATACTGCAGCGGAAACAGCTTCTTGTCCGTGATGAACATGAGGGCGTTCCACCAGTCGTTCCAGTATTGCAGTGCATACATGAGCCCGACGGTCAGCAGGGCTGTCTTCGAAAGCGGGATGGCGATGGCCCAGTAGATACGGAAGTGGTTGGCACCGTCGATGCGCGCGCTCTCATAGAGCGATGGCGAGATGGCGCTGAAGTAGGTTCGCATCAGAAAAATGTTCCAGACGCTGAGCATGGATGGGAAGATGAGCCCGGACAGCGTGTTGCCCAGTTTCAGATAATTGACGCACACGACATACCACGGGATCAGACCGGCCGAGAAAATGATGGTGAAGTTGCAGAGGAATGCGATGACATTGCGGTACCGCAGCGTTTTGATGGAGATGGCATAGGAAATCATCGAGGTGACGAGCATGGCGCCAAGCGTTCCCAGGATGGTGACAAGGATGGTGATTCCGTAGGATCGGAGGATTTTCTCGCCACTGTTCACAAACATGTATCGATAGGTGTCCAGCGTGAATCCCTTCGGGATAATGGAATAGCCGTGCCGCACGATCTCTTTCTCGGACGAGACTGACACGCTCAGCGTGAGGACAAGCGGATACAGGCAAACCAGGGCAAACAGCCCCAGGAAAATATATGCGACAATGGAAAGGATTTTGTCTCCGGTCGTCTGTTTCATCAGAACAATCCCTCCCCGTCGTTGATCCGTTTCGCCGCCCAGTTGGCCAGAATGACCAGCACAAGACCCATGACGGACTGGTACAGGCCGATGGCCGTCGAGAACGAGAAGCCCAGTGTCCGCATGGCCTGGTACACATACGTGTCGATGATGGTGACCGCATCCCCGATGACCGGATTGTTTCCGACGATGCCGTAGACCATGCCGAAGTCACCGTAGAAGATGCGCCCGATGGACATCAGGGTCAGGACAACGGCTGTCGGCTGCAGCATTGGAAGCGTCAGGTGGATGATCTGTTTGAATTTACCGGCTCCGTCGACCGTGGCGGCCTCATACAGGGCACCGTCGAAGTTCGCCATGGCTGCGAGGTAGATGATGGAGGAATACCCGGACCACTTCCAGACATTCGCGATGATCAGGATGCCCTTCCAATACTTCGGTTCAGCATACCAGCGGACGATGTCGAATCCCAAGGCTGTCCGAAGATGGTTGAACACGCCGATGTCCGTCGAGAACAGTCCGTAGATGATGACGCCGACGACCACCCAGGAGAGGAAGTACGGGAAAAACATCATGGATTGGGACAGCTTCCGGAATGTCTTCGACTTGGCTTCGTTCAGCGCGATGGCAATCGAGATGGGAAAGACCAGTCCGAGAATGATTCCGAAGAAGTTGATGAACAGCGTGTTGTAGGTGACCTTCCAGGCCATGCCGCCCGGCTGGAAGAAAAACCGGAAATTGTCCAACCCGACGAACTTGCTGCCGAAGATGCCGTCCACCACGTTGAAATCCGTAAAGGCCATCCAGATGCCGGCGAACGGGACATAACAGAAGGCGAGCAGCAACAGCAACGCAGGTACGCACATCAGATAGAGAATGCCGTTGATGCGGAATTCACGAAGCATTTCGTTCCGACGGGCAGGCTTGGCCGATACCCTGTTCCCTTTCTGTTCAATCTGCGTTTCCTCAAGACTCATCCCGGTACCTCCGGATCCTCAAGGGGATAATAGCCCTCGGGGTAATAGTCGTCCCAGATTTGAAACAGGTCCTCTCTCGGCTGTTGATCCAGCAGGAGCGTTCCCACGGGAATGAATCCGTCCGAATCCGGCGGCCCCAGTCCCGCATCAGCCATTGACAGCCTGTACCCGGCCGCACGGATTCCGACCGTGTAGGTACCGGCAGGCAGTTCGGGCAGCCGAAGCACCACGTTGCAGGTGTGATCCCCTTCGATGAAACGGTTGATATCGGCTCCCAGCGCCAGATCCGCAGAGAGGGCTTCGGATGCGAGCCGCAGATCGATCCGGTGACTTCCATAACAGGGCGCGGTTCCGGAGGATACCCACCAGAGGCGTACCGGCCAGGCCCCGCCTGAAGTGACAGCGGATGGGTAGGCCATTTTCCGCAACTCCACGCGACTGCCGAAACCCGGTAGATTTCCACAGGTTGAGGCATGCCAACGGATTGCTTCGCGCCTGATTTCCTCTATCCGGTTTTCTCCATTATGCCGGGCAACCTCGTCCGCCTGTACCGGCACCTGCAACAAACCGCACTCACTCTCCCCCTGCACGACACCGGGATCCACAAGGACCGGGCCTTTCCGCCAATGCCGTTGCAGGCCGAGAAGCGCCATCCGTCTCCCCAGTTCGGCCGGGTGTCTGCCATCCAGCCGGATGGACAGGGCAAAAGGCTTTCCGTTCGCCAATCGGTCCAGAATATCCTCCATACCGTCGAGGGACAGGACCTCCCCGTCCCACTCCAGTTCATTCAGCACCGGGAGATTGGCGGGCCGTATCTTGGTCGTCTGATAGCGTTCATGGTTTTCGAGCGAATACTTTCCCATTCCCGGTCAACCTCCAATGCCCTGTGCGTTCCGCGCATCCGGTCAGATCATCCTGTGCGGACGAAGCGCATCCAGGTGGCTGTCCACGACTTCAAGGAACCGCTCCCAATCCGCACCGTCCGAATAAGGATTCCCGCCGATGCGGTCCGCTTCTTCCTTCAAAACCACCATGCCGCCGGTCCCGAATCGGCCACCCGCACGCATGTAGGCCACCGCTTGCCTCTGTAGGCCGGTTTTGGGTTCGAACGCATTCACATCCACGCTTTCCGATCCGAAAAGCTCGTACTTCAGCATGCCGTCTCCCCAATCCATCGGATACAGGTACATCTGGCGCTGCATACGGGCGATGTTGCTGCGATCGGCATCCAGAAACAATGACAGCCGAGGATCATACAGCCAGGACTCGCTCCAGATCCCCTTGATATCCCATTCCGGGAAATACCTCCGGAAGAAATCGAGCGCCATGACGGAGGAAATGCGGAACCGTTCCGGTTCATAGCCAGGCCCGGAAGGGATGTGGAAACCGAGCACCCTATCCCCCCGGTGCAAAACCCGCTGCCATTCGGCCCGGTTCAACACAACGGTCTCCCTTTCGAGGAAACCGGCAGGATTCACCGGGTTGGCCGTGACGGATTCCTTCGTTTCCCGGTATTGGCTGATAAACGCATCCCGGTCATGAACCGTGTTGAGGCCGTCGTACTGGCCGTCGCGCCGGAAGGCCGTTTCCTTCGTCATGAGCCCGACGACGCTTCCCGTCCGCCGGTTCCGCCAGAAGTCCACCTCATCCTCATAGGGAACGGCAATGAAATAGAACCGATCCAACAGGAAGATGACCCCTGTGTAGAAATTCATGTCCCAGGGAAAGTCGGCGATGTGCGCATCCCCTTCGGCAAACAGGGCCATCTGATTCTTCAGGGCCCGGTCCGCAACAGGAAGGTACAGGCTTTCCGGGATTCCCCGCTCCGCGCAGTTCCGCCGTGAAACCGGCACGCATCCCAGCATGAGGACCAGCGGATAGAGGGCGGCATGCCGCAAGGACACGGTCGGCGTCGGATTGTTGAATTTTCCGGCGTCATAGCGGTTCCGATCCGTGCACATGTCGAAAATCAGGAACCGGGTCACCCAGTAAAGGCGCTTGTTGGACTCGATTTCCGCCGCAGCATCCCTCAGGACCGCCATGCGGGATTCCGGAATCCGGTAGGTCTCTTCAATCTCCCGGAGAAGGGGTTCCGGCAGGATGGGCGGATTCGCCTGCTGCCCATCGATTCCGGCGGACGCAGATTCTTCGCGGGCCAACCAGAATGCGAAGCGTTCACCGAAGGCCTCATCCAGCCCTTCAATTCCGCACCATGCAGGAAGGCTTTGATTTTCCGTCATTTTACCACCACTTTCCCGACCGGATAAAACCCTTCCCCGTCGCGGCCTTGCAGCGGCAGGTTGAGCGGTCCGGTCGTCAGTTCCGTCGGGATACCGATGCGCAGCAGGTGCTCACCTTCAGGCAAATCGGCTGGGAGGGTCAGAATATCGGCTTGAAGCATGTCTTCCTCCGGCATCCATCGGGTGATGTCCGCCGTGCTCTCGTATTCATAAGCCCCCAGTTTGTACCGGAGAGGATACCGCGTGTAAATCGGCGCCACGCCGCCGTTCACCCAGAGGGTTTCCACCCGGAAGGATGCGCCCCGGACGAGTTCGTTCTCATATTCGACCCGCCGCAGCTCGAACCGGTATCCCATGCGGCGCAGCCACCGCTCCACCTCGGATTTCCACGCTTCGGGCACGGGAGATCCTTTCCCGTTATAGGAGGAGATGTGCCACCGAAGGGATTCGTCGATGATGTACCCGATGTCCCATCCATTCCGATACCAGTCGAACATGTGCCAGCAGGCTTCGAACAGGACCGGACCCTTCCGCCAGGCGTCCTTCATGCCGAAATTGACGATGTTCTGCGGATAGAAATCGAGCATGTGGCTCCAGGCTTCGCCATGGAACCCGCCCATGTCGCCAAGGCAGTCCACACGGAACCCGACGGGATGCTTGAATTCCTGGATGATCCGCAGGGACACGGGATCGTGCAGCAGCGCTGCAACCGGAGTGTTCGGGAGGTTGTCCAGATAAGCCGCCACGATGCGGCGGATATCCTCCTCCCGCATCAGTTCCGTTCCCCCGCCTTCGCCCCACGCGCCTACGATGGCCAAGTCCACCGAAGAGATGAGCGGATGGCCGTTGAACTGTTGCGCGAAGGCTTGAATGAACCGTGACCAGCACGGGACATAGCGGGAGGTGGCGGGATCAACCTGCCAGAACGGGAAATCCGGCTTTTCTGGGTTTTCTGCACGAAGCCAGCCTGGAACGTCATCGTCCCCGAGGGCATAGGGAGAAAGACGGACAACTGCTGTGCATCCCTGTTCCGCCGCACGCGAAAGGCGGCGCTCCAGAACCGTCCAGTCGCACAAGCCTTCCTGTGCCTCGATCTCGCGCCAGCGCAAGCCGATGAAGGTCAGGTTCGAGTCCGGGTGATTGAAGGTTGTCCCCTCCTCGGAAAACCGATAGGGTGCCACCGCTTCGCCGTGCGGTGTCTGGACCGCACCGGATACGCCGGCCAGACCAGGCGCCGCGATGAAGCCCATGTGGGGATTGGTGAGAACCGCATCCGTATTGAAAGGGTAAAGGACCATCCTACTCATATGCATCTCCATACCGGTTGAACTCTGGTTCGAACAAGGCGCAGTGCAATCTCTTGTAATGGGCGATCTGTTGATGGAGCGCCTCTTCCTCGCATCCCAGCCGTTCCGCCAGACATGGCAGGCAGTTGATCCGCCCGACACCTCTGCCGAACAGACGGAGGTTCAAAGCGATTTCATCATGGGCGAGGTTTCCGGCGCAGCTGTGACAGGTTCCCATTCCTTGACTTCCTTCACGTAACGATACGATTTTCATCCATTCTTGTTGCGTTGTTTTTCGTGTTCATTACGTGACGAATCTATCACACCGCAAGATGGCTGTAAAGATTTTTCTGCGCAACATTTCACGTAACATGCTTGACACAGCATCATAGGGACGATATAGTCAAGACAGGTTCCGTTACGTTGTTGCGTGATGACAGGAGTATAAATGAGCAGTATCAAGGATGTGGCAAAGCTGGCCGGCGTTTCAACAGCCACCGTTTCGCGGGTTTTGAATGATGACAAAACCTACAAAATGACCGATGCAACGAGGCTGAAGGTGCGGGAAGCCGCTTCCACGCTGGCATACACCCTTGGAAAGGCCGATCCTGCGGTCAAGCCGAAAATCGGCTGCGTCCTGAGCGTCACGAAGGACAAGTATTCGGACCCGTACTTCATGTCCATCCTGTCCGGCATCGAGGAGCAGCTGGCCGCGGAAGGGCTGTCCCTGACCTTCCTGCGCACCTTTTTCGAGCTGGAGGATGATGCAGTGCTGGCGGACACCTTCGCCGGCGGCATCACAGGCGTCATCCTGATGGAATCGCTCAAGAACCGCACGTACGAGTTCATCCGCCAAAAATCCGCCCATGTCGTCGGCATCGATACGCAGCGCGAGGACATCGACAATATCGGGTACGATTATTTCCATGCGGCGACCCAGATCACCGAGCACCTGATCGCGCGCGGACATCGTCGCATCGGCTATATCGGCGGCAGCGGGGAGAGCGGCGAAATCCGCCGTTCCAAGCGTTATCAGGGTTTCGCGGCCACTTTGCATGTGCACGGTCTGGAAGTGAATCCGGCCTGGGTCATGGACTGCCGCTGGGACGAACCCCTCTGCATCGACCAGGTGAAGACCATCGCCGCCATGAAGGACCGCCCCACCGCGATTTTTGCGGCCAGCGATCTCATGGCCATGGCCGCCCTCTCCGGCTTGTACGGCGTGAAAGTAAAGGTTCCGGAGGAGATGGCGGTCATCGGGCTTTCAGATATCGAGTTGTCCAAATACTCCAATCCGCCGCTCTCCACTTACCATATCCAGACGCGGGAAATCGGCGCGCGGGCTGTAAAGATGCTGCTCTCGCGCATTCGGGGGGACAACTCACTTCCTTATCATGTTCTGATTCCGGGGAATCTTGTGATTCGTGATTCTACCTGACAGGCGGTGGTTACGCGAATTGGACGGACCACATGCTCGAGAGGGATGGCGGATTACGCTTCCGGTTGACACGGAGAACTTCATTGCTTATGATTGACTCAGTCAACTTTATTTGCAAGGAGTATCTTTCCTATGCTTTTTTCAAGATCCCCAAATACAAAGCCAACGATGCTACGATTCATCCGCCCTGTTCTCCTGCTTGTCGTGGCAATGGCGTTCGTCGTCCTGATCACCCTGATGATCACATATAGGAACCCCGCTGACAAAAAAATGGCCGAAGCAGGGATTGTCACGAAATCGGCGCTTATTGGCACTGTGAACTTCCACTACGCCGAGGGCCCCGACAACGGGCCTTCCCTGCTTCTCCTGCATGCGCAGACACTGGACTGGTACACGTACAGCGAAGTGCTGCCGGAGCTGTCGACAAAATTCCATGTGTTTGCGGTGGACTACCCCGGCCATGGAAAAACGACCGTTCCAGTTGATTACGCCATGACTGCCGGTCAGATCGGAAGCGATCTCGCACTATTCATGGAAACGGTCATCGGGGAATCCGCCTATGTAACCGGGAATTCGTCGGGGGGGCTTCTCACTGCCTGGTTGGCTGCCAACAAACCGGATTTGGTGAAAGCGATCGTGATGGAGGATCCTCCATTGTTCTCCGCAGAATACCCGGAAGTGAAGCATACGGTCGCAAACAAGCTTTTCTTGGCCAGCAACAACTCCTTGAAGGATGTGAACTATGACGGCAACTTTCTGGACTACTGGCTGAGGAACAGCGCGGAGTTCTTCAAGACCTATACGGGCGGGAGTGCCTCCCAAATGCTGATTGGCTTTATGGTAGGGATCTACAAAAACACGAATCCCGGCGAGCCGGTCGAAATTGCTTTTCTTCCCGTCACCGTCCAGGAAATGCTTAGAGGACTGAATACTTACGATCCGCACTTTGGCGATGCCTTTTTCGACGGAACGTGGAACGCAGGTTTTGACCATGCCGAGGCGCTTCAGAACATTCAATGCCCGACACTGCTGATTCAGGCGAATTTCAAATACTTGAAGGATGGAACACTGGATGGTGCAATGTCGCAGGAAATGGCGGATCATGCGGTGTCTCTGGTGAAAAACTGCAAATATGTAAAAGTTGATTCCGGGCATGTAACGAATCTGGAAGCGCCTGATCAGTTTATTCAAATGATCGAAGGGTTCTTCCTGGGCAGCGAGGCAGATTAGGAAATGGAAAAACAAAAGATCCTCAGAACGTTTGGCATTCTGTATCGAACGTATGTAAGCTATGCTTCCAAATCAATGGACTCCCTGGACATATCTTTTTCGGATAGTGTCTTTCTGGTCAATATCGGGGAAAACGAGGGCATCAGCCAGGAAGAAATCGCAACCGCTTTGGCGATCGACAAAGCCGCGATTGCGCGTTCCGTCAAAAGGATGGCGCAAAAGGGATATATCCTTATTCGGAAATCCGACCAAGATAAACGAGCAAACGCGCTTTATCTGTCCGATCCCGGAAAAGTTTTGTATCAGTACACCATGAAATTGAATGATGCCTGGCTGGACGCAATCCTCAAGGATCTGGATTCTGCTGGAATAAGCAACTTTGCCAAAACAATCGATAACATCCGTGAACGGGCGATAAAGATATAGAAGCAGCAACAAACCTGCAGCATGGGTTGGGACTGCTGCAATGGGAAGAATAAAGCAACAGGTGCCGAAACGATATGCGTTCGACCCCTGTTGCTTTTAAACGTTATGCATCTCGCAGATACCCGTGGACTGGTGCCCGTGGCCGGACTCGAACCGGCACGACCTCGCAGTCGGGGGATTTTAAGTCCCATGTGTCTGCCATTCCACCACACGGGCAAGCCGGCATGTTCCAATCGGGTCCTGTGTTCTGCCAGATCATTGTAGCGCAGGCTCCAGACAGTGTCAAACGAACGATCTCCGTCCGTAGTTCGCCGTGTGCCACCAAACGCGGCGGTCTTCCGGCGTCCTGATTTTGAACAACCGTCCATAGCCTTCTGCAACCGTCTAGTTCCGCCCGCAAAACCTTGATCTAAGTGACACGCCTTTTCATTGCCTCACAAAATAAGTATCGAACCATTCCGTGACCGTCTTCTCATCCTTGAGCTTCTCCTGGACGTCCGCCTTCCAGACCGAATCGTCCAGAATGTTCGCAAAATCAGGATACACCGCAAGCAGGTCCGCACGTTTCACGGTATAGTCCGCATCCGAAAAGTGATAGGTCACACCCTCGAGATTTCCGATCAGCGCGAAGGCCGCGGTTGCGTCATACAGCATGGATTTCCGGACGTGAAGGGTGCATTCCGCATCCGTGAAGACTCCGTCTGCTGCCGGATCCGTTGTCTGGTCAACTGTCTGCCCATTTGCTTGTCCCGTTGTCTGGCCCGTTGTCTGTCCCGTTGTCTGGCCATCAGTCTGTCCAGCAGTCTGCCCCACTGCCTCCCTGACAACATTGCCGGACATGCGCGACAAACTATCCCGCCCGGTCTCCAGCGGCGTCCCCGTGTAATTCACCTGCACCGTCAGCGTATCTGGAAACAACTCGAACGTCATGTCCGGCAACGCGAGCGGAAGCGCGTGGAACAGGCCAATCGTTTTTGAATTGTCGCCCATGTAAGGACTCTTGAAAGATAGAACCGGCTGGAGATCATGTGTTGTCGCATCCATCTGTGAAACGGCTTTCCTGTCCGCGGCCGCCTTCTGGTTCGGCAGCACGACGCCCTGGATCAAGCCGTACAGAATCACGCCAAACAGCAGCAGCCAGGCGGAAAGGCTATTGAGGTTGATGGATTTCTTCTGGTTTTTCATCTGCTTCTCCTACTTCATGTTTCATCATCATCTTGGGCAAGGACTGCATGAACAAAGGGACAAATATCGTGATAAAGGGCACTGCATATCGGATGACGACAAGCGCGAACTGGTAGGGTCCGCCAATTTTCACCTGCCAGCCGAACCAGATGTTGGAGGCGAACAGCAGGCCGGTCGTCATCAGGGTGGCGAAGAGCATGAAAACGGTCCAGGCGATCCAGGTCCACCGGCGCCATTTCATCCGGTCGTTCAGGTTCAGGTACCGCCGCTTCCCCAGCCATTCCGGGCTCTTGTTCCCGTGCATTGCGATACTGGCGATTCCAGCCACGATGACCCCGCACAGCAGTGCGCTGTTCAAGAGTACGACTCCCCGGAACATGAACAGGGGTATCGTGGCCACCCAACCGATAACGATGAACAGAAATGCGCGTTGCAGCCATTCCCGGCGATACCGGTTGAGATAAATGCAGCGATTCCCGTCGACCAGCCCATCCACGGTGGTCAGGCCCGCCTTGGTCTGTGTCGTCGCCGTTTGCCTGTCCATTCCAGAGGCCATCAGATCTGCTCGCTTCGCCTCCAGATTCCCGAGGACTTCGGCCTTCAACTCCTGCATCTCCCGAATGCCGGCGTATTTGGCAAACAAATGGTTCACATGGACTTCAAGCTCATCCATCGCTCCGACTCCCTTCAATCAACCGGTCAATCAGGGTCTTCGCGGCTTTCCACGCTTCGACCGACTGCCGGTGGCATTCCCGCCCGTACTCCGTGACACGGTAGTACTTGCGCCTTCCACCCTGACTTTCATCCCCCCAGTACGACTGGACCTGTCTGCCGGTTTCCAGGCGTTTCAGGCTGGAATACAGGGAGGGTTCCTTCAGTTCATAGGCACGATCGCTGTTGGCCGCAATGGCCTTGATGATCTCATAGCCGTAGCTGTCCCCATTCAGGAGCACGCGCAGGATCATCGTGTCGATGTGGCCCCGGATCAGATCGCTGCTGAGATTGTCACCCATCTGCATCACCTCCCTGATTGCAGTGTATCGCATATTACTATGCGTGTCAATGTAGTATGCGAGACAAACAAAAACCGGGCCTGCCTTTTCAGCAAGCCCGGTTCGTTCATCCCTAAAGTCTTTGTCCATGGCTGTATGATCTTGAAACCCTGTAAAGTCCGACCAGTCCTCAGTCGTAGGCGCCCAGTTCCTTCACCAGCCCGATGATACCCCTGAAATCCTCCAGGCTTACGGCGTCCGGAATGGAGTGGTCGGATGCGAAGATGTATCCGCCGTTTTCCTTCATGACAGGAATTACGGCTTTCATCTCTTCCCGGATGGCTTCCGGCTGGTCCCACAGCACCGCGTTCACACCGCCATGGAAGACCACCTTGTCGCCATACAGTTTTTTCAGGGCGATCGGATTCATCCCCGCCTTCACTTCCAGCGGATTGATGGCGTCGATGCCGATTTCAATCAGCTCTGGCACGATCGGATTGATGTCCCCGCAGGAATGCAGGTGTGCCTTGATCCCGTGGCTGTGCGCCCACTCGACGGCCCGCTTCTGAACCGGCTTCAGAAGTTCGCGGTACATCGGCAGCGAAAAGAACTGGTGGTTCTTGTAACCCATGTCGTCCGGCCAATGCATACTGTCGAAGGTATAACCGGCCGCCAGAATCTGGTCGAATAGTGCGAGGTCCACATCGAGATAATGGTTGAACATGTCCACGCACCACTCGGGTTCCTCCATCAGCGCGATCAGCAGGGTTTCCGTCCCGACCGCCCAGGAATGCGCGACATCGAATCCGAACCAGAAATAGCCCTGGATCCAGTGGTCTTCCGCTTTCCACTTCGGCCAGTCCCGCTTCAGGCCTTCCCAGTCGATCCGGGGACCTTCGGGTGTCATGCGCGCTTTCGCCTTTTTCCAGGCTTCCGCATCCTTGATGGTGAAATCCAGAAACTCCGGCGTGGAGGTCGCATGTTTCCATTGCTTGAGCGTGGCGCCCCAGCTTGTGGTGTAGATGCGGTATTTGTCGGTTTCCTCCAGGGTGCGGGCCTCATAGAGCGGGCTGTTGTCCGCCCCGATCGTGGCCACCTTGTCGAGACCGAAGTAGTCGCGGTAATCCATGCCGGCCGGCATGCCTTCCCGCTCCCACCGCTCGATGGTGGTGCCCCAGGGGCTGTCGCTGATGGGGATCCTGTCGGCTTCGCGATGTTCGAACATGCACTGGAACCGTTGGCGGCTGGTCATTTCCTTCATGAAGAAAGCCCTCCTTGTCCTGTCCGACAGGGTTCATCCGCAATTGTATGCGTGATCTCCTGTCCGATCCATCAGCATCCGGTATGGATTCCTTGCTCCGACTCAATACATGCGCATCCGGTTCAGATCACTTGCTCCGGCTCAATACATGCGCATCCGTTTCCAGACATCCAGAATCATCCGGTACCGTTCCGGCGGCATGCCCTTGAACGGGATGTTGCTGGTACAGAAGATGTATCCCCCGCCCGGCTTGCCATAGGTCAGTGCATATTCCGCACTGGCGATGACCTCCTCGTCGGTGCCTGTCTGCAGGGCCGCGCAATGCACGTTTCCGCAGAGGGCCACCTTGTCTCCATACAACCGCTTCACTTCCCGGATATCGACGCCGGCCATGGGATCCAGCGAGTGCAGCGCATGCGGCCTGCATTCGACCAGCTGGTCGATGATGGGCATGATGTTTCCGTCCGTATGCTTGATGGTGTACAGACCGTCCTTGCGCGCCGCCTCAATGATCCGGGCCAGGTAGGGTGTAATGAACTCCCGGAACATGGCGGGCGAGATGAACGGCCCGGAGTTGTAGCAGTAGTCCGAACAAAGCAGCAGCACGTCGACGCCTGCTTCCTGCAGCCTCTTGTTGTGCTCGATGGCCGCATCCGCCATCTTCGAAGCCTTTTCCCGCACGGCGTCCGGATCATCGGCGATGGCATAGGCGAACTCGGCCATCTCGTTGCCATCCTGGATGGAGTAGGTGTTGTCACCATGGTACCCGATCATGCGCGTGTCCCCCATCAGGTCGCGCAGGTACCTCTGCAGCTGAAAGGTTTCCGCCTCCGGAAGCCCGTAAGGCCCGGGAATGATGGAATACTCCAGTTCCGTATAGACCTTCAGGATGAATTCCGCCGTTTCCCGCAGCGACTTCTCCTTCTCTTTCGCGGAAAGCTTGTAGAGGGCCGGACCCGTCAGTTCCGGCGGAATCAGGTCACGCCCGAACATTTCCGGCGCAAGCTGGAATTCCAGTTCGAAATGGGGTACGAAATCCGGGGTGCGGAGCTCGAGCGCCGCTACTGCACGTTCCTTGGGGGTCATGATCTGCTTCATCCTGTTTCTCCTTCTTCCCGTTCCTGTCCTATTGTTATCCAGTTTGTGTTACCCGGGGATAGGTGCATTTTCATCGATTGATCGCCGTGACTTTGCCATGGCGGTTGCGACGGCTTTGTGCCAGGCACCTCACCATCACCCTTCGCGGAGACTCGAGGATCGTTGGGACAAGGTCGGGTGTTCCGCCCGTTTCCGAACCGCCTCATCCCCTGCCATCAGCCGGACCAGCATTTCACCCGCCGTCTGCCCGATGGTTTCCAGCGGTTCGTCCACTGTGCTCAAAGAGGGTGTGAGGTATGGCGCATACGCCTCGTTGTCCAGGGAAATGACCTTCATCTGTTCCGGAACCGCTATTCCCTCCGCCTTGGCGGCTTCGAGCATTTGCCAGGCCATCTTCGTCACTGCGGCAAACCCGTCCATGTCAGGATTCTTCTGCAACAGACGCCGCAGGTGATCCCTCACGGCTTCCACCCCATCTCCGGTTTCCCAGGGGATCATGCAGGTCGCATGCATACCGGTATCCCGACAAGCCTGAAGAAATCCGTCCATCCGTTCCCGTTCGGCATAGTTTTGATCAGGATCAAGCCCGATGACCGGGCGCCTGCATCCCGCTTCCGCCAAATGCTCCGCCGCCAGACGTCCATTGAGGACAAAGTCCACGTCCACACTGGAGACTTCCGGCAGATCCTTCGCGCCAATGGCGCAGACGAAGGGAACCTGGTGCCGCTGAAGTGTTTCAATCACCCCGTCGCGGTTCACACCGACATGGGAAAGGTATACGATCCCATCCAGCCGATTCTGCAGAAAATAGGACAGATAGTCCGGCGTACCAGCTGTATCTGTTCTGCCCGTACAGATGGTCAGCGCAAGCCCTTCCCGGTCGCAGACCGTCTTCAGACCATTCACGACCGGCGGAAACACGAACGATCCGGTCTCCCACACTGAAAGCAGGCCGATGGCCTGTGCCTTCCTCAGCTTCATGGCGCTGGCCTGCATGTTGGGCCGGTAACCCATGTCCGAAGCGATCTTCAAGACATGCGTCCGCGTTTCGGGGCGTATCTTCTTGCCCGGCTTCTCGGACAGAATCAGGGAAACCAGACTCTGCGACACGCCGGCCGCTTTCGCGACATCCAGGCTTGTTACGGTACGGCCAGTCTTCAAAGGGGGGGCTTTGGGTTTTTTCACCTGCTGCTCCGGCATTTCCCTACCCGTTTCCGCTTGACGCATTTGTGGATGGAGATTTCTTCATCGATTCATACGTATGAACCCATTTCCATATTAGCCTATCACAATCTGATGTCAGGAATCAACCGGATTTCTCTCAACCGGAATCCTCTTTCCCATGCCGCCTCTTCACCTTCGGTCCTTGGTCCCTATCCTGATATGCCGATCATATGTTATTTAGTGGTGGATATATCAATCAAAATGTTGTATCTTATATCCATCAAACAGGGCGTGCGATTCCGTGCGGCCGGAAGGACAATCGGATGAATCGTGGAATGAACGGACCCCAACGGATGATTGCAGGCGGACTGGCGATTCTGCTGCTGATGGCAGCCGGATGTACGTCACTCACGAATGGGAACCTGGCTGGTTCCGAGGCCTCGCTGCCCACATCTCCGACGGCATCCGCCGCCAACCCCACCACCGGTTCTGTTTCCGGCGCGGATGAAAATATGGCGTCTGACGCATCCGCATCGAAGACCGCCGCTTCGGAAACAACCTCTGCAGATCCAGCTTCTGCAGAACCCGCTTCTCCCGATCCCGCCTCAGCCTTCGTCAGCCAAAAGGCCGAAACCCCGGAAGAACGGGCGGTCCTTCTCTATGATACGATCGCAGCCAACTACAAGGTGAAGGGGATGAACTTGTACATCGAGCGTTACCCCGCACAAAGCGAGGACAATGCGTTCTCCTATCTTTGGCCTTTATCTGAGATGTTGTCCGCCACTAACGCATTGGGTCGCCTGCCCGGACAGGAAGACAAATACAAGAAAAGCCTGACTGACATTCTGAAATGCATCGACGAATACCGCGACACGGTTCGGAAACCACCGGCCTACCAGGCTTATCCTGCGGATTTCAGCAGTTCGGAGCGCTATTACGACGACAATCTGTGGCTCGGTCTCGACTTCGTCCTTGCCTACCGTCAGACCGGCGACATGGAGTACCTCGACCGGGCAAAGGAAATCATGACGTTCGTACAGAGCGGATGGACCGACAAGCTCGGGGGCGGTATCTTCTGGTGCGAAGCGAAAAAGACATCGAAGAATACCTGCTCGAACGGCCCGGCAGCGGTTCTGGCACTTGAGCTGTATCAGGACACGAAAGACCCGTCCTACCTGGCCTGGGGGAAGAAAATCTACGCCTGGACCCGGGAAAACCTTCAGGCGCCGGATGGCGTCTACTGGGACAACATCAATCTGGATGGGAAGGTCGATGAAGCCGTCTATGCCTACAATTGCGGCACGATGATCCATGCAGCGGTCCTGCTGAACGCCATCACGGATGACAAGGCCCATCTGACGGAAGCACAACGGGTGGCAAAGGCCAGTTTCGACCGGTTCACAACCACCGATTCAGACGGAACCGTCTTCTTTCCGCCGAAGGATCCGTGGTTCACGGTGGTGTTGTTCCGTGGGTATCAGGCGCTGTACGAAGCGGACGGAAATCCGTCATACATGAAGGCCGCAACCGCAAGCCTCGATTATGCCTGGACGCACGCGCGCGATGAAAACGGCCTGATCGGCCGCGACTGGAGCGGCAAGACAAAGGAAGACCTCGCCGCGAAAAGTCTTCTCGACGAGGCCAGCCTGGTGGAAGGCTATGGGATGGCTGCCAATTTCAAACCCTGATGGTTGGTGTCAGCTTGATACCCTGAGGGCGGCTTTCAGCTGCATGTATCGTGGCCGGCTTTCTGTTTCATCGCCTGGGAATGGCCGCCCGGTTCACATGACTTCCGTTTCCCCTTCCGGAACAAACTCCTCTGCCAGAAAGGTCTCCACGTGGGACAGCACCGACCGGTCCAATTCGGCTTGAACCAGCGTACCGGCTTCCACATATTCAGTGCGGAACACCTTGCCGTTTTCATGCATCCATGCAAGCGCCGCCGATTCGTGCCAGGGGAACAGGAACCAGGTGCGGAGGCGGTTTGAAAACACAATCCCCTCGATGGCCTGCTTCAATTCCTCCAACCCCGTCCCTGCCCTGGCGGAAATCGAATAAACGGGCCGGTCCTCCCGCATTGCAGGCAACACTGTATCCGGGTCCAGTTTGTCCACCTTGTTCAGCACGACGATGACCGGCTTCTCCCCGGCCCCGAGCTCCGCCAGAATATCGTCCACAATGCGGATGTGATCCGCCACCTGGGGATCCGAAGTGTCCGCCGTGATCAGGATGAGATCCGAAAGGACGACTTCTTCCAGCGTCGATTTGAATGCGTCCAACAGATTGTGCGGAAGCTTCCGGATGAACCCGACGGTGTCGATCAAGAGGGCGGTTCCGCCAGCAGGCAGATCCAGTTTGCGTGTGGTGGTGTCCAGGGTTGCGAACAGCTTGTCCTCGGCCAGCACGTCCGCAGAAGTCAGAATGTTCAAGAGCGTTGATTTGCCCGCATTCGTGTATCCGCAGATGGACACGACCGGGATGCCGCTCTTCTTCCGCTCGCTGCGCAGTACGCCGCGCTGGCGCCGGACGGCGTCGAGCTGTTCCTTGATGGCCGTGATGCGGGACCGGATATGGCGTTTGTCCGTTTCCAGTTTCGATTCGCCGGGACCGCGTGTTCCAAGGCCTCCGCCCAGGCTTCCGCCCTGGCGGGACAATGCCACGCCCATCCCCGTAAGCCGGGGTAGCCGGTATTCCAGCTGGGCGAGTTCAACCTGCAGGATGCCTTCGCGGGAACGGGCCCGCTGGGCGAAAATGTCCAGAATCAGCGAGGTCCGGTCCAGCACCTTCACGCCGGTGGCTTCCTCGATGTTGCGCTGCTGCGCGCCGGAAAGCTCCTCGTCGAAGATGACCGCATCCGCTTCGAGCGCCTGGACGGCCAACCGGAGTTCCTCCAGCTTGCCTTTGCCGATGAGGGTGGAGGCGTTTCGTACATCCTGATTCTGCATGACCTTCCCGACCACGAGGGCACCGGCCGTCCTGGCAAGCTCCTCGAGCTCCAGGAAGGAGACCTCCGCCTCGCCGGCACCGTTCAACTGCCGGTCCTCACGGGATTTCATGCCGACCAGCACCACGCGTTCGGCCTGACTGCCGGCGCTTTCGACCTGGTCCCGCAGCGCGCTGTCCGCATCCTCGATGTACTCGAGCAACGCGGCAAAATCTTCCTTGTTCGGGGAATAAGGCCCGAGAATGTCGCATTCGTCGGGATTCGCAGGGGACAGAACGCCCACGAACAACTCTTTCGCCACGCCGTCCTTCACGCCGACCGCGATCATGGCGTCCAGCCGCAGCTGCTTCAGGGAACTGACATCCACAGGAGACAGCATGCCGGAATCTTCCGGGTGCGTGTGGATGCAGCGGAAGCCTGCCAGCCGATGCGCGCTGCGCCTGCCTTCGATGGCGCCCAGCGCAACGGTTTTGCTGTCACCGATGCCGACATCGGTGATGCGGCCTCTTCGATCCACATACAGGGCAAGCTCCCGGTTGATCTGGCTCGTGACCTGCGCGAGAATGTCGAGCAACTCCGACGTCCACAGCTGATCCTGCGGCAGACGCATATCATACAGGCTTTCCAGAATATCCAGTGTGGATTGTCGGACGCCTTCCGTTTCTCCGTTGACTTTCATGGTGTTCATGTCATCCCTTTCCTGCGGGCTTCCGCCCTGTCCGCCTTCTCCGCTCCATAGCGCAGGCGTGCTGAATCGGGCCGAAACCGGTTCCCGCTCAGACATCATTACAGCCCCATTATACCATGTACCCGTCTTCCGCCCTGCGCCGCCTTCACCGTATACTCATTTTTTCCATCCGTCCGCTACTACACGACAGGTTTGCCGATCCATGGAAAAACCCGCCTGC
Source organism: uncultured Clostridia bacterium (assembly GCA_942493335.1). Taxonomy (GTDB): domain Bacteria; phylum Bacillota; class Clostridia; order DSM-8532; family DSM-8532; genus JAEWSN01. The sequence continues at coordinate 3,061,429 of OW818693.1, read as the reverse complement.
AGCCTTTATGTCCGCAAGCGGGTCCTGATGCATAATTCAAATGGATCCGGAAGGAAGTGCCGGGCGCGGGAGGGATTCGCCTCCGCATATCGGCTCAGATGGCTCCGACAATCCTATGCGGAACATATGGTTCCTCAAGGAATGCGACGTCTTCTCCGGTCAGTTTCACAGCAAATGCACCTGCCGCATCATCGAAATACTTCACCTTCGTTGCGCCGATGATGGGCGAAACAACGCCCTTGGCAAACTGCCATGCCAATGCAATCTGCGTCATGGTGGCGGCGTATCTTTCCGCCAGTTCATGGACACGCAGCACGATCTGGTAATCGGTTTCCTGCGTGCTGTCATATTTGGACATGGCGGTCTTGTCCGTCTGGCTGCGTTTGGTGTCGGCGTTCCAATCCAACCGGGACAGTCTTCCCGCCGCAAGCGGACTATAAGGTGTCCGTGCCACCTGATACTGTTCACAGAGGGGAATAAGTTCCCGTTCGTCCTCTCGGTAGAGCAGGTTGTAATGGTTCTGCATGGAAACGAAAGGCGTCCAGCCATTGCGTTCCGCCGTCAGCTGCAGGTTGTGGAACTGATAGCCGTACATGGCGGAAGCGCCAAGTGCGCGAACCTTCCCGGCTTTCACCAGGCTGTCGAGTGTTTCCATTGTTTCTTCGGCCGGTGTCTCCCCGTCAAACCGGTGGATGATGTACAAATCGACATAATCCGTTCCAAGCCGCTTGAGGGATCCGTCAATTTCCCGCAAAATGGCGGCCTTGGACAAGTGCCCTTCATTGAAGAAAACCTTGGTCGCAAGAATGACCTTGTCGCGGGTCACATGGTTCTTCAGCGCACGGGCGAGGTATTCCTCGCTGGTGCCGCCCGAATAGACGTTCGCCGTGTCGAAGAAGTTGATCCCCAAATCCAGTGCGCGTTTGACGAGTGCCTCCGTCTCTTCCGGATTCACCGTCCAGGCGTGCATCTTGCTGGCAGGATCTCCGAAACTCATGCAACCCACACACAATTTCGAGACCTGAATGTCGGAATTACCGAGTCTTGCATATTCCATAGCGACTCCTTCCGTGGGATGGACAGCCCTGCCGCATCCCCCATGATTGGAGAATACCCCTTGGATCCGGCTCCAAGTCAAGCAATTTTTCTCCGGGCTTTGGGTTTGGGCTTTTGTAAATCTGTCAACCAATTAACACCAGCACCTCCCTCATCCGCTCCCCCAGCGCTTTCCAGCAACCCGAACCGCCTTTACGATTGATGGTGATTCCAGGGGAAAATCGTTTTACAAATCGGTCGGGATGACTGTTGATGGGATTCTTTCCTTGCCTGCTGCGCTTCCACTTTCTCCTTCCACTCCAACACACAAGCAGACGAAAGAAAAAGTCGCATGGTTGTCATATTCAGAAAAATACGATAGAATGCCCGCGTAGTGGAAAATGCATCCGTTGCGAGGGAGGGACCATGAAGAAGCGTAGTCTGTTCTCATGGCTGATCTTTGTCGGGATCATTGGAGTAGCCTTTCTTTTTGGCAGTATCTCGACATATTTGACTAAATTGGTACATCAGAATTATTATGAGTACCCAACTGTATGGATGATGAGGTCCCTGGTTTTCCTTTTCCCAATAATTCTTGGCCTCCTGCTCGGCGGGGAAAGCGCATATCGTTTGAAGTCCTTCGGAAAACTCCGGCTGGACGGCAGACGGTTGCTGTTCATATCGCTTCCGCTTCTTGCGGTTCTCTTGTTCAACGATGTCGTCCTGATGACAGGCCTTGGGACTATAGGGGTTCCGTTCTTGCTCCCATTGGCAACCTCCAAGGGGCTTGTCCAATTTCTTTGGATGCTGCTCGGGTATTCCATCGGTTTAGGTATCAAGGAGAGGCATTGTGTTTCAAGAAACCAAGAATTCGCAATTCTTGAACAACTACATTCGAAATCATGTTGCTCCGGGGCTTCCGAGTTTGCTGTTTGACAAGCATATGTGGTTGTATGCGGATGCCCAGCAAATCGCCCTGGGGGAAATCTTCGAACGCGCATCCATCAAGGCAAGGGCTTTCATCCTAGCGGAAGAAAATGAAATACGCGGGGTAGCGATCGTCAGCCGAAGCGGATCTCAAACGACCGTTCATGTGGATGCAACGGATCTGGAGCCTCTGGGTGCGTTCGTCACGCACATGATGACTGATTACGCAGGAACTGTGCGCTTTATTTGTGGAAGACAGGAAGTCGCAGATCGCATCTCCTTCCTTTCTCATGGGAACATAACAGGAGGACGAACGCGTCTATTTACACAGGTCCCAGTCGATGAAAAGAATGACGATGTTGTGGAATTGTCATCAGTCCATATCGACATGGTACGCGCGCTACCCGGAGAACGCGCAAAGCATTACGATGACATGCGCGCTCGCGGTTGTCGTTTCTTTGCATATATCCAAAATGGAATCATCCTTTCGATGTGTGCATCCGCACGTGTGAATGCCTTTCGGTCAGAGATCATTGCGCTTCAGACTTTTGGGGAGGACAACCGTCGGAAGGGATTTGCACGAAAGGTCTGTGGCCGTGCGTTGAACGAATCCCTGCTGGACTCGAGCATCGTAACATGGTCGACCGGTACCACGAATTTGGCAAGCATCTCCACGGCCAAATCGTTGGGCTTTTCTCCTTATTTTTCGTTACAGGAAGTGATTGTTCCTGGGAAAAGACGGTTTTTCTCGAAACCCGCCTCAGTTCCCCACCTTTGAGATGGACATCGGATTATGCAGCTCCTTCTGTTTCCTCAACAACGGAATCCCCTGGAGCAACGCAATGACAAGGCTCGTCGCCAGGACCGTGGCCACAGCGTTTCCGCGTGGCTGCAATCTTGTCCAGGATGCCGTTGAACACGAAGGCGGACATCGAGACGACGAAACTCATCAGGGCGAAAACCAGGAAAGTCTGTTGTGTATGCTTCATGAATCTCCTTCCGGTCCTTTGCGAAACGTGCTTCCTGCATTGTACACGTTGATGTGAACGCCATGGCAAGGGCACGAAATCCGGACTTATCGCACCGGACAACCTGCCCCTTTGTTCTTGATTTGTTCATAATCTCCGCACAGAAACGCCATACCTCTTCTGTACAATGCAGTCAGGAGGTACTGTTCCATGCAATTGTTTCTGAATATCGTGCTGGCGCGTTCGGCCCTGATTCTCTCGATTCTTCTCACGATCATCCTGCTGCTTCGCCTGGGCCGCAAGATCAGGCCGGAGACCCGGATGGGACGTATGCTTGCGCCTCTTTTCGCCCGCCTCGCACCGTTGGACAAATGGCTCCGGTCCATCCATATTCCGCTTGGCGTCGCGCTTGTCGTGACCGGACTTGTCCACGGCCTGCTATCTTCCGAGTCTGTCCTGTCCGTCAACCTCGGAACGGTCACGCTGGTTCTTTCCGTTTTGCTCGGTCTCAGCTTCATGTTCCGCAAGGCGCTGAAGAAGCGGGGCTGGATGGTCTGGCATCGCGGATTGACTGCCCTTTTCGTCGGGGCGCTTGTCCTGCATATCGTGAATGTCGGCGGCTTCATTCCGAACCTTGCCGAAACGGCTTTTTTCAGTGACAACGCAACCCAGCTGGCATCCATCCAGAGCGCACAGGATCCCAACCAGGTCTCCCTGGATACAAATGCCGCGCCTTCCGCCTCTTCCGATAACGCCTCCGCAGGCAGTGCCTCTGCCAGCGGCGCAACATCCGCCCCCGCTTCCGCAGCCGCACAGACCGGGGATACCGAAGCGCAGGGAACAGCATCCGCCTGGCTTTCAGGTCTGCTGGGTGGCGGATCGTCCAGTGAATCCACACAGGCCACCGCATCCAGTGCTGCTTCCACAGCCGCTCCCGATACCGCCGCCCCAGCGGCAGCCCCTGCCGCAGCATCCGATACGGCACCTTCGACCGCGGCATCCTCTGCCACAGCATCTGATATATCTCCTTCAACTACAGTCTCCCCTGCCACAACGCCAGCTTCTGAAACACCTGTGGCCACCCCGACTGCCACCCCAACCGCAACACCCGTGGCTACCCCGGCAGCAACCCCCGCCGCAGCCGGCAAGTACAAGGATGGTGTCTACACCGCTTCAGCCAGAGGCTATGGTCCCGATCTTACGGTCCAGGTCACCCTTGCTAACGACCTCATCACCGACATCCAGATTGTTTCCCATAATGAGCGGAATGCCAGATATTATGCGCGGCCCATGCAGATCGTCCCACAGGAAATCATCGACACCCAGTCCACCGATGTCGACATTGTTTCCGGCGCAACCCGCACCTCGAACGGCATCATGAATGCCGTCGACGCAGCGCTGGCGCAGGCCGCGAACTGAAGGCAGGACTTGCCGTTGAATCATCCGACAAAACGCCATGTTTATCCCGCTTGTCACCATGGATTCGAACAAGGTTTCCCCATACAATGGGAACATGATTTCCGTGCGGCTCATCGCAATGCGAGACCGTACAGAAATTTTGCTTTTGTCTGGCATTGATCCCCATTCACAGGCAAGCCGACATCCGAACCCAAAGGAGGAACAATCATGACGAAAATCACATTCATGGGTGCGGGCAGCAGCGTTTTCGCCAAGAACGTCCTGGGCGACTGCATCCGTACGCCTGCGCTCGCAGGTTCCGACATCGCACTCTTCGACATTGACCCGGTCCGCTTGAAGGAATCCCAGTCCATGCTCGAAATCATCAACAAAAACAGCGGTTCCCCCATGAAGATCCATGCCTTTTCGGACCGGATCGAGGCGCTCCGCGGCGCCAACTACGTCGTCAATGCCATCCAGGTGGGCGGATATGATCCATGCACCATCACGGATTTCGAGATCCCGAAGAAATTCGGCCTGCGTCAGACGATCGCCGACACCCTCGGCATCGGCGGCATTTTCCGTGCCTTGCGCACCATTCCGGTCATGCTGGACTTTGCCGCGGACATGGAAAGGGTATGTCCGGACGCCTGGTTCCTCAACTACACGAACCCGATGGCCATGCTGACCGGCGCCATGCTGCGCGCCACGAACATCCGCACCGTCGGCCTCTGCCACAGTGTCCAGGGCTGTGCGAAGGATCTGTTGAAGCACCTTGACATGCCAGGCGACAACGTGCAATGGAACATCGCCGGCATCAACCACATGGCCTGGCTGCTTTCCATCACCCGCAACGGGGAGGACCTCTACCCGGAGATCAAGCGGCGCGCCGCCGCCAAAAATGCCGAAGGCAAGCATGGCGACATGGTCCGGTTCGACCTGATGAGCCATCTCGGCTATTACATCACCGAATCCAGCGAGCACAATTCCGAGTACAACCCCTTCTACATCAAGGCCAAATACCCGGAACTCATCGACCGGTTCAACATTCCGCTCGACGAGTACCCGCGCCGCTGCATCAACCAGATCGCCGATTGGGCGACCCGCCGCGACACTCTTGTGAAGGATGCATCCCTGACCCATGAACGGACGGGCGAATATGCTTCCTACATCATGGAAGCCATGGAGACCGACGTTCCTTACAAGATCGGTGGAAACGTGCTCAATCGTGGGCTCATCGACAACCTGCCCGCCGACGCGTGCGTCGAGGTGGCCTGCCTGGTCGACCGCAACGGCGTGCAGCCCACCAAGGTCGGCCGTTTGCCCGTCCAGTGCGCCGCCATGAACATGACAAACATCAACGTGCAGCTGCTCACCATCGAAGCTGCCCTCACCCGCAGGAAGGAGCACATCTACCAGGCTGCGATGATGGATCCGCATACCGCGTCCGAACTGTCCATCGACGACATCAAGGCCATGTGCGACGCGCTCATCGAAGCGCACGGGGACTGGCTGCCGGCCTACAGGTAAGTTGGTGCAAAAATCTTCCGAAGCGGGGATCTTGCAGGAATAACGCGCAAAAAGTCCTAAAACGGCTGTCATCCGAAAAGATGGCAGCCGTTTCTTTCATCCCGTACCCAGCTATCATTTCTATCCGCCGTTCGGCTTTCATCTCTTGCCATATCGAAGGTAGGCATCCTGATAAATCATCGCATTCTCCACCGGCGTGTTGGACGGAATATGGTTCCCGACCGCCATGAAGAATCCGGGACACTTTTTCCCGATGTCCATGCACCGTTTCACTTCGCCTTCAATCTCATCCCTGGTTCCTGATAAAAGAATCCGGGTGTCCGCATTACCGACAAAAAAGTGCGTCTTCCCGTATTTTTCCGCAATGTAACCCATATCGGTCGTAGGCTCCATGACGAAGCCGTTCACGCCACAATCTGCAATGTCATCAATGAATTCCGTGAAGTTCCCGTCGCTGGTGTACATGATTTTCTTTCCGCTCTCGATGAGGGGCGCGAACATCTTCTTATAATTGGGAAAAAGGTATTTCCGATACCAGTCGGGGTGCAGGAAAGCGCCGCTGGTCCAGACGATGTCATCGTGAACCATCACGACAGGTGCTGCCGAATCGGCCAAAGCTCGGAAATACTGCGCCATCCAGTCGCAATACCGGTTCGTCACCTCGCCGAAACCGGCCGCGTCGATGCCGGCCGCACACAGCAGCGTGTCCCACCCGAACACTTCAATCAGCCCGGACATGCAGGTGGTGTAGATGCCAGTCATCGCCACGGCTTCCGGATCCGCCGCAAGATTTCCTTCATAATGCCGGTTGAAGGCTTCCACTTCGGCCTGATGATCGATGGGTCCATAGAGTTCCCACGGATCGAACAAAAGTGCATCCTCCGGCTCCGAAAAAAGCGCATGGACATCCTGATCGAAATCCACCCCGCCGGATGCGTATTTCGCATGCCCCATGGTCGTCCGTTTGTCTCCGAAAATCTGATTGTGGATGCGGATACTCCAGATGAAATCATAATTCCATGCACGCTTGAAGGCTCTTGCGGCAAGATCCCGCACCTCCGCCGTGCTTTCCGATGTGACCTGGAACCCGGTCACTGCAGCCACAAGCTGCCAGTGCCCTTCCGCGGAATACTCCGTCCGGGGTACCCGGTCCGGCATTTCAAGGTTGATTGCGGCCCATCCGTCTGCTCTTGACATCCTGCTCCCCGCTTTCCCTCATGGAATGCTTGCACAAAGCCTTCCGCTTCTCCTGGTATTCATCGCCCGTCCTGATCTTCATCCGCTCATTCTGACATGCGTCCGATCGCACAAAAGCATTCTATTGCCATTCTCCCACAGCCATGCTATACCGAACATGGACAGGGTGTTGCACAACATGGATTTTTTATGAGGATTATATGGAAAACCCCCATTTCAAGGACATCTTCAACCATCTGAACCTGCAGGTTCTGGCCGGCAGTCTTTTCGCGGGAGACAATTCCTGGCATCACGACCGGATTCTGTCCCCCTTCAACCGACTCTACTGGATGATGGACGGGGAAGGTACCGTCGAATACGGACGCGAACAGATCACCCTGTCCGCCGGGCATGCCTATCTGATTCCGGCCGGCCTGAGCTGCAACTACCGTTGCCGGGACCGGCTTGTCAAATTCTATCTGCACGCGAATGTACGCCTTTTCGGGCATGAGGATGTTTTCGAAGGGCTTGGACGCTGCCTCGAGACGGATTGGCCGGTCGAACGCAGCCAGAACATGGCGCGTCTGGCACAGGAAGGAGATCCGACTTCCCTGATGTCCCTGAAAGCCATGGTGATGGAAACCATCGCAGCCTTTCTCGCTCAGGCCGGAACCCGGCCGGACGGACTGGACGCCACCCGCAGCCGGTATGGTCGGCTGCTGCGCCTCATCGCGGAAAACCCGGCCGGGATGACACCTGCCGTTCTCGCGGACAAGGCGAATCTGCCGCAGGCTGCGCTCGAACGCGCATTTCGCCGGGACATAGGGATCACGCTGCGTCAATATATGCGAAACAATTTGCTGGAGAATGTGAAAATCCGGCTCCAGACAAGCGATGTCCCCATCAGGACGATCGCCGCGGAAGCCGGATTCGGAGATGAGTTTTATTTTTCCCGGTTTTTCCGCCAGCAGACCGGTGAAGCGCCATCAGGCTACCGAAAACGAAACAGGATGATATGAAATGCCAGTCTGCGTTTCCTTCATGGCCCTGGACATGTCTCCGCCCTGTAGCAATCTCCACAAACTTACAGATAAACGTCGAATATCGTCGAATCCGTGTTTGCCTGCTCCCATCTTGTGGTAAATACATCCCATCGAACGCACACCAGTTGGCGGAAATGAGGCAGGATCTCCTGGCGATGCTTCATTCCAGCCTCCCGGTATTCGTTCTTGGAACAGGGGGCAAAGATGGGCAAATGGATGCGGAATATTCGGCTTACACAGAAAGTATACCTGCTGGCAGGAATGCTTATCTTATCCTTTCTGCTGATGATGGAGCTGCTGGTGGTCCCGGCCATCCGGTCGGCCATCCAGGACGGTGTGCGGGACAAAATCAGAAACATCGTGGAAACGGCCGTTCAAATTGCCGCCAGTTATGACGCAAAGGCAAAAGCCGGTGAAATGACCGAAGAGGAAGCCAAAGCAAAAGCTGCGGAAATCATCTCCCTGATGCGGTATGGCGCAACCTCCTCCGACTATCTGTGGATCAACGACAGCAGACCTTTCATGATCATGCATCCGCTGAAACCGGAAATGAACGGAACGGACCTGTCAACCTACGCAGACCCAACAGGCTTTCATCTGTTTGACGCCATGACGGATGCGGTGAAGCAGAAAGGGGAAGGCTTCATCCCCTATCAATGGGCGAAACCCGGAAAGGATCTTCCCCAGCCGAAGGAGTCCTATGTAAAGGGCTTTCAGCCTTGGGACTGGATCATCGGAACCGGTGTCTACGTGGATGATCTCATGGCGCTGGAAGCAAAGACGGTCAACACCATCCACGCTTTTCTGGCCGGACTGATCCTGCTCGCCTTTTTGTTTGTACTGCTGATGGTCCTGCCGCTCCGCCGCGATCTGGGTCGCATCTCCGGCTTTGTCGCCCAGCTGGGACGCTTTGATTTCTCAAAGGGTTTGGAAATGAACCAGCGGGACGAACTTGGCCGCATTCATGACGAACTGGACGGCATGCGGAAGGTTGTGGGCGGACTAGCGGGAAATGTGGGAAAAGTCGGCCTTGAGGTTCAGGATGCCACCCAGGAAATGAACCGGCAATATACCGAGCTCTCCCATGCGTCCGATCAGGTCGCGTCCGCCATCCAGGAACTCGCGAAAGGTGCCACGCATCAGGCGCAGGCGGTCGAGGAGAGCAACAGCCGGCTGACCAACATCATCGACAGCCTTTCCGGCATCACGGACAGCATGCAGGATTCCCTCACCCAGTCGGATCAGGCGCGCACCATGACACGTGAAGGCGAGCGTACTTTGGAGAAACAGGAGACCCGCATGCGGGAAACACGTGCCATGACGACGCGTGTGAGTGAAGCCATCACCGGGTTGACACGAAAATCCGACGAAATCGTTCGGTTTGTCGACATTATTCAAGGTATTGCCTCACAAACGAACCTGCTCGCGCTCAATGCCGCCATTGAAGCGGCGCGGGCCGGTGACCAGGGTCGCGGATTCGCCGTCGTGGCCGATGAAGTGCGGAAGCTTTCCGAACAATCCTCCCACTCCGTCTCCCAGATCAGCCAGATCGTCGACGAAATCGGTCGAAGCGTGCAGGAAACCGCCCAGGAAGCCCATAATGTCAGCGCTGCAGTGGAGGAACAGCAGCATGCGCTGGGTGATTCACGGCGTGCATTCGAAGGCATCACGAGCTCTGTAAACACCATTGCGGAACATCTGGCTTCTGTCTCAGGTGAAACGGACCTGATGGTCAAGAAAGCCCGTGAAGCGGGAGACGCCTTGCAGTCCATCGCAGCCATCTCGGAAGAGAATGCGGCGGCCAGCGAAGAAATTGCCGCCACAACCGAGCAACAGGCCGCCACAATCCAGTCGTTGTCGCACTCGGCCCTGCAGGTGGCGGAAAATGCCGTAACCCTGATGGAAAATGTGGGGAAATTCACCCTTTGATTGATCCTGCCTACGTTTCCAGTTCCGCTGTTTCCACTTGGGCTTCCTGTGCCGCACGCTCCGGCGCAGGAAGCTTTTCCCATCTGTTGGAGCGAAACCGGAACAGGGACGGCAGCAAGCCGAGAACCCAGCCAATCGGCGCCGCAAACCAGATGCCGATGTACCCGAAAGCCATCGACAGGAAAATGGAGAGCATGATTTTCGCACCGAGTTCCACAAACGAGGAAACGAGGGTCACCCCGATATCGCCGATGCCCCGCAGCGCGGAGTTGAACAGCCAGATCCACCCCAGCGCCAGAAAGAACAGGGACTCGATGGAGATCAGTTCTCCGGCGCTCTTGATGATCTGCACCTCCTCCGCACCGACAAACAGCAGAATGAGCCTCTTTCCGAAAAGAAACATGATCGCTGTGGAAACAAGGCTCAGAAGACCCACGATGACCGCGGCGTTCCGGACCCCCGTGCGGATGCGCGCAAAGTTCCGCGCACCGAAATTCTGACCGGTAAACACGGAGATGGAAAAGGCCACCTGCGCGAAGAGCAGGGTGGACAGCTGTTCCACTTTGCTGCCGACCGTATAGGCTGCGACGATGTCCGATCCGAACCCGTTGATGACCTTCGTGATCACCATCATTCCGACCGAAAGCAGACAGGTCTGAAGCCCCATCGGCAGTCCAAGCGATGCAATCCGCCCGATCAGCTTCCAGTCCGGCCGCAGATCCTCTTTTCGGAAATGCAGCATCGGGTGGCGTTTCGCCATGTATCCGATGCAAAGCACGGCGGATACCGCCTGGGAAATGACTGTCGCCCATGCGACCCCGGCCACGCCCATCTGGAGCACCAGAACGGAAAACAGGTCCAGAACGACATTCAGCAGGGAACAGACGATCAGGAAATAAAGCGGGGACTTGCTGTCTCCGAGCGCCCGAAGGATGGAAGCCGACGTATTGTAGGACAACTGGGCGATGAAGCACCCGCAGGTGATCTGGATGTATGTGACCGACATGTCGATGATTTCGGGTGGCGTACCCAGCAGTTGCATGACCGGTCGCGCGGCAAGAAGGCTGAAAACCCCCATGACAAGGCCGGTGAAGGCCGTGATGTAGATGGCGCTCACCGTCGTTTTCCGAATCATCGCCTCGTTTTTCGCCCCGAAGAACTGCGAAAGGACGATCGTGATGCCGCCGGTCATGCCGGAGGCCAGCGCAATCATCAGAAAGGTGGTGGAACCGGTCGCGCCGATCCCTGCCAACGCATCCGCTCCCACGAACCGTCCCAGCACAACAGAGTCCGTCATGCTGTACATCAGCTGGAAAATGCTCCCCAGCATCATGGGGAGGGCGAACATCAGAATCAGCCGGGTCGGACTTCCCTGCGTCATGTCCTTTGTCAGATTCTTCGCCACTTTCAGCCTCCCCATTTTCCTTTGTGTTTCAGCCGCGGCCGCTTTCATCCGAATGCAGATTTGGGTTTGACCCATTCACGTTGCGCAGTATCAATGCGCACGCAATTCCCTTTTCCGAGGCATGCACGAACAATCAAGCAGGATTCCCTGCGCATAGGTTCATTCGACTTCGTAGTCTTCCGAGCTGTCCTTCTCATCGGTCAGACAGGTGTAACATCCGTCTTCACCACTGATGGCACTGCCTGCAATCCACATGGGCTTGCCGCAAGTCGGGCATTTCGCGCCCCCCAGCTTCCGCTCGCGCGCTTCCTTGAGCAGCTGGACAATCTCCTTGTATTTTTCTCCCGGGTTTTCCTTGATGTAGTTCTTTGCGAATTCCTCAATCGAGATCTTGATCATGACCCTGCCTCCCCATCGACCTGCCGGTCGAATCTTTCCTCTCCATTCTACAGGAAATCCGGGCGCAGGGGCATCCGCCTCTTGAAAAAGGATTATAATGTGTTGAAAGCACAACCACGCAGGAGGGCGCAACCATGAACATCGGCATGATCACATGCACCTATTTCATGCGCATTTACGGTTACAGACAACCGGAACCATTCGATTGGGGGGACATGTGCCGGAAATACCGGCAGGAATTCACCCGGAACGATTTCCTCCAGCTTGCGAAGGAAATCAGGGCCATCGGCTTCAACAGCCTTGAAATCTGGGAACCGATGTTCTCCTACCTCGCTTATACGCCGGATGAAGGCGCGGCCATGGCCGGGGAGCTCAAGTCGCTCGGATTCCAATCCCTCGCCTATTGCATCGGCGGATGGGGCGCAGGAGACACCGAGGCCCCTGAAAAGGCTTATGCCTTTGCAAGCGCACTTGGGTGCCGCGTTGTGACTGGATGCATCCAATTGGGGGATGCCGATGTCATCTTGCCGGTCATTGACCAGGCCGGTCTGAAATACGGCATCAAGTATGCCATTGAAAACCATCCTTCGCCCAATGTGGAAAAACCCGAGGACGTCTTCCGGCTGAGCCAATCGTATGAAACCATCGGCGCCAACCTGGATACGGGCATCTACAACATGATGGGCTATGATGTTCTGGCGGCGGCCGACCTGCTGAAGGACAAGGTGTTCCATGTCCACTTCAAGGATTCCCCGCGCGGCGGAGAAGGCTGCTTCCCCCTGGGGGACGCGGATACCCCACTCGCTGCACTCCTGCACAAATTCAGGGAATGGAATTACCCTTACATGGTTTCCGTCGAATACGAGTATCCCACAGATCCGGTCCCCGGTCTCTATAAATCGCTCGGATACATCAACGGTGCACTTGCATGATCAAACCCCGGATGAGGCCGCAAAACAGGCCTCATCCGGGGTTTTCATCTTCAGCGGTCACAATGGCTGGATTACCGCGCGAATGCATCGCATCCGTACAGTCGGGGGATCGGTTTGATGCTCCGTCTAGGATCTCCGGTATTCCCCCGGCGTCATCCCCACATGGTTCAGGAAGGCGCGATTGAAATTCGATAACGTCTCAAATCCGCAGCTCTGCGCGATTTCAAGAATTTTCTCATCGGATTGCCGAAGCTTTTCCTTCGCCGCCGACAACCGGCACCGGATGAGGAATTCATTCGGCGTGGTGTTGGTCAGCTTCCGGAATGTGCTGCAGAAATGGGAGACGCTCATCCCTGCGATGCCCGTCAGGCTTGTCAGCGAAACTGGCTGCGCATACTCGGCTTCCATATATTCCATGGCCAGTCGAATGCCACGGTTCGCCTTTCGTTGCCGCTCCTTCATTCCGGCGCCGCTTCCTCGCGGAGCCGTGTTGCCCTGACCGGAACGCCTGCCCGATTCAGAATCCACACCAGGACTCCTGCCGGATTCCGATCCGTCTCCGTTGTTTCCTCGAAGCATCTCGCCCCGGCCTGATCCGCCGGTTTTCCTTTCGTTCGCCTCTGCCAGGCCGCGTTCATGCACCACCATGGCGAGAAACTGCAGCAGCAGCGCCTTGACCAGCAAAGCTGCCTCCGTGCCCCTGAACCGGTAGACCCATTCCATCTCGTCCAGCAGTTTCCGCAGTTCTTCCATCCCCGGACCGTCGGCAGGCAACCGTGTGGAAAATCCGCCGGATTCGCCTGAAAAGGGTCGCAGATACTCCTGATCGAACAAGTCCGCACCCGGTGTCCAGACCAGTGCGGGATCGAACAGAAAGACCTGGACCAGCAGGCCGTCATGCTCATCAAACAACAAATGGATCTCATCATTGTCGATCAGGAAAATGTCCCCTTCGTTCGCTTCATACTCCCGACCATTGACCAGATGCTTGCCTCCGCCCCGGCGGATCCGCGTGATTTCAAGCTCGCGATGCCAGTGCAGTGCGCGGCTTTCCCCGTGAACACCGGCGACGGTCTCCGCATAGAAAGGGAAGCTTTTTGAAGTCCAGGCAAATTGTTTCAGGGACCGTTTCATGATCATCTGCCTCCAACATGCGAACTTCAAGGGATGCCCCCGGGAGTCCGCCAATCGGTCCTTGTTTTCCAAACCCATCATAGCATAAGATACAGTCGGATATTCAAAGATTCGGCAAGACGCCGAACTTTGTATGGGATACCATCAATGCATCCTCCTCCCCGGTCATCCGCTTTGTTCCGAAGCCCGAAGGGATCGGACGGAAAGGGAACACATGAAACCATTGAAGGTTGCCATTGTCGGAGCCGGCAGCACATACACGCCCGAGCTGATCGACGGGTTCCTGCAGCGAAAGGAATCCCTGTCCCTCGGGTCCCTTTTCTTCATGGACATCAACCGGGAGAAGACTGAAACAGTAGCAGGCCTCTGCCGTCGCATGCTGGACGACAAGGGTATTTCAGCCCCCATCACCATCACGGACAATCTGGACGAGGCCATCGAAGGGGCGGATTACGTTCTGGGTCAGGTCCGGGTCGGCATGCTCGATGCCCGCATCCGGGATGAAAAGATCCCTTTGAAATACGATTTCCTTGGTCAGGAAACCACTGGAGCCGGCGGCTTCATGAAGGCGATGCGCACCATCCCCGTTCTCATGGAAGTGGCCCGGACCATGGAGCGGCTCGCGCCGAACGCCTGGCTCATCAATTTTTCAAACCCGTCCGGCCTGATCGCCGAGACCATCCTGAACCATACAAACGTCAAGATGATGGGCCTCTGCAACGGTCCGATCAACATCCTGCGCGAGGCGAAGACCCGACTTCCGGAAGGCACGAAGGAATTCGACTACGATTTTGTCGGCCTCAACCACCTCTGCTGGCTCACCGGCATTTACGCCGATGGCGTGGAAATCCTTCAGGAACAGCTCTGCAGGCCGCAGAACACCGCAGCCTTCAAGAACATTCCAGACATGCCCTATGCGCCCGAACTGATGGCCGTCATGAAAGGACTCCCGATCGGATACCTGAATTACTACTATTTCCGTGACGAGACCGTGAAGAAGTGCAAGGAAGCCGCCCAGACACGCGGCGAGGTCTGTCAGGGAATCGAGCACGAACTGTTGGAACTGTACAAGGACACCTCTCTGAGAAGCAAGCCGGACGTACTGAACAAACGCGGCGGCGCCTTGTATTCCGAAGCGGCGGTCTCCCTCATCGATGCCATCGAAAATGACAGGAATGAGATTCATGTCGTGGATGTCATGAACAAGGGAACCTACCCCTTCCTCGCCTACAGCGATGTTGTCGAGACCAAGTGCCTCATCAACAAGGCCGGGGCCACCCCGCTCCCGCTCCGGAACTTCGACAACCCCCACATCATCGGTCTGATCCAGGCTGTGAAGGCCTATGAAAAGCTTGCCGCAAAAGCAGGCCTGGAGGGTGACTATACCGCAGCGCTTGCAGCCTTGCTGGTTCATCCGCTCATCGGAGACTATCACCGTGCCAAACCAATGCTGGACGAAATGCTGGAAGCGAACCGGGCGTTCCTGCCCCAGTTCGCGGGGAGGACCTGAGCATGTGCGATTGTGCTGACAATGATTGTGACTGCAGACCCGCCGTAGTGCTCGGTGTCGACGGGGGTGGAACGAAGACCCACTACGCCCTGTACGACACCTGCGGCCGTCCCGTCGACTTCCTGATCTCCGGACCCACCAACCACGAGGCCCTCCTGGACGGTTTCACCGGCCTGCGGCATCGGCTGCGCGCGGATTTGGACACATTGTTCTGCCGCAACAACCTCAATGTGAAGGACGTCGAAAATGCAGTCTTCGGCCTGGCCGGCGTGGATACAAAGCGCCAGCATGAAATCATTTCCGGCATGCTCCGGGATTTGGGTCTTGAAAAATTCATCCTTTGCAACGATTCGTTTCTTGGGGTGAAAGCCGGCTGTATCAGCGGTTCCGGCATCTGTGCCATCAACGGGACGGGCTTTTCCATTGGCGGTATCGACCGGCATGGCAACATGCTGCAGATCGGCGGACTCGGCGACTACACGGGAGACGAGGGCGGCGGCGGACAGCTGACAGTCCGGGCCATCCGGGCCGTCTACGATCATCTTTACAAGGATGCCCCCGCCACCCTCCTGCAGGATCTCCTTTTCCGTGCGGTCGGCATCACCGATCCTGCGGATTATCCGGAAGTGCTCATGCACGCCATGGCGGAAGGTACCTGCGACTATATGGAATTCGGCCGCCTGGTCTTTGATGCGGCGGATCTGGGGGACGAAGTTTCTCTGGAGCTGCTGGATCGTTCCGGTCGGGAATATGCCCGAAGCATACAGGGTGTCCTGAACCGGCTGGACTTCGGAACCAAGGACGAACCGCTCCCGTTGGAGCTCATTCTTGCCGGTTCGGTCTTTGTTAAGGGCTCGAACCCGCGTACGGCGGACACCATGCTGAACCTGCTGAAGGGCTGGAATCCGACGCGCCCCATCATGATGTCGAAGCTTTCCGCACCGCCTGTGCTCGGCGCAGTCCTGTGGGCGCTGGAACCGTATGAAATCCCGAACCGCAGACCCTTGGTCGAGGAAGGGCTGCAGTCCATGATCGAGGGTGCGTAGGGACCGCCTTGCCGGTCTTGATGACGAGAACACAAGGATTTACGGGCGCCTGTGACAGGGAGGCGACGATCCTGTCTGGTTTAGTGCCTCGCGGCCATCATGTCCGACTGAATGCCTTCCGGTATTCGGTCGGTGTGGTGGCCGTATGTCGTTTGAATACCACGGAAAAGTAGTCGCTGCCTGAAAAGCCGAGCGCCATGGCGGTTTCCGTGATGCCCGCTCCTTCTTCCAAACGCTGTTTCGCCCGTTCGATTTTCCGGTGGTTGATGTATTCGCGCGGCGTCTGCCCTGTCGCATCCTTGAACCGGCGCTTGAAAGCGGATTCGGACAAACGGCACAGGCCGCAAAGTGTCTGCATTTCCAACGGGTCCGACAGGTGATCGCGAATGTAGGCTGCCATACCTGCCATCACCGCATCCCGGTGTGGCAGTTTCACGGCGGCTTCACGCAAATCTGAGCTATTCAAACCGGCATCATTCAAACCGGTATCGATCAGTCCGGCGTCAGGCTGTCCGGCATGTCGGCTGCCCGCCTCTTCCCGGCAGTCCTGCGCATCCGCCTGATTCATCAACCGCGCGATGGCCGCAAAGAACATGCCCTGTGCGGTCAACCGCTCAGTCGGTTCCCCACCGGCGAAGGCGAGGAATGCATGTTCCAACAGATCCATGCACCTCTTGTCCGTCGTCCATTTCCGGCAGGTCATGGACAGCAGGCGGGATCTCACATATGCGCCGTTCTCACGGGAAAGACCCAGAAAGTCATCCGTTTCCGCCATATGAATCTGAAACCAGATGAATTCGGAAATGCCCTGTTCCGCCTGACCGTTACCATGCGGCTGATCCGGCAGGGACAGGAACACCTCGCCCCCGGAAAGCCCGTATTCGCGGCCTTCCGTGAAATACCGCTCATGCCCCTTCATCACCACGACCATTTCGATGCAGTTCACATGGGTATGCAGGGGCATCGGTTTCTGCGCACGGGTGGTCCGGTTTCGTCCAAGCATCACCAGACCGGGGGTGTGCAGCTCCGCTTCGGTCAGAACCGTTCGATCCAGGCGTTTCCGCATGACGGATCCCTCCTGTGTTTTTGTGCCGGGCACCATTTCACATGACAGAAACAGCCCTTCCTGCCTATTATAGTGGATGAAGGCAGGACCTACAAATCACGGAGGTGCCCCCATGCAAGATACACAGTCCCTCATCCTGAAAGCAGTCCGATACGATCATCCGACCGAAATCCCTGTATTCGCCGGCATCCTCCCCGCCGCGAGAAAGCTGCATGGCAAGGGGCTGACGGAGATTCTCCGCAAATACCCCGCCTTTTTCGACCCGAAGAATCTGGAGGATGCGACCGTCCATATGGCGATTTCCTATTATGCGGGCGAGTACATCGATCCATGGGGATGCGTCTGGAGCAATCTTCAAGAAGGAATGGAAGCTTACGTGACAGGACACCCCGTCCCGAATCGGGAGGATATCCTGACCTTGAAAGCGCCTGAAAAGGACATGGGTCTTCCGCATGGCTTCATGTATCTGCGGCTACTGGATCTTCGCGGATTCGAGGAAGCCATGATGGATTTCGCGGAGGAATGCGACGAGCTGACGATGCTGATTGACACCGTCTGCGCCTACAACGTCCGACAGACCCGCCTTCATTGCGAAGCAAGCGATGCGCCTTTGATTTTTTACGGGGACGACCTCGGCATGCAGCACGGCCTCGCCGTTGGCGCGGAAAAATGGCGAAAATATCTGAAGCCGGCCTTCAAGCGCATCTACGATGTGGCGCACGCCGCCGGAAAAACCGTTTACATGCATACGGACGGAGACATCATCGAAATCATGCCGGATCTTGTGGAGGCGGGCGTCAACATCATCAACCCGCAATACCGCGCGAACGGCATCGATCGTCTGGAGAAGACGTGCAAAGGGAAAATCCCGATCATGCTGGATCTGGACCGGCAGCTGTTCCCCTTCGGGACCCCGAAGGACATGCGGGATCATGTCCGGGAGACCGTCATGCGCCTGTATCTGCCGGAAGGCGGGCTTGGCATCAACCTTGAGATCGGCATGGATACGCCGCTCGAGAACGTGGACGCATTGCTCGGCGCACTCGATGAAATGCGCACCTGGCGCGGTTGATCAAATCTTCACCAAATCACAGGAATGGGGTGCCAGCAGGTTCTGCCGGCACCCCATCTTTTTGGAGTCAAGCGCTTAATCGACGGTTCAGGCAGGAAATGCGCTACCACGAGAAGGCACCCGTTCAAGCCAGTCGGGATGTCCGTCCCTCCTCATTGATGGTCAGGAATCCACACCCGTCCGCTGAGGGAATCGTGGCGAAAAAGGATCCGCGGGTGGTTTCCACCACCGGCTTCGGCAACCTGCTGCCATTGTTGGGATCGCCCAATACCGGACAGACCACTGCCAGCCGATCGAGCGAGGCGCTGAACTGACGCTCTTCCGCATACACGGTTCTCTCGGCATAGTAGACTTGCCGCAGCAGCCACTTGCGGGCTTCATCCGGATGCGCTTCAAACCCCTCGGCATGGTCGCCGCGAAACGCCAGGAACCCCCAGAACTCGGGATAATGCATGTTCACAATGCCCTGTGCGGACCAGATCCAGTTGTCCTCGGGATACGGCCGCCCGGTTTCCGGCGAGAGCACCTTGCGGTATTGCCCGTCGACCACCTCCGTGCGCCATTCGACACGGGAGAAGTTGATACGCCAGCAATCGCCCGGTACCGGCGCCCGTGCATGAGACGCGCATTCACACAGCGCCTTCCACGGCATGGCGATCTCAAGGCTCCAGAACCGGTTCTGCGGCCCCGGCTCATTGAGGGTTCCTTCAACGTGGACGGCCGTGCGGATGCCCTGGATGTCCCAGCCGTTGACGGCGCGGCCGCCGTCGCGGTACGGCTTGGTCAGCAACAGGTCCCAGACCGTGTTCAGCGCGTTCATCTCGAATTCGTAATAAGCATGCGAATCGCCGTCCGGGTCGATGAACACCTCGAAGTCGTTGTCCTGGAAAATCACACTGTCCCGCTCGGTGAGTGTGGCCCAGATGGCGTCCTCCTCCAATTGCGCGCCGATGTACAGGCACTCGTCATCCCACAGCAGCTTCGCGCGGGTGCGCTTGGCCGGAACGGGCCGCACGGATCCTTCGATGTCCACGAAGTCCTCTGTCCACGGCGCATGTTCCCAGAACGGCTTGTCGAGGCGTCCATCAAGATGGGGCGCGTGTCGGGCGCGCAGGCACTCGTAGTGCCGGGGAGCGAAAACCAACTGTGGCACGGGAACCTTTTCCCACATCTTGCAATCCTCCTTCTTTTCATGGGATGCCGGGAAAATCACCCCGTCGAATCAGGCACATCATCCCTTGATGGAACCAATCATGACGCCCTTGACGAAATGCTTCTGCACAAAGGGGTATAGGATCATGACCGGAATGCTGGAGATGATGATCAGCGAATACTTCATCAACTCCGCGACCAGACGCTTTTCCTCCAGTGCCTTGAGGGCATTGGGATCGTTCGTGACCTGGGAGAGTTGCATCGAATTCTGTACCAGGATGGTGCGCAACACCAGCTGCAACGGGAACTTCTCCGGCGTGTTCATGTACAGCAGCGCGGAGAAATAGGCGTTCCAGTGCCCGATGCCGTAGTAGAGCACCATGATGGCGATGATGGCGCCCGAAAGGGGCAGCGCGATATAGAAAAAGAACCGGCTGTTGCCGCAGCCGTCGAGCTTCGCCGCCTCGAGCAGCTCCTGTGGAATCGTCGATTTGAAGAATGTACGGGCCACGATCATGTTGAACACGCTGATGGCCCCTGGGATGGTCAGCGCCCAGATCGAGTCGATGAAGCCGCAGGAGCGGACGACGATATAGGTGGGGATGAGGCCGCCGCCGATGAACATCGTGATCACGTAGAAGAAGTTGACCGCCTTGCGCCCGAAGAAGTCGTCACGCGAGAGTGCGTATGCCGTCGGAATGGTCACCGCGAGGTTGATGAGGGTTCCGACGACCGTATACAGCAACGCATTGACGAAGCCGCGCATGACCGTCTTTTCCTCGAAAACGGCCTTGTAGCCAGCCAGGTTGAAGCCGACCGGAAGCCACACCACATCGCCTGCAGCGACCGCCGAAGGGCTGCTCACCGAGGAGATGATGATGAAATACAGCGGATAGGCGACCAACAGGAATATGCCGGTCAGCAGGATGAAGATGATCGCGTCGAAAACTCGGTCACCGGAGGAACGGGCGATCTTGGGTTCATACAGGGCCGTGCTCATGTGAAGACTCCCTTCCATCTGATTCTCCGCCGGCAGCGTCATGCATGCAGGCGTCACGGCGGCTTACCACAGGCTGTTCTCCGATAGCTTGCGTGAAAGGCCGTTGACGGTGAACAGCAGGATGAAGTTGATGACGGAGTTGAACAGGCCGATGGCTGTCGAGAACGACATGTCAGCCCCCCCGCTCCCCTGCATGCCCACCTTGTACACATAGGTCGAGATGATCTCTGAAACACCCGTATTAAGCTGGTTCTGCAGCAGATATGCCTTTTCAAAGCCAACGGAGAGAATGCCCCCGCAACTCAGAATCAGCAGGATGACGGCGGTGGGGATGATGAAGGGAATGTCGATATGCCAGATGCGCTGCAGCTTCGTCGCCCCATCGACAATCGCCGCCTCGTAGTATTCCGGGCTCACACCGCTGAGCGCGGCGAAGTAGATGACCGAAGACCAGCCCATCCCCTGCCAGATGCCCGTCCACACATAGATGTGGCGCCACAGCGACTGGTAGGCCATGAAGTTGACGGGCTCGAATCCGAACAGGCCGAACAGGTGGTTGACGATACCCACGCGCGGCGACAGGAACAATAGGATGATACCGCACATGACGACGGTTGAGATGAAGTTCGGCGCATAGGTCACCGTCTGGATGACCTTGCGATAGCGCTTGTGCTTGAAGGCGTTGAGCATCAATGCCAGAATGATGGGAATCGGGAAGCCGGCGATCAGCGAATACAGGCTCAGCGAAAGCGTGTTCCAGATCAGATCCCAGAAATAGGCCGAGTCGAAAAAGCGCTGGAAATGCTCGAATCCCACCCAGGGGCTTCCCCAGAAGCCCTTTCTGGCCGAATAGTTGCGGAAGGCGATCTGAATGCCATACAGCGGAATGTAGTGGAAGATGATCGTGATGACGATGCCCGGAAGCACGAACAGATACAGGTCGAGATTCTCCCGGATTTTCTTGAGTGTGCCGCGCCGCTTCTGTGCGGCTGTCAGGGCGGATGCCTCCATGCGAAACCTCCAGGCTGTCATGATCGGTCTGGTCTTTCTTGCCGACAGGGCAACGGGCGGTGTGCGGCACCTTGGCCGCACATCGCCCGCCGGCTTACTGTCGGGGTCTCAGGTCACTTGGACAGGGGCTTGTTCTTGAGGGTGGTCAACTCCTGCACGCCAAGCTTTTCGAGCTGGGCCAGGTAGGCGTCCCACTCTGCGTCGATGTCGGCCTGACCGCTGACCCATGTAGCGATCTTGTCGTTGACGAACTTGTCCATGTCGGTCTGCAGAACGGAAAGACGCTTGGCATCCTCCTCACTCGCCCAGACCTGCGGATCGGGCTCGGTGAGGAACGGACCGTACATCTGATCGACGAGATCCTTTTCCTTGTACTCCTCGGGTGAGCCGGGAGCAGGCATGAACTTCGTCTCGAACGGAATGAACTTGGGGATGGACTGGAAGAACAGGTTGCCCCATTCGACCTTCTTCTTGTCGGCTTCATTCCACGAGGTGGTGTCGATGCGCTCGTAGGTGTGATCGGAGACCTTCTTGTAGGTCACATCGAGCCAGCCGTTGTCGCGTGCGACGCTGAATTCCTCGGACAGGGCGTAGTCGAACCAGCGGATGATGGTGTCAACGTTCTTGGCCTTGTCGGTGATGGCAGCCTGAGTCTTGAAGATGTAAGTGCCGGCGGAATTGGCATACCACTTCGGGTCGGCGGTCGCGCCTGCGCCCTTGATCACGGGCAGCGGATCATACAGCTCGGTTCCCTTGGTGATCTTGTATCCGTCCGGAGCCCAGTCGCCATGGCCGTAGCCGACGCTGACGCCGTACAGATCCTTCTTGCCCTTGGCTTTCCACTGGTCGCTGTTCTGGGTGAAGAATTCCGGATCAAGCAGACCTTCCTTGTTGATCTGGGCGAAGAACTTGATCGCCTGCTTGAACGCATCGGTATTGGCGGTGAACTGGAACTTGCCGTCGAGGTAAGTGAAGTTGCCCTTCGGCACGGGGGTTCCCCACCAGCCGGCGAACAGACCCAGATATCCGTTGTTGTTGTCGCCAGACCAGGCGATCTCATCCTTCTTGCCGTTGCCATTGGGGTCCTTGTCGCGGAAGGCCTTGAGCACCGTTATCAGCTCATCGGTGTTCGTGGGCATCTTCAGGCCGAGTTTGGTCATCCACGCCTTGTTGACGTAAGGATTGAAGGAAACCTTCGGTGTGGGCAGCACGTACGGAATCGTATAGATATGGCCGTCGGGCAGCGTCATCGTCTGGCGGACGCTCGGCATTTCAAGGGCCGTCGTCATGTTCGGGGAATACTTGGCGATCGATTCCTCGATCGGCACGAACAGACCGTCACCCGGACCGTAGTTGAGAACCTCGTTTTCGGAGAGCAGCCAGCCGCCGATGACGTCCGGATAGTCGCCGGAATTGATCATGATATTTTTCTTTTCCTTGGCGATCTCATATGGGAACACGAGCCATTCGACCTTGACGTTGGTCGCTTCCTCGATCTTGGGCACCAGGTACTTGTCGGCGGGCTGTCCGCCGTCGTCGACGAGGAATCTGAAAGTTTCCGGCTCCTTGACGATCGGGTATCCCTCGACATAGAGGTTGCCTTCCATCTTGCGCTCTTCGGCGGAAGCGGTCGCTTCAACGGAAGCCGAAGCTGTGGCGCTTGCGGATGCGATGGCTGACTCTGAAGACGCGGAGGGGGATGCAGGGGCAGCGGTGCCACCGCAGGCCGACAGAAGTGTCGTCGCGGCAAGCAGACTTGCGAGCAGGCGGGCGTGTTGTTTTTTCATTCTCACGTTTCCTCCCTTGGATGTTCCTCGTTTGGATGTGCAACGATATGGCCGGCCGGCCCATGTCCTTATGGTATCATCCCGGTGCCGCTCCTGGATATCGACACTGTCGCGTTCCATGTGCAGTGGACAGGAACGGCCATTCCGTTTCTTTTCACACATGTGCGCCAGGCAGGAACAGGCATGTGCAAACACGGCCCGCCGTGTGCAATCCTCAAGAAACGCATGTTTACGGCAAGGCTTCCCGCGTTCGGACGCGTGTTAGGGCATATGTGATCTTGCATCGCACCATCGCCATCGGTGTATAATGCAACAGGACCATCACATGAAGGGAGGGGAAGCATGCCGCGCCATTCTCGGGAACCCATGGGCAAACGCCTTCCGGCCAGCCGCATCATGCTGCACTTTCTGCTTCCCTACGCCGCCATCCTGCTGACCTCGCTGCTCGTCGGCGTGCTGGTGAATCGAAGCACCATCGGCTTGCTGGAAAAAGAAGTGGTGGAGAACAACTATGCCATTCTGGAACAGGGTCGCCGCAGCATGGACCGCCGCCTCTCCGAGATCGCCAGCATCACCCAGTTTGTGGCGGGCAGTGCACCTGTACTCGATTTTCAGGATGTGACCGACCCGTTCAAGGGCCGCAACATCATGCAGGTCCTCGACACGCGCGAAACACTGGTCGATTATGCCCTGACCAATAACTTCATGCTCGAGTATTTCATTCTGTATGAGGATGGCGATGTCGCACTGGGGCCAAACCTGACGTACCGCCTGGGTGACTTCCATGAGGCGGTCTTTCGTTATCCCGATATGTCGGAGGCTGCCTGGCGCAGCCTGTTGTTCGACGAATATCATCACAACCGCTACCTGCCGGCCCAGACAGCTGCGTATCGTAACGGTAGACGCCCGATTCTGACCTGCCTGCAAAGCCTGGACGACAACGTCACCTCCAAGGGTGTGGTGCTCGTATTGATCGACAACGTGCAGATACAGTCCGAACTCGCAGGCCTCGACACGTCGGGGGAAGGGTGGGCTTACATATCCGATGAGAACGGCACCATCCTGACATCGGTCTCTTCGCGAAGCGGACAGCCGATCCCCAAGGATCTCGCACTGCCTGCCTCCGGGCACTCGTTCCGCCAAAACGACCTCCTCATCACCCACACCACCTCCGACTACAACCACTGGCGCTATGTGGTGGCCCAACCGTATGCCTCCGTTGTCCGCAAGGTGACACAGGTCAACCGAACCATGCTCGCGGTCTTTTTTGCATTCCTGCTTCTGGGCATCCTGATCGCCAGCCTTCTTGCCTATTGGAACAGTCGCCCGTTGACTCGGCTCGTACAGGCCATTCGCGGACGCGATCCGGGTCCGGCCGACGTCCGTCGTGCCTATTCGCTGATCGGCAACACCCTTTCGAACCTCATGGTCAACAACGATGCCCTGCAGAGGAACGCAGAGGAACAGTTGCCCATCCTGCGCGACAGTTTTTTCCGCCGGCTGTATGCCGGCGAAATCCGGAACGGGCATGAGCTTGAGACCTGGATGCGGCATGTGGACCTGCACATCGAGGGCAATGCTTTCGGTGTCATCATCCTGCACTTGAAAGGGTATCACGATGCGGTATCCACACCTATCCTCGAGGAACTTGCCATGAAACGCCTGCTGGTGCGTGAGGCATTGCGCACATCTGCCATCGACGGCATCCATCCGCACGACCTTGATCAGGATGACGTCGCACTGCTCGTCTCTTGCGAATCGGCCACCCGAGAGACCTGGGAGACAGCCGTAAAAATCGTCCTGCAGTGCCTGTCCGGCGACCTGATGCGTGAGAACCGCATCATCCTCTCCTGCTATGTCAGTGATGTGCATACCACGCTGCTCGAAGCCGCCACCGCCTACAAGCAGGCGAAAAGCCTGTTGCACATCACCCCGCCTGAGAGCTGGAATCCAACAGTCTGGTACTGGGACATCCCCCGGAACGACAAGTCCTACCACTATCCGGAAGAGGTGGAAGCACGGCTCATCAACCAGGTGCGTGCCGGTCTGCACGACGAGGCCGCCGCCCTGCTCGACATGCTGGCATGCGAGAATCTGAAGGAGAGGGTGCTCCCGCCCGCTACTCGCACGGTGTTCCTCTTCGAGTTGCTTGGCACGCTCACAAAACTGCAGGAACAGGTTGTACTGGGCGATCGGACGGTTCGCACAGCCACCGCCGGCATCGCGGCCCGGCTCATTGAGGGCACCGAGCCACCAATCGTCCTCTTTCATGCCATCCGTGACCAGCTGCTGCGGATCTGCGACGGCATCAACGAGCGCAAGAAGAGCCACAACAGCCTGTTGACCGACGACATCCTGCATCACCTTGAAGCGCACTACATGGACGCGAACCTGTGTCTGGCCTCCATCGCACAGCAGTTCCACCTTTCGGAGGTCTATCTGAGCCAGTTCTTCAAGGAGCAGACCGGTGAGAACTTCTCCGTCCGACTCGAGCAGATCCGCATGAAAAAGGCGCTTGCGTTCCTCACGGAAACCCAGCGCACCATCAAGGAAATCGCCGAAATGACAGGCTACAACTCATCCAACACATTCTGCCGCGCCTTCAAGCGCATCCACCACGTCAGCGCCACCCAGTACCGGGAAGCCGTGCCGGCGGACTGAGCGGAACCAGTTCCCGCCATGCTCCGGGCAGCAGCGGCCTTGAAACCCATATCTGCAACGGAGTATGATGCAAGGGGAAATCCGGCGCGCACTCCGTGCGAACCGCGAAAGGAGCCCCGTCATGGTGAATACCGCCTGCCGTGCGTATCTCGGCCATGTGCTGTACAGTCAGGACAAAGACACACTCGTCAGTCGGGCGGATGCCTGCCTGATCGTGGAGAACGGCCTGGTGCGGGAGATATGCGACCACGTTCCGGAGGCGTTTCCCACGGATGCGATCATCGACTGGTCGGATCGGCTGATCATTCCCGGTTTCTGCGACCTGCACACGCATGCGCCCCAGTTCCTGCAGCGCGGCCTGGGAATGGACCTGCCCCTGCTTCAGTGGCTGGACGTCCACACCTACCCCACGGAAGCCGCCTTCGCCGACCCCGCGCACGCACGCGACATCTACACGCAATTCACGGACGAGTTGCTCCGGCAGGGTACCCTGGCGGTCTGTCCGTTTCCGACCCTGCACGAGGAAGCCTCCGACATCCTGTTCCGCGCGCTCGCAGAACGAAAACTGTACGCATTCAGCGGCAAGCTGAACATGGACCGCAACGGACCGCCGGACTACATTGAAACGACGGAGGTATCGGTGGCATCGACCGCACGGTTCCTCGAAACCCACCCGGGTGTCGGCAATGTGAAGCCCTGCCTGGTCCCCCGCTTCACCCTCACCTGCACCGATGAACTGCTGGAGGCGCTGGGCGGGCTGGCTGACCGGTACGGCGTTCCCGTACACTCGCATGTATCCGAATCCATCGAGGAGATCGGGGCCGTTCGGGCGCTGTTCCCGCACGATCCGA
This sequence comes from uncultured Clostridia bacterium, assembly GCA_942493335.1. GTDB lineage: Bacteria > Bacillota > Clostridia > DSM-8532 > DSM-8532 > JAEWSN01. The sequence continues at coordinate 3,034,397 of OW818693.1, read as the reverse complement.
ACGGCCTGTCCATCTTCCGGCGGCACGGCCTCGCGGGACGGACGCCGGCCATCATGGCGCACTGCATCTTTCCGGACGAGGAAACCATCCGCATGCTGGCCTCGATGGACGTCTGGGTCGTCCATTGCCCGGAAGCCACCGCGAATATCGCCGCAGGCGGCATCATGCCCGTCAAGCAGCTGCTCGCCTGCGGGGCTGCGCTCGCCCTCGGCAGCGACATCGGTTCCGGTGCGCGTCTGTCCATCGCTTCGGCGGTTGCCGCGACCGTCCGGTATTCCAAGCTCCGGCGCTTTTTGTCCCCGGAATGGGATGCGGTCACCTTTGCTGAAGCGTTCTGGATGGGCACCCGTTCCGGCGGGAGTCTGTTCGGACAAGTCGGCGCGTTTGAGCCCGGCTGGGCCTTCAACGCCCTGGTGATCGACGACAACGCGATACCCATGCCGAAGGCCGGCCTCGCACCGGCCGAGAGGCTGGAACGCTTCTGTTACTGCGGCGACGACCGGTGGATCCGGGCGCGGTACATCCAGGGGGAGGAAATCAAGGTGCCGGCGGGCACGGCAGCCGCTGGCTGATCCGCATGGGACGATTGCTGAGCGGGAAGCACAGCGATGCTTTTCGTCATGTTTTCATGCTATAAGGGCTGGAAGGCTTCATGTTACTTTGCGTTGCTTGTCGCAACGGGCAGTTCTTCATACAATCATGCCAGCGATGATTTGGTGTATGAAGGGCATGGAAACGTGCCATTCGGTTGCAGGAATTCATGAATTCCTGCAGCACAACTCGCGGAAGCGAGTTGTTTCACTGGAATCACCGATTGAATGAAAGGCGGTTGCCACATTGTTGAGCGAAAACATCAAGACAATCAGAAAATCAAAAGGTCTCTCGCAGGAGGAACTTGCCATCAAGCTGAATGTGGTGCGACAAACGATCTCCAAATGGGAGCAGGGACTTTCGGTTCCCGATTCCGACATGCTGATTTCCATATCGGATGTGTTTGAAACACCTGTGAGTACCTTGCTTGGAGAAACATTGACCACGTCGAGGGTTGATGACGTTAAAGCCATCTCGGAAAAGCTGGAGATCATCAACTTGCAGCTTGCACAAAGGAAAGAATCGAGACGGAAAACGCTTCATTGGCTCCTCATCTCCTTGTGTATGGTCACCATCATCATTTTTTCTGCTTTGGCAGCATGGCAGAGTCCTTATTTGGGCTGGGACTACAGTGATCCCGAGACCGCAGTCGTGGGGGTCGCTTTTCACGCATTTGAATGGCTGTTCATCAAATTGGCGCCCCTCATTCTTGTCGGAGCACTCGTTGGTGCTATTCTGACACGGAAAAGAAGATGAGTCCGTCGTTCCGGAGATGGTAATTCGGCAAAGAAGTGCTGTAATTTTCCCATACGCACAGGGGAATGCTATTTGTGATAGATCTCGTTCCCATTGATTTTCATGGCCCGATACACCTGCTCCAACAGCACAATGCGGGCCATCTGGTGGGGAAAGGTGAGTTTTGAAAGGCAAAGCCGATATTCGGCGGCCTTCACAACCTCGGGAGACAAACCGGTCGAGCCTCCGATCACAAAAGAGAAGGAACTCTTTCCTTTGTTTGTCCACTCGCGGAAACGTGCGGCCAGGCCGGGTGAATCGGGAGATTCTCCGGACAGGTCCAACACGATGAGCATGCTCTGTTTTGGAATGGCCTGCAGGATGCGTATACCTTCCTTTTGCCGCCCCTGCTCCTCAATGGCGGGAGTGGCATTCTCCGGCAGTTTTTCCTCCGCCACTTCCCGAACCGATGTCGCGGCAAAACGCGAAAGGCGCTTGACGTACTCCGTCTGCGCCTCCGACCAGTACTTCTCCTTCAGTTTTCCGACTGCAATGACTTCAATCTGCATCAGTCATCCTCGGCGACCTTCAGAAATGAAGGCAGTTCCGCGGACAAGTACGAATCTATATCTGGATGTCTCGCATCCGCATGATTCGCAGCAGGACGCTTCGTCCCGCCGGGCAGTATCGAACCACCGGACGGGCTTGTCATGCTGGGAAAGCACTCCTCTGCGGAAAGATTCATGTCCCCGTCCAACCCCGTCAGACCCGGCAAACCGATCTGTTCCGGCGGAAGACCGGCAAATCCGACCGGTTCGCTCCAAACGCGGTCCCCATCCATCCAGACAATGCTGCTGGTGCGGTCACGTCGCGCCACTTCCATGTGGAACCCCTCGCCAGGTGTCAGGTTCTTCTCTGCGAGCGCATTGGCTGCAGTTTGCCATGCCAGCTCGGGAAAGTTGTTTTCATGGCTCAAGTGTCCGAGCAGAACGCCTTTTGTGCCATTCTGCACCAGATGCGCCACCACCTTGCCCGCCATGTCGTTGCACAAATGTCCGTGATCCCCAAGAATCCGCTGTTTCAGCGGCCAGGGATACCGGCCCATTTTCAGCATCTCGATGTCATGATTGGATTCGAGCAGCACCAGGTCGCTGCCTTCGAGATTACGGAGCAGTGCGCGGTTCATGTGGCCAAGATCCGTTGCCACCGTTACTTTCCGGTTCTCCAGATAAAAGGAATAACCCACCGGCTCGGCGGCATCGTGTGGAATGGTGAAGGGTTCGACCTCCACCTCGTCGATCCGGAACCGTTCGCCCGGCACGAAGATGCATTTCTGGTCCGGCCCAAGCTTGCCCGGAACTTTTCCGAGCGCTTCCCACGTACCGTTGCTGGCATGGATCGGAATCTTGTATCGACGTGCGATGACCCCGATGCCCATCGTATGGTCGCTATGCTCATGGGTGACAAGAATGGCGCTCAAATCCGCCGGCCGCTCCCCGACTTCCGCAAGGGCCGACTCAATGCGTTTCCCGGACAATCCGGCATCAATCAGGATGCGGGTTTTGCCGTTCGACAGAAAAATACAGTTTCCGCTGGAACCGCTGAAAAGACTGACTAACTTGATCATTGGCTGCTTTCGGGGAAACTGCCCGCTTCCCGACGGATATCCGCACCCAGGGCCTTGAGTTTCTCCACAAGGTTCTCGTATCCGCGATCAATGTATTGAACATTCATGATTTCCGTTTCACCCTCGGCCACCAGCCCGGCCAGCACGCAGGCGGCGCCGGCACGCAGATCCAGCGCATGAATGGCGCAGCCGGAAAGAACTTTGCCTCCGTCTATCATGGCGACCCGACCATTTACCTGAACGTCCGCTCCCATCCGGCGCAATTCCTCCAGATACTTGAACCGGTTGTCCCAGATGCTTTCCGTGATCGTGGAAACCCCCTGTGCCTGCATCAGCAGGACCGCAACCGGAGGCTGCAGGTCAGTCGGAAACCCGGGATACGGAAGGGTCTTGATATTGGCCTTTGTCAGCGAACCCGTGCCCGGATGAATGTGGATGCTGTCATCCAGGAGTTCCACCGACACGTTCATCTCCATCAACTTGGCTGTGAGAGATTCCATATGCTTCGGAATGACATTTTTCACCAGCACATCGCCCCGCGTGGCTGCGGCCGCCACCATGAAGGTGCCGGCTTCGATCTGGTCCGGTATAATGCTGTGGGTAACCCCGGCATGAAGTTCCCTGACGCCTCGGATCTTGATGACATCCGTGCCTGCGCCTTTCACATCCGCGCCCAATGCGTTGAGGAAGGTGGCGACATCAACAATATGGGGTTCCTTTGCCGCGTTTTCAATGGTGGTGGTGCCTTCGGCATAGACCGCCGCCAGCATGATATTGATGGTTGCACCGACACTGACCACATCCAGGTAAATGGGGGCACCGACAAGCCGGTCCGCTTTCAGGTGGATGCAGCCGTGATCAATGACCACGGTTGCGCCAAGCGCCTCAAATCCCTTGATGTGGAGATCAATGGGCCGGTTGCCGAAATCGCATCCGCCCGGAAAGGTGATCACCGCTTCGTGAAACCGTCCGAGCAGCGCGCCCATCAGGTAATAGGATGCACGCAGCCGATGCATGTCGTCGCCGGTCGAAAGAAAGGCCGTCACGCCGGTGGTGTCCATACGAATGGTATCGTGATTCACGGTTTCGAATTTCGCGCCGAGTGCGCCAAGAATATGCTTCATCCTGTCGATGTCGAGGATGTCCGGAACATTTTCAATGGTGCAGATTCCCCGGGCCAGCAGGGCTGCGGGCAACACACCCAATGCGGCGTTTTTCGCTCCGCTGACAGTCACTTCACCCTTCAGGGGTGTCCGACCGCGTATGATGAGTTTGTCCACTTCTCCACCTGCCTTCTGATCCCAAAATCCATAAAGGGCGTGAAACCCCTGTGATTCCTGTGTTTGCGTTCCATCCAGATATTATACCATGAGGACGGCGGTGGAGGAAACCCGGCCTCCTCACTGCTGCCGCAATACGCCTGTATATCCGTTGAGCCGGTATTCCTGTCCGTCCTCCGTCAGAATGCGCCAGATCGGACTGAAATACTGCTGGCCCGCATTTTCCTGACTCCAGCCGAAGCTCATTTCACGGATCTGCAGCGGTCCGCGGAGCGGAGAAAGAATCAGCGCCTGTCTCGCAGAAAGCACTTCCCAGGAACCCCCGCCCGGTGGTGCGATCTTTTGCCGAACGGTGCGAAGGGAAATCAACAAGTCCGATACGCCGGAGTCATTCAAAACAAGGGAGACGCGATTGTCGAAAATGTGACCCTTTTCATACGGCTGTACAAAGGATAGAACCGTTCCATCCTTCGTCTCTCTCACCGTATCCTGTACAAGGTGATAGGCGCCAAGACCGATCGCCTTCAACAGGGCTTTGACCTCCCGTGTCCGAATTTGCTCCGACTTTGTATCCAGCCGGTAACCGGACGAAGTGTCTGTGAAATGAATCGTCACATTGCCGGTTCCCGTCGGATCCCCAATCACCAGGCTCCTGGTTCCGACCTGGTATTCCCTCAGTTTCCCATCCTGAACACCCTGTATGATTTCTGCGCCTGGCAGGAGGCGATCCAGGATTTTCTTCAGGACCGCGTCCGACTCTTCATTGTCGAATTGGAGCATTCCTGCTTCCGGCGGACCCACAGGCCATTCTCCGGTTGAAAGAATACCTCTGTCCGCCAGAATCTTGTCCGCGTAAGACAGGTACGCATCGGACGACGCGCCCGATCTTGCGCCATACAGCAGCGATCCCGTCAGGAACACATTCAGGCACAGCAGCAGGAGAATGAAGAAGGTCTTCACTTTCGCCCAATCCATCTCATTCGCCTCCTTGCTGCATGGGAAGCGTGTTTGTCACCTGATTGGACTCAAAAATCCATTGCGGCCGCATTTCAGCGCTGGGCTCCTTTGCAGAGAGAAGATATCCGTTCTTGAGCACGGACAGTTCCTGATCCTTGTTCATCAGGAAGGGAAAGCTTTCAATGGCTGAATAATAGAAATTCATGAAGAAGAGATCCCAGGAATGGTTCGCTGTCGGCGTGAATGCCCGTATGCACCATTCACAGGAAACCACGCGATCTGCGATGGCCGTTACGGTGATGGGCGGAACCGGATTCCCTTCCGCATTTTTCATCAGGACCGTATATCCATCCACCCGGTAGGCAAACGTAAAGACAAAGGCGTTTGCATTCGTCACTGGCGTCGACACGGTCGCTTTCCCGCCATTCGCAAGCACCGCAGTTCTGGCGACAGAACCGGATGCCTCCGCCTTTCGGGCGGTTCCACTCTGTGAACCGGCCATGGAAGTCAGCCCTGCAGTAAACCCGGGAAGAGGGACTGCGTTCATAATCGTCGGAGCTAATCCCTGAACCTTTCCTTCCACCGGAACCACATCATAAAGGATGATGTCCGTGTTGCCCAGCTTGTTGCGTCGTTCTTCCAAAAAATCCACGGCCTGGATGAAAGCTTCTTCCATGGAAGTTCCCTTCGTTCCCGGCCCCGGCAAGTACTGATAGGTCAGGTTTGCCGCGGAATCGACGCGGAAGGTGTTTTCCCAATCGGAGAAGGTGACATCCCCGGTCTCACTGTCCAACCCCGTCAGCAGGCTGTCCTTCCGGTTCAGAAGCACACTTTCCTGCAGCGCCTGCAGGTTGTCTGACTTGAATCCGCCCGACGGGACCGCTCCCGGCAAGCTTGCCTCATAGACCGGCATCGTTACGACCGTCGGCTCGTCAAAGGCCATCAGCAGATCCGGACTCACATGATCCGCATTGAACGTCTTCCCCATCAAGCCCAGCAGTTGGTTCTCACCTGTGGCAAGGGTCGCGCTGTCCATCAGGTACCAGTCCTTGGACAGCGCGTTTGCGGACAGTTCGAGGGAAAACCGGTACACGCCGTCCGAGGCAAGCACATACAGCGTATTGATGTTGTTGTTGACGCTTCCCTTGGGCACCATGGCAATCTTCAGGATGTCCGGGATCGAAGGGGACACGGGCAACGTCTTCCGCTCCGAGGACGGCGTCGTCAGCCATGGAAGAAGATCGGCCGGAATGGGCCGTTCGAATTCGTACAACACAATCCGGTTTTCAGCAAGAATTTGTTCCCATGTGGTCCGGAGGAGCTGTTTATCCCACTTTTCCGTTGCCAGCAGGGGCAGGTACTGCTGCTTCAAATCTTTCCAGGCGGACTTCCACGTGTCTCCCGCCCTGTCAATCGCCCATTGTCCGGACTGTTCGTCGGATATGACAATGCGGTTCGGGGTGATGTAGTCCACTTTCCTGACATCCAGAAAGCGCTCATTGACCGCCGGATCCACTGCACTCCGATGAAAAAGTCCGGACGCAAAACTAAAGGGATTCCATTGAAGCTGACGGCTCCAGTGAATCCCCACTTGCAAAATGCTGGTCAGCACAAGGGCGACCAGCAAGCCCGTTTTCAATTGTTCCTTGCGTCCGGCCTCGATCATTCGACGGCCGCCTATTCCGAAATCTGGAAGGTTTTCTTGGTCACTTCCGACAAGCCGATCCGGATGCGTTCCATGAATGAATAGGTTCTGGCAACCACTTTCATGTCGGTGATCTGGAGGTTCTTGTCCAATTCCAGCTTGCCTTTCAGATCTGATTTGTGGAAGGCAATCACGCGGATTTCATTGACCTTGTCATTGCCGAGATTGTCCAGTTTCACCTTTGCATACAGAAGCAACGGTGTTTCCACCAGATTGGTGTCCTTGTTGATCTTCGCGTCGACCGTCGTCAGTGGTACGAATTTCCCATCCCGCTTGATGTAGAGAAGGATGATGACCGTATCGTCCTGGTCCAGCTTGGCATCCGAATCGATCCTGACACTTCCGTTCAGGATGAATCGAAGCGGATCATTGGCTTTCAGGTCCCGGTTCGCGGCAATGGAGACTAAAAAACTGTCCGCCGAGGATTCATCCTGATTGAAAAAAACGTCTTCATTCTTGCTGGCATAATATTCGATTCCACCGGCCGATGTGATATCCGAAGGAATTTTTTCTACGGTTACGCTCCCCTTCGTGGGAATGTCCGTATTCTCTGCAAGCGCTGTCAGCGTGCTGCCCATCAGGACCAGCAACAGAACCAGCAGGAATACAAAACGCTTCGTCATTGTGTTCTCCCAACTTTGACTCAGAATTCATTCCGATTCAAATCCGATCCGCGCCCACGGCATAGACCGATACAATATGATTATAACCCATAACCTGTTACAGAACCATTACAGCGGATTTACGTGTTCTTGTCCCTTGCAAGACCAACCTTGCCATCGTACTTCCAGGTTGCGCTTTTCGTATCCGTATCTTCCAACCCGTCATTCGACCGGAGCGGGTTGCACGGAAGACAACGGCAACGTAATGGTCATCTCGGAGCCTTCATTCATCCGGGACTGTGCACGGATGTCGCCGCCATGCATCAAGGCGATTTCCTTTGCGATGGCAAGCCCCAGCCCTGTTCCACCCATTTGCCGGGATCGGGCCTTGTCAACGCGGTAAAACCTTTCGAAAATCCGATCCAGATCCTGTTCCGGGATCCCGATCCCCGTATCCTTCACGAGGATGGCCAGAACTTCCCCCTGCCGTTTCAGCTCCACACTTACCGAGCCACCTGCCGGCGTATATTTCACAGCATTCCCGACGATGTTGAGAAACAGCTGCTCCAGGCGGTCCCGATCGCCCTGCACAAGCAGGGGAACCGGCAGGTCAGCCGCACGGACAAGGGACAACGTCTGCTTTTTCTCATTCGCCGCGTGACGGAGTCTTTCCAGACAGACCCGCATGAGCTCCTCGGGATCCACGGGAGAGAGGGACAGCTGCAGGCCACTGTCATGGTGGGAGAGCTGCAACAGATCCCTCACCAGACGATCCATGCGATCCGCTTCGTCGTTGATGACCTTCAGAAACCGTATCGTGATTTCCCGGTCCTCCACGGCGCCATCCAGCAGGGTTTCCGTATAGCTTATAACGGAGGTCAGCGGCGTGCGCAGTTCATGGGATACATTCGCCACGAATTCGCGGCGCATGTTTTCCAGCCGGTGCTCTTCCGTAATGTCCTGAAGGACGATGATGATCCCGCTTCTTTGGCCTGCCTCATCGGCAAACGTCGCGAACTGGAGCCGCAGAAACCGATCCGCAAGCGGCACCGTAACAGGTTTTGAAGCACCTTCCGCCAGACGGAGAAACGTATCAAGGGTTGTGGAAACGCCCAGTTCCCGCATCAACTCATCGAACTGGATCGGCTTCTCGGAAAATGATTCCCGACGGACAACCTGTCTGGATCCCTTCCCGGACGAGGGATGGTTCCTTCGGTCCGTCAGGGGCGCAAGCAGGCTTGCCGCCGCATGGTTTACGTGGATGGCCAGCCCGTTCCGATCGAACGCCAGAACACCGTCCGTCATGTGGTTGATGACGGTTTCCACCTTGCTTTTTTCCGCGGCGATTTCTGTAAGCATGCTTTTGAGGCGCGTGGACATGAAGTTGAAGGTAGCCGTCAACTTGCCGATTTCATCGGCCGACTTGACTTCGAGCAGTTGCCCGAACTCGCCGGCTGTAATGCTTTCCGCCTTGTGCATGATATCCGTGATGGGCCGGGTGATGGTGCGGGACATGGCGACACCGATTCCCAGCGCGGCCACCAGTGCGATGAAAATACTGAACAGAATCATGCCGTTGAATTCGTTGAGGACTTTCAATGCCTTTACACGACTGTATTTGAAAAACAGAATCACGTTATGGTCCTGTAACGGCTGAAAGCGGACGTAATCATAGAAATCCCCAAGCCCGGTGATGTTTGTCCGGGTGTGGGTCGGGTTGATCCCCTCGGAAGCCCCCTGCATCACCGACATGAGATTGACGGATTTGATGATTGCCGGCAGGAACTGGTCCTGCAGTTCAGCATCCTGATAGACGGGATCGGATGAATACAGGATTTCACCGGTTTGCTTGTCGATCATCGTGAAGCTTTTGTCTTCACCGGAAATCAAGCCGGTGATTTCCGGCTTTGTGCTGAGCCATTCCTTGAGCTTCGCGGTGGTATCCGACTCCTTGACGCCAAGGCTGTTGTAGTTGAGCTCGATCTGGCTCTGGAATGTTTCATAGAAGAAGCTTCGCTCCACATTGTAGGTCAGAAAGACCCAGATGACCGACATCAGCACAAAGGTGATCATGAACAGGATGAAAATAAGCCGCCACTGGATGGTGCGGAAGTATGCCGCAGGGCCACCCGGGCCGGACTTTCTTTTCGTGAGGATCCGATTGAGCCGATTCGGTCGTTCCATCGGCGGCCTACAGGTTTGGATTGAAGTAATATCCGACGCCGCGGCGGGTCAGAATATACTCGGGATGGCTGGGTTCATGCTCCAGCTTTTCACGCAGTCGGCGGACCGTAACGTCCACCGTGCGGACATCGCCGTAATATTCGTAGCCCCAGACCTTCTCCAGTAGGTTTTCCCGTGTGAAGACCTGGCCTTTCTGCTGCACCAGAAAACGCACCAACTCGAATTCCCGCAGGGTCAGCTCCAGCACATGGCCGGCACGGCGCACTTCGTACTGGACGGAATCCACCTCCAGGTCCCCTGCCTTCAAGGTCGGAACGCCGCCTGTCTTCTTCTCCGCCTTTTCCGCTTCGTCCGCAGTACGGCGCAGATTCGCCTTGACGCGTGCCATCAGTTCCCGCGGGCTGAACGGTTTGGTGATGTAGTCATCCGCACCGAGTTCGAGCCCAAGGACCTTGTCCACTTCCTCCTCCCGTGCCGTCAGCATGAGAATGGGCACCTGGGAGGTCTGGCGGATGCGGCGGCAGACGGTGAATCCGTCCATTTCCGGCAGCATCAGGTCCAGCAGGATGAGGTCCGGCTTCTCCTTCTCGAACATTTCCACGCCGGCCAGCCCGTCATAGGCTTCAAGCGTGTCGAAACCCTCCTTTTGGAGGTTGAATTTCAGAATGTCCACAATATTCCGTTCATCGTCCACAATGAGGATTCGACGTTTCATATTGATCGTCCTTTCAGGCATATATGATAAAATTATACCATAAATGCCCTGATGCAGGAGATTTCGCTGTGATCGTCATGGAATTGTAACGGCGGTGCAATGCCCGGCATGCCGCATGTCCAAGCGCAAAGGGACCCGGCTTGAAATCCATCCGGACTGCCGGCCCGCGCAAGAAAATATCTTCCTGTTTGATTGAACGTTCCGGCTTGCCCAGTCGTAAAAGAGAGGACAGGAAGAACAACATGGGTCGGAACCGAGCAAGACTGCTGGAAAACGGAAAGGACGCCGCATGCGCGAAGATCGAAACCGGAATGTAGAAGCCGCCCGTGCCGGCGATGAGACTGCCATGGCCTTCCTTATGGAAGAGGCCTGGCCTGTCGTCTTTCGCTATCTGACCGGTCTCGGCGTTCCGGACGCGGACACGGCTGATCTTGTGCAGGAGGCCTTAATCCGCGGCATGTCGAAGCTGGATCAATTCCGCCCGGAGAAAGCGGATCTACACACCTGGCTTTGCACCATTTCCAGAAACCTTTTCCTGGACCTGTTGAAAAAAAGGAAGCACGAGTCGACCCTGGAGGATCTATCAGAAGGCGACCTGCCGACAAGTACCATGGCAGGAAATCCGGACGGTGGTCAATCGGTCCGATATGCCGGAATGTTGTCTGCCGGTGATGGCGACGCGGTGGATTTGCAGGAACAGTTGTCGCTGCTGCCCCAGGATGTGCGATTTGCCGTTTTGATGAGATATGTGCATGGATATACCAATAAAAACGTAGCCCGGATGCTTGGCATTCCGGAGGGTACCGTGAAATCGAAAATCCATTACGGCCTCGGAAGACTCAGAAAGGGGTTGGCATTGCATGCGTGAAGAAGAAGTGAACATCGATGAGGAAGAGATTGTGAAGAAGTTGAAGCATCTCGCCGATGAACAGACCCACGTCAGCCTGCTCACTCCGCCGTCAGGCCGTTTCAAGGCGATGGCTGCAGAAGCCGGGAAGCGCCGCAACAAAAGGTTCCTGCGCGAAACGCTCGTTTTCCTCGGCATCGCCCTTGCGATACTGGGTGTGGAGGCTGCACTCCTGAACGCATCCCTTCTCCTGTTCGGCCTTCTGCAGGTGATTGGACTGACGACCGGCATCCTCTGGTTCATCGCCAGCGGGGTCCTGCGTCAGGAGGAGGGGCATCGCTCATGATGGAATCCATCCGCAACGGACTTCTGCTTCCTGTCCTTACCGATGGTTCGGATCAATTGCTGCTCTGGCAACTGATTCTTGTTCTCCTGCTTGTTTTTTCGCAAGGCCTGTTCCTTTTTTTTGACGGTAGAAAACATGGAATCCGTTACTACTGGATTTGGGCGATCTGGGGAATGACCACATGCCCTGTTCCGTTCGTGCTCTATTGGTTCCTGGTCCGTCGGAAGAAAAGCCGGAAGCAGCCGGAAACGGAGGTTTGACCATGGATCTCATTCAAGCCTATCTACCGTTCCTGATCCCCCTTTTCCTTCTGCAGCTTGGCGCACAGATCCTGTCCGTCATCAACCTGTTCAAAGAGGACACCCGGGTGAGATGGGGCAACAAGATCCTGTGGTGTGCGATTATTGTTCTGTTGGAGCTTTTCGGCGTCCTTGCCTATTTTCTGATCGGCCGGCTGCCGAACACAGGAGAAGATCAATGAATGCATTGGAGCTTGTGTCCCTCCGCAAGGGGTATGGAACCCTTACGGCTGTGGACAATCTGGACCTTCTCGTTCCCGAAGGCACCATATACGGCTTTCTGGGACCGAACGGCGCTGGAAAGACAACCACTCTCAGAATGATCGTCGGCTTGGTTCGCCCAACCTCAGGGGAAATACGCATTGCGGGAAAACCCGTCTCTTTCGGACACGCAACCGGTCGGGAGTCCATCGGCTACCTGCCGGATGTCCCGAATTATCATCCGTGGATGTCCGCGGAGGAATATCTGGCCTACACAGGACGGCTGTATGGAATCCCGCACAAGGAGCTGATGCTGAGAATTTCAGAGACGCTTGGCCTGGTCGGCCTCATTAAACCCAAGCGTCGCCTCGGCGGTTATTCCCGTGGCATGAAGCAGCGGCTGGGCATCGCACAGGCACTCCTGCACAAACCGAAGCTGCTTCTGCTGGATGAGCCCGCCTCCGCGCTTGATCCGCTTGGACGGAAAGATGTCATGGATATCATCCGCGCGTTATCCGGCAAAACCACCGTCTTTTTTTCAACCCATATTCTTACCGACATTGAGCGAGTCTGTGACCGCGTGGCGATTCTTCATCAGGGAAAACTGGTTGCGGAAGATGACCTGGCCTCGCTCAAGAATCGGTACGCCATGAATGAGTGGCATATCCGGGTGGAAAACGAAGCGCAACTCGCCCGAATGAAAACCGCACTGGAGCAGGAAGCATGGGCTTCTAAGCTTCGGCCGGGGGAAGACAGGGACCTGTTTGTGACCGCGCGACATGAGGGGATTGGGGGCTACCGCCTCCCCAAAATCGCATCGGAACTTGATCTGGCCCTGCTTCTGCTCGAGCCCGTCACCCCTTCGCTGGAAGATATTTTCCTGAGCGCCGTACAACCTGCGGATACCAGAAAGGAGGGCTTGTGACATGAGGCATCTTTCAGCACTATGGAAACGGGAATGGCTCGAAACCCTCCGGGATCCGAAAAGAATCATTCTGCTGGTGCTTTTTCTTTTTTTCGGTCTGCTCAGCCCGCTGACAGCTAAATTGACGCCGGAACTCCTCAAGCTGATGACGGGCACCTCGGGAATGGGCGGCGTCCAGATCATCCTGCCGACGCCGGACCTCTTTTCAGCTTATGAACAGTTCCTGAAGAATACTTCACAGCTTCTCCTGTTCGCAGTGGTTCTGGTGTTCATGGGCGGCATCTCCCAGGAGAAAACGGATGGGACTGCCGCGCTTGTTTTGACGAAAGGTGTTTCCCGTACGATTTACCTCTTCTCCCGTCTATCTGCTTCTCTTGCGGTGATAACGCTGGCCTATTGGCTGTCGGCCTGCATTTTCCTTCTTTATACGGAGTTTTTGTTTCATGAGGCTATCGTTGCCGGTACTTGGTCGGCCCTTCTCATGATGTGGCTGTATCTTCTTTTCGCCGGTGCCGTCACCCTTCTTGCGAGCACTCTGTCCCGCACGCCAGCAATCTCCGCGCTGATCGCCTTCGGCCTTCTCTTTATGCTGATGGCCATCAGTGGTCTGCCCGGCCTCCGCGACTGGTCGCCAGTCCTGTTGTCCTCTCTGCCGACAAGAGCGCTGGACGGCCTGATGACTGCCAGGGAAGCGCTCCGCCCCGCTGTTGTCGGTATCCTCTCCATCGTCGCATGCTGGGCAACAGCCTCCTGGTCACTGTCCAGACAGGAATTATAAGGCGTGCCAGTGAACTGTGAACAGCAAAAGACCTGCCTGTATGTCCGGAAACCCAGACATACAGGCAGGTCTTGCTATCAGATCCATAATACCGCAAGCAGTTCGGTTTCATATGCACATCACTTATCGTTATTTCAGGGACGGGATCAAGTCATAGGCGCGCACCAGGAATGCAACCGCCTGCTGTCGTTGGCAATCGCCTTTCGGCCCGTACTTGTTGCTTCCGATACCCTTGGTGATGTTGTGCTTGGACATGAACCTCGCTTCATTGGCCGCCCAAGAAGCAATGTCCTTCTGATCTGCGAAATCCGGTACGCTCGCTACGTCCTCATTCAAGTTGGCGACGACGGCTCGGAGGGAATTGACGATCATTTTCGCCATCTGTTCCCGGTTGAGGATCATCGTCGGTTTGAATTTCCCGCTGCCGACACCTGCTACAATTTTCAGATTGAACGCCTTGAGGACATATGGATTGGTTGTATCCGAAAAAGTGTTGTCAGGCGCTGCTACTGCTGTCAATCCGGTTGCCTTTTCATAGAAACGGACTGCCACTTCGGCAAATTCTTCCCGTGTAATGGGGCCGACCATGTTGTCCTTGATGGCCTTCGTAAGAAACCCAAGCGTCAAGGCCTTGTCCAGATCAGAAGTCGCCCATGCGCTTGCATTGGCATATTTCGACATGTCGATATTCGTTTTCATCGAAAGGTTGGATTCAGCAGTATGACGTTCCATATAGAACATGTCAAAATTGAACGAGTCCCCAACCTTCAGGTTCAATACGCCGGATGAAACCAGCTGCGGGAGTGAAATCTCAGCAGATTCAGCTCCATGTACACCCCCTAGATCGACAACCAGTGTATTGTCGATGAAAATCCAGACGTCATCGTCTCCGGTAAAATGGAACGTTTCGATGCCCTGATACTGGAATGACTCATGGAATTCCATTGTAAAATGGAAATTGTGATCCCGTTCCTCGTTCCCAAACAGCTGATTGTCGATCGGGAAAAACGACATTTCATCTTCTCCGAAGGCGTACAACCCTTCCGCATTTTTCGTCATCCTGAGCTTCTGGGTGGTGGTCATGTTGAGTCCTGGCGCATCATTGAACAGGTTGTGCAATTCAGCCAGCGTGATCGGAGAATCCGATGCATCGGTCCCGTTTCCAATCCAATCCTGCCATCCTACGGCAGGAACGGTTGCATCCGTCGCACTTGCGAAAACAGGCTTCCGATCCGCGCCGAGCCGGTTCTGAACCAGCCCGGTCTTGTCGGTGATTGCATTTTCAAACAATCTGTAATCCGCCTTGAAATCCCGAATCGTGATGCCGATGTCCACTGCGGAAGGGGAGGCCATCACAGGAACCATGCCGAGGAGGGAGAACAACATGAAGAACACAAGGAAGAAGGAGATACTGCGTCTTTGCATGGAAAACACCCCCTATGATTGTTTGATATGCACATTCTATCCATTATTTCGGGTTCCTGCAATTGGTTGTGCTTCCATGCTTTGTGCCGAAGAACGCAATTGATCCGGAGATCTCAACTGACCTGGTGATCGCAGATGACCTGGTGATCTCAGTTGACCATGAGAAGGCAATTTTCCGGAGAACGAAAACAAGACCCCGAGTTATTCACTCAGGGTCTTGATATAAATTCCGGCAACGACTTATCTTCCCAGGTCGTCTCCAACCAAGTATTGTCAGCACGGGAGAGCTTAACTTCTGTGTTCGGAATGGGAACAGGTGTGACCTCTCCGTTATAGCCACCGAAAATTTATGCAATTGTCAATGAGGTTGGATCCGCTGTCTCCTTTCGCCCAACTTGCGCAGGACTTCCGGATTCTGTGGATTCGCACCCTCAAAGCCGTATAACGATTTTTCCGCCATTCAAATGGTTACAGTTGAATGGTCCCGCAATCCTTCATGTAGAAGCAAGCGGTTATTTCTGCAATGCTTTTCCGAGAACTTTTTATGTGCCTAGTTGTTCTGCTGGCGAAATTCGGCGCTCTCGCATCTTGCTTTCGCAAGTTGCTGCCGCGCAACGTTTTTGCCCTGCAAAAACTAGGTCAAGCCCTCGACCTATTAGTATCGGTCAGCTAAACGCATTACTACGCTTACACCTCCGACCTATCAACCATGTAGTCTACATGGGGTCTTACCCTTGCGGTGAGATATCTCATCTTTGGGCGAGTTTCACGCTTAGATGCCTTCAGCGTTTATCTCATCCGTACTTGGCTACCCAGCCGTGCCATTGGCATGACAACTGGTGCACCAGAGGTACGTCCATCCCGGTCCTCTCGTACTAAGGACAGCTCCCATCAAATATCTTACGCCCACGACAGATAGGGACCGAACTGTCTCACGACGTTCTGAACCCAGCTCGCGTACCACTTTAATCGGCGAACAGCCGAACCCTTGGAACCTGCTACAGCTCCAGGATGTGATGAGCCGACATCGAGGTGCCAAACCTCCCCGTCGATGTGGACTCTTGGGGGAGATCAGCCTGTTATCCCCAGGGTAGCTTTTATCCGTTAAGCGACGGCAATTCCACTCTCATACCGCCGGATCACTAAGCCCTACTTTCGTACCTGCTCGACTTGTAGGTCTCGCAGTCAAGCATCCTTATGCCTTTACACTCAATGCACGATTTCCAACCGTGCTGAGGATGCCTTTGGGCGCCTCCGTTACTCTTTCGGAGGCGACCGCCCCAGTCAAACTGCCCACCTGACATTGTCCCAAGCCCGGATTACGGACTCTGGTTAGTGTTCCCGTACTTCAAGAGAGGTATCCCAACGTTGGCTCCACGAAAACTGACGTCCTCGCTTCTCCGCCTCCCTCCTATCCTGTACATGAAATACAGAAACACAGTATCAAGCTACAGTAAAGCTCCATGGGGTCTTTCCGTCTAGTCGCGGGTAACCGGCTTCTTCACCGGTACAACAATTTCACCGGATAGGTTGTCGAGACAGTGCCCAGATCATTACGCCATTCGTGCGGGTCAGAACTTACCTGACAAGGAATTTCGCTACCTTAGGACCGTTATAGTTACGGCCGCCGTTTACTGGGGCTTAAGTTCACTGCTTCTCTTGCGATAACAGATCCCCGTA
>OW818693.1:3002500-3012500 GCA_942493335.1 uncultured Clostridia bacterium | reverse complement strand
CGGATCACCCCCCCCCTCCAGCCCGATTTCATTGCCGTAATACAGCTGCGGAATGCCTCGAAGCGTAAACAACAGCGTCAACGCCATCTTGTAGGATTTCAACATGGCATCCAGATTGCTCCCATATCGATTGGAGAGATGGGTAATGAACCGTGCATCCGTATCGTGGTTGTCCAGCAGCGTAATGAGTCGGTTGTGGTTGGCATAGAGAAAGTCATCATTCAAGACGCCATTCCGCTCCTGTGAAGAGATTCCGGGGCGTGCAAGCACTTCACTCAGCGGCATGTCATTCACAATGGCCTTCAACAGGGATTGTTGGAGGGGAAAATCGAATACGGTATCAAAGTCATAGAAGTTCTGGTACTCAGCCGTTTTCCGGGCATCAAAGTCCAGAACCTCCCCGATAATCGTCATTCCCGGATACTTTCCCTTTATGTAGGTCTTTACGCGCTGCCAGAAAATCGACTCAACATTCCTGACGGCGTCAAACCGGATGCAATCAATCCCGGTCTCCGCGATCCAGTCCAGAATAACGCCGATGAAGTAATCCCCTACCTCGACATTGTCCTGATTCAAATCGGGAAGCCCCATCAGACGCTTCTTTTGCTCAGATTCATCCCGTTCCGCATTGAACCAGCTTTTCTTGATCACAGAACCGGTATCATCCTGGAAAAGAGGGTGATTGTATCCCACGTGGTTGGAGACCATGTCCAGGATGACCTTGATGCCATTCCGGTGAAGCTCGTCCACCAGGCATTTCAGGTGCTGTCGTGAACCGGCCGGAAGATCCTCCCTGGGTGTTGAGAAATGCGGATCGATTTGTTCAAAGTCCAACGGCCAATAACCATGATAACCCCATGCGCTCCATTCGGGCACGCTGGTGTTCAGAAAAACAGGCGTCATCCACAATGCGGTGATGCCCAGTTCCTTCAGATAGGGGATCCGCAGCCGGATTCCTTCGAAATCTCCTCCATGAAAGGCCTTCGGATTGCTCTTGTCGACATCCTGGTTGTTTGCTTCGGTTCCGTCGCAAAACCGGTCGGTCACGATGAAGTATATGACATCATCCTGCGTCAACATCCGCATTTCCCCCTCGCATAGGCTGATTGGTTATGATCCCAAATCAACCCGGGTGAAACAACCTTCTGCAGGAAACCCTCTCCACCAGAACGGCTGGATACGGAAAGATGCATCGCTCCGGAAAGAGACGACGAATAGGGTCAATCACATTCTTCGTCAACTTCCGGAGCATTGATGCGGCTCTTCCCGGTGAGATTTTTCATTCAGGTTCATGCACGATGCCTGTTATTCAGGTTTATGCCCGAGGCTTGATGTTCAGGTTCACGCCCAGATCCTCTTCCGTATCCACAATCGTCCAGCTGCTGCCGGGATAATACCCGATGGTTCGCAGCGCATATCCCATGGCTTCAAGTTCTCCGACGACAGCATCACGCTTCTCTCCCACCTGGAATCCAAGATGGTGAACACCGTTGCCGTGCTTGTCGAGAAACTCACGGAAGGTGCTTTCATGCTCATCCGGTTCGTGCAGCTCGATGATCAGGTTGCCGAAAGGAATGACCGCGAGCTTCAGCCCGTAAAAGGCGGGTTTCCCGCGATACGTCAGGTCCGGGTTGTGGGAGGGAGGATTGTCACGGATCTCCGGCACAGGGACATTGAGCATCTTCGCCCATGTTTCCGCTGCCTTTTGAATATCTTTTACAATAATGGCGATTTGAATGAATCCTTCAAAACTGATGTTGTTGTCCATCGCAATCCTTTCTTTGCTTCACGACCTTGATGCCGCGCGCCCTACATAACAGGTTTGACATGTATGTGACGGATTCGTCCAGGGATGAATGTTTCCAGGACGCCTTATTCGTATTTGGTACACGATCTGTATGTGACGGGTTTGTCCACAAAGGACCAGATCTCCCCATGAGGGTTTCAGCCTTCATCATTGCACAGCTCCGGGCGGATCATCCCTTCACACTACCCATGACAAGGCCGGTAGTAAAATACTTTTGAAGCCAGGGATAAATAAGCAGGATCGGGATCATCGCCAGGAACATCTGTGCGGCGGAGGTCGTCCGGCCGCTGACCAACGCCAGATAGCTGGATAGATTTCCGCTCATGTCCGTATTGTTCTTCAGGAACTCCTCGGGATTGACGACTACCGTCTGCAGATAGGACTGCAGTGGATATCTCTTGATGTCGTTCATATAGATCATGCCATCAAACCAGCTGTTCCAATGCCCGACGAACGAAAACAGCGTGACGGTCGCAATGGTCGGCGCGCAGACGGGCAGGATGACGCGCCAGAGTGTGTGAAAATGGTTCGCACCATCGATGTAGGCGGCTTCCTCCAGCTCCTTCGGCAGACCACGCATGTAGTTCATGACCACAAGCATGCTGAATACCGGAAGCGCGCCCGGCAGGATGAGGGACCAGATGCTGTTGATCAGCCCAGTGGACTTCACCACCATATAAGTCGGGATCAAGCCTGCATTGAACAGGATGGTGATGACAAAGAACCAGGAGAAAAGACCGCGCGCCCGGAAATCCTCTTTGGATTTGGACAGCGGATAAGCTGTCAGAATAATCAGCAACAGATTGAAGGGAACTCCCAGAATCGTCCGCTGAAGGGAGATGAGCAGGGAATCCGTGAATTTCGAAGTGTTCGTGATGAAGTCATACGCAACCGTGGTGAAGCCGATCGGAAAGAAGGTGACTTCCCCGCCGGCAACGGCAACCTTGTTGGAAAAGGAAATCGCCAGCAGATTGATGAACGGGGCGATGCAAATCAGGGAAATCAGCAACATGAAGAGGGTGTTGATGACCAGAAAGACTTTTCGGGATGTTGAGTCCTTGATGCGTGATCCGGATTTTGTCCTGCGGAGCACGGGATTTTCCATCGTCATTTTTCGTTCCTCCACTAAAAGACTTTGTATCCGGCAAACTTGTCAGCCAGATAATACGAGGTCACAATGAAGATGAGCGACACGACGGACTTGAAAAGGCCGGCCGCGGTAGAAAGGGAATATTGCGCCTGTTGGATGCCCAACCGGTAGACGAAGGTGTCCAGAATATCGCCGGTGGAGTAGACAACCGGACTGTACATATTGTAAATCTGGTCGAATCCGCCATTAAGAATATTGCCGAGACTCAGCACAGTCATCAGGATGATGATGCTCGTCATGCCAGGAAGTGTGACATGCCAGGTCTGTTTCAAGCGGTTTGCACCATCGATTTTCGCAGCTTCATAAAGGGCCGGATCAATGCCGGTAATGGCTGCCAGATAAATGACGGAACCGAACCCAAAGCTTCTCCAGATTTCGGTGACAATCATGGTTCCGGGAAAAACCTTCGCATTGCCGAGGAAAAAAATCGGTTCCACCCCAAAGAACCCAAGCAGGGTGTTGACGACCCCTCCGCTCGGAGACAGGACATCCAGAAGAATGCCGGAAAGGATGACCCAGGAAAGGAAGTTCGGCAGGTAGACCATCGTTTGAAAAAGTCTCTTCGACCCTGTGTGCCCGACTTCATTGAGCATCAAGGCAAACAGGACCGGCACAACGATGCCCCCCGCCATTTTTCCCAGCGCAATAACGATTGTGTTCCGGATGATGGGGAACATGTTCGGCATGGCAAAGAGGGTCTCAAAATTCTTAAGCCCCACCCATTGCTGTTTCCCAAACAGGCCAAGTGCGGGCTTGAATTTTTCAAAAGCAATGACAATGCCGGCCATCGATCCATAACTGAAGATGAAGACCAGCACAACGGCCGGGATCAGCATGATATACAAGGGAAGCTCCCGTTTCAGTTTGTCTCTTCGCATCGAACTCACCTTCGTCAATCTTTCCACCACCTGTGTTTTATTTGTTCGGGGTCAGCCGTTCCCGGCTGGTATGCAAGACATCGGCCGACATCAGATTCCTGATGCCCTGGCGAAGCGCCGCCTTATGTCTCATGAAGTTCCGCCGTCCACTTGGAAAACTGCTTCCCAGAGAAGCATTCATTCGATTGACATTGGAGAAGCATTCATTCGAGTAGCATTGGACTGCGGCGGGTTTTCATTCCCGCCGCAGTCCAAGCAGTTATAACAAGTCTTTCATTTCTCATTCCATCATGGCCGAACCGATCAATTGCTTTGGATTACTTCACAGGGTACAGTTGATCCATTTCATCCAGTGTTTGCTGTCCACCACCGGCAAGCCATGATTTCACATACTCGTCGAAGGAATCGACCGGTTTCACACCGATGATGATATCCGTAAACGAGGTGATCGTGAGTGTGTCCAGAATGGAGACATTTGTTGTCCACACTTCCGGGCGCTTCATGCCGAGGAGGCTGACAACCATGGCGCCATCAGGCTCATACTTGTTCACGATCCACTGCAGCGACCCGGTCTTGCCCATCTGACCCCAGGTTCCGAACGCGTTGTCATCCTTGTTGGTGCCATCTTCGAAGCCCTTGACGAAGTTGTAGTTCGGGATGGCGCCCTTGCTCAGGGTGGAGGCATCCTTCTTTCCGTTCAGAACATCGTTGATTTCTCGGAACCAGTTTTCGCTGGCAACATCCGTGTACACGGGGCAAAGGCGGTATTGCTCATTGCTCCAGTACTTGTCGAAATTCTCGGGGCTTTCGTTGATGATCTGCATGTACAGGTTCAGGATCTTGATGGCTGCTTCCGGGTTCTTGCAGGTTGAACTGACACAAGTCATCTGTCCGGTCGCATTGCTCTCGACGCCGATCTTGTACTTGTAATCAGCTGCCTGCGGAATGGCATATGGATGAACGATCACGCCATCCTTCTTGAAGACGTTGTTGTAGGGATACCAGGTTCCCCAGTTGCTGCCGTATGCCATACCGATTTTGCCGTTGGTGATGTCTTCCACCAGCGCGGATTCATCCTTTGCGGTGAATTCCTTGTTGATGAGGCCATCCTTGTACATCTGGGCAAGGGTGGAAAGGGCAGGTTTCATGTTGGGATTGATCCAGGGGAAGGTCATTTTTCCGTTTTCGTCGCGGTAGAACTGGGATTCGTCACGTCCGGGTACACCGAACGCCGAGACGAGACCCAGGATGCTGCCGTGGTTCTGACGGATGAGGTCCTTGTTCAGGGCAAGACCGTAGGTATCGCCGTTGACGCCGTTCTTGTCCGGATCTCCGGTTGCGAAGACCTTGGCAAGGGCCGTCATTTCTTCAATGGTCGTCGGCGCCTTCATGCCGGTATTGGCAAGCCAGTCGTCACGGATCCAAAGGAAAGGCGCTTCATGGAAGTTGTCGTTTGCACGGGGTATGGCCATCAGTTTGCCATCGAAGGTTGCCCCGTCGACCGCTTCCTTGTACTGATCGAGATATGCTGCGACTTCAGGGCTTTGGTACTGTGCCTTTGCAGCGGAGAGATCCGCCAGCGAGCCGGCATTGACCAGGTCCAGGAATACGTTCATGTCCTGAGTCTTGAAGATGTCGGGCAGGTCGCCGGATGCGATGACCGCGTTCAGTTTGGTTTTGTACGCATCCGTGCTGCTGTCCGCCACAAAGGAAAGCTTCAGGTCGATGTTGAGCTTGTCCTTTAACAGACGGGTCCAGCGGTTGTCTTCGTTTGTCTCGCCGTCGAGCAGTTTCACGGCTGCTGCGGTTTGAAACGCCCAAGTGATGGTCACCGGTTCCGGATAAGGCGCGAATGGATCAGCTGCCGCTGCTGCGGTATCACTGGCAGAAGCAGCCGCACTGGCGCTTTCACTGGGTGACGCGCTGGCATCCATTGTGGGCGTGGTGCTTCCACAGGATGCAAGACTCAGGACGATGAGCAGGACGAGGACAATGGACAGGGCTCTTTGTGTCATCTTCTTTTTCATGAATCGTTCCTCCTTCATGTTTTATCTCTCCCATGGCCGGAACATATGTATCCAGTCATGGATAAAGAACGGCTGATATAGGCGTCATTGAGGGTGGATCCGTGTTGTACGGTAAGAGATTCGATCCTGAAATCGTGTTCATTCGCTTCGAAGGCTATCACGTACAGAACCTCGTCGGTGGAAGGGACGCGCTCTTCCGATTTCTTTTTGTTGGGTTGAGCCGTTGACTGACGTTTTCATCCGATTGATGACAACGTTGGAAAGAGGATTCATAGTTTTGACAACCTTATTCAACCACATCTTGTGAACACGTGTCAACACAATATAAACACGTGTCTACTTTTATTTAACACGTGTTGCTATATTATGCACACGTGTGTGTCATATATATACGAGAATTCCAGTTCACACCTGGTTGAATACCGCTCTTCATTCTGTATTGGATCCAGGAATGGTTCCGCGAGGATTCACCTGGCCTTCTGATACCTTGGCTAGCACCGCTGATAAGGCACTACCCATGAGAAGGCAATTTTCCGGAGAACGAAAACAAGACCCCGAGTTATTCACTCAGGGTCTTGATATAAATTCCGGCAACGACTTATCTTCCCAGGTCGTCTCCAACCAAGTATTGTCAGCACGGGAGAGCTTAACTTCTGTGTTCGGAATGGGAACAGGTGTGACCTCTCCGTTATAGCCACCGAAAATTTATGCAATTGTCAATGAGGTTGGATCCGCTGTCTCCTTTCGCCCAACTTGCGCAGGACTTCCGGATTCTGTGGATTCGCACCCTCAAAGCCGTATAACGATTTTTCCGCCATTCAAATGGTTACAGTTGAATGGTCCCCGCAATCCTTCATGTAGAAGCAAGCGGTTATTTCTGCAATGCTTTTCCGAGAACTTTTTATGTGCCTAGTTGTTTTGCTGGCGGAATTCGGCGCTCTCGCATCTTGCTTTCGCAAGTTGCTGCCGCGCAACGTTTTTGCCCTGCAAAAACTAGGTCAAGCCCTCGACCTATTAGTATCGGTCAGCTAAACGCATTACTACGCTTACACCTCCGACCTATCAACCATGTAGTCTACATGGGGTCTTACCCTTGCGGTGAGATATCTCATCTTTGGGCGAGTTTCACGCTTAGATGCCTTCAGCGTTTATCTCATCCGTACTTGGCTACCCAGCCGTGCCATTGGCATGACAACTGGTGCACCAGAGGTACGTCCATCCCGGTCCTCTCGTACTAAGGACAGCTCCCATCAAATATCTTACGCCCACGACAGATAGGGACCGAACTGTCTCACGACGTTCTGAACCCAGCTCGCGTACCACTTTAATCGGCGAACAGCCGAACCCTTGGAACCTGCTACAGCTCCAGGATGTGATGAGCCGACATCGAGGTGCCAAACCTCCCCGTCGATGTGGACTCTTGGGGGAGATCAGCCTGTTATCCCCAGGGTAGCTTTTATCCGTTAAGCGACGGCAATTCCACTCTCATACCGCCGGATCACTAAGCCCTACTTTCGTACCTGCTCGACTTGTAGGTCTCGCAGTCAAGCATCCTTATGCCTTTACACTCAATGCACGATTTCCAACCGTGCTGAGGATGCCTTTGGGCGCCTCCGTTACTCTTTCGGAGGCGACCGCCCCAGTCAAACTGCCCACCTGACATTGTCCCAAGCCCGGATTACGGACTCTGGTTAGTGTTCCCGTACTTCAAGAGAGGTATCCCAACGTTGGCTCCACGAAAACTGACGTCCTCGCTTCTCCGCCTCCCTCCTATCCTGTACATGAAATACAGAAACACAGTATCAAGCTACAGTAAAGCTCCATGGGGTCTTTCCGTCTAGTCGCGGGTAACCGGCTTCTTCACCGGTACAACAATTTCACCGGATAGGTTGTCGAGACAGTGCCCAGATCATTACGCCATTCGTGCGGGTCAGAACTTACCTGACAAGGAATTTCGCTACCTTAGGACCGTTATAGTTACGGCCGCCGTTTACTGGGGCTTAAGTTCACTGCTTCTCTTGCGATAACAGATCCCCGTAACCTTCCAGCACCGGGCAGGCGTCAGCCCCTATACTTCATCTTGCGATTTAGCAGAGACCTGTGTTTTTGCTAAACAGTTGCCTGGGCCTATTCTCTGCGGCCCCCTGTTACAGGGGCACCCCTTATCGCGAACTTACGGGGTCAATTTGCCGAGTTCCTTAACAACCCTTCTTCCGATCGCCTTAGGATTCTCTCCTCATCCACCTGTGTCGGTTTGCGGTACGAGTACCTACACACTCAATAGCGGCTTTTCTCGTCAGTGCAGAATCATCCACTTCGCTACTCTAATTTCGCTCCCCATCACGCCTTCGAAACACCGGGCGTACTTGACTACCCAGCTATCTACTTCGCTTAGACCGGCTATTCCAGCAGCCGGCACGGACTATCTCCCTGCGTCCCCGCGTCTCTCAAACATGTGTCGGTAGTACAGGAATATCAACCTGTTGTCCATCACTTACGCCCTTCGGCCTCAGCTTAGGTCCCGACTAACCCTGGGAGGACGAACCTTCCCCAGGAAACCTTGGATTTTCGGCGGTAAAGATTCTCACTTTACTCTCGCTACTCATTCCGGCATTCTCACTCGTGTGATGTCCACATGTCCTTACAGTCATGCTTCAACCCTCACACGAAGCTCCTCTACCACGTACACATGAAGTGTACATCCATGACTTCGGTATACAGCTTAGCCCCGGTAATTTTCGGCGCGGACTCACTCGACTAGTGAGCTATTACGCACTCTTTGAATGAGTGGCTGCTTCTAAGCCAACATCCTAGTTGTCTTAGCAAATCCACATCCTTTTCCACTTAGCTGTAATTTAGGGACCTTAGTCGATGATCTGGGCTGTTTCCCTTTTGACAACGAAACTTATCTCACGCTGTCTGACTCCCGGACATCATCTATGCGGCATTCAGAGTTTGATAGGGTTCGGTAACCTGGTAAGGCCCCTAGCCCATTCAGTGCTTTACCTCCGCTAGACTAATCCGAGGCTAGCCCTAAAGCTATTTCGAGGAGAACCAGCTATCTCCGAGTTCGATTGGAATTTCTCCCCTATCCACAGCTCATCCCCGGTCTTTTCAACGAACGTGGGTTCGGTCCTCCACGAGGTTTTACCCCCGCTTCAACCTGTCCATGGATAGGTCACCCGGTTTCGGGTCTATAGCACACGACTGTTCG
Source organism: uncultured Clostridia bacterium (assembly GCA_942493335.1). Classification (GTDB taxonomy): domain Bacteria; phylum Bacillota; class Clostridia; order DSM-8532; family DSM-8532; genus JAEWSN01. The sequence goes on along the minus strand of OW818693.1, from coordinate 3,003,424 downwards.
CCCTATTCAGACTCGCTCTCGCTTCGGCTCCGTACCATCAGTACTTAACCTCGCCGTATACCATAACTCGCCGGACCGTTCTACAAAAAGTACGCCGTCAGGCATTAACGCCCTTCGACTGCTTGTAACTACAGAGTTTCAGGTTCTCTTTCACTCCCCTTCCGGGGTTCTTTTCACCTTTCCCTCACGGTACTGCTTCACTATCGGTCACCAGGTAGTATTTAGGCTTGGAGGGTGGTCCCCCCGGCTTCCCACAAGGTTTCTCGTGTCTCGTGGTACTCTGGATTCAGACCTGTCAATTCACCTTTCGCATACGGGACTTTTACCCTCTGTGGTCTCGGCTTTCCAACCGCTCATTCTGCTAGGCTTCATGAATCATTATGTCTGTCCGCAACCCCGGAACACCGAAGTGTTCTGGTTTGGCCTCTTCCGCATTCGCTCGCCACTACTAACGGAATCTCGGTTGATTTCTACTCCTGGGGGTACTTAGATGTTTCAGTTCCCCCCGTATACCATCAGGCAGCTATGTATTCACTGCAAGATACATGGGCATTTACCCCATGTGGGTTTCCCCATTCGGACATCTACGGGTCAAAGGCTATTTGCGCCTCACCGTAGCTTTTCGCAGCTTATCGCGTCCTTCGTCGGCTCCTGGTGCCAAGGCATTCACTCTGTAGTCTTATTCGCTTGACCTAAAGTGAGTTCTCGTCGACATGCATGGGTACTAGATGACAAGGCATTTCAGCCAAGTCCGCCATACATGTCCCCTTCCGCTCCGTTTCCGGAGGGAAGTTCTATGCTGCAGCCTGTATCGGAAACACAGGACTGCACAATGATGTACTGTACATCATTCATTGCAGAAAATCTTCATCGTTATACGGTTTTCAAGGTGCGACGCCTTCTTTTACCTTCTTGCGAAGGTGG
>OW818693.1:0-3000000 GCA_942493335.1 uncultured Clostridia bacterium | reverse complement strand
AAGGATCCTTTGCTGCCGCCGCCTGTTCCCTTGTCGCATATTGAACCAGATTCTTGACACTCATGCTCCCAACAGTACGACAATCCGGTTTGTGAAACTTTGTGCCTGTCTTGCTTGCGACAAAAAGCGTGTCTGCTGACAAAGTGACCTTCCCGTCTTTCATCTGTAGCACCCCTGTTCCGGATGCTGCATTGCTGCTGGATCCACTACCCGAAGCATTGCTTTCTGTCGCGGAGTCCTTACCGGTTGCGGCTGGTTTCCCAGCAACCGCGGGCGTTGCAGTCGCCACATCCGAAGCCACCGCAGAAGCCCCAATAGACGACGATACCGCGGATACCCCCGGTGTTGCCGAGGCCGAAAGCGTTGTCCCCTTCCCCGTGAATACTTCCCCGATACGGGCCAGTACAGGATCCAGCGCACCGCTCCGATAGAGGAGAAACGCACCTGCCACCAGCGCCACCCACAAAAGGGACCGCAGATTCCCCTTTCGCTTTTTCGTCGCTGCCGCAGACGCACCCGCCATGGGATCCGCCTCGGCACCCGCTGTCGGAGCTCCCGATGACGCCCGTTTCTTGAATGACTGCCGTTCCGACCAGGAAAGGCCCGTCCCCGGAAGAGAGACCGTCTCCCGAACCCCTTGCTTGTTAAGGCTGATCCGCGCACCTTTCACACCGGCTGAGATACCCACCCCACGTTTGGAAAAGTTCAACCGGAACAGTTTCCCTATGGAAAGGCTTTTACGGAAATTGAGTCCCATCGTATGACCTCCGCGGATCCGCTTTTCTCTATTCTATTTTATCATAGGTACAGGTTTCCGGGCATATACCAGGAAGGTCATACACCCTGCCAATCGGCAGGCACTGACAACAAACATGGAGGGCACCATGCCAATCGCACTCAGGATACCGAACATGACAATCGGCGAAATGGCCAGACTGATGTTGATCAACGTGTTGTAGGTACCCACATATACAACGCGATGCGCCTGTGGGGTCACTTCAAGAAGGGCATTCAGCAGAACCGTAGCCGTACCGGCTGTAAAAAAGCCAATCAGAACATTGATGCCCGCCACCCAGTACAGATTGGGAAAAGCGATCATCAACAGGGGATTCAATGACATGCCCAGTGTTGCATATACTGCTGTGCGGCCATTTCCATACCGCTTGATGACATTGTTCCAGAACCGATACCCGATGAACATCCCGATGGAACTCAGAACGCCAATGATGCTCAACCAGAGTTCATCCGCACCCAGATGCATGACCTGGAAGATGCTGAACAGTGGCCAGCCCATCTGCCAACTGAAATAAAAGACAAGGGAACAGGCAACATAGCGCCAGTAAGGTTTGTTTCCGGTTACCTGCCGCATGATGTCATGCCAGGGCGGAAGGTCGTCCGCATGATGTTCTACTTCCCGCATCCGGCTCATGCAGACAACTTCCAGCACACCGAAGATCGCTGCCAGGATAAAGAATATCTGATAAATGCTCAAACGCTGTTCGTCGGAGCCCGGCAGTTCGCGCAGGATGATCCCGGACAACAGGGAAATGACCATTGTCGCTGGCACGCTGTACCGGCTACGCTGCGAGATGGCGGTTGACCGTTCGTCCGGGTTGAACAAGTCTCCTGTAAGTCCTTGAAAAGCCGTCTGCGAGATGGATTCCGGTATATTCTTCAGGGCGAGCAACAAAACACAGCTCAGTGGAGCCCACGCCGGCGACAGCCAGACAAGCGGAATCAACAGGAGCACCATCAGACGGCTGATCAATGTAAACTCTGCAGTCAGCGTCTTCAGATTCTTTCCTCTGTTCCCGGCAATCCACAAGGCCCCGGGGAGGCTCACCGCGACACCGAGAAGGCCGGGGAGGGAATTAAGCAGGGAGATGTGGAATTCGCTTCCCCCGATCCGCTCGAGGAATTTGACGGAAAAAGGTGCGAAAAGGGATCCGACGATCGCACTCATCACACCACTCCAGATAAACCAGGAATAGGTCGTCCGCCCCTTTTTCGATGGATTGTTGTTGCGATGCGGCATTCTGTCCTCCAGTGTGAGTCACAAGCATGCACCACAGGGTATCTGCGCATTGTGACAGATATATGCAGGGATTTGGCTCGTACCCTGATGAGAGGATTGCGGCATCATCGCCCGAAGCGCAACGGAAAGGCGGAAAAGCAGGGTTGTCCCCTTTTTTCCGCCTTTGCACGGCTCTATCCTTCAGCAGAATCGTCTGTTCAGTCTGCCAGTCTTCCGACTGATGATCGTCCGGTTGCGTACCTTCCGGCATCCCTTCTTCCGACGGCATGACATCTGACAATGCCTTGTCACCCGGCTGCATCGGTCCTCGGAAAAGGTTCAGCGAACAGGCAGAAGGCGATCCTTGCCAACCCATTTGCGAAGGACTTCCGGCACCAATACACTGCCGTCCGCCTGCTGGAACTGTTCCACAATCGCGGGCAACACACGGCTGGTGGCCAATCCCGAGGCATTGAGGGTATGCAGCAGTTCGGTCTTTTTCGTATCCTTGCGGCGATAACGGATGTTTCCCCGGCGGGCCTGATAATCGTATGCATTGGAGCAGGAACTGACTTCCTTGTAGATGTTCATGCTGGGAATCCATATCTCGATATCATAGGTTTTCCCCATGCCGGCACTGACATCCTGTGCAGCAAGCTTGCTGACCTGATGATGAAGACCGAGCCCCTGAACCAGGCGTTCCGCCTTGCCCACCAGCTCTTCGAGCGCAGCTTCGGAGTTCTCAGGCGTCGTGTACTGGAACATTTCGACCTTGTTGAACTGATGGCCACGAATCATGCCGCGTTCCTCGGCCCGATAGCTCCCCGCTTCCTTGCGGTAGCAGGGCGTATACGCAAAGTACTTCTTCGGCAGATCCTCTTCCGTGATGATCTCGTCCCGGTGATAGTTGATGAGCGCTGTTTCGGCCGTCGGCAGGATGAACTGCAGCTTGCCTTCCTCCCCGCCTTCGAGGCGGAACACATCCTCCTCGAACTTCGGGAACTGACCTGCCGTATAACCGGACTCCCAGTTGAGAATGTGGGGAGGGAGCATGAAGCGGTACCCATCCTTCACATGTTCCTCGATGAAGTAGTTCAAAAGCGCCCATTCCAGCAAGGCTCCATCTCCGGTGTAGACCCAGAAACCGCTGCCGCCGATTTTTACGCCGCGCTCATAATCGATGAGCCCCAACGAAGTGACAAGGTCGACGTGATGTTTCGGTTCGAAATCGAACGCAGGCTTTTTCCCGAACATGCGGACAACCTGATTGTTTTCCTTGCCGCCAGCCACGACATCTTCCGCAGGAATGTTGGGAAGACCCCCGACAAAGTCCTGGATTTTCGCATCCAGCACACGGAGCTCCTCTTCCTGGACCCGGATGGTTTCACCGATCTCCTTCATTTCCGCCTGAACGGTTGAAATATCCACACCTTGTTTCTTCAGCTGCGGGATTTCTGCGGAGACCTTGTTCTTTTTCGCCTTCAATTCCTCCATGCCGGTGATGAGGCTGCGGCGGGCAATATCCCACTCGAGCAGCTCCTTGAAGTCGACATCGATGAGTCGTTTGCCCAGGGCCGTGCGAACTTCTTCGGGGTTGTTGCGAATTCTTACGATATCAAGCATGGTCATATCCTCCTATTGTTTCCGGCCTTCAAGCCGTGAGTATGCTGTCTGATAGCAATAGATTGCGGGCAGCGTCGCCCGCATCAAGATCGGTTTCCTTCCAGGGCCATGCGCAGAGATTCCTTTTCCTCTTTGGAAAGTTCCTTGCCTGGCACCCCCGCCTTGATATCCTTCGCATATACATAAGAGGAATCCCTTCCGTATATACCGGTCAGGATAAAGCCGTTCTTTCCGTCATCCAGCGCGGCAACAGAAAAGCTCATGCAATTCCCCATATTTTCAAAGGCATTGTAGCTGATCATGCCAACATTACGCAATACCGTCGGCATCTTGGCCTCGATGGCAGAAATTCGAGGTTCAGTCTTCGTATCCACATGGGACCGCAGCTGTTGAAGTTCCTCGACATAGCTGTGCATCAAGTTTTCCACATCCGAATTCCCCAAGCCCTTCATGAAGCGATGGTACTTTGCACGCATGGAAAGGAGCAACACAAAGAGAACGATGATCAGAATCAGAAACAATATACCAATTCCGATCACAAGCAACAGGTAATTACGCATTGGCATTCCTCCAAGATATTTCTCTCGTCTTCTTTTCTTCCGATGAAGCGACAACGCCAACCTAACTGGAAAAAGAAAACGATAAAATCGGATTTCCCGATCATGGGGTCTATTTTCGATTTTCAGCCATTTTTGTGTTTTCAGGTCATCTTTTATGACCAATACCCATACAATGGATCAGAAGCGCTGATAGCGCGTCGTAAAATTTCCTTATTTTAACAATATGTCGGACAACCTCTCCAATTCCTCTGCGGAAAAATACGAGATCTGAATTTTACCCCGAACCGGACTACCAACAATTTCAACTTGCGTCCCCATGATGCTGCGAAGCTGATCCCGTAAATCATCAAGCTCTGCTTGTCCCTTGACTTCTTTTTTCTTCTTGTCACTGACCTGTTTCGTTTTTGCGGTTTCTTCCCGCTGGACCAATTGCTCCGTCTCTCGAACGTTGAGCTGACGGCTGCGAATCTGATCCGCAAGCCAGAGCTGCCGCTCCTCTTCCGCAATCGCAACGAGCGCGCGTGCATGGCCACTGGTCAGACTTCCATCGATCAGAAAGGAGCGAATCTTCGTCGGAAGGGAAAGCATCCGGACTGTATTCGCAACGGCTGAACGGCTTCTTCCCACCACTTTGGCGACATCTTCCTGCGTCATTCCATAATCATTCATCAAGCGCTGAAAGGCTTCCCCTTCTTCGATCGGATTCAGATCCTCCCGCTGAAGGTTTTCGATCAGGGCGATTTCCATGACATCCCGTGATGAATATTCCTTCACGATTGCAGGAATCGACTTCAACCCGGCCAATCGGGAAGCACGCCACCGGCGTTCCCCGGCAACCAGCGCATACCGGTCTCCTTGTTTCCGCACAATGACTGGCTGAACAACGCCGTGGGCACGGATGGATTCCGCCAGCGTTTCCAGCTTTTCCTGATCGAATTGCTTCCTGGGCTGCTCCTCACCCGGATCAATCAGATGGACGGAAAGATCCAGAACACTGTTCTGCTCGTCTTCCGTACTGCTGGACGCAAGCAAGGCTTCAAGCCCTTTTCCAAGCCCTTTGTTCATTGTCTTCTTCATCAACGTCCCTCCGCTGTCACGATGACTTCATCCGCCAGTTCCATGTAGCTTTCGGCTCCGCGGGATTTTTCATCGTAGAGAATGATGGGAAGACCAAAACTGGGCGCTTCACTGAGCCTGACATTCCGGGGAATGATGGTGCGGTAGACCTGGTTTCCAAAGTACTTTTTGACTTCCTCCACCACCTGAATGGAAAGGTTGGTTCGTGCATCAAACATGGTCAACACGACGCCTTCCACTTTCAGTGCGGGATTCAGATGTTTCTGCACGATCCGGACCGTATTCATGAGCTGGCTCAACCCTTCCAACGCGTAATATTCGCACTGGATGGGAACCAGGATGGTATCCGCAGCGGTCAGCGCATTTACAGTCAGCAATCCCAGAGAAGGCGGACAATCAATCAGGATGTAGTCATATTGATTCTTCAGGACTGCAATGGCTGTTTTCAGCCGCATTTCCCGGGAAATGACCGATACAAGCTCCACTTCGGCGCCTGCCAGGTGGATGTTGGACGGGGAGATGCCCAGTGTCTTGATCTTGGTGGGAAGAACCGTCTCCTGAAGCGGGACATCGTTGATGATGACATCATAGATGGATTCCCGAACATCGGTCTTGTCGATGCCCAATCCGCTGGTCGTGTTTCCTTGCGGATCGATATCGATCGTCAGGACGCGTTTCCCCTTGACCGCCAAGCAGGCACTCAAGTTGACGGTTGTCGTTGTTTTTCCGACTCCGCCCTTCTGATTGGCGATTGCGATAACCCTGGCCATTTTACCTCCCGTACCGGATGGGATGCCGCTTTTGCTGCCTGCCTACCCGTCATTGAACCATTATATCACATACCCGACACTGGGATAAACCGCTCTCAACGTCCCTCCAGACCAAATTGTTTCACGTGAAACAATCGTCAGATGTTTCTCGCTAGCATAATAACTGCGTTTACTGTTCCCATCTAGCCATTGTTTCACGTGAAACAATCCAGGACTAGCCAATTCGTGAATCAGCCAAAGAGGATCCCCTTGTGACTCAGTCTATGAAGATCCTCCTTTCAGCACTCAAAGAAGATCCCCAGTGAATCAATCAGTGAAGATCCACCGTCAATATCACCCTTAGCGAATCCCTTTGCGACTCTATCCAAAATAGTCCGCTTGTAAATTAGTCAAATGAGGTCTGCTTCGTGAATCAATCAATGAAGATCCACCTTCTATATCTCACAAAAAGAATCCTATTTATGACTCAATCCCAAAATCTCTACCTCTGGAATCAATCACCAAGGATCTGCCCCAAGAATCAACAACTGATATTCCTACTAGAGAATCGTTCAATAAGGCGCCACTTGATTATGCACATCAAAAGCGGACAGTTCCACTTGATAATAAACGAATGTTTCACGTGAAACATATGCTGATCCCTATACCCACAAGGAATAGCAAAAGGACCCTCTCCCTCGGGAGAAGGTCCTTATTGTCCTTCTGTTGCTGTGTGCGATGACGCGTCTAGCTGCCTCAAATATCAGCATACAATCCTATCAGTGTCACTTGCCTCTCGGAAGAATACTGTCTGAACGTGTTGCATCAGATGTCCAGATTGCTTACCGTCTTCGCATATTTCGCAATGAACTCCTTGCGTGGCTCTACCTTTTCACCCATCAAAATGGTCAGCGTTTCATCGGTAATGACCCCGTCCTCACTGCCTACCCGCTTGATGATGCGGGAATCCGGATTCATCGTTGTTTCCCAGAGTTGTTCGGCGTTCATTTCACCGAGACCTTTATACCGCTGCATGCTGAAGGCGTTGTCTTCCTTGTTCCAGTTTTTTTCCTTCATGAGCTTGACCAGATCCCGTTCATTGTACACATAGTGTTCTTCCTTGTTCCGCTTGACCTTGAAAAGCGGCGGCTGGGCGATATAGACGAATCCGCCGTCCACCAGGGGGCGCATGTAGCGATAGAAGAAGGTGAGCAGCAGCGTACGGATATGGGAGCCATCCACGTCGGCGTCGGCCATGATGATGACCTTGTGATAACGCAACCGGTTCACATCGAAATCTTCTCCGATGCCGGTTCCCAAAGCTGTAATGACAGGAGAAAGCTTCTCGTTTCCGTAGACTTTGTCTTCGCGGGACTTTTCGACATTCAGCATCTTACCCCACAGAGGCAGAATGGCCTGTGTCTTTCGATCCCGTCCTTGCTTCGCGGAGCCACCGGCCGAGTCTCCCTCGACGATGAAAATCTCACACTTGCTTGGATCCCGCTCCTGGCAATCCGCCAATTTCCCGGGAAGGGAACTGGATTCCAGCGCAGATTTCCTTTTCGTCAATTCCCTTGCTTTTCGTGCAGCTTCCCTGGCACGGAAGGAGAGAATGGATTTTTCTACGATGATTTTCGCCATCTTCGGGTTTTCCTCGAAGATGTAGGCAAGCTTCTCCGTCACCACGTTTTCGGTAAATCCTCTGATGTCCGCATTGCCGAGCTTCGTCTTCGTCTGCCCTTCGAACTGCGGCTCCTGCAGCTTGATGTTGACGATGGCAGTCATTCCTTCCCGGACGTCCTCACCGGAAAGATTCTTGTCCGCTTCCTTCAGCGTGCCGATCTTCCTTGCATAATCATTGATGACTTTCGTGATGCCAGTCTTGAAGCCGGTCATATGCGTACCGCCTTCAGTCGTCGGGATGTTGTTGGCGTAACTGTATACGTTCTCATTGTATGAATCCGTATACTGAAGCGCGATCTCTATGTCCGCATTTTCCTTCGTGCCGGAGAAATAAAGAACTTCAGGATGGATGATTTCTTTGTTCTTGTTGATGTATTCGACGAACGACATGATACCGCCCTCGTAATGCAACGTGACGGACTCCGGTTCCTCGCTGCGAAGGTCAGTGAGGGATATGGTCACATTCCGGTTCAGAAAGGCGATTTCCCGGAAACGGTTCAGGATGACGGGATATTCGTATTCTGTTTCATCGAAAATCGTTGTATCCGGTTTGAACGTTGTCTTGGTGCCGGTCAGTTCCGTCGGCTCGATATCCGTAACAGCCGTGACAGGAACCCCACGCTCATATCTTTGGCGATGGATCATGCCTTCACGGCTTACATCAACAACCATCCACTCTGACAGCGCATTGACAACGGACGCGCCAACACCGTGAAGTCCGCCGGAAACCTTGTATCCCTCGCCACCAAATTTACCGCCTGCATGCAAAACGGTATGGACAACTTCCAGTGTGGAAATGCCCATCTTTGCATGACGTCCGACCGGAATGCCACGGCCGTTGTCCACGACCGTAATGCTGTTGTCCGCATTGATGCTGACCTGGATGTGATCGCAAAAACCTTGAAGGGCTTCGTCGATGCTGTTGTCCACAATTTCATAGACAAGGTGATGCAACCCGCGGGAAGACGTGGAACCGATATACATGCCGGGACGTTTACGGACTGCTTCCAGTCCTTCCAGCACCTGAATCTGATCTTCGCCGTATACGGCGTTGTTCTGTACTTGATCCGTCATGTGTCCTCATCCTCCGGTTATCACCCATCCGGTCTTGCCATCCGGGTCCATTTCTCGAATGCCTGTACAGACATTCCGGCCATATGCATGCCTGGCCGTTCTATCGCGTTCAGCTTCCCATTCGCTCAAAGCACCGTGCATTGCAGCAAAGGGTTCACTGGAACCTGGCTCAAATCATCACCTTACCCTCCTGCACACGCTGACAGCGCTTGAGCAGGGTGGACGGTGCTATGGGGGAAAGATAGACCTGATAGCGGTATTCCATGTCCACCAGCACAAAGGATTTCGGCATCTCATCTCCGATGGTCATGACAAATCCTTCATCTTCTGCTGTTTTAAGGAAATTCCGGGTATCCTGCAGGACGGTCGCTTTCTCCAGGTCCATGATGGCGATGAGATCCTTTAAGAAAATGGTGACATCGCCGCCAATATGGATGAACATATCCCACCGCCGTTTCTTCCTTGTCCAAGTTCCAATTGTACCTTTTTTCATCAGGAGGGTCAAGAAATCGACAGTCCGGAGACCAATCCCCTGCCAGAAACTGCAGGGTTTGGATCATCAGCCTTCCTAGTCCACCCGGGTCACCGTTCCATCCCTTACTTCCAGATACGCCGTATCTTCCCGGAATCGTGTCATGAATTCCGTCCGGTCCGTCGTGGTGATGAAGGTCTGTGTTTGCTCCAGCATGGCCAGCAAATACTCCTGCCTGTGCGGATCCAGCTCGCTCATCACATCATCCAGCAACAGGATGGGCATCTCTCCGGACTCTTCCCGGTACAGATTCATGGCAGCCAGAATGAGAGACAACGCGATGGATCTCTGCTGTCCTTGTGAAGCAAAGGTTCGCGCCACATTCTCGTTGATCTCCACTTGGATTTCGTCACGATGAATGCCTGCCAGACACATCCCTGACGCCTCTTCCCGGCCGGCGACGCGTGTGAGTTTTTCCTGCAGCATTCCTCGAGCCTCTTCAAAATCCTGCACGTTCTCTTTTCCGGTAAAAGTCTGCAGGGTGAGGGCAAGGGATTCCCTTCCTCCCGAAATCACTGACAATTCCCTGTTCGCAAGTTCCTGTAGCCTTGAAACCGCCTTCATTCTTCTGATCGCTACCATTGCACCCGCATTTGCCATTCCTTCATTCCAGACAGGCAACATGTCCCGGTATCGATCAAATCCTCCATGATTCCGCAATGCGGCGGACTTGTTCCGCAGTATGGCGGTATATTGCTGGAGGGCCCTCAGATATCTGGCGTCCAGCTGGCACAGAAGGATGTCGACGAAACGCCTGCGTTCACCAGGTCCGCCTTTTACGACATCCATCGTTTCAGGAGAAAACAGCAGGACGTGCATCATTCCGAGCAAATCGGACCATCTCGTCCTCGGTACCTCGTTGAGGAGCATCCTTTTTCCGTTTTTCCGATCATATGCGAGCAGGATATGCTTTTCTCGTTCCGTGTCGAGAATGTCAGCCTCAAGGGTGAACAAATCCCCGCCATGGCGGATCAAATCGGCGAGATGCTTTGTCCGATGGGATTTCCCAGTCCCAATCAGATGGATCGCCTCGATGATGTTCGTTTTTCCCTGGGCATTGTCTCCATACAGAATGTTGATGCCCGGGCCGAAATGGATTGCCTGATCCGCATAATTCCTGAATTGGCTGAGCGAAAGCATATCCAGCTTCACAACTTTTACCCTGCCTGGCTGATGGTGAACGATCCTTCCGGGACCTTCACAACATCGCCCGGGCGCAGTTTTCTTCCGCGTCGTTCTTCCGGTTCCCCATTCACAAGAATCGGATTCTCCTGAATGTAGAATCGGGCTTCTCCGCCCGATGAGACAACTTCAGCGAGTTTCAGGAACTGGTCCAGCTTGATGTATTCCGTATGGATTTCTATGGTCTGCATATGTTCCTCCCAGGTGGCCATTCACAGACATGACCCATCCGCTTACGCACTTTCCATGCATCGTTGCCGAACGATCCACATCCATGATCCGACCCGACAATTTTTTCCCTCTTTCAGGCTTTGATGCGTACGGGAAGGACGAGGTACAGATACCGGTCGCCTTCTATGGGATTCAGGATGGCAGGCCCGATCTGCGAGTTGAACGAGATTCTGATATTGTCATCCGGAATGACCTTCAATGCATCAATCAGGAATTTCGGATTGAAACCGATCTGCAGATCGCCGCCTTCGTTGCGGACGGATATGTCTTCCTTCGAACTTCCCATCTCCGCGGCTGAAAACACGGTCATGTTGTCTCCGACGATATTCAGACGCACCGGATACCTCTTGTCGTCGCTGGTGATCAGAGAGGCCCTTTCAAGGCTGTCCTCGAGCTCCCTGCGATTGACAACGATCACCGTTTCGTATTGTGTCGGGATATATCCGTTGTAGTTCATGAACTCACCATCGATGGTTTTTGACACGATACGGCAGTTCTTCATTTCAAAAGCGACCATGCTGCCGGTCTTGATGATTCGGACCTCTTCTTCTCCGCTTTCCAGAATCTTGTGGATTTCCGACATGTTCTTTCCCGGCAAAACCACACGCATCGATTCATTCTGCTTGAGCAGGGTTCTGCTGACCGCCATGCGGAATCCATCCAAAGCCACCAGGGACATGGCCCCTTCTTTCGTCTCAAGCAGGATTCCGGTCATGATGCGCCTGTTCTCGTCCTGACTGACGGCGAACAGTGTCTGACGGATCATGTCACGCAGGACTCCCTGCGACAGGGATACGGCCATATCCTCCTGATACGTGGGAGGCAACGGGTAGCTTTCCGCCTCCATTCCCTTGATCTCGAAAAAGGAATTCATGCATTCGATCTTTACCTTGCCACCATTCACCTCAATGGAAATGATGGCATCAGGAAGGCGCCTGATGATTTCGCCGAACATGCGCGCGTGGATGACAATGGCTCCCTTTTCACGAATGTCCGCATCCACGGTGCATGCGATGCCGAGTTCGAAACAGTTGCCGATCAGCGTAAGCTGCTCGCCGGCTTCAATGTAAATGCCTTCCAGCACGGGAAGCGTAGCCTTTTGCATGACGGCTTTCTGTACCATGTTGATGGCATCCATCAGCTGCTGTTTCTGGATGAGCGCTTTCATATGCGGGGACCTCCTGCGTTTTGATGGGGTGTTGGCGGTATTTCAAGTCCGGTTTTCCGGTGGGTTTCTTTCCTTAGGTATATCACAGCCATCATCATAAGGGCTGTGAATTCTGTTGATAAGTGGTTCAAAGCGGCATGTCGGGCTGATCTGGCCTGTTGATGGATCTGTGTGCGGCTTGTTCCGGTTTTCAACGATTCATCCCCAGGGATAAATCGACCTGTGTTGTCCCCAGGGTATTTGTCCACATATCCACAGGGCCTGTGGATAATCGACTAAATTCGACAACTTTCATTATCTTTGGGCAGCGTACAGGCAAGTATGTATCGACAGGCAAGGAATCATCCCTTCCCCGTAATGTTTCGTTTCATTTCGACGGTTGCACGCTTCAACTCAGAACTTCTCTCCAACTCTTCCTGGATTTTCTCGCAGGCATGCATGACGGTGGTATGGTCACGTCCGCCGAAGAATTGTCCGATCCGGGGCAGGGACATGCCGGTCAGATCCCTGCACAGATACATGGCTACCTGGCGCGGGAACGCGATGTCCCGCGAGCGTTTCTGGGAGAGCATCTGATCCGGCGCCACGTCATAATAGCGGGAAACCACCTTCATGATGGATTCCGGGCTGACATTGGCGGTGGCATTGCCAGAAATGATCTGCTTGAGGCATTCGCGGGCCATTTCGAGGGAGATGGCGCTGCCCGTGAGGGAGGAATACGCGATGATGCGGTTCAGGGCACCTTCCAGTTCGCGGATGTTTGAATCGATATTGTCGGCGATGTAGACCAGTACGTCATTCGGAATATCGTACCGTTCCATTTGTGATTTCTTGCGAAGGATGGCGATACGGGTTTCGATGTCCGGTGCCTGGATGTCTGCGATGAGCCCCCATTCGAAGCGGGAACGCATGCGTTCCTCCAGCGTGGAGATTTCCTTCGGTGGTTTGTCCGAGGTGACGACGATCTGTTTGTTCATTTCATACAGTGCGTTGAAAGTATGGAAAAACTCCTGCTGTGTCCGTTCCTTGCCGGCGATGAACTGGATGTCGTCGATGAGCAGAACGTCGATATTCCTGTATTTGTTGCGGAATTCCTCGTTCCGGTCGTCCTTTATGGCGTTGATGAGCTCGTTCGTGAATTTTTCCGACGACGTGTAGAGCACCTTCGCGTTCGGGTTCTGGTTGAGGATGTAGTGGCCGATGGCATGCATCAGATGTGTCTTGCCCAGACCGACGCCGCCATAGATGAACAGGGGATTGTACGCAAGGGCCGGTGCTTCCGCGACGGCGAGGGAGGCGGCATGGGCAAGCTGGTTGCCGCTGCCCTTGACGTAGGTTTCAAACGTATACTTGGGATTGAGGATGGAAGACCAGGCAGGTGCATCTTCCGCTTCCATCTGCTTTTGCGCTGGGGATTCGCCTGACTTGACCATCAGTTCGATGTCAAGCATGCGGTTCGTGACGATTTTGACGGCATTGCGGATCAGTTCGCGGTAACGCGAATTGATGATGCCCATGTTGAATTCGGTCGGCGCTTCCAATAAAAGGACATTCTTTTCCAAGGATACCGGGCGGATGGGTTCAATCCAGGTATTGAAACTGACACCGGGCATTTCTTCCCGGATCAGCTTCACGGATTCTTCCCAAAGGCCCCTCACTTCCACTGATGACATGCAAACGCCTCCAAAAAATAGCTCGGATTCCCATGCTATCGCAATCAAAACTTCGGAAAGACCAGGGGCCGATGGCCGGAAACACGAAGCCCTGCGGGATGACAGGGACAAAGCCAAAAAACTTGTTGCGGAAGGGTTCCACGACAGAGAAGGGAACGGCCGACCGTACACAATATCATATCAGACTTCAACGGGTGTTTCAAACGTCATGACGCCGGGAAATGCATGCCGGCTTGACGAGTCAATGGATCCCAGTATATAATTATGGCTGGTGTCTTGAAAATTACGCGTGTATATAAACGACACGGGGCGAATGGGGGTGTCACAATGCTTCGTACTTATCAGCCGAAGAAGCGGCAGCGGAAGAAGGAACACGGATTCCGCAAGAGAATGAAAACAGCCAACGGACAAAAAGTTCTCGCCAGAAGAAGATTGAAGGGCAGAAAGAAGCTAACTGCATAAAGACCGCGTAAAGTGGTCTTTTTTCTTTCACGGGAAAGCCAGGAATGGGCAAACTGCCGACATTGAAAATGAACTATGAGTTCCAGCGGGTTTACGGGCGGGGCAAGTATGCCTCCTCCCGCACCCTCGTGGTCTACGTGATGCCGAACCGTTCGGGTCAACTGCGGCTCGGCATCACCACCAGCAAAAAAGTCGGCAAGTCCGTCGTGCGGAACCGCATGCGGCGCTTGATCCGTGAAAACCTCAGAGGCATGATTTCCTCCCTGCCAAACGGCAGGGATATTGTTATTGTGGCGCGCAAGGCTGAAGAAACCGCAGGTCTCGTCAGCGTGGGCAAGGAACTGCGGTATTTGTTCGGTCGCCTTGGCCTGCTGGAGAAATCCGCGGACCCGAAACATACGGAAGGAAAATCCGTCGGGGATGGTCCGGCAACGGAAAAGTCCGCCGGCTTTGAACCGAAAGACCAGGCGCCGGAAGGGTCCGACCGGTGACGGCGGGACTCCCGGCGCCGTTTTTGAAGAGGGAAGGCCCGCAGGATGTGAAGTCGGGCGGGAAAGGCAACGTGGCAAAAAAGTTTGTCCTGTTTCTTCTCCATGGATACCGCAAATATCTGTCACCGCTCAAGGGAGCCCCATCCTGCCGGTTTTATCCGACCTGCTCGCAATATGCCGTGGATGCGGTCACCAAATACGGAGCGCTCAAGGGTTCCTGGATGGCCTTCCGCAGAATCCTGCGCTGTCATCCCTATCATCCCGGGGGCTACGATCCGGTTCCATGACCTTCCTGGCGGAAGCGTTGCGTTTTCGCAGCAGACAGGCAGCACCCGACATCAGTATGGTAAGGTGTTGCTCCGACTATTGTCCCTCACAAGCGCAAGTCCTCATTTGTGCTCAGAACAATGGCCGGATGCACCTACCCTTGCGATGATTTATGGCCGAAGCAATATCATGACACGGATGCCACGGCGCGGTACGGATTGGACGACGCGACCGATCCGGAAGGAGCAGACCACCCATGGATTTCGTACTCAGCTTTATCGCCGAGATATTCGGCAAAGCACTCTTCTTCATCTACAATTCGGTGGGTTTTCACAGCTATGCGCTGTCCCTGCTGCTGTTCACCATTGCGGTCAAGCTCCTGCTGATGCCGCTGTCGCTCAAGCAGATCCGCTCCGGGCAGAAGATGCAGGAGATCCAACCGGAACTCACCCGCATCCAGGAACGGTACAAGAACGACAAGGAAAAACTCAACGAGGAAATGGCGAAGCTCTATCAGGAGAAGAAGTACAACCCGGCATCGGGCTGTCTTCCACTCATCGTGCAGATGCCCATCCTCTTTGCCCTCTTCTATGTCATCCGCATGCCCATGACTTTTATGCTCGACGTCCCGAAGTTCGCCACCGGCGATCTGATTGTCTATGCGGTGGAGGCCAAGGATCCGACCTTTGAAAAGGCCGTGGCTAATTTTGAAAAGGTAAAGAAGATCGACTTCGATTCGATCAAGGACGAGCAGATTACCGTCTACAATGATTTCAGACAGACGGATCCCTATATCGAAATCAAGATCATCGAGTATGTCAACAATCATCCGGATGCGCTTGCGTCCGTGGTTGGTACGGCCGCCGACAAGCGTGCGGCCGCGAGGAAGCTGCTTGAAGGCAATGAAGCCGCCATCGCCAGCTTCAACAAGGAAGAAGCGGACAATTACCTGGAGAAGGTTTACATCAAGAACACAAACCGGCTGCAGGGCTTCAAGATCACCATGTGGAATTTCTTCAATTTCGGCGTTCAGCCCACATTCAGCTGGGAAGAAGTCAAGGCGAAGCCCATGGAGCAGATTCCCGCCTGGATTCTTTTGATCATTGCCGTCGTGACGACGTTTGTCAGCTCCGCCCTCATGATGCCGAAACCGGACCCGAAGGCGAAGAAAAACGCGCAACAAGGCTGTGCACAGAATTCGATGCTCTGGATGAGCCCACTCATGACCCTTTGGTTCGGTATGACCACCCCCAGTGGTCTGGCCTTCTACTGGACCATCAGCAACGTTCTTTCGTATGCGCAGCAGAAGCTGCTCACAGCCCATACCAAAAAAGACGAGGGGGTAAAGAACAGTGGCACGAATGGTCAGAAAAGAGGCAAAAACGGTTGAGGAAGCCGTCCGGCTTGCCCTGGAGGAACTTGGCGTACCTGCCGACCGTGCGGAAGTGACCGTGCTGGAAGAAGGAAAGAGCGGGATTCTGGGCTTCGGCGCTAAAAACGCAGTGGTGGAGGTCTCCTACGAGGAAACCATCAAGGACCGGATTCTGTCCTTCCTCACGCCCATCATTGAAAGCATGGGCATTGCACCTGAAATCGACATTGTGGAAAGCGAAGGCCAGATTTCCGTCAAAATGAACGGCGAGAACAGCGGGATCGCCATCGGACGTCGCGGGGAAACGCTGGATGCCCTCCAGTACCTCACCAGTCTGGTCGTGAACCGGGAATCGGACGAGTATACCCGTGTCCTGATGGATGTTTCGGATTACCGACTCAAGCGGGAGGAAACCTTGGTCCGCCTGGCCCAGCGCGTGGCGGAAAAGGTGTCCAAGACGCACCGCAATGTCACCCTTGAACCCATGAATCCCTATGAACGCCGGATCATCCATTCCGCGCTCCAGGGATACAAGGACATCGAGACCCATTCCGTCGGCGAAGAACCGAACCGTAAAGTCGTGGTTCGCAGCACGCGGGGCGGATATGCCGAGAACGCGCCGGTCCAGTCCGGATACGGCGACCGGAATGGCAGCCGTCCGGGCGGCGGATTCAACAACCGCAACGACAACCGGGGCGGCTTCAATCATCGTGACGCGGCGCCCGAACAGCATCCTGTCGGTTACGGATCCCCCAGCCCCCATGCGAATCCGAACAGCTATCGCAACCGTTCCACGGAACGGATCGGATACGTGGGCAACCCTACCGCTTCCGGATCCGTGCTGAAGCCGGATGAACCGGTCTTCAAGCCCTTCGACATCGAGGACGAGATCGGCGAACAGCCGTAAAACGAACACTGAGGGCTGCCCCGCCGGGGCAGCCCTTTTTCCGTCTTCTGGAGGACAACGACATGCATGTCACGGACACCATAGCAGCCATATCCACGGCGGTCGGGGATGCCGGCATCGCCATCGTCCGCCTTTCGGGACCGGACGCCTTCCGGGTTGCGGAACGGATTTTCGTCAACGGACAGCCGGGCGGGTTCGAGTCGATCGGAACCCATACCGTATCCTACGGGCATGTCGCCGATCCGACGGACGGACGCCGCATCGACGAGGTATTGCTGCTGAAGCTGGCAGCGCCGCGGACCTATACGCGGGAGGATGTGGTGGAGATCCATTGCCACGGCGGATCCGTCGTGACGGGCGAAGTGCTGCGCGCCGTTCTGGCCGGCGGCGCACGTCCTGCGGAAGCCGGTGAATTCACCCGTCGTGCGTTTCTCAACGGACGGATCGACCTGGTGGAGGCGGAAGCGGTGATGGATCTCATCCGTTCGCATACGGCGCAAGGAGCGCGCGCCGCCATGGAACAGCTGGATGGGCGGCTCTCGGAGCGGATTGCGGGAATACGGGAAGAACTGATCCTGTTGATCGGACAGATGGAAGTGAATCTGGATTACCCCGAACACGATGCGGAGGAAGTGACCCTGCAAACGGCGGGAACCGTCCTTGCAGACGTACGGACCGACATGAAGGCGCTGCTGGACAGCTACGGACAGGGGCGCATCCTCCGGGAAGGGCTCAATCTGGTGCTGGCGGGACGGCCCAATGCGGGAAAATCCTCCCTGATGAACCGGCTGGCCGGGTTTGAGCGGTCGATCGTGACGGAAGTGCCGGGAACCACGCGCGATGTGGTGGAATCCTTTGTCAATCTGCGCGGGATGCCCGTCCGACTGCTCGATACGGCAGGCCTGCGCGACACGGTCGATGTGGTGGAAAAACTGGGCGTGGCGCGCACACTGGATGCGATGGACCGCGCGGAGCTGGTCGTGGCCGTTTTCGATGGTGCGGAGGCGCCAGGCACCGAAGATGTGCAGCTTGTTGACAGGCTGCGGGAATCCGGCATGCGCACGCTATATGTCATGAACAAGACGGACACGGCGCATCCGGATGTTGAAAAGGCGCTCCTGCAGCTGCTTCCGGACCCGCCCATCGCTGTTTCCGCCCTGACCGGCGCCGGCATGGAGGAATTGACGGAACGCATTGCGGAAGTGGCTGCAGGAAACCGGATGGCCTCGGACAATGCGCTGCTCCTGACGAATGCACGCCACCGGCAGGCGATCGAAAACGCCGAAGACCGGCTGCGGGAAGCCGCGGAAGCCTGCGCGTCCGGCATGACGCACGATGTGGTGGCGTTCCTGGTCCGCGACGCTTGGGAAACCCTCGGCGTGCTGGTGGGGGAAGGCGCGACGGAAGATCTTCTGGACAACATATTCTCCCGTTTCTGCCTGGGGAAATGAATAGACGGAACTCATCCCAGCGTTGCACGGTTTCGGCCATCCGCCTTGCTCTTGTACATCAGTTCGTCCGCGCGGCGGACAAGGGCTGCGGCATCATCGCCGTTCCTGATGCAGGTACAGCCAAGGGAGATGGTGACTTGCAGGGCACCGGAATCGAGTCGAAGCTCACTCTTTTCGACAAGCATCCGAAGTTTCTCCGAAAGGATTCCCAGTTTTTCTGGAGCAGAGATCGGAAGGATGCAGACGAATTCCTCACCACCCCAGCGGCCGAAAGTATCCGTCGAGCGAAGCGAATTGGCAAGGGTGCGGCTGATCATTTTCAGGACGGCGTCTCCCTTGTCGTGGCCATACACATCATTCACATGCTTGAAGTGATCGATGTCGATGAAAACGACGCCGATCAGTTGGTTCAGGGTGTGTGAGGTCCTGATGGCGAGAGCCAGATGCCGTTCCATGTACCGCCGGTTCGGAAGCTCCGTCAACGGATCGCGGTAAACGAGATCCAAAAGCTTCTCCATGGATTGCGAATCCGTCTGTTCTTGCGGTGACTGAAGAGAGGGTGAATCGTGAATGAACAGTTCCACGGCTCCGATCAACTTGTTCCCCTCCATCAGGGGAAGCGTGCGTACCTGTATCGGAACACGATAGCCATCGGCATGATGAAGGTAAACATGGGAGTTCCGTTCGGTTCTGTCTAGCAGGGTGGCGTGCAGCGGACAGCCATGCAGGCAGAGTCTGTTGCCGGAGTCATCCACATGATTGAGGATGTTGTTGAAGCAGAAGGAGCCGATCACTTCCGATGCGGTAAATCCTGTGATCCTTTCCGCGCCTTTGTTCCAGTAAGTGATTTTCCGTTCTGTGTCTACAAAGTAGATTCCCTCGTAGGTGTTGTCAAGCAGCATCCGGTATAGAATCGCATCCTCCATGGAAAGCCTCCGGGGACAACCCTGAATGGGCACGTCTAGAGCATCATTCCCCTTTCCCGCCCTGTTCCAACCAATTGTCGGGATGGTATACTGATTTGTGGACCATGACGCTGTCTGCGGACAGTCACGGGAAAAGCTGCGGAGTGCCTGATGAAAGTCGCAAGGGGAAGAATTTGAACAACGGAATGATTCCGGGAACATCGGAAAGAGAACATATCGGCGGTACCTACGAAGTGATCGTGATCGGCGCCGGGCATGCAGGCTGCGAAGCGGCACTGGCTTCCGCACGACTCGGCTGCAGAACGCTGGTGCTGTGCATGAATCTGGACAGCATCGCAAACATGCCCTGCAACCCGAATATCGGCGGGACCGCCAAAGGACAGCTGGTTCGCGAGGTGGATGCGCTGGGCGGCCAGATGGGCATCACGGCGGATGAAACGATGATCCAGATGCGCATCCTCAACCGGGCCAAGGGGCCTGCAGTCTATTCGCAGCGGGCCCAGATCGACCGGCGCGCCTATCATGACGCCATGAAACGTGTATTGGAAGAACAGGACAACCTGGATGTGAAGCAGGCCGAAGCGACGGACCTGCTGTTTTATGAAGACGGGCGGAACATGCCGGATTCCGGGGCTGCGGGCACTGCGTCTGCGCATCCCGGAGAAGTCCTAATTCCGCTTGATGCGGTAACCGAAGCGCATCCGCGGTCACTCCGGGGCGTTCGTGTCCGGACCGGAACCATCTATGAGGCCAAGGCAGTCATTCTGACAACGGGAACCTATCTGCGCGGAAAGATCATCCTTGGGGCGATGGCCCACAGCGGCGGTCCGGATGGTATGCACGCGGCGGATCTCCTTTCGGAAAGTCTCCGGAAGGCGGGTGTCCGCCTGATGCGCTTTAAGACGGGTACCCCGGCACGCGTCAACCGCCGGGGTGTGGATTTCAGCGTGATGGAGGAACAGCCCGGAGATGCCGACATCGTGCCATTTTCCTATCTTCATGATGAAATCGCCCTGGACCAAGTGTCCTGCTGGCTGACCCATACCGGCCCTGAAACCCATGCGATCATCCGGGAGAACCTGCACCGTTCTCCGCTGTATTCGGGCATGATCGAAGGCATAGGTCCCCGGTATTGCCCCTCCATCGAAGACAAGGTCGTCCGGTTTGCAGACCGGGAAAGCCATCAGATCTTCATCGAACCGATGGGCCGCGGCACCTCGGAAATGTATCTGCAGGGCTTCAGCTCCAGTCTGCCGGAAGATGTCCAGGCAGCGATGATCCACTCGGTTCCCGGACTGGAGCACGTTTCCGTGATGCGGTCCGCGTATGCCATCGAATATGACTGCGTCGACCCGCTGCAACTCCGGCAGACGCTTGAATTCAGGGAGGTTCCGGGTCTGTATTCTGCCGGTCAGAGCAACGGCAGTTCCGGCTATGAGGAGGCGGCAGCCCAGGGTCTGATCGCCGGGATGAATGCCGCCCTGAAGGTGAAGGACAAGCCTTTTGTCGAGATTGACCGTTCGCAGGGATACATCGGCGTACTGATCGATGATCTCGTGACGAAGGGCACGCAGGAGCCGTACCGGATGATGACCTCGCGGGCTGAATATCGGCTGCATCTCCGCCAGGACAACGCAGATCTGCGCCTGACCGAAATCGGCTGGCAGGCTGGTCTTGTGACGGAAGAGCGGCATGTCCGGTTTCAAAGGAAGAAAGCGGAGATCGAAAAGGAGCTGGAGCGGCTGAAAGCCACCATTCTCCCTCCCACGCCCGAACTGAATGCATTCCTGGCAACACACGGGTCTTCTCCGGTTCAGACCGGCCTGCGTCTTTCGGAACTTCTGAAACGGCCGGAGTTGGACTACCCATCCCTGTCCGAAGTCGACCCGGCACGTCCGGCGCTGTCGAAGGAGGTCTGGGAACAGGTGTCCATCACCTTGAAATACGAAGGGTATCTGGTCCGGCAGTTGCAGCAGATCGAACAGTTCCGCAAGACGGAAGGAAGACGGCTTCCGGCGGAGACCGATTATCGGGAAATCGCCGGACTGAGTCTTGAGGCACGTCAAAAGCTTTGGCTGCACAAGCCGGAATCCCTCGGACAGGCATCCCGCATATCAGGCGTGTCTCCGGCGGATATTGCCGTATTGCAAATCTGGCTGCATGCGGAGACACAGGACAGCGGATCGGAAGGGCAACGGAAATGAAACAGGAATGGCTCGATCGTATGATCGGAGATGCCCGGCAGTTCGGCCTGGATCTCACTGCCGCCCAGGCGGCGCAGATGGGACGTTATTCGGACATGCTCGTGGAATGGAATGAAAAGGTGAACCTGACGGCGATTACCGACGAGGAGGGGATTGCTGTCAAGCACTTCGTGGACTCCCTGTCCGCCTTGCCGCTGATCCCGCAGGGTGCGTCCGTCGTGGATGTCGGAACCGGTGCGGGTTTCCCGGGTCTGCCCTTTGCCATCGCACGTCCGGATTTGAAGGTGACACTGCTGGATTCGCTGGACAAGCGCATCAAGTTCCTGCAGGCGGTCACGGATACGCTGAAACTGCGCAATGTCCGGATGCAGCATGGACGCGCCGAAGAATTCGGTGTGAAGCCGGAATGGCGGGACTCCTTTGATGTGGCGGTTGCGCGGGCGGTTGCGGGATTGCCGGTCTTGCTGGAATACTGTCTGCCCTATGTGCGGAAAGGCGGCATCTTTCTTGCGATGAAGGGGCCGGGCGCTGACGGGGAGGCCGATGCCTCCGGACGCGCATTGAAGATTCTCGGTGGACGGATTGTGGAAATCCGCTCGTTTTTGCTTCCGGGCACGGACATGGAACGGAATCTCGTCATCGTGGAAAAGATCGCGCCGACCCCGAAGGGGTATCCGCGCAAAAGCGGAAAACCGTCCAAGGAACCGTTGCTGTAAAGCTGGCATCCGGGTCACCATGGCATCCGAGCCATCATGGAATCCGGACACCCCGTGAACCCGCCCAATCCCGATTCATTCCCCGGATTCCTGCAGATGCAGATGCAGGGGCAGACAGACCGTGAAGCGGGCGCCTCCCAGCTCGGAGCGATCCACGATGAGCTGTCCCTTGTGCCGCCGAACCACGACATCCTGTGCGATGCCAAGCCCAAGACCGGTTCCCTGGCCGACCGGCTTCGTCGTAAAGAACGGCTCGAAGATACGCGTACGGATGTCCTCGGGAACGCCTGCCCCGTCGTCTTCGACGACCAGGCTGACGCATGAGTCCAACTGTCGTGTCCGAAGGCGGATATGCCCCAAGGTTCCGCCATGTTCGGCCCGCGAGGCCTCAAATGCGTTTGTGATGAGGATCATGAGGACCTGATTGATTTCTTCTCCATTTGCCTGGATCATGTCCGTCGGTCCGAGATCGAGTTCCGGGGCGGAAGCAGCATCCAGGCCACCGGACGCGAGCATGGCGGCGTGCCGTACATGCCGGTTCAAGTCATAATCGGTGACAACGGCACCCGTATCCACCTGGGAAAAATCCCGAAGGGAATCCACAATGTCGGAAATCCGGCGCATCCCCTCCTGCATGTCGGGAACCATTTCCGCCAGATCGGCAAGGATCCTGTCCGCCTTGTTCCAGCCCGGAGATGCAGCCAGATTCGCCAAAAGAACAGCTGCAGGGTCCCCGCCTTCCGGTCCGGGGGATTTGCCATACGGGATCAAAGGGGTCAGCCAGATTGAGAGGCGGGAGACATGCCGGGCCAATGTGTCCAGATTGCTGGAGAGGAACGCCAGGGGATTGTTGATCTCATGCGCGACGCCGGCGGCCAGCATGCCGATGCCGACCCGCTTTTCCTGTTCGACCATTTGGGTTTGCGCATCCTGAAGGGACGTCAGAACGGCGGACAGTTCGTTGTTCTTGCGGGAGAGTTCATCCTGAAGCGCCTTCAGCGGGGAAATGTCCTCTTGGACGGCGATGAAGCCGTTATTGCGCCCGGCGTCATCCTTGATCGGCGAGATGGTGAGGATGGCCCAATAGGGCGAGCCGTCCTTTTTCCGATTGATCATCTCTCCCCGCCAATCCCTCCCGGCATTGATCGTCGTCCACAGCTCCTTGTAAAGCGTATCCGGATGTTGACCGGATTTCAGGATGCGCGGATTGCGTCCGAGCGCCTCCGTCCGGGAATACCCGGTCACCAGGCAGAAACGTGGATTCACGTACCGGATGTTCCCGTTTGCATCGGTCATGACGATCGCACTGGCACTCTGTTCGACAGCCCGGCTGAAAGTCCGCAGGGAATCCTGTGTGGCCTTCAACGCCCTGTTTTCTTCCTGCATGGAATCCTGAAGCCGAACAAGATAACGATTCAGCATGCCGATGGATAGCAGCAGCGAGGACAGTGCGTACAGCAGGAACAATTCCGGATGGACGTCTGCCGGATCGATCAGGATGGAACCGACATGGTAGACCAGCAACAGGCAAAGTCCGGCGATCATCATCAGAAGCGGCAGATTCGGCTTCCTTGCGAGGCGGATGAGGGAAATCGCAGGATACCCGAGCTGAAGTACCATCGCATAATGGGTGAAGGTGATGGCGATCCTTGCCGCATCCGGCAAGGGCAGGATTGCGAGCAGCATGGACAGGCCCGCTGCGGTGAGACCGGCAGCCAGAACCCACCGGGGTTGCTTTTCACCCGAATGCAGGCTGATACCATTGCTTAGGAACAGCATACCGATGATGGAAAGGGCAAAGGCGGGTGGCATGAGAAACGGGGGGACAAACCCGGAAAGCAGCATGAAAACAAGGCCGTTTTCCAACGCCGGCAGGAGCCAGCCGAAGGTCCAGTATTTCAGGCAAGGGTCATGAAACCGGAGATGGAGGTAAAAAAAGGTGAGACTGAAGAGGGTCATGTTGCAAATGCAGACCAGCAGTACAATCTGGATGGGCGACATATGCAACCTCCCTGCGCCTGTATGGTGGATATCGCGGGTTCATGCCCTGGCGGGCAGCCGGAAGATGCAGAGCAATCCCGACTCGGTCATTCTACAGCCAAAATTGCCGTCCTGGTATCGAAGAATCTGGTCCATGACAAGGGAAAGCATTTCAAAATCCGTTTCCAGGGGCGGGGTTCCGTAAACTGAAGCTGGGGCGGATGCACCGGAGACCTGATCCTTCCGGTCGGGAACCGGTGTAAAGAGAAGGACCAGCTGCATCCCCTTCCGATCCCCCTCCTTTTCAGATTTTACGGTCATTTTCACCTGACAGGGGGTCAGAAGGGCGGAAGCCTGTTCGGTCAGGCAGCGGGCTGCAGCGGCCAGCAGCTCCGTATTGGCCCGGATCGTCAGGGCGGGCGGCGATGGTAGATAATCAACGGAATGGATCCCCTTGCCAGCGAGGAGGGTGCGCTGGAAGAGTGAGGCGATGTCTGTTTCCGTCCGATCACCCGGTTCCGCGATCGAAGCGCCGGAGAGTTGCTGCATCATGTCTGCGAGTGCAAGCAACGCCCTGGTTTCCAGCGCCTGGTTCCCGGAAAGCGGATGCCGTTCCAGAAAAAGTGCCAGGGCGGCGTGTGCGATCGTGCCGGTCAGACCGGTTTGCCGGTTTGCATTCTCAACGACGGTGTCAAGGCGCTTCAGCATGTTCTGGTAAGCGGCATTCTGCTTCTTGAGGGCCAGTTCCAGCTCATCCTTGCGCTCCTGCAGCCGATAGTAATCCAGCGCTTCCTGGATGACCACCTTCAGTTCATCCTCCATCATCCAGGGTTTGGTGATGAACTTGAAGATGCCGGCCTGGTTGATGGTCGTAAGGATCTGCTGCAGCTGCGTATAGCCGGAAAGGACAATCCGGACCGTCCGGGGATACTTCTCCTTCACGATCCTGAGCAGATGCAGTCCGTCCATGACCGGCATGCGCATGTCGCTTACGATGACGCTGACCGTTTCCTTCTCCATCCATTCAAGGGCTGCAGCCCCGCTGTTGGCGAACAGGCAGCGGTAGTCCTCCTCGAACAACCCCCTTCGCAAGGCGGAAAGAATGCTTTCCTCATCATCGACAAACAGGACGGTATATTGTTTTTCCATTTGGTCCATATCCTTTCGGTGCACACCAGGTTTCGGTCACCTGTCATTCCGGGTTTCGCCCGCCCAGCGGCAGCTTGACGATGAAGCGGGCTCCACCTTCCGGCCTGTTTTCCACACTCATTTCCCCTTCGTGCTTGTTGACGATGATATCGTGGGAAATGCTCAGACCAAGTCCCGTGCCCTGTCCGACCTCCTTCGTCGTGAAGAACGGATCGAAAATCCGGTCGAGGATCTCTTCCGGAATGCCGGGTCCGTCGTCCTGAAGGGTCAACACGGCCATTGCCCCTTCCTGCCGGACGGAGATCTCGATGACTCCGTGTTCGGAGCGGTTCTGCGCCTTGATCGCCTGAATGGCGTTGACCAGGAGATTCAGCACGACCTGGCCGATTTGTCCCCGGTTGCAGACAACTTCCGGACATTCGGAACGCACATGGCGGATGTCGAGGATGAACCGGGATTCGCTGTGCACAATGAGAATGGCCTCCTCGATCATATCGTCCAGCAAACAGGGCAGCGCTTCATCTTCCAGTCCGGAACGCGCGAAATTGCGCAGGGTCTGGACGATCTTTGCAATGCGGGCCACGCCTTCGAGTGAATCCTGCATCATGCCGTCCAATTCCTCAAGAATGTAGGGGAGCCGGTTGACGCGTTCCGCTTCCCGCATGTCCCCGATGGCGGCCCGTGCCGCTTCCGGCAGAGTCTCTAGCGCCAGCATGTCGGCAAGGCCGGTCTGATGGACTTCCAGCACCTTTCGGATTTTTTGTGTGAACGTTTTGAGCGTGGCGATATTGCCTCCGACGAAACCGATCGGGTTGTTGATTTCATGAGCGACGCCGGCTGCAAGTTCGCCGATCGAAGCAAGCTTTTCCTTCTGAACCAGGTGGAACTGCGTCTCCCGCAACTTTGCGTTCAGGTTTTTGAGATCCCGGTTCTGCCCCTTGACCTGCCGGTACATCTCCCGGATCAGCTTCATGTGACGCCGGGTCTGGACGGCGGCATGCAGGCGGGCCTGGAACTCCAGGATCTGGATGGGTTTCAGGACATAATCGTTCGCGCCCTTCTCGAAGCAGATTCTGAAGTTTTCCATGTCGGTCAGGGATGTGAGCATGATGATCGGCATGTCGTTCCAGGCCGGATTGGTGCGGATTTCCTCGAGCACCTCGATTCCGCTGCGTTGCGGCATGACGATGTCGAGGAAAAGAATATCGACATCATTGACTGCCAGCAAATCCGGAACTTCCAGTGGGTTCTGACAGAGAAGAATCCGGCTTTCCGGATAAAGATGCAGAAGGTGCTCGTTGGCGACCTTCAGATTCAGGCGATCATCATCTACAACCAACAGGATCATGAAAGGGCCTCCTTCCGCAACAGCACATCGAGTAAAGCGAGTGCTTCCGGGAAATCATATTGAGAGATGTACCGTCCCAGCGGTTCCACCTGGCTTCCGAACAGCTGCACCAGCAGGGACTCCTCCTCGGTGAGAAGACGGACGGCGGAAATATCGCTTTCCGACAGAAGGTCTTTCAAGCGTCTGAGGACAAGACGTTCCCGTTCAGATAACCATTTTAGGGGCTCCGGAGACGACGGGGCTTCGGAGGCATCCCGCGGCGGAAGCGTAAAGGTGTCGGACAGTAGAGAGAATGCAGCTTCGAGCTGGTGGATCAGGGAGAGGGGCTTTTCACGGAAATCCGATGCAGGGATTGCTTCTCCTGCGCGTTGAATGGAATCGGCCATAGCCTGCTCAAGCTCAAGGGAAAGCGCCCGGATGCGGGAAGCGCCAAGATTGCCGGCCACTCCCTTCAGGGCGTGGGCGAGGGACCGCACGTTCGACAAATCCCCTGCTCTCAGGGAAGCAAGCATCTCCGCTGCATTCATCCCGTGCTCCTGAATAAACGTCCGAAACAGGCGTTCGTAGGTTTTTTCATTACCGAGAAGGGTTTGGAGACCGGATTCGACATCCATTCCCTCCAGACCGGCCAGACGGTTGAGAAAATTGGCGCTTTCCTGATCGGGAGCCTTCCTTGCCCCCATAAGGGCGGAAGGCTCCGCCGCCGTATCACCGGCGGGGTACAGAACAGCAAACCCGTTTGGCAGCGTTGCTGGCGGCAGCCACTTCACCAGGCAACGGTAAAGATCCTCCGGTTCCACCGGTTTTGCCACATGATCATTCATCCCTGCCTGCAGACAGCGTTCCCGTTCCTCGACGAATGCGTTGGCCGTCATGGCAAGAATGGGGAGCGCCTCCCGTCCCGGAATCGCACGGATGGCGCGTGTCGCCTGCAACCCGTCCATCACGGGCATCTGGATGTCCATGAAGACAAGGTCCCATTCCTTTTCCCGGATCATGTCAACGGCGATCTGCCCGTTGTCCGCGACACTGGCTTCGAGTCCTGCCGCATTCAGAAGATGGACGGCAACCTCCTGGTTGAGATGGTTGTCCTCGACCACAAGGATTCGCGCGCCATGGCGGACGGAAAGCGCCTCTTCAAGTTCTCTGCTGATGAGTCTTCCATTCATCGTCTTGGCCGGCGCAGCCATTCGTATCAGGGCATCGTATAGGGTCGAAGGGGAGACCGGTTTGACCAGAAACGAGGTGATGCCTGCCCGGTTCAGGTCGTCATAAGGAATCTCGTTGCCGTATGCGGTCACAAGGAATACAAATGGCTGGGTCCGGAGTTTGAGGGCATGCATCATCAGGATGGTGTCGATCCCATCCATGGCGGGCATCTTCATGTCGATGAAGAGCACACGAAAAGGGTTCCCCTCCCGATCCGCCTTCGAAAGGAGTTCCAGACCCTGCCTTCCGGAGGAAATGGAAACCGGATTCAGGCCAAATTCACGCAGATGCGTAGTCAGGATGTCCCTGGAATCTTCCTCGTCGTCGATGACAAGTGCCCGCATGCCGGACAGGGATTCGATCCGGCCCAGATGGACAGGCAGCGAGGTGGAAGCCTGCATGGGCAGTTCGATCCAGAAGGTGCTTCCGACTCCCGGTTCGCTCTCAACACCGACCCGGCCGCCCATCATCTCCACCAGGCGCTTGCTGATGGCGAGACCGAGTCCCGTGCCGCCGAAACGCCGTGTCGTGGAGACATCGGCCTGCTCGAAATCCACAAAAAGCCGTTCGATCTGTTCCGGCGACATGCCGATGCCGGTGTCGCGCACCTCGAACCGTAGATGCAGGGTAATACCCTCCTGGCGTTGAACCCGCCCGACAAGGGTGACACCGCCAGATTCCGTGAATTTGATCGCGTTGTTGATCAAGTTCAGCAGGATTTGCCCGAGACGGTTTCCATCGCCTTTCAGAACCTGGGGGATATGGTCCAGATTCACACTGAACCGCAGATGCCTGGCTGCAAGACTCTCCTCGACCAGCTCGCAGAGATGCGCGATCAGTCGGGCGGGTTCGAAGTCGGTCGACTCAAGCGTCATCTTGTTGGCTTCGATCTTCGAAATGTCCAGGATGTCGTTGATGATCTGCAACAGATGGCGCGCGGAGGTGGAAAGCTTCTCCAGCTGCTCGGACTGCCGTTCCGTCAGCGGATCCCTGCGTAGCAGATGGGAATAGCCGATGATGGCGTTCATGGGTGTGCGGATTTCATGGCTCATGTTTGAAAGAAAGGAGCTTTTCGCCCGATTGGCAGCCTCGGCGGCAGATTTTGCCGCTTCCAGCTCAGCGGTGCGGGAAGCGATGAGGTCTTCCAGGTGGAGCCGATAGGCTTCCAGTTCGTGTGCGGTTTCCACCTTGTCCGTAACTTCTGCGATTGTACCGATGCCGGTGACCGGCTGTCCGTCCGGAGCGTGTTCATACTCGGAACGGATTTCGATCCATCGGATCTCTCCATCGACCAGTATCCGGTATTGTGCGATGTCAGGCCCCGTATCCCGCCCGTCCATCCAGGTGGATTCCATCTTGCGCCGGTCCTCCGGGTACAGGCTGTCCAGAAAACGGTCGACCGTGACAGGCCGGGTCGGATCAAAGCCGAAGATCCTGCACGTTTCTGCGGACCACTGCAGGATCTTTGTTTTCAGGTCCAGGAACCAATGCCCTGTTTTCGACACCTCCTGCGCCCTGTTCAGGAAGCTTTCGCTCTGTTGGAGGGAATGGACAAGCTTCAACCGTTCCCTGTTGAGGAACGCCATGCCGATCTGATCGGCAATCTGGCAGCCGAAGGTGATTTCGTCGTTTCCCCATTCGTGGTGTCTCCCAATCGTTGAAAAGCAGATCATGCCCAGGTTCCGTCCGCCGGAAACAATGCTGCAGTCCAGCACGGAAAGGAGGTTCTGCGGTTTCAGGAATGCATCCGTGTAACCGGCGGTCCGTGGATCATTCCAGGCATCTCCGGCGTCAACATAACGGTTCTGCTTCAGGAAGGCGAACTCCGAATGGAAATCGGCCTCCCTTAACCGACAGCTTGCTGTATGCTCGCCTGAAGCCGGTTCATACATGTCCAGCGACTGCAGCTCGCTTTCGTCCTCGTTGAATGCCCAGACTGTGACGCGATCCAGCTTCAGGGACACCGCGAGCAATTCCGTCAGGGAAGTGGCCAGTTGTTCAATGTTGCCGTTGATGACCGCCTCCATCCGGTTCACCTGCCGGATGATGCGGTTGTGCAGCTTGAGGCGTTCCGTCTGGCCGAGCTGTTCCTGTTCGCGCAGCACGAGCTCCTGATGATTCCGGAACTGCTCGGTGATGTCCCGGACGACGGCGACACATTGTCTGCGGGCGGCGAGCTGCCCCAGCCGGCATTCGAAATGACGGACGCTGTCCTTCATTGGCAGTTCGTAGTCGAAGGAGGCAAGCGGGGATCCGGCAAGCACGGCCGCGATGCTCTCCTGGAAGGCTGTTCCCGGCTCCGGCGGAAGCACATCGGTGACTTTCCTCCCCAGAAAGACCTCTGGCGGGATGTACAGATCGGAGGACCGCATGGCCCTGTAATCCAGAATGATCCCGTTCTCGTCGACCAGAAAGAACAGGTCGGGCACGACATCAAAGAAGGTGTCGAACAGGGAGGCCTGGTCATGTGCCTTTTGCCGGGCCTCATGCAGATCCGTGATGTCCTGGGTCGCGCCATCCACCCGGAGGACCTTGCCGTCTGCCAGAACCGGCTGCGCAGTGGTTCGCAGCCATTTTTTGCGACCAAGCAGGTCGATCATTTCCAGTTCTTCCGTGAAAGGGACGCCCTTGGTCAGGGCGGCTTCCATCGAAGCCGTGAGGATGCGGAGCGATTCTCCCTGGTAGAGGGACAGGCTCTGATCGAGGCTGAACAGTGTGCGGGAAGGAAGACCGCGCTGCAGCGCCGCCTCATCGCTCAGATCGAAAAGACGGGTATCGGGATCCAGCGACCAGAATCCGACACTGGCCAGATGGCTTGCAAGCATTGTCCGATTGGCTCCGTGGTTGGAAAGGGCAGCCACGGGATTTTCCGAGCCGTCTTTGCGCGAACCGAGCCCGTCGTCCGTTTTCCCGCTCATACAAGCCTCCCGGTATACGCGTCCGCCATCAGGCGATGAACGTTCGTGAAGGCAGTCTGTTCGTCCGCGAAGGCCCTTACCACATCCGGATCAAAGTGCCGGCCGCCTTGTTCCAGAATGTATGCCGCCGCTTCCGCGACATGCATCTCGCTTTTATAGACGCGGGGCGTGGTCATGGCGTCGAAAACATCAGCCAGCGCCATGATTCTGGCACACAGCGGGATGTCTTCTCCGGACAGACCGCCAGGGTAACCGGAACCGTTCCACTGCTCATGGTGGTTCAAGGCGATTTGCTCGGCAATTTCCAAAAAATACAGGGATGTCGGCCTTGCTTCCTCCGGAGAACCTGCAAAGTGGGTCAGGGTCTGGTTCATGGCGCTTCGGATGGCATTTCCGCCAATCCGGCAATGGGTCTGCATGATCCGGAACTCCTCTTCATCCAATTTCCCCGGTTTCAGCAGGATGGCATCCTTGATTCCGATTTTTCCGATATCGTGCAGCGGAGCAGCCTTCACGATCAGCGAAAGCGTACGCTCGTCCAGTAAATCAACATGCTTCGGGTTCTGCCGGAGTCTTCGCGCCAGAATCTCGACGTAGGCGCTGGTTCGAAGGATGTGGTTGCCCGTGTCGGTATCCCTGGTTTCTGCGAGCTGCGTGATGACGGCGAGTGTCGCGTCCTGGATGAGCTCGTTTTCCTGCACCCTGTGGGCCACTTCCGACGCCAGCCAGGCATTTTTGTTGCTGAGCCAGTCTCTCGCCTGCTTCAGCTCCAGGTGTGCGCGTACCCTGGCCTGCACAACGGCCGGACGGAAGGGTTTCGTAATGTAGTCGACCGCGCCGAGGGCGAATCCGTGCGCCTCGTCGACCGCGTTGTCCAGCGCGGTGATGAAGATGACGGGAATGTCCATCGCGGCCGGATCGGCCCGCAGCCGGGAAAGGGTTTCATAGCCGTCCATGTCCGGCATCCGGATGTCCAGTAGGATCAGATCCGGGCGAGGAAGCCTGTGAATGGTTTGCAAAGCCTGTGTGCCGGTTTTGCAGGCACGTATCCGATAGGCGTCGCCGAGGGTGTTTCCAAGGACTGCGATATTGATGGAGTCATCATCCACGATGAGAAGTTCCGGTTTTTCCATCTGTACCCCTTTTTCACACAGCATCCCTACTACGTGTATTCCCTCCGAATGCTTTGGGATAACGTCTTGACATGACATATGGTAACGTTTTTGGTATAATGTCTGAATGAGGATGCGTCCACGAAACGCACCATCAAGGCTCCGTGAATGCGCGTGTATTTGTTCGTTACGTATCCTGATTCACGCATTCATCGGGTGGATTACTGGAAATGAAACCGCCGGGGAGGCAGCGGAACGCGCCGATCCCCGGGAAAGCGGCTTTCATCCGGGACGAGAGGGAACAGCAACATGTCGGAACAAGGTGGCACACCGCCCCAGGACCCCATCATCCAGAGAATCATTCCGGTTGACATCGAGATGGAAATGAAGCAGTCGTTCATCGATTACGCGATGAGCGTCATTGTCGATCGCGCCCTGCCGGATGTCAGGGACGGGTTGAAACCCGTTCACCGCCGCATCCTGTACTCCATGTTCACGCAGGGTTTCACTCCGGACAAGGCCTACCGCAAATGCGCCACCACGGTCGGCGACGTGCTGGGCCGCTTCCATCCGCACGGCGACCAGTCTGTCTACGATGCCCTTGTCCGCATGGCGCAGGATTTTTCCATGCGCGGCATGCTCGTGGACGGCCACGGCAACTTCGGTTCCGTGGACGGGGATCCGCCGGCCGCCTATCGTTATACGGAATCCCGTCTCTCGAAGATTGCCATGGAGATGATGGCCGACATCAACAAGGATACGGTCTCCTTCAAGCCGAACTACGACGAGCATGAAATCGAGCCCGTCGTTCTGCCCGCCCGGTTTCCGAACCTGCTGGTGAACGGCTCGGTGGGCATCGCCGTCGGCATGGCCACCAACATTCCGCCGCACAACCTCATCGAGGTCATCGACGGGGTCATCCGCTACATCGACAATCCGGACATCACCATTCCGGAACTGATGGAAACCATCAAGGGTCCGGACTTCCCGACCGGCGGCCTCATCCTTGGCAGGCGCGGCATCCAGGAAGCCTACGAAACCGGCCGCGGCCGCATCGTGGTGCGTGCCGTTACGGAAATCGAACAGCATTCCGGCAACCGCCAGCGCATCGTCGTCACAGAACTGCCGTACCAGGTCAACAAGGCCCGCCTGCTCGAGAAAATCGCGCAGATGGTCAAGGACAAGCGGATGGACGGCATCTCCGACCTGCGCGACGAATCCAGCCGCGAAGGCATGCGCATGGTCATCGAGCTGCGCCGCGATGCGAACGCGAACGTGGTGCTGAACCAGCTGTTCCTGCACACCCAGCTGCAGGACGCGTTCAACGTCAACATGCTCGCCCTCATCCAGGACGAGGACGGCAAGTACGAAGCGAAGGTCATCACCCTGAAGGACGCCATCCGGCACTATGTCCTCCACCAGGAGGATGTCATCCGCCGGCGCACCAAATACGAACTCGAGAAGGCCGAAGCCCGTGCGCACATTTTGGAAGGCTTGCGCCGCGCCATCGACATGATCGACGCCGTCATCGCCGCCATTCGCGCCGCCAAATCCGAACCGGCCGCGAAGGAATCCCTGATGGAGAACTTCCAGTTCTCCGAAAAGCAGGCGCAGGCCATCGTGGACATGCGGCTCGGTCGTCTGTCCGGGTTGGAACGCGAGAAGATCGAGGCGGAATTCCAGGAGCTGCTGCTGCGCATCGCGTATTTCCGCGACGTGCTTTCCAAGCCGGAACTGGTCCACTCCATCATCAAGGAGGAAATGACGGAAATCCGCAACCGCTTCGGCGACGAACGTCGTTCCCAACTCACGGTGGACGAATCCGAAATCGACATGGAGGACCTGATCAAGGACGAGGACGTGGTGGTCACCTTCACGCACTTCGGCTACATCAAGCGTACCACCATCGATGCGTTCCACAGCCAGAAGCGCGGCGGAAAGGGCGTGGCGGGTCTCACCACGCGCGAGGAGGATTTTGTCGTCGACATGTTCATCACCTCGACGCACAAATACCTGCTGTTCTTCACGAACCGCGGCCGCGTGTACAAGCTCCGCGCATGGCAGATTCCCGAAGCCGGACGCCAGGCACGCGGTACGGCCATCGTCAACCTGCTGCAGCTGGAGGCTGACGAGAAGATCACCGCCGTCGTCAAACTCACCGGCAAGGAACAGGGCATGTATCTCATGATGTCCACCCGCATGGGCTTTGTGAAGAAGACCCCGCTGGCACAGTACTACAACATCCGCAAGGGCGGCCTCGCGGCCATCACCCTTCGCGAGGGCGACGAGCTCATCGCCACACGGCTCACGGACGGCGCGCACGATATCCTGCTGGTCACACGGCTGGGCATGTCCATCCGATTCCGCGAGAAGGACGTCCGTCCCATGGGCCGCACCTCCCAGGGCGTCATCGGCATCCGTCTGGACGATGCGGATGAAACGGTTTCCATGCTCCGCTTCGTGGAAGACACCACATTGCTGGTCGCCACCCGGAACGGGTTCGGAAAACGTACGGAACTGGATGAATACAAGACACAGACCCGTGGCGGCAAGGGCATCCTCACCTACCGCGTCACGGATAAGACGGGACCGATCGCCGGCGCCATGCTCGTTCAGGAAGAGGATGACCTGATGCTGATCACGTCGGTTGGAACCATCATCCGCATGCACGTGAACGAAATCAGCGTCCTTTCCCGCGTCACGCAGGGTGTCACACTCATGCGCACCACGGAAGACAACCGTATCGCCACCCTTGCCCGCCTCTCGGCCGCCCTCGTCAACGACGAGCCGGATGAGACGGAAGAGGAAGTGGTCGGAACGGCGGACGAGGAAGCGGTGGATCTGATCGAGGACGGGGCCGAACAGGAAATGGCCGCAACCGAAGCGAATGAGGACGCCGTGGATGAAACCGGCAAGGACGACGGGTCCGAAGAGGAATAAGTCCTGCCAGACCAGGCGGGACAGGAAATGATTCAGGCAAGAACAAATAAAAAGAGGCAGTCCCGGCAAACAGCCGGGACTGCCTCTTTTGCTGACATGATAGGCACGGCACTTCCTGAATGACTCACTTCACGCTTTTGGCGCTCTTTTCCGGATACCAGGGCTCGATGTGGATGATGACTTCCTTCACATGACCGTCCAGCCGTTCCCGGTAACGGGCTTCCAGATCGTGCATCAGCTTGTGCGAGGCCTCCACGCTGGTTGTCGGCTCCACCATGATGTGCATGTCCAGGAACATGTCCATTTCGCTGCCGCGGCTGCGGATCTTGTGCACGTCATGCACTTCCGGGAATTCCATGGCGATCGCGCGAAGCTTGTCGACGTCCAGGACGGCCTGGTCGACCAGAACGCTGCTGGTGCCGCGAAACACATCGATGCCCGCCTTCAGGATGAACACGGCCACGATGAGCGAGGCAATGGGATCCACAATGGCCGGCAAGCCGAGACTCAGGCCGATGAGCGTGCCCAGCACGCCGATGGTGACGAAGATGTCGCTTCGCGTGTGCATGGAGTCGGACTGCAGGATCTGGCTTCCCAGCGCTTTTCCCTTGCGGTGCTCCCAAACGGCGACGAAGATGTTGACGACGAGGGTGGCGACCAGTACGACCAGGCTCGCCGCACTGACTTCCGGCAGGACCGGATGCGAAAATCTCGGAATGGCGTCCAGGATGACTTTTCCGCCGAGAATGAACAGCATGCCGGCAATGACCATGCTGGCAAGGGTTTCGAATTTGCCATGACCGTACGGGTGATCTTCATCCACGGGCTTCGAGGCCATATTCATGCCGATCAGTCCGATGATGTTCGAGGTTCCGTCCGAGAGGGAGTGGAATCCGTCCGCCGTCATCGAACCGCTGTTGATGAGACTGCCGATGAGCACCTTCAGCCCGGCCACGACAAAGTTTGCGACCAGGATGATCCAAAGCACCTTCTTGACATCCCGATCCCGGGTACCGACTGTTTTGTAGTTCTGCACCATTTTACTTTCCGTCATTCAGACCTCCATGAATTTACTGGGTTCGGCAACAAACCTGGCGTATGGGGTGGGACTCCGGCAAATGAGCCAAGCGTCATTCGACAATCGAAAATCATTTCAGTCAATTGCCATGTCTGTATTAGGAAAAAAGGTGAAAAAAAGAGGAGTATTCATACGAATATCCCATGGTTTCCCATTGCTTCTCTAGCCCGGCCGCCTGTGTTTCCACAACGCCTGTTTACTTGAAAAATATAGCATGAATCGCTGAAACGGTCAATATGAAAGGGTTTCGAGAATGAGTATCAATACCGGCGGGCCTATTTTCAGGCAAGAAAAGAAGGCCGCCATGCGGAATGGATGGAAGGCAGCCAAGGGAAAAAGCACTGATCATTCCCGGTCTGTCAGGGACGCCAGCAACGCACGCAGATGAAGCATGAACAGTTCCGTGAAAGGCGGGATAATGACGGAATCTCCCGATTCCAGCGCCTTCTGGAAACCTGAAGCAAGGAGATGCACGCGCCTGGCGCCGATATTGCCGGCGCCACCTTTGATTTTATGGACGGAATGGGCGGCTTCCGCATAGTCGTGACCGGAAAGCAGTGCGTCCAGCGTGGGAAGGTTTTCTTCGGTCTCTCTTTTGAATTCCGCCAAAACGCGCTTCAGCAATAGGGAATTGTTGCCAAGACGGCGAAGTCCGTCGGCTTCATCCAGGATCGGCAGCTTTTCCGCATCCGCTAGAAGGGTACGGATTGCCTCCGGAAGCGGAGCGTTCAATCCAGCGTCGGACTGCTGACCTTCGTCAGCGGGATTCGGTGCGTCGCTAGGTGCTTGGGAACCTGCGTCGTCCATCGCGAATGCAAGGAACGATTTATCATTGACAGGCGCCCGGTTCGCCCGATTGGCCCGGACCCGATCCATCAGGCCGACCATCACGGCAATGAAGCTCTCAGGCTCATAGGGTTTGCTGACGTAGGCGTCCAGACCATAACGCGTGCATTCCGCCTCCACGCCGGAGATGGCATCGGCGGTCATCGCAACGATCGGTACTTCCGTATCCACCTCCCGGATCCGTTTTGTCGCATCATAGCCGTTCATCACCGGCATGTGCAGGTCCATCAGGATCACGTCGATCTCGTCCCTGCGGGCCAGAAAGGCCTCGACGCCCTGCTTTCCGTCATCCGCCAGCGATACGGTGAAACCGGCCTCCTCCAGGATGAATTGTGCGATCTCCTGGTTGATCTTGTTGTCCTCCACAAGCAGGACATGGCAGGAATTGTCTGCCCCGATGGTCAACGGAACCGCCTGTTGGGCGGGGTCCTGCCGGTTTTCCGTCACCTGCTCCTGAAACAGAAGAAGAATCCCGTTGTACAGGACCGAAGCGATCAGGGGTTTGAAAAGACCGAGGTCGACATGATGGGCCTTGATCTGGGCGAGGAGGTCTTCCCGCAGCATGGGCAGAAGCATGATGCACTTGGGTTTTTGACGAATCCGGAGATCCTGGTGGATCGCATCGATGTATCCCAGTCCCTCCACTCCGGTGGCCTCCTGATCCAGAATCAGCAGGTCATATGGCTGTCCATCCCGCGGATGCACCGCCCGCAGGCATTCCGTCGCCTCGCTTTTGGTCAGTACGCAGCGTGCGTCCATGTGGAAGGCATCCAGATATCTCGCCAGGAACGACAGCCGGTCCGGATCCGTATCCAGCACCAGGGTGCGGATTTCCTTCAAACGCATCGGGTTTGCCCGAACCCGCTCCTCATCCTCCAGATGGGTATCCGGCATGAGCGGCAGGCGGATGCGGAAGGTGGATCCCTTGTTGGGGACGCTGTCCACCTGAATGGCTCCCCCCATCATTTCCGTCAGGCTTTTCACAATGGAAAGACCCAACCCTGTTCCGCCAAACCGGCGGGTAATGGAATCATCCGCCTGCTTGAAGGGGATGAACAGGGTTTCCAGCTGCGCTTTCGACATGCCGATGCCCGTATCGGACACTGCGAGTTCCAGCATGGGCGGTTTTTCTCCGTCGGAGGCATACGTGACGGAAAGGGTAATGGCGCCGACGGAGGTGAATTTTGCGGCATTGTTCATCAGATTCAAAAGGATTTGACCAATCCTCGTCGGATCGCCCAGGAAAAAGACGGGGACGGAAGGGTCCTTGAAAATCTCCAGCCGGATTCCCTGTTCCTCCACCTTGGCGGAAAGGATCGCCACCGACTGCTGCAGGACGGTGTCCAGATTGAACGGGATTACTTCGATATCCAGCTTTCCCGCCTCGATCTTGGAAAAATCCAGAATGTCATTGATGATGCCCAGCATGTTGCGGGAAGCCTGGATGATTTTCTCCAGGTAGACATTCTGTGATTCCGAAATGCCGTTGCGCCGCATCAGATAGGCCATGCCGGTGATGGCGTTCAAAGGCGTCCGGATTTCGTGGGACATTCGGGCCAGGAAGGACGATTTGACCTGGTTTGCCGTCTCCGCCTCCACTTTTGCATCCTTCAACGCGATTTCGACCTTCTTGCGCATGGTGATCTCCCTGCGCAGCTGCAGGATCCAGAACAGCGAGATCAGGCAGATGCCGATCAGGATGGCGCCGGAAATGACGACAATGCGGAGAATGTCGCTGTAGTCCGTCTCCCCTGCGACATCGATCCAGCGGTTGTTGATTTCGATCTTCTCTTCCTCTGTAATGGAAGCCAGCGCCTTGTTCAGGATATCGACCAGCACAGGCCAGTCGTTCCGGACGGCGAGATACAGTTTTTGCGGTTCTTCCGATGCCAGCTTTACGACTTTCAGATGCGTGAAGCCCAGGGTGCGGCTCAGGTACAGGGAGGTTGCGTAGTTGCCGATGAAGGCGGTTTCCCTTCCATCCGACAGGGCGGTCAGCGCGTCCTCGACGGTTGGATACAGGTGTGCGGTGATTTCCGGATGCAATTTGAGGAACCCCTCATGGGAACTATTCTTTTGGACGGCGACCGACTGCCCCGCCAAATCAGCCAGACCACCGACGGACTTGTTGTCCTCCTGAATGAGAATCACGCGAGTAAACTGGTAAAAGGATTCTGAAAACTGGAAATAGCGTTCCCGTTCCGCTGTCCTGGAGACGCACGGCAACATGTCCAGTTCCTTCCGGACGGCCTTTTCATAGGCTTCGGTCCAGGTGAGGCCCCGCTCCGGGACGAAAGTCAGTCCGGTTCTGGCGCTGATCAGTCGTAGATAATCCGCGGAAATTCCCTTGTAGATTCCATCGTTGTCCATGAACTCATAAGGCGTGAACTTGGGATCAACGCCAAGCCGGATGATGGGATGCGCGGCAATGAAGGCATGTTCCTCCTCCGTCCATTGCATCGTTTTGGTGGAAGCTGAAACAAGAAGGCAAGTCCCCGGCAGGGAGCCTGCGGCTGCCAGCAGAAGGCAGAACCCTGTCACAAGGAAAACCGCGCAAAACGTACAGATCCGCTTTACCATGCCGCTTCCTCCGTTTCGGACGAACTCGTATAGGTCAGATTGATTTGCCACATGTCGGGCGCCGCATCCAGAAAAGCGGCCAATACATCGGGATCAAACTGGGTGCCGCTGCCCGCGAGGATGACTGCACATCCTTCCTCATGGGGCATGGCAGGTTTGTAGATGCGCCGGTTGGTCAGGGCGTCATAGACGTCGATCACGGCCATCATGCGGCCGCCAAGCGGGATTTTGTCCCCCTGC
Organism: uncultured Clostridia bacterium; assembly: GCA_942493335.1. Lineage (GTDB taxonomy): Bacteria > Bacillota > Clostridia > DSM-8532 > DSM-8532 > JAEWSN01. The sequence continues at coordinate 2,960,238 of OW818693.1, read as the reverse complement.
AGTCCGATGGGATAACCGGTTCCGTCAAACCGCTCGTGATGACACCCGACAATGTCGATGGCGACGTGGATGAAGGAACTGGTGCGTCCTTTCATCAGTCCGCGCTCCAGGGCATCCACGCCGTACTGCACATGCAGCTTCATGATGTCATATTCCGCAGGGGTCAGCTTGCCGGGCTTCAGCAGGATGCGGTCCGGGATGCCCACCTTGCCGATGTCATGAAGCGGGGCGGTGTCGATGAAGTCTTGTGTCAGGGATTCCGTCAGGGCAGCCGAGAACTTTGGGTTCCTGTGCAGGCGGCCGCACAGGATTTCCATCATGCATTTGGTCCGCAAGGCGTGATTGCTGGATTCGATGTTCCGCACCTCGAGAAGGCCGAGCAATGCATGAATCGTCATGTCGCGGGTATCGGCAAGCTCATGCGTGCGCTGGATGATTCGTTCCTCCAGCTGCCGGTTGTATTGTTCGACCCCGCGCTGGGCCTTTTTTAGGTTCATGTGGATCTCGATCCGCTTCTGGAGGGATTCCATATTCAAAGGTTTCCGAATGAAATCGACAGCGCCGAGTTCCAGGCCTCGGATCTCATTGCCGATTTCGTCATGGTTGGTGAGAATCAAGGTGGAGACGGACTGGAATTCAGGGTGTGACTGCATGGCCTTCAGGACCTGGAACCCATCCATGACGGGCATGTTGAGATCCAGGATCATCAGGGAGATGTCCTGTTCACAGGACAGAATGGCCAAGGCTTCCTGCCCATTCTCCGCACTGAGAATATCATAAGTCGGAAGAAGCTGCCGGATCAACAGGATGTCGGTTCTGGAATCGTCCACTACAAGGATTCTCGCCATTGCGCCCCCTAGTTGCCGGATGGAGTCAGCAGCAGGTTTCCCTCTGTTTCCATCTGCGACAGAAATTCGTCAACGGATTCTTCCCCCAGCATCACCCGATGCAATCCCGGGGCGTACCATTTTTCCTTGATGGGCTGCCACTGCGGAACCGGAACGTCCACACTCGGATTATCGAAGCCTTCCAGAAAAGGGATGAACACGGGATGCTGTTGAAAGACGAGGCCGTCGGCAAGATCCTTCCTTGCGGGTATGCGGAAAGGGTACCATGCGTCATGCTCCGGACTGTATTCACCGTCCATGATGTGTTCCTGTGCGTCCTTTGAGATCAGGTAACGGATAAAGGCGAGTGCGGCGTCCCTTTTCTCCCCGGTCAGGCCGGTCGGGACCGCCAGCATCATGGGACCGACTTCCGCTTTCAGCCCCAACGCCTTGACCCCCATCACCCCGACCGGGAAAGGATTTCCGTTCTTGTTGATGTCCGTGACGCCCCAGGGGCCCTGAAATTCAAAGGCGATCTGTTCCTTGAGGAAGGCCGCCATCACCTCCACCCCGGTATCGGTTTTCCAGGAAGGCTGGGCATGCGGACCCAGAACGTCCCGGTAGAAAAGGATGGCCTTCTTTGCCGCGGGGCTGTTCAATGCCACCTTGTCCTCGGTTTCCGTCACAAGGCTTGCTCCGTATCCGTAGATGAATTGGTTGACCATCCAGGAAACATCATTGTGATCGGCGCCCACAAGACCGATGCCTTTGGCGGCGGTTTTCGCCTCCACCGCATCCATGGCCGAAAGCAGGTCATCCATGCTTCGGATCGCGTCCCCGTCCACACCGGCCTTCTCCAGAAGATTCTTGTTGTAAAGCAGGCAGATCGAATGACCAAGCCAGGGAATTCCATACACCGCTTTTCCCACGGTGCCAAGCGTCCACAACCGGGGGTAGTAATGATCCTGCTCATTGCCCAGATCACCGGCCAGATCCGCCAGCAGACCGGCATTTCCGAAGTATTTCACATATCGGTAGGGGAACATGAAGAGATCCCCGGCGCCCTCTCCTGTCAGAAGCGCCTCGTTCCGTACAAAGTCCTCATCCCCATCCAGCAGGTTGACGAGATAGCCGGTATCCGTTTGCCGGTTGAAGGTGTCGACGATTTTCCGAATGGCTTCCCCTCTGCCGGAATAGGTTTTCCACGTAATCCGGAAGGAGAGGGTTTTCGCTGCGGCGGAAGAGATCGCCGGATTGGCAGTTCCGGCAGCGGAAGAGGCCGATGGGGCGGCAGGCGAACTGCAGCCCGGAAGACAGCCGAGAAGGGAGACAACCAAAAGAGACAGCGCCAGAAAGGATCTTCTTGATTTTCCCTTGTTCATGCGAATCCTCCTTGATAAATCATTGGCAGGTCGATCCTTCGCCCGTATTGAAGGGTGATCTGATGGATGTCCGCCTCAACGGCGAGAAAGGCATCCACCACATCCGGATCGAACTGGGTTCCCCGGCTTGTCGAAAGCAGATCAAGCGCCTGTTCGTGCGGGATGGCTTCCTTGTAAGGACGGTCGCTGGTGACGGCATCATAGGTGTCGATTACGGCCATCATGCGTCCGCTGAGGGGAATGGCGGTGCCCTTCAGCCCATGCGGATAGCCTGAACCGTCATACCATTCATGATGGGTTCCAATGAGGTCAAGCGCGGTCCGGATGAAGAGATGGGCCGAAGAAGGGGCATCATGCCTGCCGAGTGCGTTGACCCCGTACTGGGTATGTCTTTTCACGAGATTGTACTCTTCGGCCGTAAGCGGGCCTGGCTTGAGCAGGATGCTGTCCGGTACGCCAACCTTTCCGATATCATGCAGGGGCGCCGTATTGAACAGCTCTGAAATATGGCTGTCCGTCAGCACGTCGGCATATTTCACGTTTCTTCGGAGACTGCCGCAGAGAATCTTCATCATCCATTGCGTCCGAAGGCCATGGTTGCCGGATTCGATGTTCCGCACCTCCAACAGGCCGACCAAAGCCTGGATGGTAATGGAGCGTGTCTGATCCAGTTCGCGTGTCCGCTCCAGGATCGTTTCCTCCAGATGCTGACTGTATTCCTCAATGCGCTGCTGGGTGGACTTCAACTTCAGATGGAGCTCGATACGTTTCCGAATGGCCCCCATGTGCAGCGGTTTCCGGATATAGTCGATGGCGCCGAGATCGAGCCCCCTCACTTCATTGTCCGGTTCATCGCTGTTTGTCAGGATCAGGATCAGAAGGTCGCGGGCGTTGGGAAGCGCCTTCACCCGGCGCAGCACCTCGAATCCGTCCATGACGGGCATGTTCAGATCCAACAGCATCAGGTCGATTTCCTGACGGCTCTCAAGGATGTCCAGCGCTTCTTTTCCGTTTTCCGCAACGAAGACGCCATACCCCTCCAGCATCGAGCAAATGAGCAGTGTATCTGTTTTCGAGTCATCCACGACGAGGATGTTGGATTTCATTTTGGCTCTCCTCTCAGCGCATTTCTTCGATGTCCTTCTGAATTCTTCGCTCCAGCTGCTCCGGTTGTATGTCCGGTACGAGGAGGGTGAAGGTGGTTCCTTCGCCTGGAACGGAAGCGCATTCCAACTTCCCGCCGTATTGATTCTCAATGATGTCGCGGCTGATGCTCAGGCCAAGGCCGGTGCCTTCCCCGGCCTTTTTCGTCGTGAAAAAGGGTTCGAAGATCCGGTTGCGTGTTTCTTCGCCCATGCCGATGCCGTCATCGGAAACGCTGATTTCCAACCGGTCATCCCTCCTGCAGGCCGAAATGACGATGTTGCCCATCGTGTCGCGGTTTTGTGCCTTGATGGCATAGACGGCATTGATGACCAGATTCATGAGCACCTGACGCAGCAATCCCGGAAATCCGGTATGCGCAAGATCCGGCTCGATATTTCGGGTGATGTTGACCGTGTATTTGTACTCGTTCTTCATCAGATTGAGCAGCAGGGCGATTTCCGTTGAAACGTCACAGCTTTCGACATGGGGGCGATCCTCCCGGCGGGAGGCGGTCTTCAGGGACAGAAGCATATCCTTCATGCGGCTGATGCCTTCCTTTGCATCCACAAGAGCGCCGGTCAGTTCGGTGGCCTCGATGTGCCTGCCGCCAGCCAGCCGCTCCGCCATCTTGATGGAGAATTCCATGTTCGACTCGATATATGCGATATAGTTGAATGTTTCATGGGTGATGCCTGCCAGCATGGATCCAAGGGTTGCCAGCTTGTCCTGGTCAATCAGTTTCCGGTGCAGGAGGTTGGCTTTCTCTTCCTGCGCCTTTTCCTGTGAAAGGTCCTGAATAATGCTCATGGTGCTGGTTTCCAGATCATAAGCACTCTCGATGTGAACAAGGGTGGAACGCGTCCAGTAAGTGCTTCCGTCCTTGCGCCGGAAATTCTGCTCGTGCACGCGGGTGGAGCTTCCCGTTTCAGGCGAAGGGGATTCCGTCCTTCCGCCGGAGGGGGACCATGGGTCATCCGCCGAACCACCGGAAAGAGAAGGTTCTGTGCCGTTGATCTGCTGGATGGGACTGCCGATGACCTCCGCCTCCTCATACCCTGTCATTGCAACATACCGGGGATTGACCCAAAGGATGATGCCGGTCGCATTGGTGACGACGATGGCGTTTCCGCTCTTTTCGATGGCGTTGGAAAGCTGTCGGACCCGGTCGTTCAACAGAAGTTCACGGGTAATGTTCTTTGCGATGGAGACATGGAACCGAACCCGGCCCGCACTGTCCCGGATGGCCCGGTTGACCCAGCGGCAGATGATGCGCTCCCCGCCTTTGGTGAGGTTGGCGTTGACGGATTCCACGATGTTGTCCGAATCTGCAAGATCCAGAAGATTCGGGGTGTTCCGTCCCGCATCGTCCCGGAGGATGAGCTTGAACAGGTTCCGCCCGACCGCTTCCTCCCGGTTCCAGCCGAAAGTGGCCGTCGCTTCCCGGTTCCAGTCCAGAATCTCGAAGTCCTGCCGCCAGATGATCGTGGCCATCGGATTGTCGTCGAACAGGATGGAATAGGCGCCCTGCATGCCCCGCAGGTCCATGACCTTCTGCCCGTAGGCTTCATTTTCCTCAACGAACAGATAGGTCGAGGCATCCTGATCCGTCGCGCCCGTACCGGACAGGGACACGCATTTCAAGGCGCCATCCGCACACCGCAGATCAAGGACTGCATTTTCCAGCCGTCCGCTTTCATGGAGACGCCCAAGAAAATCCAGGCACAGCTGTCGACTGCTTTCCGGTACCAGATCGGTGAACGGACGGTTGTGGAGCGCTGCGGGCGGATGGCCCGTAAAGCGGCTGAAGGAGGAGGGGATGCGGATCAACTGGTTGTCCGCATCCAGTTCCAGCAGCATCGCAGTGGAAACGTCAGCCTGGGAAAGAACATCCGGCGCGTCCGAGATGTATTTGTCCCGGGAAGTCATCCGGAATCCGTCCCATGAAAGGGAAACCGCTTCAGACAGGGATACGGGCCGGGACAGCCAGTCCCCCTGCAGCAGATGACAGCCGTTCCGGAAAAGGATGCGCGCCTGTTCCGGAACCGTGACGCCATCGGAGATGACATCGAGGTTCAGTCCTCTTGACATCTTGATGATGCCGATGCAGACGGAAGCCCCTTCAATGTCTGCGGCACAGCGTGCCACGAAGCTTTGGTCGATCTTCAGGCTGGAGAAGGGAAGGGCTGCCAACCGGGCGATGGAGGATTGTCCAAGCCCGAATTGATCGATGCACAACTTGACATTCGCCTGAAGGAGAGAGGCCACAACCTCATGGGGCAGATCCGCGTTGGTGTTTTCCGTGAGTTCCAGCACCGTACGGCTGGAACCATCCCGTAATCTGCCGAGCAGAAATTCCCGGAAAATGCTGTCCAGCAAGGAGTGGGTGGATAAATTGAGATGGATCGGGCAGGGAGCCGTCACCCGGAACGCCTCTTCCACCTTCCAGGTCTCTACACGACCGAGAAGCCCCAGTTCTTCGGCAATCGGAAGGAGGATGCGCGGGCCGAGACGACCGAAAACAGGATGATCCCAGTGAATCAGGGCCTCCAGCCCATGGAGGCCGCCGTGCAGCACATCGACGATCGGCTGGTACAGAAAGAAGAGACCGCCGTCATGCAGCACCTCCCGGAATTCCTGAAGGAGACGCTGGTGGCGGAGCTCTTCCCCCGTGATCATCTGCAAAAGCGTGAACGGTGCATCGCCTTCCAGAGAGGCCAGCATCTTGCTGGACAGGCCATCCACCGGATGGAAGGGCTGGTCGCCGTAAGTGACGCTTACGCAGTGGATCAGCGGTCGAGTCAGATACGTGTCCGTTTTGATGCCGGCGGATACTTCCTCCATCAGTTCGCGGATTCTCGGGAATTCCGTTTCCACGGGCACGTGGAAAAACCCGATATCCTCGTCCAGCTTTTCAATGGCGCAGAGATCCCCCAACCGGCGGGCCAGGGTCCGCGCGGCCGTTCGCATCTTTTCCTGATGGACTTCCCGGCCATAGGCGCGCAGCATCCGATCCGAGCCTTCCAGCCGGAAGATGCCGAAAATCCCTTTTTTCGGATAGAGGTCCATTCGGGATGCAATCAGGACATCCAATTTCTGCACTGCCTCATCGGTACGCAGATGCCGCAGCTTCAGCCCTGCCGGCGGGCAGATCTGCGCGAGCAGGTGCGGGGTTCCGCCCTGGTCGATCCGCAGAAGACTGAGGTTTTTGACCATGGTTCCCTTCGGGGTCTTGAAGAGGATGTCCGATGCGTGGTGGTAGGATTCCCGCATGCTGCGCAAAGCCGAATCATATCCCGCCCGGTCGTAGCTCAGGATGCTTTCGGAGATTGTACGGCCGACGAAGGAATCGCCCAGAAAATCGATCGCGGCCGCATTGGCCCGCAGAACGACGGCAGGCCCTTCATCGGTCGGCAGCCGCAGGATCAGCACGGGATTCGGCGAATCATCAAAAAGGGAAACCAGGATGTCGCGGTCCGAAGGAGTCATGCTTTCATGGTTCATGCCCGCCTCCTCTCCCGGCCATGTCATTCCGGGCCGAATCCGTGACGCCTGCGGGAAAGACCAGGCGGAAGGTGCTGCCTTCTCCCCAGACGCTTTTCACGCTCAAATCCCCATGATACTTGTTGACCACCAGGTCCCGGGCCAGACTGAGGCCGAGACCTGAACCCGAACCGATGGCACGCGTTGTGAAAAAAGGTTCGAAAACCCGGACCAGGTGTCGGGGTTCGATGCCGGTGCCGTTGTCGCATACCTCACAGAAGACATGCGGCGATAGAAAGCCGGTCCGGATGATGACGGTGCCGTCGCCGCCGCTTTCCCGGATCGCCTGGATGGCGTTGGTGATGAGGTTCAGCAGAATCCGCACGATATCCTGACGTTCGACCCGGATCGGGGGCAAGGGTTCCATTTCCACCCGAATGCGCACCGTGCTGGCCCATTCGCTTTCCACCAGCGGCAGAAGATCGTTGATGGCCTCGTTCAGATCGAGATCGGAGGATGCGCTCGGCAGGTCGTCCTGTGTATAGCCGCGCAGGCTGCGGATGATTTTTTCAATCCGGGTTACGCCCTCGAGCGTCTCCTGATTGAGCTGGGGGAAATCCTCGAGGATGTACTGGATTCGGTTGGCGGCGCGGTATTGGAGGATCTCTGCCTGCCGTGTCTCCCGCTGTGCTTCGGAAAGGGTTCCCTGATCTCCCTCCAGTTTTTCATATAGGTTCAGAAGGCCTGTCAGACGGTTCACGTACTTCTGCATCGTGGAAAGATTGCTCTTGGTGAAACCAAGCGGATTGTTGATTTCGTGGGCGATCCCCGCCGCAAGCTGGCCGATGCCCGCAAGTTTTTCATTCTGCAGGACGGCCTTCATCATTTGCTGTCGCTGTTCCATGTCGGCGGAGATGATGGCCCATGCGAAACTGATGCAGGTGAGGGAAAAGGCGGCGGAAGTATAGTCGATTGGCATAAGGCCGTTCAGATACAACAGGTTCGAGACGACGGGGGCCAACAGGCCCAGGGAGACATAGAGCTGGCGCACGAATTGCTTTTTTTGGAACAAATGGAGCTGGATGAGCGTTGTGCCCGACAGGATGAGGCCATAGGAAAAGACGGCGTGCGCCACGAAGAGAAAGCCTTTGTGGTAGGAGAGCATCTGGAAGCCGTCGATGGGGGGGGCGGGTTCGATTTTCACCCAGAACAGATGGTGGTACGGGTTCGTTGCGACCAGTGCGAGAATGAGGATCGGTTCGAGCCATATGAGCATGCGCCAGTCCTTCCGGATGAAATTCCGGCGCTCGGAGAATTCACAGGAGAAGAAGAACCAGCAGAGAGGCAGCGAGCCGATACCGATATATTGGAGCCCCGCCCAGACGAGTTTCCAGGCTTCGGTGTCCGCCACGATTTCCAGGATGGCGAACAGGGACCAGGACATGGCGGACAGCATGGTCAGCACGAAAAAAAGGTACGATCCATCCGGAAAGCGCCGTTGGATGTTCCAAGCGAACATGACGGTCAGTATGGCGGTGATCAGGGCCAGCGTAATGAATGATTGCATTGGCACACAATCCCCCTACCGGGGATCTTTACCAACTTTCTGTGTGCCGTACCGCAGGAATTCCGATTTTCATGCGGAAACCTTGTGCAGTGGCGCATAGGGCAGGAAGTGACAGACAGCGTTGTCCCTGTGCTTCACGATTTTCGTGGGTTCTTCCGGAAGATGCCCAACAGCGCCAGCAGGAAAACGAAATAGACAATCAATCCGATCATCGTGTACAGGTAGAAAATAGGCTGGTGGTTCTTGTATCCCAGCGTCGGAAGGTTCAGCAGCACCATCATCGGCAACCCGAAGGCAAGGCCTGTTCCGCTGCCGAAGACGAGGTTCCGGGCTGCGCCGGACTGGAAGTGCGGATCCACCTCCCGCAGGAGTGCGAGTCCCGTCGAAATGGTTCCGGTGAGCATGCCATACATGGCCAGGGAGTTCTCCAGGGTCTCCTCCGGATAGATCCGCCGGCAGACCACGATGCAATACCAGTAGGTCAGGAATCCGCCAAGGGTGCAGATGATGAGCATCGGGAGCCAGATGTCGGAAAGCAGCGATATCGAGATGACTGCAATCGCCGCGGTGATCATGTAGTCGAAGCTGGTGCCGGAGATGCGTTCGAGCAGGTAGTTGCTGGTATACTCGTGCTTCATGATGGATTTTCCCTTCAGAACGTCCAGGATGGAGCGAACGAGCGCGCCGTACAGTGCGCCGATGATGAAGGCGAAGCCCCAGAAAAGCTGGGCCAGGGTCTGACCGAAGGAACCCAATTGATTGAGCACGGCTGTCAGCCCGAGCAAGGTGAGATAAGTCAGCAGGTAGATGCCCCCGATGAGGATGAGCTGGAGCGAGAGTCCGTCAATGGATTCCTTGTGCGGCAGCTCGCTGATCTTGTCGATGTCGAAGATGCCTTCCCGTCCGTCGTGCGTTTCGACATGCGTCAGTTTTTTCTTGCGGGTGAGCAGTAGAATGAGCGGGATTCCGCCGAGACAGGCCCAGACATATCCCATGGCGGCGACGGTAAGGCCTGCGTTTCCGCCATGCAGGAAGCCGAGGCCCTCCCAGGTGTTGCCGGTGGCAAATGCCTGGCCGGGGCCCTGCCCATATCCGAGCGGAAGGAGAAGGCCCATCGGCGGGAAAAGATCCGGCCAGAAGGTATAGGCGCACAGGAGGCTCAGGCCGAATCCGAGAATGCCCTGGATGGCATAGGTGCTGACGATGAAAATGCCGGAACGGGCATATCCCGCGTTTTTCATCCGGCCCTTCGACTTGAGGGACAAGGCGATGAATCCGATGGACATCAGGTGGTAGACCAGATTCTCAAGACGGATGTGGTCGAAGCTGATGAGACCGAGCGCCTCCTGACCCAGCAGCAGCCCGAGAAATCCCGCAATGACCGGAATGGGGATGGGAAATCGTTTGATGATGCTGACTTTCGCCTTGATCAGGGTGGATACGCCCAAGAGAATGGAAAGCATTGCGATATCGAGGATCATCAGCCATTCCTGTTTCATTCGTGGGTCCCTCCTCTTGGGTCGGATGCGCCGGAGACGCGCCTGCGGCCTCCTGCATGCTGCCTTGATGATGCTTCCTGTGCGAAAAGAACAGCCTGATGCCATTTCCAGACGGAGAGGGTCGTGTTTGGGAAGGAAATGCGAAAAAGGGTGCTGTCCCGATAGAATTCCAGTTTGTCATTGTATTGGATGTTGAGACCGGTCACGGAAGAAAGGGGGAAGACAAGCGGTGTTCCCGAATCGGGAGCGGTTTGGGTGGTTAGGGATCGCGAGCCGGCCTGCATGGGAGCGGCGCCTGCCGTCGGAGCGGGGATGAAAAGGAGACGGTCGGCATGCAGCTGCAGGGTGCCGGATCCGGAATCCGCCAGCTTTCCGGTTCTCCCGCCTGTTTTCAGGAAGGCGCCGGAATTTACGAGAAGCACAGGGTCGGCAGAATCCACCTCGGCACTGCGAATAGGATTCTCCGTCCGTTTCGCATCGGTCGTATCCGTTTCGCCAGGCTGATAGGGAATCTGCTTCCGGATTGCATCCGACAGGTTGCCACATTGCCAGCGGTTCCAGTCCCTGGCCAGCGGGAATATGAAAGGTTCCGGAGCAGTGGGTGCCGCGTGCGACAGTCTTCCGTCCTCCCCATAGCGGACCGTCATGCCGCAGGACGTACAGCGGAGAAGGTCTTCGGAGGAGGACAGCGTATCCGCGCGTCCGCAGGAAGGGCATTGGAAAAGAAACCGCTCCAGCCTTTCGGCAAGGCGCTTTCCCTTGTAGCGGAAGGGAAGACCGGCACGGGCGGCGCGGGCTTCCGCATCCGGATGGTCATCATGGGCGAGGGCGGCCGCAAGCTTCACGGCGATTTCCTCTTCCGTCAGGGTGTCGCAGTCTTCCGGCGTGAAGAGGAGCCGGAAGTCGACGAAAACAGGCCCGGAACGGGCATATCGGCACCAACGCGGCTGCAGGAGCATGTTTCCGGTTGTAACGACTGAGAGGACGGGAATGCGGAATTTCTTGACAAGCTTGGCGGTCGGGGCGATCAGCGGGGTGGTCACGCCATCCCAGTTCCGGTTTCCTTCCGGGTACAGCCCAAGGATTCCGCCCGCCTTCTTTGCAGCGAGCATGGCGCGGATGGTGCCGGAGTCACTGAGGTTCTTCGTTTTCGGGATGCCACCGATCAGATGGAAGAGGAAGCGGAGAAATGGCGTTCGAAAATACTCGTCCGAAGCGACATAGTGGATGGGCGCATGCACGGGGATTCCCATGAAGAAGGCGTCCCAGTTGCAGGAGTGATTGCCGACGAGAAGATAGGGCGGGCGGACATCCGCAAGCGCGGCTGCATCGATGCGCGGTTGAAAGCGCAGGCGCAGCCAGTTGACCAGGGTGAGGTGAAGCAGTACGTTGAACGCCTTGCTGGCGGGACGAAACGCTTCCGGCATATCAGGCCCCCATCCGATGGAATCTGTTGCCGCAACCCGCATCAACAGGGATACGGGAGCACGGGCGGCAATATGATTCTAACAGATGAAGGCCTTTGATGTCATCCCGTCCGAGGGCTTTCTTGTGCAGGTGATCCGCTGGAATGGGTGTGTTTCGAGCGTGTGCTTGCCAAGCGCTTCTATCGCACCAGCATGGATTCAATGATCTTTGCACAATCCGCTGCGCCATTTTCCTTTGCGATATTCTGGGCCAGCTTCTTTGCACGCATGATGACATTCTCCTGCAAGGCCTCTTCGATGGCATGCGCCAGCCGATCTGCCGTCAAATTTTTCTTGTAGACAGGCGCAGATCCGACGCCGAGATCATAAGCCCTGTGTGCCCAGGCAAACTGGTCATTTGAAAACGGTACGATCACGCTGGGTATGCCAGCCTGGAAGCCTGCTGCCGTAGTTCCTGCACCACCGTGATGACAGACTGCGGAAACGCGCGGGAAAAGCCACGAATGAGGGGTGCTCCCGATTGCGAGCAAGTTGTCGGGCAGGCCCGGGATTTCTCCCATTCCGGAGATTACAGCGCGTTTCCCGCGCTTTTTCATGGCTTCGCCAATCAGCTTGATGAACGCGTCCTTCTGATCCGAATGAAACACGCTGCCAAAGCCGATATAGACCGGCTTCTCGCCGGCAGCCAGAAAATCTTCGAGTGCCTTCGGAGGAGTGTATTCCTTCGGCTCTTCCACGAACCAGTACCCGCTCTGGTGTATGTTTTCATTCCAGTCCCTGGGGCGCGGAAAGACGTGATTGCTACACGATACCAGCGCGGGATGCTGCTTGGAAATCCTTTCGTAAGGGCTGCCGAACCTGTTGGGCAGCCTGCCGAATTTCGTCTTCCAGTAGCCTTTGACTGTGCTGCTGGAAGCCAGCCATAACATTCCCTGCACCATCCGGTAACTCAATTTCTTGTTGAAAACCGTCGGTTTCGCCTTGCCGTAAGTCACGACCGAAAGGTATTCGTTCGTTCCGTGCATGGGAAAGGGGGTTGCCAGAACGGATGGGATGCCCATTTCCTGAGCGGCGAAATACCCTATCGTACTGCCGGGATGGTAAACGATCAGGTCACTGCCTTCCAGCGCCGCATACGTCTTGTCGGCAACCATGACCCCGTATTTCTTCATTTTGTTGAAGGCAAACAGCATCTTCAGCGGATTGTCAGCCGATTGTGCCTGCTTCAGCAATTCCGGATCAACCCCCAGTTTTTCATAATCCGCTTCGATGGGGGCATAATCGACGCCGTACCCCCTGACGAAATCCTCAAATTCGTGAAACCCCGCAATTCTGACAGCTTTGCCAAGTTTCTTCAGTTCGACTGCGAGTGCTATGTATGGCTGGAAATCACCGCGGGACCCGGCACAGATGATGGTTATCATGGATTTATCCTCTTCTCTTTTCATAATCCGACACCTTGTTGTATTATCAATTGTATAGAGGCTGCTCAGCACCATCAACCAACAAAGCAGCGTGAAATGTCGGAAAAAGAAGAACCTTTCACAGGAGTCGTCAACCCGAATGATGTTGATGGCCGGACCCCGAATGGTATTCCATAGAGGAAGTCGAACATGAAAAAACTGCCTGAAGTCACTGCACAGACCCGACGAAATCTGTTGGCTGCATTCTGGGTTCTCTACACGGAAAAACGGATTGATAGAATCACGATCCGGGAAATCACCCAAAAGGCAGGCTATAATCGCGGCACCTTTTACGAGTATTTCACGGATGTTTATGATGTTCTGGCACAGATGGAAGACTCGCTGGTGCCAACGGCCTCGGAACTGCCGCCGTTCTCTCTTCCCAATGTCAATATGGGCATGCCGCTGAATCTTTTCATGAGTCTTTACGAGGAGAACAGCAAATATTACGCCGTATTGCTCGGAGAAAACGGGGACCCTGCTTTTGCAGGCAAATTGAAAAATGCGGCAAAGCCTGCCATCAGGCAGGCTTTTTCCGACAATCTCCGAATCAGTGATATGGAATTCGACTTTGTTCTGGAATATATTCTTTCCGCCATGATCGGCGTAATGAGCCACTGGTTCAGGCTGGGGAAACCGCTCTCATCAGAGAAACTGTATGAGCTGATCCGCGGCATCACGGAGGATGGGGTAAAGATGATGTTTCATAACGAACCCTAAGTGGCAGGGCGCGGGATTGCTTCCCGCCAATACGACTGGATGTTCATTTCCGTATCCTCAATACAGCCGATTCCCCGTCAGGCCATTGCATCCGATCGCGCGAAGCCGTACAGGGCGACTGCGAAGAAGGCAGCGGCGAAAGCCATCAAAACGCCGAGATTCACAAGCACCAGCCGCGTATCCCCTCCCGCCATCATCGTCAGGATGCCATCGAGCGCCCAGCGTTGCGGAAAGAAGCGGGCGAGCGACTGCATGCCGGCCGGCATCAGGTTGATGTCCCAGAAGCAACCGGAGAGCAGGCAGGTCGGGTAGATGAAGATGGTCATCAGCGTATTGAGCTGGCTGTCGTCCTTCGCGAAGGAAACCAGCATCAGGCAGGCGCCGACGCCCGTCAGACACAGGGGCAGGAGCATCAGGAGGAATTGTGGGATCGAGGCGCCGGACCGGACATGGAAGCCAAATCGCAGAACCAGCAGGGACAGTGTCATCTGGAGGGCGAGGATCAGAAGGTTTGCCAGCACGTTGCCGCCGATGATGGAGGCATTTGAGACGGGGCTGATGCGGATGCGCGCCAGTGTGCGGTTCTTGCGCTCTTCCAGCAGCAGGGAGGCGGTCCGTCCGGCGTTCACCAGCATGAACTGGACCAGAAACCCGATGCCGAGGTACGTGATGTTGAGCCCGGTCTGATTGTCGGTGACCGTTTCGGAAACCAAAGTGACGAAGTCTCGGGAAGCCCGTTCAAACAGGGAATCATACACGGCGGCATCCCCCTGCGCCGCTGCGGCAAGCAAGCCGGAAGTACCGGCGAAACGGGCGGCGAACTGCTTCACCCAGGCGGTGACGGCCACTCCCTTGATGGAGGAAAGCGTCAACTGCGGTGCGTTCCCCTTGAGGAAGCCATCCGACCAGCCGGACGGAATGGTGAGGACGCAGTCGAGATTTCCGGCCAGGACGGCTTCCTTGGCCGCATCGGCATCCATCAGGCTGACTTTGAGCCGGGGTTCCGTCTTCAGTTGCGCCAGCAGCCTGGCCGCCACCACCCCGCTGTCCTGATCGTCGATGCCGACCCGGATGGAAGGCGCCTTGGAAGAGGAGAAGAGGGACAACGGAACCATGAGGCATACGACCGGCAGGATGACCAGCAGCAGGAAGCTGCCCTTCTTTCGGACGATCTGGCGGAGGACGTTCTGAACGATGTGCAGCAGCTGGTTCATGCGAGCACCTCCCTTTTGGATGCGATGGCGGAGACTGTGAGGAACAGGAGACCGCTGCCGAGGCAGATTGCCAGCGTGGCGGGAAGGCGGGCGTGGCTGCCCGTATAGATGATGTCCAGCAGGGTCTGGTTGATCCAGCGGACCGGCGAGAATTCGGCAAGGCCCATCAGGACCTTGTTGGTGCCGAACTGGTCCAGCGGCACGTATCCGCCTCCCAGGAAAACGCTGACGGGGATGATGCCCTGCAGAAGGGCAACGCCGCCGGCCGGGGACCGGAACAGGTAACCGACCGCGGTGCCGGCTGCCACACACATGAAGATCTGCGAGAGGACCACGGCGAGTACGGATCCGAATTCCGCCCCCCAATCCGTTCCCAGCACGAACCGGGAAAAGACGAATACGACCAATGCCTGCAGGAGGGTGACAGCCATGATGCCTGTCATTTTCCCGATCAGGATCTCGGCTTTGGTGACAGGCGTCACATGGATGCGGGAGATGGTGCGGCCGGACCGTTCGCCATCCACCGCGCCTTGTGCCGCCATGGCGGAATACATCAGGATCATGGTCAGTGAAACGATGCCGTAATAATCCATGGAACCGGGTTTGCGTGCGGCGTCCAGCGGGACCTCGGCTACAGCGTTCGCACCTGAGGCGTTCTCAAACGACAGGGTGGGAAGCGCTTCCGGCCTTTCCGCCGCAATGGCGGACACCGCATTATAGGAAGCGGTCATGCCCTTGAGGATCATTTCCGTGATTTCCCCATTCATGGCGTTATTTTCATTCGTGACGACGGTCAGGGTTTTGGGGCCGACGGAAATCCAGCAATCGGAGGCCCGTTTTTCCACCTGGGACCTGCCTTCCGCTTCGGACACCTCTGCAAGCGTGAAGCCGATCTTTTCCGACTCCTTCACGACGGTTTCGCGGAACCAGGCGGGGAACCCGCCGGTGGCCGTTCCACCGGCAGCGGCTTCCAGGGTATAGGTTCCGTGCAGGACGGTTGGGCCGTCGGTCCGTTCGAACATGTTCTTCAGCGAGAATCCAAGCACCAGGATCAGGACGATCGGGAAAACGGTCATGATGACGAGTCCGGATTTGTTTCTGAGCTGGATCAGCATTTCCTTTTGGATGATGCGCAGCAGCCTGCCCATGGGGTTGCCTCCTTCTGCCCGTCCGGATGACGGTCGGGCGTTGCGTGCCTTCGCACGGCGGTCAGTTGTCGCGGAGCGTCCGGCCGGTCAGGCTCAGGAAAACGGTTTCCAGATCCGGCGTTTTG
The DNA here is from genome assembly GCA_942493335.1 of uncultured Clostridia bacterium. GTDB lineage: Bacteria > Bacillota > Clostridia > DSM-8532 > DSM-8532 > JAEWSN01. The sequence goes on along the minus strand of OW818693.1, from coordinate 2,944,240 downwards.
CTTTCGATGTGCCGGATGGTGCGATCGGAGAGCAGCGCGATGATCTTGTCGAGATTCCGGACATCGTGCGTACTGTCGATGCGGACCGTATTTTCCTCAAGCTCCACGTGGCGGACGCCGAGGAGTCCCTTGAGCGAGGCGAGATCCAGGTCCTTTACGGATTCGAGGGTGATGGCCACGGAGCCGGTATCGCTGACAAGAGAGGTGAGTTCCTGCGCGGTGCCTTCCGCAATGACCTTTCCGTGGTCCATGATGGCGATGCGGGAACACAACGCTTCGACTTCCTCCATGTAGTGGCTCGTGTAGATGATGGTGCTGCCGCGCCGGTTCAGTTCCTGCACGGAGTCCAGGATATGGTTGCGCGACTGCGGATCGATGCCGACAGTGGGTTCGTCCATGATGATGAGCTTCGGAGCATGTGCAATGGCGCAGGCGATGTTCAGCCTCCGCTTCATTCCGCCGGAGAAGGTCTTCGGGAACTTGCCCGCGTATTCTTCCAGACCGACGAAGGAAAGGGCTTCCATCGCGCGGATCTTGAGCGGCTTGCTTGCTCCGGCTCCGTTCAGGGAGCTTCCGCCTTTTCCGCGGCCGGTTTCATACAAGCCCGCAAAAAACATCACGTTCTCGAGCGCGGTCAGATCCGGGTACAGCGCAATGTCCTGCGGCACCATGCCGATGGAGCGCCGCGTCTTGTCCGCTTCCTGCCGGGTGTCTGCGCCGAAGACGGAGATGGAGCCGGAGTCGGCCTTCAATAGGCCACAGGTCAGATGAATGATGGTGCTTTTCCCGGCTCCGTTCGGACCGAGCAGGCCGTAGATGCCGCCCTCTTCAATATCAAGGTCAACATTGTCGACGGCGACCAGATCGCCGAACCGACGGACCAGTTTGCGTAGGGAAAGTGCCTGCATGGTGATGCCTCCTTCAGCCTGATGCCTTTTGATGTCCCGGGTGTGCCGGGATCATGCCTTGCGATTGCGATCCCGCCTTGCATCCAAATGGGTCGTGACCGGCACTCCGGCGGTAGATGCTTCCGGGATGCCGGACTGTGGCTTCATTCTATGATGATGCAGGGGCATGCCGACAGTCCCGAATGTCATGGGTTTTCGGACAGGAAGCAAAAACACCCATGACGTTCGTCATGGGTGCGGTCATTAAGGGAAGAGATACTTTCCAGGGCTCGAGCAGAGTCCATTGATTCTGACACTGGGACTCCGGAAAGTCATCGCGTCGCATTCAACCAATAAATCGCCAGCTGCGTCCGGTGATCAAGCCCGGTTTTGGAGAGCAGTGCGGTGATGTGGTTTTTGGTCGTTCCTTCGGTGATGAACATGCGGGATGCGATTTCCCGGTTGGAAAGACCATCTGCAAGGAGGGCCAGCACCTCCAGCTCGCGTTCCGTGAACAGACCCGGCGGGATGCGACGGTTCGGAGATTTTTCGTCTGGAGCGGAAGGGTGGTCCACACCTGTGGATCTTCCGTGGTTCATCGATTCCCGAAGCCGGTCCATCGCTTCTTCCTGCATGACGGTTCCGCCGTCGTACACCATACGGAGGGCGGCCTTGATGCGCTCCGGCGGCGAGTTCTTCAACAGATAGCCTTTAACGCCGTTCCGGATGGCCACGCTGACGGAGTTCTCCTCGTCAAAGGTCGTGAGGATCAGAACGCGCCGACCCAATTCGCCTGCCAGGACAGCGGAGGCGGCCAGGCCATCCATGACGGGCATGCGGATATCCAGCAGCACCACATCCACTTCGGGATTTTCCCGACAGCGCGCGATGGCCTCCGCGCCGTTTCCGGCAGTGGCGACGACAAGGAATTCCGGATCGAGCCCCAGGATGATGGACAGTCCTTCACGGATGAGGGCGTCATCATCGGCGATCAACAGGCGGATTGGCATGGGCGGCTCCTTTCGGGCGGTTGGGCAGATGGATGCCTGTACGGATGGTTGTGTGTATTTTCAGGCAGATGATTGAGCGGATGATTGTATGTGTTTCAGGTGTCCTGCTCCAGCGGAAACAGCATGATCAGGGAAAAACCGCTCGAGCCATCCAGAATGAGCCTTCCGTCGTGGGCGGCGAGCCGTTCCTCCATGCCACGCAGCCCAAGCCCCTTTTTGATGAGGGCGCAACCCGGCCCATTGTCCCGTATGGTTACGCGGAGCATCCTGTTCAGGACCGAGATGTCGGCCGTGACGGATAGCGGCGGCCCGTCCCGGCGCGCATGCCGCAGGATATTGGTCAGCGCCTCGTTCAGGTTGTCGAGGAGGGTTTTCCAGATGTGCGGCAGGATTCGCACGAGATCCCCGCTGCAGGTGAAATGGACCTTCAGTCCGTTTTTCGCGCCGAAGTCGTCCAGCAACAGACGGACACGGTTCACACCGAGTTCCTCCTGCGCGGGTTTCAGGTTTCGAAGGGTCTCACGGATGGCGTCAAGCCCGTTCCGCAAGGTCGAAAGGACGTGGTCGAGCATGGGCAGGGTTCGTTCCGGCTGAATCGGCATCAAGGCGCGGATGGCCTCGAGCTGCATCAGGCTGGCGGAGATTGTATGCCCGATGCGATCGTGCAGGGTCTGTGCGAGCCGGTTGCGCTCCTCCAGCTGGACGTTTTCCATCTCCTGCCGCCGGTATGCCCCATCCTGCGCCTGTCGCCGCGCCTGATCCTGAATCTGGGCGCGCAACCTGTCGGTTTCCTCCGTCAGGCGCCTCTTTTCAGTTGCCTTGTCCATCGCGAGGAGATGGACAAGCAGTTGCAGGCCGCCGAAAGCGAAAGTATCCGGCCAGGATGGAAGCGGTGTCAGCCCAAGGGGCAAAAGAACCGACAGCCAGCCGGCAACCCATACAGGCATCGGCTGGCGGACGCTGCCTGTATCGCCCAGGGTATGGATCTGCGAAAGAAACATGCATAGCGGAACAGGAAGCAGCATGCTGAATACGGGGCTGGCAACGGAGGCGGGGGCCAGAAGGAGGAGGAGCAGGGCCGGAGGCAGCCAGGCATGTTTTTTCGGCGGATAGGCCGCCTGCCAGGCGTGCAGCGCAATTGCAAGCAGCAACAGGGAAAGGTAGGTTGGATTCAGGCTTTCCGGCGCATTGAGAAAACACCAGGCCGCATAGGCGGTCGCGACGAGTGTGCCGAGCAAGGTGGCGGTTTGCATCCGGATCCCCCTTCCTTGTGAATTTGCACAAAATGAAAACAATTTGTAACAATTCTATCATGAACATTGCATCCTGACATCTTCGTTGGTATAATGAACAGGAATTTGTATCAAGGGGGTCTTCTTGGAAGGCGCACCGCGAGGCAATTTCAGCCGGAAAATCATGGAAATCCGCACGCAGACGCACACGTTTTTCAATAGGCTGAATCTCCGAGCATTTCGGAGTACGGAGGACCCACTTAGTGGGGCGAATCCAAAGCCGGCCACCATCCGTCCCTGCAGTCTTCTACAGGGAAACAACGGAGTGTGGCCGACCCAGGTAGGGTACCTGTTGCCCGAGCCCGCCAGCTAACTTCGGAAGCCTGACAGGAGGATTCATGTCCCGTCGCAAACCCACCGTGCGCATCGCGCTCCTCACCCTCACCATCCTCGTTCTTTCCACCACCATCGCTTCGGCGACCACCGGCAAAATCACCGCCACCGATGTCAAGTTCCGCCGGGAAGCCACCACCAGCTCCGAGATCATCGACCTGCTGAAAAAGGGTGCCGCCCTCGACATCGTCAAAACCCAGGGGGACTGGTACAAGGTTCGCATCGGCAACGTCAATGGATATGTTCATTCCGACTACGTCAAACTTGTGAAGGAAACCCCGGCAGCGGCGGCTTCTCCTGTTGCGTCCGTGGCTGCGAAGCCGGCGGTTGCATCGGCCCCCGCGGTTGCGCCGGTCGTCCAGTCTGCCGTAGTGTCTGTTGAATCCCCTGCGGCTGCCGCACCTTCCGTGGCGCCCGTATCCGCAGCCGCTGTGGAAACCCCCGCCCCCGCAACAGCCGCTGCAGTCACCACCCCGGAAAAACCTGTTGAAAACATTCTCCACGTGTCCGCCAATACCCTCAACATCCGGGAGACTGCCAATGCCGAATCGAAGAAACTCGGTGAACTGGCCCGCGGAGACACGGTCACGCTGTTGGAAACAACCGGAATCTGGGCGAAGATCAAGGCGGGCGGTGGAACAGTCGGCTACGTCTTGAACGAATACCTTGCCACGAATGCCAGCGTCTCCCGTGGCGCTTCCGGCGATGATCGGGTCGATGAACTCGTACGGGTCGCCTTGTCCTTCAAGGGCGTACGGTATGTATATGGCGCCGCTTCCCGTAAGGGGACGGATTGCTCCGGATTCACCATGCAGGTCTATCGGGCGATTGGTGTTTCCGCACCGCGTTCCTCCATCGAGTATGGAAGCGCCGGCACCAAGATTTCCCGGGACAAGCTGCAGGTGGGCGATGTCGTCCTGTTTGACACGGACGGCGGACGGCGCACCAACATCAGCCATGTCGGACTCTATCTCGGAAACGACAAGTTCATCCATGCCTCTTCCACGAATCACAAGGTCGTTGTGGCCTCCCTTTCCGGCTACCAGGCGAAATACCTGGGCGCACGCCGGTTTCTGAACTGAGAAGCGGGAAACGCATACATTCTTGGTATCCGTGCAAGCTGGCAGGGATGGGAAACACGGGCAAGGTATGAACTGCGGTTCAGATCACAAAATGATATGGAGCATAAAAAGCCGCCCGTTTGGGGTGGCTTTTTCATTAAAATTCACATATCTATGCAATGGGCCGAACCCGGGACCTCAATGCCTTTCTTCTAACACCTTATTCCTGCGTCCGGCGCTTCATCGGAAGCATCACCGTAAAGACGGAATCCTCTCCCACCTTGCTTTTCACCGCCAGACTCCCGCCATGCTGGCGGACGATGTCCGCGCAAATAATGAGTTCTCGCTGAAAGTTGTGCTGGCAAGGGTGGAAAGGCTGTCTGCCATTCCGACGTGCGAGATGCCTGACAAGAACAGTATACACTGAAAGAGGCCTTCCGCACCTCCCCTGGCGGGGAACGAAAGAGTGGAAGCGGAAGGCTGGAATGAGGGGAAAGGGCAAAAAAAGGGACAGCCGGTTGCCCGGTCTGTCCCGATGGACGGACATTGTCACTCATTCGGACAGCGTGGATTCCGTGAGGGCGCGTGCCATCCGGAACCCGTGAGGATCACGGTGGGGAGGTCCGTTTGAGACAAGGAGAGTCATGGAAGGGGTTGTCATTCGGGTACCGTGAGGGTCACGACATTACCGGTAACACGCTGGTCGTCCCTGTAGAGGACGGTGATCGTTGCGTAGTAGGTGCCAGCCACGATCTTGTCTCCGAAGTCACTGTTGTTGTAGGAAAGGTCTTTCTCAATGACAAAGGAATCGGTGCTGCAGTCCGTAATATAGGCGAGATAGCCGTTTTCACTGTATCGTGGTGTGCTGTCCCCTTTCGAGAGGACGACCTTATATCCCTGGAAGCGTTCATCTGTGGTCTTGTTCCAGTGAAGCGTCACATGACCGTCGACATTGCCGACACTGACGACTGGAACTGGCAGCGCGGAAGGCGTCGGAGCCTTTGGCAGGGTCACGGTGATGACATTGCCGGGTACCTTCACCTTCATGTCGTCATAGACGGCTGTGATGCTAAGGTAATACGGTGTTTCGCCCTTCAAGGTGCCGCCGATGTCCCCGCCGTTGTAGCAGGTGCCGGCCTTGAGATCGACAGAGGTCTGGTCCTTGTTTGTGATCCAGCTCTGGTAGCCGCTCTCAGGGTAAACAGGCGTGCTGTCGGCCTTGGACAGGACGACCTTGTAACCCTGGAAACCGTCGGCATTGATGCGGTCCCAGGTGACATGAAGCTTGTCTCCGACCACAACGGCAGCCACGGTGGTGGCGGGATGGGTGCCCTGCAGGACTACGGAAGGATCGTTGTACGTGACCTTAGCGAGATCATCGTAGGTGACCTTGTCGCCTGCCGACACGAGGGCATTGTACACGAGGACGGATGCCTGTGCGCGGGTCAGGGTTCCCTGCGCGTCGAACGCCTTTGTTCCGTCCGGTTTGCCGATGCCATTGATGATGCCATGCTTGACGGCAATCGCAACATACTTCTGCAGATTCGGAGAGATGGCCAGGGCATCCGTGAAGGCGGCAAGCACCCCGGTGTCCGGTGTTTCGCCATCCAGCCTGAGTGCCTTGACGAGTGCAACCGCCATATCTTCCCGGACCGCAACATCGTACGGCTTGAAGAAGTCGAGTCCGCCGGTTGTGTTCTTCCAGCCAGTGAGGTAGATTTTGGCCGCCTCGACAAACTTGAAGGACCAGCTGTTCTTCGCAACATCACTGAAGGAAGGCGAATAGTCGCTGTTTGTCTTGAGCTGCAGGGCGACAACCATGATGCGTGCGAACTGTTCGCGGGTGATGGCGGCTTCCGGATCGAACCGGTTGTTGCCTTTGCCATTGAGGATTCCATGCGAGGTCATCCAGGAGATCGCATTATAAGCCCAATGGGTGGAAGGAACATCGGAGTAGGTCTTGTATCCGGAGGGTTCATTTTCTTCGCCATTGTTTTGAGCGAAAGCCGGAACAACGGTCATCGTAAGCAGAAGGGACAGGACAAGCAGAAGAGCCGGCAACTTTTTGCGTAGCATATTGGCACCATTCCCTTTCAAGCGATTCATTTGACAAACATCCCCCGATGCTTTGCGGGATGATCCGGGAGTTGGGAGAACACCCTCATCTTACCACCCGGGTTGGGGTGGAAAAATAGGTCTGGGGTCCCGCCGGCATGGGACAAGCGGCGAATATTACATGAAAGTGGCTTCTGCAGAGGGTTTCCGAGGAGCTTTTCCATTGTGTTTCCAGTATGACGTTTCGTTTACAGGAATGTGACATGGAAAAGAGAGAAGCTGGCACTTTTTTGTAGAGTCTCTTTCCGATATGATAGAGCAAAGACGGAAACGGGATCTGCGGGATGCGCAATATTTCCAAAAAACGTGCGAATCAAGAAATTCTTACATAAGCATGTGAACCAAATGCCATCCCGTCACGTCAACTTGTTGCATGGATTCCCGTGCGCAGCGTGCACAGGCCCGAGGTGCCTTGAAGCAGGCAAAGCGGAAAGGACAAAAGACCTTTGGTATTTGCCAACGTCTGGAAGACAAAGGGACAGGGTTGACGTATATAAGAACACGGGCGAAACGGCCCTTCAAAGCGACTGACAGATACGTCGGAAGAAGAACCGGCACACGAAGGAGCACCCCATGGCGACCGTCATGCAACTCGACAACGTATATCGCATCTATAGGATGGGGCAGGAGACCATTGCCGCGGTGGATGGCGTCAGTCTGGACGTGCAGGAGGGTGAAATCCTCTGTCTGCAGGGGCCTTCGGGTTCCGGAAAATCCACGCTGCTCCATATGATGGCAGGGCTGGACCGGCCCAGCAAGGGTTCCATCGTCCTCGGGAAAACCCATATCGAGAAGCTGTCCGAAGACACGCTTGCGCTTTTCCGCCAGCGTCATGTCGGATTCATCTTCCAGAGCTATTATCTCATTCCCACCCTCACAGCCCTGGAGAATGTCACGCTGCCCCTCATGTTCAGCGGCGTTCCCGCATCAAAACGGAACCGGGTGGCGAAGGAGCTTCTGGCAGCCGTCGGCCTGAAAGACCGCCAGCGCCACAAACCGTCCCAGATGAGCGGCGGCCAGCAGCAGCGCGTCAGCATTGCCCGTGCGTTCGCCAACAATCCGAAGATCATCTTTGCGGATGAGCCGACCGGAAACCTGGATACCCACACCACCTACGAGATGATGAACCTGATGACCCGCCTGGCCCGGGAACGGAACCAGACACTGGTCATTGTCACGCACGATTTGGAAATCTCCGGGTATGCCTCCCGCCTGGTGAAGGTTCGGGACGGGAAAATCGAGGGAATCGAGGAAGGGCCGGTCCATCATGCCGGCGCGCCGCCGATCACCCCCATCCTGCTTTCCGCTGAAATCGACGGATCCGGCGGGGAGGCGAACGGAGCCGCGGCAAGGGTTGCAGCAGGGATTTCGCAGGAAGGGCCCGTATTGCCATCAGTCGGCGCGGTGGTCACGGAGTCCGTGGAGAACGGGAAAACGGAAGAGAAGGAAACGGACAATCCGGATAAGGTCAAAGAGGATCCCGCTCAACGTCAAATGGCGCTGGGTGAACCGGAACCTTTTCCCGTCCGAGCGGATATGAACCGGAGCAACAAGAAGAAAAAAGAGGCGAAAAGCCTCTTCGGAAAAAGGAAGGGGCAAGACAAATGAGGACAGGAAAAGGAAACACGGGACACAACATGAGGGGAATCGGCCTTTCCATCCTGCTGGCCCTGACGCTGCTGATGGGGATGCTGCCGGTTCCGGTCAGCGCGGCGGTTACGACGCCGGACATTGTCGTGACGATTTACGACTATACGGGCAAACCTCTCACAACGGGGGAGGATTTCACCCTGCAGGGACTCACGTACAAGAATGTATCGGGCGTCGAGTTAACGAATCTGTCCGTGGATTTTTCGGATGCGTCCTCCACGGTCATGGTTACGGCGGGCGGCAGCGTGGTCGTTCCGGCCGATCAAACCCTTTCCATCAATGAAACCGGTTCGCTGGGGAATGTTCCGCTCCGTTATGTCGGGGACGGGACCTCAAAAAGCATCCCCGTCGTGTTTACGTACACGAAAGGCGGCACCGCTACCGAAACGACTGCAAGCATCGCCTTTGAGACGGCGCCGACCGAAACCTCCGGCCCCTCCACCCCCGTCGTCACCAAGGACTACAAGCCGATTCTCACCACCACCGTCTCCGGCAGCAACTTTACGGACGGCGGACAGCAGAATGTTCTCCATGTGCTCGTGAAGAACACAAGTCCTTCCTATCCGGCCAAAAACGTGATGGTCACCTTGCCCGAAAGCAATACTTCCCCCTTCACTGCCGCCTCGTTCGGCAATTCCCTTCCCATTGCGGAGCTCGCCCCGAATGCAACCGTGGAGCTTGTGATGAATGTCACGACCGATACGTATGCGAACGCAGGCGCATACAAGCTTCCTTTGCACATCAGCTACCAGAACGCGTGGAATGACCCGTTCGACACGGACACCACGCTTCCCCTCACCGTACGCAACAGCAACACGCCCGGGCTGCTGGTCGTGGAAGCAGGAACACCCGTGCCATCCATTTCCGCGGGCGGCACCTTCTCCCTGCCCGTCACCATCCGAAACCAGGGCAGCCTGCCCGTCAACGATGTGAAGATCAACCTGGACGGACTGACGGCGGATGGATTCATGCTTGCTTCCGGCAGCAGCCGGCTTTCCTTTGACCGCATCGACGGCAACGGCGCAAAGACCGTCACCCTCCAGCTGAGAGCGGGTGTCGCGCTGAAAGCCGGTTCCTATCCCGTCGGGTTCAAACTTGAATACAGTGATGCCCGGGCGGTCGACAAGACCGACACGCAGCAGATCTGGGTCCCTGTCGGCGGAGCCGGTGCGGCGGACAGCAACATCGAAGTGATGTCCATCACGCCTTCGAAAACTTCGGTGGACCCCGAAGGCACTGTTTCCGTGACCGTCGTGGTCAAAAACACCGGTACGACCGAAGCCAAACAGATCAAGATCACCGGGGAAGTCGACGCCACGATGTTCTTCCCTATCTCCCAGAACCTCTACATCCTGAAATCGTTGAAGGCGGGCGAAGAAAAGAAGCTGACCTTCTCGTACCAGGCGCAGACGGAAGCCAAGAAGGGCAGCACACCCGTTACAGTGAAGGTGGAATTGCCTGCGGTCGGCACGGAAACACCCGTGACCCTGACACAGGCGGTTTCCGTTTTCGTGAACGGCTCCGCGACAGGCCCGGATGCCACGAAGAATGTCCCGAAGATCATCGTGTACAGCTATTCCGCGGATCCCGGCCTTGTGACGGCCGGCAGCGAGTTTGAGCTGAACCTGTCCTTCATGAACACCCACGCTTCGAAGACCATCCACAACATCAAGGCCAACTTCACGGTGAACGAGGCGTCGAATGAAACCGGCAGTGTATTTACGCCGGTCGGCAGCAGCAACACCTTCTATATGGACCGCATCACGCCGAAAGGAACCGTGGAGCGGAAACTCCGTCTCTATACCATCCCGGATGCGAAATCCAAGACCTACAACGTCACCATTTCCTTTGATTATGAAGACGAAAACGGAAATCCCTACAAGACGGATGAAATCATCGGGATCCCGGTCTACCAGCCATCCCGCTTCGAAGTCAACGAGCCTTCGTTCCAGACCGATACAATGGTCGGCCAGCCGATGCCCCTGAGCTTCGAGATGTACAACCTGGGAAAGACCATCCTGTACAACGTGAAGGTGAAGGTGACCTGCGAACCGGAAGGCATCATGGACGTGACGCCGAAGAGCCAGTATTACGGGAACTATGATCCCGGCAAGAACGAATATGTGGAAGTGACGCTGAATCCGCTGATGGCCGGCAAGGTGGATGGAAAAATCCTTGTCACCTACGAAACAGCCACCGGCGAATCACAGGAGGCCACCAAGGAATTCTCCATCAATGTGGCGGACATGCCTCCGATGCCGGACAATCCGGGCGTGGTGCTCGGTCCGGACGGCAAACCGCTTCCGCTCGGTCCGGATGGACTGCCGCTTCCTGCAGAGTCGGAGAAGAACCTGTTCCAGAAGATCATTGGGTCCATCTGGGGCAAGATCGGCATCGGTGTGGTGGTGCTGGGGATTGTGACGTTTGTTGTGCTGCGGATTCGCAAGAAGAAGCAGGAGAAAGGACTTGAGTTCTGATGAGGATTGCGGACCTGCTCGGCCTGAGCATCAAGAACCTGTGGCGGCACAAGGTCCGGACGTTCCTCACGGTGATGGGCGTCATGATTGGTGCGGGCGCCATCGTCGTGATGATTTCCCTCGGCCTCGCCATGAACAAGAATTTTGAGACGCAGGCTTCCCAGATGGGCAGTCTGACGATGATTCAGATCATGAACTACAACCAGGGCGGCAAGACGGCCGACGGCAAGGACATTCCCGTCCTCGACGATGCGATGATCGCCAAGATCAGCCGCATGCCGGGCGTCGAGATGGCCACACCCCTGATGGACTTGCAGCTGAAGGCCATGGCCGGCAAATACACGTCCTACCTCTATGTCATGGGCATCAAGCCGGAAGCATTGGAGAGTATGGGATTGACACTTGCCGAAGGGGAATACTTCACGGAAGAGGATACGAATGTGCTGTTGGGCAATCAGAACCTGGCCCAGCAGTTCTATGTGCCGAATCCGCGCCGTTACGAGCCCGCTCCTGCGGACTTCAAACTGATGGAGCAGAAATTCACGGTTTCCGTTGACATGCAGTATGGCGAGAAGCTGCAGCAGGGCATGAAGCCGGCAAAGGTGCCGGCCAAGCCGATCAAGATGCGGATCACGGGCATGCTGGGCATGTCGGGGGGACAGTACGACTACAACATCTTCATGCCGCTTGATCAGGTGAAGAGGCTGAAGACGGAGCAGGACAAGTTCAACAAGGCCAATGGGGGTTCCTCCAACGGCGGCGGGGGCATGATCTATTCCAGATACGGGATGGGCGGCGGCACGACAACCCAGAAAGGGTACACCCAGGCCGTCGTGAAGGCGAAGGACATGGACAGCGTCTCGAAGGTCTTCGAGGCGATCAAGGCGCTCGGATACGAGTCCTACAGCCCCATCCAGATGATCGACGAGATGAAGAAGCAGTCCGCCGGCCTGCGCCAGATTCTCGGCGGCATCGGCGCCATGGCGCTGCTGATCGCCGCCATCGGCATCACGAACACGATGTACATGTCCATCTATGAACGTACGCGCGAAATCGGCATTTTCAAGGTCATCGGATCCCGCCTGGGCGACATTCGCCGCCTGTTTATGGTGGAAGCGGCCTGGATCGGGATTTTCGGGGGAATTACGGGGGTGTTGTTCAGTATGGGCGCATCCTTTGTCCTGAACAACTCCAACATCAACATCATGGGAGGGAACCAGATGTGGGGTCCGGACGGGGTGACCCGGCTGCCCATCTCCTACATTCCGCTCTGGCTGGCAGCCGCGGCTTTTGGCTTTGCCATCGCGGCCGCCCTCATCGCCGGATTCTTTCCCGCCCGCCGCGCCATGCGCCTGAGCGTCATGAAGGCATTGCGGCAGGATTGAGGTTTCTGCTTCGTCAGCCAGGGATTGGCGATGATGCGTCCAAACGGCGCACCGGAGAGCCCTGTAAATAATCCCAATGTTATCGATACCCAAAGGAATATGCTTCGTATTTACCGGGTAGAAGATACAGAAGACAGGAAAGATTCACCTGTTGCTCCGTCCATTGCATGTCGCAGCCATGAATGCCTGCCAGGCAGTCGGGACAATGGCCGGAAGCACACAACCTTGCGATATTGGGGGCTATGGCAATCGCCGGTGAACCATCGGCGGATACGCGAAAGGAGAACCATATGACAGTCTTGTTGAGGGATATCGAGTCAGAAGTGCCACTGGTGATCCTGGAAGCCGACCATATCTTTTATGATGCGGAGGACGGCGCCGCCATTTTCCAGACCCCCGATCTTGAATACAAGATCGAACTGCCCGAAGCCGATTATACGGCGCTTCTTGGGGAAGCCCGGAACGGCTTCATCGACACCACGAAATTCGGCGCGCGGTTTGTGCCGGAGGATGATGAAGACGATGAAGCGGATGATGACGACGTCGAGGACTGAAAACCATCAAAAATGAACCGGTCCGCCCAAGCGGCGGATCGTTCCCGGAAAAGAGGGCTGCCGCAAAATCGAGGATTTTGGGGCAGCCCTTTCTGATGTTATAGACCCGGCTGCTGCAAAAGGGTCCGGAACATGTCCGACAAATCCGCGTCGGAAGGCAGACGCAAGGTATTCGGCAGATTTGGGGCTTTCGCGGTCATCCCGGAAAAAACGGCGATTTCCTGTTCGTTCAGAACCTCACGGAACCCCAGCAGACCCGCGAGGACGGTCTCCAGCGCTGCCACATCAGGAAAACCCATCGCGTCCAGGGCCATCTTTACCCGCTCCGGATGCGTTCCGGAGACAAAGGAGAGATAGGCAGGCATCAGCATTCCATTGGCGCAGCCATGTTCGATGTCCTTGAAGTAGGTCAGCGGATATCCCATGGCGTGGAGGGCCGTCGTTCCCGTGTTTGCGATGACGATGCCGCCGAGCATGGAGGCGTACATCAGCCGGTCCCGGCTTTCCGGTCCGGGCGGTTCAAACGTCCCGGGAAAGATGTCCGCCCTTTCGGCATCGGACACGGATGATTCCGCACCGCCAGCTTCCCGTATGGAACCCGGCTGCCGGAACAGGTTGCGCAGCTCCGAGCCAAGGATGCCCATAGCCTCCCGTGCCAGGATGTCCGTTGCCGGTGTGGAACGGTTCGTCACAAGGCCCTCGAGCGCATGGGACAAGGCGTCCACCGCCGTGTGGATGGTGATGCGGCGCGGCAGATGGTCCGTATAAGCGGGATCCAGATAGGCAAGTCGTGGAAAGATGGCGGGATGGGACAGATTTCGTTTGGATTGGATCCGGTCATCGGTCAGAATGGCGTACTGCGTCACTTCGCTTCCGGTCCCGGCGGTTGTCGGTACCGCCACAATGGGGAGCGGTTGCCTCTTCCATGGGCCGGTGAACAGCTGGTTGTCATCCACCCGGTTCGCGGTGGCCACCGCTATCGCCTTCGCCGCGTCCAGCGGCGATCCGCCACCGATGCCAATGATGAAGTCTGCTTCCTCTTTGATGGCCTGCCGGGCTGCCGTACGGATGGTGGCGATGGAGGGATTTGCTTCCACCTGGCCGAAAAGGGTCCAGGGAATGCCGAGAGCGGACAGGGCGAAATCCATGTCCGCCAGGGCGCCGCATGCACGGGCGGATGCGGCTCCGGTGACAATCATGGCTTTCCCGCCCAATCCCCCCATTAGGGCGAACTCCGAGCGGACACAGCCGCGGCCCCCTGAAACCTGCGTGGGCATATGGAATCTCCAGTTCATGTCCGTTCACTCCTTTTGTCTCTATGGCTGCAGATACAGCAAGGGCAGCTGCTTCCGGCCATCTTCCCGAGGCATTGTGTCAGAGGGCTGCAAAGGATGCTTCCAGTACGTCCATGCCGTAGTCGAGCTGCGCATCCGTGATGACAAGCGGCGGCAGGAAACGCAGGCAGTTGCTGTAAAGGCCTGCGCCGATGATGATGACTCCCTTTCGAAGGCAGAAGTCGATGATTTTGCTCACAGATTCCTTGTCCGGCTCCTTGCTGGTGCGGTCTTTGACAAGCTCCACCCCGATCATGGCGCCCTGGCCCCGGACATCCCCGATCACGGCGTGCTTCCGCTGCAACCCGTGAAGCCGGGCCATGATGATGTCCCCGATATGTACGGCCTTGCCGGAGAAATTCTCTGTCAGCATCTTGTTGATCACGACGGATGCGGCCGCCAGGGATACCGGATTGCCGGAAAAGGTTCCGCCGATACCGCCCGGCACCGGCGCATCCATAATGTCGGCCCGTCCGATGACGGCACTGAGGGGAAATCCGGCTGCAAGTGATTTTGAGACGGTGATGATGTCCGGCGTCAGATCGGAATGCTCGCAACAGAAAAAGCGGCCTGTCCGGCAGAAACCGGCCTGGATTTCGTCGCAGATGAATACGATCCCGTGTTCGTTGCAGATCTGCTGGAGTCTCAGCAGATAGCCTTTCGGCGGGACGATGAATCCGCCCTCCCCTTGCAGGGGTTCGACAATGAGCGCGGCCACCATGCCCGGATTCAGTTCGCCCTTCAGCAGCGTGTCGAGACGGTTCGCGCAGAACCGGCCGAATTCCTCCTCGGTGGGGTTTCCGTCGCATCGGTAGTAGTAGGGGGCAGGGATCTTGAAGGTATCCGGACAGAAAGGGGCAAATCCGTTCTTGTAGGGTGTCATCTTGCTTGTGAGGGTCATGGCCATGTAGGTTCGTCCGTGGAATGCGCCTTCCAGGGACAGGATCATCGACTTGCCGGTATGGTTCCGGGCGATCTTGACCGCGTTTTCCACCGCCTCCGCGCCGCTGCTGGCGAACATGACCTTTTTCGGGAAATCACCGGGAGCCAGTGCCGCAAGCTTTTCCGCCACTTCCACATAGGGGGCGTAACCGCAGACGTTGAACGAGGTGTGGATGTATTTCCCGATTTGCTCTTTCGCGGCCGCAGCCACCTCGTCATCACAATGTCCGATATTGGCGACGCCGATGCCTGCAGCCAGATCAACAAAGACATTTCCGTCCACATCCTTGATGAGCGCACCCTGCGCCTCTTCTGCGAAAATGGTGCTGGAAAAGCTGACGCCTCTCGCGACGATCTGCTCCCTTCGGGCCTGCAGTGCCATGGATTTCGGTCCCGGGACCGAAGTGACGATTCTTGCGTTTGTTTCAAACATGGTGCTGTCCTCCCCTAGCTGTCATAACCATCCCGGCGTCGGCTTGCCGGACCGGACTCCCGTTCGTCCGCCGTGCCGGGATTCTTCGGCCATGGCATGCCGGAAACGGAGTTCGGCATGCCATGGCTTCGAATCAGGCCAGATCCTGCAGCGCGTCATATCCTTCTTCATTCGTGCGGACACGGACCACGTTTTCCACATCGTAGACGAAGATCTTGCCGTCGCCGATATGGCCTGTATACAAGACTTTTTTTGCGGTGTCGATGACGGTCCGGACCGGAATCTTCACAACCACAATCTCCACCTGAACCTTCGGGTGAAGGGTGATTTCCTTTTCGACGCCACGGTAATACTCCGTTTTCCCCTTCTGGATCCCGCAACCGAGAACCTGGGTGACGGTCATGCCCGAGATGCCGATGGCGTTCATGGCCTCCTTCAAGGCTTCAAACCGGCTCTGCTTGAAGATGATCACCACTTTCGAGATCTTCACGTCGGAAACCGTGGTTGTGGCGGGGGTGCTGATCAGTTCGACCGGGACCGCCCGATTGATGCTGACCCTGGGTTCTGCTGCGGGCAGTTTCGCTGCCCCGCCTTTATATCCGAAACGGGCGAGTTGCTTGATTTCCGCGTTGTCGGCAGAGTCGAAGTCGAGATCGGAGGTCATGATCATGCTGTCGGGATAGGCCAGGACGCCCATCTCCGGGATGTCCAGACCTTCGAGCTCGTCTTCGGGCGAGACGCGCAGGCCCCAGACCTTGTCCAGGATCTTGAAGAAGACAAAGGATACACCGAAGCCCCAGACAAACAGGACGAGAACGGCGATCAACTGGGCAAGAAGCTGCGAGGCATCTCCGAAGAACAGGCCCCGCACACCGCCGGCGACGCCATTGAGCCCGTCGCCATAGGAACCGTCCGCGAAAAGGCCGAGTGCGATGACACCCCAGAGGCCGTTGACGCAATGCACCGATATGGCGCCGACCGGGTCATCAAGTTTCAGCTTGTTTTCCACGAACGGAACCGCAAGGCAGACGAGAAATCCGGCGATCAGGCCGATGAGGAGTGCCGAAATCCCATTGACGAATGCGCAGGGGGCGGTGATGGCGACAAGGCCGGCCAGCGCGCCGTTCGCGGTCATGGAAGGATCCGGTTTGCCGAACTTGCCCCACATGTAGAACATGGCGACCAGTCCTCCGACCGCACCGGCGATCATCGTATTGGTTGCGACAACCGAAAGCCTGAAGTCGGAAGAGCTGAGGGTCGAACCCGCATTGAAGGCGAACCAGCAGAAGAACAGGATGATGGTGCCGATGATCGCCATCGGAATGTTGTGGCCCGGGAAAGCGCGGGCCGTTCCATCCTTCTTGAATTTACCGATGCGGGGACCGAGGACGATGGCCCCGGCAAGCGCGATCATGCCGCCCATGGTATGGACCACAGCGGAACCTGCAAAGTCGACAACCCCATGACCGATGCCGAAGTGACTGCCGAGTGTCGCCATCCAGCCGCCACCCCACACCCAGTTTCCGAACAGTGGATACAGGAACATGGAAATGAAGAAGGAAGTGATCACCATGGCCGAATACTTGACCCGTTCCGCCATCGCACCGGTGGGGATGGTGACGGTGGTGTCCATGAAGACCATCTGGAAGAAGAACAGCGCATAGATGCCCGCATCATAGGTGCCGATCAGCCCAAAACCCTTCCCGCCCACGATGCCGCCAAGACCCGGGATGGAAAGCATGACGTTGAGTGCCGAACCGCCTGAGCCAAGTCCGGCCGCCCCCCCCGATCCGCCCATCTGAAGCGCAAAGCCGGCGATGAAGTACCCGATGGCGCCGACAAGGAACACCATGAAATTCATCGTGATGGTGTGGGCCGCGTTCTTGGTGCGGATAAACCCGGTTTCCACCATGGCGAAGCCGCACTGGAAAAAGAAGACGAGGAAACCGCACAACATGATCCAGACGAAGTTCGAGCCGAAGAGGGCCTTGTTGGCGGTCAGCGCGACATCTCCGAGTGTTTCGGCACCGGTGACGCCGACATAGGAGGCCCCGGTCGGATCGGCTGCGGAGGAATCACCATGGAAAAATGTCGCTGCCAACAGGATCGCGATGGCGGCTATCCCAAAAAGCAGCATCATCCGTGAGAAGTTTCGTGATTTTTTCATAACGTCTCCTTCTTTCTTTCCCGTGGGAATTATTTATAGAATCGGCAACAAACATGCAGTAAAAGATAGGACTCCGGCAATTGATACAAGGCTTGTTCCGCATTCAAAAACGACAGCAATCAATTGCCGGGTCTATAAGCGTCAGACAGGGTCAGGCAATGGCCGCAGCCACTTCCGCCAAAGCTTCGTCCATCCGTGAAAGCACCGTATCCAGGGATGTGTAGGGGATCGTGGCGGCCGGTTCAAACCGGATTGTCTTTGCGTTGATGAGGGTGCCGGCGGTCATCACACGACGAGCGAACATTCCCTTTGCAACCTCATATCCGATTTCCGATTCAGGAAACTCCACGCCGATCATCAGTCCCGTACCGCGGATGTCCTGGATGACGGATGGATATTTCGCCTGTAGCGCGCGAAGCCCCTTCAGCAGGTATTCGCCCTTTTCCGCCGCCTGTTTCGGGATATCGTTCTCCAGCATGAAGGAGATGGTGGCCAGTGCTGCGGCACAGGCTGCCGGGTTTCCGCCGAAGGTGGGGGACCCGAGCAGCCAGGGGTTGTCGATCAGATCCTGCACCCACAGATGCGGCCGGCAGATGATGCCGGTGATCGGCATGATGCCGCCGCCGAAGGCCTTGCCGTAAGTCATGATGTCTGGAACGACGTCCTCGGCTTCGCAGCGCCACAGGGTGCCGGTCCGGCCCATGCCGGTCTGGATTTCGTCGAAGATGAGGGCAACACCGTATTCGTCGCAGATGTCGCGGACTTCCTTCAGGTACCCGGCCGGCGGGATGATGATGCCCGCTTCGCCCTGAATCGGCTCCAGGATGACCGCCGCAACCTTTTCCCCAACATGGACAAGGTTCCTGACGGCTTTCCGGATGTCCGACGCATTGCCGTACTCGACATGCTGGACCTGCTGGACCATCGGGAGGTACGGGGTGCGATAGGTGCTCTTGCCGCCGACGGACACGGCGCCCATCGATTTGCCGTGGAATCCGTTGAGGGTCGAAATCACCCATCGTCCACCCGTTGCGATGCGGGCGAGTTTCAGTGCCATTTCGACCGCCTCCGCGCCGCCGTTGGTGAAGAAGCAGGTGTTGAGATCGCCGGGGGTGATTTCCGCCATGACCTTGGCGAGATACCCGCGCAGCGGATCCACAAGCTCCTGGCTGTGCAGGGCCTGCCGGTTCATCTGGGCCAGCACGTACCTGAGGATTTCGGGGTTGCGGTGGCCGCAGGTGTAGATGCCGAACCCGCCCAGGCAGTCAATGAATTCCTCGCCGTAGATGTCATAGAAATACTCGTCCTTGTCCGTCCATTCGATGAAGGCCGCGTTCGTCGAGACGGATTTTCGATACTGCAGCCAGCCCGGGTTCACATAGGTGTTGAAGTTCGTGATGGAGTCGGAGACCATGGTGGACTTGTCTTCCTCGGTCAGCGCATCGGATGCGATATATCCCAGAACCTTTTCCAATTCCTTCTTTGCGGTTGCGATACCCATATGTTCAAGTTCCCTTCCCGGATTGCTCCACAGTGGAAATGCGCATTGCGTTTCTTTGGACCCGGGTGTTCCCTTCCCGCAAGAAGGGCAACCCGCCTCCGGATCAGACCTCGAACCAGCCGGACATGCCGGGGTTCAGATTGATGTTGATCTGCTTGACCTCGGTGTATTCCTCGTAGCCGAACGTACCCAGTTCGCGCCCGATGCCGCTTTGCTTGTAACCGCCCCATGGCGCTTCGTTGAATGTGGGGTTGTAGGTGTTGATCCAGGTGATGCCCGCCCGCAGTTTTTTGATGACGCGGATCGCCTTCGCGCCATCCGGCGTGAAGACGCCGCCTGCCAGTCCGTATTCGGTGTCGTTTGCCATATCGATGGCTTCCGCTTCCGTCCTGAAGGTCTGGACGACAAGAAAGGGACCGAAGACCTCTTCCCTGACGATCCGCATGTCCGGGGTGACATCCGTGAAGATGGTGGGTTCCATGAACCACCCTTTTTCCAGTTCCCCCGTCGTGATCCGGTTGCCGCCGCACAGCAGCCGTGCGCCCTCCGCAAGCCCGATGCCGACATAGGACAGGACGCGGTTGAGGTGGGTTTCGCTGATCAGCGGACCCATTTCGCTGGCCGGGTGCGAGCCCGGGCCAATGCGGATCCGCCTGGCCCGTTCCACGAGCCGGGCCGTGAAGAGGTCGTGAATGCTTTCCTCCAGCAGCAGCCGGGCGCCCGCGGAGCAGACCTGGCCCTGATTGCAGAAGATGCCGAACAAGGCATAATCTACGGCGGATTCGAGATCGGCATCTGCAAAGACGATGTTCGGCGACTTGCCGCCCAGTTCGAGCGAGATATTCTTTAGGTTGCCGGTGGCAGCCTGCATGATGCTGCGCCCGGTTGTTGTGCCGCCTGTGAAGGCGATCTTGTCCACACCGTGGTTGGATGCGAGTTCGTGACCGACGGTGGCGCCTGCGCCGAGGACCAGGTTGACGACGCCCTTGGGAAAGCCGACCTCCTCGAAGATTTCGAACAGACGGATCGCTGTCAGGGGTGTCAGCTCGGACGGCTTGAACACGACGGTGTTGCCGGCTGCCAGCGCCGGAGCCATCTTCCAGGCCGACATCAGCAGCGGATAGTTCCACGGGACGATTTGCCCGCAGACTCCGACCGGTTCCCGCACGATCATTGTGCAGATGTTTGCATCCGGGACGGAAACGGTCTGTCCGTGCGGTTTTTCAGCCATGCCGGCATAGTATCGGAAGCAGGCAATGGTGTCGTCCACATCATAACCGGTTTCCCGCAGCGGCTTGCCATTGTCGAGCGTCTCCAGCAGGACGAGTTCCCCGCGGGCCTTTTCGAGACCTGCACAGACCGCATGCAGCAGGGTGGCCCGCTGGTGGGGGGTTGTGTCCTGCCAGCCATCCTTGTCGAAGGCGCGCCGTGCAGCCGCGACGGCAAGGACCACATCCTCCGCCGCGCCTTCCGTGACGGTGGCAAGGACGCTTCCGTCGGCGGGATTGAGAACGGAGCGGGTCGCTCCGGAAGCGGAAAGCACCCATTCCCCGTCGATGTACATTTTCCCGATGTCCGTCATGAATCTCCTCCAAACCTGCTGTCTTGCGCCAGCGAAAGCGTTATTGGTTCTTGAACGCCGTCCACAGATCGTCATACAGACCGGACTTGTCTCCCAGATTCTCCAGCAGCCTGCCTTTGGCCATCTCCGTTACGGACGGATTGGAAGCCGGGTTGTTCCGGAAACTATCCGGCAGGAGCGGCTGGGCGGCCTTGTTGGGATTCACATAGGGGAATTCGTCGGAGACGAGTTTCGATATTTCCGGGCGAAGGACGAAATCGATGAATCGTTGTGCGGCTTCCATGTGTCTGGCTCCATCCGGGATGACCAGGTTGTCGATCATCATGACCGTGCCTTCCTCGGGGTAGACGGCGACGATATCCGGATTCTCCTGCATGGCCAGAGCCACCTCGGCGCACCACATGTAGCCGGCGGCGGCTTCGCCGCTGATCATGGCGGATTTCGGGGTATCCGAGTCAAAGAGCCGGATGTTGGGCTTCAAGGAGGCCAGCCAGTCCCGGACCGTCTTCAGCCCTGCCGGATCCGTCTCGTTGACGGACAGGCCGTTCGCCAGTTCGGCCAGGCCGATGACCATCCGCTGGTCGTCCAGTATCACAAGCGAATTGGCGAGGTCCTTCGACAGCAGGTCCTTGTAGGATTTCAGTCCGGCCGGCACCTTCGTCCGGTCATAGCAGAGGATGGCCGGTGTCAGCATGTACGGGACGGAATGCGCGTTGTCCGGATCGAACTTCATGTTCAGGTAGGTCGGATCGATGTTGGCGATGTTCGGGATATTCGACTTGTCGAAGGGTGCAAGCATGCCATCCGCGACCATGGTCGAGACCATGTAGTCGCTTGCGACTGTGACGTCATACATGCCCTTTTCACCGGACTTGATCTTTGCCAGCATTTCCTCGTTGGAGGAATAGGTGGTGTAGTTCACCTTGATGCCGGTCTCCTCCGTAAAGGCCTGCAGCACGGAGTCCGGCATGTATTCGGTCCAGTTGAAGAGGTTGAGTTCGGTATCGGCGGATGCTTCCTTGGCATCCGATCCGCCCGCAGCAGCGGTTCCGCTTGCGGAAGCCGGGGACGGAACACCGGTGGAATCAGTGCCCGCAACCGCGGATGCCGCCCCGTTTGCACTGCCTGAAACCGATGTGCCGCAGCTCCCGAAAAGCAGGGCGCCGGCGATCATGACCGCAAGCAGCGTGGCTGTTTTGATCGTTCTCTGTTTCATGGGATTGTCCTCCTCGCCGTATGAACGGGCTTGTTTGGTTTTTCCGGTTGTTTTGCCTGTCTTCCATCCGGTCATTATCACCTTCCTTTTGGATGCGGCATGTCGGGCCTGCGCATGCATCGGGTGCGCAGGCCGGAAATCGGCGGGGCCGATTCCTGTTCTGTCCGGGGAAGGAAGCGTCAGCCCTCCCGGGGCTTCGCCCTTGCAAGATCCCTCCCCTGCATCAGGAGCACCAACCCGATGGTGGCCAGAAGGATCAGGGTGGAAAGTGCATTGACGTCCGGTGAGACTCCGGAACGGACCATCGAGAAGATCTGGACTGGCAGCGTGGTGCTGCCGGGACCGGTTGCGAAAAAGCTGATGATGACATCATCCATGGAAAGCGTCAGGGAAAGCATGGCGCCGGAGACGACGCCTGGCATCAGAGCTGGCAGGGTGACTTCAAGGAAGGTTCTCGATCGTGTGGCACCGAGATCCATGGCGGCTTCCTCCACAGATGCGTCGAATCCGCTCAGCCGCGCCTTGACGGTAAACACGACAAACGGGATGCAGAAGGTGGCGTGGGCGATGATCAGGGTCAGCAGACCCAGAGGAAGGTGCCCGAAAGTGAAGAGGGCGAGCAGGGAGATGCCGAGGATGATTTCCGGAATGACGACCGGGATGTACATGAGGGCTTCCACGCCGCCCTTCCCGCGGAATCTGTACTTGTGCAGGCCGATCGCACCCAGCGTGCCGACTGCTACGGATATGGCGGTGCTGGCCAGCGCGACGATCACCGTATTGCCCAGCGCGTCGATCAGGCGCGTGTTTTGGAACAGCTTTCCATACCAGTCCAGCGTGAATCCCGTGAAGACGATGTTGCGTTTGGACTGGTTGAAGGAGAAGGCCACCACGACAAGGATCGGAAGGTAGAGAAAGGCCAGCATGACACCGGCATGCAGCTTTCCCAGCAGGGCGAGGGTGCGGATGCGAAGTTGCCTCATGTCTTGTCACCTCCTGTGGCCTGGATTGTCCCGGATCAAGCTGCGCTCCGATTGTCCCGTGTCAAGCAGCGCTCCGATGGTCCCGAATCACAGATCACGCCCGTATTCTCCCGAATCCAGCCATGCCTGTGTCATCCCGTGTCAGGCGACGCCAAGGTCGTCCAGGTCGCCGCCCGCCTTCTGGTACAGCTTCACCAGCAGGAGCGTGACCAGGATGAGCACGATGCTCAGCGCCGCGCCCAGCGGCCAGTTACGGGCCGTGTAGAACTGGTTCTTGATGAGATTCCCGATGAGCATGTTGTTTCCGCCGCCCATCAGATCGGAAACGAAGAAATAGCCCAGCGCCGGAATGAAAACCATGATGGATCCGGCGAAGATGCCTGCGGCCGTATGGGGCAGCGTGATTTCGAAAAAAGCGGAGGTCCGGTTCGCACCAAGGTCGGAAGCCGCCTCCAGCAGGGTCTTGTCCAGCTTTTCGATGGATGCGTACATCGGAAGGATCATGAACGGGATCAGGGTGTAGACCATGCCGAGGATGACCGCAGGGGTATTGAAAAGGAGTTCCAGCGGTTTGTCGATGAGGCCGAGCCCCTTCAACGCGCTGTTGACGACACCGCTTGCGCCCAGGAGTGTTTTCCAGCCGTAGAGCCGGATCAGGGAATTGGTCCAGAACGGGATGATGACCAGCATCATGAGTAAAACCTTTTTCCGTGCGCTCCCGTTTGCCATGTGATACGCGAAGGGATAGGCAAGCAGGATGCCGATAAGGGTCGTGGCCGTGGCCACCAGCAGCGACATCCCGTAAATGCGCAGATATTCAGGGTTGAAGAGCTTGGCATAGTTGCCGAGGGTAAGCCGGAAGAGTACATTCCCGTTCGCATCCCGGGACAGGAAACTCAGGACAAACACATATAGCAGGGGGATGGCCACGAGCAGCAGAAGCCACAGGGTTACCGGCCCCACGGTGGCCAGCATGGGACTCCGAAGCTTGAATGCCTTTCCCAGCCGGGGCAGAACGGATGCGCTCCTTGTGTTCTCCTTGCCGATGACGCCTGTTTCCGCCTTTGTCATGCGATTCACCCCCATTCCATGTTGTCGATGAGGCTGTAGATCTGATGGGATTTTGTGCGCATCACGACAGCATCCGCCGGATTCCAGTGCACATGCGCGACGGATCCTTCCGGCGGAAGGTCGCCGCCCGCCAGTTGCGTCAGCTTCATTTCCTGACCGTTCGGCAACATGACGATGCTTTTCAGGATGGATCCTGCGTAGACATGCTCACGGACTTCCCCTGCCAGATCGAAGCCCGGAACGGGAACCGACGAAATGCGGAGCTTTTCGGGCCGGATGGAAAGATGGATGAATTCCCGGGGTTCGTAGTCTCCGATCGAAACCGGGACGGCACCTGTCTCTGTTCGGACCAGGAACCCTTCCGGCAGCGTTCCCGCCACGGTGGCGTCCAGGATGTTCGATTCCCCGATGAACTCGGCGACAAACCTGGAGCAGGGCCGCTCGTAGATATCGTCAGGCTGACCCAGCTGCTCGATGACGCCGCCGTTCATGATGGCGATCCGGTCGCTCATGGTCAGGGCCTCCTCCTGATCGTGCGTGACATAGACGAAGGTGATGCCAAGCCGCCTTTGAAGCCGTTTCAACTCGACCTGCATCTGTTTTCGCAGCTTCAGGTCAAGCGCGCCGAGGGGTTCGTCCAGCAGCAGGACCTTCGGCCGGTTCACCAACGCACGGGCGATGGCGACACGCTGCTTCTGTCCGCCGGAAAGCTGTGAGGGCATTCTCGGTCCGTATCCGTCCAGTTGAACCAGCGCGAGCGTTTCCGCCACACGGGTGCGGATTTCCGATTTCGGCATGCGCTTCATCTTCAAACCGAAGCCGATGTTTTCCTCGATGGTCTTGTAGGGAAAAAGGGCGTAGCTCTGGAAAACCGTGTTGACGTCCCGCTCATAGGGTTCGCGGTCCTCCACGTTCTCTCCTCCGACCCGGATTTGTCCGCCCGATGGTTTTTCAAATCCGGCGATCATGCGGAGCGTCGTCGTCTTTCCGCACCCGGACGGGCCCAGCAGGGTGAGGAATTCGCCTTCACGCACAGCCAGGTCAAGACGTTTGACCACATGGTTGGCTCCGTAGTATTTGTCCACTTCACTCAACTCGACCATCTTGTTCATCGTGCATCCCCCTTCGGCCCGCATCGGGGCGGATTGTACAAAAAGGGGCCGTCTGCCGGCCTTGCCGGAAGATGACCCCTTCATCATCGATTCCTGAAATGGTTGGAGGTGGGCTAGATGGCCCGTGTGCCGCGTTCACCGGTCCGGATGCGCATGGCGTCAAGGATGTCGGATACGAAGACCTTCCCGTCGCCGACATGTCCCGTGGCAATCCGTTCCCGGATGTCGATCAGCAGCGGTTCAAGAAACTCGTCCTGGATTACGGCATTGACCTGGATCTTTGGAATCAGGTTGATGTTGAACTTCATGCCCTTGATTTCATTCACATTGCCGCGTTGCTGACCACAGCCCATCACCGAAAGGATGGTCATGCCTGTGCAATTTCTAGCATCGAGAATTTCTTTTAGGGTCTCAAGTTTGTCCGGACGAGTAATCACTTCAATTTTCTTCATGACGACCTCCTCCAACACAAAAGGCGCTTCTCTGCTGAAACAGAAAAGCGCCTTTGCTTTGTTTTGGTTGACTGTATGAACGTTATTCTAATTCCGTTTATGCAGGAAGTCAACTGTAAACTTGTAAAAAACAGACGAATCGTCGATTCTTCCGAATGAACGCCCGGTTTCGGCGGTCGGTCTGGTTGTTTCGCCGGGGGTGGTTCGGTTGGTTCGTTTTTCGTCAGGTGTGAAGCGGGAATCGGCAAAGACCCGTCCGGTGGCCTTGTTCCGCACGCCTCCATGCGGTATAACGGAAGAAGCGGCGGTACGCCGATTCCCGCAGCAGGGAGGGTTCTCATGGAAAACCGGAAATGGATTCGTGAAGGCATGCAGGACATGACCGTGATCGACACGCACGAGCATCTGGAGACGGAGGCCGCACGTACGGCTGGCCGTCCGGATTTCATCGCCCTGTACATGACGCATTACGCCAGCACGGATGTCATGCTGGCCGGTCTTTCCCCTGAAAAGATGGGCCTGCTGCAGGGAGACAGGCTGGACGTACGGGAAAAGTGGACCATCCTGAAACCGTATTGGGAGCTGTGCCGCAACACAAGCTACTTTCGGGCGCTGCAGCGGGCAAGCATCGACCTGTTCGGCATCGCATCCCTGAATGACGACACGTACCTGCAGCTCGACGCGGCGTTCCTGCAAACAAAACAGCCGGGCTGGTATCAGCAGATCCTCAAGGACATCTGCCACATCCGGTACTGTGTGCAGGATGACCTGTTCATCGAAAATCCGGGTGACATTCGTCCGCCGGATCAAGCGTTTTTCAGGGAATCCGCCAAATATGACCTGTTTCTGGAGATTGGCGGGAGCGTATCGGCAGACTCGCTGATGGACTGTTACCAAAGGCCTTTCTCCAGTTTGAAGGAATATGTGTCCCTGCTGGGCGAAACCGTCCAGCAGGCCAGACGGGAGCGGAACATCGTCGCGCTCAAGTCCGCCATCGCCTACAGTCGGACCTTGCAGTTCGATCCTGTTTCCCATGCAGAAGCGGAAGCCGTCTTCGACCGGACTTTGCGGGGAGATGTGTTGTCCGGCGCCGAACGGAAGCCGCTCCAGGATTTCCTGATGCACCGGCTGCTCGGCTTCGCGGCGGATCTGGACCTGCCCTTCCAGATCCATACCGGGCTGCAGGAAGGGATCGGATGCGATCTCCGTCAATCCAGACCGGGCAACCTCATCGGATTGTTCAAGCAGCATCCGAAGGTTCGTTTCGACGTCTTCCACACCGGCTATCCCTACGGCATGGAGCTGGCCGCCATCTGCAAACAGTTTCCGAATGTCTGGGCGGATCTCTGCTGGGTGCATGTCATTTCCCAGGAATACGCGGTCCGTGTGCTGGAGGAAATGCTTGAGGTGCTTCCTTCGAACAAGATCCTCGGATTCGGCGGTGACTACATTTTCGTGGAAGGCACTTACGCGCACCTTCAGTTTGCCAAGGAGAACATTGCGGAAGCACTGTCCAACCGTATCGACAAGGGCCGGCTCGACAAGTCAGACGCCCTCGGACTGGCCAGGCGTCTGCTGCACGACAATGCGGAGGCGCTGTTCGGCGAATGACCGATGGCCGCGGTCGCCGCACCTTGAAAGGCGTGGATTTCCGACCCTTTCCCGGAAGAGACCCGGTTTATCCTGCTTGCGGGAGACAATGGCGTGAAGAGTACCAAGGAGGAGACCATGCAACTGCTCATCATCCGACATGCGGATCCCGATTACCGGAACAATACGATCACACCCGCCGGGCACAGGGAAGCGGCGGCTTTGGCGGATCGGCTCGAAAAGGAAGGCCTGGACCGGATCTTCACTTCCCCGCTGGGGCGCGCCATGGACACCATGCGCTACACGGCGGAACGGCTGGGGCTTCCGCATACGGTGCTGGACTGGACACGGGAGCAGCATCCTGAGTTGTTCATCGCAACGGAAGACCATGGGGACAAGGCGCTGTTCCAGTTTCCGGGCGAGGTCCTCCGGGCGGAGCGCCCTTTGCCGACACAGGAAAACTGGCATGAGATGCCGGTTTTTGCCCCAGTTCTGGATCAGGTGCGCGGTTCCTTCGACACCATCGTGCGGGAATCCGACGCTTTTCTCGCGGGATTCGGCTTCGAACGTCAGGATACGCGATATCGGCTCAACCGATCCAATCCGGAGCGGATTGCGGTTTTCTGCCATGCCGGCCTTGCGCTGACCTGGATCGCCCACCTGCTGGAAATCCCGTTGCCGCTCCTCTGGTCAGGTTTCTGGATTGCGCCAAGCTCCGTCACCACCATCCTGTTCGAGGAGCGCTCCAAGGATTGGGCGGTGCCGCGCTGCGTCGGCATGGGCGATACGGGTCATCTGCTTGCGGCCGGACTGCCGCGGAGCACACGGGGTCTCGAAGCGAATGTCCGTTGAGGCGGAAATCCGCAAGGTGAAAATCCGTTGAGACGGCCTGCCTGCCTCCCTCCGGTACGTGCGGTCCGGTCTGCGGGTGTCCGGGTTCTGGTTGCCTGGTTTGCGGCAGCACCGTTTTTGGGGGCACGGTTAGTGGGCGTACGATTAGTGGGCGTACGGACAGGACAAGGGCTTCGGGCTGTTTTATTGAAGCCCTGCAGGGGGAAGAACAATCAGGGAGGTGATGGCATGACTTTTTGCAGAAATGATGCGGAATTGTACACTCCGGATGGCGCCGCGGCCGCGGAGGCATACCGGCGTGCGTCCATTCTTGCGGTCGGCGCACATCCCGATGATTTGGAGATCATGGCGATTTCAGGCATTCTTCAGGCAATGGGGGAAGAATCCCGAGCGTTTTTCGGCGTTGTGGCCACAAACGGCAGCGGTTCCCTGCGGGAAGGCGACTATGCCGGGCTGACCTACCTGGAAATGAGGGAAGTCCGGATCCGCGAACAGAAACAGGCGGCGGATATCGGCCGTTATTCGGCGGTCGCGCTGCTCGGCTATGAGAGTGCGGAAATGAAAGATGCATGCGATGAGCGCCCGAACCTCGACCTGAAGGGGCTGATCGCTGAAATTCGCCCGGACACCGTATTCCTTCACAATCCGTTTGATCGGCACGATACGCATGTGGCCGTCTGCCTGCGGACGATCGCCGCCCTCCGCGCCGTCGCATCCGAAACAGGCTGGCTTCCCCAGAAGGTATACGGCTGCGAAGTCTGGCGCGGGCTGGACTGGCTGGTCCACTGTGATCGGACCGTGCTGCCGGTGCATGACCCGGATCATGTTTCGGACAGCCTTATCCGGGTCTACAAGTCCCAGCTGGCCGGAGACAAGCTCTTTGACCTGGCCGCGCGCGGACGGCGCATCGCGAACGCAACCTACCAGGAAGCCCATTCGCTCGGAAGCGAGCATGAAATGGCCTTTGCCGTGGATTTGCTGCCGCTCGTCGAGGACCCGTCCATTCCGGTTTCGGATTATGTGCGGCATACCATCGAACGGTTCCAGGCGGATGCCCTGTCCCGGTTGGACCGGTTTTCCCCGCACAGTCCGTGCCGCTGCGCGAAACAGATGGAACGGGAGTCCGGCGCAATGTGAATCGAAACAAAAAGGGATCATCCTGAAATATCAGAAAAAGAGGGACGCAAAACTTTCGGTTTTGCGTCCCTCTCTGCATGCGCGGAGTGCAGCTGCCTGCCGTGGCCCTATTTCTTCACGTTTTTCCGGATGATCTTCTTGCTGGTGGTCTTCGCGAATTCCTCCTCGCGCACCGTGAAGTAACGGATGTACTTGTAGAGGGTGAGCTGCTTGTTGACGCTGCGCACCACTTCGTCGATCGCAGAATAGATCTTGTCGGCGGAAGGATTGGTCTCACCAAGGTGTTCAGCCATTTTCTCCATGTTCGGGAAAATCTCCGCGGACACTTCCAGCTCCCCGTCGTTTTCCGCAGCGCGCCCGTAGACCATGGATTCAAGGATGAGCGGCGAGCGGCCGAGCAGGTATTCGATCTCCTCGGGATAGATGTTCTTGCCATTCTTGGTGACGATGACATTCTTCTTCCGGCCGGTGATGTGCACAAAGCCATCCTTGTCGACAAGACCGAGATCGCCGGTGTGGAACCAGCCGTCGATGATGCTGGCGTTGGTTGCCTCTTCGTTCTCATAATAACCCAGCATGACATTGGGTCCGCGTGTGATGATCTCCCCGACGCCGGTGGCGTCCGCCTCGAAGATCCTGATTTCCCCATGGGGGATCGGAAGGCCCGCGGCATCGTTCTTGAAGTCGCAATTGCGGTTCAGGGCGATGATCGGGGAACATTCCGTCAGGCCATAGCCCTGCACGCAGGCGATGCCCAGATCCTGCAATCCTTTCACCACTTCCGGCGCGATGGCTGCGCCGCCGGAAATCATCATGCGCAGGTGCCCCCCGAAGTTCTCGTGGATCTGTGCGAACAGTTTGCGGCGGAGGTCAATGCCCACGACGCGAAGCGCATTGCTCAGCTTGATGCCGGTTTTCAGCTTCTTGAGCAATGCCGGGTCCTTGCCTGCCTGGTCCCAGATGCGCCGGTGCATGGACTCCAGGATGAGCGGCACGCAGTTCAGCATGGTAACCTTGGCTTCCTTCATGTTCTTGAGGATGTGGCGCAACCCTTCGCAATAGGCGATGGATGAACCACGGTAAATCTGGCACAGGAAGCCGCAGGTGCATTCGTAGGTGTGGTGGAGCGGGAGCACGGAAAGGAAGGTGTCATCGGGACCGATGTAGAGCATGGCGCACATGTCCATGAGATCGTAGGCGATGTTGCGGTGGGAGAGCATGACGGCCTTGGACTTGTCTGTTGTTCCGGAGGTGAACAGCAGGATGCTCATGGCGGTGTCGTCGATGACAGCATCCAGAAAGGAGCGGTCTTCATCCGAGATGCGTCGCTTGCCCTCCTCAAGCAAATCCTTCCAGACGAGGATGTCGGAGTCCGCAGGGACAGCATCCATGCAAATCAGACGACAGCCATCCGGCAGCCCGGCACGCATGGCTTCGATATCTTTCCGTTTGGCCTCGGAAAAAATAATTGCATTGACATGTGCCCGTTGCATCAGGCTTTGCAGTTCGTTGAAGGGCAATTCCCTGTCCATCGGCACGACAATGCCGGTGCCGTTGACGGTGGCGAGATAGGAAACAGACCATTCATAGCGGTTTTCGCCTACGATGGCGATGCGGCCGCCAGAGAGGCCGAGGGAAACAAGCGCGGTGCCGAAGGCATCCACGTCCGATTTGAACTGCCGGTAGGAGATGGTTGTATAAGGACCGCCCTCTTCCTTTTTGACATGGAAGGCGGTACGATCACCGAACTGCTCCGCACTGGAAGTCAGCATGTCCTTCAGGTCACGGATCTGGCGTACTTCGTAAAGCGGTATGTTCTTCATGACTCACCTCGTCCTGTTTTTCCACAATCCCCTCAAAGGAAGGGCCTGTGGTACAACCATCATATCACCCGATTTTCCGATGCACCAGAGTCGAATTGCCGTTCATGGGCCAGCCTGCGGCGCGCGATGCGTCAAAATGTTGACACAGCGGCCGATTTGGGTGATATGATGAGGTCATGTATGGATAAAACCGGTTTTCCATCATGCTGAAAGGCAGGTGCGCGATGCGGCATTTCGAGTGGAAGAGCGAAGATGGGATCATGCTGGCCGGGTTCCGGGAGGATCCCGTCTGTGAGGTAAAAGCGGTTGTTTGTCTGGTTCACGGCCTCGGTGAACACGCCGGCCGGTACCAGGATGTGATGGGGGTTCTGCTGGGGGCAGGCATCGCTGTTTTCGCACTGGACCTTCGCGGACATGGCCTTTCCGAAGGCAGACGAGGCCATACGGCGCCCCGCGCCAGGGTGCTTGCCGATCTGGACGGACTGATCCGGCAGGCACGTGAAGCCTGGCCTGCACTGCCTGTCTGGCTTTACGGGCACAGCCTGGGCGGGAACATCGTGCTGTCGCACAGGCTCTTCGGCAAGGAGCCGGTTTCGGGGGTTGTCGCCACTTCTCCCTGGCTGATTCTCGCCAATCCGCTTCCTCCACCCCAGGTCGCGTTCATGCGGATCCTGGGGAAGATCGCGCCGGCCTTCGCCATCAAGAATGGGCTTGATGCTTCCGGACTCAGCACGGTATTGCCCGTTGCGGTCGATTACCGCAATGATCCGCTGGTCCATTCCTATGTAAGCATCCAGACGGGCCTGGATGCGATGGAGATGGCACAGGCGGCTCTGGATCGGGCGTCCGAAGCGCATGGTCCCCTGCTTCTGCTGCACGGCGACGCGGATCCGATCTGTTCCGTGGAGGGTAGCCGAAAATTAGCGGAGAAGGCAGGCGCTTCCTGTACCTTCAGGGAATGGCCCGGCATGCGGCATGAGCTTCATCATGAGGCCATCTGGCCGGAAGAGGCGCAGGTCATTGCCTCCTTTATCCTCGAGCATGGCGAAACATCGCAGCAAGCATAGCATAGCAACAAGCATACCTGCATACGGGCGCGAAACGCAGGACAAGTCTGTAGCGGGTTCATCCGGGATTGCAGGACAAGGCTGAACCGGGTCAATCCGGACGGCATTGCCTTTGTGTGCCACATGACCTGAATCCTGCCGTCAATGCGCCTGTCGGGCAGGCTCTGACGCAATCCAGGCAGCGGATGCAGTCCGGATGGTTCGGATCCTCCTGCGGGTTCAGATCCAAACCGCAGACCTTCCGGCATGCGCCGCATTTTGTACAGGCGGTTTGTTCCACTTCCATCCGATAAAGGCTGAACCGCTGGAACAGTGCGTAAAAGGCTCCGAGCGGACAAGCGAAACGGCAGAACGGGCGGAGTGTAAACAGCGAGAGCGCGATGGTGATCGCAAGGAGCAGGAGCTTCCAGTCGAACAGAAGCCCAAGGGATTCCCGCAACGGCGCATTGAGTGCGATCAGAGGCAACCCCGCCTGAAGGGTGCCTGCCGGGCAAACCAGCTCGCAGAACCAGGGGGATCCGATGCCGAACTTGTTCGCGAGGACCATAGGAAGCAACAGGACAAAGCCGAACAACATGACATATTTCCCATAACCCAGCACCCGGCCGGGTTTTCCTGTGATCGGGCGTTTTTTCACGGGAATCCGATACAGGAGATCCTGGAACCACCCGAAAGGGCACGCCCAACCGCAAAACAGGCGGCCGACACCCATTCCGACCAGCATCAGGAAGCCGAGCACATAGAAGGAAATGCTGAACTTCCGATCCGTGGCAACAGCCTGCAGCGCTCCGATGGGGCAGGCACCGACGGCCCCGGGACAGGAATAGCAGTTCAGAACGGGAACACAGGCTGTTTTCGTCGTGCCGGTCCAGAGGGTGCCTGTGGCGAACCCTTTCAGATTCAAATTTGCGAGCAAGGCGGACCCCGCCTGAACGAGCATGCGTGGCGCGCGTCGCGGGAAATTCCGCGCGCAAGCCGTCTCGGGGATTCCCTTGTTTGCGGTCTCCTTGCTGGATGTATGGTTCCTGGGGATCACGGTGTGCCTCCTCCGTACGGGTCTATCCGATTCCGATGCATTCGAGACAGACATGAACGGCTTTTCGAAGAACGACCACCCCTTCGCCACGAAGCAGCCCGAAGCAAAGCAGCAGAAGGGCGGACGCAAACAGGATCCCCTGGAGAGTCCTTCGGACTTTGGCGTTTTCCGATCCTTTTCGGAGCCGGGGCTTTTCAGTTGATATGCGGCTCATACAGAATCCCCTTATGCGGATGATCTCCCATTCAGACAACCAGCGGCGCACAGGATTCCCTTGTGCGAGTGGGCACAGCCTTGCCCAAAAGGACCCGAAGTCCATAGGATTCGGTCGTTATTTCTTCAGCAGATCCTTCACCAGAACCAGGTAATCCGCATAGGAATGCCCGCCGACGACAGGTTGGGAAAGGATATACCCGTCTTTGTCCACGAACAGGGTGGTGGGAACGTATTCGAACTGCTTCAGGAATTCGGTGACGGCTTCGTCAGGAATCAGATTCAGATGGGTGGCGTCGGACTGGCTGAGAATCTCCTTGGCCAGTGCCAGCGTGTCCTCATCGGAGATATCCACGACAAGACCGACCAGCTGAGCGTTGTAGTCGGATGCCATCACTTTTGATAGTTTCCCCAGATCCGGCATCTCGTCGATGCAGGGCGGGCAGAATGTGCCCCAGATGTTGACCATGGTGAGGTCCTTGTTTGCAAAAAGGCTCTGATCCACGATATTGCCGTCAAGATCCTTCATGGAGAAGTCTGGAAATTTCGTACCGGAGCGGGGCGGCTCCGGTGTGGCCGAAGGTTCGGGCGCAGCGGTTTCCGCGGCGGGAGGAGTCTCGGTGGTTGCATTGGCGGAAGCCGTTGCATCGCCAGGCGTGATGCTCGGAGAAGTTGCCGTTCCCGGACTCTCCGGTGGAACGGAAGCGCGCCCGCAACCGGCTGCCAGGGTGGTCATGCCGGTCAACAGGATCAGGAGCAGCAGGGGGACAAGAAAGGGCAACCTGCCGTTTTTCCGGGAAGGAACCCTCCGGACATTCCGGGGATCGGGAAAACCGTCCGCGGACAAGCTGATGATCTTCTTCAATGGGGACCTCCTGTTACGGTTTTATGCGTCCATCATACCGCATTGCCGCAAACTTGCAATGTGACGACGTTACGGAGTTGCGGCGTGCGAGGCGTGTGCGGCGTGTGCGGCGGATGGTGACGCGGATGGCGGGGATTGGCATTTCCTGTCCGGTTGAGGGAAACACCCGCTAGTCCTGATAGCGGTTGTGAATGGCCAGGATTTCCTCCCTGCAGGCGAACAGTGCGTCCGTGACCCTCGGGCAGAACTGGCGGCCGCGTTCTTCCTGAAACAATGCCCAGACCCGGTCCAGTGGCCAGGCGTCCTTGTAGCATCGGCGGCTGGAGAGTGCATCGAACACATCCGCGACAGCGGTGATTCGCCCGTAGAGATGGATTTCCTCTCCGGACAAATTGTTGGGATATCCGCCTCCCGACCAGCGCTCATGGTGCTCGTGCGCCACGATGGCGGCCGTCTTGAGCAATGGACGGCTGGACTTGTTCAGGATGTGGTAGCCTATTTCGGCATGCGACCGGATGACAGCGAATTCTTCCGGCGTAAGTTTACCGGGCTTTCTCAGAATATGGTCCGGAATTTCCACCTTGCCGATGTCATGCATCGGGGATACGCTTTTGAGCAGATCCGCCTCCGCTTCGGACAGGCCGACTCCCAGGGCAAGGACACGGGAATACTCAGCAACCCGCCTGACATGGCTTCCGGTTTCCTGTGAACGGGCTTCTCCGACTGCGCCCATCATGTAAATGATTTCACGTTGGGTTTCATCGATTTCCTCATTGAGGAGCGTGTTCTCGATGGAGGCGGAGGTGATCGGCACGACCATCTGCAGATGCCGGATATCCGCCTCTGTGAACACCTGCGTCCACGTCCGTTTATTCAGAAGCTGGAGTGCGCCGAGAACCTGCCCTTTTGCGTCGTAGAGCGGCAGCACGAGGATGGATTGCGTCTGGTAACCGGTCTGCCGATCCACTTCCTTGTTGAACCGTGGATCCATATGCGCATCCTCGATGCAGACTGTCTTTCCGTGTTGGATGGCATAACCGACAAGGCCGGTGGCAAGAGGAATTCGGATTTCGGTCACGCCATGGGCCGCCATGGTCCAAAGGGTTTCCGTTTCATAATCGGCCAGCCAAATGGAGCACCGATCTGCCACGACCAGCTCCCGAGCCATATTGGCCAGGTGCTGGATGAGATTTCCGACCCGGCGCCCGTTTCCGATGTGCGCCATGTAATCGCAAACGATACGATACCGGTCCTCTGTTTTCGGTTCGTCCAGATACACCGTTCCCTTATCGGCAGCAGAAGGGGCTTTGGGTTTGTTGCCGCCGTCCGTCATGGTTCTGTCCTCCTTAAGGCGCTTGAATGCGCATCCTTGACAACTGTCAAGGGGGCATGGAAATATCATGTCAGGGATGGTATGATGATCCAAATGGACCGTCTTCATATGCAGGAGGTTGGCCATGAGCATCGGGTTGCTTGTCCATCACTTCTACAGCCATTATACCCAACTCCTCGCAGGACGGATACGGGAGGAGTGCGAACGGTGTGGCTGCCGGCTTTTCATCTTTGAAGGCCGGGACCTCGGTTCCGACGACGATCTTTTCAAGTACTACAATTCAGTGTATCCGCTTGCCGGTCCGAAGTGCCTGGACGGACTGATCATCGCAGCCTCCACGGTTGTGCGGACTACGGGCGTGCTGGCGGCGGAGCGGTATGCCACACAGCTTGGCATTCCTGTTGTGACCATCGGCCGAAAACTGGGAAATTGTCCTGTGGTCCGGACTGACAACCATTCCGGGATCCGGGCCATGTTCGGGCACCTCAGCGGTCTTGGACGGAAACGGATTGCCTTCGTGACAGGCAATCTCGACCAGGCGGACGCACTGGAGCGGAGAGAGGCCTATTTGCGGGATCTGGAGGCACATGGCCTCCCGTTTGATCCGAATCTGCTGGTGGAGGGGGACTTTTCCAGCCAGAGCGGGCAAAACGCCGGTATGGCGATGGCTGCGCGGATTCAATCCGGCGCCATTGATGCCATTCTCTTCTCCAATGATGAAATGGCCTTCGGTGCGCTTTCCTCGCTCCGGAAACTGGGCATCCGCTGTCCGGAGGATATCGTCCTGACCGGGTTTGACAATGCTTCCTGGAGCAATCTGACGGATCCTCCCCTCACAACGGTTTCACAGAACAACAACGATATGGCGGAAAGCGCCATGGATCTGCTGATGCGCAGAATCGGCGGAGAAATCGTTCCGGAGGACAACCTGTTCCCGATCACGCCCATCATCCGTTCTTCGTGCGGATCGCCGAAGTATGCTGATTCCGTCCGGGGCCATGGTCTGGCGGAAATCCCGAAGGAGCATATGCTGCTGACCGAGTCGCTTCAATCCTTCAACATGGAGCTCCTGTTTGACATGCTCGAACAGAACCTTTCCTCAAAAGGAATCGCGGACTTCGCCATCGTCCGATATCCCCAGCCCATGCCATACAAGGGGCTGGAACGCTTCACCCTGCCGGAAGCCTCTCTGGTCGATTTCTGCATGGCGGATGGCATCCGGATCCGTTGCGAGGAATCGTTCGATACCGCAAGGATCCTTCCGGCGACGGCGCTGGAACGTATGAAGTCCAGCACGCTCATCGTCAAGCCACTCTTCTTTGCAAGCGAGGTGTTCGGATACCTTGTGTCCGCCTGCACGACGGAAACGGACAAGATGGTGGATGACATCCGTCTTCACCTTTCCAGTCTCATCAAGGGCGCATTGCTGCTCGATGAGCGCATTGTCATGGAACACCGTCTGAAAGAGGCGCTGGAGGAACTGCGGACGGCCAACCGGCGCTTGAACGAGCTGTCCTCCTGCGATGAGCTCACAGGCCTCTACAACCGGCGCGGATTCCTGCAGGAGGCTGCATCCCATCTGGATGGCGGCCTGGGCGGAAACCACCTGGTCGCCTATATTGACATGGACAATCTGAAAACCATCAATGATCATTTCGGGCATGAGGAGGGGGACGCCGCCATCCGCATTGTCGCCCGTGTCCTGCAGGATTCGGTTCGCGAGCACGACATTGTCTGCCGTCTTGGCGGGGATGAATTCCTCCTGTTGGTGAAGGATGCTTCAGGCAGCCTGCTCCAGGTGCTGGAAAACCGCTTCTCCGAGAACCTCCGCCTGGCCATGGAATTGCATCGGAAACCCTATGAAGTCTCGTTTTCCTGGGGATTCCTGCTGGCCGGATCCGGCGATCGTCTGGAGGAGTCCATCCGGCAGGCGGACGAGCGGATGCTGATCCGAAAACGCGCGAAAAAAGGTCAGAGCATGCTCTGACCTGCTTCGGAACCTGTTCATGGAAGGACGGATATTCGCCGGACCTGATTCGGATCAGGACATCAAGGACCGGTGTGTTCTCCAGCCTGCTTCGGAATCATCCCATCAAAGGGCGGAGAAGGAAGACGAAACCGGCGCCGAGCAATGCTGTGACCGGAATCGTGAAGACCCATGCGGCGACAATGCTTCGTGCCAGAGCCCAACGGACGGCGGAAAACCGCTTCGATGCACCAACGCCCATGATGGACGTGGAAATGACATGCGTCGTACTCACAGGCGCTCCGAAATGTGTCATGACCTGAATGACGGTCGCCGCAGCGGTTTCGGCTGCGAATCCGTTGATGGGGGTCAGTTTGATCATGTTCACGCCCATGGTCTTGATGATCTTCCAGCCACCGATGGAGGTGCCAAGTGCCATGGCGAGGGCGCATGCCAGCTTGACCTCCCAGGGGATGCCGGCATCCGCCGACCAGACGCCTGCGCTGACGAGTGCCAGCGTGATGATGCCCATGGACTTCTGCGCATCGTTGCCGCCATGCGAATAGGCCATGAAGGCAGCGGAGACGATCTGCAGCTTGGAAAACCAGCGGTTTACGATCTGGGGCTTCATCTTGCGGAAGAGCCACATCAGCGCCACCATGACCAGATACCCCATGCCGAAGCCGACGAGGGGCGAGGTGACGAGTGGGAGGACGACCTTGTCCAGCACGCCCTGCCAGATGATCTTGTCGAAGGTCATGGTATAGGCGATGGCCGCGCCGACCAGTGCGCCGATCAGGGCATGCGAGGAGCTGCTCGGGATGCCGAGGTACCAGGTGAGCAGATCCCAGAGGATGGCGGCCAGCAAGGTTGCGGCAATGACGTACTGGGGAAGCGTTTCCGCTACCAGCCCCTTGGAAATCGTCTTGGCGACGCTTTCATTGATCCACGCACCTATGAAGTTGAGGGAAGCGGCCATCAGGACAGCCAACTTCGGGGAAAGAACCCGTGTGGAGACCGTTGTGGCAATGGAATTGGCCGTGTCATGGAAGCCGTTGACAAAGTCAAACACCAGGGCAAGGACCACCACAAAGCCAAGCAAAATCATGTCATGCATGTTTCGTGACAACCCCTTCCACCAGATTCGCCACATCCTCGCAGCTGTCCAGCGTATCTTCGAGGTTGTCGTAGATTTTGATCCATTTGATGACTTCGCGCGCATCGACATCGTCGGAGAACAGCCTGGTGACGGCCTGCCGATGCTGTCTGTCCCCCAGGTTTTCGATGCGGTTGACCTCCACGATGTGCTCGTGCAGCGTCTTGCTCTTCTTCATGTCCTTGAATTCCACCATGACTTTTCGAAGCGCCTTTGTGCATTGGACGATGAGGTCCGACATTTGCAGCGCTTCTTCGGAGATGGACTTGACGTTGTACATGACGAAATAATGGGCGGTGGCTTCGATGTCGTCCACAATGTTGTCCATCACCTTGGCGATGGCGAAGATGTCTTCGCGGTCGATCGGCGTGATGAACGACTTGTTCAGACTTTCGATGATGAAGTGGACATGCTGGTCGCAGCGATGTTCTTCCGCTTCGATGGCAGCGACCTTCTTGTCGATGTCGACATAGTTGTGCATGAGGTCCTGCAGCATTTCGGCCGCTTTCACGGCATTGTCGCTTGTTTCGACGAAAAGATCGTAGTATTTCTCTTCCCTGGGCGTGATACGAAACATGGTGCTTTCTCCTTCGCTTCCGGTAAACGTAGCTGACTTGAAAATTATAATGTTAAGCCAACACAATCACAACAGAAGGGGGCAAGGGTTAACACGATGTTAACATGCGGTGGGGCATTTCGCGCATTATGTGTGAAAGAAAAGGAGTTTTTAGGAGGGAAAACACGAGACTTCAGAAACCGTCTGTTCCAGGAAGCGTCTGCCAGAGGTTCATCCGCTTATTCCGGGAAGCATCTACACCCGGATGCTCATCCACTTGCCCCGCTTGAATCGCAGGCGATACATCGTGGAACGGACCAGGAAATCCATGCCGTAGGCGAACCAAACGCTGAGGGCGCCCAGGCCGAAGAACGTGTGGAATACAACCGTGAGGGCCAGGCGCATGCCCCAGATGCCGACAAAGCTGGTCAGCATGACATAGGTGATGTCCCCCGCACCGCGCAACGCACCGGACAACACGACCACCATTGAAAGGAACGGCTGGGAGACGCAGAAAATGCGGATGGCGATGATTCCGATGGAAAGGACTTCCGCGTCCTTCGTATAGAGACTCACCAATTGGGGTGCAAGGACGAAAAGACAGAAGGAAAGCGCGACGGACACATACATCGAAAGCCTGTTCGCTTCGAATCCCGCTTTTTTGGCGACTTCCGGCCGGCCTTCGCCCAGACATTGGCCGATGAGGGTCGTAGCAGCCAGTCCGAACCCCCATGTGGGAATGAACGCGATGGAATTGACGGAATTGCCGATCTGCATGACGGCCATCGTCGTGGTGCCCTGACCTGCAAGGACCACCTGAATCATCAGAAAGCCGCCTTGCATGACAATCTGTTCCAGCATGGCCGGAAGTCCGACCCGGCCGATCCGGCCGAGCAGAGGCAGGTTCAGGCGGAAGCCCTTCAGAAGCGGCGTCCGGAGCGGACCTTCGCCATTGCGGATCCAGAGGACGGACAGGATGCCGCCGAAGATGCGTGCGATGGAAATCGCCCATGCAGCGCCTGCCACACCATTGGCAGGAATTTGGAGATGGAGCATCGGGACGGACAGACCGAAGATCAGTACGATGCCAAGTGCGAGGTTCAGGATGTTTACAAGCCCGGCAATGAACATGGGCGCCTTCATGTTCCCCGCGCCGCGCATGTTGCCGCTGATGATGGTATTGACCAGCAGGAAGGGGAGTCCCAGCATTGAAATCCGGAAATAGACACCGGCCAGACGGAGGACTTCCGGATCCGCGGATCCGAAAAACAGCCGAAGGATGGGGTCCGCGAACGCCCAGCAGGCGATCGATACAAGGACAAACCCTACCGCACCCAGCAGAACGGTCTGCCGCATGGCATCCCGCGCATCGTTCCGGTTTCCTTCCCCGATCAGGCGGGCGACCAGGACCGTGCTGCCCGTGGACAGGGCGACGGACAGCACCAGAATGAACGCGATGGTCTGGTTCACGATGCCCACCGCTGAAAGCGCTTCCTTGCCGAGGCGGCCGACAAGCATGGTGGAGATGACGCCGACGATCATCACGAGGACCTGTTCGGCCACCGCTGGAATGGCCAGGTTGAGGACACCTTTTCTGAGGTTCTTTTCGTCAATCAGCATGCAGTATTGATTCCTTTTCCCCTGTTGCGGGTTGAATGCGGTTTGGGTGGTCCGGCGTTTCCGCCGTTGCGCCGGGTTGTCCGCCGAAGGCAGGACAAACGGATTGTACCATGGAGAACCCTGTGCCGGCCATGGAGCGAACGGACATTGCACGGGAGAATCCTTGCGGATGTGGCGGGAAACAGGGCCCTTCGCGCGACAAAGCGGAGGCGGAATTTCTGAAACGGCGACGGACTGGGAACTCGGGTCTTGTTTCGCGGGATGCGCTGGGGAACCTGGCCTTATCCCCAGCGTATAAGGGAAACCGGCCCTGCATTGGATGCAGGGCCGGCTTCGGATTCTGAGGGGAGAGGAGCAACCGTACCACACGGACCGACGCCAGCCTTATTTCAAGGCGAAAATGACGAACCGTTCAAGGATGGAGGACACTTCAGCCCGGTTGGCGAACCCGGCAGGATCAATCCGCTTGTCGTTGCGGCCAGTGATGATTCCGTTTTCAACTGCCCAAATCATGGCGTCCAGCGCATACGGAGAAACCTTTTTGGCATCCGGGAATGCAGACAGGTCACCAGAGATGCTTGTGTCCAGTTTGAGCGTATCGGCATACCGGTAGAGGATGGAAACCAACTGTTCGCGTGTGATGTTGCCATTGGCTCCAAACGCGCCTTTTCCGTTTCCACTGGCGATTTTGCTTGTGACCGCCCAGGAGACTGCGTCGGTGAACCACTGACCCTTCGGTACGTCCGTGAAGCTTGCCGCTTCCGAGGGAGTCAGCCCGTTCAACCTGTGCAGTACCGTGACGAGCATGGCCCGTGTCATCGGTGCTGCGGTGGAGAACCGGCGGACGCCTGTGCCGGAGAACAACTCACGGGCTGTTGCAAAGGCGATGGAACGTCCCGCCCAATGCCCCTTCGTGTCATCAAAGGGTTTGCTGTTGTCGAAGATGGAATAGGTGCCGCGACCTTCCGCGATGAAGGAGACAAGGCCTGTGCGTACGATGGACCAGCGGATGATGTGCTTGATGCCGTCCGCATCCGTCCGTGCCACGACCCAGCCGTCGCCCTTGGTCAGATCGAGGCCTGTCAGGTCAGGAACATAGTCGTTGAGATCATCTCCGGCCTGCAGGGTACCGACCGGAATGCGAATGCTGAACCCATTGCCAGAGAGCAGGAGGTCCTGCGTCTTGTTCGCTTCCACGAGCTTCACGCTGTCTTCCGGTGTGATGCGACCGGTTCCGAGCTGGAAGACTACGGCTGCGCCGCCCGGGAGCGGGACTTCAGGGCCAAGTTCCTCGAGGGGAGCAGGAGCAGGAGCAGGAGCCGGTGCCGGTGCAGGGACTCCCCCACCGTTCCCGTTTCCATTGCCGTTGTTTCCGTTGTCATTGCTGCCGTTGTTCGATTTTGTGAAGATGGCGGCAACGCTGACATTCTTCATTGGCATGACGAAGGATGTGACGGGAGCGGTGACACCACCCAGGGTGATGCCACCTGAGACAATCCAGCTTGTGAAATTGTATCCGGCACTCGGTACGCCGGTCAGCGTAACAGTTTCACCCTTCAGGGCCGTTGTCCTGCCGAGGAGGATGCTGCCTCCAACCGGTGCGGATGAAAGGGAGATCTTGTACAGCTGGCTTGCCTCGGCGAGAACCGTCAGATCCGTGGTGACTGAATTGAAGGTGCAGAGCCAGGAACCGTCGGCGCGCTTGACGGTGCTGTCGATGGTAACAGGTGTGCCAGCGTCGGTCTGGATGGCGGCAACTGTCACGAGACGGAAGTCGATGTCCGGCGTGATGAGGAGGGTGGCAGTGGCGCCATCCCGCACATTAACACCCCAAGCGGGCTGGAAGGTGCTGTCGATGGCGGCATTGGTTGCAACCGTTGACAGTGTGTGCAGGACAATGTCCCTGAAGGAAACCGCCACGGTGGCGGATCCTGCCAGAGCGGGGATGGTGAAGACGTTGTCAACCAGGGGACTTCCGACGGCGTTCAAGACAGTCTGACCGTTCATCAGCCAGCCGGAAACCATTTTGTCGGCTGCCGGCGCGGCAGTGAACACCAAAGTGCTCCCATTGCCAACGCTGTTGCTGCCGCTTGCAAAGGAGATTCCATCTGAAGTGGCGGTAATGGAACCGCCCGTGCCGGCGGAATAGCTGACCGTTGCGTAGGATTGTGCGGCGAAGATCGCTTCCACCGTCAGATCGGCATCGGCAGGAAGATCGGTGAAGGTCTGCGTTCTGGCTGTGCTCTGGACTATCACGCCGTTGATCTTCCAGTACCCGACCATGAAGTTGGGATCCGGGTTGGCAGTGATGACGACCGTATCCCCCTTGAATACCTTGAAGGCGTTCGGGGTTACAGGCGAACGCACGATTTGCGGTGTTCCGCCGTTGATGGTGTAGCTGAAGGAACCACGCAGTCCGTGGTAGAGGACTACGTTTGCGGACTGGTTGTCGCGGAAGACAGCCTCCAGGTCGAGCGGGCCGCCCAGGGCAGGGATTTCAAGCGTGATGCCTGCGTCCGTGACCGCCTTGTTGTTCAGGATCCATTTGTCGAACACATATCCGTAGGCAGGGTTCGCCGTAAAGGTGAGGGGCGTGCCGCCGGAAAGGTTGATCGGCATGGTGACGGGAATCCCGTTGACCTTTGACGTTACGGTGTTGACGTTCACCCCTGCGCCGGTCACGGTGACCCGGACGTCGTAACGCTCGTTTTCCGTTTTCGCGGAAATGACCGTGTTCGCCTGCATGGCGAAGGTGAACGACTGGTTGTCGGCGCTGACGCCGGAAGCGCTGGTCACCGTCAGGCCGTCCTTTGTCCAGGCGGCATTGTCTGAAACAATGTAGCCGGGTTTGTGCGTGACCGTTACAAGCTTGTCGCCTTCAATCATTGTGCCCGTCTGCACGATTTTCCGCACATCCGGGGTTTCGATGCGCCCGTCGTTGTCATAGAGATAAGATGCCTCAAGGGAACCGTTGAGGGTGATGACATAGCTGTCGCGTGCGAAGATGGCGTACAGGCTTGTATTGCCTGAGCCCATTTTAAGGGTGCACGTGCTGATGCCGTCCTGCGACAGCGTGCCGGTTGGCTTTGTAAGGC
This sequence comes from uncultured Clostridia bacterium, assembly GCA_942493335.1. Classification (GTDB taxonomy): domain Bacteria; phylum Bacillota; class Clostridia; order DSM-8532; family DSM-8532; genus JAEWSN01. Next base: position 2,900,374 of record OW818693.1, on the reverse strand, counting down.
CCTTGCCGACCTCGGTCGCCTGCCATTCCACAAAATGATATCCGGCGTCCGGCGTGGCTTTGAAAGTGAACTCCGCACCCACACGAGCCACATCGCCGCTGTGGAGCACATCACTGCTCGTACAGGTGATGGAGCCGCCGGTCGTTGCGGGGAACCACAGACGGGTCTGGGTCACTTCGTACTCGGCAGTGACCAGAATGTTTTCCGATTTCATCAGATGCTGAAGCGTCTGGCTGTGCGAGGGCTTGTTCACGATCAATGCCAAGGGATCGGTGGCAGTCCGTGCCGTATCGATGATCGACCAGTGTTTCACACTGTATCCTTCCAACGGTTTGGCGTAGAAAACCATCATGGTGCCATTGGCGTAACGCTGTCCGAATCCGGGATTGTCTGCAGGTGTGAGGATCGAAAGAGCGCCTGCCGCCTCCCCGTTCACCGGAAGGGAAGTGCCATTGACCGTATATTTGGGGCCGGTGAGCAGATAGGCGCCGGGAAGGAACTTGATGTCATAATTGGGATATTTCGAAAAACGTGCGAGAGGCGTTGGTGCGCCTACAATATCGATGGGACCGGGCAAAGAGATGGAGCTGATGGTGACATTCTTTCCGCCGCTGTCCGTCGCGGCGATCTTGAGCCCGAGGTCTGCGAGGGTGTCAGTCGGAGCCAAGGTGCCGGCCTGGACAAACAGGACTTCAATGCCGGGGTGCGTGACCGTCGAGAGGAACGCTTCGGAATTCTGGTCCTTGGTGCCGATGGTGACTTCGCGTTTCTGGACCACGAAATCACTGCTGGCGACTTCGATGCCGCCATACGAGGCAACCAGCCTGTAGGAGCCGGCTCTTCCCGCCGTGACGGTTCCGGTGGGCGAAACAAATCCGTCGATTTCAACCGGTTCAAGATTATAGTAAAGATAGCCATACTTGTCATGGATTTTGAGGTTCCAGACATCCTGCATGACACGATAAGTCATATTTTCGGATACAACCTGGGTGGTGGTGATGCCATCTGCCTTTTCCACTCTTTTCAGAGAGGGCGACATCGGATCTCCGTATGTGTAGGAACTGTCCAGTGTCAGCAGATAGCCGCTGCCCGCACCGGAAAACCAGTGGAGCGATTCGGTGGTCGACAGGGACTTGTATACACGGCTTCCCGCATAATACGCGGAAATCTCATATACGCCGGTCGGAAGCGGTTCCCGCGGTGTGAAGACGGCGATGGCCTCATCCGCGCCGGATGCGGCCTGAAGCTCGACCGGGAACCGTTCATTGTAGTTTGCGCCACGGACTTCAAAGGTCAGAATGCCCGTGGGGATGTAGTAATGGTTGGTGTGGGCGGATTTGAGAGAGATGGACAAGGTCGGTGTATCCGACAGGGTCCCTCCGCTGCCATCCGATGCGTCCTTTACGGTGAAGCTGCCGGGAACGACCATCGGGGTGCGCTGTTCATAATCGAGGAAGAACGAGTCGGAGTAGGAGGTGATGTACTGCGCGTTGAAGATGGCATTTACACGGCACCGGTACTCACCTTCATCGGAGAGCCCCGCAGTGCGGAAGATTTTCGTAGACAGGATGGCGCCTGTAATATCCTGCCAGCCGTCCGCTGTTTTTTTCTGCCACTGGTAACGAGGTTCCTGGCTGTAGTCGGATCGATTCCCGATGACGACGCTGACTGTGCTGTCCGTATCGGGATATACCGGCATTACGCCGTCAACCGGACCGTCAAGCCGGAGTTGGGGATACCCGGAGCCAGTCTTGGTCCTGGCTGTATAGACTTCACTCAGGATGCTGACAGAAGGAAGCTTCGTGCCGACGACCTGGATCTGATAGTCATAATCGGTGTATTCATCCAGGCCGGCGTCCACATACCTGTAGCTTCTCGTCCCGTCTTCAGACACGGAATAGGTAGCCGAGGCAGGAACAAACGCCAGCTCATAGCTGCCGCTGCCATCCGGGAATTCATAATACCGGTAGAGTTGGAAGCCTGAAGCGGCTCCCTTGTAAGTCCAGTTCAATTCGATCTGCTTATTGGTGGTACCGGTCGAGTTTTGTTGGAAATCGTCGGGCAGCCTTGGCGGGGCGCTTACGTCGGTCACCAGATAGTCGACGACCGGGAATTGGCAGCCATTGCTTTCGCCAAGGTAGGAGAAAACTTTCCATGCGTAGCCGTACCCATAGGGTTCCGCCTCGGCGGGCATATTGTAGATGGTCCCTGTGAAGCTGCTGCCGGAAGTGGAGATGCGTGTCTTGCCGTAGCCGAATTCATACCCCATGCTGCGGCCGAAAACGAGGTCCGCAGGGCCTGCACCCATTTTGATGTCAATGGTATGTGTCTGGTTGAAGGATTTGCCGGTTTCATCGGACATGGAGATATTCTGGGAAATGGAGCCATTGCCGAAATTCACGCCAGACCAGTCCTCATCGTACTGGATGGGATTCAGATAACCGGACGTCGTGGAAGGGTAGGTGGCCGGGTTGCCGACGGTATGGGTAAGGATCTGGCCGGCAATCTTGGGCAGTTCGTGATAGTCCGCCGCAATCTTTTCATAGGTATCGAGCGGAAGAACCTTCACCGATGCCACATGCGGGGTATTGACCGCGAGGACCTGCTTGTCGTAACCGGTGATATCCCCGTCTGTATCGATGATGGGGACCATGGATTCGAATTCATAAATTTCCATGGGGATGGAGTAGAAGGCGACAGCATCCTCGCCCAGCAGGGTGGAGTAACTGACAGTCTGTTCCAGGGCGGTACTGTTTTCCGTCGCCCATGTCAAGCCAGCCGTATAGGAAGCTTCCGCCTCAACGCTGCCAAGTTTCACACCCGTGATCGGCATGGTAAATTCATGCTGGAAGCTGACATAGACACCGAGATTCAAGGTGTGGGACTTCTCTGTGCTTGTACTGCTTCCGGAAGAGGAGGAATAGGTTGTCTCCGAGTTCTTGTAGCTTCCACTGAAGCTGCTTTGATCCAGATCCTTGAAATAAGGTGGCGAGGAAAGTACAGCCAGCACCTTCGGGTCCGTGTAACGGATATAGTGCTTGTTGAGATATTTCAGAAGTGAAGTGTCCCTGTCCGAATTCAAGAGGCAGAAGGAAGTGGAAAACTGTGTGTTTGGAACCCTTTCAACAGAAGCCGTAGCATTCTGGGTGTAACGAAGCATGCTCAGCTTGCCGGGGTAATCCACACTGTACGTGCCATAGAAGAAATGGAACCACCAGTCCCAATACCTGCGATAGGTACGGACTGTGGGGAGGTGGTACTGCATCAGCTGCAGAGACTGCTTCGCACTGCCGCTGAAGTCGGCCGCTGCCGCACCATATTCAAGGTATTCGCGCTGCACGCCGGTGGCTTCCGTATTGAAACTGGTGTTCTGGTCCAGTGCTTCCTTGATGACCAGACCCTCATCGCCATTCTCGATCAGCAGACTGTCGAGATAGATGCAGGTGGGGGAACCCATTCCCACCCGGTTGATCGTCGCAACATTGGCCACCATGGCGGGAGAGCTATAAAAACGGTTGCCGTGTGTGCCCATTTCTTTGTTCACATACTGTCCGTTCTTCATTTCGAACAGGTTGAAGTTCTTTGAAGCGACCTGCAGGTATTTGTCGGTCGTGCCTTCATAGGTGTAAATCGAAACGAATCGTGAATTGATGTTGCCGCCGGCAACGTCGCTTGCAAGTTGTCCGCCGAGAATCAGATCCTTTACGCCATCACCGTCGATATCGCCGAAGGTGAAAGCGGCACGGATGACGGAGGCAGTCTCATAGGTCAGGTCGATGTCCTTTTTCACCTGCAACATTTTCGTGTTGCTGCCGTTGAGCACGGCCGCGCGGCCGGGGCTGTTGGTCGCGGGGCCGTAGTAGAAACCCCAGGTCATGGCGAGGTCGTCGGTTCCGTCACGGTTGAAGTCGCCGGAAACGAGGGAGACCATGTTGGAGACATAGGGGGTTTCATTGAAGTTATAGGTCCAGGCGAGCTTCCAGTTGGACTCCTCCAGAAAGAAACCGTCTCCGGTACTGGAAGTGGTTTCGAGCTTGTAGACCTCCACGCGGGAATTGCCCTGCTCGGCCACATAGACGGCAACTTCGTCGATGCCGTTCTTGTCATAGTCACCCGTTGTGATCTTCAGATAATTCTGCATCAGATAAGGGGAGGTTGCGAAATCCTCGTCCATCTGTGCGCCGGTGTTTCCGATGACGCCATCCGTACCCAGCAGCGTCTTCATGTTTCCCGTGATTCCGCCGGCGGTGGCCGGATCGGTGAAGTACAGATAAAGGCCGCCGTTCTCGCTCATTGCGCCGGTTCCTACCGTGACAACCTGACCGGTTCTGCCGGCGGCATCGGACGTTCCGAGGAAATTGCCAGACGCAGAGGCAGTGCCGGCCAGTATGCGCTCAAAACCCTCCATGACGGCGGGTCCGGTGGTGATGGAAGAGGGACTGGTGACAGTTGTGGTGATGCTGGATTGTGTCACCGCCTTGTCGGTTGCGCTCCCTTGTTCGCCGATGGGCTTGCCGAGAGGCTTGTTGTGTCCGTACAGCGTATTCCGCCATGTGTAGGGGTTCGAGACGGTTTTTATGGATCCTGTGACCGAGCTGCCGCTTGTGGTGTTCACAACGGTTGTGATGGTCGCATTTGGAATCATTTCCGTGGTGAACAGCTCATAAACGGGATTGAGCGTAACAGCGCTTCGCCCGTATGGATTCTCCAGACTGTTCGCGTCATAGCCTTCCGGCATGACGGAAGTGTCGATACCCAGGGCATCCAGTGCATTCTGATTGCCGATGTCACCGACTGGTTCCGCGGCCCTGACAGGCAAAGTGAATGTGGGGACTGCCGTGATCAGCAGGGCGAGTGCGAGCAGGACGGATAAGATCTTCCTTGGCATACGAGCCTCCTGTTCATGTCCTTGTCAATCGTCGCGCTCCGTCCCGCTTCCTCTCAGGCAGCATTTGCCAAAGCCGGGCAGGATGGGCGATATAGGGAATTCATAATATAATATATCGTTATATAACAACAAATGCAATTATTAACAAAACAAATAAAGGCTTTTCGGCGGGCTGAAGAAGGGAACAACAGCGCGTTTTCGGACATGACAATAGATGGGTGCCATTCTTCTAAAACGAATGATGATACCCATCCATTGCAGGGGTTACAGCCTCAATGCCGAATTTTACCGATACGGAAATGAAAAGATGATCACGCGCTCAACGGAGCCCGTGCTTCCGCATCATGCCTTGAATGAATGTCACGCCTTCCCGGACCAGGGTGTCTCCATCCTTCGCAAGCTTGCGCCAGACCCAGGTCGTCATGTTGTCCGTCAGGTCGACAAAGGACTCGAGTGCTGCGTTTCCGCGGTAATCCATCTCGCCGAGAGCACGGAAGATGCCGTCCCAGTCCACGAGGCCCGTGCCGGGGATGCCCCGATCATTTTCACAGAGGTGGTAATGGATCAGATCCTTTCCAGCCAGCTTCGTGGCGTCATAGAATGACTTTTCCTCGACATTCATATGGTAGGTGTCCAGGTGGATCTTGATGTTGTCCATCCCGATGCGGGCCTTCAGTTCCAGCGCCTGGGCGCAGGTATTCACAAGGTAGGTTTCATAGCGGTTCACCGGCTCCAATCCGAGATTCACGCCGAATTCCTTCGCATAGGCGGCAACTTCACGCAGTGCGTCGGCGGACCACTGCCAGGTTTCCTCGGTGGGTCGCCGGGTGGCTGGCTTGATGTGCTGCGAGTAGATGACACCGGACAGATTGGTCGCGCCGCAGTCATGGGTGGCCTTCACGCATGCCTTGAGATACGCGATGCCCTTGCGCCGGATGTCCGGGTCGTCATGCGTGATGTCTGTATCCCCGAGCAGCACGGTCGAGGTGCAGACGCCAAGATCGGCCGCTGCCAGCCGCTCCCGGACCGCCTGTGCGTCGAAGGTTTCCAGCACCATCAGAGGGATCTCGATGAAATCGAGACCCAAGCCCTTGATGCGGTCGATGAGGGGAAGCGTGTCATTGCTCCATTGGGAGCACCAGGCATAGGCATGGATTCCGAGTTTCATGGCGTCCTCCTTTTCAAACATCAAACACAACAATCTGGTGGCAGAGCACTTTCGGGATGATGGCGACCAGACGGTCCTCCTCCTGGATGAAGGGAAGGTCCGTCCCTTGCGGTTCGAGATGGACACGAAGCACGTTTTCGGATATTTTCACCCGAACCGGAATGTCGAACAGGGGGACCATATCCTCGATGATTCGCACCTCTCCCCGCTGAATGGGCGAAGCATAAGTGAGGTGGAGGACATAGCGGCTTTCCGCTGCCTGGTGCATGAAGTTGACCCGTGCCGCACTCGGGGTTTCAATGCGCAGGACGGGATCCTTGTAAAGGCGTTTCAGGATGGAGATGAAAAAGTCGCGGTGAAGCTGGGTGCCGTGGTTGTTGTACAGGCGGCAGATCGGGTGGCCCAGCCAGATGACACGGCCTTTCTGCAAAGCGCCGGCAGGAAGAGACGAAGCCCTCGCGGCTTTGGCGCAGGAAGGCGCAGGTCCCTGCGGGAAGTCGTTCCCCGACAGATCCTCCGGATTGTAGGGTGTATTGAGGTGTCCGCAGTAATGGCTGTAGCGGCGCGTGAAATAAGGATCCAGCACGGTGGCGAGCACTTGCCCGTCCGTTGCCCTCGCCAGACTTGAGGCCTCATAGAAAAGAAACGGCTGGCCCGGGAGCTCTTCCGTGAGAACCCCACGCTGACGGATGGAGGCGTTGAGGCCGTCCAGAAAACGGGGGGTGATCTGCAGGAAATCATCGTCAAAGGAGGAAGGTCCCTCCCACGTTCCCCCGCAGTCGACGGCAAAGCGGGTTTCCGATTTGTCGAGCCCGCTCCGTCCGGTCATCAGCAGACTTCCGCCTTTTGCCACAAATGCGTTGAACCGTGCGGCGGCGGCTTCATCCAGCGTTACGACATCCGGCAGGAGGAGGACATCATATCGATCCAGATTCTCGCCCTCCGTCACGATGTCGAAATCGAGCTGGTTCTCCAGCAGCATCTTTGAGAGGCCCAGATCGGCCTCCTTGTCCCCGCCGGGCACCATGCCCAGCCTGGAGGTGCTCTTGCCGCCATAGCACCAGGGTTCGATGGATTCGATATAGGAAAACACCTTCCCGATGAGCCGGTAGGAGTCGAGGTTCATCTCGCCCTGGGGATGCAGCTGGTCGCCGACATTCACCTTCGCACCGAAGGCGGAAATCGTGGCGCACTCGTACAGCAGGGCGTTCGGATTCTTGTAGGTGCCGAACTCGCCCCAGACCTTGTGGAATTTCCCCGTCTGCCCCGCGTAATCCTTTCCGGCCTTGCTGAAGAATTTGGCCCGGAACGGAATGCGGTCGTACCCTTCCCAGACCGTCGGCATGTCCTCGAGCTCGAAATGCGTCTGCCAAGGGTAACGGTCCGGGGTGTACGGATTGGCGCAGTGGTTGAAGAAGACGGAGGCCTCCGGATGGTGCGCAAGAATCAGGGTGTGCATCCTTTCGAGGAAGGCAAGCCACTTCCGCTTTGCGTATGCGTCCGCCTGTGCGTCGTCCGCGGGATCCAGCCCCTGTTTCCGCATGCCGGATACGCAATCGTTGCAGAAGCAGGTGGAAAAGGTGTTGATGTCCAGGAAGAAGCCGTCCACCCGTGGATAACGGAGGCAGATCTCCTCGACGAGTGCATGCTGGTAGTCGGCATAGCCCGTTCCGGGACAGGCTTCCAGCCAGGAACAGCCTGGCCGGATGTCTTCCGGCTTCGCATGGATGTCCAGATTCATCGCGATGGGCGTGCCGTCGCGGTTCCGTGCCACCCAGTCAGGGTGCTCCAGCGCTTCCTGGGCAAACCAGCCGTTCGTGAGGTAGATGGGGGCCTTCACGCCGATTTCATGACAGGCATCCATCATGGCGCCTGTAAGATCGAACCGGAGGGTGGGGTGCATCTTTCCGATCTTCGTCGGATAATAGCACCAGCCGTGATGGCAGCGTGCGAACAGCGTGACGCTGTTGACATGGCCGAGCTTCAGGGCTTCCTGGAAGTTTTCTTTGGAAAAGCGGCATCCGACATCCGGGATGAGCTCGGATGTGTGGAAATCGAGATGGATCTGACGCGTCGGCAAGGTCAGCATGATGAGCCTCCATTGCGGTTTTTGTGCCGGGAACACCCGTCGCTGCGGTTGCGCCTTGTCCGGCCAAGCCCATTATATCCATGCGGTTCCCGTCGCGTCTTTATCCGGAATGACTTCTTTTTAACCTAAACAACGATTCATGGCGTTTCTTGCGACAGGGAATAGCTGGTCGGCGGAAGGCCGGTTTCCCGGTGGAATGCGCGGGAAAAGGCATGGACACTTGAGAAGCCGGTCTGCTGCGCGATCTCCGTGACGGAACCGGCATGGCCGGCCAGAAGCTGTCGGGCCCTTTCGATGCGAACCTGTGTGAGATACCGGTGGAGGGTGAGGCCCAACTGATCCCGGAATACGGCGGACAGGTGGTTCGGTGTGACGCCTGCCTGCCTCGCCACTTGCGCATTGTCCAGATCCGGGTCCGCATACATTTCCTGGATGCAGTCCAGCGCCGCATGGAGCGCATGCCAGCCGCCCGCCTTCTCCGGCAGGGCCTCGTCCGCCGGATTGCCACGGGCCATGCAGATTGCAAGGATTTCGACCATGACAGCCTTCAGGAACCAGCTGCGCGCCTTTTCCAGACCGCCGAACAACCGGAGCATTTCCTTCAGGCGCATGGACACCTGTTGCTGGTCGGATTTCGGCAGACGGAACACCCGGGCCGGGGCATGGATTGGCACGGTATCCGCAGGTTTTTCTGAAGCGGACAGGCCGATTTCGGTCAGACCGGCGCGTTCCGCCTGATAGACCGGATCGAAATGGACCACGAATTCCGCAAAGGGCCTGTCTCCGCGGGGCAACAGGACATGCCGCGCGAAAGGCGGCAGCAGGATGGCATCTCCGGTGGAGAGCCCATGCCTGTATCCTTCGACGATGAAATCAGCGCCGCCTTCCGCGATGAAGGTGAAAACGTGGTCATAATCCACATATCCGTCCGTCAGAAATTCCGATGTCTGCCGTTTCACCCATCGGACGTGGGGGGAAAGGGTGTTCATGTCCATGCAGGTTCAGGCTCCTTGCGCAGATTTTCATTCTTTCATCATATCACGCCATCTATGCAAGTCCGCGCCTGTTTGATACGATGATTCACGTCAGCTTCCGCCCCATCCGTACTTCGGTGGAGCGGAGTTCATTTTCGCCCTGGACGGTCATTTCCGCCACGGTCGCACGTCCGCCGACACGCTCTCCGCCTGTATCGGAGAGCGTGTCGGAGAACGCTTCGCGCAATGCGGGAATGCTGCCGGGAGCCTTCCACCAAGGGGGAACACATGGAGAAACTATTCCAGCTCAAAGCCCATGGTACCAATGTCCGGACGGAAATCATGGCAGGACTCACCACGTTCTTCACCATGGCCTACATCCTGTTCGTCAACCCGTCCATCCTCTCCGCCACCGGCATGGACAAGGAAGCCGTCTTCGGGGCCACCGTCATCGCCACGGTTGTCGCCACCTTCATCATGGCTTTTGTCGCGAATGTGCCGTATGCGGTCGCACCCGGCATGGGTCTGAACGCATTCTTCACCTACACCGTCTGCATGGGCATGCAGATTCCATGGCAGCAGGCCCTCGGCATCGTCTTCATCTGCGGTCTCATCAACATCCTCATCACCGTCACACAGATCCGCAAGATGATCATCTATGCCATCCCCCATTCCCTTCAGTATGCCATCAGCGGCGGCATCGGCCTGTTCATCGCCTACATCGGCTTCATGGATGCGCATTTCCTGGATTTCACGCCGAACAGCGCGGCCAATCCGGTCGGGCAGTTCGCCAATGTGGTCCCGGCGTTGACCAATTTCACGGATCCCACCTCGGTTCTGGCGCTCATCGGATTGGTGACCATCCTCGTCCTGATGTTCCTGAAGGTCCGTGGCGCCATCCTGATCGGCATCCTGGCGACCACAATCATCGGCATCCCGATGGGTGTCACGAAGATTCCGGAAATCACGGCAGCCTCGTTCGCGCTGCCGGACATGTCCCCGACCTTCCTGAAGCTGGACATCGGCGGCTTGTTCCAGGATCCGACGCAGCTCTTCAAGATCCTCACCCTGATCCTGGCTTTCAGCCTGGCAGATACCTTTGATACGATCGGAACCTTCCTCGGCACCGGCCGCAAGACCGGCATCTTTGACGCGCAGGATGAAGCTTCCCTCGAAAAGGGAAAGGGCATGTCCTCGAAACTCGACAAGGCGCTTTTCGCCGATGCCACCGCCACATCCATCGGCGCCCTGGTCGGTACCAGCAACACCACCACCTATATCGAAAGTGCGGCCGGCATGGCCGTCGGCGGGCGGACCGGCATGACCTCCATGGTGGTCGGCGTCCTGTTCCTGCTGTCCCTGTTCCTCTCTCCCGTGGCACTCATGATCCCGATGGCGGCGGTCGCTCCGGCGCTGATCGTGGTCGGCATCATGATGATGGAAGCGCTGATGAAGATCAAGTGGGATGACTTCGACGAAGCGGTTGCAGCCTTCTTCACCGCGGTTGTAATGCCCTTCTCCTACAGCATCGCCACCGGCGTTGCGGCAGGATTCATCTTCTACGTCATCACCAAGCTCGTGAAGGGCAAGGCAAAGGACGTGCACCCGATCATGTATATCGTGTCCGGATTGTTCCTGCTCAAATATGTCATTGATGCGCTTCAGCTCGCGATGTGATGATTCTGCATTCCCGCTACGTCTTTTCCGGAAATAATCCATAAAAACGGGATTGTCTCACGCGTCACTGGAAAGTGGCTGGGAGACAATCCCGTTCTTTTTTCATACCGAAAAGCAGCAGAAGGAATGATGCTGTCAACATCAGACAACCGGGGGATCCATCAGCCCTTTCCATTGAAGCAATGGGTGCAGAGTTTGCAGGCAGGCAGGCCGATGGCGTCGATCATGTCGTCCAGACGGTTGAATTCCAGAGAGGTGAAATTCAGTTTGCGTCGGATGTCGTCCAGCATTCCGCGATACTCCGGGGTTTCCGGATTCGTGTACGCTTCTAGACGGGATTCCGCTTGCCCCCCTTCCCGCTCCTCAATGACACGTCGCGTGATCAGATCCATGACGGAGGCAGCGCGGGAAAAATTCAGGTAGGGACAGCCATATACCAGCGGCGGGCAGGCCGGCCGGATATGGACTTCCTTCGCACCGCACTGATAGAGGAATTCCGTAGTCTCCCGGAGCTGCGTGCCCCGAACGATGGAATCATCGATCAACAGCAGCCGCTTGTTGCGGATCAGGGAATCAATGGGGATGATCTTCATGCGTGCGATGAGGTTGCGCAGGCTTTGGTCCTGCGGCATGAAGGAACGCGGCCAGGTGGGCGTGTATTTGATGAACGGTCTCGAAAACGGGATGCCGGATTCATTCGCGTAGCCGATGGCATGGGCGGTTCCCGAATCCGGGACGCCGGCCACAAGGTCGGGCTTCACCCGATCCCGGCGTGCCATGCGCGCTCCGCATCGGTAGCGGATTTCCTCCACATTGCGCCCTTCATAGGACGAAGTGGGATAGCCGTAATAGATCCACAGGAAGGAACAGATTTTCATGTCCTCCTGCGCGGGGCTGATGGTTTCGGCTCCGTCGGCCGTAATGCGGACAATTTCCGCGGGTCCGAGCTCCCGCAGATCCTGATAGCCCAGGTTGAGATAGGCGAAGGACTCGAAGGAAACGCAGCAGGCGCCCTCTTTCGTTCCGATGGACAGCGGGGTCCGCCCGAGCCTGTCCCTGGCGGCAAAGAGACAATCCGGCGTCAGGATGAGAAGGGTCATGGAACCTTCGATGCAGGACTGCGCATATCGGATGCCTTCGGGAATGCTGTCGCACTCGTTGATGAGCGAGGCCACAAGTTCCGTGGCGTTGATGTCTCCGCTGCTCATTTCGAGAAAATGCCCGCGCCTGTCCCGCATCGCGTTCGCGGTGAGTTCCTTCATATTGTTGATGCGACCCACCGTAGTGATGGCATAAGTGCCGAGGTGCGAGCGGACGATGAGCGGCTGGGGCTCATTGTCCGAGATGCAGCCGATGCCCAGGTTCCCAGAAAGCCGCTCCAGATCGAGTTCGAATTTGGTGCGGAAGGGGGAGTTGCGGATGTTGTGGATGCCACTGGAGAAAGTGCGCCCGTCCACAAACGCCATTCCGCCCCGGCTTGTGCCCAGATGCGAGTGATAGTCCGTACCGAAGAAAACGTCAAGCTTGCAGTCTGTTTTGGATGCCACACCGAAAATGCCGCCCATAAAAAAGATGCCTCCTGTTGTTTTTCGGATTGCAGCAGTTGATGACCGGAGCCACTCCCGCCGATTTCCCTTGATTGTATCATAGCGATAGGGACCAGCAGGTAGAATGGAGGCGCGAGTTTTCACACAAATCTTGCATTTCGTTCAAAAGGCAGGTGACTCCGGCGATTTCCCATCGCTACCCTTCAGCTATGAAATACATTCGGGAGATGGCACAAAATGATGGTAAGCATAGGATAGGGACGATGGACATTCGCCCACCCTCTTGCCTTGTCAATGCTGAGGGAAATGAGTTTTTGTTTGCATAAAGGAAGGTAAGCCATGAATTGCATTCGTTGCGGGGTTTCACTTCCAGCGGACCTTCGGTTTTGCCCACAGTGTGGCGCAAGTGTGCCGGCTACCCCAATTCAGCCTGTCTCACCGCCTGTGCAACCACAAAACAGCTTCCCTCTCTACGGGCCACCCCCGAACGGTCGTCCTCCTTACGGGCCACCCCCGAACGGTCGTCCTCCTTACGGGCCACCCCCGAACGGTCGCCCCCCCTATGTGCAGCACCCAAGCAGTCGTCCTCCATATCCCCGCAAGAAAGGTAACCCGATCGGCTGGATTCTGCTTGTCATCGCGTTTTTAACCGGCGCGTTCCTCCTGCTCCGCAATCCCGAGGGCAAGGTGACGGATTCAGGCGCCATAAAATTCGGGAATACCACATCCCACACAGTCAGGGACAACCCTTCGGAAGGGAACAACATGACAGTCGATTCGCCTGATTCCCGGCTGGATGGCTTAACCCTGGATGTGCCGCCCGATGCGTATGAAAGCAGCAAAACATATGACTTTCATGAGACGGAAATCCTGTCGCACCCATTCGGAGACCTTTTCAATCCGATCACGCCGCTGATCACCATTGAAAACGGGCACGATTTCGCCAAGCAGCCTATGACGCTCACCATCCCCATTTCAAAGGCGGATGACGAATTCGCCATGGGCTTCTATTATGACCGGGAAACCGGCACCCTCGAAGGAATTCCCTTCACCGAACTGACGAACGATTCCATCACGCTGTTGACTTCGCATTTTTCGGAAATCATCGTTTCGAAGGTAAAGACCGACCGGATCATGGATGATGTGGATACCGGCTTCAACCCGGGCATGGACGACATCCAGTCGCCGAACATCGGGTCCGTTCTGGAACCAAGGGGCCATTGTGCCGGCCAGACCTTCGCGAACATCGTTTACTACAAGAATCATAAAGCGGGACGTGCGGGTTGGGATGCGCCTTTGAGCGATCGGTTCGACAATGTCACGCAGGACAAGACCCTGGCCTTTTTCTGGGATGATGCGCTGGTCATCCGGTTGTCCAGCGCCATCCACAGGCATCATGCCTGGTTCTGGAATACGACATCCCCGCTGACGCAGCAATACAAGGAAGCCATTGCCGATGATGACCGGAATACATTTTATGCGTTCGCCTATTCGATGGCGCTGACCGGCCTGCCCCAGATGATGTACATCAAGGGAATCGAGCCCGGCACGACCCTTACGTCAGCACATGCCATTCTCGCTTACGGGATTGCCGGAACGGACATTCTGGTGTGCGACCCGAATTTCCCGGGCAGTGAGCGATCTGTCCCGTTCGACTTCAGCAAGACAGACAGCAGCGGAAACAGATACGGGGCCTTCGGAACCTATTATTCCGGGTCCGATGCGACATCGGCCGCCGACAATGCGGTTCCATACCAGTGGTATGGATATTTCGGCACCTCCGCCCTCGTCGATGTCGGCACGGTCACCCGGCTCTGGCTCGATACGATGGAAACCGCCGGCAAAGACCTGGTGAATCCCATGTTTCCAAAAGACAACGAACTGTTCATCGCCACCGGGCGGGACATGCAGGACAAGCTGATCATCGTACCCATCACCGATGGCATGCGCATCCCTTCCTCCGCGCTGTCTGTTGCCGGATCTGACGGGCAACTGGTTGTGGCGCCCGATGTGGATCTGCCGGGCGTGAAATACTGGTTCTTTTCCGGAACAGAGACGCTGCGCGAAACAAGCAAGATTGGTGTCGATATCGGAAAATGGGCCGTTCTCGCCGCGAAACCAGGCCCCATCGACCTTGGCGTCCTCACGATGAAGGAAACAGATCCCGGCAAATATAGCTACGTCAATTTCCGCCGGTTCAAGGTCTCCGTCGGGGATGTGACGGTTGCGGTCAAACCGGAAACCGCGACAATACCTGCCGGTGAAATTGTCAACTTCTCCACCACATTGGCAGGCACCGTGCAAAAACCCTTGTATGTATGGGATTTCAACGACGGATCGGAAATCATGCAGGGGAATCTGCCGGAACTGCCGCACTTGTATGAAAAGGAAGGATCCTTCACCGGCACGGTTTCGGTTCGCGAGGAAGATGCGCCTTCCGTCGTGCTGGGAGATGCTTCCTTCACCATTGAGGTTGGCGCAGCGAGTGCCTCGCCTTCACCCGAAGCAGGAAACGGTACCTTTGAGGGTGTCTGGTCGTTTTCCTTCAAATATGAATCGGAGTGCCAGCACAGCGGCGGGATTTCCGCCATTGGGCATGGGCTGCGGTTCGGTGCGATCGAGGGAACGCAGACCGAATACATGAACGTGCCCATGACGATGGAGGCGACGCTGTCTTCTGCCAATACGACCGAAAATGGAGATGGAACCGTCACCATTGATCTGCGCAATGGGAACATCGACGGGATGGTGCTTGCAGGCAGTGTTTCAGGGGACGGCCAAACCATCACAGGGCAGCTCACGGATACGTATGGGACCGGGAAGCACTGGCTGAAGGGGTCGTTTTCGATGACCAGGGAATAATTTGACGGTTGTCTGCCGAATGACCCGTGAACAGCCGGATGGACAATCATCCTACGATGTTCATATTTCATGACAAAGAGGGCATTGGGGTTTTCTGAGCCGGAGCTGTATGGTAACATGCAGGCGAAGGAGGATCATCATGACGTTAGCACTCCTTGTCGGCGCAGTTGTTCTGATTATTGCGGTCGTCGCCAGCCGTGCACGCTATAAGTATGGCGTGCCAGCCCTTTTGATTTTTCTGGTGCTTGGCATGTTGTTTGGATCCGACGGACTTGCTGGTATCGCATTCGATGATTACGAGCTTGCCAGAAATATCAGTACGCTGGCACTCATCATCATTATTTTTTGCGGAGGATTCGGGACCAAGAGGAAGACGGCGAAACCGGTCGCCGCCAAAGCGCTGTTGATGGCTTCGCTGGGCGTCGTCATTACGGCCGGACTGACAGGGCTGTTTGTTGGCTTTCTTTGAAAATGCCCTTGATCGAAGGGCTCCTCATCGGGGCCGTACTCTCCTCGACGGACGCAGCGTCTGTTTTCGCCATCCTTCGTTCAAGGAAGCTGAACCTCAAGGCTGGCCTTGCGCCATTGTGCCGCATAGTGCAACGGAGATTCTGCCCGGGGACATTCTGGTCCTTAGCGGGCACTAATTGCTTTCTGAGGAATAGGATGATGCACGGAGTTGCTTGCCGGTGGCACACCTTTTGATGAATGAATGGAGTGGTACCGATGGATTTTCATGTTGGCATCATAGATGATAACAGTCAGGACGCTCAATACAATAAGTTCTTGGTTTCAGCGTGGGCAATGGCATTCAAACACAAGGTCGATATTCATATTTATCCCTCGGCGGAAGCGTTTCTGTTCACATGGTCTTCCGGGAACGCTTCTTATGACGTGATTCTGCTCGACATTGAGATGCCCGGCATGAATGGTGTGAACCTTGCCAAAACAGTGCGTCAGCAGAATCAAGCCAGCCAGATCATCTTCATTACCGGGTATCCGGACTATGTCGCGGAAGGGTATGATGTTTCCGCCCTTCATTACCTGATGAAACCTGTTCAGGAGAAAAGACTCTCCGAAGTCCTGCAACGTGCCGTGGCTTGTCTGGAGAAGGCCCAACGCGCGGTGCTTTTCACGGTGGGTGGGGAAACACAGCGGGTTTACGTAGACGATATTCTCACATGCGAAGCCTTTGCACACACGACGGAAGTGATCACAGTCAGGGGAAAATACATTGCGGCAGAGTCCATCACGCTTGTGGAGGACATGCTGGGTGCGGGATTTGTTCGCTGTCATCGATCCTACCTGATCCATCTCAAACGTGTCCAACGGTTGACCAAAACCGAGGTCGTGATGGACGGCGGAACAAGCGTGCCGCTATCCAGAAGGCTTTATTGGGCAGTCAACCAAGCCTTCATTTCCTATCATACCGGTAGATAAACAGAAATGGGTCTGGTACGCTTACCATTGAGCCATAGATACTGACCAATCCATACGCTTATGATGAAAAGAACCCCGAGAGACCTCGCAAGGGAGTATGGGCATGAGAATCCTTGACCGGTTGTTCAGCAGGATGATCGATCGGCGTATTGCCGCTTTTCAAGTCGACCTTGTCGCACGGCATTGTGACGAGGTTCAGAACATGTACCGTCAAATGCGCGGCTGGCGACATGATTATCACAATCACATCCAGACCATGAAGGCACATCTGGCATTTTCGCAGATGGAGGAGCTTGCACGCTATCTGGACGATTTGAATCAGGACCTGGCCAATATCGATACGGTTTTGAAAACAGGGAATGTCATGGTGGATGCGATCCTCAACAGCAAGCTGTCCCTGATCAAGTCGCACGAAATCTCGGTGCACGCGACGGCGGTGGTCCCAAGTGTCCTGACGGTATCGGAAATTGATCTGTGCGTGATCATTGGAAATCTCCTGGACAATGCTCTGGAGGCCTGTCTCAAACTGACGGAATCCCATGACCGTTTCATCCGCATCTATATCGGAAGATTGAAGGGGCAGCTGTATATTTCCATATCGAATGCCGTGGGCGGAGAAGTGAATAAGCAGGGACACAGGTATCTCTCGACCAAAGATGCGGCATCCCATGGGTTTGGACTTCTGCGAGTGGACCGGATTGCAGAGAAATATGAAGGGTTTGTGAACCGTCAGAATGAAGATGGCGTGTTTGCGACGGAAATCATGCTTCCCCTCTGACTCTTCGGGTAATCTCTATCCCGCAATCTCTATCCGGTTATCCCTGCCCCCTCAGGCTCTCTTCCCCGATGCAATTAATCTCTGCTCCGAAACTGCCATTCGTGCGGCCAGATAACCGTTCGTGCGAAAATGCAAACGACGGGGGACAAGCCATGCTATGATGGCCGCGAGGGAGGTGATCCGGTTGAAGTCTGGCATGAAGGCGCGCTATAGCGTTTTGAACAATACGATTTTCCTGTTGGCTGAAATGGTCAGAGTGCACCCGTTGCTTGTATTCTTCATCTTGCTGCAGATCGCACTTTCCGTGCTGAACCCCCTGTTTACCATTTACTTGCCCAAGCTTGCCGTCGATCTTCTGACATCCGGCACACAGGCCGGACAAATCATTCGCTCCATGCTCGGTTTCGGCCTGATCCTGGCGATCTGCATGGCACTTCGCCAGTGTGCGGACACTGGAAAATACATGATGCTGAACAATATGCGGCAGCATTTCCGGATCAAATTGTTCTACCAGTCCCTGAGATGCGATTATGCGAAGATCGAAAGCGCCGAAGGACAAACGGCCTATGAACGCGCAGTATTGGCCCTCACGTATGGGGACGGATCCGGCACGACCCGCCTGATCGGAGCGATGATCGAAGCGGTTGCGGGCGTTCTCTGTTTCATTTTGTATTCCGGCATCCTTTCCAGCCTGAATATATGGGTGGTCCTGTTTCTGCTGGCCTTGTCCCTGATCAGTTTTTTCTCGGTTCGGAGCGCCCAGCGGTATCAGGACGGGTTGAAGGATGAGGAAGCGAGACTCCACAAAAAACTGAATTACGTCGAATGGACTGCCAAGGATGTGAAGTTCGGCAAGGATATCCGTCTCTATGGGATGGCGGACTGGTTCATCACCCTGCAGAACGGGATTCTTTCGGCATTGAGCACACTCACCGGCAAGATCAAAAACCGGTTCTTCCTGGCGGGGGTCATCAATGCCGGGATTCTTTTTTTTCGGGACGGCGTGGCCTATGCCTATCTGATCTGGGCGGTTGCGGGCGGAAGGATTTCGGTAGGGAATTTCGTGTTCTACTTCGGCGCCATTCTCGGTTTTTCGGGGTTTGTCGAGAAGCTGCTTGACAACGCCAATGTGTTGAGCGAATCCAACCGGCAGATGAATGACATGCGGACTTTTCTGGATCGGACCGATTCACGGGAGCCACAGGAACCTGCCTGTGTGCCTACGGGTTCTGGGCTGTCCATTGAGTTCCGGCACGTGCATTTTTCATACGGAGAGTCCGAAGAGCCGGTACTGGATGACTTCAACCTTACGATTGCGAAGGGTGAAAAAATCGCGCTGGTTGGCGTGAACGGAGCAGGGAAAACGACCCTCGTAAAACTTTTGTGCGGATTTTACAAACCCGATAAGGGTGAAATCCTCATTGAGGGTCTTTCGACGGACCGCTTTCGGAAAGAGGATTTGCTTTCCCTTTTCTCGGCGGTCTTCCAGGACTTTTACATCCCCCCGTTCTCCCTCGCGGAGAACGTCTCCTTGCAGACCCTGGACAAAACGGATCTGGCAAGAGTCGCGCAGTGTATTGAGCAGGTGGGCCTTTCACACAAGGTATCGGAATACCCGGAGGGTTTGCAGACACCCATGACCAGAAGCATTGCGGAGGGCATGGTGCTGTCGGGCGGACAACAGCAAAAACTGCTCATGGCCCGTGCGCTTTACCGCGATGCGCCCATTCTGGTTCTGGACGAGCCAACCTCAGCCTTGGATCCCATTGCGGAAAGTGACACTTATCTGTTCTTTCATGAACTCGCTAAGGAGAAAACATCGATTTTCATCTCCCATCGCCTTGCAAGCACGCGGTTTTGCGACAGAATCATTCTGCTGGGTCGGGGCAAGGCGTTGGAAGTGGGGTCCCATGAAGATTTGATGGCCTGCGAGGGTGAATATGCGCGCATGTTCGAAATCCAGAGCCATTATTACAAAAGCGCGGGAGGGGAAAGCGTTGAAATTTCGTAATCGTATGCGAAGCATTGCGGACTCCATCCGCATGATGTGGCATCTGGACAGGACTGTGACCATCACATCGGTGCTGATCGCGGTGATGGACGCCTGCGTTCCTTTTGTCGGCATCTTCCTTTCGGCCTATGTTCTGGACGGCTTGACCGCAGGTTTGCATGTCCCTGATATGCTTTGGATCGTTGGCCTTTGTGTGGGTGCGGTTTTCCTGCTGCAGGTAATACATGCCTATTTGTGCAAGATCAAGGACATCCACACCGAGCTCTGCGTGAAAAAGTTCGACATGAACATGGGCATCAAGACATTGACACTGGACTATGAACTGATTGACAACCCAAAAGTGAATGACATCAGGACCCGCATCCAGACGGACAACAACTGGGGATCCGGATTCTACAGCATGATCTGGCAGCTTCCGGTCCTGCTGTCCTCCGGGATCAGCCTGCTTGTGTCCATTGTTGTGCTGGTTCCCCTGTTCCGGAATGACGGACACCTAATGGGTATCGGAGCAGACATTGTGCTTGCTGTGCTTGGGGGGATGATCCTTCTAAGTATTGCATATACCTCGATGATTACGGAAAAAGGGAATGCCCATCTGAATGCCTATGGGAAGATACGTGGCCTCCTGGGCCTGTTTCTCTGGAACAAACAGGACTACCGTCAGGGAAAGGACATCCGGCTTTACAAGGCGCAATCCCTGATTCAGGCCTATATGGAGAAAGAAAAGAACAATGACAGGCGAAAGTGGATCCGGAAGGCAACGGAGATCAACAGCCAGTTCGGTTTTGTGTCGGGTCTTGTCTCAGGCCTGCTGCAGGCGGGTTCCTTTCTGTATGTCGTGCTGCTTGCGGCAGCCGGAACCCTGAGCATTGGCTCCGTCGTCAAGTATGCGACGACGATCTACCGTTTTTCTGTTGCAGTGACCGACTTGTTCCGACAGTATGTCGAATATGCGCATGCAGCGGAACGTCAGCAATCCACGCTGGAATACCTCGGCGTTCCGGATGTCTTGTATAAAGGCACCCTTCCGATAGAAAAGCGAAATGACCACGAATATGATCTGGAGTTTCGGAATGTTTCCTTCCGATACCCGGGTACGGACGTCGATGTATTGAAAAATCTGGACATGAAGCTGCGCATCGGCCAGCGATTGGCCGTCGTCGGCATGAATGGAAGTGGAAAAACCACGCTCATCAAGCTGCTTTGCCGCCTGTACGACCCTACAGAGGGGGAGATCACCCTCAATGGCATCAACATCAAGAAATATGACTATCAGGAGTATATGCAGGTGTTCTCCGTTGTCTTTCAGGATTTTCGGCTGTTCTCCTTCGGGCTTGGGCAGAATGTGGCCACGGACATGCATTTCGATCCGGAAAAGGTGAAGCATGCGTTACGTCAGGCTGGCTTTGGCGAAAGGATGGATACATTGCCGAGAGGCTTGGAAACGGCATTGTATCAGGATTACGAAGAGGATGGGGTGGAAATATCCGGCGGAGAAGCACAGAAAATCGCCCTTGCCAGAGCCCTTTACAAGGATGCGCCAATCATTGTGTTGGATGAGCCCACTGCCGCACTGGATCCCATCGCTGAATATGAAATCTACTCGAACTTCAATAAAATTGTAGGGAAAAAAACAGCCATTTATATCTCTCACCGTTTGTCAAGTTGTCGTTTCTGTGAGGATATTGCTGTTTTTCATGAAGGCAGGTTGATCCAGCGCGGAAACCATGATCGGCTTGTAACCGAAGTGGAAGGCAAGTATTACGAGCTGTGGAACGCGCAGGCAAGGCATTATGCGGATGCCTGACGCAATGCAGCAGAGGCCTCAGCCCCAGCGCGAACCCCACAGCTTCATCGCCTTGATGATGGGGTGCAGGCTCTGGCCCTTTTCAGTCAGGGCATACTCCACAGTCGGCGGAATGGTGGCATAGGCGGTACGGGTGACCACGCCTTTTTCCTCCAGCTCTTTCAGCCGCTCCGACAGGGTCTTCGGGCTGACGCCGACAAGAGACTTCCGTAGTTCGCCGAAGCGCTTCGTGCCGCACTGAAGGTCGCGAATGATCAGGAAGGTCCATTTGCCGCCGAGAACGTCAAGCGCCTTCTCGATGGAGCATTCGACATGCCCGGGGAGCGGCTCGTTGTCACAGCCTGCAAGGATCTTCGTGATGCGGGTGTCGGTTTCCTGGGCATTCAGATTGCTTTCATCCGTGACGGTTTCCTTCATTGCATTCCTGGCAGCCATATGGGAGCCTCTCTTTCCATGTCTGTCGTTGCCGGCATTGGTACCCGAATGGATAGCCACTGGTATAAACACGAGTTCATAACCTATGGCATATCATGTTACGCGATAGAAATCCGGTATCAAATATGTAACCATTGGTGCAATGGTACCACGACAAGGTTTTTTGTGCAAGAGGATCCCTTTGGATCTGTTGTTATCCCTTAGGGTCTGTTGAATTCATGGGTTATCTGGGGCGGGCGGAGAACGGCTGTAGGGTATAGGCGAGCCCCAAAAAAGTCAGTGCACGCCCATACCCGTTGCCTGGATGACGTCGACGGTAAGGCCAGCTTCCACGATCCGTCCATCCTCCAGATAGACCATATGGTCGCAGACGCCCGCTGCAAAGGAGATTTCGTGCGTGACCATCAGAATGGTCCGGTTCTCGAGGGAAAGTTCCCGCAGCATGTCCAGCACTTCCTTTGTCATGAACGGATCGAGCGCGGAGGTGGGTTCATCCAGCAGCAGCAGTCCGGAACTCACGGCGATGGCGCGTGCGATGGCGATGCGCTGCTGCTGGCCACCGGAAAGCTGTCCCGGCTTCTTGTGCATGTGCTCCGTCAGCTTGAAGCGGTCCAGCAAGGCGTGCGCCTTCTCCAGCGCCTCGGGCCGTGGAACCTTGTGCACCGCCGTCATGGGCAGGACGATGTTTTCAAGAGCGGTCATATGGGGGAACAGATTATATGCCTGAAACACGACGCCAATGGATTTTCTCCAGGCATGCAGCGGTTCCGGCTCGAACACGATTTCCCGTCCGTCCAGGGCCACCCGCCCGGAATACGGCTTTTGCAGGCCCGCGAGAATGCGGAGCAGCGTGGATTTCCCGCCGCCGGACGGTCCGGTGATGGCGAGAGTGGATACGTTGTCCATATGGAGCGTCAGGTCTTTCAGGATTTCCTTTTCGTCATACCGCTTGTTCAGGCGTTCGATGTCAATTCTCATACGCAAACCGCCTTTCCAGTCTTTTCGCCAGAGCGGAAAGCGGCAGGGTGATGAGCAGGTACAGACCTGCCAGCTGGATGAACGTCTCAATGGTTGCATAGTTCAGGGAATCGATTTCCTGAACCACCTTTGTGACCTCGCTGACGGCAATGATCGAGAGAAGGGAGGAATCCTTCACCAGGGAGACAAGCTGCCCCGCAATGCCAGGCGTGATGCGTTTGGCCACCTGCGGGAGAATGACATGGCGATACAGCTGGAAGCGGGTGAATCCGAGGGATTGGCCGGACTCGATTTGGCTGGCCGGGATGCTTTCGATGCCGGCGCGGATGATCTCACTGACGTAGGCCCCGCTGAAACAGGCGAGGATCAGCGCACCGACCAGATAGCGGTTCGTGATGTTCAGGGCGGTGCCGACCACGTAAAAAAGGATGATGATCTGCACCATCAAGGGTGTATTCCGGATCAGTCCGATATACATCCGGCCGAAGGTCACCAGCGGAATCAGCCGGGAGCGGCTGCTGAGGGCGGTTGCCAGTCCGATGATCAGGGACAGCACCAGCGCGATGGCACTGATGGCCAGCGTGTTCACGAATCCGGACAGCACTTTCTCCCGATAAAGCCACAGCAGGTTCCATCGGGGCGTGTAGTCCAGCGTGAGAAACGTCAGAATAAAGAAGCCAGCAATCAGGCCGCCGACGAGAAGGCCGTTGAAAAGACTCTGCGCGCCGGAGGGGGGATGCCCCTCCAGCCGCAGGAAGAGTCGCGAGAAAAGGGAGCGCTTTGCGGAAGAGGGATCACCCTGATGGCAGGATGCCTTTGAAAGGCTGGATTCACCCGGATCAGAAGAAGAAGGGGATGCCAAGTTCATCAAACACCGCTTTCATGTCCTTGAGGTATTTATCGGCAAGGCTGGTGAAAAAACCGTTCTCTTTGCTCGTGCGGATGAAGTCGTTGATCTGCTTTTTCAGGGCGTCATCTCCCTGACGGAGACCGACGCCCCAATTCTCCGGCGTTTCGGCAAAAGGTTCGAGGTTTGTGCGCGTCGTGTCCGGATTGGCCTGCCATGCCTTGTAGATGCTCATCTGGTCATAAATGAACACATCCGCCTTGCCCGTACTCACTTCCAGGATGCAGGAACCTTCCGAATCGAACACCAGCACTTCGGCGTCCTTGAAATGGCTGTCGGCATATACATGGGCGGTGGTTCCCTTTTTCACGGCGATTTTCGTTCCGGCCTTCAGATCGGCGGCGGAATTCACCTTTGAATCCTTCCCGATGAGCAGGGCCAGATTCGCCTGCGCATACGGATCGGAAAAATCTATGGATTCCTTGCGTTTGTCCGTGATGGTCATGGAGGAAAGAATAATGTCGATCTGTTTGCTTTGCAAAGCCGGTATCAATCCACTATACGCGGTATTCACAATCCGAACCTTGCGGCCGAGTGATTCCCCCAGTTTCATGGCCATGTCGACGCTGATGCCGGTGGGATTTCCATTTGCATCTGTTGTTTCAAACGGCGGATACTGCAGTTCCATACCGACGACCAGGTCATTCGTCTTCGGTGCGCAGCCCGCGAGCAGTGCGAGGGAGAGTGTCAGGATCAGCAGCATGGGCAGTGTCCGTTTCAGTATCTTTTTCATGCGGGGCTCCTTCCATCGGGTTCGTTTCGCGCAGGGTTTCTTCCACAAGGTCCGTTTCTGTGACGGCGGTTTTCCGCCCCTTCAGGGTCAGGGCCGTCAGACTTCCGATGATGAGCAGTGCGCCAGCCATCTGGCTCAGGGTGGGAATTTCGGCCAGCAGCACCATGCCGGTCAGAATCGTGACGACGGGGAGCAGGTTCAGAAAGGCAGAGGGCAGGATGGGACCGAGCTTCTGAACTCCGTGAAGATAGGCCACGTACGCCCCGGCCGAGCATAATATGCCCAAAAAGGCGAGATGCAGCATGGATAAACCGGAAGGCATTTTCCAACTTGGTATTTCCCGAATGAGAAACGGGACAAACAGCGGGATGCTGCAGAAGGTTTGCAGGGTGGTGATCTTCAGACTGTTGTAGCGGGCGCCGAGCTGCTTGCTCAGATAGGTGTAGGCAATCCAGGATACCATCGCCCCGAAGACCAGCATGTTCCCTAGAAACGTTTTGCTTGAAAAGTCCGGCATTCCTTTTTCAAACAGGACAAGATACACGCCGCCGATGGAAACGAGCACCATGGACAATGTGAACAGGGACAGCTTCTTGTGGCTGGTCATGCTTTCGATGACGAGTGTGAAAACGGGGATGGCGGCGACCAGCATGGCGGCGTTCGAGGCGCTGGTATACATCAGCCCGGTGTTTTCAAACACGAAATACAGGACAAGTCCAAAAAAGGCCGCCACGAAAAACAAGGGGATTTCCCGTTTCCTGATCTGCAGTGTATCCTTGTTCAGGCGCATCAGAAGCAACAGCGGCAGAAGAGCGATCAACTGCCGGAAAAATGCGATGGAGACAGGGGGCAGGTCTCCGAGGACGACTTTGGTGGAGACAAAGGAGATCCCCCAGACAAATACGGCGAAAAGGACAGCCACAATGGGCAGAAAACGATGGTTTTTCATGTCACACCTTTCATTGCGGGACGGTTCGACATAGCGGGGCCGTTCGATATCGGGTCGGTGAGGGTGTGCATGCCGGCGTGCCGGACGGGACGAAGGGTGCCTTCAACCGTGTCTGCATGCATGGACGAGGCCCTTTCATCATATCATAAGAAAACCATCCATACCCAGCAGGTGCGAACGGTCTCGACGTCATAAAAAAACCGTTCAGACCCAAGTGGGTGCGAACGGTCTCGGGATTCTGTCTGATTTCCACGAAGTCCATGGACAGTCGCCGGTTTCCATCGGAAAGCGCCGACACCAGCCTGCTTCGAAATATGGCTAGATGATCGCTTTCTTGTCCGTATGTGTCCGTTGTACGCCGGCTTGGGCGTTCGTGGCCGCCATGAGGGATTTCAGGGCGGCGACGGTATCGTTGACCTGACGTGCATCCTTGATTTGAATCATGATGGAGGAGCCGTCCATTTGCACATCCGAGCAAAGACGGCGACATTCCGGCGAGTTGTACCAGGCCAGCTGAAACTGCCTGCGCCAGTTGACATTCGGCGTCTCGAGCAATTCAGCCCGTATCTGGTAGTGATTGTTTTTCGAGCCGGCTTCCGACATTTGTGTGATCGCAACATGGTCCAGTTTCATCGAACCGCCTCCCCGTTTTGGTGTCGATTGGAATTTACCACAGGGAGGGCGCGCAAAACATGAAGGCTTTGACGAATTCGTGAAAATTCTGTTGAAAGCATAGACTTATTTTGTTGATTGTGCATGAAAACGTTTTCTCATGAGGCCCCATACGCTCCATGCCAAGGCCGCTTCGCGGAACTTGTTCCGGTAGCGCTTCAAGACCAGGTCTCTCCGTCCGAAGGGTGGCTTGCAAGGTCGTGCTTCGTCAACCTTTCAGGATCCTGCTTCTCCTTCGGAGGATTTGACGCCATGTGACATTCCGGGCAACCTGGACATGTCCGGGCGCAGGTACAGAACGGAGAGCGGCGGGATTTTCAGGACGATGGAAAAAGGTTTCCGCTGCCAGGGGATTGCGTCCGCAGAGACGGGTGCGTCATTGCAGAAGCCGTTTCCGCCATATTTCAGATCATCCGTATTCAGCACTTCGGAATAGTTCGTATCGAGCGGCGCGCCGATGCGGTATCCGTCGAATCCGGTTGTGGAGAAATTGCAGACGATCAGCAGCATGTCGTGCCAGTCCTGTCCCTTGCGGAGAAAGGTAGCAATGCTGTGCGCGGTGTCGTTGCAGTCGATCCACTCGAAGCCCTCATAATGGGAATCCATCTCGTACAGCGCCTTCTCGGAGGTGTACAGTGCATTCATGTCCCGGACGCAATCCTTCAACTTCCGATGGAGGTCGTACTCCAGCAGCATCCAGTCCAACCCGTATTTATAGCGCCATTCGATGTATTGGCCGAATTCGCCGCCCATGAACAACAGCTTTTTGCCGGGATGGGCGAAGAAATAGCCGTAGGCGGCGCGAAGTCCGGCGAACTGCTGTTTGTAGTCGCCCGGCATGCGGTTCAGGAAGGATTTTTTCCCATGCACGCATTCGTCATGGGAGAGCACAAGGACATAATTCTCACTCCAGGCGTACATGAAGGAAAAGGTGATGAGGTTCTGGTGATCCTTCCGGTAGAGCGTGTCCATGGACATGTACCTGAGGAAATCGTTCATCCAGCCCATGTTCCATTTGTGCGAGAAGCCGAGGCCGCCCGCATGGACCGGTTTGGTGACCATGGGCCAGGAGGTGGATTCCTCCGCAATCATCATGACATTGGGGAAATAGCGGTAGACGGTATGGTTGAGCTGCCGGATGAACTCAATCGCCGCGATGTTCTCGCGTCCCCCATAGGGATTCGGGAGCCAGTCGCCGCTCGGACGCGCGTAATCCAGGTACAGCATGGAGGCGACGGCATCCACGCGCAGGCCGTCGATGTGGTATTGCTCGAACCAGTACACCGCATTTGCGATGAGGAAATTTCGAACCTCGCGGCGACCGTAGTTGAAGATGTGGGTGCCCCACTGCTCGTGCTCGCCCTGTCGGGGATCCGCATGCTCGTACAGCGCCGTTCCGTCGAACCGGGCCAGGCCATGGCCATCCTTCGGGAAATGGGCCGGGACCCAGTCCATGAGAACGCCGATGCCGTTCCGGTGGCAGGCGTCGATGAATTCCTTCAGTTCCTCCGGCTTGCCGTAGCGTGCGCTCGGTGCGTAGAAGCCGGTGACCTGGTATCCCCAGGAGCCATCGTATGGATGTTCCATGACCGGCATCATTTCGACATGCGTGTAATGCATTTCCAGCAGGTAGGGGATCAGTTGGTCCCGGAGTTCCAGCCAGGAAAGGAGGCGAAAACCTGTTTCCCCCGTTTCCACGCCATCCTTTTCCGCCGCGATCAGGCTGGGGGTGTCGCCCGGACCTGCATGGGGATTGGGATCGGCAGCGGCTGCCTGACGCCAGGAACCGGCATGGATCTCATAGATGCTGACAGGTTTGCCGAACGGGTCCCCCGTGGCACGGGCGGTCATCCAGACGCGATCCTTCCAGTCGTGATTCTGCAGATCCCAGCAGATGGATGCGGTCTGTGACGGCCGCTCCGCAAAGAAGGCGAATGGATCCGCCTTGATGTACAGCTCCCCGGAAGGCGTCAGAATCTCATATTTGTAGACATCCCCCCTGCTGAGGTTGGGGATGAAGATTTCCCAGACGCCTGAAGCGCCCATCCTGCGCATGGGATGACGCAGGCCGTTCCATCCGTTGAAGGAGCCGACGACGCTGACCCGTTGGGCGGCCGGCGCCCAGACCGCAAAGGAGGCGCCAGCCGTGCCTTCGTGTTCCCGCAGGTGGCAGCCCAGCTTTTCATAGATCTTGTGGTGGGTGCCTTCATTGAACAGATGGAGATCATATTCCGAGATCGTGGGCCAGAACCGATACGGATCTTCCGTTTCATACGAATGTCCGTCGGGAACTGTGACGATATATTGGTAGGAGAATCGCTCCTTCCGCTCGGGAAATGCGCGTGTGAAAAGGCCCGCAGGTTCCTCCGCCGTCATGGGGAGACACTCCCCGGTCACGCCGTCGCGAAGGGAAACCGAGACTGCGCCGGGCTGCCAGGCCCGGACGTGGATGCGGTCATGGACCAGGTGCATGCCGAGTACGGCGTGCGGATTCGTGTGACGGCCTTCGGCCAGGAGAGAGCGGATGTTGGCGTCCAGGCTGGTTTTCATGGAAACCTCCTTGCGGAGCCGGATCGGCCCTCATGTTCATATTACCCCTGCGGGGGATTGTGTCAACCAGAGAATGTGACGGAAGGGAATCCGACAGTTGGCATGCCCGTGAAAGCGGATGCGGCATCCCGAGAATGTGACGGGAAAGGATGGGCAACCGGAGTCGTGTGCGAGATCGCGCAAGACGTGCGTGGAAAACGCAGAAACAGTTGATTTCAGCGGCAACAGGCGTATCATGGAGGAAAAGGGGAGGGCGACATGGCATACGGCAACGAACCGATCCGTTACTGGAAGGAACGCAGGCATCGCAAGGATCCGATCATGCTGATCATCAACGCCAGCAATGTGGCGGTGTGGGTCCTTCTGATCCTGAGCCTGCTCGTCGCCAACGAAGCAAGCCCTCCGCTCGAAACCCTGTTTGACAGGCTGCTTGGCGTGAAGGTGCGGACATATTGGGATTACAGCATTCTGGGAATCTCCCAGTGGATGATGGCCGGGCTTTTCATTCTCTCGGGTGTCGGGATCATCCTCAATTCACGCCGACTCAAGCGTTCCACGGACCACATGCGGGTTTCCCTGATCATTACCGCCGTCTGTTCGTTCATCGGGAATATCGTCCTGTTATTGGTGATGCGCTAGGCACAGTCTCACGACCGGATCCTTCGACCGGTAATGTGACAGGCATGCGTTTCGAAAATCTCGCTCGGTGCGGCTTTTCCACAGGATGGATCTGTGTGGGCCTTTTTCCGCATTCATTGAAAAGATCAGTTTCCAGGTGTTTCGCTCCCAGCATGAACCAGCCGTCGGATCTTTGAGCAAAGCTGTTTCACAAAACCATTTCTCCGGGTGAAGAGGTTGCAGTTTTTCATGTCGGATCGATGGGTACAAGGAAAGAGCAGGGCCAACTTTTGCCGGAGCCGCACTTTGAACGGGATGGTTGTTTCGTTTCATGGGGGATGGAATGCATACTTCACTGATGGTATCAATCGTCAATAACGCAGCCATCCTGATTGCATTGAGCATGGTGTATGAAGCGGCGTTCCTGATTCCCGAATCGCGGAGCAACCTGAGACCTTATCTGACAGGTTCCCTCATTGGGCTGCTTGGGATCGTTCTGATGCTCTTCCCTTTCGAATTGGCCCCGGGTCTCTACTTTGACACTCGGTCCATCCTGTTGAGCGTTGCAGCGTTGTTGTTTGGGGGTCCGGCCATTGCCATCGCAGCGGTCATGACAGCCTTATACCGCTTTATTTCCGGGGGCGTCGGAGCCATTCCCGGGGTGGTGGTCATTCTCGCGAGTGCCGGAATCGGTCTGGGCTGGCGGTCTGTTTTCGGGAAGGGAAAAGGGTGGCGGCAGTGGGGCATTACGTATCTGATGGGCCTTGTTGTCCATGCCGTGATGCTCGCATGCATGCTGTTGCTGCCCTATCCGCAGAATCTGAACGTCATTCGGGAAATCTGGCTTCCCATCATGGTTGTCCATCCCGTTGCGACCGTTCTGCTGGCGGAACTGATCCGGCTGCAGACGAGTCGGAACGAAGCCCTTCTACGGATCGCGGAGACAGACTCGCGCTATCGCAGCATGTTCGAAAACAGCCATCTGGTCAAGTTGATCATGGATCGGGAAACCGGTCGGATTCTTGATGCGAACCGTGCTGCGGAGGAATATTATGGCTGGAGTCACGAAACCTTGCTGAAAATGCACATATCAGACATCAATACGCAGTCGGTCCCTCAGGTGCGGGAAGCGATGGGCAAAGCAACCGAAGGGTCGGTGAATCGGTTTCTTTTCAAACATCGGCATGCGGATGGAACGACAAGCGAAGTGGAGGTCCATGCGAGTCCCATCCAATATGACGGGAAGACGGTGCTGCATTCCGTCGTGCATGACATCAGCGAGCGGGTGGCAATGGAGCGGGAGCGGGATCTCATGGTCTCCGAACTGGAACAGGCAAGAGAGCAGGCAGTGGCGGCCAATGAAGCCAAAAGCCAGTTTCTCGCCAACATGAGCCATGAAATCAGAACCCCCCTGAATGGCCTGATGGGCATGATTCAGCTGCTAGACCGGACGCCCTTGTCCGATATCCAGAAGGAACTGCTTGAAATCGCCCATGCCTCTTCAAACACCCTGTTGTCTGTCATCAACGATATCCTGGATTATTCCCGGATCGAAGCGGGAAAGATCGAATTCGAAGTGATTCCGTTCAGTATCAGCAAAACAGTAAAGGAAGCATGCGACCTCTTCTTGACGGCGTCCATGTCCAAAGGGATCCCCATCCGAGTTGATATCGCGGAGGAAATTCTGGATATTTGCCTGGGGGATCCATTCCGACTTCGGCAGATTTTGTCGAATCTGGTCGGGAATGCAGTGAAGTACACGAGTGCCGGCTCGATTGATGTAGTCGTTGTAGAAAAAAGGGCCCGGGACGATGGGAAGCAGCACCTGGTTTTTTCCGTCCGGGATACGGGAATCGGAATCGCACCGGACAAACTGGACATCCTGTTCAAACGGTTCAGCCAGGTGGACGGTTCAAACACACGGATTTTCGGGGGCTCGGGACTTGGCCTTTCCATCTGCAAGGGGCTTGTGGAAAAAATGGGCGGTGAGATTTGGGCGCAAAGCGAGATGGATGCGGGCAGCTGCTTCACTTTCACCTGTGCCTTCCTGATGCCGGATCCCTCAGGTACAATCCGTGCCGATGAAGATAAGTCTGTCAGTGCGAAGGAAAACGGATCGGACGGAGAGAAAGCGAGGCCGCTCCCCGCGGAGGATGACTAAATCACCCGGATCCCGGCTCAGGGCGCCTTCAAGCCCAACAGCTTCACCAGAACCACAGCGGCTTCCGCCCGGTTCAGGATCGCCCGCGGAGCCAGCCTTCCGTTCGAATGACCGGCGATCAGCTTGTTGCCGACCATCATGGTCATGGCGCCGCGCTGTTCGTCCGGAATATCGGCTTGATCTGTAAAGGCATCCAGCACGGCCGAATCGGCCAGGGACATCGTTTTTCCCGCCACAAGACACGCGTTCTGCGTATAGAGCGCCATTTCCCCGCGTGTCACTGCGGCTGCGGGAAACAGGCGGCCGGAGGCATCCGGCTGCAGGATGCCGTGTTCAAGGGCCGCATACATCCAGCCCGCATACCATGCATCCGCGGGGATGTCGGCGATGGGGCCGGCCGGCCGTTTGGATTCCGGGACGCCGAGTGTTGTGAGGAGCATCTTCATGTACTCCGCACGAACAAGGCCGCGGGACGGGGAGAAGCGGGAAGTGGACGTTCCGGTCACAATTCCGAGGGATACGAGCCTGTTGACGGAGGAAGCCGCCCAGCCGTAGTTCGCAAGGTCTGAAAACGACAGCACGGCGGGAACCGTGAGGGGACCCAGTGTCGCCTCCTGAGAGATGGTATAGGCGTTCCAGGCGTGGACGGCATATTTGGGCTTCGTGCCGGGTGCCGCGGTCGTGTCGGAATATGCGTATGTGGTGCCGGAAACCGTACCGATCTGCCGCCGGTTCCCTCCGTCCAGACGGAAGATCCGGTAGCCGGACACAGCCGCATCCGGTTCATCCCAGGAAAGCTGTACGCGTCCGGGACCGACGGAGACCGCCTTCAATCCGTTGACGGGACCGGGTTCCCTGCCGGGAAACAGATAGATGGCGCTATACAGGGCGAGCCCTTTCACATCGGCTCGTATGCGGTACTGCATTTCCCCGGAATCCATCAGGAACCAGTCGATGGAACGGCTGCCGGCCGAAACCGCGGTGATTTCGCGCCAATCGCCGTTGAGGCCGGATCTGCCTTCGACATGGTAGTTCACGTCGGAACCGAGATCCGGCAAGGGGGACGCCCAGCTGAGCGAAAGCCGGCCCAGGGACATCAGGGCCTCGAATTCCTGTGGCAGGACCGGGGTGTCCAGCGTACGCGATTCCGTGAGGGCGAAGGCTGAGTACACATTGGCGCCCCGTACGGCCCGCACCTTCCACTGGGCCCTGCCGGAGGCGGGAAGCGCCGTATCGGTCCAATACTGGATATTCCGGCCGGTCTCCCCCACCCGCGTCCAGGTCCCGCTTGTCTTCCGCCAGACCTCGAAGCCGGATTCCTGGGTGAAGTCATACTGCCAGCTGATGACGATCCGGTCGGCGGCTGCGGGCGTGGCCTTTACATTGGCCGGCGTCGGCGCCGCCTCGGTCTTGATCGTGAGGGGATCGGAAGAGGTGGTGGAGAAACCGCTGGGCGCACGTACGGTCAACCGCCAGGTGTATTCGGTGCCCGGCAGGAGTCCGGACTCGATGAAACTGCTTTCCGAGGAAGTCGTGAGGACCGGCTGGGGAACACCGGCCGAGTCATAACGTTCGAGAATGGCTGTTTTTCCGCCGAGCGCCTCGTAATCCCATTCCAGACGGACCATCGTGGCGGAGAGCGCATGTCCGGAGAAGCCGGTGCCGATGGCGATGCCGGTCCGCGCCTCGCGGCTCTGGCCGGGAGCCGGATACCATGGGGACAGCGAGCCATCCTGATATTGAGCCTGGATGCGATAATTGTATACGGTGTCGGGTGTCAGTCCCTGGTCCCGGTAACCCGTCACGCCGGGTTCCAGGGTCACGAGCTGCGTCCAGGTATTTTCTCCTGCTTTCCGTCGTTCGATGCGCGGCTGTGCTTCTCCCAGCACGGACTGATCTGCCGTAGGCCAGGTCCATGCGAGATTGATCTGGTCCGGATAGACGGCTTCCGTACTCAAGGCATTCGGGTAGACCAGAACGATGCGTCCCTCCGGTGACCAGTCTCCGTTCGAACCCACGCCGACATGGCGGACCCGGTAACGATAGACATGGCCGTTTGATACGGAACCATCCGAGAAGGAGATTGTTCCGGCTGCGACCGTGGCCAGCAGGACAAAGGGGCCGCCGTCCGAGCTTCGCTCGATCTGGGTGTTTCCGGCCTGTACGGCATCCGTCTTCCATGCGATCTCGACGGTTCCGTAGGCGGTGAGGGCTGCAGTCAGGCTTGCGGGAGCCCGAAGCTTTGTGTAGAGGACCTGGCCGCCCGTCGTGGGGTACCAGAGCGGGTTGCCATCCAGCCCGACATCAAACCGGACACGGTATTCATAGCGGGAACCCTCGGCGAGCCCCGAATCCGTGAAGGTGGCCGACCCGGCGGCCGCCCGTCCGGCCGGAATCCATGCATCCGCATTCAACCTGCGTTCGATGACCGGCGTGTAGCCGTTTGCAGGCAGCCATGGATTGGCCGGAAGCGTCCAGGAGACTTCAACTTTGTCGGCTGCGACGGACAGCAGGCCAATCTGCGTGGGCCAGAGCATGGAGGCGGGAGCGGAATCCACTGCCAGACCCGGTTCGCTGCCGCCGATCGCCTGCACCCGATAGGTGTACAGGTGACCGTTCTGCACCGTGTCCAGAAAGCTGGTCTGTGTGGCGGGCGGCATGACGAGGGAATCAAAGGTGGTGCCGCCGTCCATTCTCCGTTGCAGCCAATAACCGGTTGCGCCTGGAACAGCGGTCCATTCCACCTTGAACTGGTTCCAGGTGTTTGCGGTGACCCGAAGGGAGGAAGGGGCGGGCAAAAGCGCCGCGGAAGACGGGATCGGCGCGGCGGCGGAAACAAACAGCAAAAAAAGGCTCAGGCAGGCAATGATTCCCAACCGGGCCGATATTCCACGAATAAAAGTCAGCATGACGGTTCCCTCCCACAAGTATATCGGCATGCTTCAGGCGGACATGATGGATTTTGCCGCACCATTTCTTCGGTGAATGATGCGGATTTCCGCCTCATGTTCCAAAAACAGGCCGACGAGAACCGGATCCAGATGGGAGCCGGCGGAGGCGCGCAGTTCCAGGAGGGAGTCTTCGAAGGACCAGGCCTCCTTGTACACCCGTTTTGAGGAAAGGGCGTCAAAGACATCCGCCACGGCGACAATCCGCGCTTCGAGCGGGATGTCGTCCCCCTTCAGGGCATCCGGATATCCGGTTCCGTCCCATCTTTCATGGTGATGGCGCGCGATGTTCGTAGCCACTTCGTAAAAATCCTGCCGGAACAGGGTCAGGTCCCTTTTCATGTCGAGAAGAATGTCGGAGCCAATGGAGGCATGCGTTTTCATGATCTCCCATTCCTCCGGCGTCAGTTTGCCGTTCTTTTTCAGGATCGCATCCGGGATGGCGACCTTCCCGATGTCGTGGATGGCGGCATGGTTGGTGATGTCGCGCACAAACCGGTTGTTGATCCGGTATCCGCCGTTCGGATGTGTGGTGAGCAACCCCGCAAGCAACGAGGAATAGGCGACCATCCGGTTGATGTGGTCCGCTGTTTCGTTGTCCTTCCGATCGACGAGTTCCGAAAACGAGGTGGTGATCGTGGAGAACATGGTCTTTGTCAGCAAGGTCTTGTCGAGAAGGAAGGAGAGTTCCGAAGCGGTATTCCGGCCGATCATCTGTTCCCATGCGCCGAACCGGTCCTTCTCGCGGGCGCCGAAAAACAGGAAGGCATAGACGGAGCCGCTCAGGAAAAGCGGGAACATCATGCCCGACAGGATTCCTTCGCGGACCAGCAGATTGATGGCATCCGTGTTCCTGTTCCGCCCCGCCCCCGTTTCGGTGGAAAGATCACTGGACACGAAAGACCGGCCGGCAAACAGGCATTCCGCATACCAGGGATCATCCATCCGGCAGGAATGGCCCGCCGCCAGCAAAATGGGCGAATAGCCTGTGACGGCGTGCTCAATCGTGATGGAACCCCGTACGCGGTTGACATAGGCGATGTCGATCCGGTCGACGGGCATGTGGGGCTGCATGTGACGAAACAGGTTTTCCAGCACATCCTCGATCACATACCCGCGGCCTGCAACCTGTTTGATCTGCTCCATGAACTGCTGTTCTGCAACAACCTCCCGGACGAGTGCGGTGAGTTCCATGTTTTCCCTCATCCAGGGTCTGACGGCCGGCAGACTCTCGGGATCATACTCATGATGCGCCATCAGGTCCATGGCTTTTGTGACAAAGCGGACAACGTTGCTTTGAACGTGGTACAGGAATCCAAGGGCAACAAGGAGAAGGACGAAGAGAAGCAGCGAACCCATGACCGCGGTCAGTGGCTGGTTGTGAAACAGCCGGACAGGCAAGCTGTCCGGGGACGCTCCTGCCGTCGAATCCGGCATGGGGAAGGTCGGAGCCAGCCATAGAAAATAGACGGCCTCATAAGCGGCCAATAAGGCCGCAGAACCCGAAAGGAGCTTGAACAGAAGCTTGTACCCGATGTATCGCCTGCTTCCCGTGTCTGTCGTTCCCTGTTGCATAAGACCCCCCGATGAAATGGTTGGGTGATGAAATGAAGGATTCCGGAATAGGATCCAATAATTTTACTTTGCCCGTTTAAAGCTAAATGAAACGGGATAGAAAAAGATTGTTAGTAACAACTAACTTCATCACCCCGTCATTGACAGACGGGATCCGCTTCATAAAAGCGACGGATCCCTGGCCCGGACTGCAACGACATCTTTCTGGTCTTCGCCGGTTTCATCCTATCATGCAGGGAGGGCGGCTCCATGAATCCGGAACTGTTTCTGAAGCGCAAGGAACGCCTGCTCATTTCCGCCATTCGTCTGCTGGACGAAGCCGGACTCGCCGGGGTGACCACGCGCGAACTCGCAAGACGCGAAGGAATCTCCGAACCGGCCGTCTTCCGGCACTTCGACGGCAAGGCGGAAGTATTGCTCGCCATACTGGAACGTTTCGCCGAATTCGATGAAGGACTTGCGGATACGGTGTCTGAAAACAACATGGCGCCCATCGATGCCATCCATCATGTCTGCGATGCCTATGCCGGTTATTATTCCGGCTATCCTGAAATCGCCAGCGTGATGTTTTCGATGGATTTGTGGAAATATGACGTGATGCTCGATGAACGAATGAAGGAGATTTTCCATGCACGGCGGGAGCTCATCTCCGGTCTGCTCCGGATGGCGGCGGCACAAGGGGAGCTTCCGGCGGACGTTGAACTTGAAGGCCTTTCCGACTTGCTTGCAGGACTTGTGGCGACCGCAACCCGCCAATGGAACCTGCTTGACAGATCCTATGACTTGCGGACGCGTGTCCGCAGCATGCTCGATTGGGTCCTTCCCCTGCCGGGGAAGACCGGGAAAGTGGAGGAAACCGGGACATGAGCGATTATGGCGGCTCCGGCCGGGAACCCATGCTGGACATGTTCATCTTCGAATCGAACCAGCTGCTCGAGTCGTTGGAGGAAATCCTGCTGCACGCGGAAAAGGCGGAAACACTCACCAAGGAAAACATCAACGAGATTTTCCGCATCATGCATACCATCAAGGGCTCCGCGGGCATGATGATGTTCTCGCCCATCGCGGCGCTGGCACATTCAGTCGAGGATCTTTTTTTCCACATCCGGGACCGCAGCAACGAAACCTTTGATTTCCGCGCCATCTGCGATCTCGTGCTGCAAGCCGCGGATGCGCTGAAGGCACAGATTCAGCTCGTGGAAGCGGGCGAACCGGTCACTGCGGCGGAGGAAAGCCTCCTGGAATCCATCCGAAGCTTTCTGCAGGAACTGCAGCGCGCATCCGGTCTGGAACCGACGGGCGCGGGGGATCGGTCCGTCAAGCCAAAACGCTTCTACATCAGCAATTACGAGAAGAAGAACGATGAAAGCCTGCAGAAGTATCATGCACATGTCCGTTTTGAACCGGGGTGCGAAATGGAGAACATCCGCGCCTATTCGCTGGTTTTCAGTCTGCAGGACCATTGTGTCGAACTGTATCATGACCCGGCGGACCTGATCGGGGATGCGACCAGCGGGGAGAAGATTGTCGCCGATGGCTTCCGGGTGTGGTTTTCCTCGAAAAGGGCGGAAGTGGAGCTGCGGGAACTCGTCAACCGGGGGCTTTTCGTTTCGGAGGCGACGCTGGAGGCTATTCCGGCATTTCCTTCGGAGGTGCGGCCCGAGCCGGTCCATCCGGAACCTGATGAACGTCTCGTGAAGCGTCCTGTCATCGTCATGCCTGAATTGTCGGAAGAAGCAGGGACTGACACCGACGGCTATTCCGGGATGTCCGAGTCTGTCTCCGGCGGGGCCGGTAAGGTTTTAGGCGGTACCGAGCCTGCTTCCGGTGGTGGCGAGGTTGCGTCCGCCCCCGAGCCTGGTGTCCGGGAAGCCCCCGGATCCTCGAAAGCCGGCAAGGGAAACCTGATCAGTGTGAACATCCAGAAGCTCGACATGCTGATGGATCTTGTCGGGGAAATCGTCATCACCGAATCCATGGTCACCCGTTGTCCGGAACTGGCCGGACTTCAGCTCGACGTGTTCCACAAATCCGCGAACCAGCTTCGAAAGCTGACGGACGAACTCCAGGACATCGTCATGTCCATCCGGATGCTTCCGATTTCAGGTACTTTCCAAAAGATGCACAGGATCGTGCGCGACATGACACGGCGGCTCGACAAGGAAGCGGAGCTGGTCCTGGTGGGTGAGGATACCGAAGTGGACAAGAACCTCATCGACCAGCTGGCGGATCCGCTGATGCATCTGGTCCGGAATGCCATGGATCATGGGCTGGAGACGAGGGCGGAACGCAAGGCGGCGGGAAAACCGGAAAAGGGCAGAATCGTGCTCGAAGCCCGGAATGACGGCGGGGAAATCTGGATCGAAGTGAAGGATGACGGAAAGGGACTCAACAAGGAGCGCATCCTGGCGAAGGCCAGGGAACACGGACTGACTTCCAAGGCGGACAACGAACTGACGGAAAAGGAAATCTTCGGATTCATCATGCTGCCGGGCTTTTCCACGAAGGAAAGCGTCTCGGAATTTTCGGGACGCGGCGTCGGAATGGATGTGGTGCGGGAGAACATCACCCGCATCGGCGGCTCGGTCTACATCGACAGCCAGTGGGGCAAGGGCAGCACCATCACCATCCGGATTCCGCTCACGCTGGCCATCATCGACGGCATGCTGATTTCGGTGGGGGACAGCAGCTACATCATCCCGACCATGGCCATCCGGGAATCCCTCCGGGCGGAACCCTCCCAGGCGATTCGGGATGCGGAGGGGCATGAATTGCTCATGATCCGGGGGGAAGCTTTCCCGATCATCCGACTCCATCGGCGTTTTCAAGTGGAAGGGCGGGCGCATGCGCTCGACGAGGGCATCGTCGTCGTCATCGAACATGAAGGCACGTCCCTGTGCCTGTTCGCGGATGAGTTGCTTGGAGAACAGCATGTGGTCGTGAAGCCGCTGCCGGCTTATTTCAGGCAGGTCGACGGAATCTCAGGCTGTACGATTCTCGGGGACGGCAGCATCAGCCTGATCCTGGACGTGGGTGGACTGGACGTGGATAGGACTGACGCAACCGCGCGGGAACTATAAAACGTGCGAAACCCTGACGCAACAATGCAAGAACTTCAATTCATGGGAAAACCTGGCTGACCAACCCGGGAACGATCAGGCAAGGAGGGAAAGTGATGGCGGGACCTGTACAGGAATGGGAAGAACTCGAGGATACGCAGAAGGGGAAATACCTGACCTTTGTCGTCGGGGAGGAAGTGTACGGCATCGAAATCAAATTCGTGACGGAAATCATCGGCATCCAGCCCATCACGAAGGTGCCGGATTCCAGCACGTACATCCGCGGCATCATCAATCTGCGCGGCAAGATCGTGCCTGTGATGGATGTCCGGTTGAAATTCAAGAAGGAGAGCATCCCCTACAACGACCGGACCTGCATTGTGGTGGTGGATATCGGCACCATGCAGATCGGGCTGATTGTGGACAATGTGGCGGAGGTCCTCGACATTTCGGATGAAAACATCGTTCCGCCGCCGGATACGAAAAGTGGCTTCAACAACCGGTTCATCATGGGCATCGGGAAAGTCGGCGCGGACATCAAGCTGATTCTGGACTGCCAGAAAATGGTGACCGGCGAAGATCTGGAAGTGATCGAGAATATGACCTGAAGAGGCTTCCTTGCGCGAACCGGACTTCCGGCCCGTATGGAAACGGATGCCTGACAAGATACTACGGCCTGAAAGGAAGCGTCCAAATGGCTTTCACCTATTTTTTCAGGGACATGCAGACCATCGAGATGATCCGGGACATTGCCCTTCCAACCCTGAGATCCCGCCAGCGCATTGATTTCTGGGATGCAGGCTGCGCAATGGGACCGGAACCGTACACCCTGGCCATCACCCTGCGCGAGAACATGAGCGGCATGCTTTTCCGGAATGTGCATATCACAGCAACCGATCTCGACGGAAGCAATCTCTTTGAGGAGATCATCAAAAACGGCGTGTATCCCCGGGAACAGGTGGAGCGGATTCCCGCCGAACTGCTGGATCGGTATTTCAGGTCCCTGCCGGAAACGGATTCCTATGAGATTTCGGAGGAACTTCGCAAAGCGGTGCGGTTCACAAAACATGATCTGCTGACCCTGAAAGCGCCGGGCGAGAATTTTGGGGTCATCATGTGCAAGAATGTCCTCCTTCATTTCCAGCCGGACGAGCGGGTAAAGGTCATCCGCATGTTCCATGGCGCGTTGGCGGACGGCGGGTTTCTGGCCATGGAACAGACCCAGAAACTGCCAGAGGAATGTGCCGGGTTGTTTGAGCAGGCTGTGCCCAACGCGCAGTTGTACAGAAAACGGTGACAAGAACGGGACTGCCCGCCCAACCCTGTTCCGGAGCCGCCGGTTTTGCGGCAGCCTGCCGGAGAGCGAACGGGAACCGGACCGCCGGGAGGACGGAATGCGACATGAAAATTGTCAATCTCACAGAGAGCAGCACGGTCTACACCTCCAATGCCTGGTTCGTGACGGGAACCTGGAAAGCGCTTGGGGATCCGAATACGCTGGTGGACACGGGCATGGACCCGGGAATCGCGGAGCGCCTCCGGGAGGCGGATACAGGGGTGGGTCAGAAAAAACTCGACCAGATCATCCTGACCCACAACCATTATGACCATACAGGACAGGTCATGCTGCTGAAGAAGGAATACCACCCGAAAGTGTTCGCCTTTTCCGGAAATCATGACGGTGTGGATCACCTTCTGAGAAACGGCGAACAGATCCGCATCGGAGACGGGCAGTTTGAGGTGATTCACATGCCTGGACACAGCAGCGATTCCATCCTGTTGTTCAACCATGACGAGGGCGTACTGTTTGCAGGGGACAGCCCGCTTGTCATCAATACAGCGGAAGGCGAACACGAGGAGGCATTCATCACGGTGCTGGAAAGGCTGACGCGGCTGCCCATCCGGATCATCTACTTCGGACACGGAAAGCCCATGACGGAAGGATGTGCGGAAATGCTGAAACGTTCCTTGATGTTTGCGATTGAAGGATCCTGAGTAGCGTTCCCGACAGATTCCGGACGGATGAGGCATAAGGAAAACAAGGAAACAGGAGGGTATTCCATGAAATGGTTCATGAACATGAAAATCGGAGCGAAGCTGTTGGCAGGGTTTATTCTGGTGGCGTTGATTGCGGGGGCGATGGGGGTGTTTGCGCTGGTGAACATCCAACAGCTTAGCAGAGCCGATGCAAAACTGTATTCGAGCATGACCGTACCCATCTCGCAAATGTCGGATATTTCCACCGCCTTTCAACGGACGCGAGTCAATCTCAGGGACATGTGTCTGACGGAGGACTTGGCAGAGACGGAAAAATTGAAAACAAATTATCAGACCAGGCTGGAGGAAATTGACAAAATCTCCACAATCTTCGCTGAAACAATCGTATCAAAGGAAATGACGGCGTTGTATGAAGATTTCACCATGGCGAAAAACAAATATGTGGTGAGTTCAAAGATCGTTCTTGGTTTGGCGACAGAAAACAAGAATGCGGAAGCACTAACAATGCTGGCTGAAACCGGTGAAACCGGGATCGCCTCCAGAGCCTTGCAGGACGCGATTGCGGCGATCATCGCCATGAAGGTTGATGATGCCGACGGTATGGCGATCGCCAATACAAAACAGGCAGATTCGGTTACGACAACGATGATCGTGGTCCTGGTGTTTGTCATGCTCCTC
The DNA here is from genome assembly GCA_942493335.1 of uncultured Clostridia bacterium. Lineage (GTDB taxonomy): Bacteria > Bacillota > Clostridia > DSM-8532 > DSM-8532 > JAEWSN01. Next base: position 2,858,872 of record OW818693.1, on the reverse strand, counting down.
GCCATCGCACTCGGCGTATTCCTCTCCAGCATCATCAGCAAGCCGTTGAAGCGGGCGCTGACCATGATTCAGGAAATGAGCAAAGGACATCTCAATACGCGGCTGAAGATGGATTTGAAGGATGAGGTCGGCCAGATGGCAAAAGCCATGGATGACTTCACCGACACCCTTCAACTCAAGGTTGTCAAAGTCATCCAGATGATCGCGGAAGGCGACATGTCCGCGCAGGTCATACCAATGGATGACAAGGATGAAATCGCACCGGCACTTGCGACCTGCATCGAAAATGTCAAAGCGCTGGTGGCCGATGCCAACCGTCTTTCGATCGCCGCGGTGGAAGGCAAGCTCGACACCCGCGCCGACGCCACGAAACATGGCGGAGACTTCCGAAAAATCGTCGAAGGCGTCAACGGTACATTGGATTCCGTCATCGGCCCGCTCAATGTCGCGGCCGAGTATGTGGACCGGATTTCCAAGGGCGACATCCCACCGAAGATCACGGACAAGTACAATGGAGACTTCAACGAAATCAAGAACAACCTGAACACATGCATCGACGCGGTCAACGCACTGGTGGCGGACGCCAACAGGCTTTCGATCGCCGCGATGGAAGGCAAGCTCGACACCCGCGCCGACGCCACGAAACATGGCGGAGACTTCCGAAAGATCGTCGAAGGCGTCAACGGCACATTGGATTCCGTCATCGGCCCGCTCAATGTGGCGGCCGAGTATGTGGACCGGATCTCCAAGGGCGACATCCCGCCGAAGATCACGGACAGGTACAATGGGGACTTCAACGAGATCAAGAACAATCTCAACAACTGCATCGATGCGGTGAACGCGCTGGTGGCGGATGCCAACCGACTTTCCGTCGCTGCGGTGGAAGGAAAGCTCGACACGCGGGCCGACGCCACGAAGCATGGCGGAGACTTCCGGAAAATCGTGGAAGGCGTCAACAGTACGCTGGATTCCGTCATCGGGCCGCTCAACGTGGCAGCCGAGTATGTGGACCGGATCTCCAAGGGCGAAATCCCTGCAAAGATCACGGACAAGTACAACGGCGACTTCAATGAGATCAAGAACAACCTCAACACCTGCATCGATGCCGTGAACGCCCTCGTGGCCGACGCGAACATGCTTGCGAAGGCGGCCCTGGACGGCAAACTGGCAACTCGTGCGGATGCATCAAAACACGGCGGCGACTTCGGAAAGATCGTCGCCGGCGTCAACAGCACGCTGGATTCCGTCATCGGACCGCTCAACGTGGCAGCAGATTATGTGGATCGGATCTCCAAGGGCAACATCCCGGCGAAGATCACGGACAACTACAATGGCGATTTCAATACCATCAAGAACAATCTCAACACCTGTATAGACGCCGTGAACGCCTTGGTCGGCGATGCGGAGATGCTGGCGAAGGCGGCTGTGGAAGGCAAGCTTTCCACCCGTGCGGATGCCTCGAAGCATGGCGGTGATTTCGCTAAAATCGTCTCCGGGGTCAACAACACACTGGATGCGGTCATCGAGCCGGTCAACGAAGCCTCGTCTGTCCTTCGCGAAATGGCGGCCGGCAGCCTTCAGACCCGCATGATGGGCGACTACAAGGGCGATCATGCCGAAATCAAGAAGGCACTGAACAGCACGCTGGATGCCTTGTCCGACTATGTCAACGAGATTTCGAGCGTCCTCTCCGAAATGGCGAACGCGAACATGGATTCCCAGATCACCAGTGACTACCGCGGTGACTTCATGCCCATCAAGGAAGCCCTGAACCTGATCCTTGACTCCTTCAACCAGACCCTGAGCGACATCGGCATTTCCGCCGACCAGGTCGCAGCCGGATCCCGCCAGGTTTCCGACGGCAGCCAGGCCTTGTCGCAGGGCGCCACCGAGCAGGCCAGTTCCATCGAGGAGCTGACCGCCTCCATCAACGACATCGCTTCCCAGACCCGCAAAAACGCTATGAGTGCGAACGAGGCCAACGAGTTGGCCGTGACCGCCTCCGAAAACGCCGGAACCGGGAATGCGCAGATGCAGGACATGCTCAAGGCCATGGAAGACATCAACACATCCTCCCAGAATATCTCCAAAATCATCAAGGTCATCGAGGACATCGCATTCCAGACCAACATGCTCGCCCTCAACGCTGCTGTGGAGGCTGCAAGGGCCGGGCAGCACGGGAAGGGATTCGCGGTGGTCGCCGAGGAAGTCCGCACACTGGCCGCCCGCAGTGCGAATGCCGCCAAGGAAACGACCAGCATGATCGAAGGCTCCATCCAGAAGGTATCCGCCGGCACGCGCATCGCAAACGACACCGCGGAAGCGCTCGGGAAAATCGTGGGCGGCGTCACAAAGGTGGCCAACCTGGTTTCATCCATTGCGACCGCTTCGAACGACCAGGCGACCGGCATTGCACAGGTCAATCAAGGGGTGGAGCAGGTCTCCCGCGTCATCCAGACAAACTCGGCCACGGCGGAGGAAAGTGCGGCAGCCAGCGAGGAACTGTCCAGCCAGGCGGACCTCCTGAAGGAGATGATCGGACGGTTCCATCTGCGGCAGCACGGCGGAACGGCCCGGGTTTCCGGGGCCGACGCTTCCCGGAAGATGCTGACGGAAAGCCGGGAGGATGCCCGGAAGGCGCCAGGCAAGAAAAAGCCCCTGGAAGGCGGAAAGCCGAAAATCTCGCTGAATGACCGGGAGTTCGGCAAGTACTGAGTCCCGGGACCATGATTGTCCTTGAGGCTACGCAGCCTGCCAAAGATACGGACAACGAAACGAATGTTGACGGAAACCATGAACGAAAAGGAAACATCATGAAGGACAAGCGGGCGGACGCCGCGAACATGGCGTCCGCCCGGCAGGATCGGGCGCAACAGGCACGCGTCGGACACAAGGCAATCCTGCCGGAACGGAGTCTGCATGGTCCTGCGGGATGCGGCATTCAACAGGCTGGTGGCGATGATGCGCGCCACCTACGGCATCGACCTGCGCAAGAAAAGGGCCCTGGTGGAAGGCCGGCTGAACAAGATCATGGCGGATCGCGACATGGAGGACATGGATGAGTACCTCGACGCAGTTGCAGCCGACCATTCCGGACAGGAGGTTGTGATCCTCCTGAACAGGCTGACCACCAACCATACCTATTTCATGCGCGAACCCGAACATTTCCAGCATTTCCGCAACAAGGTCCTTCCGCAGATCGCCGAATTGGCGAAGGACCATGATATCCGGGTCTGGAGCGCAGGCTGTTCGACCGGGCAGGAACCCTATACGCTCCTGATGATCATGGATGAATTCTTCGAACGGCAGCCAGGCCAGTGGGACTTCAGCGTACTGGCGACGGATATTTCGATGCGGGCCCTGGAGATCGCACAGGAAGGCGTCTACGACAATGCCGAACTTGAGGATCTGCCGGAGGCGTGGCGAAAACGCTATCTTTCCGATCTGGGGGACGGTACGAGTCGGTTTTTGGGACAGATCCGGAACAAGGCCATCTTTCGGCCATTCAATCTGATGGAGGATGTTTTCCCCTTCCGAAAGCCTTTCCACGTCATCTTTTGCAGAAATGTCATGATATACTTTGAAGCAGAAACCAAACTCGAGCTCGTGCGGAAATATTACAGGCATACGCAGTCCGGCGGGTATCTTTACATCGGCCAGACCGAATCGGTGGCGCGCGGGGAAACCGGATACCGCTACGTCATGCCCGCCGTTTACGTGAAGGAGGGCTGAACATGGCAACAAAGAAACTTCGCGTGCTGATCGTCGACGATTCCATGCTGTTTCGTGAATACCTCGCGCGCGGCATTTCCGCGGACGCGGGCATGGAAGTCGTTGCGACGGCGGCGAATGCCTTTGAGGCGCGCGATGCCATCGAGGAGCATGTTCCGGATGTCATGGCGCTGGATGTTGAAATGCCGCGCATGAACGGCATCGAATTTCTCAGGCTGCTCATGCCGCAATATCCGATGCCTGTGGTGGTGGTGAGCGCTGTGAGCGGCAATGTTTTTGATGCGATGAATGCAGGTGCGGTCGATTTCGTGACCAAGCCGGATGCGCGAACCCCGGAAGCCCTCCAGTCCTTCATCAATGAACTGATCGTGAAGCTGAAAATCGCCTCGACTGTACGGCTCGCCAACCTGAAGAAGCATGTCCCCCAGGGACGGAGCGGACTCAAGCAGCAAGGCGTGCGGAATATTGTCGCCATCGGCGCGTCGACCGGCGGGACCGAAGCGCTTCAATCCGTCGTTGCAGCGTTTGATCGTGACGGCCCCGCCATGATCATCGTCCAGCACATGCCACCAGTCTTCACCCGCATGTATGCGGAACGGTTGAACCGCAACTGCCAGATGGAAGTGCGCGAAGCCTGCGACGGAGACCTTGTTGAAAAGGGACTTGTGCTGATTGCGCCGGGAGACCGCCACATGCGGCTTGTCCGGGCGGGGGATCGCTACACGGTTCAATGCAGGGAGGGTGAAAAAGTCAGCGGGCACTGCCCGTCGGTGGATGTCCTGTTCGAATCCGTGGCGAAAACGGCGGGGCGCAAGGCTGTCGGCGTCATTCTCACGGGAATGGGGAGCGACGGAGCGCGCGGATTGCTGGAGATGCGCAGGAACGGGGCCTATACCATCGGTCAGGATGAAGCCAGCTGCATCGTGTACGGTATGCCCATGGTGGCGTACAACCAAGGCGCCGTATGCAGCCAGGTATCGCTGGATACGGTCCCTGAAGCCATTTTCAAGGCATTGGGGGAACCATGAGGAAGGCAGTGGCCGGCGAACGAAAAGTTTGCATGAAAGGGGGATTCGCATGAGGGCAGGCCATATGGAAAGTGGAAGGGCGCCGACCGGTATGCCGGTCGTTGACAATCGGGTTGCAGACAATACGGAACTGGAGCGGCAGGTCCGGATCATCCGGGAAAACAGGCTGATCGCCACTTTGTTGAATGCAGCCGACCTGATGCTGATGATTCTGAACAGAAACAGGCAAATTGTCTTTGCCAGCGAGAAGTTTCTGTTGATGGTTGGGCTTGAGGATGACCGGCTTGTGACAGGGCTTCGCCCCGGCAATGCGATCCACTGCATCCATTCGGAGGAGGATCCATCCGGCTGCGGCGGCTCCGAGGCGTGCCGGCACTGTGCCGCGCTGCGCATTGTCCAGCAGGCCATCGATGGCGGACAGACCCTTACGGACGAAGCCACCCTCCTTTTTCATTCGCAAGGCAGGGACAATGCGCTGAACATCCTGGAGCATGTCGTTCCCGCGGATCTATATGGCGAGGACTGCTTCATCGTCACCATGGTCGACATCTCCGATTCCCTGCACCGCAAATGGCTGGAGAAGCTATTCTTTCACGACATTCTCAACAAGGTTGGCGCCTTGTCGAATTATATGAAAATCATGCGCCGGGAAGCGCCCGACCCGGGCCCGCTGGACAAGGATCTGGCTTTTTTGGAAGAGTCGTTCCGAACGGTGCTGGAGGACATCCGCTATCAGAAACAGCTGATGGAGGCGGAGGCCGGTGAGCTGACGCCGGAGTGGATGACCCTGCAGCCAGTGGAATTGCTGGATCAGATTGCGAAATTATACGAAAAGCATGACGAAGCATTGGACAAGACCATCCGCATCCTTCCGGCAAGCGGGATCCCCAGGATACGCAGCGATTATCTTTTGTTGAGGCGGGTTTTGGAGAACATGGTAAAAAACGCGTTGGAAGCAACACCGCGAGGCGGAGAGATCCAGATCGGCTGCAGTTTGGATCATGGAGAAGAACCGCTTGAACGCGATGGGCCGGCGGCAACGCTTCCGATCCCCGAAGCGGATGCGGGAGAGCCGGATCGAAGGACGGAAGGGGAATCCTTCGTGCGCCTATGGGTGCGGAACCGCGAGGTCATGGCGGAAGCGGTCCAGATGCGTGTTTTTCAACGGAGTTTCAGTACCAAGGGAAACGGGCGCGGGCTCGGCGCATACAGCATCAAACTGCTGGGGGAACAGATCCTTGGTTGCAAAGTCGGATTCAGGAGCCGGGAAGACTTTGGGACCGAGTTTTACATCAGGATTCCAATATGGAAGGAACAAGAGGGGGATGACTTATGAAGCGGGTGCTTATCGCGGAAGACGACATGATTGGCCGGCGCATGATCAAGAGATACATGGAGCAGTATGCGGCCTGCGAGCTGGCCGTGGACGGGCTGGAGGCGCTCAATCTTTTTTCAGAGTCCCTTCAGGGGGGAGCAACCTATGATCTCGTCTGCCTGGACATCATGATGCCGCAGCTCGATGGATTGAAGGTGCTGCGGGCCATCCGGGAAATGGAAGCGCAAAAGGGCATCGCCGAGGATAAACGCGTAAAGGTCATCATGACGACGGCCTTGAATGACAGGAAGACCGTCATGGAAGCCTACGCGCTCGGCTGTGTCGGGTATGCCTGGAAACCGATTGATCTGGATAAGTTCGAGGCGGTGCTTCGAGAAATCGGGTTTCTGGACACCGCACCTGCCGAATGAGGCGTGAATGCAGGCGATCGGGTTTTCTTGCAGTTTTCCTGCTGTTGACAATGGTTGTCGGCGGTTGTGGGAAAGCCGACATTAAAGTCGGATTCATGGCGGACTTGAGCGGCCGGGCATCCGAACTCGGCATATCCGCCCGCAACGGCGCGTTTCTGGCGGAACAGGAAATCAATGATGCCGGCGGGGTTCGCGGGAAGAACCTGCGGCTGATCCTCAAGGACGACAAGGGAATGGCGGAAACGGCGACGACCGTGGACAAGGAGCTCGTTGACGAAGGGGTGGTGCTGGGCATCGGCCATTTGGCCAGCGGACCCGGGATGGCCGGCCTGAAGGTTTTCCAGGCGGCAGGCATCCCCATGCTCAGCCCCTTGATGAGCACGGAGTCCCTGACCGGAAAGAAAGACGGGTTCTTCCGGATCATCGACTCAAATGCCAGGCAAGGCGCGATGCTGGCCCGCGATGCCCTTGGCGGCGGCGCGGAACCCGGCAAGGCGGCCATCCTTTTTGAAACCGGAAACCGCGCCTACACGGAAGAAGTTGGGAACAGCTTCGAAAAAACGTATGAGGAGGGCGGCGGAACCGTCGTGCTGATGCATTCGTATGCGTCCGGCACCGGGATTGAATTTGATGCAATTGTGGAAAAGCTGGTTTCGAGCGGGGCCGACACCTTTCTGATTGTTGCAGGCGGTCTTGATCTCGGTATCTTTGTCCAGAAACTTCGGCTTCTCGTGCCTGAATCCATGATCTACTCCGGCATGTGGGGCATGACCTCCGACATGATCCGAAATGCGGGCAGACTGGGGGAAGGAGTCCGGTTTCCGAGCGTCTACGACCCGGATGGCACGACCGAAAAGTGGCTGGATTTCCGTTCCGCCTATCTGAAGGCTTACAAGGTGGAACCCGGCTTTGCCTCCGTCTACGCATATGACGCGGTCATGGTCGCCGCCGGTGTTCTGCGGGAGGCTGCGGTTCCGGAACCGGATGCCATTTCGGAAGGCCTGCTTTCACAGGCTCCCTACGAAGGGCTTCAGACCGACATACCAATGGATGCGGCGGGGGATTCCGCCCGGGGATACATGCTTGTCCAGGTCCGAGGCGGCCGGTTTGAGAAGGTGCCATGAGAACAGGGAAACAGAAGCAATTGCAGGCCTATTTGCGGGGACGGCTCATGCTGCTGATTGCAGGGGTCTTTGTTCTTGCGGTGTTTCTTGTCCTTTTGTTTGTGAAACCCTTTCTCAGCAGCCAGATTCTCAGCCGGAACGAGTGGACCGCCTACTATATCGCCCAGGCGGTACGAAACAATCTGTACCGGCAGGCGGATATTCTTGACACACTGCATGAGGTTGACATGGTTCTCCATGCGAAGGGAACGAAGCAGGAGGAGAAGGCCGGAGAGACAGAACTGGGCCTGTTTCTGGATGAAACGCTGAAGGACAAGACCTTTCTGGAGAGTCTTCTGGTTTTGGACAGGAATGGAATTGTCGAACATGTGAATCAGGGGAACAGCGAATTCAAAGGGCTGGACATGTCCAGGGCCGCCTGGTATCAGGCTGATTTGGCTCCCGGGACCCTGGTGTGGTCCGATGTCTTCCTGTCCGCGATGGATTCCCATGTGGCGGTTGCCTGTATGATCCGGAATGACAGTCTGACCTATGTCGGCCTCGTGAACCTTGCCTTTCTGGACAAGCTGATCAAGGGAATGGACATGCCGCCCGGCACGCATGTCGACATCCTGGATGATACAGGACGATATGTCGTCGGACATACCGTGGAGGAAACCCTGAGCCAGACCTATTCGATGAATATTCCTGAAAAGGGACAGGGAATGGGTCGTCAGGTCGTTCACACAGCCAACGGGAGTTACCTCGGCAGCTACATGCAAATGGACGATCCAGCCTGGACCGTAGCGGTCATGTCCGATGTCAGCAGTGTCAACAGCACGATCGACATCCTCATCCTGTCCGTCTTTGCCATTCTTCTGGTTGTCACCCTCGTCATGATGCTTGTTCTTTGGCAAAGCAACCGGAAATGGCTTGCGGAATTTTCGAACATCAGGAAACGGATCCACCGTTCCGTCCTGGCGCATGAAGGGAAGGAGCCGTTTCCGGATGTACTGCCGCAAGCGCTCGTCTTTCAGGAATTCGAAGGACTTGACCGGGATTTCGTCACGGTGCTGGATACCGCGCATGCCGCCGAGGAGGAAGCCCGGGAAAAGGCGCGGGACGCGGACGCCGCAAATCAGGCCAAGAGCCGGTTCATCTCGAACATGGGCAAAGAAATCAGGAATCCGATGAATGGCATTCTGGGTGCTGCCGACCTGCTCCTTCACATGGAAACCGATCCGGACAAGCGGGAGCGGGTTCTGCTTCTGCGGCGCAGCGGGCAGGTTCTTCAACGCATGATGGAGGATGTCCTCGATGTGTCCATGCTGGATGCAGGCCAGTGCGCCCTGACGATGGAACCCTTCCGCATCGGCAAGCTGATGGAGGAGATTGTGCTTCGGTATGAGCCGCTTTTCCGGAACAAGGGTCCGGAACTGACGATGAAGTGGGACCGTCGTGTGCCGACGTTGGTGCTGGGGGATCCGATCCGGGTCAGCCAGGTGCTGGGGCATATGCTGGACAATGCGGTCCGCTACACGGAAGAGGGCATCGTCCAGCTTTCAGCCCAGATGGAATCCATCAACGAATCCATTGTCCATGTGCGGTTCAGTGTACGCGATACCGGGATCGGAATTCCCGCGGAAGATATCGACCATGTCTTTGAGGACTTCTTTCAAGGCACCATGGGGAAAAGAAAGCGGAAGCAAGGGACAGGATTGGGTCTGCCGATCTGCAAACGGCTGGTGGAAGCCATGGGGGGGACACTCGGGGTGATCAGCAGTCCGGGCAAAGGCAGCACTTTCCACTTCATTGTCCCTTTCCGACTTTCGGAAGGAGGTGTGAAGGAGGATGGAGAATAAAAATCGGGCTCTCGGCGGTACGCGGAGGATGGAGAATGCAGGAGCAGCCAGCGGCGGAATGACGCATCCCGAGTGGATGGACATCATTCTGGAAAGAGCCGGCAGCACGTTTGTTGATCTGGATCTGCAGACGGACATTGTTCGACGGGTGTCTGGGAAAGCGCTGTCGGAAAAGGAAGTGGGGCTGGGTGAGCCCGTTCCGGATTGGCGGCGGCTGATTCATCCCGATGATCTGCGGATTCTCAACCAGGCCATGCGGGAATGCGTGGAAGGCAGATCCGAATGGCTGTCCGTGGAATTGCGCATCGGAAGCGGACAGGAGGGCTGGCGATGGTTCCTGGATCAGGGATTGCCGGAGACTCTTCCGGACGGATCACGCCATATGCGGTGCATGCTGTCCGACATTACGTCCCGGAAGGAGATACAGCTGCAGCTGGAAGAGTCGCTGCAGAAAACCTCCCGCCTGGAGCAGGTGAAAACAGGGTTTCTCGCGAACATGAGCCATGAACTGCGCACGCCGCTCAATGGCATCGTCGGGAGCGCCAAGCTGCTGGAAATGGGCGGGCTGGATGAGGACCAGGGTGAACTGGTGCTGGCCATCCGTCAATCCGCGCGGCGCATGGTACGGTTGGTCCAGAACTTTCTTTTGCTGTCTGAAATCGAGGCGGGGACTGTACTCTCCGTCATGGAGGACATCCAGCCGGAGCGGCTGCTGAATGATCTCATTGATGCGCAAACGCGGGAAGCGGGACATGCGGGTGTTACACTGCGCCTTGAAACAGACGGCTCCCTGCCGGACCGGTTGCAGGCAGATCAGGAGAACCTGCTGCACGTGTTGAACCAGTTGGTTGACAATGCGTTGAAATACACCCCGGCCGGCTCCGTTGCCATTCATGCGGGAATGCGGAAAAAGCGGATGGACGATCCAACGGGGGAACAGATGGAAATCGAGGTGCGGGACAGTGGCATCGGGATTGAGCCGGAGCAAAGGGATGAAATGTTCCAACCCTTCAAACTGGCGGATGAATCCTACACCAGACGGTTCCAGGGCGCAGGACTCGGATTGAGCATATGCAGGAAGCTTGCCGCACTCATGCAAGCCGATCTGGAGGTGGAGAGCACGCCGGGCATCGGAAGCTGCTTCCGGTTGAGGGTGCCTGTCCGGCTTAAGGAGCAGGCGATGGCCCCGGGGATCAGGAAAGAGTCCTCCAGGGTACTGGTTGTGGACGATGATGAAACCGGCAGGATCCTCCTTCGCATGTTCTGCGAGTGTGAGGGTCTGCAGCCCGTTCTGGCGAAGGACGGGAAGGAGGCGCTTGACTTGATGCGGCAGCAGCCGTTCGATCTTCTTCTGCTGGACATCCAGATGCCGTTGTTCAGCGGGATGGAGGTGTGCCATGCCATCCGGACCGACCCTGTTTTCTCGGGCAGGCAGCCGGTCATTGTCGCGGTCACTGCCTATGCCTTTTCCGGTGACCGGGAGCGGTTTCTGGCGAATGGATTTGATGATTACATGGAAAAGCCGATCAGTCTGGCCCTATTTGGCGCCTTGCTGCGAAAGACGGGGATGGTTGCAGCCACATGAGTGGGCGGACGATGCGCCCGTTTGTCTCCATGCGCGAAAGTCGAAGAACAGGCAGGATATCGGGTGATGGAAGATGCGGAGGATGCGATGAATCGGAGAACTTTCTACGATACCCTGCAGATTCGGCCGGATGCGGAACCGGAGGTGATCGACGTGGTCTATCGCCGGTTATGTCGGAAATACCATCCGGATGTGAACCACGATTTGGAGTCCGAGCAGCGGATCCGCACCCTCAACGAAGCCTATGCGGTTTTGGGGGATCCCGACCGCAGAAAGGCGTATGACCGGGCGCTTGAGGAAACCAGGACAACGTCCTCCACACATGCCGTCAGAGCCGGATCCGGAAGTCAGGATCCATCCGAGGAAGCTGCGCTGGGAGAAGCGCTTTCTTGTGTGGCCGATTATTTCGCCCATCTGCGTGACCAGCATTTTCACCTGGCGTACAGGCTGCTCAGCGATACGGATCGAAAAAGGATACCGCTTCGGGATTTCCTGGAATGGCAGGAGGCCGTGAGCGGCATGTTTCAGATCGGGGATGTGTCGGCTTCCGTCTTCCGCACACATCGGATGCCGGGCCGGCTGATCGGGGCGGACATCCTGGCGGAGGGACATGAAATCGACCTGTCCAGAGATGGTGTGCAATCCTTCCAGATGATCAAGACGCTCGTTCGCGAGCAGGATGAATGGCGCATCCAGCTTGGGTATGAAGATGTACGGGGGCTTGCGGCGAAATTCCGGCTGATGGCGGAAAGCGCGCATCCCCGCGTGACGGATGCCAACGACCTGCTGCGGCTTGCCGAGCGTGAGGCTTACCTGTTCAAGCGATATGAAATCCCCTTTTCCCTTGTGAGTTTCCACGTCGGGGATGCTTCCCGGGACGCTGCGGCGCAGGGACTATGGGAAGCGAAGGCGCACAGCTGGATTTCCCATGCGATGAATGTGCTTCGTCAGACGGATGTGCTGGCCTGGACGGAAACCGGCGACTGCATCCTGCTGTTGGCGCATACCGACCAGAAGCAGGCCCAGACAGCCATGCGCAAGTTTGCAGGCCGGGTGGAGCGGATGGCTTCCGGGGAAGGTGCGGCTGTTCTGTTTCAGTGGACCGCCAGCCAATATGCGGGGTTGACGATGGAAGCGTGGATGGGCAGGCTTCAGCGAAGCCTTCAGCACAAGGTCGGGAAACGCGTCTGAAGCGGACCGGCGTGCAAAACTTGATGTGCGGCAAGACCTCGGAGTATAATGAAACGTACAGATTGGCAGTCCTTGACGGAAGGGCACATGCGTTCTCGCTGGCCGCTTCCTTTTTTTTACACCGGGAGAGGCACAGGGCAAGGATTCAGGTATCCCGCCATTCCCCCCACAATCGTTTCAGGAAAGACTGATTTGCGATGGACAATGGCCGGAGAAACAGGATGGACTCGTCGAAAGGAAGGCGCATGAACAAGGAAATTTGGCAAAAGCCGATCCACGCAACGGATGTCGGCGGCGAGGCACTGATAGAGGGCGTCATGATGCGGGGCAACGGCAAGATGGCTGTGGCGGTCCGGTTGCCGGATGGCACCATCGATCTGGAGGTGTCCGACTATACGCCGGTCTCCAAGCGCAGCCGCTGGTTCCGCACGCCTTTCATCCGGGGAGCGGTCTCCTTTGTGGAATCCATGGTGGTCGGCGTCCGGGTGCTCCTGAATTCCGCTGAAAAGCTGGAAGAACCGGTTACGGCTGAAGCGGCGAATGCAGATGCGACAGAGACTGCAGATGCTTTGGGGACAGTTGAAACGGCAAGCCCCGATGGGACGGCCGAAACCGGACGGATCGCCGGGAAACCCGCCGCACCGCGTCAGGAGGAGGACAAGTTCGACAAGTTCATGCGCAAGGTGCTTGGGGAGAACTACTTCACCTACATGCTCTACGTTTCCGTCGCCATCGCGTTGGTCCTCGGGATCGGCCTGTTCATGCTGCTCCCCAATTTTCTGGTCGATCTGTTGAGCTTTGACAAAAGCGGAGCCAAGGGTTCCTTCTACGGAAATCTGGTGGAAGGCGCCGTTCGTCTCGTCCTTTTCATCTCCTATGTATATCTGGTTTCCCGCAACAAGGAGATCAAGCGTGTTTTCCAGTATCATGGCGCCGAACACAAGAGCATTTATGCGCTGGAGAGCAACGAGCCCCTCACCGTGGAATACGCGAAAAGGCACACGACGCTGCATCCGCGCTGCGGAACGGCGTTCCTGTTCGTCGTGATGATCATTTCCATCATTGTTTTCATGTTCATGGGCTGGCATTCCCGCATCGTGAACCTGCTGCTCCGGCTTGTGATGCTGCCGGTCATCGCGGGGATTTCCTATGAAGTGTTCAAGGCGGCGGCGAGAACGGATTTCAAGCCCATGCGCGCGCTGACCATGCCGGGGCTGATGATGCAGAAGATCACCACACAGGAGCCGGATGACGACATGCTGGAGGTTGCGCTGACCGCGCTGCGTGCAGTCGTAGGTCCGGAGGCGTCCCGGATGCCGGTGGAAGCGAAGGCGGAAACCATGGAAGCACAGATGGAACCCGCACGGGAGGATTCGTCCGCCACGCCCGGAGATGCGGCTGCAGCAAGTGAATCCGTGATCCCCGAGGATTCCGATGTGGAGGAACGCGACGCATGACCTGGTCGGAGCTGCTGCTTGAAGCACAGCAACGTCTCCGGGCGGGAATGCCTGATGGGACGGTCACGGAAATACGGCTGGAAGCAAAACAGCTTCTGGCATGGACCTCAAAACATTCTTCCGCGTGGCTGTTTGCACATGGAGAAGAGGAGGCCGGCGCGGAGATCGCGTCGGCTTTTCTGTGCGCTGCCGAAAGCAGGGCCGCCAGAGTCCCCATGGCCTACATAACGGGATGGGCGGGCTTCCATGGGCAGGAATTCGAGGTCGGGCCTGCCACCTTGATTCCCAGACCGGATACGGAGTTACTGGTGGATGCGGTTTCGCGATATTTGGAGACGATTCAGCAGCCTGCCGGCATGCTTCCCCGTTTCAATGATGCGCGGATGACATCCCCGGTCGTTCTGGACGTAGGAACCGGATCGGGCTGCATCCCCTGCAGTCTGGCCCTGATGGATCCGACGCTGAAGGCGGTGGCCGTCGACATCTCTCTGGACGCGCTTGCCGTCGCAAGGCGGAATGCGGAGCGACTTGGCGTCCGCGAACGGATTGCGTTCCGGCAGGCGGATGTCCTGTCGACTGATCTTCAATGTCTGGACCCCGGGTTTTCCGGGCTCCGGGCTGAAGACTCCGACGGTCCTCCTCAGACAAACCCAACGCTTCCCGACTTCCAGATGTACGACGTGATTGTGTCCAATCCGCCGTACATCCCTTCCGCCGACATTGACTCGCTGATGCCCGAAGTGGTGGATCATGAACCAAGAACAGCGTTGGACGGCGGACCGGATGGTCTTTTGTTTTATCGCCGACTGCTCTTGCTGGCCGGACAACTGCTGCGCAATGGCGGGCTGCTTGCCGTGGAAATCGGATATGATCAGGGAGAGTCGGTTCCCGCACTCTTCCGCGAAGCTGGATTTACATCGCAGCTCTTGCTGGATGCGGGAACGCTGCCCCGTGTCGTTCTGGGCATTCGTACGTGAACACGTGTTGATTATGTGCTCTTTTGTATTATTCTGGAGGATACAATTGAAGCAGGAAGCAAAGGTATCAGCAAATACACGAATTATATCTGAAAATCCGTGCATTTTATCGTAAGAATGACGTAATCGCTTCTTGATAGCGCATGCGTGCAATGCTAGAATAAACCAGATATCATTTCTGATCCAAACTTGAACAAAAGCGACATTTTTCGAAAATCTTATGCATCGGTTCCTGATTTTCGGGCATGCGAAAGGATGATGGCGATCATGGGCATCAGAATACCCTCCTTGAGGACAAAGACAGGTAGCCAGAAGGCGAAAAGAGCTGGAAAACAAAGTTACTCCGAGGATTCGGGGAAGCCGGCAAAAGGCCTTCGCGGGCTGCCGGAGCGCATCATGAGCCTGCGGATGCTTGCCGGAATGAACCGCAGCATCCGGACAAAACTGACGCTTGCCTTCCTGCTGCCCGTCCTTTTCCTGATCGTGCTGGGCACGCTTTCCTATAACATGGCATCGAAGGCCCTTGTCACCAATGCGAAGGATTCTTCGCGGAACACGCTGGCCAGCAAGGCTGAATACATGGAGATGGTGCTTGCGAAGGTGGACAGCAACACCATGCAGATGCTCACGAACAAGGATCTGCAGACCTTTTTGAACGCCAAGGAGCCCATGGAACGGATTCAAGCTTCGAATGCCGTCCAGTCGCTGATCGCGGGAATGACATCGTCTGAAAAGGTGATTCGTGACATCACCATCCTTGGGCAAGGGAACACCTTCAACTCGCCCTATATCAATACGCCGGATTACGAAACCCTGAGCAAGAAGCAGATCATGCAGATCGCACTGGGTGCGAACGGTTCAGGGGTCTGGATTACGGATCACAAGATCATAGAGGAGTACATCCGTCAGGACGATGGCACCGTAAAGCAGTCCTATTACGATCCCAAGGATCCGCAGCTGTTCTATGCGCGGTCCCTGCGCAGCACCATGACGGGCAAGTCCATGGGTGTCTGCATCATCATGATCAATCAGAAGTTTTTGAATGACTTCATCGGCGGCATGTTCCTCGGAGAGGGCACGCAGGCCCACTTGGTCGGTCAGGACGGATATGACGCCGCTATGCGCTATTCCGCCACGACCGAAATAAAGAAGACGATTGTTCCGGACGCACCGGAAACGCTTGCGTTCGCGAAGGCTGATTTCTTCAAGCGCTATATGGCGGACAAGAAGAACTTCAAGTTCAGCGAGGATGTCAACTACGAAGGCGTCAAGTATCTCGCAAATACCGTGCATCTCGAGAAGTCGGGAATCATCCTGTCGAGCCTCATGCCCTATTCCACGCTTCTCGCCGGTGCGAACAACATTCTTCAGCTCACCATCCTTTTTGTCCTTCTGGCAGGGTTCCTCTCCATCGCAGTCGGCATCTACATGGCGAACGGAATGGGCCGCACCATCAACCGGATCGTTCTTCTGTCCGAGCAGGCCGCGTCCGGGGATTTGACGGTCAATCCCGTTTCAAGTCGCGTCGACGAACTCGGTGTGCTGACAAAAGCCATCAACGGGATGATCGGAAGCATGCGCGGTCTGATTGAACGGACCGCCGGGACGGCCAACCGTGTTGCTGAGTCAGCCATCGTTGTTTCGCAGTCGAGCGGGCAGGTTTCTCAGGTTTCCAAGGAAATATCCAGGGCGATTTCGGAAATCGCACAAGGCGCAACCTCCCAGGCCCAGGATTCCGAGCGTGGCGTGACGATGATGAGCCAGCTTGCCGGGTCCATGGAGACGGTGGGGGACAAGACGCGCGTCATCGAGCAGGTGACGAACGATACGGTGCTGCTGACCAAACATGGACTGGAATCCATCGGAGAACTGGACCGGACGGCGAAGGAAACGAACGAACTCATCCGTGCCATCGTGCAGGACATCCAGATCCTGACGGACCGGTCGAAATCGATCGGCAACATCGTGAAGGCCATCAACAGTATCGCGGACCAGACGAACCTGCTGGCGCTCAACGCTGCCATCGAGGCGGCCCGTGCGGGCGAATCCGGGCGGGGCTTCGCCGTTGTGGCCGAAGAAGTCCGGAAACTTGCGGAGCAGTCGATGAACGCGACGCGTGAAATCGGCGGCATCGTGGTCGAAACCCAGAAACAGACACTGGCGACCGCGCAAAAGGCGGAAAAGACAGGATCCATCCTGGATTCGCAGGATGTCGCGCTGGAGAATGCCATCCGCGCCTTCAACCAGATCAACGGGTCCATGGAACGTCTTGTCGGCGAAGTGGAAATCATCAAGCGCGACGTGGACGAAATGGAGCAGGTGAAGGACGATACCCTGCTCGCCATTCAAAACATTTCGGCGGTATCCGAGGAAACTGCGGCTTCCACCGAAGAAGTCATGGCGTCCAGCGAAGAGCAGCTCAGCAACATCGAGGAGATGTCCGATTATGCGGGACGTCTCGGCGAGGAAGCAAGGGAACTGCAGGAAGCGATCAGCCAGTTCAAGGTCTGAGTCACCGAGGCCTGCGCGCCGATCAATGTTTGTCCCCGGTTGGAAAGCACATGGATAACACAGGAAAAGCAAAATAACAGCCCCGCCTTCCTGATATGGCATCAGGAAGGCGGGGCTGTTTCGCATGCGGCTTTGGTGTGCGTTCAAGCGGTTGGGATGGACAAGCAGATCCGGTGTTTCCATACCAGTTCCAGGCTATGACAGGGTGGATGTCAGCTCAGAACAAGCCCGTGATGACGCCCGCCTCGTCGATGTCAATCCGGTTCGCGGCCGGTACTTTCGGAAGACCGGGCATGGTCATGATGTCGCCTGTCAGCACCACGACGAAACCGGCGCCTGCGGAAAGCCGCACATCCTTGACCGTCAGATCGAAGCCGCGCGGGCTGCCCAGCAGCTTCGGGTTGTCCGAAAGGGAGTACTGCGTCTTCGCCATGCAGATCGGCAAGTGACTGTAACCGAGTGCTTCGATGTTCTGCAGCTCCTTCAGGGCCTTGTCCTGGAACACAACGTTCGCGCCGCCGTATATTTCGCGGTTGATGATCTCGATCTTGCTCCGCAACGGCTGATCCAACTCATACAGAGGCTTGAACCGGGAAGGCTCGCGTTCAATGAGGGCGCACAGGGTTTCGGCAAGTTCGATGCCGCCTTCTCCGCCTTTCGAGAAGACCTCGGAAAAGGCGACATCCACACCCCATTCCGCACATTTCGCCTTCACGACGGCAATCTCGGCTTCCGTGTCCGTGGCGAAATGGTTGATGGCGACCACGACGGGTACGCCGAACTTCCGCAGGTTCTCCACATGGCGGCCGAGGTTTGCGATGCCGGACTCCAGCGCCGCCACATTCTCGGTGCCCGTTTCTTCCTTCTTCACGCCGCCGTTGTACTTGAGCGCACGCACCGTCGCGACCAGTACGACCGCGTCCGGCGTCAGTCCCGCATACCGGCACTTGATGTCGAAAAACTTCTCGGCGCCTAGATCCGCGCCGAATCCGGCTTCCGTGATGACATAGTCGGATAGTTTCAAGGCGAGCCTGGTGGCGGAAACGCTGTTGCAGCCGTGCGCAATGTTCGCGAACGGGCCGCCGTGCATGAAGGCCGGTGTGTTTTCGAGCGTCTGCACGAGGTTCGGCTTGATGGCGTCCTTCAGCAGGAGCGTCATGGCGCCGGCAACGCCGAGTTCACCGGCGGTGACAGGCTTGTCGTCCAGCGTGTAGGCTACGAGAATGCGGGAGAGACGCTCCTTCAGATCCATCAGGTCGGTCGCCAGGCAAAGGATGGCCATGACTTCGGAGGCGACCGTGATATTGAAGCCGTCTTCACGCGGGAAGCCGTTCGTTTTGCCGCCCAGGCCGACCGTGATGTCGCGCAGGGCGCGGTCGTTCATGTCCATGCAGCGTTTCCAGAGGATACGGCGGAGGTCGATGCCCAGGACGTTGCCCTGGTGGATGTGGTTGTCGATGGCGGCCGAGAGCAGGTTGTTGGCGGTGGTGATGGCGTGCATGTCTCCCGTGAAGTGGAGGTTGATGTCCTCCATCGGGACGACCTGCGCGTATCCGCCGCCCGCCGCGCCGCCCTTGATGCCCATGACCGGGCCGAGGGAAGGTTCGCGGAGCGCGATGCTCGCCTTCTTGCCGATTTTCGCCATGGCCTGTCCCAGGCCGACAGTGGTGGTGGTCTTTCCCTCGCCGGCTGGCGTGGGATTGATGGCCGTGACCAGGACGAGTTTTCCATCCGGACGATCCTTGACGGTGTCCCACAGTCCTGTTTTCAGCTTGGCCTTGCTGTCCCCGTACAGTTCCAGCCATTCACGCGACACGCCAAGTCTGGCCGCGACTGTTTCAATGGGGTCCAGGGTTGCACTCTGGGCGATCTCGATGTCCGTGCGCATGGCATCCTCCTGCGGGGGTGACGGTGGGTCCGAGTCATATTTTCCTATTATACAGAAAGATGATTCTCGTGTAAAAAGTCGAAAATGGAATTTCTGTGCGAGATACATAGAAGAATCGGATGTAAAACGGCGAAGAAAAGCCTCGGTGCCTCCGTTCGGATGTAGTGAAATGTCTGGTGCATAGGCGTTTCACGCCTCTTTTTCGCCGGATTGTCGATGGAATGCGCACTACAAATCCTACAAACTCCGCACCTTGCGCGGGAAGCGGGTTTGGCGAATATGCACAACGCTTGTTTGACATAATAGCCGTTTTATGGTACGATGATGAAGAAATGAGGTGGACGCAGTATGGACAAGAACTCAATTGCCCAGATCCGGAAAGAGATGGAATGTTGTGTCGGCCAGAAGATTCAACTCAAGGCAAACAAGGGAAGAAAAAAGACATTTGTGAAGGAAGGCGTCATTGAACATGCATACCCCAGCATCTTTACGGTATGTTTCGAAAATGACTACAACTCCCCCAGGAAGGTTTCCTACAGTTATACGGACATATTGACCAATACGGTCGAAGTCAAGCCCGTCACCCTTCATCTGGTCTGAGGCACTGCCTCCTTGATTGTTCGATAAAGAATGGAAGAACCGGGTTTCCGGTTCTTTTTCTTTGCGCGAAAACAGACATCGGAAAGCATTTTCTGCCTTTTGTACGTATCTCCTCG
This sequence comes from uncultured Clostridia bacterium, assembly GCA_942493335.1. Lineage (GTDB taxonomy): Bacteria > Bacillota > Clostridia > DSM-8532 > DSM-8532 > JAEWSN01. The sequence goes on along the minus strand of OW818693.1, from coordinate 2,839,076 downwards.
AAGGTTGTACTAAGTGCGTTTTTTGTATATAATGTACATGAACAATACATTTCTGCACAGGGCGGGATCCGAGCCCCTGAATTGTGGCCGGGTGACTCGGCAATGGGACGAGGCATGCCCATGTGCGGCAGTCCGAAATGATGAAGGCGCGCCGGTTGGCCGGCGGGGAGAAAGTCGATGCGGGAATGGGCGGTGGAGGCACCGGCGAAGATCAATCTGTCGCTGGATGTCCTGGGACGGTTGCCGAACGGCTATCATCGACTGGCCATGATCATGCAGACCATCGGCCTGTCGGATGGCATCCGCCTGGAGAAAAGAACGTCCGGGATTTCCCTGGAATGTGTGTGTGAGCGGGATACGGAGGCGGGCATCGTTCCCGTCGATGCGCGGAACATTGCATGGAAAGCGGCGGCCGCCTTTATGGATCGGATTCCGTCGGGCGGTGTGCACATTCGCATCCGGAAACGCATTCCGGCAGCCGCCGGGCTGGCAGGCGGGAGCACCGATGCGGCAGCGGTATTGAATGGGATGAACGCCATGAACGGATATCCTCTTTCCGCCGGTGAAATGGCTGAAATCGGGGTCCGGATCGGTGCCGACGTGCCCTATTGCCTGATGGGCGGGACCTGCCTCTCCGAGGGAATTGGAGAAGTGCTGACGCCGTTGCCTTCCTTTGCCGGGTATTGGCTGGTTCTCGTGAAGCCGGCATTTCCCGTATCAACGCCCTGGGTGTTCACCCATCTGAAGCTTGATGCGCTGGGAGAAAGGCCGGATACAAAGAACCTTGCGGACGCTGTGACGCAGAGGGATCTGGCTGGTTTGGCGCAAGGGATGCGGAATGTGCTGGAAAGCGTGACTGTGCCGGCTCACCCGGAAATTGCGCGCATCCGTGCAAGAATGCTGGAACTGGGTGCGCTGGGGAGTCGGATGAGCGGCAGCGGACCGTCGGTGTTCGGGTTGTTCCCTAATGAGGCGACCGCACGTGCCGCACAGATGGAGATGGAAACGGGCTGGCCCGATAGCTGGGCGATTCAGACAATTGACGGACCTTACGGACCATCGTCCGGGCCTTTCAGATGACAGAAGAGCCGTGCCGACATATAGCGATCATGGAGACGACAGGCAGGACACTGCCGGCGACATAAGGCCTTTCTGGAAATAGACAGGGCAAGCCGAAGGGTTTGCGGAGGAGACATCATGGCGAAGATTCCGAAGATCAAACTGGACAACTATCAACCGCTGCGTGATGTGATTTTCGAGACGCTGCGCAACGCGATTGTGAACGGGGATCTGCGCCCCGGGGAAAGGCTGATGGAAGTTTACCTTGCGGAGCAGATGGGCGTGAGCCGGACCCCTGTCCGGGAAGCCATCCGCAAGCTGGAAGCCGACGGCCTGGTCATGATGGAACCCCGACGGGGAACCCGTGTGGCGGAGATCTCTGTGAAGGATATCGTGGATGTGCTGGAAGTGCGGTCCGCGCTGGATCGTCTCGCCACAGGCCTGGCCGCCAAGCGGATACAGCCTGCGCAGATCAAGGCGTTGGAAGCGGTCCACAAGCAATATGCCTCCCATGTGCTGAAGGAAAACATCGAAGGCGCGATCAAGAAGGACATCGAGTTTCATGACCTCATCTATATTGCCTCCGGCAACCCGCGCCTTGTGGCGGCGGCTTCCAGCCTGAGGGAGCATATCTATCGGTTCCGTGTCATTTATTTGCGCGACATTTCCAAGGCGGTGGATGTGGAGACGGAACATTCGGGGATTCTGGATACCCTGCGCAACGGGCAGGAAAAGGAGTCGTCAGTGCTTGCGGAAGCCCATATCCGGCATCAGATGGAGACCATCATCGACAGCATGAATGCAAAAATGTGAGGGATGCCGCCCCGGTGGGCTGCTTATCCCGTGATCGCGACTTTTCGCTCCCTGTCCTTGCCTCCATTGTTGTGAGCTGTGCCCTGTAAGGTGCATTGCATCCATGTAGGCTCGCAGCTTATTTACTTGGGTCCCCGATCTGTGGTATCATTGTCCTTGCGTATTTGGCGACCGTGTAATCACTGCGCCCGTCAAAACGTTCGGAGAAGCCTGTCCCCTTGTTTTCCGGATAGATCCCTCTGGCTCGTGACCCGGTATTCCGGTTTATGGGCTGGTTGGTGTCTCGCCGGCAAGCCAAAGGATACGGAATGAACCCGGACATGATGACAAGAATACGACATCCTTGCTCTGCCGAATGGGCAGGGCCATAGTCCAAAAGGAGGTGAAAAAGGTCATGAACAAGTACGAGGCCATGTACATCATCAACCCGACACTCGACGAGGAGTCCACCAAGGGCATCATCGAGAAGTTCAAGGGCATCGTTGAGGCGAACGCCACACCGGAAGCTCTCGAAGAATGGGGTCGGAAGCGTCTCGCTTACGAGGTCCAGGACCAAAAGGAAGGGTACTACGTGCTGATGCATTTCTCTGCACCGGCAGACTTCCCCGCTGAGCTTGAACGAAATTTCAAGATCACCGAGGGCGTCATGAAGTACCTCGTCATCCGTAAAGACGCCAAGTAAGCGGCTTTGCAGACGACACGGCCCCTGCAGGCCGCCCGACGGGCAGTGTGCACGAGGCCATGCGATTCGGACGTTCGGGGATTATACCCGTGAAACACGGGAAGAAGGCGGTACATTCGCATGAACAGAGTCATTTTGATGGGAAGGCTTGTCGCTGACCCGGAAACACGCTTCACGCCCAACAACATCTCGGTCACCCGGTTCCGTCTTGCGGTCAACCGGCCCGGAAAGCCGCAGGAAGGTCAACAGTCCGCGGATTTCTTTGATATTGTGGCGTGGCGCCAAACGTCTGACTTTGTCGGCAAATGGTTCAAGAAGGGGATGCAGGTCTTGATTGAGGGTTACCTCCGCAATGACCAGTGGACCGACAAGGAAGGCCAGAAACGCAACCGTACGGAAGTTCATGTGGACCAGGCGTATTTCGCCGAAGGACGCAGGGACAGCCAGGGTGGCGGAGACATGCCTTCCAGCGGCGGCTACCAGCGCAGCGCAGGCAATGCCGGCGGTGGTTCGGGCTATCAGGGAGGCAACTCCGGAAGCCAGGGCGGTTACGCGGCAGCTCCTTCCAACGTGCCGACTCCTGAAACCGGCGACGGTTTCTACACCCTGAACGAGGATGACGAAGATCTTCCGTTCTGAAAAGCACACACCCGGTTCCGGTTCTCCCAATCCTACGGATCGTCCGTGAAAACGGCACGCGCCTTGGGTCGGGAAGGTGGAACCGTTTACCGGACCGTCAGACCGTGGGTACAGCAATCCGCACGGTTGCCGTGGAGGTCCGGCTCGAAAGGGTTCCGATTGGGAAGCGTCCATTCCGGTGCAGGCTGAAGCCGGCGGGGGTGGCAGTGGTACAAGCGGATACCCGACACGGCATGTTCACGACGTACGTCGTAGCCTTCTTCCGGTTTTTCGGGGGGAGGCTTTTCTTTCGGGATTCCAGATGGAATGGTGGCTGAGGTCCATTCCTCTTTGTGATATTTGTGAGGCATGTAGCCGTCCGGCGATGCCATGGAAATGAGGGGCAACCTGATGCGAATCGGAACAGTCACAACCAAAAATCCCTATTTCCTGGCGCCGATGGCCGGCATTACAGACTGGCCGTTCCGCGTGCTCTGTGTGGAACAGGGTGCAGGGCTTGTCTATACGGAGATGGTGAACGCCCGCGCGCTGCACCACCGGGACCCGGAGACCCTTCGGATCGCTCAGACTCATGAAATGGAGCGGCCTTGCGCCGTACAGATCTTTGGGCACGAACCTGACATGATCGCGGAGGCAGTCCGTTATTTCTGCAGCCGGCCGGATATTTGTCTGATCGATATCAACATGGGGTGTCCCACCCCGAAGATCATCAAGAACGGGGATGGGAGTGCGCTGCTGTGCAAGCCGGATCTGGTGCGGGAGATTCTACGGGGCGCAGTACAGGCGGCGTTGCAGGCGGCAGTGCAAGACGCAGGACAGAACGTGGGGAATGCACCGTTACGAGCTGAAGTGCCAGATTTAAGACAGAACGTGGGGAATGCACCGTTACGGGCTGAAGAGCCAGATGCAGGACAGAACGCAGGGAAAGCAATGGTTCAGGCCGCGGGACAGCGTGCAGGCGCCAAGCCGATCACAGTGAAAATCCGAAAAGGGTGGGATTCATCCTGTGCGAACTATATGGAAATCGGAAAGATCGCAGAAGAAGCAGGCGTATCGGCCATTACACTCCATGGGCGTACCCGGGAGCAGATGTATTCGGGGAAGGCAGACTGGGATTCCATTCGCAGTCTGAAGGCGTCGTTATCCATCCCGGTCATTGGAAATGGGGATGTGAAGTCCCTGGGAGATGCGGACCGCATGATGTCCGAAACCGGGTGCGATGCGGTCATGATTGGGCGTGGGGCACAGGGGAATCCCTGGGTGTTTCATGGAGCCTCATGGAACGAGATCACATCGGAAATGCGCTTAACCACCATTTTGCGCCATCACGACATGATGGTGGAATACAAAGGGGTGTATACCGCCATGCTGGAGATGCGCAAGCATATCGCATGGTACCTTCATGGATTGAAGGACGCCGGGCACATTCGGGCGGAAGTGTATAGGGCGGAGGATGCGGAAACCGTGAAAGGGATTTTGATAAGGGGTTTGAAGCAGGAATAAAGTGAAGCCTGAAACAGGAGGCGGAGAATGACTGGATCAACTTCGGCGGCAATCTATGGGAGCAGTCAATGGGGTCCGGGTGTGAGTATGGTTGAAGGAATGTTTTCTGGTCTTCAAAACGCTTCCGGCAGCTTCGTATCATAGATGCCGTCATTCTGAAACCGCTCTGTAACAGATTATCAGAGAAGGTGTGGTATTCTGTAAACACGGGTTGCAGGAGACAAATGCATCGCAGAGTTGTTCACCAGACGTTGCAAAGTCCTGTGAATGAAAGCTGTAACCTGATACAAAAGGGTGAAGTACCGGTAAGCGAAGGTTCCTCTATATATGGGTGTTACAAAGCTAAATTCAAAAGGTATGAATACACAAAGAACCAATGAATGCACCTGTTGCCTCCCGGTGCAAGCCATGACGGCGGCCGGGCGGACCTGACGCGGAAGACGAATCCAGTCGAATGTCGGAATGCTTTTGTTGCGCGGGTTTCAGGCAAGTTACAGTTTGTTTACAGGTGGGGGTGCTTCGTTGACGCCCCCCCACCCCAATGATATAATGGCCCAAGAATTCATGATAGGCGGATCCGTCTGTCCTGAAGTCAACGTCCCAAGTAAACAAAACCGGATTATCAGGAAGAAAGCAGGCGTAATCCGGTTTTGCAAAAGGTCAGACCTGCTTTCAAATTATTACAGGAGGACTAACCATGAGAAACTCCAAGAAGCTCATTGCGGTCATCATGACGGTTGCCTTGCTGGCATCCATGATGGTTCCCGCACTGGCGGCTTCCTATCAGACCCAGGCGGACAAATTGACCGCCGCCGGCCTGATGAAGGGAACCACCGGTACCGGTCTTGACACTGCGCTGACTCGCGCACAGGGCATCGAATTCACCGTTCGTGCCATGGGCAAGAGCGCGGCTGCAGCTGCTCTGACCGATGCGGAAGTTACTGCGGCTCTTGCCAACGTGACCGATGCAGCCACCATCCCTGGCTGGGCTAAGAAGTCCGCCGCTTTCGCTGTGAGCACGAAGCTTTCCAACGGCACCAAGGTTTCCGCCGATGGCAAGATCACCTACTCCGCGATGGCTCCCCTGTCCGGCAAGCAGTTCGTGACCATGATGCTTCGCGCATTGGGTTACACCGGCATCACCCTTGACAACTGCCTTGACAAGGCGCAGATGGCTGGCATGCTTTCTGCTTCCAAGGTTGTTGCTTTCGGCGTGAAGGCTCAGCTGACCCGTGACGACGCCGCTTATGTCATCTACGAAACCATCAACAATGGTCTCGTTGCTGACGCTGCCGGCATCACCCCCACCGCCGTCAAGCTCGTGAACAAGCTCGTCGCTGATGGCGCTCTCGCCACCACCGTCGCTGCCGCGAACTTCACCTTCACCGTTGCTACCCCCGCTCCTGCCGCTGCCCTCACCTACAGCGCCGTAGCCGTGAATGCTAAGCAGTTCCTGCTTTCCTTCAACCAGGCTGTTAATGCTGATGATGGCAAGGACAAGGCTCTCTACACTGTCAAGGACAAGACCATCATGGACGTTACTGTTCAGGCTGATGGCAAGTCCGCTCTCCTCACGCTTGGTGGCGACGAAGCTTTTGGCAACAACAGCACCGCCGACATCACTGTGAAGTCCGGATTCCGCAACCTGGCCGGCACGAAGACCACTGCTGATCAAAAGGTCAGTGTCACCGTGTTCGACAACACCTTCCCGACCTTCGACAGCGTCAAGGCTGTTGGCCTCAAGACCGTTCGTCTGTACTTCTCTGAACCCGTTTGGGGCGGTGTCACTTCTGCGGCTATCGCTACAAACCTGTTCGAAGTGAAGAACAGCACCTACACCTGGTCTGTGACCAAGGCTGTTTTGAACACGCTCGACAAGTACGTCGAAGTGACCCTTGGAACGAGCATGGTTGAAGGCACTGTTACCGTGACCGCCAAAAACGGTTTGGTTGACTATGCCGGCAACAAGGTCGCTGAAAAGTCGATCGCTTATGCCTTCGTGAAGGACGCCACCGCTCCGGTAGCATCCATCAAGAGCGCTTCCCAGTCCGAAGTCGTTGTGAAGTTCAGCAAGCCCGTGTATGGCGACATCATCGTCACACACAGCGTGAAGGGCACCTACAAAGCTGTAGTTGAATCCTTCTCCAAGACCGAAGCGAACGCCACCGATGAATTCACCTTCGACTTCTCCACCAACAAGCTGCCGGGCGGCACAGTGACCATTTATGTGGCTCCTGTCACCGACAAGACCATTCAGGACCTGTACGGCAACAAGTTCGTTGAAACCGCGCTGACCGCTACGGTTACCGCCGACACAACGGCTCCTACCGTTTCATCTACTGAAAAGGTTGCTAACACCTCGTTCAAGGTTACCTTTAACGAAGCGCTGAAGAAGGCTGATGCCGAAACGATTGCCAACTACACCTTGAAGAAGGTTTCTGATGGCTCTTCCGTTTCCTTCTCCGTTACCTATTCTGACAAGGTTGTCACCATCACACCCTACACCCCCTTCACCGATGCGACAGCTTACCAGCTCACCATCAAGAAGGCTGTAGATATGAACGGCAACGCAACCACCGCTGACATCATCCAGACATTCACTGTCGGCGACAATACCCGTCCGTTCATCACCTCTGACTCGTTTGCTGTCAATGCTGATGGCAAGATCTACATCTACTACTCCGAGCCGATGAACGCTACCGAAATGGTCAAGAAGGCTAATTACCTTGTTGCTTCTACCGGTTCGGTTTCGTATGTTTCTCTGGGCGATAACGATTCCATTAGCGCCATCAGTGACAAGATCGTCCTGATCGACATGAACGGTGCTGTCACCGCTCCTGCTGTACAGGTCGGTTCTGCCGTGACAGACTTGGATGGAAAGACTCTTGCTGTAACCGAAGGCGACACTGCACTCTCTTTGAGTGTAGCGAAGACCGCTATCGGAACTGAGAACTTCCAGATTGACAAGGCTGAGGCTATTTCCACCACAAAGATCAAGATCACCTTCACCAAAGAAGTCACTGGATTCAACGCTGGCGACCTGGTTGTCTCTGCTGGCGCTGTCACCTATGTGATTAGTGGTGTGGAATCTGCTGGCGGTAAGGAAGCGGTCATTGTGCTCGCTAATGCGATTCGCACGGATGCCACTACTCCTGGCGCTCAGAAGGTTTCTGTATCTGCAATCACTGCTCCGTCCAGCATCGCTTCCATCTATGGAACGAAGCTTACATGGGGCGCCGTTGCGACTGTTGCCGACAAGATCACTCCTGAAGTGACCAAGACAGGCGACGATTACAACGTCAAGATCAACATCGCGACTGTTGGTGGCGTTGTGGCCAAGGCAACCCCTGGCTACATCGACATTACATATAGCGAAGCCATGGATTGGACGACCTTCTCCAGCCTTACTTACACAGTTGCTGGTTATGATGTGACGTCTGTTTCCAAGGGTGCTGTTGAAGGCGCTCCTGCCGATACCTTCCGTATCTTCATCAAGGCAAGCGCAGCAAACACCACCTATACTCCGGCTGTTAAGCAGGAGACCAATGTGAAGGATGCAAATGCAAATATCCTCGCATCTGGGACTGTGTATACGTCCAAGTATAATGGCACATATTAATCCACTAACAAGTGGAGAGAAGGGCAGCTTCGGCTGCCCTTCTTTTTTTGCGCATAATGTACATCAAGCAATCGGTTTTGGTACAATAGGACAAGAACGTATCTTTTTGCTGCTGGGAGAACTAGAATGACAGTGTTGTTTTTGACATTAGCGTATCCCAATCATCAGGATGAGAATCTGTATTCACATTTGATGGAGGAATTTGTCAAAAACGGGCATAAGGTTTATGTTGTTACTCAATCTGAAAGGCGAGAGAACAATAGAACAGAAAAATGCGTGAGAAATGGTGTTGAAGTTTTGCGTGTCAAAACTGGAAATGTCACAAAGGCAGGCATCCTCGAGAAGGGACTATCGACAGCTCTGCTCCAAAGGCAATTCCAAATTGCGATCGCAAAGCATTTGCACTTAAGTAAAGTGGACCTGATTCTATATTCAACGCCTCCAATTACCTTTTCAAAGCTCATCATTCGGATGAAAGAAAAATATAGAGCGAATACCTATTTACTTTTAAAGGACATCTTTCCGCAAAATGCGGTTGATCTAGGGATATTCAGGATGGACAGCATTCCGTACAGGTTTTTCAGGAAGCAAGAAAAAGTGTTATATCATTACTCAGATCATATTGGGTGTATGTCGATAGCAAACTGTGAATACATACGTGATCATAATCGAGACGTGGACAGTCATAAAGTTGAAGTATGCCCGAACAGTATACGACCAAGCGAATACATGCCTATGCTCAAGCAGGATATCAAAAAGGAAAGACAAAAGTATGGAATAGCCGAGGACTCCGTTTTGTTCGTTTATGGAGGGAATCTAGGCAAACCGCAGGGCGCTGACTATATCATCGACTGTTTGAACATATTCGCGAAGAAAGAAAATACATCCGTTATCCTTATTGGAAGCGGGACAGAGTATCAGCGACTACAGGAACATGTAAATCGTTTCAAGACTGAACGGATTCAGATGTTTTCATCGCTGCCAACAAAACAATACCAAAATCTGTTAAGAATCTGTGATGTCGGAATGATCTTTCTAGATAACCGATTTACGATCCCCAATTTCCCCTCACGGTTGTTATCCTATCTAGATAATGGCATACCAGTACTGGCGGCTACAGATAGGGCGACCGACCTTAAGAAGACAATTGAGGAAGGGGAGTTCGGGTTGTGGACAGAAGCTGGTGATTTATCCTCGTTCGAGGATGCTGTCAATGAAATGATTGTGGCACAAGAAGACCGCAAGCGCTGGGCGATGAACGCAAGATCATTCTTGCAAAACCATTATACAGTGGATCAATCTTATCAAATCATCATACAACATTTTTTGAAAGAGGTACGGGATGTTTGAGAAGAAAACCTTGTTGATCACTGGAGGGACGGGGTCTTTCGGGAATGCTGTTCTCAAAAGATTTTTGGATACTGATATTTCAGAGATCCGTATCTTCTCAAGAGATGAGAAAAAGCAGGATGACATGAGGAACGCTTTACGGAGCAAGAAACTCAAGTTCTTCATTGGCGATGTTCGTGAAAGCAGCAGCTTGATCGCTGCCATGGAAGGAGTGGACTATGTGTTTCATGCTGCAGCGTTGAAACAAGTTCCCTCCTGCGAGTTTTTCCCCATGGAAGCAGTACGCACCAACATCCTCGGTACGGAGAATGTCTTAAATGCGGCGATCGCGCAAGGCATTCAGAAGGTCATTTGTTTGTCGACAGACAAAGCTGTATATCCAATCAACGCCATGGGAATCTCAAAGGCAATGATGGAAAAGGTCATGGTTGCAAAATCCCAGATGTTGGGCAACAAAAGAATTACTATATGCGGAACGAGATATGGAAATGTCATGGCATCAAGAGGGTCGGTCATCCCCTTGTTTGTCAAACAGATCAAGGAAGGGAAAGCATTGACAATAACGGATCCCAATATGACGCGTTACCTGATGTCGCTGGAGGATGCCGTGGAACTGGTCTTGTATGCCTTTTCCAATGGGCGCCAAGGTGATATTTTAGTTCAGAAAGCCCCTGCATCTACCATCGCGGACCTAGCTCAGGCAGTCAAAGAGTTGTTCGGTGCAGACAATGAGATTCATGTGATTGGAACAAGGCATGGTGAAAAATTATATGAAGCCTTGCTGACAAGGGAAGAAATGGCACGTGCTGAGGATCGAGGCGGATACTATCGAATTCCTGTGGATGGACGGGATTTGAATTATGACAAGTATTTCATTGATGGCAATCAGGAAGTCAGCTATGGTTGGGAATATACCTCCCATAATACAGACAGACTGTCTGTGGATCGAATCAAAGCGCTGCTAATGGAACTCGAGTTCATCCAGGAGGAATTGAAGGGCTGGACGACAAAATGAAGCATGTGCTGGTTACTGGAGCTAACGGATTTATAGGGAAGAACCTTATTTCGCATCTTCAACAGAGGCAAGATGTTCAGATCATGACATATGACCAGGAGAATTCGATGCAGGAGATGGAAGTCTATGTGAAGCAAGCAGATTTCATCTTCCATCTTGCAGGAGTTAATCGGCCCATTGCAACAGAAGACTATGCAACAGGAAATCAGGGCCTTACGGAGGCCATCCTTGCCCTGATGAAAACGTATAATCCCAAGGTGCCGCTGTTGCTGACGTCTTCCATCCAAGCTGAATTTGACAATCCCTATGGTCAGAGCAAGCGGGCAGCCGAGTTGGCAGTGTTCTCCCATGAATCAGAGACGGGTGCGCCTGTATATGTCTTTCGCCTTCCCAACGTTTTCGGGAAGTGGAGCAGACCCAACTATAACACTGTGATTGCGACCTTCTGTCACAATATGACGCATGGCATCCCCCTCCAAGTGGATCAACCGGACAAAGAATTGACATTGGTCTATATCGATGATGTGATCACGGCATTTTTTGCATCCTTTGATCAACCGACACCCGGTATCGCAGGGACCTATTGCAGGGTGCCGATCGTCTATCAAAAGACACTGGGTGAGTTGGCGGACAAGATATTCTTTTATCATAGGAATCGAATGGATCTACACATCGATGATTTCCACGACAGTTTCAATAGAGCATTATATGCAACGTATCTGTCATTCCTTGCTGAACATGATTTCGCCTATACATTGGATAAGAAACAAGATAACCGGGGTTGGCTTGCTGAATTCATCAAGTCGCCATCCATGGGGCAAATATTCATCTCAAGGACGTTGCCAGGAATAACGAGGGGAAATCACTGGCACCACAGCAAAGTTGAGAAGTTCTTGGTTATTGAAGGCACTGCTGCCATCACCTTTAGGAAGGTTGGATCAGAAGAAATAATCACCTATATGGTAAAAGGCGAGGACTTGAAGGTACTCGATATTCCAGCAGGATATACGCACGCAATAACGAATACTGGTACGTCAGATTTACTGACGCTCTTTTGGGCCAACGAAGTTTTCAACCCACAACGGCCGGACACCATGTATCTGGAGGTTTGAATGAAAAAGATGAAAGTTATGACCATCTTGGGAACACGGCCGGAAATCATCAGGCTATCCGAAGTGATCAAGGCATGCGATCAATATTTCGAACACATATTGGTTCACACGGGTCAGAATTGGGATTTCACGTTGAACCAGATTTTTTTCAATGAACTGGGACTACGTGCGCCAGACCATTATTTGGATGCAGCTGGAAGCCATCTTGGTGAAACAATGGGCAACATCATCTCTCGCTCTTACCAGATCCTACTTGAGGAAAGACCAGATGCATTGCTGATTCTCGGTGATACGAACAGCGCGTTGTCCGCAATTTCGGCAAAACGGTTAAAAATTCCGATTTTTCACATGGAAGCAGGAAATCGTTGTTTTGATCAAAATGTTCCAGAAGAGATCAATCGAAAAATCGTGGATCACATCAGCGACATCAACCTCCCGTATACGGAACATAGCCGCCGTTATCTTCTGAGTGAAGGAATCCGCAAGGAGCATATTTTTGTGACAGGTTCTCCAATGAAGGAGGTTCTGGACAAGCATCAAGCGCAGATCAATGCCAGCACCGTCCTGGCCGAGCTTGAGCTGCAGCCGGATGCGTATTTTGTTGTGTCTGCTCATCGTGAAGAGAATATAGATAATGAGGAGCATTTCTTCTCATTGATGAATGCTTTGAATCAGATAGCTGAAACATATCAACTCCCCATCATTTACTCGACACATCCAAGAAGCTGGAAGAAAATAGAAGAGAAAGGCTTTGTCTTTCATCCGTTGATACGACAGATGAAACCATTTGGATTCTTCGCCTATAATAAGCTTCAAAGGAATGCTTTTTGTGTGCTCTCGGACAGCGGGACGCTCAGTGAGGAATCCGCCATGCTGGAGTTCCCTGGAGTGCTTCTGAGAACCTCCACAGAACGCCCGGAAGTCCTGGACAAAGGCTCGGTCATTATTGGTGGGATCAAAGAGGTGGAGATCCTGCAGGCTATTGAATTGAGTAGAGAAATGAAGGAGAATCCATTGGGACCGGTGATTGCCAATGATTATCGGGATGGCAATGTATCGAGTAAAGTAGTGAGATTGGTCCAGAGTTATATTGGGATCATCAACAGACAGGTATGGAGAAAAGACAAATGAGGATTCTCCAAATTAACTCGGTCTGTAACTCTGGGAGTACAGGTCAAATAGTATATGAGTTGCACAAACAGCTGATTGCGGATGGTCATAATTCTGTTGTTTGTTTTGGTCGGGGTGACAAACGGACATTGCCAGGCACATATAGATTTGGGAATCATTTCGGCATGCTTCTTCATGTTGCTTTGTCGAGAATAACAGGGATGACGGCAATATTTTCAAATTATGCAACAACACGGCTGCTTCGATTCATGAATGAATTTCAGCCAGATATTGTGCATCTGCATAATCTACACGGATACTATGTGAACATGTACCGAGTTCTACTTTACCTTAAGAAAAGTAGAATTCCAGTGATATGGACATTACATGATGAATACATGTATACCGGGAAATGCGGATTGGCGCTGGGGTGCATGAAATGGGAAAAAATATGCTTCCAATGTCCACAAGTGAAGGAGTATCCTACGAGCATATATATCGATTGTAGTAAGTTGCTACATCAAAAGAAGAAAAAAGCCTTATGCGATTTTTCGAATTTGACTATTGTTACACCTTCTGAATGGCTTGCACTGCGAGTAAGAAGATCGTTTTTACGTGACAAGAAGGTTGTTGTCATTCCAAATGGAATCGATACGGTACATATTTTCCATCCTGTTCCGTTCGATGACCTAAAAACAGAACTTGGCTTGACGACTGAGCATATTGTTCTTGCGGTTGCGCCTGATATTATGCGGCCTATCAAAGGAGGTCGGCGAATTCTTGATATCGCCAAGCAGATGCTTGGTGAGAATGTGAAGTTCATTCTAGTTGGCGTGCAAGATCTTGCTGAGCGCTTTGACGAAAATATTATCGCAATCGGAAAAACTCAAAGTCAATTTGAACTCGCCAAGTACTATTCGATGGCGCATGTTTTTCTTTTATGTAGTGAACAGGAAACCTTTTCCCTTACATGTGCAGAAGCGCTTGCTTGTGGAACACCTGTTGTGGGATATCAAGCTGGGGCACCTGAAAGCGTATTTCAGGAACCATATGCTGTATTTGTTGAACCCAATAATCAAGCAGCATTGATTTCTGTATTAAGAAAACGATTGGCAGGAGTTGAGAGCACTAGATGCGTCATACAATTCTCAATAGCAGACATGTATAAAGGATATCTGCGTGAGTATCGAGAACTATATGCAACGATGGAAGAGGAGAGATCATATGGTGGATAAGGTGATCAAGGTGCTCTATATCACCAACATTCCCTCTCCATATCGAGTAAGTTTTTTTGAGGAGTTTTCAAAATATGTCGATTTGACAGTGCTGTATGAACTAAAAAAAGCGAAAACCAGAGATGAAAAGTGGATAAGCGATCAAAAAAAATTATGCAAAAGTGTTCTTATGCCAGGAATACAGATTCGTGGGGATGCGGCATTATGTCCGGCCGTTTTACATTATATCAAAGATCCTTCGTATGACTACATTATTGTCGGTGGCTATAGTACGCCAACAGGAATGCTCGCGATCTTGTTCATGCGAATGATGCGCAAGAAGTATATCTTGAATATCGACGGCGGCATGATAAAGAAAGAAAACCGGCTATCATATTGGGTTAAGCGCTTTTTCATTGGAAGTGCGTCTGCATGGTTGAGTACCAGTAAAGGCAGCGATGATTATCTTTGCCATTATGGCGCAAAAAAACCATATATTTATCGATATCCATTTTCTTCAATCAGAAAAGAAGATATTGTTGGAATATCAGAAAATGGAAAAGTCAGACTAAGAGAAAAACTTGGTGTTAAGGAGTCATTTATCATTCTTAGTGTTGGGCGCTTCATTAAGTCTAAGCGCTTTGAAACGCTGCTATATGCAAAAGGCAGCCTTCCAGGAGATGTTGGGCTATATATTATTGGAGGAGAAGAAACAAAGGAATACAAGGAAATAGTTAAAGCAAATAATTTATGCAATGTTCATTTTATGAATTTCATGGGAAAAGACGAATTATCACAATATTATTCAATGGCTGATATCTTTGTGTTGCCAACGGCGAACGATGTTTGGGGACTTGTTGTCAACGAGGCTTTTGCACATGGATTACCAGTGATAACAACAGACAAATGTGTTGCAGGTATTGAGCTGGTAAAAAACGGTGAGAACGGATTTATTGTGCCTGTCGATGATGTGAATTCGCTAGTCGAAAAAGTGATGTTCTATTATAATAACGAAGTAGATATCCAGCAACAGTATAGGATGATTTATGAAACTATTCAGGATTATTCAATAGAAGGCATGGCGATAGCACATTTACATATTCTAGAAAAGCTTACCTGTGATATTGAAGCGAAGGGAGATCGCTGATGGCAAAGATCCTTTTCTGTGGAAGTCTTCTCCCGAAGGCGGTAAGTGAAAAAATAAAGTATTGTTCTCCTGCTGCTAACAACTTTCAACATGACTTGATTTGTGGTCTATCAAGGCGCAATGATGTTCAAATCCTTTCATACATTGGGTATCCGATTCAAGATGAGGGTGAGTACTTTCGGAACGAGAATTCAAATGACATTGCATATGTCTGTAAGCATATGTATCATGGGTTAATTGCACTTTTTTCTACATATTACAGAAAATTCAGAGACATGATGCATGGAAAAGACTATATAATTCTTTACAACTACAATTATATGCATCTACTAATTAACAGCATATGTCACCGGGAGAAGATAAAAACGGCAATTATACTTGCAGATCATAGCGAGGCGTCAGAATATCGAAATCCTATACGAAAAATGCTTTCGTGGAAATATGAAAGAGATTATCGAAAATTCGATTCTGTTATTGTGCTTTCGCGTGAAATGAAAGAAAAGCTCCAGGTAAAGAATGTGCTATTGTTCGAAGGGGGCATCCATTCTAGTACATATCAAGATTTTCGTCCGGCTAGCCCATCTGGGCAGATGCTTGTTTATTATGCGGGGTTGCTTTCAAGGATTACTGGTGTGGATATACTTCTGGATGCTATCGCCGAAATTAAGGAAACCAATGTGTGTTTCTTGTTTTCAGGCAAAGGCGAGTTGCAGGATGATGTTATCAATTGTAGCAGACGGGATCCAAGAGTGAGGTATATCGGTTTCGTATCAGAGTCAGAGTATTTGCGGCAATTAAGTGATGCGCATATTGTTGTTAATCCTCGGAACATGGATTTGCCACAGAATCGGAACAATTTTCCATCAAAAATAATGGGGTATCTTGCTGCTGGCAAGACAATTGTCTCAACCAGATTCCCTGGGTATGAGCAATTCGAGGAGTGTATTAGTTTCTGTGACCACACACCTGAGGGAATCACGTTTGCCATAATGACGGCTCTAAAGGAATACCAAAAAGAATACATGTCTAAATTCATGCTAAATCGCAAGAAGGCTGCGCAATATGACTGGGTAACACAGGTGGAGAAAATCGAAGAATTTCTCCAAATATAACATCAGTATTGGAGGAGTAATGCAGAACCTGTCCGATGAGAGCCGTTTTTTCTATACATTGAAAGGCTATGCAATCATAAGCGTTGTATTGGCACATACTGCAGTTCTGAATGCAAAATCGACGAAGCTTGATCAATTTCTGTTGCCCTTTCTTGTGAATCTGGGGCTATTGGGCGTTCCTGTTTTTTTTCTTGGATCCGGCTATTTTTACAGTGGGTGCAAGCGAACAATACGTCAATTAGCGAGTAATAAATTACAAAGGGTTGTTGTACCGTGGTTTTTCTGCGGAACAGTAGTTTATTTCACATCAACTGTTTTCGGGAGTCGTATTGATAAATATAGTGTTGGCGCCCATCTGGGATTTGTCTTGGGAAATGGTTCCTTGTATTACTATATGACTGTATTATTTGTTTTCTATATACTATTCTACTTCATTATTGATAAAATCGAATACTTTGTGTTATTTGCAATTGCCATTAATCTTGTTTCAATATGGTCTGTGAATCTTGTACATAATCCATATCTGAATCCCCTGAATTTCATTGCCTTTTTTTCAATAGGGATCATGTGTAGAAAGTACGATTTGTTGGCGTACAGTGCGAAATGGGGAAAGCATTGCATCGTTATTGCTTTATCTTTCTTTACCATTCTTGTATATATAACCTTACAGGCTCCATATGGGGAAGAGGGATTTTCATATTTCAAGATATCCTCTTTTATACTAGAAGTGTATGGCATAATAATGTTATGCATTTTTAGCACATTTAGCAATCGAGTTTCAGCGTGTGTGGCAGATCTTGGGCGAATGTCGTTTAGCATATATTTACTTCACATGCCGGTTGCCGGTGCTATAAACATGATCTTTTCATCTCTTGGAATAGCGTTCATTCCCTTCAAATGTGTACTTGTCCTCTTAGTTGTCTACTTGTTCCTAAAGGAGTTGATGCTGATAATCAACAAATACAACTTAAAATGGCTTGAGGTCTTAATTGGGATTCGTTAAAAATATAACCATGTTGTAGTAGTGCTCTGTTACAAGGGGGTGCGGATGTTTTTTGGGACTTCCTAAACTTGTGTATACCCCATACTGACTCGGTATTGACACGGACTTTTCCCGCCTAATGAGACCTTGATGCGATGATTGGGTCATCTAAAATCGATACATGGCAATCTCCATCTACACGATTTTTCAACATCTGAGGCATTTTTCATGCCTTACTATATCATATATACGCCTGTAATTCACTGTTTGCAACGGTTTCACATCTGTTCAGCAGACTCTAAATATGCGGAAGAGAAGAGCTACACTCTGTCAAAGAAAAATAGTTCATCGTATTCATTTTTTATCTCTTTGCTATACAATTTATCACTATTATGTAATCCTTCCTGTATTACATAAGAATGGCTTTCTATCATAAATAAGTGCTGCAACAAGACATTCGTTGCCTCGTTACTTTTCTGTTTCAAACGCAGAATACACAGGATTTTCAGTAGTTCTTTCTTTATTCTTTCTTTTAGATTTTGTGGTATATTAAGACATATTTTGAGATAATTCGTATAAATAGTACTATAGCAATATTTGTTCTGATAACTTTCCAGTTCATTATACTTATCTAGCAAGGCTTCATCTAGTTTGTCTAGATACATCATAAAACGCTCATCGTTATTGATCGTTAATTTACCGTTCATAAGCAATGGTATTTTCTCAAAACTAATATTTCCGGACACTGTATCAATAGTAAACAATACTCCAAAAGATATGTTTTCTATATATGTCTCTTTCGGAAAGTCGAAATAACTATTCCCCAAGCTATAAAAAATAAAGCTTTTTTTATATTTTTCTACTCCTTGAGGAACATGCGGGTGATGACCTATTAGCAAATCAACACCCAAATCACATAGGTCTCGATATTTGTTTTTCCATATTTTCAAAGGCACGGGAGCACCTTCAAGCCCTGCATGAACACTTAAAACCAACAGGTCTACTTTGCTTCTGGTTTCTATTATTTTTTTTGCTAAGTTCGTGGAATTAATCCAAGCGTATCCATATTTAACATTACCTCTATTATTGTATGACAACGCTCCAAATCCATTTTCTGCAACTGCAATAATCCCTATTTTATAGTTATCCTTTATATAAATGTATTCCTTGAACGACTCCGGGTCATTTTCTCCGACTCCAATAAACTCAATTTGCCTTTTCTGTATTTCTGCAATAGTGTTAATGATTCCTTCATCTCCATAGTCACCAATATGATTATTGGCAAGGGTTAATAATTTGAAATTGTTATTCACTAATTCATCAATACCTCTAGCTAATTGGTTAATACTTGGTCCTGCTTTAGTTATAGGGTCGTTTTTCGTAATAACAGGCGCCTCGTAATTAACAAAATTAAAATCAGTTGACTTTAGTACATCGGCTAAATCTTGTGAAAATAATTCTTCTGAAGAACCACGAAGTAAAAAATCACCCATTGTAAAAAATTGTATTTGTTTTTTTTTAGTGATCATATACAGCACTCCCTCGAACTATCCTTTTGTTTTATGCCAGTACAGGCTTAAAGTCTGCTGAATACTATTTTTATTCTGTGTAACGAAAATGATATTTCGAGAATTTTCAAGTTTCCAGTAGTATTCCACCCTGCTGGCGTACATATGTTGCTTCTTCCTCACGATTTAGAAGTGCCACCTCCTTAGGATACTTGATATATGCAAGTGTGAAGACTACATCAAGGAGCAGCTTCCCATTGTTTACTTAATGTCCGTCGAGCAGCTTCTCAGATCCCCCAGATTGTTCTGCGTCACCTTATGGGTGGGTCATCCTTCAACCACTGTTTGTCCGTTCCTGTGCGATGCACCAAAGGTAAGATAAGACAGCAGTAGCAATATGGGCTTTTCTTCCAAAGAACTATCGGTATTCTTCTTCAAGGATGTTATACGGGATAATATCATCGGCTATTCTCAATCGGTTGACGAGTGAAAAATCTTCCTATGGCGCCAACAAGAAGCCGTATTTGGGATCATCATGATTTTCTATGCTTTGCTCAGTATTTTTCGAGAACTTATACTGAATAGTCGAGGGTTCATCTCATACAGCTGTCATTTTCATGTCACAATACAGGCCTGTAATTCTTTGTTTGACAGGGTTATAGTTGTTAAGCTGATCTCAATTGTTCCCTCATAATAGTATGAATTATTATGAAAAGAAATTATTCTGATAACGTGAACGCACATCATATAATGGCTTCAAGCGAATATTTTGTCATAAAGTTTGTACGCCTGTAGGGCCAGTTCTTTGCACCATAAACAACTGCTTACCGCTTGATGTCAACGGAATATCTCTAACATACACGAACATTATGTCAACATCAACAACACTAAGTATACTCCTGATTATTTCATTCTCATCTTCTTTTGTATAGTCGATACCTTTAACTATCCTTATTTCAATTTCACCAATTTTGCTTTGTATTATTTGCCAGCAGTCTATATTATTTAGTG
The DNA here is from genome assembly GCA_942493335.1 of uncultured Clostridia bacterium. Taxonomy (GTDB): domain Bacteria; phylum Bacillota; class Clostridia; order DSM-8532; family DSM-8532; genus JAEWSN01. The sequence goes on along the minus strand of OW818693.1, from coordinate 2,819,200 downwards.
ATTTTATGTGCTGTCCAAAAATAAGTGCAGTTAAAAATATTTTATCCCCTTTTTTGGAAACAATGTAGTCCTGCATTCTACCTAGAATTTTGGATAATTTTACGAAGCCACAGTTTTGATATAAGACTTCTGCCATATCGCCAGTTTGGTATCGGATAAATGGCATACCCTTATTGCTAAAGCCTGTAACAAATACATTACCTATTTCACCCTTCGTTGCATATTCACCATTGCTTTTTATTACCTCTATATACCCATATAACGGGGAAGACTTATATACATAACTATTGTCTTGTGTATAACAATACAAACACATTTCTGAATGGCCATATTCAAAGTAAACCAACGTTGAAAACGCTTTTTCTATGTTGTCCCTCTGACTGATTGAACATATTTCAGCTGACAGATTTGCGCCCTTGACGATAAAATCCAAAACAATATTATTTTTTAGTATAAATAAAGCCAACTTCTCCCAAAATGATGGATAGCCACGTAGAATTGAAGGCTTAATTTCTAGTAGCTTGTCAACATAATGCTTTACATTCGAATCATTAATGTATAATGCTGAAAAACAATATTCTCCAAAAACGGAATCCTTATCGTTAATTAGCCAATATATATTATTACTACGTTGTTCTTCTGATATAACGACACCTCCACAATCAAAAACAACGTCTCCTTTCTTATACCCCATCAACGAATACAAGTACCGATGATGTGCATTATCTATATATCCACTCGGTCTATCTGAGTAAAACTCAAGTGGTATTCCTGTACTGCCTCCTGTATTTCTTTTGACTAGGCAAAACTTAAAGAATCTTCTGCTAAGCATTGCATCTTTGTTCTTTCTGATTATTTCTTTTGTAAGGTAAGGAATGCTTTGAAGAGAATCAACGCTTTTAGTGTTGATATTATATAAATCGAAAATTTCCCTATAATAAGGTGTATGCTTATATGCGTAATTCAAAATGTCTAGCAATTTTTTCTCCAGTATTATTGTCACTTCTTTTTCGGATACATGTTCTATATTTTTCAATTGTGAGAGTGTTTTTTTGCTTATGGTTGATTCTATTATCCCAAGTGTGTATTTATAGACAGTTACCACTAATTTGCATTTTTTAAGATGTTTTTTTGATACAGTAACCTTGCTTGCAAGACTTGAAAATAAATAGGCAATGATTCGGTTCATTCTATCACTCCTTCTGTATTTAGTGTCCAAATTCCTTATTGACAGTCAATATAGCTAATAAAATTCGCCTCAACTCCATCTGGGAACCATTCCTTTGAACCAAATCCCAGCCAATATTTTGGTCCATATATGTCTAGACTTCCTTTATTACAATACATAAAATATGCCCCCCAAAAGGAAAATGTACTACTTGAAATAATCCCACCATCACATAAAGTCATTAGTGCGAAATCGACCATATAGTTGTTGTCTGATACTATTTTTTTTTCAATTGAGACAAAATTTTCTATAACATAATTTCTGTCGTTGCTGAGAAAGTAGAAATACACGTTTTCATGTTTTTCTTGAATTATGCTAATGCATTCATTATAGTACTCTATCGGTAGCTCCGTCCCTACTTTTCCATGAACAGTGAATTTGCTATAGTCACCTCTCCTAATATGAACGAATATTTTTTTATAATTAGCAGGTATTCCTGCTATTATCTCTGCAGCTTTATTAATGTAATGCTGCTTAATATGCAGCGAATCGACAATTTCTCTATTTGCATAATCAATATTCTGAAAATAGCCCTCTCTAACAAAACTAACATTATTAAGTAGCCCTCTATGAACCTTATAGCCATCCACTCTACATATTTCATTAGAAATAATCTGCTCATTCTGCATAACCGTTCTAAATATCTTTATGTTTGAAAAGAAATAGAAAATGCGCTTAAGTAACCCGAATATTATATAGCTAGTATATCTGTTTTTTTTGCTTATATGTGTATACTTGATGCCGGAAAATACTTCGAATAACTCATCAAATCCAAAAAACACTATTCTTTCATTTTTCCTTGAAATTCTTTTTAAGAAAACATATTGAAAAATTTGATTACCGAGCTGACCACTTTCGAAGAAAAAAATCATTTGCATACACTCCACTACTTGACTTTATTTTTAGTAAAATAGACAAATGAAACATATAGAATAAAAGATATCCCTGCCGAAAGCATAACTGAAATCGCCGCCCCCATTAGCTTATAATTCGATATAAAGAAAGTATTTAGCAAGACGACAATTGCTGCATAGAATACATTTATTGTTATCTGAATCACGGGCTTTTCTAAATAGATTAGGTATACCCCATACATTTGTGACATCATACTTAATATGTTGGCTATAATTAAGTAAGGCATGATCTCAAAAACACTTGAATACTTATTGCTAATCAACCCAATACTAATAAAGCCAAATAGCGTAGCCATTAAGGCAAGCCCCAAAACAATAAAAACAGCACCCAATGTCAAACACATTTTTCTAGTCCTCTTTAAGTTCTTTTCAAAATCTTTCTCCTTAAAGAAGAATGGCAACCAAATATTATTAAACGAACTAAAAATCGTAAATAATATACCTGCCATAGTATTTCCTAGACTATAGATCCCCATATCATCCATGCCGACATATTTCTCCAAAATGTATTTATCGCTAAACCCGCTGAATATGCCTATTATTGCTCCGAAAAAAATCGGAAAAGCAATTTTCATGCACCGTATAGCCATTTTAATATCAAACTCAAAATACATTTCTTTTATATAGCCTGCATAAAATATCAAATCAATTGCTAACTCAGCAACATAGGCATATTGAATTCTTATTAGCACGCTGTCACTACTTTTCTGATATAGCATGTATAAAACCACACCATTTACTATTATCAATCTCAATACATTATACTTCTGTACTATTTGTATCTTTTCTGAGGTCATATAAAAGTTATATAGCATAAAGGAATATATTGAAACTAGTATTCCCAAAAAAAGAAGATTTCTGTAACTGCTATAATCTATGTTGCTCTTAATTAGGTAGTTAATCAAGCTGTAATCATAACCGCTAAAATAAAGAATCCCTATTGATATAGTTAAAAGAAAAAACAGAAGCACATTCAGTGTGAATAGTAATTTTCTTCTTTCTTTGCCGGTGTAAACATGATAAAGTTTTGACTGTGCTATATAAAGCCCGAAATTCAACACCAAAGATATTGTGCCTATTGCAGCCACTAAATAACTGTACAATCCATATTCTGATTGTGTCATAAAGCTTAAGTAGACGGGAAATAATAAGAATCCTGAAGCCTTAACCAAAACATCAACACTGAATATCTTTAGGAATCTATCGAAAATCTCATTGCCTTTTATGTACTTAATAATTCCTGCTTTTATGTATTTCATGAAATCTCCATTAGCGTTTACGCCTTTCCACTGTTAAAGAGTAGTCGTGTGTGACCACCAGCTCCTCATTATTTCGTGTTTACCGTATTCACACACGCTGCTTTCCGACATTCTTTTCTACCAGTATGCATTCACAATGCAAGTTTTAGAAGTATACATGTCTGAAGTAGCTTCGCCACTTACTATATCTCAGAGTGTGTCTCGTTCTCTTCTTCTTCTTGTGAAATGAGTGGCAAAGGAACTACAGCATCAACACAACGGATAATCGGAGCACAATGCGGCTAGATGAGGTTGCCCGTTGCGATGTCGATTATGTCCTTTTACAAGTTACTGATTTTCATATAGAGTTTCTCCCTGGGCAGACATAACCGCTGTCGATCCTTTCTTTTACCAGATAATCGTAGAGTTGATCGGTAAACTCACGGTCTTAGGTAACCCGTGTTCAGGACCGCTGCCAATCCTCATGGAGGAACTCAAGCTACATATCAAGTTGCTTGAGTTCCCCCACAAGATATGGGCAACCCATTTTAGCGTTGCTTTGTTATTTGTTTGTTTCAGCGAACCAGTAGTGTCCCGTATGCTCGAAGCCTACCCGAACCTCGGTCTTCCCATACTGTTGTATACTGTTATGCTTCCACATGTCAAAGGGCTCAAATCAGTCAGTGGTGTCACAGAATCAGTTCAGTCCCTCTGTTGTCGAAGGCTCTTGCGTAGTGGGGGCCTCCCGATGTCGAATCCAATGACTAATGTTACTGCAGTCTGTTGATAATCTTCGCATTTTGTAGTCTTCATTTTGAGGGCTTCAGCGTCACTTGACTTGATGCCGTTTTTGCTTGTGAGGTTTGGCACAATTCTAGTATATGAGGTGGCTTCTCGTTGTTCAAAGTCCGTTAGAGTTCATTACAGGAATGCTCTTTCTAAACATGTATAAGCCGGTGCCAAACCCCATATTTTCGCTGTAGCAACTATATGTTTTTGTACCATAGTGGTATTTTTCCTCTATAAGTTCAAAATTACAAAATAATTCCATAACATATTCTCTTGTAAAGGCTCTATGGGCATTGAAATATGTTTTGTTTTCCTTATCTACGGGCACGCTAAACAAAAGTACCCCACCTATTTTTACAACTCTTTTTAGCTCGCTAATAGCCTTTTCACTGCCAAATTGATCAATTGGGTCTCCGTATCTTCCGAGTCCTATATGCTCAACGACACAAAGAGATGACAAGGACTCAATTGAATTATCTTCAAATGGAAGTTCCAATATCGAACCCCGTATAAAATGTAAATTCTCCAATTCAAGTTCAATCGGCCTAATATCTATCATGGTTATGGGTACGAATTGTGACAAAAGCCCCATAGTTTTAGCAGAACTTCCAACATCATAATGATGAGCTGGTTTTAGCTCAAATATTTTACTCGCAGCCCAACAGTCTTGAAAAAAATAAGTAGGTTCCAGTGGAGTATATGTCAAATTATCAGACAGACACGGATAAAACTCAATAGTCTCAAATTTCGAATTCAGGTCCATTTTTTTATATTGAGAAAACGACTTTATGAACCAATAATATTGCTTTATCGCAAATATTAATTTAAATTGACAAAAATTATTCAAGGGTAAAAGTAAGTTGTAGAATTTTCGAAACAAGTTATTTCGTTTGAGTTGCGTCTTCAATGACACAATCAACCCTTTCATGCCTTCCTTCTCTGCATATTTCATTATTTATCTCCTCCTATTGGGAATTCATGCTTCTACATATATATCATTACATGGATACTATTCGTGCGTCAACAGAAGGAGCTCAAGTGAAGGATCGGCCTAGAAAAGGGTGAACAATCATAATTATGTTTTCTCATTGCGATTCATCGTTGATTTCTGGTCGCTTGTTGTCGACGCAACAGTGTGGCCGAAAGCTGACCTGGTTGCCAGTCCAAAAATTGTCAGATACAATGGCCACAAGAAGGAAATGGCGACCCCATGTTCGTCACCATCTGTTCGTAGCAGAGAGGATGACAGGGACGCTACAACCAATAATCATGGTTATTATCTAGCAAGGGATCTTTATTGCGAAAGGGATATGGTAGAGAAGCTTCTGCTTTTTATCAGGAGTGGTAGTTCTGTTCTTTCTCCTGAGTGCGGCAGTGGGCTCAAGTGTATTGGAATCCGCTATCATTACTGCATACTCGATAACGATGATAAGTTTGCCTATCCTTGAGGCGCTTCTGCTGTATGACAGCATCCTGCTGGCGAATCCATCATGAACTGATGGACATCGTGATTCCATACAAGCGGTCTTCTCTCTTGCCAGACAGCCGGTTGCGCTGGATATCGGAGTAGAAGAGAGCATACTCTGAAGATAGCGGCACTGGAGCACCAGAACATAAGCTACTGGAATGGCTTCATTCAGGCCATTTTCGCTTATATGGGAATCTTTCCGCAGACGAAGAGTCACTTATGTTTATAGGTGACAAATGTTCTTGCCATATAGTGCATGCTTTAGGCCTGCAGAGTAGGTTGAAAGGCTGGTGATGTCATAAACCCAGTACTCATTCTCTATTGGCCGGCGCCCCAGCCGGTAAAAACGTTCCATACTGTGCATATGATGCTGATGAAGAAGTCACTACTACGATGAGATGTAATATCTTTCCTGTAAGGAGGACGCTGAGTGGCGATCACTTCGGAAAACGATATAGTAGGTTGTCGCGTGTTGTACCACCAGTACCGTTGTGAATGACCGGGTATCGAGGCTTCAAGTTCTACTTACTCATTGAAATCTTTTCTTCGTGGGGTGCTATGGGGATTACAGTTTGCATAACTTGAGTCACTCAAGAAAGGCCCAAAACAGGAAAAGAAGGATTCATGCGAGAGTAATGGTTGATAATGCTCAAACAGTTGACATTGGTTGGGAATCTGTTAATATCAAGTGATAAAAAAGATACTATGTTGATGTCATTGCTCATCCTCCATTAAGATTATCAAAGGCATATTTATTTCAGCGAGGGTTGGCGTGGCGTTAATTTTGATACTTGGCAAAGTTCATGGGAAATCAAGCAAGGTCAAACCGCAGAACATATGTCATGATTGAGCCATAGGGAAGGATAATTATGCCTAACATAACACTATATTAGTTGACTTGCAGATAACTCATTTGGTGAACCAGCGGTTGATAGTAGAGTTAAGAATGGATATTTAAGTTTATCGGGGCGAAACAGATTGGTGTGGTTATGTTGAAGAGGGTACTGTTGAAGCATATTCTGCTAAGCAAACAAATCGACATTAAGACTGTTGATGTTGAAGGCTTTGCTTTGGATGCCCTTCGGTTAAACGATCAGTAAGTCTTCTGGCCCAATATTATCATGGTAGAATCTCTTGAAGTTGGAATAAGTAAAGCAGAGAATTGCAAGAAGCATCGCTATCTTTCTCGGTTATGGTACTTGTTTTATGCAAAGACTAGGAGCAACGCAGTTTATCGTGATGTGGAAGGTAAATAAATGAAAATAGCAATTGCGGGCACAGGATATGTTGGTCTAGTTTCAGCAGTCTGTTTTGCTTCATATGGGCATTCAGTCGTATGTGTTGATGTTGATGAGCAAAAAATAGACATGTTGCGAGCGGGGAAAACACCGATATACGAGCCTGGTCTTGTAGAACTAATGCTAAGGCATGCTGCCAATCTATCATATACAACTGACTTTATGTCTGCATATCAACAAGCAGAAGTCATTTTTATCTGCGTAGGCACACCCGAAAAAAGCGATGGATCTGCCAATCTTCATAGTCTGTTAACCGTTGCTGATCAAATTTCAAGAGCAGTTGAGCGTGATGTGGTTGTGGTAATAAAGTCGACTGTTCCAATCGGAACGAATGATGAAGTTGAGAAGCGAATAAGGAAAGCGGTACAGAATACATTAAGGGTGCACATAATATCAAATCCAGAATTTCTCTCACAGGGAACTGCTATTCGGGATACTTTACAAGCGTCAAGAGTTGTTGTGGGTGTTGAAGATCCATCACTTGAAGTAGTTATGAGGGAAGTATATAGCGGATATAAAGGCCATATTATTATTACGAGCCGCCGTAGTGCAGAAATGATCAAATATGCATCAAACGATTTTCTTGCTCTTAAAATATCTTACTTGAACGAAATTGCGAACCTTTGCGAGATCGTCGGCGCTGATATTGAGGATGTGTCAATGGGGATGGGTTATGATAGTCGCATAGGGAAATCATTCCTGAAAGCAGGGATTGGTTACGGTGGTTCCTGTTTCCCAAAAGATACAAAAGCACTTCATTGGTTGGCCAATTATCATGATTACGAAATAAAAACAATCAAAGCGGCAATCGAAATCAATGAAAATCAGAAACTAGTACTAATTAAAAAGTCAAGGAAGTACTACGAAGATTTTAGTAACAAAAAAATTGCGATACTCGGCATAACTTTCAAGCCAGAGACTGATGATTTGCGTGAAGCACCTGCGCTCGCAAATATTCCGATTTTTCTTGAAGATAATGCCTTTATTAGTGTGTATGACCCTATCGGAGAAAAGAACTACGAAGAGCTGTTTCCTAAAACAGTACATTTTTGCCATAGCATAGAAGATACTCTTCTGGATGCAGATATTTGTTTTATTTTCACAGAATGGGAAGAGATTACACGAGTAAATCTAGATATTTTTAAGATGTCTATGAAACACCCAATCGTTCTTGATGGGAGAAATTGTTTTAAGCTTTGCGATGTGTCGGGGCGTGGATTTGTATATGAATCTATTGGTAGAAAGACAATCGTGGGGTGAAAAAGATGGAACAGATCACTGCACCAATTGTACTGTTTGTTTACAATCGTATTGAGCATACGATTGCGACAATTGAAGCCTTAAAGAGAAACGTACTAGCCGACAGAAGCGATCTGTACATATACTCTGATGCAGCGAAAACAGAAGCAGAAATAACAAAGGTCGCCACTGTCAGAGAGTATATCAATGGTATCATTGGGTTCAAGTCAGTGAATATCGTTGAAAGAACCAAGAATATGGGTTTGGCAGAATCTGTAATATCTGGTGTTACTGACATTGTAAATAGGTTTGGTAGCATTATTGTTCTCGAAGATGACATTGTCACAGACAATAGTTTCTTGACATATATGAACCAAGCGCTTTCAAGATACAAAAATGAAACACGCGTTTTCTCCATAACAGGATACTCATTGACAACAAAGTCTAGAAGCGATAAAGTCGACGATTTTTACTTTATTAAGACTGGAGACTGTTGGTCATGGGCGACTTGGGCTGACCGCTGGCAGTATTTTGATAAAGATGCATACGGATGGGAAGAACTGACAACAAATAATAAGTTGCGCTATGAGTTCAACTTTTCCAATGCATGTGACTACTACAATATGCTGAAATCACAAATGGAGCATAAGATCGATTCATGGGCAATACGATGGTATTGGTCAGTATTCAAGCATAATGGATTAACATTATATCCAAGAGAGTCAATTATAAGCAATATCGGTCTTGATGGTAGTGGTACTCATTGTGGGGAAGAAGATATCAAAGCGAATATCATTGTACCGCATAAATTGTCATTCCAGTTTCCGATAGATATTGAGCAAAAGCAGAAAAACCGAGATGCAATGATAAAGGAGATGCGAAAGCAAAACCCCACAATATTTGCCAGGATAAAGAAAAGAATCAGAAAAATGAACCGTTGAGGATAATTATGTGGTGATTCGCAACCGAACTTCAATGCCAGATTATATTACACAAAATCGACGTTATGCAACTACTTCGAATAAGGGAAAGGTGTTTTTCATATTAAGATCACCACTAGTGATGGAGAAGTTTGAATTACGATTACGCAGGTCGTTTTTGGCTGATTATGCAGATATTGTTGGAGTGACGAATTTGGACTTGTCAGTTCATATAGTGTAATGTAGTACTCATGAAATCGAAGGCTGATGTCTCATTTTTTATGCATAAGCACACACAGTTATACTGAGTAGCAGGGTTCCTAAAACAACAAGAAACTGACAGGGAGTGGATATGGTGAGCGTTTATGCATAAATCAATGAAGAGATTTCTCTTACGGCTTGCTCCCCCAATTTTGGTAGATGCGATTCATTCTTTGTCACGCATGCGGGAATATGGATATTTTGGGAACTATCAGTCTTGGAACAATGCACTAAAAGATACAACAAGTTATGGACACGATGTAATCCTTGATAAAGTAAAAACAGCGTTATTGGCGGTAAAGAGTGGAGATGCACTATTTGAGAGGGACTCGGTTCTCTTCTATAAACAGGAGTACTCATATCCGTTGTTGACAGGGCTATTTGTGGCTGCCAGTAGAAATGGGAATTGCTTAAATGTACTTGATTTTGGAGGATCACTAGGAAGTGCCTTTTTTCAGAATGCGGATTTGTTCCATATTGTACTTGAAAGAATTCGCTGGAACATAGTCGAGCAGCCACATTATGTCAAGTGCGGGTCGGAGTTTTTCAGTGACAATGAATTATGGTTCTATAATGCTATCGATAAGTGTCACGAAGAAACAAACCCGAATGTCATTCTCTTTGGGAGTTCTCTGCAATACATAGAGAACCCGATCGCTTTGCTAAAGGATATTCAAGGATTCAATTATGATGTAATCATTATTGACAGAGTACTTATAAACTATGACGATATTGGGTGTGATATTATAACAAAACAAATTGTCCACCCCTCTATATATCGTGCGAGCTATCCCGCATGGTTTTTTTGTTTAAGTAACATAATCGAAGTGCTTGAAGAGAAGTACAAGCTTGTTATGGAGCATGACTACACAGAGAAGCATGAAGTTAAGGGCCATAAGACGGGAATGAAGTGCTTAACATTTCTTAAACGTTAATTAAATGCCTCTAGAAATATGTATAGCAGATAAACTTTATTGACCTTGGTACATACAGAAATTTCATGAAGGGACTTTCGTATTTATGCGTTACTATTGTACATTATTTGATTCGAAGTACCTTGTGCGCGGATTTACGATGTATCGTTCTCTTCTGCCTGTCGATGATTCCTTTACATTGTTTGTTCTGTGCATTGATGAGCAAGCATATAGCACCCTTAAGCGAATGGATTTGCCAAACATGGTTCTTATCACACTTCAAGAATTTGAGAACGATGATCTTCTAAGTGTTAAGTCAAGCAGAACGAAGGCAGAATACTGCTGGACATCAACACCATTCATCATTCGTTACTGTATTGAGCAGTATTCTTTAGTTGAGGTTACTTATCTTGATGCCGACTTGTTCTTCTTTAATAAGCCAGAGTTGCTACTAGATGAATTTCACAACACAAATAAGTCGGTAATGATAACTGAGCATCGGTATGCGCCTCGATATGATCAATCATCAGTATCTGGGATTTATTGCGTTCAGTTCATGACCTTCATCGCCAATAGTGAAGGGTTGAATATTCTACAGTGGTGGCAAGAGAGATGCCTGGAATGGTGCTTCAACAGACAAGAAGATGGTAAATTTGGAGATCAGAAGTATCTGGACCACTGGCCACAGCAATTCCCTGGTGTACATGTTCTTGAGCATATTGGTGGAGGTGTGGCACCTTGGAATGTATCACAATATCTTACTTCAGATGGACCTCGAATCAACGGAAGCCCAATTGTGTTTTATCATTTCCATGGTTTGAGATGGATAGAGTCGGCCCTATTTGATTTGTCTATGTATCGATTGAACCGCGCTGTTAAACATTACATCTATATACCTTACCTTGAAAAATTGACGCAAACAGCATTAAGTATACGTAAGAGTGATCTGTCATTTCCCCTTCAATATGATATTGAGGCAAGGACTATTATTAGGCGTATAGGGTTATGCATAAAAAGAATTCTTGCCGGGAATTACAATATAATCCATTACACCCAAGGAGTACAAAGAGATGAGTAAAGAAATAATATTGGATGTACATGGTGATTTGGCAGACGGAATGCTTGTTGCTATCGAGTCTAGAATACAAGTACCGTTTACTATTGTGAGGGTATACTTTATTTTCGGGACTCCCGAAGGAAGTGCTCGTGGTTTCCATGCTCACCGAAAGTTGCATCAAGCATTGTTCTGCATTAAAGGATCTGTGGAGATTTTTTGTGAAAACAAAGATGGTAGCAAAGAAATACATATTCTTGATAGCCCATCAAAAGGACTGATAATCGAAGAGATGGTTTGGCATACAATGCAGAATTTTTCATATGATTGTGTGCTTCTTGTTTTGGCTGACGACTTCTATAATGAAGATGATTATATAAGGCAATATGATGATTTTATCAGATTGTGCGCGCGAAAGGACTTGCTAGATGAATATACCTGCACTTGATTTGGCACCAATACACCATCAGATAAAATGTGAAATTATGCAAGCAATCGAGCGTGTTTATGACTCGAATTGGCTTGTGCTTGGGAAAGAGGTTGAGTCATTCGAAGCGGAGTTCGCGACGTACTGTGGTGTCAAGCACTGTGTCGGGGTAGGCAGCGGATTGGATGCTCTTCACCTTGTTCTGAAGGCATATGATGTAGCGGAGAATGATGATGTTATTATTCCATCAAATACGTATATTGCAACAGCGCTTGCAGTAAGCTATTGTAATGCCGGATGTACTTTCGTTGAACCTGAAGTTAGCACTTTTAATATTGATGCAAAGAAAATTGAGGAAGCTATTACACCAAGGACCAAAGCTATCATGGTTGTACACTTGTATGGACAACCATGTAATATGAATGAAATTAATAGGATTGCCCAAAAGCATGGGTTGATTGTAATTGAAGATAATGCACAAGCTCAAGGAGCCCTATATGATGGGAAAAAGACAGGTGCATTAGGAGATGCTGCTGGTGTTAGCTTTTATCCTGGGAAAAACATCGGTGCTTTGGGTGAGGCTGGCGCGGTATTGACAAATGATGAGTTTATAGCGCAAAGAGTAAATTCTATGCGAAACTATGGCTCAAGGAAAAAGTATCATAATGAGATGAAAGGGTATAATAACAGGCTTGATGAAATTCAAGCGGCTGTCTTACGCGTAAAGTTGAAGTATCTTGATAGATGGAATGAAGATAGAGTCAGAACAACAAAGTTTTACCTAAACAATATTTCCAACGAAAGGTTAATTATGCCAGATGTACTGCCGAAATCACTGCCAGTTTGGCATCAGTTTGTTGTAAAATGTGAACAGCGTGATGACCTGCAACGCTATTTAGAGAATCATGGTATTCATACATTGATTCATTATCCAATACCAATTCACTTACAAAAAGCGTATGTCGAATATGCTCGATATGAAGGGAAGCTACCGATATGCGAGACTTTGGCAAAACAAGTGTTAAGCATTCCGATTTGGCCATATATGCATCAGGACATGGCTGAATATATTGTAGAGAAAATTAATAAGTTCGTTTGAGCAGAATGATATTTCCAAGTAATTTTCCAATGTAATACTTGGTATTTGATTAACATGTAAAGGGTATAATTTATTAACAGAGGAACTCATGTTGAAGCGTGTTTTTGATGTTGTTCTTTCAATAATTTTATTAGTAGGTTTTTCTCCGGTTATTTTCATGACACTAATTTGCGTCGCTCTTTTTCTCGGTACCCCGGTGCTGTTTTGTCAGCAACGTCCTGGGAAGAATGGTAAGTTGTTTATCCTCTATAAGTTTCGAACCATGAATGATAAACGAGATAAATTTGGATCATTGCTTCCAGACAAAGAGCGGTTGAACAAATTCGGAAAAATTCTTAGAAATTCAAGCATAGATGAATTACCGGAATTGTGGAACGTACTAAAAGGAGATATGAGCTTAGTCGGGCCAAGACCTCTGTTGGTGGAGTATCTCCCGCTATACTCAGTTGAACAAGCTAGAAGGCATGAAGTGCGACCGGGCATTACAGGCTGGGCACAAGTGAATGGGCGAAACGCCATTTCGTGGGAGCAGAAGTTTAAGCTTGACTTATGGTATGTCGATCATCGTACGATTTTGCTTGACATAAGAATCCTCATGCTGACGGTTCGGAAAGTGCTGATTCGGGAAGGGATATCTTCCGAAGGACAGGCAACAACTGAAAGATTTACTGGTGCAAGCTAAGCGTACGGAGGCAATAAATGAAAAATGTCCTGTTAATCGGCGGTGGGGGTCATGCAAACGTGATTATAGATATTGTCAGATCGATAAACCAACAATGCGAAACATACAATTTGTTAGGGTTTGTTGATGACAATCCAGCTAGAATGATAGATGGACTTTCTTCTCTGGGGAAAGCAAGTGATGCCGTTCGTGTTATTCACGAGGAGGGTAATCCATATTTGTTTTGTGCAATTGGTAATAACTCCGCAAGGGGGAAAATGGTAGAAGCAATAAATCAGGATTCATTACATAATTGGGAGACGTTCTTCCATACATCTGCAGTTATTAGTCCAAGTGCTATTATTGGGAAAGGGACTGTAGTCATGCCTAACGCTGTTGTAAACGCTAATGCGCGGATTGGAAATCATTGCATCATTAATTCTGGTGCTGTCGTGGAGCACGATTGCCAGATTGGTGATTACTGTCATGTATCACCCAATGCAACATTATGTGGTCAGGTGAAGGTAGGCAATAATGCGCATATTGGTGCCGGAGCAACGGTTATTCAGTGCTTGACTATAGGAGCGGGTAGCATCGTTGGAGCAGGAGCAGTAGTCATACGCGATGTCCCAGAGAATGTGACAGTAAAGGGTGTTCCTGCTTTATGAGTAGTTGATGTTGATCATCATTCATGGTGGTGATGCAGTCTGCTTATGGTATAATCAACGAAGTTGGTTGTTCAGCACCGCTTACTTACAAGAGTGGACATGATAAATCCATCATCTGTGGGAACGGTTATGCTGTTTGGTTACCAAATCGTTCGAGACTTTCAGAAGCAGGTGATATCATGAAAATTTACCTTTCTCCACCACATTTGGATGGCAAAGAATTTGATTATGTCAAAGATGCATTTGACAGCAATTGGATTGCACCAATTGGTCCCAACTTGGAGAATTTTGAGGCTATTGTATCTGATCTGACTGGAAAAAAATATGGGTTGGCGTTATCCTCCGGTACTGCAGCCATACATTTAGCACTAAAATATATCGGGATTGGGAAATACGATACGGTGTTCTGTTCCGACTTAACTTTTGCCGGCAGTTGCAACCCTGTTTATTATGAAGGAGCAGAGGCTGTTTTCATCGATTCTGAGCCGGAATCCTGGAATATGTCGCCCAATGCGCTGGAGCAGGCATTTCATGATGCAGCAAAGCATGGGAGATTGCCCAAGGCGGTCATTGTCGTCAACTTATATGGGCAGAGCGCTGACATGGATAAGCTTGTTCCAATATGTGAATCATATCAGGTTCCCATGATCGAGGATGCCGCCGAATCACTCGGAGCCGCATACAAGGGAGTTCCCAGCGGTTCTTTTGGGCAATACTCGATTGTGTCGTTCAATGGTAATAAAATTGTCACAACCAGCAGTGGCGGCATGTTGCTTTCAGACGATCTTACAGTGATCGAGAAAGCTCGCTTTTGGGCTACTCAATCCCGTGAACCTGCTATTCATTATGAACATAAGGAAATCGGGTATAATTATCGATTAAGCAACATATTGGCCGGAATCGGTATTGGACAATGTGAAAAACTTAGTGAAAAAATCGCCAACAAGAGACGGATTTTTGATCAGTACAAGGACGCCTTTCGAGATCTGGACGGGGTTTCCATGATGCCAATTCCTGAATGGAGTTCACCGAATTATTGGTTGTCTGTCATGACGATTTCCAATCGCGATGATACTGTACAGCAAGGCATCATACAAGAACTGGCAAAACATGAGATCGAGTCTCGACCGGTATGGAAGCCGATGCATCTGCAGCCGGTTTTCAGACATTGTGCTTTTTTTGCTCATGCCGAAATGCCGGTTTCTGATGGCTTGTTTAACAAAGGAATCTGTTTGCCTTCTGGAACTGGTTTGACTGCGGCTGAGCAGGCAACTGTCATTGAGATCGTTGAGGGCAAGCTGAAACAAGGAGTTCGCCGATGAGTGCGAAGAGAGCTTTGCGTAGCGGTGTTTTCCTTGTTGCAGACATCATTTCCCTGAATATTGCATTGCTCTTAACGTACTATATTCGGTTTGAGCTATCGTTGTCGCTCATCCCGGAATCGTTTATGAAATCCCTGCCGCTGGTTGCCTTGATTGCAACCCTGGTAAAAATTGTTACTTTTACAGGGTTTCGTCTCTACAAGAGTTTATGGAGATATGCAGGAGCATACGAAGTCATTAGCGTTGCGTTCGCCTCGTTCTTTGCGAATGGGGCATTGTTGATTCTTTTGGTTGTCGTTCATCGGCTTACCAATCAACTCTTTGCACCGCGCAGCATCTTCGCCATCACCTTCTTTCTGGATGTCTTTGCAGTTGGCGGGGTTCGATTGCTGTATCGCAGTTACCGACGATATATAACGGGAACCTCAATTCAGATGGATCGTGTTCGCAGGGTTCTTATCATCGGTGCAGGTGACGCAGGTGCGATCATGGCGAAAGAAATGCGGAACCATCCGGAGTTGTATCGAAAAGCAGTTGCTTTTCTTGACACTGATCCTTACAAATTTGGCAGAAAGCTGAATGGAATACCGATAGCCGGCCCACCAGAGTTGGCGGAAAAAATCACCCGGGAGAAGGACATCCATGAGATTATCATTGCAATGCCAGGCGCTACTTCCGATGTTCTGAACACGGTCTACGCGGAATGCGCAAAAACCTCCTGCAAGATTCGGATCTTGCCGTCTATGGTTGAAATTCTCGATGAAACGGTTGTCATGCAGAAGTTGAAGGATGTTGACATTGAGGATTTGCTGGGACGTGCGCCGATACGGCTGGACACTTCCGAAATTGCCGAGTATCTAGTCGATCAGGTGGTCATGGTCACCGGAGGGGGCGGATCCATTGGGTCCGAGCTCTCTCGGCAGATATCAGAATACCACCCGAATCAATTGATACTTTTGGACAATTATGAAAATGGCCTTTATGATATCGAGCAGGAGCTAAAGCTCTCACATCCGGACATCAAGGTCATTTGCGTGATTGCGAATGTCAGAGACCGCTCAAGGTTGAATGATGTCTTTTCTGCGTATCATCCTAATATTGTGTTTCATGCGGCGGCCCACAAACACGTACCTCTGATGGAAAACAATCCATCGGAGGCATTGAAAAACAATGTTTTTGGCACATGGAATGTCGCACATTGTGCAGCGGAGAGCCATGTCAGCCGCTTTGTGCTTATCTCGACAGACAAGGCGGTCAATCCGACCAATGTCATGGGGGCATCAAAGCGGCTGGCGGAAATGATCGTCCAAGCGATGAATCCTAAATTTGATACCGAGTTTGTAGCCGTTCGTTTTGGGAATGTGCTGGGCAGCAACGGCAGTGTCATCCCGCTTTTCAAGAAGCAGATAGCAGCCGGTGGGCCGATCCGGGTCACACATCAGGATGTCACCCGCTTTTTCATGACGATTCCCGAAGCAGTCCAGTTGGTGTTACAGGCCGGGGGGATGGCAAAGGGTGGAGAAATCTTTATTCTGGACATGGGAAAACCGATCCGCATCTATGATCTGGCAATCAATCTGATCCGGCTTTCCGGTTATCGGCCTCATGAGGATATCCCGATTGAGATCGTTGGGCTCCGGCCGGGCGAGAAATTATACGAAGAGCTGATGCTGGCGGAAGAAGGGACAAACCAAACAAAATATCCGAAAATTCATATCGCAAGACAGGCGGATATGGATTACAATCATACAAAGGAATGGATTACAAAATTGGAAGGAGCGATTGACCAGATGGACAATTCGCAAATAAAGGAATTCATCTTGTCCTTGGTGCCGAATTATCGTCCAATGCAAAACGATTGAAGGATATCACGGATGGTGTGCGAATATACGGAACAAGATCTTGCTGGGAGGATATGAAGAGATTATGGCATCGAACAAAAAAAACAGAAAACTGGTGATTGAGCCCACATCCGATCTGTTTGACAAGCTTGTTGTGGTCGTTTTAGCTTTTTGTTCAGCTGTTTTACCCTTGTTGGTGATTCTTCATAAAGTGGATCTTGATCCTGAAACAGTCAAGATATATACGGGAGAAACTGCCTATATCGATATCTTCAACTACTGGAAATCACAGTTTCTGACCATTTCTCTTGTTCTGTTGTTGATATTCTGGATGGTTCGCATCATCCAGAAACATGGCTATACGCTAGATGTCATTCTTCTGCCGCTGGGTCTATATGCGGGTTTAGCGGTGTTTTCCACTGCCTTTTCCCAATATGCCTGGGTTGCACTGAATGGTTATCCCGACCGTCTCGAAGGGTTGTATGCCATCCTTTGCTACATCTTTCTTGCTTTTACGGCAGCGGTAACACTAAAAACTGAAAAGACAAGAAAAGGGCTACTGATCGCCATTTTTGCATCATGCATCATATTGGGTGCTCTGGGAGCGTCGCAGTATTTGGGTGCGGATTTCTTAAAGACCAGTCTTGGCAGGCATTTGATGGTACCTCAGCGCTATTCGGAATATATGGACAAGCTGACTTTCAATTTCGGTGCCAATGTCATGTATACGACGGTCTACAATCCTAATTACCTTGGATCCTATTCGGCGTTGCTGCTGCCTATTTCGATTATGGTCATGTTCCAGTGGGGGACGGGTAAAGCTTGGAAAACAGCCGCGTCATTGCTTGCTGTGGCCGCGACATTCATCTTGTGGATTGGCGGAATGTCTCGAGCTGGTCTTCTGGGTGGAGCCTTTTCCATGCTGTTGCTGATCGTCCTTGGCGCGAAGGAAATCAAGAGACAGTGGAAGTTGAGTGTTTCTGTGATCGGGATGTGTCTGGTTTTATTGTTGGGCATGAATTTTTTCTCACAGGGGGCAGTGCTGCGAGAATTGAAAAGCACCTTGCCTTCTTCGTTGGCTTCCATTTTACCGGAAGAGAAAGCAGCGGAGGAACCGATTTCATCTCAGGCGAGTGCGGAAACGCCCCAGCCCTCGGAGCCAGTCCTGCCATCGGCGCCGCTTGTTGAATCAGTGACATTGGACAATGATGTATTCCGTTTTGCAACAGAAACAGAAACCATCGTTGTGAAGTTCGACACTGACGGGTTCCAGGTGTTTGATGATAACGACAACCTGATTCAATATTCCATGACAAGTGTGAATGCGGCAGATGGGACAGTCAGTAACGAGATCATCTTCCCTGATACGAAGTATGTGGCATACAAGCTCCGAATGATCAACAATGGCACTGTTTTTACATGGTACTCCTATGAAATCCCCTTGGTCATTGTGGACGGCAAATTATCTGCGGTTACAAAGATGAATACATTTTCGACGAAACTCGAAGTGCCTGAAGCTTTTGGTTTCAAGGGACACGAATTCTTCGGCAGTAGTCGCGGATACATATGGTCACGCAGCATTCCATTGATGAAAAGCACCATGTTCCTCGGATATGGGCCTGATACTTTTGGGGCGGTCTTCCCACAAAATGAAATCGCGGCGAAAATCAACTGGCTCAATAACGTTGGGCGGCTTGTGGACAAACCGCATAATTGGTATCTGCAGTTGGGCATCAACACAGGTGTGCTTTCGCTCCTGGTAGTGCTCGCTCTTTTGGCATGGTATGTTGTCAGAAGTCTCAAAATCATGAATGAACCTTCGCTTGCCAAGGAACGTCTGATACATATAGGCATACTCTGCGGAGTCATAGGGTATAGTGTTGCGGCGGTATTCAATGACAGCAACGTTTCCGTATCCCCGGTCTTTTGGACGATATTGGGCATCGGCCTTTCGTATGCCGTAACCGTCGGGAAAGAAAAACGGAACCTGAAACAACCTGCCTGAGCCACGTCTTGATCTGGAGGTATTGTATGAACAACAAAAGAAGAAAGAAACCGGGTACCCTGTTCACGGTGGTTCTTGCGTTTGCTCTGAGCCTTGTTGTGACGTTTCAGCCGGTGACAACGAGTCTGGCTGCCAACAACGAGCGTTTGAATGCAGGAACGACGATTGAAAAGGCCGATCAGCTGAAGGCTGCCGGTTTATTTACCGGATCGGCTGCAGGGTACGATTTGGCCGGAGGACTGACCCGTATCCAAGGCCTGGTGCTGGCCTTGAGAACACAGGGAATGGAAGCGGCGGTCCTCAAGCAATCCTCTGAAGAAATACAGAGTGTGATGAAGAACGTGTCGGATGCCGATGCGATTCCCGGCTGGGCGAAAGCTTATGTCGCATATTCCTTGAAGCAAGTGCCACCGATCACATCGGGTGTATCATCCCAAAATGGCAGGATTTCCTTTGGTCCTGCACAGCAAATGTCGGGGGCTCAATTCGTTGTATTTTTGCAAAGGGCGATGGGTTATCCGGTTGCGATGGAAGGTGTGGCTGCTATCGCCGCTTCCACAAACATGTTGACGGAGAGTCAACGTACAAAATACCTGGCAGTCAAGGCCATGACGCGTGCTGATGCAGTCGAAATCATGCATGCCACGGTTGTGAACGGGATTCCGAAAGCATGGACGAAATCTGTCATTGATAAGCTTGTAACGGAAGGGAAGGTTGCACCCGGTGCGGCTATCCTCCTTGGATATGTGGCTCCTGTTCCGGAAACGGTTACCCGCTTGCTTGTCAAGGATATTGTCGCACTCAGCCCCAAACAAATCCTAGTGACTTTCAACCAGGAACTGATGCCGTCCGCAGCGGTGGCGTCCAACTTTTCGGTCAAGGAGGCTGGCTCGCTGGAACGGCCTGTCGTTGCAGGATTGCAGGCTGATCATAAAGCGGTTGTCCTGACATTGGAAGCAGACACTGCTTTTGTCAATGGTTCGACGGTTGATGTCACTGTGTCACGTGCTGTGAAGGATGCCTCGGGCTTGCCAATGGTTTCGGATTTCATTCAGACGGGGGTATCCGTATTGGATCGGAAGCCACCCGTTCTGCTTTCCGTGGAGCCATACGGCCGGCAGACGATCCGGCTTCGGTTTGACGAACCTGTGTGGGGTGGAACCGGTACCTCGATCCCATTGGCTGATTTCAAGGTGAAGATGGGCAGTACGGTTCTTCGCTGCCAGTCGGCGTTGGCCCGATACGACAGCTGTGATGTGCTTTTGCAGCTCACAGCTGAAATGTTCCCTGTACCAATCACTGTATCCGTGAACGCGGATGCCAGCCAGACCGGATATGTTCGTGATTTTTCCGGAGCCGGTTTGCCCGCACAGGAGATAACGTTCCAATATGCACCGGACACAACCGGCACCACGGCCACGTTCGAATCTGTCGACGCGTCTGGCAAAACCGTGAATGTACGGTTCTCAAAACCTGTGCATGGAATCAATGTACGCTTGTTCCTGGCAGACAACGCAAGTGTTGAAACGGCTTCCTCCTTTGTGACGAAATCCGCAAACCTTGCATCTGAGGTATGGCAGTTCACCATGCCTTCCGTCGTTCCCTCCATTCCGACGAATTATCGGGTGACAAGCAGCCAGCAGGATGGGTATCAACTATCGGATCTATACGGAAATCCGATTCCCGATCTGATTGTCGTTGGCGGAAAGCCTGTGGATTCCCAACCGCCAAAGATCATAAGTGTGGATAATTTCGGGAACGATGGTTTTGATTTGTTGTTTGACGCGACAGTATCGATTATTGATGCGGAAAATGCGGCACGTTATGAAATACGCAATGCGTCAGGTACACTGGTACCGGTGAAGAATTCATTGCTGCTTTCGGACCAACAGACGGTTCGGTTGTATGCGGGGCTGATCGAGAAGCAGACTTACTCTGTCCAAGTATCTCAGATTCACGATTTGGCGGGAAATGTGCTAGCATCCTGGTCAGGAAAGGCAATGGCGGCAGATTCATTGAATCCGAGCGTTGTGAAAGCTTATGCCAGTCCTGCAGTCCGTCAGGTTTATCTAACTTTCAGTGAGCCCATGAACATGGATGGGCTACGCGAAAAAACAAATTACTGGGTGGATCGAAATGGCGGCATGGATGGATTCCAGGTTCTCGGTGCGGAGGACAGCATCACGGTCCTGGATGACAAGCATGTTCGCATTACCCTGGGAAACTCCATAACGTTACCATCTGTCAAACTTATGAACCTTCGCGATGTGTCCGGGAAAAAGCTCGGTAGCGATACAATCACTGAATATATGGGAGATGGATCCAGTTTGCTGAATATTGGACCCGAGTCTGTAACCCTTATAAAGGCAGAGTTGGTGGAGCGGAATCTTGCCCGCCTGACCTTCGATACACGGATGTCTGTCCTGGATCCGGCAAGCATCCTGATTCGAAGGACGGCCAATGGAGAGTTGTTCGAGACCCCGGTAACGGTAGACTCAGTCCTCTCGTTGAGTCTCTCTGCATCCGGGAACAGTGAAGCGTTGGTAAGGTTGAACAGGAAGTTGAATCCGGATGCAACAGTGGATGACAGACTGCAGGGAGAACGATTGGAAGTTCAGACCCTTGCGGCGGGCTCGCATACAGATGCTGGCGCACCGCTGGGCTCCCGGACACATCCGACTGCTTTGCCGTTGCTGGATGCTGTCGGGGGCGGTATTTCCACAAACCCGGATGGTTCGAGGCTCATCACCTGGAATGATTTCAACACGGATGGCAAGCTCGACACCATTTCCATCCGTTTTGAGGAGGCTGTCGAGAGTCGTTCCGTTGAAAAGGGCACCTTCACGGTCCAGGGTTATGAGGTCCTGAATGCTTCTACAGACAGCAATGGAATCGTTATGGCCGGTGAGCCCGGTGACAAGACAACCGGAGCGGCTTGCATCATTCTGAACATCAACAGGGCTGGACAGACTGCGGATGCAGGGTCACGCCCAACCGTCGTTCAGCAGCTGCCTGTCAGGGATCTTGCCGGGAATGCCATGAAATGATTGTGTTCACATTCCTTGAGTAATCCGGAGCAGTCAATCGTGCGGCTCGTTACGTATTATGTCGAGTACTTGTCCAAAGGAGGAAATCATGAACAAAACAAAGAAGCCCTTGGCGGTCGTATTGATCTTCGCCCTGTTGATAACATTGTGGGTACCTGTTGGTGCGGAGACTGCCACAAGCCAGGCGGATGCCCTGAAGGCGGCAGGTTTATTCACAGGAACAAATTCCGGCTATAACCTTACAGGGTTGCTGACACGTGATCAAGGCATTGCGCTCGCGCTTCGCGCGCAGGGGATGGAGCCCTCCGTCCTGAAGCAAACACCGGCAGAAGTAGCGGCTGTCATGCTGAAAGTTACGGATGCGGCTTCGATCCCCGGTTGGGCAAAGCCTTATGTGGCTTTTGCGCTCAAACAGACGCCTCCCATAACAGCAGGCGTTTCCGCAGTTGGTGACAAAGTCGTGTTTGCTCCCGCCCAGCGGATGTCCGGAAAGCAGTTCATTTCCTTTCTGGCCAGAGCCATGGGATACTCCACGACCCTGGATACGGGCATGGACATTGCCATGTCCGCCACCATGCTTTCTGCCGGTCAGATCGTTAAATACAGCAGTATTCCGGCCATGAACCGGGAGCAGGCCGTAGATATCCTCTATTCGGTCGTTCGGACCGGCCAACTGAACGGGACGAAGCAATTGGTGATCAACAAGCTTGTAGCGGCGGGTATTGTTCCCACAGCGGCAGCCATCACCCTTGGGTATGCGTTGCCGGCAGCCACGCCTACACCGACGCCGGTCGCCACACCAACCCCCGAACTGGCACGGTTGGCCGTGTCCGAAATTCAAGTGCCAAACACAAAGCAGATAAAGGTTGTATTCAATCGGGAGCTTTTGCAGGATACGGTTCTTGCTGCAAACTTCATCGTGAAGGAAGCGGGAACAACCGTTCGTTCTGTCCTGACAGCCATTCAACCTGACAAGAAATCGGTCATGCTGACGTTGGATGGACAAGTTTCCATGTCCAACTTCACAACCGTTGATGTCACCGTCAAGAAAGCATTGAAGGATGTTACGGGAACCACTTTGGATTCCGATTATACGAAAACCGGGATTTCCGTTCAAGACACAAAAGTTCCGGAGCTTGTCGGTGCTGAAGCCCTTGGAAAGAAGTTGATACGGCTCACTTTCGATGAACCTGTATGGAATGGGAGCAGCGAATCCTTTTCAACGTCCCAGTTTGCGGTGAAAAACGGTACTTATTCCTATATGGTTCTATCCGCAAAGGCTGTCTACCAGGACAGGAGCATTCTTTTGTCCCTGGGAACCGATATCCTGCCTGGGAATTTGACGGTCACCATCAATGCTCTACCCACTCAGTCAGGTCAGGTTCGTGATTTCATCAACTTCATGACGCCTAACAAGGACACGGTTGTGTCATATCCCGCAACCATCTCGGAAGCCACTGCCAATGTCGAGTCCGTAAACAAAACCACACGTCTGGTTACCATCCGGTTCAACAAGCCGGTGTACGGAACCAATGTCCGTCTGTATCAGATGGTCAACCGGGTGGATGCTTACGGATCCTCACTTGTCAGCAAAAGTGAATCGATGGCTTCGGACAAATGGGAGTTCACCATGCCGGCTGCGATTCCAACCGGGAATGTGAATTTTTTCCTCACAAACAGCGCAGCCTCATATGAACAAATGAGGGACCTTTTTGGCGTGGCGGTTTCCGACAGAGCCATGATCTTCAACAATGTAGCGGACACGACTGCACCTTCCGTACTCAGCATCACAAGCGTTGGGAATACGGCATTCGACATCACCTTCAGTGAGGAACTGGATGCAGTTGCAGCGCAAAAAGAAGCGAATTACGAAGTCCGAAACACATCCGGAACGATAGTTCCCGTTACGGATGCGGTGTTGATGCCGGATCTGCAAACGGTTCGCATCGTCACATCGCTGACCGATCTTCAAACCTATACCATCAAAGTGTCAGCCATCAAGGACACCGTCGGGAACATCCTGAATTCCTGGTCCACAACGAAAACCGTGACGGATTCCTCAAATCCCAAAGTGGTGAATGCTTTCGCAGTTCCGGAGGCGAGGAAAATTTTCATCACCTTCAGCGAAGCCATGAATCAGCTGGAGTTGGCCCAGAAAACGAATTACCTGGTTGATCGCGATGGCGGCACAGGGAACATGGTTGCCCTGGGAGAGTATGATACTGTTACTGTCACAGATGCACAGCACATTGTTCTGACATTGAATTCCGCCATTACGACACCCTCTGTGAAGATGGCGGCCATGCATGACCTGTCCGGGAAGAAATTGGGCTCGGATCTCACCTTTGAGTATTCAGGGGAAGCCGGAAATCTGATCAACATTGGGCCGGAAACGCTGTCACTTGAGAAAGTAGAACTGGTTGACCGGAATATGGCCGTGCTGACTTTCAACACAGCAGTAGGCACCTTCGAACCAACGGATTTTCTCTTCCGGCAGAAAGTGGATGGTGGTTCTTTCACATATCCCGTTCAAGTCCTGAATGTCAAGAATTTTGGGATTAATGCCAACGGTCAATCCGAGTTCCTTGTCCAACTGGACAGAACCCTCAACTCGGATGCAACCTGGAATGACAATACATCGAGGGAATCTATAGAAATACAAGTTGTTGCCGGCAAGACCGTCAGTTCGAACAAAGCACTAATATCCGCCAGAACGCACGCGACGGCTCTCGGCCTTCAGGATGCGGTTGGTGGGGCCATCGCCAGGGATCTTTCCAACAATCAGTTGATCTCCTGGCATGATTTTGACAACAATGGCCGGTACGACACCGTCGTTGTCAAATATGACGAAGCTATCAAGGAAGCATCCATCATGAAATCCACATTCTCAATTAGTGGCTATACAATTATTGCTGCATCGGTGGATTCCGATGGGATTGTGTTCGCTGGAAATCAAGGGGATCACACTGCCGCATCCTGCTATGTCATCCTGAACATTTCAAGTTCTGTTGCTGATCCGGTGACAAAGCCGGAAATCATACAGGCATCTCCCATCATGGATGCAGCAGGGAACATCATTGAGTAAGCAACGTCCACCCCTCCAGGCGAATAGTGTCAAATCGGCGAGTCTTGTCCCAGCACCGTCAAAGGGTACATCCTCATCAATTGATGAGGATGTACCCTTGTTGTCCGTGAAAGGGCATCAACTGGCCCTTCGTCCCGAAACCATCTTCCTCTTCGTTGCCATCCTCTTCGGGATCCTTCTGGCACTGGCCACCCCCCTTTCCAGGTTCCTGATGAAATCGTGCATTTTCATCGGGCATACGCTATTTCGGAAGGGTATGTCATCCTTTCCGTTCAGGAGGGTCGTGCAGGTGCTGATATGCCCACAAGCCTGTCGGAAATCGTCGGCGGTTTCACCGATTTACCCTTCAACCCTGGCGGCAAGCAGGATATGCAGGCATTCCGACAAATGCTCTCGATTCCACTAAATCCGGAACGGCATGAATTCACGCCGGTGCCGGGTGCAGGGAATTATGCACCGATTGTCTATCTTCCTCAACTGATCGGGATTTGGCTGGGTCGTCTGATGGGTCTTCCTGCTCTGTACCTCCTTTACCTGGCTCGTTTGTGCGGGTTCGCCCTGTGGGTGGTACTTGCCTGGTTGGCCCTCCGTGTCATGCCTTGGGGAAAATGGTTCCTCCTCACGATTACACTGCTTCCGATGACGCTCTTTGAAGCGGTTGGTGTCAGTGCGGATGCGGTCACCATGGGCCTGAGCTTCCTCTTTGTGGCAACCGTCTTCCGCCTGCTTCCGAAGGACCAGATCCTGAAGAAGGATTGGGCACTGCTGGCTGGCTTTTCAATGCTGCTTCCCCTCTGCAAGAACCTGTACATTTTGCTATTGGGGCTGCTTGTGTTGATTCCGTTTCATTCGTCAGAGCGATTTGGGATCTTGGCAAAAAGAACCTTCGTCCGTTCGATCGGGAAAAACCCTGGGGCTGGGAAAAAGCGTCGTGCGGTGCTTTCAAAAAACCGATTACCCGCCGGCAGGCCGCTGAACGCCAGTCTTCTCAATCGTGATTTTTCCACAGCCTGCCTAAGTGTGATTGCCTGCTGGATAAGCGCACTCGCTGTATTCTTCTCCTGGACCGCACTCTGCGGCAACCAGCCCTCCAGCAATCCCATCGAGGGGGCCAATGCCACGCTGCAGATCGTGTGGATGCTGGAACACCCCTTCGATACGGTGATTGTGATCGTACGTTCCATGCTGACTCAATTCACCCTTCGGTTCCAGGAAATGATTGGAGTACTGGGGTGGCTGGATACATGGCTGCCGGCATACATTTATCCTGGCTTCGCAGTGATTCTCGGTCTGGCACTGTGGATGGATGGTCCGCGTTATCACTGGCCGATCCGCCTGTGGACCGGACTGATGTTTCTTGGAACCGGACTGGCTGTCTTTCTATCCCTCTATGTGGTATGGACGCCGGTTGGAGATCCTGTGGTACTGGGGGTCCAAGGACGATATTTCATCCCGCTTCTCCCCTTGGTAGGCGCCTCCGTCGGATGGTTGGCGCCGAAGGCGTGGCGAAGGGTCCTGCCTTGGACGATCCCTGCCATCGTGGTTTTATTGGCCTGCAGCCTGTACGGGTTGTTGGGGAGATACTATGTACTTTGATTACCGGGTGCTATAGCCATATATACCGGTTTGAAGTAAAATGAGCGTATT
This sequence comes from uncultured Clostridia bacterium, assembly GCA_942493335.1. Taxonomy (GTDB): domain Bacteria; phylum Bacillota; class Clostridia; order DSM-8532; family DSM-8532; genus JAEWSN01. The sequence continues at coordinate 2,792,075 of OW818693.1, read as the reverse complement.
GGTGTTTGCGGAGTATTTTCTATGATACTTTGTTTTGTATTGAGGAGTACCTGTCACTTGAATGATAGATATCGAATTATCTGTTAAGGACAAGTGACTTGAGAGGATAACGAAAATATTATGGCAAAAGCACTAATAACCGGGATCACGGGTCAAGATGGTTCCTACCTTGCGGAACTCCTTATTGAAAAAGGCTATGAAGTGCATGGTGTTATCCGTCGAGCCTCCTCCTTCAACACATCTCGCATCGAGCACCTTTATATGGAACAGTTGGTTCAAGACATGCACCAACAGCGTCAGATATATCTTCATTACGGCGATATGACGGACTCCTCGAACCTTATCCGGCTTATCAAGGAAGTGGAGCCGGACGAAGTGTATAACCTTGCTGCACAGTCGCATGTAAAAGTTTCTTTCGAAGTGCCGGAATATACGGCGGATGCGGATGGTCTGGGTACTCTGCGTATCCTTGAAGCCATCCGCTTCTTGGGGATGGAGAAGACATGCCGCTTCTATCAGGCGTCGACGTCTGAACTGTTTGGACTGGTGCAGGAAGTGCCGCAGAAGGGAACAACGCCGTTTTATCCCCGTAGTCCCTATGCAGTGGCAAAGCAGTATGCGTTCTGGATTGTGAAGAATTACAGGGAAGCTTATGGTATGTTCGCGACCAATGGCATTCTGTTCAATCACGAATCGGAACGCCGCGGGGAGACCTTTGTCACGCGAAAGATCACCCTTGCAGCTTCCCGTATTGCACAAAAGAAGCAGGAGAAACTGTATCTTGGCAATCTTGCTTCGTTGAGAGACTGGGGATATGCCAAGGACTATGTCGAATGCATGTGGTTGATGCTACAGCACGACAAGCCTGAAGACTTCGTGATCGCGACGGGCGAGATGCATACAGTCCGGGAGTTTGTAGAGTTGGCCTTCAAGGAAGCCTTCATCGAAATCGTCTGGGAAGGTGAAGGCGTGAACGAAAAGGGAATAGACAAGGCGACCGGCAACGTGCTGGTGGAAGTGGATCCGAAGTACTTCCGCCCCACGGAAGTGGAGCAGTTGCTTGGCGATCCGACCAAGGCGAAAACCGTTCTGGGCTGGAATCCTACGAAGACTTCATTCCATGAACTGGTCAAGCTCATGATGCGGCATGATCTGAAAATGACAATGCGGGAAGATCGGATTCGCCAGGAGTTTGATTGATTTCGGTGTTGTTGTAGTGTTGGGTTGTGAAGCCTGTGAATGGATGAGGCTCTTGGAGGATCAATGAACAAGGATGCGAAAATATATGTGGCCGGTCATAACGGACTGGTTGGTTCCGCCATCGTGCGCAGGCTGAAAGCGGAGGGGTTCGAGAACCTAATTGTCCGTTCCTCTAAGGAGTTGGATCTGCGCCGTCAGACAGAGGTGGAAGCACTTTTCGAGGCTGAGAAGCCGGAGTATGTGTTTCTTGCGGCGGCGAAGGTCGGCGGGATTCATGCCAATAATACCTGGCCGGCAGCTTTCATCTACGACAACCTGATGATCGAGACCCATATCATACACTGTGCGTACAAGTACGGCGTAAAGAAGCTGTTGTTCCTCGGCAGCACCTGCATCTACCCGAAAATGGCTGCACAGCCCATTCGGGAGGAAGAACTGTTGTCTGGTTATCTGGAGGAAACCAACGAGGCTTATGCCATTGCCAAGATCGCCGGGATTGAGCTGTGCAAGTTCTATCGTCGTCAGTACGGCTGCGACTTCATTTCCGGCATGCCGACGAACCTCTATGGACCGAACGACAACTTTGATCTACAGAGTTCACATGTGTTGCCAGCACTGATGCGCAAGTTCCATGAAGCAACGGTTGCCAATACCCCGGAGGTCGTCATGTGGGGGACCGGGACGCCGATGCGGGAGTTCCTGCATGTGGACGATTTGGCGGATGCCTGTCTGTTCCTGATGGAGACCTATTCGGGCGAGATGCATGTGAACCTGGGAACTGGCGAGGATTTGCAGATTCGGGAACTTGCTGACCTCATCAAGGAAGTGGTGGGGTACAAGGGTGTGATCGTGCAGGACTTGACCAAGCCAGACGGGACACCGAGAAAACTGACGGACGTTTCCCGGTTGAATGCTTTGGGCTGGAAACCGAAGATTGGTTTACGTGAAGGATTGGATTCGACCTATCGATGGTATATAGCGAATTCCTGATTATGATAACCAAACTTGATTGTTGCTGCCTGATCCTGATATCATGGATAGGATTTGAACCTATCCACGGGCAAATGGTGTTCCAGGTTCTTTGAGGATGGTTGAAAGTCTCATAAGGTTCGTTCATATGGAGGACCACGTGCTGAAAGTTCTGTTTGTCTGTGTCTACATGATTCTGTCCTCAAGTGGCATCCTCCTGATCAAGGCTGGCGGCGGCCGTACGGCGATGACCCTCGCGGACGGTTTGTTCCAATTGAAGATGGATGCATTCACGATAGCCGGATTATGCTGTTATGTGTGCAGCTTCCTGATGTTCCTGAAGGTTGTCGCCATGTATGAACTCAGTTACATCGTCCCGCTGACAACGGGTATCGTTCAGACCGTCATTCTGCTTGCGGCCATATTTCTTTTCAAGGAACGGATATCCACGATCAACCTCATCGGAGTTTTTGTCGTCATCTCGGGCATCATTCTCATGAACCTGAAACAGAAAGGGCCGACACCATGACGGACAGCCAGACCAAGCAGCCTTTGCACACTTTTGTCGTTCCCGCCTATCAGGAATCCCCCCATCTGGATGCCTGCTTGTGGTCGTTGCGCCAACAATCAGTGAAAAGCCGTGTTCTGATCGTCACCTCCACGCCCAACGCCCATATTCGACAGGTTGCGGCCAAGCATGATGTGCCCGTTCTCGTCAACCCGAATGGCGGCTCAATTGTATCCGACTGGAATTACGCCTTGGAGCAAGGCGGAAGCGGGTTGCTCACGCTGGCACATCAGGATGACATATATACCGAGCGGTATGCCGAAGCCTGTCTGTCCAGTGCAGTGAAACATCCGGAACTGCTCGCGGTATTCACCGATTACGCCGAGATAGTAGGCGATGGCGGACAAGTGCGAGGAAACACCGCCATGCTCCAGATCAAGCGCCTGCTGTTGCTTCCCTACAGGCTGAAACCGGCCCTCTATTCGCGAATACTGAAAAAATCCGTCCTTTTGCTCGGGTCCCCCATCTGCTGTCCCAGCGTCTGCCTCAATATGGACAGACTTGGCGGCTTCCGGTTCAATGCTGAATATACGGTGAACATGGACTGGGACGCATGGCTTCATCTTGCAATGTTGTCCGGCCCGATGGTCTATGTCCGGGAACGGTATTGTCTGCATCGGATCCATAGCGGCTCGGAAACGAGCGTCGGTCTGCGGGAGAATCGCAGGGCGGAGGAAGATCTTCGCATATTCAGGCGTTTATGGCCGAAACCATTGGCACACGTCATTGCAAGGGCCTATTCGATGAGTTATCAATCCAATGCGGTGGCGGAAACCGCCAATGTCAACTCGGAAAGGACCCGCTCTGAGGAAATCCGGAAGGTCGATCGCGCGTAGCGCCTATGGGTGTCTGGTGTGGTTGACCTTTCTGCGATAAGGCCCAAGACAGTAAGGGACGAAGGGAATCGGTACAGATCATGCGAACATTGATTGTCATTCCGGCCTACAATGAAGAGGAAAGCATAGGGGAGGTCGTGTTGGAAATCCGGAAGGTCGCGCCATGGGCGGACTTGCTTGTGATCGACGACCAATCTTCCGACCGGACTTTTGACATCTGTTTGCATCAGAAGGTTCCTGTTCTTTCCCTGCCTGTAAATCTGGGGATCGGCGGAGTCGTTCAAACCGGGTATCTGTATGCCTTGAGGAACGGCTATGATGCCGCCGTACAGATGGATGGCGACGGTCAGCACGACCCGGCCATGCTTGAGCGGCTGCTGACGCCTTTGCGGGAAGGCACCGCCGATGTCGCCATCGGCTCGCGATTCCTCGCAAATTTGGGCGATTTCCGATCCACGCGCCTGCGCAGGGTGGGGATTCGTTTTTTTGAGCAATGGATCCGCCTGCTCTCCGGCGCTTCCATCACGGATGCCACATCCGGTTTCCGTGCATGCAACCGGAAAGGCATGCGGCTGTTCATATCGGATTATGCGAAGGACTATCCCGAGCCGGAAGCCGTCATGACAGCACTCCGGAACCATCTGATCGTGCGGGAGGTTCCCGTATCCATGCGGGAAAGGCAGGGCGGCGTGTCTTCCATCCGTCGGTTGAAGTCCGTCTATTACATGCTGAAAGTGTCCATTGCCATTTTGATCAGTGCCTGCAAGCCCTTGTGGGAAAATCGGCACGAGGAGCCTGACGAAGCCAGATGGACCAAGGAGGCGCGTGTATGATGATGGACTGGCGATTACAGCTTTTCCTGGCACTTTGCTGTCTGTTGTTCTTCGTCCTGTGCGTCCATCTCCTCCGGAAGGGGATCATGGAGGTCAAGTACGCATTGCTTTGGCTTGCCGGGAGCATTCTCATGGGTCTGGTCGTCCTGTTCCCGGAAGGACTGTTCGCGCTTGCGAAACTCGTCGGCATCATTGATCCGACCAATATGGTCTTCTTTCTTGCTTTTTTCCTGTCACTGATGATCATCTTCAGCCTGTCCATCATTGTTTCGAAGCTTTCCTTCCAGTTGCGCAGGCTGGTTCAGACCGTCGCGATTCTGGAGAAGAAGGTCCGGGATTCGGATGCAGGCTTGGATGGCTTTCCTGCTGACGGGAACACAGCCATGAAAGACTAGCCGGCAAGCGGGAACCCAGTGCCAAAACAGCCGGGGGGATTGCAGTTGCTTTGGTGCTGGCCCCCGAAAGATATGGAAAAGATGGAATCGAAGTAACGGCACAATCAAGAAATGCCTCATCAGGAGTGGACAGCCATGTGGAAACTACGGGGATACCTGAAGGATTATCGGAAGGAACTGGTGCTCGGACCTTCATTCAAATTGTTGGAAGCCATCTTTGAGCTGTTGATTCCGGCGCTTGTCGCGAAGATGATCGACATCGGCGTGCAGCAGCAGGATCGTGGATATATCGTCCGAATGGGCATTGCCATGCTGGCCATCGCCATCACGGGCACTGCCTGCGCCTTTCTCTGCCAGTACTATGCCGCACGAGTCGCACAGGGGTTCGGGACGGAGTTGCGCAACCGCGTATTCGAGAAGATCGGTCAGCTGTCCCACGCCGATCTTGACAGGCTGGACGCCGTCACCCTCACCAACCGGGTCACCAACGATGTGAATGCCCTCCAGTGGGCGGTCGCCATGCTCATCCGTCTGGTCATCCGAGCGCCATTCCTTTGCATCGGCGGCTTCATCATGGCCTTTCTGCTCGATTTCAGCCTGTCCCTCATAATTCTGATGGCGCTGCCTGTCTTCACCGTTCTCATTGCGATGCTGATGAAACGCTCCATTCCGATGTTCCAGCAGGTCCAAAAACGTCTGGACGGAATGACCCGGATCCTGCGGGAGAATCTTTCCGGTGTCCGTCCCATCCGCGCCTTTGCGATGGAGGAGAGGGAGACCGGCAGATTCCGGACGGCCAACGAGGAACTGTCGTCTGCCGCATATCGTGCGGGCAAAGCGTCCGCACTCCTGAACCCACTGACGGCGCTGGTGCTGAATGCCGCCATTCTTCTGGTGGTTGGGTTCGGCGGAATTCGTCTGCATGCCGGTACCTTGTCGGCCGGCACCATCATTGCCTTCATCAATTACCTGACGCAGATTCTGGCCGCGATGATCGTGGTGGCGAATCTGGCGGTCGTCTTTACAAAGGCGGCTGCGTCCGCTGTGCGTGTGAACGAGGTTCTGGACTGGGTGCCATCCCTGCGGGATGCAGATCCTGAAGTGCTGGAAGCGGCTTCGGAAGCGCGGGGGGCTGTTCCTGCCAAGCCGATGAACGATCCTGCAGCGCAGAAGAATTCAGCCGATGCAGGACCGGCGAGAACCCCATATCTTTCTTTTGAAGGCGTTTCCTTCTCCTACCCGGGCGCGGGAGAGCCTTCCCTTTCCAATATCCGGTTCGCCATCGAAAAGGGTCAGACCTTGGGCATAGTCGGTGTGACAGGTGCGGGAAAAAGCTCCTTGCTCAGCCTCATCGCGCGGTTCTATGATCCGGATGCCGGGGTGGTTCGTCTTCAGGGTCGGGATCTGCGGACACTTCCGATTCGCGGACTGCGTCTGAGGATAGGCCTGGTTTCCCAGAATCCTGCGCTCTTCAGCGGAACGGTTGAGGAAAACATCCGATGGGGAAATCAAGACGCATCAGACGATCAGGTTCGTGAGGCCGCCCGGTTGGCCCAAGCCGACGGTTTCATCGGGGAAATGCAGGAGGGCTACGGCTCACGCGTGGAACGCGGGGGCAGAAACCTTTCGGGGGGACAGCGCCAACGCCTGGCCATCGCCCGCGCGCTGGTCCGCAAACCGGATATCCTGCTGCTGGACGACAGTACAAGCGCGCTGGACCAGGCGACGGACGCCGCCTTCCGGCAAGCGCTTCGCTCTCTGGCCGGAGAAATGACAGTCCTGTGCGTATCCCAGCGGATCCGTTCCGTGCAGGATGCAGACTGCATCCTGGTCCTCGAAGACGGCGCGGTAGCCGGGTTTGGAACCCATGAAACCCTTCTCGGGGGTTGCGGGGTCTATGCCGAGTTGTTCCGTACGCAAATGTCGGTGGATGAACCGGAAACGGTTGTGAATGAACCGGATACGGTAGTGAATGCAACGGAAACGGCAGCGGATGAACCGGAAACACGAAGGGATCCCAGCGAAGGAATTCGTATGGGAAAAATTGTCGAAGGGGGGATGCACGCATGAAAAAGAATGCCGCATCTCCGCGCCGGACGCCCGCAGACACTGGCAAAGCAGGCGTGTCGGTCAGTCCCCCCACCTTCCATCGTTTGCTGGGGTATGCCCGACCTTACCGGGGGCGGCTTATCCTGATGGCTTTCGCCGCCATTCTTGCCAATGCACTGACATTGGTCGCTCCGCTGGTCATCGGACGTGGTGTGGATGCCTTTTCCGTGAAAGGTCCGGATGCGCTCCGTTCCATGCCCGTTGTCCTGCTTCTGCTCGCCGGTCTGTATATCGGCGGATCTCTTTTCCAGTGGTTGTTGACCGCGCTTTCCACCGGAATCGCCACCCACACCGTAAGGGATATCCGAAAAGATGCATTCACCCGGTTGAACCGGTTCCCAATCCAATATTTTGACACGCACCCGCATGGGGACGTGGTAAGCCGTTTCACCAACGACATCGACAGCATGTCCGACGGTCTTTTGCAAGGAATGACCCTGACCGTCGCCAGCCTGGTCACCCTGCTCGTTTCCCTTGTGTTCATGCTGCTGATCAGTCCGGCCATCACGCTGGTCGTCGTGTTGGTCACGCCTGTCTGCGTCTGGATCTCCAACACGATCGCGAAACATTCCCGGCGGATGTTCCAGGAACAGGCCCGTGTTCTCGGCGAACTGAACGGATATGTGGAGGAAATGGTCAGCCAGCAGAAGACCGTGCGCGCCTTTGGATTTGAGAAGGCATCACAGGAAAGATTCGAATCCGTCAACGCGCGGCTTCATGTCTGCGGGCGAAAGGCCCAGTTTTATGCGTCCCTCTCGAACCCATCCACAAGGTTGGTCAACAATACCGCCTATATTCTTGTCGGAACCGTGGGGGCGCTCATGGCGGTCTCAGGGACGATGTCGATCGGACATATCCTGAGCTTCCTCGTTTATGCCACGCTCTTCTCCCGGCCGATCAATGACATCACCTCCGTGGCAGCCCAGTTGCAGGCCGCTCTTGCGGCAGGGGAGCGGGTGTTCGGCTTGCTGGACGGACAGGTCGAACCAGTGGAAGGAGCGCTGCCCGATCTTCACTTGGGGGAAAAGGGCGATGGATTCCAAGGGTCTGTCGATTTCCGCCAGGTATCCTTCTCCTATCAGGAGGATTCCCCCTTGCTCCGGAACTTGTCCCTGCATGCGTCTCCCGGTGACACTGTCGCCATCGTCGGGCCGACCGGCGCCGGAAAAACAACACTGGCGAACCTCCTCTTCCGTTTCTATGATCCCCAGGAAGGCCGCATTGAGGTGGACGGGACCGATACGCGGGAAGTCACCCGGAAAAGTTTGCGGCGAGCTTTTGGCATGGTACTCCAGGACCCGTGGATTTTCTCCGGAACCGTTGCGGAAAACATCGCCTATGGGAAGCCGGAAGCAAGCAGGGAAGACATCACCGCCGCAGCCCGGGCCGCCCACGCGCACGGATTCATCCGCAGGCTTCCGAACGGATATGACACACAGCTTGCAGGTGACGGAGGAAGCCTTTCCCAGGGGCAGCTGCAGCTTCTGGCGATTGCCCGCGTCCTTTTGCTGGATCCGCCCATGTTGTTGCTGGACGAAGCAACGAGCAACATCGACAGCCTGACGGAAATCCAGGTCCAGAAAGCGTTCCGCACGCTCATGAACGGTCGTACCAGCTTTGTCATCGCACACCGGCTCTCCACGATTCGCAATGCGGACCATATTCTGGTGATGCGGCAGGGCGACATTGTGGAACAGGGGACCCATGACGCACTGATGGCGCTGGGCGGTCAGTACGCGGCCATGTATAACAGCTGAAAGCAGACAATTGAGGATTTGCGTCAAGTTTTATCAGGAACCGTCGTTCGGTTTTCAGTTCCACCGGAAAATGGTATGATGGGTGGGGTCCTGAGGCATGCTTGATCGTTTCCTGACGCATTTCATTGACGATAACGGATTTACGGCCGACTGGACCCGGGTCCGATCGAAATGGATTAACCGGAAGAAGCCGAAACCGGCAGACACGAAGAGGCCGAAACGTGCAGACATGACGAAGCCGAGACGGATGGAAAGGCACGAATGATCGCGGAACTCAAAAAATACCGGTTCCTGTTGGAACAACTTGTTTCCAGGGACTTCAAGACCAAATACAAGCGTTCAGTGCTGGGGGTGTTCTGGAGCCTGCTCTACCCCTTGGTTACCATGCTCATCATGAACTTTATTTTCTCCCATCTGTTCCGTACGAATATCGCAAACTACCCGATCTATATTTTCAGCGGGCTGCTCATCTGGAACTATTTCAACGATGTCATCGTACAGTCGATGATGTCGATCATCAGCAATGGGTTGATCATCCGGAAAATCTACATTCCCAAGTTCATTTTTCCCTTGTCGAAAACGGTTTCCTCATGCATCAATCTGGGCATGTCAGCCGTCGTGCTGCTTGCCATTGCGCTGATCACCGGGGTTCACCCTTCCTGGTCCTGGCTGCTGCTGCCGTATGTCATGGCGTGCGTTCTGATTTTTTCCCTCGGATTTTCCTTCATCATGTCCGCATGCATGGTGTTTTTGCGGGATCTCCAGTATCTTTGGGGCATCTTCTCGATGATCTGGATGTATATGACCCCCATCATCTACCCAATGGACATCATCCCGGAAAAATATGCGCCCATCATTTTCTTCCTGAAGCTGAATCCCATCTACCATTACGTGTCCTATGTCCGTCAGATCATCATGGAAGGCCGGGTTCCCACGCTTGCCTACCACCTGGTCTGCCTGACTTCCGCCGTTCTGATGCTTGTCATCGGCAGGTGGGTGTTCAAGAAGCTGGAAGACCGTTTCATCCTGTATTTGTGAGCTAAGGCGACCTGTTGCGGCAAACCCTGCCACCTGCATCGACAACCCGGAACCATCTGGACTTATTGGCCGAAACCACTTGAACCTGCTGGTTGAAACCACATGAAGGAGCCCCGCGCATGATCCGACTCGACAACGTGTCCATGGTATTCAATCTAGGCCGCGACCGCATCATGAGCCTGAAGGAGATGACGGTCGCTTTCCTGCGCGGCAAACTCCACTTTGATCCGTTCACGGCACTGGACAAGGTCACCCTCACCCTGGAGCCCGGAGAGGTGGTCGGGGTCATCGGCCGGAACGGAGCGGGCAAGAGCACGCTCATGAAGCTGATCGCGGGGGTGTTGAAGCCCACAAGCGGCTCCGTGAAGGTTGAAGGCACCATCGCGCCGATGATCGAACTTGGTGCCGGGTTCGACTTCGAGCTGAACGCCCGTGAGAATATCCTGCTCAATGCCGCCATCCTGGGCTATTCCAAGGAATTCATCCTGGCCCGGATGGAGGAGATCATCGACTTTTCCGAGCTGCGCGACTTCATGGATGTACCGCTTCGGAACTTCTCCTCGGGTATGATCACTAGACTTGCGTTCTCCATCTCCACCGTGGTGGAACCTGAAATCCTGCTGGTGGACGAGATCCTCGCCGTCGGCGACGAGTCTTTCCAGCGAAAGAGCAAAGCACGCATGCAGAGCCTGATGCACGAAGGTGTGACGGTTCTGTTCGTCTCCCATTCCCTGGGAGACATCCAGGAAATTTGCGACCGCGTGATCTGGCTGGAACACGGTCGCATCAAGATGGATGGGCCGCCGGATGTGGTCTGCGCCGCTTATCGGGAAGGGGGCGCCGGTTGAAATCAAAATGGAGAGCCTCCGCCGTCCTTGAAATCCTGGTGGACCAGCTGCTGATTGCGGCCGGATACGGGATCAGTCTTTGGATCAAGTTCGGGACCACCATCCCGGAGCACAATATGGCGGCATTGCGGGACACCCTTCCGTTGGCGGCGGTTGCCGGCTTTTTTCTGCTGGCGGTATACGGTGCCTATGCGGATCGATACCGGCCGTTGCGTGATACACTGGTGAATCTTGCGGCAGCCGTAAGCTTGTTGGCGATAGGCGTATCCGCACTGGCCTTTTTCCTCCGCGGATTTGCATTCCCCCGTTCCGTCCTGGTTCTGTCCCCCTTGATTCATATGATTCTCCTGTCCATCTGGCACGGATTCAATCATATGCTTCGTCGCAGGCGGAGAGGCGTTTTCCGTCTGCTCGCCATCGGCGGGCCCGCCATTTCTCAGGAACTTCTTGCGAAAATGGAACGCAGTCTCTTGGGAAACCGCCTGATCTCCCTGGAAAAATGTCTGGAAGACGCAGAACCCATGGACACGTCGAATCCTGCCTTCGAGGGAATGGATGGGATTCTCATGCTTCAGGGGACCTCGGATTCCTTACGGCGTGAAATGGCGCGGTATTGCGCGAAAACCGGCATGACCCTGCTATGCATGCCCAACCCGGAGGATGTCCTGTTGTCCGGTTCCGGTCTGCACCAGTTCGGAGATGTCCCCGTGCTCGCGATGGAACCCTCCGGGGGCCGACAGGATCTGCAATGGCTCAAACGTCTGTTCGACGTGCTGTTTTCCGCGATGGCCCTGCTCGTCAGCCTGCCGTTCCAGTTGCTGACGATCCTGCTGGTTCGTTTGTCCGGACCCGGCCCCATCTTCTTCGTACAGGAACGGGTAACAAAGGACGGACAGGTCTTCCGCCTGATCAAGTTCAGGACGATGGTGAAAGATGCGGAAGGCAGAACCGGACCGGTTCTCTCGGTTCGGAACGACCCTCGAATCACGCCAGTCGGGCGGTTTCTTCGCAAATCCAGATTGGATGAGCTGCCGCAGCTCTGGAATATTCTGAAGGGCGACATGAGCCTTGTCGGCCCACGTCCCGAACGACCGGTCTTTGTGGAGCGATTCGAACGGGAAATGCCCGGGTACCGGCTTCGTCATGGCGTGCGCGCAGGGCTGACCGGGATGGCCCAGGTTTACGGAAATTATGCCACAACCGCCGGCGACAAGCTGGTTTTCGATCTGCTGTACATCCGTGACTGGTCCTTGCTGCTGGATATGCAAATCATCCTGCGGACCGTGACCGCCGTGTTCCGCCGGGATGCATCCGAAGGCATCCTGGAAACCAAAGAGGAGGCTGACACATGAAAATACGTGACAAAAAGGGGAAACCGGCACGGCCGGCTGACCAGGTCCGTTACCGGAACCGGATCGATCCTGCAGCTTCCCTGACGGCGCCTGCCGAGAGCCCGATCTCCCGTGGTGTGAATCTTGCCATGCTGGTCCTCGTCATCTTTTCCTCGGCGGTTGTCCCGCTGGTCGTCTATCTGAAGACATACGACTTGTTTGGGAACATGCTGACCGCATGGACAGGGGAAGCGGACCATATCGATTTCTTCAATGCATGGAAGGCAGCACTTCTGGTTCTTGTTTTTGTCCTGCTGATTGGCCTGCACATCGTCAGACCGTTCGTATCCGCGAAAAGAGAAGGGCTTCCCCGGTTGTTTCTTCCACTGGGGCTCTTCATGGTGTTTGCAATGCTGTCCACCGTTGCCTCGAACGCGCCGGATATTGCCTTCAACGGTTTTGTGGACCGATCGGAAGGACTATGGGTCCTCCTGTCCTACGGGCTGCTTGCCTATACTGCTTTTCATGTATCCCGGGATGCACGGCGGGTCCGCCTCATCCTGACCTGTATCTTCTGCGGATCCCTCGTCGTGGCTGGAATCGGGTACTTCCAGTTCATCGGCATGGATGTATTCCAGACCGATTTCGGCATGCGGCTGATGCTCCCGAAAGTTTTTGAACAGTTCATGGACCAGATGACGTTCAATTTCGGCAAGAACATCATGTATACAACCGTCTTCAATCCCAACTACCTGGGTTCGTATGCTTCGCTGCTCCTTCCGGTTGCATGGGGACTGACCTTGTCCTGGGCCGAAAAGGGAAAAGCGGCACAATCGGAAAGCACCGCAAGACGCTGGGTTGCCCGGTTACGCTGGGTGCCTGGAATTCTTTTCACCCTTGGCATCTTTATTCTCTGGCTTGGAAGCATGTCTCGTGCGGGACTGTTGGGCGGCGTATTCGCCCTGATCATTTTTGTGCTGCTTCAAGGCAGAGCAATCGTTCGGAATCCCATTCCATCCGTTTTGCTTGTAGCCGGGATGGTTTCCGTTTATCTTCTGATGAACGGTGTCTCGGGCGGACTGGTGGGAAAGGAATTCCAGCAGACCCTTCCGAGCAGTATCCAGCTGATGCTGGGGCAGACGCCGGTCACCGAGGAAGCTCCGGTGGTGCAGGCAACACCGGTTGTATCGGCTTCTCCTTCCGCCTCGGAAACCGCATCGGCCTCCCCATCCAAATCGGGAACCGTACAACCTGCGCCGGCCGCCATTCCTGCGGTTGCTCCTTTCGTCAAATCTGTCACGATGAAGGACAATCGCTTCATCTTTGAAACCGAAACCGAAACCCTTCAGATCGTCATGGAGCCAAAAAAGGGCGGAGCCATCAAGTTCTTTGACGGGAACAGCAGCCCCCTTGCTGTTGTAAAAAGCGCGGAAGATGCCTCTGTGATGGGGTTTCCGGATAAACGATACGCTGCCTACCTCCTGAAGATGCAGGACAATCAACTTGGACTGACCTGGTATCAATACAATTTCCTGCTGTCCAACGAAGACGGCGTGATGACCTATTGTCCCAAGCCGTACACGTACTGGACGGAGATGGCGCCGGCGCCGCATTTCGGATTCGAAGGCCATGAGCGGTTCGCGACGAATCGCGGATGGATCTGGTCCAGAACCATCCCGATGTTGGTTCATACCCTCTTTACCGGATATGGGCCTGATACATTCGCAGCGTTCTTTCCGCAGACCGATGTTGCCTGGAAAATGAACCTGTACGGCCAGTCCAACATTGTTGTGGACAAGCCGCACAACTGGTATCTGCAGACTGCTGTCAACACGGGCGTTGTATCGCTCGGGCTGCTCCTGTGGTTCCTTGGGGCGTTGTGCCTCGACTTGCTCCGGACTCGTTTCGGAAAGCGGATCCGAAACCTGAAATCCCTGTTCGGCAAGGAAGTTGAAGGGGTGCCGGACTTGTCTTCGGACAAGAGCATCCTGCTGACCGGCATCCTGTGCGGGATCCTGGGTTATGCACTCGCCGGCGTGTTCAATGACAGTGTCGTGTCGGTGGCACCTGTATTCTGGACTATGACAGGTCTTGGTGCGGGTCTGCTCCGGTTGTCCGAACGTGCGGAGGCAAAGGAGCCCGTCTGATGAAAGCAACTGCCTGATGATGGAAGCAACAGTCTGATGATGAAAAAACCCCTGTCATAGAGAGAAACCGGATCAGTCAGCTTGATTGTGCGTAGGAGGTAGAGATGAAAATCCTTGTTACTGGTTCGCTTGGGCAATTGGGCCGCGAGGTTGCAAAACAACTCGCAACCCCCGAATGCCTTCGGGTTTTCGGGAAGTCCGGACCCTGGCTCCGGCCGGAAGAAATTCTGGTTACGGGCGTCGACCTTGGAGATCTGGATATCGGCGATCTGGATGCGACGCTTGCCTTCTGTCGGAACCTAAAACCGGATGCCATCATCAATTGCGCCGCCTTTACGGCGGTCGATGCCTGCGAATCAGATCCGGACGCCGCATATCGTGCCAATGCCATCGGGCCCCGCAATCTGGCGATGGCCGCCGCGGAAACCGGTGCGAAACTGATTCATGTATCCACCGATTATGTGTTCGATGGAAATGGAGTTCTCCGGAATCCGGCTGTCAAAGCTGTATCTGCGAATTTGTCCTCTGCCGTGAGTTCTGCGGGAATGGATGTGCCTCTTGCCGGAGCCAGCGGAACAGATACGCGATTCCGGCCTTATCACGAGTTTGATGCACCGAATCCGAAATCCGTATATGGACAGTCCAAACTGGCTGGCGAGTCGTTTGTGCGGGAATTCTGCTCCCGCTGGTTCATCCTTCGCACGGCCTGGTTGTACGGAGATGGCAAGAATTTCGTCAAGACGATGTTGAAGCTGGCAGACGGTCGCGATGAAGTCCGCGTCGTCGCCGACCAGCACGGAACACCGACCAGTGCAAGAGCCTTGGCCGCCTGCATGCTGGAGTTGGTCCAGACGGATGCTTTTGGCGCTTATCACGCCACTTGTGAAGGGGAAACCACCTGGCACGGTTTCGCTGAGGAGATTTTCCGGCAGCGCGGACTTGGCACGAAGGTCATTCCGCTGACGACGGAGGAGTTTCCGACCCCGACGCCCCGCCCGAAGTATTCCGTACTCGACAACAGCATGCTGCGGATGGGTGGTTTCAAGGAATTTCCAGCCTGGCAGGACGAGTTGCGGGACTACTTGAAAACACTGGCCTGAAAGTTTCAGGATTACCTGAAAACACTGGCCTGAAAGGGGAGAAAAGCATGAAGGGCATCATTCTCGCCGGAGGTTCCGGCACCAGGCTGTATCCGGTCACAAAAGCCATTTCGAAGCAGATTGTCCCGGTCTACGACAAGCCGATGATCTATTATCCGCTGTCCGTGCTCATGATGGCCGGTATCCGGGAGATCCTCATCATATCGACACCCCGGGACATCGGGACGTTCGAGGATCTATTCGGGGACGGATCGGAGCTTGGTCTTCGCATGGAGTATGCCGTACAGCCCGAGCCCAAGGGACTGGCGCAGGCCTTCCTCATCGGGGCGGACTTCATCGGAGAGGATGCCGTAAGCCTGGTTCTTGGCGACAATATCTTCTACGGGCAAAGCTTTGGTCGGATTCTTTCCACGGCGGCCGCCCAACATGATCCCGCCGCCGGCGGCGTGCCAGGCGCGACGATTTTCGGATATTACGTCAAAAATCCGGATGCATACGGTGTGGTCGCATTTGACGAAAACGGGAAGGTGACCTCGCTGGAGGAAAAGCCGAAAGTCCCGAAATCCCGTTATGCCGTGCCGGGTCTTTATTTCTATGACAACCGTGTCGTGGAGATCGCCCGCAACATCAAGCCCTCCGCACGAGGGGAGCTTGAGATTACGGACCTGAACCGCGTATACCTGGAGGCCGGGGAACTGGATGTCACCCTTTTAGGTCGTGGCATGGCCTGGCTGGACACCGGAACGCACGATGCCATGCTGGAGGCCGGCAATTTCGTCGAAGCCATCCAGAAGCGCCAGGGCCTGTATGTCGCCTGCATCGAGGAAATAGCGTACAAGAAGGGGTTCATCGGGAAGGAGCAACTGCTGGCGCTCGCCCAGCCTCTGCTGAAGACGGAATACGGCCAATACCTGCTGCAGGTGGCCGAAGGCATGTGAACAGGCGAATGGAATCACCTGGAACCATGTCATTGCAGGATGATGGAAGCGCATACAGATGCGAATTCGGCAGGAAGCCTGTGACAGTGGCCATATGGAAAGGCCCGGGGAGAGAAAATGGGAAAGCTCAACTTTCACGATACCGGAATGGAAGGTCTTTGGCTCATCGAGCCGACAGTTTACGGGGACGCCCGCGGATTTTTCATGGAAACGTGGAACGAAGCGGAGTTCTCGGAGAAAGGCTTGCCGACCCGCTTTGTCCAGGACAACCATTCCTTGTCCGGCAAGGGAACGCTTCGCGGAATGCACTTCCAAAAAACCCATCCGCAGGATAAACTGGTACGGGTGGTAGCCGGATCGGTCTTTGACGCCGTCGTGGATCTGCGGCCCGGCTCCGCAACCTTCGGGAAGTGGTATGGAGCGGAGCTTTCCGCAGAGAACAAGCGCCAGCTGTTTGTTCCGAAAGGGTTTGCGCATGGCTTCCTCGTTCTGACCGACACGGCGGAGTTCGTGTACAAGTGCACGGACTTCTACCATCCGGAAGATGAAGGCGGCTTGCTATGGAACGACCCGGAAGTGGGAATCCAGTGGCCGACTGATGTGCTGGACGCCATCGGGGGCCAGCCAAAACTGTCGGCGAAGGATCTGATCCTGCCCGGGATTGCGACATTCCGGCAGGATTGAATACAACCGGATGCGGCATGCATCCAATTCGGGAACTGAAGTGAGGAGTGGAATCATGGCATTCGAAAAAACGATCCTGGTAACCGGCGGAGCCGGCTTCATCGGCTGCTGCTTTGTGCGCCACATGCTGCAGGCGCATCCAACCTACCATATCCTGAATCTCGACAAATTGACCTATGCCGGTCGCATGGAGAATCTGCAGGACGTGATGGGGAATCCCAATCATGAGTTCCTTCGCGGGGATATCGGGGACGAAGCGTTGCTGGACAAAATCTTCACGACCTACAAGCCGGATGCGGTGGTCCATTTTGCCGCCGAGTCGCATGTGGATCGCAGCATCGGGGATCCGCAGCTGTTTCTGAAAACCAATATCCTCGGCACGCAGACCATGCTGGAGGCCTGCAGGAAACACTGGCCGAAGCCGGGAACCCCAGAGAATCCGATGGAGAACGCGAAGGGAAACACCCTGCAATACAAATACCTGCAGGTTTCCACTGACGAGGTGTACGGTTCGCTTGGTGCGGATGGCTTTTTCTGCGAAACCACGCCGATCGCACCGAACAGTCCGTATTCCGCCTCCAAGGCATCGGCCGACCTTTTCGTCCGCGCCTATCATGAAACCTATGGGCTGAAGATCAACATCACCCGGTGTTCGAACAACTACGGCCCATACCAGTATCCGGAGAAGCTGATTCCCGTCATGATCCTCAATGCCTTGCAGGACAAGCAGCTCCCGGTCTACGGGGACGGTCTGAATGTCCGCGACTGGCTGTATGTGGAGGACCATTGCAGCGGGATCGACACGGTGCTGCACAAGGGACATTCGGGCGAAGTCTACAACATCGGCGGCAACAACGAACAGACGAATCTCGCCATTGTCCACATGCTGCTGAAGGCGCTGGACAAGCCGGAAACACTGATCAGTTATGTCGAGGACCGTTTGGGGCACGACCGGCGTTATGCCATTGATGCGTCCAAAATCCGCGATGAACTGGGCTGGGAACCTTCCATGAAGTTCGAGGAGGGGATGCGCAGGACTGTGGCCTATTATGTGGAGTTGGCAAACGCGCAGGCCCTGGCGCAAGCGCAGACCCAGGCATAATCAAGCAAACCCGAATGAAGTGGAATGAAGCCGATGCGCTGATGCGCCGGTGTCGGAAGCACGGGGAAGACAGGCAGGAGAACCTCATGACGCAGGATGGCACGGACAACAGGAATGGACAGGAACGGGACCGCCATGGGATATGGGAAGATGGAAGCGGACAGGAACCCGCAACTGGCGGAGACAACAGATCCGGACTGGAACCCGCAGCTGGCGGGGAAGACAACGCCGGACAGGAACCTGCAGCTGGCGGGAAAGACAGGCTTGCGCATGCTTTCGGAATGAGCGGAGATGACAAGCCTGCCGCAAAGCGGAGCATGTTTCACCGGATGGCCAGATTGGGCAGAGTGGGCTGGTTTGTCCTGAAGAACATCAATCCGCATACGGTTGATCGGGCCATCACCTACATCCGTCGGCACGGATACCGCGCTTTACGCGGGAAACTGCTGTACAAGTTTTCGCGTAAGGAGATGGTGGCCGACATGGCCATTCTTCGTACGGAAATCTCCTGGCACATGGCGCAGGACCTTCACCGGCTGGACAAGCCCTTGACGGGTTCTTTCCGCTTTCCCATCCCCGGGCTCCGCTGCATGGAATTCCAAACGGTCACTGCGGGAACCATTCCGGGGCCGGTTCGGCTCCGGATCCTGGATCTCGGCGGAGAACTCCTTCGGGAGTGCATTCTGCCAGGAACGCACATCCTGGATGGCGATTTCACCACTTTCCCGTTCGAGCCGATCCCCGACTCTTCCGGTCATCGCTTTCTGTTTGAGCTGGCAGGGATGGAAAAGCCGCATCCCTCCCTTTTCTACCACAAGGATGCAGCCCTGCCTGATATCGCCCTGGACATGCCGGGCAGCGTGAATTGCCGCGTGTATGCCGATGAATGGAAAGGCGATGAATACGACCTCTGGATCGGAAAAAATGAGCCGGTCGGGTATGAGTTGGCGGCGCAGAAGGATGATGTCTATGCCAGAATGCCGAAAATCAGCCTTCTCGTTCCGATGTACAACACACCGGAAACCTTTTTTCGCGACATGGTCGAATCCGTTCTGACACAGACTTATGGTAATTGGGAATTGTGTCTGGTGGATGGCGGAAGCACCAACGAAGCATTGCTGCAACAGGCAGAAGCTTATGCGGGAGCCGATCCGCGCATCCTTTTCACCCGACTGGGCCGGAATCTGGGCATCGCAGGCAACACGAACGCGGCTGCCGACCTTGCCACAGGGGATTTCATCGGCTTGCTGGATCATGACGACACGCTGGCTCCCTTCGCGCTCCATGACATGGTGGAGGCCCTGAACCGTGAACCGGATGCGGAATTCCTGTACTCCGACGAGGACAAGATGGACGAGGCAGGTGTGAAACGCTTTGCCTCCCACTTCAAGCCGGATTTTGCGCCCGACACGTTGCGCAGCTACAACTACATCTGTCACTTCACCCTGTTGGCAAAACCGCTGTTCGACCGGATCGGACGGTTTCGTGAAGGGTATGACGGAAGCCAGGACTACGATTTGTTCCTGCGAGCTTCCGAGCAGGCGAAGCGTATCGTCCATGTCCCGAAAATCCTGTATCACTGGCGTGAGTCCCAGCAGTCCACGGCGCGGGACGGCGGAGCGAAACCGTATGTCATCGAGGCTTCCTACCGTGCGCTGCAGTCCCACCTTGGACGCATCGGCATGCCCGGTACCGTCGCGACGGGCCTGATGCCCGCCGTATTCGACGTACGCCCGGCGATTCAGGGCGAACCGCTGGTTTCCATTCTCATTCCGAACAAGGACCATATCGACGACTTGAAAGTCTGTCTGGAGACGCTTCAACGAAAAACCGCCTGGAAGAACTATGAAATCCTCGTGGTGGAAAACAACAGTGAGGAGAAACAGACTTTCCATTATTATGATTCGCTCAAGGGGAATCCGAAAATCCGTGTGATCAAATGGCCGGATGGATTCAATTTTGCGGCGATCAACAATTTTGCGGTCAGTCATGCCAAGGGGGAGTTCATTCTCCTGCTGAACAATGATACTGAAATCATTGAGCCGGAATGGCTGACCCGCATGCTCGAACACGCCCAGCGCAAGGATGTGGGGGCGGTCGGCGCCATGCTGTATTACCCGGACGATACCATCCAGCACGCCGGGGTCATCATCGGCATGAACACGCTGGCCGATCACGCGTTCAAGAACCTGGAACGCAGCTCCATCGGCTACTTCGGAAGGACGCACATTGTCCAGAACGTGAGTGCGGTCACCGCCGCATGCATGCTGATGCGCAAATCCGTCTTCGAGGAAACCGGCGGTCTCGATGAGGATTTCGCGGTTGCCTTCAATGATGTGGACCTGTGCATGAAGATTCGGAAGAAGGATTATCTGATCGTCTGGACGCCCTATGCACGCCTGTACCATCATGAGTCGAAATCGCGCGGGCTGGAGGACACCCCGAAGAAGCAAAAGCGGTTCGTACGCGAAATCGAGCTGTTCTACGATCATTGGGGAAAACCGCATCAACTGCATGATCCCTATTACAATCCGAATCTTTCCCTCTGGGGGAGCGGTTATGACCTGTCCATCTGAGGCGCAGACCAAAGACGTGGCTGGTGCCTGCGAAAAGGCTCCGGCCGGAGATTTGTCACGGCGTGAAGCCGAAAATATGACGGCCGCTAATCTGTCATGGTGCGATGCCGAAGACAGGCTGACCGTTTCCTTCGTCATTCCCGCGTGGAATCATTATGATCTTCTGCTTCAGTGCCTCCATTCCATAGACCGGGTATCCGGCGGCGGAGTGGAGGTGGTTGTCGTGGACAACGGATCCGATGCCGGCGAGCGGGCTTTGCTTTTGGATGGCGCGGTCTGGTCGGGGCGGGTTGTCCCGGAACTTTCCAGGGAGAAGTCCTTTGTAGACAAACGCATCCGATTCATACCACTGTCGGTAAACACGGGTTTTTCCCATGCCGTCAACGTCGGGATCCGTGCGGCCTCTGGAGATCTGATCATTCTCCTGAACAACGACATCCTGCTGGAGCCTGATTTTATTCCGGCAGTGCGCCGGGCTATGGCGGAACATCCGGATTGGCTCCATGCCGCAACGAAAATCCGCCAGTTCCATCATCCGGAGCGGCTTGATGATGCCGGCAACTTTGTTCTGCCGACCGGGCGTGCGGTGAAGCTCGGGTATGCGGAAGTGGATCAGGGGCAGTATGGACGCGATCTTTCGGTATTTTCCGCTTGCGGTGCCGCCGCGGTCTATCGTCGTGCGTTTTTCGAACAGGTTGGCTTTTTCGATGAAGATTTTTTCGCCTACCTGGAAGATGTGGATCTCGGTTTTCGCGCGCAACGGATGGGACTGCCATGCGGATGGATTCCCGAGGCGGTGACGCTGCACATCGGCAGTGCCACCACCGGCAGCATGAAGAACACCTTCACCGTAAGGCTGCTGGCCCGGAATCAGGTAGGTATGCTGGTAAAGAACCTTCCGGGAGCGCTATGGCTGCTGCTCGGGATTCCGATCGGTGCAACCATGGCGGCGCAATGGCTACGGTTTGGCATGATGCGCAACGGGAATGGCAGGGCCTATTTGAGCGGATTTCTGGAGAGCATGAAACGGATCGGGATCATGCGGAAGAAAAGAAAAGCGGCCAAGGCAGGCTGGAAGCAGCCAACTTACGTATTGCTCGGGCAATTGGCGGAGGCCGGACGTCTTTACCGTCGGTCGAAGGCGAATCGAGTGGGTGGATGATCCGGTAGAGGACAGACGCTGTCGCCATTACCGGCGGAATTTCCACTTCCACCAATAGTGCATCCATGACTTCACGTTCACCCACATCAGGGCGGGCTTCCGGTGCTGGTCCCGTTGCCATTCGTGCACGACGTGCGTGCCCGGGAAAAAGAGGCAGGAAGATACTTCATTCACACGACGCGTAATGTCGGCATCCTCGAGATAGAGGAAGAATTTCTCATCGAATCCATGGATCTGCAGGAATACTTCCGTTCTGAAGAACATGAAGCAGCCGGTTGCATACTCCATTCCGAAGACATGATCGTAGCCGGTTTCCCGCATTTCAAACCAGTCCTGCCGTTTCCGGAAGGATTGTTTGAGGAAAAGGCGAATGAAGAGGTCCGGAAATGTAGGATTGTGTTTGCATAAATACTGCAGCCGGCCATCCGGGAAGAGGACCTTCGGTGTCATCATCCCGCATTCGGGGTGCGCGTCCATAAACCGGATCATATCGAGCAGGGCGCCGCGCGGTACGATGATGTCCGGATTCACGATGACGTGATACTGGCCTTTCAGGAGGGAGATGGCGTGGTTATGGCCGGCGCCGAATCCGCGGTTGGTTTTCATCGGCAGCCATTCGATCAGTCCGGGGTATTCGCTTTGCGCTGTACGTACTGCTGCTGCCGTACCATCCGTTGAGGCATTGTCCACCACGATGATGCAGAAATCGGGCAGATCGCCTGTTTCCTCGTCCAATGGTGTCATTCCGTCCACGATGCTGCCAAGGACGGTGCGGATATGTTTTTCACTATTGTAGGTGACGATGGAAAAGGTAATGTCCGGCATGAAGCCCTCCATGGGGATGATTGGATCAGGTAGGGTCCCTTCCTTTGTCCCCAATGCATCGCCGTATCTGTGGATTGCCTTCACAGCCGGGATTGTGGTACGGTTGATGGACATGGGCCAAGTTTCATCATACAGGATGGGATGCGCGTTGTGAAGAGGGGAACGGACATGCGGAACACTTCAAATCCGTTGGGAGACGGATCATCAGGAAACAGACCGACTTTCTGCGGGCAGGGGGTCATTCTGCTGTCCACTTGGAATGGGCAGGCGCACCTATCCGAACAGTTGGAAAGCCTGGCTGCCCAGACCGGCATGCTTCGGGTGATGCTGTCTATCCGGGATGACGGCTCGCAGGATGGTACGGTGGACTTGATCCGCACTTTTTGTGAAGCAGAAAAGCCGGGCTTTTCCGCGAAATACTCCTGCGGAGAAAATATCGGCTTCATCGGAAGTTTTCTCGAACTTCTGAGGACGGCGGATCCGGCGGCGGATTGGTACGCTTTCTGTGATCAGGACGATGTCTGGCAGCCGGACAAACTGGAACGGGCGGTTGCCATGCTTCGACAGGCGGAAGCGGAAGCGAAGGACAGCGAGGCCAGGGGGATCAGGGAGGATAAGGAGGGCAAGCAGGATAAGCCCAACAAATCGGGAATTCCCCTGCTATATGCCTCCCGGCTTGAATTGGTGGATGGTTCCCTGCATCCGATGGGATTTACACTCCCGCTGAATAAGGAACCGTCTTTCGAAAACGCCTTGGTGGAAAACATCGCAACCGGCGCCACGATGGTGATGAACCGGGCTGCAAGAACGTTGATCTGCAGTGGCCTGGAGCGGATGTCCCAGCCGGGTGTGCCGGCGACTCATGAAAAGCCGGAACACCCAGACATGAAAGATATTCTGTTGCATGACTGGTGGTGCTATCTTGTCATTTCGGCATTCGGCAAAATAGTATTTGATCCGGAAAGCCGCATCCTGCACCGTCAGCACGGCGGTAACACGGTCGGGCACAAATCGGGTTTTCTCGCACGACAAAAACGCAGACTGGAACGATTCAGGAAGAAAAGGGATGTGAAGGGAATCACCCGGCAGGCTTCACTCTTCGAAGCGTTGTACGGGAAAGACTTGCCGGACCGCGAGAAGCGGATTCTTCGACGATTTCTGGCGAAGGATGAAACTGTCTGGCAGCGGATCTGCTATGCGTTCAAGCCGGATGTTGTCCGACAAAAGGGGTATGACGGATTGCTGATGCGGCTGCTGATCCTGGCCGGGAAATTGTGAGCCAGTGGAAGACATGTTCAGGCAGATCCGGTGATAGACGGGCCATGGTAGATCCAGCGATTGAAGGGATCAGATTGTCAAGCGACAAAAAGGGCTCAGATTGATCCGGTGGCAAAAAGGCTCCGATTGATTCGGCGACTGTTGATGCGGGTGCTTTCCGTGCCCGATCAGTTTTTCACTGCATACCATCCGCTGACGATGGCCTTTTTCTTGTAGAAAACCTTTAGGAATGCTTTGTTGATGCCGTATCTGTCGTATCCGCCGGTTCCCCGCTGGTAGATCGCGATGGCCACGTCGCGTCTCTTTTTCCCCTCGAGACCCTTGACGCGCTTGTCCGCCAGAATTCCGCTGAACATGGCAGTTCCCCAATTGAGGTTGATTGTGCCGTCCAGCGGTTTGTTTGCTGTTTTCATGCTGACAGACAGATTGGCGCAGTTTCCCTTGCTGATCTGAAAATAGCCGAAGTACTTGCCGGTGCTGCACTTTTCATAGAAGTTGCTTTCCGTGCTGATCAGCGCGAGCATATCGATGTAATCAAGATTCCTTGCTTTGCAATACGTCCAGAGAAGCTTTTGATGTTCCTTCTTCATGGGATTGCTTTTTCGGAACCATAGATTTTCGTCGATCGCTGCTGTGTCCGCTGTTTCGAGTACAATTCCAGAAGAAGTTGTTGCCATAATGGCTGCTCCGGATGCCGATATAAGGATTCCTGAACCGGTTGTTGTCGTATCAATGGCCGGGCCGGAAACGGATGCGTCCATACCGAACCCAGCTGTCACAAGAATCAACCCGGCTGATGTGGTCACAGTACCCGGAAGGGTCTCCTGCGCCGGTGTGGTACCGGCAATCCCGGAGATGTCTGGTGCCACAGGTTGCGGGACCTGGACCGTTGAAACGGAAGCGGCCGGCAATGCGGGGAGAGCCATGGAAGGCAATTCCGAAGAGGCAAAACAAGGTGCCGGAGATAAGGCGCAGATCAGAATACAAAACGCGAGAAGGGCGGATAAAAGTCGTTTGTTTTGATTCAAATCTGCTCCTCCATACGATGTGTTCATGTAGGTTTCGGCATGCGGCAGCGGAAAGGCTTTTGTGATACCTACTTTAGCGGAAAACGACGAATCATGCAAGAAGTCGGGTGTCATGTCCGCGCCCTCCGCTGTGCTTCCTGGTTATGCACAGACTCCTAAGCGGGGGTCATTCCCATCAGCGACCTCATATAATCCAGACTCAGGGACAAGTCATGAAACGGGTTCCGCTCATAAGCCAGATCATGGTCCAACACCATCCATTCCGAATGACAGGCAAGCATATGCTTCATCAGCGACGAATAGTTCATGATGCCGTATCCTGTCGGACGGAATTCAAAGAATCCCTGCCCGGCACCACCACGGTTTGTGCCAAGAAGGAGAACATCCCCGGGCACCCCCGCCCCGATGGGATCTTCGCAATAGTAATCCTTGACATGGAGAACAGGGATTCTGTCCTGGTACGTCTCAAGATATTCCCTGGGAGAGGCTCCGGCAATCCCCATCCAGCCCAGATCCGGCTCCAGCGCCAATGCATCGGACGGAACTGCGTCCATCAGCAGACGAAGCAGAGGCACGCCGTTCCCATGCTGTTTCAGCTCATTGTGGTGGTTGTGATACAGAAGCGTCAGGCCCGCTTCCCGGCACATCCGGCCGATTCGGGTTACATTCTCCGCCCATGCCGCAAGTCTTGAGGCATCATACTCCGAATGAAACCAGCCGCCAATTGTCACATAGCGGCATCCTACCGAGCGGTGTGCTGCGATGACAGCTGATGGATCGGCAACAAACGCGTCATAATCCACGTGGTTGCCAACCGGAACCAGCTGCAGTTTCCTCAGGGCCTGTCCGATTTCATCCGGAGCGTGCCCGAAAAAGCCCAGGAACTCCACACCGTCAAAGCCAATATCCCTTAGGTGTGTCAGGGTTCCGAAAAGGTCGGACTGACATTGCTCGCGTAGAATATACAAAGGGGCTGCATAGCGCATACGGTTTTCCTTTCGCGGTATTCCCGACAATGATTAGGAGTGGATTCGGGAGGGCCGCTTAACACTGATCCTGATAATAAAGAATAGGCAACGGTGCCGTTGACAGCCAATCCCATCACTGTGCCTTGAATGGAAGGTCATGTTGCATGACCAGCTGTATCTGTGAATAACGATAAGGATGAATGCATAGATGGATAGGCAAGGATATAGTCATATTCAAATATACAGCCGGAATCAGGGTGTTGATCAACAAGCTCTTGTAATTCTGATTTTTCTATGGCGAGTTCGTTCTTTACTTCGACTGTGACGGGGTTTTCGTTTTTTGTCACGAATAGACTTTTTGTGTTGGTTATTGCATGTGAGGGGGGGTGAATGTGAATGAGGCTAAAAACAAAAAAAGTCAACAGAAAACCTATGTGCTTTTTCATGTAGATTCCCTTTTGCTTGTTCGTGCACAACAGCGCTGGAATTGGTGACTATGCCAAACATATCATTTCACGCATGATAGTCAATACCTATATGTAAATTAACATGCAAAGCGTATCCATTCAGGGATATATCATGCCAGACGGAGATCACCGCAGCCCTCTTCCGTCCCAGAATCGGATATGGTACGATGAAATCGATTTCAACTCCCTGGAACAGGACAGGAGGAGAACCCCATGAACGGTGACATCACCTTATACCGCACTTTGCGGGATGGCACGTCGCTTTTGTCTCCCGACGCCTGCATTTCGTTCCGAGAAGACACCGAAGGCGTCGAAAACCGTGTGGTCAACGTCTATGACGATCTCACCGGGCAGACGATCATCGGTTTCGGCGCCGCCTTCACCGAAGCCGCCGCCGTCACCTGGGCGAAACTGTCCGAAGAAAGCCGTGAAGCCGTCCTGAAGGCCTATTTCGATCCGAAAGAGGGACATGGATACACCTTCTGCCGCACGCACATGAACAGCTGCGACTTTTCCGTCGGCAACTACGCATGCGATGAAATCCCTGGAGACATCGCGCTCGAGCACTTTTCCCTATCCCGTGAGTTGGAAACCATGATTCCGATGATGAAAGCGGCAGGCCGACATGGCCGTTTCCAGCTCTTCATCTCCCCCTGGAGTCCGCCCGCCTGGATGAAGGATTCCAACCGCATGAACCGGGGTGGTAAGCTTCTGCCGGAGTGCCGACGTGTCTGGGCGAGGTATTACGCCCGGTTCATCAAGGCCTTGCGGGCGGAAGGGCTCGAGGTCTGGGGACTTACCGTGCAGAACGAACCCAAGGCAATCCAGTCCTGGGATTCATGTGTGTACACGGCCGATGAGGAGCGCGATTTTGTGCGCGATCATCTGGGCCCGGTCCTGGCTGAGGAAGGCCTCGAAGACGTGAAGATCCTGATCTGGGACCACAACAAGGAACGCCTGTATGATCGGGCCAAGGTCGCCTTCGAGGATCCCGAGGCTTCAAAATACATCTGGGGCGCAGGCTTCCATTGGTATTCCGGAGACCATTTCGAGGCCATTTCCGCTGTCCGTCGTCGCTGGCCGGACAAGGGGCTGGTTTTTACGGAGGGTTGCACGTGTCTGGTACAGGGAGTAAAAGCATGGGATAATGCCGAACAGTATGGGCATGATCTCATCGGCAGCCTCAACGCCGGCATGCAGGCCTGGGCGGAATGGAACATCATGCTGGACGAGATCGGCGGTCCGAACCATGTGGGGAACTACTGCGAAGCGCCGGTCATCATTGACACGAAAACAGGCCGGATCGAATACAAGCCATCCTGGTACTACATCGGGCACTTCAGCCGGTTCATTGTGCCGGGCAGCGTGCAGGTCTGCACCACACGCTTCTGCGACGAGGTGGAGTGTACGGCCTTCCGTCGTCCGGATGGCCAACACGTGATGGTTGTGCTCAACCGCAAGGATTGTTCCTGCGACTTCACCCTTCGGCATGAAGGAAGGATCGCGGATGTCGCGCTACCTGCGCACAGCATTGCAACGCTGCTGTGGTAGCCACTTTCAGGAATTGGCCACTCCCGAATGATTACAGGCACCAGATGACGTGACAAAACAAGAATGGAGCATTCTATCATGGAGAGTCCAAATCTGCCGTTTCTCCTTCGCAACGGCAACCTGAACCAATTGAATGAAACGCAATACAACCTGTTCGTCGGTCAGGAAGCGTTGTGCCTTTCCTTTGGCCCATCCCGAACGGCAGGTGTGCGACGGACAGGAACAGCGCTCCACAGCCTCTGCCTTTCTGCCAAAACACAGGTTATCAGCATGGCGGGGGATCTATGGCTTCTGCCTGAACAGGAGACTGCCGCGCAGACAGTCAGAATTGGCGGTGTCGGGGAAAAGACTGCGCAGGCAGTCCAGTCCGGCGTCGAGGTGACGCTGGCCCCCGGCGACTATACCCTCACCCTGTATGACGGATGGCCGGCTTGTGACATTCTGGGAAACCGCTTCTCTCTTGATTTTGAAGGTGGCGCAGTGCTGGAGAATGCCTATGCCCGGTTCTACTGGGATACATTGCTCCCCTCGGTCATCGAGCAGACCGATGCCCTGGACTATCCCCTTCCCGAAGGATATGTGGTGAGTACCCTGCAGCCGGGAGAATATGCAGGAACCTACCCGGATGTGGATCACGAATTCCAGACCAAGGGTCGTCTCGCGATGCGCGGCGACTGCGAAGTCTCCGTTGTGGAACGCATGATGAACCTGCAGTTCCGGTTGATGCGGGAGGATCCCGTCGGTCTGTGGCGCAATCCATGTGCCATCCAGCCTGGCGGCCAGCGGGAATACCATGTGCGCAGGGACAGCCTGGATCGCACGGCAAACGCCGAGATGTTTCTCGTGACAGGGAATGTGGAGATTCTGGAGACTGCATGGCGCTACTTCGCGACCACGAAGGATGAAACCTGGCTGCGGGCGCATGTGGAGGAACTGGAAGGTGCGGCCTCCCTGCTGGTATATCTGACCGACCGCAACGGCAAGCTGTGGTCGGATGTCTATTATGAAGATCAGGTCATCAAGGACGGCATGGAATGCATGTCAGCCGCACTGGCTGCCCGAGGGCTTGAACTGCTTGCCGAACTGGAACACCATTTGTCCCGATTTTTGCAGGAAGAAACGTATCGCAGTCTGTCCGACAGACTTGCGGAAACCCTCGCAAAGCCGGTGCCGGAAGGGTTCTGGGATGAGAAGGGCGGGCATTTCGTCGACTGGATCGATCGGAGTGGACAGGTGCACGATCATCTGCACCTTCTGGCCAACTGCCTGCCGGTTATGTTCGGCTATGCATCGGAAGAGCAGGTGCGTGCCGTCAACCAACTGATCCAGTCGCAATTCGAAGAATACCAACGCTTTCCGACCTTTCTTTCGCCCTGTATTGCCGACTATACGACGGATGAAATTGGCAGCGGCGGCCCGTATGATCTCTGTGCCGCAGGCCGGTACTGGTGCTGGGATGCCGCGTACTGGGCTTTCCTGGGCAGAGGCGACGTGATCGGACAGCAGCTGCACCGTGTGGCCGACCAGGCAAAACGCGACGGATACCGTATGGGCGAGCGCTATGACATGAATCATGTATATTATCAGGACGAAAAAAACTGGCACGGCGCGCCCTACTACTACGAGTATCCCTGCGTCTTCATCCGGGTCCTGATGCACGAGTATCTGGGGATTCGCGCGGGGTTTGATGTGGATGTGGAGCTGTGTCCCACGCTGGATCGTCCGGGGAGGGTATGCGCGGATGCCTATAGCGTGGAATATGAGTACCGTCCGGATGCGTTCACAATTCGGAATACCGCCTCGCATTGCAAGACGGTTCGGCTCCTGTTGGAGCATCTGTATCGGGATGCCAGCCTTGTTGTCGGGGATATGCCATTAGTGCCCGGGCAGGTTTTCGAGTTGCAGGCTGAGGAACAGTTGACGATTCGGGTCCTTTCGGTGTGAATCCAGGCAGCAATGAACGAGAAATCCGACGCAGGAACCGATCCTCCTGCAAACCAGGCAGACAGGGGACAGCTCGATTCGTAATCCTGGCGAGGTTGCAAACTTTTTTGCAGTTTTAGAAATTGTATATTGCAAATTACGAGATTTCTGAGTACAATAGGATCAATAAATGCAACTTCCGTTCCAGCAACGTTCAAATGGCAAAGGCGCTAAATCATGAGAGTGATTTGCGCCTTTTTCTGTTGTTGCGCTCGGGGGAGAGGGGATGGCACAAGATGGAAATGAAAGTCATAGTCGATACCATGTGGGTCATTATCACTGGCGCGTTGGTGTTCTTCATGAACCTTGGTTTTGCAGCCGTGGAAAGCGGATTCGCACGCCAGAAAAACGCTGTCAACATTCTGTCGAAAAACTTCATCGTATTTGCTGTCTCATCGCTGGGCTTCCTGGTTCTTGGCTGGGGTCTGATGTTTGGTGACGGCAATGGCTTCATCGGCATGAAGGGCCTGTTTATGGCCGCTGGCGCAGACAATTCGCCTGCGACAGGCGAGGCTTACCAGGGCGTTTATTCCGCAATTTCGTGGGCCGGTGTTCCTTTCTGGGCCAAGTTCTTCTTCCAGCTTGTGTTCTGTGGAACGGCTGCGACCATCGTATCCGGTGCCGTTGCGGAACGAATCAAGTATATTTCCTTCATCGTGTTTTCCCTGATGTTGACAATGCTCGTCTATCCGACGGTGGGCCACTGGATCTGGGGTGGCGGCTTTCTGCAGAAGCTTGGCATGCTGGATTTTGCCGGCGGCACGGTCGTGCACTCCATCGGCGGCTGGGCGGCTCTTGCGGGGGTCATCGTACTGGGGCCTCGCATCGGCAAGTATGGGAAGGACGGAAAGATCCATCCGATTCCCGGCCACAACATGAGTCTTGCAACCATTGGCGCATTCATCCTCTGGCTTGGTTGGTTCGGGTTCAACCCTGGTTCCACCATGGCTGCGGATATGACGGCCGCATCACACATCCTCGTCACCACGAACACAGCCGGCATCATGGCCATTCTGTCCGCAACGGCAACCGCGTGGATCCTGATTGGCAAGCCGGACCTGGGCATGTCCATCAACGGACTGCTTGCCGGCCTGGTCATGATAACCCCCGGCTGCGCCTATGTCAGTGTTCCAGTTTCGATGCTGCTCGGAACCATATCAGGGGTCCTCGTCGTTCTCTCAGTCATTTTCTTTGACAAACTGAAGCTCGACGATCCGGTCGGTGCGCTGTCCGTCCACCTTGTGCATGGTGTGCTCGGCACCCTGTCCATCGGACTCTTTGCACAGGATGGCATTGCCGGCATCTCCACTCTGAACGGGCTCTTCTTCGGCGGCGGCGTCGAGTTGCTCGGCAAACAGGCGCTCGGTGTGGGAGCCACGGCCTTGTTCGTTTTCCCGGTCTCCCTGATTCTTTGGTTCGCCATCAAGAAAACCATTGGCCTGCGGGTCTCGGTCAAGGAGGAAATCGAAGGTCTCGATATCGGTGAACATGGCAACGAGGCATATCCTGACTTTACGGTTCTTGATTACACGAGCTCACCGGATCGTCTGGACGGAATCGAAGCCCCTGCTGTAACAGGCAGCGTTCCCGTTGAAACCGCGGTTCCTGTTCAGATCATGGCCTCGCCGATCGTTGATCGTCCCGCATCCGGCGTGAAGATGACTAAAGTTGAAATCATTACAAAACAAGGCCGGTTCGAAACCCTTAAGAATGCGATGGACAAGATTGGCATCACAGGCATGACCGTGACCAATGTGCTGGGGTACGGCACCCAGGGCGGGCATGTCGAGTATTACCGTGGCGTGGAGTTCGAAACAAACCTGCTGCCGAAGGTCAAGGTTGAGATCGTCGTCAGCAAGGTGCCTGTCAGAACGGTCATCGATACGGCCAAAAAGGCCCTATACACCGGCAACATCGGTGATGGCAAGATTTTTGTCTACAATGTCGAGAACGTGGTCAAGGTTCGTACGGGAGAAGAAGGATTCGATGCCCTCCAGGACGTGGAATGATTTCTTGCTGACTGACCGTCCCGACAAACCGGGAATGATGCGGACGAAATGGCAGAAGTCCGGAGTAAATCAAAAAGAAGCGGTGAGTGTGTGAAGCACTCCCGCTTCTTTTTCATCGACGAGGGGCCGTAGAGTTGCAGCATTCCAATGCTGGCGTACGATCGGAGCTTCGCATGGAGTTCAGCGGAGGAGACAGAGTGGATCCGGCATTACTGGGTGAAAGTGGCCAGGCATCGCGGCGGTAGCGTGAATCCATCCGAATCGGCGAATTCGATCCTTTCTGATTCAAGGGTCCTTTTTTCATCCGTCAGGTACAGTATCCCTGGTTCGCCAACGCCGACAAGACGTATTTCAACCGGCTCTTCCCCCGTGTTAACGAGTACGACGACGAGTTTTTCCTTTGTATTCACCCAGGCCGTTGCAAGCACACCCTCCTCAAAATCCGTGCCGTCGAGTTCCAACCGGCGTGAGCCCGGCCGCAGGAAGCGGGCATAATGCGCCATCGCCCACAACGTTTTCGACGGATGAATGCCGCCCGCATGGCCCGCTTCATCCAGATCGACATAGACGAGTCCGTCTTTCCAGTCACCGCCCGACACCGCCAGCCACCATTGCCACGCGGACGCATCCGCAACAGCGAAGTCGGCGTGCATCACGGCAGCGACATGCAACGCCGTGTCCATGCCCAAGTCACGCTTTGCGCCAAATTCGCCCAGCACGCAGTATTCGGTCATCCAGTAGGAGAGACCGCCGTACCGGTCGAGCGTTTCTTTCAGAACCTGTCTGACGGGCGTCATCATGCCAGGTGCCACCGTGTCATAGCTGTGGGCGGCAACAACCGGCGCAACCGCTTCCCGGATGAACGGCAAATCGTAGTAATCCCGCACCATCTCGCAATATTTGCCGCCATACTGCCATCCATGGTATCGATTCATCCCTGGAACGTTCACCAGCAGCGGCTCTGTGGACTCAATATCGGGCAACGACATCAAGTTGTTGCACTCGTTGGCGAGGATGCGGGTGGAAAGGTTTCTTGCCGCAAGCTCCTTTGAAAGTGCGAGTGTCAGCCGAATCGAGTCTTCGTTGCTGTAGCGGCAGCCTTCCTGCTTGGCATCATCCCATGGCACCTGCGGCTCATTGATGGGACTGATGTAATCGAAAGGCAGTCCGATGTCGGAAAAGTGGGCCAGAACATCCGTCAGAAACTTTGCGAAGGCCGGTTCCGCGCCGTGCGGAAGGTTCGTCGTACCTGTGGACTCGTCACAGCGGGTGTGCCCGTTGGCTGTCAGAAAAGCTGGAGGGCTGTTTGCAAAGGCAATGGTGCGTTCCGTCCCGAAGGACTTCGCCAGTTCGAGCAGTCTTCGCTGACCGGCGTGGACCGTCCAGTCATACGGCGCAGCAGGGCCGTGTTGAAAGCATTCCGACCGCATGTTCCAGTTTTCGATCCATTCGGTATCATACCAGGCCGAACCTGCGCCGATGTTGAAACGCAGGCAACTGAGCCCGGCGCCGCTTTCCTTGTCGAAGAGCAGTCGCGCGATGGCATCGAAATCGGAAGACGGGAAGGCGCGCCAGACATAGTCCGTCCACCAGCAGGCGGAGGCTCCGATGTTGTCGAGGGTCTGTCTGGGGCGATCAGGATGCAGGGTAAGCTGTTTCATCGGGAACCTCCACGGGCGCGAATGAACGCATGGAATGCACGCATTATGTTTCGTATCCATCATATCATTTTGCCGGCATTTTCCTACGGGGTGATGTTTTTTTTATGGAGAAAAGGGTTAGTGATGAGTGGAGCAATGCTTTAGAACGACGCGTGTCCGGATTTCGCAAGATGCCATCTTGCGGGGCTGCAGGAAAAAGGTTTGGAAGGACCAATCCAAGTCATGTCATGAATGCAATCCCAAATGGAACCCTGGGAACAAGGAGGAAAGCTATGAACGAATCGGGAAAGGAAAAACTCACAACAGTCGCAGGCGCACCTGTTGACGACAATCAAAACGCCATGACCGCTGGTCCGAGGGGGCCGATGCTGCTGCAGGACACCTGGTTCCTTGAGAAACTGGCCCATTTCGATCGGGAGGTCATTCCGGAACGACGGATGCATGCGAAAGGGTCCGGTGCCTTCGGAACGTTTACCGTGACGCAGGACATCACCCGCTACACCAAGGCAAAAATATTCAAAGACGTTGGCAAAAAGACCGAGATGTTTGTCCGGTTTTCCACAGTTGCCGGGGAGCGGGGAGCAGCCGATGCGGAACGGGATATCCGGGGTTTTGCCATGAAATTCTATACGGAGGAAGGGAATTGGGATCTTGTCGGGAACAACACACCTGTATTCTTCCTCCGGGATCCATTGAAATTCCCGGATCTCAACCATGCAGTCAAGCGGGATCCCCGAACGAACTTGCGCAGTGCGACGAACAACTGGGACTTTTGGACGTCACTGCCGGAAGCGCT
This sequence comes from uncultured Clostridia bacterium, assembly GCA_942493335.1. GTDB lineage: Bacteria > Bacillota > Clostridia > DSM-8532 > DSM-8532 > JAEWSN01. Next base: position 2,757,916 of record OW818693.1, on the reverse strand, counting down.
GCATCAGGTGACCATCACGATGAGCGACCGTGGGATTCCGCTCTCCTATCGGCACATGCATGGATTCGGCAGCCATGCCTACAGTCTGATCAATGCCGCAAACGAACGTGTCTGGGTGAAATTTCATCTGGTATGCCAGCAGGGAATCAGGAACCTGACCGACGCGGAAGCCGAAGCCCTGGTTGCAAAGGACAGGGAGAGCCACCAACGCGATTTGCTGGAAGCCATTGACAGGGGTGATTTTCCGAAATGGAAGATGTGTATCCAGGTCATGACCGATGAGCAGGCAATGCGCATGCCCTATAACCCGTTTGATCTGACAAAGGTCTGGTACAAGAAGGACTATCCGTTGATCGAGGTGGGCGTGTTCGAATTGAACCGAAACCCCGAAAACTATTTTGCGGATGTGGAACAGGCAGCATTCAATCCGGCCAATATTGTTCCCGGTATCGGATTCTCTCCTGACAAAATGCTGCAGGGTCGTCTGTTTTCCTATGGAGATGCACAACGGTACCGCCTCGGCGTCAACCATCACCAGATCTCCGTCAATGCGCCGAAATGCCCATTCAACAGTTACCACCGGGACGGACAGATGCGGGTGGATGGCAATCATGGGAGCACCCTCGGGTATGAGCCGAACAGCTTTGGGAAATGGCAAGAACAGCCGGAGTACCGGGAACCACCGCTTGAACTGATGGGAGCGGCGGCAAGATGGAATGCCAGGGAAGATGACCATGACTATTTCACACAGCCCGGGCATTTGTTCAATCTGATGTCGGCGGAACAACAGCAGGTGTTGTTTGCGAATACTGCACGGGCCATGGGGGATGCGCCTGAGTCCGTCAAGCTGAGACATATCGGCAACTGCATGAAGGCGGAGCCTGCCTATGGGGAGGGTGTGGCCGCAGCACTCGGCCTTCCGATGTCCGAGGAATAGCATTCATACGGAGTTGGCAGTCTCAATCCCGGTTGCGATTAGGATTCGCGAGTTATGGACTGCCTGGCGCGGCGGGCTTTGGAGAACCGCTCAGGTGAAACAGCCGGATTGTGAACAGGATCATCCAGGCGAGCGCCAGCAATCCGCCCGGGGCTGCAAGCGTCATCGCGACCTCTTTGGTGCCGGGAACAAAAGTGACCAGAACGATGTATGCCACTAGCAGCGTGCCTCCCGAGATGCCCAGCAGCGCAGTTGGCTTTCCGAATACTTTCCCGGACAGCATGACAAGGGACAGAATGATTTCAGCCAAAAGATTGAGGGCAAATCCGAGGAATACGCCGGGACTCCCATGCGCTCCGCGCACGAGTATAGCTTCCCCGGCGGATTCCAGCATGATTCTTCGGGCATCGGTCGTGGCTGCGGCATGCTTTTGACTCAGTTCAAGCATCGGCAGAGCGGTATTGTTCCCGACGAAAATGGAAGTCCCGATGATGAAAATGACCAGGGCAAGAAGGGCATACGGCAGGTTCACACGACGATGAGCGGCGACGAGGGCAATAAAAACCGGAACCATGATGAGCCCCGTCAATGCATTCAGGAGATCCAGATTGTAGAGACCCATCAAGGAATTGCTCTGGAATTGCAGGAATCGATCGGCCGCAGTCAGCGGGATCGTGGTGATGCTCCCGCCGGACATTGTGCCGATGAATAAGTCCGATAAAGTGCCCGCGATCATGAAAAGCGCGGCGATGGCGCCAAGCCGGTACAGGCGCTTCCATTGCCTTTCTGCTTGGTTGCCGGTTGTAACCAGGTCTGCTTGATTGTTGGTTGCAGCGGGGTTCGATTGTTTGTTGATGGCGGTCAGTTCCGATTTTCTGATTCCCATGCCATCATCCTCCTTGCAGTGCGTTTTCCTGTATTTCCGGATGCGTGAAGGCTTGCATCCGTATGGCAACTTCATCATAGACCTGTCCGACGGCTTTCCCAGCCACAATCGCATCTGCGAAATAGTTTTCCCCTGAGAGGATTTCCCCTAGAAGGACACCTTCGCGACAGTCCTGCATCCATGCAAGAATGACATCATTGAAGCGGTCATATTTCCGGGTGCTGAACTCGAACGAGCTCTGGAGAACGATCTGAAAATCTTCCATCTCGCGGCTGCCCCGCTCGATGGTCATTTTCTTTCGGTTCACATAGTCGGACTTGTCCTTGAGATCCGTACCGCCCGCAAACCCGTCCCTTGCGGCATATTTCAGATTTCCGACGTGCATCATGAGCATGGTGCAGAAACACATTGGGCAGGGTTCCATCGTCGAATACAGGCAATAGGAGCGGATGTTGCGGTGCTTTTCGGCCTTCAGTTGCATCATCGCTGTCATTTCGGCATGTGCCATATAGGTTCCAGCGAGAGGATTCCGGCTGTCCGTATCAAATATCCGGTTTCTTCCCCTGGCGACAATGTCATTGTTTTCATCCACGATGATTGCGCCGATCGGAATCGTTCCGCGCCGATAAGCCTCCCAAGCCAAAGCAAATGCTTCCTGCCAGGGCGTTTCAAGATCTGACCACATATCCGCCTCTTTCCCGTACAATGCCGATGCGATTTTTGTGTTGAAACGATGCCATCATATCATGAATCAGCCGAACAGAAGCATGTATGCGCCCGTAGCCATCAAAAGAACGGCAACATATTTCTGGAACCTCGCCTGCTCCATCTTTCTGATGATCCTGTTCGACAAGAAGGTCCCGCCAATCATGGCAAAGCCCATGGCCTGGTCGGAAACCAGCCTCGTGGCGGCACCGCCGATGAGGAGGGTCCGTATCGATGCGAACCGCCAGATTTCATTTTATGTTTCTTCCATCAGGAAGTCGATGATATTGATGTGCCGGATCCCGTTTCTTGAACGATCAATGCGGTCAAGCGATATGATCCACTTGGGATAATTGTCATTAATTGATTCAAGGGATGAAAATTCCCTGTCAATCGTTGATTGTTCCGCCAATAGATAGGCAACTTGGATGTAGGTCTTCTCAGTCCCCCTTGATGCAATAAAGGCTACTTCCTTGTCATCCAATTTTCCGACATAAACAGTATAATGGCGTCTTCGCAATTCCAAGAAAACAATGTTTTCCAAAGCCTGGCCAATATCTTGTTGATTGTCAAAGTAAAGCGTTCTGAGACCCAGGTCGTTGATGAAGTATTTTTCATTGGTTCTCAGTAATTCCTTGCCCTTGATGTTGTATCTCGGGACACTATGAATCAAATAGGCGCTTTAGACCGCGTCCATATAGTGATAAATAGTTTCTTTTGACAGATTGCGGTCTTCATTTTTCAAATAATGAAAGAGGAAAGACTTCCATGGAATAGAATCTTCCCGTCAGATAGGTAGCCAATTCTCCTGAAAGAAGCTTGGAATTGGATCCTGCTATGAATACCTCTGCAACACCTTCGGCATTCAGCGAACTTACAACCTTTTCAAACCCTTCGACGTCCTGGACTTCATCCCAAAAAATGTAATAGCGTTCCTTGCTGACCATTTGTTTTCTGATATAGGCGTTCAAAGATTGGTAATCCTTGAATGGTTCAAATTCCAACCACTCAGAATTAATGCTGATAATCTGTTCCGCTTTTACACCCTGACTTCTGAGCTCTTCCTGAAATTGAAGAAGAAGTGTGGATTTTCCAGCGCGACGCATGCCCGGCAAAACCTTAATGACTGGTTATCCGAGTACGCTTTGCAGCTCTCGCAAGGAGCCTTCCCGCTTTATCATATTGCGTCACCTCAGTCACATCATATATAACAATATGGTCTTCTATAAAAGACAATAAAGACATTTTTTCTAATTTTGTCTTTTATACAAGACTTTACAGGGCCTTGCGTTCTCTCCGCGCACGCAGCGCCATTATAGACAATCCGCCGTCTCGCACCCATACAGATAATACACGGCCTCCTGCGCGAGCGGCTCGTCCGATTCCGGTAAATCAAGCGGTTCAGTGAACTCGGGGTCCTGATCGTACTGGGGTGGATTCCGGCGGATTCCCGCACGGAATTCAAGACGTTCCAAGGTTTCGGCATTCCCGAAGAAACGCATGCCTTTTTGTCCGACAGTCGTGCCATCCGGCATCGTGACACGGACAGTCACTTCCTTCTGGTAGCAATCCGCCTCGAGTTCCACCTGCAGGATTCCCCAGCCATACAGGCAGATGGGTGCGAAACCGTTTCCGTGCTTGAGTTTGAGGGCCCGGTCCTTGTCGAGGATCATCCGGAAAACCGTCAGGCCCCGGCCATCCTTCAGATCAATGTCCAGATGTCCGAAATGGTTCTGCCGCGCTTCCAGTTCAAACCGAATCCGGATGCTGCGGCTTTCCGGGAAGATACGCGTGGCGCGGCACCAATCGGCGGGATCACGGTGGCGAAGTCGCAGCGCCTTTCGGCAGGGCTGATCAGGGGTCGGCCGCTCGACAATGGAAACGGAAGCCCACTTGGGACTGTACAGGTTCCAATGGGGGATCGGATCCGAATCGGAAAGGGCATCAAACCGGTCGGCGACATGGTACGGCACCGTTCCGGTGATGGGCGACTGGAAGCGGCTGACCCAGATGTCCTCCTTGTTCATGGAATAGGTCAGCCAGACATTGCCGTCCGGCGCCTGCGCGTCGCATTCGAGACCACGCACGTACTGCGGGCCGTAATCACGCCAGCAACCCCAGTAACGCTGCGGGCCCACATCGCCCATCGCGCAGAGCATCCGGTCGAAATCGGTTCCGTTTTCCGATGTTACGACAGCCAATGGCCAGCGATGACAAGAATCGGTCACAGGATTGTAGAACAATGCGAACTGGTCGTCGGCGGTCCGCTGCCCCCAGATCTTGCCGCCGCTCATGACGAGGGAGGGACATTTCCGCACGGGTTGCCAGGTTTGGCCGTCGTCGCCGCTCAGGGAGACCAGGGCGTGCTTCCACAGGCCGACGACGGTTCCGTCCGGCAGGCGGTAGTGGTTGAATGCCTGACCGGCATCACGCAGGGCGAACACGTCTTCCACGCAATCCCGGTTTTCCTCCCACATCTGCTGCATGACCAGCCTGTCCGCAAGCAAAGCCCGGCAGGCTGCGACGAAGCCGGTGTCGGAGCTGGTGTCGAACATCGGGTACAGGACATTGTGCGATCCGTATCCACCGTTCCGATTCATGATCAGGAAATGGATGTCACCGAAAGTGCCGTCATGATGGATTTCACGGACCACTCGGCCAAGACCGACCCCAACGCACGGCAGAGCGACGACTTCTGCGGAGACACCGTAGTAGCCGAGGGCCAGCAAGCGGCCGTCCGGTGCGGCGTAGAAGCCCATGCGCTGATGCATGCAGGCATAGTCGGATCCTTTTTCGTACAGATCCCTCCCCGGTCCGTTTTCCGCCACAGGATCAATCGGATGGGCGGGGAAGAGGATGCAGGGATCGGACCAGGTCACCCCGTTGTCAGAGACGGACAGATAGGTGTGACTTCTGCCGACATGCTCGCTGACCGGATTGGACAGCCATTGGCAGAAGAAGCGGCCTCGCCAGCACATCAGGTTCGGGGCATGGTTGTAGGTATGTCCGAAGCCCTCGGCCCACTCGGGGTGACGGCGGTTCGCCCGCAGTATCTGGATGTGCCGTGCCCCGGCGACCAGGCGGAGCATGCCGTCGTGCTTTTCGGCGAAAGGGACTTCAGCGCCTGTGTAGCGGATGTATTCATCGTTCCGGTTCATTTGCACCTCGTTTCGGATGGCCCGCATCAAGGGCGAGCAGTCTTGCAGTCCTCTTTTGTGGCGGTGGAGACCGTTTCCGTTTCCAGAGGTTCCGCATGATCGACGCTCTCCCTCTCCGGCGCGTCCAGACGCTGCATGCTCCACACACGCATTTCACGGTTGCAGGATGGTTCTGATCCGATTATATCACCAGCCGGCGTCCATTGCGTTGCAGGCGTCTATTTCCGAACGGCAGACCTCAGCTGCCCGAGCGAGGCGGCGAGTTCTTTTTCCCCCGCCGGCCCAGAAGGAAGGCCCCGACCATCAGCGAGGCTAGAAGCAGCACACCACCCGCGATCAAGGGCAGCCAGCGAATGAAAAGGGCGCCATCCGTTTCTGTCTTGCTTTCCGATGCGGGATTCCCTGAAATGGTTCCGTTCTCACCCTCTGTTCCTTTTCCGGCTTCAGTTCCGGTTGAAGCGTCTGGCGCTTGTCTTGATGCGGCTTCCGAAACGGGGACGCCTTCCACCGTCTTTGTGGTGATGAGGTATTCGGAGGTTGTGTTGTTCTGATAGGTGACCACCCCGCCTGTGCCGACTTTCATGTTTCCGGCGATGAGCGAAAGGCCTCCCGTGGCAGCGTCGAACCGGTAGACCTGCACGGTTGCACCGGTCTGTATGCCGGTTTCAACGGCAAACGAACCATAGCCCGGGAGTGATCCGTTGTGGGCGAAGGCATAAGTGAAAGCCTGTTTCGTTCCGGCGTCGGACGCCGCAGTTCCGGTTCCGGCAAGGCCGGCAGCCTTCAGCATGTCCTGCGCATGGGGCGCGGTGGTGGAAAAGCCAAAGTCATATAGACCGCCGCCTTCAGCGAGTGCGATGTCCGCACCCTTGAAGGTGACGACTGCGCCTTTCTGCCCGATGGAAAGCTGTGATGTCCCTTTTTCCTTCAGGCCGACGAACAAGGTGCCCGGAACCAGGGAACCTGTCCGATTGTCTAGCTGGAGTGTGCCGATTCCTCCCGATTCGTTCTTGATTCCGGCAAGTGTGTTGCCGTAATCGAGAATCCTGCTTTCCTCCCAGTCAACCGACGGATTCGCCGGGATGCCGCCGGGGATGCTGTCCCAGCCGGCAGGAACTGTCTCCAGCTGCTTGTAGGAATCTTCTATTTTCTGCCGGTCCTCCTCGCTGATGCTTCGCAAGTGGTGGTCCGCCGAGGGGGAACCGTCCAGAAAGGCCATCCGAATTGAGACGCCTTCCACGTTCACGGTGAGGATGCCGTCCCATTTGATGTATTCGGCGCCCTGCACCCAGAGGCTGTCGCTGTCGTAAAGATCGTTCGGATCATCGTTGCGCAGGACGAAGGTATCCTGGGCGGACCAGGGCATGTTCACCGGTGCATGGAGATCAGCGGAACCGGAAGAAGAACCTGCGCCGGGGCTGGAACCGGTTGCGGTTTCAAGGAAAGCACCCTGGGTCTGCGGCTTGCTCCCGATCGTCAGGAAGGCACCCTGGGTCTGCGGCTTGCTTCCAATTGTCAGGAAAGTTCCTTGATCCTGTGGGTTGCCTGCATTCATCGGCAAGACCTCCCTGGTTGAATCATGGCGGCTGATTCCCCGGATGAGGCCTGATTGGACCGTCAGCGTGAACAACTGCTGCGCATCCGGTGAAAATCCGTTGCTGGCCTTGATGTAGAAGGAGTAGGTTCCTGCGGCGAGTCCTGATGCCACCGTCAGAAGCCCTGTGGACCGCTCGATCGATACCTGGGGCGGAACGACGGCTCCCCTTGTTGAAAGGGGCGCCAGGCTGAAAAGGATTGGTGATTTTCCGGTCGCCGTGGACTGAAAGGTTCCGCCGAAGGTCGTGCAGGTCCAGGCGTTTTTACTGGTGATGACCGGCGCCAACTGGATGCGGGGCAACCCCGGATCAATCGAAGGCAGAGCGGGTGGTGTTGGCGTGGGTGTCGGTCGTGGCGTGGGTGTGGGAGCGGGCGTCGGTTCAGGCGTCGGCGTGGACTCCGGAGTCGGTGTTGGAGAGGGTTCCGGGACCGGTGTGGGCGTGGGTTCCGGCGTCGGGGCAGGCGTCGGGGTCGGAGAAGCAGCCGGTGTGGCGACTTGCGATGGGGAAGCCGTAGCGGCGGCGCCTTCGACCTTCAGGGAGAAGACCTGTGTCGCCGGCGGTGGAAGATCCTCCTTGTATGCACGCTGCACTCCGAAGAGCAGGAAGGGATCCGAAAGGGTTACTATCGCGGCGTTGCCCGAACCTCCACTCGCCTGTCCCGTGGAAGACGTCTTCGTTCCCGGTGTGGCCGTGAGGGTGAGGGTATAGGTACCGGGCTTCGTACTCGGTGCAATCGTCATCAGGCCGGACAGCTTGTCCAGCAGGACGCCTGCCGGAGCGCCTGCCGCAGCATAGGCGATCTTCGGCACACCGGTAGCCGTAACCGGGAAGGTCGCTCCGCCGGTCTTGCAGGTGAAGTGGTTGGCGCTGGTGATGCGGGTGGGGTTGCTGTGCGCCTGCCACACCCATTCCGTGACGATGCGGCTGTCGATCAGAGATGCGCCGTTCGGCTTGCCATCCGCGGTTCCTTCGGGGATGACCTGCAGGTTTGCAGTCGCCGGATACAGCCCGGGCAAGAACCCGGTCGCCTTGTCGCAGACCAGTACCGGCTCCGTCTGAGTTCCCCCGGGGTAGGTCCAGTGCATGAAGTGGTTCGAGAACCGATCCTGCGTGGAGTAGCCGAACAACTCGTATTTCACGTTTCCTGCGGTCAATTGCCGGGTGCCCCGCAGGTTGATGAGGTAGTATCGTTCGTTGAAAGTATACTGGTCGACGGTCTTCGCACCTTCCATGTACCTGTTGGCGGATCCCTCGACGAACGAGGTGACCCGCTTGAGTGCGAACTGAACCTTGGATTCCGTGACGGAACGGGTTGTAACGAGGAAGCCCTCATAGTTGATGGAACAGTCATACTGGCTTTCCGGCTTGACATCCATGGCGGTTCCTGCCGTCGTCGTCAGGCCTTCCGCCCGGAAGAGGCCGTCCGGATTGGCTGTGGTGACCACTTCCTGCTCAAATTCATATTCGCCGTACACACCGGGAAACAGCTTGCTCATGGACGGCTTCATGATGCGTACCGTCACATCGCCCGCATATCGGAGGGTTTCGTATTCGTCCTCCTCGTTCTCGGAATGCACGCCCCATTTCCGAACCTTTGCGGGAACCACTTCGCCGACAATGAAATCATTGAAATAATCGGCGTCCGTCACCTGGATCCGATGAAACGGGAAGGTTGGCGGAATCGGTTCCGATGTGACAATCGTGCCGGTGTCCTTGCGTTTGACCTTCACCCGCACCTGATCACCCATGGAAAGCGGGATGTCGTAGCCGATGAACTCGCCGAAGGAATCCGTCTTGTAGTATGTGTCCGCGGAGGGGTACAATACCGAAGGACCTGTGTTGGCGGGCGTCACCTCGACCTGTACCTCCGCATTCGGTTCCGGCAGATACCCGTCGTTCCCTCCATGATCATACAACACCAGTCCGCCGACCCGGTCCTGATATGCACAGGCCTCCACGACACGGACACGGTACGAACCCATGTCGGTCTGCTTTCGCTCGAAAATGGGAATCTTCAGATTCACCAGGTTGAACTGGTTGCCGAGCAGGGTGATGAAGGCGTTCAGCTTGCCGTACATCTCCACGTTGAGCATCGTTCCGTCCGTTTGGATCGTGATGCCCGCCCCTGCGAGCGCACCCGCACCGACCAGATCCCAGCCGAGCAGCTCGATGTCGACCAGCGCGCCCGCCTTGATTTCGCCGTTGATGGAGGCACTGATGAACACGTCGCCGGTCACGCCGATTTCGTCGACGGACACATAGGGAGCCACGTTCGTGGGGATGTAGAGAAAGGTTCCGCCGCCGGCGCCGACGGTCTCGGTCGCCCAGGCCCGCGCCTGGATTTCCACCGTCAGCTTGCCGTCCATCTGCGCGACCAGAAACAGCCCGCCCGTCACGCGCCCGACCCCGAAAGAAACGTCGATGCCGTAAATGGGAATCCGGATCTCCTGGTAGGTCTCGAGCCCGACTTCGACGTCGAGAAACGCCTCCTGGGAGGATTTCAACCCGATGTAATAGCCGTCGAACCCGGAATAGGCGCCTTCGAGCTGCATTCCCTCGATGCCGAGTCCGCCGCTGATCTTCACGGTGATTTTCGTCCCGTTGCCGAGGGAGGCATTGAGCTCCGTGCCTTTCGGGAAATACAGCTCGATCAGGGGATCCTTGATTTTCTTGAATTCGTTGAAGTTGTCGGTCGCAAGGGATTCACCCGGCGCATGGTACACGATGCACTTCTCGATATCCGGGTCCCCGAATCCGGTGATGTTGGCCTTTGTCAGATCAATCGTCTGACGCGGAAGATTGAACGCTGAAACGACTTCGTGGATCTGCGGGCGGGTCACCAGATAGTTCCCGTCCATTGCCGTTCCCGACATCTCCGCGGGAAGTGCGGTCACCGTCTTGAAAGCCGTATTCGAATCGGGATTGAAGAAAACTGTGCCAGGGAGGATGTTTTTGGTTCCCACGGCGGACTGCAGCAGCGCCTGATTGAGGAAAGCGCCTTCGGCAATGGTTTCCATGGGTTTCTTCAGGACCGCGTGGCTGCCGCCCAGCACCTGGGCGGCCGAGCGAAGCCCGTTCACCACCGGCGTCGGGACCTTGACGACATTGTCCTGGAGTTTGTAGGAGACGTTCTTGAAGGTTCCCGGCAGAACGCCGGAGACCATGTCCTTCCAGATGCTTGTGGCTGGCAGAAATTCCGCCTTGTAGGCGGGAACCCGGGGATATTGGGCAAGCTGGACGGGCGACAGCGTCCGTACGGTCTGTCCGGCAGGGGAGAGGTCCGGCGAAAGGCCGGATACAAGGTCAGTCGACAGGTTTGTACCGGAGAGCGCCGCGACCGGCAGGGTGACTCCGGACAGGGTCGTGGAAAAAACCAGCAGCAGGGTCAGGCATAGGGTGGATACCCGGAACAGGAGATTCTTCGTTTTCATGACCGCATCCTCCCATGGGACGGAAAGCGGCAGGATCACGGCAGTCTCCGCAGAACCGGGCAAGGATGTGAACCGTCCCCCCGCCAGTTACATCATATCCACAAACCGGGACGGATTCCAAGGCGGCGGAACAAACGAATGGGGAGGTTTCCGCCATTTCCTGCGCACAAGTTTATCCGGGAAGGGGGGACGGATGACGTTGCCGGGCTTCCTGGAATTCTTCCACGAGGGTTGCCATCAGCTCCCTCACGGAAATGATTTTCTCCGCACGGTAAGCATTTTCGCCGGCAAACGCGAAGCCGTGTGACATCCGGCCTTTCTGCGCGTTCAGCAGGGCGAGGGCGATACAGTAGGGACTGCTTTTTTCCTTGCAGGTGATGATGCAGTGATAGGGGCAATGAAATGGTTTCCTTTTCCCTGCCGACACTTCGTCGAGAAAGGCGTTCCGGATGGCCCGACCCGGCATGCCGACAGGGCTTTCGATGATCCGGATGTCTTCCTTTTTGCATTGGATGTATGTATTCTTGAACGCATCCGAAGCGTCGCATTCCGTCGTGGTGACGAAGCGCGTGGCCATCTGGACCCCGGATGCGCCGGCATCCAGCAGGCTGCGGATATCCTCCCCGTCATAGACCCCACCGCCAGCGATGACCGGAATGTTTCGGCCCAGTTTGTCTGTGATGGGTTTGAGGGCTTCCAGCACCTGAGTCAACAAAATGTCCAGTGAAAAATGCGGATCCTCGATTTGATCCGGCTTGAATCCCAGATGCCCTCCGGCTTTGGGCCCTTCCAGAACAAAGGCGTCCGGAACATAGTTGAATTTCTCCATCCATTTTTTTGCGATGACGACTGCCGCCCGTCCGGAAGAGATGATGGGAACCAGCTTCGTGGTGGCGGTTTCATGCAGGTATTTGGGCAGGTCCAGCGGCAGGCCCGCACCGGCGAAAATGACGTCGATGCCTTCTTCAACGGCTGTCCGGACCATATCGGAGAAATTCGTCAAGGCAACCATGATGTTCACGCCAAGAATGCCGTTCGTCATGGCCTTGGCCTTTCTGATTTCGCTTTTCAGCGCCCGAATGTTTGCTTCAATGAAGTTGGTGCCGATGTCGGGTTCGAACATGCCCACACAGGCGGCCGATATCACACCGATGCCGCCTTCGTTTGCGACCGCGGATGCGAGGCCCGCCATGGAAATGCCGACGCCCATCCCGCCCTGCACGATGGGGATCTTTGCCTGGAGATTGCCGATCATAAGGCTTTTCATGTTATTGAGGGACATCATTTCTCCTCCGATCATGGGGTGGCGTCATCAGGAGTGGTTTGGCGAATGACTCCGGGCTGCCGGATATTGTTATCGCCTACTCCTATTATAACGTATTAATGATCGCGTGGCTGTTTTTTCTTGTTTCCACGAGGACAACTGAATCTCCGCTTCCTCCTTGATCTTTTGGAGACCGGCTTCCTCCATTTTGCTTTTCAGTGTGGCGAAAGCCGCCTCGACATCGTTGGCTGAGCCGACGGCAATCGGATTGAAATACTGTTTGTAGACATTCTGAACATTCGCCACTTCCGTCTTGATGTTGTTTGCGTTCACAGCAAACCCGGACGTGGGATCTGTAAGCAGGATCCGGTCTCTCAAATCCTGAACAAGCGTCCTGTAGTTGTCCGTCCAGTTGGAACGAGGCGCCAGCAGGTCTTTGTTGATAAACCAGAAGCCGTTCCCATCCCATTTGTATGGATTTGTATCGGCGGTGAGTCCGGCAGGCAGTGCCACCTCGCCTTCGGCGTCGATCACATAGGTTTTTCCTTCAATCCCATAGGTGAGAAGGGCGCCATAATCCTTGTCCTCCATCATCAGATCCAGCGCCATCAGACAGCGTTCCGCATTCCGCGTGGATTGCGAGAGTGCGACAGAATTGTTCAGATAGGAATTTGCGATGCTGTGCCCGTCCGCCGTATTCGCCAGCACGATCTCGACATCCCAGCCGAGATCCTTCCCCTTGGCGATGTTGGATTGCAGATCCTGGGTGTTTCCAATACCCACAGCAGAGGTGCCCTGTTCGAAGGTATCCTTGCTTCGCACTTTGTTGGCGAACACATTCTGGTTGATGTACCCGTCATCATACCAGCGCTTCATGATCTTGGCGTTCTCCACCAGCTTGCCATAGTAAGGTGCGTCGAACATCGTGAAGACCTTCCAGGGGTCGGGTCCGTCAAACTCACGGTATACCCCGCCTCCGCTGCCGGTCACGGCAAACAGGTCCTGGATGTTGCCGCCGTTCTCGTTCATCAGGTAGAAAATCATGGCATTCACATCGAAGGAATTGTCCAGATTCATCGGAAGCATTTCGGGATGATTCGTCTTGATGGCGTTCAGATACGGTTCCAGGTCGGAGATCCGCATGATTTCGGGGAGACTGTATTTTTTACGCAGGTCACCGCGGATAGAGATGCCATATCCCTTTCGGTCCGGTGTCGAAGTAGGGATGGTGAAAATCCTGCCTCCGATTTCTGCCTGTTCCCACCCCTGTGGATCCAGGGCCGCCATATGCCTTGGCATGTAGGTTGAAAGCAAATCCGGCGTCAATTCCAGAAAAGCGCCCTTGGCGGATTCGGTCATGTACTTGCACCAATCTGCAGTGAAAATCCAGTCGATGTTTTCGCCGGCAGCCAGGACAAGCGGGTACTTGACATCCATTTCGGACCATCCGATATAGTTGATGCCCATTGTTGCATTGATATCCGCTGTCAGCTTGCGGTTCAAGGCATTGAAGACCTCGGGAGATCCGTCAGGAGGGGTGCCGATGAGGTAGCCGCTGAGTTTGACAGCTTTTGAGAACGGGTCATTGTTCGCGAGGGTGGATTCCTGTGCGGACGGACCGGACGGAATGTGATCGGTATCTTGTGAACAGCCCGTCATAAGTGAAGAGGCTAATTGAAGGACAAGGAGAAAGGAGGCCAATGTGCTGAATGTTCTATTCATTTGAAGTCCTTCCGATGGCAAGTCGATCCAAGTGCATGCGCGTTCCATGGGGGTGTCGGTTGGAAGGCCGGTATGGTGATTATACCCTTCAGGGGGGTCTTCGAAATAGAGATTGGAGCCTTTGTTCTAGCAAAATATTTCTTTTTCCATCAGAAATTTTCTTTTCTAGCCCCTTGCACCTGTGTCCTGTTACAAGGCAGTCCAAAATGTCGTATGCTGATAAGAGCTGCCGGAGAGCATGAAAAGAGGAGGGTTACGCATATGATGCGGTTGCTCATAGTGGATGATGAACGCATTACCTTGAATACCCTCCAGAACTATGTGCGTTGGGATGAATGGGGCATTGACGAAGTGGAAGCCTCGCGGAATGGCCATGCCGCGCTTGAATCAGCCAGACTTCATCCGCCGGATATCCTGTTGTGCGACATTCGGATGCCGAAAATGGATGGCATTGAGCTGGCGACGGCAATCCGGGCCGGCTGGCCTGATTGCCGCATCATTTTTCTGAGCGGGCATTCCGATAAGGAATACTTGAAATCCGCCATTTCCCTCCAGGCCATCAGCTATCTCGAAAAGCCGCTGAATTTTGAAGAGATCGGTCGGGTTGTTCGACAAACTGTGGCATTGTGCCAACAGGACAAACAGCAGAAGAAGAATTATGAGATTCTTCTTCAGGCTGCCGACCGTTCCTTGCATTTGCGCATGGAAAACCTGATTCTCGGATTGGTACATGGCGGGGTTTCAGTCTCCGGCATTGCGGAAAACGAGGAAGAACAGGATATCCAGTTGATCCAGCCGACGGATTCCATGAAGTTGCATATCGCCTGTGTTCTTGTCAACGGCGCCTCGGAATCCAGTTTTGAAGAAGGGCAGCTGTGCGTCCGAGCGATCACTGCTGTTTTGCGGACATGGATGGAGAAGAACAGGCCGTCAGCCTGGTGTGCGTCCGATGGAATGGACCGTGTGATCTGGCTGGAAAGGCATGGCGCGGATGAATGTACGCAGGGATGTGGGTCCCCTTTGCCTGCACAGGAACTCTTGTATCATCTCCACGGGAAGGGAGAGGAATCGTGTTCCGTATCCATTGGATTCGGAAGGCCTGTCGCAGATCTCGGAAGTCTCCCCGATGCATACGCCGAAGCTTGCAGACTTGCGGATACTCAGTTTTATCTCGGACCATGGAAGGTCTATCAGGAAGAGTGCCACCCGACCGCCCTTTCGGTTCCAAGTCTGCCGATTGCCAAGTTCAGGGAAGCTATACGAAGTGCAGACCTGTCATCAGCCTGTGAAGTGATTGACAGACTGCAGGAAGAGGCCATGCAGTGCATGGATCCGGATCAGGCTCGAGTGAAAAACATGTTCTTTGCGCTATTCATGCAGATCTATGAAGTTGAGACAGAAAACGAATTGCGCATGGCAGTGCGGGAAAGTCAGATGTCAGGGAATGTGCAGCAGCCCTTGTCCATCAGGGAGCCCTTGGCAGGCAAGGCAACGGAGGATCCGATCGAAAGCGACCGTCAATACCTGTGGCAGCTGGTGGAAAGGGCGCGCTTCCTTTCCACGCTTGTCAGCCTGGTGAAAAGCGCCATCCGGGAAGTCATTTCCGATCGGGTCGTCGGGGAGAAACCCAACAAACACATCCTGGAAATCCAGCGCTACATCCATGAAAACATCGCCAATTGCAGTCTCGGCAATCAATCCATTGCCACACACATGTTTTTCACCCAATCCTATTTATGCGTGCTGTTTCGAAAACATACAGGGGAAACGCTGAATGAATACATCACGGAAGTCCGCATGGAGAAGGCGAAGGACTATCTTCGGAACACAAGACTCAAACTGTTCGAGATTGCGGAGCGTATCGGGTTCAACGATCCGAACTATTTTTCCGCAGCGTTTCGGAAGCATACGGGCTGTACCCCCTCCGAATACAGAGGAGAGTGTGGACGATGAAAGGATGGATCAGCCAGGCCCTTCGGGATTTGGGCATCAAGTATAAACTGACCCTTCTGATTCTCCTATTGGTCATTTTGCCGTTCATGCTTTTTGCAGCCGTCAATTCCTATTTCTCATCCCGCGAGACGGAGATGCAGGCCCGCTACTCCTCCCAGAAAGTGCTGACTCAGACGAAAGCGTTTCTCGAAGCCAAGACCACCTCCATCAAGAACGAAATTCTTTCCTTCTCGCAGGATGAGTTCATCAGGAGGTTGTTTATTACGCCCGTTGACTATTATCAGGAAGACATGGCCAATTGGATCGATGATTCGTCAAAATTCGTCAAACGCACGTTCACGCTGTACAACAATACGGATATAGCCCAGACGCAACTGTACATAAGCTGCGGCATCGCCGACAGGATGGAAAGCAGCGATTTTCTGAAACTGGACAACATTGTGGATACGGAATGGTACAAGGATATGATCCGCAACAAGTCCGTGAACCGATGGATCCCTGCCTCCGGGCTTCCGGCGTCCGGCGGAAAACAGTTCATCCATTACATGCAGGGAGTGAAGCGCGAAGACGATGTGACAGCCATCATTGGCATCATCAAGGCGGACATTGAGGAGGAACTGCTTCAGAGCATCCTGAACCAGGCGATGTTCACGAAGAATACCTCCGTATACCTCATCAACAGCCGCAATGAGAAGATATCGACCAGTACCGTGGTGCAGGCGGACAGCGATTTGATTTCGACGGTCCTGGCAGGCATGGACGCGGAGAAGTTCGATGGGGGTCTTTGGCAGGATGTTCAGATCAACCGGACAAAATGGCTGTTCGGGATTCAGCGTGTGGAGAATACGGACTGGCGTCTGGTCATGACGGTTCCTTACAGTGACATCATGGCCTTGAGCAACCGTACGCGATCCAGAATGCTTCTGATCCTGCTGGTCTTCATCCCCCTGATCCTGCCGATTGCCTTCCTCTCCGCGTCCTCCGGCACAAAACGTGTCCGTGTGCTCATCTCCCATATGAAGGAGGTGGAAAAGGGGAATTTCAATGTCAGCATACTCCCGAGCAGCCAGGATGAAATCGGCATGCTGATGCGGCATTTCAACCACATGCTGACCCGTATCGCCATGTTGCTGGATGATACGTACAGACTTGGCATTGAAAACAAGAATCTGGAGCTCAAGGCGCTTCAGGCTCAAATCAATCCGCACTTCCTGTACAACAGCCTCGATCTGGTCAACTGCCTGGCCATCCAGAACGATGTGCCGGATATTCGCCGCATGGTGGATTCCCTGGCTCGTTTTTACAAGCTGAGCCTGAGCAAAGGGGATGACATCGTGACCATTGCGAGTGAGCTCGAGCATGTACGATGCTATGTCCAAGTGCAGAATATGCGGTTCGGCGAGGGCATCCACCTGGATATCCGGGTGCCCGAGGGACTGTTGGAATATCGCATGCCGAAAATCATTCTGCAGCCTATTGTCGAAAACGCCATTCTGCACGGGATTCTGAAGAAAGAGGACGAATCGGGCCATATCGTCATTGACGGAAAGGTTGAGAATGCCCGGATCACCCTGACGGTGACGGATGACGGGGTGGGCATGTCGGCGGAGAAACTGGCCGGTCTTCTTTCGGGAGATGCCACCAACGAATTTCACGGGTACGGCATCAAAAACATCCATGAGCGGTTGGTTCTGCATTTTGGTGCGGCGAGTGGGCTGGAATATGAGAGCTCGCCTGACGGAGGCACTTCCGTAAAGGTGCAACTTCCAGTCGAATAAGGGAGGGCAGCCCAACAATGTGTAGGGCTGCCCTGTCGATCAGAGGACGGCTTCATAGACGGGGATGGTTTCGATGCGGAGGATATCCGCGATTTCCTTGTCAAAAACCTGGGAGCGGGCCGCCATGGCGTCGCTCTTGATTCTTCCGCCCTGCTTGATGGGGGAGATCTGGAGATACAGGCCGTTTCCGGACAGCGCCTCCTTGAATCCGTCCAGACGGACATCCCAGGGGGCACCGTTCAGAAAGCAGTCATGCACAAGTTTTCCGTTGTTCCAGAGATACCCGACATCTCCCTCAGCGTGGACGCGAAGAAGAATCTGCTTGCAGCCGTCAAACCGGGAAGGGGCGAGTCGAAGCACGGCACGGGAGGCGTCAAGCGATTCCACTGTCAATGAAACCGGCAGGGAAGGGTTTCCGATAGAAAACGCAGTGAACAGTCCGATTTTTCCGATCTTTTCAAGGCTTGACACTTCGACCGCTTCGTTCGTTTTCAAGCGATTGTCTGTCGTCAGGCCGCTGTTCGTCGTCGGATCATATTCCTTCTTCAGGCCGTTCTTCGTCGTCAGGTCCTTGTCCATCCTCAAGTCGTTGTCCGGGAAGATGCCAAAGGAGAAGACGGAACTGCCTTCCTGTTCCAGCTTGAATCCGGTTTTCTGCGGGATCACGGTAGCCTCGGTCAGAACAAGGCGCGGCATTCCCGCCCATTCAACCTGCCAGAGATGAAGGCTTTGCGTCTCGGTCAAGGTGATGAGGTGGACGATGCGGCCATCCGGGAGCGTCAGAACCGCTTCAGCCTGCGGTTGATCCAATCCGGCCCGGGCAGCCTCGGAGTGACCGTCGAACGGACGGACGAACCAGCACCCGTCTGAAAGCGATGCGGTACCGAAGCCGGCGCGGACACCGGTCACGGTGGTTGCGTCCAGGCAGTACTCGGGGGTCATCCCATTGGGTGCATACCAGAACCACCATGTTTCGTCGTCCACGGTCATTTGGCGGATAGGCTGTGCCGTCGCATAGTTCACGTGGGCACCGGACATTTTGAAATGGAATGGAAGAATGCAGCTGGTGTTCCTTGTCAAATCCAAACCACCCCGGGCGGGAATGGACAGGGTTTCTTCCTCCAGTTCCAATTGGAAGCACAGGTCTTTCTGGTCTTTCATCTCCCAATGGTCCTGGTAATTGTTCAGAAACAGGAAGCCGCTCCCACCGGATGTACGAACAGCATATCGCACGGTTTCCACATCATGTGGGTCGACGGTGCTGGCTCCTTCGGGCAGAACCGTCCGCATGGGGGCCAGGTCTGTTCCGCAGGTTTCAAGAAAGGCGTGCAGACGCTTGAGCCTCCGGTAGGAGTCCCGGGTCTGTCCGAATTCACCCAGCGGAGCCTGATAATCGTAGTTCAGTTTGGGCAGTGCATATTCGTTGTGAAATGCCCCGTGCCGCCCTGTCGGATTCGTACCGCCGTGATACATGTAGTAGCCGATGAGGTTGCAGCCGCCTGCAATCTTGATGATGGCCATGGCGTCCACGCTCTCTGCGGGAACCGTGAAGCGGTAGGGGTAGAAACAGCTCATGCCGCCACCCATCTCACAACAGGCGTAGGGCCACTCCTCCCGGTTGTATCCGGCATCATAGTTGTAGCTCCAGGCATTGTTGTTGTGATAGTCCATGAAGGCATATTCTTCGGTGGCGGGATGTTCGCTGATGGGTTCATAAAACAGCCAGGGCCGGAACGCATACCCGCCCCAGAGCGCAAGGACTTCCCCTTCGGGAGCGGCTGCACCACCCCAGCCGGTGCAAGTGTAAAGCGGCGCGTCCATTCCGGCAGCCTTCGCCAATTCCTTTAGTCCAAGGATATGCGATTCCCCGTCGCATCCCGGCGAAATCCAGTCGGAACTGTTTCCCACTGTCATTTCCCATGGTGCGCCGGCATGCATGTACTCATTCTCCAATTGGATGCCGATGATGGGGCCGCCATCTTTGAACATCAATCCGGAAACCTGAACGCCGATCTCCGCATAGAGACGTCCGGCGTATGCAAGATAGCCCGGATCATTGGATCTGACCTTGATGGGATGGCCGAACAGCCAGTCGGGCAGCCCACCGTTATGGGCCTCGCCATGGCAGAAGGGACCGATGCGCAGTACCAGAAGCAGGTTGTGCTTTTGACAGAGTTCGACAAACAGGCGCAGGTTGCGGCACCCGTCCCAACGGAAGTTGCCTTCCTCTTCTTCATGATGGAGCCAGAACAGATAGGTGGAGATGACATTGATGCCACCGATCTTCATCTTCAGAAGCTCGTCTTCCCAGACATCCGGGTTCGTGCGGGAAAAATGGATTTCTCCCATGATGCCGAAGAAAGGTTTCTGCTTCATCTCAAGATAATAATTGTTCAGTCCGATCTGCAGGCCTTCGGGATTGGTGCCGCCCATTCGGATATGGTCGCGATGGATCCGTTTTTCCGGTCCTTTCAGGGATATGCCGCATGTCTTCATCTTTTTCCTCCTGAGGGCGGTGCGATGCTTGAGGGCTGCTCTCTTGCCGGTAGGTGCGCTGTTGTGGAAAAGGGGCTCAATCGATCAATGCATTCCGTGAAGAAACGCATATTTGTTCACTGGTTCCCATGGAAAAGGGCTGTCTCAAACTTCCGTTTTGAGACAGCCCCATGTTATCACAAGTCAGGGATGCGTTGGCATTGATGATTGGCTGAGAACAGCCGGTTGGTGAAGCGCGCGGGCGCAATGCGCCTGGCTGTCGGGAGCAGGCATGCCGGGTTGCGCATCACTTGCCGTTTGCGGTTTTCCATTCCGCGAACTGTTTTGCAGCTTCGTCCTTGAGTTTCTGGAGACCGGCAGACTCCATCTTGGACTTCAATGTGGCGAATGCGGCATCGACATCCTTGACGGAACCGATGACAATCGGATTCAAATACTGCTTGTACACATTCTGCACATTGGCCACTTCCGTCTTGATGTTGTCCGTGCTGACGGAGAATCCGGCAGCCGGGTCGGCGATCAGGACATTATCACGCAGATTCTGCACAAGGGCAATGTAAGCATCGGTCCATGTGGCACGGGGTGCGACGATGTCCTTGTTGATGAACCAGAAGCCGTTGCCGTCCCAGTTGTACGGATTTTTCTCGGAAGTGAGGCCTTCCGGGAGTGCCGCCTTGCCTTCCGCGTCGATCACATAGGTCTTGCCTTCGAGGCCATAGGTGAGAAGCGTGTCATACGACTTGTCCTGCATCATCAGGTCAAGCGCCATCAGCGCACGTTCCGGGTTTTCCGAGGATGCGGCGATGGCAACCGTATTGTTCAGATAGGAATTGGCGATGGTGTGGCCGGCTGCGGTGTTTGCCAGAACGATTTCCACATCCCAGCCCATATCCTTGCCCATGGCCGTATTGGTCTGAAGATCCTGTGTGTTGCCGATGCCAACGCCGGATTTGCCCTGTTCGAAGGCATCCTTGCTGCGTACATTGTTGGCAAACACGTTCTTGTTGATATATCCCTTGTCATACCAGGATTTCATGATCTTGGCGTTTTCCACCAGTTTGCCGAAATAGGGTTCCTCAAACAATGTGAAAACCTTCCACGGGTCGCTTCCGTCAAATTCGCGGAACACTCCGCCGCCGCCGCCGGTCACGGCGAACAGATCCTGGATGTTGCCGCCGTTCTCGTTCATCAGGTAGAAGAGCGGGGCGTTGACGTCAAAGGTGTTGTCCATGTTCATCGGGATCATTTCGGGATGGTTCGCCTTGATGGCGGCCAGGTAGGGGTCCAGATCCGAGAAGCGCTTGATTTCGGGAACATTGTACTTCTTGCGCAGGTCCCCGCGGATGGTGACGCCGTATCCCTTGCGGTCCGGTGTCGAGGTCGGAATGGTGAAGATTTTCCCGCCAATTTTCGCCTGTTCCCAGCCCTGCGGGTCCAAAGCGGCCATATGCTTGGGCATATAGGTCTTCAGCATGTCGGGGGTCAGTTCCATGAACGCGCCTTTGGCGGCTTCCGTCATGTATTTGCACCAGTCGGCCGTGAAGATCCAGTCGATGTTTTCGCCGGCAGCCAGCACGAGCGGGTACTTGGCATCCAGGTCCGCCCATCCGATGTAGTTGACTTCCATAGTGGCGTTGATGTCGGCTGTCAGCTTTTTGTTGAATTCGGCAAATACCTCTGGTGAGCCGTCAGGAGGAGAACCCAGGAGGTATCCTGCCAGCTTGACTTCCTTTGATGTGTCGACAGTCGGAGCGGCGGATTCGGATGCCGCAGGGGATTCAGCCGAGGCGGATGCGCTTTCGCTGGCAACCGCGGAACTTGATTCCGGCGCGGCGGTGTTCCCACAGCCCGAAAGAAGCAGCGAGGCCGAGAGCATGAGGGTTCCGAGCAGGGTGGAGATGCGAATCGACTTGTTCATGATATCCTCCTTGTGGATTTGTGATGGGTATCAGCCCTTTACGGCACCGATAGTGATTCCGGCCACGAAATACTTCTGAACCAACGGATACAGAAGTACGATTGGGCCTGTGGCCACCACGACCATCGCCATTTTCAGGGATTCCTTCGGCATGTTCATGACAGGCATGGAGTTGACCATGCTCGAAGCGAAGTTCACACTGGCGATGATCTGGTAGAGCGTGTACTGGAGCGGGAACAGGGCCTGCTTCTCAATGAACATCATGGGCGTCCACCAGTCGTTCCAGTAGCCCAACGCGGTGAACAGGCCGATCGAGGCCAATGCAGGCTTCGAAATGGGGAGAACCACCCGGATGAAGATCAGAAAATCTCCGGCTCCATCAATCTTCGCAGCTTCGAACAGGGATTCGGGGATGGAACCATTGAAGAAGTTGCGGAGGATGAGAATGTTGAAGACGCTGAACATGGGCACGAGCAGAAGGACCAGGAGCGAGTTTTTCAAGTGCAGGTATTTGCTGAGAATGATGTAGTATGGCATCAGCCCCCCGTTGAACAGGGTGGTGAAGTAGAGGAAAAACGCCAGTTGATTCCTGTATTTGACGTCTTTGCGATACAGCACATAGGCTGACATGGAGGAGAGGAACAGCGACGAGGCTGTTCCGGCCACGGTGACGAAAAGCGTGACCGAATAGGCAGTGATCATTTTTTTCGGGTTGGTAAAGATCATGCTGTAGGCATCAAGGGAAAACTCCTTGGGGAAAAGGGAATAACCATTGAAGATGATGCTGTGTTCCGAGGTGAACGAACTCACGACCAGGACATAGAACGGGATGAAGGCCATCAAAGCCACAAAGGTCACGGCGATATAGGCAATGATGTTGAAGAGCACCACATCGCCGGACTTCATTCTCAGGTTTTTATTGGGCGCAGGAAAGATTCCTGCTGATTCCTTGATACGGCTCATATGCCACCTCCTTCTCCGAGTTGCTGCGTATGGATCCGGCAATTGATTGGTATCGTTTTCGAACGAAGAAACACGATTGCATCCATTGCCGGAGTCCCACCCCATATTCCAGGGTCCCACCCCATATTCCAGGGTTGTTGCCGATTCCATCCTGTCGCCAGGGCATCAAAAGAGCGCATAGTCCTTCTCGACGTGCTTGACGATGGCGTTGGCGACCATGATGATCACGAAACACAGCACGGACTGGTACGCGCCGGCCGATGCAGCCATGCCGAAATCCTGCGAGCCCATGAGGGAACGGAAGACCAGCGTATCAATGATGTCCGTGGCATCCAGGAGCGAACCATTGTTGCCGATGAGCTGATAGAACATGTCGAACTGCCCGCGCATGATGGTCCCGATGCCCAGCAGGATCAGTACAAACATGGTCGGCCGCAGCGAAGGAAGCGTGATGGAGAGGACTTTCTGGAAGATGTTCGCGCCGTCGATGGTTGCTGCTTCATAACATTCCTGATCAATCCCCATGATGGCGGCCAGATACAGAACACTTCCGTATCCAATCCATTTCCAGACATAAAGGAATGGAAGAAGGAAGTACCAGTAGGTTGGGCTCGAATAGATGTCGATCGGAGCCAGGTTGATGGATTTCAGCAGGCCGTTCACCAGTCCATATTCATAGTTGGTGAAATTGTATACGAAGGCGGCGACAACGACCCATGACATGAAATAGGGTAGGAACAGAAGGGTTTGCGCGGTTTTTTTGAAAGTCTTTCCCACCATCTCGGCGATCAGGATGGCGATGAGGATGGAACCGATCGTATAACAGGCCAGAAACACAAGATTGTACGTGACCGTGTTGAGCGTGACGGACAACGCTTTGCCGGAAGAGAAGAAGAACTTGAAATTGTCGAATCCGATCCAGGGACTTTTGTAAATGCCTTGCCTGTAGTTGAAGCTTTTGAAAGCCACAACGATTCCTGTCATCGGCAGATACGCGAATACAACGTAATAGAGAATGACCGGGCAGAACATCAGGTACAGGACCCGGTTCTTGATGATTTCCCGAAGGAAGCCTTTTTGATGCAATGGTTTCAAATCATCACTCCTTGCAGATCGTATCTGAGCCGCTTTTTCATCATGCTGGACCCGGTGATTGATATTGCTTTGAATGTCGAATGACGCTTGTATCAATTACCGGAGTCCCATCCTATACGACATGATGGTTGCCTGATCCATAAACAGATTATGCGGTCTGACGCGAATGCCAGGAATGGAATGAATTTCGTTCTGATCTATAAGATTTTTCTCTGTTTATACATAACCCTCGATCTGCAGCTGCCTGCAATTCCGGCAAGACCAGCGGCACCGGCGACAATGTCGGCTATCCGGGCACGTTTGAATGCAACCGTGGAAGACCTTGGCGCGGTGGGTCGCGACAGCTTGTACGGTTATGGACTGGTGGATGCGGATCGGGCCGTTTTGAAGCAAGCGACTGTTCCGACAGTCACCAAGGTGACAGGCATCGGTTACAGATCTAGAAAGGTGAACTCCGTTGTGGACCCTGTGAATCATCTGTCCTGGGACGGAATTTCGCCGTTGAACAGTTTCAAGCAGAAGTGAGGGGTCATTGGCTGCAAGGGAAGTGATCAGCCATCGGCGGCATGCCGGTGGCCGTCTGTTGTCAGAAGTTCACGTTCATGGTATAGGTTACGCTTCCGTTCGCATTCCTGATGACATTGTGGCAGTAGCCGATGATGCCTGGTGGGGACCTCATGGTGTGGACAAGATGAATGCGATATGATTGGGAGAAGCATGATTATGTGAGGGAGACATGATACCATGGGCAATGCCGGTGCTTCGATCATTCTTTGACCGGAATAAATGATTTTCGATGAACAGTTGACTGGAATGACTGGTTTTCGATGAGGAGAAGCGACTTGATGAATGAGGGAAAACGGTGCGCCTGGGCTGGGAATATTCCGATTTACATTGACTACCATGACAACGAATGGGGACGGCCTGTGCATGATGATGGCAAGCTGTTCGAAATGCTTATTCTGGAAGGCATGCAGGCCGGGCTTTCCTGGATAACCGTGCTGAAGAAAAGGGAAGCTTTCAGGGCGGCGTTTGATGGATTCGATCCCAACAAGGTGGCCTTGTATGATGATGCCAAGATACAGGAACTCATGGCAAACGAGAAAATCATCAGGAATCGCTTGAAAATCAATGCTGCGGTGAGCAATGCCAAAGCATTTTTACGCGTGAAGGAAGAGTACGGGAGCTTTGACAAATTCATATGGAGATATGTGGGCGATTCGCCAATTACGGGTCTTTGGGAGAAGCATGAGGATTTACCTGCACGAACCCCAATCTCCGACAAGATGAGCATGGACTTGAAGAAAAGGGGTTTCAAGTTCGTCGGTTCGACCATCCTCTATGCGTTCATGCAAGCAACCGGAATGGTCAACGATCATACTGCGGTGTGTTTTGTATCAAGGGAGAGATAACATGGGTACATCCAGAATCGTTACAGATAGACTCATTATCGTACCCATGACGTCTTCAATGGTCACCGCTTTGCTTCAAGGGCGCTCCTGATGGGAGCGGCCGCATAGATATCGGGTTTGGCCTGGTGGAGGAGGTGCATAAGCTGCCGAGGAACTGTTTATCACGCCGCTGACTTCCCATAATGGCATCAAGCAAATCAACGCACTGGAATGGCTGTTGGGGCGATCGTGTCATTCATTTTTCTGGCAGCATAATCCCAGACATTGCGGTAGTGCGGCCCATGGATTGTTCCGCCAGTCGTATGTGTCGCCCGGCCAATTGTATTTCTGATTGTCTCCGACGTAAAGGTAGTTGTGAACACTGTTCAAGTCTTTACGGGTGCTGTGGAATTCCTGCATTTCCCGTATGGCGAACCCGGAGGAAACAATGGCATTGATGAAATCCTGCGTCCTCCAGCCATACGTCGGCACCTCACCCATTGGCCCCACATCTTCATATGGTTTCACGATTTTCACCTCATATGTCGTGTTGTCAAAAGGGCGAATCATCGGATGCGTTTCAAAGAAAATGTAGTGCCCATTCTTCTTCAGGATCCTGTTGATGTTGACATACATCGCCGCCAAGTCTGAAATCCAGACATGTACGCCATTGGACGTGTACACAAGATCAAATGCCTCGTCATCGATTTTGCCAAGTTTCATGCTGTCATCGCAAACAAATTCAATGTCCCAGCCCTTAGCCGCGGCGATGGTCTTCGCATTGTTTATCTGATGTTCCGATAAATCAATGGATGTGACATGTGCACCCATCAGATGGAAACCGAATGCCGCGGCATTGTCACCACTGGATGGAACGCATACCCGTTTGCCTCGCATATCGGGCATGTACCGATGGAGGAGGGGGACGACAGCTTCCGGGAAAGCGCGTTCCGGTGTTTTTGTGATGACATCGAGCACTTCACCGGAACCGTACGTCCTTTGATAATACGCATCGGAACCATCGTTCCAATCTTTTTTGATGATTTCCGAACTGTTCATTTTTCATACTCCATCCATATATTTCATTAGCGAAGAGATCTTCATGATCATAATTCGCCAAGGAGGAAACAGACGTATTATCGTGGGATATCGTGTATGCATTCGCGAAGCCCTTGAACCGTTCTTCATCGCTCTCTCTAGCGCGCGATGCGCACGGTGAAAGGGTTTTGCGAATGTATTGTTAGTGGACGTGCCGCGTCTTTGTACTAATTGTTAAATTTGACAAACAGTAATGATCTCTCGATCTATATCAAAGCCTAGGACGTATACTCGTTCCTATGGTATATCGAGGATACTGTTCGTCGTTATTATTATGTAATACAGCTAACTACATATGATTCATACTGAGAGTCTATTCGAGTCGTTTTTTGTTTTCGAAAAATTGCGATGCATTCATTCCGCATACAACTTGATTCCAATATCTTCCTTCGTGATAATACATATCTTTTTGAACCCCTTCAACAACAAAACCCACTTTTCTATGCAAAGCTTCCGAAGCTTTGTTTTCCTCCATGTAACCATTATTCCATTTGTGCATTCTTCGTTCATTAAACATGTATTCGCCTAGCATTAAGTATGCTGCAAACGCATATCCTTTTCCTCTATCTGCGGGATTTATGACGATTCCAATTGGACCAAAAGTCCCGTTTCGTTCATCAATATTGAATAAATTCGCTATCCCAACATGTTTACCTTCATTATTTTCAATTGCAAAGGCTGTGTAGCCTAGTTTCTCCGGCTCAATAAATTCAAATTTTCTTTTATAGAGTTCAAGGTCTATCGGTAAATCAATTATCTCGCTAAAGAAAAAACGCCCTTGGCTATCAAACATATGATGAACCACATATTGCCAATCAGTTTCTTTAGGACGACGAAGCGATATTTGTGAATTTTTCCAATAATATTTTGTATAATCGATTTCCATGAATAGTCCCTCCAAATAGTAATTTGTTTACAAGGGGAATGCAACTTCGCGTGCATAGTTTTTGTCAAAGGACTCACTTTCCCAGGAAATGATGACATCCAGTTCCCAATGAAATCGAACCGTTTCCGATTTCTTCTCATATCCGATGCGTGAATAGAAGGTTTGATCGCCGCCCAGCATGCCGGTGCAGTCGGGAAATGATTCCATGACCCGGTTCGCCGCTTCGTGTAGAATTGCACGACCAATCCCTTTTCGTCTTTCCCACCAAACAACAGCCAGAGGCTCCAATTCGCAATAGGACATCTTTTCGTCGTACCAGATGTTGGCGAATGCAACTGGCATTTTCTGGGGATCCAGCACGCATAGTTCCAGCTCTTTCCGATAATGCTTCATGGTGCGGAGTTCACGAAAGGCTTCCGCTCCGTTGTCACAGGCGTAATCTCCTTTTCCATAGGCAAAAGCGTGTCGATGGACATTGGAAAGATGGAAATCCGGTGTGGAATGTCCATCCACAATGACATACCCATCAGGAAGCTTTACCTCGAAAGGCTGCTTGCCGAAAGGGAGAATCAGAAAGATGTCTTCCCGTTCCTCTTTATTGAAACCGGATTCCAGCAGCATGCCTGCAAGCTTTTCATTCCATTTTGCAACGGGAATGCTTACAAATCGGGTGCGACGATTCTCCTTGATCCCTGCCGCGTAGGTCTTGGCGAAGCGGATCATTGTCTGGAGCAATTCCCGATCCTGCCCGTGCTGTTGCG
Source organism: uncultured Clostridia bacterium (assembly GCA_942493335.1). Classification (GTDB taxonomy): domain Bacteria; phylum Bacillota; class Clostridia; order DSM-8532; family DSM-8532; genus JAEWSN01. Next base: position 2,729,876 of record OW818693.1, on the reverse strand, counting down.
TTTCGAAAAGGAAGAAGGCCTCTCCGTCATAATTTCCTTCGTTGATCACACAGGACACGATACAACCGTCTTCCCTGAACACACCGACTGTATGCTTCCATGCATTCCGATTGCCTGTGAATGAGGGATGAAGACCTTTACAGAATTCATGACGACTCAGCCCCCAAATGGGATACTCCCATCGATAGGAATTCAAGATCATTCCTTCAATTGCGTCATCGTCTTCATCCGTATAAAAACTGCATTGATAGCGCATTTGCCCTCTCCTTTTATGAAATACCCTTTTGGGCATCTCCACACGTCCCCTATGGTTCTATCGACTGATCCTATCATGGGCATACCGCTTCGGCTATGCCAAGGATGCTTCCCAATCGTTTTATGCATGGGGTTGTCCATTTGGAGATATCAAGGATCGGGGGCGCGGTTGTTTGCGGTTTCACGGAAGCACGCGTGGTTCAATACAAAAAGGGTGCCCTTCCGGATCCAGCATGACCATCCATTCTTCTGAGTACTGGTATACAGCTTTTGTTGCGCCCTTCTCGATTGCATGTTGAACCAATTGTTTTACTTCCTCGAGATTTTCCACGCTGAAGTCCAAATGCAGCATTTGTTGTTGCCGGTTCAACGATTCAGGCCATACAGGCGGTATGTAGTCTGCATTTCTTTGGAACCCGATGTCAACATTGCTTGTTTCTGAACCGATGATGACAAAATCATCAGTTATGTACCCCTTGTTCCATCCAAGTAAATCCGCGTAAAAAAGGGACAACGCATGCGGGTCAAGGCAATCCAGGACGACTTTGTCAAATTTGATGGATGCAGTATTCATCATGTTTTCTCCTATCGTCTTTTTTCATGTTTTCTCTTGTCATCTTTCATCTTTACGAACTGGCACTGTCGTACCGTTTCAGTCCCTTGTGCCACAATAGGAATGACAATGCCAGAAACACGCTGGTGGTGCCGATTCCAAGCAGCCATTCCGTCAAACTGAACGGTCCGAAGAGCGCCTGCGCGGGCAGGTTGGCCATGAGTCCATAGGGTAGCGCGATAAACAGCAGCAGCTTCCAAAGCCCTTGTATGGCAGGAGCGGGCAGACGGAAGGAGAATTCCACCATCGTATTCTCCAGTTCATTGAACGCATTGAGCCGTGTGAGCCAAAAACCGAGACAGCGAAATGCAAGCATCAGCGCATACATCAGCACATACATGAGAAGAAACACCGCAGTGAAACGGACTGCACTTGCAAAGGAGAGGGCGTTCAGCCGGGCCGCACCCCAGAAGGCCATGCCGAAACCGACCGGAACCAGGGCAAGCGTTCCAAGATTGAACTGCCCGAATGTGACCTGAAACAGAGGATTGAGGGGCTTTATCAGCAGCAAGTCCAATGTTCCGGTGCGTATCTTGTCCGGGAGTGAGATGATGCCGAAAAAGTAGGTGGTCATGTACAGCCCGTCCAGCGCGATGAACGTCCCGGTAAATACGGTCAGGTGATCGGCTGTCCATCCGCCAATGGTACCGTTCTTCGCGATGGCGCCAAATACGGCCAACTGGACCAGAAACAGGATCAGATCCCCAAAAAAAGCGGTCCAGAAACTGAAACGGTACACCGTAGCTCGGGAAAACTGCACTTTGATAAGCGCCTTCAAGACGTGTATGTGACGTGTGAATGAGCGCGGGTAAGGTTTTTGTGCTTTTACGGGTTTCACTGTCACAATCCCACCCCCTCAAACAGGCGACGTGCCTGCCTTTCCAGTGTCCGGCACAACAACCAGAGCGCAACCACCCAGAGCCACAGAATCCCGATGGCCTGCAGGGGCGGTTGTTCGGCTTTTCCGAGGCAGATCATGGCCGGATAGTAAAAGGAATAGCCGAAGGGAGACCAGCGGATCAGCCAGACCGGGAGAAGCAGGTTTAGGGGCAGGAGTGAACCGGAAAGGAAATCCCGGATAATGGTTTTCATCAGATAAAATCCGCCTACGTCGAAAAAGCGGAAGGACGCGAGGGAGATCAGGTACCCCAGCAACAGGTTGAAGCCGGTGGCCGGAACCAGCAAGGCCAGCATCCATAGCAGGTTTTCAGGCCGGATGGCGGCAAAGCGATCCTGAAACAGCAGCGTGGCCAGACCCAATGCGGCAAAACCGGAAATACCCGGAAATACGGAACGCGCCAGACTTCCCGAAAGGAAGAACCCCATGGGCGACATCGGGCGAACCAGATATTTGGCATATTGGCCATTGCGGGTTTCTTCCGAAAACGTCCAGAGCAGGCCCTCTCCCTGGGTCAAAGGAACAAGCATTGCGCCGATCAGGTAATAGGTGACCATTTCCGGCAAAGTCATGCCCCCATAGAGGGTGTTGTTGCCGAATACAGCGGACCATAGCATCCAGGCCAGTAAAATGCGAAATACCTGAAATGCGGAGGAAAGCCAGACGTCGCCGCGATAAGCCAATTGGTTGCGCCATTCGAGGGAGGCTACCTGGACGCAGGCTTTCAGATGCAACCGGTTTCTGCCGCGTGGCATGCGCTTTGATGAGCTCTTTCCAACTGCCATGTCTTCCGGTGTCGCCTTGCCGTCAGTCATGCGTTTCGATGTGCTCTTTTCATCTGTCATGCGTTTTGGTACACCCTTTCCACCAGCAGGGTGACGTCGTCGTCTTCCACCCGGATGTCCTCGATTTCGCCCAAATCCAACATGTGCCGCAGGGTGGCCTGCACCTGTCCGTTCCCGACGCGCAGAACGGTTTCATAGTCTGTCTGGGAAACCAGTTCGGCATGTTCCGGCGCGTCCGGTCTCCGGTGGGAAGCAAAACGTACGGTGATGGTGTGGTTGGCGGAATAACTGCGCAGCAGGCTGTCCAGCGGGCCGTCGTACACCTTGCTGCCCGTGCGGATGACCATGACGCGCGGCGTGAGATCCAGCAGATCCTCCGTGTAATGCGACGTGAGCAACAGCGAGATTCCCCGTTCCCGGCCAGCCTGATGCAGCATTTCTCGGATTTGCCGCTGCGCCACGGCATCCAGGCCGATGGTGGGTTCATCCAGGAAAAGACACTTCGGATCGTGCATCAGGGACGCGATGACTTCCATCTTCATTCGTTCCCCGAGGGATAGGTTTCGCACCGGCACCTGCAGGAGGCTCTCCACCTGAAACAGGCGCGAATAATACCGGATGTTTTCCCGATACCGGCTTTCCGGCACATCGTATATCGCCTTGTTCAACAGAAACGAGTCACCGGCAGGCAAATCCCACCACAGCTGTGATTTCTGGCCCATGACAACGGCAAACTGTTTTTTGAACGCATCCTCCCCTTTGGCCGGATCGAAGCCCATGATGCGGACTTCACCTTTGGTCGGATGGATGATGCCGGTCAGAATTTTGATGAGTGTGGTCTTGCCTGCTCCGTTGGGGCCCATCAGTCCGACGAATTCGCCTTCCTCCATGGTAAAGGAAAAGTCGGAAAGCGCGTCACGTGAAAGGGTTTTCCGGTGAAAAAGCCCACGCAGGGAGCCTTTCAGACCCTCCTGCTTCTCCTGGTACCGATAGGTTTTCGAGACATGACTCACGTCCATCAGGTTCATGCAGTTTCCTTTCGCTGTCATGAAAAACAGCTGAAACAGCCGAAATCTACAGTCCCCCTGAGCATATCATTGTATCCATGGCGTACACAGCGTCACAAATGAGTATAGCTGAAATGACACAATATGGATTTTTGGTGAATCTATATATTTTGGTTTCGTTTGATGCATCAGGCCAAATAAATAGTAAACAGGGGTGCAGCCATCTTTTTTGATGGCTGCACCCCTGTGCCGTTAAGCCCAAATTCAGTTAACTGTATTACTTTGCCGGCGTGATGATACCGGAAATCTGCAAATGTCCGGCAACATCATCCTGCGGATTCACAACGACCAGAAATTCATTTCCAATGCCATCTGTGAAAACATAAGCTTCAACACCGGTTCCAATGTCTACCAATTCGAACCGATTCTCTGTCAGCTTGGCGCGGTATGCTTCGATGTCTGCATCTGCAACACCAGAGTAATCTACCGTGATAAGTCCGTCCTTGTTCTTCGCGGCTGAATTTGCCATGTAACCGTCAAGAGACGGAATACCATCAAGCTCGACAGGCCAGTTTGTGAGCAGTTTCTTGTCTTCTTCTGTGGTCGGCGCAATCATCAGAATCATTTTCATTTCTGAAGTCTCACGATTCCACCCAACAGAATAGCTAAGCTCCGATGTGATTTTTGCGTAGTTATTGCCTTCAGTACCTTGTGCAATGAATCCATTCGATTCAAGCAGCGCCACATAAGCAGCGACTTCTTCATCGGTTACGCCGCTGAACTGCATTGACCCGGTGTAGTCATCGACAGCCGTCAGGTCGCTGATCGCGCTTGCGGTGTAAGCAGGAATCTCTGCGAACTTCTCCGGCCACGGAACGATCTCGGCACTCGATTCAGGGATGACAACTTCGCTCTCGACGGCAGCACTGGATTCGGCAACCGCGCTTGTAGCTTCAGGACTTGCGCTGGCACCTGCGTCGCCGCAACCACCGAGACTAAAAATCACAACAAGAACGAGAATAATGTACATAACCTTCTTCATGGATCCCTCTTTCTGCTTGTTGTATACAATACTCCAGTTTTGGAGCTGACAACCGTTTGCAATAAGTTACCAAATATTGATAATCATATGGGGAAACTAGCCATATGTGGATAAATATCCTTATAATCGCTTCGGCAAGGTTCAATGTCGCAACAGTTCCTTACTATCAGATTCAGGCAGACCAAGTATAGTGTGATCCGCCCTTTGTGCGCAACCCCGAAAATGTAAAGAATAAAGACGAGAGCCCCATATGTCCATTTTGGGGACTGAATCTTCTATCGCATTATCCGGATTATTCTGAATGTATCCCGCAATGCTATGCGGTAAGTGGGCCTGTTTGCGCATGTTTCCGTCTGGGCATATAATGAAGGCGGCTTCAGTTCGGCTACCGGGCTTTCGGCCATTTTTATTTTTTCGCACTGAGAATGGGGAGTCCATGACCACGACAGAGGGGTCGATTCCCTGCCATGCGAACGCGGGAAATTTCCGCAGAGGAGGCCTCCATGCTCTGGTTTTTATTGATTCTGGTGGTTATCGCCATTCTGGCCGTCATCTCATACAACAATCTCATTCGCCTTAGAACCAGTGTGGATGAGGCATGGTTCTCGATGGATGTCTTTCTGAAGAAACGGTATGACCTGATTCCAAACCTTGTCGAGACAGTTAAAGGATATGCCCTGCATGAATCCACGGTACTCGAGCGTCTTGTGAATGCCCGCCAGACTGCGGTTTCCGCGAAGAGCCACGAAGCGGTTTTTGAAGGAAATCGCGCCGTCACCGGCGGTATCCGGGACTTGCTGGCCGTGGCTGAAGCCTATCCCGATTTGAAGGCAGACGGTCGCTTCGGTGCGCTGCAGCAGGCCCTGAGCGAGGTCGAGGGAGAAATTGCGAATGCGCGCCTGTATTACAACGGAATTTGCAGGAAGTTCAACGAAGGCATCCGCATGTTCCCGGCGGTGCTGCTGGCCAGTGCGCTCCGGTACTCGGAAAGTCCTTACTGGAACGCGGAAGAGAATGAAAGAGGACCTGTCGAGGTCAAGTTTTGATGAAAACGCTCGTGAGGTGCTTGTCTTCTGTTCTTCTGCTGTTGTCTGTCACCACTGTTCTGCTGTTGATGACCACCCTGCCCGTTGCGGCGGATGAATTCTACGACATTCTGGATTGTGATGTGCAGATGACAGTTGGGTCCGATAATGTCTACAACATCACGGAAACATATACTGTCCGGTTCAAAGAGCCGCGCCACGGCATCTACCGCGATATTTCCGTGCGTCAGTACGGGTATGTCCACAACCTTTCCGGCATCATAATCGACAATCCCGACACGGGAACATCCTATGATTTTTCACGTTCCCGAAGCGGAGATTTTGTCTCCCTGCGTATCGGGGACAAGAAGGAATTGGTGGGAGGAGATGTCCGGTACCGTATCCGTTACCGGTATGATGCATCGGATGACAGGGATCGAACGAGGGATGAGGTGAACTTCAATCTCGTCGGTTCCGAATGGAATGCGACCATCGGCAAGGTGACGATGCGAGTCGACTTGCCCGCATCCTTCGACCCGGCCGGCGTAAGTTTTGTCTCTGGTGCCTTTGGCAGCAAGGCTGAAGCCAACGTGACCTGGAAGATGAATGGCAATTCCCTGCTGGCTGAAACTGTCGCCCCCCTTGTGGAACGGGAAGGCGTCACCCTGATGCTGCCTCTACCGGAAGGGTATTTTTCAAAGGTTTCCAGCCTGTCCAGACTTCCTTATGTGCTTATTATCCTTTTTATAACAGTTATTGTACTCGCTCTTGCAATCTTCTCCCGGTTCAAGTATTCGAACGCTCATCGCATTGTACCCGTGCTTTCTTTCCAGCCCCCGGAAGGATTGAATCCGGCGGAAGTCGCCTATGCCTTCGACAATGAATCCGTGAGTGATGCGGAAGTTGCGACGCTCATCCTGCACTGGGCTGCAAAGGGACATCTCCTCATCACGGAGGATGAACGGAGCGAAAGCGACACCTCTGGCAAGATGACCTTTCAGCGGCTGTCCGATCTCCCGCCGGAGGCTCCTGAGTATGAACAGACACTGTTCAAAAACTTTCTTGCATGCGGAGACGGTGAAACTGTCACTACGGCACTACTCGAAAACCGTTTCCATACCCACCTGTCCGCTGCCACCGCTTCAATTCCGGATCGGTTCAAGAAAGAACATGAAATCCTCGTCAACAGCTTCCAGTCACGTACTGCTTGGAGTATTGCCGGACTCACTGTGTTTGAGATTCTGTTTCTCTCCTTTCTGGCGAACACTGCTTTTGGCGGCGGGATGTTCTTCATGGCTTTACTGTTCTCGGGGCTTGCCGTATTGACACTCCTTGGTGTGATACTCGGTATCGGGGGTCTTGTCGGCTTTCGTGCTACGACTGGCCGTCGAGTTGGTGCCGTGTTTCTGGGAACCGGGTGGTTCGCGCTCCTGTTCCTGCCCCTCACTGTGGGTCTTGGCGAGACGGTCGGATGGGAATTCATGGGCGATTATGCACCGCTTATCCTCCTTCCGCTTCTGTATGGCGTGGCAGTCCGGTCATTCTCGCTGACCAAAGTGTACACGGCCTATGCGATTGACTTGGTCAGCCGCATCCGCGGATTTCGTGAATTTATTGCAACTACGAAAAGTGATCGTCTTGAAATGTTGTTCCAGCAGACCCCGGCGATGTTTTATGACATTCTGCCTTATGCAGTTGTCTTTGGGCTGACCCATATCTGGGAACACCATCTTCAGGCCATCACTGTTCCCCCGCCGAACTGGTATGTGTCTCCCTATGGTTTCTCCAGTCCCCACTTCCTCCATTCGATGCACTCGACGATGAATTACGCAACCTCCGCGCCTTCGAGCTCTTCCTCGGGCGGTGGCGGGGGTTCCGTCGGCGGCGGTGGCGGCGGTGGCGGGGGCGGATCCTGGTGATGAAATAGTAAAGAATGGACCCTGGAAAACCACTTGCGGTTTTCAGGGTCCATTTTGTTTGAGCCGTTCTATTCGAGCCATTTTATTCGAGTCAAACTTATCAAATCGAGCGGGGTCCGGGGACCCTTGAACCAAGGGTCATAGACCGTTGTTATCAACCGTTACGGTTCCATCTTCCTCCACGCTGATCGACATCCCATTTTTGACATAATCGAGAAAATCGTCTCCCAGCCCATCCACAGTCGGCATGGATACATCCGTCCAGACATCGGAAAGGACGGCGCCTGCAGCAGCCAGAGAGTCGATGGGTTTGGAAAACAGCAGGCAGGCGGGTTGACGGCCCATCGCGGATGCGCAGAACAGGACCATGCCGCCGGTTGTAGAACCGATGGTCTGGGGCATGCAGAGCGCCATTCCCTTCATCGCCTTGCCTAACAGTTCCGGATTGTTTTGGTCCGAGCATTTCGCTTCCTTGTCGCCGAACATCAGGGCTTTCTGAAAGCTGGCCAGTGTATTGAATCCATTTCGGGTGACCAGCGCCTCGGCACGGGTCTTTCCCGGGATGACCGGACGACCTTTGAATACCTTCATCTCACTTACCCCCGTCCGCCAGCAAGGCGAGAATTTCCGCATCGGTGTGGTACCGCGCACTCGTGTAGGTACGCAGTTTGTTCGAGTTTGTCACAACAGGCATGCTGCCGCATTTCGGGTTGTTCATATACATCAGGGGGCAGATCTCCGAGAGGATAACGCCCATTTCCTTCAGGCGGGTGGCAGAGGATGTCCCTTCGAACGCCGACTTCACGCCTGGTGCGGTTGTGAACACGGTCGAGATCGCCACTTTTTTCCTACCGGCCATCCCCAATGCATTGGATAGCCGTTCTGTCCAATCTGTTAGTTGTCCGAGCGTAAGATGTGGGCATCCCACAAAACAGAGTTTTGGCGTCGCAGCCGGATTTTCCCAGATACATGGATACCCCTTGCGCACTCGCTCCAATTCTGCGTCGTCGATTTTGTAAACCATTGCATCGCTCTTAATAAGGGTCTCCCCCAGTGCGGCCGCTTCCGGGGTGAGTCCGTCGACATGGAAAAGACCTACCGCTCCGTTGGAAGCGGTTGCGGCTCCCATGTCCTTCAGATAGGCTTTTGCTTCGTCATTCAGCTTGTTGCCGAGATGGCGATCCAGACCCCGGATATATGGCACCGATTCCATCACCTTCATCCCAATGGCACTGCCGAGAACTTGCGCCTCCGGACGATCTTTTGTCTGCACATCCACGATCCAGGTGGCTTTCCGTCCTTCATCAGTCAACAGCCCGAAATAGGGGACGAAGCCCGCGATACTGCCAAACAGCTCAAGAATGCCGGAATTGCGGTTGCAGCGTGCCCCCAGCACACTGTTGGCGTAAACAACGGCGCTGCTTTCGGCCCAACTGAGCACATCTCCGGCAGCTGGCGTGTTGCCGACCTCGTCGAGATAGCAGGCACAGGTAAAGGCTTTGTCCGACATGATCCCAAGTGAAACAAGCTGCTTCTCATAGGGTTTCTGCTTCGAATACATCAGCTTGAAGAACAGATTCTGCAGGAGGGTCGTGGGAATGTTCGGGTCCGTGGGTCGAGGATCCACGCTGAAGGCCTGGCCGGAAACCGCCCCTTCGTCGATCAGCGTTTGGAGGAGCTGATGGACTGGCTTCAGGACAGACAAGCCGAAACTGGTGACGAGATGTCCGAATTGACCTGTGACGGGGACCATGTGCGTGGCTCCGAAGGTATCGCCGTATAGGACAAGGGTCTTGACCACCTTGGCCATCGCCTGACCTCGGCCGCCGTCAAGGAGCGCCTGTTGTTCCGTCGTAAGCTTCATGGTGAATTCCCCCTTACAGACTCATAGCGAGGGCGCTCGCCGCGCGTGTGGCTTCCAATACCTTGCCTGCGCTGAAACTGTCCCCGATGTTGTACAGTTTCGTTGCGGCGTGTGTGCGTTGCGCCTCGAAGAAGAGCGCATCATCCGGCCTTCCGCCCATCGCCAGTACAACGAGGTCCGCATCGAGGGTCTCCGCCTGCTCTTCCGGGCCCATCTTCGGAGCCAAGGGGTTTTCTATGTTCTTCGGAAGAATGGGTTGCCAGGTATTGTAAGGATCGGGAACCCCCTTGGAGACATTTCGGGTAATGTTCACAACACTCTTATCGAACGAGGTAACCTTGGCACAATTGATCAGGCGGACGCCTGCCTTGCGCATGTAATGGATCAGATGGCCCCGATTTGCAGTGCAAGCCCCTTCCATGAGGTTCGGGAGCATTTCCACGACCGTCACGTCACTCCCTTTTTCGTATTTCAACCAATAGGCGGTTTCACATCCGACGACACCGCCGCCTACAATAACAACTTTCTTTGCATCACCGAGCAGTGAGGTATCCAGCAGCAGATCCGTCGCCTGTACGGTTCTTGTGTTTTCGATGCCGGGCAGTTTCGGTGCGGCCGGTCTGGTACCTATAGCGAACACGATGCCATCATAGCCCTGTTTTTTCAACCATGCCACATCGACAGGCGTTTGGAGTTTCAGGGACAGGTGTCCGCCCTGGATGGCCTCATCGACTGTGCGAATCAGATACTGGCGATAGTTTTCCAGTTCATACTTGGATTTCGGGATGCTGCCCGGCAGAATTTTTCCACCCAGTTCGCCATTCTTCTCGAACAGATCAACCTGATGCCCGCGGCTGGCGGCCGTGGTGGCAAAAACGATGCCTGCAGGCCCGGCACCGACAACAGCCAGTCTCTTTGTCTTTTCAGGTGGCGCGGACTGTTCCGGCATGATGTGCTCGAAGCCCGTTCGTGGATTGACAGCGCATTGGGGATGTCCGCCGTCGACGAACTCATTGATGCAACCTTCCTGACAACCGATACAGGGGCGGATGCGGTCAACATCGCCTGCATACGCTTTCGACGGCCAATCCGGGTCCGCCAGAAGCGGACGACCCAACATCACCATGTCGCAGCTGCCATCCCGAAGCGCTTGTTCGGCGATGTCGGGATAACCGAGTTTGCCAACTGCCACCACGGGAACTTCGATCCCGGCATTGGAACGGATTCCCTTCTTGGCGAAATGCTCCTTCACAAGTCGGGATACATCAAGGAAACAACCGACCGGCATGCCGGCAGGGGGGTGGGGGAGCCACCAATTGTCGTAACAGCCGAGATCAACATCGAACAGGTCCACCCCCGCTTTCACGAGATTTTCCATGTAAGCGAGAGTCTGATCGATGCTCCTTCCGTTTGTGAATTTTCGAAGCGCCGGAATGGCCATGCCGGTTTCTCCATATGTTTCGTTGAGGGCGAGGGAGAGATCGATGCGGTACATGATGGGATACTGATCGCCGACACGCCGACGCATTTCCCGGACACAGTCGAGTCCGAACTGCTGCCAGTTCGCATATCGGCCCATTTTCCGTCGGTTGAACGCCGGATTGGTCATCTGTTCGAGCAGGTAACCCTCATGTCCGTGCAGATAGGCGCCATCAATCCCGGCAGCCTTTGCATCGGCCGTCGCCTGCCCCATGTTTTTTACGATTTTTTTGAGTTTTCCATCTGTCAACGGCATGCAGGGGATCTGGGAAATGTAGAAGTTCGGGTTCAGGGAGGCGGATACCGGGAATTTCAGTTCATTGATCAGGCATTGCGGGTTCCCGACACGTCCCAGTCCAGGCGTCAGCTGTATGAAAATGCGGCTGCCGTATGCGTGAACCCCTTGTGCAAGGTCGCGCCAGCCGGAAAAGACCGTCCTGCTTCTGTCGATGCGGGGAAAGTAGGAAAGCTTGCCCAACTCCGTGATGGAGTGGTCTATGCCGTGGCTGACCGGGATGAGCCCGGTGGTGATGAGCCCGACTCCTCCTTTTGCCCGTGCAAAGAAGTATTGCAGCATTTTTTCATTCGGGCGCCCGGTTTCCTCACACATGTCGATATTGCCCATCGGGGCCATGACAAGGCGGTTCTTCAGGGTCATTCCATTGATCCGGATCGGGGAAAACATCGAATCGTACGGGTAGAGTGTCTTGGTCATGCGTCCTGTTCCGCCGGCACGGTTTTCTTTCTCATCCGTCACCCAATTGCCGTATCCGTCCACCAATTCCTGAATCATCGCATCTGTTTTCATCGGTTTCCTCCGCGCATCCTTTGTTTCGGGTCGACGGCCATCGATGGACAGCCGAGACTCCGGAAGTGATTCGCACACCATTTGTTCCGTTGCCGGAAAAGATAACCATATGCATGCATTCCACTCCCACACAATGTATCACACGATAGACGATTTGCATTACCTTTTCGCTTATGTATTTTCTTGCAGGCACACGATGCGGCTTGTATAATGGGGAAGACAGGAAATGGGTTCATATGTATTTGTTTTTTAGCCGCGGAAACACCGGGGTTTTTTGCGTTTCATCCCTTTCTCATGTAGGTTATTGAAGGAATGGTCCTTCTGCATGCAGTAAGGTTATGTCTGTCTATCTGTTGCAAACACCATCTCTCGAGAGGAGACTCTTATGATCAGTCAGGAAGCCATGGAAATCATGAATATGCTGCGGGGCCACAAGATTCATGCAGCTGAGGCCGGCAGGACGGAAACCGGAACACCAGAAGAAAAAAAGTATCGTGAAATGCTACGAACCTTCGAAGGCAGGCGCCAGATGGAACAAATGGCGAAATCGCAGTCATTGCCGGAGGGGATCACAGTCACCGATATTCTGGCGGATCAGGTTCACTGCGAGTGGCAGGGCGTGAAGAATTTAGAACCGGAAAAACGAAAAGATAAGGTCATCCTGTTTCTTCATGGTGGCGGGTTCACTTCCGGCTCCGCACTCACCCGCAGAACCATGAGTGCCAATATTGCACGTCATGCCAAGGTGGACGTATTATCCGTAAATTACCGGCTAAGCCCCGAATATATGTTTCCAGCCGCTTTGCAGGATTGTGAAACTGCTTTTCTCTGGTTGATGAAGCAGGGGTATAAGCCGGAAGACATCGTCGTGATGGGGGAATCTGCCGGGGCGAACCTTTCTGTCTGTTTGGTCCACTTTCTAAAGGCGCACCATTTCCCCCTGCCGGGAGGAGTTTGTGCGGTTTCTCCGGTCGTCGATCTGGAGGATCGATATCCCTCGCGGGTTCTCCGCGCCAACCGCGATCCTATGATCGGGCCGTTGATACCGGAAGAAGAAGTTCCTGCGGCACTCGCGCAGCTCCAAAAAGGGGAAGTTGCGCTCGCGTCATTCTACTGTACGGTGGAAGACCGAGCCTCGTCCTTCGCCTCGCCCATTCATGGCGATTTCCATGGATTCCCTCGTCTTTCCATCCATGTGGGCAGCGAGGAAATTCTGTATGATGATGCAATTGCTTTGCGAGACAAGGCCGCGGCGGCTGGCGTGGATGTCTGCTTACGAGAATGGGAGGGACTATTCCACAGTTTCCCGATTTTCTCTTTCCCGGAAGCCGAGTTGGCATGGCAGGAAATTGCACGTTTTGTTCGGAATAGCTGAATGGATTTCCTCTCCGCGTGCGAGGGGAGGAGAATGGCAGGGGAAAATAAGGGAAAGGGAAGGAACATGAAGCGTTTTCAGATCAGATACCGATCCATCTTTGCCCGAACCCTTGTCACGTTTTTGGTCATTCTGCTTCCCCTTGTCCTGACGGGTGTTGTCATTCACGAATGGGGATTGCGCATGGTCCGCGAGCAAATCACCGGCACCATGCAGGCGCAGACCGCCCATTCCGCGGAAATGCTGGAACGGGAACTTGCGCGGGTGCAAGCGTTGCAGGATGATCTGCTCGTGGATGACGACCTGCTGTTTTTGGCGGGGATTCCGGATGCGTATGGCGAGTTCGAGAAAGTGCAGGCGATCAATCGGCTGCGTGCAAGGGCCAGGACATTCCTGAACAGCAGTGTGCGTATCGAGGATGTCGTTGTGATCCTGTCGCGTCTGGATCGCGCCATTTCCGCAAAGAACGGTGTGGAACCGTTGACGGATACTCAGAGATCCCTGCTTGATGGATTTACACAGAAGGCGTATTCGGAGATCAAGTACCGTGACGGGCAGCTTTTCACACTGGTCAAGAATCCCTATTCCTCTTCCGTCAGAAAGCGTCCGCTGTTCGTCATCCAGATGGTCCTTTCCAACGAAATGCTTGAAAAGAGTTTTGAAGCGCTGAATGTGACACCGGACAGCCATTCGTTCCTTTTTTGTCCATCGAATGGGTTTTCCCTGGGTCAGGAAGGCGCGGAGAGTCTGAAAGAAGACCTTGAGCAGCATATTGGCAATCTGGTGGAAAGGGAGACGAGTTTCCAGACCGCCATTCGTGTGAACCGGGAAAGACATTTGGTATTCGGTCGTCGATTCGACTTCCGGGAGCCGTTCTGGCTTGTCGCCACCGTGCCCGAACAGCAGGTGCTGATGCCGATCGGTCCGTATATCCGCATGCTCTGGCTCTTTGTGGCGGCATCCCTTGTCATCGTCGTTGTTTTTGCGAAATCCACCCATCAGTATCTTCAGAAGCCGATGCAACGGTTGGTGGAGGCATTCCGCCATGTCGAGGCCGGTGATCTGGAAACGCCGATTTCCCATGAAGCCGCCGATGAATTCGGATACCTGTACCAGCAGTTCAACCGGATGCTGGAGAAGCTCCATCATCTGATCCACCAGGTCTACACTCAGACCATCATGAGCCAGCGGGCCGAGCTCAAGCAGCTCCAGTCGCAGATCAATCCGCACTTCCTGTACAACAGTTTCTTCATCCTGCAACGGATGATACAGGGAGGGGATCATGAAAACGCGCAGGCCTTCTCCAGTTATCTTGGGAAGTATTTCCAGTATGTGACCCGGAATGCGCGGGATGTCGTGCCCTTGCGTCTGGAGGTGGAGCATGCGCGCAATTATCTCGATATCCAGCAGGTTCGATTCAGCAACATCCGGGTTGAAGTGGAGGAGTTGCCTGAATCCATGCGAAACCTGCCAGTGCCCAGGCTCATTCTTCAACCCATCATCGAAAATGCCTTTGAACATGCCTTTCGCAAGGACACCGCCAACCGGGACCTGGCTCTTCGGTTTTTTCATGAGGCGGAATGCACGTGCATCCGTGTGGAAAACAGCGGGCAACCCGAGGGGGACGAGGCGATTCGCAGAATGAACGAAGCGCTGTCGAATGAGGCTTTGTCGAATGGACCGCTTTCCCTGGAAGATCTTCAACCTGGCAAGGAGACAACGGGACTGGTCAACATCCATAAAAGGCTCCGCCTGATGTTCGGTGAAACGGGCGGGCTATTCGTTTCAAGATCGGAAACCGGCGGGTGGCAAGTGGAAATCCGCATTCCGCAACAGCCTGACAAAGAAACGGAACAACCGGCGCTGACCGGTGGAGGCATTCATGCTGCGACTTCTGATCATTGATGATGAGCCCTATATCGTTGACTGGGTCTATGGCCTGTTCGACCATAACGACCTATTCGATTTTGACATCCAGAAAGCTTACTCCGGAACGGAAGCGCTGGATTACATGAAACGGGCCCGGATCGACATCGTGCTGACGGACATTTGCATGCCCGGTATGGATGGGATCCTTCTCCTCCAGGAGATCCGGTCGAACTGGCCGGATTGCCGCGTGATTTTTCTGACCGCTCATGACGAGTTCGAATATGCGCATATCGCCAATAAGGATGGGGTCGCCTACATTCTGAAGACGGAAAGCGATGAGGTGATCCTGCAAACTGTCAAGCGCGTTGCAGCCGAGATTGAGCAGACACGCTGGCGGCAGGAAATCCTGGAAAGGGCGCAGCGTCAGATTGACCTGTATCGACCGGTGCTTCAGCGCGAGTACCTGCATGGCCTCCTTTTCGGGCAGGAGGAGGAAACCGTTTCCCAGGAACAGTTTGACGAATTGGGCATTTCTCTCGGGGCAAGTCAGCAGGTTCTCTTCCTGCTCGCGCAGACCATCCGGGAGAACGGTGTGGCCCGGATTCTCGACAAGGCACACGATGCAGCCGCAATCGACGCCATCGTGGACGGATGTTTTCCGTCGGAATTGAAGCGGTTTGCCATTCGTCTGGAGAACGGGACGGCTATATGGCTGCTTCAACCGTCGGAAGGCAAGATGGAAATCGGTACGGAACCTGCCTGGGAGTGGACGATGATGATGATGAAAGGCGCCCTTGAAACCCTTCAGGATAAATTCGGGCACAGTACGCATTCTTCCAGTGTCTTTGTCGTCGACAACCGTCCATGTCTATGGAAGGAAGCCTCCGGACGTCTCCCCGAACTATTGGCTTTTCTAGCCCAGTCCTGTCCTCGCGATATCGGAACCACGGTGACTCGTTTGCTCCCGCCGCGGAATGCTTCTCCAAAGGAAACCCTTCAGAATGGGCAATTGCGGACGGTATCCCATTGGCTGGAACAGATCGGCAATCTGAAATCCCTTCTGGAAACCGGTCAGAATGAGTCCTTCATGACATTGTTCTCACAGCTTCAGGCAACGCTCCTGCCGATTGTCATCGACAGTCCGGCCATCTGGCAGGAGGTTTCCATGAGCATATCAGCCATGTTTCTAGCCTACCTGAACCGGAATGGCCGAATCAGGGAGACCCTGTCCCAAAAAGGGGATCTTCCGGATTTGGCGGCTATGGGATCCGTCCGGAATCCAGAACAGGCCTTTCCGGATTACCGCAGACTGTCGGAAATCGTTTTTTCACTGCAGGCATCCGAACAGATCAGCAAGGAAGAAAGGTTGGTTCTTGAACTGCATGAGCATATCAAGAACCATCTCAATGGGGATCTGTCTCTGGTCAGACTGGCGGAAATCGCCTATATGAGCCCGGCCTATCTATCCCGCTCCTACAAACAGATCACAGGAAACAACCTGTCGGACCACATCCAGCAGCAGCGGATGGAGCGTGCCATCCACTTGCTTTCGGATACCATGGAGCGAATCTATGGGATTGCGGAGGACGTCGGCTTTGATTCGGTGGGGTATTTCATTCGCTCCTTTAAGAAGGCGATGGGCATGACACCCCAGGAATACAGGAATCGGACCATGTCCGAACGGATTGACAACAGAAGGCAATAGAAAACAAAAGATTCACATATCCTGCATCGCGCATCGGCGTTATTCTTTTCATGTGGCCACGTAAATAAGTCCGTAGGAGGAAAGCATGAAAGAAGGAACCCGTCCCTGTCGCCTTTACCTTGCCCTTCTGCTTGCACTCGTCATGGTTCTGACCGCATCCTGTGGTACGGCTGCGCCCGCATCAAACGTGGCTTCTTCCGAACCGGCCGTCTCGGCAAGTTCCGATTCTGCTCCGGCCGCAACGGAAAGCGCGGCGGAAGCCCAGGCCACCCCGATGGATCCGTTTGGAAAGTATACACCGGAGATCTCCGCCAACCTGATCGGCGTAGTCGACAATACGGTGAAATATCCGGAAGGACAGACTGCCACCGACAATGTCTGGACACGCGCCTACAAAGATACACTGGGTATCAACGTCAAGTATCTCTGGCACATCGATGCAGCACAATTTGAACAGAAAATGAATGTCACCATCGCATCCGGTGCTCTTCCGGACATCTTCCCGGTCAACAGCAAACAATTCAACATGCTGATGGAGGACGACAGTCTTGAGGAACTGACAGGTGCGTATGACACCTATGCGGCGCCGCTCACGAAGGATATTGCGTCCAAGGGGCAGACGTTCAACCTGGGCAAGGTGGACGGCAAGTTGTATGGCTTGGTCTATGGGAATTCACCGATGGACAATGCCGCCATGCTGTTTATTCGTGAAGATTGGCGCACGAAGCTCAGTCTTCCTGAACCCAAAACCATGGAAGACTTTTACAAAATAGCCGAAGCATTCGTTACAAAAGATCCCGATGCCAACGGCAAAGCCGACACCTATGCGCTTGCGTTGACACAAACACTTGCAAGAGGCGACGGCGATGTCGGTATCGCGGGCTTTGCAGGTCTTCAGGGTTTTGCGAATGCTTATGGAGCCTACATGGGTGTATGGATCGAGGGACAGGATGGCAAAGTGGCCTATGGATCCATCCAGCCTGAGGTGAAGCCTGTACTTGGCAAACTGCAGGAGATGTACGCCAAAGGATGGATTGATCGCGAGTATGCCGTCAAGGACAGTGTGAAGGTGGCGGAAAGCGTTTCAGCCGGCAAGACAGGCATGGAATTCGGCATGATGTGGAATCCCTACTATCCGCTTCAGAGCACCGTACAGAACGACCCGAAAGCGGATTGGAAGGCATATCCCGTGCCAACGCTTGACGGCAAGGAGAACAAGGTCAGTACAAGTGTCGCCGCGAACTACATCTGGGTAGTCAAAAAGGGATATGAAAACCCCGAAGCGGCTGTCAAGATGGTGAACCTCTTCACAGAAAAATTCTGGGGGAAAACTGCCGACAACAATATGACCAATGGCGACGGGGTGAACTATGTCCCGTTCAAATATGCAGCCGCACAGATCTGGCCGGAAACCAAAAATTACGACGGCCATGTGAAATGTGTGGAGGCGCTGAAAAGTGGGGACACCTCGAAGCTGAACGCCGAGGAAACCAACTACTTCAATACCATGAAACTGTATGTTGATAAACAGGATCTGGCAGGCTGGGGAACCTGGAAGATATTCGGAGATGGATCCTCGTTTGATGTCATTGGTTCGTATCTGAATGGGGAGCGGTACCTGTACGACGCCTTCCATGGGGTCCCGACGGCTTCCATGGTGGAAAAGGGTTCCACATTGGACAAGATGGAAACCGAAGTGTTCACCAAGATTGTACTGGGTGCGCCACTCACAGAATTCGACGCCTATGTGGAAAAATGGAAATCATTGGGAGGCGACACCATTACGACAGAAATGAACGCTTCCCGGTAAACGAACAATAAAGCCAAACGCGCTTCCGGAAAAGAGCCATCCGTATCCGTTTTCTTGATGCGACAGATGTCAACAGAGTCCCGATCCCATCTATACCCTTCGCTCAGGCCAACCGGGGGTTGCCCATCCGAGGCAGCCCCCGGTTTGTATTCCCATGCCGCTGCAAGAACGCATGCTAGCGCGTGAGCAACAATTCCGAAAGGATGCATGAACCGATAGCGTGCATGGAAGCACAGGACTAATATCTATCCCCGATAGGAGTGGACATATGCGCAATACGAGATTCGCACGCGAGTGGCCCCTGCATGTCATGCTGCTGCCGGGTGTCCTGCTGGTCATCCTGATGAACTATGTCCCAATGATCGGCATCATCATGGCGTTCCAGCGTTTCCAACCAACAAAGGGATTGTGGAGGTCCAAGATTGTCGGCTTTCGCAATTTTGAGTACATCCTTTCCATGCCCGATACGTGGCAGGTTCTGTTCAATACTGTCTTCATCGCCTTCATGAAAATCGTGTTTGGCATTCTGGTGCCTGTGACCGTGGCACTGTTGCTGAACGAGCTCAGGAAAACCTCGATCAAGCGCGGCATCCAGACGATCATCTACCTGCCCCACTTCCTGTCCTGGATTGTCCTCTCCGGTATCATGATAGATATTCTGTCGCCGGGAACGGGCATTGTGAACGAATTTCTAGGGATCTTCGGCATCAACCCGGTCTTCTTTCTCGGGGATGCGAAGATCTTTCCCTATGTGTTGGTGGCGACGGATGTATGGAAGGAATTCGGGTTCGGAACCATCGTCTATCTTGCGGCACTCACCGGCGTCGATCCATCCCTTTACGAGGCGGCCATCGTGGATGGGGCAAATCGTTGGAAGCAGACCTGGCACATCACGCTGCCATCCATCCTCTACATCATCATTCTGATGACGGTCCTCAGTCTTGGCAACGTCCTCAATGCCGGATTTGATCAGGTGTTCAATCTGTATTCTCCGGCCGTGTACAGTACAGGCGACATCCTGGACACCATGGTGTACCGTCTTGGCATGGTCGATGCGCAATATGGTCCCGCAACGGCGGTCGGTCTGTTCAAATCGGTCGTGTCCCTTGTTTTCATTGCAGGGTCCTACAAACTGGCCTATAAATACGGCGACTACCGTATTTTCTGAGAGGAGGGACAGCGCCATGCTGCACAAACCATCCACCGCATACCGTGTCTTTTCGGTCTTCAACATTCTTCTGCTCTCCTTGCTGGCCGCCGTATGCCTGTTGCCCATGATCAATATTCTTGCTGTCTCCTTCAGTTCCTCCAGCGCGGCCGCTGCCGGGTTCGTCAAGCTGCTTCCGGTGGACTTCACGTTGTCTTCCTACAGGTACGTGCTTGCGAAACCTGAATTCATGCGCGCCATGCTGGTTTCCGTCGAGCGGCTGGCACTCGGCGTTATCATCAACATGGTGCTGACGGTGCTGGTCGCATATCCGCTGTCGCATGAAAAGGCAACCTTCAAGCACCGTGCCTTATATACCTGGTTTTTTCTGGTGACGATCCTGTTCAGCGGTGGGCTTGTTCCATCCTACATGGCGATGCGGAACTATGGCATCCTCGATACGCTCTGGGTGTTGGTGCTCCCTACGGCGGTTCCTGTTTTCAATGTCATATTGCTGATGAACTTCTTCAGGGAATTGCCAAGGGAAATTGAAGAGGCTGCCTTCATGGACGGGGCCACCCACTGGTATTGCCTCTGGAAGATCTATGTTCCTCTTTCGACACCGGCGTTGGCGACCCTTGTGCTTTTCATATCGGTTTTTCACTGGAATTCCTGGTTTGACGGCCTGCTCTTCATGAACAGCCCGACGAATTATCCGCTGCAAAGTTATCTGCAGACCGTCATCATCAGCCGGGATCTCTCGACGATGTCCACCAGCGCCCTGCGGGAACTGGCGGAAATATCTGATCGAACGGCAAAGGCGGCGCAGATCTTCATAGGAGCAGTTCCGATTTTGCTGGTTTATCCTTTCCTGCAGAAATATTTCACGAAGGGGCTCGTTTTGGGAAGCGTCAAAGGATGAGGATGACAGCT
This sequence comes from uncultured Clostridia bacterium, assembly GCA_942493335.1. GTDB lineage: Bacteria > Bacillota > Clostridia > DSM-8532 > DSM-8532 > JAEWSN01. The sequence goes on along the minus strand of OW818693.1, from coordinate 2,709,342 downwards.
TTGTCCGTCAGACGCCTGTTTTCGCTATACAGAGGAGGCGTTTCATGATTGTGCACGGGTTGCGGATGAATGGCATGAACAATCCTGTTGGGTTCGCATTCAATCCTCCCATCTGCTCGTGGAAGGTGTCCGGAACGAACGCGGAGCGTCAGGTGTTTGCCCGGATTTCCGTGAGCAACGATCCGGACTTTCGCGAGACCGTTTACCAAAAGGAAGGTGAAGATCTCCGTTCTTCCGGCGAGGCCCTGGACCTGATTCTCAAACCGCGGACGAGATATCACCTCCGCGTACGGGTGACGACAGATACCGGAGAAGTGGCCGAGAGCACGGAATATGCGTATTTCGAAACGGGGAAGATGGGGGAACCCTGGACGGCTCGCTGGATCAAGCCGACTGAATCCGACCCTTTTCATCCAGTATTTCACAAGGATTTTTCCCTCGACGGGAAGGTGGTGAAGGCACGGCTCTACATCACCGGGCTGGGCCTGTACGAAGCTGTCGTGAATGGCGTCCGAATCGGAGAAGAGCGGCTGACGCCTTATTACAGCGATTACCGCACTGAATGCCAGTACCAGACGTTTGACGTGACGGAGCTGCTGGCGGAACGGAACCAGCTGGAGGTACTGCTCGGCAACGGTTGGTTCAAAGGACGGTTCGGACTTGGCGGACGGAAGGAGAATTTCGGCAGCGAGTTCGGCATGATGGCGGAACTGATCCTGACATACCCCAATGGCTCGGAGAAAATCATTCCTACTGACGAAACTTGGGAATACCGGGGTTCCGACATCGAGGAGAGCGACATTTACGACGGGGAAATACTCAACCGTCTGTTGTGGGAGGGTCGGGACAACACCTTTCGGAATGCTGTGCCGGCGGTACAGGATCATGCCGGAGCTGTGCTTCGGGAGCGGTACAGCTTGCCGGTTCGCGCACAGGAGCACATGCCTGTCAGGGAAATTCTGCATACGCCGGCCGGTGAGACCGTCTTGGACTTCGGACAGAATTTCGCCGGTGTGGTCGGGTTTCTTGCGGGATTCGAAAAGGGGACCTGCATTACGTTGGATTTCGGAGAGATTCTACAGGAAGGGAACTTCTACAACGCCAACTATCGTTCGGCAAAATCCCGGTTCATTTATGTGTCGGATGGAAGATCTGAATGGGTGGAGCCACGGTTCACCTTTTTCGGATTCCGTTTTGTACGTGTAACCGGTTGGGTTGGCATATTGCAAGGCGAGGACTTCCTCGGGAAGGCGCTATACTCGGATCTGGAGCCGGCCGGGTGGATTGAGACAGGACACGCGGGTGTGAATCAGTTGTTCTCGAATACACTGTGGGGACAGAAATCCAATTCCATCGACTTTCCAACGGACTGCCCGCAAAGGGACGAACGCCTGGGTTGGACTGGCGATGCGCAGGTGTTTGCGGGTACAGCGTCCTATAATATGCGGACTTCGGCCTTCTTCCATAAGTTTCTCCATGACCTCCGCACCGAGCAGGCGAAGCTCGATGGCATCCTGCCCGGCGTGATCCCGGTCTTCGATTCCGGTCGTGCGATTTACAGCAGTGTCTGGGGAGATATCGCGACCTTTCTGCCTTCAGTGATCTTTGAGCATGACGGAGACTTATATGCCCTGGAACGGCACTATCCCATGATGAAGGACTGGGTGGACAGGATTACACGCGATGATAGGGCCAGAGGACAGCGCTTCCTTTTTAGTTTCGGCGACCAGCTGGGCGACTGGCTTTCGCAGGATGGGCGCACCCCGCAGAGCATGCAGGGCGGCACGGACGAGTATTTCATCGGCTCCTGTTATTATGCCGAATCGGTCCGCAAGACTGCCGATGCCGCGCATGTCCTGGGCAAGACCGAGGATGAGGTTGAGTATCGTGCCCTGTATATGCAGATTCACGAGGCCATCTCGAAAGAATATTTCACAGAATCCGGCCGTCTTGGTGTGGATACGCAGACCGGGTATGTCGTGTCCCTTCACATGGGCATTTACAAAGATAGGAACAAGGTTGTCGAGGGGCTGCACAATCGGCTTTACAAGGACTGTTTTCTACTCACGGGTGGTTTCGTCGGCGCACCACTTCTATGTCGGACCCTCGCGGAAAACGGAATGGCGGAAGAAGCCTTTCATTTTCTGCTTCAGGAAGATTTTCCTGGTTGGATGCACTGCATAGGACTTGGTGCGACGACGATCTGGGAACGATGGAATTCCGTGCTGGATGATGGACGCATGAGCGGAACCATGATGAACTCATTGAATCATTTCGCTTACGGCGCGGTGGTGGAGTTCCTGTACCGGGATGTTGCGGGTATTCGGGCTGTCGAACCGGGGTTCCGTAAAGCGGAAATTGCACCGCTCCTCGATCGCCGACTGAAGCATTTCAAAGCATCCTATGATTCCGTGAATGGGATGTATCGTAGTGAGTGGCATATCCGGGCAGACGGATGGGTTGAGATCCTGATTGAAATCCCGTTTGGCTGCAGTGCCGTCATCCGGTTGCCAAGTCATCCCGAAAGCTGGCTCCTTGAAAAGGGTCCGGGAATTCATGAGTTTAAGTACCAGCCAACAGAAGACCTACGCGGTTTGTATACACGGAAAACCCTGTTCGGGGACATGTTGGGAAATCCGGAAGCGATGACAGTCATCGCCAATATATCCCCAATGCTTCATCATATGCTGGAATCCGGAGACAAGGGTTTTCTGCGTGAGAATCTGGAATCCATTCCCCGCATGGGTTTTCTGGGGTTCACCAATGATGTCGTTTCAGCCCTGACAGAAAAACTGATGGCGCTTTAGGAATCAAATCACAGAGGATATTTCGGCAGAGGCCGATGAAAAACGGTGAATAGAAAGTCCGTTGCAGGAGGTTATCATGTTCGGGATATCAAACTGGGTCTGGTTGGAAGATTGGTCGGGAGACGATGCGGAAAGACCTCAGATCGTCTTGTTTCGCAAACGTTTATGGCTGAGTGGTGTTCCGGAGGCTTCGCCAATTCGGATTTCGGCGGATTCACGATACCGTTTTCAGGTCAATGGGGTTCAGGTGGCTTTCGGGCCATGCAAGGGGGACCGCTTCACATGGTTCGAGGAAGAAGTCGATATCGCACCTTTTTGCCGAAATGGCGCAAATGTACTGACTGTAGAGGTTCTGCGATATCCGCTTGGAACGCGCAGAGGGAACGAATCGGTCTGGCGTACCGATTTGCCTGGGCTTCACGTCACCGGTTGTGTGAATCAAGCGAATGGTGCACGGCTTGATTTGTCCACCGATAAAACTTGGAAAGCGAAGCGGGACACCCGTGTCCATTTCGTGCCGGAAGGCGGGCTGAACTTCCTCTGGATTTTGGAAGATGCTGCAGGGGATGCAGCGTTGAAAGACTGGATGCAGAATGAGTTTGATGATACGGAGTGGGAATCGGCGGTCGCGTATCCGGGGTTCAATGTTCCCGGCAGCATGAGTCCTGGAGCTCTTCATCCGCGACCCATACCGATGATGATCGAGATCCCGCGACGCTTTTCCGGATTGTCCTGTGTCCGTCGTTCTGCCTTGACGGAAGCGGAATGGTCGGCATGGCTGCAGGGCGGTTCTTCCTTGGTCATCCCGCCACATGCGGTGGAGCGGGTGGAAATTGATGCAGGGGAGTTGATGACCGGCTTTCTGGAACTGCTGGTCCGGCAGGGCGCGGGTGCGGTCATCACCCTTTTGTCATCGGAATGTTACGGATATCCACCGGAGCCATCCGCAGGGCGGTTCGCCATGCCAGGAAAGGGTGATAGGACTGATTGGCGCAATGGTGTGCTGACCGGGCAGACCGATACCTATCGGGTCGGCGGTTATGGACGCGGAAAACATCCGGAAACGTATGAACCTTTTTGGTTCCGAACATTCCGATATATCGCGATTGAGATTTCAACCGGAGAAGTTCCACTCGAACTGCTTGACTTCAAATATCGTGAAACCGGATATCCACTGGAGGTACTGGCTTCGGTGGAGACTTCGGACGAAACCTTCCGGCAAATCTGGGACATCAGTCTTCGTACCCTTAGGCGGTGCATGCATGAAACCTACGAAGACTGCCCATTCTACGAGCAACTCCAATATGCGATGGATACGCGGGCACAGATCCTGTTCACCTATTCTGTTTCAGGGGATGATCGGCTGGCACGGAAATGCATGGATGATTTCCATCGTTCCCTCAGACCGGACGGGCTGATCAACTGCTGCGCGCCTTCTTATGGTCCAAATGTGATTCCGGGATTCTCTTTGTATTATCTGATGATGTTGCACGATCATATGATGTACTTCGGAGATCGTTCATTTCTATTGAAGTATCTGCCGACAATGGATGCCATTCTCGGATTTTTTGAACGGCACCGCAAGGCGGATGGCATGGTTGGAAGCGTTGGCGGACCATTGGGGAGCGCATTCTGGTCGTTCGTTGACTGGACACCGGAATGGAATACGACATTCGGAAGCCCGACTGCGGCACAAGGCGGTCCTCTGGTCTATGAGAACCTGTTGTATGCCCATGTGCTGAACCTGTCGGCGGAGGTGAACGAATATCTCGATCGACCGGAACAAGCTGAATCGTACAGGCATAGGTCAGCCTTGGTGAGAGAGGCGGTTCGGAGCAGTTGCATCGGGCGGGATGGTCTGTTTCAGGATGGCCCAGGTATTGAGGCATACAGCCAGCATGTCCAGGTCATGGCTGTCCTTTCTGGAACCGTTTTGGGAGATGAAGCCCGGCAACTGATCGAAAGGACACTGGAAGACAAAACGCTTGTCCAATGTTCAGTTGCGATGACCCATTACCTATTCCGGGCGGTCGAGGAAACCGGCCTGTATGAACGAACAGGAGCGTTATGGCAGCCATGGTACGACATGGTGGCGAATCACCTGACAACTTGCGTCGAGGATCTCGTATCCTCCCGAAGCGACTGCCACGCTTGGGGTGCCATCGCACTCTACGAGTTCCCGGCAGTCATTCTTGGCGTCCGGCCTGTGAAACCGGGGTATGCCGAATTCATCATACAGCCTGCCGCAGGACCCTTCACCTGGGCAAAAGGATCTGTTCCCACACCCTATGGGCTGGTTGTCGTTGAATGGGAAATGAGCAATGGCGTAATGGAAACGAAAATTCAGGTTCCGCCAACCGCGATTCTGCGGCAGGATAGCGGAAAAACCCGCTATGTCAGGGAAGAATGAGGTTTCACCCTGCAGGGAAGTACCCGAAAGGACAAATAGCATAATGATGAATCCATGGTTGACCCTGTTCTTGCATCCGCAGCACCTGAAGTTCGTTGCGGCATTCACGTGGAAGCTTTGCAGGGAACGGCACACCGGGTGTATGATGTGGAAGCTTGGATTCAGGCTGGAACCATCATGACGGCTGTTTATCAAGGCCGACATGGATGGATCCGGTGATTCTTAAAGGAGCGTGCATATGAGTGTCATTGCCAACATCATTCCGATCAACGAGTATACGACCCTGATTGATGATGCCGGAACATCCAGCGCCTATCTTTTATGCGGAACGGAAAAGGCATTGCTGGTCGATACGCTGAATGGCAGGGAGGACTTGTCCGATATCGTGCGAAGTCTTACCGGACTGCCTGTCATGGTGCTCAACACCCACGGTCATCTCGATCATATCGGGGGAAATCATTTCTTTCAGGAGGCATACATTCATCCTGCGGAGATGGGTGTATACCATGAGCATTTGCAGATGCTTGCTGCTTCCCTGAGGGAAGGCGGCATTGAGCGGGTTCCGGACGGAACCGAATGCAGAATGCTTCCCATTGCGGCTGGACAAATGATCGACCTGGGCGGCCTCCGTCTTGAAGTTGTACATATACCCGGTCACACAACGGGCAGCATCGCTGTCCTCGATCGAAAAGCCCGACTCCTGTATTCCGGCGATGCCATCAATGGGCAGATCTGGATGCAGCTTGAGCACTCCACCCCGCTGTCGGAATACCTCGCGAGCCTGAATGATCTGGATGGAATCCGGGACGCATTCGACGGTTTGTTCGGAGGTCATGTCACGAAAGCAGAGGCGGTGCCCGCGACGTTCATTGACACGATGAAGCTAGGTTTGAAAGAAATCCTTTCCGGTGACAACAGTTTGGATGACGAATGGCCGTGGTTTCAGGGGATGGCATTACGGCATATGCTTGGTGAAAATTCCTGGATTCTTTATTCAAAGGAAAATCGGAAGTGAAACGCACAAATATCTCCCATTTTATGATATAGATCCAGATATGGAATCATTGTAAAAAATGGAGGTGTTCAGTGAAGAAAGCATTCATTTTGTTTCTTTCCGTTCTCTTTGCCGTTGTCACATTGACGGGTTGCGGGAGAGCCGTCGGAGCACCTTCCGCCACGATCCTCCCACCCGCCGATTCCGCCTCCGGGATTGCAGCCACCAGTACTCCGGTGCAGGCAACTCCAGAAGCGACGAAGACAGTCGCACCCACGCCAGCGGCAACATCGGAAGCTGTCGCAAGCACCACTCCGGCCGATAGCGGAGTGGCACAGTCTTCGGCACCCGCCGTCGCTGCTTCGGTGCTGACGCCCGATGCAGCCACAAATGCAGCCGTCGTCTATATGACGAAGGATATCAGTCCGAAAGGCCTGCAGGCGGTTTATCAATCCCTCGGGGCAACCGTCACGGGAAAGGTTGCGGTCAAGCTGTCCACAGGCGAGCCACCCTCCAGCAACTACCTCAAACCCGAGCTGATCAAGGATCTTGTGCAATCCCTGAAGGCAACGATCGTGGAATGCAATACGGCCTATGGCGGGCAGCGCGCCAGCACCGCCATGCACCTGCAGGTCGCAAAGGATCATGGGTATACGGCCATTGCGGACGTCGATATCATGGATTCGAAGGGAGAAATCAGCCTTCCGGTCGAGGGCGGTGAAATGCTGAAGGAAAACATCGTCGGGGCCAACTTCAAGAATTACGACTATTTCGTCGTGCTCTCCCATTTCAAGGGGCATGAGATGGCCGGATATGGCGGTGCGATCAAGAACATCTCCATCGGCATTGCTTCCTCCGCAGGGAAGTGCTGGATTCATACAGGTGGGAAAAGCAAGAAAAGCATGTGGGGCGGGGAGCAGGACGCCTTCCTGAAAAGCATGGCGGAGGCGGGGAAAAGTGTCGTCGACAGTCTGGATGGAAACATCCTCTACATCAATGTCATGAACAGGCTTTCCATTGATTGCGACTGCAACGGAAACCCGGCGGAACCGGACATGCATGACGTCGGCATTCTGGCATCCCTTGATCCCGTTGCCCTGGACCAGGCCTGCATAGACCTTGTTTCCTCCGATCCGGACGGGAAATCACTGATGGACCGCATTGAAGCCAAAAACGGATTGCTGACGCTCGAACATGCCAGTGCACAGGGGCTTGGAAGCAGAATGTACAATCTGGTGAGTGTCGATGATTGATGTCCTGTCCCGGGAGGGAATCTACCTCTGGTTTTATTTTTCCGTCCAGCTGGAGCAGATTTTCAAGTACTGGGTGATCGGGATCCTCCTGGGTTCTGCGATTTCGGTTTTCGGGAAAAAGAAAATCCATCAGTTGTTCGGCAATGTTCGTCAGCAGAAGTCCGGCATCCTCGGCATTCTGCTGGCGAGCCTTCTCGGCATTGCGTCGCCTCTCTGCATGTATGGGACCATCCCGATTGCGGCCTCCTTCTCTGAAAAAGGAATGAAGGAGGATGTTCTGGCTGCCTTCATGATGAGTTCCATTCTGTTGAATCCGCAACTCATTCTGTATAGTGCGGCGCTTGGGACAACGGCGCTGGCGAGTCGGGTTGTCGCCTGCCTGTTGTGCGGGATGACCGCCGGCTTTTCCGTGCGGTTCCTCTTTATGGAGAGAGGCAAGCGATTCTTTAGTTTCTCCGGGCTCGTCGAGGCGGCTGACCGCGATACGGATCCCAACCTCTTCATGAGATTTCTGAAGAGCCTTTGGCGGAATCTGAAGACGACCGGTCCTTATTTCTTGATTGGCGTTATGCTCTCCGCCGTATCCCAACGATACATTCCCGACACTTTTTGGCTGAAGGCTTTTGGGAACAACAATCCTTTTGGCATCCTGATGGCCGCAACCATCGGGGTACCCCTGTATGCCTGCGGGGGCGGAACCATCCCCCTGTTGCGGGAATGGCTGGCAAGCGGAATGGGGATGGGATCTGCGATCGCTTTCATGATCACCGGACCCGCCACGAAAATCACCAACCTGGGCGCCTTGAAAATCGTGCTGGGCGGAAAGCGGTTCTTGCAATACCTTCTCTTCGTCTTTTTTGCCGCGGTTCTGTCAGGATTCGTGGCGGATGCGCTGATGTGATGATTCACGCTATATGTCTATTCTGAACAGCAGAATCATGAGTGCAAGCACTGAGACATAACCCGTTGCGAAATAATACATCCAGGATAGTTTTTTCCACATCAAAAAGAACACGACGCCGAGAATTATGAGGCAACCGATCCCGATAATCGCAATCTCGGGAAAATGGTTAAGGACAATACCCGTCATTACGAGGCCAACCATCAAGGGCAAAGTGAGGTAAGTTGCCTTCACAACATCTGGCAAGTGAAGTTTGAATACAATCACGGAGAGGATGGTCAGCACAAGGAGGAAAGCAATTCTACCTGCAATCGGGGGAGTTGCATTGGCAGGCAATCCCTGCAGCCGGTTCTGAGCCATTTTACTCTTTCAGCTTGCACCTCCGCGAGTGAGGACGATGGAAAAGATAACGCATCCGAAAGTGTATCAGGAGAATATCACATACAATTGGGTACTTCTTCACGATACTCCTTTTGTGGGAGGCTGGAGTAAAATCACATCCGCAAAGAGGAACTGACTCATGCAAACTAGAAGTTAGTTTTTCCTTTTACCGAAAACCCTTGACTTGGAGTTCACTTCAAGGAATATGCTTTCATCAAGACGTCCCTGTAGAAGTAAAAGCGGAGGCAATCATCATGAATGTTCTATTGATCAACGGGAGCCCCAATGCAAAAGGCTGCACATTCACCGCTTTGGACGAAGTGTCAGGTGCATTGCGGGAGAGCGGAATCTCGACGGAAATCATCCATGTGGGACACTTGCCGCTTCGTGGCTGCATCGGCTGCCGCAAGTGCAAGACAAGCGGAAAATGCGTGTTTGATGATCTGGTCAACGAAGTGGCGCCGAAATTCGAAGCCTGTGACGGAATCGTCATCGGGTCCCCTGTCTATTTCGCCAATGCCGCAGGGACGCTGGTCTCATTTGTGGATCGCCTGTTTTACAGTGTGCCGTTTGACAAGCGCATGAAGGTCGGTGCCGCCGTCGTATCCGCACGCCGCAGCGGGACCACAGCAACCTTCGATCAACTCAACAAGTATTTCACGATCTCCGGCATGCCGGTGGTCTCCAGCCAATACTGGAATGCCGTCCATGGGAATACACCCGACGAAGTCCGCGAGGATCTCGAAGGGTTGCAGACGATGCGGTCGCTCGGGCGCAACATGGCTTTCCTCATGATCTGCATCGCGGATGGGAAGGCCAAGTACGGCCTTCCGGAAAAGGAAGAATGGCAGCGGACGAATTTCATCCGCTAGGGCGGTGGCCTTGCTTCTTCACACTGGATGAAAGGTAGAGGCGTTGAATCCATGAATCCATTCCAAACAAAGGTTTTAAGCCTTGGCGTCTTCAGTATCGTCGGCACCCAGTTGGGGATGATAGGCCTCCTTCCCATGCTGGCACGAGAGTATGGCATCGATGTGGCGACCGCAGGCCTTGCGATAAGCCTGTTTTCGCTGGCGGTAGCTGTTTCCGGGCCCATTCTGCCGCTGCTCGCCTCCCGGTTCAGCCGAAAGAACCTGATGCTGACCGTTTTGGGTGTTTTTACGGCAGGCATGCTTTCGGCCGCCTTTGCGCCCTCGTTTCCGTTGCTGCTGGTCGCCATTGTCCTGCCGGCCTTTTTCCATCCCGTATACATCTCTCTGGCTTTGGCCCTGGCTGCCGAATCTGTTGAGCAAGCATTTGCGCCAAAGGCGGTCGCAAAAGTCATGGTGGGGGTTTCCTTGTCCGCCGTTGTCGCCGTCCCCCTGGCTGGATTCCTGGCCGGCACGATTTCTGTACGCGCCGGGTTCCTCTTCTTTGCCCTGATGAACGCTGTCCCGTTTTTTCTGACGCTTCTGTTTCCGTCCATGCCCGTCATTCATCGGATGGCTTATGGTCGTCAACTCGGAATCCTGAAGCGGCCGAAGGTCTGGTTTTCCATCGTTGCTGTCGTCATGCTGAACGGTGCGATTTTTGGTGTTTATGGCTTTCTGGGCGAATTTCTCGGACGTGTGGCCGGTGCAGGGACAAATGTGACAAGCTTGGTTCTGTTGTTATACGGAATCGCGAACATCGGCGGCAATCTCATTGCAGGACATAAACTCGTCAAGTCGCCGGGACGCCTTCTTCGTGGATTCGTATTGCTGCTTGCACTCGTCTACCTGTCGATGTTTGCTGTAGGCGGGGCTTTCACCGTGATGGCTCCCCTGATTGTGGGCTGGGGTTTGCTTGGCGGGATTTGCGGAGTCGTCAACCAGTATCTGATCGCCAGTGCAGCCCCTGACGCTCCGGTTTTTGCCAACGGGCTGTTCCTGTTTGCCACGAATCTTGGAACTGCGATGGCAACTGCCTTCTGTGGATTGTTCATCTCCGCGTTCGGCATCCGTTCGGTCGGATTCGGCGGGTTGGTTTTTCTGGCGGTGGGCGCAGGGTTGCTTTTACCTGCCACGGCAAATCGAGCGGGGAAAAGCCAAAAGATTAGTGACGCTATGAACACAGAGTTGGACTGACAGATGAATGAGTTGACAGACAAACAGAGAGACAAACAGACAGACAAACAGAGAGACAAATAGAGAGACAAATAGATGGGCATACAGATGGACAACCGTATGGATAAACAGATAGACCTGCAGATGGACAACCAGATGGAAGGGGATATGAATATGCTGTTTCGGCAATTTAACGAGGCTGCCACCTTGTCGCGGCTTGGGTACGGGAATATGCGATTGCCGAGAATCGGCGACCAGCCCGATGCAGCCATTGACTTCACACGGGCAACGGAGATTGTGCACGCGTGCTATGAGCAAGGAGTCAATTATTTTGATACGGCTTATATCTATCATGAAGGAACTTCTGAGGTTTTTCTCGGGAAAGCGCTCGCGGATTATCCAAGAAACAGTTTTTATGTTGCCGACAAATACAATATCTGGGCCGAACCGGATTACAGACGACAGTTTACCACCCAGCTGGAGCGGCTTAAGATGGACAGGATCGATTTCTACATGCTTCACGGGATCTCGGACGACACAGTCGAAGGCTATTTGACAAACGGGGCCATCGAGTATTTTCAGGAACAAAAGCAGACAGGGCGCATCGGGCAGTTAGGCTTCTCGTTTCATGGACAGCCGGAGGTGCTTGAAACGGTTCTCAACAAAAGAAAATGGGATTTTGTCCAGCTTCAGATCAATTATTACGATTGGTGGCACGGTACGGCACGACGTCAGTATGAGCTTGCGACAGAGCGGAATATTCCGGTGTTTGTCATGGAACCGGTTCATGGCGGATTGCTCTCCTCCCTGACGCAGGAAGGGAATGCCTTGTTGAGGGCGGCTGCGCCGGACAAATCCATCGCTTCCTGGGCTCTCCGCTTTGTCATGGGACTTCCGAATGTCGCGGTCATTCTGAGCGGGATGTCGGACATGGAACAAACCCGGGACAATCTGGCGACCCTGTCCAAAGGAGAAATTCTGTCTGCCACGGAAACGGATCTTTTGGAAAAGGCTTGTGCCATGCTGCATGAATCTGTTGCCGTTGCCTGTACCGCTTGCAGGTATTGCTGCGGTGAATGTCCGCAAGGGCTGGAAATCCCGATGCTCCTGCAAATGTACAACGAATACAAGTTGGGTGGTGCCTGGCGGCTCTTCCGGCTCAATGGATTGCCGGAAGAAAAGCGACCAGGTGCGTGCATCGGCTGCGGCGCATGTTTACCCCACTGTCCGCAGCAAATCGCCATTCCGGACATGATGAAGGAAATGGCGGATGCAATGAATAGATTCTAATTCGGATATGAACCCGATGAACGCGCAGATATGAAGGAGGATCCACATGAGTTTCAATATGTATGTCCCAACCCGATTCATTTTTGGGCAGGGTCGCCTGAGCGAACTGCACAGTCAGAAGCTGCCCGGCCGGAAGGCCCTCCTCATCATTTCAGACGGTAAATCCGTTCGGGGAAACGGTGCGCTGGCCCGGACAGAGGCGCAGCTGCGCCTTGCCGGGGTCGAGTCCGCCTTGTATGACGGAATCGGGGCGAACCCGACAAAAACCGCCGTCATGGCGGGTGCGGCTTGCGCCAGAGAAAACGGCTGTGATTTTCTCCTTGCGCTCGGAGGCGGCAGCGTGATGGATGCGGCAAAAGCCATTGCGATGATGGCGACCAACGAGGGGGACCTTTGGGATTACGTCCATGGGGGTACAGGAAAGGGGCTGACCCTTGCGAGGGATCCGCTGCCACTCGTCTGCATCACGACGACAGCCGGTACGGGCAGTGAAGCGGATCAATGGGGTGTCGTGACCAACGGGGAGACGAATGAGAAAATCGGCGTAGGCGGGTATGACACCCTTTTCCCAGTGATCTCGATCATCGATCCGGAACTGATGGCGACGGTTCCGCCGAATTTCACGGCTTATCAGGGGTTCGATGCGCTTTTTCATGCCACGGAAAGCTACATCTCCACGTTTGCCAGCGAAATGAGTGACATGTACGCACTGACGGCGATTGAAAATGTCGGTCGCTACCTCGCGCGGGCGGTTCGCGATGGGAGCGATCGGGAGGCACGCGAGAAAATGGCCTTTGCCAACACCCTTTCCGGTGTGGTGATGACTGTCAGTGTCACGACCGCGGAGCATTCGCTGGAGCACGCCATGTCCGCCTATCATCCGGATTTGCCTCATGGCGCGGGTTTGATCATGATATCAAATGCCTTCCATGGATTCTTCATTGAGCGGCATGCCTGTGATGAACGTTTTGTCCGTATGGCGCAGGCGCTCGGTATGAAAGACGCCGACAAGCCGGAGGACTTCCTTGTCGCTTTGGCGAAACTGCAGGCCGATTGCGGCGTGGATGAACTCAAAATGAGTGATTACGGCATTCGGGAAGACGAACTGGACCGGATCGCCCGCAATGCCCGTGAAACGATGGGCGGCTTGTTTGCGGCAAATCCCTGCGAGATGGACCACGTGGGGTGTCTGGAAGTTTTGCACAAGTCGTTCCGCTGACCTTCGGGACTGGATCCAAGGAGGGGATCGCCCTTTTCATGGGTGCGAAACAACGTTTCAGAATTTGCCAAAGGGTCCCAATGACAGGATCACAGATGAATGGAAATGCCGGATCGTAGGGAATTACGATCCGGCATTTCCGTTCATCAGCGTGACAGGTGGAGCATCGGTCATTGATTCGGACCGGGTCAAACGATAGAATGGGCATGTTGCCCACTCGCAAGCATGTGCGCAGCTCGGCCGGTCCTGTTCGTTAACGGTGTCTTCCCGGGGGAAGCCGGATTCAACTCGGTCAGAGCGGGTGAAAGGGTGGTATGAACGATGCATTGGAGCAGTTATCTGCAAATTATCGTCAGTTCTCTGGCGGTTTATCTTTTCATCATCGTGGCCATCCGTTTGTTCGGAAAGAAAGAACTCGGTCAGCTTTCCGTTGTTGACCTTGTGTTTATCCTCCTCATCAGCAACTCGGTACAGAATGCGATGGTGGGGACGGACAGCTCCCTGGCTGGCGGCTTGGTGGCGGCCGGGTCGCTTTTTGCAGCGAACTCCCTGTTCAAGTTCGTGTTGTTCAGGTTTCCGAAAATCGGCAGAATGATCCAGGGAGAGCCGTCCATCCTGATCGGTTGGCAATTGCATCATCCATCAAATGAAAAGACAATAATAGGATAGCAGACACGAAGGAAACAAGGAGGCACCATGACGAACAAGCTGTTGGAACTCCATCCGGTCCCAATGGATGAACCGCTGATGAAAATGCTGGAGGACAAGGGTCTCATCCTTCTGCTCGGTCCAGGACTGCATGAAATGAAGAATCTGGAACCGGAGACGGGCAAAGACATCAAACTCTATGTCTCCAATCCGAATCACGGCCCCCATCAACTGCTGGCTGTCACAAAGAATCAATCCCAGATCCAGTCCATTGGCTCGCACTGCGACAATGAGGAGTTTCTTCTGCTCGGAGAACCTGACACGAAGCCGCTTTATCTGCTTGTGGCATTGATGGGTCACGAGGAGTTGGATCGGAAAGCCGCCGGCGCGGGTCTGACGCCGGAAGACTTCCTGTTGATCCGGTGCACCTTCAACGATCCGCGGTGCAGTTTCTTCACCATGCTGCACGATGTTCCGCACAGCGAGTGCACCGCGACGGGCGAAGGCAGGAATCCGAGTTTTTATGTGACGGAACCTGCCTCCATGCCTTCGCGGACCAGCGCACTGTGCGGATACGGCTTTGCTGTAGTGGATCCCTGATGATCTGGCAGTCAACTCTGTCGAACTTCGACCGTGCCCTGCTGTAATTGTGCCACCGCCTCTTCCCGCGAAATCTCTCCCAGATTCGCACGGATCATGATACCGACCTCCTTGCGGTTGATGCGTACAAGCGAGTAGAAGAAGGCGGCCAGCAGGAAGCCGAAAGCGGGGAAGAGGAAGGTCACGTTCCAGAGACCCTGCAGGGCATGGGGTGTCTGCAGTCCGATCCCCTGTGCGTTCAAAGCGGCCAGCTCGGCGAACGATCCGGCCGTCACGCTGACATAACCGTAAGCGCCGAGGATCAGCAGGGAAACCGAGGTGACCAGGGAGCCGACGAGTTTGCCGACAAATGCGTGGATGGAAAAGATGATGCCGATGCGGTCCGTATTCGTACGGTACTTGGCGACCTCCGCGACATCGGGAAGCACCATGGCCGAGCCGATCATCGTGAAGGCGTAGGTGCTGCCGCAAACTGCATACAAAGCATAATGCAGGCCCAGGGATGCTTTCGCTCCCTCGGGTCCGATGAAGTAAATCACCAGGCTGAAGAGGGCGTACAGGGCGCAGGCAATGCGGATGCAGACCATTTTGTCGACATGGCGGAACAGGATCGGGAAGAAAGGGATCAGTGCGACCGTGGGGATGACTCCCATTGCCATGTAAATAAGGCTGATGTTTGCATCGCCGAAAATATAGTAGGCCAGGAACAGCATGAAGCCGGACGTAAAGAACATACCCCAGACAAGTTGGCCAAGCTCGAAGAACAGAAATTCAGGTGACTTCTTCAGGAACTGTCCCATCTCCTTGAGCGTATAGGCGGATTCGGAGGCCAGCGCCGGTTCGGTGACATTGCGTTCCTTGACGGTCAGCATTGTCGGCAAGGCCAGAAGGAAGCCAAACACGGCAAACAGGATGGCGGCGCCGCTATAACCGAAACTGCCGGCAATGAGGGCCGTGCCGACAAAGGAGACCGGCAGGGCACCGGCACCCTGACCCAGGACGGAATAGGATTGCAGGAAAGTCCGTTCCTCGACGTTCGACGTCAGGGAGGTCAGCATGCAACCGTACGGCGCAGAGGCGAGGGTGAAGGCGATGTCGTACAGCAGATAGCCGATGACGTACTGAAGGATGCGCATCCAGATCGGCGCCTGTGTGTTGATGGTGAACAGGGTGATGGCGGAAACCGGCAGCAGGAAGGCCGCGATTCGGTACCACGGCAGAAAGCGTCCGCTGAAAAGCCATGCAAGGAAGCGGTGGTTTTGCGGTTTGAAACGCACCTTGTCGATCAGGTATCCGAACAGGACGTCGTTGACTGCATCCCAGGCCTTGAGGATCAGAAGAACCGTGGCGGAGGTTGTCGCACTCACCCCGATCATCAGCAGGTAAACCGACAGAAAGGTGGAAACGAAGGAGTGGACGGTGAAGTTGGCGCCATTTCCAAGGAAATAGCCGATCTTTTCCCTGCCTGGAACCACCCAGCCGGGTTTGCGGGGGGCGCGGGCTGCTTTCGTCTGCATGTTCTTTCTCCTGTTCCTTCCATGTATTGTGTGTCGGAAGTTATGCGTCGACTTGAATCCGAACGCGCGCCAGATTGCTGAGGCCTGTATAGGGATTGCCCTGCATATGGTTGACGGTGACGCGCAAGGCTGCAAAGTATGTTCCGGGCTGGATGCAGCAGTGCTCGTGGTGAACTTCGTGGATGTTGGGAGCGCCGTCTTCAGGAAGGGTCCGGCTTTCGGGACACTCTTTCAGGATGGGCTGGATATCGTACCCGTCCGGTGTCCGCCCTTCCATGGCAAGGGTCACGCTTTCGATATGTCCGGCGCCTTCGGGAATTTCCATGCAACCATCGAAACGAATTGTTTCACCCTTCAGCACGCGAACCGATGCCTGTCCGTTGGCCCGCAGCGAAACGGTGGGCTGGATTCCCTTGCGATCCGCCGCCGAAGCGGGCACAACCACCTGGGCATCCTCGATGCGATATGTCGTGCTTGCCGGCGGTTCGATTCCCCGCTCCGCCCAGTTGCTCACGCAAAGCAGCGCACGGTGCAGAGCTCCGACATAGCTGACCGTGTGCGCCTGGATTGCTGGGCTGTACTCCCTGAGGCTCCCATGCATGGCGTTGTCCTGGTACCACAACCGGAACTGCCTGTCCGCCTCCGGTCCGAGTACTTCACGGACCTTGTTCCGATACCAGTCCGCCTGCCAGGGCAAGGCGCTTTCATCCAACAGTGAAGCACAGACGATCATCTTCCCGTGGATTCGACCGCTTTGGATACTGCCGGATCCGACGTGCGCCGTGATGGGTCCGATCAGAACGGGACGCTGCGGATACAACGGCTGGCCGTCCTGATCGCGGAACTGGTCCCAGCCGCAGAAGTCTGGTGTCGGAACCTGATGCCGGTGATAGGTCTGGATGGCCAGATAATCGCTGTTATCGAGCCGGATGCCGTCACCGGGCCGTATGTCCTGCATGGCGGCGGCAATGTTCCCCTGACCGAAGGCTTCGCCGACAACTGCCTGATGGTCGGCGAGGCGGCCAAGCGGGAGTTGCAGGCCGGTTGCCGTGCCGCTGGTAATCACGATCTTGATGCCCTCCCGATAGGGTATGTCGTCCGGAATGTCCGTCAGGCCGATCATTGGCTGGGTTCCATAGCGGAAAGCCATCGTCTGCCAGGCCGAATCCACACCGAAATCCGAAGAGCGGCAGGCTTCCTCCGGCAGGGTGACGGATTGGACGGTTGTTTCGAAGAAGAGTCGGTCCCGGACTGCGCTGCCGGTCGGATCACTGCCCAGGTAACCGGGCTTCGTCCAGAAATCGGTGTAATACGCCTGATCCATCTGGTCAATGGCGTAGAGGAGAACGGGAAGCGCGCCTGCACCGATTTCGTCCTGTGAGAACCAGACGCGGGGCGGGAATCCCATCCTGGTCGCTTCCCTGAGGGCATCGGCTTCCTCTCCAGTCAGTCCTGCATACGGATCGCCGCTGCCTCCGGGCTCCATCGCTTCGATGATCTGCTGAAAACGGTGCCGCAGGAGGCGCATGGCGTGAACGCGCACTGTGAACATGTTTGGGATGGCCATCGGGGAGCCGATGACAAACGGAACGGATCCGTCCCAGATTCCTTCCGTCCGCTCGATGCAAGCCATTGTTTTGAATCCGCCGCCGCTGCCGCCGAACAGGTAGCCGAAAATGCGATCGCAGGAATACAAACGCTTTGCGACGATGCGCAGGTACTCGGCGACGGCTGCGCTGGAACGGTACAAAAGGGTTGGATCCGGGTTGTCACCGCCCATGTTGGATTCCACGAAACAAGCGCCGTGATGCAATGAAAAGCCGATGTGATCCTCTTCGCCCGACAAGCTCTGGGACTGATCCTCATGCCCCTGCACGGGGGTTACCAGATGGAAAAAACGACCGCTGAATGACTCTTTCACCGGACAGTAAAAGGAAAAACGGACTGGGGTTCCTTCGAAGCCGCCATGAAGATACACATGCGGAAAAGGATTTGCGCGATGCGCCTCCATGTCGACATAAGGATGTTCCCAGCTGGAATCGTTCGATGGATGATAGAGCGTAGCTTCTTGTTGCATTGCACACCTCGCAGTCTGTTTTCGCGTAGGGGATTGTACAAATTGTACGAAAACGATCGAGGCGCTGTATACCACTATTGTCGCCTGATGTACAATAAATTGACATGATTCAACACACGTTCGGAAGGGGGCACATATCATGACGCTGTCCTGCGAACCAATGCTTCGGCTGCTCTCCGGTTCCACCGGTGTGCCGATTGCCGTCCGGGATCGCGAAGGTGTGGTCCTGTCCTGCGGTACTTTCGAACCGAATCCCGCATTGGATTTTGGATTGAAGCATACGCCGCCGCGTGATGGATTGTTCTGCTCCGTCGCGCCAGCCTATCTGTTTCTGGGATGTGTCCGCTTCGGTGAACACATCGTGGTGGCGGGACCTGTATCCGCATACGATGGGGCCCGAAGAACATCCCGGGAGGTTCTGGCGTTCTTCAATCTTCCGGCCGGACGTGAACTTGAGGTGACGCGCTGGTTCCGCAGCCTTCCGCCCTGCAACCTGCCGCGGTTTCATGAAGTGCTGCGTCTTATCGGGACAATCATCGGGATCGGGACCGTGCCGGAAGTGGAGACACTGCCGTGGGGCCAGACGAAAAGAAGCATGAGAATACCGGTTTCGCCGCAACCCTTGATGCTTGAAATGGATCAGCGGCTGGAGAATGCCATTCTACTGGCGGTCGAGACCGGAAATGAGGCGGCATTGGAACGGATATTGTTCCAGGATCGGCAGGCCGCCGCGGATTTCGGCTACCTGGCGGAAGACGCCGTCCGCTCTTTCAAGAATACGTTCATCATGACCACTGCCATCGTGTCACGCGCAGCCATTCACGGAGGGCTGGACTATTCGACCGCCATTCTGCGGGCGGATGAATACCTGCTGCATATTGAGCAGCTCCAGACATACCCGGAGATTCTCGACTATATCAGGCACATGTTTCTTGAATATACTCGCCTGGTGGCGCGTGCACACAAGCTATCAAGCGACTCCTCCATTGTTTCGCGCGTCAGCGGATATGTATTGCGCCATCTGTCCGAACCGGTGCAGACCTCGGACCTTGCTGCCCATCTGCACTTGAACCGTTCCTATCTGTGCCGGCATTTCAGGCAGAAGACCGGGATGACGATCTCAGCCTTTGTAACGGGGGAGAAGGTCCGGGAGGCGGAACGGCTTCTTGTCCTTACATCGTCGCCCATCTCGGAAATAGCGACGCAGCTGGGATTTGCCACGCAGAATTACTTCATTTCCGTTTTTCGAAAAGCGTCGGGAACCACTCCGGCTGCTTATCGGCGCACGCAGGGAGGGTAGTGGGCGCGTTCCTGCAGGCATATCCAAACATAGATGAATATAAATATTGACACACATCGATGAATAGATTAAAATCGATCTGCAGGGGTGATTTGCTCACGGGCATGCGAATCCAAAGAACCGAAACACGCTCGCAGCATGCGCTGCGAACCGATGGGCATGTGGATGATGAACGGGGTGTGAAGGATGGACTACGAACATGAAGCTTCCGTATTCAAGGCATTGGGCGAACCGACCCGGCTGAGAATCCTTGATGTCCTGTCCTGCGGCGAATTGTGCGCCTGCAGGATATTGGAAGCATTGTCCATATCGCAGCCGACACTTTCGCATCACATGAAGGTTTTGCTGGAATGCGGATTGGTGACATCACGAAAGGATGCCACATGGATTTACTACACGATCAACAAGCCGAGGGTCGACGAAATTCATCTTCTGATAAACGTACTGACTGAGCCAAAGCCGGATTGTGTCTGCAACACAACGGATCTGACCTGTGAGTCTTGACATGATCGTGGCGTGAAATCGAGAGATCGTGCAACAACAAGAACAAGGAGGAATGCGTGTGAAAAACAAAAGTACGGATGGGAAAGGTCTTGGTCCCTTTGAAAAATACCTGACCTTGTGGGTCGCGTTGTGCATTGTTGCCGGCGTCATGCTGGGGCAGTGGCTGCCGATTGTTCCGGCCACCTTGAACAAGTTCGAGTACGCGAAGGTTTCCATTCCCGTTGCCATCCTCATCTGGCTCATGATTTACCCGATGATGCTTAAAATCGACTTCAAAAGCATTGTCCGTTCCACCAAAAAACCTAAGGGACTGGTTGTGACCTGCGTAACCAATTGGCTGATCAAGCCGTTCACCATGTATGCCATCGCTTCCTTTTTCCTGTTTGTCGTCTTCAAGAACCTGATTCCAACGAACCTTGCCAAAGAGTACCTCGCGGGCGCCATTCTGCTCGGAGCGGCGCCCTGCACGGCCATGGTCTTCGTGTGGAGTTATCTGACCAAGGGGGATGCCGCGTATACGCTGGTCCAGGTCGCGGTCAACGACCTGATCATTCTTGTGGCGTTCACCCCAATCGTCGCGTTCCTGCTTGGCGTGGGAGGCGTGAAGATCCCATGGGACACCTTGCTCCTGTCGGTCTTTCTATTCGTGGTCATTCCGCTTTCCGCCGGATTTGTGACGCGCAATGCCGTCGTTCGGAAGAAAGGGCTGGACTATTTCAACAATGTTTTCCTGAAGAAATTTGACAACACGACGATCATCGGGCTGCTGCTGACCTTGATCATCATCTTTTCCTTCCAGGGAGAAATCATCCTTTCAAATCCGCTGCACATCCTTCTGATTGCCATTCCGCTTACGATCCAGACCTTCCTGATCTTTTTCATTGCTTACGGCTGGGCGAAATGGTGGAAGCTGCCGCACAATATTGCCGCACCTGCAGGCATGATCGGAGCAAGCAACTTCTTTGAACTCTCGGTTGCGGTTGCCATCTCCCTGTTCGGATTGACCTCCGGTGCGGCGCTTGCGACGGTTGTCGGCGTCCTGACGGAAGTGCCGGTCATGCTGATCCTTGTCAAAATCGCCAACAGAACGACGCTCTGGTTCCCGGAAAGCGTGAAAAGCAGTACAACGGCTTCGCTCGGAACGAAGTAAGCAGAAAGGATGCCGGATGAAAATCATCATCATTGGAGCGGTTGCCGCCGGAACATCGGCCGCAGCCAAAGCCCGCAGAAACAATGAAGAGGCGGAGATTGTCCTGTACGAGAAGGACACGTACATTTCCTATTCGGGCTGTGGAATGCCATATTATCTGGGACGGCAGGTCCAGCGTCTCGAGGAGCTGGTCCCGCGCGATCCGGCCTTTTTCAAGAGCAAGTACAACGTCGATGTCAGAATCGGTCACGAGGTTCTTCGCGTGGAACCGGCAGAAAAGCGAATCACGGTGAAGAAGCTGGAAACAGGTGAAATTTTCGAGGATCATTACGACACGTTGATTCTCGCCACCGGTGCGCGCTCGGTGGCGCCTCCGCTGCCGGGTCTTGATCATCCGCATGTATTCATGCTCCGGAACATCAACGACATGAACCGGATCGATGCCTTCATCCGTCGGAATGAGCCGAAACAAGCGGTCATCATCGGGACAGGCTTCATCGGTCTTGAAGTCTGCGAAAATTTTACAGCGCTTGGCATGAAGGTGACGCTGATTGAGAAGCTACCCCAGGTTACGCCGGGTCTGGATGCCGATATGGCCGCGCTGGTCGAAGCCCATCTGGTTGCGAAAGGCGTCGAAGTTCGCACGAACAGCGGGGTGACATCCATTGAAGCGGATCGGGTCGTGCTGTCCGTTGGAGCAACTGCCTCGGCGGGATCAAGCGTTGCGCCGGGTAGCGCCAGTAAGGTGGGAACCACAGATACAGCGGACTCATCCGATACAGCGGGAACCGTCATCCCGGCGGACATCGTCATCGTGGCGACAGGCGTACGTCCGGAAGTGGGCCTGGCCAAGGAAGCCGGCGTACACCTGGGTGCAACCGGCGCGATTGCCGTGGATGAAAGGATGCGGACCAATATCCCGGATGTTTACGCCTGCGGGGATTGCATCGAACACTTCCATCTTGTGACAGGCGCTCCGGTCTATCGTCCCCTTGGCTCCACAGCGAACAAGACGGGCCGCATCGCCGGGGATTGCGCAACCGGCGGAACTCTGGAATTCCGGGGTGTTCTCGGGACCGGCATCTTCCTCGTGTATGACAAAACTGTCGCGCAGACCGGATTGTCGGAACGGGATGCAAAAGCGGCCGGGTATGAGGTGGCCGTCTGTCACAACATCAAGCCCGATCGGCCGGAATACATGGGCGGTCGTGAGATGACCATCAAGGCAGTGGCGGACAAAAGGACTGGGCGGCTCCTCGGTGTGCAGATTGTGGGTGAAGGCGGCGTCGACAAACGGATTGACGTCTTCGTGACCGCCATCACCTTCGGGGCGAAGGCAGAGGACTTGTTTCATCTGGATCTGGCGTATGCGCCTCCGTTTTCCACCACGAAGGATCCGGTCCATTATACCGGGATGATTTTGGACAACGCCATCGCCAAAGGACGACCGCTCATGACGGCGGAAGAGCTGGAAGCACTGATGGCATCCGGAGAAGCCTATACGCTGATTGACGCCAGAGCGGAGAAACAGTTCGACGCCGGACATATTCCGTCGGCACGCAGCATTCCCCAGGAAAAGCTGCGGGCAGCGGCGGAGCGCCTCGATCCGGAAGTCACAGCCATCACCTACTGCAACAAGGGCGTGACGGGGAATGCCGCCCAGAACATTCTGTTGGGGAAGGGATTCCGGAAGGTGTTCAATGTTTCGGGCGGGAACAGGATGTTCTCTTCAAAGGGGAAAGATTAAGGGTTGCATGAATCAAGCCCGGCTGATTGCGGAGCTTCCACGCATAACTGCAGGCACTTGATGGGGTGACGCAAAGGGTTCATCCCATGGGATGAACCTTCGTGCCGTATATACCCAAAAAGGTCAGATCCGGATTCATTCTCGCATCCGTGATTCTGATCCGGACTGAAGAGGATATGACATCGGGCAATGAAACAATTCGCTTATATCCCACAACCGAACCTTCGTGGACTGGAATATAAGCGCCATTCTGTTCGGTCTCGACAATAAACCGTTCTATCCGCTGGCTGAGCATCAGATTCTCTTTGAGTACGACATACCGTATGTGTTTGGGTTGCGTCCACCTCAGGGCAATAAAAGGTTCGTCCACTTCCGGGGCACTCTGGAAAAACGCTTCATCGTCCCGGCTGGCCAGAAAGGCTTCATGTCCGGGAACAGGCGACGACGAGGTCCAGTCGGCCTCCTCCGCCAGATTGCATGAAAAGGTCTGGCGAATCCATGTTCCCAGTTCAGCAAGTCTTTCACAGTCCTTTGGATGGATCAAGCCTTCCGGTGTGGGCGGTATGTTGAGAAGAAAGGTTGAATTGCCTCCAACCGCATTCAGATAGATATGACGCAGCTCGTCGAGTGAACGCACCTTGTCATCCTCTTCGGCATGGTAGAACCAACCGGGACGAATGGAGGTATTCACTTCTGCCGGGTACCAGATCAATTCGGGTTCATGCTGCAGCAGGTCCCTGCTTCCCAAGTCCTGATCCTGTGCATGGATCCGTCTTTCCCGGAAGTCCGCCGAGTCGTTCTGTTGGCTTTGATCCGCAATCCGCTCCGTATCGCGGGTCCGTTTGGGCACCACGCTCCATTCGGATACCCGTGTGTCACCCGCTTCATTTCCACACCACCGCACATCCGGGCCGCACACATGGATGCAGGCATCAGGCTGGAGCGTACGTATCACTTGATAGTAACGTACCCAGTCATATACCTGCTTCTTGCCATTTCTTCCTTCGCCGCAGGCACCGTCAAACCACACAGAGCATATCTCCCCATACTGTGTCAGCAGCTCTGTCAGTTGTGCCACAACATAGTCATCATATGCCTCTCCGGTTCCATAGGAGGGGTGATTTCTATCCCAGGGAGAAAGATACACGCCAAAGGCCAGGTTCTTTCTTTTGCAGGCGTCCGATACTTCCGCCACAATGTCGCCCCTCCCGGCCTTATATGGGCTGGAAGCCACGCTATGTCCGGTATGCCGGCTTGGCCACAGGCAGAATCCATCATGATGCTTGCAGGTAAGAATCAGCCCTTTCATCCCGCCTGCCGAGATGGCGTCCACCCATTGATCGGCATCCATCTGCCTGGGATGGAAGATGGACGGACTTTCCGTCCCATCGCCCCATTCCTTCCCTGTAAAGGTATTTACCGTGAAATGCACAAATGCATAAAACTCCATCTGTTGCAGCCTCAGCTGTCTTGCGCTGGGCATGACGCCCACCAGCCGCTCATCCAACTCTTCTGTCCCGTGCATCGCCCATCGCCTCCGTTTTTTCTTTCAAGTCATCGTTCATCCAATGAAAATACCAACGCCATACGGCTCCGACTGCCATTCATTTGTCCTGTGTTTCCTGAGCAGGCCACCCGACCTTGCAGGCAGGGGGATCAAGACCGTCTCCGCAGGAGTATTGAAGTAGCGTATCATTTATTCTTCCATGCGTCGAGCAACAATACCACCAATGAGAAGGCTTTTTTCACACCGATACACAATAAATCCTCTGGTTTTACGTGTAAATATAGATGAGGGAGGGTAAAGATCCACCAAGGGAGTGATTCACGTTCATACTCCCGGAATGGAGGCATTATGCAAAGGAATGTAAAGATGCTGAAAGGCTATCGGATTCATATACAGGGTGAAGAAGCAGGACAAGTCTCGGAGTTCTTTTTCGATGACAGAAACTGGACAGTCCGTTATCTGGTTGTTGATACGTGGAACTGGGAAAAAGATGAACAAGTCCTGATTTCCCCCCAATCCATTTGGATGATCGATCACAATGCCAAGACGATTGAGTTGACCCTATCAAAGAACCAATACAAGGAAAGCCCCGTCGTTCGCCAGAATCCTCCCGTCTCGAGGCAAGCCATGAACGAAGGGTATTCACAAGGCGGATGGCTGTCCCACTGGCAACGGCCCAGCCTATGGGGATCTTTGCCGGACTTTTTCGTGGAAGAAGAGAGCGGATACTCCGATCCATCCCTCCATCCCGAGCAATATGCGGACAGTACGCAGTATTCACACATGGCCGCTGCACGGGATGATGCTGCCGTTCATCTGCGCAGTACGCATGACGTCTGTGATTGCAAGCTTCACGCAAGGGCAGGGGTTGTTGGACGCGTGATTGACTATATTCTTGATACGGACAACTGGAAAATCAATTATCTCGTCATGAAGGTCAAAGGCCCTCTGAATGGGAAGCGGAGATTGTTGTCTCCGGCAACGATTGAGTATATGAATGAAAGAGAGGGCGTAATCTACACAAATCTGTCGCGGGACCAGATTTGTTATACAGATCACAATGACGGCATGGAGGGAAAAACAGTCATTTGATGCGCATAGGACCTGATAAATTCCATTGAATGAGCGATCGATCACGCCATCCGTGGGGAGATGATGCATATGGTTCTATTCTTCGAAAGGTTCACACCGGTCCAACAGGCATTGATCGGGACTTTATTCACTTATGGGGTTACCGCTTTGGGTGCGGCGCTTGTATTCTTTTTCAAAAGCATCAACAAGACGCTTTTGAACGGGATGCTCGGCTTTGCAGCCGGCGTGATGATTGCCGCCAGTTTTTGGTCGCTGTTGGCGCCCGGTATCGCTATGGCTGAGGAATTGGGTCAGGTCGCATGGATCACTGCAGCGGCCGGATTTTTGCTTGGTGGTTGTTTTCTTTATGCTGTCGACAAGTTGTTGCCGCACCTTCATATGGGTTTGCCCAGATCCGAGGCGGAAGGTCCGAAGTCGACCTGGCAGAGAAGCATTCTGCTGGTCATGGCCATCACCCTTCACAACATTCCAGAAGGTCTTGCCGTCGGCGTTGCTTTCGGAGCGGCTGCCCAAGGCGGCACGTCAGGAGCGACGATTGCCGGAGCGATCGCATTGGCGATTGGTATCGGTCTGCAGAATTTTCCGGAAGGAGCGGCCGTATCCATTCCCCTACGCAGGGAAGGCCTTTCCAGAAAGAAGGCCTTTTTACTTGGGCAGGCTTCCGGACTTGTCGAGCCGATTGCCGGGGTGATCGGCGCACTCGCGGTGCTGGCCATGAAGCCCATCCTCCCATATGCCCTGGGTTTTGCCGCGGGCGCTATGATTTATGTTGTCATTGAGGAGTTGATTCCCGAAGCACAACGCGAGGAAGGCGGGTCCAGAACCGACATTGCAACGATCGGCGCAATGCTGGGGTTTACGGTCATGATGATTCTGGATGTGGCATTGGGATAATTTTCGTTGAATACGGACAGTTTCGGCGGAAGGGGATGGATCGGATGCGAAATCTGGATAAGCTGGATCAGATGGAAAAGATGGATAGGGTGGAGAAGGATGTTCCGGTTGATGACTTGACTGGTTATAATCTATCACAGTCCTTGGCTGATCAAATAACATGCAAAGCATTGATGGAGCAAATCAACAGGGATTTGCCAGATGCCAGGAGCAAAATCTGGCATGGAAGCCCTGTTTGGTTTATCGATGGCAATCCGATCGTCGGGTATAGTAAAATCAGGAAGGGGATCCAACTGCTTTTCTGGAGCGGACAGTCCTTTGATGAAGAGGACCTGAGACCTGTAGGGAAATTCAAGGCTGCCGAAGCGTGTTATACAGGTGCCGATGAAATCAATGTGCATCAACTGTCCTTATGGCTGACGAAATCCGTACAAATACAATGGGACTATAAGAATGTAGCCAATCGCCAAGGTGAGCTCCTACGTATTCATGACGAACCCGGCTTGTGAGGTGCCAGATGATATCAGAACCCTTCAATATTCGCGATATGCCATGCGGGGCAATAAGGCATTGGTGGATTGGCTGAAGGACACCCGAGCCAATGTGCAAAAGTGGGAAGTCCCGGAGGGTGATGCTTTCGGCTGCCGATATGAGGCGAATCTGACGGATTATCGCTTGGAGCCGAGGGAATGTGTGTGGCTGGTTGAGTTGGCCATCCAGCTGGCGGATTGATCTTGATCCTGATGTGGAAAGGGAAGACCAAGGACCGAAGGAGGAGTAAACGCATGCAGATTCCGAACGCTCCGTTGTACCGCGATCCCATCCACGACGGAGCCGCCGATCCGACCGTCATCTGGAACCCGGAGGAGCAGGCTTGGTGGATGTTGTACACGAACCGGCGCGCCGATGCCCCGGGTTCCGGACACGCCTGGGTGCATGGGACGGACATCGGGGTGGTGTCTTCAAATGATGGCGGGTTAAACTGGCTGTATCGCGGGATTCTGCCGAACCTGGCCATTGAACCAGGCCGGAACACCTTTTGGGCACCGGAAGTCATGCTGCACGAGGGGATTTTCCACATGTATGCGAGTTATGTGCGGGGTGTGCCGGATACCTGGGATTTCCCCCGGTCCATGCTCCACTATACAAGCAGGAATCTCTGGGACTGGCAGTTTGAATCGAGGCTGTCCCTGTCCTCGGAACGCGTCATCGATGCCTGCGTGTACCGCATGCCGGATCAGCGCTGGCGGATGCTCTACAAGGACGAGAACCATGAAAGCCAAAGCTTTGCCGCGGAGAGCGACGACTTGTTCCATTGGCGGGTCGTCGGGCCGGTGGTGACGGACTGTGCGCACGAAGGACCCAATGTGTTCTTCTGGAAGGATCGCTACTGGCTGGTGACCGACTTCTGGCGTGGTCTTGGCGTGTACCAGTCCGATGACGGGGTCTCCTGGACCCGTCAGGCGGACATTCTGGACAAACCGGGAGTCCGAAACGAAGATGGCGCATTCGGCCATCATGCCGATGTTCTCGTACAGGGGGAGCGGGCTTTCCTCTTCTATTTCACACATCCTGGTGAAGCCTTGCACACTGCGGGAGTCAATGTTGCCGCAGGAGAACGGAAGCGCTCCTCGATCCAGGTGGCCGAACTGGAAATCTGGGACGGCGTATTGGTCTGTGATCGGGACAAACCCTTCGATTTTCGCCTGCTGCCAGGAGAATAGCGTATTTTCCTTCGTCAGCTGCCCGTCTTCTTCTTGAGCTTCCTGAAAAAAGTGGGGCTGCTTACGCCAAGGACGACAGGGGTTTCTTCTGAGGTCAGCTTGCCGTATCTGTACTCGGTTATCCCTTCAATAAGCTTTGTGTCGTCAATCTGCAGCGGGGTGCATTTATGGATATATGCAGCAAGGTGATTTCGGCCATGATTGAGTACAACAAAGGGGATCCGCGTCGTATTCATCATTTTCTGAAAGTTCACAGCTTTGCGCGCGTGATCGGTCAGGGGGAGGCGCTTGATGATCGGACGCAGCTGATTCTGGAACTGGCTGGCATCACCCATGATATCGGGATCCGGAATAGTGAAGCCAAGTATGGGAATGCATCAGGGGTCCATCAGCAAATAGAGGGGCCACCGGAAGCAATAACGCTGCTCACTCGGCTTTGTATCGATGGGGAGGTCATAGATCGCATCTGCTGGTTGATTGCACATCACCACAGGTATGAAAACATACAGGACCTGGATCATCAGATCCTTGTGGAAGCGGATTTTCTGGTCAACCTGTTCGAGGATGGCTCCGGTGAATCTGCCATTCGCAGTGTGCGGGAGAAGATTTTCAGAACCCGCACGGGGAGCTGCTTGTTTGATCGCCTTTTTTGAAGAAGGGGAAAGCTACCCGGTTCGTTATCTTCGTTCAGGTCGGGATCACCATCACACATGGCACCCTTCTACCATGGCGTTATAATTCGAGCTGTGAGTTCCGGAGACTGAATGCGTGGTTTCTGATCTTCTTTTGCAGTGTTGAGCCAACTGGATAAAGCTTTGTGAGGTTCAATTTGGCTTGGGGTTTTCCTTGTTGATCATCCCCGGCACAAGTGATCTGGACTGGTATGCTGATGAAGAGAAAGGGTGCCAAATTTTGGTTACTCTGTTTCTGCTCATGTGCATCAGTGGTAGTATTGAGTGTGCGCCGGAACAACCCTCGGCTGCGGACACTCGCCAGGAGGAAGACCATCGATGAAGATCATGATAGTTGATGATTCTGCGACAGATCGGATGATCGTCCAAAGCATGTTGTGCGAATATGATGTAGTCAATGCCAAGGATGGCCATGATGCCATGCGGCAGTTGGAGATGAATCCTGACATTGGGTTGCTGATCGTCGATTTGCATATGCCAATGATGGATGGATTCCAACTGCTGGAGGCGATAAGGTCAGAAGAACGTTATGCAAAATTACGCGCGATTATCCTGACGAATCATGATGAAACGGATAACGAAATCAAGGGATTGAGACTGGGCGCCGTAGACTTTATTCGGAAACCAATTCACGTGGAGACCTTAAAAGCCAGAATCGATCTGCATTCCGCCCTGATTCATACCCAACAGTTGCTTGAGCAGAAGTTGTATGAGCAAGGGATAACCTTTGACAAGATCTTCATGCAGGTTCCAATCGGAATTGCCATCTCACACAGCAATGAGTCGGTTCCCGCACTGCAGAACAGATACTTCAGCATCAATCCTGCCTTTGAAAAGATTTCGGGACGATCGAAAGAAGAGTTGAATCATTTGGGCTGGGCAAAAATCACACATCCTGATGATCTGGATGCGGACTTGCGAAATTATGAGAAACTCCAAGCCGGTGAAATTGACAAATACGAAATGGACAAACGGTTCGTGAAACCAGACGGCTCTCATGTCTGGGTGCACATGCTTGTTGCGTCGCTCAAATTATCAGAACACCACCAGCAGAACCATATCGCGCTGATGACGGATATTACCGAGAGAAAGGTGATTGAGCGGGCATTGGTTGAAAGCGAACGCAGCAAATCCGTTCTATTGTCACATTTGCCGGGCATGGCGTATCGATGCCTGTATGACAGGAACTGGACGATTCAGTTTGTATCGGCCGGGTGTCTGGAATTGACGGGGTATCCGCCTGAAAGCCTGGTGAACAACAGGGATTTGTCCTACAACGATATCATTGCACCAGAATATCAGGAAAAGCTCTGGCTGGAGTGGGAACAAGACCTAAAAAAACGCCTTCCCTTCAGTTATGAGTATGAAATCCTGACTGCGTCGGGTACACGCAAATGGGTACTCGAGAAGGGGCAAGGAATCTATAATGAATTGGGTGGTGTTGATGCGCTTGAGGGGATTGTCGTAGACATTTCTGATCGAAAAGTGATAGAGGACTTGTTGAAGTACAGTAGTGAACATGACAGATTTACCGGGCTGCACAACTATGACTATCTGGAGAAAATGCTTGACCGGGATGCAACCGCGGGAACGGTCGAAAAGAGAGCCCTTGTCAGTATCAACCTTAGTTCCATTCAATCATTGACTGCCATGTATGGATTTCACTACTCGCAGGATCTGATTCGAAATGTTGTCAAGGCCCTTCAGAAGCACTGCACAGATACACGAATGCTTTTTAACACATACGAGAACAGGTTTGTTTTTTATGTAAAAGGATACCATGATACAGATGAGTTGAATGCCTTTTGCGAGTTGATGGCTGACAATCTTGAGGCGATTCTGTCAATCGAAGGCATCGGCGGCGGGATTGGCGTCGTTCAAGTCGAAAAGGACAGCACGCTCAATGCGGATCAAATGCTAAGGAAGCTGTTGATTATTTCAGAGATGGCGCTGGACTTGAACGAGCGGGATTTTGGAATCTGCTTCTACAATGCAGATATTGAGTCCAAGATTTATCGTGAGCAGGAACTAAAACGGGAACTGAACGAGATTGCCACAGAGGAGCAGGATGGAGGCCTTTATCTGCAATATCAGCCGATCCTGAAGCTTGGGACCAATCAGATCTGCGGGTTTGAGGCGTTGGCGAGACTGAACAGTGAACAGCTTGGATTTGTGCCGCCGCTAGAATTCATCCCTATGGCGGAGAAAACGAAACTGATTATCCCGATTGGTGAAAAGGTGATCCGTCAGGCTTTACGGTTCATGAAAGAACTCGAAAACCGAGGCTTCTGTGAGATCATTGTTTCTGTGAATGTATCCATTCTTCAACTTCTGCAGAAGGATTTTTATCAGAATCTGCTCAACATGATTGCCGAAATGAATGTTCGTCCCGAGATGATAGGTCTTGAAGTGACCGAATCCATCTTTGCATCGAACTATTCGGACATCAATTGCACCCTTGGTAAATTGAAGTGTGCGGGATTGCATATTTCCATCGATGATTTTGGGACGGGGTATTCTTCGCTGTCCCGGGAATGGGAGTTGAATATCAACTGTCTGAAAATAGACAAGTCGTTCGTTGACAACATCATCCTCCTTGGTCCGGACAAGTCCATTGTCGGGGATATCATCTCCATGGCGCACAAATTTGAGCACAGCGTTGTTGCAGAAGGGGTTGAACAGGATGTCCAGAAGCTGTGCCTGCGCGCATGCGGTTGTGACATGATTCAGGGCTATCTCATCAGCAGGCCGATGAATGGGGATGTGGCACTGAAACTTTTAGCGAGGCAAAAAACACAAGGGCAGTGAAGATGCATTCAAGAGGCGCAAGTTGCGCAACATCAACGACTTCACATCAGGGAGCAGGTGTCACGCAATGAGCAGGAAAAGGCTTGCCAGGAGGCGGGGCATCGAATGGAAGCCGCGGGGAGTTCGGGCTGCGCTCGTACCACTGCCGCAAAACCCGCCTGAATAGGATAGATTGACACCGCAGTTGGATGTGACCAACCTGCAATCCATTGCACCTTTACAGCAGCTGGCATCAGAGATAGAATGGAAACGATTCCAAAAGAGTGTCGATGATGTTCCCAATCATCATAAATTCCGAGCAAACAGACATCTGGAGAATCCGGTATGGAAAAATCAAGCCACAATGGGATTGTATGATATTGAGTCCGTTTCCATCGGAGGCTCCCATATGACGGAACTACCCTACAGGCAAATTCATCTGGACTTCCACACTTCCCCTTTCATTCCTGCTCGGGAAACCCTATTTCAACAGGACCTGGGACCGGTTCTGCTCCCGCCGTCAATTCCCGTATGTCGAACCTGCCGGAAGCTGGATATGCGCCTGCCGCTGCATGATTTCCATGTGGATGTGAAAACGGACAGAGGGCCCGGAATGATCAAGAAATGGAAGGGATATGCATCGATGTATCACAGGAAACACATCGCGAAATGACAGGAAGCACATTGTGAAATGACAGGAAACACATCGCGAAATGACAGGAAAACACAATGCGAAATGACAGGAGAATGTATCATGGATGAATCGCTTGCCTGCATGATTCGGGAGAATCTGGGTTGGGATCCTGAAAAAACAGAAATTATTTATCAGGGAGATGGACTCACAAACCAAAATTACATCGTATCCGACAGGTTGGTGAAGTATGCGGTCCGTATTGCCAGTCCGAATACAACCTCACTCGGCATAGATCGGCATGCGGAACTGGCGGCCATGCGCGAGGTCGATGCCATCGGCGTCGGTGCGCAGATTGTCTATTTTTCGACAGAAACAGGTAACATGATCACCCGTTTCATAGAAGGGGAGAAGTGGGCGGACAAGGATGTTGCCGTCCCGGACAACATGCGCAAGATCGCGGAAACATTCCGGAAAATCCACGCGCTTCCGCTGATCGAAAAGCGGTTCGATCCGTACAACGATATCGAGAACCGCATCTCCACAGCGCGTGAACGGAATCTTCCGCTGCCGGATGATCTTGGGGAACTGATGGCCAGGATGAAACGGATCCGTGCTGCCCGGATGTGCAAAGCGGAAACCCATACCGGCCTTTGCCACAATGATCCCTTTCCGAACAACTTTCTGCATGACGGCACGGTAAGGGTGCTGGATTGGGAATATGCAGGGACGGGAGATATCTTCTTCGATCTCGCCTGTCTGTGCCATTCTTTCTCGGACGAGGAGAGTGAATGTTTTCTGGGGATGTACTTCCAGCCTCATATGCCTGAACACACAGAAAGCCTCAAGGAGATGAAATACATCGTCCAATTCTGGAATGCGATGTGGGCCGTGTTGCAGATCGGGTCCGGTGATTCGGGATTCGACTATGCGAATCTGGCCGGGTTGATTTTTGAGGGAATGCGGGCATGTTGATTGTGTACAGCCGACTGCCGCGGGCAGACCTCTGAGAACGCGCGCATTGCTTGCGTACATCCACTTGCAGGAAAACGGCAGTAAAAAGTCGCAAGGACAATCCATGTACTTCACTCCGGTGATGCATATGCGAAGGCCGCTTCGGGACTCTGTTTGTGGTGACCCACCTTTTACTGAATAGAGATCCCAGGTTCAGTACTTCTATACGGTACATGGCGCTTCCTGCAACGCTGATGCCGTGAAAAAGCTGGTGTTAAGGCATTGAGTATCCCCTGGCGAAGCCAGATTATTTGCTCATGCGCCTTCGGCTTCTTCCCTCGCAATGCGGCACCAATCGAACGCATTTTCGGGATTCTTCCCGAGTGTGTTGTTGTCTTTCATGATGATTTCAAGTCGACAGCCTTTGGTGCGTCGGATCAGGTCGCGTAAACTTTGGCGGGCATGAACCGCATCCATTTCCGGTATGGCAAGATACGCCGGGTTTGGCTTACTGGAGAAAAGGTAGCGATCTCCGAGCGCTTCCGCCATCACATCAATATCCGCCCATGGGGAGACGGAGACGCGGCGCAGGTTGGGAATGGTTTTCAACATGTCCCACCTGGCATTGACCGGTTCGCAGCAGCCGTAGCAGTTCATTCCGAAACGGGCGAGTAGCGGCAATTGGTATGGGAAGACGAATTCCGCGAACATTTCGGGTGAAACCCCAACCGTTTCCTGACTTTCCGCGAAGCCCCACATGTTTTTCAGGAGTGTGGCACCAGAGATGTCTGCCGGGAGTTGTTCCGTGAATCCGAAACCACCGGAACCCACATAGGTATTGCCAGTATTGGCATGCAGCAGTCCGTTTTTCTCAAGATAATCGAGTTTTGACATTGTACCGTCGCGCAGGATGGCCATCATGGCATGGACGGATTCCGGCTCATCATAGAAGTCGTACATCAACTGGTCCAGCCCGCGTAGATTTACTGCTGTCCAGGTCATGCCGAGAGTCCACCACCATTTGTGCTTCAAACGGACCGTGAGAATGGGTTCGAATAGATCACGGGCCAGTTCCAGCATCTTCCATGTTGCATCCTGATTGACAGAGATGGTTGGGAATCTTAGTTTATCAAGGTTCGCATAGTCCTTCAGCGGGGGTTCCCAGCGATAAGCATGCCCGTGTCCGCCACCGATTTTCTGTTCGTGCATGCCCCAGTCGGTTTCGGTTGCTTCATAACCGATTTCAAAGACGGCATCGATCACTTTGTCATCCATCATTTTGTCCGCCCAACAGATTTCCTTGCGCAGGCGCATCTCCCAGGAGCGAGCCAATTCTCCCGTTGATTGCAACGCTGTTTCCGGGATGATTTCATCCCAGCCGTTTTCCGGATCGCAGAAGATGACAGGTCGCGTTGCTTTCAGGTCGTTGTGGTCGGTCCACAGGCGTCGCTTCTCTGCTTCGATGGGCCGTTCTGCACATTCCCGGAGTTTTTTTGCCAGTTCCCGCAGAAGAATTCGTTCATCATGCGTGATCATCAGCCTGTACCCGCCTTCAACAAAATTATATGCGCTTCCAAAAGAAATACGTTTTCTTCATGTTCATCATTCGTTTTTTCGTGCATTCAATCGACTCGACAGAATGATTGTACTGCATTTTTCAACGTGCGGATTTACAGGAATTCGCTTCTGATTTGCAAATTCCGGTCAAAAGTGTTGAATTTGCATTGATTTCAGAAATACAAGTGACATCTAGATGGGCGCTTGGAATCGGTTGCGGACAGCCTGCTTTCTATATTGCGTCGGCGAAAGACCGTAGGCCGCCCGAAAAGCATTGCTGAAGTGATGGATACTGTTGAAACACAGGGCATCGGCTATTTCCGAAACTGTTTCCGGATTCTCCGAAAGCCAATTCTTGGCCGTTTCAAGCCTGGCAATATGGCAATATTCCATGACGGAGAAGCCAGTTTCGGCACGAAATCGTCTGCTCATCGTCGATATGCTGTAATGAAGAGAGGATGCAATGGCATCGAGACTAAGCGGCTGACCAAGATGGGCATCAATGTGTCGAATGACTGAAGTAGAGAGGGTGGGAGGGTGCTTCTTGATCGTATCGCCAGCCCGGGCTTCCTCGAAATCCCGCACGGTGAGCAGAAGCAGCTGGAAAACAAGGCTACGGATCAACTCACGGGCATGAAGTCCGGGATTGGCCGCTTCTGATAGAAGGCGCTGAAGAACATCGCGAAGATCCCCTTCATCCCGGCAAACTGGGTGGAGAACCGAGTCCAGCCTTTGGTTCAAATCCGCCCACACGGGGTCGGAACAAGCGTTGCCACCCAATATGGATACACACAGGTAGAGAATTCGAAACGGTGAATCTGGAGATGGCCAGCCACCATGACGTTGAGGAGCTTTTGTCAGAAACACCTGGTCGTTGCCGACCGGGAAGACGTCCTCATCAATCCTAAAAAGGCCCTTCCCGGTCGGGATCAGACAGATCTCGAAACCGGGGTTCCGATGATAATCGATTTCACTATGGCTGGCACAATGAATATATCCCGCGAAATGAACGCGAATGATGTCGTCGGCATAGGGTTCCTTTGTGTGCGTCCGTAGCTCTCGATTGCCCATGTTCAACCTTTCGTACAACATGCTCCGCGTATACTTCGTGATGCCGTAATTGGTGCCGATGGCCATTTCGCCCATCTTTCCTGTTTCCATTATAGAGCGTGGTGTCACTCTTCTCAATGTCCGTAAAAGCCGGCTGGCCCAGTGCCCAATCGGTATCATACTGAGATTTCTACTCAGGGAGTAAAATGCTCAAGTGGAGAAACAGCTATTGTCTTTTACATGCTTGTTCTTGCCAATCCAAGGATCGACATATTATTTGAAACCACCAGTAATATCGATACAGAGAATGAAAGTATGATGAGGTATATGATCAAGGTAGTCTATAAAGTCAGAACCAGCTTTTTGTTGCACACTGCTTATCAACAGTCAGAAATGCTGATAGAATCCTGTATATTGATGAAGAAACTATACTGAAAATTGGAAATCACGAAGAATCAATGAATACAAAGGGAAGATGCTATCAACAAACAAGCGGTAAATAATTGTAGGGTAAAAGTATTTGCCAGAAGGAGAGGATACTTATGGGTACAGGGGATGGAATCAAGGAAACACAGGTAACAAATGCTGCATGTGATACCTGTATGATGGAATGCAATACTGCAAGAAAAAAAGCAGAAGAGGACTATAGACGTGCAAACTGGTGGCTGGAACATTCCAAAAAACAGACCGGCAAGATGTGGGAACAGATTGGTGAGCATCTTGGGGAGAAGGAACAATCCATTATACTTGAACAATTAGGGCGTAACTGTGCAAGAAATTTAGGATGGGCAGAGCAGTACAAAGGTGATCCTGAAGGGTTTTTTGCGTTCATGTATCAGCATTCAGGTGAAGAGATTGTATATGACAAAAGAGCAGAAATCATTACAGTAACAACGAAGGAACGTGAATGTGACTGTAGATTAGTTGATACAAGCAATATCTCACCTATTTACTGCAACTGTTCTGTGGGATGGCAGAAATATACCTATGAAACAATTCTGAACAAAAAAGTAGATGTTCAGGTAAAGGAATCAGCGCTTCGTGGTTCTAAACGCTGCGTATTTGTTGTGACCATAATAGAGTAATAATCGAAAATGCATACAAATCAGAATAACAGAAACCAGCTAATGTTGTACAAGGCAATATTACACTGTTCATATCTGTTCCTCAGCGGGTTGCTCCTGTAACTTGCTGTTGTCAACTGATGATAGCTGTAAGCGGAAATTCATTCGAACCACTCGCAAAAAATGTGTTTCGTTATGAAGATACAGCAGACGAATCTACTGTTGGGCATATGGATGGACGACAGTTATTTACAAAATAACTGTCGCGGGTTGACGTATATCGGCCATCTATATATAATCGATACATAGATGGCCGATATATATATATCGATCCGATTCGGAGGTATTCGTATGAATATTGATAAAAGCCTGCTCACGGGAAGTACCACGCTGCTCCTGCTAAAACTGCTTGAAGGCAAGGATATGTATGGATATGAAATGATTGAAGAGCTTTCGGCCAGGTCCAACCAGACTTTTTCACTCAAAGCGGGAACTCTTTATCCGCTGCTCCATGCTCTTGAAGAAAAGGGAATGCTTCAATCCTATGACGAGAATACAGATAGTGCGAGAGTCAGAAAATACTATCACATCACGAAAAAGGGTCAAGGATTATTATCAGATAAAAAAGACGAATGGGATGCCTACTCGCTTGCGGTGAATCAAGTACTAAGAGGGGGTGCTCATCATGCAGCAATCTGAGGCTATCAATGATTATCTGAAGACGGTATGCGATCAAATCAGGTGGAAAAAAGCGCATGACATGATTTCCGAAGAGATGGAACATCATATTCTCGATCAAAGGAATGCGTATCTGGAAACCGGCTTAACGGAGAGTGAGGCAACGAGTAAAGCAATCCTTGAAATGGGGGATCCGGTGCTCGTCGGCTCGCAGCTCGATCATGCGCATAGACCCAAAACAGAATGGAGCCTTGTCATCTGGACAGGAATCATACTGATGCTGGGTTTCATCATTCGAATATCCATCGCGAACGACACGGGCAATTCTGCAAATATCGCAAAGAGCCTTCTCAGCGTAGTCATAGGACTTGGATGCATGGCTGTCGCCTATTTCATTGATTTCACTATTATTGGCAAATACCCCAAGACGGTTTTTTTAGGATTGAGTGCCATGATGATGATTGCTACACTTGTTTCGCCGATGATTAATGGCTATTATTACTATACTCGTTATATCCTTCTACTCTTTCCAACTGCTTTCGTTGGAATTGTATACAGCTTCAGGAAAAAAAGTAGTCTCGGGCTTTCAATCTCGGGTGCATTCCTCCTTATACCCATGTGTTTGGGCTTGAGGGATGTCTCGGTTTCAAGTGTATTCATTCTTGTGGTATCCTGCTTGGCTTTGGTAACTTACGGCATACAAAAAGGGTGGTTTGGCATCGGGAAAATAAAAGCAATGCTGCTTGTCTATGTCCCAGGGGCTATAGCAGTCATTGTCGGTTTGTTTATGTCTGCATCCTTATTAGCGGGATATCAAATACGCCGGATTGAAGTGTTTCTTCATCCGGAGACAGATCCCCTTGGCGCCGGATATATGTCAACACTGATCCGCGAGGTTGTTCAGCATGCAAAATTCCTTGGGGAAAGCGAATATATTGGGACTCCTCTGGGGGGGGTGCTGTTAAGTACCGATTTCGTCCTTACTTACTTGATACAACGGTTTGGGTGGATTTCGTTGGGTATCCTTCTGTTTGTGTTAGGCACGTTCATCGTTCGAATTTACATGCTGTGTGCAAAGCAAAAAAGCATTCTAGGGCGGTGGGTATCGGTTTCTGTACTCATGACGCTATGCATACAAATAGTTATCTATATTATCTGCAACTTAGGATACCAGTTGCTTTTCTCACCGTCGCTCCCGCTGATTTCATATGGAGGCGCGGCTACCATTGCGAATATGTCTCTGATAGGGATCATGCTATCCGCTTTTAAGTCGGGCGATTTGACTTATGATAAAGCACTGATGAAAACCAAGGCAAAAGCAATGAATATTCCTACTTAGAGATTACTGAATAACACCAAGACCATTGCAAATAAAGGATTACATGCATATTGTGTGGTATGCTGTTGTTGAAAACTTGAGTTGCCCCGTGGCAATCGATGGGAAATGGCTGCCGAGGCAATCCCGTGGGACTTCATCGAAGAAGAGCACGCGAAGTCCTCTGGAAGTGAAAGAGAAGGAAGACCACCGGAACCGTCACAAAACCGCGCACAGACAGAACAGAAGCCAGGAAACGGTATCAACTTCGTTCAAGCAGGCGCTCCATCATGTGCGTGTGGATAAGTGTGTTGGTCGGAATGCCAAGTTGACGCTCCTTGTTCCGCAAACGGTCTTTCAGTTGGTTGGGGCTTCCAATCGCGATAATACCTTCAAGTACTGCCAGACTTGCTCCCTGACGCGAAAGGCTTCAGCGCATAATAGGAGTTTTGATTGATCCCGAACCTTCATCCAAGTGTGTATGATTTGATAGCAGACAATACCTCGTCCCGGTCCAGGACGTTAATTCTCCGCACGCGATCGACAAGAATTCGCTCAAGATCGTACACGGATACAGGATTCCCAAAGGAGTCATGATGGACGAACGGCGCAATGTCCATGGCTCACTTATCAGATAAAAGAAGCGGAACCCAGGTTCTTTGAGTAGCGCTGTGTTTGTACCTGAGGGAATCGGCATGCACAGTTGTTATGGGGGTCCGATCGAGTCTGTAAAATAGTTTGTGCTAATGACTTTACCATAATAAATAGGATATGGAGGCCAGAAGCAATGGAAAAGAAGTTATGGACGAAAGAACAATTGAGGGCGTTCATCAAGGAGAATAACCTGGTGACCGCTGACGATGCCCAGAACGCCCTGAAAGAACTGTTCAAGGATGCCCTGCAGGAGATGCTGGAAGCTGAGCTGGATACCGACCTGGGTTATGGCAAGAGCGAAAAGGCTGGGAAGTCCACTGATAATCGACGAAATGGGCACAGCACAAAGACGGTTCGCAGCGAGTACGGCGAAGTGGATCTGACGGTTCCACGAGATCGAAATGGGTCATTCGAACCGGTTGTGGTCAAGAAGCACCAAAAGAATGTGACCGGGATAGAAGGCCAGATTCTAGCCCTTTACGCTAAAGGAGTCAGTATTCGGGAGATTCAGGATTACCTGAACCAATTGTACGGCGTGGACGTCTCGCCGACTCTCATTTCCAATGTAACCGGCAAAATCCTTCCATTGGTCAAGGAGTGGCAAAACCGTCCATTGCAACGGGTTTACGCGATTGTATTCCTGGACGCCATTCATTTCAAGGTGCGCGAGGACGGGTTCATCCAGAACAAGGCGGCATATATGGCGATCGGCGTCGATTTGGATGGGAACAAGGATGTACTGGGGATGTGGATAGGCGAGAGCGAGAGCAGCAAGTTCTGGTTGTCGGTTCTGAATGAACTGAGGAATCGAGGTGTCCAGGACATCCTGATTGCCAGTGTCGACAATCTGACCGGATTTTCGGAAGCAATTCGAGCCAGCTATCCGGCCACTGAGATCCAGAAATGCATCGTTCACCAGGTCAGAAACTCGGTACGCTATGTCTCCTACAAGGACCTCAAGAAAGTCACCGCTGATCTCAAGCCGATTTACCAAGCTGCCAGCGAGGACCTCGGAAGGCAGCAATTGCAAGTGTTCACCGAGAAATGGGGCAGTAAATACCCGCTGATAGTCCGTTCTTGGGAGAGCAACTGGGCAGAGCTTTCGACCTTCTACAAGTACCCACCAGAGATACGGAAGATCATCTACACCACCAACATGATTGAGAGTTACAATCGCCAGCTGCGGAAAGTGACCAAAGGCAAGAGTATCTTTCCGAACGACGAGGCCCTGCTCAAATCGCTGTACATGGCTACACAGGATGTTTTGCGAAAGTGGACAGGTAGGATTCAAAACTGGGGACAGATTCTGTTACAATTATCTGTGTACTTCCCGGAGCGGGTCACCAGTTCATTACCGTGACGGAAAGCCATTAGCACAAAAATGTTTACAGACCCGTCCGATCCGTGAGTTGGTGCAGGAACAAGGCTGAGTTCATACTGAATACACCTTGAGGACAACGACACATGGCAACGAAAAAGGGGATCCTCCATGCGATCTGCGCTCATGTAGAGCCCTTGAGACAAGCGCTCGATCTCTCCCCGCGCAGCCATCCGCTGGAGGATTTTTGTGTCAATCCCAAGATTGCGCAGAGAAGAAGCGGACACATAGCATTGTTCTTTTCCATCATGGACAGGAGCATATCGGGGCTGAACATTGAGGGGTCGCCTCCAAATTGTCTTTATCGTACGTACAAAAATGTCATTTACGTCTTCTTGTACCACCAGTGCT
This sequence comes from uncultured Clostridia bacterium, assembly GCA_942493335.1. GTDB lineage: Bacteria > Bacillota > Clostridia > DSM-8532 > DSM-8532 > JAEWSN01. The sequence continues at coordinate 2,668,132 of OW818693.1, read as the reverse complement.
TACTTTGGAAAGCTTAAAGAACAAATGGGAAATACTGATGGAAAATCGCGTGAAAAGCTCGGAGAAAGAAAAATGCTGCTGGCCTGTAACACAGGCCAGCAGCGGGTTTTGGCGGAGAAGGAGGGATTCGAACCCTCGCGTCCCTTCCAGGACAACTCGATTTCGAGACAAGTCGGCGATTAGGACTTTCGTGGAAGATAGCGGCGGAACCGGGAAGCTGGCGGAATCCTGCAACCCGGTCTCTGACCGCTTTTTTCATGCCCGAAAGCGCCTCAAATCCTTTCGCTGGAATGGGTGCGAACCACTCCGCGAAAACGCGCGATTTTCGGGAAAATGGAGAGATTTTGGAGAGAACGGAGAGAATTTGGAGAGAACGCCAGCCAGCCACGAATCCGAGGTCCGGACGTTTCCTTTGGAGAAGGGAGAGAACCGGACGGTCCCGATGATGGATCTTCGCCATGGAGCGCCTGCCGTTGACAATCTAGTTTTGGAAGGTGCGCGCCATGAGGAAGAAGAAAGTTCATCGCGATCCGCTGCAGGTGTATCCGGACACGTTGTCGATGGAACAGCTGCGGGCCATCTGCCGAGTGAGTAAAAAGACTGCTGCCCATCTGCTTGAGAATGGGCTGATTCCATCCGTGAACACGGGCAAGATGACCCACAAGTACCGGATCGCCAAGGCCGATGTTGTCACATTCCTGGAACGAAGGGGACAGAATCCAACGTTGTATGCGGCGCCGAAGGGCTGGTATCGTGGTGGCCGTGATTCACTTTCCGCAGCCAGAAGGCCGCGGACGAAAGAAGAACTGGATGCCATCATGGCCCGGTTCATCGAATTGCTCGCCTACTACTCGGATGTCATGTGCATTGAAGAGGTGGCCAAGTTCACCGGCTACACGAAGTCTTCGGTCGCAGATTGGTGCAACAAGGGCAAGCTCGGGCACTTCGATATGGGAACGCGGTACATGATTCCGAAGGTGTATCTGCTGGACTTCATCATGGGGCCGGGGTTTCGCGGGATGAGGGCGAAGCGGGTGAGGATCGAAGCGTCAAATTACGACTGAATTGGTAGGCGCCCGACAATAGTATGCTATGTCGGGCGCCTGCCTTATTGGGTGGTTACTGAGACAGGATCAAAACTTCGGCTTTCAGGTTATGAAAATGTGGCGGTAAATTTCATTTCACCTTTTATTGGACGCTAATCTGGAGCAGGTTTTGGTTTGTACAAGTGAGATCTGGCAGAAGGATTTGTAGAGGTAATCATCGAGTATTGCGGTACAGTGTGCATCACTGTGATGACCTGATATCGATACAATAAATGTATTGTTACACATTGACCAGTAAAGGGGTTTTACAGGCAAAACGCTATATCTTTTTGTATGGTTATCTGCTAGCACATACTACTTCTAGACTCCCAGCGATGCCGCAAGTAACAATTGCTATCCAGGCAATACGGCCTGCAAATGACCCTGCTGACGCGGACAAGCAAGACAGGGTATACGAAGATTGCATGATCAGGACTTATAACTGCATTTTTACGTTAATGAGCTTTTTTTTCCAATCCGGTAACGCATCCGGAACTTCCAGCACATTATCTTGCGCGTTTTGGTCTTTCAGCGAAAGTTGCCAGTAACCTTTGTTCTGTGGGCCGATGACCGTGGCATAGAAAACTTTCCCCACATCAGGTCGACTCCCACCACTAAAGTCATTACCGAGTTCTTGTATGTGAATGCTTCCTACCTGTTCATGGTAGTCAACCAATTTCACTTGAACATAGTATTCCAAATGATTAATAACACGGCACTTTACTCTGGGACTACTCCTCCAGTCGATTTCACCAGAGAGCTTCTCCATTGCAGGCTCAGATATGTCGTCGTGGGCCTCCTCCACGCTATAATCATATGCGCGCAAGCCATCGTAGCTAAACCCTGAAGAGAACGTAACTCTGAGCCCTTCACTATCTTTAGTAAAGGCGCGCTTCGCTCTTTTGGGATTGAAGAATACTTCCATATTGTTAGAGAGAATTGTTGCATTACTATCGTTTTTGTAACTCTTCACATAGCCGCTCAGAACTGCAAGAGAGCTTATATCCTCCGGCGTCATTTTTGCCGTAGAGTATCGCTTCAAACGGCGTAGCCCTTTACCGACACCCAGCCACTCGTAAATACGCCTGTTATCAACTCGTTTCCCAGCCTTAGTCTTAAGCTCTATCTGTAAACCCGGGATATCTGCCGTTGCGCGAGAAGAGCCCTCAATGGCTTTTATGCAGATGCAAATGAAATAGTAGTAGTACGCCTCGATAGTATCAGATGAATACTTCCAGGCTGATAATTTACTAATTGCCTCATCCAATAGTAATTCGGGGTCGTTTGAGGTACAGTATCGTAGTGCATCGAACCAAATCCGGATATTTGCGCTATTTTTAGGTTCGAACCGAATGTTTTTTTCTGCCAAATTGATGATATCATCGATATCTTGTGCGTTAACATTTTCATAACCAAGCAGGCCGGCTCTTTTTTGCTTTGCTCTAGCGAGCAACCGGCGGCATTGTGGTGCCTGCTCGGGATCCGCCTTGTCTAGTGCCCTTTGCCACATAGATATTGTTCGCTCAAGGCTCTCACGGTCACCATAGAAGTCATTTAGCTGTGCTTGAACGTTGTTTTCGACATACTCTTCTTCGCTTTGCCAAGAACGCATCAAGTTCTCTGCCTCGTCAAGATAGCGCATATACCATGCCGTTGAGTCCTTGGAAATAAAGGCTTCAGTTTCATAAAGCCCTGAAAGCTTTTTTGCAAGGTCAAGTACATCGATACACAAAGAAATTGCAGCCTGATAACCTGCATCCTGATTGTTCGCCATTCTTGATTTTTCGAATGCAAAGAGCGCATTATCAGCATCGCACACTATTTTTGATACACATTCATCCTCTTCTTTTACTGAACCCCGCCCTTTGCTGTCAATGGCATCTGGCTTAAGGTCTTTTACTATGCGGAGCTTCAAACTCATACCGTATATGTGATAGAGAATCGGGTCAATTTTTCCCTCATATCGTTCTGATTCGGTGGCTGCTTCAGCAGCAAGACGTACACCCTCGTCATAGTTTCCATCAACATAGCTGTAAAACCGTGACAGATGCCCCTTGAAATGACCGTTATCTGAGTATACTCTCGTTAACTCCTTGAATATCAGTCCGGCTCGAATAGTTCCATCACGAGTGTCCCGTCCGAGTTCCATTACCCTCCTGATTAACGGAGAGAAGCGTTCTTTGTTGAGATCATCACCGCTTCGAACAATAAAAAGATTGCACAATATTTCTAGCGTAGTGTCATACTCCACTGTTGAATTCATCTTCGAAAAGCGAATAAAGCTTATAAGAATTTGACACAGGTTGCTTGCTTTTTCCTCATCCGACACTTCATTTCCGTCTTTGTCTTGATAGACAATCTGCTTTATAATCTCCTCAGCGAAGAGGTAGTGACGAATGCGGTAGACTCGAGTCGGTCCAGGTGAAGGAGGGATGATAAGGCTATCAAATGCGGTGTTTTCTCCCCAAATGGCATCTGTTCCTGTACTTTCCTCGTCATTCATAATAAGTGGTGCTGGAAAGAATGCTTCGTTGAGGGGTTTGTTCGCGTACAGATCAGCGATTGCTATATAGACTAATAGTTCTTTTTGTTGATCAGTCATATCCTTGAGGAAATTAGCGATATAGGGAGGGACACCCGCAAAATTCTCTTCAAAGGTATAGAGCGACATAAAGAATGGAGAGCGTTCACGAGTACGGTAAGGAGTGTTTTTTATTTGTGTCAACAACTCCATCTTTTTCATATCCGCAAACGGCGCAAGCCTTTTCACCATTTCCTCGAACTCAAACCCATTGAGGGTGTTAATTTTAGTTTTCTTGCCTTCTAAAGTGCGGCGTATATAGACAAGAACGAACGGAAAGGACATGGGCTTCATTTCGTTCTTTAGACTGATGACCTGGTCAGGTGAGAGGAGGGAAGCATCGATAAACACAGTAATAAGTGCACGAAGTTCCATATATAGATTGTAAAGCTGTGTTGCTGTGAGTTCCTTCGTGTATTGTCGAAGAATACACATGGGTTGGCTCTTACGCATCTCATAAGCAAATTGACGAGCAAATGTACTGCCGCCAATACCAGGTTCATGGAAAAGATCTATTATGTCGAATGAACCTTCTCTTTCGCTAATCTGTTTTTTTAGCCATTTACTTATTTCTCCACGAGATACAGCAAAGTCCTGTTGTGCTCCATACCAGCTTAGTGACTCAATGCCTTGATAAAATAGGTCTGGTCGCCTTTCTGCCTCATTCTTAGTGCTATCTTCTGCTATATTTTGATGAACTAATTCAAAATTGTTATAGCGTTCTGCTACAACAGGAATCATGGTGCCGTCCTTATCTGGCATCATGCACTTATAGTCTTGAATAGAGGTCCCGAAAAGAGAACCGTTACACAAAAGGCTCCTAGCAAACTCATATATTCCCATTGAAAAGGTTTTTGTCTCTGGATAGATATCTAAAAAATTTGGGTGGTTTTGAGACAATAACAAGAAACGAACTTTTTCTGCATATACAGTATCTAGTTCTTCAGCAATCTTTTTTACCTTTGTGGTGTCTGAGCTCAAGATAACCACCTTGATGCATTTTTCGAATGTTTTGTGATAGTGCTCGAACGTAGCATTTAGTACTTTCCCGTATTTTTGGTTCCAACTGCGGCGATCTTCAGGATTTGGCAGTGACTCTGGCAGACCCTCAAGCCCATTTAGGAAGAACCAATAGGGCGTACAGGAATATTTGTTAAATACTGTTCTTTCGGGGCATTCCAAGGAAAATCGACTTGGTTGAAGTTTGTGTAGGTTGCGAAACGCTTTACAAAGACCACTTTCGTCAGACCGGTTGTCCATGTCGAGAACCATAGCCCATTTCAACTGTACTAGTGCTCTTCGTTGAGACTCAGAGAGAGCAGCTACAGAATCGATAAGAAGCACATAACTCCAAGATCCGTTTGTGTCAAAATAGTTTGTTTCTTCAAACAATGATATCGCCTGAGCGGAAGGAGGGGGGTCATCAGCATTTACTGCCTCCAGTTCTACACTGTCATCAAGGTAGGCTCTAATATAGTTACGAACATGCGGAAGGGTCTCTTCATATGCCTCTTTGAGTACATTGATTTGCATATGCTTTTTCCCATTTGTCACACTATAGGCATTGCTACTAATTATGTTATATGAAATTGTGTTCGTTGTGCAAAGACGTTCCGGATCGCATTTTACCAACAGATTTATCAGATCCATACGGGTCATATGCTCTACTTTTTCTTTAATAGCTATGAATTCGGGCCAAGAAATCTCATGAGCAATATTTTTCCTCTTGAAGTGATAAACAAGTGTGTGCTTGAGTGCTGCTTCAAAGCTTTCAAACAAACCAACACCTGCCGTGTTAAGTCGTTCAAGGGTTTCAAATGATTGATCATCCGCCGGTAAACGACAGAATGCGTTATAGTTTGATACGCTTTTATTAAACAGGAAAATGATTTTTTCTTTATCCATATAATTGCTATTTTTCTTTGATACTCTCATGTTGACTCCTTTGATGATTTCATTCTGCCTTCGATTTTCTCTGGTTTCAGCTTTTCAACCTCAAGATCAAGCATACATAATATCTTTACTGTTACGGATTATGTATGAGATCCCCCTACTATTGTAGCGATGTAGGGTCCGATTCATGTTTCGTCGTATCATTTCATATAGTCAATAGGTCAGATGTTTACAGTATTTTATAGCCTCTAGTGTTAACGAGCTATACCTATTCGGGTGGTATCAAGCATTAACTTACAAGTACTTATTACTTCCTTACATGCAGACGGGCGCATTTCAGACAATTATTTATAAGAAGCTAATCCCAGAAGACCGATCCGTTTATAGTGCATCAATCATGAAGATACTACCAAATTCTCAATGCCTGATTTGATAAGAGGCACATAATCTTGTCAACTATCATCCCCGGGGGAAAAGGCCTTTATTGAGCTAGAGTAAGTCGACATCATAGTTGGGTTCTTTTTCGGTTAGGGGTGAAATAAGTTCACGCTACCCGTCTGTAAGAATCTTACTACAACAGAAGATAGAGATGCAACGAATCAGCTAAAAAAGCAACTGTCCTGCTAGAATTGGGGAGCATTGCAAGAAGGAGGAGCGGATTTGCATCCAAAAATTGTAGCTATCACAAACCAAAAGGGTGGAGTTGGCAAGACAACAACATGCGTTAACCTTGGTACGTTCTGTGCCATGGAAGGAAAACGAGCGTTACTAGTTGACTGCGATCCACAAGGAAGCCTGAGCGTCAGTCTGGGCCAGTCCCAGCCTGACAAGCTACCTATCACAATCGCCTCACTCCTCGGGAAAACCATGATGGATAACCCCATCGTCGCTAGAGAAGGCATACTCCACCACCCGGAAGGCGCCGACTTTATCCCCGCCAATATTGAACTCTCTGGACTGGAAGTCTCCCTCGTGAACGCAATGAGCCGTGAAAAGTTGCTTAAACAGTATCTTGATACCGTAAAGCAAGAGTACGACTACATCCTTCTCGACTGCATGCCCTCGCTGGGCATGTTGACCATCAACTGTCTGGCCGCAGCTGACAGCGTTCTGATTCCTGTCCAGGCACAATACCTTCCCGCCAAAGGGCTTGAACAGCTTCTACAGACAATCAACAAGGTGCGCCGGCATATCAACCCACGCCTGAAGGTTGATGGTATTCTTTTGACCATGGTCGACGGCCGTACCAATGATGCGAAGGAGATCAGTACCCTGTTACGCGAGACCTATGGGGCGAAACTCAGAGTGTTCGAAACGACAATTCCGAACTCTGTTCGTGCGGCTGAGTCTGTATCATACGGGCGGAGCATCTTCGCCCATGATCCCAAAGGCAAGGTTGCCGAAGCATATCGGAGTTTGACGAAGGAGGTGCTGCAGCTTGAAACCCAACGGCAAAAGCAGAAGTCTGATCCCGTTCGATGATCTCTTCCAGACGGATGAATCCCGCGCGGAAGCCCAACTCGAGAAAATCGTCGAATTGCCGCTCCAATCGCTTCATCCGTTCAAGAACCATCCGTTTCGGGTTGTCGATGATGATGCCATGAAGGAAGCCGCAGAGAGCATTGCTAAGCATGGTGTGCTGGTTCCTGCCATCGCACGGCCGCGCGAAGATGGCGGATATGAGCTGATCTCAGGTCATCGGCGCAAGCGTGCGAGTGAGTTGGTCGGCAAGGACACAATGCCCGTCATTGTTCGCAACCTTGACGATGATGCCGCCACGATCATCATGGTGGACAGCAACATCCAGCGAGAGAACATCCTGCCGAGTGAGCGGGCTATGGCGTTCAAACTCAAGCTGGAAGCCATCAAACGGCAGGGGGCGAGAACTGATCTGACTTCTGGCCAAGTTGGCCAGAAGTTGAAGCACTCGGTCGGGATCATTGCGGATGATGCTGGTGAAAGCGTTAGGCAAGTCCAGCGCTACATCCGCCTCACCGAGCTCGTCCCCGAGTTCCTCGACATGGTCGACACCCGCAAGCTTGCCTTCAATCCATCCGTCGAACTCTCCTATCTCAAACCCGATGAACAGCATCAGCTCATGGAAGCCATGGATCTGGAACAAACCACGCCGTCCCTCTCCCAAGCGCAGCGGCTGAAGAAGTTCAGCCAGGAGGGCAAACTCACCTTCGATGTTATGTCGGCCATCATGTCAGAGGAGAAGAAACCGGAACCGGAACGCGTGACGCTGACCGGTGACAAGCTTCACAAGTTCTTCCCGAAGACCTTCACCCCGCAGCAGATGGAGGAAACCATCCTCAAGCTCCTCGAAGGGTGGGCCAAGAAACGGCAACAGGGCTTGGAACGATAACGTACAGCAAGGTGTCAAGCGTTCAAACGATGGAACGCTTTTTTCATGCCCGTTTTCACCCGTCGCAACCGGAACACGGGAAAGGAGGTGGCGCAGTGGCGATCTTCCGCGTCGAGAAAACCAAAGACTACACCGTGATGGCAAACCATCATCTCCGGAACAGGAACCTCTCCCTCAAGTCAAAGGGCCTGCTTTCCCAAATACTCTCGCTGCCGGAGAACTGGGACTTCACCCTGAAGGGCTTGGCCATGATCAATCGGGAGTGCATTGACTCGATCCGCGATGCGGTCCGCGAGTTGGAGCAGGCCGGCTACATCGCCAGAACACGGGAACGCAATGACAAGGGCCAGATGAAGGGAACTGATTACACCATCTTCGAGCGCCCCCAAACGGATCCTGATGGAACGAATACCGCTTCTATGCTGGAACCGCCAGAATGGGCATGCTCTGATCCGGCAGGATCAGCATCAACTCAGTCAGTGCGGTCGAACCTGACTGCAGGGAATCACACTCCTGAAAGCCAAGTACTCGAAAAGCCAACATTGGAAAAACCAATCTTGGATAATCCAGTGTTGGGAAAACCTACGCAGGCCAATCCAACGCAGGCTAACCCTACGTTGGGAAAACCAACGCAATTAAGTACTTATCCATCAAGTACAGACTCATCAAGGAAAGACCCATCAAGTACGGAATCATCAAGTACGGATGAATGGACATCTCATCCATCCTATCCATCCGCCGATCCACTCCATCAGTCCACTCGAACCAGTCTGCCATCCACACCAACACAGCATGCTCTTCGTCATCCACGTACCTTGTTCGATTCGAGCCTCCAGGATGGATTGGATGAAATCGGATGCGAGACCCCATCTGCTTTGCGTCACACCATCCAACGGAACATTGAGTACGACTTCATCGCCCCGCGCCATCAGCGCGAGAAGCTCGATGAGATTGTCGACATCATCGTGGAGACTCTGTGTTCCCGTCGGTCGCTCATCACGGTGGCCGGTGACGACTTTCCGACCGCTTTGGTCAAGGACAAACTGCTCCGCCTAACCAGCGCACACATCGAGTACGTCATGGAGTGCCTTTCCCAGAGCACCACCTACATCCGGAACATCCGAAAGTACATACTGGCCGCATTGTTCAATGCGCCGTCCACCATCGACAGCTATTACAGCGCGATGGTCCGTCATGACCGGAACCACGAGGCGAACTTCCGCTGACCCACTTAGCTCCACCACAAACCACCCGAAAGAAGGAGGCCCATCATGGACGTCATACTTGTCGAACCCGAGAAAGCAGCCCGTAAGGCCGTCATCGACGGAGACCTGTCATCGCTTCAGAAGGCGGTCGGTGGCTACATACAGGCAATCTACCCATATGAGGACCCGGTCGCGATCGTGTGCAACGAGGAGGGCAAGCTCAACGGACTGCCCCTGAACCGAAAGCTGGAGGACTACGACATCATCGCGGGAACCTTCCTGATTTGCGGCCTGGGTGAGGAAGACTTCGCTTCGCTGCCAAAAGAGCTGGCGGACAAGTACATGGAGAAGTTCGCTGATCCCGAAGTGTTCATGCGAGTCGGGAACCGGATTGTCGCCATCCCTTTCAAGACGCGGGATGAAGGTGCAGTAACGGAACCGAAGTCGACATCAATCAGCATGGAATTGTGATCGCATATCGATAACGAACAGAAAAGGAGAGAAGCATGCAGGAGGATGTGGAATACCGGACTGTCGCGCTGACCATCAACAGCTCCAAGATGACAGCACGTGTCCTGCAGGCAGCGCTGCGCAAGGTGCTGGAGGAGATGAAGCGGCAGCGCGTGATGAAGCTTAACACGAAGCAGGGCAAGCAGTCCGTCAAAGAGCTGATCGGGCAGAATGCGGGTGTGTCGAACATCGAGGTGGCAGCGGAGAATATCAAGTCCTTCGAGCGGGTTGCCCGCAAGTACGGCGTCGACTTCGCCCTCAAGAAGGACACGACAACCCTGGTGCCGCGCTATCTGGTCTTCTTCAAGGCGCGGGATGCGGATGCGCTGACCGCTGCGTTCACGGAGTTCACCGCCAAGGTGATGAGCCCGAAGGACAAACCGTCGCTGAAAGCACAGCTGCAGAAGTTCAAGGATCTGGTCAAGTCGAATTTCGTCGAACGCACACGGCGGAAGGAACGGGAGATCGCACGATGAGCGGAAGATGGAAGAAACGTCTCCTGCTGCTGATCCTGTATCTCCTGATCGCTTTGTTGGCCACAAAGGTGGGTGAAGGCTGGCGGCTTGCACCGGGTATCACGCCATCGGAGAAGGTGCTCCATCTGATGCAGGGCTTGCACCTTGCGTTCCGATATCCCTTCCCGAGCCTCCACCCGTCGGATCTGCTGTTCGGGCTGATCGTCGGTGGCGTGATCCGGCTGGCGGTTCATCTCAAGGGAAAGAGCGAGAAGAAGTACCGGCGGAACGTGGAGTACGGCTCCGCCCGCTGGGGCGGTCCGTATGACATCAAGCCGTTCATGGACAGATTGTTCGCCAACAATGTGATCCTCACGCAGACCGAGCAGCTTACCATGAACAGCCGGCCACTTGATCCGAAGACCGCCCGCAACAAGAATGTGCTGGTCGTCGGCGGTTCCGGTTCCGGCAAGACGCGGTTCTGGCTCAAGCCAAATCTGATGCAGTGCCACACCAGCTATGTCGTGACCGACCCGAAGGGCAGCATCGTCGTGGAATGCGGATCACTGCTGCAGCGCGAGGGATACCGCATCAAGATTCTCAACACCATTAACTTCGCTAAGTCGATGCACTACAACCCGTTCGCCTACATCCGTGGCGAGAAGGACATCCTCAAGCTCGTGACCGCCCTGATCGCCAACACCAAGGGGGAAGGCAAAGCGGGCGACGACTTCTGGGTGAAGGCCGAAACCCTGCTCTACACGGCTCTCATCGGCTACATCCATTTCGAGGCGCCAGAGGAGGAGCGCAACTTCGCCACCCTGATCGACTTCATCAACGCTTCGGAGGTTCGGGAGGATGACGAGGACTTCCAGAACGCAGTGGACCTGATGTTCGCGGCTCTCGAAGCGCGGGAACCGGAACACTTTGCTCTCAGGCAGTACAAGAAGTACAAGCTTGCCGCCGGCAAGACGGCCAAGTCCATTCTCATCAGTTGCGGTGCCCGTCTGGCGCCGTTCGATATCCAGGCACTGCGCGATCTGACCGCCTATGACGAACTGGAACTCGATATGCTGGGGGACCAAAAATCCGCCCTGTTCATCATCATCAGTGACACGGACGACACATTCAACTTCCTTGTCGCGCTGGCCTACACCCAGCTGTTCAACCTGCTCTGCGACAAGGCGGATGATGTATACGGCGGCCGACTTCCGATCCATGTTCGCTGCCTGCTCGATGAGGCGGCAAACATCGGACAGATCCCCAAACTGGAGAAACTGGTGGCTACCATCCGCAGCCGTGAGATCTCGGCGTGCCTGGTGCTGCAGGCGCAATCTCAGCTCAAGGCGCTGTATAAGGACCACTGTGAGACCATTATAGGCAACATGGACAGCATGATCTTTCTGGGCGGAAAGGAGCGCACCACGCTGAAGGAGCTGTCCGAGACTCTGGGAAAGGAGACGATCGACACCGACAACACCGGCGAGAGCCGCGGCCGGGAAATGTCGCACAGCACGAATCATCAGAAGCTTGGGAAGGAGCTGATGAGCATCGATGAGCTGGCCGTCATGGACGGCGGGAAGTGTATCTTACAGCTACGCGGCGTCCGGCCGTTCCTGTCGAGGAAGTACGATATCACGCGGCATCCGAACTACAAGTACCTCGCCGATGCCGATCCGCGCAACGCGTTCAACTTGGAACAGTTCCTGACACGCCGACTGATTGTGAAGCCGGATGACCTGTTCGAGGTGTTCCCAATCAATGTAGTCGAAGAGGAGGCGCTGGAAGCGGGGTGAGACGTGATTCTGCCATGTGCGCGGATCAGTCGATTCGCGGAAATGAAGGGGGGGGGTAGTTCTTGGCGAGACTGGCTGGGAGAGGAGGTGATGCCCGAAGGGATGTGTTCCCGATTGTGACGATCCGAGCAATGACCAAGGAGCTTGTTTCAAGAGACAACACGAACACGAAGAAGCGATTCGATCGCTATAACAGGAGGATTTGATTCATGGCGTTTTTCAACAGTGCAGTCGGCGTGCTGCAGACCCTCGTCATCGCATTGGGAGCCGGTCTTGCCATCTGGGGTGTCATCAACCTGCTCGAGGGCTATGGCAACGACAACCCCGGTGCCAAGTCCCAGGGCATGAAGCAGCTGATGGCGGGCGGCGGCGTCGCGCTGATCGGAGTGGTGCTTGTGCCGATGCTGACCGGCCTGTTCGGCTGATCGACGGAAGAAAGGAGGAATAGCGCATGCAGAGCATTCTCGACAAAATGACAGAATGGCTGATCACAATCCTGATTGACGGCATCATCACGAATTTGTCGGGGATGTTCGAGCAGGTCAACCAGCGTGTTGGTGAAATAGCTGGAGAGGTGGGGTTGACGCCGGCGGGATGGAACGCCGGTGTCTTCTCCATGATCCGCAACCTGTCCGAAACCGTCATCACCCCAATCGCCGGGGTGATCCTGGCTTTCGTCATGACCTATGAGCTGGTGAACATGCTCATCGAGCGGAACAACCTGCACGACATTGACACGTGGATGTTCTTCAAATGGATATTCAAGACCTTTGTCGCTGTGCTGCTGGTCACCAACACCTTCAACATCGTGATGGGCATCTTCGACTTGGCGCAAGGCGTAGTCAACAGCGCTTCCGGCGTCATCCTGACGAATGCGGCCGTAGATGTGACGGGCGGGATGGCCACACTCGAGGCGCGGCTGCGGGCGATGGAGCTCGGTCCGCTCTTTGGTCTGTGGTTTCAGAGCTTGGTCATCGGTCTTACGATGCGCATCCTGTCCATGTGCATCTTCCTGATTATCTACGGCCGCATGATCGAGATCTACCTCGTAACCTCAATCGGTCCCATCCCGCTTGCCACCATGTCTAACCGAGAGTGGGGAAGCATGGGACAGAACTACATCCGGTCACTGTTTGCGTTGGCGTTCCAAGCATTCCTTATCATGGTGTGTGTCGGGATCTATGCGGTGCTTGTTCAGGGGATCGCGGAGGAGCCGGATGTGATTGCAGCGGTGTGGACAGCGATGGGGTATACGGTGCTACTGTGCTTCACCCTATTCAAGACGGGAGGAATGGCAAAATCAATATTTTCTGCGCACTGATAATGCACATATACAGGAATCAATACTAGGCACGCAGTGATACTCGTGTGTGTTTACAGAAATAGATGTGTTCATATTTCAGTGACAGGAAGAACCTTTCTTTGTAGCCATTTCCAGTGTGCGTCCCTTCCAATCCATCGAGATACTAACGCCATTATTCAGGAGCGCATACACTTTTTGGGGGACGCAGGATAATATAACCGATAAATGATATGTATGCAAAAAAGTATACCCTGCACAGATAGAAATACATTTCAATTCATATGCGTTGCTTTTTATGGCTGACCAAATTCTAGTTGAGTAGGATAACCCTTTACTGATGTATTTTTACTAGTGGCGTTTCTAGAGATACTTGTTAAAACAGCGTTAATCTCGATTTCTTTACCTAAAGACGATTCTCCACCAATACTTTTAAAATCCTCTGCATTCAACCAAATATTTATTTCTAGAGAAAATCCAGCTCCCATACCTTTTGCTGTGATATCGGGATGAATGATGACCAACGCATTGAAGCCATCAGAAGGAGGTATTGCTTCTTCCACGATACCATTAATACAATAGGTCTTTCCGGTAAACAATTTGTCGAAGTCTGCTGAGTTTGTATTGTTTATTGCGTTCAAATCAAGCTTCTCGCCTTCCTCTTTGTTCTCAACGAGAGTACTTGAAGCTGAAGAAGTATCTGTAGATGTTGCTTTTTTGTCAAGCTGAATGGATTCAAGCGAGGTTTTGATTATTTGGCCATAAGTAAGATTATATTCTGTTTCAGTAAAAAGAGCCATAAATACTGACATACCGTCATCATACAGCACGACCACCGTATCAATAATGCTGCGTTTATCATTATTTATATCATTTTCAGCCAAGCCATAGTAAAAGGCTACTCGCATAGCACTATTGTCACCAATTTTATAGTATGTTCGACTGATTTCTTCAACATCAAAGTTTTTCTGGAGTTCCACTATTCTGGAGTCCAAAAGTGTACGTGCTTGATCAGTAGATACATCTCCTATTTGGCCCTCTATCCATGAGCATTGAATATAACCCGTTTTCTCAGAAACTGGAGGGTAGTACATACAGAGCCCATCATCAGAGATCTTTTTCTCCCATGATGACTCAATCAGGAACTCTAGTCGTGCGTATGTCTCTGTTCTAAAATCTACACTTTCAGTCAAAGGTGATGGCTCTACTAAACTCTTGGGTGTTTTACCTTCCAAGACATCAATTATAGCTTGCTCAAGCGCTTTTTGTTTTGAGGCAGTCAATTCATTTGATGTTCGGATAACAAGAGTTCCGAGCACAGAATGAGAGCCACTAGCTAAAACACCCCCGTCAAGCGCTGCCAAATAGTCATTCCGTTTGTTAGCATCTGAGGAGTTGGCATATATTTCTATGCACCCACCTCCATTAGTACCTTTTTCAATTGCATCTGTGCCTTCGATATCAGGGGCATTTGAGTCAACAAAGTAAATACAACCGGTATATCCGCCTTGCTTTCCCAAATGACCGTTCGGGTCATTTTCTTCAGTTACAATCCCAATTGCTGTGACTGAATCGATGACGGAGATAGCGTTCTTAACTTCCTCCGCTGAAGGATTTTCCGTCATACTTCTTGGAGTTTTCACCGGTTTATTATTCGAATCTGAATTTGACTCCGGCTGTCCATTTGATATTCGGCCTTCAAAGACGTCAATAATTGCCTGTTCAAGTGCTTTTTGTTTTGAAGCAGTCATTTTACTTGATGTTCGGATAACAAGAGTTCCGAGCACACAATGAGAGCCACTTGCTAAAATGCCCCCGTCAAGTGTTGCTAAATAGTCATTCCGTTTGTTTGCATCTGAGGAGTTGGCATATATTTCTATGCACCCACCTCCATCAGTACCTTTTTCAATTGCATCTGTGCCTTCGATATCAGGGGCGTTTGAGTCGACAAAGTAAATACAACCGGTATAGCCGCCTTGTTTTCCCAACTGACCGTTTGGGTCATTTTCTTCAGTTGCAATCCCGATTTCTGTAATAGTATCAATGACGGAGATAGCTTCCTTCACTTCTTCCGCTGATGGATTGTCTGTCAAATTTACAGGAGTTTTCACAGGGTCATTATCCAACTCTGAATTGGACACCGGCTGTCCATTTGAGCAAGCACTCATAAATACCAACAAGACAAGTAGTATAATTGCCAAGTGTTTTTTCAGAATAGTCACTTCCCTTCGGTTGTCAGGATATCCATGAAAATGAAAGTTATCCCCTTATGATGCGTTCTACATTGATTGGTTGCGCGAATTTGCCACGCGGAAGTATTACCAGAAAATAGTTGTTTCCATTGTATCAAACCATCCGATACTTGCAACATCAAAAGCAAGAAAGTATGGTCCCACTCATGGTTACTTTCTACGATCAGTTCTGTCACACCATGGAGTTCCAGGGATATGCGGAGGTCACCCAAAACGTATCTGACACATTTGCATTACTACATCCAGTTCATCAAAAAGGCGCCGGAGAAGGCCGGTTATGATGATGTCCGAAGGCATCTCATCCACCTTAAGCAGTAGGGGATTTTGCGTTCGGACAAGAATACATACCTTTGTTCAATAATGCGAAAGGAGAGCTATGCCGTATATAGCTGTACCCAAAGACCTCTCCCGAATCAAGACCAAGGTCATGTTCAACCTAACCAAGCGCCAACTTATCTGCTTCGGCAGCGGAGCGATGCTCGGATTCCCGACATTCTTCATCCTCAAGAAGTCCATGTCTTCCAGTACGGCTACCCTCATTATGATCCTCACCATGCTACCGTTCTTCATTTTCGCCATCTATGAAAAGAACGGGCAGCCTCTGGAGAGGATTCTCCAAAACATCATCCTCACTCGATTCGTTCGACCAAAGCACCGCCCTTACAAAACAAGCAACTTCTATATTGCCATAGCCCAGCAGAACATGCATGAGAGGGAGGTCTCAGCGATTGTCAAACAATCCATCAACACAAGCTACAGCCACGAAACGACCACTTGAACAGCGCAGCATCATCCAAAAGGATGGCCCTCTCGCACCCAACGGCAAGAAGAAACGAACTTCATCCGACGTCCAACGCCCGCCTACAAACAACAAACGATCTTCATCATCCCCACGTCGAACACGCCTCACGGCCCCTCACACACCCACCACCGCCCAGCAAACCATCCCCTACCTCCGGATGTTCCCGGACGGCATCTGCCAGGACACGGAAACCTTCTTCTCCAAGACCATCCTCTTCCGCGACATCAACTACCAGCTGGCGCAGAACGAGGACAAGACGGCCATCTTCGACGGCTGGTGCGACTTCCTCAACTACTTCGACAGCTCCATCCACTTTCAGTTCTCCTTCCTTAACTTGAGTGTCAGCCTGGAAGACTTCGAGCAGCAGATCCTCATCCCGCAGCAGAATGACGGATTCGACGACATTCGCGCGGAGTATGCCTGCATGCTCAAGGGTCAGCTGACCAAAGGAAATAACGGCCTGACCAAGACCAAGTTCGTTACCTTCGGCATCGAATCCAATGATGTCCGCACCGCTAAACCCCGTCTGGAACGCATCGAGCAGGATCTCCTCAACAGCTTCAAGCGCCTCGGTGTGGCGGCAGAACCGCTGGACGGGAAAGCACGTCTTCATGTCCTCCACAGCATCTTCCACATGGACAGCCGGGATCGGTTCCTCTTTGAGTGGGACTGGCTGCCGCTGTCCGGTCTCTCCACCAAGGACTACATCGCCCCGTCCTCTTTCGAGTTCCGTGAGAGTCGGTCCTTCCGGATGGGGCGGAAACATGGCGCCGTCTCCTTCCTGCAGATCCTGGCGCCGGAGTTGAACGACCGGATGTTAAAGGAATTCTTGGATATTGAGAGCAACCAGCTAGTTAACCTTCACATTCAATCCATCGACCAGACGGCGGCCATCCGTACCATCAAGCGCAAAATCACAGATCTCGACAAGATGAAGATCGAGGAGCAGAAGAAGGCGGTTCGCGCCGGGTACGACATGGACATCATCCCGTCGGATCTGGCCACCTACGGCGTTGAGGCCAAGAAGCTGCTGCAGGATCTCCAGAGCCACAACGAGCGCATGTTCCTGGTCACCTTCCTTGTAATGAACACGGCCGATTCGAATCAACAACTCGACAACACCGTGTTTCAGGCACAGGGCATCGCGCAGAAGTACAACTGTGCGCTGGTCCGACTCGACTTCCAGCAGGAGGACGGACTGAATGCATCGCTGCCACTTGGCCGAAATCACATCGAGATCCAGCGGGGACTCACCACATCCAGCACGGCTATCTTCGTGCCGTTCACCACGCAGGAATTGTTCCAAAGTGCGGGTGAACCGCTCTATTACGGTCTCAATGCCCTTTCTAGCAACCTCATCATGGTGGACCGGAAGGCGCTCAAGAATCCGAACGGACTCATCCTCGGCACACCCGGCAGCGGCAAGTCGTTCGCAGCCAAGCGGGAGATTGCCAACGCATTTCTGATCACACAGGACGACATCACGGTCTGCGATCCGGAGGGCGAGTACTTCCCGCTTGTGGAGCGCCTGAAGGGGCAGGTCATCCGCATTTCGCCAACCAGCGGCCACTTCATCAATCCCATGGACATCAACCTCAACTACTCCGAAGAGGAGAATCCGCTGTCGCTGAAGTCCGACTTCATCCTCTCGCTCTGCGAGCTGATCGTCGGTGGCCGCGAAGGGCTGCAACCCATCGAGAAGACGGTGGTCGATCGCGCGGTGCGACTGGTGTATCAGCGGTACTTGGGTGACCCGAAGCCGGAGAACCTTCCGATTCTGGGAGACCTTCATCAAGCGCTGCTGGAACAGCCGGAACAGGAAGCCCGCCATATCGCGACCGCGCTGGAGATCTACGTCCACGGTTCCCTCAATGTGTTCAACCATCGCACGAACGTGGACATCAGCAACCGGCTGGTGTGCTTCGACATCAAGGAACTGGGCAAGCAGCTCAAGAAGCTGGGCATGCTCATCGTCCAGGATCAGGTGTGGGGGCGGGTGACGGCGAACCGGGCTGAAGGGCGCAGCACGCGGTACTACATCGACGAGTTCCATCTGCTGCTGAAGGAGGAGCAGACAGCCGCGTACTCGGTGGAGATCTGGAAGCGGTTCCGCAAGTGGGGCGGCATCCCGACCGGCATCACGCAAAACGTGAAGGACCTGCTGTCCTCGAGGGAAATCGAGAACATCTTCGAGAACAGCGACTTCATCTACATGCTCAGCCAGGCTGGCGGAGATCGGCAGATCCTCTCGAAGCAGCTGAACATCTCGCCGCATCAGCTTTCGTATGTCACGCACTCCGGGGAGGGAGAAGGACTTCTGTTCTACGGGAACGTGATCCTGCCGTTTTCGGACCGCTTTCCGAAGGACACGGAGTTGTACAGCATCATGACCACGAAGCCGGCAGAAATGCAGGGAGGAGGATGACATGCAGGAAAGGTCATCGTGGCATCTTGCCTCCGAGCGACAAACAGAGACCGCTACATCCCCGCCGCCACGAAATCCGCTGACGCCGCCGCCCCGTATTGAGAGCAAGTCAAACAACGTGTCCAATCTCAACGGGAAACAGGCACCCACACCACCTAACACTCCACCCCAACGCACCGTGAACGCAGCATCCGCCAAGTCCACGGTGCGTTTGCGTTTCGGGGGTGACGCACGTCCGAAAAAGCCCTCGAAGCTCATTCATGCCGCAGAGAACGCCTTGAATGCTCCTCTGCAGACACTGCATCGCGAGGTGTCACGCAACGAACGCGACAATGCCGGCGTGGAGGCAGGACACCGGCTGGAGGAAGCCGGCGAGTTTGGGCTACGCACGCTGCGGCATGTGCAACGACAGCACCGGGAAAGGACTATTCGAAAGCGTGAGAAGACAGCCCGAATGAACACGGGCAGGAGCCGGGCCTGTGATTCGCTGGGACCCGGAGATGCGACATCGGCCGGTTCCGTCTCTCGCCGATACCAGCGAAAGGCCATCCGGAACGAGTATATGGCCGCGCAGGCTGGTCGGGCCTCTCCAGGAACGGCAGCTTCCTCATCAGTTGCCAATGCAGCAGGCGCTATGGGACGAACCGGTTCCGGTGCGATTGGGGCGGGGGCTGGAGGAGCGGCGACCGATTCGTTACGGAACAGGGCCATGCAATCCCTCTCGAACATCGCAAAAGGTGCTGGCGAACGATTGCTGGCCTTCCTTGCGGCCAACAAGAAAGTCTTCCTTATAGCGATGGGCATCGGTGTCGCCATCCTGTTGCTGCTGAACCTGCTGGCATCCTGTTCGCAGTTGGCACTTGGAACCGCGAACGCTATTCTGGCCACATCCTTCACAGCAGATGAGGCAGCCATACGGGATGCGGAGCTCGAGATGACACGCCTTGAGGTGGAGCTGGAATATGGGGTCATGAACACGGAATCCAGTCAGAGAGGGTATGACGAGTACCGGTATGCCATCGATCCCATCGGGCATGAGCCCTTCGAGCTGATCGCCTATCTGACCGCCCGGTATGGCGACTTCACAGCCGAACAGGCCACGCAGGAGGTACGGAGCCTGTATCAGGCGATGTACACCCTGACGCGCCGTGCTGATGCGGAGACCCGCTACCGGACGGAGTCGCGCCCCTATGTCGAGTTCGTGACAGATCCCGTCACCGGCGCGATCACCATCAGCACCGGCACGCGGGATGTGCAGGTTTCCTACACCTACAACATCCTCCAGACCTCGCTCGTCAGTCGTTCCCTGTATGCCGTTGTGTTCCCGCGCATGACGGCGGAGGGACGGGAGATGTACTTCGTTTACCTCGAAACGCAGGGGAACCATGCCCGGTTCGGCAGTCCGTTCGCCTCCGACTGGCACGGGCAGGTGGCCAGCATGTTCGGGTGGCGCGTTCATCCCATCACGCACGCCCTGCAGAACCACCGGGGGCTTGACCTGTCGGCACCAACCGGTACGCTGATCCTTGCCATCCATGACGGCCGGGTTGTCACGGTCGGACTGGATACCGGCGGCTTCGGCAACTATGTTGTCATCGAGGACGTCACAGGCGTCCGAATCACCTACGCCCATTGCGAGACGATCGCCGTGCGGCAGGGGCAGTCGGTCACCAAAGGCATGCCCATCGCCACAGTCGGCAACACAGGAACCAGCACCGGCAGCCATCTTCATCTGGAACTGCGGGAAGCCGGCGAATACCTCAATCCCTACTTCCTGCTCGAAGGGGCTGGTCCGATACGCTCCGGCTCCGGTGGGTCCACGGGAACCGTCCTGGATTATGAAGTGCTACCCGAAGCACTCACTGATCCTGTCTTCGCGGCATTGATCCGGGAAGCGGAGAAGTACCTCGGTTATCCCTATGTCTGGGGCGGATCGACACCGGCCACGTCATTCGACTGTTCCGGCTTCGTCTGCTGGGTGTTCCAAGCATCCAGCGTCTATCCGTTGTCCCGCACCACCGCGCAAGATATCTACAACCAATGCGTACCGGTGTCGCCGGCAAATGCCCGGCCGGGAGACTTGGTCTTTTTCTCTGGAACCTATGACAGCGACGGGCCCGTTTCCCATGTGGCGATCTACGTCGGTGACGGCATGATGATCCACGCGGGCAAGCCCATCCAGTACGCATCCATGCAAACGACCTATTGGCAGAGCCACTTTTACGCATTCGGGCGGCTGCCGGCAAGGAGATGAGTCCATGAACGTGAGAATCCAGAAGCTTCGATCCGAGATCACAAAGGTTAAGGGCCGTATCGACCATCTGCAGGAACGCCTCGTTGAGATGGAACGGCAACGCGAGGAGCTGGAGAACACCGAGATCGTCGAAATGGTCCGAAGCATTTCAGCCACGCCGGAGGAGCTGGCGGACTTCATCAAAGCTTTCCGTACTGATGCACGGAAGGCCATGCGTGACCGGATGCCCCAGCCGGCCATGATTGGCTATGTGTATCCGAAAAGTGCACCGGAATCGGAAACAGGCGCGGGAGACGCGTCTGGCGACGCGGATACCACAGACGCCATGGAAGATCTGGATGAACAGGACACAGGAACAGCGACGTGATCATCCGTAGTCAACCAGGCTTTCGCTGCAGTTGAACCATGCATGCATGGCCGAAACGGCCAGTGATGAATGCCCCCACAACGCGACAAATCAAGGAGGAACACGAATTGATCAATCATACTTTCCGCTATACCAGACTTATCCTGATGCTGGTCATCCTGCTGTCCATCCTGACAG
The DNA here is from genome assembly GCA_942493335.1 of uncultured Clostridia bacterium. Taxonomy (GTDB): domain Bacteria; phylum Bacillota; class Clostridia; order DSM-8532; family DSM-8532; genus JAEWSN01. Next base: position 2,646,662 of record OW818693.1, on the reverse strand, counting down.
TCACGGCCTCCGCAACAATGGCTGCCAGGCCGGCCGCATCCACACCGGCGAAAGGACACACCGCCACCTCACCAACGATGCCCGCTTCTGCTGTGGTACCGGCCCCACAAAGTGTGCCTCAAGGGGCGGCATCAACCCCGGCGACTACACCGGACGATCCATTCCGGTATGCACCGGATGCAGCCGTGCCGCTGACACCGGATGGAAACCTGACGCTTCAGGACGATCTCCAGAACGATGTTTCCGGCGATCTGCAGTTCCTGACCGTCCGAACCAAGGCGGGCAACACGTTCTACCTGGTCATCGATCGGGCGGCAAAAGAGAACAACGTGCATTTCCTGAACCTCGTGGATGAGGCTGATTTGTTGGCCTTGTTGAAGAAGGAGGCCGGAGGCGCATCGCTGGATGGCTTCGGCTCTGTATCAGGAACCACCGGAACTGGTACGGGCAATGACTCAGCTGGTGGCGGTTTCTCCCTTGATTGGCCGGGTTCCGGAGACGCCGCATCATCGAACGAACCGAACGGAATCGGTGATGACAGTACATCCGGCAACGATGCCCCCCTTTCCACTGCTACCCCGGCAAAAAGCAATTCGCCGGTAAAGCCAGGAACACCCCATGAAAGCACCTCCTCATCACCGTCTCCTGACTCTTCTGCTCCGGCTCCCGGTGACACCTTCGCCTCGAAGATGAAAGCCTACACATCCTTGGGATTCCTGCTTCTGCTGCTTGTCGGCGGTGGTGTGTTCTGGCTGGTCCGCACCCTTCGCAAGCGGAAGGCGCTTCGGGCCAAGCACCCGACGGATGAATACCTCTATGTCGAGGAGCCGGAGGTTCCGGATTCGGCTGACCGGCAGGAGGACCCGACGCAGCATGACACGCAAATTGACACGGATGATGACGGGGAGGATCTGGCATGACGCATTTCACGGACAGCCCCATGGAATCCATGATGACCCGGATACCCCGGTACCGGCAGGAGCTTGAACCACCCGCTTCCACCAGCGCGCATCCCTGTGCGGGTTGCTGCTACAACCGCGGTAATGGCTGCATCGGTATCTGCTACCGGGAACTGCGCCGGAGCACGATTCACCAGGGAAGGGACAACCGTGACCTGACCTCAGTGCCGCTTTCGGATTCGCCTCTGCCATCGCATGTATCCGGGAGGTGTACGATATGAGACTGGTCATAGCGGAAAAGCCAAGTGTCGCACAGGCCATCGCCGGTGTGATGGGAGCGCGGGAACGCATGGAGGGCTTCATCGCAGGGGAGGATGTGCTGGTCTCCTGGTGCATTGGACATCTGGTGGAGTTGGCCTGCGCGGAAGCGTATCAGGAACGGTATGCCAAGTGGAAGTTCGAGGACCTGCCCATCGTGCCATCCCCATGGAAGTATGAGGTGGCCAGGGACAAGCAGCGGCAGTTCGGCATTCTGCGCGGATTGATGAATGATCGGCGGATCACGGAGATCGTCTGCGCCACAGATGCCGGCCGCGAGGGCGAGCTCATCTTCCGGCTTGTATATGAACAGGCAGGGTGCCGCAAACCGGTGCAGCGGTTGTGGATCAGCTCGATGGAGGAATCCGCCATTAAAGCGGGTTTTGCGTCGCTGCAGCCGGGTAGCCGGTATGATCGGTTGTACCACGCAGCACTGTGCCGCGCACAGGCCGACTGGATCGTGGGTATCAACGCCACCCGCCTCTTCTCCGTCATCCACAAGAAGACGTTGAATGTCGGCCGCGTGATGACACCGACCCTTGCGATGGTTGTCGAGCAGGAAGCGGCCATTGCACGCTTCATCCCGGAGCCGTTCTTCCATGTGGAGCTGGCTGGTGATGGCTTCACCGCCTCAAGTGACCGGTTCAGGAGCCATGAGGAAGCGGAGCGAGTCTTGACGGCCTGCGAAGGCCAACTGGTGATGGTTACCGATGCAACCCGACAGGATAGAGTGGAGTGGCCGCCCCGGCTTTACGACCTCACCACCCTGCAACGAGACGCCAACCGTCTCTTGGGCTTCTCCGCGCAGCAGACACTGGATTACGCCCAGAGCCTCTACGAGAAGAAGTGGATCACCTATCCCCGCACCGACAGCCGGTTTCTGACCTCGGATATGGCAGAGCAGGCAGCGGAGATTGCGGGTGTGGCATTGGCTATTCTTCCATTCCTGAAGGGTCTTCCGTGTACCTGTGACATGCGCCGCGTGGTGGATGACACGAAGATTAGTGACCACCATGCCCTTGTGCCCACAAGCCAGATCGGAACATCCGACCCCACTACCCTGACGGCGGGAGAGCAAGAGGTACTCCGCCTCATCACACTCCGCCTCATCTTTGCAACGGGAGAAGATCACCGGTATGTCGAAACCCAGGCGCTCCTTGTATGCTCCGGTCATACCTTCCGGGTGAAGGGAAAGCAGGTGGCGGGCATGGGCTGGAAGGCGGTCGAAGCAGCTTACATGGACGCCAACCGTGCCGCTCGAGGAAAGGCGGGAGATGATGTGCTGGAGAATGAGGAACCGCTCATGACCGTTTCCCTGCAGCCAGGCATGTCGATCAAGGTTCATCGCTTCGCCCTCCACGAAGGCAAAACGACAGCACCCAAGCCCTTCACGGAAGACACCTTGCTATCGGCCATGGAGACCTCCGGTGCGGAGGAAGAGCCGGAGGAGAGCGCGCGACGCGGTCTTGGCACGCCAGCGACTCGTGCCGGCATCATCGAGAAGCTCATTCGGACAGAACTGATGACAAGGCAAGGCGGTCGAAAGACGAAAACCCTGCAGCCGACGGAGAAGGGCAGGCAGCTGATTGCCATCCTGCCGGAAACCATCCGATCTCCCAGGATGACGGCCGAATGGGAGCACCGGCTGGCGCTCATCGAAAAGGGAGAAGCTGCGCCCGATGCGTTCCTTCAGGACATCATAGACTACACCGCCAAGCTGGTCAGAAGCCATGAACAGGAAGCGTCGAATTCCGTCGAACGGCCGGTGAATCCGGAACCGGTCGGTCCTTGTCCGCGATGCGGCACAAATGTATTGGAGGGCGACCGCCGGTATGCCTGCAGCAACCCGGCCTGCCGGTTCTCCCTTTGGAAGGACAACCGATTCTTCACCGAAAAGAAGGCGCAGCTGACGCGAGCGCTGCTGGCAACGCTCCTGAATGATGGACAGGCGCCCATGAAGAACCTGTACTCCACCAAAACCGGTCGAACCTACGATGCGGTTGTGCTCCTGGACAACACCGGCGGACAATACGTGAACTTCCGGCTCCTGTTCGAGGAGACCGGTGCGCAGAAAGCGAAAGGAAGGTGATAGACTTGTCGGTTCGTACCCTGATTCGATCCCTGCTAGACATCGATGTGCAGACAGAGGATTTGGCCGCGCTCCGGAGGAATCCGGAGCTTTTTGTTGCCGATCCGGCTCAGACGGAGAAGATCCGGGATCTTCTGTTACTGCTGGGCTTGGCCAACGGAGAGGAGAATGCCCATGGCGGATGAGCTCCTGAACCTGACACCGGATGTCCATGCGAAGCCGGTTCCCGATGACATGCCCGCCTCTCTTGCCGGCATGCGGAAGCCTGAGGAGATTCGATATATCCAGGCCTTTTCCCGCATCATCGGCGTGCGGGAGGAGGAAGCCATGGAGTACGCCCAGCGAAAGGGCATCCGCTCACTGGTGGAGAATGCGGATCAGCTGTTGTCCACACCTGTGCAACGCGAGAAGCATCAGGCTTTCCTTGATCTGTACCGGCTCAGCAGCGCCATCGGCAGCCGGAATCCCGTCATCGCGTCGCCGCTGGATGCGGCCGCCTTCTTTCGCTCCGTCATGGAACGGATTCACGATCAGGAAAGCTTTGCGGTTGCCTACCTGAACACCCGCAACCGGGTCATCGACTACGATGTCGTCAGCATCGGCACAATCAACAGTTCCATGGTGCATCCGCGCGAGGTGTTCCGCAACGCCATCCTCAACAAGGCCAATGCGATCATCGTGTGCCACAACCATCCGACGGGGGATCTCACGCCGAGTCCGGACGACCACAATGTCACGCGCCGACTGAAGGAGACCGGCGAGATCCTGGGCATCGGTGTACACGATCACATCATCATTCACGGCGTGAACCGCGATGCGGTCTATTCGTTTCGGCAGTACGGCATCATGGAGGCGGCGACACCGTATGCCGTGCCCGCGGGTGCCACAGCCCATGCAGGCCAACAGGCGATAGCAAGTGGTGGCACGGCCAGAGATGCGGCAGGGGATGCTGTCTGGGAAACATCCAGGGAAATTACCAGCCCGCCAAAGGACGGTGTGCGCGAGATCGTACAGAAGCTGGAACAGGGCATCCACGACTTTTTCGACGGGGAGAAGTACCGAGCCTATCTGCGCACGATGGCCCGGTTCCATAGGTACTCTGTCAATAACACGATGCTGATCGCCATGCAGATACCGGATGCCACTCTGGTCGCCGGCTTCAACAAGTGGCAGGACCAGTTTGGCCGTAATGTGAAAAAGGGGGAGCACGGCATCCGGATCATCGCACCGGCACCTGTGAAAGTCGTCAAGCAGCAGGAACGCATCGATCCGGCTACCCGCAAGCCGCTTCGGGACGAGCAAGGGAATGTGCTGACGGAGGATGAGTCCGTGAAGCTGCCCACCTTCCGCGTGGTCTCCGTGTTCGATGTGTCCCAGACGGAGGGCAAGCCGTTGCCGCAGCTGGCCAGCCCGCTGACAGGCGATGTGGAACGCTATGATGTGCTGATGGAGGCGCTTCATCGTGTGTCACCGGTCCCCGTCGTGATGGAACCGATGCGGGATGGGATGGATGGATACTTCCACCCCGGCCCGAACATCATCGCGTTGCGCGTGGGCATGAGTCAGACACAAACGGTGTCGGCGGCGGTGCATGAGATAGCGCATGCGGTATTGCACAGTCGGGAACTGGCGGTGGAACTGCTTTCCCCGACTTCGGCTACTGCCTCTGAAGGGCGGAATCATGATGGGGAAAAGGCTCCCGACCCATTAGGCCGCAGCACCGAGGAAGTGCAGGCGGAAAGCGTTTCTTATGCCGTGTGCGCCCACTTCGGCATTCCAACTGAGGAGAACAGCTTCGGGTACATCGCAGCATGGAGTCAGGGGCGGGAAGTTCCCGAATTGAAGGCATCGCTGGAGATCATCACGCGAACCGCATCGAAGTTGATTGACGGACTGGAGAACGAGATCGGTCAACTGCAACGGATTCGGGATGTCGAGCGATACTTCGACAAGGCCTTTTTGGACGGGACGGCGGACGGCTACGCGATCTATCAGATCCGGGAAGGCGCCCAGTATCGCGATTTCTGGTTCCGTTCGCTGGAGGATCTTCAAGCAGACGGTCTTGCGGTTGAGCGTTCACGGTACATGACCCAATACATCGGTGAACTCCCTCCGATGAACGGTGCGACGGATCACACGCAGGAACGGTTGAATGCCTTGTTCCATCAATTCAACATGGAACGGCCGGCCGACTTCACCGGGCACAGCCTGTCAGTCGGAGATGTCATTGCTATTCGGCAGGATGGTGTGGTCACCACCCACTATGTTGATTCATTTGGATTCACGCCATTGCCGCAGTTCTTGCAGCCTGCCAATCCGCTGCGCGGTATCGAGGATGCGGTGGAGCAGAATGACAACCAATTCGATGGCTTGATCAACAACCTGCTGTCGGAGTCGCTCGAGTCGTCTGTTCCCGATAAGCCAAAAATGCCAGCACAAATAGTGGGGGTCGCTGACACGGTAGGACGCACAGAGTCAGCAGTTCCTGCGGATGCAAAACGACCCTCTGTCCGCGAACTGATCCGACAGCTTGCTGAAAAACGCCAGATGGCCAAGGCGTCGCTTGCCGCGGAAGTGCATGCAATGGCGATTGGAAAAGGACATGAAGCTCCGTCGGCACGGTAGGGCAGAAGGGTGAAAGGGGAAGGGGAGAATCAATGGTTGATGTGATGGCCTGCATGGATCTCATGGCCGAAACGGCTTTCGGCATGGATGAGATCAACCTGATGTGCATTTATGACACGGGTTCCCGCGTTAGACTGATCGAGGAACTGGAACAGGCGCTGCCCGATTTGGATCGGGAGGAGGGCGAGCTGGTGGCGCTGGTGCACCAGGTAATCGGGAAGCTCGGCGCCATGTCGGATGAAGCATACGGACTGCTGGTACTGGTTCCCGATTGGAAAGAGTGAAGCCATGGCCAACCGTAGGAGAAACGTACCGGTTCTGGTCATGGTCACGGAGAAGGAACGGGCGCTGATCCGCGAGAAGATGGCGCAGTATGGCACTCGAAACATGGGAGCTTACCTGCGGAAGATGGCCATTGACGGATATGTTGTCCGGCTGGAGACGAAGGATTTGTCCGAGATGATCTCCCTGCTACGGCGCAGCAGCAACAATCTCAACCAGTATGCCAAACGAGCACACGAAACGGGAAGCGTCTACGCGGCAGATGTTGAGGATGTCCAGAAGCAGTTCGAGTCATTGTGGGGGATGGCGGGTCAGATCGTGACCTGCCTCTCCCGGTTTATCTGACAAAGCGGCTTATTTGACATTATGGACGGATGGGAACCACTCTGCTACCATCATGGGAAAGAATGGTTGATTCGGAGGTATGCGGCATGCGAGTGGTTCTGAAGATTCTTTTGTTTCCAGTGACACTGGCGCTTAACCTGCTGGTTGCTGTGTGCCGGGTGGCTTGCCAATTGTCCGATATGGTGCTGGGCATGATGTCGTTGGTGATCTTCATCACAGGGCTTGGGACTATAGTGTTGCTAGGGGAGTTCAAGGATGGAATGGGCATCTTGGGGCTGGCTTTTTTAGTCAGTCCATACGGCGCGCCTCTGGTTGCGATGTTTCTGGTGGAACTCCTTGGGGTGGCAAATGAGGCGTTGAAAGAAATATGATCGTAATAATATATAGCAATTTCACTAATATTCCCCTGTATTCCTGAGGCTGCTCCCTTTTCGGAGGCGTGTGACTCACAACGATTATGCGTATTGAAGATCTCATCTGGATGCTTTACAATGACAGCATAATCAGCTCTTTGACAGCATCAATATAGACTTTCTTATTCGTTCTTTTGTAAACACTTATATATGAAGGGTGATGAATTGGTAAAAAGCTATACTCACCATGCTTATATAGCTTATACTCATAGTCGTTGAATTTATCAAATGTTATCTTCATGCTTTTTTCAACTGACTGTATTACATTGTTGCCTAACAAAATAATGATCTTTGGCTTAAGCATCTCAATTTCCTTCTTGAGATTAACAATACAAAGGTCCATTTCCTGTTTGGTTGGGTACCTTAATTTGCCATTATTGCTTAATGGCAAACACTTAACTACATTAGTTTTGTAGAACCTACACCCCTGTACTTCAGATTCCATTTCATTAATAAGTTTGCCAGATAAAGTGGATCCAGATAAGGGAGCTTCATCTAGGACACTAACAACCTGTTTGGCAGAAAGACCAACCCACATTACGTCACACTCTTCCGCTTTATCTAGTAGTGGTCTCTGATTATTACACATATTACACTTATTGCATTTCATAATCTCCCTGAACATGTTTTCCTCCTATCTTGTTGATTCTACTGATATAGTCATGTAATATTTCATCATCACATTTACTATAGTTTTTAGTCTGTATATTAAGATGTCCTCTATCAATCAGTGCAGATAAATCCTGATTTTCTTGATATATTAGTTTTAACTCTGGGTCAACATATTCATTGAATAATGCTGTTCCGTGGTATGGCCTAAACTGAAAAACACTGGTTCTAAAGTTTCCGGCAGTATGTTGTGAATAACTAAATATTGAAGTTGCAACACTAAGGCTCATTTCCATATCACTTTCGGACTCAGATGGGAAACCCAGTATAAAATACCCTTTGATGTTAATTCCACTTCTTAGTATTGTACTTGTAGTACTCTTTATCTCATCCACTGTCCCTAATTTTTTAATCATCTTTCTAATTTTGTCAGATCCTGACTCAATTCCGATAAACAGCTCCGTGCAGCCGCTATTTTTCATTTGCACGAGCAAATCTTCTGGTACATTTTCAAACGTTTTTATATGGGCCATGGCCCTCCAAGACACATCAAAATGGCTAAATATCTCAATGGCATCTCGCATTGATTGTAGGCTTCTCAAAAACAAGTCGTCTAGAATTCTGATGCATTGAATAGTCGGATCTGCTTGAAGCAGGTCCCTTATCTCAGCAATAATCAACGCCTTATCTTTTAACCTCATTCTACTATTTTGGTTTATACTTATAGCCGCTCCGCAAAAAGCACAGTCATAAATGCAACCTCTTGAAGTTACTATTGCGCTTTCTTTCAAGCCATAGTAGTTTACCACAAAACTCTCATTTAGTAATCCTCTATTTAGAGAAAGAACGTTAATATCTACAGGATAATATTTTGATGTACCATCTACTTGAAATACTTTACGCCCCCCACCGTCAAATATGGGTGGTTCGGAGACTGTATCTCCAATTACATCACAAATAATCAAGTCTCCTTCGCCAATAATTACAACCAGTTCATTATCTGTAGCCCAATTCATAATTTCCTCATATATGAATTTTGTACACTGCCCACCAACAATAAACTTTGCTTTCGCTTGATATGATTCCAATATCTTTCTGACAATCGGAATATTTACTGAGAAAATATTAATACCAATGACATCTGGTTGTATTTCATACAGTCTTTGAATGACTTGGGTTACACTTAATCCCAATTGTAGTGTGTCCAGAATTGTTACATCCCAATTATTTGCTTGAATTTTTGTCCCCAAGTAACCAAGGCCAAACGGTGGTAAATATTCATTGCCCGCCATTTCATTTTCTTGCTTGTCATATATTGGCGAATTGATCAGAATAACTTTCATTTCACGCACTCCCTAATAACTAAATAATACGTTGCAAGATCATATCACCCATTATAGTAATGTTCTTTTCTAGGGGATCTTCAGTATCTATATATTCCACATCATATCCCAAAGATTCCAAATACTTACCAGCGCTAAAGGATAACTCTATCTCACGTTTACTGCTAAAATCTCTTTCGAACCTTGTTAAGGTCAACCTATCTGATAGTCTTTCGGTAATTGTCTTTTCGCTCGCATAAACAATAACTGATAAATCTGGCCTAATAATTCCAGTGTTAATACTCATTACTTCCGACATGCTCAGACCATCGAGAACCTGTAATATCAAAGAAGAAGCTATATATCTGTCACATAAAACAATATACCCTTTATCAGAATATGGAATAATCTCCGAAACTATATGGTGGTGTCTATCTGCTGCAACTAAGTTAGCAAGTATATAAGATGAGTAGTTTTCTTCAGACTCACGTATATATTTTCCTATCTCAGTCTCTGTAGGTTCCTTGGTAATATGAATTTGCTTTTCTTTTAAAGCCAAATACCGGGCAAGTTCTTTGATAATCGTCGATTTCCCAGCTCCATTTGGTCCATCAAAAGAAACAAACATAACCTCCTCCTTATAGTGTTCTGGCGCAAATTAACAAAACTACAAAATGGACTTTCAGCGGACTTCTATGTATGCTCGATATCGATAAAACTTGAAGGAAGAATATCTCAGAAAGAGAATGTTGAACATTTCCTTTTTTCATCATCTGTATCACTTCTATTCCATAAAAATTTATGTATTACTCTTTCATAGCTTTGAAATCCGAACATCGATTTTTTCTTCTTCATTTTTATCGATATTCCTGTTCTATGATATTAAGCTGAAACCTCATCATGGGGGATCTGTCCACAACTCAGTTCACCAAAGTATTGTTTTTCCAAGATTGCGGTCTCCATCACTATATACTTGTCTGTTGTTATTACCATCGGTTATTGATTATGTACTTCTTTTTAAGTATCTCTTATGAATTGCCTCGTTGCATTTCAATTGACATGTAGTGCACGTCTCAACCAGCATCATTAAATTACAGTTTGTTCGGTTATGCAACGGCGAATAGTGTCGAATCGAGAATACTCTGAAAGAACGCAAATGCACATTTGAAGCATATCGCAATACGGGTACTCCATCACACTAAATCAGGAAGGAGTGAACGGATGGCAACAACCAGACTAATTCCCATGCACAGGGTAAAGGGGAAATCCTTCGGTCAAAGTATTACGGCACGTATTGAATATGCCACGAATGCCGACAAGACAGACCAAGGGACGCTGGTCGCTGCCTATCACTGTGACCCAAAGACTGCCGTGAAAGAGATGATGATTAGTCAGAAAATGCATGAGCTGATCACCAAGAAAGAGGAGTCAGGAAAGAACGATGTCCTGCTGTATCAGATTCGACAATCGTTCAAGCCAGGTGAAGTCACACCAGATGTTGCGCTGGAGATTGGCCGTGAATTGGCACTTCGCTTCACAAAAGGGCAGCACCAATTTGTTATGGCGACGCATGTGGATCACGCACATATTCACAATCACATTGTTTTCAATGCGATTTCGATTGATTGTCTCCATAAGTTCAGAAACTACTACGGAACAAGCGATACAATTCGAATATTGAGCGATCAATTGTGCAGGGAGCATGGTTTGTCCATTGTCGAGACACCAAATCCGAATCATGATCATTATGGGAAATGGCTCGGGAACAAAAAGCCGATCCGATGGAATGAACGTATTCGACTCCATATGGATTTGGCTTTATCGCAGAAACCGGGCGATTATCTTTCATTCATCGCGTTACTTGCTGAGCTTGGATTGGAATATCGAGAAGGAAAGAACCCAGCGGTAAGGATGGTGGGACAAACAAGATTCACGACTCTACGAGCGGTGGGTGAAGGTTACTTCGAAGATGATTTGCAAGCAGTGATTCGCGGGGAAAGAATCCACGCGCCAAAAGCTGCGCGATATCATGCAAAAAGAACCTGCAAAACTATGCTGATCATCGACATACAAAGAATGCTGAGGGAGGATAAAGGACCTGGATTTTCACGATGGGCGAAGGTGCAGAATTTGAAGCAAATGGCGAAGACGCTGAATTATCTATTGGATAGCCATTTGTCAGACAAGAAAGCTATTGATCAACTTGTGAGACATACAGCTATTGAGTACGACCAGCTTACTACGGAGTTGAAGAAAATTGAGGCTGCTTTCGATATTGAGGCGAGGGCGGAGTATGGAAATGCCGATGATGATGTGCATCAAGAAAAACTAAGTACGCTTCACGACCGCCGGCATGCATTACGAACCGAGCGAAGTGCTCTGCGTAAGGCATATCAGGAAATGAGAATCCATCAAGAAAACGTCATGCAGATTTTTCGAGCCCGAAATCCCATTGATGTAACTGGGTCCCATTTGAAGAATAGAAACGATCATTCACTTTAGTAGGATAGGACGGTGACTGGTCGGCGACTTTTTCGCATGTGTATATACACATGCATTGCTTGCCAACTTGTGTGCCTAATGTCCAATGTGCCCTTCCTGACGCGGGTATGTCTCTGCTACAACACCCCTGAAGAAGAACCCATCTACTGTACCCCTCTGTTCCGAATCCGCTTAACCGCATCCTGCAACGAACCGACCTGCAGCTTCTTCAGAATGCTGGATACCTGTGTCTTGATCGTGTTTTCGCTTTTATACAGTTTCGTCTGTATCTGCGTGCGGGTCAATCCGTCCCTGGCCAGTGACAACACTTCACGTTCACTCGGGGTAAGTTCCTTAACCAGGTTCATTTCCCGCATCATCCGATACTCCTCCAGAAGGACATCCATCGGATTCGGTCCCTTGTAGGCACTGCGTATCGTAGTTGGGATTTCTCGATAGTTCTCTTTTGAAATATAGTTGCACGCCCCGGCTGTAAAAGCGTTCCTGATCAGTTCCTTCTCAGAATAAGCAGTGAGCATGACCACTTTTGCATCCGTGTTTTCATAGAAATGAAGCGCTGCATTGATGCCATCGCATAGGTTGTCGCTCAGGTTGATGTCCATCAGAACGACATGGATGTCCGGGGATTGTTCAGCCAGTATGATGGCGTCCTCTTTCGTTGATGCGGTTGCTACAACCTTGATATCTGTTTCTCGATTAAGGAAGTCCGTCATCAGGATCAGCCAGTCCGGATCATCTTCTACGATTGCAACACGAATCATTTTGCTTATACCACCACTTCGTCGCCCATCGGCCATGATTCCAAATTTTACAGGAACCGCCTTCATATGGGAGGGGTGATCTTTCTTCACCCCTGTGCAGGCGATGTGAGAAATACTGACCATGCTATTCATTATCACTAGGTAATATGATATACTGCTTCTAATGTATTGTAAAGAACAGGAAGGCGTGGGTGCATCATGAACCGCTTGTTGTCCGTTGCGATTGATCGATTTGGAATCTACAAGAAGAACAAGCTAAGGAGTCCTCACTCCCAGTATGCTGGGCTGACGTTCTCGTCGATGGATCAGACTGCCATCACAAAGATGGTTCAGCAACAGACTCCTCCGCTGATAACATTCGTCGACGAGACAAACTCGGACGGGCTGCACACATGCCGGTTCTCTTTCACTAGCAGAATTCCGGACAATGGCGATAGTAATGCAATATGTTGCGGGGAGTATCATCAAAACCCAATCGAAAGTGCCGTGGATGTCATCGTTGTTCACGGGTGGAAAAGCAGCAGTCTCAAGAGTGTAAAAAAGATGCTCCTTGCGCCTTTGTTAGCCGAAGGGCACAATGTGTTTTTTATGGAACTGCCGCATCATCTCAACAGAAAGATGACGGATTCCGGCTTCAGCGGGGAGTATATGATCAGCGCGGATGTCGGTCGAACCATCCTGTCCGTGCAACAAGCCGTGCTGGATGCTGCTGACCTCGTTGCCTGGTCGGAAGCGAAGAATCACAAGACGGCTGTCATCGGCGCGTCCTTGGGTGGACTTGTCACGAACCTGCTTGGTTGCACGGAAACCCGAATGGATGCATTGGTATCCATCATGTACGCAAGTAATACCGCGCATTTGATTTGGAAAAGTGATATCGCGAAATATATCAAGCAGGACCTTGTCCAAGCGGGGTTCCCATTTGAAAAACTCCAGGAAAAGTGGGAGGTCATCGACCCAAGTAGATATCAACCGATATTGAAGAAGGACAAGATCCTGTTGATATCCGGTCAGTACGATGAGTTCATCACGTCTGAGGATTCACAACGCCTGTGGGCATCGTGGGGAAAGCCTGAGCGGATCGTTCTGCCATGCGGACACTCTGGGATGAATGTCAGTCCCAAACCAATTTCCGATATCGTTTGCCGATTTCTACGCAAAGCACTGTAAAGGATCAACGATGGCATTCGTCATGATTGCACTCTGGCTCATCGCTGCTGTCCTACTCGGGTTTGACTGGAAGACGGAGAAGACCCGGTGGGTGGCTTTCATCCCGTTTTGTGGCGGGTTCGGAGCATTGGCGGAGACCATCAAGGACGACATTCGTCCTTATCTCATTGCCTCCCCTGCGCTGACCCCCATGCTGGGGGAAATGCTCCAAGGCCTCTTCAACATCAGTTATGTGGTGAACCACATCTTTGGGGCCTATGCGATGTTTGCGTCTACGGTCGTCTATTGCGGGCTCTTTCAAAGAAGAACCGTCAATCGGATGAAGTGGGTTCTTTTGATTCCTGTAGTGCTCACGATTGCCGTATCCCCGATATTCCCGCTTGTTCAGATCAATTGGGTTGTCTTGGCGAGTTGGGCGGTTCCGTACATCTTCACCGGAACTTATTTTCTATATCGCTCTTATCAGATTGAAGTGAATCCGAAGATCAAGATGGATAAGCTGATTGTTCTCTTTGCTGTTAGCGGTCCAACAATGACGGTTGCGTTCACCAATTATCTGGCACGATGTTTTGGCTATGATAATCTCTACACGTCCAATATCTTCGTGATTGGCGTGCTTTTTGTTTTTGTCGTGATTGTCATCTTCAAGAACAATTTTCTCGGCATCAAGGTCAAGGTGAAGGTCGAGAAGGAACGCATGGACAGCGCGATGAAGGCGGTTGTCAGTGGAACGTCCATCCTGAACCACACCATCAAGAACGAGATGATGAAGATCACCATGAGTGCGGAGATGGTTCGTGAGAAAGGGCTTGATGTTCATCAGGAAACCTACATCGAGCATATTCTGGCTGCATCCGGTTATCTGTTGGAAATGACGAAAAAGTTACAGCATCATCTACAGGACGTCGAAGTCAAACCCGAAGAGGTGAATGTTCCGGACCTGCTGCAGCGCATCGTGAAGTTGAACGAGCCTCTGTGTCTTGCCAAAGGAATCACCCTGGAGATGGTGGTACACGATTCGTCTCTTGCCTGTTCGATGGATGCCGTTCATGTGATGGAAGTGCTGAATAGCCTGATTCACAATTCGATGGAAGCCATGATGGAGCAGGGACGGATTGTACTCAGCTTGATGGAGCAGCGCAAGGCAATCCTCATCTCTGTATCGGATAATGGGAAGGGGATTGCGAGCGCAGACTTGCCGTATGTCATGGATCCTTTCTTTACAACGAAACGGAGAACCATGAACTTTGGCCTCGGTCTGACACATGGTTACAACATCATGCTGCAGCACAAAGGCTATATGGAGATTGAAAGTTCGGAGGGGAAGGGAACGGTGGTGAAACTACTGTTTCCGAGAAAGTTGGGTGTGAACTGCTGCTCACGGCACCTTGTTAAGCCGGTTACATAGCGTCATAGACAAATTCTTGCATGAATTGTCCAACCATTGTTCAGAAAAGGAACAAAGAGTTTTACATAATGATACTACTTCGTTTGGTCGGATGTGATATGTGGATATAAGGATAGAACTCGGTTCCAGATTCTTAAGGTGCTTGTTATTTTTTGTCGTCTCGATTTACTTGGTCTGCGGGTCTGATAGTCCATATCACAGCTTATCAATAAAGAACATCAGATTAACCAAAGTATATGACTTACTCTGAGTAAATGTCGGTTTACGATCAGGATGATATCGAACACGATGTTGTCATGAAAAATGACAATTCTTTGGCTGTGTATTGTTGAACAACTGACAATTCTGCCATCAGTATGCTTGTTCATCATTTCATCGCTGTACGGAGTCATAAAACCGATTTATTAGGTGTAAATCGGCTGAATGGCAACAGAAGGAGTATCCCTTCAGGACAATCATTATATAATGAACAGTCGCGCAGAATATCGCCAGTTTTCGAAAACAAGCTGGGATGACTCAGTTGGCATTTTCCGCGTACCTTTTAGTTGCACCGCAGGCGATCAGCAAATGGGAATGCGGACAGTTTTCCAGTACTTTGATCAACCTTCCGAAATTGCAGAAGCTGGATATCTATCTGGCTTGCTATTCAGTTTATATGGTTTCGTGGCCAAGCAAACCCATTCGGCGTCCGGGATGATAAACACCATTCTTGGGAAATGTGTTTAAATTCAGATCGACGTCTCATCTGACGAATGCTCGCAGATTATGCATTATCACTGGAAGTCGTTGTTAATATAACCGACAAAACAATAGGAAAGTGAAACGACTCTCTCATTTCTTCTTAAGATTCTCCTCTGTTGTCATTGTAAGCCTCAATATAATGGAGTTTCCATCCGAAGGGACTAGTTTTCAGGTGTTCAGATCAACCCCGTGACCGGACATAAAGACAGGCAAGATGCGAAGAATAATTGAACCAAACGACTGATGAGGTTTTATTTACAGCTATTGCCAGTCTGTGCGGTAATGACAGAATGCCTTTACCCGAAAAGGAATCGTACACAGCAAACATTGCACACTGTGCTATGAAAGTTCTGTTCTGAGGGTCTAGACGCTGCACTAAGCAGAAAGAAACGTAATATACTGCCAAGAAGTCCAAAACTGACTGGTGAAGCTGAAGCAAAAATAATCGTTTTAAGCTACAGTGAGTCACCAATGGGTCGTAACAAATGGACGCTCAGACTTCTCGCAAATATGATTATAGAAATGCAGATTGCGGAGAGCATTTCACACGAAACCGCATGATGTTTTCAAGTACGATTGAACCCTCATCATCGAAAATGTTGGGTGATTCCACCATTGGCCACCTCTGCATTTGTAGCATGCATAGATGAACAACTCTATCACATATTTGGAGAGACTAGAAGGATTATTCAAATGAAAAAGGGTCGTGCGGCTCGTTACGACAATGAAAATGTTCGAAATGGAACTTGTTCGATTTTTATCTTCGCCGAAGCACTGACTGGATGGATACATATGGATGCTCAAGTGCGTAGAACGAAGATTGGCTGGGCTTAATAAATACTGCATTTATTTTAGTATGAGTATCCCGAATGCAAGAATATCCGGTTGGTGATGGATAACCTCAATACGCATACCATTTCTTCTCCCTATGATGCCTTTCCAGATGAAAGGGTACGAGAAGCTGCGAAACGTCTGGACCTCCATCATATACTGAAGCATGGAGCTGGTTGAATATCGCAGAAATCGAACTGAGTTCTATAACCAGTCAATGCCTGTGTCGTCGTATTGAGAATATCACCGTACTTTCGAATGAAAGAATGATTTGGAAATCACAACGAAATCAAATGCAAAAAGGTTTGGATTGGCAATTTCTACTCTAGATGCAAGAACCAAGCTGGAACGGTGTTATCCACAGGTTAAGATATGACAGACTACTAGGTATTCTCATCAACTTGAAATAAATCACCAAGAAATGTCCCGCCAAAGCGGAGGAGTCGTCATGCTAAACAGCAGCGCTTTCCATTCTATTGAAGCGGAACTTCACGAAAATATACCAAGATCAATTACGGGCTGTTTAGTTCCAAGGAGTCTCTATGTATCACCAGAATTATAGAAGAAATTGCAATAATCACATATTGTTTTCTATAAAACAATAATATTGTGTCAGTTTGTGTAATATTGAGTTACATTATAGCAACGGTTTACCATTTGCATAAAGTCTTATTTTGGTACAATGATATAGCAACAAAACTCGTCAAGAATGATAGTCACATGGAGGTATAATATGGAAAAATACTCTTCCCCGATTGTTGTAGTAATCGATCTATCACAGGATGCGAATCTCATGGCAATGGCTGGCTGCAATGGTGGCGCTTATAGCGCAGGTTCATGCAGCTGATAAACACATCTTTCAGTCAAAACATAACATAATATACCCTTGGCGAGTTTTGTTGCAAAAAAATACCGATTAGGGGGATATCCGTGATGGATTTTTTGGATACAAAGAGAAAATATCGTATTAACGAAAGTATTAAGTTTCCGCTTGGTGATAGCATCATGATTGTTCCGATACAAGCGGAAGTACCTGATTTCACCAACGTTGTATGCCTTGAGGGTACCGCACAAGTTATGTGGAGTATCATCGAAGAATGCACGAGTATGGCTACTGTGACAAAAATGCTATTAACTAAATATTCTGTTGATGAAGACACCCTTTCAAAAGACATAAATGGCGTAGTTGAAGTTCTAGCCGCGAAAAACATAATTGATTTCTATGATGATGGTGAACGCGCGTTATGAAGAACTATATTGAACTATTATTTGAAGATTCGTATAAAAATAGACGACCAATATCATGTACAATTGAAATATGTGCGCAGTGCAATTTTATGTGTAAGCATTGCTATATTTCTGATGAATGCCGTAAGAATATGTTATCATTTTCGCAATTCACTTCCTTCATTGATCAAATAGTCGCAATGGGGTGTATATTTGTTACGATCACTGGCGGCGAACCACTATTACATCCGAAGTTCATAGAAATGTATCTTTATGCGAAGTCAAAGGGTTGCATTGTTACTGTGTTTACAAATGGCTCACTTATTAACAGCGAAATTATCCATTTATTCAAGAGACATCCTCCGCGACGCATAGAAATCACTGTATATGGTGCATCAGAAGAAACGTACAACTTGGTTACTGAAACGAAAAACTATATTAGGGTTTTACAGTCCCTTAATGAACTCTCAAAAAACAATATTCAGTTTATAATAAAAATGTTTATCATGACGATTAATTTACATGATTTTAGTCTTGTTCATGAAACTGCGATGCATTATGGAGTTGAACTTAAAGCAGACTACACCATTTTAGATAATGATTGTGCAAAAGTACAAAAGTATCAAATTCCAACTAAGCACATCCCAGATATTGAGAAACAACTGTCGAAATATCAAGCCGGGAAGAAGAAGATTTGGCCTGAATATATAGCGACGAACACACTGAATAAATTGTATAATTGTGGCGCTGGGCGTGTATCTTGTTGGCTAAAATCTGACAACCAGCTGAGGGTGTGTAATTTTATAGATACAATTGCAGTCGATTTGAATGAGCATTTAGTTGTCGAAGCATGGGGTAGATTCAACAGCGATGTGACTGCAGATCTATCCGAGGATTCCGACTGCTACAAATGTAAGTTGCGCTCATTCTGTATATATTGCCCTGCCCGGTCCCTCCTCCTTAACAATAATCTATATATCACTACGAAGAACATACGATTCTGTGAAATAGCAAAAATTGCATCCATGAAGGAGAATAAATAGAAATATGGAATTATCAGTTTTTGGGTTTAACATAAATACGAATATGGATATAAAATTTACACCATCTGTCTTATCCCATCCAGAATTGCCATTGATAAGCATTGAGGTAGTTGAAAACCTTTGTATTCCAGACAATATTACTCTATTTGAAAGCAATAGCATGGTCAGTTGTTACTTTGGTGAGAATATTTATGTGCTGAATGCAAGTAATAATGAACTAATAGTCGTCACCCCCTCAAGAGTACTTGTTCGTCCGGGTACTGAGTATTATGTGGACTTGTCTGAGTTTAATGCATGTTTTGGCCCAGGATTATTACTGCTTTCTCGGTTGCATAAAAGAGCAATTGTTCATGGAAGCGCCTTTTTATACAACAATAAAGCTTACCTAGTAATTGCTCCTTCAGGAATTGGTAAATCAACCTTCTGTGCAGCAATGTCTGTATATCATAACACTCCTTGTATTGCTGATGATATACTTGTGATTTCTACAGATGGAAAATATGTATACACGGGGATACCTGTCATTAATCTAAATCAAGATGTTCTGTTATCGATGGGAAGAACTGATAAGCAATATTTCACAGATCATCCTGAGCCAGGTGTGAAATATAGGTATGAGCAATGTGACGTTAAGTTAACAGAGAGCCTTCATAAATATGAAATTGGAGGGTTAGTGTTTCTTGATACTCCTCTCGAGAGCGAGAATGATATATTAGCAATCAGTCCAGTTGACTCGACGACGCAATTCCTTAAATTATTTAGAAATGTGAAACTAAAAAAGTCACTAAATAAACAAGCCCTTGTGAATGAAATCGCAGTGCTTCAATCGATTAATAACACTCAACTTTCGATAAACGTTAGGCTAAAAAGATCCTTACCTCTCCTTGATGAACAAATGAAACAGATTTTGCTTATGATCAACAATTGTAGTTAGTGATGACGGTCTTTTGCTCAGGGAATATCGTGAAGATCCTTGAATTTGATATAGAATCAACAGTATTATGTGCGATATACTCATGGATTACTATCAAGAGAGATTATACCATTGATGTGTATGCAGTTCATTGTAAAGGAAGGTCTTTCATGGGAAATAAGCACAACATACTATTTATGTTATGCGAAGTATGGAAAATTAAGCCTCAGAAAATAATATTGCAGCTTGTGTACCGGATCATTGATGCAGCGTCTCTATACATTAGTAGTGTTGTCTTGTTTCGAATGCTTATTGATGCACTCGAAAAACAATCTAGTAGTGGTGATTATTATGTTATTGTATTATTGTTTCTGCTTATTGCGTTTATCCGGACGTCCTTTGAATCGTTTTATCTCAACTACTATAAAGATTTGATTGACACAATTGTACTAAACAAGTTAGCTGACAAACTAATAAATAAGGCGGCATCATTTGAATTAAGTCGATATGAGGCTCCTGAATTTCAGGATCAATACAAGATGGCTCTTGATGGAATTTGGAAGTTACCAGTTCAAATCGTAGATGACTGTGCCGATCTATTCGGGTATATAGTATCTATACTACTTGTTACGATATATCTTTTTACTCATGAAGCTGTATTGCTTATTCTTGGGGTATCTCCATTTATTGCATTTTTATTGTATAAAAGAAAAAACAACATTTTGCACGAGCAGTACATTGAAACTCAAAAGGAGGAAAGAGTTAAGCGGTATGTAGACAAGGTAATTTATTCAAAAGATTATGTTAAAGACATGCGAATGTCAAATCTATATTTGATCCTTAAAAATATGAGGCATAAGGCCGTTTCATCGACTATTTCAATATTGAATACGAAAAAGGTAGTTTTATCAATGATAGGAGCTCTTTCAAGCTTTTTCTCAGTTACTTTTGTGTTCTTTACAGGCAATATTTATGCAGCATTGCGCTACATAATTATTAAGAACTTAGTTTTTTCAGAGTATCTTGCGATGATTAATGCAATTGCAAATTTCAACAATCGTCTTAACAAATTCATAAAGAAAATATCTAGGCTTCATCGCTACAGTCTATTTGTTAAGGGGTATCGGGACTTTATGTCATACACTTCCGATATGAAGGAGGGGGAGATATCCCCCTGTTCTGTCTCCGAAATCACCTTTGTAAATGTATCTTTTACTTATCCTGATGCCTCGGGGCCAACACTTCATGATGTTTCATTTACTATAAGGATGGGAGAAAAAATCGCCATAGTTGGTGATAATGGAGCAGGAAAGACAACAATAATTAAGCTTTTACTTCGTCTTTATGACTGTACAAGTGGTAATATATTCTATAACGGCATTAACATAAAGGATCTTAGTATAGATAAATACCGAAAGCTTTTTGGTAGTGTCTTTCAGGATTATTCAATATTTGCATTAAGTCTTGCAGAAAACATTCTATGTAAAGAAGTTAGTAATGAGGTATTAAGTATACAAGAAATGTGTAGGGTAGTGAATCTTAATAGTTTAGTCGACGGATGTTCTGAAGGAATTCATACTGAGATCACAAGAGAATATAATCCGCATGGAACTGATCTTTCTGTTGGTGAACAGCAAAAATTAGCTATTGCGAGATTGCTTATGTCAGAACATCAGATTGCGATTCTTGATGAACCCTCATCTGCCCTAGATCCCATTTCTGAACACCAATTGTACAGTAGAATATTTTCGTTATCAAGTGGAAAGACAATTATTTACATTACGCATCGGCTTTCAACCGCAATCACGGCAGATAATATTATGGTGTTTAGTGCAGGAAAGTTAGTTGAGCAGGGAAACCACCGAGAACTAATAAACAACAAGGGAATCTACTATGATCTTTATGCAGAACAATCTAGCAAATATAAGTAAATGATGGAGACAATATGAATGCACTTAAGAACCATGTATATCTACTGAAATTGGTATGGAGATACGCTCCGATATATATACTATGCGAGCTAGCAACAGCATCTCTTGCAGCTATTTCATCAGTGTTAGCCAATGTTTTTTTATTAAGGTCGATAATAAACTGTGTTTCACAACACACCGATGGTAGTATTCTATTACAAGTAATCTTAATATACGGTCTAGTAATAATTTTCTCTGAAACAATTTGTGCTATTTATAATGATGGAATAGCGGAAATCGAAAAAGAAAAGCTACTCAATAAGCTTAACAAACATATGCATGAACGATTAACAACTGTAAAGATGGAAGAATATGAATCAACAAGTTTTTATGACACAGTTGCGATAGCAAAAACGATCGCAACAGGCGGAATAATTCAGATCATAGATAACATTAAAACAATGATAGGTGAATTGGTAAACCTTATAATTCTTGTTTCCTTTTTTTCGAGCATTGATATATTTATCTTGATAATTGTATTTCTTGCAACATCTTCTATGCTACTACTTAATTCCCCGATAGCAAATAGGAGATTTAAGCGAACTCAGAATCTTGTTCCCTTATTGAGGAAAAGACAGTACTTTAGCAACCTGTTTTTTAGTGTTCGATATAAAAAAGATATAATGATCAACAATGTGGAGGAGCTACTGAAATGCAAGTTGGCTAAAAACCATTATTCTGTACTAAAGATTATGCGGAATGACAACTTAAGCATTGCTATACTTTCTTTTATCCAATCATTCTTCTCAGGATTCATATTTGTTCACTTTACAACGATGTTATATGTTGGGTACAAAGTAATCGTTCAAAAAAGTGCAACTGTTGGTGATTTCGTTGCTGTATATAACGGTGTGGGAACCACTGTGTCCGCTTTATCCTTTATCGTTGGAACTTTCTTAGTTAAAGCAAAAGAATACAGCTTTCATATAGAAAAGTTGCGCTATTTTGACTCAGTAAGTAGTCGTGTAATCTGTAAGAAAGCAGTAACTAAAGTAGGAAAGATACAGGAATTGACATGTGAGAATATTTGTTTCTCTTACCCAGGTACAGACAACCCTACAATAAAAAATGTTTCCATGAAGATAAAAAAGAACATGAAAGTGGCGCTCGTTGGTAAGAATGGTGCAGGAAAGTCGACACTTGTTAAACTACTGCTTGGGTTATACGAAAGCTATAGCGGTACAATATTAATAAATGGAATTAACATAAAGGAATATTCAAGAGATTCAATTTGCGATATGGTTGGAGTCGTTTTTCAAGACTATAAGTTGTATGCAACGAGCGTTGGTGAAAATCTCTCTCTTCATACAGATTACGACGAGGCATTAGTAGATGAAGCACTAAAAAAGAGCGATATTCATTCTTCTCAGAAAAGCATGACATGTTCGACCCAATTGCTTCGAGAAATTGATAGTAAAGGGTTATTGCTTTCTGGTGGAGAAGAGCAAAAAATTGCATTGGCACGGATGTATTATAAGAACCCCCAAATAATGATTCTTGATGAACCTACAGCATCGCTTGACCCTAGAGCTGAGCTTGATCTTGTCAAAACAGTATTATCATCGATACAAGAGAAAATTGTTATTATTGTATCTCACAGATTACTCACGACTAAGCATGTTGATATGATTTTTGTTATTGATGATGGAGCGATAGTGGAACAAGGATCACATGATGAATTATTGAAACTTGGAGGCCAGTATCATGATATGTGGAATAGTCAGAGCAAAAGCTTTACATAACAGTTTCGCACAGCGTAGAAAGGAGTAATATATTGTGAATGAAATAATACAGAAGCATGAAAAGATGGTGATGCAATATCTATCAGCACGTGGAAAAGGTGGAGAAATCGAAAAATATGGTTTAGGGTTTTTGTCTCAAGTAGAAACTGCTAATAGATCAACGATTGTTTCCTTAGGGCTTAGACAAAGATATTATCTGTATGAGCTAAACCGGCTCTTAGTTGCTTTTGAAAAAGAAAATGTACCAATGCTTGTGCTCAAAGGATTACCGTTGACTTATGAAATATATGGAGATATTGATAGTCGGTTTTCTGGCGATATAGATATTTTATGTGAACCTGAATATTTTGTTCAATCATTTCGGATTATTTGTGAGAGCGGATATCGATATAGTGGAAAGGTTTTCGAGTTCACGGATTATGAATCATTTAGAGTTAATGATCCATATGCATCACACAACTATAATCATGTCAAAGAGTTTGTTAATGAAAAATCAAAAATCAATATACGCCTTGAAATGCATCTTTATCCGTTTGCCAAAACTGACTTTGATTACGGATATGAGCCCTACATGGGAATAAACACAAAAGATTTTTTTATTGATATGCGGAAAATTACAATCAGTGGACTAACGGTGAATGTGCTATCAGTTGAAAAACAGTTGATTCAACTCATGTGCCATTTTACTACTCACTTTATTGAAGGAATTAGGATTTTCTATCAAGGGAGAAACACTGGATATGCTAATTTGAAGGCATTGATGCATCTGTCTATGTATCTTAACAAAGTCGCACACATTGTTGACTGGGATCACCTAATACAGTTATGCAAAAATTGGGGCATTCTTTTCGATGTGGTATTTTGCGCTAAACTCCAAATGGAGGTGTTCGGCCAACAGACGCCTCTTTGTATGATCGATGATGTGGGTCCACCAGTAGAAAAAGAACCGGTTGACAAATACAGGAAACTTTTATACAGAGCCACTTCTGAATTGACTTGGGAACAAATTGCTATCGAAAACCTTGACTTTTACTTTATGCATGAATCAAGTCCAATTATTCATTATTGAAGGATCTCGTTTATTATAGTAATGATCTTTGAATATTACTGAAAATGAGGAGTTGACGCAACTTCGTAAGTTGACTCGATTTTGACAGTTGCGCACCCCCTTATAATTCACTATTGGGCGGCAACCGGACTGACCCCCACAGCATTCCACAGGATTCATTCACCCAGACTAGCAGCATAGAGGAAGGAGCCATTCGGATTATTTCGAAATCGTGTCTTGACAGTGGGGAACACTTAAAACAGCCTTAGTGTGCAACCGATATACACTGCTTCGATTCACCTCAGCCAACTCGCATTGCCGCTTGACTGTCAGTGACTCATTTTCCGGGGAAACGAGTGCGATGCGGTCCGTTGGGGCCAAAGACTTCGTCAGATTTTTTTTGAGCCAGTCCCGCTCGATTGTGAGCTGGCCGACCTTTTGCTGGAGCACGCTAATCTCCTGTGCTTTCTCTTCCAATTGCTGCTCGCTATCCGCGGGCTCTCTACGGAAAACGTCGGCTGCGTGCTCTTGAAACTGCTTGTGCCAGTTGCTCAGCGTGGCAGGCGCTATCTGATACTTCGCTGCAAGCTCGTTCAACGTATTCTGCCCGCTGATCAGCTCCAGGATGACCTTCGATTTGAACTCGGGGCTGTAAACATTCTTCTTACTCATGTCTCCATTATATTCGGTTCATCGCCGTTTGGCGTGTCTCAGTTTATGGGAGCATTATAGTTCAGCAGACCCCAATTACTCGAAAGTCGTGAGCGGCAGGTTCTGTGTCGTACGGTACTGAAACAGTTGCCAAATCACGGAGATCGGCAAAGCACTTAATAATTCGAAAGATACCCAACGCCTTTCACTAATAACCCCTTGAAACCTAAAATATTCACGGTTACGAGCTATACTCATGTATTCTCCACAGGGTATATTCCAAGAATCATATGCTCGATCATTTCTTTTTGAAGTGCTAACTTTTTGTTTGCAATGACGATATTTTTATTGATAATACTATATTGCGCCACAATATCTTCCTGCATATGAACTGCTACTTCTGGCAGTCTGATTTCTGCTAAGTTTCCATAGTACATACGTTGCTTCACTCCACCGACTCGATTAAAGTCCACCAGTGAAAGAAAGTATTCTGTTTTTAATAGAATAGCCAGAAAATGAGGCACATAGGCCCCAGTCAAACGCCATACCTGATACTCGGGACTCGTTATTGCGTCTTCAAGGACTTGTGGTACTATTCCAAGAGAGCCAACATTGGCACGTGTTGGGTTATGAATGAAACAGTCTTCATATATCTTTTTGTATGGCGCATTGAATACTGAACCCTTCTGCATTGACCCGAGAAAGACGCCTTCCTTATTATTAACACCGTATATTGGCCATTCTTTATCAGGTTCATCCCACGGTTTGATCGTCTTAACACATTCTTCGATATAATCACCGAGCCGGAGAAAAGTTCGGTTTTCAGAAATAAAGAGTGACGCGCGACCAGACTTAACATCCCATTGTTGCAAGTTTGCGTAACTTGCAAGAAAGAACTTGGAACGGGTTGCCACTGTAAGGCCATTTGTCTGCTCAATGAGCCAACGGTTTAGTGCGTTTATTAACTGGCCGAGAGCGGTTTCTGCTGACGACAGTTCTCGTTGAGCTGAATCCCAGTGAGACACAATATTTTCCTGAATTGACAGCGAAGGTATAGGTACTTTTTGTGCCTCAAAGAAGCTTAATTTTACTTCCTTGCGGCCTTCTGCACCGACTTTGTTTCGCCACAAATGATCCTTAAAAAAACCAGCCTGTACAAGCAGAAGAAGATAGTAAGGGTTGATTTTATTCGTGTCAGGCTGATATACAGCAAAATGGTTAGTTACAACAACATTGTCCCATCCGTTTGGGATAATTGTGACGGCACCATTCTTTAAGTCGATCTTGGAAACGACGATGTCACCAGGGCGAGCCCAGAATAGTTCCATGCAGTATTCTTTATCATCGCTCAACTTGCGAGGTTCAAGTGAACCATCAAAATGAATAGTAACAGGCATTAGGGCAGAGAATTCGTACTTCTGGCGATCAACTTTTTCTTTCCTTGGAATTATTGTTGATCCAATTGTCTGCATAGCAGAAACAGGCCAGTGCCAACTAATTCCATGGTAACTGTTTGGGTCCCATCGATCGATCTGTGAAAAGTTTACTGTGAAAGCTTTTGGGATGTGTTGCACAGCTTCACCCATTATTCTGCTCCTCTCTCGCTAGAGAAAACATTTGGATTAAGCTGGAACTCTCGATACCATTCCAGGCAGGTCTTCTCACAATCATTTGGCAAATTGCTATTAGGATAAAGCTCGTTTTGATCCTCTTCTCCCGTAGCGGTAATGCCGACTCTTTCTGCCTCATACATAAATATTGGGTAGTCAAACCTCACTTTTAGGAGTTGACGGGCCTCATTTTTCTGTAATGCATCCATCATCTTCTGATAATCACTCAACTCTTTTTGAAGTTGCTTTCGTCGTTTTTTGTCTCCCGAATTCTTAGCAATATCGATCTCGCGTTCTATTCGATCACTTTCAGCTACAAATTCAGCAGCGTACTTTTCTTTGGTTTCTGACAGTGCAGTGTCGCGAGTAGTGAAAAATTGTTGCTGCTCCGCATCAGTGTACTTCTGCAGAAAGAGTAATGAGCATTTTACACTTGCACCAGAACTCACAAAAGTTTCTTGTGGCAGACTTATAACTGCTCGGAGGAAGGCGCGATCTTCAGTGAATTCACGTACATATGAGAGTGACGGGTTGTTAAAAACACCCTCCGGAAGCACAATTCCGAGTCGTCCTCCTGGCTTTAGTAGATTTAGACATCGCTCAATGAAAAGAACTTCTGTTTTTATTTTGGCACTGTCACTCTTTGGAAGGTCGAACAAGCTAATAATGGGTTTATTGAGTGAAGCTTTTACACGGTTCTGCGCTTCTCGATATTTATCGCCATACTCTTTTAAGTACCGCTCTTCTGCAGCTGAAGAGACAAAAATATCTGCATCCAACACCTTATCAGAGGGTTCGACGTTTGCGCCAAAAGGAGGATTAGTAAGGACAATATCAAAACGTCCCTCGAAAATCCCATTAACATTAAGAAATCCATCATGGTGGTGTACTCCTCCGTGACCGTCACCATGCATGATCATGTTCATTTTACTTGTCCTTGCCATTCGGTCGTTGGCATCTGTACCATATATGCAACGGTTTGAAAGATTCCAGAGGCGAGAGCCTTCTGTGCTTTGTTTAATCAGTTCCTTTATTTCAAGGAACTTGTCATTAAGTTTTTTTACGCGTTGCTCTTCTTTGAGTGACGTGTCCTCAGATAATGCGCGTTTATATTCATTGTACTCTTTGTCTGCAGATGCAAGGATCTTCTCACGTACTATCTCAAACACACGGATTAAAAACCCTCCTGATCCACTAGCGGGATCACAGATGATTTCACCTTCTTTGGGGTCAACCAGGTGCACCATAAACTCAACTATTGTACGTGGGGTGAAAAATTGGCCAATTTCACCTCGGAAAGTTCGTCCAAGGAAGCGTTCAAAAGCAACACCTTTCACATCTTCGCTTGTATCTGATAAGTTGTACTTTTCCAGTTCCTTAACGATAGCTTCGCCCGTTGCAGGTTTCAAGTTGATACGCTCATCAGCTTCGAATATTTTATCAGTTGCGTATGCAAGTTTTGTTTGCTGAAACAAAGCATCCAACGGATTTTCTGCGATTTGGGTTTTCAACACATCGACAGTGAATAGGTTGGTTTTGTTACGCCGAGTAAGTAATTGCCTTTCTACATATACTTTGATGAATAGCACTTTTGCGATTTCGTCGAAAGCAGCTGCAGGGTCTTTCTTTTCACGGTTCCGGATGATGTTATGACATTTGTGAAGAAGATCAGCAAACTCTTTCTCTTTGAACGCTCGTAGTTTAGACAACAATTCTTCAATATCCTTGTCGCTGGCATTGCCATGCGGTATGTTTTCGATCTCATCGGTATACCCAGGAACTTTATCTTTTCTTACAGACCAATATTTGGTTTCACGAGAGTTATGAGTAACGAAGAATGGAGCTCCACAGATTCGGGCATAGTTTTCGCCTTGACGATAGTCTTGCGGCTTTATTGTGACATTATCAGATTTACATTCGACAATTATGAATGGTGCGTTTTCTTCAACTTTGTCAAGGGGTGTTCGCCATATCACAAAATCAGCACGAGCCGAAGCCGAACCGCGACCCGTTAGATCTAGTTCTTCATCTATTTGATCAAGGAGGAACCCATAATCATTGACTAAAACAAGTAAATATTCCTGGCGAACTGTCTCTTCAGGAGTCTCTAAAAGCCATTTTTTACGCACATGACTCCAGATTTTACCTTTAGTTTCATCTCGTTTTATTTGGATAGATATCATCTCTGCAGTCTCCACTTCTTTTGCACTAAACCTCTTGTTACTGGACTTATTAATGGACTCTTATAGTTATAACACTATAATATCTCTCAAGGGAAACCAAACAGTAAATGGTAAATGCAACACGAATTACATATGTTAACATTAGCCAACGCATCAATACTACTCAATAACGATAACACAGACGAGCTTGTAATGTGAGTAATAACTATAAGTAAATCCACAGCTCCCGCATGAAGCGGATAAAAGAATCAGAAAATCATCAATCCTTCAGAGTGGTGGCTTTTAGTTCAATTACACGAATGATACCTACTTGGGATGACTTCGTTTCGCCAGTATCCTTGCATTCCACACCGAATATGCTCAGAAACAGTCTTATTCCATCATGGTCACCAAATAGCTCTTCCAGATACCTCTCATCCCATCAGGCAATAATGATTTGACGCCTCTTTGCCATCTTTTTCTTTCTGTAGGGTGGTTGCTTTTTTAGTATACTATATACAGAGCGCAGCATCTGAGCCGGGTTCTCTCCGGCGAAGTCTTTCCGCGATTTACCTCTGTTTCCGTTGAAAGTCACGTCCAAAGACCAGCGCATGATTTCAACACCCCAGTGATTTCTTACAGTGTAAGCAAATTTGTACGGTTCAGCTCATATATAGCAATGAAAGTCTCGCTCTTCTTCATGTAATACGCCGTTTTTCTCCCAGCGGGTTACAGCCACACCAACGCTTTGAGTTTTGCCCAGTCTTTTCGGTCACATGAGGCCAATGTGACAAGGGTGAAAAAAGTTCACACTCCTCAAAAATGCGTAAGTGACTACAATGAGTAGTAGAGATGCCGCTGTGTAAACGGTCCAGCTTCGGGGATGAAATCCTCAACACCGTCCTGACAAGCATCTTTCCGATATGGAAGAGAACCCCTCTTCCACTTGATCGGAGTCCACAGTCATTCCGGATCCGCACTTTGACAACTGAATAGAACACATCCATCCACACATTTTCCTGCATGCTGCAGCCGGTGGAAGCGATTCCGGATCCGGCGGGGAAAGCGGGCTGGCTTTGCATACCCTATTTCTTAAGAGGGGGTGTAGAGACCGATATCGGATGTAGCCCATCCAAACTGCGACGACCTTGCAGGAAGACAATGATACTCCCACTCAGCCCTAATGATCGTATGGGGAGTGGCCGTCCGGACAAACGGAACGGGGGTTGAAATCCCGTGCGCCTGGAGCTGCAGGCGGTGTATGGATGTTCCCCATGTGGAACATAGACCGAGCTTCATGGTGCTGTTGTGACGCTCGTTGTGTGTTCCGATGTTATCCAACCGAATTAGCTCAACCATGAAGAGAATGAATAGGAAAGAAGACGGGGGAAGAAATATGGCGAATGCATTGTCCAGCAAGGATGCCTACAACGTCATGCTGAAGGATTATCCGGATGTGATGAACATCGAACAGATGAGTCGTATTCTTGGAGTCAGTACAAAAACCGGCTACCGCCTTCTCAGGGATGGTGCCATCATCAGCCTGCGGATCGGACGTAATTACCGGATCCCGAAAGCCCATGTCATCACGTTTTTGAAAGTGGGGCAAGAGACGAATCATGTCGAAAGGCTGACCTCCGCATAAGTTGTCATATGCATTTCCACTGAGCACGTCATGCATTTCGACGTGATGGTGTCTGTATGGTGGTAACGAACACTTCATCATTCAAATGATGGGAAAGGGCAGAAAGAGTCTAGTTACAATGAGCAGACAGAATAGACTCAGTACCATGATTATCCAGTTCGATCCAAGCACTGAGCTCCTATCTCATGGAAGAGATATGCCTAGTATTCTCCTTTTTCAGAGACACATACATCAAGCCCCGTCCATCGCAAGACACTGTTTTCAAACGGGAAAATTTCTGTGTCAGGAGCGGGTAATTCAGGATAGATACTTATTCTGTGCGTGTTCATGTATCCTGTTGCATCACAGAACGCTTTCCACTCGTCGGCATCCATCAGGTTCGATTCGCAGTCATAATCGGGAAGATCGGGAAAATCATGATCGGTAGCAGAATGGAGCAAGGTCATCCATTGGTCCGTGTTTTGAGAAAGACGATCTCCTCGGATTGGGATATCGTATACAGCTTTACCCCCGTTTTTCAGGATCCTGTATGCATCTTCGAATCCAGGTTTCATTTTCTCGCGCATACTCTCGAATCCACCTCGAGTGGTGATACAGTCAATAGTTCCAGTTCGAATAGGCATGCATGAACAGTCACATGCAAGGAAAAGCAAGCGAACATGGGGGTTCTTGAGGTTCTCAGTGATGTATTGTCTGTCCCATGCAAGAATGCGATGCGAAAGATCGGTAAGGATAACCGTGCAGTTCCAATGAATGCGTTCAATCAAATACTTGATTCCACTACCAGTACCAGCTGCAATATCGAGGATAATTTCGGGACGGAATTTTTCTATTTCACGCCACTTTACTTCTTCGCTGAAGATTTCGCCCCGATTGTATACTGGAAGCTCTGGCCATGTAGCTTCAACCACATAATGTTCATAATTACGAAAAGCCAATGACCACAGTTCGCCAACGATCTCTCGTGTTCCGAAGTCTATTACCCCGTCGACCAATGGATAGCTGTGTCCATTTGAACATTGCAAAGCATTTAAAGATACGTTGGGAGACACAGTATTCCCACATTTCGGGCAAAAAAGAACTGAGCTTGCTATGCGCAGTTCCTTTGAAATGTGACCAATCGCTTTCTGTAGAGATTCTGATATATAGGGAGATAGGTCGAGTATAGCTGCAGATGATGTTGTGTGTGCTGGGATATGTGCTTCGTACTGATTCCCTGTTCTCTTGTCTGTAGTGGTTACTGTTACATCGAGAGACAGTGTCTTCTCATGGATCATGTGTTCGAGGATGTGCCGGTCACTGGCGCTGCCCCCGATTCCTAAAGCTATTGTGATGGCTGGAGGGATGTCTTCACAGTTACCTTCATTCATCTCTTGAGTAGAGAGGAGCATTCCAGGTTGAATTTCGAGCAAAGATGCAATCTCAGGAAAGAGATCGATATCAGGAACAGACTGACCGCATTCCCATTTGCTGACGGCTTGTGAGGTGACGGAGAGATGCTCGGCGAATTGTGACTGTGTTAGCCCGGCCTGCTTTCGATACTTCGCGATATTCGCGGCAATAGCCTTCTTGATTTTCGA
This sequence comes from uncultured Clostridia bacterium, assembly GCA_942493335.1. GTDB lineage: Bacteria > Bacillota > Clostridia > DSM-8532 > DSM-8532 > JAEWSN01. The sequence goes on along the minus strand of OW818693.1, from coordinate 2,614,756 downwards.
CATATTGAATCTCCTTCCGTGTTCTTCTGCTCAACACAAATCATAAATCGAAACCTCTTTATCGTACAGCGATGGCTCGATGAATTTGTCAACCATCTCTACAACCATTAGTTGTAGGATGGAAAATAGGAGAAGAGTCGATTTGCGTCGAACGAATAACTTCAGCAAGAGCGTTCGGTAGCGTCGTGATAAATCAAGACGCGCGAATCGACATCATGGTGTTTGTGTGGTGGTCTGTGGTAGCCTGAATCTGTCAACGGCAGGCGCTCCGGGAGCAAGAAAAGGAGGGTTGAATATGCTGGCAGGACACCTGCAGGAAAAGAAAGGTTACTACTACATCGTGCTGACTTATCCCGGTCGGGATGGAAAGCGAAAGAACAAGTGGATTGGGACCGGTTTGACCCTCAAGGGAAACAAGAAGCGGGCGGAAGCGCTGTTGGTTGAAGCGCGTAAAACGCATATACCGGAGGAGGTGCCGCTCGAAAAGAGCATTCTGTTCTCGACCTTCCTGGAGGAATGGTTGGACATCATCCAGCATTCCATCCAGAAAGTCACCTATTCATCTTATTCCAATGCAATCCTTGGCGTTGTGGTTCCTTACTTTCAAGAGAAGGGGATCACCCTCGATGATCTTCAGGCCAAGGACATTCAGGACTTCTATCAGGTTCAGCTCAAAAGGGTCAAGCCCAATACAGTCATCCATTACCATGCCAACATTCACAAGGCATTGAAATATGCGGTCAAGATAGACCTGATTCCGGTCAACCCCGCCGACAAGGTGGAGAGGCCGAAAAAGGACCGATATGTCGGCAGTTTCTATGATGCCGCTGAGATGACCCGGTTGTTCGCCATCACGAAGGGTACCAAGCTGGAAATGCCGGTCCTGCTCGGTGCGTTCTATGGACTTCGGAGAAGTGAAGCACTGGGGCTGAAGTGGGACGCAGTCGATTTTCAGCGAAACACCCTGACGGTACGCCATACGGTGGTCACCTGCAATCTGGATGGCAAACAGGTCACCCTGTCCTGCGACACCACGAAGACCCGATCGAGCATGCGAACCCTTCCCCTTGTTCCCGAGTTCCAGCAGCGGCTTCTTCTGCACAAGGCACGGCAAGAGGAATACAAGATGCTTTGCGGCCGTTCCTATTGCAATGACTACAAAGGTTACATCTGCCTGGATGAGATGGGAGAGCGGCTCAAACCCGGATATCTGACAGAGTCTTTCATTCGGACTCTCCGGGACAACGGGCTTCGCCAGATCCGTTTCCATGACCTTCGTCACAGTTGCGCCAGCTTATTGCTCGCCAACGGGGTGCCGATGAAGCAGATTCAGGAATGGCTGGGACACAGTGACTTCTCGACGACGGCGAACATCTATGCACATCTGGATGTGAACTCGAAAATCACGTCCGCACAGGCAATGGTGACAGGGCTGCAGTGGTGAGTCGAGTCGGCCCAGAAGCGTTTAAAGTTCGAACCCACGACGAATCCTGTCGAATCGGATCGGGCAGGAGAGAACTGGAGGCTGTTTTGGAGAGAACAAATGGGAAAATTTGATGGAAAATCGCGTAAAAAGCTCGGAGATAGAAAAATGCTGCTGGCCTGAAACTCAGACCAGCAGCGGGGTTTGGCGGAGAAGGAGGGATTCGAACCCTCGCGTCCCTTCCAGGACAACTCGATTTCGAGTCGAGCTCGTTATGACCGCTTCGATACTTCTCCACGCGGTTTATCTTTACATCAGCCCCCAGAGAAAGGAGAGAACTGATGGAGAGAACTTGAACTATTCGGTTATCAAAGTAACCCGGAAACCCGCTTGAAATCAAGGTTTCCCATGGAGAAGTTCCGAATCGCAAACCCGATTTCGAGTCGAGCTCGTTATGACCGCTTCGATACTTCTCCACGCGGTTTATCTTTACATCAGCCCCCAGAGAAAGGAGAGAACTGATGGAGAGAACTTGAACTATTCGGTTATCAAAGTAACCCGGAAACCCGCTTGAAATCAAGGTTTCCCATGGAGAAGTTCCGAATCGCAAACCCGATTTCGAGTCGAGCTCGTTATGACCGCTTCGATACTTCTCCATGCATGCGGTGCGCCATGTCTCCATGCCGCCCATTCATTGTATCGGATTGAGGTGTGAAGTGTCAATCCGTCGGCGATTGCCGCAGGTTTCTGAAGAAGTTCTGAAGCAGGGCTTTTCCCGCTTCCTCCATGATTCCTTCATAAACCGTTACCTGATGATTGAGCCAAGGCTGATGGAACAGATCAATCACCGAACCGGCGGCGCCAGCCTTCGGATCCCAGGCGGCAAAATACAGCGAGCGAATGCGTGCCTGGACAATGGCAGATGCACACATGGGGCAGGGTTCCAGCGTAACATAGAGATCGCATCCATCGAGCTTCCAGCGGCCCAGTTCCTGCGCGGCCGCTTCAAGGGCGACCAGTTCCGCATGCGCAGTGATGCGTTTGCCGGCCTCCCGGGCGTTCCATCCAATACCGACAATTCTGTCATCGCAGACGACAACCGCGCCAACAGGCACATCCCCGGTTGCGGGAGCGTAGCCTGCCAGTTCCAGAGCTTTCAACATAAAGGGATTGGGCGGGATGGAAGGATGGGTCATATTTTTACCTCCGACAAGGGAGCCTACAATATGCATATGAATACATAGCGCATATCCATATCCAGTTTTTCATGCTTTTCGGATTCAGGCAAGTAAAAGAAAGGAACTTGTCATGTCCGCCTTATATCATGAGAATCCTCAATGACCGAAATATGGGAAAACCATAAATAAACACAATAGAAAAAGATCGATATACAACGCATATTAAAGAATATGTACGAAAATAAGTACATTTTTATTGACAATTCGCAAGAGCGGTTATACAATAGGTATCAGAGTCAAGGATTGAATTCAGGATGCTAGTGACACAGGGCATGAATGGACGTGCGAAGCTCACACATACGCAATCGCTCTCTCATCACACCGCCGTCACAGGGAATCATGGCTCCCCACACACCGTCGCACCCAACACTCAAACATCGTAACATCAGCATTCCCAAATCATCGCATCATACCCCACACACCGTCGCGCCCAACACTCAAACATCGTAACATCAGCATTCCCAAATCGTCGCATCATAACTCACACACCGTCGCATTCAACACTCACACGCGTCGCATCCCACGCCCAAACGCAAAAATCGTCCTGCTTGTTTCCGGAAAAGGCATGGATGATGAAGCGTTTCTCTTCACAAGAAGACCACAAAAAGAACATGAAAGTCATTGGAATGTAAAAGGCAAACCATGTGAAAGCATGGGACGCAAAGCATGAAGTCTGAAGCACGATTGTGCAGGGACGGTTTTGCTGCCTGATTTTTTGTTCACACTTTTTGTGCGATATGCCCACGCTTTGTGCGACAAGCCCCCGTATGGAAGGCTCAAAACGGCACACACCGGGAAGATTGAACAATGAATCCGTTTGACAGGAAAACCTTCTCTCCAGCGGAGCAAGATGGTTCGGCTGCCATTCTGAACCCAATTGGAAATGACCGGTTCAAGCCGGCACGGGCAAAACCGCCAGTTCTCCTTGGAGAAAGCGGTTATGCAATTGGCATTCAGAAGGGAGACACAGTCATGGTACGCAAAAATTTGGCACTGCTGCTTGTCGCCGCACTCCTGGTTTCCATGATGGGAACCCTGTCCTTCGCGACGTCGGGCAGCCTGAAAACCACTGATTGGACTGGCCATACGGTGGATGGCAATCTGTATGCGGCTGCTTCCGATGTTTATCTTCATCTTGACAACTTCAACGCCAATTCCTATTACTATGTACGTGTCAGGACGCAGGGACAGCTGCTGGTCAGCGGCAGCAATGGCAGCAGGATTCATACGGATGGAAGTGGTGACGCATTTGCACAAATGATCGATTATCTTCAGGATGCATGGAATGTCCAGCGGGGCACGCCCTATAGTGTGGAGGTTTCCAGGTATTCGGATTTTCGTGTCATCGACCAGGATAGTTTCAAACTGATGAGTGTGGGACTGACCCTTACGAAAACCGCTGATTGTTCGGAGGCCGTTGAAGGCCAGGACATTCACTACACGGTCACGCTGAAAAACTCCGGGGAAATGAAACTTGACAATGTCATGCTTTCGGATCCCATGGTCGACTTGAACGGCGATAGTCATCCCGGCAAGATCCTGGAGATTGACCATTTCAATGCCGGAGAGGTCGATGTCTATTCCTACACGCATACGGTCACAGCCGCCGATGTGGCTGCAGGCAAGGTGGACAATACGGCAACGGCAACACAAGCCCAGTACCAATTGTCCGCAACTGCTTCCGTCAGTGTCAAGGCGTTTGCACCGGCACCGGCACTCACCGTCACGAAGGTTGCAACCCCGGACCCGGTTCTGGTGAATGGAACCGTCCATTATGTCGTGACAGTCACCAATACCGGCAATGTTCCGCTCCGCATCAAACTTGATGATACCTTCCCGCAGGGAGACGTCAATCCGCTTGCCACTTCGCTGGCGCTGGATGCCTCCGTTTCCCACAGCTATGATGTCACCGCCGCATCGCCGGGTCCGATGAACAACACAGTCACGGCGACCGGTACCTGGGGTGGCAAGTGTGGCCCCGTCCTGACGGCAACCGCCAGTGCCTCGGCGTCCGTATTTGTGGCCGATCCAAAAGTCAGCATCACCAAGACCGCAGTGGACGGAAGCTCCCCCATCACGGCCGTCACCTATGTTCACGATATGTCCATCACCTACAAGGTGGTCGTTTCCAACCCCGGCAACGTTACCCTGAAAAATGTCGTAGTCCATGACATCCGCGCACCAGGCGGAGAAATCGCATTCCCGGATATAGCACCCGGCGGAAGCGAGTTCCGGACCTATTCTGTCACGCCGACAGTCGGAGAAGCACTGGCAGGCAGGATTGACAATATCGCAACCGTTACGACGACCTGGGGAGAAGACCGCAAGGGACCTTCGGGCCAGGATGATTACACCGTGCTCTTCATTGGATTGAGCCCGGCCATCCACGTTGACAAATCCATCACCAACGGACCGACCTTCTATCCCGGCTGGATGGTGGATTACTCCGTCACCGTCACCAACATCGGCAATCTGCCGCTTGATGTTTCCACAGTGGATACCTTCACGGCAGGCAATCACACCTTCGGCATCCTTCTTCCCGGACAATCCACCTCGCCGTTTACCTACAGCGTCATGGCTGCGGGTTCCGGCAATATGGACAACACCGTTGTTGCAACCGGCATTGTCACTGTTCCGGTGATTGTACCGAATGCACCCAGTGAAAACGGAGCACCTCCGCCCACGCCGTCCATTCCCGCTTCCGTTACGGATTCGGACTCTGAAACGGCCGTTGTTCTGCCGTTTGAATCGGAAGCTCCCTCCATCGACGTAATCAAGACCACCACCAATGGAACCACCTTCACGGTGGGTGATGCCATCCATTATTCCATCACCGTCACCAATACCGGCAACACCGATCTGGCCAATGTCTCGCTGGATGACACCTTTGATGCAGGGGATCGGCTCATCGGTGCCTTGACGAAAGGTTCCAGCGCTGGACCGTTTATCTATGACGTGATCGCAACGCCAGTCGGAACCCTGAGCAATACGGTGCTCGCAGTCGGCGAAGTCGTCATGATTCCGCATCCCGTGCAGCCCAGCGGCGGACCTGCCATGATCAGCACGATCCGTGAAGTCTGGACGGTTCAGGATTCCGCGAGCATGGATGTCACGGTCAATGCCCCGTCTCCCACTCCGACACCCACACCCACACCCACACCAACTTCCACTCCGACAAACCCGCCTGTCGATAATGTTTCACTTGTTGTGACCGTTGAAGGCCCTGGTACGGCACTGCCTCCTTCCGGTGTTTTCAGCAGGAACAGCATTGTCCAGATGGCGGTAACGCCGGACGCAGGCGCCACCTTTGTCGGCTGGTTCGGACCCAATGGAGCTGAAGTAGTCGGCAACCAGATCACCATGAACACAGACAAGGCCATCATTGCACGGTTTGCGGCACCGGAAGCCATTCCTCCGCAGGTCATCCCGCAAGCGGCGCCGGAAATCATTGCGCCGGAGACGATTCCCGAAGCGGCGCCTGTACTGGAAATCCCCGTTCCGGAACCCATTCCGCAAGCTGCTCCCGTTCTCCCGAAGACCGGCGGTCTGCCGTTGGGCATGCTGTTGACAGCGGCAATCGGTATGGTGGCCGGCGGATTGAAACTCAGGAAGAAGGAATGAATTGGGAATGCGCAGGAGAGTCGCATGGGATCTGCAAGAGTAAAGACGCAGTGAGAGCGCGACATTCAGGAATCATCCTTGCGTAAAGCCGCATCATTCATGAATCCGAGGCATTCAAAGAAGAGGAAGATGCAAAATCTTCCTCTTTTTTGTTTAAAACCGAGTACAATGGGTTCATTTATAACGAACGAGTTGTTGTCAAAGCTCCATAATTTCTACAGCAGGATTTCAAAAGTACATCCGATTGCCAGAAGTACGAGGCAGACGACCGGGACTGGTCGTTTTTGTGGCGTGTTTTTTCCTGATGGAGGCAACAGCTGTCGCTGTCCTCGAGGGCGCACCGTCGCGGAAAGGAGGAGCGGGTAAAGCAAGGTAATTACATATCGTTGAGGAATGAGAAAAGCAAACCACGTAAAAACGTGGGGCGCAAAGCATGAAGTCTAAAGCACTTGGTGCCAGGATGGTTTTGCCGCCGCTGTTGTGGAAACAGACGGTGGTTCACGTATTTTTTCAAACACGGATTCCTGGCACGGCGCCATGACGGTTCGGCTGCCATTCTCCTACAAGAAGACAGTTATGTCTACGGAAGGAGAGGGGTATTTCATGACTAAGAGATTGTTATCATTATTGTTATGCTTCACACTGCTCTTCGCAACATCCGGCCTGCCTGCGTTTGCAGATGAACCGGAGAATGGTCCTGCAGATTTGACAGTTGGTCTTGTCAATATTGTAGTCCAGACTGATGGGAGTGGGTCAGGTACGGCGGTGGTTTCCGGACCTACGGAAGTGCCATGGGGTTTATTGATTACCTTGACTGCTACGCCGGATCCCGACAGTACATTTGAGGGATGGCGGAAATTAAGCGGTATTCCTCTTCCATCTCATTATGATTTGGGGACAAGTCCAATCATACAGTCTCACGCATTTGATTGGAACCTTGACAGCAAGGTAACATATGTTGCCACGTTCGCCCTAAAGCCCATCACAGCCTTAACGGTTACCTTCAATCAAGCTGCGTCATCCCCGGGCGGAATTTATACCTGGGACATCAATAATCCAAATGCGTTCAATGTCAAGTACAAATACCAGTTAGGAACAGGGGACAAAATCGATGAAGTGGCAGTGCCGGGCATTAACAGCCTTAAGCTGAACAGTTACGATACAGTTGTTCCCCGTGTGGATCATATGTCGATTACGTGGGGATATGGGCCGGCATACTCGGCTGCAGGACCGCAGTTCTGCCCTCCCCCCCCTGAAGCGACTGCAGACAGCACCCCCTATTTTTATCTGAACACCGCTGTAATGCCCAGCAGCATTCCGTCACCAGCCGGCATCATCGTCAAGAATGGAACAGACGAGTCCATGCTGGGAGAAACCAAACATTGGATTGATACAAATCTGTCCCTGCTTGCGTCCCCCATTCCGCAGACCACATTCGAGGAATGGGCCGGGAACATGGCAGATACATCGGCCAATCCCTTGGCGGTCACCATGGATAAAGACCAAACAAGGGTCGCAAAATTCACGCTTCACGACTATGTCCTCACCCTTGCAGCCATTGGCACCGGGAGTGGAGACTTCTCCGGTGATGGAACGTATCAGGCGTTCGATACCCCTACTGTCGACGCATGGGCTGACCCGCTCAGCTGGTTCGGCGGATGGTTCAGTGATGAGGCGGGAACCGACAAGCTGACACATCACGACTACTACACCGTACCTCCAATGGTTGCGGATTTGAAACTGTATGCGAAGTTCAATCCGTACGCCATCTCGTTCCAGAAACGCATTCTGCCCTTTGACTGGATGCGGTTGCCACCGGTTGTCGGGGCGCAGGGTTCTCCTTTCGAGAACATTCTGGAAATACCCAAGGACAAACAGTTCACATTCAGACTGATGGAATTGATTGATATGCAACAACCAAAGTCCGTAGCGATGGTTGAACCGCTGCATCAATATGACAAGACAGTCATGAACGATGCGGACGGATGGGTCAATTTCGTGAATGATCCGAAAGCGGACATGTATCTGCGACCGGGATTCTATCGTCTGACTGAGGAAGATGATCCCAATGACACCTATAAACCGTGCACCATCCCACCGAACGGATTGCTGGTCGAGCTGAAGGAAAATGGCCGCTTCTGTTTCCGTGGGGAGTACATGCCAAAAGTAGATATTTCCTCCATCAAGGCTGTTGCGTACAATGGTCCTGAATTCGGTGGAAGGGATATGCCGAAGTTGGTCATCAACTGCGAATTCCCAGCCCCGGCCATTTCCGTCGACAAGAAAGTCAATGGCTCGGATGGGCCGATTTCCCTTTATGTGAATGACGATGTCCACTACACCTTCAAGATCACGAACACGGGCAACACAACCCTCTCCGGCATTGAAGTGGAAGATTCGATGGTTGGCGTCATCACGACAGCCGGTATCGAACTTGCGCCCGGAGCCACCTTTGATTACGACTATCATAAATCCTTTGGTACGGTTGGCACTTATACGAACATTGTGACAGCCTCTGGCATGGGGTTGGATTACGCTGTAGTTGTGCCGGACGATGTTCCCAATGCGGTTGCGCAATATCCTGAACTATGCCCGAAGAAACTTGTCGAAGTGTCGGTCGGGCCGGTCACGGATGCGGCGATCGTCAATGTTTCCAATCGCCCAACCCCGCCTCCGTCATCTCCGCCCTCTTCCTCCACACCTTCCAATCCTGAAGTCACCTATGTCAATCTCGTTGTCACCATCGAGGGACCTGGTGCGGTATTGCCCGGCAGCGGTGCGTTCAGCCGCAACAGTCAGGTCCAGTTCAGTGTTACACCTGGTACAGGCGCCACCTTTGTCGGATGGTTCGGAACAAATGGGGCTGAGGTCTCCGGCGACAGATTGCTGATGAATGCCGATAAGGCAGTCATTGCAAGGTTTGCCGTGCCGGTTGCCATTCCTGCACCGGTCGTTCCGCAAGCCGCTCCTGTTGTTACCCCTGAACCGGTTCCGGAAGCTGCACCTGCGGTGGAAATCTCTGTTCCTGAAGTCGTTCCGCAGGCGGCTCCGGCTCTCCCGAAGACCGGCGGTTTGCCGATCGAACTTCTTGGATTCCTGGCGTCCGGCATGCTTGGTTTGGGTGTGCTGCTGCGCAAGAAGAACAAATAAACCGAGCCGACCTGTTCCGATCCGGTTGATCGGGAATGTAGGGAAATTCTGTTGTTTCACAAAGAAAGCGGTGCCTTGTATGAGGCGCCGCTTTCTTTATGCTGACGGAAAGCCTGTGCGACAAGGGGTGCGTGGAATCCTTGCCCTTTATCGCAATCCCAGTGAACCGGCACCAATAGCCCTGCGTCCAATGGATGTCGTCCTTCGGGAAAACGATGAAAGAATGGCCAGGAACCAGCCATTCGAAAGTGCCAAAGGGAAATGAAATAATGAGGGAAGCAAAGAGGAACACCGGAATGAAAAGAAAAACATCCACGGCAGCATCCATGACACTCGCGGCAGTATTGGCGGCACAATTGTTTGCAGCGGTCCCCGCATCGGCTATCTATGATCCATCAAAGCCGGTTGAACCGCTTGGCGAGGGAATGATGACAATCATGACAATTTCGGCGCCCTTGACGCCGGTTCCGATCTCGGCTGCAATTGCACCCGTCTCCGTGACATGGGAAGGCAAAGCAGTGGATCTGTCCGGAAAGGCCGCCTATGTGAATGCGAACGGAAACAGCATGATCCCGCTCCGCGTTGTTGCAGAGGCCATGGGCTACAAGGTCAACTGGCTGGGTGAATCCCGGATGGTGGAACTGACAAGAGGTGCGCACTGGGTGACCGTGAAGGCTGGTCAGGACTGGTATTGCTTTGGGAAAATGGCACCGGAAACCCTGGGTGCGTCAAGCGAAATCAGGAACGGATCAACTTATGTCCCGATCTCCTTTTTCACCGATGTATTGCCGTTCGAGGCAACCGTAAATGACAAGGGGACGCTTGAAATTGCCACCTCTGCCGTCGTAACAGAGCCTGCCGCCACGTCCGGTCCTGCCATGACACCGGTACCTGACACCACAACAGCACCGGCCATTGTGCCGAATCCCGCCACAACGACCACACCGGCAGCCTCGAAGATCAAGGCGCCATACTGAGGATTGAGATTGACTGTTGTGTGGCTGAATGCTCAAAATGAAGCTAACTGTACAAAGTGTGATTGATCTATTCCCGATACCACTCCACAATGGCTGCGGCGACTTCCGCAGCCATTTTTGACTGCTCGGACGGATTCGTCAGGGCTTCAAATTCCGTCGGATTCGGGACGAATCCCGCTTCATACAGAATGGAAGGACACCAGGTTCCGCGTACCACATAGAAGTTGCGCTGATTGAGTTTCCTGTTTTTTTTGCCCATGGCGTCGACGACGTTCTGAAGGACTTCGGCGCCAAGCTTCTCCGCAAGCGGTTCCCTGTACCAGACCGAGAATCCGGACAATTTCGAGATGTCCACATTGTCCTCCATGCTGTCCGCGTGAATGGCGATGAACAGGTCCGGACGCAATTTTCGGGAAATGGCCACACGCTCTTCCAGAGACACCGGAACATCTGTTTCGCGCGTCATTTGGACGGTCGCTCCGAGACGTTCCAGTTCCTTTTTCAGGATCTGTGCATTGGACAGGTTGATATTCCGTTCCGTCCAGAAGAGGCCTGCCGGGCCAATGGCGCCGGTGTCTCCGTTTGCCTGTGAAGCAGGCAAGCCACCATGGCCGGGATCCAGCAGAATGGTCTTGCCAAGCAGAGGTTGCGTGACGGATACCGACAGGATGTGACGTTTGAGGGGAACCTCATAGCCATCCGCCGTCTTGTCGAGCGCATACCCGTCGAGTTGCGCACCGCTTCCGAGGGTGAATACGTATTGTAGACCGCTGCCATATTTCTCGGTGAGGACGGATTCAAACAGGCCATCACCGGGCAAGGAAGGCAGGGGGAGGGAGGTTGCATGGGGAACCCGGACACGGAGGGCGGAGCCGTCGAAGTCTACAGTGACCGCATTGGGTCCGGCCAACGTGAAGGAGAAACTGTCGGCATTTACACCGGTTTCATAGGTCGGATTCCCGACAACAGGCCGGATGGCGGTTCTCGCAATGGCGGTTTTCACGGCGGTATCCTTTACATACAGGCCGGAAGCAAGGCGCACCCAGGTTCCGTACATGCCCGTGATGGCCTCCTTTGAACCTTTTTCCAGATAGAACTGCGTTCCGCCGGATGTCGACATCTCTTTGTAGGTTTCCGTCGGATCACCGCGCATTTCTGCATAGAACGGAGCGCCCGGCAGAATGATCCCGATTTTCCCGGGTGCTGTCCGTGTTTTCGTTTTCTTTTCATAAGTCATGGAATAGACGGGTGCGCCGAGGTTGACAACACGCGCGGTTCCGGTTTGAGCGGGCATTTTCCACGTGTAGCGCCAGGTTGTCGGGTATGCGCCGGCGCCTGGTTTTCTTGTAGTGGCAGGCGTCATGGGATAGCTTGTTCCACCGATTTTCACGGAGACCTTCGCCCCGATGGGTGCGGTGCAGGAAAAGGTATAACTATCTCCCGTCTCACCATAAAGCGCATGCTGCGGAAAGACGGAAGAGGCGGGGATTTCGACGGTTTTCATTTTCGCAGGGGTGGAAGTTCCGGATCCTGGGATCGGCTTATTCCGCCAGATGGTTCGTGCCGTATAGACACCTTCCTGTGAGAGTACGAACGTGTTTTTTCCGCTGGATAGCGGCATGAACAGACCGAAATATCCGGAAGGGGATCGGTTGAGAACGGGGATCCCGTTCAGTAGGAGCGGTTTGGCCGGATTGGAGGCGCCGTTGAGATAAATGCCGCTATATCCTGTCTTCATGTCCTGTGCGGGACGACCGAGCAGGAGGGGGACGGAGGGCGTTCCTGTTCCGGAACCGGATCCGGCGATGACGGCGAGTCCGCCTCCAACCGGTGTTGAAAGTCCATCCGCGGCTTCCCGCAGAGCCTTCAGGGCTGCCGCAACAGCAGGCCGTTCCACAAAGGACTGATAGCTGAAAAAGATGCTGCCATCCACTTCCGGATTCGATTGATTTGCCTTCATCTGGCGTTCCAGCTCCGAAACCCCGTACCATGCGGAAGTCGGCTCGTCCGCGTCCATGCGGTAGGCGGCTTGCCCAATGTACAGATCCACACCGGTTCCCTTCACGACATCGGACCACCAGGCGGAAAGCTTGTTGTAATCAGCGATCTTGAACCCGGTGTTCCAATAGATTTGCGGAGCGATGTAGTCCAGAATCCCTTCCTTCACCCATTTCCGGGTATCGGCGGCATGGAGGGAATAGGATTCGGAACCGTTTGTGTCGCTCCCCAGCAGATCGTTTGCCTTGTTCCGCCAGATGCCGAACGGACTGATGCCGAACCGAACCGCAGGAGAATGGTTGCGAATCAGGACAGAAACATCGCGGACAAAGCTGTCCACATTGCTGCGCCGCCAGTCGTCCAACTTTGCAAATGCGCCTCCATATTGCGAAAAGGCGGCGGAATCGTCAAAAGGCGAAATATAGGCGGTTTTCCCGCCGGCATCCGTCATCATGCCCCTCAGGTTCATTCCGTTGGATATTGCGGTTGCCTTGGCCGTATTCTTGTTGGCCGAACCATCCGGGTAGAAATAGTCATCGAAATGGATGCCGTCCACTTCGTATTTCGTCAGGATTTCAGAAACGCTGTCGAGGAGAAGACTGCGTACCTCGGGTAAACCCGGGTTGAAATACAGGTTGCCATCCGAATGCTTGACGACCCACTCCGGATGCAGCCGCGCGGGATGGGTGGGCGCGAGCTGCGTGACGTCGGTTGCCGGGTCTGCCGCTTTCTTCTTGGTGATACGGTACGGATTCAGCCAGGCGTGGAGCTCGATGCCGCGTGCATGCGCTTCGGCAATCCAGAAGGCAAGCGGATCAAAGCCATCGGAAGGGGCAAGACCCTGTTTCCCGGTCAGATATTGGGACCAGGGGAAAATGGCGGAGGGGAAGAGAGAGTCCGCCGTGGGACGAATCTGAAGAAAGATGGCATTGAAGCGATGCGCCTTGGCAAAATCCAGGGTAGCGAGCGCTTCCGCTTTCAGCGCAGCGGCATCGACGGTCGGGACCTTTGGCCAATCGATGTTCACAACGCTTGCGACCCAAAGACCGCGGAATTCGGATGAGGTTGCCGGAACGCCTGAAAGGGACCCGATGGAAGGCGCGCTGCCCGGCAGGGAAGCTTCTTCCGATATCAGGACATCACCGGTTCCCTGGAGGACATCATCTTCATATCGAAGGGCATATTCTGCTGCCGGGATGGGTTCATCCTCAATGACAACCAATCCATCCGCCCCCAGGCCGGTGGTGCCGGCGAAGACAGTGCCTGACAAGGCGCCAAGCAGCAGCGGCAGGGACAGCAGGCACGTCAGTGTGCCGCGTAACAGTCGTTTCATGGTCTTCTCCTTTGCAGCGGCATGCGCATGGCGCATCGGTATCGCACCGGTATTCTTGCCGGATCGTGCACTGGTCTTCCCGCATCTCACGAATCGGACAGGGAAGCCCACCATCAGTATAACCCGGAATCGGTTCGCAGATCGGCATTCCCATCAAATCGAAACGATACTGTAATGTATTTTTTTCAGGCACGCACAGGCTTGTCGCCGGGTGATTCATCGAAAACCCTTCCCGGACGGGAGTTTTTGTTGTGTTTGCAAGCGTTTGTTGTTAGAATTGTAATGAAATTTCGGCGAAGGAAGTTCCGCAGGGAACCGGGCGATTCGCGCCACCGCAGTTCGAAGAAAACATGGGGAAGCGACAAATGGGATTCGGCATGGATATCGGCATCGACCTTGGAACGGCGACCGTTCTTGTATATGTGAAGGGCAAGGGCATCGTGCTGCGTGAACCTTCCGTGGTTGCGATCGACAAGAACACGGACCGCATATTGGCAGTCGGCGAGGAAGCCCGCAAGATGCTGGGCCGAACGCCCGGAAACATCGTGGCCATCCGGCCGCTGCGCGAGGGAGTCATCTCCGACTACCACGTCACGGAGAAAATGCTCAAGCACTTCATCAACAAGGTCTGCGCAAAAGGCTTCTTCAAATTGTTCAAACCCCGTGTCATGATCTGCGTGCCTTCCGGCGTTACGGAAGTGGAAAAGCGCGCGGTCGAGGATGCCGCCATGCAGGCCGGCGCCCGCAAGACCTACCTCATTGAGGAACCGATTGCGGCGGCCATCGGCGCGGGCATCGACATTGCGAAGGCCTGCGGCTCCATGGTCGTCGACATCGGCGGCGGAACGACGGACATCGCGGTCATCTCGCTCGGCGGCACCGTTGTCAGCACCTCCATCAAGGTTGCAGGCGACAAGTTCGATGAAGCCATCGTCCGCTACATGCGCAAGAAACACAACATCATGATCGGCGAACGCACCGCCGAAGACTTGAAGATCAGCATCGGCACCGTATATCCCCGCACGCAGGAAGTCACCATGGAAATTCGCGGCCGGAATCTTGTTTCCGGGTTGCCGAAGACCTTGCGCGTTTCCTCTTCCGAACTGCTGGAAGCCCTGGAGGAACCGGTCTCTTCCATCGTGGAAGCCGTCCACTCCGTCTTGGAACGCACCCCGCCCGAACTGGCATCCGACATCAGCGACCGCGGTATCGTCATGACGGGCGGTGGATGTCTGATTTACGGATTCGACAAATTGCTACGCGAGAAAACAGGCATCAATGTGCTCATCGCGGATGATGCGGTTTCCTGTGTCGCGCTCGGCACCGGCAAGGCGCTGGAAGATCTGGATTTTCTCAAAGGCAACAGCCTGTCGGATTCTTCCGGCTATTCTTCAGCGCAGATGCGGGATTGATAGGTTAAGTCCCATGCGGTTCCCGCCGATATACGGTTTGTACGGATGCGGAATCCGGATGGAATCGGAGAGGATTTCCCGGAACGCCGCACAGACAGTCAGGAGCCGCAAGGGTGAAGACCCGGAGGCCACGGCGTCCGTACAAGGCGGGACGCGGCATGATTCGTGGTTTGTACACATCCGGGTGGGGCATGCTCACCCTCCAGCAGAAAATGGACGTGGTGTCCAACAACATGGCCAACGTCAGCACGACTGGCTTCAAGAAGGATACCCTTTCGCTTGAGGCCTTTCCGGACATTCTGGCGAGCCGCATCTATGACAGCGGCGACAATCCGGCCACCCGGAAACTCGGCACCATGACGTTGTTCAACAATCCCGGCGTCGTCAAGACCAACTTCAGCCAGGGCAATCTGCAGGATACGGGCGTCAGCACGGATCTGGCCATCGATGCCGATGAAAAGGCTTTCTTCACCATCGGGATCCCGCAAGCGGACGGAACCTTCAAGGAATCCTATACGCGTGACGGCGCTTTCCAGATCACCGCAGACGGCATCCTCGTCACCAAAAACGGGAACCCTGTTCTGGGCGAGAACGGACCCATC
This sequence comes from uncultured Clostridia bacterium, assembly GCA_942493335.1. Lineage (GTDB taxonomy): Bacteria > Bacillota > Clostridia > DSM-8532 > DSM-8532 > JAEWSN01. The sequence continues at coordinate 2,599,002 of OW818693.1, read as the reverse complement.
AAAGTATTGGGCTCCGATTTTGTCATGCGTCGCGATGGCACCGTCGAGACTTCCGAAGCGGTGGTCGACAAACTGAAAATCAAGCATGTCGACAATCCTGAAACGCTTCGCAAGAGCGGGGCAAACCTCCTCGATGCAACAGCGGAGACCGTTGACGGAACTTTTTCTGGCAATATCATGCAAGGCCGACTTGAACAGTCCAATGTGGAGTCTGTGCGGGAAATGGTGGACATGATCACCGTCCTGCGTTCCTATGAAGCCAACCAGAAAATGATCCAGTATCAGGACGCTACCCTCGACAAGGCCTGCAATGAAGTCGGCCGCGTCAGATAAGGAATGCACTGAACAAACGCTAGCAAGACTAACAAGTGATCACAAGTACCAACCCATGGATGGCAGTCCGGGACATGGATGTCCGATAAAAGGGAGCACAGACCATGATCAGAGCCATGTGGACCGCCGCATCCGGGATGAAGGCCATGCAATTCAGCGTGGATACCATCGCCAACAATCTCGCGAATGTTTCCACCACAGGATTCAAGAAAGAGCGGCCTGAGTTCGAGGATTTGCTCTATGTCACCATGCAGAAGGCGGTCGCACCGAGTGCAACCAGCACCGGCAAACCTGTCAATCTGCAGGTCGGACACGGCGTGCTACCGCGTGCCACGGTTCGCGATTATACAATGGGTACGATGGAAGGAACCGGAAACAAGCTTGACATGGCAGTCGAGGGAGACGGTTTCTTCTCCGTGCAGATGCCGGACGGCAGTGTGGCCTATACCCGGGACGGGGCGTTCAAGCTTTCCATTACCGAAGATGGGAACATGTTGACCTCCTCGCGCGGATTCCCGCTCCTGGACCGGGATGGAGCACCGATCGTCTTCACCCAGCAATTGGCGAACATCGACATTCAGGAGACCGGTGAAGTCACCTATCGCGACGAGAACGGACTGAATCTCCCGACCGGCCAATATGTCGGAATGTTCAAATTCCCGAATGTTCAAGGTCTTGAGGCACGGGGCGGGAATCTTTTCCTGCAGAATTCTGCCTCAGGCGCCGCTGTGGCGGATACGGAAATCGGAAAGCCAAGCATGCTGCGCAGCGGATATCTTGAAAACTCGAATGTGGCCGTCGTGGAGGAAATGGTCAAGATGATCACCTCCCAACGCGCGTATGAACTCAATTCAAAGGCCATCACGACGGCGGACGACATGCTGCAGACAGCGAACGGGCTGAGGCGATAATCGTCTGAATCCAGACATTTCAAGGTAAGCGGACGGACGGTGGGGGGAGCGGGACATGGCAATCAGCGGAATCGGCACAAGCGGAAGCATCGTTCCGGATACAACAGGCGCAGCCTCATCGGCTGGAACCGCCAAGGACAATGCGGCTGACAAGGCCTTTGCCACAGCCCTGCAGAGCGCTTATGACGATCAGGACAAGAAGAAGCTGAAGGAAGTCTGCCATCAGTTCGAGAGCATCATGATGTCCATGATGTACAAGCAGATGAAGGCGACGATCCCCACCGATGAAACTTCCGGAAACAGCCAGGCCAAGGACATCTATCAGGGCATGCTGGATGATGAGCTGATGAACCGTTCCGGCGAACGCGGCATCGGATTGGCGGACATCCTCTACAAGCAGCTTTCCAAGCGGATGGACTCCATCGTGAAGGTGGGCGGCGAATCGGGTGCGGTTGATGCTGCCGGCGGCGTGGGAGCAGGCGCGGTTGAAGCGGTTACGGGCTCACAAGATGAAACAGTTGAGTCGCACAAGGGCGCGGAAGCCACCGATGGCAGCGGGGCCACAGAGTCTGCCGGAACCCCGTGAAATGGGAATGAAGTTGGATAGACCCAGCAGCTGATGACGACCGTTATGAATGTCATACGGCTAGAAACTTTTTTCGGAGTCCCACCCCGTATGCCATGTTTGTTGCCGACTCTATAGGGACCGGATGGATGAGCCATCCGGTCCTTTTTTAGCGGGTTGTTGCATGATCCGGGGTTTTCTGGCCATATGCCATGAAAGACTTATCTTTCGATCTCAACCAATTCCATTTCAAGATATTTCGCGAAATCAGTCTTGCAGTCCTGAAAGGGAATACTCGCTGTAAAATAAGCTGAAACCTGCGAAGAATCCGTCCCACTTTCTGTGTTTTCCTTTTTTTGCTCCTTCGTCATTGGGTCATCTCCAATAACAAACGAGATGGTCATGTTTCCTGGACTAGCAGCCATCTCTCCAATCTTGGTTCCTTTCTCAGCCGGTTGATGAAAATAGGCGACAGGATCAACAATATCGGTAAACCATGAATAGATAAAGCCCCGACCCAATTCATAAGTGGAATGATCTCCGTCAATCCAATAGGTCATGATGATGCTTATTTTGCTGACACGGATTTCAACAAGATTTGCGCCTTCCGGCAAATTCTTCGGCCGGAAATAGTGTGTTATCTTCCCTGTTGAGTAGTCAGGTGAGATTTCACCCTTTTTGACAGCAGCGATAAAGTCCTCTTCATTCTCATAGGTTTGAGGAGCAGTATTATCATCACAGAGATTGTCTCTTGAATATCGATCCAATAAGGGCGTACAACCACTTATACAGAACAGTATGGCAATGACGAGGCACAAGAAGGCTGTTCTCATATGCTCTCCATTCATTGATCGATATGTGCGTCTTTGATACACCGCATGATGGAGGAAAATTCCCTTCGGCGTCATTTGGCTGAAGACCAAATCCACCTTATATCACTGAGTTGATACTTTCAATATGGGATGGATATCCAACCTGGCAATTGCGTTTTTCACAAGGGAATGGATTACCAACCAGACGGAAGTGACACGTTTTCCCGCTGCGACTATAATGGGATGAAACCGGCAGGCCACGCACCAGGTGATGGTTCATGCTTGCCGTTGCACAGTTCGGCTATGTAAATCCGGGTGTATTTCAGGATGACAGGAGAAAATGCACCATGACGGAAAAGGAAAGCATGCGATCAAAGGGTCAAGCCCGGACAAAGCGCCTATTCCGGGATCCGGGATTCGTCCGGGTAAGAAAATGGATCAGGATAGGCACGCTACTCCTGTTGCTTTGTGCGGTCTTTTGGGTGGCTGACGCAGACCCGTTTTTTAGCCGGAACGGATTGATTTCCGATAGAAATCCAGATGGGAAAGACGCCGGAGCTGCATTGCCCGGAACAACGGTCGGCGAAGACACAGAAACCGCTGTTTCACCTGGATCGGACAAAGAGGGTGCGATCGGTGCCACTTCGATCACAGGCAACTCGGGAATCTCCGCTTTGCTGGCCTCGGCCGTTTCTGTCCTGTCTGCACCTGAATCCTCATCCCTTGAGGATCCCAAAAACTTTTCCCGCCCCCCGGATGCGGCTACCGGCGGGGTTGCATGGCGGATGGCGGAAGGCAGCTGGGGAGGGAGAAAACAGCGTGTTCATGTGCTTTCCGTCGACCCTGCCGCGAAAGCGCTGGAAGTCCGGCCGGTCCTTTCCTTCGATCAATTGTTCGGATATGAGACGCTGGGGGATATGGCCAAGCGCAACGGGGCCCTGGCAGCGGTCAATGGCGGGTTCGGTCCGCCGGATGGGCGTCCGGCGGGTGCGGTGATGCTTTCCGGTACCTTTCTCCACCCCGCTGATCCGGCCTTTCCGACGCTTGTGATTGGAAAAAAGGATGCGAAGCTGGTCACTCTGCGTTCCTCCATCCGTCTGGATGTGCAGGGAAGGAAACGGGCAGCTGATTTTCTCAATCCCTGGCCCATGAAGGCGGGTTGGGCGCTGTTCACCCCCGTATACGGACGGACGGATCGCATCGAGACACCTCATCTGACCGTATCCGTATCGAAAGGGAAAGTGGTGGAGATCCGGGAGAGTGCGGAACCTGTTGAAATTCCCGTGGACGGGTTTCTGCTTGCTGCGTCCGGAAAAGATCAGCAGATACGGATGAAAGACGCCTTTCGAGCGGGGAATACGGTCTCCTGGTCAACCGATACACTGCCTGCCATTTCGTCGGATGCCTTGCACGCTTTGTCCTGCGGCAGCTGGCTGGTACGGGATGGAAAAAACGTGGCGCCGCTGTCCGATCCCTGGGCCGGCAGCCTTGCAGGTCCGGCTCCGCGTACCGCCGTTGGCATCGGACGGGAGGGACAGCTCGTATTCGTCGTGGCTGAGGGGCGGGTGCCGGGCGGTGTGTCCGGGTTGACCGGCAAGGAACTTGGAGACCTGCTCACCGCCATGGGTCTTCGGGAAGCCGCGTTGCTGGACGGAGGCGCGTCCAGCGAACTCATCACCAACGGGAAAGTCCGCAATACCCTGTCAGCGGATCGGGAGCGGCTTTTGCCATCCGGGTTCGTTCTTGTGCCGCGTCCCGTTGCGGAACCCGGCGAATGACGATACACTGAAAGAAAGGTTCGCCAGTTCCGCCGGTTTCCGGTCAGTCGGATTGCCCGCAAACGGGCAGAGGGAGTACGCATGGGCAGGAAACACGTTGTCATGGACATCGGGGGCAGCAAGATCCTCGGGGCTGTCATGGACGAGGACAACCAGATCCTCTGTCGCGTCAAGAAGAAAACCAAGCCGGAACTCGGCGCGGAGGCGGTGGACAGGCGCATACAGGATGTCGTGCTGGAGCTGCTCCAGAAATGCAATCTCCAGACGGCGGACATTGCGGGGATTGGAGCCGGCGCGCCGGGTGTCATCGACACGGAGAAGGGCATCATTCTTTTTTCGCCGAACATTCCCTGGCGCGAACACCCGCTCGGACCCAACCTGGAAAAGGCGCTCGGTATTCCGTTTCTGGTCGGAAATGACGTGAACGTGGGCATCCTGGGCGAATGGAAGTTTGGCGCAGCGAAAGGATTCTCCCATGCGGTGGGCATTTTCGCAGGAACCGGCATCGGCGGCGGCGTCATTCTGGACAACAAGCTTTTTACCGGCTCCCGGTTCGCGGGTACCGAGCTGGGTCATATGATCCTGAACACGGAAGGACCTGCCTGCAATTGCGGACAGCGTGGCTGTCTGGAAGCCTATGCCGGCAAACATGCCATTACACGGGAAATCCGTTCGATGATCACGCGCGGCGCAAAATCCGATCTGCTGGACAGCATGGATCCGGAGGACGCCACCGTGAAGAGTGGTGCGCTGGCAAAAGCGTTGAAAGCAGGAGATCCTGTTGCCGTGCAGGTTTTGGACCGTGTGGGATATTACCTCGCGGCAGGTATTGGAAATCTGATCAACATCTTCAATCCCGAAGTGTTTGTTCTGGGTGGCGGAGTGACGGAAGCGACGGCGGAATGGCTGATGCCGCTCGTGGAAAAGTACCTGCCTTTATTCGCGTGGCCTGCGATGCTTTCGGAAGTTTCCTTCCGCGCGTCCGCCCTCGGAGACGACGCCATCCTGTATGGCGCCAAGGCGCTGGTGCTGGAGAACGGGCGATGAATCGGATATAATGGTTGCTGAATCCAAACGAACGGCTATGCGTCCGACAAACCGGGTGATCTTAATAACCCGGCAACGATCGGGATGACCCGGGTGATCGGAATGACCCGGCAACGATCGGGATGACCCGGGTGATCGGAATGACCCGGCAACGATCGGGATGACAATCGGAATGACAGTGGAATGCGAAGGAGAATGGAAATGGCCAAGGGAAGAATGCCGATGGGCATGGGCGGTATGGGCGGCGGCAACATGCAGAACCTGATGAAGCAGGCGCAGAAGATGCAGGCGGACATGCTGAAGGCCCAGGATGAATTGAAGACGAAAACTGTGGAGGCTACGGTCGGCGGCGGTGCGGTCACCGTGGTGGCCACCGGCGCGAAGACCATCCAGGAAATCCGCATCTCAAAGGATGCTGTGGATCCGGATGACGTGGAAACCCTGCAGGACATGATCCTGGCGGCGGTGAACGAAGCCCTTCGCATGGCCGGTGATTTGTCCGAGAACGCAATGGGCGGCATCGCCGGCGGCCTCGGCGGTCTTGGCGGATTGTTCTGAGGCGGCCCTGATGGAGCATTATGCACTTCCAATCGCCCGGCTCATCGAGGAATTCGAGAAACTGCCGGGGATCGGGCACAAGACCGCACAGCGTCTGGCGTTTCATATCCTGAATCAGCCGGATCAGAAGGTGGAGGCCTTTGCCCGCGCCTTGGTGGACGCACGTCGCAAGACGATGCGCTGTTCGATTTGCGGGAATATCACCGACGCCGATCCCTGCCGGATTTGTACGGGTGAAAAGCGCGACCGGAGCGTCATCTGCGTGGTGGAGAACCCGCGGGATGTGGTCGCCATGGAACGGATGCGTGAGTTCAAGGGCCTTTATCATGTCCTGAACGGGGTCATTTCCCCGATGGAAGGACGCGGCCCGAATGACATCAACATCAAATCCCTCATCACCCGCCTTGCCGGCGGGGGTGTACGGGAGGTCATCCTCGCCACGAATCCCAATGTCGAGGGGGAAGCCACGGCAGTTTACCTGTCCAGGCTCATCAAACCGCTTGGGGTGAAGGCTACACGCATCGCTTACGGCATCTCGGTGGGCGGGGATCTGGAATATGCCGACGAAGTCACGCTGGCAAAGTCCATGGAAGGCCGACGGGAAATGTAACGACAGCCACGAAGAGGAGAGGTGTCAACATGAAGGTACGCAAAGCCATCATTCCGGCCGCAGGGCTGGGAACCCGGTTCTTGCCGGCAACAAAGGCCCAGCCGAAGGAAATGCTGCCCATTGTCGACAAGCCGACCATCCAGTACATCATCGAGGAGGCCATCGCCTCCGGCATCGAGCAGATCCTCATCATCACCGGCCGCGGCAAGCGCGCCATCGAAGATCATTTCGACCGTTCCTTCGAACTAGAGGAAGAACTCCGTCGCAAGGGGCAGGAAGAGCTGCTTGCCCAGGTTGTGGACATCGGCAGCCTCGTGGACATCCACTACATCCGCCAGAAGGAACCGCGCGGACTCGGCCACGCCATCAACTGCGCACGCGCCTTCATCGGGGACGAGCCGTTCGCCGTTCTGCTGGGCGACGATATCGTGGATGCGGAAAAGCCCTGCCTTCGCCAATTGATGGACATCTTCGAGGAATATCACACCACGGTTCTTGGCGTGCAGCGCGTGCCTTGGGAGGATGTATCCAAGTACGGCATCGTGTCCGGAAAAGAAGTGGACGAGCACATTTTCAAGATCAAGGACATGGTGGAGAAGCCGGATCGGGATCAAGCGCCCTCCAATATCGCCATCCTCGGCCGTTACATCATCCGTCCCAGCATCTTTGAATATCTGGAAAACGCGCAACCCGGAAAGGGAGGAGAAATCCAACTCACCGACGCATTGCACCGCCAGATGGAAAATGAAGCGATGTATGCCTTCGAGTTCGAGGGACGTCGTTACGATGTGGGTAACAAACTCGGCTTCCTGCAGGCCACGGTGGAGTTCGCGCTCAAGCGCCCGGATTTGAAGGATGAATTCGAGGCCTATCTGCGGAAACTTCTCATCTGAACCGATCGGAGCGAATTCTTTCAAATCAGTCCAGCGCAGCAGGCGCTTCAGGTCCGGAGGTTGACCCCCTTCGTCCTGAAGCGCCTGTTTCATTCCAAGCGGGGCGAATCACGATTCTTCAGCTGTGCGAGCGGATTTCTGTTTGAAGAATGCACAGGAAAGGAATATTACTGTAGATGCATAGGTGATTGACGGATTTCCATGACTTCCAAAGGGGGATTTCAGATGAAATCGTTGCGCACAGAATTGATCGTGATCATCGGAGGCGTTGTCCTGCTTGTCTGCTTGCTGCTGGGCGGCGCAGCCACCTATATCGCCGGGGAGGCGATGAGGATGACGACCAACAACCAGTTGGAGGACAAGGCGCTGGATGCCGCACAGATTGTGGCCGGTGTCGTGGAGAAGGAACTCACCGCCATGGATCAGAATGCAGCGAAAGCCAGCGTTGCGGATCCCTCCATTTCAGACGAGGTGCGGGCTGCCACCATGACGGCAGATGTGAAACGGAACGGCTATGTCCGCGAGTTCTTCATCCGGCCGGATGGATCGGCATTGTATTTTGACGGTTCTGTCAAGGATTTGAAGGATCGCGAATATTTTACGGAGGCCATCCAGGGGAAACGGTTCTTCTCGGACACCATCGTCAGCAAGACCGATGGAAGCGTGGTTGTGGCCTTTGCCGTACCTGTCACGTTTGAGGGCAAGATTGTCGGAGTGCTTGGGGCTACCCGGGAAGCCGGATATCTCAGCAAAATGATTGAAAATGTCAATATGGGTGGAACGAGCTATACGCTGATTGTTTCGGATGATGGAACCGTCCAGGCCCATTTGAAAACTGATTTGGTAAAGAACCAGTATAACTTCTTCAAGGAAGAGGAGAAGAGTCCATCCCTTGCGGAAATGAACACCTACCTGAAAAATGTGTTTGAAGGCAAAAGCGGATTTGGCAGGTACGTTTTGGATGGTCAAGCCAATTCCATGGGCTTTGCGCCTGTCCCCGGTGTGAAATGGGGCGTCGTCGTAACCCTGCCGGAATCGGAAGCCATGTATGGCGCAAACATGACCCGGAACTGGGTCGTTGGGCTTTCCGGCATCCTGCTGCTTTTCGGAATCGGCGCATCTGTCTATATCGGGTTTCGTCTGTCCACCCCGATTCTGCATGCATCCAAATATGCGCTTGTGCTTGCCGGGGGTGACCTGAGCAAGGAACCACCGGCCGGGTCCTTGAAAAGAAAGGATGAAATCGGTGATTTGGCCAGAGCCATGCAAACCATGTCAAACGCATTCAGGCAACTCATTGGGTCCATCACCACGTTGGCGGAGCATGTGGCTGCATCCTCCGAAGAGTTGACCGCTACGGCGGAGAATGCCCAGACTGCATCCGGGGAGATTGCCGGTACCGTCGGGGACATCGCGTCCGGTGCGACGGAACAGGCGCACAATACCGAAAGCGGCGTCCGCAGAACCGGGGAGATGGGCGAGATTCTGGACCAGACGGTCCTCCGTCTTGGGAACCTAAACAGCGCCGCCGATGCAATGAAAAATGGGATCGGGGAAGGCATCAAGGTGGTGGATAAACTTCGCGTGACGGCCGAAACGGCTGCGAAGGGGACGCAACTGATCGGGGAGGTCACCAGGAAGACGAACGAAAGCGCAGCAAGAATCGGAGAGGCGAGCAGCCTGATCACCGCCATTGCGGACCAGACCAACCTGTTGGCCCTCAACGCAGCCATCGAGGCCGCACGTGCCGGAGAACAGGGCCGTGGATTCGCAGTGGTGGCCGAGGAGATCCGGAAGCTGGCAGAACAGTCTGCCAATGCGACCCGTACTATCGACGCCATCGTGCAGGAGCTTGCAGATCATGCCGCCGTTTCCGTCCGAACCGCCCGGGAAGTGGCTGGAAACATGGAAAACCAGATGGAAAGCGTTCGGCGCACGGATGAGACCTACCGTTCCATCGAATCCGTAGTCAGACAGTCCCTTGAAGCCATTCAGGCCTCCGCGGTTCAAATGGGAACGCTCAAGGAGCGAAAGGACCAGATCATGGACGTCATGCAGGGATTGCTGGCCATTGCGGAAGAAAATGCGGCCAGCACGGAGGAGGTGGCTTCCTCCGTCCAGGTGCAGAACACTTCCATCCATGAAATGTCGGAGGCGAGCCGCCAGTTGGCGGTCATGGCACAGGAGCTTACCGAGGAAACCGGCCGGTTCAAACTGTAGGGCTGTCATTGTAGGGCTGACGTTGTAGAGCTGACGTTGTAGAGTGGCGTTGTAGTGCTGATGTTGTAGTGCTGGAATTACAGGGCTTGCGTCGTCCCGCAAATGATTCAAGTCCGAAAACAAAAACCCCGCCCCCTGCGTCATTCGGCGAAGGGGACGGGGCTTTTCATGCCAGAAACTCAGGATTGCGGGGAAAACCTTGCCAGCAGGGTGACCGCTTCATTCTGCATCAGCCGTTTGCCATATTCGTTGAGATATCCTTCAAAGAAGCTGGTGTTTTGCACTTTGTCGCCGTATTCTCCAAGGATGTCCTCAAACCGGCTGGATCCGGCGGTAGGATTCTCGATGCCGTACAGCACCAGATAGTACTGGTCTTCGCACTGCCAGGCGGCGCTGCTGCCCGTGTGAAGAGTGGCGACCTGGTGGCACGCGCGGGCGATGGTGTCGAAATCCGCAAAACCATAGATGGCGACAGTGGAAGCCAGGGCGGGCGCCTTCTTGCGGGGGGTGAGTTCCTTGCGCTTGTAGCGGTTCTTGATGAATTTCTGGATGGATTCGAATTCACCTTCGTCGTCCATCCGCGTGATGGTGATGACAAATCCGTGATCCACATCCGTAACGGCTTCCACACAAAGCTGCGACTCCATGGCGTCAAACCCGAGCTCCACTTCGGCCTGTTCCATCAGATCCCAGAACAATTCCTGCGTTTCGGGCGTGTTGTAGTTGAAGGAATCGAGATCGATGTCACGGTCTTCGAGATCGTCAAAGGAAAGAAAGACCCGGAGCTTGTTATCATTGATGCGTTCTATTCTCATGGAATCCCCTCGTTTTCACCGTCCCCGCCAGAGCGGGTCATCCGGTCGGACCGATGCTTGCCTGATGATGTCATGTCTTCCCACTAAATCTATTCCCATTTGTACGCAGACAACACGCGAAATGACTGACATGCAGGTATTTCAGTTCAGGCAGGCGATGGTGTCCCTTTTCCCATCTGCCCCGTTGATTTCCTTCATTATAGACCGGACCCCAGCACGGTTCAAGTTTGTTCCGGTGTTTGCGGGATTGCAGAAGGCGTTCATAGGGAATATCGGCAGATTCGGCAGCCCGGTGAACCGATGCGTCGGGGTGCCGCTCATTTTGACCAGATGACATGGGATGCGTTCCGTCATGCCCCGGTGACATGCCCGTTGCGGTGGACGCGCCTCGGGTGTAAGTGTATAATGGGTTCTGCGTGGCGGACCACGCGGAGGAGCATCATGCAACGATTGATCCTGGCTTCGGGATCCCCCCGCCGCAAAGAGTTGCTGGCGCGGATCGGGATCCCGTTTGATGTCATGGTTTCCGGAATCGACGAGAGCCTTGGTGATCATGATCACGCCGAGACCTTCGCACTTGCCATGTCGCAAGGCAAGGCCCGGGATATCGCCGCCAGACTGTCTGTCGGGGAGCTCCGCGAAGGATGCCTCATTCTCGCGGCCGACACGGTGGTCGCAAAGGGCGGGCACATTCTCGGGAAACCGGTCGGCAGGGCCGACACCGAACGGATGCTCCGGTTGCTTTCCGGCTGCTGGCACGAGGTCATCACCGGAATGACGCTTCTGCGCCCGGATACAGGCGAGGAACGGTCCGTTGCCGAAATCACGCGCGTAAAGTTCCGGGAGCTGGACGAAACCCTCATCCAGCGGTATGCCGACACCGGCGAACCGGCTGACAAGGCGGGGGCCTATGGCGTACAGGGTTTCGGAGCCGTTCTCGTGGAACGGATCGAAGGGGACTATTACAATGTGATGGGTCTGCCGGTCCAAAGGTTGTCGACCCTGCTGGAAAGCCTCGGGGAAAGCCCGTTGTCCTGGCTGGACGCATCGGAACCGGTTCAGGGGACCTGAGCCTGAATATTTGGAAGCATTCCGCCACCGGCGGGATTCGTGGATTGGACAGATAAACTGAAAAGACAGGGAATGGACGAAGGAGCGGAAAATGGGTTTTTTCACCAGGGAAATCGGGATTGATCTTGGAACGGCGAATACGCTGGTATATGTGAAGGGCAAGGGCATCGTGCTGCGTGAGCCGTCCGTCGTGGCGGTCAACAACCATAACGGTCAGGTGCTGTCCGTCGGTTCGGACGCCAAACAGATGATTGGCCGCACCCCGGGCAACATCACCGCCATCCGGCCCATGAAGGATGGCGTCATTGCAGACTTTGAAATTGTCCAGGGCATGCTGCGGTACTTTATCCGGAAAATCATTGGGAACAACCCATTGATCCGGACCCGCATCATCATCTGCGTTCCCTCCGGCGTGACGGAAGTCGAGAAACGCGCGGTGGTGGAGGCGGCCATGCATGCAGGGGCGAAGGAAGCCTACCTGATCGAGGAACCCATGGCCTCGGCCATCGGCGCGGGCATGCCTGTGGAGGAGCCTTCGGGCAGCATGGTGGTGGACATCGGCGGCGGTACCTGCGAGGTGGCCGTCATCTCCCTTGGCGGCATCGTGGTGAGCCGATCGGTCCGTACGGCCGGCGATGAATTCGACGATTCCATCATTCATTACGTGAAAAAGGAATACAATCTGATGATCGGCGAACGCAGTGCCGAAGACATCAAGATGAAGATCGGTTCCGCGTATCCTTTCGAAAAGGAAATTTCCTACAAGGTCAGTGGCCGTGATCTTGTCACGGGCCTGCCGAAGGAACTGGCCATCTCGTCGGCGGAAATCCGCGAAGCTCTCCGGGAACCTGTCAATACCGTCGTGGACTCGATCAAGTACACGCTGGAGAAGACCCCGCCGGAACTGGCTTCCGACATCATGGAGCGTGGCATCATGCTGGCAGGCGGCGGCGCCCTTCTCAAGGGGCTGGACCTGCTCATCAGCGAGGAGACGGGCATTCCCGTCTACATCGCTGAAAATCCGCTCGATTGTGTCGTCCTTGGAACAGGAAAAGTGCTGGAGGAATTGGATGTTCTTTCGAACGTGCTGCTTTCGCACAAGAATCTGCGATAATCACCCGGGAGGAAGGCGTTGCGCAATCTTGTCACCAACAAGCTGTTTCTCGCTGTTGTCATCCTCGTCCTGCTGATTGTGCTGCTTGTTTCGACCAGCAGCCCGGGGGGCGGCCTGAACGTGCTCAGAAACATCGTTCGCGTGCCACTCGCACCGGTTCAGCAGGCCTATGCCTTCGTCACGGGGAAAGCGGGCGGATTCTTTTCGGATGTGTCGAACATGGGAACGGCGCTTGAAGCAAACGTCGCCCTGAAGGAGCGTATCCGCGAACTGGAGAACAAGAATCTCGAGTTGGAGGAGTTGAAGCGCCAGAACGGGGAATTCAGAAAGCTGCTGGACTTCAAGGAGCAATACGCGGACTACGGATTCCTCGGCGGCACGATCATCGGGAAGGACCCGGGAAACTGGTTTGATGTGTTCACCATCAACCGGGGTATGAAAGACGGACTGAAACAGGGTAAAGGATATCCGGTCATCTCCGCGGACGGGCTTGTGGGACGCGTCTCAAACGTGGATCTTCTCTCGAGCGATGTCATCTCCCTGATCGACATGGACAGCACCGTCAGCGTGCGGGTTGCGCGTACGCGGGACCTGCTGGTGGTGCGAGGGGATATTTCCCTGAAGCAGGAAGGCCTTTGCCGTGTCGACTACATTCCCCCGAATGCGGATCTGGTGCCGGGGGATGTCCTGGAAACCTCCGGAATGGGCGACATGTACCCGAAGGGAATCCGAGTGGGCATTGTCGACCGGATTGTTCGAAACCAGGGACAATACGATGCCTATGCCATCCTCAAGCCTGCCGTCGACTTCAAAAGGCTTGAGGAGGTCGAGGTGCTTACGTCGCCCGCGTCCTCGGATGCGGAAAAGCCGGCTGCGACCGGTTCTGCAAAAGGCACCCCTGTTGCGACCGGCGCGGCTGCCTCCGTCGGTGCGGGGACGGGCACGCCATGAAATATCGGATCATCGCGGTGGCCATCCTTCTGTATGTGGCCTCGTTCCTCCAGGCGAACCTGCTGTCGGTCGTCACACCGTTCGGTGTCCGGTTGCTGTTGCCGCTGGCGCTCTCCGTTGTCACAGGCCTTCTGCGCGGAACGTTTGAAAGCGTGCTGATGGGGTTCCTGTACGGCATGGCCATGGACATGCTGATGGGGCGAACGCTGGGATTGCATGCGGTCCTGTATGCGATGGTCGCAGGGCTCCTCAGTCTGGTGAACGAGAAGCTGTACCGCGAGAAGATCCTCATCCAGGTGTCGTTCTCCATGGCAGCGGTCCTGGTGACGGAAGTGCCGTATTATCTGGCGATTTTCCTCCTGCGGGGATACGGGAGCTTTGGATCGGTCTTCATCACCCTGATTCTACCGGTCATCCTGCTGAACAGCTTGCTGGTGTTGCCGCTGTACCATCCCATCGCAAGGTTGTACGGCCGGCTGGACGTTCTGGACCGGAAACGCAACCGGCTTGGTTGAGAAGGGAGGACTGGCATGTCACGCAAGAAGATGATTCCGCCGCAGCTGGACCGCTTTTTCATTCTCGCTGCGATCGTTGTTGCCATCACAGTCCTGTTCATCGCCCGCCTGGCCGACCTGCAGCTTGTCCATGGCGCCGGGTATCGGCAGGAAACCATCTCGCGCATTTCCACCTCAGGCACCATCCACGCGGCCCGCGGAAACATCTATGATCGGAACGGTGTGCCGATTGCGGGCAGCCGCATGGGATTCTGCGTCGAGTATGTCGATGTGAAGATGCCGAATGCGGACAAGAATGCCATGCTCCTTCATCTCTGGGAACTGTTCGGGAAAAACAACCAGACGATCAAGACGCATCTCGCAGACATTTTCGACTGGAAACACCGGTTGCTTCTGTCGAAGGACGAGGACGTACGGAAGGCGCTGCTGGACGTGATTCTTCTGAAGGAAACCGACCGGGAGGTACTTGTCACCGGCGATCAGATTCTCAATTACATGCGGGACCGAACCTTTGAAATCGGCGTGACCAAGGATGCGAAGGGCAAAACGACCAGGACGGACACCTATACCGATGATGAGATATGGACCCTTCTTCAGCTGCGTTATGAGATCTTGAAAAACCAGCCCAGCCTCACCAATCCCATGCTCCTGGCGGACGATGTCGGCGAACTGGTCATGTCGGAAATCGAAGACCGAAGCCCGGAATTCCGCGGGGTCACCACGTATGTCAAGCCTTATCGCGAATACTATGATCCGCAGACCGTCTCCCACCTGCTGGGCTATGTCGGCATGGCGACCGACATGGAAGTGCGGAACCTGAACGGCGCGATCGTGGAGAAGGCGGATGGCAGGGAAGCAGGCGCATTGGCGCATATCTGGCCGAAAACCGGCAGCGACGGGTCGGAGCTTCCCCTGACAAAAGCGCAGAGGGAACAGAACAAGCAGACCGATCTGGAAGTGACACAATTCGGGGAGGAGAACCCCGGCGCGCTCTACACGAACCGCGACATGATCGGGAAAAGCGGCATCGAACTGGGTGCGGAGACCCTTTTGCGGGGCATCGACGGGAAAACCACGAAGGAAGTCGACCGCGATGGCAGGACCACGGAAGTGTCGCTGGATCGCAAAGCCCAGCCTGGCGCGGATGTCTACCTGAGCATCGACCTCGCCATGCAGAAGGCATCGCTCGATTCCCTGAAGCGCAACATTGATCGAATCCGTCTGATGGGTGGAAAAAAGAACTTCGGGGATGCGGATGCGGGCGCGGTCGTGGCGGTCGACGTGCATACCGGTGAAGTGCTGGCCATGGCCAGCTGGCCGGACTACAATCCTGATATTTTCCTCAAAGGCGATGACGAGGGGATCAAGGAACTGCTCGCTGCTTCGGGACAACGAACCTGGAACCGCGCCACACAAGGCGCCTATCCGCCGGGATCCACCTACAAGCCGCTGATCTCCGTAGCTGCGCTTGAAACAAAGACAATCGCGCCGGATACGCGCATTCTGGCCAATTATCAGGATGCCTGGCTGAACAAGAAACTGGAGACGGAAGGGAAGACCAACCTGACGAATCTCGAGGGAAACCAGGGGTATATCAACCTCGAACGTGCGGTTGCAACTTCAAGCAACATGTTTTTCTACAAGGTCGGCGTCATGACGGGGATCGACAACATCGCCTCCTTCGCCCGGATGTTCGGGTTCGGGAAAAGGACCGGGATCGAGATCGACGAAAGCACGGGCTCCCTGGCCTCGCGCGAATACAAGAAAACCTATTACAATGAGGACTGGTATCCGCTCAATACGGCGATGGCCTCCATCGGCCAGCTCTACAACGCGTTCACGCCGCTTCAGCTGGCGGATTACGTCGCGACGCTCGCAAACGGAGGAACCGTCTACACCCCGCACCTCGTCCGCATGGCCATGTCCGAGACGGGCAGCATGCTGAAGTCCCCGGATGTGACCGGAAACGCCCTGGATGTGAAGGCGGAGAACCTGGCAGCCGTCCGCAAGGGCATGGTGGCCGTCGCGAACGCGACGGACGGTACCGCCGTGAATGTGTTCCGTGACTTCCCCTTCCAGGTGGCCGGCAAGACGGGCACCTCCGAAACCGGCAACGAGAAGCGCGGCGAGTCCTCCCATGGACTGTTCGTGTGCTACGCGCCGGCCGAAGACCCGCAGATCGCCGTGGCCGTCGTCATCGAGCACGGGGTCTGGGGTGCTTATACGGCACCGGTGGCGCGCGATGTGCTGATGTCATATTTCCGTATGAGCGAGAGCGGGTTCACCGGCGGCGGGACATCCGTGAAACCGGGGGGGAAGACCGATTCGACGCCCGGCGGGACGGTTCCGGACCGCACGGTTGTGGGACAGCCCGAAATCATCTGGTGACAGGAATGGATAACAGCCATCGACAGCCGAACGGCAGACGGGGGAACAGCGACATGGAAACAAAGGGCATTGTCTTCAAAGGCAGTACGGAAGGTCTGGCCATCATCGTGCCGGAGGAATATACGGCAGCGCAGCTGATGGAGGAAGTGTCCGGAAAAATCCAGGCCAATTCGCGGTTTTTCAAAGGAGCCAAGCTGAAAGTGACCTATCAGGGGATTCGGCTTTCCATGGACGAGGAAGCGCAATTGTTCCAGATTCTCGACGCACAGAGCGGCGCCGTGATCGAGAGCCTCAACCGGGCTGCCGCAGGGAGCGGAAGCACGATGGCGGCTCCTGCTCCCCGCAAGTCCCAGGCAGCACCCCCGCTGCGCCGGTTCTTCACGAAGGGTCAGGATGAAAGCGACTGCAAGTTCATCCGCACCACCGTCCGCGGCGGCACCCGCATCCAGTACGAGGGTTCGGTGGTGGTTGTGGGCGATGTGAATCCCGGCGCGGAAATCGTGGCCGCCGGCAATGTCATTGTGCTCGGTCTTCTTCGCGGCATGGTCCATGCCGGTGCGGGCGGTTCCCGCGAAGCGTTCATTTCCGCCTTGAAACTCAAGCCGACGCAGCTGCGCATTGCGGATCTCATCGCGCGGTGTCCGGATGATCCGGACACCCCCGGCGCGT
The DNA here is from genome assembly GCA_942493335.1 of uncultured Clostridia bacterium. Taxonomy (GTDB): domain Bacteria; phylum Bacillota; class Clostridia; order DSM-8532; family DSM-8532; genus JAEWSN01. Next base: position 2,581,752 of record OW818693.1, on the reverse strand, counting down.
ATCCGGAAATCGCCTCGGTACGGGAAGGAATGATCGAAGTGAATCCTTTGTACGAACGCGCATGATGCCTGCGGAAAGGTCGTTCGACGGGCCGGAGGAACGGTCGGACCGTTTGACTTTTCCGTCCAAAACAGATATATTCAACACCAGATATGTTCAGCGTGGATCCGACTGCGCACCTGCTTTCCCTCCACGGCGGTACGCCGTGCGGAAAGACCGGCGCGCCAGCGGCAAAACGTTTTCGTACAGGCCAATGGACAAGGTCACAGGGTACCGGGATTTTGGAGGATAAGGCATGGGAGAGGTTATCGTCATCACGTCTGGAAAGGGTGGCGTCGGAAAAACCACGACGACCGCCAATCTGGGCGTCGGGCTTGCGCTGCAGGGCAAAAAAGTCGTCCTGATCGACACGGATATCGGCCTTCGCAACCTGGACGTGGTCATGGGCCTCGAAAACCGCATCGTCTACGATCTGGTGGATGTCGTGGAAGGAACCTGCCGCGTCAAACAGGCCCTCATCAGGGACAAGCGCTATGACGGGCTTTCCTTGCTGCCGGCCGCCCAGACGCGCGACAAGAACGCCGTCACGCCGGAACAGATGGACAAGCTTTGTTCCGAGCTGAAGGAAGAGTTCGACTATGTCATCATCGACTGCCCCGCCGGCATCGAGCAGGGCTTCAAGAACGCCATCGCAGGTGCGAGCCGCGCCTTCGTCGTCACAACGCCGGAAGTCTCCGCCGTCCGTGACGCGGACCGCATCATCGGCCTGCTGGAAGCGAACGACATCCGCAATCCCCGGCTCATCGTAAACCGCCTGCGCCCGGACATGGTCCGCCGCGGCGACATGATGACCATCGACGACATCATCGACATCCTCGCCATCGAACTGATCGGCGTGATTCCGGATGACGAAAACATCATCGTCTCCACGAACCGCGGCGAGCCGGCCGTGGCGGATGCGAAAAGCGCAGCCGGCCTTGCCTATCGGAACATCACCCGGCGTATCATCGGCGAGGAAGTTCCGTTCATCGATCTGACCGCTACAGAGAACATTCTTACGAAAATGAAGAAGCTCTTCGGCTTCAAACCGGCCTGAGGAGGGAGTTTGCCATGATGGATCTGTTGAAGCTGCTAACCAGGAAGAAGGAAAACTCGAAGGATGTTGCGAAAGAGCGTCTGAAGCTGGTGCTGATTCACGACCGTTCCACCTTCTCGCCGCAGTTTCTTGAGATGATGAAAAGCGAGATCATCCAGGTCATCCGGAAATATCTGGATGTTGAAGAGGAGCATCTCGACATCCAATTGACGAAAACCACCAGCGAGGATGGGGAACGGATTGTACCGGCCCTGGTGGCCAACATTCCCATCCGCGCCATGAAAAGCGGGAACCGATGAAATCCGCCATGCGGAGGTTTGCATGCATATCGCCCTGATCGCGCACGACAATAAAAAGGAGCTGATGGAGGCGTTCTGCATCGCCTACAGCTTTACCCTGAAAAAACACCGTGTCTACGCCACAGGCGGAACCGGGGCCATCGTGGCAGAATCCGCCGGACTTCCCGTCATGGCACTGGATTTCGGCGCCCTCGGGGAAGAGCAGATGATCGCCCGCATCGCCTATAATGAGATGGATCTTGTCCTTTATTTCGGGGATCCGGACGTATCGGATGACAACCGCAACCTGCTCCGGCTTTGGGCTTTGTGCGACCGGAACAACATTCCGTTGGCCACGAACCTCGCCGCTGCGGAAATCATGATCAATGGGCTGGAACGCGGCGATTTTGCCTGGCGCGAACTTGTTTCACGCTGAACTGCGGTCCGGACACATCAGAGGAGTTGGAGGAAACCGTTCCGATGGAATTATTCATGGAGAAAATCGTCAGGCGAAAAAAAACCGGGATCGACGTGGCCATTGTATCCGCAGAGATCACGGGAGCAGTCATCCTGGGGCTCGCAGCCTTCCTGCTGGTCCCTTCCGTGGGCTTGTTTCTGGCAGTCGGTCTTGGCTACGGCGCATGGTACCTGGTTGGCATGCGGAACCTGGAATTCGAGTACGCCCTTACGAACGGGGAACTGGACATCGACCGGATTCAAGCCCGCCGCAAGCGCAAGCGCATCTTTTCAGCGCATGGCAAGGAATTCGAGTTGGTCGCTCCGGTCCGCTCCGCCTACTATTCCAATGAACTCAAGGCGCTCAAGAAGGTGATTGATGCCTCCGCCGGCAAGGATGCCGAAGGCGTCTGGTTCATTCTCACCCACATCGGCGGGGAACGCGGCGTTGTCCTGTTCCAGCCCACTTCCGGCATGATTGATGCCCTGTGGCACGTGAATCCGAGAAAAGTCATGCGGGGCTGAACCGATGGTCCCTTCTCGCATGCAGCGACACCCACAGCGCACGTATCGTGCCGCAAGGGTCGTTTCCGTTCTCCTGCAGATCCAGCTGTTTGTTGCTGTGGCCGGTGCCGGACTTTGGATCCGGGACCGATTTTTCGCAACATTCAGGAACCCGCCCGATCCCTTTTCGCGCGTCGGTGTTCAAGTTTGACGGCTGCAATCCCGAATTCGGGAGCATGTACGCGGAAGACGGTGCGTCGGACTGATACAAGACGGTGGATACTGGGTAAAGCTTCCTTGGAGCGGATTGCAGAGTTGGAACCAAACAGTGGGTTTCGTGCCGCATGGGTGCTTTTCGAATCCATGACCGGAGTCCCAGCCCTTGCTCCCTATTTTCCACCGAATCAATACCATCCGGCACGGAGGAGCGAAGAGGTGCGCATGCTGATTGGCGCCAGGGGAAAAAGTGCGGAAAAGACGCGCGGAACAGCGGAAAGCCCACTGGATTTCCTGCTGATGCCGACCATTGTGCATCGCCGGATCAGCCGCCGGGCGGCCGGTCTTGTCGGCGCCTTTCTCATTGTCGGATTCTTTGATGCGCTGCTGATGCGCAATCTCATACGGGAAGGCTTGTTTTCAGGCGGTTTTGGCCTTTCCATCCTTCGCCTGCTGGCGGTTGCCGCGCTTGCCGGCGGGGTCGGCATCCTTGATGTGGTCTGCGTGATGTGGCCTGTGGCGGATTTTGCGCGGTTCGTCGCACATCGGAGCGAGCGGTTCATCTCGGGCGGCATCCATGTCATCCTGATGAAATCGTATGCCCTTTCGCACATCCTGTTCATCCTTCCAACCCTCCTTCTGGTCTACAACCCGGTGGATTGGAACACCGAACCTTCCACCTGGACGACCGGTGTGAAACTGGAATTCTCGATATTGGCCGCCGTCATGCAGGTGCTTCCCCTGGTCCAGCTGGGCATCGTTTTCCGGACCCTCGGCGTTCGAAGCAAGCTGGAGCTGACGACACGCGCCATGGTCATCGCCGCCATGTATTTCTGGATGCAGCTTGCAGGCGAGCTGATCGTCCGGCTCACATCGATGGGACTGGACAGGATCCTTCTCCTTGGGCAGGGTGGATGATTTGCATATTGAAATCGGCGGAAGGACCAAGTATAATGAAGGAACCGTGAAAACGGGGATGACTGGCCGGCGGATCCTTTTTGCCGTATTGTCGCCCGATGGAAACGGTTGTCGGATTCCGGCGGGCATGCAAGTGCTGCCGGCGTGTGATGAAGTGAAGATGGTGTGTCCCGATGGTCCAAAGGATAAGACAATGGTTTCCGGTACCATTAATGCGGGTTCAATTCCTGCTCGGGACGCCAAAGTAGGGAGTGCAGGAGACTGCACTCCCTCTTGCTGTTCCTGCTGACGATAAGGCGGGTTGCTGTCGCGGTCTGCGGTTGATGTGTGAAGCGGGAGGTATCCATGGACATCCATTCCGTCCTAGCCCAGCTTGAAGCGGATAAACAATCGGAAAGCGTCACGGCGAAGCTGTACCGGTACATGGGACTGATACAGACGATCGGCCTGTTTTCGCAGCGCCTCACCCACGAGCAATGCCTGGACATCGCCTTCGACTCCGTAAACGAGCTGGTCACCATCGCGCATGCCCTCCTTTACGAGGTTGCCGGCGAGCCGACGGTCCTCCGCCTGCGCAAGGTGAAGGGGATCCAGGATGCGCCGGAAACACTTCCCATGACGGAGTCGATGAAAAGCCTGCCGTTGGTGGGTACGGGCATCCTCATCCGCCAGAAGGCCATCCGTGCGGTGCTGGGAGACGATTTGTGCGATCAGCTCCAGATCCGGGCACTCGTTCCCTTTGTGGACGACGACACGCTCAAGGGGGTCATCCTGCTTGGTGACAAGGCGAGTGGCGCCTTTGAGAGCGACGATGCCATCATCCTCGAAGCGCTGATGCGCCTGGCCGACGGCTCCATGGAAAACAACCGTCGTTACGGCGAACTCGCCCGGATCAACCGGGAAATGGACACCAAGGTTTTCGATCTTTTTGCCATCAATCAGGCGACACGTCTGCTGCTGGGGGAAACCTCGCTGGATTCGCTCGCCCATCTTTCCGTGGATGTATTTGCGGAAATCACCCGTTCTGGCCGGACCTCCTTCTTCCTTTTCCGGGAGCAGACCGGACGGCAGGAAATGCTGGCCTACCTGAACACCCTCGATACGGCGGATCTTCCTGTTTGCTCCCTGGTCTACGAAGGGGCCATCCTGCCCGATCCGTGCTCCCATGTGCTCGATCTGCGGTCGGAGGATGGACAGGCGCTCTTTGCACGGCTCTTTCCGGGCGAGGCGCCTCCCGCAACAACGCTTGGCGCCTGCTACCTGGTGCTGCTGGAGCGTCATGGCAGAGTTGTGGGTTTTGTCACGCTGGGAGAACGGATTGGCGGAGAACCCTATACGGCGGACCAGTTCGAGGTGATTGAAAGTCTTGCAGCCGCCATTCTCATCGCAGTGGACAACGCGCGCCTCATAGAGGCGCTGGGCAGTCAGAAGCGCGCCCTGCGGGACCGGCTGGAGCGCCTTCTCTCGCTGAGCACCCTCATCAAGAACATCAACAGCTCCGGCAACATGGAAACCCTCCTGGAGCTGACCGGACGCACGCTGGAAACGTCCTTCGAGGTACGGAAGGGAATGATCCTCCTTTTCGATGAGGAGACGACCACCCTGCATGTCTCCCGAACCATCGGATTCGACGGGAGCGGCATTCTCAAGGTGGCCGGTGCCTGGGAGCCGGTGCTGTCCGGAACCGTCATCTGTGAAGCCGGGACAAAGCGGTTGCGGGACTTTTTCCCCGAATCCCTCCTTCCGACGGAAGACGGCGTGGAAGGCATCCTCATCGAGCCCATCTACCATACCGACATCCGAAAGCTGCTGCTCGGCGTCATCGTGGTGCTGAAGTTCTCGGAAACGAGTGTCAGGGAACCGGAGAACCTGCTGACGATGGAAGCCATTTCGAACCATCTGTCGCTGATGATCATCGCCCTGACCTCCCTGAACCGGCAGCGGCGATTCCGCATGCCGCTGCATGTGGAGGAATTCAAGCGCGAACTGCGCCGCCGTGTCGACGAGGCGAAGGAACGCGGGGATTCATTCGATCTGCTCCAGGTCTCGGACGAACGCGGTTACATCTTCCGGGAAAACAACCTGGCCCGCAAACTGGAAGAGCATTATGAGCATGTATATCCCGTTGCGCACAATCACGTCTTCGTTCTTCCGGACGAAGACGGAGACACGGCATCGGAATCAATGTCACGCCTGTTCGGGGACGACGAGATCAATATACGAGTGCTGCGATTCGGGCGCGATTTCAGTACGTTCAAGGAATTCTTCGATCTGCAGTGACGCAAGGACGGTACGCGGACGGAACAGCCTTTTTGGAGGAAACATGGGAATCCGCTGCGGCGTGGACATGGTGGAGACAGCGCGCGTCCGGGCGGCTGTGGAGCGGCTCGGGTCGCGTTTTCTGGACAAGGTGTATACAAAAGGGGAGCAGGCGGATTGCCTGAACCGGGGCGAACGCACCATGAGCAGTCTGGCTGCAAGATTTGCAGCCAAGGAAGCCGTGTCCAAGGCCTTGGGAACCGGGATCGGCGCCGGCGCCGCCTTTGTGGAAATTGAAATCGTGCAGGAGCCCGGCGGAGCGCCGTCGATCGTCCTGCATGGGGCCGCCCGTTCCACCTTTGAGGTCCTTGGCGGAGATGAACTGGCCGTCAGCTTGTCCCATGAGCGTGCCTATGCCATCGCGCAGGTCGTAATGACGACCCGGAAGGTGTGAACCGGCCTGCGCCCGAAGTACTGTCGGAGAAAACGGCCATTCACCCGGACTTGTTTCGGGAAGCGGTGCGGTGAAAGGAAACTTTTCCATGGATACGCTCAGATTCATTCATGCTTCCGATTTTCATCTGGATGCGCCTTTTCGCGGCGGAAGACCCGGATATGGGCAGCTTCGCCGGCAGGACGTGCGGCGTGCCTTTTCCGCAACCATGGATCATGCCATGGCGGAGCAGGTTGACTTGGTGCTGCTCTGCGGCGATCTTTTCGAACAGGATGTCGTGACGCGGGACACGGTCGCCTTTCTGCGACGGGAGTTGAACCGCCTTTCCGGTGTGCGGGTCATCATGCTTCCGGGCAATCATGATCCATACACGACGGATTCCTGGTACCGTGCCGTCGAGTGGCCGGCCCATGTTCATCTGCTCACGGGCGAACCCGGTCACGCCGCTTTTCTGGACCTCCCGGAAATCGGTGTATTTGCCGCGGGATTCGGTTTTTCCGCTTATCGTCAGGATCCGCCGGATTTTGGCACGCTGCCGCCGCCCAGGACGGACCGGTTCAATCTGCTGCTTGTCCATGGGACCCTGGACACGCCGGTCGGGGAGACACAGTACAATCCGGTCACATCGGCGCAACTGGCGCAGTCCGGCTATGATTACGCTGCTTTCGGGCATTTTCACAAGCCTTTCGAAATTCCCGGGAAACCTCATGTGGCGAATCCGGGATCTCCGGAACCGCTCGGGTTCGACGAACCGGGCGATCACGGCATCCTTTCATGCGTCATGGAACAGCAGGATGGCGCGGTTTCCGCCCGGACAAGGGTTCTGCCCGTTTCATCGCGGACGTATGTGGAGCGGCAGGTGGATCTGACCGCCTGCGAAAGTACGGACGCCTGCAAGCTCGCACTGGCAGGCGCCCTGGCGGACTGTACGCCCGAGCGGCATCTTCCGCATGTTCGGCTTGCCGGAACACCGCTCGAACCGCCGGATGTTGAGGCACTTGCGGAGTGGTTCGGCGGAGACTGGCTGCTCTTCCGGCTGACAGACGAAACCCGTCCGCCGCTGGAATGGGAAACCGCGCTTGCCCATGAAAGCCTGACAGGCCTGTTCTGCCGCAATCTTGCAGACCGCATGGCGGAAGCGGAAGCAGCGGGGGACCCGGAACGGGTGGAAATCCTGCGGCGTGCGCGCCAGATGGGACTCGAAGCCCTGGCATACGGTACCGTGCACGTACCGCCGGAACGGTGAGGGGGAACGCATGAAAATCACCAGGATGGACATCAAGGGCTTCGGCCGTTTCCGCCAGGCCACGTTTGAACCGGGTCCCGGACTGAACCTCGTCCATGGCCCCAATGAAGCAGGGAAAAGCACGCTGCTCGCCTATATCGGCGCGATGCTGTATGGTTTGCGCGGGGGACGCCGTTCAAAGGACGGCGAACTGCCGCCGCTCCGCCGATATGAACCCTGGCAGGGGGATGTGTATGCAGGTGTGCTGGAATATTCCTTGGATGACGGTACCGCCTTCCGGATCGGCCGGAACTTCTCAAAAGGCGCAGTACACGTCCAAGACGGGCACGCGAACGACATTACTGCCCGCTTTCCCTCCGAACGTGAAACGGGGCCCCAGTTTGCGGAAGCACAGCTCGGCGTGGATGCGGAAACCTTTGCGCGCACGTTGTTTGTCGGTCAGATGAAAACCGTGCTGGATGCGCCCGGGCGTCGCCATGTCATGGACAGCCTTCTGAGGATGCAGGATGCGGGCCGGGATGAAATGACCTTCCGACAGGCCGAGGACGCAATTCAGAAAGCCCTTCTCGAGCGTGTCGGTTCGGAACGGAGCACGGTCCGGCCAATGGACCGCATCCAGAACCGGCTCGCCGAACTGGAGGCGGACGCGGAGTCCATCCGTCGGCAGCGCGAGGCGGTACGGGAAACCGCCATGGCACTGGCGGAAACCAAAATGCGTTTGAACACGCTTCGGATTCAGCAGGCTGCCACCGTGGAGGAGCGGGACGGTTGCCGGACCGCCATCCGGGAAGAGGATCGGTACGAACGGATGGAAGCCGTCCGTCGGGAGCGGGAGCGCCTGAAGGGTCTTTCGGACGAGGAGGCGGCCTTGACGGCTGAAGCGGCGGAACTGGCTTCACGTCTGGCTGACCGATCCGCGCTGGCTTCCATCGACGAAGCCGCGGCAGCCCAGTTGCCCTTTGATCTGGGCCGACGGCGTGAATTGCTGCGCGCAGTGGCGCATTGGGACGATGAAATCGCCAGGAAACGCGGGGAAGCGCTCGTTCTTGAGTCCGAACTGCCGCAGGCGCCGGTCTGGCGGGATGCGAAGCGGCTGGACGCCGTCCTGCAGGAGTACCTGATCCTCCGGGAGCAGGTTGGGTCCGCGGAGGAACGCGGCCGGATTCTGGAGGAACTGAACACCCGAAAGACGTCCTGGCCCCCCCGAATCCTTGGAGCCATTTCATTTGTCATGCTTGCCGTTCTGCTGGCCCTGTTTGCGGCGGGCGTGTTCTTTCCCGGTGCGGTTCCCGCAGGAGGGCCGGTTTTCGTGTTTCTGACAATCCTCTCCTGCCTGTCCGTGGCAGCAGCCATCGGCATTCCGCTGTCCCCACTGCTCCGTCAGGCGCGGCATCCTGCGGGGAATCATACGGGGAGAGGCAACGGTTCCGCCCCGTCTGAGGAAACCGCCGGCCGGGAGGATATCCTGCGCTGGAACAGGGCGCGTGTGGCCTTCGATGATTTGATTGCGGAAACGGGTGTTCCTTCCGTGCAGGAATTCTTGCGGATCAAAAGTGTTGTCGATACGGTGGGAAGCCGAAGGGCTGATTTGGTGCAGGATATGGCCGAGTTGTCGGAGCGGCGGGAAAAATCAGGACGTGAGGCGGAAGCCCTGTCTGTCCGTACGGCCGATGTGATGCGCGCCGCGGGATTTTTTGAGGATGACGGTCTTGACGCAAAACGCATGCAGGCCTTTCATGGCGTGCTGCAGGCCTACAGGGATGACCGGAATCGCGCGGCCGAGGTCAACATGCGGCTGGAGGCGATGCAGAACGAGCGGAACATGCTGCTGCGGTCGGTTGCTGCGCTCGAGGAGGCGGCTGCCGAGGAGGTTCCGGATTTCGACGGAAAACAGGATTCGGCACCCGGAGATGCGCGCCGCACTGCTTCCGGCGGTAAAAACGAAGACATACACCTCACTGGCTCCGTCGATACGGACGAGGACACACGCCGCAAGGCTGCCGCAATGGCTGCCGGTGCTTCCGTGCGTCTGCCCGTGCTGCAGGCGGAGCTGGAACACATCAACGCGAATATTGCTGCGGCACAACTCACAGAGGCCACGCTGGAAACCCGGCTGGAACGGGCGCCGGCGGAAGACCGGCTCCAGCAGGCGCTGGAAGAGGCCGATCGTCTCGAGGCGCGCCGCGAATCGCTGCATGCCTACGGGGAAAGCCTGAGAATGGCGCTTGAGACGTTGCGCGAATCGGCACTCGCGTTGCGACAGGGCGTGTCCCCGAAGCTGGACGGAATGACGGGAGAAATCCTGTCAGTCTTTACCGGCGGCCGGTATAGCCGCATTGGGACGGATGATCAGCTTGCCGTCCGCATCGAAGTGCCGGAAATCGCAGAAATGCCTTCCATCACGCAATTGAGCGGAGGAACAGCGGATCAGGCATGGCTGGCTGTCCGGCTGGCTTCCGTCCAACTGCTCGAGGAGGGGCGGGAATCTCTGCCGCTCTTTCTGGATGAGCCTTTCGCTCAGTTCGACGAAACACGTGCCGCCGCCGCGCTTGTCTGGTTGCGCGATCATGCCGGCGACAGGCAGATCTTCCTGTTCACCTGCAGGGAGCGCGACAGGGAGCTTGCCCTGTCTGTATTCGGAAACCGCATGACCCGGCTGGAGCTGCTTCCCGTCTGAACCCGACAATCCGAAGGTTCGCGAACTGCCTGTGCATGGTATAATGGTTCCTGCAGGATCCCATCCCGATGCGCTTCGGGAAACGGATCATTCCGGAAACAGGCATCGGGGGAGCAATGGCACGGAAGCCGTCAACGGCGAAAAAGACTGGCGGAATGACGACAAGGTGGCTGACAGGCTGGCTTGTGGTCTTTTTTCTCGTCCTGCTGATGGTGTTTGCAACCGTCACCCTGGTCGCTGACATGCTTGGAAAAAAAATCGCCGCCACGGCGGATGACATTACGGCGGACGGCAGGGGGCTGCGCGCATCCCTTTCCCGCAGCGAGCACCAACTCGACCAGATCGGGCGCAATATTGAAAAAGCACTTCAGGAGAGCAATCCGGAGGAAATCGATTCGCGTGTCTCGGAACACCTGGCGAACGCCTCATTTGATGGGAATCTCCCATTTGCAGTTTCACTGGAACTCTCTCTCCCGGCAGGGGAACCCATTGAGAAGCTGTATCAGGATGCCGAAGGGGACGGAGGGTTTGTCAAGGCGGACCTCGCGGGTGACCGCACCGCGCTCATCCCTGCTCCGGCTGAAGGTCTGTTGCGGCGCGGTGGCCTGATATGGGGCACTTCCGTCACAGCGGGAAACCCTGAAGGATCCCTCCGATCCAGCGCGGTTCTCTACAGGGTTGTTCAAAGTCATGGCGTATCCGGGTATGTTGCCCTTCAGTTCGACTCGGCGCGCATTGCCCAGTTGATCGCCTCGAAGATGCCAATACCCGGCGGGTACTGGATCCTGACAGATACGGCCGGACAGCTGCTGGATGCCTCCCTTCCCAGGAAGCGGCCGGGTGCGCCAGCCGCAAAGCCGCTCCGCAACACGGGTCTGGCACCGGACACTTTGGGTGTCCCTGGTCCTGTTGATGACAAGGATGATGTATCGAATCTGATAGGGACCGCAGACGCACTATCCAGACAAATCGGTTTCTATCGGGGAAGAACGAAACTCAACGCGGAACCGGTCTATGTATTCCCGGTCGAGTTGGGGAATGGTTGGCGTTTTTTCTCCGTGTATCCATCCCGAGCCCTGTTCGCGGATCAAATCGGCATCATGCGGCTCTTCACCTGTATTACGGTGCTGTCGCTCGCATTGGCTCTCCTTGCCGGGCTGCTGCTCGCAAAACGCACCTCCTCGGAGTTGTCCCGTCTTGCAGGCGCAGTGGGCCGATTGAAGCGTGATCGGACGGACAAGGCGGAAAAGGCCGTGATTCCGGCTGTGCTGGAGGATCCTTCCCTGGCTGGGAACGGCGATTTGGCCGACTTGGCTCGAAACATCCGCGATGCATGGTCCGGTCTGGTTCACCACAACGGCACGCTGGAAGGCGAACTGGCGCAGAACCGCCAGCTTGCCGGCGAAATCTCCAGGTTCTACGCACATGTTCGCGTGCTGAACGGGCAGGATTTCCGGATCGACTTCTTCGAATATCTTGTGGATTCGGACCAATTCCTGTTTTTGACGGGTCTGGCCACGCTGCTTGGCAACGGATCGCAGATTTACCGTGAAATGGGGGGGCGGGACTTCTTTGAGCGCTTCGGATGCAGGATGCTGATTCAGGAAGGCGTTCCCTCCGTCAAGCCGAATCCCGGGATGGCGGAGATCGCGATAAACGCCGATCTGGAGGGTATGACGCAAAACCCGGAACAAGCGCATGATGCATTCAGGAAAGCTGTTCTGGAAAGTCTGGCGGTCAAGGGCGCCTTCTCCGTGGAGTTCAGCGCCGCAGACAGCAACGGTGGCCGGATGTGGCTGCGTTGCTGGGGGCAGCCCGACGTGGCGGCCGGCAAGGTGAACGGCGCCCTGCTCGACATCAGCCAGGAAGTCAGACAGCGGCATGCGGATCGCAACCGGATGCTGACGGATACCATCACGGGCTACTTCAACCGGAATGCGCTTTCGGAAATGGGCGGAAGCGTCCTGGGAGATCGTGATCCCGGCGAAATCATCGGGTTCGTTTATTTCAGCTTGAAAAACTACCAGGAATTCGAGTCGCGGTTCGGTATGGTGGCGGGGAATGCCTATATCCGTGTCTTTGCCGATTTGCTGCGCGAGAGTGTTCCGGACAATCAGATCCTTTTCCGCTGGTGGGGGGCAGACTTTCTGTGCATCGTGCGCGGCATGCATGAGATCGCGGAAATCCGGATGCACGGCGAGAACCTCCTTCAGCGGCTTTCCGGCACGCGGCTCTCCGTCAATGGCATTTCAACGGATTTCCCGCTGATCGCAGGCTATTCCGTTGCGGGCGTTCATGGGGATACCCCTTCTGAACTGCTGGAATATGCGGCATTTGCCAAGCATGAGGTGGATGTCGGCACGGAGCCGAATTTCAACGAGTTCAACCGTACGCGCTATGACGATTCACGCCAGGTTGCGCTGCGGCGCAGCTTCATTCGCGACGTCATCGAACGGAATGAGCTGTATGTCGTCTACCAGCCGATCGTCTCCCTGAAAACCGGGGATGTGTTCGGATTCGAGGCGCTTTCCCGTCCTGCGAACCGAATCTACCGCAACATCATGGAACTGATCGACGACGCGGAGGACACCGGCCATTACGCCATTCTGGAGCGCCGCATGGTCTATAATGCCCTCGACGGCTTCATGGAACGGCCGGACATTTACCGCGACGCATGGCTCTTCATCAACACCGCACCGGTTCCCGCCCTGACGGAAGCGGACTATCTCGATATCCGGGACAGGTATTTCGGCTTCATGCGCGTCGTTTACGAAGTCATTGAGCGCAGCAGGATGGACCCCGACGAGATTGAACGCCGAAAGAACCTGGTCCGCCAGACAGGTGCGAAATTCGCGCTGGACGATTTCGGTTCCGGCTATTCGAACCATCTGGCGCTGCTCGCTCTGGAGCCGGACGTCATCAAGATCGACAGGGGGCTTGTCCAAAACGTGGATCGGGACATCCGCAAGCAACAGATGCTCGAGGATATCATCGGCTATGCGCGTCAGGGCGGGACGCGCGTACTGGCGGAAGGCGTCGAAACCCGCGGCGAGCTCGCCGCGCTCTGCAGGATGGGCGTGGACTATGCACAGGGATTCTTCCTTGCCAGACCGGCCGTGTCCTTCGGCGGTGTCGCGACGGAAGCCGCGGACCTCATTCGCAGCATGACGCGGACTGGACGAACGGAACTGTCCCATGCCGTTTCCATCCTCGGCGGCACGTTGGCCCTTCAGGATCCGGAACTGGGCCGCCATGCGCTGCTGACCGGATGGATGCTGCGTCGTCTCGCCTCCGCCTGGGGCATGGAGCGGGAGGATGCGTGCCGATTCTCGCTGGCCGGCATCCTGCAGCATCTCGGCCTCCTGCTTGGCGAAGAAGAGGATGTCGACTGGCGCGTGCCCGATCCCAGAAAGACCGTGATTCATGCAAGAACGGCGGCAGGACTCGTCAGGGGCTTCCTGCCGGAGTATGCCTATGCCGGGGCGATCCGGCACCAGCACGACCGTGATGCCTCCGCAACGCCGGAATCCCGACTGGTCTTCCTTGCCGGCAAAATGGCCCTGCAGACGCTATCGGGCGGTGAATCCGTCTGGGCGGAACGTTTCCAGCGTGTCCTTGATGGGGCGGCATGGCCGGAAGGCCGCCGTTTGTCCGGCTGCCTGCCGGAACTGGCGGCGGATTATGCCAAGGGGGAATGGCAGGAGGAATACCTGCAGAATCTGCAGGAAACCCCGGGAGAAGCGGGAATTGTGGAAGGATGCCTGCGGCTTGCGGTCTGCGTCGTGGACGCACGCAGCCATTACTTGTCGGGACACGCCGTGGAAATGGAAAAGGCCGCCGAGATGCTGTCACACATGATGAAGGTCGGCTGGCGGCTGTCGGAACGAATTCGGCTTGCCGCCCTGTTGCGGGACCTTGGATACCTTTCCGTGCCGCTGCGTCTGTTCGACAAGACCAGCCGTCTTTCCTCGGACGATCTGGACGTTTTGCGCGGCCATACCGAAAAAACACGGGATATCCTCATGGAAGCGGGAATTCCGGACCTGGCTGCGATGATCGCTCCGCTGCCCGATCGAAACGGCAGTCACCAGGAAGGCGGCATGGAGAAGGATCTTGCGCTTGGTCGCGGCATTCTCGCCACCGTCGACGTGTTGTCCGCGCTCTTGCAGGAACGCGCCTGGCGGCCGGCCATGAACCGCGTCCAGACGGCCGCCATCCTGACGGAAATGGCTGGGAACGGCATGCTGGATGTTCATGTGGTGGATACCGTCCTGGAAAACTTCGACGAACTGTCGGCCGGCATGCAGGCGGTCCGTCGTGATGCCCGGGAAAAGATCCGCCAGGCGGCCATCCGCCTCCATGTGCTGAATGGGCAGAGTGCGGTGGAATCCCCGATTGCATGAGGCCCGACCGGAACGAAAGGACAGCAAGTGCATGAGTCTGGAACGCTTTCTCGCGCTGCGCGCGCAATATGATGAATTCCTTTATGACACCTTCGATCTGACCGCGGCGGACGGAAACGTCACCTGCCGGTTCACCTATTGCCTCCAGGGCAGCGAGGGCCGGATTCCGTTCGAGCATTTCGTCCGATTCCGGGTGGACGCCGATACCGCCTTTCTGCCGCTTTCCTCCCCCCTTCTTCGTCATGCCGTGTTCCTGCTTGGCATGGTTGAGGCGGTCAGCTACTGGAAACTCGCCTGTCCCGCACGTTTCACGGTTCGCCCAGGCGCGTTCTCCAGGGAGGAGGCCCTGTTCTGGGAAAAACTCCTGACCCGCGGATTCGGGGAATTCTATTGGTTGAACGGAATCTACGGAAAAGTGAGGGATGATGGGTATGTGCGGATTGTCTCCGAACCGGATGCGCCTTTGCACCCCACGGGCCTTGCGGATACGGCCGGCTGTCTGGTGCCGGTCGGCGGCGGCAAGGATTCGGTTGTAACCCTTGAACTGCTGAAAAACCTCACGGAAATGCGCGGACATTCGGAATGCTATCTGCTGAGTGCGCGGCAGGCTTCGTATGATACGGCGGAAATCGCAGGATATGACGCGGACGGCAGGCTGGAAGCTTTCCGCACGTTCGATCCGCAATTGTTCAAAATGAACCGGGAGGGCTATCTGAACGGGCATGTCCCCTATTCGGCCATTCTCGGTTTTTCCGCCGTCGTGGCCGCCTTGCTGCGGGGACGACGGTACATCGTGCTGTCCAATGAGGGCAGTGCGAACGAAGCGACCGTGCCTGGCACCTGGGTGAACCATCAATACTCGAAATCACTTGAATTCGAAACCGATTTTTCGGACTACATTCACCGGTTTCTGACCCCTTCCGTTACCTATTTCAGCCTGCTACGGCCGTGGAGCGAGGCACGCATCGCGATGGAATTTTCGCGGCTCACCGCTTATCACGCCGCATTTCGCAGCTGCAACAAGGGAAGCAAGGAAAACCGTTGGTGCTGCGACTGCTCAAAATGCCTGTTCGTGTTCGTTCTTGTCGCAGCACATGCGGGAGTAGCCGCCACTACGGCGATGTTCGGGGAAAATCTGCTCGGGAAGGCCTCCCTTGCGCCGGTTCTGGATGAGCTGGCCGGGTTCGTGCCGGTCAAGCCGTTCGAGTGCGTGGGAACGGTGGCTGAAACCCGCTGGAGTCTCGAACGCATTCTGGAGGAGGCCGACCGCCTGAACGGTACGAAAGAATGGATCCTGGCGGAGCGGTACAGGGATAAACGTCCGGATGGCCCCGCACCTGCCTTCCGGATGATTGAGCCGGAATTGGCGGATCGGATCCCCGAACCGTTCCGGAAACTGGTCCTGGAGGATGACTGGCATGAATGATGAACAAATATCCGAGCGTCTGCGGAAACGGTTTTCCTCCCTGCGGATCGGGATTCTCGGTTTCGGGATGGAAGGCCGCTCCACCCTTGCCTTCCTGCGCAACCTCTTGCCGGATGTGGTTTTTGAAGTCGCGGACCGGGATGCGGCGCACCTGTCTGAACTGGTGGAAGCAGAGAAGGCGGGAAGGGTGGTTCTCCATGCCGGGGACGATTATGCGGAAGCTCTTTCCTCCTGCGATCTTGTGTTCAAGACCCCCGGCATCCCGTGGAAGGAAATCGACCATTGTTTCCGGCCGGAACAAATCACATCCCAGGTCGATCTGTTCCTGTCCGTTCTCGGAGATCGCACCCTTGGCATCACGGGCACGAAAGGGAAAAGCACGACGACGGCGATCCTGACCGAAGCGCTGAAGGCATGCGGCCGCAATGCCGTCATGGTAGGCAACATCGGGATTCCGGCATTGGACCTTGTCTTGTCCGATGCGCCGGATCGCGTCTATGTTCTGGAGTGCTCCTCCCACATGTTGGAAACCATACGCCATGCGCCACGGGGAGCCCTCTACCTGAACCTGTACGAGGATCATCTGGATCATTACCGGTCCTTTGAAGGATATGCCGGGGCCAAGGAAAACCTTCTGCGGCTGCAGGGTCCGGACGATTTTGCGGTGATTGGCGACCAGGTGGCTGAACGAGTCCGCGGACTCGGCAATGGCAGGCATTTCCACGTGCGGGTCGATCCGGATGGAACCCTGGAATTGCCGGACAATGCGTTCGAATCCGCCGGAACTTCAGGACCCGTCCGCATCCCGGAATCCGCTTTTGCCGGACGGCGGCTTCGCGGCACGCATAACCTGCTCTACATGAAGACCGTCCTTCTGGCCGCGTGGTTGTTTGAAAGCCTTCAGGGACGCGACTTTGACGTCTGGAAGGCGATTGATGCGCTCAATGCGTTTCCCGGCCTGCCGCACCGGCTGGAATTCATATCGGAGGTCGAAGGGATCTCATTCTTCGACGATTCGATCTCCACAATTCCACAGGCCAGCATCGCTGCGGTGAAATCGCTCGGGGATGTGGACACGCTCGTGTTCGGCGGGATGGATCGCGGCATTGATTATGGGCCGCTCGATGCATACATTGCCGCAGGCGCCATCCCGAATCTGGTGGCATTGCCGGCGACGGGCCATGCGATCCTGACTCGCCTTGAATCCGAAGGGCGCAGGCCCGAGGGCGTGGTGTTCTTCCGGGCCGCTGACATGGAGGAGGCGGTCGACGCAGCCTTCCGCTTGACGCATCCGGGTCATTCCTGCGTTCTGTCACCGGCCGCCGCCAGCTACGGTTTTTATAGGAATTTCGAAGAGCGCGGCGCGCATTTTGCGCGACTAGTCCGGGAGCATCCGTCGAAAATCGTTCTCCCATGACCGTTTCGGCAGTTGGAACGTTCGGTTATTTTGACTTCTGTCAGCCATTTTGCTATAATGGGCGTTGGTACAGGTGGGAACTCCCGGCAAACAAATGGGCTCGTCAGGCACGGCGCTGATTGCAGGAAATGCCGAAGTACGGCTTTTCGGAGCGACATGCACCTTCTGTGGCGGACCCGGATCAAACCAATTCGAATGGTGCGGCATCGCACCAGCGGACCGCGTTCGGCGGACCGTAAACGGAGATGCGGAAGGGTGTGCCAAAGAGGGGCGTTTGTATGTTCAGTATCGGTGACAAGATTGTGTACCCCATGCATGGAGCCGGTGTCATTGAATCCATCGAAGAACGCGAAATCCTTGGTGAAAAGAAAAGCTATTACGTCATGAAGATGCCGGTCGGAGACATGAAGGTCATGATCCCCGTCGGCAGTGCCAATCATGTGGGAATCCGCGGTGTCATCGGCCGCGGGGATGCCGATGCCGTGTTCAAATGTCTCGAAGGCGGCACCTGCGAACAGAACACCAACTGGAACAAGCGGTATCGTGAGAACATGGTCAAAATCAAGAGCGGCAATGTTTTTGAAGTGGCCGACGTCGTTCGCAGCCTTGTGCAGCGCGAACGGGTCCGCGGTTTGTCCACCGGCGAGCGCAAGATGCTCAACAGTGCCAAACAGATTCTCATCAGCGAGCTGGTGCTCGCAAAAAACCTTCCGCCCACCGAGGTGGAGGACATCATCAAATTGAAGATCCTCTGACCTGTCACCTTTTCATGCAGATTACGCCGGATGCCGGTGCGGCACCCGTTCGACCCTTCAGACGGGTCGTCCCTGCCAGGCCAGAATTCGCGGCTGACCGGTTCCCGTAACCGGAGCTTCCGCGGGGTGGCGCATTACACGCTCAGGAGCGGGACAAGAGCATGCTGGATCGGATCCTACGTTTCGCATTTGGTCTTACAGGCGCCATCACAGGCGTCACACTCACAAGATTCCTGCTTGTGCAAAATGGGTTCCGCGAAGTGCTGGACAGTTCGCAGGGCGCCCTTTGGCTGCTCGGCGCCGGCATTGTGTGCGGCGCCGTCATGTATCTGCTCAGCGGCCGCATCATCCGCGGTCTGACTGCGGCGCTGGAACAAACGGAAACCCTTGCGGGGAACATCACCCTCTATGAAATGATCATCGGCGCGGGGGGCCTCATCGCGGGGCTGATCATCGCAAACCTCGTTTCCATCCCCCTCTATCGCATTCAGGTGGTTGGTGTCACGCTGGCCATCATGATGAATGTGCTCTTCGGATTTTCCGGCATCTATTTCGCTCTGATGAAGCGGCATGAAGGCATGTATGGCGTGGAAGGCAAGGTGCATGGCGCGTCCGTGAAACTGCTGGACACAAGCGCCATCATCGACGGCCGGATACTGGATGTCTGCCGAACCGGGTTTCTGGAAGGGGAACTGGTCGTGCCCGGCTTTGTTCTCGAAGAGCTGCGCCATCTGGCGGACTCCCACGATGATCTGGTTCGGGCGAAGGGCCGTCGTGGTCTGGACGTGCTGAACGCATTGAAGAAGGATTCGCGCATTCCCGTCCGGATCGAGCGCTTCCACCATGAAGGCGCCACCGAAGTGGACGAGCAGCTGCTTGCCTCTGCAAAGGAAATGGGCGCGTGCATTCTTACGAACGACTACAATCTTGCAAAAGTCGCGACCATTCGGAACCTCACGGTGCTGAACGTGAATGATCTGGCCAATGCCCTGAAGCCGGTCGCTCTTTCCGGCGAGGAAATGACGGTCCGGATCATCAAGGAAGGCAAGGAAGCCGGACAGGGTGTCGGATACCTGGAGGACGGCACGATGGTTGTCGTGGAGGACGGGGGCCGCTACAAGGGTCAGGATGTGGGCGTCGTGGTCACCAGCGTGCTGCAGACTTCCGCGGGCCGCATGGTCTTTGCCCGTTACAAGGAACCGCAGTTGACCCTTGTCAAATCCTGAGCGGTTCGCAGGAGATAAAATCCATGGCATTTCGGAGAGAAGTCACGATACCCGGAGACGTAGCGGTCATCATCGTCGCGGCGGGTCGCGGCACACGCATGGAAGCGGAAGGGAACAAGGTGTTCCTTCCCATTCGCGGTGTGCCGGTACTGGTCCGCACCTTGAAAGCCTTTTATGAGTCCGGTCTGCTTCATCGATACATTCTGGTGATTGGCGCGGAGGAACGGTCCGAAGTGCTTGCGCTGCTGGAGAAGTGGTGCCCTGAAATTCCCGTCAAGCTGGTCTATGGCGGCACCGAACGACAGGAATCCGTCTATAACGGGCTTCTCGCATTGGAAGGCGACGAATCCGTCGTGCTCATCCATGACGGCGCGCGTCCATTCATCACCCAGAACGCCATTAGGGCCTGCATTCAGGCAGTCTGGACCCTGGGAGCCGCCTGCGTGGGGGTTCCGGTCAAGGACACCGTCAAGCGGGTCGACAATATGGATATCGTCGCGGAAACACCGGACCGGAGTCTTCTCTGGCAGGTGCAAACCCCACAGGGATTCAAGCCGGACATTATCCTCAAGGCTCATCGGAAGGCGCTTCTGGAGGATTTCCATGGAACGGACGATTCCGTTCTGGCCGAGCGCATGGGTGTGAAAGTCCGCATGATCATGGGCAGCTACAGCAACATCAAGATCACCACTCCGGAAGATCTGGCGTTTGCGGAAGCGGCGCTGGGGGAATGAATGGACAAATTGGATCGCGTCTTTCCTCGGTTGCTGGTTGTAGATGACAATGCGAATATCCATGAGGACATCCGTTTCATTCTCGACCCTGTTTCCGGCGGAGCGTCCGACGACGAGCTCCTCCGGCTGAAGGCGGACTTGTTTCCGCATCCCCTTCGCATGCCGCCCGTCCTCCCGGATATCCGTTATCGCATCGATGACGCCTGGCAGGGAGAGGAAGCCGTCCGGCTGGTCGCGGAAGCCGTTGATGCGGGGGATCCTTATGCCATTGTCCTTCTGGATGTGAAGATGCCGCCCGGCATGGATGGCATCCAGTCGATCGGGAAACTCTGGGAAAAGGATCCACGGCTCGAAATCGTCATTTGCACGGCCTATTCCGACTATACCTGGGAGCAGATTCTCGGCCTGTACGGGCAGACGGATCAGCTCCTGTTCATCCGAAAGCCCTTCGACAGCGTCGCCATCAAACAGATCGCCCTTTCCTTGTCGGTCAAGTGGCGGCTCGCCAGAGCGAATCTCGATCATGTCGGGCAGCTGGAGGCAGAGGTTGAACGGCGGACCCGGGAATTGGAGCAGACGGTCGCCCGGCTTACTGCGGAGATCGACCTCCGTCGGGACCGTGAGTTCCAGGTTGCCCGGCTGGCGCACTACGACACGCTGACAGGGCTGATGAACCGGCATTCCTTTTACAGCAGGGTGGGAGAGATTGCGGCATCGGTTCCGTCTGTGGTGGAGGAGCCGACCCACGCGCTGCTCTTTGCGGACATTGACGGATTCAAACAGGTCAACGACAGCTGGGGTCATGACATCGGGGATCTGCTGCTGGTGGAGATCGCCGCGCGGCTGCGTGAAGCCGTGGGAAACGCACCTGTACTTTTGGACAGTGCCGAAGCGGGTCTTGAGGACTGCCGGACGGAACCTGCCATTTTCCGCCTCGGTGGAGATGAATTCACCCTTCTGCTGGACTATCGGGGTCGGGAGGATGTCCGGGCTGTAGCGGATCTGGTCCTTCAGGCAATGGGTTCGGTCTTCCTCATTCGCGGGCATGAAATCACAATCGCCTGCAGCATCGGCATCAGCCTGTTGCGCGGAGACGCACCTGATTTCGGAACGCTGCTCAAGCATGCCGACATGGCCATGTACAAGGCCAAGGAAAAAGGCAACACCCATTTTTTTCATGATCAGTTGCGGGGAACCGGATGGATGGACCCGATCGAGCTGGCGGCCGATCTCGGCTCCCTGACCGATGGGACGCAGATGCAATTGCATTACCAGCCCATTGCAGGGGATGGAGACCACACGGTCGGCATGGCGGCAATGGTGCGTTGGAGACATGCGCGGTATGGCCTCGTGCTGCCGGAGGATTTCATCCCGATCGCCGAACATATGGCACTACTGCCGGACCTGGAAACCCGCGTCCTGCGGATCGCCTGCAGGCAGGCGGCCAGTCTGGACGCGCCGGAACACCGGACAATGTTCGTCCTGGTTCGGTGTTCCCTGAGCCTGTTTCAGATGCCGGATTTTCCGGCACTTGTTCAAAAAATCCTGAACGAATCGGGGTTGGCGCCGGAACGGCTGAACCTTTCCCTGGAGGAACGAATCCTGTCGAGAGAGCGGGAGGCATCGATCCGCATTCTCGGCGAGTTGGCTGATATCGGGGTCCGGATCACAATGGAAAGTGCCGGTGCGGGACAATCCCTGAACCTGCTTCTCCACAGTCTCCGGGAAGGCTCGACCGTACAGCTGGATCGGGCACTCCTTGCCAATGTCAATCGGCATGAAAGCGATCGGCTGTTCCTGATGAACCTGCTCGACACGCTCCGGAATCGTTCCCTCAGCGTCCTGGTCGGCGGGGTTGAAACCGCAGCGCAGGAGGCCTTCATGCAAAAATGGAACTGCATGCGGCAAGGGTTCCTGTACGGTCCACCTGTCCCGTTTGACGATTTTGTCCATGACCTCACGCAGGGAGGGACTTGACGGGAGGAGGCCCAATGGCATTTCATGCCGCAATCCGGCCGCCAAAGCGCGGAATCTACACCATCGGGTATCTGGATGACAACGACTGCAACGAGTTTTTCACGCAGATTCTGGAGGGGCTCTCGGACGCGGCGCGCCGACAGGGGGTCAATCTGGTGCGTTTCGGGTATTTCACCGGGGCAGGGGAGCCTGCGGAGCGGCATGAAGCCCTTCTTTCCCTGATTCGCCAGGCGGATCTGGACGGGCTTGTCTTCCTCGGATGGACGCAGGCCGGGCCCATGTACAATCTGGCGGGTTTCCCTGCGCAATTGCCTGATCTGCCGGTTCTCAGCGCGGGAACAGCTTTCGAGGACATTCCTTCTGTTTTCTGCGAAGGAGCCGAGCACATCCGGCATATGATCCGACATTTGATCCGCCGTCACGGGTTTCGGCGGATCGCCTTCCTGCCCCCGGAACGACCGGACAATCGGGACGAAGCCTGGGAGCAGGTTCTGCGCGAGTATGGCCTCTGGTATCCCGAACTCAGGATCCGGGAGGAGGAATGGGGCGTGTCCGGCTCGGATGCCCGGGCCAGGCGCTTTCTCGAGATCCTGCTGGATGAACGGGGCGTCCCGCTCGATGCGGTTGTCTCTTCCGGACAGTATGAGACGGAAGCCCTGATGAAGGAGCTGGAACGCCGGCACCTGCGCATTCCGGAGGACATAGCCCTGACCGGTTATGTGGATGGTGATTTCGAACGCTATGCACAGCCGGGCATCACCACTGTCGATTATCCGTGGTCCGAAATCGGGTATCATGCGATGATGCAGATGCTCGCATTGCTGAAGACCGGCGTGATTCCCATGGTTACGGTCGTGCCGGGCCGAGTGCTGTATCGTGGTTCATGCGGTTGTGTGACGGATGTGGTCCATCTTTCCGCTGTGGGTCCCGTGGTCCCGTCCGCCCGAAGTCTTGCCGCCATGATGCCGGAGGAACGCATCTTGCTGGTGGAGACGCTGCAGGATGAATTCGCCAGCCCTGACATCGATTTTGACCGCCTGCTCGATACGCTTGCCGCGGACTGCCATTCGGAGGAGCCCCGGGCATTCCTCCCGGAGTTGGCCCGGCAGGTGGCTGTCACAGCGGTGAATCTGAGGCATGCCCGCCTGGAGACCCTGGTTGCCCGGTTCAGGAGTGCCGTCTTGCCCTGGCTTGCGGCCGACCCGGATATGCTGCGCGCCTCCGGGGACCTTTTCCGACAAGCGCAGACGATCTTGTCGAATGCGGTTATGCGCAGCCGGGGACATGCGCAGATTCAGGCAAAGAATCAGGCGCAGGCGATGCAGGAAACCAGTCAGGCCGTCATGACCGAGCACAGCATACCCGCCATTCTGGCAGCATTGATGGAGAATCTGCAAAAACTGGATGTCAGCTTCTGCTGCGTGATTTTGCCGGACGGCGTCGGGACGGAACCGGCCGGGTCTCCCGTGTCGATGGATGCTTTCCTGGAGCGGGGTGAAGCCTCCTTCCTGGATGTGCGGAAAAAGGAAATTGTAAGCATACGGAATCTGCAGGCGGGTGACCTCTTCCAGCGTTTGCTGCCGGATTCCGGTTCCGGGCGGTTTCTGCAGGTTCACCCGCTTCTTTCGGAAGGCCGTTGGATGGGGTATGTCCTGTTCGAACCGGGACCTGTGGATGAAATGCTGTACAGAACCCTGGCGGCCCATCTGTCTTCGGCCTTCATCAGTGCGACGATGGTGGAACGGCTTGAGATGAACTATCGCCGTCTTGTGGAGCGCGCCTATGACGAGGGTATGGCCGATGTGGTTTCGCAGGTGATGCACAACATTGGGAATATGTACAACAGTGTCAATGCTTCGGTTCAGATTCTTACTGGCGAATTGGCGCAGAGCCCCGTTCCGGATCTGCTGCAGGCGGAAACCCTTTTACGGAGCCTGCCCGACAACGCAGCCTTGGAGGCTGGACAGGAGGTTGAGCGCCGGCGGAAGCTCATGACCCTGTTTGGTCTGCTGGGACGAAGGGCGGAGAAGCATCGGGAAACACTGATGACCCATTTCGGGCGGATTTCACGGAATGTCCGCTGGATGGATGAAAGCATCACCATCCAGCAGGGGTACGCATCAGGCGGCGGCCCGGCAGAACCCGCCCCGTTACTCCATTTGATGGAGGATGCGTTACGGGTGTATGGCAACACCTTCGAGCGGGCAGGCATCACGGTGATCAAGGGATGGCATGCGGCTCCGATGATTACCGTTCACCGCGGCCGCCTGTACCAGGTGCTGGTCTACCTTCTGGGGGCGCTGGGGGGAACTGCCGGAAAGGCAGGCATGCCCGATGCAAGAATTTGGTTGTCCGTTGACCTTCGGGCAGGAGACTGCATCCTGCGGATGTGGGCATATGGTCCGGATTTGCGCGAGTTTCTCGTGCGGAGGGAGGCCGATCTGGCTGGAAACGGGTCCTTCTTTCCATCCGGAGATCCCATGCCCGCCTTGGACGCATGCTTCTCGAATGTTCGGGAGATGGGCGGGGAATTGGTGATCGGTTTGGAGCAGGAAGAGGGAAAATCATTCTGCGAGCTGCGCTTTCCGGTTTCAGACACGGATGCGGGAGGTGTGACATGAGCGGAACTGGCAATCCGGGCGCCTGGTATGGGGACGCGGATGTTCCGCTGACCATCGGATTCCTGGACGAAAACGGTAGCGACGAATATCACAGCCATCTGCTGGAAGGCATCGCGGAAGCGGCTGCGCACCATCATGCGCGCGTCGTGCGTGTCGGGCATTTCATCACAAATGATACCAATCGGGATCCGGCACAGGTGAAGAAGGTCCAACAGTTTCTGCATCAGTTTCCTTTGGACGGTATCCTCTTTCTCGGATGGCATCGCGCGGTGACGATGGAAAATGAGGAAAGTTTCAGAAGACGGTTTGCGGATCTTCCGTTGTATTCGGTCGGATCGCTGCATGAGGATGTGCCGGCTGCCTGGTTTGACTCCGGCCCTCTGCTGGAGGAACTCCTGACGCATCTGCTCGACAACCACGCGTTGCGGCGTATCGCCTTCATCAGCCCGTTTATGCCGGATGGGCGCATCGACGTCTACCAGCATTTGATGCGGCAGAGAGGGCTTCTGGATGCTTCCCTGATCGTTCAGGAGTCCCTGCTTGAGGGCTTGAGTGTGCCGGAGCGTGGGAGAAGGGCCGTGCAAATTTTGCTGGACGAGCGGAATGCGCGACCTGATGCCATCATGTCCCTTTACAACACCGAGACGGACGGCGTTCTGAAAGAATTGAGCAGCAGAGGGATCCGGGTTCCGGAGGATTTGGCCGTCACCAGCTTTGAGGACGGCGAAGTGGGGCGCTACAGCACGCCATCCTACACCACCATTCTGTTCCCTTGGCGGGAATTGGGCAGGGTGGCCTGCGATCTTTTTCTGACACGGTTGGAACAGGAAAGAAAAACAGGCGGGAAACCTGCACATGGATCTGGAGAGGGTACGCCTGCAGATGCGGCCTTGTCATCCAATATCCAAGCAGAGGATATTCCGTATGAGGTTCGAGTTCCAGGGCGGTTCATCATCCGTGAATCCTGCGGGTGCGGGAAACCGGAACCGATGGGGTTCCCGGATGACGCATCGACGAGCAAGTCGCTGCTGGACCTGTCGGAGCGTGAATGGCGCACGCTTGCGGACACGGCTGGGGAAGTCATTCGTCGCACCGGGTTGCAGCGTCCGGATTTCCACTTGTTGATGCGTGGTTTTCTCCGCGGGCTGCAAACGGGCAACCGGGGTCTTTTTCTGCGGGAAATGGAGGGTCAGCTGGATTTCTTCGAGCATTCCGGCACCGCCGTGGAGCCTGCGCCGATTCTTGAAGTCCTGCGCAATGCCGTGCTTCCCCATGTCGACGGCAACCCTGGCATGCTCCTTGCTGCGGAGGACATGATTCTTCAGGCGCATGCCCTGCTTGCAGAACGTGCTTTGAAGGTCTGGGGATCCAAAGAGAGTGTCGTGAAGCGAAACAACTGGCTGCTGGAGGTGGCGGGTCAGAAAATCGTTTCGCAGTACACACTCAAGGAATTGTCTGATGCGCTGGAGGAATCGTTGGTGCAACTGGGAATTCCCGACTGTCTGGTGGTGCTGTTCGATGCGCGGCAGGGTGCGAAAGACCGCTTTGCCCGCTGTACGCCTGCCTTTTACCTCAGAAAGGGCGTCCGTGCAGACGAGACGATGCTTCTGCCGGGCACGACGGCAGAAATCCTCGCGACGCTTTCTCCGGAGATCGGACCGGTCTGCGCCATGGCGAATCTGCTCCATGTGGAACAGGATTTCCACGGGTTCGTCCTGTACGGACCCGGGCCGATGGACGAACGCATATACCGTGCCCTGAGCTTTCACATCAGTACGGCACTCAGCGGAATCTTTCTCAAGGAGCGGCTTGAACGGAGCTTCAAACGGCTGGTCGACAATGCCCATAAGGAAGGCATGCATCATGCGGCCAACGGGATTCTCCACAACATCCGGAATGTGCTGGGGAGTGTTGAAGCCACGGCGCATCGCATGCAGGAAACCGTTCAGTCGGCCCCGCTCGGGGATTTCAACATGGTGTCGGATATGCTTGATGAGCAGGGGCCGGGGTTGCAGGCATTCCTCGCTTCGGACCCGCGTGCGGCAAAACTGGTCCAATTCCTCCTTCAACTGCAGACGCCACTGGAATCCTACGCCCAGGAAATGAGCGGACTGTCGAATCGGCTGCACGAGAAGAACAGGCTGATCCGGGAAATCCTTACGGCACAGCATAATGGCCGGACAGACAACAGTCTGGCTGAAACCTGTGACATGTCCACCCTGGTGGAGGAGGCGCTGGAACTGGAACAGGCTTTGCCCGGTTCGACGTCGATCCGGGTGGATCGGATTTTCAGAAGGAACTTCACGGTATCCGTTGTACAGTCAAAGTTGATCCATGTGCTGGTGAATTTGTTGAAGAACGCGCGGGAGGCGATGGCCGGATTGCCGGAATCGGAACGGGAAGTAACCGTCGAATTGGATCGGGAAGGCGGAACCGGCATCGTCCGGATCAGGGACAAGGGTATCGGGATCCGGGCCGATCAACTGACCGCCGTTTTCTCCCATGGGCACACCACCAAGAAGGATGGGCACGGTTATGGCCTGCACGCCAGCGCCAACGACATCGGCGCGATGGGCGGAACCATCCGTGCGGAAAGCAGCGGACCCGGGAAGGGAGCCTGTTTTGTTCTGACGCTTCCGATTCGGGAACCGGTGTGAGACAGGCGATTGCTATGTTGTCGGGAGAATGCGGGTCCGTGAACCGTTTCGTGTTCTCCTGAATACGCGCCCTTCAGACCCTGTCGATCATCCACTCGATCCGGGCCACATGGAGTTTCATCAGATCATGCGTCATCCTGGCGTCGCGCCCTTCCGCGACCAGGCGGAGCATGGGCTGTTCCACATCCGGAAGGACAAGCACCCAGCCGCCGTCGACCTTGAATTTCACGCCGTCCGTCGTGTCGATGGTACCTGCAAAGGGTTCGCTGATGAGGCGGTGCATGATGCGGCCCACCATTTCCCACGGGCAGTGGATGGAACGCGTTTCCGTATACCATGGCGGGATGTGCCGGATGGCGTCCTCCAGCGAGAGTTTGTTCCGTACAAGAAATTCAACAATGAACAGAAGCGATGCGATGGCGTCATGCTGGAGTTGGTACTGGTTCCAGGGATCGCTGAACACATCCCGGTCCATCAGAGCGGCGAGCAATGCGTGTTCATCCGTGCGGACCCATGACAGATGGCCGTCATATCGCCGGGCGAGCTTTTCAGCGGCGGACGGACTGCTGACCGGCATCAGCAGCGAGATCCCGGGCACGGTGCGGTACAGCATCATTGTTGTGAGAAGAAAATGCAGCTCTTCGTGCACCACGCGGCCGGACTTGTCCATCAGGAGCACTTCCTCGGCGTTGCGGTCCATCCAGGCGCACAGGAGGACCTCCTGCAGGTTCGTCTCCTGCATCATCAGGTAAGGCGTGAAGCGGTCCAGCACGAGCGCTTCCGCCACGTCGCAGCCGATGTCGCGGAAGAGTTTCTCGAGAAAGGCCGTCAGGGATTCGGTGGCGGAAGCGACGATGATCCGCGGCCGGTTCCGACGGAAGGTTTCCCTGTCGCACAAGTTGATCAGATGCCGTGCGTAGGCGTCCGGCGCATCCGGCATGCTTTCCACCGAGGTGATGCCGGCCGCGTTCGTATGCTGGAATTCCTCCTTGGCATAGATGGCTTCCACCGATTTTTCGAACCCCTTGTCCACATTTGCGCCGGTTGCGCTCAGCATGAGTACCTGCAGTCGTTCGGTGGAGTCGTTGTCGCGCATGATGTGGATGCCGCCCGCCACGCCAAGCAGCGGAATGGATTGCCGTGCGACGGGCAGGAAGGCGGAACGGATGTCGTAGACCCGGATGCCTGTGGACAAAAGGCCCGCGATGAACGCATAGCGGAACAGCATGGCGGGGGAGGAACCGTCCCATGAAACCGCTACAGCGCTCCGGCCCCCGAGTTTCGTGCCATAGGCGGCGCCTAGCCGGGAGGCGAATTCCGGTGTGATGTCCACGTTGATGATGCCGGAAAGGCCATTTCGCCCGAACAGGGTGTTGGTGCGCCGTTCTGAAAAGATGACGCTTGAATCGACCGTCGCATGCGGGTCCACCACCT
Source organism: uncultured Clostridia bacterium (assembly GCA_942493335.1). GTDB lineage: Bacteria > Bacillota > Clostridia > DSM-8532 > DSM-8532 > JAEWSN01. The sequence goes on along the minus strand of OW818693.1, from coordinate 2,552,998 downwards.
TGCGCGGCCAGACGAGTACGTTCGCCTTCAGGTTCGCATGCTCCCGGACGAGGGTTTCATCCCCGATCACGGTGTTTTCCGAGACAAGGGCATGATGCATCAGGTGCACCTTTGAACCGAGCACGCATCCCCGGATTTCCACACCCAGATCCAGATAGCATCCGTTCCAGAGGATGCAGCGACTGAGGTTCGCGTCTTCCTCGATGACCGTGTTGTCGCCGATGATGCACATTCCGTCGAGCAGGACCCCGGGACCGATGCGGCAATTTGCGCCGATCAGGCACGGCGGGACGAGGGTCGCTGTCGGGTCGACGAGGGTGTTTGCACCGATATGGATGCCGGGGATTGGCTCGGAACCCGGCAGGTGCATCTTCATGCGGCCTTCCAGGATATCGAAGTGCGTCCGGGAGTACGAGTCCAGACTTCCGATGTCGCTCCAGTAGCCGACCGCTTCATACCCGCAAACTTTCCGTCCCTGCCGCAGCAATTCGGGAAACAGGTCCCGGGCAAAATCGAAGGACTCGTCCGGTGGGATCAGATCCAAAACAGATGGTTCCAGGACATAAATGCCGGTATTCACCTGGTTCGTGAAGACTTCGCCCCAGTTCGGCTTTTCCTGAAAGCCGGTGAGGTTCCCTTCGTGATCGGTCATCAAAACGCCATAGTCGATGGGAACGTCCACGCGCGTCATCAGGAGGGTGGCTTCGGCATGATGTTCCTTGTGGAAGCGGACAGCGGCGCTCAGATCGAAGTCCGTGATGCAGTCTCCGCTGATGACGAGGAATGTGCCATCCAGAAAATCGGAGGCTGCCTTCACGCTGCCGGCGGTGCCGAGAGGGCGTTCCTCCGTGCTGTAGGACATGCGCATGTCGAAGCGTGCGCCATCACCATAGTGATCCTGGATTTTCTGCGGCATGAACATCAGGGTGGCGCAGACTTCCGTAATGCCGTGGCGGTGCAGCAAATGAAGGATGGTGTCCATCACGGGGACATTCATCACAGGGACCATCGGCTTTGGAAGCTCCCAGGTCAGGGGGCGGAGTCGCGTGCTCTTGCCGCCTGCCAGAATGACTGCCTTCAATCGCACCTCCTCGGAATCGGAGTGTTGGATGCGTGTGGAACCGTATCAAATGCGCTCGTACGCTATTTACATATACCTGTTTTGGTGGAGCGTCAAACGTGAGAATCTGTAGTTGACATTGCCATGGGTCTGGTATAATGGTACAAGACGCTTCCCGAATGGAGACATAAATTTGGGAAGAGTCACAATTCATCATTGGGTCTTCCGGATCCGGACACCGGGTTCGGTTCGGTTTTGCATTGCAAGACCGATGGAGAGGGGGAGTTGCCATGAAAGACTATGGGGCTGCATCCATCCGCAACGTCTGCCTGTTGGGGCATGGCGGTGCGGGCAAGACCACTCTGGCTGAATCCATGTTGTTCCTCACCGGAGCGACGGACCGTTTCGGGTCGGTGGCGGATGGAAACACCGTCATGGACTTCGATGCCGAGGAAATCCGTCGCAAGTTCTCCATCAGCACCGCCATCGCACCGATTGAGTGGAGCGGCGGAAAAATCAATCTCGTCGACACGCCCGGCTATTTCGACTTTATCGGGGAGCAGAAGCAAGGTCTCATGGTGGCGGATGGCGCTGTCATTCTGGCCGGCGGCAAGGACGGAATTCAGGTTGGCACGGAAAAAGCCTGGAAAGCGTGCATCGACCGCAAGCTCCCGCACATCCTGCTGATCAGCAAGATTGACGAAGAGAATTCAGACTTCAAGAAAGTCTTTTCCCAAATGAAGGATACATTCGGCAAAAGCGTCATCTGTCTCGAAGTGCCGATATTCGAGGATGCGAAGGCTGTCGGCGTTGTCAACGTCGCCACCATGAAGGCGGCCATCCATAAGGGCAAGGAAGTCATCGACACGGAGATTCCTGAAAAAATGCTGCCGCTCATCCAGGAATACCGGGATGGTATTTCGGAAGCGGTTGCGGAAACAAACGAAGAGCTGATGGAAAAATACTTCGCCGGGGAGGCTTTCACCGACGAGGAAATCATCCATGGCCTGCACGACGGTATCACCTCCGGCGAGATTTCTCCGGTCCTTTGTGCATCCGCTGTCACGAACGACGGCATGAAGATGCTCATGGACGCCATGATCAAGTATTTCCCCGCCCATGTCGACAAGGGAACCGTCATGGCGAAAACGCCTGCCGGAGCTGAAATTGAGATCAAGACCGGAGAAAATGAACCGCTTTCCGTCATGGTCTTCAAGACCGTCGTCGATGCATTTGTCGGCAAGATCAGCTTCCTGAAGGTGATTTCGGGCACACTGAAGCCGGATATGGTCGTTTTGAACGTCAAGAAGGACAAGCAGGAAAAAATCGCCCAGATCTTCTACATGAAGGGCAAACAGCAGATCAACGCCGAAAAGCTTGTCGCAGGCGATATCGGTGCGGTCACGAAGCTCACGGCGACGGAAACGAACGATACGCTGTGTGCGAAGGAAAGGCCTGTTCTGCTTGAGGAGATCGTGTTCCCGGAACCCATGCTCGCCATGGCCGTACTGCCCAAAACCAAGGGCGACGAGGACAAGATCGGCACCGGCCTCCACCGTCTGACAGACGAGGACCAGACCTTCCGGGTGGAACTGAATACCGAAACGCACCAGACCCTGCTGTACGGGGTGGGCGACCAGCATCTGGACGTCATCGTCAGCAAGCTGCGGAACAAGTTCAAGACGGAGATCGAGCTGGCCGATCCCATCGTGCCCTTCCGTGAAACCATCAAGAAAAAGGTTCGCGTGGAAGGCAAGCACAAGAAACAGAGTGGTGGCCATGGCCAGTTCGGCGACGTGTGGATCGAGTTTGAACCTGGCACCGAGGACGGCCTTACCTTTGAAGAGAAGGTGGTCGGCGGATCCGTACCGCGCCAGTATTTCCCGGCAGTCGAAAAGGGTCTGATCGATTCCATGCTGCATGGCGTCCTTGCAGGATATCCGGTGGTTCATCTGAAGGCAACACTCGTCGACGGAAAATACCATGATGTGGATTCGTCGGAAATGGCGTTCAAGATTGCCGCGAACCTTGCGTACAAGGAAGGTGTTCGGCAGGCGGGTCCCATCCTGCTTGAACCTGTTGCCAGCGTGGACGTGTATGTCCCGGACGATTACATGGGAGATGTCATCGGAGACATGAACAAGCGACGCGGCCGCATCATGGGCATGACTCCCCAGGACGGCGGAATCCAGCAGGTTTCCGTGGAAGTGCCCGTGGCCGAGATGTTCAAGTATCCCACGGAACTGCGGTCGATGACGCAGGGCCGGGGCTGGTACACACAGACCTTTGCCCGCTATGACGAAGCGCCTCCTCTGGTGGCGGAAAAGATCATCGCGGAAGCAGCGAAACATCGCAAGGAAGAGAAGGAAGAGGACTGACGTACTGCGGGTATGGTCCGTATTCCGCGTATGATCCGCATCCCGTGTATTATACGTATTTCGCGTAATCCCAGGAGCAAGGGACCGCACGCGGCATCCGAGTGGATGCTGTGCGCGGTCCCTTTCACATGCGATTCCCGCGACTTGAGGCGCGTGGCATGCAATGGCTTTTCCTTCTGAGGGGACCATGAACACTTGAATCACTTCTATTTCCAGTCAGAACCATATTTCTCCTGCGCGGCATGATATTTGCATAAAACCGCAATCAAATCAGGGGTTAGTGTTTGCCAGTTCTGACGAGCAAAAGTATCGGGGCAAAGGTCGTATTCTTTTCCCTCATGCTTCACTTTAACGGCGAATACCATGTTCCTTCCGCCCTTGGTGCAGGCAAGGCACTCATTGCAGGGTTTGCATATGAGAATGAGGTACTTCTGCAGATCATTGTCGAGGTCTTCAAACGCCTCAAGCATGGCTTTCACGCCGATGCCGTTCAAGGATCCGAAATAGAATTGCCAGTACTTTCGCGGATAGTATCCAATGATAAAGCCACCGACCTTATTGCGGAATGTAATGCCAAAATCAATTCCTGATGCGCCAAAGCTGCATTTTATGCTCTGTTCATATCCATTATCCAGGCAGTTTTGTTGGATTTCATGGAGCAAACCATTTAGTTGAGTTGTTTTGTCTACTCTCTTGAGCAGGTAATGAAAATCGCCTGTAAAGGAGCAGCAGGCAAAGTTTATGATGGAATAGGGAGTCCATGGATTCATGTTTACCGGAATTCTTTCGGCAAGGAGATTGAAGCCACTAATGATATCCTTTTCGGCAATCACACTCACTTCTGCACGGGTTATCTCAATGGTTATTCCAATCTCAAAAAGAAAATCCTTATACTGGGTCATGCAGCTTGTTTTGTGCTTCCTCAATTCAGCATTGCTGATGGATAAAGATTGATCCCTTATTTCGCCGAACAAAAACGAAATATACAGGAATTTGTAGAAATCGAACAAACGCTTGAATATCGACTGATATACCTTGTCCAACCCTGGATTCGTATTGTTTATTGCGTGCCACTCATAGGCTTCGTCTGCGTTGTCGGCAAGGCTTAGCCGGCTTGGATCTTCATACAGCTTGTCAATGATCTGCCCCATAAACGCATGAAGTTTCTTTTGTGATTGCACATCAGCCTTTTCCGATTCGATTGGCATAAATTCGGAATACATGAAATTCAGGCCATATAGAATGCGTTGTGAGATGGTGGCAAAATCTTTGATTGGTTTGATCGTCATATGCATCTCCCCATATTGCATTCTGTAATCAGATCAATTCTTTTATCATCATCACAGTGTCACCATGTTCGGATGATTTGTAAAATCCAGCTTTTTCATATAGCCTGATAGGTCCTGTGCAGTCCCATTCGTATCTTTCGCTACGCCTGACAGGGAAACCCAGGACCGATGAGTACCCATTCGCTTTTGCATCCAAAATGACTCTGTTTAGAAGAGCTGTTGCAATGCCATGGCCTCTATGGTCTGGAGCTATTTCAAAGCAAACAACAGCAATTTCACGTTGTGGTGTAGGGGAGTGAAAAAGAACGTCACAACAGGGTTCACTTGGAAAGTTTGCTCTGTCATTCGCATTACACCATCCGACAGATATACCGTCAGCATAGGCTAAATATCCACAAAGAGCACCCGACTCAATTTGCTGTCTTGCAACATTCTTTGCTAATTGACCCAAATCATCATCCTGAGCGTTTTCACATTCTTTTTTATACTGTTCTTTTGACATTTGATACATTTGACAATAACATCTATAGGGTGAATCGTCGGTAAAGGCGCGATGGTCAAAGAAATCGAAATAATCTGCTGATAATTCAGATGTCAGTCTTCTTATGGTTATTTCCATTGCACTGCTCCCTGCATTCTTTTATTGATTGTAAATGCTCCATTGCCTTTTTATGATGATCTCCCCAATCAACCCATTTCATGTAATGTTCACATGGAAAGTCGCCACATTCGCCGCAATGGTCAAACTTCTTTTCCGCACAACAGATACGAAAATCAATACTGCCGCAACCACATTTCCAGAAGCAATCATCCGTTATATGCCAACAACCGGTGCATAATGGCGCCTTTTTCATCAACGCCGCAGCATCTTCATTTTCACCAATCCACCCTTGGCTTCTATACCATGGGACTAAAACATCAGCAGCTTTCATATCGTTTTCCATCGTGACCTTGTATTGCGCACATTCGCTGCAATCAACGCCGCATGCTGCCATTTTCAACAAAGGCATGACTAATCCGCCTCCTTGATTTTTGTTTTTTCTTGATATTACAACCCAACAAACAGTATAGCGCTGACTTCAAGTAATAACGAAAATCTATGTTATTCGAAAACAACAATTCCCTCTTGCCAACATCTCGAAATCAATACTACATATTTCTGATAATCCAATTTCCCTGATAACGATTTCTTGTAATCCTTCTCCAAACCATATCGACCACAATTCCACAGGCACAGTAATCCTGCAATTTTCGATCATATATTCTACAATCTGAATATACCATTTTTCGTTCATTTTTCCTTCAAGCCAGTAAACATGGTTTTTGTTTACATACATCTCCAAATCACTTGGTGGGGAGTCGCAAGCATGTATCTTTAGCCCATGCGCATCAAGTTCATTTTTAACGTAAAGTACTTCCGTTTCATCCTCAAGCTCGTTGACAGAAAATGGTCCGTGGGGCAATGGATTCTTTTTTTTTATTTCTTTAGCAGTAAGTTTAGTAAAACCACTAAAATCGACTTCCTTGAGCAGAAAATCGGATGCAATAAATCTATACAGACTCATTTATTTACCTCTCAACTGATTATCATCCATAATCAAGCATGTCTTTGCACTCAAGAAATTCCAATCACCTATCATCAAGGACATGTCTGCTGTACTGCCGGAGACGTTCATCGCCTGACGAAACAATTCGGGATTGGATTTCGCCATGCCGACATGAGACGACGAGACAATCCCCCAAATCATGAATGACTTCTTTTTTGACAGCAGGAATACGTCATACACATGCTTTACAGGCATTCCCAGCCTTTTTGATGCATATTCCGCAACTTGTAGTACGGCTTTGATTTTCGGATGAACTTCATCATACATTGTATCGTCAACATCAATAAATAGGGTTTTTACATATAGCCTCATCTTGTCCAGATTCGTTTATTTGTTTTTCAGTTTGACGGGGATAAATGTTTCCATTTGTGCCCAACCTTGAGCCGCGATAATATCAGCAGGTGTGATAATATGCCCCATCGCATAATGATTGGGCCTAACATCAAGAGCTAAAACTTCTGAAGCTTCGATATATTTCAAAGCTTCGCCATAAAGCTTTCCATTGGTTTCTTCATCACCGTCTTTGTATGCGTAAGTCAAGTAATAACCTCCATCAAAATGGAGCAGTCCATTTCCACCGTCATTCATGTCTTCGCTTAATGCCCACATCCATACCATTCCTTGCTTTTCTTCATCAAAATATAGAAAGTCCCGCGGTAGAAAACTATCCCTGTCAGAAGGTTTGATAACTGAAAAATACGCATTGAATTTGCCTAAGATCCCATTGGGAGAAAAATCGATATTTCTGTCTATTCCTGATGATGCCGCCCTAAACGCTGGCAATGAGATTATTCTGAATTCCATGTTGCATCCTCCTGACATAAACAATCTTTGTTCGTTATCTACTGAGATGACATTCTGGCTTCAAGTGGATAATGAATTTGTCCGCGCCCTCGGACTTGATATCATGTAAATGCTTTGTCGAATTGTTTGACGGTTTCTTCATTCATAGTATCGTTATAGATATCAGATTCATAGTATTTACCATCTCTTGCGTCGGAAAGATATCCTTCTCTCAATTCCATTGCCATGAAAGCTGGACAGTTTTGACCGCTTCTATCTGTGACTCCAAATTTGTCTGCTTCAGTAAATCCAAACTGCGGATAGTACTCCGGTCGACCAAAAAACATGATTGCCCCATAGCCGAGAACTTTTGACTTATCAATCATAGAGAGCATGAGTGCCTTTCCAACACCCTGACGCTGATATTGCGGCAATACACTGACGGGTCCGAAGTTTAGTACATGTACTCGCCTTTTATCTGGTGTCTCAATATAAGCATTGCTGCAAATAATATGACCGACCAATTGACAGTCTGATTCCGCTACAAGACTTAATTCTTTTATCCCGTCACGCTTTCGCAATTCATGAACCATCCAGTGCTCAAAGGGGGAGCCGATTCCTCCTCGTTCAATTCGGCCAGAATAGGAGAACGCCTCCCTGGTGATTTCTTCGACTCTGCGGTAGTCATTTTCTTCTTCCGTCCTCACGATTATATGCATAAATCACCTCTTCGATACTAAACAACTTTTTTTGCTATTCATGCGGTGCAAATAGATGATAAAACCCAGTCTATTGCTTTAAGGAATAGACATTCAACACTAATTCTTTATCGGAAGATTCTTTTTCAGTATAGTTTGAGAATGACTTAACAGCTTTCATACCGTGTTGATGAAAAATATTCTCTGATTCAACAAACGAGTAAAGCCTGATGGGGTTTGCATTTTCCAGATATCCGATGGCACCATCATCTAGATTAAGAACAACATCAAACTCTTCCTGAAAGGCAACATCCCTAATATCCGCATGAATAAATGTTGCGTCAAGTGACAATTCTTGCGCTGTGTTTTGCGCATCTTCAGTATATGCCTTCGTGATATTCACGCCGGTCACAGAAAATCCTTTACGGGCAAATGAAAGAGCGTGGCGACCATATCCACAAGCCAAATCAAGAATGCGCTCTTTCCCTGTCAATCCAAGAGCTTTAATGATAAATTCCACTTGATGTTCCGTATTTTCCGTCCATGGTTAATTTTTCGCACCGAACGTCCAGATATGCTTGTACCAATCTGATTGTCACATTGTTGCCACCTCGCATTTCGTGATTATTGGCATTGTCACATGTTTGGCGATTCATTCCGTGAACCCACACAATTTGCAATAAGTTTTCCCGCCGCAGGATGCGAGGGCCCAAATATGTTGTTGTTTATCAGATATCATGAATGTATATGTGGCGGCCCGAACCTGTACTCGCGGCTGTTCACACTTCTGAAAAGTATTTCTCATATATTTTGTTTTCGTTTGCGTTGTCTGTTTTCCCCGAATAGACATACCCCATTGCTTCCCAAAAAGGAATACCGTTATTAGGATCTGATGTCAAGTATATATTCCGAGGCCTGTCTTCAAGTAGTTTCTTTTCTACAAATTGATACATTTGCTTTGCAAATCCATTTCGCCTATGCGAGGGTATGATATAAAATTCCCTGATGAAACCCCAACCTTCTCTTTTGCACATGGGATTATCGGGCGTGTCTACTTGAAAAATGGAAAAACCAATGAATAAACCATCAATTGCACAGAAATAAAGCCACTCTTTGTATTTTCGTGTTTCCTCACCTATGATTTTTAGTAGTTTTGGTATGAATCGCGTTGGTACTTTGTCCTGTGGGTTATTTGCAAATGTTTCATCAAAGTAATCTGTCAGCATATTCTCCAGGCAGCTGCAATGATGGATGTTTCCAGCATCGAATGGTATAAAAGTATTTGTCCCCAACAGATTACCTCTTTCAACTTTTGTCGTATTGTGTTTGCATTACTATCTATCATAAGCCTAAATGGGTTACTGATGCTCCCTAACTGAAGAGGTGATGTTATAAGACGGTTCTTCACAATGACTTATAAATCAGTATTTTACACTCATTTCATGTGATCGGCAATTTTGTGGCCAATTATAGAAATACCGTGGCGATTCGGGTCATCATCCATCATATGGGGAAGAAAAGGGGTATCGCCATCGGACATATCCGTTAACAGTACACAGCCCTCGTTTGATGGTGTTCTGACGAGCGGCAGATAAATGGTTTCCGATCATGGCTTGCTTCATAAATATTCCTCGACCTCCTTTTTCAAAAGACAATCTGGTATAATCTCCACAGGTCTGGGAGTCCCGCACCGCAGTTTCCGCATTGTTATACACGCAGCGTGGTGAACGATCCCCTACATCCGAAATAGACGGAGGCTTTCATGCTGTGCAGTAAACCAATCCGAAAACAGCGGCTGTTCATCCGCGTTCTCCTGACCTATTTTGTTCTGGCCGCCGCCATGGCGTGGCCATACATTCCAATCTACCGGGCCGTCTACGACATCGCGCGGGATGGCGTGGTAAAGGATAGTTTCAACACCATGCAGGCCGGCTTCCGGGACATCAACGAGAAAATAGACACAATTTACAAAAATGCCTACGCCCTGCAGGCGGATGCATCCATCCGGAAATTGACTCATGTATCCTCGCCTTTGAAAAGCAGTGATTACTTCACGCTGTTGAATGCACAGCGTCTGCTCCGAAGCGTGACATTCACTTCCGATATTCTCTTTTCCAGTTATCTTGTATTCCGAGAAAATGACGTGACCCTCACGAATACGCAAATGTTTACAGACAGTGGAAACATGTTCACCATGTACAATAATATTCCCGGGATGACTTATGAAAAATGGCGGGAATACCTGCTGGACAACGAGAGTCGCATGGTCCTGAAACCCGGCATTCCCGTCGAATACCGCTATTCAGTTCTGGATAAGCCACAGAAACTGGACATTATCCACTGCATCATTTCCCTTCCCATCGATAACCTCGTCTACAAGGACAGCGCATTTGTCGCAATGCTGGATGTTTCGAGCATTTTGAATGCCCTTGCCTCCGAAGATATCCGGAATGAAGGCTTCCTCTGTCTTACTGACAGAAATGGCACGCCCTTGTACGCGTATCGCTGGGATGGCGATGTGCTGGAGACATCTGGCCGCATCGAAGAGCGTACCATAAACGGGGTGCAGACAACCCTCCTCACCGTGAGTGACGAGGAGAGTCGAATCAAGGTTGTCGCAGGCATTCCCAGCCGGGTTTTTGCGAAGAAGGTGGATTTTGTGACAGGATACCTGCTGATTTTCCTCTTATCCGCCATCCTGCTCGGACTCTTCGTTTCACTTTTTCTGGCCCGTCGGCAAAGCCGTCCCCTTCAGAGTATCCTCGATGCAATCGGCGGCCTTTTCTCCCATCGGGATCCCTCCCCGGGCGACCCCTATTTGTACATCAAGGACGCCTTCACCGAGATGAACACCAGCAACCAGCAATACCAACGGCAAATCGCCGTCATGAACGAAACCGTCCGCATCGGCATGACATACCGCCTGCTGCACGACGACCTGTTCGACAGCCGACTGAAAGCGGCATACCTTAAAGATCTGGGATTCGAAGACACCTGCTTTTGCGTCGCCCTCATGACCACGACCCGCGAACCCGTTCTGAACGATGAAGACGCCAATCATACCGAAGCGACTTCCGGGGAGCGTACGAACACAGAAACAGGAAACGAAATGGACCAGATGGCAAGTGTCGTACTGGTCGAATGGATGGCTGCCCATGTCAAATGCAGGTATGTCCTGCACAGCCTCGAACCCGGCAAAAGTGTCATTCTTTTCAATCTTGACAATGATAGTTCCACCCAACTCGACGAGATAGAGGAAAGCCTGCATGCAATTGCTAGTTTTCTGCGCATGAAAATCGGTATTGAGACCCGCTTTGTGCTGTCAGGCATGGAATGTGGTCTTGACCATGTATCGAAATGCTATGTCCAGGCAAAGGCAGCGCTCCGCTTCGGAGACCTTTCTCTCGGCAGCACCGTCTTGCGATGCAGACGTGAATATGCGACCGGCAGCGGAACCGTGTTTACTCCCGCCATGGCAGTCAAACTGAGCGAGCTTATCGTGATGGGGGAAACAGAACGGGTCGGACTTTCTTTTCTGGAAATCCACGACCGGCTGGCCCAGTTCGGCCCTTTGGATGCAGGCGGCATCAACCGGCTGCTCTTGTCCATCCAGAACACGCTCAACCATACTGCTCTGCAAATCGGAAGCGATAGTGCCGCGTTGCCCGCCCTGAAGGCGAATGTCAACGACCGTCCCATACGAAACGTGCTTGGCGAACAAACGCAGACGGCACTGCTGCTCTGCACGCATGCCATCTCCCGGCAGCACAGCCGGAACACACGCCTCAAGGACTCCGTCCTGACTCATCTGGAAACGCACTATTCGGATTCGTCCCTTTGTGTCGCTCAGGTGGCCGAGTTGTTCAATCTTTCCGAAAAATACCTGTTCGGTTTTGTCAAAGAGCATACGGGAAAGAGTTTTGGAGACTTCGTCGAGTCCCTTCGCCTGAAGAAAGCCGAGGAGCTGTTGAACAATACAGACGATGCAATCAATCAATTGCATGAGCGCATCGGCTTCAATTCCCAGAACACCTTTTACAAAGTGTTCAAGCGGGTGTACGGTGTTTCACCCGGCACCTGGCGGACACATCACAAAAACAGGCAATGACTCGGAGGAAGCTGTAAATTCCCACAAACCCTTTGCAAATATCGCTTACCGTCTTGTACATTCTGACTCACGGGCGGTGAATTCAGAAACATCCAACTGGCAACTCAGTAAAAAGCCGATATTTTCCTAAATATCCATCCGTCATTCTGACCAGCGGGCGGCTCATTCCGGACTTTCCAATAGACGTCACGTTCCGGCTACACATACAATCGGGTTGCCGCGATAGTACGGCTCATGCCGGCAATGAACCGCACCCGCAGCCAATCGAATGCTGGAGGAATACGTAAATGAAAAGAAAACCCCAGGTTCTCTCCGCGATCCTTGCGCTAATCATGGTGACATCCGCCTGCGGGGCTACTGCACCCCAGGCTTCCGAATCCGCCGCCGCCTCCACCACAGCTGCCGCCTCCACCTCCACCACGGCTGCCGCCTCTGCGGAAGCAAAGCTGCTGGCTGATCCGGGTCCGGCAGATGCGCCGTTCGTGAATGGCACATACATGCTGACCATCGGTATGGCAACAGATACGAACATCACGGATTATGAAACAAACACCTACACCACCTTGCTGGAAAAAAAGTCCGGCATCGACCTTTCCTTTGAGTTTTTCCCCGCCAAGGAAGCCAAACAAAAACTGGCCATTCTGGTCGCATCCGATTCCAAGCTGCCTGATGTCATCTGCCTTGGCCTGACGGATATGGAAGTCGCCTCCTATGGTTCTTCCGGTGCCTTTCTCGCCTTGAACGACTTTTATGATACAAACTCCTACTACATTAAGAAACGATTGAGCGAAGGTGCTGACAAGATGCTGCCGTACATCACATCTCCGGATGGCAAGATCTACACGGTGCCAAAATACAACCCGGAATATGGGAATGAATGGGATGGTCGATTCTGGATCAACAAGACCTGGCTTGAAAAACTGAGTTTGAAGACACCTACTACTCCGGACGAGTTGTATGCCGTGCTCAAGGCTTTCCGTGACGGCGATCCGAATGGAAACGGGAAAAAGGACGAATATCCGCTAATCGGCTCCAACAACGGCTGGAACACGAAACCATCCCGTTTCATCATGAATTCCTTCATCTATTTCAATGATCCCTGCAACTACCTGATTGCTGAAAACGGCAAACTTGACGTTGCCTACAACAAGGCCCAATGGAAAGCCGGACTTGAGTTCATGAACAAGCTGGTTCAGGAAGAACTCCTCTCTCCGCTTACCTATACACAGGACAATGACCAGTTCAAGCAGATTCTGGAAAACCCGGACATTCAGTTGGTTGGTTCCATGCCCGCCGGAAGCATGAGCATCTTCCAGACAGACAGCAAGCGCAAGCAGGACATGACCCATCTTGCGCCGCTCACCGGGCCGGAAGGCGTCAGCTGGGCAACCAAGAACGCGCAGCTTTTCAACAATTTCGGCTATGTGACCAAGTTCGCCAAAGACCCCGATGTGGCGTTCCGCCTGCTTGACCTGATGTGGGAAGACGAAATATCCGTATCGTCCCGTTTCGGCGAACGCGGTGTGCATTGGGACTGGGCCGGAGAAGCGGAAAAAGGCAAGGGTCTGTATGAGGGCATGGGCATCCCAGCCACCATTACAATCATCCAGAATATCTGGGGTCAGCCGCAGAATGCACAATGGAGCGATAACCAACCCGCATTTCGCTCGTATGAATACGGTGTCGGCGGTCAGACCTGGGATGGAAAAAGCATCTACGACAGCCAATATATGACAGCGCAGGCCGTTCCCGCGTATCTCAACAAAGCCCCCAAAGAAATCGTATCCCGTCTCCTCTATACGACAGAGGAAAATGATGAAATTGCGGAGATCTCATCTTCTCTGCTCACCTATGTAAATGAACAGATGGAGGGATTCATTGTCGGCGCCATCCCGCTCTCGGACTGGGACAACTATGTCAAAGAGTTGGATAAAATCGGCTTGACCCGCTACCTCGAGGTTGCTCAGAAGGCATATGACCGCATGAGCGGAAAGTAAACGCCCGGCACCACATCCGGTACTCGTTCCGGATGCGCTGCGAAACATGTGCCGGCAACTGGTATCGGCAAAAACCCATATACCCGCATGGGAGGCTGTTCCTGTCCGGGACAGCCCCCCATGTTCCCATCCCGAAGGAGCTGAAACCATGTCTACAGCAACCGCGAAACAAAAATCCGGTTCCTCCGGCGGACGGACACCCGGATTCAACCATACAGGGGTACCCTTTTTGCCGAAAGGGAAGTCCCTTCTGGCCCAAATACTCTCGAAATGGCAGCTGTACCTTTTCCTCCTGCTGCCGCTTGTGTACATCCTCCTCTTTGCCTATGTGCCGATGGCCGGGCTCCAGATCGCATTCAAGAAGTTTTCACCCGGACTCGGCATCTGGGGCAGTCCATGGGTTGGTTTCGACAACTTTACCAAGTTCTTTGCCTCCTACCAGTTCCAGCGCGTAATCCTGAACACTGTCTCGATCTCCTTCTACAGTCTGGCCGCCGGTTTCCCCATCCCCATCATTCTGGCACTCATGTTGAACTCCATGAGGAGCGCCTGGTATAAGAAAACCGTGCAGATGGTCACCTACATTCCGCATTTCATATCCACCGTCGTCATGGTGGGCATGCTGCTGCAGATGATCAATCCGCGGATTGGCGTATTCGCCGTCCTTTACACCGCGATCTCCGGAAACGAAGCGCCGAACCTGATTGCACTGCCCGAAGCGTTCAAGCACCTCTATGTCGGTTCCGGTGTCTGGCAGAGCATGGGTTGGAGTTCCATCATCTACATCGCTGCCTTGTCCGGCGTGGACCCTGAACTGCATGAAGCAGCACAGATCGACGGAGCCAGCCGGTTCAAGCGGGTCATGCACATTGATTTCCCCTGCCTGCTGCCTACCGCCACCATCCTGTTGATTCTGGCAGTGGGACAAATCATGAACGTCGGATTCGAAAAGATTTTCCTCATGCAGAACAACCTCAATCGCCGGGCCAGCGAAGTCATCTCGACCTATGTATATCAGATTGGCCTTTCTTCATCCTCACAGAATTTTTCCTATGCGACCGCCATCGGATTGTTTAACTCCCTGGTCAACTTCACCCTTATCATCACCGTGAACAAGCTGACCAAGAAGCTGAGTAACAACAGCCTCTGGTAAGGCGCCGAAAAGAAATAACCGCAGGCACGGCATGTGCCGCGATATCCCCTGCTTTTACAAAGGAGTGGGTACCGTGTCCATCTTCAGGCCGTGTCCTTCGGAGATGACTGCAGATGCGGAAGGACAACCTCCTGTGTCGAGAAAGGGGATCTGATTCATGAGCAACAATGTCATTAATAGCAGGACCGTTCTGCAAAACGTGCGCGCAATACGGCCGGCTGCGGGCGATCGGCTCTACTACACCATTGTGAACATCCTCCTAACCCTCCTTTTGCTTGTCGTGCTGTATCCCCTTGTTTATATCGTTTCAGCATCCTTCTCCTCTCCGGCTGCCGTATCAAGCGGGCGGGTATTCCTCTGGCCGGTCGAGTTGAGTCTGGAAGGATACATCGCGGTGTTTAAGAACAAGGACATCGTGACAGGGTACATGAATACATTTCTCTATACGGTTCTCGGCACAATCCTCAATGTCTGCATGACGATGATTGCCGCGTATCCGTTGTCCCGTAGGGATTTACCGGGCAAGACTCCGATCATGTTCCTCTTCACGTTCACGATGATCTTCAATGCGGGCATGATTCCGATGTACATCCTCATGAAGGACCTGAACCTCATCAACACGATGTGGGCAATGATCATTCCAGGTGCCATCTCCGTATACAACATGATCATCACCCGGACGTTTATCCAGAACAGCGTGCCTCAGGAACTGCTCGAAGCATCGGTCATCGACGGATGCAGCGACACGCGGTATTTCTTCAGCATCCTGCTTCCGTTATGCAAAGCGGTTATCGCGGTCATCACCCTGTTCTATTCGGTTGGTCACTGGAATGCCTACTTCAATGCGTTCCTGTATCTGAACGACCGAAAACTGTTTCCGCTGCAGATCGTTCTCAGGGAGATACTGGTGTCCAACACCATTGACGTGAACGCCGTCATCGATCCCGAACTGCAACAGGCCAAACAGGGATTGGCGGAATTGTTGAAATACTCGCTGATTATTGTGTCCTCTCTGCCGGTTCTATTACTTTATCCCTTCATACAGAAGTATTTCGTGAAAGGTGTGATGATCGGATCGATCAAGGGTTAGGGAAACCGTACCCTTCATTCACGCCTGCTATACCCGGTAACGGTTTACTGTATCCCAACTTAATGCCACACAGTCTTGGCCCTATTCCTTCATAATTATACCGTTATCAATTCAAATCACCTTACCATATCAATCTGACCATCCTCAGAACTTGGGTTGAACCCAAGTTGTCTATATAAATGCAATGCGTGTTCATTACATTCGTCAGCCATTAAGAAGGCCTTTTTTGCACCATGAGATAATCCGAATGCAAAAGCTTGACCAAATAGTTTTCTTGCTATGCCTTTTCTCTGAAATGCTGGTTTAACAGCAATCTCCCGTATCCATAGAGTTGTTCTATCATTATTGCCGTAAATACCCAGGAGAATAACACCCATCAGTTCTTGTTGAATCTCAGCAATTCCAACGCAACTTGAAGCATAATCTGGTGAAGCAGGTTCTCTATTTTCTATCCACTGTTTCATCCAGTCAGCACTCTGTCCCATAAACCCTCTACTTTGTCCCTTACAAGATAAAGTAGTAATAGATGCTTCACAGTAGTTTTCGTGACTTATGTATTTTGGCTCCTCAAAATTTGCATAACTCTTTAGGTCTTCAGTAAAATAATCATGCCAGATAGCATATACATCAAACCCGAGATCACCAAGAGATTCTACCCAATCTTTCGGTACAAAAGTAATCTTCTCTTTATTGTTTCTTCTATGTAGGAGCGACAATAAATATTTCTTTTCATTACATGCCCAGTGGTATTCATAACCTTCATCCTCAGCGTTGTAGCCATAAAAAATAATCACTTTATCATTATCAATCAAGAATTCATACTCTGCTATTTCTTCATAGTGCGTATGCATAAACGAAGCATAACAGAATTCATGTAATCTGCTTTTTACTTCTATAAACTTTTCTTCTGTCATTCTTTCTCCTTTTTCGATAAATATAAATCCATTGTATCATGTATGATAACTTGTCCGCCGTTGTTGCTTATTGCAAATCTCATTTCTTCTTCAAAAAGTCTCCATTTATCTTTAGGCAATGCCCTGTGATCTGAGTAAGTACTAAGAAGCGCAATATAATTATTTGCATCCAGTATTCTTGTTTGATAATACAACTTATAGTTTACATCAATATAACCATACTGTTTTATTGTATTGACGATTTCTAAACACTTATCTTCACTGAACTTATGTACCTTTGACGTTGGATGAGTGGCAGGCATATATTCATCATAGATCTTCTGCATGGCAATATGAAGGTCATCTTCGGGTCGGGATGGGTGATTCCAAAAAAGTGCCAATGTTCCACCACTTTTCAAAAGCTGAAATGATTTTCTATATCCTGTTTCTTGTGGTATCCAATGAAATGCTGTCGCAGAATAAATCAAATCAAAAGAACAATTTTCAAGGTCAACATTTTCAAAATCATCATTGATAATATCGAAATTACTATATTTTGAGAATTTCTCTTTTGAAAACGCTGCCAAGTCTTTACCAAGTTCAACAGCAGTAACTTTACATCCACTAAGTAAAAACGGCAATGTTGCCTGACCTGTCCCAATACCGATTTCAAGCGCATTTTTATGGATGCCTAAACTCGAAAACTGTATTACATCATCATAAAGTTCCTTTATGTATGTTGGACGCATTTTTTCATAATTCAGTACATCTTCATTAAAGGTAAGTCGTAAATCCATTCCAAACCTCCACAAATATAAATGATTGTTAATTCGGCACAAATTACAAATATGATACTGTTTTGGTGCAACGTCGTACAACATGAATGTCTCTGCGATGTGGCGAAACTGCGAACCTCTGTCTCTCACGCCTCGGAGGCATGACCCACAAAGGGTTTAGCATGATGAAGAGGCGCAGCTACATGTCAGAAAAATGGCATTCTTGAACGAATATACAGTTTCAGAATGGACATAAATGATGTACATCCGTGAACAATGAAACAAAGCGAGTACCGTGGCTATCTTCTACGAGCCTTGATATTTCTCCTGGGCTACCAAAAAAGCGCGAAGCCGCAATGATAGAAATGGAATTGCTTATGTATTCATGTCTAGTATACATGAATTATTTGTAAAGATATTGTCATGGGTAACTATAACCAGTATTCCTTCAATACGGCTTTCTATGAACCGGATCACATCCAATTTATTGATATTATCTAGCCCGGCAGTGGGTTCATCCAGCAACAATGCCTGAGGTTTTGACAGAATGGCCCGGGCAATTGCGATACGCTTTTTTTCACCATCAGACAGTGAACGTGGATTTACTTTCATATCCCAATCTAGAGCACCGGGCATCTCTAAAAGACATCCGATTTTTAGTGAATGCAGGGTTTGTATGATTACCTCATCACTGACATGAATCCCTGAATAAACGATATTGTCCCGCAAAGTGGTCGGCAGGATGTCCACATCCTGCCCCACCATGATGACATTCTGGTGAAGCCATTTATCGTCAATGCATTTCAAATCGCAGTTATTATGCGTGATAAGGCCGCCATAATCAGCCTCCAAGTTGATCAGAATATTTAGTAGCGTGCTTTTACCGGAGCCTGAAGCACCTACAATAAATAGTGTTTCTCCTGCATTAACCCTGAAAGAAATATCAGAAAAAAGTTCATTCTTAGCACCTTCGTACCTAAAGCTCAAGTTGTAAACTTCCATGCAAGTTAACACAGAATCTGGAATAGTACTCGAGAGACTGTTTTCTGATATTTCATCTTCCAGATATGCATTGACCCTGCGCTTATTGGCTCGTGAAGTAATGATGTCCTGTACACTTTCCTGCAATCCGAGAAATACAGGCGTCAACCAAACAATATAGCTATTGAGGGTAATAAAGTCCCCTTTGAGCATACTTTTGCTCAGAAACAGGTAGTGTGCAGAGAAAAGCAGATAAAGTGTTCGCATCAAGGTTAGCAGGAAAGAGAGAACGGCCACAATTTGGTTATTAATGATAACTGCTTTTTTCATTTTCCAGGATTGCTTGATCCATTCCACTGCATTGTTCATTTCACTGTCGCCTAATAGTGCGGTTTTAATAAATGAATTGTGAGCCATTATGTGGATAAGGTAGTCGGAACCCTGTGCTTGTAGTTGATTCTCAAGTTCCTTTGCCTTTACTATTCTTTTTTGAATGAGCAGTGAACAGCAAATCTGCATTAGCACAAATGCCAACAACACAATTGTAATCTGGAAATTGATGTACAGCATAAATCCAATACCGACAACTGTAGTCGTGATGTACCATGTGGAGGTATTAATAAAATAGTAATAGAACTCACCGAGTTCTTCAAGAGAGACAATAATTCTGTTGAACAGATCACTTCTGTTTAGTGTTAAAATCGTCCTGAGTTTCAGTTTGACGATATTGTGCAAGGTCTGTACTTGGATGTCTTTTATAACGACAAATATATATTTGCTTAAGCGAATATCCAGACTGTAAGATGCGGCAACAATGATTGGTAATATAAAGGTCAACAGGATCACGGCAGAGACGCCCGATCTATCAGAATCCACTTGCATGGCATTGTAAATATTGCGCATGAGAAATATTGGAATCAATATCAATATACTTCTAATAATGCTCGAAGAGATTGATAAAAGAACCCGATACATTTTGTCATGTATCTTTGTATAAAATGCCTTCTCGAAATTATTACTCATTGTCATCTCTTCTTCCATTATTATATAGTTCTTGATAATATCCACAACGTTGAAAAAGTTCACCGTGTTTGCCGACATCAATGATCTGACCCGATTTCATCACAATGATTTTGTCCATACGCTCTATGGCATCAAGATTATGCATAGTGAAAACAGCAGTTGACTTGATATTCTCAAGTAAGTAATTCATGATAGACAAAGATGCGGATTCGTCAATTCCACGGGTAATCTCATCCAATACATATAAGCTGCGGTGTTGAGCGAGTGCACGAATAATTGCGATTTTCTTTTTTTGACCGCCGGATATATTGGACCCGCTGGCATCGATTACAGTGTGATAACCGTCAGCCATAGAGAGTATCTCATTATGAAAATCGATTGCTTTGGCTATTTGCACGCATTTTTCTTCATCTGCACCTAGTAGTGTAATATTTTTCATTATGGTACCAGCACATATATATATGTTGCTTAATGAGTAATGGATACCTTTTCGATATTCATATAGATCATATTTGTGTATGTCGGTGCCGTTTAATAAAATGGTGCCATCACTTGGGTCATAAAGTCTTAGAATAAGGTTGTTGAGGGTGGTCTTTCCAGACCCACTTTCACCAACCACAGCAACTTTTTCGCCGGAAGCAATCGAGATGGAAATGTTCTCGACAAGATTGAAACCGTCAACAATGTAACATACGTTGCAGAAATCAAAGGAATACGGAGAAGCTGTTTTTAGGTGTTTTCCCTCTACTTTTTCATCACACAATTCCAGAAAATGGAACAAGTGCTCAAACTTAAAACCGATCGCTTTCAGATTAATAATAAAATTACCACCTTCGCTGAAGGGCTGGTTAATGGTTGTTAACAGTGATATGGACAGTACGATATTTCCAATGCTCAGGGATTCGTTGTGTATTTGGTAATTCGCAATTATTAGTATGAGTGTCGGCGCAATAGAGTTCAAAGCACTGACAACGCTTTTATATATACGCGAAGACAAGAAAAAACTCAGTTTATCGTCCATATACATGGCGCTTGTCTTTTCAAACTGATTGATTTCACGCTCTTCCTTTCCATATGATTTTACCAATCGTATGGCATTTAGGATGCGATAAAACTTTTCATTCATCGCTACTTGGCTATTTCGCTTTTTTTGTGATCGTTGCATATTCTTTCGACCTATCAACTTGACCGGCAGGATGGAAAGAATATTGATTACCAAAGCGATAACCGGAAAATAGATCGAGATAGTGCCAAGGGTAATGACCGCAAGAACTGCACTGTATAAAAGAATAAAGAAACTAAAAATGGTATTGATTGAGAGGGTCTGTATATCACGAGTATCGTAGTTCCACATCTGTAAAATGTCATCTGTTGAATATTTAGACAAGGCATTACTTTCGATATAAAGCACTTTCTCTGCAATGGCTAAGCGGAAATTATTAATGATTTTAAAGGATAACTTCTGTTCAGTAATAGAATATCCTTGCTTAACGACAAAATAGGCGATCAATACTGCAACATAAGTGCCGATAAGCGAGTGCCAGACGTTTACATCCGTAATGGAGTCCACTATTTTTCCGAATATGGTTTGAGACCAGATATTCAGTTGTGAAATGACTGGAATGCCTATGCACAGTAGAATAATGTTCACCTTATATTTTGAGTATAACTTGACTAATTTTTTAGCAGTATCCAATGGTATCCCTCAATCAGGGTGTGTTTTACCAACCCAGTTAATGTACATGATTTGGCTCATGTGGCGGTTAGGTTAATGGTATAGTGTTTATCTAGTACAGGCGGAGCGCGCGACGCGCACCGGTTTTAGGCTGTTGAATGCACGTAGTTATACGCCGTGGGGGCTCTCGTTTAGCTGCTCGAATTATTTCTCTTCTGTCTTGATTCTTATCTCTTCATTCACTTCATCTGCTAATCGACCAAAACTCAATCCCTCATCATTCCCATTTGCCTTCAAAAATCCTTTAGCTAGATCCTCAACGGTTGACTCTAATAATGTGAAAAACTGTGACATTGCAAATTCCCTTTTTGCGTCATCTTTCTCAGTCCCAAATACTTTCGATAGCAATTCCTCAATCATTTGATCCATGCCCCAAAGCTTTAGGTGCAGCAGTTCATGAACAACAAGCTCTTCTAGGTTAGTGCTTTTCGGTGTGGAATTTATGAGCAGCACTGCTTTTTTGTCAGTTATATCAATTTTGATGTCACCTGATTTTCTCCAAGGCGTATTAACAATAGTCAATATGACATCCCAGTCCCTAAGCCGCAGAATATCTTGCCATTTGGATATTAAGCCTTCTAGTATTATTGCGTTCACAGACATAGTTCTATCCTCCAGTATTTACATTTGTAATAGCTATTATTCCTGATCATTTTGCTTTCAGAATAATAGCTCCAGTATCAAATATGCCATTATATGGCGTATTACGTCTTAGCCTCTGCGAAGTACTGAAACTGGGACCGCAGCTGCTCCCGCTTCGGAGGCGCGACGCGCAACGGGTTTAGCATGTGGGCACTGCATGCTAGTTGATGTCCCCCTCGGAAATTGCCAACAAACTAAATCCGATAATTTAGTGCACAATACATGTAGATCACGAAACAAGGTCATATTATGCTAAAAATTGGGTCTGTAAACATTTTTGTGCTAATTACTTTCCGTCACGGCAATGAGCTGAGTTTTTCATTACTGCGAAGGATTTTCAGAACGACGGGATCAATGAGAATACCATGGTTATCTTTTGTGCTGTCAACGATTCGCGAAACCAGCTCACGATAATCTTTAAGCCATGGGGTAATGTTTATTTTTTTTGTTTCATCATAGACGATAATCGATTTACTTAGTAAACTTGACGATTGGTGAATGACAAGGGATTTCACTTCGTGAAGATAAATGAATTGAGAAAACCCAATTGTCTTTGACACGAACTTATTGCCATCAATGGCACAATATGTGAACGGCGTGCAGATTATTCCATAAATCGTCAGCAGTAATGCAGCAATACAAATAAGTACAAGGATATTGTTTGCTTTTGCCTGTGCCGTCAAATATAGCGAACATATACAAATAAACATTACAATAATAATGAAATAATAAAATTCTTTTCTGTACACATATTTTTTCATATATATCCCCTTTTGCTTTATTCCTAATTCTTTTCTTCCTCCACCAGCTTTACTGCTTTAAGGTTAAAAAAGTGCCCTTTTCATCATCGGGGTGAATAAAAATATCAGACACAATTGTGCAAACGCCGGTAAAAATGTTCGAATTCTTATGATAATAGATAGCGCTTGCCATAAATTCTATTGAGTGCATAAGACGAACGGTGTCGACAGTTATCCATTGGATCATTCATGGTATCTCTGCAATCGCTTTCGTGAATATCGTTATTACGTACTCCATGGTACCTTCTATTCTTTTACCTCATGTTTTCTGATGCAGCAATAGCGAATAATGTCGAATGACATAAACTCATCATAATTACTCTGTTTGTGCGATTTGTATATGATAAAGCACCGTAAATGAGAATGAAATTTGAAGGAGTTAACGGCATGCAAGAAGGTTCCTGAAAATATTTGGTATACGCAGCCAAACACCGAAACTTAAGGATCTGCAACTGCTTTTGGAAAGACTACAGCCAGATAACTCGTAGTATCTTCAACCGGATGCCCGAGAAAAGCAGAAGCTTCCGCGTGCCCGGCGAGAAGCGTGGGACCTGCGTTCAGCGCCTCCATTGTCATCATCAGGGTGGCAAGGGTTGGTGGCGCGTCGAGATGATCATTCCCAAGCCGAAGAAGGCCAGTCGTGTCTCCGGCCACCAGCAGGAACCAGGTTTTCTCGTCGCATGCCAATGCATCGCTGCTTTTCAACCCATGTGAAAAATCGACGGAGGCAATGACGAGTGTCTTCCGTGTGGCAGCAAAATCTGCCAGGTGTGTGGATAGTTCCCGGCATTGATCCTGTTCCAGGTTTCCGTGGATCAAAATGGGCAAGAGAGAAGCCTCCGGAAAGAAATGGCGAACCCACGGAACAAGGGTGTTCACAGAATGTTCCCGCTCCATCAGTGTGGCATCTCCGGTTGCGCCGAGATCCTGAATGAGTGCGGATGCCCATTCCCCTGCCACAGGCATGACACCTTCCGGGGTTTCCCAGTCCTGATTGACGGTCTGGATCCGTGAGACGCCTTCACGATTGTGGTTTGGCCCCAGAAGGATGATCACCTCAGGCGGGTTCCCGGCAAACCGCTCTGCCGCTTCCGCCAGGATGCGGGCCGTCATGGG
Organism: uncultured Clostridia bacterium; assembly: GCA_942493335.1. Classification (GTDB taxonomy): domain Bacteria; phylum Bacillota; class Clostridia; order DSM-8532; family DSM-8532; genus JAEWSN01. The sequence continues at coordinate 2,528,869 of OW818693.1, read as the reverse complement.
GTTCGCAACGGCGTGATGGGGCAGCACAAGTCCGGCGGGTTCCCCGTCAGGAAGGGGCTCCGCCTGTTTCCCGGCCAGCAGAAAATCCGTCCGCCAGAAAGGTGCGGGCGTGGTGTCTGTTTGCTTTAGCATCCAAGAAAACCCCTTCGCATCAAGAAAACTGCACTGGATCAACGCTTCGCTTGATTTCAGGCTCGAAGAGGGAGAGCCCTGCTGTGGTGGAGCTGTCTCGACCGGATTGGACCAGGGGGAGAATGATTCGGTAGGATAGGACAAGGTGGAGAATGGCTGTTCAGGCACCGATTGGGCCGGAATAAAATGGGCCGTAAATGGCCGGAGCGAGGTAGTCTGGCTCAAGAAAAGCAAAAATGTCAGGAGCAACAATCCCATAAAGACAAGGACCTGCACAACATGCCGTCGAAGTCTGGGCGTTCCTGTCAGGTCCTTGCCTGCTCGTTTCACCCCATTCACCCGGCTCTGCCTGTCAGCCCGATTCACCCCGTCTGCTCGGTTCATACCGTCAGCCCGATTCACCCTGTCTGCTCGGTTCATACCGTCAGCCCGATTCACCCTGTCAGCTCGGTTCATACCGTCAGCCCGGTTCTGCCTGTCAACCCGGTTCACTCTTCCACCTGCTTCAAGGACTGGTCACCGTAATATGCGCTGGTTCGGAAAAGCCGCATGCGTCGCTGCTTTCATCCTTGATGACGGCAGGGTCGGCAGAGAAGCTCCCCGCACCCGAAACCCGTGCAAAGTAGCGAACCGTGCAGGATGATCCACCTCTCAGGGGAAGGACCGTCCGGATCTGTTGTCCATCCGGTTCCCACCAGACGTAGAGCGACGGAATTGATGATTCACCGTTGGCATAGGTGTAGCGGAGACCCGCCGGCAGAAGGTCGGACAATTCATAGTTGCCTTCCGGCGCGTCGGTCTCCATCTGAATTTTCAGGTTCACCTCGACGGTGTCAAGCGGGCCGATGGTATCCTTCTCCACGCCATTCACGAGATACCTGCGCTGGATGGTTGCCACCCGGTTGCCGCCCTTGTCCAGCGTGAGCGCACTCCCGCGGGAAACGACAGCCAGATCAAGATCTCCCTTGATATCCTCGAACTGCAGACCGGCAATCTGCTCAGGCTTCACGATCGCCCGGAAGGTCTCCTGACCTTTGATGACGAAAGGCTGGGGCTTGCCATCCACCACCAGCGTTGCACTGCCCGTAGTGGAAACCGTTTGCAACCGTCCGTCCAGCAATGCGAGCTGTTCGAGAAGGATGGGACGCTCATGGGTCTGATTTTTCTGCAGGTAGGCATACAGGCTGTCCGCGTCGGCATGACCGGTCTTTGTCGCCAGCATGGCGGCATACGCCGTCATCTGAAGGGTATCATCCTTGTCCCGTCCGAAATCGAACCACTTGTACGGATCCCCCTTTTTCTCATATTTGCCCGCCAGGCTTACGTACAGGGCCGATGCGCCGTCCAGATCCCCCAGATCCGCCAGCGCAAGCGCATACACCATTTTCTCGTCATCTTTCAGGCCAATGTCGGAAACCAGGGCGCGAACATCGAGCAGCACCGGTTCGCCGAGGGCGGCAAGGCCCCACATGGCGGCTGCGGCATGCATCGGAAGCGACTTTTCATCTTCCAGGATGGTTGTGAAGTAACCGCTCAGTTTTTCCGAATCGAAAAGATCCGGGTTCACGGAGCAGATTTTTGCGGAAAGAACCACGTCACTGCTGTCGTAGGGAAGCAGGGCGATGCCTCCATCGTCTTTCTGCCAGGGCTTGAAATCCGTTTCAGGAACGGATTCCACGTACGGGTCCGACAGGATGTCCTTGAGATGCCCGGCTGCCATCTGTCGTGCGATGACCTTGTCAACCCGTCTGCCATACGAGCAGTACAGGCTCCAGAGCGTCTGATTCAGGATGGAAACGTTCTTGTTGTAGATCGTCAGGGTGGCGGGTGAATCGGTCGCCTCAATCCGCATGCCCTTGCGAACCGGAAGGAAAGTAGTGCGTTGAATGGTCAGCAGATTCTTCTCTACCCGAATCGTGCGCTCCACCGTGTCCTGGTTTGATCCGTTGACGCCTTTCACGGTCAGGACGACTTTCCCGGGTTGAAGGGGATCCAGCGGGATGCCGACATAGTTCGAGCCGGAGCCAACGCCCTCCTTCATGTCCGTCCTGCCGTCTTCTGTGGTCAGAGATACCGTAAAACGGGTTTCGGCATTTGTCATGGCGGAACCATAAGCCCGAAGCAGGAGGGTGGGAGAATCGCCTGCCAGGTACGCATCCTGCACGATGGACTGGACGAAGAAGGGAAGGGTTGAAATCACAGGGCTTTTGCCTGCACCGGCTTTCAGATCCTCTGTAACAGCCTGGGTCGTGACCCGGAACGTCGTGATATTGTCCGGCAGTTTGAAGGATACATGACCTTTTCCCGCTGCATCCGTCACGGTGGAACCGAACCAGGCCGTATCCTTGAAGTCCTTTCGGACAGGACTTCCCACATCGTCGCCTTCTCCGCCTTCCGCACCGCCCCCGGTTTCGGAGGCCGGATCGTAGAGTCTGTGCGAAATGTAGGAGTTGATGATGCCCGTGCCGAAAGCCGGCAGATACAGGGAGCCCAGTGGATCGGCGGTTTGCTCGTATATGGCGAAGTAGGCTTCATCCACAACGGCGACATTGACGGAAGCTTCGACGGGGTTGCCGGAGGCATCCGTCACACGAAGATCGACCGAAACCGTTTGCCCGGGTCGATAGCTCTCCGCGTCCGGAATGGTTTCCACCGTAAGTTTCTTTTCGGAGGTGTCATAGCTGATCATGCAGCTGTCCGTTTCCACAAGTTTGTTTCCATCGAACAGGACGGCTTTCGCCATAAGGTTGGGAATGTAGGCAGGCTCGAAGGGGAACTCGTAACTTCCGCCTGTGGATACGCTATGCTCCAGATGGCCTTCCCGCAGCAGCATGTATAGAACGCGCCCGCCTGGACCGTTCTCCTTCAGGGATTGGCTGTCCCTTGTCAGATCAAGGTGAACCATCTCGCCCGCCTTGTATCCGTTTGGCTTTCCCACCGTTTCCAGTTGATAATAGTTCATTCCGCCATTGCCATATCCGTACCAGTCAGACAGGTAGCGCGTCTCCTCAATCTTCCGCCCTTTCGCATCCTGAAGGCTGAGGACGAGTCGATACTCCCGATCCTCCCTATAATCCGGAATCGCCAGGGTCTTCGTCAGCAATCCCTGCAAGGAAACGCCGTCGAACTCCGCGACCTTGTGATCCACCTGAAAGTATTCGTACTGGTCGTAGGTGACCTTGTTGACGAAATCGTACCTTTTTCCGATGACCTTGCGATCCCAGTATTGTTCATGGATGTCTCCATGAACGGGAGTGTCCGCAGCTTCGCCCTTGTAGGCAACTTGTGACGGGTCCGGCTGATAAGTCTGGCTGTCCACCGCTTTCGCGGCCTCCAGGTTGATCCGGTGAACATGGATGCTGGCGGTAACCGTTCCCTTGTCCATCGTGGAATCCACCCAGACCATGGTGTCGCGTGGGAACACGGTGAAGGACTCATACAGGGAAATCTCCGCTTCCTCCGGATTTTTCGCATTTGCATGGAACCAGCCGGACTGCGGCTGCCAGGAGGAAGTTTCGGTCAGTTCCGGGATCACGGTGGTGGCCTTGGCTTCTCCCTTTGTATCCAATGTCAGGGGCTGGACATCAAGATCCCTTCCGCCGTAATAGAAGGAACTATCCAGTTCGAGGCCCGGGACGGGTGTCCCTTCGAAGAATCGACCTTCCACGTCCACCTCCACGGTCTCGCCCGGAAGGACAATGCCCTCCTTCAACGAGGCGGAAAGGTAGAAAGCGGGTTTTTCGTATTGGTAGATGCCAAGGTAGCTGCGGTCGATCTCCTTGCCGTCTTTCCTTATTACGATGCAGTAACTGCCGGGGTCCAGATTCACGAGTTCGAAGCTGCCCTCATAGGCGCCGCGTGCGCCGGGATGGATCGACTGGGTTTCCAGGATCAGATCGGCTTGTCTGTCATAGGACCAGTACCCGTTTTTCTCCAGTGTCACTGTCAGGGCGGACGGATCCGTACTTCCTTCCCTGGCCCTCACGATTCCCCAGTAGGAGACGGTATCTGTCGGCAAGTATGTGGATCGGTCGGTGAAGAGATAGCGCCAGAGGGTTTTTCCGGCGTATTCATAGTCCATCCAGCTTTCATAGTTGCCCATGGACGGGGAAGAAAGGACCGCGACGAACGATGGATGACCGGAGCGGGTGGCCGACAGGAAAAAGGGAGTCCCCGACTTGGGTGCATAGGGCATTTCCGGGAGGAGCGCGGTTCCATCTTCTCCCGTAACAGCCTTCGCATCGCCTGAACCAAGCAATGTCACGCCGGCAAGCGGCTTGCCGGTAGCGAGATCGTTGGCCCATGCCAGAGAGCCCGTTTCAGTGGTGCTGAGGTAGAGCATCAGGTCGTTGACCTGCAGGAAGCCGAATGTTTTCATGCCACCCGCATTGCAGGTGACCAGGTAATGACCTTCCGGCAGAAGATCCGGGAAAATCAGCAGGGTGGAGTAATCATCCGGTACCAGGGTGGTTTTGAAGCTCTGGACCTTTTGAAGGGAAGACGTATCCGGAATACGATTGACATCCCGGTCCGCCCAATAGGGAACGGTAAGCTCCGGCGTCAGTGCCTGCTGATAAGCTGCCGCATCCGCGTATTTCCAGACGGTGACGTCGCATTCCGCCTTCAGGGTTTCTTCGTCGCAGGAGATGGTCAGATAGGGGGTGCGAACGGAGGAAGCGCTGCTGTTGACATCAAGGATGTTCAGGAAGCTGACTTGATTCGGGGGCGTGACAGGCAAGGTTTGAAAGGAAAAAGTCGTATCGTCGGAAAGGGACTGGTCGCTTTCAAGGAGACGTGTACCGGCTTTCAGGGTGGCCCGGTAGATCGTGCCCGGAGCCAGATCCTGTGCCGGAATGAAGACCGCGGTATCCTTGTGGGTTTCCCAGCGGCCTGCCACCGCGTCTCCCTCACCGGTGGGAAGCAAGGGGACAAGGGAGAAAAGCGAGTCTATTCCGGTAAAGCTCGGATCGCTGAATCGGATTTCGAGGCCGGTGTTGACAGGAACACCGGTGCCGCGGTCTGCGGGAAGCGTGGAGAGAATCCGGAAATCCCGGCGGGTCTGGAACGCCCAGGTTTCATGGAGATTCGCATCCGGATTGTCGAGCTTGAATTGATAGAGCTGGCCTGCTGCAAGCGGAAGATCGGGAATCAGGCGTGCGCCGTCGACTTCGGTCAGGATTCTGAATGAGAATTTGGGGCTGACCTGGATCGTAGCTGACAAAGAATCAGAGGAAAGGGCTTGTTTCAACTTTTCCGATGCATTTTTCGGAAGATCGAGATGAAAGCCCGTTTTCACGCCAATCCCTGTCGAGCTGTCATCCTGCGCTGTCAGGCGTACACGGGGGCGGTCGGCAGGTTCCGTATCCGACTGAGGCGTTGCCGGCACACCGGTTACCGCTTCAGTCGATGAGGAGGCCGGCGTTTGCGGAACCTCGCGATTCAACCAGAAAGCAATGGAAAAGGCTGCGACCAGAAGGATGAGTACAGATATACCTGCCCACCGGTAACGCCGGATGAAGCGGGAAAAGCGACCGGGAGATACGACGTCTGTCCCTTCGCTGTTTTGCCTTTCATTGTGAGGATTTTCGCTCTTTTTCATGCCATACCTCCATATGAATATGCCTCAGGCATCGCGGTTGCTGGCTTCGCCTCCGTTGTCATGCAAAAACGAGACGATATGGCATAACCGGGAAAAAAAGGGATGCACGGTCATGCGGACAATATCGCATGCAGGCGGGAAAGTGTCAATGGATGCCCTCCTCGCGGTAGGTGACTTTCACGCATCCACGGCGGATGACGGTCTGTTCGGGCATGCCCGGGAACATGCCGGGTTCGCGGCATTCCTCATAATTTCCCGCGACCAGATCGGCACAGCAAGTGATTGCGTCATCAAGGACCTGCATGTCCAGCGGGTCTCCCAAGGGACGGAAATCGGAATGCCCGTTGAACATGCGGTCGAAGCGGGGCTGCAGGCTCTTCAAACGGCGATAGGAGGCCAGGGAGCGCTCGATGCTGACAAAGCCGGGCGTACCGGGGATTCCCGCCAACAGCAGATTGCAGTTCAGGACATCGCCTGCGAACAGGGTGCGGGTGGACTCGTCGAGGAAAACCATGGAGCCAAGGGTGTGGCACGGGCAGGCGTAGGCTGTGACGATCCGTCCGCCGAGATCGAAGACCTGGCCGTCCTCCAGCGGAAGAATGCGCGGGATGGCAGGCCAGAGCTGGATGTCCGTCTCCGGATCGTAAGGATAGGAAAGACCGCTGCGATTGCGGATGAATTCCGCATAACCACGTCGGGCCGCAAGATCGGGCACCATTTTGAACATCGTGAACCAGTCGTCCCGGCTCATGCTTGCTTCCGGGAACCAGCCCATACCGCCGACATGATCCAGATGGTTGTGGCTGAGAACAAGCGTGATCGGCTTGTCGGTGAGTTTTTTCACAGCGCCGGCCAGATCTCCGATCCCGATTCCCGTATCGATCAGCAAGGCTCGTTCCTGGCCGATCAGCAGGAAAGGGGAATCGCAGTCGAACTCGCCGATTTCCCATGTGTCTTTCATGATTTCGCGAAGATTGTATGCGGTTGTCATGATGACTCCTTTCGGTTCCGGTATTCATTTCAGGTCCGGTATTCTTCTCGGGCCTGGTATTCCATTCGGGCCTGGTATTCCATTCGGACCTGGTATTCCATTCGGGTCTGGTACTCCTTACAGGTCTGGCTTTTCTTACAGGTCTGGTATTCCTCAGGCAACGCCATCCTATCGCATCCATCCGTTCCATACAATGGACGAAACAGGAAAAAACCGGCGTTTTCCTGTTGGAAACGCCGGTTTTCGTGAAGGGAATCCTTGCCGTGGCCGCCGAGGCCCTTTCAGGACTCGGAAATGGATACGGTTGCCTTAGCCGCCGATTGCCTTGCCGATCTCGGCAAATGCGGCCTCTTCCAGCGACAAGGCTTCCCGTGCCAGGCGAGCCAGTTCCGGCAGGACGGAAGGGTTGTAGGATTTTGCGGAAGGATCGAAGGGAGCCAGGCGGGTCATCTGTTCAAATAGTCCGGCGGTCTTCCCGAAGTTCGCTGCAGCAAGGCCCAACTTGCCTGTAAAATCGGGTGTTTCGTTCGCATAGGCAAGATATTGCGCGAGATTCACCCGGGCATCCTGGTAGACAGCAAGATTGTATCCGAGCCCGAACGGGTTGAGATGACCGGAATCCAGTGCGATCAGAAGATTGTCATATCCCTTGCGCCCGTTTGCATATTCCGGCGTGATGTGGAAATCCTCCTTCCACTGGGAGAGACCGAATTTCAGGGAGTCCCGGATGATCTCTCCTTCCGGAAGCTCCGTTCGGCCCAGCATGATCTGATAACTGAGGAATGGAACGGTCGATTTGCCAAGATTGGCATATAGGAGCGGATCGGCGGGACTTTCTCCGCCGCAGGCTTCGACGAAGAACACGCCGTCTGCATCGTCATACCCATTGATGATACCGAATTCCAGCACCTGCGTCGGCGTCCAGACCACCACACCGATGCCCCGGTCAATGGACTGCCGGATGCTGTCGATGGCCCGCTGCTGCAGCAATGCATGGCTTTTCCTGGCGGTCGGGTTCTCGATGGAAACCGTTTCAGAAGCGACACCGATACGGTCCATCATTTCAAAGTGCTCCCGATTCCAGTCATAGACAGTGACAGAGCTGGGACAAGCCTCCCTGTGCCAGATGAAGTGAAAGGCGGCACCCGTTTCTCCCATGAACTTCCAGAACTCGTCCTTCCAGAGGCCGGCTCCGCGCAGGACACCGAAAGCCGAGGCGGCGTAGGTGGTCCAGGACATTTCCAGTTTGATGTTATCCAGTTTTTTCTTGCCCATTTCTTTCCCTCCAGTCCCGCAGCCTGGTTTTGTCGGCTGCGGCCAAACACAGATCCGAACACAAATCAGATTTCCATCACCGGTGATGGATGCTCTGTGATCAGTCTACCGGAGCACGATGACATGGGATGTCATACCTGGTCTTTCTTTTCCGTTGGTTCGGAAAGGGTCAGATCCTCCATCATTTTCTTGAGTCGCTCCCGGAGGCGTTCCTTCAACCATACAGGCTCCAGAATGCGGAATCCGGGAGGGTGCGCGAGCAGCCAGGTCAGAAAATCCGACGATCGCTGGAATTCGAGGGAGATGACTCCGTCCGGCAGAATCTCGTGCGGAAAGGGATAAAGCGCAAGTCGGGCATCTCCGGGGAAACGGATTCTCGCACGATAGGGCGCGACGGATGGAACGGGAGATTCTGTCAGGTAACCGGACGGATCGAACGATTCCGGGATGATATATCCTTGCCGCAGAATTTCGAGGCGGACGATCCTGGCAAGTTGGAAAAGCCGGATTTCCTGGCGCAGTTCACAGTACCCGACCACATAAGCGGTCCTGCCATAATGATAAAGCAGGTAGGGATGAATCACGCGCTGGCTTTCACGGTTTTTTGCATCCAGATAGACGATGGAGACTTTCTTCCGGATCTTCCAAGCTTCCTCGATCCGGCAATACAGTTCGTATACGCGTGAATCCAGGTCGGGAACAGGCGGAAGAGGGGCTGCATCCTGCAACTGAAAGGGAAAGCCGCCTTTTCCCTCATTTGGCTGCTTCTCATTGCGCTCGGAAAGAGAACGGAACAGATCGGCAAGACGGATGGCACTCTGATTGCTGGAATGGAGGTATTGTTCGGACAGGTAGCGGAGCGCGACGACGGCTTCCTCGGACAGGGTTTGGCCCGGAAGACGGAAGGACGCGTCCTGATAGGTGTATCCGTTGTGTTCTGAGGAGAAGGCAAGCGGCGCGCCAAGGGAATCCCGCAGGTACTCAATGTCCCGGGCCGCTTGCCGCTTCGATATTTCGAAATTCTCCGCGATGGCGTTGCAATTGGGATACCGACCTGCGCGGATATGCCGGTCGATCCACTGGATCCGGTGGAGATTGCCCATGGGTGCCCTCGCTGTGATTGTTTTATCTGGTCCTTTTTGCCTTGGTTTTTTACGTCATGTATTGTCGATCATGCTTGTCTTATCTTGTCTTGTCTTTTCGTGTATCTCGGGTTCATTCTATCATTCAGGCATTCTGTGTCAAAACTCATCCCATTACGTGCCAATTGAAGGCATGGCAGGGACAGGACACTGCATCCAACTCGTCACCGTCCTCAAAACCACGACGGATGCCAATCGAATCTGGGATGGGAAAACAAGCCGGACGCCGCTATCCGCCATCTCGAGCGGTTCCGAAGGAAACGCGGGACTTCAGCCTGGCTCAGAGCGGCGACCGTGTTTTTACGAGGAAGAGCCGTACAGTTCCCTCCTGTCGAGGACGATGACGGAATTCATGTCCCGTCCCTCGAAACACACCCATGCCTGAACTCACCTATATCCATAGTTATACTCAGGCAAAATGCCAACAAGCAGGATCATTGCAAACCTCAAGAGAACCTTGAGAATTACATGTAAAAACATATTACATATAAAAGCGATCCGTGATAAAATATGAACCAATGCGACCCGTTGAAAGTGGAGGGATTACACATGAAGATCGGAAGTGTTGCCTGGGGTTGGACACTCACGCCTGAAGATATGCCCAAGGGAGATTCCCTGAAACAGATTGCAACCGATGTGAAGGCGCTCGGATTCGACGTGGTCGATTATTTGTCCGCGTTTGATTCGTTGGATGAATTCTTCACGGAAAAGGCCAGCAGGGAGCTGGCGGCCCATGTCGCCGACATCGGACTTGAAATGGGCGGACTTGTGTTCCAGTCCGACCTTTGGAACAATCCGGACAAAACCGTTCAAGCCACTCAACTCGCCTATTTTGCCAAATGCTGCAACACGGCGTCAAACCTTGGCGCCAAGACCATTTCCTGCATCATTCCGGGACCGTTCGGCGCCTGTCGGAGCCGCAAAGGTTCCCCGTCCGAGAAAATCGCCATGAATCTGCCGGCCGATTACAGCTGGGAGCGGGACTGGAACCTGTTTGCCGACATGATGCGAAAAGCCTGCGACATGGCAGCGGATTCCGGCCTTCGCATCGCCCTGGAGTGTTTCCCAAGATCCCTCTGCTCCACACCTCACGCCATGCTGCAGATCATCAACGATGTGGCGCGTCCCAATTTCGGCATCCAACTTGACACCGCCCATCTGGTGAACCAGAACATCGACGTGGAAACCGCCGTGTTCATGCTGGGCGCCAAGCACATCTTCAACGTACATGCGAAGGATTCCGACGGACTCACCCGCGGAAACCTCCCGGCAGGTACCGGCATTGTGGACTACACAGCTTTCCTGACAGCTCTCCGTCAAATCGGATACACCGGAAATCTCTCCGTCGAGGTCGAATTCACGGACAATCCGAAACGGTACATGAAGCAGGCGATCGATCACATCAGAATGTGCATGGACGGAACCTACTGATATACGGTAGAAATGCACCGGAAAACTGTAAAATCGGTTAGGGATGGATCAAGTTCATAAAACGCTCCATTGACATTCGGGAACCTGATATAGAAGAATGTTTCTGACAGGCGAACGGTTCTGTCGGTTGCAAACGGGATTTTCCCCCACGACTTCCATACAGGAGGAACAACCATGGCTAACTTGAAGATCGGATTCATTGGTTGCGGCGGCATTGCGAACCAGAAGCACTTCCCCGGCATGATCCAGCAGAAAGGCGTCGACCTTGTCGCATTCTGCGACATCGTCATCGAAAAGGCTCAGGAAGCCGCCAAGAAGTACGGCACGCCGGACGCCAAGGTCTATACGGACTATCATGAACTGCTCGCCGACAAGACGATCGACGCGGTCCATGTCCTGACGCCGAACGTTTCACACTGCGAGATCTCTGTCGCCGCGCTCGAATCCGGCAAGCATGTCCTCTGCGAGAAGCCGATGGCCATCAATCCCGAAGAAGCGCAGAAAATGCTCGATGCGAAGAACCGTACCGGAAAGATGCTCACCATCGGTTACCAGTATCGCCATTTCCATGACAACGTGGTCGCCAAGAAGGTTGTCGATGACGGCTGGCTCGGCGACATCTACTACGCGGAAGCTTCCTACATCCGCCGCCGCGGCGTGCCGACCTGGGGTGTGTTCACCGACAAGTCCAAACAGGGCGGCGGTCCGCTGATCGACATCGGAACCCATGCGCTGGACCTCACCCTCTGGATGATGAACAACTACGAGCCCGACTATGTGGTCGGCGTGTCCTACGAAAAGCTCGGTCGTCTTCTGGGACCCGAGGAACAGGGCCAGTCCGACTGGCGCGGTCGCAAGGATTCCTGGGACAACAAGACCTTTGAGGTGGAGGATTCCGCGTTTGGTTTCGTCCGCATGAAGAACGGCGCGACCATCAACCTGAAGGCGTCCTGGGCGTTGAATATGGCTACGGATCCCGGCATGGTGCTTCTTTGCGGAACAAAGGGCGGCCTGGACACGAAGGACGGCGTCCGCCTGAACCATGTCGTGGCAGGGGAATCCTCCATCACGACGGTCGGGCAGAAGGTGCCGATGTTCATTCCCGGTTTCGGCGGCGGCGAGGCGCCTCCGTCCCGCGAGCATGAAATCTGGGTGGCCGCACTGAAGGGTGAGGGCGAACTGTTCGTCCTGCCGGAACAGGCCATCGTCGTGACAAAGATCCTGGATGCGATCTACCAGTCCTCCAAGACGGGCCAGCCGGTATACTTCAAGTAATCAGGCTTGATCCTGGCGCAGGAACTTGTGTATGCACTGGAATCAACCCATTGGAACGTCGCATTCACGAAAGGAAGGCAAACCATGGACAACATCAGTCTGGCCTTGTATTCCTACGGCATGGACAGCGCCCTTACGATGGAAGAGAAATTGAAGACAGCCTCGGAGATGGGGTATGCGGGCGTCGAATTCGCGGGCGGTTATGGCGGCCTTGAAGCGTCCGAGTTGAAGGTGTTGCTGACACAATACAACCTCTCGCCTGTTTCCTCCCATGTCCGGTTTGATGAAGTCGACAAGCATGTCGCCCTCATGAGCGAGCTGGGTGGACAGATGATCATCGTTCCTTCGCACCCGTTTGCCACAAAGGAGGAAGCGCTGGAATTTGCCGCACAACTTAATGAAAAAGGGCGGGAAATTGCGAAACATGGTTTGAAAATCGGCTTCCACAATCATACGAGCGAGTTCTTCGTCGACGAAGGCAAACCTTTGCTTGATTATGTGATTGAAAACACGAATCCCGAAGTCGTCGGATTCGAACTGGATTGCGGTTGGGCTTCCGCAGCGGGGATCGATCCCGTTGCGTACATCCGGCAGCATGCCGGTCGCTTCATGGCGATCCACATCAAGGAAAACAGTCTGGTGACCGGCCCGGACAAGCCCCGCAGTGCGAAGGACAAGACCCCGTTCTTCAAACTGGACGAGAACGGCAAGCCCATCTTCACGGACGAGTTCCGCAAGATGATGGAGGAACGCGGTCGGATGAACGTCGCAGCCGGAACCGGTATCGTGGACTGGCGTAAAGTCATCGACGCGGCCGAGGCACAGGGCTGCAAGGTCCGCATCGTGGAACGCGAGTGGAGCTACAACACGCCCCAGGACAGGGTTGCCTGTCTGAGGGAAGACTTTGCATATCTGAGCGGACTGTAACCTGTTCCGCCCGATTCGCCGAAGAAGAACCCGGCAACGCCATCCTTGCGTTGCCGGGTTCCGTCTTGCAGCATCCTATCTTTCCCATGACAAATCTGTTACAATAAATCCGTATTCGCAGTGAATCTGCATGCGGACTTTTTTGTGTTGCATCCTGTGGCCCTGACGTCAGCCGATTTCTGCATCGCCCGTCGTTTTGCCCTGTGCAGCAGCAGCGGGTCCACAAAGGAAAAACATCGCGACATGCCGGTTCCGCCCAAAGAAGGGGGAACCGTCCGAAAAGGCAGGTACGCATGAGGTTTCTAGAAATCAATTCGGCAGAGCGGATAGGCGGCAGAATCGCCGTGCCCGGCGCGAAAAACAGTGCGCTGGCCCTGTTGGCAGGTGCCTGTCTGTCCGATGGTCCCGTCCGGATCCGCAATGTGCCCGACATCTCCGATGTGGGGGTTGTTCTTCAGATTATCCGCAGCATGGGTGGTTCCGCCCGAATGGATGGACATACTGCCAGCATCGATCCCGAAGCGATCCGTTGCCCGGAAATCGAACCCGCGGAAGCGAAAAAAATCCGGACCGCGTATTATTTCATCGGAGCACTGCTGGCCCGGTTCGGTAAAGTCTCCGTGGGTTACGCCGGCGGAGACGACTTCGTGAAACGCCCCATCGATCAGCATTTCAAAGGGCTCCGCGCATTGGGCGCGACGATATCCCTGTATCAGGACCATTATGTGGTGGAAGCCCGCAAACTCGTCGGTGCGGAAATCCTGTTCGACACCATCACAAGCGGAGCCACGCTCAACCTGATGATGGCCGCCTCGCGTGCGGAAGGCAAGACCATTCTGCGCAACGCCGCCCGGGACCCCGAGGTGGTCGATCTGGCCGTCATGCTCAATGAAATGGGCGCGAACATCATCGGCGCAGGCACCGACACCATCCGCATCGAAGGGGTGTCCAGACTTGGTCCGGTGCAGCACTCCGTGATTCCGGACCGGCTTGTCGCCGCATCCTACATTACGGCCCTCGGAACCACCGGCGGTTCCCTTGTGCTGGAACGAGCCGTGCCGGAGCATCTTGGGAATCTGATGGCGAAATACAGGGAGATCGGCTATACCTTTACGACATCTCCCGACAAGCAGAACCTGATCGCCGAAACGGACGGAAACATCCTTCCGACCCGCGTCCGTGCCGGCATGTACCCCTTGTTCTCAACTGATTTCCAACAGCCTTTGTCCGCCCTCCTGTTGAAAGCCCGGGGAACAAGCGTGGTTTCGGACCGTGTGTATCCCATGCGGTTCAACCAGTGCACGGAATTCATGCGGATGGGCGCCGCGCTTCGAACAAGAACCGGTTCTGTTCGTATTCATGGGGGAAGGGCGTTGCATGGAACCCAGGTTCACGCAACCGACATCAGAGCCGGAACGGCCCTGTTGATTGCCGGTTTACTGGCTGAAGGGACCACGCTTCTGTCCGGAGTGGAACATCTGGATCGGGGTTTCGAGGATGCCGCCGCCATGTTCGCCCGCATCGGGGCACCGGTTCGGATCGTGGAAGCAGAATCGCGGCTCGCCCAGTCCCGCTGATGAAGACTTGATGAGATTGGATGGATGCATGGATTTATTGGTTCACCTTGGACGGTTTGATATTCTGATGATCATCATGGCCGGCATTCTTTCATTGATCCCGGTGTTTTGTGGGATTTATTATGTAGTGCTGTTTTTCCGTGCGCCTTTGCGCAGAAAAGTTCAACCGCTTCTGGAGGAGCCTGCAACCCGTTTCGCTGTTCTGATTCCTGCCTGCAATGAAAGCCAGGTCATCGGGCGCGTGCTGGACAGTCTGGCGCAGTTGGATTATCCCGCCGAACTCATGGATATCATCGTCATTGCGGACAACTGTACGGACAACACGGCCACGCTGGCTGCCCAGCGGGGTGTTCGCGTGTTGAAGCGCCGGGATCGCATCCATCGGACGAAAATGCATGCGCTCAACTGGGCCTTTTATGAAAAGGGTCTATTGGATGCGGGATATGATGCGTTTTGCATCGTAGACGCGGATGTCGTGGTCACCCCGCAGTTCCTTCGCCGGATGGAAGTCAGGATCCGCGCAGGACATGCGGTGGTTGCAGGCCGCTGCGAATCCATCAATGCGAATGAAACCTTTGTCAGCGCTTTCGCCTCGTTTCTCTATCTGATGAGCAACCGCCTTGTGAACGTGCCGCTGGCAAACCGTGGACTTTCCTTCCTGTACTACGGTAGTGGGTTCACCGTCCGGTGCGATCATCTCAAGCGGATCGGATGGAAGATCAGTACCCTGGTGGAGGACACGGAATTTGCGCTTCAGACGATATTGGCCGGAGAAAAGGTCACCTATTGCGACGACGCCGAATACGCCACCGAGCAGCCTGTGGATTTCAACACCTTCTGGAAGCAGCAGCGCAGGTGGATCACCGGGCTCACTTCCTGCGGCCGGATCTTCACAGACAAAACTTTCGAGAAATCCGTGCGGGATCGTGATGCATCCGCCTTCATGGGCTTCATGCGCCTTGTGATGCCGTTCAACTGCGTCCTGGGCATCATCCAGATGATCTGGGCACCCGCCCTGTTCTTCACCCTATATGGCAATGGCAGGGTCACGATGGCGACCAGCCTTCTCGGTTTTGTCGGAACCATTCTGATTGGAATTGTCTTCGGTATTGCTGTACTGATCATCGACGGAAAATCGATCCGGAAATACTGGAAAGGTGCATTGATGCCGGGATTGCTGCCGATGTTCTTCGGTGTTCTTTCCATCGTCTGCATGATGCGGCCAAAACAAGGTTGGGAATTGATCCAGCATGGCGCGAAACAGCCGGCCCGGTCGGAAGAGGATCGTTCCGCACTGTAAGCAGGTCGACAAATCCTGCAAGCATATCGACAAAAGCAGTTCTCATAGCCCACTCACAATACGGTCATGGAGGGAATACGGATGGATCTCAGACAGCAACGCGAAGCCTTCGAGCAGCAAGGTGTCATTCAGGAGTCCACCATTCTGACCTTTCACGGTGTGGAAGGCTATGACGTCTACAACACATCCATCCCGTTCACATGGGGCGGGAAAAAGTATCTATTCGGCCGGGTGGAGCGTCGATCCGAATGGGCGCGTTCCTGGGTCAGGCTGTTTGAATCCACCGGGAAGGATGACTGGACGCTTGTTCCGGCCTCCATGATCTGGCAGCTGGAGGACCCCTATATCGCGAAAATCGGGGAAGAGCTGATTCTGGGCGGAACCCACGTCCGCTATAAATCCGGAAAGATCGACACATACTATGGATATTTCTACCGGGGAACGGACATTTCGGATCTTTACTATTTCACCACCGGTCCGGACTACATGAAGGATATCCGGCTTGTACAATTGCCGGACGGACAGATCGGTGTGTTTTCCCGCCCGCGCAATGAGGAGATCAGGAAGAAGTTTGGTGCTGAATCCCAGATCGGATTCGCATGCATTCCGGACCTGGAACACCTGACCGCGGACGTGATCGAATCAGCTCCGTACATTCCGGGCCTTTTCGCGGAGGGCGAGTGGGGCGGATGCAATCAAGCCTATCTGCTGGATTCCGGGAAGATCGGCGCCATCGGGCACAAGTGCTGGACTGACAAAAAGACGGAGCCGGATGGCGTGGATATCCTTGTATACCTGAACATCGCCTTCGTTTTCGATCCGGTGATGCACGAGGCGCTGGACGTCCATATCATCGGCACCAGAAAAAGCTATCCGGATGGTCCGTCGAAAAAACCCGGGTTGGTGGACTGCGCCTTTACTTCCGGCATCGTGATGCGGGAAGACGGCAATGTCGACCTGTACAGCGGAATCGGCGATACGCAGGAAGGCCGGCTGGTCGTACCGTATCCGTTTGCGGGCCACGGGCACATTGTAACGCGGCGCTGAGCACTCCCGCAAACGGCGAAGGCGCTGATGGGCGCATAGGAAAACTACAAACGGCGAAGGTGCTGACCGGCGCAAATCTGGCGCCAATATTATCACGCCAGTCAACACCTTCCCTGCATGTCGGCTATTTGTTCCTCCATCCCTACCCGAGCCTGCCCAGCGCTTTCCGGATGTCATCCTTCTTGTACGGCTTCGGCAGGAAGAAATCCATTCCGGCATTCAGGCACCTTTCGCGGTCCTCTTCCATGGCGAAGGCGGTCACGGCAATGGTTGGCGGGTGCTTCTGATTATCGGCATCCGCAAGGGCGACGATTTCCCGGTAGGCCTCGAATCCGTTCATTACAGGCATCTGGAGATCCAGGAAAATGAGGTCCGGATGTTCCGATACAAAAAGACTCACGGCCTCCTGGCCGTCCCGTGCCTGCAGAATCGTGTAATCTCCGAACTTGCGTATCATTTCCACCAGCATGTACATGTTGATGGGCGTATCCTCTGCGATGAGAATTTTTTGACGGGTGCCTGACCTGTCGGATATCCCCGGAGCACCCGTCGTCCTGGCCGCCTGCATTTCCGCGTGGATGATCGTCTTGATCTTATGGACAAGCTCATTGCGCAGGACCGGCTTGATCAAGTAGTCGGAAATCCCCAGCTCCCTCATTTTCACAAGGTCATCCCGGATATCGACGGATGAAAACATCAAAATCAGGTATCTGGTCCCATGCCGTTCCCGGATGATCTCCGCTGTCTGGAACCCATCGAATTCCGGCATATGGACATCGAGCAGGATCAGGTCGATGTGTCCTGCGGCATCCAGCATGTCGAGGGCATTCCGGCCGCTATCGGCCAGCAGGACCCGGATTCCTTCATCCGAAAGCACCTTCTCCGTTATTTTCCGGTTCAGCGCATTGTCATCGATGAACAGGATGGTCAATTTGCTGCAGTCCACTTCCCATCCGTCTGGGATCGGGACGGTTTTCTCTGCTTTCCGCAACCGGAGTTGGAAGAAGAACCTGGAGCCGGTTCCGAAATTCGCTTCACAGTCGATGACGCCGCCCATCAGATGGATCAGCCTTCTGGAGATGGCAAGGCCCAGTCCGGTGCCCTGGTATTTTTTCGTATAGCTTGAGTCCCCTTGCGTGAACGACTGAAACAACCGGCTTCGAACTTCTTCCGAAATGCCGATGCCGGTGTCCGTGACACTTGCCTCTATCTCATAGAGCGAGTCTGAGACCTCCGCTGCCTTGATTTCCAAAAAGATGGTCCCTGTTTCTGTGAATTTGACCGCATTCCCGACAAGGTTCACCAGAACCTGCCGGATTTTCATTTCGTCCCCTTCCAAGAAGTCCGGGATATTCCTGTCAATGTAGCAGACCAGTTCGATGCCCTTTTTCCGGGTGCTCAGCGAGAACAGGTCCAGTACTTCCTGTACTGTTTTATGGAGGTTGAAATCGGACAGGATGATCTCCATTTTGTCCGCTTCGATTTTCGAAAGATCCAGAATGTTGTTGATGATGGAAAGCAGATTATCGGCGGATGTCCGCAAATATCCAAGCAATAGCTTCTGGTTCTCGTTCAGTTCCGTTTCATCCAGCAACTCGCTCATTCCGATGATGCCGTTCATGGGCGTGCGAAGTTCATGACTCATGTTCGCGAGGAATTGGCTTTTCGCAATGTTTGCCTGTTCGGCCTTCTTCTTCTGGATCAGCAGAGCCTCGTTCACCTCAAGCATTTTCTTGGTGGAGAAGCCGGAACTGCCGACGATTTCCGCCAGCTTGAGAAAAAACGCCATCGTTTTCTTGATGGCTTCCTCTGAAAAGACCGGTACCTTGGAAAAAGCCTCGAGATAGGCTGCTTCATCAAACCCGAATTGCCGGGCCTGATTCCTGAAGTATTCAATATCGGGCTTTTCCAGCGCGAACTGGCCGGTGAACATGTTTCCGACATGCTCACCTTCGATGATGATGGGGAAGGCGACGTCAATCAAACCGTTTTCACATTGATAGACATTGTACTTGTGTCCCTCTGCCAGCCTTCCTGCCAGAATGGTATCGCTCTTTGTGCAGCGAAGGCATGTTTCCGGGTGCACACGGTGGAATTTCGTACAGATGTCCTGCCAGCCGCTTGCCGTAAGGATTTTTCCGTCCAGATCCAGGATGGCCGTGACGGCTCCTGTCAGGTCTGTGAATTTGTCGGACAGTCCCTGAAGCTTTTCCACATCAATCAGTTCCGAGAACTTGTAACTCATGTAATTCCTCCAATGTACGGGTGTAGTACGGAAGGAGTACGGAAGTAAGGAGGGTCAGAAGGCTTCCACGGCGGAGATCATGGCCAGATAATTCCCGGTCGGTACGTAATAGGGGATGCTGTTGCCGGAACCGAGCGCATACCCGCCTCTTCCGGCGGAACGTTCCAGCATGGCGACTGAACGTTGCCAGATGGCTTCCGGTTCGCCGCGGCAGATGAAATCCAGGTCGATGCCGCCGAGAATGGCAATTCGATCATGCCATGCCTCATACGCTTCCTCCACGGGAAAGATCTTGTCCTCAAAGGAGTGTTTTCCCTGATAGCCGATGGTGTCGATGATATCGTCCATCACATCCTTCAGTTGCCCGCAGGAGTGCAGGATGGCGGGTTTCCCGGCTGCATGGATGGTTTTGGCGATCTCCGAATGCCATGGCACCACCAGTTTCCGCATCATCTCAGAGGAAAGCATGGTCTGGGTGGAATGACCCCAGTCATCGTTGGAAATGAGTGCACCGACGGCATCATGGTTCGCGACATGCGCGTAATAGCGGACCAGCCGCGAACCGACCCCTGCGAAGATGTCCTCCACCAGCGGCATGTCGTCGACCATCATGTAGCAGAGATCCTCGTAGCCGGTGATTTGGATGACATTCTCCAGTACGCCGCCCGGACCGTATACGATGAACTTCATCCCTTTCGGCAAATCGGATTTCAGGGTATCGATCCGGCTGTAGTCACATGTATCCGGGTCCGGCCATGGATAGCGGTCGAATCCGGCACGATCGGTTACAAGACCGCCATGCGTCTGCGAAAACGTCTTTTTGCCCGAATCCATGTGCTGGGAAGTGGGAAAGGAGAAATCCGAAGCATGCAGCGTAGTATAGTCATAGCCTGCCGCATGGAAAGCACGGATCATCATGCGGCATCGGTCGACGGCATCGGTCGCACCCTTTTGACCGGACAAGGCTTCGTATAATTCATCATGCAGGAAAAATTCAAACAAGGTGGGCCGCGAAGGCACCTTGCGTTCCAGTACGGCGAGGATGTTCCGGAAATCCGGTTCGAGTTTTCTGGACCTGAGATGTTCCAATTCCAGCCAATCCGGATTGAATGGTTTCATAAAGAAATCCCTCCATAACCGCGGGTTTGCAGATGCAACGCCATGCCCTGACATGATGGTACCATTCATGAAGGAATATATCCATGTGGCTTCCATATATGAAAGCATGAAAGGATCCGGCGAAGCCAGGGGAGGAGGGCTTCGCTGCAGATATCGGTTCACAACCTCCATCAGCAGTGGCCTGTATTTGTCCCCGAAAAGCATCACATGGCCAAGCGATGGGCTGATACGCCTTGATGCAGGGAGTAGCGGACCCTCCCGTATTCATACCTGATCGAGGAGTTCCGCGAACGGGTCATGCGGTGGCTGAAAGGTAGTTATGGGAGACCGTCCTTCCGCTTCGGTTTGTCGGGGGAAGGGCTCAAGCGATCAAGATCATTGGATTGCCAACAATACTTGGACAGCATGTCTGCTTGAAATGTGCCATTCTTTCCGTTTGCCATGCTCTTGGCCTGTATTTTCCCGGGGGATTTCTTTGGGTGTTGTCCGCCCAAGCCTTGTACATCCTTCTTTTGTTGTTTTTTCTGGATGGGCATTTTCCCGGATTTGGCGTTCATACAGATCACCTTTCTTTCTGCCAACAGCTACTTACCCGATTCATCCTCGAAGTAAAACGACGGAGCTGTGGATAAAAGCGAACGTGACAAAATCGTCGAAAGATGGTTCAATATGGAGAGGAAGTTTGGAAAGGGAACCGACTCCCATGGTCCATGCTCTTTTCCCTTCTCCTATTTCCGACAGGCAGACAATGGTTCCATGAAGGAACAACATTATGGAGGATTTGCATGAACAAGGATTTTCTCGGCTCCGACATCAAGAAACTCGGCTTCGGCCTGATGCGTCTGCCCAACACGCAGGGTAAGATCGACCTCGAAAAGCTCAAGGGCATGGTGGATACCTTTATGGAAAAGGGTTTCACCTATTTCGACACCGCCTATGTCTATCATGGCGGAGAATCCGAAGTGGCTGCCCGCGAAGCGCTTGTGAAGCGGTATCCCCGTGAATCCTTCCAACTCGCCACCAAATTGCCCGTCTGGGAAGTGAAGCAAAAGGAAGACCTTGACCGCCTGTTCAACATCCAGCTGGAACGCACCGGCGCCGGATATTTCGATTTCTATCTGCTGCATGCACTCGGCAAGGATCGCATCGCCGATCTCGACAAGTTCGACATGTGGGGATATGTGGTCGGTTTGAAGGCAAAGGGGCTTGTAAAGCACGCCGGTTTCTCCTTCCACGATAAGGCCGATGTCCTCGACGAGATTCTCACGAAGCACCCGGAAATGGAATTCGTGCAGCTTCAGATCAACTATGTGGACTGGGAGGATGCGGATGTGCAGTCCCGCGCCTGCTACGAAGTGGCCATGAAGCACAACAAGCCGGTCATCATCATGGAACCGGTCAAGGGTGGAAATCTTGCGGCCATGGCGCCCGATGTGCAATCCCTCCTGACGGACGCGCGTCCCGAAAGCTCCGTCGCTTCCTGGGCCATGCGTTATGCCGCTTCGTTGGAGGGCGTTGTAACCGTGCTTTCCGGCATGTCCGATCCTGTGCAAATGAACGACAATCTCGCCACATTCGCGAATTTCGAACCCCTTTCCGGCAAGGAAAGGACTGTCATCGACGCTGTGGTCCGGAAGATTGCGGAGATTCCCACCATACCCTGTACGGACTGCAAGTACTGCGTGGCCGACTGCCCGCAGAAAATCAATATTCCCGGTATTTTCGAGACTTACAACAAGCTGAAGGTATACGGGAATCTCGAAAGCCGGAAGGGGCACTACAAGTGGGTGACCGGCAAGAGCGGCAAGGCTTCGGACTGTATCGCCTGCGGCGCATGCGAGGGCCATTGCCCGCAGCATATCGCCATCATCGAGAATCTGAAGGAAATCGCCGGCGTACTGGAATAAGTTCCAGACACTGTTCCGTCCACAGTCAACCATCAGCCGTAAACTGCCATCTGTGAACTGTTGCCGGGCTATAGTAAGCCTACCGGTATCATCAAAGCCCCGCCGTTCCTCCAAACCGGATGGACGGCGGGGCTTTTGTCATTTCGGCGTGGTCGCTGGAGGTGGCTCGTTTTGTGATATCATCATTCAAGGAATTCCTTAAAACCATTCCGATCCGGGGATCGTAAGAAATCCGTAAGAGTTCCGTCCGTACGACTTCAGATTTTCCTGATATATTGGGAACGTCGCGACAGACAAGTCGAACAAACGCAAAGGAAAAGGATCAAAGGAGAAACACTGTGGAAAAAGGAAACGTGTTGGTCTGCGATGACGATCGCGCCATCGCGGATGCACTGGAAATCTATCTGAAGCAGGAAGGCTACGGCGTCGTGAAGGCCGGGAACGGCCGGGAGGCGCTGAAGCTGCTGGAGGGCCGGCAGGACATCCGTCTTGTGATCCTCGATGTGATGATGCCGGAAATGGATGGGCTGACCGCAGCCGTGAAAATCCGTGAAGACTGGAATCTCCCCATCATCATGCTCTCCGCGAGATCCGAGGACACTGACAAAATCGCCGGTCTGAATTTTGGCGCAGATGATTATGTGACGAAGCCTTTCAATCCGTTGGAACTGATGGCACGCGTCCGATCCCAGTTGCGCCGGTTTACAACGCTCGGCAGCCTTTCGGAGAAATCCGGCGTGCTCCGGACCGGTTCGCTCGAACTGGACACGGAAGCCGGGGAAGTTCGGCTGGACGGGGATCCGGTCCGGCTGACGGCCACGGAATATGGCATCGTCAAATACCTGCTGCAGCACGTCGGCCGTGTCTTTTCCATCGACCAGATCTATGAGGCGGTTTGGAAGGAATCGTCCTTTGCTGCTGAAAACACGGTGGCCGTGCATATCCGGCGCATTCGCGAAAAGATTGAGATCAATCCGAAGGAACCAAAATACTTGAAGGTGGTGTGGGGAATTGGGTACAGAATGGAAAAGATATAGTCATGCACCCTGGCTGAAGGGAATCATGCTGGGGGTATCCTGGGTGGGATTTACGATCCTGGTCCTGTGCGGAATTTACGTGTTGCAAAACCCTGAATCCTTGTCCGTCTTGAGTTCGGACTTCCCGACGATTCTTCAAAGAAGCAAGGCGCAGGATTCCTGGTTGTCCTGGGATAATAATGCCCAGTTCGCCAATGTGGCTGTCGGTGGGTTGATCAGTTCCGCGGCCGCGCTGTTGTGCGGGATTGTTTATCTTGTGTTGGCGGCGGGACGGAGTGAATTTGGTGGAACCCTTGTCCTGAGACCCATTGACCGGATATATGCGGATGTTCACAGCGGTTTCGTCGTGTTGGCAGCAGTCCTCATTCTGATGATTATTGCCAATGGAACGTACGGATACGGGGTGGATGAGGTTATCTTTTGGGTGTTGCTCGCGATACTGTCATTCATATCTGCCATGATCGGGAGTTCATGGGTGCTTTCCCTGGTCCGTCTGGGCAAGGCGGGTCAATTGTTCACACATACGCTGTTGTTTCAACTGTATCGCAGAACTGTGGAGTCTTTTCGATTCATCCGCCAGAGCCTGTTCGTGTTCTTTGCAAACGGCCGAGTGTGGATGGCCGTCGTGCTTGCCTTTGCAGGTTTCGCAGCAGGCAATGACCTACTCGCGCTTGTGTTTTTCCTTGGAGCGCGAAATGGCGGTGCGGTTTCTGTACTGTTCGGATTCGTTCTGTTGGCCGGGTTCAACCTGACTGCGTTGTACCTGCTCGCCAAGTGGGTAGTGGCGCTGGACGACTTCATGCGCAACGCACACGGCATTGCTGCCGGAAATCTGGAGGATCGCGGAATGCCCAAAAAGGTCCCAGCCCTGTTGCGTCCGCTGGGCGAAGATCTTGGCGCCATCAGGATCGGGCAGCGAAAAGCCGTTGCGGAAGCGGTACGCGGGGAACGGATGAAAACGGACCTGATCACAAATGTCTCCCATGATTTGAAAACGCCACTGACTTCCATCGTGAATTATGTGGATCTGCTGGGCAAAGAAGAGCTGAATAATGAGCAGGCGGTCGGGTATGTTAAAGTGCTGGAAGAGAAGTCCGCGCGCATGAAGCAGCTCGTAGAGGATCTGGTGGAGGCGAGCAAGGCTTCCAGCGGCAACCTGGCTGTGAATGCAGAAGCGTTGGAACTGAACCAGCTTGTCCTGCAGGCTTGCGGGGAATTCGAGGGGAAATTTGCGGTGGCCGGACTCGAACTGCGGGTTCGGAACGATGCCGACAAGGTGCATGTGCTGGCGGACGGCCGGCATGTGTGGCGGATCCTCGAGAACCTGCTGACGAATGTCTGCAAATACTCGCTGAACGGGACGCGCGTCTATGTGCAGACCGGCGTGGAGGGTGGGAAAGGCGTCCTGATGATCAAGAACGTATCCGCCACACCGCTTGAAATCCCCGTTTCGCAGCTGATGGAGCGGTTTGTCCGGGGGGATGCCGCACGCAGTACGGAGGGTTCCGGCCTGGGGCTGTCCATCGCCAGAAGTCTGACGGGTCTGCTGGACGGAACCTTCGAGATTGGGATAGACGGGGATCTTTTCAAGGCGACCGTGCGTCTGCCTCTGACTGAACCTCCTGTCGGAAAGCCTGAAGGACAGGTGGCAACGGTTCTCCAGGAAAATGCCTGAAGAAGAATGAGCGTTCGATGGAGACGCTTGCCCGCATGCTGCCTCGCGATGATACAATCGCCCGGCAGGATCATGCGGCAGGCGTTTCCTTTTGCGTTGTTTTCCCCTGAAGAGTTGAATTGGCTGTGCATTCCGGGCGATTGGGCGGCCGATCACGAGGCGGAGGCTATGGTCTTGACAATGCGGACTATTGTGATAGTCTATTTTTGCAGACTATTATAATAGTCTCGAAATGGATTATATTAGTCCTGAAGTGGTGAGAGAAGATAACACAGGGAATCCGTAGACGGTACCTGTCCAATCCGGAAAAGGGATGACTGAGGCATGGTTGGAAAGTACCCTCACGTGGAGGTGTTGAAATGCGCACGATAATGAAACGGACCTTCATACCGGTGTTCCTGGTGATGACGTTGGCCTTCGGACTGGTCTCCTGTGGTACACGCGTCGTTGCGCCGGTTTCCCCTGGCTCGTCCACAGCCCCTCCCGCATCTGCAGCCAGTCTGGCTGACAATACGGCAAAGGCACCTGTTGGCTCTTCGGCAAAAGCCGAAGCATCCGCAGAATCGATGGGTGCGTCGGTGCTGCCGGCGGAATGGACGGTTGCGATGCCCGGATTGCACTACACCCCTGTCGAGCCCATTGCACCTGAAAAAGTGCCTGTGTCGGAGATCGAACTGCCTGAAAATCAAAATGCGGATTTTCTGAAAGCTTTAGGGGATGGCGGATGCCTGGCTGTTTCAACCTGCCCGGCACAAGGGGCGGACCCGAAAAAAACATCCGTCCAGGTGCTCCGTGTACTGCGCTTTGCGCCGGACGGCAGTCTGCAGTGGACTTGCCAGTACGATGAATTTCCCTTCGAGGGGTACGTCCAGTCCATGTGCGTATTTCCGGACGGCGGATTTGCCGTGGGGCTCCGTAGGAATCCATCAGGTTTCGGACAATCGTCGTCAGGAGACTGTCTGTTCCGATTCTCCCCCATCGGAAAGCTGCGCTGGTCGACGGAGGCTTCCAAGGTGGCAGTCGGGGCTCTGGAGCGCTTGTTCGCCCTGCCAGGCGGTGCGCTTCTGACAGCTGGAACCGTTCCTTCAACAAGGGAAGGCGTGACAGGGGCGGATAACGATGTCGGCCTGTCCCGATTTGAAGCGGATGGTCGTCTCACTGCAACGAGGACCTACGGGGAAAAAGGCTATGACACGCTCGGCGCGGTCGATTGGGCGGAAAATACCGGACTGGTTGCCAGCTGGCGGTCGGAAACCGGAATTTCCAGCCTCGTGTGCGTCGGCCTTGATTTGTCGGAAAACTGGAACGTGCGTCTGGAGGAGGGGACGAGTCTCTATGAGATCCAGCCTTTGCCGCGGGGGGAGGGCGTTCTGGCCGCGGGAACCGTCGCAATCCCGCTTGAAAAAGGCGAAACAGCACCGGAAGGGGTTGTCGGAACGTCCTTGAACCATTCCACCCTCTTCCGGTTTGACGGAGCAGGTGATTTGCGATGGAAATGGGTCTCGGAGGATCCCCGGGACTGGGTGCAGGCAATGGCGCAACTAGAGGATGGACGTATTGTGATGGTGACTTCGAAATACCGCGAGGATACGGGGCCGATCACCAGACTCCAGGTTCTGTCCAGGGAAGGGATAATCTTGACTCAGTTGCCGGATGCCGGTGAAAAGCAGGGTTCTGGGGCATCCGAACGGCTTCCGGGTACGATCCTGAAAATCGTTCCGACGCGGGAGGGCGGATTTACTGTCATTCTGCGGCAGGATATCAAGACGATTCCGCAGCCTGTGTTCGTGTCGTCCATCTGGATGGACACCGAAGCCGTCGTTGCGCATTTCGACGCGCATCTGTCCATGATTTGGCGACAGTCCTACAATCGGTACAAGGATGTTCTACGCCTGGATTTGGTGCTGCCGACCAGCGAAGACAGACTGATGATTGGCTGACAGCAGGCAGATGCCAGTCCTGAGAGTGGCTGGGCATGGGTTGAAGTTTGGCTGACCCTGCTTCCGCCTGGTTTTCCCGCAATGGTATAATGGGGAGCGAAACTTCACCATGACGGGAACAGGAGAAGCACATGCCGGCAGAAACATACGATCCTTCCGCCTCTTCATGGAATGAATCTGTCCTTGAGTCCGGGCATGAGACCGGAAAGGTTGAGAAAGCCCGGAAATCACCTGAACAGAGAGATCCAGTGCCGGATATTCCGACAATCAAGGAAAATCGGACTGCGCACAAGCGGCGGTTTGGCCGGTGGATTGACCTTGTCTTCGCCTTGATCGCCTTTGTACTGCTATGCGGCATCCTGCTGGTCGGAGAGCCGGTCGGCCTTTCCGACAACGGCGATTTCGGCCGGATCATGTTTCCAAACGGGATTTCCTTTCTGGAGTCCCGTTACGCCAAGTATGCGCTTGAAACGGATTTCGGGTACGACGGGTTTTTCCTTCCGACAGCCGACTGGTCCAGATATCCCACACTGCAGCATCCTGTCACCCGACTGTCTGTCGGGTTGAACCAGATCATGGATACACTGTTTCTGCACGACGGTCTGTATCATCTCGGATGGCTCGCGCTTCTGCATATCCTCGGCATGGCGCTTGCGTTATGGGTTCTCTTCTCCGGATTGCCGGACTCGCGGCTTGGGCGTGCCGTCCTGATGCGAAGCCTGATCCTGGCCGTACTCTGCGACATTGGTTATGCGGCATTTTTCCAATCCTTTTACGGAGAAGCCCTCCAAATCGTCTTTCTCACTTTTGTCGCCGGGTTTGCGCTTCGCTGGCTCCGGTTCGGCGGACGGGCCGCCAACCAGATCCTGCTGCTGGTTTCCCTTCTGGGATTTTCCATCGCGAAACCTGCGAACTTGCCCATCGGCATCGGGGGGGCCTTGTTGCTGACCCTGCTCCTGTTGTTCCATTCATCGTATCCGTTCCGGAAAACCGCCATTGTTGCGGGATTGGCCTTTACGATGCTGATGTCGTTCTGTCTGGTGATCATCCCGGGGGACATTTCCTGGGACACCCGGCACAACGCCTTTTTTTATGGGCTCCTGCGCGAGGCTCCGGACAAGGAGGCCGTGCTGGAGGAAGAGTCGCTTCCCGAAAGCCTCATCCAGTATGCGGACAAACATGCCTATGTAAAAAACGTGAAGAAGGATGCCCTGGCAGATCCGGATTACGCGGTCTTCGACAAGGCGGTTTCCCGGCTGGACATCGGGCTGTATTATCTGAAACATCCGCGATTGCTGCTGGAGGTCATGGAATTGAGCGCAAACCATGCCGGTGACATCCGGGCCACGGCCCTCGCGAATCTGACAGCAGACCACGGGCGGATGGCCACTTCCGGCAAGTTGGAATTCTGGGGCGCAGCGCGGCGCCTTCTTCCGTTTGATACGCTTCCGGGAATCGGACTGGCCTGGGCTTTCATCCTGTCTGCCTGGGCTGTCCAGATGTGGGTGAGAAATCGCGGAAACCGATCCCGTATCCTTCCCCTGACCTTTATCGCCGTTTTCGCCGGTTTCTCCTACTTGTATTCGTTCATGGTGCCTTATGTGTCCAATGGACAGGCGGATTTGTCGAAGCATCTGCTGCTTTCCTGCCATCTGTTGGATCTGATGTTGTTGTTCGGGGTCGGATCCCTGTTGATGTTTCCCTCGGAAAACCGGGGTGTGGTGGACTTGGATCGGAGATTTATCCGGAAGGGACTCCCCTATGTGCCGGCGTACGCCTTTGCCATCGCTTTTCTGGCGTACGCGCCCATTCAGGCAACCATGGCGGATGTGCAGTGGTTCAACGGAGACAACGTGATTTCTGTCGGCGAATATGTCCTGATGGGAACCATGAAAGGCGGGCCGACCGGCACGGGAACAGATACAGCCTTTCTGTGGGAGGTGACGGCTGTGGATGGGGACGGAGCGGATCTGATGGCCGTGGATCCGGTCGCGGCACGAGCGTTTTCAAGCGATGCGAGCGGCAAGTTCGGCAACAACCTGTGGGAGACCAGTGCGATCCGTTCCTGGCTGAACGGGCCTTTCCTTGCACAGTTCAATGCAGAGGAGCAGGCCCTTGTGGTTCCGGTGGAACACAGAACCATCCTGTCGTCGGGCCGTTCCGAACTTGTTACCGAGGGGACGCTTGAAATGTACTGGGATCCCGTCCCCGCCTGGTGCGCGAACGGCTGGCAGGATGCGTATGCCACTCGATACGTCGATTCCGTCCGGCTACCGGACCTGCCGTTGATCCAGTCCATGGCGCGCCTTCAACTGACGGTCCGCAAGCCGGTTGCATACTGGCTGACGGATGCCTATTACGGGAACGCCACCATGGTCCGGTGCGTGACAAAGGACGGATTCGTCACCATGAAGGATGCCACGCAGAAATTTGGGATCTTCCCTGTTCTTACGGTCGATCCGGAAAAAGCCGTATGGAAAGGCGCGGGTACTTCGTCGGATCCATGGGAAATGGATGCGAAAAGAGGGGTTCACTGAAGGACCTTGCGCCGATCACTTCGCCATCAGGCTCTTGTCAGCGGCCAGTCCGGCCACGTTCGGGTTCCGAACCAGAACATCGCCGCTTTTAAGGCCTTCCGTGATCACATAGTCCAGATCCGTCTCCAGACCGGTTGTGACAGGCTGCAGGGCAGCTTTTCCATCACGCGCCACCCAGACGGTGTCCTTGCCGTCCTGCTTGAAGACGGAGGTCTTTGGCACGGCGAGAATCTGCTTCTCCTCATGTGTCACGAACGTGACATCCACGTCGCTGCCTTCCACAAGCGTATCCAGTCCTTTCGCGGCAAGGGTCACCTTGACGCGTTTTTCCACGAGGCCCAGACTGGAAAGCTTCTCGACAGCGGAAGGCGCAATGGTCTTGACCGAACCGGACAGGCTCAGGTCCTTCGAACGTCCTTCCTGCAACAGGCTGACGGGCATTCCGACCTGGATGTCGATGACGTCTTCGGCCAGAATGAACACCTCGACTTTTTTCTCTCCCGGTTCCAGAAGGGAGAGCAGCGCCATCTGAGGGGCGGCGGGCTGTCCGGCTTTCGCATCCAGTGTGGCGACGATGCCGTCCACCGGTGCCTTTACAACCGCCTTTTCCAGGTCTGCACGCAGGGCGTCGACCTGCGTGCGGAGAACAGCCGCCTGGCTTTCATACACCTGATCGGTTTCACTGTCCTTCCCGGAGGACTGGTTCCGGAGTTGCGACAAATCCTTCTGTATCAGCAGGATCTGGCTCTTGAGGGCATCCACGCCATTCTGCGCGGCATCCACCTGACTCTGGGTCGCATTCTCCGTCTTGAGCAAGTCTCCCAGACGAGCCTTTTCTTTTTCAGCATAGGCAAGCTGACGCGTGGCTTCCTTCAAGGCAAGGTCCTGCTGGGCGATGCGATCCTTGAGGGTGCGCACGGCGCTGACGCGAGTGCTGTCCACACTGGCGATCTGGGCTTCGAGCGAAGTGATCTGCCGGGTCAGCGGTTCCGTATCCATTTCGACGAGTACGTCGCCGGCCTTGACGGAATCACCCTCCGCCACATGCACGGAGGCGATCGAAAGGGAAACCTCCGGATACACGCTGCGCTTTCCCGAAGCCGCCACTGTACCGGTTTCCTTGAATGAAACCGCAATATCGGCGGGCGACAGGGTCATCAGCTCCACAGGGAGCGGCTTGACCATCTCGTAAACGGCATATCCGGCCATTGCGACAATGCAAAGAATGAGAAGGGTCCATTTCACTGCTTTTTTCATGTCCGCCTCCAAATGGGGTTGGTTGAATCGGTCAGGAACCGCGAATTGGAATAGGTGTATCCACCGGAATCATTCCCGGGCTTTCAGCACTTCCACCATGTCCAGTCTTCGCAAGCGCCGTCGGATGTTGAGATACGCGAGAATGAGCGAGCCGAGGGTGCCGAGCAGCGCGTACAGGAACATTTTCACATTGATGATGATGGGAATGACGTAGATGTCCGTCTGCATCCCGTCCGCCATCCCCTTGTACATTGCATAGGTGAGGGGAATGCCGAGGAGGATGCCGAAGAAGGCGAGAAAATTCTGCTCGAACGAGATGACTTCCTGCACCTCGTGCAGATCCATGCCGAGTACGCGAAGGGAGGCGAGCTCCCGTTCCCTTTCCGAGAGCGATATGACGCTGGAATTGTAGATGATGGCGAATCCGACGAGGATGACCATGCCAACCATGATCCAGACCATGAAGAAGAACTGGTCCATGAGGGTGACATAGCCCTGCTGCGTCTGCAGGATGTCATCCACTCCCGCGATGGTGGTTCCTTTCAGGAGCGCTTCCTTCAGGGCGGGTTTTCCGGTTTCGTCCACACGGACCAGCACCGAGGTCGCAACGTCGCCCTGCCCGAGCAGCCGGATCAGGGCATCCTGGTTCATGTAGGCGTTCTGCCCGATGTATTGCGGGACGATGCCGACCACCGGCACCTTCAGATCCTTGTTTTTCTGGTACGGGCTCTCCAGTTCCAGAAGATCCCCAACCTCTGCTTCAAGGCGGTCCGCCAGCGGCCTGCAAAGGATGATGCCCTCGTCAGGCACCCTGACCGCCTCATTGTTCTTGTCCACCACCAGATACAACTGGGGATTCGGCGCATTTGCGACAAGTACGGTGCTCTTCTCGCGGTGGCCGTTCCGTAGGGTGACGGGAACCTCAAGAAGAGGTTCCGACACCGTGACGCCCGGCATGCTCCCGATTTCCTTCAGCACATCCTCCCGGGCTTCCGGTGCGTTGAGTTGCACCTTCATGTCATATTTCATGGAATAGCGGAACTGGTCCATCACGAAGACGTCGAACAAATCCGTGAAGGAGAAGATCGAAGCCATGAGGGCGAACGACATGGCAATCCCGAAAAGGGTGAACAGGCTGCGCGCCTTGCTGCGGAATACGTTCCGCATGGCCATGCGTCCCTGGACGGTCAATGTGCGCCAGAAAAGTGTGAAGCCCTCGATGGAGACGCGTCGGCCGGAATGGGGGGCGGGAGGCGCCATGGCGACGGCCGGAGAAAGATTCAGGACGCTGCGCGCACCGAGCCAGCCGGCCAGCACGCTGAATCCGATGGAAAGCGTCATGGCGTACAGAAAGTATTTCCCGGAGAAACGGTTCACCAGGCCCGGAAGCGTGAAATAATCGCGGTACATGTCCGTCATGTAGCCGGCCAACCCGAAACCGAGCAGATTGCCGATCATACCGCCCAGGATGCCGACGAAGAGGGCAAAGGACAGGTAATGCCGCAGGACTTCCCAGGCCGTATAGCCAGCTGCTTTCAACATGCCGATCTGTGTTCGCTGGTGTTCGACCATCCGTTTGAGCATGATCCAGAGGATGACGGTGGAGACGCCCAGAAAGAGGAACGGAGCGCTCGTGGCGAAGCTACCGAGCTGTGTCATCTCGTTCGTGAGCATGAAATTGCTGATCTGGTCCTTGGCGGCCTGAAGCAGGTGCAGCCTGTACGGCTTGAGAACGACACGGATCGGCTCCTTCACGTCGTCGAAGGTGACCCCCGCGTCCAGTGTGAAGGCGATCGAATCCACGGCGCCGTTTGTCTGGAAAAGGGACTCCATGGCATCCTGCGGCATATAGGCGACACCAAAGTTTTCGGAAGCCGGCAGGAAATCCGTCGCGCTTTTCATGGCATAGACGTATTCCGGTGTCTGGCCCTTTCCGGATACGACAAGCGTTTCCTTCGCCCCGTTCACGACGATGTCGATGTCATCTCCGGGTTTGAAGCCATTCTTGTTGAAAAACTCCACGCCAAGCAGGACGGAGCGTGTGCCAGGCCGTATCATGCCGCCTTCCACGAGCCAGATGTCGTTGAGCCGGTTCTCCTTCGAAAGATCCACGGAGACCAGGCGCAGATAGACATTGTCCGTCCGGCCGGGCATCAGGACACGAACATCCCGCACCATCCGGGCATCCACATCGCGAATGCCGGGAATGCGGGCGAGTACATCGATTTTTCCGGCGGGATACCCATCGACCCCGGCAAACACGTCTGCGAAGCGATAATCCCGGTAATAGGTTTCCTTGGCTTCCAGGAGGATGTCACGGACATTTGCCATGGAAACGTAGCTCAGCAAACCGACGGCGATGATGAGGATGCAGGCTGACCAGGACACCAGGTTTTCCCGGATGTCCCGTATCATTTTGCGAAAAAGCATGACGGGACCTCCTTTTCACCACGATACGCCGTCCGGGTCCAGCGGATTCTGATTCACGTCGATCCGGACAATATGTCCGTCCATCATGTGGAACACGCGGTCCGCGATGGCGGCAATGCCTGCATTATGGGTGATGATGACGACAGTGCGGTGATGTTTCCGGTTGAATTCCTGCAAAAGCTTCAGGACCTGGATGCCGGTCGTGAAGTCCAGCGCGCCGGTCGGTTCATCGCAGAGCAGAATGTCGGGATTCTTCACGACCGCTCTCGCGATGGCCACGCGCTGCTGCTGCCCGCCGGACAGCTGGGACGGAAAATGACCGGCGCGATCCGAGAGACCGACTTCCTCCAGAACCTCCTCGATTTTCAAAGGGTTCCTTGCAATTTCGACGGAGAGCATGACATTCTCGTAGCAGGTGAGATTCGGCATGAGGTTGTAGAACTGGAAAACAAAACCGACCGCATTGCGGCGGTATTGCGTGAGCTGGCGTTCGGAAGCGTCGTGCAGGGGGGTGCCCTTGTAGTGGATTTCCCCGCTGCTCGCTTTGTCCATGCCGCCGATGAGATTGAGCATGGTGCTTTTGCCGGAGCCGGAAGGGCCCAGAACCACGACAAACTCGCCGTCATAAATGTCAAAGGTGGCTCCGCGCAAGGCATGTACGGTCACTTCACCCATATCGTAGCGTTTGGCAAGATCCTTTGCCTGCAGGATGATCCGGTTCGATTCCGTCTCCATGCAATGCCCTCCCGAAAAAGTCGGTTCCGAATGATACGAACGGATGACAGATATGTCTTCCTGCCAGCCGCCTGCGGGAAGGCAAGCATGCCTCCGGGTATGGAACGCTGCGGACAGGCCTTTTTCGTTGTTTCTTCCGGGTGCCGGTGTGCGCAGGGGATGCCATTGTTGTAATCCTGTCTTTTTTACCCTCGTTTCGGTTGCGTTACCGGGTGACCCTGCTGTTCCGCCCATAGCGGAAGGATTGCGATCTTGACATTATTGCTAAATTACAATAAAATGAATCGGGAAACCCCTCGCATCACGTGAAGGGCTTTTCTTTTTTGTGTGTTATTGTTAAACGGCAATGACGATTTCGGCCGCAAGAGGGTGAGGAGACAGTTGATGAATCCGACTAGGAAGACAGACAGCAAAAAGGGTGGGAAAACGGGATTATCGGCGAAAATCGCATTGTATGTCGGGGTGCTTATTCTTTTTGTATCCCTCGGTCTTGGACTGACAGCCATGTATTTCTCCGGAGAAACCGTTACAAATCAGGCAAAGAGCGCATTGCAGGATATGACGAATCTGGGCGCCAGGGAAGTGGATGTCCGCGTATCCACGCGCCTTGAGGTGTTGCGGGAAGTGGCCAACCATTCGGAAGTCCGATCCATGGAATGGGCGAAACAGAAGGCAATCCTGGAATCCGAGGTGGAGCGCCTTGGTTATCTGGACATGGCCATCGTCACGCCGGACGGAAACGCGACCTATGTTCTGAGCGGTGATGTCACGAAGCTTGGGGATCGGGAATATGTGAAGCGGGCGCTCGCCGGCGAGGTCAACGTGTCCGATGTTCTGATCAGCCGTGTCACGAATACCGCCGTGCTCATGTATGCCGCACCCATCACGGTGGACGGCAAGGTTGCAGGCGCACTTGTGGCAAGACGTGACGGAAACGCCTTGAATGACATCACGGACGAGATGGGATACGGGGAAGAAGGATACGCCTATGTGGTCAACGGGAAAGGTGTGATCGTCGCCCATCCGAATCGCACTTTCGTCATGGAACAGACGAACCTGATTGAGAAAGGCAAAGAGGATACAGCTTTTGCAACTGTCGGCAGTATGATCGAGAAGGCGTTGTCGAACAAGACCGGGGTTGACACCTATAAGTTCGAAGGCCGGAATATGGTTGCCTCGTATTCACCGATTCCCGGAACCCCCTGGATGCTTGTCACAGCGGCAAATGAATCGGAAGTTCTGGGTGGTGTCGCGCGCATGACGATAACGCTGCTGGTGATTATGGCTGTTTTCCTGGCCATTGGTATCGGGTTTTCCCTGGCTCTTGGAAAGTCCATTGCAAAGCCGATTACAGCGCTTTCCGTCGAAATACGTAAAATTTCAGACTATGATCTGACGGCGACCGAAACAGCTTATGGAGACCGATACCTGAATCGCGGAGATGAAGTCGGAATCATCGCCGGTGCGATCCGAACGATGCAGACAAATCTGAAGGACCTTGCCGGAAGCATCCTCCGGGATGCAGAGAGTGTCGCGTCCTCTTCGGAAGAACTGACGGCAACCAGCGACCAGTCGGCAACCTCTGCCGGTGAAGTGGCCAAGACCATCGAAGACATCGCCAACGGAGCGAACGATCAGGCGAAGGAGACGGAAACCGGTGCACATGAAATTGATGAACTCGGCCAAATCATAGCCGGGGAAAAAACGTTGGTGGAAGTACTGAACCAATCCGCCGGCCAGGTGGATCGTCTGAAAAACGAAGGGTTCGAGGTCCTGAGCGAGCTTGAGAAGAAGACACAGGAAAACAATCAGGCGTCCCGTCAGGTTCAGATCACCATTGTTGAGACCAATCAAAGTGCGGAGAAGATCGCCAAGGCGAGTGACATGATCAAGGGGATCGCCAGCCAGACGAATCTTCTGGCGCTGAATGCGGCCATAGAAGCCGCCCGGGCCGGAGATGCGGGAAGAGGATTTGCCGTGGTCGCGGATGAAATCCGGAAACTGGCGGAACAATCCAATTTATTCGCCGGGGAAATCTCCGCGGTCATTTCGGAGCTTGGCATCAAAACGGCCACTGCGGTGGATACCATGGGAAAAGCCGCTCAGATTGGCGAGCTGCAGATGGATAGCCTGAAAAACACCCATTTGAAATTCGCAGGAATTGCTGAAGCCATCGAAGCTGTAAAGACGGTGGTGGCTGAGCTCAACACGTCCAGCACGAAAATGACGGAAAAGAAAAACCAGATTATCGGGATCATTGACAATCTCTCCGCCATTTCAGAAGAAAATGCGGCGGGAGCGGAAGAGGCCTCGGCGGCGGTGCAACAGCAAACGGCTGCCATGGTGCAGATAGCAGAGGCCAGCGACATGTTGGCGAAGCTGGCTGAGTCCCTCCAGAACAGCATTTCAAACTTCAAGGTGTGATCCGATCCGTCCTCGGGACGGAATAAACGGGCATGATCAGGCGCCGCTCGGCATCCCTGATCATGCCCTTTCTTTGAGAAAAGGCAGAGGGAAAGGCATTTCGTGTCAGTTCTCACGGTGGTGGCGGCCGGTTGCCCAGATACTGATTTGCCGAAACTCCGAAACTCTCCTTGAACAGACGCGAAAAATGGCTTTGATCATAAAAACCGAGGTCATGGGTGACATCCAGAATCGGCCGGCCTGCTTCCAGCAGCCGACGCGCCTCTTCAAGCCGTATCATGTTCTGCCAGGCATGCGGACTGGAGCCGTATGCCGCCCGGAAAGCGCGAATCAGCGAGAATCGGCTGGTTTCAGCCAGCGTGGCCATCTCCGTGAGCGAAAAGGCCTCGCCGGGCTGCTCTCGAAGGCGTCGGGCGACCGCCTGGATGGAAGGGTTGGCGCCGGAATCCGGCACCAGGGACAGACTCGGTTCCGCTTGTCCGTTCACGACGATATCGAGGATTTCCAGCACCGATTCCTCCGGGTCCGGGGCGGCGTCGCAAAGACAGCTGAAAAGCGTGTGCAGCATTGCATACTCCTTGCCGGACAATGTCCGGACAATGAAACAGGGGCGTTCCGGCGCAGGCAGGCCACATTCCGCGACCCACGACTCCTCGATCTGCAGCATCATGAAATGCCAGGCGTCCACCGCATCCGGCAGGCATTGATGGACAAAACCCGAGCCGATCAGGACAAGCTGGCCCTGTGTGACGGCGTGCTCTTCCGAACCGAATCGGACGAGGCTCGAACCGCCTGTGACCAGCACCACGGACAAGCGATCATGCGCGTGGCGGCGGGAAGCCTGCGACATGCCGTCGCAGGCCTTCATCTGAAACCATGGGTGTTCCGGATTCCGGTAATATCGGATGCTTGCCATTCCGTTCGCCTCATCGCAACAGCCGGAGCTGCCCGCACAGGGAATTCACGTGTTTTTTCGGACCCAGCAGACAGATGCCGAGATAGTCGATTTCATCCGGCTGCTTGCCTGCAAGGGCTTGAATGTATTCATCATAGCACAGACATTTTTGAGCGACCGCATCAAATCCGATGAAGGTCATATCGCCGACCGGTTGCTGCCGGATGGTCCGGTACAGCGTCCGAAGATTCGCCCGGTCCGTCACCAGGATGGGAATGGGGATCGCAGTCACGCCTTTGTGAAGGACGCCGGCGCCATCGGTCAGATCCTGGCCGATGAGGCCGGGGACGTGGTTGCCGAGACTCAGCCCGAGCGCGGCCGCCGTATTGGCGGAAAGCCCTGCGGGGAGGGATTCATCGAGAATCATCACACATTTCATGGGAAACCTCCTGCTGCGGGCGACCAGTTGTTGCGCGGCGGTCCGATCGGGGGACCGGCACCGCTTTCTGTTGCGTTCCGATCGTACGACCGGCACCGTCATCTTATCGGATCCGGAGCAGGAGTTCTTGCATGAAATTGCGCGACGCAGGCATCAGCGGGGCAATGCGGTGGCGACCGTGACAATATGATCCTTCATGGGCAGCAGCGGTGTCAGGACATTCGCCTGTTGGTTGATCACAATGGTTTCCGCATCCTTTCCGCGGCCCGGATCGCCTCCTCCTTTGTTGCGGCGTATGTCTCCCGGACAAGATGCGTCTGCGGGAATCCGTTTTCCAGCGTCTGCAGGGAATCGCCTGTTCCCAGAAGCGCATGCCATTGGGCAACCTTTCCGTGGAAATAGGGAAAAGCCTCAGCGATGACATCATACGGTTGGATGAGGTTCAGGAAACGAAGTCCGGGAATGCGCGCGAAACCAGGCCATTGGTGACGCGCATCCGCACAGCAATGGACCCCCAGCCCGCCGTACCGGTTCGAAAGATATTCAAGCTCCGGCAGGAAAAAATCCGCGTACATGGAGGGATTCACCACGCCGACCTCGTCTTCGGAGAGGGTCAGGCCGCCTTCCATGTAATAGGGCGGAAAATGAGCGATATAGCGCGTGCCGTAGCGGCGGAACCATTCGTCCAGAAAGGCTGTCTGCAGGGTGCGCACTTTGGTGGCCAGTTCCTTCACGGCGTCCGGGTCTTCGATCATCGCCACATAGAAATCGGATTTATCCCAGATGAGCGCTGCGATGTCCATGGGACTCTGAATGTCTGGCAGCCGCAGCGGAATGTCCTTTCCTGCGCGGGATACAGCCTCATCCGCCATTTCGAAGAGATAGGCGAGGGAAGAGGAGGCCAACTCCGGTACCGCGAGACGGGAAGCTTCCTCCGCATTGCGGACACAGGGCAGCGCGCAGGGCATGTTCCCTTCGGAACGATGAACCCTGCAGCCGAAAGCCTCTGCGAAGATTTCCGTTCCGGTCAGGAAATCCAAATGTGGAATCTTGTCGTCGTCGAGCCAGCGGGCCTGCGCCATCTGCCATTCATAGCTGCGGACCACCCATTCGGTCCGCTCCTTCCTTTTGTCGGGCCAGAGGGGCGGCTTTGCCGGTTCCCCTTCCGGACAGTTGATGATGCGCATCCGTGTCACGTCAGGGTCAAGGGCCATGAACCTGTTCCATCGCATTTTTCGGACATTGATGGGATCAGGTTGGTGAAGAATGGGGTTCATCCTGTGTGACCTCCTTCATTGAAAACTGAGAGCTTCCGAGAATGAACAACAAGAACAGTATCGCACAGCGCCAAGATTTGTCCCTTGACTATCCGGACAGAATCTTCGTACAATGTGGACATGAAAACGTATCACTTATCCGACATTGCAGACCATCCGGGATTTCCTTTCCGGATCGAACGTGGCTGGCTCACCTCCGGATTTGAGATTCATTCCCACGATTTCAGCGAATTGACGGTCATCCTGAAGGGGACCGCCCTGCATGAAATCAACGGAAGCGTCTATTCCGTGCAGGCGGGCGATGTCTATGTGCTGCAGGGCGAGACTGCTCATGGCTTCTCGGATGTGCGCGACCTGGAATTCTACAACATGATGTTTCCTGCCGATGCGCTGCGGGGCACGGCGATTCCCGGGTTCTGGCCCATCGGCCAGGATGTGCGCGGCATGTCAGGCTTTCAGGCCCTGTTTGTCCTGGAACCCTATTATCGAAAGGAACACAGGTTTCTCAACAAGCTCCGTCTGAATGCGGTTCAGCTGGGGGAGATCGACACCCTGCTGCGCGGAATGCTGCAGGAATACAAAGCCGGGGATGAGGGCTTCCGCAGCCTTATCCAATCCGGATTCCTCGCCGTTCTGATCCGACTGTCCCGGTGGATGGGCATGCCGGAAGAGCTCCAGACAGGAAACCTCCGCCAGATGGCTGAAGCCGTAGCCTGGATGGAATCCGCGTTCACGGAACCCATCACCCTGACGGAGCTGGCCGCGCGGGCCTGCTTGTCGGAACGCCATTTCACCAGGGTGTTTCTGGCCAACTACCGCATTCCGCCCATGGAATACCTGCAGCAGCTGCGTCTGCGGCATGCCTGCGATCTGCTGAGAATCCGCGGCGTTACGATCACCCGCGTGGCGCAGGATTGCGGTTGGCGGGACGGAAACCTTTTTACCCGCCAGTTCCGCCTTCGATATGGCATGACCCCGACTTCCTACCGGAAACTGTATGGCTGATAAATATCCTCATGCATCATGACCCGGACAATCGAACGATTTCAGAGGAAAGAAGACGATGGGAGGGAAACACATATGAGCAGAAATCCGATCTGGAAAGGGGTGTCCTGGGTAGGGTGCCCCACCGAAGACATCACCGACGGGAAGAAAGCCTTTCAGCATGCCATCGAGACGGCCTGTTTTCGTCATGCTTTCACGCTGCCGGATGCGGGAAACAGCCTGAAACTCTCCATCAGCGCTTCCAGCCGATACCGGC
The DNA here is from genome assembly GCA_942493335.1 of uncultured Clostridia bacterium. Classification (GTDB taxonomy): domain Bacteria; phylum Bacillota; class Clostridia; order DSM-8532; family DSM-8532; genus JAEWSN01. The sequence continues at coordinate 2,488,995 of OW818693.1, read as the reverse complement.
TGTGGGTGAATGGTGTCGCGGTCCTGTCGGGCCCTTGCAAGAGCGGGCGATGGGAAAAGCATTATGAGACGGTGGATGTCTCCGATCTTTTGTGTACAGGTCCCAATGTGCTGGCTGTAAAGGTCCTGGCGTTTCCGCCATACGAAGCGCAATCCGGGGACATGCGTGCCCCGTTCTGGTTCATGGGCAATGCAGCCGGTCCCGTTCTTGTTGTTCAGGGGACCTGCCTGAATGGCGCCGGTTCCGAAATTGCCGAGGTTTCCACGGGAAAGGCGGGATGGTCCGTGCTGCGTGATTCGTCCATGGGGTGGCGCACGCAGTCCGTGTCCTTCTGGATGGGGGCCATGGAAGCGGTGGACCTAGGGCTGGCTCCGGACGGCTGGCAATTCTCCGGGGAAGGGCATGACCTTCCCTGGCTGGAGGCGGAAAAGCGTTGGGCGGTTGAACCAAAAGGATTTGGAGAGATCTTTCCATTCCCATTGTCCGAACGTCCGATTCCGTTGCCCTATGAACTGCCAAAATCATTCATACGCGAAATGCCGATACGGGAGGAAGGGATCACACCCTTTTCTTTTGGCCTGCCGACGGGATCCGGCCGATCGGAACCACTTGCCGCGCCCGACGGCTCTCCGAACAGCAGGAACAGGCCTGTGGTCATTCCTGCCGGAACCCATGCGGTGGTTGAGCTGGATGCCGGCGAACTCACAACCGCCTTCCTGAGCCTTGCGCTCGCAGGTGGTAAAGGAAGCCGGATTGTCCTGACTTATGCGGAAAGCTATTCCGTTGAAGCCATCGGTTCCGGTACACGGTTGGTCAAAACGATGCGGGACGATGCCGTGAACGGTCGGATCGTCGGAAACCGTGACGAGGTGATTGCATCGGGACGGAAGCAAACGTATGAACCCTTCCTCTTCCGAACCTTCCGATTCATGCGCCTTGAAGTGCAGACGGGCGTCGAGCCCCTGACCTTGTCCCTGCCAGTCTTGCGGGAAACCGGGTATCCGTTGGAAGTGAAATCCGTCATTTCCGCTTCCGCGGAATGGATGGGTCCGGTTTGGGACATGAGCGTGCGGACCCTGCGCCGTTGCATGCATGAAACCTACATGGACTGTCCCTACTACGAGCAGCTTCAGTACACGATGGATACGCGTCTTCAGATGCTTTATACCTATGCGGTTTCCGGAGACGACCGGCTGGCCAGAAAAGCCATTGCCGACTTCCATGCCTCGCTGCTGCCGGAGGGAATCCTGCAGTCCCGGTATCCCAGCGATCTGCCGCAGGTGATTCCGGGATTCGCGCTATACTGGGTGTTCATGCTGGAGGAACATTGGTGGGAAACCGGCACCGTTTCGGAGTTTCGCAGGTACAGACCCACTGTGGATGCCGTACTGGATTGGTTCGATCGGAAAATCGGGCCGGAAGGGCTCATCGTGGATGTCGGACACTGGGATTTCGCCGACTGGGTGCCGGAGTGGGATCAACGTGCCGGGGTGCCTTTCGCCGTCGACCAGGGGCCGTCGACCCTCCATAATCTGGTCTATGCGGCGGGCCTTCGATCCGCTGCCTGCATGATGCGGGAATCCGGACGGGATGGGGTGGCTGCGGAATATCTGGAGCGGGCGGACCGAATCCTGGAGGCGGTCGACCGCTTGTGCTGGTGCGAAGAGGAAGGCCTGTTCGAAGAAGGCCCGGGGATTCGGGACTTCAGTCAGCACACGCAGGTATGGGCAGTCCTGAGCGGATTGGCCGAAGGGATACGGGCCCGCAGGGTCATGGAAGGCACCCTTCGCAGACCCGGTCTGTACAAATGCACGTTTCCGTGGATGTATACGATGTTCCGTGCGTTGGAAAAGGCGGACATGTATCAGGAAACGGATGCGCTCTGGGATATGTGGCGAGGCCTGCCCGCCATGTCGTTGACCACCATCCCCGAAATGCCTGTGAATACCCGGAGTGATTGTCATGCCTGGGGTGCGCTTCCCCTTTGGGAATTTCCGCGGAAGGTACTCGGTGTCCAGCCGGCCGTTCCGGGATGGGCGATCGTCCTCATCGAACCCAAGGCGCTGTTTCTGCAGGATGCGTCCGGAGAAGCCATCACGCCGCATGGACCGGTCTTTGTTTCATGGAAACGGAGTGAAACAACATTTTCTCTCGAATGCCGCTTGCCGGAAGGGGTTTCGGCTGAAGTGCGACTCCCGGACGGGTCCGTGCACGCGGTGCCGGCTGATGCGGAGAGAACGCTCGAACTGACCTGTCCATTCCTGAGTGGAAGCTCGAACTGACCGGTCCGTCCCATCAGGACCATCGGCATCGGCCGTCCAGGATTTCCTGCCGTATTTCCAGCTGTCGTTCGTGTCCCGGTGCCTGAAAGGGCGCCGGAACCGGGTTGCATAGTTCGGCGTACAGCTCCGGCCGTCGTTCCCGGCTCATTCTCAGACGAACATCCGCCGTGCCGGACATCCGGGTGGGATTGTGCCAGTCCGGCTGTGTCTTTTTCCGGTCCAGATCGATCACCTTTGTCACTACGACATTTTCCTCGAAACCGGCCTGGGCCACGACATGGCCCCAGGGGTCCACAATGCCGCTCTTCCCTGCGCCGTTGAATACGGCATTTTTCGAGGTGACGATGTAAAGACTCCCGTCATTGGCACGTGTTCTGAGGGTCGCCTCCCCGATGCCGTCGTACCAGCCGTAGCCGAACGTCGGATGGAAGATGATCTCCGCGCCTTTCAGGGACAGGATATGGATTGGCTCGGGAAACATCATGTCATAGCAGATACAGAGGCCGATCCGACCGAAATCGAGATCGAACGTTTCGATGGCGCCGCCCGGCACGGACTGCCAGGTCTCGTCAGGCGGCAGATGCGTCTTGTGGTATTGCCCGACGTATCGGCCGGTTCGGTCGAAAATGGCCGCGATATTGCAGTTTCGTCCCGCGATACGCTTGAAATAACAGCCGATCACATACATGCCATATCTGGCGGCAATCTCGGAAAAGCGCGCTTCCAGCAACGGTGCAGTTCGCTCCACCAGCTCTGTGAACATGCTTTCCGCAATGATGCCGTCCTGATCCGCCGTCACCGGAGAGGCAAAAACATCCGCCATATAGGCGCCCACGCCGCCCGAATCCTCGCAGGTCGTCACGATGTCGCAGCCTTCCCGACCCGCCTGTTCCAGCAGATCAAACGTGATGGACATCTTTCGGGACAGGTATTCCCCGATCAATCGCCCGGCATCGGCACAGTAACCGGGATGCTGCCAATTGCAGTCATCCGGCATGGGAAGGGATCCGGGTTGGATGGCGGCAACCTTTACGTTTCTCATAAAAGACTCCTTCACCTTGTCTCTTTCACCTTGTCATCAGATGGAACTGTCGCTGCGGGATTTCGTACCTCAGCGGCAGGTTGTCCCTGAACCGCTCGATTTCATCCAGCATGGCGAGGGTGAACGTCTCGACATGCGCCATCCCTGCCGCATGCGGCATCAGAATCACCTGGTCGGAACCGCAGAATCTGGAATCCACTGGCAAGGGTTCCTGATCGTACACATCAAGGACCGCCCGGATTCTGCCCGATTCCAGTTCATCGGCCAACGCTTCTTCATCCAGCAGCGCTCCTCTGGCCGTATTGACCAGCAGACAGCCGTCCTTGAGCAGGGACAGCCGCTCCCGGTTGAGCATCCGGTAGGTCTCGTCCGTCTTTGATGCATGGACCGACACAATGTCGCGTTCGGACAAGGCTTCCTCCAGACTGCAAAGCCTGACGTTTTCATGCTGTGCCAAACTTTCCGCCTGTATATACGGATCGTAGAGCCGGACTTCCACGTCAAACGGCTTCAGGAAAGCCAACAGGTGACGGCCGACAGCCCCAAGTCCGATCAAGCCGATTTTTGCACCGGTCAGGCTCCGGCTTTCCCGGCTGTTCCAGATGCCTTCCCGCACTTCCCGGTTGGCCCGCGGGATTTCCCTGAGGGCGGCAAGCATGTAGGCCAGCGCGCCTTCGGCGACATGCTTCGCCATGACGTCATTGGCACTGCAGACCTTGATGTGATTCTCGTAGACTGCATCGCTCACGAGGGAAGCCACGCTGCCGCCGGGAGAAAGAATGAGCCGCAGATTCGGTGCCTGAGCCAGGACATCGGCCGTTACCCGGGGACTTCCCTGCCAGGCCAGCATCAGGCAGACGTCCGCTTCCGAATCGGCCAAGTCCTCAGCCAGCTCCGTTTCCGTCAAAACCCGCCCGCGTTCGTTCAGTCGCAGCCTGCCAAGGGCATGCAGACGATGCATGACCTCCTGTGGAAAGAATCTGTTCCGGAGCGAACCTTCTTCCAAAGCCACATATAGGTTCATTCGATCCCTCCATCCATTTTCCAGCCCGCAGGAAATGCCTGGCGGGCGCTTCGCTTGTGCCGTGGAAACATCAGTCTTGCGCGTTCACATGCATGCACGCGGCCTTGGGAGGCTCTGACGGCAGATACGCAAGGCCTCCTTCGACATGCACGCGTCTGCTTTCTCCCGGCAGCAAATCGAAATACTCGTCTGACAGAAGAACCCGTTCGTCCAGATTGAAATGGACGGCATGCGCATAGGTGTCGGATTGAACCGTGAAGCCGGGTAGGTCCCCATTGCGTTCCCATTCACGAATGGAAAGGGTTGCCGGGGGAAGCCGCCAATTGCGGAAATCTCCGGAACTTTCCGTTGCGGGCAGTAGGGGAGGGGAGACAATCGACGGATTTTTCATTGGCACAACCGAACCGTTTTCAGGGGATGCCGCATGCTGCGAAATCGGCCGTACGACGGCAAGGCCTGTCACCAAACCGGAGAATCCGGCGGAACCATTCGCTGATGCTGTTTTTGTGTCCGCGATTTCTGTCGTGAACTCCGCCCCATCAGAGGTGAAATCCAACTTATCGGACGAGTCTGCTTCGAAGGTGAACAGAATGGAACGGGATCGTGCCGGAATCAGGATTTCCCGTTCCGACAGTTTGCCGGATTGTCCGTCGAACCGGCAGAATCCAGATTCGACGGTTGCGTGGACATCCTCCGGCGTCTCGTTGATTCCGATGACGACATGCGTGTTTCCATCCGCTTCCATTCCCTTCCTGACAATCAGCTTCACCGGTGCGAATGCCCGTCTGACGAAAGGAAAGGATACCTTTCTGTTCAGATAATAGTCGAGTGTCGTCCAGCCGGTTTCTCCCCAGGTATCGTTGTACATCCAGTAGATGGCGCCTCCGCAATGCAGATTTGCGCGTAGGGCTTCCAGCGAGTATCCATACATCAGACCCTGGCAAAGCCCGGCATACAGAAGGTATTCCTCCATGGAGAGGTTGTCGGTGTCGCAGTAGTGCTTCCGGATGCCTGCAAGAACCGTGTCCTTTTCAAAGGTGTTGTTGTGCTCCTGCCAGACCGCCCCGTCCCGCACGACGGGCATTCCGCCGTGATACCGTTCGATGGAGGATGCACGGCAAGGCCCCACATAGCCGTATTCGGAGACGAACTTGGCCGTCACTTTGTCGAATTCCGTGGGGGTGATGCGCTTCTCCATCTCGGGGTTCATCATGCAGTCGCCCCAATGATGGACATCCCCGGACGCAGGATCGCCCGGACGGAGCCCACCATAGGGGGAACTGTTCCAGTAGGGGATGCCGGGCGTGCGCTGATGCAGGATTTTCGGGGCGATGTGATTCCAGATCTGCATGCCGCCGTATGGGAGAAGCACATCGGATCCTTCCCACCAGCCGTCGAAGGCCGAATGGATTTCATTGTTGCCGCTCCACATCACGAGACCGGGATGATTCCGCAGGCGCGCGGCCTGGAAATCGATCTCCGCGGCAGCCTCTTCCCGGAACCAGGGAAGGTGATCCGGAAAGGCGGCGCAGGCAAACATGAGATCCTGCCAGACGAGCAGACCGGATTCGTCGCAGAGATCGTAGAAAAGGGACTTCTCATAGAATCCGCCACCCCAGACGCGGAGCATGTTGTACCCGGAGCGTGCCGCTTCTTCCACGAGGGTCTGGTATTTGACGTCCGGTATGCGCAGGTAAAGCGAATCGGATGGGATCCAGTTTCCGCCCTTGCAGAAAACCGGTTCGTCATTGACCAGCAGGGTGAAACGCCGTTCGGGCTCCACCAGCAGGGACTCGTCGACTGCAATGGTTCTGATCCCGAACCCGAACGCCGGATGCCGGGCGGTTGCGGTTGTGAAACGCGAACCCTTTGCACTGGCCGATAGCGTGGCGGTTGCCTCTGCCTGTACGGTATAAAGATCGGCAGACCCCATGCCGTTTGGCCACCAGAGTGCGGGATCGTCCAGTTCCGTCTCCAGATGAACCTCATTCCAGCCGGAATGCAGGCAGGTCCGCAGTTGGAGGGTCCGGACCGGATTTCCATTCCGAAGAACAAGAACAAGGACATCCGCCTCGCAGGTGGAGATCGGGAGAAAGGTCTCGATTTCGAGATCAAAACGGAGATGTGCGGATTTGACGGGAAGGGCGGAGTCATGCCGTAGGACGTGTTTTGATTGCTGCATAGGCTCACTTGACCGGACATGTTCGCGCTGTTGCTCGGGGTCGTGTCGGCGGATGTGCCCGGCCTGCCTGTCGGATTCCAGGCTGTCTCCCCGTGTCAGCGACAGGGTTTGCGCATGGACGGAACGGATGGAGAGCAACCGTTCGGAGACCAATCGGGCCGGACCGCCGATTCCGCAGGTCACAAGGCGGGGACCCCAATCCCATCCATATGCATATTGCGGTTTCCGCAGGCCGACGCGGCGCCAGTCTCCCCGCGTTCCCCGATCGGCGGCAGCTTCGGTGCAGACGAAGGGTTTGATGAAACCCAGTTCGGCTTCGTCTACGGTTTCATGACCGGCCGTCAGCCGGATTTTCAGGATGTTTTCACCGGAAACCAGCCAGGGAAGCACATCCATTTCGAAGGGACGGAATGCGTTCCGATGATGTCCGAGAAAGTGCCCGTTCAGGAAAAAGTCCGCGCAGGTATCGATCATTTCCATGGAAAGCAACACGCGGTCCGCATCCAGAAAGGAGGGTGACATCGAAAAGGCGTTGACGAACCACCAGGATCGATCCTCAACCCAGCCGCATTCCGCAGCATTCAGGCCTTCAAGCGGTTCCGGGATGAGACCGGCCGCAATCAGCGGGACATGCACGTCACAGGGAAGCGCAACCTCGAACCCGGCATCAGGATTTGTAGGAACTTCTCCTGCGCAATCCGGGCCTGTGTCCAGTGATTCCTCGAACAGTTTCCATCCTGTCGTCAATGCGAATTCCATTTTGGTTTCCCCCCTGCGCGGGGCCATTCACGCCCCCGCCACCATTTTTACAGACTGGGGGAGAAGATGAAAGAGGAGATTTGACCGCATATCATGCAGTTTTTGTTCGGTTTGCGATTTGCGGGGCGTAGATGTGCAGCTTTTCCGAGATCACAGATGCAGGGCAAATCATTGAGAAGAATCTGGTACTTTTCGGATGAATGTGATAAACACAATTCGGGAGGTGATCCAATGAATGACCGTCTGGTCCTGCGCGATGTCCCCTACGGGATCTGGTTCTTCGAGGCTGTGTTCATCCTGGCTGGCATCTTTTTCCTGCGGTTGCCCACCTTTCCGGCCCTTGTCGCAATTCTTATGATCGGTGGCTGTCTTGTCGGCTTTGGATTCACCAGCATTCTCACGATCATCATCGAGCGGCAGTCCGGACACTTGACGCTCGATTTCAAGTCTCCGCTGAAACGCACATCGCGCGCGATCCAGCTTGACCAGATCGCGGGTGTGCGGGTCACGCTCAGCGGGTATTCCAAACAACTGCGCGGCCATCGTTCCGGGCCGTCCTACACCCTTGTGGCGGACATGAAGGATGGAACCGTCGTTCCATTCCGATCCTACGGAAGCGGTGGGTTTTTCGGGAAGCTGCAGATGGCGGAATCCATCTGCTCCTTTTTGGGTCTGCCCGCTCCTGAAACCACCCGACCTTATGCAGGCGTCATCCGGAACGGAAGTGCCATTCCGCAGAGTGCGGTTTTTCAGCAATCCGGCATTACGGGTCCTGCCATCGCACATGAAACGGACGGAGTCCATTGGCACATGCAGACCGCACTGGACGGAAACATCGGCGTCGGCCGCTGGACTTCGCAGGATTTCGCAGTTCCCGGCGGATTCCTGTACCTGGCGCAGAAACCTCCGCAGAGTGCCGGCGGCATGTTTTCAACCTTCAACCGCATGTTTGCCCAGGGATCCATGATGATGTACGGGTTCACCAGTCAGGATACCCCCGGCATGGACAGCGCAGGGCCGCTGCTTTTGGAGGCGGAGGGACTTGAAACCTGCTTCTCCACTTTCGCCAGCGCACCCGAGGCAAGGCAGTTGATCACGCCGCGGACTGCGCAGGCATTGGCCGCCTGGGCGGATCGACATACCCTGCACGCAATAAATGCCGTTTCGAATGCGCAGTTGGCTGTGCTGTTCGGGCCTGGAGGCATATCCCTGTCCATGTCGAAGAAGATTGACTCTGCTGTGGTCGAGGAACTGACTGTGCTGGGGGTGGAGCTGGTGAAGGCGCAGCTGGAACGGATCGGAGCAGTCGCTCCCAATCCCGCCGAAAAGCGGGATGAAGTTCCCGTCTGAACACGTCGGCTCAGCCTGTCACGCCGAGCGCCATCACTTCCAGCATCACCGCAATGTTCTCCAGCGGGGTGTCGGGCATGATGCCGTTCCCGGCAGCCAGCAGCAGCCCGCCTTCCGGTTTCCAGAGATTCCGGATGAGCGCCTGCATGCCGGTCCGCACTTCGTCCACCGTTCCCTCCGGCAGCAGGTGCTGTACGTCTGCGCCGGCCAGAAAACTGATTTTCCTGCCAAATTGTGCTGCAGTAGCGTGTTCATCCATGCAGCCTTTTTGGATGGGATGGAACACATCCAACCCGGCTTCGATGAGCATGTCCATCAGTTTGGTATTGTCGCCGCAGGAGTGCAGGAACACATGCATGCCTTTTCCATGCACATACCCGATGAATTCCTTATACAGCGGAAGATACAGCTCCTCGAAAATGGACGGAGACATCATGGGCCCTGTCTGGTGTCCAAGGTCGTCGGAGGTGAAGATGCCGTCGAATCCGAGTTCGGCAAACCGATCCACGATCCGCTTGAGATATACAAGGCGGCGCTGGCCCAGAATCTTCAACTCGTCCATATCATCGTAATAGTCGGTCATCAGGTTTTCCATGCCGCGGATGGTCCAGAACCATTCATGGAACACACGCCAAAAACAACCAAGCTTGTAGCGCCCGTCGGCATGAGCAAGGGCATCGACCACAACGTCGAAATTCCCCGGCTCGTCCGGATCGGGGAAATCCGCGATGAATTTGTCCAGATCCGCCCAATCCGGCAGAAGGTCCACGGCGGAGCTGATGCTGTGGGTCGCGAATGAACTGTAGTCGTCCAGGTAACCCCAGCGATAATTCGGATTCGGCAGCGGACTCGTTGTTTCACCGGGATCCGTATAGAAAACCGCGAAGATGTCGTCCGGAATGCGGGATGCCACCTCATCGAGCGCCTGCCCGTATTTCTCCTGCAGGCCCACGCCCCACCATTTGTGGAATACAAGCGGGATCTTTCCGCAGCCCTTCCGTTCGATGACGTCGATGACTTCCTGTCTGGTGAGCGGTTCCCGAATGAGCATGATGGCATCCTCCGTGTCTGCATCCGTAAGTTGTTCCGTATGCGTCATGTGTTCCTGTGAAATAATTGGGACAGAAAAAGACCTTCAGCAGACTGCATTCTGACTTGTCGATCTGGCTTCGGCCCTTTGATCATAGCAAAAGGAATGGCCTGTTGAAATGAAATATCCTGTCCAACCTATCGAAATCTTGTCCTAATGGAGAAAAACGGGAGGAAAAGCTGACGGAATGGATCGGCGGCGTGATAGGATGGGGAAGGAGGATCATGAGATGCATCCTGATGTTCGCGAAATGGCTGTGGAAACCGGCCGTATCTCTCCTGTCGTTCTTCGAAGCACGCTTTTCAACAGCGGAACCTCGCATCCGCAGGGACGCCGGCTGGAGATGCGGCATGTCTACGATTACGAGCTGGAATACTTTCTGTACAGTACAGGAGCCATGCACATCGACGGGACCGACTATCCGCTTGCGAAAGGGGATGTCTGCTTCCGCAGACCGGGAGAGCTTGTCTGCGGCATCATGCCCTACAATTGCATTCTGATTTGTTTCGACCTGCTCGGGGATACGGGCAAGGATCCCGTTTCTTACGATTTCAGTGTGGAGCAGCCCTTTCAGCCATTCTATCGAAATCCTGTCCTTGACGCCATTCCTTCCATCTTTCATCCGCAGGGGGAGGGCATCCGTGCGCTCTTTGAATCCATTCTGAAGCTGCATCTGTCGCAGGAGGAAGGGGCCCTGCTGCAGATCAGGGGGTGCATGCTGCATCTGCTGAACCGCATCTACCAGGAAGTGAAAACGCCCTTGCACGCGGACGCCGGCATCCGGCCGGCTCATCTGGAAGCGGTGCGGGGCGTGGTGGGGCACGTCCGGGAACACCTGTCGGAATCGCTCTGCCTGAATGATTTGGCAGGCTTGACAGGGATGAGTCCGGCGCACTTCCACAAGGTCTTCTCCGCTGTGATGCATGAAACCTTGAACGCCCATATCACCCGGCTGCGGCTGGAAAAGGCTCGTGAATGCCTGATACAGAACGACTGGCCCGTCAACCGTGTGGCTGTGGCCTGCGGCTATGAAAACCCGGCCTATTTCAGCTATGTTTTCCACAAGGCCATGGGGGAAACGCCGATCGCATACAAACGCAGGCATCGGTATACGTGACGCGGGTATGCGTAACATGGGCATGATGGGTATTCCGGTTGATGAAAAAAGACCGGCGGACCTTCCCCGGGAGCAGACTGAACGCGCATAAAAGAGGTATATCAAAAAATGGGATGGATCAATATGCGATGGAAGTCCGGAATGGGGTGACGCGGTGAATGAAAACCTTTGAAGAGAAAGTATACGATCTCGTCTCCGGCATTTCCGCCGGAAAAGTGCTGACATATGGGCAGATCGCCCTTTTGCTCGGAGAGCCGAACCGGTCCAGGCAGGTTGGAAAGGCGATGTCGCAGGCGCCTGAATTTCTTCATCTGCCCTGCCATCGCGTGGTCAATGCGAAAGGGGAGATGTCTCCGCCCGGGGTCTTCGGTCCCGGCGTGCAGCGGGCGCGTTTGGAAGAAGAGGGCATTCCGTTTCGCGAGAACGGGTGTATCGACTGGAAACAGATGCGCGGACTGAAGTGATTGGGCTGCATGGATCGTAATGTTTGATTCTCGTATGAATACCAAAGGCATGCGTGGGTTGGGATGTGAAGGATGTTCAGACTGAAAGACCGGGAGGAAGCGGAATGACGGCCATGACCCTTGGGAAGAAAATCGGGCAGGGAATGACAGCGGAAGTGTTTGAAGCCGGGGATGGCCGCGTGGTGAAGCTTTTCCGCGAGGGTGCGTCGCAGGATGGCGTCAGATATGAAGCAAAGGTCGGCAAAGCGGTTCATGCAGCCGGGGTCCCTTCGCCGGCACTCTATGGCGAGCTGGAGTTTGAAGGTCGTCAAGGTTTGCTTTACGAAAGGATTCCGGGCGTTTCCATGCAGACGATGCTGGTCAGAAGACCCTTGCAGATCGCCCGGTTCGGACGGGATCTCGCCCGGCTTCACTTCAGTGTGCATGCCCATGAATCCACCGACTTGCCGACACAACGGGACAGATTGATCTGGGGCATCCGTAAATCCGCCGATGTACTGGGTGATCGTGTTGACAGGGTCATGGCCCATCTAGACGGGCTTCCCCTGGGGATCACGGTCTGCCACGGCGATTTCCATGCGGACAATATCCTCATGGAAGGCCGCAGGGCTGTCCCCATCGACTGGACAAATGCCTGCTCAGGGAATGCGGCAGCGGATGTGGCCCGTTCCGTGTTGATGCTTCGCTCGCCCTACATTCCACCGGAGATTCCCGCTTTGCTGGCGGTCATGGCGACCGATCTGAAGCGTTCCATGCTGGATGCCTATTTGAAGGAGTATCTCAAGCTATCGCCCATGCGGTTTGATGAGATCGAGCAGTTCATGGTGCCGGTGGCGGCGGCGCGGATTCAGGAAGGGATCCCGGGGGAACGGGAATGGCTGCTGGATCTTGTGGATGAGGGTCTGACGGAAAAGGTCGGGTAGACGAGTGACAGGCAGAATAACGGGGTAGACGGAGATCTGACCATACAGGTCGGGAAACGAATCATTTTTCCAATGCCCATTCCCCTTCCCGGAACATCAGGCTGCAGGATGAAATCCGCCTTGCCTCGTCCGCGTCATGCGTGACAAGCAGCAGCGAGGTTCCTGTTTCGGCCGCCTCTTCAAGCAGAAAATCCAGCGCCCGGTCCTTCAGTGCATCGTCCAGATGCGTCATGGGTTCATCGAGAAGCAACAAAGCGGGCCGCGGAGCCATGGATCGTGCGATCGAAACCCGGCGCGCCTCGCCGCCCGATATCTCATCCGGATGCCGGTCCCGCAGATCCTGCAGGGCAAAGCGGACGAGTAGCTGTTCCACCCGCTCGTTCGCCTCCCGCATTTTCAAGGCTTGAAGCCCAAACCGGATATTCTGTGCAACGGTCATGTGGGGCCAGAGCGCAGGCGTCTGGAAAACGAATCCGAGTTCCCGCATGTGAGGTGGAACCCAGATGCCGATCCCGGAAACGACCCGCCCCTGAATGGACACAACCCCGTCATCCGGAACATCCAGGCCGGCGATGGCCCGAAGCAGGGTTGTTTTGCCGCACCCGGAAGGTCCGCGGATGCAGAGATGGGCACCAGCAGGCACTTCAAGATTGAGTCCGTCGAGGACGACCTGATTGCCATGGCGTCGGACGAGATTCCGAAGCAACAGGGCCGATGCGGACTCGGCTGTTCCTCCGCCGGAAACGGAGGTTGGTCCGTCAGCGGGAAAGTCTGTGGACGGCTCCTTTTGATCTCTTTTCGTCATGATGGCCTCCGTTTCCGGGATATGACTGATTCCGCAGCCGTTGTTTTCCGCAGGATGAATCCGATGGCAAGTGCGAGGAGATAGAGCAGGAGGCATAACCCCGAGACTTCCTCTGACGCGCCATAATGAAGGTAATTATAGATTTTCAGCGTCAGTGTGCCTGCGCCCGGGGGAACGAGCAGGATCGTTGCGCCGAGTTCTCCGACAGCCAGAACAGCCGCCAGCAGACCAGCGCCAAGATAGGCGCCGGACAGCAAAGGCAGGTGGATGCGGAAGAGAGTCTGCAGACTGTTCTTCTGTAGAATGGCCGCCGCATCAAAAAGACTCCTGTCCATTTGTTTCAGTTTGGCCAGCAGGAGGAAGACCGAGAAGGGAAGAAAGCGAAGCGTACAGGCTAGAATCGGCATGAATAAGGTGTTGTAGAGCCCTGTCCAAGAAAGGGTGCCGTCATTCCAGGCATGGGCAAGGGCGATTCCGATGAGCGGTGCAGGGATTGCCATCGGCAGCAGCACGAGCCACCACCAGACATGTCGCTCACGTCTCCGGCCATGGATGGCTGACGCTGCGGCATGGGCAAACGGGAGGGTGAACAAGGCCGTCCCGAGCCCGATCAGGGCGGAAATGCCCAGATCCGGCAAGGAGCCGGTCAGCCATGCCAGAGAGGTGAAAGCAGGCAGGGACTGGATGGCCAGAACAGTCAGAGGGACCAGCAATTGCAGCAGAAAAACGAGAATGGCGAATCCGCATAGCACCTTCATCCAAACTGGCAGCCGGATCGGCCAGCGAGCGCTGTTTCCATTCCCGGGCGGAATCAGCGGGAGTCCGCGCAATGCATGCTGCAGCAGCCAGACGGCGGGAAGCGAGACAAGCAGGAGCGGCAGCGACATCAGAAAAGCATGGGAGGCGTCGTAGGCAATGCTGTATTCCGAGAAGACCCCCAATGCATAGAGGTTGAGCTGGAACAGGGAAGGAACGCTGTAGTCCAGCAGACTGACCAGAAAAAGAAAGGAAAAGGCGGCGGAAAGTCCGGGAAGCGCAAGCGGCAGAAGAATACGCCGCATCGTCCGTTTGTCCGGTCCGGAAACGCGGGAAGCCTCCAGCAGTTCATTCGGAATCCCTGCCAACGCGAGAAACAGGATGCCGAGGGAAAATGGGAGCAGGGCGAGCATCTGGACCCAGGCGCCGACGAGGAATCCCTGATCCGGAAGCACCGGCAGGCCTGCGATTCGAAGAACTCCATTTATCCGCAGGATCAGCGCGCTCCAGGCCATGGCATGGATGTGGGGGGGGATGGCGGCGGAAGGAATCAGAAAGGCGACCATTCCGCGAAGCATGCGGGAGCGGGTGAACCGCAAGGTGCCGGCGCCCAGAAGGCCCAACGCGGCACCGGGGACGGCCACTGCCAGTGCGAAGCAGATCGTCCGGAGAAGCAGGGACAGACGGCGCCCCGTGGGGAAAACAAGGGGAATCCAGTCATTCCCGCCTGCCAGGATGGAAGCGAAGGCCGAAGTGATGAGAAGAAGCAGGGGCAGTCCCGCGAGCAGTCCGTATAGAAGGAGAATGCCGGAGGGAAACCGGATTTGCAGTTTCAGGCTCCGGAGGTTCTTTTCGGCCATCCGTTTCGCTCCTTGCGCTATTTGATGAACAATTCCGTCATATCGGTTTTGGAAATCCCAAGGTTCGCATAAATGTCCGCAAGGTTGACGGACATGCCCTTTACTGCCCTGTTTCCAATGTTTTTGCTTTTCACCCCGACGTCGCGGCAGGGAAGATCAATGAATCCCGAGGCAAGCAGCGCCGCTTCGGTGGAAGGCTTCAGCAGCCAGTCGATGAACTGTTTCGCGCGGGCGGGGTGCGGTGCGCCGGCGATGAGGGCTGCTGTATTGGGATTGACAAGAGTGCCCATGTCACCCGCCCCTTGATCGAGATAGACGACATCGACGGGTGCCCCCTCATTCACAGCTCCATACGCATCGTCCGTATCGGTCAGGCCCATGGCCAGTGCGCCGGAAACGACCAGATCGCGCACGACGGAGTTGCCGTCCACAACCTGCACGCCTTTTTCCTGAAGGGTGCGGTGCCAGGCAAGCGCCTTGTCCCGGCCGAGCTGCGCGTAGAGGGCGGCCGTATGGGTTGCGGTGGTCCCGAACATCGGCATGGCGATGCCGATCTGGTCCGGTGCGATGCCGGAATCAAGCAGTCCCAGCAACGAGGCGGGATATTGGGATTTCGCGACCAGGTCTGTATTGACGATCAATACACGGGCGCGTCCTCCGAAGCCTGTCCAATACCCCTTTTCTTCCTTGAAGGCAGCGGGGATGTCCTTCGCGGAAGCGGACAGATAGGGGGATAGAATGTCATTTTTTTGGAGCAGGATCGTCTGAATGAATTCATTGCTCCAGAATACATCGGCCTGCGGCCGGGCCTTTTCTGCCATCAGGCGGTTGATGAGGCCCGTGGTCTTCGCGGCCTCCACATCATATACGGGAAGGACGGTGATGCCCGTCTCCTGCGTGAATTGCCGGAAAAGCGGTTCGGAGTAGACCTGGTCGACTGCCGTATAGACGACAACGGATTTCGGAGCGCCACAGCCTGAAAGCAACGTCAACAGCAGGAGTAGGGAGATGAGTGGGAAAAAAGGGAGCGTATGGGGAATGGCGATGCGGGAGCGAGTCATCCTGCGGTTCCGTCTCTTGGTTCGAATCCCGAACCCAGCCTTCGTCCATGCATCGAGTCGCCTTTTTGCCGTGATGCCGATTTTGATCATCCTCATCCACCGCCTCTTCGCAATATGGGTTCATCATATCAGTTCGGCATGGGGTGGGCAATTGCGCGAAAACGTGTTCAATCGGATGTTTACCCGTCGCTCCGGATGTGTTTTAATGGGATATGCATTCCACTCGACACGTGGAACGGGGGTGGAGCAGCATGATAGCGGCTCCCCTGTTTGTTTCATTCATCCGGCAAAGGGTAACATATCGACGGTATTGTCGAACTGCTGGAACAAGGAGCACCTATGGCGAAGGCAGCAAAGAATCCGCACAACCTGCAGGAAGAACTGCACCGTGATCTGAACCTCATCATTCTGGCAGTCACGTTCGGGATGGCGTACATGACCGTGTACAACGGCCCGTCACTGAACGCGTTCATCCGTTCCCTCGGCGCGGGTGATTTTGTTTTCGCCGTCATCATGGCCATGCCCGTATTCAGCGGTCTTCTGCAGCTCGTGGCGTCCGTGGTGCTGCAGAAGGTGGGAAAGCGGAAGGGCCTGTTCATCACGGCTGGCTTCATCCAGCGTCTGATTCTCATACCGACCGCACTCGTCCCACTTCTTCTTCCCGAACAATTCAAGGGGACGCGCATTCTGCTCGTGCTGCTCCTGATTGCCATCAACTCGGGCGCGCAGGCGTTCATGACCATCATCTACAGTTCCTGGGTCGGGGGCCTCGTGCCGAATGAAATCCGGGGCCGGTATTTTTCCAAGCGAACCCTTATCAGCACCATTACCAGTCTGATCGTCGCGCCGCTCTCCGGCCTTTTTCTGGATAGGGTGCCGGGGCCGAAGGGATACGCCATTCTGTTCTTTGTGGTGGCCATTCTCGGGACGATCGACATCATCATCTTCTTCTGGATCCGGGATCCCGCCATGGTGCCGTCCACCGGAACGAAATCCCTGCACATGCACATCCTGCAACCCCTGAAGGACAAGAACTACAGGCAGTTCATCCTGTTCTCCACCCTGTTCCAGTTCAGCCTCAATCTGTCCGGTTCGTTCTTCACGCCATTCATGCTGGAACATCTGCATATGAACATGCTGGCCATCACCCTGCTGACGCAGACGACCATGAGCCTGTTCGTCATTCTCTTTGTCGGGCGTATCGGCCGGCTGATGGACCGGTTCGGGACCAAGACAGTCATGTCGGTGGCCATTTCGGTCATTATTGTTTTGCCATTCTTCTGGATGTTTTCGACGCCGGAGAACTACTTCATCACCATTTTCCTTGCACAGATGATTTCCGGCGTATTCTGGCCTGCCTATGACATGGGTACGATGAATCTGTCCATCTGGCTCGCACCCGAGGAGGAGCGGCCGTCCTACCTCGCCAGCTACGCCTTCATCGTCGCCCTGTTCGGGATTCTGCCCGGCCAGCTGATGGGCGGCGCCATCATGGAAGGGTTCGGGGGATGGCTGAAGATTCATCCGCTGCCCTGGTTGTTTGGCCGTGCCATGATTCCTTTCGACCTGCTGCTGGTCCTCACCATCATCGGGCGTCTGCTCGCCAGCGTGTTCCTGTTCCCGAAGATTTACGACGCGGACACGCAAGGCACGCCGTTGGATGTGGTGAAAGCGTTCTTCCAGCGTCCGAGCAAATGGATCATGCACAAGGCGGCGGAAAAACCGCAGTGATGCTGCAATTCCTGGCCATAATGATGCCATCGCAGATTCTTGGGCGGGCCTTGACTTTTTCCGAGATGATAATTATTATTGTTTTGTAATCATTATAAAAGTTATTCTGCCGGTCTCAGGGAAACGTACCTCGCTGACATGCATTCCTGTTTGAATGATCTGCATACGGGAGGGTCTTCCATGGGACTCGGGGGATACGAACAGGCAACCGGATTGCTGCGGGAACGAGGAGTGAATCCGTCCCACCAGCGTGTACGTGTATTGGCGCATCTTCTGGCGAACCAGGATCACCCTACAGCCGAAAGCATCCATAAAGCCTTGCTGCCAGAGATGACCACCCTGTCGAAGATGACGGTCTACAATACGTTGCGGGTGCTGCTGGACGCGGGGCTGGCCCGTATCGTCCACATCGAGGACAATGAAACGCGTTATGACGTGGTGACCGGGGAGCATGGACATTTCAAGTGCGAGGACTGCGGCGCCATCTTCGACTTCAAGGTGGAAATGGATCCGCTTTCCGCCGGAGAACTGCCTGGGTTCAGGATCCGGGAGCGGAATGTGTATTTCAAGGGCATTTGTCCAAAGTGCCTTGAAAATAATAAAGGATGAATGGGGAGGCCGACATGAATGATTTGAAGGGAACCAAAACCGCCGAGAACCTGTTGAAGGCATTTGCAGGGGAATCACAGGCCAGAAACCGCTATACGTTCTATTCGTCCGTAGCCGACAAGGAAGGCTTCAAGCAGATCCGCGACCTGTTCCTTGAAACCGCCGACAATGAGAAGGAACATGCCAAGCGCTTCTACAAGCTGCTTCTGGAAGGTTTTCAGGGCCAGATGCCGTTAGGCGTCGAGATCAATGCCACGTATCCGGTTGCGCAGGGGACAACCTTGGACAACCTGAAAGCGGCGGCGGCTGGCGAGAATGAGGAATGGACCGAACTGTATCCGACATTTGCGAAAGTGGCGGCGGAAGAGGGATTCCCGGAAGTCTCCGGTGCCTTCAAGATGATCGCCCTGGTGGAAGCCCGTCATGAAGCCCGCTACAACAAACTGGCGGCCAATGTGACGAATGGGAAGGTCTTCAAGAAGGACAAGGCCGTGCTGTGGAAGTGCGAAAACTGCGGCTACATTGTCGAGGCGGAAGCCGCGCCGGAGAAATGCCCAGCCTGCCTGCATCCGCAAGCGTACTTCCAGGTGTTCGCCGAGGCGTATTAAGACCAGACAGGGGATTCCTGGCGGGCTTCGTCACCCTTGGCGTTGAGGGTGGGATGGTCGGTTGATTGTTCGAACCTTTTACGTGAATACGGACAAATAACACAAAAAGGAGCTGTCGCAAAATCATGAAAATGGTGGAGAGACAGCTCCTTTTTTTCGTTCCGGGGTGGTTCCTGTTGAGCGATGTTCTGCGCTATCCTGTGGTATCTTGCGGCAACCTACGGCAGTTTGAGGCAGTCTGCAGTATCCTGCGGATAGATGTTTCCAACAGCCATTGTGGTGGTGCTTTGGATCCGGAAACATCGCCCGTGCAGGAACAAGTCTTCAAGGCAGACCCAACCGCAACCGCCGGTTGTCGGATTTGTCAGGATCGATTGGTGGAAATGCCTGTGCGGCTCTTGTATCATCAGGGTGAGGTGAGTGATATGAAGTTTCAGGAAAAACTGCAGACATTGAGAAAAGAAAAGGGAATCTCCCAGGAGCAGCTGGCTGCGAGCCTCGGCATCTCCCGGCAAGCTGTCGCCAAATGGGAGGCGGGACAGTCCCTGCCGGATCTGGAAAAGCTGATCACGTTGAGCGACTTCTTCAAGATGAGTATGGACAGGTTGGTCAAGGACAACAGCGATGAAAACTGTTCCATTGAAGGAAGCCATCAGGACGGCCATACATCCGATGCGGTCATCGCTTTTCTGATTCGGGCCAAAAAGGCCACCTATGCGGGCGGAGGAGCCGGGGTTGCCGCGTCCAGAACCCATTCGCATGATTTGCAGTATGCGGAGGACGGATTCAGCTACTACGACACATACCTCGGCGGTGAGAAATTTGCTGGGGAGGAAGCCGTCTGGCGGAACGAGGACCCCATCTGGGCCATGAACTATGTCGGACGATTGGTCGCAGACGGGTTTTCCGGTGATTTCCTGAAGGAATGCCTGTTCCTTGTGCCGAAGGAATATCCGTACCGCGGGCCCTTGGTCCACCAGAATGGCGAATATGCCTACCATTGCGTGATCAACGGGGAATTCGGATGGTTCAGCGGGTACGAGGAGATCTTCTGTAATGGGGTGAAAGTCTACGAATGCCTGTTCCATGGCGGGGATGTGAAGTAGGCGCGATGTGCCGTCTATGCTTCGGGAATCGCTTGAAGCGGGTATTCCGCGATAAAGCGGGCCGGAAGAAACTCATAGAGGGAGACACTTTCACTTCGGCTGTGAACCCCTTAAAGTGGTCGGCCACGATGGGGAGGGCTTTCAGAATGGCCTCCGGCTCGTCGATCAACAGGGTCGCATGCGCACTCCAGCCGTTTTCGCCGTCCGGCTGTCCCAGGCTCAGCTTTTGATGAAGTGACAGTAGCTCCGCGTTGACATCCGGCGCGAGGAACAGGACCTTCAGTCCGAACAGGCCGATATGGTGGAACGGGAGTGAAAAGCAAGGCGTAGTCCCACAGACTTGCTGTAACATATGGTTAATTTCCTCCTCGCGGGCCGGGTCAAAGCTGGCCATCATGAGGTGATGGGGAATGCCTTGCGTTTGCGTGCCGGCAAACCCGGCGGTTTTCAGCAGAGCATACTTATGCACCCTCTGGGGGAATAGCGGATAGGCGTAAAGGAATATGTGCATGCCGAGTATCTAGGAAGGGCCCGAATGTTATGTTAATAATATTAGTTAAATGCTAGTAATTACTAAATGTGGCATGGATAAGGATGAATTAGTTGTATATTATTAAAGCAATCAAACTTTTTTGCTTTTGGGAGGAAGTATGAAGCTGTTAAAAACACCTTGGTAAATATGTTGTTACAGAATCATGGCAATTCTGTTTATTTTCCTTTCCGTATTTGGGATTAGGTATTCAGACGTATGCAAGTACATCACAAACAGATATCATGACCTACAGCTATTATATAAATAGTGTTGATGTGGATGCATGGACCTATCTTACTGCTCCATATGTTCCAGCAGCATCATACGCAATTGGAGCCTGGAATTCTCCTTCAGCCCCAATAAATACATCATTTACAAGTACAACCACATCTCAAAACAAATTCTATATAACATGTTTAAACTATAACACCTACGGTTTTTATGGGATTCAGACAGTTAACAGCTCTACATATCACAAGACTAGTAAATTTATCATTGAACTAAATAATCAGGCTGGTTATGCAGTCCCAACTACTTCTACGAATTTGATGCAAAGTGTTGCGTGTCAAGAGTTAGGGCATGCATTAGGAATAGATGATGACGGGAGTTCAACGTATTCTATAATGAATAACAGTAGAAACAGAGAGACTGTCATTACACCATTTGTTGCAGATTGTTATGGCGTTTATGCAGATTGGCAAAGATAAGAGAGAGGTAATAAGGTGAAAAAGAGTATCGTTTACATTTTAGTTTTACTTGTAGTATCAACATCTTTTCTTTTTGGTTGTAGTGGCGAAAAGGTTACAGCTGAAAAGAATACTACAGTGGGCTTTTTTGACTGGGTAACATATGACTCGCCTGAGGAACTTACCTCGGCAGCAGATATTATCATTGAAGGAGTTGTAACAAATACAAAAACAGGCGTTCTAAGCAAAAAAAATACGACTTTCCAGAGACTCTCTCAAAAGCTGATAAGGATAAAGCATTGACATCACCAGAAAGCAATCTTGTAGAAACAATCTCTGAAGTCAAGGTTTTGAAAGTGATAAAAGGGGATATCAAAGAAGGCAGTAAAATAAGTATAAATCAAATCGGTGGTGAAACCGAAACTGAAATATATATTATTGAAGGGGTTAAATATTTCAATAAAGGTGAATCTCACTTCTTTTTCATTAAAAACATCAATGGAATATATTCGACTCTAAATCCTGAACAAGGTGACATTTTGTACGAGGGAGATACCATTTTATCAAATCCCAGCAACTCTCTCTTTAGAGATAAAACAACAGAAAAAATACGAACTGAGATAATATCGAAAATGAAAAAATAGTCGCACGATAACAGCCAAAAGGGCTTTGGAATTATCCAAAGCCCTTTTGACTGTTATCGTAATTCCTTTAATCCGCTTATTCTTCGCGATTCGCTTGAAGCGGGTATTCCGCAATAAAGCGGGCCGGGAAAAACTCATACAGGGAAACACTTTTCACCCTTGCCATGAACCCATTGAAGTGTTCAGCCACGATGGGGAGGGCTTTCAGAATCTCTTCCGGCGCGTCGATCAGCAGGGTCACGTGCGCACTCCAGCCGTTTTTCCCGTCCGGCTGCCCCAGGCTCAGCTTTTGATGAAGAGACAGCAGCTCCTCGTTGACATCCGGTGCGAGGAACAGGACCTTCAGTCCGAACAGGCCGATATGGTGGAACGGGAGTGAAAAGCAAGGCGTTGCCCCACAGACTTGCCGCAGCATGTGGTTGATTTCATCCTCGCGGGCCGGGTCAAAGCTGGCCATCGTAAAATGATGGGGAATGCCTTGTGTTTGCGTGCCGGAAAAGCCGGCCTGTTTCAGCAGATTATCCAGATCGGCCATTTTGCGGGAGGTTTCCTCATCAAAGGTTGCGAGCAGATACAGTTGCTTGTCAGCCATTTTTTCCTCCTTGGTGCGGGTGGCATATTGAGGTGAATTATCTGGCAGAAGAACCTCGTATTTTTTTGCATGGCTAGTGCCGTGCGTCGTTCCTTTCGCCTTGCTTCACATCGTCTTGCTCAGCCCGTCATAGGCAATCCGATACCCGTTCCGTACGGCAACCACATCGTAGGCCTCATGCTCCATCATGCCCTCATGGGAGAGGTGTGTGGCGAAAATTTCTCCGCTTTCCCGCAGGAAGCCTTCATCCCGAAAACGCCGCACATGACGGATGAAATCCGCCTGCGCAAGGTGATCGCCGTCATGGGACCGGAAGCCGGCACCGTAGGTGTGATCCAGCACGATCAGATCGAAGACGGTGCCGGTCGTGCGGAAATGCTCCCAGACCACTTCGGAGAGGATGGAGGTATCGGTGGCGTAGAACAGGCGCCGTTGGCCATCCTCGATGCCATACAAGGTGCATCCGTGGCTCGGTGCGCCGTGATTGGCCGGATATCCGGTGATGTGGTATCCGCCGAGTTCATAGGATTGATAGAACGCAAGGGTGTGCAGCCGGATGTCAAGCGCCTTTTGAACATCTGGATCGAACAGGCTTCCATATCCGCAGCGTCTGGCAATGATGGTGTCCATCATGCGGAACGTTTCTTCCGTTCCCACGAGATGCAATGTCCCGGTCGGGATGGTTCCATACTCCTGATGTCGGGCAATCAGCATCTCCGGATCAAAATGATCCTCGTGAAAATGCGTCTGCAGACAGGTTCGAACCCCGGCAAGCGGGATGGAGAAAGCAGCGGAAGAACTCATGAGGTCGGGTCCGATGTCGATGAGCAGATCGTCGTTCAACAAAAGCGAGGCGCGTCGCCTCAGATTCCGGCCGCCAATATGCTGTGCCATCCGGCAGGCATCGCATCCGCACATCGGGGCAGGGACGGAGGGAGCGGCGGCGGTTCCGAGAAACTGAATCTTCATAAGCGTCGTCTATCCCCTTTCGAAGGCGGCTGGCTGCGGGAAGCCACGCCCTTTTCCTATTGTACCAAAACACGCGGGCCGCACCAATGATAGTCAACGCCGCTGGAAAGCATGCGGTTCCCGGATTCCTTGACATGCATTGCAAATGACCGGTAAAAAGGATATCCTGGCCTATCTGTCACTTCATCAGGCATATGGCGTCACCGGCTTCCGACAAATGCCCGGATCGGCTTTGCTGGTTTTCCCTCCCATATTGTGGGTAGCTAATAAGTTGAATGCTAAAAATGGTCTTCCATTCGCGGTGCTGATGAAGAACCAAAAGTCTCGACAGGATGCTGCATGCACAAGCAAGTTGTGATTCGTTTCGCATTTCAGTCATTACGCAACCAATCCATTCCGGAGGATTTGTATCATGAAAATTGATCAGTTGATGTATCACTCGAATCAGTTTTTCGGCGAAGCAACCCTCGGTGATAATGCACAATGGGTTCTGGTGTTTGGCGAAGGTCGGCTGCTCTGTGACCATCGGATATTTGAGCATATACGTGATTTGTACCCCCATGCCTATATCATGGGATGCTCCACTGCCGGTGAGATTCACGAAAATGCGGCGAACGAACACAGTTTGAGCATTACGGCCGTCATGCTGGACAAAACACAAATCAAGTTCAGCAGTTATCCACTCCACAACAGCGAAAGCAGCGAGTCCTATGAAACGGGCAGGAGGATCATCTCCGAGCTTGAACAGGACGGGCTGAAGCATGTCTTTGTCTTGTGTGAAGGCCTTCATCTGAATGGAAGCCGGCTTGTGGAAGGAATGCGTGAAAGGATCAAGGGCAATGTGCCCATCACAGGCGGACTCGCAGGGGACGGTACTGATTTCGGAACAACCTATGTCATGTGCAATGAGGTGGCAAAACCTGACCAGATTGTTGTTGCGGCCTTCTATGGCAAGCTAAGGACAGGTTGCGCCTCCGTTGGAGGATGGGATACGTTCGGCATCGAAAGGGTTGTGACAAAATCCAAGGATAACGTCCTGTATGAAATGGATGGAAAACCAGCGCTTGACTTGTACAAGGAGTACTTGGGGGAGAAAGCCAAAGAGCTGCCGTCAAGTGCGCTGCTTTTCCCCCTGAATGTAAGGCTCAATGGCTCTGAAAAGGGCATTGTCAGAACCATTCTGTCCGTTGATGAAGACGAGAAAAGTCTGATATTCGCAGGAGATATCCCGGTCAATTCCTTTTGCAAGTTGATGAAATCCAACAATAACAATCTGGTTATCGGCTCAGCGACGGCCGCTGAATTCGGGCGGGACATGCTGGATGCAGAGAAAATCGAGCTGGCAATCCTGATCAGTTGCGTGGGTAGAAAGCTGGTCCTTAAGCAAAGAACGGATGAGGAAATTGAAGCAGTGAGAGAGGTTGTCGGCAATAATACCATCATTACAGGGTTTTATTCATATGGCGAGATTGCGCCCCATAAGAAGGATACGGAATGCGAATTGCATAATCAGACGATGACCGTCACATTTTTCTCAGAGGAATAAAAAATGAAGCGGTATCACTCTTTACTGCAAAGGCAAATCAACAAAAGCAAATGGGTGTATGACGAAAAGAATCCTGAATGGCTTGTGCTGCTTGATTTGATCAACGAGTCCTATTTGGACTTCGATGAAGAGAAGATGCTGCTGGAGAGAAGTATCGAGATCAGCTCAAGGGAATATCAGGAAAACATTGCAACAACACAGCATTTGCAGGCACAGCTCATCCATCAGGAAAAAATGGCGGGGATCGGGCAATTGTCGGCTGGTGTTGCGCATGAAGTGAATAATCCACTGGGATATGTGCTCAGCAATATGGACATGTTGGGAAAATATGCAGTTCGAATGAGCGAAATGTGCTCAATGAACCAAAAAATCATTAACTCCTGTGAGACCCTCACACTGAATGAATTGATCGCTTTGTGTCAGGAAGTGAGGACTTATAACCAGTGCAACAAGATGGACTACATATTTGATGACCTTTCCGAGCTTGTACGTGAAACAACCGGCGGACTGTTGCGTATCGAAAAAATTGTCAAGAGTCTGTTGAGTTTTTCAAGGCGAGGAACACAAGACGAAATGTCCATCTATGACATAAATGATGGAATCAGGGACACCTTGGTCATTTCCAATAACGAAATCAAGTATTGTGCCACGGTAGAAATGGATCTCGGAATCGTTCCCGGTATCCAGATCTATGCAGGTGAAATCAATCAGGTTCTACTGAATCTTCTCGTCAATGCGGCCCATGCCATCAAAAGCACCGGGGAAATGGGGGTCGTTCGGATTCGTACATTTGCGGATCCGGTATTTGTGTATTGTGAAATTTCCGATGATGGGATTGGTATTGCAAAGGACGCCTTGGAGAAGATTTTTGAGCCATTCTATACGACAAAGCCTATCGGGACTGGAACAGGCCTTGGTTTGAGCATTGCACATGATATCATAGTGAACAAGCACCATGGGGAAATCATCGTTCACAGCGAAGTGGGAGAGGGGACGACCTTCACCATCAAGTTGCCGATTGAACATAACGCAGGCAAACAGGCAGACAAGAGGTCACGGTAACCTTATTTGTGGAGTATTGGGACATTGCCCTGCCGATGGATGTGTGCCAGAGCCGATGCATCTTTCATGCATCGATCCGATCCGATCCCGATCCGATCGCGATATAGGACCGGATGCGTCAGACTTCGGATTCCATGGGTCCATACACTTCGTTCACAGTTCCGTATGTTCTTGGTAGCTGGCAGCAGGATAACGAAGGGATCCAATCCCAAAGGAGTACATCCATGAAGATCGTGACGTTGTTTGAGAATCGAACCATCGACAAGGAATACCATGCCGGCCATGGACTCTCCCTGTACATCGAGACCCAAACCCACAAGATCCTTTTTGATACAGGTGCAGACGACACATTCATCAAGAATGCGGCCAAGCTTGGTATCCGGCTTGAAACAGTGGACACGGTCATCATCTCGCATGGCCATTCCGATCATGGCGGCGGGCTGGAAGCCTTTCTTGCATTGAATTCCACCGCACGGATCTTTCTTGGAAAGGGTGCGTTCGATCGGCATCTGTTCAAGCTGTTCGGCTTGATTCCCGTGAATGTCAGTCTGAAGAAGGCGTTGGAGGGCAACGGGCGATTCGTTTTTGTGGATGGGTCCCTGTCCCTGGATGGCGAACTCACGCTGTTCAACCAGGTCATGGGTGATGCGCTCGTTCCCCGCGGGAACAAGCAGCTGTTGAGCGTGGGAACGGAAGGCCGGATGGAGCCGGACGGGTTCTCGCATGAAATCAGTCTGCTGGTACATGAGGGCGGGAAGGAATTCCTGTTCTGCGGATGTGCGCACAAAGGGATCAATAATATTGTGGAACGCTCGAAGGAACTGGGAGCGGAAAGACTGAACGCGGTTGTGGGCGGGTTCCACCTGATGGGAATGAAAGTGGAAAAACCGCAGGATCAGGCATTTCTGGACCTATTCGCGGATACCCTTCAAAAGGCGGAGGTCGATCAGTACCTGACCTGTCATTGCACGGGTGAGGACAAATACGATTATCTACGGAAACGGATGGATAATCTGGGGGAGATCAAGACGGGGATGATTCTTGAGCTTTGATACAGAGGGAAGACTCTTTTCGTAATACAATCTATTCATCATTTCCGAGTATCAAGAAGTTAAACAGCACGATTCCGTAGGAATTGTGCTGTTTTGCATATGATTCATATTGCGTGGTGGTTCGACATGCATTTATTCTGGCCATCTTCCGGGATTGTCTTTGAAATTTTCATTCGACAGTTTTCGCTGTTGCGCTAGGTATTGTTTTGGTGTAGAAGAGGGTATGATGCGCAATCGGGATACAAAGGTGTTTTCTGAAACATATTTCGTGAATACCCTCAGGAACTGAGTTATTTTGAAGTGTCTTTTGCAGATCCGTCCGTTTTGGTATTGTATGCGACTTCACAGATATACCTACAGATATCGTGTATGCGACATTCGGGGGAATATGAGTTATACGCCACTAGTGTAATCAGGAGGAATAGTCATGGCAATACCAGATTATGAAAAGTGTATGCTTCCTTTTTTGCGAGCAATAAGCGATGGTAAAGAACATACCTTTCAAGAAGTCATCGAAGCAGTTTCAAATGAATTTTCGTTAACTGTTGAGGAAAGAAGAGAGTTACTGCCGAGTGGCACGCAATTCATCATAATGAATCGAGTGGGGTGGGCACGGACATATTTGAAAAAGGCGGGCCTTATTGTATCACCCAAACGTGGTGTTTTCTATATTTCTGATGAAGGTAAAAAGGTCGTTCGTGAAGAAAAAGGATATATAACAGTTGATTATTTGAAGAGATATGATAGTTTCAACGAATTCCAAAAAAGAATAACAACTGTTGAAAACCCGCAAATTGTCAATACACATATCAATGAATCCAATGGAACAAGGACTCCAGAGGAAGCGATCGAATATGGTTATCAGAAAATATTAAGCAGTTTAAGCGAAGAGCTTGTCGGAATAATAAAAAGTTGTACCCCAGCCTTTTTTGAAAAACTTGTAATTGATCTTCTTATTCAGATGGGCTATGGTGGTTCACTAAAAGAGGCAGGACAGATCGTAGGAAAAGTTGGTGATGGTGGGATCGATGGAATTATTAAAGAGGATAAACTTGGGCTTGATGTAATCTATATTCAGGCAAAAAAATGGGAAGCATCAGTTGGTCGCCCTGAGATCCAAAAATTTGCAGGTGCTTTACTAGGGCAAAAGGCTAAGAAAGGTATCTTCATCACAACCTCTTGGTATACACAAGAAGCAATCGAGTATGTAAAGAACATAGATAGTAAGATTGTACTTATTGACGGTATTAAATTGACAGAGTTAATGATAGAAAATAATCTTGGCGTTTCTATATCGAAAAAATACGAAATTAAGAGAATTGACGGTGATTATTTCGTTGAGACATAATCAAGCTTTTCGCGGCGTATAACTTCGTGTATTCAACAGCCTAAAACCGGTGCGCGTCGCGCGCTTCTGAAGCTGGGCGCTGTGGTCCCGGTTTCAGGCCGTCGCATACACATTCACGTTAGTGCGCCAAGCAAAGCAAGGCATCATCTGACAAGCCGGAAGTCCTTGCTGGGAAAGGCTTAGCCAGCCACCCATACCGAGTGTTGCAGCGAAACTGGTAACAGTAGATAAGGGGTGACAAAATGGGTACAATAACAGCAAAGAAAATCATGATTTCTCTATTCCTCTTAGGATTGTTTACTGTGCTTACAGGCGCTGTATATGTGTTTGGATTATTTGGTCCAACGGAGCGCGAGGTTGCTTTATGGGGGGTTATAGAAGTTATTGTCGGTTTAGTTATACTTTGCACTGTTATTCTGTATGTAAAAACAACAAGAGAGAGATGGCCGATTATTGTCATTTTATCAGTGAACGGGCTATTGCAAGTGTTGCCAATGTATTTATGGTTTCTGTTCAGTGGTACCGGGATCTCTGATGGAATCCCTTCAAGTCAGTTTATTGCAAGTTGGCTCTATTCCTTGCCACATATCATTGTCTTTTTCGGGAGTATGTTGAGCATAGCAATACTCACGAAAAAGCAAGTAAAGGTAGATTAAGCGAATTCTCAATATGCCGTCCTGGAAATCAGCTTATGCAATTAATGAAGACGAATTTGGGGTTTCGAACACAGATAACATCGTTTCGTCGCATACATGCTCAAGTTATCGCAAAAGAAACTCCGGCCATTGTCCCGCAAGCATTCCAAATCTGAATGCTTGTGATGGACAATGGCCGGAGCTATAAGGGCAACCTTTTACCTGAGGCCCGACTTCAGCAGGATATCATACAATGTGCCTCTTGAAATGACACCGGCAGGACGGAAGGTATTGTCGGAGAATCCGATCAGGATTTTCCGTTCCCGCGCCGCCGCCACCCAAGTCTTGTGCTGGGACAGGATGCGGTTTGCGTCCTTGTAGGGATTCGCCAGTGCGGACGGTTTCCAGCCGAAGGCATGCCCCAGCAGCGAAGCCAGTTCCTGACGGGTGATGGAAGCATCAGCCGGGAAAGCCTTACCTTTCCCGACGGAGATCCAGCCTCGGTTCAGGGCGGTCTGCAAGTAACCCTTGGTCCATGTGGGAACAGGACCCGCCAGTTTCAGGGTGACCTTCGTTGCCGGCTTGACACCGGCAGCTTTCAGAACCGTTCCGATGGCTTCGGCTTGAGTCAGGGTCTCGTTGAATGTTTCTCCCAGCAGACCGGCCGCAAGCCACTTTTGCTCCCGCGAAGCAGGGGTTGCCGCCGGCTGGAGGAGGTTGCCGGACTGGGGAAGCTGTTCGTTTGCAATGACAACGGGTGTTGTCGCCGATGCGGCTGTCAGGGCGGCTGTGGCAGAAGCCGCGGCGCGTGCCGCTTCATCCGCCATTTCAGCCGGCGTGCGGAACACGGCGGTCAGGGATTTGTTGCCTGTCATTTTGATCTGGTCACCGGATACCTCATTGCCGTTTTGTCCTTCCCAGCGGGCCAGAACGTAACCGGCCTCCGGAATGACGCGCAGCATGATCGTGGTATCGCTGTCAAAGGAGCCGCTGCCCGGCAGCACGGTTCCCTTGCCGTCTGTCTTGATGCTCAGGGCATACTTGATTTTCGCGGCACTTGGTGACCCGGCGACTGGCCCGTTCTGCGGCGGAGCAGGCGGGTTGACGGACGCCGTATTCACCTGGATTTCCACAGGTTCGGAATAGAGGGTATAGGCGGTTCCGTTCATCAGGAAACGTGCCTTGAGAAGCACATGGGCGACGCCATCTTTCAGGGCTGTCACGGAAGTGCCGTTCGATGCAATCACATCGCTGCCGTCCAATACGACCACCTGGGGAGACACCACCGCCTTGCCGCCGACATAGTTCTCGGCCTGTGCGGAAAGGGCGGTCTTTTCTCCCGATTTCAACCGGATGCTGTTCTGTGCGGCGGACAGCTGCCAGTAGACTTCGGACAGGTCATCCGTATTGTTTGTGGTCAGACCATTGGTTCCGGAGAGGATGGCCTGGACGGTTACCCCCATGTCCCCGTAGGTCCACGGCCAGAAGGTCATGCCGCGATGACGGGCAATCCGCTGGGTTTCTGCGTTCAGGGACGAATAGGACGGATTGTAAGTTGTGGAAAGTGTTTGCTGGGCGGATTGGATTTTCAGAAGATTGGCATATGGATTTGTTTCCGGTGTCATGCCGGTCAGGAAGCCGACGGACATTTCAGGCATCAGTTCGGCGAGCCTGACCGCATCGATGGTGTTGAAGGTGATGACCACAACCTGGTCCTCCATCTTCTTTGCCTTTACCATTTCTACGAGCAACTGCTGGACATTTGCCTTGGCCGACTTGATCTCGACAAACAGGACGACATCCTTGTCCTTGAAGGCATCCAGCATTTCCGCCAGGGAGGGAATGCCCTCGGACGGATAGGCGGAAGTGAATCCGTTGTTTGCCTTCAGGGCCTTCAGTTCAGCCAGGGACTTGTCCTCAACGTTTCCGGTTCCGTTGGTGGTCCGTGTCAGGGTTCCGTCGTGGATGCAGACAAGCTGATTGTCGGTTGTGACGTAAATATCGGTTTCCAGCATGTCCGCGCCTTTTTCGAAGGCCAGCCGTTCGCTCGCCATGGTGTTTTCAGGCGCTTTCGACGGCAGACCGCGGTGCCCGATGATAAAAGGCGCACGGGCGAGAGTGTTGGCATCGGTATAGGAATTCAGGACCGTATTGGCCAGATCGGGCTGGGCAGTCACGATTCCGTTCACACCCTTTGCAAGGAGGGCGTGCATGGATAACGCGTCATTGCCGCCGTGACCCCAGACGGTCATCAGCCTTTGCTGCAGGAAACGGACATTCTCGCGGGTCAAGGCGGATTCAGGCAGAATTACGACCTTGCTGCGGCTCTTGTTGACCTGGCCGATGAGGGTCATCAGCTCGGTCTTGTTGGGAACGTGATCCATGGCCATGTCGAGGATGCCACGGACTGTGGGACAGGCGAGTCGTACGGTTTTCACCAGTTCAGGACGGGTGGACAGGACGAAGACGTCCACGGCTGCATTTTCATTCAGGCAGCCGGCCAAAGCGATGGCGGAGGGTTCGTCTTCCACTTGAAAAACGGGAATGATGCCCAGCTTGGGCGGCAAGAAGTCCGAAACCTTGCCGAGCAGGGCGCCGGCCTTGTCCCGGACCGTCAGATCCGGCTTGACCTGCAGCAGCAGGGAAGCGGCAGCCTGTGAGACAACCGCCTTTTCGACGGCATCATTGCCCAGCAGCTCCGCAACCGTGGTGGGCGCGGCGATCAGGGAGGTTTCAGGTTCCTTCACATGCGCAAAACTGTCGGCGGGCAGGGGGGCGAACGTCTTGTCGAGCAGGGTCACCTTGATGTTGTCCAGGCGCACGAAGCTCCCATTGCTCTGGAAGCCGATCCGGCCCTTTGCATAGGCGGTCGCCAGGTTGTTGTCCAGGATGGTCTTTCCATTGATGGATTCCCGTACGCGGCTTCCGAAAACCTGTACGGTGTAGTGATATGATTTCGTGGCGGAAAGGGCTTCCGTGAAAGAGCCTTTTTCCTGAACGTTCCAGCCATTCGCCGGTGTTCTTTCCGCGAACTCCACACCATTGGCGGCTGCGGCGTTCTGTCGGACCGCCATTTGGTAATAGGGGTAATTGCTGTTCTGCACCCGGTACATGATGGAGGTCCAGCGTGCCGCATCATTGGCCTTGACGGTGGTCACATCGGCCTCGATCCGATAGTCACCGAACTGTCCGAGGAATTCAGGCAGCAGGACGCGGGACGGATTGTCCGGTGTGGCCAGGGCGTTGATCTCGAAGGCACTGCCCGTGACAACTGCCTTGTCGGCGGTCGAACCTTCCACGCGCTTCCAGCCTTCCGGCAATGCACCAGCCTTCAGCTGATCGAAATTCTCTTCATACAGGACGAAGTCATCCGTTGCAGCGTTCCGGCCTATGACGGTCAGGGAGGCCGATATTCCGGACACGGTTCCGGTCAGGATGGCAACGCCCTTGCCCATGAAAGTGGGCACGCTGTCTTTTGTGTTAACAACGGATTCATCGGAGGACGTCCATTCGATGTCTCCTGCGGAAACTGCCATCCGTGTTCCGTCCGCATAGATGCCGTACAGAACGAGATCCGAAGTAGGAACCGGTTGGCCCTTGGTCCCCACCGCCCAAACCTTGGCGGGTTCGAGCCGGGTCAGTTGGCCGATGGCGGCCGTTTCCGAACTCAGTACGAGCGTGCCGAAGCCCGCCGTGTCATTCCAGAAGGAGTCCTTGCCGCTTGTGTTCCAGGCGAGGACGTCGACGGATTCGGCCGGCATCTTGCTGTCCCGGTCCGTGGCCATCACATCGAAACCCAGCGACTTGTTTGCTGCAGGGGTGATTCCCAGCATGCTCCACGGGATGGCCGCTTCCATCGCCCAGCCTGTGGCGGTCTTTGAGATGGCCCGCTTGATGAGGCTTTCGTTCCGGTCCGTGTTGCTTGCGGCTGCGCCGAACTTGAAGTTCGGCACCGAGGTCCCGGGCGCGTAGCCGATGCCGATTTGAAGATCCATGCCCTGATAGGGGCTGGACCGGTGCTGCGTGGGATCCAGGAAAAGGCTGATATGATCCTGATCAAACCACATCACAGAGCCGTTTCCAATCAGTTCATCATCGGTCATGGACATTCCCACATACAGAAACTGATCATCCCAGAGGAGACCCATGTCGGCCGATTCGGCGGCGTCCGCCGTGAGGGCTTCCGAGATCGGAACCCTTTCATTCCAGGCCGTTTCGTCCATTTTGCCATCGATCAGGGGAGTGGCCCGCTTGGCGGATGCCATTCTCCGGAATCCGGAAAGTGCGGTCTGTACCTGTGTCAGAACGGTCTTCACTTCGCCAGCGGTCACATCCGGCTTGAGCCATGCAGTGTCACAGAGCGCCGCAAGTTGGAGGATGCTGGTTTTGATGGCGGAATCCGTCTCTGTTTTGGCAGCCCGGACCAGCCTCGCCCGCACCGCGTACAAATCGCCGATCCCGGCAATCCCGGCTCGTGCGACGGATTCCTGGTACATCCGGTTGATTTCGCTCAGGGAAAGCGCCTTGCTGTAAAGGCGTGCCACGGACAGGTTTCCGTTCATGATGATTCCTGCGCCGGCATCATCCGGATCCCCGCTGAGCGCGAAGTGCATGTCGGGATGCTGTACATCGCCTGAAGCGGCAGCTTCAGCCACTTTCTTCCCGTCGATGTACAACGCGACATGACTTCCGTCATAGGTGGCCACTGCGTGGTAATAACGGTTGGCCTCAAGCGGCGCACCACAGCGCACATAGCTGCCGTTGATGCGCACCCAGATCTCCGTTGTCCCGTCGCCGGTCATCTCGAGGCCGATTCCGCCGCCCTGGCAGTTCTCTATGATGCCCTGGTTCCGGATATCATGGACCTTGAAGACAGTTTCAAGGGAGAAGGTTTTGGTGACCAGAGCTTTCTGTTCATAGCTGAAAGGAACCTTTACGAATTGGTTGTCATTGCCCTGAAGGGCGAGCACCTGCTTCTTGATGGAATCGTCGTACCGGATGGCCGCAGCGCTGACGATGGTTCCGTCGTCATGCTGGATGGAGCGGTCCGTCGGCTTTCCGTCCAGAAAGTCGAAATCGAACACATCCGCCACTGGTCGTGGCACGGACAGATCGATTTCGGATTTCAAGGTGTGGAGGGTTGTGGTCAGGGGCGTGGCGCTTTCCTTGCCCCACGAGTTGATGGCATGAATCCGGACCTCATAATCCGTATTGTCGCTGAGACCGCTCAAGGACTGGTTCAGCTGTTTGGGAGCGGGATTGAAGTAAAACTCCGAGAAAATTTTGATACTCTTGTCCACCTTGCCGGTGGCAAGGTTTTTGGCATCGATGCGGTAGGAATGCACCATGTCGGCATCGGTGGCCTGGGAGAAGGCGATGCCGGCCGAATCGGTCGTAATGCCGGAAGCCGTCGCCTTCGCGTCTGTTCCGAAAACTGGTGCGGTTGCGGAAGCCGAGCGGGCGGCCGTATAGGTGAAGCCGGGTTTTCCCTGGGCCGGATCGACGACCCAGTCCTGCTTGAGGATGGCGTTGTTATGGAAATCAAGACGTTTCAGGGTGACCTTCTGCGTCTTCTTGTCCACACTCACGAGCAGGCCCTGGCTGAAATTGCCGGCGCCGGGCGGAATGCTTCCGTACACCATACCGCTTTCCAACTCCAGGTAGCTCAGCGAGGCGGTTCCGACGGAAGTGAAGTCCGCCTGGTGGATGGAGCGTTCGTCATTGAGCGCGTAATGGGAATGGCCCGAGAACGTGATGACCTGCGGGTACGGCTTGATCGTTTCATAGAGCGTCGCGTTGCCCCAGTCATCACTGCCGTAGACGGTGTCCTGCAGATGCTGGTGGAACGTCACGAAGATGGGCTTCAGCGGGTCCGCGGCTGCGGCCTTTTCCAGTTCCGCCTTCAGCCAGGCGACGGCGCCTGCGAAATCACCACCTGTCGGCCCGGATTGCGTGCTGACCTGGATTAAGTGGTATCCTTCGATGATTTTGTGGCTGCTGACCGCTTCGCCTGTTTTCGCGGTGAAGCGTGTCTGGGCGTCACTGGCGGAAAGCCCGTTATCCCAATAGTCGTGGTTGCCCATGGCAAACAACTTCTGGGTACCGGCCGGGGCGTGGGTGTTCCAGGTGGCGGCGAAACGAGCGTATTGGGCGAGGGTTCCCTTGTTGGTGAGGTCGCCGGCGATCACGACTGCGGCCAGGGTGGTGTTTTCGAGGGTTTGCGCATCCGCCTTCAGTGTGTCGAGTGCCTTCGCGAATTTCTCATCCTGTACGGAAGCGCCATCGTTGATGTGGACGTCGCTGATGACCCCGAAAACAAGATTTCCGGTTGCATCGGATGGTTGGGCGGAAGCCTGGGCCGGGGACTGTGCCTGCATCAGAGCCTGTGCCTGAAGCGGAGACTGAGCCGCAAACGAGAAGGAGGAAGGACTTGTTGCGGAGACTGTTTCAACGGCTGCATCCGTTCTGCCGGCGGCAGCGCCTGCGTCCGCGACAGAGACCTCTCCTGCGAAGGCGGGGCTGCAGACCAGAAGCTGCGCCGTTGCCAGCAACAGGGCGAGACTTCGTCGCCAGGTTCCGTTTCTCGTCATGGGAGGATTGCCTGTTGTTCGTTTCATCTGTGTCCCTCCGTTATGCTTCTTGTTTTCTGCGATGGATTGCTTATGTCCGACAAGTCGTGGCAATCGTATCAATCCGCAGTAAAAAGAAACGCCATACGGAGTTAGAAATGGGTTAACCTGTGTAAACGATTGGATGGCAAATCTTACCGAACAGGTTGCCTCCCGTCTTCCTTTTCATAGTACAGTTCCAGACGGTACGATCCGGATTCCCCTGTCTGCTGCGACGTTTCGGGTTGTGGCGCCGGCAGGCTGTGCGCTTCGAGGAACAGGGTCGATCCGTTCCACTTGCACGGAAGATGGACGCCATTGAGGTTCGCTTCCCAAACCCTGCGCTCCGTGTGAAACAGCCACCGGGCCGGTCCGTTTCCGGCCATGCGCCCGTGGATGATCAGGTGGCCGGGTTCCTGACGAATGGATTGAATCAGCAGCCTGCCCGCGCTGACATTCTTTGAAATGTCGCCCAGAAAGGCGATTCCGTCATGAATGGGAGCTGCGATCTGGTACCGGTAGCGGCTTCTGCCCATTTTGAGCACAAGCAGGTCGATGCCGCCCTGTATCTCCATATGCTCCGTCTCCATGTTCCAGACGGCATAGGCTTGCTTCTGCAGGGCTCCCGCCTCCGCAAGGGAGAAGGAGAGGAGACTGCTTTTGCCGTGCGGGTGCATGTTGATGCTCAAAAGATAGAGAATACGATAAGGTGCGCTCTCCCGGCCCTCCACGGGAATGGCGCTGCTGGTACAGACAGTTGTGCTTTCCCGAACATTCCGGTAGTCGGGACGGAGCAGAAAGCAACGGTCCAGCGGTTTTGCAGGTGCGTCCGGCTTGATGATGGCGCCATCTTCCATGATGACCCGCCGGATCAGCCGGAGTTTTTCCCCTCCCACCGGATCGCCGAGTCCGATGGGGCCGCAGGAAAGGCCCAGCCATATCATTTCCATCTGAAAATGCGAACGGGAGAACGGGCCGTTTCGTTTTCCGCTGCTGCGGTTGTCGTAGAACGCGTATTTTCCCAGCGCCTCGATCATCCGTGAGGAATATAGATGCCATCGCCACCGTCTGGGTCCCTCCACAAAGAAACTGTAGGCATCCGAGGTGCTCCGGACCGAGGTCACGCTCTTCATGGAGACGGCATGGAGCGTCATGTGCGGCTGCGTCATGCACAACTGGAGCGTCACGTGCCCGCAGCGGTTGTCCTTTGCAGGAAGTCCGGCGAGCACGCGGTCCAGTGCGCGAAAATATGCAGGGCCCGTCTCCAAATCCCGGAAGGTGGAATGGTGGTCGTTCATCCACTGCAGCCAGTCGTGCACGACATAGGCCAGCCGCCAGCGGGGGTGCGTGAAGATTTCCTCGAACAGCCTTGCCGCAGCCTCCTCGGTGCGAGGCATGGCGAAATCTTCGCACAGGAAGGCGTCCGGTTCGCGCGCCACATAGACCGAATCATTGGAGATCTGCTTGAAATGGCATCCGATGGGCGTGTCCAGGACATGCTGGATGCGGGACATCCTGTCGTCTGCGAAAAGCGGAAGACTTCGAGGCTGTTTCCGTTTTGGCAGAATGGAATTGTAGTTCCGCCGCGCGGCTTCATGGCGGGGTTCCCATTCGGTGATCCCGCCCGTATAGCCTTCGTGTTCGCGCTTGTACCACCACGAGTCCAGCTGATAGCTGCCGAAGCGGAGCCCGATGCTGCTGTGATGCGCCTTGAGTCTGGCAAGCGTTTCCTCGTAGGTATCCCGCTTGAACGTATTGTACCAGTAGGCCGAACCTGCATTGGTCCAGTAGCTCAGGTGGGAAAGCAGGATGTCTGCATCCGCAGGAACAGGTGCCGTGCCGTGCCACTCGGACAGCAGGCTGCCCCATCGGTCCAGCGTCGCGTTGACCCCTTTCCCGTATACCAGCAGGGTTTGGCAGGAGGTTCCTTCCGGAACGGAGGTTACGGCACGTGGTAAGCCGCAGCTCACCTGCCGGGGTTGTTGCCTGATGGAAACAGTTGCCTGCAACAGATGGTTCAGCGGGGAGAGGATGAGGGTGTCCAGTTGGTCGTTGAGTGCGATCAGCGGCAGATTCCGGCCTTCCCGCAGGCTGTCTGTGACCCGGCCGCGCCATTGGACCGGATGGTTGAAGGGGGTCTGGCGCTTGAAGGTCAGGACGGAAAGGTTGTCGTCCCATTCCTCCCCTTCAAAGCTAGGAAACCCGATATAGGGGTATCCGAAGGGATGCTTTTCTGTCTTGCCATCCACCTGGTAGTGATTGATGGATTCAAAAACCGTAAAACCCGGATGAAGCCGGATATAGCCGGTGAACGTACGAGCCGGGTTGACCGGGCTGACGTAACGGATCTCCCACTGGCTGCAGGGACCGAATACATCCTCGGTCCGGCTGCTGATGACGGACTCCGGAATCGCGACATGCTTGCCGATCCGACCGCGCAGCAGCGTTCCCAGCATGTTCTGCCTGAACAGGGAGCAATGGAAGGCCTTCTCGCCGCCATCCCAGCGCAGGTCGAAATCCGTTTCCACCTGTTCCTTTTTTGATAGGGACTTCCGAACCAACGCTGACCAGGAAGCAGATGGGGAAGCTGGCGGCCAGATAGCAGAAGGAGAAGCAGGCAGAGTCAGGGAGCGCTGCGGCGGCACAACGGTTTCGGAAAATCCACTGGCGCGGGTCGATGCGGCAGTGCGTGGGACGCCCGGTACAGGCATTGCGACCTGCTCGATGTAGGAAAAGCCGACCTGCATGGGCGCGGGGAACCCGCAGGATTCCTGGTATGGAAGCCAGAATCCGGAAGGGAAGGGATTTGCGGTTTCGAATCCGTTGGCGGCATATTCGGAGGCTTCGAAACCGGAAGGGATGCGAAGGGTGAGGTCGGAGCCTGCAGGAACGCGAACGGAAGTTCCGTTTAATTTGCGGCCGGTGAAACGGAAATGCCCGAGCGGGGTGTCAAGGAAACCTGTCAGCGTATGATTGTCGCCAAACTGCAGAACCAGTTCCAGTTCAAACGGGGATGCGGGGAGCAAAAAGATCAGATTCCCCGCTTTTTTCCGGATGAGTTTCAGTTTCCTGGTTTGCCCCATCCAGCGGATCACACCGCTTGTTTTTCCGGTTTCTGGATCCCGGGCGAGAATCAGGCATGGTTTGAAAAAGGGCAGAAAAGGAGGGTTGAGCACATATCTTCCCAAATACACCAAGGTGTCATGACCGCCTTCCATCCGTTCATATTCCTGCCCGGATCAGTTCCTGCACTTCCGGCCTGCACAGATATTCCTGTACCTCCGATTGGCGGGAACGGGGGTTTGCGCCTGCCGGAAGCGACAGGTTCAATGGCTC
Organism: uncultured Clostridia bacterium; assembly: GCA_942493335.1. Lineage (GTDB taxonomy): Bacteria > Bacillota > Clostridia > DSM-8532 > DSM-8532 > JAEWSN01. Next base: position 2,450,216 of record OW818693.1, on the reverse strand, counting down.
CGACTGCTTTTTGTCCAGATCCGTCCGCTTTCCGTCCGCAGCAAACCACAGCAGGCATTCCGCAGGAACATGCATCCAGATGCGTCCCGATTCCATGCCGGGATCGAGAACGGCCTGCGCCGGAAAGGAACGTCCGTCGAACAGGACGGGGCAGAGCGGCGGGTTCTGCAGCAAATTCGATGTGTCGAGGTGGCCGGACAGGAAAAGTCCGGGAGCTCCGACGGGGAACGGCTGCGTGGAGACCCGGACATGCTCCGGCCTGAAACCGACATGCCGGGCCGCGCAAGGGACCGGCAGCTGCAGATTCCAGTGGGGATCCAGCGCGGAAAGGCGCAGGAGGGTCATTGGAGAATGTTCGAAAAAACCGGCGCAGGTCAGACTGGCCGGGCGGTTGCGGATTTCGAGCGGGGTCCCATGCTGGAGAATCAGGCCCTTGTCCATCAGGTACATGTCCGTTCCGAGGAGCAGCGCCTCCTGCGGATTATTGGTCACATGAACCATCGTGGTTCCGTATCGCCTGTTCAGATCCTGAAAGTGTTCCCGTACGCGCCTTGTGTCCGCCACGTCAAGGTGGGCCAACGGCTCGTCGAGCAGCAGAAGACGGGGTCGTTTCATGAGGGCGCGTGCAAGAACGGCTTTCTGCCGTTCGGCGCCGGAGAGGGTGGGCGACCGTCTTGAAAGGAGACTTTCCATGCCCAGCGCGGCACAGGTTTCAGCCATCCCTCCCTTCCATGCGCAGGGAGGGATGGATGCGCAGCGCATCTCCCGCTCCAGATTCTCGCGAACCGTCAGCGAAGGAATGAGCTCATTGTGCTGAAAGACCATGGCAATTCCGCGTTCGTGACGCTCTCCGTCAGCGGCATCCTGACCGTCGACAAGGACTTCGCCGGAGTCCGCCCGAATCAGTCCGGACATCAGGTGAAGTACGGTGGATTTTCCGCTTCCGGCGGTACCCAGAAGCATGGTGATGCTTCCTTCCCGTACGGTCAGATCAAGATTTTCGAGAACCTGCACGGATCCGAACCGTTTGCCCGCTTTGCGAAACTCCACCTTGTTCATGCCGATGCCTCCTCCGGATTCATTAGGTTCATCGTACCAAGCGGCCGCCGGTCCCTCCATCATGCGGCCGTAAAGAAGTTGTTAAAGAATCGGCACGGATTTCTATCATGAAAGCAACAAATCCTTCACATGGTGTTTACGTTCATGGAGCAGAATGCGGGAAGGAGGGCTTCGGCCCGCAGTGCAAACCCGTCCGGACGAATGAGGAGGTGCGGCATGCTGTTCAATACCCACGTGAGGATCGGCAACATCCTGCATGAATGGCTGGGAAGAGACGGAACATCAACCTTGAACAGACAGGCGTTTGTCTATGGGCACATCAAACCGGATTTGGAGAGACGGGGGGAATCGGATCGGCATATCCTCCCCGTGACAAGGGAAATGATGGCGGTTATCATGGACAGACTGATGGGACGAACCGGGTCCGTGGAACGGGATCCCAGAGCCGAGGCCATCCTGCTGGGGGAACTGTGCCACCATGTCAGCGACGCTTTTTGCCGGTATCATTGCAACATCAACCTGTATCCGGACTTCAGCCGCCATTTCCTTTATGAGATCGGTTTGCACCGGCGGTTCCTCCGCCTTCAGGGAAATGCGGCGTTGATGCCCTTCCTCCACGAAGGTTCCATACGGAAGGACCCGCAGGAAGCTTGGGAAATGCCCGATATCACAACACGCGCAGCCACTTCATCGCTGTTTCGTCACCTGGAGGCCCAACTCGCCGCATACGGCGAGGAGGAGCCTTCTTTTGATCTGGACATCCGATACGCGCTGGCAGGCTGCGTCCACACCCTGAAGGCCATCCTTCCCTTTCTCCGGCTGCAGGCAGCACATTCTTCGGACCATGCAATATCCTCCATGCCCGCCCGCGCGGCGGAACATGGAGGATCGGCCCTCCCCGTATATTCGGCGGAGCACGCGGCATCGTTCATGCCCGCCCGCAAGGCGGAACATCCTGCAATGGCCGTTCCCGCTTCGCACAGCGACAACAACACATGGAGGGATGCCGTATGAGGATTGCCTTGTTCACCGATACCTTCCTTCCCCAGATCAATGGAGTCACCCATACGATCGGACGCATGCTTCAATGGTTTGATGAGCAGGGAATCGACTGCATCGTCTTCGCGCCGCAGTATGGGTCGAAGGATCCGGTGCAGGCGGAGGTGGAGCGGTATCCCAGCCTGTACTTCATTCCGTATCCGGATTGCCGTCTCGCCATGCCGGGCGCCTCGCGCATCGATGCGAAGCTGACCCGGTTTCAGCCTGATCTGATCCTGGACATGACCGAATTCAACATGGGACAGGCTGGTCTTGCAGCAGCCCGTCGGTTGGGCTTGCCTGCGGTTTCGAACTATTCGACGCATTTTCCGCAATACCTGTCCTATTATCGGGCGGAATGGCTCGAGCCCTGGGCATGGAGATACATTCGTCAGTTCCACAACCGACACCGGCTCGTTCTCTGCCCTTCCACGGATGCACAGAAATGCCTCGGAGCAAATGGCGTGGAGAATACGGGCATCTTCTCGCGCGGCATCGACATGAAGCGGTTTCACCCGGCCAAGCGGTCGGAAGCATGGCGCGAAGCGATGGACATCGGTTCGCGGGTGGCGGTGATGTATGCGGGTCGCCTGTCGGCCGAAAAGGATCTGGACATTCTGCTGGACGCCTGGCACGTCATGACGGAACTATATGGGGACAGCATCCGGCTGATCATGGCTGGCGACGGTCCGCTGGCCGCCCGATGCAGGCGCGATTTTCCTGCCAACACCCGGTTTACCGGGTTCCTGCGCGGGGAGGAGCTGTCCGTGGCGTATGCCTCCTGCGACCTGTTTGCCTTCCCTTCTTCCACGGAAACCTTCGGGAACGTCGTTCTGGAAGCCATGGCTTCCGGGTTGCCGGTCATCGGGGCGGCTGCGGGTGGCGTGGGCGACATCATCCGCCACGGCCACAACGGCATTGCATTTCCCGCGCGTAATGCGCGGCTGCTGGCCGTGAGTTTGTCCGGACTCATCGCCAATGCGGAGCTTCGCGGACATTACGCGGCGAACGGCCTTGCGTCGGCGGCGGAGCGGACCTGGGACAGTGAATTCCGGCGGCTGATGGGGCATCTGGAGCGGGTGGCCGGGAGCGAAGCCGCGCATCTGAAACCCGACTCCCTGCTCCATGTTTCCTGACCTGTTGACAATACCGGCCCGATGGCATTATTGACCCGATGACATCAACGGTCCGACGACAATACCAATCCGATGACAACAGAGTCCCAATGGCTAAAGTGGTGCCATGACAACAATGAGCAATGGAGCGAGGCAAGTTCCTCGACACGGAGGCAGTTGAATTGAAAAACGCAAAACACACCATGATCACAGCGCATTCCGGATGTGACGGGACCCCTGACAACTCCATCGCCTTTCTCCGATATGCCGCCGGAACCGGAGTGGACTGCCTGGAAGTGGATGTCCGGCTGAATTCGCATGGTACGCTAGTGCTGGCGCATGATACGGAAGCAGTCGACCCGCCGACCCTGCAGCAGGCTTTCGGCATCATTCGGAGTGTGCCGGGACTCCTGCTAAACTGCGATTTGAAGAAACACGGCCTGGAACAGGCAATCTGGCGGTTGGCCAAGGAAGAGCGTGTCTCGGATCGTCTGATCTACTCAGGTGATGTATCGGCAGCGGCCATGGCCGACGAACCGGCAATGGCCGCTGCCGTCCGGTGGTATTTCAATCTGGAGCTCCGTTTTCCGCGCATCTATACGGATCCGTCGGATGGCCTCGGCGCCTGTTCGGCAGCCTACGTCGCACTGGAACTCGGGAAAACCATGCGGATGGTCCATGCGGACTGTCTGAACCTGAACTGGAAACTCTGGAGCACAGCCCTGTGGGATGCGCTGTTGCGCGCTAAGATCCCGCTGTCTGTCTGGACGCCTGACTCCGAGGCGCATTTACGTTTCTTTCTGGGACAGGGCGTCGCGAACATTACAACAAGGCAGGCGGACCGTGCGCTTGGACTTCGCCGGGGCATGGAAGAATCTGGGAGCCCCAGCCTGGGCATGCCCCTGGAAGTGGCGGGGTGAGATGCCCAATGGATCGTTTCACTCATTATGGAAAGTGGTATATAATATGAAGCGTGCTCCAAATGGAGAATCCGTTCATCCCTTTTCGGAGTCATGCGAAGGGTTTCCGGGGATTCTGCAAAGGATGGAGACGAAGAACGAAGGAAAATCAGATCATGGGGGAAATGGAACATGTTTTTGTGGAAGAAGGAACTGGAACTTGGAATCCCGTCTGTTGACGCGCAGCACAAGAAGCTGCTTGAAATCGGAAACCGAATCAACGAATTGATTCTGGATCATCGCGAGAGCAGTGACAGCTACGACGAAATCACGGATGTCATCCGGGAATTGAAGGATTATACCATCTATCATTTTCAGAACGAACAAGTCCTTCTCGAAAAATACCATTATCCTGATTATGACGGGCACAAGAAGGAACACGACGATTTCATCACCTATCTGGACGGGATCGACATCAATGCGGTCGAGGATGATCAGATCGGATTTCTGAAGGCGCTTCTTGCCAAGCTCATCAAGTGGATCTTCAACCATATCATCACGACGGATTTTCTGTACAAGGATTATCTCATCCGTCTGGGCGCGAAATAAGCTGCCATGGTCCCTGCCGCTCCATCCGGAAGAATGAGGCACCCAATGGAGCGGCAGGGTCGAATGCGGAACGGGAACGCCTGTCTCCGCAGGTTTATGGTCAATATCCCTCCCTGCCAGGACGAAATGTCATCCTGTTTCCACACTGCATGTGACTTCAATGCCTTTCGTCATTTCTGATACGTATAGAAGCACTCAAAACAGTTTGATACGGACGTCACCGGTTGCTTTGTTCAGCTGTGGTGAGAGCAGCCGATGGCACCGGTTGTTTTTGGCACCTCGCGTGCCCATTTCGTGTCCGACAGCACGGCAGTCCCATACCGGTTCAATCAGAAATGCCGGAGGGCACATCATGTGTGGAATCGTTGGTTATATTGGAATGAAAAACGCAAAGCAGGTTCTTGTGAAAGGACTTCGCAAACTGGAATACAGGGGATATGACTCCGCGGGTATCGCGATTTTTCGGGATCATGAACTGATGGTCGTCAAATCCCACGGGCACCTGGATATGCTGGAAGAGAAGCTCTCCGGTATGATTCTGGACAGTACCATCGGCGTCGGGCATACACGTTGGGCCACCCATGGGGAGCCAAACGATGCGAACTCGCACCCCCATCTCAGTCAGAATGGGAAGATTGCCATCTTCCACAACGGCATCATTGAGAATTACGCCATGTTGAAGGCGTTTTTACAGGATAAGGGGATCACGTTTCTTTCGGATACGGACACGGAAGTCATCGCCCACCTGATCGAGTATCACTACCGCGGAGACCTGATGGCCGCCCTGCTCGAAACCCTTCGTGAAGTTGAAGGCGCTTATGCCCTGTGCGTGATGTGCGTCGACAATCCGGATGAATTTCTTGCCGCCCGCAAGGATAGTCCATTGGTCGTCGGACTGGGCAAGGGGGAAAACTTCATTGCCTCCGACATTCCCGCCATCCTGGAGCATACCCGCGAAGTCCTTATTCTGGAGGACCGGGAAGTGGTTCGCGTGACACGCGACCGGGTGGAGATCTACAACCAGCTTGGCGAAGCGGTTCAGCGGGAGGTGTTCCATGTCGACTGGGATGTGGAGTCCGCTGAAAAAGGCGGATATACGCATTTCATGATGAAAGAGATGTGCGAGGAACCCCAGGTCGTGCGGGCCACGCTGGGGCCACGCATCCATGCCGGCCGTATCGAGCTTGGTCTGGAGGCCATCTCGGACGACTTTCTCCGGAACATCGAGAGAATCCATATCATTGCGTGTGGAACTGCATTTCATGCCGGAATGGTGGGAAAGTACACCTTGGAGAAAATGACCCGCATCCCAGTGGAAGTCGATGTGGTTTCTGAATTCAGGTATCGGGACCCGATTGTGTCGGAACGTCACCTGGCCATCGTCATCAGCCAGTCCGGAGAAACACTGGATACCCTCATGGCAATGCGGGAGGCAAAAAGAAAAGGGGCGAAGGTGCTCGCCATCGTCAATGTGGTCGGCAGTTCGATCACGCGGGAAGCGGATGCGGTCCTGTATACCTGGGCCGGTCCTGAAATTGCAGTAGCCTCGACAAAGGCCTACAATGCAATGCTGGCAGCCCTGTACCTGATTTCCTGCGATTTTGCGCATCGCCTGGGCCGGATGGATGATGCGCAGATGGAAACAGCTGCGACAGCCCTATCCGCGCTCTCCGCGGCTTTGGAATCGGTCATCGGGGATCGCTCCATCATCCAGCGGTTTGCTGCGCAGCACTTCGATGCGCAGAGTGTCTTCTACATTGGACGGGGGCTGGATTATGCGCTGAGCATGGAAGGCTCTCTGAAGCTGAAGGAGATCTCGTATATCCATTCGGAAGCCTATGCAGGGGGAGAACTCAAGCATGGAACCATCGCCCTGATTGAGAAGGGAACACTCGTCATTTGTCCGCTGACGCAGGAAGACCTTCTGGAGAAGATGATTGGCAACATCCGGGAAGTGAAGGCGCGCGGTGCAGTCGTCATGGCCGTCACAACGGCACGGATGGCTGAAGCGGTGGGCCGTGTTGCGGATACCGTCTTTACCATTCCGGATGTGGAACCGCGGTTCGCTCCCATTGTCGCTGTTACTCCCCTGCAACTGTTTGCCTATTATGTGGCGGTCCTCCGCGGGAATGATGTCGATAAACCGAGAAATCTCGCGAAATCCGTGACGGTGGAGTGAAGAGGGGAAGGCGAAAAAACGACTTGACATTACCCTGGTGAAACTGTCAACCCGAGAAGGGCCTGATCTCCTGGCAGATCAGGCCTCTTCCTTGCCCAGACGGCGGATGTTGCACTGCATGAACCGCTTGGAACCAACCTGGTGGACATTGCTGATGAATTCCACTGCAATCATCCTGTTGTTTGCTGTCGGTACTTGTCGGTGTTCCGTTCGGACATAGTTTTGTTTTTGAAGAGCCGCAAAATGCTCGCAATCCGGGACGATGCCCTTCAGCAAGGTGATGTCCCAAATACAGCGGTCTACGAAATGGGTCCGCGCATATCCTGTCAACGTAGTCAGATAGGGATTCACATCCGTGATCAAGCCGGTCTCCGCATCCATGATAAGGATTCCTTCCTGTACGGCTTCAAAGAGCTGCCGGTATCGGGCTTCAGAAACACTCAGGGATTCCCACACCCTTTTCATTTCGGTAATATCGACAAAGGTGATTACGGCGCCCTCGATCACGTTTTCCACCGTCCGATAGGGTTGGATGCGCATGGTGTACCAGCGTTCCTCTTCGGTCTGTACATTGACTTCGACCGGGACCAATGTGTCCAGAACGGATTGAATGTCCCGGACCAGTCGATCATATCCGACCAGTTTGGTGACAATATGGGAAACAGGCCGACCCATATCGCTGATGATCAGATTGATGATGTTGCTGGCGGCAGGCGTGAAGCGGAGAATCCGCAGGTCATGGTCCACGAAGACCGTGGCGATGCCGGTCCCGGCAAGCAGGTTGTTCATGTCATTGTTGGCAGCGGATAAATCCGTCACTTTCGCCTGTAGTTCGGCATTTACCGTTGCGAGTTCCTCGTTGATGGATTGGAGCTCCTCCTTGGAGGTTTCCAGCTCCTCGTTGGTGGATTGCAGTTCCTCATTCACGGACTGCATTTCCTCATTGGAGGACTTCAGCTCTTCACCGGCCGTTTCCAGTTCCTCCTGTGTGGCCTGCAGATAGTCCTCCCGGACCTTCAGCTCAAGACGAAGGGCATCTACGGTGGAAGCCAGTACGGAAGGGGACTCGAAGGTATCAGGACCAGATGCGGGAACGTCGGATTCCGTCGTGAATTCAGACCGTCTTTTCGAAAGAATGTCTTTGCCGTCCGGACTGGCATCCGCTTCGCCCAGAATGACAAGATACAGCGAAGGTGCTGTGGCGATTTGTTCGCTGGGATTTGAAACCGAACCGGAATCCGGCTGGATGGAAATCGGGCAGAGGCTGAGATGTGTATGGATGGCGTGTCCGTTTGATTGAATGATCAGGTTGTTGTGAAGAACAGGTAGTCCGGTATGGACCGCTCTGTGCAGCGAGATGGTCAATTCGCGGCGAAGCCCGTCTCGTGCCATTTTCAGGATATTGCTGATCCCAGGTTCGCCCGGAACAGGTTCCAGATACAGACCCGATCGACCATGCTGGTAGAGAATGTCCCCCTGTGCCGTGACGAGTATGCCGGTGGGTGAGGTCAGCTTCAAGAGGGCCTGCTCCGTGATCTCGCGCAGGTTTGGCTTTTCCGTGACTTGAACAGGCCCGGACGTTCTTCGGGAGACAGGCTCCGGATCCAATCTGCCTGGGACAAAACCTCCGGAACGGATGCGCTTTGTGCCGGCCTGCTCATCCTTGCGTTGAAATAGTTTCCATTTTCTGTCTACGGGAGAAAACAGCGAACTGAATTCTCCGATTGTTTCGGAGGAACCAAGAAAAAGGAATCCGCCTGGGCGCAGAGCGTAATGGAAATGGGGCATGAGTTTCTTCTGCAGATCCGCCCCCCATGTATATGAGGAGGTTGCGGCAGCTGATGAGGTCCAGCCTGGAGAAGGGCGGATCCCGGATAAGGTCCTGCTCGGAGAAGATCAACATGTCGCGGATGCTTTTACTGACGCGGAACGTGTTTTTATCAGATTCTACCGAAAAAAAGCGCGAGAGTCTTTCCGGAGATAGTGCATCTATGATTCCGGATGGGTAGATGCCGGCTCGTGCGGCAAGAATGGACTGTCGATCCATGTCGGTTGCGAACAGCTGAATTCTGTAAGGCTGGTGCAGCACATCCATGTGCTCCTGCAGGAGCATGGCGATGGAATAGGCTTCCTCCCCAGTTGAGCATCCCGGGACCCAAATGCGGATCTCGGAACCAACGGGTTTGCCGGTGAACAGTTTTGGGATGACCTGACTGGCCAACACCTCGAATGCTTCAGGATCCCGAAAAAAACTGGTCACGCCGATGAGAAGGTCCCGGAACAGCGTACTCACCTCATCGGGATTCTTTTTCAGGTACTCTGCATATTCGTCCATCACGTTGATCTGTCGAACAGCCATTCGCCGTTCGATCCGGCGTTGGATGGTATTCGGCTTGTACTTGGAGAAATCATGTCCTGTCTGCGAATGAAGGAGGGTGTGGATCTCCTGAAGCTTTTCTTCCGTTTTTTGCGATTTCATCGGCTGTATACGCGGGCTCTGATCGAATGCATGTGTGGCATAGCCAATCAATTGTGCGGGCATTTCGGCAGGAGGAAGAACATAATCCACCATGCCGGTCGCGAGTGCGTTGCGGGGCATGCTGTCATACTCGGTGGATTCGGGGTTTTGGATCATTGCCATGCCGCCTTCGGCCTTGATGGCACGCATGCCCTGGGTTCCATCGCTGCCCGAACCGGACAGGATGATGCAGATGGCACGGTTCTTCTGATCCTGCGCCAGCGAGCAGAAAAAATAATCAATGGGCAGACGTTGTCCGTGCGGAGCAAGCGGGCTCTGCAGCTTGAGTTTTCCGCTGTCCAAAAGCATATCCCGGTTTGGTGGAATGACATAGACACAGTTTGCTTTGACCTCCATGCCATCTTCCACTTCAATCACCTGCATGCGGGTGCAGCGACGGATCAGGTCGGTCAACAGGCTTTTATGATCAGGAGCGAGATGCTGGACGAGGACAAAAGCCATATCGGGATCACGATCTGCCGGCATGCCGGAAAAGAAAGCCTCGAAAGCGGCCAACCCACCTGCAGAAGCGCCGATACCGACGATTGGGAAGGAAAAGGCACCAGATGAATCCGCCACGGACGGTAAGGACAACCGGTTCGATTTCTGACTGGAACGTGCCGGTTTCCTGTCTGCCATGGTCACCTCCATGAGAGATTATCTATCTCTCGCATGGTGCCATTATACATCTTTGAAGGCAAGTACATGAAAATCGCTCATTTCGTCTGGGAGATATCCCGATAGATCAATGTTTGCACAAAAATTCAAATAAATATTTATATAATTATCGAATATAAGGGTTGACAAATCATATGAGATGGAATAGAGTTGCGCCATAGCATGAAAAAGGAAGGGGAATTCAGATGAATATTTCCGCAGATGCCATCGTATCGACTTCTGATATGATCAAGAACTACAAGTCGTGCAGGGAAAAGGCAGAAAACTGCGGAAAAATCTTCATTCTGAAGAACAACCAACCGGAAGCGGTTCTGTTCTCCATCTCCGAATATGAAAAGCTTTCCGTGTTCATCGAATACATGGGAAGCATGGATGCCGATGATTTTGCCAACATCCTCTCCGCCATCCCGAAAGAAGGGAACAGGCGGCGGTATTCCATCGACAGCCTGAAGCATGAACTGCTGAAAGGCGAAAACAAGTGATGCCTTCCGTTTGGAAACCGCCAAGGCGAATGCAATCAACGGAGATACCCCTCACATCAGTGGATCCATTTCACATCAGCGAACCCATTTCACATCATCGGACTCATTTCACATCAGCAAACCCATTTCACATCAGCGAACCCATTTCACATCAGCGAACCCATTTCACATCAGTGAACCCCTCACAATGGAAAAAACAATCGATTGAGATACGGGCAATAGTGCCTCGTAGAACGTCGGGTTTGCGCAATGCTTTTTGTACCCTGTTCCTGTACCCTTATATCGCCGCACCTTGCCTCAGGGCGGAATCCCCAGTTTTGAGGGCTGTTCAGCTTACCTTGCCATTATTTTTGCCACGAAGAAGAAAAGAATCTGGCAATATGGACAACCTGTTTGTCTGTCTTGTTCTGGCATCGCGGAAAAGGAAAATGCGATTGCCGATTGCATGGATCCGAACCAAAGGAAACATATGGAAAGGACGATGAAAGATGCTTTGGACGATAGCTGTCATTCTGATTATCCTGTGGTTGTTGGGTATAGTCACCTCCGTCACCCTGAACGGATTCATCCATGTTCTCCTGGTCATTGCCATTATTGTGATATTGATAAGGCTGATTCAAGGAAGAAAAATTCTCTGAATCTGCGGATTGCAAGTCCGCTATCATTGATCTGGCAATTAATGGAAACATATTCCAATGTCGAATGACGATTGAATCAATTGCCGGAGTCCTTTTCCCTGCTCTATGATTCTTGCCGATTCCATAGGAAGCCTGCGGCATGATTTCCCCCATCGGGAAATCCCGCCTTCTCTTTCCGGAAAGGTCCCATGCGTGTGCTTGTTGTCGGAGGCCTTGGCTTCCTAGGATCCCATATTGTAGAAAAACTGAATCGGGAAAACGACGAAATCGGAATTCTGGACGATCTCTCCACCGGAAAAAAGCGCAATGTGCATTGCAAGACCCAGCTATTCCGTTTGAGGGCTGATGACCGGCGTTGTCTGGAGGTCATGCGTAATTTCAAGGCGGATTGCGTGGTTCACTGTGCCTGGCGATCATCCGGTGCCGTGCCTGATCCTTTTGACGCGACAGGTCTCAACGGACTGGACAATTTACTGCAGGGAGCCGTCGCATCAGGCGTCAGGCGTTTCCTGCTTGTCGAAGAGTACCAAGTGGATAAGGAACAGGCTCATGCGCAACGGATGGCTGATCTGCTTTGTGCGGAATACCAAGGCAAAGGCGGTCTTCAAATCGGAATATTCCGCATGACGCACCTTTATGGACCCAGGATGACGGAAAACAGAGCCGGCGGTCCCCTGCTCAGCTGGCTCCACGCGATTGAACGTGAACCGACTGGCAATGAGCTTGTCATCAAGGGCCTCAGGCCGTTTTCAAGGGAATCCCCGGATGAACCGCGGGATTGGCTCTATGTATCGGATGCGGCGGAAGCCGTCTTCCGGTTTTCGGAAGGCGCAGGATCGGGTTCATATGACTTGTCCTCCGGCCAAGCGTATGATCGTGCACAAATCCGCGCACAGATCCGGGCGGTTCGGTCCTGGCTGCAGCAGGGAGATACCTGGCCGGACGCAGAAACCTCCGATCCAACGCACAGTCTCATCGCTCCGCCGAAATCTTCGGCTGGCGTCGACAATGCGGCCATCAAGCATGATTTGGACTGGATTCCGCTCCGGAACCTCTCCGAAGGGCTGCTGCCGACCCTGCGCTGGAGCGCTGCGATACAGAGAAAGCAAAAGGATGGCAGCCCATTGCCCGGAGAATTGGACGAGTCGGACAGGACATGGCCGAACCGGTGGATTCCAGGTTGGAAGCAAGCAAAAACACCGCCGCTTTCTGAAGTAAGGCTCAAAGGAATCCTGACTTCTTTGCCAATTATTCGGTTATTCCGCTTCTTTATGGGTATAAAGATTGTGTCGAAATTATTGTGACAAATCAACGATACTGTGAAGGATCGTTTTTTTGCCTATCGTTTTTCGTTGCCGCTTCATCCTAGTGTGCGAAATGTCCATGCATATCATCTTCCCGCCTCCCTCGTGGTGAGAAAGGGGAATTTGAAATGAGCGGAGCAACCGTATCCGAAGGCAACTGGCAGGATGCCCTGCACCAAAGCGAAGCCCGCATGCAACGGGTACAGGCATTGGCTCATGTTGGAAACTGGGAACTGACCCTGGAGGGCATGCACATGTGGGCTTCCAGGGAGGCTTTCTCCATCTATGGGCTGGATGAAGACGCAGCGCACATGGATCTGAGAAAAGCGCAGGATATTGTTCTCCCTGAGGATCGGGAAAAACTTGATAATGCCCTGGCAGAACTGATTGCGGGGAAAGCGGCTTATGATATGGAGTTCAGGGTGCGAAGGGTCGGAGATTCTTCGCTGCGGATCATCCATTCCATCGCGGAATGCGAGCGGGATGGGAAGGGCAGGCCCGTCAAGGTGGTCGGTGTCATCCAGGACATTACCGATATCCGACAGGCTGAAGAGGAATACAGGGCCATCATCCAGGCGACAATGGATGGTTTCCTCGTCTGCGATACCGACGGCAATCTGCTGCGTGTGAATGACGCCATGTGCAGGCTGTTCGGTTATTCGCGGAATCAGTTGCTGACGATGAATGTCCGACAGCTTGAAGCGGTTCGAACCTCGGAGGAAGTGGACCAGCATATGCTGCGGATCATCGCAAACGGAACGGACCGGTTTGAAGCCCAATATCATGGAAATCATGAAAGCATCCTGACGATTGAGGTCAGTTGCACATACCTGCCTGCCAACGGGAAGGTATGCGCGTTCATGCGTGACATCACGGAGCGGAAGAACAAGGAAGAGGAGATTGCTCACCTCAGTTATCACGACCTGCTGACCGGTTTGTACAACCGGGCGTTTTTCGAAGAGGAGTGCCGTCGGCTGGATACGGATCGGGAGATGCCCATTGCGGTCATCATGGGAGACCTCAACGGTTTGAAATTCACCAACGATGTATTCGGACACGAATATGGAGACAAATTGCTCGTGGCCATTGCAGGCATCTTCCGCAGCAGTCTGCGGAAAAGCGATATCGTGGCCAGGTGCGGAGGGGACGAGTTCTGCGTCCTTCTTCCCCATACAAGGGAACAGGAAACGATGCGGATCTGCGAACATATCCATGCATCCTGCAAAGATTATCGGGAGGTCCATGCGGATGGCATCCTTCAGCTCAGCATTTCATTGGGTTATGCGGCAAAATCCCATACAGGACAGGCATTGGGGGATATCCTGAAGAACGCTGAAGCCATGATGTACCGGCACAAGATGGTGGAGCACAAAAGCATGAACGGCTCCATGATTTCCTCCATCAGAAACGCATTGTTCGAGAAGAGCCACGAAACCCGGGAACATGCAGAAAGACTGGTCGGGCTGACAAGGACCATCGGTTCCAGACTGTCGATGAGTCAGGAAGAGCTGCACGAACTGGAGTTACTGAGCCTCCTGCATGATATCGGAAAGGTTCTCATCGATGATCGGATTCTCATGAAGCCGGACAAACTGACGGAAACGGAATGGGCGGAAATCCGAAAACACCCGGAAACGGGTCAGCGGATCGCCATGGCTTCTCCCGAACTGGCTCCGATTGCAGATGACATCCTCTGTCACCATGAATGGTGGAATGGGCAGGGGTACCCCCAGGGATTGAAGGAAAGGGAAATCCCTCTCCTTGCCCGCATTCTGTCCATCGCCGATTCCTTTGACAGCATGAGCAGTGACCGGGTTTTTCGAAAGGGAATGTCACGGAATGCTGCGGTGGAAGAGGTGAAGTTCTGTTCGGGCAGTCAATTTGATCCGGAAATTGTGAAAGTTTTTCTGGAGGTTGTTGCTGCCACCTGAGTTTAGGTCGTCTCCGGCCCACGCTCCATGCACGTACCCGCGGGATTCCTCCGGCAATCTCCCGCCAAACGACCGGTTGCATTCAACCGGTCGTCCTTGTATAATGATAGTCAGAGATAGTCAGAGAAATCTTGAGGTTTCCGGTACAAGACCTGAAACCGGTGGAAACTATCATACAGGGAGAGACAGGAAGACCGGCCGCAACGCGAAATTCCGGGAATGGCAACAGCCGGCTCGGGAGCGGAACGGGGTTCTTCCGGAATGAAGGGGTGAATCATGGCAAGACTCAGTGACATCATTGAGACGTTCCTCAAGGAAATGCTCAATGACATGCACGGAAGTGTGGAAATCCAGCGGAACGAGCTTGCCAACCGCTTCAACTGCGTACCTTCACAGATCAACTACGTCATCTCGACGCGGTTTACCAACGACAAGGGGTATTATGTGGAGAGCCGCAGGGGAGGCGGTGGCAGCATCAGCATCCGGCGCTTCAACATAGACTGCGCCGGCGACTACCTCATGCACATCATCTCGGCGATCGGGGACAGCCTCTCGCAGCATACCTGCGAGGTGTTCATCAATAATTTCTTCGATTACGAGATGATCGATGTCAGGGAAGCTTCGCTCATGCGGGCGGCGCTCTCGGACAAGGCGCTGGTGGATGTTCCGATGGAAAAGCGGGACAACGTTCGTGCCTGCATGATGAAAAACATGCTGATGAGCCTGACCGTCCTCTGATCTTTTTCCTGGAATCCGTCATCATTCCTTGTCCTCCGGTTCCGGCGGCAATGCGGCAAACGGAAAACCGCATGAATCACGCCGGAGGGAGGCAAGACGGGAGGTGGGCGTCATGCCGATTTGCCAGATATGCAACCAAAGGGAGGCCACACTGTTCATCACGCGCACGTTGAACGGGCAAAAGGCGCAAATCTCCGTATGCCGCCAGTGCGCCGCGGAAAGCGGCATCGTGAAGATCGACCTCAACAATCTGCTGGCGGGTCTCGCCGCCTTCACACATGCGCAGGATGAGGAAGAGGAAGAGAACATCGAGGAATGTCCGGGTTGCGGTATGACCCTCGAAGAGTTCAACCAGACCGGCATGATGGGTTGCAGCCAATGCTATGCGACTTTTGCCGAACCGATGGAGCATCTGCTCAACCGGATCCACGGCCATGTCCGGCACAACGGGAAACACCCGGGCAGACTCAATTCGGTGACCGGCGAAGCCCTGACCGCATCGGAACTGGAACGAATGAAGGGAGAACTGGCGGACGCCATCCGGGAGGAAGCCTATGAAAAGGCGGCCGAACTGCGCGACCGCATCCGGGAGCTGGAGAAGCACCGCGAGGTGAAGGCATGACAAAATGGTATATCGACAAGGGTCCGGATTCGGATGTCGTACTCAGCTGCCGTGTCCGTCTGGCCCGAAATTTCGCTGAATATCCCTATCCGCACCGCAGCATGCCGGAAACCCGGCGCAGGGTGATGGATCGTACCGTGGAAGCCGTGATGCACGGCAATGGCGGCATGTCCCAGCAATTCCGGTTCATCGACTTCACGAAGCTTCCCGCCGTGGAACGGCAGGTTCTCGTGGAGAAGCATCTCGTGAGCAAGGAGCTTGCCGGGAGTAAAATCGAGTGTGGCGCCATCATCAGCGCGAGCGAGAACATCAGCATCATGCTCAACGAAGAGGACCATCTTCGCATCCAGGTCCTCGGGGCGGGCATGCAGCTCGACAATTTGTGGACGCTGGCCGACAAGCTGGACAACCTGCTTTCGGAAACGATCGATTTCGCCTATGATCCCAAATTCGGATATCTCACCTGCTGCCCCACCAACATCGGGACAGCCGTCCGGGCTTCCGCCATGCTTCACTTGCCGGCTTTGGTCATGACCGGAACCATCAAGGGCATCCTCGAATCGGTCACCAAGCTTGGCGTGGCGGTACGCGGCATGTTCGGCGAGAACACCGAAGCGACGGGGAACATCTTCCAGATCTCGAACCAGGTGACGCTCGGCCGAACGGAGAACGACATCATCACCGGCGTGCGGAGCCTGGCGAACCAGATTGTGGAACAGGAACGGAACCTTCGGCAGGAACTGCTCAAGCAGAGCGGCATCCGGCTGGAGGACCGCATCTCCCGCGCCTATGGGGTTCTGCGGACCGCCCGGATCATCTCCGCGGAGGAGACCCTCCAGAAGCTTTCCGACGTGAGACTGGGCGTGAACCTCGGTCTGCTGCCGGGACTCGACGAAACCAAACTGAACACGCTCATGCTGGACATCCAGCCCGGCAATATCCAGCAGAAGGCCGGTCACGCCCTGCGTCCGGACGACCGGGATACGACCCGCGCCGATCTGGTGCGGGAATCGATGAAGGTGCAGGGACTGTGATCAATAGCAATGAATCCAACAAGAAGGCAAGAACCATCCTGTCAGAACAAGCCTGCCACAACAAACCTATTGTCGGATGAAATACAAACACACAAGGGAACGAAACCCGATACGGAAACCAGAGGTGAAGCATGATCTACGGTAAATTTACGAAAAAGGCGGAAACAGCCCTCAACCTCGCGAAGGATTTCGCGCAGGGCATGGGTCACAGCTACATCGGCACCGAACACATCCTGTGGGGTCTTGTGAAGGAAGGGACCGGCGTCGCCGCTTCCGTCCTCTCCGCGAACAACGTCAATGAGGCCCGTCTCACCCAGACCATCATGGAACTGATCGGCCGTGGCGACGGACAGACCCAGAACGTCCAGCACACTCCGCGCACGAAGCGGGTTTTGGAGCTTTCTTATGCGGAAGCGCGCAGAATGGGCCAGAATTTCATCGGCACCGAACACATTCTTCTCGCCATCATGCGCGAAGGGGAGAGTGTCGCGGTCCGCATCCTGACTGAAATGGGCCTCGACATCCACAAGCTCTACGAAGGCGTGCTCGGCATGCTGTCCGAGGATACCCCAGCCGCGACGGCCGCCGCGAAGCCGAAAGCCAATGACATCGATACGCCCACGCTGGATTCCTTCGGACGTGATCTCACTGTCATGGTACGGGAAGGCAAGGTGGATCCGGTCATCGGACGCGACAAGGAAATCGAGCGGGTCATCCAGATCCTGTCCCGGCGCACGAAGAACAACCCGTGCCTCATCGGAGAGCCCGGCGTCGGCAAGACCGCCATCTGCGAAGGCCTCGCCCAGAAGATCGTTGAAGGCAATGTGCCGGAAACCCTGAAGGACAAGCGTGTCGTTACGCTGGACCTTTCCTCCATGGTCGCCGGGGCGAAGTACCGCGGCGAGTTTGAGGAGCGTCTGAAGAAATCCATCGAGGAAATCCGCCAGGCCGGCAATGTCATCCTGTTCATCGACGAGATGCACACGATCGTCGGCGCAGGCGCAGCCGAAGGCGCCATCGACGCGGCCAATATCCTCAAGCCCCTGCTTGCACGCGGTGAAATCCAGATCATCGGCGCAACCACGCTGGACGAGTACCGCAAGCACATTGAAAAGGACGCGGCGCTCGAACGCCGGTTCCAGCCGATCAACGTCGGCGAACCGACGCAGGAGGAGGCCATCGCCATCCTCATGGGCATCCGCGACAAATATGAGGCGCATCACAGCGTGAAGATCACGGACAAGGCCATCGAGGCGGCTGTGAAACTTTCCGCGCGCTACATCAGCGACCGGCACCTGCCGGACAAGGCCATCGACCTGATCGACGAGGCGTCCTCGAAGGTCCGGCTCGCCACCTATACGGCTCCGCCGGACCTGAAGGAGCTGGATCAAAAGATCGAAACGCTCCATAAGATGAAGGAAGACGCCATCGTCAACCAGGAGTTCGAGAAAGCCGCTTCGCTTCGTGATGAAGAAAACAAAATGAAGGACGAACTGAACATCCGCCGCGAGGCCTGGAAAGTTCAGAACCAGTCCCGCCTGCAACTGGTGACGGAAGAGGAGATCGCGGACATCATCGGCTCGTGGACCGGCATTCCGGTCAACCGGCTGGCCCAGGAGGAAGGCGAACGCCTGAAGAACCTGGAAGGCGTGCTGCACGGCCGTGTCATCGGGCAGGAGGAAGCCGTCAAGGCGGTTTCCCGTGCCATCCGCCGTGGTCGTGTCGGCCTGAAGGATCCGAAGCGTCCGGTTGGCTCGTTCATTTTCATGGGCCCGACGGGCGTCGGCAAGACCGAACTCTCGAAAGCTTTGGCGGAAGCCATGTTCGGGGATGAAAGCGCGATGATCCGCATCGACATGAGCGAGTATATGGAAAAGCACAGCGTCTCCCGTCTTGTGGGTTCGCCTCCCGGCTACGTCGGTTACGACGAGGGTGGTCAGCTCACCGAAAAGGTGCGTCGCAAGCCGTATTCCGTGCTCCTGTTCGATGAAATCGAAAAGGCGCATCCGGATGTGTTCAACATGCTGCTGCAGATTCTGGACGAAGGCCGGCTCACCGATGCCCAGGGCCGTACCGTCGACTTCCGCAACACCGTGCTGATTTTGACCTCCAACGTCGGAGCGCGCGAAATCGTGGAACCGAAGCATCTCGGGTTCGGCATTGCCGTCGAGAACGTCCAGCGCGACTACGACGACATGAAGAAGAGTGTCATGGGTGAACTGAAACGCCAGTTCCGGCCGGAATTCCTCAACCGCGTGGACGACATCATCGTGTTCCATCCGCTGGTCATCGGGGAAATCCGCCAGATCGCCACCCTGATGGTGGACGATGTGGGCAAGCGGCTGTTTGCGAACGGCATCACACTGGAAGTGACGGACGAAGTGAAGGACTGGCTTTCCGAAAAGGGATACGACAAGACCTACGGCGCCCGCCCGCTGCGCCGCACCATCCAGGAGCGGATCGAGGACAAGCTTGCGGAAGCCATGCTGGACGGCGTGGTGAAGGAAGGGGATACGGCGCGTTTTGTGATGAAGGACAACGAACCTGTGCTGGAAAGGGCGGACCTTCCTGCGCAACTTGAATTTGCCACGCGGGAGGACCACCTGTTACAGGGAGAATTGCCCTCGCAAGGCGTGTAAAGATGTTTTCCTTCCAACACAGAGAGAGACGCCCTTGTTTGCTGGATCCGGTTTTCCGGGCGAAGCGGAAAGGGCGTTTTTTTGTCAGGGATGATTCGTTTCCAGTGGATTCCATAACTATGGAATGTGACTTTTCACACAGAACGACCTGTGTTATGATTGGCGACATAATGATTCCGATCTGTAGGACGGCGGGCTGACAGGGACGCCGCGACACGGAAGGGATTGGTCATTTGCCGTGATCCGGAGCGCTTTCTGTGGCCGGGTCCTGCTTTCATTCAATCGATCAGATGCAGTCATTCCTCGATCGTTGCAGATCGCAAAGCAGCCGTTCTTCCTTCGACAGGGGAAGAATGCGCAATCCGTCTCTTTTCCTTTTCCAAGGAACTTGAGTCATCAGGTCTGTTCAGGCGCCATGATTTTTGTTTGTTTCGACAGGCGGAGCCCCGCATGTCCCTTTAGCGTACCCGTACGCGATCCCTGCCGGTCTGAACCGGACGGTGCGTCACGGGATTGCTTCCGTCCGCGTGCAAACATCCACATATACAAAATACCGGCACAGCAGTAAAGGCATAAGGAGCAGGCATCATGAAGATCGGAAAGATAAAGATCGGAAAACAGAACACGACTTCAGGAACAAGAGCGGGAAATGGACTGTCCGGCGGACTGCAGCAGACAAACCGCCGCAGCAAGGCCGAAAGGGGGGAGGAAAATCCTTTGAATCCGGGTAAACGGGCTTTTTTTCAAGGGATCGCCCATTGGCGCATCTTCACCGGATTCAATCGCAGCATCCGCGCAAAGCTTATTGTATCCTTCCTCATCCCGGTGGCTTTTTTGGTTCTTCTCGGCATGATCTCCTATGAAAAGGCTTCCGCCTCTCTGACTGCCAATGCGAAGGAGTCATCCCGGCATGTCATGGCAGGCAAGGCGGAATATCTCCGTCTCATCATGTCGAAAGTTGAAAGCAGTACGGTGCAGATGCTGACGAATGAAGAGGTCCGGACCTGCTTTACTTCGGATGATGCCGCGAAACGGAAAGTATCGGCCACCAACGTGCAAACATTGATTTCATCCCTCACCATGGCGGATCCGACGATCCGAAGCATCGCCATCTTCGGGGAAAGGAACATCGTCTATTCTCCTTTTGCCAATACGGATGTGAAGAAGGTCATGGAGATGAAGCTTCTGAAACTGGCTTCGGATGCAGCCGGAACAGGGGTATGGGTAACCGATCACACCGTCATCGACGAATACTGCAAGGGAGCGGACAGTTCCACGACAAGGCTTGACTACAATGAGAAGGAACCACAGCTTTTCTATGTGCGGTCCCTGCGGAACGCCCTCACCGGTAAATCCATGGGCATCCTGATCGCCATGCTCAATCCACAGGTGCTCAACAGCTTCATCGGCGACATGTCGCTCGGGGAGAATGCGCAGGCGCACATTGTCGGTCCGGATGGGTATGATCTGGCAACCCGGTACGCCGCTACAGAGGAAGCCAAGGCGCTGGTGGACCCGAAAGCGGCTGCAGCCTATGATTTCTCGAAGACGGACTTCGTCACGCGGTATGTGTCGGAGAAGGACAATGCCAGTTTCTGTGAGGATGTTGTCTATCAGGGCGGGAAGTACCTGGCCATCACCGAGAAACTGCCCGGGTATGGGTTCGTTCTGACCGGTCTGATGCCCTATTCCACACTGCTGTCAGGTGCCAGCGACATCCTTGTGCTCACGCTTGTCTTTGTGCTGATTGCCGGCGTTCTTTCCGCCGGGATCGGACTCTACATGGCCAGCAGTATGAGCCGCAGCATCAACCACCTCGTCCGGGCGTCGGAGCAGGCCGCCTCGGGTGATCTTACGGGGCGGTCCGTTTCGGGCCGTCAGGATGAACTCGGGATCCTCACGAAATCCATCAATGGCATGATCGCCAGCATGCGAAGTCTGATTGAGCACACGGCGGGGACTTCGGACCATGTGGCTGCGTCCGCCGTATTGGTGGAGGACTCCACGCAGCGTGTGGCCCAGGTCTCGAGGGACATTTCCACGGCCATGTCGGAAATCGCCCAGGGCGCCACCTCCCAGGCGCAGGACGCCGAACAGGGTGTCAACAAGATGAGCCTCCTGTCCAGCACCATGATTACCGTCGAGGAAAAGACAGGGATCATCGAACAAGTTACCAATGATTCGGTCCGCAGGACCCGGCACGGACTGGATGCCATCGGGGATCTGGACAGGAAGACGAAGGAGACCAACGAAATCATCCGAACCATCCTGGAAGACATCCGGATGTTGAGCAGCCGCTCCGAGTCCATCGGAAACATCGTCAAGGTCATCAACGGCATTGCGGACCAGACAAACCTTCTTGCCCTGAATGCGGCCATCGAGGCGGCGCGTGCCGGTGACATGGGCCGCGGCTTCGCGGTGGTCGCGGAGGAAGTCCGCAAGCTGGCGGAACAATCCATGAAAGCCACCCGCGAAATCGGAGGCATTGTCGTGGAAACGCAGAAACAAACCATGGCAACCGCACGCAAGGCGGAACAGACAGGCGACATCCTCCATTCGCAGGACATCGCACTGGTCAATGCCGTCAATGCCTTCAATGAAATCAACGGATCCCTGAATCAGCTGGTCGGCCATGTCCATGTCATTCTGCACGATGTGGGGGAGATGGATCAGGCGAAGCAGGATACCCTGTTGGCCATCCAGAACATCTCCGCTGTGTCCGAGGAGACTGCCGCATCTACGGAGGAGGTCATGGCCTCCAGTGAACAGCAGCTGGCCAGCATCGACGAAATGACGCAGTTTGCGAAGACGCTTGGAGCAGATGCCCGCGCACTGCAGGAAGTGATCGGACGTTTCAAGATCTGAACCGGACGGCCCAAGTTATCAGGATGTATCCCGAAGGTATCCAGACGCATTCTGTAGGATCCCATAATATCCCAAGGCATTCATGTCGGGGCCTTCTTGTGGTTTCACAGGATGGCCCCTTTTCGTCGTGTCACTTTTACAGGGGCGCCGGTAGAAGGATTTCAAAGCGGGGTATGTATTCCTTAAGCGGATCTGTCCATGACCCGGTGAATCCGCTCTTCCGGAGAGGAGTATCGCATGAGGATTCCCGCAATCGGGAAATCTGCACAGGTCTCCCGGCTGTTCGCCTTCGTACTGGCCTTCATCCTGCTCTCCGGGATGGTTGGCGGTATTCTGCCTGCGACCGCTTCTGTATCGGTATCCTCATCCGCTGCGGTGTCCGATTCCGGAATGGCAACTTCCTCCCTGTCGGCGGCATCCGCTCCGGCGGGTGGTTCAGTTGTTTCGCCCGGCATCATCAGCCGGGTGCCCCACGTCCTGATTGTAAACTCGTACCATCCCGGATATATCTGGACGGAACGGTTGGAAGACGCCATCATCTCCCGTCTGGAAGCGCAGTACCCCGGCATCGACATATCCTCGGAATATCTCGACTGGAAGCGGCATCCGGATCCGGAGACATTGAAGCTGCTTCTGCCCATCATGCGGAAGCGCTATCTGGAACGCCCCCCGGATCTGATTCTGACGACGGATGACGCCGCCCTTCAGTTTGTCCTGGATAACAGAAAGGATGCCTTCGGAGATCCGCCGATCGTGTTCTGTGGTGTGTCCGAGATAAAGGGGAAGGCCTTCATGGCGGATCATGACCGGCTGACAGGCGTTGCGGAGAACCTTGATGTGGAAGGGACATTGAAGCTGGCTTTTGAGAGCCGTCCGGAAACGAAAACCCTCTACCTGGTTTATGAGAACAGCGAATCGGGCACACCTGTCGGAATGGAAGCGGAAGCGGTTGCCCGGAGACTTGCGCCGGAAGTGGCCATCGTGCATTGGAATGATCGGACCTCCGATGAAATCCGGCGGATGGCGGCTTTGCTCCCCAAAGACGCCCTTGTCTTTTTTGCCGCCTATAACAGGGATTCGGCCGGCATGGTGCTGCCCATGCAACAGTTCGGGGATCTCCTTTTTGCGGACTGCCCTGTTCCTGTCTTTTGTCTCAACGATTTCGTCGTAGGCCACCATGTGCTGGGCGGCAGTGTCATTGATGCCCGTGTCCATGGAAGGACGGCTGCGGAACTGGCCATCCGGGTCCTGTCGGGGGAACCGGTCAGCAGGATTCCATTCTGGAACGAACTGACGGTCACGCGTCTTTTCGATTACGGCGAGATGCAACGGCTTGGACTCAAAGAAGGAAATGTACCGGGAAACGTTGAAATATTGAATCGACCCTACAGCCTTTTTCGTGAGTATCGTATGCTTTTCCTTGGGATTCTGTTTGTCATCCTTTTCCTCTCCTTTCTGACCATCGGACTCCTGCTGGCGATCCAAAGCAGGAAACGGGCTGACCGGCTGCTTCAGGCAAGCCACATGGAGTTGCTGGCCGTCAACGGGCAGATGGCTGCTGTGAATGCGCAGCTGACGCAGACGGATGATGAGCTCAGGGCACACAATGCGGACCTGGCCGAGCAGAAGCGGCTTTTGGAACTGAGCGAGGAGCGCTACCGGCTTGTGAGCGAAGCCGCGAGGGATGCCATCTGGGATTGGCACATCCCGGAAGACCGTCTTGTCATTTCCGGTCGTATCAGCGGACTTGCCGCATCAGACTTATCCGGTTGCGTGCGAATGGAGGACTGGTTTGCCTGCATGCATCCCGATGACAGGGAACAGGCGCAGTCGACACTTGCAGGGGGCATCTCGCAGCGAGCACCTGCCTATTCCTCCGAATTCAGGATTCTGGCTGCGGACGGAACCTATCGTTGGATTCTTTCGATCGGCGTACCCGTTTTCGATTCATCAGGCTGTCCGATCCGTATGATCGGCACCCATGCGGATGTGACGGACATGAAGCTGCAGCAGGAAACCATCACCCACATTGCATACCATGACTCTCTGACGGGACTGCCGAACCGACAGCTGATGAAGGATCGGGCGGAAGCGGCCATCCGGGAGGCGAAGGAGCGCCGGATGGGTCTTGCGCTCCTCTTCACCGACATGGACAACTTCAAGGTGGTCAATGATTCCTTCGGACATCCGACGGGCGACGAACTGCTTCGGGAAGTGGCTTCCAGATTTCGGGAAGCTGTTCCCCCGGCCGGCATTGTCGGAAGGATGGGCGGCGACGAGTTTACCATCCTGATGCCGGACATCCGGAACAAGGAAGACGCCGAGCGGCTTGCCCGGGAGGTGCTGGACCGGTTCCGTCATCCGATGCAGGTTGGGGGCATGACCTTCCATATCGGGATGAGTGTCGGTATCGCGCGATATCCTGAAGACGGTTCGGACTTCGACGCGCTCCTCCGAAGTGCGGATACGGCGATGTATGCGGCAAAGAGCGCCGGAAAGAACCATTACCGACTCTTCGAGCGAAGCATGGACGCAGCGGCCCGCGATCGTTATCTGCTCGAGGATGGGTTGCGGCATGCCCTGGAACGAAATGAACTGAGCCTGCATTTCCAGCCCATCCACTTTCTATCCGATGACCGGCTGATCGGTTTCGAAGCGCTGTTGCGCTGGCAGTCGCCGGAGCACGGTCAGATTCCTCCGTCCCGTTTCATTCCGATTGCCGAGGAGACGGGACTCATCCTGCCCATCGGGGAATGGGTGCTGGAAGAGGCGGCGCGCTTTTATGGCCGGTTGGGACCGGGACTGGATCAATATTTCCATATCGGGGTCAATGTATCGGTTCTCCAATTGGTGCAGGACGACTTCACCGGCATGGTACAACGGACCCTGCAAAAAACCGGGCTTCCCGCCAACCGCCTTCTGATGGAAATCACGGAATCCGTGCTCATGGAATCCTTCGGGCAGAATGCCGCCAAACTTACCGAGCTTTCGGACATCGGCATACAGATCGCGCTTGATGATTTCGGTACGGGCTATTCGTCCCTGACCTACCTCAGAAAGTTGCCGATTCATGTGTTGAAGATCGACAAGAGCTTCATCGACGACATCCGCTCCGCGGACGACAGCGCCAGTCATGCGGGCGGCATCATCAAGCTGGCGCGCGAGTGGGGGTTCCTTGTGGTGGCGGAAGGCGTGGAGGAGGAACATCAGCGCCAATACCTGCTTCGCTACGGATGCGATCTGATGCAGGGATACCTCAGAAGCCGGCCACTGCCTGAAGAAGAGGCGTTGCGCTATGCCATGGACCGGTTGTCTTCAGGAGAGCGGGTATCTGCCGAAAACCTGTAGTCCGCAAAAGACAGGTCAGCCGCATACACTTGGTTTTCCATGCCGAAAGCCGCTGATTCGAATGGTTCGAATGAAAAGTGAAATGAAAACCGTGCGAGGGTGAGAAAACGAGAAAAAAAGAGCATAATCGAGAGAAAACAGCACGTATTTGAAAACCATCGGCTTTTTTGATTGGATCATTTGAGCGTTCTGTATTACAATGGGAAACGTTGCTGGTTGCAGCGACGGTATCTCCAAGGCTTCGACGGAAACAACCCGGCCCGGTCCACTGTCCCTGCAGGGAAAGCGCACGCTTTCCGGAAGAGGGGCGCAGCGTCCGAATCCGGCGGTGTGGACCGTGGAATAAACGAATTGGGAGGGTCATGCATGAAGACGTTCATGGCGAAAGCCGAGGAAATGAACAGAAAGTGGTACGTCGTTGACGTGGAAGGCAAGGTTCTTGGCCGTGCAGCCAGTGAAGTTGCCAAAATCCTCCGCGGCAAGACAAAGCCAGAGTACACCCCGCACGTCGACACCGGCGATTTCGTCATCGTGTTGAATGCGGACAAGATCGTACTCACCGGAAAGAAGCTCGAACAGAAGATGTACCGCCGTCACACCGGCTACATCGGTCACCTCAAGGAAATCAGCGCCCGCCATTACCTCGAGAAGCAGCCCGAGCGCGTGTTCGAACTGGCCGTGAAGCGCATGCTCCCCGGTAACAGCATGGGCCGTACGATGTTCAAGAAATTGAAGGTCTATGCCGGCGGTGAACATGAACATCAGGCCCAGAAACCCGAAGTGCTCGAACTGAACATCTGATTGAGGGGAGGAACCAACCATGGCGAAGATTCAATACTACGGCACAGGCCGTCGCAAGAAGTCGATTGCCCGTGTGCGTCTCGTACCGGGAACCGGCGAAATCATCATCAATGAGCGTCCGCTGGACAACTACTTCGGTCTCGACACCCTCAAGGTGATCGTGAAGCAGCCGTTGGTGCTCACCAAGACCGAAGGCACCTTCAATGCCCTCGTTTCCGTTCATGGCGGCGGATTCACCGGCCAGGCCGGCGCTGTCCGTCACGGTATCGCCCGCGCCCTGCTCAAGGCCGAGGACGAATTCCGTTCCCCGCTCAAGAAGGCCGGCTACCTGACCCGCGACCCGAGAATGAAGGAACGCAAGAAGTACGGCTTGAAGAAAGCCCGTCGCGCACCCCAGTTCTCCAAGCGCTAAGTCGCCGGAAAAAGACCAGGTTATCTATTTCCAAGACCTGATCGAGCCGAACCCTACGAATACCTGTACGAAAGCGGCATCCCATCCGGGATGCCGCTTTTTCTGACAGATTATCGAAGAATGCCGCGCGGAAGCGGAAGAGCGGTTTGCTGAAGGAAAGCCCGTCAACCGGTTGGCGGCCGCAGTCATCATCGTGCTTTGGCTCGCTGTTGCGGCCTGGCTCCAGTTCCGTATTGTTTATAGAAAAGGGTGCCGGTTTTTAGACCGGAGAAGGGTAAGAATATGGAGACATTGCATGTCGGAGGCAAGGTTCGGCACTTCAAGGGGAACGAATACCGGGTGCTCCATGTGGCAAAACATTCCGAAACCCTGGAATCTTATGTCGTCTATCAGGCATTGTATGGCGAGGGTGGCGTCTGGGTAAGGCCGCTGGAGATGTTCACCGGGTTCCGTGAGGTCGATGGTGTGCCTGTGAAGCGTTTCCAGGCCATCGCAGAGGATGGTTCGCCGTTGCCTGATGCAGATTGATCCGATGGGATTCCCCGTTGTCTGCATGCAAACGGACACCATGCGCGGCGTGCGGACGGTTGACCCTTCAGGAAGGAAAATTCTCTGAATGAACTTGCCCGGATCCATGGACAGGCTGCACTGGAACCAGTATAATAAAAGAACAAATGTTTAGGTGCGGAAAGGACCGCGGGCATGCCCGTATTCCTGTCCAGTCGTCCCCAACCGCGACACATGCGGATTTGCGGTTCGTCGGGATTCCTGCGGGGTTTCGCGCGGAACCGGTCGTAAGCCCCAACGGGCCCAAGCAGCAGGAGAGTGCCAGCATGAAGAACACAAAGAACTCCATTGTCATCAAGGGTGCCTGTGAGCACAACCTCAAGAACATCGACGTGGAAATCCCGCGTGACAGCCTGGTTGTCATCACCGGCCTGTCCGGTTCCGGCAAGTCTTCGCTGGCGTTCGACACCATTTATGCGGAAGGCCAGCGGAGATATGTTGAATCCCTCTCCGCCTATGCGCGCCAGTTTCTCGGGCTTCTTGAAAAACCGGATGTGGAGTCTATCGACGGACTGTCCCCGGCCATTTCCATCGACCAGAAGACCACCAGCAAGAATCCGCGGTCCACAGTAGGCACTGTGACGGAAATCTATGACTATTTCCGGTTGCTTTTCGCGCGAATCGGCGTTCCGCACTGTCCGGAGTGCGGCAAGGTCATTTCCCAGCAGTCGGTGGACCAGATGGTCGACGCCGTCCTCGCCCTGCCGGAAGGCACGCGTCTGCAGCTTCTCGCTCCCGTCATCCGGGGCCGCAAGGGCGAATATACGAAGCTTCTGGCGGATGCGAAAAAGAACGGATATCTCCGGGTCCGCATCGATGGGGAATACCAGGAGATCAACGAGGAAATCAAGCTGGACAAGAAGCGCAAGCACACGATCGAAATCGTGGTGGACCGCCTCATCATCCGGTCCGACATCCAGAAGCGACTTACGGACTCCATCGAGACGGTTCTGAACCTGGCCGGCGGCCTGGTGCTCGTGGACGTCGCCGATCATCCGGAAATGATGTTCAGCACGAACTTCGCCTGTCCGGACTGCGGGATCGCCATCGAGGAGCTCACGCCCCGCATGTTCTCCTTCAACAATCCGTACGGTGCATGCCCCACCTGTACGGGCCTGGGCTCGATGCAGAAGATTGATCCGGATCTCATCGTCATGGACCGGACCCTCTCGCTGGCGGAAGGCGCCATCAATGTGGGCGGCTGGAATTTCTCCAACGAGGATGCCTATTCCCGCATGTACCTCGATGCCATGGCGCTGCACTACGGATTCGATGTGAACATGCCATGGGAGAAGCTTCCCGCGGATGTCACACAGAAAATCCTGTACGGCACGAATGGCGAGAAGATCAAGGTCCAGTATGCGAAGGAATATGGAAGCGGCACGTTCATGTCCGCCTTCGAAGGGGTCATCAACAGTCTGGACCGCCGACACAACGAAACGAAATCCGAGGGAATGAAGGAATATTACGAAGCTTTCATGAGCAGCATCGAATGTCCGGATTGCCATGGGAAACGGCTCAAGAAGGAAAGTCTGGCCGTCACCATCAACGAGCGGAACATCAACGACCTTACGTCCCTTTCCATCCGCGAATGTGATGCCTTCTTCAAGACCCTTCCGCTCAGCAAACGCGAAACCACCATCGCAAGCCAGATCATGAAGGAGCTGGCCGCCCGGCTCGGTTTCCTGCTGGATGTCGGGCTTGACTACCTCACGCTGTCCCGCAATGCCGGCACGCTGTCCGGCGGCGAGGCACAGCGCATCCGTCTGGCCACACAGATCGGTTCCGGCCTCCAGGGTGTCCTCTACATTCTGGACGAACCCAGCATCGGCCTGCACCAGCGGGACAACGACCGTCTTCTCGCAACGTTGAAGCGCCTGCGTGATCTGGGGAACACCCTGCTTGTCGTCGAGCATGACGAGGACACGATGTACGCGGCGGATCACATCATCGACATGGGACCGGGCGCCGGCATCCATGGCGGACACATCATCGCGCAGGGGACGGTGGAGGAGATCAAGGCGAATCCGAATTCCATCACCGGCGCCTATCTCAGCGGCCGGCAGAAGATCGCGCTGCCCGCGGAACGGCGCAAGGGGGACGGGCGGATCCTGCGCATCCTCGGTGCGGCGGAAAACAACCTCAAGGACATCGACGTGGACATCCCGCTGGGCGTGCTGACCTGCATCACAGGGGTTTCGGGTTCCGGCAAGAGTTCGCTGATCAACGAGATCCTGCACAAGAAGCTTGCACAGAAACTGAACCGTGCCAAGGTGAAACCTGGAAAGCACCGGGATATGCTGGGCCTGGAGCATCTGGACAAGGTCATCGACATCGACCAGTCCCCCATCGGGCGTACGCCCCGATCGAATCCGGCCACCTATACCGGCGTGTTCGACCTGATCCGTGACCTGTTCGCCAGCACGACGGATTCGAAAATGCGCGGCTACACGAACGGACGATTCTCGTTCAATGTGCGCGGAGGCCGCTGCGAGGCCTGTTCGGGCGACGGCATCATCAAGATCGAGATGCACTTCCTGCCGGATGTGTATGTCCCCTGCGAAGTCTGCAAGGGCAAGCGCTACAACCGCGAGACACTCGAAGTCCACTACAAGGGCAAGAGCATCGCGGATGTGCTGGACATGAACGTGGAGGAAGCCTGCACCTACTTCGAGAATATTCCGCGCATCCAGCGGAAGATGCAGACCCTGAACGATGTCGGCCTCGGCTACATCAAGCTCGGACAGCAGGCCACCACGCTCTCCGGCGGCGAGGCGCAACGCGTGAAGCTGGCCACCGAACTTTCGAAACGGGCCACCGGCAAGACCATGTACATTCTCGACGAGCCCACCACCGGGCTTCACATGGCGGATGTGCACATGCTCACGGAAGTGATCCAGCGCCTGGTGGATACGGGGAATTCGGTTGTTGTCATCGAACACAATCTGGATGTCATCAAGATTGCCGATCATGTCATCGACCTGGGACCGGAAGGCGGGGATCGGGGCGGTAAGGTTGTTGCATACGGAACGCCCGAACAGGTGGCGAAGGTGAAGGGATCCTATACGGGCCAGTTCCTCGGAAAGATCCTCAAAAGGGACCGGTAGGGAGCGCATGGGTCCCTGCGTTCGCTGTTGAATCCGACATTTGCTGCCTTCATCCTGTCCAAGGGAGAGGCCGGTTCGTTTGCAGGCATGTTTCCCGGGATACTTTTCGCGGTGCTGTTTTATGGTATCATGAATGTGGATAAATGGAATTGGGAATGTTTCCTGCCGGGATCCCCGCAATGGATCCCAGTGGTATCAAACAAGCGATGGAAAGGGGTAACATCATGTTGCACATCAAGGACAATGTCTATTACACCGGCATCCGGGATTGGGAGCTCCGCCGTTTCCACGGGCACGAGCTTTCCACCTTCAACGGTTCAAGCTACAATTCCTATCTGATCAAGGATGACAAGACCGTTCTGGTCGATACCGTCTGGAATCCGCACGCGGAAGACTTTCTGCATATGCTTGAACAGGAAGTCGGCTTCGGCAATATCGACATGATTGTCGTCAACCACAACGAACCGGATCATGGTGGAAGTCTTGCCGCCCTCATGCAGAAAATCCCGAACGTGGAGATCGTCTGCTCGAAAAAAGGCGAGGAAATCATCCGGAAGCACAACGGTAATCCGGATTGGAAGTTTCGGACGGTGAAAACCGGAGACATCATCCACATCGGAAAAGCGGATCTGCATTTTGTTGACATGACGATGATTCACTGGCCGGACAGCATGATGACCTTCATGACAGGTTCAAACATTTTGTTCTCGAATGATGCGTTCGGCCAGCATTTCTGCGGACCGAGCCTGTTTGTGGACAAGTCGGACGAGTGTCTGGTCTGGGCCGAAGCCCTGAAATACTTCGCAGGTATTCTTTCTCCGTTTGCGCCGCTCATCAAGCGGAAGGTGGCGGAAGTCGTCGCGATGAATCTGCCCGTCGCGATGATCGCCCCGAGTCATGGCTGCATCTGGCGCGAGGATCCGCTGCAAATCGTGCGGAAATACGCGGAATGGGCGGACGAGTACGACGAAGGCTATGTCACGATCGCCTATGACACCATGTATCACGCCACACGCCGGATGGCCGAAGCCATCAGTCAGGGCATCGAATCCGAAGGGATTCCGGTGAAACTCCTCAATTCCGCCACCTGCGACCAATCGGACCTGATGACGGACTTTTTCCGGAGCAAAGGCATCATCCTCGGAAGCTGCACGGTGAACAACGGTGCGCTCCGTTCCATGGCAGGCGTATTGGATGAACTTCGCGGTCACAAGCTCAAGAACAAGGTCGGGTTCACATTCGGCAGCTACGGATGGAGCGGGGAAGCGCCAAAGCATCTTCAGCACGGGCTGGAGGAGGCGGGCATCCGAATCGTCCATGAACCGGTTTCGGTCAAATATACGCCGGATGAGGAAGAATTGGTGTTGTGCCGTGAAGCGGGACGTGCATTCGCGCGTTCCATGAAAGAGGCTTGAAGAAAGCCATGCATGGATTTGTCAGGCTTCTTGCGAAGCCTAACCCTTGTGTCGTGTTTCTTTTGGTTTCCTGTACGAGGGTGTCCGTACGGAAGACAGCGGCTCCTGCCGCGTGCTTGAAGGGGGAAATGACATGATTGTGAATGCATTGAAGAACGCCGCCCAATATGAATCCATTCATCCCCGCTTTGCGAAGGCCTTCGCCTTTTTGCGGCAGCATGACTTTACGTCCATGGAGCCCTGCAGGATTGAAATCGACGGCACGGATCTGTATGCCCTCGTCCAATCCTACAACACCATGAATGCGGCGGAAAAGAAATGGGAAACCCACAGGAACTATGTGGACATCCAATATGTCGCATTCGGCACGGAAATCATGGGCTGGGCGCCGGAAGATTCGCTGGAACCGGCAGGGGATTACAATCCGGAGAAGGATGTCCGCTTTTATCAGGACGGCGCTCCGTTCACGCCGGTTCGCCTGGAGGCGGGAACCTTTGCGATCCTGCTGCCCGAGGACATTCACAAGCCGGGCTGCGCCGCCGGCATGTCGGAACCGGTCATCAAGGTGGTCGTGAAGGTACGGATCTGATCACAGGACGGATTCGGAAGATGCCAGGGTCGGGAGGAACGGGTTGCGTGCTGATATCAGATTTTACTGCTCAGTTCCCGTACATTTGCCGGAAGGCCATCGGTGTCATGCCCTCATAAAGACGGAACTGCTTTGAAAAATAACTTGGATCGCCGAAGCCACTGGCTTCGGCGATTTTGTGCAAAGGCCAGTCTGTCTGGGAAAGCATGCTTGCCTTTGCCTTTTGAAGCCGGACCCGTGTGATGTACTCGACCGGCCTCGCATTCACGTGCTGGCGGAACTGGCGGCAAAGATGCTGCGGGGTGACGTGGGCGATTTTCGCCATTTCCTCCAGGATGAGCGGTCGGTGGTAGTTTTCTTCGATATGCCGGAGCACCTCATGGAAGCCGCCTTCCCCTTCAACGGGCATGCGGGCGTCCCATGGAACCGCATTTCGGGCGATGGTTACCAGAAACAGTTGCAGGAGGGCTGACGCCTCGTGGGCCTGCAGTGGGTTGTTCAGCGAGCAGGCAAGGTGGATGCGGGCAATTCCCTGCTCCAGCGCATCCGGATTTTTCAGGCGGAAAACCGCCTGTGAGGCGGTCATCAGCTGGGTGGTAAGCATGCCGGCAAGATGGCCTTCGAAAGTGACCCACTGGGTGGACCACGGAGCTTCGAACGACTCGTAACGGTGAGGGACGCCGGGTGCCATCAGAAACCCCATGCCATGCGTCAGGATGTATTCACGTCCCTCCAACTCCAGCCGGCCGGTGCCGGATGAGACTTGGAGCCAATGCCAGGAGGGGAATCCGGCTGTCCGGTTCATGCACTCCTGACGAGCGTTTCCACCGACACTCGTCACGAAGACGGGAAGCTTTCGCGCCTCGTCGTTGAGGAGGGGAAATAACATATCCATGGTCATGGCGCATCCTCCGTTTCCGGAACCGCGACCTCGGGTCGCATCTGGAACCATTGTACCATCCGGTGCTATACTCGGAGAAGAACAAACCCTGCGAAGGGTGGAACATGCCGGATTGAAAGGGATGAACAGGATATGGCCGAACATTATTTCACGGAAGATCCAACTTCGGAAATCAAGGAACTTGCTTTTGAGGTGAATTATCGCGGGCAATCGCTGACCTTCGTCTCGGTGAGCGGTGTCTTTTCATTCGAACCGCGTATCGACAAGGCTTCCGATCTGCTGCTGGATGTTTTCAGGCCCAGCCGTCCCGGCGGAAGTCTGCTGGATGTGGGCTGTGGTTTCGGTCCCATCGGTCTTTGCCTGAAAGCAGCCTATACAACAACGCTGGTCACGCTGACTGACATCAACCGCCGTGCGGTCGCGTATGCAATCGCCAATGCGGATCGGAACCATCTCCACGCCGAAGTGCTGCAGGGAGACTTGTACGGTGCCATTGGCAACCGGGCTTTCGACGATATTGTCAGCAATCCCCCTTTCGCGGCGGGCAAGGCGCTGAACCTCCGGCTGATCGCGGAAGCCGCGGAACATCTCCAGCCCGGTGGAGCACTTTGGCTGACCGCTTTCCACAACAAGGGAGGGGAAACATTGAAAAAAGCCATGAAAAGTGTGTTTGGGAATGCAGAGGATGTTGAGAAAAGCGGTGGAATCCGTGTTTACCGATCCATTCTGGATGCCTGAGCGCACATTTCTCGCGGCTTGCTGCCGATCCTTCTCCTGAGCGTCCGCTTTCTTGGACCGGGACGCAGCGGGTTTCACAAATCCGCTTCCCGCAAGGCTTTGGAGATTTTGTACAATATGTTGAATCCTTTGTACAGATTGCTGATTCTGCTTGCAAATGTTCAGGACCGGGTAGATAATGGCGATGGATTCCTGCCGGGAATTCCGGCCGGATGACCCGGTCGGGCACGATGCGGGATGCACGGACGCCGGAGACCAAACTCCGGCCATCAGCAGGGGGGACATATGGGTACACAGTTTCCACGCACGATGGTGGGCGGAAAATCGCTCTCCAGAATGATCATCGGAACCAACTGGATTCTTGGCTGGAGCCATACCGGCGCAGCCGCCGATCAACTGATCCGGTCCAAAAACGATTCCGTCGAAAAGATTGCCGATTTGCTGGAAGTTTATCTCAATGCCGGTGTGGATACCATGATGGCGCCCTTTGTCGGTCAGGAGACCCTCATGAAGGCCATCCATCTGGCGGAAGACCGTACCGGACACGGACTGATCCTGGTCGATACCCCCATCATCAACGTCGATGACTCCGCCGAAGGACGTGCCGCCGCCGCCGCCACTATTGCAGCCAGCAAACA
Source organism: uncultured Clostridia bacterium (assembly GCA_942493335.1). Classification (GTDB taxonomy): domain Bacteria; phylum Bacillota; class Clostridia; order DSM-8532; family DSM-8532; genus JAEWSN01. Next base: position 2,415,352 of record OW818693.1, on the reverse strand, counting down.
GAATGGGGCGACCTTCTGCTTCCCGCACCATTCCAGCACGGAACAGCTGGTCAACAAGAACAAGGCGACCATCGACAGACTTCCCGATTATCTCGCCATGATCCGGGATCAGGGCATGGTTCCGGGCCTTTCCGCCCACATGCCTGAATTGATCCTTTACTCGGATGCGAATGGATATGATGTTGAAACCTACATCCAGATTTACAACTGCCTTGGGTTCCTGATGCAAATCGAGATCGAAACCATCAACAAGGTGATTTGGGAATCCAAAAAACCCGTCATGACCATCAAGTCCATGGCGGCAGGCCGTTGTACCCCGTTTGTGGGTTTGAACTTCTCCTGGTCCACCATTCGCCCTTGCGACATGGTAACCGTCGGCTGCATGACCCCGAAGGAAGCCGAAGAGGTCATCGAGATTTCCCTTGCCGCTTTCGAAGGACGTCGTCCGGAACTTGAAGGCCGCAGCAGCCCTGCGAAAACCGCCATCACAAATACAGCGGTGTGAGCAAGGCAATTGCAGGATATGGTTTCAACCCTTATGCACGGGTCAACCCATATTAAGCTTCGACCTTCTGTTTTATCCCAAAATGATTCTCCCTTCTGTGCATAGCGTCGCCATCCCGAACGAACGGCTTCCTTTCCAGTGGATAGGCAGCCGTTCGTTGCAGGGTGGCGTCTTTTGATGTTGCGCTATTTTATGGTTGCCGGACGGCATGGCCGGTTGCATTTGAATTCACGTATCCCGAATGATAGGATCAAGCATGTAAACGCCCATACGACTGCGCCCCTGGGGGCCGGCTGCCGGCAAGCCTCCTTAGGCACTCAGGCGCGCGGGATGAAATCCGATCACGCGGGAGGGAACGGCATGAACATTCTTTCAAAGGAAGAACGGACTGAGCTGCTCGAACTGTTCAAGGATCTGCGTGTGGCGGATGTGCGGGACGGGATGGATTGGTGCGGCATGCATCTGTTCGGCTCGATGGTGCCCGACATGCGCCCATTGTATCGCACCAGAATCGTTGGCATCGCAAAGACCGCGCGTTATCTGCCTTTTCAAGGTCCGATTCCCAAAATGACACCGGATGCGTACACCGAATGGCAGGGTTGGTATTACAACCATGTCTGCACCTATGATTGGGAAGCAGGGATCGAGGACGGGGATATCATGGTCCTCGAAGCGCATGGACTGGATGCCGGACTGATTGGTTCGAACAATGGGCTGGGATGCAAGGCAAAGGGGCTCCGTGGGTTTGTGACGAGCGGTGCGGTTCGCGATACGGATGAGATGATTCTGACGGAAATCCCGGCTTGGTCGATGCACATCTCGCAGGCCATGGTGCAGGCGCGCATGCAATACGATGCGATGGATGTTCCGGTCAGTGTCGGCGGCGTGCGTGTGAATCCGGGGGATGTCGTGGTTGCGGACGGAGACGGAGTCATCGTGGTTCCCAGGCAAATGGCCCGGGATGTCGCCAGGTATGCGAAGAAGGAACTGGACAATGACAAGGTTCAGCGCCGCGCCAAATATGAGTCGCTGGGCATGACGCTGGACGAGACAGTCCTGTAGTTTTGTCGGCCGGGCGGTTGTCGTACGGATGCAGGGATCAGCCATCCACCGGCGTGTTTCGCTTTTCAAGCGGATATGGTATTGTAGTGGTACGAAAAGGACAGACCCGCTTACAGACCACCCAACGGAAACCTGCAGACCGAGCCGTGCGGCGGTAAGGTCGCAACCGGTGTCCGAGGCCTTTTCAGGGGTCTGTTTGCATTGCCAAAGCAATACCGGACGAGGTGGATGGATGGAAAAGATCATGGAAATCCTGTCGACAGCCGGCGGTCTGGCGGTGAAACTGCTGGATGCGTACAGCGGACTGTTTGCCCAGGGGCTGCTTCGGACGGCTTTGGGCTTGTTGTTCCTGGGACTGGTCCTCGCATTGCTGGCAGTTTTTGCGAAACCGATCGGATATCTGCTGATCAAGCCTTTTCTGCATTCCGCTTCCGAGTGGTCCGCCGCATTGTCCTTCCAGCGCACCCTGGAACCGGGCGCGCCCAAACCTTATGTCCTGCACATGCGGCTGGGGTTGCGGGAAACCTTCCGTCAGGCGCTTGCCGATGTCGGCCTGTATGGCAGGACGGATGCGGAGGCACTCTGCACGCAGTTGGTCCGACGCGGGCGCAACCTTTCCGAGGATGCGAATTTCGGCAGCCTTCAAGGCCTGGCCAGACGTTCCGATTCCCTGCGGAAGCAGTCAGCCCGCTACATGAACCTCCTTCGCGCCATTGAACGCGAACGTTCCGGCCGGTTGTTCCAGGGACAGGATTATTTCGCAGACGCGGCGCATCTGGCGGAACTCGGGCTCCCCTGCCATCCGGAGCAACCCCGCAAGGGCTTCTGCCATGGGCTCTATACTGCGTGTCTTTACAATACGGGCGATTACCATGCATTCCGCAATCTGATCCGGTCCGGTTCGATTCGGCCGGAAGGCACCGTGATGCGTTTCCATACGGAGGATGCGCGGGAACAATTTGCCGACAGGATGCAGCGGGCGCTCGACAAGGGCGTTCCATACGTGCTGTATTCATGGATGATGATGCCGAACCGCGGCTTGAAGCTTCATGTGCTCAAATACATGTTCCGTTCCGCGCACCCGGAGCGGATGCCTCAGCTCGAAAACCAACGAGGTCCGGGCTACGAAGTCCGGTTTGAGTCGGAACGCGGCCGTCAGCAGACGTCCTTCCGATTTGAAGTGCTGACGGCGGGACCTGCCTTGCTGCGTCGGTTGCAGGAGGCCGGTACATATGAAATCATTACCTGGGCTGCCGGAAAGGCGGCCATCGATGGCATTCTGCTTGGGAGCGCCGCTGCCGTCGAGGTTGGTTCCGTGGCGGTGCGGCACATTGTCAGCGAGAAGTATCGGTTGGACAATCCATATGACCGTCTGGTTCTGGCGGAATACATTGTGCGTTTCGTCGCAAGACAGGCTGAGTCCGTAGTGGAACAGGAACCCGCCCGTACTTCGGCGGGGAAGGGAGGCCCGGCATGACGGAAATGCTGCAGGGAGTGCTCGATCAATTCAAGTCCGTCCTGGATATCACCGGCGTATTGCCTGTATTTGGTCTCAAGGGTCTGTTTTGGTTGTTCCTCCTTGTCGAAATCGGCGTTCGGTTGTACCTGGGTGCCGTATCCCGGACTTTGCGGGAAGAGGAGCCGGAACACCGGCAGGATCTGGTGCGGCGTTTCTGGATCAAGGTAGCCATCCTGGTTTTTTTCCTCCGTCCCCTCTGCCTTGTGTCCTCACCGGAAGCAGGGCGGTTCAATACGTTTCTGCTGAATGAGCTCATCAATGCCGGGCTTGTCCTGGGCGCTTTCCTTCGTTTGAGGTATGTCCGGTCGGAGGAAGCCCGTTTTGAGGAATGGACCGAACTGGATGCGCCGGAAGGCGTAGCCGTTGAAGAAAAGGCATGACAAACCCGAACCGACTGAACATGGAAGATTGTACATTGTGTCCGCGTGCCTGCCATGTGGATCGGATCCGAACGACGGGCTTTTGTGGAATCGGTGTCAAGCCGGTTCTTGCAAAGGCTTTTCCTCATTTTTGGGAAGAACCCTGCATCAGCGGGACGCGCGGGTCTGGAACCGTCTTCTTCTCGGGCTGCAGCCTGCAGTGCCTGTTTTGCCAGAACCGGCCGATTTCACAGGGCGGAGTCGGACAGGAAATCGAAATCGGACAGCTGGCGGATGTTTTTCTGAATCTGCAGGCGAAAGGGGTTCATAACCTGAATCTTGTCAATCCGACACATCAGGCGCATGCCATCGCCGACGCGCTCGCTCTTTGCGGGGAACGTCTGCGGATCCCGATTGTCTGGAATAGCGGCGGCTATGATGCGATGGATACCATCCGGGCGCTGTCCGACAGGGTGAAGGTTTGGCTGCCCGACTGCAAGTTCATGGATCCGGTCCTTTCCGGCAGGATGGCAGGCGCACCCGACTATTTCGAACACACGGCGGTTGCCCTGTCGACCATGGCAGAACAGGCTGGCGCTCCCGTCTTTGATGATGAAGGATTGCTGCAGCGTGGCGTTCTGATCCGGCATCTCGTTCTGCCCGGCCACACGCGGGATTCCATCCGCATTCTGGAGTGGATTGCCGCATCTTTCGGCGCTTCCGTTCTTGTCAGCCTCATGGGGCAATACACCCCCATGCCGGATTCAGAAGGCGCGCCGGACCGCCGCCTCTCGCGCCGTGAATATGATCGGGTGGTGGAGGCGTTGTTCCGTCTCGGCCTGGAAAACGGATACGTGCAGGAACGGTCCGCATCGGGGACCGAACGGATTCCGGCATGGGACGGGGAAGGGTTGCCCGGCATCCCGCCATTGCCTCTGTGACACCGGCGTGATACAATCGCATCAAGAGAGCCTTGCCGCGTCGAGTGACGCTGCGGGAACCCCTTGCGACCGTGCGGAGTTATGGAGTCACAGTCGAATGGAAGCTTTGCTTCTGTTTGCGCTGTGGCTTTTTTGCATGTGAAAAGGAACCGGATTTAGGTTCCGGAGGAGCGAAGAATGCAGCAGGGCAGAAACGAGAACAGATCCGGACATCCCGGAACAACCGCCGTCCATTCGATCGGTTCCTATGATGTGGCGATTGTCGGCGCCGGGGTTGTCGGTGCGATGATTGCACGGGAGTTGTCGAAATATCATCTGACGGTGGTGCTGGCGGACAAGGAATCCGACGTGGCCGCGGAAACCAGCAGTGCCAACAGCGGCATTGTCCATGCTGGTTATGATGCGGAACCAGGTACGAAGAAGGCCCGCTTGAATGTCGAAGGGACACGCCTGATGGAGCAGGCCTGCAATGATCTGTGCGTGCCGTTCCATCGGATTGGCTCGCTGGTGCTCGCGTTCGATGAAGCAGACCGTCTGAAGCTGGAAGCACTCCTTGAACATGGCCATTTGAACGGGGTTCCGGCGCTTCGGATTTTGACCGGCGACGAGACGAGGGCGTTGGAACCGGCCGTATCGAAAACGGTGGTGGCTGCGCTCCACGCGCCGACAGCAGGGATCGTCTGCCCGTACCAGCTGACGGTCGGCGCAATTGAGAACGCTGTGGGGAATGGGGTGCGGCTGCTGCGAAGCTGGCCCGTCCGACGGATTCACAGGCTCCCTGCAGCTTCCGGAACCCCTGAAAACTCGTCTGCGGAAGAAGACCAGTCTCCAAGATTCCAGATCATCTCCGATCATGAGAGCCTGACGGCCCGCTTTGTCATCAATGCGGCGGGTCTGTATGCCGACGAGGTGGCCGCCATGGTGGGGGATGCCCATTACCGCATCCATCCAAGAAAAGGCGAATACCTGCTGCTGGACAAGCAGCTGGGTAAAACAGTCCGAACGGTCGTATTCCAGACACCGGGCCCGTTGGGCAAGGGCATCCTCGTCACGCCGACGGCGGACGGGAATCTGCTGCTGGGTCCGAACGCCATGGATGTACCGGACAAATCGGATACGGAAACCTCGTCAGATGGACTGCGGAATGTCGCGGAAGGTGCGCGCCGGTCGGTTCCTTCGGTGGACGCAAGGGCGGTCATCCGGTCGTTTGCCGGACTTCGGGCTGCGGCGGACGGCGGTGACTTCATCATCGAGGCATCGAAGATCGTGGAGGGATTCGTTCATGTGGCCGGAATCGAGTCTCCAGGACTGTCCTCTGCGCCCGCCATCGGTGCGGAAGTGGCCGGGATCCTTTCCCGATGCGGTCTCCGGCTTGAAAAGAAAGTGGACTGGAATCCCTTGCGGGAACCTGTTGTCCGTTTCACGGAACTTGATCCGGAGGAACGCGCAAAGGCCATCGCGAAGAACCCGGCGTTCGGGAATATCATCTGCCGATGTGAAACGGTGACGGAAGCGGAAATCATTGATGCGATCCGCCGGCCGGCCGGCGCCTTGACACTCGATGGTGTGAAACGCCGCACCCGTGCCGGGATGGGCCGTTGTCAGGGCGGATTCTGCACGCCGCGTGTTGTGGAGCTGTTGGCCCGTGAGTTGGGGATATCCCCTGATGCCGTAACCAAGCGCGGTGTGGGCTCCAATATCCTGGCAGGCCCTTCCAAACCTGAAATCTGTCCGGTGAAGCGGCAAGCGCCGATACGGGCATCCGGTGCGGTCCAGACACCCTTCTCAACGCAGGCCATTGCAGAAATGTATAAGGATCTTCCGCGCGAATTGCCCCCCGTGCGGGCATCGGTCGTCGTCATCGGAGGAGGTCCCGCCGGACTGGCCGCTGCCATCGAAGCGCGGAAATCCGGCATCCCGGATGTTGTCATTCTGGAAAGGGAGAAGGAACCCGGTGGAATTCTGGGCCAGTGCATCCATCCCGGTTTCGGGGTTCACCTGTTCGGCGAGGAGTTGACCGGGCCGGAATATGCGCAGCGGTTCATCTCGGAAGCGGCCGAATACGGCGTGTCCATCCTGTCGGACACCACGGTGCTGGAATTGTCGAACGATCGGCGGATTCTGGCGGTCAGCAGCCGTTATGGACATTTCACGCTGCAGGCGGATGCCGTCGTACTTGCGATGGGGTGCCGGGAGCGTGCAGCCGGGGCCTTGTCCATCCCCGGCGCGCGTCCTGCCGGTATCATGACAGCGGGCAGCGCGCAGCGTTTTATCAACATGGAAGGATATCTGCCGGGTCGGAAAGTCGTCATCCTCGGTTCCGGGGATATCGGCCTCATCATGGCACGCAGGCTTACACTCGAGGGAGCCGAAGTTGAGATGGTCTGCGAAGTGCTTCCATATGCGGGCGGACTGGCACGCAACATTGTGCAGTGCCTGGATGATTTCGGCATTCCGCTCAAACTGTCCCACACCGTAGTGGCCCTGCACGGGAAGGAACGACTGACCGGCGTGACCATCGCCCGGGTGGATGAACGTCGCATGCCGGTGCCCGGATCGGAATTCGATGTAGCCTGTGACACGCTTCTTCTCTCGGTGGGTTTGATTCCGGAGAATGAATTGTCCCGGCAGGCAGGGGTCGCCATCGATAGCGTGACGGGTGGGCCCGTCGTGTCCATGGACATGCAGACCGGCACACCAGGCGTCTTCGCGTGTGGAAATGTCGTACATGTGCACGATTTGGTGGATCATGTCTCTGAAGAGGGAAGATTGGCCGGACGATGCGCCGCGCAGTGGCTTCAGGCCGGCGGGGTCGAACAGCGTGCGGATTCGGTGGAAGACGGGTATGATGCCGAGCTGGCTCCGCATTCCGGGAGACATCCGGAGATTCCGGTGCTGGCAGGCAACGGCGTACGGTATGTATTGCCTGCAACCATCCGCCTCGACGGAATCCAGCCGGAAAGCCGTCTGTTGTTCCGGGTTTCCGAACCCGCACGACGTGTGATGCTGGAAGTGCGGGCCGGAGAACTGGTTCTTGGGTCTGTGCGGAAAATGCGGGTTGCGCCGGGCGAGATGGAATCGTTCCAGATCAGGCGGGCCTGGTTGGAGCGCGTTCCGGAAGGAATGGCTGTTTCGGTGCATGTCGTGCCGGCAGTGTCCGAGGAGGTGCCGGCTGTGTCCGAAGACGTGCCGGCCGTGTCCGAAGACGAGTCGACCGTATCCGAAGACGTGCCGGCCGTATCCGAAGACGAGTCGACCGTACCCAGGGATGTGCCGAACTTGTCCGAAGACGAGTCAGCCGCATCCGAAGGCTTTCCCGCCGAAACTGCTTCATACCGAACCGTGCAGGACCTCCGGTGTCTGGTTCTCGATATGGACGGAACCTTTTACCTGGGAGACAGGCTGCTCGAAACCTCGGTCGGTTTTCTGGAGATCCTGCGGGAAACAGGAAGGCGTTTTCTGTTCTTCACCAACAATTCCTCGAAATCGCCGGATGACTATCTGGCGAAACTGGCTCGAATGGGATTTGAGATCCGGCCGGACGAAATGATGACCTCAGGTGATGTGGCCATTTCGTTCCTTCTGCGCGAACGTCCTGGGAAAACCGTATTTCTTTTGGGAACCGAATCCTTGAAAAAGCAGTTTCGCGCGGCCGGGATCCATATGATCGAGCCGGTTTCCGGGTGGTCTCCTGAACATGGCAGCCCCATCGCGGAGATCGTTGTGGTCGGATTCGACACATCCCTTGCCTATGGTGCTCTGTCGCAGGCATGCTGGCATATCCGGGAAGGAGCCGAGTTCCTTGCGACGCATCTGGACTGGAACTGTCCTGTGGAAGGCGGGTTCATTCCGGACTGCGGCGCGATGTGCGCCCTGATGGAAGCCTCCACGGGCAGGAAGCCCCGCTTCCTCGGAAAACCCTGCCGGGAAACGATGGAAGCGGTGCTGGAGCGGACCGGCGCTGTTCCGGACGAAGTCGCCTTCGTGGGGGATCGCCTGTATACGGATGTGGCGACCGGTGTTCGCAACGGAGCGTCGGGTATTCTGGTCCTGACGGGCGAAGCGGGGGAATCCGACATAGCGGGGTCCGATGTGAAGCCCGACTGGGTGTATCCCTCCCTTCGGGAGCTTGGTGAAGCACTGAAGGGGATTCCCGGCAACGGAAAGGTACAAGGTGACTTATGAGCATGGAGATGATCTGCACGGTCTGCCCGACGGGCTGCACCCTGACAGTGGAGATGGAAAACGGCCTGCCTTCGAAGGTTACCGGGAACCTTTGCAAACGGGGGGCGTCATATGCCGTGACGGAATGCACCAACCCGGTACGCACCCTCACTACGACGGTGCGGCTCTGCAATGGGGATCGCTCCCTTCTCCCGGTTCGTACGACCAAACCGGTTCCGAGGGAAAAGCTCCGCGAAATTGTGCGTGTCCTGAACGGGATCTCCGTTTCGGCGCCTGTCGCGGGGGGGACAATTCTTGTAACGGATATTCTGGGAACCGGCGCGGATGTTGTGGCAACCCGCGATGTCTCCGGTGTATAATACAAAGGGTTGCAGTCCGTGGATTTCACCCCCTTTGGGAATGATATTCGGGGAGCGGGACGGAAGGAAAATAATGTCGCCCATTCGTTTGATGAGGTGAAAGATGAGATTGATCACCCGGTCCGATTTTGACGGTCTTGCCTGCGGAGCGCTTCTAAAAGATGCCGGCATCATCGATTCATGGAAGTTTGTCCATCCGAAGGATTTACAGGACGGCCTCGTGGAAATCGGTGAGCAGGATGTGCTGGCCAACGTCCCGTTTGTGGAGGGTTGTGGGCTTTGGTTCGACCATCATTCCAGCGAACACGAGCGGAACGCGCTGGCGGGCAGGTTCAAGGGAGACAGCCGCCTTACGCCTTCGGCCGCCCACATCATCTATGATTATTACGGCGGCGAGGGTAAGTTCCCGCACTTTGCGAAGATGCTCGAGGGTGTGGACAAGGTGGATTCCGGGAACCTGACCGCGGAGGAGATCCTCAACCCGACAGGGTGGGTCCTCCTTGGATTCATGATGGATCCCCGTACGGGTCTCGGTCGCTTCCGCGACTTCCGCATCAGCAATTATCAACTGATGGAGGAACTCATCGAGGCCTGCCGGACCATGGACATCGAAGAGATTCTCGCGTTGCCGGATGTGAAGGAACGCGTGGACTTGTACTTCGAACAGGATCAGTTATTCCGGAAGATGATCACGGACCATACCCGTCTGGACGGAACGGTCATCCTGACGGATCTGCGCGGAGTGGACACCATCTACACCGGCAATCGTTTCCTCTTGTATAGCCTGTATCCGGAGGGGAATCTCTCGATCTGGCTCGTGGATGGAAAGGCAAAACAGAATGTTGCGATCGCCATGGGGTTCAGCATCCTGAACCGGACCGCAAAGGTGGATGTGGGTTCCCTCATGCTGCGCTACGGAGGCGGCGGGCACAAACGGGTAGGGACATGCCAGGTACCCTATGCGGAGGCGGATCGCGTGGTGGCGGAGCTGATGAACGAAGTGAACGCAAAAACCTGATGAACCGGATGAACCAGACGAATCCGATGAACCCGATGAACCTGATGAACCAGACGAACCCGATGAACCCGATGAACCTGATAAACAGTTGATGCCCGTCATGCCCTTGTCCCAAGCCTGGATGGTCAAAACCCGAATTCGTCAGGCCGTCCTGAATCTGCGCATGAAGCGTCCGACAAAGCTTTCGCCTGTCGGGCGCTTTTCTGTCTCCTCGCGACGTGCGGCCGCATCGGACGCTGTTTCCGCCTCCGCCATGGTGCGCAGGCATTTCGCCACGTCGCTGTTCGAATGGGAGACCATGAGTGGTATCTGTTCTCGGATGGAACGGCCGACGGAACGGGATTCCGGGATGCAGCCCGCCGGGGTGACGGTATAATCCAGGAAGTTGCGAATGACGCGGGAAACGCGCTTCATGACGTCATTTCCCTCACCGGTGCTCTCACACTTGTTGATGAGCAGCTTGAGCTTCACCTGGCGGCTTTCCTCCAGAATGACCTTGATGATGGAGTAGGCATCCGTGATGGCATGCGGTTCCGGCGTGGTGACCACGATGGTTTCATCGGCGGCGAATACAAACGAGGTGACATTCTTCGACAGGCCTGCACCCGTATCGATCAATACATAGTCGTAATGGGTTTCCAGCCAGGTGAATCCGGTGGTGATGCGCTGCATCTGGGCGGGAGCGAGAGCGGCGAGTTTGGCCATGCCGCTGCCGCCTGCGATGATGTCGATGCCGAAGGCCGTTTGCGTGATGACCTCATGCATGTTCCGATATCCCTCGATGACATCCACGATGCTGCTCCGTGAACTGGTTTTCATCAGAACATCGACGTTGGCCATCCCGAGATCCGCATCGAAAAGGAGGACTTTGCGTCCGTATTCCGCCAGCGCAATGGCATAATTCATGATGAAGCTGGTTTTTCCCACGCCGCCTTTTCCGCTTGTGACGGCGATGAACTTGCAGTGCCCGGGAGCCTGACTGGTATCCGGCTGGAGCTGGGCATCCGTCGGAAGACGGAGAACCAGGGCGTGCTTGCCTGCATCCCGCCCGAGAATCTCGGTTGTGAACAGGCACGGGCCTTCCGTGGTTTCGACATGCACGTGGAGAACAAATCCGACATTCAAGGGGACATGTAGCCCCTTCAGAGTCGGCGTTGAAATCGCAATGTGCTTGTCATCGAGGCTCAATACCCTGCTTTCGTAGGTATTTCTGTGGAAAGCCGAATCCGTGGTGAGTGAAAGCGGCTGACCCGGCTGGATGCAGGAAGCATTCATGGCACGTACACTCCTGTCGGCGGATGGCGCCGCCGGGATCGTTTGGAGGATGGATGCCGGATACGACAAGGGTTTTGCGGCATCCAGTCCATTGTAACGGAACGGGTTCCTGTCTGCAACTCAATTGTAACTCGCTTGAAATTGCCTATTTCTTCATTGATGTATAGAATGGGGATGGATAGGAATGCGTTCCTGTCCGAAATGATGCATGACACTGAAGCGTCAGAAATGGATGGCGTGAATCCGTGAAGACGGAGTCACCGAATCCCGGAGGAACCCATGAAAAAAATCGTAGCCTGGCTGATGGCCGGACTGCTCACATGGATCTGTCTGTTCGGTTATGGAACAACGACTGCCATGGCTTCCAGCAATCCTGCGGAACCGGATCTTGAGGCGGAATCCGCCGCAGCATCCCTTAAGGTGCTGAACCTTTTCGCAGGAACGAAGACAGGTTTTGAGCTCTATCGAACGGGAACCCGCGCCGAAGGCGCGGTCATGCTTGTCCGCCTGCTTGGGCGCGAAAACGAGGCGCTTTCGGAAAAAGCGGCGCATCCGTTTCGGGATGCGCCCGTCTGGGCTGCCGGACAGATCGGCCTGTTATACCGGGCGGGTCTGACCAGCGGCACTTCAGCGGAACGCTTCGGTTCGGCGGATCCCCTTACCGGGCGTCAGTTCGGCGCTTTTGTCCTGCGTTCCCTCGGGTATGCGGACGGTTCCGCCGACGTTTACAAGCAAGCGGTTCCCTTGTTGCTGAAATTGGGATTGCTGGACACGGATGATGCGGTTGCCGCCGCGCCGGATGCACCGATCCTGCGTGCGGGCATGGTGAAAATGGCCTCCCGCGCGCTTGCCCTGCCACGAAAAGGGGAGACGCGCACCCTCATGGACGCGCTCGTTCTCAAGGGGCAAGTCCCTGCGCCCGCTGCCGGGCAATGGCTGGCAGCCTCCCTCGCGCCGAAGATTCTGGGGAATAAAACCGGTTCCTATGCACAATATCTGGCGTTTCACGACTGGATTGTCAACCATGACAGCTATGGATATCTTCCGGCTGCAGACGATCCGAAAAGGTTCCTGTCCTCCGAAGGATATACCGCCCTGTCGCTGGGAACCGGCGTCTGCGGTGCATACGCCAAGGCAATGCAGCTTTTGTGCTGGGCTGCGGGACTTCCCTGCAATGTGGTTCAGGGAGAGGCCATCGCCGTTTCCGGGGTCTGGACAGGTCACGCCTGGAACCAGGTGCAGATCGACGGGGAATGGTACCAGATGGATGTGACTTTTGATGATCCGCTCGGACTCACGGTCCTTCGGTACAACTACTTCAATGTGACCGATGCGGACCTTGAAAAGGATCACCGATGGGATCACGCATCCTTTCCGTCCTGCACGTCCGTTGCGGCCAACTGGTTCGTCAGGAATGGCAGGAATGTCTCCTCGTGGCAGGAGTTCAAACAGACCCTCGATGAAATGGTGGAGACACGCGGGACTGGAATCGATCTCCGGATCCAGCCCTTCCAGAACAACGTATACAATGAAGCGGCCGTACGGGATGTTCTTACGGAGACCGGGGCTGTTTCCGGGTATACCCACAGCTTCGACCGGGTCATGGGCATCATCCGGCTGACGGACGTCCACTACTTTCAGAAGGTGGCAGGCTGACCGGATCGAATGCCCCTGTTCCGGAACGACCGGCTTTTCCGAATCGCGAAAACATTGCGGCTGTAAGCTGAATTGAATGCGTATGCCTTTCATCGTGCGGGTTGTCGGATTTTTTTCAGAAAGGCTATTGACATCATGGGAGGTATTTCGTATACTGTAAAAGCGCCTCCGACGAGGGTGCGAAACACGGGACAAGGGAGCATAGCTCAGCTGGGAGAGCGCCTGCCTTACAAGCAGGATGTCACAGGTTCGAGCCCTGTTGTTCCCACCAAATAGTGGCCTGGTAGTTCAGTTGGTTAGAACGCTAGCCTGTCACGCTAGAGGTCGAGGGTTCGAGCCCCTTCCAGGTCGCCATTTTGCCCAGATAGCTCAGTCGGTAGAGCAGAGGACTGAAAATCCTCGTGTCGCTGGTTCGATTCCGGCTCTGGGCACCACATGCGGAATTAACTCAGTGGTAGAGTGTCACCTTGCCAAGGTGAAAGTCGCGAGTCCGAATCTCGTATTCCGCTCCACAAGAAAAAGACCAATCCGAAAGGATTGGTCTTTTTCTTGTGGAGACCCCGGTGTAGGCGGTTTGCGTAGCAAAGCGCCGAGCCGGGCCAGTCCGACCAATCCGAAAGGATTGGTCTTTTCTTGTGGAGTGGTTGTCTTTTTGTTTGTGGAGAACAGCAGCAGTTTCTGTTTGTCGCAGGAGCTTGTCGGGAAAACATAAGTCAGACATGTCGAACAGACTGAACCAAATAAGCCCGCTTCATCCGCCCCTTGGAGGTTTCATATGGGAAAGAACGTGAAATGCGTCATATTCATCATGGGAAAAGAAACCTATGGCATGGAAATCGCCCGGGTGAAAGAGATTCTCCATGTGCCCGAGACCATTTCCCGGATGCCGAAATCCCCCCCGGCGGTGGAAGGGGTATTCAATCTGCGGGAGCGGGTTGTCCCCGTCATCGACCTGAAGAAGGTATTCGACCTCGGCGCATTTATTCGGGGACCGGAAAGCCGCGTACTGATCTTCGATGTGGCGGGAAGTCAGTTTGCCGTTCTTGTGGATGCGGTCACGGAAGTGCTGGACCTGGATGAAGACCAGATCGAGCGGGCGGGAGCCGTTCTGCCGGTCTGGAAGGACGGGATGATCCGCGGGATCGGCAAACTCGACGGCCGGCTGATCATTCTGTTGGATGCGGAAGCGGTGAAAGCGGAAGTCGTGGACGCCGCAGGGCGTCAGGAAAGCGTTTGACCTGATCACGGCCCTGCAACCTTGGCGATCAAAGCAGTCCCGGCAGTTTCGGAGCAGGTTCCCTGCCTAAGGCATTCCCGCAACCAACCTGACACTGCGCGGCAGGTTCAGGATGGTTGTTTCCAGGCGATGACCACCATCCTCTCCGTCGACCGTCCATGGAATGGGGGTGTCGGGCCGGAAGGTCACGCCGCCTGTTTGAAAAAAGACGACGTTTTCATTGTCATACTTTTTCCGACTCAGATCCAGCAGAATTTTCCGGAGGTGTTTCGGTGTTGTTGGATTGCGGACAAGCAGGACCTCGAAGAGGCCGTCGTCCAGACAAACCGTTCCGGGAACCGGATTGCGGATCCCCGCCATGGAGGTGCTGTTGGTGACGGCGCCAAAGATGAAATCCCCTTCCAACCGCTCCCCGTCATGCTCGATGACCATATGATGCGGCCTGATCTCCGGCAGCCTGCGGATTCCTTCCAACACATAGGCAAGGGGGCCAAGTGCCACTTTGGCATGCTGCGGCGTCAGGTACGACACCTCGGTGAAAGCGCCGAAGGCGGCCACATAAACCAGATAGCCTCCGTGGAAGGTGCCGACGTCATGGAACCGGATATTGCCCCGCAGGATGACTTCAGCCGCCTTCAGAAGATCCCGGGGCAAATGCAGGCTGGCAGCCATGTCGTTGGTCGTGCCGGCCGGAATGTAGCCGATGACGGGTTTCTGCTCCAGCGACATGAGACCGGTGACAACCTCATTGAGCGTCCCGTCTCCGCCACAGCACAGGATGAGGTCGCAATGGGCGGCCTGCTCCTTCACGAAGCGGGTTGCGTCGTTTTTTTGCCGCGTCGGGCAGACTGTCACCACACTGTCATGGCTGGAAAACAAATCCACCAGTTCGAACAACCGGATGCGGGATTCCTTCCGCCCGGCGTGCGGATTCAGGATGAGCATGACTTTACGGGGCATCGGAACCTCCTTTTGGCCAAGTGGTCTCATCTACTATATACCACGGTCGGATGGATTCGGCCATGCCATATTCCATGATGAAGAAACAGCCATGCTTGTGCATGCGCGCGAGGTGGTAGATTTTTCGATAAGGGGCTGAAGACGGCTGGGAATGTGGTATCATGTCAAAAGATTCCCTGTTTCTGACACGACAATCTGCATTCGGAGGGCAACATGGACATTTTCCTGATTATTGGCGTCATTACGGGCCTTCTCGCCATTGTGGTCGGCATGATCGTCAAAGGGGCCGATGTGGCGGTTTTACTGAATCCGGCAGCCGCCATCATCATCCTGGTCGGCACCGCTGCCGCCGTCATGAATTCCTACCCGCGCAAGGAATTTCTGAACCTCCCAAAACTCTTCGGCGTCCTTTTCCGTGAAAAAAAGCAGGCTGAGCCGCATGAGCTCATCAAGCAGTTGGCCGATCTTTCCCAGATGTCCCGAAAGGAAGGTCTGCTGTCATTGGAACCGGTCATCGAGAAAACGGAGAACCAGTTCCTCAAAAAGGGGCTGACAATGCTGGTGGATGGCACGGAACAGCAAGTGATCCGCGACATTCTGAGCATTGAGATCGAGAGTCTGGAAGAACGCCATCGCCTGGGCGCCGCCTATTTCACCTCTGCCGGCGGTGCTGCGCCGACGCTTGGTGTTCTGGGTGCCGTTGTCGGTCTCATCGGCGCCCTTGGCAACCTGAACGATACAGAAAAGCTCGGACATATGATCGCCGGCGCTTTTGTCGCCACCCTGTACGGTATTTTCTTCGGATATGTCATTTTTCACCCGTTTGCCAGCCGACTGAAACGAAAGTCCCATGAGGAAGTGGAAGGGATGACGATTATCCTCGAGGGGGTTCTTTCCATCCAGGCGGGTGAACATCCCAAGAGTATCGAAACGAAACTCATCGGCATGCTTTCTCCTGTGGCTCGCAAGCAATACGAGAAGGAATCCGGAGAAGGCGCAAAGAAAGGTGAGTAAGGATGGCCAAGAAGGTACATCACGAAGAGCACCCCGACGAAACCTGGCTGATTCCGTATGCGGACATGCTCACCCTGCTCCTTGCCTTGTTCATCGTCATGTTTGCCATGGGAAAGGTTGACCAGGCCAAGTTTGAAGCCCTTGCATCCCAGTTCAATGTCATCTTCGCAGGAGGAACCGGTGTCCTGAAAACAGATGCGGGGGCCATCATCCCCATGCCGGTTCCTGCAACCCCCGGCCCTTCCGGTGGAACGGGAGGCACGACCGGCGGTGCGATTGGCACCGGGACGGGTGGTACCGGAATCAAAAATGGTGCGATGGAACAGGACGCCATGCAGGCCATCAAGAATGATTTGGAAAAGGCGATTGCCGAGAGCGATTTCAACGGTCGGGTCCAGGTGGAACTTGGGACACAGGGGCTTACGATCGTCCTGCAGGATATCGTTCTCTTTGCGTCCGGCGGTGCGGAAGTGCAGGACGGTGTCAAACCGCTTCTTGTCCATGTGGCAGGCATGCTGCAGCCGTTGGGCAAGAACGAAATCGAGGTGGCCGGCCATACCGACAACATTCCGATGAAGAATGGCTTTTTTCGTTCGAACTGGGAGCTCAGCGCCTATCGCGCCATCAATGTCATGAATTTCCTGATCTCGGAAGGGAAAATGGATCCGTCCGTGTTTTCCATCCAGGCGTTCGGTGAATTCAAGCCCAAATACAGCAATGAAACGGAGGATGGGCGTGCCAGGAACCGCAGGGTGGAAATCAATGTCGTCCGGAGATATGCCGGAGCGGCTGTGGAAACCGGATCGGTCACGACGGAAGGTGCTGTGACAACGGGCGCGGCATCGACGGCAGCCGGCACCGCCATGCCCAGTGGAACCGTTGTGGAAGAAGGAACACCGGCGGCAACCGGTGCGGACGCAACACCGTGAGCGCGCGCCAGAGCTTGTGGGCATGGTTCCGATTCCATGTGCAGAATCTTCTTTTTGCAGAAGAGGATCGTCTTGAGGTGCAGCAGGGTTTGGCGTATTGGCGGCAACTCACTTTTTTCCTGTGTGCTGTAGCCATTCTCTTCGTTTTGCCACCGATCTTTCTTTTCGGTTCCTGGCAGTTTCTCCGGGAAGGCCATCAGGTGGAGGCACTGGTGGAGGTACTGATTTATCCTCCGATGTTCCTGATTCTTACCCGGAAAAAGTTGGTCCTGCTTCGTCGGAAAATGGCCATCGTCCTGTTTCTCTATCTGTGCAGCCTTCTTCTTCTGGTTTCGACGGGGCCTGACGGACCGGGCCTATGCTGTGTCATGTGTGTGCTGATCCTGTCCGGATGCATGATGGAGCGTCATGAGGTGAGAAAGGTCGTTTACTGGAACCTTGGAGCCATGGGTGTCCTGACGGCTTTGCTCCAGTTTGGTGTTTTTCATGGCCTCCGCTTCGATGACTACCGGAACTCGTGGTATATCAATCTTCTTGTCTGTCAGGTATACGGCGTGATTCTCATGTTTCTTGTCCAGAACATCTACAATGGTTTGGAAAACCAGTATCTGGAGACGCTCAAGGCCAAGGAAGCTGCGGAAACGGCGGTTGCGTCGAAGAGCCAGTTTCTGGCAAACATGGCGCATGAAATCCGTACGCCCATGAACGGCGTGGTCGGCATGATTCAACTGATGCAGACCACGGCGCTGGATGAAGAGCAGGAAGAATACATGAAGCTCTTCAAGACTTCCGCAGATTCCCTGCTCGACATCATCAACGACATTCTGGATCATTCACGCATCGAGGCCGGCCGGTTGGAGCTTGATACGATTCCTTTCGATATCGGGGAATTGCTTCAGGATGTCAGAATCCTGTTCCAGCCCTCCTTCGACGGGAAAGGTCTCGCTTTGCTTATTTCCATTGATGATTCACTACCCGCAAGGGTGCTGGGAGATCGGTACCGGTTGCGTCAAATCCTCATGAACCTCGTCGGCAACGCGTTCAAGTTTACGAAGGCAGGTTCTGTGCGGGTGAATGTCCGAAGATTGCCGGACTGGGAAGCCAAGTCCGTTTT
This sequence comes from uncultured Clostridia bacterium, assembly GCA_942493335.1. Lineage (GTDB taxonomy): Bacteria > Bacillota > Clostridia > DSM-8532 > DSM-8532 > JAEWSN01. Next base: position 2,397,219 of record OW818693.1, on the reverse strand, counting down.
TCTTGAGTTTACGGTTGCGGACACGGGGATTGGCATTCCACAAGAGGAACATGAGCGGATTTTCGAGAGCTTCCATCAGGTGGATGGCTCCAATTCACGCCGTTATGGCGGAACCGGACTGGGACTGGCCATCGCCCGCAGCCTTTCCGAACGTATGGGCGGCCGGTTATGGCTGGAAAGCGATACCGGGAAGGGAAGCACGTTCCATTTCACCTGTCGCCTGCTGTTGGAGGATCCGGCCAACCCGAGGAACCTCTCTGAAACAAGTGCCATGGGGGAGGTCAGGAGCCAAGAATCGAGCGTTCCATGAACTCGAAGTCGCACCGATAGATATAAAGGCGCTTTCCATCGATCGAGAGCTTGGTGGCCTTGTCCACTTCCGACTGTTCGTAGTACACATCCTTCCCCTCAAATACCCCGACGGTTTTCCCTGCCTGGTTTTTCACGATAAGCACCATGTCCAGCCCGGTGAAGAATTTTCTGAAGCTCGTGATGTCCCGGTCCCAGGACGGCAGGGTACCTCCTGAAGTGGAACCTGTAACAGCAGCTTCCCGGTCATATTCGTTGACCAGGTTCACAAGTCCGTCCTCATAGGCGATGAGGGTGGAACCTGCATGAAGCCAGCGTCGGCCGTCGATGGTGATTTCCATGATACCGCTGTTGGCGATGGACACCTGCCCCTCGCTGCCGACTGTTTTCTTTGCAAACTCCGTTGCCTGATGGATGGTGGTTTTTCCGCCATGCACAGACAATGTCTGGTTTCCACTGTCATCATAGACTTCGAACGTGCGTGGCAGACCGAGCGTGTCGGACTGCCAGTCCTTCACGCCGGACAGCCAGCCGCAGCCCGAGAGCAGCACGGGGAGAAGAAGAAGCCCGGCCAGCAGGGCTTGCAGCCGAATCCGGCCGGTTCGTTCCATATGATTTCGGGAAGGGGTCTTGAAAGTGAATTTGCGCATGGCAATCCTCCATTGATGTCGGCAGCTTCTTCCGGAACGAGGTCATTGTTGACGTATCCGTTCGATGCGGAACATGGGGTATACGATTGTTGAAGAAGCATTGTTTCAGGGCTTCCCGGCATTCGGAGGGACAAGAACCCTCCCTGCCGGATCTGGCTTGGAATCCATTCCTTACTGAATGAATTCCACAATCCACTTGACGGGAACCCTGCTTCCCCTGTAAAATGAAATGCGCGGTGCGTTGGAGAAACGGAATCAACTTCCCGGATTCCAACAATCGCTGAAAACCGCATGTGGTGCCATAGCCAAGTGGTAAGGCCAGGGTCTGCAAAACCCTCATCCCCCAGTTCAAATCTGGGTGGCACCTCCAGTGAAAAGCAACTGCCTGACGGCAGTTGCTTTTTTGTTACCACCCGTGATGGTACTTGTCGCTGCCGGATTCCTTGTTGGTATTGTCACGCGAATGATCGGCCAAACAGGGTTGTAGAAGGATCCTGCAGCGGCTTGCATCGGAAAGGATCTTGTTGTCCATGGATAAAGGAATGAGGCCCACAACGGGAAAACCCGGCGCTGAGGCGCTGGACCGGTTCAAACGACTTGCACCGGGGATCGTGCTCTGTCTGGTCATCGCTGCGGCCGCCTGGTTCCTTGGGAAAGCGATTCCCGTGGTCGGCGGTGCCGTTTTCGCCATCCTGCTGGGCATCTGCGCAGGCCTGCTCAAGCCGGGGAAGGCTTTTCCCGAAGGCATCCGCTTTACTTCCAAGAAACTGCTGCAGACTTCGATCATCCTTCTTGGATTCGAGATGAACATGACACGCGTCTTCCAGGTCGGTGTTCAGTCCCTTTCCGTCATGGTCTTCACCCTGGTGGCTGCGTTTCTGACTGCCTGGCTGATGGGGCGGCTGCTCGGCGTCCCCGCCAATGAAACAGTCCTGGTTGGCGTTGGCACCGCGATCTGCGGCGGATCTGCCATTGCGGCCACGGCACCTGTCATCGATGCGAAGGATGAGGAAGTGACGCAGGCCATCTCCACCATTTTCCTGTTCAATGTGCTTGCCGTCTTTCTTTTCCCGCCGCTGGGGCACCTGTTCGGGCTTTCCGATGCGGGATTCGGCTTGTGGGCGGGAACCGCCGTCAATGACACATCCTCCGTCGTCGCGACCGGGGCTGCCTGGAGCGCACAGGCAGGCAACAATACGGCGCTGGCCACGGCCACCATTGTCAAGTTGACGAGGACGCTCATGATTGTACCCGTCACGCTTCTTCTGGCGCTTCATACCGCGCGCAGGGCCAGGAAGGAAGGCACAGGGGCGTTTTCTTTCCGCAAGGTTTTCCCCTGGTTTGTGCTCGGATTCCTTCTGACTGCCTGCATGAATACGTTTCTTCCCCTTCCCGCCGGACTTTCAGCCTCTTTGGTGACCTTGGGCAAATTTCTGATCGTCATGGCCATGTCCGCCATCGGATTGAACACGAATGTCGTGAAGCTGATCAGAAACGGAAAAAGGCCCATCCTGTTGGGATTCTGCTGCTGGGTGGCTGTGGCTGCAGTGTCACTTTTCGTCCAGAAACTGTCAGGCATCGCATGATGCGCGCTGTTGCCTGATTGCTGTGCGGTGGCCGTGGTAAAGACTCAGGGAGTGGAAACTGCCTGGAGGATGAACCGCCTGCATGAAGGTTAAAACGAAAAATCCACGCTTGATGGCATTGGGTCGAGCGCTCTACCCGTATCTGCATCCAGGCGGAGATTCCGCCAGGGAGGCGGAATTTTCGTTGCAATTCGGCATGAGTTCCCTCCGGCAGATCAGAGTCAGCGTCGTGTTGAGCCTGCTCGTCTATTCCGCTTTTGTCTTCGTGGATCTGCTGATGCCTCCGGCCTTGACGACCGTTTTCATTCTGATCCGTTTTGCAGGGTATCTTCCGTTGAGCTTGCTCATGTACCTGCTGATGCGGACACCTTTCTTCCTCCGGCACGTACAGCCGCTCCTTGTCCTGTTCGCGTTGCTTGCGGGGGCTGGCCTGCTCGCGATCAACGCACTTGCGTCGCTCCATGGATTCTATGGATACCGATACGCCCTCTTCTTTACGATCATCTTCGTCTTTACCCTGCTTCGTCTCCGATTCTTCTGGGCGACCACTGCGGGGTTGGTGCTCGTGGCAATCTTCAATATCCTCGCGTGGGGCACAGGCGTTCCTTTCGTGGAACGCCTGGACACCAACATACTGCTTGTCTGCATCACCCTGTTCGGCATCGTTTCCGTCTGGTTCATGGAAAGGCAGGAATGGCGTACATTCATGCTGATTGATCTCCTGGCTCGGGAGAAGAGGCGGACAGAGGACATGAATCGGACGCTGGAGGATCGTGTGCGCCAGCGGACGAAGGAGTTGTCCGTGAGCCTTGCGGAGTTGCAGGATGCAAACATGGTGCTGGAAAAGGCCATGCAGGAGAAAGCGGAAGCGCAGGAAGCACTGTATGCGAATGAACGGTATGCACGGATGCTTTTTGATGGCGGATCCGATCCGGCGCTCATCCTTGAGGACGAAATCGTGATTGACTGCAATGCTGCTGTGCTTCAGCTCCTTGACATTCCGGACCGGGATGGGCTGATCGGGAAGAATCCTTGGCTGTTTTCCCCGGAATGTCAATCCGAAGGGATCAACTCGGAGCAGGAAGTCCGGAGGTTGATCCGTCTTGCCGCGCAGACGGGCAGGCAGAAATTCGAATGGTGGCTTCAACGCCGGGATGGAAGCCGCATCCCGGTGGAAGTGATGCTGACAGTGATCCGATCGAATCACCGCACCCTTTACCATGCCTTGCTGCGGGATGTCGTCGAACGTCGGGAGATGCAGCAGAAACTGATGTTCCTCAGTTATCATGATCAGATGACAGGCATTTTCAACCGCAGGTTTTATGAGGAAGAGGTCAAGCGCCTCGACGTGAAGCGAAACTATCCGTTGACACTCCTGCTGGCGGATGTGAACGGGCTCAAACTTGTCAACGACGCATTCGGACATCTCATGGGCGATTCCCTGCTCAAGGCGGCGGCCAATGTGCTGAAGGCGGGATGCCGGGCGGATGACATCGTTGCACGGTTGGGCGGGGACGAGTTCATTCTCCTCTTGCCGCAGACGGACGAGGCTGAAGCGGAAGACATCATCCGACGCATGCATGCCTTCGGGCTTGAACAGCGCGTCGGCATGCTGAACGTATCCATTTCCTTCGGATATGAAACGAAACACGAAGCTTCCGTCACGATACAGGAAGTCTTCAACCAGGCGGAAGACCGCATGTACAGGAAAAAGCTGTTCGAGAGCCCCATCGTACGGAAGCACACCATCAAGACCATTCTGGAGACGCTTTACAGACGGAATGCCCGGGAAGCGGAACATGCGCGCATTGTTTCGGGCTTGTGCGGGAAGATGGCCGTCGCCCTTGAACTGAATGAGACGGAAACGGAGAACCTGACAATGCTGGGCAGGATGCATGACATCGGGAAGATCGCCATGCAGGCGGAACTGCTGGAGAAGCCCGGCAGTCTGGATGTGGAGGAATGGTTGGATCTGAAGCGGCATTCGGAAGTCGGGTACCGGATTCTGAGCACAGTCAATGAATATGCGGAAATGGCGGAGCAGGTGCTCTCCCATCATGAGTGGTGGGACGGAAGGGGATATCCCAAGGGAACAGGAGGTCTTGACATTCCACTGTATGCGCGGATTCTTGCCATAGCGGATGCGTATGACGCCATGACCGGAGAGAGGCCTTACCGGATGCCGATTCCGGTGACGGAAGCGCGCGAGGAGCTTCAACGCTGCATGGGAAGCCAGTTTGATCCAAGGCTTGTAGGCGTTTTCCTGACGTACGTGGTGCCGGAAAGCGGGATGTGATATGATGATTTGTGGGGTTTCATGGCTGGCACTCGGCCGCATGGATATCCCAGAAAAAAGGTGAAACCCGCAATGGAAGCGGCAAGAGGTCATTCATGACAGAATCCGGACAGCAGCAGGGGCGAGGACAGAACGAAAGAAACAGTCGGAATGGAACGGGCGTGCAGGATGATCTGCTCGGACGGAACAGCAGCCGCAATCCAACCTATGGTTTTTCAGGGGAAGAGGAATTGCCTGGTCGGAATGCCGCACGCGTGCATGGAATCCAAAAGGGTGGGCCGGAGTTGGCAGGACATCAAAATCGGATGAGCGCCAGTCAGAATTCAGGCGTGTTGTCCGCAACCGGCTGGGACCGATACAGGAAGGAACCAGGCCAGGAACTGCGGGGAAACACGCCACAGCCGGTCCTGGCGGCGCGTCGCCAGCAAGGGGAAGGCGGCATTGCGTCGGCGAAGGACAACCGGGGCAGTCACGGAGGCAACGGAGGCAATGGCGGTCGGAACGGTGGCGCTGCGGGTGGAACGGGCGGACAACCGCCGGCGGGCGGACCTGGTGCAAAAAAGAAAAAACATCACCGCGTTCTTCTCGTTGTGGGGATCATACTCCTTCTGGTGCTGGCTTATGGAATCTACCGCTATTTCTGGGCGCCCGAACCGATCGCGAAAACCGCAGTCGGACAGGCTGTCGCAGGCCTGTTTTCTCCGGACGACAAGGGAGAAGCCATCCGTGCGAACCGGGATCATGAGGCCAATATCAAACCCTTCCCGCTGCTGGCGGCCAAGCCGGACATCGGTCCGATTGTTTCGCCGTCCGCCATCAACATCCTCGTCATCGCCCGTGACATGGAGGCGAATCTGTTTGATACGCTTCTGATCGTGAGCATGGATCAGGACACCGGAAAGGTGAGGCTCATCAACATTCCGCGCGATCTGTACGTGGACTACAGTCCAAAGGCGGTTTCCCTCATCAAGCCGCACCTTTCGAACATCAACTCGGATCCGGCCCTCCGCAAGATCAATGCGGCGCACAAGTTGGGCAAGATCATCAAATACCGGGTGGACAGCTCGCGTTTTGGCACGCCGGATTATGACTTCACGGCCGATCTCATCGAGGAAATGTTCTCCCTCTCCATCGACGATTTCATCTTCGTGAAACCGGAAAGCTTCCGCAACATCGTCGACGAATTCGGCGGTGTCCGCGTGGATGTCCCGTATTCCATGCGTTACAGCGATCCGACCCAGAACCTGAAGATCGACCTGCAGGCGGGCGAACAGCTCCTGGATGGCTACAACGCCGAAGGATTCGTGCGGTTCCGCAAGGGATACAACAGCAAGGGCAAATGGTTCGAAATCGGGGACCTTGGCCGCAAGGAGAACCAGAACCTCTTTGTAAAGGCGTTCATGGAACAACAGCTGACATTGGGGAAAATGGGCAAGATCATGGATCTGGCGAACCATTACACGGAATACATGGAAACAAGCATCGTCGGCGATCAAAAGGTCGGAGACTACGCCCAGCTGGGGAAGAATCTGATTCAGGCGAAATTCGTCATCGAGTCGGTTACGCTTGAGACGAAATATCAGAAGATCAACGGGCACGAGCAATTCGTGCTTGGCGGCGGCATTCTGAATCCCGCCAAGACAACGGATTCTGGCAAGTCTTCAGGAGGAAAGCCCGGCGTCAAGCCGACCCCCAAACCCGCAGCGTCCACACCGCCAGCCGTGGAAGTTCCTTCCGACGGGGGCGTGGTTGTGCCGGTTGAATCTCCGACCCCCACGCCTGATCCGGCCACTGCTTCCCCTGACGGTTCCATTCCGGATGGCAGCGAACCCACGGAACCGACGCCTTCCCCCGACGGGAGTACCGTCGCGCCGGAGGCATCCGGAACGGAACCCACGCCTGTTGCGACGCCGGATGCACCCCCTGCTGATCCGGCGGCGACTCCTGCAGCCTCGACAACACCCTGATCCTGCGGTGATCCCGTCCAAAGCAATCCGATCCCCAAACAGTTTTTTTCTCCGAGAGGCAACCCGAAGCCCTTTTTCTACGTATCATGTGCATGAGGCTGAAACAGCTCCGGCGTAAATGCGTACAGTGGTGCTGTTCCGCCTGTAAAAGGCGGCGGGTGCGGAGGGCATCCCGCATAATCGGCAGAGCGAACGGAGGGGAAACTTATGGCGGACATGATTGATTACCGCATTGTCGGAGATGATATGCAGCTGGTGGAAATCGAGCTTGACCCGGGCGAAGGCGTGCGGGCGGAAGCCGGCGCCATGCTGTATATGGAGCAGGGAATCCAGATGGACACCGGGCTTGGCGGCAATGGCATCTTCGGCGGTTTCAAGCGGATGATCACCGGCGAAAGTTTCATGATCACAACCTTCTACAATGCGTCCGGGGCCAAGCAGCGAACCGGATTTGCGGCACCTTATCCGGGCAAGATCATCCCATTGGATCTCAATCTGTTCGGGGGAACCTTCATTTGCCAGAAAGATTCCTATCTTTGCAGCGCAGCCGGCATCGATGTTGAAGTCGCCTTCACCCGACGCATGGGCGCCGGTCTGTTCGGCGGAGAAGGGTTCATCCTGCAGCGTCTGACGGGAAACGGCCTTGCATTCATTCATGCGGGCGGCACCATCATCCGTCGTGATTTGGCGCCGGGTGAAACATTGCGCGTAGATACAGGCTGCATCGTCGGTTTCACGCAGGGCGTCAATTATGACATCCAGTTTGTCGGCGGCTTCAAGAACGCGTTGTTCGGCGGGGAGGGCCTGTTTCTGGCGTCCGTTTCCGGGCCGGGTACCGTGTTCCTGCAGTCCCTGCCCTTCTCCAGGCTCGCGAACCGCATCCATGCGGCTGCGTACGGCAGCGGCGCCAATACCGCGCACAACAACCCGATGAACAATGGAATCGGCGGAATGCTCGGTGGATTCTTCGGCAATGACTGAGCGGGCACGTCAGTTTCAGCCATAACGCTTCAGAACCCGGATATCGGCGCCTGCGAAGGGCAGAATGTCGAAATTCCCGGCAATGCGGGAATAAATGCGTTCGTTGTAGTCCGTCTTCAGTTGTTTCAGATCCTTGTTGGTCGCGATGATGGTTCTGCGTGGCTCGCGGCCGGTTCCGGAACGTTCTTCCAGCAAGGACAGCAAATCGGCGTAGCGTGAATCGCTTGCCGGCTCCGTTCCCAGATCATCCAGAATCAGCAGATTCGCCCCCAGAATCCGGCGGTAGGCCGCACCTGCATCCGGCTGGTCCTCATCGTGGAATTTTGCGGCACGGGCTGCTTCGAAGAAGGCGGGAGAAGAGAGGTACAGTACGGTGCGCCCGCTTTCCAGAAGCGATTTTCCCGCGCATTTCGCCAGGAAGGTCTTCCCGGTTCCGGTTGGACCGTAGAGGTATAGCGAGTGGGTTTCCTCCGCTGCAAATTGATCAACGAATCGCAGCACATGATCGCGGACGGCGTTCATATGCATCCGGACCGAATCTTCAATCCCATACTTTTCCTTCGAGGCTTCCTGTGGGTAGAAACGATCCGTATAGCGGTCAAAACCGATTTCCGGATCCTGACTGATGTTGGATGCGTGGTAAAGCCGTTCCAGAACGAACTGCCGGCTGCAGGAACAGGAACCGCCCGGCATGCCGTCAGCGCGAACCAGATAGCCTGTATCGCGGCAACGGGCGCACTGCCACTGCGGTTCCAGACAGTCGGCCGGGAAACCCGCATCCTGAAGGAGATGGAGGCGAAGAGCCTTCAAATCCTCAAGGCGGACAAGGTTCGCGGCGGCCGCTTCCGAACCTTCATGGAGCATGCTTCGGGCCGCCTGTACGCCGATGGTCCCGATTTCCGCTTCCAGATCGGCCAAGGCGGGGATCCGCCGGAAGGCTTCCTCGCGACGCCTCTCCAGGGAACGAATCGCCTGATCCCTCCGCTGTTCGTACAATTGGGCCATTTCCCGCCCCATACCTGTCATGGCTGCTGCCCGCCTTCCCCTGATTCCCTGGATCCCTTGAGGGCTGCGTTGGAAATCCTGTCAAAGAAGTCATCGTCATACTCGCGCTGTGTGAAGTTGTCCCGTCGTGCGACGGGGGCATTGCCGCCCACGGAGGTGCCGGCTGCCCTGGGTCGTTTCGGCTTCACATCCTTCGCCGTGATTTCGTCCTTGGTCTTGTATCCGGCTTCGTACCAGTTCTTCAGGATGCCGTTGAGGTATTCGAAATTTGCGTTCGGGCGGCTTGTGGTCTTCTGGACGGCCATCTCGATGATGTCGAGACCGTATTTGTAGGTGTTCAGCCAAAGCTTCACATATCTTTCCTCGGGTTCCGTCAACGGGTAACTCCGGCCCAGCATGCGCTGGATCTTCTTCTTGGCGGCCATGAGCTGGTCGCGTTCCTCCATGTGGCGCTCCAGGTCGAAAGCGGTCCGGATGCCTTCCAGATGCCAGCTTTCCGCCACGCGGCGGACATAGTTGAGGCCCAGCTTGCCCATGTCATGGCAGTATTTGACGAGGGTGACCATGACATCGTCGTCGAACTTGAAATCATTGAACCAATGGTCGATGGCGGTATACCAGGAAGGGGACATCAGCCCCTGGAAGAACATGCGGTTGATGCCGTCGATGGACTGGTTCCGACGGATGTTGGCGGCACTGTTCGCAAGCGCTTCCTCCGGCAGGGAATCGGTGCGTTTCCTATACAGGCGGTTGATCTCCCGCTCCTTCAGATCCGTCAGGGAAAAACCAGTGCGGGTGCGGAAAAGAAGTCCTTCCTGTTCGAGGTTAACAAAACATGCATTCACCACATCCGTTTCCATTTCCAGACGCGCGGCGAGCTCCTCCGTTTCGGCTGTCTTTCCGTACTTGGCAAGAAAGACGCAGTAAAGGTACAGCTTCACCTCGTTGGCCGGCAGCGAAGGCAGGCAGTCGCTCAGGAAAAGATCGGGAACAAGGGTGTCCGAGAGCAGTACGCCCTTCATGGAATCAAAATGCATGGAATCTCCTTTGGCCTGTTGTTTCCGGATAGGTGAACATGATGGGGACGGATCGCGAAGATCATTATACCATGATTCCCGTCGTGGACGGATGGTCTGGAAAGTGAGTCAGGCCTGACGGAAGATCGTTCAGAACGGGTTGGCCGGCAAGGGTGCGCCAAGTCTTGCAAACCCGCCGCCGGCCGCAGAAGAAGCCAACCAGTCTGACAGGTTCGCATCAAAGGCCTTGTCTCCGTCATAGATCCCGAGCACCGGGGTGCCGGATTCATCGTGTCTCAGACTGACCACTGTCACCCAATGCCAGGCATCGAGCGGTGCAACCGAACCGTTGTGGAGGTTCAGGAATGCGACGGGGCAGTCCCGTTCCAGTCCTTCCGAAATAAAGCGCGCCGCTTCTTCCACGGAAGGCCGGTTCTTGTGTCTTCGCGGGACCTCAAGCAATTCACAGGAAAGAGACACACCATGCTGCACGGAAAAGGCATGCAGGCCTTTCGCGAAACGCCGGATGGTGTGCACACCGAGCAGGCTGGGTGTCACATGACGCCAGACCGCTTCCATGAGCGCCTTGATCTCGGTTTTTCCATTGATCCCGAAGTCCAGATGGATTCGTCCGCCGGCCTGCAGATACAGGAGCATGTTGGAGGCCGCATTGGGGCCGCAGCCGGCCTGGCGCTTCCAGGCGGTGCTGAACCAGTCCTGATCGCAGCCAAAGGACGCGGTTCCGGATTCATTCGGGATGTGCAGGAACGAAAGGTTCCTGAGCAGGTTTTCCTGTTTGTCCATATGCCCATTATGCGATGAACGGGCGGGAATGGCAATGGAATCCGGCATGACTAGATGGGTACGGCAATGGAATCCCGGCTTGACACGGCTGGAGGCGGATGATAGGATTTCGGAAACACAGGAGGACAGAGGATCAGGATGGAACACAGCATTTTTCGTACCGGCACCCCGAACCCGCGATAGCACTTGCACCTGAGATACGGGTGCAGGTGCCGTTCGGCATGTGCCTGTATGGAACAGTAGGAACACCATGCAGGAAGATGCATGGTGTTTTTTGTTGCGATTCAGGCTTCTTTCCAGACAGAACCGAGTTTCCCTGAAATCATGAACGGAGGATGAATATCATGCTGATGAGCAAACTACTTGGAGAGCGGTTGAAGGAGATTCCCTCCGAAGCGACCCTGGCGAGCCACCGGTTTCTGCTGCGAGGCGGGTATGTCCGGCAGGTGGCCAACGGCATCTATTCGCTGCTGCCAGCCGGAAAACGGGTGGCAATGAAGATCGAGCGGATCCTCCGCGAGGAGATGGACGGGATCGGCGGGCAGGAAGTCCTGATGCCCGTGGTGATGCCGGCGGAGCTTTGGCGGGAATCGGGTCGGTTCGACAGCATCGGCGAGGAACTGATGCGGATGAAGGACCGGAGCGGCCACGACATGCTGCTCGGCATGACCCATGAGGAGGCCTCCGTGCATCTGGCGCGGAATGAGGCGACCTCCTACGTGAAATACCCTTTCATGATCTATCAGATCCAGACGAAGTTCCGCGATGAACCGCGTTCCCGCGGTGGCTTGATTCGTGTGCGAGAATTCACCATGAAGGATGCCTATTCGTTCCATACCTCCCAGGAGGATCTGGAACGGCAGTACGATGAAGTCGCGGCGGCATATCACCGCATTTTCTCACGGGTCGGGCTTCCCCAGGTCATCTCGGTCGGTTCAGATACCGGCATGATGGGGGGCAAGGTGGCCCATGAATACATGCTGCTGACCGAGACTGGCGAGGATTCCCTGCTGATCTGCCCGGAATGCGGCTACAAGGCCAACATGGAAGTGGCCGTTGCCGTTCTGGAGCGGACCGGCAGGGCAGAGACGGAAAGGGTGGATGTCCATACGCCGGGAATCAAGGACATCGCATCCCTCGCTTCCTTTTTCGACGTGCCGGAGGCCGGGCTCATGAAAGCGGCCGTCTTTGCTGTGGAAGGCAGAGCAATTCCACTGGTTGTGTTCATCCGGGGCGACCTGCAGGTGAACGAGGCAAAGCTGCGCCAGGTGGCGGGGGCAGAAGTGTCTCCCTGGACGTGCGATGCAGAAACGGGTCTGAACCTCGGCTTTGTCGGCGCACTCGGTTTGTCGGAGGCGGGATGCGAAGTTGTCTTCGACACCTCACTGGAAGGGGAGCGGAACCTCATCGGTGGCGCGAACCGCCCGAACTGGCACACGAAGGGCATCAGCGTGCCCCGCGATCTGCCCGGTATCCGCTTTTCGGATGTCGCCAGGGTGAACGGCGGGAGCCAATGCCGCCAGTGCGGCGGGACACTGAGCCTGCAACGCGGTGTGGAAGTGGGGAACATCTTCCAATTGGGCAGCAAGTACACGGAAAGCATGAACATGACCTATGCGGATGCGGACGGTCAGCGTCGAAATCCCGTCATGGGCTGCTATGGCATCGGGGTCGGCCGGCTGGTCGCGTGCCTCGTTGAAGCCAGCCATGACGAGTTCGGCCCGATCTGGCCCGTTTCGGTCGCGCCCTGGCAGGTTCACATCTGTCTGCTCAACAGCGATCTGGAGGCAGTCGGGGATGTCGGTCGTCTGCTGTATGAACGGCTTGGGAAGAAGCATGAAGTGCTTATGGATGACCGTGGGGCAACCGCGGGCGTCCAGTTCGCGGATGCGGACCTGCTTGGAGTCCCGGTCCGGATTGTGGTCAGTAAGCGGAACACGGAAAAGGGCGAGGTGGAAATCTCCACGCGGGACAAAAGAATCCGAAAGGCCGTCCCCATGGACCAGGTCGAATCCATTGTGGCGGAATTGCTTGGATGCGGCTGATGCGTCTGTTTCCTGCAATGCAGGGGGATCCGGAACAGGAAGGATGCATCGGTTGCGATGGCAGGCCAGCCGCCTCGTGCTATACGGTCGGGAACGGCCGGGTGTCCTGTAACAAAACCGTCATTCAACCTGGGGGCCGGAAACGCCGATATATACCCTGATGGCGCGTAATGCGCCTGTTTGGTCACCCTGCCCGCAACCGCGCGGGGATGGCCGGCAAGCGGAGGATACCACGCATGAAGAAGCGATTCCGGAGGGGGAAATCCCTCCTGTCCATGGTCCTGACCATCATCCTGCTGACCGTATGGATGATTCCTTCCTCCATCCTGCCGGTCGGGGCGGCGGTCGTGACGCTGACGCCGGGCTACCGGTACGTGGCGGCCACCGATACCCATGAAATCTTCTGGCCCGCTCCGTCCCTGCCGGGTCTCATCCGCTGCGGATGGCACGATGCAGCGGGGGCGGTGGTCACGATACCGGACCAGACCGATCCGGACGCGGTGGGTTCCCTCTTTCGCTACACCCTCGAGAACGGGGTCAAGACCGCCGTCCTGGAACTGCCTCTCGGCCCGGACCATATCTATGATCTCGATCTTCGCGTCTATTCGGACACAGCCGGTACCAATCAGACCGGCCAGGCCAGACCCTACGTGCTCACGGGCATGACCTTCGAAGGGGAATCCTTCGACGAGACGGCCAACAACCTGATCGACAACAACCCGCAGCTGGAGGACATGAACGGCAACATTCTCACGCCCCCTGCGGCCGCGAGTACGGTGGTATCCGGGCTGAAGCCGGTCATGCGGCTGCGCTGGAAGGTGCCGACCGTGTATACTTCCGCCGGGGTCCAATACCTGACCGAGCGGATGCGGTCCGAATGGAAGACCGCCTTGCGGAGCACAGTCGATCCGGTCAACATCTCGGAATCCGGTTTCTACTTCACCATGAACAAGGGCCGGAACACGACAGTGGCCATGGAGTTCAATGCCCTGCACAGTTCGGATGTCTCCCTCCGCATGACGGGTGCGACCATCGACCCGCTCTCCGTCACACCTCCCGCCATCCAGGGGCTTGATCCCGCAACGGGCAGACCCCTGCCAGCCAATGACGGGTTCGTTTGGGCGGATCTGACGAAGGAGTGCGGAATCGAATCCGGCACCGAGTTCGAAGATGTCAGCATGGGCCTGGTCTTGTGGAACGGCACGGCAAAGGTGTCGCTCAGCGATACGGCTTTGCTTTTCGGAAAGGCCAACATCAACCCGGTTCTGAATACGGACAAGGCCTTTGCGAAATACGGGCCGCTCACCTCCATTTTCACCCCGATGGAATACGAAATGTCAAAAGTGGATGAAAACAAGGTGGAAATCCGCTTCCGCAAGGTGACGAACGGCCGGTACACCAAGCTGTATTATGAGATACAGGATCTGGCGTTCAATGACTTCATTGATCCGAACTCGGCGGAAGTCCGTGCGAGAGGCAACTGGATCACGGTACCGGACTCGAGCCTTGCGGCGGGAACGCTGTACGGAAGCGTCATCCTGCCGTTCGACATCAGCAGCGGAAGCCTTCCGGACCGCTACATCCGCGTGGTGTGCGCGGAACAGGGGGCATTGCTTCCCCGGAACACCACCATGGCAAACAGCCTGATGCTGCTCGGGGGCCAGACAGGACGTCCGGCCCTGCCGCAGAACATGACGGTGACTGCAAAGTACGACGGTCTGCAGACGGTCACGCAGGCGGGCATCGGCGTGGAAATTCCGATGAGCCGGATTGTACTCACTTTCGACAAGCCTTCCGTCTGGTCGACCTACAACGGCGCGAACTGGCTCAGTTACCGGGCTACCCCGAACAGCGCCATTGATCCGGCTTTCAACATTCTGCTTTCCACCCTGATGCCCGATGCTTCGGATGAAACGCCTTCCAGAAAGACGGTTTTGACCGATGGAACGAATTCCGTCTCCGTTTATCTCCCGGATCGGCAGAAACGTACGATCGTCATCGGCAAGTCGCAGCTTTCCGAAGTGGAGGGGGATCCGACGCGGCTCACCTGCGAGCTTGACGGGACCGGGCTGTTCATGGACCTCACGGCGGTTCCACCGTTTGATCTGGATGCCGATCCGGCGCACAACGAAAACAATGAAGCCGGCAACCGCGGCCCATATCCGGACTTCCTCATTCCGAACATGACCTATTATCTCCAGGTTTTCACCGCCCGCTTCGAGGACATGAACGCGATCAATGCGGATGTGTGGGCGGATCGTGGGTTGGAGCCCGACGGCACGCCTGCCAACGGCCTTTCGGCCGCACTGCGGGAAGCCATCTCCTATTCTTCGCCGATCCTGAGCTTCACCACCTATCCCATCCGGGAAGTCCCCGTCCCGCTGCCGGATCTGACCCTGTCCGTCTCGCCGAACGTGACCGCGGACCCGCTCACCGGCGTCCTGACCCTTGCGGGCATTTCCGTCGCCTACAACCACATCCTCAAGGAGACGGACTGGAGACGCTATCTGTCCACCGAGCAGTGGAATTTCTATGACAAGCGGGCGCTGAATGACATGGGGGTCCGTCGGGTATCGTTGAAGGTGGAATATGACTTCTCCATTTCCACCGATGGCGCCGTCTTTGTGGATGCCGGCAAGGAAACGGTCCCTTATCCCGCACTTGCCACGCTGCCCCCGGCCCATCAGATCCGGAGTGTGCCTGACCCCATTGCCGACAATGCACCGGATCCAGGCGCCGAGTTGATTCTGCCCAATACCACGTATTACGTCAAGGCACGACCTTCTCTGTGGGTGACGGAGTGTCAGAACGGGACAACCGTGCCCGACGAGCCCTTCACCCTCGGCAACACGATGGATACCGCCGTCAAGACCCTCACCACCCCGAAACTCGATCTCGTGAGTCTCGACAACATCACCCGCAACCCGCGTGCGCCGACTGAATTCTCCATGGCGACGGATGCGGATGGAAACCCGCGGCTCACCGATGCCTCCGTCGTCATGCAGTGGATGCATCGGGAAGCGGATGTTGGATATGAAATGATCGTAACCTCCGTCATCCCCCCCCCCGCGTCGGATCCGACCGATCCGGAGCTTGCCTCCGATCCCCAGCTGGTTGATTTCCTGACCTATTACCGGACCCAGTCGCCCGATCTGGTCAGCGGCGGTGCCCTCTACATCCCGCTGAACAACGCCGCTGCGCGCACCGCCATGGCCTCGGGGGATCTCAAGCTGACCCTCGATCCCGCAACTCTGGCGGTTCTCTTTCCCATGAAGGGATTCCTGGAACCGAATACGCAGTATTACCTCAGCCTGCGCGCCGTCCGGAACAGGGGAACGCTGGTCAATGGCGTCCAGACGCCGCCGCCGAGTCGTTGGGTTACGGTGCCTGTCACCACGCCGCTCGTGAAGGGACCGGAACAGTTCGAGGTTGTCCGGGATCTGGAAATTGGATTTACAGTCCTGTCCAACCTGCCCAAAGGAGATCCGTCCAATTTCGAAATCTACATGAAAAAGACGTCCGAAACGGACAGCGCCTATGTGAAGCTGTCCCGCGACCGTTACTCACTGGTCCGGAACGCGGGCACGGGCGAATACCACTGGCGGGTTCTCGGGCTGCAGTCCGATACCTGGTATGATTTCCGCCTGCGTCACATTCCGCCGGATGCGAAATGGTACGATGCCGCAACGGCCACCTGGATGGCGACACCCGGCAAGCCGGTCACCCGGAAGACCAGGGATGCGCTGCACGAGGTCGAAGTCCGATGGGAAGGCGAGCACGCCTATACCTATTCCCTTGAGGCACGTACGGCGGATGAGGTGGATTACACGCGGCTGGTCTATTCCGGTTCCGGTGTTTCGGATTACGGGTATGAGGACGCCGCAGGCGGCCGGATCGACTATTATCAGGAACAGTCGAACGCGCAGCTTCGCGAGAATCCGAACAAATACATGTATTATGCCCGCATCACAAGAAAGAAGAGTCTGCAGCGGGATGGAACCTTCCAACAGGTTCCGCTGGCGACCAACACCACGTACTTTGTGCGTCTTTGGGCCTCGAATCCCGCCATTGGGGCGACGGTCGGGGACGACGGGGGAAAGGCGGATTCCATCCATGTCGGCCCGGTTTCCACACGTACCGATTTCTCCCAGTCCGATTATGATCAGGCAAAGGACAAGGAAAACATCATTTCCCTGTATGACGAACAGGCGGAGGAACTGAACCGGAAACCGTACTGGCTCGTCGACAAGGGTGCCAACAACGCGGTGCGCGTGCTGCTGAAGGGCGACCGTGTGCAGGCCATGCTGGAAAGCGATCCGGGCGGCACCCAGATCATCACGCTCGACAAGGAAAACGACAATGCCGTCCTGTACGAGGTGACGGTTCCCGAGCAGGTGCTCGAAACCATCCACCGCGTCGACGGACGGCTTGCGGTTCGAATCGGCGGTGCGGAATATCTTCTGTCCCGCAGCAGCTTCAACCTGCCTGCGCTGCGGGCGCAGGTGGCATCAAGCCAGGTGGGGGAGACGATGCTTCGGATTCGTATCGCCCGGCGCGATGCAGGGGATGTGGCACTTCCGTCCCTCTACGAACGGGCCTCGAAGGTATACGGCTTCTCCGTGGAGACCATTGGTTCCCGTTATACGCGGGGTGTTCTCGAAAAGATGATTGATGAGATTCTGAACAATCCACTTGCCAAGGGCCCTTTCAAATACGGTATCGTGGACAGGGAGCGGGGGATGCTCGACAAGAACGCTTCCGCCTATACCTATCGGGTGCATACCGACCTGCTTGATACGGTCGGAGGCATGGTGGGCCGTGTTGAAACGGAAATGTCCCGGTACCTGAAGGACATTCTGGACGGCGGGAGCGGCGTGACCGCCTTCTCCGTGCAGAAGGCCGCAGTAAACGCCTTTCCCGGAGCCATCCTCGCCCGCCTGAACTATGCGTATCTGTCCGGCCGGATCCTGCCGCTGATCCTGCCCGCCGGCACCTCCACCTGGAAGGAACCCGCCGGAATGCGCGCCTTTACGGATTCCCAGGGCGCATTCCGTCTGGACGGGCCGGGTTCAATGGTCATCGTCTCAGCCAAGGGGGTGCAGGGAACCAGCGCCATTGCCTGGCCGGGGTTGACCGCCATTGCGGGGAAATATGATTTGACGTACGCTTTCGGCACGAAACCGATCTATCCGACCAATACGGTGACCGGCCGGGAAGCGGTTCTGCTGTATGAACTGCTTTCCGAGCGGACCACCGAGGCGCAGGGCCTGACGATGGCGCAGAAACTGGCGTTGCTGGGACTCGGGGATGTCATCCAGACCCGGACGCTGCTGATCCCCGTGGATAACCAGCGAGCGGTTTCCTGGTCTGTCCAGCTCTACGCAGGCAGTCTTGGAAAACCGGTTGAGCAGATCAAAACCGTACGCACGCCTGCCATCGCAAACCTGTCCGAGGTGCTGCCGAAGCTGCAGAAGCCGGTGGTGCTCGGGCTGGACATGAGCCTTGCGGCACTGGATGCCCGGAAACGCTTTGATGCAAAGGGGACTGCCAGTGTCGGCTCCCTGCTGGAAATGGCACAGAAGGTACTGACCCTGTTGGGGAAATGAGGGAGTCTGCATGAAAAGAACCCGAACAAGGATTCTGTCCATGGTCCTGGCGGCTGTCACCTTTTTGGCGGCCATGCCTGCACTGTCCGCTTCCTCTGCTGTGGCAACGCCTCCGGCGCCGCCCCGGAACCTGGAGGTGCTGAGCAACGGGTATCGGGCGGAAGGGATCGGCATGAGCTGGTATGCCCAGTTCAAATGGACCCCACCGACTTTCCCCGCCAGTGCGCTTGAAACATCGCAGACCTTCACTTTCAAGGAAGTCCAGAAGACCACGGGGAAGCTTGTGGATGCCCGCAGCGTGACCCTTCCGGGAGATGCCGCACTGCTTGATTCCGCCCTTGATGTCAGCCCGGAGCTCGCAACGGGCACCATCTATGATTTGAGTGGCAGATCCGCGTATAAGTACGGAACGATGGGAGAGAACGTCGTCACATCGGCCGACTCCACCGCGGTCCGTTTTCTGTCCGGACTCAAGGTGACCGCCGCCAAGGTATCCGGGACAAACAATATCCGCATCACATGGGACGATGTGTGGAATGTGGACGGCCGCATCAATTACCAGATCCTGATCTCCGAGACACAGGGCTTTTCGCAGCCTCCGAACATTCCGATCGTCCAGGGCAAGGATATCGGCACACCGGCCAGCCCGGTCACCGTGAATGCGGGAACCGGCCGGCTCGAGTATGTCTGGCCTGATGCCTCCCCCGGCCGTGAGTACATCATCAAGGTCGTACCGCTGCCCGGTCCGGATGTCAGCGTTTCCAAGCCGGAGGACATCCCCACCACGCCGCCTGTCCAGACCGGGATCCTGCTTTTCGCCCAGAAGGTCGGCTTCACCGATACGGACGTCATCTGGAAATTCTACTGGGATGCCATTGCAAGCGACCAGTTCAGCCGTGTCGAATACAACCTGTTCCGCAAGATCAACAACGACGCCGCAACGGAAACCAACATCGCGACCATTCCGAACACCAACGTCTATTACCTGAGCATTCCGAAAAGCGACACGCGCGCTTACAGTTTCAAGGTGGAGGCGACGGCCACGCTGAAAAGCGATCCGGCCCGGCAGGTGTTCTTCCTGTCGGATGCCTATGTGGAGCTTCGCGAGAACATTCCGGAGAAGCCCGAGGCGCCGGTATATTCCGATTTCCCCAACGCGGATCCGCCGCTTCTGTTTCAGGATCTGCTGGAGGCGGGCAAACCAACCCTGCTCTGGCTGGCGCCTGAAAACGGAATCGGGGAGCCGGACACGGACATCACCTACGACATTTATCTGACGCAGAATGTGGATGAGGTGCTGGATCCGCAGCCGGGCACCCGGATTGCCTCGGGCGTTTCGATGGGGCCTTCCAATGAAGTCCGGGATGCCGTCTCCGGAAAGGTTGTCGGGTACAAATACCTGCTGTCCGGCCTTGCGCCGAACGCGACCTACTATGTCTCCATGCGGGCGAACAAGCAGTACCTCTTGCCCAACGAGGCCGGAAACTATGTGACAACCGTGTTTGCGTCCGAGCCGAACACGAAGGTGATCATCACGGCGCCGGACACGGGGATGAACCGGCCGGTCGCGCCGCCGGCGCCGCCGTTCGGCGTGCATCTGGATGCGAACAACAAGCAGGAGGTTACACTCACCACCGTCACCCTCAAACTGGAAAAGCGCTGGTATCAGCTGTATACGGCCGCCACGCCGGGTGCGGTCCAGGCTGGTACCATCGGGCGCTGGGACCAGGTGCCCCGCGCCGTTTACGATGCGAATGAGGCGCTTCCTGCGGCAGATCCGCTCCGGAAACCGGCGCGGATCGTCAATTACCAGCCCGGCTGGATCGTCCGGCCCCATGCCGTCCCCTACAATTCCGTGCTCGAGCAGGTGAAGATCAAGTTTCCGACGCGCGGCGAGTTTGTCACCTACAGCGACTTGAGCCAGGACTTCATGAAGAAGCTGGAACTCACCCAGCCCTCGCAGGCCACCGCGCCGATTCCGGACATTGCGGAAGATGCCATTGATCAGACGTTCACCTTTCCGCTTGCAGGCCTGAAGGAAAATACGGCCTACCTGACCTGGGTGACGATTGAAAACACCCAGGGGAACCAATCCGATCCTTCCGATCCGCTCGTTGTGACCACCTTGCCGAAGGAAGGGGAGATCATCACGATTCCCGTAGTGCCCGACATCCTTTCCGCACTGGCCGGCGACAATTTCGTGGATCTGACCTGGACAGCCGTTTTCGGGATGGATTATGAAATCAGCTGGGGTACGGCGGAACAGCAGGAGAAATCCATCGGGACGGTAATGGTCCACGAGGCGGACTATACCTTGCGTGGATTTTACCGGTTGGAGGGACTGACCCCCGAAACACGGTACAACCTCTGGATTCGCGCCATCAATACAAGCATCAATGTGACCGGCGCCGGCATTGGCGTCAAATCCGCCTGGAGCGGGGCGTTTGCGATCAAGACGGAACCTTGGCTTCCGCCCTCCACCCCGACCGGTTTTGGCGTGAAATCCGGAGATGCCGGCATCACGGCGGATTCCATCATCTACGAATGGGTCGATCTGCCGGGAATGGGGTATCGGCTCGAAATGGCCGACAATGCAGCGTTTGCGCGCATGAAGAAATTCACGGTGGCAGGCGGGACCTTCACTGCAACCGGCCTGGTCTCAAACCACCGGTACTATGCCAGACTTTTTGCCGTTAGTCCGGTCTCCGGACTGTCCTCCATCCCGACCTCCACCATCGTCGTCGTGACGGATCGAAGCCGGAACGATTACGATTCCAGTTATGATCTCGACAACAAGCCGTCCGGGGACGAGCTGCTCTACGGGCAGGTCGGTGCGGACGGGACCTGGACGACAAAATCGATCGGCATCCATGCCTTCAGGCTGGCGGAATCCATCCGTTCGCTCGGGGAACCGGTGGTTCAGATTGATCTGCGGAGCCCCCCGGCCGGGGTCAAGGTTGTCCGGCTGGAACTTGGATCCGCCGTCTATGATGCACTGGCCGCCATGCAGATGGATCTGCTGGTTCGTACACCGGGATCGGACTGGACCGTGCGCCCCGGCACCCTGCAGACCGACCGGTATTTCAATCTGCGCGCGGATGCGCCGGACATGACGGTCCGTTTCGACATCCGGACGCCAGCCACGGACTTCAAGGCAACGTCAGGCATGACCCTGAAGACCCCGATTACGGAACTGAAGGTGACTGCTGGCGCAGGCGACCGTTACGCATCGTTGTCCGATTTCACACGGCCGTTGCAGGCATCCCTGCCGGTTCCTTCCCTTGCCTCGTACCGACGGGATGAAATCGCGGTTCAGACTTGGGCGGCACCCGGCGTCTGGACGAAACAGCCCAGCCGGCTGGACTACGAGGCCGGCCGTGTCCTTGCGGATCTGACGACCCCATCCCCGCTTGCCGCCGCCGTACGGGCTGCAACGCCTGCAGGCGCCATGCCCGCTTATGTGAAGACGAGTCTGGATGCGATCATGCGCCAATATGACCTGAAGGCGCTGACCGGCTCCGGATGGAAAGCATCTACCGCCGCATCGGGAGAAATGCTTGCCAAACTGATGCTCGATGTGGTTCCCTATGACTGGACAACGACGAATCCCCTCACAACTGCGAGCCGCGCAGGCTTCCTCCGTTCCGCGGATCTTCCAGCCCTCGCTGCTGGTGGCGTTGTGCGCAGGGAACAGGCGGTTGCCGCGGTGGTTGCCCTGTACGGCAAGAAATCCGCAGAGAAGCCGGTTGCCGTTGATAAGCCTGCCTGGGCTGATTTCAGCGATTGGTCCGGCGTTGACGCGGCGTACTTGAATGCGGTCCGCTTCGCGGTGGAAAATGGCATCGTGCAGGGAAACGGATCCGGGAAGCTGAATCCGAATGCGTCGATCACTTTGGGGGAACTGCTTGTTCTGATGGAGCGGGCCCTGACAATATCGGGAGATTTATAAGGACGGCCTCGGGGGAAACAACGAATGCGTGCATCCAATCCTCAATACAGCTTTTTCGCCTTCCTGTCGCGCATGCGGAACATCGCGCGCTGGAGTCTCATGCGCAATACCGTGCCGGAAAACGTGCAGGAGCACAGCCATCAGGTGGCGGTGCTCGCCCATGCGCTGGCCGTGATCCGGAACCGGTTTTTTGGTGGCACGCTGAATCCCGAACGTATTGCGCTGATCGCCCTGTATCATGATGCTTCGGAAACCCTGACGGGCGACCTGCCCACGCCGATCAAGTACTTCAGTCCGCAGATCAGCACGGCTTACCAGGATCTCGAGCAGGTCGCACGGGACCGGATCCTTGCCATGCTTCCGGAGGAATTGCAGGGGGAATATCGGGGGATCCTTGATCCCGACGAGCACGGGGAGGAAGCGGCCATCCTGAAGGCGGCCGATCGTCTTTCCGCACTGCTCAAGTGCGTGGAGGAGGAGAAGAATGGAAACCGTGAATTCCAGAAGGCCCGCGCATCCATCCTCGAAAGATTGAAAGAGATGTGCGGACCGGATGGGAAAGAGATGCCGGAAGTGACATATTTCCTGGATCATTTCGCAGGAAGCTTCGAAAAAACGCTGGATGAATTGAATTGAATTAAAACGGTTTTCACCGGATATTTCCGCATATGAATAGGCGGCCGGTATCTAACTGATTGACCGGACCGCCTAACCTGTCGGACACTCAATGGTCAGCGAACAGGATTTTAAAAGCATATGCATTATTCGGTTTTGCTCCTTGTCGCGACTTCATTTTGAAAGCTTTCAACGGTCGAGATTCTGTTTGCATTCTTGGTGGAATCATCTCCCTTGCTCGTTTTTCGCCATTCAGCCGATTTTTCCGCTTTTCCTTCATCCAGACTCCCGTGAATCCCCGGATGTCGGCCACGCTTTTCCTTCGGCGCGGTTCCCTGCAGATCAGCTGATGTGGCGTTGTTCCTTCCCGTTTTCAGGTAAAGGATCGGGTCAGGGACAAGTTCCTTGGTCCTTCCTTTCGAGGGCCTCAGGTGCGCTGCCATCCGCACTTCTTGAGTCGGACCGGGTCGGGTCTCCATATATGGTCATTTGGTACAGGATCCCGGATCCCTGGGCAGAGGGTTGAATCAGGTTGGGTCAGGGTCTTGTCTTGACTGGGTCACAATTTCGTCTTGACTGGGTCAGGCTCGAGGTTCGATCGGATTTGATCCGGTCTGGTCGGGTCTGAGGAAGGTAAGGTTCAGTCTGGAAATTGCCTTGACGGATTGTGATCGGGTCTTGAACGGTACGTTCCTGCCAAGCTTGGACTTCGGGTTGGGTCTGGTTGAGTCTGGCTCGAGTCTTGGGTCTGACAATGATGGGACCTAAGGATCGGGTAAGGGTCGTGTAGGGATTTGTCGCTCCGGTCTTCGTACGCAGGCCGGTGATCCTCCATTCCGGGTTGTCATGGATTCGATCAGGATCAGTTCGGGTCGGTCAGGTCGGTAGCGTATGGTCTACAGCCCCGGTCTGGAACAACTGTCTTGCATGATGAACCATCAGGTTCGATCAGGTTCTTGAATCTTGCTGAGTTTTCCGGTGGAATCATCTCCTTCATTTACACGAATCAAACGGTTCGATTATGATGGATTGCTTTAACCACCCTCCTTCGTGTTTCATTGTTCTATTCTATTGCTACCCCGTTGTTCTCGAAAATAAACAAGAATCCTAGTGAATCGTGACAGGACAATCTGCATAAGTACTTGTGAAACCAGCAAAATCACGGCCCAGTGCTGTGATATAATGATCGCCAAACGGATGCGTCAACATTTCGTCAGGCCAGTCGGACAGGCCGGTCGGGCGGGGCGGAATCCGGAACGAATCGTCAAGCGAGGTGCAACCATGAAAGCTGTCATCACCGTGCTCGGAAGCGATCGCATCGGAATCATCGCCGCAGTCACCGCTGTGCTTGCAGAGGCGCACGCCAATATCCTGGACATCTCCCAGACGATCATGCAGGAAATCTTCACCATGGTCATGATGGTGGACATGTCCTCCACGAGCATGGACATCGGCACCCTTCAGGACATGCTGGCGGCCAAGGGCGAGGAACTGGGCGTCCAGATTCGCGTGCAGCGTGACGATATTTTCCAGAGCATGCACAGGATCTAAACGAAAATATGAAAAGCCCGACAAAAATATTGTTCGGGAAAACCCGATCTTGGCATTTTCGTCTTGCGCGCGGCAATAGGCCTGCGGCACCGGGGGGACGGTCTTCATGATCAACAGGAATGAGATTTTTGAAACAATGCGGATGATCGAGGAACAGAACCTCGATATCCGAACCATCACCATGGGTATTTCACTGCGGGACTGCGCAGCCGAATCATCCGCCGTTTCCCGGCGTCGCATCTATGACAAGATCACCCGTTATGCGGAAAATCTTGTGAAAACCGGCGAAGCGATCGAGCGGGAATTCGGCATTCCGATCATCAACAAGCGCATTTCGGTGACGCCGATCGCCATGGTGGCGGAAAGCAGTGACGAGACAAACTATGCAAACTTCGCACGCACACTCGACGAAGCTGCGAAGACCGTCGGCGTCAATTTCATCGGCGGCTTTTCCGCCCTGGTGCACAAAGGCTATACGAAGGGCGACCGGCTGCTGGTGCAGTCCATCGCCGAGGCACTGGCCGTGACGGACAGGGTCTGTTCGTCCGTGAACGTGGCCACCTCGAAGGCGGGCATCAACATGGATGCCGTGGCGGAAATGGGCCGGGTCATCAAGGATGCGGCCGAACGCACGAAGGAACGCGGGGGTCTGGGCTGCGCGAAGCTTGTCGTATTTTCGAATGTTCCGGAGGACAACCCGTTCATGGCCGGCGCCTTCCACGGGATCGGCGAGCCGGAGTGCGTGATCAACGTCGGGGTTTCCGGTCCCGGCGTCGTGTCCGAAGCTGTAAAGAAACTCGGCCCGATGGCTGATTTCAGCGAACTGGCCGATGAAATCAAGAAAACCGCATTCAAGATCACGCGCGTCGGACAACTGGTGGCGAAGGAAGCCGCGCAACGACTGAATGTGCCGTTCGGCATTGTCGATCTATCCCTGGCGCCGACCCCTGCCGTGGGAGACAGCGTCGCCTACATCCTCGAAGGCATGGGCCTGGAAAAATGCGGTGGACCCGGCACCACCGCAGCGCTCGCGCTGTTGAACGATGCGGTGAAGAAAGGCGGCGTCATGGCGTCTTCCCACGTCGGAGGTCTCTCCGGCGCTTTCATCCCGGTATCCGAGGATGCCGGCATGATCGACGCTGCCCTCTGCGGCGCACTATCTCTTGAGAAGCTTGAGGCGATGACCTGCGTCTGTTCCGTCGGCCTCGACATGATCGCGGTGCCCGGGGATACGTCCGCCGCCACAATTTCCGCCATCATTGCGGATGAAGTGTCCATCGGTGTCGTGAACAACAAGACGACCGCGGTCCGCATCATCCCCGCACCCGGCCGTGTCGTGGGCGATGTCGTCGAATTCGGTGGATTGCTGGGCTCCGGCCCGGTCATGAAGGTGAGTCCCTGGTCTGCTGAAACTTTCGTCGCACGTGGCGGCAGGATTCCTGCCCCGCTCCAGAGTCTGAGGAACTGATCGGTCGGCTGGATTCTACAATTCCAGCCCTGCATCCGGTTGTTTTTACAGCGATGGAGTCCGCACTGTATACAGTTTCTGCTTTTCCATTGGTCTTGTTTCACAATGGACGGAAGTGGTAAAATGAGCGTAGCAGGAAATCGAGATCGGAGGCGACCATATGACCATAGATGCGCGCGACGTCGACGGGGTTCACGTTGTTCAAATGGAAGGGCAGGTCCGCATTTCCACCCAGAATGATTTCAAGGATTACCTTGATCAGCTTTCCCTTAATTTTGGTGCGGCAACTGTTCTGCTCAACATGACCGGCGTCAGTTACATGAACAGCGCCGGAATTGGCATCATCGTGGATTCCTTCAAGAAATTCCGCGAAAAGGGCGGCCGCCTGACCATGTGCAATTTGTCTCCCGACATTCTGCGCTTGTTCGAAGTTACCAAGCTCAATCGCTTCATCGAGATTTTCGAGGGCGAGACGGCAGCCATGGAAAAACTGAAGGCGTGATGTTTTCCGGAAGCGATACAAGGATCCGGCATAGGCAGGGTGCCCAGGTGGCACCCTGTTCGTTTGCCCCGAAAAGGAGAAACGGACTATGGCGACGCCCATCAAGCAGTTCCAGGTGGGGGACCGGGTGGAAATGAAAAAGGAACACCCTTGCGGCTCCCGCATCTGGAAGGTCCTCCGCACCGGTGCGGATGTCAGAATGGAATGCGAGGGCTGCCACCATCAGGTCATGTTGCCGCGGGTGAAATTTGAAAAAGGGATGAAACGCGTCATTGAACCGCAAACATGAAAAGCGGGTGAAGAGGGTCGTCGAACAGCAAACCTGGTACGGTTCGCCAGGTTCCCGCCGGGACACCGTTTTCCGAGGTCCATGCGATGGAAGGCTGAAAGTCTTGCCGTGAAAGGGCTTGACGAATATCAGCCGAACGCCGGCAAGGCAGTTTCGACGAAATCGTCAGCCTATGCAAATAATGCTTGACGTCAGGGAAGGGCCTCTGTTAAAATATAAAAGCGCCTTGCGGAAAGCGTAGTGCGGAAACAGCAAACCGGTTCGCCGGCTGGTTTCCGTCAAGCGAAACGTTTGGTTGATTTGGCGGCATAGCTCAGATGGCTAGAGCGTTCGGTTCATACCCGAATTGTCGTTGGTTCGATTCCGACTGCCGCTACCAACAGTCCGGATAGGCCGATGTGCCGCTTGCGGCGCATCGGCCCGCCGGAACCGTTCCCGCAAACGAATATGGCCCCATGGTCAAGCGGTCAAGACACGGCCCTTTCAAGGCTGTAACGGGAGTTCGATTCTCCCTGGGGTCACCAGAAGTTAAACGCTCCGGCATCAGCCGGAGCGTTTTGCATATGAGGTGAAAAGATGGCCAGAGCCAGAAGAAATGAGAATCCCAACCCGGAATCGAACATCATCCGGGTACGCAGGGCGTTTCATGCGTCCGGTGAAGCGACGAAGCCGGATATCAGCCGGCAGACGGGGCTTACTTTTTCGACCGTCAGCAAGCTGGTGGATGCCATGGAGCGCTACGGCGAGTTGTCGATGATGGAGATCGATATCACGGAGACAAGGAACGACGCACAGCGGTATCGGTTCAACAGCCAGTATCGTCTCGGGCTGATGATGCATCTGGAAGGGGATACCTTGTTTCATGAGGTGATCGACTATACCGGCAAGTCCATGGTCAGCGGCCATCGCCCATTTGACCGGGCGGAAGGTCCCATGGAGATGCAGTGCGCCGTCGCCTCCCTGCGGGAGCGCCATCCGGCCCTATATGCCGCGGCGTTCGGCATCCCCGGCGTCGTGGAAAAGGGGTTGATCCGCAATGTTCATGGAGCCAGAAAATTTGAGAATTTCGATTTGCGCTCCCTGCTCGAAAGAAAGTTTGGTCTTGCGGTTGCCGTCGAGAACGACATGAACTGCACGGCACTCGGCTTCCATCACACAAGCCACCGTGAAGATGCCGACACGGTCGCGTACATCCTGATCGGGGTGAACGGTCCGGGAGCAGGCTTTCTGGTCAACGGCCGCGTCATGCACGGCAGCACGGGCTTTTCCGGTGAAATCGGACGCATGCCGATCTATGAAGGGGAAAACCTGATGCAGGCCCTCTACAGTAAAAACGGATTCCTGCAGCCGATTTTCGGATCGGGCGACAATCCGCACGCCGTAGATTCGCTGGCCCGTATGATTGCCTCCATGGCCGTCCTCATCAATCCGAACGAGGTCCTTTTCTGTACCGACGACATGACGGAAGATACCCTGATGCTTGTCCGTACTGCCTGCGAGAAATACATCTCCCCCCAGCACATTCCCGTTCTTTCCCTGCGCGAATGGCGGTCTGATTACCGGAACGGCCTGCACCACCTCGCGATGGAGCAGCTGATTGCGGGAATCTAGGGAATTCGCGGCAAAAAGATGCGAAATCCTGTGTAAAAAGCGGATGGCCATCCCGATGAACAAGTGATAGCCTCTTTGTGTGGCATACCTGCAAGGATGTCCGCACAGGAGGTTCCCATGGAATATCCGTTTCACATCCACGATGTCCACATCAGCGATCCTTTCATCCTCGTCGATCCGGCGAGTCGTCTGTACTACACCTATGCCCGTCAATTCAACCCGGAACGGTTTCCGGAACAGAAATCCGAAAGCGGAACCTTCCATGCCATCTGCAGTCCGGACCTGCTTCATTGGAGCGAGCCGATCCGGGTGTTCGACCAGGGCGGTTTCTGGGCCGGACTCGATTACTGGGCGCCGGAATGCCACATCTGGAAAGGCCGCTATTACCTGATCTCATCCTTCCGTGCGGAAGGCACTTATCGCCGCTGCCAATGTCTGGTGGCGGATTCGCCGCTTGGTCCCTTCGTCCCGATACGTCCCGAACCTGTTACACCGCCCGGTTGGCAGTGCCTGGACGGAACGCTTCATGTCGATCGGGACGGAAAACCCTGGATGGTGTTCTGTCACGAATGGCTGCAGGTGTTTGACGGACAGATGGCGGCCATTCCGCTTTCCGAGGATCTCGGAGAAGCTGTCGGCCCGCCGGTCATCCTGTTTCGGGCATCGGATGCACCCTGGCGGGACAGTTTGATCGGAAAGAACGGCGGGGGCGGGTTTGTCACGGACGGACCGTTTCTGCACCGGATGCAGGATGGCAGCCTCATCATGCTATGGTCCAACTTCACGCCGCTCGGATACGCGACGGGAATTGCCGTCAGCCAGTCCGGCGGGATCCAGGGCCCCTGGGTGCAGAAGCCGGACCCGCTCTATGCGCATGATGGCGCGCATTCCATGCTGTTCCGCACCTTTGGCGGCAGGCTGATGATGTCGCTGCATTGCCCGAATGTGCACCAGCTGAAACGGATTCTTCTGTTCGAGATGGAGGAGAAGGGCAACGATCTCCGCATTGTAAATGAAGTCACGGGAAACTGGTATCATACCATCCGGGGGTCCGCGCAGCATTACCGGTATCCGGTTCCGACCACGGAAGAGCCTGTGTTTTCGACCTGGCTGGGCGACGGGAACCTCGTGCCCTGATGGAAAGCAGACGCCGTCACGCGGGATTGGAGCGCTAATGAAGAATATCGAAGTCAAAGGAAGATATACGGAGCCCAGGCAACGCCCCGCCACGCTGTTTCTGCCGGAGCGGGCGGAGAAATGTCTGGAGCACATGCTTGAGAATGTCGATCGTCAGCACAACTTCGTCCCTTATGTCGGTGCGACCCTCGGGGACGAGCCGCCCCACTTCGCCCACCACCGGCTGGATTGGACGGAAGTGCTCCCGTATGTCGTGTACGGCATGCCCATCATCCGGAACATGACCGGCAGCGAAAAGGGAGCTGACATTCAGCTGGCGCAACGGAAGCTGACCCTTGCGCATTTCACGGAACTGGACGGCATGGTCCACGCGCCGGTGTCTCCCTGGAACAACGCATATCCCCTCTGCATCTGGGAACAGGCGCGCACGCTTTATGCCCTGCTGTACTGGTACTGGGACAGCCGGGAGGAGAAGCTGCTGGGAATCATGGAAGGCATCGTGGACGGACTTTTCGGTCTTTCCATCGCTTCGGGAAGGGAACGAACCTTCCCCGCCGAAATCATCCGGACCGCGGGCATGGGCATCTATGCACCGGGCACCCTCATCGACGTGCTGGTCCGGTATCACGAAGAGACCGGGAACGAGAAGGCGCTGCGCCTCGCCGAAGGTCTGTTTCACATGATGGTGAACCCGCGGAACGGCTATTTCACCGAAGAAGGACATTACGCAGGCCAGGGCTTCCGAACGGTTGTGGCGGTGGCGAACGGCCTTTCCCATCTGGCTTCCCTGAAAGGGGATCCGGTCCTGCTCGCAAAGGCGAAGCAGATTCATGACCATCTGATCTCCTGCTGTACAGGATTCGGGGCAACCCCCTGCAATGAGCCTGCCTGCAGCGACATGGAGCTCAACATGAGCGCATTGTATCTGGCCCGCGCGGGATATGACGAATACTGGGACCAGATTGATCGCTTCGTACGCAACCAGGTCGCGGAGTGCCAGTTCCTCGATCCTTCCGAGCATGTGCCTGAAAAAGGGGTGAAGGGCCGCCGGATGGACATCTCGAAATGGGTGACGGAATTCTGGCCGGACGATCTGCACATTCTGCCCTACGATGATTACCGCGACATTGTGAACCGCAGTGTCGGCGGATTCATGTTCACGGCGGCGGACGAGCACCTGTTCATTCCCGCTTCCGTCATGCTCTGCTGTGCCGCCCATGCCATGCGCAGCTTTGAAATCGTGTGGGAGAATGCGCTGGTGGAGGACATCACGGGCGTGACAGCCCATTTCCACCTCAACCATGAAAATGAGCTGGGGGAAATCATCGGATGGGAACCCTATGAAGGAAAGACGGCCATCGTCCTTCGTCGCGAGGCAAAACTGCGTGTCCGTATTCCGGAGCATGCGGTCGGCTGCCCTCTGAGCGCTACCGTGAACGGTGAGGCAAGGGAACTGTCCGTGAAAGGTCGGTATGCTTCCTTCGGCAAGGTGCCGTCCGATGCGGAATGCGTCCTTCATTATCCGTTGAACCTCCGGACGACTGTGGAAACCTATGTCCAGCAGGATCATCCGGAACGGAACGGCACCTTCCGCGTGAAGTGGCGCGGCAACACCATCATTTCCCTCGATCCGGCCTCCGGAGAGGAAAAGGCCATATTCAAGCGGAGCGCGATGGATACGGAAGAAACGCCGTTTCGTGAGGTCCGTTACTTTTTACCGGAGCATCCGATGCGCTGGTGATGGTTTCTGCTTGCATGGACGAGTAATTGCCTGATAAAGAAGGACCTGCCGCTATGTGTTTGCGGCAGGTTCTTCCTTATTTTGTGATGTGACAGCGTGCTGTTTTGTATAAATATGAGATCTACATAAGTAAATGCATGTTACTTTTCGTTGCTTGACGCAACGGGATCGTAAAGATAACATAAAGACATTTTCTATCCCTTAAAGAGGAGGGGGCCTATGTTTTGCGACAATCTGAGAAACTTGCGCAAGGAAAGAGGCATCACATAGGAAGAATTAGCCTCGAAACTGCATGTTGTTCGACAAACCGTATCAAAATGGGAAAAGTGCTTATCGGTTCCGGATGCGTCTATGCTGGTCAAACTTGCAGAGCTATTGGAAGTTCCTGCAAGTACATTGCTGGGAGAAAAGATAGCTCCATATACCGAAAAAAAACATATTGGCCGAATCACTTGAAAGGATGAATGTCCTGTTGTCTGAGAACAACAAAAGAAGAAAACGAGTTGTACTATTCATTGGTATCAGCATAATCGTAATTTTTGGGGCAATGCTGCTCTTTGTGATGACCAATCTGATGTCTGTCGGAGATAGTGTGTCCTGCCCAGTTGTTTCTTCGAGCCATTCAGTCAGGGCGAAAGAAGAGTGACAGAATTAGCAAAGAATAAAGAAGAGAGGGTGGCAGTATGTGAAGAAAACACGCATTACAGCCTGTAAATACTGAACAAATGCGGTTCTTGAGGAACAAGGAGAGTCCCCGCTCATTCCCGTATCTGATTTTCCCTTGCGTAATAAAACAGGTATTCCTGTGCCAGGCCGGCAAGCGGACCCCATTTTTGGGCCGCGAAAGACTGAAGATCCTCCGTGGTCTTCCTGGAGCCCGGATACAAGGCTGCCATGACCCGCAGCACCCAACGATCCACGGGAAAGGCGGAACGGTGAAGGCCGGAGAAAAGCAGGGCGCAGTCCGCCACTTTCACGCCGACGCCATGCAGGGCGAGCAACTGATTTCTGGCTTCCCCGTATGGGAGGTCAGCGAGCCCATGCAAATCCAGACGGCTCTCCGTTACCTGTGCTGCGGTTCGCAGCACATAGGCGCTGCGGTATCCGGCCCGGCATACGTCCAGGTCGCAGCTGTCCAGATCGGCCAACGCCTCCGGGGTGGGGAAAGCTTGATGGATTTCGTCTCCCAGGACGACCGGCTCTCCAAAGCAGGCGCACAGGGTGTCCACAATCCGCCGGATGCGTGGGATGCCATTGTTCTGCGAGATCAGGAAGGTTACAAGCGTCTCCCAGGGATCCTGGCGCAGGAGCCGAAGACCCCAGCCGAAGCGGATGGCTTCAGCCATGATGGGATCTCCCTCCGATAGGATGCGCTTCATAGCCGGATAGTCCCGATCCAGATCGAGATAACCCAGCCAGAATTCACGCACCTCGCGTTCTGTTGTTCCTTCCGCATTGAGGAAGGAACCGTCCCAATGGAGCCGGATCGCCCGGTTCCCAACGAGGCCTTGCCAGACACTCCCGATCGCCCGGTTTCCAGCGAGGCCCTGCCAGTCAATTCCAATGCCGGGAACGCTTCCGGCAGCGGCATCTGCTTTCATTGTGGGGATTTCGTCGAACGCATCCTGCTTCGCCGGGAAACCCGTTGCGTTCCCAGCCAGCCGGGTCCAGCGGAAGCACTGTCCGCACAGGAAGGTATGGACAGGATCAAAATCGGCTATTGGTCCGAAACGGATACGCCCATCCGGCAATTTCGTCACATCCATTGGCTGCCTCCTTGCGGGATCCATGCGGATGACTGCATATTCTGCCGAATCCATGAGGATAACCGCATATTTTGTTGAATTCATGCGCAAACCCGCCGATTTGCGGGAAGAATACAGAGGGACTTCTCTTTCCGTTTCGGTCTTTTGCACGCAGAAGCATACATATGGTAGAATCAAGGTGCTGTGCCGGAATGATGGATCAGGCAAGTGACATGCATCATTTTCAATTGTAACACTCCGTCGTTGTTCCTGATCACGCCATTCCAGAAAAGACTTATGGATGATGGTCGGAAGCCTGCGCGTTTGCTGGCTTTGGGTCGACATCCCTTCATCCGGGCCGAGACATGCGCCAATGTGGCTACCCGACTTTTACGGATTGGGGAATTTACATTTATGGGCGAAGTCGTATTTGCCAATGAACAGATCGAGATCATCCGGGTGGGAACGGACTATGCCGTGCGTTCCCTGAAATCCGGAATGACGATGGAGCATTTCAGCAAGCTTTTGACCGAACAGTTCCCACAGGTTTCCGTGACGGCCTTTCTAGCGGTCCGCCGGGTTTTGGCGAATGCCCCCTCGGGGCCGGAAATCTTCGGAAGCCAGCGGGACCGTGTATGCATTCGTGTTTCGGAAGACGGGATGAAGGCCTGGCTGACGTTGTTTGTCGACCAGGAAAGTCTGTTGCCGTCCAATCGGATCAACCTCGTCAAGGAGATCGGGATGGCCTTGAAAGCGGCCGATGTGAGTTATGGCGTCCGAAAGGAAGTCCTGGGAAGCAGCGATCTTCGGAACGCGAACGAGGTAGTCATTGCGGAAGGCAATCCGCCAGTGAATGGGGAGGATGCCGTCATCCACATGATTGATCTCACACCACCCGCGCCGGAGGTCATTGATGAGGGGAACGCGAACCATTACGAGCTCAACCTGATCCAGCAAGTAAAGGAAGGCGATTGGCTCGGGGACCGACAGGATCCGACGCCGGGACTGCCCGGCATCGACGTGTCCGGAAGAGCGGTCCCCCCAACCCCCGGAATCTCCTACCCAATGCGGTATGAGCGGGCTTCCGTTCGGGAAGAGATGGAACCGGGCAAAACCGTCCTTCGCGCCAGGAAAACAGGCGCCGTCTTTTATCGTGGCGACATGGTGGGTGTCTACAACTATCTGGAAGTGGCTGGTAATGTCGATTTCAGCACCGGTAATGTCGACTTCGACGGGTTTCTGTCGGTCAAGGGGACGGTTGAGGATAATTTCAGCGTTTCAGCCGATCGGGACATTGAAATCCTGGGAGAGTACGGAGTGGGCGGGGCGGAGGAAATCGTCAGCCGCGACGGAAGCATCTACATCCGTGGCGGGATTGCCGGAAAAGGGCGGGCAGTCATTCGTTGCAGGAAAAACCTGTATGTGAAGTACCTTTCCGATGTGACGGTGGAATGCGAAGGCAACGTATACATTGGTTTTTACTCCATCAATTCCAACATCCGGGCCCGCCAGGTATTTGTGGATTCTCCCCGTGGCCGCATCGTCGGAGGCCATGTGGAGGCGGATATCCGGGTCGAGGTGGCGGAACTGGGGAACCGCAGTGAAGTGAAGACACGCGTGCGTATCAACGGCTTCGACCGTGTCATGCTGCGCATGGATTTCGAGATGACCCTCAAGGCCATGGAACGTGGCAAAAAGGAAATGGGCTTCCTCAAACAAAAAATCCGTTTATTCGACAGCAGCGTCCAGACATCCGAACAAAAGGAAGAGCAGGCGGATCTGCGACAAAAGATCGAGGATCTGAAGGATCACCTCAAGGATGTCGAATACGAATACAAATCGCTGGCGGATCACCTGAGAACACCGGGCGAAGGGGCTGTCATCGTGAAGAAACGCTGCTATGCCTTCGTTCATCTTGAAATCAAGGACAAGGTGGAGGAAATACAGAACGAGCAGGGCATGAGCACGTTTGTCTACCGGGACGGGGAACTGCATGTGGAGTGAGGTGCTTTGGTTCCCATCACCTGATTCTCCCCTTTCCGTCAGCTTCGTCAGCAGCTGCTGCTCCGTCTACTCCGTCAGCAAATGCGCGGCAGCCCTTCACCGGAGAGTGAATCCACAGGACGTTCCCCGCCAAGGCGTGTTCGGAGCGTGACCCGTGCACGTCCGGGATTAGCCGGGTCTTCCGCCAGCAGGTTTCCAACTTTGACGGCATTTTTACCGGACTGGGTTCCACGCAAGGCCTTCAGGGCTGTTTCCGACTGCTCTTCCGGAACAAACAGCAGAAGTTTTCCCTCGTTTCCCATATAAAGCGGATCCAGACCAAGAATGCCGCAGAAGGCCGCCACTTCCTGTGAAGCCGGGATGGCGCTTTCCTCCAGCCGGCATCGTACACCGGAAGACAGGCACAACTCGTTCAGCACGGTCGCAAGTCCACCCCGCGTGATGTCCCGCATGGCGCGGATATCGACTTTTTTGCGACGCAGGGCGGACACGAGCGGGGAAAGCACTGCACAGTCGCTTCGGATGCCGTTTTCGATGGCCAGTCGCTGGCTGAGGATACAGGCGTGGTGATCGCCCAGCGTTCCGCTCACAAGCACCGCATCTCCCGGCTTCCCGCCGTTTGCGCGGATGGGCGCGCGACGGCCCAGCGTACCGATGCCAGAGGTGTTGATGAACAGACCGCCCTTTCCCTCGACCACTTTCGTATCCGCCGCGGCAATGACGACCCCTGCTTCATCGGCGGCTGTCTTCATGGAACGGACAATTTCCTCCAGCAGATCGAAAGGCAGACCCTCTTCCAGGATGAAGCCAGCGGAAAGCCAGCGCGGCGTGGCGCCCATGCACAAAAGGTCATTGACGGTGCCGCAGACTGCGAGCTTGCCGATGTCGCCGCCCGGAAATTTCACGGGGTCCACTACGAACGAATCCGTGGAATAGACGCAGGAACCGCGCAACGGAAGAATGGCGGCATCCTCCATCCTGTCCAGAACCGGGTTTGACAGGTGTTTGGCGAAGACCGATGCGACCAGTTCCGCAGTTTGCGTACCCCCGCTGCCATGGGCCATGACGACTTGCTTCATATCCGGATTCCTTTCTTGTCGGGGAATGTGCGTCCCATCAGGGAAAAGCCTGCGTGCATATCAGGGTGGCGGACTGTTCAATCGGATTCAGGCGCCGCGGAACCGGTGCCAGATGCCGCATGCGCCCTCACCGGAGACCATGCAGGGGCCCAGCGCATGGCTGGGGGTGCAGGCCGTGCCGAACATTGGACAATCAGTCGGATGGATCCGTCCGAGGATGACATCCGTACAGCGGCAGGCAGGGTTAGGCGCCGGATCGGCGTCCAGACCACGGCTTCCCGCATCAAAGGCCGCGTATTCCTCCCGAAGGAAGAGCCCGGAATCCGGAATGACGCCGATACCGCGCCAAACGGAGTCACCGGGTGCAAAAACCTCGTCCATCAGGGCCAGTGCCTTGCGGTTCCCGTCATGATGCACCACCCCGGGATACAGGTTGTGAACGCCGTGTTGTCTGTCCCGGACTGCGTGCGCCAATTGCCAGACAGCGTACAGGATGTGCTCGGGGCTGAACCCGGCGACCGTGAAGGGACGATTGTAGCGTGCGGCGAGGTCCGCATACGCATCGCTGCCGATGATGGCACTGACATGTCCAGGCGCCAGAAAGGCATCGATGGGCTCTCCGCTGTCGAGAATCAGTTCCAGAGCGGGCAGGACGGTGCGGAGAGCCGTCAGGATCTTCAGGTTCACAAGTCCCTTCTCGCGCGCCTTCTTCACCAGCATGCCATATATGGGGGCGGTCGTTTCGAAACCGACCGCTGCAAAGACATGCGTGTACTGCGGTTCCTTCTCCGCCAAATCCAGCAGTTCAAGCGGTGAGTAGACGAAGCGGACATGCCCGCCATCCGCTTTTGCGTCGGCGAGGCTTTTCTCCGTGCCCTTCACCTTCATCATGTCGCCAAAGGTATAAAGCCGCCAATCCGAACACATGGCCAAGTCCACGGCCTTGTCGACATAGGCGGCCGGTGTGATGCAAACCGGGCATCCCGGTCCCGAAATGAGCGTAATGCCTTTCGGAAGCAGGCTGCGCAGCCCACCCTGCATGATGGCGGCCGTATGCGTGCCGCAGACCTCCATGATTCGGAGGTCCGGACCTTGCCAATCCCGCAGGTCCGCAAGGATTTCCTGCGTGGTCATGGCCGCGCCTCCCAGTCGGAATGGGCCGCCCGCTCGGGGGCCAGCACTTCATCAAGCTCGGCGAGCAACAGGTTCAATTCATCCGCCTGCTCCTTCTGCATCACTTCGATCGCACATCCGGCGTGAACCAGAACGTGATCGCCGATCTTCGCGTCTACAAGGCCCAGACTCACACGAACCCGGTTGCCTTGAAAATCCACGGTGGCAATGTCTCCTTCAATCTGCAGGACTTCTCCCGGTACCGCTACACACATATTCTGCCTTTCCACTGATGGATTCTGAGTTTATTCTTGTTTTATGTACAAAATGCTTCATATTTTCTCTATACTTGATTCTTTATACTAATTCCACCTTGTATATCTGCCTGCGATAGTCCGATACATTGATCCACAAGCGTAATTACTTCGAAGATATGCGACGCATATCTTTTTTGGCTATTGTTAATTCGAAACCATCTGGAAGTTATCCAACACGCTTGTTGGCAATAGCGCTCATCTTTTGGCAAAAAGCGTTCTTCCCGCCATGAACGGGATGACGTATCTTTTCTGTCTGCATATTCATCTTTAATAGCGTTTCATATGCAACATTACCGATAGAAAACACTCTCTTTATCTGGAATAGTTCAATTATGTCAATAAGCACTTTTTTTCCTATCTCAAGTTCATCATGATTAGGTCTTCTGTTCGATTCCCTATTTACCTCTGAATAAGGATGGAAAGGGAAAGCGTTCCAAAACAATGGATAGTACTTCAATGGTTTTAGGGTTTCCCAAACAATTGTTGAAGTCGGTTCTCCTTGAATCATTTGTAGATTATGAATTTTGTAGCCTTTATGAAGGCCGAAAATCGGGATGCTTTCATCAATAATGATTTTTTCTGATGTAAAGGGCACACCAGTCAGTTTACACCCATTGTATCCTGGAGCTTCTCCTACAAAGAGATCATGTGGTTGATACTTCAACATAGTTTCAAAATAGATTTTAAGATTATTACATGCAATGCTTGAAAATAGCCATTCATGTGAATATTGGTTGGTTACATGGGCCATGTTTCCGGTGTTCTGCAGCTTGGTGATTATATCTGTAACTGACATACACAAGAACCTCCCTGCTTTCATATATTCCAGCTATCTTAAGCTAATAATAACACTCGTCTTCATTTGCCATGGATGCAAACACCGCATAGGCCTGACCCAGCGCAAGACCGCCATCGTTGGGCGGAACCTGCCGTTGCAGACGGATGCGATAGCCTGCCCCGCGCAGCTGCGGAAGAAGCAGGTCCAGCAGTTGACGGTTCTGGAAGACGCCGCCGCTGAGGGCGACATCCCGGATTCCGGACTTGTCTGTCAGCCGGGTCAGCATCTCCATTGTCCCACAGGCCACGGCCTGATGGAAGGCCAAGGCAAGACATTTCCGATCCATGCCATCCTTCAGTCCGGAAAGCAACCCTGTCAAGACAGGCGTCGGATCTAGTAGAAGCAGGCCATCCTCACGAGTGTGGCTTGCGAAAGCAATACCCTCGGATACATGGCCCATGGGGATGTCAACATCGGTTCGCTGTGTAACCGCAATGAACTTATTTGAAACAGAATCTGTTCTGTCCACTGATTCTGCGTTTCTGGAACAACAGCAGTCTGCGGCCGCTGTTTCCAGTAGGATGGCGCACTCCCCTTCATATCGGGATGCCGAGGCGAATCCGAGCAGTGCGGATACGGCATCGAAAAGGCGGCCCATGCTGGAAGACTCCAGCGTGTTCACCCCGGTCCGCAGTGCTGACAAAACCAAAGCATCCCGGGTCGGAACAGCGAGTTCGGGCGGAATCGGCAGACCTGCCGCATGGAGATGGCACAGGAGGGATTTCCAGCCTTCCTCCACGGAACTGTCACCGCCAAGCATACGGATGGGCTTCAATGCTGCCATGCGCTTGAAGGAACTGTTCCGGCACAGAAGAAATTCTCCGCCCCAAACTGTGCCGTCCGATCCATATCCTGTCCCGTCGAAGGAAATGCCGAGAACCGGCCCGGTCAGCTCGTGTTCCGCCATGATCGAAGCGATATGGGCGTGATGATGCTGGACGGAGCGGATGGCTTCCGGCCGCATGCCGGACAGGAGCGGCAGATTCCGGTTCCTGTAGCGGGGATGCAGATCGCAGGCAACCCTGTCCGGGACGCCACCCAGCATGGAAACGGCATGATCGATGGAGCGGGTCCAGGCAAGCCAGGCTGCTTCATCGTCCAAATCACCCAAGTATTCCCCCATATGGGCATACCCGTCCTTTACCAGACACCAGCCCGCCTTTTGTTGTCCGCCGAGGGCAAGAATGGTTCCGGATGGATCGGACTCGATGGAATGCGGGGTCTGTCCGGAATGCTCGGAATCAACGGAATGCAGGGGCTGTCCGGAATGCTCGAAGAGGCCCGCCTGTGTGGAATCGGCCGAACGAACGGACCCGTCGCATCGCATCGGCAGCGTCAACGGCGCGTACCCGCGTGCACGGCGGATCAGCTGCGGTTCACCGTCAATGACCCAGGCGACGGAATCATCCTGCGGGGTTACAATTCGGCGCGTATGGGACAGAACCGCATCCAGCCCCTTTCCGAGCCAGCCGGTCATGACTTCGTCGTCCGCGACAATGGGATGCCCTGAAAGGTTTGCGCTTGTCGCCACCAGCGGACCGGTTTCCTGAAGCAAAAGTCCATGCAGCGGTGTGTAAGGGAGAAAGGCCCCTATATAGCGGCTTCCGGGACATACCTGCGGAGACAGCGGTGAAATCGGATCCTCCTTCCGCCGGAGCAGTACAATCGGATGCGCGACGTTTCCGAGCAGTGCGGCTTCCGGTTCGTCTACCTCGCACAGGGAGCTGATTTCTTCCATTGCCGGGAACATGACTGCAAAGGGTTTCGCATCCCGCTTCTTGAGAAGACGCAGCCGGATGACGGCATCGTCGTTTCGGGGATCACAGAGGAGGTGATAGCCGCCGATGCCCTTGACGGCCACCAATCCGCCATTCAGGAGGATGCGGACCGTTTCGGCCAGGATGGCATCCGAGCGTTGAAGGCTGTCTTCTTTCAGGTTGCCGGTTGAGCCGGGAGCCGGCCAATCGCCTTCCATTGCTGGATTGATGCCGGCTGACCAAATTCCGTCAGTCGTTGTCAGGCATAGCTGCGGGCCGCAGTCATGGCACGAAATCGTCTGTGCATGGTGCCTTCTGTTTCCGGCGTTCCGATATTCCGCTTCACAGGCGGGACA
Source organism: uncultured Clostridia bacterium (assembly GCA_942493335.1). Classification (GTDB taxonomy): domain Bacteria; phylum Bacillota; class Clostridia; order DSM-8532; family DSM-8532; genus JAEWSN01. The sequence goes on along the minus strand of OW818693.1, from coordinate 2,356,882 downwards.
CATCGGAAAATCGATCATCGCGGTCGTATGCCGGTCATACGGGAGGGATTCCAGAATGCTGTAACGCGGACCGCAGGAGGTGCAGCTGATGAAAGGATGGCGATACCGGCGATTGGCCGGATTGGTCATTTCCAGCAGGCATTCCTCGCAGACGCACAGGTCGGCCGGTGGCATGGACAACCCGGAAGCGGAGGTTTCACTTTCAAGAATCAGGAATCCGGATCCCGGCGGAAGCGCGACATCTGAGTGATCCGGCATGGAGCCCCCAAAGGGAATCTCACGCAGGGTGAAGCGTTTGATATCGCTTTGCAAAGGGCCTTTGCGCACATCGGCGAAAAAACTGTCGAGATCGACGCGGCTTCCGCGAGCAAGGATCTCCACACGACCACCTGTATTCCGGACCCATCCGCGAATTTCATGAGCAGTGGCGCAATGGGCGACATACGGGCGGAAACCAACCCCCTGGACAACCCCTTCGGCCGTCGCGAAACAGAGAATGTCCGTTCCCGTTTCCGTGCGGACTTCCCTGACGACGTTCTGTTCAGTTGGATTCAGCGTGTGTAGGTTTTCTTTTCCGCCAGTGATTCGATCCATGCCGCCACTTCCCCGAAGCCTTCCCCTGTCCGCCCTGACACCTTGAACACCGGAACCTCGCGGTTCAATGCGCGGATTCCAGCCATGAAGAAGGATTCGTCGAAATCCAGATAGGGAATCAGGTCGGTCTTGTTGACGATGATGCAGTCCGCCTTCTCAAAAGCGAGCGGGTACTTGTAAGGCTTGTCGCTGCCTTCGGTCACGGTGGCGATGAGCAGCTTCATGTCCTCGCCGATCATGAATTCGGCCGGACAAACCAGGTTCCCGATGTTCTCGATGAAGAGGATGCCGCGCTCGTTCAGCGGCATGTCCGCAATGGCGTTCTCGATCAGCGGCGCGTCCAGATGGCAGGCGCCGCCGGTATTGATCTGGAGGGTCTGGACACCCAGCTTTCGAAGGGTTTGCGTATCGATGTCCGACTCGATGTCGCCCTCGATGACATACGGTTTGCGTGTTTTCAAACGTTCCAGGATGCGGATGAGGCTGGTTGTCTTCCCTGCGCCCGGCGCACCCATGATGTTGACGCAAAAAATGCCCTTGTCATGCAGGGAGGCGTTGACGCGGTCCGCGATGCGTCCGTTTTCGTCCAGAATGCCTTCCTTGACTTCGATGCGGAGGCTGCCTGGGACGGGCGGATGTTCATGTGGATGAGGATGTTCGTGGCCGTGGTCATGCGTGTGTTCGTGCTCATGTTCGTGTTCATGCGGATGAGGATGTTCGTGGTTATGGTCATGCGCGTGGTCACGCTCATGTTCGTGTTCGTGTTCGTGTTCGTGTTCGTGTTCATGTTTATGCTCATGTTCGTGCTCATGCCCGTGTTCGTCTTCGTGCTCCGCCGCTCCGCTCGTCGCCGCGTCGCCATGATAGAAAGGATGTGTATGGGGTTTCCCGGTGTGGCCGCGATGCCGGCGCACGCCGCGCTGAAAGTCAAACATGTTCGTTCCTCCGTTCCGATGCCATCCAATGCCACTTATAAATGTAACAATAGCTGTCACGATTCGTTCCCGGCCTATCCTGTTTTACAGGGTTCAATCTCCCGGGACCGCCTCGATATGATCGATGTAGAATTCCTTTCCGATCTCCGTCGGTTCGCCGTCGGCCCCGCAATCGGGGCAGGCAAAGGAGAAGGGTTTTCTCTCAAACAGTATACCACAGGCTGTGCAGCGGAGCTTCGGCCGGACATGCGTGATGGTCAGTACGGCGCCTTCGCAGAGCGTTCCTTCGGCAATGACGTCGAAGTACATCTGGATGGAATCCCCAATGAAGCCGGATTGGTCGCCGACGACCAGAGAAACGGCCAAAACCCGGGAAGCACCTGCTTCCCGGGCCTTGTTTTCCGCAATGCGGATGATTTGCTGGGTGATGGGGAATTCATGCATGGGAACAATCCTTCTTTGAAACGATTCATGCATCGGAAGCGTGTGCCTCAGGCATGAAACGAATCCCTGACCGAGCCGGTGGAGGGGGAGGTGTATGCGTTTTCCATGGTCAGGCATTTCTTGGGGCAAACCTCCGAGCAGCAGTTGCACTGGATGCACTGCAGGCGCTCGATCTCCCAGGTCTTCCCGTTCCTGTCCACGGTGATGGCGTGGGTCGGGCATTTCTTGCTGCAGATGCCGCAGAAAATGCAGGCGTTGATGTCGATGGCGATATGTCCCCGCGTGGCGGGTTCCCACTTGCGCGGCACGACCGGGTACATCTTGGTTGCGGGTTTCCGGAACAGGCTCTTCATCACTTCGCCGGCGATCGTAAATATGGCCATTTCGTCACCTCTCCGTACAACTGATGCAGGGGTCGATGGTCAGGATCAGAATCGGTACGTCGGCCAGCTCGCACCCCTGAAGGATCTTCAGCAGGGCCGGGATATTGGCGAACGTCGGCGTGCGGACGCGGACACGGTCCAGGAACTTGCTTCCGTTCCCGCGGGCGTAATAGATGACCTCGCCGCGGGGCTGTTCCAGACGGGCGAAGTATTCCCCGTTCGGGGTTCCCTTCACCTTCTCCTCAATGGCGCCGCCGGGGATTTTTGCGGCAGCCTGCTTGATCAGATCAAACGACTGCTCGATCTCACGGATGCGGACCAGGGAGCGCGCATAGGAATCGCCGGCGGTTTCCACGATCGGCTTGAAGTCGAGATCCTTGTACGCGGCGTATCCGAGCATGCGCATGTCCTGCGAGATGCCGGAAGCGCGCATCATCGGGCCGACCGCGCCGAGATCGAATGCATCTTCCTTGCTGAGGATGCCGACTTTTACCATACGGTGCTTCACGGAGCGATCCTCGATGAACACATCGCAGTAACGACGGATTTCATCTTCCATCTCCTGCAGCGTTTTCACGATGTTCATCAAGGTGGCGTCGTCCACATCACGGCGGATTCCACCGATCTTGCAGACGGAGAAGATGACGCGTCCGCCCGTGGTGGCCTCGAAGATGTCGAGAATTTTCTCGCGCAGGCGCCAGGTATGCATGAACAGGCTCTCGAAACCGAATGCATCGGCTGTGAGGCCCAGCCACAGAAGATGGCTGTGGATACGGGAGAGTTCCGACCAGATCGTACGGAGGAATTCCGCGCGGGAGGGCACCTGGATTTCCATTATGCTCTCTATGGCCTGGCAGTATCCGAGGCCGTGCATGAAGCTGCAGATGCCGCAAATGCGCTCCGCCACATAGACGTACTCGGTGAATTCCTTCTTTTCGACAAGTTTCTCAAGACCGCGATGGATGAACCCGATGGACGGGATGGCTTCGACAACCTTTTCATCTTCCAGCACGAGATCGAGATGGATAGGTTCGGGCAGCACGGGGTGCTGGGGGCCGAACGGGATGATTTGGCGCTTTCCCATCGCTCAGTCCTCCTTTTTCGGGGTTTCGGCCGCGGGGGTTGCTTCCGTGGCCGGGGCGGATTCCGCAGCAACGGATTGGGGAGCCGCGGCAACAGGTGCGGGAGCGGCAACTGGTGCTGGGGCCGCGGCAGCATCGGATGCGGCGGCGGCCGGAGCGACAGGCTTCACGACCGGCTTCGGCGCAGGCGCAGCCGGCTGCGGCGCGACATATTCCTTGAACGGGGTCTTCTGCGCCACACGGTACAGGGCTCCGTCGTAATCGATGGTGATGCCGCCGATCTTCACGCCGAACAAATCCTTCAGCTCGTTCTCGTACAGGAACGCGGGGGAGAAGATGCGGCTGATGCTGACGATCTCCTGATCCACCGGAAGAATGACCCGGTAGTTCACGAACTCGAGGTTCCGATCGAAGGTGTAGTTGAGTTCAAAACCCTCTTCCACGCGGACGCAGTGGATCTGAACGAGCCGGTAGCCGTCCCGCTTCATCAGGTAGATGCCGTGGATGAGTTCCTCAGGCGTGGTTACGATCAACCGCTGACTTTCGTACATGGCTCACGTCTCCTTTCAGTTTCATGCGTTTTGTTCTTTCAACCAGATCCTTGCGCTTTTGCTTCAGTACGCCCAGCGCGGCGACCACGCCGTCGATGATCGCTTCCGGACGGGCCGCGCAACCCGGGATGTACAGGTCGACGGGGATGATCTTGTCCACCCCGCCCAGCACATTGTAGCATTCCGCGAAGATGCCGCCGGAGGTGGCGCAGATGCCGACTGCGGCCACGACCTTCGGGTGCGGCATCTGGTTGTAGATCTGCCAGACGGTGTCCTTGTTCTGCTCGTTGACGGACCCCGTGATGAGCAGAATGTCCGCATGCTTCGGGTTTCCGGTGTTGATGACGCCGAACCGCTCCACGTCGTAGACGGGTGTCAGGCAGGCCAGCACCTCGATATCGCAGCCGTTGCAGCTGGATCCGTCATAATGGATGATCCAGGGTGATTTCGTGAAAAACGACATGGTGTACCTCCTCGTACCTTACTTCTGCAGCAGCTGCAGGATGACGACGTTCGTAAAGCCCAGCGTCGCAGCCACGGCCCATGAGGAAGCCAGGGTGAACTGCCACTTGGCACGGGCGAAACTGTTGTCGATGAGGATTTCCAGGAAATACGTCGCCACGCAGAGCGCCAGGCCGGCCACGATGCCCCACGGAGAGGACCAGGTCAGGAACAGGAACACGAAACCCATGAGGAACATGTTCTCGTACCAGTGCGCGATTTCGATGAGGGCGAGGGTGGAACCCGAAAACTCGGTTGTGATGCCCTTGACCAGTTCCTGGTGGGCATGGTGGGACATTGAGAGGTCAAATGGGGACTTGCGCAGCTTGATGGTCAGGATGTAGAGGAACCCGATGAAGATGCCGGGCAGATAGGGAAGCAGGGGCTGCGGCACGGAAACGATGTCCGCCACGGTGAAGGAGCCTGTCCCAAGTTTGCCGGTGGCCAGGTAGAAACCGATGGCTACAAGGAACATCATCGGTTCGTAGGCCATCATCTGCATCAGTTCACGGATGGCGCCGATGGCGGAGTAGGGAGAATTCGCCGAATAGGCACCCAGCACCAGGAAGATGTTCGCGAGGGTAAGGGCGAAGATGACCAGCAGCAGATCCCCGCCGGAGAAGAACAATACCCCCGTGAAAATGACGCCGATGAGGAAGAACAGGATATAGAAGTTCTGCACGTTGTTGACGGCCACGGACTCCTTCTCGAACAGCTTGAGCACGTCATAGAAGGGCTGAAGGATGGGGGGGCCGAAGCGGCCCTGCATGCGGGCGGTGATTTTCCGGTCGATGCCGGCCAGCAGGCCTCCGAGAATCGGAGCGAGCAGGATGTAGGCCACGATGATCATCCAGGTACTCACAGGACACCTCCCAGCGCCATCAGCAGCACGACGGCCAGCGTCGCGGCGCAGGTCGCGACCCCGACGAGCGACAGCGTCTTCTCATTCAGGTATTTGTCCATGTACCAGTTGGCCAGGTACATCTCCTTCGGCTTGCCGAACGAATCGGTGAAGTTGCGGTTGTCACCCTGGTTCACACCAGCCATGTAGGCGGTGACGATCTTGTCCTGCTTCAGCTGGACGAAGATGTACATGCCGACAGGAACCAGCAGGACCATACCGAGCATCAGCAGCATGATGTTCGTGTTGCCGGAAGAGAGGATGCTCTGCAGCTGCGGGCCGTAGAAGCCTTCCAGATAGGGTTCGATGATCTGGTTGGAGATGACCGGGAACACGAAACAGAGACCGATGGTCAACAGCGCATGCAGCCCGAGGGACACCCATTCGTCCTTCTTGATGTGGTTCTTCAGGCGGGCGCTGTGGTCGAGGACGGCCACAATCTTGCCGAGCCATTTCGTCCAGTAGAACAGGGTTGCGGCACTGCCGAACACGAGCGCCATGATGACCAGCACGTTGCCGGAATCGATGAAGGCGCGGAGTGCGGCCCACTTGGAAATCAGCATGCCGAACGGTGCGAGGAACATGCCGGCGATGCCGACCGTCAGAAAGACGGCCATTTCCGGGAGTTTCATGATGAGGCCGTGCATGTCCTCGATGTCGCGGCTGCCGAGGTTGTGTTCCACGGTGCCGACGGAGAGGAACAGCAGGGACTTGGACACGGCGTGGAAGATGATGAGCAGGATACCCGCCCATACGGCTTCATAGGTGCCGATGCCGCCGCAGGCCACGATCAGGCCGAGGTTTGCGATGGTGGACCAGGCGAGGAGTTTCTTGCCGTCCGATTGGGAGATGGCGGCGAGCGAGGCGATCAGGAACGTGATGCCGCCGACGACGGCGACCATCAGGCCCGCGATGTTGCCCATCAGGATGGGGGAAAGTCGGATGATCAGGTAAACACCCGCCTTGACCATCGTAGAGGAATGCAGCAGGGCCGAAGAAGGCGTCGGGGCGACCATTGCGCCGAGAAGCCAGCTCGAGAAGGGCATCTGCGCCGCCTTGGCGAGACCTGCGAAAGCGAGCAGCGCAGCCGGTACGATGACGATGGTTCCCTTGAGGCCCATCTCAAGCAGGACGGATAATTCCATAGTGCCGAGAAAGTGACCGGTATAGAACAACCCGAAGGCGAATCCGACCCCCCCCATGAGATTCATGATGAGTGCTCGGAAGGCGTTGGCGATTGCCTCCTTCGTTCCGGTGTATCCGATCAACAGGAAAGAGCACAAGGTGGTGACTTCCCAGAAGAAATACATCCAGGCGAGGTTGTTTGAAAAGACAATGCCGAACATGGCAGACAGGAAGATGAACAGCATGGAAAGAAAATAGGAGGTTCTGTCCTTGTATTCGGTGTGGTGATGGTGATAGTCCTTCATATAAGCAATGGTGTAGATGCAGATGAGACTGCCTACCACGCCGATGATGAGGGCCATGATGATGGCAAGCCGGTCGATGACAATGTCGGAAGCGACTTCGATGCCGTGGGCGTCCGTGAGTTCGAACCAGATTAGCAACGGTGCCTGTATCAAAGTAAGCACGGTTGCCAGTGGCTTTTTGTGCCGGGTCGCCAGGACAATGACGAATATGGCCATGGCAGCATCCATGGCAAGCATGATCCAAGTCAGCCATTCGGCTTCCACGCGGAAAGCCTGGCGCGTGCTCATCGACTGCACGGCGAGAAGAACGGATCCACCTGCAATCAGCAGCGCGGAAACCCGGACAATGAAGCCGCGGATCTTCGCGTTGCGGACCGCAAATATCAGGGCAGCCGCCAGCAAGGGGAAGAGCATGAGAAAAAGGACGACATTCACAGAATCACCCCGTTTTCATGAAGTTGGGTCAGAATTTCTCAGTCGGTTGACGGATACGGTTTTTCGGGCAAAAGAGAAGAAACTAAAGGCCCATCCCATTATAGTGTGGATTTTGTATACACGCAATAATCGTTATTTCTGTGACAAATAGCGGTTCTCCCATTCTGTCATCCATTCGTATTCCTTTGAGGAAATCGTTCGCTCCGATGGACTGGCGTTGTGTGAAAAGTGCACGGCGGGCGGGCAGCGGAACGGATTGCCTGGCGTGTCGGGCTGTGTTATCGTGAGGGGGTGCGGACCCGCGCCGGTGCGACCGGTCTGCGGACTGCGCCCGGACATGGAGGCTGCATGAAGGAACATATTTATACAATACCCGTGACGGAAGCATTCGAACAGGCATGTGAATGTCCGCTTTGCTTTTGCCAGCAGAAATTGGAAGAGGATGCGCTTGAATATGAACTCGGCGCCGCCATGATGGAGCCGGATCACCGGATCGGCACCAACAAATCCGGATTCTGCACCCATCATTATGAAAAGCTGTACAACCTTCAGAAAAACCGGTTGCCCTACGGCCTGATTCTGGATACGCATATGGCGGAACAGAATCGTTTGCTTTCAGCCGCTTATCGCAAGGCGGGAGACAAACTGGCAAAGGAAAGCATGGAAGGCCTGACGGAGACCGTAAAGGGCAAAGTGACAGGGAAAAAGCGCACGGCGGATCTGCTTACGGCCGAACTGACAGGAATCCTCGACCGTCTGATCGCGGATTGTGCGGTCTGCAGCCGTGTCACGAACACAATGGGTCAGTTTGCGGACACGGTCATCTTTCTGTTTTTCAAGGAACCTGACTTCCGTCGGCGGCTGGAGGAATCGAAAGGTTTCTGTCTGCCCCATTTCAAACTGCTGCTGGCGTTGGCGGACAAGACCCTGACAGACCGGAAGAAGGCCCTGTGGCTGCGATCCCTCCTTCCGCTGCAGATCGAGAATCTGGAACGTGTGCAGGAAGACGTGCACTGGTTCACCCAGATGTTCGATCACAGAAACCGGGACGCGGACTGGAAGGAATCCAGGGATGCCGTTCAGCGGTCGATCCGGAAGCTCGGCGGCATGATGGACCTGCAGTAAGGCGGGAAAGGGAAAATGCGGATGGATGCGAAGCAAAAGGATGCAAGACAGGAAGAGGCGAAACAAAACGATATAAGGCAGGAATCCGCAATGCAGAAGGATGCAAGGCGATATGACTATGAAGATCTGAAAGCCGTGATTGCGAAACTCCGTGCACCGGACGGCTGTCCGTGGGATCGGGAGCAGACGCATGAATCCCTGAAACGCTATCTGATCGAGGAGACGTATGAGACCCTTGAAGCCATTGACACGGGGGATCCTGCAAAAGTCTGCGACGAATTGGGCGACGTCCTGCTCCAGGTGCTGCTCCATGCACAGATCGCCACCGAAGCCGGTCAGTTCACGATGGACGATGTGGTGAACGGGGTCGCAACGAAAATGGTGGCCCGTCACCGGCATGTGTTCGGGGATGCGGAAGCGGCCACGGCTGCGGATGTTCTCAATCTTTGGGACGACATCAAGAAGAAGGAAAAGGGGCATGCCAGCCATGCGCAGAATCTCCGGGATGTCCCGCCGCACCTGCCGGCACTCATGCGTGGGTACAAGGTACAGCACAAGGCGGCGAAGGCCGGCTTTGACTGGGATCATATCGACGGCGCCTGGCAGAAGGTCCACGAGGAGATCGGAGAGTTGGAGGCTGCCGCCGCGGCCGGAGACAAGGCACATATGGAAGAGGAGCTTGGCGACTTGCTCTTTGCGGTGGTGAACGTGTCCCGGTTCATGGACATCCAGCCGGAGCTGGCCCTGACCGGAACCATCGAAAAGTTCATTCGCCGGTTCACCGGCGTAGAGACGCTTGCAACAGCGGCCGGCAGGAAGCTCGAAGAAATGACGCTTGCCGAGATGGATGCCCTTTGGGACAAGATGAAGGAACAGGAACGCGCCACATGACACCGGAATGAACCTGGATGATTTGATCCGAAGGGTGAATCAGCCAGGGGTGGGAATGAAAGGGAGGAACCTTCATGAGAATCGACAAGTTTTTGAAAGTCAGCCGCATCATCAAACGCCGGACCCTGGCGAACGAAGCCTGTGATCGGGAAAAAGTCATGCTGAACGGACGTGTCGCCAAAGCCGGTGCGGAAGTGAAGGAAGGTGACATTGTCGAAATGCGCTTCGGCGACAAGGTCACGAAGTTCCGTATCCTGAAGGTTGCGGAGCACATGCGCAAGGAAGAGACTGCGGACATGTTTGAGATCCTGTAGTCCGTCAAGGATTTGGCGGACGGTAACGCATAACGCATTGCAATGCTACTGGCGCAAGGATTGCCTGATAAAATCGTCATCGGAAGCCGCAAGGTTTTGTCTGATGGCGATTTTTCTTTTCTTCATTGGAGTCGGAAAAGTGCTATCTCAGTAGTCTGTCTCTCTTGCATTAATGAACGCGGTTTTATAGAATGCAAAAAGGATATGGTTTGCACAAATTTCGATTTTGTCGTGCCAGCCGCCATGGATGGCGCTCCCTCCTTCTTTGTTGTGTGTCTTGAACGGTGAAACCTGTTTCGGTACGTGCCCGGATTTTGCAGACGATCCACACATGACGGAAAAATAACGAGAAAATACATGTAAGTAAGATTCCGATTGTATATTTTTATGGCCATACTTGAGCATGTGTCTTTTATTGTCCTTCTTTTGGATGCAAGCGCTTGCGCTTGATGGATAAGTTCATTTCAACCCTGCAACACAGAAACAAGAGAAAATACGGTACGAGGGAGAGGAGCCTTTATGACGGCTAACAACGACGTGGTGAAAGTCACGGAAGGAAGACTCAGGAAAAAGTCCTGGGGATATGGGGAGGTCAAGCGGCATCTGGCGTTTCTGACCATGTTGGCGCCGGGAACGATTTTCCTGCTCATATTCAGCTATCTGCCCATGCCGGCCCTTATTCTGGCATTCAAGCAGTATCAGCTGACCATGCCGCCGAAAGGTAGCTTTATCCAGAATCCGTTCATCTACTCCCTATTCATCAAAAATCCCTGGGTTGGGTTCGACAACTTCAAGTTCCTGTTCACTTCTCCGGACGTCGGTATCTTCATGCGCAACACGATCGGGTACAACATCCTGTTCATGGCGGTTGGCCTGATCTTTGCCGTCACCATCGCCATCGGGATCAATGAACTCCGGCAGCGCACACTTGCAAAGATGTATCATACCGTGTTGTTCATGCCCTTCTTCCTGTCATGGATCATCATTACCTATATCCTGTACGCTTTGATTTCCTCGAACGGCGTCATCAACAAGATGGCACTGGGAATGGGCTTTGACTCCGTCAACCTGTACGCGCAGACCTCGGCATGGCCCTTCATCTTCCTGATTGCAAATGTTTGGCGTTATGCCGGGAACAGCTCGATCATCTATCTCGCAACCCTGAGCGGGTTCGATCAGGAACTGTATGAGGCGGGTGCCATCGACGGCGCCGGCAAGTTCAAGCAGTTCCTGCACATCACGCTTCCTCAGCTGATTCCCACCATTATCCTCCTGCAGATTCTGGCTGTCGGCCGGATCATCAACAGTGACTTCGACATGTTCTACTCCCTGCCGAACGGTTCAGGAACCGTCCGGGAAGCAACGCTTACCATCGACGTGTATGTGTACAACGCACTGACCTCGGGCGCACGCCTCGGGTTGCCCGCCGCCGCCGGCCTGTTCCAGTCGTTTACCGGGTTTGTCCTGGTGCTGCTGACGAACGGACTTGTCAGGAAGGTCAATCCGGAATCGGCCATGTTCTAACGTCAAAGAGGGGGCCATAAGGCCTGATCTGACGTCGATAGCAGCCATCGGCCAGTTCTGACGTCGAAGGTTACAGAAGGAGGAGTCGTCCATGCAGTTGACATCTACCTCGGTTGCCACGGCAACCTTAAAGAGCAAGAGAAATCGTGGGGTGAACGAGTTGTCGCCGGTCGCGAACGCGGTTTGGCACATTGCCTTCATCGTTGCGCTTCTGATCTGCCTCGTCCCGCTCTGGATCGTCATTTCCGCCTCATTCACAGCTGAAAAGGCCTTGATCGCGGACGGTTATGGATTCTGGCCCACGAAATTCTCCATCACGGCCTATACCTTCCTGTTCACATCTGGCGGCGGCACAGTGCTGACGGCGTACAAGAACACCATCATTGCAACCATTGCGGGTACAGTCTTGTGTGTCATTTCGGTCGGATTGTACGCGTATCCGCTTTCCCGCAGTGATTTCAGGTTTTCCCGGTTCTTCACGTTCTTCTCCTTCTTTACGATGCTCTTCAATGCAGGCACGATCCCCTTCTACCTGCTGGCCACCTCCGTCCTGCATCTGCAGAATACACTTTTCGCGCTATTCCTGCCGATGTCGTTCTCGGCTTACTGGGTCATCATCATGCGTACCTTCTACCGTTCGAATGTTCCGGAATCAATCATTGAGTCCGCCCGTATCGATGGCGCCGGAGAATGGCGAACCCTGCTCCAGATCGTCATGCCGCTCGCGTTGCCGGGTTTTGCCACGGTCGCCCTTTTTGCGGCAGTCGGGATCTGGAACAACTTCTTCAACTGTCTGCTCCTTGTCAACAAGGATGAGTACATCAACCTCCAGTATATGATTTATCGCATCCTCCGGTCCATCCAGTACCTGAAGGAAATGGCATCCGCCTCTTCCGGTTCCGGCTCTTCGGCGGCAGGCATGTCGATGTCGGACATGCCCTCCGAATCCTTCCGCATGGCGATGGCGGTTGTCACGATGGGCCCGATCGTCCTGGCCTATCCCTTCTTCCAGAAGTACTTTGTCAAAGGTCTTACCATCGGTGCTGTAAAGGGATGATCCTTGCCGGATATTGAGGGAGCTGTCCCTTGATATAGAACAAAATTTTTCAAGGAGGAACAACCATGACAAAGAAAGTCAAAAGAGTACTGGCCCTGCTGCTCGCCCTGACCATGGTCTTCTCTCTGGCAGCCTGTGGCACAACGCCGCCTGCCGCCTCCTCACCCGCCGCCTCAAGCGAGTCGGCTTCCGCCTCCGCCTCTGCGGAATCCAGCGTTGCCGCTTCCGAGTCTGCGACTCCCGAAGCAGCCAAGCTTGATCCGTATGAACTCACCTACTACATGATCTCCTCCAACCCGTCCAATCAGGACAAGGTCGTTGAAGAAGCCATCAACAAGATCATCCAGCCGAAGTTCAACGCGACCATCGATTTCATCATGGTCTCGTTCGGCGACTGGGACACGAAGGCCCGTGTGCAGCTGCAGTCCGGTGAGAAGATCGACATCTTCTTCACCCCTGAATGGCTTTCCTACATGGCCAACATCAACAACAACCTGCTGTTGCCGCTTGATGATCCGAACGGCGTGGCCGGCGACCTGATCAACACCTATGCTCCCCAGACCGTGAAGGACCTTGGCGCCTTCGTTCCCGCCAACAAGGTCAACGGTTTCCTGTATGCGGTTCCGACCAACAAGGAACTTTGCGTTCCCGGCGGACTCATCTGGAACAAGACCTATGTTGACAAATACGGCATCGACATCAATTCCATCGACACCCCTGAAAAACTCGAGCCCATCCTTGCCAAGTTCAAGACCGACGAACCTGACGTATACCCGTTGCTTTCCACCGGCGGCTGGTCTGCCTTCGACCCCTTCATCCAGGGCTTCCTGAACAACATGGAACCCATCTCCGTCTACATTGGCAAGGATGGCGAAGCCCAGGATCCCAAGTACTACTGGGAAGACGAATCCACCAAGGCCCGCTGCAAGACCATGGAAAAATGGTACAAGGCCGGCTACCTGAATGCTGACAGCTACCTGACCACCTTCAACAACATCGACGTTCTGAACGCCGGCAAGTTCCTTGTCTCCACCGATTTCGTCCTCAAGGGCGGCCAGGTCAAGGCGAACGAACTGATGGCGCAGTCCGGCAACTCCGAACTGAAGCTTGCCGAAGTCCAGACCTCCCCGTCCGTCATCGTAACCACGCATGCCGGCGGATCCATGCTCGGTATTCCGATCACCTCCAAGGATCCGGCCCGTGCCATGATGTACATCAACGAAATGCACCAGAACACCGAACTGCTCAATCTCATGGCTTGGGGCATCAAGGGTACTCATTATGACCTGAATGATGCTGGCACTGTCATCCCGAAGGACAAGAACGGCTGGTCCGATTCCCATGGTGGCATGTGGACGCTTGGCAACCAGTTCAAGCAGCTCATCAGCGCCAATGAGGATCCGAACAAGTACAAGCAGATGCAGGAACTGACCGCGCAAGCCTGGAACCATGACTCCCTCGGCTTCCGTTTCATCCAGTCCAGTGTCGAATCCGAATACGCGGCCATCAAGAACGTCACCGACACCTACAGCCGCTCCATCCGCTGCGGCGTTGGCGTGACCGAGAATTACGACAAGATGCTGAAAGCCCTCAAGGATGCCGGCGTCGAGAAGGTCATGACCGAAGTCCAGAAGCAGTATGCCGATTGGAAAACCAAGAGGTAATTTGCAGTTGCAACCGGTATGTGAATCGCAACAGCTGAATTTGCATACTTGCGTAAAGAAGACATGATCCAAACAAGGGCGGGAAGTTCGCAAGGACTTTCCGCCCTTGTTCTGTCCATCTGTCCTTAGCCGGCATATCATGAACAGGCTGCCAGGATGAATGTATACAGAATACAGAGCCTCATGTCATTGACATTTGGCAAGAGTCGGGATATACTGTGAACATGATAATGATAATCGATCTCAAAAAGATCGATCATTACATAAAGAGAATAAGCGCGAAAGTGTACATGGCAAAGGTGGTGAAAGCCACCGACGCAAAGCTTGAAGTCTAAAGCCGCAAGGCCATGATGGTTCAGCTGCCGCTTCCGAAGGAATGGTACCCACCATGAATGTGCGGAGAGGAGACCCTCATGAGAAGAAGAAATATGGCGATCATCCTGACAATGGCTCTTCTGTTGTGGTCGTTGCCTGTCGTATCCTTTGCGACCACCAATTCCCACGATAACCTCAATGGTGCGGTCTGGACAACCAACTCGTCCGGTACGGCGCAGAATCTGAATCCATATGATGCGAAACAGGATGTGTATGTGAAAGGCGGCAAGGACAATCACAACCACGGTTTGACGGATGGTTGGTACTACATGAAAGTTGAGTCCCCCCAGGGGACACTTCTCGGCAAGAGTACAAGCGCAAATGTTCATGTCGTCAATGCTGTTTTCGGGCCGATCAAGCTTTGGAATTATGTTAAAAAGACCAGCGACGGGTCCCAAGGATATGATGATACCAATAACAATGGTGGGGAATACAAGGTCACGCTCAGCATGAATTCCGGGTTCCCCAACCAGCAAAGCAAAACCGACAATTTCAAGGTGAAGATCCCTACTCCATCACCAAGCCCAAGCCCCAGTCCTTCCCCGAGTCCGAGCCCAAGCCCCAGTCCTTCCCCGAGTCCGAGCCCAAGTACAAGCCCTTCCCCGAGTCAAAGCCCAAGTACAAGCCCTTCCCCGAGTCCGAGCCCGAGCGACACAAGTTCTCCGAGCCCGAGTCCGAGCGACACAAGTTCTCCGAGCCCGAGCCCGAGTCCCAGTGACACGAGTTCTCCCAGCCCGAGTCCCAGTGACACGAGTTCTCCCAGCCCTAGTCCGAGCGACACAAGTTCTCCCAGCCCGAGTCCGAGCGACACAAGTTCTCCGAGCCCGAGCCCTAGTGACACAAGTTCTCCCAGCCCGAGCCCGAGTGACACAAGTTCTCCCAGCCCGAGCCCGAGCGACACAAGTTCTCCCAGCCCGAGCCCGAGTGACACGAGTTCTCCCAGCCCGAATCCGAGTGAAACGACTTCCCCAAGCCCTAGCCCAAGTGTAACGCCTTCAGTTCCTACACTCACGACTGTTGATCAGACGAATGTCTCCCTGATCGTTCTCATTGAAGGTCCTGGAACCGTATTGCCGGGCAGTGGGGCCTATAGCTTGAGCAGTATCGTTCAGATGCTGACAACACCTGCTGATGGAGCAGTCTTCGTCGGATGGTTCGGACCCAATGGTGCAGAGGTGACGGACAATCGAATCCTGATGACGTCGAACAAGGAAATCACAGCAAGGTTCGAAGTTCCGCAGGCCTTCGCCGCAACTGACATTCCATTGGGAGCACCCGCGGTTGAGACGCCTCCGGAAACCCTGTTGCCTGAAGCTGCACCTGCAAGCGCACCCACTGAAAATGTGGTCCTCGAACAGACCGTTCCCCAGGCTGCACCCTCCCTTCCGAAGACCGGCGGTCTCCCGATTGGACTCTTCGGCCTCATGGGCGCACTGGTCACAGGAGCGGGGGTGAAATTACGCAGGAAGTGAGTGCATCCGGTCTATAATGTAAATGCTGATGCATGACACATGAGTCCTTTCCACGGATGATCCATATACCTCCTGCTTATCAGGTTCCTCCGCGATTCAGAATGGATGGAGAGCGCTTTCGCAAGAAAGCGCTCTTCCTTTTGTGCGCACGGAATGCGCGCTTCAGCCCGGCTGTCCGACTCCTTCGACCCGGATCACGAGGCGGCCGTCTGCATGGACGACAGTTGCGGAATCCGCCATCGCGCCGATGCGGCGCAGGCGCTGTGCAGCATCGGCGGCGGGCACCTCCTGGTAGTATCCCTCGATCTCTGGCCGTTTCAGCGAGCCGGTCGCCTGCTTGAGCAGGTCAAGATCAGCTGGCGGCCCCACAGCGATAACCGCCAGTTCCACGATGAACCGGTCTCCCTGGCAAATAACCCGTACGGTTATGTCATCCATGCCGTGACCATGAGCGTATCCCACAAGCTCCTGCAATACCCGTTCCGCTGTTTTCCGTACCCGTTTCATGACGCATCCCTTCCATCCCTGTCCATCCGCTCCCGGACCGCCTCCAGCACGGGAACCATTGCGGCCGCGATGAATCCGCCGGAAAAGCCGTTGTTGTACAAATTCACTCCGCCGTGTAGATAGCCGATATTCATCACCATCGACATATGAAGGATACCGGCAAGTATGCCAACGGGCCAGCCGAAGGCTCCGGCAAGCGGTGCCAGCGTCGTGCCGAACAAAGCCGCCAGCAGTGAGGATGTGGCGTGCGGATCGAAGACATGCAGCAATGCGCCCAGATAGACGCCGGCAAGAATCGGAACTGTGTTCATCAGGTGCTTGCCGAATGCCCCGAAACCTATGATCGTGAAGATGCCGCCCAGGATGGGGCCGTTGAGCTCTCCGCCGACCACGAGGGCATAGGTGGTCGCCAACAGTCCGAGTATGCCCATGTTGACCAGCGTCGTACCGAAGCCTACAATCTCGGGGAAGTCAGCGGCGAGCCTGCCGGATTGACGCCACAGAAGCCGCATGCGCCCCCAGTCCGCGCCGCCCGTCAACAGCCCGCCGATCACGAAGGCAGCGGACAGCAGGTACATGAACTCCGCCAACGGCAGATTGAGTCCTTCGGAGACAATGAGGACCGACGCACTCTGGTAACCGAAGGCGCGCAGCACGCCCATGAAGAACATCCCGATGATGCCACATGTGAAACCGATATTGTACAGGTTGTAGCCCTGGTGGAACTTCAGGAAGTGGCCAGCCAGCACAGGCAGCAGAAACCCCGCTGCCATCCCGGCGAGGTTCCCCAGTGGGATTCCCACGACAGGGGGCAAGCCCAGCCCGAACGAGATCAGGCTGGTCAGGGGTGCCAAGCCTGTTCCGAACAAAGCATGGAGGATATATCGGGAAAACGGTGCACCGCTGAATCGCGCGTACAGTAGGACTCCCAGCGGTATCGCCCAGGAATTGAACAGATTCTTCCCGAAAAAAGAGAACCCGCACAGGGTCAGCAGCGCGGCAATGACCGGACCCGATATTGTTACGCGGTTCATGCGCACGAGAAACAGCCCAGCGGCAAGCAGAAGACCGCTGTTGAGGAAGGCGGCGCCGGGCCCGGCGATGGCCATGTAGTCGGTGATGAGGATTCCGGGTTCAACCAGGATGCGCCCCATGCCCAGAAGGATCTTTCCCGGCGGATCCAGAACAAGCGCAGTGCCCGTGATCAGAAAGGACACCAGAAGGAGCATCCCCGTCCATTTTCGTTGCATGCGGACGGTCTCCGCAAGTTCCGCCTCCGCCACATTGCCGGGCGGGGCTCCTCCGATGCGCCAATGCTTCATCCGATAAACATCTCCTTTAACAGCCGCTCGCGTGCCTTCCAGACTGTCACGATCGGATATGGTGCAGGCCGAGCCGTAGCAGCCGCCGATATCGGAGGCGTGCGCACCATGCGAGCCACCACCATACCCTATGGCCGGTATGCCGCTTTTGTCTTCATGGTAAACCGGTTAAGACGTTTCGGCAAGTGTGTGATTGTGCGCTGGCCGGCTGGTGTGCCGACGTGGAGGCATGACCAGCAGCCGGCACCTGCTGACCACGACCTCCGCTGTCCTGTATCGGAATCCTCCGCTATGGTAGAATGGTAGCAGTAGAGCTTTTCCCGGAGGATGCGAAAGATGCTGTCGCGGTTGCACAAGAAGAGGAACCATCGATTGTCGGTCGTGCAGGTTGCTACCCTGATCCTCTCATTGTCCTTGTCTGGCTGCACCCCCGGCGCGGTGGCTGGGAAAACAGCATCAGCCCTCGGAACGCCAGCCGGTACCGGTGCGCCCAATGCCGCCGTTCTGACTCGCACTGAATTGAACCTGTATATCCCCGGCAGTCTTCAGAAGGATCAGGCTTTGGTCGAAAAAGCGATCAACGATCGGCTGCTGGAGAAAATCAACTGCACCCTGAATCTGAAAATCACCGACTGGAACTTGTGGGCCAGCAAATATCCGATTCTGCTTTCCTCGGGGGAACCGGTCGATCTGATGTTTTCCGCCTCTTATTTCAATTACCTTCAGGAGGTTGCGAAAAATTCCTTTCTCCCGTTGGACGGATTGCTGGCGGAATTTGGACAAGACATACCGGGGGTCATGCTCGACGGGTATCTTGAAGCCGCCCGTGTGAAAGGGAAGCTTTATGCCATTCCGGTCAACAAGGATACAGGACAGGGCTGGGGAATTGTCGCGAACAAGGAAATGGCGGATACCGCCGGCATTTCCCTGGACGGCGTCTCCTATCTCGAGGACCTGGAGCCAATGCTAAGAAAAGCGAAGGAGACTTTCCCGGAGGACATCGTTCCCCTGTTTTTGAGCGCGGATTTGTCGATGTCCCAGATTTCGGGCTCCACCAAGGCCTGCTCCCTGATCGGGCTGAAGGACAGAAGCCGTTTTGTCCAGCTCGAATCCGGTCTTTATTATGATACGCTTGAACAGCAGGCTTTGCCCATGTATCGCATTCCCGAATTCATAGACCAGTGCCGTCTGGTACGCAGCTGGTTCAGGGCCGGCTACATCAATGATGACGTAACCACCACGCAAATGACCTCCCGTGAGGCGATGAGCCAGGGGAAGGCGTTCATCCACGTACAGGCCCAGTCTCCGATTCATTTGGGACAATGGGAGAATGAGACCGGCAAGGAATTGCTTTCGGTCGAATTCATTCCGAGCGTGAAGGAAACCCAGTCGATGACCGGCGCCCTCGTCGTGCTTCCGAGGGTCTGCCGTGATCCGGAACGGGCCATGATGCTCATCAACCTGTTCTGGACGGACAAGACCCTGAAGAATCTTTACACGTGGGGCATTGAAGGGACCCATTACGCACGGGATCATGACAATGTCATCCGTTTGCCGGACAACGTGAAGACCGCGGCGGATACGGGATACAATCCGGGAAACTTCTGGCATTTCGGGAATGCGTATCTGCTGGATGTCTGGAACAATGAAGACCCGAAAAAGTGGGAACTGCTTCGGACCTATTGCGACAACATGCCGAAATCCGCCCTTCTTGGGTTTTCCTTCGACACCACGCCCATCCGGCAGGAAATTGCAGCACATGCCAATGTGATCACGGAAATGTATCCGATGCTGATCAACGGGGTGCTGGATACGGATACCCTGCTGGCACGCATCGACAAGGCGGATCGGGAAGCCGGTGTGGATCGGGTCTGCGCGGAGATTACCAGGCAGGTGAAAGCCTGGATGGCGGATCGGAAAAAAACAGGCAAATAAAAGCGGGGACAGGCTCACATCTGGATTTTCCGATTTTTCATTCTATATTCCTGAGGCGTCATGCCTGCAATGTTCCGGAACTGCCGCGCGAAATGCGAAAAATGGTTGTATCCGAGGTTGTGGGCAATGTCTGCGATCCGCTCGTTCGTTTCTTCCAACAGTTTTCGAGCCATCGTCATACGGCGGAAGATGATGTAGTCCGACAGGACCGTGCCAGTTTCCTTCTTGAAGACACGGGAGAGATAATCCGCATTGAAATGGAGCGCATTCGCGATATCCTCCCGGGAGAAATCCTGCAGGATATGGTTCTCGATGTAGTTCTTCACCTCGCGCACCATGGAGGATTCATTCCGGGACGTGCTGTTGCGCGCCTCG
Organism: uncultured Clostridia bacterium; assembly: GCA_942493335.1. Lineage (GTDB taxonomy): Bacteria > Bacillota > Clostridia > DSM-8532 > DSM-8532 > JAEWSN01. The sequence continues at coordinate 2,337,065 of OW818693.1, read as the reverse complement.
TTCACCGTGCCGAGTACGCAATGCGCCCAGTGGTAAGCCTGCTGGGTGGAATGGATCGAAGTGCCCTCGTACAGCCGGTCCTTGTCGGCATACACTTCACTCACCGGCATGCCGGCCTTGTGCAGGGAGCTGTATACCATGCTGATGACGCCGTAACAGAAGGATTCCAACATTTCTTTCGAAGCATGCCCTTCTCCGATGCGGTCCAGGAACTCCCGGATTCGCAGCATCAGCGTATCCATCCGTCCTGATTCCAGCAGTACCGTCCATTCCGGGAAGTCCGGCGCTTTCAGGGTGCTGGTGGACAAGGAACGGAAATCACGCAGGCGCAGCACGCTGTTCGGTTTCGTGATGTTCTCCTGTTCCAGCCGAAGCAGTTCCCGGCAGGCGTTCGATGCATCCGGAAGGCCTGCCGGGGCTGCGATGTAACAGGACAGATGGCAGGCGAGATGCGTGTTGCAGTTCTCAATGAATGTCTCTGCATTCCGGGCAAGCTCGTTCAGAATTCCTTCCTTGCCGGTATCATACACGACCGTCATCTGGCTGTCGTCCTGAAGTTGGAACACAACGCCATCGAAACCGGCAAGCAGAGTTTCCGCGGCGACATTGCGCACGGCGAACCGCATGACCTCGCGATCCCGCAGATCCAGCTCTTCCAGCCACTGCTCCACCTTGATGAGGATCAGAATGACACTCTGGGAGGGCTCCACGGTGATGTCCATGGTATGGAACATTTCACGAATCCGGCGCGAGTCTCCGGGCAGTCGTCCTTCGAGGATATCCTGCCACAAATGGCTGATGAATGTGGGTTTCTGCGTCTCCCAGAGATTCTTGTACTCGCGGTAATTCTCGACCAGGCGTGTGCGGTCCTTTTCCACTTCCAGTTGCGCAAGCGCCTTCCGGACCACTTCGGTGAGGTGGTCGTAATCGACCGGTTTGAGCAGGTATTCGACGCAACCATACTGCAACGCCATTCTGGCATACTGGAAATTGGCGTGGCCGGTGAGGAAGATGGCCGGAGTGTCCGGCCGGTTTTCCTGCATCCACTGGAGAAGTTCGATCCCGTTTTTCCCCGGCATTTCGATATCGCTGATGACAATGTCGATGGATTCCTGCGAAAGGAGCGCCTCCGCTTCATCCGTACTGGAGGCTGAAAGAACGCGTGTGATGTCAAGTTCCGACCATTCGATCCCCTGGGTGATGCCCATCAGGGCGTATTCCTCATCGTCGACAACCAGCAGTGTGAACATGATGGGCTCCTCCTTCGGACCGACTGTGCATGAACGTGGTCATGCACCTGTATTGCATTTCAGTTGTGGTTCGGCAGACGCACCTCGATGCATGCGCCGCCTTCGGGTCGGTTCAGGATGCGGAGCGAAGCCGCATCCCCAAAGGTCATGCCCAGACGGCTCTGGACGTTCCAGATGCCGATATGCCGGGATGCGCCCGCCGTGATGAACTCCGGATTGGAAAAGGCGGCCAGCTGGGAAGCCGTGAAGCCGTTTCCGTTGTCGAGGATTTGAATGAGGCAGCAACCTGCATCTTCCGGATCAGGATGGATTCCGACCCGTATTTCAAGCGGTATCGTCGGATCCGTGAACCCATGCACAATGGCGTTTTCCACGAAGGGCTGGATGGTCAGCGGGGGAATGGGAACGTTTTCATAAGCAGGTGAAGTGTCGATTTCATAGAGCAGGCGCTTGGTGAAACGCAGCTTCTGTATTTCCAGATAGTCGCATACAAAGGAGAGCTCGCTCCGCATGTCGGTCATGCCTTCGCCGGAATGCATGATATATCGGAAATACCGGGACAGGAGCAGGGCCATCTTCTGGATGGTGCGATAATCCCGGATGGCGGACAGGCTGTAGATGATGTTCAGGCTGTTTGCAAAAAAGTGGGGATTGATCTGCAGCTGCATGCTGCGCAGCTCGGCCTTCTTTGTTTCAATCTCCGCCTGCTGCGCCCGCAGCTGCCGTTCATAGTTCTCGATGCGCAAGGTTTCCATCTGCGTGGTCATTTCGTTGAAGCTCCGGATCACGAAACGGATTTCATCCGCACCTGATTCCTGGAGCATGACGCGCACCTGACCCCGTCCGACCGCACCCATGCCGCGCGTGAGGCTGTGCATGGGGATGACGATGATTCGCTGCAGATAAGCGAAGCAGGCGATGAAAACGATGATCATGACCAGCGGGATCAGGAAGATCATGATTTGGAAGGAGGGAAGGCTGGAAAGAAGCGTCCGTTCCTTGATGGCCTCCGCGAAATACAGATCGCATTTCTTGCTTTTCTCGACGATCAGGAGATATCCGAGTTTACTGGCCGGAACCGAGTCGGTCTGCGGCATTCCGGAGAAAAATCCCTTCGCGTAGCCGACCATGCGCTCCAGCATCGGAATGTTGCGTGTTCCCACAAACGTATTGCCGTCTCCTGAAATCAGGATCATGCCCCGACCCGTCTGTTCCGCCTGCGCATTGTCTTCATACAGCAGGTGATCCAGCGCCACCCAGGCACCCATGTAGCTGCCCGCTCCATCCGTGCTCATGCAGAGGAGGCCCGGCGATTTGCCCAGCGGGGCGATTTGCCAGCTGCTGGAGAGAAAGGAACGGCTGGCGTTCTCAACGGCGGATTTGAGATGGGCGTCAATGTCCGGGATTTCCCTTGCATTGAAGGAGGCGAAGGATACAAGTGCGTCGTTCTCTTCGGAATAGACAAAAAGAATATCTGCAAAACTATAGGAAATGATGTCCCGGCTCATCCGCAGGAACAGGTTGCTGGCAGCGAGGTGGTAGGCGTCGCTTTCCCGTCGTGCGACATTGAGCATCCGGATGTCTTCGTTTTCCGCCGCATGATTCAGATTGCGGATGAGATAATTCTGGATTTCCGACAGGTTGTCATCCTGTTTTTCCACGTACCGTGGCAGAAGGTCCCGGTAGGACTGGACCACCTGGTTCCGGACCACATTCATGGCGTATTGATTGTTGGCGAACAGGATCGCCACCAACAGGGTGGTGATGGCGATCAGCATCAGCGTGATGCTGAAACTGAGGGTTCTGGTGAAACGCATGGACTTCTCCCGGTGGCGGGGACCCTTGGTGCCGGAGGGCGGAGTGGCCGGATTTCCGGAGGGTCTGTACCATGCATTATACCATTGAAAGATTAAGCTTGTGCAGGACAAAACGCAGCATCCAACTCGTCGCCGTCCTCAAAACTACAACAGATGCCAAATCGATTCGGTCATAGAAAATCACATCGGACGCCGCTATTCGCCAGCTCGAGCAGTTCCGCAGGAAATGCTCGAGCTGGCGAATAGCGGCGTCCGTGTTCTTTCGAGGAAGAGCCGTACAGTTCCCTCCTGCCGAGGACGATGCCGGAATTCATGTCCTGGCCCTCGTACCACGTCTATACTGAGCCAACAAACGAGCCGATGCCTTGCAAGTGCGGAATGCGCTGTGATAGGATGATCGGGAAGTTGATTCCGAATCTGAACGAATTATGGATGGGAGGAAATCAAATGGAATTTCATGAAACCATTTCCACCCGAAGAGCCATACGGGCATACAAGACTGATGCCGTACCGGAGGCATCGCTCGAGAAGATCAGGAAGGCCATTCAAATGGCGCCGACCGCAAACAATCAGCAGCCTTTCAAGGTGGTGTTTGTACGGAGCCCGGCATTGCGCAGGGAGATCGCCGAGAAGGCCTGCCATCAGGCGTTTTTGGCGCAGGTACCCATCATTGCCGTGGTCTTCAGCAAGAAAGGTGCGGAGTTCGATGCGGCCATCGCCACGGATCACCTGGTTCTCGCGGCAACGGCTGAGGGGCTTGGAACGTGCTGGGTGGGTTGGTTTGAACCGGAGATCATCACAACGATTGTTGCTGCGCCGGAGGGAATGGCCCCTTGTATCCTTGTCCCCATTGGCTATGCGGCCGAGAGTCCCACGCCGCGGCCAAGAAAGCCGATGGACGAAATCGTCGCCATGCTGGATTGACGGTGTTATTTGCGCAAACCTTGTTGTTTGAGCCTGTTTCCGGTGGTATAATTCAGGTGTCGTGCTCCATGCGGTTGTTCCAGTGTAAAATGGGCATCGGCACGACGATTGCGAAAGAGAAAAGGTGAGTGAATGGAACGTCCGATGCGGGCCTCTGCTGCCATACCGGCGGCAAACAAAAACAGCGTGAAGGGGAAGCCGGCCGGCGGATTGCAGCGCAAGCGCGCCACCGTATCGGAAGAACCCGAAGTGCAGACCCGTATTGTGAAGCAGATTCCCTCTTTCTGGATCTATGCGCTGCTCATGGTATTGGCCGTTTATACAGGCGTGACCGTTCTCAAGCAGGAAACGAAGATTCAGATTCTGAAGGGCGCCATGGCCGAAGTGCAGGTCAAGATTGAACGTGAAACGAAAAATAATGCAAAACTGCAGGAACAGAAGTTGGAGATTGCCTCTGAAGACAGTTATGAGCAGATCGCCCGTGAAAAACTCGGCTATGTGAAGGACGGCGAACGCATTTTTGTGGATGCGAACAAATAAAACCGATCCAGGAATACCGTATAAAGAAAAGCCGCCTCGATCTGTTTCGCAACAGATTCGAGGCGGCTTTATTGATGTGTGTTCGGCATGCGCCCACTATGGGCCGTCTTTGGCGTGCATCATTTCGCGGCGATTTTCGCCCAACTGTCTTTCAGGCCCACAGTCCGGTTGTATACTGTCTTTCCATCGCCGGAGCGATCCGGATCCACGCAGAAGTAACCCATGCGCAGAAACTGAAAGCGGTCTCCCGGCCTTGCATTCTTCAAAAACGGTTCAACCTTGGACGTTGCAAGCACCTTCAAGGAATCAGGATTCAGGTTTTCCTTGTAATCACCCTCGTCCGGATTCTCCACGGCGAAAAGCATGTCGTACAGGCGAACTTCCGCATCTTCCGCGTGCGCGGCACTCACCCAGTGGATGGTGCCCTTCACCTTGCGGCCGTCCGGTGATTCACCGCCCCGGGAGGCGGGATCGTACGTGCCATGCACCACGGTGACATTCCCGGCCTCATCGGTTTCGTATCCGGTGCATTTCACGAAATACGCGCTTTTCAGGCGGACTTCGCCTTCCGGCTTCAGGCGGAAATATTTCGGAGGCGGCGTGATCATGAAGTCATCGCGTTCAATCCATAACTCACGCGAGAAGGGAATCTTGCGGCTGCCCATTTCCGGCATTTCAGGATTGTTCTCCAGTTCGAATTCCTCAACCTGTCCTTCCGGATAGTTGTCAATCACCAGCTTGACGGGATCCGTGACGGCCATGACACGCATCGCGGTCTTGTTGAGATTCTCACGGACACAATGCTCCAGGAGCCCCCAGTCGACAACGCTGTTTGTCTTGGAAACACCGATGCGATCGATGAAGTCGCGAATGGCGGCCGCGGGGAAGCCGCGACGTCGCAAGCCGCAAAGCGTGGGCATGCGCGGATCGTCCCACCCGTGGACATAGTCCTTCTCCACCAGTTCACGCAGCTTTCGTTTGCTCATGACGGTGTGGTTGATGTTCAGACGGGAGAATTCGTACTGCGTCGGGCCGTTGACGATCCCGCACTGCTCGAGCACCCAGTTGTACAGGGGGCGGTGATCCTCATATTCCAGGGAACACAGCGAATGGGTGATCCCCTCGATGGCGTCCTGCAGCGGATGGGCAAAATCGTACATCGGGTAGATGCACCAGGAATTTCCAAGGCGGTGGTGGTGTTCCTTTTTGATGCGGAACATGGCGGGATCCCGCATGTTCATGTTGGGGGAGGACATGTCGATTTTCGCACGGAGAATCTTTTCTCCCTGTTCAAATTCACCGGCGCGCATGCGGGCGAACAAATCAAGGTTCTCCTCCACCGAACGATTCCGATGGGGGCTTTCCTTGCCGGGCTGCGTGAGTGTGCCACGGTATTCCCGGATTTCATCCGCCGAAAGGTCGTCCACATAGGCGACCCCCTTTTTGATGCAAAGAACGGCGTAGTCATAGATTTTCTCGCTGTAGTCGGAACCGTAGAAAAGGCGGTCCTCCCAGTCAAAGCCGAGCCACCGGATGTCTTCCATGATGGCATCGACGAATTCGACATCTTCCTTTGCCGGATTTGTATCGTCGAAACGCAGGTTGCACTGTCCGCCATATTTTTCAGCCGTGCCGAAATTGATGCAGAGCGCCTTCGTGTGCCCGATGTGGAGATAGCCGTTCGGTTCGGGCGGGAAGCGCATATGCACCTTTTTGATGCGACCGCTTTCCATATCCGCCTCCACGGCCTCTTCGATGAAGTTTTTCTGGCGTCGTTCCATTTCTTCCATGTCGTTTTCCTCCATGGCTTCCCGACGCGTACAGCCTTCAGGGGGCTGCCGGGCCGGAGCCCGATTTGAGTCTGTCCGGCGAAAGGGTGCATGATCCCCGATTACGTTCATCATGCAATTCTCCAGACCTGAACCGGCAAATTCGCGGAATGTACCGGCCAATCCCCCCTGCTGTATCGCCGGGGTTTCCCCTCATTATAGTCCCGCCCCCGATTTGTGACAAGGCGCGCGGCGAAAGCAGATTGGGAGGCCCTTTCCTGTGGGAAATACGAGCATGTCGTTGCGGATCGGTTCGGGATCCGTTGAAGCTGACTGCGGAAGGAGAATGCCTGTGCGGTTACCACATCCCTTGCGCATCCATAAAATCAGGAATGCCGTTGTAGTCCCTTTGGTGGCGATGTTTCTCATCACGGTTGCAAGCGTGACGAGTCTTGTCTATTTTGACAACCAGCGGATGGTGCGGGTGGTTCTCGGGGAATTGCAGCAGACCATGCAAAGACTTGTGGCGAATGAGCTGAACTCCAGGCTGGAGCGGGCCATCCTGTTGAACGACGTGAATGAGGGCGCTTTTCAAACAGGCATTCTCAACCTCCGTTCCCCCGAAAACCGGGAACGCTATTTTGCAAACATGCTGGCAAACATCGATGGCGCCTCCATGGCTTATGTGGCGCTTCCGGACGGTTCCTTCTACGGTTCACGCCGCAACGCGGAAGGGGATGTGGAAAATGTCCGGAACAATGCGGAAACCAGCGGGAATTCCGAGTATTACGGCACGGATGCCGATGGAGACAATACGAAGCTGGTGCAGGTTGTCCAGAAATTCGATCCGCGCACCCGTCCATGGTACAAGGCGGCTGTCGCACGGAAAGGGATTGCGTTCGGGACCATCTACAGTCATTTTGTCTTCAAGGAGCCGACCTTGACGGTCAGTTTTCCCGCCTATGAAGGGAGCGATCTGGTTGGTGTTTTTGGTGTGGACTATCTGATGACCTGGCTTGGAGAAACCATGCGGAAACTGCCGGTGGGACCGAATGGCCAGGTATTCATCATGGATGAGCACGGACTGTTGGTCGCCACAACGACAGGGGAGGAGATTTTCAGGGTGGTGGATGGAAAATCCAGCAACATCCCCGCGCTCGCCAGCCAAAATGAGGTGACCCGGAATGTGGCGGAGCTGCTGTCTTCCGGGCAGGATTTTGCGAACCAGAAGACCGTCCTGGACGGCAAAACATACCTTGTGGGACTGGAAGCGTATCTTTACGGGGATCTGAAATGGCAGCTCTGCACGATCATTTGTGAAAACGACTTTTTGCAGGCTTTCCAACAGGCGCTGCTGCGAACGATCCTTGGTGTCAGCTTTCTGTCCATGATCTTCATATTGTTTGCCATTTATATGGGACGACATATCTCGCAGCCTGTCCTGAAACTGAACACGGGGATGATGATGCTTCGGGACGGCGAATACGAACCGGTTCCGTATGCCGGACATCTGGTGGAGCTGAAGGAACTGACCGATGGATTCAATGAAATGGGGACTGCGCTGAGCACGCATGTCGATACGTTGGAAGCGGAAGTGAAAAAAAGAACCGTAGAACTGGAGGAGAAAAACCACCTTCTGTTCGAGACGGCACGCATGGACGAGTTGATGGGCATTCCGAACCGCCGCAGATTTGATGAATTCTTCAACACCGCAGTGGCCATGTCCTCCAGAAACGGGCATCCGATCGGCCTTTTGATGCTGGACATCGATTTCTTCAAGACATACAATGACACATATGGGCATCTGGCCGGAGACGAATGCCTGAGACAATTGGGCGCGCTTCTTTCCGGCATCGTGCATCGTCACAGTGATCTGGTCGCAAGGTATGGCGGAGAGGAACTCGTCGTGGTCATCCAGGAGGCTTCCGAGGGCGGATTCAGGGAGATGGCGGAGCGTATCCGGCTGGCCGTTGAAAAACAGGCCATTCTGCACGAGAAGTCGGACGTCGGCGTTGTCACTGTCAGCATAGGGGCCGTCTTCGGATCCGCCGGGGAAGAAATACAGGCCGAGGAATTCCTGCGCATGGCGGATGAAGCACTTTATGAATCGAAGGCGAATGGCCGCAACAGGACCTCGTTCCGGATTCTGGCACGACCCTCTGTCCGTTTCAAACAAAGGGTTTGGAATCATGCCAAAGAAACAGGGGACATCCCCACAGGAGGAAACGAATGAGAGTTACATTTCTTGGAGCGGCACAGACCGTCACCGGATCCTGCTATCTGGTCGAAACCGGCGGAACCGCCTTTCTGATGGACTGCGGCATGTTTCAGGGCGAAGCCAGGGAATTGCATGCAAACGATGCGCCGATGCCTTTCCGAATGGAAGACATCGACTTCATGCTGCTTTCCCATGCCCATATCGACCATAGCGGACGAATTCCGAAACTCTGGAAGGATGGGTTGCGTGCGCCGATCCATGCCACGAAGGCAACCGTGGATCTCTGCAGTCTCATGCTGCCGGATTCAGGCCACATTCAGGAAATGGAGCATGAATGGCGCAACCGCAAGAACGCACGGGCCGGAAAGCCACTGGAGGAACCGCTGTATACCTCTGCGGAAGCGCAGGCGTCCCTGGTGCTGTTCAAAGCCGAACGTTACGACAGGCCGTTCTCGCCCGCACCGGACATCACCGTGACCTTCCGGGATGCCGGGCATGTGCTGGGTTCCGCGATCACGGAACTGCGGATCATGGAAGAGGGAAAGGAATGGAAGCTGGTCTTCTCCGGGGATCTCGGAAATACAGGGATTCCGCTCATGCGGGATCCGACCGTTCTGGAAGGCGCCGATCTGCTGATGATGGAAACGACCTACGGAGATCGGCTGCACGACCAGAAGATCGACAAGGTGGACAAGTTCGTCTCCCTTGTCAACGAAACGATCCGGGCCGGCGGAAACGTGGTCATTCCTTCGTTTGCGGTGGGGCGGACGCAGGAAATACTCTATGAGATCAACCGGCAGGTCGCGCTGGCGAACGGAAGCGCCTCCGCGCGTAAATCCGAACACCTGGTATTCCTGCAGACCCCGGTCGTTGTGGACAGCCCGCTGGCCGTATCGGCCACCGAAGTGTTCCGTGCGAACGAGGACTGCTTTGACGAAGAAGCGCAGCAATACATCCGGAACCATGACAATCCGCTTGATTTTCCGAACCTGAGCTTCTCCCGCACCAAGGAGGAGTCCATGGCCATCAATACCGATTCAAAGCCGAAAATCATCATCGCTTCCAGCGGCATGTGCGATGCGGGCCGAATCCGTCACCATCTCAAGCACAACCTTTGGCGGCCGGAATCCACCATCCTGTTCGTCGGCTATCAGGCGCCCGGGACCCTGGGCCGGCAGCTGATGGACGGCATAAAGAAAGTCAGCCTTTTCGGAGAGGACATTACGGTCAGCGCGCGTGTGGAATCCATCGAGGGTTTTTCCGGTCATGCGGATCGGGACGGATTGCTGGCATGGGTTTCCGCCATGAAGACAAAACCCGCCCGGATCGTTCTGGTCCATGGGGAACCGGAGGCAATGAAGTCCTTCTCGGCAAAGGTTTCCGAGCTGACCGGGGCTGTCGTGGAAATGCCCGATTTCGAGGATGAACTTGTCTTTGGGGCGGAGGTGCCTGCCCGGGCGCCGGTCGTGCGGACCGCAGCCACACCGGGGCATCTGTCCATGCCGGAGCGTGGAAGGGAAGCGGGATGGGCAAAACCGTCAGCCGCCACCTCACACGAACCGCTCCGAACGCCGGATCTGGATGCGCTCCAGGAAGATTTTCTCACGGTGCTCGGCCATCACCGGTCTGCGCTGCGGCAGGCGGAAGGACGCCGGGACCGCGAACTTGCGGCCGCCCGGGCACGGGAATGGGAACAGAACGTCCGCAGAACGCTGGAACGCTACAGGCGGAAATGACGACATTGAGCCTGCAAGACAGGGTGACTTGCGTGGAGGTCTCTTCATGTGGAGTAATGGGAAACACGCCCGGCTGGCATATCACCAGCCGGGCGTGTCTGCGTTCAAGCATGAGCAACTGTCAAATCACTTCCAGCGTATCCTTGTCCGGCAAGACCGGGAAGGAGACTGTCGGCAGGGTCTGGTACCAGAACGCCACGGAGGCGATGTCATCCTGCAATGGCAGATAGCGGCCGCCGCTCCGCCAGCCCAGTGCCTGGATGGTCACCTTCAGGTCGCTTTCGAAGCGGATCGGATCCGTGATGTGCCAGCGGTACATCCCAAAACGGGTCTGCGACTGATACACGCCGTCCGGCCGGATGATCTGGTGCAGACCGGTGTAGGGGGTCGTGAAAGCCTGATACTGATGTGTCTCCTGATTCTCAAAATTGTAGGAGCCGCAAAAGTAGTCCTCGGTACCGGTTCCGCAGTTCGTCGGATATTCCCGGTCACCGTCGAGATAGAATTTGATTTCCCCTTCGCCCCACCAACCAACGTTGTTCACACCCCATGCGAGATAGGTGCCGACATATTGGCCCTGCCCGCGAACGCCGTCCAGCACGGTGTATACGTCCTTGTACGGGAGCGGGTTGACACGGCGGAACTGCGCGTGGAAATAGGCGCAGTCTTCCGGGACCTCCGTGAGGGTGTAGTTGATTTGGTAATAAAGGACCATGTCACGGTCGGACAAGTTCGTCAGCGTCATGCGGCAGTGCGTGCGGAACGGCATTTCCCAGTGGCAGTTGAAGGCGCTTCCGGGGTTCACGCATACGGCCAGAGAGGTGAGTTGGGCGTACTTTCCCCATCCGCTGGCAAAGAAGTCGCCCACGGGGCATTCCACGGACGGGTTTTCCTGACCGTCCCAATAGATACGCAGGATGTTGCTGCGCCACTCACCGGCGGGGGTCATCCAGATTTGCTGGATCGCGCCGGAGCCCTCGATATCCGCGATCTCGAATACCTGACCGGGTTTGATAACGACGGACGGGGAGATTTTCCATCCCTGACCGAGGTCACGCGCGCAGTTCGCTCCGGTTCCCTCGGTGGCCATGCCGCCGGCCCCTTTCGCGCCCTTGAAGTTTTCAGGGCTGATGGAACGGGTTTTCGCGCCGGATACACGGGACAGGTTGCCAAGATTCATACCGAGACCATTGAAACCATTCATGTCGCTTCCTCCGGATCGGGCCGGATTCCGAATGCTTGCCGCAATGAATCCGTACCAAGCTTGATACCCTCATTCTAAAGCAGGAAGTGGATCCGGACAGCCACGGGACAGGCGAATCATTTAACACTTCTTGCGGTTTTCGGGAAGATGTCGCCGCATCGATCCTTCGGGCAGGCGACCTTTCATCCGCGCCGTCTGTAGAAGGACGGTGGAACCCCTTCAGCCTCCCGGAATGCCCGGCTGAAGGCATACAGACTCCCGAATCCTTGTTGTTCGGCGATCTCCGTCAGGCTTCGGTCTGAAAACTGAATGAGCTCCCGCGCCTTTCTGAGCCGGCGCATCCGGTGATACCGGATGGGCGGGATGGAAAAGGCCTCCGTAAACAACTTGGACAAATGGAACTTGCTGATGTTGAAGGTCGCCGAAAGCTGATCGAGGGTCACTTCCGCGTCATCCTGCGCATCAAGGTATTCCTTCACCAAAAGAAGATCCTTCATCCGGCTGTGCGCCTCCCGGTGATCGATCCAATGCTGTTCCCGCAGCAGGTGGGTCCATAGGCTTAGAAAAAGGCCTTTCTCCTGGATTTCGTGATAGGGTAGTTTCATTTCGCGTTCCTTGATGATCTGAAAAAGCATCTCTTCGAAGAGTTTCGCATTTTTCAGCGGAATGCGGTTGGAAAAGCGGAATCCAGGCTTGTCCGTAACATCGTCCCGAAACCAGGAACGTTCGGTTTCCGACATCTGTTCCAGCGGCTTGAAGGATACTTTCACTTCCGGACTGTCGGGCCGCTCGAACAGATCAAAGTGAAGATGCGGCTGCCGGAAAACCGGCCCTTCATCCACGCGAAGGGAATGCCGCTGACCCGGTTTGAACAGGAAGAGATCGCCCGGAACACCCCTGAAGGTTTCGTCCTCGATGGTGACGGATACCTCGCCTTCCTTCACATACATCAGCTCGTAATCGAAAATGACACGTTCGCGAATGTGCCAGGGTGGCGTGATGCGGCTGTCCATGGCAACGCGGATGTAGGGGGAGAGGGGCGGCAGTTCCATGTTGTTCCACCTCGTGACCAGACATGCGGCCTCAGGTCGCACTTGATGCCATTATATCACTCAGCCCCCCGGCGTCGGGCTCCTGCATTCTGTGTCCTGCATCCTTAGTCCAGTGCCCTGCATCCTTAGCCCAGTGTCCTGCATCCTTAGTCCAGTGTCCTGTGTTCCGCATCATGTGCTGCATCCCACTTCCACGGTTTCCAATGTTTTCATTTCTGTTACGGCAAGACAAACAGGGAGCATCCGCTGTAAAATGAACTGGAAAACCAAAGAAAGCCACTCGGATGTCTTGCGCCGGAGTGGATATTCCCGGAGGAGGGCGCCATGTCTCCATTTGGATTCAACCCTGTTGAGAACGCAATGTTCACGATCATGCCCATTCTGTTTGTTTGTTTTTTCGCAGTGATTTTCATTGTCATTGTCCTCACCATCGTAAAAAGTGCAAAACAAGGGATTCGGAACAATCAGTCACCGATCCTGACCGTGGAGGCGCGCATCCTTTCCCGTCGATCGGAAGCCTGCCACAGCAGTGATGCCAATCCGGGTGACGGTATCGATACCAGCAGTACGAGAACCGACCACTACATCACCTTCGAGGTGGAGAGCGGGGACCGGATGGAATTTGCGGTGCTGGGACAGGACTTCGGCCTGCTCGTGGAAGGTGATTACGGAAAACTGACCTTCCAGGGGACCCGGTTCAAGGGGTTCATCCGGGATGTGGAACGGGCGCGTTCGGCAGCAGCGGCTTCGGCTGTCGCTCCGGAGGGGACGGATTCAGGTTCCGGATCTGCAGGCGCGACAGGTTCCGCGGATGCGTACAGGGACCGGACAAGCACAGACATTCAGGTTTGAGAGGAAGCATGACGAATTTCGAACACTATCGCGTCTTTTTTCATGTCGCCCGACTCGGCAGCATCACACGTGCGGCCGAGTCTCTTTGTGTTTCTCAACCAGCTGTCAGCCAGACCATCCGTCTGCTGGAACAGGCCGTCGGCTGTCCGCTCTTGGTGCGGAATGCACGCGGTGTGACCCTGACACCGGAAGGGAACGTGCTGTTCGCGCACATCTCCCGCGGTTACGGACACTTTGCGGAAGCTGAGGAGAAGGTGCGTGAGTTGCTTTCACTCGCCTCCGGCACACTGCGCATCGGCGCAAGCGATATGGCGCTCCGGTTTTTCCTGCTGCCGCAACTGGAGATCTTCAACCGCGCTTACCCGGATGTCCGTATCCACATCACGAACCGGCCGACGCCGGAGACCCTGCAGATGCTTGGTGATGGGGAAATCGATCTCGGGTTCGTCAGCGAACCGGTTTCCGTTCCGGCGGAAGGGTTGTTGATGCAGCCCTTGCAGCGGATCGAGGATATCTTCGTGGCGGGGGAGCGGTTTGCCGGTTTGCGGGATGCTCGCGTCACATGGGCGGAACTTGCGGAGAAACCTCTTATTCTGTTGGAGCCGAAAACAAGTACACGTGCGCATCTTGACGGATTTCTGTCTTCGCGGGGTGTCAGGTTGGATCCGGAATTCGAGTTGGCATCCAGCGATCTCATTGTGCGGTTTGCGGAACGGAATCTGGGCATCGGGTGCGTCGTCCGGGGATATGCGGAGGACGCATTCCGTACGGGCGGACTGTTTGAGGTGAAGACACCGGAACCGGTTCCCGGGAGAAATCTCTGCCTTGCCACCCTGGAAGGGATCCCGCTGTCCCCGTCGGCGCGCAGGCTGGTTGAGCAAGTGGCTGCTGCAAGGCCGGGAAAGCAATAAGCAGCAAGTCATGAGCGGGCTTTTCATAAGAATGCAGGATGTGAGTGGGGTAGTCAAACGCATGCAAGCCATGATGTGGCTATTCAAAAGAAGCAAGCCATTTGCGGGCTTGTCATTGGCATGTAACTCATAAGTATTATTTATGAAATTCATAGAATATAGTGATTTTTCATATGTATCCGGACCTGTTACGCTATTGCCGTCAGGTCCTTTTCCGCGTATTTCCGGATCAAACGGAACGCGTGACGGGACAGAAGAGGGGGCGGCATGATCCGAGCGATTGTTGGTGGAAACTGGGGCGACGAAGGCAAAGGCAAGATGACCGATCTACTGGCCGGGGAAGCGGATATCGTGGTCCGTTACCAGGGCGGAGCCAATGCGGGACATACCATTTTGAATCCATATGGCAAATTTGCACTGCACCTGTTGCCGTCCGGTGTATTCCGGTCCGGCGTGATCAATGTGATCGGTGCAGGCGTGGCCTTGGATCCGGACACGCTGTTTCGGGAACTCGACGGGCTTTCAGCAAGAGGCGTTCCCGCTCCTGATCTGCGGGTGTCCGATCGCGCCCAGCTGGTCCTGCCCTGGCATCGTGCACAGGATTCGCTGGAAGAAGGCCATCTTGGTGCGGCGGCCTTTGGCTCCACCAAAACAGGCATTGCTCCGTTTTATGCCGACAAGGCACTGAAGATCGGACTTCAGGTTTCGGATCTGTATGAGGATGCATGGCTCAAGGCAAGGCTTGAAACCATCTGTGAAAGCAAGAACCGGCTTCTGACAGGCGTTTACGGCGCGGCTCCGGTCTCGGCCGACGACCTGTTCGCATGGGCGGACGGATTCCGCGAGAAACTCCGCCCGATGGTGGCGGATACCTCGGCGCTGCTTCGTTCGGCAGAAGCCAGCGGGAAAAGAATCCTGCTGGAAGGGCAGCTTGGTGCCCTGAAGGATCCGGACAACGGCATCCATCCGTTCACAACCTCCTCCTCGCCGCTGGCTGGTTTTGCGGCTGTGGGCGCAGGCCTCCCGCCGCAGGCCATCCGTGAGGTGATCGCCGTTGTGAAGGCGTATTCCTCCTGTGTTGGCGCGGGTCCGTTTCTGACGGAGCTGTTCGGGGAGGAAGCCCGGGAGCTTCGGGACGGTGGTGGGGATGGGGGTGAATACGGCGCCACAACCGGACGACCCAGGCGGGTGGGCTGGTTTGATGCCGTTGCCACCCGATATGGCTGTGCGATCCAAGGTGCGACCAGTGTTTCGTTCGGACTGATGGACGTTCTGGGGTATCTGGACCGGATTCCTGTCTGTATGGCCTATGAGGTGGATGGCGTGCGGATGACAGACTTCCCGGCCTCGAGAATTCTATCCATGGCAAAGCCGGTGTATGAATGGCTGCCGGGTTGGAAGTGCGATCTGCGCGGAATCCGACGGTTTGGGGACCTGCCGGCGGCAGCGGCGGCGTATGTGCGTTTTGCGGAAGCGCAAATCGGTGTGCCGATCCGGTACATTTCCACAGGCCCATCCCGGGACGACATCATCCTCCTCTGAACGAAGCATCCGGAGCGGTTGATATCAAGCGTCTGCAGAAGGTATTCTGACTGCCCTGTCTCGAACGCTTTCCGAATCCATCTTATGATATGATGGAAAACGGCGGAAGGGTCTGTATCCTGTCAACATGGCGGAATGGTCCGTAGCATGCCGGCAGGGATGATGGGCCTGAATCGAGTTGAAATACCGGTATGGAGCGAGTCTCCGGATACTACGGATGCCCGCATCGGCCCGGTCCCCCAGGGAGATCGGATGGGACGCATGAAGAAAACTCCACGCAGGGTTCGTCCTGGCGCTTTTTCCGGGAAGAAACCGCTTCTCCTTCGCATTGTGGTGTCCCAGGCCCTCGTCGGGGCCATCCTTGTCGCCCTCCTTTCCACGTACCTGTTTCAGCAGTTTTCCCGAAACAGCATCCGGGAGATCACGAGGGCATCGGAAGAAAGCCTTCGTCAGTCCGTGCGGGTTTTTGAAACCCTCTGGGATGGCACCTATCGGTACATGAACAAGGAATTCCTGACCAACGGCATGATGATGGATGCCCAGAACCTGGAATCGTTTGATCCCGTCTTCTCAGGCGAGGTGTTCCGGTATTTGGGGAACATCGTTTACAACAGCGGCCTCTTTCATTCCGTCTATCTGTACAATGGCAAGGCGGACATGATTTTTTCCTCCCTTGGACCCGTGAGAACAACGGAGGACTTCTACGACCCGGGTCTGATGGAGCTCCTGACGTCCCATAAACCAGCCATGCCGGATGGATTGAACCACGCCATCGTGTACAGGCGGATGAAGCTTTCCGGCGGCATTTCTCCGGTTGACATGCCTGTCATGTCTGTCATATACAGCGACAACGAGCTGCAGAGCGCCATGGTCTTCAACCTCGATTTGCAGGTATTGCAGAATCTGGTGTCCGGACAATCCGCGAACACGGCATCCCGGCTGCTGGTTCTGAATGGTGACGGAACGGTGTTGGCGGATTCCCTGGGAAAGGACGTCCTTGGCAGTTTTTCTGGTACGGATGCCTTCAGGACCCTCAGTGGCGGCGCACCGAATGGGTCTCTTGTCCGGGAGATCGACGGAGAGCGGGTTCTGCTGGCCTGGCAGTCCTGGAAGCGCCAGGCTGGAATGGACTGGAAATTTGTCAGCTTGTCCGATTACCGCATGCTGCTGGCGGATGTGGGCATTCTCCAACGCAAGGTGCTTGAGGTCTCCGGCTTGTTCATCCTGTTCAGCATTCTGATCTCCCTGTTGTTCGGCCGGAGAATTTATCGGCCGATATCCAGCCTCATGGAACGCATCCGGGCGGGGCAGGCCGGTGCCGGTCTTGTTCTCCATGGCGCATCGGAGGGAGGCGGTGGTTCGGGCAGGCCGGATGGCTCCCTGAATGAAATCGAATACCTTTCCCGTACGTATGACAGTCTCACCAGCAACGTTTCGCGCCTGCTTTCCTTTGAATCGGCTGGGCGCGGCGCCATCCGGCGGAACCTGCTGTTCCGGATCCTGCAGGGAGAGGCGGTCGCCAAATCCGAAATGGCCCGTGTGTTGGGGGACAAACCCTGGCTGTACGCGTCAGAAGGATTTCGTGCCGTGGCCATCCGGCTTGACGGCGGTTCGGCTGTCGTTCCCGGGCAGTCGGCCGACGACCTCGCCTTGCTGCGGTTTGCCGTGCTCAATATCTCGGAGGAACTGTTCGGCGGCGTCATGGGGGTCGAGACCCTGGAGGTTTCGGAAGACCTGTTATGCCTCCTGCTGCATGTGGGGGATCCGCAGGAAACGCCCAAGGGGCAGACCGATCGCATCCGGAATGTGCTTGCGGAGATCCTTGCTGCGTGCCGGACACACCTGTCACTCTCCTTCACGGCGGGGATCGGGGAAGAGGTTTCCCTTGCGCCGGATATGCGCCGGTCCTGGAAACAGGCGGTGGAAGCACTGGAATACCGCTTCACGGAAGGCTTTGGCGCGGTGGTGTGTTTCGAGGATATGAAACTGCGGCGTGACCTCGTCTACCGGTATCCCGCCGAGACGGAGCGGGATGTGCTGGAGGCCTTGCGCGCAACAGATCCCAAACGGCTATGGCTGGCATTGGAACGGTTCGCGTCGGATTTGTCCGTCTTTGCCGTTCCGGAAGTCCGGCTTGCCTGCACACAGCTGAACATGGTGGCAGGCCGGTTGCTGGAAAGCGTTGCTGCGTCGGAGGAAGGGATGGAACCCATTGCACTGCCTGCTGTGGAATCGGTGGAAACCTTATCCGAACTGCTTCTGCAGTGGCAGGCTTGCTTCAACCGGGCCATGGAAGCGATGCGGCACAAGCGCGAAAGCCGACATGACGAGCAGCTTGCTCGGGTGCGCGAACGTGTGGAACGGGAGTATGCGGATGTGAACCTGACCGTAGAATTGCTGGCCGGAGAGGCGGATTTGTCCGCGAACTACCTGCGTACCCTTTACAAGGATGCCTTCGGGTTCTCCATGACCGAGCATATCGCCGCCCTTCGATTCCAGAAAGCCAAACGGCTGCTCCGGGAGACAGACTTGCCGGCAAGCCGGATCGCCGGACAGGTTGGGTATCAGAGTGCCGGGTATTTTTTCACCGCCTTTCGTAAATTCACAGGCATGACGCCGGAAGAATACCGACGTTCCGGAGACTGAAATTCATACTGATACCCCATGTCCAGGCAGGACGGATTCCGTATTTTCAACGGGATCTGCCCTGTTTGTTTTTTCACGAACCCTTCTTTCTTGAAGAATCAGTGGGTATCGGAAGTTTGCGAAACGGCAGTTTTCGTGGAATTCGAACTTTCACTCCCGAATGCGGCATGCATACAATGAGACCATTCCAAGTCTGCCGAGGAATGGAGTGCCTGCATGAACGACATCGCGCCAAAGAATGGATTTTTCAGGGAGATCTCAAAAAACCGGTACCTTTATCTGCTGACACTGCCCGGTATCCTCTTTTTCCTGCTGTTCAGCTATGTCCCGCTCATCGGCCTCTACATCGCATTTGTGGACTACAACCCTTTGGCCGGGCTGTTCGGATTGAAAAGCCCATTTATCGGGCTCGAGAATTTCAAGTTCTTCTTCACCTCGAACGACTGGCTGCTTGTCACCGTGAACACATTGTGGCTGAATCTCCTGTTCATCACCACCGGGCTGGTCGTCCAGATTTTCATGGCTGTGGGGTTGAACGAGCTCTCGAGCACCCGGTTCAAGAAAATCGCGCAGTCCTGCATGTTTCTGCCCAATTTCCTTTCCTGGACTGTTGTTTCCGTTCTGTCCATCGCACTGTTCGCCACGGACGAAGGGGTCGTGAACAAACTCATCGTCACCCTGGGGGGAACACCCGTCAATTTCTATCAGGACGCCTCCATCTGGCCGGTTCTGCTTGTATTCCTGAGATTGTGGAAAGGGGTCGGATTCGGTACCGTTATTTACTTGTCCACCATATCGGGAATCGATCAGGAAATTTACGAGGCAGCCCGCATCGACGGAGCCAGCCGGCGTCAGTCCATTCTGCGCATCACGCTCCCGTTGCTCAAGGGAACCACGGTCATGTTGCTTATCATGGCGGTCGGCGGGATCTTCTATGGCGATTTCGGCATGATCTACGCATTGGTCGGGGACAATCCCATGCTCCGTGACACGACGGATGTCATTGACACCTTTGTCTACAGGGCACTACGGATGAACAATGATATCGGGATGTCGTCCGCCGTGGGACTCTTCCAGTCGGTCGTCGGATTCATCATGGTCATTTCGGCCAATGCCATCGCCCGCAAGGTGGATCGGGAATCCTCACTGTTTTAGTCGCCCGAGGCACCTGCATCCGTCACTTTCTGTCTGATGACCGCCTGAATGGATTATTCCTGCTTTCCCTCTTCATCCATCCCCCTTAAGACCCGGAACAAAACATCCGCCAGGAGGCTGAATCGATGCGCAAACACTTCTCGGGAGACTCCCTGCTCGTTGTCATGTTTTATGCGGCAACGGGACTCTTCGCCCTACTCTGCCTGGTTCCCCTCTGGGTGGCGCTGGTGGCCTCCTTTTCGAACGAAGGGGCTCTGCTGCGGGAGGGCTACGGGTTTATCATCCACCAATTCGATTTGACCTCCTACCGGCTCATTTTCATGGGAACCTCCTCTGTGTTCAATGCCTATGTAGTGACCATCATCACCACCTTCTTCGGTGTCATCCTGACCCTCCTGCTCACCTCGTCGATGGCCTATCCGCTGACGGTGAAAACAGTGAAGTACAGAAACGCCATATCCCTGTTTGCGTATGCAACGATGCTGTTCAGCGGAGGCCTGGTCCCCACGTACATCATGTTCACCCGGATGCTCCACCTGCGCAACAGCATTCTGGTCCTCATCATTCCCGGCGCCCTGAATGCCTTCAACCTGTTCCTGATGAAGAACTACTTTGCCACCATCCCGGATTCGATGGCGGAATCGGCCAAAATCGACGGCGCCACCGACATCCGTATCTACTTTCAAATCATTCTGCCCCTTTCGAAACCCATCCTTGCAACCATTGCACTTTTTTCGGCCATGGGGTACTGGAACGAATGGTACAAGGTGCTGCTGTTCATCGACAAACCGGACCTGTTCACCCTGCAGTTCCTCATCATGCGGCTTCAGCAGCAGGTCGACTTCCTGACTTCTTCGCTGAACCAGGCGGCCCGTGCCTCGCTGGGCACCCTCACCGTCCCCACCATCGGTATCCGCATGGCGACGGCCATGGTGACCATCGGCCCAATCATCCTGCTCTACCCGCTTTTGCAAAAATACTACATCAAAGGATTGACCATTGGCGCGGTCAAGGGATGAGGCATGGCATCAGCCTGATGCCGCAGCTTCGCAAGGATGACAAGCCATTCCAGCCATGTTGGCCTCTGCTCAAAACGCGTGACCCCGGTCGTTGTTTCGCGCGCTCCGCTCCGGATCGCAGTGCGCATAAGCAATGAACGGCGTTATATAATGGTGAAGGAGGAAACAAAATGAAACATCCCGCCAGTAAACCTCTTGCCCTGTGCCTCGCCGTGCTGATGATTCTTGCATCCCTCACAGGTTGTGGTGGAACCGCAGCGACCGGTGACGCAGACCAGTCGTCTGCCGCCGCAACGGTCTCCGCGTCGGTCTCCGCCTCCGCAACGGAATCCGCCAAGGCCTCTCCCTCGGAGAGTGCAAAGCCTGCGGCACCTGAAGCAGTCACGCTTGAGTTCCTCGCACCTGCACCAGTGACCAGTGTCAATGATTTCAATGCGGTTCTTGACGAATTCTATAAACAGACGGCGGATACCCTCAATGTGAAGATCAACTACACCTTCACCACCTTTGACGACATCGGCCAGAAGGTGACCTTGAAACTGGCTGCCGGCGAAGCCATGGATGCCGCGTTCAGCGCGCAATGGACCAACCCGAGCATCATGCAGATGATTTCGAACAGCCAGCTTGTCAACCTGGATCCCTATTTCAACAGCGATGCCTATCCCGGGCTGAAGAAAGCCTTCACCCCCGAGTACCTCAAAAACAACAGCTTCGCGGATCCCTCCGGCCAGTATCATGTCTACGGCATCCCTTTTTCCCATTCCTTTGATGGCGGAGCCGTGGTGTACTACCGCAAGGATCTGGCGGAAAAATACGGATTCACGACCATTGATTCCTTTGAAGCCCTCACGAAGTACTACGATGCCATCCTCGCCAACGAGAAGGGCATGATCCCGTTCAGCTACCTCGGCAGCGTCGACCTGCTGTCCACTACCCTGCAGGGAATGACGGATCCCGTCTCCAAAAAGCACAATACGATCACCATCAACAATGTCGGACTGGCCATCAAGGAGGACGGAACCGTCTACGCGGCCAACAATGTCGTCCCTTCCCTCGATCCGGCCTACAATGCCCTGGAACCGGCGGAACTCCGTTCCCTGGATCCGCTCCGGGCCTTCAAGCTGGCACGGGAATGGTACAAAAAGGGATATGTCGAAAAAGATATTCTCAGCCAGAAGGATCATGAAGGCCTCTTCATGGCAGGGAAGGCAGCTTCCTATTACCGCGGCCTCGACACGTTCAATGCCATCGAGACCCGCCTGAAGGCATCCGTTCCCGGCGCGACCCTTGGCTACTGGATCATGAATCCCGGACTTCGCACCGACACGCCGAAAACCATGGGAAGCGGATTCAAGGCCTGGAACTTCGCCTGTATCCCTGTCACCTCGAAAAACACTGATCGTACCATGGCGTTCTTCAACTGGCTGTACAGCGACATGAAGAACCACGATCTGTTTGAACTCGGACTGGAAGGCAAGCACTGGACAGCCGTTGGCGACACGAAGTTCAAGATTCCGGATGGCGTGGACCCGGCCGGCAACTACAATTTCCCCGGCTACATCCTCACATGGAATCCCACCATGCTCCGGTATGATTCGACGATTCCGGATGAAGTGGTCGGAATCATGAACAAACTCGGGGACACGAACTGGTATTACCGGAATATCGACGCAGGATTCTCTTTCGTGTCCGACAATGTCAAGACGGAACAGGCCAAGATGAACGACCTCACCTCCCTGATCCGCACGGTCGGCAACGGCGTGCTGGAAGATACAGCAGGCGAACTGGCCAAAATCCAGAAGAAATTCGACCAGGCCGGTTATGCCAAAATGAAGGATGAAATGGCCAGCCAGTTCGGGGAGTTCCTGAAGAACAATCCGTACGAAGGGCAGTAACAGCACTGGACGGGTTGATCACACCGGGGGGAGCGGCTTGGCCGCTTCCCCCGATTCAACCCCGAGGCAACAGGCAGTATGGAACCGTTATCCGGATTCTTGCATCACGAATCCGAGAAGGATGCAACATGGAAACACAATGGAGCTGGGAGAAGCGTCTGGAGGTCATCCGGGAACGGAAAACCACGCAGACGGAATGGAAACTCAAAACCTACGGCCGCACGATGGATACTGATGACAAGGGTATAGAGCCCCCGCCGGACGGGTACGCCTTCCAGCCGCAGCCCAATCACCCCAGTGGAGGAATCTTCGGTCCCAGGGCTTGCGGTGCGAATTTCAAGGCGTTTCTGGACAACCATCCGGTTTGCATAGATCCGGTGAATTCCCTTGCCGGCGGGTGGGTCGATCGGTTCCAGCAATACCGGCAGCCCGCATGGCACCCGGACCTTCCCTATCCAAACCTTCAGGAGGACTTTCTCCGGTATGACATCGTTTCCGGAATTGGGGCGCCCCAGCACTTCACCCCGGATATCCGCATCGGATTCCGGCTCGGGTGGCAGGGAATCCTGGACAACATCCGAAAGAGCCGCGCCGCTCTCGGGGCGGAGCACACCGATTTTCTCGACGGACTGGCCGACATCGTTCTCGGCATCCAGGATCTCATCCGGCGGCATGCGGAAGCGGCGCTGCGTCTGTCGGAAACGGAATCCCGCCCGGAACTTCGTCAGAACCTGCTGGAGATGGCACGCATCAATCACAAGCTGGTGACGGAACCCCCCATGTCCTTTCGGGAAGCCTGTCAGTTCACAGCCTGGCAAATCGTCGTCTTCGACATGTACAACGGCGCAGGTGCCGCACTTGGTTCCATTGACGTCTTCCTGAAGCATTACTATGACAATGACCGTCATGCCGGCCTTCTGGACGATGAGGAAGCCATTTTTCATCTGTGCTGCCTGTTTCTGAAAGACAACACCTATTACCAGATTGGCGGCTCGGACAAGTTCGGCAACGATCGGACAAACGAGGTCTCGTTCCTGCTGCTGGAAGCCATGCATCGGCTGAAGGTCCCCGTAAGTCTTTGCGTGCGTGTGCATGATCGTCTGAATCCGGCATTGATGGAACGCGCCGTGGAGATTTTGTTCGAGGATCGTCTGGGCCAGCCGAACTTTCTGGGCGACAAGGCCACGAACGAGGGGTTCATGCGGGCAGGGTACCCGTTCGCATTGGCTGTGGATCGGGAAAAATCGGGCTGTCACTGGAGTGCCATTCCCGGAAGGGAATATACGCTCAATGACTGCGTGAAGATCAATTTCGCGAAGGTGTTCGAGGTGGCGCTGCAGGAAATGCTGACCCAGGAAGCAGGCCAATCCGACATGGAAAGGCTTTGGCACCTGTTTTCCAGTCATCTGGAGAAGGCGGTTCTGGCCACGGCCAAAGGTCTGGACTTCCATATGGCCCATATGCATGAGGTTTTTCCCGAAATGGCGATGGATCTGCTCTGCTATGGCCCAGTGGAACGGGGGCTCGATGCCACGAATGGCGGCGTCGAGTTCGTCAACCTGTGTGTGGATGGGGCTGGACTTGCCATTGTAGCCGATTCCTTTGCCGCCCTTGAACAGCGGGTGGAGAAGGAGAAGCTGCTTGCATGGTCGGACATCGCGCACCTGCTGGCTTCCGACTACGAAGGTGCGGAAGTGCAGCGGCTGATGCTCAAACGCGTTCCGCGATACGGCAGCGGAAATTCCCGGGCGGATGCATATGCCGTCCGCATTGTGCATCATTTCTGTGATCTCGTGCGGGAAAAACCCACACCGGATGGGTTTGCCATGATTCCCGGTCTGTTTTCATGGGCGAACACCATTCCCATGGGAAAAGCGGTCGGCGCCACACCGAACGGCCGGCATGCCGGCGAGCCCATCTCCCACGGGGCCAATCCGGAACCCGGTTTTCGGGAATCCGGGGCCATGACCGCCATGGCTGTCGCCGTCGCCGCTGTGCAGTGCGGGTATGGCAATTCCGTACCGATCCAGTTGGAAGTGGATCCCCTGGAAGGTGCAACGGGTTCGGGGAGGAAAACCGTGGAGGATTTCTTGAACACCTACTGCAATACATTGGGGGGAACGCTGGTCAATCTGAACATCCTGGACCGTGAGATGCTCCTGGAGGCACATCGGGATCCGGACAAGTATCCGAACCTCATTGTGAAGGTCACTGGATTCAGCGCGTATTTCGCCACCTTGTCGGAGTCCTTCCGACAACTGGTCGTGGATCGGCTTTTGACGGGTCTTTGAAGATGGTGGAGGGAAACGCCGTCCCCCCGCATGGGACAATCTTCGACATCCAGCGATGCACCACCCATGACGGGCCGGGCATCCGGACCACGGTGTTCTTCAAGGGATGCAATCTGCGCTGCCGGTGGTGCCACAATCCGGAGTCGTTCCGAAAGGAACCGGACCTCGAATTGTTTCCACGGCAGTGCATCGGTTGCGGTTTCTGCATGGCCGTTTGTCCGACGGGCGCGATCACTGTTCCGGCCAGTCCTGATGATCGGACGGGTGTTGCCGTAAACGTCATGCCGTCCACAGATCGTGCCCGCTGCACATCCTGCGGTGCTTGCGCCGATGTCTGCTATGCGGGGGCGCGCATCCGGGCCGGGAAAACCGTTGAAGTCAATGAGGTGATGCGGGTTGTGCGGGCGGATCAGGCATTTTATGACACGTCCGGGGGCGGGCTCACCTGTTCTGGGGGAGAACCCATGTTGCAACCCGCATTTCTTCTGGCGATTCTGCGGGAGGCCGGAAATCTCGGCATCCATACGGCCGTCGACACAGCCGGAAACGTTCCCTGGTCGACGTTCGAGCAGGTGCTGCCGTTCGTCGGCCTTTTCCTCTACGACCTGAAGACTCTGGATGACTCGGTTCACCGCAGGGAGACCGGCGTTGGGAACGCGCTCATCCTGGACAACCTGAAGCGCCTTTGCACAACCGGCATTCCAATCAGGATCAGGATTCCCGTCCTCCCCGGCATCAATGCGACGGAAGGTGACATGGCCCGGTTTTCCCGATTCATCAGGGACATCGGCCACACAGGCGGGGTGGAATTGCTGCCGATGCACCATTTGGGCAGCGGGAAGTACGAAAGTCTGGACATTCCGTGGCCCATGCAGGAGACCAAGGTTCCAGCGGATGAAGAAATGGCCGGATGGCGCAGCTTTTTCGTCGATTTTCAGTAACTGGATTGTTATTTTCCATAGGGTGAATCACACATCGCCATGACGCCTTTCATCGGGCGCAACAACAAGGAGGCTCGCGGTATGAACCGAAGGGATCGAATTCTTACGGCCATTTCACACAAGGAACCGGATCGGGTGCCTGTCGGGTTTGACTTGTTCGAACCGTTGCGCAGTCAGGTGCTCGCGCATTATGGCGTGGAATCCGTCTGGCAGCTGGATGAAAAAATCGGGATCGATGCCTTTTCCGTCTGGGACTGGCCTTCGGCCCATCCCCGATACGTCGGACCGCCAAGGGAAGGGATTGTTGCTTACGATGCATCGGCCGCCTACGGGTGCTGGGGCAAGGTCGGAGAAAAAGTGTATCCGCTGGCGGAAAAACGGCTGGACGAATACCGTTGGCCGACGGTGGACGATTTCGATTTTTCAGGCCTGCGCGGGGATTTGCTCGCCATTCGGGAGAAGGACATGATCACCGCTTCCGGCCATGCCGGCGTGGGTTGGCTGCACCATGTGCAGATGCGATCGTATGATCATGTGTTCTACGACATTCTGGATGATGAATGGATGGAAGAGTACATCGAAAGAAACCGCATATTCTTTCTTTCCTATTTCACAAGGTTGTTCGAATCGGCCGATGGCCTCATCGACATCATCCGTGCGGATGAGGATCTCGGCGGGCAGGATCGCATGCTGCTGTCCCCGGACTTGTGGCGCAGATGGTACAAACCCTTGTGGAAAGAGGTCTTTGCACTCTGCAAACAGCATGGCGCGCGTATCTGGCTCCATTCGTGCGGTTATTGCCGCCCTTTGGTGGAAGACTTCATTGAAATCGGGGTGGATATCCTCAACCCGATACCCCCGTATGTCCGTGGCAGTGATCCCATGGAGATGAAGCAGTTGTTTGGGGAACGCCTGACGTTCGATGGGGGCGTGGATCAGATGAACATCCTGTCCCAGGGAACACCGGAACAGGTGGCGGCGGAGACCAGACTCCGGTTGTCGCAGCTCATGCCGGGTGGCGGATGCATCATCGGCCCATCCCAGGTGCTGACAGGAGATGTGCCGCTGGCCAATGTGATCGCTTTTTTTGATACCATCCGGGCCTATGGGCGATATGTCGGAGCCTGAAAAACCGACGCATTTTCGAACTGGTCTTTCCGCGGAACGGCAAGCGGATCTGTGAATTGACAGGGTTTTTCCTCCGGCGGATAATGGGAACGGACAATCGCGGGGCATTCGCACCAGGAGCGGTGAAAGGCTGAACGGCAGGAACTGCCTGGCACTTTTTTCCGCCGCCCATCGGATGCGGCTCCGCCGGAGGGACTGCATGAAAAACCTGAAACTGGACATCTGGTCAGGCCTGCCGTACGATGAAACGCCACATCCCGGTTTCCGTCCCTGTCTGGACGCATATATCCTGGACGGAGCCCAAACACGTGGCGCCGTTCTGGTTCTTCCCGGCGGTGGATACGAGTTCACCTCCGACCGCGAAGGCGAGCCCATCGCCGTACAGTTTGCAGCGGCAGGGTTCCATGCCTTCGTCCTTTGGTACAGTGTCGTGCCGCATCGTCATCCCCAACCGATTACGGACGTTTCCCGCGCCTTGTGCATCCTCCGGGAGCATGCCGAGGAATGGCATCTCGATCCGGAGAAGATTGCCGTCGCCGGATTTTCCGCCGGTGGTCATCTGGCCGCATCCATCGGGGTGCACTGGGAAAAGCCATGGCTGTCCGGCATTTCCGGCATCAAGGCCGGAGGCAACAGGCCGAATGCCCTCATTCTTTCCTATCCGGTGATCTCTTCCGGTCCCTTTGCGCACCGGGGTTCCTTCGACAGCCTGCTCGGCGTGGATGCGTCCGAAGCCGCACTGGAAATGATGTCGCTTGAAAAACAGGTGGGAAGCCATACGCCGCCGACCTTTCTCTGGCATACCTTCGAGGATGGTCTTGTTCCCGTTGAAAACAGCCTATTGTTCGCCTCTGCCTTGAGGAAAGCCGGTGTGCCATTTGAACTGCACGTCTATCCGGACGGCGGACACGGCTTGTCCCTCGCCACGGCGGAAACGGCCTGGGAGGGCCAGGGTATCGATCCGCATGTCGGCAGTTGGGTGAACCTGTGCGTGGAATGGCTGCGGAAGCTGTTCGCCTGATGCGGATTCTGCCGGAATGACTGGACTGGACACGGATGCATGTTGTTGAGGTGTGTTACGGGAAAACGCGACGCTGTCTGCATATGGGGGCGCGTTTTCATCAGGATGCGAATGAAGGAGGACAAGGCATGTTGCTCGAAAAAAATGCGAAACTGGTGATCATCGGGGATTCCGTGACGGATTGCGGTCGTGCCCGTCCGGTCGGGGAAGGCTTGTTTGGCGCCATCGGCACGGGATACGCAAATTTTGTCAACGGATTGCTGGATACTGCATATACGGCACGAAAAATCAGGGTGGTGAACATGGGCAGCAGCGGAAACACCGTGAAGGATCTCGAGGACCGCTGGAAGACGGATGTGTTGGATTTGAAGCCGGACTGGCTGTCCATTTTCATCGGCATCAACGATGTCTGGCGTCAGTTCGACTGTCCGCTCCAGACGGAAACCCATGTACTCCCGGCGGAATATGCAGACAGGCTGGAAAGACTGGTGGCGCGGACAAAGCCGTTGCTCAAGGGGCTTGTGTTGATGACGCCCTACTACATGGAACCGAACCGGGAAGACCCGATGCGGAAAACCATGGACCAGTACGGCGCCATCGTGAAGGACGTCGCAACCCGTCACGGGACCTATTTCGTGGATACACAGGCCGCTTTCGATGCGTATTTCAAGGAATACCACCCGAACAATCTGGCCTGGGACCGCATCCATCCGAACCACATCGGCCACATGCTGCTGGCCCGGGAATTCCTGAAGGTCGTGGAATTCGACTGGAAGGGTGAATGAAAGAAACGAGGGCCGGCCCGCAAGGTGAAACATCACCCCTGCAGGCCGGCCCTCTGTTATTAGGCTCAATCTTGCCTGATGGGCAACCCGGTGTTGTGGCGGATCGTTCCTCATCCCACGTGCCCGGCCGCCGGCAACGATTTACCCTTTAGCGGATTGGTTTGACGGAACTCCGCAGGGAAGACCAGTCGGCCTCCTGCATCAGTCCGAGACGCCAGAGGGAAACTCCCGCCAGATTGCTGCGTTTGGCCATGGCCAGTTTCGAAAGCAGACTGTCCGGTGTTTCACTGGCGAGCGAGATGCCCAGGACCAGCTTTTCCTTCGGAACGACAGCCAGTGCCTGGGTGATGGCCTGCTGCACCAGGGAGGACGGCTCCGGCTTCTGACCGTAATCATAGGCCATCAGATGGATTCGATCGGCCAGGGGGGCAAGTGCGGCCAGATCGTAGCCCTTGTAGGCACTGTTTGTCGGATGCAGGGTGAGGGTGAGGGTCTTGCCGGATGCATGCAGCGCTGCCGACACGACGCCGGCAAAGCCTGTGAACTGTTGCCGGACGGCAATGAGCTGATCTCCTGTGTCGGTCATGCCCAGCCCTTCCAGATCAAGATGGACGCCATCGAAGGATGCCGCTTCCTGCACAAGGGATGCCGCAGCAGTCTGCCATGCGGAAGGATTCTGCATCAGCCGGGTCAGTTCGCCTGATCCGTCGGACATATAGGCACATAAATCCACCTTCAGACCGGCATTTTGCGCACCGGCCAGGGCCGATTCCCAACCGGAAGGCTTCTTCCAGCCTTTGGTTCCGGTTGTGCTCAACGAACCGTCTTCCTTCATTTCATACCAGCCGAAAACGACGCGTCCGAGCGCATCCGTACCGCCTGTGGCCGTATCCGGATACGCGGCGCCGAACAGGCTTGTCCAGTTGTTGTCCATGGCGTACCAGGCGGTGATTTCCATTGCCTTCAAGGGGGAAACGACGCGGACTGTCCGGTTCGGTCCGTCCCAGTTCACCTTGCAGCCGAACGCCTCGCCGAAGAATCGGAGGGGGATGACGGCATGCTGGCTGGTGATGAACGGCGCAATATCCAGCGGAACGGCTTTCCCGTCCACGCTTGCCGTCCTGCTGCCGGTCTTCAGGTCCACGACCTTTCCATACCCGACGGCATGCACGGTTTGCGTTTCCTGAACCCAGTTTACCGCAATGCCGAGGCTTTCGGCGATGGCCCGGAACGGAACCAGCGTACGGCCGGATTGGATGAGCGGCGCGACCGGGAAGGTGATTGCCGTGCCATCCACCAGGATGACGCAGGCGGGTGTGGCGGAGGCTGTCGGGCTGGTCGCGGGTTCTGATGCCGAAACCGGCAGCAGAAGAAGGAAAAGAAGGGCCGGAAGAATGGCGGCAAAGCCGGCCAGTCTTCGATAGGCAGGAAGGAACGCCGGGTTGCGGAAGGGATTATGTCTTGCCGGTCTCGAAGAGGAATTCGTTGAAGGTTCCTTTGTCGTGCAAGGGGACAATAAAACAGGTTGCCTTGTGCGCATGGTGTCACTCCTATCGGTGTGTCCATCGGCGACGCGGCAACCTGTCGATAGTTCTGGAATCGGTGGGATCAGGCGGTGGCGTCAGCCGAATGGCTGCATTTGACGAGAACATGGCGCAGGGTCTTGATCATGGCATCCATGTCGTTCCGGGTCACGATCAGCGGAGGCATCAACCGGATGGTTGAAGGCTTCGGCGAATTGATCAGCAGACCCTTCGTCATTGCGTATTGTACCATATCCGCGCCGCAATTGTCTGGCAGATCAAACGCGATCAGCAGGCCAAGACCGCGCACATGGCTGATATACGGCTTTCCGTTCGGGGCGTTCCCCAATTCCTTGCCCAGCGCATTGAGCAGTTCCTGAAGATACTCGCCCATGACGCGGGCGTTTTCCACCCAGCCGCCGTCGACGATTTCCCGCACGACCGCCTCGCCGACCGCCATGCCGAGAGCCTGCGCGCAATAGCTGCCGCCCTGGTCACCCGCTTCGAAAAGGTCCAGCGCCGCCGTGGTGAGCATGGCGGAGATCGGGTACCCTCCGCCGATCCCCTTTGCAAGGGTCATGATGTCGGGACGGACATCGGAATGTTCAAATGCGAAAAGCTTGCCCGTACGTCCGAGGCCTGTCTGAATTTCATCATAGATGAGCAGGATTCCCTGCTCGTCGCACAATTGTCTGACAGCTTCCTGGTATTCCTTCGTGGCCGGATACACTCCGCCTTCGCCTTGCACGGGTTCGAACATGATGGCGCAGGTTTTGTCGGTAACCGCGGCCTTCATGGCTTCGATGTCGTTGTAGGGCACATGGATGAATCCTTCCACTTTCGGGGCGAACAACGGCTCCCATTGCTTTTTTCCGGTTGCCGACATCATGGCGAGCGTCCGTCCGTGGAAGCTGTTGATCGTTGTGATGATTTCATAGGCGCCATTCTTTTTCAGCGCACCATATTTCCTCGCCAGCTTGACGGCGCTTTCGTTCGCCTCGGCGCCGGTCGAGGTGAAGAAGACCTTGTCGAACCCGGAAAGTTTCACAAGCAGATCCGCGAAGGACAACATCGGCACGTTGTAGTAGGCTGGGCTTGCGTTGACAAGCAAATCGGACTGTTTCAGCAGCGCATTCCGCAGAACCTCCGGACAGTGGCCCAGACTGGTGACGGCCCATCCGCCGACAAAATCCAGATACTTGCGCCCTTCGGTATCCCAGAGGTACATGCCGCGCCCTTTTTCCATCACGATGTCGGGCCTTTTGGTGACAAACAGGATTGAATCGGTCTGGCTCATGGGTGCCTCCTCTTTGCGAATGGGCATGTCTCTGTGGGCATGTCCGTTGATGATTGCATAATTATACAACTGGAAGAATAATAATGCAATATCCTTTGGCTTCCACAAACATCGGCATGAGCCTTGCATCCAATCCGCCAAGAAGGTGCATCAGGCCTGCCATAATGCTGAAAATCGGGAAGGGCGCAACTTGTCCGTTTTTGATGACCGTACTATCCTGTGAAATGATGAATGGAAACTGACGATTTTGCAGTAATGCATAGATGCCTGTTGGGCAAGCCGGAACTGTGGGTATATTTATGTATATTGACATTCTTGCTATGCCCGGATCATTTACAGGACCCAATCAGGATACTTGCGGATGAAAGCACCACCCGTACTGCCGATCAGATCCGGACGGTGGCATCGGGAAGCCACGGATGGCTTGGATGGGAGCAGGCATGGTAGGGGAAAACAAATATGGATTGACGATGCGATCCTTCCTTGTCTTGACATTTTCACTGGTCTGTCTCGGTGTCCTGTATGCAATCAGTTCGTTCGCCAATTTCAACGAAGCTGCCAATCTGATTGCCCCCGCAGCGGAACTTTTAGTGGCCGGATTTTTGTTCGCCGTCACACGAAAAATCACTGTATATCGCGGCAGCTGGTTTCTTTTAGGCTGTTCCGTCCTGTCGTACGGACTGGTGGACTCCGTCTGGGCCCTTCTGGAGATGGGTCTCGGCGTGAGTCCGGATGATCTGCTGATCATGTCCATTATGTACCTGCTGCCGAATCTTTTCCTGCTGGCTGGTGCCGCCAGTTTCTTCAGCTCGCAGTTCCACCGATGGAACATTACCCAGATGGCCGTTGACCTGGCCCTGATCCTGATCATCCTGATGGATGCGTTCTGGGTGTTGTTCTTCAAAAGCTGGTATGGTACCAATGTTTTCGCGGATCCTTTCGCACTGCTGAATTTCCTGTATCTGCTGACGGACTTGATGGCATTGGGTTTGATTGGCGTCTTCGGGGCTTCCTCGAGCATGAAGGGCGTGACAACCTCCACGGTCATTTGCATGATTGGCATTTTGATCTACACCCTTTCCGATCTGACTTATTGTTTTCAAAGCTACAGTGACACCTATTCCGTCAACAACATATCAGATATCGGTTTTGTGACCGCCAATCTGGTTTTTGGCATTGCTGCGGTCCACAGGCTTCGATTCGGCATTCAGGAAAAGGAGGTCCATCGAAGCGCAAGCATTCCGAACAACATCAAATGGCGACCCATCATCCTGGTAGTCCTGATCATTCCGTTCATACTCCGGCTGCTTGGCGTGGAGCGCTGGTTCGACCACTTTCTCCTGGTACTCGGCGTCCTGATGCTGCATGCATTGGTCAGCGGCTTCCTCGCCGTCGCGGTGAAAAGCGAGTACCTGCTCAAACGAGAGCAGGAAATGAACGAACAGCTGGAAGCTGCCGTTGCGGTCAAGACGGCCGATCTCATTGAGGCCAACAGGGAGTTGGACATTCTGGCCAATCGTGATCTGGTGACCGGACTTGTGAACCGTCGGGCCTTTCAGGAGGAACTCGGGAAAAGGATGACGGAGTCGGCCGGAAACAGACAGATCGTCATCTTCTACATGGATCTGGACCGTTTCAAGGTGATCAACGATTCCTATGGGCACGAGCTCGGTGACCGCATCCTGCGCTGTCTTGGCAACAGGCTCGAAGTTCTGATGGACCCCGGCATGCTGCTTGCAAGGCTTGGCGGCGATGAGTTCGTGGTCTGTGTGCCCGGCCCGCTGGCCCATGAGGAGGCGGTCCGGCTGACCGAACAGTTGCTGGCGGCCTTTCAGGAACCGATGGACCTGGACCCCTGGCAGTTCAACCTGTCGGTCAGTATCGGAATCGCCTGTTTTCCGCAGGATGGCGCCGATACAAACACCCTGATGAAGAACGCGGACCTGGCGATGTATCATGCAAAAGCGCAAGGCACGGTCCGGTACGCCTTCTACAGTGCATGGCTCAGCGAGGGCATGCGCCGGAGGCATGATCTGGAGATCGCGCTGCGCAAGGCGGACTTCGACAAGGAATTCACCCTTCATTATCAACCGCAGTTTGTAGCGCGCAACCGGACCCTCATCGGCATGGAGGCGCTCCTGCGGTGGAAATCGCTGGACCTGGGGAATGTCTCGCCTGCTGAATTCATCCCTGTGGCAGAAGAATCCGGCATGATTCTCTCCATCGGCGACTGGGTGGCGGAACAAGCGCTTCGGCGGGTCATGGACTGGAATACCCGGTTCGGGCTGTCCTTGCGCATGGGGATCAATATTTCACCGGGCCAATTCGATTCTCCGAATTTCATCGGTCGCTTCGAGTCCCTTCTGTTCAAAATC
The DNA here is from genome assembly GCA_942493335.1 of uncultured Clostridia bacterium. Classification (GTDB taxonomy): domain Bacteria; phylum Bacillota; class Clostridia; order DSM-8532; family DSM-8532; genus JAEWSN01. The sequence goes on along the minus strand of OW818693.1, from coordinate 2,303,174 downwards.
GGAGTCCAGCCATCCTGGGTGGATGTCGAAATCACGGAATCCGTAGCGATGCGTACGGAAACCATGCTGGAGGAAATGCTGACCAGCCTGACGTCGTTGGGCGTTTCCATCTCCATCGACGATTTCGGAACAGGGTATTCGTCTTTGAGCTATATCAAACGTTTTGACATCGACGCATTGAAGATCGCAAAACCGCTTGTCGACGAGCTGGCAAGTCAGGATCAGGATGTCCGCATTGTCGGCGCCATTATTCAAATGGCAAAATCCATGCGCCTTCGCACCATCGCGGAAGGCGTGGAAACAGAGGAACAGCTGGCCAGCCTGCAGCAGCTGGGATGTGATGAAATCCAGGGATTCCTGCTCGGAAGGCCTGTTGCGGCAGAGCAGTTCGAGTCCCTTTTCCTTTTGCCGGCCATCTCTTAGGAGGAAGCCTGTTTCGAAAATCCGATTCGGGGTAATTCAATTTCATCCAATACAATAGACGCTCGACCAATCTGCGGGCGGGAAGAAGGGCATGATGGCGAGTCAGGCGGAGCCAGCCGTAAAAAAGACAAAGGCAGCCGGTAACAGGAAGATGGTCCGGGAAGCAAAGGAACACAAGGAGGATTGGCTGCTGCTGGACAATCAGCTGTGTTTTGCGGCCTATGCCCTTTCCCGGGAAATCACCGGACTGTATCGGCACCATCTGGAAAAACTCGGACTTACCTATACCCAGTACATCACCCTTCTCGTACTTTGGGAATGCAGGGAATTGACCATGAAGACGCTTGGCGAACATCTTTTTCTGGATTCCGGAACACTGACACCGCTCCTGAAGAAGCTTGTCCGGGCCGGACTTGTCGAAAAGGAACGGGATGCAGCCGATGAGCGTTCGGTGATTGTCCGTCTGACGCAGGCCGGGTGGAGCTTGCGGGAACAGGTGACCGGGCTTCCCATGCAAATCCTGTGTGGAACAGGCCTCGATGCCGGCGCGGCGATGGAAATGCGGGATCGGATGAAGAAGCTGACCCTCGACATGCGTAAAATCCAAGGCGGTCAGGTCGAACCGGAATCGTTGCGCATCGACGTCTGACAAAAAAAGAAGGTGCCGAAACGGCACCCGGCGGTCGGTGGATTCCGACGCCTGCAAAAAGAACCAAGCTCGAACAAGGACAACGGGTCCGCTGCTCGCACGGCGGGCCTGTTTCGCGCAAGTCGGGAACTGTCATGGAGCCGGTAAAGTCATGGAGCAGGGCAATGGGATGTGCAAGCGCTCTTCCGGCAAAGCCCGTACGATCCGGTGTCATGTGAGTTCCATGGGGGGCGAAGGAGTTCCGCCCTTACAGGTTCTCCTTATCGAAATATCGATTTAATTCGCGGGTGATCATCGTTCCGATTCCCTTGTTCGTGAAGATCTCGAGCAGGATGCAGTGCGGGGTCCGCCCGTCGACGATATGCGCGCGGCCGACACCATTCTCGACAGCACTGACGCAGCCCAGGACTTTCGGAATCATGCCGCCCACGATGATTCCCTTTTCGATCAGCTCATGCACTTGTTTCACAGTGAGCATGTAAAGAATTTCGTCGGAATCCTTCGAGGATTTGACACCTTCCACATCCGTCAGCAGCATCAGCTTTTCCGCCTTCAGGGCGCAGGCAAGCTCGGCCGCCACGGTGTCGGCGTTGATATTGTAACTCTGTCCGTTTGCATCGGTGCCGATAGGGGCGACGACGGGAATGTACTCATCCTTGGCCAGGACTTCCAGCACATGTGTGTTGATTTTTGTGATTTTTCCGACAAAACCCAGATCGACAGGTTTTCCATCGATCATCTCGAGGTGCTTTTCGCACTCGAGCAGTCCGCCGTCGATGCCGCTGATGCCGATCGCCTTGCCGCCCTTGCGGTTCAGCAGGGATACCACTTCCTTGTTCGTCTTGCCGACCAGCACCATCTGCGCGACTTCCATCGTGGCGGCATCCGTCTTGCGCAGTCCGTTGACGAACTCGGACTGGATGCCGTAATTCTTGAGCGCCTTGTTGATGTCCGGACCTCCGCCGTGCACGACAACCGGATTCATGCCGATGTACTTGAGCAGCGTGATGTCTTCCATGACGGAGTTCTTCAGATCCTCGTTGATCATGGCGTTTCCGCCATATTTGATGACGACTGTCTTCCCGTAGAGCGCCTGGATGTAGGGCAGTGCCTCAACGAGAATTTCAGCTTTCTTGATGACTTCGGAATGGTCAATCATCTTTACAACTCCTTGCAGAAAATTCGCAGCGTAGGGATGGCTCGGGCTGATTGTTCCTCGGTCGCAGGTAGACCTGCACCGTGCGCCTACAAGTAGAAGGCGGAGCCTGAAAGACCGGCGGTTTCCGACAGGCCGCACATCAGGTTCATGGCTTGCACGGCTTGGCCGGAGGAGCCTTTCCCAAGGTTGTCAAGCGAGGAAATGACGGTGGCCCGGTTCAATCGCCTGTCCACGTGGAGTCCGATATCAATGTAATTGGACCCGGAAACGAAGCGGGTTTCAGGGAACTGTCCAAGTGGCAGGACCCGAACGAACGGATCGTTCCGGTAAGTTTCATGGTATAGGGCATGCAGGGTTTCAACGGAGGTTTCCGCCAGCAGATCCAAATGGATGGTTGCCAGCATGCCACGCTTCATCGGAGCGAGGTGCGGCACAAAGGACACCATCACCGGTTCACCGGCCAGCGCTGAAAGCTCCTGCTCGATTTCAGGCGTATGCCGGTGTCCCGTGACCCCGTATGCCTTGAAGCTTTCTTCCGATTCACAGAAGGAATAGGGGAGTTCCGATTTCCGGCCGGCGCCCGAAATGCCGGATGTTGCGTCAATGGTGATACCCTTGAGGGAGACCATCCGGTTTTTCAGCAAAGGTGCGATGCCCAGGATGGAACACGTGGGATAACAGCCGGGGTCGCCGACCAACCGTGCGGTGCGCAGCGGATCGCGATACAACTCCGGAAGACCGTATACGGCTTCCGGAAGAAGGCCCGGCGCGGGATGCGCCACCTTGTAGGTGGTTTCATAGACGGAAAGATCACGGAACCGGAAATCCGCGCTGTGATCGATGATTTTTTTTCCATTCGCCAGAAGTTTCGGTACGAGATCCCCGGATACGCCGTGAGGCAGCGCCAGAATGAAGAAATCCGCCTTCTCCATGATCAGGTCCGCATCCAGCGGATCGCAGGGGAGGTCGAAAATGCCGCGCAGCGAAGGGTAGACGGAGGAGAAGGGTTTCCCCGTGAAACTGTTGGATACGACAGAGGCGATTTTGACATCCGATCGGGCGTGAAGCAGACGGACGATTTCCGCTCCGACATAGCCGGTTGCCCCCACAATGGCCACTTTGATCATACTTGCCCCCCTGATCTGCGGTGTCTGACGGTGTGACGTCGGAGATTCCGAGGTCAGCCGTGGATGCCGTCTGCTGCGATTTCTGTTTCTTTGGGTGGTGGATGCGTTCTGGATTCATTCCCACCACGATTGCTCATGATTATACATTTACATGAATAAAAATGCAACAGGCAGGGAGTTGACACTCATTCGTTCGAAACCGTTTTGATTGCAGTACAGTCGATTCATCCTGAACCTGAAAACGATTTCGCGGAACCGTCATTCCATTTCCTGCATGCAATTCCGTATTTCCCATGGAAACGCCGGTTCAACCGGACGGCTTTCCCAAGACGATGCAGATCGCCCTTGAAAAGGATGTATTAGTGTATCTAACATATCTTAGAGTGTATATAAAAGAACATAGAAGCATATTGACTGTAAAAATGATTCTGTTACAATAACAGGAAGAGACTGACTCCATGCTGGTTCGGCACAGCAGCACGGCTCGGTACAACATGAAGGATCAATGGGGGTGTGTCATGAGAATCAGCAGCATGTTTCAGGAAAAGCGTCCGGTGGTCTCCTTTGAAATTTTTCCGCCGAAGCTCGATACACCGCTTGATACGATCCTGCAGAAACTGGACCGCTTCGCCGCCATGTCACCCAGGTTCATCAGCGTGACCTACGGTGCAGGCGGCAGCATCAAGGGCCGTACCGTGGAACTGGCATCCACCATCCGCAAGGCTCACGGCGTCGAGAGCATGGCCCATTTCACCTGTGTCGGGCACACTGTCGGGCAAGTGGATGACATGGTGGAGGAACTGAAAGCGATCGGGATTGAGAACATCCTGGCGCTCCGTGGGGATCCCCCGGCCGGACAGCCGGACTTCGACTATTCGACAAACGCGTTCCGCTATGCGGACGAATTGATCGCCCACATCCGCACGAAAGCGGACTTCAGTATTGGTGCGGCGGCTTATGTGGAAGGGCATGTGGATGCGAAACGGCTGAGCGAGGACCTTCGTTTTCTGCGACGCAAAGTGGATGCCGGGGTGGATTTCCTTGTCACGCAGCTGTTCTTCGACAACCGCAGGTTTTTCGATTTTCTGGAGAAGGCTCGTGCCCTCGGGATCGCAGTGCCTGTGACTGCCGGCATCATGCCGGTGTTCAAGGCGGAGCAGATCAAACGCATCACTTCCCTGTGCGGAGCATCCCTGCCGGCTCGACTGGTCCTCATGATGGACAAATACCAGGACAACCCGGAGGACATGAAAAAGGCGGGAATCGAATATGCCGCTGCACAGATTCGCGACCTTGTGGAGGGCGGCGTGGACGGGATCCATCTGATGACGATGAACCGAGCCGACGAGACGGAAGAAATCCTGCGGCTGGCAGGTGTTTGGATTGGAAAGGCATGAACCTGTTCCCACACAGGCTGCATCCGGCAGGGAGCCACCCTGGGAATGTACAGGCTTCTTCTTGGTGCGGATCGGATCGGAGCGTCACCCCCGGTTATCGGATATATGGGCAATGTCAACAAAGGATCTTGACCAATTTCGTTGATTCCTATATTGGTTCAGACGTAGGTCCGGTGATAAAGTAGAGACATACAAATTCGTTCCGCGTTATGATACGGGAGCAGGAGGTACATATACATGGCAGGCGTAAGGCTGAAGAACGTATTCAAGACCTATGCAGGTGGCGTCACCGCAGTGAGTGACTTCAACATCGACATCGAAGACAAAGAGTTCATCATTCTGGTTGGCCCGTCCGGCTGCGGCAAGACAACGACCCTCCGCATGATCGCAGGTCTCGAGGAAATTTCCGCCGGCGAACTGTACATTGGCGACAAGCTTTGCAACGACGTGGCCCCGAAGGACCGCGACATCGCAATGGTGTTCCAGAACTACGCCCTGTACCCGCACATGACCGTGTTTGACAACATGGCATTCGGACTCAAGCTCCGCAAGACCCCGAAGGAAGAAATCAAGAAGCGCGTTCATGAAGCGGCCCGCATCCTTTCCATCGAGCACCTGCTCGATCGCAAGCCGAAGGCCCTTTCCGGCGGCCAGCGTCAGCGCGTCGCCCTTGGCCGCGCCATCGTGCGTGAACCGAAGGTCTTCCTCATGGACGAACCGCTCTCCAACCTTGATGCCAAGCTCCGCGTGCAGATGCGCGCCGAGATCAGCCGTTTGCACCAGAAGCTGCAGACCACGTTCATCTACGTTACCCATGACCAGACGGAAGCCTTGACCATGGGTACCCGTATCGTCGTCATGAAGGACGGTTTCGTCCAGCAGGTCGACAATCCGCAGCGTCTGTACGACATCCCGGTCAACATGTTCGTTGCCGGATTCATCGGCTCTCCGCAGATGAACTTCATCAACGTCACCATCCTCAAGGAGGGCGACAAGGTCCTTCTGGGCATGGGCAACTACAAGCTCACCGTTCCTGCCGACAAGGCGAAGGAACTGGAGAAGCAGGGCTATGTCGGCAAGGAAATGGTCCTTGGCATCCGTCCTGAGAACCTCCACGAAGACGAACACACCCAGAGCCAGCTGTCCAGCGAACTCATCGATGCCTTCGTTGAAGTTACAGAGCGCCTCGGTTCCGAGACCTTCCTGTACCTGCTCATCAACGGCTCGAGCTTCACCGCCCGCGTCAGCCCGAAGTCCAAGACGGTTGCGAACGACAACATCAAGCTGATGTTCGACATGAACCGCATCCACCTCTTCGACAAGGAAACCGAGCGCGCAATCATTCACTGATTATGACGCGGAGCGGCATAATCAGAACCGCGGCAGCATTTTGCGAAGCAAAGTGCGAGAGCGGATACGGTTTTTCGCTTGCAGGATAATCAGAACCGCGGCAGCATTTTGCGAAGCAAAGTGCGAGAGCGGATACGGTTTTTCGCTTGCAGGATAATCAGAACCGCGGCAGCATTTTGCGAAGCAAAGTGCGAGAGCGGAATGGTTCTTTCCAAAGCGGCATAATCGGAACCGTAAAAAAAGCCATCAAGAGGCTGTCCCATATGGGATAGCCTCTTTTTGCACGCCTGGATCCCCGTCCCCGCATCTTTTCACTCGTTTCGTGGTAAAATAGCAGGAAGCGCGCCGGAATCCACGGGTCGATCCTGTCAGTTTCCGGCTGCATGGGAGGAAAGCGGATTGCGGGTTGTAGGATTCATCGGACCAAGCGGCACAGGGAAAAGCCATCGTGCGCTCTGGGTGGCACGGGAGAATAAAATCCACTATATCATCGATGATGGATTGCTGATCCATGAGAATGGCATCGTGGCAGGGCATTCGGCCAAAAAGGCGCCGACGAAGATCGGTTCCGTCAAGGCCGCCCTGTTTCAAGGGCCAGGTCAGGCCGAATCCATGCGAGCTGCCTTTGATCGGAAAAAACCGGATGCCGTGATGATTCTGGGCACATCTGAAGGAATGGTGGATAAAATCGCCGCAGTGCTGCAGATCGGACCTGTGACGGAACGCATCTATATCCAGGATGTTGCCACCCCCGAGGAGATTGAACAGGCCCGTGGCATCCGGATGAAGCAGGGAAAGCATGTCATCCCGGTTCCGGCGTTGGAGTTGAAAAAGCAGTTTTCCGGATATTTTCTTGATCCGCTCCAGATTTTCCGCCGCAAGGGGACGGAAGTCCAGCATGTCGGAGAAAAGACGGTTGTTCGGCCCACTTTCAGCTATTATGGCCGGTTCATCATTTCCGACTATGCGATTTATCAGGTGGTCCAGCATATTCTGGATGCTGAACCGGCGATCGAAAAAATGACCAGATTCCGCACGAACAATGGACCGGAAGGTTTGTACATCGATATGGATCTGGTCATGCGATATGGACATCCCCTGCAGGTCGTCCTCCAACGGGTACAGGAGACCATTGGGCGGGAACTGGACCGGTTTGCGGGTTTGGTCATCCGGAAAATGCAGATCCATGTCAAGGGACTTGTCGTGAAGGACGCGTCGAAAGGCATAACAAAAGCGGTTCTTCCGCAGGCGGAGGTCATGCGGATGATGCAAACGCCTGCGGTTGTCGAAGGCGCAGGAAAAGGAGAATCCGAATATGGATGAAAGCCCGGATGGGATCCGTGAAAGCGTGGAACCTGCCGTTCTTGATGCCGCCCGGAACGGGGACACGCAGGCGGTCGAATCCATCATGATCCGGTATAAGCCGCTTGTTCGCGCCCGTGCCCATGCGTATCATCTTGCAGGCGCGGATCGGGAGGATCTTGTACAGGAAGGCATGATTGGCCTGTTCAAGGCCATCCGTGATTTCCGGTCTGACAATGGGGCGCCCTTTTCCGCTTTTGCTGATTTGTGCGTGACCCGCCAGATCATGACGGCTGTCAAAGCGGCGGCGCGCAAGAAGCACCTGCCGCTGAACACTTATCTTTCACTCAGCCAGCCAGGCGCCTCCGGTGAGGAGGAAATGGGGATGACACAGCTTCGCAGTTCGGAAATCCGGGAGCCAGAGCGACAGCTCATTCATCGGGAAGAAGCCCGGCGAATCGGAAACGTCATGGAATCAGGACTCAGCCCGTTTGAAAAGCAGGTGATCGGCCTGTATCTTTCCGGTGTCCACTATCAGGAGATTGCCGTCAGGATGCATCGGACCGCGAAATCCATCGACAATGCGCTTCAGCGGATCCGGCGGAAAATCGGCGAGCAGCTTCGGAAAGAAACATAAAAATGCCTGCGGTATTCCCGCAGGCAAACTAAGTTCAAATGTGCTAAAAGGAGGTAAAGTACGTTGAGGTATCAGTGTCACCTTCAAGATAGCACGAATTGTGTCGAAAAAGCAAGAGAGATTTCAATATTCTCTACAGAGAACTAACTTTCAGCAAGGCCGCCAATGATTCAACCGCTCGAACAATGATCGGCAGATCGTGCCTGTGCAGCAATCGACGGGGATGCTCCTCCTCAGTGTGAGTGCACCCACTCGCTCAGATCACGGATCACGATATCGTCCACCACCCTCGGCTTCGTAAGGTGCACCGGATCATCCGGTCCGGTGCCGGACAACATCAGATGGTTCAAATCCGCATAGTGTTTCAGCGTAACGTCCTTCGAACCCGTCAAGGATGTCTGCCATTTCTCCGCACTGTCCGGGAGCACATTATAGTCCCGGTCCCCCTGGAGGATCAAAACGGGTTTTGTGATTTCTACCGCCAGCTTGAGCGGATCCTGGTCATACAGATCCTTCCAGTAGGCTGCAGGTGCACCCAGAATGCTCTTCGTGCCAGGAGCCTCGCTTCCGTCGAGAATCGGCTTCAACTTGGCCAGCTCCGCTTCGACCTGGGCAATGGCCGTCTTTTCTTCCTGATCCACATTCTTGTCGAGATTGAACAGATAGTTGTACTGGCGCAGCAATTCATCACCAAGGAATGCGTTGCTGCCGGCCATGAAGATGAACCCGGCAGGGAGGGATTCGGCTTTTGCGATCCGCGGCAGGACTGTTCCCCCAAGACTATGGCCGAGGACAAAGATTTTGTTCGTGTCGAGTCGGGTTTCCTTTGCAGCATAGGCGACGGCATCCCGGACATTCGGGAGGTATTCCTCATTGACGGTGAGGCCTGCTCCCGCTTTCTGGAGAACCTTTGGATTCTGTTTGCTGATTTTATTGTAGCGGACGGAGGCAACGCCCTTTTGTGCAAGCCCTTGGGCAATATCGCGGAACGGCTTGTTTCCGTAGATTGTTTCGTCCATGTCATTGGGACCGCTGCCGCCAACCATGACAACGACCGGGAACGGCTTGCCGTCTGATTTTTCCGCCGGCAGGCAAAGCATGCCCTTGACAGCCCAGTCTCCTTCGCCGAGAGTTATGTCCTCTTCAAGAAAACCTGCGTTTGCCGGTGTCTGGGAAGAAGAACCCGGCGTCGTGTCGGTTGTGGAGCCTGTGGTTGAGGACGCGACGGCGCCCCCTGTCGTAGCGGCGGATCCGCATCCACCGAGGAGAAGCACTGTTGCGAGGGCGAACGGGAGCAGAATAGGGCGCATGTTTTTTTTCATCACATTGTTCCTTTCGTATGGAGGGGCCAACAGCAGTTCATTCAGGTAAAGAAAAGCGGTGCGAGAAGGCTTGCGGCAATGAACAGAAGAAGGACAGCCAGAAGAATCCAGGTAACGGGTCTTCCAAAATTCAGGGTCCATCCGATGCCAAAGCGCTTTTCAAGAAACAGGGCCGGATCTTCCCGGTTGCAATAGAAGACGCCCAGCTTCCAGAAGCGATCATCATTCCGGTTGATGACGCCGCTTCCCTTTGAATGGGAACCTGCATCAAGTCTTGAGCCGCCCTGGCCGTAACGCACGGAGAGAAAAAGCGTACCAGCCAGAATGCCGATGATGAGAATGGCGGTCAGGATGATGAACCAGGTGGCGGGGATAAGTTGGAGCATTGTGGCGGTGATGAAGACGAACGAAGTACAGAGAAGATCACCGGAAATCAGGAGGAACATGGCCCAGGCATAACGGAACCGGCGATTATGGTCCGCGCTGGCGACGGGGTTTTCCGGATCTATCATCTGTTTCGCCTTGCGGATGGAGATCCAGGCGAAGGCAAAGACAGCTGCAAGGAAGAACTGCATGAACGGCACCAGCAGAAAGGTTCCGGGGCTCTTGCGGGCGAACCCGTCAGCAACCCCAGCCCCGTTGAAGTGCGTCGGAACGATGTCCGGAGCAGAGCCGTAGAATAGTAGGGTCAGCAGCAGCGAAGCAAGGATGGAAAGCGGCATGGGAAGGAACCAGAGGATGGAAGGCGTCGTTTTTCCGGTATTGAAACCCGTCTCCACCACGACCAGGTTTTCTGCCGTATCCGCCCAGGTGGTCCCCGCTTTGAGTCTCTTCATCCGGCGGTATCCGACAAGAAAGAGGATGCCATATCCGATCATGAGGAGGAAGAGGCTCCCTGTGAAACAAAGCGCCGGAATGGCACTTTCCATGCCGAACCAGGCAATGGGCAGAAAGGAAGGAATGGATACCAGGAGCGACATCAGGATGCCTGCACGCTGGTACTTGCGCCGGATCTCCGTGATTTCGGGCGAGCTCCAGGCGGAAGCGGGAATGGAAATGCCGAATGAGACGGTCTTGCGGCTGAGCCGTGGATACAGGAGCATCATGATGGCCGTCAGGACATACAGCACAATGAACATGACAAGAAAAATCGTTGTTTCCAGCATGGCGTTACTCCCTTTCCTGTTCTGGTTGACTGTTCCCTTCCGTACCCGGTCGATGTGGGGATGAACCGGTTCGGCCACTCGTTCCATCGAATTGCCGATAACGTTCCGCCACGATGGAGAGCAGCGCGTCAAGCGGAATCCCGCGACAATAGGCTTCGGCGATGACGGGTTTCAGCAGATTGCCCACCTGGTTGAGGTATCCGGGCCCTGCCTGATACTCTTCAGGGGAGTTGACCACCACGCCTTTTTGCCGGTGGACCGACAAAAACCCTTCCTGCCTGAGCATCGTATATACCTTGTTGACCGTATGCAGATTGATGCCGAGATCGGAACCGAGCTGCCGGACGGAAGGGAGGGATTCTCCGGATTTCAGGCCACCCGAGGCGATGCCGAGGATCAGCTGGTCATGGAGCTGCTGGTACAGAGGCATTTCAGAGTTCAGATCCAGTTGGATGATCATATCAAGGCCTCCACTGTGCAATGGAACTATCTGTTATATACATACTATAACAAGTTTGGGTTGTCTGATCAAGAATCAAAACACGATGACTCGTGAAGCCGAGAAGTCCCGCGCGGAGGCGAAGATCCTGAGCCATGGGTCTGAATTCCTGCATGTAAATGTTTCAAACCTGGCATGATTGCCACAAGCACGGACTGGGGTGATATAATGAAGTGGATGATTGGCGGAACACTGTTCCGGCGATGAGCCTGTTCAGGCATTTGCATGTGATGAAACCTTGGCGCAACGGTGCGAGGGCATCATCGCTGCCCTGATGCCAGCCGCAGGAAGACAAAGGATAAAGCGGAATCGGACAGATGGTCCCAGTACGGCCGATACCGGAAGGAGGCGCGAATGGGCGAAATCAACAAGGTCGTCGTGAAAATCGCGTCGAATGAATACACCCTGAACGGGGAGGAATCGCCTGAATACATCCTGCGTGTCGCGGCACTTGTAGACAGGAAGACACGGGAGATCATGAAGGCCGATCCGTCCCTCAGCATGGTCCAGACTGCCGTTCTCGCTTCCATCAACATGGGGGATGAAGCCATGCGGCAGCATCATCTGGCGGAATCCCACCTGCGCAAGGCCCGGGAGATGGAAAAGCGCATAGAGGCCAGTGTGGAGGAACATGATGCGCTACGGCAGGAAATTCAGGCTGCACGCGAGAACCTGACCCGGATCAAACAGGAACTCGTCCGCTGCGAAGCGGAAAACCGTGAGATGAGAAAACAGCTCAACCAAATGAAAAACGGAGGAGAAGTCCATGGGTAGGACCATCACCTGGGGAGAACTGATTACCATCACTTTGTTCCTGCTGGGCGCGGCCTTGCTTTTCTATCTTGTTCTGGCAGCGGCCAATCTGGTGCGGATGCTCCGGAACGCCAACAAGATGGTGGAGAGCATCCGTCCGAATCTGGAAAAGACGATGGCCAATCTGCCGGAGATCTCCGACAATGCGGCCAAGATCACATCCCTGCTCAAGGACAACATGGACAGCATCACCAAGGTGATGGAGAATGTCGGCAAGATTTCAGACACTGCGAAATCTGCCGCGGACATCATCCAGAAGGACATCATTGTCAAGGCGAAGGGGTTGCTGGATGTTGCCGACGGCGTACGCCGCTTTTTTGTCCGCAAGGGTGGAAAAAGCGGCGTTGGCGGGAAACAGTCGGTGAAGTCCGGCAGCGCCGTATACCGCTATACCTATCGCAAGGGACAGGAGAATCCTGATGAAGTGGTGGTCATGAAAGCCGTCGACGCGGATGCAGACACGGAAGACACCATCAGTCCCGTCAAAGGCGCCTATAAGGTGCAGGAAGAAACGAAAGGCTGAATATGACCAACAACCATGCCAAAATGGAACTCCTCTCACCGGCCGGTTCGGAAGAGGCTTTTATCGCTGCGCTACACAATGGGGCGGATGCCATCTACCTGGGAGCAGGGCCCCATCACGCAAGACAATTTGCCGGAGGCTTCTCGGAAGCCTCTTTTTTCGCGCTGACGGAACAGGCGCACACTGCCGGCGTGAAGGTGTATCTCACCTTGAACACCCTGCTTGCGCAAGGAGAACTCGAACCTGCGTCCGAGTGGGCGGAAAAAGCCTGGTCTGGCGGTGTGGATGCCATCATCGTTCAGGATTCGGGGCTTGTGCGGTTTTTGCATCAACGGTTTCCGGAAATGATTCTCCATGCCAGCACACAGATGTCGATCCATAATGCGGAAGGGGTGCTTGCCGCTGCCGAAGCGGGTTTGTCCCGCGTCGTGCTGGCCAGGGAGCTGTCGCTCGATGCGATCGCGGCCATCCGGTCCCGCACGGATATCGAGCTTGAAGTGTTCGGCCATGGCGCCCTTTGCGTCTGTTATTCGGGACAATGCCTCATGAGCAGCCTGATCGGCGGCCGAAGCGGAAACCGGGGCATGTGCGCGCAACCATGCCGCCTGCCCTGGAGACTTTCCGGCAGCGGTTCGACAACCGGCTTGGCCAGTAGGGATGCCGGCAGCATGGTCACCGGCGCCAACAGCGTGCCGGTCAGCGGTTCCGCCAGTGGAACAACCAGCAGTACGGCCAGTGGATACCTGCTCAGCATGAAGGACCTCATGTCCCTGCCCCTGCTGCCCAGGCTGCAGAAGGCCGGCATCAGTTCGCTGAAGCTGGAAGGGCGGATGAAATCCCCGGAATATGTGGCCATTGTGACGGGTATTTATCGGAAATACCTTGACCTCCTCGCGAAGGACGGTCCGGAGAAATACAGGGTGGATCCGGCGGATGAAAGAGAGCTTCGGCAGATTTTCAACCGGGGCGGATTCACACGCCGATATCTGACGGGCATGAAACATGAAGGAGCGGATCCTGCCGAAACCGGTTCCCTTGTCGAACCAAGCCATCCGAAGCACCTTGGTGTCCCGGTTGGAACCGTGCTTTCGTATAAAATCCCCTATGCGGAGGTTCTGCTCACGGAAGACGTGTCACAGGGCGAAGGTCTGGAAATCCATGCGGGAGGCAAGGGCGGCAGCCATGTCGTCTCCACCATGCTGACTGCCATCATGTTCAAGGGCAGGCATGAGAAACAGGCGATCTCAGGCTCCGCCGTCCTGCTCGGGGATTTCAAGGATCCGGTTTCTGCCGGGGACATCGTATACCGCACATCGCAGAAGACTCAGATGCAGGCTGCGGCGGAAACCGTGGCCCACTGGCAGGTGAAGCGGGTTCCGTTGCAGATGACCTTTGCCCTTGCGGTCGGCGAGCCTGCGGTTTTGACCGTTGAAGATGATGCGGGCAACCGCTTCACCGGAATATCGGAAATGCCTGTCGAGGCCGCCCGGGAAAGGGCGCTGGCGCCGGAACGGATCCGCGAACAGCTTGAGAAGATGGGAGATGCGCCTTGGTTCCTGCAGAAGGCGGATATCCGGACCGATGGGCTCGGCACCATGCCTGTCAAGGAAATCAACAGCATGCGGCGACGGGTGCTGGAACAATTGACCTCTCGCCGTTCAGAGAGCGGGCGGCATGTCCTATCGACGGGGGCGGCTGCGGTTTCTGCGACGAAGCCTGCGCGCGTGCCTCTTTCCTGCGGACCGGAACGGACCATGGTGGCCTTTGCGTCATTGCCGTCACCGGAATGGGTGCGTGCATTGAATCTCGAAGCCCGCTCCTCTGACGACATCCGATTGGCAATCCCGCCGCCTTCGCCGGCGCAACTGGATGCCTTGAAGGCTGTTTTTCCGGGATCCGTCTGGATTCGCATTCCATCGATCCTTCCGGGTGAACGGGTGGAACGGCTTTTGAAACGACTGGAGGAAATCCGAGCTTCGGTGGGCGGATTTGTTGTCGGAAATGCCGGCGCATTGCGTCTGTTGCGTCAATGGGCGCCGGAGTTGCCGATCATGGCCGACACGGGCATGAATCTGTGGAATGCCGAAGCGGTCCGTCAGGCGGCTGATTGGGGAGCGGATCTTGCACTGCTCTCACCGGAACTCGTACCGGAGAACCTGAACGCCATCCGGGAGACCCCGATACCGCTGGCGAGCTGGGCGTATGGCCGGGTGCCGGTCATGACGATGGAACATTGTCCGGGAAGCCTTGCCGGTCCGTGTGACCTGCATTGCGGCACCTGTGACAGAAAAACAGGTGTCCTGACGGATCGTGCCGGCGCGTCGTTCCCGTATGTGCGGGATCTGTTCACGGAAAAGACGGTTGTCCATCACCTTCGGCCTTTGCGTTGGCTGGAACGGGAACAGCACCCGGATGCTGCGTGCCGATATCTGTACGTGACAGAGGAGTCGCCGGGCACCCTTGCTTCGCTGCTGGTAGCGAAATAGTCTGAAGGCGCCCATGCCTTCAGGGATGTGCCGCCTCCTCATTGAGACACGTATTCGATAGTTTTTTGAATGGAAACCTAAAAGTCACAGTCTGCCTCTGTTGTGCCGTGTTCCGATTTGATATGATGGGTCTGCCTGTCCAATGCCGAGGCAAAAGGGACGAGAAATTCTTTTTACAGAAGTGGAGAACCGCGATGAGCCAGGTGGAAGTGTTTGTCGAAGTGTGTCGGGAAGATGTCAAGTTGCCGGCCTATGTGCATTCGGGCGATGCCGGAATGGACGTATGTGCGGCGGAAGAGGTGCTGATCGGGCCTGGAGATACGCTGATTGTACCGACCGGGCTGAAGTTTGCCATCCCCGGCGGGTACGAGATCCAGGTACGCCCGCGGAGCGGCATCACCTCCAGAACGCCGTTGCGCATCTCCAATTCGCCGGGGACCATCGACAGCGGATTCCGCGACGAACTTGGCATCATCGTCACGAACACTTCGGAAATCTGCAGCTACAGCTATGATGACGCCATCACGATCGATTCCCATGGGAACCGAAAGGGCAACTACCTCATCCGCAAGGGGGATCGCATCGCCCAGCTGGTGTTGAAGGAAATTCCGCGCATGAAGCTTGTCGTGGTGCCAAGTGTGGCCGGAATCGGCGAGGACCGCGGCGGCGGATTTGGTTCCTCCGGCGTCTGAGAAAGGATACCGTTCATGATCAATCAACAGAGAATTGTAGATACATTCATTTCCCTGGTGTCCATCGACAGTCTGACCCGCGGGGAACGGCAGATGGCAGATGCTTTGCTGAAACGGCTTCGCGATCTGGGACTGGATCCGTCCGAAGACGGAACGGCCGCGAAAATCGGCGGAAACGCCGGAAACCTCATCTGTCGTGTACCTGGGAACCCGGATCTGACACCGGTGCTGTTGATGTCCCATATGGACACCGTGGTGCCCGGACTCGGGAAAAAGGCAGTCTTGGACGGGGATGTCATCCGCAGTGACGGCACCACGATCCTCGGCGGAGACGATCTCGGCGGCGTTACGGTCATCCTGGAAGCCATCCAGGTTCTGCGGGAAACCAGCCGGAGCCACGGCGATGTCTGGATTGCCTTCACGGTAGCAGAGGAAAGCGGACTCTTCGGGGCCCGAAACCTTGATACGGCAGCCATCCCCGCCAAATACGCCTTCATTCTCGACGACGAGGGACCCATCGGCACCGCCGCCATCAAGGCGCCTTTCTACAACCGGGTTCTCGCCACCTTCAAGGGGCAGGCCGCCCATGCGGGTCTCGAACCGGAAAAGGGGATCAGCGCCATCCGGATGGCGGCCAGAGCCATCGCCGAGCTGCCCCATTTCGGGCGGATCGATGCGGAAACAACGAGCAACATCGGCATCATTTCGGGGGGCACCGCACGCAATATCGTAACGGAAACCTGTACGATCGAAGGCGAAGTCCGGTCCACCGATGAAGTCAAGATCGAGCATTATACCGATCTGTGGGTGGATGGGATGAACCGCACCGCGTCGGAAATGGGCGGTACGGTCGAGATTTTGCGGGAACGCATGTATCCCGGATATTTCCTCAAACCGGAGGACGCCATCATCCAGGTGCTCGGAAGAGCCGCCGGCAAGACGGGTGTTCCGCTGAACCTGCATGCGACGGGTGGCGGCAGTGACACCAATGTGATCAATGGCAAGGGGATTCCGGCTGTGGACATCAGCGTCGGAATGGAACAGGTCCACTCCACAAAGGAATGCATCCGGATCTCCAGCATGGTGAAGGCCGCCGAGTTTCTGGTGGAAATCGTCTGCGAAGCGGCCGTTTCCTGAGGGATTCCTGAAAGTTCGGGGTATCCCTGAATGACCTGGATGTTCCTGAATGCACATGCAGTTTCCTGAAAATCAACGGCTGTTCCTGCATGCTATTCAGGCGGGGTCACTTCAGCCGTTTTCTCGTTCGCCGAGTGCTTTTTCCAGAATGCCGGCTGCGCTGCCCACATACTCGGCACAGGGTCGAAGGCGGTAATAGGCTTCTGTGCGGGGTTCCGGCGTACTTGCATCCGGACCTTCCGGCAAGGCAAGCAACTCACGGCAGATATAGGAACCATTTTCCTGTTTGAAATCCATCGCAAGTTTCTGGATGAACGCATAATGTGCGGCCTTGGCGTCCGAATCCTGTGGGTCGGCAGGTCCGACCAGCAGGCCCGCAGCCATGGCGATCCCGCTCACTGCTCCGCATACTTCCCGCAGACGGCCGATTCCGCCGCCGAAAGAGGAAGAGAGGCGGAGCGCCGTTTCCTGATCCATGCCCGCCTCGCCGCAGTAGGCCGCGAAGGTGGCTTGCGCGCAATTGCATCCGTTTGCGAAGAGTGTCATGGCCTTTTGACATTTGTTTTCCATTGCTGTATCCATTCCTTTCCTCATTTGCCCAACAGCATATCACATTTTCCTTCCGTCCCAAACCCGGTGGACGCCGAAGGATGCAAAACCGGCTGGGAATCTCGCATGAAGCGGAGTTTGGACAATGAATGACGAGATCATGACAAGAGAAACGGACATACATGCCATGCGCTGGGAAGGGGATGTGCCGGTTGCTCCCCATCGTCATGATTTTATCGAAATCGCCTTCCTCGTCCGCGGATCCTGTCTTCACGCCTGGCAGGGAACGGAGGTGCGCCTCGTTCCGGGCGACGTTTTCGTGATAGCGCCCGGTGAAATGCATGCCTACCGGATCGAGGGCATGACCGCCATCTGCAACTGCCTCTTTTATCCTGTGGGGTTGGGGGAGGACTGGGAACACCTTCAAAGGGAACCGGCGCTTCAGGACATTCTTGTGCTTGAACCTTTATACCGGGAAGATGCGGGGGGACAGGAGATCCTGCATTTCGAACGGACGGAGGCGGAAGAGCTGGAGCGGTTGTGGATGGAATTGATTGCGGAATGCGTTTCGGGAAACATGGGAAACCGCGAAGCCCGAAAGGCTTTGCTCGTGCTCCTGCTGGTTCGACTGGGCCGCGCCTGGAGTCGGCAGTTTGAAGGCCTCGCAGGACTGTATGGCGCACGCCGCTCGCTTCTGGCCGAGGCGCTCTCTCATATCGAAAGGAACGCAGCCGGGGAGCTGTCCCTGTCCCGATTGGCCGAGCAGTGCCATGTATCGCAGGGCCATTTCCGGAAACTTTTCCGGGAAGCTACGGGCCTTGCTCCGCTGGAGTATGTCAACAAACTCCGGATTTCCATGGCGCAACGTCTGCTGGCGGACCGGGCGCTCACCATCGCACAGGTGGCCGAGGCTGTAGGCATTCAGGATCCGAACTACTTCACACGTCTGTTCCGGAATCTGGCGGGTTGTACACCGACTGCCTATCGCGAGCGGATTCCGGGGGAACACCGCTAACTTCTTGTGTCCTGATGCGTTTTGTGCGGATTTCGGTGCGTTCCGTCTGTTCCGCCTGTGCAGGGATCGTGTCATGATGGAGAAATGGAGCCGCAAGCGGGGGATGCACCCTTGCTTGCGGCCAGACAACGGAATCCATCTCGCTGGAGGCGCACATGACAAATCGGGAACGTTTCATGGGAACCCTGAACTTCCAAATGCCGGACGATCGTCTTCCCTTGCTGGAATGGGCGAGCTGGTGGGACAAGACCCTCGCCCGATGGCAAGGGGAGGGTTTGCCGGCAGAACTCGACGGCGACAGCATCCACACCTTCTTTCAACTTGACCCGCAACGGCAGTTCTGGATTTCTCCCCGCGGTTCCGGATTTCCTGCAATGGCGCACGGGCAGGGGCCAGTGACGGACCGGGCTTCCTATGTGGCACTCAAACCCTTCCTGTATCCCACGGACGCCGTCCTGAACATCCGGGATCGTCTGCAGGCGCTGAAGAGGTCGCAAGAACGGGGCGAAGTTGTTGTCTGGCTGACTTTGGAAGGATTTTTCTGGTTTCCGAGAACCCTCTTCGGGATTGAAAACCATCTGTACGCTTTCTTTGATGAACCGGAGCTGATGGAAGAAATGAACCGGGATCTGACTGCCTTTCATCTGAAGGTTCTGTCGGAAATCTGCGAGATTCTGACGCCTGATTTCATGACCTTCGCGGAGGACATGTCCTACAACAACGGCCCCATGTTGTCGAAGGCGCAGTTTGATGCATTTCTCCTGCCCTGCTACCAAAAGGTTGTCCCGGTACTGGCGGAGATGGGAACGTTGCCGTTGGTTGATACCGACGGGAAAGTGGACCCGATGATTCCCTGGCTGCTGGAGGCTGGCATTCGCGGTGTGCTTCCGCTCGAGCGGCAGTCCGGTGTCGACGTGGCGCGCATTCGTGCGAATCATCCCGATTTCCGACTCGTCGGCGGTTTTGACAAGACGGTCATGCATCTTGGTGAAACGGCCATGCGTGCTGAGTTTGAACGGCTTCTGCCCGTGATGCGTCAGGGCGGATTCATCCCATCGGTGGATCATCAGACGCCGCCTGCGGTTTCCCTTGCGGATTACCGGCTCTATCGGCGGCTTTTGGAGGAGTATTGCGTGAAGGCCTGCATAAGCGGATGATGCGGATCGGGTGGAATGAAAATGCAGGTGAAGGCGCGGGAAAAGAGGGTAAATCCATTGTGAAGGCACCTTGACTTCCCACCGGAATGGAAACGCTTTGACGTTGACGGTTTCGGGAGAATGAGGAGCAAGAGCTGAAGAATGGATGATACAGCCGGCGTCAGCGATGACCGGCGGAAAACACAAGTTTTTCAGGCTCATACGGTGCAAGCCGGATAAGGAGCAGACCATGTTTTGTGAACAATGCCGAAGGGAAATCAACCCGAAAAAGGCCTTGTGCGCGGTATGCAGCCACAAGGCCGAAGTACCGTCCGGGTTTTTGGTTCCGCAGGAAAACGGCGGAAAGTTCGGATTGGTGGATGAATTGACCAAAGAATGGGTGGTCAACCCGATCTATGACAGAGTCACCCTTGATCGGGAAGAACAATGGTATGTGGTTTCCTCACGCGAGGGGGTTGCGTGGATTTCCCGTTCGTATTCGAATGGGGAAGCGTCCCTGTATGATGGGCGTTCCATTCCTGTTCATCTGACGAGGAGCGGGGAGCGGAAAGCCTGAAGTCCGGCCGGATGGCATGGAAGACCCGAAATCCGGTCAGCTGCGAACGTGCGGCTGAAGTCCGATACGAAGGAGCGTAAGGTCCGGGATCGACCTTGCGGAAATGGGAATGCGCCGACACAGGAGGAATGGATGGAAAAACTGAGGATTCCAGGCACAACATTGGATGCATCCCGTATCGTCATGGGAGGAGTCCAGCTGATTGACGAGACGGACACCCCTCTTTCCTTCCGGCTGCTTGACACCTATGTGGATTGCGGCGGCAACTTTCTGGATACAGCCAATATTTATGGGAAATGGCTGCCGGAAGCGCGAAATTCCAGCGAACGCAACATCGGTGCCTGGCTGAAGGCCCGTGGAAATCGGGACAGCCTGATTATCGGAACGAAAGGGGCTCATCCGGAAATCTCTACCATGGAGGTCCCGCGCATGTCGGAACCAGAAGTCCGGCATGATCTCGAAGAAAGCCTCCGTGCGCTCGGCATAGATCGCATCGACTTGTACTGGCTGCATCGGGACGATCGGAACAAGCCGGTCGAGGAGATTCTCTCCCTGCTGGAGAAATTCGTGAAGGAAGGGCATATTCGCCATTACGGCTGTTCCAACTGGAGGACCGACCGGATCCGCGAAGCGATACACATCAGTCGGGAAAAGGGATGGCAGGGTTTCTGCGCCAACCAGATGCAATGGAGCATGGCCATACTGAATCGGGAAAATATCGGGGACAAGACCACTGTAGACATGGATGACGGGATGCTTGCCTTGCACAGGGATACGGGCTTGGCGGCCATTCCGTACTCCTCTCAGGCGATGGGTCTTTTCGAGAAATGGGCAAGAAATCCGGAGGCAGGTTGTCCGAAGGAATTGGCAGGGCCATACGGAAATCCCGATAATGAAGTGAAATTTGAGCAACTGCTGCAGGAATCGAGGGAAACTGGAAATACCCTTACGCAACTTGCGCTTTCCTGGCTGCTGGCACACCCTTTTCCAACCTTCCCCATCATCGGCAGCAGAACGGTGGAACAGGTAAGGGCCAGCATGGCGATATAATCGCCATACCAGCCCTATTTGTAGATGATTTTCCTGATCGTTTCCACGGAAAGGCAATATTCATCCGCAAGCGCATCGATGCTGACTTTGTGGAAATATTTGTTCTTGATCTCTTCATTGCGCTCTTTATAGAACAGTCTTGCGCCGGACCGATGGCCCCACTGTTTGTGTTCGGCGTTGTTTGGAATATACAAGGTTTCGCCGGAAGTGAATTTTTGTATCTCCTTCAGCAATTCGTCCGGTAGAATATCCGCTGCATTACGGTATTTCATTGAATGGACCTCACGCGTTGTTTTTTGCCAGGAAGGAAGCCAGCGAGTCATACCTGTTTATCACGGCACCATGGGTTTCGATCTCGGAAATGACATACTGCTCCAAAGCCTGCGCCCTTTGCCTGAAGACCCTGAGATCGTTCGCATCAAAGCTTCCAAGCAAATCCATTTCACGCAGTCCGAACTCCTCCTTGATGATGTTGAGCTCGTGCTGTAAATTGATTGCATCCGCGAACACCCGCTTGAAGTCCCCGATGTCACAGTGATGGTAGATTCTGCGCCAGGTCAACGAGCCTTCTTCATACCAGTCTGCCAGATCTTCGTAGTTCGGCGCATTCGGGGTTTCGATCTTCGCAGGTTTGTGTGCCGCCATGAATGTACGCGTGGTGCGGATGATCTCATGGCTCAGTGTCTTCAACGCATCAACCGATCCGGCTTTGACAATTTGATCGTAAATCGTGACAAACCCTTCCGGTACTTCCTTCATCTGTTCCAGTTCCACGGTTTCCAGCTCAAGCCGCTTCCTGAAGTATGTTCCGTTGATGCAGGCGACGCCGATGGAAAGGAAGTGGGCAATGAAGCCCACGGACATCCTCACCTTGTAGAGGGAGTCTTCAAACATCATGGTGCGATAAATCTCCATGGCGGTATCCAGCTTTTCAAGGGCCGTTTTCAACATGAAATCCTTGTCCCGCAAATGAGCCTTGAGTTTCTCCTGCATGGCGACGAATTGATTTCTGTCGTCTGCATTGCGTGCATACAGAATCTCGGCGTCTCCCAGGCCGAATGTGAAGTCATCCCTGAACTCCGCCATGTTCTCGATGCGTTCCCAGGAACGCGGGTACAGGTCGTGTCCGACGCCATCAATGATGAACGTCTGGCCCAGTCTGTTTCCGTTTTCGTTGGCAGGAACGAAATAGTCAAAGCACTCCCCGTGACAGTCGTTTTCCAGTGCGTGCCCTGAAATGGCGATTAATAGTGCGACATCGTCCTTGTATTTCGTCCGGATCTGGTTGACGGCCCATTCTGTCAATTCTCTTTGTGTTGGTTTCATCTTCTTCACCTCGCAGTGGTGTGTGAAGGCACACCGGTTCGCCTTCACAGCAAGTATATATCACCTGATCTATGTAACAATGCCGATTTCAATTGTAGCCGTTCCATACCGCGAAAGACGGTCCGCGGCGCTTGTCGCATACCGTATGAAATGCGAACACAATCGCAGACTGGGTCGTTCCTCCTCGCTAAACGGTCCATGGACAGCGCTGCTGCAATGACAGCAAAAAGCGACCCACGGACAGCTCAACTGCAGGGCAGCCAGGAGCAATTCATGGGCCGCCCAACTGTTCAAGGCAGCAAGCGGGAAGGGATGACAGGCGCTGTTCCGTCTCAGTCGATGGTCTTTTTATCCTGAATCTGCTTGTGAATGGCGGCGGCGGCTGTCTTGCCCGCGCCCATCGCCAGGATGACCGTGGCGGCTCCAGTGACGGCGTCCCCGCCTGCATAAACTGCATGCTTGGAGGTTTCGCCCGTTTCCTCATTCACGATGATGCCGCCCCATTTTTGTACTTCCAGGCCGGGGGTGGTGGTGCGGATGAGCGGATTCGGGGAGGTTCCGATGGACATGATGACGGTCTCGACCGGCACCACGTGCTCGGAATGAAGCTTGGCAACGGGACGCCGACGTCCGGAGGCATCCGGCTCGCCGAGCTCCATCTCCACGCATTCGATACCGGTGACCCAGCCCTTTTCGTCGCCGAGAATGCGCGTCGGGTTCGTGAGGAGTTTCATGATGATGCCCTCTTCCTTCGCGTGATGGAATTCTTCCAGACGCGCGGGAAGTTCGGCTTCGGAACGGCGGTAGATGATGTACACCTGCTCCGCGCCCAGCCGTTTTGCGCTGCGGGCCGCATCCATGGCCACATTGCCGCCGCCCACGACCGCAACGGACTTGCCCACCTTGACGGGGGTGTCGCAGTCCGGGAACTTGTAGGCCTTCATGAGGTTGATGCGGGTGAGAAACTCGTTGGCGGAATATACGCCGTTGAGGTTTTCTCCGGGAATCTTCATGAACGCGGGCAGGCCTGCGCCGGACCCGACGAATACGGCTTCATAGCCTTCCGCCATGATTTCGTCGATGGTGAGGACCTTCCCGATGACCATGTTGGTCATGATCTGCACGCCTTCGGCCTTCACGGAATCGATTTCCCGCTGGACCAGCGACTTGGGGAGCCGGAATTCCGGGATGCCGTAAACCAGCACGCCACCGGTGGTGTGGAATGCCTCGAAGATGGTGACATCATATCCGATTTTCGCAAGATCGCCCGCACAGGTCAATCCAGCCGGGCCGGAGCCGATGATGGCGACCTTGTGTCCGTTTCGGGGTGATTTGATGATTTCCCGCGTCACATTCTCCATGTACCAGTCGGCCACGAAGCGTTCCAGACGGCCAATGGCCACCGGTTCGCCCTTGATGCCGCGCACGCACTTCTCCTCGCACTGGGTTTCCTGCGGGCAGACCCGGCCGCATACGGCGGGAAGTGCGTTGGTTTCCCGGATTTTGTCGTATGCCTTCTCGAACTCGCCGGCTGCGACGAGCGTGATGAACTCGGGAATCTTCACATTGACAGGGCATCCCGCGATACAGGGCTTGTGCTTGCAGTTGAGGCAGCGCTGCGCTTCCTCGACGGCCATCTCTGCCGTATAGCCGAGGGCGACCTCGCGGAAGTTGCGGTTGCGGATGTCCGGGGCTTGTTCCGGCATGGTGACTTTCTTCGGTGATAGGTTCGGCATATTGGGTTCCTCCGCGTTTCCGATCGTCCGTTCAGTGTGCGCCCAGCCCGATATTGCAGGCATGCGCCTCTTCCGAAACCTTTTCCTCGGTTTTGTACATGCCGATGCGGCGCATCAGTTCGTCGAAATCGACCTGGTGTCCGTCGAAATCGGGCCCGTCAACACAGGCGAACTTGGTTTCGCCGCCGACCGTAACCCGGCAACCGCCGCACATCCCCGTTCCATCCACCATGACAGGATTGAGGCTGACGATGGTGCGGATCCCGTATGGCTTCGTCAAGGCGCAGATGAATTTCATCATGATCGGCGGGCCGATGGCCACGACCACGTCATATTTGTTTCCCGCTTCGATGAGGGACTTGAGCATGTCGGTGACAAAGCCCTTCGTGCCGTTGGAACCGTCATCCGTTGTGATGTACAGGTTCGTCGTGGCAGCCTTCATCTCCTCCTCGAGGATGATGAGATCCTTGTTGCGGAAACCTGCGATCATGTCGACTTCCACGCCCATGCCATGCAACTTCTTGGCTTGCGGGAAGGCGATGGCGGTACCGAGGCCGCCACCGATGATGGCCGCTTTCTTCACACCGTCGAAATGGGAGGCAATGCCAAGGGGGCCGGCGAAATCAAGGAGTTCGTCGCCTTCCTCCATCAGTCCGAGGCGCTTCGTTGTGGCACCGACTTCCTGAAAGATGATGGTGATGGTGCCTTTCACGCGGTCGAAATCGGCAATGGTGAGGGGGACCCGCTCTCCGTCCGCGTGGGTGCGAAGGATGATGAATTGGCCGGGTTCGGCTTTGCGGGCCACATAGGGCGCCTCGATTTCCAACAGCTTCACCTGTGGATTCAGAACCTTTTTCCGTACGATTTTGTACATGTTCCAGTGCCCTCCTGTCGCGATGCCGGTTGTCCTGCGTCCGCCTGTTCGCCCGTGCGATCAAGCGATGCCAAGGAGTTGTGCGGCCATGAGCCGGCCATCCTCCCGCCTGGTTGCCTGCGAGCAGGCGCGACGCCGGCGAATGAATGGTGGCGGGCATGGAGTCGTCAACTCCTTCATTATACGGTTATCCAAGCCTGGCGTTCAAGTGCACCGGATACGCAGGCGGAGAAAACGGGGCAACCCAATCGTGTTTATGCAGGATCCGGTTCAATGCATGTGATTTGAAAAACGGAGAAAACCAGAAATATATGCAGGAATATGGAGATAAACTCGCATTTTTCGGCATTCATTCGGATTTATAAGTCAAAGAAAGTCAAAATCAATATTGAGTTTGATGGGGAGTTGTTTTAGAATAAGGGCACAAGGTCAAGGAAAGTCAAAAGCAAATACGTAGACCGTTGAAAGGATTTTATGGAGGTGGATTTTATGTTCGGAATGATTCCCTATGGCAGAAAGAATGTTGTTGTGAACCGGACCCCGGATGTTTGGAACATGGAAAGATTGTTTGACAATTTCTTCAGAGATCCGTTTCTGGCTGGAAACGCATGGACCGGAGGCCAGATTCGTACCGACATCAAGGAGACAGACAAGGAATATGTATTCGAAGCGGAGTTGCCCGGTGTGAAGAAAGAGGATATCTTCCTGGAACTGAAGGACGATGTGCTGACCTTCGGTCTGGACCAGAAACAGGAACAGGAAGAGGACCGCGACGGATATTTGTGCCGCGAAAGGCGGGTCGGCAGCATGCGCCGGAGTTTCCGGGTGGATCATGTCACGGAAACCGATGTGAAGGCTACATACCAGGATGGTGTTCTGCGTATTGTTCTGCCTAAAGCGGAGCAGGTTGAAACCAGTAGGAGAATCGAAATCGAATGAGGTGCCGGTGCGCCATTCATCCTTCCTTCCTTACTACGGGCCGCCCTTTGCAGGGCGGCCCTGTTTGTTTTTCTTCCGCATGGGAAAATATGTTCACATGCGGAGCTTTGCAGGCTCAGCGTGGCGAGGATGGGTTTATGGAAAGAATACCATGCATGCACAAGGGAGGAAGAGGAATGAATATCCATGAAATATTACACAGGTTCCAGGACGGAGCGCCTGTCATCATAGCGGAAACCGGTACGGAATCCGGCGGACGGGTTCTTGTCATGGCAGCATCGTTGTATACGGATGCGGATGCCTTGCTGTTCAGGACGTTGTCGAGAGGGCCATTGCAGGTTGCCGTACATGAACAGTTCGGCCGGACTTTCGGATTCATGCCACCCTATGAGGCGGGAAACGATTTTGTGAAACAATCCTCCATCACCGTCACCTTGCAGAAGACGGGCGTTGATGAAATGTTAGACTCGGATGCGGCGGGTGTAACGGAAGCCGGGAGGGAAGTCGAGACGGTCCATGCTTTATCGGATGCAGGCTTTTCTGTTGATGATTTTCAACAGCCCGGATTGGTGAAAGTCAGCCTTGCAAAGCGGGGTGGCCTCCTGAAAAGGGTCGGCTTCGCGGAAGCCGCGTCCGATCTTGCCCGGCTGGCAGGTTTGTCTCCTGTTGCCATTTTCGCGGAGATGTCCGATGAATCGGATCCATTGCCTGAGTCCTTCCCGGTTCTGCCGATTGAAGAGCTGATCGCCTTGCGGCGCGAAAAGGAATCGCATATCCAGGAAGCGGCGGTCGCAAAAATGCCGACCGAGTACGGCCCATTTGAAATCCATGCGTTCGAAAACGGTCTGACCGGCGAACATCACATCGCCCTGACGATGGGTGATATCGCGGATGGCCGCCCGGTTCTGCTCCGCGTACACAGTGAATGCCTGACGGGCGATGCGTTCCATTCGCTTCGCTGCGATTGCGGTGAACAGCTTGCGGCCGCTCTGAAGGCGGTGGCGGACGAAGGCCGCGGCGCTGTGGTGTACATGCGGCAGGAAGGCCGCGGAATCGGCCTGGTCAACAAGATCCGTGCCTATGAGTTGCAGGATGACGGAAAGGACACCGTGGAAGCGAACGTGCTGCTCGGATTTGCGCCGGATCTGCGGGATTATGGAGTAGGCGCGCAGATCCTGTATGCGCTTGGCGTCAGGAAGATCCGCCTGTTGACGAACAATCCCACCAAAGTCATAGGATTGTCCGGTTTCGGACTGGATATTGTCGAGCGCGTCCCGATCAAGATTGATCCGAACGCGGTGAACCGGTTCTATATGGACACAAAGAAAGACAAGATGGGTCATCTGATTTGACTGAATTTGTTTGGAGCGGGAGAGCTGGTCCTGTTGACCGGCGATTGGCGTTGTAGCGGCGAGGTACCGAATCGCAACTGGCAGGGACGATTTGTTGGTCGGCGTGGGATATCGTCTGGGTTCATATTGGGGCTTGAACCCGAATTGTTTTTGGTTTATAATGAACAAAGTTCATAAAAGGAGATGGGAAGATGCCGAAAATCCTGACCAACGTAAAAGAGGATATCTGTCGTACAACCCGACGCATGCTGGATGAAGAGGGCTACGAAAGCCTGAATATCCGGGCGATTGCCGGCAAGTGCGGAATCGGCATGGGAACCATCTACAATTATTTCCATGCAAAAGAGGAAATTGTCGCGGAAATCGTGATGGGGGACTGGAACCTGATCCTGAGACGCATGGATCAATCCGTTCGCGCGCCGGGCGAGCCTTTGGCAAAACTTTCGGCGGTGTTCAGCCTTCTTCAGGAGTTCATCGTCGGGTTTCACGGAACTTGGATGCAGATGAGTCTGGCCTCCGAACCGGCTCCGGACAGGGAAAGCATCCGATGCCGCCGAAACGACTACCGGCATCAGCTGGCGGAACGTGTGGCAGCGGCTGTCGGATCTGGAACTGTCATTCCGGATCCGTTCTGCGCGGACCTGTTGGCGCGATTATTCCTGAGCTACGCGCCGGAACCGGGCTTTCGGTTCGAGAAGCTTGTCCCTGCCATAACAGGCATTCTGGCCGGTTGCGGCGGAGCCGCTCCTCTTGGCGCCATCCCTGAAAGCCGGGATTGATGCCGTCAGGGCAAATCCCTTTTTTTATCTCAATATGAACATAGTTCATAAAAGGAGTATTCATGAAGATGAAAGACAGGAAAGAGAAGAATGGCGCAGAGACAGAAAAAGGCGCCGGGCCAGCCAGAGGCACCGGAACAGCCGGAGGCAGTGAAACCCATAGCAGCGGGAAAACACCTGTAGAGAGGCAACAGATAAATGCCGGTTTCGCAGAAAAGCCAAAGAATCTCGCCATGATTCTGGTGTTGTATCTTCTCGGTCTGTTCATGGGCGCGCTGGATACGGGCATTGTGTCCCCGGCCCGCGGGGTCATCCAGAACCAGTTAGGTGTAAGTGAGACAATCGGGATCTGGATGATCACCATTTATACGCTGGCCTACGCCACTTCCATCCCGATTTCCGGTAAGCTGGCGGACCGATATGGCCGCAAGCTCATGTATGTGATCAGCATTATCCTGTTCGGTATCGGGTCCCTGATTTGCTCCCTATCAGCAAGTGTCGGCGGATTCCCGTTGCTGCTGGCGGGCCGCGTCATCCAGGCAATCGGCGGCGGCGGCATCATGCCGATCGTCACAGCGGAAATCGGCACAACCTTCCCGGAAGAGAAGCGCGGGATGGCGCTCGGCATGGTCGGCGGCATCTACGGGATCGCAAACATCCTCGGCTCCTCGGCCGGCAGCGGCATCCTCGGAATCACCGGCAACTCCGGCTGGCACTGGCTGTTCCTCATCAATGTGCCTATCAGCCTTTTCATCGTGGTCGGTGCGCTCTTCACACTGGAAAACCACAAGAACCCTGGGCCTGTCAAACGGATGGATCTGGCCGGTTCCGCCGTTCTTTCCGGCATGATCCTGTCGCTCATGTATGGGCTGACCAATGTGAAATTCTTTGATTTTGTGAATTCCGTCGGCAGTCTGAAAGTATATCCCTTTCTGGTTCTCTTTCTGCTGCTGATTCCCGTATTCGTAATGATCGAGCGTCGCGCTGCCGACCCGATCATCCCGCTGAAATACTTTTCCAACCGAAACATGGTGATTACCTTCCTTGTCTCGATACTGGTCGGCGTCGCACTGATGGGCATGGTATTCGTCCCGCAGTTCGCGGAAAACGCCTTGAAGATCAAAACCGGTTCCGGTGGTTATTTCGTCACGATCCTCGGTCTGTTCGCCGGAATCGGCGCACCGCTCAGTGGCAGGCTGATTGACCGGTATGGACCCAAAGTGGTCCTGATGGGCGGATTCAGCTTCACCTTGTTCAGCGGACTGTTTCTGGCCTTTGTCGCGACACAGGCGCCTTCTGTACCGGCCATCCTGTTTTCGTTGTTCCTCATGGGCCTCGGCATGGGCTTTACGATGGGTACGCCCTTGAATTACATGATTCTTTCCCTGGTGCCGAAAAATGAATCCAGTTCAGCCCTGTCAACCCTGTCCCTGGTCCGGTCCATCGGTACGGTGCTTTCACCGGCCCTCATGATCGGGTTCATCGCCAACGCCGGTGCGGGATTGCAGACCACGTTGATGGATTCCCTTCCTCCGCCCCCGACCAAACTTGAAATCCGACAGGTGGAAGAGCTGAAGCCGCTTCTCGCACAGATCAAGGCGAATCCGGATCTGGCATCCAAAGTACCGGCGGATATGCTGGATGTCGAAAAGATGATGAATGCGAATGCCAAAACGTTCGATATGAAATCGGGCAGCGGCACGTTGCCCGAGGAGCTGCTGAAAGGCCTGCAATCCGCTGATGTCACGAACATCGTAGACCGGGTGAAGAATCTTGCGGACTATATGTTCAGAACAAATGTCACACCTGAAGTCATCCAGGCTGCGGCGGGAGGTGTACAGAAAGGCATCGACGGCCTGGACACCGGTATCTCCGAATTGGACAAGGCAGCTGTCGATCTGAAGGCCAGTCTGGCGGAAACACAAGCGAAGCAGGATGCACTGAATAAGAACATCGCCGATATGGAACAAGGGAAAACCGGTATCCGGAGCGGTATCGACGGATTGTCACAGGCCATCGCAGGCATGGATCAGGGCCTTGCCAAGCAGAAACAGACCCTTGCCGGGATGAAGGCCGCACTGGCGATCCTGAGTACGATGCCCGCCGGGTCGGGCGGGACCATGCCGGCTGGCGCAGCATCAGGAGCAACAACCGGAAAACCTGCTGGTGCAGGTTCGGGTGTGTCCGCCGGAATGCCAGCTGGCACTGGAAGCGGGAAGCCTGCGGGCACGGTTTCAGGAATGCCTGCGGGAGTCGGGAGTGGAATGCCAGCCGGCGCCTCTGCCGGGATGGACAAAAAATCCCTTGAGAAGGGCATCGCTGGAATCGAAGGGGGTATCCGCACACTCCAGGCAAAAAGGGATGCCGCTGCAGCGCAAAAAACCGAACTGGAGAAAAAGCTTGCAGGCATGGAGACCGCTCAAACCGGCATGCGCGATGGCGTGGCTGGAATGGACGAAGCGATGGCCGGTATGGAAAAAGGGCTTTCAGGGATGGCATCAAGCCGTGAACTCCTGATTGCAACCACGACAAAGATGACGGAAATCCGGGATGCCATGCCTGGTGCTTTTGAGGCTTCCCGTGTCGGATACCTCACTACGTTGGAGGGTATGCGGCCTGAATTGGAAGGAATCTTCCAGACTGGCCTCAACGGCGGATTTCATGACATGTATCTGATGGTGGCGCTCTTGAGTGGCCTTGCCATCGTGGTGCTCATTTTCTACAATGCAAAGAAACGTGAAACAGCGGATGAAACGGCGGAACCCCTGCCGGTGAATGTGACTGAGGGTTGAGGATGTTACGTCCGGCGGCGGATTCTGCAAAGCTCATCACAATGCCGCCGCGACATGGAAGACGCAAAGAAAACCAACAAGGAAGGGCTCCGGTGTGATCCGGAGCCCTTCCCGTATTGAAAGGAAGATCTCTGCTGCCTCGTTTTTGTTGTATCGGATATGAGCCGTCAGCGTATCGATGAGAGGGTCTCGCGGCAGTCACCCCGCCATTTTCGCTAGAAGCTCCGCACAACGGTTCGAAAAGCCCCATTCGTTGTCATACCAGGCGGCGACTTTCAGAAGATTTCCACCGAGAATGGTGGTGGAAAGGGTGTCGACCGTCGCCGAGTGCGGATCTTCCCGGTAATCACCGGATACGAGCGGTTCGTCGGACATTGCGAGAATCCCCTTCATCCGGCCTTCCGCCGCTTCGCGGAAGGCTGCGTGCACTTCCTCCTTCGTGACGGGCCGCTCGGTTTCCACAGTCAGATCCAGCACGGAAACGACCGGTGTGGGAACGCGATAGGCAAATCCGTCCAGCTTTCCGGCAAGAGCGGGAATGACGTCGCCAATGGCTTTTGCCGCGCCGGTCTTTGCAGGAATGATGGACAACCCGGCGGCTCTTGCCCTGCGGAGATCCGAATGCGGCAAATCCAGAATGTTCTGGTCGTTGGTGTATGCATGGACTGTTGTCATCATGCCCTTGCGAATGCCGAATTTATCGTGAAGCACATCGGCGATCGGAGCCAGACAGTTCGTAGTGCACGAAGCGTTCGACAGGATGTGCTGTAAGCCAAGATCCATCCTGTTTTCATTTACGCCCAGAACAACGGTCAGATCGGCGCCCGTGGCCGGTGCGGAGATCAGAACAGTCTCGGCTCCGCCTGATGTGATATGAACTTCAGCCTGTGCCTTTTTCGTGAAGCGGCCTGTGGATTCCAGGACGATTTTCACGCCGTAATCCGCCCAAGGGAGATTGGCGGGATCCCGCTCCTTGAGAATCGGGATCCGGGTTCCATTCACGACGAGCGCCTCGCCATCGGTTGTTACGGTACCCGGGAAGCGTCCATACAGGGAATCATGACGGAGCAGATGGGCGAGCGTTTCCGCATCCGTCAGATCATTGATGGCGGCCACCTCCAGCGTGTCGGAGAATTTCCCGGTGAGAATGCGGAATGTGTTGCGGCCGATGCGTCCAAATCCGTTGATGCCGATTTTTGTTTTCATGACAGTCTCCTTTCGCGATCTGCGGCTGTATATTGTCCGGTGGCGTTTCGTTCTTTCTGATGTCATCATATCTCTTGATTTGATATAATGAAAATGCATAAATATCATAAATGCCATGCATAAAACGCATGGCATTTATGGAATGATGGATTCACTGCGACTGCAAGACGCAGTGAGAATGCATCCCGCATTTCGATGGACCGGCACAACATCCGATACGGAGGAAACAGCATGCCATTGGATCAATACAAGGCCTTTCATGCGGTCGTCGCCGCGGGGAGCATCACAAAGGCCGCCGAGACTCTGTTTGTCACGCAGCCGGCTCTTTCCCGGTCCATCCAGGCGCTGGAGCGGGGGCTGGGATGCCCGCTGCTTTACCGCACCCCGAAAGGGATCGTCCCCACACAGGAGGGCGCGCTTCTCTATCAGCACCTTGATCAGGCCATGGCAGTGATCGCGACGGCCGAATCCCGCATCCGCGACATTGGCGGTCTGGAAGGCGGCGAAATCCGGATCGGGGCGGGGGACATGCTGTGCAGGCATTTGCTGGTGCCCATCCTGCATACCTTCCACTTGCTGCATCCGGCTGTCCGCATCCATGTGACCTGTGTAGAGACCCCCGGAGCGGCGGAAATGCTACGGGCGGGGAAACTGGATCTGGGTCTGATGCATCTCCCTTATTCTGATGCAGCCCTCAATTTCCGGATGCTCCACGAAGTTCAGGAGATTTTTGTGGCCGGCCGGCTTTTCCGGCAGATGGCCCACAAAGTCCGCCCGCTGTCTGAAATCGTAAAGGAACCCGTCCTGATGCTGGAAAGACGCAGCCGTTCCAGGCAGCTGCTCGATGCCTATCTGGAAAGCCACGGCTGTCCCGTGGACCCCATGTTTGAACT
This sequence comes from uncultured Clostridia bacterium, assembly GCA_942493335.1. Taxonomy (GTDB): domain Bacteria; phylum Bacillota; class Clostridia; order DSM-8532; family DSM-8532; genus JAEWSN01. The sequence goes on along the minus strand of OW818693.1, from coordinate 2,270,268 downwards.
GGGAAGCACGGATCTGATGATCCGGTTTGCTTTGTATGATTTCGGTATTGCCTGTGTTCCCCGCTCCTATGTGGAGGACCTGCTGTCGGACGGCAGCCTGGTGGAGATTCGCCCGGTGGAGACCATGCCGCAGCGCCATGTTGCGGCCGCATGGCTGCGCGGGATGCCGTTGACTGCGGCGGCCAAGGTTCTGATCGGCATGCTGGAGGATCCGGGGAGCGCAGAAATTTAGGCAGGGCGTCGCCAATGGGTGTATGGACAGAAAGCGCGAAGCGTGAAGGATGACAGAACCGTTTCCATCAGTTGGTAGTTAAAACGAATTCTGAGAATAACGTCGAAAAGTTGCGAATGTGTGATAGCTCCGTCTTGTTTTTGGATATATACAAAGAGGCCTGCATTGGCCGGATGAGTGTAGTTTCCGAAACTGAAAGGCGGCTGATTTATGAAAATCCATCTGAGACTTACGCTGGTTTTTGCATCACTGCTTGCCGTCTCCCTGATCCTGATTTCAGTGATCAGTTACGTCAATGTGCAAAGGGAAATCTCGAAAGGGATCGAATCCACCATGCAGAATACGGTAGACAGCGTAGGGAACCAGATCGAGGGCTGGGTGCTCAGCAAGGGGGAAATCGCCAAAACGGTTTCGGACCTGCTGACACGGTCTCCCAATCTGGATCCCGCTACCATTCTTCCGCTTCTTGCAGCCTACAAGCATGATCCGGATGTCTCCGACTGCTATCTGGGCACGGTCGACGGCGTCATGATCGATGGCAGCGGTTGGACACCTCCTGCGGATTATGATCCGCGGTCACGTCCCTGGTATAAGCTGGCCATGGAAAAGAAAACATTGGTCTACACGGAACCGTATCTCGACCAGGTCACCATGAAGTATGCCGTCTCTGTCGCCCTTCCCCAACTCGACTCGACCGGGCAGGTGAAAGGTGTGCTTGCCATTGATCTGCTGCTGGACACCATCACAAACATGGTCAATGGATACAAGGTGGGGCAGAGCGGCTATATCATCCTGTTGGATCAGAATGGTGCAATCATCGGGCATCCCAAAAAGGAGTATTTGGCCAAGAAACTGGCTGAAATTCCCGGACTTGAGAAGATCGCGCCTGAAATCATGTCGAATGCACGCGGTTCGAAAGATTACCGGTTGGACTCCCTGGACAAGTTCCTGGTATATAAAACCATCGACACAACCGCATGGCGCGTTCTTGCGACGACCGAAAAACGGGAAGTGTACGGTGCGCTGGACATGCTGCGGAATCTCTACATCGTCCTGTTCCTGGTCTTTCTGATCGTATCGATCTTTATCACCGTTTTCATTGCCAGCAAGATTGCAAAGCCGATCCGGCAGCTTGAGAAGGATGCGAGCCTGATTGCGGACGGCGATCTGACCATCCGGTCCAGCGCAAAGGGACAGGATGAAATCGGGCACATGGGAAGAGCTTTCAACAACATGGCGGGGAACCTGGGACAATTGGTCCGCAATATCCACCAGTCTGCGGAGACCGTCCGGAAATCCTCCGATCATACCCATGACATGGCGAGAAACGCGCAGGAAATTTCCGCACAGATCTCCGTCGCGGTCAACGAGTTGGCGAAGGGGGTCGGGGAACAGTCCGAATCGGTCATGCGAGGCGCCGAAATGGTTGGAAGCGTCACGAAATCGATCACCAGGATTGTCGGAAACATCGACAGCTCAGCCGCACTGACCGATAAAGTGGGGGCTTCCGTCTCCAGCGGGTATGACGCCGCGAAAAACCAGATCGGCCTGATGGAAGAGAGCCGTGATGTATCTACCAGGGTCGGTTCCGCGGTGGATCACTTGAGTGAACAATCCCAGCGGATCGGAAAAATTGCCGATGTCATCAGCCAGATTGCAAACCAGACAAACCTTCTTGCGTTGAATGCAGCCATTGAGGCGGCGCGCGCCGGCGAGCACGGCCGCGGCTTCGCCGTCGTGGCGGAGGAAGTAAGGAAGCTGGCGGAACAGACTTCCACCTCCAGCAAGGAAATCAGCGATTTGCTGAAGGGGATACAGGTTGTCATGCAGACGACGGTCCAGGAAATCCACCTGTCCCAGGAAACCGTCGAAAAACAGACGGCCTCCGCGGATTACATGATGCGCAACTTCGACGACATCAAAGGCTCGGTTGACCGTATGGTTGAACAGTTCAAGACTGTGCTGGAAGAGACAAGGAACATGGCCCACGCCTCCAAGGAGGTATCCTCCGTCATGGAGAGTGTAGCCGCCATTTCCGAGGAAAGCGCCGCCTCCACCGAAGAAGTGGCTTCGTCCGTGGACCAGCAGGTCGCCTCGATCAGCCGGATCGCCGATGATATGGACGGCCTTTCGCAGGAAGCGCAGAAGTTGGTGACAGAGGTCACCAGGTTCAGAATCTAGCAGGTGAGCAAAGAGGTTCCGCATCCATGGATGTCGTCCTGAACCGACGATTTTCAGTTTGCGGAACTTATTTGCGCATTGGATTACGGGATTCGCGGAAATGAAAAAAGTCAAATTCTAATTTGCCACTTTCCCTGTAATCGGATAAACTGGTGACAATGGACAAAAGACTGAAATGTCACTAAGATCGGCTCCGTAAACGATTGAACAATCTGAAACACCAAATGATGGGGGGATGGGCGTATGTTGATACTTGCTATGGTTTTTTACTTTCTGATGGGCTTGATCGGAATTGCCCTTTATGTCATTTTCAGCCTGGGTCTGTATACCATGGCGGTGAACCGTGGCATCGCGAATCCGTGGCTTGCCTGGATCCCGATTGCAGACCTGTATATCATTGCCTTGATCCTGAAATCCCTGAATATCTTCGGGTTTGAAATTCCCATGTTCACTGTTGTCTATCCGGTGGCGGCGATTGTTGTCGGCGTTTTGGGGAAAGTGGCATTCATCGGCGGTTTGCTCAGCCTGGCGTATTTCATCCTGAGCCTTTGCGCGTTCAACAAGCTGTATCGCATGTATTCGCCGGCCAATGCCACGCTGTTCACCATTTTGAGCATTTTTGGACTGCCGGTTCCCATTATCATGTACATGATCCGCAACAATCAGCCCATCGAAGTGCAGTGAATCCTGTTCTGGCAGCATGCCATCCGTAGACCGTCGGATTTTACCGGCTCTGCGGGTTGTCAAATTTTTCACGGCATGATACCATGAATCTACAATTGAATGATCGTTTCTTCAGGGTTGGGTGAGATTCCCTACCGGCGGTATGCAGAAATGCGAGCCCGCGAGCGCGAAAGCGCAGATCCGGTTTGATTCCGGGGCCGACAGTAAAGTCTGGATGGAAGAAGAAGCAGTCCTCCTTCATTGGAGGAGGGGGCCCGCAAGGGATCCCGCGGAACCGCATGCATGAACCCTGAAGATTCGTCTTCAGGGTTTTCTTCATTTATGGCAAAGCCATAAATGAAAAGCGACAGGACTTTGCTTGCAAAGTCCGATAGCGGATTTCGCAGCAGGAGGATACCACATGAAACGTTTCGAAACACGCACCATCGCAGGAATCGGCGTCTTGTCCGCATTGGCGGCAGGATTGATGTTCCTTGAAACCCTCATTCCCTTCACGCCGGGCTTCTTGAAGCTGGACATCAGCGAACTGCCCGTTCTGCTCGGAACCTTCGCCTTCGGTCCCATTGCGGGCATTCTCATCGAACTGGTGAAAAACCTGATCCATTTCCTGTTCAATTCTTCGTCCGGAGGGGTTGGGGAGATCGCGAATTTCATCGTGGGGACCGCCTTGCTGGTTCCGGCGGGCATGATTTACAAGCTGCGGAAGGACAAGCGGCATGCGATGATCGGGCTTGTCGCGGGTACGCTCTTCATGGCGGCGGTCGGTGCAGCGGTCAATTACTGGTTCCTGATTCCCGTCTATGTCACTGTCATGCATTTCCCACTGGACGCCATCATCGGAATGGGCACCCAGGCACTTCCCGCCATCAACAGCCTCGGGACGCTCATCCTGTATGGCATCGTGCCATTCAACCTGTTCAAGGGCATCGTCATTTCCGTTCTGACGCTGCTTGTCTACAAACGCGTTTCCCCGCTACTTCACAAGAACCGGTAATGATACAATCATCCGGAGAGGAGTGCTCGTGCCGCACGTTTCCTTTCTGACTGTCCGCAAATGGAACCATGCATCATGGGAGGGACACAGCCATGCAACTGCAATGCGATTGCCACATTCATACGATTTCCAGCGGCCATGCCTACAGCACGGTGACGGAATGTGCGAGGGCCGCCTTCCAAAAGGGTCTTTCCCTGATGGCGCTGACCGATCATGGGCCGAAAATGCCCGGCGGGCCGCACATCTTCCATTTCGACAACATGAAGGTTCTTCCCCGGCATTTGGAAGGGGTTCGGCTGCTTCAGGGTGTCGAAGCCAACATCATTGACTTTGACGGTCGTCTTGACCTGGAGGACGGGAAAATTGGTGCGATGGACCTTGTCATCGCCAGTCTTCATCTGCCCTGCTTTACAGTCGGAACGAAAACGGAAAACACCCGGGCTGCCGTGAACGCCATGCAGTCCCGCCATGTCGATATTCTCGGGCACCCGGATGACGGAAGGATTCCGCTGGATCTCGACGAAGTGGTTCGTGCGGCGGTGGCCACCGGTACGTTGCTGGAGGTGAACAATTCCTCCCTCATGCCGACTTCGTTCCGCCAAAATGCCGACGTAAACTATGCCGTGCTGCTGGAAGCAGTCGTCCGGCATGGCGCAAGGCTCATCCTCAATAGCGATGCCCATTTCCACGAGGATGTCGGAAACTTCACCAAGGCAATTCCATTGCTGGACCGGTTTGGCATACCGGAATCGATGGTGGCGAATATCACAGCGGAACGGCTGCTGTCCTGGCTGAAGGCGTAACTGGCTTATCGCAGCGTGTCACACTTTTTTGAGCATGCTTTCCAGCAGCGACACGATGATCCCGGAGACCCTGTCCATGTCGGCGAGTCTTGCTTCAGCGGCGGACATGTTGCCGCTCCGGCATGCTTTCACGGCTTCTCCGGCAAGGCTGTGAAGCTGCGCATGGGGTTTCTCCAGAGCGGAGATCTCGGACTGGATGGCGCCGATTTGTCGTGCGGGACCGGACACCCAGTGCCCGAGCCGGCAGTTGGTATGGTCGCCAAGTCCGGACTCCTGTATCTGTTCATAGCCAAGAATCATATTATATATTCGCCAGCGCCAGTTGAGATGATCTGTGATGCTCATGCGCAGCGCCGTATCCGCGGAAGGATTCGCAACAGCGTTCGAGAGGGTGGTCCGGGCGGCCGTCAGGGATCTAGAGACCGCATGTAGTCCCTTTCCGACGTGACGTCCCGTTTCCATGAGCGAAAGGGTCTTTTCATGGATGACATGGGTGGAGCTCGCGATCTCTTCGCATACGGCGCTTTGTTCCTGAATGCTGTTCCTGATCCGGTCCGCATTCTCTCCGGCCTTTGCCGTTTCCACCTCGGTCAGCTGAATGCGTTCTGTCAGCCGTTCCACATCATCCTGTCCTTTTCGGAATGTCCCGCTCGCATGTTCGATGAGGCCCGCTGCCTGTGAAATGCCGCTTTGAAGTGCCTGAACGTTGATACGGATGGTGTTGACAGATTCCTTTGTTCCTTCGGCAAGCTTCTTAATTTCATCCGCGACCACTGCGAAACCACGCCCGCTTTCGCCCGCCCTTGCGGCTTCAATGGCCGCATTGAGCGCCAGCAGGTTGGTCTGTTCCGCCACGGCTGTAATGATCTCGACCAGTCTGTCGATTTCCGTGGTCTGTTTCCGGACCGCATTCATGCAATCGCGCGCGTCCATGATCTCATCATGCGCCACCGAGATGTTCTTCCGCGTTTCAACCGACAGCTGCCGGTTCTCCTGAGAAAGTCCGGCGGCGGTACGGACGGATTCGGATGTTTTCGCCACCGCATCCGCGATATGCTGCGTCGAGGCGGCGTTTTCCTGACTGGCGCTCGAGATGGTTTCCACCATCGCCGCCTGTTGGGATACGTCCAGAAGAAGCTGTTTGACCTGAGTCATGTTCGTCAGAAGCTTGAGCGTTTCATTCACTTGCAGCAGACCCTGCAACGGAAGGTCTTCCTTTTCCATCACATCACTCTGCCGAAAAGCTTCCTTCAGGAAAACCAGATCGGGATGCGCCTGGCAAAGTTTGTCCAGTTCAACCGGTCGCATCCTTGATTGCGTGAGTTCCCGCAGCAAGTCGAGGGAAATGACATCACCAGTTTTCTTCTTTCTTCCATTGAACATGAAGAGTCCTCCTCGTCGGGTGTACTGCCTGTTGGCGCTTGAACAGGCGTATATCCCTAATTTCTACCACCAAAGCAAGGCGAAAAACAGACCGCTGCGCACGGATTATGCGAAGCGGTCTGACAGAATCCAGGGATAATTCATTCAGGAAGAATGGGAACTTGATGTGGTGCGATGGAGACCGGAACCTCCGGTGGGTTGCCTGTTCCGGTTGAACCGGTTCGGACACTCCGGCGGGTTGCAAGCTCCGTTTTAGCAGGTTCGGATCTCTTTCGGGTTACATGCCCTGCTTGAGCTTGATCAGGCGGTACAGCACATCATTGACAGGCGTCGGGATACCATGTCTGCGTCCCAGCGCGGTAACGGTTCCTGCGAAGATATCGACCTCGGTCTGGCGGCCAGCTTCCATATCCTGAAGCATGGAGGTCTTGCCATCCGGCGTCAGCGTATGCAGGATGGCAATATAGCGTTCGATATCCTGTTCCGTCAACTCGACGCCTTCAAGCGGAGCGAGCGCCACCACTTCCCGCGACGCGAGGATGGCGAGTTCCAGGGCTTCGGGACGGAGACAGAAATCTCCATAGGTTGCGCCGGTCACGGCCGATACCTGGTTGATGCCCACATTCATCATGAACTTCCACCATTGTTCCCGACGGATATCATCCGGAACGACCGTAGGGATATCCGCCTGCTCGAACAGCTGGGAGAGGTCGATGATCGTTTCGGATGGAATCGGATTGTCTTTCTCTCCGAATACGATGCGGCCGATGTTTGTACAGGTGGTGCGGGTACCGATGCGGACCGCATCTGTACCGACACAGAAGCCGTTGATCACATTGGCATCCGGGAAAGCCTCCGCAAGGATGTCCTCGCTGGAGATGCCGTTGAGCAGAGAAAGAATCGTGGTGCCGTCCGAGACGAACGGGCGCATGGACTCAATGGCACGCACAAGATGGTGCTGTTTGACGGCGACGAGGAACAGATCCGCAGGGGGGATGTCATCGTCCGGAGTGATGAATGAGAAAGTACAGGGGGATCCGTTGAGATGGATGCCATCCGCTTCATATCGGTCCTTGCGGTCGGGATCGACCAGGACAGAGAAGGAATCAGGCAGGGCACGGTTCAGCCGGTCGGCATAGATGACGCCGATGGCGCCTAGTCCGACCAGCATCACGTTGGGAGGATGGTTCATGACGATTCTCCTTGACGGAAGCCTTTCCCCGATCGACGATGCTGCGCGTGATTCCTGAGGCTCCGGTAATGGCGGTTCCGCCTCCGGGAAGCAGGCTGGCATGCGGCGATTGCCGGGGTTGAAAGGCGGGGGCGCAGTCGGCGGCCGGATTCCGGGGCGTGTCTTCATGACGGCCGAATGACGCTCGGGGATCGATGCCCGGTGTTTCCAGTATAGCAGGAATCTCACGGGTATGCACAAGAACCTCATCCCTTTTGATGAGGTTTTCCAGAGATGCGTTTGCTGAAGGCCTGCTTGCTCCAAAAGAACCATCCGGGCTTCCGAACCGGCAGCGTCACGGTGAAGTTGCTGCCGATGCCTGCTTCGCTTTCCACGGAGATGGAACCACCGTGTTCCCGTACAATGCAGGACGCTATGGAAAGTCCCATGCCGTTTCCGCCGTTTTCCCGCGTACGGGCTTTGTCGACCCGATAGAAACGCTCGAAAATCCGCTTCCTGTCCACCTGCGGAATGCCGATGCCCGTGTCCGAGATGCGGAGGAACACCGCATGCGGATCTGCGGAAGCCTGAATGGAAACCGTTCCTTTGTCCTGCGTGTATTTGAAGGCGTTGTCCAGAAGAATGGCGATGAGTTGTCGAATCCGCATGTCATCTCCGGTCAACTGGATTTCGTCGGGGATATCCTGCTTCAACGTCATCCCGCGGCGGAGCGCGGTCGCTTCGAACTGCTGGGCGGTTTCGGCGGCGGCCTTCGAGAGGGAAAAAGGCCGTTGTTCCGTCATCGGCCTGCCGGCATCGACCTGCGCGAGAAACAGCAGATCCGATACAAGGCTGTCCATGCGGCGATAGGCCCTTCGCACATTTGCCAGCCAATGCATCTGGGATTCGACGGACTCCTCGCGGTTCTCGGCGATGACGTCAAGATTTGTGGAAATGACTGTCAGCGGTGTCCTCAGCTCATGCGAAGCGTCGCCGACAAAGCGGACCTGCCTTTCCCAGGCCTGCCGGATCGGGATCAATGCCCGGTTGGTCAGGAACAGGCTGCTCATGAGGATCAGCACCAGACCGGCCACCCCGATGACGAGATATACTTGCAACAGGCTGGAAAAGACAGCCTTTTCCCGGTTGATGTCTACAAAGGCGACCACTCTTCCGCCGTTGGTGTCTGGTCGGGCAAAATAACGGTACCAGCCGGTCGAGGCGTGATAAGTTCCGTGGGTTTCCGTCGATGGAAGGCTTTGCGCGCGTCTTTGCAGTTCCGTGCGAAGGTCGTCTGCCATTGTCCGGTCCGAGGTGATGCGAAGGAGTTCCCCGGTTGCATTGTAATGGAAGGCAGCCCGTTCATCCCGCATATCCTGCCAGCCCTGCTGGGGCGGTGCCGGAAAGCGGGTATTGTCGTCAAGAATTTCCGGCATGATCGGACCACTTGTTCCGGGATTGGGGAACTCGGACAGGCCTGCCAAGGCAAGTTGCCCCAAAACCCGGTTGGATTGCATGGTGAAGCCGCTTTTCATCAGTAGCCAGGTGCCGCCGAAGAAGAACAGGAAAACCACGACCAGCACGGCCGCGTTATAAATGACCAGCCTTCTCTTGACCCGGTTGAGCATGCCATTTCCTTTCTGCTGTTCAATCCCAGTCCGCAGGAGCCATTTTCTCTTCCGATACGGTCTCCTCCAGACGATAGCCGATCCCCCGGGTCGTCGCCAGACTCACGGTTGCATGAAGACCTGCCAGCTTCTTCCGCAGGTAATGCACATAGATCTCCACACTGTTCATATCAGCGTCCGCATCCAGTCCCCAGACCCGATCAAACAGGAGTTCCTTCGGAAGGACACGGTTCGGATTGCGCAGGAACATTTCAAGCAACTGGTTTTCCTTCTGCGTCAGGCGCACAGTCCTGCCATCAGCTTCCATTTCGCTTTCCATCGGTCGTTGTCGCAGATTGCCGAGGGACAGGATGTCAGTGGGCGTCGGGTCCGATTTTCGGCGGGAGAGGGCCCGGATGCGCGCAAACAGCTCTTCGCTTGCGAACGGCTTCATCAGATAGTCGTCGGCTCCGGCGTCAAGCCCGTCAACACGGTCGCTGATGGAGGTTTTTGCAGTCAGGATGAGCGCGGGAATCCCGATGCCGGCCTTTCGGGCTTCCCGGATGACGGAGACTCCGTCCTTGCCCGGAAGCATCCAGTCCACAACGGCCAGATCATAGATGCCGGAAAGCAGGGATGCGAGCGCATCGGTCCCGTTGTCCGCAACATCTACGGTGTATCGTTGCTTCCGGAGCAGCCAGGCGGTTGCTTCCCGGATGTCTTCATCATCCTCGACCAGCAGGATTCTCATGACTTTCCTTTCAGAAACGGCTCGGGATTTGTGGCTTGATTTCGTCCAGCCGTGAGGGTGGGGAAGGATCGCGTCCTCTTTCCCGCTCTGATCCCAATCTCCCAGGGCGGAGGGGAGAAAGGCCTCCCCTCCATTCTATCACCCCGGTCCTATTCGGTCATGCCGGCTGCACCCGGTCTTTTCCGGTCATGCCGGATACATCAAGGCTTGTCCGGCAATGTCCGGTAACCTCCGGTCATTTTATCATGCGGATGATTTTTCCGTCTCGGCCGAGCAGAACAAGGGCTGAGTCCCCCACCTGAAAGTTGGTCCCGTACAGATCGGATACTGCAAATTCCGTACTGAAGCCATATGTCTTCGCATCGTATTTTCCTGTGGCATCATTGTGGACCCCGAGCGTGATGCTCTGCGGAGCGAACCGGTTCGGCGCATAGGCCTGGATCAGACCGATCACCTGGCCTGCGTACAACTCCACATACCGGTTTCCGCCCCAGATGTCCCTGACCTCGTAGCCAATGTCGTTCAGCCTGATTTCGTTCACCGTAATGAGATCACCGGCCCTGCTGAGCGTCACGTTGTTCAAGTTGATGGTCCCGAGGGTCATGTCATAAAGCTCCTGCTGATCTGCGATTTGTGGTGCCGAGTAGACAGGATCGTATAGCAGCGCGTATTCAAATCCCACGCCGGAAGGGCTCAAACCAAAGACGATGGAACTGTTCCGGGAGAGGAGGGCGGAGAGGGAGGATGATTGTACTTTTTCACCGTTGTGGTACCAGGAGGCCGACAGGTCGAGGGTTACGGTTTCGGTGGTTCCATTGCCAGCCATCACAACCGTGGTGCCGGCCGTCTGCAGCAGGGTGCCCGTCTGTGTCTGGTTCACCTGACCGGTCGTAGTGGTCAGGATGGTGCCGTTGAGGACGGCGCCGATGCGGGTGCCGGGGGCGGGTGCGGGGACGCCTGTCGCAAGGGTGTAGGTTCCCTTGTCTGTCAGAATGCGATTTGCCGCAAGATCCTTCGAGGTGGCGGCCGTGTCGAGGACCAGCAGTTCCGCATAGGTGCCGGTCCGGCTTTGGGCCGGCTCCGCGAAATGCAGGTAGGCGGGGCTTTCGTCCTCCGCATCATAGGAGAGGGAGACGGTTTCACCGGCCAGTACATCGGAGAAGACATTCCCGTATGAAAGGCTTCCATTGGCGTCATAAAAAGTCATGTCGGAGGTCAATACGAGCGGTGTGATGCCGGCTGCGGTTTTGAAATAAAGGGTTCCATCCGCAATATCCGCTACCGGATAGCTCTGCACATAGGAATTCGCGCCGTACACCTTCACGATGGCCGTCCCATCCAGTTTCACCATGTAGTCATGTCCGATCTGAAGCGAAGCTCCGCTGCCATTCGTCAGAATTCCTTCCGTTGTGCGGATCTCACCGGTTTCGAGCGTCCGGTCCGTTGAAGCGTCTGCAAGAAGCACCAGCGTCTGGAACAGGCCGGTGCTTTCCGCGTAGGAGGTGTTTCCGGAACCGTTGGCCGTGCTTGAATTTCCGGAAGAAGTGCTGCTGGAAGAACCCGTTGTGGAGCCGGAGGAAATTCCGGAGGTGCTGCCGGAGTTCGAAGAACCGGAAGCGGCTGATGTGCCGGAGGTATTTGAGGTTCCGGAGGTATTTGAGGTTCCGGAAGCATTTGAGGTTCCGGAGGTGTTTGTGGTACCGGAAGCATTTGCCGTTCCGGTACTGTTGGATGTTCCTGAAGAACCGGAACTCCCGGACTTTATGTTCGTATCGAGCAGCCGGTTGAGCAGGACCGCGCAATCCCTGCGGCGCATCGGATCATTGGCGCTGTAGGTGAATCCACTCGAAAGATCCAGCGTGGCACTCTTGGTGAGGACGTTCTGCGGCCAGGTGCCGGTCAGATCACTGTCGGAATAACCGAGCATGCGGAGGGAGATGGACAGGGCCTGCGCATATGTGATGGCGCTTTCCGGATGGAATTTACCGTCAGGAAAACCTGTCAGCAGGCTGTTTTGTGCGGCGGTCCTCACATACCCGCTGGACCAGCGGGAGGAGGAAACGTCTGCAAAGGAGGTGGCGTTTTTGCGGATGTTGTCGGATGTGGCCAGATTGGCTGCCGTCACGGCCATTTTGGCGAACTGTTCACGGGTGACGGTCGCGTCCGGGTGGAACAGGCCGTCGCCGCTGCCGCTGAGAATACCCACAAGGGCCAGCCGGTCGACCGCATACCGCCAGGAAGCGTTTTCCGGCACATCGGAAAACGCTTTCACGGAAAACGACGATGAGGCGAAGACGGAGCCGGTGCCGCCCAGTACCAGGCACAGGGTGAGCGCAAGCGCCAACAGGCGTCTTGCGGGGACAATCGGATGTTTCATGATGGGGATACCTCCTCCAACTAAGTCAATGCATGGGGCGGGATGTCTGGCGGATGGTGGAAATCATTCGAACCGCAGCGCTTCGATGGGGTTCAGCCGCGAGGCCTTTATGGCAGGGAACATGCCGAACAGGATGCCGGTCACCAGCGAGATGCTGAAGGATATCAGGATCCAGGGGATGGAATACACCGCCGGGACAAGTCCGAGCCCCCCGATGACGAATTTGATGGCCGCGAGGCCCAGCAGCACGCCAATGATGCCGCCCAGTCCGGTCACCACGATGGCCTCGATGAGGAACTGGGTCAGGATGCTGCGGCGTTTAGCGCCGATGGCCTTGCGGATGCCGATCTCCCGTGTCCGTTCCGTCACCGAGACGAGCATGATGTTCATGATGCCGATCCCGCCTACCAACAGGGAGATGGCGGCAATGCCGCCGAGAACCATCATGAGCGTTCCCGTGATGCTGCTCAGGGTGCTCAGCAGATCCGCCTGGTTGAAGACACGGTAGGCATCGTCCGAATTGTAGATCTTGTAGAGGAAGGCCTTCAGGGCGGTCATGACTTCGCTGGTCTTCTCGGCCGTGGTCGACTGCACCATGAAACTTCGGATGTTGCCGTTCCGGAGCATGCGCTGCGCGGTCGTGACCGGGATGATGAGATAGTCATCCGTCGTTTGTGCCTGGCTTCCGTTTGTTTCGGTCAGAACGCCGACCACGGTCAGGACATTCCCGTTCACCTTGATCGTCTGTCCGAGCGGATCCGTGTCCGGGAAAAGCTGCTGCGCCACATAGGAACCGATCAGGGCGATCTTTTGCCGGTACGTCACATCCACGTCCAGCAGGTAACGTCCCGTCTGCACATGGGAATCCTTGATGAGTTCGTAGTCGGGCGTCGTGCCCATCAGCGTGGTGGTGGTGACGCTGTTCGTTCCCTTTTTCACCGTAACCGTCGAGCTGACCGAAGGCGCAACCCCGGCGATGTCGTCGGGATAAGCGTCCGCGAACTCCTTCAGGTCCCCGTATGTGACATTGCGGTTGCTTCCCCGTCCTGTGATGCTGATGTTGATCAGGTTCGAGCCCATGCTCTGGATGGAGTCCGTGATGCTCTTCGTGCTGCCCTGCGCGAACGCGACGGCTGTAATGACCGAGCCGACGCCGATGATGACGCCGAGCATGGTGAGGAAGGAGCGGACCTTGTTCGAGAGGATGCTCTTGATGGCCATTCTCCAGGCTTGCCAGATCCCCATTCAACGCACCTCCCTGTCTTCGACGATTTGTCCGTCCTGGATGCGGATGATCCGATCGGCCTCTTCCGCGACGCTTTGGTCGTGCGTGATGACCACGAGCGTATTCCCGGATTCGTGAAGGCTGTGGAGCATCCGCATGATCTCGATGCCCGATCTTGAATCCAGGTTGCCGGTCGGTTCGTCCGCCAGCAGAAGCGGCGGATTCGTCACCAGGGCGCGGGCGATGGCGACGCGTTGCTGCTGCCCGCCGGAAAGTTCGTTCGGCGTGTGGTGGAGACGGTCGCCCAGACCGACCTGTTCGAGGGCGATGCGGGAGAGCCGGTGACGTTCCCTGGCATGGATGTTCTGGTAGATGAGGGGAAGTTCGACATTCTCGATGGCGGTCAGCTTCTTCAGCAGGTTGAATCCCTGGAATATGAATCCGATCTTCAGGTTGCGGATATCCGCCAGCTGGTTGTCCGTCAGGTTGCTGACTTCGTTTCCGTCCAGCCGGTATTCTCCCGCGGTCGGCGTGTCGAGGCAGCCGAGCATGTTCATCAGCGTGGATTTTCCGGAGCCGGAAGGGCCGATGATGGCCACGAACTCGTGCTCCCGGATGTGGAGGGAGACACCGTTCAAGGCATGGACGGCGGTGGCTCCCATTTCATAAGTCTTGTACATGTTCCGTACGCGTATCATGTGACCCCCTTCTGCCTGCGTGACCGGTCTTCCGTCAGTTCGGGGGCGGTCCGAAGTCTCCGCCGCCCTGGGTTGTGCCCGATGTGTTTCCGGAAGAACGGGTGCCTGAAGAGGAACTGGTGCCGGTGGAACGGGTACCGCCTGTCTGGCCGCCAAAGCCGCCGCCCATGGCACCGCCCATGCCGGGAATGCTGAATCCGGACTGCTGCGTGGTCGTGGAGGAGCCGGACGAGGTGGTCAGTGCGGGAAGTACGACCTGGTCGGTTTCACTCAGGCCGCTCGTGATCTCCATATAGGTTTCGTTGTGCGCGCCGATTTCGACTCGGACAAGCGTGGCGCCCGCGTAGTAGTCGTTTGACGAACCTGTTCCGGAACGTCGTGTTCCGGTTGTCTCAGAGCCGGATGAAGAACCGGAAGCCGCAGTGGAACCGGACGTTCCGCCTCCGTTCCATTTCCCGCTTCCCGATGCTGCTGAACCTGATGCCGTTGTGCCGGATCCATTGCGCTGGAATCCGCCGGAAGCGGAAGTGCCGGAACCGATTGCCCCACCGGATGTGGAACCCGGCCGTGTGCGATTTCCGCGCTGACGCTGTCCGGCGCTGTTGCCCGCGCCGATGCCCGCCCCGGATACGGCTGCATCACCCGGGAATCCGCCGCCAGGCATTTGGGCCGGATCAAAGCCTTCCGGCATATTGGCCGGATCAAAGCCTTCCGGCATCTGGCCGCCCATGCCAATAGCGCCGCCTGTCGATGCAACGGAAGGGGTGCCGCTTACGTACACGAAACTGCGGCCGTTGACGGTGGTGACGGCTTCGATGGGAACAAGCAGGACATTCTCCTTGTTTGTGACCAGAATGGATGCATCTGCGTTCATGCCGCTCTTGAGGCGGGAATCCGGGTTCAGTGTGAGCGTGACGGGATAGGTGGTCACGCCGTTCGAGGAGGAGCCTTCCACCGCGATGTTGCTGACTGTACCGGTAAGTGGCGTTGTTTCGGTGTCTGTCACGGCGTCCACTGTGGCGGTGACGCTCTGGCCGGGGGAAATGCTTGCGATATCAAGCTCGTCGATGGCGATTTCCATCGTCATCGAGGTGGTATCGAGGATGGAACACAGCGCTGCGCCTGCCTTTACGGAGTCTCCCACGGTAGCGTCCAACCCGGTGACAATGCCGTCCATCGGAGCGCGCACCACACAGCTGTCCACATCCGCCTGGGCATTCTCCACGTTCTTGGTCAGGTTTGCAATACGGGTTTGGGCGGTTCTTGCGGTCTTGCTCAGATCCGTGTTCTCCATGACGAGCAGGAGGCTGCCGGACTTGACGCGCTGGTTGTCACGGATGGCGACGGACTGGACATCCCCGCCGGCGTCCGAACGCAGCACCTTCACGTTCGCATATTCCAGCGAGACGTCGGAGAGCGCGGACATGGCTCCGGATGCGGTCTGCACTTCCACGGTGGCCGTCATGCCGGACGCCAGCGCACCAGGGTTGTCCACGGTGATTTCAACATCCACCGCTTCTCCACCGTCGGTGCTGCGGTATCCGTTTTCTCCAACATGGGAGACCTGGCCCGTGACCGTCCCTGCCAAGGAAGAGAAGGACAGGGTTGCCGTCTGGCCTTCCTTGAGGGAGGCCCTGTCCGAGATGCCGAAGGGGACGGTTGCGATGAGATGGTCGACATCCGTCAAGGTCAACAGGGTGCCATTTTTCGCGACTGTGTCCCCTTCCTTGACGGAGAGGTCACTGACGAGACCGTCAAAAGGCGCACGAACCATGAGCGAGCTGATCTCGGTCGAAGTCGTGTCCGCAGAGGCAAGTTCGTCCTGCAGATTGCTCTCGGCGCTGGAAAGGGCGGTTTCGGCATCTGATGCGTCGAGTTTGGCCAGCAGTTCGCCAGCTTTCACCGTATCGCCGTTTTTCTTGAGAATTTCCAGGAGGGTGGAGTTCACCTCGGCGGAAACGGTGCGTTTGCTGACAGGCGCCAATGGACCGGACCCTGTGACGGCGACCGTCAGGTTTCCGCGCGTGACCTGTGCCAGCCGTTGGGACTGGACCGTCGCAGCGGGCTTCGCCAGGATCCGGGGAACCACTTGCCAGCCGACAAGCGCGAGAATGAGGACAAGGACGGGAATCGTGGCCCAAAGCCGCCTTCTCCGTTTTCCTTCTTTCCTGTCACGGCTTTTGTGGTCGGGACGCATGCCTGGGGTTCCGACCGAAGCCTCTTCCTGTTCCTTGGCCTCCATGAAAACAGTCGTGGGGAAAGTATCCGGTCTGATATTCGTTGAAGCCCACTCTCCGGTGTCCTGGCCATTCGATTGCGGATCCGGACGGATGGTGCGGGTCATTCCGGGGATGATTGAATCCCGGTTCGGCTCCGTACCTGTGGATCCCGGAACCGGATGGTTGTTATTCTCGCTCACGGTGAACCCTCCTGTACCTCGTAGGTTTCTGTTCTTCATTCTGGCAGTCGAACCTTGAAATTGGCTTGAAGGAACCGATCGGTGAGAAGAATTCATGGTTTGTTCACAATTGGACAAAGAGAGAGACAAAGGCAAGGACAAATACATAGAAAAAGGCAAGGACAAATACATAGACGAAGCCAAGGAGAAATACAAGGACAAAGGCAAGGACAAAGACAAAGGCAAGGGCAAACAAAAGGACAAAGACCCCCGGCAACGGGAGCGGGAAGTGTTTGGGAGTTTCCGGTGCAAAGCCCTTGTGCTATACTGGTTCAGCGCATGTGTGCTTTGTTTGGATTACACCGAATGATGTACGGAATGGGAATGACGGGACATGCGGAGCCGGGTGAAATTGAGGGATTGAACGGGATGGATATGCTGGACAAGCTGGAAAGCATCGAAAACCATTATGAGGAACTGACGATGAAGCTGGGAGATCCGGCTTTTCTGTCGGATCAGCAGCAATATATGAAGCTGATGAAGGAACATTCCGACCTGACCGAGGTTGTGGAGAAGTTCCGGGAGTACCGCGCATTCCTTGAGGGCAAGGCGGATGCATTGGCCATGTTCGACGAAAATCCCGATGATGAGCTGCGGGATATGATCCGGGATGAGTTGAAGACATCCGTGGAAGGGATCGAACGGACAGAACGCGAGTTGAAGGTTCTCCTCATGCCGAAGGATCCGAACGATGACCGCAACGTCATCATTGAAATCCGCGGGGGTGCCGGCGGGGAAGAGGCCGCCCTTTTCGCGGCCACCCTGTTCAGAATGTATACCCGCTACGCCGAACGCCGCCGCTGGCATTACGAGATTGTGGACTCAAATCCCACCGAATTGGGCGGTTTCAAGGAAGTCGTGTTCGAAATAGAGGGCAAGGGAGCGTACAGCCGCTTCAAGTTCGAAAGTGGTGTGCATCGCGTGCAGCGTATCCCTTCGACGGAATCCGGCGGACGCATCCATACGTCCACGGTTACGGTGGCCGTACTGCCCGAGGTTGACGACGTGCCCGAGGTGGAAATCAATCCGGCCGACCTGGAAGTGGACACCTACCGTTCCTCCGGCGCGGGCGGCCAGCACGTCAACAAGACCTCCTCCGCCATCCGCATCACGCATGTTCCCTCCGGCATCATCGTGGCCTGCCAGGAGGAACGCAGCCAGCACAAGAACCGCGACAAGGCCATGCGCGTGTTGAAAGCCAAGCTGTACGAGCTTGCGCTCTCGAAGCAGGTGGGCGAGCTGACGGAAAACCGTCGCTCCCAGGTGGGAACGGGAGACCGCAGTGAACGCATCCGGACCTACAACTTCCCGCAACGCCGTGTTTCAGATCATCGCATCGGATTGACACTCTACCGCATCGAGGAGATCGTGGACGGTGACCTGGATGAAATCGTGGATGCCCTGATCACAACCGACCAGAGCGAGAAACTGAGCGGCGGAGCGGACGATGACTGAGCATCCGCGCTTTCGGCGGGCTTCTTGCGATGCCTGTGACTGAATCGTTCCAGTGTGGTAAGTATGCTTGGATATTTTATGTGTTGATATATGAAGTAGATCCAGGATTGGAACCGGAATTGGATTCGGAACAGGATGTGGACGTATGATACGATGCAGGCAAGCTGAATGTGATGCAGGGACCGGGTTCCGGAGCCGTGTATACCGGTTGGGTCGCGTGGTGGCTGTAGGGCTTGTTGCAACGCTGGTATTTTCAGGGATCCACTCATCGAAGCTGTTCTCCGCGCGCGAATCCGCCATTTTCGAACAGAACGGCGCCATATCGCGCATGCCGCCGCAGCCAGGCAAGTTTCCGGATGGCACCGGCGAATCCGCATCGGATGGTAGCCAAAAGGAGCCGTCAGTTTTGAAACCCTCTGCGTCCGCAGACGCATCCATTCAGCGGATGTCTGCGCCTGAATTGGTCCCGGCTGCCGGATCTGTGGAAAAGGTGCTGGTCATTCCGATAGAATTTACGGATGTGAAATTCAGCGCCGGTCGCAATCAGGCCTATTTCGCCTCCATGCTGGCACAGATGAAGGATTACTATGAGAAGAACTCCGGTTATGCCGCCAACTCGCATGGCATCTCCCTGGATGTGACGGTTGCGCCGATCATGGAGAGCAGTTTCACCCAAGGCTATTACGGCGCGGATACCTATGATATTGATACGGGCGAGGGCGTTACCCCTCAGGCAATCCATGCTCTGGCACGCGAAGCGGTGGAGAAGCTGACACCGTCCATGGATCTTTCCGGTTTTGACGGTCCGGATGCGGACAGGGTCATCGACCATCTCTTCATCCTCCATGCGGGCCGGGGACAGGAGGAAGCTGGTGCGGAATCAACCGCCATCTGGTCCCATGCCTGGGACATCGATCCTGCCGTGACTTCTGGCGCTGTGACCGCCGTCAGCTATGTCATGGTCCCGGAAACCGGCACCATGGGCGTATATGCCCACGAATTCGGTCATGACCTGGGCCTTCCGGATCTGTACGATACGAATTACGGAATGGATGGAAGCACGGCGGCCGTCGGATACTGGGATCTCATGGGCTCCGGTTCATGGAACACCGCCGGGGGATTGCCTGCCGGGAGTGTCCCTGCCAATCTTTCCGCATGGTGCCGGGTGGACCTCGGTTGGACGACGGCGGAGAATGTGCTGGCAGATGGCCCGCAGACCCTTGTCAATTCAACTGGATATGGTAATGTTCTACGTCTTTCGACGAATGGTGCATTGAATACGGGAGAATACTGGCTGGCTGAATACCGGCGGAAAATCGGCTTCGATGCCGGACTTCCCGGGGAAGGCGTCCTCATCTGGCATGTGGATGAAGACTGGGTCGCGACACATCGGGCGGAAAATCTCATCAACTGTTCCCCAACCGGAAGGCAGGGGATCGAACTGGAGCAGGCCGATGGCGCATATGAAATGCGGACCGGCTGGAGTTATGGCGATTCACTCGATCCCTATCCCGGTACCGGCGCCAATCCGAATTTCACCTATTTCCCGTGGAAGCTTGATCTCAGCAATCTTGCGCCTTCTTCCTATACCTACGTGGACGCCGGCAACATCACAGCAGGCGGCAGTACCGCCACACTGGTGGTTTCCGTGACAACGGGCAGTCCGGTTTCCGCGCCGCCCGTCACCGGTCCGGTCAGTGGAGCGGCGGTTGGCGCGCGTCCGGTATTCTCCTGGGGATATACGCCCAAAGCCACTTCATTCCGTCTGCAATGGTCACTTGATGCCGATTTCACAACAAAAAGCGAGTTTCTTCTGGATCCCGCGACTACCGGCATGTCCTATTCAGGCGGTATCTATTCGTTCCAGCCTGCAGCATCCGCCGCACTTGCCACCTATGGGCAGCCTTATTATTGGCGGATTGCCGCCGAGAATCCCATGAGTACGGCCGGAAATCTGGTATTCAGTCCAGTCAGGACCCTGCTGCTGAATAGGGTGGATCCGGTTTCCTTCAGTTTCTCCGGCGCACAGGCGGGAAGGCTCATGAATGCCACAACGGACATGGAGTACAGCACGAATGGCGGGACGGTCTGGACGGATGTGCCTGTGGCCGATTATGCGTTGCCTTCGCTTTCCAGCTTGACGTCCGTCAATGATCTGCGAATCCGACTGAAAGGGGATGCATCGACCGTCAAGGTCTTCAACCTGCTTGCCGGCCCCGCTGCACCTGCCGTTTCGGTGGACTACAGGACCGGTTTGGCATCGGGCCTGACGACAGCCATGGAATTCATCGCCGATAGTGGAACCACGTGGACCGCCTTTACGCTTCCATCAAACCTGCCGTTCCTGACACGCGATGTTTCGCTCAAAGTGCGGGTGGCGGCAGCTGAACTTACCTTTGCAGGTACGGAGGTCGGTTTTGCCTACTCGAATCTCCCGCCTGCCGCGCCTGCATCGGTCCGCTTCTCCTTTGACGGCACCGATGCGGGAAAACTGAAGAATGCGGCAGCAGGGATGGAATTCAGCCTGAATGGCGGGACGGCATGGACTGCCATCGCTTCCGCGAATCCATTGCTGTCATCGGGGCAGCTCGCAACGCTTTCCGCAGATGCCGACATCTCCGTTCGGGTAGCGGAAGCGGCGACGGTGACCGCAGGGAGCATCACGGTGATTGACATACTGGCCGGTCCGGCGGCGCCTGCCGTTTCCGGGGATGATACGGCAAACACCGTCACAGGAATGACTGTGGCCATGGAAACCAGTACCGATGGGACCACTTGGACGAGATATGCCGGGTCACTGCCTTCCCTCGCCGGAACCGTGTCGCTCCGGATCCGGGTTGCGGCGACCGGAGTGACTCTGCCAGGCGCTGTGACGACGATTTCCTTCACACCCCCTTATGTGCCGCCTGTGGATCCACCTGCTGTCATTCCGCCCGCTGCACCGCCTCCGGCACCCGCTGCGCCTCCTCCAGCCGTACTGCCGCCTGTTGTGACGGAAGTGTTTCCGGAGGCGGGGTTGAAAGTGGATGAAACCATGTTGGCGCCCGCTCTGGGCAGTTCCGCTCCGTCCACCGTCACGCTGGCTGTTGCGAAGGACGCACCGGATCAGTCCATGGTCATTGCGGAGAGCTTGCTTCAATCCGTCGGGAGCGGCGGGAATCTGTTGAGAATGGAAACGGATGCGGCAGCCATCACCTTCAGTCCGTCCATGCTTGGGCTGGATGCCATTCCGGCCGGTGCGGCAGTCTTGGGAAGTCCTGCTGCAAAACGGTATATGAAGATGTCCGCCGCATTCATGAATGAAGGGGAGATCGCAGCCGCTTCGGGGGCTTTGGAACAAATGCCGGGGAGTACGTTGAAGCCGGTAGGCGGTCTGTTCCTGTCACTGAATGCCGCACTACAGGACGGATCGGTTCGTACGCCTTTGATCTCTTTTTCCGGGAACCTGTCTGTCGGCATTCCGATCCCGGCTGAAGCCATGATTGGGCGGGATCCGGAGAAAATGGGCGTGTACTGGCATGATCCCACGGCGAATGCATGGTTGTATGCAGGCGGCCTTTATGATGAGCGAACCCGTACGATGACCTTCTTCACCTCGCATTTCAGCGAGTTTGCCGTGTTGCGTTCCGATGCGGGATTCCCGGATCTTGCTGGGCACTGGGCGAAGGCGGATGTCGAGCGTATGGCGGCGAAGCAGATTGCGAAGGGGACCGGTGTCATTTCCGGAGCAGCTGTGTTTTCGCCGAATCGGGAGATCACGCGGGCTGAGTTCACCTCCCTGCTGATCCGCACATTGGGCCTGCTTCCGGAAACGGCACAGCGGAAGGACCTTTCCGCCAGTTCGGTTTCATCGCTGTTTTCCGACATTCCCGTCGGCAAATGGTATGTGGCGGAGATGCAGAAGGCGTTTGACCTGCATTTGATTCGGATTGGGGATGGAAGAGCCTTCCGGCCGGATGTGCCGGTCACACGAGAGGAAATGGCTGTGCTGATGGCGCGGGCCATGGAGGCGCGCGGCGTGTTGCCGGAGTTGAAGGATGCAAAGGGTATTTTGGCGAAATATCCGGATGCTGCGGCCATATCGGCAGGTGCTGCGACCCCGGTGGCCATCGCGGTCCAGACGACACTGATACAGGGTCGTGCAGGGGTCGCATCGAATGGGAAGCCCGTTTTGCGATTGGCGCCGGCCGGACACGCGATGCGCGCGGAAGCCGTCACGGTGCTGTTCCGGCTGCTCAAACTGCTTCAGGGAACATGATAATCCCGAACGATGTGTGATGACGGTACCGTTGCGGAGAGGAGCTCTCGGTGACTCCAGCCATTCCGGCATCTCCGGAAACATCGGAACCCTCGGGATCCCTGAAACATGGGAAACTCGGGGAACCACGGAAGAAGAAGCATGCTGTCACAGGAATCTGACCAAAACGAAAGGACGCGCCTTGCCGGATGAATGGCAAGGCGCGTCCTTCGGTTTTTTTCGTGTGTGCTCAAAGTCCCTTCGGGCGTGACTTCAGCGGCTTGCTGAGGAAAGAGGACTTCTCGAAAGGACCCGGCTGTTCGGAGGCACGACCCTGATACTGGGGTTCGGGTGTCGAATCGCGTTCGATGCTGCGCAGTTCGCGCGCCGGTGTGTCGGGACGGCCGGAAGGTCTGGGTTGGGTCCGGTTTGCATTGATCTGGCCCGCGCGATCCGGATTGCTCCGGACTTGGCCCTGACGGCTTGCATCGGATGGACCGCGTCCGGCATCGGAACGTCCGCGGCCGGCAGTTTCGGGCACATTGCGGGAACCGTTGCGATCACTGCGTTCTCCTGCGGGCCGATCGGAGAGGACTGCGCGGGGTTTCCGGGTGGAACCCGCAGTATGTCCGGCTGGCGCATCGGAGCGTCCGGCCCGGTTTCCGCCAGGCCTGCGGCCACGGCCGCCATCCAGCAGACGGGCCATGCGCTCGAAGGCTTCAGGATCCGGCGCATTTCTGCGGTCGGACTCGGAACGGTTCGTATTTTCCGGCAAGGAAGCACGGGAAGAAAGCGTACGGCCTGCATTGCGCGTTTCGGTCTCAGGACGTGTGACATCCTGTCGTCCGCCTTCCTGACGCCTGCCTTCCGTGCGAACACTGTCCGAACGTCCGCCATCACGGCGGGCTGCAACGGTTTCGGTGCGGCTGGCGGCCGGCTGTCTGGCGGTTCCAGCGCGGTCTCGCTGGGAATCCTCAGGACGCATGTCCACGCGGCGGCCTTGCGGGGTGGATTCACGCTGCGGTGCGGTGCGTGGGGATTCGCCCGGCTGGGATGCGCGGCCCCTTTGGCCGTCGGCGTTGCGTTGTCCGGGCCGTCCGCCGCGTCCGCGGTTCATGCCCTCGGGCATTTCCGCCGGTTCCGGTTCCACATAGCGATCCAGCGGGAAAGGCTGCTCGTAGACAATCGGAACCTGTTTGCCGATGAGCTTTTGAATGTCCTTCAGATAGGCCTTTTCCTCTTCGTCGCAGAAGGAGATGGCGACCCCGCCGAACCCTGCGCGACCTGTCCGGCCGATGCGGTGGACATATGTCTCCGGCACATTCGGGAGGTCATAGTTCACGACATGGGACAGTTCGTCCACGTCGATGCCGCGTGCGGCAATGTCGGTGGCGACGAGGACCCGCAGTTGCTTGTTCTTGAACTGTGTCAGCGCGGCCACCCGGTTGTTCTGGGATTTATCGCCATGAATGGCGGCGGCGGAGATGCCGGAACGCGTCAGGGCTTTCTGGACGCGATCCGCACCATGCTTCGTGCGGGTGAACACAAGCACGGATTTCATCTCCTCATTCTGGAGCAGGTGGGTCAGCAGAAGAATCTTCTCCTTCTTGCCGACGAAATACAAAGCCTGTTCGATGATCTCCACCGTGGACGAAACCGGCGTGACCGCCACCTTGGCGGGCTCATTCAGCAGCTTGTCGACCAACTTTGTGATTTCAGGGGGCATGGTGGCGGAGAACAGCATGTTCTGGCGGATTTCGGGCAACATGCCGATCACGCGCTTCACGTCCGGCGCGAAGCCCATGTCGAGCATGCGGTCGGCTTCATCCAGGACAAAAATCTCCACGTGATGCAGTTCGATGAATTTCTGTCCGATCAGATCAAGAAGACGTCCCGGCGTTGCAACGAGGATGTCGACACCGGCTTTCAATGTATTCGTCTGTGCGACCTGGGAGACACCGCCGAAGATGACGGCGGTTTTCAAGGGAAGATGACGTCCGTACGCATCCAGACTCTCCCCGATCTGCAGCGCAAGTTCGCGCGTAGGGGTGAGGATGAGGGTGCGGATGGATTTCTTGTGCGTGGTGGCATGCTTGTTGGCGGTCAACAGCTGCAGAATCGGAATCGCAAAGGCGGCGGTCTTGCCGGTGCCGGTCTGGGCGCAGCCGACCAGGTCACGGCGTTGCAGCAGCAGCGGGATGGTTTGTTCCTGAATGGGCGTAGGGGTCTCATACCCCTCTTCCTGTACGGCTCTCAGGATGGGCTCGATCAGATTCAGTTCGTCGAAACGCAATGGGGTTCTCCTTTTGGCACCTGTCCGGGGTGCGGATGCATGAATCGAAGAGCCGGACGCGGCTTGCCACGAAAGGCGGACGGAGACGGATTCTCATGGACAGGCAACGGGCTCCTGCAGGAGAATGAATGGTCCGCAATGGGGGGTGGGCATCGATTCATGGGTAGTGGGGGTTCATATTTTTCCCCTCATGATATTATACCACGGATCCCCTTTTTGTGGACTTGGCGGATGATGACAAATAAATGATACTTAACACGAGTTTACAGTAACAATTTATGATGTAATCAATTACATGAAAAGCCGAAAAACACGCGTTTTTCAAAACATGGTCCATGTAACCGAATGAAACCTCCTGAAACTCAGCAGTTTTGCAACGGGTGCTCTATCTGATGGGAAAACATGAATGACAAAAAAATGATATTTTTGAAGAGCATCATTGTATGAACGGGATGGGTGACCGTGTTACATTTTAGGTGACGGAAAACATTGATTGCCCGCAGGGGGATGTTTTCGAACAAAACGGCAGCAGAGGGCACCTTGCAAACACCCGGCCGCCAGTCCAGTCCGGAATCGGTTCCGGCGGAAAAGAGCAGACATGAATCTTGGATTGATTGCGAAACCGAATGAGTCAAGCTTCAGACAAGCGCAGGGCATGGGTCTCGATTTTCTGGAATTCTGCGTCAACAAGGCGGACAACGCCGATGAATTCCTGGCGGATGTCGAGAATCTGCGGCACTGGTCCATCAAATATGATGTGGCGGTCGGCTCGGTCGGGCGTTGGAAGGCGGAAACGATTCTGCCGGACGGAAGCCCGGATCCGGAAGAATTCCGGATTGCCTGCGGGCTCATCGAAGCGGCTGCGCGTCTGGGAAGCCCCGTCTATGTGTGCGGGTGCAACTATGTCCCCGCGCTTTCCTATTACGAAAATTGCACGGCGGCCATCCGTCTGCTGGAGAAGCTGATTGCGCACGGCAAGAAATACGGCATCACGATTGCGACTTACAATTGCCGCAAGGGAACCTTCATCCACAACGCAACAGCCTGGACCCTGATTCACGGCCACCTGAAGGATCTCACCATCAAGTACGACCCGTCGCACAGCATTTACGCCGGTGCGGATTATCTGAAGGAAACGAGCGAATGGGGCAGCCGCTTCTCGCACGTGCACCTGAAGGGATCCCTCATGTTGAACGGCGAGCGGGTTGATGATCCGCCAGCCGGCATGGACCAGACCGACTGGCCGATGTTCCTGTCCATTTTGAGGGCCCGCGGATACGATGGCGGTCTCAGCATCGAACCCCATTCCGATGTATGGGCCGGAGACCGGCGGGATGAAGGCATCGAATATACCATCCGGTACATCGAAAAGCTCATCCCGCAACGTTGCGTCGCAACCAGCACGGTTGCCTGAAGCGGTCTGAACGCAGCATTCGAAATACGGCTCCGGGCGGTTTCGCCCGGAAAGGACGGCATCATGAAGACACTGACCTACGCATGCATTGGTGCGGGCGGCATTGCGGACAAGAAGCACCTTTCCAACTATAGCAAGCTGCCGGGTGTGACCATGGCCGCCGTCTGCGACATCAGTCGCGCCGCTGCCGAACGGATGGCGCAGAAATACGCCATTCCGGCCGTATTTGAAGACTACAGGGTCATGCTGGCCGAGGTGAAGCCCGACATCGTGTCCATCTGCACGACAAACCATCTTCACAAGCAGATGACGATCGATGCGCTCGAGGCAGGCGCGAACGTCCATCTTGAAAAGCCGGTTGCCCTGAACGCCAGGGAAGCGCAGGAGATCGCAGACGTCAAGGAGCGGACCGGCAGGCAGGTGATGGTGGCGCTGAACAACCGCTTCACGCCGGAATCCGCCTATGTGATGCAGTGCATCCGCGATGGTTTCTTCGGTGAAATCTACCATGCCAAGTGCGGGTGGAAGCGTCGGAACGGGATTCCCGGCAAGGGAGTATGGTTCACAGACAGGGAAAGGTCCGGCGGCGGACCGCTGATCGACCTGGGTGTCCATTATCTGGATCTCGTGCTGTATTTCATGGGCTTCCCCGATATCACCCGTGTCAGCGGGGCGACCTACTGCAAGTTCGCCGACCAGGATCACCGGCTTCGTCCCGGTTACAAGAACCTCGGAGACGGGTTGTTCAATGTGGAGGACATGGCCGTTGGCACGCTTTTCGCGAAAAACCGCGCAACGGTTCAGTTTGAATTCTCCTGGGCTTCCAATATCGAAAAGGAAACGAAATATTACGAACTGATGGGGACAAAAGGCGGTGCCATGTGGCGGGACGGCGAATTGAAGCTGTTCAACGAAATGGCGAAGACCGGACTCGTCATTACGCCGGATTTATCCCTGATGACGCCTGTCCAGTCCGAATACGCCCACTTCGCCGAGTGCGTCCGCACCGGAGAAACGGTTGTCGCTCCGGTGGAACATGGTCTGGCGCTCATGCGCATCGTAGATGCCGTCTATGCATCCGCCGAGTCGGACGCGGAAGTCCGGCTGTAGGCACGGCGCAAAGTCAGGCGTATCAGCCTGTTTGCCAGTCACGGCATCCTCTTTCGAGGATGTTGCACATCATCATCCGACCTGCATGATGAAAGCTAACCAGGCACCTTTTTCGAAGGAGGCTTCTTTTCTGCAGACCAATAAAGGGTATAGGGGAGGAAATCAGATGATTCCACTGGATATGGCGGAAAAATGGGAGAAACGGGGGGATGAAACGGCTGCCCGGCTTCTTCGTCCCCGGGAGCTCGAAGCGTATGAGGCAATTCCGCCAGAGCAGCGGAAAACGGCCTGGCATGATCTTCTTGAACACCCCATCTCGTCGTTCACGCCGCAAAATGAAGTCTTCTTCCGGGGCCGGTGGGAGGAAGTATTCCGTTGGGCGGTTCGGGATACGCCCGTCGTGCTCGAAATCGCATCCGGCGATGCCGACATGGTTCCACAGATGATGGGGCGGGCCTTTCCGGGAAGCCGATACATCACGGCGAACATGAACAAGGCGCTGACCGCCAGCCTACTCGCACGGACCGCGGGGTTGCCGGTTGAAATGACCGTTGTCGAGGAGGACGCCGCCTTTCTGGCAGGAAAGCTGGGTGCGGAAAGCGTGGACCTCATCGTTTTCCAGCATGCCGTCAATGACGTGCTTCAGGCGATTCTTTGCGACCGCGACGGCATCGACACCATCGAAGCGGACTGGATGGCCATTTTACCGGACATGATCCGCATCCTGCAGCAGGAAGTGGCAGGCGGAACGCTTGAACAGTCTCTCAAGACACCGTTTCTCGGACTCCTCGACACACTTCGTGGATTGCTCAGGCCGGGCGGAATCCTTGCGATGAACCACTATATGTTCCAGCTGGATCTGGATTGGGGTTATCCGCCGGATCTGTTCGAGCACATGATTCCGATGATCCGGGGATGGATGGGGGATTGCGCGGGCTACCGGGAAGTGCTGGTGGACGGATTTCATCCAAACTGGTGGATTTTCCTGCGCCGCGCGGAGGACTGAATCTCGTGCAGGAGGGCCGAGTACTGCGCGGAGGACCGAATACCGCGCGAACGCATCGGACGACTGTACAAATCGAACTGCAGGGACGGATGATCCAAACCGGGTACCCCTCCCATCTGGATTTCGCGCACGATGCTGGTATACTGGATGAAGATGCTTTCCTTTTCTCGGTGCGTGGAGGAGAAGGAAAGCCAGAGAGTCTCTTTGCATATGCATTCCCCTTTATTGAATTCATTCGAATGAATCGAAGAGCTTGCGGAAACCCCGCATGATGGAGGAACCCTCATGATACGAATTGCCATGTTGAGCCGTTGGCATGTCCATGCCGATGATTATGCCCGCCAGGTCCGCGAACACGCTGACACCGTCATCACCGCCGTCTGGGATGAGATTCCGGAACGCGGCCAGAAATGGGCGAAGGAACTCGGCGCCGACTTCGAAGCCAGTCTCGATGCGCTCCTCGCGCGGTCGGATGTGGATGCCGTGGTGGTGGCAACGCCCACGAACCTGCATGGCGTGGTCATGGAGAAAGCCGCTTTTGCCGGCAAGCACATCTTTACTGAAAAGGTGATGGCCCTGACGCTCGAGGAATGTGATGCGATTGCTGCCGCCGTGAAAAAGACGGATGTGAAGTTCTGCATCTCCTTCCCGCACCGCATCCTGCCTGCCAACCTGTACGTGAAGAAAGTTCTGGAGGAAGGTCTGCTGGGCGAGCCCACGCTTCTGCGCATCCGCAACGCGCATGACGGCGCTGTGGCGGGATGGCTGCCGGAGCACTTCTATGATCCCGTTGCCTGCGGCGGCGGCGCCATGATGGACCTCGGCGCCCATCCGATGTACCTTTCCCGCTGGCTCCTGGGCGAACAGGAGTCCGTGCAGTCCACCTTCCATTCCGTCACAGGTCGTCAGGTGGAGGACAACGCGGTCTCCGTGATCAAGTTCAAGAGCGGCGCCATCGCCATTTCCGAAACAAGTCTGGTGTCCCCGAACTGTCCGTTTGAAATGGAACTGTACGGAACCAAAGGGAATGTGCTGGTGGGCGGAACGGAAGGCAGCGTCAGGCTTTCAAGTTTGGTGCAGGGCCACATGACGAACGGACATGTCACCATTCCGACCGCCG
The DNA here is from genome assembly GCA_942493335.1 of uncultured Clostridia bacterium. Taxonomy (GTDB): domain Bacteria; phylum Bacillota; class Clostridia; order DSM-8532; family DSM-8532; genus JAEWSN01. The sequence continues at coordinate 2,241,069 of OW818693.1, read as the reverse complement.
AACTGCCCGAAGCGCTCCCGACACCGATGAACCAGTGGCTGGAGGCCCTTCGTGGCAATGACAACATTGCCTTTGGTCTGGCGGAAGGCCGACAGCTGACGGAACTGATGGTTGCAGCCTATCGCTGATGATTCGGGCGGTTCACTTGCGGGTGGACCGCCTTTGCCATTCTCTTCCCAAAGGATGGATCATTCTTATCCCGAATAATGGGTCATCTTCTTCCCAATGATGGACAACGGGGTGAACGGATATGAATCCACTTTCGTGCAAACCCATTCGTTTGGTTCCAAACCGTACTTACCGCGGGTATCCCGGCGGGCGTGAAATGGACAGGTTTCGAGGCCTGCCGGAATCGGAGGACGATTTGCGTCCTGAAGCGTGGGTAGGATCCACCACCCTCACGCTGGATCATGCCCATCATCCCGGCGGACGGCTGGGTCATGCCGAAGCGTTGCTGGAGGAAGGGGAAACCGTTTATCTGAAGGACCTCGTGGATGCGGATCCGGAAGACCTGCTCGGTGCGGCGCATGTGACACGTTTCGGACCCGAACCCGCTGTGCTGGTGAAACTGCTGGACGCACAGCGGCAGCTTGGGCTTCAGTGCCATCCGGATCGGAACTTTGCAAAATCGCATTTCGGTTCCCATTACGGGAAGGTGGAGTGCTGGTATGTCCTGAGTGTCCGTGATGATTCGCCGGAGCCGCCATATCTGCTGCTTGGATTCAAGGAAGGCGTCACACGAGATGCTTTCGAGTCGTTGTATCGGGCCAAGGACATCCGGGCATTGGAGAAGTTGTGCCACAAGATCCCGGCGAAGGCGGGGGACATGTTTTTTGTGGGCGCCGGAGCGCCGCATGCCATCGGACCCGGCTGCTTCGTCATCGAGGTGCAGGAGCCGTCCGACATTACCGTCGGCGCTTGGCCGCGTTACACCGGAGACCCGGAAGGCGACCGCGCATTCGATGAACGCACGCTTGGCAGCTATCATTATGACGGGCGCAGTTATGAAGAGAATCTGAAAGCCTGGCTGGTTCCGCCGACAACAATGCGTTCCGAGGCCGGCGGGATGGAATTCTGCCTGATCGGCCGCGCGCAGACGACGTATTTCGGCGCGACCCGTCTGCATGTGACGGGTCGACTGTCGCAGCGTGACACCGGCACTTTCAGCATCGTCATTGTCACACGGGGAGCGGGTTGCCTGACCTTCGCGGGAGGATCCGTCCACGTGAAGCAAGGCGATGAACTGTTCCTCCCGGCCGGATTGAAGGATGCGGCATGGCAGGTTGCTCCTGAAGCCGACATGGAAATGCCCTGTGCGGAAGAACGGATCGCGAGTGAAACACGCCCCTATCTCGAAATTGTATGCTGCTATCCGCCGGACGTGGTGTGAAGCAGGCAGGCGTGGATGGCTTTTTGTCCGTTTGCTGTATGCAGCAGGTGACGGACTATACCGTCCGATTCGGGAAATACAGCAGGTGACGGATTAATCCATCCGGTTCGGGAAATGCCGCACACCCAGCCTGACGCCGCAACTTTCACGAATCACGAGTTCAGGTGTGAAAGTGAAGCGGATCTGCTCTCCGTTCCCCTTTATGGCCGAAATCAGCTGCAGGATGGCCATGCGGCCCAGATGTGCGTTCTGCTGCTCAATCCCCGTGATTCGGGGGATCTGGTATTCACCGGAGGAGAACTGGTCGCAACTGATCATCGCGACGTCCTCGGGGACCCTCTTTCCCTGATCTGCGAGTGCCCGCAACGCGCCAAGAGCGACCATGTCATTGATGGCGAGAAAAGCGGTGAATTCCGTCTTTTTCTCCAGCAGCGCGGACATGGCCGTGTAGCCGTCCTGGATATAGTAGTCGGACAGGGAGACCAGCTCCGGCCCGCAGGGAAGCCCGCAGGCGGTCAGGGTGGTTTCCCATGCCTGGAGCCTCATGTGTGTGATTTTGACACCCGGCTGTCCTCCGACAAAAGCGATTCTTCTATGCCCGAGGGCTCGCAGATGGCTGATGGCCGAAACGACGCCCTTTCCGCTTTCCCGTTCAAGGAAGAGACAGCCTGTGTCCGGAATGGATTGCCCGATCACGACGACCGGCATCGAACGGTTCAACCGGGCAAGTGCCTGCACGTAGGCCGGGCTGATCTGCTCCAGATCGATCTGTCCGCCGGTGATGAGAACGCCATCCACCTGCTTGTCGATCATCATCTGGAAGTAAGCCGCCTCATCCACGGTCTGGGGTACGCCATGCGAGGAGCCGCCGAACAGGGTATTGCAGAGTAACACGGCATAACCGGCCTCCAGGGCGCATCTTTCGATCTCCAGAAACAGGGCTGCGAAATACGGATTCGAAATATCGGGAAGAATGATGCCGAGCGTCAGGCTCTGGTTGCTTGCAAGCCCCCGGGCCATGGCGCTCGGTGAGAAATCGTGCCGTGCGATGGCTTCCTCCACCCGCTGGCGTTTGTCCGGCGCGACCCGAACAGTGCCATTCATGACACGGGATACGGTGGCGATGGACACACCGCTTTCTTCTGCGATTTGGGAAATGGTGATGCGTTTGTCCATGGGCACCTCGTCAGGCCGAATCAGTAAATCCATTATACATGAGTGCTTTGCCCTAGGCAATGTAAGCGCTTACAGTCGTCTTTACGCCTATTTATGCAGGAAGCGATGGGTTTTACGGTAGCATGCTTCTACAACACAATCCTTCTCCGGATTTGTGAAAGATGGATCCGCCCCAATTAAAACCTTTATATTAAGGCTTTTCAGCATTGACACCGTTTCCTGATTCATGATATTGTCAGGTTGTGAAAACGCTTTCAGAAAGAAATGCGATCTGGAAAGGCGAGGGAAGCACTTGAAAACATATCTGGGGATGGATGTCGGGGGTACGAAACTCCTGATTGGGGAAATGGACGGAGAGGGAAATCTTCTACGCAGCAAACGGTATCCATCCGGGTATCCAGACCAGGCGGCGGCGACGGCCGGAATAGTCGCTGCGCTTGAGGACTACATCGGGGATGTCGGCTTTGCGGGGGATCCTGTCGCACTGGGGCTCGGCATCGTCGGCGTGGTGGACAGCCGGCATGGGATCTGGGTGGCGATGGATCATGTGCGCAAGCAGCCTGTCAGCCTTGCGTCGAAGTTAGCCTGCCACAGCGGACTTCCCGTTGTCATCGACAATGATGTCCGGTGCGGGACCACGGCGGAGCTGCTGCTGGGTCATGGGCGGGAAACCCGGAACTTTGTGTACATGAACGTCGGAACCGGCATTGCGGCAAGTTGTGTCACCGACGGACGCATCATTCGCGGAGCGAACAGCAATGCGGGGGAAATCGGGCATATGGTTGTCTCGCCGGAACTCGGCATTCGCTGTGTATGCGGGCGAATCGGATGTGTGGAGCCAATTGCCTCCGGCAGCGGGTTTACAGCGCGAATCCAGGCGGCGCACAAGGCCGGTGTGCAGACGCGTATAACAACCGTGCATCCCGGACAGGGAGCGGACATCATTGAACTTTTCCGGCTGTCGGACGAGGGGGATGCCCTGGCCAGACAGCTGACGGATGAGGCGGCGGAAGCACTTGCCCGGACGGTCATGAACCTGGTCCGGGTCTCAGATCCGGATTTGTTCATTCTCGGCGGGGGGATCGTTTCAGATGGATGGCTTCTCCCGAAAATCATGGAGCGTCTGAACAAGCCCACCATGCGCGGCGTAACGCGCGGCGTCGTCCTCTCCCGTTTCGACCCGGAGTTGACCGGGCTGATCGGTGCGGGTGCATCGGCCATGAGCCGTTATGCGGAACGCAAGGAAACATGCATGCCATGTCATCGGGACGAGAACTGAATTTATCGTCACCACAAGGAAGGGGAAACCACCATGAAGATCACCATTTGCAAAACGGAACGTGAATTCGACGAAACCGCAGCCTGGCGTATCATCGCCCAGATGCTGTGCAAACCGTCAGCCGTCATCGGTCTCTCCACGGGCGGGACAACCGCGAACATGCATGCCGTCGTCAGTGAAATTTTCAAGCTCCATCCGTTCGACACTTCCCGCGTCACCCTTTTCAATGTGGACGAGCTGACAAACCTGCCGCGAACCTTTCCCGGCAGTTGCTACGACATGATCAAGCGCCAGCTGGCCGATCCGCTGAACATCCCGGAAGCGAACTTCGTCATGCCGCCCACCTACAGCAACGACTTTCCCGGCGAATGCGTAAAGTGGGAAGCGGAAATCGCCCGTCGTGGCGGGGCGGATCTGCAAATGCTGGGGATCGGCTGGAACGGACACATCGGCATCAATCAGCCGGGCACGCCTTTCGAGCGGGAAACTTGGGTGTCTCCAATGGACCCGATCTTCGAAGCCCGCATCCGGAAGGATTCCGGGGTCCCGGCAGATCTCGAACTTGGGGGTCTCACGCGTGGAATCGTGAACATGATGATGACACGCAAGCTGATTCTCATTGCGAAAGGCGAAGCAAAGGCGGACATCATCCGGCAGGCGGTGCGGGGCCCGGTCACGACGGAGATTCCTGGTTCGGTCGTCCAGCTGCATCCCGATTGCGAAATTCTGCTGGATGCGGCAGCTGCGTCGAAATTGTGATCAGTCGGTCTGCGGGTATGATACGCTGAGATTGCGATGTGCCACCCGTGCAACAGGGAATGATGAACCTGTGGTGTACCGCCCATTTTCTGGTTATAGACCCGGCAATTGATTGCTGTCGTTTTTGAATGCGGAACAAGCCTTGTATCAATTGCCGGAGTCCTATCTTTTACTGCATGTTTGTTGCCGATTCTATAACGTTGAACCTGCGATGTGCCGCCCATGCAACTGAAAGTGTAGAACCTGCGGTACCCCGCGCTGGAGGATGCAGATGAACCAATCGTTCCATGAAGCTCTGATGAAATCAGGATACATCCATGCACCGTTGTCTCTGCCCAAGGAGGGCTCGCTGGAGTCAGCATTGGCGGAAAAGCCGGTGTTGGAATCGAGAAGCCTGTGGGATGGGGAGTCTGCGGACAACTGGCAGCACAAGGGGAGCGGATTTATCGCCCCGAAACGGGATGTGTCTGCAGGCAAGGGGATTCTCCGGCTTTCTGCGCCCATCCGGACGGAGCAATGGCCGGCAGGCGCCTCGCCGGACGGAGACTATACGAATTACGGGTCCGCACAGGCCGTGTTCACAGTGACGGACGGGGATTGGCGCGGGTTCAACCGGCTTGTCTTCAGGGTCCGGCCGGATTGTCCCGGTCTGCATGCGCCCGTACTGAACATCGGGCTGACAAACGAGGGCGATGTGCCGATTCCGGACCCCTATTTCCGGGACGGGTTTCATGTCTGCAATCTCGTGAACCGCGAATGGAACCTGTGCATCTGGGAATTTCCCGATCTTCCGCGCGACCGGATCACCACCCTCACGTTTTCGGCGTACTTGAACGGCCGGGATGTGAACAGCCGGTTGCCTGCCGGACGGGATGACCTGACCTATGACTTTGCGGATCTGGCCGTCCAGCGGATTGCGGAACCGGAACCCGCCCATGGCTGGGAAGTGCCGGACGGCCGGGTCTCCCTGGCAGTTCCGGGGTATTGGCGGGACGGCAGGAAGACGGCACTGCTCGGCACATCGGTGGATTCCTTCCGCCTTGTCGATGCGGCGGACGGTGCAGTCGTTTTTGAAGGCCCTGTCAAACAGTTGAAAAATGGACAGGGCAGCTTTCATGAAGCAGACTTCTCGACCTTTCAACGACAGGGCCTCTACAGGCTGGAAGCGGGTGAACTGCGCAGCCACACCTTTACCATCGCGGAGAATCCGCTTCATGAGGCCGTCTGGAAGGTCATCAACTTTCTGTACTGCGAGCGCTGCGGACACCCGGTTTCTGGGAAGCACGGCGCCTGCCATTCGGATCTGACGGCGGAGCATGACGGTCTGCGCATGACCTATGCGGGAGGCTGGCACGACGCCGGGGACGTGTCGCAGCAAACGGCGCAGACCGCGGAAATCACGCAAGCGCTGTTTGAGACGGCAATGCGGCTCCCGTCCACGGATCCCCTTCATGTCCGCCTGATGGAGGAAGCGGAATGGGGGCTGGATTTTATTCTGCGAACCCGTTTCGGGGACGGTTTCCGCGCCTCCAGCGCAGGCGTCACCCGATGGTCCGATGGACTCACCGGCAATATGGACGATGTGCCGGTCCGGGTCCACAACCAGGCATTCCTGAACTATCTCTGTGCAGGTGTGGAGGCGCAGGCAGCCATTGCCTTGGCGGAAAGGGACCCGGAGTTGGCCAGACATTGCCTGCAGGTTGCGGAGGCGGATTTCGCTTTCGCGGAAGTGCGGTATGCGGAAATGGGCATTGAGCTGCCGAGTTTCTTCGAGCATACCTATTCATCTGGTCCTTCCGCTTATGCCGCGCTTGTTTCCTGGGCCGCGTCCCTTCTGTTTGAGGCGGGAGCGGTTGACCTCTATGCCGATCGTGCGCGGGAGGAGGCGGCGAAATTGCTGGTCTGCCAGGAAACGGATGGCGTTGGGATGACGGAGGGCGGCGCCCCGTTCAGAGGCTTCTTCTACCGGGATGCAGGAAAGCAGGCCATCGTCCATTACAACCACCAATCCCGCGAACAGCTCCCCATGCAGTCACTGGAACGATTGTGCGCCACCCAGTCCCTGCATCCCGACCGTCCGCGCTGGGAGAAAGCCATGCGGTTGTATGCGGAATATCTCCGCAATCTTGTGCCGTTCACGGCGCCGTTCGACATGCTGCCGGCCGGCCTGCATCGGGCGGATGAGGCGGAGGATGCGGAAACATTCCGGCTCCTGCATTTGCTGGTGGATCCTGCGAAGGAACAGGACAACCATCGGGAACAGCTGGATGCCGCAGCGCATGTGGGGAATGCACCGGACAGCGTGGCATTGCGTGTCCGTCGTTTTCCGGTTTGGTTCTCCTTCCGGGGAAATCTGGCGGTTCATCTCGCGCAGGGGAAGGCCGCTTCCATCCTGGGGCGGTGCCTGAAGGCGCCCGACCTGACGGAATTGGCTCGCGGACAATTGTATTGGCTGCATGGGAAGAATCCGTTCTGCCAGTCGCTGATGTATGGCGAGGGAACGAATTTCGCCCAGCAATATGCGGTCCTGCCCGGAGAAATGGTGGGGGAGATGCCGGTCGGCATCCAGACCCGCGGCAATGAAGACGAACCTTTCTGGCCACAGGCGAACAATGCGACCTACAAGGAGGTCTGGACCTCCACGGCAACCCACTGGCTGCGGATCATGGCGGATCTGATCTGATAAAACAGGATGGAGTGGCGATTGCTGATCTGACGGAATCGGATGGAGCGGGTAGATGGTTCCTGATCATGCTTCTGCCCGCTTGCATCTTATAGAAGATCATTCGGGGGGGACAGGAATGAGAATCGGAATCATCGATCGCTGGCTGGACAATTGGCATACGAACCATTATCCGGAGTACATCCGGCTTTGCAGCAGTCTGAACGGGATGGATGCGGAGCTGGTGGCGGTCTGGGCCGAATGCGACGCGCCTGATGGCGGGCTGACAACGGAGGACTGGTGCTCCGCACAGCATCTGCAGCGCGCTGCGACCGAATCGGAACTGCTGTCCGGCGTGGATGCAGTCATGGTCATGTGCGCGGACGATTGCCTGCCGCATGAGCAGCTTGCGCAAGCGGCGCTGGCTTCCGGCAAGCCCGTGTATTGCGACAAGACCTTTGCGCCTGATCTTGCGGCCGCCACGCGCATGTTCGATCGTGCAGAAGCGCATGGGACGCCTTTGTTCACCTGTTCCGCGCAGAGATTCTGCATGGAGCTGATGGGCTATCTGGATCGGAGGCAGGGGACGACTTCCTTCTGCGCCACTTCCGGACCCGGAGACATGGTGAACTACTCGATCCACCAGTTTGAGATGCTCCAAGCCGTGATGGGTGCCGGCGTATCCCGTTGCATGGGCTTCTCGACGGAAGGGGTCCGGCATCTCGCCTATGACTATGCGGAAGGCCGCCTGGCAACCTTCACGCAAGGTCCCAAATTCCCGTTTTCCCTGACCGTATCGGAAGGGATGACCTACAGCCGAAACATCATGATCAGCGATTACTACATGAATTTCATGCAAGCGATGCTTCGCTTCTTCCAAACCGGAACGCCACCGGTCGTGCGGGCGGATACGCTGGAAATCATGGCCATGCAGGAAGCCGGACGAAAAGCGCTGGCATCACCGGGCTTGTGGATTTCCATACCGTAAGGTCCACCCTCAGGGTTTGTGGATTTCGGTACCGTAAGGTCCACCCTCAGGTCCCATCGACCGCATACGGCCGGGCAAAGCTTTCTTCCTCCGTCACACCGTTCTTGTTCAGCTGCGCCGCCCAATAATGGAGGTTCACCATTTTCAACGTGGCCTCCATTTTTGCTGCGTCCTGGGGCTGCTCGAATTCAGGAGCGGAATAGGCGTCAAGTTGAGTCTGTTCGAAGGTGCCTGTTTTTCCGAGGGTTTCCCCGATGGCCCGGATGCCGGCAAGGATTTCGACGTTGTTGCCCCCGATTCCGGAAGCCAGCCCGTCGCAGCCGCCACGGATGATGGTGCCGCCGTCCCGGCAATCCAGCATGGTAGCCAGTTTCCGGTGGTACTGTTCCATCGGCCGGGCATGGACGGCTTCCCGGAACCCGTACTGGACCAGAAAGAAAAGCGGTTTTCCCGCGCATTTTCCGGTCAGATGCTCAAGTGATTCGATGAAGGCCATCGTTCCGCCGGGAATGGCGTAGCAGTAGAGGGGATAGGCGATCATGACCGCTTCCGCCTCTTCGAATGCACACGCCGCGTTTTCCTTGCCGGAAAGGGCGTTCAGCTTGATGCGTGTGACCTGGTGTTCGCCGGAAGAAAGAAACCCTTCCGCAAAGGCATCCAGCATCATGGCCGTGTTGCTCCGGGACTTTTTCGGAGACCCGTCAAATACCGTCAATTTCATCTGCGACCTCCCCGACGGTTTGTTCCGTCGTCCTGACGAACCGCGCTCCCTTGTTGGCTTTTCCAATGATCTCGAAAGTGTCTTTGTCCAAATCCGGTCCCGACTCCAGCAATAGACCGACTTGTGCTGTCTTTTCATAGCGTGGCAGGTGGGCCATCCGATCCCCGTCAAGGCGTAGGAACGGGTGGACCAGCGGGATCAGCCGGTCCTGGCTTTTCTTGATTTTGGAACTGAGATAGCCCATTCCGACGGGACTGGCCAGTACCGCGACATCCGCCCATACATATCCGGCAAGAACCTGTGATTGATCATCCTTCAGCACGCAGCGCCCCGGCGTTCGCAGCCAGCAGGAATAACAGCCGGTACAGTCTTCCAGGGCCATGTCCCGCAGGAGAAGGACGTTCAGTTCATGTCCCCGGCCGGCAAGCGTTTCGGCAAGATCCGAAATGTATCTGTCGAATTGGATGTTTCCCTTATCGGGATTTCCGTTTAGAATCAGGATTTTCTTCATGTTGCGCCTCCTTTTCTTGTGATTGATTCGGATTGGAACAGCAGAATGCATTCATCGCACCAATCGATTTTTGCCTGGACGTCCAGAATGCCGTAACGAACGGTGGCATACTGGAAACGCAGTCCGCGTTCTTCGCATAATCCCTTCTCCAGGGCGGATTCCATCCGGGTTGCGAGCGCTTCGTATGTTTGCCGGAGGGTCAGACAGTTTTCCTTTGACTGTACGAGCCGCGTGATCACGTCCGCCACCGGGATATCCTTCGAGAAGAACATTTTGAGCAGGAACTCATATCGGGCAGGCGAGGATTCCGGAGGGACGGACAACCAGTCCTGATAGGCCTTTCGTCCGGATTCCGTCAGCTGAAACACATTCCTTGCCTTCCCATTCGCCATTTCGGGATTGCAGGCAACCCACCCGTCCGTCTCCATTTGCCTGAGAACCGGATAGATGTGACCGTAGTTCTCGTTCCAGAAATGGGCGATGGAGGCGTCGCAGAACTTCTTGATGTCATACCCGGATGCTGGACCCAGACTGAGGACGCCGAGCAGTGCGAATTTCGTTTTGTTCTCCTTGGCCATGTACACCTCCGTATTACAGGTAGATATATATCACAATGATATATTGAATGCAAGTGAAAGACGAAAAGTTGAGGAGAAAGATGGAGCTGTGGCAGAGGAAGTATGAGGCTATTCAAGGCATGATGCGCTGAAACTAAAGTGGAACGAGACGATTCAAGGCAGGATGCGCTGAAACTAAAGTGGAACGCGGCGATGTATGAAAAGATGCGCTGAAACATACAAGAACGAAGTGATTCTAGGCTGGACGCGCATAAAGAACGGCAGACAGAAGGCTTGTGCCCCTGTCTGCCGTTCACTTGGTTTCGTACAGGAAGAATTCTGGAAACTCAGCGATCAAACACGATGGCAACGATACCTCCCGCCGGAACTGTCACACTGTCTCCATCTCGGAAATCCCTGCTTCCCTGTTTCGGCTGCACCATGAAAGGGTTTTCGAAGCTGTTGTGCGCATGCACATCCTCGTGCGCAAGCGTCCGAATCACGGCATTTCCGTCCAGGCACAGATCGACGCCGGAGAGGATGATGTCCGCCGACTCCGTCATGGAAAGATTCGCGAGGGTCACTGTGACGGAGCCGTCCGGCTGCATGGAAGCGGAAACCGAAACCTTTTCCATGGGAAGCTGCCCTTCCCGTTCGAGTGTGCCGCATTCGTTGATGGCATGGATCTGCCGGGCACCCTTGTGGGACTGGTACAGGTCAAAAACGTGGTAGTTCGGCGTTTCCACGAAATGCTCCCCACCGGCCAGATACAGCGAGTGCAGGTTGTTGCAGAGCTGGGCGACATTGGCCATGGCGACCGTGTCGCAGCGGTTGTTGAAGAGGTTCAGTGTCAGGGCCGCGACCACCGCGTCCCGCATGCTGCTCTGCTGCTCGAAAAGGTTGTACCCCTTGCTCGGGCCGGATCCGTCCTTGTGCCAGCAGCCCCATTCATCCACAATCAGGCCGATTCTCCGTTCCGGATCGAACTCGTCCATGGCGGCCCGGTGATCATCCAGAAGCTTCTGCATCCTGTTGGCCTGGAACAGCTGCAGGTACCATTCGTCCTCGGTGAAGAATCGGGGATCTCCGGCCGTGCCGCAATAGTAATGGACGCTCATGCCGTAGGTCGGAAACTCCTCCCAGGTCCGGCGCTTCCATTCCTGCATCACGCGGCGGGTCCAGTCGACATCCGGGCCATTCGCCCCGCAGAGGATGAACCTGAGGTTGCCCTTGTCGATGCTGTTGCAGATCGTTGCATAGCGAACGAATTCACGGGCGCACATCTCGGGGGTCATCTGACCGCCGCCGCCCCAGTTTTCATTGCCGATCCCCCAATACTGCACATTGAAAGGCTCAGGGGATCCATTTTCAGCACGTTCCCGGGAAAGGGTCGTCATCCCCTCCTGAAAGTTGCAGTATTCCACCCAGTTTCGGGTGTGCAAGGCACTTACGGAAGTCATGTTCGCGGCGAAGTAAGGTTCCGCGCCGACCATCCGGCAGAAGTCCATGAATTCATGCGTGCCGACCTGGTTGGATTCTGTCCGCTTGTCGTGAGAATACCACCAGTTGACACGGGTGGGGCGGGTTTCTCGGGGACCTATGCCGTCCCGCCAGTCGTACGTTTCGGCAAAACAGCCGCCCGGCCAGCGCAGGACAGGCGGTGCGATTTTTTTGAAGCTGTCCAGCAGGGATTTACGGAAGCCGCGAACATTTTCCACGGGTGAATCTTCTCCGACCCAGAGGCCGTCATAGAAGACGCCGCCGATGTGTTCGGCAAAATGACCGTACAGGTTTGGATTGATGGTGCCTTTCGATTCGCTGGAGACAAGACGGATGCGATTCATGGATACCTCCTGCGGGGTTGTTTTCGGAAAGGTGGGTGTCTGCCGTGATTTGGCTGGAGAAGCGTATTGCACGCACATTAACGATAATGTAAATTCAATGTATCACGGCCGTCCTGTGCTGTCAATGAAAAGGACTGAACTGAAAAGGATTGAACTGAAAACGCGGAATTCGGGTGAGACCAGCCCACAGTGCCATGCTTGTCCGTTCATCGTCGTTCTTCCATTGTGGAAATGCATGTGAATGGGGATGATTGACAAAATGATTTACATATCATATAAATAGACAGGTAAAAAACCGTTGAAACCTGCACCTGTATTGAATACATGGAGTGATCGACTATGAGAATCCGGGATGAAATCCGAAAATATGCGACAACGATGCTGTTTTCCTTCTTCTGCGCGCTTCTCGTGGATCTGATCGCGCTTGTTCCCCCATTGGTCATGCGGCACATCATCGATGTGGAAATTCCCAATGGGGCGCTCAACCGAATCATGGTCGCAACCGGTGTCTTCGTGGTGCTGCCCATTCTCTCGGGCAGCCTGTATGCGGTGTACAACTACTGGGGTGCGATGACCTGCAGGAAAGCCTCGTTCGTCATCAACAGCGACATCATCGACCGCATCATGGGGCAGCCAATGCGGTTCCATATCGAGAAAAACAGCTCCACGCTGGCGGCGGAGTGCTCAAGAAGCGCCATCGACTACGCCTACCTGTGGGTCAATACGATTCCGCAGACAGCGGCAACCCTTGTGACCGCCTTTGTGGCGCTAGGCTATCTGTGGAACGCATCACACCTGCTGGCCCTGTCGCAGTTGCTTCTGATCCCGGTGCTGACCCTTCCCACCCTTGTCGTCAAAAAGATCGTGCAGTCCTATTCCAAAATCCTCTTCGGGGCGGTCAATGCCATTCAGGCCATGCTCATTGAGAGTTTCCGCGGGATCAAGGCGATCAAGACGCTGGGGATCGAAGCAAAGGTACTCGACCAATATCGAAACCTGTACAATGGCGCGAGCCGGTATTTCGGCCGTGGAATCCTGATCGAGTCCTTCCAGGGTTCCGTAGCCACCCAGTTCCTGATGGCGGTTTTTGTGGGTATCGCATTCGTCATCTCCGCCATCGGCATCCTGCAGGGGGACATGACCGTCGGCATTCTCGTCAGCAGCCTGGCCTTCATCACGAAGTACCAGAATGGCATCTACGGCCTGATGTCGGCGAATCTGAACTTTGGCAAACAGCTTGCCACCTTCGAACCTTTGTTCCAATACCGGACGCTGCCCAAGGAAACCGATATCGAGGGAGAGAGCCCGAAAGGCTTTCTGGACAAGGAGCTGCGGGTCAGCCATCTCTCATTCCGGTACAACGATGAAAGGGAAATCCTGCATGATGTGAACCTGGTCGTCCCGAAAGGGGAGTGGACGGGCATCTGCGGGACCAGTGGCATCGGGAAGACGACGCTGCTCGATCTCGTCACCCGCATCGAAAGGCCGGCAGACGGAACCCTGCTGCTTGACGGCCAGGATGTCAACACCCTCCGACTGGACTGGTATCGCAGCCACATTGCCGTAGTGCAGCAGTTTCCCTTCCTTTTCCACGATACCATCCGGAACAATTTCCTGCATGTGAATCCACAGGCATCCGACCTGGAAATCCGGGAGGCACTGGATGCGGTTGCACTCGGACCCTTGATGGATACGCTGGCGGAAGGGCTGGACCATGTCTTCTCCGATGATGCGCAGGATGTTTCCGGCGGGGAGAAGCAGCGGTTTGCCATGGCCATGGCCATCCTGTCGGGGAGGAAATTCCTCGTGCTGGATGAAGCCACTTCCAGTGTGGATGAAGCGACGGAAACGCTCCTGTGCAGGAAACTGCACGAACTGGTGGCCGACAAGGGCTATACGATTCTATCCGTATCGCATCGTGAGAATTTCCACGCTTTCTGCGACAATGTCATTCGGCTGGTCGGTTCTACCGCAACGGAACAAGTCTGAGAAATAACGGGGCAGTTTCGTCGCATCAGAAACATCTCGTAAAAATACAGTATAGTTCTGCTGCAACAGAACTGCGTCACGGTTGTCCCATGCGTAAAAGCGAACGGTCGTGAAGGCACGAGGTTCCTTCACGGAACCAGCCGCATGTGTTTCCGCTTCTGGCTGGACATCGTCGATTCCTGCTGATACCATGTTCTTTGCATGGATAGACTTGATGGGCCGAATGAACGGCCGTGGACGGGATGGCGGCACATGGGCTACGAAACGAAGAGGAAAACGGCAACCCTCAAGGATATCGCAGTAGCGACCGGCTACAGTGTGAACACGGTATCACGGGCACTCAGGGACAAGGACGACATCTCGGCCGATACGCGGAAGATGATCAAGCGGATTGCCCGGGAAATGAACCATGCCCCGAACATGTTGGCCAGTTCGCTCCGTCTTGGCTACACGAACACGATCGGGGTCATCCTCGGTGATGTATCCAACCCGCATTTCTCGATCATGATGAAGGAAATCGAAGAGTATGCCCGTAAATTCGGCTACATCACCTTCCTGATCAACACGAACGAGGACAGCGGGGTGGAACTTCAGGCCATCCAGGCTGCGCTCAACAAGCAGGTCGACGGGATCATCCTGTGCCCTACCCAGGAGAATGACGGCAACCTTCGTTATCTCAAGGAGACAGGTGTGCCCTTTGTCCTCATCGGCCGGCATTTTCCGGGAATCGACACCGACTATGTCGTGTGCAACGACCGTCTTGGCGGGTATCAGGCGGTTTCCCGCCTCATCGGGATGGGCCATCGTGACATTCTGATGCTCAATGGACCCGCCTTCATCAGCAGTGCGAAGGAGCGGCTGGAAGGCTATCGGCAGGCCCTTCACGAACACGGAATCCCCTTTCGTTCGAGGTATGTAAAGGAAGTTCCTGCGACGGCGGATGGCTGTGAGAGTGTCCTGCAGGAGGCACTGGATCAGAAACCTGCTTTCACCGCCATCTTCGCCTTCAGCGACATGATCGCCTGGGCAGCATGGGCGTGTCTGGAGAAGAAAGGTTTTTCCATCGGCCGCGATTTCTCCCTCATCGGCTTCGATCACATCCAGTCCCGGCTTGCCATCCCGCATCGGCTTAGCACCATCAGCAGCTACAAGGCGCGCATGTCCACGACCGCGGTTGACATCCTGCTCCGCCGGATCAAGGGGGAGTCTGCGGTCGACGGGTATGAGCAGGTGGTCATCGACACGGCACTTGTCGACGGGGACACGGTTCGCGAAAGGATCTGAGGACAGCCGGAGGTGCGTTTCCATTTCCGATTGACTCCCCAGTTCCAACGACATAACGGATTGTATACCGTTCCCGCTCCGACGGTCATTTCCCGGTTTGCCTCCTCTTCTCGCCATTTCCCGACCTTCCTTATCATATCACCCATTCCATCCGTTTCAGGATGTGATCCTGGTACGCTTCGTCCAACTCCACGAAATGCCCGCTCCACCCCCACACCCGGACGATGAGGTCCCGGTGCTTCTCCGGGTGCGCCTTCGCATCCTGCAGTGTGTCCCGGTTGACGGCATTGATCTGCATCTGCAGGCCACCCAATTCGAAATAGGAGCGGACGAAACGGGCGACTTTTCCGATGCTTTCCTCATTGCGGAAAACAGAGTCATGCAGTTCAAGGGTCAGCGGTCCGCCGTTTGCAACGCGTACGAGTGCCGGCTTGGCGAAGGATTTCAGGATGGAAACGGGGCCTTTGCAGTGACCGGACAGACTCGGCGAATAGTTTGCGGCCAGCGGGTCCCCGGCCTTCCTGCCATCCGGTGTGGCTCCGACCTCCCGCGAATGCCAGAGATAATACATCGCAGACCCTGTACCCGGCCGGAACATGCCGCCGCGGTCGTTGGTCCGCCCCTGCAAGGCATCGGCAAACCAGTCCAGCAAGCGGCAGGCGAGGGAATCATCCATGTGGGAGTCGTTTCCGAACTTCGGTCCCTCCTCCCGCCATTCGTACATCAGGGCTTCATTCCCTTCGTAGTTCCGTTTCAGGATCTCCAGCAGTTCTTCCGCCGTAAGTCGCTTTTCGTCGAAGACGTAATTCCGGATGGCTGCCAGCGAATCGACCGCGGTGGAAAGACCGGTTCCATGGATGCCGTAGTTGTTGTAACGGCATCCGGAAGATGCATCACGGGCGCGATCCACGCACCCGTCCATCATCAGGGAGAGCAGCGGGGAGGGTTCGAGGTACAGATTCCCAAGAGATCCGCAGATCTGTTCCGCCTGCCGTTCGATGGCGGCTTTCATGCGGAGCATCACGGCTTCGAAATTCGGGAGGGTAGGCAGGTCCGTCATGGTTTCCATCAGCGCGTCCGCAAAGGACAGGGCCGCAATGTTGGGAATGTCCAGCCCGCGTCCGGGGATGATGAGCTCCCAGCAGGCCGCCATCGCGTAATCATAGGCGTCCTCCGGCTCGTATCCCCATTGCATCAGGGCGGTTATGGCGACATCGTCGCAGGTGTACTGCGGAAAGCCAAGACCGAGTTTAGTCAGATGCGTGGCCTGCTCGTACTGCGGCATCGGCGTGTGCGTATGGACGCGAAGGTTGATCTTCGGGTCGATCAGCCGCAGGTCCATGCAGGCCTTGAGACACAGGTCCGACAGAAGGTTGAATGTGTCCCGCCCGTCCAGGTCCAGTCCCCCCAGAACAAGACTCTGACCGTTGTCGCCCTGCTGCATGCCGGGATACAGGTCACTGTCCTTGTTGAAGGAGAGGAAAAACTCCTCGACCAGCTCAAGGGCGGTGTCGGGCGTCAGTAGACCCGCATCCAGATCTTGCTTCAAATACGGGAGCATGTACTGGTCGAATCGGCCGATGGTATTGTGATAGTTTCCGCTGCACCAGAGTCCAAAGTGGAGGAGACGGAAGAATTGGAGCGCTTCGCGGAAGGTCCGGGGACTCTCCATGGGGATGCGGGAAAAGGTTTCCGCCAAACCCTCGTTGCCTACGCGTCGCGCCTCGGCGCCATAACGTGCGGCGAATGCTTCCAGACTTTCCATGACGTCCAGCGTTGCGGTCAGGTATTCAATGCCATCCAGGTCTTCTTCCCGTTTAGCATGCTCCAGAGCCAGACCGACTGTTTTCCGTCTGTCTGTAAAGCCTTGTCGGACAAGGCTGGCATAATCCGGACAGACATTGCAGATTTTCCCTGCTTCATGAATGTAGTATGAACCGCGAAGACCTTCCCATTCTTCCTGTGTCAGGATTTCAGGCACGGTGGAAAGGGTCCGGGTGATCGTGATCCGCTCTTCCTGCAGGACGACTGGCGTTTCATGCTCGAGCATCCAGCGGAGGCGCAGGGCGGTCCGCTTCATGTCGGAGAGACCGTCGCGGGCATACCCGCGGGCAAGCGCCTCTTTGTCGGAAGACGCCGTCCGGTTCGCATGGTGGGTCTTCCGTGTGATGAAATGGTCGTAGAGGGTGGCGATGCGTTCCTGCATGGGGACTCCTTTCAAAATGAAGACATGGAGTTGAATCGTTCGGATAAAGGCACAATGGAATCATGCCGATCAGAAAAGGACACAGGGGATGCCTCTGTCCGTGAAGAATGTCGGATTGGCATCCGGTTTCCGGGAGACGTCGAACTCGGGCACATAGATCCGCCCGGCCAGGTTGTACTTTGCGCCTGCCGTGTAGTGGTAAGGAAGCAGTTCGACGCGGACGAGGCTCTTTGCGTCTTCAAGTATGTCCGCAGTGCGGACGAGATTGTCCATCGTATCCGTCACGCCGGGTATGAGCGGAATTCGGATGATGAAAGGGAGGGATCCCCTCTTCAGAAAAGCGAGATTTTCCAGGATGAGGCTGTTGCTTTGGCCGGTGTAGTGCAGGTGCAGATCAGGATCCATCAGCTTCAGATCCATCTGGACCAAATCAAGCCGGGCGGCAATGGACTGAAATACGGAGGACGAACAGAATCCGGAGGTTTCGACAGCCTTGTCGACTCCGTCCAGCCGTTCGAGGACATCCAGCAAAAAGTCCGGTTGGGCAAGCGGTTCTCCGCCGGAAAACGTGACGCCGCCCTTCACCTGGGCGAAGTATTCCCGATCCTCCAACAGCAGATCGGCCAGTTCGCCGGCATCCCATTCGCGTCCGCACATCCGACGCAGATGTCGGGGACATGCCCGGATGCAGGTGCCGCATTGACGGCAGGATGTCGAGGGAAGAGGCGTTGTCGGGTTGTCCTTCATCGGACAAACAGTTTCACATTTTCCGCAATGCGTGCAGGCGTTACGGTTCACGAGCAGCTGGGGATGAAAGGCGAGACCTTCCGGATTGTGGCACCATTGGCAGCGGAGAGGACAGCCCTTCAGGAAAACGGTCGTACGGATGCCATACCCGTCGAAGACGGAGAATTGCCGGACATCGAAGACCGTTCCCTTTGTTCCCATGTTCCGCTTCCTGCCTTTCCGCTCCGAATCCTTCTGCTGGTCCTGCATCACACTTCATGAAATCATTGTGACATTAACGATAATGTAATGCCAAAACCATCTTAATCCCGGACATCCTGCTTGTCAACCAACATGATAGAATGATGGCGGAAATACAAATGGTGCCTTCTATGCATAATGATGGCGAAAATGCCTGTGATGCTTCATATGCAGATTGAAGGCGATAATGTCGGATATGCGGGAAATACCGGAAACGGAGCCGGAGGGTTTGTATATGAAGGTCTTGTCCATCACGGGAAGCGGGCGGGCTGGCGGCAACACGGAAACGGCAGCAGGCCTGCTGGAGTGCGCCATCACAAAGGCGGCCGCAGATGCGGGGGCTGAAGCAGAGATTGAGCGTGTCCGTCTATCGGCGCAGCCGTTGGGTATCTGCCGGGGATGCCGTCTCTGTTTCGATCGGAGCGAGGACGCCTGTCCGCTGCAGGATGAAGCACTTGCCATCTTCGAACGGATGCACAAGGCGGATGTCATCCTGCTGGGAAGCCCGGTTTATGTCGAGGATGTGAGCGGGACCGTGAAGAACTGGATTGATCGCATGGCCTACAACTGCCACCGCCCCGGTTTGCCCGGGAAGATCGCCTTCGTATACACAACGGCCGGGATGGGGTCATCCGGGCATGCGCTTCGGACAATGAAAACCGCCTTCGGTACCTGGGGAATGACAGTTGTCGGTTCCATGAAAGTGCGGATGGGGGCAAGAATGCCTGCAACCGAGACTGAATCGGCCTATGCGGGAAGGATGGACAAAGAGGCCCGTGAAATCATCCGGGTCTGGATGCGTGGGAAAATATGCCGTCCTTCCTTTTATTCCCTATTGGCTTTCCGGGTCCAGCAGCGATGCTGGCGCAAGGAGAAGGAACTCGAGTCCACCGCGGATGGTCGGTTCTGGCTGCAGAAAGGTTGGCTCGAACGGAAATGCTGTTACTATGTCCCTTATCGTGCCAATCCGCTCAAACGGATGGCTGCACGCGGCCTTGGCTGGCTGGTCGCCTTGTTTCTGTCATGAACGCATCAAAGAAACGGGTTCCAGAAACGGTTTCCGTCCGCGAATGTGATCAGGAGGCCAAGTGCGAAGAGCAGGATACTGAAGCCCAGCACCAGAAAGTCGCGTCGGGCGAAGGATCGTCCGGAATACCAGGTTCGTCTTTTGTTCTTTCCGAAACCGCGAAGCTCCATCGCATGGCTGATGACATCAATTCGTTCAAGAGAAGAAAAGACAAGCGGCATCAATATGACGGAACTGCCTTTCAGCCTTTTCCAAACGGAAGTCTTTTTTGACAGCTCGATCCCACGTGCCTGCTGGGAACGGGAGATGTCCTGATATTCCCGTTGAACATCCGGAATATAGCGGAGTGTCAGGCTGATCGCGAATGCGACCGTATACGGCATGCCAATCCGGTTCAGGGAGGAAGCGAATTCTGTAGGATGCGTGGTGACCATCAGAACAATGGCCACCGGGGCCACGATCAGGTATTTCAGGAAGACATTCAACTCATAAAACAGCTGTTCCGCCGTGACGGTGAACCGACCGATTCCCTCGATCAGCACATGCCGCGTACCATACAGAAGGACGCCCTGTTCTGGCGCGAAAATGTATATGGCGCCGAGATTCATCGCCATGAAGGCGAGCAGCAGCTTGAAAATGAAGGAAACCTCAGCGGGTTTGGTCCGAGAGACTGAAAAGAGGACAAAGCCGCCAACCGCCATCGTCAACAGGATACGGGTGTCAAAGGTCATCATGGCCAGGACGGACCATAAAAGGAAGAACAGGAATTTCGTCGCGCCGCAGAGTTTGTGGACCAGGGAGTCCCGTTCAATGTAGGAAAGCATGAAACGGCTCATGAGCGGACCCCTCCCTTCCGTTCGTTTCCGGCCAATCCTGCCGAATCGGTTATTTCTGCCGGGTCGGTTGATTCTCCCGTTTCGGTGGAACCTGCCATTCCGGCCGAGCGGGCGGCCCGATCAAAGTCGATGAAATGCTGCACGAATCCTCGTGGCTGGGGAATTCCCGCGCGGACCGCCAAATCATAGAGGGAGGTACGCTTCAGGCTGGCGGAATCGATCAACACGTCGTCCGTCAGCACGTTGGCCGGGGTGTCATCCGCCAGCAGCCTGCCTTCCGAGACGACAAGGGCGCGGGTGGTGTACTCGAGCATCAGGTGCATGTCATGGGTGATCATCAGCAGGCTCAGACCGGTTTCCCGGTTCAGTCTCCG
Organism: uncultured Clostridia bacterium; assembly: GCA_942493335.1. Taxonomy (GTDB): domain Bacteria; phylum Bacillota; class Clostridia; order DSM-8532; family DSM-8532; genus JAEWSN01. The sequence continues at coordinate 2,220,479 of OW818693.1, read as the reverse complement.
CAGGAATTCCATGATTTCCGTATAGTGCCGGAAATCCTGGCCGGCCGTTGGTTCGTCCAGAATCAGCAGTTGAGGTCTGAGAACCAGGATGGAGGCGATGGTCAGCCGTTTTTTTTGTCCGAAGCTGAGGGCGGAGACCGGCCAGTTTCGGAACGGATGAAGACCGCAGGTTTTCAAAGTGTCCTCGACACGGGTTTTCACTTCGGCTTCCGGGACCTTGCGTGCGCGAAGTCCGAGCGCCACCTCATCGAAAATCATTGGATTCGAGATCATCTGGTTCGGATTCTGCATGACATAGCCGATGCGTTCCGCCCGCTGCTTGATGGAATCGTTCGAGAGATCCCGCCCTTCATAGGTCAGCGTGCCGAAGGTCGGCATCTCGAAACCGCAGATCAATTTTGCGAGGGTCGACTTGCCCGCGCCATTGCGGCCGACAAGGCTCACGCATTCCCCCTTGCGGAGGGTGAAGGAAACCTCCTGCAACACGGGATGCCGGGTTTCGTCCTCCGGGTAATGGAAGCCGAGGTCGCGGACCTCAAGCAAGGCAGTGGGTGTAGGAGGCGGTTCGATGACGGGCTGGCGGATATCCCACTCGCGCAAGGCCTGCGCTGCGGATGGTCCGACGGCTGCAGCAGGGGCCGATGCGGCGGAAGGATCGATGGAAGCAGCAGAATCCGCTGCGGCTGAAGGACAGATGGAAGCAGCAGAATCCACAACAGCGGAAGCACCTGAAACGGCAGGAGAACCTGTTTCCACAGGCGTTCCCGCTTTCATAGGAGTGCCTGCATTCACAGGAGGATCCAGCACCAGGGCGTCCAGGTGTTCCGGGTGCATGTCCGGCGTGATGACGGCTCCGGCATGACGAAGCGCCGCCAGATACAGCGGTTCCCGGATCCCGACTTCCCCGAGGATGGCGGACGCGAGCAATTCTGCAGGCGCGCAGTCTGCCACGATGCGCCCCTTGTCCATCACGACGATGCGGTCCACGCTCCGATAAAGCACATCTTCCAGCCGATGCTCGATGATGAGGACGGTTTTTCCGGTCGTCCTGTGAAGTGTTTCAATCAAATCAATCGCCTGTTTGCCGGAGGCCGGATCGAGGTTCGCAAGCGGTTCGTCAAACAGAAGGATCTCCACGTCGTCAATCAGAACGCCGGCCATGGAGACCCGTTGTTTCTGTCCGCCCGACAGATCCTGGGGGGCCTTGGCGAGATGACCGTCAATGTGGACCAGACCGGCCACTTCCGCAACGCGTCGTTTCATGTCCGCACCTGAGATACAGTCGTTTTCCAGCACGAAGGCGATGTCCTCGCCGGCGGAAAGACCGACAAACTGTCCATCCGGATCCTGGAGCACCGTCCCGACCTTTTTTGAGATGGCGAAAATGCCCATATTCAGCGCGTTCTCGCCATTGAGAACATATTGACCCTTGCAGACGCCCTTGAAGGCATTGGGCACAAGCCCGTTGATGCAATGGGCAAGCGTGGATTTTCCGGAACCCGAAGGGCCGACGATCAGGACTTTTTCGCCCGGGCGCACGCTGAACCCGATGTCGTGCAGCGTGGGAGCCGCCTGGGTTCGGTAATGAAAGCTGAAATCATGGAAGGCCAGAGCCTTTCCGTGTTGCGTTTCGTCCATGGGTTCTCCTGACTGTATGGATCTTATCGTATCCCTCTGATATTCTGTATGAAATACTGTTCGCAGTCATCCGGTTTCTGCAAAAAAAGTGTCGGATCCTTCAAGAATCCGACACCGTTCATTCAGGGGGTTCCCGTTACTCGGCAGAAAGGCTTCCTGCCTTTGTGCGGGTTTTTGAATAAGCGAAAGCAAGCAGCGTGCCGACCACGAGAACGACGAGGGAATTGAGCCCTGCAGCGGTGACCCCCTGCAGGAAAACCTTGTCGGCGGGTTCCTGGAACATCAGGATATCCAGGGTGGGCGCGATGCCGATCCAGGCAATCGCGTTGCCTGCCACCTGCATTACGTTGAAGAGAACGGCTTCCTTCACGCCGAAGGCACCTTCCTCGATCCGGTACTTCTTCCAGAACAGGCCGAGGATGAGGCCGAAAACCGCATCTGCGATGACCCAGCTCCACCAGACGCCGAAGCCCCAGGTCAGATCGACGATGGTATGCCCGATGAAGGCGATCAGGAGACCTGCGACCGGCCCGAAGATACCGGCAAACAGGGACAGGATGGCGGCTGCGAGATTCAGGTTGATGTTAGGGATGCCGGACGGGATGGCCACGAAACGCATCAGAACAAAGAAAATGGCGGCGCCGATTCCAACGGCTACCATGGTACGGATGCTCAGGAGTTTCTTGTTCATTTTTCCCCTCCCCTTGTACGTGCAGCCGGATGTCTTGATCCTTACAGAACGGGCAGCCCGGCCGGGTTGTCGGTCCATTCGCACAAATCATACAGGAATAGTGGACAGTTATCAATCGCATGAACGGGAAAAGTGCTGGATTTTCTTGATGTAAATCCGGGTATCACTGAATGATCGGTGGTTTTTGTCGGATTGGAGGATCATCATCCTCCGCCACAGGTCTGAGGGTTTGTGATGGATGCGGGAGGTTGCGCAAATGATACGGAATCAGTGGTATGGAATCCTGGATGCAAAGGAAGTGAAGACCGGACGTCTGACCGGTGTGACGCGGATGGGAGAGAAGCTTGTGCTTTGGCGGAATGCGGACGGCTCCGTTCATTGCATTCATGACCAGTGCTGTCACCGGGGAGCTGCGCTCAGTGCGGGGAAAGCACTGCACGATACGGTGCGGTGTCCCTTTCACGGTTTCGCCTATGACGGCTCCGGAAAGGTTGTGCAAATTCCAGCCAACGGGAAAAACGCCCCTGTGCAGGATCGCTTCCGCAACACCGCCTACAAGGTGGTGGATCTGTATGGATTCATCTGGCTCTGGTATGGAGACTACCATCAGGCGGATCGCCCGGAAGTGCCCTTTTTCAAGGAGTTGCGGGACGGCTTTTCCTATGGCGGTTTCGTGGAAACCTGGGCAGTCCATTACACACGTGCCATCGAAAACCAGCTCGATGTGGTCCATCTGCCTTTCGTGCACACCGATTCGATCGGCCGTGGGGATAAAACGCTGGTGAACGGGCCTGTCGTCGAATGGAACGACAATCTGATGACCTTCTACGTCAGCAATGTGACGGATGATGGAGCGACGAAACCCCTCAAGCCGCAGGAAATCAAGAACTACAGGGATCTGTTCCATCTCCGGCTCCAGATGCCGAACACCTGGCAGAACATCATATCTGACAAGATCCGTATTGTTGCGGTTTTTGCTCCGGTTGACGACACCCATACGCGGATCTATCTGCGTTTCTACCAGAAGTTCATGCAGCTGCCCGGATTGAAGCAGATGATTGCAGGTCTGAGCAACATCAGCAACCGGTACATCCTGCATCAGGACCGGCGCGTCGTGTTGACGCAACGTCCCGTCAAGACGGAATGGAAGATGGGGGAAAACCTGATACAGGGGGATGGCCCGATCATTGAGTTCCGTAAACGGCGAGCATTGTTGAAAGGGGAAGCCACCGAAAACTGATTTCACCGGTGGACATGCCGATTCTGTCAAACAGGCCAATAAAGCCACGCATGCCATTGCATCCGTATCAGTCCCTGGGGCTTTGAAGCAGTGCCATGTAATAGTTGTAGGTTTTCAACCCTTCCTTCGGCGCCGAGTATTTTTGGTTCAGTGAGACGATCTCCTGCGAAAGGGACTTGAAGTCCTCCTCGCTCAGATACAGGGTCTGATGGGTGAAGACCGATGTATCCGCCTGGGTTTGCGACAGGGCCTTCAAGTCCTGCTGCATCATGCGGAGGATGGCGTCTCCCACGGGATTGAACTTGACGGTGCTGTTTTCATCCGAGCGGGCAATGCTGATGCTCTCATATTCCAGCTTGTAGAACTTTGCCGTGATGCCGTTGATCTGTTCGGTATGATCAAGCGTCAAAAGACCGAGCGCAATGAGCTTTTTCACATGGAACGTCACCTTCGCGGAACTGTCGCCAAGCTTGTCCGCGACCTGCTTGACCGTCGCGGGTCGGGCAAGGGTCTTGTAGGTGTCCAGAATCCTGATTCGATAAGGGTCGGAAAGGACCTTGATGTCCTCTTCCTTCGTGAAACTGATGGTTTTTGCCATGAGGGCCTCCCGTGCGTTGCACTTCGTCCTCAGTTTACGGGTTTTCCCGGGCCAGGGCAATCATCGGTTTTCCACGGCCAAGCGTTCCGTCGTTTCTGGTTTCTCCGTATTTCCGGACAGGCTCTCTTCACCACCGGTTCTGCGCTTCACGACAGTGTCGCCGATCAGATAGGCAACGCCGATCAGGAGGATTCCGCCCGCTACGCACAGGAAGAGCACGGCAGGTTCGATACTGCGTGCGGCAATCCCGGAAAGAATTCCGCCAAGCGGCGTTCCAATCAGCGCGAACATGCCGAGAATGGAGAAATAACGTCCTCTGGCCGCCGGAGGAACGACCTTCATGGCATAAGCCTGCGAGGGTGCGCCGATGAAGGGAACCGAGAATCCGAGGGCGAACAGGCAGACTGTGACCAGTGCGGTGGCAGGATATCCTTGTGGCAGGACGAGACCGACGATGGCCGCGAGTCCGTAACCGGTTGCCATGATCAGCAGGCCTCCTCCCACAGACCAGCCGAAACTGATGGATTTGTGGAATCGTGCGACACCCAGGCCCCCCAGGACAATCCCGATGGTGATGGCCACACCGAACACGCTGAGGGTCGATGCGCCGAGTGGGCTGATCCGGTCCGCAAAAACAGGCAGAAGGACGTTGAAGGGCGTCAGAAAGAAATTAATGAAAGCGCCCAGCAGGCTCATGATCAACAGGCGCTTGTCGGCGGTCAGGATGCGCAGGCCTTCGAGGAACTCACCCCGGACGGAGGCGTTCCCCGCAACCGGGTTCGGCGCAGGTTCCAGGTGTCGCAGGCCGAACGTCAGGAGCGCCGAGACGAAGAAGGTCAGACTGTCCGTCACGATGGCGCCGGGCATGCCGAGGGTTGCAAGGATGATGCCGGCCGAGGCGGTGCCGGCCAGATCCGACATGGAAAGGGCCGAAGTGTTGAGCCCCTGGGTCCGGAGCAGATCCTCCTGCGGGACCACCAGCGGGAACAGGGATGTCTTGGCGGGGCTGGCAAACGTTTCGCAGGTGGCATTGAAAAGAATCACGACGAACGGCAGCCAGACCGGCAGCCAGCCGATCAGGGCGCAGAGGGCCAGGAAAAGCGTGCTCATGCCGCGCAGGATATCGCAGATAACGGAAATGCGGACTTTCCGATTCCGATCCGCAAAGACGCCTGCGATGGGTGAGAACAGGAGATTCGGTACGAAGGACGCCGCAAAGAGCAGGCCCATCAGAACCGGACTCCCTGTCTCCCGGTACATCAGCCAGGAGATGGCCAGGGTGTCGATGCTGTCACCGAACCGGTTGACGGCACCGGCGGCAATGAGTCTGTGCCGGGGCTGCATACGAATGGAAAAGCGTCTTTTCATCATGGAGGACATAGGAGTCTCCTTTCGGCGTCAGAGATTCGGTCGAGTCATGAGATTGACTCTTCAAACGTCTTGCTGAGTATGGCTCAAATCGAGATGTTATATTTAACGATAAAATAAATATAATGATAAACAAGACGAGTTGTCAATAGTAACGATAAATAAAACTTAACGACATTGCAGCGCTGCATTTCGTGTATTCCGGGAAAAGTGGAGAAAACCGCGCTTTCGGGTATAATAAGGGAAACGCCCATTCCGGGAACCCGAAAGGATAACAACGTGCTGATACTTTCCGCGGAACAGATCTCAAAAAGCTACAGCGAACGCATCCTGCTGAAGGATGTCGCACTCTCCATATCCGATGGGGATCGCATCGGGGTCATCGGGGTGAACGGCACGGGCAAATCGACCCTGCTGAAGATTCTGGCCGGGTTGGAAACCCCGGACAGCGGCCGCCGCATTGTCTCCTCCATCGCCCGTATCGATTTTCTGGCGCAGGAGCCCGACTTTGAGCCTGGCAAAACCGTGCTTGAGCAGATTTTCGCAGGAGGATCCCCGGAAATGGCGCTGGTGCGCGATTACGAGGACGCACTTGAGGCCATGCACGAACATCCGGGCGAGGAACGTCATGAAAAGCGGCTGATCTCCCTTTCCCATCAGATGGATCTGAAGGAAGCCTGGGGGTTGGAAAGCGAAGCGAAGACCATCCTGACGAAACTCGGCATCACCGGGTTTCATCAGGATGTCGGCACCCTGTCGGGCGGCATGAAGAAGCGGGTCGCCATGGCCGGCGCGCTCATCCGCCCCTGCGATCTGCTGATTCTGGACGAGCCGACGAACCATATCGACAACGACACCGTGGACTGGCTCGAAGGGCATCTCGCCCGCCGAAAAGGCGCATTGCTGCTGGTCACGCATGACCGTTATTTTCTGGAACGCGTGGCGAACCGCATCGTCGAACTGGATCGTGGCACTTTGTTCACCTATCAGGCCAATTACAGCCGATATCTCGAGATGCGGATCGAACGCGAGGAACTGGAACAGGCATCGGAACGGAAACGCCAGAACCTCTTCAGGACCGAGCTCGCCTGGATCCGGCGCGGCGCGCGTGCCCGCACCACCAAACAGAAGGCCCGCATCGACCGGTTCGAGGAACTGAAGGAAACGAAAGGCGAGTTGCGTGCCGGCATGACGGACATCTCGCTGACTTCCTCTCGTCTTGGCCGAAAAATCATCGATCTCGACGATCTGTCAAAGGGATTCGGGGAGAAGAAGCTGTTCACGCATCTGGAACTGCATGTTTTGCGGGATGACCGCATTGGGATCCTCGGACCGAACGGGTGCGGGAAATCCACCCTGCTCAACCTCATCGCGGGTCGGTTGCAACAGGACGCAGGTTCGGTGCAGATCGGCGATACGGTCCGCATCGGGTTTTTCACACAGGACAATGAAGGCATGAAGGACAAGGAGGATCAACGCGTCCTCGAATACATCCGGGACGAATCCGGAACCATCGAGACGAAGGATGGAAGCCTGAGTGCCGCCCAGATGCTCGAACGGTTCCTGTTTCCGCCCGAAGCGCAGTGGACGCAGGTTTCACGCCTGTCCGGCGGAGAGAAGCGCCGTCTTTTCCTGCTGCGCATCCTGATGCAGAAGCCGAACATCCTGCTGATGGATGAACCGACGAACGATCTGGACATTCAGACCCTCGCCGTTCTTGAAGGGTATCTGGACGACTTCCCGGGTGCGGTCCTCACTGTTTCCCATGATCGGTATTTTCTGGACCGGATTGCCGAAAAAGTGCTGGTGTTCGACGGACAAGGCGGTGTGAAGCCGTATGCGGGAAATTATTCCGACTGGCGGGATGCCGTGCGCCGGGAATCGGAAGAGCCGCCCGAGGATGCGGAACAAAAAAACGGCTCCGGCAAGGGAATCCCGGGGAAGAATGCCGGCAAGGCAGGCGGCAGGAATTCGGGAAAATCCTCTGAAATGCATGCCGGGAAGACCCCGGAGATGAATTCCGCCAAGCTTGCCGGCAGGAATGCCGTTGATGCCATCGAGACGCCCCCTCCAGCCACCGCTCCGGCAAGAAAATTCACCTTCAAGGAGCAGCGCGAATTTGAAGGCATCGATGCGCTGGTTGAATCCCTCGAAGCCAGGGCGGCAAACGCCAATCGGGAACTGGAAGGCGCCATGAGTGATTTCGAGCGCCTTCCCGCCCTTCTTGCCGCAAAAGAGGCGGCCGAGGCCGAGTTGGAAAACGCGGTGGAACGCTGGGCCTACCTGCAGGAGATTCACGAGGCCATGCAGTCCGGCAAATAACCTGAAACAGCAACGGGAACACTGGTTTGTCATGCAGGCGTATGTCAGACATAACGCCTGTTCCGCCGTACATCGTGATATGCTATGATAATTCCGGAAACGCAGGCCGCATGACATCAGGCACACAGGAAAGCGGGATGACATCGATGATCATTCGTATCGAGGATCTGGGAAAGACTTATCAGAATGGAAGCGTACGGGTGGATGCGCTGAAGAACGTCAATTTCGCCATCGAGAAGGGTGAATTCGTCTCGGTGATGGGTCCTTCAGGTTCGGGAAAATCCACCCTGATGAACCTCATCGGATGTCTTGACCGTTCCACCTCCGGCTCCTATCAGCTGGATGACGTGAACATCAGCTCGCTGACGGAATCCGAACTGGCCAAGGTGAGAAATCTGAAAATCGGGTTCGTCTTCCAGTCGTTCAATCTTCTTCCGAAGATGTCGGCATTGAACAATGTGGAGCTCCCGATGATCTATGCAGGACTCTCGCCAAAGGAACGGAAGAAGGCGGCGGAATCCGCTCTGGAACGCGTCGGCCTGACGGACCGCATGCATCACAAGCCGAATGAGTTGTCCGGCGGGCAGCGCCAACGCGTCGCCATCGCCCGTGCACTGGTCAACAATCCCGCCATCGTGCTTGCGGATGAACCGACCGGTAATCTGGACAGCTACTCGGGCGAAGAGATCATGACGGTTTTCCAGACCCTCAACAAGGAGGGGGCTACCATTGTCCTTGTTACCCATGAAGAGGACATCGCACTCCATACCAAACGGGTCGTCAGTTTCAAGGATGGCCGTCTGGTGAAGGACATTCAAGTGGAGAAGCCCATCGATGCGGTGGAAATGCTCGGAAAGATGCAGGAACAGGCCATTTCGTAAGAATGCCCGGATCATGCAGGAACAGGCCATTTCACTTTGATGAAAGACGGAGGAAGGACACCATGAGCAACAACAATCAGCCGGATCTGCCCAATCCCTATTCGAACAGCAATGCGGGAGATCCCGGGTACGACACGACGGGTGCGGTTCAGACCGGTCCCGCAATGAATCCCTTCGCCAAGCTGGCGAACATCATCTTCGCCCCTTCGAAAGCCGCAGCCGCCATCGCATGGAAGCCCGACGTGCTGCTGCCGATCCTGCTGATCATCCTGACCCCGGTCCTGCCCATGCTTGTGAACTTCCAGGGCTACAAGGACATGCTGGTTTCAACATTGGCCGCGAATCCGCAGATGCAGGGGCAGACGGCCGACCAGCTTCAGTCCCTTGCCAACATCTCTGCAATTGGCGGGCTGGCCGGCGGGCCGGTCGTCATCCTCGTCATGTGGCTGCTTGGCGGCCTCATCCTGTTCGGGATCGTCAAGGCGTTCGGCGGAGATTGCCGGTACAAGCACATCCTTTCCGTGACCGGCTATACCCATGTTTTTGCCCTGATTGCCGGATTGATCGGCGCGATGATGTCCATTTTCAATGGGACCTTCAGCCAGACAAGTCTCACCAGCCTTGCCGCCCTGCTGCCGAATCTGCAATCCGGTTTCCTGAGCGGCGTGGCTACCAGTCTGGACGTGTTCTCCATCCTGACGGTCGCCGTCCTCGGCATCGCCATTTCGATCATTGCAAAACTGGATCGGAAGAAGGCATATGGCATCGTCATCGCCCTGTTTATTGTGGAAGTATTGTTTGCAGGCATTTCGATGCAAATCAGCGCGGCAATGACGGGAATCGCAGGATGATGATCCGTTTCCGAGCCTGCCGGATCAAGGCGTCCATTGACGCAATACATGACATCAGGAGTGTGACGGGATGAGAAAGAAGATTTTCATAGGGATCGGCGTTGTGGCGCTCATCGCAATATTCATCTATGCCGGGGTCGCCAATGGAGCCGGCAAGAATGGAAAACTGGTGACCGCGAAAGTTGTGGAAGTGAAGGCTGACAAGGTCACATCTTCCATCACCGCCAGCGGGATGATCGAGGAAGTGAACAAGCAGGATGTCTACATCGAAACGCCGGTTCGCGTGGAAAAGGTTCTGATCGAAAAGAACAGTCCTGTGAAGAAGGGCGATCAGATTGCTGTCTTCAACCTGGACACCCTGCAGTCCGAAGTGGACCGGCTTGACAACAGCCGCGCCACACAGGTGCTGACCCTCAAGAAGCTGCGGTTGCTTCAGGATCCGAAGGGTACGGCATCCGTGGAGGCATCCCGGACGGTGGCGGCAAATTCCGTCAAATCCGCGGAAACCGCCATGAAAAATGCGGAGCGGGATTATCTGCTGAACAAGCAGCTCTTTGCTGCGGATTCGATCTCAAAGTCGGAGCTGGACCGGTCCGAAAGGACCTGGAAGGACAGCCAGTCCGCCTATGAAAATGCAAAAGCGAACCTGAATTCCGCCCAGGCGAATCTGGAAGAGACCCGGAAGGGCAACAATGCCAATTCCGGCAGTTCGGACATCGATATCCAGATCCAGGAGTTGAACCTGGCGGCAACGGAGAAATCCCTCTCCGAGTCGGTGAAGAAACTGGAGCAGGCCAAAGCGGCCATGACTGCTCCGATGGACGGCATTCTCTCCGAATCCGTACTGAAGAATGGCGTTTTTGCCGGCGGCGCCGCACAGTCCCTCTACACTGTGTCCGATACGGGCAAATTGCGTGTTCGTGCCAATGTGAAGGAGTATGACATCCGCAAGGTTGCGGCCGGTCAGAATGTCGAGCTTTACGGAGATGCCTTCGAGCGTGAAGAGGGCGTTGTCGGCGAAGTCGCATCGGTTGGCGCAAATGCATTCAAGCCAGCCGGCACAACCGGGGACAATGTGGTTGAAGTCATGGTGGTCATCACAAAGACCATTCCGGTTCTGCGTCCCGGTCTCAGCACCACCTGCGTCCTGTTCACGGAAGAAAAGGCCGGCGTGCCGGTCGTTCCGCTGGAAGCCATCGCAGAGGACAAGGATGGCAACAAATATGTGTTCATGGTGGAGGAACCTGCAAAGACCATGAAGCAGGTCTTCATCAAACTCGGCATCTTCTCCGAAACCGCGGTGGAAGTGACCGACGGGCTGAAAATCGGGGATCGGATCATTCTCGATCCACAACCCACCTTCCGGGACGGGTTGAAGGTGAAGGTTGAAACGCCTGCGACCTCCGCATCCGCATCCGCATCCGCGTCCGTATCCCCGTCCGCATCCGCAACCGAGGCATCCAAGTAAGCCGGACGGCAGAATCGAGGACAAAGCCATGAGTTTTACCGAGAGCCTTCGGCAGGCCATCGAGAGCCTTCGCGCCAACAAGCTCCGTTCCATCCTCACCATGCTCGGCATTGTCATGGGCGTTTTTTCCGTGATCACGATCGTTGCGATCGGAAACGCCACACAGGGCTATATCGACAATGAATTCGAGAAGGTCGGCGCCAACATCATCTCCGTCGGCTACAAGGTCCGCGAGGTCCGGGACGACCAGATCCTCACGCTCGATGACATGTCGACCATCCGCAAGGTGGCGCCGGAGATCAAGAACATTGCAACCAGCATCCAGCGTTCCGGCAGCCTCCGTATCGGCTCAAAAACACGGGATGCCATTGTGATGGCCGTCTCTTCCCAATACAAGAGCTTTTCTCCGATCGAAATGGCCCAGGGTCGATTCGTGAATGACATGGACGTTTCAGCCCGGTCCAATGTCATCATTGTGGACGAGAGCTTTACGCGGCGTTATTTCAAGAACACGGATCCCATCGGGAAAACCGTCTCCTACCGGAGTTACTCCGGCGAAAAGGTGAATTTCCGCATCATCGGCGTGACAAAGGTGGAGGACAGTGTTTTTTCCGGGATGATGGACAACGAGGATTTTCCGACCTTCGTCTACATGCCCATCACCACGGTCCAGATGATGGAGCCGGGTGGCAGCACGAACCGGCTGGAGAACATCAGCGTCTCCGTCGTCGACAAGGAAAACCTGAAATCCATTTCCGATCGGATCATCAAGGCGCTTGAAATGAAGCGCGGGCAGACCGGGCTGTATTCCGCCAGCAACTCGGCGGATCAGCAGAAGATATTCTCAAGCGTCACCAACGTCATTTCAGCCGTGCTGCTTGTGGTGGCCATCATTACGCTGCTGGTCGGCGGCATCGGCATCGTGAACATCCTTCTGGTTTCGGTGACGGAGCGCATCCGTGAAATCGGCATCCGAAAGGCGCTTGGCGCGCAGAAACGCGACATCCTGCTGCAGTTCATCACCGAGTCCATCATCATGACGGGACTGTCAGGCCTGGTGGGCATCCTGCTGGGATTGATCGCAGGTTCCGTGATTGCAAGCATCATCAAGATTCCACCGGTCGTGAACATCGGTGTCATGGCGATGGCATTCCTCGGCTCCGTTCTGCTGGGTCTGATCTTCGGCGTATACCCTGCGAAAAAGGCGGCGGACCTGGATCCGATCGAATCATTGCGGTACGAGTAGCCTCAAGACTCAATTGCCCCGGATGGCCAGCCTTTCCCTGTAACGGCTGGGTGACTCCCCTTCCAGCTTGTGAAACAGGCGGGAAAAATAGAAGGCGTTCTCGAAGCCGCTGGCCCACGCGACTTCCTGCAAGGGAAGTCGCGTTTCCCGCATCAGGGCCTTTGCCCTGTCCAAACGCAGGCGATTCACGTATTGCAGGGGAGAGCAGCCCAGACGGCGCATGAAGAGCCGCCCGAGATATTGTCCGGATACCCCCAGTCTTGTGGCCAACTCCCGGATGCTGATAGGTTTGCCATATCCGGCATGCAGGATTTCCAGCGCGTCCTGGAGCGTTCGATTCATGACACCATCCTCCGACAACGGCGCCCTTCCCCATTCGTCCATCACGACGCGGGAAGCGGAGGCGAGCATGTGCGCGACCAACAAGCCGATGTGGATTTGACTGTCCACCGCATAATGGTTGCGTTCTTCCAACGCGTGTTCGAAACGCGTGCATGTTCCATCCAACTGGTGATTCAGGGGGAAATGGGTCAGTAATGGCACTTCCCTGAGCCTCGTCTGTGGAAGGGAGAAGAACGGTGCTTCCGCCAAATCCTTCCGCAGTCTTGCTTTCCGCTCCACCATGCGTTCCGTGAAGGCTGGGTGCGTCAGCATCCCCGGTTCGATGGAAGGGATGAAATGGACGAAATAGAACCGGCATCCGGCCGGATCGGCTACGACAGCCCGATGGGGCACGCCCGGCGGGATGAGCAGCGCATCCCCCTGTACGACGGGGTATTCCTTTTCGTCCAAGTGGAAGATGGCCTTTCCCTGCACCATCACCACCCACTCGTATTCATGGATGACGCGGATGGGAAGGGTCCAGGTCGGATCACAAATCCCAAGACCCAAATGGCGCACGTCGGGCACGGGATCGATCGGCATCATCAGAATCTCCAGTCCTTGTTTCATTTTGTGCAGGATCCTTTCTCTTCCTTCATGGGGAATTGGAGCAAGGTCCATTATACTATGCATGGTTCCGGTGCATAACCGGCAAGTGCGATTCCACACTCCGGAAACAGGCTTGCCGGGCCCATGAAGGAGGCAGTCATGAAAGATTCATCCATGCGGGAAATGTCATCCCGCGAACGCCTTTTAGCTGCATTGTCCGGTCAGGAAACAGATCGGCTTCCCTGGTCCCCCTTTCTCGCGTACTGGTGGGATGTCCAGCCCGAAGCTTTCCGGGAGAAGGGTGATTGTGCCTTTCTCAAGGACATCGGGGCGGATCCCCTGCTCCGCGGCGCCGCACAGCTGTATCGCATCGGGATGCCGGGAACAGAAGTCACGGAAAGCACCTCGGGACGGACACGGAGGACCACCCTTCATACGCCGGTCGGCGCCCTGACTTCTTTGAACACATACGTGCCGGTCGGGAACACTTGGTTCCTCACCGAGCATCCTGTCAAGACGGTGGAAGACCTGAAGATCCTGCAGTGGATCAATGAACGGATGGTCATCTCGGATGCATCCGAAGACTATATCGAAGCACGCCTACGGCTGGGGGAGGACGGTCTGATTGTGCCCATCCTCGGAACCTACATGAAATCCTCCTTCCAATCCCTGGTGGAGCATTGGGTGGGCACGGAAGAGCTGACTTACATGCTGGCGGATGATCCGGAGCCGGTGGAGGAATGTCTGTCCGTGATGCGGGAACGCGCGGCGGAGACCGTCCGGATTTCCGTCCAGTCCGAGGCGGAGGCATTCATTTTCTGGGAAGACAGTTCCACCACAAACATTACGCCGGACTGGTTTTCCCGCCATACCGCCCCGGAACTGACGCAATGGGCCTCGTTGATCCATTCGCAGGGAAAGCGGCTGATCCATCATGCCTGCGGGCACCTGCGAGGATTGCTGCCCCTGATGGCGGAGACGGGGATCGACTGGATCGAATCGATCTCCCCGCCGCCAACCGGGAATGTAGAGCTCTGGGAGGCTAGAACCATGTTGCCCGAACGGGTGGGGCTCATCGGAGGCATCGAACCGACCGTGTTTCTCCAGAGCACGGAAGTTGAGCTCGATGCATATGTCGGGCAGCTCCTTGACCGGATGGGATGCAAGAACTGGATTCTCGCGAACAGCGATAGTTGTCCGCCCGGGGTGACCATGGACAAGTTCAGGCAGGTGACCCGGTTGGTTCGGGAGCGTGCCGCACGTTGACGGATCCATCCCCCATGGGATAAAGTGTAATTGCAGATGCGTCCATGCGATGCATCGGGTGATCCTGCAGAGAGGATTTTTCTCTTTCGGCGACTGTTTTGCAGGATGGAAAAGACACGTAACCGATCTGTCGCGGATCCCCGTTTTCGCGGTGGGTGCATGGGTGGAGAACGGGCGCGAGGTGCGCATGAAGACTTTTAATCCGTACGCAAAGGGCATCCCGGAAAAGAAGGACACCAAGTCACGGGTCGAGAGCCGGTACCCGAGCATCCGAACCGAGGGGAAGCCGGCTTCGGCCAACAGCGCAGGGTTTCAGACCAACCGGCCTGCCGCCCCCACCCCATCGTCAACATCTCCCGCGGCAACGCCGGTACCTCCTCAAGGGGCGGCAACGCAGCCGGAGATCACTGCCCGACAGGCCAACATCGGGAAATTCAATGCCGGGACCCATGGCGAATTGGAACGGCGCAATGCCGAGAAGCCTGACCGGGACCTCCTGGACGGCCTTGAGGGGAACATGCGCCGCCAACGCGGCTGGTCGGACGATGAAAAACCCAATGAAGTGGTCGATGGCATCTCCATCACACCCATCTCACGCGCCGAATTGCAGAAAAAGCTTGCAGACCAGAAACGCGGCGGGTTTGCAACCAACGTATGAGAACGGCTCCGGTCATTGTTTGCCGCAAACAATGATTTCCTGATGGGAATGGACAAGCGCCGGAGAAGACAGCAAAACAGGATGAAGGCCGCCCGGATCCGTATGACACGGATTCGGGCGGCCTTTTCACAATCACGGGATCTCGGACTTACGGCAAATTGCGTTCCAGGTTCACCAAAAAGTCCTGGATATTGGTGACGATGCTCGTCACCTCCAGTGTGCCTCGGTCCCGGAGCTTGTTGACGGCGAATTCGGAGACATCAACGCTGTAGATGTAGACGGGGCGGAGCTGGCCGTCCACCATCCGGTAGGAGGGCGTCATGTTGCCCGTTGCGATGGAATGCAGCTGTGTGGCCAGCCCGAGCACGGTGGTCGCTTTCCGTACTTCCGCGCGCATGGCGTCCTGCGCGGCATAGACATCTCCGATGACTCCCGGGAGCGGCCCGTCGTCCCGGATGGATCCGGCCAGAACAAGCGGGATGTTTTTGGTCAGGCAGGCGTCAACCACACCCCCGGCGATTCGCCCGGTTTTTTGCAATGCGGCAAGTGATCCGGCCCGCCGTGCGGCGTTGATGACATCGAGGTGGTTGTAGTGACCATTCGGCTGGGACATCTGTGTATAGATATCCTGCCCGAGTGCCGTGCGGAAGAAGGACCCTTCCATGTCATGTGTGGCAAGGGCATTTCCGCCGAAAACCGCATGGACGTATCCCTTGTTGATAAGGGATACGAAAGCATTCCGCGAATCCGAATCGAATACCGTCGCGGGACCGAGGACCCATACCACGTGCCCCTGATCCTTTTCATGACGCAGCAGTTCGTACAGGCGGTCATAATCGCGGGAATAGGACGTTTCGCGGGATCGGCCCGTGCGGAAGGCAAATACGTCGGCGCCGGCGCTTTCTCCGCGAAAGCCATCCACATGCACGAAGATCCCTTCGGAGGCATCTTCGGTACGGCCGACCACCACGAGGTCGCCGAGGTGCAGACGGCGGAACTCCGTCACTTCCAGCCTCCAACCGGAAGCAGGGTCCGGAACGGCCACAGTGACGCAATCCATGCGGCTTTCCACCGCAAGATGCCAGGCTCCATCGATTTTGAAGTATTCGGGGAAAATGGTATTTGCGTGGAACCCGTCCGGTGCGACGCCGGCAACCTCAACGGCAACAAGGTGTGCGGTCGGCGCGTTTGCAAAGGGTTCGAGTTGAAAATCGGGCGCTGCATAGCGGGGCATGTCGAAATGCATGGTGGATCCTCCCTCTCGTTGGGGATTTCTCTCGGTTGGAAGGGGTTTGTACAAGCATATCATGAAGCGTGGGCCGATGGTATAATGATGCGGTTGAAGCTGAAAGCCGCGGTTCGGATTGGATCGCGCGGGAGGATATGCATGTTGCGGAAATCGGCGACATCTGGAATGGTTGACGTGATTGGCGTACCTGTCGATCTGGGTGCTTCCAGGCGGGGCGTTGACATGGGCCCGGCGGCCATCCGTTACTCCGGTCTGATTGATGCGATTCTCGGAATGGGGTTGGACTGCCGGGATCTCGGCAATGTCGAGGTTCCAGTCGTGGAGCCGGAAGAAGGAAATCCAAAGGCGCGTTACGTGCAGGCCATTGCGGAGATCGACCGCCGTCTCATGAAAGCCGTCGCATCCAGTCTGGAGGCGGGACATCGGCCTGTCGTACTCGGCGGTGATCACAGCATTGCAACCGGATCCATTTTCGGCACGCAGCAGGTGTTCGGGAAAACCGGCGTTCTCTGGATGGATGCCCATGGCGATTTCAACACCGAGGAAACGACAACGAGCGGAAATCTGCACGGCATGTCGCTGGCCGCGGCAATCGGAGCCTGTGTGCCCGAACTGGCCGCGATTCGCCCCGAAAAGACAGCTTTCATCGACCCGCGCCATATCGCCATCGTGGGGGCGCGCGATCTGGATCCTGGGGAAGTGCATCTGCTGCGGCAATACGGCGTGACGGTGTTCACCATGGAGGACATTGACAGGAACGGCATGCAGCAGGTCATGCGGGATGCGCTTGCAGTTGTGGAGGATGGAACCGAAGCCCTTCATGCCAGCTTTGACATTGATGTTGTGACTCCGTCCGAAGCACCGGGCGTCGGAACACCGGTTCGGGGCGGGCTGACCTATCGGGAAGCCCATCTGGCTGCCGAGATGATCTCCCGGAGTCCGAAGCTGCGAACCCTCGACATGGTCGAGCTCAATCCGATTCTTGATATGGCGAACCGGACCGGGGAGCTGGCGGTTGCCCTCATCTGCTCGATGCTGGGGAAGCGTATTTTCTAACGCGAATCAACACGGATATGTTATGATGCTATCGGTATCCGATCGAATACCAAGGGGAAATCGGGAACCGTCACCCAAAGCAAATTACCTGCATGAAACAGAAAAAACAGGAACCTACTCGAAAGCAGCACAGGAGACAACCGCATGAAATCATTCCGATGGCTGGGCCGGTACATGCCGGCTTATCTGAAAATGGCCATTCCCGCATGGATGGCCCTGCTCGTGGAAGTGCTCGTCGATCTCAGTCTGCCCACCCTGATGGCCGCCATTGTGAATGTCGGCATCACGAACGGCGATACGCCTTATATCCTGCGAACGGGCGGCATCATGCTGTCTCTCGCTCTCTTCGGCGCTGTCATGGGGCTCTCGCGCAACTGGTTGTCGACAAAGGTATCGCAGGAACTTGGCACGAAAATCCGCGCGGATCTGTTTCGCAAAACCCAGCGGCTGTCCATGGCGGCCATTCAGAAATTCGGCCCCTCATCCATGATTACCCGCCTCACGAACGATGTCATGCAGGTGCAGAACTTTTCGTTCATGCTCACACGCATTTTCATCCGCGCTCCCTTGCTGCTCGTCGGCAGCATCATCATGGCCTTCATTCTGAATCCTGGCCTCGCCTTGATTCTTGTGGCCGTCATCCCGCTGCTCGCCTTTCTGATCGCCCTCCGCATCCGTCGCGGCTTGCCGCTCTTCCAGAAGGTACAGGGCGCCATCGACAAGGTGAACGGTGTCATGCGCGAATTCCTTTCGGGTGTCCGGGTCGTGAAGGTTTTCAACCGCTATGACTACGAACAGGCGAAATTCGATACGGCTAATCGCAACCTGACGGATCTTGGAGTGAAGGCCGCCCGGGCCATGGCCACCATCCAGCCGCTGATGCTGATCATCATGAACGGAAGCATCCTCTTGATTCTCTGGCGCGGCGGCGTCCGCATCTCATCCGGAAACATGCTCGTGGGCGACATCATCGCATTCATCAATTACGCCCTGCAGATCCTGCAATCCATGATGATGGTGTCCTGGCTCTTTACGGCGGGGGTACGTGCGAAAACCTCTGCGGACCGCATCGGACAGGTCTTTGAGCTCGAAGATGGCATGCCGTTGGCGGAGAATCCGTCAACGCCGTCAAAACAGGGAACTCTGGAGATGCGGGAAGTATCTTTCGCCTGGAGCGGTCAGACCGTGCCTGTCCTGAAGGACATTTCCTTCCGGGTGGAATCCGGGCAGACGGTTGCGCTCATCGGGTCCACGGGTTCCGGAAAATCCTCGTTGGTCAACTTGTTTTCGCGTTTTTACGACGTTACTTCCGGCTCCGTTCTGGTGGATGGGAAGGACGTGCGGGATTTCGATCTCCCTGAACTCCGTCACCGTATCGCCATGGTTCCCCAGCAGGCAGTCCTGTTTACAGGGACGATCCGCGAAAACCTGTGCTGGGGAAAACCGGAGGCGACGGATGCGGAACTGGAAGCGGCCGTCCGGGTCTCCTGCGCCGATGAATTCATCCCCAAGCTGCCGGACGGATATGAAACCTGGATCGGCCAGGGTGGCGTGAATCTTTCAGGCGGGCAGAAACAGCGTCTGAGCATCGCCCGCGCCCTGCTGTGCGGTTCACCGGTCCTTGTACTCGACGACAGCACCAGTGCCATCGACATGGGAACCGAAGCCCGGATTCGAAACCGGCTGCGGGAGCATGCAAAGGATCTGACCGTATTCCTCATCGCCCAGCGCATCCATTCCGTCATGGGCGCGGATCGCATCCTCGTCCTGGACGACGGGCGTCTGGTCGGTTCGGGCACCCATCAGCAACTGCTGGCGGATTGCGCGGTATACCGGGATATTTACCGCTCGCAGATGGGCCTCGACCAAACCGGCAAGGAGGTGGTCTGAGATGTCGGAGAACCGCAAACGTCCGGCCAATCCTGAATTGAAGGCCGGAGCCATGGGCCAGCACAACATGGGCGGCAGATTTGTCGGCGGGCAGAAGCCGAAGGACATGTGGGGTACCATCAAACGCCTCTGGAAACTTTTCGGCAAGGAACAGTGGAAACTGGCCTCCGTTTTCGTGATCGCAACCGTAGGGTCCGCGCTTGGTCTGATCGGACCCTGGCTGATCGGCCGAGGTGTGGATGCGATGTCGGAAGCGGGCGGCGTGGACTTCCCGCTCCTTTACAAGGTCATTCTCGGACTCGGCGCAGCATATGGCGCCGGCGCCCTGCTGTCCTGGCTGCAGGAATGGTGGATTGCAGGCGTGGTGCAGCGTATTGTCATGGTCATTCGGAAATCGCTGTTCGAGAAGGTGCAGCGGCTCCCGCTGGTATTCTTCGATACCCGCACGCACGGTGAAATCATGAGCCGCCTTTCCAATGATGTCGACAATGTCAGCACGATGCTGTCCTCGTCCACCACCCAGCTTTTCTCGAGCCTGTTCATGGTGGTCGGTTCCTTCGTGATGATGCTGGTTCTTTCCCCTTTGCTGACCCTGCTTGCCATGATTACCGTACCGATCACCCTTGTTTTTTCGGGCCAGGTGGCCAAGCGCTCCCGCAAGCAGTTCCGCGCCCAACAGGCGAACCTGGCGGAACTGAACGGGCACATCGAGGAGATTCTTTCGGGACAGCTTGTCGTGAAGGCCTTCGGTCGGGAAGAGCATGTCATCGCCCAGTTCGACGAAATCAACGCCCGGCTGAAAGAGGCGGGACACAAGGCCCAGGTCATGTCCGGCCTGGTCATGCCCATGCTCAACGTGCTCACGAACATCGGATTCGTCATTGTGGCCACCGCGGGCGGCTGGCTCGTCGTTTCCGGACTGGATTTCGGCACCGGGGTTGTGACGGTGGGTGTCATCGCGAGTTTTATCAACTATTCACGCCAGTTTTCGCGGCCGCTCAATGACATTGCGAACCTGTACAGCACGATCCAGTCCGCACAGGCCAGTGCGGAACGCGTATTCGAGCTGATGGACCAGACGCCGGAACCGGCCGACCTGCCGGAAGCCGTTCCGATGACGGACCCGCAGGGACACGTCAGGTTCGAGGACGTTTCCTTCGGCTATCGCCCGGATGTACCGGTTTTGAAGGATGTGACGCTGGATGCGCCGCCCGGCAGGACCGTGGCACTCGTCGGTCCGACCGGCGCGGGAAAGACCACCATTGTGAACCTGCTGGTCCGCTTCTATGACCCGAACAACGGCGCCATCCATATGGATGGGCGTGATTTACGGCATTGGGAACGCGATTCCCTGCGTCCTTCCTTCGGCATGGTGCTGCAGGACACGCACCTGTTCTCCGGAACCATCCGGGAGAATGTGCGGTATGGCAGGCTGGAGGCCACGGATGCGGACGTAGAGGCCGCCGTGAAGGCGGTCGGTGCGGACGCCTATGTGCGGCGTTTGCCGGACGGGTATGACACGGTGCTGGACGAATCAGGCGGCGGACTTTCCCAAGGACAGCGCCAGCTTCTTTCCATCGCCCGCGCCGTTCTGGCTGATCCGTCGGTGTTGATTCTGGACGAAGCCACCAGCAGTGTGGACACCCGCACCGAAATGGTGCTGCAGCAGGCCATGCTGCACCTGCGCAGGGGAAGGACCAGTTTCATCATCGCACACCGGCTTTCCACCATCCGGGATGCGGATGAGATCCTGGTCATCGACCATGGGGACATCATCGAGCGCGGCACGCACGCGAGCCTGATGGAAGCAAAAGGGTTCTACTTCAACCTGTATGATGTGCAGTTCGCCGAGTAGGGAACAGCGTGTCGTCAGGATTGTGTGAAGGACAGGGATGGGCATTCCGGTTGTTTCAGCATTTCCTTGAGGATTTCCACGGTCCAGCCGTGATCGTCGTCCTCGTGCAGCCCGGAAACCGTGATGGTACCCACCACACCGACATCCTTCACGATGATGGGGAAAGCGCCGCCGGCCACGTAGATGCCGATCTGGTCGTCCTGTCTCGTCTGGCCGGCGCGGATGCGCTTGGCCATGTACAGGCTGCTCTTGAGGAAGCGGTTCACGAGGTAGTTCTTGCCCCCGATCCAAAGATCGTTGTCCGGAGAGGTCCCTTCCATCGCATGGTGGAAAAGGTTGAAGCCGTTGCGGATGATGGTGATCGCAATCGGGGAGCCAGCCTTCTTTGCGCGATCAATCAGTTTCAGGCCGATCTCCAGCGCCGTGTCCGCCGTGAAGGTCGTAAACTGGAGCATGGATTCCTGCTTCGAGATGATGTCGTAATAGCGCTGGTTCTCGTCCATGATGCACCCTCCAAAAATTCAAAAATGATACCAGTAACAAAACAAATACATGGTATATGACGGGAACCGTGTTTGTCAAATGGGAGAGGCTGTTTCCATGGAAAGTTTGCCGGTGGCATGTCCCTGTTCTCAGGGCTATAATGGTCACAAGCCACACCTTCGCCATGCGTGCAATCCGCATACATGGCGGATAACGGGGAGGACGGGGCATGGGATCCAAGAGTTGCGGTCAGAAAATCGGTGTCGGGCTGTACGGCATGAATGGGCATCAGGTGCATGCGTTGCTGCAGGGTCATCCCTGCGCGCAACTCGTTGCATTTTCCGGGTTTGAACGGTCACGGTTGGGACAGCCGGGACTGAGTCCGGGTATAGCCCCAAAGGACAGAACGCCAGATGAAATCCGTAAATACGATTCGCTGGAAGCCATGCTTGCAGATGACTGTGTCGAACTGGTTTCCCTCTGCTCTCCGCGTCGTGCGGATCAGGCTGCAGATGCGATTCGCTGTCTGAAAGCCGGAAAACATGTCTATGCCGAAAAGCCCTGCGCCCTGTCCGAGGATGAACTGGACGAGGTGCTCCGTACTGCTGTTGCAAATCACAGGGAGTTTCACGAAATGGCGGGGACCGCTTTCGAGGAACCCTGGTCTTCTCTCCGCAGACTGGTCATGCAGGGTGAAATCGGGGAAGTGGTTCAGGTCTTCTGTCAAAAATCCTATCCGCTGGGGAACCAAAGACCGCAGGACGAAGCGATGGATGGCGGATTGCTCCGCCAGGTCGGCATCCATGCCTTCCGGATGGTGGAGCATGTGGCCTGCCGACGGATCATCGAAGTGGAAGCCAGGCAGACCCGGGTCGGAAATGGCAATGCAACCGGGGCCGGGGTTGGAAACGGATCCGGCATCGGAGCCGGAACTGGCACCGGAACCGGGCATCTTCATACTGCGGCATCCTTTCTGATGCGGCTTGAGGGAGGCGGTGTGGCCAGCGTCCTTGCGAATTACCTGAATCCACCCGCTTTTGGGTCCTGGGGGAATGAGCATCTGCGGATCTTCGGAACGAAAGGTTTCGTGGAGGCGACAGACGGAGGTACGAAAACCCGGTTTGTCCTTCATGACAGGGACTGCGGCCCACTGGATATTGATCTGCGCGGGGAGATTCCGGGCGCCGGGAAGCGGTACTTCGATGCCTATGTCGACACGCTGCTGGGCAAGGGAGAAATGCCGCTTTCGCTCGAAGCGGAACTGCACCCGTTGCGGATGATCCTATGCGCCGGTCTGTCCGCCGAACGGGCGGAGGCTGCGGATGTGCAGCCAGGTTCATCCGCAGCACAGGCGTAAGTTTTGGGAATACGGACTGCCAGCCGTCACATTGCCTCGGGTACCTGAACACCGAGAAGGCCCATTCCGGTTTTCAGCACCTGACAGACACATTCAGTCAACAGGATGCGGGATTGACGGTGATCTGCGGCGGCGGTGCGGATCGGGCAGGCGGCGTAGAACCGGTTGAAGGTTCGGGCGACAAGAATTGTCTGGCGGGCGATCATGCAGGGTTCATTTTTGTCGGCGGCCTCCAATACTGCCTTTTTGAAGCCGTCCAGATCCTTTACCAGCTGGAATTCCAGATCATGCACAAGCGGGCCTTCCAAGGCCTGAGGGACAGGCGTTCCAGCTTGTGCCGCCGGTTGCATGAGGATTGGTTCCGCAATGGGAGCGCGCGATCCTTCCGATTGTTTCCGCAGGATGCTGGCCGCCCGTGCATAGGTGTATTGGATGTAGGGAGCGGAATCCCCGTCAAAATCCAACGAGTCTTCCCAGGAGAACAGGATGTCCCGATCCCGTCCGTTCTTCAGGAAGGAATAGATCACCGAGCCGATGCCGACCATCTTCGCGGTCTCTTCCCGTGAAGCGCCTTCAGGGCTTTCTTCCATCTTCAGCAGACTGCGGCGAACCGCCTCCTCCAGCATATCTTCCAGAAAAACGACATCTCCCGTCCGCGTGGCCATTTTCCGGTCCGTGAAGCGGACCAGGCCGAACCCGACATGTTCGCAGTCCGATGCCCATGCCAAGCCCGCCCGTTTCATGACGGAGAAAACCTGTCGGAAATGGAGCGCCTGCGGAGTCCCAACCACATACAGGCATTTGTCGAACCCATAGGTCCTTTTCCTGAAAAGCGCAGCGGCCAAATCACGCGTCGCATAGGTGGATGCGCCATCGGATTTCAGGATGAGACAGGGCGGCATATCTTCGTCCTCGAGGAAAACAACCTGCGCCTGATCACTCGGAACGAGCAATCCCTTTTCCCGCAACAGTAACTCCACTTTCTTCATTTTATCCTGATAAAAACTTTCGCCCTGTACGAGGTCGAAATGAATGTCCAGCGTACCGTAAATTCGTTGAAATTCCACAAGACTGAACCGCATGAAGCGCTTCCACATGGCAAGAGCATCCGGGTCGGAATCCTCGAGTTTCCGGAACCAGTTTCTCGCCTCCGTTTCCAGGGATGGATCCTGTTCGGCCGCTTCGTGAAACTGCACATAAATCCGCAGCATTTCCCGGATCGGGGTCCTGGCGATGGCGTCCTCATCCCCCCAGCGCAGCCAGGCGACCATGAGCTTGCCAAACTGGGTTCCCCTGTCGCCGAGGTGGTTGATTTTTATAGTTTCATATCCAAGATGCCGGTAGATTTGCTCCAGGGAATTGCCGACAACAGTCGAATACAGATGCCCGACATGAAAGGGTTTGGCGATGTTGGGGGAGGAGAATTCCACAATTACCCGTTTTCCCTTCCCAACTTCCGAAGAGCCATATGAATCGCCGGACGCCAGAATTTCGCGAACGACGACGGAAGCAAGCGCTTGCCTGTCATAGAAAAGGTTCAGGTACCCGTTCAGCGGTTCGGCACGAAGCAGCAAGTTTTCCGGATTGAGGATAGGAAGGACTACTGCATCTGAAGCTGCTTCCGGCAAGCCGGTTGGGTTGGGCGGAACGATCCCGTCTTTTGTCGAAACCCTGCGGGAAAGTGCGGTATTGATGGTTTCCGCCAAATCCATCGCGATGTGTGACGGCGCTTTTCTCATTTCCCTGGCCAACGTGAAGCAGGGAAGGGAAAGATCGCCGAATTCGGGATTCGGCGGGATTTCGAACAATGACTTGATTTTTCCGGCTGCGAGTCCGAGGATGGGGGAAAGTATGTCTGCCATGACCGACTGGATTTGCATGAGCGCCTCCTTCTATTCGAATGAATGCAAAAAGCCCCCTGTCTCTGGAAAGAGACGGGGGGCCCGTGGTACCACTCTTGTTGCGCCTGGAAGGAGTCCGCCCAAGCACCGCTTGATCCCTTATCGCGGGAAACGTCCCCAATCCGCCATGCCTATGCGGCAATGCTTTTTCATGGGAATCCTCATCGGCTCTCTTCTCCTGGGGTCTGTCGGCAAGCTCGCACCGGGTCTTGCCTCGCTGGGACCGTACCACAGGATACTTTCCGGGTCATCGGGTTGTATTTTTGTTTTTATCATCATACAGATGCGGTCCGAGTCTGTCAAGCCATCGGGGTAACAACGGGATGTTGCGGATCGTTTCGCCGTTCAGGTGCAAGTGCGGGTTGGTGCTATAATGGAAGGACAAAAAAACCGTCGGAACAGCCCCTTCGGAGAAGGATGAACCCAAAGAAGCGCCAGTTTCTTTGACGAGGCATCGGAACCGATATTGGATGAGAGGAATAACATGCAGGAAGTCTTTACCCCTGAATACCTCGTGAATGAACAGTTCGGCGACCGTTATTTCGATGTGGTCAACGCCGTGGACGAGGCCCAACAGATCTATTTCACCCACAACAACCTGATGGAGCGGATTGCGTCCCGTGTTCGGGAAGGGAAGCCCTTTGTCATCGGAGAAACCGGTTTCGGCGCGGGACGTGTGGTGGTTTCCCTCGTGGAATACCTGGAGAAAAGCGGCCTGCAGCAGGTGGAAATCGAGTATCATTCTGTTGAGCTGTACCCCATGAGCCCGGAGCGGATGAAGGATATCCTGGAGGGCTTCCGGGAGCGGCTCGGTCGGGGGATTGACGCGCTGGTGGAGGCATACGGCACGGTGGACACCACACAGACCGGGTGGCATGTCATGCGGCTTCCCCAATCCTTCGGGATGCTGACCGTGAATCTTTGGATCGGCGAAGCGCTCGAGATGGTGGAAGCGCTGGAAAAGCCCTGTGATGCGTGGTTCCTGGATGGACACAGTCCGAAGAAGAATCCATCAATCTGGCGGCCCGAACTGATGCTGGAGATCGGTGGGAAGACGAAACCAGGCGGGACCTGCGCCACCTTCACGGTATCGGTTGCCGTACAAAAGGCATTGACGGCTGCGGGATTCACCATCCGAAAAATGCCTGGTTGCGGAGGGAAGAAGGAAGTCCTGCAGGGCGTCAAAGGGCAGGAATCATCATGATGCAGTTTGAAAGATAGAAAAAAGTCAATGAGGGAGACATCAAATCCCTGCGAATACCATGAAACCCGCTTACAGCGCTGAAATCGGGTAATACAACTCGCATTCGCAGTAATGCCGGCTGCATCGGGAATAGTCGATGCGTTCGAACTGGAAGGTTTCCTTCAGATCGAACTGGACGGTCGGCATCCAGGTTTCCTGAACAAATTGCCAGAGACCGCATAACGACTGCGAGGAGATCTCCTCCGGCCGGTGGAGGCCCATGTACGTGAAGACTCCGTATTTGTGCGGGCCGATGTGCCTTTCCGTCATGCCTTCCGGAATGATGCTGTTCCGATCGACGAGCAGGGATGGCTGGTAACGCGTGAATCCGGTCATCGGCCGGGGGACGGTCGTGAGGCCGATATAGACATCCCGGGCCACAGGGTTCATGATCCGTTTCCGGTGCAGGTGAAAGAACTCGTTGCCATAACGGTTCGCAATCCGGGTTTCCATGTTCTCGCGCGAGTCCACCTCGTATTCAAGGCCTGCAATGGAAAAGGCAGGCAGAATGGAGATGGAGCGAAAAAAAACGAGTCCGTCCCCCGCGGAAGCGATGAAGTCGGGGTTGAACCGGTCCAAAATGTTCAACGGCAACGGGTTTCTCCGCCATTTCGCGGGCGTGGTGCCGAATTCTTCCTTGAAAACGCGATTGTAGGTCCGTTCGCAGCCGAACCCATACCGGCAGGAAATGAATTCGATGCTGTCGCGCTGATTCAGCAGATCCCCGAGGGACGAGGCGATCCGCCGGCGACGGACATACTCCATGATCCCCGTTGCCGTGGCGCTCTTCCAGATGCGCAACAGGTGGTACTTCGACAGGTTGACATGTCCTGCAATGATCTCCAGATGCAGGTCTTCCAGCAGGTGATCCTCGATGAACCCGGTCGTTTCCCGGATGATCCCGAGCAGATAATGATCCATTCGCACTCCCGCAATTTCTGTCCTGTTCGGCGCTTTATCCTGCTGTATACTCTAGCATATGGCATGAAGGACGTACAGATGTTCTTTCAAAAAAACACCGGGACTCAGCCAGGTGTGTTCCTGTGTGCCGCAACCCGGTGAATGCAACCCGCCCAAGATGCAACTGAACACCATCATGCATCGAAACACCATCATGCAACAGAACACTATCATGCACATGAACACCTTCGCACAATGGAACACCATCACGCAACGGAACAGGAAGGCTGGTGCCCATGGAGACAAAGAACCTCGTCGATCTCGAACTCCCCACGGAGGGGGACAATCAAGTCCGTGCCCGTTTCATTGCAGCCGTTGACAGTTTCATCGAAAAACTCAAGACCGACCCGAACATCCTTGCCGTTGTGGTCAGCGGCAGTCTGGCCTATGATGTCGTCTGGGAGAAAAGCGACGTGGACATGACCGTCGTCGTGCGCGACCAGCTGCTCAAGACCGAATCCTATGGCATCGTGGAGGACGGGGTTACGCTCAATGCTTCCCTGGTGACACGCAGCAGCTTCAAGCGCGGCCTCGAGCGGAATACCGGCGGCTCGTTCGGCCAAGCCTATTATGCAAAGGGGAAGATGGTCTACACAACCGATGAAAGCCTTCGCGACTTCTTTGAGGAAGTGAAGGTTATCGGCGAGGATGACAAAGCCCTCTCCATGATGATTTTCGCCAACATGCTCGTCGGTATCTTCGACAAATGCAGGAAGTGGCTGACCGCGCGCAGGGATCCGCTCTATGCGCAGTACTTCCTGCTCGATGCGGCCGAGATCATCGCGAACATGGAACTGTGCCTGCATGGGGAACCTGCTTCCCGGGCCTCCGTCCGGAAGGCGCTGGCGCTGAACCCGTCGATCATGCGGGTCTTCTATCAGGACCCAATGACCCACCATTACACCGAAACCGAAGTGGAAGCGGCGATTTCGGAGATGGACGCATACCTGATGCGAAATCTGGACATCATCAAACGGCCCGTACTCGCCTTCCTTGCGGACGGAGAACTGAAAACATGCACGCTGATTGCGAAGCACTTCCATCTTGAACCGCACTTCATCGTCAATCTCTTTGAGTATCTGGCGGACAAGGGAGTCATCGAGAAGGCTTCCCAGACCATCCGCATCACGCCGAAGGGGCGGCAGGTATTCGAGGAGATCGGTTATCTGTATCTTGGCTGACCCCTGCGCCCGCCGCACCCTGTGAGAATCCGGCACTGTATGCCACATGATTCCGGCACTATCGCTGAAAGGAGTTTTCCATGGCCATCCGTACCAGCATCGAGATCATCAACGCCCGCCAGAACAATCTGAAGAACATCTCCGTCGAGATCCCGCGGGACAAGCTCACCGTCATCACCGGCGTCTCCGGCTCCGGGAAGTCATCCCTGGCCTTCGATGTCGTCTATGGCGAAGGACAGCGCCGTTTCCTCGACTCGATCTCCACTTTTGCGAAAAGCCGCATCAGCCAGCTCAAGAAGGCGAAGGTCGATTATGTGCGCGGGCTGTCCCCCGTCATTGCCATCGAGCAGAAGAAGGGGAACAACAATCCACGCTCCACGGTTGGAACCGTGACGGACATCAACGACTACCTGCGGTTGCTGTATTCGACGGCAGGAACCGGCGCCTGTCCGGTCTGCGGCCATCCCCTGAAACAGCGCTCCGCCACCCAGCTGGCGGAACACATCGCCACACTCCCGGCCGGTACGGTCGTCGAGCTTCGTGCGCCGGTCTACAGACTCTATGGGGAGGACTACGAGTACGGGTTCCATCAGTTGCGCGAGAAGGGCTTCCGAAACCTCATCGTGGACGGAGAACCCTTTTCCCTGGCGGAGAAGCGGGAACTGGACGATGAGAAGGACTACCGCATCGAGCTGCTCATTGACCGGTTCACCCTCAAGCACGACAGCTTCATCCAGCTGGCCAAGACCATCGAAGCGGCCATGCTCGCCCTGGACGAGGACATCTTCCTGAAGGTCGAGGTGCCTTCCGGCGTGGACCCGTCCTTCTATGACGGCTTCGGCTGCCCCGAACACCATTTTTCCCTGTTTGAGATGCAACCGTTCCACTTCTCCTTCAACACCCCTGCCAGTGCCTGTCACACCTGCCTGGGCGTCGGCCTCTCGTATGTTGTGGAACCGCGCTTTCTGGTCGTATCGCCGGAAAAGAGCATCAACCGGGGTGCGCTCAAGAACACCATCTACAACATCAACGGCAAGGACAGTTACCGGGGCGTCATCATGTACAGTCTGTCCCAGAAGTACGGGTTCAGTCTGGACGTGCCGTTCCGGGACCTGCCGAAGGAAATCCACGATCTCCTGTTCTACGGAACGAAAGGGGAGACGGTGGAGATGATCCAGTCGCCGGATGCGAAGAAGCGCAATTGGATCGCAGGCCGGGACCGGCCCTTTCACGGCTTTGTCCATGAAATGGAGAGCTGGTACCGCCACTACATTCGGCGGACTTCCACAACAGAGGCGTTCGAGCCGGATTTCATCAAGGAGTGCATGATCGAGCGGATCTGCCCGGAGTGCGGCGGAGCCCGGTTGAAAAAGCAGCGGTTGAATGTGCTTGTCGGCGGACGGAACATTGATCAGCTCGCTCAGATGCAGCTGCCTGACCTGCTCGATTTCCTGGGGGGGCTGACTTTCGGAGAGGACCAGCGGGAAGTGGCGGACTCCATCGTTCGGGAACTCTCGACGCGGATCACGCTGCTGGTAGACATCGGCCTCCACTACATCAGCCTTGCGCGTCGCAGCGACAGCATCTCGGGTGGTGAAATGCAGCGCATCAAGATGTCCACGCAGATCAGCAGTGAGCTGATGGGCATGCTGTATGTCATGGACGAGCCGAGTATCGGCCTTCATCCGCGAGACTCCAGCCGTGTCATCGATACGATGAAGAAGCTGCGTGACATCGGGAACACGGTCATCGTCGTCGAGCATGACATCGACACCATCCTGCATGCCGACCACATCATCGAGATCGGCCCCGGTCCTGGCATCCATGGCGGCAACATTGTTGCGTCCGGAACAGCGCAGGACATCATGGATGAGCCGTCCTCCATCACGGGACAGTACCTTTCCGGGAAGGCGAAAATACCGGTGCCGACAGGAAGACGGCATCCCGGCGATGCCTTCCTTTCCATCCAGGGCGCCCGTGAGAACAACCTCAAGAATGTCGATGTGGATATCCCGCTTGGCCTGTTCATCTGCATCACGGGGGTTTCCGGGTCGGGCAAGAGCTCGTTGATCAACGAGATCCTGTTCAAGCAGCTGAAGATCGCAAAAACCAGCGCGCGTATCGTACCGGGGGAACATGATTTTCTGTTCGGTGCGGAACTGTTGAACAATGTCATCAACATTGACCAGGCTCCGATCGGACGCAACAGCAAATCGAATCCCGCGACCTATATCGGGATCTACGACAAGATCCGGGACCTGTTCGCCGCTTTGCCCGATGCCATCGAGCGGGGTTACACGGCCATCGACTTCAGCCTTACGCATTCGAACGGAACCCGGTGCGAGCACTGCACGGGGGACGGTGTCATCGTGACGAGCCTGCAGTTCATGGCCGACATCGAGACAGTCTGCCCAGTCTGCAAGGGCATGCGCTTCTCGGACGAAGGGCTGGAGATCAAGTACAGGGGAAAGAGCATTGCGGACGTGCTGGAGATGACGGTCGAGGAAGCACTCGGGTTCTTTGCGGACAACAAGTACCTGAAGCACAAGCTGGCCATCATGAACGAACTGGGACTCGGCTACATGGGCCTCGGCCAGAGTTCGACCACCCTCTCCGGCGGAGAGGCGCAGCGCGTGAAGCTGGCCTACGAACTAGCGAAGATCAAGAAAGGCGCGCGCAATCTCTATATTCTTGATGAACCGACGACCGGCCTGCACCTGTCCGACATCCAGAAACTGCTGGACTGCCTGAACCGGCTTGTGGACCAGGGGCATTCCGTGATCGTGATCGAGCACCACCTGGACGTCATCAAGTCGGCGGACTATCTCATCGATCTTGGGCCGGATGGCGGCGGGAAGGGCGGTTACATTGTCGCGGAGGGGACGCCGGAATATGTGGTGACCGTTCCCGAATCCTATACAGGCAGGTATTTGGCGGAAGTGCTTCATGCCTGAGAATATGCTTCCGTTCAATCTTCCCGGGTGATGCGCAAATCCCGGAAAAAGCCTTCCGTCCCGATGTCCACCCATAACCCGATCGCACCTGACGCTTCCGGTCCGTGCTTGAGGTCCGTTACCACGAGCACGGGCCGGTTTCCGTTGTTCAGATAGAGGCGCGCATGCTCCCCGCGCACTTCGATCCGGATGACGATCCACTCATCCAGACCCATGTCGGCATAGGACTCATACTTGCCGGGGGCTTCCCGGCGGAACCGATCATACTTGAAATCAGGATAGGAGAAGTACTGGGTCGAGGCGTTTCTGCGGATCTGATTCTCGCACCGGCCATTTGTCGGGCGGATATACAGACCTTCAAAGCGGCTGTTCGCTTCATCCGCCCTGAAGGCGACCCCGATAAAGCCACGGGCGTAATCAGGCGCATCCGGCATCAGTCGGCTGAGAACATGCACTTCGAGGATCCCATTCTTGAACGCAGAGCCGGTCAGACGGGCGTAGGTTGCTTCATCGACCGCCTCCACAGCGGGGTCCTTTATTACGCGCAAGACTTCCATTCCCTCGTACGATACGTTGGAGACAAAGGAATGAATAGCTTGGAAATCTTCGGCGTTCATACTAGCCGTTTCGTTTTTTGTGTTCATTGTGAACCTCTTTCTATTTTGGCAGGACGAACATGGATGGAGCAACAGGCTCTCTTTCATGATACCGCCATTGCATACAGATGGACAACAGCCAATGGTTACAAAAGGTATGCACCTAATGAAAACGTGCGTACTTATCAAGCGTAAGGTTCGCCATTACAATGAGTGATAGCAGGAGGGAATCCTCCTCGCATCGAATCAGGAGGGTACAGTGATGGCATTATCAAATCTTTCAGGGTGGAATCAGAAGGAAACGGTGTCTGCATGTGGAGCATCCGACAAGCCCGCTGAAGCACCGGCAGCCTGCGGAGCAGCAGACAAGCCGGAGGGAAAGCCTGCCGCCTGCGGCGCAGCAGATAAACCGACTGAAGCACCGGCCGCCTGCGGCGCGTCCGACAAGCCCGCTGAAGCACCGGCGGCCTGCGGAGTGGCAGACAAGGCGGAAGAAAAGCCTGCCGCATGTGGTGCAGCCTGCGGTGCGGGAGACAAGTAACACCAGATTCCTGTTGTCGGCCGTCTTTGCTACCGCATCCTGTCGGCAACATTGAAAAGGCACCAGTGACGTTGCGGGTATAAGTTGACAGCAGTCAGCTTATACCCGCATTTGATAATGTGAGGTAGTTCCTTTGAAACCCTATTTTGCTTTCCAGTGGCACATTACGGATGAATGCGATCAGCGATGTAAACACTGCTATATCTTCTCAGAGGACAACAACAAGCAAGTGGACACGATGAACTGGGAGCAAATGCTTGCTGTTGTTGATAACTGCTGCGAAATGTGCGAAAAGTATGAGCGATCGCCGTATTTCTACATAACAGGCGGAGATCCGATCCTTCATACGAATTTTTGGGATCTCCTTCAACTCCTTCACAAGAAAGGGATCCCCTTTACGATTCTGGGGAATCCGTTCCATTTGACCGATGCGGTTTGCCGGAAACTGAAGGAACTTGGGTGCGAGAAATATCAGATGTCTCTGGATGGCCTGAGCAAAACACATGACTGGTTCCGCAAACCAGGTTCCTTTGACATCACGTTGGAGAAAATCCCCGTTATCAAGAGGGCAGGCATTCGATCTGTAATCATGTCCACCGTTTCCGGAACAAACAGAAGGGAAATCCCCGACCTGATCGATACGGTCGTAGCGTATGGTGTGGATATCTTCGCTTTTGCCCGTTACTGCCCAACCGGTGAGGAGAAGGATACCAACATGACACCACAGGAATATCGCTCGTTGCTGGACCTCTGCCAGCAAAAATTCGATCAGGTTGAAGCTGCCGGATGCAGCACATATTTTAACAAGAAGGATCATCTTTGGACCCTGTATGACTATGAGAACGGGCGTTTTCAAATTCCCGAAGGAGCCAAGGCCGACACGATCTATGGCGGCTGCAACTGCGGCAACTGTCATCTGACCCTTCTCCCGACCGGCGATGTTTATGCTTGCCGCCGATTCAGCAGCAAGGTTGGCAATGCCTTTGAAGACAGGCTTGCGGAAGTGTGGACCTGTGAAGGAATGGAGGAATACCGGGATTACACAAAGTTTCAAAAGTGCTCGTCATGTAATCTGCTAAGTTACTGTCGGGGGTGTCCCGCCGTTGCTTATGGGACTTCCGGAGATTTTTACAGCGCGGATCCCCAATGCTGGAAGGAAGTCAATCCGGCAGTCACTTATAGAAGCGGCAACAAACATGAAGTATAAGGTGGGACTCCGGCAATTGATCCAATCGTCATTTGGCATTCGAAAACGATACCAATCAATTGCCGGGCCTATCATATCGCAAATGGGAGGGACATCCGGGCATTGTCGCGAGTGGATCGCTTTCCTTCCGCTATGATGCAGACAATGGACGGAGTGAAATTAATACATGGCCAAAATGAATGCGGTCGTCCTGACAGCCCCGACAAAGGGCAGCGAGGTTCAACTTACAGAAATAGTCACACCAAAAGCCAAGCCTGGGTGGGTTCTCATAAAGATCCATTCCTTTGGACTCAACCATTCGGAGAAAGTCCTACGCCTTACGGAAATCAACGCAGGATATATCTGCAAACCCATCACGCCGGGGATCGAATGCGCAGGTGTCATTGTTGAGGCGTCAGACACTTCTTTTCAGGTTGGGCAAAAAATCATTGCACTGATGGGCGGCATGGGTCGAAGTTTCAACGGCAGCTATGCGGAATACGCATTGCTGCCGGCATCCCATGTATTTGCCGTCGATACGGACCTGTCCTGGCTTCAGCTTGGCGCAATTCCCGAAACCTACTATACTGCTTGGGGGTCGTTATTTGACTGCCTGCATCTGGAACCACAGGACAAGCTCCTTGTCAGAGGAGGAACCTGTGCTTTGGGGTATGCCGCGATCCAAATGGCAAAAGCGCATGGATGCGAGGTGGTTGCCACGACGCATCGGGCCGGGAAAATGCATTTACTGGAGGAGACGGGAACAGACCTCGTGGTGCTCGATCAAGGAGCACTGAAGGGGAAAGTATCCGGGATCACAAAGGCGCTTGAGCTGGTTGGGGCCAGAACACTGCGAGATACGATGCAAAACGTGGAAGTAGGCGGAATCGTATGCCATACCGGTGTTCTGGGCGGCTTGTATCAATTGGGCGGATTCGATCCGATCAAGGAGATTCCGAATGGTGTCTATTTGACAGGGTTTTTCAGCAACCATCCTTCGCAGGAATCGATCCGTGATCTGATGGCTTTCTTGAAACTGCATGCCCTTTCCCCTCGTATTGGCTGTGTCTATGGGTTTGACCGGATTTCAGAGGCATGCGAGGCGCTCGATGAAGGGAAGATCGACGGCAAGATCGTGATCAGCGTAGTGAAACAGTTATAATTTGCTTGCAGTGCTGCAGAAAGCGGGAGCCATCCATGACAGAAGGAACGCAGAAACAGGGCCTGAAAACTCCACAGCCCTATCTTCGAGAGAAAGGCTTGATTGTGTTCATCGCATTTCTCGGAGCTTTTATCCCGTTGTCCACGGACATCTATCTCCCTGCATTGCCGCAAATGGTGGAAAGCCTGCACACCAATGCCACATTGGTCAATATGACTTTGACAGTGTTTTTCTTGTTTTATGCATTGGCCATGCTGATCTGGGGTCCTCTTAGCGACAAATATGGGAGAAAACCCATTCTGGTTGCTGGTTTGGGGATTTACACCCTGGCGAGTCTGTCCTGTATATTTGCAGGGCGAATTGAAGTACTGATTGTATGTCGAGTCTTTCAAGCAATCGGTTGCGGTGCCTCGTCAGCTGTTTCCACAGCGGTGATCCGGGACACTTACGATGGGAAGAAGCGAATCAAAATCCTGGCCATCGTACAAACGTTGGGGACAACATCCCCCGTGATTTCCCCTGTCATCGGAGCTTTCATCCTGCAACTTCTGTCATGGCGAGGGGTTTTCGGCGTACTTGCCATATTGGGCGTTATATGCCTGGTGGGGGCATGCCTGTTTCGTGAGACAATCGTCAAGAAATCCGCCCTGAACGTATTTCAAGTTGTTGGCCGTGTTGGAAGTGTATTGCGGAACAAGGGTTTCAGACAGCTCCTGCTGATGTTCTCGCTGGTCAGTATTGCCTTTATGGGCTTCATTTCCGCGTCCGCGTTCATCTATGAAAAGGGGTTTGGCGTCAGTGAAAAAGCGTACAGCCTGTTTTTTGCCGCCAATGCAATATTCCTTCTTCTGGGGCCAACGGTGTATCTGCTATTGTCCCGCCTATTCAGTTATCGAAAAATCATTTCGTTTGCCTATGGCGTCATGATCGTCAGTGGCCTGTGCGTTGCAACCCTGGGGCATCTCAGCCCCCTCTGGTTCTGTATTGCGCTCGCACCGGCGTCCTTGTTTGCGAATGTCATCGGCCCTCCCCGTACCAACCTGTTGCTGGAACAAATCACGGAAGACATTGGTTCCGCATCCTCCTTGATGGGTGGAAGCTTTATGATGTTCGGGATTATTGGTATGACGTTGCTCTCGGTCTCCGGTATCGATCGAATTATGGTTCTGGGTTTACTCTATGCAATCCTTGGTCTGGCCAGTCTGGTCATCTGGCGGGTGTTGTCGATGCAGAGTCATATCAGGCATTTTGAGCAAGAGCGGTAAGGGTTTGGGGATATGCGGAAGGTGCGAATAAAGAGCATTCACAAAAAGAGGGCTTGCTCTTCCGCATATTCTTCCAGCGGTCTTATGAATTCCGGGAAGTCAGAGATCGGACAATAGCGACCTGTAAATGGACTCGTCCAAATCCTTGAAAACGTTGAATACAACACGTTGGACGCTCCGGCATCCAGCCTGCGTGTCCAGTACGGTTTTGATGGCGATCTCAGCCGCCGGCTCATTCGAAAAACCGTATTCACCTGTTGAAATGCAGCAGAAGGCGACGCTTTCGAGACCTTGTGCGTCAGCCGCTTTCAGGCAGGAAGCATAGCAGGCGGAGAGCAAATCCCTTTGTTCACCGGTTAACCGTTCTCCTACGATGGGGCCGACCGTATGCAGCACATAACTTGCAGGTAGGTTGTATGCTTGTGTGATTTTCGCCCTCCCTGCCGGTTCGGGATGTCTTTGTGCCTGCATCAATGCATCGCACTCGTTGCGAAGCTGAACCCCTGCGAAAGTGTGGATGGCATTGTCGATGCAACTGTGATTGGGATGGAAACATCCTCGCAGATCCGCATTCGCCGCATTGACGATGGCATCCGTTTGAATCCTGGTGATATCACCTTGCCAAAGATAGAGATGCGGACGGATCGGAGAAAGATCGTCAATTGAGACGATTCCCTTGCTTCGACTTTCCTCTTGCAGGAACGCATCCTGCACTTGAAGCCATTCCTCTCCAACAGGGCCGGGCCTGCGCAAGTTGACCAAGGCGCGGAAAAGTATCCATCGCTGTTCTTCCAACTCCGGGATCGTGTGGGTCGGAGCCAATCCCCGGATCAAGTGGGCCAATCGATCGGAACGGGTCCTAGTTTTTGGTGGGGGAGTCATATCTGTTTGTCTGGACATTGATTCTCCGATCCCTCCGGTATTGCAAGGAGGTTTTTGAGATCTCCGACGACCTTTGACATGTCCTCCTGGAAGGTGACAGTCTTGTCTTCATTGGCAGGTAGGCCTTTCGGGTGGCTTTTATTGAAACGAAGCAGGGAGACCTGATCGCCGCTCATCGTCATTTGTTCGAATGGGAACCGGATGATGCCGGGGGTGTTGAAACCCACGCCCATTTCCAGGAGGATAGTCGGTCCGTTGCGTGCTTGTCTTGCGAATCCGGCATAGCGGTTTGAGGAATCGTGCCAGTGCTGGTCTTCGACAAAATGAGCATCCTTCCGCAGATTCATGTCCATGGGACCCCCACATTTCGGACAGGTCGGGACGAGTTCCTTCGGGATCAGAACCCCGCTCAGTTGCGCCATCCATTCCGCTACCAGCGGTTCATTGTCATATAGTTGAGCATGACAACCTTTCGCGCACTGGATCAGACCGTAGTCGCCCTGAACCGCGAAGATACTTTCCGGATCAAAGCCTGCTTTGAAAAACTGGTGGTCCACATTGGTCGTAATGACAAAATGGTTCTTGGCCTTCATGAGAGAGGCAAGCTCATGATAAAGGGGAAATGACGTCTGTTCATAACGGTTCACCTGAATGTGGACAGCCCAGTATGCCCACCGCGCCTCTTCCGACTTGAAAGGGTAGAAACTGGACGAATACATATCCGTCATGCCGTAATGGTCGATGAAGGGGGCGAAGTGCTTTCTGAATCGGTCACCGTCATACTTCAGGCCAGCCGCATCCGAAAGACCGGCACCTCCGCCAATGAGAATGCGATTTGCGGCAGTCAGCACATCCGCCGCCTGTTGAAGTCTTTGTTTGTAGGTTGACATGGATTGGCTCCTTTGATTGGACAAGCGTCTATGTTTCGTGTGCGAATCGGATAGGCAAACACTACTGAGAGTACTTCCAAAAACGAAGCAACATGCTCCAAACCAATGATACCGCCATTGCATTCATTTTGATAGCAGGCACCTTTTTATTAGTAAGCCCATGGATTGCATGGTTGCAGCGGTTTCGTTATACTAAGATTGATCCGAGAGGAGGTCCATATGCTTACAAAACAAGAACTGCCGGCATGTCCTGTGGCCACAACGGTCGGGTTGATCGGGAACAAATGGAAGCTGCTCATCCTGCGCAACCTTCTTGCCGCACCGAACCGATTCAATCAGCTGCAGAAGACGATTCCCGGCATCAGTCAAAAGGTGCTGACCGATAATCTCCGTTCCATGGAACAGGCGGGATTGATTGTCCGCAAGGTTTTCCCGGAAGTTCCGCCACGTGTGGAATATTCGCTGAGCGCGCTCGGAGACACGATGCGCCCCATCATTTCAGCAATGGAACAATGGGGGACCGGATACAAGGAATTGCTGGCGCATGATGATACTGCAACCCAGTTTCCCTGAACCTCAGCCAGGTCGGTAGGCTGCTTCTCTTCATATGGAGGTCGTTCTTCCGGTTTTTTGTTTCTGATCAGCGAACAGCCAAGTCATGCCCCGGAGCGGTTCGAAGCGGGAGGAAAGGGAGGGCCATGTTTCGGTTGGACAGCATCTATCGGCCTTTGACAGCACAACCCTTCCTCCAAAATGCCCGTTACGCCGAAATCCGGCCTTGCGCGCCATTGGCTCCTCACATCTGCTGTTTCTGGGGAACTCCGGGTGTAGCTTCATCCGATGCAAGTTCGAAAAATGACGAAACACGGTATTCCTGTGCGCCGAAGTGGGAAGCGCCTTGTTTCCCTGCTGAACCTGTGTACGATGTAATGCGCTTCCCGGACAACTCGGAAAAGGAAAGACCCTACTTCCAGACCGGGCCGGGACTTGTGATTCCCGATACCTGTATGGATCTGATCTTTTCCTTCGATCCGGTCCGCAACGAGGAAGCCGATCTGTTCAGCGGTATCAATGACCGGATGTTCGAACTTCACCCCGAGAACCTCCCGGCAACCAGGATCGATTTTGGCATCCGTCTATACTTCTGGGCAGTCCCTCTTTTCACGAAGATGTCCCTTTGTCAGGCACTGAATGCGGATGTGCCGGTCGAAACCCATTTCGGGAAGCTCGGAAAGGAACTGCGGGAGGCTGTGCAGCGCGCGGAAACGCTCGCCGGCCGTGCCCAACTGGCCCAAAAGATCCTGCTGAAGCACCTGTATGCAGATAGACAAAACAATGCCGTGATGAACGCCGCATATCGCATCCTGTCTGAAAAGGGAGCGCTCGACATCCCGGAGGCGGCGCAATATGCATCCGTCAGCCAGCGGCAGTTGGAGCGACTGTTTCTCAGCCAGACCGGCGTTTCTCCAAAAAAGCTGGCCGGTTTGGTCCGCTACCAGTCACTATGGAATGATGTCATCTGGAAACCTGGATTTCCAATCCAAACGGCGATCGAGGTGTATGGATATTCGGATCAATCCCATCTGCTGAATGATTTCCGAAAATATCACGGCATGACCCCCGGGCAGGCACGGCGCATGGCGATGTCGACGGGATGACGGTTATCCATTGCCGTAGTGTCGGTTTTTTACAAGAATCATCTGGTATCGGTATGGTATTCTGTGGATGTGGAAACCAAAGGGGCAACACGGAATGGAAACGAGGTGCATTGTGAGAAAACTCGATAAGCAGCAACATCAACGCATTGTCCGTTGGATATATCGGAATGCCCGACCGTTGGAATTGGCCATCTGGCAGCATCATTTCGAAGGCGCCGGACCTGAACCCGTGTTGAAGGCGCTATCCGCTTATCAGAACGAGGATGGCGGTTTTGGAAATGCTGTGGAGGCGGATAACTGGAATCCTGACTCGACACCTTACTCGACGGGCAGGGTTGCCATTCTTTTGGACGAAATCGGCTTTTGCGATCGCCGACATCCTGTCGTAACGGGGATGCTCCGGTATCTGGATCATACACCTGATTTTACGGGAAAGAGCTGGCCGGCTGTCATCCGCTCGAATGACACAGCGCCGCACGCACCTTGGTGGACCTGGTCCGAGGACATTTCCGCCTGGGGATATACACCAACCCTCAAGCTTTGCGGTTTCATCCTGCGGTTTGCAGATGCCGAAGCCGCCTTGATGCTTCAGGCGGAGTCCATCATCAGCGAAGCTGTCGATACGTATCTCCACGGCACGCTGGCGGACGGTTCCCCTTATCGGAGCGTCAACCGCGAAGGCGAGCTCGAAGGGTTCTCTTATGTATTGCGCCACCTTGACGCAACGCGTATCGACAGGCTCGGAGACAGGGTTGCATTGCGAAAGGCCTTAACCGGGCAGGCTTCCGCCTTCATTGAACGTGATCCGGCGAAATGGGCCAGTTACAGCGTTCGTCCTTCCACGCTCATCGACAGCCCGACCTGCCTGTTTTATCCAGGGAATGAGACGGTTGTCGAAGCGGAAATCGACTTTCTCCTTGATCATCGGAATGCCGATGGCGTCTGGAACATCATCTGGAGCTGGGGTGCTTATGAAAAGGAATTTGCCATAGCGGAAAACTGGTGGCGTGGGACGCTTGCCATCCGTCACATGCTGATGTTTCGGAATTTCGACGTAATTGAAGGAGGAATCTCTCTATGATTCGGACAGCCATCCATTTCCCGGGGACCTGCAACGAGGCCCTGACATTTTATGAGGGCATCTTTGAGACCTCTGACAAACAGATTGACTTCAATCACGAGGCTCCTCCGGATTCCGGCATCGATTATACGGAAGAGACGAAGAACAAGGTCATGCATGCCGGCATGACGATCTGCGGAACCCCCATGAATTTCAGTGACATGGATGAGCCGGCCGTCGTGGGGAACATGTACTGCCTGAATGTATTTCTTGACACCGAAGCGAAAGTGGCCGAAGCCTATGGCAAGATTCGAGTGGGCGGAACCGTCGTCGTTGAGCTCGGACCCCAGTTTTTCAGCAGGATGTACGGTTCGGTTGTGGATCGGTTCGGTGTGAAATGGCAAATCATCTGCGGCTGAACGGGATACTCAGAACGGTCCATATCCAATCAGCAGGGCCACTTCCAGCAACAGGAGCGTCAGCAGGAACACCATGCCCTGCAGTTTTGCGACCCATTTGAGCCAC
Source organism: uncultured Clostridia bacterium (assembly GCA_942493335.1). Taxonomy (GTDB): domain Bacteria; phylum Bacillota; class Clostridia; order DSM-8532; family DSM-8532; genus JAEWSN01. The sequence continues at coordinate 2,179,428 of OW818693.1, read as the reverse complement.
TTCGTATAACTGACGACGGTCAAGCCCAATCCAATGAGCAGAACGGGATTTGTCGGATACAGGAGATTGCTGAACCCGTCGCCAAACTGGAATGCCAGCACCATGACCTGCCGATTCACGCCGATGAGGTCTGCGAGCGGCACGACGATGGGCATCACCAGAAAGGCTTTCGCACTGCCGGAGCCGATGAAAAGTTCCATCAAGAGGACAAGCAGATAGACGAGAATCACGGCCACAAACGGATGTGTGCCGATCAACAGACCTGCCATGCCATGCAAAATGGAATCGAGAATGCCGGCGGAAGTAATGATGTGCTTGACGCTGGATGCCATCAGAATGAGGACGATGGCCGGCGCCAGATTCAGGCTGCCGCTGCCGAACACGGAGAGCGTCTTTTTCAGGCGCATCCCGGAGAACAGGCCGGAGCCGAATCCGCCGAACAGGAACATCAGACCGACCAATGGCAATGAAAGATCGGATATGGTTTTGACAAAAGCACCTGAGATGAGCAGGGCAAACATGGCGAGCATACACCCGATGAACCATTTGACAGCATTTCGCACCGCCGACGTGTCGGTGAACTGTTCATGCATCGTCTCGGCGAGCAACCGGTTTTCCCGGTCCAGTGCATGAACAGGGGAGCAGGAGGGGTCCTTTTCGATCCGCTTCGCATATCCGCGTAGAAACAAAAACAACAGCAGATAGACAAGAATGAAAATGACAATGCGAAATCCGAACCCCGAAAAAACCGGTAGGCCGGCAATTCCCTGCGCGATGCCGATCGTGAACGGGTTGGTCACTGCCGCGGAGAATCCAAAACCGGTGGAAAGCAAGACCAGACCCAGACCGGTCAGGGAATCCCATCCCAACCGGCAGGCCAGTGCGATGAATAGCGGGATGAGGGCAACTGTTTCTTCAAACATGCCGATGACGGCGCCCATGCCCATAAAGGCAAACACCAGGACGGCCATGAGCAGATATTTTCGCCGTTCGAAGCGCCGGACTGCGGAACCGAGCAGGGAATTGAGGACATCTGATTTATCCAGCACGGCGATGGCTCCGCCGATGATCAACAGAAAAATGATAATGGAAATAATGGTGATATTCCCCTCCGCCGCCAGTACTTCGACAGGCGCAGTAAACCAGCGCCAGACGGGGTATCCAGCCGATCCCGTCAGATGGAACGAATCCGGTGCGATGGTTTCCCGTCCATCCGTCATGACCCGGTCATAAGCACCGGCCGGGATGAAGAGGGTCAGAAGACCGGCGCCCATCATCAGGGCCAACAGGATGGCGACGGAAACAAGGAAAGTCTTCTTGCCGATGGCGACCTGATTGTTTTGCTGCATCGCGGGCTCCTTTTCTTCTGCTGCACGATCTGAAGAGGCGGACAGATGGCCGGAATACAATGAGGCTTTCATGGATGCGGGCGTATTACGGGTATTCTATCGGGTTTAACATAAAAAAAGAAGCGCTTTGCGCGCCTCCTGTTGAAAATAGTTGGAATCTGGTGTTTCCTGTTGAAGAGTCCATTTTACGTGGCAGGGCCGCCTTTCATGCAGTGCCTTATCGCATGGCGGAGACCATTTTCTCCATGCCGGATTCGGAGATCTTGATAAAATCGGTCTTGCCATCAAATTCCGGAACGGTGCCCTGCTTCTTGGCTTCCGATTTCGAAATGGTCGAGATCATGCCTTTTTCGATGAAATTCATTTTACTGAAAAGGAACCCGCCGCCAAGCCGTGCAACAGCGCTTGCATGTGTGACCAGCTCGGAAGGAAAGTTTGCTTTCAGTTGCGGTACGTCCTCCTCCGGGCTCATGCAGCTGATGAACAGCCCCAGCTTCTTTGAGAGAAGTTCCTCCGTATGTTCTGCGGCAAAAGCCTTCATGGCTTTCTGGAGTCCACCGGCATAGATGGAACCGCCCAGTATCACCGTGTCATAGGCGGAGAGATCGGGGGCTTTCCCCTTCGTCAGGCGGATCAGATCGGCAGTGCCACCGAGCCTTTTCTGGAGTTGTTCCGCGCACTGCGCTGTGATTCCGTGGTTGCTGGCGTACAGAATGAGAGTTTTCATGATTGCTCCTTCCAGGCAGGCCCCTCTGTTGGTGGACACTTGGTTGCCATTGTTACGGGGTGGATTCTGCATATGTCTGATCGAGGTGTTTCCCCCCATCAGGCGCTTTTCGAAACATCAGCAATCCCATCAGCATGAGAATCGGGAAAATGATGGCTACCAGCAGACCTGCCTTGAGGCCCAGCTGTTCCGGCTTCAGAGCCAGCGAATCAGCGATCCGCAGCCACTTGTCCGAACGCTGCATTGCATCCGAGACGAATCCGGCCAGCCAGGGGCCCATGGCTCCTCCCATGTCGCCGAAAACGGCCATCAGCCCGAACATGGCGGTTCCGCCTTTGGGAAAGGTTTCGGATACAAGGCTGAACGTGCCGGGCCACATCAGGCTCACGGAGAAGCCGCAGAATGCACATCCCATCAAGGCAAAGACCGGGAACGGCATGAAAACGGTCACAAGGTAGCAGAGAATGCAAAGGACCGCTGTCGCAATCATGGCGCCTCGAAGGGAGAACTTGTGCCCAAGAACGCCGTGGAGGGTCCGTCCGATCCCCATGAATACCGCGAACAGACAAGGTCCGAGCAAATCTCCGAATACCTTCGGAACCAGGAGTCCGCGTTCGGCGAAGAGGGAGGACCACTGGGACATCGTCAACTCCGATGCACCGGCGCTCAGCATCAGAAGAAGTGCAACCACGAAGATCGGCTGTTTCAGGAGCTTTCGCAGAGGAATCCGTTCATAGTCCGCCACTGGAGGAAGGAGCGGAACTTTCGTGAACCGGAAAAGGTTCCAGATGGGAAGAATGGCCCAGGAAATCGGAAGAACGAACCAGTAATCGGTTCCAATGATGCGAAGCAACAGGGTGGTGACAATGACAACCCCCATCTGACCCCAGCAGTAGAATGAGTGTAGCAGGCTCATTGCGGATGCTTTCGCATCTCCGGGGAGGGAATCCACGATGGGGCTGATGAGCACTTCGATGAAGCCGCCCCCGAGCGCATAGATCACAACGGCGATGGTGAGCCCCAGATAGGGGGAAGGCATGACCATCGGCAGGATGCCAAGCGCGACAAGTCCGGCCGCACTGAGCGCATGCGCCAGCACGGCCGAGGTTCTGTAACCGATGCGATCGATCGTATGCAGCGCCACCCAGTCCGCAAGAATCTGCGTGCCGAAGTTGATGAGGACAAGGCGACCCAGCATTTCATAGGAAATGTGGAAGGAATCCTGAAAGATGATGAAAAGGAGCGGGGCCAGGTTGTTCACGACAGCCTGTGTGATGTAGCCGAGGTAGCAGGCGTTCAAGGTGGATTTGTATTTGCTTTTCGTCATCTCTGATTGCCCTCCGTTTCTTTGATTGAACAGGAGTCGCACCTCGGCGTCAAGCAAATTTGTGTTTTTGTGATATGATGAGGAAAATTTGGTACGATGCCAGGCGATCATTGGCACTACCGGAGAGTGCCAATCGGGAAATGCATACAGCCGTCAGGTGTTTGCACGCAGAAGGTACGGGATGGAGGGAAACATGCTTGCACAGGACAGATACAAGCGTATTGCAGAGATTCTCGAGGCGGAAAACTCCGTGAAGACCTCAAGGCTGATGAAGCTTTTTGACGTATCCCTCGAAACCATCCGGCGGGATCTGGAACATCTGGAAGCGGAAGGATCCCTCAGACGCGTGCACGGGGGCGCCGTGCTGGACCGTATCGACGGACGCCAGACCACCTGGCGTGCGCGGGAAGGGGAATTTCTCCCGCAGAAACGGGAGCTTGCGGAGATTGCGTGCCGCTACATCCGGGAAGGCCAGTCCATCGCACTCGATGTCAGCACAACAAACAATGTGCTGGCCGAGATGATCTGCGGGCGGTTCCATCGACTGACGGTCCTTACGAATTCCCTGCCCATCCTCAATATCCTCTCCGAACAGCCTGATTTCACCTTGATTGTTCCTGGCGGCATCTTCCGAAGGGAGGAGGGGTCCTTCGTCGGGGACATGACGGAAGAATTTCTGAGCCGCTTTCATGTGGACACAGCCTTCATCAGCACATCGGGCATTTCGCTTCGGGAGGGCATCACGGACTTCGGATTCGGAGAAGTGGCTGCCAAGCGCGCCATGATGCGCATTGCGCAGGACGCCGTCGTATTGGCGGACAGCAGCAAATTTGATACGGTCTCGTTGTTGAAGGTATGCCCCATCGAGGATGTCGGGCTTATCATCACAGATTCGGGATTGAAGGAATCCGTTCTCGCGAAGTATACCGAAAATGGCGTGGAAGTGGTGAATCGGTGATTTCAGGAGAAACACACAAAAACGCACATAAACGCACATAAACGCTTGAACTTCGGAAATCACAGGGCTATACTGGAACCATGCCGATCGGACCTGATATGCCGGAACGGGAGGATGCCCTTCCTGTGGCAAATGCCGGGAAGGAAATGAATCCCTTCCGGCGGAAAATTTCACCGGTTACGGCTTCCGGAGGTTCCATGAATCCTTCCTTCTGCCGCCTGCAAATTCGTACGCTGCTTCTTTGCTGGCTCGTGTATGCCATCGTCTATTTTGGCCGACTGAATCTTTCCGTAGCCATCCCCGAGCTTCAGGTGCTTGCCGGTGTCGGGAAGTCACAGATCGGGCTGGTCGGCACCCTTTTCTTCTGGTTTTACGGCGTGGGTCAGATCGTGGGTGGTACGCTGGGGGATCGCGTTTCTGTACGGTTTCTTGTCTTTATAGGCCTTGCCGCGTCCGCGCTGTGCAATTTCCTGTTCGCCATGACGCACAGTCTGGTCTGGATGGCCGTTCTGTGGGCTTTCAACGGGATTTTCCAGTCTCTCGTCTGGGGGCCTCTCGTGAAGACCATTACGCGATGGGTGGAACCGGATCGGCGTGGAAAGGCCATGATTGTAGTTTCCACCTCGATGGTCGGAGGGTTTCTCCTGGCTTGGGGGCTATTGGGCCTTTGGGTCGGAAAAGGGAGCGTTCAAGTCCTTTTCCTGCTTCCCGCCTTTTCCATGGCAGTGACCGCCTGTCTCTGGCTGCTTCTGATGCGCAACCGGCCTGCCGATTGCGGGCTTGTCGCTTTCTGGGAAACGGGAAGCGCGGGGATCCCGAAGGGGAAAGGCACCGGAGACAAGGCGCCATCGCTATGGACCCTCATGATGGAATCCCGGCTATGGCTCATCATTCTCGCCTGTTTCGCCCAAGGCATCGTTCGGGACGGGATCACCCTGTGGGCGCCGACCTTCTTCATGGAAGCGCATGGCATGCCCTTGAAGTCCATGACGTCCTCCCTTCTTTTTCTCCCTGCCATGAACTTCGGCGGGATCCTGTTGTCCGGCTGGCTGTCTGAAAGGCTCGGAAAACGTGCGGAGGCGGCGACTGCGATATTGTTCCTTGCCGCCATGGCACTCCTGGGGGGGCTGCTCGTTTTCGGGCGGGAAAGCGCAATGCTCGCTGTGGTGCTTCTCGGGCTTGTTTCAGGTATGATGTACGGTGTGAATACCTTGCTGCTGGGCGTGGTGCCACTGCAGTTCGAACAGTACGGACGCTCTTCCACCTTGTCGGGCCTGTTGAATTTCCTTGCCTATATGGCCTCCGGCATCGCTTCGGTCTTCACCGGGTGGATGGTGGATACCACGGGGTGGCAGGGTGTTCTTGTGGCTTGGGCCGTGTTGGCGGCCATCGGAACTACAGCCTTGTTTCTTCATGAATGGATGACCCTGCGCAATGCGCGGAATGCAATACAGATACGGGAGGAGACAGTACTATGAGCGGAAAGGTGTACGGAGACAGAAAAAAGGAGATCATCGATTTTGAGATCTGGCCGAAGGTCGTGCCGATCGGGCGGGAAACGGTCCTGCATGTGAGGAGCCCTTATCCGCACAAATTCGTGAAGGAAGGAGCCGCCTTCGGGATTTGCATTTTCCCGATGGAAGGGCTCGGACACCCATGGACCGAACGCACCGCTGCACCCGAAGTTTTTAGGGTGGAAGGAGGGGAACTGCGAATCCCCTTCACATTCCTGGCCGAACAGGAATATCTGGTGGAGATCCGGCCTGCGGTTCTGAATGAAAAAGGTGGGTTCGACGCGGCGGAGTACGAAAAGGGAAAAACCATTGAACTCCGTGTCTTTGCACTGGAGGCGGACCTGTTTGCCAAACGTCCCTGGAAGGGCGACGTCCACATGCACAGCCATTGTTCCGACGGCCGTGAGGCGCCGGGCTTTGTTGCGGCATCATGCAGGAAAATCGGCCTTGATTTCATGGCGGTTACCGATCACGGGCGGTATGCGCCATCCATCGAAGCACAGGAACACTACAGCAATGTCCCGGTGGACATGCTGATTTGTCGGGGCGAGGAAGTCCATCCGCCGGAAAACCCTGTCCATATGATTCATTTCGGCGGTTCAGAGAGTATCAACGACAAGATGCGCGATGATCCGGAAGGATATGCCCGAGCCGTGGACGTCTATGAGCAAAAAGTACAGGGGGTTTCTGATCCGGCTCTCCGCAGGCATATCGCCTCGTGCTGCTGGGTGTTTGATCAAATCCGTCAGGCTGGCGGACTCGGGGTATTCTGCCATCCCTACTGGAAGGTACGCGAAGGCTACCACATCGCGGGCGGTGTTACCTCCTGGATGTTCGAGAACCAGCCCTTTGACGCGTATGAGATCATCGGAGGCTATTACAAATATGAGGCGGACAGCAACACCATCCAGGTCGCGCGCTACAATGAAGAGCGTGCGAAAGGCCGTCATGTCCCGATTGTAGGTGTTTCCGACGCACACGGTTGCGCGGCGAGCGACCTGTTCGGCTGGTACTACACGATCTCCTGGTCGGAAGAGCTCACACGCGAGGCCGTGTCCGAGGGGATCCGGCAAGGATGGAGTGTTGCCGTGGAGATGATGGAGGGAGAGGTGCCGCGGGCCTATGGTCCCTTCCGCCTTGTCAAACTCGCCCTGTTCCTGATCCGGGAGGTATTCCCGATCCATGATGCGTTATGTGATGCAGAAGGGGAAGCCATGTTCGCACATCTCCGCGGAGAAGCATCTGGAGCCGAAGGCCTGGCCCGTCTGGCTGGCGGGGTCTCCGCCCTGTATGAAAAACTGTGGAGTTGAGTTTTCTTACTGAAAGGCATTGTCATTTTACTATACATGTAGTATTATTTCATTAACCAAAAATCATGGTTCCAAACATCGAAATGAACAAATGCGGAAAAAGATGAACAAGCTGACAGCATCCATTTTCACCCAACGATGAAAGGAAGAAGCGCCATGAAGAACAAAAGAAAAATACTCGCTCTCCTGTTGGTCGTAATGCTTCTGCTCGGCTTGTCGGTTCCCTCTTTTGCCGCTGTGGACGATTCGGTAGCCCTTCAGGTCGCACAGGCCAATACCCGTGTGGGCATTCTGATTGCAGACGCGCAATGCAAGGCTGTTCAAGCATATGATGTGCTGATGCAAAGAGTGAAGGCGGAAAATGATCTGGTCAGAATGAATCCATCTCAGGGTTATGTCAGTAAATGCCGCATCGCAGATTACTGGAACGAGTATACCCGTCGGATCGACGACATCGGCAACAACCTTGTCGCTGCAGCGGCCAATATCAGCAGGGAAATGGACAATTTGGAATCAATTTCCGGTGTTCGGATTGACTGTTATAATGTGCAGGTCCGTCTTGGCAACAAGGTGTTTCTGGTGGATCCTTTCCGCATCGTCGGCTGATAGGGCAGGGCATGGATTGTCAAGAACCTTTGCGTGGATTTCTGCGCAAAGGTTCTTCTGTTTATTTGCAATCATGGGTGTGAGGTGGAAACGTGAGGTGTCGTGTTTGAAGGGCTTGTTTTTAGGAAACCATATGATCAACCGGGTTGCCAATGACGATTATTCGCTGCAGTTGCTGGCGAATGGCGGCGAGACAGAGGTAATGCTGTATGAAATATGGGCGGACAAGCCAGCCCATATCGTCCCGGGAAGCAAGTCCGGGTTGATGGAATTCCTCTACATCCTCGAAGGAAGCCTGACAGTCAAAGCGGACAACCGGGATACCAACCTGACAGCAGGCGATCATTTCCACGTATTCAACATCAGCGGAAACATCCAGATGCAGACCCGATCGGGAGCCCGTATCCTGTATGTATCATCCCAACCCGTTTTCAGCACACTGAACGATTATTATGACGATCTGATGGAATTGTTGAGGCAGTCAGAAGAGAAGGATACGTGCACCCATAACCATGGTCAGCGCGTCCAGCATTACTCGGTGCGCATTTGCGAGCAAATGGGACTTTCGGAGGACATCATCGCGGATCTTCAGATTGCCTCGCTGTTTCACGACATTGGTAAATTGAACGTACCGGACGAACTTCTGAACAAGGCGGGGAATCTGACCCAGGAGGAATTCGATTGCATCCGCAAGCATCCTGCGGACAGTGGAATCCTTCTGGAAGGGCGATTTGACAACAGCCGCGTATGCGAAATCGCCACCCAGCACCATGAATGGATTGATGGGACCGGATACCCGTTAGGTCTGACCGAGGATCAGATTGTATTGGAAGCAAAAATCATCGCTGTAGCGGACAGCTATGATGCGATGACGTCGGACCGTGCTTACCGTCGCGCGTTGCCGCCATCGGAGGCAGTCGAGGAATTGAGGCGGTTCTCGGGAACCCATTACGAGCCGAAAGTGGTGGAAGCGCTCATCTCCAGTCTTGTGGAAGAAGGCATGCCGATTTGACATCCCCCCTGCCAGGTTCTATCATGGTGTTGCCGGAACACTTTCAGTGAGCTGAGTGCCGGTATTCAGCGCGAAGGGCAGCGGTACCACAGCGAGTGGAGTGCCGGTATTGCAGATCGAAGGACAGCAGCAACACAGCAAGTGGAGCGCCGGTATTGCAGGGACGGGAGAGACAGTATGAATCCGAGAACCGAAGGCTTCAGGATGCCCGCGGAGTGGGCGCATCATCAGCGGACCTTCATATCATGGCCGGTGAAGGCATCCATGTGCTTCCCGGAAACCCATGAACGCGTCTGCGCAGGGACGGCGGAGTTCATTGCGGCCATTGCCGAATTCGAACCGGTGACGGTTCTGGTCAATCAGGAAGACGAAACCCGGGCCATATCGGTTGTGAATCCGCTGTTGAATGTCTCCGCGCAGGGTGGAATCACCCCGCATCATCCTGTTGAATGGTTCATCCAGCCGCATAATGATTCCTGGCTTCGCGACAACGGTCCGACCTTCGTGGTTGACGACAAGGGCGGATTTGCGGGCATCAACTGGATTTTCAATGCATGGGGCGGAAAGTATTCGCCATGGGATCAGGACAATGAGGTTGCGCCAGCCATTCTGGAGCGACACGGCGTCAGACGATTCGACGCGCCGCTTGTCATGGAGGGCGGTTCGCTTCATACGGATGGCGAAGGCACGCTGCTGACCACTGAAGAATGCCTGTTGAATCCGAACCGCAATCCGCAGATGGACAGGCAGGCCATTGTCTTACAACTGATGGATCACTTGTCCGTGAACAAAGTGATTTGGCTCGAAAAGGGTCTGGATGGAGATGAAACAGATGGGCATGTCGACAACATCGCTTGTTTCGCAGCACCCGGCAAAGTGATTTTACAGATCTGCCGCGACGAAGCGGATCCCAATTTCCGCATCACGCAGGATGCGCTGGCCGTTCTGCAATCCGCCACGGATGCGAAAGGCAGACAACTGGAGGTCATCGAGATCCCCCAACCTCCGATGCGAATGGGCACAGACGGGCGCCTCACCCTCAGCTATCTGAACTTCTATTTTGTGAACGGAGGCATCATCCTTCCGTTGTTCGGCGATGAAGCGGAAGAGACGGACCGGGAGGCGGTACGGATTCTGGCAGCCACCTTCCCGGATCGGCGAGTTCGAACGATCAACGGCATGGGTATCGTAACGGAAGGTGGCAACGTACACTGTGCGACCCAGCAAATGCCGGGCTGACTTAAGCGGCGTGATGTAACAGGCAGTTGAATTGCCTGTGAGCAATAGGCAAGCGGTAAAAGCGGCCGATGGTGGGAGAACTGAACGGTGAGTTCGGCAAACGGCAAAAAGGAGAAGGCGATGAGGCAGGTAAAGGTGGCGGCCACGCAGATGGCCTGCGGCAAGGAAATCGGTGCGAATATCGCCCATGCGGAGATGCTGGTGCGCCAAGCGGCGGCGCAAGGGGCCAACATCATCCTGCTCCAGGAGCTGTTCGAAACGGAATATTTCTGCCAGGTTGAGGATGCCGCGCAGTATGCACTGGCAACTGAAGTGGAGAACAATCGAGCCGTTTGCCATTTCCAGGGGATTGCAAAGGAACTCGGCGTTGTGCTGCCCATCAGTTTTTACGAAAAACGGAACAATGCACGGTTCAATTCCGTCGCCATTCTGGATGCGGACGGAACGAACCTCGGCGTATATCGGAAAAGTCATATTCCGGATGGCCCCGGATACGAGGAAAAGTTCTACTTCAGTCCTGGCGACACCGGCTTCAAGGTCTGGAATACACGATTTGGCCGGATCGGCGTAGGAATCTGCTGGGACCAGTGGTTCCCGGAATCCGCGCGCTGCATGGCGGTCATGGGCGCGGAACTGTTGTTCTACCCGACCGCCATCGGTTCCGAACCGCACGATGCATCCGTCGATTCCCGCGAGCACTGGCAGATGTGCATGCAGGGCCATGCCGCATCAAATCTGATTCCTGTCATCGCATCCAATCGGATTGGGTCGGAAACGGCAAGGATCGCCAGCGCTTCAACTTCGGGATTGACAGAAGAATCCGCTTCGCATTCATGTTCTGCTTCCAGCATCACCTTTTATGGTTCATCCTTCATCGCCGGGCCGACAGGCCGTAAACTGGATGAAGCTGACCGAGTCTCGGAAACCATCCTGATCCGGGAATTCGACCTCGACCAGCTTGCTGCGCAGCGGGCGGAATGGGGCCTGTTCAGGGACCGCAGACCAGAGTTGTATGTGCCGATCCTGACGCTGGATGGCGAAGGAGGCTGATTCTCCATTCCCCGCTTTTTTCGAAGCGTTGCGTGATATTCGTGCGGCTTATCTCCGTTCAGGCGTTTGAAGGTTTTGATGAAATAGGGAACGGAATCATACTCTACACACAAGGCGATGTCATAGATGTATTCGTCGGGCATTTCTTTAATGAAAGCTTCTTTATGCCAATCTGCACTCAACTAAAACTCTTTCGATCACTTCCCATATAGCTAATGAAGGATTCTCTCTATAATATCGATAGCCTTTGTACTCTTGCAGCACATACCCGTTATCTGAATTTCTATGCATAATCTGTTTTGCTCGTTCAATTGCATCTTTGACATTTTGAAATTCGAGCTGGCCCAAGACTCTTTTGAAGTTGTTCTCATGCTTGAAATCGTCCATGCTAATAAAGTTTTCATTGTAAACACGGTTAATATGCTGTAAATATAGTCTCCGGTGAGCTAATGACCCGTTGCAATTTGAAATGTGCAGCACAATCCATAAATCAAATGTCAGGTTTGTATAGCCAAATACATAATTTATCTGCTTACCAAGTTCTTTTGCAAGTTTCATGTTGTCCATGGTTTCTCTGAATTCTCTTACATGGATTTCTTCATCGCTTTCATAATCCGAAATATGATAAATATCGGTTTTCCTAGTCACAACAATTGACTTAGCCCGCTTCAATGGATTTTTTTGAACAGGACAATCAAAAGACACTTTATTCTCAGCCTCTGCTGTACCATTAATAAGGCCTTGAAGCCATTTCAAATACCATTGTTCAGTCTCGCCTTCAACACTGAAATAGTATTTTTTCGTTTGCTTTAATTTAGCCATTTCTACACCTCTCTTTCTCTTGAGATTAATTCCTCAAAGATTGGTGTAAAATCAATATCCTTAATTGCGCCGTACTGACTTATGAAGTAGTTTTTCATATAGTCATCATGTTTTCTAACACTCTTTTCGCCAGTTGTCCCAAAATCGGATAGTGAGTACAATACGCTGTTGTTGTTATCGTCATCTCGTTCCACAAACTTAATCTCATCTCTCCTAAAGATATTTGAGTTTAAGAAAATAGGATTATGCGTATTAAATATCAACTGTGCATTATGTACGTTAACCTCATCATTGTGGAATACATTGATGATGCTCATTAGAGCCATAGGGTGGATTGATGCATCAAATTCATCAACTACTAAGGTGCCACCTGACAAAATTGCTCTTATTACCAATGGGAACATGTTAACAAATCTTATCGTTCCATATGATTCAAATATCTCTGCAGCGATAATTGCATTTTTTTGATCCTTCATGTTTTTAAATATTGAGCACAGCTTGGCATCAGCATCATCTTCGCTTATTACATATCCCAGTGCATTTGAATTGATCCCGAATAGCTTTGCTGCATTATTTGTTGTCTGTTCAACATAGACTGTCTGCTTTTGAGGATCCACAAATCGTTTTATAAGTTGCAGAGAATCTGCTCTATAAATAACCATGAACTTGTTTGCAAACCAATTAGTAATCAACTTAACAAAGCTCTGGCTTATGATGAGCTTAAATCCGTTCATTAAAAACAGTTCTTCATCATTCAAACTATTTTTGGCTATTTCAATAATACTGTCTTCATTTTTGTGTATGTTTATAGCCAAAAATTTATTTATGTTTTTAGAGTCTCCAAATGATAGCTTCTCATCTCTGACGAAAATCATTTCGTTATTTACATGGAGCTCTTCTCTCATTACTTTTCTTGTATATTCGCTATCTAAAAAGCAACCTAAGTCAAGGCTTACCTCATAATGAATCAGCAAATCATTTTCTATAAAATCTACCGAGAATTGAACAGGTTCTGAGCACTTTGCGGCATTGTTTGGTATCAATTCCAATGCACTTGAAGCTTGGTTGGGTGAAGATTGTTCTTCCGAATTCCGAATATTTCCCCTTAGTACAATTGCCCTAAATGTATCCATTGCACCGATAATATTGGTTTTACCGGAAGCATTTGGTCCATAGATAATGGAAGAGCAAAGCCCTTTTATGCTTTTCCCTTTTATCTTTTTAACGAGCAAACTATAATCTAGTCCTTTCTGTTTAGGCGCAGCAGTCATTGAAATCACCGCTTCATCAACGAAAGACTTATAGTTCTTCGTTCGAAATTCCAGAATCATAATCGCTCATCTCCATTCTGCAATTATTACGCAAAATCACAATCAGATAATACCTGAATTATTAACAACCGTCAATTTATTCCTGAAGTTTTGCACGAAATTTGCAAAATGCATTAATGAGCAAATCGTAAAATCTGCGTAACCAGCGGCTGCAAAACAGTTATGAGCTGAATAGAATAGAGACATGAGTAAGAAGAATGGTTAAGCCCCGAGTTCTATTCGAAGGTCATGTTGGAACTAATCACTGTGCAGCACACACTCAATGAGTTGGCTGAGAAGAATCTGATCGCACCTGCTAAGCTCAGTAGCTGGAACAAGCAGTTCCAATCGTTATTATCAAAACGCATCATACCGGGCATGTTGTATCTCGATGGCAGCATGATCTTTTTCGTGCGAACATGGAACCTTATGACAAACTGGGAATTCAGTGATTTAGGGAATTCACGGAGGATTGCCGTTTATCCGCAGGATGGAGATATGAGCCGGGCGCCAGTAGATTCAATTGCGTGTACCCTGTTCATCCTGCTCAATGTCGCTCTCCGTTCATGAATTCCTCCCGCAAAATCGCATACTCATACGCATCATGCCAGAGTGGGTTTCCGCTTGAATCACGCTTGAAGAAGGCTTTCTTGAGGAAATGGCCTTCCCGTCGCATGCCAATCCGTTCCAACAGGTGCCATGAACTTATATTTTCCGGATTGCACAGGGCGATGACGCGGTGGGCACCCATCCCCTCGAACAGCCATGCCACAAGGCATCGGGCAGCTTCCGTGGCAAAACCTTGCTTTCCGAAAACCGGATTGAAGATGTATCCGATCTCCCACGTGTTGAACTCAAGGGGATCCTGACGTTCGAGGTACAGGTGGCCGATCATTTTCCCGGCCTCATTATGATCGCCCTGCCCGGGCGGAAGCTTTGGATCTTTCAGGCATACCGCGAGGAAATTGTCGCCCCGCGCCCGTTCGGCTGCCAAATGATCGCAGGAAGTCCTGTTTTCTGGGGTTCCAGGCTCATAGGTGAGAACATCGGCACGGGACAGGTATTCGAAAAGATCCCGACTGTCGTCTGGTTGGAAATTGCGGATGGTCAGGCGTTCGGAATGTAGCGGTTCCATCATGGGAATCTCCTTCAATTTCTCCTTCGATATCTCCATCAATTTCGCATTCAATTTCTCTTTCAAATTTTACCGGTACTTCAGATCGTAATCAGGGCTTCGTCCGATTGAAGGATCTCTGTCAGGCCTTCACCCCAGTATTTGATTTCAATGCCCAAGGCGCCAAGCTTGTCCGAGACACCGAGCTGATCGGCGCAGGCTTTGCAGGCTGTGAAGAAAACGCCGACGTTCATGGCCATCCGGATTTTCTCCTGGATCATCGGATTCTCCGCGACCAGCAGGGCAGGTGCGCCCCAGATGATGATCCGAACCTCTTCCCACCAATTGTTCAATTTGCTGTTCGTCCCATACATCATGACCATTTTTTCAGAAGTGATGGGATCTGCGTTTGTCCAAAGTATATTCAGTTTTGTCTTGCTCATGCTGTGGCCCCTCCATTGCGGGCATGTTCCCTTAGCTCCATATCGATGAATTGCTGGATCATCGTACGATAGACTTCTTCCGCGATATCCGGCTCCATGCCGTTCTCCACGGCCAATTGACGAACCTTGAGAATGACAGCCTTCTTTCGGTCAGGCGCTTCAACATCGTTGGAATCCTTCTTGAAAGTAGCGGCCTGAAGGACATAACCGCTTCGTTCCGCCATCAGGCGAATCAATTGTCGATCAATGCCATCGATATTGTCGCGGACTTCCTCCAGACTTCCACATGCCCGGGGTAATGGCGCAATCGTGGTTGCATCGAGGGGAGCTGCAGGTACAGGGGGCAGGGACTGTTCGGGAACACCAAGCAGGATGCCGATCTTGCGTGTATCCGTTTCCAGATCGGCCTGATAAAAGGCGATGAGACTGTCTTCCAGCGGGAAGCTTGCCGGGTCTCCGCAATACCCCATCGGGTGGAAGCTGTCGTGGGGGACCAGTGTGCGTGCCAGTTCCGCATTCACGCGTTCCGGGAAGAAGGTCTGCATCTGCGCGGTTTCAATGGCTCCGGCGTGATAGTCGGGTTCGAACCTGCCTGCGCGTGGTGCGGGGAAAACAGGTGGATTCGTCAATTGGATATCCACCTTGCCCAGATCGATGACCTGAAGTTTCAGGGTACGGTTGGCCTCTTCGGAGGCCTCCTCGTACATGCGGACATGGGTATGGTCACCGTGGCAATTGATCGGGAAAACCTTTCGGAATCCCCAGGAGTCCAATGCCGTGAAAATGTCCGCCAACAGGCCTTTCATGGTTTCCGGGCGTACGGAAAAGGTGCCGGCATATCTTGCCGTGTCCTCGGCATGTCCCCAATAGAAAGGCGGGGCTATGAGCGCGTTGATACCGCGTTTCACAAGGGAATCGCGCAACAGCCGGCAATACAGGTGTGCCAGCATGATGTCGGCACTCAAATCAAGATGCGGTCCATGCGCTTCGATGATGCCAATGGGCAGGAGAACGACAGCACCCGCATCTGCGGCTGCCTGAACGGCAGGCCAGGTCATGTCGACCATTGTATGGGCGAAAGGGGAAGGCGCATCCTGCGGTCCCAGCGGGACATAGGTGGAAGGCCAGTTGCCCGAAGGCGTATCCTGCGCTGCGGCAATATCGAGTGCGAGGGTGTCTGCGGCTGATTTTTCCGAATGCATGTCAACCTCCTTGGACAGGTTGTGTAGACATATGATCTTGCCCATAGTGTTTTGTCTCATTTTCTTGCCCGGCGTTTAAGCCGGAATTCCGTCACAAGGACGGCCATTCCTCTTCCGGTATGATCTCGATTCCGTTCCTTGCGAGCAATCGTGCGGTCATGCCACTCCCGGGAATGCGTCGACTGGTGAACGTGCCATCATAGATGATGCCATGACCGCAGGAAGGGCTTCGCGGTTGGAGAATGGCCTTGTGTATACCTGCGGCTCTGCAGATGGCCAGGGTCTTTTCCGCACCTTCCAGAAATGCGTCTGTCAGATCCGCGCCGGTTTTGTCCAGAACTCTTTCCAACCCATCTTCATCCCTGATGATTTCACAGGGTGGCCGTGGAATAGGCAGCCCTGCCAATACTTCGGGGCATACGGGGATTACCTGTCCTTCCTCCATGAGTCGGACCAGATGTTCGTTGATTGTACTTTCGGCATTATAGCGGCAATTGACACCGATGAGGCATGCGCTGACCAGATACATTCATTGTCCTCCCTTTGTTAACACCTCTGAAAAATGATTCATTTTCTATACCATAGTGCTTTCGATATACCTTATTCGTCTTTTGCGCAGGGTGAATCCCCTGCCAATTTCGCCAAGGCTTCCCCTGTCATGCGATACACCGTCCATTCGTCCATCGGGACGGCTCCCAGCTTCCGATAAAAGGAAATGGAAGGTTCATTCCAATCCAGACACCACCATTCCAGACGCTTGCAGTTCCGTTCCAATGCGAGCTTCGCCATATGGGACAGCAATGCCTTCCCAAGTCCGAGACCTCTCAACGCCGGCTTCACGAACAAATCCTCAATGTAGAAACCCGGACGACCGAGGAAGGTTGAGTAATTGTGGAAAAACAGGACAAATCCTGCGGGCTCGCCTTTGTATTCTCCGATGACGACTTCCGCTGCCTTCTGCTCAAAGAGAGTTCTTCTCAAAATATCCTCATCGGCACAGACCTGATCCAGCAGATGCTCGTATTCAGCCAAATCCCGGATGAACCGCAGCACGAGACTGATATCCTCCGGTACGGCGGAACGGATGCGGAAGCCGGGGATGCCGGTTTCCACATGCTCCATGTCACTTTTCGCGCAGCATGCCTGCGGACACTCATCCTCAGGCTTCCTTCCCACATAGAGGCCATGCATGCTGTATCCGAGCAGGCTGGGGTCACCACAGCTTTCGTAATGGCAGGCGAGCCACTGGTCAAACTCATCCTGTGAAAGGGATTCCAAAGTCTCCTGCATGAAATAGCAGACGCCATCCGTTCCGATGTGCTCAAGCTTGATGAGCCCGGCGACTGACATCAATTTCTCTGTTTCCGTCGGCGTGGTGGAATAAAAAAGGTCTTCCTCCTTGTCATACCCATTGTGCAGAAGATTGAGGAAGGGCTTTATGTTCCCCTTCATGCCACTGTGATATTTGAGGAAATTCGCATTTCGGTGTATCGTGGCTGCCACATAAAGTCCACCAGGTTTCAGGACCCGCATGCTTTCCCGGACGGCGGTCTCACGATCGGATGCGGATTTCATGTGGTATAGGGCACCCATGTTGAGCACAACATCAAAGGATGCATCCGGAAAACGGGAGAGATCCAGAATGGAACCCTGGAAGATTTCCTGTAGAAGCGGTTTCTCCGCTTGCCTGACCTTCATTGTATCCACATGGCGTAGCATCAGGTCGCCCGCAGTGACGAAATGACCGTTTGCTGCAAGATGGAAAGCATAGGGACCCGTTCCGGCGCATGCGTCCAGAATCATGGAACCAGGAGGGATCAAGCGGTCCAATGTGTGGAGCGTAGTGTAGTATTCCACGCTGTGCGCGCGATCCCGTAGCAGACGAGTGTCTTCACTGTAATTTACGCCATAATAGGACTCCAGTTCTTCATTCATGCGTCACGCCCTTCCCGCTCAGTCTACGATCAGCAATTTCACGCCGTTTTCCGAGTAGGAACGGTGGGCGTCCGCATGATCTGCGACCAGATAAGCCATTCCCTTTGTCAAGGTGTCCTTCCGCCCATCTTTCAATTCGGAAACAAACGAACCTTCCAGAACAAAGACGGCATGGCCCTTTTCACACCAATGATCGGCGAGATAACCGGCAGAGTATTCGACGATCCTCATCCGGACGTTGCCACGCTGAATGGTTTTCCAGTTGGCGTTTCCTGTTTCACCCTTATGTTCTTCCGGAATTACCTGTTCAAGATCGAAGACTTCGAACGGGATGTTTTTGATGTCCACGAGCGCCTCCCTGTCGATGCATTTGCATCGGATGTACCAATCATTGCTATCATTATAGACCCGGCAATTGATTGCTGTCGTTTTTGAATGCGGAACAAGCCTTGTATCAATTGCCGGAGTCCTATCTTTTACTACATGTTTGTTGCCGATTCTATAATGACTGTCATAAAAAAGCCATCATATCCCGGCATGAAACCGCAAGTACTCTGCAGTGTGGCTTTCCCAGTAGGTTCCGTCATGCTTGCCGGGGTTGAGATGGTATTCGGATTTGAGTTCCCGCTTCTCAAGCTTTTCCTGCAAAATGGCGCAACCATCATAAAAACCGTAACCGTCTTCGTCCCCGCAATCCAGCCAGACCTTCAGTTTTGACAGATCGCGGGAGTCTGCGAGTCTGAGCGGATCCCGTTCGTCCCGAAGGGCGTCCGTCGGATACAGCCATGACTCGAGTTGGTTGGGGAAATTCGTCACAAACAGGGCGGGACTGTGCCCGCTCACAGTGGAAAACAGCTCCGGATGGGTGAAAGCAAGCCGCAGCGCCACATATCCACCCATCGAAAGGCCTCCAATGGAACGCCCTTCGCGGGTTTTATCCGTAGAAAACTGATCGTCGATGAACGGAATCAGGTCCTTGATCAGATAATCTTCATAACGGCCTTGGTCCAGGCTGTCGGAAGGCGAAGTGCCTAATGTTGCAGTCCGGTTTGCAGAATTGATGCCAAAACTGTTCCCGATATCAGGAGTTACGAGGATCAATGGCCGGATGTCTCCTGATGCGATCAGCGAATCCGCCTGTTTGTCCAGTTTCAGCCCCGGAATCCATCCATTTTCATCACCAGTGTACCCATGAAGCATGTAGAGTACGGGATAACCGGTTTTTCCGTCATATCCTGCAGGCAGGTGGACGTTAAGGTTCATGTTCTGTCGCAGGGCATCGCTATATAGGGCGGCATGGAGCGTGACGGACGATTCCAGAGGGAGTGGTCCGGGAACCACTGGCGGTGGCGGCTCGACAGGAGTGGCCGTACACGCCGCAAGGGTCATGCAAACCAAAATGGCTGCCAGAAAGCATGACAGGCATGCGTGCCTGTCGGATAACCTACGCTTCATCGGATCTCCTCCGCATCCTCCGGCAATTTCCGAATGTCCGCCAACAGGGCTGTTGTCCGACGATCCTCGTCTTCATTGTAGGTGAAGCGGAGAGCATTTCCCACTCCCATCGCTGTCTCGCGAAACAGGCTTCCCGCCTCGAACAGGGCATCCCAAACGGAATCCACATCTGCTGTCGGATAGGTCTTCAACAGGCGGGTCCAGGCATCCGGCGGAAGAAACCGGTCCAGATGCTTTCCGCACTTACCCGCACTGACGGAGAAGTCGGTCAGAATACCGGCCTGCCATGTCAGCATCATCTGCAGCATGGGGCGGACGCATTTGTCCAGATGATCCAGTGCGAAAAGGATTTCCTTTCGCCAGAGCCCTTTGGCAATATAGGGAGAGACCCACCAGAATTCATTGCAGCAGCTTGTGTACTGGGCGGCATCCGGCTTGCTGATATGGTAATCCTTGTCTGTCGCTTCGGGAATTTCCGGCAACAAACCATCCTTGTCAAGCAATGGCCGTGTCAGGCTGTCTTCCCGATATTTGTTTTTTGCTGCAGAGATGGACTGGAGGGTAAGATCGATCCGATTGCCATCCTCGAATTGCATCAGATAGGCGTAGCCATCCTCCAGCTTCGTCTTTTCATAGGGAAGCGCAGTGGCATCCGGTTCCTGCATGACCGCGACTTCACCGAAGCCAGCCAGCCATGACTTGTCCCTGACAAAGGGAAGCACGTCTGTAACGACGTAAACGATGTCGAAATCCTGAAAGATATCCCGCTTCGCATTCGGGTTGGTTCGTGAACCATTCATATAAACCGCACGGATTCTGGATTCTTTCCGCGCGAAGCTGAGAAGAATGTCATACATTTCCTGTTCGTTTCTCATCCTGACCTCCTGTTTCCATGATTCTATCCCAATTTCATCCGGATCTCCAGTGTCTTGACCAATCCATCCAGGAGGATGGATTCCCTGTATTCTCCAGCGACCGATCACATCCGAAGCAATAGAAATACGAAAAAAAGCAATCCCGGAAAAGCAAGGCGATTTCATTCCTGATATGCTGGGAATATCCCGACGGGGAGAAAAGGGCAGGGGGACGCATGAATTATCGTGAAAGCATGGAACGCATTGTCTGTCATATCGAGCACAATCTGGATACGGAAATGTCTGTGATGGAGCTTTCGCGGAAGGCGGGGTACTCACCCTTCCATTTCTGCCGGGTGTTCCAGGCATACAAGGGGGTCACGGTGATGGAGTATGTGCGTCTACGACGGCTGTCCCTTGCCCTGAATGACATCGCCAATGGGAAAGGCGGGCTCGAGACCGCACTGGACCTTGGATATGCGACACATGGAGGATTTTCACGTGCCTTCAAGCGGGCATACGGTCACCCTCCCGCCCGGTATGAGGAGATGACCCAACAAGGAGGAGGAACATTCATGAATGTGGAGATCATGGAAAAGCCAGTGATTCTCGTTGCCGGATATGGTGTAGCCACGAATATCGCCGGTGGGTTCACACAAGATGTGGCTGCGTTTTGGGAAAAGCATGATGTTAATTGGGAAGAGCTGCTGTATGCAAAACTGAATCCGCCGAAACATGGAGAGGTATGCATTTGTCTTCCGGAGTCGAGGAATTCCGACAACATGGTTTATATGATGGGCGTGATTGTTGATGACTTTTCAAAGGTGGAACCGGATATGGTGACTGTCGCCATTCCTGCTGCGCGATATGCCGTCTTCACAACACCACCTGTCAACCAACTTGGCGGCATCAACAGCGAACTTTTTGCGGCAGGCATCCGGGACACCTGGCGACAGGTGTACACGGAATGGTTTGATGGGAGCGGATACGCATACGACGAGTCCGCTCTTGACTTTGAGTTTTATGATGAACGCTGCCATCATACGGCGCATTCCGTGATGGACATCTACGTCCCGATTCGGAAAACCTGAAAGGCATCTATGTCCCGATTTGGAAATCCTGATGAGCGAATCCCAAAAGCAAATCCCGCAGCTCAGTCACAGTCCCGCACGTATAAGTCGGTCTGGAGGCAAGGGTTTCATCCCAATCGCCATATCCATAGGAAACGGCGACCGAATCCAGGTCGTTTTCCCAGGCGCCTTCGATGTCGTACTTTGTATCGCCCACCATCAGGGTTATATCAGAAAGTAAGCGGTTTGCCTGCAACGCGTGGCGGATGACGTCTCCTTTTTCGGATCGGTTTCCATCCGGAAGGCTGCCAGCGATGAAATCAAAGAAGCCGTCGAGTTTGAAATGTTTGAGAATATCCCTTGCGGATTGTTCCAGTTTCGAAGTCGCAAGGACGATGCCGTACCCGGTATCCCGCAATGCGCCAAGCATTT
The DNA here is from genome assembly GCA_942493335.1 of uncultured Clostridia bacterium. Lineage (GTDB taxonomy): Bacteria > Bacillota > Clostridia > DSM-8532 > DSM-8532 > JAEWSN01. Next base: position 2,157,699 of record OW818693.1, on the reverse strand, counting down.
CCGGGATTCCCGGGTACACTTCGTTTTCATACATCCCGATACGTGAAAACCGTTCGCGATAATCGAGGACGGCCTGTTGCGCCTGCTCGTCGGACAATCCGTGCAAGGATCGGAAGGAACGCCTCAGCGGGGGGCCGATGTACGGAAGCAGTTCCGACAGGTCATCCGCCGGAATGCCCGCTTTCCGCAATGCATATTGAACGCAGCTTGTGATGCCGGTTTTGGGGTCTGTCAATGTGCCGTCCAGGTCAAAGATGAGCGTCTTGTATTTCAATGGATTGTCTCCCTTCGCGATAGGGTAATACCAGGTTGATGGGGGATAAAGAAGCGCCTCATCTGGATGGTGTTCCGTAGGGATTGGCATAGGGAAGGAAGGCTGCATATGAAAGAAAAATCATCCGTCATCCTGACGATCAGCCGCCAATTGGGAAGCGGCGGCGCCTACATCGGACAGCAGCTGGCGAGAAAACTGGGCATTTCGTATTTTGATCGGGAAATTGTCAACCAGGCTGCCAAAAAGCTGTCCATATTGGAAGGAGAAGTGGATTCCAGGGAAGAGAAGATTCATTCCTTTTGGGAATCCTTTCTGCAGGCAAGTCCGTACAACAGTCCGGAAGCCTATATCCCGCCGCAATTCATCGTTCCGACGGACGGTGAGCTCTTTGAGGCGGAATCTGAAGTCATCCGGCGAATTGCCGGAAACCAGTCGGCTGTCATCATGGGAAGATGCGGTTCGCATGTCCTGCGGGCACATCCGGATCAGGTGAGCCTGTTTCTTTACGCCGACATGGCCTTCCGTCAAGCCAGGGTCCAGGAGCTGTACAAGGTCACTGCGGAAGAAGCCACAAAAATGATTCTTCGAAGCGATACAGCGCGGGCCAAGTATCATCACGTGTTTACCGGCAAGGACTGGACGAATGCGAACCAGTACGACTTGTGCGTGAATACGGGGAAAGTCGGTGTGGATGCCGCCACACGACTGGTTTATCAGTATTTGGAGCTCCGTTGAGAAAGAACGCGAAGTTTATCTCCCTCACGCCTGCGGCTGGTTTGCCATAGCCACAATTTTGGCATGGACAGCTTCGACATCGACCAGGCGGACCGGGTTGTTCTTATAGGGGGAATTGTCCAGCAGTACACGCATCGGCTTATCCATGCAGCCGATCATCTTGTCGCGCAGGGACGGGCTGAAACCGTGAAGTGCAATGGCGAGTTCATCCGGCTTGAAACGGATCAGCAGGGCGGACAGGCTTGGGTTGTCAAGGGAAATCAAGTCCTCGATGGTGTTGAACATGCAGGTTCCTCCTCATGACCGAGTGGACGCTTCGTGGTTTTTTTGTCAGGAAAGGCGGATGGATCGATGATGGGCTTTCAGAAGACAAAACAGATGCTGAAGCGTGCCCGGCGGTTCGTGGATGCATACAGTTTATGCCTTGCCGTACAAAGAATCAATAAGGGGAATGAATCCGCTTGAGGTTCGATCCCGGGAGTGGGCTGCTTCCGCAGGCATTCTTTTCTTCAGGCTTTCTTCCCTTCAGACAGCCCTTCGTGTACGATATCATGGAGGCAGGCACTGCGTGTGCCGTTCGCCGGGCAACTGTTTCTTTGCCCGTACACGAGCGTACTGAAGGGGAAGACGAAATGACGACATACAGCATGACAAAAGGACAAGCCAGGAAATTCCTGCTTCGTTACCAGGGGTTGGACGAAAAGGGTCCATTCATTGGAGAATCAGGCGTTCAGGCATATGTAAGGCGAGTCGGATGCATCCAGTATGATCCGCTGGATGTTGTCGGTCGAAATGCGGATTTGGTTCTGCAGGCGCGAATCCCCGGTTATCACCGCGAGATGCTGGACAAGCTGTTGTATGCGGACAGGCTGCTGATAGACGGATGGGACAAGATGGCATCCATCTATTTGACGGAAGACTGGCCGCGGTTTCACAGGCTGAGAAAACTGCGTGGCGAAGAAATCGAGCAGCTTCTGCAACGACGCTCTTCCAGCGGAGCACTCGAAATTCTGGATGAAATCATGACAGCCTTTCAGGAAAAGGGCCCCATGCTATCCACCCAGCTGAAGATGGGGGAGGCAGACGTAGGCAATTGGGGCCATCGAAACTTGTCCGGTGCTGCAATGGACTATCTCTTCAATGTCGGGAAAATCGGCATTTCTGGGAAGAGAGGGACTCAGCGCATCTATGATCGGATCGGAAATCTTTTGCCTGAAAGTCATCTGAACGCAGAGGAGCCTTTTCCGGATGAACGTTCCTATGTGAAATGGTATACCGAAAGACGGGTGGGCAGCATCGGTCTGTTATGGAGCCGTTCCGGTGGTGGATGGCTTGGGCACCATCTGTCCAACAAATCCTTGCGGCTTTCCGTGCTGGACGAATTGGCAGAGGAAGGGCGGCTGAAAACCGTCTCGATCGAGGGGATAACGGAACCCTTTTATCTGCGCGCGAAGGACGTTCCCTTGCTGGAGGCGGTTTCCGCCGAGGCGGATGCGAGTAGCGGAACATCAGGAAAGAAGCCGGTTGTCCGGGTGCTTGCCCCTTTGGACAACCTGATCTGGGACAGGGACATGACGGAACGGATCTTCGGTCTCCAGTATTCATGGGAGGTCTATCTCCCGGTGGAGAAACGGAAGTATGGCTATTATGTCCTGCCCGTCCTTTATGGGGACCGGTTTGTGGCAAGGTTTGAGCCGGAGCCGCAACGTGGCGCGGATCCGATAAGGATCAGAAACTGGTGGTGGGAAAAGGATTTCGTGGCCGACAGGCAGGTGAAGGCGGATATCAAGGCCGGACTCGGAACGTTCGCCGGGTACCTTGGCACCCGGTATGACGGACGCGGACTGAAATGGTGAGCGGCAGGCCGGCCCTTGAATGTCAGATGCGGCTTAGTATGGCGTGTTTCCTTGATTGACCTGAAAAGGCGAAATGAGGTTCAATTCATCACTGGAGCACATGCCTTGTTCCAATGCCTTTTGCCGCAGGGTCAGGTACAATTCCGCATTGGTTGAGTCCTCATAGGGCAGGACAAAAAGGATGCCAACGCCGAAGAGCAGGACGCCGAGGAGATACCAGCCGATGAAGGAGAGGTCCAGGACCCATGTGTCGAGTTTTTCCCCGTCCATCATCTGCTTGCTCAGTTCGATGGCGCGGCTGGTGCCGATATAGGGATTATCAGCAAGGATATACGGGACCATGCGATATGCATAGGTTGCAATGATGCCGGGAATGATCAGCAGCAGGGTCCACAGCAGGGTGAGGATGCTTCTCCAGAGCATTGTCAGTGTGACATTTCCGTATGCGCCGCTTTGAAAAACATGCCCGACGTGAGACAGGCTCACATTGCCTTCCGCCGCACGAATAAAGTATTTGCGTCCGCCGACCTCCAGACAGAAGCCGATGATGATGCGGAACACAATGAAGGTCAGGACGATCATGAAGAGGATGAACGTGATCTTTTGAGCGAATTCGGAATTTCCAGACGATAAATTGTTGCGGTATTGCGATCCGGAGCTTCCGCCGCCCTTGCTGCTTCCGCCTGCGAACAGGATGATCAGGCTTACGAGAAAAGCCTTTGCGTAGGAAGGTCCCAATACGAATTTGGCCCGACTCTTCAGTTCAGCTCTTGTCCACATCGGCTTGTCCCTTTCGCGTGGCAGGCACTTTTCCTTGATCCATGCTCCGCCCGTGAGCGGGTGCGACGAATTCCTCTCTGAATCCCTGCGTACCGCTCCTCTATTCATCATATGGAAAAGCAGCCGATTTGTCTTATGTTGGAATCAATGGCGCAACACAAGATCGATCTGAAGGGCTTCCGCTTTTTCCTTCAGCCATTTCGTGACGGTTCCGGCTTTAACTTTTGCTGAGAGGTTTTCGTCCGAAAGCATATCCTCCAGCGTAGCCATCATAAATTCAAGTTCAGCAAGCGGAAGCAGATTGGCGGCCAGACAGTAAAAGGCTTTTGATTTGCCGTCATTTGCTTTCAGGATCAGTTCGCACAGAATCCGGCGCTTGCATTCCAACTCAGCCAAATAGCCATTCAAGTTCTCGGAAGCAAGTTGATTGTCCGAAAGCACATTCCGGTAGGCAATGAAGGAATCGGCAGTTCCGGCGGTGGCATACCGTTCGCATGGGTAGGACGCACACTCGAAGCAGAACTCGATATTCCCATGCTTCGCACTGCAGGTGATTACAGCGCAGGACGGGTGCAGAAGGGCGAAATCATCCCCGCCGCATCCCGGGCATCTGGAACTTCCGTCCGTATGATGACGGGGACAGAGTGCGCAGTTCAGGCCACACAACGAGAACGAGGGGTGTGCCCTTGTGTATTCCTTCATGTCTCCACCTCACGGATTTTCATTTTGCAGGGAGGTCTCCGCAAACAGGACGCCAGCTCCCCTGCAGGTCTTCGGAATGCCATGCAGCCAAGCTGTTTGCCGACGGTTCCACGGTTTTACTTCCTGCGTTTTTTAGCCGCCATCTCCATCTTCTTCAAATGTTTTTTCGGGATCGGCTTTTCCTCTTTCGGCGCAAGACTTCGTTCCTCCCGTTTGATGGAAAGGATGACATGATATTCTTCTTCCGAAAAAACCGTCGCACCGCCAAATACGGTGATCATCTTGTTTCTGTACCAGTCCAGCCGTTTCACGACGAGGACCATTTTCCCGCCGATCCGCAGGTGCCTCTTGCCATCCTCGATGAAGTGCTTGGCAACGGCAAAATCCGTATGATAGGGCGGATTGGACAGGATGAGCGAAAAGTCCGTGTCAGCAACATCACTGAACCCGTCGGATTCCTGGATATCCAATGCGTTCAAACCATTGAGCCGGGCATTGACGACCGTGCATTCCAATGCCTGAACATCCACATCGACCAAAACGACCCGGTCCTCGCCGATTTCCTTTGCGACGGCGATGCCGACGACGCCTGTGCCGCATCCCAAGTCCAGCACCTTATCGTCGGGCTTCAACTCGATATGCTTCAACATGAGTTCGGTACCCTTGTCCAGTGCCTTGGGGGAGAATACGACATTTTCCGCTTCAATGGTGATCTCATGACTCCAAATTTTCGTTGTATACATGCATATTCCTTTTCCTGTTCGAGCATTATTGTAATGCCATTAATGTGTCTTTGCTTATGGCTCTGTGAATGTCCTGTATATGCTTTCTTTTGGTGCGATGCATATGCTTCTTTCGGCATTCCGCATATGCTTGATTGGACGTCCTCGTGCTCCGAGCCTATTCCGTCAACGTGTCTGCGTACTTTCATAGGCCGAAAGGAACGCATCCATTATACACCGCCTGTTCTTCCAGCGGCAGACTGACAGGGCGAGGTGTCGCGGTATTTTTCTCGGGTTCTTCAGGGTTTGATGGCCCGGGTCGCGATGTATTGGGGCGTATACTCGCGGAGAATGCCGCTTCCCTTCCGATCGCGGTCCTCGAACAAATCCGTCAGGATCAGGCCGGCTTTCAATTGGCCGCCAAGCTGTTCTTCGAGGGAGTGGCTGAACTCGATGCCCTCATCGTTCTCCACCATACGCTTGTATTCCGCTTCAGTTGCATTCTTCACGGGATTGACCGGCAGCTTGTTGACGATGGTGAGGGGAGAGGGGGAACTGTCTTCGCACAAGAAGTTTATCCCATTGTTCATGCCGGCAAGCAGCACGCCACCCTTTTTCAGGATGCGGAAACATTCCCGCCAGACAGGATACACATCCTCGATGTAGCAGTTTGATACTGGATGAAAAATGACATCGAAAGTATCGTCATCGAACGGAAGGCGCTTTGTCATGTCCCCCTTGATGAGGTTGATGGCATAGCCTTCCCTCTCGGAAACCATCCTTTCCCGTTCGAGCTGGCTGTCGGAATTGTCGAAGACTGTACACTTTGCGCCAAGTGCGGAGAAAATAGGCATTTGCTGTCCGCCGCCGCTTGCCAGGCCTAGAAGATTCGCGTTCTTGAAGTCTGGAAACCATTCTTTGGGGACATGTCTGGAGGGGGTGAGATAGACTCCCCAGTGCCCTTTCAAGGCATGCATGTATTCGTTGTGCGTGATGGGAATGGACCATTCGATGCCATTTTTCACCCAGTTGTCCCAGGTCTTCGAATTGACATCCTGATAATTCCGTTTCTGTGCGGGCATTTCGCTCTCCCTTGTTTTCGTCAAACTTGCTTTCGCATTCCGTCACTCCCAGCCGAAGATCGCCTTGATATTCCGACTTTCATATGGATCACCATTTTTATACAACGTGAGCCCATCCGCATAAATTTCCTCATTCAGACGAAATCGTATGGCATAATGCACCTTTTCATCATGATTTGTGTCTTCCTGATAAAGCACATGGATTTCCCCATTGGAAGCGTACACCTTAACGCTTTTTGGTGTTTTCCAACCATTGAAGATGATCTGATAGATGCATGGCTTTTGATGTGGGACGATCGTATCGAACAATACGCCGCCAGTCGGACAGAGGGAGTATGTTTGGAGGCTTTCCGCATCCGGGATGATTTCATAATCGATTTCCTTACTACCAGCTGGAGCCAGGGAGGCGTTTACATCTCCGTTGCTGTTGAAGGCATAAGCAGGAACGAGAAGGCAGATCAGAAGGAAGACAACCGCAAACCGTTTCATCTGAACCCTCCATGACCATTCTTTTCGAAGGATGTTATTCATAAAGAGTCAGAAGAATGCAACAATGTCCGGATTCTACCTTTTTGTCATCTGGTACGAATTGCGTCTTGGGTTCGCCAACTCCCGACATCCATGGTGTTGCATCTACGGAACGTCATTGCCAAATGCAGCCGCAATCTTGCCCATGATATCTTCGTACTTCCGTTCATCCAGCTGACCTCCCTCATAGGCCATTGTAATCAAGCGTTTCACCTTTGCAATCTGGCTGGACTTCAAAGTCGTCATCTTCATGCTTTCCAAGCCTGTGATGATGTTCCGGACTTCAGACCGGTCCATGATATTGGCATCGGCCAACATATGCAACTCGTCATATTCAGATTCGATTTCAATGTGATGCTCCTGTATCAGGGGTGCTATTCCGATTCGAATGGCGACTACAAGGAGGATGAAGAAACCAGCCGCAAGCAAAAGATACATTCCTGAATCCACGTTGAATCCCCCTGTGCGGTTTTCTTCAAGTCTATCCCATTTCAGAATATCCGTACATGCATGCAAAAAGAGTCCTGAAGGACCCGATAATCAGCTTGAGTTTAGCCATGTTCGTCCGTTTCTCCGCATCTGCAGCAGTCAGAGAAAACAAATGATTGGCTAGTTCGCTGTGAGAAGCATCATTTCACTTTGTCCGTTCCACTTGATTTCCACATCGATTCCTCGATCGGAAGCGGATGGCCAACCACCAGTCTCTGGCAGTTCTCCAAAATAGACAGCCTGATGCGCGAATTTTGCCGTTCCACTTCCGCCTTCTCGTGGACCATCGATCGAGTAACGGACTTCATCGAGGGTATCAAGGTTCTTTCCGAGATACTCAAAAGTAAATCCGCTCTGGTGATGCTTTGTGTCACCCGTCATCGTATAGGTCACTTTCCAGTTCTGGCTGTGTCCTTCAAATACAAGGGGTTTTTGCGTGCCGCAAGCATTCAGTACGAGTATGGACGCAAACATACAGGCAACCAGAAGGCAAATGCGCTTGAAAGAGTGTCGGATTGATTCATTCATGCTGTTCCCTCATCATATTTGCTTCTACCTTTGCAGGAACTCGATGATGCAGTGATCGACCCACTCGGGATTTTCCCCTTGAAGACCATGTCCTGCATCCGGAACAATTCTTGCATCGATGTTGCGAATCATCGTTTTTGCCCGATCAATGACTTTTGGGTAGTCAACGCAGACTTCATGGTCTCCGAACAGCAAGAGAAGGGGGATTCCAATTGTCTTCAGTTCATCGTCTGAAAACCGTCTATGCCTTATAGGCCTTGCCCTTGATGATTTCGCATACCCATTTGGAATAGTCTGTTTTAGGACGAAAATCAATGGATACCTCACTTGTACCGGGATCATTCAGCGTATCAATCAGGAAAAGACTGAAATGTTCGCCCAGTCCTACAACATTGGTCCGCCACATCAATGAATTGTTGCCGGTTCCGTGAAACAACAGCAATGGGCGCCCATTGCCGTTGCCGCAGTGAATGATGAACGTTTTGCCACATGGGGTTTCGAATTGGATTTCCGTGTACGGATCGGCCATTTTTCAAGGACAGTATCGTAAAAGGTCAATAATTCTTTCTTCGTTGCTTCATTTTTATAGAGGGACACATATTTGATCATTGGCTGCATGCCTCCTCAGAGCGTATGCCGGAACATGATCTGATCGTACGCCAAAATATGGCAGAATGCAACTTGTTGTAAAACGAGCAGTGCGCTTGTGCTGTGAATACATAGGTTCGTATTGTGGAGGGAAATATGGAGTAAGGTGAGAGCTGTGGATTCTACAAGATTGGTGTCTTCAAACCAATCCAAGTATTCATGACGGCAATTATCAGAATGGCGACACCGCAGAGCAACAACCCACCGACAAGCCTGACCCCCTTCAATCCTGCGACCCGTTGAAGAAACAGCACATATAGCATGGTTTTCCAGATCAGAATCCCGACAAACAGGATTCCCAGTACCACGGACAGGGTGGAGTTGTTCCAAAACAGATAATACCAGGCTTCCGCCGCTGAGACCAAAATGGCACAAAGCAGGGTGGGAAAGAATGTGATCCCCCAGGCAGTCAGATAATCCGTCCAGTTAGCCCGGCTTCCGAGCGCCCGGCAAAGCAGCCAGAACGCTGTGCAAATCGCAGGATAAGTGGCCAGACCGGCCGTGGTCAACATGATTACGCGTACTGGATCAAAAGACCATGGGATTTCCGAAGCAAATGCGATCCTGGTGAAAAGCGGATCAAGCAGCGTAACAGAAAAAACCGTCAGGAGAACAAGGAGAAAAGAGATGGCTGTCGGCCGGCTACGAAAGGTATCGGCCGGATGATTGAGTGCTTCAAGAAAACGCTTCATCATTCACCTCATGAATAAATGCTGGATCCAAAGGGGATAATCAGATCCGAATACCAGCAGGCAGATCATGGCCTGCGCGGTGGAAACACCGAAGGCAAATCGCCAGGGACATTCGGTTATCCAGGCGGGGACATGGGAAATGAACCGGTTGAACTTGTTCGATGAATAAGTCTCACCACTTTGCACAACGTGCGATAGAATGGCATCACGCTGGACCGCATCCGGAACGATGGGACCGGACAGGTCATGCAACAAATGAGTCAGAACCTGTGACTCCCTATCGCGCATCTCCGTTCCGGGGTTCCCATGATGCCGTTGTTTTACGGCGAATGGCTCGTGACCTTGTACAACTGGAGTTTTCATGGTGCTCACCGCTCCTTTGCGTGCTCTCTTTGTTCTCCACGGCTTTCGCCTGAACACCTTATATCGTTTGAGCGACTGCCCTCGTCCTAACGCCTTATATCGTTTGAGCGACTGCCCTCATCAGAACGACTGTCTTCGCTTGAGCGACTGTCCACACTTGAGCAACTGTCTTCACCTGAGCCGCTGTCCCTGTTGATCCAATGCGCGATGAATAATGCCTTTGCCCGTTGCAGCAGGCTATCCACGGATTTCGGGGTCCGGTCCATCAATCCGGCGATATCACGAACCTTGCAGTGTTCGACATGTTTCAGGATCAAGACAGTCCGGTAATGGACGGGCAGACTGCGGAGACAAGCCATGACTTGCCCGGCACTAAAATCGGCTTCCAGAAGTGCGTCCAGGTCCGGGCCATCGCCGGGATGCGTCTGAACCCGTTCATCATCGAGGGGAAGGAGGGGCATGCCTTTGCGATATTGCCTGCGAAAGTGATCCTGAACCTTGTTGCGGGTAATCTGAAAAATCCAGGTGCGAAGGGAACTGTCGGCGCGAAAGCGTTCGAATCCCTTGTACACATCGAGGAAGACATCCTGGGTGATATCCTGCGCTGTTTCCGGTTCGCAGCCCGTTCGCAGGAAGATGAAGCGATAGACTTCGGCAAGGTGCACATCATATACGGATGCGAATCGTTGCGCCCGTTCATTCATGTCCATGCTTGTACCTCATTCGACAGGGATTTCCTTCTCTATGAGAATCTGCCCGCGGTGCTGTATCTGCACCTTCAGCGCACCCTTTCCGACAAGTCCCTTTTCAAGTGAGAAGACCAGAATGCAGGTCCTTTCCTGTGTTGTGGCCTTTTCTTCCGTAAAGATTTCCTTGCCGTTCAGAATCCATTTCGCCGTGTATTTCATGCCCAATGGAGATTCGATGACCCGCATGCTTGCATGGACAGTGTTCCCTGGTGCAAGTTTCGCCGGTTGTCGCGCCGAATCCAGTGAGGTGCCCATATCATAGGCTTGGGAATCCACGATGAGCGTGGCGATCGGAGAGGAATCGCACCCTGTGAAAAGCAGAAGGGAAAGGCATAGAAGGAGCGTAAAAGCAACAAGGAACCGAATGCTGGGGTACATTTTCATGGTTGACCTCCACATGACGTTTTTGGAAAGCGGGTGAATCCTGCCCATGCAATGTCTGCCATGGCCAGACATCACAGCGTTCAGGAAACAGAATTCCGTGTTCGAGCAGGTAGTCGCTCGCGGGTAAGGAATCCCCCGTTTGAGGTGCCACGATCATTCTCTTCGGACAGAACCCGTCATTCCGGCTTGTCAGGCCTGTTTCTCGTTGCCGTGCTTGAAGTTGCCGGTCACCTTGGCCAAAATCAGCTGTGTTTCCTTGCCCTCGGCCTTTTCGAGCTTCTTGCAAAGATCGGCGGCCTTCGTTCCCTTCAGGATCATCACCGGTTTTCGGTTCCAGGAGATCTGCACCCGGCCATCCTTGAAAATTTGGTAGTCGAAAGGATCTTCATCAAGCTTGTTCCGTTGGTCGATGGGTGCCATATGCCTCCTGTCGTCGCAGGATGTTTCCGCTTGCGACGTGTGAAACGGTGTAGGCTACGGATCGGGAATGAGCGGTTGCTTCAGATACACCATGTCGATCAGCTGGACGCCGTCTTCGAAGATGGGATGATCGTAGTTGTCGAGGATGAAGTTAGGCAGGCGGTGTGACAGGACGAAACCGCAGTGCTCGTAGAACGGTATGGTGCGCGGGCTGTCGCCTGTGCCGACATACAACACCGTGCCCCTGTTCCGGTACGTGTGCAGCACGTGCCGGATGAGCGCCTGGCCGTATCCCTTGCCCTGCTGTGCGGGTTCGATGGCGATGTTCTTCAGCTCGAAGGCGCCGTCCCCTTCATCTGTGACCACACAGATGCCATACACGTCATCGTTGAAAAGGGCGTACACATCGCCGCGCTCAAGGTACTTGTCGATCATGTTCTCCTGTTCGTCCGCGAGCAGCAGCAGATCGAGGTATTGCTTCTTGTCCGTCAGGACCTGGCGGATTTCCATATGATCATCCTCCAATCTATTCAACAAACGCTTTCCTGGTGAATTTTCCCGTCGAGCAGGTCAAGAAGTTCCCGCTCGGCATCCGCTTCGCCGGGGTAGGGGTAGGCAGCCAGTACCTTGTCGATCTGCCCCCGGATTGTCGCCGCCTTCGCCGCATCCTGTTCCACAAGCAGGGCCAGACCGTACCGTAAGCGCAATAGTGTCGGATACGTCCGCATGGCCTTCATGAATTTCTCGAATTCCTTGGTCCGGAGTGCAGCAATCGCATCTGGGCGTCCTTGTCCCAAGAGCTCCAGAAAGATGGATTCACCGATGAGCAGCTGCCGGTGGATGCCTGCCATTGCGCTGCGCTTCTCAAGAAGGGACCGGATGGCGTGTTCGGCCTGTACGAAGTCATGGTTGTCAATCATCCTGCCAACGGACAGGACGGCACGCGCGGCGACCATGCCGTTGTTCAGATCGGCGTCATCCGGCATGGTGAACCAATCCGCCGGAAGATCCTTTTGCCGGAACCCTTCCACCATCAAGGCATTCACCCGCATCTGCAGCCAGAACGCCTGTATGCCCTTCGGATCCTTCCGGAGGGTGATGATGTTGCGGCCATCATTGTCGACGGACGCAAGCCGGAGGGGAATGCCGTTGACAAGCGCGAAGCCCAGGCCGACCAGCGCAAACATCTCCAGGATCATGGCCAGAAACGGCGAATCCGCCGCGAGGCGGGACAAGCTCCAGAAAACAGGGACGGTCAGCACATTCATCAGTGCACCGCCCAGGTTGTACAGGATGACCGGGATCCGACCATCCTTGTATTCCGGCGGATTCATCAGGCATTGTCCGCCGGTTCCAGCGAGTGAGAGTCGTCTGAATCGAAGTTTGCCGGATTGCCTTACGCACATCAGGGAACCGACACGAAAGGAGGAGAACGTATAACCGGAAAACCAGCCCGCGAGCATATGCCCCGCTTCATGAAGGAGGATCTGCACGAAAATTGCGGCATAGAGACCCAGCAGCAGGAGCCCGAAGGACAGCAACAGCTCGGCGGGAGCGGTATCCGCCCGTTCCAGTGTCATGATGAGCCGGCCGATGGAAAAACCGCATACGCCTCCCACGGAAAGGAGAACAAAAATCGGAATCATGGGTTCGAGGAATGGCTTCCTGTCTGAGCCGGTCTTGACTGAAGATGCAACGGGTTCCCGCAGGGTAGGCTGTTCGTTCATGCTCACCTCGTCGTTGTCGGTCGCTGGAGAATGGTATATACATTGTACATGGATGTGCATGCAACGGGGTCATCTTTTTGCACCTAACCCAATTTGCTTCAGACCGAATCTGTACCAGGACCAATATGAATAAAACCCAATATACATCAAGGTCAATATGTATCAATCCCAATATACATCAAGGCCAATTTACATCAACCCGAATGTACTTCAAACCCAGTGGTACTATGCTTGCGGAAGTGGGTGTGGAACATGAAAAAGAAAGGAAGGAACATCCTCGGCTGGATCGGTGTGGGCATTTCGATTATTTTCTCGAGCCTTTGGGCGTATTGGGGCATCATGGAGAATTTCCATGAGGGATGGTACGCCGAGTCGGTTTGGGAGAATCTGTTCATGCTGTTCTTCCAGTACCTGGGTGTGACCATTGTCTTCGTGGTACTCGGCCTGGTCTCGCTGCGATGGAAGCGGATCGGCCTCGCAGCGCATGTCCTGCTGGCCGCGTTCTGCGTGTGGTTCTTCTCCGGAGCCAGTTTTCAGGTGGTCGGACTGCTCATTGTGTTCCCGATTGTCGGGTTGGGCTTCCTCTTCTTTCTGGGAGAGCCGAGTCCGAAAAAAATGGCTTTTCGGTTGTTGCCGATCATTCCACTGGTCATCATCCTTGCCATCTCCGTACCGCAGGGCATCAAGGTGTCGAACCGAGTCAATGACGGTGATTTCGGCGCAAGGACCGTTGCCGGAAACGATGTCACCCTGACCTGGGCGCCACGCGGACCCGGATGGCCCGACAAGGGAACCGATTGGGCCGAAGCGCAGCGCATCTGCAGGTTCCTGTCGGAAGACGGAACCGAGGTCATGGAAACCGCGCAGAACATCTGGCGGCTGCCGACGGTGGAGGAGGCAGTCCGGTCCATGATGCTGCATGGGAACAATGCGGGAGGGACCTGGAGTCAGGACACGCAAAAGGCGGCGTACCGGAAGACGCCCGACAAGGAAACGCCTCTGTGGGACGTACATTCAAAGGTCATCTACTACTGGACGGCTGATACCGATGTCGCGAATGAAAAAAGGGCATACATCATCGTCTATCACGGCGGTGTGTTCACAAGGGTGAAGACGGAAGGACAGGCGTATCTCAGCTTTCGTGCAGTGAGGGATTAGGGGTAGTGCGAGGATGGATTGCATGGCGGTTTGCCAGGCAGAAGAGTCTTCCATGTTCTTGTCGATCTATTCCATGCTCTCATTGCCAAGGTACACATCGGCTGCTTCCTTGTTGTGGAGCCGGATGATCTGCGAACGTAGCTTTGACGGATACAGGGGCAGGGACATCAGATCCCCTATCGGCAGCCATTCGAAGCCGACCTGATTATTGTCCCCCTGCAGGACGGCGTTTTCGATCTCACCAACATAGTCGCACAGGAAAACCAGGTCAACCCTGTGAAAGGATTCCCCGTGAAGTCCTTCAATGACAAAAACCAGAGATTTTGGTTCGACTCGGATGCCCATCTCTTCGGCGCATTCGCGCATGACGGCCTCCGGCAGCAGTTCCCCCGCATCCTGACCGCCACCGGGCATGATGTAGAAGACATCGCCATGATCGTCGATCTTGGAGGCAAGCATCCTGCCGTCCTTTATGATCAGCGCTTTTGCTGAGTTGCGGATTCTTCTTTCCATGAGTGGTTGCCTCCTCGTTTATCTCCTGTGCCTTGAGTATATGTCAGAAATTGCGGGAAAGCATGTCTTTTTCTGCACAGATTTGTCGGGAGAAACCACTCTCCAAACATTGTGGGGAGGTGGAATGCTTGACTTCAGTACCCCCAGTATTGCAACGTGCTTTCCAGTATACGCAGCAGATCGGCGTCGCGATGCGGTGCATTCTGATTGACTGACAACAGTTGCAGCAGATTCACAAGGTCACGGAACAACGACAAATCGAGCCAGTCTTCCGGGAGCCTTTTTTCCGCGACTGCATTGTATGTCTGTTCGAAAATCTGATATTCAGCAGCACGGAAAAACGCGCGGTAGCGAAAGAACTGGCCGATATCTGCCAGCGAATGACCCCACCATGCGCCTTCCCAATCAACGAACCAAATCCGGTCTTGCTGGTCCACGAGCATGTTTGCTGGTCGAAAGTCGTTGTGGATGAGCGACCGATGGTTGTCAATCATGGAGATGTACACCGACTTGTCCGAAACCAGCCGCTGTGTTCGTTCAAGCAATTCCCCGCCCATTTTTGCTTTCGTCGTTGACTGCTCCATGAACGCCCGGTACCAGACTTCATAAGGGGGGACGTCCAGCCTTGTGAGGTTTTTCGTTTCCCGTTCCGGTATGTTGTGGATGATGGCCGCCGCTTCCGCCACCTGCTTCAGCAGGGAAGGATCGCAGCGATTGTCATCGATGATGCGGCGTTGCAGGGATACGCCCTCAATGAACCGGTAGACAAAGCAGTGTGAACGATTCCTCGTGGTTTGAAACAGAAGAGCGGGCACATAAATCGTGTCCTTGACCAGCTCATATACTGCGGCCTCGTTGTTGAAGGACTGTATGTCCGTCATCCGCAACAGAAAAGCACCTTTATTTGTCTGAACACGGAAATTACTGTTCTTGCACCCAATGTTCAAGACGGAATAATCCGCGACGGTAATCGACGGGTCGAAGGCATTCATCGTGTCGCTGATTTGAACGATGCCCACATCCAGTATCGGAAGTGTACGTTCCCAGGCCAGGTCCAGCATGCTGCGCCTCCGTTCACCATCTGACATGAAACATGAATGATATGGCGTGGTTTGTTGGCTACATCGGCCGCTTGTTCTGTTCCAACAGACCGATCAGCTTTTCGAGCCGGCGGATCCGTGTCTCTTCCTTCTTCGCATCCTTATACAGGCCGACGAACTGCATTCTGGCAGACATCGGCATTTTGTTGAAATTTGCCGCAGCCACTCCGTTTCCGGAGATGGCAACTTCGAAAGCCAACATGTCCTCCGGTGCGATGCCCCGATCCTGCAAGGCGTCCCAGGTACCATCGGCCTTTGCGCGGTTGATGACTGACATCCCGGCTTCCGTCATGCGCCCGTCTGTGATCAGGCGTGTGACGGTTTTTCGATTCTTTTCGGACCAGGCGCTTCCCTTGCGTCGCGGTGCGAAATACTTCATATAGGAACTGTCATCGATCCGGCGCATCAATCCGTCGATCCAACCGAAGCACAACGCTTCGTCGAGCGCCTCTTCGGCTGTCGGTGTTTTCAATTTCCCCGCTTTCCCGAAAATAAGCCAAATTCCCGTGGTGCGAGCCTTATTGGCGGCAAGCCACATGTGAAGGTCCTCTTGGGTTTCAAACTGTATCCGGTCTTCCATCCTGCATTCCTTCCTGCCAGGAAATCGTCATGGCAAGTTCATCTCTCAACTGTTCGGAAAACTGGCCGATAAAACACAATTTCTGCCTGAGAATCGAGCGGGCTGTGTCGGAATGCAGGATGTTCAGCAGCTCCTGGCCATGTTCCTGTTCCCTGCCTTCGAGTCTTTCCGTCAAGTGGTGAAAAAAATAGGGCGTATCCGCATCCGTCCAGCGCGTGCTCATGATAATGGACATGGCGCCAACTTCATCAAGCCATTTTTCACTTATCTGACAACTTCTGGCATAGCCCACTCAAATCTGGAGATGATCGAATACATCGTACAATCCGCACTGCATGCGCGCTTCAAAGTGTTTCTTGCACTCAAGGAAAGCCCGCCATTTCTCCACGGTGAAGTCGTTGAACCCGTGACGCAGAACCACATCCACCAGGCGCTTTTCAATGGTGCAGGGTCCATCGGGAAGAGAGAGTGCATCACAGAGCTGGATAAGCCGATCATATTCATCATATGCGATGTTGGAGAGCGTTTGCCGCAAGAGCGCGGATTCAGGGTCGGAACAATCATTGGATCCGTTGTAGGCTCCAAGTTGCTGATGCGGAAAGGAATGGGTGAGGCAGATGCGCGCCGAATCGGGAAAACCCAGTTCTGTCATGAACCGATGCCCGAGAAGGACATGACGCAAATCCGACGGACCAAAGCGGCGGCCGATGTCGTGCAATAAGCCCAGAATGCGTGCGGCTTCCGGATCCATGCCTTCACACCTGGATGCAATGGCGAACGCGGTATTTCCGGCTACCCGGCTGTGCCGGACCCATTCCCCGGGGTTCAGCCTGGATGCTTCCTTTATCAGGTGCTCGGCCATTTCAAGATTTGGGATGCGCATGTTGTGTCCTCCTGTTATTGCACCTGAAGAGCGGAAAGCGCTTTTCGGTTGTCGGAAAATCGAAGAAGCTTCGGCATGTATGCAGACAGAATCCGCTCAAATTCCGGGCGGTTTCGTTCGAAGTTGCTTGTCCATTTGAACATCATCCGCAGCATGTGGAAATCGGAACGGTATTCACAGGGTTCCTTCCCGAGTTTTTGTCGGATATACCGCCCGAGGATGCGGATATATCTTGTCAAGAGAGGCGGGTCGAGCAAGACCACCTGATCCGCCAGATCAAGGATACTATGGTAGGATGCCCGGTACACGCCTTCCATGATCCAGCAGCCGGCAGCGTCCATGCTGGAGATGACTTCCTGAATCTGTTCCGGCGTCCGTCTTTTCCGTTCCAGTCCGATTTTCTCGTGAACAACATTGTCCAGTTCGACGTGGGGGAGTCCCAGCATTTCCGAAAGTTGTCGTGCCAGGGTGGTTTTCCCGCTTGCGACAATTCCGATAATGAAAATGCGTTTTTGGACGACGGACGCTTGTGTCGTCGCATTCATGGACAAGAACCTCCTTCCTGATGTTCGGGTATGTGTGTTTCATTATGTTCAGATAATGTGTATTACACTTTATGGCCCGTAGTCCTCGGAGGTTTCAGTTGGCAAGCTGACCCATCAGAACGATTCTGGCTTTTCCACCGATGAAGACCTGTTCACTTGCAAGCTCCAGGGACAGGAAGCCGGGGCGGTGGGAATCCTGAAGGGCGAGGAGCATTGATTTGCCAAGTTTCGCACCCCAATAGCCTGCGAGGACCGTATGTACGGAACCGGTGACGGGATCTTCATCTACACCTGCCCACGGATTGAAATAACGGGAGATGAAATCGGGTCGGGGAAGGATTTCGGGAGGGTTGTCCCCATCCTCTTCTTCAGCAGCCCGGGTTCTTGCGTTGCGGATAGGGGCATGGTCTTCGCCTTCTGTTGTTCCCGATCCGCATGCCTGCGAAATTCCGATTCCATTGGTACAGAACCTGGAATAGGCGCGCAGACCGGCGAAGTCGGGCATGATATCCCGGATTCGGACAGCAGAATCCACAATCAAGACCACTTTCCCGGTTGAATGGCCCTTGATGCAGGCTAGTGCGCCATTCAGGCCGAAGAACGCGGGCAACTCAGCCGGGATGGTAACTTCATCGTAAGGGTCCAGCGGGAAGGACATCCGGATGGAACCGTCTTCCGATTGAACGGCAAGGATGGTGCCCGCGGCATGCCGGAACGAAAGAGCATTGCATAAGGGGTCACGGCCAAAGAGGACATGCGAGGCCGCCAATGTCGCGTGTCCGCAGAGCGGCATCTCCCGAACCGGCGTGAACCAGCGTATCCGGAAGGATCCCGTACCCTTGTCTTCTGATGGCGCCGCTTGATCCGAACGTGTGATGAAGGCTGTCTCTGATTTTCCCAGATCCAACGCAATCCGTTGCATGAGATCATCCGATAGGGATCCATCGTGCAGGACGACGCCTGCCGGGTTTCCGCACCCGAGATCCTCCGTAAAGGCATTTACAAGAAAAACTTCGACCATGTTGCCGTCCTCCCTCCAGTGCTGTTCCGGCCTGCAAGAACGCCGTACAGTCAGCAGATCAGCCGCCATGATTTTCGATGCAGACGATGGAAAGACGTTCAATGCCCAGTGATCTCGCAACCGGTTCACATTTTGCCAGAAACAGATGGAAAACGCCTGGCTTTCCGGATTCGCTCAGACTCTCGTAATTCCCTTGACCTTTCGCGATCACGACATCCGCTTTGGCATATGCTGCCTGGAAAGCGTGGGATGTGCGAGGGAGAACGGTTCCAAGGGAATTGTCCCCGTTCGGGAGAATGTCGGCAACATCGGACATGCCGACTTGGACCGCATCCTCCACTGTCACATCGTCGACGATGGCCTTTCCGCGGACGCCGAATTGCGCTTTTATGTCTGGATTCATGCGTTTGAGCACTTGGATGAACAGTTTGTCCATTACAATTTCACCGCAGTTGTCCCCAAGATAGAGCAGGGTGTGAGCCGCAGCGAGCCGGGCGCGGAGTTGTGCTGAATGATCAGCGCCAAAGGGAGTTTGCTCGATTTCGATCATTTGCATTTTGAGTTGTTCCAGACTAAAAGGGTGTTGTGCGGCAAAGTCCACAAGGTTCCCGGCGATGGCGATTTTCAAGGCGGTTTCAAACGGATCGGCGGATTGCTCCACCATAAAGGTGAGTTCGGGCAGCAAGGCGGCCAATTCCTGATTGTAACGTATCTTGATTTCCTTATATGGATCCGGGTTTCCGGTGTGGCGCACGATAATGTCCCAGGTGCTGGCCATCACTTCTGGATTGCATTTGGCATAATCTACGGTGGCCAGACTTGTGAGAAGTTCACGCATCATTGCTTCACGGGTGGAAGCGTCCAGTTTCAGCATATCGGAAATCCGGATTGCCTGGTTGATGTTGCATGGTATGCAGTTTGTATCCAGTCTCATGGGCTTTCCTTCCCGGCCGATCAGGATGGCGTGATGCCTCACGGATGTCTTTGATCGCGTTCTGATTCTGGCATGCCATTCCCGATTGATTCATACCTGTCACGAATGCATTGAAGGCATCTCTGGTGACCAGTATACTACAGGCGTACGGCCCTCGTCAGCCCGTATGCGCGTGGGACTCCGTGTGATTCTTCGGGTGCAGGGGCCACTATGCTGTCCGATATTTTCAAGGCAATGTGTCATGTGCAAGCGGGCAGGGAATAAATCAATCGATTCCTACCATTTCTTCCTGATAACGAAAATGTCGGGAATGGCCAACTTGCCTGTGATTAACCTTACCGCCGGTGTAAAGGGGAGAGAGGAGATGGTGGATGAATGCAACCGATAATCCGTACCTTTCCTCCTTGGCGCAAACTTACTTAGAGGCTCCGAATTCTGAAGAACGTCGGAAGCACCCATTGCTGTCCATTCCAAGAGACCTGGATACTGCCGCGCTGCTGGAATATGCCACCGATCTGGAGGACAGTTTTTGGCGCACCTTTGATCATGCATCGATCGGCATCTGCCATGTGTCGCTGGACGGCCGATTCCTGCGGGTGAATCATAAGTTTGGCGGGCTTCTCGGTTACCGTCCCGAAGAGTTGGAGGGCGTCTCCATCTTCAGCATCACACACCCGGATGATCAGGATACCAGCTTCAAGGGAGCTCAGGATCTGGTGGAAGGGAAAAAGGCGGAAATCAACATTGAAAAGCGTTATGTATGCAAGGATGGAACGTACCTCTGGTGCAATCTTTCCACCTCCCTGATCCGAAACAAGGCGGGTGAGTCCGCATATTTCCTGACCTTCGTACAGGATATTTCAGAGAGCAAGCAAGCCACTTTTGCGTTGAGCAACAGTGAGGACAGGATGAACCGCTCGCAGGCCATCTCACATGTCGGGAACTGGGATCTGGATCTTGTTTCCATGACTTTATGGGCCTCGGATGAAGCGTTCAAGATATACGGAATCGAGCAGATCGGCCATAACCTGGCGCTTGATAAAGCCCAGGGGCTGGTCGTGCGGGAAGAGCGACCAAGGATGAATCTTGCCTTGAAGCAGTTTATCGGAGGGGAAAAGCCATATGACGAGATCTTCCACATCATCCGGGAAAAGGATGGCTGTTTGCGTACGATTCGCTCCATCGCCATTCTGGAGTCGGATGCGTCAGGCAGACCCATCAAGGCGCTTGGCGTCATTCAGGACATAACAGTCCAGAAGGAAACCGAAGACGCCCTTATTCGATCCCGTGAGGAGGCGGTGGCGGCCAATGCAGCCAAAAGCCAGTTTCTCGCCAACATGAGCCACGAGATGCGGACCCCCATGAACGGCTTCATGGGCATGATGCAGTTGCTGGAGATGACATCGCTGACGGAGGAGCAACGGAATCTGCTGGATATCTCCCTGAAATCTTCGGAAGCGCTTCTTCGCGTCATCAACGATATTCTTGATCACAGCAAGATCGAGGCCGGCATGCTTCAGTTGGAACATACACCATTCAGGCTAAGAAAGATGCTCGAGGAAACGATGGAGGTCTTCCAACTGACATCCGTGAAAAAGGGGTTGATTTTGACGCTGCATGTCGGCGATGATGTACCGGACGAACTGAGGGGGGACCCGTTCAGATTGAAGCAGGTGTTGGCCAATCTGATTGGAAACGCAGTGAAATACACGGAAAAGGGAGCTATCGACGTATCTGTCGTACGGCTGCCGTTGGATGATCCGCAGCAGGTCAGCCTGCAATTCCGGGTTCGGGATACCGGCATGGGCATTCCAGCGGACAAGCAGGACGCTCTGTTCATCCCTTTCAGTCAGGTGGATGCCTCCAATACCCGACGGTATGGTGGGACAGGGCTGGGGCTTTCCATTGCGGGTAGTCTGGTGCGGTTGATGTCCGGTCAAATTGTCTGTGACAGCAAAGAAGGGAAAGGGAGTTGCTTTTCCTTCACCTGCATTCTGGATTGGGAACCGGGTTGACCATTTCCCACGCCGGATTTCGTCCGGTTTTCACTCCTTATTTTCCATCTGGGCTCCCATAGCGTTCCCCACGCCGGATTCCATCCAGTTTACACTCCGAATCGGGCGGGCATGCCGGGATTGTGGTATGCCCGCCCGTCATGAACCGGGCTTAGTCGGCACTTGCCTGCGCCTTTTGACCCTTTCTTGACCTGAAGCCCATATAAGCGTTCAGGAGGCCAACAACGGGTGTCAACGCGGTGATGTAGAGATCCTTGTGCGCTTCCTTCAGTTTGGCGCGAATCGGAATATGCTGCGGGCACTTCTTCTCGCATTTGCCGCAATCCTTGCAGAGATTGGCGCGTGAAGGTTTTCCGCTGGTTGCGCCGCTTGCATTGAGTGTGTGGGTGAAGCGGATCTGCTTCGAACCGAACAGGCTGTAAGCATTGTGGTCCGCGAAAGCGGAAGGAATGTCCACGCCAAACGGACAGGGCATGCAATAAGCACAACCTGTACAGTCCACTTTCATTTTGCTCTTGAAGGCAGTGCGAACCTGACCCAGCGCGGCGCGGTCCGCATCGCTGAACTGGCCGGGATGCGCGGTTTCCGCCAGACGGACATTCTCGGTGATGTGGGTTTCCTCGTTCATGCCGGACAGCAGCAGGGTCACTTCCTTGTGATCCCATACCCAGTTGAAGGCCCAGTCGGCTGCCGTCCGCTTGACCGGGGCATTTGCCATGACTTCCTGCGCTTCCTTGGGCATGCGTCCGGAAAGCATGCCGCCACGCAGCGGTTCCATGATGACTGTGCCCAATCCCTTTGCATTGGCGTATTCCAGACCTTCCTTGCCTGCCTGGTAGAATTCATCCAAATAATTGTACTGGATCTGGGTGAATTCCCAGTCGAAATCATCGACCACACGCTTGAACTCGTCCTTGGTGCCGTGCCAGGAAAAGCCGATATGACGAATCTTGCCATTGGCCTTGTTGTCACGGACAAAGTCATCAAATCCGAGGGAACGGAATTTCTGCCAGCTATCAAAACTGCTGAGGGCGTGCACCAGATAGAAATCCACATGGTCTGTCTGCAAACGCTCCAACTGCGTGTTCAGGATCTTTTCCATGTCAGCACGGGAAAAAGCCATGTAGGGCGGAATCTTGTCCGCGATCAGGACCTTGTCGCGATAACCTTTCGCGAGGATGTTTCCGAGAATGACCTCGCTTCGGCCGCCATGATAGATGTAGGCGGTATCAAAGTAATTGACGCCGGCCTTGATGGCCGAAAGAATCTGCTGTTCCGTGCGGGCTTCGTCAATGCGGCCGCCCTTCTGCGGATAGCGCATGCATCCATACCCCAGAATGGAAACGGATTCGCCGGTTTTCCCCAATGTCCTGTACTGCATGAGTTCCTTCCTTTCTTTCCTAACCCAATACTTTGTCTTGAACCAACGCGAGTGGGTGTTTTGGACTGACTGCTCAGTCTATACATGACAATGTCATTTTGTCTGATATGGCGTTGCAAGGCGTTTGATATGGAGCGGGGCAGGAGGTGCCATAGCATTTTCCATGAGATCGGGAGACATGTTTCTGACTCCGTCATCTGCGCAGGGCATCCCAGAGCACTTGGAAGGCACTATCCATGAAAGCGTTGTCTTGAAGCAATTCCGGTGTATCCATCACGTGCTGCGCCGCGGCCATGATGATGTTCCAGGCGATGCTCGCCAGGAGATCCACGGAGAGCGGTTTGATCGTATCGGCTGTCACGCCTTCCAGAACAAGCTGGATGAGCGGCTCGAACTGAAGTCGCGCCGTTTCGAGCGTCCCTTCCCGGATATGACGGGACTGATGGTATTGGATGATGAACCGATACTGCTGAGGCTGTTCGGCAGCCCAAGTGACGGATTGAAGAAACATGAGCTGAATCCGTCCGTGGAAGCTGCTCTTGCCATCCATGCCCTGGCTGAGCTGCCGGTAGAAGGATCCTTTGCACTTCAGGAAAAGAGCGTTGACAAGGTCCTCCTTGGTGGGAAAGTGGTGGAACAGGGTGCCCACGGCGACGCCGGCTTCCCGTGCTATCAGGGCGGTCGGCGTCTTCTCGAACCCGACTTCATTGAACAGCTTCAGGGCGGCGTCGAAAATCTGCTCCTGCTTGTCTGCCTTTTCTACCTTTTCTGTCATGATCTTCGCCTCCCAATGGATTCAAGAAATCAGTCCGGTACAGTCCTTCCTGCTTCCTTTGCTATTTTGGCATAGACCGACTAATCAGTCAAGGCGATGTTTCATCAGATGGGGGAATCTCCCAGCACCTTCGAACTGCCTTGTGGATCATCGGTCAGGCAATGCAAATCGTATGCTTCTTCGCATTTACTCTTTTCTTGCAAGGATCAGTTTTGTGAAGTGATACCGCTTCTCTTCCACCCACACCAGACCGTACGGTGAAAGCATCCGCTTCCAGTCCATCTTCAGGAACTGCGAGAATCCCGCAGGTTCGAAGGCAGCCGGAAAGAGGTTGAAGAATAGCCGGGACAAGGGTCGGTCCGGCGTATCCCAATCGACGATGCAGGCTATTCCACCCGGCCGAAGCACGCGGGCCATTTCCTTGAGGATCGCATGTCGTGTGGCCAGCTCCATTTCGTGAAGGGAAAGGGAAGTGGTGACAACATCGAACCGGTCATCGGCATAATCCGTTGCGGTTGCATCAAGCCGCCTGGTGAAAAGGTTTCCGAGGTTCATTTCTTGAACCTTCAGATCAGCGACCTGCAGCATTTCATCAGTCAGATCAATGCCGATGACGGTTGCGCCCGGATGCGAAACTGCAATGGCGATCGCACTGCTGCAGGTTCCGCAGCAGAAATCAAGGATCTGGCTCACTCCTTTCGGAATGGTTCGGGCCAGACCGATCCGGGGATTTTGATCCTCATGCGGGAAGAGGATTCGATCCATGATGTCGTAGGCGTGAGAAATTCGCCGGTAATGCGAACGCGTCCTGTCGTCACTGCGGTTCATGCCTGACTCCTTCCGAGAGTCATTCTGTTCACGTTGTGTCAGGTCGTTTCCACTGATTTTTGCAAACAACCTGTGGAAGCATGGTGGATGTATCTTCTTTTGAAGATACTTATGGCCGCAACAATATATGGTAATCGATGGCTCGGAGGTCAATGAATCCGAGTTTGCGATACAGTCGGTATGCAGGCGCATTTGTGCTGTCCACTTCCAGCTGGATGACAGGATTTTCGGATTCCAGCTGCCGGATGATGGCGCTCAAAAACTCTTGACCGAGCCCTTTTCCCTGCATTTCCCTGAGGACGGCAACTGTATTGATGGACACGGAATCCCCATGATAGCCGACGAAGCAGCAAGCGACCGGCTGGCCATTCCAAAAGGCGATGTGACCTTTGCGGTGCCTGGTGGAGAGGCTGTTTCGAAGGAACGCATCGAAATCCCTGTCATCCGCGCCATAGGCGCTGGTGCAGATCTTCACGAAATCCGGCAGATCGGCCGGAGAAGCTTCCCGAAGGAACATCCGGTTTCCGATGGAAGCGGAAAAGGGGCGTGCCAGCTGCATGGAGTATTCGGTGTGCTGGATTTGCCGGCTTGCCCGTGCAGCCATGCGGCACCCGGTTTCCGACTTTCTGTCGCTGACGAGCAGAAGGACGGTGACGCCGCGGCTGTGGAGATAATCAGCGGTATGTGTCAGGAGCTGCATTCCTTGTCCGGCTTTTCGCAGAGCAGGCTTCACACAGAGTGAGATTTCCGCCTCCTCCAGTGAAGGAGCAAAAACGGAAGCCAATCCGGCCAATTCCCCTCCCTGATAGGACAAGAACCAGGAATCCGTTCCGGGATCAGCATTCAGGGCATGATCCATTTGAACGCAAGCGGAAGCGTTGTCGTACGTTTCACATTCACGAAGCAAATCCGTAACTTCATCCAATTGCCGGGGAGTCAGGGTATTCGTCTGTATCAGCATGTATCCTCACTTTGATTATGGATGCCCAGGCTCCTTTATATGGCGGCAGAACATACGACGCAATTCTTTCCGTTTTCTTTGGCAAGCGCATTCGCCCGTTCAGCACGATGGACCAGAG
The DNA here is from genome assembly GCA_942493335.1 of uncultured Clostridia bacterium. GTDB lineage: Bacteria > Bacillota > Clostridia > DSM-8532 > DSM-8532 > JAEWSN01. The sequence goes on along the minus strand of OW818693.1, from coordinate 2,132,208 downwards.
CTTCGGAATTCACACCGTCCTGCGGGCAGGTTGCCACGCCGACGGAAATCGTTACGGGCATCGGCCAGTCCAGCGTTGCCGACTCTATATGGGTACGAATCCGTTCGCCGATTTTCGCAGCTGTCGACATATCCGTATCAGGCAGACAAACCAGGAATTCATCGCCGGAAAGCCAGCGGAATACTTGATCCTGTTCGCGCAGGGACAAGAGGATGAACCGGGCCATGTCCTCGATCATCCGGTTTCCGTGCGCATATCCCATCTCATTGTACCGTCTGAGATTGTCGCCATCAAGGAACAGGATGCTGAAATGCCGGTGGCCCGTTTTGTACTGTTGAAACAGCCGGTTCAGGCAGGCGTTGGCGGCGCGGTGGTTCGGCAGCTTGGAGATGTCGTCTGACATGGAGAGTCTGTCCGCTTCCCGCAGCAGATCCAGGGCTTCGCTGAAGCTGTCGAGGCTCCGCTCGATGAGTGCGTCCGTCCAGTCGCTTTCATCGAATTGGAGGATGTTGGTATAGCCGGGTGTCGTCATGACCCTGTTCGACCATTTCAGCAAATGCGAGAGATGCGGAATGGTCTGCTGATAAAGGACGTGATGCGCGGCAAGAGTGGACTCGGGCATGTTCTGTTCCTGGACAAGATCCCGGTAACGCGCCTTCAGGATGCGCGAGATCGGATCAGCCTCACTTTCAGGCATATTGGGAAGCATGAGGACATATTCATTCGGAGAGACGCGGAATGCGACTGCTTTCGGATAGCGGAGCCGGATGCTTGCCAGACCTTCCTGAAGCGTGAGGATCAGATCGTGGACGTAGATGTCGCCGTGATGGCGACCATGTGCGGCATTGATGTTGCGGAGGTTTTCGATGGAAACGGAAATCAGGGTACCGCCGGAACCGCTCATTTCATGGATGTCGGTTCCGATAAGCCCGAGGATGTTGATGAATCCACTTTTCCGATCCCGTGTGAAGTCGGTTTTATCCATGCGTTCCTCCGTGTCCGAATCCTAGGTGCCGTAAGGAAAACGCCATGTTCTGCATTTGAGTGAATATATCACATATCCCAGAATCTTTCAAACTGTGCGGGATGCCAAATCATCAGCGGACCTTCTGCATGCCTGGCATATGCTTACAGCGTTTTGCGGAAAAGGATTCCTTCGGCGCTTGTTCCATACCGCTTGAACCCAAGCAGCTCGTGCGCCCGGATGCTTGTGGTGTTTTCCGGCTCCGTATCCGAGGCCAGTTCCCGGCATCCCTGCTTCTTCGCCCATTGCTCCACGCCCTTGATGATTGTCTTCCCGATCCCCCGGCCGCGCATGGCTTCCACGACATACCAGCCTTCCAGGTAGGCGACCGGAGAGGTTTCAAAGCCGTCCAGCCTGCGCCGCAGAGACAATTCCGCAAATCCGATCAGGAGTCCGTTTTCATCTTCACAGAACAGGACATCCGTCTTGAGGGAGTCCGGTTCGCAGGGATAGCCGACGGCGATCTGCGCCATTTCTTCCTCGTGCTTGGCAGCGGGGCAGTGCGGCCATAGATCCGACCGCATTTCCAGCCATTTCGCCCAATCTTCCTTCAAATACCGCCTTGTTTTCATGATGGAATCATCACTCCGTTTCTGTTTGTCGAACCTTCCTGTTTTCTCATCCTTCGTTTGCATTCCTTGAGAATGGTTGTGTTTCCGCAATGTCCTCTTCACAAACCGCTTTCAGGGAAAGGTGGACCTGCAGGGTTATGGCCTTTACGGGGAAATGGTCGCTGTAAACGGTCACCGTGAGGGGACCCGCAAGGCCGACCGTCTTCACCCAGAATGCCGTTGAGCCGCCCGTGAGCGGAATGCAGCAGGGTCCGATGATGATGCCCGCTCCCTTTGCCTCAAGCCGGACTGCCTCCCTGGACCATATACAGGTGTTTCCCAGCGCGTCGACATGCCGGAGAACGATGCGGCATACATCATACGTCTCAGTTTCCTCCAAGGTCTCCGAATCCGGAAGAACCAGCAGGCCGCCCCCTGGAGCGGGTCCCCGTTCAGCTGTGAGTACAGGTTCACCGCCTCTGTACCCGACGAACTTCCAGCGAAGTGTGTCGTATCCGGCATGGGATACGTATGTGCCGTGAAGACGAATCGCCGTATCAAAATCCATCCTCGTCCGCAGCATGAACCAGCCCATTTTCAGCTTGTAGCGGAGAGGCAGGCTCTTGTCGCCATATCGGATAATCGCCTGCAGAAGGCTTTTGATGATTCCCGCATTCCTGTGGCTGAATCCTTCTTCAAACTCCAGCAGCGCGCCGATGAAATCCCGTACGACAATCGGCGGATGGGGAAGGCCAGGGTATTCCTTCCGATCCGGTCCAAAGGCTCCGACGAACCGATCATTCTTGTAGACGCGGACTTCCTCGCAGTTCGTGAACAGATGCACTTCAGCCAGTTCTCCCGCGTCCCGTTCTCCTGCAGCCATGGCGGAAGCGACCTCCATGACCGGGAACGCGTCCTGTTGGGAGGAATAGGCCGCAGCGGCTTCCTTGGGGAGCCGGAACATGTCCATGACGCCATGATGACAGACGCAGTCTCCGCTGCCGAAATCCCGATGGGTGTTGTAATCGGCCATGCACCACCCGAGCGCTCCGGATATATGCGGGTTCCGGTACATGGCATCGAGCACGCGCAAATGCCGCAGGGCCTGCTCGACCCGCTTTGCTTCGGCATCGAATTTCTTCGTGGGGAACATGTGTCCGTTGTGCTCGGTGACGAGATAGCGGATTCCGCCTTTTCCCTTCCCGCGGGATTGCCGCCGCTGCGTTTTGTCCTGCATGGCCGCAAATCGGCGCGATTGCGCGGATACCTTTCCAGGCGGCTGAACAGCCTCATTGTGTCCGCGATGCACGAAATCATTGAAAGTGTAGACATCCTCGTATAGATGGCTGCGGGAAAAATTGCGTACGCCGCCTGTCTGGCGCGTGCCATCCAGTTCCCGGGCAAGCCGGTTCGTCTCCTGATAGAACGCGTCATGATCCTGCGATTCGTTGATGCGGACACCCCAAAGAACAATGGAAGGATGGTTCCAGTCACGGCGGATCATTTCTTCCACATGCAGGATGGCCGTCTGACGCCAGGCATCCCCACCGATATGCTGCCACCCGGGGATTTCCTCGAACACGAGCAAACCGGCTTCGTCGCAGCGGTCGAGGAAGTGGCGGGAATGCGGGTAATGCGACAGTCGCACCATGTTCACACCGAGTTCGCGCTTCAGGATATCGACATCCTTGTATTGCGCGCTTTTCGGCATGGCATAACCGACATAGGGGAAGGACTGGTGATGGTTCAACCCGCGCAGTTTCAACGGAACGCCGTTCAGGTGGAATCCGTCGCTGCGAAAGACGGCTTCACGGAATCCGAAACGGACGGAAAGGGTGTCGATGGGAAACGTTTTGGAAGCATTCCCGGCATCGGAATCCTTTGCAATTGCATCAGGATCGGGATCGGGATCGGGATCGGAATCGGGCTCAGGATCAGTGTCTGCGTTTGCGTTTTCATCTGCATCTGCTTCTGCGTCTGGGTCCTGACCTGTTGCATCGCCAACCACGACAACAAGATGATACAGGACGGGTGCGGAAAGGGTCCACAGCTGTACGCCGCGGACTTCCTGCACAACGGTGTCCATCGACTCCGGCTCGGCCGAAACCGAAACGGTGCGGGCAAAGGATAGAATCGTTTCAGTGGCGGAATTCAAAGCGAAGGATAATGCCACATCCCGGGTCTTTCCCGTCATGTTCCGCCAATAGAGCGCAACTTCGACCGTTTTGCCGTCGGACAGCACCTGACCGGTTCTGACGCGCAGGTTCGAGAGGGAGAGCGCGTCCACGAGCTCAAGCCGAACCTCCCGATAGATGCCTCCGTAGGTCAGATAGTCCACGATTCCGCCAAAGGGCGGGATGTCCGGATGTTCTCTTGCGTCAACGGAAAGGGCAAGAACATTCTCCCCACCCCAGCGAACCGCATGGGTGCCATCACAGAGGAATGGTGTGAAGCCGCCTTTGTGTTTGCCGATGAGAATTCCGTTCAGGAAGACTTGTGCTATCACCATGACACCTTCAAAGTGGAACAGTGCCTGTTTGTCCCGGAGAGAAGCACCCAAATGAAAGGTCTTCCTGTAGCCGCTGACCCTTTGGGAGATAGTTTCATCAAAGTGGCTGAACGGCAGCTCAAGATTCGTGTGGGGGAGCCGCACCGTTTCCAGGGCGGAGTCGTCAAAATCTGGATGGATCAGCGCTTCCGTGAACGGAACAACATATTTCCAATCATCGTTCAGGTGTTTGACGATGCGCATGAACATCCCTTGCCTTTCTTTCGGAAACAGGTCCCCTATTGCAAGCATAACGAATCCGCTGGTGCAGTTCAACTGATACGAGAGGGGGTGTGCATGTGGACTTCCTGCTTGCATTTACAGATACGCCTCGGTAACCGACCCTGTTGACTGCACGGGACTATTGGGGTAGTCTGAGATGGTGGGTGATGGCGGACGATAAAGGATGATGGCGCCAGTCTGGTTGGAGCAGGGGGACAAGGACGGAAAGCCAAACGGGAAAAGAGGTGCAGATGAATTCAGGCAAGCAGATGGATAAAGGGGAGACAATGAATTCTGGCGAGCAGATGGACAAAGGGGAGCAAATGGATTCTGGCAAGCAGACGGATAAAGGATCTGACAAGCTCAAGCTTTTTGACAGTGAATTCCGCCTGATGGAATTGATCTGGATCCATCCGCCGTTGCCTGCGAAAGAATTGTCTGTTCTGGCTGCCGGACAGATCGGGTGGAACAAGAACACCACCTATACGATTCTGGGCAAATTGGTGGACAAAGGCGCGCTTCGTCGCGAGGATCCAGGGTTTGTCTGCACACCCCTCGTGTCCAGGACCCAGGTTCAGCAAGCCGAGACGGAAACACTCATTCGCAAGCTGTTTCATGGATCTAGAAAAGCATTCCTGTCCACTTTCCTGCAGGACGGGGATCTTTCGGACGAGGAAGTGACGATGCTGAAAGCACTGATTGACAGGAAAAAATAAGGTGGAAGGTCTGTCCGGAAAGGAGCTAGATGGAAACGCTCTTCTATTTTCTCCTGAACATGGGTGTCGTGGCGACCCTGATCGGCCTGCCGGTTGCCATTCTGCGCAGGATCCGTCAGGTGCCGCGATTTGCGATTTACCTGTGCTGGATGCTCGTATGGATCCGCCTTGCCGTCCCGTTTTCCTTCTCCAGCAGGCTCAGCATTCTGGGCTTCGGAAGCGGGCTTGTGAAGCGGCTTGTGCCAATGCCGGGCAGGTTCGGTGAAGACGCGGGGCTGTCTTTTTCCAATGTCATGGGCACGGCTGCCTCCTATGATCCAGTCCGGCAGGCAGATGCCGCATTTCAGGCCATCTTTCGGAGCCTGTCGTTCGTTTGGCTGGCAGGTGTCGCGCTTGTGATGCTGCTGGTTCTATTATGTTTTCTGCATGCCATGCGATCGGTTGGCAAGTCTTTGGTATACCGCGGGACCCGCTGGTATAGCGATAAGACCGATACACCGCTCGTGCTCGGGCTAGTCCGCCAGCGGGTTGTTCTACCGGAGAGTCTTGCGCCGGATGCCTGGGAACTGCCCTTTGTGGAACGACATGAAACCGTGCATGCAAAACGACACGACAACATCCTGCGACTTGCCGCATTCCTGATCGCATCCATACACTGGTACAACCCGTTTGTCTGGCTTTATCTCCACTGGTTTCTGGAGGACATGGAAAGTGCCTGTGATGCGTGTGCGGTGAAAGGTCTGGCTTCTGCGGACCGTACCATGTATATGAAGGCACTCGTCAATCTGGGGAGTGCGGGGAAGGCATATCCGGAAGGGGCGAGGGCGGCGGGTGCCGCGTTCGGCGCGGGAAGGACCGCACAGCGTGTCCGTCTGCTGCTTGATGGCATCACCAGGCCGATTCCATTGACCGTTTTGTTTGTCATTTTCTTTGCCATCCTCGGCGTATCCCTCATGAGCAATCCGTCACCGACCAACCTGTCCCCGCCCAACCCGTCGCCGTCCGCCCCTCCCGCCGGCAGATCCACCAGCTTGCCGGTTGTCGAAGTCCTTGATTTGTTGGCTTCACGCCTCGAAGAGGCGCATGTCCCGGAAGACGGAATGGGAGAGGCTGATGCGAAGAAACTTTGCCTGGCCTGGATCAGGGACCATGATTTCTCCAAACTGGACACAAAGCAGCTTTACTTTGGCAATCTGACGAAAAGGGAAGGCTGGGAATCCGACCGGCTGCAATTGTTCCATGTGGGGGAGGCAGGTGCTTATGAAGGCATAGCCATCATCCGGGACGGCAATGTCCTTCACATGATGACGGCAGCGCCGATGATGTTTGCCTGCCTGGCTGATTTGGACGGGGATGGCCATTACGAGCTGTACGGAAATGATTCCTTTGGTTCGGGTATCGTGAACCAGGAAATCCAGGGGTTCAATCCGGTCGACGGTTCCGTTCAGAGATTGTCATACCGAATGCGGGAAGACTATTGGCTGCGTGCGGCTGGTACAGGACTTCTGGTGGATGTCATCCCGTATGATTCATCCGGACCAAAGGTTCCTGGATCAGAAGAAGCATCCGGTGTCAGGGAAACAAGGCGACTTGCACTGAAGGACGGGAAACTGGTTCTGACAGCGGAACCCTGAAACGTCTCATCCGCCAGAGTCCTGTCAAACCTTTGCTTTGCCCGCCAGAGCCCTGTCATACCTTTGCTTCGCCCGCCAGAACGCCGTCAAGCCTTTATTTCACCTGCAAGGATCACATCAGGCCTTTACTTCGCCCGTCAGAATACCGTCGTATGTCTTTTCGTCCAGCGGGTAACGGTTCACAAGAAGGATGCCGGCCAGGAAGATGGCGGCGGGAATCGGCCCGATGATGAGGCGGATGGTGAACAGGGTGGCAGGATTCTGGACCGCATCCGGGACATAACCGGCCATGTCGAGGAAAGGACCGGTCAGGCCGGTCGCCATTGCGACGCCGAATTGTGCAATGAAAGTCCACATCCCGTAAAACGCACCTTCCTTGCGGTTCCCGGATTTGATGGCATCCACTTCCACGACGTCGGGCAGCATTGCATAGGGCGGAACATAGGCGAAACCGATGCCGATGCCGGCAAACACCATGACCCCCAGCGTGAAATAGAGGCCGAGAATGTGGCCAAGCGCAAAGATCAGCATGCAGCTCACGGAGACAATCCCGAGTGCAAGCTGGTAGGTGCGTTTCTTGCCGATGTGCTTCGAGACCCAGACGGATACGGGGATCATGAACATGGCGGTCACAAGAAGGGCGATCATCGCGATGGTTGTCATTCCCTCGTTCCGGTACTGGTACTTGAAATAATAGACGAGAATGGTCTGGACGAAGGTCAAGGCCGTCAAATGCAGCCCATATACGACCAGAAGACGGACATAGGTTCCGTTGCGGAATACGGAGAAATAGGTCTTGAAAAAGTGATCCTTGGGCTGTTCCTCCGGCTCATGCACACGCTCCTTGACGGAGAAGAACGTGATGAGGATGGTGACGGCCATGATGATGCCGAAGATCAGGCCGACATAGGAAAAGCCGAGATGTTTGTTGCCGCCGGCAAGATTGACGATCGGAAGCACGATGGCTGCACCCAGGATGGTGCCGATGACGGCAAAACTGAACCGGTAGCCGTTGAGGGAAGTCCGTTCCTTGAAATTCTTTGTGAGTTCCGGCGTGAGTGCGCCGTAGTTGATGTTCACGAGCGAGTAGGCGGTATTGAGGGTGCAGAGCATCAGGGCGGCCCAGAAAGCGCCGCCTGTGGTGGTTTTGAAAGTGGGCGCGGAAAAGAAGTACCACATGGCCAGGAACAGGGGCAGTGCGCCGAAGAGCAAATAGGGTCTGCGCCGTCCCCAGCGGCTTTTCGTCCGGTCGGAAAGGTAGCCGATGGCCGGGTCGATGACCGCGTCCCATATCTTCGCCAGCATGATTGCGATGCCGGCGGCCGCTGCCGGGATGCCGGCTGTATCGGTGAGATAGTTGAGGCTCCAGAACCCCATGGCGGTGAAGAACAGGTTGCCGCCAAGATCCCCAACGCCGAAACCGAGTTTTGTGCCCAGACTGAGTTTTTCTCCCGGTTCCGAAAAGTGGTTCTTCTTCGATCCCGCTTCTTTTCCTCTTGTCCTTTTCATCCGTTTCTCCCCTCGTGCGTCCTGCATGGTTTTTATCAGAAGTGGTCAATGATTCATTCGCATCGTCATTCACCGGTGGATTCGTCTGTCTTTTCCCAATCATCGGTATCCGCTTCATCCTGCGACAATGCCTCCGGAACGCTGTCACCCGGATTCCCGGTAGGTGCGGATGCACTGTCGGAATGCTTCTCCAAGTTCAAGGGTAGCTTTGGCCGCAGCCTTCTTCCAGTCTGTTTCCTTCTCCGGCAGGCTTGCGGTGACATCAATGGGGTCTGCGGCAAGAACAACGACCTTTTTCCGGAGTGTGTTGTTCCTGTTCGTGAAGTTTCCGCCAGACAGACGGCAGGAGAGGTCGTACAGGTTCAAACCGGTTTCCACCAGGCGGTCAAAGGATGGACCGTTCGGATCGTGCTCGCTGTCCAGATACGCCGTATCGAGATAGGCAGCCAGATCGACGAATTCCATGTGACGCATCGCATACCATGCCTCCCCTGCCCGACGGTTCGCCATGGCGGATCGAACGATTCCAGGTGCGCCGATTGCCTCTGTCGGATAAATGCGTTCCCAGCCTTCATGGCGAATGCGATAGACCCGGTTGATCAGAATATCCAGGGAATCCGGAGCGACCTGAGATTCCGGGGAAGCATCGACGCGGCCATCCAAACCGGCTTCCGCAAGGGAAGACATGCCCCCCTGTGCGTGAGGTGTCATTCCAAGGATGCGTTCGCCGGTATCCAAAGCGGTCAGCATCACGCTGATCCAATGTTGCCGGCGTTTTTCGGGCGAGTCCGCCAGTTCTTCGGCGTCATGCGGTTCAGGTGGCTTGTACCCGCACAATGCGCCATAGTGCTCTTCCGCAAGCCGGAGCAGGGTGGTTTCGATCCGGACCAGCCTGTCCCTCGTGCCTTTCCTGAATTCACTGCCATCGGGCCATTCTGATGCCGTGGCATGCATCGCCGGCTCAAGACCGCAGCGGATCTCCAATTGACGCATGAGTTTCAGGAATTTGCCTGCATCGCGGGGATCAAACTGATGATGGATGGAGATGGGAAGAACAAGCGTGCGTTCCGAACGCCCTTCCTGCTTCAGATCCCGGGCGCACCAGAATGCCATGCGCATGGTGCCGGGCTCAAGTCGGGGAACGGTTTCACTGCGATAGGAAACCTGGCCCTCGGGTGCCAGCGCGACCGGATATGGACCCTCCTTGAGGACGGAACGAATCAGTTTCATGCCGGAAGCATCTGTTTTTCGATGGTAGACCGGCAAAGCGCCGGACAGGGGAAGAACCGCCCGGATGACGGCATCCCCCCACAGGGCGACTTCATATCCGTGCAGCAGCCGGACATGCGGTTTTCCCGGGATGCACATGCCCAATGCCCGTGCTGCTCCCGAAAGCAACGTGTCACAGACGATGCTCATCACCTGAGGCTCTTCTCCGTAGGGGTGGCGAAAAGCAAGAATCAAACGGACCCGTTTCTCCTGGAAATCCTTCCAGGCATTCACGAGTGTTTCCGGATTCCTGAGTCGGATGTCTGTGATGCGAAGGGCGAAACGCGCATAAAAAGGCGCGGCCAGTCGAATGAAGCGCAGAAACGCAGGGGAAGGCGAAGACGGCCGCAGCCGGTGCCGGATGCGGGCTTCACAAATGGGGATGTGCATACGGGTCCGGTTCCCCATGGTAACCTCCGCAGGCGGGTTGTCTCTCCGACATCATACCATTTCAGAGACGGAATCTGTCAATATTCGGACGTCCTGCGGCTCATCTGGAAAAGATGATCTTGACAAATATATCGGAAGACGATATAACGTAAACAGATATAACGATAAGCGTTGTAACGGAAGACAATATAACGGCAGCCGGAGTATATGGATCATGGGAACACATCATGGACGGGAGGGATGAACATGGCGGACAACAATGAACGCGGCGCACTGACGGAAGCAGTCTTCTACATTCTGCTTTCCCTGTATGCGCCGATGCACGGGTACGGCATCATGCAGAATGTCAGACTGTTGAGCCGGGAGCGGCTGAACCTCGGGGCCGGAACCTTGTACGGGGCACTGAACACCCTTCTGGAAAGGCGATGGATCGCAGCGCTGCCGGGTGAAGTGGATTCGCGGAAAAAGGGCTATGTCATTACGGAGGAAGGGAAACGGGTCGTCCGGCAGGAAATCCTGCGTCTGGAAGAACTGTTGGAGAACGGCAAGGGCGTTGCCGGGGAGCATGAAGCATGAAGCAAGTGATTCGGAAAGTCATTTGGAATTATGAGAAGGAAGAGGAATGGATCAATCGGATGTCGGCCATGGGGCTTGCACTGGTGGACTATTCGTGGTGCCGTTATGTGTTCGAAGACTCCGGGAAAGGGCAGTGGACCTACCGCATCGAACTGCTGGAAAACCTTCCGTCGCATCCGGAAAGTGCGTCCTATCTCCGGTTTCTGGAGGAGAACGGGGTGGAGGTCGTCGCAACCTATATGCGCTGGATCTATCTGAGAAAACGTGCCGAAGACGGCGAATTCGACCTGTATTCGGATCTGGCCTCGAAATTGGCCCATGAGATCCGGGTTCATCGGATTTGGTCGATGCTGATGTGGGTGGAATTCATGATTGGCGGGATCAACCTGATCGTGGGAGTGGTCGGCATGGTTTTCCGGGATGCGCTCGGCAGCCAGCCCGCCTCAAATCTGGTCCTTGGCTGCTCGCTGCTGGTGTTGGGCTTCTTTTTCCTGATGCTCGATATCCCGCTGATGAAGAAAATCAAGCGGCTGCGGGCGGAACAAAGGATCCGGGAGTGACAACGAAAAGCTGCTCCGCCGACATGCCGCATGGATCAAAAATGCCTGATCGGCAATATTGCGGCCCGCTCAATACAAGGACGCCGGTCATACGACCAGGCGCCCTTTTTTTTCCGCAACCGTGACGACAGCCTCGATCCCGGAATTGAAATGAAGAAAATCACTCTCCACCCCATCGCTGAAAATGACGCCGTTTTCCGGCATCTGGGAGAGAATCCGCAAAGGGGACGCGTTTGTCAGCTTCCCATACACCAGGTCCGTCTTCGTGGTTTTACTTGGAAAGGGTTCGCGAACGGAGAAAAGCAGAAAGTCTGCGTTCCAGGGTATTTTCGGATCGGGCTGCTGTTTCTGCCGCCCACCGCCCAGTTCGCCAACGATGCCGGACGCACCGGCGATGACACTGCGGAGCCAGCCGGTGGAACCAAGCCCCGTTGAAACGATGATTCCGCTTGAGGACTGCTGTTCCTGACGGGTGCCCAGCTGGAGCCGATACCGGGAGGACACATGCGTCCGTTGTCCGATGAACAGGTCATTGACACCGTACAGGGTCTGGCCGTCATTCAAAGTAACCTTGGCCATCGAAACTTCCCTGATGGGTCGCTTCTGACGGAAAACATCCTGCATGACTGACCGGAGATCGGTCACCCTAAACGGAAGCAGGACTCCGTCCCATCTAGCGGGATCCGGATTGACGCCCACCAGCTGCTGGGTCGTGAGGTATTTCATTGTGTTTGCGACCAGCCCGTCCTGCCCGATGGCCACGATGACATCCTGTTCGCCGAACAGAAAATTCGGGACGAATTCGCGATCCACCACCTGGACTCTTGCAAGGGATTCCAGGGAGGCAACCGATTCCGATACAGCCCGTTTGTATCGCTCATCTTCGGAAACGTAATCCGAAAAATCACTGCCGAGGTGCTCGATGTAGTACTTTGCCTGACCGAGCGTGTTGTACCTGGCGATCAGATCCTCGAGCCGGGTTCTGCGCTTGATCAGAATGATCTTGTTCTCCGTGAGCCGTTGCGTCATGTGACGGATCCCTTTCCAGGTTTCTGGATTAATAGGAAGGGCTGTTTCCACCGGAGCAGTGTCTTTGCTTTGTGGTCGTCATCCCTTCGGTTCCTTCATCAGGCTCTGCAGCAGGTCCGGCGTGATGTTGAGCTGACCGATCCTGCCTGCGTTTCCGGCAAGGTCCTGGAAAGCCAGTGCGATCAGTTTGTCCGGGGACATGCCGATGCCGGCAAGCGACTGGATGACACTCGGATGAATGCCATCGAGTGATTTCATCACGGCGGTCAGCTCATAAGCCTTTGCATCCGCTTCCGACTTCGCGTTCTGCACGCTCAACGATACGAGGTCCTTCTTCTTCTCCTCCAGCGTTGTGTCGAAATTCATCTGCTCCTCCTGGAGCTGGTTCTGCTTCTGTTGGACAGCCCGCGCGGCTTCAAGCTGGGTTTCGCGCACCTGGCGTTTTTTGTTTTCAATGGCGATTTCCGTGTTGAATTCATTTTCCTTCACACGGCGCTCCTGTTCGATGGAAGCATTCCGTCGTTCATAAATGGCCTCGTCCGCCTTGCGGAGAATCTGCTCGCGCGCCTGGGCTTCCAGCGCACGGGCTGTCTCCTTGTTCGGCAGGATGGCAAGGATGGAAAGACCGAGTATCTCCACACCGAGCAACCCGATCTCCTCATTTTTGCGGATGTTCTGCAGGATCCCCTGCGCCAGTAGTTCGCTCGATTTGATGGCATCCTTCAGGAGCAGGCCCTCGAGCGTTTTCTTTGTGAGTACGCGAACGATGTTGATGACACGCTGCGGCAGTTTCTGCGGGTCTTCCGACGCGTAACCGCGGCCGTGCATGTCCAGCGTATAGTTGAGAAGGCCGGAAACCTTCTTCTGATCCACGATTCGATAGGTTATCTGACCTTGGACGGAAACGGTTTGGAAGTCCGAAGTGACTTCTTCGAAGATAAAAGGCGCATCCACACTGCCGACAGGAACAACAACAATGGAAGTGGACGGCGCATAGTAGTAAAAAGACAAACCGGCGCCTTCCCGTACGATCTTGCCATTGGCATATCGCAGGACATACTCACTGGGCTGGAACTTGATGAAGCGGATCCCAAACATGCTGCTGCCTCCTTTCAAACGATGTAAATATTATACATGATTCCGGGGAAAAAGCCGATTCTTGGCTTTTTCTGACAAGTTGTCCGTGTGACATGCCTGCATGCGGCGACGGTTGCCGTATTCCCTGTTGTGAAACACACGATTTGCATATATAAGGAAAAAATTGAACATAATAGAGGACTTGTTTCTTGAACATGATATAATTGGAAATAACAAATGATGGGTGAACGAGGATGAAAGAATGAAGGAAAACGGACAAGCGGAGCAGTTTTCCGGGTATGGCGGCATCGAAGACCTCATGCTGTACATGCGGGCGGAATATGGATCGCAATGGTTGCTGCAAGCTGAAGCTGTTCTGGATGGAATCAGTGGTTTCGTTCAGAACCTGCTGGAAGCGGGAGCACCAAACTGTACCCTGGCATCCATCACGCGAGTCATGAAATATTACAGGGAACGCCAATACAAGGGAATTCCGGAGGATTTGCACGATATCTACAGGATTGTCCGGAAAATCGGGGTCATACACGGCTATGATCCGCACAAATGCGGGATCATCCGGGATGTCTTCGTCTACACGCCGTTTGAGATCGACAATATGGTCCGCGATGCATGGGATGCCTTCGGATATCCGGAAGGCACCGGAGACAATGACTACTTCAAGAAATGGAGTACCATCCGGGAACAGGTGGATGCGGGGCATCCGCTGCTCCTCAGTCTGACCGTGGGGGATTACGAAGGGCACACCGTCACGGTTGCCGGGTACACTGTCTTTACTGATGAGGATGGCGGGGAAAAGCGCTTTATCCGGATATTCGATGGCTGGAGCGAAACCGTGCGCTTCATTGATTGGGCCCGCATGAAGATCATTCCCGCCAGCATCACGAAAATCATTCCGCCGGAAACGGACAACCGTTAAATTAAGCCTTGACAGATATGCAGGGAATCTTGTAAAATACCACAAAAGTGAGGATGCCTGAAGGGATTCACCCGAAAGCGGCATCGGAAGACGAGTCTTCTACACGCGGACATCTGTGCGCGGAGTCACTCTGGCAACAGGGGGCGCCGCGCTTTTTCATACCCATTTTTCGCACAATGAAAGGAAGGTCGCCATGAACACCATGCTTACCGCTTCTAAACTGACCAAGAACTATCGCGCCAAGCTGAAGGAACCTGGACTTGCCGGCAGCATCCGTGCCATTCGGAAGCCGCAGTATCGGGACATCGTGGCCGTGGATGGGATTGATCTGGAAGTGGAACGCGGTGAGATGCTGGCCTTCCTCGGACCGAACGGAGCGGGCAAGTCCACGACCATCAAGATGCTGACCGGCATCCTGACCCCTACTTCAGGGACCATGACCGTTGCCGGGTTGATACCGGGAAAGGATCAACGGCAGCTGGCTTACCGCATCGGCAGCGTGTTCGGACAGAAGTCGATGCTCTACTGGCATCTTCCGGCCCTCGACAGTTTCCGGCTCCTCGGCGCAATCTACGATGTGGAAGGTTCGGTTCTGCAGAAACGGCTGGACGCGCTGGTGGAACTGCTGGAAATCGGAGAACACCTGAAAACTCCTGTCAGGAAGCTTTCCCTGGGCGAACGGATGCGTTGCGAGGTGGCCGCTTCCTTGCTGCACAAACCGGAAATTCTCTTTCTGGACGAACCGACGATCGGACTCGACGTGGTGGTGAAGGCGAAGATCCGGGAGATGATCCGCAGGATCAACCGCGAGGAAGGCGTGACGGTCTTCCTTACCAGCCATGACATCGGAGATGTGGAGCAGCTTTGCCGCCGGGCGGTCGTCATCAATCACGGAAGGATGATCCTGGACAGTACCGTCGCGGAAATCAAGCGAAGCTACCTGAGACGGAAGGTCATCCGCGTGCAGTACGTGTCCGACATCGACTGTACTGCGTTGGATGGGTTCCATGTCCTGCAGTGCAAGGGAAACGAAGCGGTTCTTGAGGTGGATGCGCAGGACAATTCGATGCATGAGACGATGGGCCGCCTGATGGCCGTGGGGGAAGTGGCGGATGTGACCATTTCCGGCATGCCGATGGAGGAGATCATTGCTGCGATTTTCCAGCAGGGGGATGCCGCGTCGCTTCAGGAAAAGGTTGAAAATGACACGGCAGCGAAGGGGGGAGACGGGACATGAAGCGGTTTTTTCGCAAATATGCCGCTGTGGCGCGTGTCGCCATGCAGAACAGCACGGTCTACACCCGCAATCTGCTGTTCGGTTCCCTGTTCTTCTGCCTCATCCTGTTCATGTTCCTGCAGCTGTGGGAGAAGGTGGCCGGGGAACGGGGTCTTGTGGCGGGATACAGTATCAACCGGCTTCTGTGGTATTACACGGTGGCTGAAATCGTGACCCTGACCCGGAGCGACATCCTTGAGCGTCTCAACAACGACATTCGTTCCGGGGATGTGGCCATCCAGCTCCTTCGCCCCTATCAGTACCTGACCAGCCTGTTCGCGGATGCGTTCGGTCAGCTTGTGCTGCGGTTGGCCATCAACACGTCCGTGGGGTGCCTGACTGCCCTGGTTCTGGTCGGACCGCTGGAAGGATTCAGTCTGGTGCATCTGCCGTTCATGATTCTGTCCGTCCTGCTGGGTCTGTTCCTGTGCCTTTCAATGGAAGCTTTGATTGGGGTGACAGCTTTCTGGACGGAGGACAACTCTGCGTTCTGGTGGATTTCCCAGAAGCTTGCTTTCATGCTGGGTTTGTTTCTCCCGCTGGAAATGCTGCCGTCCTGGCTTCATGGGATTGCCGTATTCCTGCCCTATCCGTACATGATGTATGCGCCGGCACGCCTGACTTCGTCCTTCTCCTGGACAGAAGCGGCCTGGCTGCTGCCGGGCCAGCTGATGTTCGGCGTGCTGCTGTTCGCCCTTGCGCAGGCCGTGTACCGCAAAGGCGCCGGAATGGTAAACGCAAACGGTGGATGAACCGCTGTCTGTGCGATACTTCATGTAGGTTACCGGAGCGAAGGAAAGCGCTCGCATAGTACAGGATAATGTAGGAAAAAGGAGGAAACCATGCTGAAACAAAGTGTTCTGCCGCATCTGCGGCTGATCTGGGATTATTTTCGCACCAATCTGGCCTCGGCCATGGAATATCGTGTCAGTTTCCTGATGCAGGCCGTCGGGATGGCCATCAATGACGTGTTTTTCCTCTTCTTCTGGTGGATGGTCTTTCAGCAGTCCAGCAGCCTCGGTGGGTATGGGTTCCGGGATGTCATGTCCATCTGGGCTCTCTCCGCCTCCACGTTCGGCTTCCTTCACATCTTCTTTGGAAATGTGAGAAAAATGAATGCGCTGGTTCAAAGCGGGGAACTGGACATTTTTCTTCTTCAGCCGCGGGATCCATACATCCATGCGCATACCGCGCGCATGAACTTCTCGGCCTGGGGTGACTTCGGGTACGCAGTCCTGCTGTTCATCGGGATTTCCGGGCTGCATCCCCTGAAGTGGCTCCTGTTCCTCTTGTTTACGGTCGGGGGTGCGCTGCTGTTGGGTGCGGTTCTCTCGACGGTGGATGCACTGGTGTTCTTCTGGGGGGATTCGTCGGGCGTGACGCGGCTGGTCACAGAGTTCATGCTGAACTTCTCCCTGTACCCGGAGAGCATTTTCCGTCCGGGGGTGAAGTGGATCATTTATACAGTCTTGCCGACAGCCTTTGTGGTATTCATCCCCTACAAGGTCATTCAGCACTTCAACCTGCCGGTGTGCCTGGGGGTGTTCGCTTTGGATATCGTTGCGGTCCTTCTGGCCAGACAGGTTTTCAAGGCTGGATTGAAAAGGTATGCATCCGGGAACCGGATGGGAGCGAGAATGTAGGAGCGAGGGAGGATAAGGCCATGTACGGAAACATACCGGAAGACTTCTTTGAAATCGTCTCGGATCATGTAGTGATAAAGCCCATCTCCATGCGGGATGCGGCAGAGATCTACCGGGAGTTCACCTCCGAAATCACCACCTACATGTACCCGAAAGCGGCGGATGATATCTCTGAAATCGAAGCCTTCATCCAAAAATCCATGGAAACGAACGAAGCTGGTACGAACCTGCAAATCGTCATCCGGGAGAAGGAAACAGGCGATTTCCTTGGCTGCGGCGGTGTCCACCAGTTGGTCAAGGAGGAACCCGAGCTTGGCATCTGGATCAAGAAAGGCGCACATGGACATGGGTATGGCTTGGAGGCCGTGTCGGCGTTGATCTTGTGGGCGGCGAAAAACCTGCCCTGCAGGAGTCTCGTGTATCCGGTGGATCGACGCAATTTCGCAAGCCGAAGGATTCCGGAACATCATGGCGGTGCCATTGTCCGGGAATTCCGCGAGACGAGCGCAGGCGGGGTGGAGCTGGATCTGGTGGAATATCGGGTGGATTTGGTGCAATACAGACGATTATAGTAATCGCTCATATGCGTAAAAATCCGTATCATACAGATGAACTTCCCCCATTCGGCAGAACCCCATCCGTTCGTACAGTCTGTTGGCTGCGAGATTTTCCTTGGCGGCAAGAAGGCGTATGGCGGCATAACCTTTTCTTTTTACCGTTTCAGTGAGCAGGGTCATCATACGCCCGCCGATACCCTGACATTGGCGCGTTGGGGAAACACAAAGCCGTACTGGCACACAGGACTTCACCTCGGTCCAGCCGAGTGGTTCTTCGTCCAGATCATCCGATTCCATCAGGCTGATCGCAGCGAGCAACTCCCCGTTTTCCCACAAGACATAGAGGCGCTCCTGATTCAGGTCCTCCTTCAGGATTTCACGGGTTGGGTAGCTGTCATCCCAGTCGGAGCTGCCATTTTCCCGACCGGACACAGCGGCGGTTTGGTATAGGGTGAAAATCGTTTCGGCATCTGCTGCCGTGGCCTTTTCAAAAACTTCCATTCACGTCTCCTTTACCGAGGGCGAAGCGGATCCCTTAAGGTACGGGAAAATCTATTCCGGATCAGGCGCCGGTCCAGGCAAATCCGCGGTTTCCCAAAGGAGCATCTCAGGCACACTCCGCCCAGGATGTGCTTTTGGAACGCCTTTATGATATCGTGGCAGGTGGAGCAAGTCCAGCTGATTTCGACGGTCATCGCCGCGCAATGGTTCGGATGCATGTTCGGTCACAAGTTTGGAAGGAGTTGAATGGTCATGGGTCAAGGAACGGAATTCGATGCCATTCTCCAGCAATATTTTCCCCAAACCGTCTGGCACGTGCGGACTGGCGCGAGCGGGATGAACAATACGACCCGTTATGTCCGAACCGGAGAGGGCCAATATGTCCTGCGCGTCTACGAGACCCATCGGGATGCGGACAAGGTTGCATATGAGCATCATGTTTTGTCCGGGTTGCGGGAACAGGTGGAAGCAAACCATACGGCCGGTGTGCCGGGTCATTCGTCCCTGCCGGTTCCCCATCCCGTTCAGGCCATGGACGGCTCCACGATGGTACGTACGCCGGAAGGAAAGCTGGCTGTGTTGTTTCACTATCGGGAGGGCAGCAATCCCCGGCTACGGACTGCGGAGGATTATCTTGATTTCGGCCGGGCGACCGGTGCGCTTTCCCGTCTGCTGAAAGAACTGAGGCCTGATCACGAGCCTATTTACCGGGCTTGCTACGAGCTTGCGCTGCCGACTTCTGAGGAAATCCGGGAAACCGTCCTCAAGCCATGCCTGCAGGCGGATAGCGGTTTGTCGGATTTGCGCGTAGACCTGGAAAAGGTTGCGGAGGATTTGGAAACGCTGCACCAATTGTTGCCGGTGATTGCTTCCTTGCCGCATCAGCTGATCCATGGGGATCTCAACGCGTCGAACGTGTTGGCGGGTCCTGACAATCGGATCAGTGCCTTTCTGGATTTCGAGTTCGTCGCCTGGGATCTGCGGGTCATGGAATTGGCTGTCAGTCTGTCCGAGGCGATGCCGGATTCGGAGGGGGCGGAAATGCTCACGGAAGGCGACTGGGCCAATATGGCCGCGCTCATCCTGGGATTTTCCGAACAGGTCCCGCTGAGTCGGGCGGAGGCGGAACTGCTTCCGCTGCTCGTGCAACTGCGGAAAGTGGATGTGTTCATCCATTTTCTGAATCGGTGGCGGGATGGTGTGGATTCGCTCGAACATGTCCGGATGTTCCTCGGAATGGCAGGGGAGCGGCATGACTGGATCACGCAAAACGGGCAGCGGCTGATCGATTTGGTGCCGTGTGCGCGGGAACCGGTCTGAAAAATATCAATCCGCATCCTTCCAGGAACAGAAAGGGCATGTCAGCAGATTGTTGTTGTAATAGCGAGGATCATTGCTGACTTCCATACCCAGCCAGTCCGGTCTGGGAAACTCGGTCTTTTCGTCCGCCAATTCGATTTCGGCGACCACGAGACCTTCGTTGTCGCCATAAAACTCGTCCACTTCCCAACGGAACCCGCCGTAAGTCAGGATGTGGCGATCCTTTTCAAGAATTTCGCCGCCGCAAAGAAGGTCCAGCATTGTGTTGGCCTCCTCCAGCGGGATTTCGTATTCGAATTCCGTTCGCGTCACCCGTTCGGTGATGCCCTTGATCGTCAAATATCCCCTGCCGTCGCAAACCCGGATACGAACGCACTTCTCACGGCTGTTCAGGATGTATCCCTGTCGATACAGGCTGCTTGAAGCATCTTTCCGATATTCATCCGAGAGGACAAGGAACTTCCGTTCGATTTCTATTGGCATTTTCATCTCCGTCCTGATGACAGGCAATGGTTCCCTTTATTTTTCCTATGTAACGAAAAGTACAGATTGCGCAGAACTGGATACCTTCACCGAAAATCCCTTTGCCGGTAGATTCCTGTGCGCAATTCACTGATGTACTCTTCCAGATGCGGCATGTCGCTGGCTTCCGCATGGCGGACCGCGGCCTCTATGTCATAGGGGATACGGCAGAGGGAAATGGTGAAGGCTTTCTGTTCCGTCGCGCCATACGCACCTTCGAGAATTGCATACGAAGCCTGCGGGATCTCCAGCGGATTCCCCACACTGCCGGCGTTGAAGATGACCTTGCCGCGCTGCGGGCCGACGAAGTGCTCGACATAGGCGCCGTGGATGTCACCGTACCCGAGTACATCCGCAACCTCGTCCAGTGTTTCCGTCGGAGCGAACAGTTTCAGTCGTTCGTGTTCCTCCGTATGCATGAAAACCCGATGAAATAAATCATGTGGGGAAGCATGGCACAGGCGGATCAACCGGCCGCTCATCCGGAATTCAAGATATACAGGCAAATTGAAAAGCCGCTCGATCCGTTCCTGACCGAGTTGTGCCCGATGCCACTGCATGAAGGAACGATCCTTCCAAACGGTGGCAAGATGATCCCAATTCCCTTTCACGACAGACTCGCAGCTGGAAAGGATCCGGTCGGTGCATTCCGCCGGGTGGGGTCCTTTTCCAACAAGATCTCCGAGGCAGAAGATGCGTGTGATGCCTTTTTCCGCAATGTCCGCCAGTGCGGTTTCCAGAGCGGTCAGATTTCCGTGGATATCGGATAGGATGGCGATTCTGTCCAAGATTCACACTCCTGTTTCAGACCCTGCGATTGGTTGGAGGCCGGTCTCCATGTAACGATAACATGGGGATTTCTGTGTGACAAGCACAAGGCTGCCGTCCATGATCGGACGGCAGCCTTGTCGAATGATTGTATAATTGAAAGAAAGGAAATCCGGAATTTGTATTCTGTAATTTGGAATCTGTTATCTTCACGCGGGGGACTGGATTCACGAATCAAGAGGCTCCTGAACATCCTGTCATCGTTCCTACTCCTTCACGGCGCCGATCATGATGCCGGAGATGAAGTATTTCTGCAGGAACGGATACACGACCAGCATCGGAATCATGGCGATGAAGACCTTTGCGGCGTTCAGTGTCTTGTTGGAGAGTTCGGCCAGCTTTTTGTACTGGTCCGGCGTCAGGTTCGCGGACGGCATGTTGACCACAAGCTGCTGGATATAGGTCTGGAGCGGATACTTGTCGGCCCGGCTCATGAGCACGAGACCGTTGAAGAATTCATTCCAGTGGTACACGCTCGTGAACAGCGCGACGGTGGCGAGAACCGGCATGGATACGGGCAGGAAGATCTGGAACAGGACGCGCCAGGGGCCAGCGCCGTCTACGACGGCCGCTTCCTCGAGGTCCTTCGGGATGTTCTTGAAGTAGTTCATGATGAGGATGACATTGAAGACCGGCAGGCCACCGCCTACGATGAGGGCAGTCAGCTTGTTGATGAGTCCGTACTTCTGCATCGTCAGGTACCAGGGAATCAGACCGCCGCTGAACAGCATGCAGAACACCAGGATCCACATGAAGATGTTGCGTTCCTTGAAGTCCCGGGTGTTCTTCGAGAGCGGATATGCCATGAGCACCATGACAAGCATGGAGAGGACTGTTCCGCCGACGGTGCGCTGGATGGAGATCCAGAAGGAATTGAAAAACTTCATGTCTCCGACGATTTCCTTGTAGGAGGACAGCGAGAAGCCGATGGGCCAAAGGGTGACCAGGCCCGCATTCGCGGCGGCCTTGTCCGAAATGGACACGCAAAACGTGTACCACAGCGGATACAGGCAGGACAGCGTCAGAATGACGAGGATGGCCACGTTGAGGACATCGAAGATCCGCGAGGATGTGGTTTTGCTTCTTATCATGACCTCAACTCCTTAAAACACCGTATAATCGGCGTACTTGTATGCCAGCGCGTAGGAGACGACGATCAGGACGAAGCTGATCGCGGACTTGAACAGGCCGGCAGCGGTTGCGAGGGAGAACTGCAGGCTCTGCAGGCCCAGGCGGTACACCCAGGTGTCAAGGATGTCGCCGGTCGAATAGACGAGCGGATTGTACATGTTGTAAATCTGATCGAACCCGGCATTGAGCACGTTGCCGAGACTCAGGACGCCCAGCAGGACAACGACGTGCGCGATGGAGGGCAGCGTGATGTGCCAGGTCATGTGCCAGCGGTTTGCGCCGTCGATGGCGGCCGCTTCATAGAGGCTTGGGCTGATGCCGGCGAGGGTCGCAAGGAAGATGACGGCATTATAACCGAATTCCTTCCAGACGTCCGTGCCGATGACCAGGCCCTGGAAGATCTTTGCGTCGGCAAGGAACAGTTTCGGGTCGACGCCCATCAAGCCGATGAGGTGGTTGATGACGCCTTTGTATCCGAAGATACCGATGACGATGGTGGCCATGATGACCCAGGAAAGAAAGTGGGGCAGGTAGACGATGGTCTGGATGTATTTTTTGAACTTCATGTTCTGGATTTCATTGAGAAGCAGAGCAAAAATCAACGGGACAAGCAGGTTGAGGACAATTTTGCCAACTGCGATGATAAGCGTGTTCCGGATGACCATCCAGGAATCGTTGAGTTCGAACATGTACTTAAAGTTTTCGAGGCCTACCCAGGGAGAACCCCAGATGCCCTTGCCGGGATTGAAGTTCTTGAAGGCCATGACGACACCGAACATGGGAACGATGTTGAACATCACCAGCCAAAGCATCCCTGGCAGCAGCATCAGGAGATAATGTTTCTTGAAACCCGAAGTTTTCATGCCGTGCAACTCCATTCCCGTTTGATATTTGAGAGAAAGACGCCGAACGCCTGTCCGGCAGCATGTCCGTCAGTTGAGCAAAAGCCCGCGTTGCTGCGGGCTTTTGCAGGATATCAGGCGTTCGGCGTCTCCATTGGTTTGAAGACTTTGCTTGGAAAGGAATAACCTGCTCTATGAATTTCAGAAAACAATGGCCAAACCCGCCGTTCTTTTCCGAAAAAGAGCACGTAATTCCTTTCCGGCACCTTACTTCAGAGCCTGGACTTCAGCGGTGATTTCGTCGCCGCCCTGGGATTTCCAGTCGGTGACGAACTGGTCGAAGGAATCCACGGGAGCCTGGCCGACGATGATCTTGAGGATGGTTTCATCTTCAAGCTTCTTCAGGTTGGCCCACTTGGTCTCCATGGTCGGGGTCTGGGAATAGGTGGCGCTGTAAACCTTCTTGTCGACGGGAACGGTGGAGAACGGACGGTCGCCGATCATGATGGAGTACATGCGCTGGAAGGAACCGAAGTTCTTGGCCTGGTCGAAGTTGGCGACACTCAGATCATCATAGGGACCCTTCACAATGGTGTCCTTGACGATCTTGGCATCGGCGTAGATGAGTTTGTACGGGCTCATCGGGTTGTTGTAGTCTTCGGGCTTGGTTTCACCCTTCAGGACCTTCATGAGCTCGATGTATTCGTATTCCACTTCGTCGGCGGCAGCCATGACGTTGCGGAGGGGGTACCAGCCGATGGCGACGGAAATGTCGAAGGTGGCTTCATCACGCACGAGGGCGTTGTTCATGACCAGAATGGCCTTGGCAGCGTCTTCGGAAGCGTTCTTGCTGATGAGGGTGTAGGAGGAGCCGGTGGTCTTCATGTGGACGTTCCACTTGCCGTCATCCGTGAACAGGGGGTAGGCCTGCCAGTTGGCGGTGGGGTCGTTCTTGAAGGAGTCACCGTTGCCGTATCCGCCGTTCCACCACGGACCAAAGAAGATACCGGTGCTGTTGGCGTTGATCGGGTCGCCCACGTTGTCACGGGTGCCCATTTCAGGATCGATGAGTCCGGCCTTGTACCAGTCGGCCAGTTTCTGCAGCGTCTTCTTGGTATTGGGAGCGATGGTTCCGTAGGTGACGGTTTCGCCATCCTTGACCCAGTAGCCCGGGTAAGCGTCGAACGCCTGGAACACGGGATCAAAACCGCCCATGTTGTTGGAGGAGGTCAGGAACGTGCAGTAGGGATAGGTGTTCTTGGAGGGGCCGGCGATGCCGATGGTCTTGTCGCCTGCAAGTTTCGCGTCAAGGAAAGCCTTGGCGGTCTTCTCGATGTCGGCAACAGTCTTCGGGATCGGCAGGCCGAGCTTGTCGAGCCAGTCCTTGCGGATCCACGTGGTATGGACGCCGTCCGGGTCGGCGGTCAGGTTCGGCAGGGAGACCATGCGGCCGTCGTAGGACGCGTTCGTCATGGCGCGGCCTTCGGTGGAGTCGATGATCTGCTTGACCTGGGAGGATTGCATGGTTCCGAACAGGTCGGTGATGTCATACAGGAGTCCGGCGCTTGCGGCCTTCGTCATGTAGGTGCGGTCCGGCACGACCAGACCATCCGGCAGTGCGCCGGAAGCGATGGAAAGGCTGACTTTCTGGTTGTAGTCGTTACCGGACGCTGCGGTCCAGTCGACAACGATGTTGATGTTGTACTTGTCCTTGAGATAACGGGTGTACTGGTTGTTGTCCACACTGTCACCCTGCGGAAGGGTCTTGTCGGTCGGGTCGACCTGGAAGCCGATGTGCACATCGACGGGCTTCTCGAATTTCATGAACGCGGCTTCATCTCCGCTGAGAGCGGGAGCGGCAGTCGCGGATTCGGAAGCGCTGGCGGACACACTGGCCGATTCGCTGGCCGATGCGGACGGGGAAGCTGTGGCTGCAGGGGTACCGCCGCAGGCTGCGGCACTGACTGCGAAGAGACATGTCAGGGCAAAACAGACAATTCTCTTGTTCAAGATGGGTCCCTCCTTGTTTATTTAGTATGGAGACACTATATCATCCTGTCTTCCAACGGGAGGGAGTCAATTGTTGCGAGCGAATGGGTGTATTTGTCCTGAATCTGCCCTTTTCGAGGTGGGTATTTGGATGGAACGACTGGTGAGAGAGAATGCAAGGGGGTAAATGGTTTGATCTGAACAACCAGATACATCTGCCCGGAACCATTCGTCAGGCACATCCGTCAGATACTGCCGTCCAAATGTCGCCCTCTGTACTCGGAGGGCAGCATGCGCTCCTGCTCCCGGAATACATGGGAAAAATACTTGATGTCGCCATACCCGACTGCCTGGGAGATCCAGGAGATCGGTTGCTGTGTTTTCAGGAGATATTGTTTGGCGAGGTGGATTCGCTTCAATCGGATATACTCGTTGAATGTCTGTCCGAACATACGCTTGAAGCATTGGCAGAAGTAACTGCGGCTCATGTTCACATGGCCTGCCACCAGATCGGTGTGGAGTGGTTCCGCAATATGCTCCCGGATATAGAGGGAGGACTTGAGCATGCAGATGGCTGTCTCCGTCAGATCCGTGGAACGGGAGGCAAGCAGGTACAGGTGCTCGCGGTAGGAACGAAGTGCCGCAACGGCCATGCGGGCGGTATCCATCGCAAGCCCGGAAGGAGCGGTCACATGAGTGGCTTCCTCCGCATGCAGCAAGGCGCGGGCGCAGGTCATGGCAATGGTTTTCGGGGGAATGTGCGATATTTCCGTCTCCCTGCACAAGGCATCGAAAAGGATATCGTCGAACAGCCATTTCAGGATGCGCCATTTCCTGTCCAGCGCATTGGCTGCCTCCTGGATGCTTTCTGATTCCTCCGGCGTGACGGTTTCATCGCCTGCGTCACCATCTTCCGTCTTCATTGTGCCGACCGGCTCCCGTCCGTTCTGCTTTGCGATTTCTGTCATGCGTTGGGCAATCTGCTCGAAAATGGCATTGTAGTCCTCGGTTTCCATCTTGAGCTTCGATATGTAGTCGAGGGCGCCAAGCCGGATGCAGGTCTGCACATAATCAAAATCCTCATGGAAGGTCAGCACCACGAAGCGGAGGGCCGGATAGAGAGGCTGCGCCTGCTTCATCAGCTCGATGCCTGACATGATGGGCATGGAGATGTCCACGAACATCAGATCGACCTCGTGTTCCGAAAGAAACTCGAGGGCTTTGAGTCCGTTTGCCGCTTCTCCGACCACCTCCATTCCCCAGTTTCCCCAGGGCATGATGGAGATCAGGCCTTTACGTGCCAGTTTGTCATCATCAACGATCAGAACTCGGATCATGCGGGGTTCCTCCGTAGGCGGGCAGTATCATCACTACCCGGGTGCCGCTTTCGCGGGAACTGTCGATGAACAGGCTGGCCGAATCCCCGTAATGGCTTTCCAGGACGGATCGGACATACCGCAGGCCGATGCCGCCGCCGCGTCGGGCCACACCGGTTGCAAGGGTGTCACGGACCTCCCCGAGCGTAACCGGGTCCATGCCCTTGCCGTCGTCCTGCAGGATGATGCGGATGATGCCGTCCTCCTGAACATGACGGATGGTGACCTCGAGGAGGCCATGCTCGTCCAGGCCGTGGCTCAGGGCATTCTCGGCGATGGGCTGCAGGATGAAGGAAGCGACCGGATCATCCAGATAGTCCCCTTCTTCGACATCCCAGGCCACATCGAAATCATACCGCATCTGCTGCAGTTCCAGATAGGCGCCAAGAATGCGGACTTCCGAACGGAGCGTCGCCTTTTCCGGACTGCGGCCGAGGTTGTAGGACAACAGCAGGTTCAGGGTGCAGATGACCTTGTCGATTTCCGGCTGGCCGTGCAGCTGGGCCAGCCAGTGGACCGAGTTGAGCGTGTTCATGAGAAAGTGGGGGTTGATCTGGTAGGACAGCATCTCCACTTCAAGATCATGCTTCTGCTGTTCCTTGGATTCCACATCCAGCAGGAGCTGCTGGATCCGATGCTTCATCTGGTTGAACTGGAGGAACAGGTGGTCGAATTCCTTGATGCCCCATTCGTAGTCCACCCGCTGCAGATCTCCTTCTCCGATTTTCGCCATTTCCATTTCGAATGCATGGAGAGGCTTGTAGATGAGCTGCATCAGGACTGCGGCAATGAGAATGGCGGCTGGCAGCGCAATGGCCAGAACCACCAGAAGGAGGCTGCGCCAGGCACTGGCCTCCCGGTCGTGGGCCTTCGACTGGACCCAGAGGGTGGTGTCATATCCATAGTCGCTGCGGATGGAGTTCCAGCGGAACGTGCGGGAAAGCGGGGAGCCCTCGCCAATGGACAGAACATCGCCAGGGCGGAAAATGGTGGAATTGCTCGTATACCGCACCAGCCCAGCATAGTCTGTCAGGGTGAGGGTGTAGGGCATTCCCGCGCTGACGGAGAGCAGGCTCATGTCGGAGTAAATGGCGGACCGGGCCTCAACGTAGATGATCCATGTCTCGCCATTGGAGAACGTGACTTCACGGGTGATGGAAATCATCTGGTCGTGGAATACACGGCATAGCGATACGTGGGGCGGGTGGAAGCTGATGTCCGAATTCGTGGACAGGGTCGGCAGTGTTTCCATGCCGACCACGTCACGGACCGGCAGGTTGTTGAACATGGCCCGGTTTTCATCCGCCTTGAAATACATGACCAGTTCGACTGCCGGATGCGAGAAGATGATCTGACCCATGGCGGATGAAATCTCCCGCGAAAGCATGGAGCGGGAAAAGGGCTTCTCTTCCTTCAGATAATCCTCCACCAGGCTGCCGACCGGCCCCTGGGGTGTCATCTGCTGGGAAATGAGCAGCATGTTGGTGTAGTTTTCCGTCAGCTTGTTGGACTGCTGATCCAGATCGAACAGCAGCGTGGAGCGGAGGTTGTTCTCCTCGATGCCACGGATGGCATGGAGGGAGATGCCCATGATCAGCAGTACGAAAAGCAGGACGACCGCAGAGAGGGAAATTGCGATGCGCCCTTTCAGGGTGGTGAAGCTCAATTGCCGCCTGAGCCAGGACAAGGGTGTTTTCAAGTTCATCTGTCTGTCCCGCACGCCTTCCCTTTCCCGCCGTATGCTCTGTTGTGAGTGGCTTGCAGCCAGGGGGGCGGGAACCATCGTAACCTTACCACGACGCCGGGAAGGTGGCAAGAGAGGAGGCGTATCTGCTTTCATCCATGATGCTATATTCGGATGTATGTGTTATTTACTTGCTTGTCCAAAGGAATCTTTAGTTTTTCTATTTCGCGTTTGTAGAAGTCAATTGTCTTGCCTTCGGTTATTTTCCAGTCAGTTTCTAGTAGAGCGATGATTTCGTGAAGCTTATTCGCTGCTTTATCATATTGACCTTGAATTTCGTATATGTGCGAAATTGCTTCCAATGAATCTGTATATTTCGGCTTTGGCTGCAGTTCGTATCCTTTGGTGTAATATTCAGTTGCTTCATCATATCTGCATAGTTTTGCCATGCAATCTCCTCTGGAGGACCATGAAAGCCATTCGTCCGGATACAGTTCGGTCATTTGTGCCCAAAGATCCAATGCTTGCGAAAGGTTGCCTTCTTCTTTGCAGATCAGGCCGCCATACAATTGATAAATGTGACCTGGGTGGACTTTATTCAGTTTCTCGAGAATTTCTTTTGCTTCAGTGCATCTGCCGTCGGCGATCAAATAGTTCATAAGCCACGTGTACGCTTGCCAGTAATCCGGATGATTTGAAACGAACTTTTTATAGTATTCTATCAGCTTATGTCTATTTGAGAAATTCCAGTCAAATATCATTCCATTTTCGGCATCCCTCAAGGCGTTATGCCCGGCCTTGTTGGCAGGAGATAGTTCCAGCGTGCCTTTTGCATAATGGGAAGCTAATTCCCGGTGTTCATTTGAACGATGAATGTGCAACTCGGCCAGTAACGTTAAGCAATAAGGTTTTTTCACATCATCATTGATTTTCTCCTGAAGAAAGTGTTCGGCATAACGATAATCATCTTTTGTGATAAAGTGTTCATTATTCAGCATATTTTGAATTCGTTCCAGGTGCGTATCATCAGTTAATGCAAACAGCTCGTCTATCGTAACACCCAAAATTACAGATAATTGAGGCAACATTTGTATATCCGGCATGGTCACACTATTTTCCCACTTGGATATTGCCTGGGATGTCATATTCAGGATTGAGGCAAGTTGTTCCTGCGTCATTTCTTTGAGCAAGCGCAGTGCTTTGATTTTTTTACCTATCTCAATATTCACTTGATGAACCTCCGCTTTTTCATTTTGACTGATCGAACTGATTATATGTTTCGACGGATATACGCTCAATGACCGCTTGGTTGAATTGATTAGCGTATATGTTACAAAGGCGCAGGGGTATATGATTGGGAGAATGGGAGAGGGCGGTCCGGGATGTACTGTCCTTCACAGGATATGGTTTTCGATTTGGAAATTGCCGTTCCCTGTCAGCTCGAATTCCATAGAACAGGAGCAAACATGCAGACATTCGTCATTCATCCGCTCGAACCCGTATATGACCATAACAGCCGAATCCTCATTCTGGGGACTATGCCTTCCGTCAAATCAAGGGAGGCCGGATTCTACTATATGCATCCCCAGAACCGGTTCTGGCCGGTCCTGGCGGAGGTGCTCGGTGAACCGCTCCCGGACACCGTGGCGACACGAAGGGAGATGGCGCTCCGGCGGGGCGTCGCCCTGTGGGATGTCCTGGCATCCTGTGAAATCGATGGCTCGTTGGATGGCTCCATCCGGAACCCGGTACCCAACGACTTTTCCGGACTCTTCGCCGTTTCACGGATTTGTACGGTCTTTACGACAGGAAAAAAGGCGGCCGATTTGTATCGCCGCCTTGTTCGGGATGCCGTCGGGATGGACTGCATTTCTTTACCATCCACGAGTCCCGCGAATCGGAGTCTCCAGGATTCCGCCATCCGGGAAGCCTATCGGTCCATTTTGCCTTTTTTGGAGGAATTGCCCTGAGGTGTCGGGCAGGTTCTGGCGTCCCAGTCTGCCGATGCATCATCGTCAGTAGGAAAGCCGGTGCCACGCCTCATTTTTCGTAATGGTGGTGTTCGTGCTTTTCCACCTTCCGTTTCCGTGACAGTGCGAAGCCACCGAATCCGCCAAGTATGGCGATGTAGAAGCCCACGTCATACCAGTGTCCGGTATTGAAAGGCTCGTAAACGCGAATGTTCGAGTCGAAGAAGCCGATGATGAGCGAGACGGGGGCGAGCCATCCGTGCCACACGCCCCACAGGAAGCCTGCAGGATTCGTTGCGGAGGCATGTCCGTCACCCGGGACGCAGGCCGTGAAGAGCAGGATGCTGGTCAGAAGCAGGAACAGGATCGGCACAATTCGCTTTTTCATGGGAACCTCCGGATTTGGCGAGGTTTCGACCCGGCAATGGATGGAGATCGTCATCTTTCTTCGAACGACGTTTATGTCCATTGCCGGAGACCCAACCCCTTGTGAATGTTCTTTCCATTTATTTCGATCAAAGGTTTGCTTATTTTTATCATACGGAAGGGAAAGAGAAAAGCCTGATGCCGGATCGAAAAGATCATCTGCCAAACGTGCAGATGGCATTCATGGATGAAGACTTGCTCGTGATCGCATTTCTCCGCTGGCAGGCAACGATCATGAGGGCTGGGAGCGATACTGCCCTTTCGCTTGGCATCTTCCCGTTCCTTGTCATTTCGAATATGATGGATAGAGTTCAGCATGGATGTGCTGGATAAACATGACGGGTATTCGTCGCCGATCACATGGTTCCAGCGAACAAGCCGGAGATAGGGAGGAGACAACCATGAATGCGCGGATGTATACGGGTAACACCGCAAAAACAGTCAATTTGTGCTTTCTCCTGATCGGTTTTCTGATGGTCATCCTTCCGTTCCTGTTGCAGGCGGACATGATGCAATGGGGATTCGGCATCGCTTTCATCGGGTTCTTTCTCTTCCTGACCACCCTCATTCTGGTGCCGTTCTTCGGGAAACGTGCCGCCATCATGAAGAAAATCCATCGCGGGGAGGGGATCCTCGCCTGGTGGAACTATCCGCCGGAAATATGGGAAAAACAGCGTCAGGAAGCAATATCAGATCTGGTGGGCATGAAAATCGGAGGGTTTGTGCTGGGCGGAATCTTCGCCCTCATCGGCATTGTCATATTAGCTACGGATCCGGATGATATGGGTGCATTTCTGGCCATCATGCTGGTGATCGGCGTATTTTTCATCCTTCTTTCCCAAATTGCCGCGCGATCGACCCGGAAGAACCTGTTGAATACCATCGACGAGGCCATTATCCATGAACAGGGTCTTTTCTATCGAGGGACCCTGACCTCATGGGGCAATGGGATGAACCGCCTGAAGGCTGTTGGGTTCAACATGAGAAATCCCTCTCAGATGCTGTTCTGTTACAGACATTTTCAGCGCAGAGGAGATCGACGCGCAGTGGAAGTGATTCCGATCCCGCCCGGTCAGGAAGGTGTGGCTGCCAATATCGTCAGCTGGTTCAATCGCCCGATGGACAGGGACTGGCAAGACTATTTCGACCGTACTTCCGTAGAGGAAGAGTGATCCCACATCCATGAAACATACAGGAGATAAGCATGTATCGGAAAAGACGTATGATCGGACTTTTGATCTCAATCCTTCTGCTTGCGGGCATTGGGTTTGGTTTGCAAGCGCTGGTTCGTGAAGGTGCCCGCTTGATAGGGGGAAACGGAGCGTCCCCGACGACAGATGGACGTGATAACGGCGGATTGTTCGGTTCCGGCGGACTGTTCGGACCGGCCGGTTCTTCTCCTGGCACATCGGGGCCAACTGAGCCATTGACGGGCGAGGATCAAATCCTCGCTTTTCTGATGCAGATGGATACCACGCAGAGCAGGCGTATTGCGGATCAACTGGAGGCGCTGACTGCCCGCAGGGATGTCACCGGATATCATGCGAATCTGTATCAAGCGTCTGTTCGGGAGTCGGAACCGGGTGGGGATGCCGCGGCCAGTTATCGCAGAGCATTGGCGCTGTTCGAGTCCAGGGACGTCAGGCTCCTGCTTGCACAGGCCCTGGTGCGACAAAACGACACAGAAGCCGCATGGTTGGAGTATGTGGCATTATTGCCGGATGAATCGGCGTATGCCAGATTGCTGGCTCTGCAGTCAGACCCGGTTCTCCTATGTGACACGCTTCTGAAAAAAAGCATGTACACTCAGGCTCGTGAACAGGCGGTGTCCCTGCGTTCCGGCGCCACCGATCCCCTGCTGCAGGCACGGCTGGCGGCCTGCGAGGCGATTGCCACAGCTGCTGCGGGAGACTACAATACGGCGCTGCCACTGTTCGACTCCCTGCCTGCGACAATAAATCCTGGTGCCGTCAAGCTTGCGGAGGGGGACGGAGATGCGGCGGTTGCTGGCTCGGTGACCGCGTCGGCCATCAACCTCTCGATTACGCATCCCGTGAGTGTTTCCTGGTGGTATGCGCGGACACTGGAAGGCGCGGGGCAAAGTGAAAAAGCCATCCCGGTGTATCGAGCCCTGGAGGCTGCCGGCGGGGAACGCCTCGGTGCGCTGCTGGAGAAGAAAGGACTTATTAAAGAAGCGGCCGCAGCTTATTTGTCCGCACCTGTTTCTGCCTCAAAATGGCGGGGTGCGAAGCTGGCGGAGCAGACGGGGGAAGGGAAGAAGGCGCTGGCTGGCTACCTGGAACTGGTGGGTCGGACGGACAACCTGTACGATGACGCTGCCTATCGCGCCTATGTCTTGCTCAGGCGACAGAAAAAGTCAGATGGAGAAGAGGCGAAGTCCTGTACCGCCGTTCTTTCCCAATACCCTTCCTGGATGAAACGGCTTGGACTCGATTATACCTGGCCGGAAACGGCTCAGGGGGAACCGGTGCGCCCGGTCTGGCTCGACCGAAAGGAGCAGTTTGACGCCGAAGGGCGCACGGAACTTGGAACCCTGGCATACGCCATCGGCATCAGGGAGACCACAACCGGGGAAAAACTGTATCTCGCCCAATGGAATCTGGAGAAGGAAGACCAGTATGCGAGTGTTGTCTGGGGGATGCGGGCGCTCAAGGAGGAAAAGAGCATCAAGGCATACCGGTATGCCTATCCACGCGCCTATGAATCGCAGGTGAAAGCCTTCTCGGAGGAGTTCCAGGTGGATCCGCTGCTGATTTGGTCGGTCATGCGCACCGAAAGCACTTATCGGGCGGATGTGCGTTCCCGTTCAGGTGCCATCGGCCTGATGCAGATCATGCCTGCGACCGGCCAGGACATCGCCGGACGCTTGAAGGTTGCGTTTGCGGAGGATGACCTCCTGAATCCGGAAGTCAATGTCCGCTTCGGCGCTTTCTACATTGGCGCGATGATCCGCCAGTTCGAGGGGAACTGGGACCATGCAATCGCGGCATACAATGGAGGGGCCGGCAATACGAGAAAGTGGCTGAAAAGCACGATGATGAAAGCCAAAGAGGATTTTCCGACCGCCATCGCGTTTGATGAGTCGCGGGAGTACATCACCAAGGTCATGGAAGCCTATTACATATACAAATGGCTGGACAAACAGTGAACCTCTCCCGTGCAATCCGGTTTGCCCGCCTTGTGTCGCTCATCCCGAATGCGGGCTGACCCGGGATATTTCTGGGTATAGTTCCATATATGGTATGATATAGACAAGATTCCTATTTTCCTGCGATGACCCATCCAACGCCTTGTTTCCCGGCAGGAGGCTGTCATGGCGAATACCTCGAAGATGCCCACATCCCAACCTGAACAGAAAAAGGAATTGTCTCCGGATTCCATTCCGAAAGTGATCTGGCTGCTGGCTAAAAGCATTGTCTCAAGCATTCCTCGCCAGTTTGTGTGGATTCTGCTGAAATCAGCGGTCTTCTTTCTTCTCATCATGTGGATCAACTTCTATGTCATCGGCGTCCGGAATGCAGGATACGGGGGCGGCCCCGTCGTCGATTCCCAGCAAAAGCCCTGGGTATGGCTGTTCAACGTTGGTGGAAACAAGCCGGCGTTCACCCTGCTGGCTTTTATGATCCCGCTGTTCCTGACATCCCTCTGGGCTCAGATCAAGTCGCTGGGCTTCAAGAAGTTTTTCTCCAACCTCTTCCATCTGTTCAACTGGACGGGCTATTGCGCTTCCAATGCAGGGAAACAGTCCCTTCCCACGCTTTTGTTCGCCATGGCCGCCATGATGCCGTTCGGCTTTTTCTTCCAAAACACTGGCCTTTACATCACATTCGCCATCAGCCAGTTTTTCGGGTATATCGCCCAAAACCGCAACCTTGTTTTTTTGTTCTCCCGGGCGGGATGGATGGATTTCCAACGCATTTTCCGTGGCAGGAAACCGCTTGTTGATTTGAATCCCGGCATCGGCGGTTTTCTTTCGCTCGGTCTGTTGCTGGGAGCGGTTTTCCTGTGTCTGATCCCCTTGAATCTGCTGAAAGTCATTTCCATCCTTTTGTTTCTCCTGTTTATCGGTCTGGGTGTTTTCACCAAAATCGGCAAAGTGCCTCCAAAGGCCATTGCCGGCATCCTCCTGTTCGTGGGCGTGAATCTGCTCTGGTATCGTCTTTCGGGCCATGTTTACGCCGATGATGCCGGATATGACGAGTTGGGCAACAACTTCGGCAACTACATCAAGGATCCCGGCGGGCAGATGGTCATCAAAAGCGGTGTGCAGCCCGGCGTGCTGGGTGTTCTCGGCTCTTGGATCGGATCCGCCATAGGAACGGTGGCGGACGGGGCCCTGTATGTGGGCGGAAAAGCTGTTGATGGCGCAAAATATGTGGGCGGAAAAGTGGTCGACGGCGTCAAGTACGTGGGCGGCAAGGCCGTGGATGGCGTAAAGTTCGTGGGAAATACCGTGGTCGATGGCGTGAGCTATGTCGGAGAATCTGTCGCGGGCGGCGTAAAATATGTCGGGAAAACAGCTGTTGAAATCTATAATGATCCTGGGAAATTCGGCGAGTATACGAAGGATGTCATGGTCGGCACGTGGGAGAACATCAAAGATGATGTGAGTCAGGCCGGCGAAACCATCGGTAACGCATGGGAGGCCACAAAAGACCTGACGGGGAAAGCGGCCGACGCCATTGTGGACGCCGGGTCAAGCGCCATCGGTTCCATCGCGGACGGTGTGACGGATATTTGGAACAATCCCGGTGTTTACATTGAAACGATCATCAACGGGACGATCGACACCATCAAGGATACGGCCTCCCTCGGGTATGAGGTACTTACCAATCCGCAGATTATTGTGGACACCCTCACGGGTACCGTCACGGATCTGGTGAACATCGGAGACAAGGTGCTGACGGTGGGCGGGAAAGTGGTCGGAGTCGTTGCAGATGGCATCTGGACGACGATTACGGACCCGAAGAAAGCCTGGGAATTCATCAAGGATTCTGTCGGATACGAAAACTTCAAGAATGTCATCGATCCGAACCGTGGCCTGCTGGACCGCATCGGACAACTCGGTATCGGAATGATCAAGCTCGGCACCACCGTAACGGGTGTACAGGCCATCTATGGCGCCGGCGTGAAGATTGCCGCAACGGGCGTTACACAGACCATCAAGAATTTTGGTGACGATGTGCTGGGCGTTATCATCAAAGGCAACGGAACGGGCATCGCCCCCTCGGTTCCCAAGTTCACTGCCGCAGGCATTGCCGACACTTCCCACTTGAATCCAACCCAGTTGAAGAATTTCCAAAAACTCGTCAAGGAATTCGGTTTCGACGAGGCTACCATCCGCATGGGCGGCAACAAGGCCATCGCCCAGAAAATCGCCAGCGGAGAAGTGCTGGCCAAACCCCATGACATCATGAACAAGACCATGAATGCCTTCGATGAACTGTTGGGGGGGCCGAAAAATTCGCAGGGTTTGGCAGCCCATTTCCAGCCAACCCTGCCTTCAACAGCCGACATGCAAAAAATGAATCCCGATGATCTGGAAAAGCTGTGGAACCGTTATTTACAGCGGTTTACAGAGTTCAAAAAAGAGAAGGACAAGATTAACGCCATGGTGGACAAGACAATCAAGGTGACTCCGGATGGTCTCATCACGGATATGGCAGGCAAGCCCTATGGTTCGGACTGGGATCTGGGTCATTTGATCAAGAATGGCGCGCAGGCTTCATCCGCTGAAACAAAAGCATTTGTTGATGCCTGCAAGAAGTTGGGGATTCCCGTCGAGCACGGATCCGTCGGAGACTGGGTCAACATGAGCGATTTCCAGAAGGAAGCTTATGGAAACATGATTCGCAAGATGATGAATGTCAAGGGCGGAGAAGGCGTCATTTCTGTTGGTCCGGAAGGAGCGGCGGTGAAGAAATTCCTGAACGAGTTTATCAAGGCAGTTCCTGCAACATGAGCCGCAGCAGGCCTGGCATCTTCCCACAAGCTGAGATGGCCGTGTGGCATGCTGATGGAAAGAATCCGGCAACCTCCGCGATTCCAATGGAATCGGAAAGACAGGTGGATGGAATGGACATGAATGAGCTCATCCGGGAACGGGCACGTCTGCTGCGCGAACTGGCGCAAGTGAAAAATGACCTTGCCACCGCGCTGGATGAACAAAGTGCCTCGTCGGATTCCGTTGACTCCGCCGTCGCATCCGGCCCGTTTTCGGGCGATTTCATGCCGTTCCTGAAGTCCTTCCGGGAGCTGGAACACGCCTATCTGGCGCTTCTTCCGAAAGTTCCCGTCTCAAGGTGTCCCTTTACCGGTGAGATTGTGAGAAAAACAATCGACACGTTCGGTCTGGATGGCGTGTGGTGGGATTACGGAAATCCGGTTCGTCCGGACGAGGATCCGGGGCCGACCTATCTGGGCATGAGCGGCAGTCTGCGCATCACGCAACCCCTTCCGGTCAATGATTTTTTCGTCATGCCCGGGCCATCCACCCCCTGTATCCTTCCCGGTTTGCTGTCGATGCCGCATGTCCGGGCTGTCCTCTCCTCCGTACAGGTGGGGGGGAATCCTGGTGTCGCCGTCACTTGGTTCGTTTCCCGGGACCGCCATCTGACGATTCCCCCGAATGAATGGGGCGCGCCTTGGTGCGATGCTTACGACGTGAACGGGCAGGACCATCGGGGGCCTTCCCCCTTCATCCTGCCGGATTACGATACGAACCTCGCCCTCTGGATCCAACGCGGAAAACTGCTGTGGATCGCGCCCGGAGACGATTCGCTGCTGCTTCGGGCGGACCTGGGCGCCTGCCCCTATCTGGGAATGGAAGGAAACGGCTTGCTGCAGCATGTGCTGTCCGGCCGCTTGGAAGCATTCGGCATGACCGATGCGGACATCCGCCAGGAGAGCATGTCTCCCGAAGAATTCGATACAGCCATGAAAAGGCTGAAGAACGATGGGGCTGAGGAGGAATAAACATGGCAATCCAAACTACCACCATTCTGAAGGGGGATCTGTTGACCTTGGCCAGTTCAGGTCCCATCCCCGCGCTCTCTCCCCTGAAGAAACTGACGCCCACCACGGCCGTCCTGACAACGGAAGGCCAGAATCTGAAAAAGGATCCGGCTTTTATGGCCAGCGTGGAGCTGATGGCGCGGCCGGCTTGGATGATCACCTTCCGCATGGGCGGAGGGGACTGGCCGGTTCAGGAGCTCTGCCTGTGCGGGCGGGCCGTGGGAACACCGGTTGTCGGGATTCGTCCGTCATCACCGGATACGGCGGAGATTCTCCGCTGGGAATCCTCCTCCGATTTCACGTCCTGGTGGATTGGGCAGTACGCGCAGAAAAGCGAGGAAACCGTCCCCAATTTCATCCCGCCTTCCTGTTCCTTGGAGGCTTTCCTGATGGTGCTCCAGTCGATTGACGCCTTCCGGCGTGCCCTGATGGGAAGCATGCTGAAACACGAAACGGTCAACAACCTGCAGATGACCGCGGCAGACTTCAACGCATCCTGCCGTAGCGGCATGCAGACACGAGACACCCGATGGCTCGCACCGGCCTTTGTCGTTCTGGTTCCCGGATTCGGAGAATATCCTCTCTCCGGCGGTGCGGAATCATTGAAAATCGCACACGAGCGGGGTTTCCTCACATTGACCGCCGACGCGTCCGGCAAGGAGCAGCGCATCGGTTTCGGCGAGGCCGGCCGTTCCATGGGGCTGGAGTTCGCACGTACCTGGTTGATGGGTGCCGGTATGGAAGCCAGGCTTCCCGCACCGGAGGGCACCCGCGCCATCGCGCGATGCTTCGTCGCCCCCACCGGGCTGACCAATCATTTCGTTTCTCTGGAAACACGCTCGGATGGTGCGGTTGACGCCAATCACCAGCCGCTGACGGCCGGAGATCTTTCAGCCCGCCTGTTGGCATTTCTGGATTCCGCAGCGGTCGCGTCCGCAAGTCCGCTCCCCTCCGTCCAGGCTGGAATACAAGCGGTGCAGGTTGCACAGGAAATGCAGACGGGACCGCAGCAACCCGCTTCCCAACAGCCACCCATTCAATCCCAGTCATTTCAACAGCCACCCACACCCCAACAGCCGGTCCAACAACCGTTCGTACCCCAACAGCCGATCCAACAGCCATTCGCACCTTCGCAGCCGGCAGGTGCACCCGTCTTCAAGTTTTGCAGCCAATGCGGAGCAAAACTGGAACCGGAAGCGGCTTTCTGTCTGAATTGCGGCACCCGGCAGTAAAAAAGGCAAATCCGAATGAGTCGGAGAAC
This sequence comes from uncultured Clostridia bacterium, assembly GCA_942493335.1. GTDB lineage: Bacteria > Bacillota > Clostridia > DSM-8532 > DSM-8532 > JAEWSN01. The sequence goes on along the minus strand of OW818693.1, from coordinate 2,093,805 downwards.
GTCTGCGTTTCTGCCTTGTGAAGGAGCGTATAGTCCGGTAGCCTGCGCCAGCAGCCATGGCGTTTGCGGTGCTCCGCCGGCCCATTGACAGCAAAGTATCGAATCAGGTATCGTAAATGAAGCGTGTGCGTGCCGCCGCGTCATATCGACCGAAACAAGCGATCCGCGTGCGAAACGCGCCGTGTTGGGCCGACAGAAAGGGTGCCGCATGAAGACTTCCGCAACCCCCATCCGCATCGGATCCCATATTGTGCGCAACCGCATCACCTTCGCACCAACCGTGAAGTTCGACTGGACGGACACATCCGGCATCCCCACGTCCCGCTTTGCACGCCATTATGGGGAGCGGGCCGTGGGTGGCACCGGCCTGATCGTCGTCGAGGCGACCTGCGTCAGCCCGACCGGGCGTTTGGCGCCGTCGCAGCTGGGCTTGTGGTCGGACGACCAGATCGCGGGTCATCGGCTCATCACGGACGCCTGCCACAGCCACGGGTCCATCGTTCTCGCACAGATCCATCATGCCGGATACAACACGCATCCCGCCTGTGGTCCGCGTCGTGGGCCGTCCGAGGTGAAATGGCGCGACGGCCGCACCGAAGCGATGACGGTGCCTGAGATCGAATCGATTGTCCAGCTGTTCGAAGCGGGAGCGCTGCGGGCGAAGGCGGCTGGTTATGACGGCGTGCAGCTGCATGCGTGTCACGGATACCTCATCAACCAGTTTGTGAGTCCGCGCGTGAACCTGCGCACCGACGCCTATGGCGGCAGTGTGGAAAACCGCGCGCGCTTTGGCTGCGATATCATCCGCGCCATCAAGCAGGCATGCGGATCCGACTTTCTCATTTCCGCACGGACAACCGGTGCCGAACCTTCGATTGAAGAAGCCCAGGCCATCGCGGAAGCTTATGTGGCGGCTGGCGCCGATTATCTGCAGGTTTCCGGCGGCATTGGCCCGGAAGAGATCGAGATGCCGGCAGGGCTCGACTATGGCTGGATCGCGTGGTCGGGTACACAGATGCACCGGCACTTCCAGGGACGCGTGCCGGTTTCTGTCGTTTGTGGCATTCTCACACCCGAGCAGGCGAATCGGATGCTCGAGGAAGGCCTTGCCGATACAATCGATTCGGCCCGCGCTCTACTGGCCGATCCGGCCTGGGCCCGCGCCGTGACCGACGGAACAAATCATGTGCCCTGCCGTGCATGCGGCACCTGCCTGTGGAGCCCGCATATGCCGCACAAGTGCCCGGCTGTTGCCGAACGGCACAAGACGAACCCGGACTGCGTCGATTACCAGGGCGATTGATCCCTTGCAGATGACGCATGACCGCATACCTGCTGGCGGCCACCCGGATGGGCCTTTTTTCTCCATTCGCCTGGCGTCATTCCATACTGCCGGGAGAATAGCTTGTAGAAGAAGCCCTTGCTCTGATACCCGATCCGCTCATGGACCAGTTCCACGGGCAACGAGGTGTGTTCCAGCAGCGAGGCTGCCTCTTCGAGCCGCAGGCGCTGCAGCAGTGCCGAATACGTGGTTCCGCCCTGACGCCGGATGAGCCGGTTGTAGAAATCGCTGCTGTAATGGAACCGTTCTGTCAGCCGGTCGATCGTGACGGTGGCGAGGTTGGCGCGCAGAAAGGCCTCCACCTCGTTATAGAGCAGCCGGTGAATTTGTGCCCGCTCCTGCTCCTCCACCAGGCAGTCGTACGCGAGGGAAAGCCGCGACAACAGGCGCGCGAGAAGACCACGCACAATGCTGTCCGAGCCGATTTCCCGCGTGTGCAGCTCCATGACGAGCTGCGCCATGACGCCGGTGGTCGTTCCATCGTCGAGTCGGGGTGTGAACCGCAGGAACTGGCGGCGTTCCTTCTGCCGCAGCAGGGCGGTGTGCAGGAACTGCTGTACGGGCGATTGGCCGACCGCGTCCAGAAACACCGCATCGAACAGGTCGCGCGGCATACCGATCCACATCGTGAACAGGTCCTCGGGAAAGTACAGGTCGCTGTGGTGGCATTGGTAGTCGGTGATCCAGAAATCCCCGGTCTGGAACCTGTACTCCTTGTCCGTGAAGATCTGGCGGGCGCAGCCGTGCACCACGAAGCCCAGCTCCAGGTAGCTGTGCCGGTGCAAGGGTCCGGGAACCCGCTCGTCGGGGATCGCACGGTCGATCACGCGCAAGCTGTCCGTCGTGCGGCTGTAGAAGCGGACCTGATGGTCGGACGACTGCAGGGCCATGCCCAACAGAAAGCCATCGGGTTCGGCATAATCGATGATCTCACCGTCCAAGCCGGGGGCCATCGGTGTGCCAACCTCAGCCGGAGCGGCGGCCAGCCATTGCTGCCAGTGGGTCAGGTCGGGCATTGCGTGCATGCAGGTGCGCACCGTCTCTTTCCGGTGCCGGGATCGTATCAGGCACCCATACCATCATCCACCCGCGTGATGCGGAGCGCAAGATGCTGCTTCGAGGGCAGCCGCACCTTGAACCAGCCCTGGAAGGTGCCGGCGTTCCGGATCGTCATGCCCCAGGTGTCGATGATCTCCACACGGTAGCGGTGGAGGTCGTCGAAATGGAAGTTGCGGAAGGATGGGCGCTTGATGCCGAAGTATAGCAGCATGTACCGATCTTCCCAAGCAGGATCCTCCGGAATGGCGCACACGACGTCCCAGCCGTAAGTCTTCGGACGCAGCGCCCTGCCGGGTACCGATTCCATTATGCCGCGCAGAAAGGCGATGCGGGAGGGGCTTTCCCCGTGCAGATCGTTGCCGTGACTCCACCATAGATACGTCTGCGGACGCTCGTTGGGCGAGATGCCCGAATCCTTCTGCGAACCGCGCTGCGGATCTTCCTGCGCACCGGCTTCCCCTTCGCCGGCATCTGCGCCGCACGAGGCCCCTGGATACACATACGTCTCCCCGTGTCCGATGTAGCCGCCGCGCATCGCGACCTCCCAGCACCTGTGCGACATCTCTTCGGCGGTGATGTTGCCCCATCCCAGGTCGATGTCGCCCTCATAGCACATCTCGTCGAGGATGACCGGCTTGTCGTACTGGACAAGCCAGTCCTGGGTCTTGACGAGGTCCGAGGACTGCACGCTGCAGTGCGTCACCCAGGGCCGTCCGTGATCGTAGAACCGCAGGCAATTGTGGATGGAACGCAGGTGCGCGTAAGGGTCGCGCGACACGAGGATCTCCGCGTACCGTTCCCAGTCTGCCTCCGTTTTTTCGTTTAGGATGTCGAACTCGTTCGCCAGGCTCCACCACACATTGCGGAATGCGGCGAAACGGGCGACCACATAGCGCCAGTACAGGTCGTCCTGCTCGGCCGTCATATGGCAGAATCCCCAGCAGTCATAGGGGTGCATGACGATGAGGTCGGCCTCTATGCCCAGCTCCATCAGGTCGCGGATGCGCTGCTCGAATGCCTGGAAATGCGCAATGTTGAAGCGGGTGAAGTCCCAGTCGTTGCCGGGCAGCACGCCCTCGTAGCGGAAGTTCGCCTCGTTGATGCCGCTTCGGTCGCACGGGGTTCCCTCATAGGGGAAGCTCACCGGATCGGTGAGGTTGAAGATATAGTGCTTGGGAAACACGCAGAAGCGGATCTTGTTGAAAGGACTGTTTTTGAGGGTTTTCAGCGTTTTTTGTTGAACCTCCTCGGGCTGGTGCGTCCATACATAGCAAGTTGTGCCGAAGGGGAGATAGGGAGTCCCGTCGGCATACGCGAAATGGTGGCGGTTCGCCGTACGGACCGGACCGTGGTTGCCCGGGCGCGCCGGCGTGACGAGAAAGGTTCCCTCATACACCGTATCGGAAAAGCTGCCTTCGATGCACCAGGTGTACCGGCCCGTGCGGGAGGGCATGAAGCGGACACGATGTGCACCGGGTAACCAATCCGGATGTGCACGAAGGGTTGGCGCAGTTGGTTGCCATTCTGCCGTTGCGGTTGCATCTGGTGATGATCGGCCGTTCCGAGCCGGCCTGTGCCCGGGAGCGCTTTGCGCTGCAGGAACAGCTTGGACGGATCGGTATCGCGGATCTGCGCTTCCAGCACGATGAAATTGCGGCTTTCATGGTTGGGCGTTCGATACCGGCAACCGCAACCTTGCTCGCGGAACTGGAAACGCATACGGAAGGGTGGCCGGCCGCATTGGCAGTGATCGCACTCGCCATGAAGGAGGAAGGTGGCCGCGCGGATGCGGCTTCCATTCTCCGGAGTTCCGAGCATGGTTTTGAGCGCTACCTGCTGGAGGAGGTCCTGGCCTTCTGGCCGCAGGAGAAGCGTTCGTTCGTCCAAGCGTGCGCCATCCTTGACCTCATGGAGCCGGCAGCCTGTACCGCCATCACCGGCTGCTCGGACAGTGGTCACCGGCTTGCCGCGATGGTGGAGCAGAACGAGTTCACGCAGGCGGTCGGCCTGAACGCATTCCGCTTCCATCCGATCTTCCGCGATGTGCTGACCGCACAGCTCGAAGCCTGCTCACGGGCATACAAGCTCGGTTTGCACGCGCGCGCAGCCGCCTGGTACGAGGAGAATGGCCGTTTTCTGGAAGCGGTGCCCCATTGGCTCTCCGCATGCCGCTTTCGGGAAGCGGCATCCCTGATCGACCGGCAGCTTGGTGAGTTGCCGGTGCTGAACGCGGTGGATACCGGCCTCGGATGGATCCGGAGCCTCCCGGGTCCGTGGCGTGATGCCAGTCCGCGGATGGCCGCCTTCGAGGCATACGCCTGCATCGACCGGAATCGGTTCGAGGATGCGCAGGCATGGCTGGAGACCGCGCAGTCGCGCATGCCGCCGAAACCGGAGAACCCCGCCGGAGAAGAGGGAAAGGCGTGGAAGCGAATCAATGACATCACCAATCTGCTCTGGGCCTTCCTGCATCTCAGGCAGGGCCGGCTGGACCTGCTGGTGGAAAGGTTCCGGACCGATCCACCCCTGACCGGCACGTCGGATCGCGTTTCCCGCTTCATCGACTTCAATCGTTCGGACATCTATTTCCTGCGATGTCCCATCCATCCCCTCGTCCGGCTGGCGGAAACACGTCCGGCAGTCGCAGCGCGGTTCGTGTCGAACTACAACCGCATCACCACGCTCAATCCCGGGTACATGCAGCTCGCACAGGGAGAGGGCCTGTATGAGGCGGACCGTCTGACGGAAGCGCTGCCGCTGCTGACGGAGGCCATGGAAATGGCCTGCTCCGCGGAATGTCCGGGTGTGCTTGTCCCCGCGATGGTGGACATTGCCCGCATCCGGCGGGCGGATGGCGACATGCAGGGCGCCTTCGAGGCGCTGGATGCCTGTGAGCGCCTCCTGGTGCCCATCAACCGTGTGCATTGGCTGTATTTGCTCCGTGCCTGCCGCGCCGGTTTCCATCTCGGAACCGGCAACATGGAAATGGCGTGCCGCTGGTCCGCGAACGAGCGTCTGGATCCATACAGTCCCATCCATGATGTCAGCGAATTCGAGCTGCTGGTCCATGCCAGAAGCCTGCTGGCCCATCGTCGTCTTGCAGACGCGGAGGTGCTGCTCGAACGCCTTGCAGCCCATGCCGAACGACAACTCCGTCCGCATAGCGGTGTGGAGGCTGCCAACCTGCTGGCGCTGCTTGCAAGGGCCAGGGGGGACAACGGGCAGATGGTGAAATGGCTGACACGGTCCCTCTCTATCGGTTTGGCGCAGGGCTATGTGCGCAGCTATCTCGACGAGGGCGTGCCAATGGCGGACATGCTGCGGCGCGGCATCCGGACGCTTTCCCAGCGGGAGGACACCAGACCATTGTCCGCGTATGCGGAGCAGCTGCTTGCCCGGATGCCTTCGGCGACGCAGCATGACCGTCTGCAGACCGGTGTGTCCGAGGCCGTCCGTATCCGGTCCCTGCTGACCCCGAAGGAACAGAAGGTGCTTGAACTGGTGTATGCGGCTGAACCGAACGAGATGACCTGCGCCCGCCTCAACATCGGCCTGCGCACTGTCAAGACACACACCGGAAACATCTACGCGAAGCTGGGCGTGGAGAACCGGGTGCAATGCCTCCGGCTGATACGGGAGATCGGGTATTTCGACTGATCCTTCCCACATCCCATGATGAATGAAAAATAGCAGGCATCGTACCTGGGTACGATGTTTTTTTTACGTTGGAACGATAAAAAGGAGATGCCTGCAGCAAGACGATGCATGCTTTTCGACAAGGCGCATGATGCATGTCACGAACCGCAGGCAGGAGGGAAAGACATGAATCGATGGAGAAGAACGCTGTGTGCGTTGATGGTGCTGGTGATGCTGTTCACTCTGATGCCGGTTTCCCTGAGTTCGGCACAGGTGACGACAGGGAACTGGGATGACTTTGTGTCGCCCGTTACCGAAGTGGGTGGAATCTATCCCATCACGACCGCCGAAGAGCTGGCGTGGATCGCACAACAAATCAACAGTATGGGTAACTCGTTTGCGGGTAAAACCATTCGACTGGCGGCAGATCTCGATCTGGAGCTGCACGAATGGATCCCCATCGGAAAAGCGTACGATTTTGCGGGCACCTTTGATGGTGCCGGGCACACCATCTCCGGGATGGTCGTTCGGAATACGGACGGCTACCGAGCCGGCTTTTTCGGGGGGGTGGGGTATGGTGCGGTCAAGGATCTGACCCTGCAGGGAGTCGATGTCGAATCGACCTTTTTTGATGTAACGACCAATAACGGAGCCAATGTGGGGGGATTGACAGGCGTCGTCTTTGATTCGCCAGTGAGTGGGTGTACGGTCACCGGCGCTGTCCGCGATCTTGGCAATGCATCGTCCAGCGGAGGGACAGTGGGAGGATTGGCTGGCTCTGTCATCAATCCCTTGTCGGTCCTGACCAACTGTCATGCGGACGTCGCCGTGACGAGCATGGCGAAACACAGTGGAGGGTTTGCCGGATTCATGGCGTTTGGCCACATCGATGGCTGCACCGCAACCGGAACCCTGACATCGCAGCGCAGTGCGGCCGGTGAATTCGGCGGCATGGTCGGGCATACGGAATCAGGAACAAATGCGATAGTGACCGGCTGTACTGCCAGTGTGGCCGTTATTGCGCAGTCGGCCGACCAGGCAGGCGGCTTCGTCGGGGTACATGAGAGTCAGCGGGTGGAATGGTGCGTTGCATTGGGCAGTGTGACGGGCGGTGCGTCTTCCGGCGGATTTGCCGGCGAGATCAACGCCAACGCCGTCGCGGAATCCTGTCTCGCATCCGGCAGCGTGGTCGGTACGGCTGCCGGCATGACCGGTGGATTTGTCGGGAAGTCCGAAACATCCACTTATACCCTGGAGATGCACAACTGCTACGCGACCGGATCGGTCACTACGGGTGTCTGTGCAGGCGGATTCGCAGGTCGTGTGGCTGCCGAAGCGGGCCGATACATCAACATCGGGTCCTGCTATGCGACCGGACAGGTGAGTGGTGCAGCCACCATGGGCGGCTTTGCGGGGTATGCACAGGGACTTTCCAGTCCATGCTGCTTCTGGCTTTCCACATCGGCGGCTGTCGGAATCGGAGAGATGGCCACCGGAAACGCCGGCATCACGCCGGTGGGGAAAACAAACGTGGAATTGGCCGATTACGGATTGCCGGCGACGCTCAACGTGCAGCCGGTGAAGCCCTGGAAAACGATTGTCGGCGTCAACAACGGATATCCCGTGCTCGATGGCGTCGGTGCAGGGGCAACGATCGCACCGACCATCCGCTTTCTCGACGGAGCGGATGTCACACGCGAGTACCTGAACATTCAGGCCCTTTCCGGTACACCCTTCGCGCTTCCCGCCGCCGTGCAGAAGAGCGGGTTTCTATTCACCGGATGGTTTCTGACAGAAACCGGTGAAGTGGCTGCCTACAATCCATACAACGTGATAACGGACACTGCCTTGTACGCACACTGGAATGTCGATCCGGCCACACTCAACCAGCCTCCCGTGGCACCCGATGTCACCCTGTCAGGGGTCGAGGACGTCATGCTGGAGACCAACTTCTCAAGCTATGCCACGGATCCGGACTTCGACGTGATGACGATCGCGGTGTCCAATGTCACCCATGGCATTGCCGTTACGTACGACCTGATGACGGTCCGGTTCACCCCCGAGACGGACTACAACGGATCCGAAGCCGGATTTGACTACACTGTGACCGACAGTGGTGGTCTGTCAGATACGGGCCATGCAGACATCACACTCACAGCCGTCAACGACGCGCCACGGACAAGCGGTGCGATTCCGGAACTTGCAATGACGGAAAATGGAACGCTGGATATCGCCGTGGGCGCACTTGGCATCGCATCGGATCCCGAAGGCGATGTGTTCTGGATCGAGTCGTGCTCGGCAAGCAAAGGCACACTCGCGAAGGAGGAGAACACCCTTCGGATGACGTACACGCCTGCTGCAGACGACTATGGAACCCGGACCATCGAATACACGCTGACCGATGGAACCGCCACCTCGGGCACCCTGCTGCTCCGCGTCAGCATCAACCCGTCCGTTCCCCGCCATTTGGTTTCCGGTACAGTCACCTGGCGGGATACGGGAGAACCCGCCAATGGCATCTACGTGCAATTGTACGGTGAAGACGAGCCTATCAACGGTGCTGCGACCTACGGATCCCCGACGAATATGTCAGGTGTATACAATCATCTTGAAGTCAAGGCGGGACGCTACCGCGCAGTTGTCATGGAAGCGTCGGACGGACTGTATGACACCGTATCCTCGGCGGTTGTGGACGTCACGGCGGACGTGACCGACCTCAATCTGGTGCTTGATCGCAGAAGCCTGGCCATCGGGGGAAGGGTGGTTGCAGGTTCAGACGTCCCTGCTTCCGTGGAGGGCCTCACTGTCAGCCTGTATGCATGCGCCGACCTGTCCGCCCCGCTCGTGACCGCAATCACAGTTGCGGACGGTTCCTTCGTCTTTACCGGCACCTGGCGGCCGGGCGCCTATCTGGCGGAAGTCGCCGCGGACTCCGGCGGCCTGTACCGTAGGTCGGGCTGCGGCATCGACCTGTACAAGACCAATGTCACGGACGCCGTACTCGAACTCAAACCAGTCATGGCGGACTGGTCGACCGTTGCGGTACAACCGTCGGCGGATCCGGCGGATGCGGGAATCCTGCTGATCACGACGCCGCAGGAGCTGGCGTGGGTGGCGGTGCAAGTAAACAGCGGCGTTTCCTCCTTTGACGGCATGACGCTGGAGCTGATGAACGATCTGGATCTTGCGGGACGCCTCTGGCTGCCGATTGGCATGAATGCAGATACTGGATCAGCGAGCGGCTGGTTCCAGGGCTGCTTCAACGGCAACGGCCATAGGATCAGCCACATGACGATCGATCTGTTTATGAATGGCAAGGTGGTTGGACTGTTTGGCGGCGTCCAGGCCGGTACAGGTACGGGGATTCATGACCTTCTGCTTGAGGCGGCGGCAGTCGACAATCTCGGAGCGATGTACAGCGCATTGCTCATCGGTTGTGTTCAGGGCGCATCCGGAAAGACAGTTCCTGTCGAGGGGTGCCGTGTGGCAGGTACAATCCACCAGGTGAACGGAATCATGTCCGCGATGGGCGGACTGGTCGGCTTCGCAAGTGAAGCCACCATCGAACAGTGCGATGTGACGCTGTCCTTCGATGGCTCTGCATTGGTATGCGGCGGCTTAACTGGCGCCTTCCTCAGTGGCGGCATCCGTGAATCGCATGTCGATGCGGTGAACATCACAAACCGGGCCCTGGGATTCTTCATGCCGCCCATGGTGGGCGGTCTGGTTGGATACGCGTCGGAGTCCACAATCGAACGGTGCTGCACGGAAGGTGAACTGGCTCAGACGAAGCGATACGGATATGCCGGCGGCCTGTTCGGGAATGTCCAGGATGTCATCGTGTCGGATTGCTTCACCACGGTGAATCTGACCGGCGGTACGGCCGGCGGCTTTGTCGGCATGAGCACGGCCGGGACCATGACCCGTTGCTACGCGGCCGGTGTGGCGGCTGGTACGGAGGCCGCCGCAGGCTTCGTGGGACTGGCCGACATGCAGGATGGTCTGCCGGAGACCCTGACGCAATTCGTTGACTGCTACTGGAATAAAACCGCATACGACCCCGCCGGCATGTCCGACGCACAAGCGGTGGCGATGACGACAGTGGAAATGGCGGATGCGGCATTTCTTGCGCTTTTGGATGGAACGCCCGCGCGAAGCATATGGGTGCAGCATGCCGGTGTCAATCAGGGATTCCCGGTGCTGGAAGGCATCGGTCCCGGTACGGCGACGCCCAACCAGTTGCCGACTGCATTGCCGGGCACGGCGACGACCGAGGAGGATCTGCCCGTCGACATCGATCTGACCACGCTGGTGGGCGATGCGGATGGTGACCCGCTGAACGTTGTCCTGACAGAGACATTGCACGGAACGGGAACTGTCGAGGGATTGACCGTACGCTTCACGCCTGAGACCGGATACAATGGCGATGGAGCGGCATTTACCTATCTGGTATCCGACGGAAAAGGGGGAACCGCTTCCGCGACCGTGACAATCTCTGTCATCCGGTTTGTTCCCATTCCGACAAGCGTGACGATTACCGGTCCTGACATTGCATACATCCGGAGTTACAACACAACGGCCTCGTACACCGCGACGGTCCTCGACCAGCGCGGTGGCGCGATGGAAGATCAGACCGTGGCGTGGCAGCTCGTTGCACCGGTCGCCAACGTTCGCGTGAACACCCGGACGGGTGTGCTGACGATCGGATACCGGGCGGCGGCAGGACCGGTCGCGCTCAAGGCGGTCTGCGGTGTTGCATTCGGCGAGAAGATCGTGACACTGGCCAAGTTCATCTCTGTGCGTTCCGTATCTCTCGATCAAACCTTCCTGACCCTGGCTGTCGACGAGTCGACCGTGCTGCATGCGTCCATCAATCCTTCGAACGCCACGGATCCCGCTGTCACCTGGCTGTCCAGCTCCCCCGGCGTACTATCGGTATCCCAGGATGGGAAGCTGGCTGCCTTGAAATCGGGGATGGGCATCGTCGTCGTTCAGACCCATGATGGCGGCCGGATCGCCACCTGCTTGGTGAATGTCATCGCCAAACGGATTCCGGTGAGCAGTGTCATGCTGAGTCCGCGAACGGCTACCCTGCGGCAGGGAAGAACCCTGAGCCTGATGGCGATCGTGGAGCCGTGGAACGCGACGAACCGCAAGGTCGTCTGGTCCTCGGACAACACGGCGGTCGCAACTGTTTCCACCAATGGCCGTGTGACGGCGGTGGGCAGTGGAACCGCCCGCATCACCGTCCGAACGGAGGAGGGAGGTTTCGAACAGTTGTGCGTGATCACGGTTGTCCGCAGATGAGCTGGTTGTCGACACATGATCGATGGCACGGCAGGGAGCTCGCCCGGATGGGCGGGCTCTTTCATTGGGTGCGCATGCATGGACTGTTGGCCGTTGAAATGTGCTGCGTGGGGCTGTCTCAATGTCATATCTATGACTTTTGAGACAGCCCCTTTCGAGGAAGGGACGATAAGCCGGATGTGATATGAAGGGCGAGTGAAGTGCAAGGCAAATTACAGGTTTCATGTCTGGTATAGAGCGAAGCTGGTATTTCTCAATAATTCAGGTTTGAGAAAACGGAAGCTACAATTCCACCAATGACCGCAGAGAAGACAATCGATAAGACAATTCCAATGGCAGCCATGATCAGTGAGGCCTTGAAATAATTGGACTTGCTTCGCTTTTCCGTACTGCTGAAAGCCCAAACAAACATCATTACGATGTTGACAATTGGAATCAGCAGGATAAGAAACGAGATGAGCCATTCCCCAACGGTAACATCGGAGTTGGTTTGTGGGTAAGCAGCATATGGTTGTTGACCGGGTTGAGGATATTGGGCCTGATAGGGTTGCTGATAGCCAGGCTGGTAATTCTGCTGGTAACCTTGCTGGTTTCCCTGTTGGTTTCCCTGCTGAGGGCTATTGGGTTGTTGGTTGTTGTTCTGGGGGATGTTTTCCGGATTGCTCATACTTTGTTACCACGCCTTTCACAAGTGACACAGCACCGCACCTCGAGGCTGTAGTGGAGAACCTCAAACGGGAAGTGATTCCAGTTGAAACCATCATACTCCATGTTCATTGCCGATTCCATCCTGAATGAATAGGCCTATTGTGCAGAATCTGATCTTCAGAGCAGCGCGATTCCGGATTTCCTGCAGGCTTTTTCCATGGGCTCAGGCCAGATGGAGGCCTGAACTTCGCCGACATGGGCTTTCCCAAGCAGGAACATGCAGATGCGGGATTGACCGAGTCCACCGCCGAGGGTCAGGGGCAACTGGTCTTCGAGGACGGCCTTGTGAAAGGGCAAATGACGTCGGCTTTCCTCGCCGGCCAGTTCCAGCTGTGACTTCATGGTTGCAGCATCGACGCGGATGCCCATGGAGGAGACTTCAAAAGCGCAGTCCAGCACCGGGAAATGGAATACGATATCGCAGTTCAGGCTCCAGTCGTCATAGTCGGGCGCGCGTCCGTCGTGAATCTTTCCGGACTTCAACAGTCCGCCGATCTGCATCAGGCACATGGAACCGTGATCCCGCGTGAAGGTATTTTCCCGTTCCTTGTGGGATAGATGGGGATACCGGTTTTCCAGCTCCTGGGTTGTGATGAAAGTGATGTCCGGGGAGAGGAAGCACTGCAGCTGCGGATACTTCGCACAGACGGCGTCCTGCGTTTCCTGAAACACCCGGTAGATCTTCCGGACCGTATCCTTCAAAGTGGACAGCTCGCGTTGCTCGCGGGTGATGACCATTTCCCAATCCCACTGGTCCACATAGATGGAGTGGAGGTTGTCGGGTTCTTCATCGCGACGGATGGCGTTCATATCCGTATAAAGACCTTCGCCCGGATGAAAGCCGTAACGGCCAAGCGCCATGCGCTTCCATTTCGCGAGCGATTGCACGATTTCCGCTGAATTGCCGTCGATGTGCCGCATGTCGAATGCAACGGGACGCTCGATGCCGTTCAGGTTGTCATTGAGGCCGGATTCGGGCCGTACGAAGAGCGGCGCGGAGACGCGCGTGAGATGGAGGGCGGCGGAAAGCGCCTGTTCAAAATGATCCTTGATGAACTTGATGGCAATCTCCGTTTCGCGAAGATCGAGGGATGGAACATACCCTTCCGGGATTTGCAGATGTGCTGCCATACCGATGCCTCCAATGCGTTTTGCTTGCGATGGCCGCCGCCGGTGAACATGACAATTCGCATGCGCTTTCGGACACAACCGAAGCATGCCGCATGAAGGGGGAGCTTGCCATGGTCGGGGACGGAGTGTATTGTGCAATCATCGTAACATGAACTTGCAAAAAAGAAAACTGGAAACCTTTCGCACTCCATCATTGCGGTGGGTCCCCATACACCTTACAATGATTAGGCAGAAGTATACGGCTGAGAATTCCGCACCCATGGAACATGACCAGAATGGAGCATCCGATGTTTGGTGCCGTGAATACCTTTCTTGCAATCCTGCTTTTTTTGTCGACGGTTACGCTCCTCGTCCTGGCATGGATTTCCGGTAGGAAGCACAGGGTTACCGGGGCGCTGATGTTTGCCCTTCTTTGTCTGGCAAGTTCCTTCTATACGGCCGGCTATGCCATGGAGCTTCTAAGCGCACGGGTTGCGGATGTGGATGTCTGGAGCAAGGTGCAGTACATCGGGCTTCCTTTCCTCCCGGCTTTCTTCGTCGCACTGTCCATCGAGATGAACGGCCTGTGGAAACAGCACGGGAAGCTGTTCCGCACTGCGCTTTTCGGAATCCCGTCGCTGACCCTTCTGTTCCGCCTCATCAGCGGGATTGTTCCGCTGCAGTACGGGCACATGGCCATGGAAAGCAATGGCTTCTTTCCGATCCTTGTTTTCTCCAAAGGGCCCTGGTATTACGTCCATTTTCTGTATCTGGGTGCTTGCGGCATATATGCCATGACCCTCCATGTCATGGCATTCAGGAAGGAAATCGGTCATTTGCGGCAGCAGACTATCGTTCTGGCGATTGCTTCCGTCATGCCCATCCTTTCTGTTCTACTCAATGTTTTCGGGCTGTTTCCCCTCCGCTTGGACAGTGGCCCCTTCTTTGTACTTTTCAATTATCTCATCTTCTTCTGGTGTATTTTCCGGCATGATTTCCTGCATCTTGTACCACTTGCGCGGAACAAGGTGTTCGACTGGATTCAGGATGGCGCCATCGTATTGGATTTGAAGCTGGAGATCCGCGATTTCAACCGCTCGGCCGCCGTCTGCATTCCTGAACTGGCTCGGGACGGAGGAGCGGAGCGCACAAGCACGCAGTCAGATTTTGATCGCAGTTTTGCGCGAGTGCCTGCAATACGCGACGCCATTCATGCATGGCGAAGACGCATCTCGGAAGAAGCAAGACGGACAGTGACAGGCTTGACCCTTGCTGTTCCGTTCGAGTTGCCGGATGAAGACGGCGTGATCCGTCATTATGAGGCAAAGATTTCAGAGTTGGGGGATCATGGGCAGCTGGTCGGCATCGTCCTTTTGATCGGAGATGTCACAAAGCGGGTGGAGCTCATGCGGCAACTTGAACAGGAAGCCCGAATCGATGCCCTGACCGGCCTGAACAATCGGAATTCCTTTCTAATTGGCCTGAAGAACCTGTGTGAAGGCGTGCCGGTGGAAGGGCCGTTTTCCCTCCTGATGCTGGACATTGATCATTTCAAGGGCATCAACGATCGATTCGGACACCCTGCCGGCGACGAAGTCCTTCGCAGGCTGGCGGCCATTCTTGCTGAAAATACACGCGCGTCTGATGTGCTGGGTCGATACGGCGGGGAGGAGTTTCTCGTATTCATGCCTGGCGCCACATCCGATCGGGCGGTTCAGGTCGCAGAACGCCTTCGCCTTGCCGTGGAGGCGAATGCCATGACCTGGGAGGGAGAGGGAATCCGGGTCACGATCAGCATTGGCGTTGCGCCGAGCCTTTCGGATGCCATGGAATCCTTTGATCGCGACGGGCTCATACGCCGCGTGGATGCCGCGTTGTATGAAGCGAAGCGAAAAGGCCGCAACCGTGTCCAGCTCGGTTAGCGGGAAGGGTCAGGCGACCGGTTCCTCACATTCCTCCAGCAGGGAACGGTAATAACCCTTGCGATCCAGCAGGGAGTCGTGATTGCCGGATTCTATGATTTCCCCATGCCGCATGACAAAAATCCGGTTTGCATGCCGGATGGTGGAAAGCCGGTGGGCGATCATCAGCGTGGTGCGGTTCTGCGTGACCTTTGTGAGGGCTTCCTGGATGAGACGCTCTGTCTGGGTGTCGATATTGGCCGTAGCTTCGTCCATCACCAACACCACCGGATCATGGGCAATGGCGCGGGCGAAGGAAACAAGCTGGCGCTGGCCGGCGGAAAGGGTGCTGCCCCGTTCCGTGACAGGTTCGCCCAGCCCTTTCGGCAGCCTTTCCACGAGCGAATCCGCGCAAGAGGCCTTCAAAGCGGTCTCCAGCAGTTCCTCCGACGTTTCGTCATGCAGGGTGATATTGTCGCGGATGGTCCCAGAGAAGAGGAAGACATCCTGGAACACGGTGGATACGCGTCGTCTCAGATCCGCCTTCTTCACCGTTGCGACCGGAACGCCGTCCAGGAGGATTTCCCCCTTCTGCGCCTGATAAAAGCCACTGACCAGATTCATGATGGTGGTTTTCCCGGCCCCTGTCTCTCCGACAAATGCGGCGGTTTCCCCTGCCTCCACGATGAAACTCACATCCTTAAGGACCCAGTCCTCCTCCGTGTAGGCAAACCAGACATGACGGAACTCGATGCGTCCCACAGCAGAAGGCATGGATGTTCCCTCATGGAGCTTTTCCAGAATGGGTTCCTCCTCCAGTAAACCGAACACGCGGTCCGCGGAAACAAGGGCGGACTGGATGCTGTTGTACTTGTCCGCCAGATCCGAGATGGGTCCGAAGAACTGCTTGATGTAGCTGGTAAATGCGTACAGGACGCCTATGGGCAGCCCTTCCCCGGACACCTGGCCGATGCCGTATGCAAGCAGCATGGCGATCGCAAGGTTCTGGAACACGTCCGAAGCCGGCTTGAGGAAGCTGTTCAGGCGGACCTGGGTGAGTGTCGTCTTGAAATATTCGTCGTTGAGGAAAGTGAAATCCTTGTCCCGTGCCGCTTCCGCCCGAAAGGCCTGGATCGTCTGCATGCCCGTGAGGCTCTCCGCGATGAAACCGTTGATCCGTCCGATGAAGTGCTTCATGCTGAAGAAATTCTTCCGGATGCGATTCTTGATGAGCCAGACCAGAACGGCCATGACTGGAATGACCGCCAGCGAGACAAGGGAAAGCCTGACACTCATGGTGAGCATGGCACCGACGATGCCGATGACAAGCAGGATGTCCTTCATCATGTTCACCGTGACGTCCGTGTAGAACTCGCCGATTTCAGAGATGTCGTTCGTTGCTCTTGTGATGAGGCGGCCGGATGAATTCTTGTCGAGCCAGGGAAGTGGCAGGTGCAGGATTGTTTCGAAGACCTTGCATCGCAGATTATGGATGATGGCCTGCCCGGCCCGGTTCACCAGATTGACCTGCAACCAGGTGAATAGCGCGCCCATCAGGGAGACCGCGATGTAGAGGACGGCCATAGTGATGAGGCTGTAGAGCGCTGACTGGGGTTTTCGACCGATGAGGAAATCATCGATGACCACCTTCAACAGCCAGGGTTTGAGTAGGGTGGAGGCGTTCACCATCAGGATACAGCCGATGGCGAGCCCGAATTTGCCCACCCAGGGACGAGACAAGGCAAACAGCGCGCGCAGGCTGTGACGCTTCACGTCCGGAGCGACAGGTGTCGGGGCGGGATGCCCTTTACCGGGCACGGAGGAGCTTGTGGCGGTTTTCTTCCTGTTCATCATGAATTTCACGGTACAATCCTCCTTCCTGCAGCAGGGATGCATGGGTCCCGGTCTGGACGACCTTGCCGTTGTTCAGGACGAGGATGATGTCCGAATCGGCCACGGCGGAAATCCGATGCGATATGAGCACGGTGGTCCATCCCTTCCGTCTTCGCCGGAGGTTCGCCAGAATATGTGCCTCGGTGACGGTGTCCACTGCGGAAAGGGCGTCGTCGAGTACGAGAACGGGCGTATCCCGCAGAATCGCCCGTGCGATGGCCACTCTTTGGCGTTGGCCGCCGGAAAGGTTGATGCCGCGCTCCCCCAACAGGGTGTCAAGACCCTCCGGCATCTCGTCGATGCTGTCCAGCATGAGGCTGTCGGATGCCGCCTGCCGGATGTCTTCTTCCGTCCAGCCGGGTTGGAAGCTCGCGATGTTTTCGCGGATGGTGGCGGAGAAAAGGAAGGGTTCCTGGGAGACCAGGCCGATGCCATTGCGCAGCGTTTCCAGTGAGTAATCGGCAACGGGATGCCCGTCCAGGAACAGGCAGTCATTGTCCGTGTCGTAGGCGCGGATCAGAAGATTGGCCAAGGTGCTCTTGCCTGATCCTGTCAGACCGATAATGCCGAGTGTTGCACCTTCCGGGACTTCAAAGGAAGGGATTTCCAGGGCGATCTTTTTCGTTCCCCCATATGTAAAGGACAGGCCACGGATATCGATTCGGCCCTTCAATGGGAGAACACGGGCGTTTGGCCGATCCAGAATTTCCGGCTCGGAGAGGAAGACGCAATTCAGGCGGTCCATCGAGGCGATGCCGCGCTGCAGCAGGTTTACGATGCGGCCGATGGAAAGCACGGGCGCGATGATCATGGCGAGATAGGTATTGAAGGCGACGAATGCGCCGACGGTGATGGTGCCGTCCAGCACCATGCGGCCGCCCAGAATGAGGTTCAGACCGAAACTGAGACTGAAGCACAGCTCGATGACCGGGCCGAGGAGCGAGGAGATGGAGACCATTTTGACCGAAGCCTCCACCATGCCGGTACTGGTCTCCCGGAAATCCGCGAGCGTGGGTTCTTCCTGCACATAGGCTTTGAGCACACGGACGCCATGGATGCCCTCGTTGACCTTGCCTGAAATGGCGGCAAAGGATTCCTGAACAGTCAGGAAGGATTTCCGCACCTTGCCGCCGATGGCAAGCATCGCCCAGATGACAAATGGAAAAGGCAGTAGGGTCAGGAGAGTCAGCCGGCTGTCCACCGTCGTAATCATGGTGAAAATGGATACGACGCAGAGTACCAGACTATTGACCGACATGGCGGTGGCTGGGCCGAAGGTCATGCGAACGGCCGAGATGTCGTTGATGGCGAAGGCGATCAGGTCGCCGGTTTTCTTTTTGTGATAGAAGGACGGGGACAGCAGCATGAAGTGCCGGAAAAGGCGTGCGCGGAGGTCACATTCCAGTTTTCGTGCATTTCCGATGACCAGTGTGCGCCACAACCAGGTGAAACCGAAAGTTGCCACGGCGATGAGCAGGATCAGAAGGATGTTGCGGTGGACGGATGCCGGATTGAAACCCTTCGCGCCCATGATGTCGATGGTTTCGCCAAGAAGATTCGGAAACAGGGTCTGCACCCAGGAAGCGACGAGCATGCAGAGTATTCCGAACAGATAGGATGGTTTGTGCTGCCGGATGAAGGCAAGAACAATGCGGAATCGGGCCATGCTTTCCTCCTGTTGCGGGAGCTCTTTCCCTTGGAACAAGTTTAGCATAAAATAAACGCATATTCCTTGCGTAGATTCGCTCAAATATTGCATATGTTCTTGCGAAGGCCAGACAACAAGTGATGAAAAGAGGTGTGCACATGGACAAGATCCTGCAACAGTGGGCGGGACAAATCGAGTATGTTCATACCCGGCGAACCCCTTCGGCGGAATCCCTTCGACAGGAAGGCACACGCAAAGGGCATCGACATCCCCTGTATGAGATTTACCGCTTTGCATCTGGGGATGTGGATTATTTCATCGAAAACCGGATGCATGCGCTTGAACCCGGGCAATTGTTTGTGATTCGCAGTGATGAGTTCCACAACCTGTCGGCCAAATCCTCCGTCCTGTACGAGAAGGTGGCCGTGCGGTTTCCACGGGAGCTGGCCGTCGAGTTGTCCGCTCTGGGGACGGATCTGCTGGCCTGCTTCGACAGCCGCCCGCGCGGAGCGGACAACAAGGTTGTGCCGGATGCGCAGGCGGATCGGGAGATCACGGAGCTGTTTGCGCGGATGGAACGTCTTTTCGCGGAAGGGGAGGAACCCAGTCCGGCCTTGCGGACCGCTTGCCTGCTGGAACTGCTCGTACGGATCAACCGCGCGCACCGGGCGACGGACCGGGAAAACGCCACCCGACCTGTCGTGCCGACCCGACTGGTGCCCGTCCTCGCACACATCGACGACAACCTCGAGGGGGATTTGAGTCTGGAGACGCTATCCCGACAATATTACCTCAGCGTTTCCATGCTCTGCCGCCTGTTTCGGGAAACGACCGGCGTGGGCATGCACGAGTACGTCACCTTCCGGCGCATCTCGAAGGCGCGAGAGCTGCTGATGCGCGGCGCCAGTGTCGGAGAAGCCTGTACGTCCTGCGGGTTCAATGATTATGCAAATTTCATAAGGACCTTCCGGAAAATGGTGGGTACGCCGCCGGGGCAGTATCGGAAACAGGCAAACCGCTGACGGGTGCCAAAGACCTGTTCGGGTTCGCCTCCCTGCATTGCGCATTTGTTCATGAAGCTTCCGGCAATTGCATATGGCCTGAGCCATAAAAGAAGATCATTGCAGCGGCGGTTGCATTTGATTCTCTTTGCCATGCCGTTGCTTGATGGGAAGTCTCTGCGGGTAATTACAGATATCAAACAATCCCGATTTGCATGGTGATCGATCCTATGATGAAAGGACACCCGGATTTATGAGCTGGGAACCGGAAGCTGATCCTGACGGCACCCGTATCCTGATTGTCGATGATGAAATAGGCAGTTCAAACATGCTGACACGCCTGCTTTCACTTTCCGGCTATACGGAGCTGACTGTCGTGAACGACGCCAGAAATGCTGTGGACGCCTTTCAGATCTACAAGCCCGACATCGTGCTGCTGGACATCCTGATGCCATGGATGGATGGCTTCGAGGTGCTGAAGGCATTGCGGGATGTGTGCGGTGACACCTATTTGTCCGTTATCGTGATTACGGGGGAGGACGATGCGAAGAATCGGATGAAGGCCCTCGATCTTGGGGTCAATGACTTTATCGGAAAACCGTTCGACGCCGCGGAGATCATCATGCGGATCCGCAACATCATGCAGATTCGACGTCTTCACGATGACATCACGGAGCAAAACAGGACACTGGAAATCCGGGTTGAGGAGCGGACGAAGGAATTGCTTGCGCTGCAGATTGAGCTGCTGACCCGGCTTGCCCGCGCCGCGGAGTTCCGGGATACGGATACGGGCACCCATATTGTCCGGATCGGTGAAATGTCCGAACAGCTGGGCCGTCTGGCCGGGCTGCCCGAATGGACATACGGCTATCTCAGATATGCGGCCATGATGCATGACATCGGAAAAATGGGGATCCCCGATGATATCATGCTCAAACGCGGACCATTGAACAAAGCGGAGTGGGAACTAATGAAGACCCATACCCTCAAGGGGGGTGAAATCATGGCGGGAAGCAGCCACGAGATCATCCGAATGGGGGAGTCGATTTCACTCACCCATCATGAATGGTGGGATGGGTCCGGATATCCGAACGGGTTGGCGGGAGAGGCAATTCCGCTGGTTGGAAGGATTGTGGCCATTTGCGACGTGTTTGACGCATTATTGTCGACTCGTCCATACAAGGGAGCCTGGCCCGTTGAAAAAATCATCGAGGAATTCAAGGAGCAGGCGGGAATTCATTACGACCCGGTGTTGTCGGCCTTGTTTTTGCAGAATATACAAGTGTTCCTGGATAACTGGCATATGGATGGAGAGAAGGAGCGGGTCGTTGCCGATGCAGGATGAGGGTCGGACCCTTGACAGGATCAGGACGCGAAGGAGGGCTTGGAATGAAGAAATGGATGGCAATTCCATTGTGCCTGTTGATGGCCATTGCTGCAGGATGCGGTCAGTCCCCCTCCGGAGACAGCCTGCTTGAGGGAGGAACGGTGCAGACGGCGGCGGCAACGCAAGGTGCAACGCAATACAAGGTTGCCCTGGTGATGAAGACCTTGACGAATCCCTTCTTCGTGGAGATGGAAAAAGGTGCACGCAGGGCGGAGACGGAATTTGGGCTGCAGCTGATTGTCAAGACGGGCGCAAAGGAAACGTCGATCGAGCAGCAGATTCAAATAGTCATGGATCTGATCAACCAGAAGGTGGATGCCATTGTCATCGCTCCCGGCAGTTCGACGGAACTGGTCAAGGTCTTGAAAACGGCACAGGATGACGGCATAAAGATCGTCAATATCGACAACCGGCTGGATGTGACGGAGTCGGAAAAGAGGGGGCTGAAGGATGTCCCGTTCATCAGTGTGAAAAACGATGAAGGTGCCCGTCTGTCTGCGGAAGAAGTCTGCAGGCTGGCCGGAAACAAGGGGAATGCTGTTGTGCTGGAGGGCATCCGGGATGCCGAGAATGCGCGGCTGCGCAGGGAAGGCGCGGAGGCGGCTTTCGGCGGGCATCCGGACATCCGGATTGTCGCCTCTGAAACCGCCAATTGGAAAATCGACGAGGCGTACGCGGTATCGAAAAAAATCTTTACGGAACACCCGGAGGCGACCATTGCCTTTTGCGCCAATGACATGATGGCCCTGGGAATGATCCAGTACCTCAAGGAAATCAACCGGAAGGATGTTCTTGTGGCGGGATTTGACAATTTATCCGATGCACGGACCGCCATCGGGGAAGGATGGCTGCAGTGCACCATCGACCAGCAGGCGGATCTGCAGGGCTACAAGGGCGTCGAGTCGGCAGTGGCTCTGCTGAATGGGAAGCAGGTGGAAAGCATCACATATGTCCCGGTGCGTTTGGTGACAAAGGAAACACTGACGAAATGAGGAGTACCCGTGAAAGTTGCCAGGGGGAAGAGAAGCCTGACCCGCAAGTTCCTTGGATACATGATCCTCATCGGGCTTGTGCCCTTGGTTTTTTTCGGGCTTTTGTCCATTCTCAACACCAATGCCGTCCTGAAGGACAACACCCTGACCTTTTACCGGCAGTTCGCCGAACAGCGGAAGCAATACATCACGCTTGTCATGAGCGATGTGGAAAGCCTGATTGCAAATCTTTCCGGCATCGATGAGATCCAGGACGCACTGGGGGAGGATGCATCGGACTCCTCGTTCAACAAACTCACCACGCAAGCCCAGATCGGATACATTCTCAGCGGGTACACCAGCCTCAAGGGGTTGGTTTCCATCGACATCTTTTCCGCGTACGGGAATCACTTCCATGTCGGGGAAACACTCAATGCCGCCAACATTGACGCAACCCTGCTGGAGCGGCTGACCATGGAAGCAGCCGCTTCCAGCGATTTTGTCTATTGGAGCGGAATTGAAACCAGCATCAACAAGGACTCGCAGTATTCGCATGTTGTCACGGCGGTCAAGCAGTTGACGAACAGAAGCACCCCGGATGGCGGAAAGCCGGCGGATGGTCTGCTGGTTGTGAGTTATGATCCCGCCGTGTTTACCAGCGGAATGAGCGAGTACGAAAACGGGAAAGGCTACACCCTGATTCTGGATCGGCAACGTCGCGTCCTGTTCCATCGGGATGTATCCATCCTCGGGCAGAAGGTGTCCACCGGAATCGCTTCCTCCTTTTCAAATGGGGACGGCTCCTTCGAGCAACGGATTGACGGCAGTGACATGCTTGTTGTGTATGCCGGCATCGCCGATGCAGATTGGACGGTGGCCTCGTTCTTTCCATTGTCTTCCATCTATGAACGAAGCAGGCTGGTATCTGTCTTGTTCGCCGGCCTGCTCCTGCTCTCCATCGGGGTCATCGCCTTCTTCGGCATGCTGGTTTCCCGGCAGGTGGTCCAGCCCATCAAACGGGTCACCGATACCTTCCGGGCCCTGCAACGCGGTGAATTGGCGGACAGCATACGGTTCAACCGGAAGAGTGGCGATGAGATCGGGGAATTGGGCAACCTCTTCGACAGTTTCATTGATGCGCGGGAAGACATCACCATGCAGAAAAAACTTGAGCGACGGCTGAACGAGCAAAATGCGGAGCTGCAGGTGGCCCTGGATCGGCTGAAAACCACACAGATCCAAATGCTGCAGCAGGAGAAAATGGCCGGAATCGGTCAGCTGGCAGCCGGTGTGGCCCATGAAATCAACAACCCGCTGGGTTTCGTTTCGGGGAACTTCGGTATTCTGGAAAAATACTTCCAGCGCATCAATCACGTGCTGGATATCTGTCTGTGGATTCGGGACAACACACCAGTCGAATCCGAGGCAAACGATCGGATCTCCACCGCGTGGCGGGAAACTAGAATGGATCAGATACGCAAGCAGGTCAACGAGCTGATTACAGACACCCAGGAGGGACTCAGGCGCATCGCAGCCATCGTCAGCGGTCTCCGGAGTTTTTCCCGCATCAACCGGAATGATGAACGCTCGGGTTTTGATTTCAACGAGGGAATCCGCATGACTCTGCTCGTTGCGAACAACGAACTCAAATATGCCTGTGAGGTCGCATTCCACCCCGGCGACATCCCCAGCCTCCAGGCGAATGGAGGGCAGATCAACCAGGTCCTGCTGAATGTCCTCATCAATTCCGTGCATGCGATCAAAGTCAAGTATGATGCCATCCGGGCCAATTCCGGGCAGGAACATGCGGAAAAAGGGAGAATCGACATCGAAACATGGGTGGAGGGGGATTTCGTGTGCTGCCGCATTCGAGATGATGGCTGCGGGATGAATGCAGATGTGAAAAACCATATGTTCGAACCTTTTTTCACCACGAAACCCGTCGGCCAGGGAACCGGACTCGGGCTCGGGATTGCGTACGACATTCTGGTCAACAAGCATGGTGGAACCATTGAGGTGGATTCCGAACCGGGAGAAGGCACCGCCGTCACGATTCGTTTGCCCATTGATCGGGTGCGCCAGGAGGATGACGAACTATGAAACGGATCCTGATTGTTGACGATGAACCGCAAATCCTGAAATCCCTGTCCCGGCTGTTCGAGGATACGGATTGGGACATCCGGACGGCACTGAATGCAGTGGAAGCCCTGTCACTGCTGGCGGAGGCGCCTTCCGATCTGGTCATCAGCGACATGCGCATGCCAGACATGGATGGGTACCAGTTGCTGTGCCGGATCAAGGAAATGTACCCCCGCGTTGTCCGTGTCATCCTGAGTGGATTCACCGACGAACCCATCGTTTTCCGGGCTGTTCAGCAGAACGTGGCCATGATCTATGTATTCAAGCCGTGGGACAATGAAGGGTTGATCAAAATCATCGGACAGATCTTCGATACGGAAAAGCTGCTGATGGAGCATGGCCTGATGGAGTTGATCAACAACATGGAGTCGCTGCCGACGATTCAACCGAGTTATCGGCGCCTGTTGGCGGCCATCGATGCGGAGTGCGACATCGCCACGATGACGAAGGAACTGGAACGCGATCCCGCTATTTCCGCCAAAGTCCTTCATGTGGCCAACTCCGCCTATTTCGGCGTACGAACGGCATCCATCCGGAAGGCGATCACCTTTTTGGGTCTTGCCAACATCCGCAGCCTGATCGTTTCAACCGCCGTGCTCGATTCGGCCGGGATAACGGGCCAGGCGGCGCAGCAGTGGTTTGATGCCGCAGTACGGACAAACCTGATAATGACGATGCTTCACCGGGATTTTCTCCGGCAGAAAGTGACGGATTCCGAAAACATGGCGGGGATCCTGCATGATGTCGGAAAGACGCTGATGTTGAAGCAATTTGGAACACCATATGCGAATCTGCTGCAGAACGGCGGACTGGATGTGCCGGACTCACTGGCGGTTGAGACCGCCCGTTTCGGGACAAACCATGCGGAAGTCGGCGGCTATCTGTTGCAGTGGTGGGATTTGCCGTATCCCATCGTCGAAGCGGCGCTGTATCACCATACGCCGTTGGATGAGCGGATCATCAACCGAAAACTGATGATGGCGCTCCATATTGCCACACAATTTGCCGGGAATGGTGCATTGTCCGAAGGAGACAATCCGGTATTGGCCGCATGCTTCGAAGGGCTGGGGGTGGACGGAGAAGCACTGAGGCTAAAGATCCTCACGATGCCGTAGCGTTGCTGATTCGATCCTGTGTCGTTGCTGCAAAGGAAGCGTGAGAAAAACAGATTGACGGGATCCTGCTTTGGATTTATACTTAGGTCAGCTAATAAATAGTGAAGCTAAAAAATAGCAACGCTAATATTTAGTAATTGCATACAATTGGCACTATACCCAAATCTACAGCCAAGCCTACAGACATAACTGTGGCCAAACCCGCAGCCAAACCTGTAACCAAACCTGCAGATCCGGCAAGACAATAAAGCCGGAGGACCGTACTGGAAAGGGGCACGCCACCATGCAAGAAGAACGACGAGAGGCCTTGGAGGCCGCCAAGGAACTGCTGTCCGTCTTTTCCGAAATCAAAAGAGGCGCGCGTCGACCCTCGGGAGGCGGCGGCGAGAAATCAGGGGAGATGGCTGTCATGGGTACAGTCGCCCTGCATCATGTGGAGACCGGAGAGGGGATCCGTGTATCGGAAATCGCCCGAATCCTGAAAATCGCCAATCCGACTGTCACCCAGTTCATCAATGGCCTGGAAAAGGCCGGATGGGTGTACCGGCAGATGGATGTGCTGGACCGGCGCTCCGTTCTTGTCTTCCTGACCGAGGAGGGGTTGCGCAAGCACGAGCACTTTGAAAAGAAGATGCTCTGGATGTTCACAAGCCTTACAGAGCACCTGGGTCCGGAAGACTCCGACCATCTGATCCGAATCATGCGAAAAACCCTTCCGTTCTTGGAACGGATGCAGGAGCAAATGCGTCACGACATGCAAGGGAACGAACATTGCCAAGCATCACAGGAAAAGGAGACGGAACCATCATGATAAGACTTTTTCGACATCTCAAGCCCTTTCTGGTGCCCATCATCGCGATCCTGGTACTGGTGTTTCTCCAGACCCAGTCAGATCTCTATCTGCCTACGCTCATGTCCGACATCATCAACAACGGGGTCATGAAGGGGAATACCACCCTGATCTGGCGTCTCGGGGCGCTGATGCTGATTGTGGCGGCAGCGGGAGGTCTCCTCGCAACCATCTCCAGCTTCCTCTCTTCGCGTGTTGCGATGGGATTCGGCCGGGATCTGCGCAGCAAGGTGTTCCGACAGGTCACCAGCTATTCGCTGCATGAATTCGACAAGCTGGGCACCTCCACCCTCATCACGCGCACAACCAACGACATCACTCAAGTCCAGATGGTTCTGATCATGATGCTCCGCATGATGATCATGGCGCCGATGATGATGATCGGCGGCATCATCATGGCAAGGCAGGAGGATGCGGGTCTCACCTGGATCCTGGTTGTTTCCATTCCCGTCCTGATTGCGATCATCGTGGTTCTCGCGCTCAAGGGACTGCCTTTGTTCAAGGTGATGCAGACGAAGATCGACCGCATGAACCTGGTTGTCCGTGAGAAACTCACCGGTATCCGCGTCATTCGCGCCTTCAACCGGGATGCGCATGAACGCAAGCGTTTTGAGACGGCCAATGAGGACCTGACCCAGAACTACATCAAGGTCAACCGCATCATGGCGTTCATGATGCCGGCCATCATGCTGGTCATGAACCTTACGACCCTGGCCATCCTGTGGTTCGGCATCATCCGCATCGACAACGGTGACATGCAGGTCGGCTCCCTTATGGCCTTCATTCAGTATGCAATGCAGATTCTGTTCTCGATGATCATGCTTTCCATGATGTTCATCATGGTTCCCCGCGCCTCCGCTGCTGCGGTCCGTATCAATGAAGTGCTGGAAATGGTCCCTGAAATCAAGGACCCCGCGCAGACCGATTCCTCCTGCCCGACCGGCAAGGGCCATGTGGAGTTCCAGAATGTTCGTTTCAGCTACCATGGCGCCGAACAGCCTGCGCTGAGCGGGATCTCCTTCCATGCAAAGCCCGGCGAGGTGACGGCCATCATCGGCAGCACCGGTTCAGGAAAGACCTCGCTGGTGAACCTCATTCCACGTTTCTATGATGTGGATTCCGGAAAGGTTCTCATCGACGGCGTGGATGTTCGTGAAATGACGCAGGAATGCCTGCGTGCGAAAATCGGATTTGTGCCGCAGAAGGCGCTCCTGTTCTCCGGGACCATCGAGGAGAACATCCGCTTTGGCAAACCGGATGCGACGGACCCGGAAGTGCGTCGCGCCGCGGAAGTCGCCCAGGCCGCGGAGTTCATCGATACGATGGAAGGCGGGTACGGACATGTGATCGCCCAAGGCGGCTCCAATGTGTCCGGTGGCCAGAAACAGCGGCTTTCCATCGCACGGGCCCTGGTTCGCAGACCGGAAATCTATGTGTTCGACGACAGCTTTTCCGCACTGGACTTCAAGACGGACGCTAAACTGCGTGCCGCGCTGAGAAATGAGACCACCGAGTCCACCGTCCTCATCGTTGCCCAGCGTGTGGGTACGGTCATGGACGCGGACCGCATCATTGTCCTGGAGAATGGAAGCATCGCCGGGATGGGCACCCACCATGAACTGATGGAAAGCTGCGGCGTTTATCGTGAAATCGTTTCATCGCAGCTGTCCGAGGAGGAAATCGCATGAGTCAGCAAGGCGCACAGAACAAAGCACCGGCACAGAACCGGGGACCCGGCAGCGGGCATGGACCCGGCGGCATGGGCCGCCCGGTTGAAAAGGCAAAGAACTTCAAGGGAACTTTCCGGCGGCTTCTGAGCTATCTGAAGCCCCACCGCGTCAATCTTGTCATGGTTATGATCCTCGCTGTTTTAAGCACCGCCTTCACCATCGGCGCACCGAAAATCCAGGCCAAGGCCATGAACAAGATGCAGGACGCCTTCATGGCGAAATTCCTCGTGCAGCAGATGTCCGATGTGCAGCATCTGATCGTGGACAAGGTCAACGTCCAGATGGAGCAGGCGAAACAGGCGCAGATTGCCGCCATGAAGGCCCAGGCTGACGCAAAGGTCAAAGCCCCCGCTGCGAAGCCTGGAACTGGAACGGATGCCGCAAAGCCTGCAGCCGGAACGGACGCCGCTGCCGGAACGGGCGAGGATGCGAGCGCATCTCCAGCCGCAGCAGGAACCCTTCCCGATGGGGCGCAAATGCCGGATGCGGCAACCATGGCGCTGCTGAAGGATTTCATGGCGCTCCCCATGCTCGATGAAACCACCGATGCCAACCAACGTGCGGACATCGTGCAGAAAATCCTGGACCTGTCCAAATCCATGCCGGCCGGCATGCAGGTTGAATTCTCGGATACGGCCAAGCCCGCAGATGGTGCCACTCTGGCGGAGCCCACGGAAACAGGTTTTCTCGCAGGGGTAAAGAACACTTACAACAACCTGCATGACTGGTTCTTCGGTTCGGACTTGAAAAATGCGGATACGAAAGTCACCATGACGGAGGATCAGATCGGAAACGCCGTGCAGGCCATCCGCGACACCAACGGCAAGGTGGACATGTCCTACATCTTCTATATATTCGCCATATTGCTGGCTTTCTATATCGTCAGCTCCATCTTTTCCCTGCTGATGGGGCTTGTCATGTCCGGTGTTTCACAGCAGACGGTCTACCAGCTCCGCAAGGAAGTGGATGACAAGCTGACGAGACTCCCTTTGAAATATTACGACGGACGCACGCACGGGGAGATTCTCAGCCGCATGACCAACGACGTGGACACCATCTCCACGACGCTGCAACAGAGCCTGACACAGATCGTCACCTCGGTCGTGTCCATCCTCGGCTACATCATCATGATGCTCACCATCAGTCCGCTCCTGACCGTTTTGGTCCTCCTGACGTTGCCGCTGTATATCCTCACGACGATGACCATCGCGAAGAAGTCCCAAAAGTTCTTCGCGGAACAGCAGAAAGTGCTCGGGAAGCTCAGCGGCCATGTCGAGGAAATGTACACCGGCCACAAGGTGGTCAAGGCATTCGGCAAGGAAGCAGACTCTCTCCGCGAGTTTGAGGAAAGCAATGAAAAGTTGTATCACGTGGGATGGAAGGCCCAGTTCATCTCCGGTGTCATGTGGCCGCTCATGAACCTGATCAGCAATCTCGGCTATGTGCTCATCTGTGTGGTGGGCGGCCTTTGGATTACCAAGGGGAGACTCAAGATCGGCGACATCACCGCCTTCATCAACTACTCGCGTTCCTTCACCCAGCCCATCATCCAGACCGCGAACATCGCCAACATCATCCAGTCCACCGTCGCCTGTGCGGAGCGCGTCTTCGAGATGCTCGACGAGCAGGAGCAGGTGGCCGAGGCCGAAAAGGCCGTGGCCATTGCGAATCCGAAGGGCGAAGTCAGCTTCCGTGACGTGGACTTCAGTTATGTGGAGGAAACAAGGCTCATCGAGAAGATGAACCTCGAAGTGCGGCAGGGACATACCGTTGCCATCGTCGGTCCGACCGGCGCAGGCAAAACCACCCTTGTGAATCTGCTGATGCGGTTCTACGAACTGAATGCCGGGTCCATCTCCGTGGATGGTGTCGATATCCGCAACATGAAGCGTGCGGACCTGCGCGGCATGTTCGGCATGGTACTGCAGGATACCTGGCTCTTCAACGGGACCATCCGCGACAATATCGCCTATGGCCGGGAAGGTGCTTCCGAGGCGGATATCATCGCTGCCGCGAAGGCTGCGCATGCGGATCACTTCATCCGCACCCTGCCGGAAGGCTACAACACGATCCTGAACGAGGAGGCCACGAACATTTCCCAGGGTCAGAAGCAGCTGCTGACAATTGCCCGCGCCATTCTGACGGACCCGGCCATCCTCATTCTGGATGAGGCGACTTCCAGTGTCGACACCCGTACCGAAGTCCTCATACAGAAGGCCATGAACAATCTCATGGAAGGCCGGACGAGTTTCGTCATCGCTCACCGGCTCTCGACCATCCGCGATGCCGAGCTCATTCTGGTCATGAACAACGGGACCATCATCGAACAGGGCAGCCACCAGGAACTGCTCGCAAAGAGCGGATTCTACGCCGACCTGTACAACAGCCAGTTCTCGGATGCCGTTGCCTGATCCGCTTTTATAGACCCGGCAATGGATCGGTGTCGTTTTTACCTTTTGAATGGTGATTGGTTCAATTGCCGGAGTCTCACCCCCCATGCTCCATGTTTGTTGACATTTCAACAACAACTTGAATCGAAAGAACGTCATTCCATCCCGGTGATGGGATGGCGTTTTTTTTCGATCTTCGCAAAACGCTTGCGGCCTGCTAACGCTGTGATATGATGGTGTCAAACCGCTCATGCCAGCCGTTTTCACAAGATGGGAGAGGATGAATCATGAAGATACTGGTCGTATATGCCACAAGGTCCGGAACCTGCAGAATGCTCGCGGAACGAATCGGAAACGAGATGGGTGCCGATATCGAACAGATAGACGATCAAGTGAACAGGAAGGGTGTATTTGGCTTTATCCGGTCGGGATACCAATCCAAGCGGAAAAGCTTCAGTCCTATCGGCCCTTTGAAGAAAGACCCGGCCGACTACGATCTGATGATTGTCGTCGCGCCGATCTGGGCCGGCGCCTTCGCAAGCCCAGTCCGCACCCTGCTGCGTGATTACGGAAAGAGGATGAAGGATGCTGCGCTTCTGATCACCCATGCTGGCCCGAAGGGGGAATACCGCGGCGTGAGGGACGAATTCGAAGCCGCCTACGGCAAGCATGTACGGGCGTTCGGCAGCCTTTGCGTCAAGGATGGAAATGAGCGGCTGGAGACGGAAGTGGATTTGTTTCTGAAAGAACTTGTCGGCTAGAAAAGACCCATGATTCGGAGGGATGCGTGCCGGGAGGTTCTTCATGAAGATGAAACGGTATGAAGGTGAAATGGGCAAGGAGATTTCCTTTCCCATCGGCGGAATCGGGAGCGGATGCATCGGACTGGCCGGAAACGGCCGGCTGATCGATTGGGAGATTTTCAATCGCCCGAACAAGGGGTCCGTCAATGGCTTTTCACATTTCGCCGTAAAGGCGGAACGGGATGGAAAGGTGCTTGGGGCGCGGGTTCTGCACGGTGACGCCCAGCCTCCCCTGGTGGGAACCCTTGGGCGTACAATGTATGTCGGATACGGTTGGGGACCGATCCGCGAGACCATGGCAGGCGTACCTCATTTTCGCGATGTCGCGTTTGAAGGCGCATATCCTTTCGCCAGACTGACCTTTTCAGATCCGCAATTTCCCGGGAATGCCGCCCTGTCCGCCTGGAATCCGTTCATCCCCCTGAATGAGGCCGATTCCAGCCTGCCCGCCGCTTTTTTCGAAGTGACGCTGGAAAACACGGATTCAGCTACAATCGAATACACCGTGGCCTTTTCGGTGGGAAATCCACTCACACGGGGAGCGCTGCTGCATACGACCGAATTCCGTGACGGCATGCGGTTCCTCCATCTGCGCTCCGACGATGCGGACACCGGGAACCCTGCGTATGGGGATCTGTGTGTGGCGACCGACGCGGAGGATACGGGGTTCCAAAATGACTGGTTCAGGGGCCGCTGGTTCGACAGTCTTGGCGTGTTCTGGCGGGATTTCACTGCGCCGGGAAAACTGAAGAACCGCACCTATCCGGCAGATCCTTCGATCCGCGACGACATGGGCACCCTAACCGCCCATATGACGGTGGAACCCGGTCAGTCCAAAACCGTTCGGTTCGTATTGTCCTGGAACTTTCCGAACCGCACGAACGACTGGAATCCGATGCCGGAGGAAGTCTGTTCTTGCGAGGCAGGTTCCTGTGTTTCCGACAAGCCCGCTTCCATCTGGAAGAACTGGTATGCGACCGTCTTTGCCGACAGCGCCGCTACATCCCGTTATGCCCTGAAGGAGTGGCAGCGTCTTTACCGCGAAACGAAAGCGTTTCATGACGCGCTTTTTTCTTCCACATTGCCGGATGCGGTACTGGAAGCCGTATCCGCCAACATTTCCATTCTGAAGACCCCGACCTGCCTACGGCTGGAGGATGGCTCCTTTTACGGCTGGGAAGGTTGCGGATGCGATGCCGGCTGCTGTGAAGGGTCCTGCACGCATGTCTGGAACTATGCCCAGGCACTGCCGTTCCTGTTTCCGAAGCTGGAACGTTCCATGCGGGATCTGGATTACCGGTACAACCTGCGGGAAGACGGGGGCATGGCCTTCCGGCTTCAGCTTCCGCCCGGTCGGGAAAAATCCGAGTTCCGGCCTTGTGCCGACGGCCAGTTCGGCGGTGTGATGAAGTTGTATCGCGACTGGAAAATCTGCGGGGATACGGAGTGGCTGAAAAGTCATTGGGACGGTGTCAAAAAGAACATCGCCTTCGCGTGGGCCCCATCGAATGCGGATGCATGGGATGCCGACAAGGACGGGGTTCTGGAAGGCCGCCAGCATCACACGCTGGACATGGAGCTCTTTGGCCCGAATGCCTGGCTGACCGGCATGTATCTTGGCGCGCTCAAGGCTGCGATGGAGATGGCCGACTGCCTCGGCGACACAACCGCTTCGAAGGAATATGGCGCGCTCTTCACAAAGGGGAAAACCTGGGCGGATCAACATCTGTTCAATGGCGAGTACTACATGCAGAAGATCGATCTGTCCGACAAAACGCTTGTGGAGCGTTACGACAACGGAAAGTCCCTGCTCGGGGACAGTACCCTCACCGCGTATTGGAATGAGGAGGCGCAGGAGATCAAGTACCAGATCGGCGAGGGATGTGGCATCGACCAGGTCCTGGCGCAATGGCATGCGAACCTGTACGGTTTGGGCGAGATATATCGGCCGGATCAAGTCAAGAAGGCACTTACATCCATTTATCGATACAATTACAAACGATCCTTCCGTGATTTCTTCAACCCTTGCCGTCTCTATTCCCTGAACGATGAGGGTGGCGTGGTCATCTGCGACTGGCCGGAAGGTGTATGCAAGCCTGTCGTTCCCGCTCCTTACAGTGAGGAGACAATGGTCGGATTCGAGTACCAGGCCGCCATCCACATGATCCAGGAAGGGCTGGTGGCGGAGGGACTGGAGATCATCGGAATCATCCGTTCCCGTTTCGACGGGGAGAAAAGGAACCCGTGGAATGAGTTCGAATGTGGCAGCAACTATGCCCGTTCCATGGCAAGTTACGCCTTGCTGAACGCCTTGTCCGGATTTTCCTTCGACTTGTCGAAAGGACGGATTGGGTTCCGTCCGGTTGAGATTCCGCCAGAAGTCCCGGCAGGTAATCCGGCGGGAAATCCGATAGGTGATCCGACGAGTGTTCCGGCGGAAGGATCGCCGGGCGATTTGCAGAATGCTGTCGGGCATGCTGCACGGGCTGGCACATCCGTCACACTCCGAAAGAATCCCTTGGAATCCGAATTCCGCTGCTTCTGGTCACTGGCGCCTGGATGGGGCACCTTCTCCTTGAATGAAAAAGAAGCGGAACTGAAACTGGTGGCCGGGACCCTTGCGTTGCAGGAACTGGAGCTCGGGAAGGAAGTATTTGCCCGCGCGTCGATGCGGATGACGCAAAACCACCCCGGATCGGCCATGCCATTCCAGGGAGTTCGGGCATTGGTGCTGGAATGCAGGGCCGAAAGCGACTCACGCTTCATCTCGGCGAATATTCGGGATGGCGTTGTGGAACTGGAGGACGGATTTGTTCTTCAAACCGGTGAAACCCTGGTCGTGCCGCTGGCGTGAACCATCGTACCGGATGGAGGTTGAACATGCGAATGGCTTTTTGCAAGAAAACAGGTCGTGTCTCAACGCTTCTCCTGTGGTGCACCCTTTTGTCGTCGGTCCTGGTATTTGCCGGTTGTGCCCAGGAGTCCGGAACATTGGTGGAACCCGACGAAACCATTATTGCCAATGTCCTGAAGGGCATTTACAACTGTCCGGATCCCGAATTCCGAAAAGCATATGCGAGGCTGGAAAGTGAATTGGTGACGATGGTGGATGAGGCAGGGGCGCCGGCTGGTGCTGCAGCTTCTTCCGGCAAGATGGAAAACCTGTCGGAGGGGGCGGTTGTCGCCCCGGGAGATGCCGCTCCTGCCGGAGCGGTCGCTTCCGGGAGTACCACCCCAAGCGGATTGCATCCTGTTGTCGAAGCGGATATCAGTTTTCTGCAGTATGTGAAGCGCATGTATGGGAATCTGTTTACTGTGGAGGAATATGACAGGCTCGAATCCAAACGCACCTTGTACTCGTTCCAGCAGGAGAGTCTCAAGGGGGGGTGGATTTCCAAGATCGATCAGTTGCAGGTGAAAAATAATGGAGACGGGAAGTACGATGTTCTTGGCTCCATCCTGTATTACCCGGATGCAAGCAAAATGGATTTCATTGAAATCCCGCTGAAGGGGGCCGTGGAATTCGACAAGGATGGGAAAATCCGATATATCAAACTTGGGGAGGCGTTTGCCGAAGCCATTTCAAAGTAAGGACAGAAAGACCGGGTGGGGTGCCATCCGGTCTTTTTTCTGGGTTCTTCGGTTTTTCTGGGTTCTCCGATTTTTCTGGTTTCTTCATTTTTACTGGGCCCTTCGATCAGGGCGATTCGTTTGGAGTCTTCGCAGCGCCGGATCCTCTTCATGAAAGCTTGATGAAAAAAACGCTTTACATTGACGCGACGTCAAGGTGTATGCTCGATTTGTGGGTGCCGCAGAAAGGCATCCGCTGCGTGGAAAGGCGGAAGCATGGAATACACCGTACAAAAACTGGCGGCATTGGCCGGGGTCAGTGCACGGACCCTGCGGTATTACGATCAGATGGGGATTCTCAAGCCGGCGAGGATCAACAGCTCGGGATACCGCATCTACGGGCGGACGGAAGTGGACAGGCTGCAGCAGATCCTGTTTTTCAGGGAACTCGGCGTCGGGCTCGAACAAATCCGTGATCTGATGCAATCGCCTCTGTTTGACGGGGTTTCCGCCTTGAAGGAACATCACGCGCAACTGATGGAAAAGCGCTCGCAGTTGGACAGACTCATTTCCAATGTGGAAAGGACACTGGCAGCTGCGGAAGGGAGTGTCGAAATGAGCGACAAGGAAAAATTCGAAGGTTTCAAGAAGGAAATGGTGAGTGAAAACGAGCGAAAATACGGGGAGGAAGTCCGCGCGAAATATGGGGACGAGACCGTGGATCGCTCGAACAAGAAGGTGATGGGCATGACGAAGGAACAGCATGACCGGGCGCAGACACTGGAGGAGGAGATTCTAGACACCCTCGTCCGTGCGATGGAGACCGGGAACCCCTCCGGAGAACTGGCCCGGAAAGCTGTCCTTCTTCACAAGGAATGGCTGTGCCTATGGGTTGACCGGTATACCCCGGAATACCACGCCGGCCTTGGCCGTATGTATGTCGAGGACGAACGGTTCCGGAAGTATTACGATGATCGGAAGGCAGGTGCGGCGGTTTTCCTTCGGGATGCCATTCTGGCCTGTGTCTGAGAAAGGTCTTCCCGGAAACGTGCTGCAACTCAGGCATGCACCTGAGAAACAGGCGTGCATGAAGTGTCATGCCATCGAAATACGTCAGGCTGTGCTGTGCGGGGACTACTCTCCTTCAGTTTGATCCGCCGGAATCGACACGTTCACATTGAAGCCGGGAAGGATGAAGTCGTCCGGCTTGTCGAGGGTGATCTCGGCGGGAACGATGGTCTGGCCATTCTTGTTGACAGCCGTTCCGCTGATGCGGGTGATTTTCCCCGCATAGGTTCTGGACTTGTCGGCGATGGGGGTGACTTCCACCGTCATGCCGGGCCTTACGTCCCGGACGAATTCCTCGGAGATGTCCGCCGTCACAATCAGCGCGTCCAGGTCCTTCAGGGTGAACAGCTTCTGTCCCGCTGCCACACGATCACCGGCACGCACGGTAACGTCCGTCACGACGGCGTCCTTCATCGGAGAATGGAGGACGCCCGCCTGCAATGACGGACTTTCCGTGTTTTTGACCAGATGGTCAAGTTCGGCTTCCAGTTGTTTCAACTGGCTTTTTTTCTGGGCGACCTGGTTGTTCCTGTCAGAGGAAGAGAGCCCGGAGCTGTCCTTCGCACCGGATACGGCAAGTTCCGCATCCCGGACCGTTTTCTTCTGGGAGGCTACTTTTTCCTTCTGGTCATCGACTTCCTTCTGTATGACCACGCCTTGCTTCAGAAGTTCTTCCTTCCGCGCCAGTTCACGTTCATCATCGGCAAGAATGCGTCCGGCATTGGACAGATCATTCTGGGAACGCGCCAGATCAGCCTGCTTTCCGCTTCCCTGGGATTCCGTATGGAGAATGTCCAGTTTCAGTGCGGCGATTTCCTCTTCTTTCCGCGCGATCTGGTATTCGGAATCCGTCATGTCCAGAACGGCCAATGCATCGCCCTGGTTCACACGTTGTCCGTCCCGGATGTTCAGTTCGCCGATGTCGGCCTGAAGCGGAATGCTGACGTTCAGGATCCGTGTCGAGTCTACAATCCCGAAGGCTTCGGTCACCTGGATGGCCGCTGTTGTGACAACCGGGCTTGGCGTTGCGTCGTTGGCGGAAACGGCTGTGCCGCAGGCCGACAGCATGAGTGTGACGGCCAGTACCGATGGGAATATCATAAGGTTTCTTGTATTGAGTTTCATACTGTACATATCCTCCCGTCCATTACGTGGATGACCCGGTGTCCGTATTTCGCCGCTTCTGCGGAGTGCGTCACCTGGACGATGGTGGTTCCCTCGTTGCGATTGATTTCGCGCAGCAAGTTCATGATTTCAAGGCCTGTTTTGCTGTCCAGGTTGCCGATGGGTTCATCGGCCATGATGATGTCCGGTTCGTTCAGCAGGGCCCGGGCGATGGCCACCCGCTGCTGCTGTCCGCCTGAAAGTTCACGCGGTGTATGTCGTCTGCGCTCGGACAACCCGACCACCTCGAGGATGTGATCCAGTCTGGGCCGGAGCGAACGCGCCTTTTTACCGTCCAGGAGCGCAGGAAGCATGACATTTTCCTCGATGTTCAGATTCGGGATGAGATTGTAGAACTGGAAGATGAAGCCGATGTCCTGACGACGCATGACGCTCTCTTCCCGATCCTTCATGGTCGCGAGTTCCTGATCCTTCATGCGGATGCTGCCTGAAGTCGGCTTGTCCAGCCCGCCGAGCAGGTAGAGCAACGTGCTTTTTCCAGATCCGGACGGTCCCATGATGGAGACGAATTCGCCCTTGTCGATGGTCAGGTTCACATCCTGAAGAACCTGGAGCTCTTCGCTGCCCATCTTGAATGTCTTGCACAGGCCTTTCGTTTCGATGATTGTCTGCATCTTCCGTTCCCCCTCCGCACTCTGCCTGTTGATACCGGGATCCTGCCGAATGGTCTGAGAAAAAGCGCATTTTTCATCGGATTCTCATCTGGTTCTCATCTTTGAAATGCAATTGCAGGAAGGCTTCCCGGATATCAGACAATTCCGGTGCAGGGGTTGTAAGCAGGAGGAACAGGATGGATTCGGACGACAATTGCATCGGAGGGATGGCGCTGTGAGGGTGATGATTGGGTATATGCTGAAAAATCTGTGGGAGAAGAAAGGACGGACCTTTCTTCTTTTGCTTTCGGTCAGTCTTGTTGCCGCGCTGTTCTTCGCATCCAGCGCTATCGGTACAACCTTTTCGGATATTTTCCTGAACAGGGTGCGGCAGCAGATCGGGAACGCCGACCTGGTGGTGCGGATGGACCGGGATTCACCAACCCGGCCATTGACCGTTTATCCTGCCGGCAAGGTGGCAGGCCTGGAGTATGTCGTGCCGAAAATGGACAACGCCGCCACCTACAGGAAATCATGGAAGGAATCCGTTTCGCTTCAGGTGACGGGAATCAGCCTGGAGGATGCGGATAAAATGGGCCTGTTCCGCCTGAAGGACAGAATGCCGGAGGCCGCGTTTGACGGAATGAAGGTGATTCTTTCCGGGCAATTCGCGAAAGAAAACGGGATGGCGCTTGGGGATACGATTTCTCTGCAGTTTCGGGGGACCTCCATGAAATTCAGGGTGTACGGGTTGTGCGACAATGGTCTGTTCATGCGGGAAAAATCATCGGATACGGCGAGCGCCGTCTTACCGCTTGAAACCATGTCATCGCTTTCGGGTGTGAAGGGGACCGCGTCGAGTCTCTGGATCAAGGTGCGTGAAGGGCTTTCCGTCGCGGAAATGAAGACCGCGCTGGAAAAGGCCTATCCCGGATACGAAGTGGTGGAACCGTTTGATTTTGCGGCGCTGGAAAGCGAATTGGGCAGCTTGACCATGCCGTTCATGATGATGACCATCCTGGTTGCCTTCATGAGCATCTTCATCATCTATTCCTCATTCCGTGTCATAGCTGCGGAACGCCTTCCGGTCATCGGGACCTTCCGCAGCATCGGTGCGACCCGGCGGATGACGGATTCGATCCTTCTGGGGGAAAGCCTGCTGTACGGCGTGATAGGCGGAGCCATCGGGCTGGGATTCGGACTGATAGTCCTGCGGCTGATCGCGCAGGGGATGACAAGTTCCATGCTTTCGGACAGCTTCACGGTATCCATCAAGTACACACCCGGACAGATGATCGCCGCCTTCCTGTTTGCGCTGGCCATCTGCTTCGGCAGCTCCATCCTTCCGATTCTGAAGGTTTCGCGCCTGCCGGTGAAGGACATCATCCTGAATACGATGGAGAAGACGAGGAAGAAAGGCGGAATCCGTTACGTGATCGGATTCCTGCTCATCGCGGCGGCGGTATTCCTGCCCGGTTCCGTCAAAGGGCCGGCAAGTCTCGTGTTTTCCATGGCAGGCATGTTGGGGGGCATGGTTGCGACCATTCTTCTCGTTCCGCTGGCGACGCGCCTTCTCGTTCTTGGGCTGGAGAAGGTGTTCTCCCTGTTCTTCGGGAACATTGGCGCGCTGGCGACCAAATCACTGCGCGAGAACCAGAATGTATTGAACAATATCGTCATGCTCGCCATCGGCATTTCCACCCTGCTGCTCATCAATACCATCAGCGGAAACGTCGCAACGGAAGTGGGCAATGTCTATTCGCGCTTTCATTTTGATATCTGGGCCGAGTCGGCTCGAATGGATCGGGCGATGGAACAGCAGATTCTGACGGTGGACGGGGTCGGGGAATCCTACGGTCTGTATTCGACCTATGGCATTCCGGTCGGCAAGTCCGGCAAGTCGATTGTCGAGTTGGACGGAATCGACGGGAACCGCTATTTCGATTTCTATGATTACGACCTTCCCGACGAAACCAAGGGAGTCCTTCCGCAATTGGAGGAAGGGAGAAACATCATCCTGACGACGACATTGGCGAAAAGCTTCAATGTCGGGATTGGGGATTCCGTCTCCCTCGAGTTGAATGGCAAGGAGCATGGATACCGCGTGGTTGGCCTGTTCGACACCCTGATGAACAATGGAAGCCTGGCGCTTGTGTCGGAACGTTATTTCAAACTGGATACCGGCATGCGGAATTACAGCCAGTTCAACGTCAGAGCGACGAAGGATCCATTGATCGTTGCGAAAAATATCGAAAAACTGTTGGAACGGGATTCGCCGTGGGTATCGACCGTCAAGGACATGGAAGAACAGAACCGGAAGGCGAACGACGGCATGTTCGTTCTGCTGAAATCCTTCTCCATGCTTGCGATGATGATCGGGCTGATCGGCGTCGTGAACAACCTGCTGGTCGGGTTCATGCAACGCCGGCGATTCTTCGCCATGATGCGGTCGGTCGGCATGGAGAAGCGCCAGCTTCGTGCGATGATCTTTCTGGAGGCAGCGACGGGCGGCATTGTCGGCGGGTTGATCGGCAGTGCTTCCGGATACATCCTGATCGGCGCCTGTTCGCATGTGTTGAGTGACATCGATCTGCCGGTCCGGCTTTCGATGGATCCCAGGCAGGTTCTTCTGATGGTGGCCGGAGGCATGGTCACAATGCTGCTGGCATCCCTTTCTCCGGTTGTCAGGGGCTCGAAGATGAAATTGATCGACGCGCTGAAATATGAGTGAGGATGGCGTAAGACAAAGGAGCAAGGAATCGGCTGTGACAAGAACAAAAGATCCGCTTCGGCAATCGGGAGGGATCAATGCATAATTTTGGCACCATCGTAGGATAGTGGATGAAAACAGAGGAAATGCTATGAAATGATCGGTAGATACATGTCATGATGGGGATGATACAACCGAGGGCATTCAAGCCGGCATGGAACCCGTTCGCCGGAATCCGAAAGGGGAGATCATCCTATGAAAATCATCAAGGCATCCGATTATCAGAGCATGTGCCGTAAGGCGGCCAATATTCTTTCCGCGCAGGTCATCCTGTTCCCGAACAGCGTATTGGGTCTGGCGACGGGGTCCACACCGATAGGCGTGTACCAGCAGCTCGTGGAATGGTACAACAAGGGAGATATCGACTTTTCAAAAGTTCGCACTGTGAATCTCGATGAATACCGCGGACTTTCAACTTCCCACGACCAGAGCTACCGTTATTACATGAATTCGCATTTCTTTGACCTGGTGAACATCGTCAAGGAAAATACGAACATGCCCAATGGTCTGGCGGAAGACACAAAGACCGAGTGTATGCGCTACGATGCGCTGATCAATTCGATGGGTGGCATTGATCTCCAGCTGCTGGGCATCGGACACAACGGACACATCGGCTTCAATGAGCCGGATGAAGCCTTCGACAAGATGACGCATTGCGTGAAATTGAACGAGCGCACGCTGGAAGCAAATGCCCGGTTCTTCAACAGTGCCGACGAAGTGCCGAAATATGCCTATACGATGGGGATCAAAGCCATCATGCAGGCAAAGAAGATCCTGCTGGTCGTCAACGGCGCCGAAAAGGCCGATATCCTGAGGGAAGCCCTGATGGGACCCGTTACGCCGCGCGTGCCCGGTTCGATCCTTCAGCTGCATCCCGATGTCACCGTGGTGGCGGATGAAAAGGCGCTTGCAGGATTCGACAGCGACAAGCTGTAATCTATTGTTCATGATTTGTTCATTTTCTTTTCATCTGAACGACATACTATTCCAACATCGCCTATGATACAATGATGTCGCAGGGTAAGATGTATTCCTCCTTTTTCATGATATATCATCTTATTTCATTTGCAGACACTGTGATCGATCGGAATCATTATTCATTATCCGGATCAAGTGTCTTTTTTTTGCCCATTTTTCGGGATATGAAGAAGCGCATTGGCCGATTTGGCAAATGCGCTTCTTTTTCACTTTTTTTGTTGATCGGGAAGAGCGAACCCCCGGAATGTACGCTTTCAGTACGCTGCATGCTCCTATTTTCAGGGCAGTCTCCCGAGAATGAATATTTCCTTATTCCTTCATTTCCACGAATTGAACCAACCAGCCGTCCGGATCCTTTACAAAGAAGAAGGTGAGGCCCGGACCCGGTGAGAAAGGGCCGCTTTCAATGGCGATCCCACTCGCCTTCATCCGTTCCATCGCCGTGTCGGCGGAGTCTACGGTGAATCCGGTTGAAATGCCGCTGCCCACCATGGGATTCGGTTCGGAGGCGGAAGCGATCAATTCGAGTTTCGTCTCGCCGTCCCCGAGAAAGGCGAGTTCGGTCCCCGGACCCGCTGGTCTGCGGCTCTGCAGGGGGAGTCCGGCGACATCCCGATAGAAGGCAAGGGATGATTCCATGTTCCGTACATGGATGGTTGTCCAACAGAATGGCATGATGGCCTCCTTGCGACAGCTGCCGTCCGGCAACCGGGTGATACAGGGGTTTTCCGACAAGACCGACATGCTCGGAACAATCTGTTCCCATCCATCTGCTCGGTTTATTCAGTCTGCTCCGTCGGGCATACATGCTCAGGCGGCTCGAACTGCTCAGATCAACGCGGTCAGGTCGAAGGTTTCTCCGTGACTCATACGATACCCCTTGCGACCAGATGATGCAAGGCCGGCCAGAAACGGTTCCGGGTCGGCGGTGTTTTCGGCGAAAAGCCCGTAATGATTTGGAATCGCCAGTTTGGCGTCAACCCGTTCCGCCAGTGCCAGCGCTTCCGGGATGCCCATGTTTCCCCATCGGCCGTTGATGCAAACAAACAGGACATCACAGCGGATGTCTTTCCCCACCTCGTCGTCCAGTTCCGTATCACCGGTGAAATACGCGGTCAGGTCGCCCAAAGAGAGGAGAATCCCGATGCTGTCCTTCGTATGCTTCGCATAAACAGCCTTGAAGGTAAATTCCCCAAAGGTGAGGTTCCCGCCGCGATCCAGCGTCGTAATAGCAGATGCCGGAACGCCCAGTTCGACAAGCTTTGGGATGCAGCTTCCGGGTGCGGCGAAATGGACGCCGTTCCGGTTCATGACGGCAAGGGTATCCGCATCCAGATGATCCATATGGTCGTGCGTGATCAGATAAAGGTCGGGATGCGCATCCTCCGGCCGGATGGGAGCGGGGAGCAGACGCCTGACCTTGTCGAAGCGCTCCACCATGTCGGATAGATACGGATCAAGAAGGATGGAGGTGTTTCCGTCCGTGATTTCAAAACCGCCTTGCCCGAGCCATCTCACGAAGAATGCCATATGCTGCTCTCCTGTTCACCTGTTTGTTTGATTGCCTGTTCTCAGCACTGCGAAGCAAAAGCCAGCAGGTGGATGAAGTCGTTATCATCCGTATTCCGGATGGAATGGAGTTGGTTCTTTCCGATGTAAATGATGTCACCGTCACGAATCGGCTTCACTTCGCCGTCGATGAGCATCTCGCCACGTCCTGCGATGATGTAGTAGACTTCCTCGTGGTCGTCATGGGTATGGCC
This sequence comes from uncultured Clostridia bacterium, assembly GCA_942493335.1. Lineage (GTDB taxonomy): Bacteria > Bacillota > Clostridia > DSM-8532 > DSM-8532 > JAEWSN01. The sequence continues at coordinate 2,050,888 of OW818693.1, read as the reverse complement.
GTGATAGGCCTGCCCCGGCTGCAGCATCGCAAAGGCCACATACATCATGCCCTGCATGCAGGCGGTGGGAATGGCCGGGTTTGCAAGGGACTGTCCTCTCAGGAGCTGGTAGTCGATGCCTGCTTCATGGGCGATGCCGGGTTTTACTTCCCGCCAATTGAGCTTGACCATGTTGATATCCTCCTTTGGGATTGATTGTCTTCGAGACTGCCTTCGATTCAGCCGGGTTTTCTCGGATAACGCATGCGACCCCAGCCATAACCGGCTTCCGGCGAAGCGTCTTCCGGCATGCCCGGCAGAATGAGTCCGCCATCGATTTTCAGGGTGGTTCCCGTGATATAGGCGGCTTGTTCCGAACAGAGCCAGGCCACCGCATATCCGTTCTCTTTCGGTGTTCCATACCTTCCGAGCGGGATTTTGGGGGCGAAGCCGCTGTGAAGGTCTTCATCGCTCCCATCGCCGCGGACACGGGTGGCACCGGGTGCGACGCAATTCATGCGGATGCCGTGGGGAGCCAGTTCGGTCGCCATCGATTCGGTGGCGCGGGTGAGTCCTGCCTTGGCCGCTCCGTACAACGCATCTTCCGGGTAACTGCGGAAGGCGCGCGTGGAGGTGATGTTGATGATGGAACCGCGTATGCCATTTTCCCGCATGTGCAGGGCGGCTTGCTTCGCGCAGAGGATCGGCGCTCGGAAATCCAGACCATAGACGAAATCCATCAATTCCACTTCGGTTGTGAAAAGGGAGTTGTGCTTGGTGAGGCCCGCATTGTTGACCAGGACGTCGAGACGTCCCAGGTCTGCAATGGCTTGTTTTGTAACCGTTTCCGGAACATCGGCCCTCTCAAGGTTCGCCTGATGGACGAAACAGCGTCGACCCAAAGCCTCCACGGACGCTTTTGTGTCCAGGGCCTCGTCGAGCGCGGAAGCGTAGGTGAAGGCGATATCATAGCCCTGTTCGGCCAGGACCAGCGCGATGCCTTTGCCGATGCCCCGGCTTGCACCGGTGATAAATGCGCATTTTGCGACAGTGCCTGTCTCCATGTCGTTTTCCTCCGGATGCCTGTCCTGCGTATCTGGGGTCATCCTTGTGCGCTCGGGTTGACAAGGGAAATCCATTTGCCAGTCCTGCGTGTCCATGTTCGTCCTTTGTGATTATGACGCTGCTTGCATGCTGATCTTCAAAGCAACTGCCGCATTGTTACGGCTGGTGTGCCGTGCCGTCGGGCAGGCGGGTTTGGGTCCAGCGTGTCACACCGCCGTCGCAAGGGAATTTGGCCGCAAGCTTCTCGTCAATGTCGATGCCAAGGCCTGGTTTTCCGTTCAGGTAGACATATCCGCCCTTCAGCTCGGGGCTGCCGGGGAAGACTTCCATCAGGGTTTCGTTGATCCCGGACCATTCCTGAATGCCAAAGTTCGGGCAAGCCAGGTCGAGATGGACATTCGCTGCGTGACCGACCGGGGAAACGTCGCCGGGGCCGTGCCAGGCGGTGCGGATCCCGTAGACTTCACATTGTGTCGCCAGTTTGCGTGCGGGCGTGATGCCGCCGATCTGGCTGATGTGCACGCGGATGAAGTCGATGAGCCGATCCGCAATGAGCCGTTCCCATTCGTGCGGGTTGTTGAACAACTCTCCTTGGGCGAGTGGAATCCCGCACTGTGCACGGACCTGGCGGAACCATTCCCCCTGTTCGGGAGACAGGATGTCTTCAAGGAAGAACAGCCGGTAGGGTTCCAGTGTTTTTGCCAGACGGATGGCCTCGGAGGGCGCAATCCGCTCGTGCACGTCATGCAACAGTTCGATTTCGTACCCGAGCTCCTTGCGGAGGTATTCGAACATCGTGACGGTGGAACGGACATACCCGTCCGGATCGTAATAGATGCCGTCCTGCATGTCGACAGGAGCGAATTCCCGTACCTCCCGTCCGCCATAGGCGCCGGAAAGCAAAGAAGCCTGTGTGTTGGGAACCGGGGCGAACTCACGGACGGGCTTTCCGCCGTAGCCTCCCCATTGGACGCGAACATGGCGCAAGCCGTCTGCCATGAAAGCGCGAACCTTGTCGGCAAGTCCTTCCAACGTCGGTGCGTCAGCATGACGGTAGACGGCCGCCGCCTCGCGGCACTTGCCGCCCAGAAGATCATACACGGGCATGTTCGCCATTTTGCCCTTGATGTCCCACAGCGCCATGTCGACGCCGGAAATGGCATTGTTCTCCACCGGCCCATTGCGCCAGTAGGCATTGTGGTTCATGGTCTGCCAGATGTCCTCGATGCGGGAGACATCGCGCCCCACCAGAAGCGGTTTCAGATAATCGTCGATGAGGCAGGCGACAGCTTTGTGCCTGTAGGCGAAGGTCGAACAGCCAAGACCATAGAGTCCGGGTTCGGATGTTTCCACTTTCACGACGATAAGGTTGATGCCGGCGGGTGCGGTGCAGATGGCGCGTACGTCCCTGATGGTGATGGCCATGATGCGTTCCTCCTGTGCTCCAACTTGAATGGGCATGAATGGGCATGATTCGATGGGCGGCATGGATTTTGCAGGCATGGATTGAAATAGGTATGGAAAAGGAACCTATGCACACATTCTATGTCAGGCGTATTTTATTGTATACCGGCGAAATGGTGGATTTTCCTCGCGTTTTTCATGAATTGCACTCTTGATTTTGGTTCTGGAATCCGTTTTTTTGCGCAATGAAGAAATCCGTTCCACCATGCGGGATGAAACGGATTTCATTGCAGAGAGAATGGAGATCCAGATAGGAATACGAACATCCTCGTCATGGGAAGAACACCTGTGAATGGAAACCGTTTGCCTGGATCTGCATTCACGGCATGCGTGCGTCTAAGCACGCATGACCATATCTGTAAGGAAATCGCAGAATTTCTCCATATCCGGTGGATTCTCCAGACGGAGACCGGTCTGACTGAAAAGGACGGAAGGGGTGAGGGCGGACAGAAGACCGGTGGAGAGAGCGGAATGAACGGCAATCGCAGTACGTTCCGGCACTGTTTCCGGCTTTCCCGCCACCGCGTGGGCAATGATTTTCCGTACGCACGCGTGAAATTCATCAAGGAGGGGGCCACCGTCCCCGGTTCCGGTGAGGGGGCCATAGAAATGGGCCCGCACCATGTTCGGATAACGAACGGTTCCGCCAACCAGATAGGCGAGGATCGCATACAGGTTTTCTTTCAAGGGGAGGGCCCGGGAGACCAGCTCGTCCAGATCTTCGGTCATATGGCGAATGCTTTGGGTCATGGCTTCCTCGACCAAAAGCTCCTTTGTCCCGAAATAGTAATGCAGCGCGGCATTGTTGACCCCGGCCTGCTCTGCGATGAGACGGGTGGTGAGTTTATGAAGGCCGTGGATTTCAATGGCCTCGATGGCGGATTCGAGAATATGGACCTTTGTCGCCCTGATCGCCATGTTGTGTACCTCCGGGTGTGATTCACCGCTGGAACGATCCGGACGGCATACCGCCACAGGCCGTTTTCAGCGGGGGTTCCGCTTTGGGAAAGACTTGCGGAAGACAATCCGATCATCCCACACGAGCCGATTGGCCGTCAAGAGTGGTGTGCCTTGGGCCGGCTTTTTCCGGGAAGCAAGCGGGAGTCCGCAGGTCGACATGCTGTCTTGTGCGTCATGCACTCAAGCAGGAAGCTTGTTCCGTGTCTTTGTCCAGCGATCCCGTATCCTTGCGGCCAGCCAGTCCTTTGGCAGACAAGAGGCTGCCGTCCGCATCCATTGGTTGAGGAATCCGGGAATGACAAGCGTTCTTCCCCGTAAAGCTGCATTCAGAGCCAGTTCCGCAACATCACCGACGTTCCGCGTGGTGAGAACGCCGGCAAGTCCCTGCGTGGCGATGCTGTCCAGACAAGCCTGATTTGTCGGCATTCCTGCCGGGCAAAGGGCTGTCACGGTCACACCCCTGCCACGCATCTCCGCGTGGACGGCCCGGGAAAAATCGAGCAGGAACCGTTTGGATGCCGCATAAGCGGCCTTGAGAGGCATAGGCTGGAAAGAGGCGAGACTGGAAACGTTCAGAATGCGCAGGATTTTGCCGTTCTCCCGGCAATCCATGACACGCCGCATGTTGTAGACTGTCCCTTCGATATTCAGCCGGATGATCGTAAGCAGGGATTCCGGGGGAAGATCCTGCACCGCACCTTCGTAATCCAATCCCGCCACATTGATCAGCATGCCGGCGTTCTCTCCGGATTGCACAAATGTATCCCAAAAGGCTTTGCGAGCTCCTGGATCCGTCATGTCGAACGAGTGGGTGGAAACGGGCGTCGAATGGCACCTTCGAATTCCGTCGGCCAGGCGGGACAACCGTGCATCCTCGATGTCGCATAGCGCGACGGACCAGCCGCGTGAAGCGCAGGCATGCGCGAATGCCGTTCCCAAGCCGCCAGCGGCTCCTGTGATGATGACCGAACCCTGCATCTTTCCGATTTCCTTTTCCGGACGTCTGGCTGGTGTTTTCATGATGACACCTCCTGCAGACAGAATATCTCAAAGCTATCAATAAAGCAACCATATGGTTAAACCAATAAAATAAATCATAAGATTAAACCAAATGGTCAGACAAGGCAGATTGAACATCCGTAGTCAGGGAAGGCAAAAGCGATGACAGGCAGGATGACAGATGGGAAGACGGGTGGGATGAAGGATGGGAAGACGGAAAGAAAGACGGATGGGAGGACAGAACAGATGACGGAAAGAAAGACGGTCGTCGTGACCGGAGCCACTTCAGGGATTGGCCTTGCTGTGCTGCAGGATCTGGCGGCGAAAGGGTGGAACTGCATTGCAGTGGGACGAACGGAGCAGCATGCAGCGGAAGCGGGAAGGGCGGTTCGTCAAAAAACACCGGAAAGCGTCGTGCGATGGCTGATCTGTGATCTTGCTTCCATGACGCAGGTTCGGCTGCTGGGGGGGCGGATCCTCGGCATGCTGGCGGAGGATGCCGAGGAATTACGATCGAGGGCTGCCGGCGCCATCTGCTTTCCATCCGCATGCGATCATCCTCCTTTTCAAGATGGGCTGAGGCTTGACGCGCTGGTCCTGTGCGCCGGTACGGTCCGGGATTGGTATCAGGCAACGGAGGACGGTTACGAGATGCAGTTTGCGGTGAACCATCTGTCCCAGTACGTGTTGGGCAACCTGCTCCGGCCCGCGTTGACCGGATCTCCGTTCGGAAAGCTTGTGACCGTCAGTTCCGGCTCCCATTTCCACACACGGATGAAGTGGGAGGACGTGATGATGAGGCGCCATTACGGACCGTTGAAAGCTTACAAGCAATCAAAGCTGTGCAATGTCCTGTTCGCGGCGGAATGGAACCGCTGGAACGCTTCCTCCGTCCGGGCTTATGTGGTGGATCCGGGCCTCGTGGATACGGAGATCGGTCAGAAAGGAACCGGTGGCCTCGTGAACTGGTTCTGGGAACGACGCCGGAAAAAAGGGACGGCGCCTGAAATTCCGGCGGCAACCATCGGGTATCTGCTCGGGGAATCCGAAGAAAAACTGGCCGGGCACCTTTACTGGAAAGATGCCCGGCCGGTGAAAGAGAGTCGCATTGCGCGTTCGGAAACCGAAGCGATGAGGTTGTGGAGCCTGTCAGCCGTGCTTTGTCCGGGCGTTGCGCTGGACACGCCGTCCGCCGGAGTGGATGATGAACCGGAGCGTCCGGACTTTCTGCAAATCATGTTGGGAACGGCGGATTAACAGGAAAAGGAAGAGTCATTTCATGCGGTAGGACACGAAAGCCAGGCGTTTGCTGTCCGGTGACCAGGAATTCACGTTGAGCGTGCCCTGTCCGCCAAACAGTTTCACGAGGGTGCGCGGTGTGCCGCCCTCAGCCGGGAAGAGTCGGATTTCCACATTTTTGTTTGCAGGATGGTCGCCCGGATTCACATCGCCCTTTGCGTAGGTGATGCAGGCGATGGTTTTCCCATCGGGCGAGATGTGCGGGAACCAGGTGTTCGCATCATCGAAGGTCATCTGCGTCGGGTTCGAGCCGTCGGCTTCCATGCGCCATGCCTGCATCAGGCCGCTGCGGACGGAATTGAACCAGATGTGCTTTCCGCACGGGGAATATTCGGGACCATCATCCAATCCGGGCAGATCGGTGATTTGCTTTTCGACACCGCCCTGAACGGGAATGGTATATACGTCGTATTGGCCGTTTCGTTCCGCGCAGAAGGCGAGGGTGCCGCCATCCGGAGACCAGCCGTGCAGGTAGCTTGGCGCGATGGGTGTCACAAGCCAGGGCTTTCCGCCCGCCATGGGGAACACGTAGATGCGGGACTGGCCATCTTCCTTCGTGTGGTGGCTGACTGCGATGTGGGTACCGTCGGGGGAGAGCACATGGTCGTTGTTGCAGTCGTCCACGTATTCCGCGTCGATGACTTTTCCGGTTTTGGTCGCGAGATCGAAGGAGATGATGCGGCCATTGCTGTTGTAGACGAGATGCTTGCCGTCGCCGGTCCAGTTGGGGGCCTCGATCAGATCCTCGAACTCGGCCAGCAGCGTACGCGCGCCGGTTTCAATCTCCACGACTTCCAGCATGCTGATGACTTTGCGGTCTTCCCGCCCTCTCGGGGTTTTCAGTACATTCATGTCAGACTCCTTACGTAAGCCCGCAGGGTGGCTTTCGGCCGCATCGGCCGGCCTGCGTTCCGGGGAACCGCCAACTTGCGGGAAGCAGGTTCCGTTCCGGTTCATCATAACGCGTCTGCGCTGTGATGGCAAGAAAAACACGTGTGCACACACGCGTTCACTCATGCCCGAGGACTTGTAAATGAAGCATGGGTCCGTTGAAAACTGCATTCAAAAGGGGAGGAACGGCTGAAAACGGCTGTTCATCTTTCATGTTGAACCTGATTTGCATGGACGCGTGCCGCCGACTGCAAAAACGCCCCCGGAGCCACTGGATTCGAATTGCGGGTACGTGTCTGCAAAACCAATCATACAGGGAATTGCACTGAGAAATGATGTATTCTTTATACAATTAGTTAAGGACAAGCCTGATTGGATAGGGTATAATGGTTGGGGCATTTGTCAAAACAATCACAGAGCTTCGCACGCAGCGAAGATTCTGTTCTGCATGGCAGGCACGCACAACGCATTCGACACCAAGGACCATCATTCATCATGGAGGGGCGCATGAAGACAATCACGAACAAAAAACGCATCAAGGTCACGGTCAACAAACGTGAGATGGAAGTCTACGAGGATCTGACGATTCTGCAGGCGCTCCTTCAGGAGGATGTCCACATTCCGCATCTGTGCTACGATATCCGTCTCGAAAGGGCGAACGGCAACTGCGGTCTTTGCGTCGTGGAGCTGGTCGACGGCGAAGTGGTCCGGGAAGTGAAAGCCTGCCAGACACCTGTCAAGGAAGGCATGGTCATCAACACCAACACCCCGAAGCTTGAGTCCTACCGGAAGGTCCGCCTCGAGCAGATCCTGTCGGATCATAATGCGGACTGCGTCGCGCCATGCGTGCAGACCTGTCCTGCCAACATCGACATCCAGATGTACCTTCGTCACGCAGCCAACGGCAATTATGAGAATGCGCTGCGCGTCATCAAGGACCGCAATCCCTTCCCGATTGTCTGCGGCCGCGTCTGCCCGCATCCGTGCGAGGCCCAATGCCGCCGCAATCTGGTGGACACCCCGGTCGGCATCAACAACGTAAAACGCTTCGTCGCGGACTGGGACATGAGTCGTGAAGAGTCCTGGCTTCCGGCCAAAAAGGATGCCAGCGGCAAGAAGATCGCCGTTGTCGGCGCCGGCCCGTCCGGCTTGGCCACCGCCTATTACAGCGCCATCAACGGCCATGATGTCACCGTGTTCGAACGCCTGCCCCACGCCGGCGGTATGATGCGGTACGGCATTCCGGAATACCGGCTGCCCAAGGCCACGCTGGACAAGGAAATCGACACCATGAAGCGCCTTGGCGTGAAAATCCAGACCGGCAAGACCCTCGGCACCCACATCCGCCTGGAGGATCTCCAGAAGGATTTTGATGCCGTCTACCTCGCCATTGGTTCCTGGCGTGCCACACCGATGTCGATTGAAGGCGAGAACCTGCCCGGCGTATGGTTGGGCATCCAGTACCTCGAACAGGAAACCAAGGGCGTGAAGATCGATCTTGGCGACAATGTCATCGTCATCGGCGGCGGCAACACCGCCATCGACTGCGCCCGCGTCGCCCTCCGGAAAGGCGCCAAGTCCGTCAAGCTCATCTACCGCCGTACGCAGGAGGAAATGCCGGCCGAACCGTACGAGGTGGAAGAGGCTTTGCATGAAGGCGTGGAAATGCTGTTCCTGATGGCGCCCAGCAGCATCACGATGGAAGATGGCAAGAAGAAGCTCAACTGCATCGAGATGAAACTTGGCGAACCCGACCGTTCCGGCCGTCGCCGCCCGGTCCCTGTCGAAGGCAGCAACATCGTGATCGATGCCGACACCGTCATCGGAGCCATCGGCCAGAGTACGAACACCCAGTTCCTGTACAACGACCTGCCCGTCAAGCTCAACAAATGGGGCGACGTGGAGATCAACGGAAAGACGTCACAGACTTCGGAGAGCAACATCTTTGCAGGCGGCGACTGCGTCACCGGTCCCGCCACCGTCATCCAGGCTGTCGGCGCCGGCCGCCGCGCCTCCGATGCCATCGACAGCTACCTGATGAAGGGTTATGTACACGAATCCGATGTGGACTACAGCTGCAGCCGCGGCACCATGGAGGACCTGCCGAAGTGGGAATTCGAGATGATGCCCCGGTTCGCGCGTGCGGAAATGCCGGCCATCTCCAAGGAAGCCCGCAAGAACAACTTCACCGAAGTGGAACTCGGCCTCGACGAGGAGACTGCAAAAGCGGAAGCACGCCGGTGTCTGCGCTGCGGATGTGGATCCCGGTATGACTGCGACCTGCGCAAGGAAGCAAGCGACCACAAGATCGAATACTTGAAGCCGGTTCACGAGCGTCCGTTCGTGCCGATTGTGAACGACCATCCCTTCATCGTGCGCGATCACAACAAGTGCATCTCCTGCGGTCGCTGCATCGCGGCCTGCGCCGAGGTGGAAGGACCCGACGTCCTGAACTTCTACATGAAGCACGGACGGCAGCTGGTTGGAACCAAGAGCGGTCTGCCGCTTGAGAAGACCGACTGCGTCAGCTGCGGGCAGTGCGTCAATGCCTGTCCGTGCGGCGCGCTCCAGATCCGCAGTGAAAAGGCGAAGGTGTTCCGCGCCATCAATGATCCGACCAAGCATGTGGTTGCATTCGTCGCTCCGGCCGTGCGGTCCGTCGTATCCTCGCACTTCAACGTCCCGTTCGACGGCGCATCCCGGTACATGGCCGGTCTGTTGAAGGCACTCGGCTTCAACCGTGTGTTCGACTTCTCCTTTGCTGCCGACCTCACCATCATGGAGGAGACCACCGAGTTCCTGACCCGTGTGGAACAAGGCGGCGTCATGCCGCAGTTCACTTCCTGCTGCCCGGGCTGGGTCAACCTGGTGGAACGCCGCTACCCGCAGCTCATCCCGCACCTGTCCACCTGCAAGTCCCCGCAGATGATGATGGGCGCTACTGTGAAGAATCATTACACGCAGGTCATGAACGTGGACAAGAAGGATCTCTTCGTCGTCTCCGTCGTACCCTGCATTGCCAAGAAGTATGAGGCGGCACGTCCCGAATTCGCGCCGGAAGGCATCCGCGACGTGGATGCTGTCATCACTTCCAGTGAAATGCTTGAGATGATCGAGCTGACACGCCTGGATACGGCCAGCATTCTCCCTCGTGATTTCGATACCCCGTACAAGCAGGTTTCCGGTGCCGGCGTCCTGTTCGGTGCATCCGGCGGCGTAGCCGAAGCGGCGCTCCGCATGGCGGTGGAAAAGCTGACCGGTCAGGTGATGGAAGATCGTCTGGACTTCGAGGACATCCGTGGGTTCCAGGGTCTGAAGGAAGCCACAGTGGTGGCGCCCGGCAAGACAGTCCGCGTGGCAGTCATCAGCGGTCTTCACAATGCGGAACCGATTGTCGAAAAAATACTGCAGGGCGAGGATGTCGGGTACGACCTGATCGAAGTCATGGCCTGCCCGGGCGGCTGCATCTGCGGCGCCGGTCATCCCGTGCCCGAAAAGATCGACGCACTCGACAAGCGCCAGCAGGTTCTCGTGAACATCGACAAGACTTCCGAATACCGGAAATCCCAGTCGAATCCCGATATCCTGCGCCTGTACGACGAGTTCTACGGCGAACCGAACTCCCATGTCGCCCATGATCTCCTCCACACGCACTACACGCCGATGATGGGCGATGACGCCTGTGGTCTCACACGCCGCAAGGGGGACTCCGCCTATGTCACCCAGGAATACACCGTCTGCATCTGCGACAATTGTTCCGCCAAGGGTGCGAAGGAACTGTATCTGGAAGCCAGCGGCCGCGTGAAGCTGATGAAGATGGATTCGTTCATCAACATTCGTACCATCCGCCTGAAGGAAAACCATAGCGGCGAGGGCATCTACGTCACCCGCAACGGCAAGCGCGTTGAAGCCGACCGGCTCCACACCATCCACATGGCGGAAAGCCTGACCGGAACCGACAACGAACAGGATTGAGACAAGCTTTTGCATGTTGGTTCGAATGGGCGAATGCTGAACTGAGTTGGGAATGCTTGAACGGAATTGTTTGATTGGACCTGATGGATCTGGAACATAAGTAATGGCTTGATCCTTCCATGACAAAGGAGCCGGTTTCACCGCAAGGTGGACCGGCTCCTTTTCTGGTGGTATCCTTTTGACATGAAGTGGATGCGTGACGGTTTCTCGGATGCCGTCCGTCGAAAGGAGTCCCCATGCTGCCTACAGTGAATTTCTTCGGTACTCGGGTCACACGTGTCATCATCGGGGATAACCCGTTCTCGGGACATTCCTACATCCCGGACATTGCATCCGGGCAGGATATGATGAATTTCTACACGGCCGACACGATTGTCCGAACGCTGTTCGAGGCGGAATACGCCGGTTTCAACACGTATATTCCACTCGGAGATCCTTTCATCCAGCGAGTCATCCGCCAGTATCGAAATGAAGGCGGAACCATGCATCTGGTTTTCCAACCCTATCCGGCCATTGATTTGCCTGTGAACCTCATGCAGATGATGGCGTGCAAGCCGTTGGCCATTTACCATCAGGGGACCACGACCGACGGATTGATCGAAGAAGGGAAAGTGGCGCAGTTGCGCGACAACCTGAAACGCATCCGGGAGACAGGGGTTCCCGTCGGCCTCGGCACACATGTCCCTGAAACCGTTCTGCGCGCAGAAATGGAGGATTGGGGAGTCGATTTCTACATGACTTGCCTGCACAATACACGTAAACGGGGTGGACAGGCCAGTTCCTTCCTGACGGGCAAGGAGAAGACCATCAAATTCTTCATGGAGGATCGGGAGGAGATGTTCCGTGCCATCCGGGAAGTTCCGAAGCCTTGCATCGCTTTCAAGGCATTCGCCGGCGGGCAGGTTTTCCTGAACCATTCGGAAGCAGAGATCCCTGGAATCGTGGAAACGGTTTATCGTGAGACCTTTTCGTCCATCAAACCGACCGATCTGGTTGGTATCGGCGTTTTCCAGCGGGACAAGAATCAGTTGACTCAGAATGCGGAGATTGCTGCGCGCGTGTTACAGGCTCCAGCAAGGGAATGATTTGCGTACTGCAAGCTTTTCAACCATTCAACTGTTGAGGTGCTGCGCTTCCGGACGCAGGATTTGTTGTCGCGAATGAAAGGAAGAATCCTTCAAGAGAAAAGCACTTTGTATAAAAATGATAATTATTCTCAATATGAATGTGTGTTGCTTGTCCGATAGGGTAAATATCCACAAAGAGTCTATCGGAAGTCTTTTGTTGGAGGACTGATATGAGAAAACTACAAAAATCCATAGAGATCCATGCAGCCCGAGAGGTTGTCTGGTCGGCCATCATCAGTGATCGAAAATATCGGATGTGGACGGCTGTGTTCTGTGAAGGATCGCATTTTCAAGGGGGATGGCAAAAAGGAGATTCCATCCGGTTCTTCTCAGGGGATTCTGAGGGAGCGGTCATGGGGATGGTTTCAGAGATTCACGCAAGCGATTGCCCGGCTTTTCTCTCCATCAGGCATTTGGGGCTCATCGTGAATGGACAGGATGTATATGAGGGGGATGAGGTTGGCAAATGGGTTCCGTCTTTTGAAAACTACACATTGGAGCCGGTTGGCGAATCCGCCACATTCTTCCGCGTGGATGCGGAGATTCATGAAACCTATTTCGATCTTCTTGATGGACAATGGGATTCTGCCCTTCAGGCGCTGAAAACTCTCTGCGAAGAGGGATTGGAAGGGTTTTCAAAGATTACGGTTGAGACCGAAGTCGCAGCAACCATCGAGAAGGCATGGAACTACTGGACTTTCCCTGAATATGTCATGCAATGGAATGCCGCATCAGAGGATTGGCATTGTCCAAAGGCCGAGAACGACCTCCGCGCAGGCGGTCGATTCATCTATACGATGGCGGCTCGGGATGGAAGCATGTCCTTTGATTTCGCTGGGACTTATACAGAGGTCGTTTTTCCGGTTCGTATTGCGAACCTGCTGGATGACGGCCGGACGATGTCTGTTTCCTTTTCGGCGACGGAATCCGGCAGGGTACGGATTGAGGAGACCTTCGAAGCGGAAGGCGAGAATTCGTTGGATCTGCAGAGAATGGGATGGCAGTCCATCCTTGATCATTATCGAACAGTCGTTGAGGCATCTGTCTGAGTCTTAAAAGGAGAAGAATGATGGCAATGGCTGTATACCTGAATTTATTCGGGAATTGTCGGGAGGCGATTGACTTTTATGCCAAGGCATTTCAACTTGAAAAGTCTGTCATCATGGTCGTATGCTTACGGACAAGTTCGGCATCCCATGGCAGGTGATTCTTTATCCTGATCCGAAAGTTTTTGTACCGGCCCAGTAAGATTCATCGAACCTGAAAATGCTCACGGGGTCTTCCAGAGACAATCAGTCTCGGAAGACCCCGTTTTGTATGAAAACGCCTTTTGAAGAGCGATGGCCGATCCATTGTACTGATGATGTTACGGTGCAATTCAAAGTGTACTCATAATTCGACACTTTTCACCGTTGCGTTAAGCGATATATTGGTGTAAAAAGAGGATTAGGTTTTCGGACGCATTTTTTCGATAGCCGGTAGTGTTACAATTCGATATAGTCGCTATGGGAAACGTATGGCAGCGTTGCGCCGCATCGATCATCACATCGAAATTCAAATACAAAGGAGAAAATTAGTAATGATTGAATACATCAGCCGCATGCGCCGTCATATCGGTCAGGAGCCGCTTTTACTGGCAGGTGCCGGCGTTTTCATTTACAAGGATGACCGGATTCTTCTCCAGAAGCGGCGGGATAACGGTTGTTGGGCGAACCACGGGGGTTGCGTCGAAATCGGTGAATCTGTCGAAGACACAGCCAGACGTGAATTGCTGGAGGAGACCGGACTGATCGCTGGAGACCTGGAGCTTCTGGGGGTATTTTCCGGGAAAGACATGTTGTATACGTATCCGAATGGTGATCAGGTTTGCATCGTTGGTATCGACTTTTTATGCTGCGATTTTTCAGGGACGCCATTGCAGGAGACGGATGAAACGACGGAATTGGCATGGTTTCCACTTGATGCGCTTCCGGATGCGATTTCGCCGCCTGTCATCCGCTCTCTTCGAAAATGTGTCGAGGTGCTGAAGGCAAGGCAGAGAAGTGCGGGAGTGGAAGCCGAGCCGCTTGTAAAATGATGGGGAGGAAAAACATGGACTTGGTTTGGGTGGATGGAACGGACAAGGATTTCGTGGAATTATGCGGTCTGTTGGACGAGAATCTGGACGAGCTGGTAGGCGGTGCGAAGCAGCGGACGCAGTATCATGCTTATAATGGACGGTCCGACATCCATGATGTGGCGCTGATCCGGGAGGATGGTCGTGCTGTCGGCTGTGCGAGCTTCAAACGTTTCGACGCGTCATCGGCCGAGGTGAAGCGGGTATTCGTCCGAAAGGATCAGCGTGGATGCGGGCTCGCGAGGCGGTTGATGCTCGCGATCGAGGAACGGGCCAAGGCGCAGGGCTTCGATACCCTTGTGCTGGAGACCGGACGTCCGCTGGAAGCAGCCACGCGCTTGTATGAGAGTCTCGGGTATCGGGTTGTTCCCAACTATGGACCCTACAAGGACATGCCCGGATCGATCTGCATGGAAAAACAGCTGATGCAACCTTCCACCGGGGAATGGTGGGACATGACCGATGAAAACCGCCAGCCGACCGGCCGCCTGCATCAAAGAGGTGTGGAGGTGGCTGAAGGGGAATATCACACGGTTGTCGGCATCTGGGTCGTGGATGGGGAAGGCCGTATCCTTGTGACTCTTCGGCATCCGGACAAGGGATGGGGTGGATACTGGGAATGCCCGGGCGGGGCGGTAGTGGCAGGGGAAACCAGTCGCCTAGGGGCTTGTAGGGAGTTGGCGGAGGAAACAGGTCTTGTGTTTCCGGAAGAAAGATTTGATTTGCTGGGTTCGCAAAAGAGAAAGTCCTGGTTCACCGATACATACCGGGTTCGTATTGACGAGTTGCAGCCCGCAGTGGTTGGCCAGCCGGGCGAAGTGGTTGGATACCGTTGGGTCGATGCCGGTGAAATTGCATTGCTCATCGAGGAAAAGCGTATGGTGCCCGCGATGGCTGAACAATATCTTGTCTGGCGGGATGCGCTGGTGCCGGGCTGAAGCGCTTCCGATACCTTAATCGAGGGTCATTAGGCGATTAGCGTCGCGCAGAAGACAAAATCAGCGCCGGAATGACAGAATCGTCTCACAAGAGACAAAAGCAGCCCCGAACGGTATTCTGCCAGGAGAGGTACAAGAACCGACACAAAGAATCGTTGGCCGCGAGCGGCCGGGAGGCGGGCATATGGCCAAGTACGAACAATATCTTACAGGAGACCACGACCAGTTCCTCAACGCGCTGAATGACGGCATTCTGGAAGGAAGCGCCTCTGCAAGCCTGGAGGATGGGAGTGACATAAAGCTGGGGGATACCCGAGTGTCCGTCCGTGTCTACGAACGTTACAGTATTGCCGGTGCGAACCGGGTCAGTTTGAACGTGACCCTGGCTGGCCGTGGGCATGAGCTCTTTGTTACTGCGATTGCATCAGGTGGGAGCCAGGCGATGTTCTTCAAGATCAACGCCATTGGTGAAGTCAATTTTCTGGATGCCTGCAGACAGGTGATCGAACAATATCCGGCGGGATGACGACAATACCGGCTCCGGTCGGAAGCCGGCATATCATGGGCTTACTGTGCGACCCTAGTGGTTCAAGTCGAAGATCCAGCCGGCATGGTATAATGAACCTGCCACCGGTCCATCCGGTGACACCGGTTCCACCGGGCTTTCCGCACAGGCGCGGAGAGGCGGCATCCGGTCTGGAGGAAGCCACATATGCCGGACACGTTCCGCAATCCCATTCTTCCCGGTTTTTACCCCGATCCGTCCATTTGTCGGGTCGGAGATGATTTTTGGCTGGTCACGTCTTCCTTTTCCTATTTCCCCGGTGTTCCGATTTTTCATAGTCTCGATCTGGTGAACTGGGAACAGGTTGGTCATGTGCTGGACCGTCCGTCCCAGCTGGATTTGGACGCTGTCCAGCATTCACATGGCATCTTCGCGCCGACGCTTCGACACCACGACGGCATTTTTTACATGATCACCACCCTTGTTGGCAAACAGGGGAACTTTATCGTGACGGCAAGGAATCCGGCGGGTCCCTGGTCTGATCCGTTTTGGCTGGAGGATGCACCGGGCATTGACCCATCGCTGTTTTTCGACACGGACGGGCGGGCCTGGGTCACCGGTACTGCCGATGCGCCGGATTCCGCCTACTGGGGCGACAATGAAATCTGGATGCGGGAACTGGACCTTGCCACGATGAAACTGCATGGCCCGAGGCATGGTTTGTGGCGGGGTGCGGCAAAAACGTCGAATTGGGTTGAAGCGCCGCACCTGTATCGCATGGGTGAATGGTATTACCTGATGATTGCGGAGGGCGGGACGGAATACCACCATGCCGTTACCATCGCACGCAGCAAGAATCTGTTTGGACCTTACGAAGGGAATCCCGCCAATCCCATTCTGACCCATCGGCATCTGGGCAAGTCGGCACCCATCTGGAATGCCGGACATGCGGATCTGGTGTGCACCAGCATGGGTGAATGGTGGATGGTTTGCCTTGCTTCCCGTCCCTATGGCGGACATTTCCGAAACCTTGGCCGGGAGACTTTTCTGGCACCGGTTTCCTGGGAGGACGACTGGCCGGTGGTCAGCCCGGGAACCGGGAAACTGGAGTTCCGGTATCCGATGCCGAAAGTGGGTGCCTCTCCCTTTGATGCCACTTCAACGGGCTCACCCGGGTTGCCGCTTCGTGTGGGTGCGACTGAAAAATCCTGCCAGTCCTGCGCAACCGGGCAATCGTCTGACTGCGGAGGCTGTGCGGGCAAAAGCGGGGGGTGCTGTGCAACAAACAGGACAACTTCCGTTCGGGTGGACCCCCCCATGAATATGGATGCGGCCATGTCAACGAAAGCTGATCTGCATGCTGTCTCCATGTCTTCGGGTATGACTGTGTCGGCAACAGCAGGCGCACCTGTTTCGGAAACGCCCGGATCTACCTATGTATGCGTTTTTGATGGATTTGATTCCGACATGCTGGCGCCTTGCTTCAATTTCTTGCGTACACCTCGTGAACCCTGGTGGAGCTTGACGGAACGTCCCGGATTCTTGCGGATGCGTCTGCGCCCCTGTTATCTGGGCGAACCGGCCAACCCTTGCTTCGTGGGACGCCGTCAGCAGCATATGACTTTCACGGCGACGACCGAACTTGCGTTTCTTCCGGACGGAGAAGGACAGGCGGCTGGCTTGGCCATGTTGCAGAGTGACGCCTTTTACCTGATGTTTGTGGTGATCCGATCCGGGGATATGCTGTGTGCACGGCTGATCCGCTGTGAAAAGGGCGAAGAGGAAGTGGTCGCGGAAGCGGAGCTTGCGACGATGGATGAGTTGAATGGTCAAGCCCTCCGGCTGATGCTCCGGATCGAAGCGGAAGAGCAGAATCTTCGGTTCCTGTGCGGTCTTGAGGAAACACGTCTTGCCATTCTCGCGGAAAATGTGGATGCCCGCATGCTCAGTACCGATGTTGCCGGCGGTTTTGTCGGCACCTACATCGGGATGATGGCGGAGGGGGAAAATCCGACGGGGGTCGCCGTTGTTGATTTTGACAGTTTTTCGTATGAAGGCTGCTGAAAAAAAGTTGGCAGGTTCTGGTGGTACGGTCCATGTGAATGTGTTATCATGATATTTGTCAATGCCAAAGGATGACAATCCATTCGGAAACTCATTCCCGGCAGAGACGAATCCATCGTGCGACATGAGATCTACAGTCAGAAAAGACGGGGAAAACATGGACTTGTTTATTGCCAGACAACCGATTTTCGACAGTCAACTTCACGTTTACGGGTATGAACTTCTCTATCGGAAAACCAGGGAAAACCGATTTCATGCGGAGACGGATGGAGATGAAGCTTCCGCCAACGTCATCATCAACGGCTTCAATGTGCTGGGGATAGATAAACTGACGGATGGGAAGCGCGCATTCGTCAACTTCACGGAAAACCTGCTGAAAAAGGGGATCGCCACCCTGTATCCGAAGGAAGTGCTGGTGGTGGAGATTCTTGAGAGCGTAGCGCCGGATCTGGAAGTGCTCGAAGCGTGCAAATCACTGAAGGAAAACGGGTACCAGCTATCCCTGGATGATTTCGTTGATGATGCGAACAATACACCCCTGCTGGAATATGCCGACATCATCAAAGTGGATTTCTTGGTGGCGGGCGATAAAATGAAGGAGTCCATTGTTCAAAAATTTGCAAATGGGAAGACCGTTTTTCTAGCCGAGAAAATCGAGACAAACGAGGAGTTTCTCAAGGCGCAGAACTACGGATACACACTCTTTCAGGGTTTTTTCTTCAGCAAGCCCGTCATTCACCCTGTCGGAGAAATTTCTCCCTTGAAACTCACCCAACTGCAGATCCTGGAACAATTGCATCGCCAGGATGCTGATTTTACAGCACTCTCAGGGATTGTGATGCGGGATGTGTCTCTTTCCTACAAGCTATTGAGGTTGGTCAACTCGTCCGCATTCGGCCTGCTTTCGAAGGTTGAGTCCGTTCGGCAGGCGCTTGTCATCCTTGGCCTTGAGGAACTGCGGAAATGGATCTCGCTGATCATTATGCGGGGGCTGGCGGGCGACAAGCCGGATGAACTGATCCGAATTTCGCTGATTCGTGCGAAAATGTTCGAGAGTCTTGGGAAAATGCTGAGTTGGCAAGGCTCGGAGGATAGCCTCTTCCTGATGGGGCTGTTCTCGTGTCTGGACGTCCTGATGGACCGACCGTTGGCGGAACTGCTCGACGGGATCTCCATCCCGGAATCCGTCAAGGTGGCGCTTCTTCTGCGGGAAGGCGTATTCGGTTTCCTGTTCACGCTCGTTCTCCGGTATGAGGAAGGGAACTGGCCTGAAGTCGCACGATATGCCGGGATGATCGGAATGGACGACCGGGAGATCACGCCGACTTATCTTGAAGCTGTCGCATGGTGCCACGGCATACTGGAAGCCTGATGCTGGCGGAAGCCTTATGCCTTTGTAAGCCTGACTCTCATGAAAGCCTGACGCCCATGTAGCCCTGGTGCTCCTGCAGGTCGGACAACCTCATTGCTGATTCCGGGCTAAAAACGCCTGCGTTTAGGCGGATAGGGCTGAAACGGTGTCCGTGGTTCAGTACCTGCCCATGTTTCCATGTCCGCAGCCATTGTTTCTTCTCCCCGCGTTCTGTCGCCCTTCTGCGTTGCAGCGTCCGCCAGGTCTCCCTCTGAACGGAGACGGCTCAAGGAGCGGAGCAAGTCGAAAGTCACCCAGCGCGATGCCTGTGGTTGCGCCTGATAGGGCCAGATTACCGAAGACTCAAGTACATTTCGAATGAAGGCGGACAGATCGGCAATGCGCGCATCTGCGGTTGTCGCCCCTGTCCGCCAGCACAAATCCAGAACGAGAGCCGGATCAAACCGGGCGAAAAAAGTAAAAAAGCCACGGGTTGGTTCGGCACCGATCAGCCGGGAGATCTCGAGTCCCACATTGCCCAATTCCCGCGTTTCCCTTCCCAGCAGCAGATCAAGCGCACGACGGGCCTCCGGGCTTCTTTTCCGTGCAGGGTGATGGGCAAGGCAAAGAAGCGCGCCTGTGGTATTGGAACGGCATCCCCATCGGGAATGGGGTAACCTGCGGTATCCGCCGACAAACCCGTGCACACCGCTGGCTTCCGTTCCGCCTGCAATCCCCGTCGGCCATGCACCATCCTCAAGACGACGCGCGACAAGCCAGTCGTAGGCCCTTTCCGCCCGCGGGTCCAGGCTGAAGCCACACATCGCCAGGGCTCGCAGCGGAAACGCAGTCTGAAGCGGAATCATGGCATACCCTTCCGACTCTCCGTCTCCGCGGTTCAACGGCCAGGCGCCATTTTTCTGCTGCAGTGTGAACAATGCTTCGGCGCCGCGTCTGACGGAAGGATGCCCGGAATCGAAACCCAGATAGCCAAGCCGCATCAGGGCCAGCGTGGTAGCCCGTGTGGGGCTGCCCTGCCAGAGGTGGCCATCCGCTTCCCAGAAACCGTCCGATCTCTGTCGGTTGAACAACCCTGCCGCCAAGGGATCCTGTTCCCGCAGCACGAGAAGTTCCTGCACTTCCCCATCCTCCTCCTCGAAGTCCAGCAGTTCACGTAGAACCAGCAACCGCATACAAGGGGAAGGGTCGGCAAGCAGGAGGGAAAGGGCGCTGCCCGATAAAGCTTCCGTGCCGGCTGATGGGAATCGGTTCATACTTTGCCCTCCGTTTCAGGCCGAGATGTCCTTGGGACGAATTCCGACCTGCAGTCACTTGAATCGAGTTCGAGCTGGCAGTCGGCCAGGATGAGATCCGACCGGAGATCCTCCGAGGTTTGTTCCGGCAGGCGGTTGGCCGATGCGAGTACTTCCCGCAGAAAAGGCGCAGTCGGCGTTCCCTCCGTGGAGACACGTTCCGGCGGCCCCTCCGCAATCAGATAACCGCCCTCCGGTCCACCAACCGGTCCCAATTCGATCAGCCAGTCGCAGGCGGCCAGCACATGCGGGTGGTGCTCGACCACCAGAACGGTATTGCGGGGTTCCGTACCGCCTGCCGCCACGAGTCGGTGCAGGACGCGCACAAGGACGGCCACATCCTCAAGATGCAGTCCCAGTGTCGGTTCATCGAGGAGATAGAGGGTTGATTCCCCCTTCTTCGTTTTCCGGCTCAGTTCCTTTGCAATCTTGAGCCGCTGCGCTTCACCTCCGGAGAGGGAATGACCGGCCTGTTTCAGACACAGATATCCCAAGCCCACTTCCTGCGCTAGTTTCAGCGGACGAACCAGTCGTTCGGAATCCCCAAAAATCGAAAGCACCTCATCAATGGTCATAAGGAAGAAGTCCGGTAGGGACACGCCTCGAAGACGCAAATCCCGGACTTCCTCACGGTAACCGGTTCCCTGACAGGTCTCGCAGGATTCAATGATGTCGGGCAGAAAGCCCATGTCCAGCTTATGGAAGCCGGTTCCTCCACAGACCGAGCACCCGTGACCCAGTGCCTCGACATCCAGCCCAAGTGCCTGCGCATCCTCGCTTTCCGCGTAGAGCGCGTGAATCGCCGGCTCCAGATCCAGATAATCGGCCGTGTTCCTGATGCCGGAACGTGCCTGGTCCACGAGGACGACACGTTCCGGTGCATGTTCGATCGCATCATGTGCGGCGGGCTCGATGGTTTCCTGTGCGACGGAGGTGGTCTGTCTTTTCGGCGCAAGGGCAAGGCCCAGGGTGTCTGTCAGCAAGGTGCTCTTCCCCGAACCCGATACACCGCACAAGCCAACCAGCAGGCCCAGTGGAATCGACAGGTCGAGGTTCTTCAGATTGTTCCCGCGCGCACCGAGGAGTTTCATCCACTTGTCCGGAATGTGTCTTGCCCGCAGGATGGGCCGAAGATCTCCGCGAAGCCACCGCGCTGTGACCGTATTCGTTTGTGAGACTTCCCACGGGGTGCCCTGTGCCACAATCCGACCTCCTGAAGCGCCGGCGCCCGGACCCATGTCGATCAGGCGATCCGCCGCCCGAAGAACTTCCGGATCGTGCTCCACGACAAGAATCGTATTGGCGGCATCCGACTCGACGGAACCGCGCAGTTCCAGCAATGCCTCCACCAATGCACGGACTTCCGAAGGATGCAGGCCCCGCGTCGGCTCATCCAGCAGTACGACAAGAGAAGTCAGCCCGCTGCCGAGAAGCCCCGCCAAAGACAGCCGCTGCGCTTCTCCTGCGGATACGCTGGATGCGGAGCGATCCAGATGGATGTACCCGACCCCGACACGCATCAGGAACTGGAGGCGGCGCAGGCAGGTCCGCAGGCTGGGTTCTGCCCACTTCCGAATTTCAGGGGGAACCTGCGGCAATGTCGTTTCGAGTGAGGTCAGTACCCTTTCCAGGGAGCGGAGGGGCATGTTGTTCAGGGCATGCAGATTGCTGCCGGACAGGGTCACCGCCAGATACTCGGGGCGCAGCCTGGCGCCGAGACAGGCGGGGCACGGTTCCGTGTCGGTATAGGTTCCGCCGGTGTCCCAGTCGCGCACCCAACCGTAGAAACCGGGGAAGGGGAGGATTTCATCATGGATGCGGCCGGACTTGTTTTCAAAACGCACAGGCATCGGCACCGGATCCCCGAACAGAAACGCTTGCTGCGCTTCGGGCGACATCCGGTTCCAGGGCGTTCCGGCCGGATCAAAGCCGTACTTTGCTGCAAGCGCGCGGACGTAGTCATAACCGCCATTATAAGGTTTGCCAAGATACCCCTTTGGAAAGAAGCCAGGTGAGTACATGGCTCCGCCGCAGACGGGAAGGTCCGGGCGGATGATCAATTTGGCGGGATTCGGCTTTCGCCGGGTTCCGACTCCGTTGCAGACCGTACAGGCCGATTGGTAGTGGGACGCCTGGAAATACCGCGGGGGGGCGATGGGGGCGGTTGAACCGCATCGTGTGCAGCGCCAGTGGACAGGATGCCGTTCCATTCCGTTTCCGCATTGCAGACAGGCCCGTTCGCCGAGCCATGACATCAGGATCGCGAGATGATGCGAAAGTTCGGTTACCGTTCCGACAGTGGCCCGTCGGGCATGCAGTCCCCGCGTCGATCCGACGGTGGCCACCACGCCCAGTCCCGTGATTTCTTCCGCCGGTGCTTCCGGCCCTTCGCGCAGGCCCTGCCGCTCATAGAGGGAAAGGCTTTCGAGGAGGCGTCGCCGGGCCTCCGCTTCCAGAACGTCGATCACCAGACTTGATTTTCCGGATCCCGAGACACCGGTGACTACGGTGAGTTTTCCCTTTTCGATGGCCACATCCAGGTTTTTGAGGTTGTTCGCCGTTGCATGCCGGATCGACAGGACCGGCATCCGAAGCGGGGCGACCGGTTGCACGGAAGCTTCCCTCGGCTGGAGATGCATTTCCTCACACAGGGCTTTCCCGGTCATGGAGGCTGCCATTGCGGGAAGACCGTCCGGCTTTCCCGCATACAACAGCTGTCCGCCGTGCGGACCGGCGCCGGGACCCAGATCGATGACCCAATCCGCCGCTCGGATGGTATCCGTGTCGTGCTCCACGACCACAATCGTGGCGCCTGCCCGTACCAGGCGATCCAGCACGGTCAGGAGTCCGGCGATATCCTTCGGATGAAGGCCGGTCGAGGGTTCGTCAAGGATGAGAAGGCTGTCGGCCAGATCCTTTCGGCCAAGATACTTCGCGAGCTTGATCCGCTGTGCCTCTCCGCCGGACAGGGTCGGCGAGGGTTGTCCCAGTTGAAGGTACCCCAGTCCGATGTCGCAGAGCGCCGTCAGGATCGGACGGATCACGCGGCGTTGGGGATCGGTCAGCCTCGGATCCGGCAGAAAAAGATCCGTTGCCTCTCGAATGCTCAACCGGAAGAAATCCCCGATGCTCAACACCTGTTCCCCGAAAGGAAGCGTAGCTGCCAGAACTTCATCCGAGAAGCGAAGGGTTCCACATTCCTCGCAGGGAATCCAGACGGAAGGAAGGTACCGCATGGGCACTTCGACGGCGCCGAGCCCCTTGCAGGCTGAACATGCGCCTTCCGGACGGTTGAAGGTGAAGTGGGAGGGGGAAAGGCCGGTCTGGGTGGACCAGAAATCCCGGATGACATCCGCAAGCTTGGTGTAGGTCGCCGGATTTGAACGTGGATTGCGGCCGATGGGATTTTGATCGACAAAAACAACCTCAGGCAAAAAGGCGGCGGCATCCATATCTGCGATCGATTGCGGGGTTGTGCGAAAACCCTGATTTTCCGGACTTTCCGGATCAGTTCCTGATTCGCGGGCCTTGCGGCTGTCTGCATCATTCCGTAGAAAACCGAACGCACGGCATCCCACCGCTTTTCGGGTGGACAGGGTAGGTGCCAGAACTTCCCGGATGAGCGTGCTCTTCCCGGAGCCGGATACACCGGTGATCACATTGAACCGCCCAAGTGCGAGGGGGATGTCCGGATTCTGTAGATTGCGGGCCGAGACACCTTGCAGGAGGAGGAATATGTCCGGATCCTTCCTTCCTGAAGGGATATGAACCCGTTCCCGCAGGCTGAAATACCGGCCCGAGTGTGTGTCTGACTGCCACAACGCAGCCGGAGTGCCGGAAAACAACAGGCTGCCGCCCTGTACCCCCGCATCGGGGCCAAGATCCACGGCCCAGTCGGCGGCGGCCGCGGCAACCCGGTCGTGCTCGACAAAGACGACCGGTCCGGGCAGATCGCGGAACGCCTCAAGCAGCCGGTTCACATCAGCGGGATGCTGGCCGACCGTCGGTTCATCAAGCACATGCAGCATGTCTTCCAAACGGCTGATGAGGACGACGGCCAGCCGTACGCGCTGCGATTCGCCACGGGAAAGGGTTGGGGAGGGCCGGTTCAGCCCGATATAGCCAAGACCGACGCGGACAAGCGCTTCCAGCCTGCGGAGAATCTCCTGAAGGAGTCTTCCGGCTGAAGGCGGAAGGTGCGCGGATGAAAAAAGGGAAAGCGCATCTTCAACCGACAAGGCGAGCAATTCGGGCAGGTTCAGCCCTTGCCAGCGGGTTGCGGCGGCGACGGGATGCATGCCCGTGCTTCCGCACTCGGAACAACCGGCTCCATGACAGTTCGGACACGGGAGATGGAAATGCGCGGGCTCCGGTGCGGAGAACCAGGCGCCGCAATCAGCGCACACGGGAGCGCGGGCGAATGTTTTCCCGCCCAGGGAGGTTTCGACGCGAAGGGTCTCCGCACCCATGGCCCAAGCCTGCCGCAATGCCGCCCGTACCTGACCGGCGGCAACGGGTTGTTTCCACTCGGCGATCCTGAGGTCCAAATGGTGCTGCCGCGCGGCATCCAATGCTGTGCCGTTCCAGATCCGGTGGTCCACCCGCAGGGACGCGCAACCGTATTCGGCGGACAATCTTGTCAGCAGGGTCCGGTGACTTCCGGTTACGCCACGGAGCAGCGGCACGTAGATCCGGATGCTTTCCGATTCGTCGGGTTTGCTGCATTTCGAATCGTTTGGTTCGCCGCACCTCGAATCGTCTGGTTTGGCACTCATTGATTCGCTGGAATCGCACCTTTCCGATCCGGCAAGTCTGCAAATCTCCGAAACGATTTCATCATCGGTCAGCATCAGAAAGGAGGCGCCGCATCTTTGACAGCTTCGTTCTCCAAAACGGGCGTAGAGCAGACGAAGAAACGGGTGCAGCCCGGAAAACGTAGCGAGGGTCGAAGCCGGATTGTTGTTCAGCAGATTCTGTTCCACCGCGACAGCGGGTCCGACTCCAGTCAGGGAATCGACCTGGGCCGGGGAAAGCTGCAATTCTCCGCCGAAATTGAATACCTCGAGCAGCCTTCTGCGCGCTTCGTGGTACAGGGTGTCGAATACGAGGGAACTCTTGCCGGAACCGGAAACGCCGGTTACAACGGTCAGGCCGTCTCCGAAATCGATGTCGATACCCTTGAGATTGTTCTCATGGGCTCCCTTTATGCGGATCTTTGCCATGCCGGCCACCCCCGGATGATTGGGAACATCCGATCCTTTGGCATTTACCACAAGAATCCTGCCGGCCACCTCCAGATGCAATGGGGAGGTGATCCGATGTCCCTCTCCCGAGTTATATCACAGTTTCCGGAGGATGACCCGTCATCCGACAAAGGAGGCTTCGGGATTTTTCAGCCATCGGAGGGAAGCCTCCGTCAACTTTGCCCGAAAACCCCAATCTCCCTGCATCATGCCTTCAAATACGATGAACTCGAGTCCGTACAACAGGATCTGTCCGAAAAGAGCGGCGCCGACGAGCGGATATCTCAGGGGAACCTCCGCATTGTGGAAATCCTCCGTGAAACAGCAAAAGACGTAGAGACGGTGATGATCCGTGCCGGGGTGTCCATACATGGCGTTGCCGAAATCCAGCAAGGCGCGGATCCCCCAGCCATTCTCCTTCCTGTCGGCAATGACGTTCATCCAGTGAAGGTCCATATGGTTGAAGGAGGAAGATGTGACATCCTCCATACGCAGATAAGCTGTTTCAGCGGCTTCCCGGATCAGGGAGGTTTGTTCCCGATTGAGCAGACCCGCGTTTTCGCAGTCCGCCATCAGGATTTCATACAGTCTGCGGAAGGCATCCCGATACCGCGCATGCCTTCCGCGATTCCCGTCCGGCAGAAGGTCTCCGAATTCCGGGACCCCGATGGCGTTCAGGCGGCCGGTCAGATCAAGTACCTCGCGACGCATGTCGTTCCGCTGCGGGATGGACATGGAAGCCCAGGCTTCGCTCAGCAGCGGACCGTCGATGAATTCGGTGAGGAGAAAACGATAACCGGTCCGAACGCCGTCCGGATCCACAGCCAGCTGGACAGGGCAGGGAATCCCGTGTTCCCGGCACAGGCGCAAGCCTTCCGATTCGCGGGAGATCTGGCCATGGTAGAAAGCCGGAAGCAACCATGGATTCTCCATTTTCAGGAACACCTTTTGTTCAGGTTTCTCCAGGGAGATGACATAGTTGGAATTGACATCCCCGTTTCCGGATGTTTCGATGCGTGTAATCCTGGTTTTGGCACCCAGTGCGTCCCGAACCAGCGCAGCCAGTGCGGCCGGCGGGACGGATGCCTGCGATGTGCTTGCAAAGCGGCGACTTTCCACGAACTCCATGAGATGTACCTCCGGCACCATCATATCGGAACCGGTGGAGGATGCCACGGGGGCGGTGTGCGAAGATGCGGGGGGCGATGTGCGGTGATGCGCGGAAGGTGTGCGGAAGGTGTGCGGAAGGTGCGCGGAAGGTGCGCGGAAGGTGCGCAAAAAGTCCTGCGAACCATCCGGAAGGTTTCATGAATGGTTTCTCATATAAGGAGATTCATGACGGAACAGGAGCTCAATCCATGTACTTTCCAATGAATGCCGCCACCTTGGCGGTGTAGGCCTGCTTGTCCGTGGTGTAGGCAAGTGCGTGTCCGGCTCCTTCGACGAGGAGGAGATCCTTTTCGGTCGGGCAGGCCTCATAGCATTGATAGACCATGTTCGTCGGGACGAAGGTATCTTCCGAGCCGTGGATGAACAGCATCGGAACGGTCGCCTTCTTCACCTGTTCCACGGAGGAAGCCTGATAGAAGTCGTAGCCGGCCCGGAGGTTTGTCATGAGGTTTGTGGTATGGAGGAGCGGGAAGCTTGGCAGTTTGTACATGCGGCCCAGCTGATAGGCGAGTTGGTCGGCCACGGAGGTGTAACCGCAATCCTCCACGATGGCCTTCACCTGGGAGGGAAGCGTCTCGCCGCTGACCATCATGACCGTTGCGCCACCCATGGAAATGCCGTGCAGGACGATTTGCGCATCAGGACCCACGCGCTCGACGGCCTTGTCGATCCATTTCAGATAATCGAGCCGATCCGGCCAGCCGAATCCGATATAGTCACCTTCGCTTGCGCCATGTCCGCGATCATCCGGCATCAGGACATTGTAACCGAGTTCATCACGGAACATCCGGGCGAAGCCGGCCATGTCCTTGCCCTGACTGGTGTAGCCATGCGCGAGGATGGCAGTCTTCGTGGTTTCCTTTTCTGCGGGCAGGTAATAGCCGACAAGATTCAATCCATCGTTCGTGACCAGGTTCCAGGTTTCATACGGCTGTGTCTCAAGCCATTCTACGACGGAGGTTTCGTTGGAGGACGATGCTTCATCCGGATTCGACTCCGCACCGGACATGGCTGCACCTCCGGCGCCGTCGTTTTCCGTCTGGTTGCTTTGAGGCAGATCCCCGTTTTGCTGAAGGAAATCCTTTCGATTTCGCTTGACGGAGACATTGTAGAAATAATGGCTGGCCAAGGCCAGAACGCCTGTCGTGAGGACGGTCAGTCCGCCAAGTCCGATCATGATGTTGCGCATCTTTTTCTTCATGCTGAATATCCTCCGGCGGTGGGCGTTGCATACATGACGTTCGTCATGCCGAATCATGACCTTGGAGACTCGAAAGGACAGGAAACCAACGATATGATTGTATCACACGGTAAAGTCAACAGTGAGTGTCATGACAGGAGGTTCCCATGAAAAAGCAGGTTGTGACTGCCTATATCCTGATTGCCTATGGATGGTCCTGGCTGTTCTGGAGTCTTGCCATTGCGGTTGCGCTGCTGCAGGGAAAAACCTTCCCGCAGAATGCGGAACTGCTGGCCGCCCTGTTGAATGGCGGGCTTGACAGGGATACGCTGCTTCCGGTCCTGCTGGCATTTGCCGCAGGGTACGGTCCTTTTCTGGCTGCGCTGATCATCGGGAAAATGACGGGGATCCGATATCCGGTCGGGAAAGCTTTCCGGGTGCGGGATCTCCTGATCATCCTTGCCATTTTGCTGGGCAATTCCCTTCTTCCCGCGCTCCCTATCCTTCTTGCGGCTGTACCGGCCACGGAGAAACTACCGGGAGCCGTTTCATTCATCCTGCTCTTCTTCGTATATCAGGCCCTGACTGCAGGCACAGAAGAATTTGGTTGGCGCGGATTCCTGCTCCCGACATTCCATGGCCGGATGTCCCTTTGGAAGGCATCCGTCCGAAGCGGTTTTCTGTGGGCTTTCTGGCATACACCCATTGTCCTCTACATGTTTGCGGCGCAAGGGATGAACCTGCCGCAGATGCTTTCCTCCTTTGCGGGTTTTGTGGCTGGAATCGTCGGAATGTCGGCCTTTCTTTCCTGGTGGTATACGCGGACGAAAAGCATCGGTTTCATGGTTCTGGTTCATGCGGCGGCCAACACGATCCCGCTGGCGATCGGGTTCATGGCAGGCCAATCCTTCCTGGTTGCGGTTGGCGCACAGCTTCTGATGTGGGGTGTCGTATTCGTTCTGGCTGGCAGGTTCAAGGCGGATTTTGAAGCGAAGTCCGCCGCCGTCAACCCCGCTTGCGATACTGCAACGGGGTTGTTTCCGTGATCCGCCGGAACGTCCGGATGAAATGAGGGACGCTGTGGAATCCACAGGCTTCCGACACCTGCGCAATCGGGTCCGTCGTGTTGCGCAGCCGGTCTGTTGCGCGGCTGATCCGGCGGCGGATCAGATATTCCTTGAAACTGTATCCGGTCGTTTTGCGGAATTGATGCGACAGGTGGTACATGTCGAAGTGAAACAGTTTCGCCACGGCATCCAAACGAAGATCCTCGTGGTCATGCCGGTCGATGTATCGCTGAATCTCCAGCATGATGCGGGCTGTCCCCGGCATGGCCTGCTGCGGGGACAATGCGGGATGATTGCGGTACAGGTCGATCAGCAACGTGCGCAGGCCATTCTCGAGACAACCCTGCCAGAAGGACCGCTTGTTGCGTTCCTCCTCCACCATGAAGGTCAGGAGCGCCAGTGCCCTTTCCGCTTCAACCGGATTCAGGGATACCACATGTCGAAAGTGTGCGGGCCTGTAACGGAACAATGCTTCCAGCTCGGGTTCCCGGAGCACCGTATGGAGGGTGTCCGGCTGAATGAGTACGTAATGCCGGTGATAGGGCCATTCGACGACCTCCAGATCATGGGGTTCCAGATTGGAAATGAGAAGCAGATCGCCGGCTTTTGCGTCATACCGGTTGTCTCCGATGCGAAAGGTGGCACGTCCGGCGGACAGATAGATCAATTCATGGCTTGTGTGATGATGCGGGGAAAGGGCATAGGGCGCCGAATCCTCCCGATAGACGATGGTGATCGGAATTTCCATGAACCACACTCCTGCGCAAAAAACATCAATTATGAACCAAATCGGGAAAACAATTTTTGTGCGCCCAAGGATATAATACACAAAAGGAAGACAGAAAAAAACCCATGCTCCTATGAGCAACGAATCATGCAAATCCGGACAATTTCATTGAGCCGGTGATGTGAGCGGATCGGTCGGGTTCAAGATGGAGGAAAATGAAATGGCGGATCGTGGATTCACTGAATTTCACTACGGATCCCTGCTGGCGATGCAAGAGGATGCACGGTCCCTCGAATTGGATCTGCCTGTACACGAGGATCCGTCCCCCCTGCTGGAGCCACTGATCCTGCGATCGGATACCCATGAATGGGTATTGCCGAACCGGCTTGCCTGTCATCCGATGGAAGGAAGCGACGCCAACCCGGACGGCACACCGGGGCCGCTAGTCGTGCGCCGTTATGAGCGATTTGCCGCAGGTGGCGCGGGTTTGATCTGGTTCGAGGCGGTTGCGGTCGTTCCGGAAGGGAAGGCATCGTCACGCCAGTTGTGCATCAACGAACAGAACGTTCCGGCATTCGCAGCCCTTGTGAAGCGAATTGCGGAGGTTGCGGCGGAAACATACGGCAAGGCGCACAAACCGCTTGTATTGATGCAACTCACCCATTCCGGCCGGTTCAGCAAGCCGGAAGGAAAACCCGCCCCCATCATCGCCTGCCGCAATCCGTATCTGGACGAGCGTTGCAAGGTGGATGACAGCACCACGCCCATCTCCGACGAGGCGCTTGAAGCGCTGGAGGGGAAATTCGTGCAGGCGGCTCTGCTGGCCAAACGCGCGGGGTTCGACGGTGTGGACATCAAGGCCTGCCACCGTTATCTCGCTTCCGAACTGCTCTCCGCCCATACAAGGGAAGGCCGGTACGGAGGTGATTTCGAAGGTCGGACAAGGTTTCTGCTGAATCTTGTGGATCGCATCCGGGAAGCATGCGGGCCGGACTTTCTGCTGGGGTCCCGCGTGAACCTGTACGATGGCATTCCGTTTCCGTACGGATGGGGTGTGGACCCGGAGGATGCGGGTAAGCTTGCGCTCGACGAACCTGTCCGCCTGGCGGGGCTTCTGTATGAGAAAGGCGTCCGACTCCTGAATGCAACGATGGGCACACCCTATTACAATCCGCACGTGAACCGGCCCTATGACAAGGGCGGTTATATCCCGAAGGAGCATCCGCTGATTGGCGTGGCCCGTCTGCTGGAAGGCGCTGCCGCCATCCGCAAAGCGGTTCCGGAACTCGCTGTCGTCGGAACGGGATATACGTGGCTGCGCCAGCTTGCCGTGCCACTCGCCGCAGGCATGGTGGAGGCCGGGAAGGTATCTGTTGTCGGTTTCGGCCGCCAGGCCTTTGCGTATCCTGATTTTGCGGACGACATCCGGAGAACGGGCGGCATGGTGAAGGACAAGTGCTGCATCACCTGCGGAAAATGCGCCGAGATCCTTCGCGCAGGTGGAACAGCGGGTTGCGTGATCCGGGATGCAGGTGTTTATGCACCGTTGTACAAGACATTTTGCGGAACGGGGGCATGATATGGAGCAGAAGGTTGCCTTGATCACCGGGGGGACCCGGGGCATCGGATTCGGCATTGCGGAGAAACTCGCATCGGAAGGCTGCGCTGTGGCCATATCCGGCACACGTCCGGAAACGGATGCAGCGGATTCGGTTCGTGCGCTGGAATGTTTCGGTCAGCCCGTCCTGTTCGTGCAAGGGAATGTCGGGGTTGCGGCTGATCGGGAACATTTGGTGGATGCCGTACTGAGGCGTTTCGGACGGATCGATATTCTTGTGAACAATGCGGGCGTGGCGCCGGAAGTCCGCCGCGACCTGCTGGAAATGACCGAAGAGAGCATGGACAGGGTGATTGGCATCAACCTGAAGGGGACCTTTTTCCTGAGCCAGCGGATTGCCCGCGACATGATCCGGCTCCTTTCAGAAGGCGTGAAAATCCAGCCGGTCATCGTGAACATCTCCTCCGTCTCCGCGTATGCCGCCTCCACCGCACGCGGGGAGTACTGCATTTCAAAAGCTGGTGTATCCATGGTGACCCAACTTTTCGCGGACCGGCTTGCGGAGCATGGCATCGGCGTCTATGAGGTGCGGCCCGGTATCATCCGGACCGATATGACGGTTGCGGTGACGGCGAAATACGATGCCCTCATCGAAGGCGGTCTCACCCCCATCAAACGCTGGGGGACACCGGAGGATGTCGCGGATGCTGTTTCCTTGCTGTGTTCGGGCCGTCTGGGCTTTTCCACCGGAGAGGTGCTGAATGTGGATGGCGGGTTCCATATCCGCAGGCTGTAGAAAGCAATACGCTGTAAGTCAAACGATCAGGCGGACACTACGCGGTGTGCACTAGATGGAGTGAGGGCGGACATGGTTGAAGAAACAGTTTCGATCAACGGCATCCCCATGAGGGTCCATTCGTTGAACACCCTCATTGTCGGTTCGGGTGCTGCGGCCTTTCGTGCGGCTGAAGCGCTGCATGACCTCGGACAGCAGGACATCGCCATACTGACAGAAGGCGTCCGCATGGGCACCTCCCGCAATACAGGTTCCGACAAGCAGACCTACTACAAGCTGACGATGTCCGGCAATGCGCCGGACTCGGTGCAGGAGATGGCGGAAACCCTCTTTGAGGGAGGAGCGGTGCATGGTGACCTTGCGTTGGTGCAGGCGGCCCTTTCCGCCCGAAGCTTCCTGCATCTGGTCGAGATCGGGGTTCCCTTTCCGCAAAACCGTTTCGGGGAATATGCGGGTTACCGGACAGACCATGACGCCCGTCTGCGGGCCACTTCCGCAGGTCCCCTGACGTCCCGGTTCATGACGGAGCGGTTGGAGGAGCAGGTCCGGTTGCGGGACATACGCATTTTCGACCGTTTTCTTGCCATCGGTATTCTGACCGGTCCATCCGACCCGAACCGCGGAGACCGCATCATTGGCCTGGCGGCACTGGACATGGAGCATCCGGACTCGCCATCCCGTGGCATGACGCTTTTCAATTGCACGAATCTCATCTATGCAACCGGTGGGCCGGCAGGCATCTACCGGAATTCGGTGTACCCGGAAAGCCAGACGGGTGCCATGGGCATCGCACTGGAGGCGGGGGCCGGGGCGGTCAATCTGACGGAATCGCAGTATGGAATCGCTTCGGTGAAGTTCCGCTGGAACCTTTCCGGCACCTATCAGCAGGTACTGCCGCGATATGTTTCCACGGATGCGGATGGCGGCGATGTGCGTGAATTTCTGCCGGACTGGTTCGAAAAACCCGGATCCATGCTGGATTCCATGTTCCTCAAGGGCTACCAGTGGCCGTTCGATCCTGCCAAGACAGCACCGGGTGGCTCTTCGGTGATCGATTTGCTGGTCGGCATGGAGATTGAGAAGGGTCGCCGCGTCTTTTTGGATTTCATGCGGAATCCCGATACAGGAGGGTCCGGAGGGGAACCGGATGCGAATGTGAATACCTATGAAGAAGCGGATTCGGCAGGATTGGGTTGTGGAGGGAAGATGTCGGGGATAGATCCGGATATTCCGAAGCTTGATTTTTCATTGCTCGGGCCGGAGGCGTATGACTATCTGGCACGCTCCGGTGCTTTGTTCGGCCGTCCCATCGACCGGCTCCGGCACATGAATGCGCCTGCAGTCGAACTGTACCGGAGTCATGGCATTGATCTGGAGACGGAATGGCTGGAGATCGCCGTCTGCGCACAACACTGCAATGGCGGTCTTTCAGGAAACCTCTGGTGGGAGAGCAATCTTGCCCACTTCTTCCCGATTGGAGAAGTGAATGGATCCTTCGGCATCCACAGACCGGGTGGAAGTGCGCTGAACGCCACGCAAGTCGGCGCTTTGCGTGCTTCGGAATATATTGCCGCACGCTGCAAGGAAGGCCCTCTTCCGCTGGAGACCTTTCTTCGGTTGGCGGAACAGAAGGTATCCTGGCTCCGGGATCTTGCGGAAACACTGGCGCGGACGCTGGATTGCGAGGGTGAAGGAAAGGCAGGGCAGACGGAGGAAGTTGTTCCCAACTTTGCAGGACGGATGACCGTGCAGGAATTCCGTCGAAAGGCAGGAAATCGGATGTCGGCCATCGGTGCGCATCTTCGTCCCGTTTCCGAGATGGAGCAGGCTCTTTCAGAAGCGGAAGGATGGCTGCTGGAATATCCCGGGAATGTGCGGCTCGATTCGCTGTACGAGCTGTCTGAGGCGTTTCGGCTCCGTGACATTCTATTGACACGATATGCTTTTCTTTCCGCCATCCATGCATATGTCGTTGCTGGCGGAGGGAGCCGGGGATCCAGTCTTGTCGTGGAGGAGACAAATGGCAGCGGGAGAAATGACAGCAGGCGGCCCATACAGGAAGGATCCGAGACCGGAAGCCAGTTGCCCGGCGGGCTGGACATTCGCCTGGAAAACCCCTCCATGCGGGCTTTATCAGGCGATTTGTCACTGCATGTCGGGACCGGCGAGGGAGGCCGGCTGACAGGGATTGCCTGTCAGTGTGGATGGATCCCTGTGCGGCCCATTCCCGTGCGTCAGGCTTGGTTTGAAGATATCTGGCGGGATGAACGCGAAGGAAAAAGATTCGGGACCGATTGATCCGATTGGGTGGATTGACTCCATAGGGTGGATTGACCCGATGACAAGGACTGAACCTATGAAGCGGATTGACCGTATGAGGGGGAGCGACAGGATGAAGACCGTATTTCTAAATGATCTTCCGTGCGCAAACATCGACCGGGTGTATCCCGAAGACCTGAAAAAGAGGATTGCCGAAAGAACGGAGCTGTTTTCAACCGTCATCGGCCGGCACAACTTCACCGCACCTGAAATCGCGCCCAGCCTGAAGGCGGCGGAGATCGCCTTTTCCACATGGGGAATGCCGGAATTCACGGAAGATGAAATTGCATCGGCCATGCCGAATCTGAAGGCGGTCCTGTATGGAGCCGGGACCGTGCAGGGGTTCGCCCGTCCGTTTCTGAACAGGGGGATTCAAGTGGCATCCGCCTGGGTGGCCAACGGTGTGCCGGTTTCCCAGTATGCACTGGCACAGATCCTCCTGGCGAACAAAGGCTTCTATCAAGGCATGAGCCTCTGCAAGACGGATCGGAATGAAGCCGGAGCCTTCTCCGGTTCTTTCCCGGGCAATTATCGTGTGAAGGTGGGATTGCTCGGCATTGGGGCGATCGGCACGATGCTGGCGGAGCTGCTGGAACCATACCGTTTCGAGGTGCTCGCTTTCGACCCGTTCCTTTCTGATGAAAAAGCGGAAGCCCTGCATGTGCGGAAAACGGATCTGGATGAGGTCTTCTCGACATGCCAGACCATTTCCAATCATCTCGCCAATCTGCCCGCCACCGTCGGTATCCTGCATGCGCCGCATTTCAACGCCATGCTGCCGAATGCAACCTTCATCAACACGGGTCGCGGTGCCCAGGTGGTCGAATCGGATCTTGCGGAAGCCCTGCGAATGGTCCCAACCCGGACCGCCGTCATGGATGTGACATATCCTGAACCGATGCTGCCGGAGAATCCGCTCTTTGGTTTGCCGAACGTTTTCCTGACACCGCATATCGCCGGAAGCAGCGGGCTTGAAGTCATCAGGATGGGCGAATGGATGGTTGATGAATATGACCGGCTGGCCCGTGGAGAAGTATTGAAATACGGAGTCACCCTGAAAATGCTGGAGACGATGGCCTGAAACGCCTGGAGATCAATGCGTGGCGTTCCAGTCGTCCACGATGCGTCCGACCAGTTTCACGCGCTCGATATTGCCAGTGGAGGACATCTCGTCCGATATGCCGAGAATGAGTTTCCCCGCAAACAGTTCCAACAGCTGCTGGGTCTGTTCCACAAGCATGCTTACGGGCCAGCTGTCGTCGAACAGGATCGCCGCGATGCCGTCGATGAGATACACCTTGTCGCCCAACGCTGCCTTCATTTCCTCGAGGGTCACGTCCCCCTGCGGTTTCGGGGTGATGGCCTCGATTCCATCGAGCCCGCATTCCTTCGCAAATGGCAGAAGTGGCTTCACATCGCCATCCCAGTGGGAAAAGGTGAACTTTCCGGCACGATGAAGCTGTTCGTTCCGGCTGATATAGGCGGGAAGCAGGTATTTCTTGAAGAGATCGGGCGGCAGGATTCCTCCATGGAGGTTGTCGCCGAAATTGATGTATTCAATGGGGGATGCGTTCACCACATCAATCAGCCGCCGATGGCTGTCATCCAGAATGCGGAAGTATTCCTCCACCAGCTCCGGCCAGTCATATAGGGCGTATATCCCGCCCTCCACGCCCATCGTATCCAGAAACAGGCTTTGGATGTTCGTCCGGGGAAGGAAGACGGCCGGCAGACCAAGATCGCCCCATTCCTCATAGGTGCGGTCGTAATGCGCCTGATCCCAGATCCAGGAGCAACGTTCCTCCATCCACATGAAGACACGCATGTCCGCCTCTTCCGTGATCCACCACTTTTTTGGGAATGTGCCGTAATTCGAGGTATTCGCCACCAGCACCATTCGGACTGTTCCGACCGGTGTTTCGATGATATGCTCCGTCTCAAGCGCGGAGATCTTCCGGCTGGAATGGTGTACCGCAGGATCGTCGATCTTTCGGAAACAACCGTTGTATTCGTAGATGCGGTTCGAGCACCCGAGCGCGCGATACATCTGCGGTGATGTCATGCCGGTGTAGGGAGCGGGCAGACCGACGCCTGAAAACATGCGATCCTCGTACCAGCAGAGGATGCGGGGCTGCCACAGCACCTGTTTTCCCGCACGACCGCGGATGATGTCACGGTTCAACTCCAAAAGATTCACTTGCGCATGGTCCGTGGGTCGTTTGGTTTGCATGGTGTTCCCTCCGTCGAATCGGCTTTTTGTTATTTGCCTCCCACTATAGGGCATTCATGACGATGTTTCTTGTCTCAAGGGGCATGACTTTGTGCTATGCTTGCCATATTGGTTCAATAAGGCGTAAAAATGCTGTTTTGGCAGGTGAAGAACTAATGGATAAATTGTGCCTGAGTGACTATTGCCATCCCGGAGAGGAAGCGCACTTCCATCTGGCTACCGCTGAAGGAAAGGCGGATCCGCATACGCACGACTTCTATGAGATCGAGCTCGTTGTCGAGGGAAGACTGCGGGTTGAAGTGAACGGCCTTGTGAAGGTGATACCCAAAAACGGACTCATGCTCACGCGGCCGGCTGACTGTCACAGTCTTGCATCGGCAGACGAGGGCCCTTGCCGGTTTATGAACCTTGCTTTTTCACAGGCGGTCATGCAGGATCTGATAGCCTATCTCGGAGAGGCTGTCTCTTTTACAGGTCTGTTGGGAGCTTCCATTTCACCGATTTCCATCCCGGATCCTTACCTGGCACAATCCCTGCGCCACCGGATGGAGAGTCTGACCGCCATTCCAGCAGGGGACAGGGAGCGGTTCCGCTGTGCGCTCAGGCTTCTCATCGCCTGCGTCGTGGTGGACGGATTTCTGGTGAGACGGCAGGCGGACGAGTGTCCGATCTGGATGAACAGGCTTTTGCAGGGCATGCAACGACAGCCCTTTCTCAGGGAGGGAATGCCCGCCTTGCGACGGCTGTCCGGCCTGCATCCGGATTCCGTTTCCCGTGCCTTCCGACGGTGTCTGGGACTCACGCCGACTGCCTGGTTGCAGGAAACACGCCTGAACTGGTTTGCGAACCGATTGGCCCATAGTGACGAGGGAATAGCAGAATTGGCCCTTGATGCCGGATTCGAGAATCTGAGCCACTGTTATCATCTGTTTCGCAAGCGGTTTGGACTTACTCCGGGCCAGTACCGTAAAACAAACCGGATTCCGGTGTCCTGATGGACCGGTTGTTGTCGCTACGCCCTTGAGGGAAACTGGCTCATGAAGAAGGCATCCTGAGCGGACATCAGCTGTTTGAATTCGGCAAGATCACCCTCTGTGAATCGATGGATGGAAAGCAGTTCCCCACCGCATCGGAACACCTTGCGACCATCCGGATAGGTG
Source organism: uncultured Clostridia bacterium (assembly GCA_942493335.1). Lineage (GTDB taxonomy): Bacteria > Bacillota > Clostridia > DSM-8532 > DSM-8532 > JAEWSN01. The sequence goes on along the minus strand of OW818693.1, from coordinate 2,013,392 downwards.
AAGGTATAACCCTCAAGCCCGTTTTTACAGCGGCCGCAACCATAACACCCGGCATATCGACCGTTGAATTCCTCGATGACTCGTTGCACGCCGTTCCGGAAGATTGTTGAATACGAGTCGCTCGCATAAAACTTCAGGCGCAGTCCGGGACCGTTCCGTCGTATCGCATTGTCGTGAACCTCCATCTTCATGAGGGTCCGTGAGACCTTGCTTTTCATAAAGTCCAGAGCGAAATCCTTCGACTTTGTCTTCCTCGGCATATATCCGAGGGAGATGGCGTGTTCGGCAAGTTCACGGAAGAACGCACGGTCGCTTTCGGGCAAATCATCCAGGAACGAGTGCAACAAAGTCTGTACCTTTTCCGTCATAGGGAATCTCCTCCGGCTTGTAATGTTTTTCGAGAAGTCAGCGGGACAGCAGGAATTTGTGGGTTCGTGTGCTTTTCGTCTTGTTGCATTCACCCTTCAGGATCATTCCCGGGGCAATGATTCCTGTCGGCAAACGTCCACCATGGCGGATTCCAGGGTAAAGACATCCGAGAAGGCCGCCTGTTTCCAGTCGGGTTTCAAAATGTCCAGAACAAGGGCTTGCGCCATACCGAGCGTATAATAACGATCGTCCGCAAGGACACGCACCTTCTGATCAACATCGCCAAGATTCCTTGCCACGAGGCTCCTGGAATCCCGCGAGGTCTTGTACTCCACATACCGTGCCAGACCCTCGAGCCACTCGAATTCCGCTTCATCCCGGATTTCTTCCTCCTTCATGCCGGATTCGTCGCGCCGTTGGCTGCGCAGCGTGAGAAAATGCTTGGCGAAGGCCAAGGTCTCCTCCCGGGATGAGGCGCCGATGGCCTTTTCAAGCTGAGCGGCCTCCTGCACGATTCGTTCATTGAAGGCCTTGTCCGGATAATGCGCTGAACAGATGTCATGCAGCCTTTCAGCCTGGCGGAACCGTTGGGGATTGAGATTCGCCTGCCGGGCATGGAGCATTTCATGCAGGACGAGGCCCCGATAATGCGCGGTGTCGCTGATCAGGATCTGCGGAGGGATGAAAAATGGCAGTTCATTTACCATGGACTGGTTGAAGGTATCCAGCGTCCCCATGCTTCCTACATATTCGTTTCCAACCTGAACGGCAAATGCCTGCGGATTTGCGATGGCCTTACGGTAAACCCGTTTCCCGGAGACCGAACTGTCAGGCGCGGGGAGCCATCCGTCGGGCACTTCTTCTTCGCTGAGCAGAAACGAATACCGGTTGTTGAAAAGAATCAGATCGGAACTGCCACCAAAACCCTCGAAAAGGGCATCTCCGTTGCCGGCGAGATACCCGAGCACTTCACCGGCGGTCTTGGCTTCCTCCGGCGAAAGGGTTTCCGCGCGCGTATCCAGGCGGTTGTACCGTGCCGCAAGAATGCGATTGTCGGCGATGCAGGCAAGCAAAAACACGAAAACCAGTCCTGCCACTGAAAGCAGGAGGCGTTTCGCAATTCCGCGCTTCTTTCTCATTGCCATGGGACCCTCCCAAAGGGGTTGACGTGTGATTCATGATTCTGGTGCAAGAACGCGCTTTTGCGGGTTCTTATGAAGGATATCTGCAGAAAAACACGCACAGCGCGTTTTATGCACTAGAATCATTCCTCAACATACGCCATCTTCCGGAAGAATGTCTTGCTACAGCACCTTCGCCAGAAACTCCCTCGCACGCTCGGTTTTTGGTTCCGTGAACAGGAGCTCGGGTATTGTATCCTCCAGAACCAGGCCGTCATCCATGAACAGGATACGGGTTCCGACTTCACGGGCGAAACCCATCTCGTGCGTCACCACAATCATGGTCATGCCCTCGGCCGCCAGTTTCTTCATGACATCCAGCACTTCTCCGACCATTTCCGGATCGAGCGCGGAGGTGGGCTCGTCGAACAGCATGACGTCCGGTTCCATGGCAAGGGCGCGGACAATGGCGATTCGCTGCTTTTGTCCGCCGGATAGCTGGGCGGGGAAGGCATACGCCTTGTCGGCCAAGCCGACACGTTCGAGAAGTTTCATCGCAACTTCTTCGGCATCCTGCCGGGAGAGCTTTTTGAGCTTCATCGGCGCGAGCGTGAGATTGCCCATCACAGTCAGATGCGGGAACAGATTGAACTGCTGGAAAACCATCCCCATCTTCTGGCGCTGCTGGTTGATGTCGTTCTGCCGGCTCGTGATGTTCACATCCTCAAAGATGATTTCACCGTGGGTCGGGTGTTCCAGCAGATTCAGACAGCGCAGGAACGTGCTTTTGCCGGAGCCGCTCGGGCCGATGACCACGACGACTTCGCCTTTTTCGATTTTCAGGTCGATGCCCTTCAGGACGTGAAGCTTTCCAAATTTCTTGTGGAGGTCTTTTGTCTCAATCACTGCTCCTCATCCTCCTTTCCGCTACACCGAGCACCTTCGACAGCGTGAAGGTCAGGATGAAATAGATGGCGGCCGCCACGTACAGGGGTTCCATGGTGATATAGGAGGAACCGCGTACGACATTGGTGTTGAACATGAGTTCCGAGATGCCGATGATCATGACCACCGAAGATTCCTTGATGACAACAATGAATTCGTTGCCGAGTGCGGGCAGAATGTTGCGGATGGCTTGCGGCAGGATGATCCAGCGCATGGCCATACCATTGGTGAGCCCCAGCGAACGCGCGGCTTCCGTCTGTCCCTTGTCGATGGCCTGGATGCCCGCACGGATGATCTCCGCCACATAGGCGCCGCTGTTGATGGACAAAGCGATGACGCCGGGAATGAACCGGGACATGTCCATTCCGAAGACAACCGTGGTCGGCAGGTCGAACGGAAACCCAAAGAAGATAATGAGGATCTGCACAAGGACCGGCGTGCCGCGGATGATTTCCACATAAGCGGTGGAGACGAAGCGCAGAACCGGATTCCGGGCAAGACGCATCAGCGCGATGACAATGCCGATGCACACCCCCAGGATGACGGTGAAGAAAGCGATCGCCACCGTACTGACAGCTCCGTTGAGGAAATAGGGCAGGTATTCGGGCAAAAAGGAAAAATTCACGTGGACTCAACTCCCTCTGTTGCGTTCCGTACAGGATGCCGGGAGCGCAAGTGGGCCTGCCCGGGTGGGGTCAGGCCTTTGTGGATATGTCTATAGCACGGAAAAGACGGAAAAAGCGGAAGGCGTGGGTACGCCTTCCGCCCGCTTCGGTGCGATTACTTGGTTTCGTTCTGCACATTGGCATCCGCGACGAACCGGTCGATGGTGCCATCCTTCATCATGCGGTCCAGCGACTTGTTCATGGCTTCAACCAGTGCGGCATTGTCCTTGGTGACCGCAATGGCGGCGCCACCGGTTTCATCCGTCACGGTGATGTCGGAGATCACAAGGTCGGGATTATTGGCGACATAGCCCTTTGCGACAGGAAGTTCGACCACGATGGCGTCCACCTTCTTGTTCTTCAGTTCAAGGACCATGTCGGGAATCTTGCCGAGGGATACGAGCTTCGCGTCTGCCAGCTGTTCCTTCACAATCCCCTCCTGGATACTTGTGAGCTGGGCGCCGACACTATGTTCCTTCAGGTCCGCGGCGGTTTTGTAGGTATCCTTGTCTTCGGCACGGACCAGAACAGCCTGCTGGGCCACATAATAGGTGGTCGTGAAGTCGACGGCCTTTTTCCGGTCATCCGTGGGCGTCATGCCTGAGATGACGAAGTCGATCTTGCCGGCATTGAGGGAGGCAAGCAATCCGTCGAAGCCCATGTCCTGGATTTCAAGGGTCACGCCGAGATCCTTGGCGATCTCCCTGGCAATCTCGATGTCGAATCCGACGATGGTGTCCTTGCCGTCGATCATCTTGTGGAATTCATACGGGGCATAGTCCGCACTGGTGCCGACCACGATCTTGCCTGCCTTTTTCACTTTGGCAAAGGTATCAGCTTTTCCACCGCATCCGGCGAGGGAAAAGAGCAGGGTTGCAGCGAGAAGCGTGGCGAGAATCCGTTTTGTGTTGAATTTCATGGTTCCTCCTGAAGCATGCGCCCATCCGAGCGCCAATGAACCCATTATAGGGTTCGCCTGCCTCAACTTCAACCCTGCGGGGATAGATTCTGCATATTTATGCAAGGAGAAAAGGCGGGCTTTGTCCCTTCCGCCAAGAAATTTCCCGATAGGCTTGACGAATTTGGGCAGATCGGCGAAAATAAACTGAAAAGTGTAAAATGAGTTTATGAAAAACAACCGAAGTGAAAATCTGAATGCATGAGTGGGTGGAGAAGCATGGAAGAAATGGATGAACGGCTGTTAAAAGCAGGACTGCAGGTTTTTCAGGACAAAGGTGCCCGCTTTACCATGGATGACTTGTCTCACGCCATGGGCATCAGCAAAAAGACGGTATATGAACTCGTCGAAAGCAAAGAGGTGTTGATCGGTCAGATCATCGATGCATCCCATCGGAGCATCAAAGAGCAGCAGTCAGTCATCCTTGCGGATGAAAAACTGGAACCTGCGGAGAAACTGGAGCGAATTCTTACCGTACTACCGGTTTTTGGCGGATTCTTTGAATTCGGGAGACTGGCGGAACTCGAGGAACGATATCCGAACCTGTACGCAAAAATGGTGCGCCTGCTCGATGAAGGCTGGGAAACCACGCTGAACCTGTATCAGACTGGCGTTGCGGCGGCTCAACTGCTGCCCGTCCATCCGGATCTATTCAAAACCCTTTACACCTCAGCCATAACAGCCCTTTTCCATGACCGGTTCGTTCTCCGTCACCATATGCCCTATGCGGAAACGCTGCGGCAGGTCGTATCCATCCTGATGAACGGATTTGTTGTCCGTACAAAATAAAAATGCCTGAGAATCGGCCATGTCGGCCAGTTGTGAAGAGATCGGCGGAAGACCGGTACGAAAGGATTCATCATGACGGATGCAACCATCCTGACACGCCCCCATGAGACAAGTACCCAGTCCCTCCCGGTTCTGCCGGTCGGTATCAAATGGGCCTACGCGGTCGGACAACTCGGGTGGTCCATTTTGTCGGGCATCATCCAGGTCTGGCTGGTCTGGTTCTACAATCCGCCCTCGAACGTGAACATCCCCATGACCATTCCACGAGGCGCCGTTTTTGGTTTTCTGACCGTCATCGGCCTCATTACCATGTTCGGGCGCTTCACGGATGCCATTACGGACCCGTGGCTGGCCACCCTCAGCGACACGAGCCGGAACCCAAGGGGTAGACGCATCCCGTTCATGGCCAAAGCGGCTGTTCCCTTTGCGGCACTCACGGTTTTGGTCTTCTGGACCCCGACGGCCGGCACTTCCTGGCTCAACATCCTCTGGCTGGCTGTTGCGCTGCAAGCATATTATGTATTCTATACGATGTATGTCGCACCCTATTTCGCATTGACCAGCGAGTTGGGCCGTACATCGAAGGATCGGATTGATCTTTCCACTTATATCGCCCTCACTTGGTTTGTGGGATATATCATCGCCAGTGGCGCCGCATATGTCTGGCCTCTTTTCGAAGGAATGGGCATGCCGCTTCCCTCCGCCATCCGCCTAACCTTTGCGATTCTCTCCATCCTTGGACTTATTCTGTTGTTTGTGCCGGTCCTGGCGATTCGCGAAATGAAATGGGTGCCGAAGCAGCCTGTTGCAGAAACGGTTCCCTTCCTCAAGGCACTTCGCATCATCTTCAAGAATCGGAATTTTCTTCTGTTCGAGATCTTCTTCCTTGCCTATGGGATCGCCATCACCATCTTTCAGACGGGGAATGTGTATTATGCCACAGTGCTGATCGGCATGAAGGAAACAGCAGTCTTCTATATCACTGCAGCCACGGGCATTCTGGCCTTTCTGCTCTACCCGCTGGTCAACAGGCTCAGCAAGAAGCTGGGCAAGAAGAATCTCTGCTTCTTCGCCATGGTGATGCTTGTCATTGCCTTTCTCTACTGTGCCTTTCTCGGCATGATGCCCATACCGCCTGTTTTGCAGGTTTCCATCTTCGTGTTTCTGGCCGGGATCGGATTCGCCATTTTCGGGATTCTTCCGAATGCCATTGTTGCGGACATCGCCCGACATGATGGCGAGAAAACCGGTTTGCATCGGGAAGGGTTGTATTTCTCGATCCAGACCTTCATGAACAAAATCGGGCAGATGCTGGCGATGGTGCTGTTCAGTTCCATCCTCCTGCTTGGCAATGAACCCGGACATGATCTGGGTATCCGCATGACCGGTGTTGTGGCGGCAGTCATCGGCCTGGTTGCCCTGTTGATTTTCACGCGGTACAAGGATGAACCGGAAGAGAACGAGGGCTGATTTCAACCTGAGTCGGAAAAGATATAGATGATTCCATCTCGAATTGGGACGCAATATGATGATTTCAATCTCGAATGGGGAAGAAATCGGATGAGATGGGATGGGGAGGTACAGACATATGGAGCGCAAGGGTCTTGTATTGGCTGGCATGGTGGGAATCGCAGCGATAGCGCTTGGTACGGCGGGTGTTGTGTTCTCGAATGTGGTGGTTCGCCCAAAACGGCGCTCTCTTGCATCCACCCTGGAGGAGCAGTTGGAACACGGGTATCTCAGCAAGGATGCATATGATGCGCTGAAGTCGGAGGATTTCGAAGTGATCTCGCAGTTCGGATATCCCCTCCGTGGTCAATGGTTTTGCCCTGAGGAAAAGGATTCGGACAAGGCCGTCATCATCGTGCATGGTTATGGCTACAATCGGGTGGGCAGCCTCAAATACGTGCAGTTGTTCCTGCAGCGCGGTTTCCATGTTTTCATTTACGACCATGGAAACAGCGGGGAAAGTGGCGGAAACCTGACAACCATGGGGTACCGCGAAAAAGATGACCTCAAAGGAATGGCGGACGCTGTACAAGCCCGTCTCGGCGAGAACGTGAAAATCGGCACACACGGGGAATCGATGGGTGCCGCGACCGTGCTCCTGCATGCCGCGATGGATCCGCGTGTTCAGTTTGTCGTAGCGGATTGCCCTTATGCGGATTTGAAGGAACAGCTGAAATATCGTCTCGGGGTGGAGTATGGGTTGCCTTCCTTTCCGGTTCTGGATGCGGCGAGTGCGGTCACACGCCTGCAGGCTGGCTTTCTGTTCCGGGATATTTCTCCGATTCAGGCGATTCGGGAAAAAGATGGCCTGCCGGAAATCCCGATGCTTTTCATCCACGGGCTGGCGGATGATTACATTCCGCCTCAGGCGTCGGAGAAACTGCATGCTGTGAAACAGGGTGTTTCCCGATTGCACCTGATGCCGGATGCGAAGCACGCGGACAGCATTCGTGCGCATGCAGACGAATACAAGCGGGTTGTTGATTCATTTCTGGATGAGATCGGCGCATAAAGTCCCGGCAATTGCCTGGGATTGTTTTCGAAGGTCGAATGCCGATTGTATCAATGGACGGAGTCCCGCCCTACACACCGGATTTGTTGCCGGTACCATAAGGCCCGATGGCTTGCGTTGCATCAAACCTCGCAATGGCCATTTCCAAAGTCTGCAGGAAAAAGACATGCCGGCCCCGATTGCTCTCGCGGATGAAGTCCTGGAGGGCCTTGCTTTCATACAGGGTGAAATCTCCCACGATCGCAAGCATCATGCCGTAGTTCACATACTTTTGCAGGATTTCACCCGCAAGTCCTGAGCGGAGGTTGAAGAATTCCTCCACAAAGGAATCTTTCCCGAGAATCATTCTGTGGCTGCCGGTCTCATGCCGGATGGTTGCCATCAGATCGAGTGCGGACTGCGTGTCCCGGATCAATGGAGGATCGCCATCGACAAAGGCCATGTCCTTCAGGGGGCCGATCAATGTAATGCTGTAGGCTGTGTTCATGCCCATAGTACGGATCCACCTCCTTTTCGTTCCGCATGCTGTTGCACACGTCTCATTCTCTCAGCCATTCCCTATACAACATTATGATACTGGTGCGTCTGTTCAAGCCCTTTTTCTGGCGCATCCGCCTCTTGTGGAGGATGCGCGCTTCTCGCAACCCTGAAGCCCAGATCCTCTATCCGAAAGGTAGGATGACTTCGTCTGCGGTTGGACGCAAGGCATCCCCGTTCCGGGTCGCTCCATCCGCCGCCGCGGAAAACACGATAATCGCCGTAAACAGCCGGATCGTAAACATCCCAGCACCACTCCCAGACGTTGCCCAGCATGTCGTACAATCCCCACGGATTCGGTTGTTTCAAGCCTACCGGATGGGTGGTGCCGCTGGAATTTCCCTCATACCAGGCGATTTCACTCAGTTCACCATAGCGGACGCCGGATGTGCCTGCCCGGCATGCATATTCCCATTCGGCCTCTGATGGAAGTCGGTACCCATTGGCTTCCCTGTTGCAGATGACAGCGGGTGAGGGGCTTCGATCACGCTTTCCTGCATTTTTAGGTGGCTCGCAACCCTCTTTTGAGGGTTCACACGCATTTTCTGAAAAGTCGGGGTTCTCTTCTTCCTGAAAGTCATACACTTCCCGAAACCCCTGGGCGTTTGACAAGCGGTTGCAGAACCGGATTGCGTCCAGCCAGGAAACACACTCGACGGGAAGATTCGGGCCAAGGAAGGCATGATGGGCCTCCTCCCTCAGCGGATCTTCCGAGTCCTGCATGATGCAGGCATACAGTTCCTGTGTGACCGGGTGGCTTGCCAGCAGGAAAGGACGGATTTCCACAGTCCAGGCGCTCTTTTTCCGGTCATCCCGCATGGTGATGCTGCCGGCAGGAATCGGGATCATCAATGGATTCCGTATCATATCTTGCACTTCCTCTTCGTTCCCAACGGATGCACCGGTTCGACTTTTTGCGTTATCGCAACGCGCTTCGAAGCTGTCGTACCCACCCGAGTTCATGTTCCCAGCTTCCCAGAATGTTGTCATGGATGGATTCCCAGATGAGGGTTTCCCGAGGCGTACGGTTCGGTCCGCCCAGACCGCGCCTGCCTTTTTCATTGTGCATGGCGATTTGTGCGAGGATCTCGTCTTCGTATGCCTTCAGCAGTCTGTCAAGTTCGCCATCATCCAGTTGGTCAGCCCAGGAAAGCTGGATGAGAAAAGACTTTCGGACATCCATCGGTTCAGGGGTTGAGAGAACCCAGGTCCGGAGAGCCACCCGCCCGGCATCCGTGATGCTGTAAATCTTTTTGGAAGGCGCGCCGTCCTGGTGAACCGTCTCACAGGCTGCCAGGCCTTGTTCCTGAAGGCCGAGCAGCGGCTTGTAAATCTGATTGTTGTTGCCCGACCAATGCATGAAGTCCGACTCTTCAAATATCTTCTTGAGTTCGTAGCCTGTGACCGGTTTCCAGCTGAGCAAGCCGAGAATGGCGTGATGAATGGACATTGGGAGTCCCTCCTGTCAATGGAATCATGTTGATCTGTGTTTTCCCATGATACAAATATGGGCTCAATAGCTTATGTGCGTAACATGGGTTAATAATAACATATGATAAGAAGAGGATCAAGAGGCTATTTGGTTTTCTATAGACATGGCGATTCAAGTCTTTGACTGAAGGTGCTGAAATGCTATCCGCCGTTTCCGGGCACGCGTCGCTGACGGTTTTCCTGATAGCGGTCGGATCAGGAAGTCCATTCAGCGCCGTATGTGCGGTTCATCCCTGAGATTCTGTGATAAACTGTTTTGGATGGAACCCGCACGCTGTTATGGAATTCATGACGGACGACGGCGGGAAAATGATGAAACGGAGTGAAGCAAGGGATGGACGAAGCAACGGCAATGGCCGGTTTCTATAAAGAACGCATGGAAAAGTTCGAGGGAAAGCTGCTTTTACAGCAACGGGAAATCAACCGTATCGGCAACCTGCGGCTGCTGGTGTTTTTGGCGGGATTGGGCAGTGCAGTGGGGTTTTGGCTTGCCGATGTGTTCGTAGCCGCTTGGATTGGCGGTTTGCTTGGTCTTGGCGTGTTTGTCTGGCTGGTTCTGCGGCATGATCGTCTTTTCAACGCACACCGTCGTACGGAGGTGCAGAGGGACATCAATCTCGAAGCCCTTCTGCGTGTGACCGACAAATGGCATGATCTGGCGGATGACGGGATGGCTTACGCCAAGGCTGAACACCCGTTTTCAGGAGATCTGGACCTTTTTGGGCCAGGTTCGGTTTTCCAATGGTGCAATACCGCAGTAACGCCTGCGGGAAGGGAGCAGTTTGCGCATTGGCTTTCCGAGCCGGAACCCGATCCCGCCGTCATCCTGGCGCGACAGGAAGCAGTACGGGAATTGGCTCCGCGCCTGGACTGGCGGCAGGATCTCCAAACCGAATCCCGCCTGCACAAGGGGGAATTCTGTGCGGCGGATGCATTGTCGAAATGGGCCGAAGATTCCGCCACGACCGCGGCTTCCGATGAGAATCCCGGACTTCTCCTGCGACTCATGCCAATTCTGGTCTGGCTGCTTCCCTGTCTGGCGTTGCTGACGGGTGTGTTGCCTTCCCTGATTCCGGGCTTCCATTATGCACCGCTTGTCCTTGCGCTTCTCCTTGAAGTCCTGTTGCTGGTGTGGCGCTTCAAGGCGCGCACAAAGGTTTTGAGGGATGCGGAACATGCCGCGTCCGACATTCGTGTTCACCAGCAGATGCTGGAGCGTTTGGAGTCCGCTTCCATGAACGCGTCTGTCCTGCAGGGAATGAAAAACCGTCTGAAGGATCGTCGCGGGCATTCCGCTTCGGAACAGGCAAAACGCCTGGCCCGCATCATCGACGGACTGGGAAACCGGAATCATCAGCTCTATATTGTCATCGACATTCTGTTTCTGCTCGATTGGCATTTCCTGTTCGCCATCCAGCGCTGGAAGACCGAATCCGCCGCGAATCTCGCGGATTGGGTGGCTGTGAATGGGGAATTGGAAGCGCTCTGCACGTTGGCAGGGATTGCGCATGCCCATCCCGACTGGGTGATGCCGGAAGCGGTTTCACCTGGGGAAATAAATCAGGCGCAACGGGTTCAGCGGGAGACTGCGTATCCGGAAAGGAAAATACCGGCGGACTGCCGTTTCCGTGCCGACGAGCTCGGTCATCCCCTGTTGAAAGCGCCCTGCGTCACCAACTCGGTGACGTTTTGCAACGGAGAGTCCATCCACCTGATCACCGGCTCCAACATGTCGGGGAAAAGCACATTGCTCCGCACCATCGGGGTGAACCTTGTTCTCGCGATGGCAGGAGCTCCCGTATATGCCGATCATTTCCGGTTTTCGCCCTGCAGGCTCTATACCTGCATGCGGACACGGGACGACATCGAGCAAGGCATCTCTTCCTTCTACGCGGAACTACTGCGCATCAAAACCCTGGTTCAGGCCGTTGAAGCGGGTGAAACGGTGTTCTGTTTTCTCGATGAAATCTTCAAGGGAACCAATTCGACGGATCGACATACCGGCGCCCAGGCGCTGATCCGCTGGCTTGTCGGTCAGGATCGCAGGGAAAGGCCCGTGCTGGGGTTGATCTCCACACATGATCTGGAACTTGGCTCCCTTGAGGAAAGCTGTACCGGTGTCCGGAACCTGCATTTCCAGGAGAATTACGAGGATGGAAGGCTCCATTTCGATTATTTGCTGAAGCCTGGTGTTTCCACGACACGGAATGCCCTATGGCTGATGAAACTGGCCGGACTTCCCACAGATGAACAAGGATAAGGGGAGTTCCATCCTTTGGCCCATGATTGATGCCGATTCATCAAGACACAGGAGGAACTGCATGAACACCGACCATATCCAGATCGATTCCGCCATTCTTCACATCATTGATCCTGCCATCGCCTGTCCGGTCATCTCGGATGTGAATCTGGAGCTGGACACGGAAATTGGTGATTATCTCGCGACGCATGTCGCGCGGATTCTCGAGAGTGGAGAGGCGAAGGAGTGTTCCTTCAAGTCCGATGAGTCTCCGTTCTACAAGACCATCTGCGAATTGAACGGAGGAAACTTCCTGGACACCACGAAGGTGCTTGGGCAGAGACTGTTCGACATCATGAAGCAACACCCGGACATTCCGCCGGCCGATGTCGTCTTCCTGTGGGTGCAGGCCGACGGAGCCCGCTATCTGATGATGCTCAAGATGAACTTTCGCCTGCAGTTCATGCATTATGTGGAGCAAGGAGAGGAGAAGGTATCCAACCGGATCGTTCCGTTGCGCTCCGTCCTGCCGCCTGTCTCCTCCAAAGTGGATGAAGCCGTTGTGGTGTGCATGGATGATCTTTCCATCAAGGTCATCGAGAAATCCTATGAGATCAACGGGCAGAAATCCTTCTATCTGTCAGGTCTGTACCTGGCTTGCGAATGGGACCATTCGCCGGCGCGCAAGATGGATATCCTGACGAAGACAGCAAAAAAACTGAATGACAAATATTCGGGTCAACCGGCCGAGGCAGCGCTCGAATTCAAGAAGGCCATTCAGGAAGTCTACGAGGAAAAGGGAGAGGTTGAAGTGAAGGCCGTTCTGGATGCGGCGTTCCAGCATCGTGAGGATATCAAGCACGAATTCCGCGAGGAACTGGAAAAACAGCAGATGACCGAGCCTGTGGTGAAGGCGCCTGATGCGATCATCCAGAAGAAGGTCGGCAAACAGACGCTCAAGACGGACACCGGCATTGAAATCAGCATTCCACTGGACCAATACCGGGACGGAAATGCGCTGGAATTCATCAATCATCCGGACGGAACCATCTCCATCCTCATCAAGAACGTGAATCGGATTCGATAGGCGGATGCAATGGGCGGTGCGGACGGTACTGACTGGACGGGCGCTTTTTCATGAACAGGCGGGAAACAAATAATCGGACTGTCTCCTTTCTGGACGGGCGGTGTTTTCATGGACGACGGTGCAGCGCAGGATTCCAGATGCAGAAAAGAGTATCGGGAACGCATCAACAAAGTGCTCGAACATATCGGGAATCACCTGGACGGTGATCTTTCCCTGGCTGTATTGTCCGGGGTTGCAGGGTTTTCGCCCTATCACTTCCACCGGATTTTCCATTCGCTTGTCGGGGAGACGATCCAGACGCATGTGAAACGTCTGCGATTGGCTTCTGCCGCGCAAAAGTTGCTATATCGGTCCGATTTGACGATTACAGCCATTGCGCTTGATTGCGGCTTCTCGAATCCGGCTGATTTCGCCCGCTCCTTCAGCGCGGAGTTTGGGATGAGTGCGAGCCGGTATTTACGGCAGAAACGGAACAAGGCCAGGGATTCCGGATCTCCTTCGCATGCGCTGCAGATGCCCGTCATGCCTGCAGTCTCATGGCAAGATCCGGGGCAAGTGGAAATCCGGACGCTGGAGGACTGCAGGATCGCCTACATCCGATGCATGGGATTGTCGGTCGATCGCAGCAATCCTGCCATTGGAAGGGCATTCGGGCAATTGTTCCGGTGGGGATGCGCACACGGATATGTGGATGCGTCGACCCGCCTGCTGGGTGTGACACTCGACAATCCGGAAGTTACACCCATGCAGCATTGCCGATATGATGCCTGCATCACGGTGCCTTCGCGGGCGGATGCGGAGGGAGAAGTCGGTGTAAGGTTGTTGCCATCCGCCGGCGTATATGCCGTTCGTCCTTTTCCCCGGCTTGGGCCATCCTTTGAACAGACCTTCTTCAGCCAGGTACTGGCCATGTATGGGAGATGGTTGCCTGATCATGGTTATGTTCCGGATGACAAGCCCTTTCTGGAGGTTTTTCATTCAGAAGCCGGAACAGAGAATATCTCCATGGATTTCTGCATCCCGATTCTTCCCATGGATTCTAGTAGCCACAAAGCATAGCAAGAGGTTGGAAATCCTGCCATTGTCCCGAATGCACTTCAGGTCTGGATGCCTGTGCTGGACAAGGGGCGGAGCGGGATCAAACCAATTCCGCAAGATATGGAAAGTCACCCGCGGAGGTCTGCAGGATAATGAGCTTGCAGGCTACGGCGGGTTGTTCCTGTCGTCCGGACACACAGAACGGGTCCGGTAGTGCGGTTATGGGAAGGGGGAACCACGTCATGCTCGATTCCGGGGTTCCGTATGCAACACTCGAACAGGTGGCGGAAGACATCCGCACCGGGAAACGATCGGCACGGGAAACGGCGCAGGGCATTCTGGACAGGATTGCTGCTGTCAATCCGTCCGTGAACGCCATCGTGACACTGGATGAGGAGGATGTCCGCTCACAGGCGGATGCACTGGATGCCATGCAGGGGGATGGGCGGTTACGGGGACCTCTTCATGGAGTTCCCATTACCGTCAAGGACAACCTGGAAGTGACCGGTGTCCGTACGACTGCAAGTCATTTGCCCTTCAGGGACAACATCGCGCAGAAGGATGCAGTGGTTGTCGCACGGTTGCGTGAGGCTGGCGCCATCCTCGTCGGGAAGACCAATCTGCCGGACAGGGCGATGGATTTTCAGACGAACAGCCCGATCTTCGGGCGTGCCAACAATCCATGGAATCTGGAACGGACAACCGGTGGCAGTACAGGTGGGGGCGCCGCTGCGGTCGCGTCCGGCATGTCCTGCCTGGAAGTCGGGAACGACCTGCTGGGCTCCATCCGCATTCCCGCCCATTTCTGCGGGGTGTGCGGCTTTGTTCCAAGCACTTTCGCGGTTCCGCGCACCGGCGTGATTCCGGAATCGCCGACAGGGGGATCGCTCAGCCAACTGCTTCGCATCGGTCTACTGGCACGGAGTGTCGGGGACCTGATCCGGGTGTTTCCGCTGCTGACCGGTCCTGATGGGGAAGATGCCTGCGCACTGCCCATCGCGTGGGAAAACAGCCAAATGCAATCTGGTGCGGCTCCGGTGGAAAAAACGTCGACGGAGACGACAGCGGATGACTCCGCATTGAGAATTGCATGGGTGGAGGATGCGGAAGGCGTCAAAATTTCGCGTGAAACGGCGAAACTCCTCGGAACCTATCTGGAAAGACTGGCGGCGCAAGGCCACCGAACCGAACGGCTCGATTCCGGAATCCTCGGATTTCGTGCGGCAAAGCGTATCTTCGCCGGGCTGCTCTATCCGGTGATTGGAACCAGAATGGCGAAACCGGTATTGCTGGCTGCCAGAATCATCGGGAAAAATTCTGGGTTCCACGACAACCTGAAACGATATCTTGCGAATGAAGCTGATCGATACGCGTTGATCCGCAAGGTGGATGAGGTCTTTCAGCATCACGACCTGCTGATCTGCCCTGTTTCCTCCACGCCGGCCTATCCGCATCTGCTGCCGGAGAAGGGGATGGGGGGCATTCCGAGATATGCACATGGCATTGATGTGGATGGCGTTCCGATGGAGTATGGGGATGCCAACACCGCCTTCACCCTATTGTTCAGCGTGACCGGGCACCCGGTCGTGGTCATCCCGATCGGGAAAACAGAAAACGGCCTTCCGATTGGCATTCAGATTGTCGGAAAACGCTGGTCCGATCCGTCCTTGCTGAATACGGCAAAAATGCTCGCTGCTTTTTCTGATCCGGTTGGACATCCGTGATGGAGGAAGAATGGCGTGCTCCTCGCCTATTTGTTCGTTAAGGCAGGAAGGCTGTCAGCCCCGCATGCATCGGCTGACAGCCTTCCGTTGTTTTGAAGACGGAATGTCGGTTAAGGAAATATCGGGAGAGACTACATCTGATGCCCGCAGGCATTGCAGAATTTTGCGGTTTCGCTTTGCTTGGCGCCGCATTCGGCGCAAAACCGCGCCTGTGCCATCTTTTCCCCGCATTCGGGGCAGAACTTCGCATTCTTTTCCTGTGACGCGCCGCACTTGGGGCAGCTGGCCCGGATGACATCCTTCCAGGCGGAAGCGTCCAGGTGCTTGTCCTCTTCCGCCATCTGCGCATGGGCCCAGACTTCCTGCACGGAATGGCTGGCTTGCGCCGCGGCCATCTCGACGCCGAGTTCGGGCGCGCAGTTCTTGCACAGGCCTTTCGCAGCGTTCCAGCAACGCTGCTGGCAGACCCAGCTTTGGCAACGCGGGCACTGGACGAACGCTTCGGCCAATTCCTGGATGGCTTTCTCAAAATGGTCGTCATGGGCCTTCTCCCATGCGGCGGAATTGGCACGGTTGCTGACATCCGCCACGCGGTTGAACACCCCGCCGAACAGGCTGCTGGCCGTATCCATCAGGGTCGAAACCGAGCCGGTGACGGTTGGGGTGAATCGGGTCCGATGACCGACACCGCAGCGGTCGCACAGGAATTCGAACTGGAATCCCTTGTCTGTGGACAGATCGTTGTAATGGCTGGTGAATTGGATTTTTCCGCTCATCTTGCAGCAATCTCCTTTCACTTGACCGGTTCGGTCCGATAATATCACTCTTTGCCTTTCAGTGAAAGGAGGTCTTCGATTCTCCTGACTGGTTTCGGAGACATCCTTTGCCGGATGCCAGCGAGGGTATGACGAGCAAGCGGGCGGGAATTCGCAAGGTACCTTCAAATAAAGCTGGACAGAATGGAAAGGCACCTGTATAATCCATATCATAAGGTACCTTTGCAAAAATATCGCATCCGGGAGGATCAAAATATGAATGAAAATGAAATGGGCATAGATGACACGCAAAACACGGGAACGGAAGACCTTGCGGATTCGCAGCCAGTCCATCAGGATGGAACGGACAAAGGGGAAAATGGAACAAATCCTGACACGGGGGATCTCTTCAGCCAGTTCGCACGCGTCGAGTGGTTGCTTCACCGCTCCCACCAGCACAACCACAGGATGCACGGCCCCATGGGGGACCCGCATCGGGGGCAGGGCCGCGTGCTCAAACTGCTGAAAATGCAGCCTGAAATCAGTCAGAAGGACCTTTCCTTCCTTCTGGACATGCGTCAGCAGTCCTTGGGGGAACTGCTGGCAAAGCTCGAACGCGCCGGCTTCATCACACGTACCCCGTCGGAATCCGACCGGCGGGTGGTGAATATCAAGCTGACGGCCGAAGGGGCAAATACAGCGGAAAGACAGGCGGACTCCGGCAATGTTTTCGATTGTCTGGAAGCAGAAGAACAGCTTGCGTTGAGTGGATACCTCGCACGCATCATTGTATTGCTGGAGAAGCAATTCGGGGATGAACGTCCGGAAGCGGAGGATGAAAGCCAGGAACGTGCCATGCCGGGATTCCCCTTCGAAAGGCCTTGCATGGGCAGAGGTGGCAGAGGGCATGGGCGGCCGCCGTTCGATCCGCGTTTCGGGCCGCATGGCATGGAAGGCCATACGCCGTTCGACGGTCCGTATGGACGGCATGGCATGGAAGACCATCCGCCGTTCGACAGACCGCGCGGATCACAGGACATGGATCATGTTCCCCCTCCATGCGGTGAGGGACGCGGACACCATGGGGGTGGACACGGGAGCGGACATGGCCGCGGTCATCATCGGAATGAACCCAAATGATCCATCCCACACTGAAATGAACAGAAGTGGATTGAAATGAACCGGAAGGACAAGAAGAAAGCGTTTTCCATGGATGGGAATCCATGGAGGCGCTTTCTTCTCTTATGCAGAAAGCCGCGGGAAGAATTATAATGAACGGAGATGTGCGAATGCACAGAGGGCGACAAGGCCCTTTGTGCAACGCGACACGGGGAGTTTCTTCCGGAGGAAAGCATGACTGGACGTATTCTGATTGTTGATGACGATGAAAACATCGTACGCCTTCTGAAATTGTACTTGAACGACGCAGGATACGAAACGGCCATTGCGGTCGATGGAAGCGAGGCGCTGACGCAGTTTCATGCGCAGAAACCGGATCTGGTGCTGCTGGATGTCATGATGCCCGTCATCAATGGCTGGGAAGTGTTGCGGCTCATCCGCGCCGACTCCTCGACACCGGTGATTCTGCTCACTTCCCGCGACATGGTCGAGGACAAGGTGAAGGGATTCGGCCTGGGCGCAGACGATTACGTGGTCAAGCCGTTTGAGCCGCAGGAAGTGCTGGCCCGCATCCAGGTGCGCATGATGAAAAGGGATCCGGATGTGGGGAGTTCCTTGGAAGCGAAACCTGTCGAACGGGAACGAGGCGTTGCGGAATGCGGCAATCTTCGGGTGGACCTGAACAGGTACGAGGTCCTGAAGGATGGCATCAAGGTGGTTCTGAAGCCGAAAGAGATCCAGCTGCTCTATTTTCTGA
The DNA here is from genome assembly GCA_942493335.1 of uncultured Clostridia bacterium. Taxonomy (GTDB): domain Bacteria; phylum Bacillota; class Clostridia; order DSM-8532; family DSM-8532; genus JAEWSN01. Next base: position 1,995,277 of record OW818693.1, on the reverse strand, counting down.
TGCAGAACCGAAACATTGTCTTTTCCCGGGATCAGCTGCTGGAAAAGGTCTGGGAGTATGACTACATGGTGGACACCCGTACGGTGGACGTTCATGTGAAACGGCTCCGTCAGATGCTGGAACCCTCCGATTCGATCTGGAGTCTGAAAACGGTCTGGGGCGTCGGCTACAAGTTCGAAACACGGTGACGATTTCGATCTGGAGGGATGTCCGATGGGAAAGAGCCTGTTCCGGAAACTGTTCCTGATGTATGCGGGTGTGCTGGCGTCCGTGGTGGTCGTCATCTCCCTGATCCTCTCCGTTCTTTACACCGGCCGCATGTACGAGGAAAAGCGTCTGGCACTCACAAGTGCCGGAACCATGGCCAACAGGGCGATGGGTGAGTTTCTGGACGGTGGGATCGACAAGGAACGGCTTTCTGAAAACATCGATATGATCGGGTATATCGCGGATGCACGCATCTATGCCATCCGGTACAATTCTGGAAATCTATCCGCGATGGCCGATCAGCTTGCGGACGAATCCCAGGCCGATGCCGCGCTGGTCTCGGACATGGCCGCCCTGCTGGAAGGCAGGCAGGTCTTCCATACCCGGGCCTATTCGGCAAAACTGGATACGGATGTGGTTCTGGCCGGTTTCCCCATGACGAAGGGGACCGATGTGCTGGGCGGTATCCTATTGTATGCGCCACTTGACCGGGTGACGCGGGATGTATGGCAGATGAATTTCGTTGTGTTCGGCATCGCGCTTGGCGCCTTGCTTCTCGGCACCATCCTGCTGCTGCAGCTGACACGGCGAATTCTCCGGCCCATTCGGGACATGCAGCGCGCGGCTGTTCTTCTCGCATCCGGAGAACGGACGGAACCTATCCCCGTTCCGGGCCGGGACGAAATCGGGCGGCTTGCCATGGCATTCAACCACATGCAGGAGCAGCTTGCGCAAACGGAGGAAGTCCGGCGCGGGTTCATTGCGAACGTGTCCCACGAACTTCGGACCCCGTTGACCTCGATCCGTGGATTCCTGCAGGGAATGCTGGATGGCGTGATCCGTCAGGATGCGGTCCGGGAGCATCTTCTGCTGATGATGGATGAGGTGATGCGGTTGAACAAGCTGACTGCGGAGATACTGGATCTGGCGAAGCTGCAATCCGGCACGATTCGCCTGTTGAAGGAAAGGACGGACCTGAGGGTGATGGCGGCGGAGACTGTGGCATCACTCAAAGGCCTGCTCGGAGAACGACGGTTGAAGATGACGGCGGAAGTGGGGGAGCCGGTCTTCGGCTATATTGATCCTGACCGGATGCGGCAGGTTCTGGTCAACCTCCTTGGAAATGCGGTCAAGTTCACACCGGATGGCGGGTCGGTTTTCCTTTCGATCAGGCAAGAAAATTCGCAGATCATCCTGCGGGTCGAGGATTCGGGCATCGGCATTCCGGAGGACGAGTTGCCATTTGTCTTCGACAAGTTCCATCGCGTGGACAAGTCCGGAAATCCAGCGTATGGCGGGAGCGGTCTGGGGCTCAACATTGCCAGGACCATTGTGGAGCTCCATCGGGGAACCATTGCGGCGGAACGTCGTCCGGAAGGCGGAACTGCCATTATCGTCCGGCTTCCGGAAAACTAGAGCTAGAAATATGATTTTTCAAGACGGATAGCGTTATCGAGGATTGCTGCCGTTTACAAATCGTTTACATTCAGACGTAATGATCGTTTACGTGGATGCTATAGGATGAAAGGGTACAGAATGCATGAAAGACAGGACGGGGTTGATGCGTTGCAGATGAAACGGAAGGTACTTGTACCCTTTGATCGAAGAGGATGCCCGGAAAGGATGCCGATACGGATCCTGATAAAGATTCCGGCTTATGTTTCCGCGTTTGCTTCCGTGCTCTTCATTGTGATGATTCCTGCACTTGTCTTGCTGTTTTCATCCTGCGGATTCTCCGGACAACCGGGTGGATCGTCCGTTCCTGCGGAACATCCCACGAATCCGCCCCACATCTCTCCGCTTGGACCCGGGGAATCAAGCAGCACGGGCTCCGGAATCGAAACCAATCCCGTGCCGGAAGGGCAGGAAGCAAGCGGGGCCGCCATCTCGGAATCAGTTCCGTCCCCGATTCAGTCCGCCGCTACGGATGCTCCCGAAACGGCACCGCCGGTTGCATCTCCGCAAGTCACGGCATCAAACACTGATTCAGGTTCTGGCGGCAATCCGGGTACGGGCAGTGATCCTGGATCGGGAAATGATCCTGGTCCGGGAAGCGAACCGGGTATGGGCAATGATCCGGGTACGGGCGGCATATCATCCGGCGCTGCGGAAATCATCGTTCGGTCTGACAACATCCTTTCCAGCAAAGAAAAGGAAGCGCTGCTGAATGACCTGGACATGCAATTGAAGGATCTTTTCGGAACGATTGACAAGGTATCGGCCGATCCTGAAGTTGAACTTTCGGATTGAAGGGAGGCGAAGCTCATGAGAAAAAAAGAGTCTTTCATCCGGAAAGAGAGTGGAAGGAGCAAGCCTGCTCACAACTTATTCGTTTTCGTTCTTGTTCTTGTTTTGACGAGCATGGGGACGATGCTTTCCGTACAGGCTGAAACCGTCCGAAGCGGTGCTGGCAGCAGAAGCACGGCAGAATCCTCTTTGCGGGAAACCGTTCGGTCCTCCGGGACGGTCAAGGCGCTGCGTCCGGTTGTCTCAACCGGCAGGGCGAAAAAGGACCGTCTGCTCCTTCGGCAACGATTGGCCGATAGCAATCGTCTTGCGTTGGAACTGGGCGCTTTGAAAAAGAAGGCGCAGGATGGGACGGAGACGGCCAGACTCGTTCTTCGAAGGGTTGTGAAGAACAAGGCTGACCTGACGGGAGATCAGCTCGCGGTGCTGAAGGATGTTTCCAAACAATTGAAGGCGCAGCAGGAAAAGATCGCCGTTCAAGGCAAGGTCATCCGTGAAATACGGGACAGGCTGGCAACGCTCCGTGTGTCGGGGCAATACGCAGAAGCCGCTGCCGTTGTGGATGAACTGATCGCCGCTCAACGTGCCATGAAGACCACCCTTCAGGAAAGCGATGTTTCCGTGGGGCATATAGCAGACATCATCGGGAAGAATTGACGGAATGTCCATCGACGTCACTCATGCTTGACGATTTTCCTTGGAAGCATCCGATGGCGAATAGGGATTGTCCGCTTCGTCGGATTCTTGTCCCTGTGCTTGATCCGGTTCGGGATTTCCGGATTCCCATGTAGACTCCTGAGGCCCTGGCTGGTTTGGCGGCTCAGGCTGTTGTGGTGCGCCTTGCCTGCTCCAGTTGGTTGTGCCTTGCCAGGGTTCCTGCCAGCCGGGTTGTCCATTCCAGGATGCACCGGGCGGCGGCGTTTGTTTCCGACTCTGCCGTTCCGCTTTTTTCCGCTTCATTTGCTTTGAAAAGATGATGAAGGCGATGATGCCCGGCCAGCTGACGGAAGACATTCTGACGCCGCGCATTCCGCCGAAAATGACGGCGGCGAGAAGAACGGAGCCAAGCAAAGCGACAGCGATGATGGTCTTGTAAAAGTTGGGATTGGCGGGATGGAAGGCCCATTGCCACCAAGGCATCTGGGAACGGAAATCCTGTTGTGGGCCATATCCCGGCTGCTGGCCGTTGAAACCCGGAGGAGGCGTGAAGCCGGACTGTTGGCCGTTGGGGCCGGGAGGGGGTGTGAAGCCGGATTGCTGTTGTCCTGCTTCTGGGTGCGATGCTGCTGATGTCCATCCGGAAGTGGAGGTTGTGTCATTCGAACTGGTGCCCGTGCCGTGCGCGGAGGCGGAATCCGGCGCGCGCATCGTCTGGTATGCGGAATCAGGGGACTTCGGCATTGAAACGGATGCCCTGCGGACTTTTGCTGGTGCGGGAATGGAAAGCAGAGGTGTGGTTTCAGCGCCGGGTGTCCTGTCTGTTACCGAGGGTTCCGCTGTTGGACGGATCAACTCGACCTTGTTCCAATAGGCGAATTGACCAAGAACCTTGCAAAGATCGTCCTGGGCGGATGCACTGCGTCCTGCCGGATAAGAGTGGCTGTCTCCCTTCGCGCGGATGAATGCGTCACAATAGGAAAGACCGGATTCGAAGCCACTCTGCAGACGGATAAAGTCAATGTCCGCAGGGGCCAGAACCATATCCCCCTCCGGAAGATGCGCTGTGATGGTGCTTTCACGGATCTCCCAGATACCGGACCGATATGCGGGACTTTGTGTGTTCGACATCAGGATGACCTCCTTCAGAGGCGAAAAGCGATTGTTTTCCGTCCGGTTTTTACGGACAGGAATGATTCCGGTCAATGTGCAGGGTGATCAAACGTTGCAATCCTGCTTCTGTCCCCATCATATCATGCTCCCTTTCGGACAACAATGAAGCGCATTCCGTGCGGGATGGGCCTGTTTCCACTTTATGTACGGATTTTGAAAATGCGTGCAGGGAGACAGAGCCCTGATCATGATACGTATGGCAACAAAAACGTCTTCTCGGAACAGCCTCCTTTTCGCATTCATGCGGACAGGGAATCGCATCAGGCAATTATGCAGGACAAGACAACACGAACATTTCCGTATAGACGAAATACACCGGGGAGACTGACTCCCACGGTGTTTCGAAGGAAAGGACCTGTTTCTGCAGTGTTCCGAAGGATACGATCTGTCCCGTGCCGCATGGATGATATGACCTGCGCCAAAGTCATTTCGGAGATTGTGGAAGATTCAGCGCGTCACATCCAGGTGGATGCGGCCATCCTTCACTTCCACGATGCGATCGGTTTTTTCCGCGATGCGCTGGTCGTGGGTGACAATGACGAAGGTTGTGCCGAAACGCGCGTTGATGTCCCGCAACAACCCGTAAATGATTTCCGTGCTGTCCGAATCGAGATTGCCCGTCGGTTCATCCGCCAGAATAAGTTTCGGGCGGTTGATGAGCGCGCGTGCAATGGCTGTACGCTGCTGCTGGCCGCCAGACATGTTGTTTGCCTTGTTGCGGGCGACCTGTGAAAGACCGACAAGCTCCAGCAATTCGTCCGCCCAGTCGCGCGCTTCCTTCGGAGGCTTGACGTCATGGATCCGATAAGGAAGAAGGACGTTTTCCCGGGCTGTAAACTCCGGAAGCAGATAATGAAACTGGAAAATGAATCCGATCGTGCGGTTTCGAAGCTCGGCCAGGGCGTTTTTGTCCATCTCCCGCGTGTTGCGGCCTGCAATGCTGACTTCCCCGGAGGTTGGCTGATCCAGCGTTCCAACGATGTTGAGGATGGTGCTCTTGCCGCTGCCGGACGCGCCGATGATCGAATTGAAGGAACCCTCCCCGAACGAGAGGTTTACGTCATAAAGCACCTGGGTCTTGACCGTGGTGCCGTATATTTTGTTGATGCCCTTGAGGGCGATGATGTCTGCCATGCATGTCACCTCATGATTTCGTGATGGGCTCAGCCGTTCTTGATGACCTCGATGGGATTCAGTCGGGAAGACAATCTTGCCGGGATGACCGATGCGATCACAGCGGAAGCCAGGGCGAACAACCCGGACAATGCAATGAAGCCGGGGTCGATCAAAATGGGGACAACCGGCGTTCCATCCGCATTCCGCGCAAACGTTGTGAACATCTGGAGGAGGCCGTAGCCGAATCCGATCCCCAGCACCCCGCCCAGCAAACCGAGTATCGCACCCTGAAACACGAAAATCAGGCTCGCATCCCGATTCCTTATGCCCATGGCCTTGAGAATGCCGATTTGCTTCGACCGTTGGACCACGGAGACGGCCAGAACGCTTGCGATGCCCAGCAGCACCGCGATGAGAACAAACACCTGGATCATGAGGCTCGAGACGCTTTGCCCGTTCAATCCGCTGAGCAGGCTTCGGTTCAAGTCCTTCCAGTTGTCGACGACCAGATCCTTGTCGGAGAGGATTCCGGAGATCCGGGTGGCCAGCGCATCTGCAGCAAAGACCTTTTTCACTTGCATTTCCACGGTTGTCACCCGCTGGTCCAGTCCCAGAACGCGCTGGGCGGTTTCCAGATTCGTGATCAGCCATGTCTTGTTGAGTGTCTGAACATTCAGATCGAAAAGTCCGGAAACCGTCAATCGGACGGCATCCCCGGCAGGCAGCAGCACATAGGCCTTGTCTCCCGTCCGAATGCCGGTTTTCTGCGACAACTCACGCCCGATCATCACTTCATCGGCGCGGGAGGGAAGCATGCCGTCATACACGGCAGCTCCGTATTTATAGATGGGATCCGATTCCGTAAGGTTGAAACCACGCAGGAGAATGGGTTCCGTGCCGTCCTCGTATTCGATGAAAGCGGAGCCGGAGATGGCCGGTGAAACATGGAGCACGTCCGGTCCTGAGAGCTTGATTTCATAAACGGCCCGATTCCAGTCCCGGATGGTCTTGTCATCCGATTCCGAGCGAACCGTGATTTGCGAGCTGCTCCCGATGGTGGTGTTTACGAGACTAGCCTGCAGTCCCTGAATCAGGGAACCGATGAATACCTGGACCGCCACACCGACGGAGATCCCCAGCGCGATGAGCAGGGTCTGACCCTTTCCGGATTTCAGAAAGCGGAGTGCGATGCTGAACGCAAGTCTCATGTATCCACCTCCTGACGGGAAGTCAGATTCCGTATGTCCGCAAAGGTGTGCAGCAACCCGTCCGCTCCGATTTGAGCGGCCATCTCCGGTTTGTTCGAGAACGCATGGCCGCCGACAAGAATTCGTGTAGATGCGAGTCCCTGCGCAGCCAATGCATTCCGAAGCTGTTGAATGGCCTTCCCGGTTTCCACCAGGTTATAGAAATCTGTCACGGAGAGGGCAATGATGGTTGGACGGACTTCCAGGACAGCTGCCCGGATTTGCTCCCTTGGCGTATTTGCGCCGACGAACGCCGATTTCCATCCGCACAGGGAAAAGAAATCGGATACCATGCGGGCGCCGATTTCGTGGTATTCCTTTTCGGGACAGATCACGAGGACTGTCCCGGCTTGCGCGGGGGCCTTCCTTTGCAGGTCCGCAACCCGGGTCCAGCAGTTTTCGATGACGGTCCGGACGATGGAGGTCTTGGCGTGTTCGTGCCAGATGCAGCCATTATCACCGCTCTCGCATACTTCCGACTGAATGAGACTCGGCCCGATGATTCCTTCGTACAGGACCGGGAGGTCGAATCGACCGGCATCCAGCCCGTCCAGTGCGAAACGTACGCAACCTTCCCTGTCCTCCGCATTCAAGAGATCTGAAAAAGACTGCTGCAAAACCATCACGTCTCTATCTGTGCGTTCATTCATGGGATCACGCTGCCTTCCACCAAGGCGCCATCGGAAAGACCGACGGGCGGAGCCAGTACAAGGGGAACGCCGGCTTTGACGGCATCGCCGATGGCGAGGTGCGTGTCATCTTCCAAACCTGGAACGATGGGGATCATTCTGATGTTTCCCTGCAATGCGCCACTGCTGTCGGACGAAGCGCTTTCCAGAAGGAAAAGCACAGGCTTGCCGTTCTCATCCTTTCCCACCGCCTCCCGCTTTACGGCAGAGACTTGTGACATCCGGCCCGTTTCGACGGAAGCCTCCGCATCAAAGCCGGAAACAAGCCGTTCGTCGCTTTTTGCAAGCATCAGCGTGATGTCGACTTTCGGAGTCCTGCTGCCGCTTTCCACGCGCGCTTCCCTGGCAACGTCCGACACTTTGGCCGGATATGCGTCAGGCAGTCCCTTCAGCAGGATTTCGGCGGGCTGGGCCAATTGGATCTGTGCCGCATCTTCCTGGGGCAGGCGGATCACTACTTTCCAGGATGAGGTGTCCTCAATCCGGACAGTTGCGCCGGATTCGGGATAACGTCCCTCCTTCAGCGGAAAAGTGACGAGGAGTCCCTCAAGAGAGGCGATGATATGGCTTTCCGTCAATTGGCGATCCAGGAGAGCCAGATCCAGGTTGTTCTGGGCTTGCTGGCGCAGGAGGTTGTCCTGTTTCTTCGCTGTTTCATCCGGAAGATCTCCCGCCTGACTCCGGGCTGTATTCAGCGCCGTAGCCGTCCGCTTGACCTGGTCGGACAGATCATCCCGCAGGCTGCGGCTTGACTCCAATGCCTGCGAGGAAAGAGACCCGGCATCATACAAGGTCTGATCCCTTTCCAGTTTTGTTTCTGCATCGGCAAGCTTCCGTCTTGTGTTGGCGAGATCCAGTTCCAACTGCGATACCTGGGCCTTGACTGCGGTGGATGCGGCTGTCAGGGTAGGCTTTGCCAGTTCCTTCAGATCAGCCTCGATCTGTGCGCCAGTCAGCAGCAGTTTCTGACGCTGCAGCGCCAGATCGGACACGTCCATCTCCGCAAGAACCTGTCCCTTGCGGACCTTTTCCCCTTCCGCCACCTTGACTGTTTTCACGCGGCGCAGCGTGGAAATGGCGAGGGTTTCCGTATCCGCCGCTTCCAACGTCCCGGAAGCAGTGACCCTTCTCAGGATGTCCACGGTTTCCACTTTACCGAGCGTCACTGCGATGGGCGTCGGTTTTTGCTGCGTGCCGAAACGCCAGAACACTATACCCGCGATAGCGGCAAAGGATATGACGAGCAGCCCGATACGAGATTTCTTCATACGAGGTGGGCCTCCTTGCAGGTTGATGATACAAGGTTACCCACACTGTATTGCATGCAATCAAAAACGGGATGGTTTTTCACCATCCCGCCTCAATGATCTTTATGATGCCATCAGCAGGCTCTCCTCGGCAGGCAGCCCTCAGCGGATCACATCCGTGCCTGTCGGAGCCGTGACGGTTCCATCGGGCTGGTAGGCTCCATTGTAGAAGATCGGGTCGCCGTATACGATTCTCGCAACAATTCCGTGCTGGATGGTGGCGGTAGTGAGGAGCGTGACTTTATTCAAGCCTGAAATGTCAACATCGATGATTTCCGACTGGCCGGGGGCGATGGTGACCGATTTCAGCACTTCTCCCAGATAGTCGTTCTTGCGGAGCTCGAAGACCATCGGAGCCAGAGCGGATGCATCCAGTTGGATGGTTGTCCGGAAGTTGTTGAATTTCCCGAGCGGGGCAAAGTCGCCGCCGAAAACCTGCATGTCGATCGGTTTGGTGTTCGTCACACCCCAGGTCCAGGTTCCGCCGGTTGTCTTGGGCAGGATGCCTGTATCCGTTGTCAGGACGGTTCCATACCGGTCTGCATACTGATCGGCGGATTGGATCTTGACGATTCCGGTCTTGCCGCCGACCCAGACGATTTTGTTGGTCCCGTCATATTCGAGCGCCATGGCGGCGGCTTCCTGTACGACAGCTCGAAGGGGCATGTAGATGGAACCGTTGTATTTGATGGGCACAAAGGCGATTCCCTTGGAATCGACAGGGTGCCAGGGCTGACCATTGAGCATGAGGGTGAAGGTGTTGAGCAAAGTTGCGCTGATGGTTGCGTCCTTCACTTCGGCGGCTACGGCCATTGAACCGGTGAAAAGAAGCGCAGAGACCAGGAAGCCGGCCAGGAAGCTTTTCAGGTTTTTCATGAATGACTCCTCTCTTTCTTTGCGGCGGATCATGTTGACGGAAACGGGCATCATGACACTGACATGAGGTAGTGTATCATTTCAGCGTCGCGATGGGAATAATAAGGAAAAAAGAAAATGTTTGGGCACTTGAAAAAACGTGCCATGTGGTCACGACATGGGACCACATGGCACGCTTTTTACAATATGTGTGACTGCGTATGAATGCATCATCAGGAAGGCATTTTCCCATATCTAGGCGGCCAGACTATTGCTTCAGGGTTCCAACCAGCGGTACTTCGCTGAATTTGCTCTTCCCATGCGGGGAGAGCAGGATTTCCTTCGAAAGATCCCTTCCTGCAAAATATTTCCCGAAATGGCTTCCTTTTTTCCAGACACTTACACCGGAAACATCATAGACATTGCCATCCACCGCGACGTATGCAGGATTTCCATTCTGTCCGTCATATTTGGCGAGCTCGTCGACGGTGAATTCCTTCAGCCCCGTGCTGGCAGAGGCGGTATCGGAAGCAACTGCCGTGGCGGTATCGGAAGCAGCCACTGTGGCAGACTCGGTCACAGGTGCTGATGATGACGGCGAAGCGTCTGTCGATCCCGCACTGGCAGAAGATGGGGAAGCCGATTCCAATGCTGGTGCTGGTGTGGAAGACCCGCAGGCGGCAAGCAGAAACATGATTGCGAGGATGGAAGCCGCCATGGCTGGGCGGGTGCTGTGCTTTTTCCATGTCCGGCGTGTTTCTGTTGTTCCGGGAGAGGTCATGCTTGTTTCGTTTTTGGATATGTTTTGCTTCATAAGAATCTCCTTGCGGCGTTGCCGTCTGATTGCGTCAGGATTTCGAACAGCGGCGTCCACCTGGGGATACACCGATACATTCTGGCCAGGGAGAGGATGATTCGCCCCCGCTTCTTTACCCTGGCGATGTTTCATATCTACCCGATAGGGGATTCCGAAACCGGTCTAGACGCATTGTTCACGGAAACGTTACAAAGGATACACAAATGTGAGATTTGCGGATACGATGTCTTGGACACGTCTGAGATGCGTCTCAGACGTCCGGTGCATTCCCTGCGAACTGATGCAGGAGCGGCATGATTCGGCTGAACAGACCCCGGAATCCTTCGATGACGCCCAGGTCCGTGCGTTCTTCATGAGTCTTCTCTGTTGTATCCAGTCCGGAGGCAAGAGGCAGGTCGTAATAATGTAGTCCGCTCCGGATCTCCACGGAGATGGAATCCAGCGGAAATCCTTCCTGATGTTTCGCATGGGGACGATCCACCAAGTGAAAAGCCTCCGAATCGATGTCCGGACCCTCATACCGGATGCAGTGCGTATCGTCGAGAACCAGACAGAATGCATTGCGGTAGCGTGCCTCAAGAATACCGCCATATTTGCGTGCCAGCGCTGCATAATGGCGAACCATTTCGGTATCGTCCATACGGTGTCCATTCATGCGGCGGATATGCACGCCGGGCTGGTCCGTTGCCTCGACCCCGCTGAAATACAGACCCGAATCTATCGAGAAAACAGGGGTATGAAGCTGCCGCCAATAGCCCAAAGCCTTTTCCATTGCGTTTTCCATGGGTGTATGCCCGTCTTCCGGGGTCTCCCTGACAAAGGCCCGGGGGCCGGACAAGTCCAGAAGACGGACGGGAATGCCGCGCAAGGTTTCTCCCATGCTGACAAGCTTTGCGGGATTCCGGGTTCCATAGACGAGGACCGGCTTGCGCGGGCTGTCAAAAGCTGGCGCCGTGCAGGGAATGGAATCAACGTTCCCATCTGCCATCGCACGAAAATCGGCCATCATCGCGTCCGTCAGTCTTTCGGAGGGGAGCGGCAAGGTCGCTTCGATGCATTCAAGCTGAAAGTTGCGAAGCGTCAGCCACTCCAACCCGTGCGGTATGGTGGAGGACGGGTGGGGAAGGAAATCACCGGGCATCACAGGTTCCGCGATGCGATACAGGAACCCGGGAAGCGTCCCTGTATGCAGGATTTTTCCGTCATCCTCTCGACTGACGATTGCCGGTTTGTGTGAAAAGACGCGTGCCAGCGTACGGTCCGGGGTGAACGTGCTCCCCGCCCGCAGAACCGTAAGCGGCAGGGGGGACCCGTGATACCATTCCATCAGATTCCTTTCCAGGATACGCCGCCGCGGCTGCCCGCAGCTTTCCTGCCCGCTTCCGCGCCTGCGAGCAGGGCGGCGCACATGTCGCCGGTGCGGATGTATGTGCTTGTGAAACCGGTCTGGAACGCATCTCCGCAACCGGTCGTATCAATGACTGGAGAAAGGGGCAGGGCTTCCTGACGCCGGCATTCATGTCCGTGGAACGCCATGCTGCCTCCGGCGCCAAGGGTGAGGACCAGAACGCCTTCCCGTTCGGCGGCGAGTTTCGCGAGTGCTTCCGCCATGTCAGGCGTGCCCCCGATGCAGCAGATGGTTTTCTCGGACAGGGAGCGTTCGAGCAAGGGAATATCCAGCTTGTGAAGAAAATCAATGGACATCCACTTCTCCGGATTTCTCCGTTTCAAGGCTTCTTCGTAATTCGGACCATCCGCATGGGTGGACCACAGGTCAAAGGTCAAAAGGAAGGCCCAATCTTCCGGCATCAAGTGGAAATCACCGTAGACACCGTTCTTCCAGGCGCCTTCGACACCGTACCGTTCTCCGTCCGCGTCATTTATGATCTGGTTGCAGGCAGTGATGCCATCCAGCCGGCGAAGGTGCGAACAATCCACCCCTTCGGCCAGCAGGAGCTTATGGATCCGATCTCCTGCCTCATCCTTGCCGAGTGCGCCGACAAAAGCCGTTTCATGTCCCAGTTCCCGAAAACGGATGGACTGGTTCAGGGCATTTCCGCCGGCATGGAATTCCCCGGTTTGCGGGAATGTGTCCGCAGCGACGACACTGAAGCATGCAATGCGCATGGGTACCTCCTCGGATGGTCAGATGGATTCTTCCCGAGTATACAATTCCTTCGGGGCGTCCGCCAGTACTTTCGGGAACCCGTCCGTCGCGATCAGGGTCAACTTGTGCAGGGCACGGGAACAGACGGTATGGAACAGCCCGAGTTCCTCCGGTGCGGCATATTCGTCCACCTTGCCGATCACCGCAGCGACATGGTCGAATTCCAAGCCCTTCGCGAGATAGGAAGGGATGACCAGGACCCCTTCGAGCGCCTTATAATAGGCTTCGTCGACCAGATGGCTTTTCTCGCCGCCAATGCCGCCGAGTGCGTCAAGCCGGCTCTGGAGGACGATGGCGTCCGCTTGTGTCCGGGTGATGAGCGCTGTGCTGGTGTAGCCTGCTTCCTTGTCGGAACCGACAATATCCGCAAGCGCCTTGAGGAAGCAAGACTCAGAATCGGTCAGCAGCAGTTCTGGCCGGTCGCCTTCCCGCCCGAAATGCTCCGTTTTGACGGGAGACAAGTGGAAGGCATCTGAAAAGCGGCCGATCTGCAGGGTGGAACGGTAACTGCGGTGCAGGCCCAACAGGAGATGATCCTCCGGAGCAAGAATGGCTGCGGCTTCATCCAGACGGCCGATGGCGAAATCCGTTCGGATGTTCTGGTTCACGTCCCCCAGCAGTGTGATGCCGGCATGCGGAAACAGCCGACTGAATACGGCGTACTGCACGGCGGAATAATCCTGCGCTTCGTCGACGAGAACGTGTTTTGCTTTTGAATCCGGCTCGCTGAGGTTCGTGCAGAGAGAAAGGAGGAAAATAGGTGCCAGATCCTCGTAGGGAATGATGCCTTGTTCGATTCTGCGCAGGCTTGTGCGCCGGAGGGAAGCCGCAAGGGCCGAACCGGTTTTGATTCCGGCCTCCTTCAGCGAGTCGCCTTCTTCCTTGTAATACTCATTGCAACAGGAAACCAGCGCGTCGGATGGCTTCTGTTCTCCCAGAAAACGGCGGTACAGGTCCGTGGCGTCCAGCTTGAGCCGTGCATCCACTTCCTCCCGAAGCTGGTGCAGTTCGTGCCGGACATCGGCACGGCTGTGGATGCGGGCCTCCGTATCGCTCAGGGAAATGTCGTCCTCTTCGATCTCCTGCTTCCGCTTCTTCAGGCGGATGCGTTCCACCTGTCGCAAGTCTTCCAGCACGCGGAGACGGATGCGTTCCAGACGGCGTCCGATGCCCATCTGACGGAAATCGGAACGATACAGGCCGTCCAGCTCGCTGGCGCTGACCAGAACTTCATTGTTCAGCAGAATGTCGTAGAAAGGGAACCGATCATTCAGGGATTCCGCGAAAGATTCCAGAAGCCGGACAAAGGCGGTGGAACTCTTGATCCGGATGCATGCCTTGCGGATGGGATCCGGAGAGGACAGGGTCGCTTCCATCATTTCGGCATGTGTTTCCATCTGAAGCTCGCCAAATTCGGCATTATAGTCTGCCAGGGTGGTGAACGGCGTTCCCTTGATGGATTCCTCGCCAAGTTCCGGCAGGACGTTCGCGATGTATTCGCCCAAAATCGCGTTCGGGGAGAGGATGACGAGGTTTTCCGCCTTGATGTGGTTCCGGTGCCGATACAGCAGGTAAGCCGCCCGATGCATTGCGATGGAGGTCTTTCCGCTGCCTGCGGCGCCCTGCACGGCAAGGACGCGGGTATCCTCGAACCGGATGGCCTTGTTCTGCTCTTTCTGGATGCTGGTGACAATCTGACGCATCCTTCCGCCGGTTGCGCCCGCCAGAAGCTCCTGAAGAATGCCGTCATTGATGGCAAGGCCGGAATCGATGATCAGAACGAGTTTTCCGCCATCCAGCCGATACTGGCGCTTCATCGTCATGTTGCCCCGGATGGTGCCGGATGGGCTTTTGTACTGGACCGGGCCGGGCTCGCTGTCATAGAACAGGCTGGAAATCGGAGCGCGCCAGTCGTACAGAAGCACTTTGGCGGTGTCGTCGTCCATAAGGGTTGCGATACCGATGTAGCAGGGCTCCGGCGTGTCCGTGTCCATGCCGAAGTCGATGCGCGCGAAATAAGGGGACAGAAACAGCCGATCCAGTCGTTCGATTTCTTCCCGGTTGAAGCGGGCATCCGCCATGTTCTGCTTGAGCTGGTCAATATGCTGCATGAACTCGGTGATGCCTTCGAGATCATTGAAACCATGGGTGTCATCCCACATGTCGCGGTTGATGTCGGATTGTTCCTCCGTGAGGGCGCGTCCCTTTGAAATCTTGTTGGTCAGCATCTGTGCGATGATGGCACGGACACTGGCAAGGTGCTGCGACTCTTCCTGCCATTGCGGATGATCCTGCATGATATACCTCCATTTGGGCGGTCCGGCGATGGTTTGTGCGGGAACGCATTCCATCCTACCACGGCGCATCCGGAAACGACAGTCTGGTTCACCGGCGTGCATTGTGATACACTGTAGGTGGGGAATGCTGCGGCATTCCCTTTTTTTTTCAGGGTGCGCCGTTCAAACCGACGTGTCGTTGTGCCGCTTCTTTTCCAAATACATTGCCTCGTCCGCACGCTGCATGAGTTCATCAAGCGTCTTTCCGTCTTCCGGAAACATGGAAAGCCCGATGCTTGGCTCGACCTGCAGGAGGTGGTCCCGATAGGGAATGGATTGGCGGATGCCGCTCCGGATGCGTTCGAGGATGGGGAACATCAGATTTCTGTCGGATATGTCCGGGAAAAGGAACAGAAATTCATCCCCGCCCAATCGGAAGACGGCTTCAGTGCCCCGGATCACCGCATGCAGGCGGGCGGAAACCGTGATGAGCACTTCATCACCGGCCCGGTGTCCGAACTTGTCGTTGATTTCCTTGAATCGGTCCAAATCGATCAGGAGGACGGCGATGCCTGTATTGTTCCGCAATGCGCGGTCCATCAGGAGCTTTTCGTATTCTTCCAGAAAATTGCGGTTGTAAAGGCCGGTCAGATGATCGGTAATCGCCTCCTGCCGAACCAGACGGTTTGCGCGGGACGCCTGCAGGATGGAAACACCAAGCAGCAAGGAAATGGAAAAAGCGCCCAAGTAAGCCAGGATGACGACGTCTGACCGGTTGCTCCAGCCGTTTGCAGGCAGGATGGCCGCTTTCCAGTTTGCATTGATGAGATTCATGTCCAGAATGATGGGGTTCTTGTCCATGATGCCGGGATCGCCGAAGAAAGGTTTGTCCGGATAGGCATCCGACTGGAACAAGGCGATCTGAATGTTTGAAGAGGTGGATAGCGTATTTATGGTTGCATAAAACTTGTCGATATCCAGCACAACGCTGACTTGCCCCCAATAAGCGCCATCGATGGAGAAGGGAACACGTGCAATGATGCCCTGACCCCCTTGAATCAAATCGACCGGTCCGGTGACAATCGTCTGCATGCTTCGTTTCGCAAGCAGGACGCGTTCCTTCTGGAATGGATTTTTTGCAAGGTCCTGATCAAGCAGAATTTCATTGCCGGCCAGCGGGTAAACGAGCCGGACGGTTGTATCCTTCAGAACGGCGATGCTTCGAATCAGTTGCTCATCCGACTGCATGAGCGTGGCCAGGTATTTTTCCGAGTCCTGCAGAGGTTCGTTCTTCATGATGGACAGATAGACGGTATATCCTTTCATCAGGGCGATATTGCGGTAAAAGAGAGACTCGGTGCTGGACTGGAAATCGAGGAAATGCTCCATGAGCTGTACTTGTTCCTGTTGTCGCTGAGATTTGAGCGCTGCTGAAATGACTTGCGTAAAAACACCCATCAGCAGGAGGAATGCAAGCAATCCGAAGATCAATGGCTGCAGGGAAGCCTTTGTTTTTTTCCACTTCATGTTGCCTGTCCTTTACGCCTCTTCGCCCATATAGATACTGCGAAATCGGACTGATATTTATATACCTATGAACAAGGAGCATGAAACGGTTTCGTGATGCCTGTATCGTGCAATCCCTTTCCTTTTGCTCCGGTGACGCGCTATCCAATGGGGCCGTACGTCAGCGGAATGGAAAGGGATCAAGGGGAGGATGGCCAGAACATCCTGCCGACGAGATCGGAAAGGTTGTGGAATGCAGGCTTCCCCATCTGTGTGTGCGCATCCGACAGCATGTTTCGCCCGAATGGATGCAACAGGGTGAACCCAAATAGGATTTGTCGGAAACGATCATCAGGATTCAAACCGGATTGGTACGCATCCAGAAACACAGTCAGGGACTCCTTGTCCCGCCCGAGCAACCCGAACCACAAGGCAGGCCATTCGAAGGAGGAAGGCGCGACACGGCCATCCGCCAGATCAATCAGCGCGGAAATCCGCCAGCGGCCGGTCTCCTCCGCCAAAAGCAGATGGTCCGCAGTCAGGTCGGCGTTCACCAGGACCAGCGGATCCATCGTGAAAGGCAGTGTGTCCACGAAATCCTTGGCTTCCATCAGCCCGGTTGCATCCAACAGATCCGTTTTGCGCAGGGAAGCGATGGCTTCCTGCCTTTGAACCGCGAAGAAGCTTTGCCAGCCTTCCTGCGTCGTATTGACGGTTTTCAGAAGATTCAGCGGAGTCGCATGAATTTCACGAACCAGGCCACCCATTTCGCGACACAAGTGCAACCAGTTTTCCCGTTCCATATTGCTGCGGATTTCTCGCGCAGCGAGCCCTGCTTTATATTCCATCAGAAACCAGGGCCAGTCGATCCGATCCGTGAAAACGCCGGAGGCAAGGATGCCGGGAATAGGCAGTCTGCCGGACAGTGCGAGGGAAATATCCAGTTCGTTTTGCTGATCCTCGCGGCATTGCGGGGGTGCAATCTTGATGACGCTCCGATCATCCAGAAGGAAAACGGCATTTGTTCCCGGGAATCCCGTCGTGATGCGCTGAACGGGAAATCCCTGCTGACGGCAGATCTCCCGGATGACCGGTTCCCAAAGGGATAGGTCTGTATACATGTCGGCCCACGCTTCCCAACTGACCTCCGCCGGAAGCAGGGAGGTCCGTAATACGGAGGTCTCTCCGTACGACTTTTCCATATTTGTCTCCTTGTCCATTCATAATGAATGCGCATGCGGCAGGCACGGATGAACGCTGCCCATTGCCGCGGGGCCGGTCGGAAAGTACAATGGGAAAAGCAACTGATCGACAAACGCATCATATCACCGGGGAAATCGTCCGGCAAGCAGGGAGAGCAGCGGATCACCATCACCGGGCGCTCCATTGCACCGGGCGATGCCTGTTGGTCCAAAGGAGATTCTCATGGAAACCATTCTTTATTTCATCAGGCATGCCCGTTCCGATACCTCTGTGCGGGATGAACGGAGTCGCCCCCTTACGCCGGACGGGCTCGAAAAGTCGAAGAAAGTCGCGAAACTGTTCGAGGGGGAACCCATCACCGCCATTTGGTCGAGTCCTTACAAACGTTCCGTTCAGACGGTCACGGATACGGCCGCAGCGGCAGGCCTCGAAATCCGGACGGACGAAGGATTCCGGGAACGTCGGGTGGAAACCGGATGGATCGAGGATTTCAAGGCGTTCTCCCTCCGCCAGTGGTCGGATTTCGAGTTCCGTCTCGAGGGAGGGGAATGCCTGAGGGAAGTCCAGGAGCGGAATGTTGCGGCGCTGCACAGAGTGCTGGATCAGAATCCTGGCGGGCGCGTTCTCGTCGGTTCACACGGAACCGCGCTGTCCACGATCGTCCGCTTCTATGACCCAGGGTTTGGATATGAGGATTTCTGGACCATCATTGATCGCATGCCCTGGATCGTCCGTTTCCGATTCGACGGTCATGCATTCCTTGATATGGAGGAAATACGGCTGCCAGGTGTGGATGGAATCCGCATGCCGCGATAGCCGGAAACATTTCCGATTCCCTTGAACGCTTCCGCTTTCCCAAACGTATATGGAAGGACAGACACCCTTGGGGTTTCCGGCGTACCGAAGCCAAAAACTGGATGGAGATGGAAGGGATCTGTGAAAGTGCGCAAGGCAAGTGGAGGCATATCATGCAGGCAATTACGACAGAACGAGTCCAAAAACTGTTTCAGACCGGAACAAAAGCGCTTTCCGATGTTTCGTTCGCCATCCCGCAAGGTGAGGTGTTCGGATTTCTTGGTCCGAACGGGGCCGGAAAAACCACGATGGTGAGGTTGCTCAACGGCATCCTGACGCCGACCGGCGGACATGCTTCCGTCTTCGGACTGGATGTCATGCAGCAGGCGGAGGATATCCACCGGATCTGCGGCGTCCTGACGGAGACGGCCGCGCCCTATGAACGTTTGACAGGTCTTGAAAACCTCAGGTTTTTCGGCCGTCTTCAGGGAATGGAGGAAGAACGCATCCAGTCCAGGGCCAAAGGACTGCTCAAAGCCATGGAGCTTACAGAGCACCAGGACAAAAAGGTGAAGACGTACAGCACCGGCATGAAGAAAAGGCTCCTGCTCGCACGGGCGCTGCTGCATGAGCCCAAAGTCCTTTTCCTGGACGAACCGACTTCCGGATTGGATCCGGAAGCTTCCGCCCATGTGACGGACATGATCGGCGGGCTGGTCCGCCAGGAAGGCGTGACCGTGTTCCTGTGCACGCATCAGCTCAAGTATGCGGAAGACATCTGCACGATGTATGGTTTCATGCAGCAGGGGGAACTGATTGGCTTCGGAACCTTCGCGGAGCTGCTCGCGCGGCAGGGGTCCCGCACCCGGCTGGTTTTGCGCGGTGAGAACCTTCCACCTGTCCGGGATGGTGAAAGATTGCCGGATGGTGGGTTGGCCATACCCATCCGGGATGACGCGGAGGCATCGGAAATTCTTGGCTTCGTCCTGTCCGGCGGGGGCCGGCTCTTTGAAGCCCGACAGGAGCGCTGGAGCCTCGAGGATCTGTATTTCAGCTACCGCAACCCGAAAGAAGAAATGATCAAGGGAGGTGTGGTGGCATGAACAAGGCGCAATGGGCCATGATCCGCAAGGATGTCATTGAGATCACTGGCAGTTCCCAGACCATTGTCCCGCTCGTACTCGTTCCCCTTCTCATCATGGTCGTCTTTCCCGCCGCTCTCATGGTCGGCGCACAGTTCGGCCAGTCCGGCATGGTCGGAATCAACGGATTTGATCAGATGGTCCGCGTTTTCGGGGATCTGTTTGCCGGCATGACGCCTGCGCAAACCATGATCACCATCGGCGTGAACATCTTCTTTCCCACCATGTTCCTGCTCATTCCCGTCATGTGTGCCAGCATCATGGGTGCCAGCAGCTTTGTCGGGGAAAAGGAACACAAGACGCTTGAATCCCTTATGTACACGCCTCTTTCCCTGCGGGAGCTGTTTGTTGCGAAGGTGGCCGGGACCGTTCTGGTTTCCTACCTGACGGCGCTGGTCACTGTGATTGCGTTCGGCATTGTCGTGGACATCGGTGGGCGGGTGTATTTCGGGCATCTCATCTTCCCGAACCTGAAGTGGCTGATTCTCATCTTCTGGGTGACACCGGGGGTTACGGTGCTTGGTGTTGCCTTCATGGTACGGGTATCCGCCAAGGCGAACACGTTTCAGGACGCACAGCAGATGGCCGCCTTCGTCGTGCTTCCGATCCTGCTGCTGGTAGGCGGGCAGGCCACCGGCCTGTTCCTGCTGGACGAACCCATTCTGCTGGGAGTTGGCCTGCTGATTGCGGTCATCGACTTCTTCCTGCTCCGTGGCGCAGCCCGGGGCTATGTTCCGGAGAAATTGCTGTAAAGGGATTCTCATGCAATTCCAATAGACAATGGCGGGGGATCGGACGTAAAGCCAGTGGCGGCATGAATCCCGATCCCCCCGAAGCGGCGGAGACGCCGGAACGTCGTACACAGAAAGCGGCAGGGGAGGTCGGAACGATTCGAGCCAGCCATTCCGATGTACGGACGGAGGCGCAACATGCAAGACCCCAATACAGGGAAGAAGCGGACTGGGAAGGCTGGAAAACAAAAGAAGGCCGTCACGGGTTCCGTGAAATTGAAACCCACCATCGGCCGGTTGCTGCACGAGCATCGCCGCCACCTTGGATGGCTTGCGGGCGCAATGGCTTCAGGAATTGTCGGGGCGGGTGTCGCTGTCGGGTTCGCATGGGCCATCATAGGGCTGACGAACGGGGTTCTTCAGGCGGATTCTGCGGGATTCAACCAGTGGATGCTGAACATCGGCATCCTGTTCTTCAGCGGTGCGGTGTTCTCCGTCATCAGCAGCTATATGGCCGGGCGCTATGTGAACCATGTGATGCGGGACCTTCGGGACAAAACAGCGGACAGGCTCATGCGGATCCGTCTTCCGGAACTGGAAAAGCACCGTTCCGGCGATCTGCTGTCTCTGGTGGGCAACGACCTGGGACAGGTGGGAACCTACCTCGAGGGTTATCTGCCGACCATTGCCTTTCACGCCGCCTGGCTGTTTCTCGCGCTGGGTTCGGCCGTAGTGATCAGCTGGGAACTTCTGCTGATGTCCTTTGCGGCGGTTCCGATCGTGATGGCACTGGTCTCCCTGGTCGGAAAACCGGTGCAGACCCTTACGGCCAAACAGAATGAAGCGCTTGGCGACGCCAATGTCATCACGCAGGATGCGGTGTCCGGTCAGGTGGAAATCAAGGCTTTCGGGCTGCAGGGGTGGCTGCAGGAACGGCATGACCAGGCGACGGACCAGTGGGTCCGGGATGGCGAAGTGGTTTTGCAGGCGCGGATCAAAATGGGCATGACGAATTTCCTGAACGTGCTGATTCCCCTGCTTGTCATGGGAGGCATGGGCGCGGTATTCGTACTGAGCGGACGGCTGACGGCGCCGGAAGTCATCGGTTTCATCTCCGTCAGCAACGGACTCATCAATCCGATCATGGCACTTGGTCAGATTCTGGGGGAGACCCGCAAGGCGGCAGGCGCCTGCGAAAGATTGTGGCAGTTGTATGAATTGCCGCTTGAGCGGGTTGATGGAAGCGATCTTCCCATTCTGGAGAATGTGCCGTTGGTCGAGATGCGGAACATCAGCTTTTCATACGGCCGCGAGGATGCAGACGGTGAATCGGTCCGTCAACAGGTGTTCGACGGTTTCAACCTGGATATCCGCAAAGGGGAGTCCATTGCTGTCGTAGGCGGGAGCGGGAGCGGGAAGAGCACGCTGCTGAAATTGATTGCCGGTCTTCACGAGCCTGATTCCGGCCTTGTCCGTTTCGGGGGCCATGCCCAGTCGGAATGGTCCCTTCCTGCGATGCGTCGCCATATGGCGCTTGTCCAGCAGGAAACCTACCTGTTTCCAGCCTCTCTCGGCGAGAACATCGCCATCGGCGCAATGGGAGACCGGGCGCTGATGACTTCCGGTTCGTCCGTTGCGGACGGAGAAATCGGAGTGGCCGCCGAACACGCGCATGTCGCCGAGTTCATCCGAACCCTTCCGGATGGTTATGATTCGGATGCCGGAGAACGCGGGGCCAGGCTGTCCGGCGGACAGCGCCAGCGCATCGGCATCGCGCGGGCCGCACTGCGCGACACGGAAATCCTGCTGCTCGACGAACCGACCTCCGCACTCGACACCGCAACGGAACAGGCCGTACAGCATGAGCTGGAACGCCTGATGACGGGAAGGACCTCCGTTGTGGTCGCACATCGGCTGTCCACCGTGCGCAATGCGGACCGCATCCTCGTTCTGGAGGGCGGACGCGTGGTGGAGGAGGGCTGTCACGAGGCTTTGATGTCGCTGAAGGGCCGATATTGGGAACTTGTCCGCAACCAGGCGGACGGGGAGGCATGCGCATGAAGGCATCCTTGAAAACGACGATGCAAAGCCTGAAACGGCTGTTGACTTTTGTGAAGCCGGATGGGAAGAGATTCTGGGCCGGCCTGGCGCTCGGATCCGTTCAGGACCTGGTGATGCAGCTTGTGCTCGCTTTCGGTCTGATCCTGCTTTTCCGGTCGATGACCGAGAAACGTCCGGATGTTCTGGTTCAGGGACTTATGCTGATGGTGGGCGGATTCCTTGTTCTGGGCATCATTTCCTATGTCGGCGACCTGTTCTACGGCCAAGCGGGGCTGCGTGCATCGGGACGCATGCGGAAAGGCCTTGTCCGTCATCTTTTGCGTCTTCCCGCATCCTGGTTCGACGCACGGCACAGCGGGGATGTGCTGTCCCGTGCCACCGCCGACATGCAGGCTGCCGAACAGGCCATCGGCTGGCATCTCATGTTCCCGGTGCGAACGGTGGTTTCAGGCATCGGCGGCGCGATCGCGATGTTTGTCCTGGATTGGCGAGTGGCGCTTCTCGCCATCCTGATCGGCCTTGCCGCATTATGGATGAACGCCCGCTTCATCTCCCCGGTCAAGCGGCTTTCGGATGAAGTGCAGGCATCGAAGGGGAAGGTTTCGGAACACACCTCGGATTTGCTTGGCGCCGCCACCCTCATCCGCATCTACCGCCTCTCGGAATGGGCGGGACGACGGTATCGGGAAGCGAATTCGGAATTGTTCCGGCGGGGCATGAAACGGACCCATTGGCAGACCGGCCAGCGCGGGGTTGGCGAAGTGGCCAATTTCATGCAGATCTTCGGCCTCATCGCGATCGGCAGCGTCGGCATCCGGCTTGGATTTCTCACCTTTCCGACGCTGATCGGCATTGTCCAGATCTCGAACTCGGTGAACAGCATGTTCAGGAATCTCGGCGAATCCCTCAGCCAGCTGCAGCGGTCGCTCGCCGGAGCGGACCGGGTGTTCGAGGTGCTGGACGAACCGGTGGAGTCTCTCAATGGGAAACCGGTGCCTGTCATGAAAACGGAACGGCCGCTAATTGAAATCGATGGAACCGTTTTCGGCTATGAACCGGGCAAACCCGTTCTCAATGGCATCCATGAAAAGATTCAAGCCGGAGAGACCATCGCTCTGGTCGGAGGAAGCGGCGGTGGCAAGAGTACGTTGTTGCGGTTGTTGATGGACCTGTATCCCGCGGAAGCAGGCAGCATCTTCCTGGAAGGGACCGACACCGGCAGCTGGCCGGTCGGCGCCCTGCGGGAGCGGATGGCGTATGTGCCCCAAAGCAATTTCCTGTTTTCAGGCAGTATCCGGGAGAATATCGCGTCCGGAAAACCTGGGGCATCTGACGAGGAAGTGGAGGACGCTGCGAAAGCCGCCCAGGCGCATGAATTCATCTGCGGGTTGCCGCAGGGATATGATACGGACGCGGGGGAACGCGGCGCTCAGCTGTCCGGCGGACAGCGCCAGCGAATCGCCATTGCACGCGCCATCCTGCGCAATGCGCCGATCCTGCTCCTCGATGAGGCGACTGCAGCCCTGGACAGTCAGTCCGAGCAGGCCGTGCAGGAAGCGCTCGATACACTGATGAAGGGTCGGACCACCCTGGTGGTGGCACATCGGCTGTCCACAGTGCGGCATGCGGACCGTATTCTGGTGCTGGAGAACGGGCAGATCGTTGAACGGGGTTCCCATCAGGAACTGGTTTCGAAGGGCGGCCGATATGCGGAGCTGGTGCAGATGCAGTTCGCGGGTTGAAACTCCCCCGATCCGGGTGTACGCTTGTCAGGGGTGATGCGCCCGCGCGACGCACATGGCGGACCTGCAAAACGCTACGCGTATTTGCAGGCGGGAAGCGGATCAACCGACGGGAGGATGCCGACATGACGGAAGACAACTTGAAACCGGATAACAATATGATTGCGGGAGACACAGCAAAGGAATCGGATGACAACTCGGAGCCGGAAAACGTGACAGTGGAGTCTCAGGACCCCGAAGGCCCGGTGTTTCTGATGAATGTGTCGGACGACCTCAGCGCCGGCATGCTGGAGACGCTATTGGTCGAAGCCGGTATCCCGGTTCTTCGCAAATACCCGGAAACCGGTCAGTATCTTCATATTGTGATGGGAAGATCCCTCTACGGGACCGATCTTTACGTACCCGCGGATCATCTGGAAGCGGCACGCCGGCTGGTTGCCGATTTCGAAAAACCTGAATCGGGCGGGGAAGCTGCCGGCATGGTGGAAATCCGTCCCATGGACCTGACCGACTACCCTTCTGTCCGGGAAATGTGGGACGCCATTCCGGGGATCGGACTGCGCAGCCTGGATGATTCTCCGGAAGGGATTTCCCGCTTCCTGTACCGGAATCCGACCAGTTGTTTTGTCGGGGATGCGGCCGGTGACATTGTCGGTTCCGTGCTCTGCGGGCATGACGGGCGGCGCGGATATCTGTATCATGTGGCCGTCCTGCCGGAGTTCCGGGGACGCGGCATCGGAAAGGCGCTTGTAGACTCTGCATTGCAGGCACTTGCAGCTGAAGGGATCCATAAGTCGGCATTGATCGTCTTCAAGGACAACGGACTCGGGAATTCCTTCTGGGAAGCTCTTGGCTGGGAACGAAGGGAAGATCTCAACTATTTCAACAAAAGCCTGAACACGGAGAATCTGTGATGGCGCCTGAAACGGTTCGCAGCCCCGGAAACGCAAGTCATCAGACGGATTTGGCCTGGCTGCGGGAGTTCATCCGTGCCTATCAGCCCATCGGAACCCAGGAGGAGGGCGACCGCGAGGTCATGCTCTCCCTGTTGGAAAGGCATGATGATCTGCTGGACAGGCGAAACCGCGTGGCCCATTTCACAGGCTCCGCATGGATTGTGAACCGGGAGCGTACAAAAACGCTGATGGTTTATCACAACCTGTACCGTTCCTGGTCCTGGACCGGCGGGCATGCGGATGGCGCGGCGGATCTGCTCTCTGTCGCCATGCGCGAGGCAGTCGAGGAAACCGGCGTGAAGGCTGTGAAGCCGCTGGTGTCCGGAATTTTCGCACTGGATATTCTGCCGGTATGGAGTCATGTGCGAAGGGGTGTCTTCGTCCCTTCCCACCTGCATTTGAACGCGGCTTTCCTGCTGGAAGCCGACGAAGCGGATCCGCTGACTGTCTGTGAAGGGGAAAACAGCGGGGTGATGTGGGTACCGCTTGGCGAAGTGAACCATCATTCCGTTGAGCCGGACATGCACACCGTATATGACAAACTGACGGAACGGCTTACTGCAGGGACTTGTCGGAAATGAACGGCTCCGGTTGCCATTGCGATAGAGTGGAAGGATGAGGAAGACCGCCCCATATGGAGCGGTCTTCCGGATTTTGAAGCCGATATCCCTTGTTCAGGCATCCATCATGGATTCAAGAAAACTCCAATCCACTGCGGGCCCCGCGAACATCTTCATCATGCGTAGCGGGGACTCGGCGATCATCGCCTTCATCATCTCGTCGTTTTCCATGGACATGCCGGCCATCGGGCTGTCCGGTCCCATCATTTTCGCCATCATGGCTTCGATGATGGGCTTGGTCCGGGGATGTGCCATCATGTCGCCTACGGTGGTGTTCCAGGTGATGCGGATGGGTTCGATATAGTCCGAGGTCACCTCGATCTGCGCCATGGCACAGATGTCTTCCGACGAATCGCCGACCAGGATGTCGAACATGCCGGATTCCACGAGCCAATCCGACAGGCTTTCACTCCAGAATGCAAAGTCGCGGCGCTCGAGCGTGAATCGGACTGTCTTTGTTTCACCGGGCTCCAGGTAAATCTTTTCGAATGCTTTCAGTTCCTTGACGGGACGACGGACGGAGGCGGCCCTGTCTGCTACATACAGCTGCACGATTTCCTTGCCGGCAACTTCGCCGGTGTTTCGGACATCGACACTCACAGAAAGGGTTTCCGTATCCTTCATTGTGTGCTTGTCCAGCTTCAGGTGGCCGATATCGAAGGTCGTGTAGGAAAGCCCGAAACCGAACGGGAACAGCGTATCCAGATTCATGGCCTCATACCAGCGGTACCCGATGAAGACACCCTCGTGATACACGACTTCCTCTTTCGTGCCGGGGAAATTCAGGAATGAAGGATTGTTCTCGAGCATTTCCGGGAAGGTTTCCGCCAGTTTGCCGCTGGGATTCACCTTGCCGGTGAGAATATCCGCCATGGCGCCGCCCCAGGCCTGCCCGCCCAGATAGCCTTCAATCAGAGCCTCCACCTTGTACAGCCAGGGCATTTCCACAGGAGATCCGTTGCTGAGCACCACGACGGTGTTCGGCTGGACGGAGGTGACCGCCTCGATGAGCGCGATTTGGTTGTCGGGAAGACGCAGGTGCTTCCTGTCATACCCTTCCGACTCGAAAGAATCGGGAAGGCCTGCGAATATGACGGCGATTTCCGCCGCATGCGCGGCTGCGATCGCATGTCCGAGCAGGATGCTGTCCACTTCGTCATTGTCGGTCTTGTAGCCGGCACTGAAGGTGCACAGCCCGTCATGCAGCTCCGACAACTCCTCGAAGGCGTCATCGACGTGTGTCGGGTTCACATGGGAACTGCCGCCGCCCTGATATCGCGGCTTGCGGGCAAACTCGCCGATGACGGCCACGGTACTGCCGGAGGAAAGGGGAAGAAGGTTGTTGTCGTTCTTCAGGAGAACGGCGCATTCGGCGGCCACTTCACGTGCCACCTTGTGATGGGCTTCTTCCGAAAAGGCGGGATTCGGATTCTGAGTGGCCTTTCGCAGGAACAGGATGTTCAGGATCCGTTCCACGGCGGTATCCACAATGGTTTCCTCAAGCCTTCCCTCCTGGACGGCCTTTACGATCTGGGCATCCGTGATGCCGAGTGATCCGGGCATTTCCAGATCCAGGCCGGCGGCAACGCCGGGAACCCGATTGTTTACAGCGCCCCAGTCGGACACAACCAAGCCCTCGAAGCCCCAGTCCCTGCGGAGTACATCGGTCAGCAGCCAGGGATTCTCGGAGGCATACGTGCCATTGACCTTATTGTAGGAGCACATGACAGTGTCCGGCTGACCCTTCTTCACGGCACGTTCGAAACTGGCCAGATAGATTTCGCGCAGGGTGCGCTCCTCCACCTTCGCGTTGATGGTGAGTCTGCGGGTTTCCTGGTTGTTTGCGGCGAAATGCTTCAGCGAGGTGCCGACGCCTTTGCGCTGCACACCGGAGATATGTGCTGCGGCCATCTCTCCGGAAAGGACGGGATCCTCTGAAAAGTATTCGAAGTTGCGGCCGCAAAGGGGGGAACGCTTGATGTTCGCACCCGGGCCAAGAATGACTGCGACGTCATGATGCTGGCATTCCTCGCCGAGCGCTTCCCCGACACGACCTGCCACCCTTCGGTCCCAGGAACAGGCGAGTCCTGCCGCGGAAGGGAAACAGGTTGCCGGGACGGAATCCATGATGCCCAGATTGTCGGACGCACCTGCCTGCTTGCGAAGACCGTGCGGACCGTCCGTCATCATCATGGAGGGAATGCCGAGCCGATCGACCGCTTTGGTCGTCCAGAAGTCCTTGCCGGAAAGCATGCCGGCTTTTTCCTCAAGGGTCATTTGGGCAATGAGCGACTTTACGTCTTTCATGTCGGTCTCCTTTCGCGCTATGCGGGGGAATGAACCAGGGCGGATACCGGAAGGTTCATGATTTCGGACATGCATCCAGGTGACCATCCGACGCTTCCATCTTATTGTATCCCCATGATATGATGATTGTAAAAAACGAATCATTTCTGTAGAAAAAACACAAGAGATTTGGAGGACTCTCCAATGGAAACCCGTATTACTCCCTTTGTTCTGGAAATTCTGCATGAAGTGCATGGGATCAGTATCCGGTTGCTTGACCCACAGGGATGCCCGACCTTCTCCCTGCTCCGCGAGCAGTCTCCGAATCCGCTCGGGCCTGCGCCGGACGAACTGCTGAGGCAAGCCATGAAACGGAATCATTGGGGGAGATCGCCGGTTGCGGTCCAGACTCCCTCCCAGGAGCAGTTCCTGGTCATGGCGATTCCTGTGCCGGAAGGGGGAAGCCTGATGCTGGGCCCGGTTCTTGGAACGGACATCTCCATGGAGGTTGTGGATCGGATCCTGTCGGACAGCGGTTCGCCGATTCGCCACAAACCCGCATTGATCCGTCATTTCCGGGAAGTGCCAAGGCTGGAGTTCCGTGCTTTCTGTAAACTTGGCATCCTTTTATGGTTCCTGACCCATGGCGAAGAGTTGGATTTCATGGACTTGCTGGAGAACGGGAGCGACAGTCTGACGGAAACCCTGCGGAGAGAAGTCCGGCTGGGGACTGAACGGGCGGTGGTGGTCAACCGTCAGCGGCAGTTCTTCCATCATTCTCCGGTGATCGAGCAGAACATCACGGAATGTATCCGTCTGGGAGACCGCGCACGCCTGATGAACGTGTTGCGCGACATGCCGATGGACGGCTCCCCCGGAATCCTGTCGAAAGGGGATCCGCTCCGCAGCCTGAAGAACAACATGATCTGCATGGTGGCACTGGCGACGCGGGCGGCCATCGCAGGCGGCCTGCACTATGAGGAGGCTTTCACTTTCAGCGATCAGATCATCCAGCATATGGAGGAACTGCAGACGCAGGAGGACGTTCTCACGCTCAGCATGTCGATGTACGGGGAGCTTGCGGATCGCGTCCGGGATGCCGCCTCGGGTCATTATTCCGCGCCTGTGGAAAAATGCCGTGCCTACCTGTTCCGGAATCTCTACATGGACGTGAGCCTTGAAGACCTCACCCGTCTGTCCGGGATGGGGCGGAATCAGCTGACGAGCCGCTTCAAGACTGAAACGGGGCTTACGCCTCACCAGTGGATCCTCAGTGAAAGGGTCCGCGAGGCCCAGCGGTTGCTGCGGTCGACGGAAAACAGCGTCACGGACATTTCCATCGCCCTGAACTTCCATGATGTCAGCCATTTCACAAAGACCTTCCGGAAAGTGGCGGGCATTTCACCGCTGACCTATCGCAAGTCACGCCCGGATGGGGAATGATGCGAAATCCAGATGACTTGGCCCGATATGGAAGAACGGGATCATCCCGCTGCTCTGGCTTCTTCCCCCTTCATTGTGCCTGAGCCATTATGATATACTGATCGGGCAACAAAACGTAGGGGGACGACAGCATGAAAATCCCATACCGTCAGAGTTTTGGGGAAGAAGTCGCCAATGCCGTTTCACATGGCGCCATGGCATTTCTAGCCCTCTGCTTCATTCCGGTCGCCGCGGTCGTGGCCTATGCACGCGGCAATGCTGGTGATGCGGCGGCGATCAGCGTCTTTTCCATTTCCATCTTCCTGATGTTCCTTGGTTCGGCGCTTTACCATGCCATGGCGCAGGATTCCAAGCACAAGGAAATATTCAGGATCCTTGATCACAGCTTCATTTATGTCGCCATAGCAGGCAGTTACACGCCCATTGCGCTCTCCGTTCTGGGCGGGTGGCAGGGCTGGCTGATCTTCGCCATCCAGTGGACGATGGTCATATTCGGCATCCTGCAGAAAGCGCTTTCCAGTCGCAAGGTCATGAAGCCGAGTCTGGCCATCTACCTTATCATGGGCTGGACAGTCGTCATCTTCTTTCCGCTGTTCATCGCCAAGGCGCAGATGGGCCTGCAGCTCCTGCTCCTTGCGGGGGGGCTGTTCTATACGATTGGCGCCATCTTCTACGCGAAGAAGGGGTTCAAGTACCATCACATGGTCTGGCATCTTTTTGTCAGCCTTGGTGCAGCCGCCCATGCCATTGGGATTGTTTTCTTCTTCTGATCGGAGGATCGTATGGCCATTGAGGCAGTAAGAAGACATCTGGCCCGCTGGGGTCGGGAAAAGGATATCCTGGAATTCGATGCATCCAGTGCCACGGTTGAACTGGCGGCTGCTGCGGCGGGCGTGGAGCCGGCACATATCGCCAAGACCCTGACCTTTCGGGACGGTGATGGCGCCATGATCGTCGTGGCGGCAGGCGACGCGCGTACGGACAACGGCAGGTTCAAGGCCGTATTTGGCGGAAAACCGCGGATGCTCACCGCAGAGGAAGCTTTGTTTTTTACCGGACACGCGGTTGGCGGCATCTGTCCGTTTGGCCTGATCCACGATTTGCCCGTCTGGCTTGACAGATCCCTGCGGCGTTTCGAGCATGTCCTTCCCGCCTGCGGGAGTGGCAATTCGGCGATCCGTCTGACCTGTGACGAGTTGGAAACCTATTCCGGCGCACGCGGGTGGGTGGATGTCTGCAAGGGCTGGGAGGGGCAGGAAATCGAATGATTATCTGCTGCATACAGACATGATTTACCTCATTCCCGAACCGGGAAAGGCAAACAGGGAGGATTCGTTGTGGAACGGAAAAAACTAAGGCATGTAGTCCTTTTCAAGTTCATGGCAGGCACTTCGGAGACAGACAAGACCGGCATCACGAAGGCGTTTTCCGCATTGGCGGACCAGATGCCCGGTGTGGATGCGTTCGAATGGGGGATGGACATCAGTCCGGAAGGCCTGAGCCAGGGCTTCACCCACTGCTATGTCCTTACCTTCCATTCGGAGGCGGATCGGGATGCCTATCTTCCCCATCCCGCGCATGAAGCCTTCAAACAGCTGATCGGGCCTTTTGTGGAAGGTGCGTTTGTTGTGGATTACTGGGCGAATTGAACGGGCTTGACCCGGAGAGGAAGGAACCCCTCATGAATCAACGCGTCAAGGACATTGCGGTCCGTATCAAGGGACTCCGGCTGCTTGCCGGGTTTTCGGAGGAATCCGTCGCCGGCCGGCTCGGAATTTCCACGGAGTTTCTCCGGAAGTATGAATCCGGAGAGGATGACATACCCGTCAGCCTCATTTATGCGGCGGCCGACCTTTACGGCGTGGACATGACGGAAATTCTGACGGGCGTGTCCCCGAAGCTGCATGACGCTTGTCTCATCCGCAGTGGGGAAGGGCTTGGGATTGAGCGCTACGACCAGTATCGTTTCGAGAGCCTTGCGTACAAGTACGCGAACCGGAAAATCGAGCCGCTGCTGGTCACGCTGGACCCGAACAAGTCTCCGGAGACCGTCATGCACAAGGGACAGGAGTTCAACTATTGTCTGGAGGGGCGCATGCGGGTGGAAGTCGATGGACAGGCTTATCTCCTGGAACCGGGCGATTCCCTGTATTTCAACAGCATGCTCCCGCACCGCATGCTGTCGCTGGATGAAAAGCCTGCGAGGTTCCTCACTGTCATACTTCTGTAGGAACAGGCGAAGACAGGCATGATACAGCCGAAATTGGCGGAGGAAGGCATGATCCGGCCGAAATCGACTGAGGCGTGCGTATTCCGGCGTGATCAGCCAAAGAAGCCGGAACCGGACAAATGGGAGGATATGGCGCATGAACCTGATGGATCGCTTTCTGGACAGGACGACCTTCGCTTCCTACGAAGACTTCTCGGAAAACCTGCACATCCGTGTTCCGGAAAACTTCAATTTCGCCTACGACATCATCGACGAATATGCGCGGCTGGAACCCGGGAAACCGGCACTTGTCTGGTGTGACGACCACGGCGGGGAACGCGTCTTCACCTTTGCGGACCTGAAGGAGCAGTCTGATCGGGCGGCCAACCTGTTTGTACGTCTTGGTGTGGGGAAAGGCGACATCGTCATGCTGCTTCTGCGGCGTCGCTATGAATTCTATACGGTGGCCTTCGCACTTGCCAAAATCGGCGCCGTATACATTCCATCCACAAACCAGTTGACGGCAAAGGACCTGGAATACAGGAACAATGCGGCCGGTGTGAAGATGCTGGTCGCCTGGAACCAGGAAGACGTGCTCGCGCATGTGGAGGAAGCACGGGAGAAATCCCCGACGCTGGAATCCCTGGTTCTGGTGGGCGGATCCCGGGAGGGCTGGGTGGACTTCGACGCCGGGATGGTACAGTCCGAGCCGCAATGGGAGCGTCCGACCGGGGGTGCGGATACCTCCAACGATGACAACATGATCATCTATTTCACCTCGGGGACCACCAGCATGCCGAAAATGGCCGTGCATACCTTCACGTATCCGCTCGGGCACATCGTAACCGCGCGCTACTGGCAGCAGGTGCAGGACGGGGGGCTCCACCTGACACTTGCGGATTCAGGCTGGGCCAAATTCGGCTGGGGAAAACTTTACGGTCAGTGGATTTGCGGCGCCGTCCAGTTTGTGTACGATATGGATCGGTTCGATCCGGCAACGTTGTTGGAGAAGATGGCGCACTACAAGCTGACCACATTCTGCGCGCCGCCCACCATCTATCGTTTCCTGCTGCAGCATGATGTGAAGAATTATGATCTTTCTTCCCTGCGCCATTGTTCAACAGCGGGCGAACCGCTGAATGCGGAAGTCTGGCAAAAATTCCATCGGGAGACCGGGCTGCAGATTTTCAACGGATTCGGCCAGTCGGAAACGACGGTTCTGGTGTTGGACAACGAATGGATGGAGATTCGGCCGGGCTCCATGGGCATGCCGAATCCCGCCTACAACATCGACATCGTGGATGAATCCGGCCATTCCTGTCCGGCCGGCGTGGAAGGCGAACTGGTCATCCGGGATGCGGATTCGAAGCATCCTGCCGGTCTGTTCCACGGATATTACAAGGATGAGGATGTGACGCGCAGGGTCTGGCACGACGACATGTATCATACGGGTGATGTCGCGTATCGGGATGAATACGGACTTTTCTGGTTTGTCGGACGCAATGATGATGTCATCAAGGCATCCGGTTACCGGATCAGCCCGTTCGAGGTGGAAAGCGCCATCATCGGGCATCCCGCCGTGGTGGAATGCGCAGTGACCGGCGCGCCCGACAGTATCCGCGGCATCGTCGTGAAAGCGACCGTCGTGCTGGCAAAAGGCTTCGCGCCGACCGACGCCTTGCGGCAGGAGATCCAGAACTATGTCAAGCAGGTGACCGCCCCCTACAAGTACCCGCGCATCCTCGAATTCGTGGAGGAACTGCCGAAGACCATCGGGGGGAAGATCAAGCGCGCCCAGATCCGGAAGGAAGATCAGACGAAATATGTTGAGAAATGACCGTTTTGCGTTGGTTTCACAACACAGCGATGGAACGGTTCGGAGGAAAGCGCCATGTGGTTTGACCTCAGTCACCGCATTATGGACGGCATGCCGGTCTATCCCGGGGATCTGTCCGTTTCCGTTGTCCGGAACAAGCACTTTGAAACGGACGGATACAACAACTCCGTCCTTTCATTCGGTCCGCATGTGGGAACCCATGTGGACGGGCTGATGCACATGTCGGATCATCCGGCAGTCATTGCGGACCATGACCTCTCCAGGTTCTGCGGCAAAGCCGTCGTGTTCGACGTGCGCGGCAGGAAGGAGATCGGGCCGGATTCCATCGACTGGGCCCGCGTTGCGCCGGATGATATCGTGCTGCTGTGTACCGGGCATGATGCCGTGTTCGGCACCGGTGACTATTTTCAGGACCATCCCGCCATTACGGAAGCCTTCGCTGTCAGGCTGGTGGAACATCGGATCAAGCTTCTGGGCATCGATACGCCTTCTCCGGATCCGTTTCCCTTCCCTTCTCACAAGCAGCTGTTTGCTGCCGGCATTTTCATTGTGGAGAATCTGACAGGTCTTGAAGCGCTCCTCGGGCTTTCCGGCGTCACTTTTTTCGGATTTCCGCTGAAGCTGGAGGCGGACTCTTCTCCGATACGGGCTGTAGCTTCAGCGAATCCCGGCTGACTGTGCGCTCAATGTTGATTTCGTCTGTGAATGGCACCTTTTGTGCCGTTTGCCTGCAGCAATAAAGGAACCCTGCAAGAAACCCGTCGAAACGAGTTGTTGCACGAGAATCAATGTTCATATCGTCATAGGATATGAATACATTCCGATTGTCCGTGGTCGTGGCAAAACATATAATGACAAGGGAGCTTCGTGCCGCGGAGTGTCTCTGACCGGACGGCCTCGGATGCTTCCGAAGGCTGCCCGCAGGACGATGGGAGGACATCAGGATGATCAACGTGGAAAAATATTGGGAAAACCCGGCGGTTCTTCATGTGAACTGTCTGGAACCGCATGCCTTCTTTGTGCCCTATACCGATCTGAAAACCGCGACCGGCGGCATTTCCGCCCCTTCGGATCGCGTCCAGTCCCTGAACGGAACCTGGCGATTCAAGTACCACGATGCCGTGCATCAGGTCGAAGAGGGGTTCCAGACCGAAGATTTCGATGCTTCGGATTGGGATGCCCTGCCTGTTCCTTCGAACTGGCAGATGTATGGGTATGACATTCCCCATTATACGAACATCAATTATCCCTACCCGGCGGATCCGCCGTTTGTACCGGTCGACAACCCGGCCGGCCTGCACGTGCGGGATTTTACGCTGGAACCGCATGGCGACCGGAAGACCACACTGGTCTTCGAGGGTGTGGATTCCTGCTTCTATGTCTGGGTGAATGGTCTGCTTGCCGGTTACAGCCAGGTCAGCCACATGACTTCGGAATTCGACATCACCTCCCTTGTGAGGGCGGGACGCAACCGGATTGCGGTCATGGTCCTCAAATGGTGCGACGGGAGCTATCTGGAGGATCAGGACATGTTCCGCATGTCCGGTATTTTCCGGGATGTCTATCTGGTCAGCCGCGACCCGGTCCATGTTCGTGATTTTTTTGTGAGAACACGTCTGGATGGCGCATTCGACGCTGCTGGAGCCAATGACGGATTCCCGTCAGCCGGCCTTTCCTGTGAAATCGAGATCGAAGGCGGTTCAGCCGGTGTGAAAGCCGAACTGCTGGCGCCCGACGGAACTGTCGTGGGCACAGCTTCCATGAAGAAAGGCGCAAAAGGCACGGTGGCGTTCGAAGTGGCGGAACCGCTCGTCTGGAATGCTGAAATTCCTCACTTGTACACGCTCCTTCTCCACTGTGGAACCGAAATCATCCGAACCCGCGTCGGCTTCCGCAAAATCGAAGTGAAGAATGCCGTTCTTTTTCTGAATGGACAAAAGGTGAAATTCCGCGGTGTCAACCGGCATGATTCCCACCCGGAACTCGGCCATGTCACGCCGATGGCCCACATGCGCCTGGATCTTGACACCATGAAGCGCCACAACGTGAACGCCATCCGAACCTCCCATTACCCGAACGATCCCCGCTTTCTCGAACTATGCGATGAATACGGGTTCTATGTCATTGACGAGACAGACCTTGAATGTCATGGCGCGGGTACGGCCGGCGACATCAGCTGGATTTCAAATCTGCCTGAATACGAGGCCAGCTATGTGGACAGGGTCCGCCGCATGGTGGAGCGCGACAAGAACCGTTCCTGCGTGGTGATGTGGTCCCTCGGAAACGAGTCCGGTTATGGCGTGAACCACCTCAGGATGGCGGAATGGGTGAAGAACCGCGACACTTCCCGCCTGCTGCATTACGAAGGAGCGACCGGATGGGGACGGAATGATCTGGACAACACCATCCTCGACGTACACAGCGAGATGTATCCTTCCCTGGAAACCATGAAGAAACATGTGGCGGAGAATGTCATCAAGGACCGGCCCTATGTGCTGTGTGAATACTGCCACGCCATGGGCAACGGACCTGGTGATCTGCAGGATTATTGGGACCTGTTCATGACCGACGACCGCTATGCGGGCGGCTTCATCTGGGAATGGACCGATCACGCCGTAAAAACGGCAACGGCTGACGGCACCGTGTATTACGCCTATGGCGGCGACTCCGGTGAGAAACCACATGACGGCAACTTCTGCATGGACGGACTGGTCTATCCGGACCGTACGCCCCATTCCGGCCTGCTGGAAGCGAAACAGGTCTATGCGCCTGTCCGGTTCGACTGCCACCATGCCAATGTCGGACTGTGCGTCGTACAGAACCGCTATGATTTCCGTGGATTGTATGATCTGTCCGTTCGCTGGACGATCGAGCAGGACGGTGTTCTCGTGCAGGAAGGAACCGCATTCCTGCCGGAGACCGCCCCGCACGGACGCTCGGTTCTTGAGATTCCGCACAAGGTGCCCCAAAACGCTGCCGGACGCTGGTTCCTTCGGCTGTCCGTCGTCACGGAGGCGACCTTGCCCTGGATGCCCGCCGGTACTGAGATTGCATTCGAACAGTTCGAATTGCCTGTCGCCCGTCCGGCGTTCCCTTCCGAAGCTCCTGCTGGCAAGGCCTCGGGGCTGTCCGTGACGGAGACCGAACAGGAAATCGATGTGTCCGGCGACGCCTTTTCCTACCGGTTCAGCAAGATCCACGGCAGCTTCACGGGTCTCGAAATCAATGGGACCTCCATGCTGTCCGGTATGCCTGCCTTTACCATCTGGCGCGCACCGACGGACAATGACCGCAACATCCGGAATGTCTGGCAGGAGGAAGGCTTCGATCGCCTGTCCATGCGTCCCTACAGGGTGGAAGTGGCGGCATGCGGACCGGACATGGTCACGCTTCAGGTCACGTGGTCATTGGGCGGACATACCAGGAAACCGGTCGTGCGCGGAACCGTTTCATGGACCGTATTCGGAAATGGTGAAATTCTGATGGAAACGGATGCCACGGTACGCGAAGGCCTGCCCTTCCTGCCGCGTTTCGGTCTCCGCTGGACGTTGCCCGAGGGATTCGAGCAGGTTTCATACTTTGGTTTCGGACCGCATGAAAGCTATCGGGACAAGAATCAGAGCACCTGGATGAGCCGCTTCGATACAAACGTGGCTGCTATGCACGAACCATACCTCAAGCCACAGGAAAACGGAAGCCATTATGGCACGGAATGGGCCTGTCTCTCGAATGCGCTGGGCGAAGGCCTCAGGTTCACGGCGGACGGCTCCTTCACCTTCAACGCCGCGCACTATACGCCTGAAATGCTGGCGGAAGCCATGCACCCGCATGAATTGGCACCTTTCGGCGAGACAGTCGTGCACTTGGACTGGGCGCAGAGCGGTGTTGGATCAAACAGCTGCGGGCCGGAGCTGCTGCCGCAGTATCGGCTGGATCAGAAACAGATTGCCTTCAGATTGCGGATTTCTCCGTTCAAGGCACGGTGAACGCGCCTGTCTTGTCTGTCCCATCACAGGGCCGGAAAAGGTTGACACCTTTTTCGGCCTTTTCACATCAAGAAACATCATACATTTCGACGTTTTCGTGCTACCCTATTGGTGTAAACATAGACTGATGACCATAATATGTCCTTTGGCATGGAGGAGGCACAGCGATGAAGAGACGCAAGAAACCTGGCATTCAAGCTGTCCTGATCGGGCTCGCACTGGCGATTACCGTATTGATTTTCAGCGTACAGACCGGTTATGTGCTCTTTCAGAACCAGCAACTGATGCGTCGGCAGGTGGAGGACAACCTGCGCCTGATTGCGGAAAAGGAAGCCCTGTCCCTTGGCGGGCGTCTGGACAGCGTGGCCGCGGCCGGTGAAGGCCTGGCGCAGATGATCACATCCTCCACCGTCTACAACGACGACGATCTCCTCCGCTTCGCGGAGGCCTCCCTGCAGCGAGAACCCCTGCTGACCGGCAGCGGGTACTGGTTCGAGCCCAATGTGTTCAAGGCCGGCGAGGCATATCACGGGCCTTATGTCTACAAGGATGACAAAGGTGCATCCGTCGTCACCTGGGATTACAGCAATGCGGAATATGATTATCCCAATACGGATTGGTACAAGGCGGGGATGCAGCCGGGCGTCAAGCGCGTATTCACGGCGCCCTATTATGATGATGTCCTCAAGGTCGTATTCATGACCTGCACGGTTCCAATCGTGAAGGAAGGAAAGACCATCGGAACGACAACGGCGGACATGAACCTGCAGAGCATTCGGGATTCCTCCCGCGCCATTCCGGTCGGACCGGGCGGCTCGGCATTCGTGGTCACGCGCGATGGCCTCCCGATGGGGATGGATGCGGACATTGCGAAGGATTTGAAGGAAAAGCTGGCTGATTCGAAGGATCCAGACCTGAAGCAGCTCGGGACCGCGCTTGCGGCAAATGCCGGAAAATCCGGCGTTGCGGAACTGAAGGACACCAAACGGTTGGCTGCCTTCGCGCCCATCGGGGATTCAGGCCTGTCGGTCGTCCTCATGTACCCGTTGAAGGAAGCACTGCGGGAACTGAACAGCACGCTTGTCATCTCCATGGGATTCTTCCTGGTTGCACTCGCATTGTATGGATTGCTGCTCTATTTTGCCATCACCCGCATCGTGGCGCGTCCACTTCTCCATCTGGACAGTGAAGCGGTCCGTTTTGCGAACGGAGACCTGACGCTTTCCGGAAAAATCGGACGTCGAAGCGGAATCCGGGAAATCAGCCGGTTGGAGGATAGCTTCGACAACATGGCGGACAGCATGCGTCAGCTCATCCGGGAAATCCGGCAGACAGGGAAGAATCTGATCACCTTTTCCGGGAAGGTATCCGCGGCTGCCCGCACGACGGACACAGAGGCGGACCACATCCAGCAGACCGCGCAGGAGTTGGCGCGTGGCGCCATGGAACAGGCTGAGAATACGCAGGAAGGGCATGCGCATGTCAGTGAGATCATCAAGCGCATGGAAGCCGTTTCGGCGGGAACCCTCGAAGCCCGGGATCTCCTGCACAAGACAATTTCCGTGATGGAGGGCGGGGCGGACGCCGTCCAGAGGCAGGAAGGCATGACACGCGAAAACAAGCTGGCCATGGAGGGTGTCCGGAACAGTGTTTCCCATCTGACTGTCGCTTCTCAGGAGATCGGTCAGATCATCGATGAAATCAGCGGGATCTCGGAGCAGACCAACATGCTTGCGCTCAACGCAGCCATTGAGGCTGCCCGGGCCGGGGAGCAGGGCCGGGGATTTGCGGTGGTTGCGGAAGAGGTTCGAAAACTGGCGGAAAAATCTGCGATATCCGCCCGAAAAGTCGGTGACCTTGTCCGACTTATTCAGGATCAAGTACACCAGTCCGTCAACGAGACGGAAAAATCGGCCGGACTTGTGGACGCCCAGCAGGGGGCCATGTCCCATACATCAGGTGCTTTCCGTGATATCGGCGAATCCATCCGTTCCATCGGCATCAGGATCGATCGAATGACGGAGCAAAGTCGGGATGCCTTTGCCGCAGGGGGCAAGGTGGCGCACCTGATCGAGGGGTTGGCCAGCATTTCCGAAGAGAATGCGGCCGGAACCGAGGAAGTTGCGGCCTCCACGGAAAAACAGGGAGGCATGCTGAAGGAATTGTCGGAACTTGCGGAAAGTCTGGTTTCCCTATCCGGCCAACTGGAAGAGGGAATCAACCGATTCAGGTTGTAATACGGCATTCAGACGAAGGAGCAGGAGAGCATCATGACGGAACAACAATTGCTGGAAGCATCAACCGCCGAACTGGCGGGCATCTCATTCGATTGCACATGCGGCAGGCATCATGCAGTCGATATCTCTCTCATTCGAGTGTCAAGCGGCATCGAGCGTGAGGCCGCCGCTTATGCCGCGCTTCATTCCGCCGGGAAGCCAGTGCTCCTCGTAGCGGACAACCATACATTTGCAGCCGCCGGTGAAACGATGGAGAAGGCGTTGGCGAAAGCGGGCCTGTCTGTCGCAACCCATGTTTTCGAGCCGCCACACACGCTGGTTCCCGATGAAAAGGCTGTCGGGGAGTTGCTTCTGGCGCTGCCGCGCGATGCGGGATTCATCGTGGGGGTCGGGTCCGGCACGCTGAACGATCTTTGCCGGATCATCAGCGATCGAACCCATGTTCCCTATCTGATTGTCTGTACCGCACCTTCCGTGGATGGATATGCCTCCACGGTCTCCCCGCTGATCATCAAAGGGCGCAAGACCACACTGGAAGCCGTTTATCCATCCGCCATCCTGGCTGATCCGGAGGTGCTTCGGGCCGCGCCCGCCACATTGCTGCATGCCGGGTTTGGAGATCTGCTCGGGAAAGTGACCGCGCTGACGGATTGGGCGCTCGCACGGCGAATCAATGACGAGTATCATTGTCCGGTGATTGAAAAGATGGTGAGAAAGGCGCTTTCCACGTGTACCGCTCAGGCGGCGGGTGTGGCGGATAGAGAAGCCGGGGCTGTGACCGCCTTGTTTGAGGCGCTCGCCCTTTCCGGCGTCTGCATGGGCATGATCGGAAACTCGCGTCCGGCTTCCGGAGCCGAACACCATCTTTCGCACTATTGGGAAATGGATGCCTTGAAAAACGGTCAGGAACACGCGTTGCATGGAAATGCGGTCGGTTCCGCAACGGTTGCCATTGCCAGAACGTACGAGCTCCTGCGGGAACAGCTGCCGGCAGGATTCGACGTGCCTTCAGCCGCGGAAATCCGTATGCTGCTTTCAAAGGCGGGCGCGGCTGTGACCCCGGCGGACCTTGGCATCCCGCGCGATCTGTTCCATCGCAGCATGCGGGAAGCGATGTTCGTCAGGGACCGGTACACGATCCTCCGCTTTGCGGCGGATCACGGGAAACTGGAGGAGATTGCCGACCTTCTGACGGACGAGTTCTACGGAGCGGAAGCCTAACCGCCCAACGCTTTTCGGACGCTCAGGATATATTTCGCCTGATCCAGCGGGTTCACCCCACGATAAGGCGTGGTGGCGCCCAGTTCCACCGGACACGGTTCATATCCGTCGAAACGGGAGGAGAGATGGCCGCGTCCGCTCGTCATCGCACCCAGCTTGACGGAATACTCCATGGAAGTTGCGACGGGAAGCCTCGCTTCCACATGAAACCCGCCGTTTTCGATGACCGGTGAGTCGAAGGTACCACGCATCTGGACGATATCGCCGAGGATGCGGCTGCCGCAACCTTCCGGCGCAGAGATCCGGCAGAGAGTCATCGGTTCGAGCAGTGTCGTGCCGGTGTTCATCAATCCGTTCATGATGCCCATTGGCGTTGCCGTGACGAAATCGAGCGGGTGCGTGTGGAAGATGTGGTGCTCGCCGTTGAGCAGCGTCACCTCGAGATCGGTGACCTCCCACCCGAGAGGTCCTTGCCGCAATGCATCCGGCATGGCCTGCCAGACCTGGTTCTGGTAGCGCTGGTGCATCCGCTCCTCGCGGACCCAGCCGCCGGTCTTCAGCCCGGAACCCCGGGGGAGCGGCTTGAGGTAGAATTCCAGGATGGCCCAGCAGGGTTTCGGCATCGTATAGGACACGTATCCGGTTGCGGCCTTGGTCGGCGTTTCCTTGTAGATGACCAATGGTGTGCCGAATGTGGCGTTTAGTCCGAAACGGCTCTTCAACTGGCTTCCGAGCACTTCAAGCTGGATGGTGCCCATGATTTTCACATGGAGCTTCCGTTCTTCCCGGATCCATTCCAATCCGAGCAAGGGATCCTCGTCCGCCAGTTCCTGCAAGGCGGCCACCAGGGCCGCGTTTTCCGCTTCCTTTTCAGGGAAAACCTGTACGAGCAGCAGCGGGATCGCCAGGTGGGAGGCTTCCGGCACGCCTTCCGCGCTGCCCAGCACATCCCCGATGCGCGCGCGGCCGAGACCGCAGACGGAGGCGATGTCTCCGGCACGCAGCAGCCCCGTGTCCTCATGCTTGCGGGAATAGACCTTCCGGATCTGCGTCACCTTCTCCTGCGTGCCCTGGGTAAGGTTGTCCACGATATCCCGGTTCTGCAGCGTGCCGCTGTACAGGCGGACATGGGCGACACGTCCCATCGTCTTGTCATGTTCAAGGCGGAAGACGACGCCAGCCAGAGGCTTTTCCGGGTCTCCGGAAGCCGGCGGGAGGTAGTCGAGGATTCCGTCCAGCAACGGCTGCATGCCCTGTTCCTTCAGCGCTGCGCCGAAGAGAATCGGGAAAAGGCTCCCGGCGCGGGTTTGCCGGACAAGACTTGCCTTCATGGCGGATGCGCTGACCGGATGGCCTTCCATCCACTGCGTCAGGATGGCGTCATCGCCTTCCGAAAGGCGTTCAAGCCATTCTTCGGGGAATCGGGCGCTTCCGAACCGGGCATCCGGAATCTGCGGATCAAACCGGTCCCAAAGTTCGGCATCCCCGTGCGGAAGTCCTGTCACCGCCTGTAGCGGGAGGATGGCGGGGGAAAGGAGCCTGCGGATTTCCGCCATTACCCGCTCGGGGTCGGCGCCGATCCGGTCCAGCTTGTTGATGAACAGGAGGGTGGGCAGATTTCTGGCGCGAAGCGCCTTCCAGAGGATCTCAGTCTGGGCCTGGACGCCTTCGACGGCGGAAAGCACGAGAATGACGCCGTCCAACACCCGAAGCGAACGTTCCACCTCTGCGGTGAAATCCATGTGACCGGGTGTGTCGATCAGGTTGATGTCCACGTCCTTCCAGCGGATCGTGGTGGAGGCGGCGCGGACGGAGATGCCGCGCTCGCGCTCGATGTCCAGGAAATCCGTATGGGCGGTTCCCTTGTCCACGCTTCCGAGGGTACGGATGAACCCCGTTCGGAAGAGCAGGTTCTCGGTAATGGTGGTCTTTCCGGCGTCCACATGCGCGACAATGCCGATGTTTCTGAGATGCTCATGCTGAACGGCTCCGATACTCACGTTTCCTCCAGAGTGCTCTTTGGATCTTTATCGCATTTGTTCGAGATTGGGTTCATACTTACCGTCCTTTCGGGGTACCACTCCATCCTGCTTAAGCCAAGCGTCCTCCGTCCTGGATCAAGCCAAAGTGCCTATCCGCCCTGGATCAAGCCAAAGTGTCTCTCCGTGATGGATCAAGCCAACGGCGCTTCTCCGGCCAGGGAAAGGCGTCTTTTTGCCTCCGCGTATATGTCCTCCACAAGCGGTCCCTTTTCTGCTGCCGCAACATTTTCCCGCAGGTGCTGCGGGCTTTTCGTCCCCGCGATGATTGTTGAGATGTCCGGATGGCTCAGCGTGAACCGCAGCATGAATGCGGTCCTGCTTTCCCCGACATCCAGCAGATCGTCCAGACGGGCTTTCTCCCACAGCGCCCATTTGCCGTCATCCCCACGCCCGATTCCGGGTTCTCCTTGCCCGACGCCGCCTCGGATAATCGTACCGGCACCTGTTCGCGCCGCTTGGGTGATCAATTCCTCATGGGCACGATCCACGGCGGAGTAAGGAATCTGGAACGTACGGAAAACCTTGCGTCCGATGTACGCCTGCAAGTGCGGAGACACGGAAGAAACCCCGTAGAAGAGGATCTTTCCGCTCTTCCTGATCTCTTCCAGGACATCGAGGAGGCCTGCGCGGTCCGTTTCCTCGATCGGCGCGTTGTGCAGCTGCAGGAGGTCCACATGGTCGGTTTGAAGCCGTCGGAGGCTGGTCTCAATATTGGCGAGCAGGTTTTCCCGCGTCCAGACATGAGTGATTTCATC
Organism: uncultured Clostridia bacterium; assembly: GCA_942493335.1. Classification (GTDB taxonomy): domain Bacteria; phylum Bacillota; class Clostridia; order DSM-8532; family DSM-8532; genus JAEWSN01. The sequence continues at coordinate 1,951,747 of OW818693.1, read as the reverse complement.
ATGGTCGCCTTGATCCGTCCAAAAACAGCCGCACTTCGTCGCCAGAATGAATTCATTGCGGCGTTTCCGCAGTGCCCGGCCGATATGTGCCTCGCTCAAGCCGTAATCGTTCGAAGTATCAATGAAGTTGATGCCGGCATCGAGTGCCGCATTCAGGATTTCGTCCGCTTCCCCGTCCGTTGTGGGACGCCCGTTCCAGACTCGGTTGCCGCGGATTTCCATGGCCCCGTAGCCAAGCTTTGTGACGGTCAGGCCGGTCGTGCCCAGTTGGTTTCTGATCATGACATCCTCCGTTCCGTGCGAGATCCCTGTGGCGAGTTGTTGGCCTTTGCGCTTCCCGTGTACGTACTGTCCGCTTCACATGCATTTTCTTGCGAAAGGATGCGGGGAGATCCTTGCGAAGGCATACAGGGCGGTTTCTGATAGCATGCTCCCTGCTTAAAAGGAATGGCGATGGTAATACCCATTGTATGCGATTCCGAAAGAAAAGCAAGGTGACCGATGGGAAGCCGCTATGGTTTCCGCATCGGTCACATCGGGTCAATTGTTCCGGGTCATTCCATCCGAAAGGCCAAAGCAAAAGGTGTTTCCCGTGTCGTAGCGGTTACTGCCTCCATCACGGGAACCTGCAGCATCAGGCCTGCTTCTGTTCTGCGGAAAGGGATGCTTGCCGCATGACCCAACAGCGTGATCCTTTGCACAGGCCCGCCTTCCGGTTCCGAAGGGATGAGGAGAATGCCGCTGCAGGCATCCCCTTCCGCAAGCGGCAGGATGGCATACCGGATTTCTCCTTTTCGGGTGAAGAACCATTTGCCGGCGGCATGGGGGGCGCAGATCCGCGTGCCGTAGATCGCCTCTCCGTTTTTCTCCAGCCAAGCCCCCATCTGCGAAAGAATGCGGATGGCAGCCGGCGCGAGCCGCCCATCCGGCTGCGGTCCCACACCGAGCGCAAGGTTCCCGCCTTTTGCGACGATCTCGATCAGCAGGTGTGTGACAGAACGTGCGCTTTTATAGCGGTGATCGAATGAATGACCCCAGCCATCGTCATCGAGGACGAGACAGCTTTCCCACGGGGATGTCATCGGATGATCCGGGATGGCGTGTTCAGGCGTCAGGATATTCTCATACGGCCCACCGACAGTACGATCTGCAAAGAGCAGTCCGGGTGTGACGACGCGGGCTTTCGCAGCAAGCAGGTCAAGTCGGATGTCTTCCTTTTCGCGCGGATTCACCCAGCCGGCGTCGAGCCAGAGAACGTCCAGCGGGCCATATCCTTCCACGAGTTCCATCATCTGCGCCTGTGTGAAATCGACGAATTTTTGCCAACGCTCCGGCTCCGCTTCCGTGTCGTAATTTGCGCCGCGGGACGTTTCTCCACCCACGTTTCGATCCGGCGCCCAATAATGCGGCGTGTGCCAATCCGCTTTCGAGAAATAGGCGGCAATGCCGAGGTCCTCTTCGCGGAAGGCATCAAACAGGTTGCGGATGATATCCGAATACTTGTGTTCCGAGAACGGACAGGACGGATCCGTCACCTTGTATTCCGTCTGCTTCGTATCCCAGAGACAGAAGCCGTCGTGATGCTTTGTCGTCAGAATGATGTACTTGAAGCCGCACTGTTTCGCGGTTGCCGCCCATTCCCGGGGCTGCAGGCGGATGGGATTGAAGGACCGGTTCAACTTCCGGTACTGGCGCTGGCATTCCTTTGGTTCGTCCCAATCCCAGCAGCCATACGACCATTCCTTGTCCTGATCGGACAAACCCCAGGATTCCATCATGCCCATCTGGCTGTACAGGCCCCAGTGCATGAAAAGCCCAAGCTTCTGATCGCGGAACCATTCCAGATGTTCAAGAACGGCCGGATCTGTCGGTTTGACCCAATCCTCGTCCCTTCCGTAGGAATGGACCCCGTCCACAACCGGTTGTGGCTCTGGTATCGGTTCTGCATCTGCGACAGACTGTGCGTCCACTGCAAGCTGCGCATCCATCGAAAGTTTTGCATCGGTTGCCTTTTGCAAGGCTGTGTCAACTTCGTGAAGGGGTGTGGTTTGTTTTCCCTTTGTTTTGGCCATTTTCGGTTCCTCCTTTTCGCGCCCGTACCGGGTCGCATCAGGTGATGGTTACATGGGTCCGATGGTATGCATTCCGGTATGCAGTTGGCGTCATTCCTTCCGCATCCCGGAACAGGCGCATGAAGTATTTCTCATCCGGGAACCCGCACTGCCAGGCGATTTCCTTGATTCCGAACCAGGTCTGCGACAGCAGATTCCGTGCGCGGGAAAGACGCTGTCCGTTCACATACCGGACGAAGCCGGTTCCAAGCTGCCGCTTGAACAGGCGGGTCAGGTAATCCTCACTGAATCCGAACCGGTGAGCGACTTCTCCGAGGGTGAAAGGCTCCGCCAGATGAACCCGGATCCATTCCAACATTTCGCTGAACATGCGGGAATGTGTTTCAATGCCGGATTGCGTCGACTGCAGTACCGACAGATACTGATGGGACACTTCAATCAGGATGAGGGTCAGCAGATAGTCGCAGGCGTGCGGGTTGCGATAGCCCGCGTTTGCCGTGTGGAGCAGCTGCCTGAACAAAATGCCGGGTTTTTCAGGCAAGGGAAGCCTGAAGAACTCGGGGAGGACAATCGAGTCATCTGGAATGTCCTTCAGTTCGTGCAGGGCCTTCAGAGCGTTTGGGCAATGCAGATCAGGCGGTGTCAAAGCCTGGAGCTCACGCGTCCCGTCGGGCAGGGGGAAGTGCATCCAGCAAAAGGAGGTTTCTCCGGTCGAGTCGGCGACGCCGCGGTGCGGCAGGCCGGGGCGCAACAGCAGAAAGGTGCCGGGTTCCACATCAAACGACCGGCCGTCCTGATCCAGATGCACGATGCCCTTCAGGCCAAGGATGATTTCAGCACTTTCGATGACCCGGCTCATGTGCCGCCATGCTTCCTCGGTCTGGAATACGCCGCAGGAGAGATGGACAACCGGGTGTTCCTGATTCGGGATCAACAGGGACATCCGGAAACCACCACCTTTCACGTGAATCGCATTCAAGCTTATTATACCGCGTTTGCCGGAATTCCATAAAGGGTCGGGTAAGGTTTTCTTTCGATTCAGGGCTTCTGCTGAGAGCGGAGGAGCCCGAGGAGAAAGGGACTGTGGCAGAACAATATGCGGCAGCCTGGAGGAAAGTCGGAAAAATCCACCTATTCCCCTCAATCCTCAGTCGAATCGGAATACATGGTTTGATAGGATGAAAGAAACAGATCGGCAGACCGTAGGGTGGAGGAATGACGCATGGGACAAGCAAACAACAAAGAACTGAGACCAGTGCCGTTGGCGGATGTGCGGATCCGTGACGAATTCTGGTCGGATACGCAGGACCTCGTCCGGCAGGTTGTCATACCGTTCCAGTGGGACGCGTTGAATGATCGCGTGCCGGGTGCCGATCCAAGCCATGCCATCGAGAATTTTCGGATTGCGGCTGAAGAGGCAAGCGGGGAATTCATCGGCATGGTCTTTCAGGACAGCGATGTCGCCAAATGGCTTGAAGCGGTCGGATACAGCCTGAAGACCCATCCCGACGCAGCCCTGGAGGAAATGGCGGACAGCGTGATCGCGCTGATCGAAAAAGCCCAGCAGCCGGACGGATACCTCAACACCTGGTTTACGGTCAAAGAGCCCGGGCAGCGCTGGACCAACCTGTTGGAATGTCATGAACTGTACAGTGCCGGGCATATGATGGAAGCGGCTGTCGCCTATTTCGAGGGCACAGGAAAGCGGAAACTGCTGGATGTGATGTGCCGTTTTGCGGATCACGCCGACACTGTCTTCGGCCCTGACCCTGGAAAACTGCGTGGCTACGATGGACACGAGGAGGTGGAGATCGGTCTGGTGAAGCTGTTTGGCGCCACCGGGAACGAGAAGTACCTGAACCTCGCCAAGTTCATGATCGAAGAACGCGGGCAACTGCCATCCTTCTTTCTGGAGGATTGGGAACGGCATGGCCGAATGTCCCATTGGGAGCGGAAAATCCAGACGCAGGAACCGAATCTTTCCTATTATCAGGCCCACAAGCCGGTACGGGAACAGGATGTGGCTGTCGGGCATGCTGTCCGTGCCGTCTATCTCTATACCGGCATGGCCGACATCGCCCTCAAGACCGGAGATGACTCCTTGCGGCAGGCATGCGACGTCCTGTTCCAGAACATCGCGGAGAAGCAGATGTATTTGACGGGCGGCATCGGGCAGACTGTCCATGGCGAAGCTTTCACCTTCGACTACGATCTCCCGAACGATACGGTTTATCAGGAAACCTGCGCTTCCATCGGCCTCATCTTCTTCGCGCACCGGATGCTGCAGTTCGGCGCGGATCGCCGGTATTCGGACGTCATGGAGCGGGCGCTCTACAATTCCGTCATCAGCGGCATGGCGAAGGATGGACGGCACTTCTTCTACGTGAATCCGCTGGAAGTCCAACCGGAAGCGTTCGGGAAGGATCCCGGAAAACGGCATGTCGTGCCGGAACGCCCGCACTGGTATGGATGTGCCTGCTGCCCTCCGAATCTGGCGCGACTGATGGCGTCCCTGGGTGAATATGTCTATTCCCAATCAGCGGATGCGGTCTTCGCACATCTGTTCATCGGAGGGGAGGCCGACATTTCGCTTTTGGATGGCGACTTCTCCCTGGTGCAGGAAACCGAATATCCATGGAGCGGCAAAGTGCGGTTCCGCCTTGAAGCGAAGGAGGGCGGAATCTTTCCACAAACCCCATTCACGTTCGGCATCCGTATTCCGGGCTGGGCGCAGGCGCCGACCCTGTCGGTTTGCGGTGCTTCTGTCGACCCGGCATCTGTTGTCAGCCAGGGGTACGCTTTGCTGAACCGGATCTGGAAAGCGGGCGATACGGTTGAAATGGATCTGGACTTGCAGCCCCATCTGGTGGCGGCCCATCCGAAAGTCCGCGCTGACATCGGAAAGGGGGCCATCCAGTACGGCCCATTGGTCTACTGCTTCGAAGAAGCGGACAACGGTGCGAATCTGCCCGCCCTTTCCATAGAAGTCGGAAAGGAACTGACGGCGTCCTTCGAGAAGGATCTGCTGGGAGGCGTTGTTTCCATCACAGCCAAGGGCCTGCGCATCACGGAATCCGGGTGGGAGGATGGCGATCTGTACAGGACCCTGCCGGTTGGCGGGAAGGTCCATGCGGAAATTCCCACCACATTGAAAGCGATTCCCTATTATGCCTGGAACAATCGTGGCATGGGTGAGATGGCGGTCTGGCTGAGACTGCGGGACTGAGTGGGAACCGGGTCGTTCAAGCAGCCTGCGGGACCGTGCGGGAACCAGGCCATTCATGCGGCCTGCGGGGCGTCATCGCGACGTTCCGCGGGCTGCATGTTTTTCAGCAACAGGAACAGACAGCCGTAGACAAAGGCGTTGATGAACAGAAAGCCGACGGCGACGAGTGGATCCATCGGGACGCCGTTGACCGCCTGCAATGCGATCATGGCGGTCAGGGAGGTGCAGAGGGTGCCTCCCTTGATCAGGATGATGGCGGTCAAAAGATACCCGACCGGCCGCCTGCGAAGCAGAAGGACTCCACCGGTGAAAGCTGCCGGTACGATGAAACCCAGATCCATGCCTTGGATGACGAAGGTCGTGTAATGCTCCAGTCCCGCGGGTACCGCGCCGGTGAGGACCGGTGTCAGGACCATTTTTCCCCACATCATGAGCAGCATGGTGCCAAGTCCGATTTGAACGCCGGCCAAAAACCGGAGAGGCAGCTTTGCAGTGAACGCTCCTGGAAGTTCGGGCAGGGAAATGCCGGACAGCGTGAGGATGAATGCCCACAAACTGGCGCTCATGACAGCAACATAAACCAGAAACAGGGGATTGAACATCCAAAGGAACACATAGGAAACATAGGAATAGAGAAAATAGCCGAGGGTTCCCGCGAGCATGAGCCGGCTGCGGACGGAGCCTTTTCTTGCCTTCAGAAGGCAGAAAAAGAGTAAAGGAACTGCCAGAAAAAGGGTGACGGCATCCTGCGCCAGACCTTGGAGTGCCAGCTGGCGGGAGTTGCGCCCGTACAATCCTTCCCCAAACAAGGGGATTTGCTCGTTGTAAAGGGAGCGGAACGAAAAAGTGCCGTCCTCGCTACGGGTGATCGAAGGATTCCCTTCGAGGGATGGAGCTGGAAAGAGGGGGCGTCCGAACAGGGCAAGTGTGCAGGACAGAATGGCGCCAAGCAGGACGATGGCGACCAGGATGGCAACGGTTCGCTTCTGGTGCATGGGATACCTCCGTTGGAAGAATGAAAGCATAAAACACACTGAATGAATTCATGGAACGAATACAAAGAACAACAACACAGAAAAATATGACTGAAAACATGGAAGGGGAACAGTAGAAGAAAAGCGCTTCAAACGGGAGGTGCGGAGCGCGCGAAGCCCTTTGAGAGCGTGATCATGGCATCCAGGTGATCACGTATCAGGTTATTCCGAAGAACGGAGTCCTCCTGCTTTTCAACCAGCAGTCGTAGGATCAGTCCGAAGATCGAAGTCCAGATGATCTGAGCGACCCGTTCCGCATCCTCGCCCACGTCCGATGCGGAAACCAACGGATTCCGCAGAGCCAGGACAAGGCGGACCAGTGCGGCGAAAGCCGGCCGCTCCGAAGAGATCCCGGGTGTCAGAACCCGTGTGATGGAAAGCAGATCCGGATGGCTGGACAACATGATATGGCGGTAGATGTCCGGCATGCCCAGTGCCGCATTGACATATCGCGTGAACATGCTCCGGAAGGCATCTTCCGGATTGCCTTCCGCCTCCCCCTGCACAGGCCGGACCGCATCCATCAGCAACGTGAAACCTTCCTGTGCCAGTGCGTAAAGCACGGCATCCTTGTCTTTGTAGTAGTGATAGACAATGGTGGGGGAGTAGCCGATGGCCTGTGTGATTTTCCGGATGGAAACACCCTCGAGGCCGTCCTTCGCAAGCAAGTTTCGTGCAGCGTCCAGGATGCGTGTCTTTTGACGGTCATGTTCCCGGAGCTGTCTTGTGGCTGCAGCCATGGAAATCACCTCACTATGAGTTGAACGATGTTTAATAATGTAACAGTGTTATATTATCATGCATGCATACGGACTGTCAAATGTGCCCGGGATCATAACTGCAATAGATGCATCCAGTAGTTTTCCATGTTGATCAGCGGGCGTTCGGCATCCCGGCTAAAAATGAAATACTGCTGCAAGGGAAGGAATTGTTGACGTCCATCACGGTGCGTGGTAAGATATTCATGCTAAATGATAATGAGTATCAATATTGAAATGAACCCGACGGACATAAGGAGTCTCATCATGACACGCACACTGCTTGATCTGCACCCCGGGGAATCCGCCAGAATTCTGCGCGTCCAGGGTGATGGCGCATTCCGTCGCCGTCTTCTTGACATGGGCGTCACACGCACCACCTCCATCTTGCTCCGACGCGTCGCTCCGCTCGGAGATCCGCTGGAAGTCAGTGTCCGCGGATACGACCTGACTTTCCGAAAGGCGGAAGCCGTGAACATCGAGATTGAATCGGGAGGTGACATATGAGTATCCGCATGGCTTTGGTCGGAAACCCGAACAGCGGCAAGACCACGCTGTTCAATGCTTTGACCGGCAGTACGCATCAGGTCGGCAACTGGCCCGGAGTCACCATTGAACGGAAGGAAGGGAAATTGCGCAAGGCATCCGAGGAGGCACGCGTCGTGGATTTGCCCGGTGTGTACTCTCTTTCCCCTACTCACTGGAAGAACGTGTAGCCAGGGACTATCTGCTGGACGGACGACCTGAGTTGATTGTGAACATCGTCGATGCGACAAATCTGGAGCGGAACCTGTATCTGACGTCCCAACTGCAGGAATTGGGCATTCCCGTACTCGTCGTCCTGAACATGATGGACGCAGTGGAAGCGAAGGGGGATCGACTGGATGCCGGGAAACTCGAGAAGCTTCTCGGTTCGCCGGTTGTCGCCATTTCAGCTTCTCGAGGCAAAGGTCTGGATGAGTTGATCCGTCGAGGCATCGAACTGGCACTTCTGAAGGAAAAGCCATTGAGCATGCGGTTCGGGGAACCGTTGGAGACTGCGGTCGCCGCAGCGGTCAAGGAAGTGGAACCGCACCTGGGAGACAGGAACGGCGCAGTGCGCTGGGCTGCAATCAAACTGCTTGAGCAGGAACGGGACAGTCTTGATGCATTGGGCGTTCCCCCGGTTTCCTCCGCGCAGATCAGGCCACTCACCCTACACCTTGGCGCGGAGGAACCGGCCGATGTTGAGACGATGTTTGCGGATGCCCGATATGCAGTCATACAGAACATCGTTGACCAGGTCCACGAGAAGAACCGGAATGTCACAGGCATCGGCCTGACCGAAAAGATTGACCGGGTCGTCACCCATAAGCTGTTCGGCATCCCTCTCTTCCTGGTGCTGATGTTCGGTGTGTTTCAGGTGACATTTGGCACCGTCGGTTCGGCTACGATTGACGGGATGGACCAGTTGATCAACGGGATGCTTGGCGGCTGGCTGTCAGGTGTGCTGGAGGCTGGAGGCGCAGCACCCTGGCTTCATGCCCTTGTGGTGGACGGGATTGTCGCCGGTCTCGGCGGCATTCTGGTCTTTGTCCCGCAGATCATGCTCCTGTTCCTGTTCCTGTCCCTTCTGGAAGACAGCGGTTACATGTCCCGTGCCGCTTTCGTCATGGACCGACTGCTTCGGAAACTTGGCCTTTCCGGCAAATCCTTCATTCCGATGCTGATGGGTTTCGGTTGCTCGACGCCTGCCATCATGGCCACCCGGACGCTGGAGAATGAGAAGGACAGAAGGCTGACCATCATCCTGACCCCCTTCATGTCCTGTGGCGCCAGAATGCCGATCTACGCGCTGTTTGCGGCTGCGTTCTTCGCACGGAACCAGAGTGTCGTCATTTTCTCGGTTTATGTGCTCGGGATCGTGGTCGCCATCCTTTCCGGCCTTCTACTCAAGAAAACCGTGCTGAAGGGCGAAGCAGCCCCCTTTCTGATGGAACTGCCTCCCTATCGCGTTCCCACGCTGAAAGGGACTGGCATTCACATGTGGGAGCGAGGCAAGGGATTCATGAAGAAAGCCGGAACGGTCATCTTTGCCGCCTCCGTACTCATCTGGTTCTGCCAGTCGTTCGACTTTTCCCTCCGGATGGTGGAAGACCCGGCCTTCAGTATTTTCGGTCTGATCGGCACCTTCATCGCTCCTGTGTTCGCGCCGCTCGGATTCGGGGACTGGAAGTCCTCGATGGCCATCCTGACCGGATTTGCCGCCAAGGAAGTCGTTGTGGCGACCTTGGGGATTTTACACGGTGTTTCGGAAGCCACCGAAACATCAGGAGAGCTCATCACCGCCATCCAAACCGTCTTCACGCCGCTGCGCGCCTATGCATTCATGGCATTCACCCTGTTGTACATGCCTTGCCTGTCCGCTTTCGCCGCCATCCGACGCGAGATGAACTCATGGAAATGGACACTTTTCGCGGTTGGCTACCAGACGGCGGTTGCCTGGCTGGTTGCATTCGCCATTTATCAGGTTGGTTCGCTGATCGGGTTGGCCTGACGTTTCACAGAACTTGTCATGCGGGGAACTGGTTTTCATTCCATGTGGGAAGCATGTCTTCCTTGAATCATCAGAGACCGGGACTCGGGGATCGCCCGCCAGACCGGTCGGAAAGAGGCTTGATATGATCATCAATTGGATTCTTGGCGGCGCCATTGTCGCCTTCACCCTTTTCATCGTTCTCCGTGGCATCCGAAAGACTGCCCGCGGTGAATCCGGCTGTGCAGGATGCAGCGGATGCAGCGCTGCATCCTGCCCTTCCGCCGGTGCCGCTGGCGGAAAAAAACCGGAAGGGAGGGGGACTGAGCACATTGTGCCTGACTCCCGGCGCTTCTGATGATGAATCCGCTCAACAGCTACCGTTTTACGATTCATGCCCATGAAATCATCGAAAGCCTCATGGCCGCCCTGGATGCGAAGGATTGGTATACGGCGGGGCACTCGGACCGTGTGGCGGAATTGTCATCCGATCTGGCGAAGAGCATGGGGCTGCACGGTCGAAGACACCACCTGGTGCACATGGCGGCGCATCTGCATGACATCGGGAAAATCGGCGTGCCGGAGAATGTGTTGAACAAACGGGGAAAGCTGTTGCCGCACGAATGGGCGCAGATGCGGCGGCACCCGGAAATCGGTGCAGGTATCCTGTCCCGGTCCAAACGTCTCCATGAACTGTCGGAAATCGTTCTGCACCATCATGAAAGATGGGATGGCGATGGATATCCATCCGGCCTGAAACTCGACCGGATCCCGTTGGGGGCACGCATCATTGCGGTTGCGGATGCCATTGACGCAATGACCTCCGCCCGTCCCTACCGAAATCCGATGGACTGGGAAGCCTGCAGGCTGGAAATCATCGCCTGCAAGGGTACCCAGTTTGATCCGGTCGTTGTGGAGGCGGCTCAGGGGTTGTGGCACAAGTGGGAAAGACGGTATGCCCGGACGATAGGCGTGACGCGTCTGCAATATGGTGCTGTCTTTCGGTGACAGCCGCAATCTGTCGGACATGCCCTGACAAATCACGCCGCCCGTGGTAGAATCTCTGAAACAGGCAGACCCCACGGGAGGACGATCGGGATGGACAAGCAGGCGATGATCACCGAAATCCAGCGACTGAAAAAGGAACGCGACGCAGTGATCGTTGCGCACAGCTACCAGATCGGGGAAGTTCAGGAAATAGCGGACATGGTCGGCGATTCCTTCGCACTTGCTCGATATTGCGCGTCAAGTCCGGCTGGCACCATTGTTTTCTGCGGTGTGCATTTCATGGCAGAGAGTGCAAAAATCCTCTCGCCTGAGAAGACGGTGCTCCTCCCGGAAATCCATGCGGGATGTCCGATGGCCGACATGGTCACGGCCGAAGCGCTGCGCAGGCGTAAATCCGAGTTGCCGGGTGTGAAGGTGGTCTGCTACATCAATTCCACGGCGGAAGTGAAGGCGGAGTGCGACTATTGTTGCACCTCCTCCAACGCAGTCGATGTCATCCGCGCGATACCTGAGAAAGACATCCTGTTCGTGCCGGATCAGAACCTGGGGTCCTGGGTGGCTGCGCAGGTTCCCGACAAGAACATCATCCTCTGGGATGGGTATTGCATCACACACCACCGCATCCGGAAAGATGAAGTTCTGAAAATGCGGGAATTGCATCCCGAGGCTGTCCTGCTCGTCCATCCGGAATGCAAACCGGAAATCGTGGCACTGGCGGATTTTGTTGGCAGCACGAAGCAGATCATCGATTATGCGAAGGCAAGCTCTGCGGACAAATTCATCATCGGCACCGAAATGGGCGTTCTGCACCAGTTGCAGAAGGACAGTCCCGGGAAAACCTTCTGGCTGATGTCGCCCGGTCTGGTCTGTCCCAACATGAAGAAAACCACACTGGAAAGCGTGTATGTGGCACTCCGGGACGGGCAATACGACATCACCCTGAATGAGAATGTCCGCATCCGGGCAAAAACATGTCTGGACCGCATGCTGCAGGTCGCAAAATAAAGCCTTGAACTGCACAGGCTGACCTGTTCATGCAGATTCAACACCCCTTCTGTTACATCATGGGTCCATACGAATGGATCATACGGGAGGATTCGCTCGTTCCCATTGGCGCCAACCCTCAGGGCAGATCCACCAGCAGCCAGCCTTCCGCGTAACCGGGTTTGAAACCTGATTCCGCACCGGGCTGGCTGTTTCCGTCGATCTGGCGGAGCATCAAGCGGATTCGCAGGTCGCCGGCAGTCGTGTCAAAGGCGAGATCCTTCTGCGACAGGGGAAAGGAATCCTTTCCTTGCGCATCTCCCGTCTGATTGGCTTCAACAAGCAGACGGAGACGTTCCTTCAGGTCCGCCCGATACACCTCATTGCCGTTCCGGGACAGGATCAGGTTCTGCATGTCCGCATCCATGCGGAAAGAGAAGCCTGACACCGGATCGGCGTATTCGCCTGCGCCCGGTCCGAACGGGTACATGAAATCATAACCCTTGATGGAGAGAGGCTCGGCCGTGTTTTCCACAGAGAACCGTACGTATTTGTACAGGTTTGAATAGCTGGAATCCGTCAGGGAAAGACCAAGCTTGTCCTTCACGTCCCCCAGGACAAATCCTTCGGGCAGGACCTTTGCATCGGCCAGTTCATGATCCCCGTCGAACCAGGCCAGAATGCTCGCAACGCGCGCCTGATCGGCTTCCGACACCGTTCTGGTCGCTTTGACGGCCTTTCCCGCAGTCAGCATGCCGTTCCGCGCAAAAATGGACTCCAGTTCATGGTTCTGGCTCCGGATGGACAACGAGAAAGCGCTCAAAGGACCCACCACCGAACAAACGGCAACCAAGGCCAGAGATACAGGCAGCAGGATGATCCGCAGGCCTGCTTTTTCCGCATCCCGTTTGCGGAACAGGCTGCGGATGGCAATCAACAGCATGGCGGCAGCACACCAGCCGCTGAGGATGAGGACGAACCATCGTGGTTCGGTCAGCCCGTATTCCCCGACCCGGATGCCGATGGCGGCAAAAAGGATGAAGAAAAGCGGGAGAGCGGACCAGGCGTACCAGCGGTGGTGGAAAACAGCCAGTTTCCCGTCATCGACCGTGGGACTCGACAAGAACCACACCAGCAGGCCGATGCAGGCATAAGCGAGAATGAGACTCGAAACGATGCCGTGCGGCCATTCCCGCTCGATGAGGATCTTGGCGGAATAAACATACAGAATGGCTGTATAGACCCACAGAAGCGGAATGAGAATCCAGTGGAGCAGAAAGCGGAGCGTTTTTGGGGAATCCGCCGGTTTCGGCACTTCGCGCACACCGGGAATTCCGGCCAGGAAATGGAACGGCGCGAAAACCGCCCATACAAGGATGGCAGTGTCGATATAGGATTCATCCGTTACGGGAACGGCGAGAAGTTTGTCCAGCGTGAAGAGGATGGCAAAAAGTGCCAGCATGAGGATGCCGGAATAAAGGACTGTGACAAGAATGCGGACAAGCAGCCGGGTCGTGTGCAGTGCAAGGCCGTCCCGCCTCCACCAGTAGGGTGTGCAGATGAATAGGAGGAGTAGGGCGCCTGCGAGCAGAATCGTCCGAACCATTGGCACCATGTCGAAATCCGGCAAAAGGAACCAGGCATAGGCAAACAGGGCGACGGCGGCAGCTGCAAAGGACACGAACGGGACAAGAAGCGGTACAGGTTTGTAGAGCGGCGGCCTCGCGCCCCGCTCCAACAGGAGCTGGATGGAAAGACTCGCCGGGAAGCCCATCAGACAGGCTACGAGCGCGCGTTGCCAGGCTTCCGTGATGGCAGTGGTTGTATCGGATGGGAAGTGGTTCATCCGAATAAGGATAAAGGCCACCGCCAGAGAGATCAGAATGGACGCGGGAAATCGCCGGATCCCCTGGATAAGGCTCTTTGTAAGCTGTTTGAAGCGTTCAAGCAGTTTCATGGAATCCCTCCATTTCATCATGTGGTTTTACCATCGTATCATAGTCTATCATGTCTTCCTTGCGCTGGAAGGGTTAATCATGACGGCATCATGAAGTTTCTCATTCTGAATCATGTTTTCCCTTTCAGATACACTGCATGCGGCTGGAGAATCCCTGCGATGCTTACAGTGCAATGGTTTTGCTGAACGGATCTGTTTACGGTGCTTTTGGATTGGGTAAGCATTCCATGGATTTCCATGTATGGAATTCAGGATGTGCAATGTATAAACCTAGTTTTCATGGCATGAACAAGCGTGCCGATACGGAAGCGGAGCGTATGATGGAAGCAAATATGGATAAAGGAAACCGATCTACGGATGAAAGATTTCTGGAAAGCTCGGAGGGCCATCATCCCTGGAACAGCCTCTTCAGGCAGTCCGGACTGGTGGACAGGCCGTCCTGGTTTGCGCTGGCGATTGCCGGGTGCTATTTCACGATTGGCATCCTATGGATTTTTTTCTCCGACTCCATCGCCTTTCGAATCTCAGGGGACCCGGAAGTCCAGGCGCGCATCAGCCTTGCCAAGGGATCTCTCTATGTTGCCGCGACAGCCGGACTCCTGTTCGGCCTTATCCATTCCGCCGTCAGACGTCTGCGGAAACTGAATCAGGAACTGGCATCCGAATGCGACGCGCTGGCCGACAGCCGGCGGGAAGTCATGGTGCTGAACAAGCATTACCGCCAACTCTTCGGGAATATGGGGAATGCCTTTGCCGTGATGCGACTCGAAAAAGGGGATGCAAAGACACCCGGCCGTGTCTGCATGATTGAGGCGAACAAAGCCTTTGAACAGATGTTCGGCAGTCATGACAAGGAAACCCTGCTGGAGGATCGCATCCTTGACCCGCTTGTGCCGGCACGGGATTGGCGCGGGGTTGCATCTTCCGCTTTGGCGGGAAACGTTCCTGGAGAATCCATTGTGCAGATGGAAGGCGGACGATGGGTGCAGATCCTTTCCTACACGCCGGTGAAGGGACATGTTGCCATGATATTCCATGACATCACCATCCGGAAGGATGAAGAGGCGCATCATCTCGAAATGGAGCATGACCTGGAGCGCATGGTCGGCATGCGCACAAAGGAACTCCATGACGCGAACGAGCAGCTGGGAGAGGAGATTGCGGCACGCAGGGCATCCGAAGAGCAAATCCACCAGTTGAACCAGAACCTGGAGCGTACGGTGCAGATGCGGACGACCCAGTTGCGGGAGTTGAACCGGTTGCTTGAAGCGGAGATTTCCGAACGCCAGCAGGCGGTGAAGGATCTGGTCCGGGCCAAGGAGGAGGCGGAACGCGCGAATGAGGCGAAAAGCCAGTTCCTGGCCAACATGAGCCATGAGATCCGAACACCCATGAACGGAATCCTCGGCATGACCGAACTGACCCTGATGACCGAGCTGGACGAGGAGCAGCGGACGAATCTTCAATTGGTGAGACAATCCGCGAACACCCTGCTTCGGCTGCTGAACGACGTGCTGGACATATCCAGGCTTGATTCGGATCGGATGGCCATCGAGCGCAAAGCATTCAATCTGAAGAATGTCGTACAGGAAACCCTCCGCATGTTCGAGCCTGCGGCGGCGGACAAATCCCTGCGTCTGGAATCGTCCACGGATGAACAGATTCCGGATATTGTCCTGGGGGATGCACTTCGGATCCGGCAGCTGCTTTCGAATCTGCTCGGTAATGCGATCAAGTTCACCCGTGCAGGCAATGTCAGTCTTTCCGTCCTTCAGATGACGCGAAAACCCGGTGTCGTGGAAGTCCGCTTTTCTGTCAGCGATACCGGGATCGGAATCAGAAAGGATGAGCAGCACCTGTTGTTTGAGCGCTTTCAGCAGCTTGACAGTTCCTATACGAAGGAATGCCAGGGGACCGGGCTCGGTCTTGCCATCTGCAGGAAGCTGTGTGAGCTGATGGGCGGCCGGATCTGGCTGGAGAGTGAAGAAGGCTGTGGCAGTACGTTCCATTTCGAGGTGCCGTTTGCGTTGGATGGCCGTTTCCGCAGGGATGGAAATCTTCTGCCGGATGGCCGCTACAACATGGAAGATGGGTTGAAAGGGAAACGCGTGCTCCTCGTGGAAGATGATGAAGCGAGTCGGTTCTATATGGAAGCATTCCTGTCGCGAAGCGGCATTGAACTGCAGCATGCCGCCAACGGCAAGCTTGCCGTAAGCACGTTCGAAAAGCAGCCGTTTGATCTTGTCCTGATGGATGTGCAGATGCCGGTCATGGATGGCGTCAGCGCCACGGCGGCCATCCGGGAGCTGGAGCGCAAGCGGGCGCCTTCGGAGGAGGACGCGGTTCATGTGCCGATTGTTGCACTGACAGCCTACGCCCTGATGGGGGATCGCGAGAAATTCCTGCGTGCCGGCATGGACGACTATCTTGCCAAACCGATCCTGCCAGCTCTGCTGCAGGAGATGCTGAACAAATGGCTCGTTTGACGGGGGGGGATCACCGTGGCAGCAGCCAGCCTATCCCGAACGTAAGGGCGAAGGGCGCGCAGACCATCAGGAAATTTTGAACGGCCATGCCAAAGGTGTCCTTCTTTGTCTGGATTCTGCGGAAGGCGGAAAGATTGGATGCGACTTTCGGAGCAACGGCCAGCACCAGCAAGGCCGGCCAGGGGGCCGCGCCCAGCAGGACCGCTGCGGGAATGCTCAGGAATGACAGAAGATAAAACAGGTGGAACAGGAGCATGCCCCAATGCTTGCCGGCGACGATCGGGAGTGTATACCGCTTGTTCGCCAGATCGTCCTCCATATCGCAAAGGTTGTTGGCCAGCATGATGTTCGCAATGCAGCAGACACACGGGGCTGATATGAGAACAAGCCCGAGGAGGGGCAGCCAGGGCAGGGTCAGATGAAGAGCATTTTTGTCCAGTACGAGGGTGAACAGGTTCCCGGGTGCGGTTTGGATGTAACAGGACAGGAACGGGATGCCGAAACCCATTGCGATTCCGGAAGCCGCCTCGCCAAGCGGTGTTCTGGAGATGGGAAGCGGTCCGGCAGAGTATGCAAACCCAACAAGAAAAGCGGCAGCGCCAAACACCAATACCATCCAATCCGTCACAAGCACCAGCGCGATGCCGGACGCCACGGCGAGGGTGAAAAGCAGGATCAGTGCCGTATCGACCGCTTTTTCGCTCAAGTTGAAGTGAGTGATGGCATTGTGTTTCTCAAAGTTGTACCCGTCCCGTTTCATGGCCCGCCTGTGGTCCTGCCGATTGTTCAGTCCTGTTGTGAACATGTCGAAAGCAAGCATGGACAGCAAGAAAAAAACGAGTGGGAGAGGCTTCAGGGCATTGAACCGATAAAGTGCGTATAGCGTTCCCGTGAGAAAGGGTATGACACTGGCCGCTTTTGTTTTGATTTCGACGAGGCTGAGGAATGCTTGAACCGGCATGGTTGCCTCCTGTCTGGGTTGTACTTCGACCATTATATCGAGACTGCATCGGGTTTGCATCTGTTCCTGACCGGAGAATCGGCGCTAATATTTTTCTTGCACTTATTTGGGATCGTATGGTGAATTTCCAATACATTGACATATCGGACCGGGATGAATACAATGGGCACGCAGGGAGATGCACGACTGATCCTGGCGCATTACCCGCAGTTCGCCCGCGCCAGGTCTCCCAAACCGAATCTCCGTCCATGCCGCGGATTACAGGTTGTCAGGAAACAGGAATCCCGCACCCGCGTTGAGAACGCAAGAGGAGGAACCTATGGTATCAAAACGACTTCTCGCCGTACTGCTTGTACTGATGCTGGTTTGCACCCAACTTTCCGCTTGTGGCGGCCGAACATCCGAGGGTGGCGGAGCCGATGCGGGAGGGCGCGGAAGCGGAAACGGGTCCGGTTCATCGTCTTCGGATGAAGCCTCCCCGGAGGAAAGCTCCGAATCCGCAGATGAGGAAACATCTGCTTCTGCTGAAAATTCGGATGCCAGTTCTCCCGAATCATCGGAATCGTTCGAAAAGGGACAGGAACTCAGTGAGTTCGTGACGAATTATACCAATGCGAAATCCGCCTGCATGGACAAAGTGACGGCAAAACTCGAGGAATCGGAAAACCTGGGACTGACCATGGGATTGCTGGGCTTTGCCATGATGGATTTAAGCATCGCCTTCGTACCGATGTTCGACGTGGTGGATGAAACCGGCGTGGTGCCGATGCTGAACCTCAAGAATGCCTATCGAAAGGAAAAAGGCGGAATTGTCACTTTTGGATGCGACTACAAGATTGAGGAAGAAAGCGGCAACAATGTGAAGGACGACCGGGTCTTCTGGGAAGGAAAGCTGGATATCAAGGATCAGTCGCTAAGTACCATCTATTACACGGAACGAAACGGGAAAAAGATCGATCGATCCGTCATCGAAGTGACGAAGAACAAGGATGGCTCCTATACCTCGGAAACCATCTCCTACAAAGCCAATGAGGATGGAACCGCCAAAACGAGCGGTTATTTCGTCAGCTTCGAGGGAGAGGACCTTTGGATGCTTGCGGGTGATAAAGAGGGTGGGGATCCCGATTTCACCTACACCAGTGTTTTCAACAAGAAGAATGTCGATATCAAGGAACTCAGCAAGGACTATACCATTACCACGGACATTTCCTATATCAAAGGTGTCATCAAGGGAACCACCGGCAATTGACCCATTCTCCGTTCGCGAATCGAAATGGGCTGTCCGCAAGGGCAGCTCCTTTTTTTTGCCGTACTTCAACAGAAACGATGCAGGACTTTTGTAGTGAAAATGTCGAATAGCAGCGAAACATGCCGAACGGTATCGCGCTGCTTATGCGGATCTTCCGGTTCAGAGGGTCTTGAAGTGGGGAAAAATGTAATACAAGGGCCGGTTTGCCTATGACAGTACCAACATGGAGGACATGAGATGAATCAGATTGGCTCAACTGGCACGGATCATCCCGCTGCAATCGATGGCGGGCTCAGAAAGCTTTTGCCGAAGGTCGAAGTCTTGCGAAGCTATCACGGTTTCCACGTACATATGATCTCTGACGTGCTGATCTGTACGCTCGAACCGAATTTCGACAAACAATCCGTCCGCGAACTTCAAACCATTCTGGTCGGCGTGAAGATGGAGCAGGGGAAAGCTGTTCTGGATTTCGGTCATGTGCCGGAACTGCCGCCAACCGTCCTCGAGTCGCTTGACATGGTGACGAGGCTCGCCAGAATCGGAGGCGCGAAGCTGCAACTGCATACGGACAGACCAACGCTCAGAAAAATGCTGGAGCAAAGTCGGTTCAATGAATTGAAACGTTTTGTCGATGATTATTGAGTGTTGAGTTTACATGCGGGGGGGGTGTTGGCATGCATGGAAATGCAATCCTGCGGGATCAGCGTAACCGGCTATATCAGGCATTGCGGGATCAAGGAGCTTCCAGCCTCGAGGTTTTGGAGGAAAGCCGGAAACTGGATGCGCTTGTGTTGCGGTACTATCGCACTGTGACCGGAGGCAGGCCTGCGAAGGTCTTGTCGCCGGAACCCCTCCGGGAGGTTTTGCAGGAGGTGGACCCCGACAATTCGGACGCTGTGGAGATCGGACCCGACGAGCTTGTCGGAGAGGATCCTGAACCTTAGGGACATACGGCTTTGATGAGCCACGCCCGGATTGACACTGCCGGAGTGCTGTGATATATTTATTTGGCTGTACCCGACCAGAGTCCTGACAGAACAGGACCAGGCCCAAGATGGCCGTCGTGGAAATCAATGAATTGTGTGTCTTTGAAATGGTTTTGGAAGGAGGCATTCCGAAATGTCTGAAATGAGAAGCAACCGTGGCCCGCGTTCCAATGATCGCGGAGACCGTGGCGAACGTGGAGACCGTGGTTCCCGCCAAGGCGGACCGGGCGGACGCATGAGGCGTTCCCGCCGCAAGGTTTGCGCATTTTGCGCCGACAAGGTCGAATCCATAGATTACAAGGATCTGATGAAGCTGCGCAAGTTCCTGTCCGAAAAGGGCAAGATCCTGCCCCGCCGCATCTCCGGCAACTGCGCAAAGCATCAGCGCGAAATGACCGTCGCCATCAAGCGCGCACGTTCCATCGCCCTGCTGCCCTACACCACCGACTGATTCGCTCCGGTGGAAAGCAGATCCAGCAAGAAATGCGTCCGGTTCCTCTGGAATGTCGGATGAACAGACAGCCTATAGATGCGAATCTATAGGCTGTCTTACACTTTAGCCGCTGCAATCGGCGTTATGACAAATGGGAGGGTTCACCATGAAGGTCATTCTGAAGAAGGACGACAAGAACCTCGGAAAAATGAACGCCATCGTTGATGTGAACGACGGATACGCCCGGAATTTCCTGATTCCCCGCGGATTGGCCATCGAAGCGACAGCCGCCGCACTCAATGAAGCAAAGGCGAAGACGCAGGCTGAAAAATACCGCAAGGATCATGAACTGGACGATGCAAAGAAACTGGCTGTCGTCCTGTCCGGGCTTACGGTCATGATGAAGTCGAAAGCCGGCGAAAACGGAAAGCTTTTCGGATCCATCACCAGCAAGGATGTTGCGGAAGCCCTGCACAAACAATACAAGCATGAAATCGACAAGAAGAAGTTCAACATGCCGGATGCCATCAAGACCCTCGGCGAAACGGAAGTTGAACTCAGGCTTTATGCCGGTGTGACGGCGAAGCTCAAGGTGAAGGTTGAAAACGAACAGCACTGAGCGGGATCGGACCGGAAACCGGAACAACAAAAAGGCACGGGGGTTCGGCGGTGCGCCGGATGAAGCATCCTCCGGGTCACGTTACATGCGACAAGGTGGAGGCGATTCCATGGAAGGCCAACAGGAACGAAGGCCGCCGCACAATCTCGAGGCGGAACAATCCGTGCTCGGGGCTTTGCTGATCGACCGGAACGCATTGTCCGAAGTCAGCGGAAGGCTCAAGCCCGAATCGTTCTATCTGGAGAAGCATCGTGAAATCTTCGATGCCATCATGGAACTATACGAGGACAGCCTGCCCGTGGACGTTGTCACGGTCGCGGAGATTCTGTCGCGCCGCGGTGTGCTGGAAAAGGTCGGTGATGTGGAGTACATTGCCAATCTGGCGACCTCCGTTCCCACCACGGCCAATGTCAAGCACTACACCTCCATCATCGAGGACAAGGCGCTTTTGCGCAAACTCGTCTCCGTTTCCGGTGAAATCGCCGATCTCGGTCTGACAGGAAGCCTGGAGGGGGATGAAGTCCTGCAGCTTGCGGAGAAATCCATCTTCGACATTTCGCAGGGTATCAACCGTTCCGGACTTGAACCGATCAGCAATGTGTTGGACCAGACATTCACGCAATTGGAAGAACTGTATCGGAACAAAAGTGATCTTACCGGCATACCGAGTGGATTCAGGGACCTGGATCGCAAAACCGCCGGCTTCCAGCGTTCGGACCTTATCCTCATCGCAGCGCGTCCCGCCATGGGAAAGACCTCGTTTATCCTGAACGTGGTGGTGAACGCAGCCCTGGCGAAAGTGCCCGTAGCCGTGTTCAGCCTGGAAATGTCCCGCAGCCAGCTGGTCAGTCGTATCCTTTCCCTTGAAGCCATGGTGGATCTGGAGAAGATGCGAACCGGTAAACTGATGGAGGACGATTGGACGAAAATCGCCCATGCGCTTGGACCTCTCTCGAAAGCGCCCATTTATCTGGATGACAATGCCAGCGCAAACTCCATGGAGATGATGTCCAAGTGCCGCAAGCTCAAGATGGACAAGGGGTTGGGCCTGATCGTCATCGACTATCTCCAGCTGATGGAAGGCCGCAAGAAGACGGACAACCGCCAGCAGGAAATCTCGGAAATCTCCCGCGCCCTGAAAATCATGGCGAAGGAGCTGCAGGTGCCGGTCATCGCGTTGTCCCAGCTGTCCCGCGCACCGGAAACCCGTACGGACCACCGGCCCATCCTCTCCGACTTGCGCGAATCCGGCGCCATCGAGCAGGATGCCGACATTGTCATGTTCCTGTATCGGGATGATTACTACAATGAAGAGTCGGACAAGCGCAATGTGGTTGAGGTTATTCTCGCCAAACACCGCAACGGCTCCACCGGCACGGTGGAGTTGGCGTGGATCCCGCAATATACCAAATTCGGCAACCTGGAGTTCACGCAATAATCCGGTCCCCGGACGGCCATGCCGCTCCGCCCCGGCGGATGTCGCGCAGTATCGCAAGCATTCCGCCCGAGCCGGGAAGGCAGGCTATGAGCATCACCCGAAAACTGACGAATCATTTGTCGACCCAGATTCAGGAAACCTGGCCCGAAGGACCTCGCCGACTCGTGGTGGGCGTATCCGGCGGTGCTGATTCCGTATGCCTGATTCATCTGCTTTCGTCTGTTTCCGGAAAGATGGGGTTTGCATTGTCGGTTGTCCATGTGCATCACGGCATCCGGGGTCTGCAGGCGGATGCCGATGCGGGATTTGTCCGGGATTTGTGCGGGACGCTGGCTGTTCCGTTTCTGGAAATCCGTGTGGATGCGCCAGCGCTGGCTGAACAGGAGGGCCTTTCTCTCGAAGATGCGGCCCGCCGCCTTCGGCACAGCGTATTGTGCGCTACGGCTGAGCAACTCGAAGCAGATGCAGTGGCGCTTGCCCACCATCGTGACGATCAGGCGGAGACCATCCTACTCAACCTGCTCCGCGGAGCTGCCAACGAGGGCCTTTGCGGCATGAGGACGCTGCGGAACGGTCTGTTCCGTCCTTTTCTCTCAACACCGGCGTCCGATCTTCGTGACTGTCTGGTTGAAAACGGTTGGGCATGGCGGGAAGATGAAACAAATCTGGATGTAGGCTATCGCCGAAATGCGCTGCGGCATCGATGGATTCCCATGCTGCGGGAGCAGCTCGGGCAGGATCCCACCGGGCCTTTGGTCAGATTCGCCGCGATCCAGCGGGAGGAGCAGGATTTTCTTTCGGGGCTTGCTGTTGGGGCCGCCAGGGATGCTGGGCTGCAAGACGATGGGTTCCGGCATTCTGTAGTGACGGCAATGCCTGTTGTGCTGGCACGCCGGGTTGTTTTCCTGGCCTGGGAACTTGCGCACGGGTCCCGGAGCGATCTGGAAACCGTGCATGCGGAAGGGATACTGAATTTGTGCCGCATGGGTCGCCCAAACAGCCGGCTGTCCCTGCCGGGGCGGATGGAAGCAACGATCGAGGGAGAATGGTGCAGGCTGCGGACGGAAACGGAGCCGTTGACGGTTCCGGTCTGGCAGAGGCGGCTTGTTTGGCCGGACGAGCAAAACCCCATGGTTCGGCTTCCCATTCCCGAAGCGGGTGGTGTGCTATCCCTGGAAGCAGTTTCACTTGAAACGGCGTTATGGAAATATGGGCCCGCCTTGCGCGGCGCAGAGGCTGGAAACAGCCAGCTGATTGATTCAAGCCGTGCCACAGCGGGTATTTATCTTAGAAACCGGAGACACGGTGATGTCATTCGTCCGTGGAATGCGCCAGGCGCACGGACGTTGAAGGAATGGTTCATTGATCGGAAAATACCCGCGAAGAACCGCTCCCAACTCCCGTTGTTGGCGGAGGGGAATCGGATTCTATGGGTGATCGGATACCGGACGGCAAACGAGCTGTGTGCTTCCGGAGAGGAAAACGGGTTATTCGAGCTGACTTGGGAACCGGATGCGCCGGAGACTTCCGCGAAGGAGCCGGATGCGCCGGATGCTTCAATGAAGAAACGTTGCGCCGGAACTCTCCGCGAAGGAGCCGGGCAGCGGATGAGGATGAAAGGACAAACACCTGGGGAACCATGCAATTGGACGGGATTCAACAGAAACAGGTGCTGATGGCGGCAGGCCATCAGACAGAAGGAGACGGACGTGAGTACTTTGAAAGTAATGATTGATCGCGATGAGCTGAGGGCGAAGACGAAGGAGCTGGCTGCGAAGATTTCAGCTGATTATGCCGGCACGGAACTGCTGCTGGTCGGGGTGCTCAAGGGCGGATTCATGTTCCTGGCGGACTTGGCCAGGGAATTGACCATCGATGTGAATCTGGACTTCATCTCCTGCTCCAGCTACGGCAATTCCACCGTGTCCTCCGGCGTTGTCCGCATTCTGAAGGATATCGACTACGACATCACGGGCAAACATGTTTTGCTCGTGGAGGACCTGGTGGATACGGGGCTCACATTGAATTACCTGAAGGAACTGTTCGGTGCGAAGGGGTGTGCGTCTGTCAAGGTCTGCACCATCCTCGACAAGCCGAGTCGCCGCAAGGTGAACCTGACCCCGGATTATGAAGGGATCGTCATACCGGATGCGTTTGTGGTCGGGTATGGACTGGATTATGCGGAAAAGTACCGGAACCTGCCGGATGTTTGTGTGGTTCTCGACGATTGACTTTGTCTGACCTTATATGTTACGATGATCCAATCAATGCATCAGCCACTGGTTTGCCGGATATACGACTTGATGGAAGAGCGGATGCGGGAGGTTTCTTCAATTGAAAGGTGTGAAAGGTCTCAGTTTCTATATCATCATCTTTGTCTTGATGATGTTGGCGTTGACCATGTTCAACAATTTTGGCAGTTCCTCCGATATGAAGTATTCCGATTTCCGGACACAGCTTCAGGAAAAGAACGTCAAAAACGTATATGTGCGTGCCACGGATGCGGATGTGGTGCTTGCAGAATCCAAAGGCGCCTACGAAAAGGATTACCGCTACAAGGTGCGAATCCTTTCTTCCGATGTTTTCTTCAAGGATCTGCTTGAAGCAGCGGACAAGGGCCTCATCAGCAACTACGACATCGAGAAGGAATCCGGGATTCCCGGATGGTTCTGGCTTGAAATCGTTTCTCTGCTCGTCATGGTGGGTGTATTCATCTTCATCTGGGTCTTTTTCATGCAGCAGTCGCAAGGCGGCGGCAACAAGGTGATGTCCTTCGGCAAGAGCCGTGCGCGCATCGCCAATGAAGACGGCAAGATGAAGGTTCGCTTTGATGATGTGGCAGGCGCAGACGAGGAAAAAGAGGAGCTGAAGGAAGTCGTGGACTTCCTGAAGGATCCCCGCAAGTTTGTGGAACTCGGCGCGCGCATCCCGAAGGGCGTATTGCTCGTCGGACCTCCCGGTACCGGCAAAACCTTGCTGGGCAAGGCGGTCGCAGGCGAGGCAGGCGTTCCGTTCTTCTCCATCTCCGGATCCGACTTCGTGGAAATGTTCGTCGGCGTCGGCGCATCTCGTGTGCGTGATCTGTTCGAGCAGGCCAAGAAAAACGCTCCTTCCATTGTCTTCATCGATGAAATCGACGCAGTCGGCCGCCACCGCGGCGCCGGCATGGGCGGCGGACATGATGAGCGCGAGCAGACCCTCAACCAGCTGCTCGTTGAGATGGATGGATTCGGTGTGAATGAAGGCGTCATCATCCTTGCCGCCACCAACCGCCCTGACATTCTGGATCCTGCCCTCATGCGGCCAGGTCGTTTCGACCGTCGCGTCACGGTCGGATACCCGGATGTGAAAGGTCGCGAAGCCATTTTACGCGTCCATGCCAAGGGAAAGCCCTTCAACCTGGATGTGGATCTGAAGGAAATCGCGAAGATCACCCCATACTTTACGGGTGCGGATCTCGAGAATCTGCTCAACGAATCCGCCCTGCTTGCGGCGCGCGGAAACAAGAAGGCCATTTCGATGGATGAAATCAAGGAAGCCACCTTCAAGGTCATGGTGGGTCCCGAGAAGAAGAGTCGGGTGATGAACGAGGCGGAGAAGAAACTCACTGCCTATCATGAAGCCGGACATGCGCTTGCCATCCGGATTGCCTCCACCACCGACAAGGTGGACCGTGTTTCCATCATCCCCTCCGGCAAGGCGGGCGGATATACCGTTCACAAGCCGGACGAGGACATTTCCTACCAGACGAAGTCCCATTTGCTCGAGGGCATTGTGGTGGCATTGGGCGGACGTGCGGCGGAGGAACTGGTGCTGGGTGAAATCAGCACGGGTGCATACGGAGACTTGAAGCAGGCGAACAGCATCGCCCGCAGCATGATCACCAAGTATGGCATGAGTGAGGAGCTGGGAAACCTGTTCTTCAGCGACGACGACGACGAAATTTTCCTCGGAAAGAGTTACGGACACATGCACGCGTACAGCGAAGACGTGTCCTCGAAGATCGATTCCGAAGTGAAGAAGATCATCGACACCAGCTATGACCGGGTCAAGCAGATCATCAACGACAACATGTCGAAGCTGCATGACATCGCAAAGGCGCTGTTGGAGAAGGAAAGACTGGAAGGACCCGAATTCGAGGCCGTGTTCGAACATGGCTTCACCCCGGCGATCATCCAGCCCGTCTGAAAGGTTCTTCCGAACGGACTGTCAGAACCAGCCCATGCGTTGGTTTGGCGGAAACAAACAGCAATGGAATAATTGAGCCGTCCCGAAAGGGGCGGCTTTTTCTCGTCCGGAAAGAGTGTGTTGCATTAATGCCTAGCTCCTGTCCGGAAAGAGTGCGGTGCAGTATATGACTTGCACGAACCGATGGCACCATATTCTGAGGTTCATGTCCGGTGCCCTGCCCAACTGAGTCCCAAAATGAACCAAACTTGTAATCCAACCGTCAAATGGGTATCATGCTGAATAGATGCCGGGGCATTCTTTCTTCGCACGACATCTGTATCTGGCATGACAAGCACCTGAGTCATGGACAAAATACCTGCATCATGAAAGAGAGGGCGTGTCATGAAAAAGAGAGATAGAAAACCCTGCGACAAGAATGCCTGCATCCCGAACGGAGCAAACAGACTGGGGGTTTCGACCGGACAACGGCTTTCGGCGGTCTGCCTGTCTCTGTTTGTGTTGATGACCGCCCTGGCTGGTTGCGGTAGTGGAGGAAGAACAATGGCTGCCCTTCCTGACGCTTCTGCGGCAGCGCCAAGTTCCGCATCTACGCAGGAATTCGGGGACAACGCGCAAGGGAAGATGGAGGTCGCCTTTTCCAAGCCCGCCCTTGCCGGCGCTAATGATACAAGTTCCGTCACAACGGATATGAACCCGGATGGCAGCGCTGCCATCGGTCAGCCTCCGTCCGCACCGGAGGATCTCGGGCGAAAGATCATCCGCGAAGGCAGTGCTTCGATGGAAACCATCGAATTCAAGAAGACGATCAATGCGCTGTACGCCATGGTCAAGGACATGGGCGGCTTCATGGAATCCCAGACAATCCAGGGAGGACGCTACAACTACAGCTCGTTGCAGAGTGCGACCATCACGGTTCGTGTCCCTTCCGCCAGATTTGACGATGCGATGTTCGGCCTTTCTAATTTGGGCACGGTTGTCCAGCAGAGTACGAACGGGACGGACATCACGGACCAGTATACGGACTCACAGTCGCGGGTTCGCAATCTGAAGGTTCAGGAATCCCGAATCCTTGAATTGATCATGAAAGCGCAGAAGCTGGATGAGATTGTCGTGCTGGAACAACGGCTCTCCGATTTGCGTTATCAGATTGAAAGCCTTGAGAACGCACTCAAGAATTATGATCGCATGCTCGAATACAGCCGGATCAGCCTGCAGATTTCCGAAGTCGTCAAGGAATCCGACATGAAGCCGGTTCCCAAGACATTGGGGGAACGGCTCGCACAGGCTTTCAACAATGCCTGGACGGGATTTGTCGAAGGACTGCAGGACCTGATGGTCTGGCTCGTCCAGAACCTTTTCACCCTGCTGATTCTGGCACTCATTGCATTCATCATCCTTTCTGTCCTTCAGGCAAGAAACCGCAAGCGGAAAGGAATTGTACCTACAGGACGCAGAAGGAAGCAGTCGGACCCGACCCATGTGGAGATCATCGGGAAAGAGGATGAAGAAAAGCGTGAATGATGGCTGATGATTTGAAGGAGGGGGGGTGCCGGAAACGGTGCCCTTTTTCTTTGCGTTGCTTCGCACCCATGCGTTCACATCCCTTCTTCTTATGAATGCTTTGCCCAATGCGTTCGCGTCCCTTCTTCTTTTGAACGCTTTGCACCATTGCGTTGCGCATCCCATCTTCATTTGACCTCATTGCACCAATGCGTTTTTTCGTCCGACTCAATCGTTGCAGTGTGCGATATAAATGAAGATGAAAGAATATGAATGCTCGTTGATAGAAGAAATGTCTTATGCTACAATAATGAAAACACAAAATCATGAACTTGAAAGGGAAGCCATGTTGCCAATCCAGAGAATGAACGGAATCAGGCCGGATTACGATGTCTCGTTGATTGCGACGAGGCTTGGACACCACAAGGCGTTCGGAGCCCTTTCAGAAGTGGCACAGGAGCACCTGGACGCCATGATCCGCCAGGCGGAAGACCTTTGCGACATCCAGGTTTCCTGGCGAATTGTGCAGATTTTGGAGAATGACGGGCACTCGGTTTTGCTTGAAGATGCGTCCCGGCTGATCGGAATCGGCGTGTCAAAACTCCTGTCCGGCTGTCCGGAGCTGCTGGCCATGTTTGCCACCGCAGGAAAACAGCCAATCCAGAAACGGGATGAATGGTCTTCAGCAGGGCGGCTGTCCGATGCCGTCGTCCTGGACGCGGCAGCCTCGGAAATCACCGATGCAGGGCTGGACTGGGTGATGCACTATGTCAACAGTATTCTGCGAAGAACCGGCAGGGTCACGACCCGGCTGCGGTATAGTCCCGGATATGGGGATTGGGCGTTGGAACAACAGTCCACATTGGCCGGGCTTCTCGATATCGGGCAGCAGGGAGCCTTTCTGACCGAACGCAGCATTCTGGTTCCGGAAAAATCAGTACTGGCAGTGGCTGGCATAGCAGGAATGGCAGCACGGGAGGGGACAGATGACGAGAAAGCAGTTTGCAAACCTGTTTGAGAAGAAGATTGTTCTGTTGGACGGCGCGACAGGCACCCAGTTGATGAAACGCGGCATGCCGACCGGTGTCTGTCCCGAATGGTGGGCGACGGAACACCCGGATGCCCTTCTGTCCGTTCAGCAGGCGTATGCCGCCGCAGGGTCCGATATCGTCTACACCTTCACCTTCGGCGGCAGTCGGTTCAAATTGGCGGAATACGGCATTGAAGGACGGACCCGCGAGATCAATGAACGTTTGGCCCGCATTTCACGGGAAGCTGTGGGAAGCAGCGTCCTGGTGGCCGGAGACCTCGCGCCTTGCGGACGCATGCTGGAGCCTTATGGGGAAGCTTCCTTCGAGGAAGTCGTGGATGCCTTCAAGGAACAGGTTCACGGCTTGCTGGACGGTGGAGTGGATCTGTTCGCCATCGAGACCATGATGGACCTGCAGGAGGCGCGTGCCGCCCTGTTGGCGGTCAGGGAACTGTGCGATCTTCCCGTGCTTGTTACCATGACCTATGAAAGCGGGATGCGCACCCTCACCGGAACCGACCCGCTTTCCGCACTTGTCGCGCTTCAGGCGATGGGAGCCGATGCGGTCGGAACGAATTGCTCCTCCGGACCAGAGGAAATGGTCGCGGTCATACAGGCCATGAAGCCCTTTGCGACCGTACCCCTCATTGCAAAACCGAATGCCGGGAAACCGCGGCTGAAAGATGGCAAAACCGTCTTCGACATGGATGCGGAACAATTTGGTTCCCATGTGCAGCACTTGCTGGAGGCCGGCGTGAATGCGCTGGGAGGCTGCTGCGGTACGGATCCGGGTTTCATTGTAAAGCTCTCTGCAAACACTTCGTCGTGGAAGCCACTTCCAGTCGTGCAGGCGTCGGACAGTCTTGTCTGCTCCTCCAGCCGGACTGTCCGGCTGGGGGCGGACCTGCCCTTTACCGTCATCGGAGAGCGGTTGAACCCGACCGGCAAGAAGGCCCTGAAGCAGGCGTTGCTGGATGGCGACATGGACACGGTGTTCAAGATGGCTCGGGAGCAGATGGAAGCGGGCGCAGCCATCCTGGATGTCAATGCGGGTGTTCCCGGGATCGATGAGGTCCAGACGTTGTCCCGGATGGTCCGGACCGTCGTACAGGCGGTTCCACTGCCCGTCTGCCTTGATTCTTCAAATCCGGCCGCACTTGAGGCGGCGCTTCGCACTTATGCGGGACGCGCCATCGTGAACTCCGTCTCCGGGGAAAAGGTCAAACTGGAGAGGATTCTTCCGTTGGCGGCCAAGTATGGGGCGATGATCGTCGTGCTGCCGGTTGACGATGCAGGCGTTCCGGAGTCGGTGGAGGAACGGATTGCCGTGACGGAACGGATCATGGAACAGGCTCGTGCATACGGCCTGACGGAGCGTGATGTTCTTGTGGATGGATTGATGATGACGGTGGCCTCCGACCCGCTTGCAGGAAGGAAAACCCTTTCCTTCCTGCGCTGGGTGTCTGAAACCTTGAAAGCGAATTCCGTGCTGGGTTTGTCCAACGTTTCCTTTGGCATGCCGGCCCGGGACTGGTTGAATGCGGGGTTCCTCGCCATGGCAATGGGTGCCGGCATGACCACGGCCATTCTCAATCCATCCACAGCCATTCTGACCTGCATACGGCAAGTATCGGATCTGCTTCTGGGGCATGATGCGGATGCCCGTTCCTGGATTGCGTTACAGGCGGACGGCAAGGGGCTTTCCCTACAGAATGCAGCGATGCCGGACACAGCAGGCGCAAAAGGTCAATCTGTTGATACAGGTGATGCAGCGTCCTGCGAATCGGATCCGATTGCCAAGGCCGTGTTGCATGGCAACCGCGAAGGAATCATCGCACAGGTGGAAAAGGCTTTGGCGGAAGGGCGTCCGGCTGATGCCATCGTGAATGACAGCCTGATTCCCGCGATTTCCCGGGTTGGCGTCGAATATGAGGCAAAACGGTATTTCCTGCCCCAGTTGATACAGGGGGCGGAAACCATGCAGCGCGCCATGCAACTGCTGGAACCGCTCCTGGCACTTCAGGGCGGCTCGGAAGTCAAGGGCAGGGTTATCATCGCGACGGTCAAAGGGGACATCCATGACATTGGAAAAAACATTGTGGCGCTTCTATTGAAGAATGCCGGCTTTGAGGTGACGGATCTCGGCAAGGACGTGGAGAGTGCTGTGATCGTGCAGGCCGCACAAGAGAAGAAGGCGGATCTTGTTGCACTTTCCGCCCTCATGACCACCACCATGACGGAAATGCCCCTGGTGGCGGAAGCACTACGCAAATCCGGCTCCCATGCAGACATCCTGGTTGGGGGGGCGGTATTGGACAGCCAGTATGCGGAATCCTTTGGTGCACACTACACGACAGATGCCTATCAGGCGGTAAGGGCGGCGGAAAGACTTTTGCAGGATCGGAAGCAACAATAGGATTCACGCCAACCGGATGGCCGCGGACATTCCGTATCTTTGTTTGTTTCATGCCCGGCAGGGTATGAATCAACCAGGAAATAGGGAGCGGTGATGGTTCAGGAATCGGCAGGCGCTTGTTTCCTGAATGCGGCAAACAACGATGCGCAAGCAACGCAGCCGGCCCTGGATAGGGCCGGTTTTTGTTTGGAGGAGTGATTGTCATGGCAACAGTCAAGGTAGGCAGGACCATCAATGCGTCGTTGGATGATGTTTGGCGGGAAGTCAGCGCTTTCGATCATTCCCTCGGATCGATCGATATCGCTGTCACCAAACCAGGGAATCCGGCCATGAACGGAGTAGGCTGTGAAAGAACGCTGACGTTCGGAAAACAGAAAATTCAGGAACTGATTGAGGATGTTGAACCCAAGCGTTCCTTCAGTTACTCCATCCTATCCGGTGTGCCGGCAAAATATTACCATGGGTATGCCGAGTTCCTGAGCAATGGGAACAAGACGGCCATTCAGTGGACGCAGGAGTTCAAACCACGGATCCCCGGGAGTGGGTGGCTGATCAAAAGGACCGCAAAGAGGAATTTGAACACCTTGATCAACGAGTTGGAAAGCTCGGCAAATCGCCGCAGTTCAATGACATAGAAAAGAGGAAGGAATCGCCGAAGCGCACTGACTTGGGCAAGAGCAAGGTTGCCGGTTTATCACGGTGCCTTGCTCTTTTATTTTGCGTAATAGATCAGCATGCTCAGAACCGCTTCGGTCGTGCCTGCGTTCCGGTAAGCATGATTCGTGTCTGCGAGGAACCGAATGGAATCCCCTTTGTTCACGGTGAAAGTCGCGTCTCCCACCTGAATTCCGGCGCAACCCTCGAAGACGGTGATGTATTCTTCCGTGCCGGCAAGATGCGCTTCCGACTGATGTTGCCCTCCGGGTGCGATGACGATGCGGAAGGTTTCGAACAGACGCTGGTCGTCAAAGGTGAAGGCCGGGAAGTTGATGAATCGCCCTTCGTCTTCCCTGATTTCCGGGAGCGCGGAAGCCTTCAGGAGGCTGGTCTGTTCCAGGGGTTGCTCCATCAGCGATGTGAACGAGACCTTGTACCCGTTTGCGATCTTCCACAAAACCGTTATAGTCGGGTTAACATCACCTTTTTCAATTTGAGCCAACATGCTTCGGGACACGCCGGTTGCTTTTGCGGCTGCGTCAAGCGTCAGCTTTTTCTCTTCCCGGATGCGTTTTGTATTGAGTGAAACCGCCGTATTGATATCCAAGGGAACACCTCCCGCATGATTTCATTGCGTGCAAAGGGTGAGTGAAGTATTCTCATTATTGACAATATATTAGACAATAAGTACAATATAAAAGAAATGTTTACGGACTCCATCATTCGTTGAAGCCACACGATACCGGACCGTAAATCCAGTATATCACCACCTGTTGGAAGGGAACAACGACATGTTCAGTTGGTTCGGTTTTCTGACCTACGTGGTCATTACGGCTGCAACACCGGGTCCGAACAACCTCATGTCGATGTCCAACGCGATGAGGAAGGGCTTCCGACGGGCCGTCCCGTTCAATCTGGGGATGTGGGCCGGATTCACAATGGTCATGCTTCTTTGTACGATTTTCTGCAGCCTGCTCTCTTCTCTGCTGCCGAGCATCGAAAAGCCCATGCTCGTTCTTGGCGCAGTCTACATGCTTTTCCTGGCATGGAAGACCTTGAACGGATCGGTCGAGATGAGTGGGGACGTTGTGAAGAACAGTATTGGGAAAGGGTTCACGCTTCAGTTCGTGAATCCGAAAATCATCATTTACGGTATGGTATCCATGGAAGCTTATATCCTGCCGTATTTCTCCGGACGCATTCTTGTCCTGATCGGGTTCGCCGTCTTGCTTGCCTTCATCGGATTTCTTTTTTCCCTCTGTTGGACTGCATTCGGTTCACTGTTCATGAAAATGTTCTCGCAATACGCGAAAGTGACCAACGTCATAATGGCGCTTTTGCTTGTGTATTGCGCAGTGTCGCTGTTTGTATAGGCGCCAAAGCGCCAAGATTGAAAATAGTCATGAAAAATGGTATGATTCGACAGTGAACAGTTAAGAAAACCATTGTGGCATGGGACTCGATGACGGATTCGTGATCGGTGTTGAACGCTTGGAGGAGCTTATTTCATAGGCTCCTTTTTTGTGAATAACATTCTGCTGCGCAACGATGCAAAGGCGCATCAGTTGATGGTTTTACGGATTTTTGAGTCGGATGGATGCCGTGAATGCCGCTCGGAGAAACAGAAAGGAAATACCATGATAAAAGTGAACAACCTGTCCTTCTCCTTTCCTCAAAAGGAGTTGTACAAGAATATATCCTTCACGCTGGAAAACGGGCAGCATTGCGCCTTCATCGGCGCCAGCGGGAGCGGGAAAAGCACGTTGCTGAATATTCTCATGGACCCGGACCGATACACGTACGAAGGTGCGCTGGAAATGGACGGGAAGGTCAGAATCGGCTATGTCAGCCAGTTTTCGCAACTGGACAAGGCGAAGGATAAAACGGTCTTCGAATATGTCGGGGAGGAAGTTCTGCGCCTGCAGCAGGAAATCGCCGCCATCTGCGTGCAAATGGAGACTGCGACCGAATTGGATGCGCTGCTGGAAAAATACCAGCAGGTCATGGATGCATATGACGCGCTGGGCGGAGACGAATGCGAGAGTCTGATCAACAAGAAGTTGAATCTTGCCAATCTCCAGAAACACAGGGATTTGATGGTCTCCTCGCTGAGCGGGGGCGAATTCAAGCTTGTCCAGGTGATGAAGGAAATGTTGGGTCGTCCGGACTTGCTAATCATGGATGAACCGGATGCCTTTCTTGATTTTGACAATCTCCATTCCCTGAAGAACCTGATGAATGCGCATAAAGGCGCATTGCTCGTCATCACGCACAACCGGTACCTTCTGAATCATTGCTTCAACAAGATCCTTCACCTTGAAAACATGGATTTGCAGGAGTTTGACGGGAAGTTCATCGACTACAACCTTTCCCTGCTCCGAACGAAGATCGAGCTGCAGGAGTTGAACCTTGCGGATAATGAAGAAATCGAACGGAATGAGATCCTGATCGAAAAATTCCGAAAAACAGCTACGATCACGAATGAGGAGTCTGCCGGACGGAAACTGAAGGCACGGGTGAAGGTACAGGACAGACTGCTTGCGCGCAGGATCAAGGCGCCTTTCGTATCGATCCGCCAACCTGACATCCGGCTGCGGACGGATGGCGCGGTCGAAGAGGGGGTTGCGCTGACGGTTTGTGACTACAGCGCCGCCTTTGATGTGATGCTCTTCGAAAATGTGAGCTTCGAGATCGGATCGACGGACAAGGTGGCCATCATTGGCGCAAACGGAACCGGGAAAACGACCCTGCTGAGGGAAATCTATCGGAACAACCATGATGCCATCGTCATCAAGGATGACCTGAGGGTGGCGTATTTGTCACAGCTTCAGGGTGAAATGCTCAACGAGTCGAATACGATCATGGATGAGTTCTTCGATGCCGGTTTCAAGACCTATGACGATATCATTGCCTACGTGGCGAAATATGGATTTGAAGGCGAAATCCTCGAACAGAAGATTGCCACGCTTTCCGGCGGAGAAAAGAACATGCTGCAGCTGGCGAAAATCTCGGCTGGACAGGCGAGTCTTCTGCTGTTGGATGAACCGACCAGCCATCTGGACACTTATTATCAAATCGCGCTGGAGAAAGCCATCCAGAACTATAAAGGCGCCATCCTCATGATTTCGCATGACTTCTATGCGATTGCAAACTGCATGGATTATGTGCTGCTCATTGAAGATAAAGCCATCCGGAAAATGAGCATCCGGAAATTCCGGAAGATGATTTACGCCAACCATTACGACAAGGATTATGTGGAAATCGAGCAGAAAAAGAAAACCGTCGAGGAGAAAATCGACCTAGCCCTGAAGAATGAGGATTTCGCGCTTGCGAAGACGCTGGCCGATGAATTGGAGACATTGGTGGGTTTGTTGAAGGAAGCGTATTCGTAATATTGAGGGATCTCCGGAAGGGATACCGCCTTTGTTGCCGGAAGTATCACCGGAAGTGACGCCAGAATTATCTCCGTAAGTGATACCGCAAGTGTCGCCGAAATGCACCGACTGAACTTATACCTTGAACCTTCCTCGGAACCCTCTTACGGAATAATAGGAGTCCGCTCCGTTGTGATACGTGAAAACATGGTCATAGCGGCGATCGCAGAACAGGGCGCCGCCAAGTTTACGGATGGAGTCAGGTGTATTTATCCAACTTGAGGTTTTCCTGTCGAAGGTCCCCAACGTTTGCAACGCGCGATATTGCTCCTCTGATAGAAGCTCAATGCCCATGGATGCTGCCATTGCAACTGCATTTCCGGCCGGCTTGTTTTCCTTGCGGGCATCAAGGGCATCCTGGTCATAGCACAAGCTGCGGCGGCCCGTCGGGCTTTCTGCGGCGCAATCGCAGAAGATGAATTCGCCGGTGTTTTCCGCATAACCGATGACATCAGGTTCTCCGCCTGTTCGTTCCATTTCGAGAAGTACTTGAAGAGCGGTGGGGTGATTTGCGATTTTTTCCTGCACTTGCGCCCATTCCAATCCGGAATGACGATGCATGTTTTTGGTAAAACGGCTTTTCAGCGTTTGTATCAACTCGTCGTGTTGTTCTTTGCTCATGTTCAGTCCTCCATACGCGAATGGGGCATCTGCAGTCATCGGAAAGGGTCATATTTCTTTTCTACCCTTATTTTACTGGTTCTATTTCCTGTTCATGGCATTTGGCGACTGATATACTTGATTTGTACCGGCTGTGTTTCAGAAGGCTCAAGGCGTGGGGCATAAACCAAATTGCAAGAGAATCAGTGATTATGAGGAGCGTATATGCAGAAGCATTCAGTCATGCCAGATGAATGCAGGAGCGTACCTGAGATGATTTTTGCAGGACTTGCCGAAAGTCTTGCACAGGCGACGCATGGGGTACTTGAATGCATCGTCAACAGGACTTCCGTGGCGCGGAACTTCTATGTTCCGGACGCTGAGCATGGAACCGATTTGCTCGGTTATGACACTATGCTGAGTATGGATGTGATCCTAAAAGGTTGTAAAACGTATTCATACAGATTGTTGAATATCTACACAACAAGCATAAGACAGTACCCTGTCATCATTGATTCGAGTATCCCACACATATTCAAAACTGATGCGGAATTCAGTCAATTCCTTGAGGCTTGGGTGTTGTCTGATGATGTTGTAAAGGTAATCAATAGTCTATGCCTAAAGAGAAAGGCAATGACGAAACCTGATGACAGTATGCTGTTTTAGCGTACCGATAAGCGCGTTGTCACAGAAACAGCTGCCAGAACTCTGTCTCTCCTGAATGACTTCATCTTGCCGTCTTCAACACCACGGAGCAGGTCATCATTCACATCCCAAATGCGGATGGTTCTTTGGGAAATGCCATGCGGTCCGTCATAGACCAGTATGATATCCTTCCCTGTTGCATGGGACAGAACATACTCGGTCATATCAATTCCCTCCGATGAAATACCACTTGGTGGCTTTCTTGTCGAACTTCAGCTGATATCGATGCAAACGATCATCAACAACACTCTCAATGTCGTAGCAAATCATCACCGTACCGGCACTCTTTTGTTCTTCAGAGGACAATATTCGACCTACATTGATGGCACGGCCTTCGATCTGGAAACGAAGGGGTGTCATTTTCCCTGTGGGGGAGTGACCAACTATTACTTCAACCTGCCGAATGGCCATCGTGTCACCTCCGATAAATCGATCGTAACACGAACGCATGTTCTTTACAAGATGACAATTTACGAATCACATCATCCGGGAAAAATCAACTTGTATACTTTTTTATGCCAACCATACTCGTGCGAATGAGTTCGCCAAAATCGGCGGATCATCTGCCCGGAAAGGCTATTGAGTCCCTGCTGTGAGAATGATAACGTTATACAATCATTGTTGTGGAGGATAACCGAATGGAGCGAACGGATCACGCTCGCCAGATGGTCATTGAGTATCTGCGTTACATACGGGCAACAACCCCGGACGACAAGGTTATGCTATCCACCTTGTCGGCAATGATCATCGCCACAAGAGAATTGCGCAATACGCCGCTTGCTTCCGAGATTCCGGATGCGATTATTGCAATGATTCAGGATGGTCAGCTTGGCCGGTCTGCCGGAAAAGTCTGGTTGAAAGGGAATGGATAAGCTCCTGGAACAGCAGAATGTTATCTTCTTTTCACTGCACTTCAATGCATTGAAAACAGGGTGAAAGCAAGACCTTTCGTCACGTTTTGTCACATCCAACCTGTACCCCATTAGTACCCCATGAAGCTGAAAAAATGAAGAAAAATGGTTGACATATGAACAGATAAAGTTCAGATGCCATATGTTTCTGACGAATAAAAAACCTCCGAACCGCGCATTATCAGCGTGTTCGGAGGCTTTTTGCTGGAGCCCTTAATCGGAATCGGACCGATGACCTCATCCTTACCATGGATGCGCTCTACCGACTGAGCTATAAGGGCCTGTTGCCACCTGTCGCAAGGAGGACAATGGAGCGGGTGATGGGAATCGAACCCACGCGGTCAGCTTGGGAAGCTGAAGTTCTACCATTGAACTACACCCGCGCACTCACTAAGCATTGCGGCGAGATTCATTGTAGCATAGCACCCGTTTGTTGTCTACCCCAACTTTGAAAATCGAAGACCGCAATGCCTGACAGCCAGACTGTTCTAGGAATACGACGTATCACAGCTTGAATGGAGTGCCGGATGAACCTTCTGTTGATCATTCACTTTCGGTTGATTTTGCAGGTTCACCTTCAGTGCTGCCATTTTCGACGACTGTCCTGCTCCTGCTGGGAAACAGGATTTCATCGGCACTCATTTCTTCCCAGGGTTGGGCAGAGGCGATCAACGATTCTTCATCCTCCTCGTCGAAATTGAGTTCATCATCGTCCTCGTCGGTATCGGCTTCGATAACCGCATCCCCTTCCCGAATTGCAATACCAGTGAAAGCAGCGTTCGAGGGCACTGCCGTTCCTTTGCGAAAGAGTCTGCGTTTCCGGTGAAGCAGGGAGGAGGAGAGGGATGAGGATGGGGATGGGGATGAGGAAGTGGGGGTGGGGGTGAACGATTCCCGCTCCGCCTTTTGTTCCTGCAGAATCAGTCGTTCATGAATGGAGAATAGAACGAGTGTCATCTCGAAGAGAATGCGGACAAAGATCAACAACAGAGCCATACCGACCAGTCCGCCAAGCAGATTCACCGCAATCATCGTGATGATGCCGGAGAGAAGCAGAAACACGCTGATGGACAAATAGAGAATACGACCGAGCAAAGGCCAGAACATGACGTCAAAGCGGAGAATGCTTCTCACGCCCTCTTTCCAGTCAAGCCATGTCGGCTCGTGGCGTGCAACGGCAAAGAAGTATATCCATACTCCGGCAATCAAGGAAACCAGCACAAGGACTGGAAGCAAACCATCAAAGGTTTCCATCATTTTCTTCAAGGCCCCGAAAACGCCCAGAGATGCGGCTTGTTCCATTCTTTCTCCCCCATTGCGCAGAAGTCAATTCCTGCAGCCATTCCATCATTCCGTTCGTACGCATTGTCCCTGATTCAAGATCCGCAACCACGCTGCCATTCAGTCGAAGCGGAAGCGAACCCATCAAATCATCACAGTCATTCCATCATAGGAAACATCAAAGCCAGCCTGTTTCGCCAAAGGAACCAACTCGTCATAAATGATGAGGCCGTTGTGGGAAAAATGGTGCAGACAGAACCGGGTTTCCATATTGGCGCATCCGATCTTCAGGAGCCGTTCCTTTGCTTCCCTGCAGGCTTCCAGATTCATATGGCTGTTGCGACCCTCCAAAATGATGAAGGTACAATCCAGGGATACAAAGTCCAGCATTGGCTTTTCCTTCTCCAGATAAGCCCATGTTTCGTCAGGAAACCACCCGGTATCGTTTGCGTACAGCAGGTGGCGCAAGCCATCTCCAACAAGATAGAAAACAGGTTCGCACTTCGGATCGTGATCGGCCTTCAATGGTGTGACCTGATAACCGTCGATATTCAGTGTAACAAAGGGCACAAGCGGTTGAAAGCCCAAACGGTCATCTCTTTCCAGAGAGGTCATGTCGATGCGGGCTCTGATTTTGCGTTCGGTCGGAGGCGTTCCGTAGAGAATCAACGGGTTTTCCATTGCCGGATGAGCAAACCCCTTGCGGCGCATCTCCAGGTCCTCCGGATGGAAATGGTCCATATGATCGTGCGTGATGATGCAATGATGCACCTTTCCCAGGTCCACACCGTGTTGGATCATGTGATGGTAGGTATCTGCCGGGAAATCGATGAGAAGCCGGTCGTCCACGATGGCCTGCGAGCGGGTGCGAATGTTTCTGCCACCGGCCGCAAGGGCCTTTCCGCAAGCCTCGCAGTCACAGATAAGGGCGGGCCATCCTTCTGCAGCGGCTGTGCCGAGATACTGGAACTTCATGTCTCTTGTCCTTTCGTAAAGGCTTGAGTTTTCGCGAGTGCGCAATATGTCGTCATTATTTCATTTCCAGCCTGCTTTCACAAGCAGAATCAGTTGGAACTTGCAGAAACCGGGTGATATACTTCATGCGAAAGTGACCCTTTATGGGAGGAGAATGTGCAATGAATCCGTGGAAAAACCCGATTGTTCCCGGTTGGCACGCTGATCCGGAAGCTCGATATTATGAGGGCAGGTACTGGGTGTATGCGACCCGTTCCATCACGGACTATACCAGGCAACTGAACCTTGATGTATTCAGTTCGCCGGATCTTGTCAGTTGGGAAAAGCACGAATCCATCGTGGATATGGCCGGATTCCCCTGGATGTGGCGCGCAGTCTGGGCGCCCACCATCATCGAAAAAAACGGGAAGTACTACATTGTCTTTGCGACCAACGACATTCAAACGAACGATGAGGTCGGCGGTCTTGAAATCGCCGTCGCGGATCATCCGGAAGGACCTTTCCGCGGATACCTCGGCAAACCGCTGGTGGACCGCTTCATCAACGGCGCACAGCCGATAGACGCGCATCTGTTCAAGGATGATGACGGCACCATCTGGTTGTACTACGGCGGTTGGCGCCATTGCAACGTCTGCCACATGAATCCGGACATGACAGGCTTCGTTCCATTCGAAGACGGAACGGTTTTCAAGGAAATCACCCCACAGGGTTATGTGGAAGGTCCTTGCATGCTGAAAAAGGAGGGTCTGTACCATTTCATGTGGTCCATGGGGAACTGGACCGACGGCTCCTACTGCGTTGCGTACGGGACCTCGGAGAGCCCTCTGGGGCCATTCCCGAACAAGGGGACCATTCTGGAACGCCAGGACCCCGTCGCCAATGGCCCGGGGCACCATAGCTACCTGCACCTGCCTGAAACGGATGAATGGTTGATTGTCTATCATCGCCGCATCATCGGTGATACGGAGGCCAGCAGCAGAATCCTGTGCATTGACCGGATGGACATCCAGGATGGGAAAATCCAGCCGGTCATCATGACCTGATGAATTCAGACCAAGGAACCAACAAGCAAGGGAATGCAGAACCCGGCTGAGCCGAAAACAGGTCGGAACCGATGGGACAAGCCGCGATGCTTCCCGGAAAGAAGGAAATCATGAAGATCGGAGTCAGTTCCTACAGCTTCCACAATCTCGTTGCAACAGGTGCCATGACCCAGCTGGAGATCATTGCAAAGGCTAAGGAGATGGGGTTTGATGTCATTGAGTTCTCCACCTTCACCCTGCCTGAAGGCGAAACTCCCCTCACTTTTGCGCCGAAGGTGCGGGCCGAATGCGATCGGGTCGGCATCAAGGTGGCAAACTATACGATTTATGCGGATTTCCTGAACGGATCGAATGGGGACTGGAAGGCCGAAGTGGAGCGGTTGAAGGACGAAGTGCGGGTTGCGGCCATCCTGGGTTCACCTGGCATGCGTCATGACGCAACCTGGGGTCCGGCATCAGACCGTGTGGGGGCGAAGAGCTTTGATGCGCTGCTGCCGATTCTTGCCGAAGGATGCCTTGCCGTGACGGAATTTGCCGCTACGATGGGAATCCGGACCATGGTCGAGAATCATGGATATTTTGCACAGGACAGCGAGCGGGTGGAAAAGCTTGTCAGTGCCGTCAACCACCCCAATTTTGGGCTGCTGGTCGACATGGGAAACTTTCTTTGTGCCGATGAGGACCCGACAAAGGCTGTCGGTCGGGTGCTTCCCTATGCATTCCATGTACATGCAAAGGATTTCCATGTGAAATCAGGACTGGGAGCGGATCCTGGCGAAGGCTGGTTCCCATCCCGCGCGGGGAATTACTTGCGGGGTGCCATCATCGGTCATGGAAATGCGCCTATTTCCCAGTGTTTGCGCTTGCTGGGCAAGTCTGGATATGATGGTGTGTTGTCTGTGGAATTCGAGGGTATGGAAGATCCGCTAAAGGGGATCGCGATCGGTCAAGCCAATCTGCGTCGTTATCTTGCTGCATTGACCTGAGCACTCGTCAAATCGACATGCCCAGAGGAACAGTCCCTCCAGCCAAAAGAAAACCCGGTGCGGGTCCAATCGGATCTTGACACCGGGTTTTTTTGGTTTTAAAATAAGTGAGTAATCACTCATAAAATTCATTTACTGCAAAATCCGCCCTTTGTCCTGCCAACGCACCGCATTTGAAGTCACCGGCAGGAACCCAAAAAGGAGGCATCCTATGGCTCGAAAACCCAAGAGTTCGGAAGAAAACATAAGCCGGCAGGAAGAGATTCTGACTGCGGCGGTCTCCGTATTCTCTGAAAAAGGATATGCCGGCGCAACGACGAGTGAGGTCGCCAAGGCGGCCGGCGTTGCGGAAGGTACGATATTCCGCTATTTCAAGACGAAAAAGGATTTGCTGACTGCGATTGTCGTAAAATTCGCGCAATCCGTCAGCGGAAATCTTGTGATGGCAGGCATCGAGAAAATCGTTGCGGAATCGGAAGGGAAGGATATCCGGATCGTCCTGAAGGAAATCCTGATGGATCGACTCCATTTGCTGCATCGCATGATGCCTGTCTTCCAGGTGGTGCTGACCGAAGCGCTGTATCACCCGGAAATCCGGAACGCCATGTATGAAAACGTCTACAAGCGCGCGCATGATACCATCGGACCCATTTTCAACCGGCTTGAGGAAGAGGGCGCCTTGCGGAAGGGCCTATCTCGTGAAACCATCCTTCGCACCATTATGGGGGCATTTGCCGCACTGATCGTCCAGTGTATCTTTGCCGGCATGTCGGAGAAGGCATTCGAAGAAGAAGCGGACAGGACGATCGATCTGTTGTATCACGGCTTGATCCAGACAGAGGAGGCGTTCGCATGAAACAGATGAGTTTACGCCATGATAAACGGTCTACCCTTCGGGTATCGGTGGTCTTCATGCTGGCATGCTGCCTGTTTCTGTTTGCCGCATGCGGGACAGCGGAACCGTTGATGCTCGGTGGGACCGTTGAGGCGGAATCCACGGATCTGGTCACGGAGGTGGCCGGTCGGATCGATCAATTGTTGGTGGAGGAAGGACAGTCCGTGACACGCGGCGCTGTTGTGGCCCTATTGGATGGATCCGTACAGCAATCATCCGTTCATCAGCTGGAACAGGTAGTCGCCGCGAAAGAGGCACGGCTGAAGGAACTGAGGGATGGGAATCGTTCAGAGCAGGTCGATCAGGCCCGCTATGCGGTGGATGCGGCAAACGCCCGGTATGAGGAAGCTTTGAAGGGTCCGGGCAAAGAAGCGCTGAAAACGGCTGAAGCACAGGTTGCGGTTGCACAGGCTGCCGTTGATGGCGCCAAAGTGCTGGCGGACTATACGGAGCAGGCACGTAAGGATGCAGAAGTTCTGAAAAAGGATGGAGACCTTTCCGATACCGCATACAAGGATGCCGTCTATCGGCGCGATTCGGCGGATGCAGCCTTCAAAACGGCGCAGAAGCAGCTTGAAGCGAGCAAGGCCCAACGGGAACAAGTCGAAAAGGGCGTGGGCGATGAGGCCATTACAGCTGCGAAAGCGCAGGTTGATCAGGCGCAGGCCCAACTTGAACTCCTGCAGAATGGAGCAGCCGGTACAACCATACAGGCGGCGGAAGCAGACTTGGCCCAAAGTAAAGCCGCGCTGGAACAAGGCCAGCTGATTCTGGACAAGTACACGATGAAAGCACCATGCGATGGAGTTGTCACGTTGATTTCCGTGAATACAGGTGAAGTTGTGAACGCCGGCACAGCAATTGGAACGGTGTCTGATCTGGGTGATTTGTCCGTGCGGTTGTACATCCCCCAGAAGAATCTGGCTGCAATCAGCCTGGGAACCGAATTGGACTTGTCCGCCACATCCCTGCCCGGCAAAAAGGTACAGGGGACCGTGACCTGGATTTCAGTTAAGGCTGAATTCACACCCCGAAACA
This sequence comes from uncultured Clostridia bacterium, assembly GCA_942493335.1. GTDB lineage: Bacteria > Bacillota > Clostridia > DSM-8532 > DSM-8532 > JAEWSN01. The sequence goes on along the minus strand of OW818693.1, from coordinate 1,908,359 downwards.
CTGAAACCACCGCCTCAAAGGAATCCACTGTCTTCCGGTTCAAGGTGTCAGTACTCGGGAAAGAAACAGGCCTGAAACCGGGCATGTCGCTGGAAGCCACGATCCCGGACGTTTTTACGGAGCAGTGAGGAGAAGGGTATGAATGAGAATCCGTTGAAATCACCGGATGGGCAGACCTCTCCGCCTGCGCCAACGACCGAACTTCCGATCGAGGCTGAACCTCCGATCGAGGCTGAACTTCCGATCGAGGCTGAACCTCCGATCGAGGCTGAACCTGCCATCGAAGTTGAACATCTGACCAAACGCTTCGGCAGTTTCACAGCGGTGGACGATATCAGCTTCCGGATTCCAAAAGGCTGCATATTCGGGTTCCTGGGCCCGAACGGTTCCGGAAAATCCACGACCATCCGCATGTTGTGCGGCGTGCTGCATCCCACTTCCGGACATGCCCGCATCATGGGGCGTGATGTGGTGAAGGAGACGGAAATCGTCCGCCATTCCCTTGGCTACATGTCCCAAAGGTTCTCCCTGTATGAAGAATTGACCGTGGAGGAGAACCTTGATTTCTACGCCGGGGTCTATGGCCTGTCAAAAGAAGTTCGGGAGCGGCGCAAACAGGATCTGATTGTCATGGCCAACCTGGAAGGAAAGGAGCGCAAGCAGGCGGGGGCCCTCTCCGGCGGTTGGAAGCAGCGTCTGGCTCTGGGGTGTGCGCTTATTCACAAACCGGAACTGCTCATCCTGGATGAACCGACGGCAGGCGTTGATCCTGTTTCACGCCGGGTCTTCTGGGAAATCATCCATGCATTGTCCCGACAGGGCATCACGATACTTGTCACGACCCATTACATGGACGAAGCGGAAAGCTGCGACATTGTGAGTTTCATTCTCGACGGACACATAACCGATTATGATACGCCCCAGAACCTCATTGCAGGGGATGAAGAAGCGAAAAGCCTCGAGGATGTGTTCATTCACCGCGTGGAACGCACAACTGGCCGCGCTGTGTCCGGAACGTTCCAGGAAATGAGGTTCATCCATGAAAACTGACAGTGGATTGGCAGGTGAAATGGCAAAAAAAAGCAAAGATATGCCGAAGCGCAGGTTGTTTTCCTGGAAGCGGTTTGCTGCGATTGTGAAGAAGGAATTCATCCAGGTGAAGCGGGACCGCATCAGCATGGTCATGCCGTTCATGATGCCCATTGTGATGATGTTTCTCTTCGGTTATGCCGTCAATACGGAAGTGGATGAAGTGCCGACCGCCGTGCTTGATTTGAACCGTACGGCGGAAAGCAGGGCGTTTATCGAGCATTTTGCCGCATCCGGCTATTTCCGAATCGACGGATTCGTGGACAACGAGAAGGAAATCCACGAGGCAGTGAATGCCGACGTCATCAAGGTGGGCCTCATCATCCCGCCGGATTTCGACCGATCCATCCAGCGAGGGGAAACTGCCGCCCCGCAGCTCATCGTGGACGGAACCGACCCTACAACAGCGAGAACTGCCTACAACAGCGGAATGCTAGTCTCGGAAATGGCAACGCGTGAACTCCTCGATGAGCGATTGGGACGAATGGGTGGTTTGAGCCTGAAAACACCTTCTGTGCGCGTAACCGCAAAGGTTTGGTTCAACCCGGAAATGGAAAGCATCCGATTCACCATTCCGGCGCTTGTAGGGCTTATTCTGCAGAATGTGACACTGATACTTACGGCGTTTGCCCTGGTACGTGAAAAGGAACGGGGCACCATCGAACAATTGATTGTCACACCGATCCGCTCTGTTGAACTGATTGTCGGGAAATTGATTCCCTATATTGCCATCGGATATGCGGGTTTTCTGTTCGCGCTGGCCATCTGCATGTTCTGGTTTGGAATACCGGTGGCGGGAAGTCTGCCATTGCTGCTGACCATCGGTTTTCTCTTTGTACTGTGTTCGCTTGCCATGGGTATGCTCATTTCCACTTTTGCCCGTACCCAGCTGCAAGCCATGATGGGGATGGTGTTCATCCTGCTGCCGAGCATCCTGCTTTCCGGTTTTATCTTTCCGCGGGAAGCGATGCCGCCATTCATTGCGGCACTCGGCAACTTCATCCCACTGACGTATTTCCTCGAGATGCTTCGCGGGATTGTACTCAAAGGCGTCGGCATGCATTACCTCTGGAGAAATACACTGCTGCTCGGGGTCTTCACCCTTGTCATATTGCTGCTGTCCATCCTGCGGTTCAGAAAGAGACTGGATTGAGGGGATCACATCAAGAAATTGAGTAGGCGGGGCTGTCTCGAAAATCATGAAAATGATTGAGAGATAACCCTTTTCTTTATTGGTCGAGATGGAGTCTGATTCGATCGGATGAGTCCATCCTTCATGGAAACGAGCGACTGAAAATGCGGGAACCACGAATAAAGGACGCATCCAAACGCCGATTGCGAATCCTTCGTGACTGAGGTATTGTGTTTGATGAAGCTTGCAGACGGACGCCGCTGCCGTATGCACCCCAGGAAGTGATACGGAGGAACGAATGATGGAAGAACAGGCATTGCGAGAGATGTCCGGCGATGAACTGAAGTCCCTGCTCAAGAGCAGCATGCAGTTCAAGAGCCTGGGCGGGGTCACGGCCCCCGGCCTGCGCCTGACGGAAGAGCAGATGACGCCCTGGCGCGATATGAAATTCGGGTTGTTCATTCACTGGGGCATCTATTCCATGCTGGGTAGAGGCGAATGGGTCATGCAAAGCGAGGGCATTTCTACTGAGACATATGCGAAGAATGCTGAAGCGTTCAAGCCTGCGCATTTCGACGCGGATGTCTGGGCGCAACTGGCCAAGGATGCCGGCATGAAATATATGGTGATGGTCGCCCGTCATCACGACGGCTTTGCGCTCTGGGACAGTCCCGGAGGCTGGAATGGATTTGATACGGTCCGTACAGGCGCAAAACGGGATTTCGTGAAGGAGTATGTCGCGGCCTGTCGCAAGGCGGACCTGAAGGTGGGCTTGTACTATTCGCCCATGGACTGGCGTTTTCCGGCCTACTTCCATCCGCACGAGATGCCGGTGAACGCGCAGGAGCTCAAGCAGCAGTGCCATGATCAGGTGCGCGAGCTGACCACGCAGTATGGGCCGATCGACATCCTGTGGTATGACGGTGGCTGGCTGGCCCATTCGGGCAGCGATCCGGACGGCGCCTGGCTGTGGGATCCGGTCGCCCTCAACCGCGGGGTCCGAGAGCGGAACCCGCTGACCGTCATCAACCCGCGCTCAGGATGGGAGGGTGACTTCTATTGCGATGAAGGTTCTCATGAGATCACGGGGAAGATTATTCCCGTGCCGTGGGAGAAGAACCTCTGCATCTGCAGCGGCCGTTCCTGGGGATGGATTCCGAATGACCCGCCGATGCCCTTCGATGAAGCGATCCGCATGATGGTGAACGTTTTCGTTCGGGGCGGCAACCTGCTGCTGAACGTCGGACCCGACAGGGATGGCGTAGTGCCCCAGCCGGTCGTCGAGCGACTTCGGGAAATCGGAGTCTGGATGCACACCTATGGTGATAGTGTCTATGGTACGCGCGGAGGCCCCTTCGAGCCGGTCGACCATGTGTTTGGCAGCACCTGCAAGGGGAGTCGCATCTATCTGCATATTCTCGATCCGCTGGCCTTTACCGCGGAAATGCTGCCTGCCATTGAGGCGCGCGTGGTTCATGTGTGGAAGCTCGGTGACGAATCAATCCGCATCGCTTTCCGTCAGGATGCCGACGGCATCGTACTCGACCTGCCACAGGCATTGCACGATCCGGTCGACACCATCCTCGTGCTGGAGATGGACCGTGAGGTGCGCGGCGTAGAGGCGAACGGTCTTGTGCTGAACCGAGAATGAGACATTATGTCTGTGTAAACGGCATGAAGCTGCCGACCTCTCACGCCGCTGTACGAATCGTTCGGTCTACATAGGTTCAACAAGGTCATTTTATTGATAGACGGTTCGTTGGATAGGTAAATCCGAATTCACATGCTTTCGATTTTACTGCAGCAAGCCTGACCAGATTGACACGTTTGGTGCCATCCGCCTCATATCGGTCTTTCACCACCAAGAGCGCACACATGCCATAGGCACAGTGAAAAGCAGGCAGATTCCATCGTTGGAGTCTGCCTGCTTCTGATAGGAAACAAATGAAAAACGGATCAAGGATCAACGATAAAGGATAAAGGATAAAGGATAAAGGATCAAGGATAAAGGATAAAGGATAAAGGATCAATGTTTGGGTAGTTCCTCGAAAAGCGGCGCATTCGGGGAATCCATTTCCGGATCAATTGGAGAAAGCGGCGCGGCCCAACGGGTTGCGTTCAAGATGACTCTGCGGATGATCGGGTTGTAATACTGAGGATAGGTCTCATGACCGGGCTGGAAATAGAAGATTTTGCCCTTCTCGCGGCGGAAGCAGCAGCCTCCCCGGAAAACGTCGCCACCCTGGAACCATTCCAGGAAGACAAGTTCATCCGGATCCGGAATCCCGAAGCGTTCCCCGTACATTTCTTCTGCAGGAAGCTCAAAAGTGGCAGGAATACCCTGCGCGATGGGATGATCCGGGCGGATGGTGAAAACCCGGCACTTTTCATCGGCTTCGCGCCAACGGAGGCGACAGGAGGTTCCCATCATCCGCTTGAAGATCTTGCTGTAATGGGCAGAGTGCAGTACGATGAGTCCCATTCCGCCAAGAATGCGCGTTTGGATCCGATCAACGACCTCACTGGATACTTCCTCATGCGCCATGTGCCCCCACCAGATGAGGACATCCGTATCATCCAGTACATCTTGCGTCAGGCCATGCTCAGGCTCATCCAACGTGGCCGTGCGGACGATAAAATCGGCAGGATCAGTTACCAGAGTGGTATCAGAAAAAGCATCAGCAATTGCTTGGTGAATTCCTTCGGGATACACCCTCTGAACTGCTTCGTCGCTTTTTTCATGACGGAACTCATTCCAGACCGTAACATGAATGGGTTTCATGAGTTTTCCTCCTGTGTGGCATTATTCTGCAACCGATATCCGTAACTTCTGATGGTGATCACGCAACGGCACCTTATGATTTTGACATTCACATGATCATCATTCTATACGGATTCTACCGGAATGTATCGATTATTCATGATCCTTTTTGTTATGTGCTTTGTACTTGGATGATTGTCGACAAATGTTTCATGCCATGCCCTGCGCATGGTGTTCATAACAAAATGGATATGCTATGCTGATCGTAGAGAAACATGGTTCGGGGAATACAGGCAAGGGAGCATGGATCATGAGCTTCACAATTCGACAGGATGAAGGAGCCTATATCGTTTCTTTTGTTTATTCACCTGAGTATGTCAAGGCGATCAAAACCATTGGACAGGGACTGTACCATCCGCATGACAAAACATGGAGATTTCCACTGGACAACAGAACCAGGGAGAAACTGAAGGGTCTGTCCGAGTGCGATGAAGTCATCTGGCTGGATGGGAATGGGATAGGGACGGCTATCCCAGATACTGCTGCAGGATTGCATGGCGAGCGTGCCATGGCATTTACGACGCTTCAACAGGAACTGATTCTTGCCGGGTATAGTGTGAAAACAAGAAAAGCGTATGAAGGGCATACGCGACGATTTCTTGAACAATTGCAAAACGACAACGTGCCGGGGAACCGGGAAATCCGTGCATATGTGGAACGGATGATAAACGAAAAGGAACTGTCACATTCTTTCGCGAATCAATTCATCAGTGCAATGTCCTTTTTTTGTGATAGGGTCTTGAGTAAGCCGATGCAAGCTATCCCGCGGCCCAAGAAGGATCGCCAATTGCCACAGGTCCTAAGCCAAAAGGAAGTGAAGACGCTGTTCGAACAGGTGTCCAACATCAAACACAGAACAATATTGTACATGATTTATTCATCTGGATTGCGTGTTGGGGAAGTTGTTCGGCTAACCATTGCGGACGTCGACAGTGACAGGATGATGATCCGGATAAAGCAGGCAAAGGGGCGGAAGGACCGCTATGTGATGCTCTCCGAGAAGGTTCTTGAGGCACTGCGGGAGTACTATCGGCTATATAAACCGAAAACATGGCTATTCCCTGGGCAGGCTGGGGACGATCATTTTCTGACGGAAAGATCCGTTCAGCACGTATTTGCTGATGCTCTTTCGAAAGCCGCAATCAAAAAGGAAGTGGGTGTGCATGTGTTGAGACATTCCTTTGCGACGCATCTGCTGGAGGGAGGGACGGATCTGCGATACATTCAGGAGTTGCTTGGACATTCGAGTTCAAAGACAACGGAGATTTACACGCATGTATCGAAGAAAAGCATAGCCAAGATTCGGAGCCCGATGGACACCTTGCTGGATTGATAAGGGAAAACACAGGATCCTCCCCATTCCTCGCCCATAGTATATTTCCCGAAACCAACTTCGTCTATCATGCCAAAACATGCAATATCCTGAAATGAACGTCGCAGATACACCCATATCGTAAGGATTCGCGACTTCGCGAATCCAACAACAGAGATGGAATATATGACATTCGTGTAATAGGAGTTAGCTGAAATTACATCAACATATAAACCGCCGCGTCCTGCGGCGGGGAATGCTTTATTACAATTTGTATGGGCACAAAGAAAGAATAGCATATTATTATGGCGGTCCAAAAAAAACCATTAAACGAGGTATATAATGGGACAATCTGATTGGTACAAGCATATCTGGACATTGGGTGCTAAAAATCAGCCCTGGACGGAAAACACAGACCATCAAGTGGAGTTTATTATTACTGCACTTGGTCTGACAGGAAAGGAGCGCATTCTTGACCTGGCTTGTGGTTACGGTCGTCACTCTCTTGCATTTGCCCGTAAAGGATTTTCTGTGACCGGTGTGGATATCACAAAGGTATATATTGATGATGCGAAAAGCACTGCACAAGAATTATCCCTTGACGCAACATTTGTTCATGCGGATATAAGGGATGTTACCTTTCAAGAAGAGTTTGATGTTGTTCTTAATCTTGATGATGGCGCCATTGGATATCTGGAAAATAATGAGGAAAATTTGAAAATATTCGATGTGATTTCTAAAGCGCTAAAAAGCGGTGGAAAGCATTTTATGGGTATAAACAATGCCGATTATGCAGAACGTTATTTTCCGAAAACAGACTGTGAGATTGGGGAGAGTATGCTGACAATTTGGCAATATGGCTGGGATTCTATATCTCGACTTATGACATTGGGCGCTCATAATCTCCGTTATGGTGAAATTGCTCTTAAGCCTCAGATTGATATGGAAAATGCAAACCCCATTCGGCTTTACTCTTTAGTTGAATTGGAGGATATTTTTCATAAACGTGGTATGGAAATAGTAAAGTCGTTCTCAAATTATACTGAAAAAGAATCTTCTGATAAAGAGTTGGTGTTAAATGTTTATTCCATAAAGCAACAGACTTGATTATATGATCTATTGGCATCGTACTCATTGTATTGTAAGAATGTGTTTTTGTCGTGGCGGTGTCGGCGTCCTGCCGCCACCACGGCAAGCTTAATCAGTTGTAACTCCAGCTAACATCGCCTCTTCAAAATGCCAAAACCGGTGCGCGTCGCGCGCCGCTGAAGATGGGCGCTGAGGTCCCGGTTTTAGCACTTCGCAGAGGCATACACGTTATATGCCACCCCATGAAGAGCTATCTCCGCCACATCGTGTGGCTGGGAAAGGCTTTGGAGTGATTATGGTGGTTAACCATCGCATATATATGTTCAAAAAAGGAGACGAAAATGCACAAGAAACCAAAAATGATTATGTTTGACTATGGAAACACCTTACTCTGTGAGCCTAATGTTGATTTTTTACGTGGTGAAGTAGCTGTTTGAACATATAAGAAAAAATAAGAATGAATTAACGCCAAAGCAAATCTACGATTTTGGACAGAAGTTATTCGAACAAATCGGAATTGTACGTGAAATAGGTATGGAACTCCATGAACGGCAGTTTCAAAGATTTTTATATGAATACCTTGAAATTGAACTTTCTATTTCATTTTTAGAGGCGGAAAAGATACTATGGGACAATGTTTCAGGCGGTGCACTCATGCCGAATGTTGATATAATGCTTGATTTTATCAATTTTAACGGTATTCGAAGCGGAGTTATAAGTAATATTGGCTGGTCAGGAGCAGCTTTGACAGAACGCATTAATAGGATGTTGCCACGCAATCAATTCGAATTTATTATCACATCAAGTGAGTATATGTTCCGAAAGCCATCACCAATGCTATTTGAACTTGCATTGAAAAAAGCTAAACTTGATGCTGATGACGTATGGTTCTGTGGCGATAACATAAAGGCAGATGTTGAGGGCTCCGCAGCAGTTGGCATATTTCCTGTATGGTACGACGATGAAGTAATGGATAACCCCTGGCGCGAACAGAATAAAAATGTTCCCCCAAGTTGCAATTATTTACATATTAACGATTGGCATGATCTTATAGTCGCTTTAGAGAGTTGCATTAACGACACTTAGCATTTGCTAATAATCATAATACAGCGTGAAGGTTAGGCGCCACATCCGTGTGGCTCTGGCTTCGCGGGTCATGGGGCAGCATATAACATTGCCTCTGCAACATGCTAAAACCGGTGCGCGTCGCGCGCCGTTGAAGAAGGGCGTTGAGGTCCCGGTTTCAGCACGTCGCAGAGGCATACACGTTATCTGCCATTTAGCTTTGAAGCAGTTCCACAGATGTGAAAAACACATTTAGGAAATACATGAATGATTTGTTAGATTAAATGCGATGAAAATCTGTGCATCGCGCGAAGGAATAGAACCAAGGTGTTGACAAGTGTAAATATGTGATAGGATAAAGGTGATTTTACTAATGGTTGGAAAAAAGGTATTAATAGGATGTTTTGATGGTGAAAGAAATCCATCGAGAATATTATTGAATGAATTGCAAGCTTCAATGGAAGAACAACAGGACATAAATTATCTATTATTAAGCTCAGTATATTCAAAATTAGAGCAACAACTTGAAAAAGCTATTGGTGAAATTAAACCGGATTACATATTTTTATTTGGTGTTGCATTGGAACGAAATTGCATAAACATTGAAAGGTTTGCATTGAACTTTGATGATTCAGGAAAAAAGGACAGCAATGGAAGTATAAGAAAAAATTGTTTGATAGTAGAAGACGGAAAAACAGCATATATGTCTCAATTTCAAATAGAGGAACTGCTTAATTTGATAAAGAGAAATGGTTTGACCGGAAGGATTTCAAACAATGCTGGATGTTATTTGTGCAATCATGCATTCTATTACAGTTTTTATTTATCTGAAAAATTAGGAATTAGATCAAAAACGTGTTTTATACATTTGCCTCAGGTGATGGAATTAGGTGGTAAAAATAAAAAAATAACGATTTCTGCTTTAAGTAATGTTTTTTATAAATATATTGATCACTTGTGCAAATAGTTAAAAATAGCAATTGAGTAGGTTTGTATAATGGGATGACGACTAGGCATAATCCTTGTCATTTTATCGTTTATGCGCTGAAGCGCGTTTGTTAGGGCAAAGCTCTGTAAGTCTGATTGTTCGGGCAGGGCGTTGAAGAAAAGCTAAACAGCAGATAACTTCATATTTATAACAGCCAAAAACCGTACAAGTTTATTCAGAATTGGGCTCAAAACAGCGGTTTTTGGCCGTCATAAATACATATGCGTTAGCTGAAATAGTAACAACCCATACCAAGCCGCCGCATCCGGCGGCGGTGATTATCGAAACTGGTCTAACTTATATTATACAAAACGTAAAGAAAACCTATTTTGATTAATGTCTAAAGCGGAGGGGTAATGAGATATGGATATACATATAAAAATAGCTGATCATAGTGATTCAAAAGCCTTACATCATCTTAATAACGCATTTAATGGTGATTGTACAGATGAGAATACGATCATTGATTCTTTACTGCACAACAAAAACGAAATTGTCCTAATTGCATTTGTAAATAATGAACCTTCAGGTTTTCTGTGTGGTCAAATATGCCGCTCAATGTGCTACAAAAGTTTACATGGTGAGGTTGCCGAGTTGTATGTATCAGAAAAATATAGAAGACAAGGCATCGCCAAGAAACTAATTGAACAAATTGAGTCTGAGTTTAAAAAAACTAATATCTATATAGTCGATATTGCCACTTCAGTCAAAAACATAACAGCACAAGCATTTTATTCAAGTTGCGGTTATGTGAGCAAAACAAAACTAATATATAGGAAAGACCTGTGATTCGAACTTTCAAATATGCATTTTGTGAAATTCGTCTAGATTGCTTTTGATAAAGTGCGTGGTGGTATCGGCGTCCTGCGGCGGGATGTAATCGAAAACAGATTTTGTATGACGGAGTAGCAATCCTTACATATAATACATAAATATTATGATTTTTTACATGGATTATTTAGTGTTTCAAGCAAGGAGGCGATGTTTTATGTTGACTCTGATACGCAGGGAATCTTCTTTCTTAAGTGGCTATCGGGACTACTGTCAGGAGTTCTACGACCATAACATACTTTCCTTTCGTCCAACAAATCCTGCATCTATTGATGAGACCTGGTTTGAAAGAACAAGAGACTGGTACGACAAAAAGGAGCTGGGTTTGATTCCTGATCAACCCGTTAGTTTTCATTATTGGGCGGTTGATAAAGATAAGTTTATAGGTGAATTTCAGTTACGGACAGAACTAACGGAAAGTGTCATGAGTGGAATTGGAAGCATTGGATATTCCGTTCGTTTGGCTGAACAAGGAAAAGGCTATGGGACAGAAATACTAAAGCAAGGCCTAAATGTTGCAAGAGAACATCATCTTGATAAAGTATTACTGACAATAAATGACCAAAACGCCGTATCGGCAAGTATATGTGAGAAACTCGGCGGTGTCTTGATGGATAAAATAAATGCATATAACAAAGATGAGGGTGAGCATATAATGCGTAGGTACTGGATCTATTTATGATTGCAAAATGACTCAAATTCTCAAGTTAGTAATAAAAGTAAAATGTGTAATGGTGTCGGCGTCCTGCCGCCACCACAGCAAGTTCAATCAGTTACTACTTCAGCTAACATTGCCTCTGCAAAATGCCAAAACCGGTGCGCGTCGCGCGCCTCTGAAGCGGGAGCAGCCGCGGGTCCCGGTTTCGGCACTTCGCAGAGGCATACACGTTAGCGGAAATAAACCAAGGCGTGCTATCTGTGGCATGAAGAATTGTGATTTGCATTGAAGATGTTTTTCGTTTTATTGATAGAAAAGCATTTGTAATAAATAAGTGAGGAGCTTATTATGTGTACCAGAGCAAAGTTAGCAGAAGTAGCCAATACAGAGGCACTGCGACCATTTCATGGATCTCTTTTATATGATAAGTCAAATATTAAGCCGATTGTCGATTTATTCCCAAAATGGAGTCTTGAGCAAGCAGATAGAAACTGGTGTGCGGGGTTTGTTTATTACTGTTGTGTGAAAGCTGGTTTCTTAATTCCTTATAGCCCTAATGAGTGTGTAACCTGTAGCCTTGCTGGCTGTGGTGGTTGGGAGGAGTTCGCTATTGGAGATAAAAGGATAGAATATCACACTGGTAGAGAAGCGCTATTTATCTCTGAGCCTGGAGATATTATCCTATATGATAGGGTATTTATCAACCTTGATCACGACCATATAGGCATTGTTATTGAGAATAGGCAAAATACAATTATCGTTGCTGAAGGTAATACCAATAACGATAACATTTCTCGCATTATCGAAAGAGAAAAAGATGAACACATACGAGCATATATTCGCATACCAAATCATTTTTCGTATTATGCTGAAAGTGCAAAAGACGATTAGGTAATTTATTATTACTATCAGGGGTTTTACTTTCACGGTGTGTTTTGAGCAATAACATTGGTTTAATTCAGCTAACTACGTGTATTCAACAGCCAAAAACCGGTGCGCGTCGCGCGCCTCTGTGGATGGGCGTTGAGGTCCCGGTTTCAGGCCGTCGCATACACATGGACGTTATCTGTAATCGAAGTTCGAGGTCTATCCAGTTCTTTGGCACAAGAGCAAAGTGACTCAACTTAGTTTTATAAAAAACATAAAGAATGGGGATAACAAAATGGCTATGATATCAACGAAGAAAATTATGATTAATCTATTTCTATTAGGATTATTTTCAGTGCTTACAGGCGCTGTTTATGTGTTTGGTTTATATGGACCAACGGAGCGCGAGGTTGCTCTATGGGGGGTAATAGAAGTTATTATTGGTTCACTTATTCTTTGCACCATTATTCTGTACGCAAAAACAACTTCCGAGAGATGGCTGATTATTATCATACTGTCGGTGAACGGGATATTGCAGGTGTTGCCCGTGATTCTATGGTTTCTATTTTATGGTACCGGGATATCTGATGGAATCCCGTCTAGTCAATTCATTGCAAGTTGGTTTTATTCCTTGCCACATATCATTGTCCTATTGATGAGTATTTTGTGTATATCAATGCTCATTAATAAGAATAAATGTCTACCAAACGAATGCTCTATACATCATCCCCCAAATTAGGTTATGCAATTATTGAAAGCGAGTCAGAGGTTTCGACTACAGATAACATCGTCTCTACAACAGACCAGAACCGGTGCGCGTCGCGCGCCGTTGAAGAATGTCGCTGAGGTCCCGGTTCCGGCCCGTCGCAGAGACATTTACGTTATCGGAAACTGTGAAATAGCGTTGTTCTCGATTTTTGACTAGAGGGGTAATATTCAAAATCGACAAACCTGCTAAGAACTAAGGTTTTGATTATTATCTACAGGAGATCTCACGTTTTTGTAAGTGAAAATCTGTAAATAGCGAAAAAAATGATGAAAACGAGAGTTAGTTAAGGGAGATATGTATGTTTCAGTATTTGGAATTTAATGACTTGAAAGATGATGAGATCAGACTAATACTAAAAAGCCAAGACTCACCTGATTATGAAAAAGGTATTTTGCCAAGATACGGATTTTCTATAATACATATCAACAACAATGAAGATATTGGCGTTATTTATTTCGCAGTTGACAATACACGCAGACAATACTTAAGGGGCCATCTTAGTTATGGTGTTTCCCCTAATTATTCCGGGCATAATTATGCAATGAAAGCATGTAAACTCATAAAGCAGGTTGCATTGGCTCATGGGTTTAAACGTGTGTTTATAGGGGCTGGGTATGACAACATTGCCTCTAGAAAAACAATAGAAAAATTAGGAGCATCGTCTATTACAGTGAATGATGTTCCTGATGATGAAATTATGCAAGACTTGCAGACACAGAGAATAGCTATGTATGTTTGGAATATTATTACGTGAACAATATTGATTTTGTAATCATTAATCTAGACTAGACACTCGAGAATTACGCTGCTTCGGGGAGGGTTTCATAATGATGATAACTCCTGATATTCAGTTCAATGGATACCGTGAAGTAACAACAGGAACCACTTAGGTAATCCTGACCCAGCTTCCGATAACATCGCCTCTTCAAAATGCCAAAACCGGTGCGCGTCGCGCGCCTCCGAAGCGGGAGCAGCCGCGGGTCCCGGTTTCGGCACTTCGCAGAGGCTAAGACGTTATACGCCATTGAGTAACTTGGTTTTTTTATGTACAACTCAGAGAGTCGTGAAAAGCTAAACTGTATTCTTCTCTTGTATGATAGTGAATGAATAGGAATATTGGGGCAGAATTATGCTTTGCAAAGATGAAATAATCTCTTTGGTAGAAGAGATGAACTTGCCGGTTAATGAATACTGGATAACCTCTGGTGCAGCTTTGGTGCTTCATGATATTAAGAGAGTAACAAAGGACATTGATATAGGATGTACTTCTGCAATAGTTGACCACTTTATTGAGATGGGCTGCGAATACAGATTAGGTAAATACAATGCGAGAATTGTCGAAATCAACGATTCGATTGAATTGATAGAGAATTGGAAAGTTGATGAAGTGGTTTACATCCACGGTTTGCCTGTCGGAAGTATGATCAGCATAAGAAAGCAAAAAGCTCAATTGGCAAGAGATAAGGATATTGAAGATATTAAGCTGATAGACAAATACATCACAAGAACAACTCTGGGTTAGTTTATATGATGCCTATGCACAAAACCGCCTATCAAATAATACGGCAAGAAGCATGACGGCGTATAACATCGTGTATTCAACAGCCTAAAACCGGTGCGCGTCGCGCGCCTCCGAAGATGGGCGCTGAGGTCCCGGTTTCAGGCCGTCGCATACACATTCACGTTAAGCGCCAACAGAGAAAAATCTGATTTGGTTCTGTCATCGAAACGAATCCTTGCAGCCGCTGGTGGGTTTGCACTGCACGTTATTTTTAGTCGCATTCACACCGTCCGCAAAGTCGGTGGTGATTGTCAGCTCAAGGTGTCCCGCATGCTGGTGTGAATGCGAGTCAGTGGATGTTGGGATAATGCTGCAACCAGCGGCTGCGGGTTGCTCAGTTCTTTTCTGGAGTTTTCCGACGCCTGGCTGGCCGCTGCGAATGAGTGGTTGTCGAAAAGATGACAGCATTCGCACAATCAATAACGCAAATGGTATAATGTGGCTGGCTGGTGTCCTTCATGGCGGTGCGAATGCGGGCCACAAAAGGCTTACCGCAGCGGCGGCGAACTGGTTGGTGTGAGTGAGGCGCTGTCGGCGCTTAACAAAGTCTCTGCAGCAGCCCAAAACCGGTGCGCGTCGCGCGCCTCTGAAGCGGGAGCAGCCGCGGGTCCCGGTTTCAGGCCGCCGCAGAGACTACCACGTTAAGCGCCAACAGAGAAAAATCTGATTTGGTTTTATCATCGAAACGAATCCTTCAGCCGCTGGTGGGTTACTTCTGCTTCTTATTCTTAGTCGCATTCACACAGTCCGCAAAGCCAGTGGCGATCTGTGGTTCGTGGTGTTCCGCATGGAGGTGTGAATGCGAGTCAGCGGAGTGTTGGGATAGCACTGCAACCAGCGGCTGCGGGTCACGCTGTCCTCGTCCGGATTTGCCAAAGCCATCCTGGCCGCTGCGGATGATCGTGTCGTCGAAAAGGTGACAGCATTCGCACAATCAATGACGCAAATGGTATAATGTGGTGGCGGGTGTCCCGCAGGGTTGTGCGAATGCGGATCACGAAATGACGAACCGCAGCGGCGGCAGCGCCTGGGTGATGGAATACTGTGCTGTCGGCGCTTAACAACGTCTCTGCAGCAGCCCCAAACCGGTGCGCGTCGCGCGCCTCCGAAGCGGGAGCAGCCGCGGGTCCCGGTTTCGGGCCACCGCAGATACAAAGACGTTAGCTGGCATGGGAGAAGATATCTTCATGCGTTACTAGCCGTTAAGAAGTGGGGTGGCATTGCTGAGTGCTTTCGTGAAATACTTAAGTGGAGACCTTTTGACTAGTTTGTTGATATTTTCAACAGGATTATTTATTGCACTTTCGATTCTTGAAATATTGGGATATGTTATATTTAGAGTCCTAAATAACTTCATATTGTCATATAAAAATCGAAAATGGCAAAGGATGATCTGGCCATACATAAGCAAATCATATCGCTTTCTCTTCTGCAGTTCATTCTCACGGGTCGTTAAACAAATCAGTACCTTGATAAATAAATGTTTATCGGTATCAAATACAATCTTACTTTTGATATGTATTTCCCGAAGTATCTATTCAATATTGATTCTCCTAGTTGGATTATTCGTAGCAAGCGACACACAAGCATATTATGCTTGCATGTACTTAGTTCTATCTTTCACGTTGATTATTTCAGCTTATGTTCCTGAATTATTAGGCACATGGCCACAGATGCTTTTTATTTTATTGCTAAAGAAAATTCGCAATAACAAGGATACATTTCTTCAGGATCTTATTGATTCTCAACAGAGGATCATCAGACTCTTCAATCCTAAGATCATCGTATACGGCGTCTCGGTTATTTTAACGATTATAAATTCATTAGAAAAGATCGGAAAAATCACACTAATCAATAATGTAGAGTGGATAAAAATACAACCTATTATATTTGAGTCAGTGGTTACTCTGATTGTTGTGGACAGGTTGATGAATCAAATAATGAAAGAAAAAGAGAAAATGAGTAAAGAATTTAAACGGTTGATCGGAGAAAAAGATGAATAACTTACATGATTCATATCAGTAGTGATATAGCACGCCAGCTAACCATGTGTCCCCAATATTCCCTCACCGTGCGCGTCGCGCGCTCTGAAGCAGGGCTCTGAAGAACGGTTCGGAAACATCGGGGACACAAAGACGTTAAGCGCCAACAGAGAAAATACTGATTTGGTTTTGTCATCGAAACGAATCCTTGCAACCGCTGGTGGGTTTGCACCGCACGCTTTTTTTAGTCGCATTCACACCGTCCGCAAAGTCGGTGGTGATCGTCAGCTCAAGGTGCCCCGCATGCTGGTGTGAATGCGAGTCAGCGGATTTTGGGATAGTGCTGCAACCAGCGGCTGCGGATTGCTCAGTTCTTTTCCGGAGTTGTCAGACGCCTGGCTGGCCGCTGCGAATGTGTGGGTTGTCGAAAAGATGACAGCATTCGCACAATCAATAACGCAAATGGTATAATGTGGCTGGCTGGTGTCCTTCATGGCGGTGCGAATGCGGGCCACAAAAAGGCTTACCGCAGCGGCGGCGAACTGGTTGGCGTGAGTGAGGCGCTGTCGGCGCTTAACAAAGTCTCTGCAGCAGCCCAAAACCGGTGCGCGTCGCGCGCCTCTGAAGCGGGAGCAGTCGCGGGTCCCGGTTTCAGGCCGCCGCAGAGACATTCACGTTATACGCCATATAATAGCAAATTTGAATCAGTCTCTATTATCCTAAAAGCGAATTAATCAGGAAAGAGCATCTATTGCTAATGTGTTTATTGGAGGATGGAATTATGTCTGTGAACGTAATAATGCTAGAAGGCTTAATATCCAAATGGCAAGATATTCTGCGGCTTAGGGACTGGGATGTCAAATTGATTATTGTTAATACGCCTTGGAGAAAATCAGGTGACATCAAAATCGATATAACTGATAAGAAAGCAGTGCTGCTCATAAATTCCACACCTAAAAGCACTAACCTAGAAGAGCTTGTCGTTCATGAACTGCTGCACCTAAAGCTTTGGGGCATGGATCAAATGATTGAGGAATTGATATCGAAAGTATTTGGGACTGAGAAAGAGGATGTAAAAAGAGAATTTGCAATGTCACAGTTTTTCACACTACTAGAGTCAACCGTTGAGGATCTTGCTAAAGGATTTTTGAAGGCAAATGGGAATGAAGAGGGATTGAGTTTTGGTCGATTAGCTGATGAAGTGAATGAAGAGATTGGAATCAAGACAAAAGAGTAATAATTCGTGCAGCTAAGGGAACGCCCCTACGGCGTATAACCATGTGTCCCCAACATTCCCTCACCGTGCGCGTCGCGCGCTCTGAAGCAGGCCTTCGAAGAACGGTTCGGAACCGTCGGGGACACAATGACGTTATATGCAATCGAGGAATAGCAATGAGGAAAGATGAAGAATTTATCATTAATGCGATAACAATGTCAGGTGTACTAGACTGCACGAGTAGTTACGAGGTTTGTTTGGGTGATGAACCGCCAGATTACTATATTTCTACACCTCAAAAAAGAATTGCGGTTGAGATAACGCAATGTAGACCGTTGGTATATGATCCCCACAAGAGAGCGAAAGTCTCCTCGACAAGTTTTTCCACTCCACTATTAAGGTACATCGCAAAGCTTAATCACCTTTTGGAGAATAAGTATGCTAATTCGGATGGTGTGCGATTGTGGTTATCCTATCCAATTGATGATTATCAGATTTTCACCAAATCGTTGACATCAAACATTGACTCGCTTCTGCAGAATGAGTTTTATGGTAAAGATGAAGGGTTTTTTGATGTAGCTCATGAGCATGTTAAATGGCAGAGAATCAAGCAAAGAACAGGCAATCTAGTTGTTGGTGCAGTCCAAGCGAAACAAGGATATCATCAAATCAGAATAGATTACCATGTGCATGATATGGTTGCTCATGCGCTCAAGACAAAACATGAGAAAATGAGAAATATCGATCCACAAAAGGCTGATTGTTTTTGGTTAGGAATACTCAATGGTTATTTCCTTGCAGATAACAGTACATTCAAGGAAATCATTGAACTGGAGTGCTTTGATTACTGCTTTGAGAAGATTTTTATTGTTAACACAGATGGTCAAGTTGATTGTGTCGACTGCATATAACTTCGTGTCCCCAATATTCCCTCACCGTGCGCGTCGCGCGCTCTGAAGCAGGCCTCCGAGGAACGGTTCGGAAACATCGGGGACACATACACGTTAGCTGAAATTGTAACCAGGATGTTCAACCGCCGCGTCCTGCGGCGGGATACACTCGAAACCAGAACGCATTTGTTTAATAATGTGAACTATTGATTATTTATATTTGTGGAGGTTACTATATGCCAATTACAAAACTTCAGCTATACTTGAAAAATTGCGACGGAGCAATAGAACTATATCAAAAAGCATTTGGTGCTACTGTTGATGCAATCTATAGAAATGAAAGCAATCTAGTTGCCCATGCTGAAATAAGCATATTTGGTCAATGTGTAGCATTTATGGAGCAAGAGTCAGAATGTATTATTGGGAACACAATGCAGTTCAGCTTTTATTTTAGTAAAGGTGACGAGGAAATCATAAGAAAAGCATATGATGTTCTTAAAGATAATGCAAAAATCGAGTTGCCATTAGGTTCATGTGAATGGAGCTCACTAATATTTTGTCTTGTTGATAAATTCGGAGTAAACTGGTTGTTTTGTGTTGTCTAATAAGCATAACTAGAAGCTATTTTGCTTCACAATGTTAATAGAACATGTGGTGGTGTCGGCGTCCTGCCGCCACCACAGCAAGCTTCATCAGTTACAACTCCAGCTAACTACATGTCTTCAACAGCCTAAAACCGGTGCGCGTCGCGCGCCTCCGAAGATAGCCGTTGAGGTCCCGGTTTCAGGCCGTCGCAGACATATTCACGTTAGCTGAAATAACAACGACATATAGAACCGCCGCGTCCTGCGGCGGGGTATACTCAAAATCAGATTATATGGGTTCAATATATTAATCAATATATTTTCATATTACTACGAGGAGATGATTCTATGCCGTATAGACATTCAGGTGAAATAGGCGATGTATGGAAACATATGCCATTAAGTGATATCTTGAAAATCGAAGCACCAAATAAATACTATGAAGCAACTTCTGCTTCTGCCGAATATAAATTGCTTAAAAATACTCAAAACATATACGGTATATACAACGTATATGATCAAACTAAAAAATATCACTTGGAGAATAGTGATTACCTTAAGATTCTCAAAAATATAGATTTTAGTAACAACGATACATATTTGGGCTCTCCCGCAATTGCTATGACAATACTGAGAAATAGTGACACATGTTTTTATTTTCACGACATTGAAAAAGACTCTCTTGATAACATTACCAGCTTTTCTGAAAAACTTAAACTAAGCGATAGAGTAACTACAATACTTGGAGATTCTATTTCTGCATTTATGCAAAATAAATACAGTTTTAGTAATAGTGATTTTGTATTTATTGACCCATATCAACCATTTGACTGTAATGATGCAGGGATTTCATTCTTTGATGTCTTTATTAAAGCATATCATAGTAATGCTAAAACAATGCTTTGGTATGGCTATGATAATCTTAAAGGTAAGAATAAGATTATTGATAAGTTACAAACCATTTCTTATGAATTTGGCAGGGCACAAATACATACTTTTGATGTTTGGCAGAAGTGTATGGAGCAAGATCATTGTACTGTTAATCCAGGAGTGCCTGGTTGTGGTATTGCGGTTGCTAATCTTTCAAACGCATCCATCAACAGTATTGTAAAGTATTTATCAATTATTGGCAATTTGTATCGAAATGTTTATTATAATGGTATAAATACATCGCTATGTACAGGTCATCTATTGTTATAGATTAAAATATATGTTCTACATATAATCCGTTGTGGTGTCGGCGTCCTGCCGCCACCACGGCAAGCTCTATCAGTTGTTACTCCAGCTAACATCGTTTCTTCGAAATGCCAAAACCGTTGCGCGTCGCGCGCCTCCGAAGCAGGAGCAGCCGGGGGTCACGGTTTCGGTACTTCGCAGAAACACAGACGTTAGCTGACATCGTGTATAGTATAGCAAAATTATGGAGGATATTATGAATGATACATTTTTTCCAGTAAGGTCTTCACAGCTGAGTCCAGTTGCATTAAAGAATGAATTAGTAAAGAGGTATGATTTTGAGGAATCGTTAAGCTGTAGCTTTTTTGACAGTGGAATGAATGATATATACAAAGTGAAAGTAGGCCAGGAAGTCTATTATCTCCGTATATCACAGACAGGTATGCATGAACAGATTGATTATGAAGAGGAAGTATATATAATAAACGCATTGTGTGATAACGGTATATGCGCAGCAGCCCCATTACGCTGTAGGGATTCCAGTTTCGTATGGGGAATTAATGCTCCTGAGGGAAGACGATTTGCAGTTGTTTTTAAAGAAGCGAAAAATACACCATCGGGTGACACAGTCACGAAAGTGTTTAACCTTGGTAGTATGGTAGCAAAAATGCATACAATTGCAGATCAGAAAGATTTTACAGTAAGTCGTAAGCCAATAGACTTAATGGAACTTTCGAAAAAACCGCTGATGATGATACAACAACATATCGCAGAACGCTCAGAAGATGCTAAGTTTCTAAGTGTTGCTACAGAGAAATTGTGTCAGTTTCTTGAGAGTAATATAAGATATGAAAAACCATATTACGGATTTTGTCACGGTGATATACATAGTGGGAATGTATTCTTCGAGGGCGATTTGCCACAAATGTTTGATTTTGACTGCATGGGGTACGGTTGGCGTGCATATGATATTTGTGTTTTTGCATGGAATGAGACATTGGGTAATGATAAGTACATAGAATCTGATGACTGGAAAGCTTTTATAGATGGATATAATTCGGTTCGTAAGTTGAGTGATGCCGAAAAAGATACTATTACTGCATTTGCAGCTCTACGTCAACTTTGGATAATGGGCCTTCATGCGGATGTCATTGAAAGAAATGCGGGATGCAGTTGGTATAATGACGAATATTTTAACTATAATATTGGTATCTTTAAGCAGTGGACTAGTAGGGTATTTTCTATATCGGACGTGAACTTAGAGTAAGGTATATTTGGGATAGAATTGATCTGTTACGGCGAGTGCAGTTTCCGTACACAACATCAGCTAACATTGCATTCGCAAAACCCTTTAACCGTGCGCGTCGCGCGCGTTGTGAGCAGGGCGCTGAAGAACGGTTCAAGGGCTTCGCGAATGCGTTCACGTTATGGGACATCTCAGAATCGTTTACTTATATATTATCTGTATTTATGCAGATGAAAGTGAGATTGTGATATGACGAGGGAGATAAGTATCATCCCATCAGAAAGCATTGGCGTCATAAATATTGGAGATACAAAGGATACTGTACGTCAGAAAATGAAGGATTGTGACGTTGCCCTTAAGTATAGCGTAAACAACGAATTTAGTAAGAAAGACTCCTTTTATGAGGGTGATTTCTTCGTACACTATGACCCAATGGATGCTGTTGTCCTGATTGAAGTGGCCTATTCTATGAATGATTACTTAACCGTGTTGTGGAATGATATCCCGATTTTCTCCACTGAGGCTGACGTACTAATTCAGCAAACAAGGAAGTATACTGAGTTTATTGAAAATGATGAGTCAAATAAAGGATATACCTATGTTTTCGACGAATTTGGTGTTGCATATTGGAGACCAAGTGTATTCAGTAAAAAAGATGAAGATGAAGAATGGTTTCTTGAGTTGAGTTGTGATAACCAAGCCGATGAGCGAAAGCATCTCTATTTCGAAAGTGTATCTGTGTTTAGAAAGGGCGGTTGGAGTAGCATCGTGATCAAGTAAATATCGCATCAAAGAATGGAAAGACGTCCCATAACATCGCGTCCCCAATATTCCCTCACCGTGCGCGTCGCGCGCTCCGAAGCAGGTCTCTGAAGAACGGTTCGGAAACATCGGGGACACAAACACGTTATACGGCAGAAGGCGAAAATATCCTTGGATAGGGGGATGTCATTGGATATGCTACGTCGGATAGTAACGCACATAGAAAATAATAAAGCAACTGCAATTATTGCGGCCATGCTTGTTTGCTTTATTTTAGTGCTATTCTCAATGAGTATTCTCAGCTTTCAGGGAAATGATGCCGTTACAGATAATGGTATGGACGAAACTACTTTTCTTGATGACAATGAAGCATACCTCATAAAGTATGATTTTGAGATCGCGAATCCGTGGATTCCGTTTATGGATAATCCCAATTCATGGGATAACACGGATAATAATTCAGGCATATCGGTTAGTTGTAGAAAGTTCACCTCTATCCAGGCATACAAGGATAAATATCATGACCTTCTCGGTGAGGCATGGACGTTTTCTGGTGTACCACAAGAGTTTTTATGTGTATTAAAATCATACGATTATTTGTTGTATGCAGAATATAATGATGACAGAGTCATTGTAATAATCGAGACAAATAAGGAACGGAGTATTGCTGCAAGTCTTGAGTTCTGTTATAGGCAATCAGAATATCTCAACGAAAATGAGTTCAATGAGGTTATTGCGATGTTGAAAACATTTAAAGTTGTAAGAATGAGGAAGGAAGTGGATTCCGCCGTATAACATCGCCTCTTCAAAATACCAAAACCGGTGCGCGTCGCCTCCGAAGCGGGAGCAGCCGCGGGTCACGGTTTTGGCACGTCGCATACACATTCACGTTAGGCGACAAAAAGCATATTAATCCTTAATATTTCGGGATAGATAATCACACACAGAGAGGAGAACAATGGACTTTCAAATCTGTGAAATGACAACTGCCTATGCTATCGAGATTTCGACTTGGACATACCAAGAGCAGTATCAGATTTACAGTATGGATAATACCGATGAGTGTCGTTCTGAACTGTTAGGTGGAGAATATTATGCTGTTATTGATAGTATAGGTGAATTAGTTGGATACTTCTGTTTTGGCGAGGCGGCACAAGTGCCCATTGGGAGAACATTCGGAGTATACTCTACTATAAAATATAAAGATATAGGTTTAGGAATGAAGCCACAATTTTGTGGTCAGGGAAAAGGATATGATTTCATTAGTGCTGGTATCTGTTTTGCAAAGTGTGAACTGTCGGCGTCGGAATTAAGGCTTACTGTAGCTCGTTTCAATCAACGAGCAATAAAAGTTTATGATAAAATCGGTTTTAGAGAAAAGTATTCATTTGTGAGAGAAGCAAATAACGAGAAAACTGAATTTCTAGTGATGTATCTTGAAGGCTAATAGATATTTGTTGTGAGTAATTAGTCCAATCAGAAGTCCGTTTCGCCGCCTAACTACGTGTATTCAACAGCCCAAAACCGGTGCGCGTCGCGCGCCTCCGAAGCAGGAGCAGCCGTGGGTCCCGGCTTCAGGCCGTCGCATACACATACACGTTAGGCGCCATTTGGGATAACTCATCAGGTTTTTTCCCCATTGAAATCTATTCGCTGAAGGAGTACAATTGAGTCAGAAAGTATAACAGTAATACTGGAGGCGTATATGGTTGTCGATTTAAAACAAAAATCACAAGTCACCATTCCCAATGAGGTTGTAAAGAAATTGAAGCTCGTTGTCGGCGATAAGCTCGATGTTGAAGTCAAGGATGGGAAGATCATCATTACGCCGGTGGTTATCATTCCTAAAGATCAAATGTGGTTTTATAGCAAGGAATGGCAAGATGGAGAAAGGAATGTAGATAGGCAAGTCCGAGAAGGAAAAACCAATAAAGCAAGTTCCCTGGAGGAACTGTTTGATGGGTTAGGGCTTAATGATGATCATTGAGTATTCGGATTCATTTCATGAAGGCGTTCAGCGGCTTTCGCCCGAAGCGAAGAAGCAACTAAAGAAAAAACTTGAGTTGATGGTAGAGAATCCAAGGCATCCATCTTTGAGAAGTAAGAAGATTCAAGGGATAGACGGCATTTTCGAAGCAAGTGTCAATATGGATATCAGAATGACTTGGCAATATACAGAAGATGGGATATTATTGAGGAAAATTGGTGAACATGACAAGACGCTGAGTAATCCATGATTATTCAGCATTTTTTTACAAAAACGACGCCTAACATCGCCTCTGCAAAATGCCAAAACCGGTGCGCGTCGCACGCCTCCGAAGCGGGAGCAGCCGTGGGTCCCGGTTTCGGCACTTCGCAGAGGCTAAGGCGTTATGCGAAAGGTCAACTAGACTATAGCAACAATTTTAAATGTAATAAATTAACTTGTCGTAAGCAAGGTGAGAGTTTTTAAAGAAAGGTTAATGATATCTATGCAAAGTTATATACAGAAGTTTTTTTTGTATTATTGGCAAGCTTAGTATTTAGTACTTTGACGGGTGTTCAATAAAGTGCTCCCCACTGTCAAGACACGATTTTCGAAATGATCCGAATGGCTCCTTCCTCTATGCTGCTAGACTGGGTGAATGAATCCTGTGGAATGCTGTGGGGGTAAGTCCGCCAAGGGATGAGTGAGGTCGAATGGTATTGTAGTCGTGGATGTAGTTCCGGATGGCAATCATCATCTCCCTTGGTGTAAGATATTCGTTGATATAGGCTTCTTCGTACTTCAGGCTTCGGAAGAACCGTTCAGTCCTGATATTGTTCAGTGCCTGTCCCTTTCCATCCATGGACACCTTGACATCACAGCTGTCCAGCAGTTCCAAGTAAGTCGGGTTGGTGAAGCGGCTTCCTTGGTCGGAGTTGGTGATTTCGGGCTTTCGATCGCACAGGGCACGACGCATGCACAGCAGAACGAACTCCTTCTCGAGGCTGTGACTGATTTCGTAGTCGACGATTTCCCGGGTGAACCAGTCAATGATGACGAACAGATACAGGAACCTTTTTCTGAAAGGAAGGTAGGTGATATCGATCCCCCAAACCTGGTCTACACGGTTGATCTCAAGATTCCGGAGCAGGTAAGGTCGAACATACTGAGCATGGTAATGCTTGCTGAGATTGGGTCCGGGGAACAGTGCAATGATGTCCATAATCCTCAACAGCCGCCGGATCCGCTTCTTGTTTACACGAAATCCCAGCGTATGGCGAAGATAGTCCGTCAGTTTCCGGTAGCCCCATGACGGATGCTCCAAATGCGTTTGGTCAAGAATCTGCATCAAATCAAGATTCTCTGCAGTCTCGCCATGCCCTGGATCCTGAATAGTCCTTGAGTGTACTCGATATACACTGCTTCGATTCACCTCTGCCAACTCGCATTGCCGCTTGACTGTCAGTGACTCATTTTCCGGGGAAACGAGTGTGATGCGGTCCGTTGGGGCCAAAGACTTCGTCAGATTTTTTTTTGAGCCAGTCCCGCTCGATTGTGAGTTGGCCGACCTTTTGCTGGAGCACGCTGATCTCCTGTTCTTTCTCTTCCAACTGCTGCTCGCTATCCGCGGGCTCCCTGCGGAAAACGTCGGCTGCGTGCTCTTGAAACTGCTTGTTCCAGTTGCTCAGCGTGGCAGGCGCAATCTGATACTTCGCTGCAAGCTCGTTCAACGTATTCTGCCCGCTGATCAGCTCCAGGATGACCTTCGATTTGAACTCGGGACTGTAAACATTCTTCTTACTCATGTCTCTATTATATTCGGTTCATCGCCGTTTGGCGTGTCTCAGTTTATGGGAGCACTATATTTATGCACGGGGAAACATGTGATTGGCTTAGGAGAGGTAAAGAATCAAACTAGTGTAAAATGTAAAAGAGAAACTAGTCGCTGGAGGATGAAAATGAGCAGGCCATATTATTACGCATATGAAGAACGCTACCAAAAAGTTTTTTCGGCGGGAGTAGAATATTGGGGACACGCTCCTAATGACGAAACACTTATTGCAGTACTTGAGAAATGGGTCAATGACAATAATCTTGTTGGAAAGAAAATTATTGAATTTGCTTGTGGCGAGGGTGCTTGCGGTATTATCTTATCAAAACTCGGCTGTCACTATTGCGGTGTGGACTTTTCCCCCTCTGTAGTTGAAAAGGCAACAAATGCGTTAATGGATTTTCCTAATGCCAAAGTCTGTTTACTGGATATGGTAAGCGAAGAAACTGATGAAAAGTACGATGCTGCTCTTGATTGTATGGGTTTTCATATGCTTGTTACCGACTGTGATAGGAATGCTTATCTTGAAAATGCGTACAAGTCGCTAAAAAGTCATGCTCCTATGCTGTTCTTTCGTGAATCATACAGCGATGTTTATAGGGATAATAGAGAATCTTCTTATAGCGGTAGTGTCCAGAATTTTGAGCAATGGATAGAAATCACTGGCGATGATTACAATACGCCATTTCAACGTTATGTAAAAAGTGAAAATGGTGTTATTGAGGTGTGGGTTCCATTGGTTCCAGCACGTGCAAACAGTAAAGAAGGATACTTTGAAGAAATGACGTCAGTCGGATTTGGCATTGAGAGTTTTGTGGAGAATGTCCCTAACGAAGCAATCATGCACTCATGTAGTATTTATGTAAGAAAGCCTTAACGCCAGTAAATGAATATCAATCCGTAGTTTGTCAATTTAGTTATACGCAGACGTCTATTTTGATGTATTCAGTAAGGAGAAAACGAGAGGATACCTATTCTTCGCCTCAGAGTCAGGACAACTAACTGCACTTATCATCGCCTCTTCAAAATGCCAAAACCGTTGCGCGTCGCGCATCTCTGAAGAGGGAGCAGCCGCGGGTACCGGTTTCGGCATTTCGCAGAGACTAAGACGTTAGGTGCCATTTGGGATAACTCAGCACTTTAACTGTCCCATAACGTGTTTGTGTCCCCGATGTTTCCGATGCCAGACCCGAAACAACATGAACACAAGTCCCCGAAACAACCCCAAAATCAACTGCGGTACGGATCTGCGGTACTAGCCCCCAAAAACGCACTTTTCGGCAGGGTAGCAAAAACCCTGTAAGCCTTACGCCTACAGGGTTTTACGTTGGTTGCGGAGACAGGATTTGAACCTGTGACCTTCGGATTATGAGAATGAGGTTTTTCGTTTTTCTAGTTCATCTATTAGTAAGAGCCGCATCTGGAGCAGCTATTACTTTTTCAAGTGGTAACGAGTGGTACATTTTTTCTTTGGTATCAACAAGTGTGACGGTACTGGATAACGGTACTAAACCAGGGATAT
Source organism: uncultured Clostridia bacterium (assembly GCA_942493335.1). GTDB lineage: Bacteria > Bacillota > Clostridia > DSM-8532 > DSM-8532 > JAEWSN01. The sequence goes on along the minus strand of OW818693.1, from coordinate 1,881,002 downwards.
CACAACAAAAACACAAGTTTACAAGAATGAGCCAGATGACGAAAGTATAGTGAAATGGGAAGTTTATTGGCGGGCATGCATTCCCAAATTATGATGTGCAGTGAAATCTATTAGTGCCCAAAAAAGCGAGGATTTCATTGTTTGTTAAGGTGACAAATTACAATTATTGACAATACGTGATACAGTAGACAGTGTATTGTCAGATTAACATCTGCTTGCCTGAGTATATCGTAAGTGATATAATGAATGGAGAGTAATCTTCCATCCGGAAAGGGAACCTATGATTAAGTGGAAGATAGTTACATACGAAAAAGCATCTGGTGAAAAGCCAGTGGAGGATTTTTTGCGATCCCTTCCTGGTAAACATCGTGCGAAAGCAATCTGGGAAATTGACCTTCTGTCGGAGTACGGAACACAGCTGACCGAACCCTATTGCAAGGCTATCAAAGGGAATGAGTATGCGGGAATATGGGAGCTCCGCATCAAGTTTGCCAGTGACATATCCCGTGTGTTTTACTTCGCTCCCTATCAAGATACATTTGTTTTGCTTCATGGGTTTATCAAGAAATCAGACAAGACACCAAAAAGAGAACTGGACACAGCATTGAGGCATATGAGCGATTATGAAAGGAGATTCTTGAAAAATGAGTGAAAATGGTGCTTCTTGGGAGAAGTTGAAAAAAGAGTTACTTGCTGATCCTGATACCTATCAGGAGTACAAGGCACTGGAGCCTGAATATGAAGTAATCCGGCAAATTATCAAGGCAAGGATGGAACAGGACATGACACAATCAGAACTTGCCAGGCTCATTGGAACAAAACAAAGCAACATCAGCAGGCTGGAAGGTGGAGATTACAATCCTTCGCTACAGTTTCTAAAAAGGGTTGCACGTGGGCTGGGGAAGGAATTGCATATCTCATTCGAATAGGATTCCATATGAATTATTCCAGTTATGGAGAACGCTTTGGACATAAATGAGTTGAATTCGGCATCGACTGATTGTCGGGAATGCAACCGTCTTCAAAGTGAAAATCAAACACTCAAGCAGGAGATTTTTCATCTGAAAAAACTCCTGCTTGATTTCGGCTATACGCTTACAGATGATTATGACCATCATGAAGAGAACAAGACTACTGGTATAGAAACCGAATCGATTCGTCCTGCGGAGGATAATACCTTATCTATCGAATTGACTGCCCATACTCCTGTCATCTATCAATTGAATGAAAAGAGCAGAAGTGAAGATGTAGTTGGTCCGAAAAAAGTGACGAAGGCTAGCACAATTGAGGAAAAAATTATGCTCTTTCGTTCTCTTTTCAAAGGGCGTGATGATGTTTTCGCAAAACGATGGGAAAGTACGAAAAATGGAAAGTCAGGTTATTCGCCATCCTGCTTGAATCAATGGAGTCCCGGCATCTGCAGAAAACCAAGAATTAAGTGTAGCGAATGCACGCAGCAGAATTATCAGCGCTATACAGATGATGCGGTGATGGCACATATGCGCGGGAAAAGTGTAATTGGGCTATATCCACTCCTCGAAGACAATTCTTGCTGGTTTCTTGCGATGGATTTTGATGAGGGTGAATGGCGTTCGGATATCGGTGCTATTCGTCAATTCTGTGATGAACATGAGATTCCCTGTGCGGTAGAAGTTTCTAGATCAGGCAATGGTGCGCATGTTTGGTTCTTTTTTTGTGAGAATATTCAAGCGTCCAGAGCGAGAGCCTTCGGCTCGGTACTTCTGACTGCAGTGATGAGTAAGCGGCATGAACTGAGTTTTTCATCATATGATCGCCTATTTCCCAATCAAGATTTATTGCCAAAAGGCGGGTTTGGAAATTTGATTGCCCTTCCTCTTCAGGGGCAGGCTGCACGTAATGGGTATAGCTGTTTTGTTGACCGCGAATGGCAGGTATATTCAGATCAATGTGCTTTTTTGGGCCAACTCCATCGAATCTCATATGGAGATCTGGAACGGTATCTGACAGAACTTGCAGTGACTGAACATCTTGGGGAATTATGTAGTATTTCGGATGAAGAGGAACGGAAACCATGGATAAAGCATCCGACAACATCACTTGAACAGATTGATTTTCCTTCGGTACTGAGGCTCACAATCTCAGATGGTCTTTATATCCCCCAAATTGGTCTTTCTGAAAGAGCCATGAATCGCATCAAGCGGCTTGCTGCATTCTCGAACCCTGAATTTTACAAAAAGCAATCCATGCGTTACTCAACATGGGGAACCCCGAGAATTATTGATTGTCATCAAGAAGTTGATGGCTATAGCAGATTGCCGCGAGGTTGCTATGACGAACTCCTGATGATTACCTCTGATTTAGGTGTTAAAACGGAACTGAATGATGAACGGGAACACGGGAATGCGATAGATGTCGTGTTTAAAGGCGTATTAAGAGAAAATCAATCAATTGCTGCTGAAGCGCTTCTACAGAAAGGTGGGGGGATTCTCTGTGGGACTACAGCCTTTGGAAAAACGGTGACTGCCTTGTTCTTAATCGCTCAGCATCGCGTAAATACATTAATCTTGGTGGGAAGTGTTCCACTCATGCAACAATGGAAAGAAAAGGTCGACCAATTTTTGGATATTCGTGAAGAATTGATTCCACAAGAGAAAGCACGCGGACGAAAGAAGATTCGTCATATTGTCGGACAGCTTGGTGGGTCCCGAAAAGAAATCAATAATGTTATTGATATTGCGGTATTCCAATCGGTTGTAACAGGGGATCAGGTAAGTGATATTGTCTCAAAATATGGATTGGTCATCGTTGATGAATGTCATCATGTCGCTGCCGTTTCATTCGAAAGAGTCATGAACGCAGTGAGAGCCAGACATGTATATGGTTTGTCTGCAACACCAGTCAGACAAGATGGGAAGCATCCCATCGTTTTCATGCAATGCGGTCCCATTCGTTATCGTGACAATGCAAAACAGCAAGCTGAAGAGCGGAACATTCCACATTTACTCATGCCACGCTTTACAAGTTACAGAATACCGAGTGACTGGGGAAATGGAATTGATCGTATCCAGGATATTTTTACCGATTTGTCATTGTCTGAAGCGAGGAATCGGCAAATCGTACGGGATGTTTGTGAAGCTGCTGAGTCAGGACGAAAAATACTTGTGCTGACAGATCGGAAGGAGCATGTTGAGTGCCTTGCCTATGAAATGAGAAAATCTCTTTCGTATGTTGTCACATTAACCGGTTCAGGAACCAACAAGGCAAAGAAGGTGAAGCTGGATTCTGTCAGTCATAGTGCGGCAGGTGATCCATTGATAATTGTTGCCACGGGTAAATACATCGGCGAAGGATTTGATGCACCGTTTCTTGATACGTTGTTTCTTGTCATGCCTTTTTCATGGAAGGGCACGTTGGCACAGTATGCCGGTCGATTGCACCGTATGTGTGATGGTAAGGAATCGGTACAGATATACGACTATGTTGACATGCGGGTCTCTGTGCTTGAACGGATGTATGGAAAGCGGTTGAAAGGATATCGTGAGCTTGGGTACAGGATCGGTGTGCCTGGAATACCGCCATGTTCGACAGATTTCATCTATGATGCGGATGACTATTGGGGCAAGCTAGAGGAAGACCTGATGAATGCAAAGCATATGATCTGGATTAGTTCTATGACATATGTTTCGGCGAAGATAATACAAGTAGATCACATTTTCAATACGATGAACTGTGACAAGTTGGATTTGAAGGTTTTTCTTGATAGAACAGAAAATCCTAAACTCCAGCAGGTCAGAATGAATGAAATGGTGCGCAAGCGAATGGAGGTAAATGGATTCACTGTGACAGATGTATCGCAAATACAACCTAATACGATACTCATTGACGATAGAGTGATGTGGTATGGGAGCTTGGCTCCATTTGGGTTTTCGAAAGAAACTGACAACATCATGAGAGTGGAAAGTCCGGTTTTGGTAGCGGAGATGAAAAGCATTCTGACGGGTCCGAAGTGATGTTCTTGCATATTCAGGTGTGTATTCCGGAGGATTTGACCTTCGGGTATAGAACCCGACGAGATTTGTGGCCTTCCTGATATGAAACCCTTTGATACGAGCATGTTTGTAAGTCCTACAAGTTGTGTATTTTATATATGTATCCATCTTGTGGCGGTATTTGCGGCGGTATAAACCAGTAAAATCAGAGAAAATGAACACATAATAAAACCCGCTATCCCTTACGGGAAGCGGGTTTCACGTTGGTTGCGGAGACAGGATTTGAACCTGTGACCTTCGGGTTATGAGCCCGACGAGCTACCGGGCTGCTCCACTCCGCGATGTCATGCACCTCACCGGTTTTTTGAGGGCTTAATCAGTATAGCATCGGATATGGTTGAATGCAAGCTTATTTTGTAAAACGGCATTTGCGTAGGGAAACAACCAGATTCCGGTTGCAGGAGAATGCGATTTCAGGAAGTTGCTATAAGCATGCGAATGATCGGAGAAACGATACTGCAAGCAAAACGTAGTCGTGAAATAGTCTTTCATATGATGTTCAGGCAGTTACACCGACGATTACTCGGGGAACATAATAGAGAAAGCCAATGTGATCAACCCTGCTCAATGCGCCCAACCTACAGTATTTGCTCAAACCTACAGTATTTGACCATGCCTACAGAATTTAGCCAACCCTACGATACAATCATCGACTCAGTCTTCCTTAGTAATACATACACATGCGAGGTATGCAAGATGGAATCAAAAGGCTATTATGAGGCCATTTCCCGTCACTATGACGCCATATTCCCCATGAACCCGCTGATACGGGACTTTCTTGCTGAGCAAGCAGGCACGGCGCCGGCTGAACTTATCGACATCGCATGCGGAAACGCGGCCTACACTTTGGCGTTATGCCGGATGGGCTATCAGGTGACGGGTATCGACCTGGACCCAGGCATGATTGCTGCCGCAAAGCGAAAGGCGGGCGATGCAGGAAACCCGAATGGATTACGCCTTCTCCAGGGCGACATGCTAGCGTTGCGGTCCATGGAGCTTGAACCTGCTGCATTAGCTTTTTGCATTGGCAATTCCATGGTCCACCTGCCCGATCCCGAAACGATCGGTCATTTTCTGAAAGAAGCGCATCATGTCGTGGCTGACGGAGGAAGACTCGTCTTGCAGATCATCAACTTTGATCGTATTTTGACAGATCATGTTACATCATTGCCGACATTGACATTTGACAATCCGAGCAGCTTACCCACCGGGGTCGGAAAAACCCTCCGCGCGGCCACCTTCGAACGTATGTACGAGCGCATATATGATCCGGTCTCAAAGTCTAGCCAATCGTTCGAACAGTCCGACAGCACCCCTGAACTACATCAACCGCTCGAACAGTCCGACAGCACAACAGAACTACGCCCACTGCTCGAACAGACCGACAACGCACCTGAACCACCTGCACTACCTGAACAACCCGAACACCCTGGGTTGCTTCCCCATGAACCCTTCATTTTCCACACCCGGCTGACAGTGGAAGGGCAAGTGTACGAAAGCCGGATTCCCCTTTACCCGCTACAATCCGAAACCTTGAAGGACCAGCTTTCACAAGCTGGTTTTCGCGAGATCAGTCTATATGGAGACTTTAAAAGGTCACCCTATGATCCAAGCACATCCTATGCGTTGATCGCCACTGCGATTGCGTGACAAGCAATATGTTCGGGACTGATAGAGCCAGTGATATCCATTGGGACCAGCAATATCTTTCTGCCAGTCAGAGCTAGAGACACCCGCTGGAACTGTACAAGCAATTACTCCTGCCTGTCAGATCAAGAAACACCTATTGGGGCTATACAAACAATATCTTTCATCATATCAGAGCTAGAGTCACCCATTGGGCCACTTTATGGCCTGTTCTTTTTTATCTGTTTACTCTCTTGAAAAATCGAAGTGTCCATAAATTACGGACGGAATATCCGCGTACTGTGGACTCACATTACATGTATGTTACCCCCCGTGAAAAAACGGTTATACCCCGTTGCCAAGCGGAATATCTTGGTATACCATGGGGAAGCATTTCACACTTGGAAGGAGGTCGCGCACATGAAACATCCATTTGGTTTCGTGGAAACAAGGGTACATACGATATCAGGAGAAGTGGCTGCCGCGGCCGGGAGATCCTTCCCGTCACATCCATTCGGGAAATAATCCATTCCCGAACTCGCGCCGGAAGGCAGCCCGCATAAAGGGAAAAGGAAAACTGAGCATCGGAGATATGAAGGGTTACCATACTTTGTCATGTCCATGCAGACAAAGCGGTGTCTTTTTTGGTAGTCCCCGAGGACCTATTGGTTTCCCAACCTTATGAGGGGTGCGCCAGCTTCGCAAGGGCTCGCTTCACAAAAAACCTGCAACACGCCCTGTACCTCGATCCTGTACTGTATCCCCTCACCGCACCCACAGGAGGACATCATGAAGAAGATCAGACAACTTCTGCAATTCATGAAGGGTCAGCGACTTACCTTTTTCCTGGCGCTGGGCTCCGTCATGGTCAATGTGCTTTTTGCGTCCCTCATCCCGCTGATCGTGCGCACATCGCTGGACTCCGTTCTCGGCGGAAAACCGGTGGAACTGCCGGGCTGGCTGCTGTCGATCATCGGCGGGGAGGCTGGCATCGTCTGGGTCCGAAGCAATCTCTGGAGCCTGCTGGTATTGCTTGTCGGTCTTACCGGGCTTCAGGGTTTGTGCTTGTTTGGTCGTGGCAAATGGAGCGCCATGACATCCGAAGGGTCCGCCCGCCGGATGCGCAACCGCCTCTATAACCACTTGAACCGGCTTCCCTTCGATTATCACGTGAAAGCGCAGACCGGCGACATCATCCAGCGTTGCACGTCCGACATTGAAACGGTCATGGGATTCGTTGGCGGCCAGTTCATCGACGCCTTCTCAACGGTCTTCCAGGTGATCGTCGTCCTATTCATCATGGCCTCCATGAACGGGACTTATACACTGATCTCCGTGGCGCTGATTCCCATCATTGCCCTTGCCACGATCAGATTCTTCCTCAACATGATGAAAACGTTCTCCGAAACGGACGAGGCGGAAGGCTTCATGTCCGCCACCCTGCAGGAGAATCTGACGGGTGTTCGCGTTGTGAAGGCGTTTGCCGCCCAACAGCTGGAGATGGACAAATTCGACGAAAAGAACCAGAAATACAAAAATCTGGTCCTGAAAATCGTCAAGCTCATGTCCTCTTTCTGGTCGCTTTCCGACTTCCTGTGCATGGTGCAGTACGCGGCCGTCATTGTGGTCGGCGCCTACTGGGCTTCCCAGAAGAGCATCAGCATCGGGACGCTCGTTGCGTTCTCCTCTTATGCCGGCATGCTCATCTGGCCCATCCGCGGACTTGCACAGAGCATGGGGTTCATGGGGCAATCCTTCGTATCCCTGCGTCGTATCAACGAGATTCTGGATACGCCCATAGAGGATTACGAAACGGGAAAGTCCAACCTGCGTGTGGACGGCGTCATTGAGTTTGACCATGTGAAGTTCGGATATGACGAGGACAAGCCGATTCTGGAGGATGTCAGCTTCACCGTGAAAAAAGGAAGCACCACAGCCATCCTCGGTGCCACCGGCTCCGGCAAGAGTACATTGCTGCACCTTCTGCTGCGCATGTATGACTATCAGGGCGGGTCCATCCGTCTGGACGGGCAGGAGCTTTCGGAACTCAGTCGCCAGGCGGTTCGCGAAAAAATCGGCATTGTGCTTCAGGAACCGTTCCTGTTCTCCAAAAACCTGCGTGAAAACATCCGCATCGGAGAACCCTCCGCGACGGACGAACAGGTTGAGGAAGCGGCCGATATCGCCTGCGTGCACGACGCCATCCTGGAGTTTGAGGAAGGTTACAAGACGATGGTCGGCGAACGCGGTGTCACCCTGTCCGGCGGACAGAGGCAGCGTGTTGCAATCGCCCGCACCGTACTGCGTGAAGTGCCCATTCTTATCTTCGATGACTCCTTGTCCGCCGTAGACACCGAGACGGATGCATCCATCCGGAAGGCTTTGAAGGAACGCAGCAAGGATACGACCACCCTCATTGTCTCCCATCGCATAACCACCCTCGCAGAAGCGGACCAGATTCTGGTCCTGGAACAGGGCCGTATCGCCCAGCGTGGGACACACGAAGAACTGATCGCCCAGGATGGCCACTATAAGCGCATTTGGGATATTCAAAGCAACATTGGCGAACAGGAGGAAACCGCATGAACTTCGAAGAACAGGAATACAGCAAACGGATAGACCTGAGAGTCTGGAAACGTTTGCTGGCCTTTGCGGCACCACACAAGAACAAGATCCTCATGCTCTGCGGCCAGATGGTTCTCATCGGCTTGGTGGATGCAGCTTTTCCGCAATTCAACCGGTTCGCCGTCGACAATGTCGCACTCACGGGCAAGTATGACATGCTGCTGCCGCTGTCGCTGGTGGCACTCGCCCTGATCACCATGCAGGCCATCAACATCCGGTTCATGATCCTGAATGCAGGCCATGTGGAAATCAATGTGCCCTATGACATCCGAAAGGCTGCATTCGGCAAGCTGCAGACCCTGCCCCTCGCGTATTATGACAAGACACCCGTCGGCTGGATCATGGCCCGGCTTACTTCGGACTGCCGGAAACTCGGGCAGACCCTGTCATGGAACCTTGTGGATTTGTTCTGGTCCCTTTCGAACATGACCATTACCGCCATCTTCATGCTGCTGACCAGCCCCATCCTCGCTTTGATGGTCCTGATCACCGTACCGCCGCTTGTTTATGTCAGCATCGTGTTCCAGAAGCATATTCTCGGAAATTTCCGCCAGGTTCGCAAGCTCAATTCCCATGTGACGGCCGCCTTCAATGAAGGCATCACCGGCGCGAAGACCATCAAGAGTCTTTCCGTTGAAGCGGCCATGCTCGGAGAGTTCAAGACCTCCACAGGGGAGATGCGGAACTTCGCCGTGAAAGCCGCCACACTGAACTCGCTTTATACGCCCATCATCATGCTTCTCGGAAGCATCGCGGCCGGTCTTGTACTTTGGCAGGGCGGCTCCGCCATGCAGCTGAACCGGTTCGGGATCACCTACGGCATTCTGGTTGCCTTCATTTCGTATGCGGTCCAGTTCTTTGAGCCGGTCAAACAGTTCGCCCGTGTTTTCACGGAGCTCAACTACTCCCAGGCGTCTGCCGAGCGTGTCATTTCCCTGATGGATGTGGAAGCGGACATCGTGGACAATGAAAGCGTGGAAAACCGCTTTGGAGGCATGTTTGAGGCCAACCGGGACACATGGCCCGAGTTCAATGGGGAGATCGAGTTCAAGGATGTCACATTCAGCTACAAGGAAGGCGAGAATATTCTCGAGCACTTCAATCTGAAGGTGAAATCCGGCGAGACGATTGCCATCGTGGGCGAGACCGGATCGGGCAAAACCACACTTGTCAATCTGGCCTGCCGTTTTTACGAGCCTACGGAAGGCAACATCCTTGTCGATGGCGTGGACTATCGGGAACGCCCGCTGATGTGGATGTATGGAAACATCGGCTATGTCTTGCAGGAACCCCATCTGTTCTCCGGTACCGTGCGCGAAAACATCGCATACAGCCGGAAAGAGGCAACCGAGGAAGATATCGTACGGGCTGCCACACTGGTCAACGCGCATGAGTTCATCATGAATCTGGACAAGGGGTATGACGCCGAAGTCGGCGAGAACGGCAGCCGTCTGTCCACCGGGCAGAAGCAGCTCATCTCGTTTGCCCGTGCCATTCTGGCGGATCCCGGCATGTTCGTGCTGGATGAAGCCACCTCATCGGTCGACACGGAGACGGAGCACCTCATCCAGGACGCCATGCACAAGGCGCTGCGGGGACGCACGAGCTTTCTCATTGCGCATCGGCTTTCCACGATACGATCGGCTGACCGCATTCTGGTCATCGAGAAGGGAAAGATCGCCGAAGAGGGTTCCCACCAGGAGCTCATCAAAAAGCGCGGACATTATTACCAGCTCTACACGAACCAGTTCATGGCCGAACAGGAAAAATCGGTATTGGTGAGTTGAACCCTTTGGTTCTTGTGCCTCGGCAGAGATTATGGATGGACTCCGCGGAGTGGATACTGTCCGAGCCGGTGGATTCACAATGGTTCACAACATCGGAACTCCCATGCTATACTTGGAAAATGAGGAATCGCAACAAAGCGTACATCGGAAGGTCCGGCATCATGGGGAGAATTCGCGGCAGACTTGGGAAAGTCGCGGTTTCCGTCATGATGCTGTGCCTTCTTTTTCTTTCTGTGGGATTCCCTCTCCAATCAGGTGCAAGCTCGACTTCCGGCAATCTGCTTGCCTCCTTTCCATGTCTCTCCCTTGGTTCGGCCGGGATGGAAAACGGGGGAGTTCGTCTTTCGTTCGACTGTGCGGGCGCAGATTCAACCATCATGCTCGACGGGCGCGCGCTTCGGTTCGATGTGAAGGCCGGGGCCGGAAACAATGGAACACTGAGCCTTCTGCTTGATGAAGGCTGTATGGCCAGTGCTGAAGGTGCTGGAAGGCTTGTACTGAAGTGGCGAAGAAATCTCCCGAAGGCAGGGGACAAGCTGCATTTCGGGGAAGCGGTTCTGGCACTTCCCCGACAGCCCGGCGCGGGTGGATTATCCATCAGCCGTATCCCTCCTTCTGTCTCAAGGGAGCGCGCCAACAAGCTGGAAATCGCCCCTGCCACGACAACCACCGTATCGGCTTTGTCGGGAAAATTCATGGAGCCGGTTCTTGCGCCTGTTACCACCGCACCGGGATTCATGCTTCCTTCCGATTATCTCGTCCGGCTTCCGCTCTGGATTGAGGTGAAAGCGGGAAATCTGCTTTCTGTCACGCTTGGAGCGGCACCGCGTCCAGTTTCCGGAAAAATCCTCGTACCCGTTCCCGAGGAAACACTCCGTTATGTTTCTTCGGATGTCCTGCTGCCGGTCCAATACAAGCCGAATCTGCACTGGACCTCCTATCTGCTGTGCTTGAAGAATGGGGAGGCATTTCAGTTCCATCCGGAAGTTGTCACGGCTCTCCGGGAAATGCTGCAGGATGCCCAGAAGCAAGGGGTGAGCGGGTTTGATCTCGACAACAGCTATCGCTCCGCTGTCTGGCAGAAACAGTTGTTCGATCGGCGGTTGAACTGGAGCAAGACGGATAAAACGATTGCGGATCCGCTTGCTGCGACGCTCCGCAGGGTTGCGCGTCCATTTGGAAGCGAGCATCAGACTGGTCTGGGCTTCGACATGAGCGCGATAACCGGATATGGAGCGGACTTTGCTCGTACGGCGAATTTCCGGTGGTTGATGGCGGAAGGCTGGAAGTATGGCTTCGTTGTCCGCTATCCCGCCGGATGGGAGCCCACGACCAAGGTCATGTTCGAGCCCTGGCACATCCGTTACTTGGGCAAGCAGATGGCCGGCTATCTGGCGGAACAGGATTTCCCGTATGAAGGCTTTGTGGAGAAGGCAAAGGATCAGGGCGCCGTCTGGCTCGGTGACACGGAAGCGGGTACCAAGACGATCTGGCTGGCGGTTACTGCGACGAGCAAAGCCGTGTATGCCTCGGGAGAAGACAGCCTGGGTCCCGTCATTTCCAGTTTTCTGCCGGATCGGAATCTTTGGTTGATCCCTTTTGGCGGTGAGCTTCCATAACTTGCATCATTGCGCGGTTCTTGCGCGCCCATGTGGACATAACCTGACCGGATTCCGCTTAACCCTGGACTTGCGCCGTGCGCTCCCTTTTTTTGCGATACAACACTTCATCAGCCTTCTGAACCACACTTTCAAAGGACTCGCTTCCGTCCCCGCAGGCATATCCCCAGGTAAAGTCGATCCGATAGCCTTTCATCAGGTCGGCATTCATCCGGTCCAATTGGGTCAGCATGCGTTCCTGCATGACTTCGATAATATCCTCGCTTGCCTGTTTCATCAGCATGAGGAAGGAATCTCCTCCCTGGCGGATGAGACGGTCCGTATCGCGGATGCATAGTACAAGGGCTTCCTCGACGCGCATGAGTACGCCATCGCCTTCCGTATAGCCGAAGCGTTCGTTGATGTGCCGCAGTCCGTCGATGTCGACGAGTATGACCATGTATCGGTTGTCCGGCAAGATGGGTCCGGATGGTTCGGATTTCTGGCCTGCGGTGGAACGGGCGCCTGCCAGATTGCTGCGAACGGTCATTTCGTTCAGTTTCCGATTGGTCACGATCAATTGGTTCATGGTCTCGGACATGCGCCGGTTGCTCTGACTCTGTTCCTCCTGTTGCTGTCTTGCCCCCAGCCATGCCATGCAGTGGATGGCGATATCATCCAGATGTCCGATCGCGGCGGCTTTCGGCGAGATGAGCATGTATCCGAAGGGAAGATCGTCGTAGGACAGCCCTTTGAAGACAAGCGATTCGCAGACGGGTGTCAAGGAGGTGTCAGGGAGCAGCATGACGGTTGAAAAGGTTTCGGAGGGAAGTTGGCTGCGACCTTCCGAATAAGCGAAGAGGAGCCGCGCTGTTTCCGGCATGCGGTAGTCGGCCGCAACCCCGGTTCCAGCCGGTCTGACATATTGGACGATGTGGAAGGCGGGGACGCCGTAATGGCGAAGCTTTTCCGTCATATCCGACCAGAATTCCTCAGGAACAGGCGAATCATGGAAGTATTCGGTGTGGTACAGTTCCGTCATCGGATGCTTTCTGAGCAGATCGCGAAGCGCATCGATCCGTGCGGAGCAACCTGTCGAGGCGTTCGGCAGAAGCATCGGGGAGCATTGCACCTGAATGTCTGCCGCCTTTCGGGCAGAAGATCGAAGAAGTGCGAGAGCCTCGCCAGCCAGGTCTGCCGGATTGTTCGAGACGGTTGTCAGCCCAGGAAAGGATAGGAGACTGCAAGGCGCATCCCCATATCCTGTGACCTTTACGTCATCGGGTACACGGATGCCTTCTGCAGCCAGCAGTCGAAGACCGCCTGCGGCCGATTCATCATTTACGAAAGTGACAGCATCCAACTCACCGCGACGGATGAGCGGAAGCATCTTCTTCATGCTGTTATATCCGGACATCGGGCTGAACAGCCCTTCATCCAGCCAATCCGGCTGCACGGCAAGGTGGTTGCCTGTCATTGCGTCCAGATAGGCTGCTTTTCTTGCGGCGGCTTCCCGATTACCGGAAGGTCCTGCAACATGGGCGATACGCCGTGCGCCTTGCGCGAACAGGTGTGCCATGAGCATGGACATGCCGATGTAGTTATCCGACGTTACGGAGGGGGCGGAAGGGAATCGAAGACCGATTGTGACACATGGAATCGAAAGCTGGCCGATAAAGGTCCGCATGGACGTATAAAGATCCGCCAGGATGATGGAATCGGTCATCACAATGACGCCTTCGATCCCGTGCTGCGGCATCATGGCAGCGAGCCAGTCCAGACTGCAGTATCTCGTCTCGTAAATGATCAGGCGGATTGCTTCCTTTTCGCAGGCCATGCCGAAAGCTTCCGCCATCGCGTAGTCAAAAGACCATGTGATGTTTTCCAGGATCAGTGCGACACGTTTCATGAGCCCCTCCTGGAGAATGGGCGGTGATTGCATTTTACCACGTTCAACAGTCCATCCCCACGTTCTGGATTCTTCATAGGGCGACAGCATGGCCGCCATGGCAATTCATCCGGTCCATCCATGTGCCGCAGATCTTCTGTCCTGCCGGCTGATCGACGCAAAGCCCGCAAGGTCATGATGTCTATCTGCCGAGTGTTATCGAAGGAATGGAAGGGATCCTGTTTATTTTATCGCAAATGTTTCTTGTATACAATTTGCCAAATGAAGAAAAACGTCGGATTTATCAAGGTCCTGGCGATGGGCAAGGGCTCTGCGACCTGCCGGAACGCTTGCCGCAAGGCTCATGCCTGTATGGTTGCACTATTGCAATGGGCGCGTGCGCCGGTTTATAATGGGCTTGGATGCCAACAGGCATCATGACTCCATTAGGTGAGGCTCCTATGCGAACGCACGCTGCACCCGGGAAACGTCGAGAGACGCCAACCTGGGAAAACAGGCACTACCGGAAACAAGGTTTTGCCCATGCAGCCGGATACATTCCAAGTCGCATAGTGCCAAAGCTCGGATGAGGGGAGTGGTGGTTATGAACGATGATCGAAGTCCGCATCCTGCGGCCTTTTTCTTTGCCCCGATCCACCCGGGTAAGGGTGGGTGCCTCGGCCGGTATTCCGGTGTTTTTGTTGAGAGGTGATTTGAAGGGCCCGAGTCAGGAACTGCTTGAACCATGCATTCAAGAAAACGGCCGATTCCGCCGTTCTTTTTGAAGGGACAAGACGTTGCTTTCCGGTGCCAACGGGAAAGAAGGTGATTTCCGATGATGGAGATCTTCAGGACGACGGACCCGGCGGCTGAACTTGTGCGTGTCGATCAGATCGAACGCGGCTGCTGGATCAACCTCATCGCGCCGACCCAGGAGGAACTGGACCGGATATCGCATGAGATGGAAATTGAACCGAACTTTCTGAGTGATCCGCTCGATGATGAGGAAAAGGCCCGTATCGACATCGAGGACGATCAGACCCTGATTATCGTGGACGTGCCTTACGTCTATGAAGACGACAAGATCATCAAGTTTGAAACTTTGCCGATGGGCATGCTGCACGTGCGCGACGATTACCTCATCACGATCTGCAGCAAACCGGCCGCTGTTCTGGAACGCTTCCGGAACGGGCAGATCAAAGGACTTTTCACTTACAAGAAGACCCGCTTCATCTTCCAGATTCTTTATCATGTGGCAAAGGACTACCTCAAGTACCTCAAGCACATCGACAAAAAGACGGAAGACATTGAGACCTTGCTGCACAAGTCCATGAAGAACCGGGAATTGTACCGTTTGATGGAACTGGGAAAATCCCTTGTTTACTTCACCACCTCGCTGAAATCCAACGAGGCGATGATGGAGCGCATTTTGCGCGGTCGCATTGTCAAAATGTACGAGGAGGATCAGGACCTGCTGGAGGACGCCATCGTTGAAATCAAGCAGGCCATCGAAATGTCGAACATCTACAGCAGCATTCAGAACAGCACCATGGACACCTATGCCTCCATCATCTCGAACAATCTGAACGGGGTGATGAAATTCCTGGCATCCGTTACCATCGTGCTCGCCATCCCGACCATGGTGTTCAGCTACTTTGGTCAGAATGTGGTTTTCCCGTACGCCAATCTCACCTCCATCGCAGGAAGTTTCATGTGGTTGTGGGTTTTGCTCGGTGCGGTGGTACTATCTGCAGGAACGGCTCTTTTCCTATACAAGAAGGACATGTTTTGACGTACGGGGGGCTGTCTGGCAAGACAGCCCCTGTGATTCCGGCGGACAACCCCTGGCTGCCGGATCCCCATGCACAGGGCCCATTCGCGAAATACGGACGCGGGAGACAGCGGCCGTTTTCGATAGACGGACCGGACCGGATGCGGCGTAAGCCGGGAGCGGGCGGTTGGAAAACACCTTTGCACTCAGACATCAAGTATTGGGAATGTGAGGATGAGCCGAAGTGAAGAACTACTGTGTCGACAACGAGAATGATGCATTTGTCTACCGGATTCCGTACGGAAGCCTTGGCATCGTATCCCTGAGCGGTGCCTCCGAGATGGGCAACCTTGTGGACGACTGGATTGCCGGGTGGCGGCAGGAAACCGTGAACCTGTATCCCGACATCGCGCGCTTGTCGCCTGACTACCTGCGTTCCTCCTATCTCATCGATCACCAGGCAAACCGTTTCGCAACCGGCGAAGGAAAGCTGGTCATCAACGAAACCGTCCGAAACCACGACATCTTCATTCTGGCCGATGTAGGCAACTACAACTGCTCCTATTCCATGTATGGACAGGAACGCCCGATGAGTCCGGACGACCATTACTGGGACATCATCCGTACGATCGGCGCCATCAGCGGCAAGGCGAAGCGCATCTCCGTCATCATGCCACTGCTCTACGAAGGCCGTCAGCACAAGCGTACTTCCCGCGAATCCCTCGACTGCGCCATCGCGCTTCAGGAACTCGACCGGCTGGGCGTTTCCAACATCATCACCTTCGATGCGCACGATCCCCGCGTCAGCAACGCCATTCCCCTTTCCAGCTTCGAGAACCTCAGCCCGCACTACCAGGTGCTGAAGGCGCTGTTCAAGAAGGAAAAGGATCTTCTGATGGACAAGGACCACATGCTTGTGGTCAGCCCGGACGAAGGCGGCCTGCAGCGCAACATCTATTACGCCACCATGCTTGGCCTCAATGTCTCCACCTTCTACAAGCGCCGTGACTATACCCGTGTTGTAAACGGCAAGAACCCCATTGTCAGCCATGAATACCTCGGAGACAATCTCGATGGCAAGGATGTGCTCATTGCGGACGATCTCATCGCATCCGGCGAGTCCGTCCTTGATGTGGCCCGGGAACTGAAGAAACGCAATGCGAACCGTGTGTTTGTGGTGGTCACCTTCGCCCAGTTCACGCAGGGATTGGAGAAATTCCATGAGGCGTATGCGGAAGGTCTCATCTCCCGCGTGTATGCCACCAATCTCACCTATCGCACGCCGGAATTGCTATCGGCGCCTTGGTTTGTCGACGTGAATATGTCCAAGTTCATGGCCTATCTCATTGAAACCTTGAACCACGACCAGTCGTTGAGTCACCTCATCGATCCGTCGGACAAGATTCACAACCTCATCAAGCGGCAGGGACTGAAAAAGTAAGCTTTTGTAAAGCCATTGCGATGAAGTCATAAGTAGGGGGCATTAGTAGAAATACTTAGTAGAAGTCCTTATCAGGCGTCATCATCAGACGGCATAGCTAATAAGTCATTGTTTGTAGGCATAACTTAGAAAGCACTACAAAAGTCATTGTTAAAGGATAAAGAGGATCGGAGACTTCGGTTTCCGGTCCTCTTTCTGCGCAATCGTTTCGTAAAGACAGGTCTAGTGGTTTGTTGGATTCCGTCGAATGGCGGATTTATGAATAAAATCATACAGGCGGGGATCCGATTCCTCCATTTCGTTCAAGACCTTCCTATGGGATAATGAAAACTGAAATCGATTTCAGTGAGAATGATCGAAAGTCGCAGACCTTCGCATGGAGGGGTGGATGACAAGCAGGCAGTACGCAGACGATAAGCGGCGGGATGCCTGCAAGGACCGGCAACAGCGGAAAAAATGGGCATTTGAGAGGCGGTAACCAGATGAGTGGCATGACAAAGACAATCCGGTGGAACAAAGACTGGAAGTTCAAGCTGGAGGACAATACCTGGAATGGTGTGCAGGAGGATGCCCAATCGGTGTCTCATATGGACGGCGGCTGGCGGAGCCTGGTCGTTCCGCACGACTGGAGCATCGAGGGACCTTTCGATGAAGCCTTCACGAGTGCGACTGCTTATCTGCCCGGCGGGATCGGTTGGTATCGGAAGCGGTTCATCCTTCCTGCCGGGGTTGCGGCCGGTGTAGATCCGTCAGGAAGAAAACGCGTCCGCATCCGCTTTGACGGGGTCTATAACCACAGCACGGTCTGGTGCAACGGAAGGCTACTTGGAGAAAGGCCCTATGGGTACAGCACCTTTTCCTATGATGTGACGGGATGCCTGATCCCCGATGGCCCGGAAGGCCCTGTGGAACAGGTTCTCGCAGTTCGGGCGGATCATTCGGGATTCTCCGATTCCCGCTGGTACACGGGATCCGGCATCACGCGCGATGTCTGGCTGACAGTATCGGATCCGGTCCATATCAAGGAAGACGGCGTATTCATCCAGACCCCCGTGACAAACGCCAGAGAGGCCGAAATCCGCATCGAAACGACCGTGTCGAATGAGATGAAGAAGGCCTGCAAGGTACTCCTGATCAGCCGGGTTCTGGATGATTCCGGCAAGGAGGTGGGGGCTGCGGCCAGCCGTCGGAAACTGGAAGCGGATGGCGAAACAGTGTTCGCCCAGTCTGTCCGGATCGACCAACCCGCCTTGTGGTCGCCGGAACAACCGGCGCTCTATCGGGTGGAAACCTCCCTGCTGGAGGATCCGGATATGCGGTTCGAGGCGGATCATGGCAAGGCGGACAACCATCAGAGCGGTGAAACAGTCAATGCGTCCAACACAGCCAATGCTGCCGTTCAGGCGGATTCCACCCCCATAGACTGGGTCAACGGCATTCCGGTGGTTGCGGTGAAAGCCAAATCTGCCACCTTGGTCGACCTTGCAATGGCGGCTGGTCTGTACTGTTTTGACAGGGAGGTTACCCGGTTCGGTATCCGCTCCTTCTCGTTCCATCCGGATCGCGGATTCGAGCTCAATGGTGTGAACCAAAAACTGAAGGGAGTCTGCATCCATCATGACGCAGGCTGTTTTGGCGCAGCGGTTCCGAAAAAGGTCTGGGCGCGCCGCTTCCGTATCCTGAAGGAATCCGGCTGCACTGCCATCCGGTTCAGCCACAACCCGCCGGATCCGGGTCTGCTCGACCTCTGTGACGAGATGGGTTTTCTGGCCATGGACGAAGCTTTTGACGAATGGGAAGATTCGAAGAACAAGTGGGTTTTCGGGCATAACAAGGGCATTCCGAGCCGTCAGGGCTATGCACCGCATTTTGCGGAATGGGCAGAGGCGGATCTGAAGGCCATGGTGCTTCGGGACCGCAACCATCCTTCCATCATTCTGTGGAGCATCGGCAATGAGATCGACTACCCGAATGATCCCTGGACGCATGAGGTGCTTGGCGAACGGTTCATGCTGGATCATCCCCATTCGGACCGGCTGGGGGTGGTCGCCGGAAAGCTGGCCGCCATCGTCCGTTCGCTCGATACGACACGACCCGTGACCTCGGCGCTGGCCGATGTGTCCATCTCCAATCTGACCGGGTTTGCCGACGCACTCGACGTGGCCGGCTACAATTACCTGGAAAGGCACTATGAAGCGGATCACAAAACGCATCCGGAGCGGGTTATCTACGGCAGCGAGAACAGCCAGTCGCCGGAAGCCTGGAAAGCCGTCCGGGACAACGACTACATTTGCGGACAATTCCTTTGGACCGGCATTGATTTCCTTGGGGAAGCCAGGGGCTGGCCTGTCCGCAATTCACAGGCCGGGTACCTGGATATCGCCGGATTTCCCAAGCCGGGCTTTTTCTTCCGCAAGGCGATGTGGACCAATGATCCGATGGCCTGGTTGTCCGCAGTTCCGCCTGATCTGGATCCGGAAATGCGCCGCTGGCGCGGATGGGCGGCTACTCCTTCATGGAACTGGCAGGGTAGGGAAGGGGAGGAGATTTCCGTCCTGCTGCACACGAACTGCCCGGAGGTCGAACTTTTCCTGGATGGTCATTCACTGGGACGTAAAAAAGTGGAGGATATCACCTCGCTGCCCGTTGAATGGAAGGTTCCCTACCAGGCGGGGACGTTGAAGGCCAAGGGATATCGCGAGGGTGCGGTTGTCTGTCTGTGTGAACTGTCGACGGCCGGGGAAGCCAGCCGGATGACCGGGTCCTTTGAGGATGCCTATCTGCGCGGAGACGGAGAGGACCTGACCCATCTTGAAATCCATGTCACGGATGCGGATGGTTTTCCGGTTCCGGATGCATCCAACCTGCTTGCTGTTTCCTGTGAAGGTCCCGTTCAAATCATCGGTCTTGAGAATGGAGATCCGGCCAGCCATGAACCATATGGGACAGAAAGCCGGAAAGCGCATCACGGGAAGCTGCTTGTTGTGCTCCAGTCCACCGGCGGTACCGGGAAAGCGGTTATAACGATTGCCGGAAAGGGTCTTGCGGACCTGACGGCTGCGATCGAATGCATTTGATGGCTGGAACAAACGCTCTGGCAGAAAGGGATTGAACGGATTTGTCAGCAAGGATCGGATGTAGATGTCTCGGAGATCGACATTCCGTGTTGGATGCCAGTAGAAAAGTGCCGGGTTGAGGAAGATACGGAAAGAACGATGCGGATTCGCGTGATAGAATGGTGCGAAAAGGAGGGCATTTCCATGAAATATATCGTGACGGCCTATGCCATGGACCATTCGATGCCCATCGTGAACGAAACGGACTGCCGCATGCTGACGCACCTGAACATCGCCTTCGGTCTCGTGAAGGAGGGTCGGGTGACAACCGGGCATTTGACGAATCTCGGGTGCATCGCCTCCTGGCGCAAGTGGAATCCGGACTTGAACATCCTGTTGTCCGTCGGCGGATGGGGCGCGGGAGGTTTTTCGGAAGCCGCTTTCACAGAAGCCGGCAGGAAGACGTTTGCGGAAACCTGTGCGGATGCCGTGCGGGAACTCGGTCTGGACGGCATTGATCTGGACTGGGAATATCCGTGTTATGGAGAGGCTGACATCGGCTGCAACAAGGCGGACAAGAAGAACTTCACCCTCCTGCTGAAGGAAGTGCGTGAAACGCTTGACCGGATGCCTGGCGGGCGGAAACTGCTCACCATCGCGGCAGGTGCGGATCAATATTATGTGGACGGAACCGAAATGGATCAGGCCCAGCAGTATCTGGACATCGTGCAGTTGATGACCTACGACATGCGCGGCGGCTTCCAGATTCTTACCGGTCATCATACGAATCTGTACAATTCCACCGGCGACCTGTTCCGCATCAGCACGGACAGTTCCGTCCGCATGTTCGTGAACGCGGGCGTGCCGAAGGAAAAACTCGTCATTGGCGCGGCCTTTTATGGACGTATGTGGAAGAATGTTCCGGACAAAAACAACGGTCTTCATCAGATGACCGGCGGAACCGGTGGGCATGGCTCACATTACGATGAAATTGCGGAAAAGTTCCTGTCACAGGGCTACACACGCCACTGGGACGAGGAAGCCAAGGCGCCCTGGCTCTTCAACGGGACGAATTTCCTGACTTATGACGATCCGGAATCCATTGCATGCAAGTGCGAATACCTCAAGGAACAGGGATTGGCTGGCATCATGTATTGGGAACATGGCGCGGACAAGACCCGTGAACTGCTCGTGACGATGCACAAGGCGCTGAATATCTGACCCGGGAGAGAAGTTGAATCGGCAGGGATGCTGAACTGTTAAGCATCCTTTTTGTAAACGGAATAAAGTACGGTAGGGAATCGAAAACTGTAGTGATAGGGAATCGAAAACTGTAGTGATAGGGAAGTGCCTGTTTGCGCGGGCACTTCCCTTGCATTTCCAGGAGATAAGCGTTTACACGTTAGGAATTGCCCGACGCAGCACTTTTATGCGGGAACCCTCCGGGTCACCATGCTCCTTGTCGAATGCGAAGCGATTGAGCGTCTCGCAAGGAAAGTCCGCACATTGACCGCAATGGTCGATTCCCTTGCCGATGCTGCACAGCGCGACTTCGCATTCTCCATGGAACATGTGCCCCATGGCGGCCTGACAGCCCGGACAATTGCAGCGTTCCCGCCAGTCGCAGTTGCCGCAGTCCAGTCCGCATCTCGCCATTTCCCTGATTTCCTTGACACCCATGTTTGTAACGGCTTTCATGGCTTCGTCAGTTCCGTTGATTTCGCCTGATTCCATGACATGCCTCACTTTCGCCTGTCCCGCCGCCTTGTTTGACGCGGACTTCCCATGTGAATGATTTTCATGGTTTCATTTTAGCAACGTGAAGTAGTCAACTGGATGTCAACTTCAGGTGCATTTGGCACATTTCATTGGCGTACGCTTGAATGAATGCTTATCAACTGATTGGTATCGTTTTCGAATGCTTATGACGATTGTGTCAATTTCCGGAGTCCCATCCTATGCTCCATTTTTGGTTGCCGACGCTATAGCTATCTACGCGACTGGATGAAGGACAACGTGAAACCTCAAATGTCTTCGATCCTTTTGTCAGACCCATACAGCTCCGCCATCGCCTGCGACCGCTGCCGGACAATATCCACAAGACTTTCCGGTGCCAGCACGCGCGCCTTGTCCGCGAAACCAAAGATGAAGCCCAGCATCCATTCCCGATTCTGGTACGGAAAAGTGAATCGCAGCCAGCCGGAGGGATCCGGAAAGTAGGAGTTCGTGCCGAATTCGTCCACCAGTCGGTATTCTGCGGAAGGATGAACCAGCAGGACAACCGTATCTTCCTCCGTGCCTGACTCGAAGAAGCGGTTCGGATTGATTTTCTCCTCGGGCAGGTCTTTGAAAGCGTATTTTTCATCGGTCGGCTCGAGCCGGGTGATCCGGTTGATCTTGAACAGGCGGAAATCATCGCGCAGTCTGCACCAGCCGGCCACATACCAGGCGCTCCACTGGAACGCGATGTAGTAGGGTTCCAACAAGCGTTCCGTTGCACCGTTTCCTGCATGATAAAGGATCCGGACCGCATGTCTTTCCGAGATGGCGGTCCGAAGGGTTCGGATGGCAGGCGCAAGGCGCCCTTTATAGTGGGATGCGAGATTGATGTATAGATCCGGAGCAGGAGAAAGGACGTCGGATTCCTTTGGAACCAGCATGGCACGCAGCTGCCGGGTTTCCGCCTCCAAGCCGACACTTTCCAGACTGGACAAACCGGTCAGAATGCTTTGCAGTTCTATTTTTGTAAGGGCTTTCCGATCCATGCGATAACCGGGGGGGAGGCCGATGCCGCCCCCACCCCCGGGATAGGTTACAACCGGGATGCCGGCCATTCCGATGGCCTCGATGTCACGGTGGATGGTACGCAGACTCACTTCAAACCGCGCAGACAGCTCTTTTGCCGTGATGCGCTCACAATTGGCGAGTGTGTGGACAATCCCCAGCATGCGGTCGAGCTTCATTTCAGGGCTTCCCCGTGAGTTTGAATGCACCGGGTCCGCCGAAGGATACGCTGGGTGTGATCGATGCATCCAATGTGCCGTTCTTCTTCAAGGTGAAGGAAAAGGTGTAGAAATCAGGCGTGTCAGAGAAGCGGAGTGTCAATTCCAACGTTTTGGCAGTTGTCCAGTTTCCGGATGCGGAACAGGGGAATTTCCGGCGCTTGCGGTGCGAATGAGCCTTGAGGGTGGATTCCGATGCCGCCCATTCTCCCCAGCCAAAGGGAACCCGATGGGAACCGCGGCTGTCTTCCATGATGAAAAACGGAACTTGACCCTTAACGGCAAACCCTATTTTTCGAACGTCGACGGGATTTTCACCGACTTCCCAGATCTTGTCCTTCCATCCGGCAAAGCGGGTGACCGCTTCGGCAGGCGTGACTGCCAGCGCGGGAGCCGCGTATCCGAGTGTCGCGCAACGGGCTGCCAGGTCCTTGCCAAGCACGGCAGGCGCGGCAGCGATTGCGGAAGCGGCTGCTTTCCCATCTTCCGAATCCTCTTCGGCAACGGACGGACTCAGGTATTTCCAAACCTTGTCCATGATGGCCTGCATGTCATTCACACCACTGTTGATGGCGACGACCATGTTGTCTGCCTCCATGACGATGCAATACTGGCCGAATGCGCCGTCTCCGCGGAAGAAGCCGTGCCGGCAGCGCCAGAACTGGAAGCCGTAGCCCTGAATCCAGTCCGGGTTCGGGTTCGGTCTGTTGTCGATATGGGAGCGGGTGGCGTTATCAATCCATTCGGCGGGGATGAGCTGTTTGCCCTCCCATTTGCCTTTCTGGAGAAGAAATTGTCCAAACCTGGAGATTTCGCGTGTGTTCAGCCAGAGCCCCCAACCGCCGGCACTGACACCCTTCGGGCAGGCGTCCCATTCGGGCTCGGGGATGCCGAGGGGCGTGAAAAGGCGGGGCATCAGGTAATCGCGGACGGTCTGTCCAGTCACTTTCTGCACGATGGCCGACACCATATAGGTGGCAAGACTGTTATAGAGGAAATGCGTGCCCGGAACCTTCGTGGGCGGTGCGGAAAGGAAAACCTTGACCCAATCCCGCGACTTGTCGATGCCGGAGGGCTCCTGTTCATGCCCGGTGGACATGGTGAGCAGATGCCGGATCTTCATGGCCTTCAGATGGTCATTGGCGTCTTTCGGAACCTTGTCCGGGAAGAAGGACACGACGGTGTCATCCAGTGAAATCAGACCTTCCGTCACAGCAAAGCCCGCTGCGGTGGACGTGAAGCTCTTGCTCAGGGAGAACAGCTGATGGCGGACGTCCGGGGAGTAGGGGCTCCACCAGCCTTCGGCCAGGGTTTTTCCGTGCTGCAGGATGACCATGCCATGCATTTCCGTATTGTCTGCCGCAAGGGCATCCAGAAAGGCGGAGATTTGGGCGGGTTGGAGATCCTTGCCCTTTTGTTCAGAAATGGTGGGTGTTTTGGTTTTTTTCATGTGCACCTCCCATTGTTCGGCCACACGCGTCTCTTTTTGTCAGATCGTCCGCATGGCCTGTTCCCATGTTTTTGAAGCATGACTCGGATTTCGTTTCATTTCCCGAATCATCTTATCACAATGGGAGGCGAGGAAGGGGGCCCGTTTTCGGGCCCCCTGTCAGCATTACTTTGCTTTTCGTTTCAACCAGTTTCCAATCGCCAGAAGCGTGCCACCTGTGCCGATGAGGAGAGGGAACGGCAGACCTCCCGTCTTTGGAAGTGCGGGTGCCGCCTGCGGAACCGTCATGTCAGTCACGATTTCATTGGTTCCGGAAAGGACGGGTGCGGCTTCAGGAATGGAAGGTTCGGGAGGCAATGTTACCGTATTGCCGGGAGAAGGTGCGGAAGAGGGCGGGATAATCGGTACAAAGCGGGCTGTGATCTGCTTGGAGCCGTTCACTAGAATCCGACTGTCAGCGACTTCGTTTCCGTTCGGACCATACCAGCCATCGAACCGGAAGCCATCACCCGGAGCAACAAGCAACTGAACAACCGAGTTTTCGGAGAATACACCGGTGCCTGCCGGCAGAACAGTCCCGGATCCTTCCAGAGAGGTCGTCAGCGTCACCTGGGTGACTGTCGGGGGGGTGGAAGGAGGCGTGGACGGTGGGTTGGACGGCGGAGGTGAAGGAGGTCCGGGCTTAGCGGTGATTGTAACGGAAGCTGTTGTTGTGCTTTCAGTGCGCAGCACCCCTTCAGCCGGTGTCTCGCTGTCCTGTTCAGGATAGAGGAGATAGAAGGCGGCTGCGGTTACGTGGTTCGCATAGGTACCAGTTGATTCAAACGTTTTGTCATAAGAGACTGTCAGACTTTCACCGGTAGCCAGAGGCTCATCAAGCCACCCGTCGGAATTTGTGCCGAACACATGGGGGCTGGCCGCTTCCGGATAAGCCATGCTGTCCCAGAGTTTCAGGATATCAAGCGGAACATTTCCGGTATTCTTTACGAGGATCGTGTAGGTAACCGTTTCGCCGGTCTTCGGATTGGCGGGGGTATAGGTCTTGGTCACGTCGATTTTGGGGTTCGGGAGGAACACATTGACAATGGAGTCGGCCTCCCATGCACCGACCATGAACCAAGTGTCCCCGTCTTTTTCGTATTCAGTCATGTTCCCGAATTTATCGATCCAGAGGTACCGGCCGTTTTCGTCGATTCCCTCTTCGTAGTTCACCCCATCCTCTTCTGTCAATTTGTAAAGATGGCCAGGAAGAATGCCGTCGAACCAGACATTTCCGTCCTCATCGGTTTTACGGATCTGATGATACGCTGGAGGTACTTCCGATTCGTCTTCCGTGTCCATCAGGGAAGCGGAACTGGAATCAGTTTCCGGGAGTGTGGTTGGCTTTTCGTCGGAAATCGATGCAAGGTGAAAGGAGAACTCATCCTTAACAGCATCACGATCGCCGGTCCTTGTATTACGAACCAGTTTCCCGAAGCCGAACCCGAATGATTTCTGGAGTTTGAGGGTGGTTTCCATTCGGAAATTCGATTTGGAAGTGTGTCGTTCCGCAAAGAACAGGTCCAGGGTGTAATCATGACCAGCAACAAGGGCAAGGGTATCCATGTCGACTGTCTGTGATTGCGCGTCATGTACGCCGCCCAGATCGATGACGAGTTGATTGTTCACATAGACCCAGACATCGTCATCACCCGTGAACGTGAAGGTAGTGCCCGCCTCGTAGGTGAACGAGGTATGCAGCTCCATGGTGAAGTGGTAATTGTGGCTGTTGCCTTGATTGCCGAACAATTCGCCGTCCAGCGGGAAGAAGGAGCCATCCGCAAAGGAATAGGTGCCGCTTCCGTTGTTGGTCAGCGTCAGCGTGTGCATGCGGGAACGGTTGTAGGAGGAGTCATCATGGAACCAGCTCTCAAAAGTGCCCGCATTATTCACAGTTGTCGGAGACGGTTTGACCAGGTCAGGCTTTCCATCGGTTCCCAGCGTTGTGGCGACAAGGTTTTTTTCGGATCCGAGCACATACTCGAAATCGGGATGTTTCATGACACCGGCATAATCGCCTGTGGTCAGATTGCTTTTGCTGAAGTCCCGGAGGGTAGCGGTCAATTCAAGGGTTGCAGGTCCGGTGGGAGGGACAACAGGCGCTGCGGACACCGGGACCGAACCAACAAGTACGGTCAGGATGAGGGTGAGAAGCGCAGGCATATTTACCTTCCCGGCTGTTCTTTCTTTTCTATTCAGTCTCATGGGATCCTCCTTTTGGATAACCTGCCCCTGCTGTAGGGGAGGGCTTGTCAACGAAGCCTGTGTCTGGAACGCTGTTGACGGGCCTTTGGCTCTTTGCTGATTGGTGTGTGTCATCAAAGGATGGGAAAGGGTGGATTCAGGAAAGAGGAAGAGGTACTCCGTTGATATATAATATAACACATAGGATCACTTATAAACACGGTAATGATAATAAATATCATCAAGACGCTGCGGCAGCTGATGGAATGAATGCAATGCTGGGGGAAGTAAAAGCGAATCATTGGAGGCCCATGGGAACTTTTCTGGATGATTCAGCGTATAAGAAAAACCCTTGCAACGTTTTCGTTGCAAGGGTTTCGCTTTGGCGCGCCCAGGAGAGTTCGAATCCCCAACCTCCTGATCCGTAGTTATGTTTTTTGGTGACCCTCAAATTCTTTTATATCAAGGGTATTAGGTTGATTGTATACACGGTGACAACACGGTTGACAACAATTTTCACTTTTCATGAAGACTCGTGGAGTCACAGAGAACTAGTGCAGCCAGGATGCTGCAAGAACCCGATCCCTTCTGAATGACTTCATCTTTCCGTCTTCAACCCCGCGGAGCAGGCGTTCATTCACATCCTTAATTCGGATGATCCTTTGTGAAATCCCATGGGGTCCATCATAGACCAGGATTATGTCTTTCCCTGCTGCGTGAGACAGAACATACTCCGTCATGTCAATTCCCTCCGACGAAATACCACTTGCTGGCCTTCTTGTCGAACTTCAGCTGATAACGATGCAACCGATCATCAACAACACTTTCGACATCATAGACAATGAACACTGAGCCTACACTCTTTTGTTCTTC
This sequence comes from uncultured Clostridia bacterium, assembly GCA_942493335.1. Taxonomy (GTDB): domain Bacteria; phylum Bacillota; class Clostridia; order DSM-8532; family DSM-8532; genus JAEWSN01. Next base: position 1,853,631 of record OW818693.1, on the reverse strand, counting down.
CATCGACAATATCCGGCCAACATTGATGGCGCGCCCATCGATTTGAAACCGGAGAGGTGTCATTTTTCCTGTGGGGGAGTGTCCAACAATTATTTCTACTTGTCGGATAGCCATGTCGTCACCTCCGATAAATCGATGGTAACACGAACGCATGTTCTTTACAAGATGACGTGTTTGCGAATCACAATTTTTGAGAAATATCAATTTGTATACATTTTTATGCAAACCATACTCGCGAGAAGGGCTTTACATTAACCAGCGAAATCTAGACGCAGAAAGGCTATTGAGTCCATGCAGTGAGAATGATAACGTTATGAAATCATTCTTACGGAGGATAAACATATGGATCGTAAGAATCATGCCCGCCAGATGGTCGTTGAATATCTACGTTACGTTCGAGCGACAAGCCCTGATAACAAGGTTATGCTTTCCACTTTGTCCGCGATGGTCATTGTCAACGGAGAATTACGTGATACCCCGCTTGCTTCCGAGATTCCTGATGCCATTATTGCTATGATTCAAGATGGTCAGCTTGGCAGGTCGGCCGGCAAAGTCTGGTTGAAGTAGAATGGACATTCTCCAGGACAAAGCATAAAGCCCCCTGCCATGCGCTGCACTCGATGCAGAGCAAGCAGGGGGCTTTCATAATAGGGTTATTCAGATTGAGCAATCTCATCATCCGGGAACAGCAACATTTCATCCGCATAGGACAGAAGATCTGCATCCGCCTCATCGAGCTTAAGCTGCAGCCATTCCACTGCATCCTCGATATATTTAGCCAAGACATCTTTCGGGAAGAGAAGATGAATTGTCCAGGGAAGCTTCCGATAGATACCGTCCCAGACAGCCGCAAGCTTGATCTGGCCGGTCCCGCTGCCGAACTCCTGCTCCGCCCTGGCCACGAGAACCCGGATGATGTGGATCACCCAATCCTTCTTTCCTCGCTTCCACAGAAAGAGCAGCCCGACACCAAGCATCAGGATCGTTACCAGGTCGAGCCAGTGGGATCTGAGGAACACGCCAATCTGCATCATCCATTCCATACGGTCAATCCTCCTTCGCCCTTTCGAGGGCTTTATGGTAGTTGATGATCATCTGCCTGACATGCGACGGGTTGATGAATCGTTGTCCCTTCAGGTATTGCTCCCAAAGGGAACGGTTCGTGATCCCGCCGTCGGCAAGTGCCCAATCAAGGGTCTGCTCGATTGGATCGGTCAACTGAGCCAGGAACCAATCCTTTGAGATGCCGGTTCCTGGACAGCTCTTGGTTGCGTCCTTTTCCCGATGAAAGATGATCGCCACCTTGGGAAACCGCTTGATGATGGCACGGATCAGCCGGATGCCGTTCTCCAGCTGGGGACCGGTCAGAACTTCCTCGCCCTGGTCGAAGTTGCCCAGAAACTCAAGACAGATACCGCCTTTGTTCGGGTCACCCGTCGGCGTCATTCGGAAGCCTCCAGGACTTTTTGTCAGCGGCCGGCCATCCCACAATCCGGCCGGGACGACGGTGAAATGCTGGGCAATATCGGACATACCCTTCACATCCACGTGGTAGTTGTACATGCCCAGGATGATGCCTTCCTTGTCTGCAGAGGCCGAATACTGAGCGAGCGTGGGCTTCCAGGTGTGATGGATCTGGATATGGGTGATTTCGCGTCCGAAATCGATGGTGGCCAGCATGGCTTCGACTTCAGTGATGCTCATGAGCTTGAACCTTCTCAAGATGCGCCTCCCTTCGGCAACTCGTCCAGACGGTGATGCGCGGATTTTGCGGACTCCTCAACTCGGGCAAGCCGGGTGAGGACATCCTGGTTCACACATTCCATCTGGGTGAGTCTTGTTCCGATTTCCTTAACCTGGTCGAGAACCGTTTGCAGCAGAACCTCAACCTTCGTGAATGCTTTGACGCTTCCTCCTTTGTCGTTGTCCCGGTTTCGAACCCATCCGGATACCCCGATGACGCATCCCACTACGCCGATTGCGATGCCGAGATCAACCTGCATGGAATCCCTCCTTGTTTCTAGATTTTGGCCATAAGAAAAGCGTCCATACGGACGCCTTTGGGATTGTGCTAATGGACAATTGATTCATTACCTGATAATGCCGCCGGATTCCACTTCGGAATTTGCACCTGTACCAGTCAGCGGGGCACCCGACCTTTTTACAACTTCAGAGCCATCCATCGCATATACTCCTGTGCTCGTAGCATTCGAAGCGACAACACCGTCAGAAGTAATGCCTGATGCCGGGTCAGATCCCTTTCCGTACATAACCTTGCAACCGTCGGAGGCGAATAGAATTTGTTGAAAGATATTGTCCGGTACTATGCAAGACGTAACTTCGAATATGCCAAAACCTCGAAGTGAAAACGCGGTTGTCGCAGAATAATTGACGAATTTCAAATCAGTCAATTCGACGTAATTGGAATTGTCGACATACGCTTCCACGGATATTGATCCGAGATCGACACTGGCAACTGACAGACAACAATTTCCGGCAAGAACTGTTGCTGTCAGTTTGGAAAATTCTGCCCTGGGATACCCAGACAATGCGTCATTCGCATAATTCGTTTCGATGTTGATTGGCGCAAGACTTAGGTCAATTACCTGTTCACCGCTGTACACCCTCGGCGCAATCAGGACGTCGATCTCCGTCAACTTATCAGGGAGTCGATACTTCGAATTACTATAATAATCAGATACCGCCCCAAGACTGGCAAATCCGTTTGTTTCATCGTCGCCAGTTTCAGACGTCCCGGGCTGGGTGAGCAAATACGTTGCATCAGTATATGAATCATTTGGACTGTTTAAAATAGCAATCGACGTCGGTGATGTATATCCAATAATTCTATATGGATACCCATCGATAATAATAGATTCGATATTGACCATGCCTGCGGAAAACGACGTCCCGGTACCAGTAACATCATTTCCGGATATAGAAACAGTCCCTGCCCCCTCGACGATCCCACCGATGTAAACTTGTTGCCTATTATCCATGATTCTCGGATCCGGCGGAATGTCAGTTAAATTATAGGCTGCAAGTGGTGGCAGATCACCGAATTCGTCGAGCTGCAACAGAACAGATGCACCCGACATGCCGTAGGGAACTCCATCGAGGAGAGTTTTGCTGTTGATTGCACTCCAGACAGGGACGTAGAATTGCGTATTTGTTGCGGGTCCAAACACGTCACCACCCCCACCGCCACCTACCCCGACTTCAGTTTCTGTACCTGTATCATCAAGACGATAGAATTTGCCGTCAGTTTTCATGTAGATCAACTGTGTTCCTGTTGGGGGAGTCGCGGGCGTCGCTGCTTGTTCTGTGAAACCAATGCTCTTTGCATGAATAGCCATCTTATACCTCCACCATAATCACATCGCCATTGCCATCAAACATTATTTCGGGGTTGCCAGGATCGCCATTTACGAGCGGCTCATATCTTGTTCCCCCGCCTGTTGAAGAATTCCATCTGTTAACATCCAATTGCGTAATTGCAGCAGCGACAGATGCGACAAAAACCGGGTCAGTCTCAGAGTTGAGTTTTGAGTTCCATCTACTGATATCTTCAGTAAGTATCTCTGCTGCAGGAGATGCGGAGAATACCGGGTCAGTCTCTGCTCCTCCCCCAAGAGCAATCCCAAACCCTTCCTCCGTTGTACAATACAGGTGTGCATGTGAAGCTGGAGGAATTACATGGCCAAGAACGAATACGGAATACTGTCCAATATTATCAATTTCGCTATTCGTTCCCTCTTTTCCAGTTGAAATCGACGGAAGCGAAAGCGTCATCACAGATGGACCGTGACACAAGATTTTCGTATTGTACAAGTCGATATCCGACAGAGTAGTCGATGTAGATATCACTTGATGTCTCATTCAACCTCCTATACAGACACACGACGCTCGACATCGTCCGAATCAGCGCGATACATTATCGAACAAATTCTGTCAATTCTTCCGATGTTGACATCAAGTATCCTTCTGTTTCCTCCAAGCCTTTTCATTTCGTGCGACTGCCCGAAATACACTGAGTTCCGATATTCAGCCACGTTGAACACTGTGGTATTTTCCAAACTTGCGATGTTCTCCATCACGCCAGGATCCCCATTCCATGCAAGTAAATCCCCTTGGTCTGTTCCGATGAGGACCCTTTTGGGCGTGCCAAATATTCCGTAAACATTCCCGAAATATGGACCGCGGAATCTCTCAATGAGTTGCAAGCCATCGACTTTATTTATAATCATCTCTGTGGTTGGGCGGTAGTCAAGGATGAGGTAGACGTGTTCCTGAAACACAAACAGATCGAACAGATACCATGTAGGATGAAAAAATGTTCTTATGTACGACCATTTCATACCATCGTATGCTATTAAGAACGTATTCCCGGAATAGTCTGTTGTTGATATATAGATATGGGTTCCCGTAGATTTGGCCTCTCTTGCGCTATCCGATGTATTTTGCGTGTAAAGAGGAACATAATACCATCCACCGCCGACGTACTTGAACATCCACCTTGCATAGATGTGTACGGCATAAATCACGCCACCCAGCGCAGCGAGTATGAACGATGCATTGTACGTAATCGGAATCGCCGCAACAGACTCTTTATTCCATGTCAAGTCTGCCTGCAACTTGTATAGATGCTTATCGGCACCTATAACATAGATAACTCCATCCAACTCCAACATCCCAGATCGCATTTCAAGTGGAAAGGCATCATTGATTCGACCATTTTCGAAGAATGATATGCCAGATAATCCGGTCATAAAATAGAATCGGTCACCCGAAACAAGGTAATCTCCATTCGTTCCATAGAATACAGTTTCCATATAGTTTTTATCGTAGTAACTGAGCGATGCACCGCCCCGACACATCAGTGAAGACCCGCCCACTATACAACCTCCCATTTGTTGGTATTCCCGCATCTAACGACGACACTCTGTTGCGGGAAAAGTGTCGTAGAGAAGGCTCCAAACCCAACTGAGACCATCCCGTTTAGCTCATTTGCGTTCCGGACACAAAACATTACGACGCCGGTGTGATCTGCAGCAGCACCCTGGATGTTTTTACTGCTTGCCGGATCCGGGAGAGTCACAGCAGAAATCGCATTGATTTGCCTCGGGGATGCCCATGTGAGAACTGTCCCGCCATCAAGCCCGTCGTCCATTGTAGGATTATCTATGTCGGCTAGCCAATCAAGCGGTTTTGCACCGGTTGGGAAATCTGTCGCAGTGAAACATTGGACGATGTTTTTTACATATCCGCCAGGTTGCAAAGATAATGATTGCGAGTTGTTGTTACCGTAAAACGCATCAAAAAACTCTTTTGCTCCGCCGATCCGGTGGGAGGTGAGAGTATCCGGGTTACGGTATACAGCCGTCACCTCATACAACAAACCGATGCTGTCATGCGAGATGTCGACCTGCTCAATTAGAAAGGGTGTCAGAGTGGATATCCCCAGATAAGGGAGTCGAACCTGCAGGATGAATTGGGGGACAAACGACTGCCGGGTTCGGAACGAAATGGTTCGAGGAATGCGAGAGCGTTTCTTCAGTTCAGCGGTTGCCATTGTTGTCAGAATATCACTGTCAGTTTCGTCACCAGCATCCAGGATGTACCCATATACACCACTTCCACCTTCAATTGCTGTACGTGCGGCTATTTCTGCGGCATCATGGACACTAACAACGACCGCGTACCCACCATCGCCAAGGCCGCCACGTGCAAATATCTTGTTTGCATATTCGGATAGGTCGGAAGATGCCGCAGTGATCTGGAAATCATGGAAAGAACCCTCTGCTGTGTCTTCTGTATCTATCTTGTGCGACTCGTTGATGAGCGTATCTTCTTCGATGAAATACAGGTCCTTGGAGTTGTTGATGTACCACTTGTATCCTGATTTAGCGGCAAGATCATCAAGGACATCACCGACTGATTTACAAGCAATACTGTACAGTTCTATGGGGCAACCATCTTCGATGTTGCCGATGCTGATGCCCTCCTCATCAAGGATACTGCCGACTAGTTCGGAGATTATGCTTCCCGCCGTCGAGTATGTCGGTGCCTCGTAAAGCCCGTTTATTGTGCGGCGGTAGGGGGTGCGGTTATAGCCGTCTGAAGTGATATTCGCACGTATTAGAGTATCGTCAGACGTTCCGACCGCAGGTCTTTCAAGTTCGACGCTACGGATAGTTCCGCCAAACTGTGAATCATCATCAAAATTGACAATCAACTCGGTACCTTCGGAGGGTAAGAAAAACGCCGAAGTCGTTTCAAGGACAAGTGATGCGGTATTTCTTTGGTCCAGTCGCTTGGTGACGCGGAGCGAACCAGCTCGCATTTGACTGAACCTGTCCACTCCGGCGATCAGCAGTTGATTGCTCATTTCGGCTTCACCCCCTGGCGCTTGAGCTCCTTCACGATCATGTTCACCAGCTGATCCATTCCACCGTTGCCAACCAGGACACCTGCATGAACCTGCATGTTAACCTGTTGGGCGATGCTGGTCCCAGCATACATTCGCGCAGATTCGACGGCTGCGATCTGCGACTTCTGCCCATACAGCCCCTGGTACTTCGACAATTGCGAATCGCTCATCTTGGAGAGGGACATGATGTCATCGACCGCCGAAGGACCCATGCCGCGCAATTCACCCAGGAGCGATCCAGAAACACCCCTCTTTTCAAGGGAGGCCATCGCACCCTGCCACTGTGACATGGCTTTCACTTGGCTTTCCAGGCGTCGCAACAGGCTGTTGGGCGTACTCAGTTTGCGCTCGAATACATCGAAGAGACCCGCGAAATCCTTGAATGAGTTGGTTTGGCCCTTTATGGATTCGCCGAGTCGGTCATATGCAGCGGCCAGATCATCGACTCCGGAGGACATTTTCGACGTCCCCGAAGTTTGAGCAGCTTCGAGTCGGAGCATTTTGGCTTGAGCCGCATCAACACCGGCCATGATGTTTTCATAGACCGATGAAGCCTTGGCGAGAGAACGAGAATAGGCATTACCCTCACCATTCAGCTTGTCCTTGTACACGGCTGTGCGTCCTGCTGCATCGGCACTTCGGGCGATACTTGATGGCTTCTGAGGAACCGACATGCTGAAACCTGCAATCGAGCCTGCCGTTTGTGTCGAACCCTGAATCGACTGACCATACTGCTTTTCCCATTGCTTGCTCGCACCATATGAAGCGCCAATCCCTGCTGCTGCTACCCCGACATACGGCGCATACTTCGCAAGCTTCCCCATCCCAGCTAGTCCACCGCTGGCCATCAGTGTCGACATGGCGATACTGACTGAACCTATCGCAGTCGCAAGTGGACCGAAAGCCGCCGCCGCTGCTGTCGCCCCAAGGATGGCGTTCTGAACCTCCGGATCAAGCTCAAGGAACTTGTCAACAGCATCGCCCACAGAATCGGCCAGCCGCTCGATCACCGGCAATCCCTTTTCAATCACCGGGATAAAGTCAGCACCAATGCGAAGCGTGGTTGACTTGAGCGATGCCTGCATCCGCTGCATCTTGTCATCAAATTCTCCGGCTGCCTTCACCATATCGTCAGATAGGATGTTGCCGGAGCGTTGTGCTTCATCTGCAAGGCTTCTGAGCTGCGTTGAGCCCGCTTTGATCAAGGGATTCAGCTCTTGAGCCGATTTGCCAAACAGTGTCATGGCAAGGGCGTCCCGCTCGGTTTCATTCCGAACCTGGCCCAGCGCATCAATGGTCTTCAGCCATACGCTCTTTGAATCAAGCAGCTCGCCTGTGACACTCTTTTTATAAGTCACACCGAGCAGCTTGAAAGCAAGCTGAGCATCCTTGCCACCATCCCGCGCAGTCGCCATGGACCGGGTCAGCTTGACCATGGTGCCGGTCATGGTCTCCAGCTCCACATCGACAAAGCGGGATGCATACTGCAGCTCCTGAAGCTGTCCGACGGCGATGCCTGTCTTGGCGGACATGGTCAACAGCTCATCAGCTGCAGTACCCGCATCCATAGCCATCTTGACGATGCCTGTGCCGGCTGCGACCAGTGGCATGGTCACATACTTCGTTGCGAACCCGCCGACTTCCTGTGCTGTCTTCCCGAAGCTCTTCAGATCCTTGGCCGCCTTCTTGAGGTTCCGGTCGTAATCCCCGACGTCGACGCCGAGCTTGATGAGCAGGTTTCTGACAACAGCCATCGGCCATTCTCCTTCCTTTGATGAGCGGATACCAGGTGGCAGCTGTCAAGCGGCCTCTTTCTTGCTGTTCCAGATTCGAACGATGCCGGTCCACAGCATTGTCAGCATTTCCTGAAACAATTCCTGCTTGTGCTTGTCGAACGCGACACGAAGGAAGGAATGCTCCTTGACGGTCTCATTCGTTTTACGTCCCCAGAGAACCTTCTTGTGGCCGAATTCGACCGGAACGCCATAGGCGGCACCCTTCGAGAAGCCGATGGTCGAATAGACCTGGGCTTTCTTCTTGTTTTTCCTGGGTGCTTTCGGCAAGATATGCCGACGCAGGTTACCCGGCGCGTGGTTCCAATTCTCTTTGCCAGCAGCTTTCGAGCCATCGGCCCGTTCTTTGCCGTAATTCGAATGCCCGCTGTCCTTGAATGCGGTTTCCGCCTCTTCCAGGACATAGCGGTAGAGTTTCCGGCTGGATTCTCCCGATGCGGTCTTTGCAAGATCAAACCCTGCGTCACCAAGGTCTTTGAGGGCTTTCATGAGTTCATTGATTCCACTGACCGTGATGTTGAGACCGGAGGCTACTTTCTCATAGTTTCGTTTCCTGGTGTTCAGTGTGAACAGCTTGATGGGCATGCCATGCCTCCCCTGGCAGACGGTGCGGAAGAACTACCTATGCACCGTCTGCCTGTTCTTCTCCTCCGAGATGGCGGCATCCGTCATCTCCTTGCGCAATTCGGAGTACATCTGCCAGTATGTGAGTTCATCGCTGTCCATGCGTTCTCCCAGCTCTCGCACCGGCATGCCCAGCTCCTGAGCCAAGCTGAATATGAACATCAGCTCGGGCTGGGCTCGGAGTTTTTTATGGCATCGTCCTGGGCACGCTTGGCGAGGCCATTCTGATACATGATTTCGTCAGCAAGCAGGTCGACGAACTGGCCGTCCATTTCAAGCACGATGCTTCCGTCATCGTCGGCAAACAGGCGGGTTCCCGTCTCGTCCACGACGCAATGCAGCACAAGGTAGGTGACTGTCTTCTGAGCGGATGCGAAACGGACTTCCCGCGTCTCATCCGTTTCACGGACGATGTACTTGAGCACTTCCATACGCTCGGCAAGGGTGAGCCTGCGAAGCGTGACCTCGGTTCCGCTGATGTCAATCTTGGTGATGCCGCGTTTGAGCGCCGCGAATGAGAGTTTGTCCATATTTCCTCCTGTTGTTTAGTTAGTTCACGCCGCGTGCGACGGGGCCCGTCACCTGGAACTGAGCGGAATACTGAACCGCGCCGCCGCTCACAGATGAACTCGGGTTGTACGACGTGAGGATGCATTCGCCTGTTTTCTTCGGGCTGCCGGTGGCGGTTCCCTCGGGCGAATACTCAAAGCTGCCGACCTTCCCGATGATGCCGTCCATGTGGGCGTCGATGGCGGGGGAGAACGGTCCGTTGATACTCAGCTGGGCATCCGTCAGACCCGGAATGTACACCTTGGCCGTATTACCGGCCGTTGTTTCGTCGGATGTCTCGATGGTTTGCGGCAAGTCGACACTTTTCACATGAGATGTGAGGTCCGTGATGACTCCGGCACCGTTGTCGAGTTTGAAAACCAGTTCCTTTCCGTGTTTCATGGTTCCTCCTTCTGGAGTGGTGGATTCGTCTGTATCTTCTGGTGCTTCTGCATCAGAGTTGCTTGTTCAAAGCCCCAAGTTCACATTCGATTGTTTACAGCCGCTTGAATGCAACCTGCATTTCGATGGATTCACCACCATCGAGTGTGAAGATGGCTCTTACATACCTATTCACGGTGCCGGGAACCGAGATGCGCTGGCCACTCCGGCCAGTAACGGGAGTGAACGAAACCAGATCAGTCCAGGTTGTTCCGTTCGTACTGTGCTCGATCTTCACAACAACAGAGCCAGTGACGGCCAATGCCTGCAGATAACCGACGGCACCGGCAGCGGATGCAGCTCCGTTATCAAGTGCAGCTCCCGATCCGGAGGCAGTCCGCACAGCTCGGCCGTGAAGGCTCGTGATGAAGTGTGATTGCGTCGATCCTTGGCCTGCAATTGAGATGCGTGATGCGCCGTCAACAGTGCTGTTCACGCTGTACGCCGACCGCTCCGCCAGCATTCCCCGTCCGGTTAGGCCGAAGGCATCTCCTTCCGGAAACCAGGTCCACAGGTCGCTTCCGGTTCCAAAGGTTGCGGAGAGCAAGTCATCGACTGCACCGCTGGCTCCGTCATAGAATCCGCTTGCTGATACGGAGGAATCCTGCAACCCCGGCATGTACTCCTTCGCCGTCGATTCCATCACGGTCTTGTCGGTTGCATCACAGGAAAGCTTGATGTCACAGCTGTCGATGTATTGGGAAAGCGGGATTCCGTTGACAAGGACACGCGTGAGCTTGCTATGGTTCATGTCTGTTCCTCCTGGTACCAGATTTGGACATCGGCTTCGGTGGTGTAGGCGAGGACGATGTCATCTTTCGTCACTGCGTCATCAATGATGCCGCTCAGGCTTTCGATGGCTGAGACATAGACACCACCGCCCATGATGCCGTGGAAGTTTTTGAAGGCCCTCCGAACTGCCTGAATGACCGCCTTTGCGGCTGCAGGTGAATCGGCGGATGATATGAAGGTGTAAATAGGTCCGATGAGGTTTCCTTCAGGAGTCTCCGCTGTTTCTTCCTCATCCTGGCCGGTCTGTCGGAAAACGAGCGTAGGGGAACATTTCCCCTTCGGGGCCATAGTCGGGTAGACCCGTGAACCAACCAAACGATTGACACCAGCATTGCTGACCAGATGATTGCGAACGGATTCCTCAATGGTCGCCATCAGGTCACCTCCTGAACCAGCATGACAAGCTCAGACTTGCGGTTTTCACGGTCCACTGGCGGACCGGTCAGAGCATAGATGTGTTCGCCGTCCATGACGCGCCACTTTCCGGTAACGTCGGGTCGGAAACGGATTGTGATTTCAGCATCCAGCTTTTCTCCGGCTGTCCGGGCGAGAATGAGATTTTTGCCGGTCAACGGGCGGACCTCCGCCCAGACTGTTGTGATAGTCGTGTAGCCGGTCACCCGCTCGAATCCGTCCGGATCGGCGGCCACAACCGGAGCCTGGAGCTGCACACGAGATCGGAGACGTCCTGCCTTCATATGCGCCTCCTACATCGGAACGATGCGGTCCGCTCGAAGAAGGCTTCGGAAGAGCGCTTCTGCATCATTTCCTCCTTCTCCGGCCGTGTCTGCCTCACGGTTTTCAAACAGGAACCCGGTCTGGATGAGGATTGCTTGCTTCACTCGTTCCGGAACAGTTGTGGGGTTGACCTGGCCAGCCTTGAAACGGATGCGCAGTCCTCCGCCTTCCCGGAGTGAAACGGCCGGCCATGCTTTGCTTTTCTTGAAGAACAGGCGGCCGGGTTCTGAATCAGTATCGACAATGAAATCGGACGCAGGAACCGTGATGGTATTGCCATCTTCATCCGTCAATGTCACTGCCTCCAGGGACACCAGCGGAGGACGTGGCAGATGGATTGGCATTTCCGGCAATCGCTCAAGCACGAGCTCGAACGTCTGCTCGAGATGAGCTCGGTTCTGGTAGGCTTCGGCCTTTTCCCGGGCGACATGGATGCAGCGCGTGATAATTTCGTCCTGGTCATCTCCGTCCACCCGAAGATGCAGCTTTGCCTCCTCGAGGCTTACCGGCTCTGCTGCCGGTGGAATTACGACCTTCAGCGCCACCCGGATCACCTGCCTTTCCTTCCGTTTTGTCATTTGTGCCGATATCGCCGCAATTTGCGGTGACATCCGGATCGGCTTCAGATGAAGATCCCTCAGATCCTAGTTCCTTGGCCTCCGGTTCCTCAGCTTCCGGCTTCTCGGCTTCCGATTCTTCGAGGTCCGGATCACCGAATACCTTAAACTCAGGAACTGCATCTTCACCCGGATCACCGAGTTCCTTGAACTCGGGAATTGCATCTTCGCTCGGATCACCAAACTCCTTGAACTCGGGAACCGCATCCTCACCCGCATCCCCAATCAGTTCCGCAATCCCGGCATCCGCCCAGGCATCGGCAATGTCATCCCGCACAACATGCAGATAGCCGGGCGGGAGGGACCAACGTTCCGCTGCCATGCTTTGAATCATTCTCACCAGTTTCATGGTCTGTTCCTTTCTTGAAGACATAGGAAAGGGACCGGCTTGTACCGATCCCTCTCCATGTCAGATAGGATTCATTTCAGGTTCCGGCATATGCCGGGAGTCATCAGGTGGCGGAATTCTGGTAGAAGCGGATCGGACCCATGCCGGCATCCAGGAGACCGCCGTCGGCACGAGCGAGTGCCACGAATCCGACCTGGCCGTATTCGGCATACCGTTCCGCGAGCCGTACCACCTGGACGTCCATGACATCGCGGATGAAGTACTGGGAGAAGTCCCCGAACAGGATGGATTTGGCGCTGACTGCCATCTGGGCCATGTCGTTGTTGATGGTGTACGGGAAGCCATTGATCGTGTCCGGTTCGCGTTCGGCGATGCCGGGCAGCCAGAGCGGCCGGTTCTGGCCGTCTTTCATCTTCTTCATTGCCTTCATGGTGAGATCGTGCATCATGTAGCGGGCCTTCTGACGATAGGCCGCGTCCACGGAATGCTGCAGGTCCACCAGATCGTCGAAGATGACGGAAGTGGTCTGTCCAACGGTGCCAACCTTGCCCGAAGATGCTCCGACTACTACACCCTGGGGCTGGGAGGTGCCGGTACCGATTGTAAAGAGCTGATTCTGGATGCGACCGACCCGTTCGCCCAGCTTCGTAGCAATCCAGGTCTCGATGTCGAAAGCGGAATCCTGAAGCAGTTCCATCGAAACAAGAAGGATGTTGGATGTGAACTTGTAGGCGTTGAGGGTTTTCTGGGCGAAAGCGAGGTCCGGAGTGGAGCTCATAACCGCGTTTTCCGCGATAAGGGCACCGAGGTTGCCGGTGTCGTTGGCCGTGGGCATGGGGAGTGCCGCACCGTTCGCTGTACGGAGAGTAGTGGCCACCTGGCGCATGCCGCCGAAGAACTTCAGGGCATCGGTCATGGTTGCATAGAATCCCTGGGCGACGGTGAAACCACCGGCGGTTCCGGTCTGAGCAGCAAGAGCACGGGCTTCCTCGCGCTTGAGAATGTCGCGGTGTTCGGGACTGATGTTGTTGATGCCGTTGGCAAGGTAGGAACGGAAAGCTTCGCGGTATTCCTCGCGGCTCGTTGCCGGGTTGGCCCCACGCTGCTCACCGGCATCACCGGAACCACCTGCTCCGCCGTTTCCAGCCTGTTCCCGGAGCTGCGCTTCCCGTTCGCCTGCTTCCCGCTGCTGCCGCTGAACAGCCTCGATGGCGTCGATTTCACGGGTCAGGGCATCAACGTCCGCGCTGATCCGGTCGTACTGGGTCTGATCCTCGGTGGTCATCGAGCGGTTTTCCTTCTCGATGGTGTCCAGGAGATCGAGGGCCTTCTGGCGGATTTCCTGGCGGGTCTGCTTCAGTTCAAGCACATTCTTCATCTGGTTGTCTTCCTCCTTCAGAATCTGGTTTTCATATCGAGGCGCTTCCGGAGTAGGTCGGGCTTGGCCTGTTCCGTTTTTTCTTTGGTGCTTAGTTCGCGGTATCTTGTGTAGGGCTCATCCTGGCTGCGGGTACTCACTTCGCTGCTGCCCTCGTAAGCTGGGAAGGCCACGGGGCTGACCTCGATGAGGTTCGCTCTCAGGACGGTGCGGATGATGTTGGTCGGATCGGTCTCGTCCCATTCCTCCTTGTTCATGCGGAATCCGAAGGATACTCCATCCACATCGCCGCGCCGGATAGATTCATGGGCATCCTTGCCGAGGGTTGTGTCCGGCAGGTCGATCTCGAAGCGGAGGCCGATGTCATCCTCCTCGAGGCGGAGGGTGTTGTTCTTTCGCCGACCGAGTACCTGGCTGGTGTCGTGGCTCCAGAGAGCCCGCTGGTCATCCGTGCCGAGGCTGTCCGTGAAGGCTCCTTTCCTGAACCGTTCACGGAACCGATACCAGTTACCCATCTGCAGGGACAACTCTTCCCACTTCACTGCGTATCCGGTGATCATGTTGCCGCCGGCTTCTTTCTTCCGGATTTCAAGCCCCGTTGCCATCCAATTCCGCTGCTCAAGCGCTGCCTGTACTGTTTGCGGCATCGTCGTTCTTCCCTCCTTTCAACTGTGCCTTGCCGGCCATGGTGGCCGGGATCATGTTGCCGTTGACCAGGTAGACATCGCCGCCCTGACCTTCCGGAAGTGCATCCATGTCCTCCAACTCACGGATATCATCAGCGCTGAGATAGCCGTTCTGCCGGCCAGCCTGGTAGTAGGCGGTCCGTGCGGCTGTGTCTCCTCGAAGGAGAGCATTTGCATTGTACTTGGTGAAGAATCGGGCTCGTTCGGAGGGCAGCAGCAGATCCTTGGCAATTGTCTGCTCGATGCGAACGAACCAGGGCATGAGGCAGTAGACAACAAAGTTGATGCTCTGCTGCTCGATATTGGAGAAGGTCGCCCGTTCAAGGTCCATGATCATGTGCGGAGGAACATTGAAGAACCGGGCAATCTCAACGACCTGGAACTTTCGGGTTTCGAGGAACTGGGATTCGTTCGGATTGGCGCTGATCTTCTGATACTTCGCGCCGTCTTCCAGGAAGATCACCTTGCTGCTGTTGCCGAGGCCGGAATACTTCTCGTTGAAGCTGGTCTTGAATCGCTCGAAGGCCTCATCGTTCATTCCACCTGGGTATTCAACAATACCGCCGAGGTTTGCACCCTGGCTGAAGAACCGGCTGCCGAATTCCTCGGTGGCCAGTGCAAGACCGAGAGCTTCTCGGGCGAGATCGATGGGATCAAGGCTCTTGTCATCCTTTGAGAACCGCATGCCTTGAAGATGGAACATGTTCTCCGGATAGACACGCAACTGCATGCCATCGTCCAGAGATACCAGGTAGACACGCTCTTTCGTGTTGGGATTCCGATAGATACGGACTTTACCGGTCGGGATGTTCCAGAGCTCGAGGATTCGGCCATCCTTGTTCCGGACGATGAGGGCGAAGGCATCCCCGCACAGCAAGGCGTTTGTGATGAACATTTGCCAGAAGGCGAAGGCGGTTGTTTCGGGATTCGGGCATTCCTTGAGGAGTGCATAGAGGGGATGCGAGATTGCCTTGTCCTTTCCTTTGCCATTTGCCTTTCGTTCATACAGGGTGAGGGGGAGGCTGGCGATGGTCTCGCTGATGAGCCGGACACAGGCGAAGACGGCTGCCACTTTGATGGCGGTTGCCGAGTTTACCCTGGCACCAGCCTTGGATGCGGGACCGCCCAGTGCCTCGATGAGCCATCTTTCCGGGTCTCGTAGAGTGGTTGTGGCGTTCCTCCTTTCGATGAATTGGGTGATGAAGGGGATACGCAAGAGGTGGTCACCTCCTTTCGGACATATTGAATAACCCTAAAAAATAGGGTAGAATGTAGCTGAGGTACAGGATATGCAGCGTGAATTCATCTATACGAAGTTGTTCCACGAGGCATGGAGCGCACTCGGGTTGGCAGATAAGGAACAACGGGAACTTGAGCTGTTTCTGCTCGATCATCCGGATGCAGGTGATGTCATCGAACATACCGGTGGACTACGGAAAGTTCGCTGGGCGCTTCCCAGCAAAGGCAAGAGTGGAGGAATCCGGGTTTTATATGCGGATTTCAAAACATACGGTTTGATGTTGATGGTGATGGCTTATCCGAAAGGAAAGAAGGATAACATCACGGATGAAGAAAAGGCAACGATCAAGGCCATGCTGGCTAATTTCAAGCACATCTTGCAAGGAGGTTGACGATGAGCAAGAAAAACAACCTGTTTGATAAATCTATCGGTGAATTGGTCATCGAATCACTCGCACAAGCAACCGAATTTGTAGGTGGAAAAGACAATGGATCGACCAGAAAAAAGGTGTCGATTGTTGCACCTCCAGACTACTCCGGTTCGGAAGTGCGTGAGATTCGCATGGCAATGAAGTATTCTCAACAGGCTTTCTCTGATTTGATGGGTGTCAGCAAAAAGACGGTTGAAGCATGGGAGTCGGACAGGTCAACACCCATTGGTCCGGCTCGCAGGCTTATCAGCCTGATTGAGAAGGACGCCGAACACGTGAAGGAACTTATTGATGCGTAATGGAAAGAATCATCAGCCGCTCAACGAGGCGCGTTCCCGGTAATGCGTTTTCACTTGTTTTCTGATGTAGTTTAGCCCTTTCTGATAGACCAGTGTTTTGATGCTGATGCATGTTGAACCGTCCGGCTTCTGATACTTTTGTTCCACCGTACGGAAATACCCGGCATCAACAAACCGCTGATATGGCTGGTTGTTGTTCATCAAAATCTCTTGCTCGCGCAGGAAGTCGAAAAGGTTGTTTCGCCCGATTCCCATGTTGAGGACTTTTGCGGCACTGCCTATGTCGATAGCATCCTTGCTTTCTGCAACGGCATCGAAAAATTCAGCCTTCGGTTGGAGAACAGCTTTCTCGGCTTCAAGCGCGACCCGCCTCGCCCGCTCTTCCTTGAGTGCGGTAAATGCTTTGATGGCAAGGTCTGGATCGTTCAATAGGTCATCTGTAGCATACATGCCGTGCCGGCGAATGGATGGAAGGACTTCTGATGTGATCCACTTCCTGAACGTACGTGCTTCCAACTTGTCTGAACGGAGGATGACATTGTAAAGGCCGGATTCGTTGATGATGGCCATTTCCTGTTTTCCGCCAAGGGTGTCAATCTGGCTTACATCCTTTTCGTCCGGATCGAGGCGATCAGCAACCATTCTACTGTTGCTGAGTTCCAGCACTTCGCACACATCGCGCAGTACGAACCATGGTTCATGGTTGATGACTAGACTTCGTACGTTTTTCGTATGATAGTTGAAAACTTGCAGGTTGTTCATTCGTCCTCCGAATCCACCATGTGCTCGTGGCAGATATTTGGTGGCTTTTTGGTGATGGCTGCGGAGAGAATATCGTATAGTTTTTATTTCTGGGTCTCATTTTCCATAAGGCTGATTGCATATCTTGACATTTATAGAAGCGCATGACTATGATTGGAACAAAATCAATAAAGGAGAATTGCATGGAACGCGAATATGGTCTGATTATTGACTGTATCAAAGAGAATCTTGTGAAGGCTTATTTTGATGCAAAAAAGTCATATGATCTTCGTGTTGTTGAGAAACAAAATGAAAGGACAACAGTGTCGGCCTTCGCTTACCTGAATAAAGCCGTCGCTCATATGACAACAGCACAAGCTCTTTATCAAACCAGTGAAGGATTGGGAACAAACGAAGATGTCGAATGCATCATAGAGAAGTTTTTTACGTACCAACATGAGTTCTTTGTGAACTATGAGACGGACCATTCCGATCAATGGACAGATATAGAATTTGAGAACTATCAATCAGCAGTAAAGTCTTTCTTGCCAGAGGTTTGATTCCCGATATTGCGCGTCATCCGCTCCATCATCCTTTTCATTGAGGCGATTTCACTCCTCAAATCAGATAGAATGAGGTTTTGGCGGACTGTATTGTATCCGAATTCTGAATCAGGATCGATACCGATCATGACCTCTTTTCTTTTTGCTGTTTTTTGGAGTCGCTTTGCCAGCCGTTCCACACGGTCGCGTCCTTTGTTCGATGCCGCTTCGTTCATAATCTCTCCCTTCTTGCATGTGAGAAAAACACTCCGGATTTGTCGAAATCAGCGGTTTCGCTTATGATATCCAGGTATTCGTTTTGATCTCTATATGGCTTATATTATGATTTTCAAGAAATCGCATGTTGTGATGCATTGAAACATGTCAACCAAGCTTCATAAGCTGCGTACCCCCCTTGATTCATAAACACTTTTCTTCGGTTCCGGATTCAACATCCCTCTGAAATGGCTGATCACCATCGCCATGGCAGGATCAATTCGCATCGTGGTCTTGCTCTTGTCCGGCTTGATGTTCCCAGCCGGGTCGGATGTCACGACGGTGTTCGAGATTGCCCAGGTGAGGACTGGATTGCCGAAGTGGATAAGCTTCCGCTGCAGTACCAGGCCCATGATGTGCTTGGTCGGTTCGCTCAAGCTCTTGTATCCTTGCCCACAAACAACCATAGTCATACCTTCACTTGCCAAGTCGTTCGCAATTTGTGTTGCGTTCCATTGGTCATAACAACATTCCGCGAAGCTGTACTTTTCTGCTTGTTTCAGAATGTAGCTCTTGACCCACTCATAATCGACAACCTCACCAGGTGTTGCGGTAATCCATCCGTCTCGGACCCATGCTGAATATGGGACATTGTCACGCCTTTCGGCTTCCTGCACCCGATCTTCAGGCATGAATGAGTGACTGATCATCGCAACGAAACCATCCGGAAGATTGAACTCCAGATTCACCGATGTGAGGTCAGTGGTAGCGGAGAGATCGAGACCGCCGATGCAAACCCGTCCTTCCAGTGGAACAGGGGATTCCTTCGGGCATTCATTCCACCGGTCCATGTCCATCCAACGTACGGTCTGATTCACCCATACGTTCAGATGCTTGCAGAGGAAGTTGTTCATTGCTGCCGGGAACTGCTTTGCGGTTTCTGCCTTGCTCCTGAGATCATCCAGACTGACAGATATACCGAGGTTCGGGTTGGCTTTCTTCCAATTCGCTTCGTCACGCCAATCATCGTCCTTGTCCAATTGCGCGATATAGGCGAACAGGGAATCTTCCGCCGTCCCTCCGTGATTTTCCAGGGTCTTGACGCTGCGCTCGTACTGCTCGTAACAGATGCCGAAGCGGTTGTTGCCGGCTGTCGTGATGGCCCAGAGTAAGGGCTGTTGCCTGGCTCCGGTTGCCGTGTCGATGACATCCCAGACCCCACGGGTCTTGTGGGCATGAAGCTCATCGATGAGTGCCGTGCTGATGTTCAAGCCGTCCAAAGTATCTTCGTCGGAGGCAAGCGGGAGGAACTTGCTGTTTGTACTCGGCATCACCAACGAACCTTTGTAGATTTCGATGATGCGGGAGATGGAGGGGGAGGCTTTCACCATTCGTGCGGCCTCATCGAAGATGATACGCGCCTGGTCCTTCTTGGTAGCTGCGGAATAGACCTCAGCACCAGGCTCACCATCAGCAATCAGTCCGTACAGTCCGACACCGGCAAGCTTTGTACTCTTGCCGTTTTTTCGAGCTACTTGGACGTAAGCGGTTCGAAAACGACGGAGGCCATTGGCTCGTTTCTTCCATCCATAAACGCATCCGACGATGAAGCACTGCCAATCTTCCAACTCAACCGGCTTGCCGGCCCATTCGCTGCCTTTCGAGTGTTTGAGAAGCATCGGGAAGAAACGAATAGCCCGATCCGCTTCCTCCTCGTCGTAGAAGAAGGGGAAAGCTTTCCGATCCGACTTCTTCAGGTCATCCATATGTCGCTTGCAAGCCAACCGCACCAGGCGGCCGGCAATGATATTTCCGGCCAATACTTCCCTGGCGTACTTGGTTGCGCGATCCAATAGGACTCCCCTTTCTGATCAGCTGGTGGCTTTCTTGTCGCGGCCGCCACGGATGAATTCCAGCAGCGGATCTTTTGTGTCTTCCGGTTTATCGATGTGTACGGATGTCCTGGCACTGGGCGTCATGCCGAACTCTTTTGCGAAAGTGACCATCTGTTTCATGGCTGTCGAGGCAATTCCGATCTCGGGAATCTGACATTCGTAATTGCCGAAGTCCAAGACCAGCTTTCCCCTGATGCGCTTCGCCTTTTCTGCCTGAACGAACATCGAGTAGTTGGCGCAATAGGCAGCCAGCGGCATGATGTCCACCTCGGTGAGAAGACCAACCTTGTGAAGTAGGGGAGAGACGCGGTTCCATTCAGCTTTTGCATATCTGTCCAGGAATGCAGGAGGCCCCGGCACTTCTGCCGGAGCCTCGAACTTGGGTTCCTTGTCATTGATGGGTCGGTGTCCGGGATTTCCCCGAAGCTGAACCAGGTTGGTCGGCGTTTTAGCCGGGCCACGTTTTCCCATTCCGGGGACCTCCTTTCGAAACCGGGGGTGCAAAACCTGCGCGTGTGCAAACAAGACTCAGGTGTACGGTCGTATAGCGAGATAAGTAGAGATTCTCCCCCCCCCACTAATATTGATCATGAGAGCCAAGTTCTGATGAGTGTATACAAACAGTGGTCATAAACATATTGGTATGATAATGTTATTTCTGATAATAGCTGCTGATAAATGATAATCGGGAGGCATGCTGTATGATTCAATACCCAATACCAGTTTTTATTGACACTAATGTTTTTTTGCGTGCAAAGCATGACTATTCGAATACAGGCTCCTTGGCGTTACTTCGAAAGTACGTTGTTGAGGGGAAGGTCAAGATATATGTAAGCGCAGTTGTGATTGGTGAAATCAAGACACACATTAGCGAAGCGATCGACTGTGCACTAAAAGAAATTCGTAATGCGCAAAAAGAGATAAATAAAGTGCTGCTACCTAGTGTGATTAGTCGGACACCAATGCGCGGTATTATAGAAGAGTATAACCCCGTTGAACTGAAGGAAATGCTTGGTGCTGAGTTTAGTAATATGCTTATCGAACTTGGTGCTAGCATACTTGACAATTCAGGCGTTGATGTTGAAATGATCATGAGTGATTACTTTCAGGTTAAGCCTCCGTTTGAAATTGGAACTAACAAGAAACATGAATTTCCTGATGCCGTTATGATATCTAAACTGAAATGCACCTTTTCTAGCGATAATCCTATATTAGTAGTAACTGATGACCGTGGATATGCTAAGGCTCTTAGGGGACAGGAAGGCATTTCAACATATGAAAGGCTTAGCGATATATTTGACATCATTTCTGCCAATGATCGAAAATATGCAGGCATACGAAGCTACATTGACTCGCCTGAAGCAAAAGACCAGATTGCGACCCAAATTCATCAGTATATACTTTATCACGATATTCAGGTCGACGGGATAGACTATGATCGGAAAGGAATCGTATCGGGTTATGAATACGATGAAACAGATATTGCTGATGTGCATGACGTAACCTTCAAGATCGGCGCAATTGATGAAATTGGGGACGACTTCGCAATAATAACACTCGATTGCATTGCGACTATTGATGCCGAATGTTCGTACAACGATTACGATAATGCATATTTTGATAAAGAAAGCGGCGAATACATTTTCCTTGAGAGAATTACGTTAATTGAGAGGCATAACGTAAAATTCGCAAGCAGCATAAAAATCGAAATTCATACAATAAATGAAATAACTGAGTACAGAATCGATGAATTGTCGTGTGACATTGAACTTAATCAAGATTCGAGAATTGATGTCACTATTATTGCATCAGAGGATTCGGAAGGTATATATACCCATATGGTAGAGGAAGAAGATGACTTTGAGGATGCCATAGAAGGTTATGTTGTTGACTCTTTGTTCCGAGAAGAGAAGGCACGTAAGGAAGATATTGATCTCTACTTCTAAGTATTTCTGTGTTGGATTGTTATCGTGTGGATCAACCTGGTGACTGTGGTATTTCAGGTGAGTGTAGCGTATGTTGTGTTTATTGTGAGCCAAACCCTCCATCTCGTGTTGCGGTTTTTCTATCATGACATACTTTGCATATACTCTGCCAATTACTGCGATCCCAGAACAACCTCGAATTCCCCTTGTGTGCCATAACATGATCGACTACCGTCGCCTTGATCAGGCGGCCGGCGAGCAGACATGTGACACACAAGGGGTTTTTCTGTAAGAACGAAATCCGTTCACGCTTCCATCGCGCTGTCCCATACCAGGAGTAGTATTTCGGTTTCTCGTATTCAGCATCTCGTTGAGCTTTGGCTTCCTCGCGGCGCTTGTCGATGATGGCCTGGTGCTCCGGGCAATACGAGCCACAAACGACCAGCTGACCACACCTCGGCCATCCGCATTGCCTGGTTACTTTTCTCGTCACCCGGCCCATCCTTTCAACACCCAGAAACACCCTTTTCAGTGCAACTAATCTATAGTTTTGTTGTACTGGACAGATTAGGTTCCCGGCCTTTCACTGTACGGGATTGAAGGCGATCCGAAAAACCCAGTGCAACGTGGCTTTTTTATGTTGCACTCAGTTCAAAATGCAAAGATTTTTGATGGTTTTGTTTGCTTGTTCTACATCAACACCGATATATCGCTTGGTGACCGATTCACTGGAATGCCCGAAGATAATCATCAGGGTTCCAAGGTTCTTGTACTGAAGATAGTGGAAGTACCCGAAGGTCTTCCGCATCGTGTGAGTGCCGATGTTCTCGAGGCCGAACTTGCGGCCAGCCTTGCTAAGGATGCGATAAGCAACAGTTCGATCAATCGGCTTGTTGTACCCTTCACGGGATTGGATGAGAAAATCATCCGGGTCCTTGTCTTTACAGAATTCCTTGAGTGCAACGCGGAGCTTAGGGTGCACGGCGATCCGGAGCTGTTTTCCTGTCTTCTGTTCTGAAATGACGAAGAACTCTTTCCCTTTAACGTCCCCGATGCGCAGTCTGAGGATATCTCCGATTCGCCGGCCTGAGTAGATTCCACACAGGAACATGATGTAATCGCGCTCATTGTTGTCACGGAGGGTATTAGCGACGTTTTCAACAAGCAAAGGATCTCTGATTGCCTGAACATAATTCATATGATCCCCTTATGCGGGAAGTATCTTGCCTGTGCGTCTGAATTGGTCGACGGTCTCATCTGCACACCAGACCTTCGGTTGTTTCTGTGAACGGTCATTGCACCGAGTCTTGCCCATGAATCCTGGATCGCGTTGCAGGTGGCATCCTTCACATCCATCACAAGCGGTTCCTTCGTGCTTCTTCGCCATGCTAACCTCCGGGCAAAAGAAAAAGCGGAGGCACACGCCTTCCGCTCATCCATTTTTCGATGGTTCAACTATAGCACATAGAAATGTCCGATATTGTCCGGCCGTTCATGAGGCCGTTGACTCAATACGTTGCTGCATCTTTTCCAGTGCCGCTCGAAGTATGGCACTTGCTTGTGAACGACTATAGTACATCGTTCTGCAGATTCTCTCCCATGAATAATCATAGAAGTACCGCAACTCGATAATCCTCCGCTCTGTTGACATTAATAGGTTTTGCTCCGCCCAAATTGCCTCGAACAGCTTTTGTTGCTCAATCAAACTGTTGATTCTGTTCGTGTAATAGGATACTTGCTCATCGAACTTATCTGCAATACGAATGACAGCCTTTTCGACGCTACTTTGAATTTCCTCGGGGGTCCGATTTTTCGGCATGTCGGTTAGAGTCTGCGCTTGAAGCGTGTTGTAGCTTTCATTTTTGCACATTATGGTGTTATTCAGTTCTCGATTCAGCCGAAGTATTTCCATTCCAAGGGTTGGGTATTCTCTAAGAAAACGTTCAACATCCATCGGGTCCTCCTCTTGTAAAAAGAACAAGTATTCGTTAAAATAAAGAGGACCCGTCCAGTTCGTTTCACTCAAGGAGCGCCGCATGCGCTCCTCTTTTTATTCAAAAATACAGGTGCGGTACCCGCCAATATGCTGTGCCTTTGCATCCTATAGATCATTGCCTGTCTTCCTGATGTTCTGTTGCTATAATCGTGCTCAAGATTGACGCTTAACAGATTCGACAGGTAATCGCTCGTTTCGCAAGATAGCTATGCGAGTGACTTTTCAAGGCGCAAGGATTCTGATAAGCCGCCGAATCACTTCCTCAGGACCGACACGCAGCGCCACTCCGCATAGGATGCCGATTATTGTGGCGAGGACTTGTGAAGAGACACTGAATCGAGACGGTTGAGGACCTCTGTATTGTTTACGATCGTTCATTGTGATCCAACCTTTCGCAAGATGATTTTATTGGGGATAACTCTGTCTGGCATAGTCCATTCCGCAATCTGAATCATTTAGCACATCAAGCACTTGTCATCCGATAATTCAGTTCCTTCCCTCGAAACTCCGTAATCCGCCCCTTCGCCATCTCAGCAATCCGGGTCGCCACCGCTTCGTCGAACTCCACCAGGCGCTCCACCGTGTATTCGCTGGACACCAGCATTGGCATACCGGCCAGGTAACGATGATTGATGACCTCGAACATGATGGTCCCTTCCTGGCCTATCGAACCATCCCGCCGAACCGCCCCCTTGAACAGATCATCAAGCAGCAATACACTGCAGCTTTTCAACGGGGCAATCTTCCGCCGATAGTCAGCCTCGTCAAAGCGGACCTGCATCAGCTCCGTCATCACTTCGCGATATTGGACATACCGGACCCCGATGTTCCGCTTCATCAGCGCATTTGCAATGGCAATGGACAGATGCGTCTTTCCTGCACCTGGCTGGCCGAGGAAGCAGATCGAGTTGTTCCTGGTCTTTCGGATGGCATCGAACTCAAGAATGTACTGGGACGCTGCAGCTCGTGCCAGCCGCTGCAGTTCGTTTGCAGGCCGGTAATCGTTAACCGTCTTCGCCCGAAAGGCTTCGGAGATGCCGGATATCTCCAGTAGCCGACGGACCTGCTTCATGTTTTGGCATGGACAAACGCTGAAGTCACCGGTCTCCGGATTGCGAATCCACTCCGTATCGTTGCATCTGGCGCATTCAATAGTTGAGGACTTCAGAACCGTCACTTCCGGGGCCTTTGTAGAGCACTGTGCTCGTATCATAGCCACAACCTGCTCCGCCCGGAATATTAGCTGTTCCATTCTGCATCTGCCTCCGTTTCGTGTACTTGCCTTCCAGCACCTTCAGGAAGTTGTCGGGTTTCATCAGCCAGCCAAGGTCTGCCGTGAACCGCCGTTCACCTTCGAGTCCGTTGAGGAAGTCGGATTCCTTCGCTGTGATGATGACCTGCTTGACCTGTTCCATCCCGTACTGTTTCAGCCTGGCCGTGATGAATTTCTGCCTGGATGCCGACATGCCGCGAGATTCTGCCATATTCCGACGGTGCTGGTTGTAGAAAGTTGTCACCTGGCGGACAGATCCAGCGGTACCCCAAGCGCTATCCGGGACATCGAGCTCCAGCGGAATAACAACTCCGCCGCCGACTCCCCTTCCTGGGGGCTTCTGTGAGTTGTCTTCCGGCAGGTCATCCCCTGGCAGGTCATCTCCCGGCAGGTCATCCCCCGGCAGGTCATCCTCCAGCAAGACATCCTCAGGCTGGTCATCATCGGGGAGGGTTTCCGACTCATCCGTGAATACGGATGCATTCAAGGAATCAGGAATCAGTGGAAGGGAATCAGGAATCAGTGGAAAGGAATCAGGAATCAGTGGAAAGGAATCAGCCGGATTAGTACTGTGCAAGTCCGGTGTTTGTACTGTGCTTGTATCCTGCTTGCCCGGTACTTGTTCCGTCTTTTCATGGTACATATCCTGTTCTGATACGAGATTCGTTTCGTGCTCATCCTGTGCTTGTTCTGGTCTTGTCTCAGGTTTGCACAGTATTAGTACAGTACTTGTACTGTGCTGTTCGGGTGCAAGTACGGTATCAGAATCGGACTTCTCCTGTGCTTTTGCTGGTGTTGCACCGTATGGGGAAGGAATAATGCTCGGGGCTTCCCCTCTATGCGGATTCTGATGTTCCAGGAAGGTGATGACCTGGATAAACCGGTTCCCGTTTGCCTCATATCGAATAATGAGGCCCGCTGCTACAAGGTCATCGAGCAGATTTTCAGTGCTGCATTCGTCATAAGGCAGCACATCTGCCTTGATGCGTTTCGGCCGGTCTTCCAGCCGACCTTCCCGATCAGCCAGGCACCAGAGCCCGGCGAACAGAATCCGAGCCAATGGGCTGAGTTCGCCCAACATGTCATTTTTGAAGAATCCGGGCTTGATGTTCCTTGACCTCATGGTATCGTCACCCTCTCTCGTGATTCACTGATTGATTGACAGACTTCGGATCAATGCGCGGTAGTCAACATTGGCGGGGAAGTGGACACGGACACCATGCGTCACCAGGCAGCAGTTCAGTTGCCGAAGATCGAAGAGAGAAATGGATTCGAGATACCCGGCGCCTTCCTTCCGAAGAAAGACATCCCTGGCCCCGACAAATTCAACCTGAAAGCGGCCGCGATTCCGCCACTTTTTCTTTCCTTGCCCTTTTTCGAGCAGGAGGACATCCGTCCCGATGATGGCTTCAAGTTCGCTCATTTTGCGATTCATCTGTATCCCCTCCTGGCCATCAGGCCGTTTGTGATCCCCTGGACAAGTAGATGCAGTCCGGGGCGAAGTTCTGGATGCTTCCTTGCGGATATGGCTGCCGATGAACAAGGGCGAATGGATTCAGGATGGCCCGATCACTCGGTTGCACAATGCACTCGATGATCCTGACATCAATCCGATGAACACCCTGACGTTTCCGTTCGCCGATAACCTCGGCAACATAGCTTCCATACCAGGTATCCCGTGCCACAACGGTTCTACCGGTCAAGCTGCAGGATTCGGTCCTCAAGCGGCATCGCCTCCTCCGGGAGTGCGGGGCGGCTTGATGAACACGAGGACGCGGTTATCAGAACCGATGAGCTTGAGATTCAACTGCTCCAGCACACGATTCTTTTCAACGGGGGAGAGCTTGGTGAATTCCCGGATGCTCATGTCATTGCCTCCAATCATCCGTACAAAGGCGCTTGTAAGCCTCGCGTACAGCGTCGGTCGTTGTCTCCATCTGGACCACAAAACTGAAGAAGGCGGTCTTCAAAGGTCCGAGCTGTTGATAGCTGCCAGGATCTTTGCCGGCAAGTTCATTAACCATGGCAAGTGCCTGACCCATTGCCTTTGTGATGCCATTTGTGGATAAGCGGAATAGCTCTGCATGCTGGATTTCCTCTTGGGAAGGCTTGCGGCCGAGTTCCTCGATTTGTTGTTCCAGCTCGTTGATCCTGGCCTGAACCGCAGGAGGAAAAACTTCGATGATCTCTTTTGTAACAGCAGCCACTTCGAGAGGGGGTCGTTGCTTTTCCTGTTGCAACTCCTGCCGGAGCTTTTCCACCTGGCGGGTTTGCGCTTCGAGCTGGACTCTCAGCTTTCGAAGTTCCTGCGGATCTCCCTTTTCTGCTTCGGCCCTGCGAAGCTTTTCGGAAATCGAATGGAGATCCACTTCACGATCTGCGAGGCGCTTCCTCTCCATGCCCAGGTCGAGCTCGTTCGCCTTTGCCCGGCGTTCCGCGCTTTCCAAGAGTTCGGCAATTTCTGTCTTTGCGTTCTGAACAAGCCGGAGCTGTTCCTGCAGGGCCAGATATTCCTTGTGACTGGTGACCTTACCGGCGAGAACTTGTTCCTGCAGTTCCGGCGGGGCAGTGGGACGAGATACCTCAAAAAGAAGTGAGGGCTGGATCTTCTCGGCGAAGGCCATATCACCGCAATTGTCGGTGATATATTCAAACGCGCGGATGTATCGGGTTGCGCTGTCATCTGACATCCCGATGGATCGGCACCATTGTTGCCAGGTGCCGCTTTTCCGCATCGCGAGTTTTTCCCGAACAGCCAGCAGTTCCCGGCCGGTCGTGAGAATGGTGGCCGTGCGGATCTGCATGATGGTTCGGGTCTTCTCCATCACGAAATCAGCGGTGTCGTGGTCAAGCTGGGAATAGTCGAAGATGGTTGTGCTGACAGTTGATTGGTCGGATGCCAGGAGCTCGGTAGTCTGTGTTGATACGGAAGACTCCGTAGGAGATGGGATAACGGGAGAGTCATCCGCTACGGTCGTCCGAACAGGTACCGGCTGATAGAGCTTACAGCCGGCATCCTTCTTCCGACAATTCTTCTCGAAATGAGCGACCCGTTCCTCTTTCGTCTTGAACTTGTGACGAACACCGGAATGGTCGCCGTCTGATGCGCAAGCAAGATAGTAGGCATTGGTTCCGTTTGATATCTGACGGAAGCAGCTACATGATGCTTCCTGTTTCGACATTCCCATAATGGCTCCCTTCTTTCATTATGCTAAAAAATAGAGGATCTCCTTGATGTGATCGAATGGCATGTATTATTTATGATGCAGGATCAGGAGATGGTTCCAGAATGCTCACAATGTCCGGCAATGCTGCTTCGGCGCACGTATGACAGAGATCATATGTGGTTCTTCTTATATTCCAGTTATTCGGCTTGATCTCAATTCTTGCCCCGCTGCTCAAGTTCATCAATGCACCGCAATGGTCGCAAATAGTCGATGATTTTGTCATTTCACACTCACTTTCCAGGCCTCCAATAGCCCTTGTCCTTCAGCTTGCGGATGTGCCGTTCCTCAAGCTCTTCAATTGATATGTCATAGGTTTCCGCCATGGCGACAAGAAGAACCTTGTTTGCCGTATAGGTGTCGATGATCTGGCCGAGATGGGACATAACCTCCGGTCGGGCGTTCGACGGAAGACTCGATGCATCGAGTTTGTTGCGGAGTAATCCTTTCAGCATGTTGGCCGAACGGATCCCTTCGGCATACTCCGAAATGATCACATCTAGTGCGGTTTGCACATGATGGTCAATGGTGTTCAGAAATGGCACGGAGACAAACTCCGACTTTTCTTCGAAAACGGCTTGTGCCAAAAACTCAATCGCTTCCGGATAGGCATCCTGCAGCGCTCTTGCAAAGGAGGGGTCAGGTTTTCTGACGCCGCGCTCGATCATGCTGATTGATTTCTGGTTCAGGAATGTGGCTTCGGCGACATCCTCCTGGGATAATCCGGTTTGGGTGCGAAAAGCCTTCAATGCAGTACCGATTGCCATGGAATCACCCTCGATTCATGTAATTGAGGCATAGTTGTGACGGTTGGGAAATTGTAGAATAAAGTCAGATGTTCAACATTCCTTGCGCACGTGCGCTGGCCTCCGTCTGGGGGCCTTCTTTTATAGATGGAGAGGCTTATACGATGAGCTTGTCTTTTTTGGGGACAGGCTTGAACACCGGATTGGGGGTGACAGTCAGGAAATTGATGACGCTCTGTGTCGGAATGATCCATTTTGTGCCTGCTCTTTTTGCCATAAGGTCCTTTCTCGCGCACATATTCCGGATGGTGCCGACGGAAAGTTTGAGCAATTCTGCGGTTTCGACCAGGGTCATCGTAATTCCAAACTTCTCGAAGAGGATTTTGTCGAGTTCGATAGTGGGTGTATCCATGCCGTTCTCCTTCCTGGTTGTTCTTGTGGTGCTATCGGTTGTGTTGCCTGATTGCTATGCGGTTTCTGTGTATGCCTCTGCGTTGAGCCATACGATCCGGTCTGTTGCGTATTGAATGAACTCCTCGATGGTCAGGGTGCAAAGTCCGAATTTACGGGCGCTGGGCGGCCGTTCTGTGATGTCTGCACCCAGGACAAGGATTGTCGTCCATCTATCGACCACGTTCGAAACATCATAGCCAGCATCGTTCGCCAGGGTGGTGAGAGTGTGAAGCGTATGGGGAGGAGGGATTTCTCCATGGAATGAAATGCGGTAATTAGTCATGATGCGCTCCTTTCATCCGAGCAATCGGATGTGTTTGTGTCAGGGAAAAAGCGGGTCCAATCAAATTTCAGGATTTTTGCAATAGCTTTTGCAGTCGTAGGTGAAGCATTTGCACTTCCGGTTTCTAGTTTGCTAATGAGACTCCTATCTACTCCGGAGGCTTCTCCAAGCTCATCTTGAGTCATGCCAGCAGCGATTCTGTGTTCTTTAAGCCACTCCATATGCATCTCCTTTCCCGTGATAGTGAAGTATCTTCACACCAATCATAGTGAACTTACTTCACTATGTCAAGACACAAGTGCAATAAATTCACGTTTACCTGTGAATCTACTTCACATATAATTGTTTTGAGGTAGAAAAAGCATGATATCAGAGCGTTTGAAGCTCCTTCGTGAAAAGAAAAACGAGACTCAGGCTGTGATTGCCTCTGCACTCGAGATTGACCGCACAACCTACAACAAGTATGAAAGCGGATTAAGCACGCCTGATGCAAAAATGCTTGAAAAGCTTGCCGATTACTATGATGTTTCAGTAGATTACATTTTAGGCCGTACTGACGCGGTTAAGCACATTGTTGATCTTCCTGATGACTATACGGTTGATCCGGCGAAGCTCGTAGTCTTCACAAGGGCAACGCAAACCCTCCCGGAGGAAGAGATGAACAAGATCCGGGAGTATGCGGCTATGCTGATCGATAAGCAAATCAAGAAAGAACGGGAAGAGAAGAAAAAAAACTCACAATGATTTTACCGCTCAATCGAGATGGCTTTCACTGCTTTCAACTGAATACTCCCAAATAAAGGATTGCGATTCTCTAGGACTAGTGCTACCTTAAAAGAACTAAAGTTCTTTTAAGGAGGGACCTTATTGCTTACATGGCAACAAACGCTACCAATTGCTGATATGGCCGATAAATATCGGTATGAGCATCAGCTCTATGACTTT
This sequence comes from uncultured Clostridia bacterium, assembly GCA_942493335.1. Classification (GTDB taxonomy): domain Bacteria; phylum Bacillota; class Clostridia; order DSM-8532; family DSM-8532; genus JAEWSN01. The sequence continues at coordinate 1,823,026 of OW818693.1, read as the reverse complement.
CCAATAAAAGTAACGCCACTACTCAGGACTGAAGCGGCTGAGATTTACTGGCATGATCTCCCAAAGAAAACTGACAGTATATGCCTCTATGATATCGCCACAAATAAAGCGAGCGTCCTCGTCAATCTGAGATTACGAGATTTCAAAGGACGGATGCGCTTTACACTTGCGCACGAACTCGGACACCTTCTCAGCATCAAGAGGGGGGATTCATACGATGAAGAATTGTGTGATGAGTTTGCTGCATGTCTTCTGATGCCAGAAGTAGTTTTCTATCGGGTACACCGTAACGGTGGATACAAACGATGTGTAGAATATTTCGGCGTATCCAATGAAGCGGCGAAAAGCCGCATTCCACGTCTGAATGACTATGTTTACTTTGGGAATCTGGAAGAAGAACGAAAGCTTCAAGAACGGTTAAGGAAGTATAACGAATTTCATATGCCAGGCTGGTATGCGGTAGGTAATGACCTGCTGCCTGAACCGTGGGTTGGCATATAGCGTTGATGCATTAGTTTTCGCTTTACTATGGAGGAAAAGCGTATGCCTAAAATCAAGAAGCGTGGAGACAATCGATACAGTCGGACACTTGTGGTTGATGGTCGTCGCATATATGTGTATGGAACTACGCAGGATGAAGCCGATACCAAATGGCTGAAGCTGAAAAACGAAAAGGAAGCCGGACTCCATGCGGGTAACAAGATGACGCTCGATGAATGGATGGTATCCTGGTATGACGTCTATAAGCGCGGAAAAGGTGCGCTCAAGACGCAGGAAATGTATCAGTACGCCATTAACAACTATCTTCATCCTGCATTGGGACAGAAGCGAATCAAGGATATCAAGCCAATGGATATCCAGATGCTTTTGAATGCCATTCCCGGCAAGTCGACAGCGCATATCATCAAGATCACCGCGAACCAGATTTTCCGAACCGCAATCGCGAATGGGTATTGCCTGAAGAATCCCTGCGCTGATGCAAAGTTGAACCCCTCCAACGCACCCAAGCGAGCGGTTCTTTCGGAGATACAACGAAATATCCTGCTTGAAGCTATCAAAGGAAAACAGACATTTCCGTTTATCCTGACCATGCTATGCACAGGCATGCGTATGGGGGAGGCCATTGCGTTGCAGCGGGATGATGTGGATTTCGAGCGACATCTCATACATATCACCAAGGCCGTCGAATTCAAAGCGGTCATGCCTATAGAGAAAGGCCCAAAGACAAAGGCCGGGAACCGCTATGTTCCAATCCCTGATGATCTGCTCGTTGAATTACAGAAGCACCTGGCGAGTCATCAATCAAAGTACGTGTTCCCTGGTCCAAGAGGGACCATGTTCTCAAAGACATCAATCGATAACTGGTTTCGGTCGATCAAAAGGGATGTGTTGGCTTATTTCGCCAAGCACCCTGACATGAAACCTCATTCCTTCAACTTGAATTACCGGATGTTGCGGCATACCTATGCGACAGCTCTGTATGATGCTGAAATCGATCCGAAGATGGCCCAGGAGGTCATGGGGCATACGGATATCAAGATTACACTGGGGATCTATACGCATATACAGGAGGCTCGCCGGGCAGATTCTATTGGGAAGATTTCCAAGCTGTATTATCCAGAAAAATAAACGTAAATAAGCATGCATCTTCATGCAATTGCGTGCGATGTCGTAAGTCGGGTTCCCGTTCACATGACACATAAATAGCAAGTGCACTGCGCAGAAGTAGTTCCGAGGGTGGCTCAGGAGATTATTTGACTTATAGACATAAGGACTACGTTGGGAACATATACTCAATCAAAGCGAACCTAGTAAAAGAAACATGGGGGAAATCACATGTTTTTTTACGCATGAGTGAATAGATATACAGATACCCTCTTGTTATCGAGTTATAGATTGTACTGCTTTCCCACAACGAAAGTCGTAAAATATGGCTGAAGGGCATCTTGCTCTTTTGTCGACATTTGTGTTCGTGACAATTTTCGACAATTTTCGCGGTTGCAGACTTGTTATATATGATGTAAAAGAGATTGTGACGTTTGGGGTTTTTCCACAATTTCAAGTTAATCATTGATAATGCAAAGCTTGATAATTATTGTGCATAAAATCAGTGAATTTAGAGAGCGAGGGGTCAACATGAATCCGGATGATGCTTATCAAGCAATTTCTGAGGTATTTAATGACTTCTCAAGTTTTTGTAGTGTACGTGGGACTGTCAGTGAAGCAGATACAAGGGTGAAAATAATAGATAGAGTACTAAAAGATGTTTTAGGATGGCCCGAACAATCGATAATTCGAGAGGAAAGCATTAATGGTGGATTTATTGATTATACACTAACTACTGTCACGAGACGAAGACTTTTACTTGTAGAAGCCAAAAGAGAGGGTGTCTCATTTGAAGTCCCGAATTCTACAATTAAAAGTCAATATAAGCTTGATAGTTCGATAAAGAGCAACAAAGAACTATATAGCGCGATAGAGCAAGCACAAAGATATTGTAATGAGAATGCAACTCGATATTCAATTGTTACTAATGGGTATTCATGGGTTGTTTTTAGGGCGCTTCGTGATGATATTCCATGGAGGACAGGTGTTGCAAGAGTATTCAAATCCGCTGGTGATATCAAGAAGAACTTCAAGGAATTCTGGAGATTATTGGCATACAACGAAGTGTTGGCTGGATCCCTAGATAATGAATTTGCCAAAATACACTATAAAAGTAGGTCTCTCCATAGAATTATCGATGATATCTATAATAGTGATCGTCTCCTTGTTAGGAATCGCCTTCATTCGCAACTTGGGCCTATTATAGATCAGATATTTGGAGATATTGCTGAACAAGACCAAGTGGAAATAATGCAAAAATGTTATGTTCACTCAAAGACGTTGACTGTTCTTGATGAAGACCTTAAGCAGATTATTTGCGATGTAACACCTAAGTTTGCCCAGAAATCCGGCGCTGTTGAAGCAGTCCCAGGGAAATATGACTCTGGAACATTTGGGTATGAACTTAACCAAGCAACGAAAGAGGCAAATGGCTCTGTGTTTTTATTGCTGGGCGGGATCGGTTCTGGAAAATCTACATTTATTAAGAGATTTTTCAAGCATGTTGGGAAGGCATTTATTGACGATGCAGGCATCTGGTTTTACATATCTTTTTTGTCACCACCTAAACAGGAGGATCTAGAACCATTTGTGTACAGTCATATACTTGAGCAAATACGAGACAAGTATCCTTTGCTAGATCTCGAATCACCCACGACGATACTTGATGCTTTCCAAGATGAAATAAGGAAAGTTAATAAAACAATATTATTTAAAGAGACAGAAGATGAATATAGCAGGCGAATATCGAAACATTTAGCACTTTGGTCAAGTGATGTGATTCTGTACACTTCTGTGTTGCTGAGTTACTGCAAGAAAAAAGGAAATGCAATAGTACTTTGTTTTGATAATGTCGATCAACTCTCGCCAGAGTACCAAGGGAACATATTCTTGTTTGCGCAAAAAATAACAAAAGACATAAATTCTGTTACTATAGTTGCATTGCGAGAAGAGTCATACTATGCTGCAAATAGCCGTAATACCTTTACGGCATACAACATAAAAAGCTTTCATGTAGCGTCGCCTGATTTTCGGATACTTATTGGGACGCGCTTGAATTATGCATGCCAGGTACTTAAGAGACCAGATAATGAAATACGGCTTATACTAAAAAGTGGTGTCTTGATAGATAAACAAATGATATTGGATTTTTTGGAAATCATAAGGTATTCTCTATTTGACAGAAATAGAAATATTGTTCGATACATTGAGAGTACCGCATTCGGCAACATGAGATATGCACTAGAAATGTTTTCCAGGTTTTTGTGTTCGGGTAATACTGATGTCGACAAGATGCTAAGTATTTTTACAGCTCAGGGTAAATACAATGTTGGATTTCATGAATTTGCAAAGTCTGTGATGCTTGGTGACAAATTCTATTATAGAGAGTCTGAGAGCGGTACAATCAATGTGTTTAATTGTGGAACTGAAAAAAATAGTAGTCATTTCACTTGCTTACGAATATTGAATAGTTTACTTGCCTATCGAGGTGCGTCATCGATTGCTGGAGACGGGTTTGTTGATATATCTATCATCCTGAGTGAGTTTATTGATACGTTTGATAATGAAGATGACTTTATTTCCTCTGCAGATAGATTATTGAGAAGGTCGCTCATTGAGACGGATACTAGAAGCAATGTTACGATAAGGCAATCTTCTTACTTTAGGATTACTTCAGCTGGATGGTATTACGCTATGTATATGACGAGGTCATTCGCATATTTGGATTTGGTTTTACATGACACCCCTCTTTCGGATGAAGGGGTTGTTGCGTCACTATTATTTATGCTCAAAGAGATTGAGAGGATACCGGAGATGAATCGAGCAGAAAGAACGTATAAAAGAATTGATCGTGTTGAGGTGTTTCTCGATTATCTTGTCAAGGAAGAGAAGAAAGAATTTGACGAGAATCTATTGGGACTAAACGAAAGACCTATTGCTTATGCCATTATGCAACCGATTGTGCAGCAAATGAAGAAGGAGGAAACTGATATTAAGCGAAAACTAAGCAAGTCTGAGTAATGATACTCGGGAGTAGCTATGTAGTTAACATATTTTAGCAATCTCGTCTGTTATAGTCGTATTTGGCCTCAAAATAGCTGATGGATGCGGGTGATTCGGTATATTTTCTGACAACACTTCTGACAACATGACTCCCAAAAATGTTGTCAAGATCGCATTAAGTAAACCGATTATGAAAACCAAATACGCATAAGAAAAACCCTTGCAACGTTGTCGTTGCAAGGGTTTCGCTTTGGCGCGCCCAGGAGAGTTCGAATCCCCAACCTCCTGATCCGTAGTCAGGTGCTCTATCCAGTTGAGCTATGAGCGCAAGTTGCAGGTGAGCAGCCCGTGTTGCCCGTCCTGCGGTGCCTCTTCCGGAACGGTCAAGTTCATTTCGGAGGCGCATAAAGTATGATAATACAGATCCGGATAAAAAGCAACAGAAAGTTTCATGATGGGCTGAAACAGGCCTGTTCAAGGATTTTGGGAACGAAGGGGCACTGCCTTCACGAAGCGTAGACAGCAAGCCAATATCAAAATCGTCATATCGGTCCATCTGCGGACAATATCCTTGGATTGCCGCTGTGCTGGATTTTCCGGTAAAATGGACTGGTTGGCCCCCTATGAGGACCCTTAAGAAAGAGGCATGCGACAATGAGCATTTTTCGTATTGAATCCAATGGCTTCACCCTTGATGACAAACCCTTCCGGATCCTTTCCGGTGCCATCCATTATTTCCGAGTCTTCCCGGAATGCTGGGAGGATCGCCTCCGGAAGCTGAAGGCCTGCGGGTTCAACACCGTGGAGACCTATGTTCCATGGAACATGCACGAACCAAAGGAAGGTACTTTCCGGTTCGAAGGCATGCTTGACCTTGTCGCCTTTCTTCGTCTGGCCGAGTCGATCGGGTTGAAAGCCATCGTCCGCCCGAGTCCCTATATCTGCGCGGAGTGGGAATTCGGCGGTCTGCCCGCCTGGCTTCTTTCCTATCCGGACATGCACCTGCGCTGCAGCCACAAGCCCTTCCTCGAAAAGGTGGACGCCTATTACGATGTCCTCCTCCCGATGCTGGTCCCGCTGCTCTGCACCAACGGCGGCCCGATCCTCTCCATGCAGATTGAGAACGAATATGGCAGTTATGGGGGTGACAAAGTCTACCTGGAGCATCTCCGGAGCGGAATGATCCGGCGCGGTATTGATGTCCCGCTGTTCACCTCCGACGGCCCCGACGATCTGATGCTGTCGGGCGGTACATTGCCGGATGTGTACAAGACCGTCAATTTCGGCTCCCATGCCGAGGAAGCCTTCGAAAAGCTGAAACAATGGCAGCCGGATCGCCCGCTCATGTGCATGGAGTTCTGGAACGGCTGGTTTGATCACTGGGGAGCTCCGCATCACACGCGGGACTCAGCCGATGCGGCCAATGAGTTCGCAAGGATGCTGGAACTCGGCGCCTCTGTCAACTTCTACATGCTGCACGGTGGAACGAATTTCGGGTTTCTGAACGGTGCGAATTTCGACAAAGCCTATACACCGACTGTCAACAGCTATGATTATGACTCTCCGTTGAATGAATGCGGAGATGCGACGGATAAATGGTACAGGACCCGGGAGGTCCTTTCCCGGTATGTCGACGTCGATCTTTCCTATGTCCCGCCGGTTTCCCGGAAGCGGGATTATGGGGAGGTGGCACTGGACAAGGCGGTCTTGCTGCAGAAAGTGCTGCCGTTCCTGTCGACTGCGGTGGAATCACCCTGTCCGGTCCCGATGGAGGCGCTTGGGCAGGATTACGGATTCATTCTGTACAGAACGACGCTTCCCTCCATTGCCGGGACGCACACGCTGAAAATCCGGGAAGTGCATGACCGCGCACAGATTTTCCTGAATGGGGTTTTTGTCGGTGGGCTGGATCGCAATGACACTACCATGACGAAGGAAGTGACCCTGACCGGCAGGAACGACGTGCTGGAAATACTGGTGGAGAACATGGGCCGCGTCAACTACGGAGAATTCCTCTGCGATCGGAAGGGGATCACGGAATCAGTCCGCTTCGATCATCAGTTCCTTTACGGGTGGACCATCCACCCCCTGCCGCTGGATGATTTGTCTGCGCTTCCGTTCGAGCCGGTTGCCGCCGTGGCACTGCCCGGCACACACGGGTGCACGACGGAAGGCGTAGACACGGTTTCCGTGCCGACCTTCCTGCAGGGTACGTTCGAGGTCGACGAGCCCGCAGATACATTCATTTCTCTGGAAGGATGGAACAAGGGTATCTTATGGGTGAACGGCTTCAATCTTGGCCGTTACTGGCGCAAGGGACCAACAAAGACGGTCTATGTGCCGGCTCCGTTGTTGCGGAAAGGGACCAATTCCCTGACCGTCTTTGAAATCCACGGAACGGACAAGCCGGTTGTCGCACTGAGCGACAAGATGGATCTGGGCTGATCACCATACGGAGGAGTCCCGTCGTACGGTGCAGGAATCCCGATGCCCCTGCTACATGATGTTCGTCATGACCGGATAGTTCTCCTCCGGCACGCCGCCCATGAGCGGGGCAATCCCCGAGGAGATGAATACCGCGCGCTGGACCGACGAGGTTCCAAAGCGGAAACGGATTTGGTCCAGCGCATCATCCAGCCGCTTTTTCCGTTCATCATAGGGCTGCAGGACGGACAACTGCATGTAGTCCGCCAGGCTCAGGTCCGACACGCGAACCCCGAAGTTGCGGATTGCTTCCTGCGGGCCTGCCCACATTTCATCGAAAAGCCGGCAGGCCGCGTCATAGATTCGGAAGGTATTGTCGGTTGCGGCATCCATCCGGTGCTGATGGCCGCGGCCGCCCATGTCGCTTGTCCGGAAGGAGACCGAGACCAGCCGGGCGCAGAGGCCGGTCTGTCTCAGCCGCATGCAGACCATTTCGGTCAGGGATAGAAGGATGCGTCGCGCTTCCTCCCTGGTGTCCACATCAAAAGGGATGGTCTGGGAATTTCCGATGCCTTTGATCGGCGGGCGGATATCCGGGCCGACCAGCGTGAACTCCTGGCCGTTGGCGGAAGCCTTCACAATGGCGCCGTAACTCTTCATGTGACGCGCAAGCAGCTCGTCAGGGGCGTTGGCCAGATCCCCGATGGTCATGATGTTCAGCCGTTCCAACTTTGGCACGGTGGCTGGACCCACCCCGAACAGTTCCCCGACCGGAAGGGGCCAGAGCTTCGTCGGGATTTCCTCCTCCCAGCAGGTATGCACCTTGTCCGGCTTGGAAAATTCTCCGGCCATCTTGGCCAGCAGCTTGTTCGGACCGACCCCGATGTTCACGGTGAAGCCAAGCTCGTCGCGGATGCGGTTCTTGAGGCAATGCGCGGCTTCAAGTGCCTCGCCGTGCACCGATTCGGACCCGGTGTACTCGATGAAGGCTTCGTCGATGGAGAACACCTGCACGTCGGAGGAAAATTCATGCAGCATGTCCAACAGCGCCTGATGGCAGATCATGTACAGCCCGTAATTCGGCGGGACCACAACCAGGTTCGGGCATTTCTGGCGGGCCTGCCAGAGCACCTCCCCGGTATGGATGCCAAATTGCTTCGCGGGTGCGGATTTGGTCAGGACAATGCCATGACGGCTCTCCGCATCCCCGCCGACCACGGAGGGGATCGTGCGCAAATCCAGCGTGGACCCGTGCTGCAGCCTCCAGACGGCCTCCCACGAGAGGTAGGCGGAATTTGCGTCGACATGGAAAACCGTGCGTTTGCGCGTCATTCGGCATCCTTCTTTCACATCCTTCTACCAAGGGTCGGATGAGTTGCTACCGGTCATGGCCTTTGACTCTTTTCTGTCGGATTCGTATGTCAATAAGGTTCATTGCGCTGTACAATGTCCGGTGTGATATACTCATAGTATAAAACGAACAAGTGTTTGTGTAAATACCCAGGCAAGGTACCGTTTGGAAGGATGTGGACCATGATCATCAGCGCAAGCCGCCGCACGGACATCCCCGCCTTTTATGGCGAATGGCTCTCCAACCGCCTGCGGGAGGGATACGCCCTGGTACGGAATCCGATGCGCTTCCATCAGGTTTCAAAGGTGCTCCTTGTGCCGGATGCAGTGGATTTCATCGTGTTCTGGTCCAAAAACCCCGCCCCCTTGCTGTCGTGGCAGAAGGAGCTGGAACCCTATGATTATGGTTTTCACTTCACGTTGACGGGATACGGACCAAAAATCGAACCCGGCGTACCGGAGGTGGAGACCCTGATCCGCACCTTCCGCACATGGGCGGCCCGAATCGGTCCGGAACGCATGGTTTGGCGCTACGATCCCATCCTGCTGCATCCGGATTGGCCGATTGCCGCGCACCGCGCACAGTTCCTCCGGTTGGCGGAAGCGTTGGCCGGGTCCACGCATCGCTGCGTGATCAGCTTTCTGGATCTGTATCCTTCCGGTGGGACAAGGCTGCGGGAAGCAGGCATTTCAACTGTTCCGGAACAATGGGTGGCCGAGCTGGCGCCTTTTCTGGTGGAGACGGCTGGCCGGTTCGGCATGACGGTCGAGGCTTGTGCGGAACCGCAGGATCTGACGCCATATGGCATCCGTCCGAGCCATTGCATCGATTCGAGTTTGACAGGCATCCTGTCGACCGGCCGGGACCGGAGCCAACGCCCGAACTGCGGCTGCCAGCCCTCCGTCGATATCGGGGCCTACCACAGTTGCACGCACCGCTGCGCCTATTGTTATGCGAATCATGGGGAAGCGCGCCTGGACGCCAACCTGCGATCGCACGACGCGAAGTCCCCCATGCTGTTGGGCCGTCTTCTCCCGGATGACACGGTTCGGGAGCGGGTCTGAGCCCGGAGATGAGAGCGCTGCTCCGGATGATGTAGGAACCTGCACCAACTTTGCATATAGAAATGCATGAACAGAGGGAAAAAGGTCGGATAGGGGACTGGCGGGAAGATGATTCCCGCCCGTTTTCTCATGAAATCCCCATGAAATACCGCCATTCGTGGATGATTGACCATGGATTGGAGACAAATCGTGAATCTGTACAACAAATCCTGTAAAACGGCAATGTTTATTAATATTGCATGAGAAGTTGCAGAAATGACCTTCGAAGGGTTGACACCCGGTTTTGGTTTCTATATACTGGGCTCAGCCCTGAAAGACATCCGCAAGGTTCGTACAACGGGGTCGGGTAAGCCATTACACGCAGTATCGCCGGTGAAAGCCGGTGGGAAGGGAGATTCGCCAAACATGATTCAGACTGCCGGGCTCTGACACACAACTGCATAGAGGAGGATCGACCGGATGGGACCGAAAACGCCCATCATGTGCAATTGATCCTGTGCGTTGTCAGATTCGGGAATCATCAGGCGGATCCCATATAGACCGAGGTTCTGAATCGTGTGGAAACACGATTTTTTCTTGCCCGGAAGCTGGATGGAAATCCAATGGACGGCGGGAACAGACGAGAACCCGCCGTATCCCCGCATGAGAACGCAGAGCCGAAAGGACAGGCAACCTGTCCCGGAGGGACTCTGCTTTTTTCATTTCATTCCCGCTGACAGAGAAAACGACATCCCATACACCAACGCAGTCAATCGCCGCAAATGAAGGAAATCTTGCGGATTGTATTTCCTGCACCCTAAAAAGGAGGTTCACCATGCGTACAACTGGGTTCGAGCTTGAAACAAACATCGGCCGTCTATTCGATGGCAACGGAACCGATCGCGCCGTTCGGAACGGTATCGGGCAGGATTGGGTCGAAACCGGCGTGCGCAGGGTGTCACTCCGCAACCGCTTTCGTTTCCGGATTGCACTCTGGCTCTGGAAGCCTGCCCGCAGGAAGGCTATTGTTCTCCTGTCGGAGTCGGTAAAGCCGGAACAGTCCGAACAAACCGACCGTCCAGCCGCGTGAAAAACGGCCGGAACCGTTGAACAACCTGGCGGTGAAGCCGCCGGAAACCGTTAAAACCTGGCATCGAAGCCGCTGAAACCGTTGAAAACCTGTCGATCAAGACGTCGGGAACTGTGAAAAGCCTGGCGGCCAGGCCGCCGGCAAGGAAAGGAAAACAACTCATGTTGAATGCAGAATGGGTATATGTTGCAGCTTTGGGCATGTTCGAAAACAAGGACGAAAGCGTTTCGAAGGACATGCTGAACCCTGAATTTGTGGAAATCACCGTGAACCGCGGGCAATCCCTCGTTTGGAAGATGTGGTTCCGGGTGCTGCGCCGATTGCGCGGGAAAGAGAAGAGGAACGTGTATGAACACGATGTGGCCTATTGAGACAAAAAAAGAACTGAGCAGAAAAGTGATTGGCAAGGTGACCGGGAATCTGTCGGGGATCCGGCCGATGGTCCGGGAAGAGCTTGACCGCCTGTCCCGGCTCGGCGTGAAGCCGGACCGCATGTGGGACGACGGCATCGTGCAGCGGATGGCATACCTTTCCGCCAGACTGGACCGGGTCATGGCCATTTTCCTTCTGGAGAGCGGTGAAATCGCCGAAGTCCGTCTGGGGGGACAGGATGAAGTGGACCTGGGCAACCCACCGACGAACCGATGCATCCGCACCGGCTTCGGCGAAATCAGGACGCTGCCGGAAACGGAGCGGTTGATGCTCCTCGAAGGCACGATGAAATCGGTCGTCTGCGTGGGTGTCGGAATGGCCCTCCCCGGTGACATCTGCATGGGATGGCGGTCTCCGGCTGGAACAGGCGGAGTCATCCTGTACGGACCCATCTGGCCACGGAAGGCGGGTTGAGGCGATTGACGCCGTTGATGCCGCTGACGCAATTCCGCACCATCCTTTACGACCATGAATCAGCCAAACGGGAAAATGGAATTCATCACGATGCACGTATACAGTCAAGGCAGAAAAGGGCACCCAACTTCCGCGTATAGCAGAGGTATGGTGCCCTTTTACGGTCTGACCGGTCACGGGGTCGAAGGAACAGGTTCCGGACCCTTCGAAAGTGTGAACACAATCGTTGCATCATGGCGAACGTCGTTGTCCGTAACCGACTGTGCGATGATTTTTCCGGCAGGAACCGTGGCGGACCAGCTTTCCCCGAACGAGACTCCGATGCTGGCGCCCTGACGGTTGACCTCCTCCTGCCAGTCAAACACCGCCGATTTGTCCTTCCCGGCGAAGTCTCCGACATGCACATGCCCAAGGGAAACGTTCACCCGCAGATACTCGCCTTTCGGCAAAAAACCGTTCTGATGGCTCTGGCCACAGACCCTCCCTGCCTTGAAATCATCGTTGTAGCGTTCCGTGATGCTGTAGGTCACGCCGTTGACAGCGCACCATGACTTGAATTCGTTGACCTCCATGTTTTCAAGGGAAGGGATCTTCACGCCGGTGTTGTCGGTACTGGAGATGCCAACGGTGATGGAGGAGAGGAGGGAGAGTTCGTCGGATTTGACGCTCTGGCTGGTGATGGAGCCCTTCGGCAGGGTGGTTCCGCTGTCCGCTGTGAAAACAAGGACAATGGAAGCACCTTTCGCATTGACTTCATTCTGCCAGGCAAGGATGTCGAGTTTCTGCTTGCCGATGAAATCTCCGATCCCGACCCTTCCGAGGGAATGCTGCAGCGTCACCGTACCGTTCTCCGGGATCAGACGGCCGATGATGTCCTGCCCGAAAAGCGTGCCAGCCGGCAGCACGTCATTGTATCGGTCCACAAAACGCATTGCCACGCCGTTTTGCTTGGCCCACGCTTCTGCATCCTCTTTCGAGAGGGATGTGAGGTCTACGGCTGTCACCCCGCTGTTCACGGCGATATCCAGCAGCAGCGCCTTGTCTTTTCCAATCGCTTTACCGGCTGCCAGACCTTGGTGCAGCACGGTGCCGTTTTTAGCGGAAGTGTCCCTGACCTCGTTGAAGACCGGAGTCAGGCCGAGATTCTGTGCCATGGCGGTTGCCTGGCTCTTCGACAGACCCGTGAAATCCGGAAGGACGGTGGCCATGCCGGAACCTGTGAGGGAGAGGGTGATGAACGCATCGTTCCGGATGGTTTTTCCCGGCGCCTCCGACTGCGTCTGTACCGTGCCATCCTCGCCAGCCTCCTTGCGGTTCCGGAGGAATACCTTCAAACCCGACAGCGCGGCGAGACTTTCCGCCTCCGCGGCAGGAAGCCCGCGGAAATCCGGAACGGTGATCCGGTCGTTTTTCTTCGAAAGCAGGAGTGTCACGACTGTCTGCCGATCCATTTCAATACCGGGAGCGACATCCTGGGAAAGAACCGTATCGACAGCCTTGGTACTCTCCTGATACCGGAAAAAGACCTTCATGTTCCGCAGACCGGCCAAGTCGGAGGCTTCTGTCCTGGAAAGTCCCAGAAAATCAGGGACCGTGACAGGGCTCCCTTTCGACAGAACCAGATGGACGGCATCCGACCGCTTGATCTTCGTGTCCTTCTTGATGCTTTGACTGATAACTGTGCCGGCCTCATAAACTGCGTCATACACCTCTTCCACTGTCATCGCCACCTTGTTTTCCGCTGCCCAGCGAAGGGCCTCCGCACGGGTCTTTCCGGCAAGATCCGGCATGGAGAAGGTGATGTCATCTTTTCCGTTGCCGGATGAGACATAGACAATGACGCGGCTCTTTCTCAGAAACTGATCGGCCGTACCGTCAACAAGCTCGTAATTGATGACAGTGTCCTTTGGAACGAGGCCGTTTTCCTCGAACCGGATCGTTACCCCGTTCAGCTTCTCCTGTTCCGTCCACGTCCGAATCTGGGACAGCGTCATCTTCTTCAGATCGGGGAACGGGACGGAGTCGCTCGGGTTTGCGCCAAGGGAGCTGACGATCGTCACCGGTGTGTTCCGGTGGATGCGCGAACCGGCGGGAGGCTGCTGGGAAAGAACTTTGCCTGCAGAGGTCTCCTTGTCGTAAATCTCCTTCAATGACGTTTCCGGATGGCTCCCCTTGATCCATGCATGGAGTGCATCCGCATTCCATCCGGTCATGTCGGGCATGCGGATGGCCGTCATGCCGCGGAACAGAAGGAAGCCCGGCACTATGAGCACCAGCAGGAGGATGGCGGGGAGAAGGCGTTTCCATCTGCCTCTGGAAGGAACAAAGATTTCCTCCCGGAAGCTTTCCGGCTTTTCCTGTGCCAAATCATCGAGGAAGCTCGGTTGTCCGTCCATGCAGGCTCACGCTCCCGTTCGTGAGGACAGGGCGTCCTCAGCCAGACGGCCGTCCTGAAGCCTCAGGATGGTGTCACTGCTGGCGGCCACCTCGTCCGAATGGGTCACGACGATGATGGTTTTTCCATATTCACGGGCCAGCCGGCGAAAAAGGCCGATCACTTCACGTGCGGTGGCCGTATCCAGTGCACCGGTCGGTTCGTCAGCAAAAATCAGATCCACATCCTTCGCAAGCGCCCTGGCGATGGCTACGCGCTGCTGCTCTCCGCCGGAGAGCCTGGTCACACGGCGGTCCGCCTTGGAACGCACGATTCCCATCGTTTCGAGAATCCGGTAGGCGGTCTCCCGCCGGTCCGGCCTGTTTTTTCTTTTTCCGATCATCATGTTCGCCTCGACATTTTCCGCACCGGTCAGATAGTCCGTCAGATTGTATTTCTGAAAGATGATCGCCATGTGATCCCGCCGGAAGGCGCCAAGACCTATTTTCCCGATGTCCCGTCCGGCATAGGAGATGGTGCCCGTTTCCGGAACATCCAGCGCACTGGCCAACGCAAGAAGCGTGGTTTTGCCTGACCCGGAAGGTCCGAGAATCGTATAAAACCGTCCGCGTTCGAACGAGTGGGACAGGTTTTCGAGGATCATCCGCTTTCGTCCGCCGTCCTCATAGCCGTAGGAGATGTTTTGCAGGGCAAACAATTCGGTTCCCATGTGTCAATCCTCGCTTTCTTCCTGGGAAAGGTTCCCCGGTACAATGACCGGAAACCTGCGTGTTGTTGATGCGGTATCGTGCTGCGAATCGTCCCTTCCGGAACCGGATCAGCTTTGAAGGGATTCCCGGGGCTTGTAGGCCAGGATGATGGCCAGCGGAGCCGAAGCGGACAACAGGAGCAGCCCCAGACTGATGCCTGCCAGGTTCAGCATGGTTTTTGCATCGATGGCGACATCAAATCCGGATGCGACATCCTGCATGCTGACTTTCCCCCCGATTTCACCGTTCATTCCGATGGAGATCATGTTCGTCATGGCGGTTTCCTGATTCTCGACCAGCTGGTTGGCGGCGATCCAACCGGCTGTGCCGGATGATGTCAGTTGACTGGCAAGGGCGGAGAGGCAGAAGGCCAGACAGGCTACAACAAGGAGTTCCAGCATGAACTGGGCCACGATCCTTCCCTTTGTTTCCCCGTTTGAGAGCAGAAGCCCTATTTCGAAGCGTCTGTCGCGGATGAACAGGGTGACGATGGCGATGAGGATAAGGGCACCCGCGATGAATACCACCCAGAGCAGGAGGCTGGTGATGGTGGCCATCAGATCGAGCGGACGTGTCAGCGTTTTGTATTCGTCGGTGGAAGCGTCCAGTTGAAGGTATTCGGAAGGAAGGCGTGACACGTTCCGTTGAAGGAAACCCTCGATCTCCATCGGATCCCGGATGGCGAAATGGATGCTGGAAACCTGGGCCCCATCGCCCGATCTGTCGTTGAAGATCCGGCTTGTTTTGATCGAGGTATACAGGGTGTCCACCGCGAAGGCATCCGATCCGGAGAAGAGGCCGATGATTTCCAACTCATGCATCTGCTGGTCGGCAGGAGATTTCAGGCGAAGGCGATCTCCGACACCCAGCCCGTTTTTCCCTGCAAATTCAACGGAAATCAGCGCGGTGTCCCGGTCGGCATCCTCGGCATTCCGATGGCGTCCCTCCGCCAACTTCAAACTTCCGTATGTGAAGGAAACAGGAATGTCCTGATTGCTTCCCAGTATGGGCATCAAGGTTTCGCCTGCCATGCCGGCGGGCATGGCCACCGTGAAGGCGCCGTCACCGCCGCCGGTGTCGATGGCACTCTTGTAGTCCTTGTTGGAGCCGGTGCCGGTCTCCTGAAGATAATAGGTTTCCACAGCCGGATCTCCGGCAAGATCCTTTCCCAGGGTATCGGAAAGACTGAGTCGGGATGTGTAATCCTCCGCCGGCAGCTTGTCGACCATGGCTTTCATGTAATCCGCCTTCAGCTCGACAATTCCGCCAAGACCGCGGCGGACGGCTTCCTTTGATCGACTGATGCTGTTCTGGATGATGATGCCTGTGAAGACAAGACTGAATATCACCAGCATGATGAAGAAGAGCATGATGGCTTTCGTGGGTTTACGAACGAGGCTCAGGACTGCGTGCAATACGATTCTCATATCATTCCTCCGTTTCGGTCGGATCGATTGGGGTCGATTGGGGGTGGTCGCCCTCCCCGGGAATCTGGCTGAGTAGGGTATGGGATGGATATACAGCCGGATTCAGTTGATGATGTTTTCCGGAACGGGCGGCAGGTTTCCCGGGCGACGCCGCCATGGATTCCAGTTTATCCATTGCCTGTGAAGCCGATGTGAAAGCCGTGTGATGATGTCGTGCGGATCAGTTCGCGTATCGTCCGTTCGGATTTCACAGGAACCACACATTCCAGGGATAAGATGGAGTAGGATGAAGGAGGAAGATGGCTGGGCGCATATCACTTTGTCCGATCCGGTGGCCGATGCGGGTGACATTGGCCTGAGTCATCCGAGGAAAGGGAAGCGGAATGAACGGCAGAATCCTGATGGTGGAAGATGATGCGCGCATGCATGAGATCCTGCGCGATTATTTTGAAGCGGCAGGCTACGAGGTCCTCTCCGCGATGGATGGCGTCGAGGCGCTGGCACTTTTCGAGCGGGAGCCGGTGGATGTCGTACTGCTCGACATCATGATGCCGAGGCTTGACGGGTGGACCGTGTGCCGGCGCATCCGTCAGAAATCGGACGTGCTGGTGGTGATCCTCAGCGCACGCAGCGAGGAGGATGACAAGCTCATGGGCTTCGAACTCGGTGCGGACGAGTATGTCACGAAGCCTTTCAGTCCAAAGGTCCTCGTTGCGGCTGTTGCAGCCTTGCTCCGGCGCAGCCGGGGGAAAGGTGCCGAGGAAAGGCTGATCCGGCTGGCAGAAGTGGAGCTGGATCGTGAACGGTATCGGGTCATGGTTTCGGGAGAGGATGCATCGCTGACGACCCGGGAGTTCGACATGCTGCAGCTGCTCATGGAAAACCCGGGCCGCGTGTATCGTCGTGATGCGCTCATTCTAGCCATCTGGGGTTACGATTACTTTGGAGACGGCCGGGTGGTGGACACCAACATCAAGACCTTGCGTAGAAAACTGGGCGTTGCCGGACGATACATCCAGACTGTCATCGGGATCGGCTACAAGTTCGAGGTGAGAATATGAAACGATCCCTTTCGGTCAAAATGCTCCTGTTGTCGCTTGGATCGTCGATGGTGCTGATTGCAGGCATCCTGGCATTCCTCCAGATTTATTTCAGCAGGTTCTATGAGCCGGTGAAAATCAATCGGCTGGTCGGGGCGATCAATGCCTTTTCTGAATCATACGGATCCGGAAAATGGTCGGATGAGCAGCTGTTTGCGGAAGTATCCGCCTTCATGAAACAGCAGAATGCGACAATGAGCATTTCGGATGCATTTACGGCCACTGCGGTGTTCCCGATGGCCGAAGCCGTACAGGTGACGGCGGCGGGCATTGCTGCGACCGGATCGACTGTGGACATTGTTGCGATCGGATCGTCCACAGACATCAATGCGGCCGGTTCGACCGCGGGAGAGGCGGGGATTGCCGGAGAAGCATCGGAAGGCTCATTCGCGGACACCGTGACGATCAGCGGCTCTCCGGGTCAGGGCTTGACATCGGCCAGTGCCGTGCTGCTGCGCGCGGAGCCTGTTTCCGGATACGTATTCACCGATGCGCTGCCAGCCGTGTCCGCATTCGATCCGGCCATGGGTTGGCTGGCAGGTACGGATATCGTTTCGCAGGGGGTGGTCGAAGTGCCTGCGGAAATCAGTGATGTACAGCCGGGAAAAAGGTCCATCAGCATGGCCACCTCCACACTCATCAATGGGATGACCATCTTTTATCCGGTCGGCGAACTTCAGGTCCTGGAGGTCGGCATGAGCCCCGAGGTTCGGGAAAGGGCGGGTGTGCGGTATTCCGTCGGTGAAATACCCGCTTCCGATATCCGTCAGGTCGACTTTGTCCGGCAGGTCACGCTGAAGGACGGACAGCAGAAAGGAATCTATGTGAACGTTTCCCTGCAGTCCGTCCATGAGGTCGGGGAGGTGCTCGGACGTTTTTTTCCGTTCCTGATCCTCTTCGCCGCCGTTCTTTCACTGCTGATGTCTCGAATATACGCCCGTACCGTCGTTCAGCCGATTTCACGGATATCCGGCGTCGCAAACCGCATGGCGAATATGGATTTCGGCGCCGTATCGGATTGTGCATCGGAAGACGAACTGGGCCGTCTGTCCACAAGCATCAACAAACTCTCCGCCAACCTGCGGTCCGCCTTGGACGATCTGACGGTGGCCAACGGGCAGCTGAGGGAAGATTATGAACAGAAGGTGCGCCAGGAGCAGGCGCGCAAGGAATTTGTCGCCAATGTGTCACATGAGCTCAAGACGCCTCTCGGGGTCATCAAAAGCTATTCGGAGGGCATTCGGGATGGAGTGCGGACGGAAAAGCGCGACTATTATGCATCCGTCATCCTTGATGAAGTGGATCGGATGGATCACCTGGTTCAGGAAATGCTGGAGATTTCCAAACTCGATGCAGGTGCGGATTCCTTTGAAAAACGGGAGGTGGAGGCGCTTTCCCTTGTCAACCAGGTGACGGGCGGGTTCGAGCCGTTTCTGGAGGAACGGGAAATGCGACTTGTCGTGGAAGGGGAATTCGGCATTGTGGTCGCTGATTCCCGGAAGATCATCCGCGTGCTTGGAAACCTGCTCGGGAATGCTGTGAAATACGGGCGGCCGGGAACCGCGGTGAAATTGCGGGGGGAAAGGGTGTCGGAAGGACTGCGCCTGTTGGTGGAAAACGAGTGTTCCCCATTGTCGGAAGCCCAACTGGAGCGTATTTGGGACCGATTCTACAAAGGGGATGCCTCCCATAACCGCGATGCCGAGGGAACCGGTCTGGGCCTCGCCATCGTCCGGTCCATCCTTGAAGGTCATGGATGTCCCTATGGGGCCGGGAATACGGAACACGGCGTGATGTTTTTCTTTACCCTTCCGTTCGCATGAGGGAGCACCCAGCCTTCGCCCGGCTGTCCCATCGGGTTACTCCTTGCCCTCTCTGCGCCCGCGCAGTTCACTACTCGCGCGCTCCAATGCCTTTGCGTAATGCCACGCACCGCGTATCAAATCGGTCTCCATGGGCAGGAGGATGATCTCATACCCGCTCCTTCGCAGGATATCCAGCATGCGGCCGCGGATGGGCGCCACCTGCCGGACGACGGATCCTTGCAACGCCAAACGGAATTGCAAGGGAAGTGCCAGCCGTTCCGCCAGGCAGGAAACCAGGCCGGCCAGAGCATCGCCAGCTTCCCCCAGGATGCGCGACGCGTCCGGATCTCCTTCCGCAGCGGCCTTTTCCACGAGGGGTGAGGCCTTCGCAATGTCCGCCTTGACATGTCCGTGCAGATAACCGATGACCTGGCGTGCGCCGGATGCTCCGAAAAACTCCCGAATCATTCTGCATACCGGTTTTTCAGGACGCCCCCAATCGGCATCCTCCGTCATGAGGCGCACGGCGCGGCGTACGAGATCATATCCGCTGCCTTCATCACCGATCAGGTTTCCCCACCCTCCCGCCGTCAGGAGAAGATCTCCGTTTCTGCCTTGGGCGATGGAACCGGTGCCCGCCACGAGAAGGATGCCATCCCCGCCTTCGAGGGCGCCTTCCAAAGCCAGGCAGGCGTCCGTCTCCACATTCACTCGACAGCCGAACGCAAGACCCAGTTCTTCAGCCATGCGCTCATTCAAGCCGCCGGCCGTGGCGCCGGCAGCGCCTACCAGAATGAGCCGGCAGGAGCCGGAGAGACCGGAAACTGCCTGCGAAACAGCTTCCCGTATGTTTTCCATGGCCTTGTCATAGGAAACGAGGGCATTTCCGTATCCGGCCGCCCCCTTCCCGATGAGCTTGCCGGAGAGCCAATCATAAGCGGAAGCGGATGTCGAAGACCCTCCGGCATCCACGCCGACCACATATTCATCCATTGCACGGGTTCCTTTCAAGACTCGATTCCACCCCAAAAACCATTTCAGTCACGACGGACACTAGAATCATGAACTGCCTGTGCATGGGTGTCGGCAAGCACGAGCCGCAGCTTGCCTTTTGCCTCGGTCATTTTCCATTCCGCGGTTTCCCTGTCGAACCCGGTGAGCAGCATGCAGATGGTTGTTTTCACTTTTCCGTCGGCATGGGAGAGGGCGATCCGTGCCTTTTCCCGATCCAAACCGGTCGCCTGCATGACGATATTCTCGCTCCGTACGCGCAACTTGGCGTTTGTGGCTTTCACATCCACCATCAGATTGCCGAAAACCTTTCCCATCCGTACCATGGAACCGGTGGAAAGCATGTTCAGGACCATCTTCTGGGCGGTTCCCGCCTTCATGCGGGTAGAGCCGCTGACCGCTTCCGGCCCGACCACCGGTACAATGGCGATATCCGCAGCATGCTCCAGTGGAGAATCCGGGCTGCAGACGATGGAGAGGGTGCTGCAGCCGATCAGGCGGGCATAACGGAGCCCACCCAGACAGTATGGCGTGCGGCCGGAGGCGGCAATCGCGCAGACCACATCCGAGGGCTTCAGCCCGATCGACTGCAGATCGAGGACCCCGAGCTCCTCCGAGTCCTCGACATTTTCCTGCGCATTGGCGAGTGCGCCCATTCCGCCCGCCATCAAGCCCAATACCGCATCCTGCGCCACCCCGAAGGTGGGCGGACATTCGCTTGCATCCAGCACGCCGAGGCGTCCGGAAGTACCGGCGCCGATGTAGACAAGCCGCCCCCCTTTTTCCATCCCTGCCACAATCGCATCAACCGCACGTGCGATGGCCGGCAGCTGGGTCTGTACGGCGAGGGCGACCTTCTGGTCCTCCCGGTTGATGAGGGTGACCATTTCGAGGGTGTCCACGATATCCAGATTCCGCGTATCCGGATTGATTCCTTCTGTAGCGATTCGGTCGAGGTGGATGGGATCGTGTGGAATGGATGAAGGCGTGGGATTGTAATCCGGATTCATACTGACCTCCCGGCGCATCCTGCACCCTTTGCGAATGAAGCACTGCACCCCATGGGCATATGGCAGGGAAATCCGGAGACCGCAAGGGGGGTCATCCATGCTTTCCGTTCCACGCTTCTCAAAGACAAGGATATCCAACCTGCAATCCGCCTGTAAAGGGGAAAAAAGGGGAAAATCGTGAAATCATCCGATTTGCCCATCCCCATCGGATTTGCGTATTGAAGGGAAGGCACTGTGGATGTATGCTGGGGGTGCATGCGCAGGGGCCATGGGGGAACCGCGCGAATCGATCACCCGGCGGT
Organism: uncultured Clostridia bacterium; assembly: GCA_942493335.1. Classification (GTDB taxonomy): domain Bacteria; phylum Bacillota; class Clostridia; order DSM-8532; family DSM-8532; genus JAEWSN01. The sequence continues at coordinate 1,801,865 of OW818693.1, read as the reverse complement.
CATGGCCGGGAACTGGAGGCAGGATCATGGGCAAGACAAAAGTTGTCATCATTGGCTGCGGCACCATTGCCAACGCTGCACACGGCCCTTCATACGGCAAAAATCCCGATGTGGAGATCGCCTATTGCGTGGACATTCTTCCGGAACGTGCAAAGGCGCTGGCCGCCACCTATGGAGATGAGAACACGAAAGCCATCACGGATTACAAGGAAGCCATCGCCGACCCCACCGTCACCTGTGTATCCGTCTGTGTGCCGAATTATCTGCACGCCCCGATCGCCATCGACTGCCTGAACGCCGGCAAACATGTGCTTTGCGAGAAACCCGCCGCCATGAATTATGCGGAAGCTGTCTCCATGAAGCAGGCGGCTGACCGCAACAACCGCATCCTGAACATCGGCGTCGTCAACCGCTTCAACACGGCCGTCAACAAGGTGAAGGAGCTCATCGCGGCAGGAGAGCTGGGCGAAGTGTACCAGGTATACTGCTCCTTCCGTTCCTACCGCTCCATTCCCGGTCTTGGCGGACCGTTCACCAGCAAGGAACTTGCCGGCGGCGGGGTTCTGATCGACTGGGGCGTCCACTTCCTCGACCTCATCAACTACTGCGTCGGCGGACCGGCCATGAAATCGGCGACTGCATCCACCTTCAACAAACTCGGTAAAAACCTCACCGAGTATGTATTCACCGACATGTGGGCAGGCCCGCCGAACTATGCGGGCAAGTGCGATGTCGAGGAATTCATCACGGGCATGATCCGCACCTCCGGACCGACCATCACCCTCAACGGAGCCTGGGCGCAGAATATCGACGAACGTGCCATGTTCATCGAATTCCTGGGCGTCAAGGGGGGCATCAAGCTCGAGTACGGCGCCAATTTCACGCTGTATTCCACGAAGGACGGCATGCTGACAAAGACCACACCGGCTTTCAACATGTCGGACATGTTCTATGACGAACTGGATGCCTTCGTGAAATGTGCGGCGAAGAACGAGAAAATCCGCTCGAACATCGATCAGGTGCTGGTGACGGCCCAGATGATGGACGCACTCTACCAGTCCGCCGAAGCGGGCAAGGAAATTCAGGCATGAAGAAGATCGGTTTCATCGATTATTTTCTGGACGAGTGGCACGCAAACAATTATCCCGCCTGGATCCGGGACCCTGTGCGAAACCTTCTGCCTGACGGAACGAAGCGATTCGAGATCACCATGGCATGGGCTGCGAAGGACCGTGAGGGCGGCCTGACGACACGGCAATGGTGCGTCAGGAACGGGGTGACGCAGGCGGATTCGATCGAGGCGCTGGTTGCGGAATGCGATTGTCTGATCGTGTTGTCCCCGGACAACCCGGAGCAGCATGAGGCGTTGGCCAGGATTGCACTCCTCTCCGGTAAACCGACTTATGTGGATAAGACGTTTGCGCCTGACAAAGCTGCTGCAGAGCGGATGTTCGCCCTTGCGGACCAAAGCGGAACACCTTTGTATTCCACTTCCGCCCTGCGGTATGCCAGGGAACTGGCGCAGCTCCGTGACGCGGGTCTTTCACAGAATTCCGTGACGCTTGCTGCCACCCGCGGCCCCGGCATCCTTGCGAATTATGGCGTTCATCAGATCGAAATGATCGCGGCTGCCATGGGGTGCGGCGCGGAACGGGTTCTGATGCAAGGGCCGGTGGAAACGCCGACCTTCCTGTTCGGGTATTCTGAGGGTCGAACCGCCACGGTGCAGCATTTGCCATGGGCGGGCTTTTCCCTGCTTGTACACGGGGTTCCCGACCCGAAGACCGGTGAAGGCATAGTAGCGGGCATGCAGCTCGACATCGCTTCAGACTTCTGGGGACCCTTCACGGATTCGTTGCTCCGATTTTTCGATACCGGTGTTCCGGAAGTCCCAAAAAGGGAAACCCTTGAAGTGATCGCCATGATCGAGGCGGGCGGAAAAGCCATGCGGCAGCCCGGCGTCTGGATCATGATCTGAACCGCCGAATGGCGAAGACCGCAGCTGGGATCGGACTGCAGAGAGGTTCATGATGACGGAGTCCGCTTCGAACACCCGGTTTTCACTCCTGCAAGGGATTTATTGGTCTGCCTTTTGTGTTCTGATTGGATACCTGGTCCCCTTGTACCGGCATTACGGGTACAGCGAGATGACCATCGGCACGCTGTCGATGGTCGCCTCGCTGGCCTCGGTCGTTGTCCAGCCGCTCTGGGGCATCGCCTGTGATCGGACCGGCCGGCTGCGCCGGATTTTCCTGTTGAACATCCTGGCCACCATCCCTCTTTCTTTCTGTCTGCTCCTCGGAAACCGCAGTGCAGCCCTGATGGGTTGTGCCGTTTTCCTTCTTTCCTCCACCTTTACTACAATGGGCGCCGTCCTCGACTCATGGTCCCTGAAACTCATCAACCAGGGGCATTCCATCCGTTACAGCCTGACGCGCAGCTTCGGCTCTCTGGCCTATGCCGTCATGGCCGTCCTATTCGGCCGCCTGCTGGATGTGGCCGGCATGGGGATCATTCCGTTCGCATTCGCTGTTCTGGCGGGATTGATGATCCTGATCACCCTGTATACAACCGCACCTGCGCGGGAAGCGCATCACGGGGCGGGAGGAAATCCGCTGGCCGCCTTTCCCATCCTCATGAGGAACCGGCGTTTCCTGCTGATGATTGCCTCCATGACACTCCTGTACATCGGAAACGGCGCCATCATGGTCTTCATGCCCGTCCGGATGCAGGTGCTGGGCGGTTCGAACGCCGTTCTGGGCATTGCGATGACGGTGATGGCTCTGAGCGAGGTTCCCGCCATGATGCTCCATCACAGGCTGGTGAAGCATGTCCGGAACGAAGCCATTCTGACGATTTCCCTTTTCTTCTTTGTCCTGAAGGGAGTTGCAACGGCGTTCGCGCCAAGCACGACGTTCCTGATCGCCGCACAGGTGCTCCAGTTCGCCGGTTTCGGCATGTATCTGCCCTCCGCCGTGTATCATCTCAATGGGATTGTGGAGGAAAAGAACCTGGTGACGGCCTTGCTGATTTTTTCTTCGGCAACCTATGGAATCGGCATGATGACAGGCGGCATGCTCGGCGGCGTCTTTGCGGAAGCCATCGGCGTCCAGCCGATGATGCTGCTCCTTACGGGCGTGACACTCGCCGGAGCGCTCCTCTACACCTTGGGCAGCCAAACACTGCGCCATGGAGACGCACATCCCGATTGAGTCTGCGCGAAACCGGGTAAAACCCCTACAGAATGCACATGGGGTTCTTTTGGGCTATGGCTGGGGCTTGCAGTTTTTTATGGATACATGCAGTGGCGAAGGCATGATGGGTATGCCGGGTTGCTTCGTACCCTGAACAGCGGGTTCTCTTAAATCAGCAACGAAGAATCGATGTGGAGCGTGGGAAAGTGGGTGGGGCGGACGGAGAATTCACTGGGATGGGTAAATTATGTGCTGCCCGTATTCTTGCTTGGCGGCATGTTTGCCTTCCTGCTGCTTCTCTGGAACTGGTCCCTCCGGCGGAATGTGGCGGGAAAGACGAAAGAACTTGCGGAGAACCTTACGCAGTTGGGGATGCGGGAATCCCAGATCAGGGCCATGCTTGAGGCGATTCCCGATCTGTATTTCGTACTCAGCCCATCGGGTGAGTTCCTCGAGTACCATGGTCCGAAGGACGCCCGGCTTTATGTTGAACCAACCAGCTTCATCGGGAAACCGCTGCAGGCCGTCATGCCGGAGGAGCTGTCGCGCACCCTGCTGAATGTGGTGGAAACTGCTGTGAAGTCCGGTCAGATGCAGACTTGCGAGTATGCCATGATGTTGGGTGGAGAACTGCACCATTTCGAGGCAAGGCTATCGAAAAGCGGTGCGGAGACCGTTGTGGGCATCGTCCGCGACATCACCGAACGGAAAGAAGGGGAAATCGCCCTTCAACATATGAGCAGCCATGACACATTGACCGGGCTGTATAATCGCAATCATTTCGAACTCGCCATGTCCCGGTTCCAGAACATGCCCTTGGATCGGCTTGGTGTGGCCATTTGCGATCTGGACGGATTGAAACTGGTCAATGACTCGCTTGGGCATGATCAAGGGGATCATTACCTGAAAGCGGTTGCCGAACGAATCCGGGACGCCTTTCCGGAACGGGCCGTCGTCGCACGGATTGGCGGGGATGAGTTCGGTGTGCTGGCGCCCGATATGGAAGAGCACGCGTTCCAGCATGTGGTGGCGAATCTGTCGCGTGACCTGCCGGATTACCTTTCCCAATCCATCAACATGCCGGTCAGCATTTCCATCGGTTCACTCCATGCGTCGAAGAGCCCGGTGAACATCGTCGACATGATGATGGAGGCGGATCGCAGAATGTACCGGGAAAAACTGCATCGCAAGCAGAGCATACGCCACGAGGTGATCCAGACGCTGCGCAAGATGCTCGAAGTGAGGGATTTCATCACCGAAGGCCATGGCATTCGAATGGAAAGTCTGGCAGTCCGGCTTTCGGAAGCCATGGGCCTGCCGTCTTCTGGGATGGCCGATATCCGGCTTTTTGCCCAATTTCACGATATCGGTAAAATCGGGGTCCCGGACAGCCTGCTTTTCAAGCCCGGACCGCTCGATCCCGCCGAATATGAGGTCATGAAGCGGCATACGGAGATTGGCTACCATATCGCCCTCTCCTCGGTGGATCTGATGCCGATTGCGGATTGGGTGCTCAAACATCATGAACACTGGGATGGAAAAGGATACCCCTTGGGTCTGGTGCAGCAGGAAATCCCGTTGGAATGCCGCATTCTTGCCATAGTGGATGCCTATGACGCCATGACCAATGATCGGCCCTATCGGAAGGCGATGTCCGTCACCGCCGCACTGGAGGACATCCGGCAATGCGCGGACCGGCAGTTCGATCCGACCATTGTAAAGGCGTTCCTTGCCATGATGAAGGACTCAGCATTTACTGGGAGAATGAAGCCGATTCCGCTTGCGGATGACTGAAATCGAGGGGTTCGGAAGCATGTGACGTACGTTTGGAAGCATGCGGCGGACGTCCGGAATCATGCAGCGTGCGTCCGGAATAAATGTCCGCAAGGCACATGGTTCCTGCACCGACTCCGATTCCGCAAAGGATGACCGCATCTTCGCAAAAAATGGCGATTTCCCATATGTGCGTCTTGATATGATGGGATGGGATGAACAGCCCGGCGGATGTCGGGCCATGTCGGCCGTTACCGATGCCGGTTCTCCGGAGAAGGCGGCGGCAGACGTACCCGGATGGAGGACATGACATGCCGCAGAATGAACGTTATCTGGACGAATCCCTTCCCTTTGTGGAACGTGCCGCCGATCTTGTTTCCCATATGACGCTGGAGGAAAAGGTCGGGCAGATGCTTTTCAATGCGCCTGCCATTCCTCGATTGGGCATCCCCTTCTACAACTGGTGGAACGAGGCGCTCCACGGAGTCGCCCGTGCCGGTGTGGCCACCATGTTCCCGCAGGCGATCGGATTGGCCGCCTCTTTCGATGAAGCCTTTCTGGAAAAGGTGGCGGATGTCATTTCGACCGAAGCACGCGCCAAGCATCATGAAGCGGCACGCAAGAACGATCGCGGCATCTACAAGGGATTGACCTTCTGGTCTCCGAACGTGAACATATTCAGGGACCCGCGCTGGGGCCGGGGACATGAAACCTACGGCGAGGATCCGTTTCTGACATCGCGTCTTGGCGTTGGCTTCATCAAGGGACTGCAGGGGAAGCATCCGAAATACATGAAGACGGCGGCCTGCGCGAAGCACTTCGCCGTGCACAGTGGACCGGAAGGCGTCCGGCATTCCTTCAACGCCGTCGTTTCAAACAAGGATCTCCATGAAACGTATCTGCCCGCCTTCCGCGCGGCCGTCCTCGAAGCGCAGGTCGAAGCCGTAATGGGCGCGTACAACCGTACGAACGATGAACCCTGCTGCGGCAGCAAACTGCTGTTGAAGGACATTCTGCGCGGCGCATGGCACTTCGACGGACATGTCACCTCGGACTGCTGGGCCATTCAGGACTTCCATCTGCACCATCATGTCACAAGTACGGCGCCGGAATCCGTCGCGCTCGCCGTTCGGAACGGCTGTGACCTTAACTGCGGAAATCTTTACGGGAACCTGCTCATCGCCATTTCCGAAGGCCTTCTCGAGGAGTCCTTCATCACAGAATCCGTTACGCGGCTCATGACGACGCGGATGCGTCTGGGCATGTTCGATGCGCCGGAAAAGGTACCCTATGCGGCCATTCCCTACGAGGCGAACGATTGCGGCGAGCATCGCGAAATTGCGCTTGAGGCTGCCCGCCGCTCCCTGGTGCTGTTGAAGAACGATGGAATTCTGCCGTTGAAGTCCGATGCCATCCAAACGCTTGCGGTGATCGGTCCGAATGCGGACAGCCGCAGAGCGCTCATCGGCAATTATTACGGTACGCCGTCCCGCTATATCACGGTGCTGGAGGGCATCCGCGAAGTTGCCGGAGAGGATGTGGACGTTCTGTTCGCCGAAGGCTGCCATCTTCACAAGGAGCAGGTGGAGGATCTGGCGAAGATGCTGCACGAAAAACCGGATCGATTTGCAGAAGCGCAGTCCGTCATGGAACGCTCGGATGTGATCATTCTGGTTCTTGGTCTCGACGAGACCCTTGAAGGCGAGGAGGGGGACCAGAGCAACGCATCCGCATCGGGTGACAAGACAAGTCTGGATCTGCCCGGTCATCAGCCGGAATTGCTGCGGGCCGCACTCGATACGGGAAAGCCTGTTGTATTGGTCAATATTTCCGGTTCCGCCATCAACCTCTCGGAAGCCGATGCTCGCGCTGCAGCCGTGCTGCAGGCCTGGTATCCGGGTGCCGAGGGGGGGCTTGCTGTCGCGGAAGTACTCTTCGGCGAGGTGAATCCTTCGGGTCGTCTTCCCGTCACATTCTACCGGAGTACGGAAGACCTGCCTGATTTTACGGACTATTCCATGAAGAACCGTACATATCGCTATTTTGAGGGTGAGACGCTATATCCGTTCGGATATGGACTGGGGTATTCGACCTTCGCGGTCGAGGATCTTCGGATTACGGCTGAGAATGTGATTGCTGGAGAAGAGGTCACGGTGTCCGCCAAAGTCCGCAATACCGGCGTCCTTCCGGGAATCTGCACCGCACAGGCGTATCTGGCCGATCTGGAGGCATCCGTATCGGTTCCGCACTGGTCTCTGGCCGGCATGCGCCCGGTTGAACTGGCACCCGGCGAGGAGAGGGATATCATGTTCTCCCTGTCATCCCGGCAGATGGCCATTGTAAACGAAGAAGGCACGTTTGTCGTGGAACCCGGAAGATTCCGCGTTTATGTCGGCGGCAGCCAGCCGGATGAACGCAGCCGCGTATTGACGGGAACACCGGTTCTTTCCGCAGAGTTCACCGTGACGGGAACCCTGGAGCTGCCCGAGTAAGTGTGAAGAAGCTTTGAATGGATGGACGGCATGGATGCGGCAGATGAGGATACCGGCGTGGATGGCCTGAATCAAGAAGACAGAATGGCTAGTTTGATGCAGTTCGGCGGAATGGGGGAAATCAACGAGATGAACCATCCTTATCTGGATGCATGCCTGAAAGCCAGAAAATTACCGGAGCTGCCTACTGCGACCGATTGGCCGAAACAAAAAGAAGCTCTGCTGGATCTTCTCGCGCGGGGTGAATATGGCTATATGCCCCCCGCGCCTTCCGGCCAGCAGGTGTCGGAAATCGGACAGGCGGAACGGAGCGCAGTAGGCAAGTATTCCCGTTCGAAATGCATGGTGACTTGCGGAACGCCTGGAGGCCCCTTTTCATTCAAGTTTGATCTGTTCCTGCCCGAGGGGGATGCCCGGGTGCCTTTATTCATCCAGGTATCCTTCTTTTCGGAGGTGCCGAATTCATCCTGCCCGGTCGATGAAATCATGAAACAGGGCTTTGGCCTTGTCTCCTTCTGCTATACGGATGTCGCAGCGGACAAGCCGGACGGACTTGCGGAAGGTCTGGCCGGGCTGTTCGGTGCGCCGGAGCGGAACGGAACCGGAAGCGGAACCCTCGGATACTGGGCCTGGGCCGCACATCGCGTCATGGATTTTCTGGAGACCCATCCGCGTGTCGAGGCATCCCGAGTCGCCCTGATCGGCCATTCCCGGCTCGGCAAGACGGCGCTGTGGGGGGCTGCGACCGATCCGAGGATCCATCTGGCCGTTTCCGTCCAGTCCGGATGCTCCGGGGCAGCCATCACAAGGGACAAGGCGGGGGAACGCGTCGAAAACATCAGCGGCATGTTTCCGCACTGGTTCTGCACGGATTACCGCCGTTACGCAGGAAAGGAGGCGGAGATGCCATTCGACCAGCACATGCTGCTGGCCGCCGTCGCACCGCGCCTCCTGTATGTCTGCAGCGCGCAGGACGACCAATGGGCGGACCCGCCTTCGGAGTTCCTTTCCTGTGTCGCGGCAGCACCTGCCTGGATGCAAAATGGGAAATCCGGGTTTGTCACACCGGACGCGTTTCCAGTCCCGGGCGCCTTTCTGCCGGAGGGTCATGTCGGCTATCACCTGCGTGCAGGCGGCCATGCCCTGGTGGAGGAAGACTGGCAGCTGATCATGGCGTTCTGGAAACGCCATATGAACTGAGATGCGGCGCTTGAGTCCTTCGTGTCAGCCTCAGGCAAGTTTGCGTTCGAACAGGTTTCCGACCGGAGTGAAACCCATGCGGGCAAGATATCCCGTGTGTTGTTTGCCATGCGAGGTTGCGACCAATCGAGCAGCGCCCATGGCGATCCATTTGTCCCGGCAGCCTTCAAAGAGGAATTCGCCGGTTTTGAAATCACGATAAGCCGGTATCACATAATCCAACTCGATGGTGAAAGTGCCGTCATCGTCGAGACGGCCGATGAAAAGCCCTGCGGTGACCAGATCACGCAGGATGTAAAAGGCAATCCATTTCGGTGTGCCGATGGAATCCGGGCGTTTGCCGGATTCTGCCGCGGCGGGCCTTTCCTCATCCTCCTCATGCAGCAATGCGGCCACATCGAAGGCAGGGAAAAATTTGGCGATGTCGGCGGAATGATGCATCAGAAACCTGGGAAGATAGGCGTCATGCGGTTGGACCGCCAACAGCTCGAAGGCTTCGGACGCCCTGTAGATTCGGACAAGATACACGATGTTGATGAGGATGGTAACGGTATTGAATCCTCCGACCGGTATCGAACCGATGAGGAATCCATACACAGCGAAGAGTGTGCTGCCGACGAGGTTGATCCAGCGAAGGCGTACAAGGGATTTCATCAGCAGGGAAATGGCCACTGCAAGCGAAGCGGCATAACCGAGCCATTCTGTCCAGTGAATTCCGAGAAACATGTCGTCATCTCCATTCTTCTTTTCCTGTCTCCATCCTATCCTGACTCCATACGATCCGGTCTCCTTTATTCTATCCCATATCGCACCGTGAAAATCACATCCGGAAAATCACCCATTCGTGCGAATCGCAATATTGGCTTTGTGGAGACTGTGTCACGCGCCGAAAACAGGTGGTGGAGATTCACAGCAGGCGTATAATGGACAAGTGCGGATTTGTCGGGAACGGGTTGGGATATGGCCGCGTTCGGACTTGTTACAGACCCGGTCATTGATTGGTATCGTTTTCGAATGCCAAATGACGATTGTATCAATTGCCGGAGACCCACCCTATGCTCCATGTTTGTTGCCGATTTGATAAAAGATTGAGGGAAATGGACGGATGGCATGCAGAAAAAAGTGAATCCCTTGTTCCAGGGCGAATTGGGCAAAAGCAGAAAACTGCTGATTTTTGACGGAATTCTCCAGAATGCGGCGGTTATTCTCACCATGGGGATTTTCCTGTCCGGCTATCTTGTCTGGCTGGATGGGACGGATTTTCTGGCCGGCATTGTGAACAGTTCCATCAACTGGGCGTCCATTGCCGTTCTGTTTTCCTTTCTGATCTTCGAGCGCCTCAAGAAACGCAAACGGCTGTTGATCACATTGACAGCCACCGCACGCCTGCTGGTGTGCGGCGCGGTGTTTCTGCCCCTTTTCATTCCGGACAAGACCATCGTGCTGCCTATTGTCACCGTCATGGTCATTCTGGGGAATTTCCTGTCCGCCTTGTACGGAACAGGCTTCACCGTTTGGATGTTTGGCGTCCTGCCGAAGGATCAACGAAATGAATTCGTCTATCTGCGGATGTTCTGGCTTCGGATCGCCTTCACCATCACGACCATCGCAGGCGGATTCGTGCTTGACGCCTTTCACAAGGGGTATGCCGGGTTTTTGCTGTTGTTCTCGGTCAGTCTGGGTCTCTCCGTTCTGGACATCATTTTGCTGCTGAACGTACATGAGCCGACCTATGTACTGGATGACACGGTGAAACCCAATCTGGGCATGCTGGCGGAGCCCATGCGAAATGAGCGGTTCCGGTCCTACCTGGTGTTCATCTTCCTGTTCTACATCGTTCTGACCATGTCAGGCACTTTTACGCCGGTTTACCTGATCCGCTATCTGAAGTTCGATTATTCCTTCATCTCAAGCATGAATGTCATACAATATGTCAGCCTGATCGCATTTACCGGCTTTTGGCGGAAGGTGGAGGCGAAGAAGGGCGTCACGCATGTGTTTAGAATGACCGCCACCATCGCGGTCATCGAATACTTCCTCTATGGATTTCTGACGGAAAACCGGCCATGGATGCTTTTGCCCGCCACCATTCTCGCCGGAGTCGGCTATAGCGGCTTCAACATCACGGTATTGAATTACCGGTACGGCATCCTGCCCGAGAAGAACCGCACGGTCTATGAAAGCTGGTTTGCCGCTGTCTTCGGGTTGTCCACGCTGCTTGCGCCGATCATCGGGAATTTCATCATGAACCGTCTGCCCGTTGTGGAGAACGCAGTCTTCGCGCACAGCCGCTTCCAGTTCATGTACCTCATCTCGTTTGCGCTTGTACAAGGCGTCCTGTTCCTGTCATTCAACACGCCGTCGAAACGGCGTCTGATTCAGTGAAGATTGCGGGGATGAAAAATGCGAAACAGGCTTCTATTGATCGAAGGAATCCCGGGTTCGGGCAAGACGACCTTGTCGGCCCGTCTGCATGAATATCTTGCCAAACACGGCGTTCAGGCCAGGCTATATCAGGAAGGGGATTCGAATCCGGTGGATCTCGGCTGGCACGCCCGTCTGACGATGCAGGAATATGAACGGCTGTGTTCGGAACACCCGGCAATGCAAGCGTCCATACAGGTCAACACCTCTTTCGAGGAGGACCACGCGCTGATCGGCTACCTGCATTTGACACCGGCAGACGAAGCGGAAGCGCTCCGTTCTTTTTTTGAGGCACATGAGGTGTATGACGGCCGTGTTTCCCCGGAGGTCTTCTCCAGCCTGCACCGCAACCGGTGGAAGAAATTTTCCGAATCGGAGGAAAAGAACGGGATCACCCTGTTTGAGAGCCTTTTCCTACAGAATCAGCTCAATGAACTCATGGGTTTCCAGCTGCTGGATTCCGAAACAATTGCCGGACATCTGAAAGCCCTGATGGAACCGGTTCTGGACTGGAGTCCCCTTCTGATCTATCTTCGACAGCCTGATCCGGATGAAACGATCCGCCGCGTCGCATCTCAACGCCTTTCCTCGGACAAAAGCCGTTTCTCCGATTGGATCGACCATTGCATCCAGTATGTGGAGCATTCTCCTTACGGTCTTCGTCACGGATTGAAGGGATATGGCGGAGTCCTGCGTTTTTTCAAGGACCGAAGGGAGCTGGAGCTGGAAATGCTGCAGCGCCTTGAAATCCCATATGCGATTGTGGACAACCCGGAGTACGACTGGGATTGCGCGTTCACACGCATGACGGAGGTATTGGAATGAGAGATGAATACAGGCTTTTGACCGGTTACCGGGAGAACGACAGGCTGCGTGGCGCCTTCAATGCACTGGCCGGGAACGTGTTTGGTCTGGACTTCGAACCCTGGTACCGACGGGGGCTTTGGACGGATCAGTATGTTCCGTTCACGCTTTTTGATGGAGACAAGGCTGTTTCGAACGTTTCGGCGAACCGGTTTGATCTCCTCCTGGACGGGGTCCCGAAAAAGGCCATCCAGTTCGGTACGGTCATGACCGATCCCGCTTACAGGAACAAGGGATTGGCGCGTCGGCTTCTGCAGCATGCGATGGATACGCTGCGGGCGGAGTGCGAGCTTTTCTACCTCATGGGGGACAAGGATGCAGCAGGATTTTACCGGAAATTCGGGTTCGCAGGAATTCAGGAGTCCACCTTCACGCTGCAGCTGAACCCAGCCTCTGACCTGGGGCCGGCAAATCCCGGTACAGGAAGATTCCTTGATCCGGGAACGGAAGAAGACATGCGTATCCTTCTGGAGGCCGCAGCCATGCGCCTGCCGGTTTCCCGTCAGGTTGGCGTATATGATGCCGGATATCTGCTGGCGTTTTATGCCATGAACGGGTTTGCGTCTCGCTTCTACTGGCATCAGGGGGAGGTGGGGAAGCTTCTGTCGGGATCTGATATCCGCCCCCTGTCGTTTATGAAGGGCGATTTCCTCGTGGTGTTTCATGAAGAAGCTGGAATCCTGCATTTGCATGATGTCATCCGGAACTGTGACCTGTCCATGCGTGAAGTGCTTTCCGTCCTGCCGCATGGACCGGTGAACGAGGTATCGTTCGGATTTACCCCGGATTGCCTGGACATGGACTTCGGAATCGGAACCCTTGCAGTGGCTCCGCTGGAAAATGAAGACACCTTTTTTGTCCTGTCGGACAGTGGATTTGCCGCATCTCCTTTCCTGTATCCGCCAGTTGCGTTGGCATGACCGCGTCCGAGGTCATCAGTCAAACTCCTGGTCAGCCTGTCCCCTGATCGGTCGTCAGACTGGTCAGCTTATCACCTGATCAGTCGTCAGACTGGTCAGCCTGTCCCAGATCAGTCGTCAGACTGGTCAGCGTATCACCTGATCAGCCTTTCAGGGTCATCTGTCCACATCGGTTGCGCCACCCGGGATGGGGCCTATATCCTGCACCATCTCCAGTGCGCCGGTGTATTCGCCGGATGCGTCGCGGATTGCGCGATAATTCAAGAGGATGTACTTGTCGCCCAACATGAGCCGGAAAGCCACCGTATCCTTTCGGGCTGTCTTGAAATCAAGCAGCAGCTCCTCCATCCTTTTCATGCCGATCGGTGGATCGCAGGTTGGGAAGGTCCGGCCGATGATGGCTTGCGTATGGGCAAAGATCCGGTCCCGACCCTGGGAATAGTATTTTACCCTGTCGTTTTTGTCCAGGAACAGGATTTCGAACGGAAGTGCATCGAGCATTCCGATCAGCTCGGGCAGTTTCAGCATGCCTGTCGGGAGGATGATGTTGGCGCTGTCGCCCGGGATGAATCCGCCGGCAGGCTGTTCCGGTGTTTCATTGTCGGAGTTCCTCCCGTGGTGGGCGTAGAGGCCGGTATCAACATCCGCCGAAAAGCCGCGGGCCGCCGTGGATAGCGGCGGCGGGCTCAAAGGCCATCCGATCGTTCCGCTCTTCTGTTCGAAGAGGTGCCAGTCCACGTCTTCCAGTGTTTCGAGACAAAGGGGGAAGAGAATGTTTTCCTCCTGTTTGATCATATCCTCGATCTGCACCAGGGTGTCTTCCAGAATCACGGCAGCAACAGGGGTTTCCTCATCCACCAGTGCGTCGCGGGCACGCATCAGTTTGGCCCTGATTTCCTCATCGGCATCCCGCATCCCCTTCAACGGGGTTGTGATGCCACCCCGTTCCAGTGCGGGAAACAGGAGGTTCTCCTTCTTCAGGTAATGAAGATGAATCTGCTGCAATGTCTCCAGATCCTCCCGCAGGGCGGCGACCGTTTCGTGCCAGGGCATCAGATCCGGTCGCCCGCTTGCCTTGAGTGCGCTGAGCCTGGGACGGATCTTTTCTGTCAGGATCGATGCAAACGCCCGGTTTTCCTGCATGAGATTGCGAAGAGGATGGTCCGGCATGTCCGGCAAAGCCTTTGCTCCGCTCGCATGGCTTTCATGGCTGTGTCCCGGTCCGTTCATGATCCCGCCTCCCCTTGTGGCCAATCAGGCCTGGAATGATTCATACTGCATATACACCCGGTTTCGGGCGACTTATTCATGGTTGGCGCCCAATGTTGCAACAATCCGCATTTCTGTCCATATCCATGGACTTTCCGAAAAGACGCTGCGATGGTCCATGGCGGGAGTGATAGAATAGACGAGGAGAGTCATCGAAAACTGGAGGACGGACAATTTGAAACATCCGATACGACGATGGACATTCGGTGGCGAGAAGCTGGCCAATATGCGGGATCTGGGCGGATATGCCTGCCAGGGCGGAATCACGCGCTATGGTACCGTCCTGCGGTCCGAACAGCCTTGCGGTCTGAGCGACGAAGAAAAATCGCATCTTGTTACAAAGGGATTGACGGATGTCATCGATCTGCGAAGCGACGAGGAATGCGCGGAATTCCCAAATTCCTTTGCAGGTCATTCCGCTGTCACCCTGCATCGGTTCAATCTCAAATCCGATCTGGGCGTCATCGGCACATCGGAGGATGAATCCATGGGTGCCCTGTACGAACAGACCCTGGATACGAGAGGCGCCATGCTGACGGACATTCTTGCCACGGTTGCCGCTTCTCCCGGGCTGGTTCTCATTCATTGTCTCGCGGGAAAGGATCGGACGGGGATCGTTGTCGCATTGCTTCTGCTGTCCCTTGGGGTGGCCGGGCAGGATGTCATTGCGGATTATCAGGTGAGTGAAGTTCATCTGACAGTGAAAAACGAACACTTTCTGGCCCTGTTTCCAGAATTTCCTCGATACAAGCTTTCCTCCGACGCCGGCAACATGAAGCGCATGCTGGGCTACCTTGAACAGCGATATGGCGGGTCGGCCGCTTATCTGAAGACGCAGGGATTCCCGGAGGAATCTCTGGAGAGACTGAAGCGAAAGATGATCGAGGTTGAACCCTGAGGAGGCTGTCATGAACGAACAACCCGTCCAGGTGATCCGCGAACCGCTCATCCTTCCCACGTACGAGCCCTTTCCGCCGGACCCGAATCCCGTCTTTCATGAAAAACGCGCCTATCAGGGAGCCAGCGGCCGCATTTATCCATTGTCCGCGACCGACCGGCTGCGTCACGAGAAACGGGACAAGGCCTGGGACTGCTATACCCTGGAGAATGAGTATCTGAAGGTGCAGGTCCTGCCGGAAATCGGCGGACGCATCCATATGGGTCTCGACAAGACGAACGGGTACCATTTCATCTATCACAACCGGGTCATCAAGCCGGCACTCATCGGGTTGGCGGGTTCCTGGTGCGCGGGGGGGATCGAGTTCAACTGGCCGCAGCACCATCGGCCGACCACCTTCATGCCGACGGAGTCCACCCTAGAGGAAGGCGTGGACGGAAGCCGCACGGTCTGGACCGGCGAAACGGAACCCCTCTACCGGACGAAGGCGATGGCCGGAATCACCTTGCATCCGGGACGATCCTGGCTGAAAGTGAAGGTGCGCGCCTACAATCCCACGCCATGGCCCCAGCCGTTCATGTGGTGGGCGAATCTGGGCGTTCATGTGAATGACGACTACCGGATCAACTTTCCGCCCGATGTGCATCAGGTGGCTTTCCACGATCGCGCGTCCGTCACGACCTGGCCCATTCTGACGGGAAGGTATGCGGATCAGGATTTCGGAACAGGTGTGGACGCATCCTGGTATAAAAACCTGAAATCAGCCGGTTCCTTCATGGTCATGGACGGCGACAGCCGGTACGATTTCCTGCAGGGTTATGACATGGGCAAGGAAGCCGGAACCGTTCATGTGGCGGATCATCATGTTTCACCCGGGAAGAAGCTGTTCACTTGGGGAACGAATGATTCCGCAAAAGCCTGGTGTCAGAACCTGACGGATGAGGACGGACCTTACATCGAACTGATGACAGGCATGTACACGGACAACCAGCCGGATTTCTCCTGGCTTGCACCGGATGAGACCCGCATCTTTGAGCATTGCTGGTATCCGATCCGGGAAATCGGCCTTGTGAAGAATGCCACGGAAGATGCGGCGGTCAGTCTCGAACACGTATATGACGGTGTACGGGTCGGGTTTCATGTGACCGGACGTTTCGACGGCTGCCGTGCGCAGTTGCGCGTTGCGGACGGTGTATCCCGGGAGGGGCGTATCCTGTTCGACACACTGCTGGACCTCTCTCCGGACAAGCCCTTCCTGCAGACCCTCTCCTGGCCGGAAGCGGTGGAAACAGGTACGCTTTCCATCACGCTTTCGGATGCGGACGGGAACCTGCTTGTGGCTTTTGATGAACGTGACGTGAAGGATAAACTTCGCCCGGAATATCCTGCCACACCGGCACGCACACCGACACCGGAGCCGCACGAGGTCGCTTCCATTGAGGAACTGTATCTATACGGGATCCATCTGGAACAGTACCGGCATCATTCCCTGGATCCGGAACAGTGGTATCACGAGGCGCTTCGGCGGGATCCGGGGGACAGCCGGTGCAATCGGGCCATGGGTCTCTTGCGGCTGAAGCAGGGGCGGTTCGCGGAAGCGGAGGCTTTTCTGAAAAATGCCCTGGAACGGCTGACCCTTCGCAACACAAATCCGGAGGACGGAGAGGCATCCTATCTGCTGGGATGTGCGCTTCGATTGCAGGGAAGGGTTGCGGAAGCATATGACCATTTTGCGAAGGCGGACTGGAACCAGGCCTGGCAGGCGGTCTCCCGATTGGCCATGGCGGAACTGGACTGCAAGGCCGGTCGGCTGGACAAAGCGCTTTTTCAGGTGGATCGCGCATTATCCGTTCATGTGGAAAGCTTGCGCGGATGGAACCTGAAAATCGGCCTGCTGCGGCGTCTGGGCCTGACTGCGGATGCGGCGGGAATTTCGGCGGATGCGGTTCGGATGGACCCGCTCAACCATGGAGCGTGGTGGGAGCAGGGACTGCTCCTGGCCGGGCCGGATCCGGAACATGCGCCTGACCGGGAACGCGGAGAGCGCAGCCTGGACAAGATCGCGCGCCTGTTGGCGGGGAAACCTGAAACCATGCTGGATCTGGCGTTGGGATATCTGGCTGCCGGAATGCGGGAAGAAGCCCTTGGCGTGTTCGAACGGATGTCCGGTTCGCCATATCCTGTCGCATTTTGGCATCATGCGGCGCTATTGGCAGAGATGGGAAGGACGGAGGAGGCGAAATGCCTGATTCTCAAAGCGGAAGCGTCGGATCCGGCGCTTTGCAGGCCGAACCGGGTTGAGGACATCGCGGCATTGCGCACGGCCATTTCCCTGCATCCGAAAGGGACGCGCGCCGCCTTTGCTCTCGGGAATCTGTATTATGACAGAAAACGGTTCGAGGAAGCCATCTCCTGCTGGGAGGATGCCGCCAGACTGGACCCTGCTTTTGCGGCGGCCCACAGGAATCTGGCCCTTGCCCTTTTCGACAAGCGTCAGAATGCGGCGGAAGCGAAAGTGGAAATGAAACGCGCCTGTCAGGCCGATCCGGGGGATGCGCGGCTTCTGTACGAGCAGCTTCAGCTGATGAAGAATGCGGACGATGTTTCCTGTGCGGAGCGGCTTTCCCTGCTGGAGGCCCATGCGGATCTGGCAGCACAGCGTAACGATCTGTATGTGGAATGGATGGTGCTGCTGTTGCAGGCGGGTCGGCTGGACGAAGCGGCGGAACGGATCACGGCGCATGAATACGATGTGTATGAAGGCGGGGAAGGCAGGCTGGTCCGTGTCTACGAATGGATCTGCATCCTTCGCGGACTGAAGCTGATGGCGGAAGGGGATCCGGAAGCGGGGCTTGCGGAAATTCTTCGTGCGGAAGTGCTGCCCGCCTGCTTCCATGAGGGTCGCAATCTGCATGCTTCCCTATCCCATATCCATTGGTTTGCGGGAAAGGCTGCCATTGCCTGCGGAAGAATGGCCGAAGCGGGAACGCTGCATAGAAAGGCCTGTGAAGGACCAAAATTCATCACGGACCTGTCCTATTGCAAGGGACTCGCCTTATGGGCGACCGGACGGAATACGGAAGCGGAAACGCTTTTCGGGGAGATGCGGGAAGCCGGAAAAGTGCTTGTCGCAAAAGGCGGGCAGTACGACCATTTCGCTACAGGCGTTCCCACACCTGCGCCGTTCGAAGGCGACCGGGGGCGTCGGAACCGCTCGGAAGGATTGCTGCTCCAGGCATTGGGTCATGCAGGACTTGGTGAGAAGCACCAGAGTTCCCTCGAATTGCGGGAAGTCCTGGCCATCCAGGCCAATTACCTGGCGGCATGGATCTATGCGGGAAAGTGCGGCATCACGCTGCTCGAACCCTGAATTCAGGCCTTCTTTCGATGCAACGGGACAACATTGTCGGAATGGAGTCCGCTGTTTTGCATGCGTGCGGTGCGGTGTCCGGCCAGATAGGGGAGGAATCCGCGCAGGCTCCACCCGCCCAGCAGGAAGGTCAGCACGAACAGAAGATTTCCAGAAATGATTCGCGGCATGACACCTGTCCGGATGAACAGATTCTCTGCGATGCCTCCCAGAAGTGGGAGCCGTGCCGAAGCGGCGCCGTATGTCAGCGCCTCCACCACCAGAAAGACCGCAGGAATTCCGAGCAGGACGAAAAGGGAAAGGGCCGCTGTGCGGCTTTTCCGGTTCGGGCGGGAAAGCAGGAAGGATAACAGGAATCCGGAGCCGCCCAGAAAAAGGATGCCGGGAAGGTGAATCGCTGTGAGTGAAAGCTTTTCAAGCCCTTCCCCCATCGGGCTTGCAGAGGGGCGGGCGAGCAGCCAGAGGGAAACTGCTTCCGCAAGACAGGCGGCAGTCGTGAACAGCAGGGCGATCAGAGCGGCTACCATGGGTTTCCGGTTCGTCACGGCCGCTACATTCCGATTCGTGGATTCGTCCTGGATCGGGGGATGCACTGGCTCCTGCATTTTTTGGAAGGCGGCGCCAAAGCCGCCTGCGTGTCGGACTTTCACAAAGGGGAGAATGAGCAGGAGACCAGCTGCGAACCCTGTGATCTCTCCAGGCAGCCCCAGAATCGGACTGATGAGGAAACCTGAAAGGAACCAGCAGCCGATGAGCACGGATTGGTTCAGCCATTTCTGATAGACGGGGCAGGGCTTCTGGAACAAGGGAATGCACCCGGCGAGAATTCCGATGGGCAGCCAGGCGAGGACATTGGCCAACTGCCCGCCTCCAGGCCGCAGATGGGCAGGCAGGGCCGCCGTCAGATGCAGGCCGTTCAGCAGGACATCGATCAGGCAGGCGGAAATCCAGGCAAGCAGAATGAGCAAAAAAGGCGGAAGGCCTTTTGCCGTACCGGATGGACGGTCTGAGGTTTTTGGCGGCATACCTTGAACAGGGGGTGTTGCGCGCTGTCGTCTTTCAAATGGCAGGATACCCGATTGGTTCCCCATTTCCATCCCTCCTCGCGGACCAGCCTTACAGCCATGCTGCGGGTGTTGGTTGCCGAGGATTCCCCCGTGCCGCATGGCACGGATTCTGTCCGGGAATCCGGATTGGAACGTCTTCCTGTCGTCCGGGAGAAGCACGACGGCCACCCGACCTGCCGGTTTGCGCCTGCTGTCGGATGGCCGTACTTGATTTTACCCAGGAAATGTTTCCTGTAACCGGCTCCTGCCGGAATCAGTCGGCATGGATCACAAGGATTGTGCCGGGCAGTTCCATCTGGCTGCTTCGAACCAGGGAACCCTGCAGCACGGCGCCTTCTGCGGTATACGTGCCGGGGGAGGTGACACGGGCGTAATAGACAAGCTTGTGTTTGAGATCCCAGTCACGGCCGACAACGAAATCAGCCTTCTGCCCTTCAAAGGTCCTGTACCAGAAACCTTCCGCAGGCTTAATGCCGTATTCCCACGGATTGTCCACGGGAGACATGCCCGCCGGCAGGTAGTCGGACAGTTCATACGTGCTGTCAAGCGCATTTGCGGAGATGTCCCAGTCCAGTTCCACCCGGACCAGATCATTCATTCCGAATTCCGTGGCTGGTGTTCCGGTTGATTCATTGTAATAGGTGCGTTTCAGTTTCAGGTTCGGATCGTTTGTGACCGGTTCCTGAGGAGCAGCATAGGTTGCCGTAACCGTTCCGTTTCCGTTCACGCCGGACACGACAAGATCGGCCGCACGGGCGGATGCAATCGTGATGAAGGCCATGGTGCCGTTTTCAAGCTTTTCCTCATGGGTCTGTCCCGCATAGGTCCAGGTGAAGGAAAGGCTGGCCGATGGCAGCGCCAGAAACTGCGACTTGATGTAAAGCAGGTCTTCAACACCAGTAAACACGTTTTTCACGCCATTGTCCATAACCCAGCGATGCAGGCCTTCGGCGGAGGGGAGCTGCAATGCGGCGGCTGCGGCGGAGGCAAGCGCCGTGTTCTGCAGGATCTCGTCTTTACCATCCTTTGCCGCACCTTTCACCCGAACATAGGGTGAAGCGGTTTCAAGCACCGGTGCGACCTTTTCATCCCACAGAACGCGTGCGGAGGGCAAATCGCCGATGGCCGCATACCCAA
Source organism: uncultured Clostridia bacterium (assembly GCA_942493335.1). Taxonomy (GTDB): domain Bacteria; phylum Bacillota; class Clostridia; order DSM-8532; family DSM-8532; genus JAEWSN01. The sequence goes on along the minus strand of OW818693.1, from coordinate 1,781,257 downwards.
GGATGAGGAACAGGGAATCCTCCAGACTGGCTGTTTCCACATTCGATGCGTTCTTGAGTTCCATCAGCACCGGTTCGCCGAGTGCGGCGAGGCCGTACAGGGCGGAAGGCGACGGATTGTTGCTGGAGAGGACTTTGCCGTACAGCCAGGCCTTGAGTGCCGCCGTGTCTCCGTTTTCATGCAGCAAGCCCGCCAGCAATGCCGTCATGCGCATGTCGCTCGGAGCATAGGGAAGAATGCCGTATCCACCGTCTTCCCTGCGATAGGTTCCCGCATCGACTGTTTCAGGGGTCCACAGACCCGCGAGCAATTCATCTGCCGTTTCCGGCGTTTTTCCCTCCAGCATCAGCTGATTGAGCTGTTTTTGGGCGGAGGCGGCGACCAGCCGCTGATCCAGTCGGTGTCCGCCGGACCAGGCGAGGCGTTCAAGTCCCTGCAGAAGCGAGGCGCGTGCCGGATCCGACACAGCCAGTCTGGTCAGGCCCTTCGTTCCGGCTTGAACACGCATTCCGTCTGTCAGCTTGGCCGAAACCGTCTTCTGCATTTCCCGGAAGGAGCCAACCACAGAGACCGTGCGTTCCAGGGCATCCGTCAGCCCGGAGGCTGATTTTGCCTTCAACACGAACTTATAGGTGCCTTCCTTCAAGGTGCCGACGGGCAGGTGGACCCGCTCGAAGGCCTTGGCGGAAACAGTGGCGTTCAAGTTCGGCAGATCGGGGGATGTGAGGCTGAAGATGACATCCTCGCCTTCCTTCAGCTCCGTTCCGTAGGCGGTCAGGCCGATCTGCGGCGCGTCTCCGGCCAGATAGGTGTCGTTGAGGGTTTCGCTCAGGAAGAAGGGCAGGCTCACCACTGCCGTACCGGTGCCCGCGCCACCCTGGAGGGCCTGCGAGATGCCGGAGACGGTGACACGCCAGGAGGTGATGTTGTCCGGAAGCTTGAAGGAAAGGGTCCCCGTGCCTGACGCATCCAGCGTGGCCATGGCGAAATACGCACTGTCCCGGAAATCGCTGCGGACCACATAGGAATCCTGCAGGGTGGTGGATGCGTTGCCCTGCGGCATTTCAGCCATCATGGAGGCGGCGGGCATCGGCATCGCCGCAGACTCCGACTTGGAGAAGGCCATGTCCAGTCCGCCGCGACCGCCATACGCCATGGGATTCATGAACCCGGAGCTGCCCGCCCGCCGGATGATGCCGTTGTCCATCCAGCCATACAGGGATGGAAGCACATCGACGAATTGGTCTGCCAGCTTGAAGAGCGCTTCATCCACCAACGCGACGTTCAGGGTTGCTGGAACCGGCTTGCCCGCAGGATCCTTCGCCCTGATGGTCAGGGTCACGGTATCGCCGGGCCGGTATGTGTCTTTGTCCGTGCTGGTTTCAAAGGTAATGCGCCTTTCTTCTGAATTGTACACAATACTGCTCTGTACAGCCTGATATGCGCGTCCGTCGAAGACCACGCCATCCAGCGTGAGATTCGGCATCATGGCTTCCGTGAAGACCTTTTCATACTTGGGTTCCACGTTGACACGGCTGTCCCGGATGCCGTTCCAGGAAGCTACGAACAGGGTCGCGCCCTTGACCGGCTCCTTTGTGTTCTTTTCCACGGAGGCCTTCACGGTTTCCCCGATGCGATAGCTGGCCTTGTCCGTGACCAGGTTGTTCCAGGTTCCCTGATTCGGGTAGCTGTACCAGGACGGGGTATGCCAGGTGTCAAAGCGCATGGGATGTCCCTGCGCGTCCGTCGCATGCAGTTCCGTCGTATAGTTGCCGTCCGATTTGGCAGGGATGGGGAAGGAATAGCTCCCCTTGCCGTCCGCGTCGGTCAGGATCTCAAAGGTCGCCACCGTATCGCGTTTTTCCTGATATTCATAGCGGGGTACGACGACCTTGTTGACAAAATCGTAATCCTGGCCCTTTTCCACGCGTACCCAGGTCGTTTTGGTGAGGGTTCCGGTGAATTTCCGTCCTGCGGCCGCATCTCCCTTTACAAGGGCATCGTTGGCAGGATCGTCATCGTTGAGCGGCGCAAGATTGGCTTTGTTGACCGTGACCATGACGCGGCCGGTCTGATCCTTTCCCGCATCATATCCGGAGGTCCCGTCTGCATTCACGACATCTCCCGTGGTTTCCACCAGGATATCGTTCATGAAGACGCGAAGGGAAGCTGAAGCATTGATTTCCCCTGCTTCCGGCAGGACGGCCGTTGCATAGAGTGACAGCCAGCTTTCACCCTGCTGCCCGTCAAAATATCTGGCGGTATAGGGAATCACCAGCTCGCCCTTGCCGTTCGTCTTCCCCTCGCCGTTCACAGCGCCTTGCGGCTCCTGGATCGTATAGCGGATCGGCTGGTTCGCAACAGGCGTTCCGTCAAAGAAGGCGGCAGTCACCGTGAATTTTGCCGATTCACCGGGGAACACGGCTTTTTTGTCAGCCTTGACGGTGATCTGGTAAGCGGGCTTCTTGTAATTTTCCACGGAGAATCCTGTCGTAGTAATGGTCTCATCTCCAGCCTTCACTGTAAGGCTGTAACTGCCGGGGTCCAACGCGGGAAGGACGATGCTGCCATCCCAGAAACCGTTTTTCACCGGGAGAATGGTCTGGAGGAGCGGCTTTTGGAGCATGGGCATCCAGTAGCTGCTTCTGCTCTCCATCCAGGGATACATCCAATCGTTTTTGGCAAGCTCCACCGTGACCTGCTGCGGAGAAATCCCGCTGATGCGGCTGCGGGCGAATCCCCAGAATTTCACGGTGTCGGAAGGTTTGTACAATGTACGGTCCGTTCCTGAGTACCGCCAGAAGTTTCCTTCCGTGCTGTTGCCATATCCATATCTCAGAATCTGTTTCTGGGCGGTGCCAGTCCTGGAAACGACGGGATAACCGCTGTTGTAGATGTATACAGAACCGTCCTTGCCTTTCAGACGGAAATACTCGGGCACGGAGCCGTCGGGGACGGAGGCGGAGGTCTTCACGAGTTTCGCGAGCCCATCCTGCGCGGTTTCACCCTTGGTGCCGGTCAACAGGCTTTCCACCGTCATCCCGGGGATCGGGCTGCCGGTTTTCAAACTGTTCACCCAGAAAAGAAGGGAAGTTTCGTCTTCGATGAACCAGGCGGTCGTGTCGGTGACCTGCAGCAGGGTCTGGGCCTTCAGGGGCTTGTCCTTGGACCCTGCCTGCATCTCGACCAGATAGAAACCGGCCGGAAGGGTTTCGGGGAGAATGCTGAAGCGTGCCTGGGAAAGCGTCAGATCGACCGGCTGTGCATAACTGAGGGACTTGCTCATGCCCGTGGTCGGAATGGTGTTCAGGGACCAGTTGTACCAGGCCCAGTTGGGGACTTTGTCCCGCTTTTGGAGCGCCTTGACGAAAGCATTGTCGTCGGTGAACCGGAAGACGGACACCGCAATTTCAGCTTTGCCGGCGGGAGCCAGGGCATCCGGCAGGGATACATCGAAGGGAATGACGGGTTTGTCGGAGGTGGCGGACTCCATCCAACCATTGTTGATGGAAAGATAGCCATTGTCCGGATTTGCGGATTTCGCAGGATCCGGGGACGTTTCAAAGGAGAACTTCAGATCGGACGCCAGTGTCCGGTCTGTGTCGGCAAGCGGCAAACCCTTTTTCACAGTGATGGTGTAGACTGTGCCTGCTGCCAGCGGTTTTTTCGGGACAAAGGCGATTGTCTGCCCATGTGTTTCGAAGCGGCCTGCGACAGTCGGCGTGATGGTGAAGTGGCTGTTCAGGTCAGATACGCCGGTGTGGCTGAAATAGATTTCGATCCCCGTATCGACGGGCACGCCGGAGCTTTTGTCGGCCGGAAGGGTGCCGAGGACACCGAATTCGCGGCGTGTCTGGAACGCGAATGTGATCGTTTCCTGATCGGAGGCAGTCAGGTCGATGAAATACAGCGTGTTGTCCGAAAGCGGATCGGCAGGCTGCAGCTTGAAGGTGGTTTTTCCTGTGGAGACTAGACTGAACTTGATGGCGGTCGGCGTTGTGCCTTGCGCGGCCGCATCAGTCCGGCCGCCGGATTCGGCCATGCGGATGGAGATCCGTTTGGCGAGTGCGGCCATGAGGCCTTCCGCTGTTTTGGCTTCGGCTCCGTTTGCCGACAATGCGTCCAGTTCGGATTTCGGGACACTCAGGAGAAAACCTGTATCCGGAAGGATGCCTGTTTTATCCGCATCTACGGCCGTCAGGGCATAACCTTTCCGGTACGTGTCGGCACTTGCCTTTACGGTGGGGGAAAAGGGGTTGCCGATCCAGAAAATCGGGACGGCAAGCGCCATTGCCAGCAAAATGGATAAAAATCTTTTCATCTGGGAACCTCCTTGGTCGGGTTTCTTTCTTTCTCTGTCTTTCTGCAGGCGGGAAACATGCATCTCCCTTTGCCTTATACCCATCGGACGAGGCAGACGGAAGCATGGTTCATTCAGGTTCCTAATTTGGGATCAGGCAGGGGTGACTCAATTCCCGAATCTTTGAGTGCCTGCATGGTTCGTCCGGGTTCCTATGATATACTTGAAGCGCCATTTCTCCCTGGACAGGGGAAGGCCCTGGATCGAATCCCGGAGATGGCTGCAGGAGGTTCACGTGCTGCTGGCGGAGGCTATGACCGGAAAGAGGAACAATTTTGATCTCATCCGCCTGGGAGCGGCGCTGCTGGTCCTTTTCAGCCACAGCTTCCCGCTGCTCGGAAGGGCGGACGAGCCGCTCAGATCCTTTACAGGTTATGACACCTTCGGGACGTTGGCGGTGGAGATTTTCTTCATCATCAGCGGAATGTTGATCACAAAGAGCTGGATGGATTCACCCCGCATCGGCGGATTTCTGCGAAAGCGTGTTCTGCGCATCTTTCCGGCTTTCGCCGTCGTCACGCTTCTCTCTGTCTTCGTACTGGGCCCGTTGTTCACAAAGCTTCCGCTCCGGGAGTATTTCGGCAGCAAGGCGACATGGACTTATCTTGGCAATCCATTCATGCTGCCGACGCAGTACGCGTTGCCCGGTGTTTTCGAAACGAATCCGTACCCGACGGCCGTAAATGGGTCCATCTGGTCACTTCCGCTCGAGATTCTCATGTATGCGGCCGTTCTGGCACTGGGGCTGCTGCAGGCGTTCAAGAAACGGATCAGTGTCATCGGGCTTGCCTGCCTGCTGTTCCTGGCCGAATTCAGACTGCCCATCCAGACGCTTTTTCCCTCCGGTCTCATCCTGAACTTTCCCGCCAGCTCCTTTTTCCAGTGCTCGATGTTTTTCTGCCTCGGCGCCCTGACCTGGCTGTACCGGGAGAAAATCCGCATCAGTCACGCAGCGGCGGGATTGTCCCTGTTTCTTTATCTTGCTTCCTCGGGAACACCGTTTTTTCATCTCCTGTCGTATCCGACTGTGACTTACCTGGTTGTCTGGATGGCCTTTCTGCCTCTTCCGCGATGGCTGGACACGCGGAAATACGGTGATTTTTCCTACGGCATCTATTTGTACGCCTTTCCAGTCCAGCAGTCCGTCATGGCGGTTTTTGGCGGTGGAATGCCGTTTCCTGCCTTCTTCACCCTTTCCCTGACTGGGACTGTCGCCCTGGCAATGCTGTCCTGGCGCTTCATTGAAAAGCCGGCGATGAAGTATAAACGGGGGATAAGCCGAACGGTCGCTGCCGTAAAAACAGACCCGAAAAGGAAAGTCGCGATCTGATGGAATTCGTGCGATTGGCGAATTTTGGCGCAGGGTAGAAATCAGTCATGGAGGTGAAGCTTCATGACGCATGATGTTTCCCTGTTCGATCTGGTGTCAAGTCTTTCCGAGGCGGTGGATCTGATCAGCCCAAGGGTGGCCGGCCATCATCTGCAGACCGCTTGGATCGCCTTCTCCATTGGCCTTGAGATGAATCTGGAACCGGATGCGTTGACTACGCTCGTAGTGGCGTCTTCCCTTCATGATGTGGGAGGGTTGTCCCTGCACGAGCGTCTGGATGCCTTGCGTTTCGACGCCGGGGACAACCGGCATGGACAGATCGGTGCGGCGCTTCTTTCACAGTTTCCGCCATTCGCCCCCATGGCGCGTATGATACGGGAACACCATCTTTCCTGGGATGAAATGCTGACGCCGGGCGCCCGCTTGCGCGAGCCCGATCTTTCCGAGCCGGAACGCTGCCTGCGTGGCATCCTTTTCCTCGCGGATCGTGCCGATGTCCTGATCCTTCCGGAACAGCCGCTTCTGCCACAGGCTGCGGGCATCGTGAGTCAGCTGGCGGAGGCCATGCCCGGTCGTTTCTTTCCGGAAGCCTTCGCGGCGTTTCGGGAGGTAGCGGTTCACGAGGATTTCTGGTTGTCGCTGGAGTCCGGAATGTACCGTGATATCCTGGCGGAGGCTGTTCCATACGGGCGTTTGACGATCGGCGGGCAGGAAATGAAAGACATGATCAGCCTTTTCAGCAGGATCGTGGATTTCCGTAGTCCCTATACCGCCACCCATTCGGCGGCGGTTGCCGCGTGTGCCGGACTGCTGGGCGGGAAAATGGGTCTGGCTGCGGAAGAACAGCTGATGCTGGAAATGGCGGGGTACCTGCATGATCTCGGCAAGCTGTCTGTACCGATGGAGCTGCTGGAAAAGCAAAGCCCCCTGACCAGCGAAGAAACCAACCTCATTCGTGGGCATTCTTTCATGACGGGAAGGGTTCTCCGCCATCTGAAAGGATTCGAGCAGATTCGCGACTGGAGTGCACAGCATCATGAAAGAATCAACGGCACCGGGTATCCCAGCCGCATACGTGGCGATTCCCTATCAATGGGATCCCGGATTCTGGCTGTTTCAGATATCTTTGTCGCGCTGACGGAAGAACGGCCGTACCGGGTCGGCATGGCCATGGACAAGGTCAGGCAGATCATGGACCAGATGGTGGATCAGGCATGTCTCGATCCTGGATTGATGGATATCCTGGAACAGAACATGGTGGAGATGAATGCGCTTCGGGAACAGATACAGGAAAAAGCGCATCGCGAATATGATGCGTTCTCCAAGGTTCTGAGGATGGTGGCGAATTGACAGGGTATGCGCCAAATCACGCATTCTAGGCCAAGCCGCGGGAACCGGATCATTTGTCGACAATCCCGAAATAGTGCCGGAAAAACCGATCCTTGTCCACGGTAAACGCCACTTCGTGCCGGCCATTTTCCATGTCCTGCGTCCAGTGGGTAAGCCCCATCAGTTTTGGACTGGCAAGCTCCACCTCCACGGTTCCCTTCTCGAAGGTGCAGATGCCATCGTCAAACAGGATGGTTGCCGCGAGCGGATCGTGGAAGGTGAGAACCTCTGCGTGATCGAACCAGACGCCGGCGAAGTCCACAACAGGGCGAAGCCGTTCCGATCTGAAGGCCTGCTTCACTTCTTCCTTGTCCATGGTGACCTGGCAGGTCACGTCCAGGCCGATGGATCGCAGCCGGGGAACGGGGGCATTGTACACAATGGCTGTCGCATACGGGTCGCACAGCGCGTTCCATTCCAACGGGCCGACATGGGGCAGGTGATTCGCAAACACGCCGCACATCAGGACCAGTTCCTTCAAGAGGCCCGGTATCTCCGGATCCGCGGCAAACAGGGCAGCGACATTCGTCAGGGGTCCGATTGCCAGCAGCGTGACTTCACCGGGATGATTCCGAATGGTCCGGCGCAGGAACTCCACGGCGGTGCCAGGCTCAAAGTCCTTCTGATGGGGCCAGTTGTCCAAAACCCTTGCCTGCGGCGCCTTTCCCTGATGCTGGGGTGTGAGCATCGGAATTTCGGCACCGGCGTGGATGGGGATGTCCCTGCCTGCAACCCGGCACAGGGCCGAGGCCATTTGGGCACGCAGAACAGGTTCTCCGCTGACCGTCGTGATGCCGAGCAGATCACACCCGGGCTGCGCCAGCAGATAGGCGAGGCAGACCGCGTCGTCGATGTCGCTTCCAATATCGGTATCAAGCAATAATTTGAGGGCCATGCCGACCTCCTTGGGACGAAAGTATCCTGGCCAAAGCATATCACGCCGAACCTTCTCGGGGAACATGGTTTGCAGAAATTTTCCCTCTCGCTCGGAGCGTTACGGCAGGAATGCGCCTAATGCAGGACTGGGCCGGCCATCGTCCTGCCAGCAGCTGACGGCATACCGGCTCCATGCCTCCGCACCCTGCGGTTCCCAGTAGAACAGACCGGTCCCCATTCCATCCGGTACGTCACGGATGGCTTTCAATGCCGCTTTCAGCAGAGCCTGTGTGTTGTCGGGCTTTGTCGGCTCGCCTCCGACCTCGACGATCATCACTTCCTTGCCATATCGGGTGGCCAGATCCGCAAGGTTTGTTTTCAGATCTCCGATGGATTCGAGATAATCGCTTTTCAGCCAGTAAGGATAATAGGAAACACCGATGACGTCGTATGGAACCTGATAAGGCGCCAAGGGACCGAAAAAGTTGTCATATCGTTGCCGGTCGTTTCCCTGATCCAGATGAAGGACGATTTTGGTTTCCGGGCTCGCTTCCCGGACTGCGAGGCAGCCGCTTTTCACCAGCCTGGCCATCTGGTCGTAATGGTCGATATGGCCGGTCGGCCACAGGAATCCGAACGTGATCTCATTGCCGACCTGTACCCACTCCGGGGTGATGCCGCCTGCCTTCAGCGCATGCATCACATCCAGCGTGTAGGCATGCACGTCGATGAGCAGTTCCTCGAACGGATGCTCCCTCCAGGCGGCCGGCTTGTCCTGATGGCCGGGATCCGCCCAGCTGTCGCTGTAATGAAGATCAACCATGATACGGAAACCCATGGCGGACGCGCGTTGTGCCATCCGGACGGTTTCCGCCGTACTGCAGTGTCCGCTGTGTGGGTCGTCGGAAGGGTTCACCCAGGCCCGGAGCCGGATGGAGTCCATTCCATGATCCTGCAGGATCTCGAGGCAATCCTGCGGCTTTCCCGCATCATTCAGAAACTGGAAGCCGGTCGCTTCCATCTGGGGAAGCCAGCCGACATCCGCTCCCTTTGCGAAATCACGGATGCTTTTGCTGCGGCCGTTTGTCATGTTGTTGTCCGGACCGGCCGCCTGTGGGTAATATTCCGCGACCGCTTGCTGTACGGCATAAAAGGCGGGTTTCGGACGCAGATCCGCATGCACGACCCCCCAGAAGCATTCGGATGGGCAAAGCGCCTTCCCGCAGTGATAGCAGGTTTTCGCATCCTTCCAGGAGAACAGGAAGGAACCGAGGAGGTGCGGATGGCGGGCGAAGATCTCCAACCCGCGCCTGATATAGGCGGCCTGCACTTCTTCCGTATGGCCGCCTTCCACCTGGTGATGCCAGCCGAAAACGTGGCAGACCGAATTGAGACCCGGCAGAATCCCGGATTCATCTTCCGGCTTTTCCCTGAACGCGCCACTGGAGGAGTAGCCCCATTCGTTGGCCACAACCGGCAGACCATATCGTTCATGCAGACGGTCGATGACTTCCGACCACATTTCCACCGTATTTCCCTGCCAGGAACCGAAATACTGGTCATCTCCGATGTAGCCGAAGACGTGGCCCGGACGGTACGCCATGTCCGCAACCGTCAGCCCGCCCGGCCAATAGCGGGAGAGGTTGATTCCGCACAGGGCGTCCGGATCTTCCGACACGACACCCGCGGCGGAATGGAAAGCCGTTTCGGCCGCGATTTCCGTACTGTAATCGCCATGAAAGGTTTCGATGTCGATTTCATTCATATGGCACCAGAGGGGCCCCGCCATTCCACGCAGGTCCTTTGCATACCAGGCGCAGGTTTCCCGTACATTCCCGTAGTATTCCTGCGTTCCCTTTTCTCCGACAAAGTCAGGCCATTCATCAAACCACACGGTTTTTCCGAGATTCGGATCATACCGGTACGACCCAAGGCCGGGGGTGTTGGCCATGACCTGAAACCCATTCTGCGAGGCAAGTTCAATTTGATGCCGGGTTTGCAGGTAGGCTTCGGACAGTTCGCCATGCATGCGATCCTTCCAGGGAAAAGCCACACCCATGCGAAGCCAATCGAAACCGGCTTCCCGGATCAGTCCGAATTCGTCCGTCGTGTGGGAATGGTAGCACAGGCCGATTGCCTTCTGTTCCAACAACATCACGGGGCTCCTTTCATTTGGCACGGAGGATGGGGGGGCAGACGGATTGTCTGTTTCCACTTTGCGGATCGCCAGAACACGGGAAGGGCAAGGGGAGAAAACGGCATCAGTATATCTTCCGCTTTACTTTGTGCCAAGCTATTCCAAAAAAAAGCCTTGAATTGGGTCAAAATCTTCGGAATTTTACGATTCACACAAAAACGAGAAGAAAATGCTCGTGTATACAGTGAAAATGCCCTATGATACGATGAGCCCAAGCAAAACATTCCAATATGTGAAACGAACCCGTGCCGATCGGTCCAGTGCCATGGAAGCAACCGACCGGGTGAGGGTCTGCTTTCGGTCGCGTCTCTTGCAACCATCACCAGCTACAGAAAACCATGCAACACTGTCTGCGCCATCAAGGAGGAATCCCATGCAAATGCCCGGAACAGCCTCGCAAGCGCCCTTGCCGTCCACCTTGCAGCCAGCCCATCCGCCAGTGCGGATTCCCAAACAATCCTTTCCGAAGATGCTGCGGAAAAATGCATCCTTTCTTGTCATGCTGATGCCTGCCACCCTTTTTGTCCTGATCTTCGCATATCTCCCGATGGGGGGCATTCTGCTAGCGTTCGAGAAATATCGTTATGCGGACGGAATCTTCGGCAGCCCCTGGAACGGACTGGAGAACTTCAAGTTCTTCTTCATATCCGGGAAAGCCTGGGATGTCACCCGTAACACCATGCTGTACAATCTTGCGTTCATCTGTGTCAACATGTTCCTGCAGGTCACCTTTGCCATCATCCTCAGTGAAATCAAGGGCAAGATGTTCAAGAAACTCACCCAATCCTCCATGTTCCTGCCCTTCTTCATTTCCTGGGTGGTTGCCTCCTCCATCTTCTACAATCTTTTCAGTTATGAATATGGTGTGCTCAACGGCGTGCTGAAGGCCATGGGTGCGGAATCGATCGACATCTACGCAAACGCGGCGATCTGGCCGTTCATCCTGGTTGCCCTTCAGGCCTGGAAATCGGTTGGATATGGCTCGGTCGTCTACCTGGCCTCCATCACCGGCATCGACCAGCAGATCTATGAAGCAGCCGATATCGACGGAGCGAACGTCTGGCAGAAAATCAAGTTCATCACGCTGCCAAGCATCGTCCCGACGATGATCATCATGCTCCTGCTGGCACTGGGCGGCATTTTCCGCGGCGACTTCGGTCTGTTCTACCAGCTGGTCGGCAACAACGGAAACCTGCTCCCGGTCACGGACATCATCGACACATTCGTCTTCCGGGCCCTGATGTCCTCCGCGGACATCGGAATGTCCGCCGCCGCAGGTGTCTACCAGTCCGTCCTCTGCCTGATCACCATCCTGATCGCCAACAAAGCCGTGAAAATGATGCAACCCGACTACTCATTGTTTTAGCTTGCTAAAACAATGAGTAGTCACCGCGACAGCAATTTGCGAAGCAAAATGCGAGAGCGGAGGTCCTTCCGATTTTAGCTTGCTAAAACAAAGAGTAATCACCGCGACAGCACGTCATCCTTACGAAGCAAGGATGACAGCGGCAACATTTTGCGAAGCAAAGTGTGAGAGCTAGAAGCAAAATGCGGGAGCGGATGTCCTTCCGATTTTAGCTTGCTAAAACAAAGAGTAATCACCGCAACAGCACGTCATTCTTACGAAGCAAGGATGACAGCGGCAACATTTTGCGAAGCAAAGTGTGAGAGCTAGAAGCAAAATGCGGGAGCGGATGGTCCTTCCGATTTTAACCTTGCTAATACAATGAATAATCGAGAAAGTCATTCCAGAGGATAAGGAGAACCAACATGTCAGTACAAGCATCCGTGCCCGTCGCCAAAACCCCGAATATCCGGTCTTCCCGGTACTACACACCGGACCGCGTCGCGTTCAACATCGTGGGTTATATCCTGGTGGGTCTCTTCGGGTTGGTCTGTTTCATCCCTTTCTACCTTGTCGTCGTCGCCTCCTTCACCTCGGAGGCCGAGGTGATGAAATATGGATACGGATTGTTCTTTCGCGACTTCTCCCTTGAAGGCTATTTTCTTTCCTTGAAGAATCCGGCACTGATCCTGCGTGCGTATGCGAATACCATCGGGATTACCGTAGTAGGAACGTTCTTCGCCACCATGATGGCAACCATGACCGGATATGTACTGCAGCGTGTCGACTTTCCCTGGCGCAACAAGTTTTCGTTCTTCTTTTTCTTCACCACCCTGTTCAACGGCGGTCTGGTCCCCTGGTATCTCCTCTGCACGCAGGTCCTCTCGTTCAAGAATCATTACTGGGCGCTTGTCCTTCCGGGCATGTTCTCGGTCTGGAACATGATCATCGCCAAGAACTTCATGAAGTCGATTCCGCATGAAATCAACGAATCCGCCATCATCGACGGCGCAGGGAACTTCACCATCTACTTCAAGCTCATCCTTCCGCTGTCCAAGCCGCTGGTGGCAACGCTGACGCTGTTTACCGCCCTCGGGTACTGGAACGACTGGTACAACTGCATGCTGTTCATGAACAAGCAGGAAATGTGGACGCTTCAGTATTACCTGCAAAAGCTGCTCAACGATGCCCAGGCCTTGCGGATGATTGCGGACAAGTCCGGGATCTCCACCCCCTTCATCCCGATCAATGCGATGAAGATGGCGCTCACCGTCATTGTCACCGGCCCCATCATCCTGTTGTACCCGTTGCTGCAGAAGCATTTCGTAAAAGGACTGACGATTGGCGCGGTCAAGGGATGAAGACGCCATTCCCGGACTACTGATCCTGCTGGGGGTCTTCACCCCCTTCGCATACCCGCATCGACCCTGTCCCCGGACGTCATGCCCCCATCACGGGGGAGGCGATAGATAAGGAGGATTATCATGAAACGAACCGGAAAAACAACCCTTGCCATCCTGCTGGCCCTGACGATGCTGGTGACCGCCGGTTGCGGCGGTACCGCCACCCCCGCGGCATCCGACTCGGCCACCCCGAAAGCCTCGGAATCCACCGTGGCTTCCGAATCCGCGTCCGCTTCCACGGAAGCGACGCCCGCCAGTGCGAAAATGTACGGCGGCGTGGACATCACGGATCCTGTGGACATCGTGTACTATCATCTCGGCGACACCCCGAAGGACATGCAGCAGGTGCTCGACTATGTGAACAACACCTATCTCGTTCCGAAGGTCAACGCAAAATTGTCCGTATTGTTCCTTCCCTGGTCCGACTGGAAGACCAAGTACTCCCTTACCCTTGCTGGCGGGGACCAGGTTGATCTGATGTATACGTCCGACTGGGCGTATTACTCGCAGGAAGCAGCCAAAGGCGCGTTTCTGGAGATCACCGACGACTTCGTCGCCAAGACCATGCCCATGACGAAGGAGAAACAGGTTCCGGAATCCTGGGGTGAAGTGAAGATCGGCGGTAAGATGTTCGCCATCCCGCAGAGCAAGATCAATCACAACGACGGCATGGTTGTCGTCCGTGACGATCTCCGCCTGAAGTACAACCTGCCTGAACCCAAGTCGATCGATGACTGGGAAAACTACCTGTTCACCATCGCCGACAAGGAAAAGAGCATCATCGCCTACAACGCATCCAAGGACAACGACAGTTTCAACATCTTCTACAACCAGGACAAGAGCAAGGTCGACATCGGATATGATTTCTCCTATGACTACAAGGGAGACACCACCATCCCCTCCGTCGATGAAATCCGCTATCAGTTCTTTGATCCCGACTATATTTCCATCCTGAAGCGCATGAAGACCTGGGCCGAGAAGGGCGTGTTCCCCAAGAATGCCCTCAACAACGACATCCAGGTCCGTGACTCCCTGCAGAACGGAAAAAGCGCAGCCCTTTCCTGGAACTTCACCGTCTACTCGGCCGGCAAGCAGATGCGTTTGAACAATGCCGAATGGGTTCCCGGCTACTATGATCTGACGCCGAACGGCATGCACATCCCCATGAAGTACTCCAACGACTGTATCGCCATCGCTGCAGTGTCCAAAAACCCGGAACGTGCCGCCGCGGTCCTCGATGTGATGAAGTTCGATCCGGATGCTGGGTTCGCCCTTCGTGCCGGTCTGGAGAACATCCACTGGAAAGCCTCCGGCACAAGTGAATACACCGAGATCACGGAGAACACGCCCAATTATCTCCCGGACGCTTGGACCTGGGGGATCCGCCCGACACAGAACTATTTCGAAGGACTTGTTCCCGGTTTCCGCAAGCTGCTGGGCGACGGTTCTCCCGAACAGATCCAGAACGACGAAATGATCAAGAAGTGGACGGCGGTCTACAAGAACCCGCCGCTGCGCGCCTTCAGGTTTGACGAAACCGCTGTGAAAAACGAACTCGCTGCTGTGAACGCACTGCGTGACCAGTACATGCCGGCGCTCCGTCTTGGCATGGCTGGGGATGTGGACGCGAAAGTCGCCGAATTCAAGAAAGCGGCAGAAGACGCCGGACTCATCAAGATCACCGACGAGTTCAAGGCACAACTTGGCAAGTATATCGCCGAGAATTACAAGTAAACGGAAAAGGCTGGGCGCAGGGATAGGCAACGGAGAAATCCAGTGCCGGGTCCTGCGTCCGGACAAGACGCTTTGTGAAATCCTGGTGGAGGGAGAGGGGAAACCCTCTCCCTGCGCTGCATTTTACGGTAAATGTCGCACGCTTTGAAGAGGCGGATGAAGGTACGGAGGTGGACCATGCTGCAACCCTTTCTTTTCAAGAAAGACACGGCTTTCCAGGATGTGCTCGATTTCAGTTTTCTGTTGGATGCGCCGGCCGGCCGGCACGGATTCGTAAAGATCGTGGACGGTCATTTTCATGTCGGGGGAAGGCGCATACGGTTTTACGGATTCAACCTTTCCTTTGACAACCTGTTCATGCCGAAGGCGGATGCGGAAATCGTGGCGGACAGACTGGCACGGGCGGGCGTCAATTTTGTGCGCCTGCACGCGCCGGACAGTGTTCCCCATCGCGGCGGGACGCTTCTGATTGATTATGAGAAAGGGAATTCCACAAATTTCGATCCGGTCCAGACGGACAAGCTGGACTGGCTGTTCCACTGCCTGAAGGAAAAGGGAATCTACATGCAGCTGGATCTGCTGGTCCGACGCGGGTATCTTCCGGGTGACGGCCTGGATTATCCGGATGACCTGATGAAGGCCCACAAGCAGGCGAACCTCATTAACCGGAGGCTGGTCGAACTCCAGAAGGAATATGCCGATCACTATCTGACACGTGTGAACCCTTATACGGGGCTTCGGTATCTCGATGATCCCGCTGTCGTGACCGTCCAGGTGATGAATGAAAACAGCGTCTTCTGGGATGAAGGCGTCCGGGAAGCGTGCGGAGGCCTTCCCTCGTATCGTCGGGAACTGGATGTTCGTTTCAACCATTGGCTGCTTGCGAAATATGGTTCGAGGAAAGCATTGGACACCGCCTGGACCAAAGCGGACGGGACATGCGCCTTGATGGCCGACGAGGACCCGGAAGCCGGAACCGTCCGTCGTCTGCAACATCTTGAAGGCACGCAGATGTATATGGATTGGAGCGCCAACTATCATGGAATGGCTTCTCCGGCGCGATATGCGGATTATACGGAGTTTCTGGCCCGGATTCAGCTCGATTTCGCAAGGGAAATGCGGAACCATCTGCTTTCCCTGTGTGTCAAGTGTCCGATCAACATCTCCAATCACGCACAGGGCGCGGCGGATATCTACAGCCTGAACCGTTATGCGGATGTGAACCAGGACAATGCCTACTGGAACCATCCCGATCCGATGCGACAGGATGCAAAGGTATTCCATGATCTCAACATGGTAGAGGTCGATCCGCGCAAAACGGTTGTGGACAGCCCGTTCAAGCTGAACCTCGTCACAAGGCTGAACCACGACCGTGTGGCGGGAAAGCCGTTTGTCGCCGCGGAATGGAACATACTCTACGGGACGGAATTCCGGAGCGACGCGCTGCCTTTTGTCGCTGCCTATGCCTGTCTTCAGGATTGGGACGGCATGGTTCTGTACGCATACCATCATACAGGGGCCATGAAGGATTACGATGACACCAGGTTGGACGGCCCCTTCGACCTGTACAATGATCCTGCCGTCTGGGGCCAGATCGGCCTGTGTTCCTATCTGTTCCAGAAGGATCTGATCAAGGCAGGCAGGAACCGGCTCGAAGTCGCGTACTCGGAACGGGATCTCTATGCGGTGCCGCGCAACTGGATCGCACCATATGGTTATGCAAGCTTTGTTTCGCAGGTTTCGGCCTGCTTTCCGGATCTCAAATACGCAGGGAATGCGGATGTCGTTCTTGCGAGCGGACATACGCCGACGGGAGACTACACTGCGGCACGGCATGCGCTTGTTTATTCCCGCAGCCCGTATGTTGACGGCATGCAGAAGTATAGGGGGCTGGAAGCCTTTCTTGAAGCGCATCGGCGGGCAGGTGAAGGCTTCGAGGTGCTGGAGGACGGGGACGGGTTGGATCGGGACTATCGGGAATACTCGCATAGACTCGATGCCGCCATGAAAAAATGGGGGCTCTTGAAGGAGACACAGGGCCTCATTGGGGAGGAAGCGCTTAGATCCGATACCGATGAATTGGTTTTTGACTTTACTGCGGGCCGTTTCCGGATTCATGCACCGCAACTGAAGGCGGAATCAGGCAACATCAAAGGGAAGGTTTCTCTGGGGCGTTACCATTTTGAAGTGGCCAACGAGCGCATGACCCTGTCCCTGCTGTCTCTGGATGGCCGGGATACGGACGTGTCCGAGCATCTCCTGCTCATTGCGCTCGGTTGGTGTGGCAACGCCGACATGCGGTTCGAATCATGCCCTGACGGCACCCGCATCCTGCGGGACGCGGGACGCGGACCGGTTTCGATCGATGCGCTGGAAGGGACCCTTTCCATATCCGGGAGCGGGATGGAAGTGTACCCGCTGAATCCGGACGGAACCCGGAAGAATCGGCTTGATGGGGGTGCGCTGATACGCTTTGCGGGGGAAAGTACGATGTATTATGAGATGACTGGCAAGCCTGAATAGGAACAGGAGGATGGTTCATGCGTACAACGACATGCTTTGGAAATGGCTGGCTGTTTCGATTGGATGAAGGATCCGCAGGGTTGGTTGCGACGGACGCCTATGCCGGTTCCGATTTGGACGATGCCGCTTGGCGAACCGTACGGATTCCCCACGACTGGAGTGTGGAAGGTCCCTTCGACGAAAGCGCTCCCGCCGGTGGAGACGGCGGCTATCTGCCCTGTGGCGTAGGCTGGTATCGCAAACACTTTCCTTTTTCCATCCGTTCGGGCGAAGACGGCATATCGAAAAGCGATCCGGATGGGCCGGTCATCATCCGTTTCGACGGTGCCTATCAGAAGTGTGATGTCTGGCTGAACGGGCATCCCCTGGGTCATCATGCGTTCGGGTATATGGGCTTTGAATATGACCTGACTCCGTTTCTGCAGGAAGGCGACAATGTGCTGGCTGTACGCGTTGACAACGGCGCTCAGCCGAATTCGCGCTGGTACAGCGGTTCCGGCATCACACGCGATGTCCGGCTGATCCATGCGGAAAAGACATGGCTCTCCTGGTGGGGCGTTTCCGTGACGACGGAAGACTGCGGGGAACGGGATGTCCTTGTGCGGATTTCGGCCGATGTGGAAGGGCGCCTGGAACCCGGTTCCGAGATTCGCTTCACGATTCTGGATCAGGAGTCCGTGCTGGCGGAGTCAACCGTGTCAACCGGATCCGCCGTGTCAACTGGATCAACCGTATCAGCCCGGTCAACCGTGTCGACGGAGTCATCCCCTGGAACGGTGGCCATAGGGACGGTTGCCACGGAATTCGTTCTGCACGATGCCAAACGCTGGTCTCATCGTATGCCGGCGTTGTATCAGCTGAAGGTCAGCCTGTCCGGCCCCGACGAAAGTACTGTGTACAAGAAGAACCTGCAGGATGAGACCCTGCACGGGAAAACCCTGCACGATGAAACCATCGTATCCTTCGGCGTCAGAACCATCCTGTTCGACAAGGACAGGGGATTCGTCCTCAATGGGGAACGCGTCAAGCTGCGCGGCGTCTGTCTGCATCATGACGGAGGCTGCGTGGGTGCCTCCGTACCGGCGGCCATCTGGCACAGGCGGCTCCTGAAGTTGAAGGAGATGGGCTGCAACGCCATCCGGATGAGCCACAACCCGCCTGATCCGGAATTTCTGGATCTGTGCGACCGCCTCGGTTTCTATGTGATGGATGAAGCCTTCGACGAGTGGCGGATCCGGAAGGCGAAAAACGGGCTGGCCGACCATGGGTATGGGGATTTGTGGGAAGAAAACCACATCCGGGATTTCACGGATATGATCCGCCGGGATCGGAACCATCCTTCCATCGTTCTGTGGAGTATCGGCAATGAAATTCCTGAACAGACCGTGCCGGGCGGGGAAGTGCTTGCGCAGGAGCTTGTCGGGCTTTGCCACCGGTTGGATCCGACCCGTATGGCCGTTTCAGCCTGCGACAACATCAAGTCGGAGCCCAATCCCGCAACAGAAGCATTTCTCAATACGCTCGACGTGGTGGGGGGGAACTATATCAACCGCTGGCGCAACCGCACCGAGCTTTTTTATTCGGAGGAGCGGCACGAACACCCGGAATGGCGGCTCATCGGCAGTGAACATGGGGCTGTGGGCGGGTTTCGTGGCCGGTATGAGCTGGATGGGCAGGAACCCCATCCCTGGTTCGGAGACTACCGCAGCCGGATGGTTCGGGTGACGCCGTTGTTGAAGTTCACGGAAGCGAACGATTATGTGGCCGGGGATTTCATGTGGACCGGCATCGATTACCTCGGAGAGTGCCGCTGGCCGCACAAGAACGCGAGCAGCGGGTGCCTGGACACCTGCGGATTCCCGAAGGACGCTTTCCATTTCTACAGGAGCGTTTGGACGGAAGCTCCGATGATCCATCTTTTTCCCCACTGGAACTGGCGCGGACACGAGGGGCAGGTGATTTCAATCCTCTGCTGCACAAACTGCGATTCGGCGGAACTGTTCCTCAACGGAAAGTCATTCGGACGCAAAGCGAAACAATTCCCGCTGCAGGGAATGACGAAAGCGTATGCGCATTTCGAGCGGAAATTCCCGCAACCCACCACGACGGACTTGCATCTCCAGTGGGATGTGCCGTACGAACCGGGGGTGCTGGAGGTGGTCGGTTACCGGCAGGGGGCAGCGGCCTGTTCCCAGCGCAATGTGACCACCGGGGTGCCGCATGCACTGGCGGTGTCCCTGGAGGATCCTGCTGCCGGGGCCGGGGTCCTGCATCAGCTGGTCGTTCGTGTGGAGGATGCGGAGGGGTTGCTGGTTCCGGATGCGGAAATCGTGGCTTCGGTCAAGGTTGCCGGCTCCGGCCGCTTCCTTGCGATGGATAACGGAATGCCTGAAGACCATACACCGTTCCAATCGCCTGCGAGAAAGACACTGGGGGGGCTGGCACTGGTTCTGGTCGAACGTACGGCTCCCGGGATGCTGGATGTCACTGTGACGGGAAACGGTCTTGAGATCGGCAGGATCAGCTTGCCATGACGATGAACTTGCCGGTTGAGTAATAACTACCTGGAGCGGGCGGCGAGGTATTCCTTGATCTGGAGCCTCGCCTCCTGCTTCAGAACATCCACGCCTGCGCCTTTCATCAGGGTCGCCAGCACACGCAGGGTTTCGTCCACATCATCGACCGCCCCGACCGCGAGCGGATCCCCGTATCGCTTGAATGCGGCGCCGACGCGGGTCAGTTCAGTCCGGACATTGGCATTTGTGAAGGCGAAAGCGGAAAGCGGCATGTCGAACAGCTTGTCACCGGCATGCGTCCGCATTTCCGCATATTGTTCCGGCCAGTCGGCAAGCGGCCGCCATTGGTTCTTGTTGGTGAACCAGAATCCGGTATGCGTGTAGATGGGGGATTCTCCGGGTGCGGGCGGGATCAGCCGGATTTTTCCGTCGTCCGTAAGGCTGTAGTTCCGGCCTTCGATGCCGAATGTCACCAGATCGTTGTATCCCGGATTTTCCATGACGAGATCAAGGACCATCATGGTCCGTTCCGGTTGACGGGAGGAGGCGGCGATGGCAACGCCGTTGTTGATATATGGATCCCGGACATACCGGCCCGTGTCCGAAAGCAGCGGAATGACCTTCACTTCAAAGCCAAGGGCCGCTGCGACCTGGATGTTGGCGTCCACGTCGTACAGATTGCCGAGGCCGACACCGGATTTTCCGGCCTGGAAGGATTCCTTGCTGCGAATGTTGTTCGAGAATGGATTGGGGTTCGTATACTGCTTGTCGTACCAGGACTTCATGAGCTGAGAGGCTTTCCTGTAACTGGAAAGGGCTGGTTCATCCGTATAGGCGACCACCTTGTATTCCGGATCCTCCACATTGAAGGTGACGCCATCACATAGAACACCGGGCATGAAACCGTCTTCGCCCATGACCGTCTGGCGGCAGCAGGAAACGTCATATCCGTTGTCCAGATTCAAGGGGATCATGCCCGGTTCATGTTCCTTCAAAGCGGCCAGATAGGGTTCCAGATCGGTGAATCTCGTGACTTCGGGGATGTCGTACTTCCTGCGCAGATCCTCGCGAATCAGCATCACGGGGTGCTTGATGTCGGGAGTTGCGGTGGGGATCATGAAGATCCTGCCGGAAATCCGCGCGTCATCCCACCCTTTGGCCGGCGTGGCCGCCATATGCATGGGCATCCAGCGGGAGAGGGTATCGAGATCGAGTTCCAGAAAAGCGCCTTTCGGGGCCTCCGAGAAATATTGGCACCAGTTGGCCGTATAGATCCAATCCACTCCTTCGCCTGCGGAAAGAATCAGCGCGTACCGGGTCGCGACGTCACCCCAGTTGATGAAGTTCACGTCCAGGGTGGTGTTCAGGTCCGCACGAAGCTTCTTGTTGACGGCATCCATGACCGCAGGCATGTCAGCCGGTTTCGGTCCGACAAGGTACCCGGTGACGGTAGCCGGCCTGGTCAGATTGGCCTCGGCGGAGTCGGCCGGTGAAATCCGTGACGAACCTTGCTCGTTGACGGCGGAGGAGGCAGCGGGTGCGGAAGAATTCGCGGGAAAGGGCATTCCGCAGCCCGATAGCAGCAGCCCGGAAATCAGAAGGGAGGAAAGTAGGTTTCGGGACCGGTGTTTCAAGGCGTTAACCCCCTATTCCGTTGTGCGTTGCATGTTGGGGCGTCATCGGACAAATTGGTTCGAACACCCTTATTGTACCGTTTTGGAAAGGACCCGTAAATGAAAACCCGTCGGCAGGAAAAGCCGGATGGATGTCGGAACACCGGAATGGTAAGATGAAGAAGCCGGCGGCCCGGCATGGGAGCAAACATGTACAGGATGTTGATTGTCGATGATGAGAAGCAGGTCAGGGAGACGCTCCGGCAGCTTGTGCCATGGGAGGATCTCGGATTCGGGCGTGTGGAAACTGCGAAAAACGGCATGATCGCATTGGAACGCCTGTCGGATTTCCGTCCGGATGTGGTTCTTTGCGATGTCAGGATGCCAAAAATGGACGGAATGACGTTCGCCGGCCACTTGCGCAGTCTTCTGCCGGAATGCAGGCTCATTTTCATCAGCGGATTTGCGGACAAGGAAACCATGAAGTCCGCTTTGCGTCTGCAGGCTGTGAACTTTGTCGAGAAACCGATTGACCTCGGTGAGTTGGAGGGCGCGGTCCGCCAGGCGGTCGCGGAACTGAAGCAGCTTGATGCGGGAAAGGCGCAGCTGCGCCGGCAAAGCGCAGCCGTTCTGGAAAACATTCCAGTCATTCTGGAACGCGCTGCGCTGGAACTCGTCCGGATCGATGTGGATGCCGGAAGGGAGCGGAAACGGCTGGAACGAGTCGGCTGCAGGTTTCTGGATGCCGGCCCTTTCGTGGTTTCAGCCATCCAGGTGGAATGGGACGGTCTGATGACGCCGGATGAACAGACCGCAGTCAAACAGTCCATCCTGCAGAGGCTCAACCAACCCGGAACGCTTCCGTCAACGGGATTGGGCCAAAATATGCGCGAATATCACCGTATGGCGGGATTCTGTTCGGACGGGCTCTTGCTCGCCATCCTTGCGGGTGTGCAGCCGGGCACGGAGAAGGAGCCGGTCGGGGTCCTGCTCGCGGAACTCGAGGCAAGCCTGCCCGGGCGTCTGACCGCTACAGCCGGAATCGGGCCGGTTGCGGTGTCCGCGGATCAGTTCCCGGAGTGCTTCCGTCAGGCGGGGGATGCGATGCGCCGGCTCTTCTACCGGAAGGACGCCCGGATCTGCCGTTCGGAGGAACTGGAACCGGAAAAGCCTTTTCTTCCCGATCCGGGCCTGACCGGAACTTTTCGGGAGTTACTGGCTCGAAGCGATCTGGACGGCATCAGCAACCTGGTGTCGGCGCTCGTGGCGGAAGCCGTCAACTGTCAGGACGGCAACATCAATCACGTCAAGAATGTCTTTTTCAGCCTGGTCGTCGTTTCCCTCGAAGCCGCCATGAAAGGCAGGATGGAACCGTTTGTCCGGCAAGGGGACCAGCCCTACATCTGGTCACGTTTCGGCAGGATGTCGCGGATCCATGACATGGCTGATTTCATCATGGATCACGTTCGTTCGCATCTGAAGCAGGAAGATGCGGCGGAACAGAAGATCCAGGCCATCCAGCAATATGTGGGACGAAATTACCGACGCGCCGACCTCTCCCTCCAGGATGTGGCAGATGCCGTCCGTCTCAGTCAAAGCTATCTGTGCAGCTTTTTCAAGAAAACAACCGGCAAGACCCTGATCGAGTATACGACGGAACTCAGGATTGAAAAGGCGAAGGAGCTGCTTCGGGATGAACGGATCCGTCTGTATTCGGTGGCGGAACAAACAGGTTTTGGCGACGCGAATTATTTCTCCACCATTTTCAAGAAGGTGACCGGCACCACTCCGTCGGAACACCGGGAAAGGCTGCGGGGATGAAACATCAGGGAATGAGGCGGTTTGGCAGTCTGGGCATCCGGATGAAGCTGATGCTCCTGTTCATGCTGCTCATTCTTGTCATCACCGGGATCTTTTCCATGGCAAATCTGGAGTTCAGCAACCGCGAGACGGCCGCCCAGGCGCAATACACCACGCAGCAGGCGTTACAGCAGTCCGCAAGTTTCGTGCAAAACAAATGCTCCGCCGTCGTGGACATTCTCGACATCATGTCCTCGAACGAGACGATTCAGGAGTTGGTCACAGAGCCGCTGATCGGATATTCCGGCAATCTGGTGAAATGGTGGGCGGATGCCACAAAGCTGAACACGGTCCTCTTCAATATGCGGAGCAACAAGGATATCAGCCGGTTTCACCTGTACTTCGCCAACGGGCTCTCCCGCGTGTCCGACAACAACGACTTCACCTTGCTGGATGAAGTCGCCGGGGAAGGATGGTGCAAGGATCTCCTGGCCGGCCAGTCCGGCTATCGCTGGTATCCGCCGGGCCGGCTGTCAAAACCCGTTTCGGACGGCATGATCACGGTCGTGCGGAAAATGCCTTCCGCGGACAGTCTCCGGGAGATCATCGGCATCATCCGGGCGGACATGCCCGCCTCCCTGATCAAGGATATCCTGAACCAGGGCCAGTACGCTCCTTCCGCTACGCTGGTACTGACGAACGCGGACGGGGAGCTGATTTGTGCTTCGGACAACTTCCAAATCCGGGATACACTTGTTGTCAAGGGAATCCTGGCGGATTCCGCGCACTCCAACCTAGCGGAGGGGGAGTGCCGGACCATGGCCATCGAAGGGGTCAGTTATCTGGCCGGCACCCAGGCCATCCGGCGTTCCGACTGGATCCTGACAGTCTTCATTCCGTCCGGGGATGTCCTGTCACTGGGAACACGCACGCAAAAGCGGATCCTGGTGATTCTCCTGCTGATGGCCCCACTTTCCCTGCCTGTCGCCTTTCTCGCCGCCCAATCCTCCACCACCCGCATCCGCCATCTTGCAAACCGGATGCGGAATTTCGGAGTCGATGGCGCGCCGGATCAGCGGAAGCGGCGGAAACGACGGAAGCTCCCCACCCGGGGGGATGAAATCGATGAGCTGGAATACGACTACGAGGAAATGCTTGAACGCATCGACGCCCTGATGGCGGACATGTACGGGATGGGCCGGGAGAACAAGAACCTGGAGCTGAAGGCGCTGCAGGCGCAGATCAATCCTCATTTCCTTTATAATACACTGGATCTCATCAACATGATGGGACTGCAGTACAACCGGCCGGAAATCGTCTCCCTCGTGAAGGCCCTTGCGGCTTTCTACAGGCTGAGCCTGGGAAAGGGAGAGGATATCGTGACCATTCGGAATGAACTCGATCTGGTCCGCTCCTACCTGTATATCCAGAACATGCGGTTCGACGACTGTGTGACCCTGCGGATGGAGGTTCCGGACGATCTGATGGATGTGCGCATGCCGAAGATCATTCTTCAACCATTGGTGGAAAATGCCATTCTGCACGGTATTCTGGAATCGGAGCGGGAGACCGGAACCATCACGATTTCCGGCTGGCGTACGGCTTCACGGATTATTCTTTCCATCCGTGACGACGGCCGTGGCATGCCGGACGAAGTGATGCGGCGTCTGGTGGCGCATCCTGCCCTTCTGCAGGACGCCGGTGAGGACGAAGAACAAAGGGTGAGGTCGGGTTTCGCCGACGATGACGCCTGCAGGTCCGTTGGCCCTGCAGGGGACGATGCCGGATGTCCTGTCAGAGAGAATGCTGGAGCCCCTGTCGGAAACGATGCCGGAGGTCCTGTTGGAAACTTTGTCGAAGAACGTGTATCCCAGCTTCATGGCGATACAACCGGGTATGGTGTGCGAAATATCGATGAAAGGCTGAAAATTCTGTATGGGATCCAATACGGGCTTCGCGTCGATAGCGTGCCTGAACAAGGAACGACGGTCTTTGTCGTCCTGCCGGGGTGAAGAACGCCTGCGCTTGTTTTGCCTCCTGCTTGCGAGAAAGAACATGACCTGTCATTTCCTGCCGGAATGAGGAATCGTGCATCTACATAAGGGTCGAGAACATCCGGAATCCGGACGCGAGGACTTTCTGATACCATGGCCGCGCCTTCCAGTCCCTGATGTGAATCTCGCGGCAGAGCAGCAGGGTTTGCCTGATGTCATCCCGCACGGCTTCTACAATCGGGGAGTCACAGAACCAGACGGCATTCTCGTATTGGAGATAGAAGCTGCGGAAGTCGAAATTGACCGTACCCACGAGTGCATGCGCATCATCGCTGACGATCAACTTTGCATGCATGAATCCCGGGGAATACTCGAAAATGCGAACGCCGGACTCCAGAAGACGTCCGTAGTGGCTTTGGGTCACCAGATGGACATACCATTTGTCCGGGACGGAAGGGGTCATGATGCGGACGTCGACGCCGCTCTCCGCCGCCCGGGAAAGGGAATCCAGCAGGTCCTCCTCGATGATCAGGTAAGGTGTGGTGATCCAGATGTATCGGTTCGCGCTCTCGATCATCTGCTGGCAGACTGCCTTTGCGGGATTGTGCGGATTGTTCGCGGGACCATCCGTAAAGGGTTGAATGAACCCGTGGCCGGAAGGCGGTATCGCGTCCGGATCTTTGGATTTGTCAGGTTCCCGCCACGGCAGGTAGTTCCGCTCCGGGCACTTCAACTCCAGGTCCCACATCTGAAGGAACGTAAGGGTCAGGCTCCAGACTCCGTCCCCTCTGATTCGGACAGCCGTATCTTTCCAATGACCATGTTTCCGGTTGAGGTTCACGTATTCGTCCGCAAGATTCACACCGCCGGTATAGGCGATCAGGCCGTCGATGGAGACGATCTTCTGGTGATTGCGGTAATTGAGATACATGTTCGAGACATGCCGCAGGATAGGATTGAAGGAATGAAGCTGTACGCCTGATTTGCGCAGCCTTTCACGTTCATGGCGCGTGAGCTTCATGCCGCCGAAATCATCGATGAGGAAACGGATTTCCACGCCCGCTTCCGCCTTTCGACAAAGAATTTCGGAAACACGATCCCAAAGGAAACCTTCGCTGACGATGAAGAATTCAAGAAAAATAAAGCGCTTCGCCTGTTCCAGATCGACACACAACGCGTCGAAACAGAATTCCCCGAGGCCATAAAACGCAGAATCCGCCTCGTGATAAAGGGGAAACCCGTAATGGTCAAGAAACTTCGCGATCCTGCTTTTACCTGGATGAGAGATCGCGAACTGTGACAGGATGCCGGGTGCTGCACTCTCGGGATCCCGCAGGGTCCGTGAAAGGCCGTTCGCCTGCTGACGACGGAATCTTCGATGATTGGCACGTCCCCACAGAAAATAAAGAATAAGTCCGAAGAACGGCAGCACGAAGACAACCAGCAACCAGGCGATCTTGTAGGAGGGGCTTTCATGCCGGTTTACGAGCTTGACGACAGTAAAGACGCTGAAGGCCTGAAAAACCGTGTAGATGTAGACCCCCGCATTCAGGAGGGTTTCCGTCATCCAAAAAAACAGGATGATTTGGGCAATGACGGCCACAAGGGCCATGAGCAGGCGAATGACGGCATCCAGGTTCGAATGGCGCTTCCTTTTCATACAGGTCCTTTCGTTCCATCTTCACAGGCATTGTCCGTTTCACCCATGATACCACCCCGGCAAAGCCGGCAACAGGCCGTGTATGGATACGTAGTTTGCTGACCGGAGTCTTGTGAGGGTCCGATCTGTTTGACAGGGTTGGCCGGCAGGGTGGTACAATCGATATGCGGTTTGTGCGAATAGTGATGCGGAGGAAAAATGAAGGCAATGATGTCATGGTCCGAAAGCCTGTCAGTGGGGGATGCGGAACTGGATGAACAGCATCGCACGCTTTTTGGGCTGATGAATGATCTGTACGAGGGCATGTGTCTTGGAAAGGCATCCGGGATGATTTCCCGTCTGTTGGATGACCTGCTTGCCTACACCAAGCTGCATTTCAGCAACGAGGAAGCCTATTTCGACCAGTTCCGGTATACCGAGCGGGAGAGCCATATGAAGGCCCATCAGGCTCTCGAACAGAAACTTTCCGAATACCGGGCAATGTTTTCACAGGGAGATACCGGAATGGCCATGGAACTGCTCGGATTCATGCGCGATTGGATCATCGGCCACATCATGCAAGTGGACAGCAGATATCATTCCTTCTTCCGGGATGTTGTCCGCAAATAGCAATGCCTTTTCCGGCAGGCTGTCATGAACAGGCATTCATTCCTCTCCCACAAACCTTGAGCCCCGGACAGGTGCCGGTCAGATCGGAATGGACATGCGCACCGTTGTTCCTTCGCCCGGCGCCGAGATCACAGCAAGCTCCCCGCGAAGGAGCGTGATTCGTTCCTTCATGCCTTCCATGCCGAACCCGCCCGTGGCTTTCCTTTTCTGTGCGCGTTCCGCGACATCCTGCATGTCGAACCCTTTCCCGTTATCCCTCACAAGGGTTTGCAGACCGGACTCCGTGATGGCAATCCGAACTTCCACCTCCGTGGCTTCTGCGTATTTCGTCATGTTCGTCAAGGATTCCTGAATGATTTGGAAAACCTCTGCCGTAAGGTACTGCGGCAGGATTCCGTCATCCCCTTCCATCACGAGGACAGGATGAATCCCTTCGGCCTCTGCCAGAGCGTCCATCCGTGAACGGACAGCCTTGAAGAGGCCTTCTTCGAGCCAGGACGGTTTCAGATTGTAGATGATGGCACGAATATCGGCGGAAGCCGTTCGAATACTGGACTGGAGCGAATCCAGCTGGGTGGTGGCAGCCGTAACGTCACCGCGTTCCAGCAGTTTTTTGCAGATTTCCGACTTGAGAATCAGGTTGGCCACTGCCTGTGCAGGCCCGTCGTGGATATCCCGTGCGATCCGCTTCCGTTCCTCCTCATGCGCTGTCAGAATCTGCCGGCTCAGCTCGATCAGCTTGACGTTCATGCTGGTCAGCTCCTCATTGAGGGAACGCTGGGATTCGAGCAATTCCGACTGTTCCTGATACAACAGGGTGTTCTCGATGGCGATCGTGGCCTGACCGGAAAAGGTCCGCATCAGTTCCTCGTCATCCGCCGTGTAGGGGAGAATGTTCTCCATCATGGCCGAATCGGCGGCGGACAGAATTTCGTCCGGCTCCTTTTTCTTGTTGATGAGCTGGATGACCCCGATGATCTCGTTTTGGCGATCAATCAGGGGCAGGGTGAGCATGGAGCAGGTCCGATACCCCGTGCGATCGTCAAAACTGCGATCATGACGATAAGGTGCATCCGTTGGAATCCGGTATGCGTCAGCGATTCGGACCGGCTGGCCTGTCAGGATCGCATGGCCGTTGATGCTGTCTTCCCGGATCGGGGTGAAATAAGTCTCCAGATCGATGGGAAGGCTGTGATTTCTGGCATAAACGAACTGCAGCATGTTTCCGGCCGGATCCCCGTGCTGGATGGAGGCCCAGCGATGGGCCTCGGCATCCACGATCATGTACATCGAACCCGCATCGGATGCCGTCAGGCGAATGCCTGCGTCCATGATTTGTTCCAGCAGCTCATGGATGTCGATTCCGGTCGTCAGGGATTGGCTGATGCCGGACAATTCGCGAAGACGCCATTGCAGGCGGCAGATCCGGCTGCGCTCCCGGATCATGAAGGTCAATTGTGCGTTGGAGATGGGTTCGCCGTCCTCGAGGTTAGTCAGGCCGGGTTGGCCTGGCGTGTAGCAGACCGGAATCATCCGGTTCGGGGTATTGTCTTCGGTGAAAAGAAGAGCCGCATCCGCGCGCATTGCATTCTCCACGAAGACGACAAGGGGCGGACCTTCTATGGGGCAGGATTCCGGACATGCGGAAAGCACGGTCGGGGCGTAGTCCGTACCCTGCAGGAAGGATTCCAGTTCGAAAGGATTCGGGACTTCATCCCGGCGGACGACCCATAGTTCTGTTTTCCGCATGTTGCACTCCCCTGTGGTCCTGAGGATTCGGCTACTATAAAAGCGCAGAAAAAAAAGAGCGGTATACATTCAGTATACCGCAAGGTGGATTGGATTGATAATGGCAATGGAATGGGGTGGGGTGGAATGGGATGGGGTCATTGCCAGCAATACCTGGAGAAGTGCGTGGCCTTGAAAGTCTGCGCACGGTAGGACACCAATACGTTGCGGCCGACAGACTCATCATACAGCAAGCCTTTGTAGGCATGCACCCTGATGGTGACGGGAGCGAGGAAACTGACGGTATCCGGGAGGAACTCAATGACGCCTTTTCCGTTTTCCGCAAAGACTTTTGCGGTGAACGTACGCGGCAGATCGGAAGCAGGAAGGAAATTACGAGGGAAGGAGACGGTCACGAAACCGATCTCGACATTTCCGCCTCTCGGTCCGACGGTAAAGGTTTTCTCAAACACTTTGGAATGGGCGGTCATATGCTGCGTCAAAGCGGCATGGGTACGGAAATTCGCCTTCTCGGAAACATCGGGAGAGGCGGCGAATGCACTGATCGATGAAGCGGCGATGAGGAGGGAGAGCAGCAGGGCAGCAGCAATTTTCTTCATAAAAAATCCACCTTTCACGTCGTCTTGAAAAACTTGGCCGCTCTGTTGGCGGTCCGTCCTTCCGCTTTTGGCGTCAGGACTGCTTTGTTCGGTGGCCTGGCAATCCTAGGATGTCATCCCGTAGACCCATGGCTTTGCGTCACTGCCTTTCGACAGTTTTGCCTTTTCGTCAAGGTTTCGTTTTTCAATCCGTATCCGTGCCGGCCATGCCGGAGGTGGAAACGGGTTGTTCCTTATGACACTTTCGTGTTTTTCGTCAAGTTTCCATGACGTTTGTCTTTTGTGTTGGTATACAGTTATTGTAATGGGTTTTCGGAATCGGGACAATGGGTCCCTGGTCCTGTTTTCAAGTGGGACTAATCCTGTATGATAGAGACAGGAAAGCGTGGGAGGAACTGCATGCTCTGTTTCAACTGTGGATATCATCTGCCGGAGTCCGGTGTGGACGGGTGCAGCCTTTGCGGTATGAAGATGCCCCTCTGCTGCATGTCCTGCAAGACACCGAATCCGAAACATGCGAAATTCTGCCTGTTCTGCGGGCAGGCTCTTGCTTCCGGCGGGACTGGCGGGTTGCAGGCGGATACGGGATTGCCTGCCGGCGAAACGCTGGAGGAGAGCCGGCGCAATGTGGCGGTACTGTTCGCCGATGTTTCGGGCTTCACCGCCCTTTCGGAGGTTCTGGATCCGGAAGAGGTGCGCAGTATCATCAACGACTGCTTCCAGACCATCACCCGTCCTGTATACGAGCTGGAAGGCTCGATTGACAAATACATCGGAGATTGCGTCATGGTTCTCTTCGGCGCCAGGGTTCCCCATGCCGATGACGCGCGTCGCGCCGTTTCCTGCGCATTGCGCATGCAGTCGCTGATGGAATCCTTCAGTCAGGAAAGGCTTTCCGGAAAAGGACTGCAGCTCAGATTGTCCATCGGAGTCCATTTTGGCCTGGTCGTCACGGGCAGCGTCGGGAACTATTACGACAAGGACTATACAGTGATGGGCGACACGGTCAACCTGGCCCAGCGGCTCCAAACTGCCGCGCCTGCCGGAACCGTGCTGGTGAGTCGAAGCGTATATGAGGAAACACATGAGTTCTTCCAGTACCGCGACATGGGCGAACTGACGGTTCGCAATCGCAAGGAACCGGTGGGCAGTTACAGGCCCGAGAACGAGTCGCTTGGTGCGGATGTCGAACCTGATTGGATTCTTGAGCGCGACGAGATGCTTGATGGCATCCCGGACATGCTGGAGGCCATGCAGGCCGGCTGTCTGGTCGAATGTCATGTGACCGGGGAATCCGGCATTGGGAAAACCGCTCTTTCCCATGCGTTTGTCCAGACAATCAATGCGCTGGCTCCATCGCTGCTCAAGATGACGACTGTCACATGCGGCACGACGGATCGCGGAAGGCCGCACAGCCTGTTGTCAGCCCTTCTCCATGCGGTCATGAATATCGAAGGGGCAGGAAATCCTTCCGCCAAGCGATACCGTGTCATTTCCTACTGTTTCTTCCTTTCACCGGAGCGGCCTGATGCGGAAGTGGAGCGGCTGGCGGATTTTCTAGGCATTTTCATGGGGTTGGAGCGTAGTGCGGAGCTCCAGGAAATCTTGAATGCGATGAACCCGCAGGACTTGGAACGTGAGATGCTGGAGCAGTTGCAGACTTTTTTCCGTCTGGTCCTGACGCACCGGTCTTCCCTGATGGTGCTTGATGGTCTGCAGTGGGCGGATGACAGATCCCTTTCCCTTCTTGCGGCCGTGTTGCCCGGGCTGACAGGGATTGGATCGATCTGGCTGCTCCTGCACCGGCAGGACCGCAGACTGGCGCTTGCGCCATGGGTGGAGGATACGGATGCGACGAACGGTGAAAGCCGTTTGGTTCCTGCATCCGGGGAGAGCCGTTCAGTTTCTGCAACAGGGGAAAGCCATTCAACTTCTGTGGTCAGGCCAGGTTTTGCGGATTCTCTGGATATGCCGCCCTCATTCGCCCCGCAGCAAACGCGAAGACAGGTCTACTGGAATCTCACCTCTCTTTCATCCACAGGGGCATCCCGGCTGGCAGCACACCAATTGGGTTGCACTTCCCTTGATGCTGCGTTTCAGGACGCACTCACGCGGATCGCCCAAGGCAATCCACTCTTCATTCAGGAATTCGTGACTGCCGTCAAACGTCGCGGCGGATACGCAGAGAAGGATGGTGTCGCCTGCCTGCGCATCCGGGAGGGTATTGACCTGGCAAAGGGCATCGGCAGCATCATTCTGGCCAATTTCATGGACATGCCGGCCGATACGGTGGCTGTACTGCAGACGGCATCCGCCATTGGCTCCACCTTTCAGATATCATGGATGCGGGAGCTTTCCGGCGCGGTCGATCCTGAAAAGGCGCTGGGACCTGCCCTTCAAGCGGGCATTGTGTCGGTTGGCGCCATCCATGCGGGAAGCGGCGCCTTGCAGAAGGAAATCCGGTTTGTCCATGACATGGCGCGCGAAGTTCTGTATGAAAGCCTTCTGCTCGCACGGCGCACTGCTTTGCATGCGAAGATCGCCGCCCATCTGGAGCGGGTGGCAGGGCAGGGGGCGACCGATGTGCCCGCCTTGCTGAGCGTGCAGTTCGAAAAGGCGGGAAACAAGGGGAATGCGGCGCGTTATGCCCTCCAGGCCGCACACCTGTTTCGTACGGATTATGATATGGCTTCGGCTTGGGAACAGTTCGTCCGGTTCCTTGTCCTGATCGGATTCAGCCTGCCCGGACCCGTGTTGATCCCTTCGGAAGACCTTACCGTGGAGTCGGTTCGGGATGTCCTGCCTGAGGAAGACATGCCTTGGGGAGATCGTTCGGAGGCAGGCAGGTTGCTGGGTTCCGAAGGGGTGTCCATGGTAGCGTCCGTTTTGCGGGCATTGGCGGAACATGCCCGATCCGACGGATATGGCGGGGCTTCGCTTCTGCTGCTGCGACAGGCGCAGATTTGGGCGGGGACATTGCGGGAACGCTGGGAAATGCGGCTTTCCATGGCCGATGTGATGAGGGAGAACGGCTTGTATGACGAGGCGCTTGCCCTTTTGTCGGAACTTGAACCGCGTCTCGGCGGAGATACCGGTTTGCATGGGAAACTGCTCCTGTCACGTTGTACACTGTTCCGGATGAAAATGGAGCCTTCCGCGCTGGAAGTCGGCAGATCGGCGGAAAGGATCCTGAAAAAGGCAAAAGACTTCAAAAGTCTGACTGAAACCATGAGCCAGATGGCCGGCATACACTTCACACGTGGAGAGCCTGAACGCGCGAAACGGGTGCTCCTGCGGGCACTCGGTTACGCGGAACATTCCCGTGACCTGGCGGCCATGGCACGCATTTCCGGAAACCTCGGCATACTGCATCTGGCAGAAGGCGATGTGGCGTCAGCCCGAACTGTATTCGCAAAAGCGGTGGAGCTGGCCGGGAAAGTCGGCAATCTGCACAGCCTGCTCTCGAGCCAGATCAATCTTGGCATTCTGAACATGGAACAAGGGCGTTTCGAACGCGCGGAATCCCTCCTGCTCGAAGTGGTGGCCCGCTCGGAACGCGCTTCACTCAAGTATCAGACCTGTCTGGCCTGGCTGAACCTTGCGGATCTTTCTTCGGAGCAGGGATTGCTGGATGAAGCGGATCTGCGCTATGCGAAATCGGAAGAACTTGCTTCCGCGCTGTCACTGGCCTGTGAAGCGGCGTTGTGCCATACAGGACGCGCACGTGTGATGCTGCGCAGGTATGGCCACGGGAAGGAAGCCGGGATCGTGGAGGCGAGTGGCGTCGGAAGGATCGGAAAAACCGGGAAGCGTTTGAAAGTAGTACGGGGCGGGAAATCGGGGGTCGGTTTGAATGCAATGGAGGAGCTCTCGGGTGGAGCGGTGAATTCATCCTTGCTGGAGGACGCTTTCAGACTGCTGGAAGAAGCGCTGCCCATTCTTCGGGAATCGGAGGAAAGTGTCGGCATCAGCGATTGCATCCGTTATCAGGCCGAAGTGTCAATGAAAAAGGCACTTGCGGAAGGTGCGTCTGCTGCAGGCGGAAAGGTTGCTGAGCGGCAGGCTGCAAGGCTGGACGAAGCGACGGTCCTGGCGGAATCCGCTCTCCGAATTGCGTCGGAAGCCGGTAATGGAATGCGTCAGGTGAAGGCGCTTCGGCTGCTGGGTATCCTCGGTGAGTTGACCGGGAACGATGAAAAAGCTGCGCAACAGCTGGAGTTATCCGTTCGCGAGGCGGAAAGGCTTGAGTCGGAGCTGGAGGCTGGAAAGAGTGCGTACCAGCTGTCCGGACTGTTGCGTCGCTTGCATCGGGTTGCGAAGGCGGAGGAATGGCTTCAACTGGCGCGGGATCATGCTGCAGGAGTGGATGCCTGCAGTTGGAGGGAACGGATTCTGGGATTGCGCTGAGGATGGCAGGACATTGGCTTCAAAGGATGCTGGTTCCTGTGTTCAAGGGCATAATCAATGTGGAATCAGGTTCATAAAGGGATTCCATATTGATCAGGTTTGGCTTTTCGCGCAGAACGGGCGGAATCTGATTTACAAACACTTAGGATTTGTTTATAATGCAAAGGTGTCCTTGATTCGGGACCATAGCTCAGTTGGGAGAGCGCCTGCTTCGCATGTAGGAGGTCGAGGGTTCGAATCCCTTTGGTTCCACCAAATCCATAGCCACCTTCCGATGGAATGCGTTCTGTCGGAAGGTGGTTTTCGTTTGCGTTTAAAAGGCTCAAGGATGCTCATTCCAGGGTTCCGCGGGGCTTTGAAGCCCTGTATTGAATTTGCTAAAACTGCAAGCTAGTATTGCAGGATTATTAGTGTTGAAGGCTTAACACTGACTTTAATCGTTTGGCATTTGGTAAGGGGTGTGCATCATCTTGGCATATCGTTGTACTATTGAGTTATGTTTCGCAATAATGGAATCACTTCACTTTTTTAGTTTTTCACCCAGAGGCAAGATCCCTTCCAGCTTGGCGATGATACGCTTTTGCTCGTTAAGGGGTGGGAGGGCAACAACTGTATTTCGAACTTTTGGTGTGACGAGTGGTCAGGTTGGAGGTCAGAGGTTTGCGAGTGGCCAATTTAGATGTTTATTTGACGAGTGGCCGAGTTGGATGTTAGTGAATTATCGATTTAGTCATGCTAATAATGTTGACATATGATAACTCGGGTCGGTATTGTCTATTATATCAGGGGATATAAAGTGTAAAAATAGAGCCAACCCAATAAGGTTGACTCTATGCAAAAATGTAGTTTGCCAATTACAACATTCCACTTAATTCTTTTATTTTTTCATTTGTATATTTTTGCTCAACAATGTCATATCCTTGACGGGTTAGCCAGTCATTAATGCAATTGTAGGTTTCAATGGCTTTTGAAAATTCCTCAGTTTCTTGATAAGCTTCCGCTTTTGAAAACAGACATGAGATACTGCCGGTATCAGCTTCAAATGCTTTATCCCAATTCACAATAGCCTCATCGTACTTTTTAAGGCTTCTGCAAATATCTCCGGCGCCTGTATATATTTCAACACCATCTATTCTCATTTCACTACTCTGCATTTTCTCTGCCTTTTTTATGTATTCATATGCTGTATCGGCGTCACTTGCAAAATGATATGCGAATGCAACAGAAGCGGAGGCAAGGTAATTATCAGGTTCGCGTTCTAGCCAATCCTTATGAAATTGTATCGCTTCATTTGTTCGATTGCTTCGCACGAGATTCAATGAAAGCCGTGTGTGAGTATGAAACCAATAGTCATCCCGATTTTGATCTCCTTCTGCAATAATCTTGTAGCAATACTTAATTGCTTTTTCCATATCCCGTCTCGCATGAAGATCATAAAGACAAACATAATTATACAAATCCCGTGATGTAGGATTGCCATGAAGAATAACTTCGTTAAAGGCGGAAACAGCTTTTGTGAAATCTTCTTCGGTTGCGCTGTTTTGATAAAGCGAAAGCATTTTGTCAAGGCGAGTGTAAGGTGCTTTCTGTTTGCATGTGTTCACGCACAATAATTCGTCTGTTGTAATTTCAAAATACTTTGCAATGGCAGGAATTACAGATAAATCCGGTGAAGTTGCATCTTGCTCCCATTTTGATATTGCTTGATACGAAATATTCAGATATTTAGCTAATGTTTCTTGAGTTATATGTCTTTCGACTCGTAGTTGCTTGATTTTTTTGCCTATTGTCATAAATGCCATCCTTTATTATTTATTACAGCTGCAATTATAGCATATCAATAATTCCTATATATTCAATAACTTGATTTGATAGTTAGCGCTAAAATCATAGTTGTAGAACTCTCCTATTAAGCATTAATTTGATTGCATTCTACATAGGAATATTTCAAACCACAAATGTGCGAATTTCTTGGGAATATGTCCATCTGACTGAAAAACTTATAAGCGTGGACATATTCCCACTTGCGTATAAACAGTGTAAAATGCAATTGTTGTATTTACTATGACATAAAGATGAAATATACACGCAAGACATCGTAATGAACGGTTCGAGCCACCCCGGTAAAGAGAACATATCAACGACTTAATGATGCAATTTGACGTTTGCATACCCCTGATTATTATGCACACCCCTTCCTCGAAATCGTTGAACAATAGGCAAGGGGTGTGCATTTTGTCAATACGTGATGCTGTTGCCAAATCCATAGCCATCTATTGTTAGAATGCGTTCTATCGGCAGGTGGTTTTAGTTTTGCGCTGGAAAGGACTGAAACAAGCAATCTTCGGTGAATTTCGGGGGTCGCTTGTTTCAGTTTTTTGAGATTTGCAGTACATCCGTGCCGGGTCTTGCTGCTAAGCCAACAATAGATATTTTGTTTGAAATAAATGAAGCCGCTGACATAGGGAAGCTGTTAACCTCACTATCTTCGCCTTCCTGTATCTGCTTGAAAGAAGAATCGGCTCCCACTGTCTTAACCTCGCCACTACACCTGATGTTTTTGAAAGGCTATCTGTCCGATGGATTCGCGGAAAAAGTCTGC
The DNA here is from genome assembly GCA_942493335.1 of uncultured Clostridia bacterium. GTDB lineage: Bacteria > Bacillota > Clostridia > DSM-8532 > DSM-8532 > JAEWSN01. The sequence goes on along the minus strand of OW818693.1, from coordinate 1,744,551 downwards.
CATATCCATGTTGTTCGCCCCCGGCGACTGGGACGAAAGACTTTTGTTCAAGGATTACTTAATGGCTCATCTCGAAACCGCCGCTGAATATACCTCACTCAAGCGGGTGCTGTTCGGTGATCTGCAGACCATATGATGATTTGCCTGAAAGGACGATCAGATTTGCACATTTTGACTGCTGATAAAGAAAGCCGCCCTCATTGCTGAGCGCGGCTTCATGACATGATACTTGGTTTTACCCTTCAACTTCAACTTGGAAACCGCCATATGCCATTTGCTTCATCTCAAAAGGCATGCACATGTCCTCATTTCCATCCATCTGCTTACTCATATCTTCCATTACTTTAGCATTGACCTCATCTCGATGCTCTTTGGACTTAAAGACTATAAAAGAAAACCAAACAGTGTCGCTACTTGTTGCGCCAGTCATTTCAGTAAATGCACGCGCTTTCTCACCACCCATTTCCTGTGGGATAAGGTCATTGCCAAGACATTCATAGTATTCAAGCGCACCGCACTTCATCCACAAATCTCGGCCAGTTTCTGCAAATTTCTTGTATTCCTCAACTTTGTTTTTTGGTATTACAATCACAAATCCGTCTACATATTTTGCCATATTTTATTCACCCCTTATTTAATCATTTATCTGCATACATTTGTCAAAAAACGCCGAAGCAATGATAATAATAAATTACTACCCTTCCACCAGGTCTCTAAACTTCCTTTCATCTACTCAAAGCAAAAGTAGCACCATCTATTGATTAAATGAATTGTATCAACGGGTGGTATTGATTCTTCTGAAAAGGATTGAAATGAAAGCTTTTGGTGCCTATTACGCTATCGCTCCGCATTTGAAAATCAGATATGATGCAATCGATATTCTTCATGCTATGGGGTAAATCTATACGATACTCAACATTAACGCGTGGACATATTCCTTGAATGAAAAAAGAAGTAGAATGTCATTAGCTTGTTCGCTACGACGGAAATATGTGAAAAACACATTCAGGACATCATAATGAAAGGCTCGTACCAATGCGAAACAATATTTCTTCTTCATATTCACTCATGATATCATTTCATGAAAAAAGGAGATCAATTATGTTGCCGGAATTAACAACCATTAAAATTGGAGAGCCTGCACAAAGAGCACTAAAAGCAGCGGGAATCGATGCCTTTATACAATTGTGTGATCATTCAAGAGAAGAAATACTTGCACTTCATGGTGTTGGACCTAAGGCTGTCCGCATTTTAAACGAGATGCTAGTCAAGGAAGGATTGAACTTTAAGAAGTAAAATCAAGTTGATTCGGAATATTGTGAAATAATGGTGTGAAGGACGGTGTGGTAAGACTTTTGCTTACAGAATCAATATGGATTTCCCCTCCTCCAAAGAACGAGTGGATCCTTATTGCATCTTTGTTTTTCACTCAAATCACGTGGAAGTATGCTGCCTAGTGCGCCGACCAATACAGAAAAAAAGAAATGAGGAGGAAGATATGTCATTTCAAGCGTATATCGACAACATCACGACAAAGACCGGCAAGACACCGGAGCAAATCAGGGAGGAAGCCCTTATCCATGGCGTTATCACTGAGGACATGAAAGCCGCTGTATTTACTGACTGGCTGAAGAAAGAGTATCAGCTTGGTCAAGGCCATGCTATGGCGCTATGGAAATACTTTATCGTACATCAGTGGATCGTCACCAAATATTCATCGATGTAAACAAAAAGACCATGGGTAAATGACTGTTACTCATGGTCTCGCTTGTTTTCTTACAAATTAGCCAGTCCATGTTTTCCTCTTGATCGTGGACATAAAAGATTGACTAATGAAACGCAGGGTAAAAGAAAGATAACAGAATAATTGGCATAGGATGTGTAAAATATTTTGTTATGCTGCGGGGTGAATATGGATAAACAGGAAGAAGCGGTTCGTGAACTTCTGGTGCAATATCGGAAGGCGATTTGGGATAAAGATCTGGATTCTTTTCTGGATTTATATGATCAGGAGCTTTGCGTGTATGATCTTTGGAATGTATGGTCCTATGAAGGTCTTGAGGCATGGGGGAAAATGGTCAAGGAATGGTTTTCGGACCTGCAGGCGGATCGGGATGATGTGAGTTTTCAGGATGCGGTCGTGAAGGCCGGTCAGGATTTTGCGACACTGTATACGCTGGTCACATATAGAGGCATGTCTGCAACGGGAGTGGAGCTTCGTCATATGAAAAGCCGCATGACGTGGGTTTTGCATAAAAGGGACGGATTGTGGAAAATCATCCATGAGCATTCTTCAGGCCCTGTCAACATGGCGGAAATGAAATTGATGCTGGAATAGGCATGAACATGCCTGACAGCGTAATCCATCGATATCATGCGTCATTTCACATGGGTACCCTTCTTTAACAGAAGCTTGTTTGGCATGGATGAATTAATCAATGATACCAACCCATTTGATTGATGAGGGTAACATTATGTTGTTATTGGGAAAGACAGCTATTGTTTATGGTGCTTCAGGTTCAGTCGGAAGTACCGTTGCCAAAGCATTTGCCCGCGAAGGCGCGTTTGTGGTTCTTGCGGGACGCCGCAAAGAGGCCCTCGAGAACACACTCATCGCAATTCAAGAAGCTGGAGGGAATGCAGCAGTACGAACAGTGGATGCGATGATCCCAAAGGAGATTGAAAACCATCTGGAAGATATCGTGAAGTGTTACGGTTCGGTGAATTTGATGTTTAATGCAATTTCATGGAATGACATTCAAGGAAGTTTACTCACGGAAATGCCATTCGAGTCTTTCTTTACTCCGATTGAAGCCGGTCTGAAGACTTGGTTCCACACAGGAAGCATTTTGGCGAAACATATGGCGAACAATGGCGGGGGCACTATACTGGGAATTACCGCCAATGCCGGAAAGCAAGCATTTTCAGGCGTTGGAGGCTTTGGTGTCGCCTGTGCCGCTGTTGAGCATTATCTCCGACAGCTTGCAGTTGAAAACGGACCTGAAAAGGTAAGAGTTTGTTGGGTACGTTCACCTGGTTCGCCAGAGTCGCCGGGAGTCCGTGAGGCGTGGGAACTATATGGCGAGCAGAAGGGGATGACGTTTGAAGAGGTACACAGGGAGTTCTCCAAAGAGACGCCACTTCGTCGCATCACCGGATTGGCTGAGGTTGCCAATGCTGCAGTCCTGCTTGCCAGTGACTTGGCTTCGGGCATGACGGCAACGATGGCAAATGCAACAGGTGGCGCTCAGATTGACTAAGAAAACAACATAAGTCAAGAGTTGCCCGGCAGATTGCTCAACCACCAGCACTTTTCCACTCCTTGTAATATTGATGCGAGAAAGGCAGCTGTGAAATACTCACAGCTGCTGCATTTGTCACGTCAATCATCACTGGTGGATCACTCTTTTGCAAAAAGCATTTAAGGCTGTGCCCAGGTCATCTTCAAGAATGAATCAATGGTTTCCTAGTGATGTGGGTTATACGTAATGATTGAAGTAATGAAGCAATGATTTATGAGGGTAGCCTGCATCAAACATGAGTAGAACAAAGAGGTGAATATTCCACAAATACGAGAATCCATGAAATAAGCGTCCATCGACTCTACTGTTGTTTTAGTCTACACTGAAATCAACAAGCCGGCTTGAACGAAAAAAACGAGGTGCATGAACATGAATACCATGATGATTTCAGGCGTTCCGGAAAGATTATCTGCATTGCGTTTGCAGAAAGGCTTGACGCAGGAAGCTGTGGCAAACGCGATAGGGGTTTCAAACAGAACTATATCCAAATGGGAGACAGGAGTATCCTTGCCGGATGTAGAATATATTCCATTGTTGGCTGATTTCTTCGATATCACAATCGATGATCTCTTTGGAAGGGTTTCGGTGAAGGGTTCGTTTTACGACGATATCGGAAAGGCATTTGAAGGACGACATCCATCGCAGAACATCTCAATGACATTCTCATTGCTCCATGATCTGCTGCGGTCAAGCTATTCCAGGCTAAAAGGAATTCCGAGCCTTGCTGACGTGATCCCGGACCGGGTGGTTTCCGGGGACATGTATCGCATTGTCGGATCAAGCAATGCGGGCTTTGAAATGCTGGTGAACAGTCCCCATACGAACATGGCGCTTGCCTTATTTCAAAATGAGGATGATTTTTCATGGCTCGATAATCATTCCAATGATTTGATCCCTTTATTCAAACTGCTATCGCACCCATTGGGCATGAAACTAATCAAGACCATATATTCGCAAGGGTTTACTCCCCGATTCGCATTGGACTACATCGCACGACGGATGGGGGCGGAGATAGCGGAAGTCAAGCCTCTTTTGGATTTGGCAGTTTTAGCGAAGGTATGCGGTAAATTGGAAGCTGATTTACGGGACGGTATGACGGAGATCTATGAGTGCCATTGCAATGGGATGGTGTTGGCGATTCTTGATCTTGCCTATGAGTTGATATGCGGTGAGGACAGAAACGAGTTTTTTTATGGTGGAACAGCAAGGCTGATCAGGGGGAAGATGCATGAAAATCGGTGAAAACATCAGGAAGTATCGATTGAAGAGGAACATGACCCAGGAGCAGCTTGCAATTCAGGTTGGGATAACCGCACAAGCTGTATCGAAATGGGAATGCGGGGAAACCATTCCCGATGGGATGCTTTTCATCCCGATAGCCGATGCCTTGGGGGTTTCGTTGGATTGTTTGTGCGGTCATGAAAGGGTGTATGAAGCGGATGGATACGCTGCAATCATTCGACTGGTTAACAACACGCCTTTTGACAAGCGTATGGAAAAAGTCCGTGAAATATGTTGGCAGACTGAGAAAGCTCTATTTGGATGCATTATGGAAGTGGATGAATACAAACCTGATGAAATGGCGCATCTGCAGGATGCCTCATCGATATCCGATGATACAGGATTCACATGTGTCTCGAATCGTCTGGAATTGCCTTTTTTCACGATTTTCCCCGAGCCGGCCGACGGATATGCTGATGCACTTCATTATGATGAAAAATACCGGGAATTATTCGAGGCTTTATCGGATGAATATGTATTGAAGGCTTTTTTCTTTCTGTATGCAAAGAAAAATGGCTATATCTTTGAAAAGGAAGTACTGGCTAAGGAATGTGTCATACCAGAAACCCGGATTGATGCAACCATGAATATGTTATGCCAAATTGGATTGTTGAATCAGGACGAATATGAAATGAACGATGAAAAAAGAGTGCTGTTCACTGTCCGACAGCGATATGAGCTGGTTGCCATGCTTGCTCTCTTGAACGAGTATTTGTGGCATGGAAAAATGTTTAGTTATCAGGTATCCCAAAGAAGAAAGCCTTATTTGGCTGGCAAATGAAATTGTCATGCAATATGAAGGGTTTTTCGATGGATGGCCTAATTTTTGACTTGTTTATGAGAAACCGGAGTTTCGAGGAACATAAATCCCATATTATAACAATACAGTCCGAATCTCATATATAGAATCGTCATAATCATAGAATCAACAAATGTATTACTAATGTGCGTCCAAATGCGTTGACAAACAAGCAGAATTAGCGCAGGATTAGTTTACTATAATTAACAAAAATTGACACAAAACTATGAAAAGCCAAATGAGAGGCTGCTAATCATGCAAGCCTATTTCCGGCAGGCAGCCAATACAAATGAATAATCAATGCGCCAATACAGAGAGGGATGAACCATGGACCAAATGACCAGACAAACGGAAACAAACGTCATCAAGCCTGAAAACAATACGGCCAGACGTATCGTGGGTGTCCTCTTCGCAGTGGTGGAAATCATTCTGGGGCTGCGTCTTGTGTTCACTTTTCTTGGCGCGAACGCCGACAATGGCTTCATCAAAGCGGTTCATACCATCACCCAGTTCTTTGTCGGAATCTTCGAAGGCATATTTGCCAGAATCTCCATCAATGAAGCCAGTCATGCTGTATTCGAACCGGCTACCCTGATTGCGATGATTCTTGTCGCACTGGTCGGTTGGGTGGTTTTGAAGCTGATGGCACTGCGCAGAAGCCGCAGTAACGTTGAAAGAATCGAATACGTGAGTACGGCGATTCCTGCGATAATGCAGAATACGGACGAAAAACGACAAGCGTGAGACTCGCAGTGAACGACAGATCCATTATGGTTGCTGGAAGGCAAAGAAATAAGGAGGCTCTCATATGAACAACATCAGGAAAAATATCGATCATTCCCAGAACAAGGTTGCCGGAGCAGTCAAAGAGGTTGCAGGCAAAATCACCGGCAACGCGCAATTGGAGTTGGAAGGAAAGCTTCAGGCATCCAAAGCGGATCTCAAGAAAACCTTGAATGTCACTGACAAGATCGAAGGGATCAAGGAAAAGGTTGCGGAAGGGATCAATGACAGAATCGACTTGGGAAGAAAAAACAATGTGAAGCGCAAGTAGGGATGGATGCATGCCAGGCCAGCGTGAATGCTTTTGTTTGAACGGTGGCAAGTGTGTGAACTGTTTCATTCGATGAGGGATTCACTCAAAGAAAACCTGTCCCTGAGGAAAACCCTTTCCTCAGGGACAGGTTTCTTTTCATCCATAAGGCTTGATGTATCTTGGTCGGGAGCCGCAAGACACAGTTCTCAGGCTTCTTTCGCGCATAGGCAAAAAGGGTGACCTTCAGGGTCGAACATTGTGACAAAATGCTCGCCGCCATACTGGCTGGCCGCTTTGACCGCACCCATCGCTTCCGCTTCCATCACAGCGGAAACCAGATCGTCAACCTGGAAATCAAAGTGCATCTGTTTTTGCTGCATACCTGGCTGTTCCGGCCACTCAGGCCGGATATAGTCGTAATCATCCGCGCGATCGAACAAAAATACGATACCGCTTGGGCTGCAAACGGCCGGACAGCCGTATTTCTCGCATTTCTCCCAGCCAAGGAGCTCCGCGTAGAAATGCTGAAGCTTCTGCGCATCCCTGCAATCAATTCCGATATTGCCCAAACATGCACCCTTTAGCATATGAAATACCTCACGCATCATGATGATACTATGATATTGTTTTGCCGCTTTTTGTCAATTCAAATGGAGGGTGAAGGAACGGAGATCATCGAATACAACCTACAGTCCGTTGTCCTTGAAGAGGCTGATGTATTTCTTGTCTGTCTTCAGGATATGCGTATCAATCCATTCCGTGAGGAAGTGAAGGATTTCTGTGGAAATTCCAAGCTTTCCCGATTCCTGTCCTTCAAGGAGCTGCAATGCCTTCTTCCTCAGGGCATCATGTTCTTGCCTGTGGGCGGTTGTGTCAGAATAATGGAACTTTTCGAAATAAGCTTCTTCTGTCTTAAAGTGGGAATCGGTGTAAGCGACAAGGTCCTTGAGTGTTGCAAGGGCGATCTCCCGGCCTTTCCCTTTGCGCATGGCATCAAGAAGGTTGTTCAACAGGCTTATGAGTTTGCGGTGCTGGTTGTCGATTTCGGGAATACCCAAGGAATATTCGGTGCGCCATTGCATGTCATCCACAATTTGCCTTCCTTTCATTATACCAAAGTGTGTATCTTTGATTACTGCCAATCAAGTAGTCGTCAAGCAATGCCATTCTGAAAACCCGGCGCTTCGCCGAAGTCTTTTCCGAGTGTGTTCATTCATCCCCGAACCGCTGCGGGTTATGAGTGCCTGGATGGATGACCATTGCTGCAACGACCCTGTTCCGGCCCTCATCCTTAGCCTGGTAGAGCGCCAGGTCCACGCGTTTGCAGAATTGCTCCTGCGATTCTCCCCGAGTCCAGTCTGCAACGCCGAAACTCCCCGTCACAAAGATTTCGTTCTTCAGATGCTCCGCATCCATGGTATGGCGAATCTTTTCTGCGACCTGCATGGCCCCGTTGAGTGTGGTTTGCGGCAAGATGACGATGAATTCTTCACCCCCCCAGCGACCGAAAGAGTCCGTGCCTCGGATGATGTGGCCAACCATCGATGCAACAAGCTTCAGAACCTGATCTCCCACAGCATGTCCATGGATGTCGTTCACTTTCTTGAAATGATCCAGGTCAAACAGGATCATGGACAAGGGAGCGCGATTTTTGGCTGCGTGTTCGATTTCCTCCTGAATCAGCTTTTCCAGATGTCTTCGGTTGAAGATGGTCGTCAGGCTGTCGAGGGAAGCCAGCTGATTGACCAGATGATAGGCATCCCCCAACACTTCTGTCCTCTTCTCCAGTTCCGCCTCGCTTTTGTGAAGGATTTGACGGTAAATGAAAGTGACGATGATCACTCCGGAAAAACTCATGAACATCGTTGCCCAGCGGAAACCTGCAATAATGCCCGGTTTGAGTACCAAAGAAAGATTCATGAAGAGCGCCTTGTCAGGCAGACACAGGTAAAGGGCGAGATTCATGAAGGAGAGAAACGGCATGAGGATTTTCCGATTCCCTGGAATTGTGAACAGGGGGAGCAATGAGAACAGGATGAAGAAGTAGTGATGCCCGATGCTGCTGCCGAAAAACAGCAGCAGGTTGAGGAAAACGGGCACTGAGGCGGAAAGGTTCATCACGATGCTGGCAGGAAGATGACGGCCTTCATGGTTGAGCAACAGCGTTGCCAGAGAGCATGGGATCCCGAATGCGATGAGGTAAAGCCCGGGAAGCAGGGAATGAAAGTCATAAAAGGAATAGAACAACAGGAAAAAGAGATAACTTGTACAACTGATCAGGGCAGATCCGTTTGTCAGCCGTATGGTTCGGGAAATTGAGCGAGGCTGGTCGCTGCGGCACCCGAAGTTGATCAGCGTCCTGATGACATTCCCCATTGTTTCGATTTCCTTTCCCTGCGGCGGCATCTGTTGGGATCAACAGCCGCAAAAAGGGGATGAGCAGTGTGATGCACCTCGTTCTCCTTATACCCAGGAAGACAGTATTGCAAGCAGGCACCGTATCAGGTTTCGACATGGGGACAATCCTTTCAGCTGGGCGTGCGAAAACAAGTTGAGGTGAACAGTAGCTTGGTTCTGATGAAAGCCTTGTGATATGCTTCCGCTGAGGAATGCAGTATTTTTCATGGTTGAGGATCATGGGCGGAGGGATAGGATATGGCGGATCAGCTGAATTTGAAAACCGAAGATGACCAGAAACCGGATATGAATGAAAAACAGAATCTGCATTTGCAAGAGAAGCAAAAGCAGAGCATATCAAAACAGCAGGAATTTCATTTTGCGGAAAAGCAGGAGCTGAAAGGCATTTTGACGGCGGATAGGATGGATTTGCTTCGGTTGCTGACCCGCCGTCCTGACCTGTATGAACCTGGCGAAGCGGAATTCTGGACGGATCCGCATATTTCTGCCATGATGCTGCAGGCCCATCTGGATCCGTCCAGTGACACGGCCAGCCGCAGTGCGGAGCATATCCGGTGCGAAGTGGAGGGGTTGCTTGCCTCGGGGGCTGTCAAACCGGGGGACAGGCTTCTCGACCTTGGTTGCGGTCCCGGACTGTACGCTGTGGAGTTCGCCAAACGTGGCGTTTTTGTAACGGGTATCGATTTTTCGGAACGTTCACTTGCCCATGCTCGCAAATACGCACAGGAAAGTGGCGTGACCGTCGAGTTTCGGAAACAGAACTTCCTGACGATCGACGAGACGGATGTCTACGATGCCGCCATACAGGTGTACGGAGAACTGAACGTATTCGAGCCTTCCTTGCGGGATCGGCTCCTGTCCAATGTGAAACGAGCCTTGAAACCCGGTGGCCGATTCACTTTCGACGTAACGACCTATGCCTGCCACAAGAAATATGGCGCGAAGAACAACTGGTTGTTGGAACCCCTGGGATTCTGGAGTGCGAGTCCCTATCTGGCGTTGACGGATGGATTTTATTATCCCGAAGAGAATGTGTGGTGTGATCAGTATGTCGTGCTGGAGGTTGATCGCACCCGCGTCTTCAGAAATTGGTTCACCGAGTATGAGACCGGCAGCATCAGCCGTGTGATGGAAAAAGCGGGCTTTGCGGTGGTCGGTCTGACCAATGGTCTTGCCATGTCGCCATTGACTGAGGATCCCGAATGGATTGGGGTTCGCGCTGTTTCGGGTCCGACCTGTGCATGAACGACTATATCGAATTGCGCCATTGACGGAATCCTGGTGAATGTCCAGAATAATAGTATCAAGACAGTTCCGCTCAGCGGATGGGAAGAGGTGTTGTAATGGGAAAATCGATTGCAACAAATGGAAGCGATTCAATCAACTGAATCCACGCATCGCACGGTTTTGCTCTGTTTTCACATTTGGCGGTCAGGATGGCATGCTTTACGGCAGGCGTTCTTTTCGACACCGATGTGCAGACACGGGATGATGATCCCGACTGACCGTGCGGTGGTTCCGGGAGCCTTTCGCCCATATCGCAGTTGGACGACGCACAGGTTCTGTGTGTCGTTTTTTTCTGGAGTTTCATCTCCATCGCTGCATGTGGCCCGCAGGACGATTCCTGCGTTTTTTCGCGTTGCCCGGGCTTTTCTGAAAGGAGCCGGTTGTTTTTGGGATTGGCATACGCTGGTCGGACCAAGAATGATCCGCTTGTTGAACGCAAGGAGAATGAATTTGACTGATACGATGTTTCAGAAATCAAACATGAATGGCGAGAATGGGACACAGGGTATTCTTTCGACCTACGGCTGGAACGACGCCCTGGAATCGGCGCGCAAGGCCGCCGGTCGGCCGGATTGGGTGCCGGGACGCGTACTGTCGGAACAGCGTCACCTGTACCATGTCATGACTGCGGCTGGAGAATACAGGGCGGAGGTTTCCGGGAAATTCCGGGCCGCCGCACTTGGTACGGGCGATTTTCCCGCAGTCGGAGATTGGGTGCTGATGGAAGTCCGTCCCCGCGAGGGAGCTGCCACGATTCAGGCGGTTATGCCCAGATTTTCGAGGTTTTCCAGAAAGGCCGCAGGACCGAGAGCGGACGAACAGATCATGGCGGCCAATTTCGACGCGGTTCTTCTTGTGATGTCCCTGAATCAGGATTTCAATCTGCGACGGTTGGAACGGTATCTTGTCATGGCCTGGGACAGCGGCAGCCTGCCGTTGGTCGTGTTGACAAAGCGGGATCTGGCTATCGATGCGGAGGCCAGAATGGAAGAAGTCGCTGCTATCGCTTCCGGTGTTCCAGTGATCGCCATCAGTGCGGTGACCGGAGAAGGGATGGAGCAGCTGGAACCCTGGCTGGTTCCGGGGAAAACACTGGTGGTGCTCGGATCCTCCGGCGTCGGGAAATCAACGCTGATGAACAGTCTCGCGGGACAGCAGCTTGCACTGACCCGGGAAATCCGGGAGGATGATGCGCGCGGGCACCATACGACAACCCATCGGGAGCTATATCTGCTTGATTCCGGCGTCATGATGCTTGACACACCCGGCATCCGGGAACTTCAACTATGGGAGACGGAAACAGGTCTGGACGACACGTTCAGGGACATCGCGGAACTGGCGGAGAATTGCCGGTTTCGGGACTGCCTTCACAGGAAGGAGCCGGGTTGCGCCGTCCGGGATGCGCTGCAGAACGGTACGCTTGCATGGAGCCGGTATGACAGTTACCACAAGTTGGAACGCGAACTCGCCCATATCAACAAGAAGAACGGCATCAGCCAGAACGGTCAGTCTCCGCGAACGGCGGAACGGAACTTTGGCAAAAGCGTGTCGAAAATGATGCGTGCCCGTGTGAAACCATGAAGGGGAGGAACCTCATGCTGATGCAGGATAAACATCGGATTGAAATCATTCCAATGGAGAAAGCCCATCTCCCGGAAATGGCGATAATGGTCGCCGCCCGTGTGAAACGCCAGCGCAGGGCGGTCCCCATGCTGGACAACCGGCTGGAATCGCCGGAAGCACTCCTGCCACAGCTGGAGATGCTGGTTCAGCATGGCTCCGGCTGTGTGGCGCAGGAAAACGGGAAGTTGGCAGGGTTCATGGGAGGCTGGCTGCTCACGGAATTCATGGGAACCCAAAATGGCGTGGTGGTTCCCGAAGCCGGATTTGGAGCCGACAGCACGGATCCAGTCCGCACAATCCAACTCTTTCGCGCGCTTTATGCGGAAACCTGCCGCTTGTGGTGCGCGGGTGGCTGGGTGAACCATGCCTTCTGCACGTATCAGGAAGAACGGGAATTCCGTGACTTTCTCGTTTATCAGGGATTCGGCGGGGTCTGCTTCGATTGTGTCCGTCCGGCACTCCCGTTGAATTTGTCCATCCCTCGGGAACTCCGGATCCGGGAGGTTTGTCTTGAAGAGGCCGGAACGCTCCAGGCATGGCTGGAACTGTCCAACCTGCACACCGGCTACATGCGGGCTGCGCCGATCTGTCTCGGTTCGGCCGATGAGCGGATTGCTGTTTCTGAATTGGTGAGTTGGCTGGGAAAGGAGCACCATTGCGCCTGGATTGCTGAACCAGCTTCCGGTGGGCAGGCGATTGCATATCTCCAGATCGAACCGGAAACGGTGGGAACCTCCATGCTGGTGCATGAACCGGGAAATCTGGCTGTAACCGGGGCATTCACCCGACCGGAATCGAGAGGGGAAGGGGTTGCCACCTTCCTGCTGGATGCTGCCTTGAAGAAAGCCGAACAGTTGGGTATGGAACGCGTCTCGGTGGATTTCGAGACAAGGAACACGCCGGCAATGTCCTTCTGGACGCGGCATTTCACACCGTTCGCCTATTCCCTGCTGAGATGTGTGGATGCAAGAGCCATCGGTTGAACAGCATAATCGAAGGCGCATTCAGGCGAAGGTCTGCATGCCGCAACTCCATTCCTCCTCTGTGCCGTTGTCTCCTTGACAAAACATCAGCTGAGCGATATTCTCTACTCTCGCGCAAAAAATGCGCATCCGGACAGGCGTCATGGTTCAGCGGACGTCGTCGGAAAACCCATGTGATATCGGCATCGAAGGAGGTGCGACATGATCCGTGTGGAAAATCTGTCCAAGACTTATCATGTCCCGAAAAGGAATACCGGGGTCAAGGCTGCGCTGCGTGCACTCGTCAAGCGGGAGACCACAGCCGTGGAGGCCATCCGGGACGTTTCCTTTCATGTCAAGCCCGGCGAGATGGTCGGATACATCGGGCCCAATGGCGCAGGAAAATCCACCACCATCAAAATCATGAGCGGTATCCTGGTACCGGATTCCGGTGCATGCGAAATTCTTGGGCGTACGCCCTGGAAGGAACGGGTTGCACACGTCCGGGACATTGGCGTGGTGTTCGGGCAACGCTCGCAACTCTGGTGGGATGTGCCCGTACAGGATTCGTTCGAGCTGCTGCGCGACATCTACCGGGTTTCGGAAGCTTCTTTTCGAAAAACCGCGGATCGGCTTACGGAAATCCTCGATCTGTCGGAACTCCTGAAAACACCGGTTCGCAGCTTGAGCCTCGGTCAGCGCATGCGCTGCGAACTCGCCGCATCGCTGCTGCACAGTCCGAAAATCCTCTTTCTTGATGAGCCCACGATTGGTCTTGATGCCGTTTCCAAGCTCGCCGTACGCCAATTCATCCGGGAACTGAACCGGGAGGAGGGCACGACAGTCATTCTCACGACACACGACATGAATGACATCGAGGCGCTCACCAACCGCATCCTGCTCATCGGCAAGGGACGGATTCTGTATGACGGCGGTTTGGACCAGCTTCGGGGTCAATATGATACGGTGCGGACCGTCACGGTCGATCATCGGGAAGGTGAAATTCCACCGGACATCGAAGGCGTGACAACGGACCGGCTGGGAGAAGGACGGGTTCGTTACCGGGTGGACACCTCGGTCGTGAAGGTCTCCGGCGTGATCGCCAGACTGTCCGCGGAACTGGACCTGCAGGATGTCACCATTGACGCACAGCCGGTGGAAGAGCTCATTGTCCGCCTGTACAAGGAGCATCGGATATGAGAGGGTCAAACGGAATCCATTCCGCCAAGGGGAATGGGCAGCCTGCACAGGCGCTGCGTTCCCCGGTTTCCGCCTATCTGTCCTCCTTCCGCATCCGCCTGATGCAGAACCTCCAATACCGGATTGCTGCTTTGGCCGGACTCGTCACGCAGTTTTTCTGGGGCTTCATGATCATCATGATTTTCGAAGCCTTTTATCGGAACAGTGATGCTTCGGCGCCCATGTCCCTTCCCCAGCTTGCGTCTTACGTATGGCTCCAGCAGGCATTTCTGGTCTTCGTCGCCTTGTGGTATCGGGATTCCGAGATCTTCGGGCTGATCACCACCGGGAATGTCGCCTATGAACTCTGCCGGCCGACCAACCTCTATTTCTTCTGGCATGTCCGTCTGTTGGCGCAACGAATTTCTGGCGCAGCGCTCCGATGTCTTCCGATCCTCGCAGTCGCCATGCTGCTTCCCGATCCCTATCGCCTTGTCCTGCCGACGGACCCCGGTACCTTCCTCCTGTTCCTGACGACCCTGCTGCTCGGCGTGCTGGTCAACGTTTCCATCTCCATGTTCATCTATATCCTGACCTTCGTCACGCTTTCCCCCATCGGCTCGCTGATGGTCATCGGAACGATCGGTGAATTCTGTTCCGGCATGATCATCCCGATCCCGCTCATGCCGGATTGGCTCCGCAGTCTCGTCATGATGCTCCCCTTCCGGTTGGCGGGGGATTTGCCGTTTCGCATATGGTCAGGACACATCGGTCATCAAGAAGCGCTGCTGGGAATTGGCACGCAGCTGGTCTGGCTGCTGGTGCTTGTGGGCTTCGGCCAGCTGGCCATGCGGAAGGTTCTGAATCGCGCGGTGCTTCAGGGCGGTTGAAGGAGGTGGTTTTCATGTCCCTGTATTTGAAATACGTGAAGATGGTCTTCAAATGCCAGCTTCAATATCGGGTCTCTTTCTTTCTGACCCTGATGGCGCAGATGCTCATCCCATTCACGGTGTTTGCCGGCATGCTCCTGATGTTCCAGCGGTTTCACCTGCTCGGAACCTGGAAGGTGGATGAGGTGATGCTCTGCTTTGCCGTCATCCATATGGCTTTCGCTTTGAGCGAATGCTTCGCGCGTGGCTTTGACATGTTTTCGCAGGTGGTTTCCCAGGGGGAATTCGACAGGATCCTGGTGCGACCGCGCGGAACGGTTCTGCAGGTGCTCGGGGCACGGTTCGAATTTTCACGCATCGGCAGGTTGGTCCTGTCCGTCGTTGTCATGACGATCGCCATTTCCCGGCTGGCCATCCACTGGAATCCCTTGAAGGTCGTATCGCTTGTCCTGATGGTTTCCTGCGGAACCCTTGTGTTCGCGTCGATTTTCATGATGGCCGCCTGCCTCTGCTTCTGGACGCTGCAAGGCCTCGAGGTGGTGAACATCTTCACGGACGGCGGCAGGGAAATGGCCCAGTATCCGCTGGACATCTACAAAAAGGAAGTAACGCGCTTTTTCACCTTCGTCATACCGTTCGGCACGGTGAATTACCTGCCGCTGCGCTATTTGCTGGATCGTCCCGGCAGCGCACCCTGGCATGCCCTGCTGCCGGTCTGCGCCTTGCTGTTTCTGTTGCCTGCCATGCTTTTATGGCGGTTTGGCGTGAAGAAGTATCAGTCGGCAGGGAGTTGAGGGAAAGCTTTCCCTATAACTCGGACCAGACTCCGAACTTGCCGGCATCCACACGCAGCCAGTCGCTCTCGAGCCGGCAGACGAGACGCGCATTGTTGTAGGCCATCTGCAGCGTGAGAATGGTGTGGCCCAGGTAGTTTCCGTTTTCAAGCCGTTCCACGACAAGCGCGACATCCGCCTGACCTTCCTCTACAAGGGAGAGGGGGAGCAGAAGGGACATGATGTTCCGGACCGGATAGTACATCGGTATGGCTGTCTTGTAATTCCACCGAACGCGCCTGAGGGCGATGGACACGGCTTCCTTGAAACGGCCGAGCAGCCTGCGATAGTAGCGCATGTCCGTGCGGATGCGGCGGGCCAGTTCGCTGTTGTATGCATCTGCGCTCATCCCGAGCTCGTAGGGTGTTTTCCGGATGAAATCTGCCATGGTGGAATCCAGCGTACAGTATTCGAGAAGAAATTCTTTCGGCAGCCGGTCCACATTCTCCAGGAGGATGTGTTCGTAGTCCATGATGGGCTCCGGAGCGCCAATGTCATAAAACATGTCATGCAGGCTTCGGAAATAGGTTGCCGGCTCGGGCAATGGATTGAAAGATGCGACAAGTCGTTTACCTGTGGAATCTTCTCCTGCAATGCAGAAGCCGTTCAACTTCCATTTCTGCGAGAATGTCTGGTTGTGGTTGGGCTCGAACATGGCATAGATGGGTTCGTAGCGTTCATCGACAAGCCCGGTATGGAAGGCGGCGACCCCGCGGTCCAGGTCCTCGCAGACCTTCCCTTCACGCCGGAGGCGTACGAAGGTATATTTCAGATAGCTGAGCAGGATGGCGTTGCTGTCTTCTGTTCTGCCAGGCACATCCCAGACTTCGGGAAGCGCAAGCTTTGCAAGGTCTTCCAGCATGGTGGGGATATGAACGAGATAAGCCCAGCGGGTCAGCTCATTGCCAGGGTGAACGGCGAGCTGGGGGGCGGAACGCTTTTGTGTGGGACGAAGGTCTGGTGAGGGTGTTGCTGCCATTCCTGGAACCATGGTTGCCGTTTCGGGTTGCGCTGGGAGCGGATCAGACGGTTCAATGAAGCGGGAAGCAGGTTCAGGGTCCATTGGCTTCATCTGATCTTCCGAGGCTCCTTGCGCATCGGGAATCGGATCGGATTCAAAGATCCCTGCGGGTTCGGATATGGTTTTGGCTTCGGGCAGCACATCGATATTCGGCGCAGGGATTGCTTCGGTAGCGATCTGTCCCTCTTCCCGCCCAAGCCAGCGGGTAAATGCGACCGGCGGGGTAAAGGATGTATCCTGCCATAGTGAAATGGAAGCAGGGTACTCCTGAAGAAGCATGGACAGTTTCAACCAACCAAGTGCCTTGTAGTCAATCCCCTTTTCGCGCAACCGGTTTCCGACGTCAGCCAGTTTCGCGATTCCGTTTTCATCAGCAGACTCCATGATGCACTGTTTGAGAATGGTTTCGATTTCAATACCCGTCATGCAAACCTCCCGGAGCCCGACCAGGTCGGTGCTCTATATGCTTTGTACGCTTATATGCTTTTTACTCTTAAATGCTTTGTGCCTTTTATGTGCTTCGCGCCATTTATTTGCTTTGTGCCAGGCTTTTACAGCCTTCTAGATTATATCACGTGAAAATCCCGGATGACATGATCCCGCGCCTTTACGTTCCTTCCCCTTCCTGATACAATCATCGGGAAGCAGGTTCCATTAGGGAACTTATGCGAAGAAATGTACCGGAGGTGGAATATGGGCAGTGAATTGGGATACAAGGGGACTCCGTTCAAGGATTCAGTCTGTCCGGGTGGCCCGCAGGTGATCCCGGGCCGCGTGATGTGCGCCTGGTATGATTTCGGCGGAGAAGGTGTCGCCTATCATGACACCATTGAGGGCAATCAGGGCAGTGGTCGGCTCAATCCGGTCAATGGCTCCTATCTCCATGAATTCCGCATCACGGAATCCGTGGATACAACCTATACCAAAACAGGCGGTGTGGATGACAGCGATTTCAATTTTGTTGCGCCGGAATTGGGGATCCCCTATGTCGGCTGGACGGAACCGGGCGAATGGGTGAAGTATACCGTGGATGTGAAAAAGAGCGGGCTTTATTCCGTGAACCTGCTGTTCACCTCGAACCGCGGCGGGAAGATCTCGTTGTCAATCAATGACAGGGATGTCACCAGGCCCATTGAGATCCCTTCCACCTTTGTCGCGGAAGATCCGCTCGAGTGGCGCCAATGGCATCATTGGAACATCCTGCGAGGGATGACGGAAATCCGGCTGGAGGCCGGCATCCAGGTACTGACCCTGCATACGGTCGAAACCGGGCAGATGAACTACAATTACCTGGAATTTGTTGCGGAATGAGCGGTCTTCCCTTTTTTTCATGGAGCATGAAAGTATCAGTCCTGTTGCTTCAGGGAAAGGCCGATACGGTCTTTTCTTGGAAGTCCCCCGAGGACCAGTCCGTAGGACATGTCAATCATCCAGCGGACTTCCTGTTCCGGTACACTGCCATTGGATACGAGCCGGTTCCAATGTTCCTTGTTCATATGGTAGGCGCCGGTGACGGCTGGATGGCGTGCCCGGATGTCCGGCGCCAGCAAGGGATCGCATTTCAGCGAAATACAGGGATGGCCATCCTGTTCCCCGAACAGGGCGAACATCCTTCCCCGCACCTTGATGACCAGGGTTTCAGGTCCGAACGGCCAGTCTTCATAGGAGCCTGGTTTCGAGAGGCACGCTTCAATCAATTGCAGCCGGGTCATTCCACACCTCGTTTCCAATGCAGGGAGATGGCTTTGCTGAAGGAAAGACAAGTTCAGCGTAACACATATGCATCCGGCACGTCATTGTGCAAAGCATCCTGTTATCGTGCAAAGCAATGTGTCATTGTGCAAAGCAATTCGTTATCGTCCAAAGCATCCTGTCATTGCCGTACCGCTTGACAAAACACCGGAGGCGGCGTAGAATTCGTGAAAACCGAACATACAAAAGGCCATGACGGGGAATAGTAGTCGGAACCACCCTCCAGAGAAGGATGCCTTGGCTGGAAGCATCCCGGGTCCGCGATCGACGAATGACACCCCGGAGCCTGCCGCCGAACCGGAACC
Organism: uncultured Clostridia bacterium; assembly: GCA_942493335.1. Classification (GTDB taxonomy): domain Bacteria; phylum Bacillota; class Clostridia; order DSM-8532; family DSM-8532; genus JAEWSN01. The sequence continues at coordinate 1,725,863 of OW818693.1, read as the reverse complement.
ACGTGCAATCGGGCAAGCTGTGAAATACTGCGGCAACCCGACGGTCATGATGAATTCCCAGTAGACCGGCACGATTCATGCCCGTTACCGCATGAGCCAATCGGAGTTCATGAAGGAAGCCCCATCTGCAGCAAGCCGTGAGAACGTGCGGGCAGAAAGGTTTCCCTGAAATCCTGTAGGCGAAGAGAGGCACGGCGACCCCGTCGTGCAATTTGGGTGGCACCGCGAATGGCCCCTCGTCCCAATCAGGAGGAGGGGCTTTGTCTTTTTCGCCGTTCAGCGGCGGAGGAAGGAGTTCGCATGCCACATCCCGAAGAGGGTCCCATCCAGGCAGCTTCCGCCTACACACCGGTCACCCTGTCCACGCTTGGCTCACATCACAACACGTCCCCCGAACAGCCCGTCACCTTGAGAGGTGCGGTTCACCGCATCCGTCCCATGAGCGGTTTCTCATTCGTCATTCTTCGGACCGCGCGTGAGCTCGTTCAATGTGTGGCTGATCCTGAGCATGTTTCTCTGGAAGGAATCCGCGAAGGATGCACCGTTGAGGTTTCCGGTCTTGTCCATCTGGACCCGAACAGCCGCAGCGGTCCGGAAATCCAGCTGCGCGGCATACGCATCCTTTCCGCTCCTGCGGCGGAGATGCCTTTTGTGCTCAGCAAAAAAGTTCTCGATATTTCACCGGACACCAATCTGGATCACCGTTCCATCGCCCTGCGCCATCCGGCGGAACGGGCTCGTTTCCGCATTCAGGAAGGTATTGGCCGCAGTTTTCGCGAATACTTCTCTGCTCAATCGTTCACGGAAATCCACACGCCCAAGATTGTTTTTGCAGGAGCGGAAGGGGGTGCGAATATCTTCCGGCTGGACTACTTCGGCCGGGAAGTCTATCTGGCGCAAAGCCCGCAGTTCTACAAGCAGGCGATGGTTGGTGTCTTCGACCGTGTCTTTGAAATCGGTTCCGTCTATCGTGCGGAAAAACACAGCACCTCGCGCCACCTGAACGAATACATCGGACTCGACATCGAGATGGGCTATATCGACTCCTTTGCCGACATGATGCGGGTTGAGACAGGCTGGATGCAGGCCATGACCGAACTGCTCGCCAGGGATTATGCGGCGGAACTGGAATTGCTCCATGCGAAACTACCGGATGTATCGAACGGCATTCCATCCCTTCGTTTCCATGACGCAAAGGCATTGGCGGCCAAATTCGTGAAGAACGCCGGTCTGGAAGACAGGGACGATTTGTCTCCGGATGAGGAGCAGGCCATCTGTAAAGCCATCTTCAAGCAGACCGGCAGCGAGTTCGTCTTCATCACGCATTATCCGACCGCGAAACGGCCGTTCTATGCGATGGAGGATCCGGAGGACCCGGAAGTCACGCTCAGCTTCGATCTGTTGTTCCGTGGACTTGAGGTGACGACCGGAGGTCAGCGGATCCATGACTACGGGGAACAGGTGGCGAAGATGGAACGGCGCGGCATGAACCCGGAGCTGTTCGAGTCCTACCTGCAGATCCACAAGTACGGAATGCCGCCGCACGGCGGGTTTGGCGCAGGTCTGGAAAGACTGGCGATGAAGCTGCTTGACCTTCCGAACGTACGGATGACCTCGCTCTATCCGCGTGACATCACCCGTGTGACGCCATAAGGCTTCACGCGGACATCAGGCCGGTGTCATCTCTTCCAGGGACTTGAACTGCACATCGCACAGCTGGCGGTACAATCCGTCCTGTGCGATCAGTTCCTCGTGGGTGCCGGATTCGGAAACCAGTCCCTCCTCGATGACAAGGATACGGTCCGCCCGTTTCACCGTCGAAAGCCGATGGGCGATGACGAGGATGGTGCGGCTGCCGGCAAGCTCCTGAATGGCCTGTTGGATCTTCGCTTCCGTTTCCACGTCGACGGAGGCGGTGGCCTCGTCAAGAATGAGGATGGGGGTGTCGCGAAGCACGGCGCGGGCGATGGACAGCCGTTGTTTCTGTCCGCCCGAGAGCTTCACGCCCCGTTCGCCGATGTGTGTGTCATACCCTTCCGGCAAGGCTGTGATGAAGTCATCCGCGCGCGCAATGCGGGCTGCGCGCTCAATGTCCGCGCGGGTGGCCGATTTGCTGCCGTATGCGATGTTTTCCGCCACGGAACCGTTGAACAGGAAGATATCCTGCAGTACGATGCTGATCTGGTTTCGCAGGCTGGCAAGGGTGAGAGTCCGGATATCCTTTCCGTCCAGGCGGATGCCGCCGCCATTCACATCATAGAAACGGGCGAGAAGGCTGATGATGGTGGTTTTTCCGACGCCTGTCGGGCCAACAAGCGCGATCATCTCCCCGGGAGCGGCCTTGAAACTGATGTCCTTCAGGACCGGCGCATTCGGGATATAGTGGAAGGCGACATGATCAAACGTGACTTCGCCACTGGTGCGGGAGACTTCCAAAGCATCGGTCTTGTCCTGGATGTCCGGCTCTGTGTCGAGAACCTCGAAAACGCGTTCAGCGCCGGCCATGGACATCTGCAAATCTTCCGTGACGCGGGCGAGGGAAGAGATGGGCTGATAGAACTGACCGAGGAAGAGCAGGAATCCGACAATGTCCGCGACATTGATTTTTCCCTGTATGGCCAGCCAACCGCCGAAGCCGACCACGATGACCGTTCCCATGGAAGAGATGGCCTCCACGCTCGGATGAAAGACAGCGCTCAGTTTCAATGCGTGCAGTATGGCCGTCGCATAAGAGGCGGCGCTCTTTGCCACCCGTTTCTTTTCGCTGGGCTGCTGATTGAAAACCTGGATTTCCTTCATGCCCGAGATGTTGTCCTGCAAGGTGGAGTTCAGGTCTGCAAGCGTCTTCTGCGCCTCGCTGAAATTCGGGCGGATCCTCTTGGAGAAGACCCATCCGCCAACGACCAGGAACGGGACGGGGATGAAGGTCAGAGCGGCAAGGGTGGCATTCATCATGAACATCATGACAGTGACGCCGACGAGGATCAGGACGTTCGTGATCATGTCCGGCACGGAATGGGCGATGAGGGCCTCGAAGGTGGCTGTGTCGTTCGTAGTGCGGGACATGAGCTGACCGGTCTGCTTGTCGTGGTAATAACGGAGCGATAACTTCTGCAGGTGGTCATAGACCGTGACGCGCATGTCCGCAACGAGGTTCCAGGCCGCCTTGTGGCTGAGGTAGTTCCGCATGAAGGAAAACGCGATCTTCACGAGGTAACTCATGAACAGGATGCCTGAAATATTCAGGATATGCCGCATCGTGCCGTTGTCCATCGTGGTGGTGAGCAGGGAGACGAGATCCCGGATCATCCATGGCACCAGCAGGTTGAGCGCGGTGATGGCAAAGGTGCTGACAACTGTCAGGATCAGCAGGCCCCAATATGGGCGCGCGTATTTGACAAGGCGGATCAGGTTTTTCATGCGTGTTCCTTCCTTTGCGTCTGCAGGCGTCGGGCAAGCATGCCGTCTATATGACGGCCTTTTCCTTCATTCCTGTGCGCTTGCGGGCTTCGGACTGCATTATAGCAAGGCGGGCAATGACAGGCAATCGACGATTGACGCATGTTTCCGAAGTATCTTGTCCAGTTGCACACGCGTTCGTTTGCGATCCGAAACACGTTTCCTGTCCTGAGCCTGAAGCGGGGAGTGAAAGAAGCGAATCCGGTTTGACGGATTGTGAACACGATTTCACTCCGCGCTCGCAACCCGCATGAATATCGTTTACAATGGGGAAGGCTGAAGGTGCGCGATAAATTCATGACGCCCGGATGCCAGGCGGAAAGGAAGACAGCATGCATTACATCTGGCTCATTGCAGCCCCGCTCATGTGGAGTTTTGTCGGGATCCTGGTCAAGACGGCCTCAACGATGGCATCGAGCAGCATTGTCACGCTCAGCCGTTTTTTATTCGGCGCCATGTTTCTCGGCGCCATCCTTCTGATTCGCGACAAGAAGCTGAGACTCACCTGGAAGAACAGTTGGATCTGGATCGGTGTTGGCGGAAAGAGCCTGAACTATATTGCGGAAAACATCGCGATCCGTATGGGCGCAGCGTCCGGGAACATGATCGTCGGCCCCTTGCAGGCCGTGTTCATGGCTGTCGTGTCGGTACTGTTCTTCAAGGAGAAAATAACGCCGATGAAGGTTGCGGCGGTCCTGATGTGCATGGGCGGGTCCATTCTCATCAGTCTGAAAGGGCAGTCGCTTTCCATCTTTCTCAATACCGGGCTTGTTCCCCTGCTTCTGTTCATGCTGGCTTCCATCGGAGCAGCCACACATGTCATCAGTCAGAAAAAACTCATTGATCATATGGATTCGGCAGACATGAACTTCTCCGTCTTTCTCCTCAGCACTTTTGTGACAGCGGTTCCTGTGCCTTTCGACATGCGCATCACCCCGCCGGTGACGGTCAAGGCGGTATTCGCCCTTGTCGCCCTCGGGTTCATCACAGGAATCAGTTTCCTGCTTTATGCCAAGGCGCTGAAAAAGGTATCGCTGCTGGCGGCTACGCTGCTCGGCAATTCCTCCGTCCTTTTCATCCTGCTATGGGCCTGGCTGATGTACGGGGAGGATGTGAACGCGTCCATGGTGCTTGGCGCCGTCATCATGGCAGGCGGCCTCGTGCTGATCAACCTGCCTTTGCCAAGTGGTACGCTGGTACGGGAAAAGATGCGAAAACTTCCGCAATAGGGACGCGCGGTTGTAACGTGTGGAAATGGGTTGGCCCGGTATTCTACGAGCGCAACTTCATTCCATTGTGGTCGATGTTGTCTGCTGCTTTGCGACAGGCTTGAATGACAGCAGAATCACCGAGTGTTCTTTTTTGATGTCGATGAGTGCGCGAAGCAGTTGCCGGATTTCCGGATTGGTTTGTCCGCCGACTTCGGAGAGCAGTTTGCCCAGCATCTCGGCATTGAGCCGCTCATAACGGACAGCGAATGTGATCAGCTCGTCGACATTTCCGATCTCACGAACCTGGATCTCCTTTTTGAAGTCCAGAAGCAATTTCTTTGCAACCTCACAATACCCCGCGTCCAACAGGAGATCTCCTGTTTTTTTCAGGGCGGACACACGTTCTGCATAGGCATCGGCATGATCCTTCTCCTGACGGCTCAATACCGATGCCGCCGTCTTCAGTTTCGGGTCGTACTGTCCCTCTCTGGCAGCCACATTTTTGTAGAGCCTTGAGAAATTCATTTCCACTTCCTGCAGGATCGACATGAGTTCGGACATGTATCTGTCGTCCATGTGTCCCAACTTTCCGGTGATAAGTCCCTTTTGCTTGAAAGAGAACAAGGTCCGGGAAAATCAGAAAGTGACAAGTGTCTTGACCGGAATACCGCCCAATTTGGATCTACCGTTCAGGAAGGACAATTCGATGAAATAGAGAATACCCACGACAACGCCGCCCAACTCGTGGACCAGGCGGATATTGGCTTCGGTCGTGCCGCCTGTCGCAAGGAGATCGTCCACAATAAGGACACGCTGACCCGGTCGGATGGCATCCGCATGCATTTCCAGCACATCGGACCCGTACTCGAGTCCGTACTCGACCTTGATGGTTCTGGCCGGCAGCTTGCCTTTCTTGCGGATGGGCACAAAACCCTTTCCGTGTTCATAAGCGAGCGGCATGCCGAAAATAAATCCGCGGGATTCAGGCCCGATGACGAGTTCGAAGTCTTCAAAGGTTTCCAGCAGCTTGCCCATCTCATCAAGCGAGTATTTCAAGGCTGCCGGATCCTGCAGGACCGTGGTGATGTCGATGAAGTCGATGCCGGGTTTCGGAAAGTCCGGGACATGCCGGAGCACTTGTTTCAAATCCATGGGAGGCCCTCTTCCTGTACGGGCTTCCGGGTATTGTCCCTGAAGTTGCCGTGACGTTGCCAGTCTGAGTGGGGTCGGGGTTGATTCGGGGGTGTGCCGGGAAGATGGAAGTTGGACGCTGGATCCAGGCTCCTGCGAATGCCCGGCAAGTCAATTCCCGATATGCATCAGGCAAGTTCCAACGCGATTTTCATCATATCGGTGAACGTTTTCTGGCGGTCCTCCGCGCTGGTGGCCTCATGTGTGACCAACGAGTCGGAAATGGTCAGGATGCAGAGGGCGTTCGCTCCTGCGCGTGCCGCGTTCAGATAGAGCGCAGCCGCTTCCATTTCCACTGCCAGGACGCCCATGCGGGCCCATTTCTTCCAGATATCCGCCTCATCATCATAAAAAACATCCGATGAAAGGATGTTGCCGACGCGAACCGGGATCCCTTTGCTCTCCGCAATGGACACCGCTTTTTGAAGCAAGGGCCAGGATGCGGTGGGGGAGAAGGTTCCAGGGAGGTTGTACTGGGAGGCGTACTGCGAATTGGTGCAGGCCCCCAGTCCGATGACAATGTCACGGACATGAAGATCCGGCTGCAACGATCCGGCCGAACCGATCCGGATCAGGTTTTTTACACCGTATTCGTGGATGAGCTCCCAGGAATAGATGCCAATGGAAGGAATACCCATGCCTGTACCCATGACGGAGATGCGGCGTCCCTCGTACTCCCCGGTATATCCGAGCATACCCCGGGTTTCATTGAAAAGGACCGGATTCAGGAGGAAGGTCTCCGCGATGAATTTCGCACGGAGCGGGTCGCCGGGCAACAGGATGGTGTCGGCGATCTCATCTTTTGATTTTGCCTGAATGTGCGGGGTTGGCATCATGGTGCATCATCCTTTCACTTGACTTGGAACAGTTCGATGGATTCACCGTCCGGACCCGTAAAGAATGCAATACGGGCAGGAATGGGTGGAACGCTCCCGATCACGATGTCGGTTGCATCCATGGTGACAGGGAGACCTGCGGTGCGGATCGAGGCGAGAACCTCGTCCAGGCGGGTCGTGCGAAGCGCCACATGATAAAAGCCGTTGGCCGGCTGTTCGCCCGTTCCACCAGCGAAGATCTCGAAGCATGCGCCGTCACCGGTGTCGAGCATGATCCCTCTGCCGTTTCCCTCACCCCAGGCCGCGACTTCCACACATCCCAGAAGATTTTTGTACAGGGAAACGGACGTGTCGAAATTCTTTACCTTGATGGCCACGTGGTGGAAGCCTCCGCCTCCGAGTACCTTGTTTGTTCCCATGTTGTTTCCTCCGATGCGCTATACCCTTGTCGGGTGCCGGGTCCCGCTTTCCGGGCCCGTGAACGACTATTTTGCCGCGATGGCCCGTGCCGCGGCTTCCCGAAGGACGGCCAGTGCAGCGGGTGCTTCCTGGGCCAGTTCTTTGGAATTGGCTTCCAGGCTGATCCTTTCATTGTATCCGATGCGGTCGAGCATGCCGAAGAACGCGTCATAAAGATCTTCTCCGACGTCCGCCGGAAAGACTCTGCCGTGACTGTTGGCGATATGGACATGCGCGAGCAGCCCTTTCGCTTCCAGGAGAGCCTCCATTGGCTCCTCATCCATCCGCATATGGTAAAAGTCCGCAAGTACGCGGACTTGCGGAAGTGCGGCGGTTTTTGCAATGGCGACCGCCTCGGGAACCGAATTGATAAAATCCGTTTCACGCGTGTTGAGCGGTTCCAGTGCGACCGTCATCCCATATTTGGCGGCTTCGTTCCCGATGATGCGCAGGACTTCCACAAACTCCGCTTCAACGCCAACGCGGTCGTGTCCTTCCGGAATTCGTCGTGACCCACCGTTCCCGACAACGACAACCTTGCCGCCGAGTCCGGCGGCTCGTTCAAGGGCGGCTTCCACATACGAGCGGATGGCATCCAGGTTCGCATTGGGACCTACGACGCGCATGCTCCAGGGAAAGAACCCATTGAAGGATTCCACCTGGATGCCGGCAGACGCGACCTGGCTGCGAAGCGCTTCATAGGCTTCCGTTTCCATGGCGGCAATGAGGTTCAGCGACAGTTCCACATAATCAAAGCCTGCCTCAGCCAAAAGACCGATATTTTCTGGTGTTGTACAGATGCCGAAACGCATGTCCGCATCCTCCTCGAATCGTATCGGTGTCGGCAGGGACATCCCCTTCCGCACCAAGTTCCATTATATCCCGGCCGCGTTGCGCGGGCAATCCTATCCCACATGGAGAAAACCGGATTTTCAGGGAGTGAAGGGCATGGTCAACGGCAGGAGAATACTGTCTGTTCGCACCACGCCGTTGTCCAGCTCCAATATTCGGTATCCGATGTGGCGGCCGTCCATTTCCAGTGTTTCACCCGTCGTCTTGATCTGCACATAGGTGGAATAAGTGACATGCTGCTCCAGGGTGCCGTACGCCTGATCATGTCGGCAGTGGTAGTGTCCGCAGAAAATGGAAACCGGCCTGCCGAGAGACAGGAACCAATCCCTCAACGCGACTCTTCCCCGAAGGGGGAATTGGCGGTCCATTGCAGTATCACCGCAATCCAGAACGGGATGGTGAATGAACAGAAGAATGGGCGTATCCGATTCCCCACAGGTCTGCTTCAGCCAGGCCATCTGTTCCGGTCCGATCAACCCATGGCTGGAGTCCAGATGGATTTGAAGGAAGCCTTCATCCGAAACTGCATGATAATAGCCTTCCGGATGAAAGCCCGTCCGAAAAACGGGCAGGGATTCATAATTGCTGCGACGGTCATGGTTGCCGAACAGAAAACGGGCGGTCAGGCCGTATGCCGTCAACTGTTCCGAAAGCCAGCCGATCGTATGCTCCTCACCGAGATCACCGGTCAATACAGCCTCCGTGATGCCATTCCGACGGATGTCGGCGAGCACATGCAAGAGATTTGCACGCGTATCGACGGCATGTGCGATGGCCATGCCGTCATCCAGATGCAAATCGGTCAAATGCGCAATACGCTTCATGACATCCTCCAGCCGGTTTGGTTTTTCTGCATCCGGCTCATGCGGGAATTCATTTGAGGAGCAGATGGACAAGGATGGCAAGGATCAGGACAAATCCAAGTGTCCGATGGATCATCAGCCACTTCCCCCGTTTGACTTTGGCGAACCTGGCACCGTAGATGCCAATGCAGACCAGGGACAAAAGGCAGGCCAACGCGATTACACCCGAGACGGACAATCCGATTTGCGTGAACATGAGGATGAAGTGGGCGAGCAATGCGGTTGCCGTAACGAGTCCCGCGGGCTTGTGCGCCGTGATGACGATGCGCATGAGCATGCGGTGCGCGTCCGCCAGAGGTTTGCGATCAGCCGGCCACTTGGACACCCATTTCTTGTTGACCGCTTTGAGCAGCCAGTTGGATAACCCAAAACAAAAACCGATGACGACAACCCAACCGAGGAATTTCGTGAAGTCATAAAGAAACATCCTGCTTCTCCAATCGTTGCTTGATCTCATGAAATCTTTCCCACGTCAGGCGGGTGCTGAACCGGAAAGATGTGCGCTTCCACCCTGTCCTTCCGTTCGCTGTGATAAACTTGAGTGGCCGGAAGGGTCTTCTGACAGCCCGATGCCTGCGTTCGTCACCATGACCGTGACCACGAAATTCTACCGCTATGCCATGCAAACTGCAAGGAGAGAATCATAATGCGCATTCTTCATACGGCCGACTGGCATTTCGGCAGGAATCTCGAGCAAATCAGCCGCCTGCCGGAGCAACATGCTTTTGCAGACGAGCTCTGCAGGCTTGTCGACCAGGAACAGATCGATCTGGTCCTGGTGGCGGGTGATGTTTTTGATACGTACAATCCGCCGGCAGCCGCAGAGTCTCTTTTCTATGAAACCATCGAACGGCTTGGAAACGGTGGACGTCGTGCGGTCGTTCTTGTCGCAGGCAACCACGACAATCCGGAGCGTCTTTGCGCCGCCGCACCGCTGGCCGTGAGGAACGGCGTGTATCTCGCGGGACTGCCGAATACGGATCCTGGTGCTGTTGCGCTCACATCATGGGAATGGTTTGCAGAGGGAAAGACCGACCCTGCCATGGATGGGAAGACTGCAGCGCATACCTCCGATCCTGCCGAAATGGAAAGGGTCTGTCTGCATGGCTCAGGGCCGGGTTGGATGGAAATATCCGTTCCGGGCTGTCCGTCCCGCGCCGTGCTTCTGACTCTGCCCTATCCGTCGGAAGCACGGCTTGAGGAGGTTCTGGTTGCGAGGGCGGATGAAAGCCTTCTGCAGAAAGCCTACTCGGAAAAAGTCGGCCGGATTCTCGAGGAGCGGGCTGCCGCCTGTTTTCGAGCCGAAACCGTCAATCTGGTCGTTGCCCACCTTTTCCTGCTGGGCGGACGGGAATCCGATTCGGAACGGACCTTGCAGGTCGGCGGGGCCATGACGGTATCGCCTGTCATGTTGCCTGCTGGTGCGCAATACACAGCACTTGGACACCTGCATCGGCCGCAGGAAGTGAAGAACTCGGCTTGTCCGGCCTGGTATGCGGGTTCCCCGCTTTCCTACAGCTTTTCGGAAGCCGGGTATGCAAAGGCGATACTCCTCGTCGAAGCGGAGCCAGGCGTCCCGGCAGTTGTGACACCGCATTATCTGGAAAGCGGAAAGACATTGTACCGATGGAATGCGGAAAATGGACCGGAGGAGGCACTTGCCTGGTGCGCGGAAGGAAGGGACAAGGACGGATGGATTGATCTGGAAGTGACGGTCGATCGCCCACTTTCCCCGGAAGAAACGAAACAGATGCGAAAGCTCCATCCCGGACTCATCAACATCCGCCCGAGGTTTCCGGAAACCGGAACGGCCGGTCTGGCGCCGGAATCCCGGGAAGGGCGTCGGACGGAGGAGCTGGTCTCTGAATTCTGGCGGCACCGTATGGGCGCCGACATGCCGGATGAACTGATGCGCCTGTTTCTGGACGTTCTGAACACTGAGGCCGGGGATGGAGAGACGGAGGACGGCGATGAGACCCATTCTTCTTGAAATCGAAGGGCTGCAGAGCTTCCGCGAATCCCAGACCATCGATTTCTCCATTCTGGGGGAGACCGGTCTGTTCGGTATCTTTGGGCCGACCGGGAGCGGAAAGTCCACGGTGCTGGATGCCATCACCTACGCGTTGTACGGGCGGGTGAAGCGGGCGGACCGGGGTACGCAGGGCATCATCCATTCGGAACGCAGGACGGCGTCCGTCTCCTTCACATTCGCACTCCGCGGTCCGGAAGGTCCCCGGACCTATCGGGTGGAACGGACGTGCCAGCGAAAAAAGGGCTCGGACCATGCCAGCGAGACCAAGACAGCCCGGCTGGTCCGACTTTCCGATGCGGGTGAGATCCCGGTCAGCGACAAGTCAGGCGAAGTGACGGAAGCCATTTTCTCCCTCATAGGGCTCAACCATGAGGATTTCACGAAAGCGGTCGTGCTTCCGCAGGGCAGTTTTGCGGAGTTTCTTCAGCTGGACGGAACCAAGAAACGCGAGATGCTGGAACGCACTTTTTATCTGGAAGCCTATGGCAGGGAACTTCAGGACAAGCTGATGCGGCGGATGGCCCAGGTATCCCGGGAAACGGAACGGACGGCGGGAGAACTTGCCGGGTATGCCGATGCGACGCCGGAAGCGCTTGCCCTGTCGGAAGCCATGCTTTCGGAAACGACGCTGGTTCGGGAAGAAATGGAAACGGCCTGGAGGGAAACGGATAGGACGTTTCGGGCGGTATCTGCGCTGCATGACCTGACGGTGGAAGCCAAGCTCGCCGGAAAGGTCCTGGCTGCGCTGGAGGAACATGCGGGGGTTGATGCGGAACGGAGAGGGCGGCGGGACGCAGCCTTGCGGGCCGGTGCGCTGCGGGAGCCCCTGCGGCGTTTCCACGAGGCGCAGGCCGCCGTTGCGGAAAACAGCAAAGCACTGCTGCCTCTGCTGGACCGACTGCCCGTGATGCGCGAGGAAACCGGCCGCATGGGTGCGGAACAGGAACGGCTGCAGCGGGAAGAGACGATCGACGTGCCGGTCTGGAACCGTTTGAAATATCAACTGGAAGATTCCGTTTCCGTCCTGAAGGAATGGGAAATCATGCGGGCGGAAGCCGCAAAAGCCCTTGCCATGCAGCAACGCGAAGCGATAGCCATGAAAGATGCCGTAGCTGCCATGACACTGGAGGAAGCAGCGGGCAAGCGGCTTGAATCCACGTTTGAAGAGCTCCGCTTTTCCCTTGAGGCAACAAGGGTCCAGACACAGCGGCGGGAAGCGCTGTCGGATGCGATCGGGAAACAGCACGTGTGGGAGATGCAGGAAGAACAATGGCGGGATCTGGAAACAAGACGGATGAAGGAAGCGGAGACGATCGCCGCACATGAAGAGAACCTGTCGGACAGGCGAAAAGAGTGGGAGCGTTGCCAAACCATGCTTGCCATTGCCGCAGCGGAAATGGCAAGGCTTGAACCGATGGCGCCGGGAAACCGGAATGATCTGCTGCGGGAACACGCATCGCTGCAGGCTGCATCGGTACTGGCGCGCAGAATGGCGGACGAGCTTCTGCCAGGCATGCCCTGCCCTGTCTGCGGTGCGACTGAACATCCGGCGCTGGGCCGGCAGCCGCACGGGGAGACAGAAGCGGAATCAGGCGCCTCGTTGAATGTCCTGTCGGCGGAATTCCCGCGGGAAGCTGCTGGCGTGGTGAACGAACCGCCGGTAGGATCCGCAACGGAACCTGACCCGTCGGGTTACCGGCAGCGGATGAATGCCATCGAATCCTCCCTGAACGCGCTTGAAGGATGGGAACTGCAGATGCGGGAAGCGAGCGGAAACTTCCAACAGGCAAAAGAACACGCCGTCATGGCGGAAGCGCTGCTGAAGACAGGGGAAGCCGGGCTTCAGGAACGCAGGGAGGCACACGATTCACTCGCTGCGGTCAGCGCGGAAAAGAAGGAACAGCGCAATCGGGCTTTTCTGGACCTTGATGCGTGCCTGCGTCTGCAGGAAGTCACTTCACTTCGGCAGTTTTCCGATGAAATTGCCGGAATGGACCAGCGGCATGCTGTATTGTCACAGGAATCGGAGCGTCTGGAAAAAGAGCTGGGTGATGTGCGGAACCGACTGAACGGGCTGACGCAACGTCGTGATTCGCTTGGCCGGGAAACCGCAAGGCAGGAAGCGGAGGCCAAGGGACTGACGGAGCGGGCAGGCGCACTCGAGGACAAGCTTCGGGAAAAGCTGGCAGGGATGCCTGTGGAAATGACCTTGGATCCCTCCGCTCTTTCCCGTCTTCTGGCGGAAACGGAGGACAGACTTCGGAAGCATGCCGTATGGTTTGCGGAGAATACACGGGCATGGAATGCCGGCCAGGCTGATCTTCGGGGGCTGGAGACACAGGTGGCCATGCTCGGAGACCGGCAATCCATCCTCGAAAAAATACATGCCGCGGAGTCGGCGGTGCTGAAGGGAGAACTGGAGCGGCATGGTTTCGGATCCACGGAAGAGGCTGAAACAGCCATCTTGTCGGGAACCGTGTTGGCGGATCTGGAGACGGCCATTTCGGAATATGCCAGAAAAAAACAACAGGCGGAGGATGAATGCAGGCGAATCGCCATACGGCTGGACGGGTGCTCTCTGACGGAGGATGAATGGATTGCCGCGAAAAACGGGTGGCAGGCCGCCGATGAAAAGAGGAAGGGTGCGACGGCATCCCATGAAATCGCACGCAATGCCTGTGTCGTTCTGAAGGAACGAAACCTGCGCTGGCAGGATCTCACCGCACGGGCTGAATCACTGTCGAACCAATCCGGCATGCTCGGACAAATTCAAAAGGTGCTCAAGGGAGATCGCGGCAGGGACAACAGTTTCATTGATTACGTGGCGGAAGCGCGGCTTCGGCAGATTGCAGCCGCCGCTTCGGTGATGCTGCATGACATGACGCGTGGAAAGTTCGAATTGGTTCTTGATACCGAATCCGGATTCCTGATTCGTGATTTCGCGAATGGCGGTCTGTACCGGCCGGTTTCCTCCCTGTCGGGCGGCGAGACCTTCCTGACTTCGCTGGCACTCGCCCTGGCGCTTTCCGCGCAAATCCAGTTGAAGGGCCAATGCCCGCTGGAGTTCTTCTTCCTCGACGAGGGATTCGGCACGCTTGACGCGGAGCTTCTCGACACGGTGATGGATGCGCTGACACGGTTGAGCCGAGAGGACCGGATCATCGGACTGATCAGCCATGTGCCGGAGATGAAGGCGCGGATGTCCCGCCGACTGATGATCACTCCGCCCGGAAGGGAAGGGGAAGGCAGCCGGGTGCGGCTCGAAAAGGCCTGAGCAGCTGCGCCACTCAACCCGGCTTTTCCCCTCCGCCTGTCTTTCCAGTCGAATATTCGCGGTAGACGGCCGGTGTCAGACCGACATCCTTCTTGAAGACCAGGTAGAAATTGCTGATGTTCGCGAAGCCTGTCATTTCGGCGATTTCCTGCGCCTTCAGCGAGGTGTTCGCCAGCAGTTCCTTCGCTTTTTCAAGACGGACCTGTCGGATGAAATCGTTGATGTTGATGCCGACCAGCTCCCGGAAAAGCTTTGAGAAGTAGTAGGGGGCATATCCGGCCTTGTCGGCGATGGATTCCGTGGACAGGTTCACATCCTGGTAATTCGTCCGGATATGCTCCTTCATTTTCTCAATCAGCCCGAAGTGCTTGTTGTTTTTCAGCAGTGCATGATCCTCTTGTAGCCGCTGGAAGGAGTAGAAGGTCTCCATCAGCCAGGTCTTTGCATCCCGCAGCGTTTCCATGCCTTCGACAACTGGTGTGAAACCGTCGAAACCGAGGGCATATCGTCCGCGATCCGGACTGAGGGTTTCATTGAAGGTGCGGATACAGGTGGAGACGATCTGCAGGAAAATCGGCGGCACGTTCCGATGCGGATATCCGGCGAGCAGGAGAAGCAGGGATTCGACATGCTCCTCGAACAGGGCAGGTTTTCCGAGTCGGATGGCATTCGTGAGGGCCTGTTCCATTTCCACCGGGTACTGGATGTTGGTACTTGCGTTTTCTTCCACGAGAAGCGGGGTCAGCGTTCTGTCCAGTCCCAGCGTGAGCCTTGCCGCAACGACATCAGCCGCCTTGTCATAGGCCGCCTTGCATTCGCCCGGGGTATTCGCCGCGCCGCCGACCCCGATGGAGAGAGTGGTGTGGAACGTATCCCGTACCATGTCGCGAAGCCGGTCCAATGCCTCCGTCAGCATGGATATGCCGTTTTTCTCGCGGTTTCTGAAATTCAGCAGAATCGCAAGCTCGCCGGGCCTCAGCAGGACCGTTTCGCAATGGAAGAATGGTTTGAGCACTTCCGGCACAATCTTGGCCAGTGCGTTGTCCAGGATATACTGCTTGTCCGGCTCGTACCGGCGGTACCGGTCCATCATCACGGAAATCACGATGAGGTTCTCAAACCGGATTTCGAACGGGTGCCGGGAGACGTCCTTCAGAAGGCTTTCAGGCAGCACGGACATGGTCAGGAGGTTGCGGAGGTATTCATATTTCAGCTGGACGGCCTGATCGGCATTGACAGCCTCGAGTTCCCGCTTCTGCTGAGCCACCTGCTGGAACACATCCGTAATGAACGCCAGTTCCCCGGGCTGTCTTCCCAGCTCGCCAAATCCGAAGCGCTCGATGAGTTCCGTCATGTGATGGACGGGAGAGGACAGCTTTCTGGATAGAAAGATGCCCAGCGCCATGTAGACAAGGATGACGCCGATACTGATGAACCCGATGTACAGGAGCTTTTCCAGGATGATGCCATTGTATCCGCCTGCCGGACTGATGTTTGCGAGCAGATAATCGCCGGACAACCCATGCGTGTAGGTTACAACCTGATCCTGACCGTCCAGGGTCGTCCGGAGGCTTCCTGCTAGCGCATCCGATTGGCCGATCCGCTTGAACCAGGCATCGCCCGCCACGCTTTCCCCGGGCGAAAAGCCTGGGCTTGAAAAGAGGACGGTACCTGAACGGTCCGTGATGATCGCAAGTCCGTCAATCCGTCCGAGCAGCTTCCGGTTGATCTCATCCGCATCCAGATTGATGATGACGGCTTCATCCCCGATCCGGTCCCCGATGCCGTCCCCGAAGAGGACGGACAGGGTTCGCTGCGGGGAGATGCCTGAGGCAGGCTTGCCGCCGACGGTTCCGATGAGCGTGCTGAAGGCGAGGTTCAGATCGGTCTGCAAATCCGGCCGCGCCAAGGACTTGTTCACCAATTCGGTCATGTCGAGTCCGGGTTTTCCGGTCTTCAAATCTGAAAGATCATAGGGGAACTGGCGGTTGAAAAACTGGATGGAATGGATGTAGGGGTTGATGTACTGAACCTGGCTGAAGGACAGACGCGCCCGGTTGATGGCCAGCAAGTCGGGTTCCTTCGAGAAGAGGAAGGCGCTCAAATCCGGATTCTGCCGGAGGTATTGGTTGATTTCGCTGGACTGCATGAAGATCCGGTCGAACTCGTCGCGGTGTCCGTTCAAGTTCCGGAGCGAGGTTTCCTCAAGCTGCCGATAGATGTTGTCGATGTACACGCCTGAAAACAGGATGGCGGAGGAAAGCACGATCAGGATGGCCAGAACCGAGAAGGCGGACAGCAGGGTGAAATGAAAGGTCCGGCGTTTCAAATCCTTTTTCAGGGAACTGATGGTTTGCGGCATGCGTTCCTCCCGGTGTTCCGTGCCGTGGGGACGAGCCCACACCTGTCCATATTGTAGTACAGTCAAAGGACCCGCGGAAAACAGATATTGGTAAAAACGGCTCGGTCTGTGAGATTTGAAAGCGTTTTCTTTCCAGTTGCGAGACCGTGACGAAAAATCGGAGTCAGGTGCGGCTGACCGCAGGGTTCGCTGATCGCAAGGATTTGCGCCTGATGAGACGGAAAGGGCTCAAACGCCGGGAGGGTAGGCACGGAAGGCCGGACAAGCTATAATCATGGGAATGGGGGAAATGACATGATTACCGCATGGACTATGATTTCTTCCGGGGTCCCGGAAGGTCGGGAATCAGATGTGATGCCGGGAAGGCTGGAAAGCTTTTCGAATAGGCTCTTTTTTCGTACCCGCACCGCCTGCAGCGGGAACAGGGGCCTCCCCGTCCGATGGAGCGGAAAAACAAGTGTTTTTCTCCGGTTGTGGATGCTTGTGGTTGTCCTGATGCTGCAGGGGGCGCTTACAGGCTGCGGTTCGATCGCGGGTTCTCCTGAACCGAACACATCCGGAAATCAGGCAGCGGTGCCCGGCCAGTCCAGCCCGACCGACGAAAGCAAAGGCACCTCAATTTCCGGGGACATGCCTCCTGACGCAGGGAATCTGCCCGATGTCACCTTGAAATTCTTCTTCCTGGGCGACAAGCGCGCCGCGACCGACGAAGTCTGGCAGGCCATCGCGGATCGGGTTCACGACTCCCTCCATGCGGATTTTGACATCAACTTCATTCCCTATGGCGATTACAAGGACAAACTGCTGATGATGACCGCATCCGGGGACAAGTGGGACATGAATTTCGACGGGGACTGGCTTGCCTACCCGGCCATGGTTCTGGCTGGCGGATACAGGGATCTTGGGAGGCTGCTGGATGTCTGGGCGCCTACGCTGGCTGCGAAATACCGGGAACAGGGAACGCTCAAGGCGGTGACCGTAAACGGAAAAATCCTCGGACTGCCCTGGACGATGAAGATGAACCAGCGGAACTTCCTGCTCTGGCGCAAGGACTTGACGGATGCGGCCGGCATCAGCCAGGCAAAGGATTCCATCCGGACTGTGGAGGAACTCGACGCATTCCTGTACAGGCTGAAGGCGGCGCTGCCCGCACAGAAGCTGATCAACAGCGCCATGGACGGCATGATCATCCAGAAATGGGAGTTGTTCCAGATTCCCTCTGTTGGAAACGATCTGTACATCGATCTGAATGACCCGGCCTGTCGGGTCGTTGCACTGGAAACCCATCCCGCTTTCCGGGAGGTTGCGACCTATGCAAACAAATGGTACCGGGACGGCATTCTTGCGCGGGATGCCCTGATCAGCAAGGAAGACGGCGCAACCCTGTGGCGGAATGGCCATTTTGCGGTCTCGGTCACGTCCCATGAATGGGCCAATGCGGACCAGCGCTTTGCGGATCCGGCATGGACGACGGAAAGCTCGGAGGTCTACCCGGATCGGAAATTTCCAAACCGCAGCCCGCTGGCAAACGTTGTCTGCCTGAACCGGAATGCGGCCAATCCGGAGCGTACGCTCCTGTTCCTCGACCGGCTGGAAACGGACAGCGCCCTGTATGACCTCGTGCAATACGGGATCGAGGGGAAAACCTATGTGCTGCGGGACGGAGCAGCGGTGTATCCGGACGGGATGGACGGCACCACCTCGAACTATATGGAATGGGGCGGGCAGTGGGCATTCTGGAAACCCCAGTTCATGCGCCCGAATGCGACCTATTCGAAGGGGTTCTGGGTGCGTGAAGAGGAATTCGCAAGCCGCGCAAACAACATCGCATCACCCATCGACGGGCTCTTCATCAACACCGATTCGATCCGGAACGAACTGGTCCGTCGTTCGCAGATCAACGAGGAATTCGGCAAACCCATCCGATTTGGCGTCACCAAGGATGCAGACGCATCCGTGGACGAATATGTCACCCTGCAGAAGAATGCAGGACGCGAAAAAATCATAGCGGAAGTGCAAAAACAGGTGGATGCCTATCTGGCATCCGGTCATTGAACCGGGAGGAAGAACAGACATGCTCAATTCGGCACAGATGAATCTGACATTGGGAAAGATGCTCCGGTACGAACAGACGCTGGAGCCCTATCTCTTCAGCAAAATCGGGGAAATGGAAGCGGATCTCTTCGAAACGGCGGAACAGCATCACGCCATTCCTGGCGCCGGTGCGGGATACAGGAAAGCGAAGCCCGGAGAGGTATGGGGCGGCGAAGGAAGGTATGCCTGGTTTACCGGCTCTGTGAACGTGTCGGCCGAACATGCCGGTCAACGCATCTATCTGCGCCCGGATGTGGGCGGGTACGAGGCCATGCTCTGGGTGGACGGCACGCCGTATGGCACCTTTGCCACGAAGATCGTGCAGACCGGACACGGAAACCATTACTGCGACCTGATTTCCCATGCGGCTGAACCGGGAAGGCCCATCCGGATCGCCGTGGAATTCTATGCCGGACACTACATTCTTGGCACACAACCTTTTGAAACAAGTCCGGTCACGGATCGCATGCATGTATACAAGGGTTTCGATGTCTGCGTCAAAAACCAGGACATCGCGGATTTCGTGTATGATCTTCGGACCCTGAACCAGCTCGCAGCGGCGATGGACCCGCTGTCCTTCCGCCGCGCGGATGTGCAGAACTGTCTGCTTTCCGTGTTTCAAACCGTCCGCCTCTCCCCGGAGCAGGTGGAGGAATCGGAGTGGCGCGGCGCGCTGGCTGAAGCCCGTGCCATTATGGCGCCGGTCCTTGCCGCAAGAAATGCGGATTCCGCCCCCACCGCCGGCATCATCGGGCATTCGCACATGGACACCGCCTGGCTGTGGCCCATCAAGGAAACAGTCAAGAAATGCGCCCGCACCTATGCAAACCAGATCAGCCTGATGGACCAGTTCCCTGAATACCGGTTCATCCAGAGCTCCGCCTATCATACGGAAATGGTGCGCAGAAACTATCCTTCCCTGTTCGAGGCGATCAGGCAGAAAGTGAAGGAAGGCCGATACGAGCCGAACGGCGGCGTATGGGTGGAGTGCGACTGCAACATCACTTCCGGCGAATCCATGGTCCGCCAGTTCCTCTGGGGACAGCGGTACACGCAGAAGCATTTCGGCTACACGGCGGATGCGTTCTGGCTTCCGGACACGTTCGGCTACAGTGCCGCCATTCCGCAGATCATGAAGGGCAGCCGCGTCAAGTATTTCAACACGACGAAAATGTCCTGGAACGACACAAACCGTTTCCCTTATGAAACCTTCCGTTGGGTGGGGATCGACGGCACAGCTGTTTTTTCACACCTGAACACCTCCCACAGCTGGCCGGATGCGAAAACGCTCATCGAACAGCTGGAAGGCCGTGACAGCAGGAACTCGCTGCAGAACAAGCAGGTGGCGAAACGCCGGCTGGTCGCCTACGGTTTCGGGGATGGCGGCGGCGGCCCGCAGTTTGAAATGATCGAGATGGCCCGGCGTGTGCAGGATCTGGACGGTGCGCCGAAAGCGGAACATACCTCCGTCAGTGCGTTCATGCGGACCCTGGAGGCCGAAGCCCTTCACGTTCCAACCTATCAGGGGGAACTGTATCTCGAATTGCATCGCGGCACACTGACCAACCAGCATGAAATCAAGCGGAACAACCGCAAGGCGGAGCTGCTGCTGCGCGATCTGGAATTTTTGACGGTCCGGAAAGCGGCTGCCGAGGGAGTCCCGGCAACCGACCAGGACATTCGTCCGCTCATGGAAACCCTGCTTGTAAACCAATTTCACGACATTCTGCCCGGTACTTGCATTTCGATGGTGCACGACCTTTGCCATGAAGAGATGGCGGAAGTGTTGGCAAGGGGCAACGCACTGGTGGAGTCCATCTCGGGCAGGCGGGTCACCGGAACCGGTGCTGAATCCGCTGAAAACGTCCGCGTCCCCGGAACCGGTGCGGAATCTCCTGAAAACGCTCGAATCCCCGGAACCGGCACAGAAACGATCACCCTCGTCAACACCCTTGGTTTTGAACGGACGGACGATGTTGTTCTTCCGGCGCTCCCCGGTCTGGTTCCCGCCGATCCCTCCTTCCGTATCCAACGGTTCAGTACATGGAACGGAGAGGAGAAAACCGCGGTCGGCGGGCTCGTGCTGCCGCCCTTCAGCGGGACAGCCGTAGCGTGGGTGCCGGAATCGGAATCCATGGCTTCTTCCGCCGCGTCAGTTTTCCGTTATGACGGGAAGGTGCTGGAGACCCCGTTCGCCAGCGTCTCCTTTGGGGAGGATGGAACCATCTCGTCCTTCGTGGACAGCCGGAACGGCCGGGAGCTGCGCGGCACAGGGCTCCCGCTCAACACGTTCCTGATGGCGGAGGATCTTCCGTCCTCATGGGACAACTGGGACGTCGATGCGGACATCCGATACAAGTATGAAGCTTCGGCCACCCTGCTGGAGCGGACCGTTGTTTCCGACGGAGCGGTCCAGTTCCGCCTGCGCAGCAGATACCGCCTTTCCCCGAAAACGACGCTCGTCCAGGATATGGTGTTTCATGCGGCATCGGCCCAGGTCGACTTTGAGACGGAGATGGACTGGCAGGACAAGCACCGTTTCCTGAAGGCCGGTTTCGCCACCACCCTCCAGGCAAACACGGCCCGTCATGAAATCCAGTTCGGACATTGCCAGAAGCCGACCACGCGAAACAACACCCTTGAACAGGCGATGTTCGAGGTATTGAACCACCGCTATACGGACCTTTCCGAAACCCGCTACGGTGTTTCCGTCCTGAACGACTGCAAGTACGGCATTTCCGTGGAAGGCGGCGACATCCGCCTGTCCCTCCACAAGGGCGGCTGCCGTCCCGATCCGCGCGGCGATGCGGGTCTGCACAGGTTCACATACTCCTTTCTGCCCCATATGGGCGGATTCTCGGCGGAGAACGCCGTGCTGCCGGGGTATGCGCTGAATGTGGCTCCGATTGCGCTGCAGGGGGAACGTGCCTTCCCGTCCTTCCTCGAAGTGGATGCCGACCATGTGATCCTCGAAACCGTGAAGCCGTGCGAAGATGGCGGCAATGCCTTCATCGTGCGTCTCTATGAATCGGAAGGGACGCAGGCCCGTGCTTCGGTCAAGTTTGGGTTCCCGGTGAAGGACGTTGTCGAAACGAACCTTCTTGAGGAACCGATTGCAGTCGGTGAATGCGGGGATGGCCCGATCGAAGTCGGTTCCGGCACTTGTTCGCTGGTTTTCCGGCCGTTCGGCATCCGGACGCTGAAAGTGAGTTATTGACAGCATGACTTGTGTCGATACGCGGATGGACGGACGTCCTGATAAGGGGACCCCACCGCAAAAGGAACGCCTGGAATGAGGATGGCCCGGAAATGAGGATGCCCCAAAAGGCCCCCCTGCGAGATTTGACATCGCAAGGGGGGCCTTTTCCGATCTGTCATTCAAAGTCGGCGGTCAAGGCGCGGATCGCATCCTTTTCGACGGGTCTGTCCACCAGTGCCGGACCCTCTTTCAAGTGGGGGATGTGATCCGGCCAGACCGGCTTGTCCACCTGATACAGGATGCCAGTGGGAATCCGGTCTCCCCATTCCATGGATTTTTCGATGGCCGATGCCAGGTTTGTCCGGTCATGTGTGCCATCCAGCGGGTAGACCCGGCTTTTGTACCACTGGAAGGTGTTGATCTTGTTGAAGCTGACACAGGGCTGGAGAATGTCCACAAGCGAATATCCGCGGTATTGGATGGCGGCACGGATCAGCTCCTCCAGTTGGGCCTTGTCGGCGGAGAATCCGCGCGCGACGAAACCTGCTCCCATTGCAAGGGCGGTGAGCAGCGGGTTCATGGGTACATTTGCGGATCCATAAGTCTGGACATGGGTCACATGCCCCTGTGCGCTCGTGGGGGAAGCTTGCCCTTTGGTGAGCCCGTAGATCTGGTTGTCATGCACCAGATGCGTGATGTCCACGTTGCGGCGGATGTTGTGGATGAAGTGGTTGCCGCCTTCCCCATAGGAATCCCCATCGCCGGAATCCACGATGACCGTGAGGTTCGGATTCACCATCTTGATTGCGACGGCTGGCGGAAGCGCACGGCCATGCAGACCGTTGAACCCGTTCGTGTTGATGTACTGCGGCGTTTTCGCCGCCTGCCCGATTCCGCCCACCACCAGAACGTTGTGTGGTTCCAGCCCGAGTCCGTTGAGGACATCGCGCAAGGTGAAAAGAATGTTGTGGTCCCCACATCCGGGACACCAGGCCGTTTCCGAGGTTTTGAACCTATCTCCGCCGGGGGTCGTTTCCCGGGGTTCCATTGTTTGTGTCATGCTTTCACCTCCATGGTTCCGTTGACCTCAGCATCCTCTTTGGCTGAAGGATCACCTGATGCCGGTGATTCACCGGCGACAGACGCATTCCCTTCCAGCCGGCGACGGACTGCCGCTGCAATATCCAGTGGTGGGATCTGTCTGCCGTCGTAGCGAAGAACACTGCCTGTGACACTGATGCCTGTGGCTTCCCGCACCAGCAGGGCCAGCTGGCCGGTGCTGTTCTGCTCCACATTCAGGAGGTGGTGTGCCTTTGCGGCATGTTCCGTCACCAGCTTCACAGGCAGCGGCCAAATGTCTCCGAAAACGAGCGCCTTCGCTTCGATTCCGTCCTGTTTCAGCAATGCCAGCGCTTCGAGCACCGGCCCCTCCATGGATCCCCATGCAAGCAGGAGAATGTCGGCGTCCGGATTTCCGTAAAGCGCAGGCTCCTCAAGCTCTGTTTTCAGCAATTCCATCTTCCTGGCCCGTTTTTCGACCATTGCATTGCGGACGGAGGCCGATTCGGTGATATAGCCGCCCTCGTCATGCTCGTCCGAATCCGATTTGATGATCTGACCGGGTACCCGCCCTGGAATCAGACGCGGCGAAATGCCGGATTCCGTCAGGGCATACCGGCGGTAGGCGAAAGGTTCCATCGTTGCCGTGTCGGCCAGGAAAGCCGGGCCATCCTCCGGTTCGACAACCAGCGGGGGGATGGTCTGACGTGCGTCGGCCAGGTACTGATCCGAGAGGAGAATGACAGGCATCTGATAGCGGTCTGCAAGCCGGAAGGCCCGCATGGTCTGCCGGTAGGCATCCGAGGGATTCCGGACCGAGATGACCATGCGCGGGTACTCGCCCTGTGCGGCATAAACCACAAATTGAAGGTCCGCCTGTTCCGTCCGGGTGGGCAGACCCGTGGCCGGTCCGGGACGCATCACATTCAGGACGACCAGCGGGATTTCCGTGATGCCGGCAAGTCCGACCGCTTCCGTCATCAGGCAGAATCCTCCACCCGAAGTGCCGGTCATGGCCCGAACTCCTGCAAAGGAGGCGCCGATGGCCATGTTGATGGCTGCGATTTCGTCTTCGGCCTGCTCGACCAGAATGCCGGTGCCAGCCATTTTGTCTGCCAGAAAATCCATGACGGAGGTGGAGGGGGTCATCGGATAGGCGGAATAGAAGCGACAGCCCGCAGCCAGCGCGCCCATTGCGATCGCCTGGTTTCCGTTGATCAGATGCGTCTCCGCAGCCATGCGTCCGGGGGGTGCGAATGCGGGTGCAACCGCTTCATATCCGGCCCGCAGCGCCTTTTCGTTTACCTCCGCGATGTCCGCCTTCGGGAATTGCCGTTTGATGACATCCGCCATTCCATCGAGGGACAGGCCGAACAGCCTCAGTACTGCGCCCAATGCAACCGTGCCGGCCGCCTTTGGATTCCCTGCGGTTGTTGCCAGTTCCATCAGCGGGAGGGACGTGTCGGTTTTTCGGTCCCCGGCAACCGAATCATCCGCAAGGATGAAACCGCCAGGGGAAAGTTCCGCTTTGTGCAGTTCAATGGTTTCAGCGTTCAGGGCGATCATTCCGTCCAGCGCGATCCGGTGGGCATGAAGCGGCTGATCGCCAAACCGGATGCGCATGAAATTGTGCCCGCCCCGTACACGGGACATGTAGTCGTGTGTGGTGAACACAGCGTATCCTTGTCGCTTGAGCATCCGCTCCAGCAGGTTTGTAAGGGTTTCCATGCCCTGGCCAGCGGCACCGCCAATCAGAAGATTGTAATCCATTTATCCACCTCACTGAATTCGTAAATCAATTTGATAAAACCTATATCAGTGACTTACCCCAATGGGAGGTGATCAATCGGGAAAAAGTACAGGGAGGATGGAGGGCGCAGCATGGAATGATAGTTCGAAAAGGAAGAGGTCATTTGTCATTCCGAAAAGGAGGTCTGTCGGTGTATAATGGCAAAAGGGTTCCAGCCGTGGCGGGATCAAGTCGGCCGCCGGAACCACCATGGAGGGAATGACGAATGGATCTCATAAAGGCAGGAATCGAACGGGTTTTGTACCCGTTGATGGAAAAAAGGAAAGGCAACAGGATTCGCCCGTATCTGAGGGAACTGCTTGCATCCGAGAGGCTTGCACCTGAAGAGGTGGAATCACTCCGCAAAGAAAAATTGTCCCGGCTTCTGGTAAAATGTGCGGAGACGGTTTCGGCCTATTCCGCGCTCAAGGGAAAGATGGATCTGATTGCAACGGATCCGGAAGCTGTGCTGCGCGGCCTGCCCATCCTGACCAAGCAGGACTACATGCGGAATCCGGATGCGTTCCTGGCGGCGGGAACTGATCCGTCGACGCTCATCAAAAACAAATCCGGGGGCTCCACCAGCGAACCCGTCACTTTCTACATGAACCGGATCACGGTCGAGCATTTCGAGGCGGCCCGCTGGCGCGGCCTTTCCTGGTATGGCATCACGCCCGGCAGCCGGTGCGTCATGATCTGGGGTAACCCACTGGAAATGAACCAGCAGCAGTTCCGGAAATACAGGATGAAAGAAAAATGGCTGAAGAACCGCATCGCATTTCCTGCATACAGTTTGAAGCCGGAAGCGATGCCCGACTATCTGGATACCATCAATCGGTACAGGCCGGAATACTTCTACGGGTATTCGTCCGCCCTGTACACCTTTGCAACCTTGATGCAGGAGCGGAAACTGGCGTTGTCCTTCAAGCCGAAGGTGGTCGTATCCACCTCCGAAACCCTTCAGGATTATCAGCGGGAGCGGATTGCCGCCGTGTTCGGATGCCCTGTGGTCAACGAGTATGGCGCGCGGGATGGAGGCATGATCGCCTACCAGTGCCCGAAAGGCGGCATGCATCTTTGTGCGGAAAACCTCTGGTTGGAACTGGTGGATGAAAAGACAGGCGAGCCCGTCGCCGAAGGGGAATCCGGCATCGTGTTGGTGACGGATCTGAACAACCTGTCCCAGCCGCGGCTCCGGTACCGGGTCGGAGACAGGGCAACCCGAAGTGACGAACGTTGTGCCTGCGGCAGGGGACTGCCGCTTCTGGGAGCCATCGACGGCCGCGAGGATGACATGTTCCTGCGGGTGGACGGTCAGTTTGTGCATGGCCATGCATTCAATCATGTGGCCCGTGCCATGGGGGTTCTTGAAAAGTTCCAGATTGTCCAGGAAGCACCGGAACGGGCCCTCCTGAAGATGGTTCCCAAGCCTGCCGCAACACAGGCGGATCTGGCGAAGTTCATACGGGACATCGAGGGACTTCTGCCCGGTACCGTCATTGCGACCGAGGTGGTCGAAGACATCCCGCCGACCGCATCCGGGAAGTACCGTTATGCGATTCGTCGCTTTCCCTTGGCGTAACGCTGGTTATGGCGTATCCTGACGAATCGGTCAGGATACGGTCCTGCTGATGCTCGCTCTGCCGGCTTGCAACAAGGCAGGCGTTCGTCGGTTCCGGGACTGATCAGTTGTTCTGCTCGGATGCGACCGCGCAATCGACAGCGAGCGCGATGGCCAGACAGAGCAGTTCGTCGGCACGATCGTCGATATCCAGCTGGTAGCTGTCGCCCCAGGTCATCCATTGCTTGCTCATGTACATGACGGGTGAGCCGTTTTCGAGGAGGCGGTAGTCGTGCGCCCAGAAGTCGCCTTCCAATTCGAGCGGGCTGCCTTCGAGGTGGTAATGCGGCTTGAGAAACGTGAAATCCTTGACCACCTGGGCCACTTCCACGCCGTCGATTTCGACGAAGTAGCGGGGCAGGAAGGACCAGACCTTCTGGCGGAGCAATGCGCGTTCCCGCCCCTGTGCATCCAGGATGTGAAGGCGTTTCCCCATGCTGAAGACTTCGCCCTCGACGAACCACCGATCGCTTTCGTTCTGATCCTTGATCGTGAATTTATCCCCGAATGAAAAGACCTTCTGCTTCATGAACAGGCGCATGAGAATCATCCTTTCGCTTTTGCATCCATGTTTCCGAGGCGTGACGATTCACTCCTTCGGGCCCCGGCTGGGGCGCACGACCATGATACCCCGCAAACCGGGAAAAGTATGGTTCCAGTTTTTCAGGTGTCCATCGACAGGGTGTCGAAATGGACATGGCAATAGCCCCCCGGATTCTTTTCAAGATAGTCCTGGTGGTATTCCTCGGCGGGGAAAAACTGGACGAGGGGCAGAACTTCCGTCACAATCAGCTTTTCATGCGACTTCTGCTCGTCTGCAACCGCATCGCGGATGGCCTTCAGATCCGTTTCATCCCTGTAATAGATCCCGGTGCGATATTGCGTTCCCGCATCGCCGCCCTGCCGGTTGAGGGAGGTTGGGTCGATGATGGCGAAAAAATGCTTCAACAGCGAGGAGAGGGAGACGCGGGCCGGATCGTAGCGAAGCAGGACAGTTTCAGCATGTCCCGTGTTTTTATGGCATACTTCCTCATAGGTCGGGTTTTCCGTCCGGCCGTTTGCGTAGCCCACGGTGGTGTCCGCCACGCCGGGCACCCGGGCCATGTAGGCTTCCGTTCCCCAGAAGCATCCGCCCGCAACCCAGATGTCGCGCAGATTTGCCCGGCTGTAGTCCAAAAGCTCGTTCGGATTTTCGGGAAGATGATTTGCACCCATATCGGTTCCTTTTCCCGCCGGTTCTTCCGGCGACTGATGAATGAAGGGCCGGAACAGCACTTATGCTGTGCAGGGGACCATCGCTGCGGCGGAGTCCCAATCCATGCATGATGGTTGTTTGCGATTCTATAAGGATATTTCCCGATAAAGGCCCTTGTCAATCCGGCATATGGCATGGAAATGGATGCGCAGTGCTGGAATATACGCTGTCACTCATGATATGATTCCAGTGCGGCAACTTGCTGGAACGATTTGCTTCACCTGAATCACAGGGGGAATGTTGTTGTGGAACCCTCAATCAAAGGAGCGCTTCCCATGGAAAAGACGGTCTTGGAACCAGCCATTCTGAACGCGGTTCGACAAGCGCAGTGTGACGAAGAAACCGGAGCCATCCTTTATACGTTCATGGCACGGCGTGAAAAGAACACCCGAAACAAAACCCTGCTTGAACAAATGGCAAGCGATGAAAAGCGTCATGCCAATGTCTGGAAGGGCCTCTCGAAGCAGGATGTCAAGCCACGCCACACGTATCTGTTCCTGATGAAACTGCTGACTGTATTGCTCGGTTTTACTTTTGTGGTCAAAACCCTGCAAAAGGCGGAGCGGGTGAACGGAGACGGTTATGACCTGCTGCAGCACGGTTTGCCGCAGGCTGCCGCCATGCTTGCCGATGAGCGGCGCCATGAAGAAAATCTGTACGGCATGCTTGATGAGGAACGGCTCCATTATGTCGGGGCGATGGTTCTGGGTCTGAACGACGCGCTTGTGGAATTGACCGGCGCCATTGCCGGTGTCACCTTCGCGCTGGCCGATACGAAGCTTGTCGCGCTGACAGGAATCATCACCGGTATTTCCGCCACACTTTCCATGGCAGCATCCAATTATCTGGCGGAACGTGCCAATGGAAACGACAAGGCGTTCAAATCCAGTCTTTATACAGGAACCGCCTATCTCATCACGGTTGTGCTGCTTGTGCTGCCCTACCTTCTGTTGCCGTCCTCCCTGTATGTGGCAGCCTTTGCCATCATGCTGGCCACCGTGCTGATCATCATCATGTTTTTCAACTTCTACTTGTCCGTTGCCAAGGAAGAACCTTTCCTTAAGCGGTTTGCGGAGATGGCGATCATCTCGCTGTCCGTTGCGGCCATCTCTTTCCTGATCGGCTTGGCGGCCAAGAATCTGCTGGGATTGGATACCCTGTGATGGGAATATGGCATATGATACGATATCAGCAGTTCACAAACCCTGTTTTTGCTGCGTCGCGGCTCCGGAGGTCATATGATGGTTTCAAGTGGTTTGTCCCTGTTGGAAATGGGCGGTCAGAACAAGTTCGGCATGTGTCCGGTTCTTCTTTGGGATGAACGGGACGCAATCCTTTTCGATGCAGGCCTTCCGGGTCAGGCGGGAGCGATCCGGACCGCCATGATGGGGGAGGGGGTCACCCTTGATAAGCTGACTGCCATCGTGATCACCCATCAGGATATGGACCACATCGGCAGCCTCGCCGCCCTGCAGCGCGAAACCGCAGACCGGGCGAAGGTAATGTGCCATGCTGAGGAAAAATCGTATATCCAGTTTGAACGGATGCCGGCCAAGATGTCCAGTGAGCGGATCCTTCAGCACGCTGCGGAATATGCGCAGAAAACGGGCGTGACGATTCAGGATCCCGTTTCACTGGAGGGGGTGCGGACTTTGTTCTCCGAGCAGATCGCCGTTGTGGATCTCGGACTTGCGGACGGGCAGGAACTGCCATTCTGCGGCGGTATCGTCGCCATCCATACGCCCGGTCATACGCCCGGACATTGCTGTTACTATCTCAGGAAGTACAAGACGCTGGTGGCCGGTGACGCCATGAACGCGCATGACGGCATGCTGGCCGGCCCGAATCCCGTCTATACGAAGGATCTGGTTCAGGCTCGCGCGTCGTTGGCCAAACTGGCCGCTTATGAAATCGATACG
The DNA here is from genome assembly GCA_942493335.1 of uncultured Clostridia bacterium. Lineage (GTDB taxonomy): Bacteria > Bacillota > Clostridia > DSM-8532 > DSM-8532 > JAEWSN01. Next base: position 1,696,388 of record OW818693.1, on the reverse strand, counting down.
GTTCTATGCTATCATGGCGGCGCTGTCACGCAACCTGGCGGAATGAATGCGACCATCGCAGGACTCGTCGCGGAATGACGCTTCTCACCCCTGTTCATCCGTTGCACAGCAGGTCTGGCGGAGGGCATCCGCGAGCAGCTCGATGCTTTCCAGCACCTGTTCCCGCTTGTTGTCGGGAATCCGGTTCCAGATGGACTCGAACTGATTTGTCATGTTACCCTCGACGCGTTGGAACAGGGTTTCCCCGGCCGGAGAGAGGGCGATGACGACCGCCCTTCGATCCGCCGGGTCTGGCTCGCGCCGCGCAATCCCTGCAGTCACAAGATTCTGGACGGTTCTGCTGGCTGTGCTGTTGTCGAGATCCAGACTTTCCGCCAGCGCCGAGAGCGAGACCGTGCCTGCGCGACCGATCTCGACGAGTGCATGGCATTGTGTGAAGGTGATGCCGCAACAGCTCATTTCCCCTTCGTTCAGCAGGGACAACAAACGTTCGAGTTTCCGGACCTGTTCACGGAGCAGTTCATTCGGGAGAATCAGGTTCATCCGCAGCATCCATCCTCTCCATTGTCGCAACTTGGCTGTTTGCCGGTCAGAAAGCCCGTGAGGATGGCCGCCGCGCATCCGACGCCAGGAGACACGGACAGGGCTTGTACCGGACAATTCAAGGCACATGCGCCGCATTCCATGCAGGCATCGCGATCCGTGATCTCCGCTTTCCGGTTTTCCAGAATGAATACCGCATGGGGACAGACTTCCGTACACCGCTCGCAGCCCGTGCACTTTTCCATGTCCAGTGCCAACGTGGTGACATTCTTTATGTATTTATGCGTCATCATCTTTTTTCCTCCTTGCGGTCATGCGAACTTTGACAGAATCCCCGAAATCAGGAGCCCGAGACAGCCCAGGACGAATGCGATGGCTTGCAATGGAACGGCGATCTTCATTTCCCGAAGGACCCCGGACGGGGAGGTATAGGGGGTGCAGCCTGTGAAGTTCATGGCGCCGAAGGATGACCCGGCCGCCATGAGCAGAATGGCTGAAAGAGCCTGCGCCCAACCCGGCGAGGCCGCTCCGGACAGGAGCGCTGCGGAGCCCGGCGAGAAACCGGTGAGGGCCAGCAGGGCAATGCCGGTCGCCAGCCCGGTCAGCATGCCCTTGAATGCAAAGGCCCGACCCGGAATCCAGGGCAGCAGGAGCGGTGTGAGAACTGTGCCGGCCAGTGCCGCAAGAAGCCAGGCCACGGCTTCAAATGCGCCGAAACGTGCCAAACCGGAAGCCTGCAGCAGGAAAAGGATGCCGAAGGCCAAAAGCGACGGTTTCAACATTCCTGTCAGTTCGATGGGGGTCAGGACCAAACGGTCCCATGTCGTGAACCGGACGCGCCGCATTTCGGGTGTCGCTTTCAGACTCCCGTCGAGAAAGGCGGGAAGATCGGATGCGCGAACCGGACCGAAACGGACGTAAAAGCCGGAAAGCCGCCTGACTTCCTGACTTGCGATTCCGGTTGCACCCAGTTGCGGAAGAACCAGGTTCCGATGTGACACAAGGCTCGCGAGCCCAGTAAGCTTGATGCGCCTGACCAGTTCCGCCGTCCCGAAGGTGCCTTTCCCAGCCGCACACCAGACATTGACGCCCTTGGTGTCAAGCACGAGAAGCCAGACATTGCGGTCCGACAGTTCCCTCCGGACCAGGTCGAAAGTCATCCTGTAGTTCGCCGTCACCAGTACGGTGCTGTCCCCGTCCGGGTGGCCGATGCGATACAATCCAGGAAGGACCCTGTGTTCCATGCGTTCGATGCCCCAGCGCGCCTTCCAGGCATCCAGTCGATCCTGCCAGGTATAGCTGGTTTCCGCCGGCATCGGTTCGGGGACTGTTTCCACACGTTCCAGATTCGTTTTGAGTTTGTATGCGGATCGGACGATTGGCTCGTTCATGGGGGCCTCCGGTTTCAGGGCCGTTTCCACGGTCGCTGGATTGCTCTCGCATAATCATTGTATAACGAAATAGTTGTTAATTGCAACTATAACTTCCGATATAAATACCAATTTCCAACAACCTCATGCGTAAACGATGTTTGTTTTCCGACTGTGGTGATAAGTACAGAAAGGCGCCTGCTGGTGCGGGCACGGAGGTACGGATGTGACGGCAAGCGCGACGGCACTGGAAGACATGGGGCCGATTCTTGCGGTTGAGGCCTGTGAAAAGCTTTTTGACATGCTGGAGGAACATGTGCTCATCCTCAATGAGGATGAGACGGTCCGGTATCTCAACAAGGCTGTCCGGACGAGTTTTTGTTTGGCAGGGAAGGATGTCGTTGGACATTCCTATGCAGAACTGGCTTCCTGTATTGATCCTGGCGTAACGGAAAGCATTCGTGCAACCATCATCCAGCAGGGCGGCATCCGAAATCTGGAAATGACAATTCATGCGTCGGATGGCTCCATCCGCACCGGACTCCTTTCGGTGGATCTCTTTGTTCAGCAGAATGCAAAACAGTTTCTCGTGCTGTTTCGGGACACCACGCTCGAACACAGGAACGACTCGGTCATTCAGGAAAGCGCCCGAATGCTTGAAGAACGAAACTCCTATGTGGAGCGGCTTCTCATGACCGTTCCCAGTGCTGTCTTCACCGTGGACCGGGAACGTCGTGTCACCAGCTGGAATCACAAGGCACAGCAGGTGACCGGATATGCGGAATCCGAAGTATTGGGCGTGGGGTGCACCCTCTTTGCGGAGCAGCCGTGTTCCGAGCTTTGTGGCTTGTTTTCCGATGAAATCGACAAACCCGTCACAAACAGGGTTTGCACCATCAGAACGAAATCAGGCGAAGTGCGGAACGTTTCGAAGAATGTTGAAGTGATCACGAACGCGGAAGGCGATGTGGTCGGCGGCATCGAGTGCTTCGATGACATCACGGAGCGTGTGCATATGGAGGAGCTTCTCCGTGAGAGTGAAGGGCGGTATTCCGCCATCGTCAACAATGCGCCGGGTATCGTTCTCATTCACAAGGTCGGCTGGATCGTATTCGTGAATGAGGCGGGTCTTGTCTCTTCCGGTTATACGAGGGAGGAGCTGGTCGGCCACAACATCATGGAGTTCCTGCCCGAAACCTCAAGGGAAAGGGTTCGGGATGAAATGATGCGGCGGAGTACGGGGCAGAACAAACGGGACTATGAGGTGGATTTTCCGGTGAAATATGGCCGCACGCTGCACCTCATCGTGAAGGGAGCGGACATCACCTTCAACAATGAACCGGCGACATTGGCCATTCTGACGGACATCAGCGACCGCATCCGGATGGAGCGGCAGCTCGAGGCCGCCAAACAGGCGGCGGAGAAGGCCAACGTCATGAAAAGCAGGTTCCTCGCGAACATGTCCCATGAGATCCGTACGCCAATGAACGGTATTTTCGGTTTTCTGGAGCTGCTCGGGGTGACGGATCTCACGGAAGAACAGGCGCTCTATGTCAAGGAAGCGCAGACCGCATCGGAAGTGCTGCTGTTCCTCATCAACGACATCCTCGATCTGTCAAAGATCGAAGCGGGGCGGTTGCAGCTTGAAAGCATCCCCTTCAGGCTGAATGACATCCTGGAGGAAACGGTTTCGCTCCTGCGGCCACGAGCCGTTCAGAAATCCCTGCCTCTTCGGATCTTTCGGGTGGGGGAGTTGCCGGAATGCATTGTGGGTGATCCGGGACGCATCAAGCAGATTCTGCTGAACCTGGTTGGAAATGCTGTAAAATTCACGAATGAGGGAAACGTGGACATCATGGTTCAGGTCGTGGAATCGGATACGAAGCGTTGCCGGCTGCGATTTTCCGTCCGGGACACGGGGATCGGCATTGCGCCGGAGACCCTGGACCATCTTTTTCAGCCGTTCATGCAGGCGGACGCGTCCACCTCGCGGCAGTTTGGCGGAACCGGTCTCGGACTTGTCATCGCCCGCGAGCTGATCGGGCTGATGGATGGGGATATGGACGTGGAAAGCAGTTTGGGCGGCGGATCGACCTTCTCCTTTGTGCTGCCTTTTCAATGGGCCTGAACGGTTCCGACCTTTCTGTCGGGCTGTCCGGAACCGTTCCGGATCATGCATACGCCAGCGATCATGGATGAACCGCGTTGACGGCACTGAAAGGCACATTCAGGCTGTCCCGTTCCATCAGATGCGTGGGGACGATCACATGGTCCTCCATCCGGGGGGAGGCCTTCAATGCGTCAATGAGAAGCCTGGCTGCATGGAATCCAAGCTGCGTTGCATTGACATCGATGGAGGCAAGCGCAGGCTGCTGAAAAACAGCCAGGTCCGTATTGTTGAAGCCAACCACGGCCATATCGGTCCTTGCCCGTTCCCGGAGAACCTGCAAGGCGCCGATTGCCTGCAGATCGTCGGTCGTGACCAGGGCTGTGGGCTGGGGCAGGTTCGGATCCGGATTGTCCAGGATGGATCTCATGCAGGCGCTTCCGTAGATTTCCGTGAAAGTGCCGTCACAGAAGACATGGGACGGGGATGCGTGAAGGCCGTGAACGGCAAGCGCGCGGCGGTATCCGTCATATCTGTCCTTGGACATGTTCAGGTCGTCCGGTCCGCCGATGAAGGCGATGGTCCGGTGTCCGCGGCTCACCAAAAGGTCTGTGACCTGGTAGGTTGCCTGGAAATTGTCATTGTCCACCCAAAGAATATCGCCTGCGTTGTCCGGCCTTCCGATGACGGAAAACGGACATTTGTGTTTCAGCAGGTACTGGATGCATTTGTCCCGCGTGCGGGAAGTGAAGAGGATGATGCCATCCACGGCATGACTGGAGACAAAACGCGTCACGATCTCCAGTTCTTCCTTTTCCTTGCTGTTGAACGCATACATGACGTTGTAGTCGTGCGCCTGCGCGAGCTGGCTGATTCCGCTCATCGCCCCGATGAAAAACGGATTCCGGACAAACTGGTCCGCTTCCGCGTTCACGATGAGTCCGATGGTTTTCGTCGAACTGTTCGCCAGATTCCGTGCGGCAGCATGGGGTCTGTAACCGAGCGCTTCCACGGCTGCGAGGACTCTCTTCCTGGTTCCGGTGCTGATGCGCGGATGGTCGGAAAGCACGCGCGAGACGGTGGACGTGGATACACCTGCCGCTTTTGCCACGTCCATGATGGTGCTGCCCAAATGACCACCCCTTTCTGTTCTTCATCAGTACCGGCCGTTGTCCTATTATATGGACGATATTGGAGGTATGTCAAAACTAAATGGAATCGCGCATGAGCCCGCGGCGGGAGACGCCGTTCCTTCGACAAGCCGGTCCGGGAGATGCGTGCCGCTTCTTCAGGGATGGCGGCGTTCGGCTTCGGCATGTCAAATCGCCAGATGCCGGGCGGGATCCATGGAAATCTCCGGAGGGCAAGCGTGCGCATTCATGCAGGAAGCCTCCATTCCCTGCACGGGGTATGGAGGCTTCCTTGCAATCCGGGAAGGAGGAACTGTCAGCGCCTTACCAGCTCAATGCTTCCCGGCCCTTTGGCGGCTGCCGCGTACATGGCTTCGGAAGCATCGTCGATAGTCTGCCGGATGTCAATTTCACTTCCCTTCTTCGTGGACAGGATGCCGATTTTCGCAGTCATGGCAAAACTGCACCCGATCGATTTCCAGTCGAAAACCGCCATATGTTTCAGCGTCTCCTCTGCCGCACTCCGAATGCGATCGGGTCCCGCCTTCGCAAACACGACGAATTCATCTCCGTGTGCGCGACCAAGGCATGCATCGACGCCGAAGGGGGCAATGGCGGCCATGATGGCATCATGACATGCCACAATGACCCGGTCGCCCACTTCGTAACCATGTGTGTCGTTCACCTGCTTGAAATGGGAGATGTCAAAACGGAGAACGCCGATGTCGTCCTGATCCGAACAAAGGGAAAGGATAGCATGGACACCGTCGTTGAATGTTTCCATGTTCGGCATGTTTTTCTTGATGTCATGGACGTGATCCTTTTCAAAACGCATCAAATCGATTTTCTCATTCATATGGAATCCTTCCTTCTCCAGCAGGAGAATCAGCCGGTCGATCTGGAGCTTTTTCTGCGTCTGTTCGTTGAGCTGTTCCCCGATATCCCGACGTTTTCGGATGAGCTCCGGGATGAGTGACCTGCTGTCCACGGGGCCTTCCAGCAAGGTCCGTATGTCTCCGAGCGCGAATCCGAGATTCTTCAGGATCAGGATCCAGTCCAGTCTGTACGATTGCGCGGCATCATATGTCCTGTATCCGTTCTCCGCATCAATACAGGAAGGCTTCAGGAGACCGATTTCATCGTAATATCGCAGCAGTTTCGCAGTGACATGGTTCAAGGCGGCGAATTCGCTGATTTTCATGCAGGAGCTCCTTTGGGACAAGTGTCCGGCAGCCCGGCCAAGGATGCGCGGATGGGTGCTGTGATGTGAACAGGGTAGATGCATCTGCTGAGTTCAGCATAAACCTTCCTCCAACGGGAAGGTCAAGTCTCTTTGAATCTTTTCAGGAAAATATCCAATGGAAAAAGGGACCGGGTGGCTGATGAACCACACGATCCCTTTTCAACTTGCGGGAAATCACATGCCGGAATCATCCGCGGCATCCAGCCAGGCGGAAATCGGTTCCATGATGGAGGCAATGGAACCTTCCATGAATGGATTGCACAGGTCGCCCACTTTCAGCAGATCCAGATAGGATTGGCTTCCGCCGGCCTGGCAGAGACGAAGGTAGTCCGTCCATGCCTGTTTGCGATCCTTGTTGGCCTTGCCCCAGAATTCGAAGGCCGAAACCTGTGCGAGGGTGTAGTCGATGTAGTAGAAGGGGGACCCGAAAATATGCCCCTGACGGTACCAATACCCTCCGCGTTCCAGGAAGTCGTTATCCGCATAATCGCGGTGGGGGAGGTATTTCCGCTCGATGTTGCGCCACTGTGCCTTGCGTTCTTCCGGGGTTGCATCGGGATTTGCATACACCCAGTGCTGGAATTCATCGACCGTGACACCATACGGGATGAAAAGCAGAGCGCCGGAGAGATGTGCAAAGCGGTACTTCGCCGTATCATCCTGGAAAAATCGATCCATCCAGGGCCAGGCTAGAAATTCCATGCTCATGGAATGGATTTCGCAGGCTTCGAGCGTGGGCCAGACATACTCCGGCATCTCGTTGTTTCGGCTCTGGTAGACCTGAAAAGCATGACCGGCCTCGTGTGTGAGAACATCCACATCGTCCGAAGTGCCATTGAAGTTGGAGAAGATGAAGGGCGACTTCAAGTCGGGAATGAAGGTGCAATAGCCACCCGGAGCCTTTCCCGGCTTCGCCACGAGATCCATCAGACCTCCATCCTGCATGTAGCGGAAGAATTCGTCCGTCTCCGGAGACATTTCTGCGTACATGTCACGGGCATTGGCGACCATCCAATCCGGCGTTCCCTTTGGCTTTGCGTTTCCAGAGGGGAATTCGAGCGGTTCATCATAATACTTCATCATGTCAAGGCCGAGACGTTTTGCCTGGCGTGCACGCAGTTTCTGCGAGACAGGCACGACGGTCCGCATCACCTGATCGCGATAACCCGCCACCATATCCGCGTTGTAGTCCGTACGGTTCAAGCGGAAATAGGCCAAAGGCGTGAAATCAGGGAAGCCGAGCTTTCTGGCGATGACCGTGCGGATTTTCACCAACGCGTCAAAGATGCGGTCAAATTCAGCTTCGTTCTCCACAAAGAAGGTGGTAAGCGCCTTTTGGGCGCGAATGCGCATGTCCCTGTCCTTCGATTGTGTGAAGGGACTCATTTGGGATAGATTGCGTTCTTCGCCCTCGAAGGGAATCTTCGCACTGGAAAGCAGTTTGGTGTATTCGCTGCCGAGTTTGTTTTCGGTTTGAAGATCCTCCAGGATCTCCGGCTTGAATGTTTTCAGCTTGGCCTCAACCAGATTGAAGAGGTGTTTGCCGAAGGTGGCCGACAGCTCCGGCTTGAAGGGAGAGTCGTTCAACGCCTGGAAGAACTCGCTGAGGAGGCCTTCGTAATGCGGCATCATTTCGTCCATGTAGTTGTTTTCTTCATCATAAAAGGCGTCCCGTGTGTCCAGGCTGTGGCGGATGGAGACCAGGGTGGCCATGGTTTCGGTCTTGTCGCGCAAGCGGACAATCTTGCGCAAGGTTTTCAGCTGCGTTTCCGCATCCGATGCGGCGGAAAAGGCTGCGGTCAGGCTTCGGAAGCTGCTTTCCAGTTCCTCAAGATTTGGCCTCGTATAGGGAATGTCACGAAAACTGGGGGTCTGTGCCATGTTCGTTCCTCCTGCGGTTGTTTATTCGATGCATGCCATTTGATCTGTCGGCAGAGGGTTCAGTCATTGTCCGGTCCTTTTCATGATACCGTTGGTTCAGGCGTTTGTTTGGCTGTCGGTGTCATGCGGATCGTTTCCTGATCCAGCCCGTTCAGTCCCCGTGATCTTTTTCTCCATTCGCCGGGCGTCATTCCCACAGAGGCGCGAAAGGCCTTGTGCAGGAGTGTGACATCCTGGTATCCGACCGACCGGCCGATGGAAGGCAGGGGGTCGTCCGTGTTCTCCAGCAGCCATTTTGCCCTTTCCAACCGAAGGAACCGGTGGTATCGGCCGGGTGTGTGGCCTGTCCAGCGTTTCATGCTCCGTATGAGGGCATCCGCGGAAAAATGGAACCGGTCGGAGAGTTCCGTGAGCGGGACAGTCCTGTCCACATGATCCCCGAGATAGGCGACGACCTGCCGGATGAGCGCAGCTGATCGTTCCATGCCCATCGCCTGGTCGCCTTCCACTGGAAAGCCTTCCGAGCCTGTCTCTGGATCCCCTTCTCCCGATAGGCGGGACAGCAGATCCAGAAAAACGGACTGACGCTGCAGACGATCTGCGACGTGCGGATGACCGGTCCCTTCCAGCCGTTCGAACAGAGGCGCCAGGGCTTCCGTCCGGAAAGTTCCCCGGAGGGGAAGGACTGCGCAGGAACCGGACGCTGTAGGAACCAGCGTGCCTGAACCGGAATTGGATGCAGGCGGGTCCGGCATTCCTGCGCCGGGCTCGGAAAATCCGACTGCGGGAACGGCGGGGGCGGTGCTTCCGGTATTGGGTTTTTCTGCCTTGGTTCGCGCCTGCTCCTTGCCGGTAAAGTGAACGAAGTAATATACCGGTGCCGGACTTCCACGGGAAGCGGACTGGAGAAGCCCCGGAACCTGCAGGTACCATTCTCCCGCCGCAACGGAAACAGGCACGCCTTCCTCGGAAAAATGCAACGTTCCCTCCAGCATGAAGATCAGGACATATTCGCGTGAGATGCGGGTCACATGCCGTTCGTCCGGGCGGAAACGCCTGTAATGGCTGATTGTCACGGCGGGAAACGGTTCGAGGGACAGTCTGTGGAATCGGTGAAAGTCCTGCTTGACCGCCATGCCATGCCTTTCCATTCGGTCGATTTTTGACATGTTTTGTCGGGTCTGTGCCATGTGTTGCACGTCCGGCTGACTGATATGCTGATTGTATCATAAATCACGCCATTAGGAGGAGCCTGTCATGGATCATCTGTCGAGAAAATCCGCAGCAAAATCCTGCGCAATCGCACCCGCACTCCGGAATCCGGCTTTCCTGCCTTTTCCCATGCACGCCGTCAGGCCGGAAGGATGGCTGCGCAACCAGTTGAAAATCCAGGCGGATGGCCTGTCCGGCCATCTTGATCAGTTCTGGCCCGATATCAGGGACAGCCAGTGGATCGGCGGGACGGCCGAGGGGTGGGAGCGTGTGCCTTACTGGCTGGACGGGTTCATCCCGCTGGCCTGGCTCCTGGGGGATGAAGCGCTCCAGGTCCGTGCAACCCGATATGTCGACTACATTCTTTCGCACCAGCAGGAGGATGGGTGGATTTGTCCGGCATCGCCTGAAAACCGTTCCCAATACGACATGTGGGCTTTGTTTCTCATTTTGAAGGTGCTGGTCGTGTACCACGATGCAACCGGGGACGAGCGTGTGGAGGGAGCCGTGGGCAGGGCGCTGAAGGCGCTGGATCGGCATATCGACGGAAACACCCTGTTCGCTTGGGCGCAGACTCGCTGGTTCGAATGCCTGATCTCCCTGTTCTGGTTGTATGAGCGGACCGGCGAGGCCTGGCTTCTCCGTCTCGCCTCCAAATTGAAGGCGCAGGGTTTCGACTGGCAATCCCTCTTTCAAGCCTGGCCCTATGAGGAACCGGACGAAAAGGGACGTTGGAGCCAGATGAGCCATGTGGTCAACAATGCAATGATGCTGAAGTCCGGTGCACTCATCTGGCGAATGAACGGAGATGCGGCCGCGTTGGCCAGCGCCGGCGGCATGCTCCGCCAGCTGGATGCCTTTCATGGCATGGTGAACGGGATCTTCACGGGGGACGAATGCCTGGGCGGAAAAAGCCCAGTTCGCGGAACGGAACTCTGCGCCGTGGCCGAAGCCTTGTACTCCCTGGAACACCTGATGGCCATTTCGGGGGATCCTGCGTACGGCGACCGGATGGAACGCATTGCCTGGAATGCCCTGCCAGCCACATTCAGCCCTGACATGTGGAGCCACCAGTATGATCAGCAGGTGAACCAGGTGCAGTGCACGGTTCAGGAAAAACCGATATTCGGCACAAACGGCGGCGACGCACATACCTTTGGGCTGGAACCGAATTTCGGCTGCTGCACGGCCAACCTGAGCCAGGCCTGGCCCAAGCTGGCGCTTTCCACACTATTGCGGACGACCGATGCGCAAGGCGGGACAACCGGCATTGCCGCGGTGCTTTTCGCGCCATCCTCCATTCAGACCGTCATCCACGGCGCAACCGTGTCAGTCCGGATGGAAACGGAGTATCCATTCCGCGAGACGGTTCGTTTCCGGGTGAAAACCGGCAAGGCAACCCGGTTTGCCCTTCAGCTCCGGATTCCGGCCTGGGCGATGGAGGCTGTTGTACGGATGGACGGAGGGATCCTTCCGGCAAAGGCGGGCACCTTTCATCTTCTGGATCGTGTATGGGAAGGGGAGACGGAGCTGGAACTGGTCCTCCCGATGACGCCGGTTCTCGAAGAGCGTCCCGATGGCATGAAGGCGCTCGTACGCGGGCCACTGGTATACTCCCTCGCCATTGGAGAAAAATGGACACGCATTCATGAGGAACTGCCCGGCAGGGAAACACCGCATGCGGACTATGAAATCGCTCCGACCTCGGAATGGAATGTCGGACTGGATGCGGCTTCCCTGAAAGGAATTGGATCCGGTGTGAACGAAACGGTTCTGAAATTTATTGAAAAACCTGTCGGAAACTGCCCGTTTTCGCCGGAAGGTGCGCCTGTGGAAGTGGCTGTTCCCGTCCGCAAGGTGGATTGGTCGCTTGAAAACGGTTCCGCCGCACCGCTGCCGGCACTGGACTGGGTCGGTGACACTTCGGAGATGCGCAGGTTCATCCCTTACGGCTGCACGAATCTCCGCCTGACGGAAATGCCGCTCCTCTGAAAAGAGAAAAGGGCATGATCCGTGCGAATCCCTGGAATGCCGCAGTGCCCCCTGCTCGTCCATGAAAGAGAAACAAGGGGCGCAGGAGCTCAGTATCCCAGAATGACCCGGATATCCTGGGCGTAATTGCCGAAACATTTGCCGAAAAGGTTTATTCCGCCCACATGACGGGCCTTTTCATCATTCTCCAGGCGGAAGGTGATTTCGCTTCCGAAGGTGATGCCGAGGTCCGTTATGCGTGTGTCGGATATCCGGACACCGTCGATGTAGCTGCCGGTACTGTCGATCCGGAGTGTCTTCAACAGGCCGAACTGGGTTCCGCCTTTCCACCAGTCCGGCGTGTAAACCCCTCTCTTGCTGCCAAAGTCACCGGGACAGGTCCAGATGCCAAGAAAATGCCCGTTTACATGGAAGCCGATGTCGGAAGGCTGGTTCTCGTTGTAGGCTGGCGCCTCCGAACAGATTTCAAAGGAGATTTCCATTGTCTTTACTGCCTGGTATCCCAACAGGTAATTGGGCACCCTGTATTCCACCCAACCGCTGCCGAACCAGAGCAGTTCTGCTTGCGTGTGGGCGGGATCCGCAAAATACCGTGGGTCGTCGCTCATGCCGATGAGACCGGTTGCCGAGGCCAGTCCACAGGTGGGGTGGACCTGGTAGCCCGTATACTGGCCGATGGGAATTTCGTGAATTTGGAAATCGGCACTGCGGGTACTCGTCCGTATCTGAAGCACCAGGCTGTCTTCGGCAAGGGAGCAGATTTTCTGCATGCCCCGCTTGCCTGCTTGCGTTTCACATTTGATGAGACCGACCGACTCCATTTTTTGGACATGTTTGGTGATGATGGCCGAGGAAAGACCCAAAGCTCCCGCCATTTCCTTGATGTTCATCGGCTGTCGGTTCAGCATTTCAATCATCGACACACGGGTCGAGGAGGCAAATACATCAAGAATGGGAAGGTTTGCAACTGTAACATCGATTTGCATGAGTCCTCCGATCAGCATGGAAGAATGTTCTCCTCATAATATAACTTAAATGTTAATCAGTCAATCTGGTGTTGACGCAAAGTAGGACAGGCATTATGATGGATACCATCACGAGGGATTACAGGAGGAAGACCATGGAGAACCGTATTCCAAGACCCGAGCATCCCCGCCCCCAGCTGGTGCGTCCGGAATGGATGAACCTCAACGGTACATGGGAATTCGAGATCGACCACAGCCGCAGCGGCCGCGAGCGCAAGGTTCCGGAAGCCGCGTCCCTCCAAGGAAGCATTCTCGTTCCCTTTTGTCCGGAAAGCGCCCTCTCCGGTGTCGGGAACAAGGATTTCATGGCGGCTGTCTGGTACCGCCGCACCTTCACCCTGCCGGATGGCTGGGAAACAGGGCGTGTTCTTCTGCATTTCGGCGCGGTGGACTATGACTCGGAAGTCTGGATCAACGGCAAGTCGGCCGGCCGGCACAAGGGCGGTTACGCTTCCTTTTCCCATGAAATCACGACATTGCTCAAAACAGGTGAAAACGTGATCCTTGTCTGTGCCGAGGATGACAACCGCAATGGTCTTCAGCCACGCGGCAAACAGTCCGAACGGTTTTTCTCCCACGGCTGCGACTATACCCGCACGACCGGCATCTGGCAGACTGTCTGGGTCGAGCACGTGCAGGATGCGTTTGTGGAAAGCGTCAAGTACATTCCGGATCCGGAAAACAGCTGTCTGCACATCGAGGCAGTCCTGAGCGGACCTGCCACCGGCGGCGTGTTCACCGCGAAAGCCTTCTTTGCAGGCAGACCTGCCGGCAGTGCGGGCGCACGGATTGTCGGGAACCAGTGCCGCATCACCTTGAATCTGTCGGAAACCCATCTCTGGGCGCCGGGCGAGCCAAACCTTTATGATCTCTTCCTGAGCCTGTCCGGAACCAACTTCGCCGGCAAGGTTCTTTCCGATGCGGTCGAATCCTATTTCGGTCTTCGCTCGGTCTCCTATGACGGCGTTGCCATCCAGATCAACGGCAGGAACGTGTTCCAGCGCCTCGTGCTGGATCAGGGCTTCTGGCCGGACGGCGTCTATACGGCCTCTTCCGATGAGGTGCTGAAAAAGGACATCGAATATTCCATGGGGCTCGGTTTCAACGGAGCGCGCCTGCACCAGAAGATTTTTGAAGCACGTTTCCTGTACTGGGCCGACAAACTCGGCTACCTGGTCTGGGGCGAACACGCGAACTGGGGCCTCGACATCGGCACGCCGATGGGGCTGGAGCGCTTCCTTCCCGAATGGATGGAATCCATGGCCCGCGACTTCAACAGCCCCGCCCTTGTCGGCTGGTGCCCGTTCAACGAAACGTGGGACCATGAGGCGGCAAATGCGCTGGATGGCGTCTGGCAACCTCGCGGACACCGGCAGGACGACGAAGTGCTCCGCATCGTGTATGACTACAGCAAAAAGTTCGATCCGACCCGTCCGGTCATCGATGCCAGCGGCAATTTCCATGTTGTCACCGATATTTTTGATATTCATGATTACGAGCAGGATGTCGAGAAATTCGCATCGCATTACGCGGCGATGAAGAACGGTGGAAAAATGCTGCCCGGTGGGTCGATGGAAAAGGGGGGAGAGGTTTTCAACAACTTCCCGAAACGTCAGACCTACGGCGGACAGCCCTACTTCGTCAGCGAGTACGGCGGAATCTGGTGGAACCCGCAGCAGAGCGGAACGGAAGCCTGGGGATATGGCGAACGACCGAAGAGCGAAGCCGAGTTCCTCGCCCGCTACGAAGGCCTGACGACGACACTGCTGGACAATCCGAACATCTGCGCGTTCTGCTACACCCAGCTGACCGACGTCGAACAGGAAGTGAACGGGCTCTATACCTTCGATCGCAGGCCGAAGTTCGATCCGGCTGTCATCAAGGCATTCAATACCAAAAAGGCCGCCATCGAACACTGAAAGATTTCTGAAGCCGATAATCAATCTGTCAGGGAAGAACATCTGAAGACAAGGCATTGCCACGGTCAAAAAGGGAGCGACTCGAATCCTTGTGGATTACGTGTCGCTCCCTTTTTCTCCTTTGATCCTTATCCACGTATCATCGTCGGGACTCTGGCAATTTATCCTGCTCCGGTCTCACTGGAGAAGCGCCGAGGCTTGCCATCCCGCTCAACTCCGGAAAATCTCAAGTGCGCGGTTCACCTTGTCGTCGAACTCCTGTCCGCTTGTCCCTTGCACGGATGCGACCAGTCCCTCGAAAGTATCGTATTTCGGCTGTTTGAAGGAGAAGGCGTCATCCTGCGGGAAGACCCGGCGGACCAGCTCGGCTGCTGACTTCACGCGCTGTTCGTCCAATTCCTCGCCTCGGCTGGAAAGCACGGAGAACAGGATGCCGAGCCGCCAGGTCATTGCCTTGGCGCAGATGGCGTTGAAATAGATCCCGAGGATCGGAACCTGCCCGAGCACCTTGTCGAACAGAAGATCGAACATCAGCTCCCCGAACATTCCCTTGACGAGTGGTGTCAGAATCTCTTCATTCACCGGCTTCCGGTTGTAAAGGGCGCGGATGTCGTTGAGCATCGGACCGTAGTGGGTGAAGACGACGACGCCGTCCGCCATCAGGGTGAAGGGAAACCCGAGAATGCCGCTCAGTCCCTGAACGACGGTGTTGGAGTTGGCCTTGTCGTCTATAAGCCTGTAAGCCTGCTTTGCAAGGGCTGCTGTGTTTTCGGCCGCCGGACGGTTCGAGGTGTTTTGATTGTTTTGGCTGCTCTGATTGTTCTGACCTTCCTGGCCGCTTTGGCTGTTCTGATTCCCCTGGTCATTCTGATCGTTCTGGTCGTTGTGATAGGTCGTGTATCCGGATTCGTCCATTTGTCCTCCTTGTTTTCCCGACATCCGGCGCCGCATTGCCGAAAGTCCCATCTTTTGTCGGGACGCTCACGCATCGGGTCTGCCGGTTGTCTCTAGTCCGCCCATCGGGCACATTTATCGGCTTTTCCATTGGGTCCGTCGATCGATCCGCTCATCGTGCCGTTTGCCGGAATCCTACAGCGATGGTACGTGGAAGGATGGATGTTGGTCTGGAAGGAAAGAAAATCGCAGCAAGAAACATGAAAAGATGCGAATGCAAATCCGCATGATGCAACGGTCACCGGGCGTAATAGGCCATGAAACGTTCCATGTAGTACAAATAGACCTGATGGAAATTGCTCGCGAAGTGAAAGTCGCTGCCATGACTGGCGAAGGGCATCAGAAGGACGGCACATGCTTTGTTGCCTGTTGTCGGATAGGCGTCCCGGAATTTGAGCGGAATCGAGAAATCCACCAGGCTGTCGCGCGTGCCTTGATAAATCAGACAAGGCGGACTTTTTTTCGAGACCAGCAGTGTCGGGTCCACCCATTCGGCCTTGCCGCCGATGCCCAGATTGTCCGAGAGGCCAAGCGCGGGATAATAGGGCAGGATGCCACGCACTTTTATCCGACTGTCCAGCCATTCATCATACCTGCCGTCCGCAAGTCCGAGTCCCAACGCACAAACGAGCTGGCCGCCCGCAGAACCGCCGGAGAGGAAAGTTCGGCTGACATCGGCCTTCCACTGCGTCCGGCCATCTGCCAGAAACCGGGTGAAGGCACCCAATTGCGTCATCATGTCATCGATATCGAAAGGCCCCGTCACCTCTTCGGATACGGGCACCCCTTCCACGAATCGTTTCTTGTCCGCCAAGCCGTACTGGACATCAAAGACCGCATATCCACGGCCAGCGAAGTACTTTCCTTCCTGTGCATAATTGAAGGCGCCTTTGTCCCCTATGGTCCAGGCGCCGCCATGAATGCGGATCAGAACGGGATAGCCGTCCGGTGGCATGGGAACCTCCGTGGGCAGATAGGCGTCAAACCGCAGCACAGTTTCCTTCCCATCCGACCGTTGTTGCCGGTAGTATTCGAGGTTCTCCTGCACCGAATAGCCGCCGTTTCCGGTACCGAATACGTACTCAGGAACCGAGAAACGAAGCGGACGGAATCGGATGCCGGGCGATGCAGGTTCCATCAGCACGGTTCCAAAGGCGGTTTCTGTTTCCCGTGCCGCATCCCGCAGCAGGAAAGGCGTCATGGCCAATGGAAGCAGACAGATGACAAAAAGACAACATCCAGCCAGAACAATCAGCCCGTTGATCAGCCGGGTATGCACCCCCCTGTTGAGCCGGATGAACAAAATGGAACCCGTGAGGAAAGAAGTCGCCCAGAAAAACCCGTATTCCGGCACGAATACCTCAAGAATGGCGCTTTTGTCGACAGCCAATACGGAATGGGAAACGAGAACGCCGAAACACAACAGGAACAGCGGTGCGGCAAGCAGTGGAATCCTTCGCGGGAGCGGGATCGACTGGAAGAATCCATCCTGTGTTCCCTTGCGGATGCAGGTGGCGCGAACAGCACCCGCAGACAGGAGCGCCAGAACCAGGATGCGTGCGGGGATACTGACGGATGAAACATTCGAGACCTGAAGGGAGGCCATGGTGACAAGCACGGGGACGGCAAGGCTGACTGCGATGTGGAAACAAAGAAAGAGCCAGTCCTTTTTTCGGCTTGCTTCGGAACCCGGGTCCAGAAGCGGATTGGCAACCATGACAAAAAGCAGGAGCAACCCATAGACATTCCATAGGATCGCCAACGGGATGGAATCGGTGGGAGGGAGCAGCAGCCATGCGGCGGACAACAGCAGGCACAGCCCGTTCGCCCAGATCAACAGGAGAGGTGGAAGCCGGTTTCGTTCCATTTGATTCAGTATCGTCCTGCGAATCGGCACCCTTGATTACCACCTTTCATTCCAATCGGTCAATTCTGCGCTTTTTCCAGGCCAGGTAACCTGTGAACGCTTTCAGGTTGCGTTTCACTTGTTTCGGGAAATCTTGAAAGAGCTGATTGGCAACCGGCGCCCAGGCATCATTCAAGGGCTTTGTTTTGGCAGCCAGTTCTGGGACAGACTCCGGATTCCCCGCATGCGTGGATCGGGCGCTGACAGCCTGAACGATCTCAGCCAGCTTGTCCGGTTTGTTCATGAGCGGGCAGCCGAGCAGGGGATTGGCGTCGAACGGCTGTGCCTGGCGGAATCTTTGAAAGAAAGGGGAGCGTAGCGCATCCATCAGGCTCATGTCATACAGGTTTGCGTCCGAGTAATGGCAGAACGCACAGGGTTCGACGTCTCCCTGTGCGTTGATGTGGACGAAACCGGATCCGGCGCCCACGCATCCGAAGGTAAGATGGCCGTTGTTCCAGAAATCGATAAGGACCATCCCATGCTTTCGGCTGTAAGCGGCAATGCTCTTTTGGACGAATGCCCTTTCCTCCGCCGTGCAGGCAAGGGAAGGGTCAGCACCGCTGCCGACAGGTACATATTGGAACAGCCAACCGAACCAGGCTCCTTTTTCGCGTAAATAATCAAGGTATTCCTCACTGGCAATGGTTCTGTAGTTTCCACGATGATAACAGAGGGAAAATGCGAACCCGATGTGCCGGGAGCGGAGAAGATCCATGGCGGATATCACCTTGTCGAATACCCCTTCCCCACGGCGGGCATCGGTTTCTTCCTTCCATCCTTCCAGGCTGAGAAACAGGTTCAGGTTCCCAAGCCGTGCCATTTCGTCAACCAGGGATTCATCCACCAGCACGCCATTTGTATAAAGTCCGAAAATCGTTTTCCGATGCCTGGCGCACAGCTTCAGAATGTCGTTCCTCCGCAGCAGGGGCTCTCCGCCGCTCATCATGCATTCCTCGATGCCCAGGGCTTCGGACTGGGTGAGGATGTCATCGAGCATCTCGAAGGACAAGGCTGCGCTTCGATCATAATCTGCAGACCAGCACCCTGCACAGCGCAGATTGCAGCCGTTGGTCGGATCCAGCAGCAGTGCGCGCGGAACAAAACAGTCATGCCTCAGGCTCGACAGTGTCTCCCGGATGGCAACGGCGTTTCCAAGCAACAGGTTTTCCAGGGGGGATTTTGCGAAAAAATAATGCTTGCTGCGGTGGATCAAGACCTTGTGGTGCGGAAAAGGAGGGATGAACTCCCTCCTTCCGGAGACGGTCAACCAAGCCATTTCATCATCCTTTCCGTCCCGTTTGCAGACGGTGTGGAGCGGGTGGCGGTTGCGGAGCGACGCGATGTGCTTATTTCTCGGTGACTGTAACCATCGTCGGTATGCTTCCGGAGAACTGGACAGTTCCCTTGTCCGTGAATTCCAGAAGATGGATCTTCAGGTCGGGAATCTTCCTGTAGATGCGTTCAGCGACATCAAACACGGCACTTCGCGTGCTTTCATCCAGATCCTTCAATGCGGGTTTCAGGGAGACCGGACCCACATCGATGGCATCAAGCCGATCCGGAACCTGCACCTCGTTTTCCACGATCTTCATTCGGCCTTCCAGATACAGATTGAACGCATCCGGTAGAAATTTTGAGATTTCGGGAGGAATGCTGCCGGCAACATCGGGAATCAGTTCTGCCTTGACCTTTTTGAAGTCGACATGATAGGATCCGGCGGTTCGGCCATCCGGCAGGATTTTCATCTGCACCTTGTCGAACCAGGTGAAATTTGGCGCAATCTCGTTGACGAAGGCATTCGCCTCCGCCATGGTGAGTTCGAAACTCTTTTCCTGATAATTGGAGAACTTGATGTCATAGTCAGCCAGCGCAAGCTTCTCGTTTTTGTGTTCCTTCACGAAAGCGGTCAACTCATCCGTATTTTTTCCCAGAAAATCAATTTGCAGGCCGGTCTTGTCGAGGGCGGAATCGAAGTCAGCCTGCGTGTACCGCATGCCGAGATCCTTCGGAAACATGAAAACCGAGGCGAAGAGGTAAAACAGGCCGCCTGCAAGGGCCAGCAGGATGACAAGGAAAACCAGGCATCCCGTGTGCTTTCGTTTGCGGGGCGGGGATGCGGCATTCCAATTTGGCGGGGGGCTCTGTTGCGGATAAGGTTGGGAACTCTGCCACTGGGGAGGCGGTTGCTGCCGGGCAGGTTGTTGCATCGTTTGCGACTGAATCGGAGGCTGCAGGCCTGGCTGTTGCCAGGGTGTACCCCGCATTTCCTGCGTCGGCTGCAAAGGCGGTTGCGACGGGGATTGCGCTGCGGGTGAGGCAGGCTTCTGTCCGGCTTCCCGGTCCAGAACAACCCCACAGGCAGTACAGAATTTCGAGCCATCCTCCAAGCTGGTACCGCAATTTGGACAGAACATCGCGATCTTCCTCCTTCTGCCTGATGGCCGAAAAACGACACGTTGAACGGGATGCAATGAGCTGTCAGCGAACGTCCTCATGTGACGTTTTCGGCTTGGAAACTCGTTCTGTAATGGTATCATGCAAGGGTTCCACGGGTGCAGATGCTCCTGT
Source organism: uncultured Clostridia bacterium (assembly GCA_942493335.1). Lineage (GTDB taxonomy): Bacteria > Bacillota > Clostridia > DSM-8532 > DSM-8532 > JAEWSN01. The sequence continues at coordinate 1,676,535 of OW818693.1, read as the reverse complement.
CGGCGCCGGTATATCCATCGGTCCGGATGTACCCATTTCCCCAGTTGGATCCGTTGGTGCAGCAGCACCAATCGGTGCGGCTGTATCCATTGTTTCCGGTCCCGTTTGGCTCAATACTGCATTCTTTGCTCTTCTCAGAAACAATCGTCTCTTGTTTGCCGGTTCGGCGGAATCCGGAGGTGTGAAGAGCGGATGCAGCATGCCGGACTGCTTGAGCAGGTTGTAGAAGACCAAAAGGAAAGTCAGGTACAGCAGCATGTTCAGACTGCCCGCCTGAAAGGCGATGAACAGGGCGGCCAGCATGAAGAGCGGATGGATGTTGATGGAATCGGCCACAACCTTTGATTCGACAAACTGGCGCACCACCGTGATGAACAGCCAGCCGGCAATCAGTAAAACCGCAGTGACCCAGTCTCCTTGAATCAGGCGGGCAATGCCCATCGGCAGGTAGATGGTGCCCGGACCCAAAATGGGGATCATGTCGGAGACACCGACCAGGATACTCCAGACGAGCGGGTATTCGATGCCGAGGACCAAAAACAGGATGTAGGATTGCAGAAAGGTCAGAAAGTAGATGAACAGGTAAGACCGGATGTATTTACCCAGCATGACGAGTCCGTTGGTCCAGGTCATCCGGAGCGAGGCAATCGCCTGTTCGGAAAACAGGGACACGGAATACTGTTTCAATTTGTCATAGTCCTTCGTAAAGGAAAAGGCCGAGAATAGAACGATGATGATGAGCATGATCCAGGTCGGAAGCGAGGTGACGATGGCGATGAGCCACTGTGCCGCATTACCGGCGAAGGAAAGGCCTTGCTTCAGGGAGTCGATGATGGCGGTACGGTTGTCGTTGAGCAGCCGCATCAGGTAATCCATGTTGAGGGCAGGAATGTCGAACGGCAGGGAGTAATTTTTCAGCCAGATCTCCACCGCGCTGAGGATGGCCTGGGGATCGATGTTTGGAATGCGGCCGACCAGCCCGACCAGTTCCCGGATGCCGAGAAAACCCAGCCACCCGATGAGACCGAGCAGGAGCAGGATGGTGATGAGCGGGGAAATCCAGGCACTCAGGGAAGTTTTCAATTTCAGCCGTGTCGTCGCGAACCGGATCAGTGGCTGCGAGACAATGGCTATGCCGAGTCCGATCAGGAACGGAATGGTGTAGATGAGCGTATGGGCGAGAAGCCAGGCCAGGCCCGTATAGATAAGGAAGAAAAGAGCGAAGGAACGGAGCCAGGCAAGAAACCTGGGGCTGAACCATTTCGTGATCCGACCGAAGAATTTGTTCATGTGTTTCCCACCCATCTGTCATCCGGCTTTATCGCAGCACCATTCTATCATAAGGGGACCGGCCGTTGAAAGATTCATGCCAGCCAGATCACATGACCTTTCCCTGCCGTTTCCGGAGATACGGCGGAAGCGCGGGAAAGGTATGCTGCATGGCTTTGGATTCGCATGATTTTCAGTTTTCAGGCCGGTTCGCAAAGGTGAAGGACACATCGAATGCGACCGTGTCCGTGGCGCTGTTTCTTCCCTGGATGGTGACGCGGCTCCCGATGTCCTGCTTTTCGACCGCCTTGAGGATGGAAAACGTGTCGCCCTTTCGCAGTTCGGAGATGAAGTGGATGTCCATCCGGCACAGGTTCCGCAGATTCCGGCATTCCTCGCCGGAAAGGGCGTCATGTGCGTATTCGCCGTAACGGCAGTTGTTGACATGTCCCAGGCAGTCGATATGGCTGTTGAGCACATCCCTTTGTCCGAAGGGTGCCAGCGGCGGGTTGTCCTTCGAGGTCGGGGATGCGTCGATCGTGAAATCCTCGATGGGGGAGGTGATGGGGAAGGGGAGTTCCCGTTTCCGATAGATGGATCGCTTTTCCACATCCAGCAGGACGGAGAAAGTCGAGCCGTGGAACATCACTTCACCTTCCGCGTTGCGGAAAACCAGTTCGCGGCGGAAAAACGGGCCGCGATGTTCGGAATGCCAGGTTGTGGCAAACAGGCGCATGCTTCCTTCGACCGGCTTCCTGAATTCCAGGGACAGGGATACCAGTGCCCAGGCGAGGTTGTACTTCAACGTCCGATCCACATTCAGGTCGAACTGGCTGAGATGCCTTTCCGCAATCTGTGCGAACAATCCCTGATAGGCATAGGGTTTCAGAAGGCCGTTCTCATCGAGGTCACCGACTTCCGTCCCGACCTCATAAACCTGATCCTTTTCCTGGCCCTTTGCATTGCCGGGCATATTTGACGTCCCGTTTCCGGATTGAACACCAACCATGTCTCCATCCGGTTTCACTTGTCCTTCATCCTGTTGGTTCCTCATCTCCATGATTTTGTCCACCCTCCTGCGTATCTGGCCGGATCCGATGCGGCCGGCCATGCGCTTGCTGCAGGATTCATCGTAGCAAACAGGATGGGGGGTGTCAAACCGGCGTGGAACAATCTGTTGCGGATGCGCCTGACTCCGGTTGCCCGGCAGGCTCCGTTGCCGTGCAGGATGCTCTGGCCGTGAAAGCCCCTTGCCGCGTCAGGCAGGCGGAAAGAATTGTACGGATCTGGACAGGACTTGTCCATTTCCGTCAACCGCTTGATTCCGCCCCGCCGCACATCGCATAATTGGAATAGAACGGACCGGCGCAAGCCCTGTCACGCCAATGGGGATATGCCGGCAAAGGTCCGAGGTTTTACACCCGGACGGAAAGAGGGAAGACGATGAAGATCGCAATATCCAGCTGGAGCATGAACCGTGCATTTTTCAAGGGCGAAATGAACATGGTGGGTTTCATCCGCATGGCGCGGGAGGAATTCGGTGTGGACGGCATCGAGGCGGTACACTGGATGGTTCCCAGCGTTCCGGAACTGTCCGCCAAGGTGGGCAAGGCCTTCAGCCTGTTTGGTTCCGAGAATCCCGATGAGCGCGCAACTGCCGGCAGAATGTTCGGGGAATCGATGAATGCGCTCAGCCAGAGCATTCCGGAGAATATCGGTGATATAAGGGAAGCCCTCGCGAAATACAACATCGAGGTCCGGAACATGCCGATCGACTACGGAAACATTTCCGAGCCGGATGAAACCCGTCGCAAGGCGGATCTGGCTGTCATCAAGCTCTGGATCGACGTGGCTTCCATGATCGGGAGCAAGGGCGCACGCGTCAATACGGGCAGCCAACCGGAAGGCATGTTTGATCTGTCCATCACGGCGGCATCCTACCGGGAACTGGCCGAATACGCCGCAACGAAGCATGTGGCGCTTGTGCTGGAGAACCATCACGGCATGTCGGCTGATCCGGACAACATCGTCAAGCTCTTCAAAATGGTGGATCATCCCAACTTCCGGATTTGTCCGGATTTTGGAAACTTCGACGACGGGATCCGCTACGAGGCGCTGGACAAGATCTTCGGGCTCGATGCGGTACTGGTTCACGCCAAGACATATGATTTCAACGAAAAGGGAGAACAGGACCGCTTCGATTTCGACCGATGCATGGGCATTGCCCGGAAGAATGGATATGACGGATGGTATTCCGTCGAGTTCGAGGGCTGGACCGGGGATCAGCCCGACGGCATCCGGCGCACCATCGACCTGTTGAAAAGGAATGCCTGATCCCATCCGTCCCACTTCGTTCCATGATTCCTGCCGATTCATTCGGGCATCCGGAAGGCACTTGACCTGCCGGATGCCTTTTTTTGCGCTTCGCGGGGTGTATCGGTGGTAGAAAACACTTGGACAGACAGCGCACAGCTGGAGGTGGCAGGTGGAGGAAGAGGGCAGGCGGGAAGACCCGCAAAGGCAGGAGGATGTCGCCGGGCCAGTGACGCAGGAGGATGTCGCAGGGTCAGTGAAGCAGGAGGATGTCGCCGGGGCAGTGCGGCGGGATGACGATATTCTCTCCATGCGGCAGAAAGAGGAAAGGCAGCCGGCCGGTTCGCAGAAAACGGGCGGCGGTTCCTGGTTTGTCGCGTCCGTTTATCTGATCGTCAGCGTCCTCTGGATCCTTGTTTCCGATCGACTGGTATTCCTGCTGGTGCTTGACCGTGACGAGATGAATCGCATCAGCACAATCAAAGGATGGGGGTTCGTTTTTTGCTCCGCGCTGCTGATCTTCTGGCTGGTCCATCGTGCACTGGCACGGCTGGACAGGACAAATCGGCTGCTGTCCCGGACGCTTGATCAGGAACGTGCGCTGCAACGGGAACTGATGCTTCAGAAACGCGAACTCATCCTGCAAAACGAGGAACTGGACCTAGCCAGGGATCAGCTTCAGAATAAAAATGCCATCCTTGTCGAATATCAGCACAGCGTCAGAAAGCTTCTTTACCGGGATGACTGGACATCCCTGCCGAACCGCAGGGCTCTCAATGGCTATCTGGAGGGTCATTTCAAACTTCGCGCCACAAAGCCGTTGGCAGTCCTCTACATGGATCTGGACAATTTCAAACTGATCAACGACGTATATGGCCACTCCTTCGGCGATGCCTTCATCCGTGCCGCCGCCGGGCAATTACGGGCTGCATTGCCGCCCCGTTGGCTGCTTTACCGGATGGGAGGCGACGAATTCATCTATTGCGGTTCGGGAGACACGGCGCGTGAGGATATGGATGCTGTCTCCGACGCCATCATCCGTGTCTTCCAGAAACCCCTCGATGTGGGCGGCATGACGGTGCATGGCTCTGTCAGCATTGGGGCCGCACTGTATCCCGAACACGGCGGCACCCCTGCCGAACTGCTGAAGGAAGCGGACATCGCCATGTATAAGGCGAAGCAGTCCGGGAAAAACTGTCATTGCATCTTCTCGCAAGAAATGATCGATCCGATCGACAAGCGATACCGGATGGAGGAAGCACTGCAGACAGCGCTGGCGCACGACGAGTTCAGCCTGGTCTTCCAGCCTCAGCTTGAGATCGCAACCCACCGGATCACGGGGTTTGAAGCCCTGCTCAGATGGAAGAGCGGCGTTCTGGGCGATGTTGCGCCCAACGAGTTCATTCCGGTTGCGGAGTCAGGCAGGCATATCCTTCCCATCGGAACCTGGGTTTTTCGCCGCGCATGTGCCTTTTTGGGCAGACTCCACGCGTTCGGGCATACGGACATGCACGTGTCCATCAATGTTTCCATGCTGCAGCTGCTCCAGGCGGATTTTCCGTCCATCGCACGGGCGGCTGTGGCCGAAGCGGGCATAACGCCTGCGCAGGTTGAGATCGAAGTCACGGAATCCGTCCTGATGGAGTCCCGCGAGCAGGTGCTTCCGGTTCTGCATCTGCTTCGATCTGCGGGCTTCGGCATCAGCCTCGACGATTTTGGGAAAGGTTATTCCTCCCTTGGTTATTTGCTGGACATGCCGATCACGGTATTGAAGATCGACAAGTCCTTCATCGACGCCATCGAAAACGAAGAAGCCGGCCTTCGGGTCCTGGATGCGATCCTGGACCTGGGCCGGCATCTGTCATTCCGGGTGGTTGCGGAGGGAGTGGAAACGCAGGCGCAACGGGACCATCTGGCTGAAAGGGGCTGCGCATGCCTGCAGGGCTACTGGTTCTCGCGGCCCCTGCACGAGGCGGATGCGTTGCTGTTGCTTGCTACTGCGGAAAAACAGGCGTGAGTCCCCGGGCATAGCGACGAAGCACCTCGATTTCCTCCGGGGTGATCGGCTTCCAGTTGTTCCCCACATCCAGTGCCCACCGGAACCATTTTGCATATCCGGGAGGGACTGCTGCGGTGATTCCCTGTGAGAGCGTGTAGCGATACGCAAGTTTTGCGTGCTCTTCCTCGTCAATCGGCTCATACCAGGTTTTTTCGCGCGGGTTTTCAACCCCTTCCGGTATGCGCGTGCGAGCCATGCCCTTCAGGGCGAGGATGCCCATCCCCTTTGCCTTGGCTGCAGCCAGAACGGGTGGGGAAAATTGGCCGTCGAGCAGGTTCACCCAGTTGATGGGAAACAGGACTGAATCAAAGTCAAACCGTTCGATCATGGCGAGCGCCGCTTCCTCCGAATGCGCGGAAAAACCGAGATGCTTGACGAGTCCTGTCTTTTTTGCCCATTGGAACGTCTCCATGGCGCCATTCGGCCCGAAGATCGTCTCGACATCCTGCAAGGTGGTGACGGCGTGGAACTGGTACAGATCGAAATGATCCGTCTGCAGTTTTTTCAAAGAGGTCTTCAGCAGGTCCAGGGATCCTTCCTTGGTCCGATTCTCTGTTTTGCACGCCAGAAAAACGTTGTTTCGTTTTCCCGCCAGTGCAGGCCCGAGGCGGTCCTCGGCGTCGAAATAGGTGGGGGCCACATCGAAGTAATTGACCCCTGCGTCGATGGCTTCTTCCACGAGACGGTTGGCTTCCGGCTGTTCCTCGCGCGCCGCGAGAATGCCGCCGAAGCCGACGATGGAGAGATCTACGCCTGTTTTCCCCAGTTTGCGGTATTCCATTTGCATGCCTCCTTGTACCGGTTGCGTGTCAGTGATGCGGGATGCTCACTCCCTGTATTTCATCCCAAAATCCAAGGGAAATAACGGGCTGTTTTGGGATTGGCCCGGTGTCTTTGTATCCGCCTGTCCGATGACTGCGGGCCATACGAAGGGCAGCGTGCCCTTGAAGACCGCATCTCCGTAAAGGACATCGGCTACGCCTTCGCCTTCGGATCCGGGAAGCCAGGCGGCGACAAACCCTTGCCATTTGTCTAGTTCCCTGCCGACAAGGCGGGGCCGGCCGGAGACCAGAATGACGACGACCGGCAGTCCGGTCGCTTTCGCCGCTTCGAGCGCCGCCTGGTTCCCTGGATGTGCCATGCCGTCGGTCAGGCCCAGGGTTGCGTCGTCCCCCTTTCCTTCCGCATATGGGACTTCCCCCAGGACAGCAACCGCGACATCGGCTTTTTCCGCTTTCGATGCATCTGTCACGATGGATCCGCCATTTTTGGAGGCAATCGCCTGAAATCCTTCCAGAATGGTGGTGCCGGGAACCCATTTCTCCCCACCTGCATCCATTCCACCCTGCCAGCTGCGGGTCCAGCCACCGCACTGCACGCCCATGTCATTCAGGGCCGGGCCGGTCATGAAGAGGGTTGCGCTCTTTTTCAGGGGCAGCTGGTTTCTCTCGTTTTTCAGAAGGACAAGGGATTCCTGCACGGCTTTGCGCGCCACGGCCCGGACTTCCGGCGAACCAAGCGGTGTTGCGGTATCGGCGGAAGTCCCCAACGGTTCCTTCAGCAGGCCGATCTCGAGTTTGACCGTCAGGATGCGGGTTACCGCATCATCGATGCGGGAAAGGGGGATCTCTCCGGATTTCACCGACTTTACCAATTCCGCGTGGCAGTCCAGCCAGTGATCGGGTTCCATGAGCATGTCGATTCCGGCATTGACCGCCTTCACAACCTGTCCATGAAGACCTGGCGCGTCGATCTGGTGGATCGCTTCCCAGTCGGAGACGGTGAATCCCTTGAATCCGAGTTCACCCTTCAGTACGTCGGTGATCAGGTACCTGTTTTCATGATTCTTCATGCCATTCCAGCTGCTGAATGAGATCATGACGGTTTTGACACCAGCCTTGACCGCCTTTTCGTAGAGAGGGAGATAGGTCTTTCGCAGGACTTGCTCACTCATCCTGGCATCTCCCTGATCGATGGGGTAGTTGCTGTCACCCGTTCGCCAGACCGTTGCGCCATCTCCGATGAAGTGTTTGGCCGTTGCGGCCAGACCCGTCTCGCAGATTGCCTTGAGATAGGGGATCGCCAAGGCGGCCACACGGTCCGCACTTGCGCTGAACCCTTCATACGTCCGCCCCCAGCGGATGTCTCCCACCGGTGCAAGGACTGGAGCGAAATCCCAACGCGCGCCGGTAGCCGCCACTTCCATTGCAGTTGCTTTCCCGATTTCCGACATGAGCGAGGGGTCGTTGGCGGCGCCCAGTCCGATATTGTGCGGAAATACGACCGCCCCGAGCACATTGTTGTGGCCATGCACCGCATCGACACCATACAGCAAGGGGATGCCGAGACGGGTTTCCGCGGAGGCTTTCTGGTATTCCCGCATCATGTCCAGCCAGTCCTTCTGCGTGTTGGCGCCGGGCGTGGAGCCGCCGCCGCTGAGAATGGAACCGAGTGCATATTTCCTTACGGCACCCGGACCAGCTGATTTTCGTTCCGCCTGCAGCATCTGCCCGACTTTCTCGTCGAGGGTCATTTCAGCCAGCAATTGCTGAACAGTCATTTCACCGGTCGCCACCCTTTGGGCAGGCGTATCCGACGCAGAGGTGGAAACGGAGACTGTCGGAGAAGCTGGATCGGTTGCAGCAGGAACATTTGAAGTACTTTCCTTCGTTTTCGCGGAAGGTTCCACCTGGGCGGCCGACGGAGAAGCGGCAGTGTTCGCAAACGGGCCGGCGCATCCGGCGGCCGTGAGGGTCAAAGTCAGAACGAGCAGGATGGAAAGAACTCGAATGTGTCTGGCTTTCATGGTTGATTCCTCCTTTCGATTGTCCGGCCGGGTCCGTCGAAGCTGGTCCCGTTTCCGGATGGAGGCATGCCCGTGGATCCCGGCGTCCTCTCTCCATTGTATCGGAATCAGGTGACCATCGGATGTCCCGGAACGGTGACAGGATTTGAACATTTCTCCCACCGGCTCGGATTTGAACAAATTCCCATATCATGGTATACTTCGCTTAATATGACATGGATTCTGGAGGAATCAATGAAAGCCAATCCTGCGATCACCCGTCTGGGCCGTTTTTCGGATCCGCAGGCGGAAAGGGAATACGAAGCGGCAACCCTTGGCGGTCTGAAGAAGGACTTTCGGCAGATTATCCTCGTGCTTGCCGTCGTGCTGGCGTTCTTCCTCGTTCCGGACTTCCTGTCGAACCGGGATGTCAACGTGCTGTCCCGCATCGTGACCGTGCGCGCCGCCTGCTTTGCCTGGTTGCTCATCATGTATTTGATGATGCCGCGCATCCATTCATACCGTTTCTACACGATTTGTCTTTTTCTGTCCGAGACGATGGCCAGCATGGGCATCCTGTATATTGCCTCCTTGTATGAACATCCCGATTTCATGCTGCAGCTGATGTCCGTTGTGCTCGTCATATTCGCATTTTATGTCATTCCGGGACGTTTTGAACTGATGCTTGGCTCCACTGTGATCATCTGGCTCTTTTTCCTGTTCGTTGCCATGAATCGATTCCATGATGTCGCGATGAAGGAATGGGTGGCTGCCATCATGTTGCCGGCAGTCTTTGCGACGGTTGCGGTTTCCTTTCATCTGCGGCTCGAAAAGGAAAAACGCGGACAGTTCGCCCTCAACCACAAGCTGAAGGAACTTGCCTGGAAGGATCCTCTGACGGATTCGTACAACCGGCTCAAGTTCGATGCCGACCTTGACGACATGCTCGTCCGGGCGAATGCGGGCAGGGGTTCATTTGCGGTTGTACTGGCGGATGTGGATGATTTCAAGCGGATCAACGATCAGCATGGACATCTGGTCGGGGATGAAGTCCTGAAGAAGCTTGCCTGCGCATTCCGTCAGGAAGTGCGGAAACAGGACCTCGTGGCGCGCTGGGGCGGGGAAGAGTTTGTTGTTCTTTTCCCGGGGGCCACCCAGGAAGAGGCATTTGCCATCACGACACGAATGAAGCAGGCGGTGGAGCAGGCGGAGTATCCGTACGGCCTGCATATCACCTGCAGTTTCGGTGTTTCAGTCTGGCAGGAATCGGACGACGCACGCCTGCTCGTCAATCGTGCGGATCGGTATCTTTATCAGGCGAAGGACCAAGGAAAAAACCGGATCGTTTGTTCCACCTTGTAATATTTCTCCTACGCCAAACTGTTCACACAGGCCTGCCACAGGCAGATGGAACCCGCGCAGGAGACATTGAGCGAGTTGACTTCGCCTTGAAGCGGAATGGACACGATGTGATCCGCGAATTGCTTCAAACGGACACTCATCCCCTTCGCCTCGTTTCCGAGGACCAGAGCAAGCGGCCGGCGGATGCCCGATTCTGAAAGGGTGAGGTCTCCGCCCGAATCCGTGCCGATTACCTGCAGGCCGCACGTGGCACGCAGACCGTTCAGCCAGGCTTCCAATGTTTCGGCGGATTCGTTCTGGACGATGGGGGTATGAAATACGGCGCCGAGGCTGGCACGGATCGTTTTCGGATCGAACGGGTCGACGCCGTGGCCGTTGAGGACAACCAGATCCACACCCAGCGCGTTGGCGGAGCGGATCAGAGAACCCAGGTTCCCCATATCGGATGGCCGGTCGAAAAGCAGGATCAGCGGCGCTTCCGGCAGCTTGATCTCCTGCAGGGTCGCTTTCCGTGCTTCGACGATCAGCATCATTTCTGCGGGGTCGTCCTTGTCGGACAATTCCCGGTATAATTCCGGCGACAGCTGGATCCGGCGTGCGTCAGGCTGCTCCCGGACCCTTTCGGCTCCCCAGTTGGAAAGCGCCGCAAAATCAGCCGACAGGATGCTGCGGATCGGCCATCCCGCGGACAGAACCTGCTTGATCGCCTCGATCCCCTCCACGAAGAGTTCTCCGTGCTCCGCACGTTTCCTGCGGTTTGTTTTCAATGCGAGAAACACCTGATAAAGGTCGTTCCGTGACTGGATCTGCTTGATTCCCTGTGTTTCCATGATGGACTCCTGCCTTTTCCATATCGATATCCGGTTGCATGCATGAAGACGGATGTGCTTCCCCATGGTAATATGATCCCATGAAAGCGTTTGCGGATGCGGGAGCGGATGTCGTGACGCAGCCATGAAGGGTGCCGGATCCGGCTTCCGAGATTCAGTATATCGGGGTCTGCGTATCCTGTCCATGACGGAGGCGAACGGGTGACCCGGATGAGGATGTGAGGGTGTATGGAACCATCAAATCAGGATTCCGCGATGACAACCGTCCCAATGGGTCCGGAGGCTTTCGGGCGGAATGAATGGACCACGGTCTACTGGCTCGCCGGAGCAGGATTCATGATCAATGCGCGCGGAACAATCCTGCTGATCGATCCGGTCCTCGGAACAATGCAGGAGGATTGCAGGGTCAGTGAACTCGGGCTGCCCATGAAGGTGGTTTATCCGGTCTCCGTTCCGGAGATCCCGCAAGTGGATGTCGTCCTGTACACCCATTCCGATGATGATCATCTGGGGCCTGAAACCGCACGGCGTCTGATCGCCCTGAACCCGGTCTTTGCAGGACCTCCGCCTGTATTCGCGCGGTTGGCCGGCTTTGGCGCGAAAACCTCCGGCATGCGGATGTGCCGGACCGGGGAGGTCTTCCGTTTCGGAGAGATCTCAGTGGAAATCACACCGGCGGATCATCCGTGGCAACTGTTGGACCCGGAACAATATGGCAGACCTTTCCAGCCTGGTGACTGCTGCGGGTATCTCGTCACCACGCCGGATTGTCGTTGCTTTTTCCCGGGTGACACCCGCCTGATGGAAGAGCATCTGCAGGTTCCCGGCGTCGAACTCCTCGCACTGGATGTATCCGTCTGCACCTACCATCTCGGCCATGCGGGCGCCGCGGTGCTGGCAAATGCCCATCGGCACGCGCTGCTGCTGCCCTGCCATTACGGGACCTATGCGTCGGATTCTCCCGCGCAAACGGGAGATCCGGATGATTTGACTGCGATGATAGCGGGTGGAAACGAAAGAATGCGCAGGCTTGCACCAGGTGAATGCGTGCGTATGCGGGATCATGGGGAAATACTCCTTTGATGGCGTTGATGAGACATTCCGCGTCGTTTCGACATCATCAGACCGGCGCTTTCCTCATCATCACACCGGAAACAGGACGGATGCGGCGAAGATGACCCCGATGAGCGTCACGCTGCCGAGCAGGGTGGTCAGAACAACCACCTGGGTCGCAAAGTCCGGATGATTGTCGCATTCCACCGCAATGAGGGCAGAATTGACGGCGGTCGGAACTGCACTTGATATGAGCAGGGCCTGTGCAAGGATGCCCTGCAGACCGAGCAGTTTCACGAAAAGGAGCGCCAGAAGTGGCCCGCCGATGAGTCTCATGCAAACGGCAAGCCAGGCAGGATGGTTGTCGAAGCGGAATTTCGTTCGGGAAAGCTGGATGCCCAGAATGATGAGGGCGGTCGGGACCAGTGCTCCCTTCAGGTACAGGATGGCAGGCCAAAGCGGCAACGCGGTCAGATCGACGGGAACGAGCTTCAGCAGGAAGGCCAGCACCACGGTATAGATGGCAGGCATCTTGAACACATTCTTCACGGCATCCTTCCAGTGCAGGTTGGCCCGGCCGGCGTTGAAGAAACCGATGGTATTGACGGAGACATTCTGGACCAGCAACACCATGATCTGTGTGGTCAAGGCAATGTCCAGATACGGGGTCGCGCCGTTGACCAGAAAGGCGCCTGTACTGAAGACCAGCGTGATGAGCGGGATGCCGATGTTTCCTGAGTTGTAGAACATGACGGAATTCTGGAACGCATTCTCCATTCCGTTGTCGTAATGACGGAGTTTGGAAATGATAAAACCCAGCAGCATGTTGGTGAGCAGGATAAGCATCGCTACCGCTAATGCTTTCAATGCGTCGATGCCGATATCGGTGACATAGAGATTGGCGAACATGAAGGCTGGGACAAGCAGCCAGAAGTTGAGCTTGTTCAAGGTTCCGATGTCCAGCTCGAACTTCCGGCTGAGCAGATAACCGAGCGCGACGAGAATGAAAATGGGGAGGATGTTCTGGATGAAAATCTGCAAGACCACACGCATGATGCATATCCTTCCCGGATGTCCCGACGGCGGTAGAGATGACAACTCTTTCATCATACATCAGGAGGAAGGGCATGAACAGCAGATTCCCATAAAAAAGACACGTGTTTACAGAAGCTTGGCAGGGATCAGGATAAGGCGTTCGACGGCCTTTTTGCTGACGATCCTGCTGGTGATCGCCGGACTGTCCTGCTTGACTGGCTGCACAGTGCTTCCGGCTGATGGAAACACGGCCTTTCCGGTCACAGCTTCGCCAACGCAAGGCGCTCCGGACAAGCATGCACCAGTTCCGACCGTAGCTTCTCCTACGCCTGAATCGCCGGAAGACGCCTCTCCGACCTCTGTCCCGCAGGCCATCGTCTCAGCCGCTCCGCAGGCCACGGTCCCATCCGGCCCGGCTGATACATTGCCCGTGCCGGAAGACTTTGCGTTGTCGGATCTTGACACCCCTGATGTTTTTACCCGCTCTGCCCTGGAACACATTTTTTCAGGCTCCGTCAATGCAAGAGGAGCAGCGACAGGGTATCATTATGAGGGAGTCCCTTGGGCGAGAGGAAGTGTCATCCCGGGAAGCGCATCCGATACGGATGAAAACGGGGTCTACGAAGCCCGCGTGACTGTGGATGGCGTGAAAAAATCGGGGAACGGGGGCTTCTCGACCTTTTATCCGTCCAGCCTGTCCCCACAGGAAGTGGCGAACGCCATCGCAGCAGCTTATGAAACCCGTATACTCGTATCGGGGAACACATGGCGGGGCGAGGGATACGGCATCCCGATCCTGATGTATCTGGACGGGGAGGAACGTATTATATCGGCATTCCCGGAATATGAAGGAGGATGAACGCTTGTTGCATTGGCATGTGACTTATCAGGATACACTCCGCGGCAGAAAGCCGGTTTTCCATTTTTCCGCGTCCTATGAATTGCTTGGAACCATGCTGACAACTGACGCGCAGGCGGGAGGGCAGTATCTGCAGGATGCGCTGGATGTCGTGCTGTCCGGAAAGGAACGGATGGTGGAGATTACCGGGAATGTCTGTTCCGTCCTGGTAGGGCAGAAACGTGTCGTCGTCCTGGACGCCTTGTCTCCGGATGGGATCGGAAAAGCATGTGTTGTGGGATTTGAAGACTTCGGCCGAATGCTTGAGGCGTGGCGGACAGCGCTTGCGGAGCCGGAGCCGGTTTAAGCGGGAAGGACGCGGCATGGCGGATTTGGGCCGGCTGGAACGGAGAGGGCGTGGCATGATGGATCTGAGCCGATCTGGACGGATCAGCCGTGGCAAGATGGAACAACTGCCGCTTGCCCGGATATGGGCATGGGGTCCCGGCGCTTTTCTTGTGGTGTCGTTTCTTGTTCTGACGCCTGGATGCGGCAATACCGCCGGATCCTTGTCCAGTGCCGGTTCCGGGGTGGATGCAGGTGCTTCTCCAGTCTCAGTGACCGCTTCAGGGAGGGCAGAATCCCCTCTTTCGGAAGGGTGGTCGGTTTTTCTTCCGGAAGACGAGTTTTCGACACTTTTCATTCCGGATGGGTCCGCTCCGGCCGACAGGTCCATAGAAACCGTCGGAATGACTTTGACACCCAACATCACTCCGATGGATGGGGTTGTTTCAACCGAAGGCATAGTCCTTGCGGGGGGGCAGGACGGACTGTACATCCTGCGAAAAGGCGAAGCAGCTTTCGCAGAATTGCGGGATGCCGGAAAATCCTTCTCCATGGTGAAAGCCATTCAGCTGGATGCAGCCGGCAGGCTCTGGGTGGGTCATGTGAATGGCCTGACCTGTTTTTCCGGTTTTCAGGACGCACTTTCCGGCGGACTTCCATTGCCGGGAAGCGGGGTGACGTTAGGTTCTCTGGCCGGGGTGAAGCTGGAGATGATCAACGGATTGATGGCGGACAGCAAGGGTAACTTATATGCAGGAACCTTTCACGGAGCCGTGAAAATCCCTGAAAAAACCGTGGACGGATGGTTGAAAACCGGTTCTCCGGAAGGGTTTGCGTGGATGGGCGAGAAGGATGGGCTGACCAGCCCGATGGTGAACGCCATGCTGCTGGACCGCAGAGGCTTCCGCTGGTTTGGCGCCTACATCGCAAATGGCGGAGGTGTGGCTGTTTTTCTTGAGGACACCGTTCAAACCTTCAACCACGATCATGGGCTTGCGGATGATTTTGTGACCACCATCGCGGAAGACACGGACGGAACCGTCTGGGTGGGAACCGGTGTGTACACGACAGGCGGCGCCACGCGTTTTCTCTGGAAGGAGGGACGATTCACACCGGAAAACAGGCTGACCTTCGAGGACGGGCTTGCCGGTGAGAAGGTCCGCCATATTCATGTGGACAGGAGCGGGAACCGGTGGTTTTGCTCGGAATACGACGGGATTGCCATCTTCAATTCGGAAGGCAGGCGCATCAGATTGCTGGCAGAGACTGACGGCCTGCCTGACAATGAAGTGAAACAAATGGCGGAAGACGGACAGGGAGCGCTTTGGTTCGCCTGCCGGCGCGGTCTCCTTCGCATGGATGCCCGGGCGGTTTCCAACTTGCTGGCAGGTCCCGGTTGAATCGGACAGGCAATCGTGATACATTGAGTGTCGGGAAATCACCCTGGATGCCGCATTTGGGCACGGAACTATCACAGGGTGTCGGAAAGGGATGGTGATCTCATGGGTAACAAGGACTACAAAAAAGATGTGAAGAAAAAGAAGAAGGTCGACGCCGCTCCCGCTTCAGGCGCGAAAGAACTCAAGAGCGTCGTGATCCAGCAGCCCGAAGTGATCGGGAAGGCGAAGAAGGCGGAGAAGTAATTGTTTTCTCTGAGACCGGACATGGCAGGCAGGCGGGCATCATGATGTCGACCTGCCTGTTTCGCATATGTGCGTTGTAAAGTTGTGTCTTGTCAGGCAGCGATTCACCAGGTTGTGTTTTGTGAGGCTGCGTTTCGCTAGACCGTATTGCTTGAAGCTGTGCTTGGCTGGACTGTGTTTTGTGAAGCTATGTATGCATGGGTGTGTTGATGACGTCTGCTTTGTCATGACGCATCAGGAAACGGGGGAAGCATGTTCGCAGAGATGAGACGCAAGGATAGGGCGCTGGAGCAGGATGAAGCGGAAAAGCTGTTGACGGAGGGCGAGTATGGCATTCTGACAGTGAACGGCAGAAATGGCTATCCACACCCGGTCCCGATGAGTTATGCCTTCAAGGACGGGGTTATCTGGCTGCATGGCGCACGTGAAGGATCAAAGGTTGACGACATCCGGGTGGATGCGCGTGTGTCCTTCACCGTGGTTGGAGCGACCGAAGTGCTTCCGGAGAAATTCAGCACCAACTACCGCAGCGTGATCTGCTATGGTGAGGCGGTCGAGGTGACGGGAAACGAAGCGGAACAGGCGCTGCTTGCCCTGATTGAGAAATACTCGCCGGGATTTGAGTCGGAAGGTCGTGCCTATATCGGACGTGCTGCTGCCATAACAATGGTCCTGCGGTTGGATATCCGCCACATGACTGGAAAGGCCCGTGCATGAAGCGGTTTCCCATGAACGAAAAGACCGTCGCTGAAGTGCTTCCTGTGACCGGAAAGGCTCTGTTGGCTGCTGTTTGCCTTGTTCGGAAGAGCCGAGCCTGAAACGCGTCCCTCCAATTTCCGTTTTTCGGTACTGGGATGCTTCCAGTAATGTAATGTTACAAAGTGCGTTATTTTTATGTGAAACATGATTGTAAAGTGACATCCTCTCCGGTAGAATGGAACTCAGAAGAGATTGCTGCGGCCAAAAAACAGCGCAAGGGTTGCTGCATCCGGCCATTGGCCGGGAGCATTTCAGGCTTGGGCGCTTGTGACGGAAAATGGCCGGAGTCATTTCCATTCGTTAAGGAGGACAAAGTGATGATCCGGATGTCAGGGGAAGCATTGCCCAACATGCCGTGGCAGGAGCGCCCGGCGGATTGTGCCGACATCGTATGGCGCCACAGTGAAAATCCCATCATAGATTGGAATCCGACACCGAAATGCGCCAGAGCGTTCAATTCCGCCGTTGTTCCGTACGAAGGTGCCTTCATCGGTGTCTTCCGCGCCGACCACAAACATGGAAAGCCACAGCTTCATGTCGGTCGTTCGAAGGACGCCCTGCACTGGGACATTGAGGATGAGGAGATCCATTGGGTGGATGAGGCGGGTCTGCCCTATCAGCCAAACTATTCGTACGATCCCAGAGTGGTGCTGATTGAAGATACCTACTACATCATCTGGTGTGCGGACTTCGGCGGAGCTTCCCTGGCTGTCGGCACGACAAAGGACTTCAAGTCCTTCGTCCGTACCGAGAATCCCTTCATTCCGTTCAACCGCAATGGCGTGTTCTTCCCGCGGAAAATCAATGGCAAGTACATGTTGCTCTCGCGTCCAAGCGACAGCGGTCATACGCCGTTCGGGGACATTTTCCTCAGCGAGTCTCCCGACATGGTTCACTGGGGTCGGCACCGCAGGGTCATGTCCCGCGGCGGCGCAGGCTGGTGGCAGGCCACGAAGATCGGCGGCGGCGCTGTTCCGATTGAGACCTCCGAAGGTTGGCTGATGTTTTATCACGGTGTTTCGGGTACTTGCAACGGCTTTGTCTACAGTTTCGGCGCCGTTCTGCTGGACCTGGAATGTCCGTCGAAGGTGCTCTGCCGCACCCGCGACTATCTGATCACCCCCGAGAAACCGTATGAAACGACCGGCTTTGTACCGAACGTCTGCTTCCCGTGCGCCACGCTGCAGGATCCGGAAACGGGCCGCATCGCCATCTATTATGGTGCAGCCGACACCTGTGTGGCGGTTGCCTATACGCAGATAGACGAACTGGTTGCTTATCTGAAGGCCAATTCCGAACTGGCGCCTGGCGATGCGGATGATTACCGCGGCTGAGCGTAAGCGGAGTTCCGGTGCAAGTGTTGCCTCCCTGCCGCAATGATGCAGTTGAGCCTCCCGAACCGAATTCCTTTCGTCCCTGAACCGGGCCGGATTCCTTTCGTCCCTGAACCGATTCCGATCTCACTCGTACAGCAGGATGTCCCGGCGGGAATCACGAAAACCCGACACGGCTTCTGCACCGGCCGCCAGAAAGATTCCCGGGCTGAAATCAGGTTGCCGGAGCGAATCCGTACCGGCCAGCAGGTCGATGAAAAATCGGCCTGGCATCGTTTCAAGAAAACAAAACGCCTGAGAGGCATGCAGGATGGCGTCCAGCAGGCACAATCCCGTACGGAACGGATCGAAGATCCTTGCGTCGGTCTGGTGAAGCTGGACGCCTTCGCACATTTCACCGGCATGCTTGGAGAATGTAGGCCGGAAAAACGCTGGTCGGAACATCACGCCGGGCAGTTCCAGCCCGTTCATGGTCTCCGCCAGTCTCCATGCATCCAGAAACGGCGCCCCGATCAATTCGAACGGCTTGGTCGTGCCCCGGCCTTCGGAGACGTTCGTTCCTTCGAAGAGACAAGTGCCGACATAGGCGGACAGGGTTTCCGGCGTCGGCATGTTGGGGGAGGGCATGACCCAGGGGAGGCCCGTCTCCGCGAACGTCATGGTGCGTTTCCATCCTTGACAGGGATGTACGATCAGATCGCATCCGATTGCCTGGCTCCGGTTCACCCAGCGGGCGAATTCGCCGAGGGTCAGGCCATGACGGACTGGCAGCGGATATTTTCCGACAAAGGATGCAAACCTTGTGTCGAGGAGGTTCCCTGAGATGGTTTCGCCGCCGAGGGGGTTGACCCTGTCCAGCACGACGAGTGGAATCCCTGCCGCTGCACAGCTCTCCATGACATAGGCCAGGGTATAAGGAAACGTGTAGTATCGAACGCCGATGTCCTGCATGTCGAAAAGCAGCAGGTCCAGATCCTTCAACAGTCCCGGCGGCAGAGTTTTGTGTTTGCCGTACAGGCTGTGGACCGGCAGACCGCTGCGACGGTCCACAACCGAAACAACCTCGTCTCCTGCCTGCGCTTCTCCATACAATCCATGTTCCGGGGAAAACAGACATCTCAGGTCCTGCCGCTCCGACAGGATGTCAATGGTGGTGCGGAAATGTCTGTCCAACCCTGTCGGGCCGGTGACAAGGCCGAGACGGCGGCCGTTCAGCAGGGAATCCAGGCCATCCATGTGATCGATCCCATTCCGAACCTGTCCGGACGCACGATCCATATCCATACTGTCCGATGCACGATTGTCCGGAGCACGGCGGATGGTTTCGATGTGCCTGCCCATATCTGCGTCTCTGCCTTTATCTGCGTCTCTGTCACCCATGGTTTTCTCCTTTGCCGTATGTCGTCTGATGAACCGGAAAGGCAGCAGCAATGGCATTGTGGAGCAGTCGCCGGAACCGGAAGAATGCGTCCCTGTCCCGGCCGTAATGGACCGAATTGGTCAGCAGAGCGACGGACAGGCCGGTCTGTGCATCCACCCAGAGGGAGGTGCCGGTGAAACCCGTATGACCGAACGAGCCGATGGAGAACATATCCCCGCAGGAAAGTGGACGCCCGTCATACAGGGAGAAGCCGAGCCCCCGGCTTTCCGCAAGGCCGGGGGTCGCGTTTCGTGTGGCGGTGCGGAACATGGCCGGGGAGAGGAATGGATGCCCGTCCATGTATCCTCCGTTTGAAAGCATGCCCGCAAAACGGGTGCAGTCGTCCAATGTCGAGAAAAGCCCCGCGTTTCCGGATACGCCGCCCAGAAACCTCGCGTTCTCATCGTGGACAACGCCGCAGAGCCAGCCTCCGGTGGCAGGGTCCATCTCGGTGGATGCATATCGGGGATCGGAGAGTGGGTTGGAGAGCGGGTCGGAGAGGGGTGTGGAAAGGGGGGCGGAGAGAGGCGCAACCGGCAGATAGCCGGTGTTCTTCATGCCCAATGGGTCGAAAATCCATTTTTTCGCCAGTCTGTCCAGCGAGTCCTTGCCGACCTGCTCAAGGATCCTGCCAAGAAGAATGTAGCCCATGCAGCTGTAAGCGACCTGTGAGCCGGGCATGCAACCGGTTGGCGATGCAAGAATTTGTCCGATGGCGCCCGCCGGGTCGTCCAACTCCGTCCAAAGCGGAATATGCGGGGGGAATCCGGCAGTATGTGTCAGCAATTGGGACAGGGTGATGCCCTGCTTGTCCGCCGGAACGGACAGATACAGGGAGAGAGGATCCTGCAGGGTGAGCATTCCCTCTTCGACAAAGCGCAGGGTGATCATCGCGGTGGCCATGGTCTTCGTGAGGGACGCCATGTCAAAGAGCGTTCCTGCTTCAAGCGGTGCGGGAACGGGATGGACGGCTGACCACCCGATGAATTCCCGCATCACGGTTTCTCCGCGCAGGCTGACAGACAGCGCGGCTGAAGGCGTAAGGCCTTCCGAAACCGCAGTCTGGAGCAATTGAAGGACCGTCTCCCTTCCCATCTTTCAGAACCCCTCCGAAATGACCCGCTTCGACAATTCATCGCAGTCGAAGGCCTGCGCCCGCGTTTTCCGCGCCTCAATGCCGCGGACGGACATGAGGTGCGTGTAGTATTCCTTGTAGGAAAAGGAAGTGCTGTGAACCGTGAACCAGTGAAGGGAGATGGCACGCTCCCAGAGAGCGAAGCCTTCCTCGCTGACCGTCACGAACTTATAATGATGGAACCCGATGGGATCCTCCCAGTTTTCCGCATACCAGGGTCCCGCCGCGAAATGCGCGGGCAGATCCCTGACGAATCCGGGCAATGCCGCATAGAACTGCGCATCGCGGACGATGCGGTGGGTTGCCTCGTGGTCCTTGTGCATGCTGTTTTTCCAATGGGTGAGGAGCACATTCGGCTTGTATTCGCGGATGAGGTCCGCCAGCGCGAATTTGTTCGTCTCATCGTCGAGCAGTTCCCCGTCCGGTGTGTCGAACACGACCGCTGTTCCTCCGAGCATCTCCGCGAATCCATGGGCCTCCCGCACCTTCTGTTCCCGATATTCCGCCACGGTCTGGCCGGGCGGGTTCCCCTTCTCGCCCCCCGTCAGTGCGACCGTGACGATCCGGTTCCCCTGCAGGGCCAATGTGGCAAGCACACCGCCGGCCGTCAATTCCATGTCCCCGATATGGCCGCCGATGGCCATGATGGTTCTTCCTGTCCTGCTATCCACGTATGCGTCCTCCTTGTCAGATTTTCGCGTCTGTCTGGCGAATCAATCTACTGAATCAGCCCATTGAATCAGTAGGTTGTACCAATCCACTGAATCAGCCTGTTGAATCAGTAGGTTGTATCAATCCACTGAATCATTCTACTGAAGCCGTCTGCTGAGTCCACCTGCCAAGTCATCCTGCTGAATGTTTTTTCTCATGCAGGCCCATACCTTCACGATCTTGAAACCAGCCGATTCATAGATGTTGCGCGCAGGATTCGTCTCGCCGGTGAACAGGGTCATGAAGGTGGCGCCCATCTCCTTCAAATTCATGCATAGCGCGGAAAACAGCGCTTTTCCGGCTCCCCGTTTCCGGTAAGCGGAATGCATGCCGATGCCGTTGAAGTAGCCCCGGCCGCTTGGCTGCACATCCATCGGGCCGGCGAAGCCGCAGACACGGTCTCCGTCTTCCACGATCAGGACGGGAAGCCCGCCGCCGGGTTTTGCCGCATTTGTCAGCAAGGTCTCCCGCCATACGGGGCTTCCGAGGTCTTCGACAAGGCCCTCCAGACCGGTGTGGCGGGAGGCGTCATATCGTGTGATACGGAGCCCTTCGTCTTCAAGCCGGGCAAGGGAGGCGGCAATGGCCGGACTGTATGCGAAGGTGTCCAGACTGCGATGGAAGGAGTTGACCATCTCAAGATCCCGGTACCCCACGTTCTTCATGAACAGGTAGGCAGGCGCCGAGGCATCCACGCCCGGGGCATTCGGATGGTCGTGTCCATCCGTACCTGGCACGATCC
This sequence comes from uncultured Clostridia bacterium, assembly GCA_942493335.1. GTDB lineage: Bacteria > Bacillota > Clostridia > DSM-8532 > DSM-8532 > JAEWSN01. The sequence continues at coordinate 1,654,902 of OW818693.1, read as the reverse complement.
ACTCCAGGGCGGAGGGGTTCAGGAAGCGGGCGTCCATGGATTCAAGCGGTGTTCCGGAGGTCGATGCGGTTTCAGCCAGCGCCTCCTCCACCGCATGGGCGAGCACCGTGCCGATTCCAGCGCGCCGCGCATCCGGCGCAACGAGCACAAACGTCAGATACCCGATGGCGGAGCCGGGCTTCACATTGCCGGCGGCGAATCCGAGCAGACGGCCATCCAACGTAAAACCGATACAGACTTTCCCCTGTTCCGGAACGCCGGGGAGGAAGAGTGAGGTAAAGCGATCCGGATCCATGGGCTTGTGCGGGATTTCGCAACGGGCTGCCGCCTCGTTCCACAAAACCAATGCATCTGGTACAGCCGACCCGTCGAGGGGAGAGAGGGTTCCGGACGTTATGACTTGCTTTTCATCCATATGGACCTCCTGCATAAAGACTTCCTGTATATGGACCTCCTGCGGTATGGAAAACGGATCTCATGTTCTGGCGGGGTTTCTGAAACGGTATCATCATACCATACGCGAAGTCGCTTCAAAAGACATATCATATTGACAGAATAATTTCTGGTATGATATATTCAGTTCGGAAATAGATAGGAAATGTGCACAGCGAAGTAGTTGATTATCTGGATGACTTGTGCGTAATGCACATTTTAAGTTCGTATCACTTGGGATCCTGCTTGAAAGATATATCAAAGGAGCGTGTGCAAATTGAGGAAAAAACATCGTTTGAACGGAGACGACATCGAACTCACCCTGCTGGCCCTTCCCACAACCATCTGGTATCTGATGTTCGCCTATCTTCCCATGTTCGGCGTCATCATCGCGTTCAAGAAGTTCAGGTTCATTCCCGGGGGCACTTTCATTGACAGCCTGTTGAAAAGCAAATGGGTTGGGTTCGACAATTTCAAGTTCCTTTTTGCCACGCCTGACGCGGCGCTCATGTTTCGAAACACGCTGGCATACAATGCGGTATTCATCATTGTCGGCATGGTCATCACCGTCTCGCTGGCCCTGATGATATCCCAGCTGCATTCCCAGAAATTTGCGAAAGTTGTGCAGACAGCCATGTTCATGCCCTTCTTTCTCTCAATGGTCGTAGTCAGCTATTTTGTTTTTTCCTTCCTCAGCGCAGACAAGGGCATGGTCAACAACATGCTCAAGAGCATGGGGCTGGAAACCATCCAATGGTATCTCACGCCGGGATACTGGCCCGTCATCCTGCTATTCATCAATGTCTGGAAGGGGATGGGTTACGGCATGGTGCTGTACCTGGCCGCCATCACGGGCATCGACGCTTCCCTGTACGAAGCCGCCATCATCGACGGCGCCTCGAAATGGCAGCAGATGAAGTACATCACGCTTCCCATGCTGCAACCGATCATCATCATCCTGTTCATCATGAGTGTCGGTCGCATATTCTCATCGGACTTCGGCTTGTTCTATCAGGTGCCCCGCAATTCCGGGCCGCTGGTCGATGTGACGCAAACCATCGATGTATATGTGTACAAGGCCCTGACCGGCATGAACAACCTCGGTTTCTCTTCGGCGGCCGCCTTCATGCAGTCGGTGCTTGGCCTCATCACCATCGTCAGCGCTAACTTCATCGTGACTAAAGTCGACAAGGACAGTGCCCTGTTTTAATGATGAAATCCCGTCTGTTCCTACCGCTGCGCCTTTGGGAGGCCAATGCGGCGGATCGGGGGAACCTTTGGTGGAGCGTGACCCGAACCTGCCCGAGTCGAACGTTGAAAGGAAGCGAACATGCGCAAACAAAGAATGGAAATGGATGCTGTTGCCCGGTTCAACCGGGTCACCATGCCTACGAATGTGATATTCAGCCTGCTATTTGTCTTCCTCGCCTTCATCTGTGTGGTCCCGGTCGTTTTCGTGGCCATCATTTCCCTCTCCTCGAACGCCTCCATCCAGAAAATCGGTTACAGTTTCTTTCCGGTGGAATGGTCGCTGGAAGCCTATAAGTACCTCTGGCGCGAACGGGCCAGCATCGGCCAGTCCATCTTTGTGTCGCTGGGTGTGACGGTGGTCGGTACGATTGTCGGACTGTTTCTCACCGCAACGATGGGCTATGTCATCTCACGGCCCACCTTCAAGCTCAAGCGCTTCTTCACCACGCTCATTTTCATTCCGATGCTCTTCGGAGGCGGTCTCGTTGCCTCATACCTCATCAATTCCAGGCTCTACAATCTGCAGAACAGTTACCTGGCACTCATCCTGCCCATTGCCGTATCTTCCTTCAACTGTATCATTATGCGTACCTTCTTCCAGACCACGATTCCGGACTCCATCATCGAATCTGCGAAAATTGACGGCGCCAAACAGCTGATGATTTTCTTCCAGATGATCCTGCCCATCTCGCTGCCGGCGCTTGCCACCATCGGACTGATGCTTTCCATCAACTACTGGAATGACTGGTTCAGCACGATGCTTTACATACAGCCGGACCATACGGAAATGTATCCGCTTCAATACGTACTCATCAGCATTGAACGCAATATGGACTTCATCACCAAGAATGCCCAGTTTATGGGTGCGGACGCCGCTCGACTGAAGCTGCCTGCCGAATCGACCCGAATGGCCATCGTCATGCTGGTTGTGCTGCCCATTGCATGTTCCTACCCCTTCTTCCAGAAGTATTTCATCTCCGGTCTGACCATTGGATCTGTCAAGGGCTGAACCTGTTCCCAACGGGTACGGAACCTAATGAGGCTTTCCGTTTCATGCAGCCCCAGGAATCCCAAGGACATTTCCTGTTTATCCATGTCATGCATTGTGGCATCGGCGAACAGTGAAATAGGACAATCGAAAAGAGGAGGAAAATCATGAACAAGCGCACACTATCCCTGCTTCTGGCCCTGCTGCTCGTCGTCTCCGCATTCGCGGGCTGCGGCGGAACAACACCGGCCGCATCCTCGTCTCCTGCCGAATCCAGCTCCGCGGCGGTTGAATCTTCATCCGCAGCAGCATCCGAATCCGCTCCCGCGGTCGCTTCCGGCGAACCTACGGAACTGATCTGGATCATGGGCAATCCCGGCAAGGTGCCGGCAGACCAGGCCCTCGTTGAAGAAGCCCTCGACAAGATTTCCGTCGAGAAACTCAACGTCAAGGTCAAGACCCTCTACTACGATGGTGACAAGACGTTGCTTGCCCTTTCTTCCGGCGAAGCCTATGACATGGTCTTCACCTGCGAATGGTTCAACAACTTCGCCGTCCAGGCCGCCAACGGATATTTCGCCGACCTGACCGACAAGGTCACCTCTATCACCCCCGACCTTTACAAGACCATGCCCGACGTTGTTTGGGAAGGCGCAAAAATCGGCGGCAAAATCATGGCCATTCCGGTCAAGAAGGACTATGCTGCTGAAATGTTCTGGCGTTTCGACAAAGCCCTCTTCGTCGATGACCTGAAAATGGAAGTCAAGGACAAGATGAGCTTCTTCGACATCGAACCCTACCTCAAGGCTGCCAAGGATGCGTTCGCCAAGGGCGACACCGTTGCGGCCAATGCCGAATTCCCGCTTCACGTCAACAAGACCGGTGTCGGCGGCATGGATTCCGACTATGACATGATCAACCGTGATATCGGTCTTGCCATCCCGTACTCCGCCGTGGGTACCGCAGACGAGAACAAGATCGTCATCACCTATGAGCACAAGGACCTGATGGACCGTATGGTCGCCGTACACAACTGGTTCAAGGCCGGCTACATCAACCAGGATGCCGCCACCGTTGATGATACGGGCGTGTACTCCGCAGTCAAGAACGGTCAGGGCTTCTACGGAGCCGATGCCATCTGGACAGGCGGCGACGGATACGTGCAAATGATCTCCAAGTACAGCGGCCCGTACCTTTCCACCTCCTCCATCCGTGGTTCCATGAATGCCATCAATGCCGGTTCAAAGAACATCGACCTTGCCCTGAAGTATCAGGAACTGGTCAACACCAACCAGGAATACCGCGACATCCTTCGTTACGGCGTACCGGGCACCCACTGGAACAAGACCGCTGAAGGCCTTGCCCAGAAGACCCAGGCCGGCCGCGACAACTACGGCGTATGGGCGTTCTCCCAGGGTTCCTACTCCCTCAGCAGCGTTGAAGCCGCTGAAGGTGTCACCGTTGATCCGAAAATGTGGGAAGTCATCTTTGACGGTTACAAGGATCTGAAGGCCACGAAGTCCATCGGCTTCTCCTTCGACATCGCACCCGTCGAAACCCAAATCGCTGCCTGCAAGGTCATCAAGGACAAATACCAGGGCAGCCTCTTCACCGGCACACTGGATCCCAACGTGGAAGTGCCGAAGATGATGAAGGAACTGGAAGCCGCGGGCATCCGTGACATCCAGGCCGAAGCGCAGAAGCAGTATGACGCTTACGTTGCTTCCAAGTAATTCTTTCTGACACTTTTCCGACTGGGAGGAAAGCCATGCGGGAACCCCGAGAGGTGGAAACCATCCTGGTGGATTCCGAGAAGGAAACAGGTCCGGTCAGTGCATCTGTCCGGGAGAGGGCGTGTAAAAGCGTCCTCTCCCGGAATCACACGATTCTGCGAGGATTGTCCATATTGGGAAGCACGGTTTGATGGATGATTCCATTGACAGGTGCGGCGATTGCGTTCAAGATAACATTGCCAGCATATGTCAACCGGAAAGGATACGAATCGCTATGCGGAAACCCTTGTATCAGACGATACTGGATGAATTGCGGACCAAGATCACAAGTGGTGTCCTGCAGCCGAATCAGGCATTGCCGACCGAGCTGGAGCTCGCGGAACTATACAAGGTCAGCCGCATCACTTCCAAACGCGCCATGGAGGAACTGGAACGGGAAGGGCTCATCATTCGCAAACGCGGCGTGGGAAGCGTGGTCGCTCCTCTTGTGGAACGATCCGGGCAATCCGCCGGTCTGCTCATTGCCATGGTCTTTCCTTTCAAGTCCGCAGAGGGCTGGGTGCTCGAATATGTACGAGGCGCCGCTGATTTCCTGGAAACACGCCGCTGCTTTCTTGCCATCCGCTGCTCCGGCGAACGTCCGGAACATGAGGTGCTCCGGCAGCTGGCCCATGAATCCGTGGACGGGATCATCTATTATCCGGATTCCACCATCGAAAACGAAGAGTTGCTGGCGACCATGTCATACAGCGGTCTCCCGATTGTCACCATCGACAAATACTATGATGGCATCGACATCAGCAGTGTCACCTCCGACAACCGGGGGGGCATGACGGAAATGGTCCAGCATCTCGTTGATATCGGTCACAGAAAGATCGGTTTCTTTTCCATCGAACCCATATCCCGCGTCACATCCGTTCGCGATCGATACCTGGCTTACTGCAGGACCCTGGCAGAGAATGAGATCGTCCTGAACGAAGAACATGTGATGTGCTTCACCTATAATGAGTTCAGAAACAATGTGGATATCGACCATCTGGACCTTGTGGAAGAAAAACTGAAGGAACTGCTCAAGACAGGCGTCACCGCCATCGTGGCGGAAAATGATCTCACGGCGCTGTTTCTTTATGTAGCAGCGCGAAACAGCGGAAAATCCATCCCTGCGGATTTTTCACTGACAGGATTTGATGATCTTTCCCTCCTGCGGCAGTTCAGTGTCAGCATGACGACGGTTCGACAGGATCCGTACGGGATTGGGAAAAAAGCAGCGGAAATTCTCTATGACCGGATTACAGGAAGAAGAAAGAACTGCATCCATCATGTGCATCCGGTGGCGTTGATTGTGCGAAACACAACCGCACCCTGCCATGCGACGTCGGCAACAACCGGGAAACCCGGGAAATGATAAGATAGAACGGAAGGAAATCGGCCATGCAATATCTGCGCGAACGTGTCAAAAAAACTGCGGAGGACCTCCGCAAACTCGTTTATCAGGACATCACACCTGTCTCCGACATTCGGATGCGGGACGGACAATATGCCAATCTTGAGGAAGTGGATGCCGCTCCCGGCTCCTGGCGCGAATTCGGCCGGCAGGATCTATGGGGCGGTTTTGAACAACATGCCTGGTTTCGGTTCGATGTGACCATACCGGATGGCATGGCCGGCAAGCCGGTTTGTCTGCGGGTGGGCACCGCTCCGCTGGAATGGTCGGGCTGGGATGCCACGAATCCGCAGTTCATCGTGCACGTGAACGGCAGCATCAAGCAGGGTGTGGATACGAACCACCAGGAAATCCTGCTGACGGAGGACGCCGTCGCCGGAACCTCCTTCCGACTTGACATGCATGCCTATGGCGGCCGCGCCATCGCAAAAGGGGAAAAACTCCGTTTGTCCGTGGACCTTGCCGTCATTGACCGTGACGTCGAGAAACTTGCCTATGACATCAAGGTACCCGTCGATTCCCTGCCCCTGCTTTCCGATGAATCCCCTTCCAAACATGCGGTCCTGAAAGTCTTGAATGATGCAGTCAACAGGCTGGATTGGCGCGATGTGCGGGGCCATGCGTTCCGGGAATCGGTGAAGGACGCGCTGTCCCTGCTGGAAACGGAACTATATGGGAACCTGTGCGGCGCCGATGAGGTGCTGGCCACCTGTGTCGGCCACACCCATATCGACGTGGCCTGGCACTGGACAGTTGCGCAAACCCGTGAAAAGGTGGTCCGCAGCTTTTCCACGGTCCTGGATCTGATGGATCAGTATCCGGAATACAAGTTCATGTCCAGCCAGCCGCAGCTGTACGAATTTTTACGGCAGGATCATCCGGAGCTGCTGGAACGGATCAAGGAACGTGTCGCGGAAGGCCGCTGGGAAGCGGAAGGCGGCATGTGGCTTGAGGCCGATTGCAATGTCACGTCCGGCGAATCCCTCATTCGCCAGCTTCTGTACGGAAAAGCATTCTTCCGCGATACGTTCGGGGTCGACAACCGGATTCTCTGGTTGCCCGATGTGTTCGGATACAGTGCAGCCCTGCCGCAAATTCTCAAAAAGTCTGGCATTGATTATTTCATGACGACGAAGATCTCCTGGAATCAGTTCAACAAACTCCCGTACGACACTTTCAACTGGCGCGGCGTGGATGGAACTGAAATCCTGACGTATTTCATCACCACCACGGATACACCGGAGAAGCATTTTACGACCTATAACGGCAATACGGATCCGGCATCGGTGAAAGGTACCTGGACCCGGTTCCAGCAGAAGGATCTGACGAACGACGTCCTGATTTCCTATGGCCATGGCGACGGCGGCGGCGGTCCGACACGGGAAATGATCGAGAACACGCGACGCCTGTCCGCAGGCATTCCGGGTATGCCGAAGACACAGACCGGCACCTCCCTGGACTTCTTCCAGCGGCTCGAAGAAAAGGTCAAGGACAATCCGCGTCTGCCGAAGTGGGTCGGTGAACTGTATCTCGAGTACCACCGCGGAACATATACCTCCATGGCCCGCAACAAACGCTATAACCGCCAGAATGAGATTCTCTGGGCGGAAGTCGAGTTCCTGTCCGTACTGGCAGGGCTGGTGGGGGATGCCTACCCGAAGGAGCGGATTGACGCTGCATGGAAGATCATCCTGCTGAACCAATTCCACGACATTCTTCCCGGTTCCTCCATCTGGGAAGTATACGAAGTCTGCAAGGAAGAGTACGAACAGATTCTTGCCGATGGGCGCGCCCTTGTGGCCGAAGCGATGTCCTTGCTTGCGGCACGTGCCTCAACGACGACTCCCGTACTGTTGGCTGTCAACACCCAGGGATTCGAACGCGATGATCTGGTGGAGATCGAGGTTCCGGCAGGTTTGAGTCAGCCGGCCATTCTTGCGGATGGCGTCTGGCTAGGCGGCCAGTGGATCCATACGGGCGAGGGCGAGAAAGTCCTGTTCCACGTACCGGAAGTCCCGGCAAAGGGGTACCGTGCCTATCCGCTCGGGGAGATGCCCGACACGAAGCCGGCAGTCCATGCGGACACCGATGACGGAGAAGACGTTTGGACCATTAAACCAACCCTGCTCGAAAACCGGTTCTTCCGGATTGTGCTGGATGAAAAGGGTGAATTCACTTCGATCTTCGACAAGCGGGCGCAGCGGGAGGTTCTTGCGCCCGGTGCGAAGGGCAATCAGCTCATCGCGTTCGAGGATCGTCCGATGTATTATGAAAACTGGGACATCGACATGTTCTATACGGAAAAATCATGGAACATCGACCAGCTTGAACGTCTTGAAGTGACGGAGTCCGGTCCGATCCGCGGCACGCTGCGTCTGCGCAGGAAATTCATGGACAGTGTCATCGATCAGGAGATCCGTCTGTACCGTGATATTCCGCGCGTTGATTTTGAAACGCATGTCGACTGGCAGATTTCACAGGTGCTCCTCAAGGTGGCTTTCCCCGTTGATATCAACGCCGATAAGGCAACGTACGAAATCCAGTACGGACACGTCGAGCGTCCGACGCATTGGAACACTTCGTGGGATTATGCCCGGTTCGAGGTTTGCGGACATCGGTGGGCCGATCTCTCGGAAGCCGGATATGGCGTCAGCCTCCTGAACGACTGCAAGTACGGCCATGACATCAAGGACGGCACCCTGCGTCTGACCCTCATCAAGTCCGGCATCGAGCCGAATCCGGTGACAGATCGCGGTGAACATTTCTTCACGTATTCTCTCTTCCCGCATGAGGGAAGCTGGCGGGATGCCGGCACCCTGCCGATGGCCGCCCGCCTGAATGTGCCGCTGAAGGCCGTTGTGGCCATGCCGCAGGAGACGACCGTAGTTCCCGAGACGACCTTTGGGTCCTTCGTATCCTGTGACCGGGAGCATGTTCTGGTGGAATGCATCAAGCAGGCGGAGGACGGAGACGGGATCATCCTGCGCCTGTACGAATCCGAAAATCGGCGCGGACCCGCTGTCCTCAGCTTCCTTCATCCGCTGCGCAAGGTGCAGGCCTGCAGTCTGATGGAAGTCAATGAAGAGGATGTACCGTTTGAAGGGAATCTTCTTTCCATCGAAGTGAAACCGCTCGAGATCCAGACGTATCGCCTGCATTTTGCGTGAGGGAGACCGGAAAGCAAAGTCGCAGGGAAGCGGGGATGATTTCCTGTTCCTGACCTGTGCGTAGTTGAGACACTTGTATTCGAAAGGAGCCTCTCATGAGCACCATTCTCGGTAACAACCTGCCAGGCATGCCCTGGGAAGATCGTCCCGCGGGGGACAGGAACGTCATGTGGCGGTACAGTGGAAATCCCATCATCAAGCGGGATCAGCTGGCCGACTCAAACAGCATCTTCAACAGTGCCGTTGTCCCTTTCGGGGATGGCTACGCAGGCGTATTCCGTTGCGACAATACCGGCCGCTTCATGCGCATCCATGCCGGCTTCTCGAAGGATGCCGTGAACTGGAACATCAATCCCCAGCCGATCAAAATGCAGTGTGACGATGCGGAAATCGGTGCGTTCGACTACTCGTACGATCCCCGTGTCTGCTTCATCGAGGATCGCTATTATGTGACCTGGTGCAACGGATACCACGGCCCGACCATAGGCATCGCCTGGACGAAGGATTTCGTAGACTTCCATCAGCTGGAGAATGCCTTCCTGCCTTTCAACCGGAACGGTGTCATGTTCCCACGAAAGATCAATGGAAAGTTCGCCATGCTGAGCCGCCCGAGCGACAACGGACATACGCCGTTCGGCGACATTTTCTTCAGTGAGAGCCCGGACATGAAGTACTGGGGCGCGCATCGCCACGTGATGTCTCCCAGGGGTTCCTGGCAGAGCACGAAGATCGGACCCGGCCCGATTCCGATTGAAACCACCGAAGGATGGCTGCTCATCTATCACGGTGTGCTGACTTCCTGCAACGGTTTCGTCTATCATGTCGGTTCCGCCCTGCTGGACATCAACGAGCCCTGGAAGGTGTTGTACCGTACAGAGCCGTACATCCTCAATCCGCGTGAGTATTATGAATGTGTCGGGGACGTGCCGAACGTCGTATTCCCGTGCGCCACACTGAGCGACGCTGCCACAGGACGCATCGCCATGTATTACGGCGGCGCTGACACGGTCACTTGTATCGCATTTACGCAGGTGGATGAGTTGATCGCATTCACGAAGGCAAATTCCGTGCTGTAGGACAAGAACCCGAAACATCAAGTGTTCGCAGGAAGAACTTGAAAACGAAGGACATCCCCAATGCGGGATGTCCTTTGTGTTGTGGCCGGGAATGGCACTGTGTCATGGGCGTTCGCGCTTCAGGATGGCTGCGATGTCCACCCTGTCGGCCCGTTCCGCAATGTGCAGGGCGGTTTCCCCATTTGCGGTCGTCGCATCCGGGGAGGCGCCATGTTCCAGCAACAGGCCGATGACCTCGGGTCTGTCCTTGAGCGCGGCGACATGCAGAGGCAGGCAACCGTTGCTGTCAAGGATGTCCATACGCGCACCTGCATTCAGGAGCTTGAGGATGACGACCGGATCATTCTTGCCTTCGATGGCGGCATGCAAGGGTGTGTTCGAAGGAAAGAACGGAAGCCTGGAATGTGACATACAGTTTACGTCCGCTCCGTGTGTCAGGAGCAGGTCGACGATTTCCCTGAATCCGTAATGACTGGCAAGAACCAGGGGGAGCAAGCCCTGGGCCGATTCGGACATCACCATTTCCGGATGTGCGCGCAAAGCTTCCCGCACATGTGTCGGGTGGTTGTCTTCTATGGCTTGAAAAAAAACGGACAATTCGAACATGCATCCTCACCCGCCTTTCTCCTTGGTATTTACCCAAAACGGAAAGGATGACAAGCCTGCCTGTAAAATCTTTGTGCAGGAAAAATAGCGGTCCGCTTATCCTCCGGGTGGATCGGAGCAATAGAGATGGAGCGGTAGATACGGAGCGACAAGTAAAAGCAGCAATCCTGCAAGCTGTCTGAACCTGCGGTTCGCAACCGATATCAATCGGAAGGCTTGCTGCAGTACATGGGGTAAAGATTCCTGTCCACAGGTCTGTCATCCGCGAAAAGCCAAGGATTCCGGTTCAGCATGACCATGAGGATTTCCGTCAGGCGGACCACATCACAGACGCGGACTGTGGCATCGCCGAAACGTCCGAGCCGCATGGCTCCATTTTCAAGAAAGATTTCTTCCATCTTGTCGAAGCATTCGGAACGGGAACCCTTATGACGGTATTGTGCCACCGGTACAACCGCGCCATCCGCTTTCCGCGAATAGAGCATTTCCTGGAAATCCGTCAGGTTTTCCGGTATTTGAAGCCATTCCTCCACGCCATGCATGTAGGTGTTTTTTGTGAGATCCGCACCAATGAAGAGGATTGTGGCGCGTCGGTCCAACAACCTTCCCCAGGGGCCGTTCCGATGGCAGGGCGTATTGAAGTATTCATCGCCTTCCGTATAGGCGGCGGCATCACGCCCCAGTGCAGCGACGGAATGCGTGGGATGGTGGGAGCGGATGACGCCTGTTCTCTTGCGGAAGAGCTCCGGAAGGATGCCCACGCAGCTGGCGGTATCCGTCACGGAATAGACCGGCTGCTGCGCGTTGATCCGGTCCCAGGTGTGGGTCGGCAGAACAAGCAGTCCTTCGGCCATGTATTCGGACAAGGCATCCAATACGGTTTCCGCACCGCCAACCACCTCGCCGATCGCTTTCATCGAAGAGTGGACGAGCAGTGTGCCGTCGGTGGGGATGGCCAGAGCGGATAAATTCTTCACGAGAGATTGTCTGTCATGCATGCGATTTCCTCCGCACTCAGTAAAAGATGGGGTGGATGAGTTTCCCTTCCGCAGGGGTCGGCGCCATTTCACCGGTCGCCACACGGTACAGGTTCCGGTGGCAGTCGAGGACCCCGCGCAGGAATTCCCGATGCGGCTCTTGACAGACATCCACCAGCCCGATGTTGTAGTTCTCGCCGTCAAAACGGCCCAGTGTCGGTTGATCGTTATACTGGAAATAGTGGACACCGACACAGAATGGACTGGCAGCGGCCTGTTCTGCATAATGGCGGTAGGCAAGACCGCGTTCCGTCTGATTCGCTGCGCCTCGGATGCCGGTTGCCGAAAGCCCCCTGTCCAGTCCGCCGAAATGGAATTCACCGATCATCACCGGCTTGTTGGTCATGCGGCCTGCCTTTTCGATGGCATCGCCGGGATTCACATCATAACAGTTGATGGAGAACACATCGAAGCAGTCGCTCCCAGCCAGAAGATCCTCGCTGGAAATGTAGCCGTAACGCATGCCAAGGTTGAGGTGGTTCGGGTCGATCTTGCGCACGCATTCACTGGGAATCCGGACATACCGGTCCACCAGGATCCGGGAGAAGTCCCGCAGGTCCGCCGCAGCCTGCGACGAAAGCCTTGCTGCCTTCAGAACGGGCCTGCGTAAAGCCTCGAAGGAGTCGAATGCACGGTTCCAGGCCGTACTTAATTGTATCACATCGTTCTGGTACCGTTCGGACAAGAAGCGGATCAGTGCTTCACGGCTGTCTGTCGGGAAATCCGTTTCCAGAAGTTCCTCGGCGATGACCAATTCCTTGATGAAGGCCCATTCAGGCTCGTTCCGCAGGAAATAGCCGATGAGATTGCGATCTTCCTTCAGACTGTCCATCTGTTGGGCAAACCGCGCTGCGTTCTCTTCGTAGGCCGGGCTGAATACATCCGGAAAGTCTCGGAAGATGCGGATTTCCGTCGTGGGGAATCCCTGCATCGGGAAAACATAAGGAAGCGCGGCGACGCGCGTGAAGTCTGGGCTGGACCAGTTCCCGACGGTATTGAAACCCCATCTGACCAGGTTCGCACGGGTCATGCGGACCCAGACATCCCGCCAGCCTTCGCCGAAAACGCGAATGAGATTGGCGATGGCATGGTTGAAGAGCGCAGCTTTAGCGAGGCCCATGTGCCGCGAGTTGTTCCAGGCGTCCGCATAGGGGCCTTCCTTGTCGGGAAGAGAATGGCAGAGGGTTTCGATGCCTGTCGTATTGCAGCTGTCGCCCGGACCCACGCAGTCCACCCCGGCGCTGTAGAACGCATATCCATCAGGGTCCGCAAGCCACCAGCGTGTGCCGTCATGCTGGGTGCGGAAGAAGCCTGAAGCCTTGAAACGTTTTTCCTGCCAGGCGCCTGTCTTCGTCCAGTCCGGGAAGAAGGAGGCTTCTTTGGCTTCCTCCAGCCTGGCGGCCAAGGTCTCTTTTAGAGCGGCCGCATCTGTGGTTTTTCCGGGCCAGATGCTCCCGGTCCATTGGCCGAGTTCATCGATCAACGCGCGATCCGGCAGGGGATAGGACGGTTCATCAGAAGACAGGTGCAGATTGGAAAGCTGCAGGCTTTGTCCGTCGGAACACTTTTTTTTGCCGATGGCCAGGCGGGCAAGCGAGCGCACCTTGTTGCCATGAATGACCGTCTTCAGTTTCCCGGGCGTGCGGGATAGAAACATGTGCTGTGAATCCAGTGCGGAGAGCGGAAAGGTGACCCGTGTTTCCAACCCGGGCAACAGGCCGATGGTGGAAACCAGATCAGGTGTTTCCGTCCGGTTTTCCACGTCCCAGAAGGAGAGGGTGAGGGCCATGGAGTGAGGGCCCTGGTTGACTGCGTCAAACCAAAGAAAGCGGGATTCTTTCCAGACCCCTGCATCGGCCAGAGAACTGGACGGGCAGACGATCATTCCCTCCAGATCGCAGGGGAAGGTCAGGGCGCATGACTGGAAATCGTGTGGAGCCGTAAGGGTGCAATCGATTTCAGCGAAGGGCGAGAAATCACGTACAAAATCCATTGTCATAGCCTCCGGGCCCATTTTCGCTGGAAGCGATTCGCGGGCGGCATGATCATTATCCCACCCGGCACACGATGTCGCAAGACGGTTTCCGTTGTCATGCCTTCATGGACATTGTCCTGTTCAAGGAGACTGTGATGCCCTCAATGGATGCGACAGATTCCGACACCTGCTCCATCAGGGCGAGCTGCTCCTGCGTTTCGCCTGCAATGCGGCTGATACGCTCAAGGCTGGTCTTGTTCACCTCTTCGATGTTCCGCACGATTCCGACCAGGCTTTCGCCTGTCTGTGATACCTTGGAAACCCGGTTGCTGACTTCATTCACATGCACGTTCATCTGGTGGCTGGAAGCAGCGAGATTGCCGAAGGCGGAACTGACCCGGTCGATTGCGCCCATGCCCCGTTCTACCGTAGTGGTGCTGCGATCCATCGCTTCGACCGCCTGTTCCGTGTCTTCAAGAACCTGGGCGATCAGGGCGGCGATGTCCTTGCTGGCTTCCTGAGATTGCGAGGCCAGCTTTCGGATTTCCTCCGCCACTACGGCGAATCCCTTGCCTTGCTCGCCTGCGCGTGCCGCTTCAATGGCTGCGTTCAATGCAAGCAGGTTGGTCTGGGTGGAGATGCCGGTGATGGTTTCCACAATGTGTCCAATTTCCATGGAGCGATCGGAAAGCCGAAGGATGATCTCCCTGCTTTCATCTGTTGCCTTTCCGATGGCCTGGATTTCTACGGACGCCGATGCCATGCTGGCATTGCCGGAATCCGCCAGACTGCGCATACTGTCCGACGCTGTGGCGATCTCCATGCCATCCCGCGCAACCTGTTCCAGTTCGGCGGACATGTCCGCTGCACCGCGCGATGCATCACCGGAGAGCTCCAGGGTGTTTCGGGCGCCTACAGCCGCGTCCCCTGCATCAGCCGCCACTTGTGCATGGGAGGTGCATGTTTCTTCGACGACGGACTTCAGGTTTCGGACTGAGCCGTCCAGAACAGCGGACACCTCTCCTGCCTGTCGGGATGCCGAAGTGACCTTTTCCAGCAGGAGTGCCTGATCTTCGGCGCCGAGGGCCGTTCCAAGCAATTTGGCCGTTCGGCCGGACAAAGCGATGAAAATGAGGGAAAGTGCAATGAGTTCCAGCGAACGGGGGGCGATGGCAAAGATCAAAACATCGGAAAAAGTGGACAGGTTCTTGTCCTCGACACCGCCGGCGCCGAACGCGAGCGCTTGTGCGCCACCCTGCAGCAGAAGCGTCAGGAACATGGTGTACAGGCTCAGTCTGCGGTTGAAGTACAGGGAAGCGACGACCAAGGGGTAGACAAAAATGACGATGGCGTGCCAGGTCAGGTAGACTTCCGTCAGTGCCGGCATGAGCGCCGCCGCCGTGACGACGACGTATTTGACCCATGCAGCCTTCAGGCCGAAGCCATAGGTCAGGAGCAACGGCAATACCAGCAAAAGGGCGGAAACGCCCATGGCGAAGGTCATGACCCCGATGGGAACGGTGAAGATGCCGATGATGTCCAACAGGTATACAATAGCCACAATGGACACAGTGGACAGCATGACCCGTGCCGCGAAACGATTGGCGTCCTGCTCGTTTGCCGCGAGCAGCGAATTTTTCTGCATAATACCTCCTGCGGGGGATTTGTTCGTTTTGGTTGATAAACGCTCATTCCACTTGTTTCATCCATTGTTGCGATCCGTTCGGGCGAATGGAAGGAGCAATCATC
The DNA here is from genome assembly GCA_942493335.1 of uncultured Clostridia bacterium. Lineage (GTDB taxonomy): Bacteria > Bacillota > Clostridia > DSM-8532 > DSM-8532 > JAEWSN01. Next base: position 1,639,444 of record OW818693.1, on the reverse strand, counting down.
GGAAGTCCGCATCAGTGCAATGTCGCATGGACGTCACCTCAACAATTTTAAGCGATATGCAGGACGGTTTCAATGCAGGAATTGGAGATTGATCGGCTTTGATGGCGGGACGGAAATGAACCGGCAGACTGTATGAACAACAGGCGAACCTGCGAGAAAGATCCGCGCGCAAGAAAACCCGCCGAAGCGGGTTTCCCTGAAGAGCGGTTCGTGGAAGTTTCATCAGAACGGAGCCTCCGGCAGAATGGCCCAGGCAATGAGATAGACCAGGAGTCCCGTGCCAAAGAACAGGATGGAAATGGCCCAGATCAGGCGGAGAATGGTGGCGTCGAACTTGAAATAATCGGCCAATCCGCCGCAAACGCCGCCGATCTTTCTGTTGAGTCTCGAACGATACAGTTGTCCTTGCATAGGGTCTCCTCCTCCGGTGTTTCCGGATGCGGATGTCTGTCCTGACATCCTCGCTGCTTCGGTGTTGTTGAGATGATGCTGATGTCCGCCCGGACATCCGGTTTGCTCCGATGATGATGATACGCACGGGCACTTCCGCTGTCTTCCCAGTATGGCATGCCGGCATGAGAATTCCATGAGAAGCGGATGAGAATGCGGAAAGAGAAGAAATGAATGATTATCTGAGAAATTCAAACAAGTCCAGTTGCATATGGGATCGGCTGATGGGGTAGATACAAGTATATTGAAAATTGGGCGGTACGGCCGATCCGGCTGCTTGCGACCGTTCAGATGGAGGAACCATGACCCTTGCGGAAAACGGCGGGTCCCATCCCAATCCCATTCTCATCGATGGAACCCACCTATATGACTATATTGTTTCAGGCGCCGGAAACATCATCCTCAACGAGCGCCATCTCAACCGGATCAACGTTTTTCCGGTTGCGGACGGAGATACCGGGACCAATCTCGCCCTGACCATGCGTACCATCATCACCAAGGCGGAACGCAGCGAGGCTGTCGGCAGCACCATGGCTTCCATTTCCCGTGCAGCCGTTGAAAACGCTTATGGCAATTCCGGCATGATTTTCGCGGAGTTCCTGCATGGATTTGCCGAATCCGTCCGGCACAAGGATGAAATCACGATGCAGGAGTTTGCAGAATCATCCGCTCAGGCGGTCCGGTATGCCTACCGAGCGGTCGGAAATCCCAAGGAGGGAACGATCCTGACCGTCATGCGGGAGTGGACGGAAGAACTCAAGCGGGTGCCTGTCCAGGAGAGTCTCGAGGCCTGGTTCGCCAGATCCGTCCAGCGGGCCAAGATCATTGTCGAACAGACCCGCACCATGATGAAGGTTCTTCGTGACAACAATGTGGTGGACTCCGGAGCCAAAGGCTTTCTTCTGTTTCTCGAAGGGATTCTCAACCGTGTCCGGAACATCACGGGTCCCGGAACGGAGCACATGGCCACCGTATCGGAAGAAGAGCCTGCTCATGTGGCGCTTTTGGAAGCTGATATCACCTTCCGGTGGTGTTGCCAGTTCATCCTGCAAGTGGAGGAAAATCCGGGGGGAGCCATTGATCCGGTGGGGTCCGTGAAATCCCTGCTCGAAGGGCAGGGCGACTCTCTGGTCGTGACCTGGGAATTTCCCCTGCTCCATATTCATCTGCATGCCGGAGATCCGGAACAGGTCGCGGAACGTTTGACACGGATGGGAACCCTGGTTTCCCACAAGGCCGATGATATGGTGCTTCAGCAGTCGATTGCCGTCCACCGCAGGAACCGGGTCGGGATTGTAACGGATTCCATTGCGGACATACCGGCTTCCATGCTGCAGGAGGCGCAGGTGATGGTCATCCCGGTCAATGTCATTCAGGATGGAACGGCTTATCTGGACAAAGTGACAATGACGCCATCCAGGTTTTATCGGGAGGTGGATACGCTTGCAATGCATCCGACGAGCGCGCAGCCGACGCAGGCCGCCATGGAACGGATCTTTTCCTTTCTTCTCGCGCATTATGATGAAGTCATCGGCGTGTTTGTCTCCTCCCACATGAGCGGACTGTTCCATCAGGCCACTTTGGTGGCGGAACGCCTTTCCGTGGGCGGAAAAAGAATCCGGGTTCTGGATACACGTCAAAACTCCGTCGCAGAAGGACTTCTTGTTCTGGAAGCCGTACGGCTCGCTGAAAAGGGACTGGGTCTGGACGATGTGGCGGCAGCGGTTGAAGCCATGGCCGCCAATACCCGGATTTTCGTCAGCGTCGATACGTTGAAGTTCATGTTGAAAGGCGGTCGCGTTTCAAGGGTGCAGGGGCTGGTCCTCAGCCTGTTGAAACTGAAGCCTGTCGTTTCGATCGACCCGTCGGGGAAAGGGATCGTTTGGGCAAAGACCTTCACGCGAAGAAGTGCGGTTCGCCGCATGTTGCGTCAGGTGAAGGCGGATGTGGCAGCCTTTGGTATTCGGTCCTGGGGGCTTGTCCATGCGGATGATCCGGAGGTTCTGATGGATTTCCGTAAACAGGCAGAGGCAGTGATCGGAAAACCACCCGTCTGCATCGATGCGATATCCTCGGTCGTTGCGATGAATGCAGGACGAGGTGCCTTCGCGATCGGCTATGTGAGGGAGGAGGTGTAGGGGTATGGGAATCTCCTCGATTTCAGACGTTTATCTGTTTGTCGCCCTGTTCCTGTTCCTTTACTTCACCGCATGGTTCATCGCTGCCGAGATTCTTCGGAATGCCTCGATTGTGGATATCGGATGGGGAGCCGGCTTTGCGTTGCTCGCCGGCCTTCAGTTGGCAAGAGGGATATCGGTGCCCGGTCTTCTTCTGGCCATTCCGGTTTGGGTTTGGGGAATTCGTCTTGCCTGGCACATTGGTCGGAGGAATTGGGGCAAACCGGAAGATTTCCGTTACGTCGCCTTTCGAAAGGAATGGGGGGCATCCTACCGTGTTCGGGCTTATTTCCAGTTATTCATTTTCCAGGGGTTCCTGATGGGTGTGATCGCCTTGCCGTTTTTATATGGCATCCGGCTTGCAGAAAGGCTGCAGGGTTTTTCCCCGGCCGCTCTCCTGATCATGGGAACCGGGCTGGCGCTTTGGCTAGCGGGTTTTATGATGGAAACGATATCGGATACGCAACTGGGACGGTTCACCCGAAATCCGGACAACAAGGGGAAAGTCATGTCGGAAGGGCTGTGGGGATGTACGCGGCATCCGAATTATTTTGGGGAAGCTGTTTCATGGTGGGGGATCTGGCTGGCCGCCCTTGCCGTCGGCACGCCGTGGTGGAGCCTTGCAGGTCCGCTTACGATCACCCTTTTCCTCAGATATGTGTCCGGCGTACCGATGCTGGAGAAGCGGATGGACGGCAGACCGGGATATGCCGAATATGCGGCCCGGACGCCGATTTTCATACCGCTTCCTTTCAGAAGACGCTGAATCGGATGATCTGCTGTTCTTTAGGAAAAGAAAGAAGAATTGCAGGTAACGCAGCGACCTGATTCGGTTCACAAAAAATCGAAGATTCGATTTGACAAACAGCGAAAGAATGCACTGGAAGTGCATGGGGGAAATGGATGGAATTCATGAAATGGCTTGCCAGGTTTGGGATTGTCACCGTTCTGTTTTTTGCAGTGGATATGGTCTGGCTGGTTCTTGTTGCACAGAAATTCTACAGCAAACATCTCGGCTTTCTGATGCGGGACCCCATCAATTGGCCGGCCGCATTGATCTTCTACGGCCTTTTTGTCGTCGGCATGCTGTTTTTTGCCATCCATCCCGCCCTGGAGAAGAACAGCCTTGGGTATGCCATGCTGGCAGGCGCGCTTTTTGGATTGATGACCTATGCGACGTATGATCTGACGAATCTCGCCACCTTGAAAGACTGGCCTGTGATCGTCACGATCGTGGATCTCGTATGGGGAACAACGGTCAGCACCCTGGTTTCAACAGGTGGATTTCTGTTGATCCGGAAATGGGTGCCTTGAGCATCATTTCATCATTTTCTGCAAGGTGCCGAGCAGTTCGTCCACCACTTCGAGGTCGCCCGACTGGATGCGTTCAATGAGGCAGCTTTTCATATGACGCTCCAGGATGAGGCGGCTGATGGAATCCAGTGCGGATTGCACGGCTCCGATCTGGTTGAGGATGTCGTCACAGTATGCATCTTTCTCGAGCATGCCGCGAATCCCGCGGATCTGGCCCTCGACCCGGTTGCATCGGTTGAGCAGAGCCTTTTTTTCGGGTTCGTCACGAAGGGTGGTCCGCGCGCAGCTGCAGTCCCGGGAATCCGGCGGATGGGTGGTTTGTGTCATGCACCCTGCGCCCACGGCGCCTGGCGGGTTTTCTGAATCTGCGGTCGTTTTTTTTTTGTTTTGTCGGCTTTCATGCGCCATCCTCCAGGGAAAATACAATGGAACCATTATACCCCTTGGGGGTATGCGGGTCAAACGGAAGCGCTATTTCGGGAACGTGAATAGAAAGACTGATCCAAACAGCAACAGAAGCAGGACGTTTGATACATGAAACCATTTCAGAAATGCGGAACCATGGTGGTGTCGCGCGTAAAGCCGATAGGATATCAAGCTCGCCATGGATGCGACGAGTGTGCCCATTCCGCCGATATCCACCCCGAGCAGGACCGCACGCCAACAGGACGTGAACGGGGCGAGCAGGAGGGCTGCAGGCACATTGCTGATTCCCTGGGAAAGCAGGAGGCCTGCCATAAAAGTTCCGCGTTCAGTTTGAAGAAGTCCTGCGGCAAGATCAGAGACAAAGGGCATGCGTGTGAGGTTTCCGATTGCGATGAAGAAGCAAAGAAAAGTAAGAAGCAGGAATCCGTCGATCTTTCGAAACAATGCGCGATCCAACAGAAGAAGCGCGGCCAGGATGGCAAGGCTCGCGGACCATGCGGGGATCAGGCGGAATACCGCGGAAATGCCAGCCAGAAAGAGAATCGGATAAAGGAGGGTTCTGCCTCGTCCCGCCTCCCTGGTCATGGCGATCTTGAAGGCGATAGGCTTGTTGGGGATCAGAAACAGGGTTGCCAGCGCAAGGACAAGCATGCCGGATACGACGAAAGGAAAGGTGGCAAGAATCAACTCGGCCGGTTTCAGATGGTAATGACTGAAAAGAAACAGGTTCTGTGGATTGCCCATTGGGGTCAGTGCACTGCCCACATTGGCCGCCAAGGTTTGCAGGATGATGGCGCGCATCGGATCGAAACCAGCCTTTCGTGCAATCAAAAGCATCAGCGGGACCAGGCTGATAAGTGCCACATCGTTTGTGACTGCGGTGGCAAGCAACCCGGTTAGAAGAACCATTGCCAGCGTGACAGTCCTCTCGTTGGAAAAGCTGCGGACAAGCCGGACTGCAATGCGATCAAGCAGCCGAATCCTTTCGAGGCCAAGGACGGCGGCCATGAGATTGAAGAGGGAACCGACAACGTGCCAGTCGATGTCGCTGAATTCCGGCTTGACGAAAAAGGATGTCGCCATAGCGAGCAGAAGCGAAATGACAAAAACAATTTCTTCATGCATCTTGTTGCGGAGTGTGCGTACCATGGTGTCAGGATATCACAGGAAGAAAACGCATGTCCACAGGCCCGGTGGTGGCGATTGGGTCATATGCCGGTTCTCCATCGCAAACATGACAATCGTGTTCATGATATGGACCTTGAATTCTCCTGGTATCGTTGATGAAAGGCGAAGGTTGTCTGTATCGGTTGCCGGTGTCCCACCCCATACAGCATGTTTGTTACCGATTCATTAAGGCAATGAAAAAATTCTGCAGGGCGATTGAGCAGAAATGTATGTTTTATAGTATGATATAAGTACAGAAAAAGTGTATCGTGTATACAATATCCCGAACAGCTTGAGCGGTTCCTGTCATGGAGGTAATGGATGGCTGAATTCTCCCTGGGGCTGGGCATTGTCCTGTTTCTGGTCCTGTGCTCCGTATTCGTAAATGGTTGGACTGATGCGCCCAACGCGATTGCTACCGTTGTATCCACCCGCTCGATGAAACCGCGCCACGCCGTATACATGGCAGCCGCCTTCAACCTGATCGGCGCATGTACCATGGGAACGGCTGTCGCCAATACAGTTGGGAAAATCATTGAAATCCAACCGGGACAGAACGGGTTGGTGATCATCGGTGCCGCACAGTTCGCCATTGTGGTTTGGGCTGTATCCGCCTGGATGTTCGGGATCCCCACCAGCGAGAGTCATGCGCTTGTTGCGGCACTCACCGGTGCCGGTGTGGCCAGCATGGGCGATTTCAGCGCCGTCAGCTGGGAACAGTGGAAGAAGGTTCTTTTCGGGCTTGTCGCATCATCGTTTTTCGGCTTTCTGGCAGGACTTCTCATGGTTCTTCTCATCGTTCTGATTTTCAAGAATGTCCGCCGCCGCCATGCGAACAATTTCTTCACGATCGGACAGATCGCTTCCGCCGCATCCATGGCCTACTCCCATGGTGCGCAGGACGGACAGAAGTTCGCAGGTGTCTTCGCCCTTGCGCTTGCAACCGGTATGCCATCCCTTGGACTGATGGTTGGCGGCAAAATGCACATCCCGCTTTGGATTCTCATTCTGGTGGCCCTTGTCATGGGCTTTGGCACCTCCATCGGCGGATACAAGATCATCAAGACCATGGGGATGGATATGGTGAAGCTTGAGCGCTATCAGGGATTCTCGGCGGAGATTGCGGCGTCAGGCTGCATGGTCGTCCTGACCTGGCTGGGCATTCCGGTATCCACCACACAGATGAAGGGGACTGCCATTATGGGCGTAGGGGCTTCAAAGGGAGCCAAAGCCATCAACTGGAAGGTGGTTGGCGACATGGTTCTCGCCTGGGTGCTCACCTTTCCGGCTTGCGGGATTATCGGCTATGTCATGACAAAACTATTCACGGCGATCTTCTAGGAATACGCACGAGGATACCGCATCCTTCCCGGGAATGCGGTTAAGGGCAGGAAACGCATAAAGACCCCGCCCGTCGGGCAATGATGAAGTTGGAGGAACAGGCATGGCAGACAAGGATCGGAAGACGGCAAGAAGAAACGACAGGAAGCAGGACTGGTTCGACATGTACATCGAAGCCGTCATGTGCGCACGGGAAGCCGGGCACATCCTGTACAGCATGATGACCCAGTTTGAGAACCTCGAGCAGAAATCCGCAGAAATCAAGGAGCTTGAACACAAGGGCGACGCCTATCTCCATGATTTCTTCGAGAAGCTGACCAACGCGTTCATCACACCGATTGACAGGGATGCGATGGGTGACATGATGCGCAGTATCGACAACATCACGGATGCCATCGAGCATTCCGGCAACAAGTTCATCATGTATGACATCAAGGTGTTGAAACCGGAAGCCATCGCCATCACCGAAACCATGAACGACTGTCTGGCCGCGCTCGTGGAGGCTTCCGTGGAATTCCGCAACTACAAGCGGAGTGCGAAGCTGCGCGAGTTGATCATCGAAGTGAACAGGCTTGAGGAAGTCGGCGACCAGTTGTACCGCAAGGCTGTGGGAAACCTGTTCCGGAATCCGGAGAATGTATTGGATGTCGTACGTTGGAAGGATATTTTCGATACAATGGAAACCGTCCTTGATTCCTGCGAGGATGTCGCGGATTATATGGAGACGGTTCTGCTGATGGTCGGCTGACGTCCATCTTGAACAAAGGGGAAAGACCGTCCGGGGAGGAATGGATGAAAACACGCACCCTCGTCACAACCGGTATCATGCTTGCAATGGCGCTGGTGTTCCAGCTTGGATTCGCCCAGTTTTCCCAACCTCTTGTCGGACCCCTGGTGAACATGACCCTGTTCCTGACGGTTGTTCTGGTTGGCATGCCGGCCGGTATTCTTGTCGGATGCTGCACCCCACTGGCCGCTTTTGCACTGGGGATCATGCCGATGCTCCCGATTGTGCCGGTTGTCATGTTGGGAAACACATTGCTCGTGCTCGCTTTCAGATGGGTTCGAAAGCTTGTGAAAGCTCCCCTTGGCGACATCGTTGCAGTTGGAGCGGGTGCTGTCCTGAAATTTGCCGTACTCGCCATCGCCATTCGGACGATCCTGCCAATGATCCTTCCCAAGGTACCGCCGGCCCTCGTGCAGACGTTCAGCCTGCCGCAGCTGCTGACCGCGCTTGTTGGCGGGGCGCTGGCCATCATCATGCTGAGGTTTCTTCCGGAAAACCTGAAACGACAAGCCTGAAACAGCAGCAACGGTTGAGCGGATCCGCACATACCCGGCCAATTCACTGCAGGATGAGATGTATGGCGGGCACCCATCGGATTGGATTCCGAGACAGGTGCTCGCCTTTTCCATGTCGATCCGCCGGCTCCTTGCCGGTTCTGTAATTCCTGTTTTGCAGACCGGCCTTCGTGCCGATATAATGTATGGACATCGGACCTGATCCGACGGCGCAAGCCGGTGATATGCCGGGATTACGGCATTCGTTGACCGGTGGAGGAAGAAACATGGCATTGGATGGAATCCGCAGTTCCCGGGTTCAGGACGCAGTGCCCGGCATGGGTGGCAGAACGGCTGTTTCGGCCCAAGGTGCTGTGGAAGCCGGGCTCTTGAAAAATGATTTTTCATCCGTATTGGAAGAAACACTCCAGTCCGCATCCTCTGCTTTGGGGGATTTATCGGCAAGCCTCGAACCGGCTTCTGCTTCCTCAGGCATACAAATGCCGGTTTCCATGACAATACCTTTTTCGGTGGCTGCTTCCGGCCAGCGTGATTCCGTTGCCGTGCAGGGATCCGATGCTGCCGGGTTGCAGCCGACTGCCGAATCGGTTGGTGTGCCTTTGGCTGTGGCATCTTCCCCGATTTCTTGGATATCGGAAACCGCCATCACCCCTACGCCGGGCACTTCTTTGGTGGATGCGCCCGGAAGCCTCTCCGCCACAGGAAATACGGATTCGGATGGTCTGGTTGACCGCGTGATGGCGCTTCGCCAACAGCGTGGGCTTTCCTCCGACCCGGCATCCCGGGCTATTGCGGAAGCGCAGACCTGTCTGATCTCACTCGGGTATGGCGTTGGCGGTTTCGGACCGTTCGGGAATGGGGTGGACGGCATACTCGGTCCTGTCACTTCGGCAGGCTTGTCCTCTTTCCAGCAGGAACAGGGGTTGTCCGTAACCGGAACCTTGACCGCGGAAACCGCCGACAGGTTGAAGGAACTCGGAAAACCCGCACTGGATCGCATTTCGGATGCATGGAGGACGGAGCTTGGCAAAAGTCCATACGCTGCGGATGCCTTTCAGGGAACAGCCAATCCCTTCTGGTACGTCCGCTTCGTCGCAGGAGCCGGTGACACGCCGGAAACGATGGGCAATATCGACCCGGTTTTCAAGGGAAGGTTGGCGGCACTGGCAAGAGATATGGGTCAGACGGCGGACTTTGGCGAAGGATTCCGGGATCTTGCCCGCCAACAGGAATTCTACGACCGATATTTGGCCGGAACCGGTGCACTTGCCGCCAGACCCGGTATGAGCAAACACAACATGGGTCTGGCCGTAGACACCCAAAGCGGCTGGCTCCAATCTTTGAACGACGGGATCGCGGTGGAACGCCAGACCGCACTGCTGCAATATGGTCTGTGCAAGCCGATGGCGGATGATGCGGGACAGGGTCATGAAGCCTGGCATATCCAGCCGTTGGAGTCGCTGAACGTCTAGGGGGTCCGGCAATCGTCGGCTATGCCGGGAACGCTTGCGCTATACGTGTTTGTTCCCTTGCGACTTCCATGGCGTGCGCCTACAATGTAATTGTACGGTACGTAACGTATACGCGGCTTCCGGAGCCGACTTTCGAAAGAAAGGAAGTGGTCTGAGGTGATTTTCAAACAGGAGGTGGCCATCTTCTGATGGCCCCGGCGGGAGTTTCCGACTGGCGAAAGCCGGATGGAAACTCCCGTTTTTGCATTCGTACGGTCCCCTCGCAGCTGGTTCTGATGCGCACGATTGGTTTAGATTGGATTTTGCGCTTGACTCTCCCGGATGGGCAGTCATATAATGAATTTGTCTTGGTGCCGCGACGCAGAGTGACGTCTGATAAAGCTGGCGGATGATGTGTGAGTCATCCCCGATCGAAGCGGCACAAATAACAAGAAGGGAGCATTGAACATGAAGATCAGGCTTTTTACAATTGTCCGTGAGGGATCCAAAGAATAGTTTCATATGGGCGGCAGACAGGTTTGCATCGTTTCCTCGGCTTCAAGCCCTGAAACAGGTGCGGCGCTTCGGTTTTCAATCGATGGGTCCGGTTTGTCGCAAACACGGAGAATTCCCTTCCACCTGATGATACAGGCAGGAGCATGATGTGGGAATCATGCTTTTTTTGTGTCCGCGATGGGGTATCCGTTGCGGACCTTTGCATTTCCACCCGGAAATGGAAGGGCACCCACGCGAAGGCTGCCTGCCAGCGCGGGATGACCCCGGTCCGCCCGGAACGCCCCTCCATAAGGAGAGAGACGTTGAAGTACATCAATGCCAAGGAAGTGTTGCCCGAACATCTCTTGATGCAACTGCAGGAATACGTGCAGGGCAAAATGATCTATATTCCCGGCCGGGATGCGGAACGGGCCGCATGGGGAGAATCCAACGGCACCCGCGCCGAATACCGCCTGCGGAACCGCGAAATCGTGTTGCTCTACAAGAACGGTTTGTGCGTGGATGATCTGGCGGAGAGATACCATCTTTCCCCCTGCAGTATCCGCAAGATCGTACACGGCAAGGCCGGTCACGACATGCTGAACCATCTGATCCCGGAAGGAAGACCGGCATGAGCCGCGCCGGAAGATCAAAGGTCATGAAACATAAATGGAAACCGTCGCCCGGAGCATCCGGCCGGCGGTTTTTCTTTGAGCGGGAAGGGGATGCGATCTTGCGGGATCAGACCCTTTTTACCCCGGCATGACAATGTCTGCCATTTTTCCGCGGCAAAGTGCAATGAGCGCTGCTGGTGACACCTCCACTTGAAATCCGATTTTGCCCGCGCTGACCACGATGGTTTCAAGGGATCCTGCTGCTTCATCGAAACAGACCTGAAAATCCTTTTTCATCCCCAGGGGTGAACAGCCGCCACGTACATATCCGGTGGTTTTTTCCAGATCCGTCACCTTGAGCATGCTCAGGGCTTTTTCGTCCACGCTCCTGGCTGCCGCTTTCAGATCCAGCTCCCGGGTCACCGGAATGACAAATACGTATGGATCCCGACTGGAACCAACAGTCACCAGCGTTTTGAAGACGCGCTCCGACGGCATTCCGATTTTCGTCGCGACGGTCTCCCCGTCTGGAACACCATCATCCGCCGTATACGTGTGAACCCGATAGAAAATGCCTGCCTTATCCAAAAGGCGCATTGCGTTTGTCTTGAAGTTTGCCATCTTTCATCCTCCCTTTCGGAATATTATACTGCGGAAACCGACCAGGTGTCAGGCATGGGAAGCGTATGGAAACAATGACAAACATGGAACACAGGGGGGGGGGGCTCAGGCAATTGGCACTATCGTCATTCGACATTCAAAAACGATACCAATCAATTGCCGGGTCATTAAGATCCATTTCAGACTGTTCCCCTATACTGGGGACAGAAAGACACGCGGACAGTTGGTGCCATGCCGGCGGCCAACATCCGGATGGGAGATGCTTATGTGCAGGATGGATGATGCTTTTGAAAAACGTATGAATCTTGAGGGGAATCGGGAAATCCGGAGAAAGACGGGACGGCACCACAGAAGGAAAGCGGCTGCAATGGCCGGTGCCCTGATGCTCTCCGCCTCGCTTCTCGCAGGATGTGCTTCCGCGACCGGAGTGGCCGGGACCCTCGGTACAGCCGGATCCACTGCCACGCAGCAGGCTGCGGTCGCGACAAATCTGGTTGCGGAATCCACGGCATCCGCGCTGAACGGCGATCCAGCCAACGGAAACAACACGGATGGTCTTGTCGCAGCGAATGTTTCCTATGAATATGATACGACGGACCTGGATGCAGGATGGAACAGCTCCACGGCCACGCAGATCAAACTCAACGGAGATTCCATTGAGTTTACAGGAGCAGGGGTTTCGGTATCCGGTCAAACCCTGACCATCACGGCAGCCGGAACCTATGTATTCAGCGGAAAACTCAATGACGGGCAGATTATCGTCTATACGGAGCAAGCCGGTGCGGTACGGCTTGTATTGAATGGTGCCGACATCACCTGTTCCGACATGTCCCCGATTTATGTGATGAAGGCGGAACGGGCGGTTGTCATTCTGGCGGACGGCAGCCTGAACCGGATTGAGGATGGCAGTGCGTATCCCAATGTGGATGTGGAATCCGGCGAACCGAACGCTGCCATTTTCAGCAAGTCGGACCTGACCTTCAACGGAACAGGGACGCTTACGGTTGAAGGAAACTGCAAACATGGCATCGTGAGCAAGGATTCCCTGAAAATCGTAAGCGGAACGCTGAATGTCACAGCCGCCTCCGATGGCATCCGAGGTCGGGACCTTGTGGCGATGAAAGATGGGAACGTGACCATCAAGGCCGGTTCCGACGGGATCCAGTCGAACAATGACGAAGACGCAACCAAGGGATTCATCGCCATCGATGGCGGCATACTGAACATCACGGCCGAGCAAGACGGAATTCAGGCGGAAACCTATGTTCTTGTCCGGGCGGGGGCGCTTGCGGTTACAACGGGAGGCGGTGCGCCGGAAACAACAAGGTCCGGCAATGGTTTCGGCGGGGGGATGGGCGGTGGCGGCAACGCAGACAAGACCACAGAAAGCAGCAAGGCCATCAAGGCGGGGGTCGACATTCTCGTCTCAGGCGGTACCTTTACGCTGAACGCTGCGGACGATGCGATTCACGCATCCGGTTCCGTCTCCATTGCAAACAGCGAGATCACGCTGGCAACCGGGGATGACGGAATCCATGCAGACAAGGAGATCGTATACGAGAGCGGAACCCTGCTGATCAAGCAAAGCTATGAAGCGCTGGAAAGCGGCAATATCACGGTGAACGGCGGAACGCTTACGTTGACCGCCAGCGACGATGGATTCAATGTATCCGGCGGGAATGACAGTTCCGCGACGGGCGGCGGTTTCGGGAATGATTCGTTCGCGGTGCTGGATAATGCCTTCCTGACCATCCATGGAGGAACCATCGATCTGAATGCCGGCGGAGACGGGCTGGACAGCAACGGCTCCATTGCCATGACCGGCGGTACCGTGGTGGTGGATGGTCCGGTTGATGATGGGAATGGCGCCATTGACTACAATGGAACATTCAAGATGACAGGAGGGACCCTGCTGGCTGTCGGAAGCTCCGGCATGGCGCAGGCACCGGATGACTCATCCACCCAACAAGCGATCCTTGTCGGATTCGACGCAACCATGCCCGCGGGCACCCTCATCCACCTGGAAAGTTCCGACGGGGCCGATATCCTGACCTATTCCCCCGAAAAGCAGTTCCAGTCCTTCGTCCTTTGCTCGCCAGAGCTTGTTGCCGGAGCAACCTACCAGATTTCCACCGGCGGCACGGCAACAGGGACCCCGGTAAACGGGCTGTATACGGATGGAACCTGGTCGGGCGGGACGGATGTCTTTTCTGTGACCCTCTCCGAACAGATTGCCACGGTGGGGTCCGTCGGCCACGGCGGCATGGGCGGTGCTCAAGGTGGCGGGATGCGTGCTCCCGGAAGACCTTAGGAAGAGAGCTGAAGAAGATCATGAAGGAAGGCCGGTATGCACACGCATACCGGCCTTCCGCATCGGATTTCTGAAGCTGAACGGATCAATCCTTTCATCGGATGAGCGGGTATTTCCTGTTGCCAAGAAGCAAGCGCCTGTCAGACAATAAAACGCGAAACCTCATTCTTGAGATTGTCCGTGCTGTCCTTGGCCTTGGTGACGAGTGCCTTTACCTCACCGGATTTTGCACTGATATCCGATACCTGCATGGCAATGTCGCTGGTACCAGTCGCTCCTTCGTTGGCGGCCTTCGCAACTCCTTCGATGGTCGAGATGACGTTGTGGATGGAAGCGAGCAGTTCTTCGGAAGTGGCGCTGAATTCGGAGACGAGATCATCGACAAACCGGGCATCGTCACTGTACCGGTCTGCAACATCACTCATTACCTTGTAATCGTTGTTGACATCCGTTGAAACATAGGTCAACAGGCTATTGGAACTTCCGGAAAGATTTTCGACGGAGGTCGTCACGCGGGTGGTCACATCGCGAATCTTCAGGACGGCGTCCTTGGACTGTTCGGACAATTTGCGGATCTCATCCGCCACAACGGCAAATCCCTTTCCTGCTTCTCCTGCTCTTGCAGCTTCAATGGCCGCATTCAGGGCCAGCAGATTTGTCTGTTCGGCGATTTGCATGATCGATTCCGTCAACAGGTTGATTTGGAGGACAACCTTTGAGTCCTCAATGGCCTTTTCCAGTTTGGACTTTGTAGAAAGGAAAACTTCGTGGGCCTTTTTCTGGGCGGCATTGACGTTCTTCTTCGTGTCATCCGCCCGTTTTGTGATCTTGTTGGCAGCCGCCGCGCCATCCTGGGATTTTTCCGCGATGGTCTGTACGGCCTTTTCGATTTCTTCGGAAGTGGAGGTCATCTGATGGGAGGAGGCTGCGGTTTCCTCCATGCTGGCGGCGAGTTGTTCCGTCGTGGCCGAAATCCCTTCGATGCTTCCGTTCAGCGCAGCCACATTGCTCATGACGTTCTGCACACGGTTTTCGATGGCGGAAGACTCCTGTTTGATGCTGTTGACCAGGTGCCGGAGGGACTCATTCATATCCCGTATGCCCCGGATGATGGTGCCGCCTTCATCCTTTCGGGCAAGGTACTTGCCATGAATATCCTGTGAAAAGTCTCCGCTGGCGATGACTCTGAGGTATTCGGATGATTTGATGATGGGGGCCGTGATGCGATTCGTCACGATGGTAATCACGACTACCGTGATGAGGAGGATGATGACGGAAATCAGCAGGATCAGCATGGAAATGCGCGCTGCGCCTTCTGTCAGCTCCTTCTGGGACATGAAGGAGGCCAGGATCCAGTCCGTATTCTTGACCTTGTACGGATTGACCAGATAGCTTTCACCGTTGATGGACACCGTGAAGGATGTCGGATTTTCGACAAGGATCTTCTCAATGCCGGGGAGCTTGATCTCTTCCAGCTTCTTGAAGTTATTGTCCGCATTGCTGCCATCCGCCATGATGATGCCGGTCTTGTGGACAATCATCGAGAAGCCGGTCGTTCCAGTTTTCATGGAACTAAGCATGTCGCTGATGACGGATTGCTGGACGTCGATGCCGATCGTGCCGAGGATCTTTCCGTTCGCATCCTTGAAGGAACGGACATTGCTTGTGATCAGCGTATTGGTCATGCTGTCCAGATAGGGATCCGTGCGGACGATGGCGCCGTTGCCGGTCTGGCCGGCCGTGTACCAGTATTTTTCGGAGGGGATGTATTTCGCCCCGATGGTGGTTTCCGGCCATTGCAGATAGGGACCGGAAGCAAGGCCATAATAGACATACATGGTTCCCGGATGGGCATCCGCATATTGCTTGAACATCTCGTAGATGGTTTGTTCCAGTCCTCCGTTCTTTGAAGGGGTCATGGGCATGCTTTCGGTTGTCGCCGCATAAGATGTGAGCGTGTTGTTGTCGGATTGAAGGACCAAGGGGTTGGACGCCATCATGTTGATATCCTTGTCGATGGCCTGATAGAAGATGGTAATGGCCATTTCAACCAGTTTCATCTGTTCGGTCGAATTCCGGAGATAATCGTTTTTGGCTTGCGTGGTCACTTCATTGGCGGTGATGCCGCCAACCGAACCCAATGCAACCAGAATGACGATGATCGAGATGGTCAGAAATTTACCTCGAATACTGTTCAATCGTTTCATGATGAATGGCCCCCCTTGTATGTGCCCTGCGGTTGTACAGTCTCGTTGTAGCCTGACAGGTATGATGCTGACCTTTCTTGCTACTGAAACTTACCCGGATGCCAGGTCAACAAACATGTCCGGCGGGATACCGGCTGCCGCGTATCGGCTCTTTACCGAAGGTCAGAAGGATAGCCGATTCAGATCGTTGATCTCACGCGATTGTTCCGCACCGACCAATCCGACGAGTTCATAGAGCCCGGATATTGGATCAAACTGGCATTCCCTGATCAATCGAAAGTTATCAATTTCCCCGGTCCTGTGCACATGAATCCGGGGGCCGGTGCAGTGAAAGCGATCCTCCGTACCGATCCGGATATGGGCGTCATCCAGGAAGCTGACATCCAGGTCCTCCCGGATGTAGGTGCGGACTGCTTCTTCGAGCGCGGATAGATCGATGGAGGGTTTTTCGATGAAGCGCAGCACGAAACCGTGCCGGACGTCCCCATGCTGCTGGCCGTGCGGAAACCCGAATCGCTCTTCCAAAACCTTGCTGGTAAGGTCTTCCGCAGTATGAGCCATCTTTCTGTACCGGATGGAGGTATGGACAATGTCCGCAATGTCCTTTGGAAGTGGACCGAACAGGTTGGGTCGGGTGAGGATGACTTCTTCGCCGATACCGATCAGCACCTCCGCGTTCATCCCAAGGACCGGGTACAACATGTCGAAATGCTCAACGATGACCCGCTTTCCGTTCCTGACGGCATCCCTGACGGCATCCGCCAACATGGGAAGTGCATGGAAGGCGGCTTCGAAGCGTACATCCAGGTGAAAGGTATGTCCGCTGAAAAATCCGCGATCCATCCCTTCCAACAACGGAAGAGGGCGTACGTTCACACCTTCGTCGTCATTGGTCAGTTCCAGCCCTGGAAACATGCCGCGTATCAGCAGGGACTTTCCGGAACCGGCATCCCCGATAAAGCCGATGAGCCGGTCCGTTGCGGACAGATAGCGCTGGGCCAGCAGGTGCCCGAGGTTTAGGATGCGTGTTTTCCCACGGGGCGCGAAATAGACCGTGTACATGAGGGATTCCTGTTCGTGCAGCAGGGGTGACATCATGCGCGTTTCTCCTTCTCCGGGATTTCCTGTTCCAAGCCCATTTGCATGCATTCTGTTTTGAACGCAGTTCCCGATTCAGATGTCCACAATGAGCTCCATCAGCGGAACATGCTGTTGGGCCCCGTAAACGTCCGTCTCTCCCGGATCGCCGGAAGCGAGCGGGCGTATGATGGTGGACTTGATGGCGAGGGCCGGCGTGAAGTGAACGACATTGATCACCTGCTCCGGCGTGATGCCATAGAGTCCCGCAATGACTTTGGCCGACAGACAGTTCGCCCTGCAGACTTTTTCATAGGTTTCCGCATCCTTGAACAGGATGTCGAAGGTCAGTTCATAGGGACCGGAATTTTTGCTGCGGATGACCGCTGCGATGTCACGTAAGGATGTTTTCATGGAGACACCTCCTTCACGCAGGCATTGTCCTGAATTGGGTTGGACACTTCGAGCAGCTCCATCGGGAACAGCTCGCAGGGGTCATCCACCGTGATGAGATGATACAGCGAGAAGCCGAATACCTCACCGGCCTTGAAGTCGGAAGGGGAGTAGGGGAAAGCAAGGTTTCCCGCTGTGGACATGCGACCCGGATAACCGTAGTGCAGCAAGGTGGATCTAGCAAAACTCACAATGGTGTTTGCCGTCTCCTGCGTGTCCGCCAAAGCTTCGATGATGATGCCCAACTCATGAGGCAGTTCCTCCGGATGGGGTTCCAGTGCGCCCATGACCCCGTTCAGACCGTACTGTCTGAACTCAAGCCGATACGAGAGGTCATGGCCCTTGAAGTTGTCGGCGACCCGTTCCCGGACGTTCCGGAGGATATCCTCCATCTGGCCGATCATGATGGGGTCGCGGACGCCTGCGATGGAAATCGTCCGGAAACCGAGGGAACGGACGCCTTCGAGCTTGACCGCATATTGGGCGGAGGGGATGAATCGGCTGCCGGAGACTCGGACACGCCGCTCATTTACCGTTTTGAAAGCAGTGTCCGTCAGATCGAGCAGACCGCCGGGACCTGGCAGATGATAGGGGTCTGTCTTCTCATATAGGGTATGGGCCGCCACCGACAGGGTTGTGCATTTCCGGGCCGGATTCAACGGTTCCACTTCAAAGGAATCCCGATAAAGCCATCCCATCATGCAGTCGCTGCCGCTGCCAGGTGTCGAGGCGATGGCGGCACATTCGAGGATTTTCCCCATATGGATGGCAAGCCCGCGATCAAAACCGTTTCGGACCGCCATGGCGGCAAACACCGAAGGATCATAGGCACGTCCTGCCAGAATGACCTTCGCGCCGGCATCCAGTGCCTTGTGAAAGGGCTCCATGCCCATTTGGCCGACAATGCGGACAGTCTGCTCCAGGACTTCCCCTTCCAGCTCCGGTGCTGGATGAAGCGGGCTGACCCGGCCTGCGGCCACTGCATCCCGGACATGATCCTTTCGGATTTCCGCATGGATGACGGCCAGCAGGAAGGAGAGGCCTTTTTCACGGGCGATTTCGATAAGGATTTCCAGATTCCACTGAAGATGCGGATCTCCGCCTGAACCTCCCGCGGAGCCGATGAGGACGGGGATGTCCGCCTTGATGGCCGCCTGCAGCATGATTTCCAGATCCCGCTTGACCGCATTCCTGTCGGTGAACGAGGCGCCGGCACCCAGATACCAGGGGCCGGGATCGGTGGAACCCGCATCCACGGCGATGACATGCGGCTTTTCCCGCATGCCGGCTTCAAAGGATGCCAGCGGGAATCCGTAGCCCAGGATGGCAGTGGGGGAAAGGACCCGGAAACAGGCTTCGTCTTTATCGTTCATGGCTGCACCTCCGTGCCTTCTTTAACGCAAGGATCCGTTGCATTTCGTTGTGGACGATCATGTATCCCTCATCGACGCCCATGCCCGGCTTTGCGAGAATCTGGACCGGCTTCGCGGCCATCGCCAGATGCACGCAGACCTGTGCGGAACGGTCCGTTTCATTGCAGGTTCCGCCCTGATAGGCGCCAATCCCCTTTTCCCGGCAATACAGCACGGCTTCGACCGTATTCTGGATTCCGCCAAGGTCCGGCGTTTTGACCTGGATCATATGTCCGGCCCGGGCATCTGCGAAATCCCGGACGTCCTCGAGGGTGTTGCACCATTCGTCCGCGACGAGTTCCACCGCGATGTCCTGCTCGTCCACATGCCGGGTCAGCTCCGCCAGCGCCTGGATTTCCCCTTCCCGATTTCCGATATCCATGGGACCTTCGACCCGAAGCCGGAAAGGGTCCGCCGCTTTCGACAGCCTTCTGAGATAGGCGCCCATTCTTGCCGTGTCTTCTGAAAAAGCCTGTCCGATGGTCCCGTATACGTCCAGATGAAGCACCGGCCTGTAGGCGGGATCTGTCCGCAACGCCATGATCCGCTTGCCCAGCCACTCGACATACTCTATCAGCTTTTCACCGCTGCGCCCCAGTTTCGAGTCCACCTGGTTGATGAGGCCGTGGGGAAGGACATCCGCCCTCTTGAGGATCATCTTGTCCGCATTGTCGTACCGATTGTCGCCGGATTGCATGAAGATGGGGATGGCGGTGTCGGAGACCGTCAATCCATACTCGTCCGCCACAACTTCGCACATGAGTCTTCCGGTATTTTGTGCGACCGCATCCAGCAGCGCCTGGGTCACGCCGTAACGGATGGCGGTGTGGAGACGGCCGTTTCCGGCAGGCACGTGTCCGTCCACCAATGCCGCCAGTTCGCGGAAATCGCTTGCGTCTCGCCCGATCAGCAGGGGTCTGACCTCGCGTTCCAAGATCGGGATGAAATCGGAAGCCAGAAACAACGGGTCCCGTCCACCTGCACCGGAGTATTGGACGGCGGCGCAGTCCCCATGGGCGATACGCCCATCCGCCAGAACCAGCAGGACAGAGATGGCCTCGCCGGCCTGTCGGATCGAGGTGAATCCTTCCGTGGAAGGGGTTCCTCGGTATGCGGCGCC
Source organism: uncultured Clostridia bacterium (assembly GCA_942493335.1). Classification (GTDB taxonomy): domain Bacteria; phylum Bacillota; class Clostridia; order DSM-8532; family DSM-8532; genus JAEWSN01. The sequence continues at coordinate 1,619,506 of OW818693.1, read as the reverse complement.
ATCCGGGACTGCCCCGGACTTGATGGCGTGCTGGTCGTCAAAGAAAAATCCGGTTCGGCCCGGCGCGCAGATCATGTCGATGATCTTCATGGGTTCCTCCTTCGATGGTTCAAAGGTTCGTCTTCAAAGGTTCATCCATTCCTTTTCGGCCTTCCGACGAGAAATCCCTTTCCAATGGCGTATACGTCGTCGATGACCATCTGGAAGCTTGCCGCCCGGCCTTCCGATTTTGCCCGATCCTCGATGCGGTCACGGTGAAAGGCCTTGATGTCCTCGTCGAACGGAATGGCGCCGAAGTCCAGAAATCGGATGGCGCCTGTGTTGTCGCGGGCAGGAAGCGCCTTTCCCGCATTGCTCCTGGAGGGTGCGAACGGGATGTCGAGGATGCCGGCTTCAAAGGCCCGAACGGCGCCCTTCGCCCAATCCCCTTCTCCGAGAGACAATGTGCGCTCTAGGATGCAGCGGGTTTCCGCCGCGATCATTTCCATTTCCCCGATCAGCTCCACGGTTCGCGGCAATCGCTGATCCGCCAGCATGGCCGTGAGTTGTTTCGTCGTGCGCAAGCCTTGCGCGTTCGCTTCCATGGTGGGTACGCCGAGGGCTTCATGCGGGGTTTTCACGATGACCTTTGTCGCTCCTGCCAGCGTGGCGGTCGCCGCGCCCCAGGAGATGACGCCGAACGCTTTTGCCTCGTCCTGCGGGAATCCGCCCATCCACTGGTGAAAGACGGTGGTGACCGTCACATCCCGATACCCGAACCGTGTCAGGTATTCACGGGTGAGGGATTTCAACGACCGGATGGCGGCGACGTCCTGCATGAGGTTCCCGCACTGGCCGTATCCGACCGAGATGTTCCGCACACCTTGTTCCGCGGCGAGAAGGCTCTCCAGAATCGCAACGGCGTGGGAGATGCATGGGGGAACCAGGGTCCCGGTCAGGGGACCGAACGGTTCCCGATTGATGGAGACGCCGGCTTCCTCATAGAGTCCCGTCAGACGATCCACATACTGCCAATCTGACAGGGTCTTCTCAAGGGAGATGTTCTTGGAGTAGGGGATGTTGTAAGAGATGCCGCCCCCTTCATAGGAGGTGAATCCGCCTGCGATGGAGATTTCGGCCAGAAGCCGCGCATCCGGCGTGCCATGACGGACCTGGACGGGCAAGCCCACCGACTCGTTGACTTCCCGGCAAATGGCAACGCCATGGTTCACCGCGGGAAATCCATTGAGGAGCGAACGGCCTTCTGCCTGGCTTTCCCGGATGCCCTTCTCCGCCTCTTCGTACCGGTTGTGCCGGGTGTAGCTGTCGATGGTGGTGGGAAGGAGATCCGCTTCGCCTTCCGTTTCCAGATACCGGAGCAGCCGGATATGCTCCTGCGGCAATGCGACGCCTGCCCGTGGCTGGATCAGGGTGATCCCTTTTGCCGCAGCATCGGACAGCTTCCCACTGAACCGTTTTGCCGCGGGGATTGCCTTCTGGTAATCGACTGCTTCCGCAAAGTCGACATCCTTGCCCGTGGGCCATTGTGAGAGGACTTCCTTCCGCACGGCGTGGAACTTGTCCGGGTCCAGCAATTTGTTTTCCAGATTCACAGCGGTTTCATCTCCTTTTTTATGATTCGAAGCGCCGCAAGCGGCTGCATTTCCGCCAGGAGGCCCATGGCGGCGAGAATGTAGGATTGATCAAGGAACATGTCCATTTTGTCGGGAAGCAAAGTACGGAGGCCTTGACTGATCTCGGAGGACTGGAGAATGGAAGCGGCCAGCCCAGCCGGATCCGGCGCGTTGACCAAGGGGCCTCCAGTCAGCAGAAGTCTGCGCACACCCGTCAGATCCTTACCGTTTTGAACATGAACGCGGCCCATCGGGGTGAAGGTCTCCTCAAGTGTGCCGGCATGACGCTGGAGAGCAATCTGCAGGGAACGGGCAGTCAGCGCCTTATCGAGAAGGAGACTATCCTCGCTCGTTGGGGCAGTGATTCCACAAGGTGTGCGCTCCACTTGTGACCCTGTGATCTGAACTCCGTTCGCTGGCAGGATGCCGGGATTCCTTCCGATGGCCTCAAGCCAGCCTGAAGCCGCTTCTTCCGAAACGCCCGCGGCGGCGGCCAGCCTGCGGATGCCTCTGAATCCGGATTCGAAGGTGTCCGCTATGGAACGTGCATTTAGACGGATGCCCAGATCTCCTTCCACAGTCCGCTTGGCATAAGGCTCGGGCAACCCTTTCCAGAGAACACCGGGCAAAGTCGGCTCGCCTTTGGCCATCGAATAGACATCGGTTGTGGCGCCACCGGGATCAAGAGCGAGCATATCACCCCATCCTTCTTCTCCGGGCAGGCCTTCCGCCAGCAATCGGACAGCATTCAAGACGGCGAATGGCGTGGGGATCGGAAGCGCGTCGATCAGGGTTGCCATCCGGTCCAGACCCTTGGCTTTCACGATACGCCTGAGGAAGACCTCGCGGATGGCCTCTCTGGCCGGTTCCAGATTCAAGCGGCCAAACTCCGGCATGACGTTTTCGGTCTGGGTGACCTGTTTGCCGCCGTTCCGGAGCAAGGCAGCCGCTTCGTCGGAGACTGAGCGGTTTCCGGCCAGAACGACAGGAAAATCGGCAGCCATGCCCGCCAGCGCCGCGGCGTTGTGCAGCAGCACACGCCGGTTGCCGCCGTCCGTACCGCCGCACAGCAGCAGGATATCCGGCTGGAGAGCGGACAGATCGGCAAGATCGGAGGTCGTCAGTTCGTGCGAAAAGGTCCGGATGACTTTTGCGCCTGCGGAGAAGGAAGCCCGTCGCGCCGCTTCCGCAGTCAGTTCAGGAACCAGTCCCACTGCCACCATGCGGAGGCCTCCGGCGGCGCTGCTGCAGGCAAGCCGCCTTTCCACGGGCATATTCCCCGTACGGGCTGATAGTTCCGCGAGCGCTTCCGAAACCCCGATGTTCACATCCGTTTCCGCTGTGGTTCGCGCGTTTGCCGTCGCGACAATGCGAAGCGCAGCAGGATCCACGGCGGTCGCTTTTGTCCAGGTGCTTCCGATATCGAGGCAAACCCAGATGCCCATCGTCAGCCGCCCTCCGGATCCGTGTTCGGATTCATAGGGAGATCCTTGTTCGGATTCATAGGGAGATCCTTATTCGGATTCACGGGGAGATCCGTGTTCGGATTCACGAGAAGCTTCCTCATTGATTCCTGCCGAAGATCCCTGTTCAGGTCCTCGATGGCGGCATCCGGCGATGTTCCCGGCGGATAGACCCTGTCAAAGCCCATACCATGGAATTTTCTCGCAACTTCCTCAAAATCCTGCTTGCCAACGACCAGATTGCCACCGACATACATCAGGATCCCTTCCAGTCCGGCCTCGTCGCACTTTTCGCGCAAGCCCCGGCAGTCCATCTCTCCGTGGCCGTACAGGGAGGAGACCATGATGACATCCGCAGCCGTTTCCACCGCGGCGGCGACATACTCCTCCTGCTGTACCATCACTCCCAGGTTCACAACCCGGAAACCAGCCTGTTCGAAGGCATAGGCCAGGATCCTGTTCCCTACGGCGTGGACATCCGCTCCGATGACACCCAGAACGATCGTCTTCATCTCCATGTTGTGTCTTCCTTCCTTTGAAATGCGGGCAGCAGCGAGGCAATCCGCTCCTCCACATGAATCAGGCTGCCCCGCTCCAGACAATACATGAAGGGAATCATCAGCCCGCCCCTGGCGGCGAAGGCCGTTTTTTCGGATCGGTGCCAGTTCTGGTTACCATCATCATGGGATGAGCCGGGGATCCCGTCGGGGGGCAGCAGGACGACCTCGCTTTGGGACAGTACGCGGAGAACACCTGCATGATCGTCTTCCAGCGCGCAGGGGATTGATTCTGTCTGCATGCCCATCGCAATGAGCCTGTCGAGGATGATTCGGCGGAATTGCACACTGCGCGTGATGATGCCGAGCTTCGTCCGTCCCTGCAGGGAAGCGATGGCGATGACGGTTTCCTGGCTGGGGGAAACCGATACCCTGACGATCCTGTGATGGTTGTCGGACAGGAGTTCAGCCAGTTCCCGTTCATGCGTGAGTGTAGTGAGAACGAGCGGGTAGGGGGAGAGCACGGAAAGGGGAAGACTTCCGGAACGCAGGTCATCCAGCTGGAAGAGGTGGATGTCCACGTTGGCCAAAAATGCGAGTTGCTCGCGAAAGATGGCAAGCGCTTCGGGGTTGCAGTCGACGGCCGCCAATCGGAGCAGGGCACCGGCTGAACGCACGGATTCAATGCGAAGGGAAAACAATGTCTCGATTTCCTCCAGCCCGAAACCTCTGTCCAGAAGATCCCGGATGGCGTCGTCGAGCCGGTTGACCGCATGCCTTTTTTCATGCTCCGGCATGATTCCGGCGGGACCGGCAATAAAGCTGCCTGCGCCTTGTACGGCCAGAACAAGCCCATCACGCTTGAGCAGATTGTAGGCCTTGTTGACGGTTCCGCGGGCAAGGCCCAGCTTGTCTGCAAGCTCCCGTTCCGTCGGCAGCCGGTCTCCGGGCTTCATGGATCCCTGCCGCAGCCCTTCTGTGACGTAGCGGACAATGTCCAGATAGGCGGGTCCATTCCCGAGCAGTTCGATCTCCATGCATCGTCCCTTTCCACAAATGGTATATACCAATAATATAATTGGTCTATTCAAGTTTTGCAAGCAATCTTTCAAACCCTAAAGAAAGGCAACGGATTTTGCAGGCAAGCATTCAACCTATGCAAGATGTAGCAAGTTATGCAGTCAAGCGTTCAACCTATGCAAGAGGTAGCAAGTTATGCAGTCAAGCGTTCAACCTTAGCAAGAGGCAACGGGTTTTGCAAGATGATATCCAAAAAAAGTAAAAAGGGAAACGGTCAAGCAAGCAGGTATTCATGATTCCAGGAAGAACATAAGGAAGAACGGGTAAAGAAATACATGGAGTACAGCGAATCAAGGCGAATATGTGAAAATGATAGAGTGCAATCCAAGCAATGTTATCGTAGCAGTAAGAAAGTGGCCCGGAGGAGAAATGGAAAACCGGACGAAACCGATGACGAGAATCCGCCTACTCAAGTTCCTGTCCTACTACAAGCCGCATATGGGGCTGTTTCTATCCGTTCTGGCCTGTACGGTACTGACTGCAGGCATAACCCTGGCTTTTCCCCTTTGTGCGCGTTATCTTGTGCAAGCCGTCGAATCCGGAGGGATGACGGAAGCATCCGCAACCATTCTCCGGATGACGCTGATCCTGCTCGGCCTTGTCGCAGTCCATGCGGTCACCAATCTGTACATGGCTTATCGCGGGCATATGATGGGCGCCAGGATGGAAACCGACATGCGCGGCGAGTTGTTCGCCCATTACCAGGACCTGCCCTTCCGCTTTTTCGACGGGCAGAAAACAGGCCAACTCCTGACCCGGCTGACCAATGATTTGTTCACTCTGTCAGAGTTTTACCATCACGGGCCAGAGGACATGCTGACCGCGTTGATCAAGTTTTTCGGCGCATTCCTCATTCTGTACGGCATTCAGCCCAGGCTGACGATGATTGCCTTCCTGTTTCTCCCCTTCATGGCGGTCTTCGCGCTGTTCTTCAACAGGCGGCTCAACGTTGCGTTGCGAAAGACACGGGATCGGATCGGAGACATCAACGCGCAAATTGAAGACAATCTTTCCGGAATCCGGGTTGTGAAGTCCTTTGCGAATGAGGTGACGGAGAAAGAGAAGTTTGGTCGGGCCAATGCCCGGTTTTTGGAAAGCAGACGGTTGTTTTATTGGAACGAGACCTTTTATTTCGAGGGCATGGTGGCGCTGACCAACCTGATGACGGTCACCGTGGTGGTGTTCGGCGCAGTCGGCATCTCCCATGCCGCGCTGGATGCGGCGGACATGCTTGCGTTTCTGCTCTACATCGGGAATCTCGTGGATCCGATCCACAAGGTGGTCAACATCACCAAACAATTTCAGGAAGGCTTCACCGGTTTCGACCGGTTCATGGAAATGCTGGAGGAGGAGCCTGAAATCCGGGATGCGGAGGATGCGCTGGTACTCGGAAAGGTCCTTGGAAACGTTACCTTCCGGGATATCGGATTCCGGTACGATGACCGTCAGGAGAATGTGTTCCGGCATATCGATCTTGACGTGAAGGCCGGGGAGTACCTTGCCATCGTGGGTTCCTCCGGGGTCGGGAAAACGACGCTCTGTTCCCTGATTCCGCGCTTCTACGAAGCGAGCGAGGGGGAAGTATTGCTCGACGGCATCGGCGTCAGACGCATCCGCCTCTCCTCCCTTCGGAAGCAGGTTGGCATCGTTCAACAGGAGATCTACCTTTTTGCAGGAACCGTATACGACAACATTTGTTTCGGAAAGCCGGGGGCCGGCCGCGAGGAAGTGGTGGAAGCGGCGAAGCGGGCGAATGCCCACGATTTCATCATGGAATTGCCGGATGGATATGATTCAGATATCGGACAACATGGCGTCAAGCTGTCCGGCGGCCAGAAACAGCGGCTTTCCATCGCGCGCGTCTTTCTGAAGGATCCGCCGGTCCTGATCTTTGACGAGGCGACCAGCGCGTTGGACAATGAGAGCGAGCGGGTTGTCCAGGAGTCCCTGGAGGAACTGGCCCGGAACCGGACCACTCTTGTCATCGCGCATCGCCTGTCCACGATCCGAAAGGCGCATCGCATCGTTGTGCTGACCGGTCAGGGAATTGAGGAATCCGGCACGCATGAGGAGCTGCTTGCCCGGAATGGTGCCTATGCGCGGTTGTACAATCTTCAATTCGACATGAATGCGGCCGATGCGTGAAACACGCATCGGCCGCAAGAGGGCGGGGCTCTTTCGCTTGTGACAATCGCTTCTTCCTGATAGTCCGGGGGCAGCCTGTTCGGAGGGTGTTTTCTTCGATCGGATCATGGATCAGTTCATTTGCAAGATGAATCAATCCAACCGAATAGTGATCTCGACACCCTCGACATCCGAGGCGTACTGAATCAATACCGTCCCGCTTGCTTCGTCCCAGTCATGCTTGAGTACCTTTGCGCTTTCGATGGTGATCGGCTTTCGCGGAAGCCTGATCCGCAGGAAGGCCTCAATGTCCGCAGCACCTTTTGTCGTGAGGCAGATCGTATAGCCATCATCCTCGAATGCATCAATCCGGTTCGTTGTGCCGATGATGGCGGTGCGCTCCTGCGCGATGCGCGAAAAATCCAGGAGAAGTGCGTTTTCATCGGGGTTCACGACTTTTTTCGTGATGATGTCGAATCTGGGTGTCAGCATGTCGCAAAAGAGGCCTTCAAATGTCTTGCCGGCAACATCCGAGGTTTCGTCCATGACGGCGCTGATGATGTATTTGCCGCGGTTCAGGGTCAGATGGTTTGAGAATTCCCATTTCATGCCGGCTCCTTCCAGCACGGAACGGACAAAATCCCTGTACCGGAAGGCGGAGGATTCCTTGACGCAAAAATCGAGCGGCCGCGTCCGAAGACAGGCGAACATACCCTTTCCGACTGTGAAGTTCTTCCCGTCGAGTTGATCAGGAGCCTGCCCGTCCAGCCCGAGCAGTTCGAAAAGGTGATCGGCCGGGTCGGCATAGTTCCTTCCCTTGGAATGATTCCACCAGGCGGTCATGCCATGGTAGGGATCCTCCGAATTGCCGCAGTAGATCAGGATGCCGCCATTGCGGACCCAGGCGGCCAGCGTTCCATTGATGTCGGGGGATTCGGGCTTCATGAATTCATAGCTCAGGATCATCACACGATAATCGTCCAGGTAGGAGGGATACCGCTTCAGGTTGTCAAGCAGGACGGGTCGGACCGGAAGGCCATCCTTGAGCAGCGGCAGGGTCAGCCCGTAGAAATCCGGCATCAGGATGCTGGAGGCGAATGCGTTTCTTGCTTTTGGGTCGAGGGTTTCGGGATCCGTATTCTCGTTCAGATCCTCCGGGGTGCATACATCATCCGGGTATGTTCGCTGGAAAAGCCCCGTGTCGGACATGAACACGCCGATGCCTTCTGAAAAACCCTCGAAGCGATTGGTTTCCTGATCCATGTCCCCAAGGGTGTTGAAGATATTGCAGAGCAAGGTTGAATAATGCGGCGGAATCGGCTGCGATGCATCCGTTGGCTTGTGCGTGGCGGGATCCCGTGGATACTTGCCGGCGAAGACACGGATCGGCCAGGGGCATATTTCATAGGTTGAGATTTTCGGGTGAAGCAACGATGCGGCCAGCGTCTTTTTATAGTTGTATTCGTAATTCTCCCAGGTGTAGGCGGGCACGTCCTCGATTGGATCGTGCAGGAACCACATCTTCTTGTCGGTTCCCGCCACGAGCTCCTGCATGATGCCGTATTCCAGGTAGGCGGTTTCGAAAGTACGCTCCTTGCGGATGCCCTTGTACATGTTCGGCGTCCGGCTGGTGCCGGTCCAGATCTGGGCGATGAAGCCATCCACGCTCGGAGAGTCGATGAGTGTGCCTTCCGGGGAGATGATTTTCCATTGCGTATAGTTGACGAGGCTGTGCGTCGGAACATAGAACCGTACGACGCGGTTGTATTTCACGTAGGCATATTCCTTCAGGGCGGAGAAAATCCGGTCGATCGCACGCGCATACAGATAGGATTTCAGCTTGGCCGCCTTATAGGCCGCATCCAGGTTTTCGTGGGCCGGTACGAACTCCGTTCGGTAATACAGTTTGTATTCGCGCCTGAAGGCTTCGGAATATCCTGCGTGATCCCAGAATTCAGGCTCTTCCAGGTGAATGGCCACAACACCGCTGTCGATGGCGGGCTTGAGCTTTTCAGTGAGGTAGTCGCAGAACGAAATGGTGGGAACCATGTAAGGAATGTCGTGACCGTGGGAAATCTCCTTTCCGTTGCGGTCACGCTGTCCTTCATCAAAATGCTCCCGGCCGTCGAACCTGCCATACAGATAGTCCTGGTATTCTCCCCAGGCCACGCCTGTCATGAGATGCGTTACATACCCCTTGTCGGCGAAACTCTTGATTCTGTCGCAGACATTGTCGCCGGTGCCGTAGACCATGACGAAATCGTTCTGGAAATTGATCCGGTCGTCATAATATCCATTCTGCTGATAGCCGGTCAGTTCCTCTGTTTTTTCTCGCAGGAAGGCCATATGTGTTGCGCTCCTTCATGGGATGATTCTGTCCATGATCCTGTATGAATATATTACATGTAAAAATTGAGATGGGCAATATCCTCCTAATCCTGCACTTGCAAGAAACAGGCTGGAAACGTATCATGAAACAGGACATCGCGAGACTGACTCCATCGGGCGGCACATGACAACCGCCTGGATATCGGACATGGAAGGAATTCACCCATGAATGCACAGACGCTTGAAACCCTGAAAACCGTGAGCACACACTACGACCTGCCCGGAGTCCTGCTGGAATACAGGCATTGCAACAACGGTCACATCAACGACACCTATCATGTGAAATATGCGAATGACGACAACACGGTGGATGAATATATATTTCAGCGGATCAACGGATTTGTTTTCAAGGAACCGCTGAAGGTCATGGGAAACATCAAGGAAATCACCACACATGTCCAGTCACGAAAATCATTGGCGGATTGTGACATCATTTCCTATTTTGACAACGCGGAAGGCTGCAACTTCACCCTGCACGACGGAAGTTTCTGGCGTGTATGCCATTATGTGCGGAATTCCGTATCCTATGAAACCGCAGAGGATCCGAAAGTTCTTCGCAGCGCGGGGTATGCATTCGGCCGGTTCCAGCATCTGCTCTCGGATCTGCCGATGGATCGGCTGCATGACACCATTCCGGACTTTCACAACACAAAAAAGCGCCTGGACGACTTTTTCGGGGTGGTGGCAAGAGATCCTCTCGGGAAAGCCAAGGAAGTGAAAGACGATATTCGATTCTTCGAAGAAAACCGGGAGATTGCCTCGAAACTGATCAACCTGCAGGAAGCGGGGGAGCTTCCGCTCCGTGTGACGCATAACGACACGAAGTATAACAACATTCTCATGGATCAGGACTCCTGCGAGCCATTGTGTGTCATTGATCTGGACACGGTGATGCCGGGTCTGAGCATGTACGACTTCGGTGATGCGATTCGTTTTGCCGCCAATACAGCCGTTGAAGATGAGGCTGACCTGTCGAAGGTCGGTCTGAACATGGTTAATTATGAAGAGTTCGCACGGGGCTTCATCAGTGCGTCAAAGGATTTCCTGTCTGATAAGGAACTTGAGAACATGGCGCTGGGTGCGATCGTCATCACGATCGAGCTTGCGTCCAGGTTTCTGGCGGATCACCTGAACGGGGACAAGTACTTCCGCATCCACAGGCCGAACCATAACCTGGAACGCGCGCGCTGCCAGATCAAGCTGGCGCAGGACATGATGGACAAATATGAGGAGATGCACAAGATCATCATGGAGACAGCGACGATGTCTTCTGGTTCGGCGTGTCTTTACGTGTGAGTCTTCTTCTTTGACATAACCGATATGCCCATTTTCGGAGGGCTCTGTCCATACGGGTGACGATCGTTTTTGGTGCAACCTTGCATATTCCATTCCATCTATCGCTTTGCAGAAAACCGATTATCACAAGCAGGAGAACCGCCCGGTTGGTGGTGAAACGATTGCAGATCGCATGTTGATCACAGGTGTGATGAACGCAAAAAAGGACTTGCGGCTGATGCCATAAGTCCTTTTTTTGGCGGAGAGAGAGGGATTCGAACCCTCGGGACCTGTTATAGTCCACACGATTTCCAGTCGTGCGCCTTAGACCAGCTCGACCATCTCTCCAAAGAGGCCTGCGCCCGCTATTCAGGGCGGATTCAAGGTGCTCATTAATCTTAACGGAGAAGGTTCTTGCTGTCAAGAGTCAATCTCGTGATTCAGGCATTTCATTGATATCGGCCTGTACTTACGCACATTCCCGCACACCGCGAGAGCGATCGGTAGACATTAGTCGAAATATATCGAATAAAGAAAATTGTTACAAAACTGTTGAATATCGATAATTATACGTGTACATTGTTGACATATCTCGTTTCAACGACACCCCATGGAGCAACTCAGGACGGCATCAGCCGCAATGGCGGCATTTGTTATTTCAATGCTGCAAGGATTTCAATGCTGCAAAGGATTCTGCGTCATGGGGAGTGAAATGGTCATGCTTCAAAAAGATGCCAAACAACGGGAAAAAGGAACGGAACCGACGGAGATGCTGGCTGAGACGACAGCGAATGCATCGTCGTGTGCCATTCTTCCCCACTCAACGTCTCTCCCATCAATCCCTCCCCACTCAGTCCATTCAGAGATGGAAGCATCCCCACGGTGGGACGTGTCAACGCAGAGCAGAATTGCCGAATCTTCATTGCTCATGGATGCGGGCGCATCCCAATGGAGATCCACCGAGAACCATAACAACCATGGAAATGCTTCCAAGGCGGTGGATGGGGAGAAGGTAAAGACAGGATCGGCACTTTCTGCCGCAATTCCCATTCGGGATTCGGTTTTTCCAGCTACGGAGAGCCTGGCGCCTCCCCGGGAGGATTCTCCTTCTTTCATATCCATCACAGATCTTGCCGTGTCTACCTCTTCCGTCCTCACGGATATGAAACCCATATCAGCATCTCCAGTATCCGTTCCACCCACCGTTCTCAAAGAAGCCTGCATAACCGAAGCTGAAGCAGTGATGGCAAAGCCACAGGCAGGAACCCTGCTTGAAGGCCGCTACAGGCTCCTGAAGAAAATTGGAAGCGGGGGAACGGCGGATGTCTACCTTGCGGAACATGTGTCATTGGGGAACGCCTGGGCGGTCAAGATTCTTTCCCACGCTGACAGCACGTTGCAAGAGCATCTGAAGGAAGCGGACATACTGAAACGGCTCAATCACCCGATGCTTCCGCGCATAGCGGACATCATCCGTACGGAAACCCATACCTGCATCGTGATGGATTACCTTGAGGGGGGCAACCTACTCGAACGGCTCGAAACAAAAGGACGTATCCCGGAACGGGATGTGCTGGCATGGATGCTGCAGATCTGCGATGTGCTCATCTATTTGCACAATCAGCAACCGGCTGCGATTATTTACAGGGATCTGAAACCTTCCAATCTGATAGCGGACGATTTCGGACATCTGAAGCTTGTGGATTTTGGGACTGCAAGGGCCTATCAGGCCGGAGGCGAGGGCGATACCGCCTATATCGGAACCCAGGGATATGCCGCACCAGAGCAGTACGGGATCAATCAGAGCGATGGGCGGACGGATTTGTACAACCTTGGCATGACCATGTTCCACCTTCTTTCGGGAATCCATCCCGTTACCGTATCCCATGGAGAGTTGGAGGATGTGCTGCGCACTTCCGGTGTATCCCCCAGGCTGTCTACTGTTGTTCTCGGTTGCGTGAAGCTTTCCCCGTCACAGCGATATCAAAATGCAAATGCGTGCAGGAATGCATTGCTTGAGGTTCGGAACCAGACACATGCCGAACCTGTTTTCGTCGGGTTGCAGGGTGCATCGGGCACTCGCCCGGACGGACTTCCTGCGCCGGCCCGGCAGACGGCCGAAGTGACGAATCCAACCCCCCTGCCAGGATTTCCGGAAATCATTCGGAAAAGGAAACGATCCAGCCCGATTCTTCCGGCCCAGGCCAGAATTGCTGTGATGGCTGCCTGCCCGGGTGCTGGAGCCACTTTTGCCTGTATCGCATTGTCGTCGCTGTTTACGTTGCATCGGTATGACACCGCCTTCATCGAGTTGAATCAGTCCGGCGATCTTGCCCGCCTGCGCAGCACGTTGGTTCATGCCGGCCATCTTGCGGAATCCGGCATGGATTCTGGGACAGGCAGTTTTCGCTTTGGAAGTGTGGATTACCATTTGGGGTGCCGGAAACTATCGGATATCCAGACCCGCCGGTATGACGTGGCTCTGGCCGATATGGGCTCGCGGTGCGGCGGTCATGCAATGGACGAATTTCTTCGTGCGGATTGGCAATTCATCTACTGTCCGCAGGCTGACTGGAAATTGGGAAGAATCACCGAATTCATGGAAACCTTTGATGCGGATGGGAAGGAAAACCGCTTCCAATACCTTTTCCCCATGGAAGGGGAAGGAGATGCGCGTTTGCTCCGTTCCATCTTTGGAAAGCGAAAAGCCCATGTATTCCCGCAAATCAGGAATCCGTTCGAGCCCGGAAGACAGGAGATTCACCAGATGGAAAGATTGCTCAGAAACGCAGGCTTGGCTTGAGATGCTGAAGCACGTGCTGATGGGGATTCACGCTGCATGAAATGTCATGGATGGGGAGGACCTCGCATGTATCTGAAACCAAAACGAAAAAAGACTGCTTTTGCCTTTCTGGCCGGAGTCTCCATTTCCCTGGCGGTCCTGGCCGGAAGTCTGTTGTGGATGCAGTGGCAGGAGGATGTCATGCGGGAACAAATCGGAAAGGAAGTCCGGCAGGCTGTTGAAACGGAGTGGGCGGAAACGCATCCCATGGAAGCGGTATATGTCTATGCGACGGATGTGAAGGCCGGAACGGTCCTGACGGAAAAGGACCTGATCCTGCAGGAGGTGGAACGGACTGCCGTGCCTGCCGATGCGGTTCGAAGTCTTGATGAGGTGATCGGCAAGGTGGTGCGGGGGGATGCGATGGCCAATATGCTCTGTGCACGTTCCGCCATCTGTCAGGATGGCGAATACCCGGATGATGCACGGATTCAGGAATACTCCGTCATTCGTCTGCCCAGGCTGCTGGAAGCGAACCAGACCGTCGATGTGCGTGTGATGTTTCCGAATGGACTCGATTATGTTGTTCTTGCAAAGAAGAGCATACGGGACCTGCAACGTGACGAAACCGGCGCAGGCAATCTCGTGAGGTTCACCGTGAATGAAGAGGAGCTGTTGCGGATGTCATCCGCCATTGTGGATGCCTTTCTCCATCCGGGGACGGTTATGTATGCCGTGGCTTATGTAGCGCCTGATATTCAGGAAGCAGCTGCTTGCACCTATCCGCCCAACAACTATGTGCAGGACCTGATTCTTGCGAATCCGAACATCATCACACATGCCGTATCGGAATTGGAAAAGGCGAGTCGGAAATGGTTTGATGCCATTCCGGATCCCCAACCCCAGCAGCCGTTGGCTGTCGTTCCGGCACCAGCATCCGCAAGTGTCTCCGGAACCGCACAAGGGAGTCAGCAAAGGCAGGCAGGAACTGTCTCGTCAGGAACAACTGGAAATGCAGGGATTGGCAATGCTGCGGCAGCATCAGGGGCCACAAAGGGTGAGCCGACGGATGTGCCTGTCGGGACGATGCCTGCGGCAAAAGGTTCTTCCGCCACAAGTTCCGCCGGAGGGGAACCGTCCGGAGCGGAGCCGTCCAAGCGAGTTCCGTCTGGCGCTGCGCCATCCGGGAGTGGAGGCACACCTGCGACAGCCGTAACAGGGGAGGGATTGTAGTATGGCCTTGAGAATCAGGCCGTCCCCTGTGAAGGGAAGTGTCAAACCGGGTTCTGGTGATATGGAACCGGTTCGTGACGGAAGCGGGCCCATCGTGTTCCTTGGAAGGCGAACTTTGCAAAAGCTCTATTTTCTCCTGCATTTGGGACGGATGCTGCAAGTGGGCGGTTTGGTACGGCTGGATACCGTCAATCCTTCCGTGGAGGAGGAGACTCTTTACGATTATTGCGGCCTTGAAATCTGTGAATACCCCAATGTTGAAACCTTGCTGGAAGCAGGAACAGCAAGGAAGTCCGGAGCAGTCTATCATTTGCTGGACGTGCCGGAAGGCGTACCCATTCAGGAAAACGGCCAGCTCTTTCTGATAACGGATGCGGATCGGGTCAGCGTGGAACATGCAATGGATGCATTGCAGACAGTTGGGCGATTGTCGGGACGGGTTCGCGCCCATCGGATATTCCTCGACATTTGTGATGGATCCCGTATCAGTGTTCGATATTTGGAAGGTCTGCTGATGAAGAAAACACCTTACAATGTCGAATTCGGGGAGTTGTTCGCGTTGTGCGCCGATGAACGGAGTTGGGCGGCCATCCTGGAGAACCAGCATGATGACCGGTTGCGCTTGAGCACGCTTGGTTCCGGATACGCAAGGTTGTTGGCCGGCGTAGCTGAAATCGCATTCGGACTGGGCACTCGGGAATCCTTTCGGCGGATCAGGTTGGCGGACAGGAGGAGGCGGCCATGATCACTGCGTTTTGGTCCACCCATCACGGACAGGCCTGTACAACGACGAATACGGTTGCGGTGACATGCATGTCGGCCCTTCTTCGCAAAGGAAAGCACCTCGCTGCGCATACGCATGTCTGTCGCAGTACCCTGGAGCAATGTCTGTTTCCGCCGCGAGAACTGGCCGGGCATGAAGCAGGCGATTTTGCCAATCGTGGGATGGACGCACTTCTGCGTCTTTCAAGAAGCGGGCGTCTGAACAGCGGAATGGTCCCGGACTATACATGGTCCCTGCTTCGGGAGAGCCGGCTGGATGTGCTGCCCGGCACACAGAAACCGGTACGCCCGGAAAGCGGGGAAGGGAAGCAAATTCTCAATGTATTTCGGACGGCCGGACAGCATTATGATCATGTAGCCGTCGATGTACACAGCGGTCTCGATATGGAAGGCACGCAGGCAGTGTTGCAGGGAGCGGATTGTCTGGTCGTATGCCTGAACCAGAACCGTCGTGTGCTTGAGTCCTGGTTTACGGACAATGAGCTGCGCGGGACGCTGGAACGTCCATCGACGCTGATTCTTTTGGGGCGATATGATGACGAAGCAGACGTGACACCTGCGAATATCGCCAGGAAATATGGCATCGCCCGGACACAGGTTTTGCCGATCCCATACAGTGCCGCATTGATGCAGGCATGCAATCATGGGACGGTTTATGATTTTCTTGCCCGGCATGTCCAGGATGCGAGGTCGCCTGAGCGGGACTTGATGGAATCCCTGAAAAGGGTGGCGGAGCAGCTCCCTGACGGAGGCGCGGCATGATGGCTGGCATCCCGGGCGCCTTGAATCTTTTTCTGATTGTCGTACTTCTGTTGCTGTCTGTCTGCATCGCGTGGCTGAATCTGCGCGGGCCAAGAGGCGTGCAGGAAAAACAGGAAGAGGATCCGGAAATCAAATATGGTTTGGATGGGCTTGCCAACCATGTGCGTGAGCGTATCAACACAATGACACGGACGAATCTGTATGAATTGGGATTGAGCGGCGAAGAGTTCAAAAAGCGCGTGAACAAGCGCGCGGAACTAAAACGCGCGCTCAGGCATTGCGCATATGGATCGCCACAGGACAAACAGTATGTAAAGGACTTCATTCTTGAAATGCTGGAGCAGCATATTCCGGGTGAATGCATGAACCTGGCGGTGCCTTTTCACCGACCCGAGAAGATGACCGCATCCGAAGTCTTTGCGTGCCTGCTGTTTTCTTATCGGAAGGAATACGGGACTGCCGCTTTTACCGAATTGGTGGAACATTATGATCTGGGTCGACTGAAGCCATTGCAGGAAGAGGGGAATGCGTCCGCTTATGTCATCACGGAAGCTGAGATCAGGGAGATTCATGCGTTGGAAGGAATCATGCCTGATCGGGGAGACAAGCTGGAGATTCTCTCGCAGATGATATACGAGCGATACAAAGGGCTGGGTGTCATCGACGAATTGCGTGATATGGATATAGATGGGCTCTCGGGCGGCGTGTCAGGCGTTGTGGATCAAGAGGGCGTGGGGATGCCGGAGATGTCCGGGCTGGATGGAGAGACCGCGTTTGCCCAAAATGCGCGTCTTATCAGTTGCAACAGCGTCTGGGTCTTTTTCAAGGGGAAGTCGATCCGGCTGGCCTGCCTGAGTTTTGGCAGTGACAAGGAGCTTCGGCGGGTCTGTCAGAATATTTATCGATACAATAAGGCTGGCCAGTTGTCCGAAAGCAACGGCTTCCGGGTGAGTGAAATGCGCGACGGAAGCAGGGTTGTCGTCGTTCGATGTACGGAGAAAAAAGTAGCTGTACACGCCTGTATTGGTGCGTGGGCATCCTAGGGGTGGATATATATGGAAAATATTAAAACATGCAGTGCTTTCTCACTTCATCTCAAACTTTGCATTAAAACATGGTGTACTCGCCATGCTTTAGCCTACATTGCGCTCAGAAAGGGACGCAAGCCCCATCTTTCTTTAGTACAGAATGCAAGGTGCCATATCTGGCATAGACTATGGAAAAGAGGCTTATGCCGCCTTGCATCATTGTAGTCAAAACGGCAAACAAAACGCGCAGCCCGTCAATGCGAAATGGCTGCGCGTTTTTTGTGTATACATATACGGAAAGGCTGCTTGCTTGAGCTATATGAAAGCATCGACTTTATTTCTGTGGCTTTTCAGTTCAATCATCCTGAGAATTTCGGCTTTATATTTGATTGCCTTTGGCCATGCAATGTGTGATTTTTCTATGACACGTGTGATGAATGGGTAGTCTCCGGCTTCCACCAATTCATTCACAACGAACTGAAGTCTCCGTATATGGTATTCACTTATTGCCTCGACATGCGTATCAATAAAGGTTTTTGTCAGTGGATAGCGTTCTATCGCCGCATATGATGTCAGGTTCTTGGGAATATGCTTTCCGAGAAGGCTCAATGTTATTCGCGCGGGTGGTTTCCTGTTCATTTCTTCTTCATATGCAGTGGTTATTAATGAAAGATACATTCTATCCTCGCTACATTTCTTCTCCATTGTGCGATTGTGTCTTGTACGTTGAGGCGGTGGTAGGAGTGCATTTAGGACATCTCTTTGATACTTCGATAACCAGTTTATCGCCGAATTACATTGTTTTCCTATCATGGAACGAGTCCAATCCGGATGAGCTGTGATTGTTTCTTGGATTTTCTCAATGTGCTTTCTCCGGGTTTCAGCTCGTGAAATCCGTTGTCCTTTTGCACGAATATTATCAGAGTATTGAATTTTCGGTAATATGCCAGCTTGCCGTAGATGGATTTCTACCTGTTGTGATGATGTTATGTGAAGGGCATCTTTTATTAGCTTGATGTTCCCGGCGTTCTGTTGATACGCATCAACCAGTTGTTGATGCCACAGGGTGCCGAACTCCCTGAAGCACAAGATGGGTGCGTCGTCATTGGATGCGTTCTCAATGTACCGATAGTATGTGAATCCGCAGTGTGGGCATCGATATTGCGCCTTCGTTCGTTTAGTTGCTCTGCTCAGCACTGCCTGATACCCCTTTATTGTGGGAAGCATATACTGCGGGCAAAGATAATTGAGGCATCGAAATAATTCCGGATTTTGGATATTCGATTCATGCACAGTTTCTGTTGTGATTTCAGCCTGTTGGTATTTGATGAACCCATCGATGCTACCAAACAGAAAGATAATGAGCATTATATGCATGGCAGGATTTGTTCTCTTGTATGGTAGTTTTACGATTTCGTACAGCCACGCATAGTTGAGTTTTTGTGCTGATGAGATGCACAAGCTCTGAATGATGCCGGGTGGGAAACCGTTTTCGAAATCCTCACATAGTTTCTTCAGACGTATGCGCCCATCGGCAAGTAAATAACCTTGGTCTTGAAGCCTTGCTGTGTATTTTGGGTAACCTAGTTGCGCAACTGTCCTGGCATTGAAAGCTAAGGTAGCGATTTCGCATGAAAACGACTTCAAAAAACCCATATTCGCATGACTTGATGCCCCTTGGTTGGGCTCGATGACTGAATGACCATCAGTGCAGAAGGAGTCGAGAGGACGAAGAAAGAATCGATTTGTGTTCCCGATTGGTTCATCGCAAACAGGGCAGGCATGTAGAAGATTATGTCCATGTTCGCGGCAAACCAACACACCGGGAAGATTGTGTGAGCAGTGCCAGTAGGGGAAACCATATCTGCATGTATCGGAAATGATGCATTCTGGGCAGAATTGAAGTGGCTTTTGAGAGTGTAGGTGGCAGATTGATGTGCCAAGTAACCTGATAATACTTGATGAATCCTTTGCAGGAGCAAGTAATTGGCATCGCCGGTCTTCTGGCAAGAATGCATAGTATGCTGATAGAGGGGTATGGTCGAGAAGGAGTGACTCGATATTCCAATTTGTACTTCCGATGCGTTTGCACAATCTGTCGGTCCAAGGTGGGAAAAAGGGTGAAAACCAACGACGGTCTTCACCGAAAAGAGCCCAGGTTGTCCGAGTGTGTACCCCATCATGTACATTCCTGCAGTACCGACATATCCCGCTATATAGGAGTTCATCGGGCAATAACTCAGGAAAATACCGCAGCATTGGAGTTGATTCACTCTGGATTTTCGATGTATTCCTTCTCATAGAATTTCCTCACTTCGCTGAGTTCCTCTGCTTTTTCCTTCGCGTTTATACTTCTTTTCGGACGCTGCAAATCTTGAGGCATCTCCCGCAAGTTGTTTTGCTCCTTGATTAATTGAATCGCCACATCTCGGATTTCGACGAGTAGCTCCGTTTCCAGACGAAAAATGTTAGCACCTTGATACACTTTATCGGATGCCTGCTTACATATGTTGTGTGCGATTCCCATCTTGTGCAGGCGGCTTTCAATCCTGGCCCTCTTTTCGATTGCTTCAATTGTTTCCGCTGATAAACATGTTCCCTGGCTACTTTGTGGTATAGTCTCGGTTGGTTTTGTAAATATGTCGCTGATTGCCGGCAGGTCGGTTAATTGCCTGAGCTTCGCAATGTCTTTTCGCCTCATGGCATTTAGAGCTGGACTGAGTAGTGGGATACTGTCCTTGGCGACTTTATCGAGTAAGCCTGTTGTAATGCACTTCATGCTATTAAGAACAGCCCGCGTTTGCGCAGCTTCGAATAGCGCGATAGCTGTAGCTGGCATCCCACATGATTTCTCGTAAAGACAATCAGCGAGTTCGTCGGTGTATTCGGTATCAGTCACGCTAATCTTGACTAGTGCCTTGACGAAGTTTGACCATTGGATATCGTTTTCGTACGGTTTAATGAAGATACAACTTGAGGCCCTTCTGGCGTGTTTCAGCGTTCCGGATAGCATTGTCTCGACCTCGTGGGTACCCAACCAAACCATCGGTGTCGAGATTGTGTTTTGCAGTTGCAGTAGGAAATCGAGCATAGCGCGTGTTGCGGAGTTTGAGAGGTGCTGTATGTTTTGGATTTCATCGATAACGAGGAGCCCGACTTTGTGACGAAGGAGCAGTTTGTTAACATAATCTATTTGCCTCTTGGCCGCAGTTTTTGTGGCGTACATTGATGAAGGTTCCGAATTTGGAAACAAATCATCAATCGCTCGACAAATTGATATGCAGAGGTTTTTTATGTCCGCTGAAGGAGGGATTTCGATTTTGAGGTATGGTATTTGATATTCGAGGCAAGCCCTGCCATTATATTCGGAGTGCAAGATAAGGCGTGGGTATCTTGAAAGTATTTCTGACATCAGCTTGGTCTTTCCACATCCGGAGTTGCCTACAAGGACCAATGTTCGCACACTTGTGTCGCGACCAATGGTTGCCCCATACTTATCGGCACTGTCAGTTCGCCATGCGGGTGAACTGACGGTTGCTGATTGCACATACCCCTGCCTTATCATTACGTCGACTTCACGATGTATGTGGTAATGCAGGGAATTAGGTATGAAAAAATCGTGAAAACGCGAGTTGAAATGGAGTCGTAGCTGTTCGGGTAGTTGTCTTTGTTCCGAGGAGACGACCGGTAAGCGCTTAAGCCGGGTGAAAAAGTCAGAAGGAGTGCAAAGTATCTCGGGCAACGCTTCGATGTATCTATTATTGGAGTATTCCGGTATCTGTTGTGGTGTATACTTTGCCTCTTGAACGTAGCCTTGCGGATGGGTGTCAGGTGTGAAATGATTGTCATTATTCATTTTAACCTCCTTCAAATAACGTTGATATATTCATCGTATGCTGGTAATCCAAATTCATCATTTGGCTCAATGGGCGCTGTAGCCGTTGATGTTGGAGTGCTACTCACAGGGAATTTTTCTATGTCGTCAAGTGCTTTTTGAGCCTTTTTCCGGTTTGCACGTATGTCGGTTGACTTCCGGTTTGCCATATTGCCAGTCTTTAGCTCGTCTTTAAACGCTGCCCGCTTTATCTCAGCTAAAGCACTCTCTGTCATGACTGCTAAGCGGTTTTTGCGCTCCACGTTATCTCTGTCCCTCTCGTTGTCATAACCGTTGATGGCGTTTATCTCCTGTTCGGACAGGAGCTTATTTTGGACTGTCTGTATAGGACCTTGTTGGTCATCAAGCATCACATATTCTTTGATGCCTTCGTCCGTGATTACATATACATGGGTGATATCACGGGGGTCATATGATACCCTAACTTCCTGTGACTCAATGCGAGTGCGGGTATAATAATCTTGAGTCATATCATCGGAATTGATATACCTACGTTTAAACAGGACCAAGCCATGCTTGTTTATTGTTGCTTTCTTGTGATGCATTAAGGAGACCATCAGTGTTTTTTGGGGAATGTGTTTACCAAAAAAACCTCCTTGGTGTCTCGTCCCCATAATCCATAAAGCTTGAGGGACAGGGTCGACATGATGTGTGCGCATCCATTCTTGTACAGGGTAATCACGCAGCTTTGTCGAGTTGTATTCGAGGACGCAATTTACAATAAAGCGTTCAAACTCACGCAACGTGAAACGAGCTTCCTTCCGTAGGTCTGGTTCCAATCGGGGCTTGCGGTGCTTTTGCACCTTTCCTTCCCGTATCCAACTGATGTCAGTATTGTTGATGCTTCGGAATTTGGACTCGACAATCCCCTTCCACTTCGCCATGCCTGCTGCGCAGAGGCGCACTTCGATACCAAGAGTATCCTTGAGTACTTGTGGTTTTGATGATGCGAACTCGCCTCTGTCGGCTTGTATGGTGCGGCATAGTCCTTGTACGGGCCAATCAGCGTCGACAATAGGGAGGCCAAGTGATTTGCAATACTCAACTTTATTAAGGGTACAGTTGTATAACGCCATCATCGCGCCATCCCAACTTGGTGCTTTGAAACCAACATAAATTCCCGCCACACAATGTGTCCAAGTGTCGACGACCATATACAAGACCGGTCGCCCGAGGGGATGTGTACGGGTGTCATCGAGTAGATACAAATCTGCAATCGTTGCATCAATTTGGTATATTGCGCCTGGACCCTCAGCATGGCTCGTTTGATTTCCCAGCACGGGGGAATGATTCTGGCGCTTGTCAAGTTTCCCATTACGTTTCAGGATTGCCTCGACAGGGTCAATAAACTTTCTTGCCCAGTAACAGAATGAGTTATATGAGGGTACTGTTTTGAATGGAATTTTAGGGTCACTTCCCCTATCTGGAATCTCACCCTGAAAGTTGATACCATACGATTCAGATAACATAAGCCGATATGCTTTCCGCAGTGTGGGGGCTTCACGAATGAGATAATGCCTATCGAGCGCACGTATTATGTTATTTTTATCGATATAGGTTATGTCTTTGCCAACATTGTTTATACCGATAGATTTATATGGCCTGCCACGTTTTTCACTTGAATATTTACGTGCTTTGCCACGCCCACCCTTGTCGTAATCAGCTGTAGCCAATGCATTGATGGACATGCCATGCTTCCAGTACAGCATCATTTTACGGACCACATAGATACGATTAACTCTATATTTAGCCATTGCTTCCTTAATCATAGGTGTGCGGCGCTCGGAGAAGAAGACGTCAGGCTCAGCTTCGACGATATCGCATATGACACTCCAAGCAGTGTCGCGTGCTGCGATTTGCTTTGGTGTAAGGTTTGATGTTAAAACGCTATCTCTTTTCTGGAAGGGCTCAGAAAGTTCCATCGTCTTGCCCTCGCAGAGCAACCCTTCGTATTCCGAGAATCGGTGTATTTGCGGGAACTGATGCGAGTTGTCGAGGGCAAAGACGGCAATTAAATCTCTTCGACGGTCTAGCCAAATAACCCGCTCAAACTTTGAAGTGCCATCGTCAGCCAATTTTTTGATGATTACGTTTCTGAATATTTGCATAATTGCTCCTTCTTTCACTGCAATGCAAGTGGGTGATGTGTGGAAAACGGGATATCCATATTGATTCTCCATGTTTTAGTCGATATGAGGAATTTTACGGAGTTTAGAGATGTGCCTTCCGAAAGACCGAGTTGCTGGTCTAGCATCAGGCACGCTTCATAAATGGGTAAATCCCATAGAGAGTCGTCTGATATGTAGCAGTCAGCAACGGTCGCAGCTGACTCAGGCGTAATGTTGTTGTACGCGAAGAGCAGTCGTGGCATTCGTATGGCATTAATATTTCTGACTTTAACGAGGTTGAGCGACTTCTCGGTTACAACTCGCCAGTTTACACCCAAATCCTCCCAATACAAGCGTTCAATCTCAAGCTTTTCAAGTGTTCTTGCGCGAGATAATTCGGAACACATTTTATATGCCCTAGCCTCAGTCACCATCTGACCATCAACGATTCGGGTGATGACAAAATCGGTCGTCATCACAATTGGCAGGCTGCTTTTTGGCTTCTGTGGGTGTCTGTAGCCAAGCCCATTCGCGATTTGCAAGGTCCTGTATATTGATGGCAGTCCATCGTCAAGTAAGGGGTACTGCTCGCGGATATCTATGACTGTGTCATCCCAATCAAGCAGTTGAAAGAAGTTTCTTTCACCGATACTAAAGAGTTGGTGCAGTCTTCCAGTTGTCCATCCGATGAGCTCCGAAGTAAGGCCAGAGGAAGAAAAATCATTCACGCATATCCATGGTTTATAGTTTTTCATAATACCTTGGCCACGGCCTTCGTCGTATTTTTCTTTTAGTCTCTGTATTGTGTTGTCATTCCTTGGACGGGCCATATATCCTCCTTTTTAGGTGCACGCAAATAGGCATGCACTTATGACGCCTTCTTGCACCTGTTCAACATTATTCAGATGTTCTTAACGTGATATCATCTAGCTACTATTACGATTTTTCATCTCTATTTTTCCTCCTATGTACTTCAATATAAAAATGTGTTGACTGTGGTCAAAATAAACATATTATACACAAAATGTAAATGATATTTCCGAAAAAAGCACCTCGATTCAAAAGAAACGAAAGTGCAAAATACCCTATGATGTTGATGTTTCAATGGTTTTACCCGTTCGCATCATATCAGACCTCCTTTCCGATATCAATAGGTTAATTGATACTGTACATTTCACTGCTATCGTATAGCATCATCAGCGTGGATATGACTGATAATCGGTTCTACCATGTTCGACTAAACACAAGAGGAGAGACACCCAATGGACGCCTCTCCTCTTGTGGTACAGTTGGGGTCAATTTGACGACGGCTTCACCTTGAAAAGGAAATGGAGTTTATTCATGATGAAGTCGACGTCATCACCTGCTTGAATAATTCTTACCTGTGAGCCAACAATACTTTCCCACTCGTCGTTGGTTGTGACGATTGTGCTCGGGCCACAGGGCAAGAAGACCCAGTAGCCGATTTCGGTTGGGTTGACAATTCCGTGTGGAACCATCAGAGCGGTTCCGCATGTGTAAATGTTACCCTCGCGATGTGATGGCCGTTGCGTTAGTTCAATGCAATTGCATTGCTTTTTCACCGTATCCAGGGCCGGATTATCAAGAACAACTGTTGAAGGATAATACGATTGTACATCCAAGGGTCGGGTGATAACCTTTATACCTGAACTGTTTAAGCCAGAAATATCGAGCATATACTCCTCCTTGCATATTTGCCAATGGCTCCATTTGCTGTTTCTATATCATATGGTCGAATATGTCCCTTCATTCATGGAAATTTTCCGTTGTATTACTGTTGGATGTGCTGCGATGCTTGGATACTATTTTGTAGTCAGCCAGGTGATGTTGCCCTTATATGGAACGATGTGATAAGTCTGTGTCAGTGCTCGGTGTTCGCACAAAAATGGAATTGAAGCGAATTGAAGTATGGCTTCAAAATGGGACTAAATGATAAGGACACAGATGCTGTTAAAAGAGAGATGAATATCAATCGACAAATCTTTACGAATGACATCGGATTCATCATCAACCACTAAAGAATCACTTTGTCGAGATGCTATGCTGGAGGTGATACAAGGAAACATACCGGGAACCAAGGGTATAAATGAGTGGGAGGGCATAACTGTTCAAACAAGCTGAGTTAATTGGTTACAGGGGGTGTTTTGGATTTGAGATTGTGTGGACACGAACCGGACCAAATTAGCCGCATCGGTTGAGTTGAGCTCTGCTGGTATGAGCGAGGTAATTGGTATCTCGTTCATTCACATTCTTGGTTCTGTCGCCGATTTGATTGTAAAAATCAGGATGAAAAAGACAATGTGAAAGCTTCATCCTCTTGTCCTATCATGATTGTTCCATGCAATCTGACAGGACCGATATATGACCATACACGATGTATCAGGAAGCATTATGAGTAAATTTTCATAACTGCCCTACTTGTCCGCCTAGCATGATTTTTAGCTACATATGTAAATGCATATACAGATTTTGTGGATATCATGCCAAGAATGTGTTGAGCGTTTTCTGAATTGATTTGCATAGTTGAATGCAAACAGTGGCTTGTCTTCGATAACGATTACATTGACAATCACATTATAAGTGGTATTGTGAGGTGGGTGGTGATTCACTTCCCCGATGGGCTGACACCGAGATTAATCCGAAACATAACCAGACGATAGTGTTGGGATGTTGGCAGGCAACGGAAAAACCTGAGAGGTATCTGGACGTAAGTGCCAAGATGTTGGCGGACAACGGGAAAATCAGTCAATAGGAGAGGGTTCGATACTGCGGTATCGTCACACTCTCCTATAATATTTATAGCAAGTCGTTGCTGATTATGTTTCCATATTGTCACAATCCCATATCTCATCATCGGCTCAATCATGCAAGTGCGCATATTTGCAGTGAAGATGATACAACCTCTTGTTAACATTCTTCAGCCGGTATAGACAAAATTTAACCTCTTTCATTCTCTGCTAACAGAAGAGATTTTATCAGGCGAGGTATCCTGCCATATAGAAAGACATGATGAATCCTCACTGTTTTGATGGAGTGAACGCCTGTCTATATTCTTCTTGCAAAAGCGCTAATTTTTCATACTGGTCAATAGTAAGCACTACAAATAAGCCGCGTCCGTTTTTTGTAAGAAAAACAGGTTCACCGTCTTTGCAGTTTTCAGCACCTTATTGTAATCCCTCATATCTGAAACAGGATTTATTGCCGCTAATGACATAGCCATGTCCTCCATTTCTGATTTTACTTAAAATTCTACTTTATATGGCTGTAACTTTTGTGAGTTATTATTTATCAAGAGGGCAATCATGGGAAAATGTTATGTTGATGTCGCGTTTTCACGTTATTTGCTGTGACATGTCATGATTTCGCGTTATTTGTCCGCATATATTGATATTTCAGCCATGAAAGTAGACAACTTGGTATGTTAATGAAAATCTGAAAAACGCAGAGTCAGCTATTGTGGTGCATACATGCTTCAGCCATAAAAATACGAGTTATAGCTGTAAAGGTTAACATAAGATGAGGCCGAAGGTGTTAACTGATGAGGATTCAGCCATAACAAACAGGTGTTGTGGCTGAATGGGTTTGCATAAGCCAAGAGTGATAATACATTTATGACTACTATGTAACCTATCAGCGAATCACTCATTTTGTGTAATAAACTCGATTCTTGCATGTAGTTATTGATTTCATCTTCAAGGAGTTCGAAAAATCCGGTTGTTTTTTCTGAATGAGCGTCCATTGCTAAGTGAGAAAAGGATACTTGCCAATAAGCCATCGCCCAATTCAATGGTGATTTGGGCACAAGCATTCTATCCCAAGAACATAACGACTAAAGGGATTTGGGAAAATGACGAGGTCTGCCGGTGAACGATTTGTTTTGTAGGGCATATTAAAGAAACGGCTGAATTTGGAGCCACAATTGATTCGAGTAAAGTGGAGAATACCCCAGAAAAAAGGCAGATAACTCAAGAATGAACCCTGAGATATGGAAATGTTTTTGTTATTTGCAATTCGACATTATTCGCTATTGCTTTAAACTTACACATGAGGTAAAAGGGAAGAGGTGTTCTACTGTGGTTGGGAGAAACTATATTATCCATAAATTACAAAAATGATATGCTGGTTTTTTTTATAGTGCAAATCATGGTTAACTTGTACCTAAAAGCCTGTTTGGTACACGGGGTATAAAAATGGGAGTAAAGAGTGCTGTATTGAATGTTGTAACGGATTCGCCAGGCCTTACAGCAAGACAGATAACTGACATATTGTATGGAGAAGGGGCTAATCAGGGACCAATTCTTGTGATATGTAGAACGCTCGAATATGAGGGGCAGATAAGGCGTTCGAAAAGATATGATGGGAAGACGGGGAATTACGTAAACACTGACAATCATCACTGTGATTTAGGTGATTCTGCTTTTTGCATAGAGGACATTTCATTATCAGAGGAAGACATGTATCATGCACTATTCGAGCACCTCGAAAAAGATGGTTGGCGAGTGAACAT
Organism: uncultured Clostridia bacterium; assembly: GCA_942493335.1. GTDB lineage: Bacteria > Bacillota > Clostridia > DSM-8532 > DSM-8532 > JAEWSN01. The sequence goes on along the minus strand of OW818693.1, from coordinate 1,591,947 downwards.
CTCATATCGAAGATATCATGGTCGAGAAGTGGTTGGAATCAAAGAAGACAGAAAATGGATTATTGTCGTTAGCGGTACCGGTTCATATATGTCACTCAGAACAAAGCATTTTGCTGTTTGCCTCGGTGAGCTATTGATGCACACGGATGAAGACAATGCAAAGTACAGCGTTGTTCTCCCCAGGACAAGTGAGTTCCTGAAAGTGTGGAAAAAATTCCCGACTCTTGCTAGGTCACGTACAGGGATTTCTGCGCTCTTCATTGATATGGATGGATGCATTGAAGAGATGTACTAGCTCAGATTCTTCTGTATAATCATGGATGCTTTGTGCGACAAATAATAGAGTGTGTATGGACATTTCCGGACACTGTTCATGTGCGTAAAAGGCTTCAGGGCAGCACGTGTATTCATGTCTCCCAGATTTGCTTGACGGTTGGCATGTGAACACAAAAGAAACTGTTGTTCATAACTCATGCTGTGTTTTCGTCCATGTTTACACAAAGTCCATACATCCGTTCAACGTTTAGATATGATACGCTAATTGCACAATTATCTGTCATCTACTTCTGTCGCTATTGTGGCTGCCCCTATAAGGAGCCGTATGCTTGAACGCAGAAACTACGACCGAATGCAACTATACAACGAGGTATGGAAAGAGCCTGTTTCTAAGGTCGCGAAGAGGTATGGGGTATCCGATGTCGCTCTTGCGAAAGTATGCAGAAGCTTAGAAGTGCCTCTTCCTGGCCGTGGGTATTGGGCGCAGCTTCGTGCAGGGCGGCCAGTTGAGAAAACCCCGCTTGGTAAGACCTCGAGCAGGAAGCAAATCAATGTTCCCGTATATGATTACGACGTGCCAAAGAAGACACCCATTGATTCGTCGCTAAGCTTTATGGACAAAGTTCTACGCGAGAAGATTATCTCTTCTTGTTTAGCCCTTCAAGTCGATACGGAGCTGAGTAATCCTCACCGACTCATTCGGTCTACGATGAAATGGGAGAAGGCACACCATCGCTCTGCAACATCACCGCAAGAACCTGTTGTTGCTTATCGTTTGTCCGACAACTCGAAGGATAGGGCGTTCCGAATTCTCGATTGCATCTTCAAGGCACTCGAACAGTTTGGTTACCATGTTCTTACTGAGCATCCGTTGCTGCATGACCAGAGTAGATATGGTGATGGGAAGAAGCGGAACATAGCGCATGTTGTTCATGGGAACACCTATGTTTCACTCAACATAAAAGAGCGGATGCATCCGCAGTTACGCCCATCTGACACAAAACCGATGCCTACATCTCGCGGAAGAAAAGAACAGAGTCCTCCATTGGAGCAGGTCTTGGAGTATTCAGGAGAGCTCATGTTCTGGATAGGGGACTTCTATTCCAAGTTCCGTTCGTGGAATGATACAAAGTGCCAAGCGCTCGAAGAAAAGGTTGGCGAGATAGTCATCAACGTGATGGCGGCTGTCCAGGCGGCTGAAATCGCTCGTGCTGAACGTATTCAACGAGAAGAAGACGCGCAAATGAAGGCCGTGAAGGACGCTGAACTTAGGGAACGGCAACGTGCCGAGGTGAAAAAAGTAAAGCAGCTTCTTGCTGATGCAGAAAATTATCAAGCATCACTGATAGTATATGAGTACATTCGTGTGCTGGGCGGATATGGTGACACAGATAATCACGCAATGCATAGATACATCGAATGGGCAAAGGATAAGGCGAATTGGATGAATCCGTTGAATGAGAAGGATGATGAGCTACTTGGGAAACTGAATATGGGCCTGAAAGAGTTCTTGCAAGACGAACAGATTTTTCGGCGTCGATGGTGATATGCAGTTCAACATTTGCGCTATATGGAGAATCGGGATATGGGTGACCTTAAAAATCCTTTTGCGAAAAGGAATGGGAAAATCGTCTATATCGCTGACCTAAAACCCGAAGAGTATGGTCGTAGATGCAATTGTTCATGCGCTTTCTGCGGTAACGACATGCTCGCTGTTATCAGGACGAAAAAGAAGCGCCCCCATTTTTCTCACGATGGAAACTGAGACATTTCGTGCCATTCGTCGACAATATGCTCAGCGTGAATCACAAATCATACGACGAATTGTCAAAGGACGCCATGACGATAATGTCGAACATGAAATCGCAAAGACAGAGATGCGACAATACTTTGACGTCTCATCTGTTGAGAAACAGTATGACTCATTTGGGGTCAGATGGTTTGAGTGCGAAAAGTGTGGAGCGCTGTGCGACGAGGAAGACATGAAGGAGCATGGTGATTTTGGAAGGTTGAATCGGGGGGTATGCCGGTCGTGTGAGATTTGACTATACTCTGCTATCTTTGGTGCTGAAAATCTTCATGCCTGGAATGGCATGTATATACTTTCTTCTTGAATGTCATGGGTGACTGCGGCAACGAATTTAACCCTCAATAGAGCTTGCTTGTAATCAAGCTCTATTAAGGGCTAAATTATGCCTTTGCGGACATTATAGAATACTATCCTATTGCATTCTCGACACTGTCTTTACGGCATGTGACTACAGGGATGTCGTTTTCTTTCCAATAGCTAGCTACGGATTGCGTGGTCCCAGTATCGACAGCTATGATTTTCTTTTTTTTGCTTACGGCATAATCAATTTCCTTACGCCCCATGCTTCCAGATGTGACCGCTGCTGGACGAGCGGGTGCAAGCACAACACTTGCACTGTCAATCTTCGCCTTTATAGCGACTGTAACTTCTTTTTTTGTGCCAACTAGAGGGTCCGAACTCTCAACCGAGCGATTTGACACGTCGTATTTTGTCCGGTCTAGCACAGCACTAATTTTTTCGTAGTCTTCTTCATAATCCCAGCGATGACTAATGAATACGTTCTTCTTCACCATTGTCTATACCATTCCTTTCGTTGATTTGTCCCTTTGCCTCTTGGTGAGTCGGTGATTTCATATTGTTTCTTTTGTAACAAGATTCCAATAATGCTGACCTTGTGAAGTTAATTTGCAAGACTTGTGGTTTAATGCGGCATAGTACATATGCTCTGCGCCTTCAGGCACAACCAAATTCAGCTTAACATACTTTTGCAGTATTGCGAATACGGCTTCGTGTTCTTTGTTTACATCCTGCATATCAGCCTCGTGTTTGTCCGGCTCGTATGTGGGGTCAAGTGAGAACTCCTCATATGGGGAGGGAAAAAATTCCTTTATGCGCCGTAATTCTTCTATTGGAATGGGAGGAGAATTTTTTCTTAGGGACACAAAGGATTTGATGTTTGCCTTAAACACTGGACGTTGCTCCCAGCCACCAAGTGAGCGGTCAATGTATGAGTATATGCTACCAGGTGACACCTCGCCTAAAAGATTCATTGCGCCGCCATAAAGCGCTTCTATAAGCAAAGTCGTAAATACACCATGCCCCATTGCCTCCGATGCGTATTGCTTTTCATCACATGCGGCCAGAATAGTCGTTCCGTTATGCAATACAGAATAATTTGGCATCAAATTTGATGTTCCCACAAGCCCACTATGGCAACTATCGAGTATAATCACTTTGTTTTGAGCTTTTGACCGTGACACTATTCCCATAATATCGTCAAGAGATAAACCGTCATCAGAACGACTCACTTCGCTAGTGCATAAATAGCCGCCATTTTCATCATATGAGCCATGCCCTGCATAATACAGAATCGCTATCTCAGATTCACTTCTGAATAACTCTTCAATTGCGTCCTTCAAATCGCCTCTTCTTATATACGAGTTCTCACTTGTCGAACACATCAAGCGGGTCTGAAAATTCAATGTGCTATCACCGTTCCGGTCAAGCACAGCCTTTACTCCGTTCGCATCATTTACACATCCATGCAGGTCGTTGATTGTTTCATAATTGTCAATTCCGACGCAAAGTGCTTTTCTCATTTCTGCCTCCTCCTATAATTAGTGAGCCTCTTTGTTACTATGACATCAAATACTTATACACATCTCTCCCAACAGCTCCCATGACGGCTTCGTAGAACTTCTTGTCCTCGAATAGCTTCCGAAACGTCTCTGATTGTATATCAATATCTAGTCATCATATACAAATTCTGAGATTTTATTACATTACTCTATGGAGCAGTATATCATATGAGGTAGACAAGTGATGGCTATAAATGGGTGTTGGTAGACGATATGGCCATTGAGTCTGAACAATAGATGAGTAATGCACGCTTTTCTGCTTGGATGAGGCTTGACCACAGAAGATATTTCTTAACTGGTACGATAGATATATACGTATACATCATAATAGGCAAGCAGGATTGGGACTTCGAGATAAACCCAAATGCTTTAGCAGATATGGCTTTCAACTCAGCGACAGAAACATTCTTCTTAAGATACAGATTTGATGTATCTGGTTGGTGAACAGGAGGACAGCAAGAATATGCAATTGAGGGTGTGCGGCTTCGCCGCATACCCTTACTTTGTTGCTGGAACAGGTTCTGTGTTGAGTTTTTCCAAGAGGTTTTTGAGTTCACTTTCTAGTTTATCGACCTTCTTGGTCGTGGTATCTAGGGCATCTGACAACTCCTGGTTCTTTCGCTCGAGCTTGCCATTCTCGCTGTCCTGTTGTATCTCATACTTGCTTGTTATTCTTTCGGTTAACCCTCGTATGGCTATTGCCTCATCTTGAACGCTTTTCACCAATATGGTTGTCTCATTTTGTTGAAGGATTTTTACGTCCTGACTAGTTTTTTCTGCACCAAACAATCCTATAACACCAACCATACAACCGACTAAACCAATAATCAGAGCGAGTGTTAAGGTGCTTCTTGCAGCGCGTAGGATATCAGCGGTGTTATCAGCCACGGACTGGTTTATGATTGCAGATTTCAGGTAACCCTTTGATATTGTGTTTCTCTTAAAAAGCTCTTTTGGTGGTTTTTCGTCCATATCGTATATGGTAGGGATGAATATGGCTCTACGCCCTTTTACGCTAACACAACGAAAGGAAATGATGATAGATAGAAGCAAAAAAAGCATTGCTGTCAACAAAGATACCTTTGTGGGGATATTCGCTATGTTTAGATAAGCAAATGAATAGAAGGCAAAGAGGGCTGTGATATAAGGGAGCAACTTCATCGATTTATCTTCAAGATTATCGATTCTTGAATGTGATGCTTCATACAGCGACTTACACATATCGAAGGCTAAATGCTCATCATCTGATGTTATATCGGGGAGAGCTAGTTTTGGTGGCGTTGGATATGCATGTGGGGATATTGCATGAAGAAGAAATATGAAAAAGTCTTTTATACTTTTCCAAATTAGTTTGACCGTTAGTGGTTTACTTTCTATGTTCGGCGATAGATACTCGTCTTGCCAAACCGGGTCTTTCTGTTCTGTTGCTGCTACCATTGGCTTTTTCTCAGCCATAGCGATTTTTGGTTGCACCTCAGTTTGTGTGGAACCCAAATCTACAGTTTTTTGCTTATTTTTCATCAATCAACTCCGAGCACAAGGCTTCTGCTATAGGCAGACCTGTCTCTCTTTCTATCCAAACCCATTCTCCAGCAGGATTCGTTTCAAGGAACACATACTCTCCGTCTGGTGTTAGGATGAAATCGAAGGCTGAGTAGACAAGCCCTAATGATTTATGCAGGTTAAGCATCATGGATATGATATCAGGCGGTAATTCGTGAAGAACATAACGCTTGGTTGCTTCGAGCACTCTCCAATCAACATTTGGTTCGCCTTCTTGGTGTATCTCGACAGCGAATACCTTGTTGCCAACGACTGTAGCCCTTATATCACAAGTGTTTGGAATTCTTGTTTGTACCAGAACGGGTGCTTCAAAGGTGTTCTCAAGGTCCTTGAAATCGGCTGCTTGGATAACCGATGTATAGATTGAGTAAGCTTCGCCAACCTTCACCTGAAGACCATGCGAGATAGGTTTCATGATACTGGGGCCGTTCGAAAGAAAGCTGAGGATGTCTTGTGGTCTATTTGTGACTATCGATTTTGGGATGGTAAAGCCAACTTGCCGTGCTACGTTGAGCTGATATAGTTTCTTTTCGGCTATGTAGGTGCTGAAAAGAGGATTCACCCATCTAGCTTCAAGGGTCATATACAACCCTTCGAAGAAATCACGTCTTTCACCCCTAAGAAAAGGAGTGTCCGTCGGGTCAACCCCTTGTGGAAAGATAGAAGGAGCGCGACGAAAGTATACCGATTTGACAGCCTCTAAATCATAAGAGTCTCCGCTATATGAAAAGGTTACTTCTTTACCGTATTCCCAGGTTATATCACATTCCGTGATATCCTCAGAGTTGATACGTAGATAGGGTATCCCTTTGTCTTTGAACCGATATAGGAGGAAGTCGATGGCGAAATCCTCCCGATTTGTTACGAAGAGAACCTTCGGACACGTTATCATTCCGATTGTTCCTCGTTTCTGTCGGTCGATTCACGCGTGAATGTTTGGATGGTTTGAAACATATAGTCATGTATTTCGTTGCTTCTTTCGGTTGTGTCAATACCTTCTCTCGAACGCGTTATAAGCGTTTCAGCAGAGCCGGATGCCTTGATTTTGTATTCTTCTGCAACAAATGGGACAAAGGAAGAGGATTCACTTGTGTCGATACCTTCCCTTGTCTTTGTAATCAGCGTTTCATCAGGTCCTTTTAGAGCCACAAAGTCTTCGTAGTGAACAGAACCTTCACTTCGGTCAATGCTTTCTCTGGTTTCGGTTATAAGGGTTTCGTCTGGTCCAGCTTGTGTTCTTCGAGTATCGTTCAGATAACGAGGCGGAGGCGAGGATGTTTCGCCTCTGTCGATACCCTCACGGGAGTCTGTTGTGTGGGTTTCAGCCCTCTTATCTCTCACACGTGAGTTCACGAATTTCTCAATAACGGGAACACCACCCGCCTCATACCAAAGACCGGTTCTGCTGTCGTAGTGTCTGGCTACCTCTTGTTCTGTCACCGGAATGTTATCAGGACAAGCAGTTCGATACGAGAACAGCGGATTCTTTTGATTCATACAAACCTCCTGCAACACAACTGATTTCATTGCCAATATTAGTAACCACCAAAAGTCTACACCTTCTCTGCCACGGTTACAAATGGTTTCTTTCAAGATGTTTGCAGTTACTATACATCAAAGCACAAAGAAAAAGTTACCGTACAAAACACACAAAGTGAGAATTACAACTGATAAACTAACTGTACAGAAAGCCATACACAAAACGCTCTTGCTCTCAAACTTGTAACGGTCACAAAATAAGGTGAACTAAAAGAGAGTTTGAGGGAACCAAATGAACAAGAACAAAGTTGTTAAGCAAGAGCAGGTTGTTGAAGTACAGGAGACAAAGGCCCAAAAGGCATTCAGGCTTGATGTAGTTGCTGGGAGTCAGAATGGACGAGAGGGTATGATGAAGTTCATTCGACTCTTGTTCGTGAACGCGAGCGGCTCTTGGTAGAAAAAGCAGAACGAGATAAGCGGGAAAGAGACCGGCTGAATAAAGAACTTGAGCAGAGGCTTCACGAGTCAAAAGAACGTGAAGCCCGTGAGCAAGAACGACTCGCATCGACGGTAATAGACCGGCTTGACAATGACGCAATCTTGAGTGCTGAAGATGATGAACAGGAGAAGCTCGATTCCAAGAAGGCTACAGAGACATTTCAAGCTATTCGTCGACAATATGCTCAGCGAGAGCCTCAAATGACGCGATGTGGTGGCATAGGACATCATAACGATGATTTTGAGCATGAACAGGCAAAGGCTGAGATGCGCCAACACTTTGATGCGTCATCTAGTGACATGCAGTTTGATTCGTTTTGGGTCAGGTGGTATGAATGCGAAAAATGTGGAGAAATGTGCGATGAGGGAGACATGAAGGAGCATGGTGGTTTTGGAAGGTTGAACAAGGGAGTGTGCCGTTCGTGCGAGATTTGACTATACTCCGCTATGCTTGGTGTCGAGAAGCACTACGTTCTGGCGAGGTGGGTCATGTATAAAGAACGAATCATTGCAACAGTTGCAAACAGGGCGTGTAAGTTTATAGCCAACAGCGTAATACGACGGCCTTGTGCAACAACAAATGGGTTGCTTTCTGGGAACGACTCGAATCTTCAATAACGTGTGGGACGAAATATATGTGCAGGTTCAAGGAGAGATTTCCTTCTTCTGGCGCGTGTATGAAGAAACGATTGAAGGCTTAATTGAGGCTGAAGTTGAACGAAAGGATAACGTGAATTTATCGTTAATTTGGCTTCAAACCGAGAATAGGATAACTTGGGAATGTTACGAAGAGAATGGAACAAGAAACGCCGTCGGTTTCGATAAAGCTGACATTGTTTCACGCATCTTACATCGTTTTGTCCTAGCGGAAGCAGCAGAGTGGAAGAACAAACGAATTCGCTAGTATCAAGACAGGTGATACAAGCTCGAATGATGGAACCCTTTCGTTGCAATGTTTTATAAACCACCAGCACCATTCGTCTCTCCATTTCTACACTGAGTCGTATTTATGAAGTTGACATTTGTCTTTATCGTTGTCCAGTATTGTCGAATATGAACGTCTCAGAAAAAACCATAGTATCATCACGAAGATAAAAAGATAAATTGCTATTACTCCCGCAAATAATCATAGCACCGAGTAGACAGTTGGCTTTACAAACATCGCTAATTGTGCGGAGAAGCTTTTCATCAGCACAGCTCATCGCAGTGCTCTGGCTGGGGTGGCTATGCCATTCCCCGATATAGAAAAGACCGTTAAATGTTCTTTTTGATATTTGATTTATCTGCTCAGGTAAGTTTTTGCAGCCTCGGATATATGAGGAAGGGACCTCAATACTGTCACTTGGTGAAAAAATCATGTCGACGACATAAATTATCTTACGTGAAAAGTCATAATTACCAATAAGAACACCGCCGGTTTCATTCGGTTGACGTTCGATTCTCTTTTCTTGGAGAGAATGCAGCAAGGAGTAGCGCATCAACACTCGCCAATCACCACAAGATATTTCATGCCATCGTTCGCCAGCATATCTTTGTGCTGCAATTCCATCGTTGCTTATTTTCCAGACAACGATATTTGATGACATGTTTTCTTGAGCTAATTTCAACTCTTTGCTTGCGACGGCGCCAGTTAATGCAATGTTTTCTTGCGGAATAGTAGTAGTTATGTCGCGACAAGATGTAGCGTATGCTATAGTTGTTGGCAAACAATAGAAATTCTCCAAATCAGTCTCGTTAATCAGTATTGCGTTCAACTGCATCTCCAATTGGTCGAGTGTAATGGTTCGCTCCGAGTCTTCACAAAGCATAACAAGACAATCGCCTCGTGGATTTAAGAAGAGCGAAATACATCGTGCTTTTGTTTTCGTGTCTATGGCAAGCATTCGTTCCACCGCGACCGATGTGGAAACGTCTACTATCACATCGGCTGTTGCTAAGGTCATAAGAATGTCGGCGCTATGATGGTCAAGAACGTCAGCTACATAAGCGCATACTTCAGGATTCTCAATGACAGAATTAGCATATTGCACTAGCTCTGTTGCCTTCGGTTGTCCAACTGAAGATTGTGAAAGAACATGCCGAGTAAGGTTGTGGGGCAAAAAAACATCGAAATCAATAATTGCCCATTTCCCAAAACCTGAGCGTAAACAATTAACATACACCTGAGAGCCTAAGGCTCCTGCACCGATGAGTACGAAATATTTATGTTGATAGCCTTCATTGATTCCGCTATATATTCTGGCAAGTGGAGGCGTTGTTTCAAAGTGAAGATTGAGTTGACTGATGCTGATGTTTTCGCCGTGATAATTTTTGCCGGTACTGGTTAACTTATATTCTTGACTTTTTTTTTCGCCAACAATTATCTGTCGATGGATACCAAAATCATTGAGAATATCGCCGAATCTGTGACCGTTGGTTATAAACACACGATTATCTGATGTTTCGATAATACTTGTTTTTTTTCTTCTTTGTGGGATATGCAAAAAGATGATGCAGGGTAAACAAAACAGAAAAGACATATTGACGAATGTAGATTGAAAATTTTTCTTATTAAGCCTTATTTTGAGAATTTCCCACAATTCGGTCATAAGCTGCTGTTCGATGTGCTTCGATGAAAAAAGAGCAAATAAATCTCCTAATGACTTCGGAGGATGATGGATAATGTTATCTTTACTAGGTGGGATATTCAACCTAATAACAACGTAAAGGTATACCCCTGTCCCGTTGACACCGTCGGGGACTTGCTGTAATGTCAGACGATTGTTTTGTTGAATTTCTTTGAATTTTGCACAATAATTATGAAAAAACTGCTTCTTTACGACAATCATGTCTTGGACCCCGAAAAAGAAAGGTTCAAGAGGCTGGTCATCTCGGTGAAGTTCATCACGAGCGGTTCTTACAAACCACTCGTTGATGCACTCCACAATAAATTGTCCGTTCAGTCTGTGCTTTATCTCAGAATATGAGAAATCGGTATAACAGAGCGTCTTCATGCCATCACGATTGACAACAAGATGAGGCACTATCGGGAAATCTTCTCTTGCTTCGACTATCGGCAACTGTCCATCTTGTACCCAAATAGTAATTGGCTCGACTCGGCGGATTTCATATTTTGGATACTGACACAATCCTGCGATATTGTATTCGATTTTGAGCATGTCTGTTAAGGTATTATCATGTCTCACATTCTCAATGCATTGCAGGGTAGCCTGATATGGGCCACCGCTACACAAAACAACAAGGATTTGCCTTGTTATCTCGCACATTGGAGTGGTGATATCAGTTTCCATTATCCTGCCCTCGGTGCTGGCGAAGTTATAATGGGGCTTGCCGTGACTACTTTCTTGGTTATTCCAAACATATCGATTTCGTAAACCAGCGGTTGAGGATTGACTTTATTAGGGTATTCCATTGTCGCGATGAACTCCTTCTCGCCACTATATTTTATATAAGCATCTTTTGCTTGAAAATGAGGCGGTAGAGGGTCGTCGTCACCTACATCACAAAACGCCCGACATGAAGCTATCATGACGGCGTTCTTTCTAGAATAATTGGATAATAGGCGTTTGATATTTTCAGAAGTATCTGTTACTTTCTCTCCACGTTCGTCTGATAGCCCGGTATGACTGCAATGGTGTGGTATGTCATATAAATCCCAGTATAGATAGCTATCATTACCGGCCTTTTCAGAACGCTCGACTATTTTATCAAGAATTTCATGTGGAGCATCGCCTGTAACGAAGATGGTTGTAGTCCGCGAAAAATTTGCTAACCTAAGCTGCAAAACAATTGATGGGTCATTTCTATCTTCACTCTCATTGGCGTCCTCTGAGAACGGTGCATGGACAAATACATCAAGCTCATCTCCAAGGCAGTGGTCTTTATTTTTTAGTAATGTTCCTGCGTGGATTATGGAGTTTTCACTATCGTCAGTTGACAGGTCATTATCAATAAGCCATTGGTCGAGTTTATCGGGCTCAGCGAACACTTTTATCCCATAGCCCTTCTTTATGCGGTGGCGTGCTTCTTGGCGAATAACACGAGCATCTTCGCTGACACTAGAATCAAGCACAAACGCAGATGAAACCCAAAGTTCCTTGATTTTCACACGCCCATTACCCTGGTATTTTTCGGCATGGTCAAACTCAAAAAAGTCTTTCGCACCCTTAACGTGGTCTTCATGGGCATGACTAAACATAACAACGTCGAAAGAACTAAATTTTACTAGCGTTGTGGTGATGTCATAACGCTTATCGCCCTCTTCTTCAGTGCGCATTGCAGCATAGTCTATGAGAATTCTCTTATTGTTTGAGAGTTCTAATAAAATGGTTTCGGCGTTTCCAAGCGGGTAGATTGTGATTCTTTGGCTCATATTGCATTCCCCCCTCTAGGTATTTCGATAACCGCTGTTCTCTTGTATATGTCAAATCAGTGTCAGCATTTGGTCACAGAGTGCGTTTTTGCAGAAGTACATTTAGCCTGAATGAGACGATTGATGCAGTTCTTGAACGTGTTTTTATCTACTCTATCGACAACTATTATACAGCAACACTTCGAAGATGTGTAGAATTTATTGGGATTGGTGTTAAAGTATGCTATCATGAAAGCGATATTTGTCACTATAGATTTTCACACCATAAGTACGATGAATTCTACTCCAAGAATGGTCTTTTATCATTGCCGTTAATGGATATTGAGTGATTATATATGCTGGTAGTTAATCATTTTAAGTTGTTTCGCCGCCAATGACTTCATATAGTCAGAGAGAAGTTGATATGAAACGAAGTAATATCCGTTAAGAAAAGTTTACCTTTCGCTGTATGGGGTATAGAAGCATTTTCTTTATTACGAGGTGATTGTTATGAGGAACTTCGATTATTACGAATTTGCGGGTATATTTGTCCCAGGTGCGGTGGCATTATTTGGACTATCCCTTGTAATACAGGAAGTAAACACTCTGTTGCTTAGTAACCAAAATCAGTTTTCTGCCATTAGTATTATGCTTGTGATAAGCTATGCGTGCGGGTATCTGGTTCAAGCAGTTGGGAATATTCTTGAGAAAATGTGGTGGAAGTTCCGCAAAGGATGGCCAACGGACTGGATTATGATAGAGAGCAACAATACCTACTCAGAGCATTGGAGAGAATCAATATACAGTCATTTTATGTCGGAGGGGAAGAATCCCTTCGTCAACAAAAGAACGTGGATAGGATTCACAAGAGAAATTTATGCCGAAATCAAAGCGGCTTCATTGCATGATAGAGTAGACTTCTTCAATGGGAGTTATGGGCTTACTCGTGGGATTGCTAGTTCTCTGATTCTTATATTGATTGTAGTCGTGGTGTTAAAAGGTGTCATAATTAACGTGTGTTTGTCACTAGTTGTTGCAATTGTTTTATCGATTTATTCTATGGACAAGTACGCAAGAACATATGCAAGAGAACTGTTTGCGCAGTATGTATACTTGATAAAAAGCAAACTAAATAGGGAAATTACCGATACAAATATTAGCAATGTTACAAATTAGGCGTTTGCTTCAAATTTGACGTATTACTGGTGGAGTGCATAGCGGTCACACTTCCTTTATGGAATAGGGCTCTATTGGTTGCATTCATATCGTAGAGCGATGTCAATAATGGGCAAGCGAATACGTTCATCTTGGTCCGCTCTGCTATGAGTTACTGTTCTACGATATCTGATTAGCATATTGCATACGAGGTATGCAATATGAATTCATATCACAGTGGGTGGAACATTGAAGGCGACAATGGAACACCGAGGCACGACCAACAGAATGGGCCCATGAATACTGGACCAAATAACAATATGTCTTCAGATGGGCAAGGCCATGGATGGTATGCGTGGGCGCAGAATGGTCCAACCAACTGCTATGCAGATACCTCAAGGTATATGATAATGCAGCATCATATCCACCGGCCTCCCCCAGAAGAGAACCGTTCTATCAGAAACCATGGATTGCAATCATTTCTTGGTGCTGTTCTGGCCGCTCGGCTTGTTGTTACTTTGGATAAATGAGTGTATAAAGCGCAAAGTGAAGCTAATAGTTACTGCAATTGTCGTTTTATTTTCATCTTCATTCCGGTTCAAACGGGTCTTTTCAAACAATCAAGCGACAGTGATGCCAAGACCATCGAGTCACAAACAGCCGTGTCACCAGTTGCCTCAGTTCCTTAAGCGGTATTACCTTCACCATCAGAGGCATGGCCTTCTCCTTCAGAAGAAGTCACCCCAAGTGCGACATCTCAAGTTGCCTTGGAGGGCGATAAGAGGTTACAGTTCACCGAGGAAAAAACATCGTATATTGAGGATATGGGGTGTTTCACGAACAGATATCAGAGCATCGTCGGTGATTATGGCGACTATAACATGGATGTTATCGAAAATCCCACTTCATATACCGATGCTTCAATTCTTGAGGGAGCAATGCTCTATGAAAGTCGCTTGAAAACAATCAACGCCAATTGCAGTCGATTACTCCACCAGCATCAGCTCAGACGCTCCACAATATGTGGCAAGCGATTTGCAAAAAACTTTCAATTCAGTTCAACTTATCGTCAATGACGTCGTTGAAGAAGACTATACATTGTTCAAGGTGTCGTTTGAGATGATGCCGGGCATTGGGAAAGATATCGCGGAAACACAGGCGGAACTCAATCGTGTGTTCCCCGTGGTTGAAGAGTAATGATGTTGTCGATTTATTAACAGAAGGCTGCTCCATTTGATGTAGAGCAGCTTTCTGTTTGCTAATATCAGTGCCTGAAACATTGGTTGTCCTTCGAGACGAATGTTAAGTGAGGATTCGGAATGAACAAGCTTCATAATCACTTCATGAAAGCCCATACATTGTCCGGCAGGTGTGATATTCTTGATGAAGATTCTTCCGTCCATAAGTTCGTTGATAATGCGTGTTCGACCTTTCCGTGTTATGGGGGCCAATAACGGAAAAGAGGAGAAGTAGGTTGACATCTGTGTTGACCAATGGAAGAATACGGATAGAATTGTGAATGTAAACGGGTACACGAATCCGATAACTATAAACAAAGGAGAATCATAATGGCAGAAAACAAACGTGAGGTTGAAAGAAGCGAACTGTACAAGGGGATTTGGGCAATTGCGAACGATTTACGTGGTAGCGTGGATGGATGGGACTTCAAGCAATATGTTCTTGGGATGTTGTTCTATCGGTATATTTCCGAGAACCAAGAAAACTATATCAACAAGGGCGAAGAAGCTGCTGGGAATATTGGGTTCAAGTATTCTGAAATTTCCGATGAAGATGCAGAGCAGGCTCGCGAAGAATTCGTCCAAGTAAAGGGGTTCTTCATTCTTCCCAGCCAGCTCTTTTGCAATGTCCGTAAGAATGCTTCATCTGACCCCAACATCAATGAAAAGCTGGGAAAGGCTCTCGACGCCATTGAGGCATCCGCTCGCGGTTATGAGAGTGAGGAAGACTTTAAGGGATTGTTTAACGAACTTGATGTCAACAGCAACAAACTCGGAGCAACCGTTGCGAGTAGGAATTCTGCACTCGTCAAGTTGATGAATGGCATCGGCGAAATGGATTTTGGATACGGCCATGGCAGCTCCATTGACGCGTTTGGAGATGCATACGAATACCTTATGGGGATGTATGCGTCCAATGCAGGGAAATCGGGCGGAGAATATTTCACGCCGCCTGAAGCATCGATGCTCCTGGCTCATTTGGCACTATATGGAAGAACGGAAGTCAACAAGGTTTATGACCCCGCATGCGGGAGTGGCTCACTTCTGCTGAAGTTTGCCAAGATTCTTGGCAAGGAAAATGTCAGAATGGGTTTCTACGGGCAGGAGATTTCGTCGGTCACCAGCCAGTTGTGCAAAATTAACATGTTCCTGCATGATGTCGGCCCTGACAAGTTTGACATTAAGCATGGAGACACCCTGACTGAGCCACACCACTGGGACGAAGAACCCTTTGAAGCTATCGTATCGAATCCACCTTACAGCGTCCGTTGGATTGGGGATGGGAGCCCAACACTTATCAACGACCCAAGATTTGCCCCCGCCGGAGTGCTTGCCCCGAAATCAAAGGCTGATTTTGCGTTCATTCTTCATTCGTTGTCATGGCTGTCGGAAAACGGCGTCGCGGCCATTGTTTGTTTTCCTGGAATTATGTATCGGGGCGGAGCTGAGCAAAAGATTCGGCAGTATCTGATTGACAACAATTATGTCGAAGCAAACATCCAGCTCCCAGGGTCCTTGTTTTATGGAACCTCTATCTCCACAAATATCTTGGTCCTAAAGAAGAACAAAAAGGCCAGTACGACGGTATTTGTTGACGCTTCTAAAGAATGCGTTAAGGTAACCAACGGCAACAAGCTGACAGATGATAACATTGCAAACATACTGAAGGCTGTGTGGGGCCGTCAGGATGTCGAACACATGGTAAAGGTTGTCCCTAACAAACAGATTGCCGAGAATGGCTATAATCTATCCGTCTCGTCATACGTTGAGCAAAAAGACTTGCGAGAAGTGGTTGATATTACTGAATTGAACGAACGGCTTGAAACAATCGTCACCAGGGCTCAGCAGCTTCGCGACAAAATTGCGGCAATTATCGATGAAATCGAGGTGGAAGCATGAGCAGGATTGAAGAACTGATTGCGGAGCTGTGCCCCGATGGGGTAGAGATAAAAGCTATTGGAGAAATCGCTACCGATGTTTATCGGGGTTCGGGAATCACGCGAGACCAGGTAGTCCCATATGGGATTTCCTGTGTCCGGTATGGGGAAATTTATACAACATATGGGATATGGTTTGATGAGTGTGTTTCACACACTGAAGAAGCCGCCATTCAAAATCCGAAATATTTCGAGCACGGTGACATTTTATTTGCTATAACGGGAGAAAACGTGGCGGATATCGCTAAGTCAACAGCGTACGTTGGCCATGAAAAGTGTTTGGCTGGCGGCGACATGGTTGTACTGAAGCATAATCAGAACCCTAAGTATCTTTCGTATGTCCTGTCGACAGCAGATGCACAAAAACATAAGAGTGCTGGTAAAGTGAAGAGCAAAGTCGTTCATTCAAGTGTACCAGCAATAAAGGCAATTGAAATCCCCATCCCCCCTCTCTCCATTCAGGAAGAAATTGTCCGCATCCTCGACACATTCACGGAGTTGACAACGGAATTGAAGGCGGAGCTAAACGCGGAGCGGACGGCTCGCAAGCAGCAGTATGAGTATTATCAAAATAAGATGCTTGATTTTTCGGAAGAAGGTCTGCAGAGGAAGACTGGGACGATTCGGAAACTGATTGATGAGTTATGCCCGGATGGGGTGGAGTATAAAAATCTTGACGAGATGTGTATGATAACTCGTGGGCGCGTTATGTCAAAAGACTATCTTCGAGCTAATGCTGGAGTTTATCCAGTGTACTCATCGCAGACATTGAACAACGGAATATTCGGATACATTGACAATTATGATTATGACTTTGAATCTATCACATGGACGACTGATGGCGCAAATGCAGGGTCTGTATTCTTCCATTCGAACGAGAAATTCAGCATTACAAATGTATGTGGCCTCTTAAGCGTGTCTATCCCTACAGAATTATGTACCCGTTTTCTGTTCTATTGGCTCCAGTCAATTGTTAAGGACTATGTTAGTCCCGGGATGGGCAACCCAAAGTTAATGAGTAATTCTATAGCTCGCGTACCTGTTCTCGTTCCCCCTCTCCCCATTCAGGAAGAAATAGTCCGCATCCTCGACCAATTTGATTTGCTCTGCAATGATTTGACGACGGGTCTGCCCGCCGAAATAGAAGCACGGCAGCAGCAGTACGAATACTACAGAGACAAACTGCTTTCCTTTGAAAAGGCGATGTGAGAAGGAGTACGAATGAAAGTTTATCATGTGGTCGCCTCGACTGACGAGAAAACAGTAGTAACGGAATATGAGCCATCCCAGACTCGTCAAACGTCCTATCAAAGCGAGGCAGACCTTGAACGCGAGTTTATCAAACAGCTCGTGTCACAGGGATATGAGTATGCGACGATTCACAACTCGCAAGAGATGATTACGAATCTGAGAAAGCAGCTTGAGTTGCTGAATGATTTTACATTTTCTGACGATGAGTGGACCCGCTTCTACAAGGAATGCATCTCGAACTCGACGGAGGGGATTGTTGAGAAGACCCGCAAGATTCAGGTCGACCACATTCAACTTCTCAAGCGAGATGATGGCACGAGTAAGAACATTATGCTCATCGACAAGAAAATGGTCCATAACAACCAGTTGCAGGTTCTCAACCAGTACCAGGAAAGTGAAGGGGCCCACAATACCAGATATGATGTTACAATTTTGGTCAATGGACTGCCTCTTGTCCATTTTGAGTTGAAGCGGAGAGGAATCGCGCTCCGGGAAGCGTTCAATCAAATCAACCGATACCAGCGCGACAGTTTCTGGGCCTCAAACGGTCTGTATGAGTATGTTCAGTTGTTTGTCATCTCCAATGGAACGTCGACAAAATACTATTCCAACACAACCCGCGATAGCCACGTGAGGGAGCTTGCCACGGCATCAAAGGAGAAAAGCAAGAAGACCAGTAACAGTTATGAATTCACCTCGTTCTGGGCAGATGAGAAGAATCGTCGAATTGACGACCTTGTTGATTTCACAAAGACATTCTTCTCTAGGCATACCTTGTTGAACATCCTGACAAGGTATTGCGTGTTTACCGTCGAGAACCTGTTGCTTGTGCTCCGGCCCTATCAGATAGCGGCGACAGAGAAGATTATCAATAAAATCAACATCTCCCACAACTACAAGAAGGCAGGCACCATTGACGCAGGTGGGTATTGCTCCCACTCTACGGGTAGTGGGAAAACACTGACATCCTACAAAACTGCTCAGTTGGCCGCAGGGCTGCCATTCATCGACAAAGTCCTGTTTGTCGTCGATAGGAAAGATTTGGACTATCAGACGATGAAAGAGTATGACAAATTTGAGAAGGGGGCAGCAAACGGCAACACCTCAACCAAGGTGCTTCAGAAGCAGCTGGCCAACCCCGACGCCCACATTATCATCACGACCATTCAAAAGATGGATATGTTCATCAGGCGGAACAAGGGGCATGCTGTCTTTAACAAGCAGGTGGTCATCATCTTTGATGAATGCCATCGTTCCCAGTTTGGTGACATGCACAAGCAAATTACCGATGCATTCAAGAACTACTATCTGTTTGGGTTTACCGGGACGCCCATTTACGCCAAAAACGCTGTACGCAAGGATTCAGTCATCAAAACAACGGAATCTCTATTTGGTGCCAAGCTCCACTCCTACACCATTATTGATGCCATAAACGACCAGAACGTTTTACCATTCAAGGTCGACTACACGAACACCATCAAGGAAAAGGCGGGAATCAAGGACAAACAGGTCCACGCCATTGACAGGGAACATGCCATGGAATCGCCTGTGAGAGTTCGAGAGGTGTCCAAGTATATCCTTGAGCATTTTGACCAGAAAACGCGACGAAACAGCGCGTATTCGCTTAAGGGCAAGCGCGTCATGGGGTTCAACTCTATCTTTGCGGTCAGCTCTATCAAGATGGCCAAAATGTACTATGCTGAGTTCAAAAAGCAGCTTGCGGAATCGGGCCAACAACTAACCATTGCAACAATTTTCAGCTTTGCGCAAAATGAGGAGGACCCGAACGATTCCCTCCCGGATGAGGAATTCGATACGGATGCGCTCGACAAGACTTCGCGTGATTTTCTTGAAGCGGCAATTAGGGACTACAACACAATCTTCAACACAAATTTTTGTACAGACGCAGACCGATTTGAGAACTACTACAAAGACCTGTCCATGCGTATCAAGTCCCGGGAAGTCGACATGGTTATTGTCGTCAACATTTTTCTCACAGGCTTTGATGCAACAACGCTCAACACACTTTGGGTCGACAAAAACCTGAAACATCATGGACTGTTGCAAGCCTTTTCCCGAACAAACCGGATTTTGAACTCCGTAAAAACCTACGGGAACATTATTTGTTTCAGGAATCTCCAAGACGAAACGGATGAGGCACTGTCGCTTTTTGGAGACAAGGACGCAGGGGGCATTATTCTTTTGAAGCCATACGAAGCGTACTACAAAGGCTTTGACGAAAAGGGTGTTTATCATGAGGGGTATGAAACCCTCGTAAACACATTGCTGGGCAGATTTCCGCTGACTTCGACCTTGATTGGCGAGCAAAACCAGAAGGATTTCGTTAAGCTGTTCGGGTCCATCCTGAAGATGCGCAACATCCTTGCCACTTTTGATGAATTCATTGGAAACGAGCTTTTGACGGAACGTGACCTACAGGATTATCAAAGCCGCTACATTGACATTTATCAGAACTTTGTCAGGGATAGGGGCGAGGGAAAAGAAAACATTAACGATGACATCGAGTTTGAAATCGAGTTGATTCGGCAAATTGAAATAAATATCGATTACATCCTTGCGTTGATTGAGAAATACCACAAATCGAACTGCAAGGATAAGGAAGCCTTGGCTGCCATCGACCGAGCCATTGATTCAAGCATCCAACTCCGCAGTAAGAAAGACCTCATCGAATCGTTTATCGCGACGGTGAACTCCGTCGGAGATGTTCGGGGCAGTTGGAAACAGCATGTTGCGGAAAAAAAGGAGAAGGAACTTGTCGAAATCATCACGGCAGAAAACCTGAAGCCGGAAGAGACCCGCCGTTATATCGACAATGCCATGAAGGATGGCGTATTGAAGGTGACGGGCATGGAGTTTGATGCAATCATGCCTCCAGTCTCACGGTTTGGCGGGAAGCGTAAATCAATCAAGGACAAGATTGCGTCTATCCTTGAGCGCTTTTTCGAGAAGTTCTTCGGTATTGGGTGAAGAGATTGTTATGGATAGACGTATACCTTCAATGGGTTTTGACGGGGTAGCATATGCGAAATGAGCCTAACTATTACATCAGAATATCAGAGAATGCATTGATTCAATTGTGCTTAAGTGGCCTTGAGGCATATTGTGTTCCACACGGAAGAAATCTGAAGAAGGCAAATGAGCTTGAGACATACGGGCTCCTTCTCGGCCATGAAGTTCACCTTCCCAGAAATGACGTTCTGTACAGTGTGGACATGGTAACCGTCGATACTTCAACTGTTAGGAATACAGGCTCATGTTATCCAAAGGAAGAGTCGATTAGCCTAAAACGGGACATCCTTACGTCATTTTGGCCGCAGTACGAGTGTTTGGGCGACTTTCACACCCATCCATATAAGGATATCCATGAGGTTGAATCGATTGAGGGTTATGATTTCTCTGAGGAAGATTATCTTCACATTGAAGGCAATTCTGACTACTGGATTGAACACAAGTACCGAGTTGGCATAGCTGTTACTATATGTGAGCTGAAGAGAAGAGGTACGAAACCTGCGGAAGCAATTCGGAATAGCGCTATTGTGTTTACTCTGAACCGGTATAGGATATGGATTTCTGCATACGTCGCGAAAAAGGATGATAAAGGTAATCTGCGGATTTCCGCTCATGATGATGAACGCGTTTTTCTTGATTGTCCTTCTGCTTTTGCAGTTGCTGAAGAATACTCACGATTTGGGAAGCCTGTCCGCGAAAAAGGCAGAATCAAGCATATTCCTGGTGAAATATAGTTGCTAACCATATGGGTGAGCATGTTTGTTTTATGGAGGAACAACGATTGGCAAACATCATCCTAGTCGACAGACTCCTTGAGTTGCCGTATCAAGAGCCAATTTTCCTTGCTCATTTGAAGAGTTATCATTCCGGCTGTTCGTCATCGCAAATCCACCGAGCCATTAGTCAGCTGATAAACCGTGGAGAGATGATGCGAATAGGACGGGGAGTTTACTGCAGAACGGTAATGACACGTTTTGGGCTTCTTGGCATTTCTGAGCGAGAAGTGATTCCATTCTTGACCTGTGCCAATCGCGGCGTGTTGATTGGGTATCGCCTATATAACCGAAAGCACATAACGACGCAGATTAGTAAGTATGCCGAGGTTATCAGCACGGTTGTTCCCAGAGGGATTCACAGGATACTGAACATAAATGTACGGCGCTGCAATGTCAAGCTGACTGAAGGTATTATCAAAGCGAGCGAGCTTTTGGATATTGTTGGCCATAAAGGGAGCATTGAGGATTTTAACAGAGCCGCATATCACACATATGTGAAAAGCGTAATAAAAGACATTGATGTGCCTGACTGGGAAGTAGCTTGCGATGTGCTTTCTATAAAATGGCGCAGGAGAGATGAACTTGTAAAAAAAATCAATGGACTTCGGTCATAAAGTGTATAGTTTTCGTCAAAGCATCAGCACATTATCGTATAGAAAATCGAGGACAACAGGCGTTGTCTAGAAATCTCCCTATCTATGTCTTTCCAAGCCACTGAACAAGTATTTCCTTTTTACAGGCATGTTATTCTGACTTATTTGTCCAACCAAGAGTCTTGATAGCAATACGTAATTCTTCACTTTTTCTCACGTTATCAAGTATCCCGATAATGAGTTTATATAGGGGCTCATACTTAATCAAACCAAGGCCTTCGTCATATTCACCATGAACCACGTCGCTTAGCTCGCGGAACAATTGATATCCATTCTCAGCGAATTCTCTTGGGATAATGCTACTTTTTTTATCAACTTCTTCTAGTAATAGTCTGAAGGGTTTTGGCTTACCTTTATCATTAACTATAGGTATATTTTCTACATTTGCGACATTCACCGTGATTTGTTCATATACCTTACGTAAATATACCATTGAGCCAGCACCGAGTCTGTCGCGGTATGCTCTTTGCGACTTTTCTAGGAGTTCAGAATAAACTCCGTACTCTTCTTTGTTAAGCATCACCTTGTTTGACAGTTTTTCAGTCCGATTTATTATGCGAACACTTGGGGCGTATGTAGAAATATCGCTATCACAATCAACTAAAAACCATATTTGAACTGATGCTTCACAATGACAGAAAATTACACTATCAATACTGATAAGGTGCTCATTCACTCTGATACAGTAAAGGTCATCATTAGAATAGAATGTTCGGATGTCATTGCAGTTTTTACAATAATAGTTTAACGCTATTTTCCCAATTTGAATTTTTCGTTGTTTACCCTTAATAAGTTCCTTAACACCAAGGAATCCTTCAACTTGCTTATATTCGAGTACAGGTAGTTTTGATAGTACGTCGCTTAACCGCACTGTTACTCCTCCTCATTATCTGATATCGTTACTGTTTTCGAGATATGTATCAATATCGGCGACTACCTATGAAATTGCTCCTACTCAAGAATAGGTGCTATCCGTTCTCTCAACTCACTGACCAACTCGGCATGTGCCTCGATATTGCATCGTAGGGCTGGCACAGGGATTCAAATCGTTGGATGAAGCCCATTCATGAAAGGCCGTACGTCCTTTAGTGTATCAAAATAGGCTCTTTGAGATGCTCTTCCATTCGGGAAGCTGAATTCCGTTGTTGGCCTTCGGTATCCAGCCGGGCCTCTAAGCAAAGCGGCTTCGCCTTTATGTCACAGATTTCTTTGTATTCATCAAGATTGAACCCAATGTGCGAAATAGAGGTATAGTATGACAAGGCGATTTGGCGCATTGGTGTGAAATGCTGGTGCTCATTATTTTCTATAATGAGTGCTCGCCTATCCGAATAGTAATCCACTGGATTAACTGCAAGCGCACCACTATCTCCCTGGAGTGCTTCAAATACATCGTCTAGCTTAGCGATGGTCTGTCTAGCGCTGTTGTGAAGTTGCAAATGTGTGTTGATAAGAAAAGGTAAGCGCTTTTCACGTTCGCCTTGCTCGGCAAAGAAGACATCGAGAGCGTCGGAAATGAGGGTCTGAATCCTCGGCATACGGCCTCCTGCGACCAATCATTCTTCTTCATCGCTACTAACACAAAGACCAACTCCGCTGTCTTTCCAATTTTCCATTTCAAGAGCCCTCAACCCGTTGTCGTCGAAAAACTTGGCGTAATACTTGCGAATGCAGGGTGAACCGTTTTTGAAAGTAGCCGGGTGGCATCGATACCCCTTGGAGCACGGGCGGACCATTGTCATGGGCAGATAAGCGATGAAGATTGGAGCTGCATTCGAAACAGGATTGAGGAAAGGCATTGCTAGAACCATCTCGGGATGGACTTTGCTTAAGCTCCCCATGTATCCATATGTTGCTTTGTCAGTTTTCACGTCAGTGGGATATTTCCCTATCACTTGAACAGGTCGAATTACTTCACCGACTCCTTCGACCGATTTTGAAACAATAAAGTCGAACCCCTCATCTCGGTGGGGGAAGTAAACGTTCCATCCTGCCTCGGCAAACCTTGACGCTACTATCAACTCTGCGGAGTAATCATTTACAATCATGTTTTTACCTCCGGGGTCCCGGTTTCTGTACTTCAAAGTATGTGTGTTGACTTATGTTGAATCAACAAAAGATTATCAAAAGGATAGCAAGTTCCTATACTTTTCGTACATTTCTTGCTGGTCGAAATGGACATTGATGATTCCATCTTCATTGAGTTGAAATATAGGCTCTGTGACATGGACACCGCTCTGGCACATTTCGGCAAACCGAAGTTTGAATCGCTTAACGTATAGTTGTTTGCTTTTATCAGAACAAAAATCAGCAATTTCCTTTATGGTAACGACTTTATTCTGTGACGGCATTGAGATTCGAGTGAACGCTCGAAGAATGCGACTATATTCACAATCGGGTTTTTCAACAAGATTTGCTATACAGTAAGGTTCTTTGTATGACATGCGTTCAACTCCAATCGGATTATTTTACCGTCATATGAGCAACATAAGGCTGAACATAACCAGTATAGCATGCCGTTCAACCATGTTGTGGTATAGCATTTACTTTTCTTGGAATAATCATATAGGAAAATGAATAGATTCAATGACGGCAATATAAATCACTTTACACTAAAGAAGAAAAAAGTGACAATGATAATGAAGGCGCTTATTGCGCTTACACTACTCTTCTGCATTATGGAGGGCATGGGAGTATCGGTTCAGGGGACAGAACAAATGTACAATCATGATAGTTATACGGTAGGGTGGACATGCTCAAACTGGACAGTTGAGCACACATATCCAGGAACTCGAGTACTACGCGACAGAAGAACCAAGAACATGCCCCACTTGCGCCTCCCGCAATATGAAGCGTTACGAAAAAGGCATCGAGCCCTCCCTCCCAGTACACCCCCATTGTTGTTGCACTTACTTCGCCGTGCTGCCTGACCTTCCTGAATCCGCACAAGGCCCGTACACCTCGAAAGTCCGTGGAACTGAGATGAGGGAATGGGTTGATGGGATGATGGAAGGTCTTGGACTGTAAAACTGAATGGACAAACGCTGAAGATGACTGTTGATTGCTCTGTGCCATGGTTGATGGTACTATAGAGTTAAGTGATACAACATCTGGCGATTCCCTGCCAACAAAGGGGAGGCTCTAATATCAGGAGAGTCCCTGCCGGTAAGTGGGAGTCATAACAAAAAGCCTGAGAGCTCCTGCCGTGAGTGGAGAAAGAAAAAAAGGTGGGCTGACACCTTAATCCGAGAGATTTGCTGGGTTCGTCCCAGCCAGTTGGCGGACAACGGAAAAATCAGCCGTAAAAAAAGAGCATGGATACGCTGCGGCGGTTCTGCTCTTTTTTTCTCAAAGCTGAACACATGGGAAAGGGTTCAGGACGATGTTCTTGGTCGTGTATGCTGAAGTGTTGCAAATAAGGGGTTAGTATGGAATAGCTGAAAAAGTAACTCTCCAGGCTAGGTTGGATGCCTTAGAATAAAAACACTCATTGACATCTTTTCGGGAAATGATACGATAATACCGAAAGAATTGCGAGTCATATTTAGTATTCCACGTCGGAACGAAGACGTAAAACTCGTCTCCACTGCAGAGAATACTGCTATAAACAAAAAGAACGGATGACAGCAATGTCATCCGTTCTTTTTGTTTTTCGATTTATTATTTTAGTCTGCCAATATCTCTGCGTTGGTAATATGTTTACGAGAGAAAAAGAATGCTCTAGTGCTCAAGTCGGCCACCACGGCTGTCGCCACTGTAGAAAAGTACAAGACTGCAAACTACATCACCTCCGCGCAGACCAAGGTCAACCGGTTCCTGAATAACATGGCCGAAAAGCAACACTCCAAGCAAGTCTGATTCACAGGAATAATCACTCGTAGTCTGGCAGTCCTCTTCTCATGTAGCAGGAAATGTTCACGCCATCATCACACACCACAGCAAAAAGCGAACGGATGGACAACGCCCGTTCGCTTTTGTTGTGCTGTTTAGCTCTCGTTCGGCTTGTTCTCGGTAGCAAGTCGTCGCTTTTTGAATTCCTCTGGAGTCTCCACAGCATCGTCAATAGCTTTTTTTGTCATGGGCATATTACTCATGGTGAGATGGATTTTGGGCATCACGAGATAGCGGCTAATGCCATACATAGTTATCCGGGCTGCGGGTTCGGCATTCTTTAGGGCGGATATACAGTTCAGAACGATTGGTAAAAGCTCTTCGTCACGCTTTCCCCAATCAATATTTGTTTTCTGGGTTTTCGTGCTGTGGTAGTGGCAACACATTCTGAGAGGATTCCCTTTGCTGTTACAGGAGCGTGCCTTACAATCCATGAATATTCATGCCTTAATCTCGCTCTAATATCTTCACGTGTAAATTCAGGGTTTGTGCGAATAAATCCTTTGACTATTTCAAGGCATTCCTCAGTTTTCATGCGCTGCGTCTCTTCACCTATATGCCGCCTTGGCCGTCGAACGCGGTAGCCAAGAGGAATCACTTCGTTAAACCCTGTGATTTGAAATGTTTCATAGCCTAGTCGATACTCATAATGGCAATTAGGACAATGAAAAACAGCAGATTTTGCATGAGTGCCGGTCTGAAGTTTCACATATCTCTTTGGGATTGTGAACTCTCCCTCATATACATGCTCTGGGTTTTTACAGGGGAAAGGAGGAGGCCCATATGTTAAAGTTTTATCTCTGTGTGAAATAAAACCATCAACTCTGTTAATAACTTTCCCAAAATTTTCTTGGAAGTTTTTATTAGGCAGATGCAATATATCATGATGATTGGCAAGAGTCAGTGAAAAGTCTTTTTGTATAGAGGCGGTATAGTCGGTGGGAATACATTACTATAATGCCTGATTATGCCAGAATGATGAATACATAGACTTTTTTCACGAAATCATGATTGATGCGAAAACACGGCGGAGAAATTGTTCTGATAATCGAAGGGAAATAATGGGATTGGTCAAAAGGTTAACTATCGAAGATATCGAGTATGATATAAATAAAATTTGGAGATAGAACTAAGTTCGAGAAGCGACCAGTCGGATTCCTCCATCTGGTCGCCTCTCATTGGGTAAATCATTGCAAAGCACTGAGATAGGGACAATACTTATCGCAAATAATAACGAAAATGAATGACTATGATGATACACAATAGTTCATTCTTCATCTGAGGTAGCCAAACTGTGTATTGCATTGATGATGAATTCGTCAAGAGCCTTTTCACGTTGCCTTTTTTTCATTGTATGATATACGTTTTCAACTGTGATTGAATAAGCTTGCTCTTTCAAATGATTGATACTCTGCAGCGCCGCTCTCCTTTTATATTCATCATTAGTTTCAAGGACAGATTGGATGAAAGCAAAAGTTCGTGGCATTTTCTGTATTGTTGACATGTAGTGACGCTTGCCGAGGCGCTTCTGAAACATGAAAATCGAGATTCGAGGTGGAATCGTTTGCGAACAGTGCTTCATATAGCAATCTTTTGCTTGTTGAAGCATACGTTCATCTCTTTCCTCACTAACAAATGTTGTTTGCTTACGTTTCCCTACGCCAGCCTTTTTATTACGCAGTGGTTTTGGAATAATTTCCTTCAATGAATCTGGGAAATAGGTCATTAGAAAACTGCACTGTGAGGGCAACGCTTTTATAATTAAGGACGAAGAGCAATCGCCAATTGATGTAATCATTTGTGTTATCTCAGAAATGCACTCCTCTTTTCTGGATAAGAGTACCTCGGGGCTTTTAAATGCTCGTTTCGGTCGTCTATGAACAATACCGATTGACGCCGATTTTTTGAATCCATCTTCGCGGAAGTCATTTTCGGAAATAATATAAGCATGATGGCAGAGCTCACATCTGAATATATACATTTCCTTTTCCTTATCATAAAGACGATACCTTCGAATTGTGTTTATCTTGTGATGCACTCTTTCGGTGTTTATGCAAGGATATGGCCCTTCTCCCCAAGGAAGAGGTTGGAATTGTAAGAATTCCGTATATGTGCTGAAAATCATTGCTATGATATGAAGTAACAATGAGTACGATGAATCAGCAATGATGCTGTGATATTTAGCATTTCTGAGGTTTACGGATTTTTTCCGCTTTTGTATAAAGAGTTCATATCCGTAAGCATCTGAAAGGGAGTCGGCAAAACGCTCAATCTCGGGCTTTTTTTGTATCCAGGTATTACTATGTGCAAGTTTCCCTAGGATTTTTTGGATGGTCGTTTTTCTGTCAGGATTGAATCCGGCGTTTCGTAAACAATCGGCGTGAAACTGTGATAGCTTCGACTGCAACAATTCCGAAGGACTCGATGGATAATATACGTGACCGAAACAACAATCACCCGTTGGCTTTATTTCAGAGAAATTAGCTAATGAATGGCTTTCTGTTACAAAGACGAGTTTACATTTGTGGGTAGGGCAAAACTCTACATATTTAAATTGGTGAACGGTGTGGATTTGCGGAAAAGATGAGTCGCTTGCCTTTTCGATGCAAAGCGGGCAGTACTTTATTCTATATTGTTCATAATTATCTCTCTCTTCATATTGATGATGCCCCGTTTGGCGGCCTGAGGAACCATGAATCATCTGAGAAATAGTAGAAGAGTAGTCTTCGGCATTCAATGAAATCTGAAGTAAAGGTACTCCAGTATGCTCATGAATGATTCTTTCAGGATTATGACAGTGATTATGAGGGAGCAGAGATGAAAGAAATCCAATTCCATAAAAGAACAGGGTGCTTGGTTGGCTACTTACTCTTCCTAGCAAGGCTCTTGATACATGGTGCCAATATGAAATCTCCATTTCCTCAGCATAATGGCTCAATATACTGTATAGGCTTTCTCCTTCCCTCATTTCTGGGAACCATCGTAGTGAACTAGACATAACGCATCTCCTATCCGACAGGCTCTTTCAAGCCGAATTTCAGGAAGTTTTCCCGAGTCATAAGAGAATATGCGCATCGTTGTGAGAATATAACTTTAGGGTAGGCTTAGTATTAAGTACGATAACTATTAATGCAATACACAAAGTATTAAAATGTAGCTTATACATTAATATGTACCTCTTCTTTTTTCTCCGTACATTCGACCGCCATTTTCGGAAGCGTGGGCATTTTTTGTCCGGAAGTTTCAGACTCGGAACATGTCGCTCGAAAGACTTTTATCGGATACAAATGCGGAATTGCCGATCCCCTTTATCCGTTTTCTTGCCAAGGGGCAGATGATTACTGCCGTCACCGGTTCACAGGGATGCGGAAAAACCACTTTGCTGATGGAAATGATCAGGCATATCGACGCCTCACACCCACTCCGAATTCAGGAGATGGCTTTCGAACTGCATCTGCGGCGATTGTATCCTGAAAGGAATATTCTGAGCTTTCGGGAGACTGAAACAGTGTCGGGTCAGTCGGGACTGGATCTCCAGAAGAAGACAGATGGTGCCGTCAACATTCTCGGAGAGGTGGCAACAGACGAGGTGAGTGCCTGGATGATTCAGATGGCACAAGTCGCAAGCCTTTTCACCTTGTTCACGCATCATGCGAAAACGACGCGGGATCTGATTCTCTCGCTGCGCAATTCCCTCCTCAAGTGCGAGATGTTCAACAATGAATCCATTGCGGAACAACAGGTGGTTTCTGTATTGGATTTCGACATCCATCTGAATCGGGATGTCAACGGGCACCGATATGTGGAACGCATCACGGAAATCATCGGAACCTCTTCCGAGACCCCATATCCGGACGCATGGCGCGATACGGATCATCCGGACGTATCCGCCATGCGCTTTCAGGAGGCGGCTCAGTCATTTTTCGAGCGTGTGACGGACCGGAAGACTTTTGAGGTGAGAAACATACTGGAGTACCGGAATGGTGCATATGTTCCGCTCCATCGACCGTCTTCCACCCATGCGGTTGAGATGGCAGAAAACATGCGAGAGGCGGATGCCCGTGCATTCATAACCTGGCTGGATAAATGGTGGCCATCCAGTGTCATGCGGGAAGATGGGGAAGGGAAGGAGGTGGCGGATGACTTTTCTGCAGTTCCCGATGATCGGGCTGTTTAGCAGATTATCCTCTCAAGACATGAAGGAGGGGGGATTATCCGGATTGGCATTGATCGGGATATTCTGCCTTGCAGGCGCGGTGCTGCTTGCCATTCTTGCTCTGAAAATGGGCGGGAAAGCTACCAGGGGAAGGAATCTTCCGGGGAAAGTGAGGACGGGCGGAAGTGGGAAATCATGGCAAATACTTTACGGCAGGCTGGCATCGTTCATCCTGACCCGCCGAATGCTTCAGTCCATCCGTGCAAGGCTGGAAATCGGTTCTGCCTATGATGAGAGAGGGCTCCGTCGAAAGGCCGCCATCACGCTTGTTTTGACTGGAACCATCCAGGGGAGCCTACTGATCCTTTTTGCCCTCCTGACACATGACCCCCTTCTCATTGGCATATTCCTTGTCATGCTTGGGTTCATGACGGACACTGTGCTGGACATTTCCGTAGCGCGTGTTGGGAACCGCCTGATGCGCCAGCAACTGATTTTTCATGAGCAACTCCGGCATCGCTATTACGAGGAACAATCCGTTGACGGGGCGGTGGAAGCGGCATGCCAGGCTTTGCTGGATGATCGTGCGCATGAGATGTATGTGCAGGGAGAAAGGTTGCTGGATGTCTTGTCTGCGGCTGATACGGAATCGGCTTTTGAGCAATATCGTGAAACGGCGCCGAACAAGTATCTCAAATTACTGGCAGGTACGTGTTGCATCACGCGTGAATATGGAGATGCCCGCAAGGATGGAGCCTCCGTATTCCTGATGAGTCTTGGGCACTTGAGTGACGAAATCCGCTCGGAGCTATTTAAGAGGGACCGTCTGCTGTATGCGCTCAAGAGCCTCAATGTGCTGACTTTGTTGCCGCTTTTCTTCATCCAGCCCATCAGGAATTGGGCGGGGAACAATTTTGCTCCGATGGCGCGGTTTTATGCGCAATCAGCCGGGACTGTCCTGGAAGTCGTCATGGTTGTGGTCACATTCGCCTGTTATCTGGTCATTCGAAAACTGCAGCAGTTTGAGGAAACCAGATCCGAACCGCTGGACCGGAATGGCTGGGAAAAATGGTTGTATGGGAATTTGCTTCACCCGTTTGTTGACCGCCTTGTGCCAGGAATGTATACGGAGAAGAAGCAAAAAATGGATATCATGCTGAAACGGGCAGTATGCCCTTTACGGCTGGAGGATGTTTATACGCGGGGTATTGCATTCGGTGTGCTCGGATTCGTTGGAATGCTGCTCCTCTGCCTGATCCTTCATGTACAGACAGCGCATCGGATTCTGTATCAGACAACACCGCCGTCAGGTTTTCTGGGGGGAAAGCTCGATGAAGGGGACCAGATGCGTCTGGCGCAGGAGACGGCATTTGATGCCGGTATTCTGATTGCTTTGCCCAGCAGCGCTGGAGAAGCGGAAATCCGGGTGGGGCTCGAAACCTCCGGAGGGGCGGCGGAAAGACAACTGGAAGAAGTGACGAAGCGGATTGTGGGAAAGTGGAACAAGCTTCGGGGCAACCGTTTCCAATGGTGGGAGCTTCTATTGTGCCTGCTGGCCTTCTTGGCCGGATGGCAAATACCGGTTCTCATGCTTCGCATTCAAGCAGGGATACGGACGATGGACATGGAGGATGAGGTGGCGCGCTTTCAAACCATCATTCTCATGCTGATGCACATGCCGCGCGTGAATGTGGAGGAATTGCTGGAATGGATGGAAATGTTTTCGTTGCATTTCCGGGAAGCACTGCAGGCATGTCTTTCAGATTATAGTGCGGGTGCGGTGGATGCATTGGCCGGATTCAGGACAGCCATTGCCTTCGAACCCATGTCCATGCTGGTGGGAAACCTGATGCTGGCCGCTTCGGATTTGCCGATTCTGCAGGCGTTCGAGGAGCTGGAAAGCGAGAAGGCATACAGTCGTGAAAAGAGAAAGGAAATGAATGAACGGATCGTGGAAAAGAAGCGAAACCTTGGCAACCTGGTAGGATTCATTCCGCTATATGCGTTGATCCTGCTCTATTTGATGATCCCGATGGCCATATCGAGCATGAATGAAATGTCTGTCTTCTATCAACAGATGTCCGGATTCTGAATCAGCAATCTGGAATGCATGTACAGAAGCAACAGAAACAGAACCCAAAAGACGCGTGAATAGGGAGGAACAGGTATGGACGGGAATATTACGAAGGCTCTTTGGCTCGGTGTTTCCATTTTGTTGTTCGTCGCAGTCGTAACAATTGGCATTACCGTATTCAATGGCATGAAGGATGTCGGGGATACAGCCAATGATCGGATTGGGTCCATTGCAACCAGTCTCAAGGACGAGGAGTTCCGTTCGTATGACGGAAAACAAGTCAAGGGAGATGATGTGCTGTCTGCCATCGGCACCTTTGGTGGTCAGAGCGGTGAAGTGATCGTTCTCGTTCGGACGCTGGGAGAGGGGATTGCTGTTGATCTGGATCCTAGTTCGGCTGCTGCGCCGGCGCTGACCAATTTTGAACAGTATGTCTCCCATACAGTTGCTACACTCAAGGTGGAGGACAAATGCTTCATGCTATCCTCCGGCACAGGGGACTTGTTGACGACACAAAGCAAAACCCTTCAGGACGCAGCACGGAGAGACGCGGAAAACAGCAACCTGGGCAAATACATCAATCCATCGGGGCGGTTCATGGCGCAGCTTGTATATGACAGCAACCAGAAAATCAGGGGAGCTATTTTTGCACAGGTGGAGTGAAGATGGAAGATAACCTTCTGCGTTACCTGGAATGGTTTGCAGCGGTCCTGCTGATTCTTGCCGCCGCGAGTTCGTTCTTTGCCCGTTACGCCGGGTTTGTGAGGATGGTGGGCGATGTTGAGAAACTCGCTTTGTCTGACTCCGTTGTCAAGCAGGTTGATGGGGGTCAGGACTTGAATGCTTTTGCGCCAATGGATGAGATGGACGAAGGCGGGTTGATTTTGTTTCCATTCAGGTCTGGTCTTGTTGGTGTGAGCGACGGGAATGATCTGAGAGGCATATGCATGCTTGCCGCCAGGGATAACGTGTGGGATGAGCCGATCCTCGTTGATGGCCGTCCCCTTGTGCAGCTTGATCTTGCGGAAATACCAGATGATGCGCGGTATCGGGTGACCTATTCATTGAACGCGGAAGGGTCCGTTACGAGGACCTCCTATGATTCCCTGCCACGATAGGGAACCCTGATGCTGCGTATGATTTCCAAAGCTCATGATGAGGGAGGGACCTGCCGTTATGGAAGATGCGTTGTGGAAGCTGGCGGGATTTCTCCTGGCCGCCGTGCTTCTTTTCCTCATTCCGACCATGGCACTTCTTGAACGGCAGGATGATATTACACAAAGCCTTGTGCAGGCAGAGGTCAGCCGATTCGCCGATACGGCCCGTGATATGGGCGCCATATCCCCGCGGTTGTACGAACGGTTTACGGACAGGCTCGCGTCCACCGGTCTCCGATACAATATCAGGTTGCGGCATGAGAAGCGTAGCTGGACGCCTGAATATGTCGAAACAAATGGCAGTTTGTCTTTTTCGGGTGATTTTGGACAATCTCGGGTTACGGAGGGAGAGCGGACGATCATCGCTGTTCTTTTTCCTGATGGGACATCATCACTGGACGATGATTCGAGACAATACCGCATGCATGCAGGGGATCTGCTTTTTGTGGAAGTGGAGAACAGAGGGCTTACCATGGCTGGATCGTTAAGGCAGATGATCTTTGCAAGCGACGACTCCGGCATGGGAATCCTTGCACGTGGGGGGGGCATGGTACGGAATGAAGCCAATTAGCATAGCCTTCCTGTGCCTGCTTGCAATGGCGCCTTTTCTCCTGATGTCGGGGATCAGGGCGGATTCACTCGAGAAGGAGCTGCAGCTTCGTGCTCATTATGATGCTGCGATCGACAACGCAATCTCGGATGCATCCTGGATCATGGCCTCCTCCGTCAGAGGGAGTGCGGGATATGATGCCGGATCCGGGATATCAGCAGATGGGGATGCGGCGGTTTCTGTTTTTTACGATTCTTTGTCCGCAGGATTGGGCGCAGCCCGGGACCCGGCGATCGAAGCGAGCGTGCGAGCACATGTTCCTGTGATGGTTCTTGTTGGAAATGAGGGTGCCTCCCTTCTCGTCTACACACTCTGTACGGACGAGTCGGGGATTCTTCAGTACAAGACCGTTCGTTTGCCGGATCAGCCCTATCTGCATGTGACAGATGAAGGCGCCAGATTGATCCGGTTTACTTTGGGTGATACAGTTGAGATCATGAATCAGGCAGATGGTTCTTCGGTTGTATCGTCCTGGCAGGAATGTCGCAGTCTTTTATCGTCGATTCCGAATGAGGATGCATTCCATGAAATGCGTCTGGATGTTGTGACGGGCGTTGTTCGGAATCTGCTTGAAAAGGGATTGGCTTTGGCAAATCGTCAGTTGGCTGAAATCCCTGATTCCGCCGAGGGTATTCTTCCTATATTAGGCCCTTCGGCGGGGCAACTCACTGGAATTCCAGAGGGTGGAAAGAGTGCCGAGATCCGGTTTGATCTGCCAAGAACCGACGATGCCGAATTTCGTCGGGCCGTGTCGCAAATTGGCATTTTTGCATATGTGAAAGGGCTGCCGGTTGGTGGCGACAAGGCGTACAACACTTTTGCGTTCGGCGGCGGCCGTGTCATTCGTTCGGATGGCGTGGTGGGATACGAATGGGAAGGTCAGCCCACCTATTGCAGACTGGATTGTTCGGCCTACTCGCATGATCGTAGTGAAGCCGCGTTTGAGCCTGATACAATCCGTTTTTTCTCAACTGCCCGTGAAGCTGCGGACGAGGGGTATCGCGCATGTCCTGCATGCCGACCTTGATCCGGATGTGAAGTGAAACCGCAACCAGGCTTCGTTGTCGGGCCCCCGTCCTGAAACTGGGATACAGCCTCCCTATTGCCCTTCGTCATGAATGTGATGGGAAGACATCCAATTGGGTGAAATGGCCACGATTGTGGTAAACTTTCGATAAGGTCCCAGCCAGTTGGGTTGAGGGCGGAGGTATAACGGAGGAAGAACGATGCATGTTTACGATGTCATAATCATCGGGGAAGGTCCCGCAGGCATATCAGCCGCATTGTACACCATTCGCGCAAATCTGGACACGCTGATGATCGGTACGGAAATCGGCGCTTTGGCGAAGGCGGAGAAGATTGAAAATTACTATGGCCTCTCTGAGCCGACCAGCGGCAAAAATCTGCATGAAAACGGGATCCGGCAAGTGGAACGTCTGGGGGGAGTTCGCGTTCGTGACGAGGTGGTAGGCATTGAGTACACAGGTCATTTCGCGGTGAAAACACTTCTTGGATCCTACGAAGCGCGAACAGTCCTGATTGCCACCGGTGCGCCGGTCATAAGGGTTCCAATCAAGGGACTTCAGTTGTTCGAAGGCCGTGGTGTCAGCTATTGCACCACATGTGACGGTTTTTTCCATCGTGGCAAGCCTGTGGGTGTCATCGGATACAATGATTATGGCGTTCATGAAGCAGAGGAACTGCTGGCATTTACCAATCAAGTGACCTTGTTTACAAATGGGCGACAGCTGGATCTAACGGACGCATCACGTGCCAAACTATCCGGATTCACACTGATGGAAACGCCGATCACAGAATTGTTCGGCGATGAAGTGCTGGGTGGCGTCCGATTGCAGGATGACCGTTCAATCCCCCTTTCCGGGTTGTTTGTCGCTTATGGAACGGCCTCCGGAGCGACGTTCGCTTTGAAGATGGGGATAGAGATGGATGGCCAGTCGATCAAGGTGGATGGCGGCATGGCGACAAACATCCCCGGGTTGTTCGCTGCAGGCGATGTGACAGGCGGATTCAAGCAGGTAGCGGTTGCAGTTGGGCAAGGGGCTTTGGCTGGAAGACACATCATCGAGCATGTCAGATCATTGAAATTATCGAGCATGTCGGATCATTGAATTCATCGAACTTATCTGAAATGTGAGATCGTGAAAAAATCACCCTGAGAGAATCATGATTTCGCAAATGGAGACGCAAAAAAAGACGGCTTGCCGTCTTTTTTTCTTGCGAAATCTGTCGTTCCTGCTGCTGTCTGCCAAAGTTGTCAACTGAAGATGCCGTCATTTGCTGTCGTCTGATGCTGTGAAGCGTGCTGTCATGCCATGCTGTCTGCCAAAGTTGTCAACTGAAGATGCCGTCATTTGCTGCCGTCTGATGCTGTGAAGCGTGCTGTCATGCCATGCTGTCTGCCAAAGCTGTCAACTGAAGATGCCGTCATTTGCTGTCGTCTGATGCTGTGAAGCGTGCTGTCATGCCATGCTGTCTGTCAAAGCTGTCAACTGAAGATGCCGTCATTTGCTGTCGTCTGATGTTGTGAAGCGTGCTGTCATGCAATGCTGTCTGCCAAAGCTGTCAACTGAAGATGTCGCCAGATGCTGTGTACCGAGATGTCATGCAATGCTGTCTGCCCAAGCTGTCAACTGTGGATGCCGTCATTTGCTGTCGTCTTATGCTGTACGTAATCACTGTATCTGGTAGTGTTCTTTGTTGCATCTTCAGTATATAGAAAGCCGGCTGGGGATATCAGCGGTAAAACAACCAAAGTTTTGAATGGGACAAGTGGATTTACTGCCATATTGACATGAGAAATTCATGCAATGTGACGCATGAATGAGATGTTTTTTTGTGCAATATGTATGGCGGCATGATAAAAGCCGCCTCCTGAGCGGATGCGGCTTGCTTGTTATTCATATATGTCACGATGCTGTCAGTGACAAACCTAAAAGGATTGACTCAATAATCGAAGAAGTTCCGGTAGTTCAGGTTGTTCTTGTCGCAGAAATCCATCAGGCCGAAAATCATTTTTTTACCGCCGCCCACACCGGTGTTCAGGAAGCGATACAAGTGGGCGGGATCAACGCCAAGTTCTCTTCCGAACCGATTGTAGTTTCCGCTGCATTGCGCTCTCATCAGTTCCATCATTTTCTCTCTGCTTAAACGGGCCTTCATACCATCCACCTCAGTTCCGGCAAGCCATCCGGACATCTTCGAACAGACTTGCATGGATAAAACACAATATCTAAATTCATCTTATTGCATCGGAATGGATTTGTAAAGGGTCAACAAAGAATTAAATTAAAAATTCTTACATATTTCAAAAAGAACCCCAATTCGTGTACGCGCGGCCCTGCAAAGGGAACTGAAACGATGCGCTTCTTGTCGATGCGCGGGATGGGGAGCGATTATCAAGTCTGTCTTCAGGATTGGTTGCCGTTCAGGGAATGGATGGGGTATAATCTTGCATACGGAAGAATTCGCTTCATGCGGGAAAAATGCCGCAAGGATGGGAAATGGACGGCGTTATGGACGGAAAGTTGGGAAAAACGGACGAAAAAATCGTATTGGCGGTCGTATTCGGCGGTCAATCGTCAGAACATGAGGTTTCCCGTGTCTCAGCACAATCCGTTATGGAAAATGTGGACCGGGATAAATATGATGTCAGGATGATAGGCATTACAAAGCAGGGCGAGTGGCTCCGCTATGATGGAGACCTTTCCTTGCTCGGTTCCGGAGAATGGGAAGCAGTCGCACGTGAGCGGCGACGACGCCTTGCTTCGGGTGAGTTGGATGTTTTGGGGAGTGGCGGGTCGTACGGTTCCACCAGCGGAGATGTGTCCGGTTCCGACCGGAGGGATTTGGCCGGTTCCGACCGAGTGGGCATGTCCGGTTCCAAAGGGAATGCATCCAGCTGTCTGAGCCTGTTGTCCCCTGGAATTCATGATGCCGCGGAGAAGCCTGTCGATGTGGTTTTCCCGGTCTTGCACGGTCCGAATGGGGAAGATGGCTCGATTCAAGGTGTTTTCCAGCTCGCCGGTGTTCCCTATGTGGGATGCGGGATTCTTGCATCCGCTGCGGGAATGGACAAAACCTTCTCGAAAATTGTCTTCAGCCAAGCGGGTATTCCGCAGGCCAGATTTGTCATCGTGTTTCGTAGTGAAATCGACGGCGGGATGGATGTGATCGGTCGAAAGGTTGAGGAAACGCTCGGTTTCCCTTGCTTTGTGAAACCCGCCAATGCAGGTTCTTCGGTCGGTGTATCGAAAGTAAAGACGCCGGATGCACTGGAATCCGCCTTGCGGGAGGCTGGAAAGTACGACAGCAAGATTCTGGTGGAAGAATTCATTGACGGGCGGGAAGTGGAATGCGCCATCCTCGGCAATGAGGAACCCATGGCTTCGGTCGTCGGGGAAGTGATTCCCTGCAACGAATTTTATGATTATACCGCGAAATACATTGATGCCCGATCGGAAACACGAATTCCAGCGGATTTGGAGACTGATGTTGCCGAGGAAGTGAGACATCAGGCCATCAAGGCATTCAAGGCGCTAGGTGCTTCAGGCTTGTCACGGGTGGATTTTTTCGTGGAGCATGGAACGAATCGTGTCGTTCTCAACGAAATCAACACGCTTCCCGGCTTCACGAGCATCAGCATGTATGCTAAATTGTGGGCGGCAAGCGGGGTTCCCTACCCTGAACTCGTCGACAGACTTGTCGAACTTGCTTTGAGAAGACACAGCGAAACAGGATTCTCCATTGAACGCAGTGCTGTGTCAACGGATTCCCCTGATGGAAAGGACACAATGTGCTGAAAAACGTCATGATCACGGTGGACAGCCGCAAGGAGGACATGGAAGGCGAAACGGAAGTGTCGCAGTTCGTCACGGAAGGAACCCTTGGCTGCGATGAGGGCCAATGCCAGATCATCTATCAGGAAAGTGAAGTTACGGGCATGGCAGGGACGACCACCATGCTGAAGGTGGAATCCGGTTCGGTCATGCTGATCCGTTCCGGTACACTGAGCTCGATTCTTGTGTTTGAAAAGGGGAAGACCCATTGGTCAGGATATGATACGGAGTTTGGATCCATTCAGATCGGGGTTACGGCCAATCGTGTCGATGTGAGCATGTCGGAACTCGGTGGCAAAGTCCTGGTAGACTATACGCTTGATTTCAACGGGGCCCGCGGAGGCCGGAACAGTATCCACGTCGATGTTCGACTGAAGTGAGGGGAATGACATGGCGAATGTGAACAGTATCTTCGACAAGATCAGAAATGAAATCCGCAGCGTAACCGAAATTGCCTGCAAAACCTGCATTTCCGCAGGAACGCTTGCAGTGGAGGCCATCCCGGAAATTGGGCTGGAAGTGCCGAGGGAACGCGGCTTTGGGGATTTTTCCACGAACCTGGCCATGCAGATGGCGAAAAGTGTGAAAATGCCGCCCCTCAAGGTGGCGGAGCTGCTGATTGCCGCCATGGATCTGACCGGTACGGATATCTCCAAGGTGGAAGTCGCAGGACCCGGATTCATCAATTTTACCTTGAACCCCATCTGGATGCAGGAAGCGGTCCGGTTGATCCGGGAAAAGGGTTCCGATTACGGACAACTGGACATCGGCAAGGGAATCCGTGTGAATGTCGAGTTCGTCAGTGCGAACCCGACCGGCCCCCTTCATATGGGCAATGCACGCGGTGGCGCTTTGGGCGACTGCATCGCAGGCGTCCTGAAGAAGGCCGGCTATGATGTCACCCGTGAATTCTACATCAACGACGCCGGCAACCAGATCGAGAAGCTGGGACTCTCGCTGGAAGCCCGTTATCTTCAACAGTTGCAGGGTGAGGACTCCATCGAGTTCCCGGAAGATGCCTATCATGGAGAGGACATTCTGGACCATGCAAAAGCCTATATCGCGGAACACGGGGATTCCCTGCTTTCCGTTTCCTCCGAGGAACGCAGAAAGATCCTGGCGGCGTATGCATTGCCCATCAATCTGCAACGCATCCGGGAAGGGTTGACCAAATACGGCATCGAATATGATGTCTGGTTTTCCGAGAAGTCCCTTTACGAGAACGGAGATGTGGCGGAGACACTTGCCTGGCTCAAGGAGAACGGCTTTACCGTTGATAAGGAAGGTGCGCTCTGGCTTTCCGGTGAAAAGACCGGGCTGGAGAAGGATGAGGTTCTTGTCCGCGCCAATGGCTTCCCCACCTACATGGCCGCTGACATCGCATACCATCGGAACAAGCTGCAGAAGCGGAAGTTCGACTGGGCGATCGACCTTTGGGGCGCCGACCATCACGGTCATGTGGCACGTATGCATGCAGCCATGGCGCCATTCGGCGTCAAAAAGGAGCAGCTTGAGATCGTTCTGTTCCAGCTGGTCCGGCTGTACCGGAACGGTGAAATCGCCAGGATGTCCAAGCGGACGGGCAAGGCCATATCGTTGGGAGATCTTTTGGAAGAAGTCGGCCGGGATGCCGCGCGCTTTATTTTCAACCTGAAGACAGCTGGAAGCCATCTTGATTTCGATCTGGATCTCGCTGTGAAACAGTCCAATGACAATCCCGTGTTTTATGTACAGTACGCCCATGCCCGCATCAGCAACATTCTCCGCAGACTGCGCGAGGAAGACGGTGTGACGCTGTTGCCGGTGGATCAGGTTGATCTGTCGCTTCTGACGGCACCGGAAGAAGCCTCGCTGATGCGCAAGCTTGCGGAATATCCGGAAGAAGTCGCCATCGCGGCAAAAGGACTGGAACCAAGTCGCCTGACGCGGTATGTCATGGATGTCGCAGCTGAATTCCATAGTTTCTACAATGCATGCCGTGTGAAGGGGGAAGCTGTGGCGCTGCAACAGGCCCGACTGACCCTGGTCGAGTGTACGCGCATTGTCATCCGGAATGTGCTGGATCTCATCAAGATCGATGCGCCGGAACGCATGTGAGTCCCGATCCGCATGAATCCCTGCCCATACGCAATGCGTACTGTTGATTGCATAAAAGAAGAATGTGGGAAATGACGGAATGGGAAGACTTTCTTCCCCAATTCCGGTATCAAGAAAGGAAGACGAACATGAGCCTTTACGAACAGTGGTCGGAACAACTTGAGAAGCAGAACGAATCGAAGGAGCATGCTGATTTCTTCTCCAAGTATCTGGAGCAGGAGGCGGTTGTCTACAAGAAACTGCTGGCGGAAAAACGGTTCATCCTGGAAGGAACCCTTGTGGAGCTGGCTGAGGAAGTCGGCATGGATCCCATCACCTTTACGGGGTTCATCGATGGCGCGAACACCAGCTTTTCCGAGGAAGTCGTGCTTGAGGAACTGGAGGAGACAAAGGCGCTCCGCCTGGAATTCGTTCCGGAGAAGCTGTTCTACAATATGATGATGGCCAAGGCGAACTGGTTGTATGGCCTGCCGGAGTGGAATGAGATCCTCTCCGAGGATGTCCGCAGGGATATTCGCATGAAATACAACCAGGATACCCGTGCCACCAGTGAAAAGGTCGGCCGGAATGATCCATGTCCGTGCGGCAGCGGCAAGAAGTACAAGAAATGCTGTGGCGCCGCGTAATGCATTAAGCTGATACGTGCGTCTGCGACCGGTGCTGGCGTTGCCAGCACCGGTCGTTTTTATAGAGAAACGCGCCTGTCGGTTCGTGTCGCACCGATGGGGAATCAGAGCTGACACAACACATGCCGGAGTTATGTGCGCTTCCGGCATGTTGAGAAGGAGTAATGTATGCTTCAGGTACAGAGTCTGACAAAGAAATACGAAAAAACCCTGGCTGTGCGCAATGCGACTTTCACGCTCAATGCTGGGGAAGTGGGGGTGCTGCTTGGACCGAACGGTGCGGGAAAAAGCACTACCATCAAATCGATTGCGGGATTGCTGAAGTTTGACGGGGAAATCCGCATCGGAGGCTGCCCGAACAAGAGCCTGGAAGCAAAACGGCGATTCGGATATGTTCCGGAAACCCCCGCCCTGTATGATGCCCTGACAGTTTGGGAGCATCTTGAATTCATCGCACGGGCCTATCGCCTGGCAGAGGGTTGGAAGGAACGTGCGGAATCGCTTCTTGCGCGATTTGATCTGGACGACAAGAAGGACAAGGTCGGCAAGGAACTGTCCAAAGGCATGCAGCAGAAGGTTAGCCTCTGCTGTGCGCTGATCATCCAGCCCGACATGATCATGTTCGACGAGCCGATGGTGGGACTGGATCCGAAAGCCATCAAGGAACTGAAGGCAATTCTTTGCGAACTGCGGGATGCGGGGTGTGCGCTTCTTGTCAGCACGCACATGATTGACAGCATTGCGGATATCTGGGACAGAGTGCTTATCATGAACAATGGCGAGATCATCCTGAGTCGTACGCGGGAGGAAATGGAGAAAAACGGCGAAGATCTGGAAGAAGTATTTTTCCGTATGACGGATGCTGAGCCGCTGACGGAAGCGGTATCCGTGGAGCCGAAATCCACCAAGGGGGAGGCAACCGCATGAGTCCCTTGGTATACCTGCTTCGGCAGTCCCTGTTCAATACCGTGAAGGGCATATTCAAGAAACCGATCGTGCTGATCGGCTATCTGTTCGCAGCTGCCTTTCTCGTTCTCATGATCGTTGCCGCTTTTATCATGCCATCCGGTTCGGTCCGGCATGGTTCGCCTGAAATGTTCCGCGCCGTTACGACAGGCATTTTTGCCGTCATCATCTATTTCTCGTTCCGGCTCGGCATTGACAAGGGAAGCACCTACTTCCGCATGGCGGATGTGAATTTCCTTTTTCAGGCGCCTTTCCGTCCGAATCAGGTTCTTGTGTACGGATTCGTGAAACAGATCGGCGGTACCCTGCTGTTGATGGCCATTGCCCTTTGCCAGATTCCAAATCTCAAGAACAACTTCGTCATGACCCCTTACGGGCCGCTGATCATCATGCTGTCGGTCGTGATGTTCATGTTCGCCTATCCCGTATTCGCCATGCTGATGTATTCCTGGTCTTCCAAATCCATGGCAAGAAGGAAACTGGGCAAACGGCTGATCGATGGCGCCGCTGTGCTCGCTGTCGGCGGATTTCTCCTGATGCTTTCCGAAACACGGAACCTCGGAACCGCTCTGATCGCCTTGCTGGACAACCACATCGTGGACTGGATCCCGCTTGTCGGCTGGATCAAGATGGTTCTGGGTGCAGCCGTGGATGGCATTACGCCAACCTTCTGGATCGGGCTCGGTCTGACCGTTGGAAGTGTGGCTGCGTTCACCCTCTGGATCTACCGGATGAACCTCGATTATTACGAGGAAGTCCTGGAAGCGACCGAGTATACGGAGGCTGCCTATTCCGCGAAGAAGGAGGGCCGCAACCTGCAGTTCAACATGAAGGTGAAGACGGGGATCCGTCAGAGATTTTCCGGAACAGGCGGCTTGGCCATCTTCTCAAAGATGATGCTGGAAATACGGAAAACATCCTGGTTGCTTTTTATCGATCGGACTACGGTCACTGTCGTGGCGGCGAGCATCGCCTTTCGGATGTTCATGCCTGAAGAGGCTCGGGCAGATGGGTTTGTGAATTTGTTTTCCATTCTTGCCTTCAGCGTGTACATGCTGTTTTTCTTTTCCGTCCAAGGCCGATGGGCTTTGGAACTATCCAAACCTTATATCTTCCTGATCCCTGCCGCTACGGCTGAAAAGCTGTTTTTCGCCACGTTGGCCGAGCACCTCAAGAACATGCTGGATGGTTCATTGCTTTTCATCATTGCAGGCGTTCTTTTCAGGGCGGAATGGTACATGGTCCTTGCCTGCATTTTCAGTTACGCGATGTTCGGGGCTGTGTTCCAATACGGAGATGTGCTGGCAAGGCGCATATTCGGCGGTGTTCATGTCAAGGCCCTGATGATGTTCCTGAAGCTTTTCTTTGTCTTGCTGATCCTGGTGCCCGGTATTGTGGCCGTCATCTTCGTGGGGATTCTTTTTCCAAGCACCCTGCTCATGATTCTCGCATTTGGTGGCTGGGGCATGGTTGCTGCGGTCTCCCTGTTCTTCCTTTCGCTGGGCGTGTTCGACAATCTCGAATCGGCTGGCTGAAGTGAACTGGCAACCTGGAATATTACAGGTTGTAGGGGTTTGCGGACAGATATCTGGCTGGAGCACGTGACGGGTGCCCCTTTGTCTGGCAGGATTCACAAGGATTTTACGCTTATTCCGTCAGAATGCACGAAAAAACAGGCAACAGCCGTCGGGGATTCTACTTGACACCCCGGCGGCTGTCCTGTAATATTTAAACCTGCGACTGGAGATCCGGCAAGCCCGGACTTTTTGCTTTCGAATCCATGGTTCTGATCCACATTGACGCATACTTGGTCATGCGTTTTCCTTGGATGGCACAGACGGTTGGGTTAGGCAAAAGCCGTTCTGCAAAATCAAAAGGGCTTGGAAAGAAACAACTTGCTCTGCTAATTTCAAGTATCGATGGCCAAACTCGCCATTCTTTATTGAAATAGAACAAGTATTTTTTCCCGGCACCAAAAGGAAAGAGTGTGAAATTATGAACCGATTGCCCTTTGCGGAGCTCGGCCTTTCAAGCGATGTGCTGAAAGCGATCGAGGAACTAGGATTCGAAGAAGCCACCCCCATCCAGACTGCCGCCATCCCTCTTCTGATGGCGCGCAGGGACGTACTTGGCCAGTCCCAGACGGGAACCGGCAAGACAGCGGCCTTTGGCATTCCCGCCATCGAACAGGTGGATCCCCACGAAAAACACCTCCAGGTCCTCATCCTGTGCCCCACGCGCGAACTTGCCGTGCAGGCCTGTGAGGAG
This sequence comes from uncultured Clostridia bacterium, assembly GCA_942493335.1. Classification (GTDB taxonomy): domain Bacteria; phylum Bacillota; class Clostridia; order DSM-8532; family DSM-8532; genus JAEWSN01. The sequence goes on along the minus strand of OW818693.1, from coordinate 1,547,370 downwards.
ATGAAGAAGTTCGGCAAGCACAAACGCGGCATCCGCATCCTGCCCATCTACGGCGGTCAGTCGATCGACAGGCAGATCCTCGGCCTGCGCCAGGGTGTGCATATCGTCATCGGAACACCGGGTCGCGTCATGGATCATATGCGCCGTGGAACCCTCAAGGTCGACATGCTTTCCACCGTCATCCTCGATGAAGCGGACGAAATGCTCAACATGGGCTTCCGCGAGGATATCGAGACGATTCTGCAGGATACACCGGCTGAACGCCAGACGGTTCTGTTCTCCGCAACCATGTCTCCTGAAATTCATGCCATCACGAAACGGTTCCAGAAGGATCCGGAGTTGATCAAGTCCGTCCATCAGCAGATGACCGTTCCGAGCATCGAGCAGACTTATTTCGAAGTGCCCGGCGCCCGGAAGAACGAAGCCTTGACCCGTCTGGTCGACTTGTATGACCCCAAGCTGGCCCTTATCTTCTGCAACACGAAGAAGAAGGTCGATGATCTGGTTTCCGCGCTGCAGCTGCAAGGGTATCAGGCGGATGGACTGCACGGAGACCTGAAGCAGTCAGCTCGCGATCGCGTCATGGAGAAGTTCCGCGCCGGCCGCATCCAGCTGTTGGTGGCCACCGATGTGGCAGCCCGCGGTATCGACGTTGATGATGTCGAAATCGTCTTCAATTATGACATCCCCCAGGATGAAGAGTATTATGTGCACCGTATCGGACGCACTGCCCGCGCCGGCCGTTCCGGACGCGCCTTCTCGTTTGTATCCGGCAGGAACGACTACTACGAGCTTCGCGACATCATGCGGTATGCAAACGTGAAGATCGCGATGGGCCGCATGCCGACACAGGACGATGTGGAAGGTTCCAAGCTGGTCAAGTTGAAGGAACAGCTTCGTGAACTCCTTGCAGCCGGTGGATTTGAAAGATATACCCGTACGGTCGAAGAAATCATGGGCGAAGAGTACACAGCCCTGGACGTCGCGGCGATCCTGCTTTCCATGCAGACCGGCACAAATCTGGCCGAAGCTGCCAAGGAAGCGGCCATCGAACTTCCTGAACCCGATGCGAACGGCATGATCCGTCTGATCATCAACATGGGCAGGGAAGACCGGATCACGCCCCGTGACCTCGTCGGTGCCATTGCCGGTGAAACCGGCATCAGTGGCAGGGCCATCGGCGCCATTGACATCTACGACCGCACAAGCTGTGTGGAAGTTCCTGTGGAGAGCGCCCGTGAGATCATCTCGATCATGCGGAACGCGCAGATTCGCGGACAGCGCGTGACGGTCGAACCCACCCGCAGCCGCGGCGGTGAATCCGGACGAGTAGGCGGTCGTGGAAGTTCCGAAGGCGAGCCTCGTTCCTCCTATGCGGATGCTCCTCGCGGAGATGGTCCCCGTGGTGGAAACCGCGGATATGGCAGCGGCAATCGCGGGGGAGACCGTTCTTCCGGCAGGGGCGGATACCGCGGCGGAAACGACCGCAGGCATTGATGGCGGAATCATGACAGGAAGCACGCATTGCTTCCGAATCAGGAGGCAATCCATCCGGATTGGTTTCTGAATGGGATAACAAATGGGCAAAGGAAAGGACGGCGTATCCGACAGGGACGCCGTCCTTTTTGTCAGACTGGATCTTTCGCCGTTCAGAAGATATATTTGCAGTACTACGAGAGTTTCGGTCGGCGGATGGGCATGCCGGAACTCGCGCGATAATGCCCTGGATCCGCTGGGTTTTGTGCAACCAGAAAGTGCGTCTGCCTGATGTTTGACGTGATGCGGTTCGGCGGGAGTTCTCCCTGTTTGTGATGCGGGCTTGGACGTTCGTAACCGGATTTCGGCATGAATCTCACCTTTCCTTTCGAGGATACGCCCTATGACCAGTATGGCACTGCAGGTGGAGAATTCAAGGGGGGGTGAAGCGAACGGGCTTCGTGCTGGTTGTCTGTGGTTATCGATACTGATCGGAATCCAAACGCGAACTGTTTGAAAACCGCTTGACAGGGGCATTTGACAAGACTCGGGCTCTAAAGGTATAATATCATTTGCACATGCGCCCATAGCTCAGCAGGATAGAGCGTCGGTTTCCTAAACCGCAGGTCATGGGTTCGACTCCCTTTGGGCGTGCCAGAAAGCCCCTGCAATCGAAAGGTTGCAGGGGCTTTTCCCTTGAAGAATTTCAGAGTCTTCACGACAGATGCTTCCATTGCCACAGAAGCAAGGTTGTGTTTATTTTTATTGACATTATGCTATAATATCAACCACAAGAACGTGCAGGATCCAATTTTCCTGATCGGTTGAAATCGTTGCGTCGTTTGGAATACAAATGGGAATGTAAAACATGTGACTTGTCCGTCAAGTGACCGGTAATGGCAACATGTGCCGGCATCCTTGCATTGAAGACGGGCAGGCCAAATCAGGGGATTGCATGGAGAATCGGAACGATTCGGTCGAGAGCCTTTCGGATGCCATCAACGGCAAAGTCAATGAAGTCTTTGCCAAGCTGATTTTTCTGGGCATCCTGTTTGCTTCGATCACTTATGTCCTTGTCAGGGCTCTTGCAGGCGGATATCCGCTTGAAGAAGATGTGCTGATGGCGATCACAGTAACCAGCATCGGCATTTTGCCTTTGTTCCTTTTGCGCATGTCCCTTCGCGTAAGAAACATGATGCTGGTGCAGACGCTGATTGTCCTGGTGGTTTACGCGGTTGCCCTGTTCCGGGGTGTCGCCAATGTCGGATTGACCAGCTGGGGCATCATCTTCATGTATATGGCTGTGGCCGCCATGTATATGGATCGGATCGTACTTATCCTTCTGACTGCTGTCCCCATCCTGTATGAACTGTTTCTGATGATGAAGATTCCCCAGCGTACAGTCATGGTGGACAGTTCCGATTACTTCGGTCGAATGGTCATCATTCTCATCACCGGTCTGTATGCGCTCCAGGCGAATCGGACCTATCGCCTCGGGATTCGGGAAAGCGATGAGCGGCGACAGATCATCACCCGCAAGGACGGCGAACTGGCCTCGCTGCGCGCGGCCCTGGAAGAGGAAACACGCGAGCGGATACAGACGGAAGAACGCCTGCTGGACGCAAGAAAGACAAATTTCAAACTGTACAACCTGGATATCCTGACCGGCTTGCCGCAACGGCACAACCTGGAGGGGGAACTCGAAGGACTGCTCCGCATGCCGGTGGAGGATAAGGCTGGGCAAGCCGGTGCCGCTGTTCTCTATGTCAGATGTGATGATTCACGTGCGGCGAACACGCTGTACGGCCATACCGTCGGGGATGAGCTGGTGCGGATATCGGCGCAGCGCATCAAAGGTTTTGCGGAAAGGAAGGACCTCTCTGCCGCCTATGCCTGCGGTGATGAATTTGTGCTTCTCGCAAGAAATCACGGAAGCATAAGGCAGATGGAGGATCTTTGCCGGGATCTGATCGAAGTTTTCAGGAAGCCGATGCGGATTGGCGGCATGGTTCATCCGGCGCATGTATGCATCGGAGTGTCGCTGGCGCCGGCACAAGGAGGATCGGCAGAGGAAATGATCCGATGCGCGGACGTCGCCATGACGGGTCTGCGTTTGAAAGGGAAGACCGGATGGGTCTTTCATGATACCGAAGCCGAGGCATGGCTCCGGTGGAATCTGCGGGAGTGCGATGTTGCAAGCGTGGAAACGGGGACAGGGGCCTTGTTGGACTTCGGGCAGGTGTCCGAAACGTTCAGAAGATTGGCTCGTGACGCCTCGGACGCGATTCTGCGGCACTACAAAGAACCGGGCGAAGTTCGTCTGAAGCCGGATGACAGTCCGGTGACGGCAGCGGATGAAGAGGCGAATGAGATCATCGTATCCGGCCTGCAGCAGGTTTATCCCGGGATTCCCATCCTGGCGGAGGAATCTGCGGACGATCCCGTCCGTATGACAAGCCGATTGCTTTTTGTAGTGGATCCACTGGATGGAACCAAGGAATACATCAAGCGAAACGATGAATTCTCCGTGAATATCGCCTTGCTCCTGAACAACCAGCCCGTTGTGGGCCATATCAGAATACCGGTGACAGGGCACGCCTATAGTGCCATACGGGGAGAGGGTGCATGGTTTGCCGCCGATGACAACGGGAAGCCTGAACGGATCCATGTGTCCTCAAAAACAGAGAATCTGTGCCTGACCATCAGTCGATCCGCTCCATCCGCGGAACAGGAAAAGCTGATGCGGCACAAACGGATCGCAACTACGCGTGAAACAGGCTCCTCCCTGAAGGGGTGCCTGATCGCGCAAGGTCTGGCGGAAGTCTATTATCGGTATGGGCGAACAATGGAATGGGACACGGCTGCCATGCAGTGCATCGTGGAAGAGGCCGGCGGTATCATACGCCAGATGGACGACTCTCCCATGGCCTACAACAAGCCGATTCCTGAAAATGCTGGTGGATTCTATATTGTGAATCGCCTGGAGAATCGGTTGCACGCTGAGGCATGACCGGAGCATTGTCAGCTTGTCACAATGCTGAAATGTGTCAAGGTTGCTTCAACTGCAACGCACCCGGCAGGATGGAAAGGTCGAGGATGCGTGCTGTGCTCAGTTCCCCATCGATATTGACCGGCAAATCCGTTGCGCTTTCCATATGAAGCGTTTTGAACGTCCGGAAGGATGCTTCCTTCAGATGCGTATGCTCCCCTTTCATGAACAATGGGAAAAAGCCAAGGATATGGCGGCGTGACAGCGGTGAGACCAGACACAGGTTCAGCAGCCCGTCCGTCATGCTGGCCGTGGGAACCGGTTGCATGCCGCCGCCATAAAAACGTCCGTTGGCGAAGGCGGCAAGAAGAAGCGTTGCCTTCTCTTCTGCACCACCATCGAGGGAGATGGTCACATCGTGTAGGTTTCTTTTGACCAAAGCGGTCAGGACGCCAAGGACATAAGCGAGCGAACCCGGTACGAACGGAAGCTTCTTGAAGCCACGTGTCAGATTCACTGTCTCCGCATCAAAGCCGACGGAAGCGATGTTCAGATACAACCGGTCATTCAGCTTGCCCAGATCGGTTGGTACGATCCGCGCGTCAACAAGGCTTTCCAGAAGCAGAAGAGGGTCGTGCACATTGGTCAGGGAACGGATTGCATCATTCCCGGTTCCACATGGAAGAATCCCGAGTGGTGCGTTTGTTCCAACCAGGCCGTTCACGATTTCATTCAGGGTTCCGTCCCCGCCGACCGAATAGATGTGAATGTCCGGCTGGGCTGCTACGGCTTCACGGGCCAGGATGGTTGCATGCCCCGGCCCCCAGGTCTTGAGGATGCGCCAGTTGAGCGAGGTATTCTCGAAACGGTTGCGGACATGTTCCGCCATGGCGAGCGCATGGCCCTTGCCGGCAGCGGGATTGACGATGAACAGGTGCTCCAAGACGATTCCTCCAAGTTCTGCCGTGCTCGGGACGAACCGGACGGGCCTGAATGGTGATGCCGTTCATTATACCATCTTCCGGTGCACCGATGCATCCTCATCCTGAATTTCGCCCATCAGATGCACCCGTGGGTGCCCGTGCAACTTGTACCATTCCTGACCTTCCTCTATAATGGTTTCATGATGCCTGAACTCATCCGTCATGGCGGGGAATGGTTCCGGACGACGACTGGACGGTGCTTTGATGTTCCAATGGTACGAAGACGCAAAATCGATTGCAGAGCGCGATCCGGCCGCCATCGGTCCCTGGCAGGTTGTGCTTCAGTATGCAGGTTACAGGGCGGTGCGGTTGTATCGGCTTGCGCACTGGTTTCACTGTCATGGGCGGAAATTCATCGCACGCGCGATTTCCCAGCATGCGCGGCACCGGACTGGCATCGAGATCCACCCTGGCGCTACGATCGGAAAAGGGCTTTTCATCGACCACGGCATGGGCGTCGTGATTGGGGAAACGGCGGAAATCGGGGACTACTGCACCATATACCAGGGCGTCACACTCGGAGGAACAGGCAAGGATGTCGGGAAACGTCATCCAACGATTGGCAACAATGTGCTGATCGGAGCCGGTGCGAAAATCCTGGGACCCTTTACGGTCGGAAACAATGCGAAAATCGCAGCGAACGCTGTTGTTCTGAATGAAGTGGAGGAAGACACGACCGTTGTCGGTGTTCCGGGGCGTGCGGTCAGAAAAGGCAGCCTCAAGCTCCGCTCCTCTTTCGAGTTGGATCAGATACACATGGGCGACCCTGTTTCCCAGGAATTCTGCAGGATGCGGGCCGAGATGGATCGCCTCAAGGCGGAATTGCAGGAATGTGAAGGGGTTGTTTCGGAAATCCGGGAGGATATCAGATGAAGCTGTACAATACGTTGAGTCGGTCCAAGGAAGAATTCGTTCCGATTGAGCCCGGAAAGGTCCTCATGTATTCCTGCGGACCAACGGTGTACAATTATTTCCATATCGGGAATGCCCGTCCCTTCATTGTTTTCGATACCTTGCGTCGTTATCTGGAATACCGCGGTTTTGACGTGAAATTCGTGCAGAATTTCACGGATATCGATGACCGCATGATTCAGCGTTCCAACGAGGCCGGATTGTCCCTGAAGGCTTTTGCGGACCGGTTCATCGAGGAGTATTGGATAGATGCCAGGGGGCTCGGCATCCGCCCTGCAACCGTTCATCCTCGCGCGACGGAAAGCATTCCCGAAATCATTGCGATGATCGAGGAGCTTGTGGCGAAGGGACATGCCTATGAGATGGATGGAGATGTCTATTTCAGCACCCGTTCGTTTGACGGGTATGGGAAACTCTCCCACTACAATCTTGAGGACCTTGAATCCGGCGCCAGAATCGATGTGGATGAACGGAAGCACGATTCCGTGGATTTCGCCCTTTGGAAGGCGCAGAAACCGGGAGAACCCGCCTGGCAGAGCCCGTGGGGCATGGGCAGGCCGGGGTGGCACATCGAGTGTTCCGCCATGGCGCACCGCCACCTGGGAGAAACCATCGACATCCACAGCGGGGGACTTGACCTCATCTTCCCGCATCACGAGAATGAAATCGCACAGAGCGAGGCTGCATCCGGAAAACCTTTCGCACATTACTGGCTGCACAATGGATTCATCAACGTCAACAACGAGAAGATGTCCAAGTCGCTCAACAACTTTTTCACGGTACGGGATATCGTTCAGAAGTACGAATATGAGGTGGTCCGCTTTTTCATGTTGTCCGCCCATTACCGTAGTCCTGTCAATTTCAGCGATGATTTGCTGGATGCGGCGAAAAATGGCCTGGAACGGTTGTATGAGTGCCGGGATACGCTGCGTTTTCTGATGGAGAAGGCCGGACCCGATGCAGTGAAAGAGACAGGAAGCGACAAGGACTTTTCCACATACCGCGAACGATTCATCGTTGCCATGGAGGACGACATGAATACGGCCGATGCGGTTTCCGTACTCTTTGATCTGGTGCGTGACATCAACACGCGGATTGCCGAAGCAAGGAAGTCCGCTCCGGGTGAAGCCGGCACACTGCCCGTCGCCCAACTTCGCGACGCATGCGACATCCTGACGGAACTTGCAGCAGTACTCGGCTTGCTGGAGCGGGAAGGTGACACACTGGCGGCTGAAGTGGAAACCCTGATCGCACAGCGCCAGACTGCGCGCAAAGAGAAGAATTGGGCCGAATCAGACCGGATCCGGGACAAGTTGAAAGAGATGGGTATTGAACTTCAGGACACGCCGCAGGGAGTGAAATGGGTTGCCGGCCAAACGCGGAAATGAAGGAAGCGGTGGGCACGGCGCGAATGACACAATAACGACTGACGATCCGAAAATTCTCCACCTGGAGGACAAAACCGCCAATGAAAAGCTTGTATGTGGATCCGCTGACCGGCATGCCAAACCTGTTTGGCCTGATTGAGTGCGACATGGCCAAAACGTTTGGAAACAGCGGGGTTTGTCTGTTCATCGATCTGATGAATCTCTCCGGCATCAACAAGGAATTTGGCATGGCAGGTGGGGACGCATACTTGACGGTCCTGTCTGAAATCCTCGAGACGGAAGTCTTTCAGGCTTTTCCGGAAGCAGTGGGCTTTCGTGCCGGGGGTGACACCTTCATCATCCGGTTTCCAGGAAAAGACACAGAGGGAATCAGGCGGGTTGCGGAAAGGGTGCATCTGCGTCTGAAACAGAGCATGACCCACCTCGGATCGACGAGAACAGGCATTCACCATGCGGAATGGGTCTATGACCGGGAAATCGAAAAGGCTTCCATCTTGCTGCAGCAGTGCAGCATTTCCATATTCGAGGGGATCGAGGGGAGTATCATTGATCCGAAACTGCCTCGCTGGGCCGAATATACCATCGGAAGCATGTTCGACCGGGTCAAGGAAACACTGGCCCTGCTGGAACAGAATCATCTGCTTGCCCATCTGGATGATGTATCCGGCCTTCCCAATCACCGTGCGGCGGAACGCTGCCTGAAACAAAAACTCCATGAATATCAGAATCAGGCGTTGCCATACAGCCTTCTGTTCATCGACGGTGACAATCTGAAGCGCTACAATGAACTCGGCTATGATCAAGGAAACCAAATGATCAAAGGGATTGCCGAACTCATGTCCGATACGTTCCGGGAAAAGGATCAGATCTTCCGCTGGCTATCCGGAGATGAGTTCCTTGTGGTCCTTGACGGAGCTTCCCCAGCAAAGGCAGCTGAAATAGCGGAACGTGTCCGATCCTCCGTGGAAAAGGGGACGCTGGCCTGGCAGATCCCTGTCACGATTTCCATCGGGATTTCAAGCTGTCCCGAACATGGGGAGCTGATCGACCAGGTTGTCTCTAAGGCGGAAAAGGCAAATGCGGAGGCAAAGCAACGCGGAAAAAACCGGATTGTCCTGGCAGAGGCTGGTTGACAGCCTGAAGGAGAACGGCGGACATGGCAAAAACGAAATCGAAGTTCGTCTGCAGCGAGTGTGGATACGAGAGCGGCGGTTGGCTGGGCAAATGCCCTGCATGCGGCAGCTGGAACACGCTGGTGGAGGAGATCGTCCTGAAGGCCGGATCGTCATCCGGGTCCGGAGCTTCATCAACCCTCGCCGCCAAGGCCATCCCGCTCAATGAAATCCGCACGGAGTCCGGGACACGCTTCGATACCGGGTATGGAGAGTTGAACCGGGTGCTGGGCGGCGGTGTCGTGCCAGGCTCCCTTGTTCTGGTCGGGGGGGATCCCGGCATCGGGAAATCCACCCTGATCCTGCAGATGTGCGAGGGCTTGGGGCCAAAACAGAAAACCCTGTATGTTTCCGGCGAGGAATCCGCCACGCAGATCAAGATGCGTGCGGATCGCCTCGGCGTCAAACGGGATGGAATCCTCATGTTGGCCGAAACCGCTTTTGATCGGGTGGAGGACGCCATCAACAAGGAAAATCCCAGTGTCGTGATCGTCGATTCCATTCAGACCATCTACAGCAGCGATATTTCCAGCGCGCCGGGCAGTGTCAGCCAGGTACGCGATGTCACGGGCAACCTGCTCCGAATCGCCAAACAGAAGGACATCACGATCTTCATCGTCGGGCACGTGACCAAGGAAGGCGCCATCGCCGGACCCCGTGTTCTGGAGCATATGGTGGACACCGTCCTGTATTTCGAGGGCGAACGCCATCAGGATTACCGCATTCTCCGCGCGGTGAAGAACCGGTTCGGGTCCACCAACGAGATCGGGATTTTCGAGATGAAGGAAGGCGGATTGGCCGAAGTGATGAACGCGTCCGCCATGATGCTCGACGGCCGGTCCAAGGACCAGCCCGGTTCGGTGGTGGCCGTTTCCCTGGAAGGAACGCGTCCGATGCTTCTGGAGATCCAGGCGCTCGTCAGTCCCACCAGCTTCAACAATCCACGCCGCATGGCGACCGGACTGGACTTCAACCGGCTGACCATGCTTATTGCCGTACTGGAAAAAAAGGTCGGAATGCAGCTTCATACCTTCGATGCCTATCTGAATGTGGTCGGGGGCATCCGGCTGGACGAACCCGCAACGGATCTGGCGGTTCTGGCCGCCGTGGCGTCAAGCTATCGAAACCGGCCCGTCGATCCGGGAACCGTTCTCTTTGGCGAAGTCGGGCTGACCGGGGAGGTTCGTTCGGTGGGACAGACGGACAAGCGCATTATGGAAGCATCGCGCCTCGGGTTCACTCGCTGCATCATCCCCGCTTCCGACGGGAAGGCGGAGAAGCGCAGTGTGAACGGCATTGAGATTCTTCCCGTACGGACGGTCGAGCAGGCGCTGGATTTGCTGTAGGGTCCGTTTGCATTCCTGATGCAGAGATCCCAGACAGTGACTGGTTTATGGCCTTGCCTTCGAGAATCGATTGAACGAATGGCCTGGTCGAATCGATTGTCTGGACGGATTTTCTTGACGCTTCGTTTCCACCTCTGTTAGAATGGGAACAACTGAATATGGTTCCTTATCAAGAGAGGTGGAGGGATTGGGCCCGATGAAACCCGGCAACCGGCCGAAAGGACATGGTGCCAATTCCCGCGGGTTTCACCACCTGCCAGATGAGGAAAAGAGTTTTTATGAATCTCTTCGTCTGGTTTTTGTGCCGGATGCAGGGGTTTTTTCATGTCTCCGGACAAAGACCGTTGGCTGCAGCCCGTACCAACACACCGCCCGTCATTGGGCTTTTTGAAAGGAGTACACAACTTATGTCAAATCGCAGGCTTTTCACTTCCGAATCTGTCACCGAAGGTCATCCCGACAAAATGTGCGACAACATCTCCGACGCCATTCTCGACGCCATGCTGGCGCAGGACCCCAATGCGCGCGTCGCGTGCGAAACTGCCACCACAACCGGCCTTGTGCTTGTCATGGGCGAAATCACCACCGATTGCTACGTGGACATCCAGAAGATCGTCCGTGACACCGTCCGCGACATCGGGTATGATCGCGCGAAATACGGGTTCGACAGCGAGACCTGTTCCGTTCTCACCGCCATCCACGAGCAGTCCCCCGACATTGCCATGGGCGTGGATGCGGCACTGGAGATGAAGCAGGATCCGAAGGACAAGGATCATTTTGACACCATCGGCGCCGGGGATCAGGGCATGATGTTCGGATTTGCCTGCAATGAGACACCGGAACTGATGCCGATGCCCATCTCCCTTGCGCACAAACTCACCAAAAAACTGACCGATGTTCGCAAAGCCGGGCAGCTCGCCTGGCTGCGGCCGGATGGCAAGAGCCAGGTGACGGTCGAATATGAGGGGAACAAACCGGTCCGTATCGATACGGTGGTCATTTCCACACAGCATGGACCGGAAGTGGAACATGACGAAATCGAGCGCGAGATCATCGAAAAAGTTGTCCGTCCCGTACTCCCTGCCGAGTTGCTGGATGAAAAGACACGCTTCCTGATCAACCCGACCGGCCGTTTCGTTATTGGTGGTCCGATGGGCGACTCCGGCTTGACCGGTCGGAAAATCATCGTCGATACGTATGGCGGCATGGGTCGTCATGGTGGCGGCGCATTCTCCGGCAAGGATCCGACCAAGGTCGACCGTTCCGCCGCGTATGCCGCCCGGTATGTGGCGAAGAACATCGTGGCGGCCGGCTTGGCGGAGCGTTGCGAAGTGCAGCTTGCTTATGCCATCGGCGTGGCGCATCCTGTGTCTGTGCTGGTGGATACGTTCGGAACCGGCAAGGTTTCCGAAGAAAAACTGTCCGCATTGATTCTCGAACATTTCGATCTGCGTCCTGCCGGCATCATCCAGATGCTCGACCTGCGCCGCCCGATTTACCGTAAAACGGCTGCCTATGGTCATTTTGGCCGCGATGACGCCGACTTCACATGGGAACGCACCGACAAGGCAGAACAACTGAAAAGGGATGCGGCCCTGTGAGTGGCGTTGGCCCGGAAATCCCATCCGGTTCCATCAGCCCGGAAGCCCTTTCCGGTTCCATCGGAAAGGTATTGCATGAGAATACGGACTCCGGCTACGGGGTCCTGCTGTTGGAGACAAGGGAGGGAACCGTCCGTGCATGCGGATTGGTTCCTTTTCCCATGCCCGGAGAAATCCTGCAGCTTAACGGCAGCTGGGTGCAGCACCCGGAGCATGGACGCCAATTTGCCTTTGCCCAGGTCCGGCGGGACATGCCATCGGACCTGGAGGGGATCAGAAAGCTTCTCGCGGGAATGGTGAAGGCACTCGGCCCTGTCGCGCTGCATCGGGTGCTTGAGCGGTACCGGGAGGATTCCATGCGGCTCCTGCTGGAGGATCCCCTGCAATTGACAGAGATTCCCGGGATCATGGCGGACAAGGCATTGACGGCATCCCAGGAAGCGCATCAGGTTCTGGCTTACAGGGAAATCGCACAGTGGTTGTCCGATATCGGGCTGGCACCGGACCGGGCGCGAAAAGCGGTGACCCGATTCGGCGTCGGCGCGCCGACCCTGATCCGCGAAGACCCCTACTGTCTGCTTTCACACGGAGTGGACGCGTCCTTTCTGGAAGCGGACAAGGCTGCTTCGGCCTGCGGAATCAAGCGGACAGATGCACGGCGGATTCGGGCTGCGGCAACCTGGCTGCTTCGGAACGCCATGGAAAACGGAAACTCCTGTATGCCGGAAAACCTGCTCCTGACGAGGCTTATGGATATGCTGAGCCATCCGGAACCGATTTCGGAGGACGAAAAGGCATTCATCATCCATTCCGGGGAAATGGGTGAAGCGGACCATATGTTTGTTTCCGGGCGTGTGGAAAACGTGCAGGATCCTGCAGCCGTGTGCAAGGAAGCATACCAGGACATCGAACGATTCCTTGTGATTCACCTTTCGTCCATCCAGCGTTCCATTGAAATCGCTGAGCAATCCCTTGAGATCGATCAGCGCTTCCTTGCGCTCAATCAGCGGCCCCTTCAACGCTTCTTGCCGGACGAGGCTCAAACCCTGGTTTATCTGCCGGAGATGCAGGAAATGGAACGGCGCGTTTCGGACCGCATTCTCGCCTTGCAGCACTGCAGCTTTCTTGAAGCCTTTTCCCTGCATGACGGCGATTGGGCCATGTTGGAGGAGCTTGCTCCCTGGGGTTGGGACGAGGGGCAGCGCAAGGTCTTCCGGGATGCCGGCAGCCATGGCGTCACTGTCATCACGGGCGGTCCGGGCACGGGGAAGACAACGTTGATCCGCGGTCTGGTCCGTCTGTTCCAGGACCATGGATTCGAACTGGCCCTATCCGCACCCACTGGTCGGGCGGCACGGCGGATGGCGGATGCGACCGGGCTGGAAGCGAGAACCCTGCACCGTCTGCTGGAAGTCGCCTATGATGTTTCCGTGGGCGATACGCCCCGTTTCCGCCGAAATGCGGAGGATCCGCTCGAAGCGGGGGTCGTGATCGTCGATGAGGCTTCCATGCTGGATCTCGCCATGTTCGATGCCCTGCTGCAGGCATGCGCAGATGGGACACGGCTCATTCTGGTCGGGGACGCGGAACAGCTGCCATCCGTCGGAGCCGGTCGGGTGCTTGGAGACCTGATTGATTGCGGCATCCTGCCGGTCACCCGTCTGCGCCAGGTCTTCCGGCAGTCGGACGGCAGCAGGATCGCGGCGAATGCACAGGGGATCCTCGAAGGCCGATTCCCCGAATTCTCGGATGAATACGGGGAATTCCACCTGGTTCGCCGTTTCAAGGCTGCAGAGGTCGCACAGACAGTGGTGCGTCTGTGCCAGGTGGAATTGCCGGAACGCTATGGATTTGATCCTTATGCGGATATCCAGGTGCTTTCCCCGATGCGAAAAGGAGCGGCAGGCGTCGAGAACCTCAACCGACTTCTGCAGGAGGCGCTGAATCCACCGACAACCGGCCGGGGAGCCAAACGCATGGTATCCTCCTTTCGCGAGGGAGACCGCGTCATGCAGAATCGGAATGATTATCGTTTGGCCTGGACCCAGTTGGACCGGGAGGGAATGCCTGTGACAGGCGAAGGCGTATATAACGGCGATATGGGCACCCTGATCGAAGTCAACCCCAAAACCAGAGTCTCGACGGTCCTTTTTGATGACGGCAGGCAGGCTGAATATGGGTTCGAGCAGCTTGAAGGTTTGGAACAGGCCTATGCGGTGACTGTCCACAAAAGCCAGGGCAGCGAATACCCGGTCGTGGTCCTGCCGCTCGCCGGACTTCCGGATGTGCTTGCGTGCCGGAATCTGCTATATACGGCCATCACGCGGGCAAGACGAATGGTTGTGATGGTCGGCGCCGAAGCCATGCTGGAGCGGATGATCCGCAATACGGCGAGCCAGGAACGGCATAGTGGTCTGGCACGACGATTGGAGGAAGGGGCAGCGAATGCAAAACAATGAAGCACCGGGCAGAACCGAGAAATGGCTGAGGCTATTGTTCCCCGCCCGTTGCGTTCTTTGCGATGCCGTTCTGCCGATGCAGGCCGGGATACTGGTCTGTGAACCCTGCATGGGCATTCTGGAGCCGGAAGAGCCCCAGTGGAGAACCTGCCCGGAATGGCCGGAACTGGACGCATGGTACAGCCCATTTCCTTATGCGGGCGGCATGGAACATGCCATCCGCGAGATGAAGTACAACGGCCGTCCGCGCAATGCCGATACATTGGCCTTTCTTCTGGCGGAGGCTGTCCGTCAGATGGAGATCTGTCCGGATTTTGCCGCGGTCATCCCGGTTCCCATGCACCCTCGAAAGGAACGCGCGCGTGGTTACAATCAGGCCGTGATTCTCGCCGAATCCCTGGGTAAGTATCTGGAGGTACCGGTTTTCGGCCGGGCGGTTGAAAAATGCAGACGTACGGTTTCCCAGAACGGCCTGAGCCGACAGGAGCGGTTCAAGGTACTGGAAGACAGTTTTGCTCCGATCCCGGGAGGAGAACTGCCTGCAGTTCCAAAGATTCTTCTTCTGGATGATGTAGCCACAACCGGCAGTACCCTGCGCTCATGCGCTGCCGCCATACGCAGGGCATACGGGGATGCAGGCATTGCCCCTGAGACCGTGATCATTCATGCATCCACGATTGCTTTTGCCTGACCGGACCTGTATTATGGAATCATATGGCAACCCGTCAGCGATGACAGGCGCCGAATCATGACTCGGAGGTGCCAAATGGCTGAAGTCAGAAATTGCAGAAAGTGCAAGCGCATCATCATGTGGTCGATGGGACCGCAGCTATGCGAAGATTGTAAGAAGCTTGAAGAGGAAGAGTTCAACAAGGTGCGGAAATTCGTTCGGGACTTTCCAGGTGCCTCTGTCCAGGAAGTTTCCGATGCCACGGAAGTCTCGCAGGCCACCATCCATAAGTATCTGAAGGATGGACGGCTGGAAGTTGCGGAAAACAGCCCGATTTCCATCAACTGCGAAAACTGCGGCGCGCGGATCCGCAGCGGCCGTTTCTGCAACACCTGCTCGGCAACGCTTGCGCGGGACATGATGAAAGCCGGTCGGAATCTTGTGCAGGAAAAGCCTGCCGCCTCCAAGGAAACACCGGAGGAAAAGGAAAGGGGTCTTCGTTACAAACATCACGACTGAAGATCGTGTTTTTCCAATTCGCCTATAAAGGTTCTGCTTGGTCCTGACGATATAGAAAGTGTAGCCGGTTGAAACGGTTGCCGACCAAGACGAATCGAGGGATGACCATGAAGATTTGGGGAAACATGCCGGGCGTTGCGCCGGTATACAACAACAAGGCAAGGGTGGACAAGGTCTCCGGCTCCCGTGAAGTAGCGGGCAAGAAGGATGAGTTGACCATTTCCGGACCGGCGAAGGATTTTGCTACGGTCATGAAGGCCCTCCGCAGTGTTCCGGATGTACGGGAATCCAAGGTGGCGGAGTTGTCCGGACCGGTTCAGAATGGGACCTATAAGGTCGCATCCGAAGGAGTCGCGGACAAACTGATCGCATCTTTCTCGACAAAACGGGCATAGTCGGATCCGGGAACGAATTCGTTCGCACCCATGTCTGACCTGCAATCGAGTCATATCAAGACAGGATCCTCAGATTATCTGGGCGTCCTGTTTTTTTTACCTCAATGGACAGATCAAGGAAGATCGGAATCCACCCTGCGCAACATGGTAATTGCTATTTCTATAAGTGTGAAAGGATGCGGGTTTTGGGAAATTCAACTAATCCGCTTACCCCTTCAGGCCGATATATAGGATGAGTACCTCGGGAGGGAAACTTCCGGGGCGGAGGGACGAGATGGAAGGGACACTGCTGGCGAACCTGCTGAAGGCGCTTGAATATGAAGAGATGCTCATTGGCGGCATTGTTGCCCTCGGCAAGGAAAAAACCGGGCACCTCGTCCACAATCGCACGCTTGAGCTGTCAGCCTTGACCCAGCGCGAACAGGGGATGGCGGAACAGCTTTCCCAGTTGGAGAAGGTACGCATCCAGTTGAACGACAAACTCGCCTCGCAGCTTGGGCTGTCAGACAAAAGTCCGAACATGTCGGCTGTTTGCGCCAAACTGGGAGAATCGGAAGCCAAGCCCCTTTCAGATATGCAGGCAAAGTTGCAGAATGCAATGGGCGAGCTGGTCCGGTTGAATCAGTTGAATGCCGAACTGCTGAAGCAATCACTTGATTTTGTCAACTTCAACATCCAGCTGCTGGCCAAGCCGGCTGCTTCCATTCCCAAATACGGCCGGGGCGGCCGGGATCTTTCAGGGGATGTGCCCTATCGTTCAGTCATGGACCTGCATTCCTGAAACCTGAAATACCTGAAACCGATTGGAGGTGGAACACTTGTCCATCAGCTTCTTTGGACTCGATATCGCAATGACCGGCATGAATGCCAACCAAAAGGCCCTTGAAGTCACCGGGCACAATGTTTCCAACCTTGGCACGGAAGGGTATTCCCGGCAAGGCGCCATTCTGGTCGGTGCGCCGACCAAGTCATACGGCAACTGGCGTGTGGAGATGGGCGTCAATGTCCAGCAGATCCGCCAGATTCGTGATCTTTTCCAGGACAATCTGGTGCGTACGGACAGCAATTCCCTCGGCTACTGGGAGACCCGGTACAAGGCTGTCGAGGATTTGCAGGCCATCGTCGGGGAACCCATGAAGGAGGGTCTGCAGACCGCCATGAATCAATTCTGGGATTCCTGGCAGGAGCTGTCGAAGGCGCCGGAAAGCCTGACCATCCGTTCTTTGGTTCGGCAGCGGGCTGATTCGCTGGTCAACTACGTGAATCACGTCGGAAGCCAGATCAACAAACTGCAGAGCGATCTGAATGCGGAAGTCAAGCGGCGTGTCGAGGAAGTGAACGAAATCACCAGGAAAGTCGCTGATCTCAACGTGAAGATCGCTTCAGCCGAAGCCGCCGGCAATCTCCCGAATGACTTTTATGATCAACGGAACACGCTGGTGGACAGGCTGTCCAAGCTTGTTACGGTGGATACGAATACGGCTACCGATGGGCAGATGGATTTGATGGTGGGGGGTTACTTCCTTGTGTCCAAGGGGGAACAGACCAACCTTGAGGCCCGGTCGAACGGGCTGCAATCCAATTTTTACACGCCCATGCTGGAAGGCTATGATATCGAAGTCAAGGTCGGGCAGGGTATCATCAAGGGTCTGCTGGAAGGACGAGGAGAAGTTTCCGGTGCTGCGGGCAGCGTGGACAACGGGTCGCCCAATACGGATACCGAAATCACCTTCATGGTGGATACCTCAAGCACGAGTGGCGCTTATCTCGCCAACCTTCAAGGGAATATCGATCAGCTTGTCAATGAAACGACCGCCAGAGGCTTGACCCCGACTTATCGACTGGTCACCTTTGATGGCGCGGGAACCCTGCATAACGATCAATACCCGGATGCGGCGAGCTTCAAGACCGCTTTGCTTGCACTGGTACCGACGGGGCTCACCTCGTTTGATTTTGGCACGGCTTTAGCCGGATATACGGCATCCCTGCCAGTTCCTTCAACGACGAACAGGATTGCACAGTTGTTCACGGGAGAAAGCATGGGTGGCAACGACCCGATGACGCCCGTAACTCCTGCTACCGCCAACAGCTGGATTGCACAGCTGACCGCCGGCAACATCAGCTTCTCTGTGGCGCAGGACAACAGCACGGTTGTTCTTGATGCGGGAGAGCTGGCATGGTCGGAGATCACCAAATCAACCAATGGCAATACATACGACTTCAACGCTTTGGGCTTTCCCGGCATGCTGAAACAGATGGGAACCGACATCTCAACCGAAGTGAATACCCGGATGGCCACGGATGTGGAGAGTACGAACATTGTTTCCGGTGTACGGCGCCAACTGAATGCCATGCTGAACATCATGATGCGCGAAGTGAATTATCTGCACAAGAGCGGTACAACGCTGGACGGCATGGCCGGAGCGGATTTCTTCCAGCAGATGACCACGACACGGCCGCTGGAGATGGGGAATATCAAGCTCAACAACAACCTGACCGATGTGAATGCGCTGGTTGCCGGTACGACGAATGCAAACGGGGACAACTCCGTGGCACTCACCATTGCCGGATTGCGGAACAAGATGCTCATGACCGGACGAACCAAGTCCCTGAGCCTTGACACATACTACCAGAATGTCATCCTGCAGATCGGCAACACCGGTTATGATGCGGAAAGCATCATGAACAACCAGAAGAGTCTGGTGGACCAGGCGGATGCTCTGCGCCAGAGCATCATGGGCGTATCCCTTGATGAGGAAATGGGCAACATGATCAAGTTCAAATACGCCTATAATGCGGCATCCAAGAATATCAAAGTCATCGACGAGATGATTGACACCATGGTGAACAGGATGGGCGCCGGACGCGGATGATGATGAGTGGTTGCAGTGAGTAGCTGTATATGAGTTGCTGAAGTTATGTTCATTCCATCCGAAACCACCGGCAAAATGACAGGCAGGCGTACCGCCCAAAAGCGGGGAGGAACAGTCCATGAACAACAGCAGTTTCCTGGGTATGGATATCGCCCTGCGGGGCCTCTACTCCTCCCAACGCGGGTTGACCACGGTATCCCACAATGTGGACAACACCAATACACCCGGATATTCCCGCCAGGTGAACGATCAGCAGGCTGCCCGCCCCATGCTTGTGGCAAACAGCGCGGGCATGATGGGCATGGGTTCCGATGTCATGGCAGTCAATCGGTTGCGGGATGAATTTCTGGATGAAAAATACTGGAGTGAAACGCAGTTCCTTGGGGAATGGGAAGTGAAGTCCCAGCTGATCGATGATTTGCAGACGGTTTACAACGAGCCGTCCGACAGCGGCTTCAACACGATCATCAACGACTTCTACGCGGGCATGCAGCAGCTTTCCACGGATCCTTCCAGCCTTTCCACCCGCGCGATGGTGAAGGAAAAGGGGATCATGGTGGCCAAGTACTTCAACAATGTGGCCACGCATTTCGAGCAGCTTCAGGACGATGTGAACAACATGGTGAATGCCAAGGTCGAGGAACTTAATTCCTACGCAAACCAGGTTCGCGAACTGAATCTGCAGATCTATAACTACGAGATCACCGGAAACACTGCGAACGACTTGCGCGATCGACGCGGCTATGTCGTCGACCAGATTTCCAAGATCGTAAACACCCAATCCTATGAAATCGAGACCGGCTATACGCTTCCAGGCGGAGCGAAAGAGAAGCGGTTCGTGGTGTCCATCAGCGGCAAGGCATTGGTGGATCATGCGGATGTCGTGCGGATCGACGCAACCATGCGAACCGACAAGATGAATCCGGAAGATCTCAACAATCTCTATAATCTGTCTTGGGAAGATGGAAACAAATTGTCCATCCGTTCTGGAGAACTGAAGGGTTATCTGGATATGCGCGATGGCAATGACGCGATGAACGGGTCGCCGGATTATAGAGGAATTCCTTATTATCAACGGAAAATGAACGAGTTCGTGCAGGTGTTCGCCCAATCCTTCAACGAGGGGTATATCGACAAGGATGGCAATGGGACTACCGACAAGGTGAAGGGTCATGTGGACGGCTACAATCTGACGTCCGTGGCGGGGGATCTTCCGGCTGGCAATCGCTTTTTTACGATGAATGGTGCTGATGGAAATCCAATGACAAGTGCCGGGTTCAAAAATCTCGCGCTTGCCAAAGCCGCTACCGACGCGGCCAATGGCGTGGCGGAGGCTGTTGATAATGCCTTGACGCCTGATATCAATGAAGCGTTGGTTTATGGGTATAGTCATATTCTTACAGCCAAAAACTTCAGCATCGGCTCCGAAGTCAATGACAATCCGTCGGAATATCTGGCGGTATCCGGTGTTGCCGGTCAAAAGGGAAATGCGGACAATCTGGCATCCATTCTTGCCATGCGGCATAATCCCTACATGTTCAAGGAAGGCAGCCCGGAGGATTTCGTAAAGACCCTCATCTCGAACCTGGGTGTCGATGGCCAGCAGGCTGCCGTTTTTGAGAAGACACAGACCGGCATCACCGCACAGATTGCGAATCGTCGACAGTCGATTTCCGGGGTCTCCATCAATGAGGAGATGACCAATATGGTCAAGTTCCAACAGATTTACGGGGCTTCGGCCAAGATGATCTCGACGTTTGAGGAGATTTTGAATATTTTGGTGAATGGGTTGGTGTAGGGTTTTTTTGGGCGAACGGTTTGACATAAGCGAATCATTCCGGCGATTAGCCTGGTATTTTCGTTTCGCGCTGAAAAATGGCTTGGTACAAGTGTGTTTCATTCCTTACTTCATTCGTGATCTGCGGTATTTGCAGGGAGGTCCCCATGAGAATCACAAACAACATGCTCATCAACAACATGCTTGGCAGCCTGTCCACCAACCTCGGCCGTACATCGAAGTACCAGGACCAGTTGGCGACAGGGAAGAAAATATCCAAGCCTTCCGATGATCCGATTGTGGCGAGCAAGTCCCTGAAGCTACGGACGGATGTGGCGGAAATCGCCCAGTATAAAAGGAATACGGAAGATGCCACGAGCTGGATGGATTCGACTGAATCAACCATCGGACAGTTGGGCGATGTGATGACCCGTTTGCGCGAGTTGACTGTTCAGGCTGCAAATGGCACCAATACAACTTCTGATTTGCAGAAAATCGAAACGGAAGTTGACCAGTTGAAAAAGCAAGCGACCCATCTTGCGAATGCTTCATATGCGGGCAGGTATATATTCTCGGGATACAAAACGGACAAGCCGTTCATGGATGAAAAAGGCAATTTTCTGCAGTCGGTGAACAAGAGCGAGAATATCTTGTTTGAAATCGGCATTGGTGACAATCTTGGCATCAATGTTACCGGAGGGGATCTGTTCAACGGCGGTGCGAATGCTGTTGGAGATACGGCAGGCACTTCGATGGGTACATCAACGATTTCCTTTCCATTGACGATCAATGCGGCCAACAACGGGATGAATCTGACAGTAGACGGCGAAGCGGTTGCCGTTACCATTCCATCAGCAACCTATACGGATCCGTTCACGCTTTTAACGTCCGTACAGACTGCGATCAATAATGCAACGACAACAGCCGGAGATGTTACGGCATCCTTCAGCTCGGGAAGGTTGATGCTGACCAGCAGCACTACAGGAGCGGCATCCGCCATCAATGTGACAGGCGGGAGCGCCTTGGGATCCTTGGGCATGGGGACCCTCACACAGGTTCCGGGAACGGTTGGATCAAAAGGCACCCTCATGCAACTGTTTGATAATATCCTGGTCGGTTTGAACAGTGGGGACACGAAAGCTGTGGGAAGCTTGCTCTCAAGTGTTGATCAGGAAATCGACAACATTCTGCGTGCACGTTCCGGTGTTGGCGCCCGGATGAACCGGTTGGAAATGACCACAAATCGCTTGACGGATGATAATATCGGATTTACAAAACTGATGAGTCAGAACGAGGATGTCGACATGGCGGAAGCCATCATGAACCTAAGCAACGAGGAAAGTGTCTACAAGGCATCCTTGTCAACCGGTGCAAGGGTGATTCAACCATCCCTGGTTGACTATATCCGATGACAGATGAAAGAAAACGATATGGTAAGCAGTGATAAATAGGGGTAAAATCATCTTTGTCGGGTTTACAAGACAAATGTCACCCGACTGGGAAAACTTTGCATGTTTCGTGATCAGAATAAGCTTGGTAACAGGGCTTTCGGAGGAATTGCATGATCTCATTGGATACAAAGCATTTCGGCACAATCCAGGTTGATGAGAAAGAGGTACTTTTTTTCCCGGAAGGAATTCCAGGCATTGAAGAGAGCAAGAAGTTCACATTGCTCGGAAAGAACGAGGGGAAGACTCCCTTTTTCTGGCTTCAAAGTATTGATTTGCCCGAAATCGCGCTGGTTGTGATGGATCCCTTTGCGGTCTATGAGGATTACTCCGTTGATGTTGATGACGAGGACCTCTCCCTGTTGAACATCCACAACCCGGAACGGATTCTCACCTTGTGTGTCGTTGTCATTCCCGAAGACAAAAAACAGATGCGGGCGAACATGAAAGCCCCGATTCTGATCAACCTTGACAACAATACCGGCAAACAAGTCATGCAGCGCAATGATGCGTTGCCTGTAAGATACTTCCTGCTACAGTGAGTAACGAACGAGTGCGAAGTGAAGGCGGGTTGCGCCAACCTGTTTTCATTGAAGGGAGATAGCATGCTGGTATTGACACGAAAAAAAGGCCAGTCTCTGATGATCGGGCAGGATGTGGAAATTGCGGTCATTGAGATACAAGGGGATCAGGTCCGACTGGGAATCAATGCGCCGAAGACGATCTCCATCCATCGCAAGGAAGTCTTTGATGAAATCAAGCAGGAAAATCGCGAAGCGACAACCGTGAGTCTGAGTTCGGACGATTTGAAGAAGGCGATGGAAGGGTTGTATCCGGCCAAGAAGGATGAATAGTAGCATCAGAATTGGGTTCTGAAACATTCATGACCTTTATAGATTGATAGCACACGAATGGCCTGTATCCAAATTTTTCGGGTACAGGCCATTTTTTACTGCGTCTGAGTCCAAATGCAGTTGGCTGATAGGAATTCGGAGTAATTCAGGAGGGTTTGATACCGATACCCAGGAATTATGCGGAAGACATATTGACTTTCCAGATCATATCCGGTTGGAGGCGATAATGATTTTGATGCGATATTCCACATGTATCAAATTAACAAAAAAGTAAAAAATGGTTTATACGACTGTTATTTCGAAAAAACAATTGAAAATTCTTAAAAAAGTAATGAATTTATGGTAAATATGTGTTAAGGTCATATCAGGTTATACCGATACAACATATGTAAAAAAAGACAAAGATGATTTGTGAAGTTGGTAACGCGTGATCAACGTCGGAACGTCGGAGTCAAACCCGGCCCGGGTAGAGGGTGTGCTTCAGGGAAAGGATTCCCTGAAAAAGAATCATGGAGGATTTACTGATGAGAATCAATCACAACATCGCAGCACTGAACACCTATTCCCGATTGACCCAAGCTACAGCAGCACAAGGCAAATCACTCGAGAAGTTGTCGTCCGGTCAGCGTATCAACAAAGCCGGCGACGACGCTGCAGGTCTTGCCATTTCCGAAAAAATGCGCAACCAGATCAAGGGTTTGGATCAGGCTGGAAGAAATGCTCAGGATGGCATCTCCTTGCTGCAGACCGCTGAAGGCGCCCTTGGCGAAACCCACAGCATGCTTCTTCGTATGCGTGAGTTGGCTGTACAGGGGAATAATGATACAAACACAACAACCGATCGTAACCGCATTCAGGATGAAATCAATGAGCTTGCCACTGAGATTTCATCCATCGGCATCAAGACTGAATTCAACACAAAAAAGTTGATTAACGGCTCACTTGGTGTAAAGACCGTTGATGGTACTATTAATATGAGCACACTTTCCACGGCAGGAGTAAGTGTTGAGATCAGCGGAATTGCTTCAGGCGCAACGATTAGCTTTATAGCCAGTGGTACCGATATGGCTGTATCCATTGGTGGAACTACACAAACCATATCGGTAGCAGCTGCAACTGGTATTACAGCAGGAACAAACCTGAACTTCGATAAATTGGGTGTCAAGCTGAATTTTTCGCTCTTAACGGACGCAAACGCTCTTTTGAATGGGGATAGCATTGGAACAGCAGGAAATACTGCAACCTTTCAGATTGGAGCCAATGCAGGTCAGGAACTAAATATATCCATCAATGACATGCAGGCGGAAGCACTGGGAACCGGATCGGGCTTAATGGTCAGTGATGTCGATGTCACAAGCACTACCCAGACATTCACCCAAAGACTACAAATTCTTGATGATGCCATCAGCCAAGTTTCTGCTGAACGTTCCAAAATGGGCGCGTGGCAGAACCGTTTGGAACACACCATCAACAACCTCAGTACCTCTTCCGAGAACCTGACTGCTGCCGAATCCCGTGTCCGTGATGTAGATATGGCCAAGGAAATGATGGAGTTCACCAAGAACAACATCCTCAACCAGGCTTCAACAGCAATGCTGGCACAGGCCAACCAACAGCCCCAGGGCGTACTGCAATTACTCCGTTAACATTCCAAGATTAACACAGACAAGAATCAATTCCAGAAAGGATCAGCCGAATGGCTGGTCCTTTTTTTCTTATACTTCCAATTGCGATTTGTTCATTTTTTGTAACATATCACAAAATCCATTGAAAACCATCAATAAAAAATCGAATAAATATGTTAATCCTCCTAAATACGTGGTAAGATAGTAGTGAAGCAATGTCATGTTGACTTGCTTCATGATGATGAACAGTGGATCTGTGACGCGCGAACAGGAACACTGATTCTGATTCGACCCGACCCGGGTAGAGGGTGACCTTTGGGGAAAGGATTCCCTAAAGAACGTATCAAGGAGGATATTTTTATGAGGATCAATCACAATATCGCGGCTCTGAACACATACTCCCGGTTGACCCAGGCCACCGCAGCCCAAGGCAAATCCTTGGAAAAATTGTCATCCGGCCAACGTATCAACAAAGCTGGTGACGATGCTGCCGGTCTTGCCATTTCTGAAAAAATGCGTAACCAGATCAAAGGTCTGGACCAGGCTGGAAGAAATGCGCAGGATGGCATCTCTTTGTTGCAGACCGCTGAAGGTGCGCTTGGTGAAACCCACAGCATGCTTCTGCGTATGCGTGAGTTGGCTGTTCAAGGAAACAATGATACAAACACAGCGACTGACCGTAGCCGGATCCAGGAAGAAATGTCACAACTCAGTTCGGAAATTTCTTCTATCGGCACAAAGACTGAATTCAACACAAAGAAGCTCACAGATGGTTCACTCGGAGTCAAGACGGTTGATGGTTCTTTGACAGCGGTTTCGCTTGCGGCTGCAGGTGTCTCCATTGATATCAGCGGCATCGCTTCTGGCTCTCCCATCAATTTCAGCACGACAACCACTGGCATCAGTGTAACCGTAGGGACCACAACCCAGACCATCAGTGTCGGAAATACGTCTGCAATCACAGCGGGAACAGCATTGAATTTCAATAACGTCGGCGTGAAGCTGAACTTTAGCGCAACCGCCAGTGCTACGACCCTTTTGTCTGCAGGCGCATCTCTTGGAACAAGCGGCAATACCGCCACCTTCCAAATCGGTGCCAACTCCAATCAGCAACTTGACATCAGCATCAACAACATGAAGGCTGATGCAATTGGCAACGGTACTGGATCAATGGTCAGCGACGTTGATGTGACGAGCACGACACAGAATTTCACCACAAGACTCTCCATTCTTGATACGGCAATCAATCAAGTTTCCGCCGAACGTTCCAAAATGGGCGCTTGGCAGAATCGGTTGGAGCATACCATCAACAACCTCAGCACTTCTTCTGAAAACTTGACTGCAGCCGAATCCCGTGTCCGCGACGTGGACATGGCCAAGGAAATGATGGAGTTCACCAAGAACAACATCCTCAGTCAAGCATCAACTGCCATGTTGGCGCAGGCCAACCAGCAGCCGCAAGGCGTACTGCAGCTCCTGCGTTAAGTATTGCATCGAAAAGAGTCAGCCGGAAGGCTGGCTCTTTTTTTTCAGTGCGCGCGGCATGCGCGCGTTCTTGGCGGTGAAAGTCCGCTATGGAGGTTGATAGCACCAACCATTAGCCAAAGGCAAGGGTGTCCATCGCGAGGTGGAATCTGAAGGAAGCCGGAGGCAAAATCCCGGCCTGACGAACAGAAATCGCATACAAGGCATCCCAAGTCGGACGAGCTTGCTGAACAAAGCGAAGTCCAATGCTATACGAGGCAAAGGGTGTATATGCGGCAGGTAGATGGGATGAAGGAACGCGAGCTTACCCGTGGAGATCTGGCTTGTACGTCGTGGATGTTTTTTTTCAGAGACGACAACCCGTACCGGGAGGTACGGCTGAACAGCCAGAAGTCAGCAGAGGCCATAGTACCGGCTGGTTCGAAACAGACGGGAAGGGCCGAACATCAGGAGGTTTCCAGAGCACATGAAAGTTTCGAAGGATTCGCAACGACAGCAGACAACTTCATATGAAGGTCGTCCGTGGCGGGTAGGGGTGGAACCCCGAGAGGAAACGGAGGCGCTGAGCAATCCACCGGCGACGCATGGAGGAGGAAACGGGACCAAGTCAGACGGGCAGACGCTGATGGAAAGGATTCTCGCCAAAGACAACATGACAGCAGCATTCAAGCGGGTGAAATCCAATAAGGGAAGCCATGGAGTCGACGGGATGCAGGTCGATGAACTTCGAACCCACCTGTGGGCCGAGTGGCCGAACTACCGTCAGCAATTGCTCGAAGGGGATTACACTCCCCAAGCCGTAAGGAAGGTAGAAATACCGAAACCGAACGGAGGAACCCGACAACTTGGGATACCAACCGTCATGGACAGACTCATCCAACAGGCTATTGCCCAAGCCCTGACTCCGGTATTCGACCCGGGATTCTCGGCGTCGAGTTACGGATTCCGTCCGAAGAAAAGTGCGCACGATGCAATCAAGGCAGCATGCGCATATGTTCAGGAAGGGCACGGGACAGTGGTGGAGATGGACCTCGAAAAGTTCTTCGACCGGGTCAACCACGACAAACTCATGTCGCTGGTGGCGAGGAAGGTGGACGACAAGCGTGTGCTGCGCCTGATACGCAAGTATTTGGAGGCAGGCATTCTCGAGAACGGGGTCGAGGTCAGAAATGAAATAGGCACGCCGCAAGGTGGTCCGCTCAGCCCATTACTGACCAACATTCTGCTGGATGAACTGGACAAGGAACTGGAACGGCGAGGACACCGGTTCTGCCGGTATGCGGATGACTTCCAAATCTATGTGAAGAGCCGCAAAGCGGGAAACCGGGCGAAAGAAAGCATTACGTGTTTTCTGGAGGGAAGGCTCAAACTCAAGGTGAACCGGGAAAAGAGTCTGGTGGGAAGTGTGTACCGGAGTAAGTTTCTGGGATTCTCTTTTCGAAAGGTTCCGAAGACCGGGGAGATTAGGGCGAGAGTCCACCCGAAATCCTATGGCCGTTTCAAGGACAAGGTGCGTGCATGTACGTCCAGAAGCAGGTCGGAAAGTATGGAAGTCAAGCGGGATAAACTGAACCGGCTCGTGAAGGGCTGGGCAGGGTATTTCAAACTGGCAGACATGAAAACCCCGGCTTCGCAATTGGATGAATGGATGCGGAGACGCATCCGCATGTGCTGGTGGAAACAGTGGAAGAGGATTCGAACCAAGCATGACCATTTGGTCAGGCTTGGTGTTGAAAACTCAAAAGCATGGGAATTCGCCAACACAAGAAAGAGCTACTGGCGAACAGCCGGTAGCCCAATCCTGGGTACATCTTTGACGAATCGTTATCTCAAGGAATTTGGATTTATCTTTCTGACTGACTGTCTTTCAACCAAATGACCCTGATGAACCGCCGTATACCGAACGGTACGTACGGTGGTGTGAGAGGTCGGCGGCCCGACTAACGGGCCGCCTCCTACTCGATGTACATCAAAGAAAATGATACTCGGGAGCAGCGTGAATACCGATATATATATATATAATATGGGGAAATTGCAATCGCGCGACGGTATGCTCAATTTAGCATATCCTGCTAGGGAGACATCATCAAATGGAGGTTTGCAGTGGAAGAACTGAAGAATGAACTTCTCCGTTATATCCCAAATCTGATTACCGGAATCAGGGACATGGTCTATTTTTTCCATGAGGGAAACAACCACGCTGGATATGCACTATTGAACAAGATCATCGAAGGACTTGCGTGGATCAGTCAGGCATATGCAGGATTGAGCACTGATAAATCAGAGGAGATCACGAATGGGTTGAATGGGATGTTGAATCAGATCAACGGAGCATTGGTTGAAAAGGATACCGTTTTGGTCGCAGATTTGTTTGAATATGAGGTGATCGCCATTCTGGAAGACATACTGAAAGATTGCAGAGCGAAGCAATACAATTAGTACAAGGAGCCTGAACGATGAATCTGTACGATGAGAATCTTGCGTATTTTGATCAGATGAACCACGTCCTGTACGAAGATGCAGCGAAAAGGCTGGATGCACTTTCTGCGGAGGATTCATCGGTATCCTTATGCATGAATAAGGCTGGCCAGAAGAATGTGGCGGTTCGGGAGGGAGATCGCGAGATTTTCATCCATAGCCAGTACAATGTGCTTTCTGAAGCGGAACGCTGGGCATCCGGTCATGACGCCGAAGCGGGGCTTGTCGTTGTCTTCGGTCTTGGTATGGGATATCATCTCGCCGCTCTTTTGAAAGCTGTAAATCCGGATGCCGCCATATTCGTTGTTGAACCGGATACGCGTATCTTCAAGCTTTTCCTTGAAAACGGAAGCATGAAGGCGTTGTTCTCCAGGAAAAACACGTTTTTCATACTGAACGACAATGATGATGTGATTGTCGATTTGCTCTTCGGGTTTTTCAAGACGAGACCGTTTGAAAAAGCTGATTTTCGCGTCTACTCGAATTATGCCATTCTGTATGCCGACTTGTTTGGTAGAATCCAGAAGAGATTTGCGGATATGATCAATCTCATGTCCGTCAACCTGCAGACAAATGATTACTTCAAGGAGATGTGGATTGCCAATTTCATCATGAACATTTCCAATATCAATGGCGCATATAACGGGAAGGAAATGGAGAATCTGTTTCGGGATGTTCCAGCCCTGATTGTGTCGGCAGGTCCTTCCCTTGAAAGAAATATTGAACAGATACGGGAATTGAGCAATCGGTGCGTGGTTCTTGCAGGGGGTTCCGCCCTCACGATCTTAAAGAAAAACAACATCACACCGCGTTTTGCCGTCGTCATCGACGGATCTCCCTTGATCAAGGATATCTATCGGGGGATAGAGTTTGAAGGCATTTCTCTGATATATCTGAACCGATGCTATTATGAATTGATCGATATTTATCCGGAGAAGAAAATTGTGTTCATCGATTCGCTGGATCACCTTGCCCGGATTTTTGGGAATCAGATGAACATAGATTTTCAGGAAATGCCTCCGGATGCGACCGTAGCTGGCATCAATGTCGGGATTGCAACCCATTTCGGATGCAATCCAGTCGTTCTGGTCGGTCAGGATTTTGCCTGTACGGATCTGAAGTTTCATGCTGAAGGCGCAGCCCACAACATGAATTTCGAAGAACAAGTCAAGTCGGGAGACAAGGATCTGGTCAAGGCTATTGACATATATGGAGAGGAAACCTATACGACGCGGCCTCTCCTGGCATCCAAAAGCGCC
Organism: uncultured Clostridia bacterium; assembly: GCA_942493335.1. Classification (GTDB taxonomy): domain Bacteria; phylum Bacillota; class Clostridia; order DSM-8532; family DSM-8532; genus JAEWSN01. The sequence continues at coordinate 1,517,661 of OW818693.1, read as the reverse complement.
ATGGAGAACAAGGTGAAGGCTGCCGTTGCGAAAGGATTCCGATTCATCAATGCAACAGAGGGCGGAATCGGAGTCGATCTTTGTGAAGTCAGGGACTTCCGGGATGTAACAAATGCCTACATGAAACAAGATTATGACCTTGATGGCAAGATGCGGGAATTCTACGAGCATGGCAAAGGACATATTGAAATCGGGCGGACTGAATACCGAAACTATTTCGACGGCATCCTCTCCGAGTCCGCCAAGTTGCTTGAGATCACGAAGCGCCTGGTCGTACTGATCGATGATCTGAAAGTCATCCTCGACAGCCATCGGTTTCAGGATGGAAAACACATCGCACTTGCCAAACAGATCAACAAGTTGCAGACCGCACTGGAAGAAGACCCGTTCTACAAGACCTACATCATTGGTTCCATCGAACAGACCATCGCCATCCACAAAATCATCATGGATAGCGAACTGACAAAAAACGACAATGACATTGTCAAAAACATGGCGAGGATGGTCTTTGTAAAGAAGCAGAGCCTGGAAACCGCTGCGGTTTGCGAATACATCAACAGCTTGATTCATGAGGTGTACCGGGTGAAAAACCTGTAGAATGCAGGATCAGAACTCATATGACCGGATCCAGCCTTTTTGTAATTAAGGGAGTGTTGCATGAAGATTCTGTTCTACACGGATTGCATGGCGATCGACGCGGCCGTCGAAGAGCCGTTGCGGTATCCCGCCTTGCTGAAACAGCATTTTCCGGACACTGAAATCCAGATCGTGGATCTGGATGGGATGACTACCCGGGAAGCACTGGACAATTTGGAGACGGCTATCGGGGCAAAGCCCGATATCGCAATCTACGCATTCGGCATCAATGATGCCTTGCCCAGAGGTTTGCACAGGGAACGCCGTGGCAAGCTCATCCGGGCCATGTACAAGATGAAAATGTCGAAGGGTATGAGGTTGGCGGCAAGAACCTGGTTTCTGAATCCTCTGGAGTTTCTGTTGCAGATTCTGGCGAAGCCGAAGCACTACTTCACCATCGAACAGACGTTGGCCAATATCGACGCCTGCATGGTTCCTTTTCAGGAGAACGGCATCAGGACAGCGTTGGTGAACATCAATCCCATTCTGAATTATCGCTTTATTAATGCAAACCGGCACATTCAACGGTATAATGAGGCCATCACCGCCTATTGCGCACATAATGGCATCCCTTGTGTCGATGCGTTTTCCCGCTTCATGGAAATCGGTCTGGACAGGGCGCTGGCACCCGATCGTTTCCACTACAGTGCAGCGTCGCACAAGGCAGTGGCGGATGATCTGATCCAAATCATACAGAAGATGAAGGAATGATGAAATGGAAATTCTCGCGATCATCCCCGCCCGTGGCGGATCCAAAGGCCTTCCCGGGAAGAACATCAGGGACCTGGCCGGAAAACCACTCATCGCCCATACCATCGCCGAAGCCGGCAAGAGTCGGTACCTCAATCGTGTCCTTGTTTCCACCGATGACCCGGAAATCGCCGGGGTGAGTGAGGTATATGGCGCAGAAGTTCCTTTTCTGCGTCCAGCCGCGCTGGCATCCGATACCTCCCCCTCCATTGACGCAATCCTCTATACTGTGCAACGATTGAAGGAGAGTGAAGGTTATTCACCTGATTACGTATGCCTTCTTCAATGCACAGCGCCGATGAAGACCGCCAGGCACATCGATGAAGCCATTGAGAGACTGATCGCTACGAAGATGGACGGGATTGTTTCTGTCTGCGAAGCTGAAGTGCATCCCTGCTGGACGCAGGTTTTCAAGGGGGACAAACTTGAATCCTTCATCAAACAAGAGGGGCTGGTACTCAGAAGGCAGGATCTGCCCGAAGTCTATCGGTTCAACGGTGCGATCTGGGTTGTCCGGACGACAAGCCTCCTTCAGGAAAAAAGCATGATTGTGAAAAACGAGACCGGATATATAATGAGCGTGGATGATTCGGTTGACATCGATACCGAAAGGGATTTCAGATATGCGGAAATGCTGATTCGGGAGAGAGAGGGAAAGTAACCTATGCTTCTGGAAAACGGCAAGTCTGTATTTGTCATCGCGGAAGCGGGAGTCAACCACAACGGGAATCTCGACATGGCGAAACGCCTTGTGGATGCCGCAATGGATGCAGGTGCCGATGCCGTCAAATTTCAGACCTTCAAGGCGGACAAACTTGTGACGCGCAATGCGGCCATGGCAAGATACCAGGCTGACAATACGGGCCGAAACGAGGGCCAACATGAGCTTCTGGTAAGGTTGGAGCTGTCGTGGGCTTCTCATGTGGCGATCAAGGAGTACTGTGACAAGGCAGGAATTCTGTTTCTTTCGACTCCTTTTGATGATGACAGTGCGGATATGCTGGAGCGACTGGCGGTTCCCTTGTACAAGATCAGTTCGGGCGACCTGACAAACACGCCGTTTCTCAGACATGTGGGGGCAAAAGGGAAACCGGTCATCCTTTCCACAGGCATGGCCACACTCGGCGAAACGGAAGAGGGATTGCATGCGGTGTATTCTTCCGGCAACAGGCATGTTTCCCTGCTTCATTGCACAACCAATTATCCGGCCCGTCTAGAGGATGTCAACCTTCGTGCCATGCAGACGCTGAAAGAGGCATTCAAAGTGAAGGTCGGATATTCAGACCACACGGAAGGCATCGAGATCCCCCTGGCTGCGGTTGCAATGGGGGCAGGCATCATCGAGAAACACTTCACGCTGGATAAATCACTGCCGGGTCCCGATCACAAGGCATCGCTGGAACCACAGGAACTGAAACGGATGGTCACTTGTATCCGCAGCATCGAAATTGCCTTTGGGGACGGGGTCAAGGCAATGAGGGAGTCGGAAAGACCCATCAGGGATCTGGTCAGGAAATCCATTGTTGCGGCAAAAGCAATCCCCCAAGGTCATGTTTTCGGTGAAGGGGATCTGGAAATCAAGAGACCTGCCAATGGTATGGAACCCAGGTACTATGAAAGCATCATCGGCAGGGTGGCCAGAAACGACATCGGAGTGGACCAAGCCCTTCAGTGGACTGACCTTGAATGATTCCAAAGGGTGAACCCGACAATGGATGGTTCATGTACGGGATAAACGATGCCCTTCATGTCAGGAACCGGAGCCCGAACTCTTGCTCAATGATTCTTGCCAATTCAAACCAAGCAGCGAAAGGGGATTCGTAATGGAGAAGTTGATGAGGCAGACCCATATTGACTTCAGCAAATTCGAGTGTGAGGAAAGCCAACTGGAAACCAAGTATGGCCTTCCGAGAGAAGTGAAATTCTGCAAAAAATGTGTCATTTCAAATCAACGGCCCAATTCCACCGTTGAATACCAGCATAACAAGGATTCCAAAAAGGAGACCATCCACTTCTCCGAAGACGGCGTTTGCGACGCTTGCCGCGCTTCCGAGCAGAAATACAAGACAATAGACTGGGATCTGCGCGAGAAGGAATTGATCGAGCTTTGCGACAGACACAGGAAAAACGATGGTTCCTATGACTGTCTTGTACCCGGCTCCGGCGGCAAGGACAGTTTTTATGCAGCACACATGCTGAAGTACAAATACGGCATGCATCCCCTCACCGTCACATGGGCGCCGCATATCCATACCCCCTGGGGATGGGATAACTTCCAGTCCTGGATTCATGCAGGCTTTGACAACTATCTCTGCACTCCGGACGGCAAGTCCCACCGTTTGTTGACACGACTGGCTGTTGAGAATCTGTTCCATCCATTCCAACCGTTTATTTTCGGGCAGAAGTCTCTCGCACCGAAGATGGCGGTGCTGTTCAACCTTCCGCTTGTATTCTACGGTGAGAATGAAGCCGAATACGGGAACCCGATCTCCGACACGCAATCGGCAAAACGGGACTGGAAGTATTTTGTCTCGGATGACAAGAGCAAGGTGTATCTTGGCGGCGTGACCATTGAATCGCTGGAAAAGGATTTCGGCGTGGAACCCGTTGCCTTGAATCCCTATGTTCCAGCCAATCCCGATGATATCGAGAAGAAAAAGATCGAGGTTCATTACCTCGGGTATTACCTCAAATGGCATCCTCAGGGAGCTTATTACTACTCGGTGGAGAATGGGAACTTCCAGCCTTCGCCGGAAAGAACACCAGGGACCTATAGCAAATACAACAGCATCGACGACAAGATAGATGATTTCCATTACTACACCACGTACACCAAGTTCGGCATCGGGCGCGCGACCTATGACGCAGCGCAGGAGATCCGGAACAATGAGATCGATCGGGATGAAGGGGTGGCCCTTGTCAGGAAATACGACGGGGAGTTTCCGGAACGTTTCGCTGACGAGATATTCAAGTATCTGAGCATCACCGAAAAGGAATACCCGGTCGCTTCGCAGATGTTCGAACAGCGCATCATGGATCGCGAATATTTCATGCATCTGGCCGACAAGTTCCGCTCCCCGCATCTTTGGAAGAAGGACGCAGGCGTCTGGAAGCTCAGGCATACGGTTTTTGACGAATAACCTTGATTCATGGGGGAAAACGTGGAAAATGTTCGATTGATTGCACGCCTGGACGTCAAAGGTCCGAACCTTGTCAAAGGGGTTCAGCTGGAAGGGCTCAGAAAACTGGGAGATCCGAATCTATTCGCCAGAAGATACTATGAACAGGGCATCGATGAAATCATCTATGTCGATATTGTCGCCAGCCTGTACAATCGCAACAATTTGATGGATATCGTCAGGCAGACAACGGAGAACGTCTTCATTCCGATCACCGTGGGCGGGGGCATCCGTTCCATCGAGGACGTCGTGGAGATTCTGAAGGCAGGCGCAGACAAGGTTGCGGTCAATACCGCCGCCATCAAGCGACCCGAGTTGATTCGCGAGATATCCCAAAAGTTCGGGTCCCAGTGCATGGTCTTTCATATCGAGGCCAAGAAGATCCAGGAAGGAAAATGGGAAGCCTATTATGACAACGGGCGCGAGAAGTCCGGGCTTGATGTGGTTGAATGGGCGAAGCGGGGCGTGGAACTCGGGGCCGGTGAGATTCTCCTGACCTCCGTCGACAGGGAAGGGCGGGCAAGGGGTTTCGACGTGGAACTGGTTCATGCAGTCTCCTCGGCGGTTCCCATCCCGGTCATCGCAAGCGGTGGCATGGGGGGCATCGACGACCTGGAACAGGTTGTAAAGGTCGGAAAGGCCGATGCAGTGGCGATGGCCAATGTCCTGCATTACGGCAAGCTTGCGATAGAGGATATCCGGAGCCAGGCGATAGCGCGGAAGATCAACGTGAGGAGAACCAGCTGATGCCAAAAGTAACCGTAATCGATTATGGAATTGGCAATGTCCTGAGCGTCACCCGTGCTTTCGAGCATTGCGGGGCTGAAGTGGAGCTGACCTGTGTTCCGGAACGGATTCGGGATGCTGAAATCCTTGTCCTTCCGGGGGTGGGTGCCTTTGCGGACGGAATGAAGGGCTTGCGGGACCGGGGGCTTGTGGAGCCGATCCGACGGTTTGCGGAGAAGGAACGGTACTTTCTGGGGATCTGCCTCGGAATGCAGATGATGATGGACGAGAGCGAGGAATTCGGCAATTGTGAAGGTCTGGGGCTTATCTCCGGGAAAGTGGCGGAAATCGAAAGAACGACTTTGGAAGGATTGCCGCACAAAATCCCGCATATCGGCTGGAACGGACTGACGTTGCCTGCGGATGCAGACAAGGCACGGTGGGACAACACCATCCTGACAGGGATGGATGAAGGGGAAACCGTATATTTCGTGCATTCCTTCACAGCATTCCCCGAGGATCCCCGAAACCGTCTTGCAGATGCTTTTTATGGCGGAAGACTCATTTCCGCCGCCATTCAGAAGGGGACGTTGTACGGATGCCAGTTCCATCCGGAAAAAAGCGGAAGGGCGGGCCTGACGATTCTGAAGAATTTTCTCAAACTGCACGCCATGGATTCCGGCCGATGAAGAAAATCAAGACGATGATAGTCACAACCTCACGTGCGGACTATGGACTCCTGCAGCCTCTCATCCGGGCGATGGCTTCGGATGAGAGTTTTGAGATGAAGCTTGCGGTTACGGGAAGTCATCTGTCCACCCTTCACGGAAGAACGGTCGACCAAATCGAGGAGGATGGCTTACGGGCGGATTGTCTGATCAACATGACGCCCGTGGGTGATTTGGAACAGGATGTCTGTGCAGCCATTGCGGAAGGCCTCCAGGGCTTTTCCGGCATTTTCGCGGAGAATCCTCCCGATCTGCTGATCGTTCTGGGAGACCGGTACGAACTCCTGTCCGTCTGCACCGCCGCACTCATCCACAAGATTCCCATCGCGCACATTCATGGCGGGGAGTCCACCTTCGGAGCGATTGATGAAAACATCCGGCATGCGGTCACCAAGATGTCAGCCCTTCATTTTCCTTCCATCCCGGCGTATGGGGATAGAATCATCCAGATGGGGGAGAATCCGGAACGGGTATTTGTTGTCGGTGCCTTGGGAATTGATGGAATAACGGGCGTCGACCTGATGGATGTTGAGGAACTCTCCCGTTTTTCCGGCGTGGATTTTTCAGGCGAAGTCGCCCTGATGACATACCATCCTGTAACCCTGGACGATGGAAAATCAGCGCCCATGCAGATTGGCGAGGTAATGGAGGCATTGTTCGAAACAGACCTATCCGTGTTGGTGACGGCACCAAACATGGATGCAGGCGGTCTTGCGATCCTTGAGGTCATCGAGAGGGCAGCTGCTGCATACCCCTCCAGGATCACCTTGGTCAAGAATCTGGGGCAGCGAGCCTACCTGAGTGCGATGCGTCATGCCAGGCTGATGATCGGGAATACTTCAAGCGGCATCCTTGAGAGCGCCTCGTTCAGAATACCCGTTGTGAACATCGGGGACCGGCAGGGCGGAAGGATTCGGCCGGGGAATGTCATCGACTGCGCATGCCGCAGGAGCGACATCCGGATGGCGCTTGACAGGGCTCTTTCGAAAGACTTCGAAGAATCCATCGCTTCGCTTGTGAATCCTTACGGGGACGGCAAGACCGCAGGGCGGATTCTGGCTGCGATAAAGACGGTCGACTTTGGCGACAAGGCTTCCCTGCTGAAAAAGAGATTTTACGATATGGAGTCTGCCGGAGCGCCCCGCCCGGTGGACGCCTCGCCGATCGTGCTGATGGGAGCGGGCGGCCATGCAAAAGTCATCATTGAGATCATCCGGAAATACCATCCGGCGTTTCACATCGTCGGAATCACCGACAAGGATGAGGCAAAAATCGGACAGTCCGTTCTTGGCGTACCTGTCATCGGAACGGATGACATCCTTGTGGAGTTGGCGGGCAAAGGCGTGCGAAAGGCCCTGATCACCCTGGGTATGGTGGAGAGCTTCCAGCCCAGGTTGAAATTGTACAGGAAGGCGCGGGAATCGGGCTTCGAGCTTGTCAGTGTGGTCCATGGCGCAAGTGTTGTCTCGGATTCTGCTGAATTTGGGGATGGAAATGCCTTGATGGCAGGCAGCATCATCAATGCAGGCGTACGGGTTGGCAGCAACTGCATCCTCAATACGGGGTGCATTATCGAGCATGACTGCATTCTGGGCAACAACATCCATGTGGCGCCCGGAGCCACCCTGTCCGGTGGGGTCACGATCGGGGACAATTGCCTGATAGGTGCAGGTGCGGTCGTCATTCAGGGAATCCGCATCGGTGAGAATTGCATCATCGGTGCAGGGAGTGCCGTGGTACGTGACATTCCGCCAAATTCGGTCGTTGCAGGCGTTCCGGCTAGGCATATCCGCTTCAGCAAATGGTTCGATGACACGAATATGTGATATATCTGGTATGTACAGGCATCATTCGGGCGGTTGCCTTTCACCGGCAATCTTTGAGATATCCAGGCACCTGTTGTGACCTGCGATGACGGTTCCCAGGAAATGGAGCCGGTTACCGGTACATTCTGATATTCGATGGGAGATTTCGGATGGAACGCGATGAAATGAAACGGCTCATGATTACGCCTGACACCATCATCAAACAGGCGATGGAAGTGATCGACAAAGGTTCCAGGGGAATCGCGCTGGTCATCGATGAAGGGGAGCGACTGATTGGGACCATAACGGACGGTGATGTCCGAAGAGCCATATTGAAGGGCATTTCGCTCAATGACTCCATCAAATTGATCATGAATGAGAATTTCACCTTTGTATCGGAGCATTATTCCCGCACATTGATTGAAACGTTGTTTCTGAGGAAAGCCATCTCGCAGATTCCTGTGCTGGACGACGACATGCGGCTTACCGACCTGATCTTCCAATATGAATTCTTCCTGAAGGAAACGAAGGACAATTGGGTTGTCATCATGGCGGGCGGGCTTGGAACCAGACTCTCCTCGCTGACCCGCGACATTCCAAAGCCCATGCTGCGGGTCGGTCCGAAACCCATCATCGAAACCATCATTGACCAGATGAAGTCCTACGGATACACGAACATCGTCCTGTGCCTGAACTATAAGGCGGAAATCATACAGAATTATTTTCAGGATGGCTCGAATTTCGGGGTGAACATCCAGTATGTAACAGAAAAAAAGAGACTCGGAACAGCAGGTGCAATCCGGCTGGCCAAGCAGTATATCACCAAGTCCTTTTTTGTGTTGAACGGGGATATTCTGACGAAACTGAATTTTGAACAGTTTATGAATTATCATCTGAAGCATAAAAACACCATGACCATCGGAACCAAGAAATACGACATGCAGATCCCTTACGGCGTTGTGGACATTCGGGAGGAATCCGTTGTTTCCCTCAAGGAAAAGCCGGAAATCGGATTCTTCATCAATGGGGGAATGTACTGTCTGGAACCGGATGTGATCGATCTGATTCCGGAGGACGAATATTTCGACATCACGAAGCTGATCGACATCTGCCTGAAAACCGACCGGAAGGTCGGCAGTTTTCCGATTACCGAGTACTGGATGGACATCGGACAGATGGACGATTTTTCGAAAGCGAATACGGATTATCAGGATCTGTTCAGGGAGGGTTCGAATGAAGCTGGAAAATGAGAAAATTCTTGTCACAGGATCGGAAGGTTTCATCGGAAGCCACCTGACCGAGGAACTCGTGAAGATGGGATGCAGGGTGACCGCCCTTGTTCAATACAACTCCTTCAACAACTGGGGGTGGCTTGACACGCTGGACCCTGCTGTGAAAAAGGAAATTGAAGTTTATACCGGAGATGTCCGGGAATATGACAACATTTCGAAGGTGGTTCAGGGCAAGGATGTTGTTTTCCACCTGGCGGCGTTGATCGCCATCCCTTATTCCTATCAGTCGCCAGCTTCCTATTTGCGAACCAATATTGAAGGAACCTTGAATGTGCTGGAAGCATCCCGCGTCCACAATGTGAAGAAAATCGTTCAGACCTCCACGAGCGAGGTTTATGGAACTGCGCTCTATACGCCCATTGACGAAAAACATCCGCTCCAAGGCCAATCCCCCTATTCCGCCAGTAAAATCGGTGCGGACAAAATGGCGGAAAGCTACTTTTGCTCCTTTAGCCTTCCCGTGGCAACGCTCAGACCCTTCAATACCTATGGACCGCGGCAGTCGGCCCGGGCTGTGATTCCAACGATCATCTCACAGGTTCTCGCAGGAAAAAGTGTGATCAAGCTGGGTGCGTTGTCCCCCAGGCGGGATCTGACCTTTGTGAAGGATACGGCCAGAGGTTTTGTTAAGATGGCTGAGTCCGATGAGAGTGTCGGCCAGGTCGTCAACATCGGGAACAACAGCGAAATCACGATTGGGGATCTTGCTGACAAGATCATTGCCCTCAGTGGTCGGACCGTTGCCATTGAATGCGATGAAAACCGTCTGAGGCCCCAAAACAGCGAGGTGAACAGACTTTGGTGCAACAATGCGAAGGCGGCGGAGCTGATCGGCTGGACTCCGAGTTATTCCCTGGATGAAGGTCTTGCTGAAACCATGGAATGGATCGGAAAAAACCTGAGCACCTACAAGCCCGATATATACAACGTTTGAATCGTTCATGCCTGACACGAAAAAGATGAAGGCCATTTCCGGATTGCAATGTGAAACAGGAATCGTATAGTAAGTTCAAACTCCTGATACCCGGAACGTAATCTAATGACCAATGCCGAATAGCATAAAGCGAGGTCGACACATGATTCCGTTATGTATCCCCAGTATCGATGGAAATGAATGGAAGTACATCAAGGAGTGTCTGGACACCAACTGGGTTTCCAGCGCAGGCAGTTATGTAGATCTGTTTGAGGAAAAATTCGCGGAGTATTTGCAGGTGGAAAAGGCTGTAGTCATGGTCAATGGCACGGCGGCACTCCACATGGCGCTGAAGTGCCTTGGCATCGGGGAAGGGGATGAGGTCATCGTTCCCTCCATGACTTTCATATCCCCTGTGAACACCATCCGATATGTGGGAGCGGAACCGGTCTTCGTGGATGTCTGTCGGGACACCTATGTCATGGATGCAAAACAAATTGAGGAACTGATTTCAGAGAAAACCAAGGCGATTCTGCCTGTGCACATTTATGGACATCCGGTAGACATGGATGAGGTCATGCGCATCGCGGAAAAGCATGGATTGTTTGTGATTGAAGATGCGACAGAATCCTTGGGTTCCCTCTATAAAGGGAGGCCAACCGGTACCATCGGGCATATGGGATGCTTTAGCTTCAATGGCAACAAATTGATCACAACCGGTGCGGGTGGCATGCTGGCCACCAACGATGTCAAAATCGGGAACCATGCGAAATACCTGTCGAATCAGGCCAAGAGCGTTTTGGAGAATGGCGGATTTTTCCATGATGAAGTGGGGTATAATGACCGTATGCCCAATCTATTGGCTGCCATGGGCGTCGCGCAGTTGGAAAACATTGGAATTCGGATCTCGTCAAAAAGGAGAATCGCAGACCATTACGCCTCCTGCTTGAAGGACGTGGAGGGCATCACCTTACCGGTCCAAAAACCGTGGGTAGAAAATGTGTACTGGCTTTATTCCATTTTGGTGGAGGATGTATACGGCCAGGATCGGGATTGTTTGCTTCATGAATTGAAGGAGCAGGGCATTGAAGCAAGGCCGTTCTTTGTCCCTGTTCACACCATGCCTCCCTACAAGACATGCAGGCACGGAGACATGCGGGTAACCCTGGAGGTTTCAGGCCGAGGGGTGAATCTTCCAAGTTCGGTCGGGCTGAGTGTGGATGCCATCAGTCATGTTTGTCAAGTCATCCAGGATTTGAAGAATAGCAAGGAAGATCGATGAGATTCCACTACAGGTTTCTGTTGGTTTTGCCGATATAAAGAGCAGGATGATTCACGGAGGGATCAGTATGAGAATTGATGGCACGGATGCTACAGTCAGAATTCCGGAGTACTCGGCCGATCGGCAACAACCCTTGCCGTTGTCTCCGGCAACCAGTCAGGAAGCCGCCCAAAAAGTGAAAGCTGAGCAAAAGACGCCTGTGGAAGGCGATATGCCTGTGGACGCGAACAACCGCTTGGTTCGCATGGCAGTCGACAAGGCAAACAAACAAATGATCGCGAGGGAGACCTCCCTGCAGTTTGAAGCCTATGACCGAACGAACGATATGATAGTCCGGATCATTGATACGAACACGAAAGAGGTCATCCGGGAAATCCCATCCAAGAAGATCCTGGATATGGTTGCAAACATGCTCGAAATGGCTGGCCTCTTAGTAGATGAAAGAAGGTGACTTCTTTGAACGGAATCGGGAATTATGCAAGCAGTTTCTCAAATCGACTGACCGGCTTGTCCGGATTTGATACGGAGTCAACCATCAAAAGCCTGATGGATGCAGAGAAAATGCCCCTGACACTGCTTCAGCAGAAACGTCAGGTGGTGGAATGGCGTCAGGCTGCCTACCGCGATATAACAACATCACTTCGCGGATTCAAGAGCACTTATTTCGATGTGCTGACACCGGCCACTAACATGTTGTCCAGCAACACCATCCAGGCGGTTGCGGCAAAGTCCAGTTCGGATGCCTATGTGACGGCTACCGCATCTGCGGACGCGGACATGATGGCTCATCTGGTCAAGGTGAACAAGCTTGCGACTGCGGATACGTCCATAAGCGCGGCAGGAATCAGCAAAGCCATTTCCGGGACCGTGCCCGACTTGAACTTGAGTGGCAAGTCCTTCAAGGTCACATTGGACGGAGTTACCCGTGAAATTGCGTTGGCTGATTATTCCGGTTCGAATCCAGACATTCAAACGACCTTGCAGGCTGCACTGAATACTGAGTTTGGGACAGGCAAGATTGCGGTCAATTATTCAAGCGGAAATACAGCGGGCGGAACACTGTCCTTCACAACGACAGGCGGAGCGGGAAAGCTCAGCGTGGCTTCTTCAGCAACGACGGATATCGCCACATCCCTCGGCATTGCTTCTGATACTTCCAACCGCATTAAGACTTCGGATACTTTGGCGGACATGTCCGCACATTTGGGAACCGCCTTTACCTTTGACGGGGACAATGTGAACTTCAGTATCAATGGGAAAGGTTTCTCCTTTGCGAAGACAACTGCCTTTTCTACCGTGATGAATGCCATCAACACGGATGGAACGGCCAATGTCCGGATGACATACGATGAAGCCACTGACAAGATCTCCATCAAAGCAAAACAGCTTGGCGCCGGTGACAATATCAAACTCACTGAGACGACAAGTAACTTCTTCGCAGCGTTGGGTATCAACACGGCCAATCCTGTAGCCCCCGCCAACGAGGGAACCGATGCAAGCGCAACGATCGATGGGCAAACCATCGTACGCAGCAGCAACAGTTTCCAGCTCAATGGCGTTTCCTACACCCTCAATAAGGAACATGATGTGGCTGCAACCGGTGAAACGATTTCGATCACACAGGATGTGGAAGGCGCCATTGGCAAGATCAAGGGTTTTGTCGAAAAATTCAATGCCCAACTTGATTTGCTGAATACAAAGGTCACTGAAAGATACGATCGGAATTACCTCCCTCTGACAGATGCGCAGAAGGAGGTCATGAAGGATACCGATATCACAAATTGGGAAGCCAGAGCGAAAACCGGATTGCTGCAGAATGACAGCATCCTTTCGAAAATCTCCGAGGAGATGCGCCGTGCTTTGAATGATACGGTTGAAGGTGCCGGGCTGACACTCCGCGATATCGGTCTCTCGTCAACCAGTTATCTGGATAAAGGCAAGCTGACCCTTGATGAGACCAAACTGCGGGATGCGCTGCAGAACAAGCCGGATCAGACACAGAAGCTTCTGAACGGAGTTTCGGCGGATGTTCCTTCGTATACAAGAACACTCACCGCGAGCGAGCGGACAACGCGATACAATCAGTCCGGTGTGTTCCAGCGGTTGTCGGACATCCTTGAGGACAATATCACGACGTCGCGTGATGCGAATGGAAAAAAGGGGACTCTTCTTGAAAAAGCCGGCATCGCAGGTGACATGTCCGTCATCAACAATTCCATTTATACTGAATTGAAAGGGTACAACGAGCGGATCACCACCATGCTGGATTCGCTTGAGAAAAAAGAAAATGCATATTACACCAAATTCACTGCCATGGAGTCTGCACTTCAAAAGATGAGTTCGCAGAGCAGTTGGCTGGCCAGTCAACTGGGTTCCGGCAGTTGATTCCATGATTGGCAATAAGGGTAGTCCCCGTGCATTGGTATAAACGGGACTCGCGCTTACGCTGTTGGTGTCACGATGCACTTCAAGGACCAACCGGGGGGAATTATGATCGCATATAACGCACAGACATCCTACAACCAGTATAAGGAAAACAACATTGCACATGCCAAGCCGGAAGAATTGACTTTCATGCTGTACAACGGTCTGGTCAAGTTCATCATGCGCGCGCAGGATGCCGTTCGTGGAAACCGCATGGAAGAAGCGCACATGAACATTGTCAAATCCCAGAACATCGTGATGGAATTCATGAATACACTGGATCGGTCCTATGAAGTCGCAGCATCCATGGAACTGATTTATGATTATTTGTATCGGCGACTGGTGGATGCCAATGTGCAAAAAAGTGATGCCGTCCTCGAAGAAGTGCTTGGTTTTGCCAAAGATTTGCGTGACACTTGGGAACAAGCCATGAAGCTGGCGAAGAAACCGCAGAGCAATGAGCAGCCCGTGGCCACTGCCCAGTGAGCAGACGATCCCTTCAAGCCAATGAGCAGGCAGTGTTGATTTGCCAGATGAGAAGGGCCCCTAATTATTCTCCAATCATCCATAACGAAGGCGGAGCAGAGGCTCCGCCTTTTCCAAACTCATGTTTCAGCATTTTGAGGCTGTCGATCTACGATTGGTATCCATCCGGTTCGAGATGAGTTAGAATAAATCCAGATGATCGCGGAGAATATCGTGAAGAGCGATTGTAAAGATGCCGTCATGACGGGGTCGGTCCCATCACTAGTGGAGGCACAAATGGAGACACAAAACTATCTGGTACGATTGATCGAAGTTTCCAATAAAAAATACAAGCTCCTGGTGGACATGCTGCAGCTTTATCTGCAACAGGAAGAATCACTGACGGAGAGCGAACTGGATACACAGGAAGCAATCATTGCAAAACGGCAAATCCTCATGGACGAAGTCGATAAACTGGACGAACAGTTCCATGTATATACGGAACGCCTGAAGACAACGCTCGGAATACGTTCATTGGAGGAACTGTCACAATTCAACCTGCCCGGAAGGGCGGAATTGAAGGAAATCGTCGGCAGGATCACAGTCATGCTGGATGATTTGTCTGACAGGCACCAAAAGACTGAGATCCGGATGAAGGACATCATGAATGTGACGGGAAACCAGATCAAACAGGTGACGCAATCCAAGATCATGAACCGGGCCTATCAACCTGGCAGCTCGATGCCGTCCCCCTCCGTGTATTTCGACAAGAAGAAGTAGAGAGGGCAAGCATGGCCACGAAGATCTGCACCAACTGCAACATGCCTTTCAATCAGGTCCGCAACGAGGAACAATGTCCCGCATGTGCTGCATCCGGAGATGCGACATTTCGACGCATCAAGGAATATCTTTACGAGCATCAGGGCGCTTCCGCATCCGAGCTGGTTTCGGTCCTTGGTGTTTCCATGCGCCAAATCAGACAGTTTTTGCGGGAAGACCGGCTTGAAGTGGTTGGCGACGGCTATTCCGGCCTCCGTTGCGACAAATGCGGCGTGAACATCAAGACCGGCCGTTATTGCGAGTCATGCGGACGGGAAGAGGAGAATCGGACCAAGGCGGATTCGGCTTCCGCAGCCAAACGGACATCAAGCATGAATCAGGATGCCACGAAAGCCAAATCCTCCTTCCGTTCAAGGACAAACGAAGGAAAAGGCAAATGAACGAACGAAGGAAAAGGCAAGTGAACGAACGATGGAAAAGGCAAGTGAACAATCTCAGTCTCGTCTTCACGGAAAGTTCGTCATTACGCCTGTCTCATCATTACACCAGTCTCGTCATCACGCCAGTCGCGCCTTCACCCCGGATGTGATCTTTTGCTCCGTCTTGTGCACATACATCCGTTCATCCGCCACACGCATCAGCTCTTCCAAATCGGAAGCTGCATTGCCCAAAACATACCCTCGGGCAAACGAAATCCGATAGGCTTGCCCCTGATGCTTCCAGGACTTGGCGATCAACTGGCTCGCCTTCTCACTCTGCTCCTCAAATCGGGCCTCCAGCGCATCCACTCTTTCAGCGCCCACATCCTTTACGAGCGCCGCGAACTCATCTCCGCCGACACGGGCGAGAATATCCCGTTCACGGAAACTGTGACGCAGGATGTCTCCGATGGAGCGCAAAGCGGCATCTCCATCATCATGGCCAAACGTATCATTGATAGGCTTGAGACCATTCATATCCATGAAAACAATCAAGTAATCCGAAGGATTTCCATGCAGATGACGCGTCGCTTCCTGCATGAACCCTCTTCGGTTGTAAAGCCCTGTCAATTCATCCCGCAGGGAGATGTCCGAAAGTCGCGAGTTGACAGTCCGCATGGCGTCCAGCGCCCATTCGACGCGCTTTTGTGCTTGTTCCCGTTCGCGGATGAGCTTTTCGCCTTTGAGGGTCACACTCACCATCAGCCGGAGATCGTTGATCAAGGGTCTGTCACGTTCTTCCGCCGAAGCGATGACATAGCCGAATACTTCGTTCTGGAAGAACAGGGATTTGAGGATCAGGTTTCGATTCCGGGTCAAAGCCCACATTTCGTCCGGCAGCAGCTGTGCAGTCTGAAAAGCGGCTTCATGGAACAGACGGTTTCCGTTCATATAGCCGTGGAGCATTCTCGAAAAAGCGGGGGGTTCGAAATTGTGGCAGGACATTCCGGCAGGAAGGTCGACATAGGTCATGACAAAGCAAAAACTGATTTCCTTGTCTTTCAGAACGGTCTCAAGGTTCTCAAACAGCTCTTCTGAATCGAAGGTCTGGATGGACTCGCCTATTTTTGGTCCTCTGCTCACAACGGTGCTCAAAAAGGCATTTTTCGGAGGCTGATCGCGGTTTTCGCAGCCGCAGGAGCTGCGAATGTGCAGCGACGGAGAAAAGACGGTCTTGATGATTTCCTGATTTCCTTCAATCCGCGAGATCAAGTGGTCCAGCGCAGCGGAGAGCATTCCCCGTACGTTCTGTGAAACCGTCGTGAGCCCGGGGGTGACGATTCCCGACATTTCAATGTCATCAATCCCGGCAATCGTAATATCCTCGGGGATTTGGATGCCATGCGAATTACAGTATTCGATGGCTCCTATCGCCATCTCGTCATTCGCAAAACAGATGGCGTCCAGGGATTCGCCGATTCTGGGATGCAGCCCGGCCATGGTTTCATAACCGCTGCGGACCGAAAAGTCCCCATGGAGGATATCCTCATGTTCGCGAAAGGCTGGGTTGATCCCGACGATCAGCTTGCGATAAGCGGAAAGACGTTCAGATGAATGCGCATCGGTTGTCGGACCGGAGACCCAGGCAATCCGCCTGCATCCATGAACAACCAGGTGCTGCAGCATTTGCTGCACCGACGCGGTGTCATCCCCGCTGAAACTGCTGATTTTGTCGAGTGGGGTCCCGACAGCGACAGTCGGTATCGGGATACTCTCCAGGAAACGGCCCAGGGTGTCCGCACCCACATGGGCGCCCAATCCGGAAGAGGTGACAAGAAGCGCATCCAGTCGATGATCTGAGATGATTTTGTAGATGGAGTTGTAGCAACGTATGTGAAAATCAGGCGGATTCAAGGCACGGCCTTCAAAGATCAGAATACGGATCCCCCTGCGTTCACACTCCTCCATCAGGATGGCTGTCATGCGCTGATAAAATCCAAGTTCTGTATCGCTGACAAGAAACCCGATGCAGATCGGCGCGCAGCGTGGGTCGGAGAGGGCAGTCGAAGGACGATCGGACAGATTCATGCCAGTCCCGTTTTCCAGAGGATCATTCATCAGGTCCGCCTCCGTATTGCACTTTCATCACGTCCTTTGTTTTTTCCAAACATGAAGGTTGAGTCTGGAATCCCGACTCCGGGATGTTTCCGTGCGATATTGCTGAGATTATACCACATTGCATCCAGCCTGAGACGTTGTATTGTAGGTCTTGAACCCACTATAATAGTCTTGAGCCTGCAATGTGCGCTCATGCAACCTTTCGGCGCCAACTGCCTGCCCCATGAAGGAGAAGAAATGGACAAGGAACGGATTCAGCACGCTGTGCGTGAAATACTTGAGGCGATCGGCGAGAACCCGGATCGGGAAGGCCTTGTGGACACCCCGAGACGCGTTGCGGACATGTATGAGGAAATCTTTGCGGGACTCCACAAGAATCCGCTGGACGAGATCCGCATCTTTCACGAGGAATCCTGCGAGGAGATGGTCCTGGTGAAGGACATCCCGTTGCATTCCATGTGCGAGCACCACCTCCTTCCCTTCACAGGGGTGGCGCATGTCGTCTACATCCCCGGCGGCAACCGGCTTCTGGGGCTTTCCAAGATCGCGCGTGTCGTGGATGTCGTTTCCCGTAAGCCTCAACTGCAGGAGCGACTGTGCAGTGAAATCGCAGACACCATCATGAAAGCGGCCGATCCGATCGGCGTTGCCGTGGTGGTGGAGGCGGAGCATCTTTGCATGACGATGCGCGGCATCAAGAAGGCCGGCGCGAAAACCGTGACCTCCGCCCTTCGCGGCCGCATGAAGACGGATGCAAAAACCCGTTCCGAAGCACTGGCACTCATTCAGGGAAGTTTCCGGTGAAACGGAATGTCGCGCATTCCCCCAAAAGTTCGGACTTCATCCTCGTCATCGATAATTACGACTCCTTCACGCAGACGCTGGTTCGATACCTGCGGGAGCTTGGGGTTGTCGTTGTTGTGCGGCAAAATGACTTTCAAGACCTTGCAGCCCTGAAAGAGCCTTTCCCTGCCGGCATCCTGCTGTCACCCGGGCCGAAATCCCCTTCCGAAGCGGGCATTTGTTCAGAAGTCATCAATATGTTCGTCGGATACGTCCCGATTCTGGGGATCTGCCTTGGGCATCAAGTCATCGCCGAGTGGTTCGGTGGGAAGGTCGCGATCTGCAAAGAGCCGGTGCATGGGAAGAATGCAGCCATTTTCCATGACGGCCTCGGGGTGTTCGAAGGAGTGCCTTCGCCTTTTTCCGCGACCCGTTACCATTCCCTTGCCGTAGCAGAAGCTGATCTTCCCGATTGTCTGATTGTGTCCGCACGATCCGGTGATGGGACCGTCATGGGCATCCGGCATCGAACGCATCCGGTGGAAGGGGTTCAGTTTCACCCGGAAGCGGAACTGACCGAACAAGGTCATCTCCTGTTGTCGAATTTCGTCCGGCAATGCGGGCTTGTTCCGACAAATGAACAGAAGACAAATGACAAGCCGGATCCCATGAAGATCCCCGATAGTACGCATGTCAGCCACATCATGAAACTGGAGGAGTCCGTTGATCCCGAAACCTTGTTCCGGACGGTCAGGCATTTGCCCGGAACCGTTTTTCTGGACAGTGCCGCCATCCATCCGGAGATGGGCCGTTATTCCATCGTCGCCTGGTCTCCCTGGCTTGCCGTTGCGAAACAGGGGGATATGGTCCGGCAATTTGCATGGGGTCCGACGGATCAGGTCCCGGTCGTTACGAGCCTGTCAACCGATGCATTGGAGGTCGTCCAGAAGATGCTGAGGGAGAACAAACGCTCGCACCATCCGGGGATTCCCTTTGTTGGCGGAGCCATTGGCATGATAGGGTATGAGGCACTGCCACCTTACGGCATCCCCTTTCGATCGGAGTCCTGTCACCCGCCGCGGTTCCCCCGGGAATTCGCTTCTACAGTGGAACAGCCAGCCATGTGGTTTTGGTTCCATCGGAAGGTTCTCGTCAAGGATCACGCGACAGGGGTATGCCATCTTGTTGCCAGTGGCCCGGAAATCGGGAATGAAACGGTTCCTTCCGTGATCGGAAATGCCCCTTCCAGCGCAGAGGGGCCACGTTTCCCTGCTGAGATGCCTTTGGGCTGGCAGGAGCGATTCCGATCCAATTTCAACGAAGAAGAGTACTGCGAAGCGATTTCCCATCTTCGTGACTACATCCGGAAAGGCGATGTCTATTTGGCGAACATGACCCGCCAGTTTCGGACACAATCGGATAAAAGCGGATTTGACATCCATCACGCGCTGCGCCGTCTCAATCCGGCTTCTTTTTCCGCCTGGTTTCCGTTCGGGGAATTCGAGTTGATTTCAGCATCTCCCGAGCGTTTTCTACAGATTCGGGCGGGATGGGTGGAAACCTGCCCCATCAAGGGAACCCGCCCGCGTGGCAGGACTCCGGAGCAGGATGAGGCCAATCGGGCGGAATTGGAAAACAGCTTGAAGGACAGGGCAGAGCTGCTGATGGTCACGGACCTGGAGCGGAACGACCTGTCCATCGTCTGCAAGCCGGGGTCGGTCAATGTTTCTGATTTGTTTCGGATTGAAGCGCATCCGACCGTCTTTCATCTGGCAGCAACTGTCAGGGGTGAACTGGAAGAGGAACATGATGCGGTGGATTGCATGCGGGCTTGCTTTCCGGGCGGATCCATCACTGGGACGCCCAAGATCAGGGCCATGGAAGTCATCCGGGAACTGGAAGGTGAACCGCGAGGGGCGTATACGGGCTGTCTCGGATATTTCAGCTATGACGGCGATGCGGATTTCAGCATTCTGATCCGGACGATCATCAGGCATGGAGATGAAGTGTCCTTTGGCGTCGGGGGCGGGATCACATGGGACTCCCGACCGGAAGAGGAACTGCAGGAAACATTGGACAAGGCGCTGGCGCTCATGACCGTCCTGACCCCGGGTGATGCGTTTCCCTGATTGCGGATGCCAAAGCCTGCGGATGCCAAAGCCTGCAGATATCAAAGCCTTGCGTCATCCTGCGATCCGGCGTATCATACATACCAGCGCATGCCTCTCGAAATTGGGCGTTGGGCGTGTCGGACCCATCGCCATCATCAGACGTTCATGCGCCATGCGCAGGGAAGGGCATCCATGACTGAACCGCGGATCTGGGTGAATGGGCAGGAAGGGGCTGCAGGCCTCATCCCGGATGAAGGCTTTTTTTTCGGTCGTGCAGTTTTCGAGACGATATCCGTCACAAACCGCCCCCTGTTTCTGGCAGAACACCTCAAACGGTTGGCTGAAGGTGCATCACGAATCGGGATCCGCCGGTCGCTTTCGGAGGGTGAAGTCAATGAGTGGATCGCTGGGCAGGATCTGAGGGATTGTGCCCTGAAGATCACTTTGTCACAGGAAAACACGGTTTATACCGTGCGAGCCAATCCATATGGGGAAGCCATGGAAAGGGACGGCATCATCGCGGTGGTGGGAGCGGGACGACGAAATGCCTGCAGTCTGCTGGCGGGAATAAAGACCGCTTCCTATGCGGAAAACTTGCTGGAAAGGGAACGCGCGGCGGAGATGGGCTGTCAGGAAGCGCTCCTGCTCAATACGGAAGGCTGGCTTGCTGAAGGCAGTGCGACCAATCTGTTCTTCGTCCTGGACGGAATCCTGTGCACCCCTTCATCGGACTGCGGCATTCTACCCGGGATTGTCCGGTCGTTCATGCTTGAGCGCTTTCCTGTTCAGGAAGGACAATACGCATTGAACGATTTGCTCCGTGCGGAGGAGTGCTTCCTTACAAACAGTCTGATGGGTGTCATGGGGATACGGGAACTGCGGGACCATCGAAAATGGCCGGTCGGACCCGTCACAAGCCGCTTGCAGGTGGCATATCGGAAGGAAACAGGATCATGTGCCACATAAGGAGCAGACAGCATGGAACGTGTGAACCATATATTGCATAACCCGGAATTCCGTGCGCATCTCAAAAGGACTGCCCGGTGGGAGAAGAACCGGAAATTCTGCCGGCACGGTCTGCCACACGCACTCGATGTCGCGCGGGTTGCCTACATTTTTGTCCTGGAAGGGAAACTGGACATCGACAAGGAAGTGGTGTACGCCGCGGCCCTCCTGCATGATGTCGGGAAATGGGTTCAATTGGAAAAAGGCACTCCGCATCACCTTTCCAGCGCGGAACTGGCGGAGGAATTGCTGGATGCGGCAGGCTTCCGTCCGGACGAGAAGGAGTTGATCATCAACGCCATTCTCAACCATCGAACGAAGGGGTTGCCGGAGGGATCTTTCGACGCTGTGCTGTATGCCGCGGACAAGCGCTCCAGGGGCTGTTACGACTGCAAAATGCTGGACCATTGCAAATGGGAACCGGAAAAGAAGAATTCGAACCTGACCGTATAGCAGGTCGGGCGCATGGAAATGCAAGGGGACAGCAAATGGCAGACAGAATGACAAAAGCGACACGACTCGGCGGAAAGGAATTCCTCTGGGGTTCCCGTACTTTCGTGATGGGCATCCTCAATGTGACGCCGGACTCCTTTTCAGATGGCGGCGTCCACCTGAGCCTGGAGGAGGCGGTCGCGCATGCATGCCGCATGGCGGAAGAAGGTGCTGATATTCTCGATATCGGCGGCGAATCCACACGCCCGAACCATGCCCCGGTTTCCGCGCAGGAAGAGATGCTGCGGGTTTTACCGGTTATCGAGGCACTGCGCCGGGTACTTCCGTACATGCCGCTGTCCATTGACACTTCGAAGGCCGTGGTCGCCAATGCCGCGGTCCTGGCAGGCGCAAGCCTGATCAATGATGTCTGGGGATTTCGCCGGGATCCCGGCATCGCGCGGGTTGCCGCGGAAACAGGCGTTGCCTGCTGCCTGATGCACAACCGCGCGGAACCGGTCTATCGGGATCTGATGAAGGAGCTCTGCGATGATTTGGCGGAGTCCGTGAAAATCGCTGTTGAGGCTGGCGTGAAGCCGGAATGCATTCTGCTTGATCCCGGCATCGGGTTCGGGAAAACGCGGGAACAGAACCTGGAGGTATTACGGTATCTGGATTTTGTACGTGCATTGGGGTATCCGCTGTTGCTCGGGACTTCCAGAAAATCCGTCATCGGCATTACCCTGGATCTTCCGGTTCATGAGCGTCTGGAAGGCACGTTGGCCACGACGGCGCTGGGGATCGCAAAGGGAGCCGATATTGTCCGTGTCCACGATGTGAAGGAAAATGTGCGGGTTTGCCGCATGTCGGATGCCATTCTCCGGGGATGACGGTTGGTCGAACCGGCGGGAGCGGCTGAACCCAAGGATAATTGCTTGTATTTCATATGACTGCCATCATCAGGGAGGAAAGAATGTTATGACAATGGGAGTGGGCAATGAAGGGGATCGGATCGGAACCGGATCACTCCATGCCGGTGCGGATCATATCCGTATCGAGAACCTCGAGATCCGCGCGTTCCATGGAGTCCTTCCAGAGGAAAAGGTGCTTGGGCAGAAATTCCTGCTCACGATCGACATGGAAACGAACCTGCATCCGGCTGGCATCTCCGACGATCTTGCGCGTTCCGTCAGTTACGCGGACGTCGCAAGGGAAGTATCCGGACTGTTTGGCTCAACTTGTCATGATCTCATTGAAACCGGTGCGGAGGCCGTTGCCAGGCTCATTCTGACACGATGGCCCACGATCCGGGCTGTATCTGTCTGCGTTAAAAAGCCCTGGGCGCCTGTAGGCCTTCCGCTCGATACCGTATCGGTCACGGTCCACCGTGCCTGGCATCGCGCATTTGTCGCACTGGGATCCAATCTCGGCGAACGGGAAGAGACCCTGCGATCCGCACTGTCGTCACTGGAAATGGAAGATACCCATGTGAAGCGGGTTTCCAGCTTCCATGATACGAAACCGGTCGGGTTTCTGGAACAGCCGCTCTTCCTGAACGGCGCGGTGGAACTGGAAACGCTGCAGGAGCCCTTCGAACTGCTGCAATTCCTGCATCGGATCGAAGCGGAGCACGGTAGGGTCCGCGATGTGAAGTGGGGACCAAGAACGCTGGATCTGGATCTTCTGCTGTATGATGATCTGGTGACGGAGCAGGAAGCATTGGTCATTCCACATCCCAGGATGCTGGAACGCAAGTTTGTCCTTATGCCGCTTTGCGAGATCGCACCCTGGGTGGTTCACCCATTGACCAGACAGCGGATGCGGGACGTGTTGGCGGAACTCTCCGATTGAAGGGTCTTGCGCGTTGCAGACGCAGAGCGGGCTTGCCGACGCAGGACAACCTTCGGATCCCGTTCTGCGACACGCGTCACCGAATGAACAGTCGAAACAGCACAGGGTCACGCGTCACCGTATGAACAGTCGAAACAGTACAGGGCCAAACGTCCGTGTGACCGAGATTCGGGGAATCCGCATGGGATCGGTTCCCTCCCTGAAATAGCCGGGAAACGTGATGAACCCATATCGGTAGAATCCGGAAGCTGCCTGTAGAACTGCACGGTTTGTCCGGCCATATGGATAAGCCACAGCCAGTGTGGCTTTCCCGGTGAGGTTTTCAAGAACCCTGCCGCTTTGTTCGAACTCCCGATTAACATTTGTTTTGTCCGAAGCTGTCAGATCCGCATGGGAAGCCGTATGTGACTGGAATTCCAGGAAATCGCCCGTGAGCGTCATGTCCTCGCTTGTAATGTATCTGGGCTTTCCGATCCGATCCGTCGGAATGAAGACAATCCCGTGAAGCCCGAGTTTCTTGAGAACGGGATACGCATTGAGAACAACATCGCGATAGCCATCGTCGAAGGTGATCAGAACCGGTTTTTCGGGGAAGCCAGGCCCGGAAGGCGCCAACAGTTGAGCCAGGGATACGGATGCATATCCTTTTTCGACCAGGGTCTGCATTTCCTTCCGAAACACATCAGGCGGGATGAACATGGAAGGATCTCCCCAAATGTCGTCGGAGATGGCGTGATAGGCCAGAACCGGTAGGGTCGTCCGGGTTGTGCCGGCCGGGATGGCGGAGTTGGAGGAGATGACCCTTGCTCTTCCGGAGAGAAGGATTACCAGAACGAAAAAAATCACCGGTATGACAACCTGTGGGAGAATTCTGTATGCTCCTGGATTGAAGTGCTTTGCAGGATTCGGCATGATTGTTATTGTATAGGGAGGGAGGCAGGTGCGCAATCCCTCCCTGCACATCGCGTTTGGCACGATGTGGCGGAAAGGAGTCCATGGAGACAATCCTGTTTGATGTGGAGAAGGACCCGTCGGGCGCATTGCTTGCCCGGGCGGCTGATTTGCTGCGATCGGGCAGTGTCGTCGCATTCCCGACAGAAACGGTGTATGGTCTTGGCGCCAATGCCCTGGATGCGAAGGCGGTTCTCGGCATTTTTGCGGCGAAAGAGCGGCCGGCCGACAATCCGTTGATCATCCATATCGCCGAACGGGGAGAGCTTGCCGGCTTGACGGACGGTGTGCCGGAAGTTGCCGAACGTCTGATGTCTGCTTTTTGGCCTGGGGCGCTGACGCTGGTCTTCCGGAAATCGACGGCAGTGCCGGATGCCGTGACGGCCGGGCTCGAGACAGTCGGAATCCGAATGCCCGTACACCCGGTCGCGCTTCGGTTGCTCCGTTTGGCCCGCGTGCCCGTGGCAGCCCCGTCAGCGAACCGTTCCGGCCGGCCTTCCCCGACAACCGCAGCGCATGTGATGGATGACATGGACACACGCATCCCCATGATTGTTGATGGCGGACCCTGTCAGGTCGGCGTGGAATCCACCGTATTGGATGTGACTGTGGAGCCGCCCATGATTCTGCGTCCGGGTGGGGTGACCCGGGAGATGATAGAGGCCGTCATCGGTCCGGTTTCCCTGGATCCGCATCTGTTGGGTGGAACGGAAAAGCCCAGGTCGCCCGGAATGAAGTATACACATTACGCACCGAAGGCGCCAATGACCTTGTATGTCGGGGCCCCTGAGGCTGTCGGGCGTATGTTGGCTGCAGATGCCATGCGCCTTTGTTCCGAGGGAAAGAAGGTCGGGGTCCTGTGTACCGTGGAATCGAAGCCCCTTTATGCGGAGGGAGGTACCAGGAAGAAGAATGAGGGCAGCATTACTGCGATTTCAACCGGGTTGCGGAAAAATCCGGCGTCGATTGCCGCAGGTGTCTTTTCCGTTCTGCGCCGTTTCGATACACTCGGCGTGGAGGTCATTCTGGCGGAAGGCTTCCCGGAAACAGGTGTCGGGCATGCCATCATGAACCGACTGCGGAAAGCGGCGGGCGGACATGTCGTGGCTTGCGGAGCGGAAAAGGATTCCAAGGAGGGAAAATCATGAAAACGGTTCTTTTTGTCTGTACGGGAAACACCTGCCGCAGTCCCATGGCGGAGGCCATCTACAATCACATGGCGCAGGAGAACGGACTGTCGGAAACGCACCAGGCGCTGTCCGCAGGCATTTATCCTGTTCCGGGGGATCCTGCAACGGCGGGTGCCGTCCAGGCCGTGCGGACCCTTCTGGGCGCGGAACTGAACGCCCACGCCTCCCGTCTGCTTGATTATGATGACATGAAAAAGGCCTGGCTGGTCCTCGCTATGACTCGGCGGCATGTCGAGAGCATCCGGGATGCCTTTCCGGATCTGGAGGATCGTGTTTTCACCCTGAAGGAATTTGCAGGGTATGATCTTCGGGACCTGGACATTTCCGATCCATTCGGGACATCGGATGAGGATTATCTTTCCTGTGCAAGGGAGATTCAGACCGCGCTGGAACGTGCGGGAGGCAAGCTGTTCTCCCCCGAGGGGGAATGAGCCGGAGCCTTGCGGGGACCGAATTCCGTTTTGACAAGGCAGGGTGGTTCGGATAGAATGATTGGAAGGAAAGAGGTGTGTCATGAGGATCTCGCTTGGCTCCGACCACGGTGGCTACCCGCTCAAGGAGGCCGTCAAGACGCATTTGCTTGAACAAGGTCATGAGGTGCACGATGTCGGCACCTACGGGCTTGAATCCGTGGATTATCCCGAATACGGCCGTCTCGCGGCGGAATGCGTTGCCGACGGAACCTGCGAACGGGGGATTGTCGTCTGTTCCACAGGCATCGGCATCTCCATCGCAGCCAACAAGGTCAGGGGAATTCGTGCGGCACTGTGCACGGATGTCTTCACGGCCCGGCTCACGCGGGAACACAATGACACCAATGTGCTGGCGCTCGGCGCGTTCGTTCTGGGGGAGGCTTTGGCACTGGCCATCGTGGACACCTGGCTGGGAACGCCGTTTTCCGGTGGGGAACGTCATGCCCGTAGAATCGACGCCATCCGCAGCATGGAGACATGACGCCGCAGGACAGATGCTGTCCGTAGAATCGAGACAAAAATCCGTCATTCGGAACTAAATTGCAGGGACAGGATAGAGGAGAGGTACCTATGGAAAACGTTTTCATTTTCGATCATCCACTGATTCAACACAAGGTTTCGATGCTGCGCGACAAAAACACGAGCTCGAAGGAATTTCGCGAACTGGTAGCGGAAATCTCCACCATGATGGGATTTGAAGTCACCCGTGACATCCCGTTGAAGGAAGTGGAAATCGAAACGCCCATCGGCCTGGCCCGTACCAAGGTCATGTCCGGCAAGAAGCTTGCGTTCGTCCCGATCCTCCGCGCCGGACTCGGCATGGTGGAAGGATTCCTGAACCTCATCCCGATGGCGCGCGTCGGCCACATCGGCCTGTACCGCGACCATGAGACCCTCGAGCCCGTCGAATACTACTGCAAGCTGCCCGAAGATGTGAGTGAACGCGATGTGGTCATTCTGGACCCGATGCTGGCCACCGGCGGTTCCGCCTGTGATGCCATCAAGTTCATCCGGCAGCGCGGCGTGAAGAACATCAAGTTCGTCTGTCTGATCGCCTCCCCGGAAGGTGTCGAGCGCCTGCACCGGGAATACCCGGATGTCGGCATCTATTGTGCCGCCGTGGATGAATGCCTCAATGAAATCGGATATATCGTGCCTGGTCTCGGCGATGCCGGCGACCGCCTGTTTGGCACGAAATAAGGAAGGATTCCCATGAACGACGCAACTGCCAGGCATGTCCGACCTTCCTGGGACGAGTACTTCATGGATATCGTGGATTTGGTCAGCAAGCGTTCCACCTGCCTGCGCAGGCAGGTGGGCGCTTTGATCGTGAAGGACAAGCGCATCCTGACCACGGGCTACAATGGTTCGCCGGTTGGCACGAAGCATTGTCTGGAAGTGGGATGCGAGAGGGAGCGGCTCGGCATCCCGTCCGGCCAGCGGCATGAAATCTGCCGCGCCACGCACGCCGAGCAGAATGCCATCGCCCAGGCCGCCTATTCCGGCACATCCGTGAAGGACGGCACCTTGTATGTCACCACCCAGCCCTGCGTGCTTTGCGCCAAACTGGCCATCAACGCAGGCATCGTCAAAATCATCTTCCGGGGCGATTATCCGGACGATCTGGCGATGGAGCTCCTGAAAGAGGCCGGTGTCCGCGTCGTCAAATACAACGGCGCGCCCTGAAGGACAAACACGGGAACATCCGGCACCCAAGAGAGGTATCCCTTTGATCACGATTCAGTATGAACATCTCGTTGCGTTTTTTGTAGCTTTGATCGTTGCCTTCTTTTCCACCCCCATCGCAAAAAAAATCGCTTTCCGTTCAGGCGCCGTGGATGTTCCGAAGGATGCGCGCCGCATGCACAAGCAGCCGATGGCCCTCATGGGTGGCCTCGCGGTTATTTTCGGGTTTTCCGTCTCCGCGCTCTACAGCTTTTCTTCGCGGGATTTCGCCGCCTTTGCGCGTATGATTCCCACGGCCAAATTCCTCGGGCCTTTCATCGCCACCCTCATCATCATCGGAATGGGCATCGTGGATGACATCCATCCGTTGAAGGCGAGAACGAAACTGCCCTTCCAGCTTGTTGCGGCTGCACTGGTTGCCGCGACGGGAACGCGCGTCATGGCCATCTCAAAGCCGTTTCAGGCCATCAGCATCGGAAGCAGCGAGATGATGTTCCTTTTTGGCGACATCGCCTCTTATGCCGTCACCATTCTCTGGATTGTCGGCGTCACGAACGCCATCAACCTCATTGACGGACTGGATGGGCTATCCGCGGGTGTTTCCGGTATTGCGGCCATCACCCTCTTCATTGTCGCCGTCGTGAAGCATCAGCCGGAAGTTGCCCTGGTCGCCATCACGCTGTTCGGTGCGATCATTGGGTTCCTCCCGTACAACTTCAACCCCGCAAAAATCTTCAGCGGGTCCACCGGCGCCTATTTCCTCGGATTCATCCTTTCCGTGATTTCGGTGTCCGGTACCATGAAATCCGTGACGGTCATTTCACTGGCCGTGCCGATTCTTGTGCTTGGGCTGCCGCTGTTCGATACGCTTTTCGCCATGACACGGCGAATCGTGAACGGACGTCCCATCGGAGAGGGAGATCGCGGGCATATCCACCATCGGCTGGTGGACATGGGGCTCTCCCATCGTATGGCGGTCACCGTGCTGTATGTCATCAGTTCCGCCCTCGGCCTTGTCTCCATCGCCCTGGCGGACAAGGGCATCCTGATGGCCATCATCCTGGTGGTCTTCATCCTGATCTTCGTCATCGGCGGCGCACGGAACCTTACGGAAATGCGCAATGAAAAGGAAATCCATCCCGATCTGCCCGGCGTTCGCATTGCGCAGCATCCGGATGGGCGGGAACCTGAAGCGAATCGGATTGTCCACCCTGAAGCCAATCCAGTTGAAGCCGACACGAAGGAACCGGACGGGAACAGGGATCGGCAGGAATGAAACCAACCCGTCGATACCGACACGAAGGAACCCCAGCAGAAGCAGTAAGGAGCAACGATGGCAGCAACAAACCGGATCAAGGTCATGACCGTTTTCGGGACACGTCCCGAAGCCGTGAAGATGTGCCCGCTTGTCCAGGCGATCAAGCAGGACGAGCGGATGCAGTCCATTCTCTGCGTCACCGCGCAGCACAGGCAGATGCTGGACCAGGTTCTCGACATTTTCAACCTGTCCCCGGATCATGATCTCAACATCATGCAGGACCGCCAGACCCTCACCGGCATCACCACCCGGGCGCTGGAAGGCCTCTCCGGGGTTCTGGGCGCCGTACAGCCGGATATCGTCCTGGTCCATGGCGACACCACCACTACGTTCGTTGCCGGGCTTGCGGCCTTCTATCATCAGGTGAAGGTGGGGCATGTCGAAGCCGGTCTGCGCACCTATGACAAGTACTCCCCCTATCCGGAGGAAATGAATCGGAAGCTGACCGGAGCGCTGGCGGATCTCCATTTCGCCCCAACCGCGGCGAACCGGGAGAACCTTCTGCGGGAGGGCATTCCGGACAAGGATATCTTCATTACCGGAAATACCGTCATTGATGCATTGGCTTCCACGGTCCGCCCGGATTATGTTTTTTCGGATCCTTTCCTCAAGGCATTCAGCTTCGAAGGCAAGCATGTGGTGCTGGTCACCGCCCATCGCCGTGAAAATCTGGGAGAGCCGCTTGAGAACATCTGTCGTGCGCTTCGCCAAATCGCGGAGGAACGGCCCGAAGTGGAAATCGTTTACCCGGTTCATCTGAATCCGGTCGTTCAGGATACTGCCAACAGTATTCTGGGGGATCATCCGCGCATTCATCTCATCTCGCCCATCCATGTGCAGGACATGCATAATCTCATGGCCCGCTGTCATCTGGTCATGACCGATTCCGGCGGATTGCAGGAAGAGGCGCCTTCCCTTGGAAAGCCTGTTCTGGTGCTCCGCAATGAAACGGAGCGGCCCGAGGCTGTCGCGGCCGGAACCGTCCGGCTGGTCGGTACAACCTTTGAAGGGGTTCTGGGTGCTGCGCGGGACCTTCTTGCAGGCGGGGATTCCTGGCAGCAGATGGCGCGCGCCGTGAATCCCTATGGCGACGGACATGCATGCAAACGTATCCTGGATGCGCTCGCATGGTCCTTCGGGCGCACTGATGTGCGTCCTGACGCCTTCCATTCCTGACGGGAGGCCGGCGGATGGGTGAGTTCCTGACACACGTGGTACAGGCGGAACGGGTATTGGATCGGATAGAGAGCCGTCGGGTCATGGAAGGTGTTCGTGCGAACATCCGGCTGTTCCGGCTGGGTGCGCAGGGACCGGATCCCCTGTTCTTCCACCACTGCTTCCCCGGTGACGGGAAAGGACGGCTTGCGGAGGTGGGAACCGGGCTTCACGCCTTCCGGACCGGCGCATTCCTGGCCTACGGGATGCGTCAGCTTTCCCCCGTTTCCTGGAGCGCGGCCTGGATGCAACTCGCGACCTATCTTACGGGCATGGTTTGTCATTATTGCCTGGATCGGATTCTGCATCCTTATGTCAATGCGGTATCGGAAAACTGGATTTGGTCCGCGAACGGCATTCCGGTCCATACGACGCACGGCGAGGTGGAAACCATGCTGGATGTCGTTCTGTGGCGGGATGCCGGGCATGGTTCCGCCGCTCGGACCCGTACGGCTGCCATGTGCACACCGCCCCGGGATTGGCCCGAGGCGGTTGTGAATTTCTGGGTATCCGGCCTGTATGAGGTATTTGGCCTGCAGGTTTCCGAATCGGAACTCGCTGAAACGGCACGGGACTTTCATCGTGGACATGCGCTGCTGTATGATCCGCGCGGTGTGAAGAAAAGACTGGTCCTTTGGCTGGACGGACTGACCGGTGGTGCCTTCCACCCTGCCAAGATGCCCTATCCCGTGAAGGAAAACGAAGAGATCGATTGGAAAAACAGCCGGCACCGGTTCTGGTCCCAACCCGAACTGCCCGATGTGCGGCGTTCCGAATCCGTCGACGACTTGCTGGAAATGGCGGTCAACGAGGCCGCGAATGCCATCAACGGCATTTATGCCGTTCTGTTTCGCGGGGAGGGACGTCTGGAGAGCTGGCTCCCGGATCTGGACTACAACAACAACCTTCCCTGCGGGGAATGGACGGGTGTACGGGTGGAAACCCGGACCCCGACGAAAGGAATGACAGCAACATGACAGATCGGATCGTCAGCGCCATTGATCCCGAGGGACGCGTCCGCGTTCTGGCGGCCGTCACAACGGAAACCGTCGAGCATGCCCGGGAGACCCACAACCTTTTCCCGACTTCCTGCGCCGCATTGGGCCGCCTTCTGACCGGTGGCGCGCTCATGTCGTGCAACCTCAAGAATCCCACGGACGCCCTCACGCTCCAGATCCGCTGCGAGGGTCCGATCGGCGGCATGGTGGTCATTTCAGGCGCGAGTCTGGCGGTACGGGGCTATGCAGTGAATCCATACGCGGATCCACCGCTCAACGTTCACGGCAAGTTTGATGTGGCCGCTGCGGTGGGAACGGGCTCCCTCAGCGTCATCAAGGATCTTGGCATGCGAGAGCCCTATGTCGGTTCGGTTGAATTGATCTCCGGTGAGATTGCGGAAGACCTGACCTGGTATCATGCCACCTCCGAACAGACACCTTCGGTCATGACCCTCGGCGTGCTTCTTGCACCGGATGGCCATGTCCTGCAGGCCGGCGGCCTGTTCCTGCAGCTGATGCCGGAAGCGGGCGAGGATCTGATCTCCGAACTGGAAACCCTTGTGACGGCGCTTCCCCCCATGACGACCATGCTCGAAGCGGGGGAGACACCTGAAAGCATTCTTTCCCAACGGTTTGCCGCCCTGAACCTGCAGGTGCTCGATACGCGTCCGGTCCGATATCACTGCAACTGCTCGGAAGAGCGGATGGAACGCAATCTCGTGAGTCTGGGCAGGACCGAACTGACCGAATTGTCGGAAGATCCCGCAGGGATCGAACTCACCTGCCATTTCTGCAACAAAAGGTACAAGTTTTCCCGGGAAGCCGTCGGTCAGCTGCTGGAGCGTGCAACGCGTCCCTGAACGATCTGCTGCCGGGTGGTCGGCACGGACCTGAACGATCTGCTGCTGGAGCGCGAGCCAACACCCTGAACGGGATCAGGCGCATCAGGTCGGAATACCGCATTTCGCTCGTTGGACGGGCGTGATAGAATGGACATGTCGTATCCTGCGGCATGTCCTTTATTCTACCCTTCCGCTCAGACAACACATCGCGGATGCCGGTATCATGGACAGCAGGCAAGGATCGTTGCCAAAGGCGTGCGAGGAGCATTGCCGAAGGCATGTGAAGATCGCAGCCGACGGTATGCGAGGATCGTTGCCGACGGTATGAGAGAATCATTCCCAAAGACATGCGAGGAGTATTCCTGTATAAATTCCGAAACTGAGGAGGAAATCATCCATGAAAGGGAAAGCATGGGCATCCTGGTTGATGGCCGGACTGCTTGCATTCGGTTCCGTCCCGGTCACTGCCGCAAATCCTGTTGCGACAGGCAAGACGCCTTCGCCGGCATCGGCTCCGATTGCATCGTCCGCGATACCGGCGGCGTCCGCACCGTCGAAAACATCGACGCAGGCAGGCGTTCTCGTCCTGACGCGCGAACTGGCTCGCAAGGAGATTCTTGCCCTGCCGGCCGTGACGCAGGCAAGCCGGAAGGCGCAAAAGGCTTATGAGGACTGGCAGAATGCCGTGGCCGTGGCAAAGGATCTGGACACGGAAAAAATGACGTTCACCAATCCATGGAATGGCGAAACGGAAAAAATCGTATATGAGGATCTTGTCCAGATGCGGTTGCGGATCCAAAAATTCTGGCTTCCGGATCAAATGGGATTTCTCTCGAAGGTTGCGTCCAAGACGACGGATCTGACCATTCTGAATCTGGAAAACGGAATGGACGGCATGATGCTCGGATTGGTCGCCGCGCAGGACGAGGTGAATGCAAAGACGCGATCCCGGGATCTGGCTGTCAATGCCTTGACCCGCATGAAGGCGTCGAAGGCTGCCGGGAACGTGACCCAGCTGGATGTCGACGGAGCGACGCTGGATCTGGAAAAAGCCGGGATGGCCCTGATGGCTGCGAAACGTTCGCTGGAGAACCAGCGCCGCAGCTTCAACCGTTTTCTCGGTGCGCCGTTGGACCGGATCTTTACGGTTTCTTTACCCCCCAGCGGCAGCATGCCCTTCCTGCAGACGGATGATTATGTCGCGCAGGCGCTGCAGAATCGTTTCGAGCTGTTCTCGCTCCGGGAACAGATCGCACTGAAGGAGAAGAATCTCGAACTGCTGACCTTCAAGGACCAAAACAAGATCGACACGGACGTCAAGGCCGAATACGTAAGCGGACAGAGGGACTTGGAAAAGTTGCGCCTCGACCTGACCACAGCCATCCGCGACATTACCATCGAGATGAGAGCCGCCTCCCTCAGCATATCCATGGCGAACCTTGATGCAAAAACCGCCCTGCGCGCCATTGAAGCGCAGAAGGAACAGCTGGCGACCCAGAAGGCGCAGATTGCCGCAGGCAGACAGCCTTATTGGACGGATGATGCGCTTGATGCATCTGTCGCCGCAACGGAAGCAGGTTTTGCAACAGCCAGGCTTTCATTGGACATGAAAGTCCGCCAGTTCCGGCAGGCCGCTCAGATCGGCCCCGCCGTATCCGCCAATTGACAGAGAAATCCGGCTAGCCTCCGTTGTTATGACAAAAGGTTTTCCGTAGAAGGAGAGGGACAGACATGAAGGGATTCGGGATGGGTAGGAAATTCGCGATATTGTTGACCATCGTATTGCTGGCCGGTGCAACAACCGCATTCGCCGCCGAGGGGGCCATCAAGCTCGCCTTGTCCGATCTGTATGCCCAGATGACGGCCAACAAGACAACCGTCGCGCTGGACAAGCTGGAACTGCAAGTCCGGGAGAATGACAAGGCCGATGCCCAGAAGGAAGCGGCGAAGATCTTCAACACCGGCGTTTATGAGCAAGGTTTCGATCTCACGGTGAAACGGGATGTCGAACCGCTTCAGGCCGATTCGCGCATCGCATCGGAAAAAATCCGTCAGGCCAAAGCGCCGGTGGATCGTGAAGTCGGACTATACAAGGCCATCCAGTCCCTGGTCCAATTGCGCGAGCAGCGAAAACTGGATGACAATTTGCTTGCACTGACCAGGGAAGAAGCTGCCACGGCGAAGACAAGATATGATGCCGGCATTCTGACCGAGGCGGAATGGAAGGACGCGGATGACGCGGTGGAAACCGCTCTGCTGGATATTGAAAAGCGGGATCTTTCGATCAGTCAGGCCACACTGGAAGTCAGACGTCTGGCGGGTACGGATCTGGATGCTGAGCTGCTGCAGGCGGACTCCGACAAGATTGTCCCCCTGGATACGATGTTCGCTGATGCTGCCAAGCTGCCGGAGTGGCTCACTGCGGCACAGAAAGTGGATGCCGGTTGTTTCGACAAGTCCGAAACCCTTCGTTTCCTGGACATGAAGCTGGAGATATCAAAGAAATTCCTGACCGACACCCAGAATCGCGTTGTGGAATTGAAACGGGATCGGGAGGAAGCCAGACTGGCATTGGCCGATGCCAGGACCGGCATCGAAGTGGACATCCGGAACAAACTGAATGATCGGATGACCGGTGCGGATCAGCTGACCTTTGCGAAAAAGGATTTGGAAATGGCACAGCGTAGGCTCACCCAGGCACAGCTGAAGAAGGATGCCGGTCTGTACAGCCGATCGGATGTCATCCCCAAGGAGCGTGACGTGCTGCGTGCAGCGTTTTCCGTCACCTCCTCGGTTGCGGCGTTGAATGCCAAGGAAGCTGATTTGCGCGCTTTGATCGGGGAAGGTGTTCTTCCGTAAGGACATGTCTGCGACCGGCATGGGACCTTCGGACTTTTCCGATGGACATTGAGGATGGGTTTCTGTCAGATCCATGCATGTCCCCGTCATTTCTCCTGTTTCCACCGGAGCACCCTGGGTATCAATTGAGTACAGGATTCTTTTGTTAAAGCCATTCCGGCGATTGCAGAGGATCCGGCACCCGTAAGGAAAAAGGGTGAAAGGGGTTGGTTTGATGAAGTTTGTCATGAATGGGAAAAACACCAGCGTATCACAAGCCATGATGGACAAGGCACAAAAAAAAGTCGGAAAGCTGGAGAAATTCTTCCGTCCGGATACGGAGGCTCATCTCACTTTTGAAGTGGAGAAGGACCGGAATATTTTTGAGGTCACCATCCAGTCCAAGGGATTGTTCATCCGGGCCGAGGAGACAACGGGAGACATGTATGCCTCCATCGATCTGGTGATGGAAAAATTGGAGCGGCAGATCCGCAAATACAAAACCCGTTTGGGCAAACGGATCCATCAGGAAGCAATGGTGCCTGAGAATTTCGAGGTGGATGAGTCCATCGAGGAGGATGAGGAACTTCAGGTCGTTCGAAGCAAGAAATTTGCGCTCAAGCCGATGGATGTCGAGGAAGCCATTCTGCAGATGAATCTGCTTGGGCATAGTTTTTTCGTATTCTCCAATTCGGAGGATGAGACCGTGAATGTGGTCTATCGCCGGAAGGATGGTCATTACGGATTGATAGAACCGGGGGCATGACTCCGTTTTTTCGACAAATCCGTCCGGCATGCCGGGCGGATTTGTTTATGCGGCAAACGAATGGGGTATTTATTACGTATGCAGGATTTTCCGGCTCGGTAGAGGCTCAGTTGAAAGGGAGTGCCGACATGGTGTCTAAAATGACTTCACTCCGTAGCAACGACCGCAGTATCATCAAGGCGTATGCGGATCAACGGTTGATGGAACAGAATCTCGCCTCCCTGCAGCAGACTGGCATTTTGCGGCAGGGCAGGACGTCTTCTGGTTTCTTGAATGCGAAAGAATCGCCTGTCAACAACAGGAAGACAGGTTTGTGACAACCTCCATGTTTCGAGTTGCCGGCCCCGGGTAATAGAAAGTTGTGGAGTGGCTTTTTCATTTGTTCCTCCTTTCATATAGCATTTGAGTTGATCTGAGTTGGCGAAAGCCAGGGGCACAAGTCGGGAATCATGATTATTATTATGAGACGGTGCCTTTTTTTATGCCCGGAAATCTGATGTGGAAGGGGGACTTGCCGACATGCAACTGCGAGACTGTGCCGGTGGTGTGGTCTTCTGCGGCGAAAAGGTTTTTTTGCTGAAGAATGAAAAAGGGGAGTGGGTCATGCCGAAGGGCATCATCCGTGACCGGCTCACAGCCGAGGAAACGGCCATTCAGAGCGTCCGGAATGAGGGTGGGATCGATGCGAGCATTCTGGACAGCGCCGGGAGGACCTATTACGAGTTTTATTCCATTACCAGGCAAAAGCCGGTCTGCAACCGGGTTGCCTGGTTTGTCATGCAGACGGCGAATGAAGCCTGCACGATCGGAGAACCGGAAAAAATGCTGGAAGTCGGGTTCTTTTCCGTCGCGGATGCGGTGGCCATGATCACCTACAGCCAGGACCGATCCCTGATGACACAGTCGTATCGGAAATATTGTGAGAAAAGCGGTCGTTCCGGCTGATTTCCGCAAAGGGTCAGGCGGCTTCCGGACAAAACCGGCCGGGTAGTCCTGAATTCATGCGCGGGTTGAACACGCTGTCGGCAATCTGGTACAATCATGGGGGTGTTTCGTGGGCTTGCCCATGAAACACCCCCATTGTGCGTTTCGGACGCAATGGCAGGGCCGGCGGCCCAGTGACCGCTGCCGGAGAAGACAGATCGTCGGGGATCGGAGCGCAGCGGATGACGGCATACAAAACCTTGCTCAAGGCGGGAACAGGATGCCATGAGGAAAAACGGTCCCGCTTTGTCGCAGTGGCCTCCCCCATCTCCACGGAGGAGGAGGCGCTCTCCATCCTCCGCGACCTGCGTTCCCGGGGATGGGATGCACGCCACCACTGTTATGCCTATGCCCTCGATGATGGAACCTCCATCCGCCGCTTCAGCGACGACGGGGAACCTTCCGGAACGGCCGGCGTACCGATTCTGGAAGTGCTGAACAAACAGGGCATCACGAATGCCATCATTGTGGTGAGCCGGTGGTTTGGCGGTGTGTTGCTCGGTGCTTCCGGGCTGCTGCGTGCCTATGGTCATGCGGCAAGCCTGGGCGTGGAAGATGCAGGAACCATGTGGGTCCGGGAATGTCTGGAAACCGTGTTGGGCATGGAGTATACTTTGTCCGGCAAGGTGGCTCACCATCTTGCTGTCGGAGGGTATCTCACCGCAGGTACCGAGTATGCGGGAGATGTGCGCATCCGTGTTTATCTGGAACCGGAGCGTCGTGAGACATTTGAACGTGAGCTTGCCGATCTGACGGCGGCACGTGTCGAGATCCGGTACGAAAGCCTGAAGCCGGTCGCCTTTTCCGAAGAGGGGCGCTTTCTCCGTTTGATGAATGAACCGTAAATAGGCCAATGCGCGTTGCCGAAGCAACAATAGAAGCAAGAGGGAGAACAAGCACATGTCAGGACATTCCAAATGGGCGAACATCAAACACCGGAAGGGAAAAGCAGACGCACAGCGTGGCAGCACCTTCACGAAAATCGGACGGGAACTCGCCCTTGCAGTCAAGTCGGGCGGAGCGGATCCGGTGGCAAACAGCCGGCTGCGTGACGTCATCGCCAAGGCGAAGGTGAACAACATGCCCAATGACAACATCACCCGCAGCATCAAGAAGGCGGCTGGAGATGGCGACGCCAACAACTACGAGGAAATCACCTACGAGGGATACGGACCGGGCGGCGTGGCGGTTATCGTCGAATCGCTCACGGACAACCGGAATCGTGCGGCAGGCGACATCCGCCACTTCTTTGACAAGTACGGCGGCAATATGGGCACCACGGGCTGCGTGGCTTTCATGTTCGACCGGAAGGGTCAGATCATCATCGAGAAGGATGACAAGCTCGATGAGGACACGCTGATGATGGAAGTCCTGGAAGCCGGTGCGGAGGACTTTACCGCGGAAGAGGAATACTACGAGGTGATCACCCATCCGGACGACTTCTCCCGCGTGAGGGAAGCTTTGGAGGCAAAGGGCCTTCAGTTTGCGACGGCGGAAATCACCATGATTCCGAAAACCACGAATACCCTCACCGATCCGGACATGATCGAGAACATGGAGAAACTCATCGAAAAGCTCGAAGAGCATGACGATGTCCAGAACATCTTCCACAACTGGGATCAGGAAGACTGAACCCCATACCCGAGACAAGTGTTCCAGACCGGCTGGCCGGCGACGGAACGCAGGAGGCAGCATGGCGACAAAACGCAAGGACTGGCTGGACGCATTGGATTTGCAGCAGATTCTCCCGCACCGGTACCCCTTCCTGATGGTGGACAGGCTTGTGAAGCTGCCTGATGAGAGCGCCACGCAGATTGAAGCCGGAATGAAGGTGGCGGGGCTCAAGAATGTTTCCTTCAATGAACCCTACTTTCCCGGACATTTCCCCGGGAATCCCATCATGCCGGGCGTGATGATCGTGGAGTGCATGGCACAGGTTGCCTGCGCCGCAGGGCTCATGCTGCGTGACAACATCGGAAAACTGGGTCTGTTCACAGGCATCGAGGACATGAAGTTCCGGCGTCAGGTCGTTCCCGGCGACACCCTGCTCGTCGAGGCCGAGTTCCTCGCATTTCGGAGAGGAATGGGGAAAGTGCACGCAAAGGCGACCGTAGAAGGCGAGGTCGCGGCGGAGGGAACGCTCCGGTTCGCCCTTGTGGATCCGCCGAAATCATCCCTTTCGCAGGAAAACGGATGAAAGCCCGATGATCGGTCACAACCAAAAGGACGGGAGGTTTCATGGCGCTCTATGCGATATCCGATCTGCACCTGTCGCTCGGAGTCGACAAGCCGATGGATGTGTTCGGCCCGGAATGGTCCGACTACATGACCCGGCTTCACGCCGAGTGGACGCGCATGATCGGACCGGATGATACCGTCCTGATGCCCGGCGATTTTTCCTGGGCGACCTATCTTCCTGAAGCGGTCCCGGATTTTGCCTGGCTTCACGCACTTCCAGGCAAAAAGATTCTGACGAAGGGCAACCACGATTACTGGTGGACCACACGGGCCAAGCTGGATGCATTCCTGATGGAAAACGGGTTCCACAGCATTCGGATCCTCCATAACGATGCGATTCGCGTAGGGCGGTACGCCGTTTGCGGGGCGCGGGGATGGAAATCTCCCGGAGACGAGGATTTCAGTCCGGAGGACCGCAAGATCTTCCTGCGGGAACAGGAACGCCTGAAGCTTTCTCTGAAGGCGGTTCAGTCACTAGGCGCGGAAGAGGTCATCGCGCTGCTGCATTTTCCGCCCTTCAACGCCCAGCGTGAGGCCGGTGCCTTCGTTGACATCCTCAGGGAGCATGGTGTCCGGAAATGCTTGTACGGGCATCTGCATGGAAGAGGACGTTATGCCGCCATTCAAGGGGAACGGGACGGCATCGAGTACCGGCTCGTGGCGGCAGACAACCTGCAGTTCAAGCCCTGGCGGATCGACACGGAATCGTGAAGCCGTTTGCATGACGTGTTTCAAGCAGAAGGGCCACCTTGCACAAGACACGTGCACACGGTATTTCATGCCGGTTCACACCCTTTTCACGCCTCATGCGCCGGTTGCTGCAAGGCTTGTGCTGCCAGGTGTGTCGTGGTATAATTAATCGCTTTTGTATCATTACAAGTACGCGGCCGGATTCCGGGCGCGACTAGGGGCATCGCCCCGCAAATACACAATCAGGAGGCGCGACAACATGGGCGCAAAGCTGGAACAGGTAGAAAAAAACATCGTCAAGCTCACCATCGAAGTGGATGCGGCGGCGTTCGAAGAGGCCATGGCAAAATCCTACGCAAAGAACAAGGGCCGTTACGCCTTGCAGGGTTTCCGCAAGGGCAAGGCGCCCCGCGCCATGATCGAGCGCATGTACGGCGAGAGCGTCTTTTATGAGGATGCCATCAACTTCGCCTGTCCGGATGCCTATGAAAAGGCCATCGAGGAGCTGGGGCTCGAGCCCGTTGATCGTCCGGAAATCGACGTCGAGGAAATCGGCAGCGGCAAGGCGATGATCTTCACCGCCGTTGTCACACTGAAGCCGGAAGTGATCCTTGGCGAGTACAAGGGCCTGAAGGTGGAGCGGGATGCCGTACTCGTCACCGACGAGGATGTGGAGAAGGAACTGGGCCGCGTCCGTGAACGCAATTCCCGTCTGATCACTGTCGAGGACCGCGCCGTGCAGGATGGCGACACCCTCACCATCGATTTCGAGGGCTTCTCCGATGGCGTCGCCTTTGCAGGCGGTACCGGCAAGGACTACACGCTGGTCATCGGATCCGGAACCTTCATTCCCGGCTTCGAGGAACAGCTGATCGGCGTGGCGCTGAACACGGAAACCGAAGTCAATGTCATGTTCCCCGAGGCGTACCACAGCGCCGAACTGGCCGGCAAGGCCGCCATGTTCAAGGTGGTTGTGAAGGAAATCAAGTTCCGCGAGATGCCCGAGCTGGATGACGAGTTCGCGAAGGATGTCAGTGAATTCGATACCCTGGACGAATACAAGGCGGACATCCGCAAGACGCTTGCAACCGCTGCCACCGAGCAGGCGGAGCACAAGTTCGAGGACGATGTGCTGAAGGCCGCGGCCGCGAACCTGACCGTAGAGATTCCCGATGCGATGGTGGAGACACAGCTCAACGGCATGCTTCGTCAGTTCGACATGAACCTGCGTTACCAGGGCATGGACCTCAAGCGCTACATGTCCATGATGGGCATGCAGGAGGAACAGCTCCGTGCAGATTTCCGCGACAACGCAAAGGAAAACGTACGTGCCTCCCTTCTGCTTGAAGCCGTTGTGAAAGCTGAAAGCATCGAAGCCACCGACGAAATGGTGGAGACCGAGCTTGCCGACATGTCCAAGCAATATGGGCAGTCCGTGGAAGACCTCCGCAAGCAGCTGCACGACCACGACATGGAACACGTCCGTGAGAGCGCCTGCAACAAGGAAGCCATCAAACGCATGGTGGACAGCGCGGTAGCCGGCTGATCGGAATCGAATGGATGGCGGGAAGGTGCATGATCCTTCCGGCTCCTTCGTTGGGGGCATCCTGTAACAGGATGCCCCCAACCTGCACTTTCCGGCAGGTTGGAACCCGACAGGTTTTGTAAACTTGCAGAAGATTCAGTCCGTGGAAGCTTGAAGAGGAAGAAGCGCTTCCGTTCGGCAACGGACCGGTAATAGACCGGCAATGGCCCTGAATGGCATCTTTTGTTTGCAAAGTCGGGGTGGCGGGAATATAATATCAGAGTAGGTCAAACTTTTGCGAAAACAGGACAAACCATTTGGGGTCCTCAGCGTAATATGGATGACCACCCCCATATCGATACAGGCGAAAAGCCGAAAGGAGGCCCCTATGTCCCTCGTACCTATCGTCGTAGAACAAAGCAGCCGCGGAGAGCGGTCGTTTGACATCTTTTCCAGGCTCCTGAAGGACCGGATCATCATGCTCAGCGATGAGGTCAATGATGTCACCGCATCCCTCGTGGTCGCCCAGATGCTGTTCCTCGAAGCGGATGACCCGGACAAGGACATTCAGCTCTACATCAACAGCCCTGGTGGTTCCATCACCTCCGGCATGGCGATTTACGACACCATGCAGCATGTCAAGCCGGATGTATCCACCATCTGTGTGGGAATGGCCGCTTCCATGGGCGCATTCCTTCTCGCTTCCGGCGCAAAGGGCAAACGATTCGCGCTGCCCAACAGCACCGTCATGATCCATCAGCCTTCCGGCGGAGCCCGCGGTCAGGCTACGGACATCCGCATCCATGCGGAATGGATTCTGAAGACCAAGGACAAGCTCAACAAGATGCTGGCAGAAAAAACCGGCCAACC
The DNA here is from genome assembly GCA_942493335.1 of uncultured Clostridia bacterium. Classification (GTDB taxonomy): domain Bacteria; phylum Bacillota; class Clostridia; order DSM-8532; family DSM-8532; genus JAEWSN01. Next base: position 1,475,378 of record OW818693.1, on the reverse strand, counting down.
GCTGGAAAAAATCCAGATGGATGTGGAACGTGATTATTTCATGGACGCGGACGAAGCCAAGGCATACGGCCTGGTGGATCAAATCATGGAAAAAAGAATTCCGGGGTGACGAATGGCGAAATTGGATGACAAGAAACAATTGAAATGCTCATTCTGCGGCAAGACGCAGGATCAGGTCCGACGGCTCGTTGCCGGTCCGGGCGTGAATATCTGCGACGAGTGCGTGGAGTTGTGCTCCGATATCATCGATGATGATTTCGAGGAGTTCAGCGGGCCCGTGTCGCAGGATGCGCTGCTCAAACCCGCGGAGATCAAGGCCATCCTGGATCAATACGTGGTGGGGCAGGAACGCCCGAAACGTGCTCTGGCCGTTTCGGTGTACAACCACTACAAACGGATCCAGGCGGAGAAGACGAAGGACGATGTCGAACTCCAAAAGAGCAACATTCTCCTGATTGGCCCCACCGGCTGCGGCAAGACCTATCTCGCCCAGTCCCTGGCCAAGATTCTGAATGTGCCGTTCGCCATCGCCGACGCCACTTCCCTCACCGAGGCCGGTTACGTGGGGGAGGATGTCGAAAACATTCTCCTGAAGCTCATCCAGGCTGCGGATTTCGACATTGCCCGCGCGCAGAACGGCATCATCTACATTGATGAAGTCGACAAGATTGCCCGCAAATCTGAAAATGTCTCCATCACGCGCGACGTCAGCGGTGAAGGCGTACAGCAGGCCCTCCTGAAGATTCTCGAGGGAACCGTTGCTTCCGTCCCCCCGCAAGGCGGCCGCAAGCATCCGCACCAGGAGTTTCTGCAGATTGACACGACCAACATCCTGTTCATCTGCGGCGGCGCCTTCGACGGGTTGGACAAGATCATCCAGAACCGGATCGGCAAGAAGACCATGGGCTTCGGGGCGGAGATCGAGAGCAGGAAGGACATGGACATCAGCGAGATGTATCAGAACGTCAATCCTTCCGATCTCGTGAAGTTCGGTCTCATTCCCGAGTTTGTCGGCCGTCTGCCGGTCGTGGTGCCGCTTCATGCGTTGGATCGTTCCGCGCTGATCGACATCCTGACCAAGCCGAAGAACGCCATCATCAAGCAGTACGAGCGCCTGTTCGAATTGGACGGCGTGAAGCTGGAAGTTCAGGATGAGGCGCTGGAAGCCATTGCCGATCGCGCGCTTGAACGCAAGACCGGTGCGCGCGGACTTCGGGCCATCATGGAAGAGATCATGCTCGATGTCATGTACGACATTCCTACGACGGAAACTGTTGAGAGATGCGTACTGGATCGGGATGCGATCGCCGGTCACGGCAATCCGAAACTCATTCATGGAGAGGGCCGTCGCATGATCGCCCCGCCCAAGAAGAAAAAGCGCAATGAGGTGGATTCCGCTTCCTGACAGGGATCGACCGCCTTGGATCAAGGCATCGTGAAAGGTCATGGTGTGAAACCATCGTACATTGCCGGGAATGAAATCATCGACTGATCAAGCCGCATGTCCCAGGAGCCGTTCAAGCTTCCGGCATGCGGCTTTTTTTCGAAACGGAAGACGAAGGGGGTTGGGATGAAGATGGATGATCAGGCCTGGAGCTTGTTTGATCGGTATGCGCCCAAGTATGCGAAGCCGGTGGAAGGCACCGAGGTTGAAGCCCATGTGGCGGAAGCGGAGACCCTGTGGTTCTTCTATCATGAGGATCAGCTGCTGGCCCGCCCATGTGCGGACATGTCCGGGCCGGGAAAACGTTTCCTCCCGCTGGGCGAATACGCGCTTCCCCTGGGCGGGCAGGCCGGCGACTGGGTGGATACCTGCACGGGCATCCACCCGATGGGGATCTTTGCCGGTCATCCCTGTTGCGTCGTTCAGGCCGTTCCGGATGCCGGCAGACACGAGCCCGACTGCGACGGAACGGAAATCGGTATGGCGGAAGGGTTTGCCTGGAAGCCCCTGCGGGATGTCCTCCCACTCCTGGACGGTGATGCCGGCTTCCTCGCGGGGCGTGCGCTTCAGATCCTCAATTGGCGCAGAAACAACCGATTCTGCGGCCGGTGCGGCGCGGAGATGGAGCCGCGTTCCGAAGAACGGGCCATGTCCTGCCCGAAATGCGGCTTCCTGCAGTATCCGCGCCTTTCCCCTGCGATCATCGTGGCCGTGACCAAAGGCGAAAACCTGCTTCTCGCACACAACAACCACTTTCCTGCAGGCCGCTACAGCCTGGTTGCGGGATTTGTGGAGCCGGGTGAAACCTTCGAGGATTGTGTGGCGCGCGAGGTGGAGGAGGAGATCGGGATTCAGGTGGGGCACATCCGGTATCTGTCCAGCCAGCCCTGGCCGTTTCCGGATTCCCTGATGATTGGTTTTACGGCGGAATGGGCCTCGGAGGAAATCCGGGTGGACGATGTGGAGATCGGAGACGCGAAATGGTTCGGCCGGGATGCGATGCCGGACATTCCGGGTCCCCACACCATCGCGGGCCGAATCATCCGAAAATGGCTTGACGGAACGGTGTAGTCCGTTTCCATTGTGACAGGTGGCCGAAAATGGTACAATGTTCATCGAACACATGTTTGACACTGCCAGCTGTCAGGAGCGCCACAGCAGAAACGACAAAGTACGGAGGATGAGCATGTCGGTCAATCCGAAACAGGAATATGGCAATGAGAGCATTACCTCCCTCAAGGGAGCGGATCGGGTCAGGCTGAGGCCTGGCGTCATCTTCGGGTCAGACGGGCTGGAAGGTTGCGCCCATTCATTTTTCGAAATCCTCGCCAACGCAATCGATGAAGCCAGAGAAGGTCATGGCACGGTGATTCATGTCATCCGTCACAGAAATGCCGCCATCACGGTGGAGGATGAAGGCCGTGGCGTTCCGGTGGACTGGAACCCGAAAGAGGAACGGTTCAATTGGGAACTGGTCTTCTGCGAGCTCTACGCCGGAGGAAAATACCAGAACAACGCTGCAGACGGGAACTACGAATTCGCACTCGGCCTCAACGGTCTGGGCGACTGCGCCACCCAATACAGTTCCGAATGGATGAACGTGATCGTCAACCGGGATGGATACCGCCATGATCTGCATTTTGAAAAAGGAAACAACGTCGGCGGCCTGAAAAAGACGAAAACCGCCTACGGCCATACAGGAACCATCATCACCTGGAAACCGGATCGCGACGTTTTCACCGAGATCGACATTCCGCTGGAGCACTACCGGGAGGTCATCAAGCGGCAGGCGGTTTCCAACGCGGGTTTGCTGTTTGAACTGACCGACGAGGAAAGCGGAACCGTCGAATCCTTCTGTTATGAAAACGGCATCGTCGACTACGTGAATGAGCTTGGGGGGGAGAAAAACATCACCTCCGTCCGTTTTTTCGAAGGGAACGCAAAAGGCCGCGATCGCGAGGACAAACCGGAATACCGCGTGCGCATGCAGTTCGCCTTCGCTTTCAACAACGAGGTGGAGCGGCTGGAATATTACCACAATTCCAGCTGGCTTGAATATGGCGGTGCGCCCGACAAGGCCGTAAAGAACGCCTTTGTGTTTGAAATCGACAAATATTTGAAGAATTCCGGCAAGTACACCAAAAATGAGAGCAAAATCACGTTCGGGGATATCGAAGATAGCCTCATCCTCATCGCGAACTCTCACTCCACGCTCACCAGCTATGAAAACCAGACCAAGAAGGCCATCAACAACCGGTTCATCCAGGAATGCATGACGGATTTCCTCAAACACCAGATGGAGATTTACCTCATTGAAAACCGGGATGAGGCGGAGCGCATCGCCGGTCAGGTCCTGGTCAACAAGCGAAGCCGCGAATCCGCGGAACGTGCCAGGATCGACGTGAAGAAGAAACTGGGCGGCGGGCTTGATCTCGCCACCCGCGTGAAGAAATTCGTGGATTGCCGGACGAAGGACATCACCAAGCGCGAATTGTACATCGTGGAGGGAGACTCGGCGCTCGGTTCCTGCAAGATGGGCCGCAACAGCGAATTCCAGGCAATCATGCCGGTCCGCGGGAAAATCCTCAACTGCCTGAAGGCGGAATATGACCAGATCTTCAAGAGCGACATCATCGTGGATCTGCTGAAAGTCCTCGGCTGCGGAGTGGAAATCAGAACACGGCACAACAAGGACCTCAGCGCCTTCGACCTGAACAATCTCCACTGGGACAAGATCATCATCTGCACCGATGCCGACGTGGACGGGTTCCATATCCGCACCCAGATTCTGGCGATGCTGTACCGGCTGGTGCCCACGCTCATCGAGGTGGGGAAGGTGTATATCGCAGAATCCCCGCTGTTTGAAATCACCAGCGGGAAAGACGTGCGGTTTGCGTATACGGAAAAGGAAAAGACGGACATTCTGGCGGACTGGAACGGAAAGAAGGTCACCCTGCAGCGCTCGAAAGGGTTGGGTGAGAACGAACCGGAAATGATGTGGACCACCACCATGTGTCCGACTTCCCGCCGTCTCATCCGTGTCATGCCGGACGATGCGGAGCAGACGCAGGAATTCTTCGACCTGCTGCTGGGGGACAATCTGCAGGGTCGCAAGGATTTCATCGCCGATCACGGCCATGAGTACATGGACATGCTGGATGTGAGTTGATCCGGTTTCGCATCCATCCCAATGAAAACAATGAAGGCGGCAATTACAGATGAAGGATGAGAAGGGCGGCAAACGCGCCCACGACAAGACGGACATGAAGGAAATCCCGACCGGACCGCTCCATACGGACCAGGCCATCGTCGATACCCTTAAAATCAATTACATGCCCTACGCGATGAGTGTCATTGTTTCCCGAGCCATCCCGGAGATTGACGGGTTGAAGCCTTCACACCGCAAACTTTTGTACACCATGTACAAGATGGGCCTTTTGAAGGGGGCGAAGACAAAGTCCTCGAACGTCGTCGGTCAGACAATGCGTTTGAATCCGCACGGCGATCAGACCATTTATGAGACGATGGTCCGCCTCGCCACCGGCAATCAGTCCCTTCTTCATCCGCTGGTGGAATCGAAGGGGAATTTCGGCCGCGTCTATTCGCGGGACATGAAATATGCAGCAGCCCGATACACGGAAGTCAAGCTGGACGGCATATGTGAAGCCCTATTCCGGGACATCGACAAGGATGCCGTGGATTTCGTCGACAACTTCGACAGCACGACGAAGGAACCGATTCTCCTGCCGTCCGCGTTCCCGAACATCCTGGTCAATCCGAACCAGGGCATTGCAGTCGGCATGGCTTCCTCCATCTGTTCGTTCAATTTGCGGGAGGTTTGCGATGCCATCATCACCTACATCAAGCAGGATGAGGTGGATTGGCTGAAGCTTCTCCCTGCCCCGGATTTTTCAACCGGCGGACAACTCATTGCCAGCGAGTCGGAGTTGCGGCGCATCTATGCCACAGGCCGCGGGTCCTTCAAGGTGCGATCCAAATATCGCATCGACAAGAAGAACAATGTCATCGAGGTTTATGAGATTCCCTACACAACCACAACGGAAGCCATCATCGACGACATCACGAAGCTGGTGAAGGATGGAAAAATCCGCGACATCAACGATGTGCGCGACGAGACGGACCTTGAGGGCCTGACCCTTACCATCGACTACAAGCGCTCCGTCGATCCGGAAGCCCTCATGCAGAAGCTGTTCCGGATGACGCCCCTGCAGGACAGTTTCTCCTGCAATTTCAACCTGCTCATCGACGGTCGTCCCATGGTGCTTGGCATCGGCGGAATTGTCGACAACTGGCTCAAATTCCGCATGAGCTGCATCCATCGTCAATGTGCCTACGACATCGAACGCAAAGGCGAACGGCTTCATCTGCTGTCCGGTTTGGCGAAAATCCTTCTGGACATCGACAAGGCCATTCGCATCATCCGCGAAACGAAGACGGAAGCCGAAGTGCTGCCAAACCTCATGAAGGCGTTTGCCATCGACAAGGTGCAAGCCGAGTTTGTGGCGGACATCCGTCTGCGTAATCTGAACCGGGAGTATATTCTGCGCCAGACGTCGGACATCGCCGCGCTGGAAAAGGAAATCGCGGATCTGAAGGATATTCTGGCCCATGAAGCCCGCGTATTGGCCATCATCTCGGATCAGCTCGCGGATTTATCGAAAACCTACGGGCAGCCGCGCCGCACGGAAATCCTCCATGAGGCGCATGTCGAGGAAATCACGGAGGACAGCCTGATCGAAGACTTCAATCTCAAGCTGTTCCTGACCGCGCACGGGTATCTGAAGAAGGTGGCCCTCACCAGCCTGCGCTCCGCCAATGATCACAAACTGAAGGAAGAGGACGCCATCATCCAGGAAGTCGAGACGCACAACAAGGCGGATCTGCTGGTCTTTACGGACCGGCAGGTCGTCTACAAGCTTCGTATCCATGAGATTGCCGATGCAAAGGCAAGCAATCTGGGCGAGTACCTCGTGAACATCTGTCAGATGGAACCTGATGAAAAGGCGCTGTTCATGGTCGCTACAGACAACTATGCCGGCAGCATGCTGTTTGCGTATGAAAATGGGAAAATGGCGCGTGTGGCCCTGAATGCCTATGCGACCAAGACGAACCGGAAAAAGCTGGCGAACGCCTATAATGGGGAATCCCCGCTGGTCCGCATGTTCTTTCTGCAGGAGGAGCAGGATTTGGCCGCGCTCAGCAGCATCGACAAACTGCTTGTATTCAACACGGCCGACCTCAATGTGAAAAGCACGCGGGACGCGCAAGGCGTGCAGGTACTGAAGTCCAAGAAGGGCAGCCTGATGGTGTCCCTGCGGACCCTGGAGGAAGCGGCGCTTTCCGCGCCGGAATACTATCGGGCGGCTGCACCTGCCATCGGATGCTATCTGAAGGAAGAGGACAAGGAAGATCGGCAGGTCGGGCTGTTCTGAGCCATGCGGATCGACATTCGGTTCCGTTTGCACAAAGCGGACCGGAGCATCCGCCTGTGTCTGCTCGAGGAAGGAGTACGTTGGATGACAAGGCCCTGGAGTGTGTTCGTCATTGTTTCCCTCCATCTGCTCTGTGTGGCCATCTCCCTCGGCGTCAACCGGCACGTTTGGCTGAAATCGCGCAAAACGCCTGTTCTGCGGCAGTATATGCTTTTGCAGGCCATGTTTCTCATCTGGATGATCGCAAAGGTGCTGAAGACCCTTTCGCCATCCGTTGAGCTCCGTTGGGCCTTTGTTGTGCTTCAGTATGCCGGTTCGTCCTTCCCGGGGATCATGCTGTTTCAATTTGCCTGGACCTACTTCCGGAACAAGACGCTGCCCTTTTGGGTGACTGCGTTGATCTGGATGCCGTTCCTTGGCTTTTTCGGATTGGTTGCGACCAATCCGCTGCATCATCTGGTCTATCGGACCTTCACCCTCCAGGCCAGCAGCTTCGGACCCGTTTTCAGAATCCATTCCTATCTCACATGGGGGTTGATGGGCCTCGGGATTGTTCTTTGCATTTTTGCATGGTTCCGGGACAATCGCCGACGCAACCGGATTGTTGTCCTTCTCTTTTCAGCGGCCATTGCCGTCCCTTTGGCGTTTAATGCGCTTTATGTCACGAATCTGTACCCTGTGGTTTTTGGGGGGAAGGCGCTGTTCGACTATACCCCCATTTGCGCCATGGTGTCGCTTCTGCTCTTCGCCATCGCTGTTTTTCATTGGTCCATGTTCGATTATGGCATCTTCTCCATCAAGGACATATTCAGCCGGATTCCGCACTGTGTGCTGCTGCTGGACCGGAAAGGCCAAATCTGCGACATGAGCCGGGATCCGTTCACCGGGGATGTTTTCGAATGGGAGGAACCGATGGGACGGGAGGGTTTCCAGCCTTTCGAAACGCGTCTGGCACCACTTCTGGTGCGCTGTCAGACGTTCATGTCCGAATCGGCCCTGTCGGAGGATCAGGAACTGATCCAGCTGGGGGAACGAACTTTTCATCTGACACTTTCGGCGTATGGAACGAGAAACGGCCCGTTCGATTTGTGTCTTGCCATTCTGACGGATGCCGAGAACGAGAAATCGCGGCGAGAAGTCATGTCGACGATGCGCAGGGAAATGAGCGCACTGGAATCCAGGCTGAACCGAATGAGGCAGGCCCAAGTGGAATACAAGGCGTTCGAGAAAACGAATGCCTTTGCACGGGAACGGCTGAACCGATTTGAAAAAGATCTTTCCGGCCTGGCGGACTGGTTTGAAAAGGAAGGCGCAGCCGCTCCGATGCCGGGTAGATCCTGGCGCGTACGGATGAAGGAAGGCAGAACGCTTCTATCGGCTGCGACTGCTGAAGCGGGCATGAAGCCGATGCAGGAGGATGTGCGGTAGGTGGACGGTCATTCATGATGCCCGTTCGGATCCAGCATAATGAGGTCATGCAGACCTTTACGGAGTGTCAGAAGTGTTTTGCGGACATGCAGGAAGGCATCCTGAAACCGTATGGAACCGGAGGCTGGATCCGAATCTCCGAGGGATGCAGTTTCCAGATCCTCGTCAATCCGCGCCACACCGGTTTTCAAACCGGATCTCAGCATTTCCATGGACATTGCGATCTCCCGTTCCATGGAGAGCCGCCATTCCAAGTCCCCATAACTGGCGATCGATTGACCAAGGGCAACACACGCGCGCTGAAGCGAGAGGGTCTCCTCCTCCATCAGCGCTGCTGCAGTTGTATCCGAGAGCAGCAGGACACGGTCAAGACTGTGCGCGTGCGCTTTTCTGATGGGTATCAGCTGCCAGGAGATGCGTCGTTTCTGATGAACCAGGGTGAAGGATCCGGCGTTGATTTCCAAAGAGCCTGCCCATGCCGCTTCCGCGATTTTTCGATCTTTCTCTGCGACATCCTCGTTCTCCAGCTTTTCCATCCACTCCGCATACGACGAGATGCCATCCGCCAGTTCGGGCATGACACCGTTCCATGACAGAACGCGGCCATGCGTGTTGAATGTGAGTACGGCCTCATCGAGCAACTGCAGGACTTCCGGCTTCCAGTCCGGAGAAGGGAAGCCGAACCGATGGGCATCCTCGACCCGCATCAGGAAACGCATCAAAACGATGTTGGAAAGGATGTAGGTCGAAGGGAATGCAACGGAGAGGCTGACGCTCTGCATGAGCAGGTCCTTGACGAACAGCGCAAGGAAAAGCAGGAGAGCGCCCGGCTGGATGACCAGGAACAGAAGCAGTCCGGGTTTTGACCGCACATGCTGCAGCAGATGGCGCATGATGAACACACAGCCAACTCCGTACAGGATGAGGATGACGCCGCAGAAGAGGAAGTAGAGCGGACCCGGGCGGGTGTGGGCGAGCGTGCTCGCCGTGAAGACAAGGCCATGCCAGGGATTCAGGGCAACCATCACCGTAAAGAGAAGCATGAGCAGGAGGGAAGTAACCTGCATGGTCTGTGTTGGCGTTGCATGAAGACTGATCCTGTAGGATATCTGGCACCATTCATGACAGGACAGGCAGAGAATTCCGAACGTGAAACCGGTGAAGAGCCAGTGGAATGTGTCCGTTGGCGCGACGATGTCCGCCGCTTTGAGAAGGATCCATGCACAAAGAAGGATCGACATCCTGATCATGCCTGTGGACAACCGGGCTTTCCGCACACTTGTGGAGAAACCCGTCAGTTCCCAGACGAAGACACAGAGAACGGCCATCAGCACGGACATCTTGATGAGGTTCCCCAATTGCGCCTGCAGCATGCCATCCCTCCGTCAAAAAAGGCCGCGTACACCCGCAGGGCGGGGAACGCGGCCGTTCTGAATGGAGCATATCACGAGCCGATGCAGTGTTTCAACTCATATTCGGAAATGGCGGCTTCCTTTTTCAGGGTCATGCCGATTTCGTCCAGTCCCTGCAGCAGAAACTGGCGGCGGTCCTCGTCAACTTCGAATCCGACGGAGAAACCATCCGTTCCGGTCAGCCTCTTTTCGTTCAAGTCGATGGTCAACTGATAGCCGGCCATCGATTCCACCTTTGCGAAAAGTGCGTTGATGATCTCCTCCGGCACCCGGATCGGCAGCATGCCGTTCTTGAAGCAGTTGTTGTAGAAGATGTCCGCAAAACTGGGGGCGAGGATGGCCTGGATCCCGAAATCGTTCAGTGCCCAGGGTGCGTGCTCACGAGAGGATCCGCAGCCGAAATTGGCTTGTGCGAGCAGGATGGATGCGTGCCTGTACGGGGAGCGGTTGAGGACGAACGAGGGGATTTCCGCACCGTTGTCATCAAAACGCCATTCAAAGAACAGGTACTGGCCGAAGCCCGACCGTTCGATGCGCTTGAGGAACTGCTTGGGGATGATCGCATCCGTATCGATGTTCATGCGTGCAAGGGGGGCGACGATGCCTGTATGGACGGTGAAAGCCTGCATGGCTTGTTCTCCTTTCGTGGGCCGCTGTCCGGCGTGGGGGATCACTTCGCGGGCGCCAGGAAGCGGATGTCGGTGAAGTGGCCTTCGACGGCCGCCGCCGCCGCCATGGCGGGCGATACAAGGTGTGTGCGCCCGCCGCGTCCCTGGCGACCCTCGAAGTTGCGGTTCGACGTGGATGCGCAGCGTTGGCCGGGTTCCAGTACATCCGGATTCATGGCGAGACACATGCTGCAACCTGCGTCGCGCCATTCAAAGCCTGCTTCGGTGAAGATGCGGTCCAGTCCTTCCTCCTCGGCCTGCTTTTTCACGAGGCCGGAACCCGGAACCACTATGGCGGTGACCTTCGGATTCACCTTCCGGCCTTTCGCCACGACGGATGCGGCGCGGAGGTCCTCGATACGTCCGTTGGTGCAGGAACCGATAAAGCAATAGTCGATGGTGATGTCCGTCATGGGTGTGCCCGGCACGAGACCCATGTAGTCAAGGGCTGCCTGGATGGAGGCCTGCTTTGCGGGTGATTCCCAATCGGCCGGGTTCGGAACGGTTCCCGTGACGGGGCCCCCCATGCCGGGGCTTGTGCCCCAGGTGACCTGAGGCGCCAGAGTGGCCGCATCGAACAGCAGGACCTGGTCATAGGCTGCATCCGGGTCTGTGACCAGTTTCCGCCAACCCTCCACCAGTTCGTCGAAGGCAGCGCCTTTCGGCAGCTGCTGTCTGTCCCGCAGATAGGCAAAGGTGGTTTCGTCCGGCGCGATGATGCCGGCACGGGCGCCCGCCTCGATGGTCATGTTGCAGACCGTCATGCGTTCTTCCATGCTCATGGCGCGGATGGCTTCACCGGTGTATTCGATGACATGTCCGGTTCCGAAATCCGTCCCGTATTGCGCAATGATGCCGAGAATGATGTCCTTGGCGGTCACGCCGGGTCCAGTGTGGCCCGAGATGCGGATTTCCATGGTACTGGAAATGGCCTGCAGAAGGCATTGCGTGGCGAGAACGTGCTCCACTTCCGAAGTGCCGATGCCGAAGGCCAGCGCGCCAAAAGCGCCATGTGTGGCTGTATGGCTGTCTCCACAGACAATGGTCATGCCCGGCTGTGTGTATCCGAGTTCCGGTCCCATGACATGGACAACCCCCTGCCGGATGTCATGCATCCCGTACAATGTGATGCCCGTTTCCCTGCAGTTCTGCTCCAGAGTGTCCATCTGCTGTTTGGATATGGGGTCCTTCACGTTGAATCGATCCCGGGTCGGGACGTTGTGATCCATCGTGGCAACCTGGCGTTCCGGACGGCGGACCTTGCGCCCGGCCAGACGGAGTCCCTCGAAAGCCTGTGGCGAAGTCACTTCATGGATCAGTTGGAGATCGATGTACAACAGGCCTGTTTCACCGGGATCCGTGCGTACTTCATGGGCCTTCCTGATCTTTTCGTACAAGGTTGTTCCTGCCATGTTGCGAATCCTTTCTCTCCAAACGGGAACGGTGGGAGGCTGCCGCCGATGATCGACGGACACCCTTTCATTATACAGGAAGCGGCTTGCCTGTGATGGTTCCTGCATGGGTGGAAACAGAAGTGGCATGCTTTGTACTTCCCCAGTATACAATGCTTTTGGGATGAAATATAATATCGATTATTCATGAGATGCATAACCGGGAGTTATGACATGAACCTGGGAACGTGAATGAACTTGTGTATGTGAATGAACCGGATTCTGGTCCAGGAAGATGGAGGGTGCCCATGTCGCTGGGTGTGTACCAGGTTTTCTATGAGGTCGGACAATGCGGCAGCATCACACGAGCTGCGGAGAAGCTGTTCATCAGCCAGCCTGCGGTCAGCAAGACCATCAGGCTGCTTGAACGGAATGTTGGTTTCCCCCTTTTCATACGTCTGGCCAAGGGAGTTGAGCTGACAGGCGAGGGGCAGATCCTGTTCCGGTATGTCAAAAACGCGATGGAGCAGATCTCGGCGGGGGAACAGATGGCTCTCCATCTGCGGAAGCTGGATGCCGGGGTGGTCCGCATCGGCATCAGCCACACGTTGTGCAGGCATTGGTTTTTGCCCTGGCTCCGGTTGTTCCATGATGCGTATCCCCAGCTGCGCATCCAGGTCTTCAACAGAACCTCGCCGGAAACGGCGAACATGCTGTACGGCGGGGAGATCGATTTCGGGATCGTCAGTCAGCCCTGGAAGGTGGCGGAAGGGAACTTCCAGCCGCTGACCACCATTCAGGACGTCTTTGTGACAAACCGCAAGGATCAGGTGCCGGAAAATCCCATTCCGCTGCGGGATATCGTGCAATATCCCCTGATGCTGCTGGAACGGGAGAACACATCCAGACAGCAGATGGATCGGTACTTTGCGGCGCAAGGCGTGACGTTGAAGGCGGAAATCGAAATCAGCTCCATGGATTTTCTCATCGAATTCGCAAAAATCGGATTGGGTGTGGCAGCCGTCATCCGCAGTTTTGTCCGGCAGGAGCTGGAAGAGGGGACCTTGTTCGAGATTCCGGTCGACCCTGCGCCGCTGCCGCGTCGGGTCGGCATTCTGACCCATGGGGATTTGCCGCTCTCCCATGCGGCCCGTGCGTTCATCCGTTTCCTGGAGTCGGCGCAAACGACTGGGGATACCCTGTGAGGGATGTTCTGTGAAGGATGGCCTGAGAGATGGTCTGAGAGGGATGCCTTGTGAGGGATGCCTTGTGAGGGATGTCCTGATAGGGACGTCCTGAGGCGTGGCGGGTAGGCCCGGACAAATTCCGGCAATGGTTCAGAGGCTCGTGTTCAGCGATGCAACCACATCCCGGATCGCCCGGATGTGGTCTGGCGTCGTTCCGCAGCAGCCACCGATGATCCGCGCGCCGGCGGAAACCAGATCACGTACCTGCGCAGCCATTCCCTCCGGAGTTTCCGGGAAGACGTCCTTCCCGTCGATGTATTGCGGAAGTCCGGCATTGGCGTGGACCAGGATGGGCAATTCGGGAACTGCGGCATGCATTTCCCGAATGATTTCAATCATGCGTTCCATGCCGTTTCCGCAATTGGTGCCGATGATGTCCGCACCGGCATCCCGGGCTGCCTGTGCGGCGTCGGTTGGCGACAGCCCCATCATGGTGCGGTAGTCGCCACGGACCGTCCGTTCGAAGGTAAAGGTGCAGATCACTTCGCGCGTTGTATGCTCTTTCGCGGCGCGAATGGCGAGAACGGCCTCGTCGCGGTCGCTCATCGTCTCAATGCAGAGGGCGTCCGCGCCGCCTGCCTCCAGGGCTTCAGCCTGTTCCCTGAAAGCTTCGTACATTTCCTCTTCTGTGATGTCCTCCATGACAAGCATTTTTCCTGTAGGGCCCATGGACGCGATGACCCAGCCGGTTTCCCCGACCGCTTCCCGCGAAGCCCTTACTGCGGCGATATTCAGTTCCGTCACGCGGGACGCCAGACCAAACGCGTGAAGCTTGCATCCGGTGCCACCGAAGCTGTTCGTTTCGACCATGTCCGCGCCTGCCGCCCGATAGCTTTTGGCGATGTCTGCGACATCGCCGTAGTGATCGACGCACCATTGCTCCGGACATTCTCCGGGACGCATGCCCTTTTGTTGGAGAAAGGTTCCCCAGGCACCGTCGGATACCAGGAGTTTGCCGGTTTTCAGGACCTCGGTGATTCGCTGCCTCATCATGGGAATGCCTCCATTTCTTTTCCTCTACGGTTTCATGGGGTCAGGCCGTGTGTGTGTTGTGGGCGGTCAGCCAGCCATATCCTTCCTGATTGAAGCACAGGCAGGAAAGCCTGGCGTTGTCCGGAGCGAACCGCCAGACGGATTCGCAGGGGAGTTGCAGTCCGTGCGCCAGCAGACAGCGGAGTGGGCCGCCGTGGGAGACCAGCAGGCATCGTTCCCAGTCGGAACGCGCGAGCAGTGTGTCCAGGAAGGCGCAGCTCCTGCTCCACATGGACGCAAAGGATTCGCCGCCCGGAGGCGGGCAGTTCTGCCAATCTTCCTGCCAACCTTGCCAATCCGCAGGCGTTCGCTCTTTCATCTGCGTGGTCGTCCAGCCTTCCCAATCACCGAAATTTCTTTCCGTGAGCGCCTGATCCGTTGCAAAAACGCTTCCGGGCAGGACGATTTCCGCTGTTTGACGTGCCCGCAGCAACGGGCTGGTGAGCAGCAGATCAAAGGGGCCGTTCAGATGGCCGGATAAAGTCTGAGCCTGCATCCGTCCGCTTTCGTTCAGCGGGACATCCGTGAGGCCGAAATATACGCCTGAAACATTCAAATCTGTCTGTCCGTGCCGGAGCAACCAGAGTTCCCGCATGTCAACCTCCTTGTCAGGATCAGGAAACGGTCATTGGCAGCGCGCGTTCGAATTTCCCGAATGTCTTTCACCACCGCCTGGTCATGGCTCATGGAAGCCTTTCATCCAGGCCATTTCACGATCAGAAGCCAGAGCGGAAGCGAAAGGGCCTGCACGCTTTCACATGCCGCCCCGAGCACATCGCCCGTCACACCGCCCAGGGGCTTGGTCATCCGGTTCAGAAGGAACAGGACGACAAGGGCGGAAGCTGCAGCCCAGACCGCGCCGCGCCAGCCAAGCAGCAGGGAACCTGCCGCAAGGGCGGTGAGGATGCCCAGCAGAAGCTCCCGTTTTCCGCAGTATGCCACAAAGGACTTGCCGAGTCCGCCTTCCGGTCTTGCGTAGTCATGGAGGGCTGCGCCGGCAACGGACCCGACACGGCCAAGGACCGGCCAGAGACAAAGGACGGCAAAGCGTTCCTTGTCCGGCAGGCTGGAGAGGCAGGCGGCATCCAGGGAAAGGACGAACCAGACGGAAAGCAGGCCGAAAGAGCCGACCCTGCTGTCCTTCATGATTTCGAGCATCCGATCGCGGGAACGTCCTGACAGGATGCCGTCAAAGGTATCGCCGAGTCCGTCCAGATGCAGTCCGCCCGTGATCGCCACATAGGCGAACAGGGTCAGGATGGCGGCGGGCAGCGGCGGGAGACCCAGCCGGAAAACAAAATCCCAGCCGGCGGTCCAAACGCCGATCAACAGGCCGGTCAGCGGTGCATAGGCAAGGGATTTCCCGAATTCCTCGTCCTGCACCAAGCCCGCATCCGGCAACGGAATGCGCGTGAAGAAACGGATGGCTGTGGCAAATCTGCCCAAGTGGCGTTTCAGGAATTTCATGCGATTCCTCCCGGTTTGATGCGGACCGGTATTCCGCTGACACAGAGAATCACTTCCGCGGCCTTTGCGGCAAGAAGCTGGTTCGCCCGACCGGCTGCGTCCCGGAAAAGCCTGCCGGAGGCATAGTCGGGAACGAGGCCCATTCCGGTTTCGTTGGTGACCAGAATAAGCGGGCAGCCAAGATGTGCGGCCGCCTCCACAAGGGCATCCACTTCCGCACGGACGGCCAGGTCCACCTTGTCGGCCTCCTCCGGCGGGATGTGATCCCAATCGGTCAGATTCCGGACCATGCATTGGGATACCAGCAGCGTGATGCAGTCCAGCAGCACCCCTCGAAGATCCGGCATGCCGGAGGCACGCTCCAGCAGACGCTCGCCTACATGCTCGGGCGCCTCAAGGGTCGGCCAGCCGGCGGGTCTTGAGGCCTGATGACGTTTTACGCGGTCCCGCATCTCCTCGTCTTCCGCGATGCAGGTGGCGACATAGAGGATGCCGGTTCCGGGCGTTGTTTCCAGAGATCGGGCCAGATTCTCCGCGCAGGCGCTTTTTCCGGAGCGTGCGCCGCCGGTGATGAGGATGATGTCACCCATTCCGCCAGCCCTTCCCGGGTCCGGCCGATGGTGGGATGTCCGCCATGAAGCCGGACGATGGCCGGATGTCCACCATGAAGTCATTGACGATGTCCCCTTCCTCGAAGGTGGCCATCTCATCCGCAACGGCCAGCGCCGCGTCGATGACGGGGAACATCAGGGCGCAGCCGGTCCCTTCCCCCAGGCGCATGTTCATCAGGAGAGCGGGAGAGAGTCCCATCGCCTGCATGGCATATGCGTATCCGGGTTCCGCCGAGGCGTGCGAAGGGATCAGGAATTCCTTCACGCCGGGATGAAGCCTGCAGGCAAGCAGCGCGGCCACCGCGGAGATGAATCCGTCCACAACGATGGGAATCCGCAAGGCTGCGCCGGCCAGAAAACAACCCGCCATGCCGCCGATGTCGAACCCGCCGACCTTTGCCAGCACATCCAGCGGATCTTCGGCATTCGGCCGGTTCACGGCAAGCGCCCGTTCAATGATATTGATCTTGTTCCGGAATCCTTCGTCGGTCAGGCCCGCGCCCCGTCCGATGACGCGTTCCGCGGGCAGACCTGTCAAGGCAATCAGCGTGGCGCTGGCCGTGCTGGTGTTTCCGATGCCCATCTCTCCCGTACCGATCATGTCGATGCCTTCCTGATGAAGGGCGGAGACGACTTCAATACCGGTTTCGATGGCACGGATGGCTTCTGCGCGGCTCATGGCGGGGCCTTTGGCCATGTTTCTGGTTCCCTTTGCGATCTTTCGATCCAGCACGCCCGGGTGGGAAAGATTGTCGGCGATGCCGATATCCACAATCCGGAGCGAGGCGCCGGCCTGTCTCGCCAAAACACAGACGCCGGTGCGGCCCAGCGTGAAATTGTTGGTCTGCGAGCGGGTGACGGAAATGGGGCAGGCGCTGACGCCTTCCTCACATACGCCATTGTCGGCGCTCATGATGACAATGCATTTTCTGGGCAGTCTCTGCCTGACCTGGCCGGTGATGCCGGCGATCCGGATCGCGATGTCCTCAAGCTTTCCGAGGCTCCCCAGCGGTTTGATGAGGGAGTCCTGTCGTGCCAGCGCATCCGCCTGCGCGTCCAGGACGAGGGGGCGGATACGGTCGATGGTTTCCTGCAAGGTCATGTGACACCTCCGGAGTATGGATCCTGTTGGATTGCGGTATCTTCACTTTCCCGTCTTGATTCAAGGCCCGGGGATTCCGCTCATGTGGATGGAATGCTGTATTCCTGTTCTGTGGATGGATCTTCGAGTTTCTATTCTCCAGTGTAGGACAAACGGAAGAGGACCGCAACCTGTGATGAATCGGAAAAGGCGTATCCCGGCGAGAACAAAAGTCTCGCCGGGATACGCCCTGTTCATGTGGAAAAAGTGGAGGAGGCAGGGGTGGCAGGCCAGTCGTGGGACGATGGAAAGTTGGAAAGCCAATGCTGCGAGAGGCAGAAGGGCTTTTCATTTTGTGGACCGGGTTCCGGAGGATCCGACGAACCCTTACCCGAGGATCTTTGCAAGATCGGCTTCCGGGGTGCTGATGGGGGTAAGGTTCCATTTCTCGACCAAAACATTCAGAACGGTCGGAGAAACAAAAGCCGGCAAGGTGGGCCCGAGATAGATGTTCTTGATCCCGAGCGCGAGGAGGGTCAGCAGGATGCAGACTGCCTTCTGCTCGTACCAGGAGAGCACCAGGGTCAGGGGCAGCTCGTTGACGCCGCAGTTGAAGGCATCCGCCAGGGCCAGGGCAACACGGATGGCGCTGTAGGCGTCATTGCACTGTCCCATGTCCATGATTCTGGGCAGTCCGCCGATCGAACCGACATCCAAGTCGTTGAAACGGAATTTGCCGCAGGCAAGGGTTAGGATGACCGTGTCCTTCGGGCTTTGCGCCACGAAATCGGTATAATAGTTGCGGCCGGGTTTTGCGCCGTCGCATCCGCCGACGAGGAAGAAATGCTTGATGGCGCCCTGTTTCACGGCGTCAATGACCACATCCGCCACACCCAGCACGGTGCCATGACCGAATCCGGTCGTCAGGGTGGCTCCCCCGTTGATGCCCGTGAATTCACGGTCCTCGGACCAGCCGCCGAGTTCGATGGCCTTGTCGATGACGGGTCCGAAGTCCTTGGTGCCATCCGCCGCTTCGGGAATGTGCGCAAGGCCGGGGAAACCGACGACTGCCGTCGTATAGACACGGTCCTTGTAGGAAGCCTTCGGAGTCATGAGGCAGTTGGTCGTGAACAGGAAGGAAGCCGGCACATTGTCGAACTCCTTCTGCTGGTTCTGCCAAGCAGTGCCGAAGTTCCCCTTCAGCTGGGGATATTTCTTCAGTTCCGGATAACCGTGTGCCGGCAACATTTCACCATGTGTGTAGATGTTTACGTCTTTTCCGGTGGTCTGGTCGAGAAGCTGCTTCAGATCCAGAAGATCATGTCCGGAAATCACGATGAACGGGCCCTTTTCGACCTTCATGGTCACAGCGGTGGGGGTGGGCATGCCGTAGGTTGATGTGTTGGCGTCATCGAGCAGGGCCATGCACTTGAGATTGGCCTGTCCGAATTCCATCAGCAAATCGAGCCATTCCGGAACGGTGTGGTCGTCGCCGACCGCCTTCATGCCCTTGAACAGCCAACCGGTGACTTCCGGATCATCTTTTCCCAGCTGATGGGCATGATAAGCATAGGCTGCCATGCCACGCAGACCGAGCAGGAGCAGGGAACGGAGGGAAACGACATCTTCGTTGCCTGCGAACAACTCGGTGCCGGGCATGTCAGCCAATGTGGGGCCGTCGATACCGGCACCTGCAAGGTAGTTCGTCTTGTCCGTCCGGATTTTGCCTGTCAGGCTGTCAAGCGCTTTGTCATCGAAACTCACATTGGTGACCGTAGCGAACAGGCCCTCGAGCATCAGCAGATTGGTGGCTTTCGAGCGCGTTTTCCCTTCCGTTGCGCGGGCCAGACCCACCAGGGCGCCGGTCAGGGTATCCTGGATGTTCGAGGTTTCGGGCTGCTTGCCGCAGACGCCGACCTTTGAGCAGCCTTTTCCACCTGCGGTTTGTTCACACTGGAAACAGAACATGGACATGGGTACCTCCTTATGATCACCGGCTGCCGGTTGTTTTTCACGGGCATCTGGTCCCCGTGTCCGGCAAGCCTGAAAGGTTGTCGTGCGTGCTGCTGGAATCGCGTCAGTCCGCGAGGATCTCCCCGTTCGTGCCGATGGTGACGACCTGCCACGGAACCATTTTTCCACTGCGGATCAGGGCCTGTTTCACTGCATTTGCGATACCGCCGCAGCAGGGGACCTCCATGCGAAGGACGGTCACACTCTTGATCTCATTGTTCTCGAGAATGGCCGTGATCTTTTCCGAGTAGTCTCCTTCGTCAAGTTTCGGACAGCCGATCAGCGTGATCTTGTTTTTCATGAAGTCATTGTGGATATTCGCGTAGGCGAATGCCGTACAGTCGGCCGCCACGAGGAGATGGGCATTCTGCAGGTAAGGTGCTTTCACAGGTACAAGCTTGATTTGGACGGGCCACTGGCGGAGCTGGGATTCGAGGATCTGCGGAGCGGCTGCCGGCGAGGGGAAGGAAGCAACGGGTTTTCGTTCGAGGGAACGGGCCTGGGTGCCGGGGCAGCCGCAGGCAAGCTTTTCCGGAATGGCGGCTTCTGCTGCCTTCTGGGGAGCGGAAGCCGCATGGGGTGTGGCATGTGCCAAAGCCATGCGGGCCTGGACCGCTTGTTCGTCAAAGGCGTCCGCTTCGCGTTCCTCAATGGTGATGGCGCCGGTCGGGCATTCCGGCAGGCAGGCGCCAAGACCGTCGCAATAGGCGTCGGTGATGAGTTTCGCCTTGCCGTCGATCAGCTGCAGCGCGCCTTCGTGGCAGGCGGACACGCAGAGGGAGCACCCGTTGCACTTGGCTTCGTCGATGGTGATGATGTTCCGTTTCATGTTGGCCTCCTATGGGCTGCGCCGCAAGTGAGAAGCGGGCGCGCTTGCTTTTGATGTACCAATCATATAAAATTACTACCATTGATTCGGTAGCCGAAGATACAATCCTGATTCCAGTGTAAAAACGCGCGGTGGCCTGTAAGGTGCTGAAACAACCATTGAGGTGAAAATGGACGAAACCTGGCTGAAAACCGCTTCCCAATGCCCTCTGTTCCAGGAGATCCCCGAAGCCGACCTTCGTACGATGCTGGCTTGCTTCATGCCGCGGATTTCAGGCTTCAAGCGGGGGGAATATGTCTGCATCGAGGGCGATGAACAGCATGTCATCGGGATCGTGCTGTCCGGCAGGATCAGCGTGAACCGGGAAACCCTTGCGGGCAACAAGATGGTCATGGCCACGCTGTCGCCGGGGGATCTGTTCGGCGAGATGGCGGCTTTTTCCGGCATCCGGCGCTGGCCGGCTTCCGTCGTGGCTGTGGAACCGTCCGACGTGATGTTCCTACCCATCGAACGGTTCTCCGTCACGTGCGCGAACAGCTGCGACAGCCATGGAAGCCTGATCCGGAACATGCTGGGAATCATCTCGCGAAAAGCCCTTCTGCTCAACCGGAAGGTGGAATACCTTACCCTGAAGGGCATGCGGGAAAAGCTTTGCCGGTACCTCATGGAACAGAGCAGGAACCAGGGCGGGACGACCTTCACCATGGACATGAACCGGAACGAACTGGCCGATTTTCTGAATGTCTCACGTCCGTCCATGTCCCGTGAACTCGGCCGCATGCGCGATGAGGGCCTCATTGATTTCTATCGCGGTTCGGTCCGCATCCTGATGCCGGAACAGCTGCTCCGGTTCTGTCCGGACAACGCCTGACGTCCGGGCAGGTGTCAAGTCCTGTCAAGCCCGGATCTGTTCTCCGCCCAAAGGCATTTCAACCATCCATCGCTTCTCCTGGAAGCCATTCCGCAACAAAAGGCGGAATGGCTTTTTTGTTCTGGGATTCGACATTGATAGGTGGTATATAAACGGTGAATAAACAGTTATTCCCATTGCCGTTTTCTCGATCCTTCGAACACTGTTCCAGAAACGGGTGACCCGGAGGTATACGTGGAATCAATCGGAAACAGCCAGTATCAGCGCTACAGCGCCCTCATCAGGGAACGGACGGGGATCTCGCTTGGCGAGGGGAAAAAACAGCTTCTGATGACCCGGGTCGGCCGTGTCCTTGCGAGAAAGGGTCTGACTTCCCCTGAAGAATATCTCCTCCTGTTGGAAAATCCGGCCAACAAGGAGGAATTGCAGGATTTCATCGATGCCATGACGACGAACACCACGGAATTCTTCCGGGAAAACCACCATTTTGAGTTTCTTCGCAATCAGACCGACCGGTGGCTTGCGGAGAATCCGAGGGTCCTTGCGAATCGGGAGATCCGGATCTGGAGCGCCGGCTGTTCGAGCGGTCAGGAACCCGTCACACTCCGCATCCTGATGGAGGAGCTGTTCGGAAAGGACATCCGCTGCATTCTGCTTGCGACTGACATCAGCAGGAAAGTTCTAAGAAAGGCGGCCCACGGATTCTATACGGCCGGGGAGGTGGAAGGAATCCCGAAAGCCTACCTTCTTCGGCATTTCGAGGCGGAAGCCGATGGCTTCCGCCTCCACCCGGAGATCCTGGGAGACATTCGTTACCGGCACTTCAACCTCATGGAGCCTTTTCCCTTCAGAAAGGGATTCGATCTGGTTTTTTGCCGGAATGTGATGATTTATTTCGGCCATGACGTACAACAGCAGCTGGTGACGAAGTTCTACAATGTACTGCAGCCCGGCGGACTTTTTTTCATCGGGCACTCGGAGAGCCTGATCAACAAGCACCATCATTTCCATCATCTCGGCCCTTCGCTGTATCAGCGATGAATGCGCTTCGGAAGGGAGTGTGGTGAAGATCGGGAAAATCAAGGTCCTGATTGTGGATGACTCCGCCATGGTCAGGAAGATGCTCGCGGAGGAGTTGTCACGCGACCCTGCGATCGAGGTGGCGGGTGTCGCACCGGATCCGTTTGTCGCCCGAGACATGATTGTCGCTCTCGCGCCGGATGTGATCATCCTGGACATTGAAATGCCCCGGATGGATGGGCTGACCTTTCTGCAGAAACTCATGCGCTATCTGCCCTGCCGGGTGATCGTGGTCAGTTCGCTGGCGGAGAATGGCGGCGAGGTGGCGATGAAGGCACTGGATTACGGTGCGCTGGAGGTTATGGCGAAGCCGGATGCTTCCTGGTCCGTGAAAGACATGACCGAACAACTCATCCAGAAGGTGAAAGCGGTCGCACGGGTTCCGGAATTCCGCCTGAAGCGGCTCGTGCATGACAAGCCATCGCGAAGCGGACAGGTTGCGCCAGCGAGACAGGCGGAAAAGACGGAGGAAAAGACGACAGGCGCAGCCGGCTCCCATGCCTTGCTGAAGACAACGGACCGGATCATCGCCATCGGCGCTTCGACCGGTGGAACGGAAGCGATCAGGGAAGTCCTGATGCACCTGCCGCCTACCATGCCCCCCATCGTGATTGTGCAGCATATGCCGCCGTACTTCACAAAGTCCTTCGCCGACCGCCTCAATGTCCTCTGTGCCCTGCATGTGAAGGAGGCGGAGGATCAGGAACGGCTTGCGCCGGGCAAGGTCCTGATTGCACCCGGGAACCGCCATATGGAGCTGAGGCGCAGCGGAGCCTTCTACCACGTCCAGCTGATGGACGGACCCATGGTGCACCATCAGCGGCCGGCTGTGGATCCGCTCTTCGCATCGGTAGCAAAATATGCAGGGAGGAATGCGATCGGCATACTGCTGACGGGCATGGGGCGGGACGGTGCGGAAGGGTTGCTGGCCATGCGGCAGGGGGGCGCGTACACGATGGCTCAGGATGAAAAGACCTGTGTGGTCTTCGGCATGCCGAAGGAGGCGATTGCCATCGGTGCGGTGATGAAGGTACTGCCGCTCGGACTGGTCGCCGCGGAAACCATCCGAAACCTTTGAATCCGACTTGCACGATTCGTTCCTGTCACATATCCGGGATGACGCTGAACCGGGTTCGGAAGGAACCCGCAAATGGAAGGGAGAACATACATGTTGTCGAAAATGAGGCTGAGTTTGAAAATTGCCGGTAGTTTCGCCCTGGTGCTCGTCTTTGCGGCGATTGTCGGCGTGATTGCCACCCTGAGCATGATGTCTGTGCAGAAGAATACGCTGGCGGATGAATACGCGGAGGAGATCAACCTCGCAAACGAACTGGAGCGAAATGCCCTGCTGGCCATGTACGAGATGCGCGGCTTTCTCTATACGGAGAAGGAGGATTCGTACGTGCCTGTGGCAGGTTATCTGAAGGCGGCAGGCGGATTCTTGGATGAGGCGGATGCGCTGACGGCGAAATACCCGCACCTTGAAAATCTGAAAGCCGGTGCGAAAGCCGCAAGGGAACAGGTGGACCTGTATACCGGTCTTGCCGGGCAGGCGCATCAGGCCACGCTTGAGAACCTTGCCTTGCGGTCATCGCTGGCTGCCGCTGGCGTGAATGTCCGGGAAAAGTGCACGGCACTCCTTTCTTCCATGTACAAGGAGATGGATGCGGAGATTCAGGCTGCGGCAACCCCTGCCGTCCTCCTGGAACGCAGGAAGAAAATCCAGCTGATGCAGGAATCCGTCGACATCATCAATTCTCTCAGACTTGAAGCGAACAGGGCCATCATCGCCAAGGACATCACAAAGATGGAAGCCCAGAAGGCATCCTTCGACGGACTGTTTGCAAATCTTGACGCCATGAGCCTGATCACCCGGCAGGAAGCCAACATCAAGACGCTCGGGGAAGCGCGTACGGCAGCGGAATCCTACCTGACCCAGATGGATACCTATCTGACCAACTGGGCGCTGCTCAATGCAATGAAAACCGAGCGGGAAACGGCGGGAGCCGCCGTGCTGGATGTTGCGAAAAGTGTTGCCAAGGGTGGTGTCGACAATATGGCCCTGCGGAGCCAGACAGCCTTCAAAAGCCTGAACAATGCCATATTGCTCGTTGTGCTGGTTGTCAGTGCCGCCATCCTGTTCGGCATTCTGCTGGCCTGGTTCATCGTTTCCAACATTACGAAGCCCATCAACCGCGTGGTCAGCCGGATGACGGAAGCGGCCAGCCAGGTGGGGGAAGCGTCCGGACAGCTTTCAGGTGCCAGCCAGCAGTTGGCGGAAGGAGCTTCGGAACAGGCCGCATCCATTCAGGAAGTATCCGCCACCATGGAGGAATCCGCCTCCATGTCGCGGCAGAGCAGCGAGAACACGCGCCAGGCCGCCATGTTGGCCGGGCAGACCAATGACGCCGCGGAAAAGGGCGGACACGAGATGAAGGACATGATGGGCTCCATGACCGAGATCAAGCGGTCCTCGTCGGAAGTGTCCAAGATCATCAAGGTCATTGATGAAATCGCATTCCAGACCAATATCCTCGCGCTCAACGCGGCTGTCGAGGCGGCGCGGGCGGGTGAGGCTGGCAAAGGGTTCGCAGTGGTCGCTGAGGAAGTCCGGAATCTTGCCCAGCGCAGCGCACAGGCAGCCAAGGACACATCCGCCATCATCGAGAAGAACATCGAGCTTTCCGACCGAGGAACGGATGTCGCATCACGGGTGGGCGGAGCCCTCGGGGAGATCTCGATCCGGATCGGGAAGGTGAACGGGCTGGTTGCGGAAATTGCCGCCGCCAGCCAGGAACAGACCCAGGGGATCGAGCAGGTGAACAAGGCCATCGGCCAGATGGAACAGGTTACACAGATCAACGCGGCAAACGCGGAGCAAAGTGCTGCGGCGGCCGAGGAGCTCAGCTCGCAGGCCATCACCCTTCAGGATATCGTCGGGGATCTCGTGGACCTTGTGAATGGGGCGAACGGTCGGATTCAGCCCATTCATCCCGGTTCCGTGCGGAGATCCTCCCGTGAACCCTCCCGGGAACCCCGGGCCGGCATTCCCGTCACGCGCAGGACCTCCGAGACGGGTGTTTCGCGGAGACCTGCGAAACAGGTGTCCGGGCGGAGCTCACGCGGCGTGGATCCGGAAACCGTCATTCCGCTCGAGGAGGACGACGATCTGTGAAGGCCCGGGTGAGCGGGAGGTGGAAAGCATGGCTGTTGTGTTGAACAAGTACCTGACCTTTGCGTTGGGGGATGAAACCTTCGGAATGCCGATCCTGCGGGTGAAAGAAATCATCGGGCTGTCGGAAATCACGAAGATGCCCGGCATGCCGGTGGCGGTCAGAGGTGTCATCAATCTTCGGGGAACCATCATACCGATTATCGATCTGCGCGTGAAGTTCGGCATGCCGGAACGCGCTTATGACAACCGGACCTGCATCATCGTGGTGGAGCCGGCAGAGCGCGATGCGCCTCGATGCGGGCTTGTCGTGGATACGGTTTCGGAAGTCATGGACATTCCGTCGGAGTTCATCGAGACCCCCCCGCGCTTTGGGAAATCCTTGGAAGGATCCTACCTGACGGGGTTGGGGAAAATGCGGGACAAGGTCATCCTGCTCCTTGAAATCGATCGGGTCCTTGGGGATGCGGAGGCGGAACTGTTTGGAGACCTGCAGGCGCCCGCATGAGGACTGTCTTCATGCCGGGCGGACCCGCGGTTGAGCGCGACAGGACCCAGCCTTTCCCCACATACGGTGCCTTGCGGGCAACCCGCGAAAATAGGGCGATCAGGCACGGCATGTGCGGGTACGGCATCCCGCATCGTCTGAATCGTTTGATAAATAAGGGTTTTTGTGATAGACTGTTGGCCCGAGAAGCGCAGTACGAAAACCTTTTGTTTGGTTGCAGAACTCGCTTTTCCCGATCAAGTCACGGACTGTTGAGGAGCCTGAGATGAAATCGTTTCCGCAAACCGGGAGAAGGTGCGCGGAACTGGGTAAGTAACGAGGAGTGTTTGGATGAAGAATGCAAAGAAGAGGAGTGGGGTCATGATGAAGCGAACCAAGATCATCTGCACGCTCGGTCCGGCTGTTGAAGAAGAATCCGTCATGCGCCAGCTCATTCTTGAGGGAATGGATGTGGCGCGCCTGAATTTTTCCCACGGGAGTCACGAAGAACATCTGGGGCGCGTCATGACCCTGAAGAAGCTCCGCGCTGAAATGAAAAGGCCCGTCGCGCTGCTCCTTGACACAAAGGGTCCCGAAGTGCGGCTCCATACGCTGGAAAACGGTGTGGCGGAGCTGGTGAAGGACAACCGCTTCATCCTCACCACGCAGGAATGCGTCGGGGATGCGGAGCGCGCTTCCGTCACCTACGACCGGCTGCATGAGATGGTTCGCCGTGACACGCGCATCCTCATCGATGATGGCCTCGTGGAATTGAAAGTCATGGATGTGGTCGATTCCGACATCATCTGCCAGGTGATGAACAGCGGCACCATCAAGAACCGCAAGAGTGTGAACATCCCCGGAGTGAAGCTAGACATGCCCTACATGAGCTCGAAGGATGTCGAGGATGTGCTGTTTGCCGCCCGGCATGATTTTGATTTCGTCGCAGCCTCCTTCACACGCAACGCGGCCGACATCAACGAATTGCGGCAGGTTCTTGAGGAAAATGGCGGTGAGCGCATCAAGATCATCGCCAAGATCGAAAACTGGGAGGGCGTGGAGCAGATTGACGAAATCCTGATGGCGGCGGACGGCATCATGGTCGCTCGTGGCGACATGGGAGTCGAGATCGACTTCACCGAACTGCCGCGCATTCAGAAGATGCTCATCAAGAAGGCACGCCAGCATGGGAAAACGTCCATCACGGCCACCCAGATGCTGGAATCCATGATCAGCAAACCACGGCCGACCCGTGCGGAAATCAGCGACGTGGCCAACGCCATATATGACGGCACCTGTGCCATCATGTTGTCCGGCGAGACTTCCATCGGCAAATACCCGGTGGAATGCGTGCGGACCATGGCGAAGATTGCGGAACGGACCGAATCGGCCATTCATTACGTCAAGCGTTTCAATGCCTATGAGACGGAATTCTCAACCTCGATCACGAACGCCATCAGTCATGCCACCTGCTCCACCGCGCATGATCTGGCCGCCAAGGCCATTGTCACAGTGACGAAGACCGGAGGCACCGCCCGCATGATATCGAAGCACCGCCCGGCATGCCCGATCATCGGCTGCACGACGGATGAGCGGGTATGGCGCCAGCTTGCCATGTCCTGGGGTGTGACGCCTGTTCTGGGTCTGGAACAGGAAACCAGCGATGATCTGTTCGAGCATGCCGTCACCATGGCCGTTGAAAGCGGCATGGTCGGAACGGGAGACCTCGTCGTTATCACGGCCGGCGTTCCTCTGGGTGTGCCCGGCATGACAAACATCCTGAAGGTGCACATCGTGGGCAATGTCCTGTTGAAGGCAGTGGGCATCGGTACGAAATCCGCGCTCGGCACCCTCTGCATCTGCAAGACGGAGGAGGAGGCGCTGGAGAAATTCAATAGCGGCGAGGTCCTTGTCATTCCGGAAACCAGCAACCGCATCATGAACATCCTGCGGCATTCCCGCGCCATCATCACGGAAAAGGGGAATGCGGCCTCCCATGCCGCCATCGTCGGGCTTTCGCTCGACATCCCCGTCATTGTCGGCGCCGAGCATGCGACCGAGCTGCTGCGCAGCGGGTTGACGGTTACGGTTGATGCGGCAAAGGGATCTGTCTACAGCGGTGTGGTTACAACGGATTGAGAGACAAAACCCCGGCGTCGGGCTCTGACGCCGGGGTTTCACAACCGATCCCCGGTCGTGGCGATATGGGATGGGTCCGGGCGTTCCCGTTCTTCAGGGCCCCCCTCACAAAGGAACCAGGAGGCACGCATGATATGGTGTACACCGGATGGTATCTGCTGATTTTGAATGCCTTCACTCTTTTTCTCACCTGGACGGACAAGCGCAGGGCTGTCAGGCATGCCTGGCGGGTGCCGGAAGCCCGCTTCATGGCGCTGGCCGTACTTGGCGGCGGATTCGGCATTTATACCGGCTGCAGGATGTTCCGGCACAAGGTCAAGCATCCGAAATTCATGATCGGCGTACCCGTCATATTGGTTTTCCAGTTGGTCCTGGCCGGCGTGGTGCTCTATCTTTTCCATGACCGGCTGCTCTGAAGCGGTTTTCCATTTATCCATAGCTTTTCAGGGATGTCTTTTCCGTTTTTCAGCAGCATCTCAGGATGCTTCCGATAGGGTTCCCTATTCCTGCAGCATCCGCAGAATGCCCTTCACCCCATCCTTGTTTTCCGCCAGCATCTTTCGTGCATACGCGGTTTCCGCCTGGACAATCCGGTTCAGGGATTTCTGGCCGAGGATTTCAACAGGCGCCTTGTCGTCTGTGAAAACCAGCGGACCACCTTCGACTTC
This sequence comes from uncultured Clostridia bacterium, assembly GCA_942493335.1. Taxonomy (GTDB): domain Bacteria; phylum Bacillota; class Clostridia; order DSM-8532; family DSM-8532; genus JAEWSN01. The sequence goes on along the minus strand of OW818693.1, from coordinate 1,446,885 downwards.
CGCCGCATGCTCCCCGACATATCTCGAAATGTCGTATAAATCATGCCCTTCCTGAATCTCCCGCTCCGCATTTTCCCGATATTGCGCAAGCATGTCGGGATTGTCGCTGCAGAAAAGCAGGGTATTTGTCACCTGCTCCAGATCTGCGCGATAGACCGTGGAGAATGAGGTCTTGACGGTTTGCGAGAGGTATTCGGGAACGCCCTGGAAATCGCCGGACTTCATGTTGATATTCATGATCAGGACCCCATCCGGCTTCAGATGGGATTTCACCTTTGCGAAGAATTCCTTTGTCGACATGTGAAAAGGCACCGTGATGTCCTGATACGCATCCGCCAGGATGACGTCGTATTTGCCGCAATCCGGGGTGTCGAGGAACATTCGGCCATCGTTGATGAAAATATCCGCTTCTTCCGGTTTCAGACTGAAATGGGTGGCGGCGAGTTCCGCGATCTTCGCATCGATCTCCACTGCGTCGGAATGGCTGTTCGGGTAATACTTGCGGAGCTGCTTGGAAAAGGTTCCCGTGCCGAGTCCGAGAACCAGGACCTCCAGCGGGCTGTCCAGCGTCGCCTTTGGACGGAACAGGGGGGCGGCCAGGGCATATTCGTAGTAGTAGCCGGAAAGCCTGCCGTCCTTTCGATAGATGGATTGTACGCCGAAAGCCACATTGGTGGACAGGATGACGGAGTCAGCGTCTTCGGTGACCTGCAGATAGTTGTAAAGCGATTCGCCCTCATAGACAATATTCGACTTCCAGAAGGCGAAGGCATTCTGGAAAGGCATGAACAGGAATACGAGGAGCAGCACGGTCGATACGACATGTTTCACGCGGTCCTTTTTTCTTGTCAGGAAGAAAGCCAGACAGAGAATGTTGAGCAGCAGCGCGAATAGAAAAAAGGTGCGCCCCGTGCCCAGCAGCGGGATGGTGAGGAAGGTGGGAATGAAGGTACCCACGATGCTGCCGATGGTGTTCATCGCGTAAATCTGACCCGTGATGCGGCCGTTGTTCTCCATGTCCGTCACAGCCAGCTTGACGAGGTAGGGGGAACAGGTGCCCATGAGAACCAGCGGAAAGGAGAAGATGACCAGGCAGCAGACGGCGGAACCCGTCACCACGAGGGCGCTTCCGGGCAAAGTGAACATCAGGAGCCCCGTAATGCCTGCAATGACGTATTTCCCGACAAAGGGGATGGCTGCGATCCAGAGGGATGCGAGCCAGATCAGGAAGTACAGGCGGCCGAGATCCCGGTGCTTGTCCGCGCTCCGCCCCCCGAAGATGTTGCCGATGGAGAGGGAGATCATGATCAGACCGATGATGACCGTCCATACGATGGAAGAGGAACTGAAGTAGGGGGCGAGCAGGCGGCTGCAGGTCAATTCAACGGCCATGACCGTCATGCCGCAGAGGAAAGAGGTAAGGTAGTAAACCCAGGTCCGGTTTTGCATGCCTGTTCTCCTTTGTGTCTGAAGATTGCCTTCCCCACTTTCAGGAGACCGGACCGATGATCCGGTTCCCTCTGACGCATGCGGCTGGCACATTCTTAGTTTATCCGATCGCGCCCTTTCTGGGAAGAGTGGGGAAGGCTTTCGCATGGCATGTTTCCATGGGGGCAGGCGTGCCGCAGGAATGGCCATGTGGCGGCGTATTGCAGGGATGGCCATGTGACGGGACACGTATGGATCCTCAGGCGCGGAGTGACGGCGCGGGCGGCACGCAGTGCGCAATGAGACAGGTCAACGGCGGAAGTGTGAGCATGGAACCGGTGGTGACGGCCAGGTCCCCGCATCCGGCCGTCCTGCCGTCCACGACGATATGCCATTCGGCGGAGTAGGGAAGAATGAGTGTTTCCTCCCCCGTCCCCGCATTGAAGGCGACGAGGATGGCCGGCCAGCTGTCCCCGCCCGCGCTGTTCTGCAGCAAATAGGCAATCACCGGTTCCGGGGAATGGAGAAACTGCAGATTCCTGCGGATTTCTTCCGACGAGGTGAGGCGGAAGGCCGGGTGCTCCCTGCGAAGCCGGATGAGACCCTGGTGATAGGCAAAGGAGGTATGAAATCTTGTTTTTCGGTTCCAATCCACTTGATTTACAGAATCCGGCGCATTGTAGGAGTTGTGGACGCCCGCTTTCGAACGGAGAAATTCCGTGCCTGAGAGCATGAAAGGCGTTCCCTGGGAGGTCAGGACAAAGGCGCCCGCCAGATTTGTGCGGCGGACCGCTTCGTTTTCCGACCCGGCGGAATGGCTGGCGACCAGCTTGTCGAAAAGTGTGAGATTGTCGTGCGACGCTGCATAATTGACGCAGTGCCACGGGTAGCCGGCCCATGCCGATCCGCGCCCGAAGGCGCGAAGGCTGTCCACCTGCGGGTGACCGATGGCGCCGACAATCCCGGATTTGACGCCTTCGCGCATTTGTGTCCGACCATTGATGAAACCGCCGGATTCGGCCAGAAAATTGTCGCCTTTCAAAGCATCCCTCGCGTCATCGTTGAAAAAACCGATCCGCAGCAGCTGCGATGCGTTGTTTTTCAGGGCGGCCCTGGCGGAATCCAAACGGGAGGCTCCGCCGGTCCAGCCTTCTCCATACAGAAGCAGGCCGGGGTGGTGGTTGTCCAGCGCGTGCCGGATTCCGTTCATGGTTTCGATGTCGTGCAGTCCCATCAGGTCGAACCGGAACCCGTCCACCTTGTATTCACGCGCCCAGTAGAGGACGGAGTCGGTCATCAGTTTCCGGACCATCGCGCGTTCGGAAGCGGTTTCATTTCCGCAGCCGGAACCGTCTGAAAAGTGACCCTGGTCGTCGGTGCGGTAATAATAGCCGGGAACCAGCTTGTTGAGTTCGGAGTCGATCGAGCGGTACGTGTGGTTGTAGACCACATCCATGACCACCCCGATGCCGTTTTGTTTCAAGGCGAGGATCATTTCCTTCAATTCACGGATCCGGAGAAGGCCGTCATCCGGATCCGTTGCATAGGACCCTTCCGGAACATTGTACAGGTAGGGGTCGTACCCCCAGTTGAACCTGCCTTCGTGCAGGCGGGACTCATCGATGGTATAAAAATCGAAAATGGGCATGAGGTGGACATGGGTGATCCCGAGTTCCACCAGGTGATCGAGGCCTGTCGGTGTGCCGTCCATTGTCCGCGTGCCCTTTTCGGCAAGCCCGAGAAACTTTCCCTTTTGGCGGATGCCGGAATCGGGATGGATGGTGAAATCCCGGATGTGCACCTCGTACAGGACCGCCGCGGTCGGGGAGGCGGGGGTCAGATGGCCGGCAGCATCCCACCCGTCCGGATTCGCATCCTGCGGGCGCGTTGCCACTGCCCGTTTCCCGTTGACGCTGACGCCCACTGCATACGGGTCGCAGACTTCCTGCAGTTCGCCTCCGTTGATGACATTGTAGGTGTATTGCCAGCCCGCCAGATCTTCCGGAACAATCAGAAGCCAGGTCCCCTGCCGATCCCGGCGGAGCGGCAGGATTTTGGACGGCGACAGGGCATCACGGTTCCGGAAGAGGTTCACTTCCACCTGGGAGGCGACAGGCGCCCAGACCCGGAAACTTGTATCCGTTTCCTGCGGGAAGCAGCCGAGATCCTCTCCTTCATAGGCATAAAGACGCTCGAAGGCCGGGGTGTCGTAAAGTGCGCCAAATTGAACGGGGAAGGGCTGGAACCCACGCTTGAAGATCATGCAGGGTTCGCCCATGATCCAGTCGGACTGCAGGGTGAGAAGGAAGTCCCGCCCACCTTCCAGCGCCGTGGCTTGAATGACTTTTCGAGGATATTCTTCTCCCATGACGATGAATGGATCCGTATCCAGGCTGCTTGGCGCCTGCAGTTGGATGTAAATGGTACGGAAATCCTGGAAGACCGCCCGTTCCGCTGTAGGAATGAAGGAGATGCGATCGGCGGAAAGGTGGATCTGTTCACTGTTCTGGACGAGGAAAATGGTTGGTTCCCGATCCGGAGGAAAAGAGACAAGATTAACATAACGATCAGATATCCAGTCCCTTCCGTTCCAGCCGTCATGGCGGAGAATGAGGCCCAGTTCGGGTCCCGTTGAATCCTTGAGATCCACGATGGCGCAGCGCATGCTTTTTTCCGGATGTTCCGGAAGGGGAACGACGAGGTCGAGAGGATAAGCCGCACCTTCGCCGCCTTTTGGCCAAAGCCAGAGGTCCCAGCCCGTATAATTCTGATCATAACGAAAATAGTTGACCCTGAGCTGCATCTGTACCAACCCCATGTTGCCCGGTCTCATTCCGACCGGTTTCTTATGCTATATACCCATTACCGTACTGGCTTATGCGGAAATACGTTCCGTACCCTCCGCCCGAATCCTGTTTCACCGGATGCCTTCCTGGGAAACAATTCTTTGCCGGTTGGCCCGGATCATCGGGCATGCTTCGCAGGAAGCGGCGGAGGAGATTCGAATGAGCGACATCAGTCCCGAGATCATGGATCGCATCACCAAGGTTTGCATCTGCAAGGCGATCCCACGCGCCACCATGAAGAAGGTCATCCGCAACGGGGCCGATACGCTTCAGAAGGTCCGCGCGGCGACAGGCGCCGGTTCGGGTTCCTGCAATGGCCGTCGTTGCACCCCCAGGATCCTTGCGCTGCTGGAGGAAATGAAAGCGGAAGGCATCGGGGATGAAAAGCCGCGGGGCCTGATGCCTGATGCCTGACCTCGGCCGAATGCCTTTCATGATATCATGGCAATCCCGTATCAGACAAACACCGGTGCCTGGCACCTGGATTTCGTGTGGAAAAGCCAGGGGTTTGTGGTTTTCTGCTTTCAGGAGCATCCTGAATCATGGATCTGCATCCTGCTTGATACAATGGGCGGATAGTGCTATAATCAAATTGTTTGATATTCAAAGCATTATTTTGGTGGTTTCAGTTCCTTCCATGGGAGGACCTTCCGCCGACATTCCATCGCTACGGAGGGCCATATGTCCTTGCTGCATGACAGAACCGATGAAGGAGAGGAACACGACATCAGCCGCCAGATCCGGACTGCCGGGGATCTGATCCGGAGCGTCTACGTCAAAATCAGCCGAATCGAGAGCAAGAAGCACCTCTTCCGGGATTGTACGGATCTGACGCTCATCGAGATCGACACGCTGCTTGCGACGGGATACAGCGGACGGAAAAGCATGTCCCAGATCGCGGGCGAGCTGGGTGTGACCTTGGGCACGCCGACCGTCACCATCGACAGGCTGGTGAAAAAAGGGTATGTGGAGCGCATCCGGGACCTGGAAGACCGAAGGCAGGTGTTTATCCGCCTTTCGGATAAGGGACGCACCACGCTGGGCCACATTCTCCAAATGAAGGAACGCGTGACGGAGCGGGTTTTCTCCATTCTCTCGGATGAGGAGCGGATCTGCATGATCGGAGCCATGTCCAAGATCAATCTCTGTCTCGATGACATCATGCGGGAGAACCCGTAAACGTATTTTTCGGCAATCCAATCTTCTCTTTTTTTGCCCTAAAACTTTGAACTTCAAACAATCGTATATTCCATGCATATAGGAAGAAGGTCGAACCGCGTCTGCATCTTCAGGTTCGGGACGACAGACCAGCATCACGGATAAGGCAGAAAGGATGACGGTATGAGTGTTCAGGCAACAACAGGCATGCAGGCGGAACCGGGCAGCATGATGGCGGAATATGGCGGGGTTCTCCGTACATCCCGCGCCGGCCGGAAAACGGCAGGAGGCGAAGAAGCTGCGGGAGGCGGAAAATCAGGCATCGAAAAGGGCACAGGCCAAAATCCGGAGGGGCATGGCTCCGGTCCCTTCCAGGGCGGAAGAAAGCTTCACATCAAGAAAATCGCAGTGCTGGTGGCTGTCATTCTCATTCCGTTGGTCTACAGCTATTTTTATCTGGCTGCCTTCTGGGATCCATACAGTCGTTTGGACGAACTGCCGGTGGCGATCGTGAACATGGATGCGGGTGCGGATATCAATGGCGTGCAGCGCTCGGTCGGCACGGAACTCGCGGACCGGCTGGTGAAGGACAACAGTCTGAAATGGGTGCTCACCGATTCGCATGATGCGGAGGAAGGACTGGCAAACCGTCGCTATTATGCGGAAATCAATCTGCCGGAAAGTTTTTCGAAGGATATCGCATCGGCGGAGTCCAGAAACAGGATCCCGGCCATCATTGTGTACCGATCCAACGAGAAGCGAAACTTTCTGGCGTCCCAGGTGCTCAACCGGGCCATGCTGGAGTTGAAGACGGAGGTGTCCGGCACCCTCAACGAGGGAATCGCAGATCAGATGGTCGTCGAGTTCAAGAAAATACCCGACAATCTTGCGGAATTGAACAATGGCCTTGCGGAAATGCAGGATGGAGCCGGACAGATACAGGCGGGCACATTGGAACTCACGGACGGGCAGTCGACCTTCAACGGAAAGCTCGGTGAGTTGAAAACGGGCCTGAATAAGCTTTCGGTGGGGACGGAAACCCTGGCCGTGAAGCTCGGAGCGTTTCGGGACGGGCAGCTGAAGTTTTCGGATGGTCTCGTTCAGCTTGATGCGGGAATTCTCCGTGCGGCGGAAGGGTCGAAATCGCTCCAGGACAATCTCGGGTTGTTTCATGACGGCCAGGTGCAGTATGGAGAGGGTCTGGCCCAGCTGAGAAAGGGATTCGGGGACGCGCTGGCCGGAGCCGGAAACTTGAAGGCCGGCTCTGCAGCCTTGCGGGACGGCCAGGACAAATATCAGGCCGGCACGGTATCGCTGGCAGCGGGTCTGTCAAGTGCAAAGGCCGGATCCGCCAAGCTTTCGGACGGAACGAACCAGATCCTTGGCGGACTGGAGGCGTTTTCGTCCGCACTGACCGGCGGAGCCGTACAGGCACAGATTCTATGCGACAAGTCAGCCGGCTTCAGGGCGCAGCTCTCCGGCGCGGCAGGCGGACTGGAACAGGTGAAAAACGGATATGGCGGTCTGAATACGGACATCGCCAGCTTCAACTCGGAGTTGACCGACTACATCGCCGATGTGGACAGCCTTGTTACGGACAGCACGCTTGCGGATGAAGCTTCCAGCCTGCGCAGCCATGCCGCGGTACTGGCCGGCACCTCGACGACACTCGTCGGAAAACTGACCTATCTCAACGGTGCATTGGCGCCGACCCCTGGCGGCATCCAAGCCTTGAACGCGGGATATGCGCAATTGGACGGCGGCGTCCAGGCGTTGGCGGGAAGCGTGAAGGATGCGGCCGACAAGGCGGAGCAGTTGAAAAAAGGCGCGCTTGATGCCGCGACCGGCGCAAAATCACTGGATGAAGGATTGTCCTCCGCCTTGAACGGAAGTGCACAGCTGGCGTCGAGTGGAGCATCGCTCCTCAAGGGACAGCAGGACCTTGCAGCCGGCGCTGAAACGCTTCAGGCGGGTCTGGCACAGGTGGACACAGGACTCGGAACCCTTGCGGGAAAGGGCGGCGAACTGACCGATGCATCCGGAAAACTCCTTCAGGGAGCAACCGATCTGCAGACGGGCATGATGAAGCTGGAGGACGGTTCCGCCACCTTGAACGACAATATGAAACGGTTGTCCGAGGGTGGCGCGCAATTGTCTGCGGGCGCAGCGGAACTCGCTGGCGGAGCCGCAACGGCTGCGGCAGGTTCCGGCAAGCTGCTGGCAGCCGGCGGCGATCTTCTTTCCGGTGAAAAGGAACTCTCCGATGGCGCGCTGAAGCTCAAGGACGGGCTTGACACCGCACATGGGAAAGTGTCCGACACCATCGCGGAAGCAAGGGCCAAGACATCGGAACTCGAGGGACTCGGCACCTATATGAAGGAACCTGTCGTGATGAAGGAGGACCGCACAAACCCGGTTCCGGATTACGGAACAGGATTTGCCCCGTATTTCATGTCCCTTTCCCTTTGGGTCGGCGCGCTCATGATGTACTTCGGGATTTATATGGACCGGTCGATCCGGTTCCGGAAACGTCGTGCGAAGCTTTACATCAGTGAATTCTGGAAATACGGTCTGGTCGGCATCGTACAGGCGGTCGTGCTGGGCAGGGTACTTGAAATCGGCCTGCATCTCCAGGTCCGGAGCCAATCAGCCTTCTACCTGACCTGTATTCTGGTATCGCTCTGCTTCGTATCAATCATGCAGTTTCTGATCGTGCATCTGAAGGATGTGGGCAAATTTCTTGCCATCCTCATCCTGATCCTTCAACTCACATCCTGCGGCGGAACCTTTCCAATGGAACTGGTTCCCGGGTTCTTCAACCTGATCAATCCGCTGATGCCGATGACCTACTCTGTCAATGCGCTGAAGGAAACGATTTCCGGCGTCGACTGGCGGTATCTGCATTGGAACCTGCTGGTTCTCGGGGCCATCTTCTCCGCTTTCCAGGCAGCCTCTCTCGCACTCTTCCACGTGAAGCGCAAACGGAATCCCGAGGAGAACGGAGCGGGCGGCAGGAATGCGGGACAAAGGCATGTTCCGGCCGGGGCTTCGGACTGAATTTCGGACAAAAAAACGGACAAAACTTCGGGCAAAACTGCGGGCAAATCTTCGGATAAAACTTCGGACTGGGCTGCAGTTTCCCACAGCCCAGTCCGAAAGGGCCGTATCTTACAGAAGAATGGTGAAGGAGCCGGTTCCGGCGGCCGGAACGACAAGGGTTCCCCGGGATTCGACTTCGGTGACGGACCCTGTTGCGCCCTGAACGGACAGGATGCCCCGCAGCAGCAGTTTCCATGGCTTTCCGCTTCCGGAAGCCTCCACGGAGAGCTTGTCCCCGTTGCGTGTGACCGACACGGAGAGCTCGGTTTGGCCGTCCACGCCGGGCACGTTCACGGATGCCGTTGCGCCGTCTGAAAGCTCGAAGAGGTGAAGCATCGTATCGCGGGCCAGATCATAATCCGGAACGGTATCGTCCGCGCCGGCTGCGATGATGCTGTTCGGGCGGGCCATCAGCGGCAGGCTGAAGTAGTCGTGGGTCTCGGTCTGCCAGGAACCGCCCTCCACAGTCTTTCCGGAGAGGAAATGGGTCCAGGTGCCCTTCGGCAGATAGTACTGCACGACGCCGTCCTCACGGAAGACCGGTGCGACCAGCAGGGAATCGCCGAGCATGTACTGGCGGTCGAGTGTGTCGCAGGCGGGATCCTCCGGAAAGTCCAGCAGCATGGCGCGCATGGCCGGCACGCCTGTTTTCGCCGTTTCCACGGCAGTTCCGAACAGATAGGGCATGAGCGAGCATTTCAATTTCGTGAAATGGCGCACCACATCGACCGCCTCGTCGCCGAACATCCACGGTACGCGGTACGAGGAACTGCCGTGCAGGCGACTGTGCGAGGAGAGCAGGCCGAAGGCCGCCCAGCGCTTGTAGACCGAAGGATGGGCCGTGTCCTCGAACCCGCCGATGTCATGGCTCCAGAAACCGAAGCCGGAAAGCGTGAGGGAAAGTCCGCCGCGCAGGCTTTCCGCCATGGATTCGAAGGTGGCCCAGCAGTCGCCGCCCCAATGGACGGGATACTGCTGGCCGCCCGCCGTCGCGGATCGTGCGAACACACAGGCTTCGCCGATGCCGCGTTCCTTCACCAGCAGGTCGAACACGCATTTGTTGTACAGCTGGGTGTAGTAGTTGTGCATCCTTGCCGGGTCCGAGCCGTCGAAATAGGCAACGTCCGTGGGAATGCGCTCGCCGAAGTCGGTCTTGAAGCAATCCACGCCCATGTCCATCAGAGCCTTCAACTTGCCGGCATACCAGTCGCAGGCCGCGGGGTTGGTGAAGTCCACGATCCCCATGCCCGGCTGCCACATGTCCCACTGCCAGACGGAGCCGTCCGGACGTTTCAGCAGGAATCCGCCCGCCTTGCCTTCTTCGAACATTTCCGTGGTCTGGGAGATGTAGGGATTGATCCAGACGCAGATTTTAAGCCCCTTCGCCTTCATGCGGCGAAGCATTCCTTCTGGATCGGGGAAGACGTCCGGATCCCACTGGAAGTCGCACCAATGGTATTCCTTCATCCAGAAGCAGTCGAAATGGAAGACGTGCAGGGGCAGGCCACGTTCGGCCATGCCGTCGACGAAGCCCATGACGGTCTGCTCATCGTAGTTGGTGGTGAACGAGGTGGTCAGCCACAGCCCGAAGGACCAGGCCGGAGGCAGCGCCGGCTTGCCGGTCAGGTTCGTGTAGTTCTCGAGGACCTTCTTCGGATTCCCGCCTGTCACCACAAAATAGTCGAGGGTTTCGCCCGGCACGCTGAATTGGGTCCGGGAGACCTTTTCCGAACCGATTTCGTACGAGACGAGGTCGGGCGTATTGACGAACACGCCGTACCCGCGGTTGGAAAGGAAGAACGGGATGCTCTTGTAGCCCTGTTCGGAGGAGGTTCCACCGTCTTCGTTCCAAAGATCAACGACCTGGCCGTTCTTCACGAAGGGCGTAAAATGCTCGCCGAGCCCGTAGATGGATTCTCCGACGCCAAGCGCAAGCTGTTCGCGGAACCAGGTCTTTTTCTCCGGCCCGACGATATACCCGAGGTTGCGCGCGGCCGTATCGGTCACCCGCTTCCCGTCATGGAAAAAGGTGAGTTTGAAACCATCCTTCTTCTGTACGGTGACGCTTGCCCTTCCGGAAGTCAGGACGATTTCGTCCGTTCCGTCAAGGACGGTGGCTGCAGGATTCCCCGGTGTGTTGAGTTCGAAAGAGGGGCCGAGGTCCGGTCCGCCGGTGAAATGGCTCGCCTGCACGCGGATGATGTCCGGAAGCGGGCTCGAGAGGGTAAGGGTGATGACCGGACCGCCGATCGTGGCGCCACGGTGGCGGATGGGCACGACGGGGCAGAGGAGGGTGACGGAGCCGTCCCGGATCTGATAACTGCGCACCTCTGCGGGGGAGTGGATCTGATACCCTTCCCGCGTCATCCATTGGCCGTTTGTGAATTTCATGGAGAGGTCCTCCTTGCTGTACGCCGGCATTGCCGGGTACCCGAGTCCATGGTAGGATGGTTCATAAGTCTGATATCATTATATTCATGGCATTCATGTGTTTTCTACCTCATTCATCGGGTATTGTCACACATTCTTCATTTTCGGGGGCCGATATGGACAAGATGCTGCTGAAGGAAAACCGATGGATGGATGATGTGCTGTTTCCCATGAGCCTGCATCGGATATCCAGCAGTCCGCACGACAATATTTTCACCTGTCACTGGCACGAGGAAATGGAATTCCTCCGGATTCGATCCGGACATGCCTGCATCCAGATCGGGACCGAGTTTGTTCCGCTGCGGGCGGGGGAAGCGCTGCTGATCAACAGCGGGGAGCTTCATGCCGGCCATGTCGTCGAAGCCGGAATCTGGCCCGGATCCGGCAGTCCGCCGCCTGATACGGATCGATTCGCGGAAGGGTTCTGCTTCAGCGCACTCGTCTTTCATCCGAGCCTGCTGTATGGCAGCCATTGCGACGCCGTGCAGACCCGTTGGCTGGATCCGGTTGTGAAAGGGCGTTTTCCTGCGTGGATGCGCTTGGCGCCGGAAACGGAATGGGAGCGGCGAATCCTTTCAGACCTTGCGGAGATGGAGGAAACGCTTGCGGAAAAGCCCCGGGCTTACGAAGTGGGCTTGAAGGCGCTCCTGTTCAACGTTTTCTATCAGATTCTGGGGAACAGCCTTCAATTGGCTGAGACGAAGGCTCCGGTGGACTCCATGAAGGCGGAGCGCATGAAACTGATACTCACCCGGATCCGGGATCAGTACGCCACCCAGCTGCGCATCGAGGACATGGCGGAGCTGGCTGGTTTCAGTCCGGGGCATTTCTGCACATTCTTCCGGCAGATGACGGGCAGCACCTTCATCAGCTACCTGAACCGTTACCGCGTGAACCGGGCGGCGGATCTGCTTCGAACGACCGATCGCAAGATACTGGACATTGCCATGGAAGTGGGCTTTGACAATGCCAGCTATTTCATTTCCCGCTTCAAGCAAATTCTGCGCTGCACGCCACAGGCCTATCGGAACGAGGACGGGAATCTGCGGAAGACGGGCATGGGGGGTTGAAAAGAGGAAGTGTGAGGATCTGCAGGCAGGAAGATGATACAGGTTGATGAGCGGTGAGGAAGCCAACGGAGAGAATACAGGGCACGGAGGAAGAGCATGAAAGGGAACGGATGGTCTGCCTTTTCGGGATTTGTGGTGAAGTGGGGAGTCGGGATCTGCTTCCTGGTTTTTCTGCTGCTCGTGACAATCGGGAATGTCCGTCAGATCGGGGAAGGCGGGAGATTGCCAGGCGTGCTGGTTGCCCTTGTGGTGGCGGCTGTTGTCCTTCTGCTGACCATGAAGGCGGAAGGGGGACGCTTGTTCGTTCCGCTCCTCATCGGCTCAGCCCTGCTGCTGCATACGGTTTGGGCGTTGGTTCTGCGGACGCAGCCCTTGTCGGATTTCAAGATGCTGCTGACCACTGCCCTCCAGTTCGCCGGCGGAGACGGTGAGGCCTACCGGAACCGTTACTATGCGAACTGGGGTTACCAGACGGGCTTCTCCCTGTATGAGGCATTTGTCGCACGCGTGGTCGGCAGTACCCATGCACTGTCCTGTCTGAAGGTCTTGAACGGCGTCTGGCTGACACTGACGAATTATCTGATCTACCTGCTGGGACGCCGCTTCGCCGGCGAGCGTGCCGGCCGGACGGTTGCCCTGCTTTTTTTCTTGTATGCCGGAGCCTGGTCCCTTTCCACCGTCCTGACCAATCAATTCATGGGAACAGCCCTTCTCTTGTCAGGTCTCGCCATCTGTCTGCTGCCGTCGGAAAGACGCTGGTTTCTGCTGCCTTTGGGCGGCGCGGTGCTGGCCTTGTCCAACGCCATCCGTTCCGATGCTGTCATTGCGGCCATTGCAGTGGCGTTGACCTTCCTCCTCCTGCCGGGAACCGGCGTGGGTGAAGTGCTGGGAACCGGGTTCTTCAAAGGATTGGGCAAGGCCGGTCTTGTCGCAGCCGCCTTTCTCGGGACCGGCATGCTTCTGTCCTGGTCGGTTTCGGCTTCGGGGGTGAATCCGGCGGGATTGGGCAACACCTTTCCGACCTGGAAGCTCATTGCCGGATTGAACGAGGCTTCTCAGGGACAGTATGACCAGAAGGACAACGATGAGATCTTCATGGGTATCCATCTGAACGCGGAGATTCCAGTGGATACGAAAAAGGAACGCGAATCCGCCATTTTGCGGGAACGCCTCCGGAAGGACCCCGGTCAATGGATGAAGCTGTTCGGCGCGAAATCCAATCGAATATGGTCCATGCCGGACGATCTGCACTGGGCCTTCTCGCATCTGGAGGGGAAGGTCTGGACGGTGAATCTGTCCGGGAAAACCGTCCGGATTCCCGCATCCAGCCTGATCACCTTCCTCCAGGGCGCTGAACGGGGAACCTTTCTGTTGCTGCTCCTGCTCGGAATCCTTGGGAACCTGCCCTGGAGGCGGCGAAACGAAACATCTGATCCGCGCATCCCGCTTTGCTTCACCCTGCTGCTGCTGGCCATGGCGGTCCTGTATCTGTTCGTCGAAGTCCAGCTCCGGTACCGGATCAGCCTGATTCCGGCCTTTTTCATCCTCGCAGCGCCGGGAGCCGAATGGCTGTTGTCCGGTCTGTCGTCGGTATGGCATGGGAACGCGGCGGGCGGGCTGCCCGCCGGTTCCCGGCGTACCGGTGCGAAGAAGGGCTGATGCCGCTTGTCCGACAGAGCCGTCGCCTTGGTTTTTCAGTTGTGGCGCAGAGGCATTCAGCACTGCCAGGGCAGGAGAAGGAGAGCCGCACCCGTGCAGGCTTTGAGATCGCCCAGTGCGCCTGTGACAAGGGTTTGCAGGGCGAGTTCCCCGTCCGTCCCGCACGCTGCGGGCCATCCGGCAAGCGCCAGGGAGGAGAGCGGATCCTTCATGGAAAGCCCGTCCGCCGTTTTCCGTCTCCGCGCTTCCGCTACGGTTGCCTTCAGGATGTCGCCGAGTCCGAGATACAAGGATTCCGACAAATCCGGGTCAGGGAGTGGGATGGCCTTCCAGACAAGCGAATGGATGGATTGGAAGGGTTCGTTCTGGATCCGGTAGACGGATTGATGGATGGTTTCCGTCAGATGCGGGACAAAAGGCGCATAAAGCTTCAGGATCCCTGCCAGGACCTGGTGCAGGGTGACCTTTGCGCCGGCCGTTTCAGCCGCCCCGTGGATTTCCGGCTTGTAAAGCCGATCCTTGACCAGTTCCAGCCAATCGTCGCAGAAATCCCCCCAGAAGAAGGCGTCCAGCAGTTTTCGCGCCTCGCCGGACTCATATTGTTCAAAGGCTGCGGAAACCTCCCGCATCGTCTTGTTGAAACGGGCGAGGATCCACAAATCCGCCGGCTGCGGGACGGCCGTTTCCCAATCGGTCTCCGTCAGCGTGTCGAGATGGATGGAGGAGAACCGTGCGGCATTCCAGAGCTTTGTCATGAAACGTCGCGAGAGCGCCAGTTCTTCCGGCTTGAAGGCCATGTCCGTTCCGAGCTTTGCGCCTGCCGCCCAGTAACGGACCGCATCCGCGGAATGAACCCGGATCAGCTCGGCAGGCTCGACGGGTGCGTTGTTTTTGGATTTGCTCAGCTTTTCCCCTTTTCCCGCCAGAATATACCCGCAGATCATGATGTCCCGCCAGGGCAGCGTGTTTTCCGCGTACAGGCTTCGGACGATGGTATAGAACGCCCAGGTCCGGATGATTTCGTGCGCCTGCGTCCGCATGGACATCGGGGTGAAACCGGGTTTTCCGGTCAGTTCCGCATGACGGGCCGCATTGATCTGCGGCGTGATGGAGGAGGTGGCCCAGGTGTCCAGCACGCCGGTCTCAGGTTCGAATGCGGTTCCGCCACAATGGGGGCATGCTGTTCCCGGCGCTGTTTCCACCGGGTTGACCGGGAGAAGCGAATCGTCGGCGAACACGGGGGTTCCGCAATCCCGGCAGTACCAGATCGGAAGCGGGATGCCGTACCGGCGCTGCCGGGAGACGCACCAGTCCCATTTGAGACCGGAAACCCAATCCAGATACCTCGCTTTCATGTAAGCCGGGTGCCAGTTGATTTCGGCGGCGGCGTCCAGAAACCGCTCCTTGCGATCGAGCAGCCGGATGTACCATTGCCGGGAGGGAAGCAGTTCCGTTTCCGTCCCGCATCGCTCATGGATGCCGACCTGATGCGTCAGAGGTTCGCGGCCGAGGAGAAACCCACCCGTCTCCAATTGCGCGAGGACCGCCTCGCGCGCCCTGCCGATCGTCAGTCCCCCGATTTCCGGGATTTCCACAGACAGCGTCCCATCCTGCTCGAGAACCTTTCGGTACGGAAGGCTATAGGTGCGGTACCAACCGGCGTCGGCTGCATCCCCGAAGGTACAGCACATGACGACGCCTGTCCCCTTTTCCGGGTCTGCATCCGGGTTTGCGAGAATCGGAACACTGTGTCCGTACAGCGGGACAAGGACTTTCCTGCCGATGAACGCGGCATATTCGGGATGATCCGGATGGATGAACAGGGCGACGCAACCGAACAGCATCTCGGGACGGGTGGTGGAGACCGGGAGATGAAGGCCGGAATCTTGTGCGGTATCCATCACCGGGAAACGCAGCGTGTTGAAAAAGGTATCCGTGTCTTTTGTATCCAGATCCGCCTGGGCGATGGAAGTCCGGCAGTGGGGGCACCAGAGGGTGGGCTGCTCGGCCGGATAGGCGAGTCCGCGCCTCGCCAGTTCCAGAAAGGAGGCCTGGGATTGTTTCTGGACGTCCGCACCCATGGTGTGGTAGGCGAGATCCCAGTCGCAGGAAAAGCCGAGGGATTGCCACAGGTCGCGGAAGGCAGTCTCGTGCTTTGACACGATCGGGCTTCCCAGCGCCAGAACCGCCTCCCGCGGCAAGGCGCGGGTATCGATGCCCGTTTCCCGTTCAATCAGGCGTTCGGTGGGAAGGCCATTGTCGTCGAAGCCGAAGGGGTAGTAGACTTCATGACCGGTCATCCGCCGGTGGCGCGCCACCATTTCCGCCTGTGTATAGGAGAAGATATGGCCGATGTGCAGGCTGCCGGAAACGGTTGGCGGCGGAGTGTCGATGCTGTACGGTGGTTTTCCCGAATCTTCGCGGAAGCGATAGGTTCCGGCCTCGGCCCAGGCCTTCTGCCAGCGGGGTTCCTGTTCTTCGGGGATGTAGCGTTTCTCGAGCATGGTGGTCTCCGTTTCCGGGGTGCGTCTCTGCGCCTGCCCCTGACTGTCATTCCGCATTGCCGGAAATGCAGAAAAGCCCTTCGTCCTGCTCAGGACGAAGGGCCGGCCTCCGTGGTACCACCTGTTTTCATGCCTGTCGGCATGCACTCTCCGCGCGGATCCGCACCGGTTGCCCGGTGGATCGAGACGGGGACCCGGTAACGGCGGGCTGCCGTCGGAGCCTATCAATGCGGCCCTTCCGAAAGGGGATCGCATGTTCGGTCCGCTGCTCTGGGGCCACCTTCCATCCTGTTCTCACGGGAACTTTTCACCAACCGTTCCCTCGCTGGTTGAAAACCTGGATGTACTCCTCCCCATCAATGCATGTCACGATAGATTGTTGCCAATTGTACGCCAGTGCCCCCGACTTGTCAATCATGACAAAGATGACAAGGCCGTTGTGAAGAGCCGACCGGCGCAGGAACCGATCCGGACGGCTTCATGCTCCGCCTGCCCCGGCAGCAGCACATCGGCGGTCGTGTTGGCCGGCACGTCCACGATGAGGGTGAACTGCCCGTCTTCCAGTTTCCAGGATGTTTTCACACTGCCGTACGGGGTTTCGATTTCCGCTTCCGCACGGGTCAGACTGTCGATGGGGCGGGGTTGAATGCGGAAATGGCGGTAAGCGGGGGTCTCCGGATCCAGCTCGATGCCCGCTATTGCCTGGTAGAGCCAATCCCCGATGGCGCCATAAGCGTAGTGGTTGTAGGAATTCATGTCGGCGCTCCAGAACGAACCGTCTTCCCGGATGCCGTCCCAATGCTCCCAGATCGTGGTGGCGCCTTTTGTGACCGGATAGAGCCAGGATGGGTATTTTTCGCGCAGAAGCAGCTTTCCGGCAAGATCATGGCGGCCGAACCGCGTCAATACATGACAGAGATACGGCGTTCCGACAAAACCGGTGGTCAGGGCCGGATCCTCTTCCCCGACCAGTGCGGCCAGAGCCGAGACAGCCCGCGGGCGATCCTTCTCCTCCAGCAGGTCGAAATGCAGGGCCAGCACATGTGCGGTCTGTGTCGGCGCGGCGAGGCGTCCGTTCGGGGTGACGAATTCATCCCGGAACCGTCGGATGATCCGGGCGTACAGATCTCCGTAAAGGACGGCTTCCTCCGTCTTGCCCAGCACGACGGCTGCGCGGGCGACGAGTTGTGTGGAATGGGCGTAGAAAGCGGTGGCGATCAGATCCGTGGGAGTTGCGCCGACATAGCTGTCCGGTTTCGCGTCCAGACCCAGCCAGTCACCGAAATGGAACCCCGTGTTCCAGAGGCCGTCGCCTCCGCGGGCGGTGATCCAGTCCACCCAGGCGCGCATCGACGGGTATTGGTCGGAAAGCAGCTGAGGGTCCCCATAGACGCGGTAAATCGTCCAGGGACAGATGGTGGCGGCGTCCCCCCAGGCGGCAGAGGAATGGCCGGACTCCTCCGTGGCGGGCAGAACCGCCGGAATGACAAACGGAACACCGCCCGAAGGAAGTTGATCCGCTGCCAGATCCCGGAGCCATTTCGTGAAGAAGCGCGCCGTATCGAAATTCGTGCATGCGGCACGGACGAAAGCCTGCGCGTCTCCTGTCCATCCGAGGCGTTCGTCGCGCTGCGGGCAGTCTGTCGGCACATCAAGAAAGTTGCCCTTTTGTCCCCAGAGGATGTTGTGGAACAACTGATCCACCAGCGGGCTCGAGCAGGAGAAGCGTCCCGTGGGGCGCAGGGCCGTATGCAGGACACATGCCGTGAATTGTTCCGGTTTCCAGGATAGTCCCTCCGCTCGAACGCGGACATACCGGAACCCCTGGAAGGAGAAGCGGGGATTCCAGGTTTCAGGTCCGTTTCCTTTCAGCAGATAGCGGAGTTCGTTTTTTGCCGTGCGCATATTTGCGACATAAAAGTTTCCGACCGCATCCAGCACTTCGGCGTGATGCAGCGTCACCTCGGCACCCGCCGTGCCATCCAGCGTCAGACGAATGAAACCGGTGATGTTCTGGCCGAAATCTAGAACCACATCGCCTTCCGGCGTTGTGATGACTCCGATGGGGGAAAGTGTTTCATGGATGCGAACCGGTTCGGTTTCCTGCGGGGAGGGGACTGCGGCAACCGGCTCGATGCAGCGGACGGCCGTCCACGATGCGTCGGCGTATCCGGGACGGTCCCATCCCGTCGGTTCGAGGCGCGCATCACAGGTTTCTCCGTGATACAGTTCCGACATCAGCGTGGGACCGGCTCCGGCCTTCCAGGAGTCATCGGTCGCCACGACGAGCGAGGTGCCGTCGGTGAACCGGACATGCAGTTCCGCCAGCAGTGCCCGCTCGGTGCCGTAAAGGTCACGGTTTCCGGCCCAGACGAGATTGCCGCAGAACCAGCCGTTTCCGAGACTGGCGCCCAGCACGTTCTCTCCGTCCGCAAGCAGGTCCGTCACATCGTAGGTCTGGTACTGAAGTCGCTTTTTGTACGTGGTCCAGCCCGGTGTCATCCAGTCCTCCCCGACGCGGTTCCCATTGAGGGTAAGCTCATACAGGCCCTGCGCCGTCGCGAACAGACGGGCGGAGGCGACCTGGGCGGGCAGGGAAAAGGATTTTCGCATCAGGGGGGAAGCAAGCCCTTCCGTGGCGACACCGGCGGGATCTCCGGAAATCCATCGCCCGACCGGAGAGATCCAGACGCCGAGACCGGTTTCAAAGGTGGAGGAAGCGGCTGCCATGCATCCGTGGCTGTCCGTGACCGCCAGATCCCAGAAATAAGCGGTTTCCGGTTTCAGCGCGGCGATGTCGGCCGTGACCAGAACGGACTCGGAGGAATCGACGGTGCCGCTGTCCCACACGGGGAGCCCGCCCTCCCGCAGCCCTTCCGAGATGCGGAGCCTGTAGGAAACCTGCCGGGTCTCCGCAAGATCGGAACGGAGCTTCCATGAAAAGCGGGGCGTGCGAAGCGGCAGGTCGATGGGCCGTTCCCGGTGTTCGCATTGCAGATCGTAGAGAGAAAGCATGGTTCCTCCTTCATGCGGCGGTCGATGGGTACGCCGCGGCCCTGCGGGCCATCCTGTTCTGACTATACAACACCCGGGCGCGGAGCGCATGGGGGTCCGTTGTCCGCTTTGTGGGTATTCCGTCTGTTTGCCACCATCGGTTCCGGGGCAGGCCCTTTATGATATGATGTGGATGGGAAACCGCCACCGCGGTGTTTGCCCAAAACCAGCACGAAGGGGACCGCAGCCGGTATGACGGAAATACAGCAATATGTCGGCGACTGGTATTTCGAGGATGGACTCCCCATCTTCCTGAACATTTCCCCCGAGCATGAACGGGGCGCGTTTCCGCTCCATGCGCACGATTTCATCGAAATCGCCTATGTCGCGTCCGGGAGCGGCCTGCACAGCATCGACGGCGCCGAAGTGCCCGTGCAGAAGGGGGATCTCTGCATCATCAACACGCAGACCCCGCATGTCTTCATCAAGCAGGGACCCCTGGCGGAACTCACCGTCTACAACTGCCTGTTCCGGCCATCCTTTCTCGATGCCGCCCTTCTGGACAGCTCGGATTTCGAGGCCGTTTCCGGATCAAGCCTCTTCAGCAGCTTTGCGGTCGGTCACGGTCCCGTGCTGAGCGTGCGTCTCGACAGTACGGAACAGCTTGAGATCGAAGCCGTATTCCGGAAAATGCACTCCGAATTCTTCAACAGGCCCAAGGGGCATGCAAACATCCTCCGAGCCTGCCTCATCGAACTCCTCACCCGCGTTTTGCGTGCAAATGAACGGGAAGATGGCAATGACGCAGGTCGTTACGCCATGATGAACCGTGCGATGGTGTTTCTGGAACA
This sequence comes from uncultured Clostridia bacterium, assembly GCA_942493335.1. Lineage (GTDB taxonomy): Bacteria > Bacillota > Clostridia > DSM-8532 > DSM-8532 > JAEWSN01. The sequence continues at coordinate 1,426,846 of OW818693.1, read as the reverse complement.
GCACTTTTCGGACGAGGATCTGACAGTGGGGGAAGTGGCCATGCGCACATTCCTCAGCAGGAGCTATTTTTCGCGTCTTTTCCGGGAATGCACGGGACGGTCCTTTTCGGAGTATCTTCAGCAGCTCCGGCTGAACGAGGCCTGTCATCTGCTTGCGACAACGGATCGGAAGATCGTGGACATCCTCGGGGAAATCGGTCTGCGCGACCTGAAGCATTTCAACGAAGTGTTCAGGAAGCATACCGGCATGACCCCCGGCGCCTGGCGGAAGGCGAACCGACCGTCGACTCCGGCGACATGACAGAGAATTTCAGGAACAGACTTGACAGGCAGGGGTATCGTCGGTAAAATAATCACATTATCTAGCAATCGCTTTAACGTAGTGAAGTGATGAAGAGGTGAACAACCATGAAAAAGTGGAGCATCTACACCCCCGACGGGGTTTCCGACATCCTGTTTGCCGCCTGTGCGAAGAAACGGGCCCTGGAGGCGGATTTACGCACGTGGTTCACGCTTTCCGGCTATCGCGAACTGGAAACGCCAACACTTGAGTTTTATGACGTTTTCGGCGGCGACAACGCCCTGATCCGCCAGGAACAGATGTACAAGATGACGGATGCGCAGGGACGGCTGATGGTGCTGAAACCTGACATGACGATCCCGGTGGCGCGCGTGGCCGCCACACAATTCAAGAATCCCTCCTGGCCCATGAAGTGCTTCTATGTGGGAAACACCTTCTCCGCCGATGAGATCGGGGGGGGCCGGCAGAATGAGTTCACACAGGCCGGGGTGGAGATTCTCGGCACAAATACGCCGGAAGCGGACGCGGAAGTGCTGGCGACAGCTGTCCGTGCCGTGTTGGCCACAGGTCTGGCCGAATTCCAAATTGATGTGGGACAGGTCGAGTTCTTTCGCGGCATCATGGAGGAGTCGGGCCTGTTGCCGGTGGAAATCGAGGAAGTGCGCGGCCTGATCGACCGCAAGGATTTTGTCGGGGTGGAGGAAGTTGTCGGAAGACATGACATCCCCATTCATTTGAAAACGCTCATCCTGGACCTTCCGAAACTCTTCGGATCGAAGGAAATCATTCAGCGGCTGGAGGGACAGAAAATCGGCGCCCGCGCGAACGCGGCGCTGGAGAACCTTCGGCGCGTGCTCGAAATCCTCGAGGACCGCGGGGTGGACCGTTATGTGTCCGTCGATCTGGGCATGGTGCAGAGCCTCAACTACTACACGGGCATTGTATTCCGCGGGTACACGCATGGCGTGGGTTTTCCCATCCTGTCGGGCGGCCGGTATGACAACCTGGTCTCCCGTTTCGGGCTGGATTGTCCCGCAACCGGTTTTTCCCTTGGCGTCAACATGATCCTGATGGCGCTTGATCGACAGCATCAGGAGGGGAAAAGGGATGTGGGCGGCATACTGGTCACGTACGCACCGGGCGGCCGCAAGGCGGCGGTGCGGGTCTGCGACGCCTTCCGCGCACAAGGCCGGGTGGCGGAGATGGACATCACGGCGGGCGGCCTTTCCGAGGCAAGGGAATATGCCCGCAGGCACGGTCATGCGATCCTTGTATCGGTGGATGCAGCGGGAAAAGTGGTGGAATGCGCATTGGGCGAAGTCGGATGCCCGGAAGGAGCACAGGCATGAGATATCTGACCATTGCCCTTTCCAAGGGCCGTCTGGCGGAATTGGCGGCAGTCCTCCTCGAGGGGGCCGGCGTGGATTGCACCGAATTGAAGGGTGACTCTCGAAAGCTCATTCTTTCAGATGAAAAGAACAAAATTCGGTTTTTTCTCGCAAAACCGGCGGATGTGCCGACTTATGTGGAATACGGAGCGGCGGATATCGGCGTCGTCGGGCGTGACACCCTGCTCGAGGAGGGTCGGGATCTCTACGAGGTGCTGAATCTCGGATTCGGCAAATGCAAAATGTGTGTGGCAGGACCCAAGGAGCTCGAAGGGCGCATGGACGACATCACCATTTCCCGTGTCGCGACGAAATACCCCGAAGTGGCCCGCAGGTACTTCCGACATCATCGCCGTGAATCGGTGGAAATCATCAAGTTGAGCGGGTCCATCGAACTTGCTCCGCTGGTGGGGCTCGCCGACGTGATCGTCGATCTGGTGGAGACCGGCAGAACGCTAAAGGAAAACGGTCTGGTGGTTCTGGACGATATTGCCGACATCAGCGCACGTCTGGTTGTGAACCGGGTTTCCATGAAAATGGAGAGTGAACGTATCGGCGCCCTGATTGAAGGAATCCGCAGGCAGTTGTAAAAGGATCGGCAAGGAAAGGATCGGCCTTTCCCGGGAAAGGATGCAACCATGAGACGTTTTGGAATGGATGGGGAAGACATCGGGGCATTGTATCGGCTGCTGGAAACCCGCAGCCCCTCCGAACGCACGGAAGTGGCGGACACGGTGCGCGGCATCGTGGAAACCGTCCGCCAGGGAGGAGATGCGGCGCTTCGCCAATACACGATGGATTTCGACAAGGTTTCGGTTTCCGGCGTCGAGGTGCCGGCCTCAGTCCTGGATGCGGCGCTGGAAGCCCTTCCGGCGGAGTTGCGTGCCACGATGGAGCGTTCCGCCGCCAACATCCGGAAGTTCCATGAACGGCAACGGACGAATTCCTGGTTCGACGCCGCGCCGGACGGGTCCATCCTCGGTCAGAAGGTGACGCCGATGGAGCGGGTGGGCGTATATGCACCGGCCGGTTCTGCGCCATTGCCCTCCACCGTGCTGATGGATGTCATTCCTGCACGGGTCGCCGGTGTCCAGGAAGTCATCCTGTGCTCGCCGCCGGACGCGAAGGGCTCCGTAAACCCGATGGTTGCTGCCTGTGCGCGCATTGCAGGCGTGGATCGCGTGTTCGCCGTCGGCGGTGCGCAGGCGGTCGCCGCGATGGCATACGGAACGGAATCGGTTCCCCGGGTGGACAAGATCGTCGGCCCCGGCAACATCTTCGTCACCATGGCGAAGAAACAGGTATTCGGCGTTTGCGGCATCGACATGATCGCCGGCCCCTCCGAGGTGCTCGTGCTGGCCGATGAAACGGCAAATCCGGCCTTTGTCGCGGCTGACCTGCTTTCGCAGGCCGAACACGACCCGCTGGCCTCCTCCGTTCTGGTGACCGTGTCCGAATCCCTTGCCAAAGCGGTGGAGGCGGAACTGGTCCGTCAGGCAGCCCTTCTGCCCCGCTCGGAAATCGTCAGGAAGTCGCTGGCGGATTACGGCGCCATTGTGACTGTCGAAACGCTTGAAGAGGCCCTTGCCGTCTGCAACCGGGTTGCGCCGGAGCACCTGGAGATCGTCACGGCGGAGCCCATGTCCCTGTTGGGGAAAATCCGCAACGCCGGTGCCATTTTCCTTGGAACCTGGTCTCCCGAACCGCTGGGCGATTACTTCGCAGGTCCCAATCACACGCTCCCCACCGCGGGAACGGCCCGGTTCTTCTCGCCGCTGTCGGTGGACGATTTCGTCAAGAAATCCAGTGTCATTTCCTATTCCAGGCAGGGCTTCCTTGCCGCGGCTGCCGACATCGTCCGGTTTGCCGAAGCGGAAGGACTGGACGCGCACGCCGCCTCCGTAAAGGTGCGCATGGAAGAGGGTGGAAACGCATGAGCCGCTTTTTCAGCGACACCGCACGGGGCCTGACCCCGTACGTTCCCGGCGAACAGCCGAAGGACGGGAGCTTCATCAAGCTGAACACGAATGAGAACCCCTATCCGCCGGCGCCCGGTGTGGAGCGTGTCCTGCGGGAATTGGCCCCGGATGCCGTGAAGCTGTATCCGGATCCGGGTGCGCTGGAGTTGAGGCTAGCCATCGGCACCCATTACGGGGTCGATCCAGCATGGGTTTTCGCCGGAAACGGTTCCGATGAAGTGCTGGCATTCCTGTTCCAGGCCTTTTTCGGCCGGACGGACCGGATCGCCTTTCCCGATATCACCTACAGTTTCTATCCGGTTTATGCGAATCTCTACAACATTCCGTATGAAACGGTTCCGCTGGCGGAGGACTGGTCTGTTGACTTCGGCGTCTATCCGTCCGGATTGAAAGGTATCATCTTCGCCAATCCGAACGCGCCTACCGGAATGGCCCTGCCCGCTTCTGTCATTGAGACGCTTGCACGGGAACGGCCCGACACCCTGATTGCCGTGGATGAGGCCTATGCCGATTTCGGCGGGGAATCCGTCATTCCGCTCACTGCAAGGTACGAAAACCTGATTGTCATCAAGACCATGTCCAAATCACGCGCCTTTGCGGGTCTCCGGGTCGGATACGCCATCGGAAATCCGGCGCTTGTCGAGGGATTGGTCCGTGTCAAGGATTCCTTCAACTCCTACCCGTTGGATGTGGTGGCGCAGAAGGCCGCGACCGCCTCTTTCCGGGATTCCGGCTACTTCTCCGTGATGCGGGACCGGGTTGTCGCGACCCGTGAAAAATTCGTGTCGGACCTTCGTGTCGGTGGCATCCGGGTGCTCGATTCGAAGGCGAACTTTGTTTTCGCCTCGGTGCCCGGTTTGTCGGGCGGCGAAGTGCTTGCCAGACTGCGGGAGCAGAAAATTCTGGTCCGGCACTTCAGCAAGCCGCAGCGTTTGGATGCCTGGGTCCGTATTACCATGGGAACCGAGCGGGATATGGAAAAGGTGGCTGAGCTGCTCCTCGGCATGGCTGGCAGGAGCACCGGGATTCGGGTATAATGGATCTTGCTTCTGCGGCTGAATATGGCAAGGGTGAGTCCTTCCGGTCATTGTCATACAACATGTTCAGGAATGAAGTTCCGGGAGGAACAATGACCGGAGGAATACGGCTGCGGCCGGATGCCGCAAAGGGAGAAACGCATGGCGAGAAAAGGCGAAATGGTGCGCACCACCCGGGAAACAGACATCAGGCTTTCCCTGGAACTCGACGGAACCGGTCGGACGGACGTGAAGTCCGGCGTCGGATTTCTTGACCACATGCTGACCTTGATGACAGTACACGGCCGGTTCGATCTGATGCTGGAATGCAAGGGAGACCTTGAAGTGGATTGCCACCACTCCGTCGAGGACATCGGCATTGTTTTGGGGCAGGCCATTTCCACGGCGTTGGGCGGCAAGGACGGCATCGCACGGTATGGAACGGCCCATGTCCCGATGGATGAAACGCTGGTTCGGGTTTGCCTGGACTTGAGCAATCGTCCATATCTCGCATGCAATCTGCCTTTCACTGCGGAACGCATCGGAACGCTTGATACGGAAATGATCTCCGAATTCTTCCGGGCGGTCGGCCAGCAGGCCGGCATCACCCTGCACATCGACTGCCTGCGCGGCGCAAACAACCACCACATGGCGGAAGCGGCCTTCAAGGCGTTCGGCCGGGCTCTGCGCGAGGCGGTCACCGTCGATTCGTCCATAACCGGCGTGCTTTCATCGAAAGGCATGCTGTAAGGTGGTTCCACCCCGTAAAACCCGATTTCGTGAAGCACCCAGGCACAAGCCGGGCCCATCCCCCGGCGAGACGCAATCCATCGCGAGAGGAGCCATTTATGCTGCTGAAGGACACACATTTCATTGATCTGCCCGTTTTCGTGAAAGGAAAGGTGCGCGACGTTTATGAAGTGGGGAGCGACAAGCTGCTCATGATTGTCACGGACCGCATTTCCGCGTTCGACGTCGTTTTCGACGAACTGATCCCGAACAAGGGACGGGTCCTCAACAGCATCTCGACCTTCTGGTTCGATTTCTGCAAGGACATCATCGGCAACCATGTCATCACGACCGATGTATCCGAATATCCGATGGGACTTTCCAAATTCAAGGCGGAACTGGAGGGCAGGTCCATGCTCGTGCACCGCGTATCCATGATTCCGGCGGAATGCATCGTGCGCGGATACCTTGAAGGATCCGGTCTGAAGGACTACAATGCGACAGGAAAGGTCTGCGGCATTTCGCTGCCAGCCGGCCTGCGGCAGGCGGACCGGCTTCCCGAACCGCTCTTCACACCTTCCACCAAGGCGGAGGAAGGCCATGACCAGAATGTCAGTTACGAATATGTGAAAGAGCAGATCGGAGAGGCGCTGGCAACCGAGCTGAAGGAAAAGACCCTTGCCATTTACCGCAAAGCGGCGGCATACGCGGAAACCCGTGGAATTCTCCTGGCCGACACCAAGTTCGAATTCGGCATGCTGAATGGGAAAATGGTCATTGCCGATGAAATGCTGTCGCCGGATTCCTCCCGTTTCTGGGAGCTGGCAGACTATGCGCCGGGTCGCGCGCAGAAGAGTTTTGACAAGCAGTACCTTCGCGAATACCTGGAAACCCTCGACTGGGACAAACAGGTTCCGGCACCGAAACTGCCCGCGGACGTCATTGCGAAGACCGCCGCAAAGTATGTGGAGGCCTATGAACGGCTGACCGGCAAGAGGTTTGCCGGCGAATGACACCGAGGATGCCTGGAGGGACGCATGATCGCCATCATCGATTACGAAGCGGGCAATCTGCGCAGTGTGCAGAAAGCGTTTGAATTCATCGGCGCGGACGCCAGGCTGACGGACAACCCATCGGAAATTCTGGCGGCCGAAGCCGTCGTGCTGCCCGGCGTGGGCGCATACCGCGACTGCATGGATGCTTTGGCCCGGAAAGGCCTTCAGGATACCGTCCGGACGGCCGTACGGTCGGGCAGACCTTTTCTTGGCATCTGTCTGGGCTTCCAGATGCTCTTTGACGAGAGCGAGGAACATGCCCTGGAAAACGGAGGAAATGTCCCCGGTCTGGGCCTGTTTCGCGGGAAAGTGCTGCGGCTCGAACCTGGAAACGGCCTGAAGGTACCGCATATGGGCTGGAACAATCTGTCGTTTCCGGAACGGCCGGGCATCGGGTTTTGTCCGCTGTATGCCGGTCTTCCCGACAAGCCTTTCGTTTATTTTGTCCATTCCTTCCATGTCGAGGCGGCCGATCCCGCCATCGTCTCGGCCCGAACCACTTATGGCGCCTCCTTTGATGTGGCCCTGTCCGCGGGTAAGGTGTTCGGGACCCAGTTCCATCCGGAGAAAAGCGGCGGGACGGGACTCGCCATCCTCCGGAATTTCATGAAGGTGGTACGGGAATCATGATGCTTTATCCGGCTGTGGATTTGAAGGACGGCAAATGTGTCCGGCTCCTGCAGGGGCGTTTCGACGAAATGACCGCCTATGGGGATGACCCGGTGGCAATGGCGGAGAAATGGGCCGCTCTCGGCGCCGAATTCCTGCACGTGGTGGATCTCGACGGCGCACGTTCCGGGAAAGCCGGAAACCGTACCGTCATCAAGGCGATGGCGGCGACTGTGCGGATTCCCGTCCAGACCGGCGGCGGCGTACGTACGGAAGCCGACGTGGAGGAACTGCTTTCTGCCGGTCTGGCCCGCGTCATCCTTGGCACATCGGCCGTGCGGGACCGGGAAATGGTCAAGCGGGTCCTGGCACGGTTCGGGGACCGTATTGTCATCGGAATCGACGCGAAAGACGGATATGTCGCCATTGAAGGTTGGGAGAGCGGCAGCCAGCTGGAAGCCGTCGCCTTTGCCCGGGAGATGGCCGCGCTGGGTGCCAAAACGGTCATCTATACCGATATCGCCACGGATGGCACGCTGGCGGGTCCCAATCTGCCAGCCATGCGGGAAATGATCGAACAATCGGGCCTGTCCGTCATTGCGTCCGGCGGAGTCGGTACGGTGGCGGATCTGCTTGCACTGAAGAACCTGGGCGCTGCCGGCGCCATCACGGGGAAAGCCATCTATACGGGTGCCATCGACCTTCCGGAGGCGCTTGCCGCGATCAGGGGCTGAGGAAGCTGAAGAACCTTGGATCCGGTTGACTCCGAACGGCAGAAAGGAACCGACATGCTGACGAAACGCATCATTCCCTGCCTGGATGTTCATGCGGGCCGGGTGGTCAAAGGCATCAATTTCGTGAACCTGGTGGATGCAGGGGACCCGGTATCCTGTGCCGCCGCCTATGACAAGGCGGGCGCGGACGAACTCACCTTTCTCGACATCACGGCCTCCTCCGATGCGCGCGGCATCATGCTCGACATGGTATCCCGCGTTGCGGAGCAGGTCTTCATCCCGTTCACCGTAGGCGGTGGAATCCGTACGGTGGAAGATTTCCGGCAAATCCTCATGGCGGGCGCGGACAAGATCTCCGTCAACTCCGCGGCCTTGAAACGGCCCGAACTCATCACGGAAGCCGCGCTCCGGTTCGGCAGCCAATGCGTGGTCGTGGCCATCGATGCTAAACAGAGGAGGGATGGCTCGGGCTGGTCCGTCCATCTGAACGGCGGACGCGTGGATACCGGTCGCGACGCGGTGGAATGGGCGGTAGAGGCGGCCCGGCTCGGTGCCGGAGAAATCCTCCTCACCAGCATGGACTGCGACGGGACGAAGGCCGGATATGACATCGGCCTGACCCGCAGCGTCGCGGATGCCGTGGGCATTCCCGTCATCGCATCCGGCGGCGCCGGCACGGTGGAGCACTTCAGGGAGGCAATCGTTGAGGGCCGCGCGGATGCGGTCCTTGCGGCCAGCCTCTTTCATTTCGGAGAGATGGGCATTCTGGAATTGAAGCGGAGCCTGGCGGCGGAGGGCATCGAGGTCCGATTGTAGGGAACTGTTTCGCGCTGACTTGTGATACTATGAAAGGATGGAAGGCCGGAAGGCCGGAAAGATTGCCCGATGACGGAAAAAGCCGCGGTGCGGACTTTGCTCCGGCAGGAATCACCCGCCGCGGAAGGAAACAGAAAACATGCTGCTTATCAAGAATGCGGAAACGAATCTTGTAGCGTTCGCCGTACTGGGTGTCATATTGGCTCATTTTCATGGGGAACGTTTCAATAAAGGCATTCCGGGCCGCATCTTCCTCTGGATGGTTTATTCCGCGATGGGTGCGCTTGTGCTGGATTCGGCTTCATGGATGCTGGACGGCGCATCGGGTCCGGCGGGTATCTGGCTGGTGGCTTTCACCAACGCCCTGCTCTTTGTCTGCAATCCCACCACGCTGTTGCTGTGGGTCATGTATGTGGATTATCAGATTTATGCCGATATCCAGCGGATTCGTGCCATGAAGCCGTTTGTGGTGGTGATCTTCGCTGTGAATACCGTGTTCTCGCTGGTTGCACCTTTCGCAGGGGGTTACTTTTCGGTGGATGGAAATGCGCATTATCACCGGGGACCCTTGTTCATCCTGGCGGATCTCCTCTGCATCGGAGTGCTTGCCTACGGATTTTTTCTGATTCTGTGGAATCGGAATCATGTCCCGCGGAGACATACCATCACCATGCTGGCCTTCTCCTTTCCGCCGGTGGTCGGTACCGTGCTGCAATCCCTCATGTTCGGCATATCCCTGATATGGCCGAGTATTGCTGTGTCTCTGCTGATCGTCTATACGGGCATCCAGAACCAACAAATGACGACGGATTATCTGACTGGATTGTACAATCGACGTGAGCTGGATCGCGATCTCCGCCGAAGAATCAGGGATTTGCGGGCAGGCTCTGTATTGGGCGTTTTAATGCTGGATCTCGACAATTTCAAGGAGATCAACGACAGGTTTGGCCACGCAGTCGGCGATCATGCGCTGGAGACCATGGCGCATCTGATGCGGAGATGCTTTCACCACGAAGACCTTCTGGCCAGGTATGGCGGCGATGAATTCGTCTGCGTGTTGGAAATGGACAGTGCGGCCAATCTTGAAACCGCCGCCAGGCGGCTGGGTGATCAGATCGAGGTGTATAACCGGATGAATCCGGAACCCTGCCTGCTGGGCATCAGCATGGGGGGAGCCGTCTACGATCCGGCGGATCCCCTGGCAGCGGATGCGCTGCTCGATCTGGCGGACAGGAACATGTATCGGGAAAAGGAGCGCAACAAGTGCAAAAACATGACAACCTGACGGCATCCGGCATCTGCATCGGCGCATCCACCATCACCTGGGTTCATGTCACAGGTCAGCCGGATGGAACCGTGCGATTGGATCAGTCCGGCGCCCTCTCCCATGAAGGAAATCCGCAGCAGGTCCTTCGAAATCTGTTTGAACAGGGCATCTTGCCGTCTTCAGGGCGGATGGCCGCCACCGGACGCAGGCTTCGTCACCATGTCGCCCTCAGCTCCATTCCGGAGCCGGAAGCCGTGGAATACGCCTATCGGAACTATTTCAACGGAAATCCGGAGGGGCCGGGTACGGTTGTCAGCGCCGGCGGAGAGACCTTCATGGTCTACCGGATGGATCCGGCAGGACGCGTGTCGGATGTGCGAACCGGAAACAAGTGCGCGTCCGGGACCGGAGAATTTTTCCTGCAGCAGTTGAAACGGATGGACTTGTCCGTGGACGCCGCTCTGAAAATCGCCACGCTGGACAAGCCATACCGGGTTGCAGGCCGGTGCAGTGTTTTTTGCAAGAGCGATTGCACCCATGCCTTGAACAAGGGAGCGGACAAGGGCAATGTGGTCGCAGGCCTTTGCGAGATGATGGCCGTCAAAATCCAGGAACTGCTGAAAACCGGCGCGGAAGGGCGTGTCCTGCTGGTCGGAGGGAGTTCCGCCAACACCGTGATGACTTCCTTTCTCCGGGAAGCCGGTGTGGCGGTGGAAGTGCCTGAATCCGGCCGTGCATTCGAAGCGCTCGGCGCCGCCTTGTGGGCGCTGGAACGGGAGACGGAGCCCATTCCCGCTCCGGACGCCTTGTTCAGCCATGCCGCGATGCCATTCTCCCTGCTTGCGCCGCTGACGGAAAGCCTGCCCCGTGTCCGTTTCATGGAGAAGACCCGGGCAAAGGCGGATGCGGGGGATTCCTGCGTCATCGGACTTGATGTCGGTTCGACCACGACAAAGGCGGTGGTGGTCCGTCGTTCGGACAAGGCCATCCTGGCCGGCTGCTATCTTCGGACAAACGGAGATCCCATTGCCGCATCCCGCGCCTGTCATGCGGAACTGGCAAGGCAGATGGCGGAACAGCCGGCGACGGTGAATGCGGGACTCGGCGTGACCGGTTCCGGACGACGCATCGCCGGCTTGCATGCCATGACACCTGCCATTATCAATGAAATCATTGCGCATGCCCGTGCCGCCGCTCATTTTGATCCGGAAGTCGACACCCTGTTCGAGATCGGCGGGCAGGATGCGAAATATACCCATCTCACGCAGGGTGTGGCATCCGATTATGCCATGAATGAAGCCTGCTCCGCCGGAACCGGCTCATTTCTGGAGGAATCCGCACAGGAGGCGCTCCATTACCGGACCGAGGAAATCGGGGAGGCGGCCTTGCTGGGAAAGCGGCCGCCCAATTTCAACGACCAATGTGCGGCCTTTATCGGGAGTGACATCAAAACCGCCATCCAGAACGGACTTGGGCGGGAGGACATCGCAGCGGGACTTGTGTACTCCATCTGCATGAACTATCTCAACCGCGTGAAGGGAAACCGTTCGATCGGGCGGAAGATCCTCATGCAGGGCGGTGTATGCTACAACCGGGCGATTCCGGCCGCCATGGCGGCGCTGACAGGCAAGGAGATCATTGTTCCGCCGGAACCCGGACTGATGGGTGCCTACGGGGTTGCGCTCGAAGTGGATGCGCAGATCGGGATGGGTCTCTTGAAGGAAAGCGCCTTCGACCTCTTCGAACTGGCCGGACGCGAGGTCGCCTATGATGAACCCTTTGTCTGCAAAGGCGGACGCGAGGCGTGTGACAGAAAGTGCAGCATACGCAGGATCCGGGTCGGCGGCCGTATCTTTCCGTTTGGCGGTGCCTGCAGCAAATATGAGCATGTTCTGTCCGGCAGCCCTGAACCGGATGCCGAAGCCCTCGATTTGGTCGCGTTGCGGGAAAAACTGTTGTTTGTCACCTATGGGACGGAATGGCGGGAGGAAGAAACCGGAACGGAAGGCCAGTCGCTTCGGCAGGACCAGGCTGATGAATCCTGCATGCATGCCCGAAACTGGCATGGAACCGTGGGCCTAAACAGATCTCTCATGGTGAACAGTCTGTTTCCCCTCTATCATGCCTTTTTCCGGCATCTTGGCTGGCGAGTCGTCCTGCCGGAGGCAATGGATCCGGCGGGGTGCGAACAGCGCGGCGCGGCGTTCTGCCACCCGGTCGAACAGGCGCATGGCACCCTGTCCGCCCTGTTGAAGATGAATCCGGACGTTGTTTTCCTGCCGCATGTGAAGGCATTGCCATCCGACAGGTCCGGCGGGGTCAGTGTCGCCTGCCCGTTTGTCCAGGCGGAACCTTATACCTTGAAGACGGCCTTTCCCGAACTGTCCCGAAGGAAAGTACTGTGTCCCGTCCTTGACATGACCGATGGGTATGGCGCAGCGGAACCCGAGTTCCTCCGACTCGCGGCGGAACTCGGTGCGGATCGGGAGGAAGCCGCGGCGGCTTTCAGGAGCGCCGTGCGGGCGCAGAATGGCTTCCATGCGGCCTGTCGCGCGGAAGGGGACCGGATTCTGGCACAGCTCGAACAGAGTCCGTCGCGGTTTGCCGTCGTACTGACAGGTCGCACGTACAACGCAATGTCTTCCACGGGAAACATGGGAATTCCACGCAAATTCGCCTCCCGCGGCATCGCCGTCATCCCGCAGGATTTCCTGCCCCTGGAAAGCGAAGCCGATCAGGAGAACATGTACTGGGCTTCCGGGCGAACCATCCTGAAGGCGGCACGCTTCACCGCCCGGTCCGGACAATTGTTCGGCGCCTATGTCACGAATTTCAGCTGTGGTCCCGATTCGTTTCTGGTCGGATTCTACCGGACGATCATGGGGCCGAAACCGTCCCTGACGCTTGAACTGGATGCCCATACCGCAGATGCGGGCATTGATACGAGGATCGAGGCCTTTCTGGATGTGGTCCGCCGGCACAGGATCCTGACGGACACGGCGGGGGCTGGGAATCCGGATGGGGCGGGGGTCGAGGAGGCAAGTCCCGCCAATCCCGTGGCTGGACATTCCGGATCCTCGTCCGACAACCAAGCGAAAGTGGCGATCGGCACGAAGGGGGTCAAGGTCGTTGACTCCGACGGAAATGCCTATGAATTCACAGATCCGCGTGTCAAGGTGCTTGTACCTTCCATGGGCGAGTATGGTGCGCGACTGATTGCCGCAACCCTGCGGCACGTCGGTGTCCATGCGGAAGCGCTGTCGCCGCCGGCGGAGAAGGAACTGTCCCTGGGCCGGGGGGCGGTGTCCTGCAAGGAATGCCTGCCGTTGATCCTCACAGTGGGCAGCCTGCTTCGGCATGTCCGGGAAAAATGGGATGGAAAAGGCGTGCTCGTGAATTTCATGCCGGAGACATCCGGTCCCTGCCGGTTTGGACAGTACAACGTGGCCATGCGGGAAGTTGCGGCCAGGCAGGGCCTCCGCAATGTCACGACGATATCCCTGACGTCGGAAAACGGATACGCGGGATTCGGAACCAGGTTTGCCCTGCGCGCCTGGCATGCCGTCGTCCTTTCCGATGTGCTGGATGACATCCGGAGCGCCATTCTTGCCTGTGCCGCGGATATTCCCTCCGCGTTGGCCATTTATGAAACCCAGCTGAACCTGGTGGAACTGAGTGTCGAACAGGATGCATGGCCCCGGCTCCGAAAAGTGCTCCGCAATGCCGCCCGCGAACTGGCCGGGATCCGGCGCAGGCGGGAATTGGCCGATGTCCCGAAAGTGGCCCTGATCGGCGAGATTTATGTGCGCCGGGATGGATTCTCGCGTCAGCATCTGGTAGAGCGCATCAGCCGGGATGGCGTTTTCGTCCGCACCGCACCGGTGGCCGAATGGATCCACTATTGCGATCATATCGTCCGGAACCGGCTTGTGGCGAAGTCCACGCCACAGGATCGGGTTCGGAACCACCTTACCTGCCTGGTGAAGGATCCGTTCGAGACGATCATCCAGCGGATATTCGGAACGACCGGACTGTTCCAGCCGCACGACACCCGTGTGGATCGCATGATGAAGGCTGCATCCGACCTGGTTTCACCCAGACTGACCGGCGAGACGGTGCTTACCATCGGTTCGACCCTGACGGAACTGGTGGAATCCGTCGACGGCGTACTGGCCATCGGTCCGTTCGGATGCATGCCTGCGCGCATTTCGGAAGCGGTACTCGTCAAGAAACTTTCGGAAAGAAAGCCGGTGGTCGCGCGGGACCAGAACCTCATCCGGAAAGTGATGGAGGCCCATCCGTCCCTGCCGTTCCTTTCCATCGAAACGGATGGGAATGTATTCCCCCAGCTTGTCGAATCACGCCTGGAAGCTTTCCTGATGCAGGTTCGGCGCGTGCATGGGACGATCGTGTCACTGAGGAATCTTTGAGCGGGGATGGACGCTGAGCCATGGGATCGCCAGCAGCGCGCCCGCAAGCGTCAGCGCCGTGTCGACATAGCTGTCGATGTCCAATCCATCCTTCATGCGGAAGAGGTCGCCACTGGCGCTGCCTGCCGCCCACTCGGCCAATTCCCACAGGGCGGCGATCCCGAGCGCGCTCAAGACCGCAAGGATCCGGAACAGGGGATTTGGTGTCACAGGAATGAATTTTCGGAACAGATCGCGTGCCAGCAGGACATATACGATACCGTCCAGCCCATGAACGATCCAGTCAAGAACTCCGCGCTCCAGGCCATTTGGCAGGGTGATGCGGAAAAAGGGGATCGCGTGGAAACTGAAATGGGCGCCGGCCAGCAGCAGCAGACATTGCAGGAAAATGACGGCAGCGGTTGTCTTCGATGGAAGGAACCGCTGCCGGAATCCGAACAGGAGCATGACCGCCAAAACCGGCGGAAGACTCATCCAGATCCAGAAAATCGGCTCAAAGGGATGAATGCCGGAGAGGACGAAGGCCAGCCAGAACAGAAAAAACAGGCTGCCCCTGAATCGACCGGCCGGAACCTCGGATTTAGTCGACAGGGGAGCCATGTTGTTCCTCCAATCCGGCAAGTATCTTTCCGAACGTCCAGTCCGGCATGTCTGTAGCCGATTGCCTTGGTCCTGCGAGTTGATTTCCGGGTGAATCAGGCCAATGTGACTTTTCCTGAGCGGATGAGCGCCAGATTCCTGTCCACCAGCTTCAGCCGTTCCTGCACGCAGGCGTGCGAGAAAAGCGGATCCTCGGGTGTGTTGAGGCAATAGTCGAGCAGCTTGTCGACCGTAGTGCGGGCGAGGTGGCAGCGGGTGTCGGAGGATGCGTAGTAGATGAAGACATCCCCGTTTTCACGGGCGACCGCCCCAT
Organism: uncultured Clostridia bacterium; assembly: GCA_942493335.1. Classification (GTDB taxonomy): domain Bacteria; phylum Bacillota; class Clostridia; order DSM-8532; family DSM-8532; genus JAEWSN01. The sequence goes on along the minus strand of OW818693.1, from coordinate 1,411,609 downwards.
TGCAGAAAATGACATTCGAAACGTCACCGATGCGTTCCTCCCCTTCAGGTGCGATCAAAAAGCCTCCGGGGCGATGGGTGACGATTTCGGGCTTTTCCAGATCGGACAGGAAGGCATAGACGACATATCGCAGGCCGGCCGCGGTGTTGCGCACGCCATGTGCGATATGGATCCAGCCCTTGTCGGTCTTGATGGGGGATGGCCCCTGACCGTTCTTTACTTCCTTGATGGTGTGGTATTCCTTGCATTCCATCAGGGACTCTTCCGTGACAATGGCGTTCTCCATCGAATCCGTGTAGCCGAACCCGATTCCGCCGCCTTTGCCCGTTTCGATGAAGCCATCCTGCGGGCGGGTGTACAGGGCATATTTCCCATGGATGAATTCCGGGTGGAGCACGACGTTCCGTTGTTGCGCGGAGCCTGTCTTCAGATCGGGGAGACGCTCCCAGTCCGTGAGATTCTTTGTGCGGGCGATGCCGCAGGCAGCAACGGCGCTTGAGGTGTCGCCGGACGGTGCAGCCGGATCCTTGCGCTCCGTGCAGAAAAGGCCGTAAATCCAACCATCCTCGTGGCGGGTCATGCGCATGTCATAGACGTTCACATCCGGGTTTTCCGTTTCAGGCATGACGATGGGCCGATCCAGATATTCAAAATGGATGCCGTCCTCACTGGCTGCCAGGCCGAAGAAGGATTTGCGATCCGTGCCCTCGACACGCACCATCAGGAAAATTCTGCCCTCGAACTCGATGGCGCCGGGGTTGAGCGCACAATTGACACCGATCCGTTCCATGAGGTAGGGGTTTGTATTCCGATCCAGATCGTATTTCCAGAAGAGCGGGGTATGCTCCCGGGAAATGACGGGGTATCGGTAGCGGTCATAGATGCCGTTATCACTCGGCAAGGACTCGTTTTTCCGGGCCATGACTTCCTTGTGTGTGGATACCAGCCATTTCAGGCGTTCGTCGAATACGTCCATGTTTCATTCCTCCGTGCAGTTATTGTGTGATGGCATCCAAACGGTGCATCATTTCGAAACACATGCGGGCGTTGTGGTAGGGGCATTTCCAGGGGCCGGCCTTTTGTCCCTGCTCCGTGGAGTGGGCATAACCGCGCGTTCCGTCTGCGGCCGTCGCGCCGAACCATTCCCCGAACGCATGATCAACCAGGTGGGCATCCGTGAAAAGCCAGGTGTCGAGCATTGCTTCAAGGAAGGCGTCGTCCCGGGTGATCTGCCAGGCGTTCGTGAACCCGACAACCGCTTCCGCCTGCACCCACCAGATTTTGCCATCCCGGAGCACCTGATCGTGGAACTCGTCGTACATGCCCCCGTGGATCGGATCCAGGCCGGTCTCAAGCGCTTTTCGCGCCATCTTCTCCGAAACGGTACGAACGCGCGCCTTGAGGCCGGCGTCGCCCAGCACATCCGCCGCTTCGTCGAGCAGCCAGCTGCCCTCGATGTCGTGGCCGAAGGAAACGATATCGGAGAGGGAATGCCAGTCCATGTCGAAGAACATGCGGAAACGATCCTCGACCGGATCCACGATGTGGTCGAGCATGGCCAGCAGGATCTCCTGATGACGTATCCGGATTCTGGGGTCCTCCCAGACGCGAAGCAGGTTTGTGTATGCCTCCAGAACATGGAGGTGCGTATTCATGGATTTGGGCGCATTCAGTTCCTTGCTGCTGAGCGCCATATTCGGGATGGGGGACCAGTCCGCCGTGAGCGCTTCGACATATCCCTTCCGGACCGGGTCGTTTGCATGCCGGTCCAGCACGAGAAAAAGGGAGATGGCTTCCTGCAGCACTTCCTCCCGGCCAGTCGCCCGGTACATCTCGCTGAGGGCGTAGATGGCGAATGCGTTGCCATACACCTGTTTCCTGCGGTCCGTCACCTTGCCCTGTCCGTCAAGCATCCAGAACATGCCGCCATGCACGGGATCCTTGAAGTGTTTCATCAGATAGTCATACGCATGTTCGGCCGTCTTCAGGCAGGCCGGATCCTTCAGGACGCGCCAGGCTGTGGCAAAAGTCCAGAGGATACGGGCGTTGAGCACGAGACTGCGGGGGCCGTCCGGATCAGGTTCGCATGGTGCATTGATGATCCCGATGAATCCGCCGTTCTCCTGGTCCAGCGCATGACGCATCCAAAAATGGAGGATGTTGTCCCGCAACTCGGTTTCCATCCGGCTCCGAAGAAGACGAAGGCGTTTCTTTTCCATGATGTCGCTCCGATCGCAAGGAATTTTGTAATAGGGATATGCTTCCGGTTGAATTCTTGTAAAAGACTTGAAAGTCGTGTAATATCAAAGAATCAAGCGTTGATCCGATGACTTTGTAACATGATGATATCAAAAGCAATATGATAAGTAAAGTGAAAGTCATTTTGGAATGTTACAAAAATACATGCGACATTTTGGATTCCACCCATCCCCCAATGACCCGCATCTGGTCTGAGAACCATGCGGAAAAAGGGATCGGGCCGGTTTCGCAGCATGTCCGGGAGGCAATATGGCACACAAGGTTAGCATGGATGACATCGCACGGAAGGTCGGTTTGTCCAAGAATACGGTTTCATTGGCGTTGCGCGGCATGCCCGGCATCAGCACGGATACGCGCGCCATGATTGTCCGCACGGCCCAGGAAATGGGGTATCGCTACAAGCAGACCGGCGCGGAGAAGCGTCCGGCCTCCCGGAATCTGTGCATTGTCGTTCCGACGATCGCCCATGACAAACAGGGCTTCTTTGCCCACATCCAGCTTGGCATCGAGCAGGAGGCGAAGAAGCAGCATTTCAATACCATTTTTCATTCCTATGAGGAGAACAGCGGTGCATTCGAGCTTCCGCTCTGTGTGAAGGATGGTCTTGCGTCCGGCATCATTTCCGTGGGGCGTGTTTCGGAGCGGACGATTTCCGTCATTGCGAAGAGCGGGATCCCGTTCGTCATGGCGGATCATTATCTGGAAAAAATCCCTGGCGACAGCGTACTGACCGACAACATCCAGGGTGGGGACTGCGCGACCGAATATCTGATCCGGAAAGGGCACAAGGACATCGGGTTCATTGGGGATCTCGGCGCAACGCTGAGTTTTCGGGACCGTTACCTTGGCTACCTCAACGCGATGGCCCGACACGGCCTGAACGTCAACGAACGGCACTGCATCACGCACGCGGGACTCGATGACCTGATCCGCGAGGACCAGGCCATCGCCGTGGCCGAGATCGAGAAGCTGGACGGACTGCCCACCGCGTTTTTCTGTGCGAACGACGCAGTGGCGGTTTCCTTGTACCGGGCCCTGTCCCAGATGGGAATTTCTGTGCCCGGCACGGTTTCCGTCATGGGCTTCGACGACACCGATGTTTCCGGGCTGGTGACGCCGGAGCTTTCCACCATGCGCGTCCACAAGGAGTTACTGGGGCGAAAGGCGTTCCTGCGGCTCATGGCAAAAATCCATGATCGCAGGAGTATCCCCGAACGGCTCCTGATTACGGCGGAACTGGTGGAACGCAACTCGGTGCTTACCTGTAACTGCAGCAATAATCCGTAACTTCGTGGACGAGAAGCTTGAAGCGGCTGTTGGCGGGCACTTCGAATACGCTGCCTTCTGTCTGGATTTTCCAGTCCGATTCGCCGGGAAGCTGAACTTCGAGCCGACCCGCCAGAATCTCCATGGTTTCGTGCGAATCCGTTCCGAATTCGTAATCCCCGGGCATCATGATGCCGAGAGTTTTCTTGCTTCCGTCCCCAAAGAGAACGGTCCTGCTGGTGACCCGGCCGTCAAAATACTGGTTGGCCTTTCGGATGATTGATACATTCGTGAACATGCAGGGAACCTCCGTTCCAGTCGTGAATCCTGCTTTTGCATTGATCATGATTCTGTCATGAATCCTTTTTCGCCCTGAATCCTTTTATTAGCCGCTGAAGCCATCATATCATCCCTGCCGGATTTTGTGCAGGGAGGTGGCAAGGAAACGCAACCAACTTTTTGACAAAAAAATCACAAAATGTTACAATCGACCTGTGTGGATTTTTGGCACCATTGCGATGATGCCATCCCGAAATGGGTTCGAAAACCGGCTTGACTGGCTGGAAGGCGACGATCCGCAGCTGGAGGAGACATGGCTGGAGAAAAAAAGATTTCCATGGCTGTCATTCGACGCCTTCCCCGTTATTTCCGCTATCTCTACGACCTGATACGGCTGGACATCCGCCGCATCTCCTCGAAGGAACTCAGCGAACGGATGGACATCACGGCGTCCCAGATCCGTCAGGATCTGAATTGCTTCGGCGGGTTCGGCCAGCAGGGGTACGGGTACAACGTGCAATCCCTGTATGACGAGATCGGTCGCATCCTTGGCGTGGAACGACGCTTTACCTGTGCCCTTTTCGGCGCGGGCAACATGGGCAATGCGCTTGCGAATTATGAGAATTTCCAGAACCGCGGGTTCGACATCGTGGCGATCTTCGATGTGGCGCCTGACAAGGTGGGAACCAGCATTCATGGAATTCCGGTCCTTCCCGTCGAGGAAATGGAATCGTTCCTGAAGGCAAGGCATGTCGACATTGCCATCCTCACCGTGCCGAACCGTGCCATGCCGGACATCACGGCTCGTGTCGTCGCAGCGGGCATCAAGGGAATCTGGAACTTCTCCCCGACGGATCTGAAGCTGGGAGAAGGGATCGTGGTGGAAAACGTCCATCTGAGCGACAGCCTCATGGTGCTTGGGTATCGGCTGATGGAGCAGCTTCGCGAGGACGAGGGCAAAAAGGGTTGAACGGACACCTGTACGAGGATCCTGAGGGGATCCTGGGCAGTGATCGACGTTCAGGAAAACGTACCGGTTCTGGACCGTGAACCGGCATTCCGGCAAGTTTACGGTCCAAGGACCGAAATCAACGATCAAGGACAGGGACTCCCAGCGAAGCCGGGGGTCCTTTTTATTCGCTGCTTTCCAGGACCGTCAGAATCGCGGTGCAAAAAATCCCTTCGCCACGGCCGAAGGCGCTCAGGCCCTCGCCGGTCGTCGCAGTGATGCCGATATGGCTGGAAGGCATTCCTGTCAGTACTGCGAGCCTGTCGCGGATGGCGGGGATGTGCGGCGAAATCCTCGGGCGTGCACCTTCGATGGAGATGGAGAGGTGTATGGGCCGGCAGCGCCCGAGATGCTTCAGGGCCTCGGCCAGATAGACGGTGGAATCGGTGATGCCCTCCGTCAGACACATCCTGTCGGATTCGGCGCCGAGAATGTTCACAGTCGTGATTCCGGAGACGGCATTTGTGACGGCGTGCAGAATGACATCCGCATCACTGTTGCCCAGAAGCCCCGGACAACCCGGGATCGGAACGCCGCCCAGCATGAGCCTCTTTGTTGTGCCGTCAGGCTCGAAACGGTGGCTGTCCTGGCCAATCCCAACATACTGCATGATGATGTTCCTCCGGTTCATCCACTCGCCATGAGGCGTATTTGTCCTCAAAGGGATATGCGATCGGAAATCAATCCTCTTCAAACCGTACCGGAAACACGCCGCGCCAGGAGGACCAGTCCGACATCGCAAGGGTTCCTTCCGCCACCAGCTTTCCTTCTTCGTTCAATGCGAAGGATAGGCGCATGGCGGCACGGACTGTCCTCTCAGGTTTCAGAAGGGGCTGGGTCTCCGCATAAAACTCGAGAAGGCCGGCATCGGGCTTGAACACATACCCCTTGTAGAAATCCATGCCAGCGATCATCCAGGACTTTTCACCTGAAACAGGCTTCTCTTCGCTCGATCCTAGGTTCAGGGATCCGGAGGCGACCCCATCTTCCAGCGTTAATTTGAGGGAGGCATCCATCGTGCTGCCGACAAAAGGCAAGTCGATCAGAAACGCCTGTATTTTTGTCACGCGTGCCTTGTCGAGGGGCGTGAGCGAAGCATACTTGTAACCCGGGCCGATGCTTTTTTCCGTAATGAATTGATTGAACAGGGCCTTGTCGGTCCAGTAGTAATTCTCGCATGTCCGTGTTCCCGACATGTGGAGGCTGTCATTGGCCAGCGCCTCAAGCAGCCGATGCTTCACCTTTTCTCCGATCGGGGCCTGTCCTTCAGGGGGCAAGAGCTTTCTGGGATCAATATAGTCGTCCCCGGTGTCCCGTGGTGACTTCTCCATGCCGGTTTCTGCGACATTTGCGGGGGTGGTCGGTTTGCCGGTTGCTGCAACGGGAATGTCCGCGGGCGGAACAATCGACGGTTCAGGCTTCGGGACGGGTGTGGGACCAGGGGTAGGAGATGGTTCGGCGGTTACGTGTCTTCTGTAGATACCGGAGGGGTCTGCGATCTTCCCGCGTTGTTCCGGGCTTGTATTCGAGGTCAATCGCAGGCGGTTTCCGGCAAGCACCTCAAACACCATGCCATCGGCCGAATGTGCCAGTTTGGAAGTGTCCGCCGTCAACACGCCGTCTTCATTGAACGCACCTGCCTCTCCGGCTGCGGCTGCATGAAGAAGGTACCGGGTTTCCCGGATGGTTTGTCCGGAACGAAGATAGAGAACGGATTGGCCGTCCTGTCGAATCCATTTTCCTGTTGGGAATCCGCTCGCGTCCGCAGCGGCAGGAATCGCTGCCGCTGTGTCCCAGGTTTCGTCCTGCCGGTTGAAACCGGTCTGATCCATGTGTGCGCCGGCAGCAAAACCGGAAAGGGTGCCATTCACCGCACCGGTCAACCGGAGAAGGGTTGCGACAGCCTGTTCGCGACTGTAGGCGCTGGATGGGGAAAACCGTCCGCCTCCCACCCCGTTCATGACGGCCGTATCCGTATACGGATCTCGGGTCGAGGCAGAGGCCAGGATCTGTTTCACGCCCCACAAACCGGAGATGTCAGAGAATGTGCCGGTGGCAGGGGCGACGGGAAGACCCAGAAGCAGGGAGATCCTGCTGAGCATGGCGGCCGCTTCCTGTCGTGTGATCCGGTTTCCGGGATTGAAGTGTCCGTCCGGCGTACCGGAAACGATGCCCAGTTCGGCGGCAATGATGACGGCTGGCTCGGAACAGTCGGTGAACTTGGATTTGCCCGATGTGAACTTGAACAGCTGCGTCCGGCTGATGCGGGACAGGATGCTGATGGTCTGGACGGCCAGATCAGCGAACTCCGAACGGGAGACAGGCGTGCTGTAATGGTTCTGAAGCGGCATTGGAACAAGTCCGAGCCGGATCGCGAGCGCTATGTCCCTGCGCGCCCATGCACTTGGGACATCCCCGGAGTCCTGAGCCTCCATTGGGGCGTCTGCAGCCTGGAAATACGCATCTTCATACAGATATGAACCTGTCTGAACGCCTGCGCGGATGGCGGTCTTGACGAGATCCGCCTCCCACAATGCGGATACCCGGGGGGAAAGGCCGGCCAGAAGACTGGCAGCCAGCAGGAGGGAGAGGAGCCGTTTCAGACGGGTGTGCGCGTGCGCCGGGGTTCCTTTTTTCAACATGATCCATTTCCTTTCTAGGTATGTGATGTCAGGAAACCCGACACTTTCGTGTGTGTTTCGAAATCCATCATATCAAAAACATCGCAATATGTCGTCCATTCTTCATCTGCTCATCAGAACCCCTTTTCCCACATCTCCCCAATCACCTGATGCGACGACATCAAGTGCGGTTTTCGAATGCAGTTGTGATATAATGCAGAAAGCTATTTTATGTCCGGCAACAGACATTGGGCATGGGTGGGACGCCTGCAATGGATACAGGTGTCGACATTTGAAAACGATGCCGGTCCTTTGCCGGGGCCATTACTTGCAAGATGCGTCCAGGGGGGTTCACGTGAACGGGAAAACATATTACATCACGACACCGATCTACTATCCGAGCGGAAAACTGCACATCGGCCATTCGTACACCACCGTAGCGGCGGATGCCATGGCCCGGTACAAGCGTCTTCAGGGGTATGATGTCATGTTCCTGACCGGGACGGACGAGCACGGCCAAAAGATCCAGCGTGTGGCAGCGGAGAACGGTGTCACCCCAAAGGAATATGTAGATCGCATCGTGGAAGGCATCAAGAGTCTTTGGTCGCTGATGAAGATCACAAACGACCGCTTCATCCGCACGACGGACGAAGCCCATATTGCTGCCGTGCAGAAGATTTTCAAGAAGCTGTACGATAAAGGTGACATCTACAAGAGCGAATACGAGGGCTGGTACTGCACCCCCTGTGAATCCTTTTGGACGGAAACCCAGCTGAAGGACGGCAACTGCCCGGATTGCGGACGTCCCGTCGAACGGACCCGCGAAGAAAGCTATTTCTTCCGGATCTCGAAATACCAGGACCGCCTCATCGAGCTGTTCGAAGGCGACAACGACTTCATCCAGCCGGCTTCCCGACGGAATGAAATGCTGAACAATTTTCTCCGTCCGGGCCTCGAGGATCTCTGCGTGTCGCGAACCTCCTTCAAATGGGGCATCCCGGTCACCTTCGACGATCGGCATGTCGTGTATGTCTGGATCGACGCTCTTTCCAACTACATCACCGCAATGGGCTATCTCTCTGAAAATGAAGCGGATTTCAACAAGTACTGGCCGGCGGATGTTCATCTGGTCGGCAAGGAGATCGTCCGGTTCCACACCATCATCTGGCCCGCCATGCTGATGGCGCTCGATCTTCCTCTGCCGAAGCAGGTATACGGGCATGGCTGGCTCGTGCTCGAAGGCGGAAAGATGTCAAAATCCAAGGGAAACGTGGTGGATCCGGTCGTATTGGTTGAAAAATACGGACTCGATGCCATCCGGTATTTCCTTTTGCGCGAGGTGCCGTTCGGCGCGGACGGCGTCTTCTCCAACGAAGCCCTGATCCAGCGCATCAACGCGGATCTCGCGAACGACCTGGGGAACCTTGTCAGCCGCACTTCCGCCATGATTGAGAAGTATTTCGTCGGCACCTTGCCGGACATCCTCGAGGCGGGAGACTTTGACGAGGACCTGCGCGGTCTGCTGCTTGAAACGCCGGACAAGGTGGAGGCGCTGCTCGACAAGCTGCAGTTCTCCACAGCCCTGACAGAAATCTGGAAAGCCGTTTCACGCACGAACAAGTATATTGATGAAACGATGCCTTGGGCCCTCGCGAAGGATGAGACGAAAAAAGGCCGTCTGGCTTCCGTCATGCATCATCTGGCGGAAAGCATCCGCATCATCTCCATCCTGATCGAGCCCTTCATGCCCGAGACGCCGGCGAAAATCCAAGCTGCGCTGCACATTCCGGCGGCCATGACAGCCTGGGAAGATTCGAAAGCCTTTTCCCTCCATCCCTGGGCGGAAGGGGTTGCCGCCGGACAACCGATTTTTCCGCGCATCGACATGAAAAAGGAGCTGGAAGCGCTTGGAGAAGGCATTCCGACGGCTGCAGCACCTTCCGGCGATGAAACCGGACTGAAAACAGGGAAGAAACCCGTTGAATCCGGCGCACAGGTCAGCAAGGTCTCCGGAGAAGGGAAGAAAGCCCAGGAATCCGGGGATATTGCAGGCGTTGCCCTGATCGGCATTGACGATTTTGCAAAAGTGGAACTGCGTGTGGCGAAAGTCCTTGCGGCCGAACGGATCGAGAAGGCGGACAAGCTGCTGAAACTCTCCCTGGATGACGGGCTGGGCGGACGCACGGTTGTTTCCGGCATCGCCAAGCATTATACGCCTGAAGAGATGGTCGGAAAGACCCTGGTGCTCGTGGCGAACCTCAAACCGGCCAAGTTGCGCGGCATCGAATCCCAGGGCATGATCCTGGCCGCGGTGGATGCGGGAAGCGGAAACCTTGTGCTGGTGACGCTGGCTGGAGACATGCCCGCCGGGACGCGTGTCGGCTGAATTCTTCCGAAGGGTTGCCTGCGGCGGTTCAGATGTCAGCGGGCGCCTTTCCATGCATGGGTGTTGCGGAGGCATAGATGATCGATTCTCATGCCCATTACGACAACGAGAAATTCGACCCGGATCGCGACGAAGTGATCCGGGCCTGTTTCGCGTCGGGTGTCACGCATATCATCAATCCCGGATGTGATCTTTCGAGTTCGCAGGCATCCATCGCGTTGGCGGATGCCTGGCCTGGGGTGTATGCTGCCGTCGGATTTCACCCGCATGAAGCCTCCGCTTTCGCACTGGGGGATCTGGAACGGCTCGAGGCGATGTGTGCGCATCCCAAGGTGGTGGCCGTCGGAGAAATCGGGCTTGACTACCATTACGACTTTTCCCCGCGGATTGTCCAGCAGGAGGTGCTGCGGGCGCAGATCGCGCTTGCGCGGAAAATACGGAAGCCGGTCATCCTGCATGACCGGGAGTCCCATCGGGACGTGATGGACACGGTACGGTCGGAAGGCGCCGCGGAGGTCGGTGGCGTCTTCCATTGCTGGTCCGGCAGTCCCGAAATGGCCCTGGAGGCAGTGTCACTCGGTTTTTTCATTGGGTTCGGCGGCTCGGTCACTTTCCGGAATGCGAGACGGCTTGTGGAGGTTGCAGCCCAAGTGCCGGATGAATTCCTCCTTCTGGAAACAGATTGTCCCTATATGACCCCCGAACCCCATCGTGGGCACAGAAACTGGTCCGGGTGGATGGTTCACGTACTGGAACGGCTTGCGGAAATCAGGGGATCGACCGTTGCCGAAATGGAGCGGATCACCACGGAAAATGCCTGCCGGTTGTTCCGTCTGCCCGCATGAACTGAAACTGCCTGCAGAACCGAACCTGCCCGTATGACCGAACCTGCCCGTATGACCCAAAGCTGCCTGTGAGACCTTATTCTGTCCGGTTGATCAAAATCAAGACATTCGTCGGAGGCGCTGGATGAAAAAATTCATCGTGGTGATCATCTCCATCCTGTTTCTGTCCGTGTTCCTCATGATGAACTATTTACTGTGGGACAAGGACAACCTGCTCAAGCAGCAGGAAAACGACAAGGTGCAGCAAGACTGGCTCAGAGGCCAGAACAAGGCCATGGAGGCAAACATCAACGAGCTGGAACTCGCCAACGCGGCGCTGGAAAAAGATAAGGCCACGTTGATCGAGGACCTTAGTTCCCAACAGCGCCAGGTTGCCTCTGCGACCAACCGGGAAACCAATCTGCGCAGAACCCTGGATGACAAGATTCTGAGTATCGAGGCACTGAAAACCGCATCCATCCCCCTTCTCAAGGAGCAGTTATCCGCATGGATGACCGCTGTCAGCGAAGCCCGCTACGCCGATTCCTTCCGTTGGTTTTCTCCGGACTTTCAGTTCATGCAGCGGATCATGACACAGGAAAGCTACCAGGAGTTCATGAACGTGAATCTGCAGGCGCTTTCCTTCATCGAGCCGGAGGCGTCAGACCTGAAGACCGGTACCGGGAAGGACAAGGACGCGCCGGAAAAGGAACATTTGTTTGAGCGGATTGGCAATGAGGCGACAGATCTGACGGTCCTGGTCCGAACGCAGGCATACGCGACCCTGAAATCGGGTGCGAACGATGTTGGCCCCGGTTTCAAGGAGGGTTTGAACGCGTTGCAGGTGCAATTCTCCTACGATGTCATCAACCAAAAATGGTACATACAGTCAATATCAGGAACGAATTAGGTTTAATGGGAATATCAAGCGTAAAAAATGGCAAAATAAGTATGAATATGGGATACCATAGAAGTTATTATGGAATTACCAAACCATATATTCCAATATAAGGCACCCATCCTTGACAGGGTAAAAAACAATGACGTAGAATGGGGAAGCCTTGCAGGACTAGCCGTGATATCACGGAAGCAAGCACCCACAAAGGATGAATGGCCGCCGGCATGCGGCAATATTGTGATTCGATGGAGAGGAAGCAAGTGATGGGCAGGTATTTTCTGCAACACATCCGGCGGATCCTTCCACTGAAACAAATGGCGCTGCTGATCATGATGTCGATATTGGCCATAGCCGTTGGAACCCAAGCCTTTGCCGCAGCCAGCCGGGATATTACCATCCGGGACGGTGATGCGACCCTCGTTGCAAAGACGATGGGATATGATGCTCAGCAAGCTTTGAATCAGTTGGATGTGACCGTAACCCCGGAAGACTATGTAAGTCGTTCCCTGAATGACCCGTTGTCTCCGGATACCATGAACCTGTTGGAAATCCAGAGGGCCGTCCCGATGACCCTGACGGTGGACGGAAACGAGATGGAAATCATGACCTGGCGGAGTACCGTACAGGAGGCGCTGAAGGACCAGGGCGTGGTACTCGGCGAAAGTGACAGATTGGTGGGGAGCACCGTGGAGGCTCCGATTACACCCGGAATGCAGCTCAGGATCGTCCGGGTCCGTCAGGAAGCATTGTCGGAATTTGAAGAGATCCCTTACGATGTGGTGGAACAGTCGGACAGGAAACTGAACGAAGGCGAAACCAAGGTTGTACAGGCTGGTGTGGACGGTCAGCGCGAATCCGTCTTCAGCATAGTTTATGAGGACGGGAAGCCGGTCTCGCGCACATTCCTGCAGGAACGCATCGTATCGAATCCCATCGACAGGATTGTCGCGTTCGGAACGGTCAAAAATTTCACCAGCAACCGCGGGGATCTGGTCCGCTATTCCAAGACGCTGGATCTGAAAGCGACGGCCTATACCGCTTCCTTTGCGGATACGGGTAAAAGTCCTGGGGATTATGGATTTGGCATCACCCGTACGGGCATCAGGGCCCGCGAGGGAGTCATCGCGGTGGATCCGCGGCTCATCCCCCTGGGAACCAAGGTGTATGTGGAAGTTCCCGGCGCCGCGCCGGATTATGGGTTTGCCATTGCGGCCGACATTGGAAGCGCCATCAAGGGAAAACTGATTGATTTGTATTTCGACACAACGGCCCAGGCCAAAAACTGGGGACGCAGAAGCGTGCGCGTCTACATCCTGAATGAACAGAACGATGCACGCTGGAAACAGAACGAGAACCCCTGCGCGAAGTGAAGGGGTTGAAGCGGACAGAGGGGTTGCCGGAGAACCGGCAGCCCCGTCTGTCCGTTTGCGGACTCGGCGATGGTCGGCTTTTCATCGCCTGCCGAACGGGGACCCAAGCGATTCCGATGAATACAGGGAGGCAAGTTTGCTGGATACGGTCAATACGGGCGCCATACTGAAAAAATACGACTTGCGGCTTACCAAGAGCCTGGGGCAGAATTTCCTGACCGACATCAACATCATCGACAAGATCGTGGAGGCTGGTGAAGTCTCTTCCGAGGATCTTGTCCTGGAGATTGGTCCGGGAATCGGCTCCATGACCCTGCAACTGGCGAAGGTCGCCGGACGGGTCGTGGCCGTCGAGATCGACCGCCATCTCATTCCAGCGCTGGAGGAAGTACTTGAAGGCTGCGACAACACGCAGATCGTGCTTGGCGACATTCTCAAGACCGATCTGCATGAGCTGGTCCGGGACTGGCCCGGCCCCCTGAAGGTGATCTCCAATCTTCCCTACTACATCACGACGCCCATCATCATGCATCTGCTGGAATCGGACATTCCCTGGCATACGCTGGTCTTCATGGTGCAGAAGGAAGTCGCGCAGCGTTTGGCCGCCCAGCCGGGCGGGAAGGATTACAGTGCGCTTTCCGTGTCCATCCGTTGCCTGTCCGAACCGAAACTGTGCTTCACGGTTTCGAAGAACTGTTTCGTGCCGAAACCGGATGTCGATTCCGCCGTGGTCCGGCTCCGGAAAACCGGAAATCCGGAAGTGGAAGGGGTGGACATGGTCCTGTTCCACAAGATCGTTCGCGCATCCTTCTCGCAGCGGCGCAAGACGATTGTGAACTCGCTGGGTGCCGCTCCCTGGATTCCAGGCGGCAAGGACGGTCTTCGGGAAATCCTCGGCAATATGGGCATATCTGAGATCATCCGGGCCGAATGCCTGAGTGTGGGCCAGTTCGCGGGACTGACCCGGCTGATGGGGATCGGGATGCCAACCCAGCTTGTGGAAGAAATCGCACCGAAAAAAAACGGATCGGGTCGAGCAAGGAGGAAAACATGAAAGAAAGATTGTCCATGGCAAGGTATCTGGATCACGCCGTCCTCAAACCGGAAATGAGCCGGGATGAAGCAAAGGAAGCCATTCTTTCCGGCATCCGTTATAAAGTCCGCACCGTCTGTGTCCGTCCCTGCGACATTGCGATGGCTGCGGATCTCTGCAAGGGAACCGAGACGGAGGTCTCCTGCGTCCTCGCTTTCCCGCATGGATGCCAGACGACCGCCGCGAAGGCTTTTGAAGCGGGCGAAGCCATTCGGGCCGGTGCAGCGGAAATCGACATGGTGGCGAATTACGGTTTCATCCGTTCCGGAATGCGGGCGGAACTTCTGGAAGACATATTGTCGGTGGTCAACGTGGCACATCCGGCCGGCGTATTGGTCAAGGTCATTCTGGAAACCTGTACGCTGTCCGCCGGGCAGATCCGCATGGCAACCGAAGTGGCGGTGGAGGCGGGTGCTGATTTCGTCAAGACTTCCACCGGCTTCCATTCCGGCGGAGCGACGGTGGAAGCCGTTGCGGCCATGATGGAAGCAGGAAAGGGACGCATCAAGGTGAAGGCGTCCGGTGGAATCCGAAACCTGGAGGATGCGAACCGGTTCCTGGACATGGGATGCGAACGGCTGGGCGTCGGTTCCGGAACCACACCGGTATTGTGCGGCGGTGGAGAAGGCGACGCCAAGGCGACCTATTGAAGAGAAGGAAAGGCGGCGTGAATGCAGCCTGTTGAGACGGAGGAATAGGGCATGATGCGCGCACAGAGGATGACTGGCCTCGAATCGGCCATTTTCACGGACCTGGAGCAGGCGAGACGGCAAAAGGAGGCATCCGGAACGGATTGCATCAATTTCAGCATCGGCACGCCCGATCTGCCGCCGCCTCAGCACCTGATGGACATCATTGCCCGGGAATCCGCGAAGCCGGACCAATACCGTTACGCCATCTGCGATCTGCCGGAACTGACGCTCGCCGTCGAAGGATGGTATCGCCGCCGATACGGTGTCACCCTGCCTGCAGGCGGGGTGCAAAGCCTGATGGGTTCCCAGGAGGGACTGGCCCATATCGCCCTGACCCTGGTGAATCCGGGGGATATCGTCTTGGTTCCGGATCCAGGATACCCTGTCTTCTCAGTCGGTCCCAAAATGGCCGGTGCGGATGTCCGGATCGTTCCGCTTGTGGAATCGCAGGGCTGGCGCATGGATCTTTCGAAAATCCCGGAAGATGTGGCGGACCGTGCCAAACTTCTCATTGCATCCTATCCGAACAATCCCACCTGTTCCCTGGCGCCTGCCGGCTTTTACGAGGATCTTGTCCGCTTTGCCAAAAAGCATGACATCACCGTGCTGCATGACAACGCCTACAGTGAGCTGACGACGCCGGAAGCGCCGGGCGGGAGTTTTCTCGCGGTTCCCGGCGCCATGGAGGTCGGCATTGAGTTCAATTCGCTCTCCAAGACCTGGAATGTGCCGGGATGCAGGATTTCCTTCGCGGTGGGCAATCCTGCCGTCATCGAGAGTCTGCGCCTGTTGAAATCCCATCTGGACTACGGCGTTTTCCTCCCCTTTCAGCGTGCAGCCATCGCCGCACTCGAAGGCCCCCAGGATTTTGTCTCCGTTGTGCAAAAAACGTATGTCTCGCGACGGATGACATTGGTTTCCTCCTTTGCGGAAGCGGGGTGGCACATTCCCTTGCCCGAAGGCACCATGTTCGCATGGGCGCCTCTGCCCGAAGGATGGACGGACTCCCTGGCCTTTGCCATGCACCTGATCGAACGGGCCGGTGTCATGGTGGTTCCAGGGGTCAGTTTTGGTTCCGGCGGAGAAGGGTATGTCCGACTGGCGCTTGTCCAGACCGAAGAACGCATCCTGGAGGCTGCCATGCGGATTCAAACGTCCGGTGCGTTGCGGAATCCGTATTGAATCCATACTGAGTCCATGCTGAATCCATACTGAAACCGGGATGAGTCCGTTCTGAATCCGGACTCATTCCGGTTTTGATCTTTCCACCTGTTCTTTTCTGTATTGTGCGGGCGGTTGGCCATACTCGTTGCGGAATGTCTTCGAGAACTGGACCGGATCGTCATACCCGACCGAACGGGCAATATCGGCGATGGACAGGTGGGGCTTTCCCATGAGAAAGGCCGCGCGTTCCATGCGCAGGCCGATGAGATGGGCCTGCGGCGACTTGCCCGTCTGTTTGCGGATCAGGGTGGAGAGATAACTTCGGTCCAGACCCAGTGCGCGGGCCATGTCCGAGACGCGGAATTCATCAGGATAATGGCGTGACAGGTATTCCATCGCCTTTCTCACATGTCGGGCCGCATCCGTGCCATGGCTGCGGAAGGGTTCTGCTTTCCGGCACAGGGTCATCAGTCGTGAAAGAAACAGGTACAGATGACCTGTCAGCATCAGTTCCGTCGGAGTGGTCATTCTGCCGGCCTCTTCCTGACGCGCCGCGGCCACGAGGTTGTCCATGCATGCGGACAAGGGGCCTTCTCCATCATGCCTGAATACCGGCGCCTCCACGCCGAGTCCGGCCTTTTCCAGGACGGCTGCGGCACGAAGCCCATGAAACCCGACCCAGGCATAGGTCCAGGGTTCTGCGGCATCCGCCTGCCAGAATGCAAGGACATCCGGCGGCAGGATGAAGCCATCCCCCGCCGACAGGGTCCACGTATTTCCCCCCATCTGCAGCAGGCCTTTGCCTTCCCGGATGACATGCACCAGAAAATGATCGCGGACGCCAGGCCCCCAGGAATGACCGGGCGCACAGGCTTCCACGCCACAACGGTACACATTCAGATCCGTATTGTCCTTTTGCCGGATATAATGCTTTTCCAGCATGCCCGCCTCCTTGACTGATGAAAAGGATTCGCCGCTGCGAGATTCCGCAGACGGTGGATTCACAACATTGGCACAAGAAATGAACACATTCTACCATTGTTCGCATGGCCATACAAACATATAATGAAGGCATGAAACACTGAAACGGCGATGGATGGCATCCGGCGGGAGATGATTTCCGACCGCAGCCTCCACCGAACATTTCCGAACATGGGAAGGAGCATCCGACATGGCTGAACTCCGCTGGCACCCCCTCACGAAAGACTGGGTCATGATAGCCTCCCACCGGCAGGGACGTCCGCAGATGCCGAAGGACTGGTGTCCGTTCTGCCCCTCCGGCGGCAAGGTGCCGGATTATGACGTGATGATGTACCCGAACGACTTTCCCGCACTGAGCCCGAACCCGCCGGAAGCCGATCCGGTCGCCACGGACTTTTTCAAGACGGCGCCGTCCTACGGCAAGTGCGAGGTCATTCTGTATTCGCCCGAACACACCATCACACTGCCCGAGTTGCCGGTCACCCACCTTCGCAGGCTTGTGGACCTGTGGACCGAACGTTTCATCGCCATATCGGAGGATGACAGGGTCAAGTATGTCTTCATCTTTGAAAATCGCGGCGATGTCGTGGGTGTTACCATGCCCCACCCGCATGGGCAGATTTACGGGTACCCCTGGATCCCCAAGAAAATCGAACTGGAACTCGATTCGGCGCGGGAATACCATGCCGGACAGGGCGAATGCATCTTCTGTCGGATGATCCGCGAGGAGCATGAACAGAAGGAACGCGTCATTTTCGAGAATGAGCATTTCTCCGTGGTGCTGCCCTTTTTCACCGAATATCCGTACGGTGTCTATATTTATGCCAAGCGCCATATCCAGAACCTGACCCAGATGACGGACGCGGAGAAGACTTCCTTGGCCGTCACGCTGCGGGAAACGGTGGGTACGCTGGACAGCCTGTTCGACAAGCCGTTCCCCTACATGATGTGCATGCACCAGAATCCCGTAAACAGTGGCGATTTCAGTGAAGACTACCACTTCCACATCGAATTCTTCCCGCCGATGCGTTCCGGGGACAAGCAGAAGTTCAACGCTTCCAGTGAAACCGGCGTATGGGCGCACTGCAATCCCACCGCACCCGAGGAGAAGGCCGTGGAACTGCGCGATGCACACGAACGGTTCCTGAAGAAAGGTTGATCCTTCTGAAAAAGACACTGTAAAGCGGAACCCACTGGCCAGTCGGATCAGGCACCCACCCAATGCAACACGCCCGGACAACGGGCACATGTCGGAGGAGGCAGGTATGGACAAGACAGCCCTCACAAAGGAATTCCTCGGATATTTCGGCGGAAGTGACGACGGGATCCGGATTTTCACTTCTCCCGGCCGTGTGAACCTCATCGGCGAGCACACCGACTACAACGGCGGATTCGTCTTCCCGGCCGCCCTCACACTGGCCACCACCGTTCTGGCACGGCCCCGTTCGGATCGCAAGGTGCGGCTGGTTGCAACGGATTTGAAGGTGATCGTCGAAGCGGATCTGGACGACCTGCAGAAGAGCCGGGACATCAAGTGGGGCGCCTATCAGCTCGGTGTTGCCGACGAACTGCAGAAGGCAGGCTTTCCCGTTGTCGGATGCGACCTGCTGTACGAGGACAAGGTACCGCTCGGCAGCGGCCTTTCTTCTTCCGCCGCCATCGAAGTGGCCACAGCATTCGCGCTGGTGTCCCTGGGTGCGGGAAACAAGCCTGCTTCCATTGACCCCGTCCAAATGGCAAAAATCTCCCAGACGGCCGAGCACAACTTCATCGGCGTGATGTGCGGCATCATGGACCAGTTCGCTTCCGCCATGGGCAAGAAGGATCACGCCATCTTCCTGGACTGCCTCACGCTCGAATTCGAATGGGTGCCGCTGGTGCTGGAAGGCGTCTCCATCGTCATCGCCAATACGAACCACAAGCGCTCACTCGGCGAAGGCAAGTATAACGAACGCCGTGCGGAATGCGAAACCGGCCTGGAAATCCTGAAGCAGGCGCTGCCGAACGCCACCTGCCTGCGTGATGTGAGCGCTGCCGACTTCGAGAAGCATGGCCACCTCCTTGCGGATCCCATTGTTCGAAATCGCGTGGCGCACATTGTTTACGAGGACGACCGCGTGCTCCGTTCCGTGGAAGCGCTGAAGAAGGGTGATCTGGTTCTGTTCGGACAGCTGATGGACCAGTCCCACGATTCGCTCCGTGATCTCTACGAAGTCACCGGACAAAAGCTGGATGCACTGGTCGATGCCTTCCGCGCCTGCGAAGGCGTCATTGGTTCCCGCATGACGGGCGCCGGGTTCGGCGGCTGCACCGTGGCTCTTGTGAGAAACGAGGCGGTCGATGCGGTCAAGGAAAAGGTAGGCGCCGCTTATCTGGCGGCCATCGGACACGATTGCACGTTCTATGTCTCCGACATCGGGGACGGGGCCAGGGAGGTGACGGCATGAAAATTCTTGTCACCGGCGGAGCCGGATATATCGGAACCCATACCTGCGTGGAGTTGTTGAATGCCGGTCATGATGTCCTTGTCGTGGACAATTTTTCAAACAGCAAACCCGAGGCGCTCAAACGGGTCGCGGAAATCACCGGAAAAACGCCTGCCTTTGTGGAGGCGGATCTGCTGGACCGGCCCGCGTTGGATCGCATTTTCGCGGAACACGCCATCGATGCGGTCATCCATTTTGCGGGTCTGAAGGCGGTCGGGGAATCTGTGTCGATCCCGCTGAAGTATTACCACAACAACATCACAGGCACTCTGATGCTGCTGGAGGCGATGGGGCAGGCCGGTGTGAAGCGCCTGGTGTTCAGCTCTTCCGCCACAGTCTACGGCATGGCCGAAACCGTTCCGCTGCGGGAGGAATACCCGCTCAGCGCCACCAATCCCTACGGGAAGACCAAGCTGATGATCGAGGAGATCCTGCGTGACCTGTCTGTCGCGGATCCGTCCTGGAGCATCGCGCTTCTGCGGTATTTCAACCCCATCGGCGCGCATGCGAGCGGCCGCATCGGCGAGGATCCGAACGGCATCCCGAACAACCTGATGCCGTTCATCACGCAGGTTGCCATCGGCAAGCGGACGGAATTGGCCATATTCGGCGATGATTATGAAACACCCGACGGAACCGGCGTACGCGATTACATCCATGTGGTCGATCTGGCGAAGGGGCATCTCAAGGCATTGGAAAAGGTCATGCAGGGGCCGGGCACGGATGCGTACAATCTCGGCACCGGCGTCGGCTGCAGCGTATTCGATGTGGTGAAGGCGTTCGAAAAGGCCTCCGGCACAAGAATCCCGTACAAGGTTGTCGCCCGCCGTCCCGGCGACATCGGAGCCTCCTATGCGGATCCCTCCAAGGCGGCCCGCGAACTCGGCTGGAAGGCCGAACTGGGCATAGACCGCATGTGCGCAGACTCCTGGCGCTGGCAGTCCGGAAATCCGAACGGGTATTGATGCGGCTTTTCTTGCCGGAAATCCGAACAGGCATGAAAACGTTTTACGATCCGGAAATCCGAACAGATATTCGTGTGCCCTTGCTCTCTGGAAATATGAACGCGCAGGAAGGCAACGCCCGCCGATATAAGAACGTCCGCCCGCCTGATGATAGGATTCAGGTGGGCGGACGTTTTCTTTTCGGGTAGGATGGAAACAGACAGAGGGAGGGATACGCATGGAGAAATACAGAAACCAGGAACTACCGATTTCGGAACGGGTGGCGGATCTGCTCTCCCGGATGACATTGAAGGAAAAAATGGGACAGTTGAATCAGCGGATGTTCGGTTGGCACGCCTGGGAGCGGGTCGGACCGTCCGGACGGGGAGATACGACGGTCCCAGAAGATAGGGTTGCTCCGAAAGATGCGGC
This sequence comes from uncultured Clostridia bacterium, assembly GCA_942493335.1. Lineage (GTDB taxonomy): Bacteria > Bacillota > Clostridia > DSM-8532 > DSM-8532 > JAEWSN01. The sequence goes on along the minus strand of OW818693.1, from coordinate 1,390,905 downwards.
TGCCCCGGAGTTTGCGGTTGCTTCTGCGGATACGGCTGCGCCGGGTGGCGGATATGGTCCCAGTGCCGCGTTCCGTCAGGAAGTGGAGGACGGCGACGGACTCGGCGCCCTCTACGGGTTGTTCCGTGCGGACCCGTGGAGCGGAACCACTTACGACAATGGGGTGCCCGTCCTCGAAAATGCCAGAGTGGCCAATGCGCTGCAGCGGTATGTGCTGGAGAATACCCGTCTCGGGATTCCCATCCTGTTTTCCGAGGAGTGTCCGCATGGACATCAGGCACTCGACGGTACCATGATGCCTGTGAACCTTGCAGTCGGCGCAACCTGGAATCCAGCCCTGTATCGCAAGGCGTTTGCCTGTGTCGCGGAGGAAATCAGATCCCGTGGCGCACACCTGGGGCTTGTCTCTGCGCTGGATATCCTGCGGGATCCCCGCTGGGGGCGCTCGGAGGAATGCTACGGGGAGGATCCGTATCTTGCCGCCCGGATGACGGAAGCAGTCGTGAAGGGACTTCAGGGGGAAACCCCGGACGAAGTGCGCAGGGAAGACCGGGTTGCTGCAGTGGTCAAGCATTTTTGCGCCCAGGGAGCTGCCACGGGCGGAAGGAACGCCGGACCCGCGAACATCGGCGAACGGGAGCTCAGGGAAATCCACCTGCCCGGGATGCAGGCCGCCATCCAGGCGGGAGCTCTCGGCTGCATGGCAGCCTACAATGAAATCGACGGAGTCTACTGTCACGCGAACCGCAGGCTGCTGAACGGGATCCTGCGGGAGGAATTCGGGTTTGACGGGGTGGTGATGTCGGACGGCGGCGCCATCGACGTGCTGGACAAGGTGACGGGCGATCCGGCAGCTTCGGCGGCCATGGCGCTTTCTGCCGGGGTGGATCTCAACCTCTGGTGCAAGGACTGGCTGCTGATCCCGGAAGCGGTTGAACGCGGTTTGGTTCCCGAATCGGTTGTGGACCAGGCAGTCGTTCGCGTGCTGACTTTGAAATACATGATGGGCCTTTTCGAACATCCCTATGCGGACGAGTCCCTGGCTCCTGCGGTCTTTTCCTCCGGGAGAGGGCAGGCGGCGAACCTGAACCTCGCAAGGGAAGTGCCGGTTCTTCTGGAAAACCGGGAAGCCGCATTCCGCGACGGATGCCGGAAAGTCCTGCCGTTCCAGGCTTCCATGAAGCGCATCGCGGTCATCGGCCCGAATTCGGACAATTTGTACAACCAGCTCGGCGACTATACCGCACCTCAGCGCTCCGGAAGCGGGACGACCGTGCTTCAGGCCATGAAGGCGCTCGCACCTTCCGGAACCGAAATCGTCCATGCGCAAGGCTGCGGAATCCGACATCCCTCACGGGAAGGCATATCAACCGCGGTCAGACTGGCTGAATCCGCCGATGCGGTCGTACTGGTCCTCGGCGGCAGTTCGGCACGGGATTTCGGGCAGGAATTTCTGGATAATGGCGCTGCAAATGTCTCGTCCGGCGTTCTGACGGATATGGACTGCGGGGAAGGGGTCGACGTTGCAGACCTGGAACTCGGCGGTGTCCAGCTTGAACTCGCAAAGGCCGTTTTGTCCACGGGAAAGCCGGTTGTCACCGTCGTCATTGCCGGACGTCCCCCTGCGCTTCCCTGGCTTTCGGAAAACAGTCATGCCCTGCTTTTCTGCGGGTATCCCGGAATGGAAGGCGGCACGGCCATCGCTGAAATCCTGTATGGCCTGGTGAACCCGTCCGGACGGCTTTCCGTTTCGCTTCCGCGTTCATCCGCCGCATTGCCCGCGTACTACAACCGGAAAATCCAATACACGGAGAATTGGCTGGATCAGCCGGGCGCGGCCCTATATCCTTTTGGGTTCGGCCTGGGTTATGCCGGGTTCTCGCTGTCCCGTTTGTGTGGCCCGGAACAGGTCAGGTCCGGCGAATCCTGCACCATGACGGTGGAACTTGCCAATGAAGGGGCATGTGGGGGGGCGGAGGTCGTCCAGTTGTATCTGACCGATCTCCAGTCCAGCGTGAACCGGCGCGTCCTTGAATTGAAGGCATTTGATAAAGTGGAACTGGAGGCCGGCGCGTCCCGAACCGTCCGGCTGGAGCTCCCGCCGGAATCTTTTGCCGTTTGGGATGCGGAGATGCGCTTCCGCATCGAACCGGGGGATGTGCGGATTACAGCCTGCATCGGTAATGGGTGCACTTTGGTTCATGCATTGAAACTGGTGGCCGCGGATTCATGAAGTATCGGAGCGCATCAGTTCATGAAGGGAAGCTGGTATAATTCCGTTGCACGTCGTACAATGGGCGTATACCGAATGGGAAAGGATGTGCGACATGCTGTATGAACTTCGTATCTACCACATGCACCCTGGCCGTCTGCCCGCCATCCACGAGCGCTTTTCCAGGCACACGATCGCATTGTTTGAACGACATGGGATGAAGACCGTGGATTTCTGGGAAGATGCCGATGGAAATGAAACGATCTACTACATTCTCGAGCACAAGGACCGCGCCACGCGGGATGCCGCCTTTGCCGCATTCCAGGAGGACCCGGAATGGCAGTCCGTCAAGTCCGCTTCCGAGCTGGACGGACCGATTGTTTCGGGCATTGAGGTTCATTTCATGAACCGGGTGCCGTATTCTCCGGCCCGGTGACCTTCCCTGCCGAAGCCTATGGAAAAGGGCCTTCGATCTTCTGGATCGGAGGCCCTTCCCTTTGTAGCCCGGCTGCGCCATCTCAAACCAGCGTATCCAGCAGTTTTGCGATCTCATCGGTTTCCACCGGGGTCTCAAAGCGTTTGACTGCTTTCCCATCCCGGCCGATCACAAACTTGGTGAAATTCCATTTGATTTCATCATCCGCCAGGTATTCCGGCGGAAAATTCTTCTTGAAGTGGCCTGCAAGCTTCTGTCCGCCGGCCGTGCTTTCATCCAGCCCTTCAAAGGGGGCATGCGCGATCAGCCATTTGTACAGCGGGTGCGCGCCTTCGCCGCGCACATCGATTTTCTCAAACAGGGGAAAGGTGACCCCGAAATTGATGCTGCAGAAGTTCCGGATGTCCTCGCTTGTTCCGGGCTCCTGCCCGAAGAACTGATTGCAGGGAAATCCGAGTACGACGACGCCCTTGTCCTTGTAGTCGTCATACAGTTTCTCCAGAGATTCATACTGGTATGTGAACCCGCATTTGCTTGCGACATTCACCACCACGGCGATTTTTCCTTCATAGTCGCTCAGGGAGATTTCGTTGCCTTCCAGGGAATGGAGCCTGAAATCATAGAATGACATGGTCTGTTCCTCCTTGCACATCTGGATTTCTGGTCGGCACGACCAGTCGTCCCGGCCCGTCCGATTTTCATTAATGAATACCTACCCATCCCGGGACGACTCAAGCGTATTTCTTCAAATTGAATTGTAATAAATACATATGGAAAAGAAAAACGCGCCGCTCTTTCGGACGGCGCGTTCCTGTAGGGATTCATTTCCATGCGATGCATACGGACTTTTCTGTGAGCAGGCCCGCAACCCCGTCATTCCCGAGCCGGGAGGAACATGGACTCCGCATCGCGCAGCACCTTGAACAATGGTTTTTCCTCCATCAGCATGTATTCCCTCGGTGAAACGCCATAATGCTTCTTGAACAGCTTGCTGAAATAATAGGCATCGTCATAGCCGACCGAAGCGGCGACGGCCCGGATGGAGATGTCCGGCTGCTGCTGCATTCGTTCGCAGGCTTTCGCAAGACGGATGCGGATGAGGTAATTGATCGGGGCTTCCCCCATCAGCTCCTTGAACACACGGGAGATGTAGACCGGGCTCAGATAAGCGTTTTCCGAGATGCGTGCCAGGGAGATCGGTTGCATGTAGTTGTCGTTCATAAAGGAAACGATCGCATCCACAATGTTGTTCTTTTCGTATTTTTCCAGCGTGAAATCCGCGTTCGGATTCGTATCGGTATGGATGAACCGTTCCTTCAGGATGGTGACGATCAGCTTCATCGCGAGACATTTCAGCATGATGGGACTGGCAGGATCATTCCGTTTCTGCTCCATGGCAATTTCCTCGCAGCAGTTGTGGAAGGCCTGGCTGTAATGAAGGAGGGGGATCACCGGATTGTCGTCGGGTGGCAGAAGAAAGCCCGATGGCAGGCCCTTGAGGCAGAGGTTGCTGAAGGCCACCTGGAATTCGGACATTCGTTCCCGTTCGCCGACGATGCGGTGGTGGGTGACGCCTGGATTGCAGATGAAGAGCGTGCCTGCCTCGACATGATAGATTTGTCCGCCGATCTCGTAGGAGGCGGAACCATCCAGAATGTAGATAATGGTCACATGGTCGTGGAAATGGCTCTCCATGACGTTTGGACCCGCGAAGGTACGTCGCATGATATAGAGGACCCGCGGATCGAAATGATCAGGCAGTAAAGGGAAATCCTTCATGATCTCGCACCCTTGCATCCACTGGAAATCCGGTCTTCCGGCCTGTATGCCCGGAGAGCTCCGGCGGTATCCGTTGTTGTCCCTGAACAGGATGTCCGGCATGCGGCATTTGCCGGAGATGTACCGTTGCATGCGCATTCCGTGGATCCTTCGACAGGGCAGTTCCATTATAACTGGCCGCTGGCGGGAAGGGCAACCGATTTGAAGGGTTTCTTGATAAAATCGTCCATCCATCGGTTTGTTATGACCATTCCGCTCGATGAACCGGAGGACTATAATGGCACAGTCGCGTTTGCGGGCTGTCCCCACGCGCGGCGGACAGCCGTCCCGACCCTGATGGAAACGTCCACTGACAGGCAGCATGGGTTTGGATTCCAGCCATCTGGTCCGGGGTTTTCGTCATTCGGAAACGAAGGATTCATCGCGGAGTCCGGCAACGGAGGGATCATCTTGAAATCTTGGAAATGGTTGTGGCCATATCTGAAGCCGCACAAAAGTCTTTACATCCTGGGATTTGTTCTAGCTGTCATTTTCCTGGTCGCAAGTCTCTCGGTTCCCGTATACATGGGCGACATGATCAACGTCATCCAGCAGAAAGGGCTTGTGAAGGACCTTTGGCCCTATCTGGCGCTTCTTGCGGGACTCACGCTTTTCCGAACCGTGCTTGCCTATCTTCACAACATGCTTTTCGAACGGGTTTCCCAGCAGACCATACACGACATCCGAACGGATACGTATGCGCGGCTGAACCGGCAGGATTTCAACTTCTTCGACCACAACCGCAGCGGCGACATCATCGCCCGCATGACAGGCGACATGGAAGCCGTGCGTCATTTTCTGGCTGGCGTATTGCCGAGCATGATCAAGAACGTGTTCCAGTTTTTTGCCGCCATCGCGATGATGTTCTACTATCATTCCCTCTTTGCCTTGCTGCTGCTGGCGGTGGCGCCCGTCGTCGCCGTCGTGGGCCGGAAGTTCGCCTCGAAGGTGCTGCCGAACTTCTTCGCCATCCGCGCACAGTTTGCGAAACTCAATTCCACCGTGCAGGAAAACATCAGCGGCAACCGTGTCGTAAAGGCCTTCGCAAGGGAAGACTTCGAAATCGGGAAGTTCGATCGGGAGAATGACGCCTACATGAACCGGAACATCGAAGCGTCCCGGGTCTGGCAGACCTATCTGCCGATCATCGAATTCCTGTCCAATTTTCTGAAGGTGCTGGTGCTGCTGCTTGGCGGCGTGTTCATCATTCTTGGGAAGATCACGATCGGCCCGATTGTACTGGGCGCACTCAGCCTCGGAACCCTGGTGACCTTCACCGGCCTCATCGATCGCGTGAACGGCCCGATGCGCATGGTCGGCTGGCTCATCAACGACATTCAGCGCTTCAACGCGAGCGCGGAAAAAATCCGCCAGATGCAGGAGGAACAGCCTGCCATCACGAACGACGGATTCAAGCTCACCGACAGCGATATGGCGGCCATCGGCAAAAACAGGCGTCTTGTCACAGGCGGCATCGAGTTCCGGGACGTGAACTTCGCCTACAAGGAAGCGCCTGTTCTGCATGATGTCAGTTTCCGGATCGAACCCGGGCAGAAGGCTGCCTTCATAGGTGCCACCGGTTCGGGCAAGTCCACCATCATGAGCCTGATCTGCCGCTTTTATGAAACCGAGGACGGTTTGATTCTGCTGGATCGCGTGAATGTCCGGAACATCGACCTCACGACCCTCCGGACCCAGGTTTCCATCGCCATGCAGGATGTGTTCCTCTTCTCGGACACCATCGAGGGAAACATCGCCTACGGACAGCCTGACGCTTCCCTGGAGGATGTCCTGCATGTCGCACGCATGTCCGAGGCGGATGAATTCATCCAACAGTTCCCGGAAGGGTACGACACCATCATCGGAGAACGGGGCGTGGGTCTCTCCGGCGGCCAACGCCAGCGCATCGCACTGGCGCGCACGCTGCTCAAGAACCCTTCCGTTCTGATTCTGGACGATACGACCTCCAGTCTCGATGTCGAGACGGAGCACAAAATCCAGCAGACCCTGGATCAGTTTTCGGAAAACCGTACCACCTTGCTCATCGCGCACCGCATTTCGTCGGTGAAGCGGGCGGACGTCATCTTTGTCATGGACAAGGGACGCATCATGGAGCGGGGTACGCACGAGGAACTGCTCGCGAAGAAGGGCATGTATTACGATGTCTACATCAACCAGATGGGAGACTTCGACGAGGAAATGGCCGCGGCGGCCAATGAAGCGAAGGCGGCTGCGGCTGCCGAAGAAGGCGGGGTGATGCATCATGGCGCGTAACAAGTTCGACGTGGACGAGACACTGGAAGAGGAATTCAACACGGCACAGCTCAAGCGCATGTTCAACTACGTGCGCCCCCACATGAAAGCCATCCTGACCGTTGTCGTCATGATGATTCTCACCACGACGGCCGTGTACCTTGGACCGACCCTGACGGCCATCATGGTGGACAAGGCCATTCCGGCCAAGAACCTGAAGTTGGTGTTTCTGCTCGCACTGGCCTTTTGCGGAATCTACCTGATCAATTCCTTTGCGCTGAAGCAACGCATCCGCATCATGAACGAAGTCGCGCAGAACATCATCAAGACGCTGCGCCGCGATGTGTTCATGCATCTGCAAAAGCTGCCATTCTCCTATTATGACAGCCGGCCTGCGGGCAAGATCCTCATCCGTGTGGTCAACTATGTCAATTCCCTGAACGACCTGCTGCAAAACGGCATCATCAACCTGATCACGGATATGTTCAGCCTGGTGGTCATCACCGTCTACCTGTTCATTCTCAGTCCGAAGCTGGCGCTGTACAGCATGATCGGCCTGCCGGTCCTGCTCTTTGTCCTGTATCTGCTCAAGAATGCCCAGCGGGTCCGCTGGCAACTGGTGAGCCGCAAGCAGTCGAACCTGACCGCTTATCTTGCGGAGAGCCTTTCCGGTATCAAGGTGACCCAGTCCTTCGCCCGTGAGGAGGAGAACAAGAGAATCTACAGCGGCCAGAGCGGAGAGAACGTGACCGCCTGGATGAAAGCCGTGCGCATCAACAACCTTCTCTGGCCGATTTCCGAGAACATTTCCGTCCTGAGCATCTCGGTGATGTATGTGGTCGGTGTGGGCATGATCTCAGGCGGAGAGACCTCCATCGGCGTCCTGATTGCGTTTGCCAGCTACATCAGCATGTTCTGGGCACCCATCATGAACCTCGGAAACTTCTACAATCAGATTCTCACCTCGGCTGCCTACATGGAGCGCATCTTCGAGACCCTGGACGAAAAGGTCGGCATTCAGGACGCACCCGGTGCCATGCCGATTCCGCAGATCCAGGGCAACCTCGATTTCCAGCATGTCAATTTCAGCTACGAGGAAGGCCAGCGCATTCTCAAGGACGTCAGTTTCCATGTCGATGCGGGCGAGACCATCGCACTCGTCGGTGCGACCGGTTCCGGCAAGACCACCATCATCAACCTCATCAGCCGCTTCTATGATATCCAGGAAGGCAACATCCTCGTGGACGGATTCGACATCTCGCAGGTCACCATTCCCTCGCTGCGCAGCCAGATGGGCGTCATGATGCAGGACAGCTTCATCTTCTCCGGCACAGTGTTCGACAACATCCGGTATGGCAAACTCGACGCGACGGATGACGAATGCATCGAAGCGGCTAAAACCGTGATGGCGCACGAATTCATCCTGGAGCTGGAGAACGGCTACAACACCGAAGTGAACGAACGCGGGTCCCGGCTTTCCGTCGGGCAGCGCCAGCTCATCTCCTTCGCCCGCGCCCTGTTGGCCGATCCGCGCATCCTCATCCTGGACGAAGCCACGTCCTCCATCGACACCCGTACGGAAAAGGCGCTTCAGAAGGGGCTGGAACGGCTGCTGCACGGCCGGACATCCTTCGTCATCGCCCATCGCCTGTCCACTATCCGCAATGCGACCCGCATCTTCTACATCGACGCTGGCCGGATTGTAGAGAGCGGCACCCATGCGGAACTCATGACCCAGGGCGGGCATTACCATCAGCTGTACACGGCGCAATACTCACTGTTGTGAGGATTGCGCCGTCCCGGCAACAACTTCATGCAATGCAGTTGTGAGAGGGGCACGGCGTATTCATTGCCGTTGCCAATATTCCCTCCGCTCACGATGAGCCTGCCGCATCCGGATCTTCTCCTGCATGCGGCAGGCTCTGTTCCATTCGTCTGCTCCTTTCCGCTTCTGATTACTTTCTTTTCCGCTTGTCCATAAAATCCACCGTATAGTAGGTCCCGGCCGCGAAGAGGGTCATCACAGGCAGTGTCTCGGCAAAGGTGCCGACAAGTCCCGATTCGGAATCAGCACCGCTGTCGGCGGATGTGGCACCGACCGTCTGCGCTGTTGTATCCTGAACAGTCGTCTCCACAGCGGTGTTCTGCTGGACAAGTGCCTCGTAGGCAGCCTCTGCCTGATTTGCCTGGTTGGTTCCCTTGCCGCATTTCGGGCTCAGCAGGGAGCAGTTCCGGTGACAGGCGGTGCAATGCAGGTTGCCGAGATATTCTTCAAGCGTCGTGCTGACTGCATCCGATGAAGTATCGTTTGAAACGGTGGTGCCCGAAAGCAGGTCCGCAGAGGGAACGCTGTCCGACACGAGGGTGATGCCGGAAGCCTGGGTCAGGAAGATTTTACCCATGAGGTCGCTGGAAAAAGTGTTCCTGAGCCCGATGACAACGAGGATGGCGGCCAGTGCCCTGACCACCAAAGCTCTCCCCCTGTTTTCTGTCCTGAGGTCGAACATCCTGCGGAAGGCGCCCATGATGGATTTCCAATGCATGCCGAGATGCACGGAGACAAGAACCAGGCTCGCGTAGGCAAAGGAGGAATGTAGCGAGCTCCACGCCGCTGAATTGGTTGTCTGGATGAAGGGGAACAGCGATTTCGATATCAATATGCCGCTTGTCATCGTCATGCCCATACAGACCAGCAGCAAGGCATTCAGCATGAACATGAACCTCGTTTTGGTTTTGAGCCTGTCGCTGAAAAGAGAAGAGGCCACTCCGGTCACCCATTGCCAATTGAGCGCCGTATGCCAGGCAAAAAGACCGAGGATGAAAAGCCCCAGTGCCTCATGCCAGAAGAATCCCGTTGCCGATACATTCATCAGCACAATCATCAGTATGGTCATTACGGCATCCAGTGCAATTTTTACGTACCTGATCTTCATGTTGCCACCCCGTTTCATCATCTTGGGTATCGGAAAGAGACTCCCTGCTTTTTTCAGAAAGGAATGGCTGGCCTGGCCATTGTTGTCAGAAACGCATGAGAAGTATTTATCTTTCCAATCCATCATTGTCCGTTTCGAATGTTGTCAAAGTTGTCGTGTCCGTCGGATACGCTCGAAATTGTCGTGTCCATCGGATAGTCGATAGACTGATTGTACAATCCAAGTCTTGAATGAATCTGAAGTCCTTTTCCATTTTCGTCAATCTGCCGGAATTTCCGCTGACCCGTTGCCACCGAAGGGAGCTGCCGGTATAATGGATACGCCTCGGACATTCCGGGACTTGGGCATGATGATCATCCTGCCCAATTGATTCTGTATGAACTGCTGGGCTTGCTGATGTCATTGAACGGCAGTCCTGCTTCAACCGTCCGCGGACAGCGGGCATGGTCCTGCGACAGCCGGGCGCAGACAGGAGGATCACATGTCGGGAACCATTGTCATCGGAACCCAATGGGGGGACGAGGGAAAAGGGAAATACATAGATATCCTGGCCGAAGACGCCGACGTCATTGTCCGCTTCTCCGGCGGGAACAATGCGGGCCACACCATCGTGCACGGGAATGAAAAATTCGCGCTGCATCTGCTTCCTTCCGGGATTCTTCGCCGAAACACCACCTGTGTGATCGCAAATGGCGTGGTGGTGGATCCGGCTGTCCTTCTGATGGAGCTTGACCGTCTGTCCGGCCGCGGTGTGGAACGCGCCCCGCTGATCATCAGCGATCGCGCCCATGTCATCATGCCCTGGCACCGGGAGCTTGATGCCCTGCAGGAACAGTCCCGCGGGGCCAACGGCCTTGGCACCACGAAACGAGGCATCGGCCCGGCGTATGCGGACAAGGCGGAACGTTGCGGCATCCGCATGTGCGACCTGATGGAGCCGGATACCTTCCGTGCCCGTGTCCTTGCCGCACTGGAAGTGAAAAACCCCATCATCGTGAAGGTGTATGGCGGAAAGGCGATCGATGCCGAGGAAGTGATCGCGGAATATCTCGCCTATGCGGAACGTATCCGCCCGATGGTCTGCGATGTGAATTCCGTTGTCCATGAAGCGTTGGAGGCAGGCAAGAAGGTTCTGTTCGAAGGGGCGCAGGCCACCTTCCTGGATATTGATTTCGGCACCTATCCCTATGTCACTTCGAGCAACCCGATTGCAGGCGGCGTCTGCACCGGCGCAGGTGTCGGCCCTCGTCAGATCGGCGAAGTGTTCGGCGTTCAGAAGGCGTATACCACCCGCGTCGGAGAAGGTCCTTTCCCAACCGAGCTGCGGAATGCCATCGGCGACACCATCCGGGAGCTGGGCCATGAGTACGGTACCACCACAGGCCGGCCTCGCCGCTGCGGTTGGCTGGACGCCGCAATGCTGAAATATGCGGCCCGGATCAATGGTCTGACCGGCCTTTGCATGAATCACCTGGATACCATCGGGAAACTGCCGGAGATCAAGCTGTGTACGGGCTACACGCTGGATGGCAGCCCGATTTCCCATTATCCTGCCAGCCTGAAGGATTTGGCCCGCTGCGTACCGGTGTACGAGACATTCCAGAGTTGGGCAGGCACGGATATTTCTGTCGTCCGTCATTTCGAGGATCTGCCCGAAGCGGCCCGCAGATATGTGACGCGCATCGAGGAAGTGGTCGGCGTGCCGCTGCGGTACCTCGGAGTCGGTCCCGATCGCGAACAGACCATCGCACGCTGATCTGTCTTTCGGAAGCGACGGTTGGATGGATACGCCAAGACCCGATGCTCCCGCCGGAACCTGGCGGGAGCATTTTCATATGGCTGAAAGAACCATGACAGGCATTTCTTCGAGGTTTTCCCTTGTTTCGGAAGATGTTCGGAGGGGTAATCGGTTGTTGAACCAGGCATATCATGTCCGGAGCTTCGTGAAAGGATGGCCGCCTTATGGGAAAGAAGCCAGTCGCCGCTTATTTTTGCATGGAATATGCATTTGACAATCGTCTGCAGACCTACGCCGGAGGACTCGGGATTCTTGCCGGTGACTACATGAAAGGCGCGACGGATGAAAAGACGGGCCTTGTGGGAATCGGCATACGCTGGAAACAGGGTTATGGCGAACAGATCATCGACAAGGCAACCAAATGGCCGTTTGATGCGTATCGGATGAATCCGATCCTTGGCATGGAAGACACGGGAATCCGCGTCAAAGTCAACATCAAGGGGCGGGATGTCGCCATCATGGTCTGGAAACTGAATGATTTCGGTGTGGAGAACATGTACCTGCTCGATACGGACATTGACGGCAACGACGGGGAAGCGCGCTGGATCACCGGTCAGCTGTATGGCTGGTTCGGGGAAGAACGAATCGCACAGGAGATGGTGCTGGGCATCGGCGGTGTTCGTGTCCTGCGTGAACTCGGTCTTCATCCGGATGTATACCATTTCAATGAAGGCCATGCCCTGCTCGCCGGATTCGAGTTGATCTGGGAGAAAATGGAAGCCGGTGCCTCCTACGAAGAAGCAAAGGGAAAGACAAGGCAGCAGATTGTCTTTACAACCCATACGCCGGTCGTGGAAGGGAACGAATCCCATCCCATCGATCGACTGGCTTACATGGGCGCCAATCTCGGCATCACGAAAACGCAATTGAAAGCGCTCGGCGGCAGCCCGTTCAACATGACGGTCGGCGCACTCCGGCTTTCGCGCATGTCGAACGCGGTTGCGGCGCTCCACACGGAAACGGCCAACCGGATGTGGGCCCATGTGAAGGACCGCAGTGAAATCATCAGCATCACCAACGCCATCCACATCCCCACCTGGGTGGATGAAAAAATGCTGAACCTGGCAGCGGTCTATGATGGCGGTTGGGATTCGGCAACGGCGCTTTGGGAGCGGCATATGTCGAACAAACGGAAACTCTTGAAATTCATCAAGGAACGCAATGGCGTGAAGCTTGATCCGGATGGGCTGTTGATCGGGTTTTCCAGGCGGGCGGTTCCTTACAAGCGGTCCAACTTCCTGTTCACTGACAAGAAATTCATCGCGCCGTTGTTGCGGAAGGGGAAACTGCAGATCGTCTTTTCCGGGAAAGCACATCCCTTTGATGACAACGGAAAGAAAATCGTGGCGGAATTGGTTGAGATGTCAGCAACATACCCGAATTCGGTGGTCTTCCTTGAAAATTACGATATGGAGATCGGGCACATGCTTACGCGCGGCTCGGATGTCTGGCTGAACAACCCGCGACGTCCGAAAGAGGCCTCCGGCACGTCCGGCATGAAGGCCGCAATGAACGGGGTCCTCAACTTGTCCATTCTCGATGGCTGGTGGCCGGAAGCCTGCATCCATGGCGTCAATGGCTGGCAGTTCGGCGACGGGTTCGAAAGCACCGATGACGCGGAACTCGACAAGCATGATTACAAGGCGTTCCGGAAGGTGCTTCGTGATGAAGTGATGCCAACCTACTACGACAAGCGTGAGCAATGGATCCGGATGATGGCCGAGTCCATCCGGTCCACGCGCGAACCTTTCGGCATGAAGCGGATGCTGCAGGAATATGAAATGAAGATGTACCGAAAGGGATGACCCCCGGTTCCACAGGAGGCCCCATGCGCAAAGCGATGATTGTCAATGACAGCCGCCTGGAAGCGAGAATTCTGGCGGACATGCTGAAGATGATGGGATACGAGGTTTATGTTTCGGATGAAGCACAGGCCATTGCAGACATGAAACGCTATCAGCCTGAACTGCTCCTCGTGAACTACATCATGAAAACCATCCGCGGAGATTCTCTGGTCGGCATGATGAAACTACTCCAGCCGGGGATCGCCGCGGTGCTTACTTCCAGCAGCGAACTGGCCATGGATGCCTTCCGCCATCGGCGGGTGGACGCGATCCTGCAGACGCCGGCCACTGCGGATCAGGTTCGTGCCTGTATCCAGCGTGCCGGCATTCATGCAGGACGTGATATGGCGGTCTCCTGAGATCCATGTGAACAGACGCGGACCGGCATCAGGAATTCAACGCATGAAAAAGGCAGGTGGTCCACGACCGGACACCTGCCTTTTTACATGCGCTGTTGTGCGAAACCGGCATCAGACCGTGAGGTCCACATGCTGGATGGTTCCCGCAGACCCATCCTCACGCAGATACACGCCGGAACGGGAGATCTGCCCATCGGTCTGGCCGTCCGCTCCCATGAGCCGGAATGGTGTGGTCACGTTGCCGAGATAAATGGCGCCGACGCCTTTCTGGCCAAGCGCTTCGAGTTTCATGCCACCCTCGGAGTCCATGGACCAGATGCGAAGCTTGTCGAAAATGGCGTCATTCTCGTCAATCCAGCCATTCCTGTCTCCGTCGTAAGCGGCCAGCTCCGTGAATCCGTTTCCGCTTTGGGGGCCGAACAGCTCGGAACCATTTTCGATGCTTCCGCTGTTGTCCTTGTCAAGCGCGAGGAATCCGCTTCCCGGACCTGCAAAGGAGATGTTTTCCTGGGTTCCGTCCGTGTCTAGGTCAAACTTGAAGCTGCGTTCCCCGAGCGTGGCGGATGCGGCCGAGAAATTCAAGGTGAGGGGGTCGACCAGGGCATCTCCGGCCTTGAGGGAGATGTTGGTCTCGGATAGAAACTCCCTGCTCATGGAAAACTGCAGATTGAAATCGATCTTTCTTCCGTCAGCCGTCTCAACGGAACCCGAGGTGGAAAAACTGACGGCTTCCTTTTCGTAGGTTTGTTCATGATACTGGTAATCGACTCCCCATCCAAGACGCTTTGGACCCTCGCCCTGCTGCGCGTTTGCCTGCTGCAGGGTGTTCGCATCCGCCTTCGAGAGCGGATTTTCAGGCACTGAGATCTTGATGCGTTTCCCTGTCAGGACATAAACGAAATCCTCAATCATCTTGAGTTTTGCCATATCCTTGTCCGTCAGGTTCACCGGGTTCTGCACGGTTCCCGTTTGGCTGGTCCCGGCTGTTGCCGAGGCCAGAACATCGTTGTTCTGTTTGGCCATGTCGGCCTTCATTTTCTCGAACCCTGCAGCTGAAAGGGCCATCCGGATACTGCCCGGCAAGGCGTTTGATTTGGTGGTTTCCGTTCCGTTGTTCCATTTTCGAAGGGATTCCGTGACGGAATGCGTCCGAATATTTTCCGAACGCCCTTCCATGTTGATGGAAGACTGGGTGATTTTCATCGTCTTCGCCTCCTTGCACAATCATCACCTGTGGGATTCATCGTCCATGACAAATCCTATGCTATCATTTTATATCGGCATTTTCCGATCATTCATGCAGGGGTTTTTAGAAGAGCGCCCATGCTGTATGATGGAACAAAGGGGGATGTCATGGAGACAGACAACTGGAGCCAATTTGAGGAATCATGCCGGGCCTGCCGAAAATGTCCCCTTTGTGAAACACGAACCCAGGTTGTCATCGGACGGGGTGAGAAACGTCGTGTGCCAGTCATGCTGGTGGGGGAAGGTCCTGGGGAACAGGAGGATCTGCAGGGACAGGCTTTTGTCGGGCGTGCCGGTAAACTGTTGGATCTGCTGCTGACAGGGTTGCGGTTTTCGCCGGAAGACTGGTATATCGCCAACATCGTCAAATGCAGACCCCCCGGCAATCGCGAACCTTCGGACGAGGAGGCTGCCGCCTGTCTGCCGTGGCTCCGTTGGCAAGTCAAGGCGCATCGCCCGGCTGTGCTGGTTTGCCTGGGGCGGACTGCCGCACGGCAGCTCATCGACAAGGACATCCGGATCACGGCGGCGCGCGGGCATTGGGTGGAGCGACCGGGCTTCTGGATCATGCCCACCTGGCATCCTTCCGCCGTTTTGCGCGATCCCGGAAAGAAAGAGGACTTGTTCCGGGATATGGAACAGGTACGGATGAAGCTGGAGGAGCTGCGGAAAACCGGGGCGTGGAAGCCTGCTTGAGGGGGTTCGGCGGGCTGGGATGTGCAAATGAAGGAAGTGCGGCGGCCTGGAAGAATGAACAGGACATGGCTGCGCAGTCCTACAGATCGATCATTGTGATTTCCGGCCTTGCACCCAGTCGAAGCGGAAACAGTACGTTTCCGATTCCTCGGGTCAGGTAGAGCGGAATCCCGTTGACCGTATGCAAGCCGCGCCGCACGCCGATCCGACCGAGCGCCTCCCGGCGGAAAAGCCGGAATTCCAGGCCGAACGGCATCCAGATCTGGCCTCCGTGGAAGTGTCCCGCTACTGCGAAATCGGCGAATCCTGCAGGCAGTTCGGCGACGCGCTGGGGGTTGTGCGTGAACAGCAAACGGTAGGGCACAGCGCCGTTGACGGATGACGAGGGCAGGTCCTGGAAATTCAAGCCGGTGTGCTGGAAGTCATCAAGAGCGATGAGCAGCAGGGGTTCCTTGCAGGATAGGGGGGATGGAACCTGTTCATCCGCCATCAGCCGGATTCCTGCAGCGGACAATGCTTCCCGGAACTGCCCGCGCAACGCCGGATGCGCCGCGAAAAGCTTGTGATCGTGGTTGCCTTCCACGGCAAACGCAGGGACCCCGTTTGCTACGGCCGAAAGCCAGGCGGCGGCGTACGGGATGTGCTCGGGTTTGTCGACGGCATCCCCAAGAAAGAGGAATAGATCGGGACGCCCTTTGGAAACCGCCGCTTGTGCCTTTTCCAGAGAAACACGGCAGAAGGCGGGATGAAGGTCGGAAAGGACGGCGACGCGGAGACCCAGCCTGTCCGAAGCCTGAATGCGTTCGGTTTTCAGCCATCCGGCTTCCCATCTCATATATGCGAACAGGACGGCAACCGCCGCCAGCAGGAACCACCAAACCATTTGCACGCCCGACTTTCCGAAACTTCCTGGATACCCGGCCTGTCCTGAAGGACCGCATGCGGATCGTCTTCCTGAGGGCTGGGGTCCGGCTTCAAGCGTAGCACAGGACGAGCATTCCGGCAACGCGTGAAGGGTACGCGTCACAAGAATGGATCAGGCGCGGAATGGGAGGGAGAAGAATGCGTTTCGTGGGTAAATGTATCTTGTATCTGGAAGGCAGCAGGAATGCCATTTGTCGGATAGACTGATCCTTGCCATGTTTCAAGGCAGCGGGAATCACAAGGAGGCAACATGAAAAGAGCCATCATCATCGTACTGGACAGCGTCGGCGTCGGGGAATTGCCGGATGCAGCGGCTTATGGAGACGTAGGGAGCAACACCCTCGACAATATTGCAAAGGAAATACCCGGTTTTTCCCTTCCGAATCTGGAGGCACTGGGTCTTGGTGCCATTCCAGGTCTGACGCAATACAAGGTTCCGTCTCCGCTGCGTGGTGCCTATGGCCGCAATGCGGAACGGTCGGCAGGAAAGGATACGACGACCGGTCATTGGGAAATGACCGGTGTCACATTGCTGGAGGCGTTTCCCACCTATCCCGGAGGATTTCCCCGTGACGTGATTGAAGCGTTCGAAGAAGCCATCGGCACGAAAACGATTGCCAACGAGGTGGCTTCCGGAACTGAAATCATCAGTCGTCTCGGAGCGGAGCACGTGAGAACGGGCTACCCCATCATCTATACTTCGGCGGACAGTGTTTTCCAGATTGCCGCCCATGAGGATGTGATTCCGATCGAACGCCTCTACGAGATGTGTAAAATCGCCCGCAAGCAGCTGGTTGGGCCGCACGCGGTCGGACGCGTCATCGCAAGGCCGTTCGCCGGCGAGGAAGGGCAGTTCAGGCGGACGGAACGGAGACGGGACTTTGCCGTCGACCCCTTCCGCCCAACGGTCCTTGACTGGGTCAAGGCTGCGGGTCAGGAAGTCCGGGCGGTCGGCAAGATCGAGGATATTTTCAACGGCCGGGGCATCACCCATTCGGTCCATACCCATCTCAACATGGAAGGCGTGGACCAGACCCTTGTCTGGATGCGGGAATCCTTTGGCGGGCTGTTGTTCACGAATCTGGTGGATTTCGACATGCTGTACGGACACCGGAACGACGTGAAGGGTTATGCGGACGCGCTTTCCGCCTTTGATCGCCGCCTTCCCGAGATTCTGTCCGCCATGGGCCCGGAAGACCTTCTCATCCTGACGGGGGACCACGGTTGCGACCCGACGACGGCCTCCACGGATCATTCCAGGGAATACACCCCCTTGTTGGTGGCGGGTGAGGTGGTCCGGCCCGGAACAGCCATCGGAACGCGCACGACGTTCGGAGACATTGCCGCAACGGTTGCGGACTGGCTGGGTGTGCCGGGTGAACTCGAAGGGACTTCCTTCCTGCGGGTCATCACCGGGTGACGGAAGGCAGGAATACATGCGGCATGGAGGATGAAATGCGATGAGAATGGTGGATGTGATACAGAACAAGAAGGATGGCCTGCCCCTCAGCCGGGAGGAGATCCGATTCTTCACGGAGGGCATCGTTTCCGGTGCGGTTCCTGACTATCAGGCGGCAGCCCTCCTGATGGCCATCTGCTTCCAGGGAATGAATCCGGAGGAAACCCTCGAACTGACCATGGCAATGGTGGAATCAGGGGACCAGACGGATCTTTCCGCCATTCCCGGCATCAAGGTGGACAAACACAGCACGGGTGGCGTCGGGGACAAGACCACCCTCATCCTTGCGCCGCTCGTGGCAGCCTGCGGTGTGCCGGTCGCAAAGATGTCGGGCCGTGGTTTGGGGCATACGGGCGGTACCATCGACAAGCTTGAATCAATTCCCGGTTTCTCCACAGACCTGACGATGGAATCCTTCATCGATTGCGTCAACCGTTTCGGCCTTGCCGTGGCCGGACAGACCGGGCATATGGTGCCCGCCGACAAGAAGTTGTATGCATTGCGGGATGTGACGGCAACCATCGGGAATGTTTCCCTCATTGCAGCCAGCATCATGAGCAAAAAGCTGGCAGCGGGGGCCGACGCGATCGTATTGGATGTAAAGACCGGGAGCGGCGCGTTCATGCGCACGCAGAAGGAAGCGGAGACGCTTGCACGGGCCATGGTGGACATCGGGAACGGCGCAGGGCGCAGGACGGTCGCCGTTCTCACCGACATGGACCAGCCCCTCGGGCTTGCCGTCGGGAATGCACTGGAAGTGCGTGAGGCGCTTGAGGTGCTGCACGGGGGAGGCCCTGCGGATGTCCGGGAAATCTGCCTTGTACTGGGGGGGACGATGTTGGAGCTCGCCGGCCAGGGAGATGCCGTGCAATGCAGGGAACTGGCTGTCCGGGCATTGGATTCGGGTGCCGCGCTTCAGAAGTTCAGGGACATGGTACGCGCGCAAGGCGGGAATCCCGCAGTGGCTGACGATGCAGGACTGCTGCCTGCCGCAACGGTCGTGGAACCTTACCGGGCGGTTTCGGCCGGAATCATCCATGACATCGTATCGGATCAATTGGGCATGGCATCGATGGTGCTGGGGGCCGGAAGACCCACGAAGGAGGATGCCATTGATCCGTCGGCCGGCATCGTGCTGGTGCGGAAACCCGGAGACACCGTGGAAAAGGGCGGGATCATCGCCATGCTGCATACGAACGACAGGAAAAAACTAGTGGCATCAGCGGCCTTGCTGGACGAAGCAGTCCGGATTGGCCAAGGAGCGCACGTTCCAGTGCCGTTGATTCTTGAGACGGTGCGGTGAGGGAAGCGTCCATTGCATCGGGTTCTGTCCTCCAATGCATGGAGAACAGAACCCGATGCCTGGAAGACAGCGCCCGAAACGATCCAAAGAGGTGCATCACGGTTCGAGACCGTGGAATTTCCGAAGGATGGCGGTCTCTTCATTCAGCAGATCCAGCAGATCCCTGACGCCCGGAATCCGGTCCGCCAGAAGGAAGACGTCGCAGACGGCTTCTGCAAACTCCTGGCGGATGGTCGGCGCGTTGTCGTCGGACAGAAGCGGGCAGCTGGCTGCGGCACGCAGATCGGGACGGATGCGAATCCGCCCTTTCCTGTCGAACCAGGGAAGCAGCGGGAAGATTCGGCAGGAGACTGGCCTGCAGGCGCGGTCGCATGAACCGTCGCACACCAGCAGCTTGATCGGCTCGGAACGACCAGGCAGCAGAATGTTGCTGTCACCCACATGCCAAGCGTCCGGGAGCATTGTTTCCTTCCCCGTATTCAAGGCATGCGCCGGCGTTGCATACATGGATTCCTCTCCGGGGAACAGCAGCATGCCGTCTTCCGGCCCCCCCGCGCAGCAGCGTGCGGCGCACAACACTCCGCAATCGGATGCCAGCGGTGTGACGGAATCCAGCAAGGCGTGACATTCACGCCAGATTCCGGCTGCTTCTTCAGGCGTCAATTCTGACTGTTTTCTAGCAAACGGGGAATGAAGGAGATTGCGAAGACCTCCGGACCTGCCGGGCACCGCCCTTTTCATGAGGCGTACATCCATCGCATGGCGAAAGTCAGGACACGATGCGGCAGTAAACGCTTCAGAAAAAGAAGGAAACGATAATCGAGACCGACGGCGATCCTGACTGGGGGATTTGCGGAAAAAGCTGCCTGACAGATGGCTTTCGCCACTTTGTCCGGGGAGGCGCCGTTTTGCTCGTCTCGGGCCATCCGGTTCACTGAACGAAGCAGTCGGTCCGAATAGGGAGAGGAGCCTGCCGCAGCGCCTGCCGCGAGCGTTCTCGCGCCGGTAAATCCTGTTTTCGTGTCGCCCGGCTCAACCAGACAAACCCGGATGCCGAAAGGTCCCACTTCGCTGCGAAGTGCCTCCATGGATGCTTCCAGCGCGAATTTGCTTGCGCTGTAACCGGACTGGAACGGGATGGAGAGGACTCCGGCAACGGAACTGACCGCCACGATGGATCCGCCTCCCTGCAGCCGCATGACGGGCAGGACTGCCCGGACAACGCGCAACGCGCCGAAATAGTTGGTTTCGAACTGGGAACGGGCCTCCTCGATGGAGGTATCTTCCACAGAACCGGCGATTCCCGTTCCCGCATTCACAATGAGCACGTCGATTTTTCCAGTTTCCTGAAGGATACGATGAAGGCAGCCTTCCATCTCCTCATCCCTGCAGACATCCATCTTCAGCAAGGTGAAGCCGTTTGGCGCATGTCCCGCTGACGAATGACTTTCCGGAAACATGCCGCTCCGGGATGTACCGTATACGGCATGTCCCGCTTTCGCCATCATTCTGGCTGTCGCGAGCCCTATGCCCGAGGAAGCGCCTGTGATGAAAATGGTTTTCTGTTCCGCCTGCATGCATGTTCCTCCCACGCATTCCCGGAGTCGGGAATGCCTCCTGCACATTGTAGCATGGCCGGCGAGGCCTGCACCAGCGAGACCCATGCAGGTGCCACCCGCACCGGCATGCCTGTGGGGGTGGCGAGGGATCGAAAGGATCATTCCGGCATGTCCGTGACATTTCGGACAGTCTGCGGCGCAATGGAATGAATTGCCTGTAATGCGCTTCAGGTGGCTGTTCTGGCAATATGTCGGGTCGGTATGGTACAATGTGCGGGTTGGTTTTCCGCATGCGCACGAAGGATCGTTGCAACACCGGCAATCCGACGTTCGGCCAGTTTCCAAGGTTTTGGCATCCTGTCCGGCGGACATATCCATGAAAGGGAGATGGAATCATGGACCTCTTCGATAAATGTCATGAGTTCACAAAGGCGCAGGAAGTGATCGATTCCGGCCTGTATCCGTTTTTTCACGCCCTGGAGAGCAGACAGGACACGGTCGTCAGGATGGAAGGGCACCGGGTCATCATGATCGGGTCCAACAACTATCTGGGCCTCACCTCCCATCCGGAGGTGATCGAAGCGGCGCACAAGGCGCTCGAGCAATATGGGACGGGTTGTTCCGGTTCCCGGTACCTCAATGGGACACTGGTCCTTCATATGGAACTGGAACAGGAACTGGCGGCATTTTTGCACAAGGATGCCTGTCTCAGCTTCAGTACCGGGTTCCAGAGCAATCTCGGCATCATTTCAGCCATCGCGGGTCGCAGCGATGTCATTCTTTGCGACAAGGAGAACCATGCGAGCATCTATGACGCATGCAGACTGAGTTTTGCGGCACTGCGCCGATACCGTCACAATGACATGGAGGAGCTTGAGAATCTTCTCGCCGAAGTGCCGGACGACAAGGGGAAACTGATTGTGACGGACGGCGTCTTCAGCATGGGCGGGGACATTGCCAATCTTCCGAAGATCGTGGAATTGGCCCAAAAATATGGAGCGCGCGTCATGGTGGACGATGCGCATGGCCTTGGCGTCATCGGCAAGAACGGACGCGGCACTGCGGAGCATTTTGGCCTTGAGGACGATGTGGACATCATCATGGGAACCTTCAGCAAGTCGCTTGCCAGTCTCGGCGGGTATATGGCGGCAAGCGAAAAGGTGATCGGTTATGTCAAGCATCATTCGCGTCCGTTCATTTTCAGTGCGTCCATCCCACCGGCCAATGCTGCGGCCGCCCTTGCGGCCCTTCGAATTCTGAAGCGGGAGCCGCAGCGTGTCGCCGCGCTCTCTTCGGCGGCTGACCATATGCGGGATGGAATCAGAAAATCCGGAATTCCGTTCCATGAAACGAAGACACCCATCATTCCCATCCTGACCCATGACGACACGCGGACTTTCCTGATATGCCGGCAGCTGTTCGATGCAGGCGTCTACGTCAATCCGGTCATTTCACCGGCGGTCCCGCAGGGACAGGCGATGATCCGTACAAGTTACATGGCGACCCACACACCGGACTTGCTGGATGAAGCCATCGACATCATGCGCACTGTATTTGCCCGGGTATGACGCCGGAATGGTATTCCTTCGGCGAAGACACGCGAGTGACGGAGCTTCCGGCCAATGTCCCGTATGGATTTCCAGACAGGATGCTTTCGATCTGCAATGACCGGAATAATAAACAAGGGAGTCACGCGGCTGCGTGACTCCCTTTCATGAAACGGATGATCCTGGTTTCGGGATTTCGAACCATCTCCTGCCGACTGACGGCGGGATCCATCCGGATATCCGGATGGGGTCGGAATCAGCCTCTCTTCAGTTCGGCCATGCATTCGGGACAGATGTTCTTGCCCTTGTAGACCTTGATGTCCTTTGCGTTGTCGCAGAAGATGCAGGCGGGTTCGTACTTCTTCAGGATGATGGTGGCACCATCCACATAAATCTCAAGTGCGTCCTTTTCTGCGATGTCCAGGGTGCGGCGCAACTCGATCGGCAGAACAACACGGCCGAGTTCATCTACTTTTCTGACAATACCTGTTGATTTCATATTATTTCCCCCCAAGCTCGATGTAATGGTTTCGAATGAAAATAGGATACCATATATTCCAATAAGCGTCAACCCGATTTGGGTAGGCAACATCCAAAAAATATCAGGAAAACTACGTTATGGGAATTAAACGCACGATAGAGGAAACGAGATTAACGTCGAATAAAGGCGAAAAGAGTTTGTTTCTTGCATTTATCGAAAAGGTGATAGTGTTGTAAATGTAAAAAAAAGTTAAACTTTTAATAAAAGGGAATAACATACGTAATGTAATCTGGAAACTGGCTTGCTGTTGCAAAAGCGGAATCATTCAACGATAATGATATCAAACGGAAGATCCGATCTCCTGGGAGGAACCATGAAGAACACGACGAAAAATACAGAAATGAACGCTGAATGGATCCGCTGCCTCGGGCTTCTGGAAAAAATCAGCGATGATCAAAGGCAGATTCTGGATCAGCAGCAAAAGATCCTGTCGGAACTTGCGGATGTGAAGACGCGTCAAAAACGTCTCCAACAGGAAATGGACGGCGAAGGCACGCCCATGGAACTGCTATCCGCACGGAACGGATTCATCAACTGAGAGACGGGGGTCTGGCTGCATGGGCACCGGCGCAATGGTTCTGGTTGTAGACGACGACATCCACATTTGCGAATTGATCCGCCTGTACCTGGAGAAGGATGGTTTCCGCGTGACATTGGCGCATGACGGGCGCAAGGCCGTCGAGGTGTTTCGCGACACCGCGCCGGACATTGTCATCCTCGACATCATGCTTCCCGGCATCGATGGCTGGCAGGTATGTCGTGAAATCCGGCGTTTCAGCCAGATTCCGATCATCATGCTTTCCGCGCGCGATGAAACTTTCAACAAGGTGCTGGGACTTGAGCTTGGCGCGGACGATTATATGGTCAAGCCGTTCGAACCGAATGAGCTGTCAGCCCGCATCCGAGCGGTTCTCCGCCGGTACGACCGCAGGGAGGAACCCGCGGAGCAGCTTGTGTTCCCCGGTCTGACCGTCAGCAAGGCCAACTATACCGTCATTCTCAACGGGAACGAACTGGAACTGCCGCCCAAGGAACTTGAACTCCTGTATTTTCTGGCCGGGAACCCGAACAAGGTATTCACCCGGGAACAATTGCTGGAGAACGTCTGGGGCTTTGATTTTTACGGGGATACCCGAACGGTGGACGTGCATGTGAAACGTCTGCGGGAAAAACTGGAGATCAATCCGGATGCCAAGTGGCAGATCAAGACGGTCTGGGGTGTCGGGTACAAGTTCGAGGTGCGGTGATGCGTCGTTCCATCTTCACGCGTGTTGCCTCCATTCTTCTGACTGTACTGGTTGTAGGCATTTCCATCACAGGTGGTGTCTTTTATCTGTTTCTGGAACAGCGTGTGGTGGAGGACAAGGCCGCCCTGCTGGAGCAATCCGGCACGCGCATCGTGGAAACACTGGGCATTTACCTGGAGAACCAGGACAGCGCGCTGGCGCCCATCCTTTTCCGCAGCTTCATCAACAGCATCGGCGGCAACGCCTCGTCCATCATCTGGATTGTCAAGGATGACGGAACACTGGTCATCAGTTCGGAACTTCCGACCTATCTGGCCGAGCGGATGGAAAACCTGGGGGATGGGCATTACCGCCTTCAGGATGCCCGACAGTATACGCTGCCGGCCGGTTCCGCAGGGGATTACCTGAAAGGTGATTTCTACGGGTTGTTCAAAGGAACAGGCATCAAATGGCTCACAGTCCGCATTCCCTTTTCTTTCGAAGGGATGCCGCCGTACGGACTGGATTTGAACGGAATGGTGCTGATCCATGCGCGAATGCCGGAGATCCAAGCCGCCAGAAACGCCACCATCCGGCTTTTCGGCATTTCCGCCCTCGCCGGCATCCTTGTATCCCTGCTTCTCGGATTCTTCTTTTCCAGACAGCTTTCCGCACCCCTCAGGCAAATGAGCCAGGCGGCAAGGCGAATCGCCTCCGGGCAGTTTTCGGAACGTCTGTCGGTTCGGAGCCAGGATGAGTTCGGCCAGCTGGCCGGCAGTTTCAATGACATGGTTGATGCCCTTTCCCATCTGGAGGAAATCAGGCGGGATTTCGTCAGCAATGTTTCCCATGAACTCCGCACACCACTGACCTCGATCAAGGGTTTTGTCGATGGAATGCTCGACGGAACGGTTCCACAGGAACGGCAGCAGGATTATCTGCGCATTGTCCGCGACGAAACCCATCGGATGCACCGCATGGTCAACGACCTGCTCGACCTGACCAAGATGGAGGCCGGCGGGGCGGCCATGGTCCCCACTGTTTTCGACGTGTGCGAGCTGGTGCGCATCTGCGTGATTTCCCTCCAGCAGGTACTTGTCGACAAGGATCTGGAATTCGAGGCGGAGTTCGAATTGGAACGAATGTTCATCCGGGCGGACCGGGACTCTGTCCAGCGACTGTTGCTCAACCTCATGCAGAATGCCGTGAAGTTCACGCCGGAAAAGGGTACCATCCGGGTTGCCGTCCGCAAGGTGAAGGACAAGGCGGAAGTATCCATCAGCGATACGGGAATCGGTATTTCAGCCGACGAGCTGCCCTTTGTCTTCGATCGTTTCTACAAAACGGACAAGTCGCGCAGTTCGGACCGGACCGGTGTCGGCATCGGACTTGCGATCGTCCGGAGCATCATTCTTGCGCATCACGAGGAAATCCGCGTGGAAAGCACCCAGAACGTCGGCACAACCTTCACCTTCACCATGCCTTCCGAACCGGATCCGCAGGGGGTGCTCGGCTACGGCTCTTTCGAACCGGACCGCTGACGACCTTTTCCGTAGCTATTCACAATCTGTTCACACCCACGTAAAAATTGATGCGTACACTGAAAGCATGGGGATGAAATGCCACGCGTGCAGACAGGAAATTTGCGGAAGGGGAGGTCCCCCTCCGAAGCGGCAATAGGGATACAGAATGGCAAGGAGTGTGGGATATATGGCGGGATTCGATCGCGATGAACAGGAAAGCTCAAACGGAACTGGGATTGCAAACAATCAAAAGGCGCAATCCGGGCTTGACACCGGCGGCCCTGGAGGTTCAATGGGCGGCGGGACAGCCGTTCCCGGTGAATCGGGAAATCCGGTGATCGGAAGCGGAAACGCGGATGGAACCGCAAATCCGCTTGCCGGAATCACAAACACGGATGGAACCGCAAATACGTTTGGTGGAAGCGGGAATGTGACGGGGAGCGACATCGGAACAGGCACCAGGGAACCTGCGCCACAGGAACCGGCTGCAGCCGGGCAAACCGCCCAGGCGGCCGCATACACGCTCCGGTATGTTCCGGCTGGCCAGCCGGCCGCCTTTGACGCATTCACCTTCATGAATGCGCAATCCGGCCCGAGTCCTGTTTCCCAGGGAAATCCGACGTCCTTCGGTGAAAACGGACAGGCGCCGTTCGATCGAAACGGACAGACACCTTTTCCGGCTGGAACCCAACCCCCCTTCCCACATAACAATCCTGCGGCATTCCAACAGGTGGCGCAAGCGGCTTATGCGCAAAACGGCCAGCCGCCGTTTGTTCAAAATGGTCAGCCGGGGTATGCCCAGAACGGTCAACCGGGATATGCCCAGAACGGCCAGGGCGCTTTCCCTCAAAATGGGCATCCCGCATTCAACCCCAACGGACAACCCCTCTACTACACACCACCCGCAAACTCGTTCCCGCAGGGTCAGCCCCAGGGATATCCGGCCGGGCCTCGTTCCGGATTTCAACCGTCTCCGCAGGCATATGCCGGCTATCAGCAACTGGCACCACACAACGGTCCGGTGCCGAACCAACCCCATGCCGCCGGCCAGCGGCCTTCTCCGGAGCAGTATGAGGACCTGAAGACAGCTCCCTTCTACAATGAGAGTTACAGGAAGCCTGGGAAAGGAAGATTGAAAGGCCTGTTGGCTCCGATGATCCTGATCGGCCTCAGCTGTTCCATCCTTGGCGGCGCTGTTTCGATTGCCTGCCTGCAGTTCTTCGGGCTCCTTACAAATTCAGGAACGGCTGAAATGGCCTCCAATGCGCCTGTGGGCAGTGAAACCGTCCGCAAGGTGGAGATTGTGGACAAGACGGATTCCCCTGTCACCGCCATCGCGGAGAAGGCAGGTCCATCCGTGGTGGGCATCAATGTGGAATACACCTACAATGACTCGTTCTTCGGCACGCAGGATGGCGGCGGGCAGGGTTCCGGCATCATCATCAGCGCGGATGGCTATATCCTCACCAACAATCATGTGGTGGAAGCGGCTGCGAATTCCGGCAACAGCAAGAATCGGTTCGCCAACAGCGGAAAGATCACCGTCATTCTACCCAACCAGAAGGACCACCCATATGAAGCAACCATCGTGGGCCTCGATGCCAAGACGGATATCGCCATCATCAAAATCGATGCGACAAACCTGCCGGTGGCTGAGATCGGGGATTCCGACAAGTTGAAGGTGGGGGAGATGGCTGTCGCCATCGGCAACCCGGCGGGTCTTGAATACATGGGTTCTGTCACGGAAGGCATCATCAGCGGCCTGAACCGGGAAGTCGATACGGGAGACGGCAAGATGCTGCGGCTCATTCAGACGGATGCGGCCATCAGTCCCGGGAACAGCGGCGGCGCACTGCTCAACAGCAAGGGGCAGGTAGTGGGCGTCAATTCCTCGAAAATCGGAGGGGAGAGCTACGAAGGTCTCGGCTTCGCCATCCCGATCAAGGATGCGATGACCATTGCCGGGAGTCTGATGAAGAACGGCATCGTCATTCGCCCGCAGATCGGTGTTTCGGTGGACAGCAGTTTCACGGCAGATGTGGCAAAAGCCAACAGCGTACCGGAAGGAATCCTGGTCGGCGACGTCATGACCGGCAGCAGTGCTGAAAAAGCGGGAGTCCTGGCGGGCGACATCATTACGAAATTCAACGGGGTTCGCGTGACAACCTTCGATGCACTGGAAGAGCAGAAAAACCTCAAGCTCCCGGGTGACAAGGTGACGGTGGAAGTCTATCGCATCCCGGAGGGCAAGAAACCGGACCAGGGCGAATACAAGACGGTGAACATGGAACTCGGTTCCACCGCGGATGTGAGCCAGTGACGTGAGAAACAGGCCATTCCGAAATGATATGGCGGAGCCTGGATTTGTAAAGGGAGGGGAGATGCGGCTTGCATCTCCCTTTTTTGCTTGCAGAGCGGCGGTGGGCCGTGTTATACTATTTCGGTACCAGACGCATCGCCGGCGTGCGTATATCCCTTTCTGCCGGCAGGTAGGCCGGAGTGGTGGAATGGCAGACGCTGTGGACTCAAAATCCATTGTACGTGAGTACGTGCGGGTTCAAGTCCCGCCTTCGGCACCAAAATGAACAAAACCCGCTAACCGTATGGTTGGCGGGTTTTGTTATTTCTTCAAGCAAATTCCGGGCACGGAGGACGTTCGTCCCTGCACCGGGGACGGTGACTTTCCTTAAGGTTTGGTTCCATGGTACAATGTCACCGGAAGCAAGGTCCGGTCCTATGACGCAGGCCGTTTCCATCCTAAGCTTGATGACATAATCATGCCATGACACAACGGGGGGAAGCATGGGCATTCGCAGATTGTATGTGGAGAAAAAGCCGGGATTCGACGTGGAGGCTGGTGGCCTGAAGCGGGAATTGGCGCGAAACCTGGGGATTTCCGGTCTGGATGGGGTTCGAATCCTTCAACGGTATGACACGGAAGGAATTCCGCCGGCAGACTACGAACAGGCGAAGGTACTTGTCTTCTCCGAACCGCCCATGGACAACATCTACGATGACACTTTTCCGATCACATCGGAAGAAACCATCATCGCGTTTTCGCTTCTACCGGGTCAATACGACCAACGGGCCGATTCGGCCGCACAATGCATCCAGCTCATCAGTCTGGGGGATCGCCCGAATGTCAGCGTAGCCCGTGTCATCGTTCTGAAAGGCTCCTTTTCGGATGCCGATCTGGCGCGCATCCGAAAGCATGTCATCAACCCGGTGGAAGCCCATGAAGTGGATATGGAAAAACCCAGCACCCTGGTAACGGCGTATCCCGTCCCCGCGGACGTATCCGTCATTTCAGGCTTCTGCGGCTGGCATGCCGACGGACTGAAAGGATTTCACGAAGAGATGGGATTTGCCATGTCCCTGGAAGATCTCCAATTCTGCCAGGAACATTTCAAGGATATCGAGCAGCGGGATCCGAGCATCACCGAGTTGCGGATGATCGATACCTATTGGTCGGATCATTGCAGACATACCACGTTTCTCACCGCCCTGGACCAGGTGACATTCGCGGAAGGCCCTGTCAATGCGCGCATTGCTTCGGTTTGGCACCAGTACCTTTCCACCCGGGAGGTTGTTCATGCCGGAAGGGAAAAGGACATCTGCCTGATGGACCTCGCGACCCTCGGCATGAAGGCGCTTCGAAAAAAGGGCATTCTGGACAATCTGGATGAATCCGAGGAAATCAATGCCTGCAGCATCGTCGTGCAGGCCGAAGTCGAGGGCAGGTCGGAAGATTGGCTTGTCATGTTCAAGAATGAGACGCACAACCATCCGACGGAAATCGAACCGTTTGGTGGCGCGGCAACCTGCCTGGGCGGAGCGATCCGCGATCCGCTCTCCGGCCGTTCCTATGTCTATCAGGCCATGCGCGTCACCGGCTGCGGGGATCCCACAGCGCCCTTCGCCGCAACGCTCGCCGGGAAACTGCCGCAACGCGTCATTTCCACCACGGCCGCACATGGATACAGTTCCTATGGCAATCAGATCGGCCTGGCCACAGGCCAGGTCACCGAGATCTATCATCCCGGCTACGTGGCAAAACGCATGGAAATCGGCGCTGTCGTGGGTGCCGCCCCCAGAAGCAATGTCGTGCGGTTGCAGCCGGCAGTCGGGGATATCGTCATCCTCCTTGGCGGGCGGACGGGTCGTGACGGATGCGGCGGCGCCACCGGTTCCTCCAAGGAACATACGGAAGACTCCCTTGCCACTTGCGGCGCCGAAGTCCAGAAGGGCAATCCACCCACGGAACGGAAAATCCAGCGCCTTTTCCGTGACCCGGAAGTGACGCGGCTCATCAAGCGCTGCAATGACTTCGGCGCGGGCGGCGTCTCCGTGGCCATCGGCGAATTGGCCGACGGTCTGGACATCAACCTCGATGCCGTTCCGAAAAAGTACGAAGGGCTGGACGGAACCGAACTTGCCATTTCAGAATCCCAGGAACGCATGGCGGTCGTCGTGGCGCCGGAACATGCGGCGAAATTCGTGGATGCGGCCCGAAAGGAAAACCTTGAGGCCGTCAAGGTGGCTGTGGTCACAGCTGAAAACCGGTTGCGGATGCGGTGGCGCGGCAAGACGATTGTCGATGTCAGCCGTGATTTCCTGAATACGAACGGTGTCCGCCAGCATGCCGCCGTACAGGTCGAAGAACCTGATTTGCTCCTTTCCCCGTTCGATGCGATCCCCACGGACTTGGACAAGGCGGGCAAGGATCTGGTCGCGGCATGGAAGGCAAATCTTGCCCGCTTGAACGTCTGCAGCCAAAAAGGGCTCGTGGAGCGGTTCGACAGCACCATCGGGTCCGCCACGGTGCTCATGCCGTTCGGCGGTGTGCATCAGATGACTCCGGCGGAAGGCATGGTGGCCAAACTGCCCGTTCCAAGCGGCAACACCTATACCGGAACAGTCATGTCCTTTGGCTTCAATCCGGAGATTTCCGCCTGGAGTCCCTTTCACGGCGCTGTTTTTGCCGTTGTGGAATCCCTGGCCCGTCTGGTTGCCTGCGGCGGGGAAATGCATCAGGCGCGGCTGACCCTTCAGGAATACTTTGAGAAGCTCGGCAAGGAGCCTTCCCGTTGGGGAAAACCGCTCAGTGCCCTTCTCGGTGCGTTCTGGGCGCAGATGTCCTTCGGTGTGGCCGCAATCGGCGGGAAGGACAGCATGTCCGGCACCTTCCGGGACATGAGTGTGCCGCCGACGCTCGTTTCCTTCGCATTGGCGCCCATGGACGTTCGGAAGGCCGTTTCCGCGGAATTCAAGCAGGCGGGCAGCCGCGTCGTCATGGTGTCCGTGCCCCGGGACAATGTGGGGTTGCCGGATCTGGAAAAGCTCCAGCACGCCTATGAAACCATCGGAAAGGCGCTGTCGGACGGCAAGGCGGTTTCCGCATCCACGGTCCGATTCGGCGGTTTGGCAGGTGCCGTGACCGTCATGATGTTCGGAAACCGAATCGGTCTCCGCATGCCCGCATCCTTCTCCCGAACCCGCCTGTTCTGCCTGGAACCGGGAGCCCTGATCCTTGAGCTTCCCGCCGGAACGACGCCGGCGGATGCCTTGCCGGGTCTTTCCGTCCTTGAATTGGGTGAAACCCTCGCAGAACCCATTCTGGAAATCGGGGACCTGCGCATGGACCTTTCGGAGCTCGAAAAGGCCTGGGCGGGAACGTTGGAACCGATCTACCCGACACAGTCGGAACAAGGTGCGGAAAGCGTGGTGAAGCCCCTGAAGCGCTTCCCGATCCAAACGTGCCACGCATCGGCGACGATTGCCCATCCGCGCGTCTTCATTCCCGTTTTTCCCGGGACCAACTGCGAATACGATACGGCGCGGGCCTTTGCGGAGGCTGGTGCGGTACCCGATGTGTTTGTCCTGAACAATCTGAGCGCGCGGGAGATCGACGCGTCCGTCCATGAGATGGAAAAACGCATCCGGAACAGCCAGATGATCATGCTCCCCGGCGGATTTTCCGCAGGGGATGAGCCGGAAGGCTCCGGTAAATTCATTGCCACTGTTTTCCGGAATCCGTATTTGTCCGAGGCGGTCATGGACCTGCTTCGAAATCGGGACGGTTTGATGATGGGAATCTGCAACGGATTCCAGGCGCTCGTCAAGCTGGGTCTGCTGCCGTATGGCGAAATCCGTCCGCTCACGGAGCATTGTCCGACCCTTACCTTCAATCGGATCGGCCGTCATGTATCCTGTCTCGTCCGGACGAGAAATGTTTCGATGCTGTCGCCCTGGATGATGAAGGAAACGGAAGACGGCATCCATTCCGTCGCCGTGTCCCATGGGGAGGGCCGATTTGTCGCGGAAACCTCCATGCTGGAATCACTGGCGGCATCGGGCCAGATCGCTTCGCAATACGTGGATTTGGATGGCAGACCCACCATGGATGTGCGGTACAACCCGAACGGATCGGATTGGGCCATCGAGGGCATTACGAGCGCTGATGGCCGTATTTTCGGAAAGATGGGCCATTCCGAACGATATACGGGCAATGCGTACCGCAATGTTCCCGGTGATTATGATTCAAAACTCTTCGAGGGAGGCGTGGCTTATTTCCGCTGAGCCGCCGATCGACCGGAAAAGGCGCGGAAGGATGGAATGACAAACGCCCGGAGACTTTTTCACATTTTGTGAACTGTCTCCGGGCGTTTGTTCGTTGGCCGGGTCAAGAGGCTCAGTGGACCCGGATGCCGAAGATTTTCTTCGCGTACGAGCCGATGACAATCATGTTGTTGTAGACCGACGGAGAAGATTCCACATTTCCTTCCAGTGAGATCATGTCGAGATCCAGCCCCGTTTTGGGGTCGAACAAATGCATGTGTCCGCCAAAATCACAGACGATGCCGTAGGTTTTGCCGTCATCCGCCTTGATCCCGACCGGCGAACTCCAGCTGTAGGAATCAAGTTCACGTTTCCAGACCAGTTTGCCGGTCTTTTTGCTGAGTGCGACCAACTCGCCGGAATTGGCACTTTTGGTGAGGGCCACATTGAAGATGACCAGATCCGAAATGTCATCCTGTCCAAGAAGCGGCGTAGCCAGGGTACCGCCATTGATATAGGTCTGGTAGATGCAGGATACGTCGTACTGCCAGACCAGTTCACCGGTCAGGGCGTTGAATTTGCGCATGTTGCAGGGGGCCGATCCGCCCCCTTTCGCCTTGAGCCGCTTGTCCACCTCATTGGCCGTATACACGAACACACCGTCCGGCTCTTCGCTGACGGTTGTGGAGCAGTCCGTATCGTCTCCCAGTTTCGCCATCCAGCGGGGTTGAAGGGTGTTGATGTCAATGCACTGCAGGGTTCCCCCATTGTCGGCGAAGAACATCAGGTTGCGGTAGAAGGCGGGACTGTTCTCGGTTCCGAGATCCGCGCTGTAGCTGCTGCGGTACCTGTATTTCGTCACGACCGGCTTCATGGTGAGCGTGCCTGCTGCCGCATCGAAGGCGCTGTTGAGTTTCACACGGTTGATGAGGCCGTTTTCACCGCATTCAATCAGGGTGTCGGTCTGGCGGTTCACAAGTCCGGAAGAATCGAATGCACCCCATTTCCGATAGGCTTCCGGATCGCTGCCTGGGATGGACCAGATTTCCTTCTGGTTCAGCAGGTTGTAGACATGATACTTGAACGCGCCTTTTTTTCCGGCATTGTCACTCAGTCCCTGTCCGGCATACAGGATGGGCCAGCCACGCGGGTCGATGGCGCCTGTCCCCTTGAAGGAGAATCCGACGGGAATCTTGTCGCGGGTGGGTTTTCCGTTCTCAAGATCCAGAAAGTAGATGTTGCCGTCGAGTGTGGGATAGACCACTTCGACCAGATCCTTTGCCTTGGCTTCGGCGGAAAGATTCATGGCCTTGCGCGTGGCTTCCGGCCAATGGACGAGGAGTGGCTGACCAGTCCAGCCGGTGCCCGGCCAATAACTGCCTTCGCCGCTGATGGCACCGATTTCGTGGGTCCAGACGATCTCCAGCTTCTTGTCTGTGATGGTACGGGTACCCCAGACTGGCCCCGTGCGCTGGTGGTTTCCGCGGAAAGCCAGGACCCCCTCCACTTCCGTATAGGTGGAGGCATCGCCGAAAGCGACGGTTTCTCCGGCTTTGTAGTCAGGGATGCCTTTGCCGGCCTGAAGGACCGCCCAGGTCATTTTCCCGCCATCCTTGAAGGTTGTGGCGTAGGTGGCGGTACCCGTTTTTGTCTTGGACACGTACAGGGGGGATGGATTGAGGGCAAGGGCGAGTTTTGCTGGAGCGGTTTCCGCAGGGGGGGGCGTGGGTTCCGGTGTCGGGGTCGGTTCCGGCGTCGGATCAGGGCTTGCTGCAGGTGTGGGTGCAGTGGATTCGCTTGCCTTTCCGGTGGAGGCGGCCGACGGTGTTTTCCCGGAGGCCACTGCGGGGTCGGCCGGGTGGCCGGCGCCGGAGAAGGCCTCGAGGAACGGCATGTCGATCCACCCGGTGCGCTGTGCGTACAAGACGCCGAGCAGGACCAGAAGGACGGCGAGGACGCGGATCAGAACCCTGTTGCGCCGGATGCTCCGATGATTTCCTGTGTATGGTTTGTAAGCTGTTCTCATGGGACCTCCTGGTTTCTGTTGCGCCGTCATGGGGCGGGATGATCCACAGCAGACGGCCTGAATGCCATGATGTCGGGCGTGATGCTACCGGATGCGGATGCCAAACAGTTTTTTCGCGTAGGAGCCGACTACGATCATATCACGATACACGGCGGGAGAAGATTCGATGTTGCCGCCGAGGGAGACTTTGTGCAAATCCTTGCCGGTCTTTGGATCGAACAGATGCAGCCAGCCGCCGAAATCGCAAAAAAGTCCGTATGTGACGCCGTCCTGCGACAGCACGTCCACCGGGGAGCTCCAGCTATAGGTGTCCAGTTCCCGTTCCCAGACCTTGCTTCCGGATTTCTTGTCGAGGGCGAGCAGCTTTCCGCTCTGGTTTGACCCGGTCAGGGCGATGTTGAACAGGATCAGATCCGAAATGTCGTTCTTGCCGACAAGCGGGGTGGCCAGTGAGCCGCCGTTGATATAGTACTGATAGACGCAGGGGACATCCACCTGCCAGACCAGTTTTCCCGTCAAGGCATTGTACTTGCGGATGTTGCAGTCTGCAGTGGGCACGGTTCCGCCCTTCGATCGCTTGTCGATTTCATTGGCCGTATAGAGGAACACCCCTTCCGACGTTTCCTCGATGGTCGTGGTGCAGTCCGTGTCATCCCCTGTCTGCGTGAACCAGACGGGCGTCATCGTGTTCAGGTCGAGACACTGCAGGGTGCCGCCATTGTCGCAGAAATAAAGGAAATTCTTGTAGGCGGCTGGAGAGCTTTCGATACCAAGCTCATCATTGCCTGCGAGACGATACCGGTACTTCGTGAGTTGGGGCGCGACGGAAAGCGTTCCGGCGGCCGCATCAAACTGCGTGTTCAGTTTCACCTTGTAGACCAGACCGTTTTCGCCGCATTCGATCAGTGTATCGCTTGCGGCATCCACGAGTCCGGAGGAATCGAAAGCACCCCAGGGACGGAATGCCATGGGGTCCCGACCCAGAATGTCATAGGTCTCGCTCTGATCCAACAGGTTGAAGATCCGGTATTTGAACTCCGTCACCTTTTTTCCGTTTTCGTTCAACCCCTGGCCGGTATAGAGCAGCGGATAACCACGCGGATCGATCACACCGGTTCCCTTGAAGGGATAGCCGACTTCGATTTTCTTTCTGGTTGGTTTTCCGGTTTCGAGGTCCAGAAAATAGATGTTTCCGTCCAATGTCGGATAGACCACCTCGACCAGATCCTTTGCCTTGGCTTCATCGGAAAGGTTCATGGCCTTTCGCGTGGCTTCGGGCCAGTGGACCAGAAGCGGTTGTCCGGTCCATCCCGTCCCGGGCCAGTAGCTTTCCGTACTGGATATGGCGCCGGTCGGACTTTCCCAGACAATTTCCAGCTTCTTTTCCGTGATGGCGGGTGTTCCTGCGGACGGCGCATTGCGCCAGTTGTTGCCGCGGAAGGTCAGCACGCCTTCCACTGCGCTGTATGCCTCGGAAGGACCGAATGAGACTGCCGGGCCCGCATCCTTTGCAGGTGCGTTGTTCTGCAGGATCCAGGTCTGCATGGTGCCGCCATCGGCGTCCACGGATTTGGCGGCCTCCGGGAATGCGTTCGCGCCATCAAAGACCGCGGGTGTTTCCCAGGACATGCGGATGAGCGCAGGATCCGTCGATTCGGGTGCCATGGCTTCCGGCGTGGGCGGAGGCGTGGGGACAGGCGTGGGAGTGGGTGTCGGAGCGATCGTGGGCGCAACAGGGCCCTGTTTGCCGTCCGAAGCACCTCCCGGTACTATGGAACCGGAGGATATGCCTGCGTTTGGGCGGTTGGCCGTCAGCAGGCCGTCCTTGCCGAACAGAAACCGGGCGAGGAAAAAGACAAGGATGGCGAGCAAGGCGACCATCAAGAGTGCCGTCAGGCCCTTCGCCGGATTGTAACGGCGTTTCCGCCTGAATCTGCTGCCTTTTGGGTAGGTCATGGCTGCGCCTCCAAGGTGTCATAAATCATTTTGGAAAGTTTGGCGATGTTCCGGCATGCGACATCGAAATCCACCTTGTCGGTCATGACGGACAGGACGTACGGCTGGCTTGCGAACACGATGCCCACATCGTTGGCTGTGCGGGTCTGGTTGCCGATCTTGTGTGCGACTTTCACTTCCTTCGGGAGCAATCCGTTGATGCGTTCGTTCCAGTCGGTATGCTCGAGATTGTCGATGAGTTCGCCGGCCACCGCCGGATTTCCGTAGTAAAACGTGTAAAGGTCCACTGCCACATTCGCCATGTCGGCCGGGCAGGAACGGTGCCGTTTCCCGTATTCCACCACACCGCCCAGATCCCGCAGGTACTGACGAATGTCCTCGATGTCCAGCAGTCGGATGATCATGTTGATTCCGCAGTTGTCGCTGTGGAGGATGGAATACTTCGACGTGGTCCGGACGGAATATTCCGTGCCGAACGGATCCCGCTGGATGATGCCGGTGCCGGATTCGAAGTCTTCCTGCTTGTAGACGAGTTTCGCTTCCGGGTCGATTTCCCCGGCCGCGATGCGTTTCCAGAGCAGGACGTTCATCGGGAATTTCGAAGTGCTTGCGGCGATATACTCCTGGGTGTCGTTCACCCCGAACCGCTCGCCGGTGGCAAGGTTCACATAGGTGACCCCGTAGGTGCCGGGAAAGCCTGCAACCATGTCGCGGACCTTCTTTTCCAGTGCGGCGAGATCGCCTGTTGCGGGAACTGTACCGAAAGCCGGCATGTTTTCATGACCAGGGGTGCGCAGGGTAGCGTCCGGTGTGGCCGATGGGTCGGAACCGGCTGCTGGTTCAGCGGCGGGTGTTGCGGAAACCGCCTGATCGGTTGTGGTTCCCGGCACTGCTGAAGCTTCCGTGCCGGCCGGAGTGCCTGTCGCTGCCGGTGTGGAAGTGTCAGGTGTGCTTTCCGGCGAAAGCGGGGAGGATGAGCCGGGATCTGAGGGCAGGACGTCTGCGGACGCGCTCGCGGAAGTAACTGGCGCGCCATGGAACCAATTCGCGGGTTTAAAGATGCCGGTCAGCAGGAGCGTCAGAACCACGAGGGAAACGAGCAGGATGATGGAGAGGATTCTGCGGCCCGCACGGTCGCGTCTGTATGCGGAATTTCTCCGGTAGGCCTGACGGCCCGTCTTTTGTTGCATGCTGATGTCCTTCCCGAAAGGTTTTGTGGGACATTGGCCGGAAGAATCCGCCTTTCCCCTGTTTTGCTGTTGAAGCAACATCTTATTATACTTGCTGGGCCCGGTCCCATGCAAACTGGTTTACAGGGCCGAAGGTGTTGCAAACGGCCAAAAAACGGCTTATATATTGGAATTCGCGTACACTATTGGAGTTCGCGTGCCCAAGGGGGAAAGGAATTGGACGATTGATGCATGTGTATTCCCGACCCCGCCATCCGATCCATGGAGGATGAGCATCCTGTCCATGGTGGTGGAAGATGCTGAGAATATTGCCCTACGGACGGAATATTGTCGGATTGTCCGGACCGCTCGCTGTGAATATACTGGTGTGGAGGCGATGAGGAAAGCTGTGAATCGTTGCGCGGCAGAGGGGATTTCTCATCTGCCCGGGAATGGACGTCCGGGGAGGGGCAATGCATGGATGACAGGAAAATAATGAAATCGGAAAGAATGGACTGGGAAAATCCTACGCTGCTGCAGAAGGGTCGTGAACCGATGCATGCACCGTTGTATGCCTATGCGGATGAAACGGCGGTGAAGGAGGGGCGGAAGGATTCGGCATGGCGAATGGACCTGGACGGAACCTGGAAGTTCTGCCTGGCTCCGGGTCCGTTGCTGGTGCCTCCGGCTTTTCAGGAGCCTTCCTTTGATTCATCCGGATGGACGGATATCCAGGTGCCGGGCAGCTGGGAACTGCAGGGTCATGATGTGCCCATTTATACCAATGTGCGGTATCCGGTGGAAATGGATGCCGCCGGTGCGCGTCACCTTGTCCGCACGGGTGCCTCAGACCCGGACAAGGAACGGAATGCGGGGAAACTCGAACTTGACCCGCCTTTCGTGCCGGAGAAGAACCCAACCGGCTGTTATCTCCGTGACTTTGACGTTCCTGCTTCGTGGGACGGGCGCACCCTGCTGCTTGCGTTCGGAGCAGTGGAGTCCTGCTTTTATCTCTGGGTGAACGGGCAGGAGGCAGGATTCTCAAAGGACAGCAAGCTGCCTGCGGAGTTTGACATCACCCGTTATGTCCGCCCAGGAAGGAATCGGCTGGCACTTCAGGTGATGCGGTATTCCGATGGTTTCTGGCTGGAGGATCAGGATTACTGGCATTTGTCCGGCATCCAGCGCTCCGTGGTTCTTCTGGCCAAGCCGCCCGTCCACATTCGGGACTTCCAGGTGCGGACGGAGCTGGATGCTTCCTGGCGGGATGCGGAGCTGGTTGCCTGGTGCCATGTGAACCGGCTGGAGGGCTACGCGTCCCATTCGATCCGGGCCCGGCTGCTTGATCCGGCAGGCGCGGATGTGGTGGAACCGGTGACGGCGTCTGTTGCCGCGCAGTCCAGCATGTATCTGAAAGGGACGGACAAAGCACAGGCGGGAGCCGCATTCTTCCGGATTCCTGTCCTGAATCCGCGCAAATGGTCCACGGAGAATCCCCATTTGTATACCCTCTCCTTCACACTGCTGGACGAAGCGGGGCGGGAAGTCGATTTCGAAGGCTGCCGTGTCGGCTTCCGCCAGGTCGCGATCGGGAAGGACGGCGTCATCCGGCTCAATGGGAACCGGATGGTGTTCCGGGGAGTGGATCGTCATGAGTTCCATCCTTCCTACGGGCGATATGTCCCGACAGAGTGGATGCGCCGGGAAATCATGCTGATGAAGCAGCTCAATTTCAACGCGGTTCGGACATCCCATTATCCGAACGACACGCGCTGGTATGATCTTTGCGATGAAATGGGCATCTGCCTTGTGGATGAAGCGAACCTGGAAACGCATGGCCTGGATTCCCGCCTGTCCCTGGACCCGGAGTGGTCGGGCGCCTATCTGGACCGGGCTGTCCGCATGGTGATGCGGGACAAGAATCATCCTTCCATCGTGGCCTGGTCGCTCGGGAACGAGTCCTGCGCGGGCATGAACCATGCGGGGATGGCCGGCTGGATCCGCGGGTATGACCCGACCCGGCCCGTCCAGTATGAAAGCTGGGAACCGGGGCCACTCATCAGTGACATCCGCGTTCCGATGTACCCTCAGCTGGACTGGGTGGCGGAGGTGATGGCGGATACAGCGGATATCCGTCCCATGGTCATGTGCGAATATGCGTATTCGAAGAGCAACAGCAACGGGAATGTGGACGAGTTCTGGGACATGGTCGCCCGCTTTCCGCGCTTCCAGGGAGGCTTTGTCTGGGACTGGGCGGACAAGGCGCTTGTGAAGGGGTTTGACGGGAAAATCAGGTTCGGCGGCGCCATGGAAGCCGTGGATCGAGGCGAGGCGTACTACGCGTATGGCGGTGACTTCGGAGAATCCGTGACGGACCCCGTCCTCGACATGTGTCTCAACGGCGTGGTCGGTCCTTCCCTGACGCTTCATCCCGGTGCATTGGAAATCAAGAAGGTGCAGGCCCCTGTCTACATGAAGGCTGCATTCGGGAAAAAGGACGAATGGCTGGTGGAGAACCGGTATCAGGAAAGCAGTCTTTCCCATCTGGAAATCCATTGGCGGATCCTGGCGGACGGGATCCCGGTCCTCCATGGACACATGCCGGCACCGGAAACAAGGCCGGGACAGACAACTGTGGTGCGGCTTCCGGATACGGCCATGACCGCCGGTTTGCCGAAGGGAGCGGAACTGCATGCCGATTTTTCCTTCCGCCTCGCTTCGGAGTGCTTCTGGGCGGATGCCGGTCATGAGATCGTGGCTTTCCAGTTCGGCTTGCCGGCTGTTGCGGCGTCAACCCCCGTCTGGCTGCGCAAGCGGGAAACCAGCGGGAATGGGGAGGAATTGCGCGTGATCGGCTCGGACCGTGGCTGGCAGGTGGAAAACAAGGACTTCTCCATCTTCTGCAGCAGGGAGACGTGTGGCTTGAACTCCTGGAAATGTGAAGGGCGGGAATATCTGTCCGGTGGCCTGCGCGAGAATTTCTTCCGTGCGCCTACGGGGATCGACGCGGGCCAGGGACCGGATTTCTCCCATGCCGGGTTCTGGCGCGAAGCCGGTTTGGATCGGCTGGAACGAAAGGTTCTTTCCTGCACGCTTGCGCCGGAAAGCGACGGGGTCGTCCGGTACGAAACGGCTGCGCGACTGGTTGCGTCCGGATGTCCATTTGGCTTCAACAGCAGGCTGACGCATGAAATACGGCCGGACGGAACCCTTCTGGTCCGTCATCTCGTGACGGCTGACGCGCAGCTGCCAGCATTGCCCCGCATCGGCGTCACGCTGGAAATGCCGCTGGACTTCGGGCATGTCCGCTGGTTTGGCAGGGGTCCGCATGAGAACTACGCAGACAGGAAGAACAGCGCGGCATTTGGCGTGTATGAAGCGACTGCGGCCGGTTTCCATGAAGACTACATCCTGCCTGTGGAGTGCGGCGGCCGTGAGGACGTCCGTTGGCTTGAGGTGATGGACGGGACAGGCGCGGGGCTGCGGTTCGATTTCCCGCAGCCGGTGCACATGGATGTCAAACGCCATTCCGCCACCGAATACGACTGTGCGCGACATGCCCATGAACTGCCGGAGCCGCGGGCCGTCTTCGTCAACCTGGATGCGGTTCATTCCGGATTGGGCGGGGATACCGGCTGGCACCCGAACATCCACCCGCAGTACCTGATCCGGCCGGGAACCTGGTTGTATGAGATCCAAATAACGGTCTTGAAACCATGAATGGGGGTTGCTTCGTTGTAAAATATGGGAATCAGCCCCATTCCGGAGCGGCGAAATACAAGGAAAAATAAATATTTTCAAATAGGGATGGCTTTTTTCTCGAATGTGGGTGATAATGGAACTGCCGTGAATAATTCATTGGCAAACAACGATTTAATCGTTTTCGAGCCGGTTCCTCCTTGAATGGGAAGATAAACCGCCAGAAAAGAATTAAATCCAACCTTACAAGGAGGACACGAAAAATGGCAGACAAAACATTGACCTGCAAGGATTGCAACAGCGAATTCATCTTCACCGAGGGCGAACAGGCCTTCTACAAGGAAAAGGGCTTCGAGAACGAGCCCCAGCGTTGCCCCGATTGCCGCAGAGCCAAGAAGCAACAGCGCAACAACGGCGGCGGCGGCGGATACGGCGGCGGAAGCCGCTGGTAAGCAGCATCAACCATCTCGTATGGTTGAGCCGGCCTTGTGCCACACCAGCATGACAGCTGAAAGAGAGAGAGCGTAAGCTCTCTCTCTTTTGTTGTTGCGCAAAGGATGAAAACACGATGTTCCCGTACAGGTCATGTTACAATGAAGACACCGGCGTACGCGATGATTGCGAAACTGGCGCCTGATTGAGGGAACATGAAGTTCGACTTGCATACCCTGGTGATTGTGCAGTGCCTGACTTTCACCGTACAGGCCATTGTTCTGCTTCTCCAGTACCGCGTGAAACCCTGCTATCCCGGAACCGGTTGGTGGGTTTCCGGTGCTTCGGTCATGACCCTTGGCGGCGCGTTGATCCCGATGCTTCAGACCCGATCCTATCAGTGGGTCGCCATTCTGGCCAACCCGCTGATGATCCTCGGACTTTTTTTTCTCTATGTCGGTGTGCGGCGCTTTTTTGGGAAAGCGGAGAAAATATGGGCGATTGTGATGCCATATTTCCTATTTCTGCTGGGTTATCTATACTTCATCCTCGTTGACATGAACC
Organism: uncultured Clostridia bacterium; assembly: GCA_942493335.1. Taxonomy (GTDB): domain Bacteria; phylum Bacillota; class Clostridia; order DSM-8532; family DSM-8532; genus JAEWSN01. The sequence continues at coordinate 1,348,825 of OW818693.1, read as the reverse complement.
TTTCGGCGCGGACCATTCTGGTGAATGTCACGCTGGCTGCCGTGTCCATCTTGACAGCCGCTGTCCTGCTCCCGCAAAAAAAGCCGTCCCCTCGAAAAAATCCTGAAAAGTCCGGCGTCGCCTTGCTCACAGCTTCCGTATTCCTGCTGTATGCCACTTTTCTGGTCGTGCGCGCCATGCTGGCCCTGTTGCTGCCGCCCATGAAGGATTATTCCGACCAGGAAATCAGCATTGCCCTTTCGTTTATCCTGGCCATTGTTGCCAGTATGATGTGGACTTATGGGTTCATCATCCTGATCAATCAGCGGCTGAACATGGAGAACCTTCTTGAGAAGGAGAAAATGCAGAATGTTTTTAATACGGGTCCGGATGCGGCCTATATTTCACGGCTTTCCGACGGCGTGATCGTCGATGTCAACGAGCGATTTTCCGCGATGACCGGCTACGCCCGTGAAGAGGCCATTGGCAGGTCAACCCTGGAAATCAGCCTTTGGCGTGCAGCTTTGGATCGGGATTTGTTCCTTGCCGAACTGGAAGACGGGGGATCCTGTGAAAACATGGAAGTCCTTTTCGGTCGCAAGGATGGAAGCAGGTTTGACGGCGCGATTTCAGCCAAGATGCTCAGGGTCTATGATGTTCCCCATGTCATATGCCTGATCCGCGACATGACCGAACGAAAACAGGCGGAAGGACAGATTCAGCAGTTGATCCGTCAGTTGGAGACGGAGCGGAATGCAGCCAGGATCAGTTCGCTGACGGACGGTCTCACGGGGCTTTCGAACCGCAGGTATTTTGACGAAGCCCTCAAAACGGAGTTTTTCAGAGAGAAGCGCTACGGCGAGGAATTGTCACTCATCATGCTGGATGTTGACTTTTTCAAGCCCTACAATGATCGATATGGCCATGTGGCGGGGGATGACTGCCTGCGGCGCATGGCGGCGGTGTTCCGGCGGATTGTCGTTCGGGCGTCCGATATTGTCGCACGATACGGGGGAGAAGAATTTGTCATCATCCTGCCGGATACCGGCAGTCATGGGGCACAGGAACTGGCGGAGCGCATTCGAAAAGCGGTTGAAGCGCTCGGCATTTTGCATGAGGGATCGGATCTGTCTCGGTTTGTCACCATCAGTCTGGGTGTCGTTACCGCCTGTCCGGCGAAGCTGGGTTCACCAGCCGATCTCGTGAGCCTGGTTGACGATGCCCTGTATGGCGCGAAAAATGGCGGGCGAAATCGTGTGAAGTCCGTTGTAATCGGGTGATATCAATTGTTGCATGCATTTTGGGATGTTTGCGTCGACACTTTCCGTTGACACGCCTGACTGCCTATGCTATCATTATACGGCAACCGCTCAGAGAAGGGCAGACATGTTTATGGACATGTGATGGAAACGGCGAAGGTCGTCCCTGTGATGGCGAGATTGGTAGGAGGAGGAGCGCACATGTACGCAATCATCGAGACAGGCGGCAAACAGTACAAAGTGCAGGAAGGCGACATTCTCTTCATCGAGAAGCTTTCCGCGAACGAAGGCGACGCTTTCGTGTTTGACAAGGTCCTTGCAGTTTCCGACGAGGGAAGCCTCAAGACCGGAAATCCCACCGTTGGCGGAGCATCCGTCACCGCGAAGATTCTGGCACACGGCAAAGGCAAGAAGATCATTATCTTCAAGTACAAGGCCAAGAAGACCGAACGTCGGAAGAATGGCCATAGACAGCCATACACCCGCGTCCAGATCCAGGCGATCCAGGCCTGATGCTCCGGCATCGGACACAAGACAGAGAAAGAGATTCAGGGAACTGAAGAAACCGAACCCATGCGCAGGGAAACCTGCCGGTCAGTTGCCCGGTCTTGAAGGACGGCCATGACAAATGTCAAGGTTTTCCGAAAAGGAAACGAAATCCAGGGCTTCACCATCAAGGGACACGCGGGAGCCGGCGGTCACAGCGAATACGACATGGTCTGCGCGGCCATTTCCGGAATCGCTTTCACAGCCCTTGGCGCACTCGATGAGATGTGCGGCGTCCACGAATACCGGGAAGAAGACGGAAGACTCGAATCGATGCTTCCCGATAACCTGGAAGAAGCTGTCCGGTACAAGGCAACCATCATTCTGGAAGCCATGGAAATCGGATTGAAGCAGATTGAAGCGCAATACCCGCGGTACATCCGCACAATTTGCAAGGAGGTGTAAACCATGATTCGGATTAATCTTCAACTGTTCGCCCATAAAAAGGGCGTCGGCAGCACGAGAAACGGTCGCGACAGTCAGTCCAAGCGTCTTGGAACCAAGCGCGCGGACGGACAGGGCGTCGTCGCCGGAAACATCATCGTCCGTCAGCGCGGAACGCACATCCATCCCGGAACGAACGTCGGCATCGGCAGCGATGACACCCTGTTCGCCCTGGTTGACGGCAAAGTGAAGTTCGAGCGTCTCGACAAGACCCGCAAGAAGGTCAGCGTCTACTCCGCGTAATCCATGCGGAAACAGCCGGAAACTGCTGGCAACGGCAGTGGAGGGACAGGCCAAAAAGCACTTTACGAAAAGGGACGAGCAATCGTCCCTTCTTTTCATCCCATTCCCTTGTCGTGTCGGGGAAGGGAAACGTGAACCGACGGAAGGCAAGGTAATCATCCATGTTCATCGATCTGGCGGAAATTTATCTCAAGGCGGGCGACGGCGGACCAGGGAAGGTATCCTTCCTGCGTGCGAAGTACATTCCCAACGGCGGTCCCGACGGGGGAGACGGCGGCGATGGTGGAAGCATCATCCTCGAAGTGGATCTCGGGTTGCGCACGCTGGTTGATTTCCGCTACAAGCGCAAGTATCTCGCGGACCCGGGCGGCAAAGGCGACGGTCGTCAAATGTCCGGTCGTAATGCAAAAGACCTTGTCATCAAGGTGCCCCGCGGTACCATCGTACGAGACAAGGCGTCCGGACTCATCCTGGCGGACATGTCCGGCGAGACGCAGCGGGTTGTCATCGCGCGCGGCGGCAAGGGCGGCTGGGGCAACCAGCACTTCGCCACACCCACCCGACAGATTCCGAATTTTGCTCATCCCGGTACGGATGGCGTGGAACGGACTGTCATCTTTGAGTTGAAAACCCTTGCAGATGTCGGGTTGGTCGGCTACCCGAATGCGGGAAAGTCCACCCTCATTTCTTCCGTCTCCGCAGCGAAACCGAAAATTGCGAATTATCCGTTCACCACCCTCACGCCGGTTCTCGGCATTGTTTCTGTCGGACCCGGCGAAAGCTTTGCCATGGCGGATATTCCGGGCCTTATCGAAGGCGCCCATGACGGTGTGGGTCTGGGACACGCGTTCCTCCGACATGTGGAACGAACCCGTCTGCTCCTCCATGTGGTGGATGTGGCCGAAACCGACGGGCGGGATGCCTTGGAGGATTTCGCCATCATCAACCGGGAACTGGCCCTGCATGACGAAAACCTGGCCAAGCGGCCCCAGATCGTCGTGGCGAACAAGCATGACGCTGTGGTGGACGAAGAACGGCTCGAACGCTTCCTGAAATCCGTCAGGGAGTCCGGGTATGAAGCATTCGTCATTTCAGCGGCTACGGGGGAAGGCGTTAAGGCGCTGATCCGTCGAACCGCAGACCTCTTGAAGGAATTGCCCGACATCACGCTCTACGAGGTTGCTTCTCCTGAAGAGATGCTGGCGGCGCAAATCAAGGAATCCCCCTACACGGTCCGGAACGAGAACGGCGTGTATGTTGTGGAAGGACCTTGGGTCAAGCGGATCATCGGCTCCATCAACCTCAGTGACCGCGAGTCGCTGCAGTATTTCCAACGGGTCATGAAAACCGGCGGCATCATCGACGCGCTGGAAGCAAAGGGTGTCAAGGACGGAGACACTGTCCGCGTCGGGGATGTGGAATTCGACTTCCTGCATTGATGCCGGATCACCAGGGAGATTCACTCCGAGTGTATGAAAACAGTGGCCGCCTTTCAGGCGGCCGCTCAGGAAAAGCCAGTGACCGCCTGGAAGGCGGCCGTTCAGGAAAAGCCAATAGCCGCCTGGAAGGCGGGAAAGAGATGAAAATGCTCACAAGCAAACAACGAAGCTATCTGAGAGGTCTGGCCAACCCGCTTCCCGCGCTGTTTCAGGTGGGAAAGGGCGGCACGAGTGAAACCATGTTCAAGCAATTCGACGAGGTGCTTGAGGCTCGCGAGCTCATCAAGGGAAATGTCCTGAAGAATTCCCTCTACAGCGCACGCGAAGCGGCGGAGGAGATCGCCAAGGCCACAGAGTCCGAAGTGGTATCCGTGATTGGGAATCGTTTCACGCTGTATCGGCGTTCGAAGGAGAACCAGACGATCTTTCTGCCCCGGTAACGGCTCAGGCTGGATTTTTACTGGTATATCCTGTATGATGTTTCCAATACGGCATTCGCCGAAGGCGGAAGCCGGAGCATTTCCGCCGGCTTTGCCGGAGAGCGCGGAGGCACGGAAGACATGCGGAAGATACGGATCATCAACGGACCGAACCTGAACCTGCTCGGACAGCGTGAACCGGGTGTCTATGGCGCCAAGACGCTGGCGGATCTGGAGACCCAGCTTGATATGGAAGCAGCGGCCCTTGGCATCGAGGTGGACTTTCATCAGTCCAACTATGAAGGGGACATCATCGAAGCCATCCATGAGGCAAGGGAAAAGGGGATCGACGCCCTGATCATCAATCCCGGCGCCTTCACGCATTACAGTTATGCCATCCGGGACGCCATTTCCGGCGTGGGTCTGACCGCTATCGAGGTACACATCTCCAACGTACACGCGCGGGAAGAGTTCCGGCATCATTCCGTCATTGCGCCGGTCTGTCTGGGTCAAATCTGCGGATTGGGCTTCGACAGCTATTCCGCGGCGCTTTTTTCTTTGGCCAGACGCATTCACGGCACCCGGACGGGGACCTGAAATGGAAGCAAGGCTGGCAGCCCTGCGGGCTGTACTGGAACGCAGAAAACTGGACGGAGCCATTCTGACGGGCCGTCCCAATACCTTCTGGCTTTCCGGGTTCACCGGCAGCACGTCGCTGCTTCTTGTCACACGGCTGCAAGCCTTTCTGATCGTGGACTTCCGCTATGCGATCCAGGCGAAGACACAGGTGACTGACGGAATCGAGCCAGTGGAACTGATCGAATCCTTCCACGCGACCCTTGAAAGGCTCCTTGCCCGAAACGGCGTCAAGTCCATCGGGTATGAAGGAGATGTCCTTACGGTCTCCGAATTCGAGCTATTCAAGGAACGTCTTCGCACTCCTTTCCGATTCGTGAATCTTGCGACGGACCTGCCCGAGCTCCGTGTCAGGAAAAACGCGGCAGAGCTGGAGGCCATTAAAAGAGCGGTCGCGATTGGAGATGCGGTATACGCGGAAATACTTCCATACATCCGTGAGGGGGTAACCGAAGCGGACCTTGCGGCGGAGATCGAGTACCGGATGCGGCGTTATGGTGCACAGGGAACATCCTTCGAAACGATCGTCGCCTCCGGTCCCAATTCGGCCCTCTGCCATTCCACCGCCACGACCCGCGCGTTCGCTCAAGGCGATGCGATTGTCATGGATTTCGGGGTGAAATGGAACGGATACTGCTCGGACATGACCCGTACCGTCTTTCTGGGTGAACCGGGTCCCGTGCTGCGACGCATCTACCCGATCGTCCTGAAGGCACAGATGGCGGCACTGGCAGCCCTGCATTGCGGCATCCGGGGCGGAGAGGCAGACCGTGTGGCGCGTCGCATCATTGCGGATGCGGGACACGACAACCATTTCGGCCACAGCCTCGGCCATGGCGTCGGCATTGAAATTCATGAGGATCCCCGCATTTCCTCTCCGTCCTCCGATGTGCTGGAGGACGGCATGGTTTTCACCGTGGAGCCCGGCATCTATCTGGAAGGCGTCGGCGGCGTCCGAATCGAGGACATGGGTGCCATGGTTGGCGGAACCTTCCGAAATTTCACCGCCTCGCCGAAAGCCATGCTGATTCTGTAGCGGCTGACGGAACAAGCTGTGCCACATACAGGGATCAGGCGTTGCCGGATATGCCGGGAGGGATCCCCCTTGCGCCGATGGCGGATTTCCATTAGAATAAGGAAGCGTGGGCTGACATGCCCTGTTGTTGTGCGTTCACGGGAATCCCGAAGGGGCCCGGAAACACCGTCCCGAACGGCGGTGTGAATCGATTGTGTGAGTGAGAGGATGGGCCCAGTTTATGATTTTTGCAGGTGATTTCCGGAACAATGTGACCTTCGAGATGGATGGATCCGTTTTCCAGATTCTCGAGTTCCAGCATGTAAAGCCCGGCAAGGGCGCAGCTTTCGTCCGTGCGAAGATCCGCAACATCATCACCGGATCCACCGTGGAACGCACCTTCAACCCCACCGACAAGTTTGAAAAGGCGCAGATCAGCCGTCGCGACATGCAGTACCTTTATGTGGACGGCGATCTTTTCTATTTCATGGATGAGGAAACCTATGAGCAGATCCCCCTCAACGCGAGCAGTATCGGCGATGCATTGAAATTCTGCAAGGAAAACTCTGTCTGCAAGCTGATGTTCTTCAAGGATCAATGCATCGGCATTGAACCGCCGACCTTCGTCGTGCTCGAAATCACCGAGACGGAACCCGGCTTCAAGGGGGACACCGCCACCGGCGCGAACAAGCCCGCCATCACCGAAACCGGCGCCACCGTCAAGGTGCCGCTCTTTGTGAACACCGGTGACAAGGTCAAGATCGACACCCGCACCGGCGAATATCTGGAACGCGCATAATCACTGCCTGAACCCGGAGCGACAGAGAGGAACGGTTCCGTCGGAGCCGTTCCTCTTTTCTTGATTTCGGGTTGCGGCAAAGGGAAAGATCCGTTATAATGAACAGACGCTCACCCGCTTCGGGTGATGCGGAACGGTGTGCCGACCTGTGGTCCGGGCCCCGCGCAATTCAATCCCGTGAACCCCGTCAGATCCGGAAGGAAGCAGCGGTAAGCGGATCTTTGGGTGTGCCGCGGGTCAACCTGGGACACAGGTCGGTGCTCCGGTCCGCATCACAGGATGGCGGGTGTTTTATTTCCCCGGGAACACGCTGGCGGGTGCCTTTTCGTTGTGGCTGCGCAATCCCGTATGATACACTTGAATGGAGTCGGAAACCGGCACGCTTGGCGGTCGATCCGCAGAATACAGACGGCAGGCGGGAGAAGGCCCATCGTTGGCTGCACCCGTCCATCCGTCCCGGAGGTGTCCCATGTCCCGATTGGCCCTGTATCGCAAATGGCGTCCCATGACCTTTCACGACGTCGTCGAACAAAGGCATGTCGTGGACACCCTGAAGAACTCCCTGAAAAACGATGCCATCGGACATGCCTACCTCTTCTGCGGTACCCGGGGAACAGGCAAGACCACCATGGCGAAAATCTTTTCACGCGCCATCAACTGTTTGAATCCGAAGGATGGCGATCCGTGCAATGAATGCAGCATTTGCCAGGGTATCCTCAACGGAAGCATTCTGGACGTCATGGAGATGGATGCGGCTTCGAACAACAGCGTCGACAACATCCGAGACATCCGGGATGAAGTCGTGTACGCGCCTTCCGTCGCACGATACAAGGTCTATATCATCGACGAGGTTCATATGCTGTCTTCCGGCGCTTTCAACGCGCTGCTGAAAACCCTGGAGGAACCGCCGGAGCGGGTGGTGTTCATCCTGGCCACCACGGAACCGCAGAAACTTCCGGCCACAGTCCTGTCCCGCTGCCAGCGCTTCGATTTCAAACGGATCACAGAACATGGCATCGCGGAAAGGCTCGGGGAAATTGCGGTGGATTGCGGCATCACGGTCGCACCGGATGCCCTGCACTTTCTCGCTAGATTGTCCGGTGGCGCCATGCGGGATGCGATCAGCCTTTTGGATCAGCTTACGACCCTCGGACACACGGCGGTCACCCTCGCCGATGTGAACGAGATGGCCGGGTTTGCCTCAAACGCGCGGATCCGTACATTGGCCGGCGCGTTGCTGGAGGGAGACATCGACCGATCCTGGACACTCCTGGATGAACTCATGCGGGAAGGCCGGGATCTGTCGCAGTTGTGCGTGCAGTTGCTCGGATGGTTCAGGAATGCGTTGCTGCTTCAAATGGGCGGAGCATCGTCTCCCCTGCTGGATCTGCATCCGGATGACATGCCGGATGCAAAGAAGGCGGCGGAAACCCTGAAGGGAAGCGAGTTGGCGGAATGGTTGCGCGAATTGTCGGAGCATGAACTGAGACTGCGCCGGACGGACAATCCACGCATCATGATGGAAGTTCTCCTGCTTCGTCTATGCACGCGTTCCACCGGTAAATCCGGTGACGGCCACCGTCCGGATGCCCAGGAACAGAACAATGGCAAGCATCCCATGGCTGATGGTGCGGTTGCATCCGGCCGGGAATTGGGTCAAATGGAAGATCGGCTGGCACGACTGGAACGTCAACTGGCCGATATGGGACAGGCCTTGAGCGGATTGCAGGGAAGAGGAGGCCCCGCCATCCCCGGCGGAGGCTCCCCGGGCGTTTCATCCGGCAATTCGGCCGGCACTCAGTCCGCCAGGAGTGGTGCGTATGGCGCGCGAACCTCCGGCGGCATGTCGGGTGACGGAACTTCCGCTTCCGGTCAGAATGACACTTGGAGCGGTGGGCTGGGTGGCAATGCCGGACAATCTGGCAGCACGCCTGTTGCAGCCCGACAATCCGGCACCGGAAACGACGGATCCTCCTATCGCGGAGGTCCTTCCGCGAATTTCCAGACCTGGGCCAGGGTCATCGATGAGATTCGGCGGACTGGAACAGCGAAACCCGGCGGCATGAAACTATATGCCTACATTCTTGATACGGAATGCCTTCAGGTGGCGCCGGACCAGCTCAGGGTCGTGGTATCTGCCGATGATTTCCTGAAACGGAAAGTGCTTTCGCAGTCTGACAGCATCGGCATGATCACTGCGGCTGTCCAGGCCGTGACGGGTCAGGCATGCCAGATCAAGATCGTGGATATGAAGGAAGCGACGTCCCTCAAGGCGGGTACTTCCGCTGTACCAAATGTCGCTTCCGGTAATCCTGCCGTCGCAAATCCGATCCCTGCAATAACTGAACCCGATATGCAAGTCTCCGAAAGGCTAACACCCGTCATGGCGACTCCGGATGGGTCTGCAGGCAGCAGTCCACACACCAGGCCCGAGCGGAAGGAGAAGGGAGAAAATCCTTTTCCCGATCCTCAGGTATCGGATTCCGACGATGCCTTTTTTGGTTCCGGTGCCATTCCGGACGCACCGGAGGAACACGCATCGACTGGTGACTCCACTTTGGATCGTTTGCTTGACTTTGGCCGTGAAGCCGGCATTTCCATACAAATCAAGGATGAGGCGGATTCCTGATGCGGAGGATGACCGGTGAGGCTTGAAATACTTCAGGGTCCCGGTGGCACCGGCAAGACCACCATGCTGTTGAAAGCGGCGCGGGAGCGCGCGGCCACCGGCGGAGGCGAGACCTGGCTGGTTGTGCCTGATCAGGCGACTTTCCTGATGGAAAAGAAAATCCTTGATTTGCTTGGAGACAAGGATGGCAATTTGGTGCGGGTTTACAGCATCAACCGTCTGGCAAGACAAGTCCTACTTGAAACCGGCGGATCTCCGCGACCTTTTTTGGATGCATCCGGGAAGGGAATCCTTGTCTATCGGATCGTACGGGAATTGCAGGATCAGCTTCCCCTTTTCGCCGATTCCATCCGCAAGGGTGGCTTTGCCAAGGTGGCGGGTGATCTGATATCCGAGTTCAAGCGATACGGCGTCTCGATTGAGACATTGCGGCGCATGGCGGATGAAACGACGGACATGCGCCTGTCGGTCAAGCTTCGGGAACTGACGCTTGTCGGGGAAGCATATGAAAAGGCGATGGATGGTCAAGGGTATCTTGATGGGGAAGACCGGTTGGCCATGGCGGCAGAACGCTTGCCAAGGCTGCCCGGTATTGAACGGGTCCATCTTTGCTTCGACCAGTTTCTCCGCTTTTCTCCCGTTCAACTGCAATTCATCCTGGCACTGGTCCGTCGGGCGGAGTCCGTCACGGTTTCGCTCCGAATGCATGCAATGAACGCTTCGGGCATGGCGTACAGGCCGGAGTCCGGTCGGCCCGCGAAAGCCGCACTGGCATTCCTGAAGCATCAGGCGGAAGAAAGCGGGATCCCCGTTCAGGAGACCTGCACGCTGGGGACGGACTTCCGGCACCGGCCAGGTTCCGGGTTGGCATTCCTGAACCGGAATTTCGCCGCTTCAGGAAACATCCGATGCAAGGAGAGGGTTCACGATATCCGGATGGTTGCGGAAGCGGACCCGGAATCCGAAATCCATGCCTGTGCGAGGCGGATTGTCATGCTCTGCAGGGACGGGGGTTGCCGGTATCGCGAGCTTGCCGTTCTGGTACCGGATCTGGCGGAATATGCCTCCGGTGTCAGGCGTATCTTCCGGATGCATGGGATTCCATTTTTCATGGACCGGAAGGAATCGCTGGCTGGGAATCCGGTTTCCGTAGCGCTGTTGGCTGTTTTCGACATTCTTCGCGGTAGCTGGCGGCATGATGATGTGTTCCGGCTTCTCAAGACGGGTCTTCTGCCGGTAGAGCGCGCGTTGACGGACAAGTTGGAGAACCATGCGCTTGCGACCGGCATGCGCGGCCGACGAATGTGGTGCGAAGGCAGTCTGGAGGATGCGGAGCTGGAGACGGTCCGAAGAGTGTTGGCGGAACCGTTGATGGAATTTCGGAAGATCGTTCATGGGCCGGTACCCGTGCGTCTCGCCCTCGAATCCTATGTGGGGCTTTTGATGGCGTGGGGGTTGCCGCAGGCGGTGGTTGCCCGATCCCTTCACCTCGAACAGGAAGGGTTGCTGGCATCAGCCGGCCACATGCGACAGATCTGGCAATCCGCCTGTGATCTGATGGATCAGGTGATGGAACTTTCCGGGGAAGGCAACGTCACCCTCACGGAACTTCACGGCATGCTCCAGACGGGCCTGGAAGGCGGATCCACAAGCATCATTCCTGCGGCGCTCGACGAGGTGTTCGTCGGTACGCCGTCCCGTTCCCGTACAGCGGAAATCAAGCATCTTTTCGTGCTTGGCGCCGTCGAAGGCTGGATCCCGTCGGGTCCGGGCGGACAGGGACTCCTGTCGGATCCGGAACGGCGCACCCTGCTCCGCATGGGGGTGGAACTGGCCCCTGATACGCGGACCGTCACGGAAGAACGGAAGGATGAGCTCGAGGCGGTTGTCACGATGCCGGAAGAGGGTCTGTGGCTCAGCCGTCCCATCTCCGACACCGAAGGGAAGAGCCTGCTGCCATCGGGCATCTGGCGTGCGTTCCACTCCCTCTTTCCGCTGCTTCGGGAGGGGTGGGAACCTGAGAAGGAAACGGGGGGGCTGGTGTTTTCTCCTGAAGTGGATTGGGCCACTACGCCTGCCGCCCTGCTGGAGTCCCTGGTTCCCCTCCTGCGGGACCCTTCCGCCTCCACAACGCCTGAACTGGTACAGGCCATGTTCAGGATATGCGGCAGACAAGCCGGTCTGGGTTCTTCCCACCGGATGGTCAGGGAAGGCCTGTCCTGGCAGAATCAGGCATCTCTTTCTTCCGATTGGTTCCGCAACCGGTACGGCAGTGTTCTCACTGGCAGTCTGTCATCGCTCGAGATGTATCGGAAATGCCCGTTTTCCTGGTTTTCACGGCATGCCGCCCTTTTGCGCGAACGGGAGGAGTCGGGCCTTCGCGATATCGGCTTCGGCCTTCTGATGCATGACATCATGGATGCCGTTCTGGCAGCCGTGGAACGTGATGGCGGATGGGACCTGTTTGAGGATGCAAGGCTTCCTGGGTATGTGGCGGATGCGGTGAGAGACGGCATCCGTAAAGGGACAGGCATTTCACCCCTGCATCCGGGGCTGGCTTCCTGGTTTTCCGATCGGCTCGCAAAAGCCGCCATGACGGCGGCCGGGCGGATTGCCGGGCAAATCAGGGCTGGTTCCTTCCGTCCGTTCGGCCATGAACTCGGGTTCGGAGGAGACGGTCCATTCCCGCCTTATGAGATCAAAATGCGGGATGGAGGGGTTCTGCGTCTTCAGGGAAGACTGGATCGTCTGGATGTTCATGAAGGACCGGAAGGTCGCCACCTGCGTGTGGTCGACTACAAATCCGGTGATCGTGCCCTATCGCTTGCGGACATTGCAAATGGTCTTTCCATGCAGCTGCCCGCCTATCTTGCGGTGGCGCTGGCCAGCATGCGCGGGGAATCGGTCGGGAACGGCGGGATGCCTGTCAGTCCGGCCGGGATTTTCCATATGCGACTTGAACCGCCGGATGTCCGGACGCGGGACAGTGCCGCGGAGGGTGCAGAAACGGAGAGGAACCGCAGAATGCGGCTTACGGGCTATGTCGTGGACGACCCTGCCATCCTGGCTGCGATGGATGCACAACTCAGCCAGTCCGGCAACTCCGAGGTGCTGAAGGCCGGTCTGAACAAGGACGGCAGCATCTCTGGCCGGACAAGGACCCTTTCCAGGGAAGGGTTTGAACGTCTCGGCGGTATGGTTGACGGCATCATGGCCGGCATCGGGGAGGAATTGACGGCTGGCCGGATTCCGGTACATCCCGTTCGAACCGCAAAGATGAAAGCCTGCGATCTATGCCCGTATGGCCGTGTCTGCAGATTTGAACCCGGGGTTGGCGGCGTCGGGTGGGACAGGCCGTCGGTTACCGATGAGGCAGCCGTTCGGCGCAGCCTCGAAGAGACGGATCCTGACATCAGGGAGGAACTGCATGAAGTGGACGGATGATCAGGCTGCCGTATTGGCATCACGCAACAGCAACCTGCTTGTCGCCGCCGCTGCCGGTTCAGGCAAAACAGCCGTCCTGGTGGAACGGATTGTCCGGTTGATCATGGAGGGGGACGCTCCACCGGATTTGGACCGGATTCTTGTCGTAACCTTCACGCAGGCAGCCGCCGGAGAGATGAGGGAGCGCATCCGGAAGGCGCTGCTGGCACTTGCCGCCGAGGGGGATGTCCGTGCATCCGCTCAATTGGCATTGGTGGTCGACGCGCCGATTTCAACCATCCATTCGTTCTGTCTCGCGGTCCTGCGCGAGAATTTCCATCTGGCCGGGCTGGAACCCGGTTTTCGTGTCGGAGAACAGACCGAATGCACCCTCATGCTTGCAGAGGCGATGGATCGGCTCATGGACGACCGGTATGGTTCAGAAACGCTGGAACCTGCGCTTGCGGATCTGCTCGACTGTTATGCCGGGTATCGCGACGATCGCCGGATGCGGGACCAGATTCTTGATCTGTGGCGGCAATCCCGTTCCATGCCGTTTCCTGACAAGTGGATGACGGATTCGCTGGCGCAGCTGCAGATTCCGGAAGGGACGGATTTCGGGGATACAGTCTGGGGACGGATTTTACTGGAACAAGCAGACTGGGTGCTCGAGGATCTGGCCATGGAAGCGGAGCGTGCGTGCCGTCTGTCGGAAGATGCCGGCTTCGATGGATATGCCGTCACTTTTTCCGAAGACCTTGTCCTGCTGGAGAAACTTCGCTATGCGCTTTCATTGGGATGGGAACAAGCGTATGCCGCCTTGTCCGGGATGAAATTCGCCACGATGAAACGCGCGCCGAAAGAGGCGGACCCGATCGTCAAGGAACGTCTGCAGGCCGCCAGGAAACACTTGAAGGAAGGAATCGAACGGCTGCGGAAGGAAACGCTTCCGGGGTCCTCTGAAATCCTCTGCCGCGAGATCCGGGCAGAATCCAGCCGGATGACGAAATTGACGGAGCTGGCCCAGGCACTCGACCGCACGTATGGGCGCATGAAGCGGCGCAGGAACCTGGTCGATTTCGACGACATGGAGCACATGACCCTGAATCTGCTGGCGGAACCCGACGAAAAGGGAGCAAGCGTCCCCACGGCTCTGGCCGTGTCGATGCGGGAACGTTGGTTCGCTGTGATGATTGACGAGTATCAGGACAGCAACCTGGTCCAGGAAACGATTCTGGGAGCCGTCGCAACCCAGCGGGAGGATTTTGGAAACCTGTTCATGGTCGGGGATGTGAAGCAAAGCATCTATCGCTTCCGTCAGGCCATGCCCGAGCTTTTCCTCGGGAAGTATGCCGCCTATCCGGAACAGGAAGGGAGCGGCCGTCGGAAGATCCTGCTCCATCGGAATTTCCGCAGCAGGGCTCCGGTGCTGGATGCCGTCAACATCGCCTTCCGCAGGCTGATGACCACACGGCTGGGCGAATTGGACTACACGGAAGATGAATCCCTGCTGGCAGGAGCGGATTATCCGTTATGGAACGGGCTGGCCGGCGCGCCCGTTGAGTTTCACCTCATCGACAAGGCGACGGATCCGCTCGAAACGGATAGGAATCCTGCTTTGGATATCCCCGCGGGAACCCCGTCGGAAACGGAAGCGGTCTCCGCGGGTTCCACAGATTCCAGGGAGACCGGAGACCCGGAGGATTCAGGAGAAGAGGGAACGGAGCAGGACCCCGGCACCGGAGATCCGGAAGAAGGCATGCTCCCCCCCGAAGAGCTCGAAGCGGTGCAGGAAGAAGCGGTATGGGCTGCCCATACCATCCGTCGAATGATGGACAAACAGGAGGGAGAGCCTGCCTGCATGGTCGTTGGCCGGGAAGGACCTCGACCGGTCCGGTACTCGGACTGCGCCATTCTTCTCCGGGCTACAAGCGGCTGGAGCCAGGTTTTTGTCGAGGAGTTCGCCTTGCAGGGCATTCCCTTGTTTTCTGATACCGGCGCAGGCTATTTCGCTTCAGTGGAAGTGGGGGTTGTGCTCTCCCTGCTCCAGGTGCTGGACAACCCGCAGCAGGACATCCCATTGGCGGCCGTACTGCGCTCTCCCATCGCCGGCTGGAACGAGACCCTGATGGCATCGGTACGTCAGGCCGACCCGGCTGGTACGCTGCATGATTCTCTTGTCAAACAGGACGGCAGTCACCGTGAGCTTTGCCGGTCCTTTCTGGACAAACTGGAACAATGGCGGGATCTTGCGCAGATTCTTCCGGTGGGCGAGTTGCTGGAACGTTTGTTCGACGAGACCGGGTATGCGCTGCATGCGGCCGCTTTACCGCAGGGCCGCAGGCGGTTGGCCAATCTTCGCCTGCTGGTCGAACGGGCGGCACGGTTCGAGACGACGGGTTATCGGGGTCTCTTCCAGTTCATTCGTTATGTGGAGCGTCTTCGTGCGGGCAAGGGGGACATGGACGGGGCGAAGGTCATCGGCGAAGGCGAGGATGTCGTTCGGCTCATGAGCATCCACAAGAGCAAGGGACTTGAATACCCGGTTGTTTTGCTCTGCGGAACAGGCAAGCAGTTCAATCTGCGGGATCGTCAGAACCGTGTGCTGTTCCATCATCGATATGGGTTCGGGCCGGACGGCTCGTTGCCCGATCTGGGCGCAACCTGGCCTACTGCCGCCAAACGCGCATTGCAAACCATCCTGCTTCGGGAAATGCTCTCCGAGGAGATGCGGATTCTTTATGTGGCGCTGACCCGTGCAAAGGAACGGCTTTTCGTGTGCGGAACCATGAAGGCGCCTCTGGAAATGATGGAATCCTTCAAGGAGCTGCCAAAAGATGGCCCGCTGCCCATTGGCGCCGTTCTTCCCCTTCGCAGTCATGCGCAATGGCTTCTCGCCGCATGGGGATCCGTCATGGGAAAACAGGCGGATGCGCCTGTCCTGTTTGTCCATACCCGGGCGGAGGTGGCGCGCATGCGGCGGGTTGCGGATGTCGGAGCGGCGTCCCTGCCGGAGTCGCTGGACAGAGCCCGTATCGGGGAGAATGCGTTGTTCGGCATGCCGGGTCAGATCAGCTTGTTTGATACGGCCGGTCGCGATCCGGTCCGCGAGCAGCTTGAGGCCGATTTGTCGGAAGTGGATCGCAGACTTGCCTGGAAACCTGATTTTCCGATGCTCGCCAACGTTCCGGCCAAGATGACGGTGACTGCGTTGAAGCGTCTTTGGGAAGAACGGGATGAGGCGTCCGCACAACTGGAGGATGCTTTCAGGCTGGCCTGTACGGCTGCCGAACTGGATTCGCTGGACAACGGACGCGCCGCCCGGGATGACAGCGGTTTGCCAGTTGATGATTCCGTGGGAAAACCGCAGGTTGGTTTGACTTCTCAGGAGCAGGCCGTACTTCCTGCTTTTCTGACAGGTGTTCGGGAAGGAACACGCGCATTGCGCTATGGCACCCTGATGCACCTCGTTCTGCAGCATCTGGAACCCAGGGACGGGCAAATTCCGGACCTTGAGGAAGTCATTGACCAATTGGTTCTTCAGGGACTGATTCCGGAATCGGACCGGATGATTCCGAATCGAGGTGCCTTGCGCGCGTTCCTGCACTCTCCATTGTTCAGCCGCATGCAGTCGGCAGGCATCATTCATCGCGAGACGCCTTTCACGGTCCGTATGGCGGCTGGTGATGTTTTGGGCGACCCGGCGATTCCCGCATCGGAAACGATTGTCCTGCAGGGAATCGTGGACAGTTGGTTTATCGAGAGCGGGAAAATCGTATTGGTTGACTACAAGACGGACCGCAGCAGGGAACGTGTGCCAGCCTATCGAAGACAGCTTTCCTGGTATGCGGCCGCCTTGGAGAAAGTGGTGGGTTTGCCGGTCAAGGAAACCATCCTGTGGTTCCTTCATGAGGGATGCGCCGTTTAGGGTCTGGCGTACGGGGTAAAGCATGATAAGGGAGAGAAGCGGATTCCCTCCCTATGCCGGAGTCGCTGGCCGGCGGCAAGGCATAGGGTGATTCGATTCCGATCCCCCCATGTGCGACGGATGCGAGATCCGGTACGGCAAAACCTTTGCAGGCAACCCCTTCCACCGGGTTCAACACCATGCGGAACTTGACAAGAAAACCTTGCGGCTGTATAGTGAACGAGGTATTGTTCACTGAAAATTCCGCTGGTTCATGGATCGTTCCGTTGTTGCTGTTGTCACGGCATCTTTTTTGCGTAGTCCACAGCGTTTTACAGCCCACTTTCACAACATGTCAGGCATACGTCAGGCTATCTTTTTAGGTACCTGGTTGTTCCTGGATTTCCGTTGTGAACAATTTCTTATCGCGGACATCTCCTTCCTGTACAGGGCAGGTTTCACGTTTTTTATGACAATGCCTTCATGACGATGGCAGACGTCCCGGAAAACGAAAAGCCGCTTGCCATGCAGGAACATGCTTTATATGCGCATTACAGGAAATGAACCTTCCAAAGGGATCAAAATAGAATTTAGGCGGTGAATTATGGAAGAAAAGGCAATTTTAGAGAAGAAATCCCTAGAGGATCTTCGTTATATTGCCAAGATGCTGGGCGTCAAGAATCTCATCAAGTATCGGAAAGCCGATCTGATCGATTTGATTGCGTCCAGCGATGTCCCCGCGAACGGCCTGAAGTTGGCTGTCAATGGGGAAAGTGGCGTGAAGGCCGGAGCGGAGGCTGGCTCAAAGGTCGGAGCGGAGGCTGGCTCAAAGGCCGGAGTGGAAGCTGGCGCGAAAGCCAAAAAAGCGGAAACAGGCACGAAGGCCAGACTTGGAGCCGGTTCAAAGGCCGGGGCTGGGGTGGAACTGTCTGCAGGCCTCCCACCTGTTACGGCTGCGATGGAGCAGGATGTCAAGACGCGCGTGCCTGTCGCACCAGAACTCCTGTTTTCCCAGGATGAATCGACATCCGCTGCAGCCATGAAGACATCCCGCATCAAGACTTCGGATCGGTCCGGGGGTCTGCGTAGCCGAGCCGGAGGCATGCGTGATGGGGACGCTGTCCATCCGCTGTTTGCTGAGAACGTATTGCCGGATGCTGTACTGGCAGAACCTGCAGAAAAGGCGGCTCTGCAAGATGCAGACATGCACGGTGCGGATGCCGAACTTCCCACCGAGAGTCTGAAACCCGTCAAGGCTGAAGGAGTCCGGAAAACGGAAACCAGGACGCGTGCGGCCCGTGCAGAAATAGCTACACCGCTGGCATCTGTGGAACGGAAAAAACTTGCCGGTTCCACAGAACCGATCGTGGCTGCCAAGGTTGTGAAAAAGGCAAATGTGTCCGAAACCACCGTCTTGGAATCAACTCCGGATTCGAATATGCCCGGTCGAGTGGAATCCGATCTTGCAGTGAAGTCAGAACGCAGCATCGGAAGACCTCGCGGCCGCAAGATTCAGGGGGTCGAAACAGTATCCGGGGAAAGTCCTGTTCCAGCTGCACAAGAGGCTGGTGAGAAGGCCGAAGCAACGGTTTCTGGTGGATCCATGCCGACTGCGGAAGTCGTTTCGAAGCCATCCGAGCCGATTGCAACGGTCCTCACAGCAGTCACTGGATCCGCTGAGCCTGTATCCGCTGTGCCTGTGAGTGAGGAAGGATCCGGTTCGATGGCAGCGGCCGCTTCTGATGCATCTGATCCGGTCAAGTCGTCTGTTGCAGACGTAGCCAAACCAACAACACCTTCTGATGCAGACGTTTCCACACCGGATACGTCAGTTGAGATAAAATCCGCTGTCCGATCAGCTGAAAGAGGACCTGTTCGGTCCACTCGCCCGCCCGTTTCCGCGGAACGTACACAACCAGCAGCTGGTCCATCATTGAATTCATTGGGGAATCCGGCTGGTGTGCCGATTCCACAGCAACGCGGCGTGGAACGGGCTGCCCGTCAAACCGTAAACAATCACAGGAACCGTGAACAGGCACCTGCGCCAGTTGCAGAAACCACCGAGCAGCCGGAGCTTCGTTCTCCGACGCAGAGGCCTGCGATGAACAGGCAGGTTGGTGAAAATCGTACGGGTCCGGGCATCCGGAGTGATCATGGAACGGATCGGCCGGCGAACCGTCAGCCCGATCGCGCGACGGAGCGATCCTTTGATCGTTCCAGCGAGAGAGGGAATCCGCGTCCTGCGGATCGACAGAATCCCCGACAGAACGAGCGCACGGGAAATCCTCGGAATCCCCAGCAAGGGCCCGTCTTGCGGCCCAATACCAGACAGCCTGCCCCAATGGAAGCCCCCATGCAGAACGGGCGTGATACACGGGTTCCTCAAACTGCCGCACCGATGGCTGCCAGTCAGCCTCAAGGTCCGTCCCTTCAGTCACCCCAGACAGCTCCCGCGACTTCCGTATCCTTTCTCATTCCAAACACCAACGGAACAGCAGGATCCGCCACGACGGAAGGAATCAATCGCGACGAACGTTCTACGGATGGTTTTGGAATGGATCCCAGGCAGGAGGACCGGCAGGGGAATGATGGTTACGGCGAGGATGCGCAAAATGAAGCTAACCGCACGTCGGACCCGAATCGTCCCATTCAGGGAAGACAGACTTTCACCCGGGATTTCTCCAAACTGGAGAGCGACGAACCGGTGGCCGGCGTTCTTGAACTCCTTCCGGATGGATATGGGTTCCTTCGCGGTTACAACTATATGTCCGGGCCACGTGACATCTATGTTTCCCCTTCCCAGATCCGCCGCTTCAATCTGAAGACGGGCGACAAGATCACCGGCAAGGGCAGGGTGCAGAAGCCGGACGAAAAATTCCAGGCACTTCTGTACGTGACGACGGTCAATGGGGACTCCCCGGATGCCGCTCAGCACCGCAAGCCGTTTGAAACGTTGACACCGATTTATCCGGAAGAGCGCCTTACGCTCGAGACGGAGCCAAAGGAGCTGTCCACGCGTGTCATCGACCTGATTGCCCCCATCGGAAAGGGGCAGCGCGGCTTGATCGTATCCCCTCCGAAAGCCGGCAAGACCATCCTGTTGAAAAAGATCGCAAATGCGATTACGGCGAAGCATCCGGAGGTCGAACTGATCGTCCTGCTCATTGATGAACGGCCGGAGGAAGTTACGGACATGCAACGCTCCATCAAGGGCGATGTCATCTATTCCACGTTCGACGAGGTCCCGGACCATCATGTCAAGGTTGCGGAAATGGTGCTGGAAAGAGCGCAGCGTCTGGTCGAACAGAAAAAGGACGTTGTCATCCTGCTGGACAGCATTACACGCCTTGCCCGTGCTTACAACCTCACCATCCCGCCGACGGGCAGAACGCTTTCCGGTGGTCTTGATCCGGGTGCGTTGCATAAGCCAAAACGTTTCTTTGGCTCCGCCAGAAACATTGAGTTCGGTGGAAGTCTTACAATCATTGCGACAGCATTGATTGATACGGGAAGCCGAATGGACGACGTCATCTTCGAGGAATTCAAGGGAACCGGCAACATGGAACTGCACCTCGATCGGAAACTGTCTGAAAAGCGCATCTTCCCGGCCATTGATATCAACCGGTCCGGAACGCGACGCGAAGAGTTGCTGTTGACCCCGCGCGAGATGGAAGGCATATGGGCCATCCGCCGTGCCATGAGCAATATCGGAACAGCCGAGGTTGCGGAAATGATCATCAACAAGTTGATCCAGACCAAGACCAACGAGGATTTCATCGGTACGATCAACGTGACGTTCCTGTCGAAGGAAAAAGGCGGGTATGATTCGAGCTACAAATGATTCAGGCAGCAAGACAGGGCTCGTCTGAATGAGTCAGTAAGATTTCTGATAAATGAACAGCCTGAATCAATCCAACAGGATAGTGACAAATGAAAAAGAGCCTCATCCATCCGGATGAAGCTCTTTTTTTGCAGTGATTTTAGCGGGCAGCATGGCATGAACCATCAAGAGGAACAGCCCGAGCCATAGAATGACATCCCCTGGGCTGAGCAGAGATGGTGTGGGGTAGGGAAGGTAGAGGATATCACCGAGAAAGGGAAGGCGTGTCGCTGCGTCGAGCGCTCCGTAATGGGGGACACGTCCTTCCAGCAGGGAAGACAGGTGCTGGCTGTCCGGCAAGTGGGCTGTGTCAACCGGCATACGGCCGCCATTGGCCATGATGACAAGAAAATTGGCCAGCTCGCCCGCACCTAGCAGGAGCAGGGGCCAACGGGCATGGTTGATGAGGATCAGGGTGAAGAGGGAGCCATACTGCACACTCAAAAGCAAAATGACCCAGATGCGCGGGTCCAGCGGCAGCAAGGTTCCGTATCGGCTGTTCAGGAAAGCGTCTATCAGAAAATAGACGATCAATAGCCATGGAAGCCGCAACGACAGATTCATGAGGTTCTTCAGGGTCCCCTTCAGGAGAAGACCGGTCAGGAGGCCGCCAAGGACGGCGATGAGGAAGATCATTGGGATACGGCTTCCAGTGACTTGTCGTCACATTCTTCATCAGTTGCATGTTCCTGAACGACCGGTTGTTTTGCGATCGCCTTAAGGAACGCCCGCGCTACAGAAGGTTCGAATTGTGTGCCGGTGCATCGGACGATTTCCGCCAACGCCTGCTCCTGCGTGAAAGGATTGCGATATTGCCGCTTCGAGGTCATTGCATCATATGCGTCTGCAACGCCAAGGATGTAGGACTCGTACGGAACTTTCTCATCCGGTGTCAGATCCGGGTATCCGCTGCCATCATAGTATTTGTGGTGATACTTGATGATGGGCACGCATTCCTTCAGATATTTGACGTTCGAGATGATTCTCGCACCCAGAACAGGATGCTGTTTGATGGAATCGAATTCTTCCGTGTTCAGTTTGCCCGGTTTGTTCAGAATGACTTCCGTTACGCCGATTTTCCCTACATCATGAAGGAGGGCGGAGTATTGCAGGATTTCCTTTTGTCTGGGGGTATAACGGAGTTCTTCCGCGATCAAGGCGCTGTATTCAAAAACACGTTGCGAATGACCACGGGTATAAAGGTCCTTTGCCTCGATCGCATCGGACAGGGATTTCACGGTATCCATATAACTCACCCTCAAATTGTTGTATAGGGAGAATGTGTATCGGGCCAGGAACAAAAGAGAGAAGATGATCATGACAACAAACCAGTTAAAGCTGATATAGAAGGCTGTTATCAGGACGCCCATGAGCCCGACGACCAAAAGCCCGGCAAATGACCAAAAGAAATCGTGTGCCCATTCCTGAAGGAATTGACCTCGATTTGATGTATGCAAGTAACCCGCGAACAAGAGGGTATTGACGATCATTTCACTGAATATCGCCAAAAGGATGAAACCGGCTTGTGTCGACAAGGAAGTCATAATCTGTGTAATTGACGGATTTTGCCCTAAATGCATGTCTGATATGATCAATCCACCGCATTTGACGTATGTGATTGCAGCTGCGGCGCTTGAGAGGATATACATGGATGCATTCATGAGTGTTGATTTTATGGGCATGGTAAAGATGTGCATAGGCTTTTGCGTCGTTCCTGATTTTGATACCCGAAAGAGAATTGACAAAAGTGAGACCCAGATCGCTGCGATAGGTCCGTGTGCTAGGAGCGCACATAACGTTATAGCTGAACTCACTGAGATCGTGCGTTCACCAATTGATACAGAAAGAGATTCTGCGATTGTTGCAAACAAAGCCAATACTAGAATTTCCCATATGGGATGAGTATCGGATGTATAGGTTATCAGCACAAGGACAAGCAGTGAAACGGCAAATGAAATAAAGATATATGCTGAATTACTTTTCTTTAGTATCATTTTATTTTCCTCATGTGGATTATGTGGTGAAAGGCTTTGGCAGGCATACAACAAACTTATTGACCGATGGCCCACTTAGCTCCACAAGAGAGAATGAATGCACCAATTGTACAAGCAACGTAAAAGAACTTCTTCATCTTAACAGCCCTCCGGTTTTTTTTCCGCCCCTTCGCTATCAGGGTCGGGCTGTTCCGCTTCGCTTAAGTGAGTGGATGATGAATCAGATTTCCGTTGGTAAGGGATGGGATCCTGTGGAATAGTGAGCTGCAATGGATATTGCGCCTGCCAAAGCCTTCATGGGAAACTATTCAGTTGTGGGACCTTTATCTGCAGCGGCTTTCACCGCACGCATTCTTTGTTAATCTACTTATTCAGCCACCCTGTCCATTCCCCTGTCCCGCATTCATCAAGCGGTTCACCAATCGGTTCACAGCATCAAGCGTGGCGCAGAGGATGGCGTTGTATTCTCCGTCGTGTACGATGGAAGAGCCCAAAAGGACCTGATCCTCTCCCTTGTCGCTATAACTGACAGCGACACTGAAGGAATCCTGTCCGGCGATCCGAAGTTTTTGAATGTCGATGACATCAAAAACGCATTCCAGTTTCAAAAATTCATGGAGTGCAGAAATGCAAGCTTTCGCTGCGGCCATGTTGCGACTCGGCGCCGTATTCATGCCGACGGCAATGCCTTTTGCGAGACGGTCCACACCGGAAAGCGTAACTGACATGGTGACTTTGTTGTCAGACCATGAAACTTCGAAATCATTGATTTTGAGGCGTATGCCGATTTCCAGCATGGAATCGTCTGCGATCTGGGCCACGCTGATGATGCGGTGTTCCAGGTTCAAGTTGAAGGAGGTCGCAGAGAGGGATTGCACGTCGCGGACGATTTGCTTGGGAGAACGGTGGAAGTTGGCGAGAATATGGACTTCCGTCACATCGCCTCTCGCGTCGGAAACGACTTTGGACAGGATGACGCCGGATAGCTTGTTGATCAGCTTCTCCAACTCAACCGTGTTGAGCTTTTGTACGACCATATCTTTCATCCTTTGTATCACCCCATTCATTGGAACATCGGTACCATCGGTGCGATGAAGGGTATCCCAACGGACTTTGAGGATTGATTATTTACATTATACATGCTTTATGACACGCGACAACACGGATTCGACAGTTTTACCTCTTCGTCATGAAATTGTAATAATGTCGGTGACGTAACGCTGTTATATCAATGGATATCATGGTATAAACGCGTTATGTAGACGGTCGGGTTCAGCTCAAGCACAGTCAGGTTCAATCAGGTTCAGCTCAAGCCCAGTATGAATTCCATTGCAAAACGACACTTGCCTTCAAGCATCGGCTGTGGTATATTTGATACCGACGCTTTGACAAACAACACATGACATTCATGTTTGGAATACGGAAGCGCGACTGGAAAAGCGAGGTGAAAACATGAAAGAGGGTATTCATCCGAAATACGGCACGGCTGTCGTGCGGTGCGCTTGCGGAGAAACATTCGAGACGGGTTCCACCAAAAAGGATCTTCATATCGAAATCTGCTCCCAATGCCATCCGTTCTACACCGGTAAGCAGAAACTGGCTGACACTGGCGGACGGGTAGACAAATTCAAAAAGAAATACGGCATCAGCTAACCGGGAGCAATCCCGGTTTTCTTTTTCTCCGGAGGATTCATGAGCGACAAGGTTAAACAGCGTGCCAAGCCATATCTGATCATCTTTTTCGGTTGCGCCGTCATGACATTCGGCATGAACCTTTTTTTGATCCCCTACAAGTTGGCGCCCGGAGGCGTATCCGGCCTTGCAACCGTCCTGCATTACCTGAGTGGCGGTTTGCTTCCGGTCGGCGTTCTCATGCTGGCCATGAACATCCCGCTGTTCCTTCTCGGATGGCGGACCAAGGGACGCGGATTCATGCTGCGGTCCCTTTTCGGCACCATCGTCCTTTCCTTGCAGATCGACCTTTCCGCCCCATTCATGACGCATATGCTGAACGAGTGGTTTGTCAAGCTGGATGTCACCATGGCTACGCCGGATTTGCTGCTCAATGCGCTTGCGGGGGGGCTGATCATGGGTGTGGGTCTGGCGCTCGTTCTCAAGGAGGACGCGACGACAGGCGGTACGGATATGATCGCAGCGATCATCCGACGCTTCATCCCACACATCTCCATCGGGACGTTCCTGCTTGCACTTGATGCATCCGTCGTACTTTTCGCCACCTTCGCCTTCCACAGCATCAAGTTGGGCCTTTATGCGTCTGTCAGCCTTTTCATCGCCAGCAAGACCATCGATGCGTTCCTTGAAGGCATCAACTTTGCCAAGACGCTGATGATCATCTCGGACAAGTCCGATGTGATTGCCCAACGGCTCATGAACGAAATCGGCCGAGGTGTGACCGGTCTGAACGGCCAGGGGATGTACAGCGGGAATCAGAAGATGGTGCTCATGTGCGTGGTGAAGCGCGAAGAAATCCCACAGGTGAAAATGGTCGTGCGGGAATGTGATCCGTCGGCCTTCGTTCTGTTGAGCGATACACGGGAAGTGCTGGGAGAAGGCTTTGTGCCGATTGATCCGCACCCGTGAACAGGTGCCTGCCTTCTTGTCATACCGTTTCCATTTGGGGTGAAACATGGTATCCTTTGCTTGGATGCTGTATCGAACAACAGATTGAAGGAGTATGCAATGAACGCAGAAACAACCACTGCTCTCAAAAAGACCGCGACGAACATCCGGAAGAGTGTCATTGAAGCCGTCGCAGCCGCCGGAAGCGGTCATCCGGGTGGATCGCTCTCCATTTCGGACATCATGGCCTATCTCTATTTCAAGGAAATGAAGATCGATCCGGCACATCCGCAAGATCCGGACCGCGATCGCTTCGTCATGTCCAAGGGACACTGCTCGCCCGCTCTATATGCCACGCTGGCGGAACGCGGATATTTTCCCAAAGCTGATTTGACTGGATTCCGACAGGCTTCCAGCTATCTGGAAGGTCATCCGAACATGAACAAGGTCCCTGGCGTGGACATGTCCACGGGTTCCCTGGGGCAAGGCATTTCTGCGGCCGTCGGGATGGCGCTTGCCGGAAAGATCGATGCCAAACCATATCATGTCTTCGCCATGCTTGGAGACGGCGAGCTCGATGAAGGGGAAGTATGGGAGGCGACCATGTCTGCAGCCCATTACAAGCTCGACAACCTGATCGCCTTTGTGGATTACAACGGCCTTCAAATTGACGGCAACATCACCGATGTCATGAACCCGGAGCCGATTGCGGATAAATTCCGTGCGTTCCGTTGGAATACGATCTCCATTGATGCCCACGATTTCAACCAGATAGAGGACGCCATTGCGAAGGCCAAGGCGAATACCGGATCTCCGACGATGATTGTAGCCCGTTCCGTCAAGGGAAAGGGTGTTTCATTCATGGAGAATCAGGCGTCCTGGCACGGAACCGCCCCGAAGAAGGAGCAGCGCGATCAGGCGATTGCCGAGCTTGATGCGTATTTGGCCGCGCTTTGATATCGCAAGCACATGAAGAAAGCGTGCCAAATTGCAGGGTAGAAAGCAATACTGGCGGTTGAACCGCCCGGAGGTAGGAAATGGCAGAGAAAATCGCCACTCGTGTGGCTTATGGTACGGCACTGGCTGAAATTGGCATCGACAAGAACATCGTTGTGCTGGATGCGGACCTTTCAAAGTCCACCCGCACCGACATGTTCCAGAAGAAATACCCGGAACGCCACTTCAACATGGGCATCGCCGAAGCGAACATGATGGCAGTGGCAGCCGGCCTGGCGACTTGCGGAAAGACCGTTTTCGCCAGCACATTCGCGATCTTTGCGGCTGGACGCGCGTATGACCAGGTCCGGAATTCCATCGGGTATCCCCACCTGAATGTGAAGATCTGCGCCACCCATGCCGGCATCACCGTCGGCGAGGACGGTGCGTCCCACCAGATGATCGAGGATATCGCGCTCATGCGTGTCATTCCCGGCATGACGGTCATCAGTCCCAGTGACGGACCGTCCACCATGGCGCTGGTCAAAGCGGCAGCAGCCATGAAGGGGCCGGTTTACATGCGTTTGGGCCGGCTGGATGTTCCGGTGCTGCATGCCGAAGGAACTTCCATTGAAATCGGGAAAGCCATTCAGCTTCGCGCCGGAACCGGTCTGACCTTCATTGCAAACGGCCTGATGGTCGCCGCAGCGATGGAAGCGGCTGAAATTCTTGCACAGGACGGCGTATCCGCCCGAGTCATCGACCTGCACACCATCAAGCCGATCGACCGAGATGCCATTCTGGCCGCAGCCCGCGAAACAGGCGCCATCGTCACGGCGGAAGAGCACAATGTGCTCGGCGGTGTCGGAAGCGCTGTGGCGGAAGTGGTCGTGGCAGGTTGCCCGGTTCCGATGCAGTTCGCCGGTGTGGAGGACATCTTCGGGAAATCCGGCAAGCCTGCGGATTTGATTGCGATGTACGGACTGACCGCGGAAACCCTGGTCCGCAAGGCGAAAGCCGTTTTGGCCATGAAAAAAGGTTAGGAGTCGAGGGATTCGGACCCCTTGTCTCATGGATTCTTGGCGGGCGGGAAAGCGGGAATCCGTCGAACGCTCCATCCTGGAAAAGGATACCGGGTGGGTTTCCCGCTTGACATGCGGTACCCACCCGTTTTTTTTTCATAGATTGTATTTCTTGTGAGAATGCGGTGCATTGGGGGCAAGAAGATAATACAGGATTGTTTTGGTTTCCGTCGCGGAATCATGATGGGAAAGCAAACGGCAGGAGGTGATTGGATGATGGACAAGGTTCTCCAAGAGATTGTCGAGGCGGAGGAAACAGCGGCTGGTATCGAGGCAAGCGCCCTTTCCGAGGCACGTGCGGTTGTTCAGGCGGCACGGGAGTCGGCGCACCGTACGTTCCAGGAAGGCATTCTGATGTCTGAAAGGCGTGTTGCGGATGAATTGGCCGCCTTTGATGCGCGGGCGCGTGCCGAGATGAAGGAAATGCTGACTGGAACCGCCCAAACTGCACGAGAAGTTCAGACCGACGCCGACGCCCGCATGCAGGCAGCTGTTGCGCTGATAGTGGAAGGAGTCCTGGGCAAGTATGGCGATAGCTGAAATGATGCGCTTCCATCTCTACGGATTGGAGACGGAACGGGACAATGTGCTGGGACTCCTGATGCGCTCCCGGGCGGTGGAATTATCCGACGCGCATGTTGCATTGGATGATAACCCGTTGCTGGAAACAGACGGCAAGTCTTCCGCCCGGCCTGACGGCAGGATGCAGGAAGACGGACGAGGGGTGCAGGAGCTTGAAGCCTTTACGCTGGCAACCGGTAGCGTTTTGCAGATTCTTGGCCAACACGCGCCTGTCAGGAAGGGGATCTTCTCCGTCCGCCATGAAAAGACGCCCGCACAACTCGACGCGGTCCTGAAAGAGCGTGGAGACATACTGGAGGTTGTTCGGGATATACAAAAGCTCGAGGAAGGGCTCGTGGAATTGAAGTCGGAAGAAGGCCGCATCAACAGCCGTCTTGCTTTTCTCAAACCCTGGCTTGGGATCGGGTTGGATGTTTCCATGGAACAGACACGGTGCACCGCCCTGCAGGCAGGCACGCTTCCTCTGAAGCAGGATCTCGATGCGTTGGAACAGCAGCTCCTGGCTGTGGAGCCCGCTTCCATGCTTGTACAACATCGAGTGGAGGGAGAAAACAGGTATTGCATCGCCCTCTGGCATGTCTCCTCATCGGCGGATGTACTCCAGGTTCTCAAGGAAGCCGGCTGGAACCGCAGTTCATTCCGGGACCTGCCTGGAGATCCGGATCTCGTTACCGAAAAGCTGCTGGCACGACTCGATGAAATCAAAGGCGCAAAGGAATCGCTCGTGTCTGCCATCCGCTCCAAGGCAGACGCCCGCGAGCGTATCGAATTCCTTCATGATGCGATGACGATGGAGCGGGACAAACTGCAATCCCTTGCCGGGCTTGCCAGAACCGGAAAGGCATTTCTGATCACGGGGTGGGTTCCTGCGGATTCGCTCGATGCCATGAAAAAGCGGTTGGAGCATCACTTCACCTGCTATCTGGAAGCCGAGGAGCCTTCTGAAGATGAAGAAGTTCCGGTGCTGGTGCGAAGCAATCGTTTTACGGAAGCCATCCGGCCGGTCATGGAGATGTATGGGACCCCTTCCTACCGGGAAATAGACCCGAATTTCCTGACACTTCCCTTCTTTGCCATCTTTTTCGGGCTCATCATGAGTGATGCCGGATACGGTCTCATTCTGGTCGGATCCGCCGCATATGCGCTGCTCCGTTTCAAGATGGAGCCTTTCGCAAGGATGTTTGCCAAACTCATCCTTTTCTGCGGATTCACCAGCATCGGCTGGGGGCTTCTGTTCGGTGGATTCTTTGGAATCGCAGCGTTTTCGGAATACGCCCTCTGGTTCAGTCCCGGAGCGGAAGGCGGAACAGAAAAACTGATGGTCTGGTGTCTGCTGTTCGGTGTGATCCATCTGTTTACGGGCATGGGATTGAAGGCAGCGAACCTGTTGCGGCGGAAGCAGTATGTGGACGCCCTGTGCGATGTCGGTTTCCCTTATGTCATGTTCACCGGATTCGCCATGACCGTACTGCCGAATGTACCGGGACTGGATCCCGTTCTGACGGCTCCGGTTTCAGCAGTCGGACTCAAGGTACTAATGGTCGGTGTCGCGCTTGTGGTGCTTACTTCCGGTCGGAAGAGCAAAAGTCTGTTTGGAAAGATATTTGGAGGCTTGCCAAAACTGTACGACATCATCGGCTTTCTCGGAGATGTTCTCTCCTACATGCGGCTTCTGGCCCTGAGCCTTGCCGGCGGCATTCTCGGCGGCCTCATCAATGACATGGCGACCGGGTTCGGCAGTCTGGCTGCGAAAATCCTCGGCGGAACCCTTCTCATCCTCCTCGGTCACGGTATCAACTTTGCCATGAGCATCCTGGGTGCTTTTGTTCATTCCTGCCGCCTCCAGTATCTGGAGTTTTTCACGAAGTTCCTTGAAGGGGGCGGAAGGCCCTTTCATCCATTCGGACCCGTTACAAAATACACCATCATGAAACAGGAGGATGAATTACCATGCAAAATCAACTGAGTGTCGTGTTTCTTTCCCCGTTGGCCTATGGGTTGCTTGGCGCAGCCATCGCCTTCTTCGTCGCCGCCCTGGGTTCCTCAAAGGGGGTCGGCATCGCCGGGCAGGCTGCCGCCGGGGTTGTTGCGGAGGATCCCGGGAAGTTTGCGCTGACCATGATTCTTCAGGCTCTTCCCAGTACGCAGTCCATTTACGGACTGGTCATTGCGATCATCATGCTTGGCAAGATCACACCGGACCTGACGATGGACCAGGGAACCGCGATGCTTATGGCTGGCCTGCCTGTCGGATTTGTCGGATATCTTTCCGGTGTCTATCAGGGTAAAGTTGCCGCAGCAGGCATCAACCTGATCGCGAAGCGTCCCGAAGCGTTCGGGAATGCAATGATCTTCGCGATCAACGTCGAGCTGTTTGCCATTTTCAGCTTTGCGGCTTCGATCTTCATGCTCGGAAAAATATGATTGCAAGGGGGTTCCTTCATGTCAGGCGTGCAACGGATCAAGGAGAAAATCCTGCTGGAAGCGGAAAGCAATGCCCGAACCCGTCTTGAGACCGCCCGCGCGGAAGTGGAAACCATTCTGGCCGACGCCGCACGTAAACGTCATGAGGCGGAATCAGAGGCGGATCGGCAAATCGCAGCAGGTAAAGATGCCCAAAGAAGACGAAATGAGGCGACCCTGCGTACCGAGGAGCGCAAGCAGGCCCTCTCCATCCGTCAACGTACGGTGGAGGAAGCTTTCGGAAAGGCTTCCTCGGCGTTGCTCGACCTGCCTGACGACCGATATGCGGCCTTGCTTTCGGCGATGATGATGGAGGCGGCCTGGAATGGGAATGCGGAACTGGTCGTATCTGAAAAGGATCGGATACGCCTGGGAGCCCAATGGTTGGTCGATCTTGACAAGAAACGTTCTGCGGCAGGGCTTTCCGGGCATACGGAATTCTCGGCAGATCGACTCGCAACGGATGGTGGATTTGTAGTGCGAATCGGGGAAGTGGAGATCAACGGCACGCTTCCCGTCATTTTGTCCGGAATCCGGCCTATGCTGGAACAAAGCGTGGTGAAGGCCCTGTTCGACTGATCCGGGAAGGCAGCGTCACCATGGAAAGGTGTTCTCAATGACAAGGATTCATGAGGAAGACTATGCGTATGCGACAGCCAGGGTTCGCGCGATCGAGCGCCGCCTGATCGATGCCGCAGGCTTCGATCGGCTGATCGATGCGGATACGCCGGATGATGCACTGAAACAATTGGCTGAAGCGTGCTTCGGGGACGGGGTGGATTCCGGACGGAAAAACTGGGAGGTGTTGCTGGACGAAGAGCCCGGTCGCGTACTTGCTTTTCTGACCAATCTGATGCCCGACCCGGAAGTGTTGGATGTATTCCGGATCCGGGAGGATTACCTGAACGCCAAGCGTCTGCTGAAAGCCATGTATCAGGGTCAGGACATGGCAGAATTTTCCGGGTTGAAAAGCGGTACCGTGCCGGTGCCCCAGTTGATTCAAGCGATTGTCGGCATGCGTTTCGGCGCGTTCCATGAGATCCTGGGCGCCGGGATCGCAGAAGCGATGGCCGTATTCGGAAAAACTGCAGACCCAAGGGATATCGATTTGGTCCTGGACAAGGCGAATTTCACACACATGGGTCGGCTCGCCACGGATATCGGCAATCCGTTCCTGATGGAACTGATCGCCCTGATGACGGATATGGCGAACATCCGTATCGCCATCCGGGGAAAGTTGGCGGGTGAATCCCGTGATTTTTTCCGCAAGGCCATCCTTTCCGGCGGACTCATCGATCCGACCCGATTCCGGGATGCGTCGGAAAAACCGCTTGAGAACCTGCTTGAGGCCATCCGGTTCACATGGTTCGGGGAAGCGGCCATTGCAGGCATGGAAGGCTATAAGGCGGGACACGGCATCTCCTGGCTGGAGAAGCAGCTGGATGACCGGCTGATGGTATTTGTCCGCAAAGCCCGGTACACGGCGATGGGGGTTGAAGCCATGGTGGGACATCTGCTGGCCAGGGAAACGGAAATCCGAAATGTGCGCATCGTGATGACGGGGAAGGTCAATGGCCTCACCCAATCGGACATCAAGGAAAGGCTTAGGTTGGCCTATGTATAGGGTGGGTGTCATCGGGGACAAGGACAGCGTGCTCGGATTTACCGCTATCGGATTCGAGGCTTTTCCGGTGGAAAACGCGGAGCAGGCGGAAAAACTTCTCCGGGAATTGGCTGAAAAGGATTTTGCCGTTCTGTATGTGACAGAACAGGTAGCGGCTTCTCTGGAAAGTGTTCTTGCACTATACCGGAACAGACGGTTCCCTGCCATCATCCCGATTCCCGGCGTCCGGGGCGGGCTGGGCATCGGAATGGCCGGTGTTCGGCGGAGTGTCGAAAAAGCGGTTGGAGCGGATATCCTGTTCAATAACGACTAATGATGCAACAGGAATATGGGAATTGCTAGAAGAAGAGTTCGTGACATCCGGAAGGGTGAAGCGGGCATTCCGGCAAGGCAGGTCCCATTCGGGAATGTTGGTCGGAACCGGAGCGCGTTGCGCATCTGGAACGGCGAGGTGCAAGGAGGGATCCGATTGAGTCAGGGCAAGATCGTCAAAGTATCCGGTCCACTGGTCGTGGCCGAGGGTATGCGGGATGCGAACATGTACGATGTGGTACGCGTCGGTTCATTGAATCTCATTGGAGAAATACTGGAAATCCGCGGAGACCGTGCTTCCATCCAGGTTTACGAGGAAACATCGGGCCTTGGTCCTGGCTTTCCCGTTGTTTCCACCGGGTTGCCCTTGAGCGTTGAACTGGGTCCCGGTCTCATCGAGAACATGTTCGATGGCATCCTGCGGCCGCTGGAGACCATGCGCGAACAAATCGGCAACAACATCACACGCGGCATCCAGATTCCTTCGCTGGACCGGTCGAAAAAGTGGCCGTTCCAACCCGTTGCGGCAGTTGGCGCACAGGTAGTCCCCGGCGACATCCTCGGAACCGTACAGGAAAACGGGGTGTTCACCCATCGGATCATGGTTCCCTTTGGAGTGACTGGAGAGCTCGTGGAAATCCATGAAGGCGACTTCACCATCGAGGAGACCATCGCGACCGTCCGGATGGCGGATGGATCCATGAATGCGTTGCCGATGCTCCAGAGATGGCCTGTCCGCCGGGAACGGCCTTATGCCCGGAAACTGGCGCCGGACGAACCCCTCCAGACGGGTCAGCGCGTCATCGATACCCTGTTCCCGATTGCAAACGGCGGTGTGGCGGCCATTCCGGGGCCTTTTGGTTCCGGCAAGACCGTTGTCCAGCACCAGTTGGCAAAATGGGCCTCGGCGGACCTGATTGTCTATATTGGCTGCGGGGAGCGCGGCAACGAGATGACGGATGTTCTGATGGAATTCCCGGAACTGAAGGACCCTCGCACCGGGGAATCGCTGATGAAGCGAACCGTCCTGATTGCGAACACTTCGGACATGCCTGTTGCGGCACGCGAAGCTTCCATCTATACCGGCATCACGATTGCGGAGTATTTCAGGGACCAGGGGTACAGTGTCGCCCTGATGGCAGACTCGACCTCCCGATGGGCAGAGGCTTTGCGTGAAATGTCCGGTAGACTTGAAGAAATGCCAGGTGAGGAAGGATATCCCGCATATCTTGCTTCCCGTCTGGCCCAGTTCTATGAACGGGCGGGCAAGGTGAAGGTGCTCGGCAGCGAAGGCCGCATTGGTTCCCTCAGTGCCATCGGAGCGGTGTCGCCTCCCGGCGGCGATCTATCCGAACCGGTCACACAGGCTACCTTGCGCATCGTAAAAGTGTTCTGGGGACTGGATTACAATCTTTCCTACCGACGCCATTTCCCGGCCATCAACTGGCTGATCAGTTATTCGTTGTATTCCGACCGTCTCGAAGGTTGGTACAAGGAGCACATTTCACGGGAATGGGTAGGGTATCGCGCCGACATGATGCGCATCCTTCAGGAAGAGTCCGAACTGGATGAAATTGTGCGCCTTGTCGGCGTGGATGCCTTGTCGCCGGAAGACAGGGTGACGCTTGAGGCGGCCCGCTCCATCCGGGAGGATTACCTTCAACAGGATGCTTTCCACGAAATTGACACATACAGCAGCTTTCACAAGATGAACAGGCTTTTGAAAATCATCCTCTCCTTCCCGGAACAGGGCAAGGAAGCGGTACGCAGGGGAGCGGACATCCGGGTGCTCTTCGATCTGCCCGTTCGTGTCCGGATTGCGCGCGCGAAGTATGTGCCCGAATATGATATCGATGCGGAATGCGATGGGATTGAGCGGGAATTGGCCACACAGATTCAGGCGCTGGCCGCAAAGGAGGTCGGATAAATGCTGAAGGAATACAAATCGCTGGCTGAAGTGGCCGGTCCGCTGATGCTGGTGCACGGCGTCGAAGGCGTCACCTACAATGAAATCGGTGAAATCACGCTGGCGAACGGAGAGATCAGGCGTTGCAAGGTGCTGGAGGTCAACGGCAGCCACGCACTGGTGCAGCTGTTTGAGAACGCTGTCGGCATCAACCTTTCCAGCAGCAAGATCCGCTTCCTCGGACGCGGGCTTGAGCTTCCTGTTTCGACCGACCTGCTCGGCCGAGTGTTCGACGGTCTCGGCAAACCCATCGACGGTGGACCGGAGATCCTTGCGGAGAAACGGATCGACATCAACGGCCTGCCCATGAATCCCGCCGCCCGAAACTATCCGGATGAATTCATCCAGACCGGTGTGTCCGCCATTGATGGATTGAATACACTGGTCCGCGGCCAGAAGCTCCCCATTTTCTCCGCATCCGGTCTCCCGCATGCCCAGCTCGCTGCACAGATCGCCCGCCAGGCAAAGGTCCGCGGGACCGATTCGAAGTTTGCCGTTGTGTTCGCAGCCATCGGCATCACCTTCGAGGAAGCGGATTTCTTCATCAACGATTTCCGCCAGACAGGTGCCATTGACCGAACCGTCCTGTTCATGAACCTCGCCAACGATCCGGCCGTCGAACGTATTGCAACACCTCGCATGGCGCTAACAGCCGCGGAGTATCTTGCGTTCGACAAGGACATGCACGTCCTGGTCATCCTGACGGACATCACGAACTACGCGGAAGCCCTGCGTGAGGTTTCGGCCGCCCGCAAGGAAGTGCCCGGACGCCGTGGTTACCCTGGATACCTGTATACCGATCTTGCCAGCATGTACGAACGCGCCGGCCGCATCCGCGGAAAGGAAGGGTCGATCACGATGATCCCGATCCTGACAATGCCGGAGGATGACAAGACCCACCCGATTCCCGATCTTACAGGCTATATCACGGAAGGCCAGATCATCCTGAACCGGGATCTGTATAAAAAGGGAATCACACCCCCGATTGATGTGCTCCCCTCTCTTTCACGGTTGAAGGACAAGGGCATCGGCAGAGGCAAGACCCGGGAGGATCATGCCAACACCATGAACCAGCTTTTTGCGGCCTACGCGCGCGGCAAAGAGGCCAAGGAACTTGCCACGATTCTCGGGGAAGCGGCGCTGTCGGAAACAGATCGCCTGTACGCGAAATTCGCGGATGCCTTCGAGCGCCGCTATGTATCCCAAGGCTATCAGACGGATCGCAGTATTGAGGATACCCTGGCCCTTGGATGGGAATTGCTCGCCATTCTTCCGGAAACGGAGCTGAAGCGCATCCGGACGGAATTCATCGAAAAGTATCACCCGGCCCATGCGAAACCGGCGGCGGAATGAACTGTCGCCAACCCATCAACGCATCGGGAGGAGGCAATCCATGGCCCGCATGAACGTAAACCCGACCCGAATGGTGCTGACCAATCTGAAACGGAGGCTTCGGACGGCACAACGCGGTCACAAGCTCCTGAAGGACAAACGGGATGAGCTGATGAAGCAGTTTCTGGACATTGTCCGT
This sequence comes from uncultured Clostridia bacterium, assembly GCA_942493335.1. Classification (GTDB taxonomy): domain Bacteria; phylum Bacillota; class Clostridia; order DSM-8532; family DSM-8532; genus JAEWSN01. The sequence continues at coordinate 1,313,137 of OW818693.1, read as the reverse complement.
GAAAACAGGCGTGTCCGGGAAGAGGCTGAAGCCCTGTTGAAGAACGCACATGGCCGTTTTCTGATGGCGCGTGCCGTCATGAGCGATGATCTGATGGAGGAGGCATTGTGCTTCCCCAAGATGAAAATGACGCTTCAGGCTTCACTCCGCAACATCATGAGCGTCAATGTGCCCATCCTGTCCTTTGATACGGGAAATGCGGCGGAAGGGGATATCTACCCGTATGGCTTCGCGACCACCTCCGGGGAACTGGATGGTGCCATCGCATCCTTCTCCGCCGCAGCACCCGTCCTGCTGAAACTGGCGGAACTGGAAAAGTCCGCCCAATTGCTGGCAGACGAGATCGAGAAGACACGGCGGCGTGTCAATGCCCTGGAGTATGTCATGATTCCGAATCTTCAGGAGACGATCAAGTACATCGTCATGAAATTGGATGAGAACGAACGTGGCAACCTGACTCGCCTCATGAAGGTCAAGGACATGATGGTGGAACAGACAAGGCGGCAGCGGATCCTGGAAGACGCAGAACCGTGATCATCCCGGGCAAGCCAGTCTCTTGGCATGGTGAGAATTCGGTGGAGTGGTGTTTCCCTTTGTGGGATGTTCAGGACTGTGGGGTAGACGGATGAAATTCGGCAGGCATGACGCGGACTGCTATGTACCCGATGGTAAAACGCTTGAGGAGGCCATGGCGCGCGCAAGCATCATGGCGATCGGCTCACATCCCGATGACATCGAGATCATGGCGATGCCTGGCATTCTTGCAGGCGTCCGCGCAGGAGGCAATCGTTTTTTCGGCGTCGTGGCCACAAACGGCGGAGGGCTCAAGCGTACGGGCGATTATTCCGGCTTAACCTATCTCGAAACGCGTGAAGTCCGGAGGGCGGAACAAAAATCGGCGGCTGAATGCGGCAAGTATTCTGCCGTTGTCCTGTTGGGCTATGATAGCGCGGAATGGAAAAATCCGCATGATGAACGGCCACATGCAGATCTGGTTCAACTGATTGATGGCGCAAGACCGGAGACCCTTTACATGCACAATCCGTTTGACAGGCATGACACGCATGTTGCGGCCTGCATGCGGACGATCGGCGCCCTGCGGGAAGTAGCCGGATCGACAGGGTGGATGCCGGAGGCCGTGTACGGTTGCGAAGTCTGGAGGAGTCTGGACTGGACCATACATGGAGATCGCTGCGCATTGCCTGTCGATGATCCGGAGCAGTTGTCCGCCTGTCTGATTCATCTGTACAAGTCCCAATACGCACAGGGCCGGTTTTATGATGCTGCGCTGAGAGGACGTCGCATGGCGAACGCAACCCATCAGGAAGCCCAGTCAGCCGGCGAGCATCCGGAGATCGAATTCGCCGTGGATCTTCTTCCGTTGATCAAGGATCCGAAACTCAGCGTGGAAGCGTATGCACGCCATGTTCTGCATCACTTCGTCGCAGATACCATGGCCCGTGTCGAACATTATTCCCCGTTCGGCTCCGGGAAACAAACCACATGACAGTCAGTGTACAATGACAATTAAGTTCACCCCTGAACCCAACCCCACTCAAACCCCACAGCCAAGCACTTCATGGGCAGAAAAGGAAAATATTTGATGACAATTGAGTTCACCCCTGATCCACCCCTCTTTTCCATAAAAAATGGATAAAATGGAAGAGAAAAAAGACAATTAGTTCGCCCCTGGACGAGAGGGGATAGGGGAGAAGGAATCAGAGAAAAGCAAAAGAGAAATCCCCTGCGAGCCATCCAATGAGCGGCTTACAGGGGATTCTGTTTGTGATAGGTGGAAGCCGTTGCTGCCCATGACGGCACGGGCTGGGGCCTGCAGGGGTCAACTTATTTGGCTTCAGGGATCAACTTTATTGTCCAGGGGTGAACTTAATTGGCGGGGAACACATCAGCCGTGGTTCATGCCGTCATGCCATATTCCTTCACCATTCTCGCACGCAGATATCCGCGGTCCGTCTCGACCGCCTCCACGAAAAAGCCGCGGCTGTAGTAGAAGCGGACGAGGGCGAGGTGGCGCGACGCCGTATGCAGGGTGACGCGTTTCACTCCATTTGCGGAAAGGTACTTATCCACGACATTCATGAGTGACTTTCCGATGCCGAGATTCCTGGTTTCGCTGGATACGGCGAAGCGGCTCAGATATGCCTCGGTTCCGCGAATCTCGAGACGGACCGTTCCCATGATGGCACCGTCGATTTCCGCCACATAGACGGGTTTTGTCACGATCTGCGTCCGAACGTCTTCGATGCTCTCCTTCAAGGCCTCCAGTCCGGACTGGCCCGTGACAAAGGCATATTCCGCAAAGGCGCTCTGCAGGATGGAATGGACGGCAGGTGCGTCGGTTTCCTCCGCCCTCCGGATGATGAATGTGTACGTCATTGCGCGCCTCCCGTCAGCCCATCAGCCTGACCATGACCGCCTTCTGGGCGTGCAGGCGGTTTTCCGCCTCGTCGAATACGACGGATTGCGGGCCGTCGATGACTTCCGCTGATACCTCGTAACCGCGATAGGCCGGCAGGCAGTGCAGGAAGATGGCATCGGGCTTAGCACATGCCATCAGCGCAGCGTTTACCTCGAAACCGGCAAACTGCCGCACACGTTCCGCTTTTTCCGCTTCCATGCCCATGCTGACCCATGTGTCCGTATACACGACATCGGCGTCCTTGACGGCTTCCTCCGGCGAATGCGTCAGCACGACGGAAGTGTTGTTTGCCGCAGCCGCTTCCCTTGCCATTGCCACACTGTCCGCATCACAGTCGAATCCTTCGGGAGAGGCGATCGCAATATGCATGCCGACCTTGGCGCAGCCGATGAGGAGAGAATTGGCCACATTGTTGCCGTCCCCGACATATGCAAGTTTCAGACCCGCCAACGTTTTCTTGTGCTCCCGGATGGTCTGCAGATCCGCCAGAATCTGGCATGGGTGCTGGAGATCCGTCAGGCCGTTGATGATCGGGATGGAGCCGTATTTTGCAAGGTCTTCGACATCGGATTGCTTGAAGGTGCGGATCATGATCCCGTCGATATAGCGGGAGAGGACCCTGGCTGTATCCGCGACCGTTTCACCACGTCCCAGCTGTATGTCGGTCGAGCTGAGGAAGAGGGGATATCCACCCAGCTGGACCATGCCCACCTCGAAGGATACGCGGGTGCGCGTGGAGGATTTTGTAAAGATCATGCCGAGGGTTTTTCCCTGCAGGAGATGATCGTGTCGGATTCCGCTCTTCTGCTCATATTTGAGCTTGTCGGCCAGATCCAGGGTATCGAGGATGTCGGATTTCGTCCAATCGCCCAGGCATAACAAGTGTTTCATGATGACACCTCATTTCAGCACGGATCCGCATACCGCCATTCATGCCGAACCTTCCTTGATGGATGTGCCGGACAGGGTTTTCCAGGAGCGGCGCATCGCTTGGAGTGAATGTGCATTATTATACATTTATACGCATAAAAATGCAAGCGGTATTTATTTGGTTCATATCGAACCAGAGAAAATCAGAAAAATGAATCGCGGGTATCAAGAAAGGTCTCCGGAGGCCGATATTCATGCTAGAATGGGTAGGGTGCGGCAATACACCGTGGTTGCCGTTCCCCCGCGCGTGGTAACAATTAGTTGGATTTGGCCGCCATTGTGCCGCAACAAGCCAGGCAGGCAGGGAGATATGGAATGGATCTGGCAACAATCATCGGGTTGGTCGCAGGGCTTGGAGTACTGATATATGGCATGGCCAGCGGGGGGGACATCGGTTCCTTTTTCGACATGCCATCGATTATCATGACCATCGGCGGGGGTCTTGTCTCGACCATCATCAGCGTATCGCTGGATGAGTTTTTGAATATCGTCAAGGTTGTTCCCAAGATGCTCAAAAATCAATTGGCCAAGCCATCGGATGTCATCCGCGACTTGGTGGAACTGTCGCAGAAAGCCCGCAAGGAAGGGTTGCTTGCGCTCGAGTCCGCAGGGGATACGATGAATGATCCCTTTCTGAAGAAGGCCATGGAACTCGTTGTCGACGGGGTGGAGGCGGATGTCATACGCGATTCGCTCGAATTGGAGCTTGATAATACTTCCATCCGTCACAAGGCCGGGATCGGCGTCTTCAAGACCATGGCATCCTTTTTCCCGGCATGGGGGATGATCGGGACACTCGTCGGACTGGTCATCCTTCTCGGACAGCTGGATGATCCGGCGAAAATCGGACCGGCCATGGCCATTGCGCTCATCACGACATTCTATGGATCCGTCATGGCCAATTTTGTCTGTACGCCGATCGCCAACAAGCTCTCGACCCAAAGTGCCGAGGAGATCCGTATCAAGGAAATGATGATCGAAGGCATTCTTGGGATTCAGTCAGGCATCAACCCGCGGATCATGGAACACAAACTGAAAACATTCCTGTCACCGACGCAGCGGGTGGCCTACGAAGCGATGATCATCTCGGCCGACAAGGTCGGTGAATAAGGAGCGTGCCTGCATGGCGAGAAGGAAAAAAGTGGAGGAGAGCGGGGGCGAAGGCCTTCCGGAATGGTTCGGAACCTACAGCGATCTTGTGACGCTGCTTCTTTGTTTTTTCATCCTGCTTTTTTCCATGGCGACCATTGACGCACAGAAGTACGTGCAGATCGCCACCTCTCTGCGAAGCTCGTTCATGAAAATCAGCGGCGGCGACATGATGATGACCAACAGCGGCCAGCAGATGCTGAGCATTACGAACCAGCAGAACCCGAGCGATACGGGTGACCAGAGTACGGATTCGCAGAAGTACGTACAGGAAGCGGAAGCCATGGTGGCCGACTCGAAAGTGCAGCTGGAAAACAAAAAAATCGACGATGCCGCAAACCGGTTGAGAGATATCATTGCAGAAAAAGGGCTTGCAGACAAGATTGCGGTTTTCGAGGAGCGGGATTACCTCATGGTACGGCTTGATTCGGAGGTTTTCTTTCGCTCCGGCAGCGCGGATCTGCTCAAGGATGGACAGACGGTCCTTGCATCCATGACAGAGGTCCTCAATTTGATTGAGAACAAAGACATCCTGATCCAGGGGCATACGGACAACCTTCCCATCCAGACTGCGCAGTACGCTTCCAATTGGGAGCTTTCCACAGCGCGTGCGACGAATGTCGTCCGCTACATGGTGGACAGGATCGGGATGGATCCTGCTCGCGTCACGGCAACCGGCAACGCGGAATTCCGTCCGATCGGGGACAATGCGACAGCGGAAGGGCGTCAGATGAACCGACGCATCGAAATCCGCGTCATGCGCTGAGCATCATCTCCATACTTGCGGGGCTGGAATTATTCTGTATATAATGAAGTGCCATGCGAGCGGAAACACATGCATGGCGTGGGATCAGGCAACAAACAGGAAATTTGGGTTGGGACTCCGGCAATTGATGCAAAAGGCTTTCGTCCAGGAATGACCAACCTGATCAATGACCGGGTCTATATTTGCAGGAGGTGTGTCATGGCTGATTTTTGGGATTCGGAAGAATTACTCGGCAAGTTTGTGAAGAACAGCCGGGAAGAAATTCATATCAAGAAAGTGGCGAAAGGGACAAGGGAATACGTCGACATCCGCACTTTTTGGTATGACAGCAATGCGGATGAGTTCAAACCCAGCGGAAAAGGCGTCGCCATCCCGCTGGAGTTTTCAGGCGAACTCAAGTCCATCCTGGAATTATTGGAACAGTAACCGGAATGACCAGAACAGTAGCCGGAATGCCCGGAACTGTAAACTGAATGACGTCGCCTTCCGCTGTTGCGGCAGGGCAACCCTCGTGCCGGAAGACATCCCGCCCTGCTGACCTCGGCTTGTGCCGTTGGCCGGCGGGGTGTTTCATTTGTGTCCGGTTTGTGAACAATTGTGTAAAACGGCAACTTCTATTTGTGATAGGCGAAAAACGTGGTGTATAATGTTGAAAGGCTGCAAAGATTGAAATTTTCCACACTGCAGCCGTTGAGAAGGACAGCACGGACGCCGGAACCGGAATCAGGCGTCGCAGGGTGATACCACATGGATTGTCCATTGCCGGCCCTATAGGATGCCGAGCCAACAAGGAGGAATCTTCCGTGGCATATAAAGTATTCCAATCGGTCGTCATGCGCATCAAGGATACAATGGGCAATGAGTTCGGCATTACAGACGGAACGGGCACCATCATCGCCGGGACTGCGGAGGATGAGATCGGTTCGGTTTCGGAGGTCTGTTCCGACTTCATCTCCACCAATCAAACCGTTTCGGAACGCAACGGCGTCATTCTCAAGAAGATCGAGATCGGCGGCCGCCTGGACTTCGTCCTCTATCTCTACAGTGATCATCCGGACCGCCGCAAGCATGCGGAGCTCATCGCCATCAGCCTGGAAAATGCCAAGCTGTATTTCGATGAAAAATATGATCGCAGCAATTTCATGAAAAACGTCCTGCTTGGGAATATCCTTCCCGGCGACATCGCCATCCGTGCAAAGGAACTTCGCGTGAAGAACGAAGGACGGCGTGTGGTGTTCCTTGTCCGCACCGAGAAGACAAGGGAGTTGTATGCATACAACGTCATCCAGAGCCTGTTTCCGAACAATGCGAAGGATTATGTGGTTTTGTTGGACGACCAGAATACCGTGCTCATCAAGGAATTGAAGGAGAATGAGGATAGCGAGGAAATCTTCAAGAAAGCCCGCGTCATCATCGATACGCTTTCAAGCGAACTGATGATCAAGGCGAGCATCGGCATTGGAACGGAGGCGGACAGCCTGCGGGAAGTCGCCCGCTCCTACAAGGACGCGCAGACGGCGTTGAAGATCGGCCAGATTTTCGAAAACGACAAGAACATTGTCGACTATAACCATCTCGGCATCGGCCGGCTGATCTACCAGCTGCCGACCACCCTGTGCCGCCTCTTCCTGAACGAGGTGTTCAAGGAAGGCGTGTTCGAGACCATCGACAATGAAACAATGACCACCATCACCAAGTTCTTCGAGAACAACCTCAATGTGAGCGAGACCTCGCGGCAGCTTTTCATCCACCGGAATACGCTGGTATACCGGCTCGACAAGATACAGAAGATCACCGGCATGGATTTGCGCCGTTTCGACGACGCCATCTACTTCAAGGTGGCCATGATGGTGAAGAAGTACCTGGACGAAGCGTCCAGATAAGGTATCCATGGAAATGAAGCAGTCCGTATGTACCGAAGCAACCCGACAGGGCGCTTGTCCGGACAACGGGATGATTCCAGGGAAACGCATGATCGCACGGGGGAAGCATGATCCGTTTCATTGATGTCACCAAGGTGTATGCGAACGGAGTCGTCGGTCTTGCCGGCGCAAATGTTCACATCGCCAAGGGTGAGTTTGCCTTTATCGTCGGGGAAAGCGGCTCGGGGAAATCCACCCTGCTCAAGCTCATCACCCGCGAGGAAACACCGAATACCGGAGAAGTTCATGTCAACGGTTACAGTGTCCATGACATGCCGCGCAGGGAGGTGCCTCATCTCCGGCGCAGTCTTGGCATGGTCTTTCAGGACTTTCGCCTGCTCCCGAACCGTACCGCTTATGAAAATGTCGCATTTGCCATGCAGATGGTGGAAGCGCTGCCCCGCGAAATCCGTCGTCAGGTTCCGTTGGCCCTTGGGCTGGTCGGCCTGTCAAAGAAGGCGAAATCCTATCCTTCCCAGCTTTCCGGCGGCGAACAGCAGCGGATCGTGCTGGCACGGGCCCTGGTGAACAACCCGGCCGTGCTGATTGCGGACGAACCCACCGGAAACCTGGATCCGAAAACCTCATGGGAGATCATGAACCTGCTGGATGAAGTCAACCAGCGGGGAACCACCGTGCTTGTCGCCACCCATGAGAAGGGGATCGTGGATGCCATGAAAAAGCGTGTCATCTCGCTGGAGCGCGGCGCCATCATCCATGATGCGGAGAAAGGCCATTACGAACATGAAGATTAGAACCATGCGTCTTTTGGCCAATGAAGGCGCTTCAAACGTCGTCAAGAACAAACTGATGTCCCTCGCCTCGATCGGCACCGTGATCATCGCCCTGCTTCTGCTGGGCCTGGTCCTGCTTGTGGCCATCAATATCCAGAGCAACATGGATCGGTTGACGACAGAACTCGAAGTGGTCGTCATTCTGAATGTCGACATCAACGAGATGGATCGCGAAGGCGTGAAATCATTCGTGGAGGAACGCCAGGATTCAGGCGAAGTGCTCTCCTGGACGTACGAGGACAAGGCGACGGCATTCGAGAACCTGAAGAAAAAATTCAACAATCCTGCGCTCCTCAAGGGCATGACGAAGGAGCAGCTGCCTGAATCCCTTGCCATCAAGCTCGCAAACCCGGACGAAGGGGATGCGTTCATCGAACCGCTCTCCAAACTTCCCGGCATCCAGCCTGGGCCCCTCGGCATTACCTATCCGAAGGAAACGCTGGTCCGGCTCATGCACACGACGGATATCCTCAACAAGGTCGCACTTGCTCTGATGGGCATCATGCTGGTCGTTTCGATCTTCATCATCAGCAATACCATCCGGCTCACGGTATTCGCTCGTCGGAAGGAAATCGAGATCATGCGCCATGTCGGCGCACTCGACAGTTTCATCCGGATGCCATTCTTCGTCGAGGGCATCGTCATTGGCGTGGCAGGTGCGTTCGCTTCGTTTCTCATTACGATCCAAACCTACAACTGGGCGCAGGGAACGCTCAACAAGCTGTTGGAGAGCGCCGTATTTGGAACGTTTCAGCTCCGGCTGGTCGCGTTCAGTCCGGTGTCCGGCCGCATCCTGCTGTTGTACTTCATCATTGGAACCGCCATCGGGGGCATCGGAAGCCTGATCTCCGTGCGGAAGCACTTGAATGTGTAGAAACCGGAGCATATAATTGGCCTGTACGCAGACTTGCATGACAGGGTGACTATCAGTGGAGCATGGAAGGAAAAACGGTTTTCGGAAACGAAGACCGATGGGAACTAAAGCAGGAGGCAGAGCCATGAATCGAAGAATCGGCGCTTGTATGCTGGCCATTTTTCTAGTGGCAGCCATCCCGGTGGAGGCACTCGCTTCGAATCTTACCGATGCCCAGAAAAAGCAGCAGGAACTGAAAAGCCAGCTAAGTTCCATCAACTCTGAAAAAAAGGAAGCCAAGCAGGTTCTGGTCGTAAATCAGAAAAAACGTGCGGATATCGTCAAAAACCTTGAAAAAAAGGGGTATGCGAAGCAGGCGATCGAGGAAAAGCTTGTCCAGCTTGATTCCGCCATCAAGTCACTCACGGAAGCCATCTCCATCTCAGAATCCGAATATGACGCGCAGCTTGCGCTTTTTCAACAACGCATGGTTGTGATGTACCAGTGTTCGAAATCCACCCAGACCTTGAATCTTTTCTTTGAAACAGACAACCTGACGGACTTCTACAAAAACCGCAGCGCCATGGAGGCCATCGCCGATGCGGATCAGAAGATGATGGATTCCCTTGAGGCGAAACGGATCGAGATCGAAGGCCTGAAGGCGCAGAAGCAGGAAGAGGAATCCACGACGCAGGATCAGCTCGAAGCACAGCTTGCGGCCATCAAGGAGCTGCAGTCCTCGCGTTCCCTGGTGGATCAGGACATCAAGAGTTCGAAGAAGAGCCTTGCCCAGCTTGAAAAGGAAGAGGATGAGATCAACGCGGAAGCCCAGGCGGTCAGCGCCCTCATCAAACGGTTGAAAACGAGCACCGTCAAGTATGTCGGTGGGGACATGATGTGGCCCGCACCTGGAAATTACAAGGTATCCTCCCAGTATGGCTGGCGCATCCATCCCATTTTCAAGAAGAAACGGTTCCATTCCGGGGTGGACATTCATGCCAACAAGGGGGATACCATCGCGGCGGCAAACAGCGGCAAGGTCATTTATGCCGGCGCACGCACGGGCTATGGCAATACGGTCATCATCGATCATGGCGGCGGGGTCACAACGCTCTATGCCCACATCATGAGCCGGGGCATCCTGGTTTCCGAAGGGCAGCATGTGGATGCGGGGCAAGCCATCGCCAAAGTCGGAAGCACCGGTTGGTCGACGGGTCCGCATCTGCATTTTGAATATCGAAAAAATGGGGACACGGAAAATCCGCTGGCCCATCTTGGCAAGAAACAGTGAAGGACGGACGGGTCCTTCAGGCAAGGCAGGGCTGAGAAATAGGACCGGGATGCATGTTTGGAAACAGGACCGGGATGCAGGTTTGAGAAACAGGACCGAGATACGGGATTGAGAAACAGAACCGAGATACAGGATTGAGACAGGGAAGGGACACCCGTTCGGGTGTCTTTTCCTTGCAGGACGCAACAAGGTTTGCGACGGAATGGGGAGAAAAATGGGCAGAAAAGGTTGGAAAAGGGTTTTGACAGTCGCAATGGCCGTCGTTCTTGCAGTCGTGATCTTTTTGACAGGATTCCTGTTTGCGGTTGAACGCATGGTTTCGATGGAGGGGATTGCCTCACGCCCGCTGACAGACTGGTTCAAGCCGCAATCCGCCATCCTGCTGGATCGCAGTATGGTCGACCCGGCTGAGACCAACGCCTTCAACCGGGTGCTCGGGTTGTTGCGGACGCGCTATTACAAACCGGTGGATGAGAACAAGCTCCTGGAAAACGCGATCAAGGGGCTTGCGGCTGGAACGGAAGACCCATATACAACTTATTTCACGCCGGAGGAAATGGCTTCCTTCATGGAAACCGCCAGCGGGAATTATGTTGGAATCGGTGTCAGTGTCAACATGGATGAGAACAACCTGCTGACCATCGTGGAACTGTTCCCGGACTCTCCTGCGATAGCAGCTGGCATGCAGGTCGGGGACAAGGTGGTCAAGGTCAACGATGAGGATGTCACAGGGATCAGCGAGTCCAGCCTCATCATCAAGAAAATCAAGGGAGAAGCGGGAACGGATGTGAAAATCGAGGTTTTCCGCACCAAGGACGGGGTGTACCATGACTTCACCCTGAAGCGCGCCGCCATCAATGTTCCCAACATTTCCGGGAAAATGCTGGAGGACGGGATCGCCTATATCCGATTGAACCAGTTCGACAACGACATTGCGACAAGCTTCCTTGAAACGTACAACAAGCTCTCGGGTGAAGGAGCGAAGTCACTGATTCTCGATCTCCGGTACAACCCCGGCGGAGATTACAGCCAGGTCTGCGCCATAGCCGACATGCTCCTTCCGGAAGGCCTGATCGTCTATACCGAAGACCGGAACGGAAAACGGGAGGAGAAGCGTTCGAACGCACAGGAACTGAATGTGCCGATGGTCGTGCTGGTCAACGGATACAGCGCCTCCGCTTCGGAGATCCTGTCCGCCGCCCTGCAGGATTACGGAAAGGCGACAATCATCGGGGAGAAGACCTTCGGAAAAGGTTTGGTGCAGACCATCGACACCCATTTCGAGAACAATGCGGGCTTCAAGTACACCGTCTCCACCTACTATTCGCCCAAGGGTCACAACATCCAGCACGAAGGCGTGAAGCCGGACATTGAAGTGAAACTGGATGAGGCGTATGCATCCACCCCGCTGACACAGATCCCGGAAGGAAAGGACAATCAGTTGACGGTTGCCCTGAAGGAAATCCGGAAAGCGCTGGCCGCCAAGTGACGTAACCCGCACAACCGGCGGGCTGTTGGTGAAAAACCAGTCACTGGGAGCCATTTCGGCTGAGTAATGACGGAACGCCGTACGGAAGGCCATTTCCCAAATTGTGTGAATAAGCCCGGATCTTTGTGGTAATCACCCAGTGAGGTGATGACCATGATGAAGAAGGATGAAGCCATGAAACTGCAGGTGGCACGGGAACTCGGCCTGATGGACAAGGTGATGCGGGAGGGCTGGAAGAGCCTTTCCGCCAAGGAAACCGGCCGGATCGGCGGGTTGATGTCCAGGCGGCAGAAACGGGAACCCGAGCTGCGGATGTAGGTTTTCCGCTTCCACTACTTGAAGATGAGGTTTCTTGATGTACATCACCTTGGCCCATGTTTATGATCGCCTGATGCAGGATGTCGATTACGAGTCGATGGCGGATCGTGTCGTCCGCGTCTTTCGCAGGCATCGCATCAAGCCTTCCCTTGTGCTGGATCTCGGTTGCGGGACCGGCAGCCTTGCATTGGCCCTGATGACGCGCGGTTATGATCTGATCGGGGTGGACAATTCCCCGGACATGCTGGACTGCGCGGCGCGGAAAGCCAAGGCGGCGGGGAAGGATTTGTTGCTTCTGCAGCAGGACATCACATCCTTCGAATTGTATGGCACGGTCGGAGCGGTGCTCGCTTCGCTGGACGTGCTCAATCATGTTACGGATAAACGCCAATTGTTGAAAACCTTCAAGCTTGTCCGGAACTATCTTGATCCGGGCGGATTGTTTCTTTTTGATCTCAATTCACCCTTCAAACTGTCCCGGCTGCTGCCGGGTCAAACTTTTTACCAGGTGGACGACGAGGTCACCTGGCTTTGGAACAGCGAGTGGGACAAACGGCGTTCCGTCTGCACCTTTGACCTGACCTTCTTTTTTTCGGACGGGGAAGGACGGTATGTCCGTCAGGATGAATGGCAGGAGGAACGGGCCTGGGAACCGGAGGAAATCCGTGGGATGCTCGAACAGTCAGGGTTGGAACTGCTTTCCATCCAGGATGGAAAAACCTATGGGAAACCCGCTCCGGAGAGCGAACGGCTCTTTTTTACGGCCCGCAGGCCCAAGGTCGGTTTTACATCTCCTGCCCACCCATGATAGAATGAATGAACGACATCACGAAGCTTGACAACCATGACCCGGCTGATGGCAGCAATCCGCCGCATGTGTGCGGAACCGGAAGGTCGGGCATTTTGAACGGAGGTACCTCCCCTTGGGCAGAAGGGAAACGCGCGAATGCGCCATGAAATTTATCTTCCAGACCATGATCCAGAAGGAGGACGTCGAAGAGCAGATCGGCCGTTTCTGTGAGGAAAACGAACTCACCGAGGCCGGTGAACGCAGCTATTTCCTCGATGTGGTCCATGGTGTGGCCGAACACGCCGACGAACTGGATGCGCGTATCGCCCGTCATGCAAAGGGATGGACCATCAACCGAATGCCGAAGGTGGATCTTTCCATCATGCGGCTTTCTACCTTTGAAATGGCCTATTTCAAGGACATCCCCGCCTCCGTGTCCATCAATGAGGCGGTCGAGTTGTCAAAACATTATGGGGACGACCAATCGAAGTCCTTTGTGAACGGCGTTCTTGCAAAAGTCTGGCTGGAGATTCAGAGCGAGCAGGTATCGAAGGAATGACGAAGGCATGGACCGTTACGGGCCTGACCCGCCATATCGGGAACCTGTTCACCGAAGACGAGGCGCTGACCGATGTGACGGTCTCCGGGGAGATTTCCAATTTCAAGCACCATTCCTCCGGTCATATGTATTTCACCCTGAAGGATGAGGAGAGCGTCATCAAGTGCGCGATGTTCCGCACGGCCAACAGCCGGCTGCGGTTCCGCCCCGAGGACGGTCTCCGTGTTCTTGTTCACGGGGCTGTGACGGTCTATGGGCCCTCCGGCACCTATCAGCTGTATCCCGACCGGATGGAGCCGGACGGCCTTGGCAGCCTGTACCTTGCCTTCGAACAGCGGAAAGCGAAGCTGGAGAAGGAAGGGCTGTTCGATTCTGCCGTCAAGCGTTCCCTGCCGCTGCTTCCCCGTATCATCGGGGTGGTGACGTCCCCCACCGGCGCAGTGCTGCGGGACATCCGGAACGTGCTTTTCCGCAGGTTTCCGGATGCCACGCTTCTACTCGCCCCATCGGCCGTTCAAGGACCGGATGCGCCTGCTTCCCTGGAACAGGCATTGATGAGCCTGCAGTCCGTGCCAATGGTCGATGTGATCATTCTGGCCCGTGGCGGCGGTTCACTGGAGGATTTGTGGCCGTTCAACGACGAGAGTCTGGCCAGGGCCATCCGGCGCTGCCGGGTGCCTGTCATCTCTGCCGTCGGGCATGAGACGGATTTCACAATTGCCGATTTTGTCGCGGATTTGCGTGCACCGACCCCATCTGCGGCGGCGGAACTGGTTGTTCCGGACTCGGAGGCGCTCAGGGCCCATCTGACGCAATTGGAATCACGCATCCGGATGACATTCCGGAGAAGACTTGAGTGGGAACGGCTTCGGGTGGAACGGCTGGCGGCGCGTCCTGTTCTTGTGCGGCCGCTGGCTGTGCTGGACATCCGCCGTCAAAGTCTGGACGGACTGCAGCAACGGCTCAGAAACGCCATGACCGGCAGCCTGACGCAGGCCGGGAGCCGCCTTTCCCTTCTTGCCGGCAAACTGCATGCGCTCAGTCCCCTGCAGGTGCTGGCCCGTGGCTATGCAACCGTGGCTAGGGAAGACGGGCGGGTTGTGGATCGGTTGGCGGGCATCAGGCCGGGGGATCGGATCCAGGTCCGTTTCCACGACGGGGCACTGGATGCCAGGGTGGAAAATCTGCGGCCCGAGGGTGTGACGGATGAACAGGGAGGATAAAACATGGCAAGAAAAAAGGAACAGGAAATGAGTCCGGAAGACGCAGCCACAAACCCGGAAGCAAACGGCTCTGACAGGAATGGGGCTGACCTCGGCGTCATGTCCTACGAAACCGCTCTTGCCCTCCTGGAAACCACGGTTGCCAAACTGGAAAGTGGCTCCATGCCGCTGGAAGAATCCCTTGGGGCCTTCGATGAAGGCATCGGTCTTGTCAGACTTCTCACAGGCAGGCTCGATGCGATGGAACAGCGAATGCTGGTGCTGCTGGAAGGCAAGGATGGCCGTGAAGCCGTCCCGTTTGAAGGATGAACGCCTGTCCGAAAACGGAGGGAAACATGGACGAACGGATCCCCGCATGGGCTGAAGATGTCCAGGAACAAAGCGTTATGCCCTATCAGGAACAAATGGACGTGCTGACGCGCATTGTGGAGGAAAAGCTGGCGGAACTGCTCGTGTCGCGGGAGGTTCCGGAGAAGCGGCTCCATGCATCCATGGCCTATAGCGTTTCGGCCGGAGGAAAGCGATTCCGCCCCATCCTGTTTCTGGCAGTCGGCCGGATGCTTGGCGGCAGAACGGACGACCTGCTTCCGTATGCCTGTGCGCTGGAACATATCCATACCTACTCTCTGATTCATGATGATCTGCCCGCCATGGACAATGATGATTTCCGCCGGGGCATGCCGACCAACCACAAGGTTTATGGAGAGGCCATGGCCATCCTCGCAGGGGATGCACTGCTCAACCGTGCCTTCGAGCTCATGGTGGAGGCTGCGATCAGGCATGGAGGATCCGATGCGGAAAAACTGGCCTGCGGACTCCACGCCATCCGGTATATTGCCGAAGCTTCCGGTGCCTCCGGTATGGTCGGCGGACAGGTGATCGACATGGAATCCGAAGGACGGACCATCAATGTCGATCTGCTGGCAAGGATGCACCGGCTCAAGACCGGCGCACTCATCCGTGCCTCCGCCGTGGCGCCGGCGCTCCTGTGCGGTGCGGACGAGACAGTGGTTGGCTTGCTGACCCGGTACGCCGAGCAGTTGGGCCTGGCTTTCCAGATCAGGGACGACCTGCTGGATGTCGAGAGCACCACGGCCGTACTGGGCAAGCCTGTCGGCAGCGATGAGCGGAACCGCAAATCAACCTATGTGACGCTGCTCGGCGCGGAAGGTGCCAGGAAGGCGCTGGATGCAGCAGCGAATGCAGCGTTGTCGGCGCTTGAACCGTTTGGCGGCAAGGCTGCGTTTCTTGTGGACCTGACCCGATTCGTCGCCGAGCGGCAGAACTGATCCCCGCCCTGGAGCGGGCCATGCATGACGGAGGAATATCGTGACCTATCTGAATGATTTGCTGGACAACCGTGCCGTATTTCTGCCCATTCTTTCCTGGGTGACCGCGCAGGTTTTCAAATTCGTGCTTTACGCCATCACCAAGCGTACGGTTGACTTCCGGAAGCTTGTGACATCGGGTGGGATGCCAAGTTCCCATAGCGCCATCACCGTCTGTCTGGCAGCTGTCATGGCTATGGATTATGGATTCGGTTCCGCGGCGTTCGCGATGGCCACCATCTTTTCGCTGGTCGTCATGGCCGATGCCACCGGAGTCCGGCGCGCTGCCGGGAAACAGGCGGAAGTGCTGAACAAACTGATCAACCATACCGGCGTCGTCCGTCTGGACAAGGAATTGAAGGAGCTGCTCGGCCACACGCCGGTTCAGGTCTTTGCCGGTGCCGTTCTGGGGATCGCCATCGCCGCGGTTTTTCGCTGATCCTGACATCTGCCATTCCCGGCATCTGTGCTATAATGAAGGAACGCAGGATGACGCAGTATCCTAGTCAGTACTGCCTGCTTTGAAGACGGGGCTAAAAATCCGTCAAAGGGCACATCGATGAAGTTCCTGGTGCTGGCTTGCGACGCCCAGTCGTGGGCTTGTGCTGGGAGTTAAGGTTCAGGGGCAGCCCGCAATGGCATGCGGGAGCATGACCCCTCCACCGCGGAGACCCTACCTTGTGGGAGACAGGCTGCCCGCTTCGGCGGAAAAGGCCTTGGTTACGAGAAGGGATGAAACCTGTCATGCGGTACCCTCATGGTGCTGTGGACAGTGTAGCCTGCCTTGCGTGGAACCTCTGGGATGATGGATCAGATGTTTGTGTGCCGGCCGGCACAGAAGCATTATCGCTGTCTGAAAAGGGTTTTGCAAAAGAGGCTAGAAGCGGGCAAAGGCTCATGGGGAAAACCCCTAGGCTGAACACCAGGCTTGCCGGGGATTGCAGTGTGGACTTCAGTGGCGATCAGGCGCCGGAAAGGGCAACCTTCCGGCGTGCGTGACAATGGGAAACCACCCGTTCGGTGACGGCGGGCCATGCATGGGGAAATCCTGCCTGACCTAAGACGCAAAATTTACTCGGCAAGCCGTCATTCTGCGGCTATTGCAATCATTTCCGGGAGGGACGCGGAGACCGCTGCGCATAACAGCTGCGGGGGTCCCGGCAAGTCACCCTGCATATGCATCGGGAGAGGAATCTTGTACATCAAAAAATCGGAAAAAAACTACATGGCCCAACGGGACAGGCACCGCAAGACCATTGTCCAGAACCTCCCATTCAAGCGGGAAGACGTATTGGAGCGGAAGCATACCGTCTGGTCCCTGTTCATCATGATTCTGTCCTTCGCCCTGTCCACCGGGCTCCTGCTGGCATCCGGCAGTCTGTTCGAGCGGGTTGAACCGGTTTGGGCGTTTCTTGTCGTCCTGGTCATCATTCTTGTCGGGATTGTATTCGACATGATCGGCATGGCTGTGACCGCTGCGGAAGAGACACCCTTTCATTCCATGGCCTCGCGCAAGCTGCGCGGCGCCCGACATTCCATCCTGCTCATCCGGAATGCACCGCGGGTTTCCAGCATCTGCAACGACGTGGTGGGTGACATCTGCAGTGTTGTCAGCGGTACGGCCGGAGCGGCCATCGTTTTTCGCATGTTCGGCCATCTGTCCGACACCACCTGGATCGAGACGCTCATGGGTGCAGGCATCGCAGCGCTGACAGTCGGCGGCAAGGCATTCGGAAAGAATTTCGGCATCCGCAACAGCAATTACATCATCTTTCAAGTGGGACGGCTGTTTTCCTTTTTTGGAGACGGTCGGCCGAAACGGAAGGGCAAGGCCTGACAAGCCCTGGAGGTTGCCATTGAAGAAACCATTCAGTTATCACCCCGGCCTGCTGGCCGATATTCGGGAACCTTCGGATCTTCGGACCCTTTCCATGGAGCAGATGGAATCGCTCGCGGAAGAAATCCGTCATACCCTGATTTCGAGTGTTTCAAAAACCGGCGGACACCTTGCCTCAAACCTGGGCGTCGTGGAATTGACGCTCGCGTTGCATCGTGTATACGAGTCCCCGGTTGATCGTATCGTATGGGATGTCGGACACCAAAGCTATGTCCACAAGATGCTCACCGGGCGGCTTGATCGCATGGGGACCCTTCGCAGGCGCGGAGGCCTTTCCGGTTTCCCGAAACGGGAGGAAAGCCCGCATGACGCGTTCAACACCGGGCACAGCTCCACCTCCGTTTCCGCGGCGCTCGGACTGGCCCGTGCACGGGACCTGCTGGGACAGGGCCATCACGTTGTGGCGGTCCTCGGGGATGGCGCCCTTACGGGCGGCATGGCGCTGGAGGCCCTCAACGATGCGGGGATGGCGCACACGGACCTGCTGGTCATTCTCAATGACAACGGCATGTCCATCGCACGGAATGTGGGCGGCCTCTCCCGTTACCTGAGTCTGCTGCGGACCCGGCCCGGTTACTACAAGACGAGGGAGTTCGCGGAAAGACTGACTGATCGGATGCCGCGCGGCCGATTCATCCGACGTACCTTGCGACGGATGAAGGCTGTCCTGAAAAGCCTGCTGGTACCCTCCCTCTTCTTTGAGGATCTCGGGTTCCGCTATTTCGGACCCGTGGACGGGCACGACATGACCGATCTGCTCAAGCTGCTCGAGCATGTCCGCTCCATGCAGGGGCCGGTCCTGCTCCATGTGCGCACCCAGAAGGGAAAGGGCTATCGGTTTGCGGAAAAGAAACCGGATGTCTTCCATGGGATGGCGCCCTTCGAAGTGGAGACGGGAAGTCCGCTCCGTTGCAATACCGGCACCTGGTCTGAACTTTTCGGGGAGGCCATGTTGCAGTATTCCGAAGAGTTTTCGAACCTGGTGGCCATTACGGCAGCGATGCCTGATGGAACCGGCCTCATGCCGATGCGGACCATCCACCCCTCCCGTGTCATCGACGTCGGCATTGCGGAACAGCATGCGGTCACCCTCGCGGCCGGTATGGCGGCCGGCGGGGTCCGGCCTGTGGTCGCGATGTATTCGACCTTTCTGCAGCGGGGTTATGATCAGGTCCTGCATGATGTCTGCCTCCAGAATCTTCCGGTTGTGTTCGCCATCGACCGGGCCGGCGTTGTGGGAGATGACGGAGAAACCCATCAGGGCATATACGATCTGTCCTTCCTGTCCGGCATGCCGAACCTGACGATCCTTGCTCCGGCGTACGGACGGGAACTGACGGCGATGCTCCGGTTCGCGCTGACCGCGTGCGGCGGCCCCGTAGCCATCCGCTATCCCAAAGGCTGTGCGGAGGAACTTCCCGCGGCCGATGTGCCGATCGAGCAGGGAAAATCCGTCCTGCTCCGGGAAGGTTCGGATCTCGCTGTGATTGCGGTCGGCGCCATCGTGCCCTTCGCGCTCGAAGCCGCCGGCCTGCTGGCGGCGGAGGGGATCTCCTGTGCCGTGCTGCACGCCCGTTTCGTCAAGCCCTTTGACAGGGAGGCCATCGGCCTGCTTGCGGAACGTACCGGTTGTGTCGTGACAGTTGAGGACAATGTCCGGAGCGGCGGTTTCGGCGCTTCGGTCGCCCAATGGTTGTCCGATGGCGGGAGTCCCTGCCGTGTCCTGAACCTGGGATTTCCGGACGAGCCTGTCACCCAGGGGACCCGCACCCAGATCCTCGGCCTGTATGGACTGGACACGGAAGGCCTTGCCGCACAGTTTCGAAAATTGGTGCGCCCCGAAGCGGAGGGAAAGAAAAATCATGGCAAAGCAACGGCTTGATCTTCTGCTCGTGGAACAAGGACATTTTCCAAGCAGGGAGAAGGCGCGGACCGCCATCATGGCGGGTCAGGTCTTCCTCAATGGGGAACGAAGCGCAAAGGCGGGCGATCTCGTGGATGCGGGAGCGCTTCTGGAGATCCGCGGTTCGGTCATACCCTATGTCAGCCGCGGTGGACTGAAACTGGAAAAGGCACTGAAGGTGTTTCCGATCTCCCTTGCGGGCAAGACCTGTCTGGATATCGGCGCTTCCACCGGAGGATTCACGGACTGCATGCTTCAGAACGGCGCTGCAAAAGTCATTGCCGTCGATGTCGGATACGGGCAGCTCGCCTGGTCCCTCCGGTCGGATTCGCGTGTGGTCTGCATGGAACGGACCAACTTCCGCCATGTGAAGCCGGAGGAAATCGGGGAATTTGTGGATTTCGCCACGGCGGACGTATCCTTCATCTCCCTTTCGCTGATCCTTCCTCCTGCCGCAGCGATCCTGAAGCAGGACGGCCAGATGGTCTGCCTCGTGAAACCCCAGTTCGAGGCCGGGCGGGAAAAGGTCGGGAAGAAAGGCGTGGTGCGGGATGCGGCCGTCCATCTGGATGTGCTCGTGAAGACCTGTGAAATGGCCGTGAAGAACGGGTTCACGGTGGCAGGGGTTTCCTGGTCGCCCATCCGGGGTCCCGAAGGAAACATCGAATACCTGATGTGGCTTGCAAAAAGCGGTGAAGCCGCCATAGACTTTCATACGGAAGCGGAGCAGGTGGTGAGGGCCTCCCACCTGGTAGAAGGAGACTGATGCAAAAAAAGACGAATCTTCTCACGGAAACCTTGTCCTGGATCCTGATTCTGCTGGGACCGCTTGTGCTGGTCCTTTTTCTCACTTCCCGCGTTTTCGCGGTATCCACCGTCAATCAACGATCCATGCTGGATACGCTGGTGGAAGGCGATGTCCTTTACTGCAACCGGGTCGATTATGCCGAACATCCGCCGGTACGCGGCGACATTGTCCTCTTTTATGCGGACAACCGCATCCGGGGCGGACTGTTCTGGGAATTCGGCATGCGCCTGACGGACATGGCGGACAATTGGCGCGGCATCGCATTCCGGAAAAACATCCGCTACGTGAAACGGGTGATCGGATTACCGGGTGAAACGGTGGATATACGCGAAGGAATGGTATACATTGAAGGGGAGCCTTTGCAGGAGCCCTATGTGAAGAGCCTTACGGAAACAAGGGAACAGGTGTTCCCGATGAAAATCCCCGCAGGTCGGTTCCTGCTGCTGGGGGACAACCGGGAGGAGAGCAAGGACAGCCGGGATTTCGGGTGCATCCGCCTGGAAGCACTGGAAGGCAAGCCGGTTTTCCGACTGATGCCCTTCTCGAAATGGGGTCCGGTTCCCTGATCCCTTTGCATCGTCACGAATTTGGGAGGCAACAGTGCAAAACATGGATGTGGAAAGGGTGGACCGCATGCGTGCGGCCATCGATCCGAAAGCCTGGATCCGGAGCCTGGAGATTCCCTATGAGAACGGGCATTTCTGGCGTCGTGCGCGGGATCTCGTCCGCCGGGACCGTTTCGGGGAAGCCGTATTCGCGGTGGAGCGGCGGGATGGCCGGATCATTGCCATCACGAGCGCGGAATACCCGGAAGGCATCTTCCGGATTCCGACCGGCGGCATATCCCATGGGGAGGACGTGCTGGACGCAGTGCATCGCGAAGTGAAGGAAGAGCTGGGACTCGAAACGGCGATGGAGCGGTTTCTGGGCGTACTGTGCATTACCTTCACACATGGGGGGCGTTCCTTTCCTTTTTACTCCTTTTTGTTCCATATGAGGGAAATCAGCGGAAACCTGCTCGAAGACGCGACGGACGCGGAAGTATCCGCCGTGATGGAAGTGGAACCGGAAGAGCTTGAGAACATCGCCGGCAGATTGCTCCGGATCAAGGAAGAATGGCGGGACTGGGGGCGGTTCAGGTATGCAACCACCCACGAAATCGCCGCTTACCTGATGAACAGGCAGACCGTGAAAGCCGTGGAATAGGCGGCTCCCATGCCGGATGCATGGATCCGGCGCGACAGGAGGATCCCTATGGCCCTTTTCGGCAAGAAGACGCCAAAACCCGTTCCCGTACCAGCCTCCACAGAAGTGGAAGTGCCGGAGGTGGATCCTTCGCTGCTCCGGAAGAACGGGATTGTCCTGTTGTCCATTGATGAGCGGTGGACCGCATTGTTTTCCGGAAGAACCCTGCCGCCGGCCCTGAGCGCACTCGAATCGGAGATGGATGGCCTCCTCCGCAGGCAGGCCGCGCTGCACCAGGAGCTCGAGCAGTTGGAACCCGGCAAGAAGCGTGCCATGCAGCAAATCATGAAACTGACGAAGGAAGCCTTCGAAGATGGAAACCTCGAAGCGAAAAAGACCCTGCAGCAAAGCCGTGATGAAATCGAGCGCATCAATCTTCGCTGGTCCGCGCTGCTGGAGGAAACGGAAAGTGTGGACGCCTCCCTTCGCACCGCGAATCTGACCATGATGAAGGTGACGGCTTCGCATGTGTTTTCCACGCTCCGTCAGGCACAGAGCCGTCTGCCGGTGCTGGTTGAAGAGATTGCCGGCATGGAGGCGGAACTGGAACGGAAAAAAGTGGAGCGCGATTCCATGGCATTGGACTGGAGTGCGCTGTCCGAACCTTTTACCCGCCTGTATGGCATGGAATACGTCCAGATGCTTGAAACGCAGTTCGCACAGGACATCCATGAATCTATAAAATTGCTTCAAAGCCTTCAGCTCCCGGTTCCGCCGGAAAACCAGGCGGATTCCGAACCGACGGAAGAGGGGAAAAAGGGAGGAAATCCATGAAGCTCGTTTATCCGGAAACCATGCGGCAGATGGATCAGGCCGCCTCGGAAGTGTTTGGCATCCCCGGAATGGTCATGATGGAGAATGCTGCGCGCCAGACGGCACTGGAGGCGCTTTCCCTGCTTGGGCATTCCCGCGGGGTCGTCCTTCTCCTGGCTGGCCCGGGCAACAACGGCGGTGATGCGTTCGCGGCCGCACGACACCTGCTCAATGCAGACTGTGCCATCCGCGTGGCCCTGATTGTCCCGATGACGCAGGTGCGGGGTGATGCCGCAGTGAATTTGGATATTCTGCTTCGGATGGGGGTTCCGGTAGTTGAACTGGACGCATCCATCTCAGCGGCCGGGTGGGAGGCCTTGTTCCGGGATTGTGCGCTTGTTGTGGACGGACTCTTTGGAACCGGTCTGTCCCGAGCACCTTCCGGCCTTTCAAGAGACGCCATTGAAGCGATCAACCGATTTTCAGGACCCGTGTTGGCCATCGACGTCCCTTCGGGTGTGGATGGCCGCACGGGCCAGGCTCCAGGGGAAGCGGTCCGGGCGGACAGCACGGTGACCTTTGCGCTGGGAAAACCCGGCCTGTTTCTGCACCCGGGCGCAGCACTCGCCGGCACGGTTCACGTGGCGGATATTGGCATGCCCGTAAGCCTGATGGATTTTCCCGGACACAGGCTGGAGAGCATCGATGCCCGTCTGGTTTCGAACGCCTTGCCCAAGCGGCCTGTCAATGCCCACAAGGGGAGCGCGGGAGTCGTTCTCTCCGTGGCGGGGTCCGCCGGCATGACGGGGGCGGCCGTCCTATCGGCCTCCGCCGTCCTCCGTGGCGGCGCCGGTCTGGTTCGCTGTCTCATTCCTGCGCCATCCGCCGGCATTCTCACGGCCAGGCTGCCGGAAGCCGTCGTGCTTCCCGTGGTGGCGCCGGAAGGAAATTGGACGGCAGAGGCGGCGGATGATGCCTGGAGAAATCTGCCGGGATGCGATTCGCTCCTGATCGGTCCGGGTCTTCCCGTGAACGGGGAAACAGATCTGCTTTTGGACCGGCTGTTGCAGGAAGCCGGGGAATTGCCGGTCGTGCTGGATGCCGGCGCACTCGGGCTTCTTGCTGTGGGGGGGGACATCCGAAGCCGGCTTCCCCGGCATGTGGTCCTGACGCCGCACGCCGGGGAGATGGCCCGTCTGATGGGCGTCACAGTCCCGCAGGTACTGGCGGACCCGCTTGGGAACGCCCTCCGGTGCGCGGAACAGTGGCAGGCCGTGGTGCTCCTGAAGGGACCCGGAACCGTCGTGGCCACGCCTGACGGAAGAGCTTTCATCAATACCACGGGAAACAGCGGCATGGCGACAGCCGGCTCCGGGGATGTGCTGGCG
The DNA here is from genome assembly GCA_942493335.1 of uncultured Clostridia bacterium. GTDB lineage: Bacteria > Bacillota > Clostridia > DSM-8532 > DSM-8532 > JAEWSN01. Next base: position 1,289,291 of record OW818693.1, on the reverse strand, counting down.
GGACTGATCGCCTCGCTTGCCGCGCAGGGGATGGATCTGGCCGGTGCGGCGTTCTGCGGCGCGTATCTGCACGGACTTGCAGGCGACATCGCCATCCGATCCTGCGGCCGGCAGGCCCTGATCGCAACGGACCTGATCACACACCTCGGCGCCGCGTATCTGGAAGTGGAACAACGCTGCAAATGAGCAGTCATGGCAACCGGCCGGGCTGCCACGTGCACTCGGCCGATCGTGGGAATAAGGATAAACCAAGGAAGAAAGCGGGGAAACCAACATGTTGGACATGGGCGGATTGGTCAACCGTGCCTGGGCGGAAATCGACCTGGACCGGATTGCCTGGAATGTCGGGGAGATCAGACGATTGGTCGGGCCGCGCACGGAAATCATGGCCGTCGTGAAGGCGGATGCATACGGTCATGGCGTGAAGGAAACCGTTCAGACCATGCTGGAAGCGGGAGCGACGCGCCTTGCGGTTTCCATGCTGGATGAGGCGTTGCAGCTGCGGCATATGGGGGTCGATGTCCCCATCCTTGTGCTGGGACATACGGATCCGAAACGCGCCGGGGAAATACTGGAACATGGCGTCACACAGACGGTGTTCAGCCATGATCTTGCAGGCGCCTTGTCGGCTGCGGCGCTGGCAGCGGGGAAGCAGGCCCGCATCCATGTGAAGATCGATACCGGCATGTCGCGCGTCGGCTTTCTGCCGGGGTATTCGGCCGTCAAGGACGTCGTTGCCATCAGTCGGCTGCCCGGTATGGTTGTGGAAGGGATTTTCACCCATTTCGCTTCGGCGGATGAAGCGGATCCCACTTTTACGGAACGGCAGTTCGAATTGTTCGAGAACATTCTGGAGGAGCTGAACCGGATCGGCATTCTCATTCCGATCCGCCACGCCGCGAACAGTGCCGGAATTCTCGCCCATCCACGCACCGCACTCGACATGGTGCGTCCAGGCATCATCCTGTACGGGATCCTGCCAGACCCGGATATCCGGACCGGCGGCATCCGTTTGCAGCCGGCCATGTCCCTGAAGGCCCATGTCATTCTCGTGAAGGAAATCACGACGGGCATGTCGGTGAGTTATGGCCGCAAATGGCAGGCTGGGCGGACCTCCCGGATCGCGACCATCCCCATCGGATATGCGGACGGGTATTCGCGGCTGTTTACGAACAGGGCACGGGTTCTGGTCAATGGTTGCCCGGCGCCGGTTGTCGGCACCGTCTGCATGGATCAGTGCATGGTGGATGTCACGGATGTACCGGGTGAGGTTCATACAGGGGATGAAGTGGTTTTGTTCGGCGAGCAGGGCAACAACCGCATCGGAGTGGAGGAGCTGGCCGCCCTTGCGGGCACCATCCCCTATGAAACCGTTTGTCTCATCGGCAAGCGGATCCCACGGGTCTACAAGCGTGACGAAAAAATCGTCCACATCCACAATTACCTTTTGTGACAAGGCATCCGGGCCCTGCGGCGGATTGCCGCCGAATTGTCATTTGACTTGCACGATTGCAGCCCATATGATGATTCTGGCGAACCAGGAGTCCGAATCGGGAGCTGTTCCTCTGAGAGGGAATTCGCCGCAGAAAGTCGAAAGTGAGGAAAATACGCATGAAGCAGATGATAAAGACAGGATTGGCGGCCATGGCCGGCATGATGGCCGGAATGGGGATCATGTTTGCATCCGCCGCCGGTTCCCAGCCCGGGAGTGAAATGGATCCGCTTGTTACCAAGAGTTATGTGGATCAGAGAATTGCAGCGATCACAGGCCAGACCAGCATCGCGACGCCAACAGGCGGTCCCGCCGTACCGGTGGATTCGGAAGCGGTGGCGCAGTTGCAGACGGATGTCGGAGAACTCACCCATTTCATCATTGACGCGCTGACGGGCATCGACAGCCTCAAGGCCCGCATGAATGCGATGGACAGCGGGTTTATCGCGGTGGAAGTCCCTGCCGGCAAGACTGTCCTGCTGTCGGGCGGAGCGGAAATCATCGTGCGCAGCGGGAAAGCCACAACCATCCAGGGTACCTACGGTGGTCTGGCGGATGTCACATCCGGAGCGGACCTGAAGGCCGGCGCTGCTGTCGCGAACCAGCATCTGCTCATTTCCTCCCGAACCGATGGCAGGGGTCTCCAGTTCAAGACGCAGACCGCCTATCTGCTGATCCGTGGCGGATATACCGTAAAATGACAGGGGGAGAAGGATGATCCGGAAGAAACAGACTCAAACCCTTGTGGTTGCCGGATTAATCGTGCTCACGCTCCTTTTCGGCATCTTTCCCATCCTGAAGCGTGACGACAAGGCGATGTCGAAATTCGGATACCGGACCGGGGACAAGATCGATGTGGCCGTGATCGGCATGGAACCGGAAGGAATAGCCGCTGCCGTCGCAGCGGCACGGGCCGGGATGAACACCCTGCTGATCACGTCCGAACCTGATCCGGCCAGTTACATGTCTTCCTGCCTGCTCAATCACATGGTCCCGCAGGAGGGGCGGATTGACGGACGCAAGATCACACTGGCAGGACCGGTTTTCAGGGACATGTTCGGCGGAGTGGAAAGCACATTCACGGAATTCACCTATCTGCGCAACATGCTGCGCGTCATGTCGGGCGAGTCGAGGCTGAAGACGATTTACAACGCCACACTCACCGGCGTGGCGTCGGATGCGCGGAGTGTTTCCTCCGTCACCCTGTATGCCGGGGGTGAAATGAAGACCATCCATGCATCGGTCTTCATCGATGCCACGGAAGGCGGCCTTCTCCTTGACATGCTTCAGGTACCCTACACGCGGGGTTCGGAAGATCTGGGCGCGAAGGGGTTCTTCGAACCCTTGTCCTTCAATTTCCGCATCCGGGGCATCAACTGGGACGACATGCGGACCATTGCAAAAGTGGGGGAGTATGGAACGGAGCTTTCCGACGTATTGATGGCCTATCCGCGATCAGGCGGAAATATCAAGCTTGAATTCCCTGCCCTGATCCGCCAGGATGAGGACGGCGTATTGGTCACTGGACTGCGGGTCGCCTTTGTCGATCCCGGGGATCCGAGAGCGCTGAATGAAGCCTATAATGCCTGTATCAGAGAAGCGATGCACCTGACCGCCTATCTCAAGACGGAACTGGTTCCTTTTTCAAAAGTGGATTGGGATATGGCGGCGACAAGGTTGTTTGTGCCGGAAAACAAACATTACGCGGGAATGGTGGTACTCGGTGTGTCGGATCTGCTCGAAAACCGGGATTGGCCGGACAAGGTCGCCGTTCTTTCAGATCCGGCCATCGCCGGACGTTTTGTGCGGGGCGACGATCCTTCCGTCCTGTGCCAACCGAATGCTTATGCTGTTCCCCTTGGGAGCCTGATTCCACAAGGCTGGCGGAATGTGATGATGCTCGGCTCGAAAGCGGGTTTCACTTCCCTTGCCGCCACGGGTGCCGGCACGGTTTCCGCGCGGACCGTCGTGGGGGAGGGAGCCGGACTGGCCGCCGCCTATTGCGTGATGGAAGGTATTGCGCCTGTGGATGTGTCCGCCCTTCCCGCCGAGGCACTGCATGGGTTCGTGGCATACATGGAGCGTGCCGGCCAGCAGTTGCCGGAACTTCACGAGACGCTGCTGCAGAAGGATGGGACGCCTCTTTCCTCCGCCTGGATGTATGAGGATGTCAAGAACCTGGTAGTCCATGGCGTCTTGCTCGGTGGGACCGAGAACGACTTCCGGATCCCGGAACCCTGCTCATCCGGGACATTGAAGCTGCTGGCGAAAAATGCGCTGCTGCGGATGGCACCGGAACGGTATGCACTGGAGCTGGACAAGCAACTTTCCGAAATGCCCGACGCTGAATCCATCACAACGGAGGCTGCGGCCAACCTGTTCATCGCACTGACCGGTCAGGAAAGGCCTGACGGCTCCGGCAAGGCCAGCGAGTGGCTGTTTGCCTGGCTGGAAGAGGGAGACGGCTACAAGGTGCCGGCCGTGCTGCGGGACCATTGGCAGGAATCAGGCCCCGCAACGAGCGGGGAACTCTACCATCTGGTGAATCGGATTTGCATGAAGCTTGCATCCCTGCCGGAATGAATGCGCCGAAGACGGTCATCGCTGGGATATTGGTCATCGCTGGGATACCCGGTCATCATTGGGATACCCGGTCATCATTGGGATACCCGGTTTCCTGCTACGGTACCCGGTTTCCTGAAGGCCTGCCGAACAGACGGACCCGAAGGGTCAGCAGAACGAAACGGGGCAGATCCAGCATCCGCTTCCAGCGGAAAGGTTCTCTGGCCAGCCGGGCCAGCCATTCCAGACCTGCGCGCCGCATCCATTCAGGTGCGAGTTTGACGGTTCCTGCGAAGATGTCCAGGCTGCCGCCCAGTCCGAGTGCGACTTTGCATCGGAGATCTTCCCGGTTTGCCTCGATCCATTTTTCCTGTCTGGGTGCGCCAAGGCAGACAAAGAGGATATCCGCCCCTGAACGGTTGATCTCCCCAATGATCTCGGGTACGTCCTCCGGCTTGAAATAGCCATTCCGGAAGCCTGCGATCCGGATGCCCGGATAGTCTGCCAGCAGATGCGTTGCAGCCTGTTCCGCCACACCGGGCTTTCCGCCGAACAGAAAGAAACGGGCCGGAATCTCAGCCGAACGGAGGAAAAGGCCTCGGGCCACATCAATGCCGGATACCTTTTCCTTCACCGGAGTCCCCAGAATGCGGGAACCGAGCACGACACCCGCTCCATCCGGAAGAAGGAGGTCCGCCCGGTTGAGCAGGGCTGCCAGTTCAGGGTCCCGGACGGCTTGCATGATGATTTCAGCGTTCGGGGTGTAGACGGTGTGCAGGCCCTCCTGTCCCAGCATGGCGGAGATGCGGGAGAGGGTTTCCTCCATGGTCACATTGGAGATTTGCACGCCGTGTATGTCTGTCCGTTCGTTCATATTACCGATTCCTTTCGGATGTGCGATCAGCGCAGCGTTCAGCCGGAAGCGCCGGATGTGGCCCCAGCGGCTGATTCCGCCGTATCAGCAAAACTTTCAACATCCAGTATACACCACTGCCCGACCTCCGGAACACCCCCGTCGTCAGTTGCGGCTGGGGCGGGTTCGGGTTGATACCCTTTTGTGGAGATGGTACACTGGACATCGAGAGAACCAAGCCAGACAAACCACAGGGAGAGTGAATGCGATGAAAATCAGTATCGTGGGCATCGGCTACATCGGTTTGCCTACTGCCGTCATGTTTGCTAGGAATGGCCATCAGGTCGTCGGGATGGATTTGAATCCGAAGGCCGTGGAAGCCCTGAACCAGGGGCGGATCATCATTGAGGAGCCCTATCTGGACGACGCGGTTTCGGAAGCGGTGAAAAGCGGAAACCTTCGCGCTTCCGGCCGGGTCGAGCCGGCTGATGTCTATATTGTCTGCGTGCCGACCCCCATCCTGCCGGACCGGAATGCAGACATGCGCGCCGTGAGGGCGGCCACGGAAAGCTTGCTCCCCCTGTTGAAGAAGGGCGATACGGTGATCCTTGAATCCACGTCTCCGCCGGGTACCACGCGTGACCTGATGGCGCCGATTCTTGCGAAGGGCGGGCTTGATCCGATGGCGGACCTGAATGTGGCTTACTGCCCTGAACGAGTCCTGCCCGGACGGATTCTCATCGAGATGAAGGAAAACAACCGCGTCGTCGGCGGCCTGACCGCTGCAGCGGCCGAAAAGGTCCGTGATCTGTACAAGTGCTTCGTGTCCGGGGAGATCTACCTGACCGACGCCACCACGGCAGAAATGACGAAACTCATGGAGAACACCTACCGGGATGTGAACATCGCGCTGGCGAACGAGCTCGCGAAAATCTGCGAGAAAATGGGCATCAACGCCTGGGACGTCATCGGGATGGCAAACCGTCATCCGCGCGTGAACCTGCATCAGCCGGGACCCGGCGTCGGCGGGCATTGCATCGCGGTCGATCCGTGGTTCATCGTGGAGAAGCAGCCGGAACTCGCGCAGATCATCGCACTGTCCCGCAGGACGAATGACGGGATGCCGGCATATGTCCGCGATCAGGTGCGCTCCTTGCTGCCGGAAGCCGGCGGCCGTGTCTGCGTTTGCGGCGTCACCTACAAGCCCGATGTCGATGACATGCGGGAAAGTCCGGCCATTGAGCTGGTACATGAATTGCGTGCCCTGCCCGGCATCGAAGTCGTAGTGGCGGACCCGCATGTTGATTTTGAAGGATCCAATCAACGGACATTGGAAGAATCGGCGGCAGGAGCGGATCTCCTTCTCCTGGCGGTGAACCACAAGCAATTCGGGAAACCCGACTTTGCAAGGCTGGCCTCCGTGATGCGCACGCCTGTCATTCTGGATACACGGAACTTCTGGTCCGCCGAGAAACCGGAAGATAAAGGTTTCGCCTATCATCTTCTCGGAAACGGGAGGAAAACCGTTTGAAGCGGGTTCTTGTCGTGGCCTACCAGTTTCCGCCGGTCGGTGGTTCCGGTGTGCAGCGCACGTTGAAATTCGTGAAATACCTCCCGGGCACCGGATGGATCCCGGAGGTGCTGACACGGGACGCCGGCCGGATGGGCCAGCGGGACGATACACTTCTGGTCGAGGTGCCGAAGGAGGTTCCGGTCTTGCGTACGCCAGCCCGGGACCTGACGGTTCTGCCCTGGAAGTTCGCGCTGGTCGGAAAATTCATTGCATGGAAGCTTCTGGTTCCGGACGGGGAGATCCTCTGGATGCGTGGTGCCGTGAAGGCCGCCCGCAAGCGGGTGGGAGCGGGCGGCATCGATGCGGTATACACGACCTCCTATCCCTATACCGATCACCTCATCGGTCTCGCTTTGAAGCGGGAATTCCCGGATATCCCCTGGGTGGCTGATTTTCGGGATGAATGGACCAACAATCCCTATCTGCTGGACAACCCGCATCCCACCTGGCGCATGCGCCGGGAAAAGGCCATGGAGCGGACGGTGCTGGAGATGGCGGATGTCCTGGTCACCAACTCGCCGGGCATGAAGGCGAACTTCGTCCGTTGCAACCCTGATCTTGCATTGGAGAAACGCATGCATGTGATACCAAACGGTTATGATCCGGATGATTTTGAGGCTGTCGATCCGACGCCTCCCCGCAATGACCGGTTCACCCTGACGTATACCGGCGCCTTGTACGGACGCAGGAAACCGGATTTGTTCCTGGAGGCGATCGGGAAACTCGTTTCTTCCGGACGCCTGGACATCGCCACTTTCCGGATTCGTCTGATCGGGAGCTACAAGCCGGATGTCATACTGGCATTGGCCGAAAAGAACGGCATCCGGGACAATCTGGTTCTGGACGGATACCAACCGCACGGGGTCTGCCTGCAGGCCATGTCGGAAGCGGATGCCCTCCTGCTGCTCGAAGGCGGCGGTCCGGGCGCGGAAGCTTTTTTTACCGGCAAGGTGTTCGAATACATCCATACGGAACGCCCGATTCTGGCAGTCGTTCCCGGCAAGGGCGCGGCGGCCGGCGTTGTGCGGGACACCCGCACGGGTGCGGTATGCGACTGTGAGGATCTCGAAGGCATCATGGCGGGATATCTGCAACTGTACGAGGCATGGCGGACTGGCCGGAAGGCCTTTGAGCCGGAGCGGGGTGTGATCGCGGCCTATGACCGTCGTGTACTGACGCAAAGGCTGGCCGGATTGCTGTCGGATTCGGCAACTTGAGATCTTTCCCGGAAGAATGATGGCTTTGTGGATGGATAACCTGCGATGAAGCAGGAATTTGATGAAAACCCGCCAAGAAAGCGGGCATGGAGGAACGCACATGAAACTGATGGATGAAAAGGGACGCCTGTTCGGGAAAATCAACCTCTTCGATCTGCTTGTCCTGCTTGCCATCCTGGTCGTTGTGGCAGGAGTCGGCTATAAAGTGCTTTCGAACCAGAAGCAGGCATTGGCTGCGCAAAAGACACAGGATTGGATCGTCACGGTCAAGGCTTCAGCCATGGAACCGGGTTTCGCCGATGCGCTCCGCAAGGACAACAAAATCTATTATGACACAGATCCCAATACGAACGCGACCATCACGGACGTTCGCGAGGAACCCGCGCAGATCACCGTTCCGACTGCGGACGGGAAGCTTGTTCTGGCAACGGATCCGCGACTCATGGATGTGTACATCGATCTGCTGGTGAAGGACATCACGAGTGATCCGGGTGTCAAGATCAGCCGCTATTCGGCTGCGACCGGCAACAAGATTGCGATCAAGACCGTTTACGCGTTCTACGATCAGGGGATTGTCGTAGAAATGCACATGCCATAAACGTCAGCCAAGGGTGGAAGGGCCGTCTGGTTTTCCGTTCCTTTGCGGACGAATTTGGATGGGAGTGTACAGATGGAGATGAATCAATGGTTGGCGGGAAGCCTGTTTCTCGGGTTTCTGAGCCGGATTTTTGCCGGAAGCGGGCTGGTGGCTTGGGCGCGCGGGCTTGCCCGTGTCATGGGCTCAAGCCGCACCGGGGCGTTGTTTGCGCAATTTCTCAGCAAACAGTTTCATGGCGGGGATTCGTTGGCAGGGCGGTTGTCCGTGAAGTGCCAGAAGTTCCTGCGCCCTTTGCGTGACGGATGGAGCCGGCTGATTTCCGGCAGTTTTCTTGTGGACGGGATTGGAAAGTCAAGACTGGCTTCGGGCCTGTTGGCGCTTGTGATTCCGTTTGGGGCGTTCTATGTTTTCGTGGATGAACTCGGACGCAAGATTTTTGCCGGAGTCACGCTGTTCGGGTATTGGGATGAAGCCTTTATGGCAGCCTGCTTCGCCTGGCTGGCCTACGAGTGGCTGACCGGCCGCGAGGAAAAGTCCGGCGTGACCCCGCTCGATGCGCCCTTGTTTCTGCTTGCGGGTGTTTCCTTTTTCCTCATGATCAATGTGGGGCGGTTCCCGGACGTCGCTGTCGAGGGGTTTCGCGTCGTCATTGAATACACGCTTTTCTACTTCATAGCGAGCCGATGGCTCAAGGATGACAAGCGGGCGCTCACGCTCGTGGGAGGTCTCATTCTCACCGGTGCGGCGCTGGCCTCCCACGGCTTTCTGCAATTTCTGCTGAAGGTTCAGACGCCGGCTTCCTGGACGGATCAGGCGGAGACCGCGGCTGGTCCCCGTGTGTTTTCCATTGTCGAGAGTCCGAATATTCTCGGGAGCATCATGATGCTCCTGCTGCCCCTGACCTTTGCGGTGCTGATCATGCCCAATGTGAAGGCGTGGCTGCGCATTGCCCTGACCGGTGTCGTCGGGGCGATGGGTCTGTGTGTCCTGCTGACCCAGTCACGCGGGGCCTGGTTCGGGCTCGCGGTGGCCATGGTCGTTTTCTGTCTGCTGGTTCGGCCTGCCTGGCTGTTCATCCTTGCAGGCGGCGGTTTTGCCTCCTTGCTGGTTCCGCAGGTGTACAACCGGATCGCGTATCTGTTCACGCCTGCCTATGTCGCTTCCAGCCAGCGCGGCGGCCGCATGCTCCGGTATGCGACAGGGTTCTCCATGTTTCAGGAGAACCCCTGGACCGGCGTCGGCCTGGGCCATTTCGGGGGCGCGGTGGCGATGAACCACAAGAACCTGTTCCCGACCACCTTCTATATGGACAGCTTCTGGTTGAAAACCCTTGTGGAAATGGGGATTCCCGGCATTGCCGCCTTCGCGCTGCTCATCGGAATCCTGTTGGTATGGGGCCTTCGCGCCGTGCACAATGCTGCAGCGGGCCGGGATCGGCTGATGGCGGCCGGTGCTTTTTCCGGATTGTGCGGGGTCATCCTCCACAATTTCATGGAGAATATCTTCGAAGTGCCGTACATGGTCGCTTATTTCTGGTTCCTGGCAGCCCTGCTCATGTACTGGGGGTTCGGCAAGGCCGCCCATGCCAAGGCTGACGCGTGAATAAACCGTTCAATCCGCGGGGCTGCCGTCGATGAGGCCAAGCGCCACTTCCACGTTCCGGGAAGCGCCCCGGCACAACTGTTCCCTGCGGGCGGCGAGTTGTGCCGCCAGTTCCTTCCGCCGGTTCCATGCCTCCTCCAGATTGTTGCGCCAGAGATCCGACCGGCCGTCGCCGATGACGCCGATCGCGGGTTGTGCGACTTCCTCCAGAAAGGAGGAAACCTTGGGCTCATAGACCAATCCGGCCATCGGAACCCCCATGTTGGCTGCGTAGATGAGGGAGTGCAGGCGCATGCCGACCATCAGGTCACAGCGGCCGACCAGGGACATGAGCCCTTCCGGTGCGCAGGCATCGGACAGGAGATGGGCCTTCTGTTCCATTTTCGACATGATCCGCCTCGATATCTGCACATCCTGAGGGGTTTGCATGGGCAGGAAGACCGGGGTCGCGCCTAGCCTTTCAACACAGAAATCCGCCAGTTTGGCGATCGCGGGAATCGTCATTTCCGAATCGGTCCATTTTCGGATGGAGAAGCCGATGTATGGTCCTTTTCCCTGCATTCCGGCAAGCTCCGCGAGGGCATCTGTTTCCGATGCGGAGGCAGGCGACAGCAACATGGCGGGATCGGCGGTCACCTCAAGGAACGGGTGTGTGATGCCCAGTGTGCCGGCTTCCGTCAGGGATTCCGAATCGCGCAGGGTGATGGCGTCAAGCCTGTCCAGCACACGACGGGCCCAGCGTCGGTTCGCCGGTCGGGAAATGGGACCCAGGCCGTTGGCGAGCAGCATCGTTTTGGCCCCGCATATTTTTGCAAGGCTGAGCATGCCGAGATAGTAGAGAATCGATCGCGTGCTCGTATTGTCCTGAATCAGGCTGCCGCCGCCTGCTGCAAATAGCCGGGTGCGGCGCAGGATGGATATTGCACGCAACAGGTTGAACCGATGGATCGAATTGACTTTCATGTCACTGCGCGTGAGGTCCGGATTCTTGGAGAGAACCGTGAAATTGATGTCGGGACGCGTCCCGCGCATGGTTTCCGTCAATGCCCGAAGAATGGCCTCGTCGCCGCTGTTTCGATAGCCGTAGTAGCCCAGCAGGGCGACATCCACACGTTTGCCGTCCCTGCGCGTCCGTTCCTCGTCCGCCAGGACACGCCGATATATCGACAATTGCGTATCGCACATGCTTTCCAGGGAAAACCGGGCTTTTGCGGTCTCATACATCGCACAGCCCATGGTATGCCGGAGCGCCGCGTCCCCGCACAGGGTGTTCAAAAATCCTGCAAGGGCATCCACATCGCGCGGTTCGAAAAGATATCCGTTCTCACCCTGACGAAACAGATCGCCCAGGCCGCCGACCCGTGAGCTGACCGTAGGCACAGCGAAACGGGCGCCTTCGAGGATGACGTATGGGAAGCTTTCGCTGAGAGAGGTCAGGACATTGATGTCGAGATTCTGGAAGGCATCGAATGGAGGGGTGATCATTCCGGCGAAGCATACCTTTTCCCGGATGCCAAGTGCGGACGCCAGCCGCTCGAGCTGGGTCAGCAGATCACCCGGACCGCCGATCAGGAACCTTGCCATGGGGAATTTCGCCGCAACCTTCGCAGCAGCGCGAAGAAAGGTCTCATGATCCTTCACCGGGTGAAGACGGGCCATGATGCCGATGAGCAGGCAATCTTCAGGGAAAGGGATCTGATACTTGGCGAAGAACTCAGCCCGGGAACAGGCAGGGATTTCGTCGTCGAAAGGGATCCCGTTGTAGACCGAATGGATATGCTGCGGATCGAATCCGCGATCCGTGAGCATTTCCCTGAAATTTTCGGAGACACTGACATGGTGACGGATCTTGCGGAGCGCCACCGTATTGATGCTTCCATAGGTCAGGCGCTTCGGAAGACTGTGCATGTAATCAAGCCGATAATCGCTGTGGACGGTGGTGATCATCGGAATGCCGGTCAGCGAGCGGACGATCAGCCCGACCAGATTTCCCTTCGCCCCATGGGCGTGGAGCAGATCACAGGGGCTTTTCCGGACAATTTCGAGGGTCTTCCGCACATCGGACCAGAGACCGGTTGTTGATATCGCATACGCGTCGATTCCCAGTGCCACGGCGTCGTTATGGAAAGGTCCTGTGCGGAAACTGACGAGAGATACGTCGAGATGCTGACCAAGTGCTTTCACCAGAGAAAGCACATGGCTTTTGGCGCCACCTTCGTCCCCTCCGCCTATCATATGAACGACACGCATGTCGAATCCTCCTGAAACCATGTCATGTGACGCCGCCCAACGCAGACATCCATCCTGCATTTTACCATGGGGGCGCCATCTCTGTAACGAATCGGTTTGCTTTCCCTGAGAAGTTTATCTGGTTCAATACGAATATCGAAGAAAATGATGCTGTGGCTACGAAGTGTTCGGCAGTGAATGTGTTATTATATTCACAGATGCTCTTGTAAAAAGTCAATTGCGATTGACATTTTACAGACAGAAAAAAGTGGGTAATGTTTCAATGGTGTTGTCACTCAAACCAAAACCAGGAGACATGGTTCTTGCCATCCTGCTGTTGGCTGTGATTTTCCTGTTCCCCATCATGATGACAACGGCGGCAACCGGGAACGTGACGGCCATTGTCAGTCAGGACGGGAAGGAAATTTCCCGCATCAGGCTGACCGGTCTTGAAGAAGAGGTCACGGTTCGCTATGAGGGTGCCTATCCGGGCGTCATCTTGGCGCAGGACGGGAGAATCCGATTTGAGGAGGCAGCTTGCCCGGACCACATCTGTGTGAATACCGGATGGCTTGGAAAGCAAGGGCAGACTGCCGCATGTCTGCCTGCACGGGTATTGATCAGGATTGAAGGGACAGCGACGGGGGATGAGGATGTCAGGCTGCGATAGTTCCGGCAGGACCGGAAAACCGGAGTTCCATACGGAGAATGCACAACCGGATTTCACCGCGCGCCGCCACCGGATGCTCCGCCGATTGGCGATGAATGGTCTTTTCATTGCAATGGCCATGGTCCTTTCTGTCGTTGAGCGGTGGATCCCCGTTACTGCATTGATCCCCATTCCCGGCGTCAAACTCGGACTCGCGAACATCATCACATTGTTCATCCTGTTTTATGCGGCCTGGACGGATGCGGTTGTGGTCACTGTCTTGCGTTGTCTCCTGACCGCCCTGCTTTTCGGCGGGATGTCCGCCCTGATGTTTTCCCTGGCGGGATCGCTGCTTGCGATCCCGGCGATGCTGCTGGTCAAGTCGGGGCATCCGCGATGGTTTTCCGTGATTGGCATCAGCATGGCCGGGGCTGTCGGACACAACCTTGGTCAGCTTGGAATGGCGGTGCTGACCTTGAAAAGCATTGCTGTACTTGGTTATCTGCCAATCCTTCTGGGAGCGGCCATGCTCATGGGTACCCTTACGGCGCTTGTTGCGGATCCATTCTTCACAGCGATGGAGCGGACAGGCCTTGTGAAACGGACTCAACAAATCGGTACGACTTCGATGGGATAATGCCTGAAACGCAAGCGTCTGGAATGAAATGAATCGTTTGAAACGCGAAAAGTCTGGAATGTAATGAATCGTCTGGAGGTATGGACATGGCAAAACGGATCGTCATTGTGGGTGCGGGATATGCGGGCGTAGAAACGGCACTGTCCCTCAACCGGCACAAGAAGGACCTGGATGCGGACATTGTTCTGGTGGACAGGAATCCGTACCATACGCTCCTGACCGAACTGCACGAGGTCGCAGGAAACCGTGTGGCGGAAGACGCGGTCCGTGTACCGCTGCACGATATTTTTCGGTTCACCTCGGTCAAAACAGTCACCGCGAATGTGAGTGCCTTCGATTTTGAAGGGAAGAAGCTGATCCACGATCAGGGAACACTTTCCTATGATGTCCTGGTACTGGCCATTGGCGGCGCGCCGAACTACTTCGGTATTCCCGGTCTGAAGGAGCATGCGCGGACACTTTGGTCCTACGATGACGCCGTCTCGCTCCGGGACCACATAGAACATTGCTTTCTGCTCGCATCCCAGGAAGCGGATGCGGATGTACGGAAGCGTCTGCTCACCTTTGTAGTGGGCGGTGCGGGATTCACCGGCGTCGAGATGATGGGGGAGCTTGCGCTCTGGTCTCGGCAACTATGCAAACAGCATGACATTGCCAGGGATGATATCCGTCTTGTGATTGTAGACATGTTGCCCACCATCATGAGCAATCTGTCGAAAGCAAACATTGAGAAATCACACCGGTATCTGGAGAAGAAGCTCGGTGTGGAAGTCCTGTTGAATACTGCCATCAAGGAAGCGACCGCCGACGGTGTCGTGACAGGAAATGGTTTTCTGGATACGAAGACATTCATCTGGGCGGCCGGTGTACGGTCGAACCCGGTTGTAGACGGACTGCCGTTGGAAACGGTCGGGGGTCAGAAACGGATCAAGGTCGATGCGTTCGGTGAAACCGGTGTGAAAGGCGTGTATGCGGTCGGCGACGTCGGCGGCCTCCTGGACGGGAAGGAAAAGCCGTACCCGGCCATGGTCGAGAATGCGGTTCAGACTGGAAAGGGTGTTGCGAAGAACATTCTGGCCACCCTTTCGGGGGAATCCCAAACCGCCGTCACTGTGAACATGCATGGCATCATGGTATGCATCGGACGTTGGTTCGCTGTTTCGGACATCATGGGAAAGAGTCTGCCCGTCTGGTTGTCCATCCTTATGAAATATATCGTGAACATGCATTATCTCTGGGAAATCACAGGATTCCGCGGGATGTACAACTACCTGCGCCACGAGTGGACAGGGGTACGGCAGCATCGGAATCTTCTGGAAAAGCATTGGTCCACGCGCACGCAGGCCTGGTGGCAGCTGCCGCTGCGCCTGTTCCTTGGCGGCATGTGGGTGTATGAAGGCATCGTGAAGGTGCTCGAAGGATGGCTCACCTCTCCGAAACTGGCGGGGTTCCTCGGGATGGCGAAGGATGCCACCAGCGGTGCATCGGCGAACGGCCTGTATGTATTGCGGACCGATGAGATCCTCAACGTGAAAACCGGCATCCTGAATTTCATGCTGGGCAACCACAGTCGGCTTGTGGAGGGGAACGCCATCTCCGCGGAGATGTTTGCCAAAGTGGAGGTCTTTCATTTCGGTGATTTCAACATGGTTCCCTGGTTCCTGCAGAATGTCGTGCTGGCCAACGACGGGGTTGCAATGTTCTTCCAGGTGATGGTGGTCATCCTTGAGATTTTGTTCGGACTGATGCTTTTGGGCGGCGCGTTCACATTCATTGCTTCCGTGGGTTCCCTTGGCCTGATCGCCATGTTCCTGACTTCCACCGGGCTCTACGAAAGCTCCTGGTGGATGCCCTTCGCGGCCTTCGTGACACTTGGGGGAGCCGGTCGGGCGTTCGGTCTCGATTACTGGCTGATTCCATGGGTAACAAACATATGGGATGGCTTCTGGAAAAACCGGAAGCTCCGGCTCTTCTTCCGACACGGACTCGATCGCTAAGTATTTGTTAAGCAATAACTTGTTCTATGAATTTCAAAAAACAACGGCCAGACTCGCCTTTCTTTTATGAAAAAGAACAAGTAATTTCTTATAGAATCGGCAACAAACATGGAGTATGGGGTGGGACTCCGGCAAGTGAAACCATCATCATTCGGTATCCGAAAACAATACCAATCAATTGCCGGGTCTATAACTGCTCCTGAGGAGGACCGGATATGTGGGAAAACCAGCCTTGGGTCCGGGAAGAAATGACTGCATTCGAAGCGTTTGCAGCCGAACGCTTCGCGGGCAAGGGCGTCCCTTACAAGGAAATATCGGCAAAACTGCTGCTTGCAGGCGGAAAGCGCCTTCGACCTGCCATGACCATCCTTGCCGCGAAAAGTGGCGAGTATGACCGCAACCGCGTGTTTCCGGCGGCGTTGGCTGTCGAGACCCTGCATGCCGCCACATTGGCGCATGACGACATCATCGACGGAGCCACGCTTCGCAGAGGGCAGCCAACTGTATCCGAGAAACATGGCGTGAACATGGCCGTTTATACAGGGGACTATCTTTTTGCCAAAAGTTTGCTGCTGATGGCGGAATCCGGACTTGAACCCGAGCGTACGGAGTGGGTCGCCAAAGCTGTTCTCTCCATGTGCGAAGGGGAAATGGCCCAATACCTCGGCCGATATGAGATCACACCCTTGTCCCAGTACTTGCGCCGGATCGCACGAAAAACAGGCTTGCTGTTTTCTGCGGCATGCGCTATCGGCGGCAAGGCCGGGCGTCTTGAAGCGGGCGATGTCAAGCGGATGCGCCAGTTCGGATTCAAGTTCGGCATGGCGTTCCAGATTCGGGACGACCTGTTGGACATGGAAATGGATGCGAAGTCTGCGGGCAAGCCCGTGGCCAGGGACTTGAAGGACGGCATCGCCACCCTGCCTGTGTTGCTGGCGCTTCGAAGGGACATTTCCATTGAGGGCAGGCTGAAGGATTGTTTCCACGGGGCGGGGGACATGGAGGAACTGCTGGATACCGTCCGGGAGGCCGGAGGTCTTCGCGAATCGGAACACATGCTCGCCCGCTATACCGAAAAATGTCGGAGACTCCTGGCCGAGTTGCCCCGACAGACTACAAGGAATGCTTTGGAGGAGTTGACGGAATGGCTGACATCCGGCACCGATTCCTTGCAGATAAAAACTACAGGTTGAAAAGGAGAGAAATGATGAAAAGAGTATGGGTCCTGATGTTGTCCGTAGTCATGTTGTTTACCCTCGCCGGCTGCGGCGCTGCCTCCGTGAAGACAGGCATCGGCGTTGTCACTTCGATTGCAAAGTCCAAGGATGTCACGGCTGAGGCTGATGGCGCCGCCCAGGTCGATACGATCATGGCCGCTGTCACTGTGGATGGTTCCGGCAAAATCCTTTCCATCGACATTGATTCTTCCCAGACAAAGGTTGGCTTCGATGCGACCGGCAAGGTGACATCGGACAAGACCGCCGAAGTCAAGACGAAGACGGAGCTCGGCAGCGAGTACGGCATGAAAAAGGCTTCCGGTCTGGGCCGGGACTGGCACGAGGAAATCGCCGACCTTGAAAAGTGGATGGTCGGCAAAACTGCCGCTCAGGTCGCTTCGATGAAGGTGAAGGAAGTCGAAGGCAAGGCCGGCATCCCGGACGAAGCCGATCTGACCTCCAAGGTCACCATTTCCGTTTCCGACTACCTCAAGGCAGTTGACAAGGCCATCAAAAACGCCAAATAATGAATTGGCGGGCAAACCGGGCAGGATACCGCATGAAAATGCAGTACCCTGCCCTTTTTCCTTCTGAACGACGAATGGAATGATGAAAGGGGATCGGACATGACTACACGACGGAGGGCAATACGCGTCCTGATTCCAATGATTCTTGCCGCCATGCTGGTTACAGCCTGTTCGACCGGGACGAAGGCCAAAAGCAAGTATACCTATGAATTTCTGGGTTCCTTCGATACCCTGATCCAGATTGTCGGCTATTCGGACAACGAGACATCCTTCGGGAAGTATGCCAAACAGGCGCAGGCACGTTTTGAATCGCTCAATCGCCTCTATGACATCTATCATTCCTATGATGGATTGAACAATGTACGTACCATCAACGAACGGGCCGGCATCACGCCAGTCAAGGTTGACAAGGATCTGCTGGAACTCATCCGTTTTTCCAAGGAGTGGCATGACAAAACGGCAGGCGTCTGCAACATCGCGATGGGTCCTGTGCTTTCCCTGTGGCATGACGCAAGGACGGCCGGCATCGATGATCCCGCAAATGCAATGCTGCCGGACATGGCGAAGCTGAAGGCCGCTTCCCTGCTCTGCAATCTTGATGATGTGGTGGTGGACGAAACCGCCGGGACCGTATTTTTGAAAAAGGCGGGCATGTCGCTGGATGTAGGTGCTGTAGCCAAAGGGTATGCCTGTGGAATTGTGGCAAATGAACTGAAGGCGTCGGGACTTGATTCCTTCATTGTTTCCGGAGGAGGAAACATTCTTGCGGCAGGCGCCCCGAAGGATGGGGTCCGGACGAAATGGGGCGTTGGCATACAGAATCCGGACGGCGATGTTCTGAATCCCGATGAAGACCCGCTGGATGTCGCCTATGTCAATGACATGGCCGTGGTCACCAGCGGAGATTATCAGAGGAATTACGTTGTGGACGGCAAATCGTACCACCACCTCATTGATCCCCAAACGCTCATGCCGGCGGCGTATTACAGGGCGGTTACCGTCATGGTGCCGGATTCCGGTATCGCGGATTTTTTCTCCACCACTCTCTTCCTTCTGCCCTATGAAGAGAGCCTGGCTGCCGCGAAGGCGGCAGGTGTGGATGCCATCTGGATCCTGCCGGACGGTACGCGCAAGACGACCGATGGCATGGAAGCCGTGCTCCGGGATATGGGCGGTGCAGTCAATCGTTGACCGGCAGAACATCAGACGGCTGGAGCGATGGAATGAAATGAGACGGCTTGCGCCTGATTTTTGGCACATCATCGGAATCCTTTTGAATAAAGACCGATCCATTGTGGTAGGAACGCTTTGTGTGTGTTCCTGCCCATTTTTGATTGATGTGGAAGACGCATAGAAAGGCAGATGGGATCGATGTGCAAGAATACATTGACCGAGGAGAAGTTCGGGGAACTGGATGCCTACGTGATGGCGCTGCCCGAACGGCAAGGCGCGCTGATCGCCGTGCTGCACAAGGCGCAGGAGATTTTCGGATATCTGCCGAAGGAAGTCCAGCTGCATGTTGCAAGGCTGCTTGACCTGTCGGCAGCCAATGTGTACGGAGTCGTGTCCTTTTATTCCTTCTTCGCGGAAGAACCGCGAGGAGAACATGTCATCAATGTCTGCATGGGAACCGCCTGCTTTGTGAGAGGGGCGGAAATCATCCTGAAGGAACTGGAAGCGGACCTCGGCGTGAAGGCAGGGCAAACGACGGCGGACGGACGGTACTCGATCGATGCGCTGCGGTGTGTCGGCGCCTGTGGTCTGGCTCCCGTCGTCATGGTCGACGGCAAGGTGTACGGGCGTGTGAAACCCGGCGAGATCGGCAGCATCATCAAGGAATTTTCGGAGGTGTGAGGCATGGGCATCAAGTCGCTGGATGAACTCAAGGCACTGCGGGACAAGCTCAAGACCGACATCAATGTCCGTGCGTCCGGGGACGCCGAATCCAATATCCGCGTCATCGTCGGCATGGCCACCTGCGGCATTGCGGCAGGCGCGCGGCCTGTATTCAACGCCATGATGGACGAAGCGCGCCTGCTTGATCTGAACAATGTCACATTCGTTCAGTCCGGGTGCATGGGCGCCTGCCATTCCGAACCGACCGTCGAGGTGCGCGTTCCCGGGCTGGAACCCATCCTGTATGGGAATGTCACGGTGGAAAGCGGAAGGGACATCGTCCGACGGCATGTCCGGCATGGGGAAATGGTCCAGGACCTGATCATCGGCCGCCCGTTCGAGACTGTGGAGTGATGGAGGAGACTTTCATGAGCACATACAGGATGCATCTCCTGGTCTGCGGCGGAACCGGCTGTCAGGCCTCGGAAAGCAAACGGCTGGTGGAGAACCTGCAGGCGCAGGTGCTGATGGCCGGCATGGGGAACGAGGTTCAGGTGGTCACGACTGGCTGCTTCGGCTTCTGTGAAAAGGGACCTATCGTGAAGGTCCTGCCCGACAACATTTTTTATGTGGAAGTAAAGCCCGTCGACGCCGAGGAAATTGTCAGCGAGCATGTGCTCAAGGGCCGCCCGGTCAACCGCCTCATGTACGTGGAACCCACGTTGAAGGAGCGGATTTCCGAGCACAAGGACATGCCCTTTTACAAGAAGCAGCTCCGCATCGCCCTTCGCAACTGTGGTTTCATCGATCCGGAGGACATCAACGAGTACATCTCGGTCGATGGATATCAGGCACTCGGCAAGGTGCTGACGGAAATGACGCCTGATGCGCTGGTTGCGCTTGTCAAGAAAAGCGGTCTGCGCGGCCGGGGCGGAGGCGGCTTCCCGACCGGGTTGAAATGGGAAGCTGCGGCGAAGAACAAGGCCGACCAGAAGTATATCGTCTGCAATGCGGATGAAGGGGATCCGGGCGCCTTCATGGACCGTTCCATTCTCGAGGGGGACCCGCACAGCGTGCTGGAGGCCATGGCCATTGCAGGGTATGCGACCGGGGCCTCGAAGGGCTATATCTACATCCGTGCCGAATACCCGCTGGCCATCCACCGTCTGCTCATTGCCATCGGACAGGCGAGGGAAGCGGGCCTGATCGGTGACAACATCTTCGGAACAGGATTCAATTTCGACATTCAGATCAAATATGGCGCGGGTGCATTTGTCTGCGGCGAGGAAACCGCCCTGATCCATTCCATCGAAGGCGAGCGCGGCGAACCGACAAACAAGCCGCCCTTCCCGGCGGAAAGCGGTCTATGGGACAAGCCGACCTGTGTCAACAACGTGGAGACCTTTGCGAACGTGCCGCCCATCATTCTCAAGGGAGCGGAATGGTTCGCCTCCATCGGTTCAGAAAAGAGCAAGGGAACGAAAGTGTTCGCATTGGCCGGTAAAGTCAACAATGTGGGTCTCGTGGAAGTGCCGATGGGCATCAAACTGCGGGAAATCATCTTTGACATCGGCGGTGGCATCAAGGATGGGAAGAAGTTCAAATCCGTCCAGACCGGGGGTCCTTCCGGAGGCTGCATTCCGGCTGCGGATCTCGACACGCCGATCGACTATGAGAACCTGACGCGAATCGGGTCCATGATGGGATCCGGCGGCATGATCGTCCTGGATGAGGACGATTGCATGGTCAATGTCGCAAAGTTCTATCTCGAGTTCACCTGTGACGAATCCTGTGGCAAGTGCACGCCCTGCCGCGTCGGGAACAAGCGCCTGCATGAGACGCTCACGCGCATCACGGAGGGAAAGGGCACACTGGAGGATCTGGACAACCTGGCCGAACTCGGGAGCATCATCAAGGATACCGCACTTTGCGGACTCGGACAGACTTCGCCGAATCCCGTGCTGTCCACCCTGAAATACTTTCGCGACGAATATGTCGCGCACGTCGTGGACAAGCGGTGCCCGGCCGGCGTCTGCACCGCATTGCTTTCCTACTACGTCGTCCCGGACAAGTGCATCGGCTGTACAGCCTGCAAGCGGGTCTGCCCGGTTTCCTGCATTTCCGGTGAAGTGAAGAAGGTGCACGAAATCGATCAAGCCAAGTGCATCAAGTGCGGCGCCTGCCAGAAAGCCTGCAAGTTCGGCGCCATCGTCAAAAAGTAGGAGGAAGCGCCATGAGATTGGTTTCGATACGCATCAACGATACGGAATATACGGTTCCCGATCACTACACCATCCTGGAGGCCGCGCGCGAGGCGAAGGTGAACATTCCGACCCTTTGCCACATGGACCTCGGCGAGCTGAAGGCGGTCAATCACGTGGCATCCTGCCGCGTGTGCATGGTGGAGGTGGAGGGGCGCCGCAACCTGGCGCCTTCCTGTGCCACGAAAGTATCGGACGGAATGGTCATCCGGACGAATACACCGCGCGCCGTGAAGGCGCGCCGCACGTCGGTGGAGCTGCTTCTGTCGGATCATCCGCCGGATTGCCTGATCTGCGAGAAAAACCAGACCTGCGACCTGCAGAAGCTGGCGGCAAACCTCGGTGTGCGCGGGCAGCTCAAATACAAGGGCGCCATGTCCACCTATCCTGAGGACGTTTCCAGCAAATCCATCCATCGGAACCTGGACAAGTGCATCCTGTGCCGACGCTGCGAAACGATGTGCAACGAGGTGCAGACGGTGGGCGTTCTGTCGGCTGTCGACCGTGGGTTCGAAACCGTTGTCTCGCCGGCCTTCGGCATGCCGATGAGCGAGACGATGTGCACCTTCTGCGGCCAGTGCGTCGCTGTATGTCCGACTGCCGCGCTGACGGAAATCAGTTCCATCCGGCAGGTCTGGGAAGCCATCAACGATCCGGACAAATATGTTGTGGTGCAGACGGCGCCGGCGGTCCGCGTTGCACTCGGGGAAGAGTTCGACATGGAGCCTGGCACCATTGTCACCGGGAAGATGACCGCAGCGCTCCGAAAGATGGGCTTCGACCGGATTTTCGATACCGATTTCGGCGCCGATCTCACCATTATCGAAGAGGCGTCGGAATTCGTCCATCGTCTGCAACATGGCGGCCGACTGCCGATTCTGACCAGCTGCTGCCCCGCCTGGGTCAAATTTTTCGAGCATCAGTTCCAGGATCTGCTGGACATTCCATCCACCTGCAAATCGCCGCACGAGATGTTCGGCGCCGTCGCCAAATCGTACTATGCCCAGAAATACAACATCGACCCCAAAAAGATGGTCGTGGTGTCCATCATGCCATGCCTTGCAAAGAAGTACGAGTCCGCGCGGCCGGAACTGACCGGTGAAGGCAGTTCGAATGTGGATTATGTCCTGACCACCCGGGAACTGGGAATGATGATCCGGGAATCCGGCATCAACTTTGTGGATCTGGAGGATGCCGATTTCGACAATCCACTGGGGGAATCCACTGGCGCATCGGTCATCTTCGGTACGACGGGCGGCGTCATCGAAGCGGCACTCAGAACGGCGTACGAATGGATGACGGGGGAAACATTGGAGCAGGTGGACTTCCATGCGCTCCGCGGATTTGACGGCATTCGGGAAGCGACCGTGAGGATCGGCGATCTGGATGTGAAGATCGGTGTCGCCCACGGCCTCGGCAATGCAAGAAAGCTGCTCGAAGCGATCCGGTCCGGCGAGGCGAATTACCACGCCATCGAGATCATGGCCTGCCCCGGCGGATGCGTGGGTGGCGGCGGTCAACCGTATCATCATGGTGATGCGGAAATCATCAAGAAACGTGCGGCAGCCATTTATCGCGAGGACGCAGGCAAGCCGAAACGGAAGAGCCATGAAAATCAGCAGGTGATGCAGCTCTACAAGGATTTCCTCGGCGAGTTCTATGGAGAGAAGGCGCACGAGCTGCTGCATACACAGTATACGGCCAGGGAGCGGATCTGAGACGGATGCGTCCGGACGCCCGCCTGCAGGAATTTGATAAATCCGGAACATAGGAATCAGGAAGGAACCGTTTGCCGGCGTTGATACGGTGAACGGTTTTTTCTTTATAGGAGTGAAGGTGCCATCGTTATCGGAGTTTCGCAATGACGAAAAGCATCATGCGAACTGAAAATGAAAAATAACAATAACATTATTTTATTCGACAGTATTCGACGGGAATCTTTTGGTTTCATTTATTGACGTTTTACATGGCTCATCGTACAATGATGTTGCTTGGTTTTTTCGACAGGTGCAAGGAAGCTTCGGACAAGATCGTATTCCAAAAGGAAGCGGGAAGGGCTGAAGCCAAACGAAAACAATCAAGCGATATATTCTGATGTAAAGGGCACACCAGTCGAAAGGCTGGGTCGCAAAGCATGAAGTCTACGGCGCAAGCTATGACGGTTCGGCTGCCATGAAATAGAGGCAGCTTTTTTTGTTGCCCAAAACCGTTTTACAGAGGATGGATGATTGATTCGAAACATGGGTGTATAGGCATAGGAGGAATAATCATGAACAATCAGAAGAAAATCTCGTCTGACACCAAACAAAGGTCCCATCCCCGCCGTTGGCTGGCATTGCTGCTGACGTTGGTGATGATCGTGGGCATGGTGCCTGCGACGGCATACGCGGCCCCGGTTGGTACGAATTTTGTTTATAGCGGGGAGGATACCTCTGGAAATGAAGTCACAATAGAGACATATACGGATGGGGGGTGGTCCGATTATTGGGACGACCAGCACATCACAACACAGCGGTTCGATCTGGTTCAGGCTTCAGGCGGAACCTTTGCAGCCTATTGCATCGACTTGCAGCACAGTATCGCCAGTAACATGAACTATACCGTCACATCCTTGGAAACGTTGGGAAATCAAATCAAGGATACAAACCTGACGCCTGATAAAGTCAAACGTTTTCGCGCCATGCTGATGGAAGCAGGCGCTGATGCGAATCTGTCGGTGCTTAAAGGTAAAGTTGGGAATGGAATCGGTGACATAACTGAAAAAATGCGCATTACTGCATTGCAAGCAGCCTTGTGGCAGCTGGTTGAAAATACAAACAATGTTTACGGCAATGTTAGATTCGACGAAAACAGTTTGGGCGGCAATACAAAAAAACTTTACAATTGGCTCCTGGGCCTGACGGGCAGGGAGTTGAACACGACAGACGCAAATGTGATTGCCACAGTCGGTGCAATCACGGCAAGCAGCTATACAAGCGCTGACAAGGTTACTGTGTCGATCCAGTACAAAGCGACGGGAACGAATTATGATGGTTCCGCCATCGCTTTGACCCTCGCACCCGTTGTGGCCAATGAGGTTACTTACACACCTGCGATCACATCAACCGGGGGAATCTACACGGCAGTGTTCAGCAATGTGCCGGATACAGCCAATCTGAGTTTCAATATCTCCGGAACACAGCAGAACAGTAAAAACGTATATGCCTTTTATCTAGCAGGCGGATTCCAGTCCTTGCTGCACGACCGCGTGTATGATGGATTCCGACAAATCTCCGCCAGCAAGTCCTTGGATCTTTCCGCTGAACGCGGCTCACTGTTGATCAAGAAGACCGTAAACAACAATCGCAATGACCAAACTGTTTTCAAGATTCATGTAGCTGGTCCCTTTGGTTACGGCATAGACAAAGATATTGCAGCCGGATCCGTAACAACGCTGCCTGTCAAATATGGCGAATACACCGTATCGGAATCCGGTGATACCATTCCGGCTTCCTATAGCTTTGTTTCTGTTTCTCCCGCAGCAGTTACTTCTATATCTCAGAAAAACGAGACGAAGAAAATTGAAGTCATCAACCACAAGGATACCGGTTCTGTGGTTATCACCAAATTGCTTAGTCCTAATGCGGCCGGGGTTGTGTTTCCTGTGGATATCACTCAAAACGGAAACATCGTGAAAACTGTCAGTATTCACGAAGGCGACAATACAATTTCAGGACTTCCTTTCGGTAATTTACTGGCGACTGAAGTGAATATGCCTGAAGGATATCATGGGATCGTCACAACCGGCGCGTTTATTGTTTCGCCCGAGCTGGCTCCTGCACACATCACCTTGAGTAATGTGAAAGACAAAGTTGATTTGGGTATTACGAAAGAAGTCGTGGCTGGTTCCGTTAAGCTGAATGGCGATGGAACCACTTCCGTCAACTACAAAGTGACTGTTGCAAATAAAGGCAACATCCCAATGAACAACTTGACGTTTACTGATACACTCGTTGATTTGTCGAAAGTCACCCTCAGCGGAACCATTCCCAATGCTCTGGCTGTTGGTGGTAGTGCCGAATTTGGTTATTCCTACACGACGAAAGACAGCAACGACACCAGCATATTCACGAATACTGTATCAGTGCATTATGGTGATCTACATTGGGATGCGACCGCAAGAGTCAAACCCTTGACCTATACGAAGTTCTCCGTTGAGAAAATCGCCAGTATTTATGACTTTGCTCTGCCAGGACAGACCATCACCTATGCAGCCATCATCACGAACAACGGCAACATGCCGGTGAAAGACATAGAATGGGTTGATGCCAAGCTAAACACGATCGGAAGCTTGAATGGCATCATCCTTTCCGGGCACAGCATCAGTGCACCGATAGAGCTTGGAAGTTTCGATGCGGGCAATGCGAATGTCATAAACGAGGTGAAAGTATACGGTCAGGCATTCGATGCCGCCGATCCGACCGCCTCGCCGACTCCCGTTAGCAACTCCGCTATTGTTACTACCAAAGTAAAAGTGCCGTCGTTGTCACTTGACAAGACTGTATCCGTTGCCGATGTGCTTCCGGATGGTTCTGTCACCTATACCTTCACTGTGCGCAACAATGGCACTGCTGATTTGAAGAATGTCATCATTGAAGACGCTGACATCGGATTTAATGAAAAAATCGGAGATCTCGACGTCGGACACACCTGGACTGCGGACATTACCGTAAAAGCAGAAAAGTTGGTTCGTTTCATGGGCGATGATCACATTGCGACCAATACGGCCACCGTATCCGGTACCGCAGAAGGTGTGAATGGCTACTCCAAGACGGTCACAGCTACCGATTCGGTCGATGTGCGTGTTTTGCAGCCAAACTTCTCTATCACCAAGGAACTCGCCGATTATTACTCGTCCGACGAGGATGGCGTCGCCATGTTCCATGCGGGCCAAACCGTCAGTTTCAAGATCACACTGACCAATACCGGTGACTGCACGCTGGCAGGAATCTCCATAAACGACGCACTGCTAGGCCAGACTGGACAGATGGTTCCCGACATTGCACCCGGTGCAACCTTTGTATGGGATTCCGCCACTTCATCGGCTGGCATCGAAGCGTTGAAGGACTATGTGACGAAAGCATCCGACACGTATGTGACAAACGAAGTCACCGCCTCCTACAAGGATATGCAGAAAGTTGCGCATGTTGACTTCAAGGTGTATAACTCTTCCATCTCGCTCGAAAAAACAGCCCCCGGTTCTGCAACCCCCGGTTCCTCGATCACGTACGGCTTCACCGTAACCAATACAGGTACAATCACCCTGGGTGGCGTGTCCATATGGGATCCGCTTCTTGATACGGAGTTCGACATCGGTACCCTCGCTCCGAATCAGGTCGTGACAAGGTCCGCCCTCCACACTATCGGTACCTCCTTCACAGGAGCACTGAAGAACGAAGCGGAAGCAACCGGCTGGGCGGGCCCCTGGGAACGTCGTGTCACGGATGGTGCAATCGCTGTGACTGCTGTCGCCTTTACGCCCATCACACCCAACCCGCCCGTCACCCCCAACAACGTGAATGTGACCCTCAATGTGACCATCATCGGCCAGGGCACCGTGAATCCCGGCCAGGGCACCTACACCCGCGGCCAGAACACCTATTCCGCCTTCACCGACATCAAGCCTGCTGAGGGTTGGAAGTTTGCCGGCTTTGAAGGTCCGAATGGCGGAGAAGTCGCCAATGACTTGATTTACATGAATGCCAACAAGGACGTGACGATTCGCTTCGTTGAAAATGAAAAGGCCGCAGTCGTCATCGCCCCTTCCGCTGTTCCGCAGGCCGCTCCTGAGGTCGTAAAACCTGAAGAACAGACACCTGCCATCGAAATTGTCACCCCCGAGAAGGTTCCTCAGGCAGCACCCGCCCTTCCCAAGACCGGCGGACTCCCGATGGGCATCTTCGCCGCCCTGGGCGGTTCCATGAGCGCATTCGGCTTGCTGCTGAAGCGCCGCAAGAAGGACGAGGAATAAAGAACCATCCGTGCATGCCTGACGGATAACCGGGGGACATGCAGGAGAGAACCTGTAAGCAACAAGGAAGGGACTGCTCCACCATCATGAATTTGATGGCAGGGCAGTCCCTTTCATTTGCATTGTCGATCCGCTCATCCAGGCATTCGACCATTCCCAATAAATCAATCGTGGCCTGGTTTATCGGGCAATTATCAGGATTGTCGGCTGCATTGCCTGGTCCCATCAGATCGGTTTCCACTTCGTCATGGAAGCATGTCAACCATCTCTTCATGATTCTTTCCCGGCTCCTTCGCACGCCAGGTCAAAAAGAAACCAAGCGTCAGAAGCACCAGGATCAGAACAAACGGAAGACGGCGATCCATCGAGGACAGAATTCCTGCAATCCAGCCAAACGGGGACGACAGGCCAATGACCATGACGAACATGAGGGAGATGATGCGGGAACGTTCGGCGGGTTCGACCATGAGAATCTGCATCGAATCCAGCAACGGATTGATCAGGGATACCGCCAGGGCTTCGAGCACGATGCTCGCGCCGAGCAGGGCGATACCCTTGTATGGGACAGTGATGAGCAGAAGCTGGCTGGCCGCAAACAGGCCGAAACCAAGGAACATGGGGTGTCGGAAATGATCGGTATGAACCCGGGGGATGAAGGTAAAGAAGCAGATCAGCATCGCGATGGATTTGAGAAAAGGAAACATTGGGATGAGCCCGGCGGGAATTCCGACGTTTTCAGCCGCGTACAGGGCCCAGAAGGTGCCGTTCACCACGCCTACAATGTTCATGACGAGCATCAGTCCCAAAGTGGTGAGGGTGGCGGGGCTCTTCAGGATGTGGCTGAATACGCCGCCATATTGACCGAGCAGCTTGAAGAGGGAGACATGTTTCGTATCTTCCATCCGTTGCTTCCCGACGGTTGTTTCCGTCGTGAGAAAGTATAACGCTACAATTTTTGAGGTCATCATCACAAAAGTGAGGAGGTAAATTCCGCGCATCGTCAGGACAACACCGAAATGGCTGACCAAAAGGCCGGACAAAGGTGAGAAAAATGCGGCGCCAAGTCCGCAGATATAGATGAGGGTGTAGATGTTCACGATCTGTTCTTTTTTTGCATCCTCTGCCAGCAACCCCGTCCAGGAATTCATCGGGATTCGCAGCGAGGCGTTGAGTGCCGCCGCGATCAGGAAATACCAGAAGTTCTGGGAAAACGCCCAGATGAGGGAGACGGCGGACCAGGAGGCCAGATCGAAGATCAGGGTGGTGAGACGACGGCCCAGTTTGTCCGTCACCACGCCGCCCAGCAGGGAAAAGAAGATCTGCAGGATCATGCCGACCGTGGCGATCAGTCCGATTTGCGTATCCTTCACACCCAGCGAATACATGTACAAGGTGGCGTACGGTGCGTAAAGATTGTAGGGAATGCCCCAGAACGGTTCGGTATAGACGCAGGCACGCTGGTTGCCGCGGAGGCTGACAAGCGTTTCCAGTAGCGGGTGGCGATTTCTCATGCTGCCTTCCTTTCAAAGAAAACGCCCTGCCGGAAGGAAGCCGGTCAGGACGTTCTTTTGTTGCATTCATTGACACGGCAGATTCACCTTCGCTTGTATCTCCTGCCAGAGTCCGTTCCCTATGTCTCCTGCCAGAGTCTGTTCCCTATGTCTCCTGTCTGAGTCTGTTCACTATGTCTCCCGCCTGAGTCCGTTCCTTGAGCGCCCAGTCAGAAGGATACATCCTGCCAGATTCCTCCATACAGGACACGCTGTTTTGTAAAGCCCATCTTCAGGAGTTGGGCGCGTACGGATTCATAACCGAAATCCACGGCGTCCGGCTGATGGACATCCGAGTTGAGCTGGATGGGGATGTCGGACGCAAGGATCTCTTCGAGGATCCGCCAGGACGGATACGGATCCTTCAGGTAACCACGCGACATGCCGCCTGTGTTGACTTCCACGATGACATCCGTCAGAGAAATGACTTCGAGCGTCTTTGCGATTTCTTCACGATACCATTCGTCGTCTTCGCTGAAATAACGTTCTCCGCTGTTGTTCTTTCGGAAGACATCCAGATGGGCGAGAATGTTGGGGGGCATGGAGAGCAGCATTTCCCGGACCTTGCCGTAATAGGCTTCCCCGAAGGCCTGGATGTCCCCGTCGAAACCGGTTTCCAGCGTTTCCCTGAACTCCTTGGCATTCCCGTCCACCGGCATGGCGGTCCCGGTCTGCGGGTGGGGGAGGAAGTGGACTGCACCCAGCGTGTAGGCGATGCCGGGTTGGGTCCGCCAATCCGTGCAGCCATCAAAAAAGTCGGCCTCCAGGCCCGTGTATAGTTCAATGCGGCCTGCATAGCGTTCCTTGAGCTCCCTGGTCAGCCGAATATACTCCGGCAGATCACCGGTCTTCATGTTCCATTCGGTCTCGAACGGAAGAGGGGCATGGCTGGAAAACCCAAAGACGGAAAACCCCTTCTCCAGTGCGGCCCGTACGAACTCCTCCGGCTCTCCCTTTCCATCGCAGAATCGGCTGTGGGAATGATAGCTGACTATCAAAATATTCTCCCGTGCGGTATCCGCCGCACACAGCAGGGTCATTTCCGGAACGCCCCGCACTTCCCGGCCGGCCTGTATGGACGGCCCGGGTCGAATTGGATGGAAGCCACACAGGACTCACTTCCGCTTCAAGGTCTTTGCCATGTCTCCAAGCGACTTTGTCATGTCGCCGAGCGACTTGGTCATCCCGTCAAAGGATTTGGACATGCCATCCAGGGATTTCGACATGCCTTCGAGGTTGATCAGGGAGGACAACTCGAGATGTCGCTTGATTTTCTTTGTAGTGGTCTTTTCAAATTCGCCTTCGCGAATGTCGAAATTCCGGATTTTCTTGTAGGATGAGAGTTTTTTGTTGACTTTCTGCACTTCACTCTTGATGAGCTTGTACAAATCCTCCTGCAGCGGAACCTGACCGAACTGTTCGACGATGACCTCCATGTTCGGTACAATGCGCGCGCACACCATGGTGTCCTCGTTAGCGCCGCCATCCACTCCGTACACGATGGATTCCTTGATATAGACGCTCTTGTTGAGATACAGTTCCACATCCTCCGGGAAGATGTTCTTTCCATTCTTAGTGACGATGACATTTTTCTGTCGCCCGGAAATGAACAGGAAGCCGTTCTTGTCGATATAGCCATTGTCGCCGGTCCGCAGGGCTCCGTCCTTCAGGACGGCATCCGTCGCTTCCTGGTTGTTGAAATAGCCAAGCATGACGATTGGCCCCTTCACGATGATTTCCCCGATCCCATCCGGTCCTGGACTGTCGATGGAGACCTCCACGCCCGGAAGCGGGAAGCCGGCGGATGCGTCCCGGTAGTTGTCCAGCCTGTTGACCGAGACGATGGGGGAACATTCTGTCAGGCCGTACCCCTGCATGATGTTGAGCCCCATGGAGCGCAGTCCCTTTGACACCTTGGGATTCAAGGCGGCCGCGCCTGCGATGATGAGGCGCATGTTTCCGCCGAGGTTTTCATGCACTTCCGCGAAAAGTTTGCGACGGATGTCGATGCCGAACCGGAAAAGGAAACCTGCGATGGCAAGCCCCGTGCGCAGGGTACGGTACCGCTTGTCCTTCTTTGCCTTTTTCACGATCTTCGTAAAGACGTTTTCAAGAATGAGCGGGACGCTCATCATCATGGAGGGTTTGTACTCCTGCAGGTTTTTGTTGATGTGTCGCAGTCCCTCGCAGAAGCATATGGTGACGCCGAGATACACCATGGTGAGGAAACCTGCCGTGCATTCATAGGTATGATGCAGCGGAAGGATGGAAAGGATGAGGTCGTTGTTGTCCGCATAGATCAGCTTGGCCACGGCCATGATGTCTGCACTGAGATTCCGGTGGGACAGCATGACGCCTTTTGACTGGTCTGTCGTGCCGGACGTGAAGATGAGCATGTTCATGACATCCGGATCAATGGCCGGTTCCCTGGCTTCTGACGCATTGGCTTCGAGCAGGGCACGACCCGACTTCAACACTTCCCTGAAGGAAAGAATCCCCAGCATGTCGGTCTCCGCATCCATGTCCACGATGTGATGGAGCGCCGGCAGTTCCTCCCGGTGCGAACGGATGCATGCGGCATATTCGTTGGAGCAAAGAACGGCGGAAGCTCCGGAACGCTGCAGCAGGGAGAGCAGCTCGTGCTCGGGCAACTCCCTGTCGATCGGAACGACCGTACCGGTTCCGCTGACAATCCCCAGATAGGAGACACACCATTCATACCGGTTTTCCGCAACGATGGCGATGCGTGCGTCCTGCAGGCCAAGATGGCGCAAGGCCGCGCCGAGGGACTGGATATCGTGCCGGAACTGGCGGAAGGAGATGTTCTTCAGGACACCTGTCCAGGGATTCTTGACGAGGAAGGCGTCTGCGTCCCCATAGATTTCGGCGCTCTGATGGACCATATCCCTCAGGTCCGTAATGGTGCGGACATCATACAGCCCTGTTTTGACTGGCAACATCGTGAGCCCCCTTGTTGTCGGTTCAATTCTGAAAATTGCAACGTGGTTTGTGTACGGCATTATTCAGTGGGCTGTCGGAAGCGGCTGTGCGAAGAGGTTGCAGCAGGATGGAGAGAGGAGCGCTTTTTGCCCGGACGACAGCCCTTGCGGCAGAATCATTATACTGGATGGCAGGGGAGAATGGCAAATCATCCGAAGCAGGAACGCATCATATCTGCCCGTTTCGGATTCTTTCCATCAGATCGGCGTCCGCGGCGGGAACATCATGGAGACTATAGGGAATGCCCAATTCGTTCCATTTGTAAATTCCCATCCGATGATACGGTAGCCACTGGATCTCCGATATGTTCGGACAGGATTCCTGCAAGCGTCGGACGGCGGAGATCGCATCGGGTGCGTCGGTCCATCCCGGTACAACGACGTACCGCAGCCAGGTTGCAACACCTCTTTCGCGAAGCCGTTCCAGGAACCGGAGCGTGGGCTCGCTATCCGCGCCGGTCAGGGAACGGTGCGTTTCAGGATCCGGATGCTTGATGTCCAGAAGAACGAGGTCGGTTACTGCGAGAAGGGCCTCCAGCGCAGGATCCTGGGCAAGAGGAACCATTTCCGCTTCTTGCCTAGGTTGTGCCGTTCCCGGCCAGTCTCCGTTCGTATCAAGACAGGTATGGATCCCGGATGCCTTCAGCCGGGTGAAGAGGTCTGTCACGAAAGCGGACTGCAGCAGGGGTTCTCCGCCTGAAACGGTGACACCGCCACCGGAAGAATCAAACCAGGTCCGGTACCGGAGAAGGGTGTCATGCAATGCGGAGGATTCCATCTCCGTTCCGCCGTCGAGGCGCCAGGTGTCCGGGTTGTGGCAGTAACGGCACCGCCAGCGGCAACCCTGCAGGAAGACAACGAACCGGATGCCCGGGCCGTCCACCGTTCCGAAACTTTCCATGGAATGAATTCTGCCCGTCATCCGATTGCCTCCGATTTCACGCCCAAGTGTCTGTATCCGAAGGGCCCAAGTCCGCAAGCCAACTTCCCTGACGTCTCACATCGCCTCGTGGAAGGTACGCGAAATGACTTCCCGCTGTTGGGCCTGCGTGAGGCGGTTGAAAAGGACCGCATAACCCGAAACACGTATGGTCAGCTGCGGGTGCTTCTCCGGATGCGCCATGGCGTCTTCCAGTGTGGCACGATCCAGCACGTTGATGTTCGCGTGATGCCCGCCCTGGAGGAAGTAGCCATCCAGCAACGCGCCGAAGTTGCGCAGGCGGAACCGTTCCTCCGTTCCCAGCGCATGGGGGAGGAGGGACAACGTGAGGGAGATGCCATCCTTGCAGGAGGCATACGGCAGCTTCGCCAGGGAATTCAGCGTGGCCAGCGCGCCCATCATGTCGCGCCCGTGCATCGGATTCGCACCCGGCGCGAATGGTTCCCCCTTTTTTCGTCCGTCCGGCGTGGAGCCTGTTTTCTTTCCGTAGACCACATTCGAGGTGATGGTCAGAATGGAAAGGGTATGCTCTGCGCCCCGATAGGCGGTTGATTTGCGAAGCTCGTTGTTGAAGCCGCGCACCAGTTCCGCCGCAAGCGAATCCACGCGGTCGTCGTCGTTGCCGAACTTCGGGAATTCTCCGAGAATTTCGAAATCCGTGATCAGACCGCCGCCATCCCGGATACAGCGGACATAGGTATGCCGCATGGCGCTGAAGGAATCCGCCACAACGGACAGGCCTGCAATCCCGAATGCCATGAAGCGATGGACATCCGTATCATGGAGCGCCATCATCAGGCGTTCATAGGCATATTTGTCGTGCATGCTGTGGATGGTGTTCATGGTGTTCACATACAGGCGGGCCAGCCATTTCTGCAAGGCAAGAAAGCGTTTGTGCACCTTTTCGTAGTCAAGGTATTCGTCCGCATACGGCTCGCTTTCCGGAGCGACCTGCTCACCGGTCAATTCGTCGCGGCCTCCGTTCAAGGCAAGCAGGAGCAGCTTTGGCAGGTTGCAGCGCGCGCCGAAGAACTGCATGTCCTTGCCGACGCGCATGGCGGAGACACAGCAGGAGATACAGTAGTCATCGCCGTAGTCCGGCCGCATCACATCATCGTTTTCATACTGGACGGTGCTGGTTGCGATGCTCACCTTTGCGCAATACCGCTTGAAGTTGTCGGGCAGGCGGGTGGACCACAGGATGGTCAGATTCGGTTCGGCCGAGGTCCCGAGATGGTCCAGCGTATGCAGGAAACGGTAGGTGGTGCGGGTGACCATGTGCCGGCCGTCCTGCGCCATGCCGCCCAGGGATTCCGTAATCCACAGCGGGTCGCCGGCGAAAAGGTCGTTGTAGTCCGGCGTCCGCAAATGGCGGATCAGGCGCAGCTTGATGATGAGCTGGTCGATCAGCTCCTGCGCTTCCGATTCGGAGATCCGTCCGGCCTTTTGGTCCCGCTCCAGGTAAATGTCCAGAAACGTAGAAATCCTGCCGATGGAATTCGCGGCGCCATTGGTTTCCTGGACTGCGCCGAGAAAGGCGAGGTAAGTCCACTGGATCGCTTCGGCTGCGGTGAAGGCCGGAGTCCTCAGATCGAACCCGTATTTGTCTCCGAGGTTTTCCAGGTCGCGCAGCGCATGGATTTGATCCGTGACCTCTTCCCGGAGCCGGATGGTTTCGTCATCCATGTCGCGGTCCAGCATCACATCCAGATCCGACTGTTTGGCTTCAATCAGGCGGGTTGTGCCATATAGCGCGACACGCCGGTAGTCGCCGACAATGCGGCCTCGGCCATAGGCATCCGGCAGGCCCGTGATGACGCCGCTTTTTCGGGCGCGCCGCATCTCCTGGGTATAAGCGGCGAACACGCCGTCATTGTGTGTCCGCCGATGTTGGGTGAAAAGGTCGACGATTTCATCGGGGACCTCTCTTCCATAGGCGTGTGCGGCCTGCACTGCGAGACGGATGCCGCCGAACGGGTTGACGGCGCGTTTGAGGGGGGCGTCCGTCTGCAATCCGACGACCGTTTCCAGATTCCTGTCGATGTAGCCTGCCGCATGCCGGCTGATGCCGGAAATGGTCCCTGTATCGATGTCCAGGACGCCGCCCAGTGCCAATTCCCGTTCCAGCAGCTCCGCGCACTGTGACCACAGTTTTGCCGTCCGGTCGGTGACCTCTGTCAGGAAGGATTCATTCCCGTCATAGGGTGTATAGTTCTTTACAATGAAATCGCGGACATCGACATCCAATTGCCAGCGTCCGCCAATAAACTGGTCCCAGGCCTTTCCGATCTCCATACAGATTCCTCCACCGCATTTGAGGATACTAAAAAACCCGGCGCAAATGACCCTTGATAAGGGAAATCTGCCCAGGCGGCCGGCGTTTCTTCCCCATGCTCCGCTGCGGTTTTGTCCGCTGTTCCGCCAGTTGCAGGGGGTTCCATCTGATTGTCCGGCCCACTGTGTTTCATGGCCGGTTCTGTCTTCATTATGATGGAGCCCTTGCGGGATGTCAATGTTCCTTCGGACGCGAACAGGGGAAAAGTGGATACTTACACCCGTTGTCCCTTCCGCTATACAAGAAGGGATAAAGACGATTAACAATAACCAGAGCAAAAGGTGGCAAAAATCGCATGAATCCGTTGTTGCGTGCGTGTTGCATGGAAAATCCCGTATATGGTATGATGAGGGCGTATATGGGATCGGAAATGCAGGGAAACATGGAGCCAGTCACAAAAGCAGACAAGAAGCTGCCGCGGATTTCGTTCTTCCGCCAGGCGGAAGAGGTGCTGAAGAGGAGAAGCCGATGAGCAACGTGATTCGAATCAACGCGTGTCTCCACTCGCGCATGGGGTACGGAAGAAGCAGGAACATGTCCGATTTCTACATGAACGGACGTTTCCAGTCCGAGCCCCATCTCGACAATATCCAGGCCTCCCTTGAAAACCGAGGAAGCGACTATCTGTTCTCGGTGGCGGACAATATGGAAAATGCCGCAGAAGCGAGCGCCAGCGTTTCCATCAACCGGGATCTTGTGCGGATCCATGAAAAGATTGCGGTCAATGGCGGAGACATCGAATCCAAGGCGAAAGAGCTTTCCAGCCGTGTGGGCGAGTCCATGCGCATGCTGGACAGCATTCTTGAAATGAATCACACTCCGGAAAGTGACGACAAGCGCCGTGTGGGCTTTTCCGGCCTGCTGCTTGCCGATGGCTGTGCCGTGGCGGCAACCGCGGGGCTCGGTCATGTCTACCTGATGCGGGAGGAGACCTTCACTTCCCTCGCCCGTGAAAACACGAAGCGGGAACGTCTGGTCCGCATGGGTGTTTTGACCGAGGAAGATGCGGAAAGGGAAGATCTCATCATTCCGGAAGATGCGGATGTGGAGGACGATGAACCGGAAGGCCCCGTCATTCTCTCCGAGCCGGTTCCCTTTTGTGAACACGACACCTTCCTGCTCATCAGCCACGGCGCTTTCGAAGCGCTCGGTGAGGAACGGATCGAGGATATTCTGGCCGGCGGCGGCGAAAGTGTTTCCCTGTCCGGGAAGATCGTCACGGAAGCCATGAAACGCACCACCCGGGGCGATCTCACCGCGCTGGTGGTCCAGATCGAGAAAATCTACGACGTGCAGGGCGCGGCACGCAGGCCCATGCTGAAATCCCGTGTCGATGCGCTGAGCAAGACGCCGGCAGTCACCTACAAGTACAACCGCAAGCCAACGGGGCGGGACAATCTGGTGTTTGCAGGCCTCTCCGTCGTTACGGTGCTGGTAGTGATCGCCATTCTCTATTTCATCATCAGTTCGTTCTTCAATCCGCAGACCAACGCTGCGCAGGCGTCCGGGAGCGCATCCCCGACCCCAACGGCATCAGCTCCTGCATCGGATAATCCGGAAGCGACGCCGGACCCCGCAGCCACGCCGGAACCGTCTGAAACGGCGACGCCGGAAGTCACACCGGAACCATCCGCGTCCGCTCCGGCAGCGAATCCCGAGACATACACCGTTCAAAAGGGCGACACGCTGAGCCGTATCGTGACGAAGTTCTACAAAAATGCCGCGCTGGTAGATGAATTCTCCACCTACAACAACATCACGGATCCGTCCAAGCTGCAACCCGGGCAGGTATTGAAAATCCCTCCGGTGGAAGCCTTGAAATAATGCGTCGCGAAGGGATTGCACCAAAGGAAGGGATGCGGTGAAAGGCATCCCGGACGGGTTGGAATGCGTTTTGACATGTCATGGCAGGGACTGTCCTGAACCCAAGAGGTGCAGGGCAGTCCCTTATTTTCGTTCCAGCAGCCAGTTCATCAGGACATGCGCTTCAGGTACATAGAGACCGGTCTCCGCTGTCTTTTCCGTGAAAGTGGAAGCCTGCCCCGCCACCGCCTGGCTCTTCCGGCTGTCGTACAGAAGGAAGGGAACCGGATTGCGGGTGTGGGTGCGGATTCCAACCGGCGTGGGATGATCCGGCAGAATGAGCATGCGGAAATCACCCATGGCAGGCAGCCGCGCAAGCAGGACGGACAGCAGTTCCGCGTCGATTCGGCCGATGGAGGCGGTTTTTTCCTCCGCCTGACCCTGGTGTCCGCATTCATCCGGCGCTTCCACATGGATGTAAACGAAGTCGGCGCCCTCTTCCAGCTGCGCCAGCGCAGCGTCCGCCTTTCCCCGATAGTTGGTGTGCAGGTTGCCGGTGGCGCCGGGAACATCGATGGAACGGAGACCGGCTGCAATGCCGATGCCCTTGATCAGGTCCACGGCGGAAATGACAGCGCCACGGATGCCGAAAGTTTCAGTAAAATCCGGGAGCGCAGGCCGACTGCCCTGTCCCCAAAGCCAGATCGCGTTTGCAGGATTCACGCCCCGAGCGATGCGAGCCTTGTTCACGGGATGCGCTTCGAGAACAGCGAGAGAACGTTCCATCAGGTTGCGGGCAATCTCTCCGCCGGGTCCTGCAGGAAGCCATTCGGAAACCGGTTTGCCGCTGATGTCATGCGGCGGGGTGAGACGGATGTCCAGTGGACCGTCCGCCCAGATCAGGCAATGGCGATAACTGATTCCGGGGTGAAAGGCAAGTCCGTCCGCATCGAGTGCCGCCGCCACGGAAAGCATCAATTCCCGCGCTTCCTCCGTTCCGATTTCACCGGCACTGTAGTCCGCCATGGTCCGCGCATGCAACGGACCGTCCCCGCCGAGTGTGACCAGGTTGCAGCGCAGGGCGGCATCCCCGTCGCGAAGGACCAGACCCATGCTGACCGCTTCCAGTGGGGAACGGCCCGTATAGTGCACGGCGGGCGGATACCCGAAGACGGAAAGATTGGCGACATCGCTTCCGGCCGGCAAACCGTCCGGCACGGTCTTTGCCAGACCTGTCAGCGCCGTTTCGAACAGGTGGTCCATATTCGGTTTGCAGGCTGCCTCCATGGGCGTTTTTCCGCCGAGGACCGGTACGGGCACATCGGCCATTCCGTCACAGAGCAGCGTGATGTATTTCATGGGGACCTCTTTCCTGCCGGCTTCCGCCGATTCCGATCGAATATCCGTACCTCGGCTGCAGTGTCGGGTTTTTGCATGCCGTCCGGACGGTCAAGAACAACGTAACACAGGGGAAAGAGAAGCGTCAAGCGCGCTTTGCACGTCATTGCACGAGGGCCTTGCAGGATGGTATAATTGCATCAGACAGTCATCGCGCATCGGACAACATCCCGGCACACTGTCGGAGATGCTTGACAGGAGGTTTTATGGCCAAGATTACCAGTGAAATGATCATCATGGATGTATTGAAGTTGGACCGCACAACGGCGCCCATCTTCATCCAACACGGCATGCATTGCCTCGGATGTCCTTCCGCTTCCGGCGAAAGCATCGAGGATGCCTGTGCCGTACACGGCATTGATTCCAGCAAGCTCATTGAGGCGCTCAACGCCCACGTCGGCGCCTGAATCCGATTCCCCTTACGAATCATGCAGAAACATGCCGGAGTCCAAGGGCTCCGGCATGTCGCTGTTTCATTTTCATAACGGCAGCAGACATGGAACATGGGATGGGACTCCGGCAATTGATGCAAACGACATTCGGTCTTCGAGAACGATGCCAATTGGTTGCCGGGTCAAGAAAAGGTTGCTTCCATCCGATCCCCGCTGGGGCCCTGAGGTGTGAATATGCAAATTGAAGAGATATCCAGGTTGCTGGACGCTGAAGTCGTTACGGTGAACCACGATCATGAAATGGACATCTGCTCCGCCTGCGGTGCTGATCTGATGAGTGATGTGATGGCGTTTTCCAAGGAAAATGCCATGATGATCACAGGGCTTGTCAATCCGCAGGTCATCCGGACCGCTGAAATGATGGATATCCGTGTCGTCGTGTTTGTGAGGGGCAAGAAACCTCAGCCCGCCATGGTTGAAATGGCGGAGGAAAGGGGTATTGCCATTCTTTCCACCGGACTGCCGATGTTTGCAGCGTGCGGGAAACTGTACCAGCAGGGCATACACGGTCATGAGGAGTCCTGATGGACACGGGCGTCATCGTTCGGGAATACAACATTCCGGCGAATGATTTCGTGGTGGCGGGCGAAGCTTCCAGCAGTGTGCGGAAACTGCTCAACCAGATGGGTGTGGCGCCGGACATCGTGAAAAGGACATCCATCGCCATGTATGAGGCGGAGATCAACGCCGTCATCCATGGACATGGCGGAAAAGCCCATGTGGAGATCGACGGGAAGAAAATTCTCATCCGCATCTCGGATGAAGGCCCCGGGATTCCCAATGTCGAGCTTGCCATGCAGGAAGGATGGTCCACTGCGCCTGACAGTATCCGTGAAATGGGATTCGGCGCCGGGATGGGTCTCCCGAACATCAAGAAGCACGCGGATGAATTCCGGCTTGATACGGAACAGGGGCGCGGCACTTCCGTCAACATCATCGTGCATTTCCGCTGATGCGGACGACTGCGGAGGAACAGGCCCATGGGTCAGGAATACTTCCACTCGGTCACCCTCGACAAGGACAAATGCAAAGGCTGCACAAACTGCATCAAGCATTGTCCGACGGAAGCCATCCGCGTACGGAACGGGAAGGCGGAAATCACACGCGAACGATGCATAGACTGCGGTGAGTGCATCCGCGTCTGTCCCTACCATGCCAAGAAGGCTGTGAGTGATCCCTTCGAGCGAATCGAGGATTTCCGGTACAAAATCGCTTTGCCTGCACCTTCCCTCTATGGGCAATTCAATTCCTCATTCGGGCGGGACAAGATCCTGAATGCGTTGCTTCGTATCGGCTTCGACGATGTATTTGAGGTCGCGGCGGCCGCAGAAGTCGTCTCCGAGGCGACCCGCCGTTATCTTGAATCCCACGAGATCAGAAAACCTGTCATCTCCACCGCCTGCCCGGCTGTTGTCCGGTTGATCCAGGTACGCTTCCCAAGTCTCATTGATAATCTCCTGCACATCGAT
Organism: uncultured Clostridia bacterium; assembly: GCA_942493335.1. GTDB lineage: Bacteria > Bacillota > Clostridia > DSM-8532 > DSM-8532 > JAEWSN01. Next base: position 1,249,085 of record OW818693.1, on the reverse strand, counting down.
TCCCCCATGGAAGTGGCCGCCCACATGGCCAAAATCCGTGCTTCCGCACGCGCCGGCATTCCGGTTGGCGAAATCGGTGCCTTTTTCCTGTCCCCTTGTGCCGCGAAGGTCACAAGCGTAAAGGCACCATTCGGCAAGGACAAATCCGATGTGGATGCCGTGTTCGCCATGAAGGACATTCACCTGCTTCTCCTGGAACAACTGAAAAAAATGAATGGAGAACCGGCTGCCGGCCATCCGGCCATGGCAGGACCGGCGGGGGTGCTTTGGGCCTGTACCGGCGGGGAAAGCGCCCCACTCGAGAAAGGAAGGCATATTGCGGTGCATGGCATCGCCAATATCATCGCCATCCTGGAGGAAACCGTCGAGGAACGACTGGAAGATGTGGATTTCATTGAGGCGCTCTCCTGCCTGGAAGGCTGCCTTGGCGGTCCTCTGACCGTGGAGAACCCGTTTGTCGCGAAAACCAACTTGCAGGCGGTCATAGAATCCGCCAACGAGGCTGATTTCGACAAGGATTGTTTTGTTGCGGATCCGACTGAGTTGGAATGGACCCGTGCCATGCCCTATATTCCCGTGCTGAAACTGGATGATGACATGCAGAAGGCGCTGGAGAAGCTCCAGCAGATCGATGCCATCGAGGCAGGGCTGCCGGGTCTGGACTGCGGCGCATGCGGAGCTCCGAGCTGCCGGGCACTGGCGGAGGATATCGTTCGCGGCATCGCAAAGGAAACCGACTGTATCTTCAAATTGCGGGAAAAGGTCAGCGATCTGGCGCAACGATTCGGGGACTTAACGTGAGGTGTCCCACTGCTGGAGAGAGCGGAACGGATGTAAAGGAGAGTGAACATGACTGTCCGGGAGTTTGCCGCAAAAAACGGATACCGCATTGTTACGGAAGAAGCCCCTTCCCTGGATCGGACCATTACCGGCGTTTATGCGTGTGATCTGCTGAGCTGGGCCATGGCGAAGGTTTCATCGGGTGATTTGTGGACAACGGTCCATACCAATCTCAACGTTGTGGCGGTTGCTTCCCTCACCGGTGCCGCGTGCGTGGTCATCCCGGAAAGCATTGAAATCGAGGAAACGACGATCGAGCGGGCCAATCGGGAAGAAGTTCCGTTCCTTTCGGCCGGACACGGAGCGGCCGACATCGCCATCCGCGCCTATCGGGCGATCCATGGGGATGTGTTGCCGGAATGAGGTTTCATTACGATCTCCATATCCATTCCTGCCTGTCCCCCTGCAGCGATGACGACATGACACCGAACAACATCGTCAACATGGCACTGCTGAAAGGGCTGGACCTCATAGCCGTATCGGATCACAATACAGTCGGCAACCTGGCGGCCGTACAATCGGTAGGCAAGGAAGCGGGCCTGCTGGTTGTCCCTGCCATGGAACTCTGCACGTCGGAAGAAATCCATCTCCTGTGCCTGTTCCCGGATTTGGATGCCGGCCGGACCTTCGAAGCCGGTCTGTACGGTCATGGTGCCGTTCCGCAGAACAGACCGGAAATCTTTGGGGAGCAGTTGCTGATGGATGAGACGGACAACCCGGCAGGAATCGAAAAACGCATGCTCATCGCCGCTTCCGGTCTGGACGTTGATTCAGCGCTTCGCCTGCTGGCGCAACTTGGCGGCGTCGCAGTCCCTGCCCATGTTGATCGTGATGCCTACAGCATGATCGCCACACTTGGTGTGATTCCAGCCGAATACGGGTTCAACACCGTAGAGCTCTCCCGTCAGGCCGATGCGTCGACGGTCCGCGCCGGGCATCCGGAAACCATTCCACTCCAGTTTCTCGTCAACTCCGATGCCCATCATCTCTGGGACATTTCTGAACCGGTGCATTCCGTCGAATTGCCGGAACAAAGCATATCTGCGCTGATTCAGGCCATTCGCTGCGGAACGGGGAACCCCTCCGGCAACAATGTGAAAAGACAGTCGAATGAATTCTGAATAAACGTGGCGAATATTGGATAATAAGGCATCAGCTATGTGAAGGGAGGAACGGCGGAATGCGGGATCTCACCGTATCCCTCGCTCAGACCGTTTTGATTTCACTGCTGATAGGCGGTGGATATCTCTATGTCTATTATCACGAACGTTCGCGGTCCATCCTGCTATGGGCGGCAGGCTGGATTTTCTATGCGTTCCGCCTTTGCGTCACCCTTTTTCTTCCTGATTTCAGGGATACGGTTCCTGTGGCCATGCTCCTTCATATTTCGGGGGTATGCAGCTGTGTTCTGATTCTGGAAGGAACCCAAACTTTCTGCAGAAGGAAAGCCAGACCGCTTTCCAACTGGGGTGTGGGTGCTGCCGCGGTCTTTGCCGGGGGGATCCTGACGGGTCTGGGTCTTCCTTTTGCCGCGGATATCGTTGTCTTTTCCGTTTTGTGCGGCTTTCAGATATGGACCGGCCTCCTCTTCATCCTGGATGAACGGCAGGAACGCATGGGCCAGATCCTCGGCGTCCTGTTTTTCCTCTGGGGCCTTCACAAGCTTGATTATCCGTTTTTGCGGTCCAGCGGGGACGGGTATGCCCTTCGTTTTTTCATCAGTTCCGTCCTGGTGCTGGCCATCGGGATCAATATTCTGATGTTCCATTACGAACAAGGCAAGGAAGTACGGGAGGAATTGCTGGAACGCTACGAGCGTCTGTTCCACGACAACCATTCGATGATGATGCTGATTGACCCGGAATCAGGAAGAATCAAAGAGGTCAACGAGGCGGCAGTTCTCTTTTATGGTTTCCCGGAAGAGGTTCTTCTCGACATGACAGTGCTGCAGCTGAACACCCTTCCGGCCGAAAAGGTTCTTTCCGCCATGGATGAAGCGGTGCAGACAGGGAAACGGACCTATCTCTTCCAACATCGGCTTGCCGGTGGCGAGATCCGGGATGTGCAGATCACAAGCGGACCGATCCGTTTTGGGCAGACAACCCTTTTGTACTCCATCATCCAGGACATGTCGGACGTGAAGCAACGTGAGCAATTCCATATGCTGGAACGTGAATTGTCGCTCAGTGGGAGCCATGCGACGGACTATACCGATTATCTGGAACAGAGCCTGCGAATTCTTGAAGCATTCGAGGGGGTGGATGGGTGCGGAATCTACCTTTCCGAGGAAGGCACCGGCACGCTTGTGACCGTTCATGCCGCCTCTGGAGATCAGGAGATCCGTGCGATCCTTGAGTCTGATATTTTCCTGAGGATGATGTCGGACAGACTGCGGGCGGGAGATCCCCTCTACGAGCCTGATCTGCAGGATGCTGAGGCCAAGGGGGCGACCGGGTGGGGCCCACGTCTTCATACCTTGCTGGTTGAGCCGATCCTGCAGGGTGAGATGCCACAGGGCCTTCTTGCCATCGTATCGGAGCGGAGGAATGCCTTTTCGGATACTGCACGCGAACACTACGAATTTGCCTCGTATCAGATCGGGGGAACGCTGTACCGGCTTGACGCGGAAAAAAAGCGTTCGGAATCGGATGACCGTTGGCAGTTTGCCCTGGAAGGCAATGGGGATGTGGTCCTTGAGTTTGATGAAAACTGGCAAACCACCTACATTTCGGAAACCACGCAGGACATCATCGGAGGATCCGTCCCGGAAACATCCGCGCTTCTCCAGCATTGGGAGAATCTTGTCCATCCAGAGGATCTGCCGGCAGTCAAGGAAGTTCTGCAGGCATACATGGCGGGCCTGATTGACCACTATGCCGTGGAGCACCGCGTGAAAAACCGGCTTGGTGAGGAACGATGGTTCCTTCATCGGGGGCGCGGCATCGCACGCGGAAGGAATGGCCGGATCACCCGTACACTGGCCACCCTGACAGACATCACAAACCTGAAGGAATACGAACGGGAAGTATTGGCCGCGAAAGCGGAGCTGGAACGTGCCAACGGCATCAAGAGTCTTTTCCTCGCCAACATCAGCCATGAGTTGAGGACGCCGATGAATGGGATTCTTGGCATGCTCCAGCTTATCGAGCTATCCGAGCTGGATGCCGATCAGAAGGAAAGTCTGCAGATCATGAAAGACTCCTCGCGCCGCATGATGACGCTCATCAACAATCTGATTACCTATACCAGCATCGAGGCGGGGGAGCTGCTTCGCTACGATCAAAGGTTCAATCTCGAGGAAATGGTCGAGGAATGCATCGCGATGGTGCAGTTCGATGTGAAGTCAAAGGGTCTTTCCCTCAGGACGGATTCGGACAGAAAAGTCGGCAACGTCGTTGGGGATCGGGAAAAGCTTGCGATGGTCTTATCGCAGCTTCTCGACAATGCCATCAAATTTACGGATTCGGGCAGCATCCGGTTGTCCGTCAGGACCCATACGGTGACCGCAGATGGACAGTCGGATCCGGGTCGTCTCCGGATCTGCTTCTCCGTGTCCGATACGGGGATTGGCATCGGCAAGGAGGATCTGGCCCGGATCTTCACCAACTTCACACAGGTGGACAACTCTTATACCAGGCTCTATCAGGGAACCGGACTGGGCCTTGCCATCTGCCGGAAGGTCAAGGAACTGCTCGACGCTGATTTCCGGGTGGAAAGCAGTCCCGGGCAAGGAAGCACATTTACGTTCGAGGTGATTCTGACGGCCCCGCAAACCGGAAAGGGCGAAGTGCTCCATGGCGGTCTGATCGGTCGTGTGCTGGTGGTGGACGACGATGAGGTGAGCCGGCGCCTTCTGGGGATTTTCTGCGAGAAAGGCGACCTGCAGGTGCATTATGCCGCGAATGCGCGTGAAGCCATCGCCTTGAACGACGCATACGACTTCGACATCATTTTCATGGATATCCAGATGCCGGAAATGAGTGGTCTCGAAGCAGCCAAAATCATCAATGGAAACAACGGCCAGCGGGAGAAGGCCGCCCGGATCGTCGCAGTCACCGCATATGCGCTAAAGGGGGATCGCGAGCGGTTCCTGCAGGAGGGCATGCACGACTATGTCGCCAAGCCGATCGACAATACGAAGCTGCAGCAGGTCATCCGGAAGTGGCTGTCACGCGAGGATTCTCCGGCTCGGAAATGAACGGCTTGCATGGACAGGAATGCCCGGAAAGAGGCCGGGGAGATTCCGTATGAAAAGGTGGAGGGAAGGTTAACGCCTTTTTTGCATTGGCTTGCTCCCGTATGGTACAATGCTCGGGAACGCCGGTTGCATTCGCAGGACCGGGCGGAGGAGGGCTTTCGGCATGCATATGGAACAGATTGTACGGATGGATCGTCTGACAGACGACATTGTCCGGATGGTGCTGAAATCCGGCCGGTTGGCCGAGTCGGCAAAGCCGGGGCAGTTTGTCAATCTCCGGTGTGGAGATTCGCTTGCGGCCTATCTGAGAAGACCCATCAGCATTTGCGATGTCCACGCCGGAGACGGAACGGTGGACATCGTTTTTCAAATCCGGGGCGCGGGGACTGAAATCCTCTCCCGCCTGAAGCCGGGAGACACCGCAGACCTGATGGGGCCGCTCGGAACCCCGTTCATGCCTGTCCGGCCCGGTGGCTCGGTCATTGCCGTCGGTGGCGGCATCGGTTCTTTTCCGCTGCTGTATCTTCTGCGATCGATGCCGGAAGTCCGCAGGACCGTCCTTCTCGGGTTTCGGAATGCGGATTCTGTTGTGCTGGAGGAATCATTTGCATCGGTCAGCGAATCCCTTGGGCTCGCGACCGATGACGGAAGCAAAGGACATGCCGGTTTTGTCACGGAACTGCTCGCGGAACGGTTGAAGACGGAACGGCCGGATTGCGTTTATGTATGCGGTCCGATGCCGATGATGCGGATTGTAGTCGGTTTGTGTACCGAGAAGGATATTCCGGTGCAGGTATCGATGGAACAGCGCATGGGATGCGGCGTCGGCGCCTGCCTGGTCTGTGCCTGCAAAAAGAAGGATGTAGACGATTTCACCTATACGCATGTCTGCAAGGAAGGCCCCGTGTTCAACGGGCGGGACATCGTGTTCGAATGAAATGGCTGGAGGATGGAACCATGTCGGAAGGGATGAAGGCGGATCTTTGGGTCGATGTGGCCGGGCTCCGTATGAAGAACCCCATCATCGCCGCGTCCGGGACCTTTGGGTTCGGCCGGGAATATGCGGATTATTTCGACTTGTCCTTGCTGGGGGGCATATCGGTGAAGGGACTTACACTGGAACCGCGCAAGGGAAACCGTCCGCCGCGCATCGCGGAAACACCGGGCGGGATTCTCAACAGCGTCGGCCTTCAAAACCCGGGCGTTCACAAGTTTATCGAAAAGGAACTGCCGTTTCTGCGCAAACAGGATGTGGCCGTCATCGCAAACGCATCCGGAAGCACTTTGGAAGATTACGTCGCGATGGTCGAAATCCTGTCCGATGCGGATATCGACTGCATCGAGCTGAATCTGTCCTGCCCGAATGTGAAGCAGGGCGGCATGACGTTCGGAAGTACTTGCTCCGGCATCTCCTCCGTTGTTTCCGCTTGCCGGGATAAATGTCGGAAACCCCTGATGGTCAAGCTTACACCCAATGTCACGGATATCACGGAAATCGCGAAGGCGGCCGAAGCCTCGGGGGCCGATTCCCTTTCCCTCATCAATACACTGCTCGGCATGGTCATCGACATAGAGACCCGCCGGCCGGTTCTCGGAAATACGATGGGCGGACTGTCCGGTCCGGCAGTGAAACCGGTTGCCGTCAGGATGGTCTATCAGGTGGCACGTGCCGTTTCCATTCCGGTTGTCGGCATGGGTGGCATCTCTTCCGGTGCGGATGCGGTGGAATTCATGCTGGCGGGGGCTTCCGCCGTCATGATCGGGACTGCCGGCTTTGTGGATCCTATGGTGTGGCCGCGCGCTGCCGGCGAAGTTGCGGCATACATGGAGAGAAAAGGATTTCACGATGTGAAGGCGTTGACTGGCGCAGTGGCTTTGTGGTGAACAGGGCCGTTGAAGGAAACCAGGCGTTATACGGACCAGGGTGTTGAAAAACAGGACGGTTTTGTGAATCAGGGAGGAACAGATGGGCGACAAGGTGGCGAAGTGGTTGTTTGAGACGGGTGCAATACGGGTTTGCCCTGAGAACAAGCCGTTCTGGTATACGTCAGGCCGGATCGGGCCGTTTTATGTGAACACACATTTCCTCTATGGAAGCGAGCAGAAAGCCAATGCCCTCCTCAAACACATTGATGGTGTCCTGTCGGACAAGATGGGCTGCAGTGCGGACATTGAGGCGTTGGTGCTGTCCAATCTCAAGGAAGATGCCATCTTCGCCGGTGTAATGGAAGCCATGGCGGAAAAAGCGGCGGCCAGCCTGGATCTCTCACAGGTGGATGCCATATCCGGCGGTGAACGCAGGGACTGGTTCTTTTCCCTGGCATTGGCGCACAAGCTTGGGAAACCGCATCTGACCCTGTTCAAGGACCTGGAGGCCGTGATGTATCTTGGTGCGGGTCTCCAGGCAACTCCCGGCATGCCGGCTCCCGGAACCTCCGAACCCGTTGCGGGACTGAAGGGCATGAGACTGCTGCATGTGGCGGATCTCATCACCACCGCGTCCAGCTATGAGCGCGCCTGGGTGCCGGCCATCCGGAAGTTGGGCGGAGAAATGCCCTGGAGTCTGGTTGTAGTGGATCGTCTGCAGGGTGGCGGTGAATGTCTGGCTTCGCTGGGTGTTCAATCCCTGACGATGACGGAAGTGAAGGCCGAACTCTTTCAGGAGGCCGTACAGGCCGGTGTGCTGGATGCCTCGCGTCTTGGACTCGTTCTGGATTACATGGCGGATCCGGAAGGCTCGATGGGCCGATTCGTTGCAGCTCACCCTGAGTTCATGGCCGATGCGCTGTCAGGAGACGAAAAAACCGCTGCCCGGGCACGGTTGTGCCTGGAGAGCGGTTTCTACCCCATTGTTTCGTGATTCGCCCGGAGCTTCGACCCACAGCGTGTCGAAAGTACGTTTGGTCTGCCCTGGTCCCGGTCACAGGTTGTCCAGTTCCTTTTCCTTCAGGGGAACAAGGAGTGAAATCCGGGAACCATGCGGATCATTGGGATTGATTTCAACGCCTTCGGACAGCTTGTCCAGGATGGAGAAGGCCCAGCCTCTGGAATAGAGGTCGTCCTCGCTTTGGGCGATCCGGTCGAAGCGGACCTTGGCCGGATCGATGCCACGACCGTAATCGGAGATCTCGAACCGGATGGCGTCCCCGCAGTGTTCCAGGGAAACCGTGACAAGGCCCGACTCCTTGCCATAGCCATGTTCGACGGCATTGAGGGTGAGTTCGTCCACTGCGGTCTTCAGCAGGAAGCGTGCCTGTCTGTTCTCCGTTATGGAAAGAATAGCCTGTTCGCACAAGTCGACAAACTTGTCCAGACTTTCGGGGTTATAGTCGAGGCGGGCTGTGAGATTGAAGCGCTGGATGTCCATTGGCCCTCCGTGCGTGGGCGGGGAATGCCTTTTCGGATGATCAGCATAACTGGATCCATTATATCACTCCGGCCATTGTCCACCACAAGCGTCTTTTCAGAAAAGACCATGGGACAATGGCCGGAAGTCATCCCCTTTGCGATATTTGCCTGTCATACCATACACTCCGGCCATTGTCCACCACAAGCGTCTTTTCAGAAAAGACCTCGGGACAGGTGTCGGAAAACAGGAAGGAAGCTGGATGAAGCTGCCGGAGGCATTTGCTGAGAGAATGAAACCACTCCTCGGGGATCAGGCCTATGACGCCTTGACGGAGGCACTATCGCGCCAGCGAACCTGGGGGCTGAGGGTGAATACCCTGAAGGCCGGCGTACAGGCGTTTCTCGCCCGTACAACCTTCCCGCTTGAACCGGTTCCATGGTCGCGCGACGGGTTCAGGCATGCCGGCGATCTCTTTCCGGGCAGGCATCCGGACTATCATGCCGGACTGTATTACCTGCAGGATCCAAGTGCCATGCTTCCGGCGGAACTGTTGGATCCGAAGCCAGGGGAGCAGGTGCTGGATCTGTGTGCCGCTCCGGGTGGAAAAACGGCGCAGCTTGCCGCCATGATGCGGAATCAGGGATTGCTTGTGGCCAATGACATCAGCCCGAAGCGTGTGAAACCGCTGGCCAGGAACCTTCAGGGGCTGGGCGTCGCGTGCGCCGCTGTCCTGAATGAGGAGCCCGCAGTCTTGGCTCGACATTTTCCATCGTTCTTCGACAAAATCCTTCTGGATGTTCCCTGTTCAGGGGAAGGAATGTTCCGAAAGGACGATCAGGCTGTGAAAAGCTGGCTGAAGAACGGACCGGATACGTTCATCCCGATCCAGCGCGAGATTCTGCTTCAAGCCTGGAACATGCTCAAACCTGGCGGCAGGCTCGTTTATTCGACCTGTACGTATAATCCCGATGAAAATGAAAGAAACATAGCCTGGGCCTTGAAAACCTTGCCAGGCGCGTCTGTTGAAAAGGCGGATGCGGAAGCGATGGGCCTGCAGCCGGGGCGTGCGGACTGGGTGACCGGCGCGCTGTGCAGCGGGCGTTCTGATGGAGGAGATTGCATGGCTTCCGGAGCAGGCCTTGATGGAGCATCGGAGGGTGGGCCTTGCAGCGTTTGCAATGGAACGGAATTGTCCGGTGCCGTCCGCATCTGGCCGCATCTTGCCGAGGGGGAAGGTCAGTTCGCGGTGCGGTTGGTCAAGGAAGGGATTGCCGGGATGGCGTCCGTCAATCCGGAAAAAGCAAAGATGGAATCAGGCATAATGGCATCCGCCTGGACGGAATCACCCCCAATGGAGTCCGTAAGCAGGGGCGACCGGAAAAAAAGGGGAACACAAACGGAAAGGCCTGCAAGGGCCTTCTTCCAGCCAGCGCCCGAGGAGGTCATCCATGCTTGGAAAGCCTTCCTTGAAACGGATTTGACCGGATTTGCCTCCGTTCAGGCTAGCGGAAGCGAAGTGTCCGCCTTTTCGGATATTGTCCTGGCTGGGACGTTGCTGTACAACCTTCCATGGGGAAGCGGACAGTTCCGTACTCACCTGCCCGGGCTGCATGCCGAAATGCCGGGTCTACTGCTTGGCGAGTGGCAGAATGGGCGGTTCGAGCCGTCTGCTGCGCTGCTTCATGCAATGGACCCTGAAAGCGCAAGACGATGTCAGGTCCTTGCGGCCGATGCCGAAGACATCTCCCGCTACCTGCATGGGGAAACCCTGTTGTGCGAAGGAGAACGCGGTTGGACCGCCGTTTTGGCGGATGGTTTTCCGCTCGGTTGGGGCAAGCAGGAGGACGGATTCATGAAGAACCGCTATCCGAAAGGCTGGCGGATGCAGTAATGCGGCGGTGAAACGTCGGGTGAAACGCAAAGTTCGGAGCAAGCCGGGATAACGGCGTGAGAAACGGGAATTTCAGGACAATCCGGGATAACGTCGGAATGAGGGGAGACGGAATTGAAGGAATCCATGCGGTTGGACAAATGCCTGGCCGATTGCGGCGTGGCGACGAGAAGCGAACTGAAGGAAATGATCCGGAAAGGCCGTGTACGGGTGGACAACGTTGTTGCCAGGGATCCCGGCATCCAGGTCAGGCCGGGTGAAAACGATATTTCCGTGGATGGAGCGCCACTGTCCTGGCAGAAACGGCTGGTTTACCTGATGAACAAACCTGCCGGTGTCATTACTGCGACAGAGGATTCGAAGATGGAGACCGTGCTGGACCTGCTGCCTGAAAACGTGCGGCGTATGGGGCTTTTCCCGGTTGGCCGGCTTGACAGGGATACGGAAGGATTGCTGCTTCTGACCAATGACGGGCATCTCGCCCACGGTCTACTGGCGCCGAAAAAACATGTGGACAAGCAGTACGAGGCCATTCTCGACAGGGAACCGGAACCGGATGCGGAGAAGCGTTTTCTGGAAGGAATCGCACTGGCGGATGGAACCATCTGCAGGCCTGCCGTACTGGAACGCCGTCCATCCGTTCGACGGGTCTGGCCGGATTCAGCCTTCGAACGGGAGAAGGATGCAGGGGAAAGCTCGAAAGAGATGAGCACATACGAGGAAAGAGCGGATAAGGAAAAAGAGGAAAAGGAAATCCAGCACCAGGAAAGCCCATACGGGGAGAGAACCTCTGGGGAGATCCGTGATTGTCCGGTGGCGCACGTCACCATTGTGGAAGGAAAGTTCCATCAGGTGAAGCGGATGTTTCTGGCTGCAGGGAGCCGCGTCCTCTACCTGAAGCGGCTTCGAATGGGCCCGATCCTTCTGGGGGAGGACCTTGCACCTGGTGAATTCCGTCCTCTTGCACCCGGTGAAATCGAGGGACTGGTGCGGCAGGCCGGGCTGGAGCCCTGAAATGGATGTTTCCGCTGCGCGGATAAAAAGGAGGTCCCCATGGACAAACAGACAACAGCAAAACTCACCCTGCTCCTGACCGGACTCGGAGCAAGGCTATCGGAAGAATTTCTCTATTTGGACGAGATTCGGGGAATCTTTACCGCAGGGACACGGAACACCTCCTTTTTTCTTCGGCCTGAAGGGGAATCCCTGCGCATGCGGGTTGGCGCTTCGGATCGGCTCGTTTCACCGGAACAGTTCCCGGAGGCGGTGCTCGAGGAGGCGGCAAGACAGGAATCCATGCGGCTTGAGTATCTGTCCAGAGGCGAAATGCTGCTGTTGGAAGCCGGAGCCGGAAAAGCGACGGTCCGGACCGTTCCTGCGCCCGGCATCCCTTCCGGAAGCGGATCCATTGATGCCGCATCCATTTCGTCCGGTAGCGGAGCCGCAGCCAAAGCGGGCGGAACCCATGATTTTCAAAGCACCGGCGGGTTGCTTGCGAATCGGGATTACCTTGTCAAACCGGGGCAGGCGGACCGTCTGCTGCGGGAGATCGGCATCATGGCGGAAAATGGGAAGATCCGGAATGACCGGATTCGCAAATACAACCAGATCGATCATTTCGTGGAGTTGCTCGTACCGTTGCTGGAATCGTTGGGCCGAGAACGCCGTGAACTGTTCATCGTGGATTGCGCCTGCGGAAAGTCCTATCTGTCCTTTGTCCTGAACCATTACCTGATTGCGGGCATGAAGCGTCATGCCCGCTTCCTTGGACTCGACATCAACGAAGGCGTCATCAAATCCTCTCGTGAGACGGCAAGTCGGCTTGGTTACCGCAACATGGACTTCCACTGCGGGAATTTGCGTGAACTTCTGGTGGAGGATGGCGGACCTGTGAACCGTGCACCTGACCTGGTGATCAGCCTGCATGCCTGCGATGTGGCCACGGACTATGCGCTGGCGTTCGGCATGCGCAACCGGGCCAGGGCCATCGTCTCGGTTCCCTGCTGCCAGCATGAGCTTGTGAACCGGATCCGGACACAGGGGCCGATGGCGGATGTGCTGCGATACGGTCCGTTGAAGGCGCGGCTTTCCGACGTTCTGACGGATACGCTCCGCTGCCTCCGGCTGGAAGCATCCGGGTACGAAGTATCCTGCGTGGAATGGGTGTCCCCGCTGGAAACCCCCAAGAATCTCATGATCCGGGCGGAACTGAAGGGTGATCCCAATCCGGAGAAACTGGCTGCTTATCGGGCACTCGCCGCTCAATTCAACGCAGAACTCACCCTTGCGGACGAAATGCTCGGGTTTGACTGATTGCCCGAGCGCGGTTTTGATTGATTGCCTGAGTATGGGTTCGCCTGATTTCCAGAGCGCAGCCTGGTTGGCTGCCAAAGCGTGGCTCGACTGATTGCCCGGATCTGGAGACGGATGTATAATAGGTACGAAAAATGAACCAATGTGGCCCGGTTCGGAAACCGGCCCGTACAAAAAAAGATGGAGGCATTCATGAAGTGTCAATTCGTTCATCAGAATTTCAATGTCCTTGATCTGGAAAAGAGCATCGCCTTTTATGAAACCAATCTCGGCCTGACGGTACAAAACCGCAAAAAATCTGCGGACGGAAGCTTTGAGCTTGTTTTCATGGGAGATGGCGCGACAGGGTTCCAGCTTGAGCTGACCTGGCTGCGTGACTGGAAGGAACCCTACAACCTCGGGGACAATGAAATCCACTTGGCTGTCCGTGTGCCGGACATGGAGGAGGCTCGCACCTTTCACAGGGCGCAGGGAGTCATCTGCTTCGAGAATGTGGCGATGGGCATCTACTTCATCGAAGATCCGGACGGGTATTGGATTGAAATCGTGAGATGACTGCAACGCCAACGTTGCGGGGATTTCATCGGAAAGCCTTTTGCTTGGCCGAATCTGGGATTGACAAGTGCGGTTCGGATGCGTATAATAAACCGTGCGGTCCACAAACGCCGCATCCGAGCGCGGGTGTAGTTCAATGGTAGAACTCCAGCCTTCCAAGCTGGTCGCGTGGGTTCGATTCCCATCACCCGCTCCAGAAAAAGCCTTCTCGAAAGAGAAGGCTTTTTTGCGCCTGCATTCTCTCGGCACCATTATTTGAGTCCACTTCTCCGAGCCCGCGAGAATCTCCGGGTGTTGGAAAATGCCATCACGAAGGAAGCCGCGTGTGATATCATGGATACGGGCGCCTGGGCGGAAAGCCGCGAGGGAAGTCCGTAAGGGAATACCACGAGGAAAACCGCAAGGAAAAGCATCACCAGACGGAGGATGGGACATGTTCGGATTCACCAGGGTCGCCATGGCGTCCCCGGCCATGAAGGTGGCCGATTGCCGATACAATATGGAACAGATGATGGCGCTTGTGACCGAGGCGCGTGCAGAAGGCGCGCAGGTTCTGCTGTTTCCAGAATTATGCGTGACGGGATACACCTGTGCGGATCTGTTCCGGCAGACCGCACTGTTGGAAGCCTCCGAGAGGGCAGTTCAGCGCCTGTTGACGCTGACCTGCGAATGGGATGGCATCCTGGTCATCGGCGCTCCTGTTCCGGTGGACGGTCGGCTTTTCAACTGTGCCCTCCTGCTCCAGCGTGGAAAGATCCTGGGAATCGTCCCCAAAACCCATATTCCCGGAAACAATGAATATTATGAGCAACGCTGGTTCGCACCGGCGATGGAATGCAAGGTGAAGACCGTCCTGTATGCAGGTCAGGAGGTTCCCATCGGAACGGATCTGCTGTTTCCTGTGAAGGGTTCGCCTTCCCTTGTTCTCGGATTGGAAATCTGTGAGGATCTGTGGGTGCCGATACCGCCCAGCAGCCTGGCCGCCCGGGCCGGTGCCACGCTGGTGCTCAATCCTTCCGCTTCAAACGAGCTGATTGGCAAGGCGGATTACCGCAGGAGCCTCGTCTCCACGCATTCCGCCCGTTGCCTTTGCGTCTATGCGTATGCTTCGGCCAATCCATGCGAGTCTACGACAGATCTTGTTTTCGGGGGGCACATGCTCCTGGCGGAAGGGGGTCGCATCTTGGCGGAATCCGATCGGTTCGAAACGAAAGGCTCGCTGCTGATGGCGGATGTCGATACGGAGCGCATGGTGCATGATCGGGAAAATGCAAGTTCCTTTCATCAGCGGCTTTCCGTGGATGACACCCCTGCCGGATGGCGGCGCATCACCCTGGAACCGGTTGTCGATGTCTGCAAAGGATTGAATCGTCCGGTTGAGCGGCACCCTTTTGTTCCGGAAAATCCGGCGGTCCGGGAGGAACGTTGCCAGGAGATTGTTTCCATTCAAACGGCAGGCCTCGCGAAACGCCTTTCCCATACCGGTTTGAAGCGATTGATCGTCGGGGTTTCGGGCGGACTCGACTCGACGCTTGCCTTGATCGTTGCCGCGCGTACCATGGATCGTCTGGGATTGCCCCGAAGCCAGGTTCTCGGCATCACCATGCCGGGATTCGGCACGACGGACCGCACCTATGGGAATGCCCTCGCCCTCATGAAAAGCCTGGGCGCCGAAATCCGTGAGATTCCCATCTCAGAGGCGTCCCTGCTTCATTTCCGCGATATCGGACATGACAGGGAGATTCATGACATCACCTATGAAAACGTACAGGCAAGGGAACGTACGCAGATCCTGATGGATCTGGCGAACAAGACGGGTGCGCTGCTTGTCGGGACGGGAGACCTTTCGGAACTGGCCCTGGGCTGGTGCACCTACAACGGGGACCATATGTCGATGTACGCCGTGAATACGGGCGTCCCGAAAACGTTGGTGAAATATCTTGTCGGATGGTATGCGGATCATGAGGCGGGGGAGGATTCCAGACACATCCTGCATGACATTCTGGATACGCCCATCAGCCCCGAACTGCTGCCGCCTGATCCGGCGGGGAAGATCGCCCAGAAAACCGAGGATGTCGTAGGCCCGTATGAGCTGCATGACTTTTTCCTGTACCACATGGTCCGATATGGGGCGAAGCCTTCCAAGGTGCTCGGGCTGGCTGAAAAGGCATTTGAGGGCACGCATGAGCCCGAAGTGATCAAATCCTGGCTGAAAATGTTCCTGAAACGCTTTTTTGCCCAGCAGTTCAAGCGTTCCTGTCTGCCGGACGGCCCGAAGGTCGGTACCATCAGCCTGTCACCCCGCGGAGATTGGCGCATGCCGAGTGATGCATCCGCCAGCGCTTGGCTGGAAGAACTGGACAGTCTGTAAAACCCGCCTCATTTTTTCCGATGGAGAGCGATCAGAAACTCAATGGGCGTTTCCAATGCATCCAGGCGGTTCAATCGCTCGATGCCCGCCTTGGGGGAACGCCAGAAATAAGGTGTCATGGCCAGGAGATCCTGAAGGGTCTCCTGGCTTTTCACTTTCAGATGGCCTTCAAGACGCACCACATCCACCAGGTCGAAGGAGGGAAGCTCCGGAAGGGACTCGTCATTCTCATAGGGCTCCTGATACAGCACGCTCTTGAGGCCCCAAAGATGGGACCGTCCCGGGATGGCTGTAACCAGCATTCCATTTTTCCGAAGCGCCCGTGCAAATTCGGGATCACTTGAAGGTGCAAAGACATTCAGGAGACAATCCGCCTTTCCATCCTTCACAGGGAGGTGGAACAGGGATGCGACAATCCAGGCGATTTCCTTGTTTCGGCCCGCCGCATACCGGATTGCATCCTTCGAGATATCCATGCCGTAGACCGCGGTGCCGGCCTCCCGCACCGCTTCCCAGACCCCCAGGGTCCACGCGCCTTCTCCGCAGCCGGCATCCACCAGCACACGCATCTCTCCGGCAAACGGTCGTACCCGGTCCGCGAGTCCCTGTCTGAGGATGCCGTATGCGCCACTGTCCAGAAAACGTCGCCGGGCGGCAACCATCTCCTTGCTGTCCCCGGGAGCCTGACTATTGCGGTGTTTATCCGTAAGCAAATTCGCATAACCTTTAGCTGATAGATCAAACGCATGTCCTGTGCGGCATTGAAGGGAAGTTCCTTCCTGCCGGATGGAAAGCCCGCATACGGGACAGGCCAATGGTGCGGTGTTCATGATGGACCTCCGAGGGATGGTTTATTGATGGGTCGGGCATGGGGCGGGGCATGGGGTGGGGTGAATGCTGACACACGAACGAAAGACCTGCATGCCTGTTCCATCGTATCACGGGGGAATCGGGATGGCACCTGTAAAATGAAGGAATCCCCGCTTTCTCAATCTGTTTTCCACTTTTCCGTCATGAGGTGATATAATCTCTTCAAATTCGGAATGGAGCAGGAATATCATCCATGCAACGGAACATGAAAATCGTCTTTGCTACGGAACGTGATCATCGTCCGTGCAACGGAACGTGAAAATCATCCACGCAACGGGATGGACGAATGCATGCGGGAAGGCGGGAAAACATGATTGGACTTGGAACACTGGTCAATGCGGGGGCCATTCTTGCGGGAGGCACCATCGGCTGGCTGGCGAAACGGGGGATTCCGGAGCGGTTCAAGACAACCATCATGCAGGGGATTGGCCTGTCCGTCCTGATTATCGGTCTTTCCGGCACGCTGCAGGGAATTCTTCGGTATGTCGGAACCCCGAGGATGGACCGGATCTACCTGACCGGCATGATTCTATGCATGGTCGTCGGCGGCCTGCTTGGGGAAGCTCTGGATATTGAGAAACGGTTGGATCAGCTGGGAGAGTGGTTCCAGAAAAAGTTTGCCAAGGGTGAAAACACTTTCGCAGAGGGCTTTGTAACCGCCAGTCTCGTCTATTGCGTCGGAGCGATGGCCATCGTCGGTTCCCTGGAAGACGGCATGTCCGGGAACACGCAGATCCTTTTTGCAAAGTCCATCCTGGATGGGGTCAGTGCCATCGTGTTCGCCGCAACCCTTGGCATGGGCGTCACTTTTTCCTTTGTTCCCGTACTTCTCTACCAGGGAGCGATCACCCTGCTGGCCGGTGTGCTGAAACCCTGGCTTTCGGATGAGGTCATCTCGCAGATGTCCCTGGTGGGCAGCGTGCTGATCATGGGAATCGGCTTCAACATTCTGGAGATCAGGCGCATCAAGGTGGGGAACATGCTACCCGCCATCTTCCTGCCCTGGATTTATGATCTTGGCTGCCGTTTATTCGGTCTGGTCTGATAGGGAGGCGGAATGAACCGCATTCTTTTGGTGGAAGATGATGAAAATCTTGCAGTCGGCCTATCCTATGCGTTGCGACAGGAGCATTTCGATGTACGCCATGCCGCCCGTCTTTCCGACGCCCGGCGTCTTTTTGCCGAAGGGGTCGACCTGATCCTGCTGGATGTGGGTCTTCCCGATGGCGATGGGTTCGCCTTCTGCAGGGAAATCCGAAAGAGTTCGGACCTGCCGGTGATCTTTCTGACGGCCTGCGATGAGGAAGTGCAGGTGGTCATGGGGTTGGACATGGGCGGGGACGACTACATGACGAAGCCTTTCCGTCTTCGGGAGCTTGTTTCCCGTGTCCGTGCGGTCCTGCGCCGCAGGGAGCAGAAGAACGGCCATACGGACGGGGAGGACGGGTTGCTGGTGTCAGGTGGTCTTTCGCTGGATATGCATGAGGCCAAGGTGCGCATGGATGGCGTGGACTTGTATCTTACCCCTGTCGAATACCGTCTGCTGATGCAATTGATGCGTCACCCCAAGCAGGCATTGACACGGAACGGTCTGCTGGAAAGCCTTTGGGATTCAGCGGGGAGCTTTGTGGAGGATAATGCGCTCTCCGTGTATATCCGGAGGCTCCGGGAAAAAATCAACGACAACGGACACCCGCCGAAAATAGCCACGGTGCGCGGAACCGGGTACCGATGGGATGTTGAGGTCGGGAGGAGGCCCCGTGGATAGGGAGTTGCGCAATCTGACGATCTGGTTGTGCGGATTGATGGCTTGTGCCACACTACTGGCGCTTGCGGGGTTCGCCCTGATGGAACAGGCCCTTTCGGACAGCCTCACCCGCAAAGAGCAGGCTTTGGCCGGTCGTATGTCGGAAAGCTTTCCTGAACGCAGGGAGGAGATTGCCGCCATTCTGTCCGCACCGGATCTGTCCACCGATGTGGAGGCCGGCCGCAAACCGCTTGCAGCCTACGGTTTGCGCGAAGGCATGCGTCCGTCCGAACAGCCCCTTCTTTCTTCCGACCTTCAGCGATTTCATTGGCAAGCCATCATCCTGGCCTGGTTGATCGCCTTGCCTTTCTGTCTCGTCCTCGTCTTTTCCTGGCGGAAAAATCGCAGGCGGGTCGATCGTCTAGCCCTTGCTGCGGAACGGGTGGTGGAAGGAGATTACTCCGTGCGCGTTTCCGATGGGGGAGAAGAGGGATTCGATCGGCTCGGACATCACTTCAACCAGATGTCGGAACGGCTCGGGGAACAGGTGGCCGGACTGAAACGGGACAAAATCGTGCTGAAGGACACACTGACCGACATCTCGCATCAAATGAAGACACCGCTCTCCTCGCTGATGATGTACCACGAGCTGATGGAAGCGGAGCCGGATATGGCATGGCCGCAGCGCAAAGTGTTTCTCGAACGGGGCAACACGGCACTCCGCCGGATGGACTGGCTGATCCGCCAACTGTTGAAAATGGCACGTCTCGAGTCCGGCATTGTATCCTTCCGATCGGAGCAGGTTTCCCTGGAATCCGTGGTGGGGGATGCGGGTTCCGCACTGATGGTCCTCGCCGCCGAAAGAAACGTGGAGATCCGGATCACGGAAACGCCCGCCGGCGCGGTTGTGGTCGGGGATGCGGAATGGCTTGTGGAAGCTGTGTCGAATCTTGTCAAGAACGCGGTGGAGCACGCGCCTCCGGGAACGGAGGTGGGGATTGCCGTCACGGACACGCCATTGGTCTGTCGTATTTCGGTAGTCGATCATGGAGCAGGTTTTCCAGCCGGCATGAAAAAGTCACTCTTCGAACGGTATCACGGGGCAGGAAGCCGGGTGGCGGCGGAGAGCACGGGGATTGGCCTGCCTTTGGCGCATTTCGTCTTCCGGCATCACGACGGGGATCTCTTCGTGCAGGACACGCCTGGCGGCGGCGCCACCCTCGTGGCTGTTCTGCCGAAACAGGGTGGTTCAGAACTGAGACAAACCTGAATCTTACAATCTCGTCACTTGTCATTCATCCGGGCGTAAGCCTCCGTATGTAGAATATGGACAGAGGAAGCCGAGGCCGCTCTCCGAAGCGTGAAGGCAGGCGGGCTTCCCGAATGGAGGAGCGCATGGAAATCGTCAAGACAGTGGATTTGTGCAAATTCTACGGAACGGGGGATGCCCGGGTCGATGCCCTGGCCGGTGTGAACCTCTCCGTGGAGGCAGGTGAATTTGTGGCCGTCATCGGTCCGAGCGGATCAGGGAAAAGCACCCTGCTGCACCTGCTTGGAGGTGTGGATCGGCCGACTTCCGGCAAGGTGCTGGTGGCTGGCGAGGATGTATATGCCATGAAAGAACGGGATCTGGCCGTTTTCCGCCGTCGACGCATTGGCTTTGTCTTTCAGTTCTACAATCTCATTCCCGTCCTGACGGCGGAGGAGAACATGCTGATGCCGCTTCTTCTCGACCATCAGCCGGTCGACAAGGCTTATTTCGAGGACATGATCGGCCTGCTCGGTTTGAAGGAACGCCGTAACCATCTGCCCAGCCAGCTTTCGGGCGGACAACAGCAACGCGTGTCCATCGGCCGCGCGCTTGCGAACAAACCGTCCATTCTCCTGGCGGATGAGCCGACCGGAAACCTGGATCGCCGCAACAGTCGTGAAATCATGGATCTGCTTCGTCTTTCGGTCCGCAAGTACAAGCAGACCCTCATGATCATCACCCATGACCCGGAAATCGCCGCCCAGGCGGACCGGGTCGTTACCATCGAGGACGGACGCCTGTCCCGGCTGGAGGTGGCGTCCGCATGACCAGTTATCTGCAATGGACCGGCAAACATCTGCGCAAGCAGAAGCGGCGCACTCTTCTCGCCATCATCGGAATTGTCCTTTCCATGGCTCTTTTCACAGGGATCGGCACCATCCTTGCCAGCATGCAGGATAAATTCGTCCGGGATGCCATCCGGGAAGCGGGAGACTGGCATTACGCGGTCGAACCCGTTTCCCGTGTCCAGGCGGATCGGCTGTTGGGTAATGTGCGGACGGAAGCCGGCACCCTCATTCGGGAAGAAGGCGTTGCCGCGCTTCGTTCGGAGCCTGACGGAAAAGGCGGGGAAACAGCCCGCTACATGAAGGTGTCGGCTGTCCTGCCGTCCGCCTTCGACCTGATGCCCTGGAAGGTTGCCAAAGGGCGGCTGCCCCAGAACAGCGGCGAAATCCTCGTCGAGGAGGGCGCATTGTCGTGGATGCCCGGCGGGAAGGGGATTGGCGACACTGTGGAACTGAAGGTCGGCGTCCGGGCGGACGCCGCGACGGGCGTCGTCCTGAAGGACCGGGAAACAGCGGCGAATGAAACCGTGAAGGATGCCGTGGCCGGAACCTATACCATCGTTGGAACCATTAAGCCTGTTGTGTTTGACTCCCGGCTGAACACATTCACGGTTCTCCGTCTTCTCGATGGGAATCAGGATGCTTCCGGGCTGACGGCGGTCATCCGGCTCAAGTCCGTCCGACAGGTCCATGAGGACGCTGCGCGTGCCATTGCCGAGGCCGGCATCGACAGGCATGAGACGACCTTCAATGACAAGGTGCTTCGCTACGAGGGGCAGAGCATCAGCAAGGACATCAACATGGCCATGGGCGGCATTCTGTTCTTCATTGTCGGGCTTGTGGTGGCAGCCACGGCTGCCGTCATCTACAATGTCTTTCATATCTCCGTGATGGAACGCATTGCACAGTTCGGGATTCTGCGCTGCATCGGGGCCTCACCCGGCCAGATCCGGGCGATGGTGATGCGGGAAGCCTGCATCCTTGCGGGCATCGGAATCCCCATCGGCGTTTTTTGCGGGACTGCCGCCATGGCGCTCCTGTTCAAGCTGTTCTATCTGATTGATGGAGGTCTTGCCTTCGGTGATCTTCGCGTTGTCGTGGAACCCTGGGTTGTCGGCGCCAGCGCATTCCTTGGATTGGTCACCATCCTGCTGTCTGCATGGGGGCCGGCCCACATGGCCGGCCGTATCTCTCCGATCGAAGCGATCCGCTCGACCGGACAAATGAAAGGCGAAGTCATCAAGCGCTCGCAGCCGACCGGGTTGCTCTATCGCCTGCTTGGCATCGAGGGAAGCATGGCCTGGAAAAACATGGGGAGGAACCGCAAGCGATTTGCTGTAACAGTGTTCTCCATGGTCATCAGTGCGGTTCTTTTCATTGTCTTTTCCGGCTTTTCCGACTTGATCTTCAAATCAAACGTGATCGGAAGCGAGATGAATGTTGCCTTTCAGGCGAATTCGCAGGAAGCGCCGTTCACGGATGCGCAGATGGATGAACTGGGCAGGTTGCAGGGTGTCCGGACTGTATACAGGAATGTATCAACGGAGGTGTCGCTGCTCCTGGATGACAGGGTGCCGACCCGGCGGTTTCGTGAACTGCGTCCGGAGCTTGCAGCCGATCCTGATACGGGAATGCTGACCCTGCCGGATGCCAGATTGCTCTGCGTCGGGGATGCGGCACTGGCCGAGCTGGGAAAGGATGTCGCCAGGGGTGCCTTGTCTGTTCCGGAAATGGAGCGGAACAACGGGGTCCTTGTTTTGACCGAGGCACAGTTCGAGGATCCCAAAAAGGGGAAATCCGTCATGCTGGAAGCACTTGCCCTTTCTCCGGGAGATACGTTCGGACTGCGCACAACAGGCGGATCCGGGTGGTCTGATGTTCATGTGCAGGCCGTGCTGAAGAAAGGGCCGCTCATGTATACCCGGGCAGGCAACGGCGGCGCGATCGTTCTGGTGACGGAAAAACAGTATGAAAAATGGACCGGGACGAAGCCGACACCGAAAAGCGTCTACATCGGCCTGACGGAGGGCGCAGATCGCGCGCCGGTCCGGGACTGGATGGAGAGGCAGGACTCGGCCAGGGCCGATTTCAACTGGGTCGATTTTGATGAGATGGGCAAGGAAATGAACAGCACCCTCATCATTCTGTGCATCTTCATCTATGGATTTGTAACAGTGGTCGCCCTCATCGGAAGTCTCAACATCATCAATACAATCAACACGAACCTGATCCTACGGACGCGGGAGCTGTCCACGATGCGTGCGGTCGGCATGACCATGGGCGGCATGTCGGCGATGATCCTCTACGAAAGCATCTTCCAGGGGCTCATCGCATCCGTGATCGGCGGTGTGGCAGGGGCGCTTCTCACCTGGTGGCTGTTTGGAATCGGCTCAATGGCGCGAGAGGTGGTCTGGACGATTCCTTGGGGCCATATCGAGATAGCTGCGGCCGGTGTGGTGCTGATCTCGGTACTTTCCACGCTTGCACCGCTGCGGCGGTTGCGGAAGGGCAATATCATGGAACAGATCCGGATGCAGGACTGATGCAGGACTGACGCAGGTCAGGTTCGGATCGGATACGGCGGGAAGGACCGAAACGAACACAGACGGATGCAGCGGTGAATGCAGGCTGGATGCGGCGGGAAAGCCCGAAAGGCGGATGCGGCAGTGCGGACACACGGATGCGGACGTGATTGACAGGCTGACGTTGAAAACCCTATAATGAGTTCAATGGTCCGCAAGGACGCAATTCATGTGCCAATGAGTGGAATCCGGGAAGATGAACCCTCGCAGAGAGAAGGCCGTTTGGTGGAAGGCTTTCAGGGAGACTGTTCCCGCCCCGTCCAGGAGGCTTGGGCCGAAAAAAGGTCCACGGGTGATCCCGATACCGATCGCACGAGCAGGGTTCCATCGGGAACCAACTTGGGTGGCACCGCGGATGCAAATCCGTCCCAGACTTGGGACGGATTTTTTTATGCCGTCCCGGTCCAGACACAACACCGGAAAGAAAAACCGAAGCCCGGGCAGACCGTCAGGAGGAGCAGAACATGGCAAAGGACAACGGCAAGAAACTGGTGGAGGCGATTACGTCGATGGACGTGGATTTCGCGCAATGGTACACCGACATCGTGAAGAAGGCGGAACTGGTGGATTACGCGGCTGTTCGCGGCTGCATGATCATCCGTCCGTACGGCTATGCCATCTGGGAGAACATCCAGCACGAACTGGACGGCCGTTTCAAGGAACTGGGCCATGAGAACGTCTCGATGCCCATGTTCATCCCGGAGAGTCTGCTGCAGAAGGAAAAGGACCATGTCGAGGGCTTTGCCCCCGAAGTGGCCTGGGTCACCCACGGCGGCAGCGAGAAGCTGCAGGAACGCCTGTGCGTGCGGCCAACGTCGGAAACACTTTTCTGCGACCACTACAAGGACATCATCCAGTCCTGGCGCGACCTGCCGAAGCTGTACAACCAATGGTGCTCCGTTGTGCGTTGGGAGAAGACGACCCGTCCGTTCCTTCGCTCCGTCGAGTTCCAGTGGCAGGAAGGCCACACCGCCCATGCCTCCCAGGAGGAAGCCCAGGAGGAGACCCTGCGCATGCTGGACACCTATGCGTCCTTCTGTGAGGACTTTCTTGCCATTCCCGTCCTGAAGGGACAGAAGACGGAAAAGGAAAAATTCGCAGGCGCACAGGCCACCTACACCATCGAGGCGATGATGCATGACGGCAAGGCGCTGCAGTCCGGCACGTCGCACAACTTCGGCGACGGTTTCGCCAAGGCGTTCGGCATCCAGTTCTCGGACAAGGACAATCAGCTCAAGTACGTGCATCAGACTTCCTGGGGCATGTCCACGCGCATCATCGGCGCCATCATCATGGTGCATGGGGATGACAACGGACTGGTTCTGCCTCCGAAGGTCGCACCGGTCCAGTTGGTCATCGTGCCGGTGCAGGGTCACGTGCCCGGCGTGAAGGAAAAGGCGGCCGAACTGAAGGCCGCCCTCAAGAATGTCGCCCGTGTGAAGATTGATGATTCCGACAAGCAGCCCGGCTGGAAATTCGCCGAGCATGAAATGCGCGGTGTGCCGATCCGTCTGGAAGTGGGGCCGAAGGACATTGAGAAGGGACAGGTCGTTCTCGTCCGGCGTGACAACCGCGAGAAGCTGTTCGTTCCCATGGAAGAGCTGGAATCCACCGTTTCCCGCCTCTTGCAGGAAATCCATGACGCAATGCTCGCAAAGGCACTGGAATTGCGTGAGTCCAGAACAACCAATGCGGTCACGATGGACGAGTTCTCCGCCCAACTGGACGGGAAACAGGGATTCATCCGCGCCATGTGGTGCGGAGACCGCGCCTGTGAAGATGCCATCAAGGAAAAGACGGCGGCGTCTTCCCGCTGCATGCCGTTTGATCAGACACCTGTCGGGGAAACCTGCGTCTGCTGCGGCAAGCCTGCGAAGAAGCTGGTCGTATGGGGCCGGGCATACTGAGACGGGACCGGGCATTTGAGACTGGCCCTTGTGTTCTGAGACAGGTCCTGGCGTAATGAAACTGGTCCTGATGTCTGAGATTGTTCCTGGCGTAATGAAACTGGTCCTGATGTCTGAGATTGTTCCTGGTGTGATGAGACTGGCAATGGAAGCACGGCTTATGCCCGAGTCTTCCATTGCCAGTTTGCGCCTTGCGGACTGTCCATGATCTCAATTCCTTGATCCGACAATCCCTGCCGTATGCGATCAGCCTCCTGCCAATTCCTGGCAAGTCTGGCTTCATCCCGTTGACGCAACAAGGTTTCGATGGCGTCCGTATCGGGGAGGCATACGGAGTCTGACAATAGTGTCGTTTTTCTTTCATCAGGGATTTCCATTTCCGTCAGCAGATCCAAAGATAAAATCCGGTCGAATTCCGCCACCCAATGTATTTTTTCGGTGGGCGGCAATGTTTCGTCACGCAGCATTTCATGCAGGACGGACAAGGCATTCGGCGTATTCAGGTCGTCCAGCATGGCGGACAGGAAGCGGGAGGAAAAAGCTTCTGCAGCCCGCACGGTATCCTCTGCTGAAAGGATTCCATCGGCTTCATCATTCATCTTTCCAGTATCGGTCATTCGGTTGTCCATCGGGCAGGCCGCCGCATCCGCCACAAGCGCAATGCGACGACGGAGCTTCCGATGCGCCCTTTTCGCATCGGAAAGGGTCTCCTCACTGAAGGACAGTTGTTTGCGATACCGGGTATTCAGGCACATGAAGCGGAAATCCAACGGATGGGCGCCGAAGTGAGTCAGGCGGTCGAGGGAGAGAAATTCACCGGTTGAGCTGGACATTTTTTCGCCATCCGTCACAAGGAAATCGGAATGGACCCAATGCCCGACCCAGCGATGTCCAAGAGCTGCTTCCGATTGCGCGATCTCATTCGTATGGTGGACCGGGATGTGATCCACGCCGCCTGTGTGGATGTCGAGATGCTCTCCAAGCTCCTTCAGGGCCATGGCGGAGCATTCGATGTGCCAACCCGGATATCCCCGTCCCCAGGGAGAGTCCCATTGCAGGGCATGCTGGCTGAATTTGGACTGGGTGAACCAGAGGACGAAATCCAGCGGATTGCGCTTGCGGGGATCAATGTCGATTCGCGCGCCCGCACGCAGGCTTTCCTGGGACTGACCGGTCAAGACACCATAATCCGGGAATCGGGAGATATCGAAATAGACATTTCCGTCGACCGTGTAGGTGAATCCACCCATTTCAAGTCGAGTGATCAGGGCGATCATGTCATCGACGTGTTCCGTTGCACGACAGATTTTGTCAGGTGCAGCCACATTCAGGTGTCGGCAGTCCTCAAAAAACATCGCTTCATACCGACAGGCGATTTCCAGGACGCCGAGGCCTTCCCTGCGAGCGCCTTTTTCCATTTTGTCCTCGCCTTCGTCCGCATCGGAAGTCAGATGGCCCACATCGGTGACATTTGTCACGTGCCGGACAGCATATCCTGCATAACGCAAGGTTTTGACCAGAACATCGTCCACGACGTATTTGCGCAGATTTCCGATATGCGCCCGGTCATACACGGTCTTGCCGCAGGCATACAGCGTAACGGTGCCGGGATCGTGGGGACGAAGCGGTTCAATTTTCCGGGTCAGCGTGTTGTACAGCTTCACTTCCATGGGAGGGTTCGCTTCTGCCGGGTGGTTTGCTTCTGATTGGTGGTCCCCTTCTGTCAATTGGTTCGCTTCAGTCAGGTAGTATGCTGCCATGAGTTCCTCCTGTTCGGTCCCGTTTTGGATTCCGGACAAAATAAAAACGCCGCAGGCATTCCTGCGGCGTACGTGGTTGCGTGGGGACCTCATCCGATTTCGGGACGATCCGAACCAACCTGCGGCAGGAAAGGCCTGACGCAGCGACAACATGCGGTCCGGATGCGGATGAAAGAGAAGGGTGACATATGACCTCCTGAATGGGGATTGATTGTTCCGATCTTTTCAGCTATTGTACCACTGCTTTCCTTGCGGCGCAAGGCGGTGACGTGCCGGAAACGCGCTTGCCGGGCAGGATGTGGAATTGAGAAAGATAAATCCATGAACCTTTTTCTTGACAATTTGGCGCATGCGCCTTACAATATGACTTGTCCTTTCCATTCATACGTGGTGGGTGTAGCTCAATCGGCAGAGCGCCAGGTTGTGGTCCTGGAGGTCATGGGTTCGATCCCCATCATTCACCCCATTTCCCGCAATCGATTAATAGAGGTTGGAAGCTGAGATGAACTCCGGCTTCCAGCTTCGAACGTCGAGCGGTGTCACGGTCAAGGGGGAGGACATCCGTTGGGATGTCGCCAAGCCGGTAAGGCACCAGACTTTGACTCTGGCATCCGCAGGTTCGAGTCCTGCCATCCCAGCCAAGTTACCAACCGGGACCGCTTCACAGGAAGCGGTCCTTTTTGCGCTTTCAGGAACGAAAGGATAAGACGGTCGTTGCAAAAAGTAACCAGCTTTTATCATTGCCATATTCAGCAATCTATGGAGCTTGGACTGCCCGCCATTGGGGAACCACTGATTTATTTCCATAATTCGCCTGTCACGGTATAATGGAGAAAACAACAAATACGGGTGATCACAATGAAACATCAAATGATCAGCAATATTGAATATTGCGGAAGAATGCGGACGACCAAGAGGGATGAAATTCTTGCCTTCGGGGGCCAAACATCCGGATTCCCATTCGCCAGAGGGAGATCATAGCGAAGGGCCGGATGAAATCTTCCATTTTGAAAACAAATAAAATGATTCGAGTATTGGAATGCTGTTTCTCTCACCACCACCAAGGAGGTTCATACGATGCAATTGCTGGAAGCACTGCTCAATCTGACGAAGGAGGAACTCGATGCGATACGGCAATTATATGGTTTCAAGAATATCAGCAACCTTCTGAAGGCCGAAAAGGCAGAGCAACTGGCCGCTCTGCTGCCACCCCGCTATGCCTTCATGCTCGAGCGGCTCGACCAGGAGGCCTATGACGCCTTGGTCACCATTCTGACCCATGACATCGAAGAGCGCTCGGTGGACCTCGACCAGGACAGCATGGCCGTACTGGTACAGCATGCGCTCGTATTTTCGGATAAAGTCGAAGAGGACCTCTGCCTGTTCTTTCCGGATGAACTTGCGGAAGCCTTTCGTCTTGCCCAATCCGACGCCTTGCGGGAACGCATCCGCCGGAACACTGAATGGGTGGCGCTGACCCACGGGATGCTGCATTACTATGGCGCAATGGACGCCGTGCAAGTGCATCGTCAGCTGGAAGCGTTGACGGGACAACCCGTTCCCTATCCGGAGATGCTCCAGGTGTTGGGATTCGCGCGTGCCTACTACGAACGGATGGAACAGACGGACACTGGCTTCTGCGACATTCGGGTGCAGGAGCCAGCAGTCGTGCTGAAGGAGCAAAGGCTTCGATCGGAGGTGCCGTTTCGTCCACTCAGCCGGGAACAGCTCCTGGCCGCTTCTGTACCGGATTTTTTGATGCCTTCCCCGGAAATGGACAAGTTCCGAAGCTTTGTCAGGTCGCACTACAAGGTGGACCGCGAGGATGTGGAATCCCTCCTGCTGGATCTGCAGGACGCCATGCAGGGGAGCGAGTCGTTCGACGTGCTGATGCCGATCCTGGATCAATGGCTTGACCCTCCATCTGCTACGCGCATAAGTGCGTTGTTTCAACATCTGCGGGCGTTCTATCATGCAACGCCGCAGTGGATTCTGAAGGGGCATTCGCCGGCTGACCTGCGAAAGGAAGGACCGAAGCTTGCCCAACCACTGCCGGACGTCCAGCCTGAGATAGCCTCGGGAACCGTGCATTCGGCCAGTAACAAGATAGGGCGGAACGAGCTTTGCCCTTGCGGGAGCGGGAAGAAGTACAAGAAGTGCTGCATGGGGAAAGCCGAATCAGGAGAAGGTCCATCGGTTGGTTCATGACGAACCTCATGACGGCAACCTGCCCTGTCTGTGAAATATTCCCCCCGCATGGTAGATTGCCTTGTGCCAGGAGTATGCTCCGAAGCTCGACATGTTCGCATCCGATATGGAGGTGCAGCACTGAGATCGGGTTCATTCTGATACAGCTTTCGTCTTTGGCAAGCCGAATTGACAAAAACGTGGGGATATCAAGTGGATATCCCGCTTGCCGGCTATGCACGCGAGGATTATTTCAAGATTGAGATTTCACTATCGTTAAGGGGTCGTTTGGCCATGTTGCGGCGGCAGTAACACTTTCTTTTTGGGAAGAAATCCTGAAAAGCATAGATACAACGAAGTTTCGGGAATATATTCCTGAAAAGAATAGACAGAGCGATGTTTCAGGAGTATGATACGGATAAGTCTCCTTCGTCAAAATAAGATCCCGTCATAATCATTCATTAACTCATGATCATGACATTTCAGGAATGCGTATGAGATAGAGGCAAGTGATGTCGATATTGAGAATTGAACGCCCAACCTATATGGATTTCCTGCAACGCTCGAAGGATAAGCCTATCATCAAGGTCATATCTGGCGTTCGAAGATGTGGCAAATCCACATTGTTTGAGATGTACCGGGAGTGGCTCGTTTCGAATGGTGTCAGCCACAAGCGCATAGTCGCGATCAACTTTGAAGAGCTTGAAGTGGAGCATCTTCGGCACTACAAGGTATTATACGAGCATTTGCTTCCTTTGTTGGTTCCAGATCAAATGACCTATGTGTTTCTGGATGAAATCCAGCATGTGGAACAGTTTGAAAAAGCGATTGACAGCCTGCATGTCAAGAAAAATGTGGATTTGTATATCACGGGTTCCAATGCCTGGTTCATGTCTGGAGATCTGGCTACTTTGCTCACGGGAAGATATGTGGAACTGAAAATGCTTCCCTTGTCTTTTTCAGAGTACTGTACGGGGCGGAAGCAGATCACTGACGAACCGGCAACGCTGAGTTCACTATATGCTGATTACTGCAGCCGAAGCTCGTTTCCTTATGCCATGCAGCTTAAAGGAAACAACAGGGATATACAGGAATACCTTGCAGGCATCTACAATTCGATCTTGTTGAAGGATGTTGTTGCCAGACTTCGCATTTCTGACGTGATGATGCTGGAAAGTGTGATCCGTTTTGTGTTCCACAATATCGGTAATCTGTTGTCCACCACGAAAATTGCAAAGACAATGACTTCCGAGGGTCGAAAAATCGATCAGAAGACTGTCGAAAAGTACCTACGGGGATTGATGGACAGTCTGATTCTCCATCAGGCAAGGAGATTCGATATCAAGGGGAAGCAGTATCTGGCGACATTGGAGAAATATTACGTAACCGACATTGGACTGCGCCAATACTTGCTGGGCCCTGCGAATGCAGATCAAGGGCACATCCTGGAAAACGTTGTCTATCTGGAGCTGTTGCGTCGGTTTGAGCATGTTCATGTTGGGCATTTGACCGGCGGAGAAGTTGACTTTATTGTGCAGAACGCATCTGGAATCCAGTATTTTCAAGTGGCGGCATCTGTATTGGATTCCCATACACTTCAACGGGAGTTGGCACCGCTCGAGAAGATTGCGGATCATCACCCAAAGTTTCTTCTCACATTGGATGAAATCGGAGCGGGTACAACGCACAACGGAGTTATTCAAATGAATGCGCTGACATGGTTGCTGCAATAAGGTTCCGGCACCTGGTATCGCGCTGCGCCTTCAAGGGGTACAGCCGCATGGAAGAGAAAAAATGATGAACACATCTTTTCCAGATACATATGGGAAAGCGTTTGTCACCGAGCAGGAGCTGTTTGAAGGCTTGCGCTGCAGTTCCTACGAGGCGCTGCATGCGCGGGTGAGTGAGCCTGTAGCGCAGAGCAGGTTGTCTCCCGTTCGTTCGTCGGGCGTAAATGGGCGGATACCATCGCTGTTCAAACGATACCGCATCATCCGGGAGCAGGAACCGTCACTCTCCCATCAGCATGAAATCACAAGACTGCATCCACTGTTCCATATCGAAGGCGATCTGACCGAGCCCGCCCGGTATGCTGCGCACCGGGATCTGCTTCTGCCACTCAACGATGTGCCTGGCAAGCGTCCTGACTGGTTTTCTTCACGCATGAGCCTGAATGAGAAGTCCTTCCTGTTGTATGGGGATGAAAAACGACTGGTGCGGGAACGTAGGAAGATGGAAGCCATCCTGGCGTACAACAGGCTCCCCCGGTCACTGTTTCAAGCGTACGAAACGCCGGAGCCGTTCTTTAGTTGGAACCTCGCAGTGGAACAGCCTGCATCCGAGGTGACCGCCAGCATTCAGGTTCTTGAAAACAAGGACATCTGGTACACCTTGATGGACATTTCAAGGAAAAGGTGCGTGCATGCACGTCCAGAAGCAGGTCGGAAAGCATGGAGGTCAAGCGGGATAAACTGAATCGGCTCGTGAGGAGCTGGGCGGGATATTTCAAATTGACTGATATGAAGAACCCGGCGTCGCAACTGGACGGGTGGATGCGGAGACGCATCCGCATGTGCTGGTGGAAACAGTGGAAGAGGATTCGCACCCAATGTGCCAATCTGGTCAGGCTTGGTGTGGAAAACTCGAAAGCATGGGAGTTCGCCAACACAAGAAAGAGCTACTGGCGAACTGCCGGTAGCCCAATCTTGCAAACATCCATGACGAATCGATACCTCAAGGAATTCGGATTCATCTTTCTGACGGACTGTCTTTCAACAAAATGACCCTGATGAACCGCCGTACACCGAACGGTGCGTACGGTGGTGTGAGAGGTCGGCGGCCCGACTAACGGGCCGCCTCCTACTCGATCGTGTTTTGTGTTTGGTGCGTTTTGCCTGTTCCGGCAGGATGCACGTTTCCGCAGAGAGTGGGACAAGCGGTCATTCCTCGTCGTACCGGCCGCTCCAGATCGTACCGCCCGTGCTTCTGTAGGATGACGCATGTGCTTCGGCATTCTTCAAGTACTCCGGATTTGTGTAGGTCGCACGGTAATAATTGTTCATCAGTTTCAAGTCTTCCCTGTATTTCGGAACATCCATGGCGAAAACGCGCATCAGCAGCAATCTGTCCAGCGAGACTACAGAAACGGAGCCTTCATCAATGGCGTCCTTGCCATAGAAGTCATAATCAAGCAACGCGATGCATCGCCAGATCTCAAAAGGATCCAACACAACCCCCAAGTCTCCCCAAATGTCTTTCCGTTTTTCAGGGTATTTTCGTGCGAGTTCCTGATAGTCCTGATCACAGATCACCAGGTCGATGTCGGGACCGGATTTCCGCATACCGTAATACTCCATCGCCATGCCGCCAATCAGGATCGGCTTTTTCGTGAAGACCAGATTGTTCTTTTCTAGTTGTTCCTCGACCAGGCGTATGACATCCGACATGATTTCCCTCCTGTGTGTTCGCATGGTTGAATACGACAGCGCTGAATATCGAGAATGGCAAACCCATCATCGTTCAAACCGGAGCAGGTAAAGGATTTCCCCACTGGTATGGATCCCCATCCGCTCATATCCGCTACGCTCATACAGCCCTTGACCCCGGAGATTGGCCAAATGGGTTGTCAGCAGGATTCCGCCTTTCCCCTGCGACATCGCATAATCCCGCGCCGTTTGCATGAGTCGGCGTCCGAGATGCATTCCCTTGCAATCTTCCGCAACGGCGATACCCAACCAGGGAATCAGCTTGTCCAAATCCCATAAAAACAAATACCCGACCATTCGGCCCTGATACAGGGCCATCCACCGGATGACTTCCTGATCCTTCCCCTCAAAAAAGTTCAGCGCATTGCTGCTGTTTCCGCTGTTCCGATCAAAGAACGCGCGTGTTTCTCCGCCCATCTGGTCAAAAAACGCCTTTACCCGTTCGCGGTCATCTTGCTCAAAGCATCTGATCCGGACTGCATCCATATCCATCGTGATTCCCCCATGTTCCCTCGTCTCCTGCAGGCGGCTATGCCCATCGTACCATTTCTGTCGAACCAATGTGAACTCCATCTGCAGACCGGTCAACGATAAAAGAACACCTGCAGCTATTTCGCTGCAGGTGTTCTCGCGTTTCTGGTGACCCATTGGAGATTCGAACTCCAGACACCCTGATTAAAAGTCAGGTGCTCTACCAACTGAGCTAATGGATCAGGGTACAATAGCATTCGCTGTCGGCCTACGTATTATAGCATCGATCCAACCCCGGTGCAACCAGTTTTGTGAAACATCAGGGAAGGGATTGGGGGATGCATGCTAGATGCCTGCAAACACCCGGTGCGTGTTCGCTCTTCCCCGAACCTGCAGGATTCATCCGCCTTTCGTATGCATTTGTCGGAACTCACCCGGACTGACATTCTCCAGTTTTCGGAAGATCGCACAGTAATAACTGGGATCCTCAAAACCGGATCGGCGTGCCACGTCCGAGACCCTGATGCCGCTGTCCAACAGGAGTGTCTTGCTTTTCTGGATCCGGACCCTGTTGATGTACTCGAACAGACGCATGCCCATTGCCTTTTTGAATGCAGTGCAGAGATATTGCGGAGACATTCCGGCCACGAGGGAAAGCCCGCCCAGTGTCAATGGTTGGGAACTGTTTGCCTCGACATGGTCGAACAATGGCTGGAAGCGGTTGAAGCGGCGGTTCATGCTTGTATCGAATCCGATGGAAGCCTGACGTGCCAGCGCCATGAGCAGCCCATACAGCAGTACGGAGTTCTCCAACCCCTTCAGCGGATCGTCGGAAACAGCGGTATCATAGAGGTTTCTCATTTTTTCACTCAGCGCGTTGCCATCGGATACATGCAGGACGGCGGATCCGGTCAGTCCGAGCAGATGATTCAGGAACACAGATGCCTGCATGCCGTCGAACAGGACCCAGTCCACTTCCCAATGCTCCGTGAGAGCCCGGTATTCGTGCGGGCGATGCGGAAACAGGAGCATGCCCTGGCCGGGGCCTACCTGATGCCGCACACCTTCCGTGACAAGCTCCCCTTTCCCTGAACGGGTCTGAATCCATTGATAGCGGGGATAGCCGTTCGGGCGAATAACCGGTTCCTGCTCATACGCGCATCCGATCCCGGCCACCTGAAACGGAAGCCGGGTTTCCTGTTCGCTCAGAAACGGGAAAATGATGAAGTCCATGTGGTTGTCTCCTGTCTGGTCCGCTGCCTGCATCCCGGCATTTTGGGCATTAGTTCGATGGGATCACGGTCTCAGGAATCAGCGCCTTCAGTAGGGGAACATCGAATTTCTTCGAGTTTTTCCCATAAATGCCGAATCCCGAAGCGAATTCCCAATAGCTCCAGGCAAATCCATGCCGTTCCGCCTCCCGTGCGCAGAACTCCGTCCAGCGGACCCGGGAAAGAGGATCGCAGGCCGAATACGCGCCGAATTCCCCCATCAGGACAGGCATGCCGCCATTCTTCTCCGACCATTTTGCAACCCCGTCATAGAGATCGGTCACAAAAGCCTGCTGGCTGGTGTTGCCGTCCCATGTTGTTCCACCCCAGGCATCCGACCCGGTCACCCAGTTCGCATACTGGTGGGTGAAATGGAATGGCTCGTAGAAATGAAAGGTGGCGAAGACCTTCGGGTCTTTCAGGATCCGTTCCGGCACAACAAGGTTCACAAGCGTGCCGGCGGCCGACCAGCTGCCGTTCGTGATGCAGATCCAGCGATCGGGATCGGCCTTGCGGACCACGTCGTACAGCTTTGCGGACATCTCCGGCCAGACCGCATCCGCAGCACCGTTCGGTTCATTCATCAACTCGAAGGCCACATTGTCAGGCAAGTCCCTGTAATGCTCCGCAAGCTGTTTCCAAACACCTGCAAGCCGTTGAAGGTTTTCTTCCGGTTCCGTTGCCATTTCCGTGTAATTGTGGACGTTGAGGACGACGCCGAGGTCGGCTTTCAATGCTGTGTCGATGACATGATCCACCCTGGCGAGAAACCGTTCGTCCAGCGTGTAGGGTTCAGTAACGCTTGCATATGCGGTCCAGCGCACCGGGAGCCGGATATGATCAAATCCGGCGGAACGGATGACTTCCATCCATTCGTCCTGGATCACGAGGCCCCAGGCGCCTTCGAGCGGTGCCTCCAGGCAATTGCCGAGATTGATGCCACGTGTGTACGGCAGGCGTGTTTCTTTCTGATCCGGTTCCGGCGTGGCGCTCATTTCGGGTCTCGGTGACTTGGTGGGTTTCGGGGTCGGCGTGGGTGTCGGCGTGGGTGCCGGAGTGGGTGCCGGAGTGGCTTCAGGACTGACAGAAGGTGCTGAAACAGATGGTGATGTGGAAACCTGCGTGGTTTCCGAGACGACTGCCGCTGTGCCGCCTGTTTCCGGTTGGCCTGAAGTGGAAGGGGAAGCAGGAAAGGCCGCACAGCCGGTACCGAACAAGGTGAAGAGCAGGCAGCCGGCCAGAAGAAGACTGCCGATCCTTGAAGTGGCGTTCCGCGTGGCTGGACGGCGGGCTGCAGTCTTTTTATCGTGTGAATGCTCGTTCATGATCATCCTCCATGTCAGCAGGCGGAATTCCCTTGCCTGATCCGGCCTGATTCGGCCGCCACCTTCAGCATGCCATATTGCCGGCCGTTTCGGAAGAGTCCCCGTCGGACTGTTGCACAGCATGGTCGTTTTCCTGCGGGAATGGGAGCGGTCCTGGCAATCATCCGGTCGTCATCTTTTGATCGTCATTTTTGGAATGGTGCACACTTGCCTGGGAGCAACCACGGCCGAGGGCCTCTTGCCATGGTGCCCCATGGGTCTGGGGCGATTGACAGGGCGCGGGTGGCTGAATACAATTGTGCAATGAGTATGAAAAGGGAACTGATTATCGTAAGGCATGGCGAAGCGGAGCACCTGATCGGGGAAGACCGCATGACCGGCGGATGGACAGACACGAAGCTGACGCCGCTCGGGAGAATGCAGGCGGAACGAACGGCGGATGCCTTGGCCCGTGAAATCGGCGGCAGGGAGTTCGGATTCCATTGCAGCGACTTGTCACGGGCACGGGAGACGGCGGAAATCATAGGTGAACGACTTTACAGGATCCCGATTTCTTCCCATGCGATCCGTGAATTCAACAACGGCTGTGCGGCCGGTATGAAGCATGCCGCCGCCGAATCCATCAAGGCGCCGCTGGATGGGCCGATTGGCGAGTGGCGGCCATTTTGCGGCGGAGAGAACTGGAATGAATTTCTGGCGCGCGTATCGCGGTTCGGTGAGGAATATCTCTCGTCGGGCCTTCATCTTGTCGTCTGCCACAGCGGTACGGCGTTCAACCTCGTTTTCTGGTTTCTTGGCCTGACGTCCCGGTATGTCGGACAAATCTACACGGAGCTGGATCCTTGCGGCATCATCCGGCTCGGGACCAGTCCATACGGGGAGAATACCATTCATCGTCTGAATGACACGTCGCATCTCGCCGGACCCACCCTGTTCGACAAAACACCCGAGTGCTCCAAACCTACGGATGGCGGTGCGCCATGCTGACTGTTGCCATCACCGTTGCCGTCATCGCCCTGACGATCTGGCTGATGAGCCGGGATGTGAACATCGGGCTTGTACTGCTTCTGGACAGCGTAATCGTGGCAATCGCCACGCGGATGGCGCCGGGTGTGGTCCTGGCCGCCGGTCTGAAAGGCGCCCTTTCCGAACGATGCCTCGGCACGATCGCCATCCTCCTTCTCATCATGATGCTCGAAAGGGCCATGCGGGATGAAGGCATGTTGTCCGGGCTTGCGCAGAGCCTGAAGGTGATCGTGGGCAACGGCAAGGCTGTCGCCTACCTGATGCCGGCAGTCATCGGCATGCTTCCGTCTCCGGGCGGAGCGCGTTTCTCCTGTCCGATGGTGGAGGAAGTTGCCGGGGATCGCAGCACCCAAGAGACAAAGGCCTTTGTGAACTACTGGTTCCGCCATGTCTGGCAGGATTGCTTCTTCCTGTACCCGTCCGCGATCGCGGCGGCCAAAATCCTTGGATTGAGCGTATTCCAGGTTTCCCTTCCCGTCATGGGATTTGGCTGTTTTCATGTGCTGATCGGCTGGGTCATGACACGGAAGGAAGTCGCCGCTCTCCCGCATGAGGCGGGAATCTCCCGAAAGGATGCCTGGCGGGATTTCGGACGGAGCGTCTATCCGGTGGCGGAAATCATCGTCCTGTATATGGTCTTCAGCCTGCTGCAGGTTCCCTTTGATCTGGAGGCCGCCTCGATTGTCACATTGGCCACCTTGTTCATCCTGCGCCGATTCCCGTTGAAAAAGGTGGAGAACGTGGTGAAACAGGCATTCCAGCCCAAGTATATTCTCATCATTCTCGGTGTGATGGTGTTCATGGAGATTTTCACGCAGTCTGGTTTGGTGGACGAGATGCTTGTGGGCATGACCAGGTTCGGTCTCCCGAAAGAAGTGTTCTTTATCGTGCTGCCCATGGCGGCGGGGATCGCCTCCGGTTATTCGCTTTCCACCATCTCGCTGACCTTCCCGATCCTGGTTCCGATGGGGCTGACCACCAGCCTGCTGTATGTGGCCTGCGCCTATGTGGCTGGATTCATCGGCAACATGGTTACACCCATGCACCTTTGCAGTGTGATGTCGGCCGAGTACTTCGGGGTGAAGGTGAATCGGGTGCTGGCGCGGGTGATTCGGGGAGAGCTGGTCATGCTGGCGCTGATCTCGGCCGTGCTGGCTGCGCTGGCCGCGCGGCACTAGGCTTTCATTCACTCCCGACGTGATGAAGGCCAAGTGCCGCAACGATTTCCGCAGCACCCCTGCCCGGGTGCTGCGTCTCCCGCGCGGCACTAGGCTTTCATTCACTCCCGACGTGATGAAGGCCAAGTGCCGCAACGATTTCCGCAGCACCCCTGCCCGGGTGCTGCGTCTCCCGCGCGGCACTAGGCTTTCATTCACTCCCGACGTGATGAAGGCCAAGTGCCGCAACGATTTCCGCAGCACCCCTGCCCGGGTGCTGCGTCTCCCGCGCGGCACTAGGCTTTCATTCACTCCCGATTTGACATTCACATAAGGCACGGATAAAATGTGGGGTAGGGCGCGGGCACTTGTCCGGTATGGGATGGGTGCCCTTTTTGCCGGAAATGCAATGCCGAATCTGCGCGAATTTCAGCACGGACGGCACGGAACGAATCGCGGAAACGCGTGTGGAGAGTAACATGTTGACACAGGCCCCCAAGGGAACAAACGATATCCTGCCGGACGATATTCATAAATGGCAACGAGTGGAGCGGGAGTTTGCGGCGCTTTGCGCACAATTCGGCTATCGCGAGATCCGAATTCCCGTTTTCGAGCATACGGAGTTATTCCAACGCGGTGTCGGAGAGACAACCGACATCGTACAAAAGGAAATGTACACCTTTGTTGACAAGGGTGGCCGCAGTCTGACCCTTCGACCGGAAGGTACGGCTGGCGTCGTGCGAAGCTACATCGAACACGGGATGGCTTCATTGGCCCAACCGGTGAAGCTGTATTACAACATAACGGCCTACCGGTACGAAAAGATGCAGAAGGGCCGTTATCGCGAGTTCCACCAGTTCGGCATGGAAATGTTCGGAGCGGCGGATCCGGCGGCGGATGCGGAGATCATCTCCCTGCTCGCCCTGTTTTTCGAACGTCTCGGCATCGGAAACCTTTCCCTAAACCTGAACAGCATTGGGTGTCCGACCTGTCGCGCCGAATACAACAAGATCCTCCGGGAACACCTTGCGGAACGCGTCGGGACCCTGTGCGAAACCTGTCAGGGCCGGTATGACCGCAACCCCATGCGGATCCTCGACTGCAAGGAGGAAAGCTGCCGCGCCAGGACAAAGGATGCACCCGCTTTGCTCGACCACATCTGCCCGGATTGCCGCGCACACTTCGATGCGCTCTGCGCGAAGCTTGAGGCCATGGGCATCCGGTATGCCATCGACAAGGGCATCGTCCGCGGTCTGGATTACTATACCCGTACCGTCTTTGAGTTTGTGTCCCGGAATATCGGCACACAGGGCACCGTCTGTGGCGGCGGTCGCTACGACGGCCTGATGGAAGCCTGCGGGGGACCCAAAACTCCTGGCATCGGCTTCGGGTTGGGCGTGGAACGCCTGCTGATGGAAATGGACAGCCAGGGACTCACCAGTCCGGTTCCCGAAGCGCCGCTCATTTACATCGGATCCATTGGAGAAAAAGCTGCCGAAACGGTGGAGGCGCTTTGCTGGGATCTCCGGCGCAAGGGCATTTCCTGTGTGAAGGATGTAATGGGACGCAGTGTGAAGTCACAGATGAAATACGCCGACAAGCTGGGCACCCGATATACGATGATCCTTGGTGACAATGAAATCGAATCGGGCCGGGCTGCGCTGAGGGACATGAAAAACGGCGAAAGCAAGGACATCAGCCTTGATTCGCTGGCGGATCGCCTGCACAAGTGCAAGGAATAGGAACATCCCTGACAGAGCTCCATTTGATGAACCATGGCCCAAAAGGGTTCCCTCCGGGTGTTTGAAGATCCAGGGTGGAACCCGTGCGGGTATGTCATGAACATAAAGCGTCCAGGAGGAAGATATGGCGGAAAACATACAGGGCATGAAACGCACGCACCGGTGTGCGGAAGTGACGACGGCGGATGTCGGCCGGGAAATCATTGTTATGGGCTGGGTGCAGAAGCGCCGGGATCTGGGCGCACTCCTGTTCGTCACGCTCCGGGATCGCAGCGGCATCCTGCAGATCGTCGTCAACAGCGAAACCCATGCGGAACTTCATGAAAAGGCCGTACAGGTTCGTGCCGAATACGTGGTGGCCGTACGTGGAAAGCTCTCGGCCC
This sequence comes from uncultured Clostridia bacterium, assembly GCA_942493335.1. GTDB lineage: Bacteria > Bacillota > Clostridia > DSM-8532 > DSM-8532 > JAEWSN01. The sequence goes on along the minus strand of OW818693.1, from coordinate 1,209,558 downwards.
GCGATGCTTCCGCCGTGAACCCAAACATGGAAACCGGCGCCGTGGAGCTGGTGGCAGAGGAATTCCGCATTCTTGCGAAATCCGAGACCCCTCCGTTCCACATTGAGGACAATACGAACGCGAATGATGTGCTCCGACTGAAGCACCGTTACCTGGATCTTCGCCGCCCGGACATGCAGAGAAACCTGATGCTCCGCCACCACCTGGCCAAGTGCGCGCGTGATCATTTCAACGACGCGGGTTTCCTTGAAATCGAGACCCCGATGCTGACCAAGAGCACGCCTGAAGGCGCCCGCGACTATCTCGTTCCCAGCCGTGTGCAGGCCGGCAAGTTCTTTGCCCTGCCGCAGTCCCCCCAATTGTTCAAGCAGTTGCTGATGGTGGCCGGTTTCGACCGCTACATGCAGATCACGAAGTGTTTCCGCGACGAGGACCTCCGCGCCGACCGCCAGCCTGAATTCACGCAGATCGACCTGGAAATGGCTTTTGTCGATGTGGATGATGTCATCGGTGTGAACGAGACCTTCCTCAAAAAGGCTTTCCACGAAGTCCTGGGCGTGGACGTCCAGACCCCCTTCAAAAGGCTCCCTTACGATCAGGCCATGTCCCGTTTCGGGTCCGACAAGCCGGACACCCGTTTCGGTCTGGAACTGTGCGATTGCTCAGATCTCGCCGCAGCCTCCGGATTCCAGGTGTTTTCCGGAGCCGTGGAGGCGGGCGGCAGTGTCCGGGCCATCAACGCAAAGGGCTGCGGTCCGAAGTATTCCCGCAAGGAAATCGATGCGCTCGGAGAAGTGGCCAAGACATACAAGGCCAAGGGGCTTGCGTGGATCGTCATGGAGGAGGAGGGCTTCAAGTCTTCCTTTGCAAAGTTCCTGACAGACGACGTGCTCGCTTCCTTCAAGACGCGTCTCGGCGCGGAACCCGGCGATCTGCTGTTGTTCGTGGCGGACAGGGATGATGTCGTGTTCGATGCGCTCGGACATCTCCGTCTGACCATTGCCGAGAAGACCGGCCTGATCAAGGCCGGTACGTGGGATCTGCTCTGGGTCACCGAATTCCCGCTGCTGGAGCGCGATGAGGAAGAAAACCGCTGGGTGGCCAAACACCATCCCTTCACCTCCCCGATGGATGAGGACCTCCAGTATCTGGATTCCGATCCCGGCAAGGTACGTGCAAAAGCATATGACATCGTGCTCAATGGTGTGGAGATCGGCGGCGGCAGCATCCGCATCCATGATCAGGAGCTGCAGCAGAAGATGTTCCAGACCATCGGCTTCACCGAGGAACAGGCGAAGGCCCGTTTCGGCTTCCTGCTGGATGCCTTCCGGTTTGGCACCCCGCCGCACGGCGGACTTGCCTACGGACTCGATCGTCTGTCCATGCTGATGCTCGGCAAGGACAGCATCCGTGATGTCATCGCCTTTCCGAAGGTCCAGACGGCTTCCTGCCTGATGACCAACGCACCGGATGTGGTGGACGAAAAACAGCTTGACGAGTTGCACATCCGCCTGGCGGATGCGCCTGCGGAGGCGGAATGACCGCCCGCCGCCCCCTGTTCCAGACGAAAGAGGAAGGGGCCCCGGAAGCAAAGGGACCTTTGCGGGAGACCATCGAGTGGGTGCTCTATTTGGGCGTTTCCGTCCTGCTCGCACTGGCCATTGTGAATTTTCTAGGCCGGTTCACGATTGTGGACGGCAATTCGATGCAGCCGACCCTCCAGAATCGGAACGTCGTGATTGTGGAGAATCTTTCCCTGCGCCTGCACGGCGTTGCGGATGGCGACATCGTGGTGCTGAAGATTCCGGAGCTGCTCGGGAACCGACGCACGTACGCCATCAAGCGGGTGATCGCGACCGAAGGGGAGACCGTCAGAATCTCGGCGGGACATGTCTATGTCGATGGCCTCCAGCTGCTGGAACCGTATACGGCCGGCGTGCCGACCCTGGCCGACGGATCGATCTACGCGGAGGTGAAGGTGCCGGAAGGCTGCATCTATGTGCTCGGCGACAACCGGAATCCGGACAAGAGCCGGGACAGCCGTGTCTTCGGCGTTGTGAACAGGGACCGCGTCATCGGCAAGGCCTTCGTACGGTTGTTCCCGTTCAGCCGGCTTGGGATGGTGGACTGAGATCGCAATGCGGGAACGGATACACGATTGGGTTGAATGACTGTTGCAAGGCGTCTCGAAAGAGACGCCTTGTTTGTACAATTGACAAGCCATACCTTATATTATAAATCCTACAGGATTCATATAAATCATTCTTGTGTTTTCCCATAGGTCATAGTATAATTCAGAAAAAGCAACAGCGGAATCCTCCGCAAACCGAGGTGGAGCATGCCCATCAACATTCCCGACAATCTGCCGGCCAAGGAAATCCTGAGCGGTGAAAACATTTTCGTCATGACAAAGGAACGCGCGGAGCACCAGGATGTCAGGCCTCTTCGCATTGCGATCCTGAACCTGATGCCGACGAAGATCGTCACGGAGACGCAGTTGCTTCGTCTGATCGGCAACACCCCGATCCAAATGGATCTGGTCCTTCTCCATCCCAGCAGCTATCAGTCCAGAAATACGCCTTCGGAGCACCTTCAGGCGTTCTACAAGACCTTTGCCGAAGTGCGGCACCAGAAGTTTGACGGGCTCATCATCACAGGTGCGCCGGTGGAGCATCTTGCCTTTGAGGAAGTCGATTATTGGGAGGAACTTGTCGAAGTGATGGCGTGGAGCCGGCACAACGTATTCTCCACCTTCCATATCTGCTGGGGTGCACAAGCCGGGCTGTATTACCATTACGGCATTCCGAAGCATCCGCTCGATGAAAAGATGTTCGGGGTATTCCCCCATACGCTGAACCGGACCGGCGTCAAGCTGCTGCTCGGGTTCGATGACGAATTTTACGTGCCGCATTCCCGGCATACGGAAGTGCGCCGGGAGGACATTCTGCGATGTCCGGGGCTCGAGATTCTCTCTGAATCCGATGAATCAGGGGTCTTTCTTGTACAGAGCCCGGACGGGCGTCAGATTTTCGCATCAGGTCATGCCGAGTACGATCCGCTGACCCTCAAGGCCGAATATGACCGGGATGTGGGCAGAGGGATGGACATTGCGGTTCCCGCGCATTATTTCCCGGACGGAGATCCTTCCAGGGAGCCGATCGTCCGTTGGCGTTCCCATGCAAACCTGCTTTTTGGAAACTGGATCAACTATTATGTCTATCAGGAGACCCCATACGACCTGAACCAGCTTGATTGATGCGGAAACGCCTGGCGGACATACCTGGAGCAGACGGCCAGGCGGGAAGGAACAGCCATGAAAATTTCCACCAAGGGTCGTTACGCGCTGGAAGCCGTTACAGATCTCGTTCTGCATGCGGGAGACCAATACGAGAGCATCCGCAACATCGCAGAAAGGCGTGGGCTGTCTGAGAATTATCTCGAGCAGATCTTCCTGCTGCTGCGGAAATCCGGCATCGTGGAAAGCGTCCGGGGTCCGCAAGGCGGATATCGGATCACGAAGGCGCCTGAACTGATCACGGCAGGTTCGATTCTGCACGCGGTCGAGGGTCAGATGGCGCCGGTCCAGTGTCTGGCGACGGATGAAAACAAGGAAGCCTGCGACCGGGAGGACCGCTGTGTGACCCGCCGCGTCTGGAACAGGATGATGCAGGAAATGAATGCGATTCTGAATGAGGTCACCATCGGCAAACTGGCGGAGGCCGTACGCAAGGATGAGCAGGCTCCGGTGCTGGACTTCAGCATCTGATAGGAGACATTGTTTCCGGATGAGACAGGGGGAGCGGTTGTGAAGCTATCCACAAAAGGACGATATGGACTGAGGGCCATGCTGGATCTGGCCGTGCATTCCCAAGGCGGTCATGTGCCGATCAATCTGATCGCGGACCGTCAGGGCATGTCGGTCAGCTATCTCGAGCATCTCTTCTCCCTGCTGAAGAAATCCGGCATGGTTCGCAGCGTGAAAGGAGCCCAGGGCGGCTACATGCTGGGGCAGCCCGCGGAACGAATGCGTGTGGGGGATGTGCTGCGGGCGTTGGAAGGGGAGTTGACCCTCGTGGAGCTGGAACCCGACGATAACCGGGAACTGGACGCCTTGAGCCGCAACATCCGCACCATGGTCTGGGATGCTGTGGATCTGCGGATCAACCGCCTTGTGGATGGCATCACCCTGGAGGAACTGGCTGAGGAAAAACGTGCATTGGACGGTCTGACCGAGCCAATGTACTTCATTTGATCAACGAGGCAGACGGATTTCGCCAAAAGGCGATGGGAAAGGATGCAACATCATGAGCAAAAAGGCACTCAGGTTCGACACCCTCCAGGTCCATGCGGGTCAAACCCCCGATCCGACCACCGGTTCCCGCGCCGTCCCGATTTACCAGACCACTTCCTATGTCTTCCGGGATTCCCAGCATGCCGCGGATTTGTTTTCCCTCAAGGAACCCGGCAACATCTATACGCGGATCATGAATCCGACGAACGATGTGTTCGAACAGCGCATGGCGGCGCTCGAGGGCGGCGTGGCCGCACTGGCCGTCGCGTCCGGTTCCGCGGCCATCAACTACGCCATTCTGAACATCGCGGGCACCGGGGATGAAATCGTTTCTGCAAGCACGCTGTACGGAGGCACCCATAACCTGTTCGCAAACACGCTGCCGAAACTCGGCATCATCACGCGCTTTGTGGATTCCGACAATCCGGAGAACTTCCGTGCCGCCATCAATGAAAAGACCAAGGCCCTCTATGTGGAGACCATCGGGAATCCAGGCGGCAATGTGGCGGATTTCGAGGCCATCGCCAAAATCGCCCATGAAAACGGCATTCCGCTGATCGTAGACAATACGTTCGGCACACCGTACCTGGTCCGACCGATTGAATTCGGTGCGGACATCGTGGTTCATTCGGCCACGAAGTTCATCGGCGGACACGGAACGTCGATCGGTGGCATCCTCGTGGACTCCGGCAAGTTCGACTGGGCCGCATCCGGCAAGTTCCCTGGTCTGACCGAGCCGGATCCGAGCTATCACGGCATCCGGTACACGGAAGCCATCGGCGCGGCGGCCTATATCGTGAAGCTTCGTGTCACCCTGCTTCGCGACACCGGCGCAGCCATCAGCCCGTTCAACTCCTTCCTCCTGCTGCAGGGCCTGGAAACCCTTTCCCTGCGGGTTGAGCGTCATGTCGCGAACGCAAGCCGGGTGGCCGAATTCCTTTCCGCCCATCCCCTGGTCGCCTGGGTGAACTATCCGGGGTTGCCGGGGAACAAGTACAAGGCGCTGGCGGACAAGTATCTGCCGAAGGGGGCCGGTTCGATTTTCACGTTCGGCATCAAGGGCGGCATCGAAGCCGGGAAAAAATTCATCGACAGCCTTGAAATCTTCTCGCTGCTCGCCAACGTGGCGGACGCGAAGTCCCTGGTCATCCATCCTGCGTCCACCACCCACGCACAGCTTGACGAAGCCGATCTGCTGGCCGCCGGCGTCACACCGGATCTGGTCCGGTTGTCCATCGGCATCGAGGACGCGGAGGACCTGATCGAGGATCTGGATCAAGCGTTGAACAAGTCCCAGTCCTAAGGAAGGGGCCCTGTCCTTGACAAACTGCACGACAAAGGGAGGTACTCCGCAGGGAGATGGCCTCCCTTTTGCTGTCTGCAATGTTGGATCCGATGCAAAAGTCCACATTCTATGCGTTTCTTCGGCCCCAGTTGTGGGAAATACTCCTCCATCGGACGATTTGGAGGAATTGAATGGCTGACAGGGAGCACTTGGATGACAAGGGGGACGAATTGCTGTCGTTCCCGGATGATGGTGAAATTGCAAAGCAGGCTGTATCGGAGGATACCTGGGACGTTCTCATCGTGGATGACGAGCCGGCGGTGCACGAAATCACGAAACTCGTTCTGTCGGGATATCGCTTTGAAAACAGGGAGATCCGCTTTTTCAGCGCCTATGATGAAACAAGTGCCATGCATATGCTGAAAACGGTACCCTCACTTTGCCTTATCCTGCTGGATGTGGTGATGGATCGGGATGACACCGGTCTCCGCATGGTTCGCCATATTCGCGAGGATCTTCACAACAGCCTCATCCGGATCATCCTGCGTACCGGGCAGCCAGGTGCCGCGCCGGAAAAGACGGTGATCGTCCACTACGACATCAACGACTACAAGCTGAAGACGGATCTGACGGCCGATCAGCTGTTTGTTTCGGTCATTTCCGCCCTGCGATCCTATCGGGACCTGCACGCCCTCTACTACAGCGGCAAAGGGCTCCAGAAGGTGCTGGACTATTCTGCATTCCTGTTCCAGGTCCGGTTCATCAAGGAGATTTCCTCCGGCATTCTGATGCAGCTCGCTTCCATCATCCATATGGATCAGGGAGAATCCTTCCGGCAGGCATCCGCTATCTTTGCCACCCTGTCCAAGGAACGATACTTTGTCGATGCGGGATTTGGCCGCTTTGCCAACCGGATTGGCGCGTGGATGGACGACTTTCTCCCCGAGGATATACTACGGAGTTTTGAGACTGCCGGTCGGACCGGACGCAACCAGTTTACGAAAACTAGCGTTTCCATGTATTTGAAAAGCAAGTACGGCAGGACCAGCCTGATCTATTTCGAATCCGGACTGCCCTTTACGGAGGAGGACAGGACCCTCATCGAGATCTTCTGCGCCAATGTCACGATTGCCATGGACAATGTCTATCTGGGCAACGAAATCGACATGACCCAAAAGGACATTCTCTTCACGCTGGGCGAGGTGGCGGAAGCCCGGTCCCGGGAAATGGGCAACCATGTCAAGCGCGTGGCGAAATACTCGAAGCGGCTGGCGCTCCTGGCCGGACTTTCGGAAGAGGAGGCAGAGGTGGTCTTCATGGCGGCGCCCATCCATGACATCGGCAAACTCGCGATTCCGGACGCGATTCTCAACAAGCCGGCCCGCCTGACGGAACATGAGTTTTCCCAGATGAAGACGCATGCGATTGCCGGCCACGACATGCTGCACGCATCGAACAGCCCGATTCTGAAGGTGGCGGCGGTCATCGCCGCGCAACATCATGAGCGGTACGACGGAGCAGGATATCCCGAAGGACTCAGTGGGAAGGACATCCACATCTATGGTCGGATCGTGGCCATTACGGATGTTTTTGACGCTTTGGGCAGCCGTCGTGTCTATAAGGACGTGTGGCGTCTCCAGGAAATTCTGGACTACATGAAGGAACAACGGGGCAAGCAGTTTGATCCGGATTTGATCGATATTTTTCTTGAAAACCTGCAGGATTTTCTTGAAATCCGTACGGCGCTCATGGATTGACGGCAAGGGGAGAATGGCTTGTTTCGCACGGGATGAAGGCGAAGCGGACCTTCCGACGGAATGGACCGGAAAGGCCGGAGACTTCACTGGAAGTCCCGGTTTTTTTTCAGCGAAGGCTCCGGCGATGAGCCCGATATGATACAATATCAACGGTTGCATCGGAGAACCGGCCACAACCCATTGTGGTTGAAGCGTCTCGGAAGCATTGCCGGGAGCGGATTCCCGGCGAAGCACCAATGAGGACCCAAGGGGGCATGTTCAGTGTCAGAAATTCTGTCCGGCCAAGCAGCCGGTTTTTCCGAAGTATTCGGTCATATCGTCAGCGAGCCTGTCCTGCTGGAGCAATTTCATGATGCCCGGGTTTCCGGGATCAGTTATGTGAAGGCCGACAAACGCCTCGAGATCGGTCTGCTCATGAACCGTCCGCTTCCCTTTGACAACTTGGAGGCGCTGGAACGGCGGCTCGCCGAACATTTCCAGGTGGAGACGGAAGTTCAGCCCCGCATGCGGGGTCCCCTTCCCACGGAGCAGATCGCACGGGAACATCATGGGATGATCCTCGGCTATGCCAGACGAAAGCAGAGCCATATCGCGGAATTGCTGAAAGGTGCGCGGCTGACGAACGGCGGCAAGGGCACCCTTTGCCTGGAACTGGAAAAACCCTGTGCTGCGGCGCTTGCTGCAGCCGGTATGGGACGCAGCATCGAACAGGTGGTGCGAAGCTGCTTTGATCAGGAAATCAAGGTGAAGCTGGTCGAACCGGATCTTTCGCCTGATCACGAAGTGGTCTATCTTGCCAGAAAACAGGAAGAGGAAGCACGACTGGTTTCCGAAGTCATGTCTGCGCCTCCGCCTGTCCGGGAGAGCAGGCCGGCTCCGCCTTCCGGCAATTCCGGCGGTTGGGGCGGCGGTTCCGGGAAGAGCGGAGGAAGCGCCGGCGGCGGAAGCAGCTGGAATGGCGGCAACGGTGGCGGTGGAAACGGCTGGAACGGCGGCAACGGTGGCTTTTCCCGCCGGTCCTCGAAGAAGACGGAAGAAGGCGCCATATACGGTGCGATGGTCAAGGGTCAGCCCATGAAGATGGTCGATGTCACCTCCGATTCCGGGGAGGTCGTCATCGCGGGGCGTGTGCTCAAGTGCGAGATGAAGGAATTGAAGAGCGGCCGCAAGCTGTTCATGTTCGACCTGACGGACGGCACCTCCTCCGTATCCGTGAAGTGCTTCCCGGATGATGAGCGGGTGGAGGCCCTCACGGGCGCCGTGAAACCCGGCGCCGGCGTGAAGCTTCGCGGAGAAGCGCAGTTTGACAAGTTTTCGGACGAAATGTGCATCATGATGCGCGATGCGTCCCCGTTTCTCCTCACCGAGGAAAAACGGAAGGATACCGCAGAGGTCAAGCGAGTGGAATTGCATCTTCACACACAGATGAGTTCCCTCGATGCGATTTCAGGCACGAAGGCGATGATCAAGCGCGCAGCGTCCTGGGGGCACAAGGCCGTCGCCATCACCGACCATGGTGTTGTGCAGGCCTTTCCGGACGCGCAGGACATCTCCGGCACACTGGCCAAGAAGGATGGCACACCCATCAAGATTCTCTATGGCATGGAAGGGTATCTTGTGCCCGATGAAGCCGGCAGTGTGAATGAGGGGAAGGAACAGAAGAAGACGGAAAGTTTCCATGCCATCATCCTTGTGAAGAACCAGGCCGGGGTCAAAAACCTCTACAAGATGGTTTCCGAAAGCCACCTCCAGCATTTTTACAAGAAGCCGCGTGTTCCGCGTTCCCTTGTGGACAAATACCGGGAAGGCCTCATTCTTGGCAGTGCGTGCGAAGCGGGTGAAGTATTCCGTGCGGTCATGGACGGCAAGGATGACGAAGAGCTGAAACGGATCGCATCCTATTATGATTATCTGGAAATTCAACCAACCGGGAACAACCAGTTTCTTCTCAACGAAGGCGTGGTGGCCAAGTCCGTGGAAGACCTTCGGGATTTCAACCGCCGCATCGTTCATCTTGGTGAGGAACTGGGAAAGCCGGTTGTCGCCACCTGCGACGTTCATTTTCTCGATCCGGAGGACGCCGTGTTCCGGAAAATCCTGCAGGCCGGACAAGGCTACAAGGATGCGGAACACCAACCGCCTCTCTATTTCCGCACCACAAAGGAGATGCTGGAGGAATTCGCGTATCTCGGCCCGGACAAGGCCTATGAGGTGGTTGTCACGAACACGAACCTCGTTGCCGACTGGATTGAGGAAGTGAAGCCCATTCCGTCCGGTACCTTCCCGCCGCATATGGACGGTGCGGAGGAGGATATCCGCCGCATGAGCGAGGAGAAGATCACCGAACTCTACGGGAATCCGCTGCCGGAGCTGGTACGCGCCCGCGTGGAACGGGAACTCGGTTCCATCATCAAAAACGGCTTCTCGGTCATGTACATGATCGCACAGAAGCTGGTCAAGAAGTCCAATGACGACGGATACCTGGTCGGATCGCGCGGATCGGTCGGTTCATCGCTTGTGGCGTATCTGATCGGCATTACGGAAGTCAATTCCCTCCCTGCCCATTACCGGTGCGGGAAGTGCCTGTATTCGGAGTTCCATGAGAAGGACAAGGCAATCGGATGCGGTTTCGATCTGCCGCCCAAGATCTGTCCGAACTGCGGCGAACCGCTCATCAAGGACGGATACGACATCCCATTTGAAACGTTTCTCGGGTTTGACGGCGACAAGGAACCCGACATCGACCTCAACTTCTCCGGTGAATACCAGCCGCGCGCCCACAAGTACACGGAGGAGCTCTTCGGGGAAGGTTATGTGTTCCGTGCCGGAACCATTGCCACCGTGGCGGACAAGACGGCCTTCGGCTTCGTGAACAAGTATTTCGAGGAAAAAGGTCTGTATGCGACGAAAGCGGAGCGGGAACGCCTGGCTTCGGGATGCACCGGCATCAAGCGCACCACCGGGCAGCATCCGGGCGGCGTCATGGTTTGCCCGAAGACCATGGAAATCTATGATTTCACGCCCATCCAGCGCCCTGCGGACGCGACGGATTCAAACATCATCACGACCCATTTCGATTACCACTCGATCTCGGGCCGTATCCTGAAACTCGACATCCTCGGCCATGACGATCCGACGGTCATCCGCATGCTCGAAGACATCACGGGTCTGAATGCGCAGGAGGTCCCGATCGGCGACAAGCGTGTCATGGACATTTTCCGCTCCACGGCGCCCCTCGGTGTCACGCCGGAGCAAATCAACAGTGAGGTCGGCACTTTCGGGGTTCCCGAGTTCGGTACGAAATTCGTCCGGCAGATGCTGGTGGATACCATGCCCACCACGTTTGCGGAACTCATCCGCATTTCCGGTCTCTCGCATGGAACGGACGTCTGGCTGAACAATGCGCAGGAACTGGTGCGGGCGGGCGTCACAGGGCTTGCGGATGTCATATCCACCCGTGATGACATCATGATTTACCTCATCAAGAACGACCTGCCTCCGCTGACCTCCTTCAAGATCATGGAGAATGTCCGCAAGGGGAAGGGGCTTACCCCTGAATACGAGGCGTTGATGCGGGAGAAGGAAGTGCCGGACTGGTACATCGAATCCTGCAAGAAAATCAAGTACATGTTCCCGAAGGCGCACGCCGCGGCGTATGTCATGATGGCCTTCCGCATTGCCTGGTTCAAGGTCTACCATCCGATGGCCTTCTACACGGCCGTTTTCACCGTGCGCGGGGACGGACTTGATGCGAACATCGTCGTCAAGGGCCAGGAGGCCATCCGCCGTGCCATGCGGGAAGTGGAAATGAAGGGGAAAGCCGCGACACAGAAGGAACAGGATCTCTTCACAGTGCTCGAGCTCTGCAACGAAATGTACGCCCGTGGCATCAAGCTGCTTCCGGTCGATCTCTACAAGTCGGACGCCACCCGATACATGATGACGCCGGAGGGGATTCTGCCGCCCTTCACCTCGCTCCCGGGTCTCGGCGCTTCCGCAGCGAAGAATATCGTGGCAGCCCGGGACGGAGAGCCTTTCATCTCGCAGGAGGAACTGAAGATCCGTGCCGGCGTGTCCAAAGCGATCATTGAACTGCTGGATGGGCATGGGTGCATGAAGGACCTCGATGCGACAAGCCAGATTTCCCTGTTCTCATTTGCCTGAATACGGGAGGTAGTGTAATGTCTGATTTGACGAACCGGCTGGATGAAACGGCCAAGTGGCTTGAAAGCAAGGTTGGGTGGACGCCGAAGATCGCCCTCGTCCTTGGTTCCGGTCTGGGCGCCCTCGCTTCGTACATCGAGGGAAAGGTGGAGATTCCCTATGCCGAGATCCCGGGTTTCCCGCAGACGACGGTTCCGGGACACGCCGGAACCCTGCTGTTCGGAAAGCTCCAGGGGGTGCCCGTGGTGGCCATGAAAGGACGTTTTCACCACTATGAAGGGTACGACATGGGGACCGTCGTTTTTCCGGTGCGCGTGTTCTTTCGCATGGGCATCCGGAATCTGTTCCTGACAAATGCCGCAGGTGGGGTGAACCTTTCGTTCATACCCGGCGACCTGATGGCGGTGACGGATCATATCGGGCTATGGGCGGATTCACCACTGCGCGGCCCGAACGAGGACGAACTGGGTCCGCGGTTCCCCGATGTGTCCAAGGTGTATGATCCGGCTTTGGTGAAGCTCGCTTCCGAGGTTGCGGAACAAAATGGATTCCAAATCCGGGAAGGCGTATATTCCTACTGCCGCGGACCCGCCTTTGAAACCCCGGCGGAAATCAGGGCATTGCGGGTGCTCGGAGCGGATGCAGTCGGCATGTCGACCGTGCCTGAAGCTGTGGCGGCACGCCATATGGGCATGCGCGTCCTCGCCATTTCGTGCATCACCAACATGGCTGCGGGCATTTTCGATCAGCCGTTGACCCATGAGGAAGTCATGGAAACCGGAAAAATGGTGGAGAAACGCTTTTCCTCGCTGGTTGCAGGCATTGTGGCGGCGTGGGGGAACTGACAGGTCCATCCGGAAATGAAAGAAGAGGTCCGTACCGTGTTTGAACGGGTGCGGACCTCTTCTTTCGTATCGGATGCCTTTCGGATCCGTTGCGGATTTCCTGTTTGACTCAGGCGGCTTCGCTCGAATCGCTTTTGCGGCCGCTTCCCCTCTTCAGGAGCTGCGGAACGCTGAAGACGAGGATGGCAAGCCAGATCAGCCCGAATGCGATGAAATGCCGGGATGTGAAAGCCTCCCCGTAGACGAGGACGCCGATCAGCAGCTGCAGCGTGGGGGAGACATACTGGATGAACCCGAGCATGCTCAGACTGAGCTTCTGCGAAGCATGACCGAACAGCATGAGCGGGATTGCAGTGATCACACCGGCCAACAGGCTCAGGAGGATGGTTCCCGTTCCCGGAGCCCGAACGGTCAGGGTTCCGCTTGCGGCGGAGAAAGCAAGGAACAGGAGCGTAGGGAGCAGGAGAAGCCAGGTTTCAAGGGTCAGACCTGTGGCGCCATCCAGACCGGCCAGTTTTTTCATCAGGCCGTAACTGGCAAAGGTGAAGGCAAGGATCAGGGAGATCCAGGGGATACGGCCGTATCCTGCGGTCATCACCGCCACACCGGCAAGCGCGAGCAGAACGGAAACAACAAGAGCGGGCGTGATGCGTTCCTTCAGGAACAGAACTCCGAATGCGACCGACACCAGCGGATTGATGAAATACCCGAGACTGGATTCGACGATGAAGGCATGGTTCACAGCCCAGATGTAGACGAACCAATTGGCTGTGATCAAAACGGAACTGGCGGAGACCAGAAGAAGGGTCCGCCTGTTTTTCAACCTTGCCAGGATGATGCCCGTCCGTTTGCCGGCAAGGCCGAGAATCAGCATGAAAAGGGCTGCATGGACAATGCGGAAGCACAGGATGGTTTCCGGCGTGAAGGCGGAAAGAAGTTTCCAGTAGAAAGGGAGAATTCCCCAAAGAACATAAGCGGCGAAACCGGCTGCCACACCCGCAGTCTTTGATTGTCTGTCCATGCTGTCCACCTTTCGTTTCCCCTGAACCCTCATTCCTGAATTTGAAAAAGCATATCACATTGCCGGCATTATAGGAAGAATGGAGGACACTTGCTGTTTTTGTGTTTTCAGATGCGATATGTGGGATAATCATAGTGGAACTAACTAGATAATACATTGATTCCCATGATTTGGCGGAAGCCTGAAGGAGTATCCATGAAGGAAACAATGCTGACGGCTACGAAAAGAACCGAAACCCTCCAAAAGGTCAGGAAAGCGGGTATGGTTCCAGCCATTCTCAATACGGAAGGAACGACCACCATCCCGATTCAGTTCGACGCACTGGCGCTGGCGAAAGTCATCTCCAGGCACGGCGAGAATGCCAAGATCTGGATCGAACTGGACGGGGAGAAGAAGTTTGGCTTTCTGAGGGATGTGCAGATTCACCCGACGGAGCGTACGGTTGTCCATGTCTCGGTGAAGCTTGTGACCTCCGATCAGGAAATCAAGATGCAGCTTCCGATCACCTACCATGGCAAGGAAAGTCTGGAGAATCGCCAGTTGCAGCTGCACATCATCAAGTCGGAAATTGACGTCGTGGGAAAGACCGCCCTGATGCCGGATGTTCTGGTCGTGGATGTTTCCGAAAGACAACTGGGGGACATTCTCACAGTTGCGGACCTTCATGTGCCGGAAGGCTTGAGATACCATGATGACGCGCATGAAACCTTTGCCGTCATCAAGGCGGTTCGCGGTGTTGCTGTCGAAGAACCTGCCGATGCCACCCCTGCGGTTTGATCTGACAGACATGAATCACTGACAGAAAAGCGGAATCGAGCCGGTTGTCATGCAGCGTTTGCTGTGTGGCAGCCGGTTTTTCACGCCATCGCCAAAGAAAGGCTCAAGCTTTTGTCTTTCGGGACCTGATGAATGGACTGTCGGGAGGCAGAACCTTTCCGGCAGAACCGATCCTGGACCGTATCTGTTGTTTGGTTGAACATGGTGGCCGATATGGTGAAAATGGAGGCGATTTCTCTTGTTCCGGGTGTAATGGGGCGGTATAATGGAATCATGGAATTATGGACGGATTCGTCCGTCCCATCCCGATGAAGAGGCCGTACGCGGCAAGGAGGCTCCAACATGACGAACCATCAGACCGGCAGTCATATCCGGGACATCGCCCTCGCGGCGGAAGGACGCCGCAAGATCGACTGGGTCAAGCGGAACATGCCCATCCTGTCCAGGCTGGAAGAAGAATTCGCCAGAACCAAACCGTTCGCAGGCGTGAAAATCTCCCTTTCCGTCCATTTGGAAGCGAAGACCGCGTATCTGTCCAAAGTGCTCGCGTCCGGCGGTGCTCAGATGTCCGTGACGGGAAGCAACCCCCTTTCCACCCAGGATGATGTCGCCGCCGGTCTGGCTGCCGACGGCCTGAACGTCCATGCCTGGTACGGATCCACGCCGGTGGAATACGAAAAGCACATTGAACAGGCGCTGGAGCACGGCCCGAATGTCATCATCGATGACGGCGGTGATCTCATTCATGCCCTGCATGTGAAATTTCCGGACCTGGTTCCGGAGGTGTGGGGCGGCTGTGAGGAAACGACAACCGGCATTCTGCGTCTGAAAGCAATGGAACGCGAAGGGGTGCTCCGGTTTCCGATGATGGCGGTCAACGACGCCATGTGCAAGCATCTCTTTGACAACCGTTATGGAACCGGTCAGTCCGTGTTCGATGCCATCGACCGCACCACAAACCTCATTGTGGCCGGAAAAACTGTCGTGGTCGCAGGATATGGCTGGTGCGGAAAAGGTGTGGCCATGCGTGCGAAGGGGCTTGGCGCGAAGGTCGTCGTGACGGAAATCGATCCTGTGAAGGCCATCGAAGCCATCATGGACGGATTCAGCGTCCTGCCGATGATCGATGCGGCGCCGCTCGGGGACATCTTCGTCACGGTGACCGGCTGTGAAAAGGTCATCCACGGCGAGCATTTCGCCCGTATGAAAAATGGCGCCATCCTGACGAATGCGGGACACTTCAACGTGGAAATCTGCATTCCCGAACTGGAAGCCCAAGCTGTTGCCGTGGAGGAAAGCCGGAAGAACATCACCGGATACCGGATGGCGGACGGCCGTTACATTTACCTGCTGGGCGAAGGACGCCTCGTGAATCTGGCCTGCGGCGACGGGCATCCGGCCGAGATCATGGACATGAGTTTTGCGGTTCAGGCGCTTGGCGCCCTGTACCTTGTGGAAAACCACAAAAAGCTCAGTGCCGGAGTCTTCAGCATTCCGGAAGCCATCGATGCCAGAATCGCCAAAATGAAGCTTGAAAGCTTCGGCGTGGGTATCGATGCCCTTACGGATGCACAGAAGATCTATCTGGGAAGCTGGGCTGGCGAATGAGCGGAGATCCACGACTGGATGCGCCGATGGAACCGGCCGGCATGGATGCGGGGCCGGATCGCATATTGACACTGGAGGAGGCCGCAAGCCTCTTCTGCGTCAGTGTCAAGACATTCATCAAACTGCTGAGGGACGAGGATGTCCCGGCAAGAAAGATCGGAAGGGAGTGGCGCTTCTCCCGGAACGCACTGACCGCATGGCTCGGAAACGGCCGTTCCCGTGCCTACTCGGACAGCGAGCAGGAGGCGAAGCGATTCTTTGATGCCCTCGCGCCCGGTTATGAGTCGCAGCAGGATGCCGCGCGGGATACCGCCATCCGAAAGGCGCTTGCGCAGCATTGCCCGCCGCCCGAGGCCGGGCTCTCGCTCGATTACGGCTCTGGAACAGGCCTGGTGTCGCGATGGCTGGCATCCGGTCGTCACAAGGTTCTTGCGTTGGATGTTTCCTCCGGCATGCTGGCCGAATTGAACCGCCAGGCTGCGGGCCTGGGTCTTGCCGGCATCGAGACCCGCCAGTGCGAGACCGGGGATGTCCCGGTGGCGGATGGTTCAGTCCTATGCGTGTATGCCTCCCTGTGTCTTCATCATGTGCCCGATCCCGCTGATACCATTCGGGCCTTTCGAAGGGTGCTCGCGCCCGGTGGCCGGATTGCCGTGCTGGAACTCGATCCGCATGGAGACGAAGTCTATCGTGGCGCCAATCATGATGCCTGGAACGGCCTGTCCCGTGTGGATATGGTTTCCTGGCTGAGGGAAGCGGGATTTTCAGATCCCTCCGTTGTCTGGGAACAGGCGGAAGGAAACAACAAGAATCTGTATCTGGCTGTTGCGGAAGTTCCGAAATGATTTCGCTTCCAGCGACCGATATGCTCAGCCCATGAAAAAGTGCGATCCGATGTGAAAATCGGATCGCACTTTTGTTGTGTCGGGGAAGGACCGGTCTTCAGTTCAAGTTGACATCCCCGGATGCCGTGCCGATTTTCACCCGTACGGATTTATCGCCTGCGGTACCTGTCCAGGAATGTTCAGTTTTCTTGCCGCCGTCCAGCTTGAGGTTGCCGGTCATGGATCCGGAGGCGCTTCTGGCTTCCACGTCCAGCCCGGTTCCTGCGGGGACGGTGACTTGCACGCGTCCGGAAGCGGTGGATACCGCAATGGCTTTGTCCGGTCCCGTCATATCCAGCGTCACATCGCCGGATGCCGTGTTCACTTCCACCTGGCCGGATAGACCCAGGCCCTTGATGGTGGAGGATGCACCGTTGATGCGGATGGACTCCGCCTTTGTTTCACCCATCCTGACATCACCGGACACCGTTGTGATCCCGAGGGTGCCCGCCGCTGTCCTGCCGAGATCCGTGACACCGGAAGCCGACGTCAGATCAAGTTTGCCTTTGACAGTCAATTCCTGAATCCTTTTGTCGCCCGAAGCGCTTGTCATGAAAGCTTCTCCGCATTCGGCCGATTTGACCTGCATTTCGCCTGAAGCGGATTCCAGCTTGAGAAGGCCGTCTGTGGAAATCGTGCCAAGTTTATGGTCGCCTGATGCCGTTGTGATGGCGAGGGAGGCGAACGAACCCGCGTCCATTGTGATTTCGGAGGAAGCGCCTACGATTTTCAGATCCCCGTGCCATCCTTCCGGAAGTGTCGCATCCAGTTTCAAGTTGCTGTTGTGGAATCCGACGATGGCGGAAGACTGGCGTTCCAGCTTGAATACGAGGGTGTCGCCATTCTCCACCTTGACGAGTTTCTGTATGGCGGCGGGCGCAGATGTCTTCACGGTGCCGTACAGATGGGCTGAAACCTCGTTCCCGCTTTTGAGCGATACCGTCAGATCCGGGCTGTCCGTACGGATTTCGATTTTCTTGAATTGATCGGCGGATACGGTTTCGGTCTGGTCCACCGTGTGGACTTCACCGGGTCCCCATTGGTCGATGTCGCCGAAGGAAAAGTTCACGCCTCCACTTTTCCGCGCATCTTCCGTTACACCATATGCGAAGAGCATGCCGGAGAGGACCAGCGCACCGAATGTCCATAATGCGATTTTTCCTGCCTTCATGTCAGGGCCTCCTTGTCGTGATGAGTGAGACGGACCATTTCATATATTTCGCCACCATGCGGAAACTCCAGGCGGTCACATACCAAAGCCCCATTCCCAGCAGCATTCCGCCGGAAATCATCATGACGGATCCGGCAAGGACGGTGGCGAAGGAGAGGGATGCAGGAATCCATCCGGGAGCGGAAAAGGCGATCAGACTGGCGACAAGGGCCGCAACGCCGCCGACCGAAAGTCCGAGCGCCGTGCACCAGGCGCCAAACAGGACGCCGAAATACCCAAGCAGGGGACCGAATACGAAAACGAGGTTGAGGAACAGCAGGAGCGAACCGACCAGGCAACCGGACAGGCAGCCCCGCTGCGCTTCCGGCGGACGCCAGCCGGGAGGTGGAGCGCCGTTCGTGCCGGAGTTCCAGCCGGGAGGCGGAGCGCCGTTCATGCCGGGGTTCCAGCCGGGAGGCGGAGCGCCATTCGGGCCGGAGTTCCAGCCGGGAGGCGGTGCGCCGTTCATGCCGGGATTCCAACCGGGAGGCGGTGCGCCGTTCGGACCGGGGTTCCAGCCGTGGGGCGGAGCGTCGGCCTCATGGCTTGAACCTTGTGCAGCGCCTTCTTCACCGGTCTCCCGATGATCCATCAGTTCCCGTGCGATGAGCGCCGGATCCCCAAGCGCCGCGGCGGTTTCTTCCTCGCTGCGTCCATCCATCGCGGCCAGTCTGAAATGCTCCTCATAATCGGTAAGCATTTCACGGCGGGCCGGATCCGGAACGCCTTCCAACGCGAGATACAAATTATGGAGAAAATCAATGCGGTTCATGTGCGTTCCTCTTTTCCAGAAATTCTGTGACCATTCCGACGAATTCCTGCCATTCCTTCATCAAGGTGTCCTTCGACTGCAGGCCTGACTCGGTCAGGGCATAATATTTGCGCGACGGTCCCTCGCTCGATTCCACCAGATAGGTGGTGACATGGCCCTCATCCCGCAACTTTCTCAGCAGCGGATAGATGGTCCCTTCCGCTATTTCGATGCTTTTGGATATTTCACTGACCAGCTCATAGCCATAACAGTGCTTTTCCGAAAGGGCGACAAGGACACACAGTTCGAGGACCCCTTTCTTGAATTGGATTTGCATGATGATACCTCATATTTTCCAGTCTGGTCTGATGGGGGAATTGCGTGCGACAAAAGTTGTCAACGTCCTTTTCATTCGTGTTGCTTCATCAGTTTTCCGCGTTTCCACTTGATGATGTTGAGCATATCACCCGGTACCTTGCAACACAAGGTACTTAATCAAGTTCTAATCCGATTCCAACCGGACTCGAAAAGACCCCGCCGCAGAGCGCGGCAGGGTCTTGCAATCCAGACAGGAAGGACGACAGGGGGTATGGTTTGTCGATGCTGTCACATCAAGCCCTTTTATTCTTTTTTCCAAGAGAAATGGGTAACCGCGTTGCGTCCGTTTTCCTTGGAAACATACAGCGCACTGTCGGCGGATGCGATCAGCGCCTTGGGCGTCTCCCCATCCGTCGGGTATGTGGCCACACCGATGGAAACAGTGAATTTCGGGTTGCTGCCCATCTCGACATTGCTCCGGAACCGTTCGGCGACAACGGTGGCAATCCCCGCCGCTGTGTTCGGCAGGAGGAAGATGAATTCGTCTCCGCCATACCGACCGAGAATGTCATTCGAACGGAAGGTGGACTGTGCGATGTTGGCGAGTGCCTTCAGACAACGGTCTCCGGTCGGATGCCCCTGCTTGTCGTTGATGTTTTTGAAATAATCGATGTCCAGCATGACGAGGGAGAGCGGTTCGTTCTGCCGGCGATGCAGCAGGAGGTCCGCACTGGACAGAATGGCCCCTTTTCCGTACAGTCCGGTCAGACCGTCTGTCTTGGAACGTTCAAGCAGGACGCGGTTCGATTTCTCGATGGACTCGACCCTGCGTGTCACCTCGCTTTGCACGTGTTCGTTGATTCGGTTGAGGGAGGCATCCTGGGTTGTGACTTTCTTTTGGAGCTCAACAAGGGTGTTGATGTGAAACTGAATGGACTGCATCAGCAGTCCCACGGCGATCAGGCCCAGAGCAGCTGCGGTGATACCGCTTGTTTCCGGCAGCAGGGTATGGAGAAGAACACCGCTGCCCGCCATCAGGGAACCCATTTGTCTGGTTCCGTCAGCTCGATTCTTCGTGCGGATGGAGGAGAGAAGCGTCAGGGCAAGGAAACCAACCGCACAGACCAGAAGCGGAAGGGTCCAGTTTTTGACCGTGTTGACCGGGATTCTGCCGCGTACGAGAAGAAACGCGAGCGGAAAGAAAAGCGCGGCCATGCAGACGAACAGGGAGGTTTTGGGTTTCCGGGAGGCAGGTTCCGCCGCAGCCATCAGCACGGTCATGCTCAGGCCTGCCGCATACAGCAGAAGATCAGCGGAGTCCCGCTGCACCGGTGCGTGGAGGAAAGCCAGCAGGCTCAGGAGAAGCGGGGAGATGAACGGAAGGCCGAAGGTGCGGGAACGGCTGTCCGATGCATCCCAGGCCAGGGCCGTGAAGGTCAGCCAGGCCGGAAACAACGTAAGAACCAGAAAGAGGATCTGGTTGTCGATGGATAGGAAGAACACTTTTCACCTCCAGCACTTGAAGTCATGCAATACCAATATACCACCCTGATCGTCGAAAGTAGCTTTTTCCACGCGACCTGTTCCGGATGTCTTTCGGAAAATGGTTTGGACAGCGGCAAAGGCTGAGAAGATTCCTGCGCTGCCTCAAGCCGATGAAACGGGAATTCAAAATCGGGACCTGGGATGATATAATGCTTTTGCATGTCCGGAATGCATGGAGAACCGTGCGCGGCAGGAAACGGCAAGGGCCGGATCCGCGACCGTGATGCGGCGGGCGCCTTCGGCACCCGGTTCGGACAGGATGGGGAGGACCAGCCATGATGAAGAATCCAGCCTCGGATGCTGAAAACCTGGGTACCGTCAAGGGCATCCGTTTTTACCGGATACATTCCGACAAGTTCAAGACAGCCAGAACAGACCTGTTTCTTGCAACACCATTGAAAATGGAGACCGCGGCGGCCATCGCACTTGTGCCGGCATTGCTCCGCCGGGGCTGCCGTGCATACCCGAACTCCCTTGCGCTTGAACGCAGGCTGGAGGAGCTCTATGGCGCTTCGTTCGACTACGATGTCAGCAAAAAGGGGGAGACGCAGATCATCCACATGGGGGTCGCGCATGTGGCGGATCGCTATGCCAGCGGCGGGGAAACCCTTTTTGCCGATGCCGCGTCACTTCTGGCCGAGATGCTGGAACACCCCGTCCTCGAGGGGGATGTTTTCCCGGCGGACGCGTTCCGCCAGGAACGCGACAACCTGGTGGACAGCATCCGCAGCCGCATCAACGACAAAATCCGCTATGCGTCCATTCGCTGCGTGGAAGAAATGTGCCAGGGGGAAGCGTACGCCATCCAGGCGGAAGGCGGCGAATCGGAAGCGCTCGCGCTCGACTCCGGAACCGCGGCTTCCGCATGGCGCAGGCTGTTGCGCGAATGTCCGGCCTACGTCTATTTCTCCGGCGAGATTCCGGATGCGGACATTCGACGGACCATGGAAGCATTTTCCGCCATGGAACGCAATCCGGCGCCGTTTGACCGGACTGCGCCGCAAGCTTGGGATGGACGTGCCGTCAAGCATGTGAACGAAAGAATGGATGTGAATCAGGGCAAACTCTGCATGGGTCTTCGCACGCAAGTCGCGCCCGAATCTGCGGACTGGCCGGCCATGATGGTCTACAACGGCATTCTGGGCGGCGATCTGCACAGCAAATTGTTCCAGAATGTCCGTGAGAAGGCGAGCCTGGCCTATTACGCATCTTCCCGCCTGGAACGCCACAAGGGACTTCTTTTCATCAATAGCGGCATCGAGTCTGCGAACCGCGATCAGGCGGAGCGGATCATTCTCGAACAGCTTGAGGACATGAAAAAGGGAAACATCACGGATGCCGAATACGATGCGACGATGCGTTCCCTCGACACGGCCTTCAAGGCGACGCAGGACAGTCAGACGGGCATTGTGGACTTTCATTTCGGCCAGCATCTGCTGGGCACCGGGGAGTCCTTCGACAGTCTGTCCGCCAAAGTGGCGAAAGTGACCATGGAGGATGTGGTGCGGGTGGCACAGGGTGTCGTCCTGGATACGGTGTATTTCCTGCAACCGGCGGAAAATGCGGAACCTGAGGGAAAGTGAGGAACGACATGCTGGAAACAAAACGGTACGAACGATTGGGGGAAACCCTGCATACCTATGTCCATCCCAGCGGCATGAAGGTTTTCATTGTCCGCAAGGAGGGATATCAGAAGAAGACGGCGGTTTTCGCCACCAGCTACGGTTCGGTGGACAATCGCTTCCGCAAACCCGGTTCTTCGGAAGAGACGCTGGTTCCGGACGGCATCGCCCATTTTCTGGAGCACAAGCTTTTTGAACAGCAGGACATGAACGTGCTCGAGAAATTTTCGCGACTGGGTGCCTCGCCCAACGCCTTCACGTCCTTTCACGAGACTGCCTACCATTTCACCTGCACGAACCGTTTCGATGAAAACCTGGATCTGTTGCTCGATTTCGTACAGCATCCCTGGTTGACCGATGAGAATGTGGAAAAGGAAAAGGGCATCATCGGTCAGGAAATCCGCATGTATGATGACAACGCCGATTGGCGTGTCTTTTTCAACCTGCTGGCCTGCCTGTACCGGGAGCATCCGGTCCGGCTTGACATCGCGGGGACGGTTGAGACCATCGCCGGCATCACGAAGGACCTGCTGATGGACTGCTGGCGGACCTTCTACAACCCTTCCAACATGGCATTGGCTGTCGTGGGGGACGTGGATCCGGATGCGGTCGTGAAGGCGGTCGAAGCGCACATCACACAGAAGGAGAACCTCGGACGGATTGGAAAGATGTATCCGATCGAGGCGCCCGGTGTCGCGAATCCGCGATTCGAGCAGCACCTGGCCGTTTCCATGCCGCAGTTCATGATGGGGGCGCGCGATGATGTCCGGACTACCGGCATTGCGCTTCTGCGAAGGAAAACCGCCCTGACGATCGCATTGGACGCATTGGCCGGCCGAAGTTCGGAGCTTTACAACCGTCTGTACGAGGAGGGGCTGATCAATGAATCCTTCGGGACGGATGTCATGATGGTGCCGGCGTTCGGCTTTGCCTCCCTGGGGGGACAGAGCCCGGAACCCGACAAGGTTGCGGGAGAGCTGCGCGACGCCATAGCCAGGCTTGTTTCCGACGGATTGGAAGAGGCAACGTTTGCACGCATCCGCCGCGCGCATGAGGGACAGTTCATCCGCAGCCTGAATTCGCCGGAGTTGCTGGCGCGCGAGCTGGTGGACACCTGCTTTTCCGATGCAGGACATTTTGACCTGGCCGCCGTCTATGCTGGCATGACCCTGGAGGAAGTGAACCAGGTTGTCAGGGAAGTGCTGGGAGGGCCGAGCGCCCTGTCCCTCATCCTGCCCGTTCAGGAACCGCAAACCTGACAATGGTGCATCTTTCGCCCGGCCGGGCAAGGGTGCGGGAAAATGATGCTGCAATACAGCGCGCCACAGGAGGATTCCGCCCATGAATTTTATCGCATTTCCCGGTTTGGGGATCAAATGGATGATCGATCCCGTCGCTTTCGCCTTTGGACCATTTACCGTGCGCTGGTACGGCATCATGCTATCCCTGGCCATCTTCTCCACCCTGCTGTATTCCCTGCGTCACGCACCCAGATACGGCATTGCGCCGGACAGCATGGTCGACATGTTCATGTTCGCCCTTCCGGTGTCCGTCCTATTTGCCAGACTGTACTTCGTCCTGGTGGAATGGGATTCGTTCAAGGATGATTTGCTCGGCATGTTCCGTATCTGGGAGGGTGGCATCACCATCTATGGCGCGGTATTCGGCGCTGTGCTGACGGTATATGTCTTCTGCCGGGTGCGAAAATACAAGATGTGGGAATGGGTCGACTTTGCCTGCGTATACCTGCCGTTGGCACAAGCCATCGGACGGTTCGGCAATTTCTTCAATCAGGAGTTGTACGGCGGGAACACCACCTTGCCGTGGGGGATGACCGGCAGCCTCATCCAGGCATACCCGAACCCGGGTGTGGACGGCAACCTGCCGGTTCACCCGACATTCCTGTATGAGGCACTCTGGAACCTTGTCGTATTCGCCATCCTCATGAAGTTCCGTCCCAGGAGCATGAAGAGGGGACAGGTTTTCGCCGCCTATCTGTTCCTGTACAGCATCGGCCGCTTCGGCATGGAATTCATCCGGACCGATGTCTTTTCGGCAGGTGACTCGACCCTGCGGGCGAACATGATTGCCGCTGGGATCATCGCAGCTGTCGGCATCCTCCTTTTCATTCTGAGGGGGCGTACCACGGATTCACCATGGGTGCCGATTTCCGCGGCTGTTGCTGACCGTGCGGATCTGGCAGTTTCCACGGAGGTTCCGGAAACGGCGCCGTTCGAATCCGACGTGGCGGGACATAGCGCATATGGACAAGTATTGCGGAATCTGCGGGAACAGGAGATCGAAACGGTGAGCAGGGCGGAGGCCGAGGTGGATGCTGCCGTATTGAAGAATGAAAAGGAAACGGAAGCGGATACACCCGCAACTGATGTTGAAACTGAAAAGGAAACGGATACAGCCGCAACTGATGTTGAGACCGAAAAGAAAACGGAAGCTAAAGACGCCCTGCTGGCGGAAACCGACGCCGTCAAACGCGGCGGGGACGGAGCGTAAGGCATGGTTTCGGTGGAACACAAGCAAGGACCGAACCCTTTCAGGAGCATGGATTGGTTCATGCTCCTGATCGTGCTTGCCCTGCATGCCATTGGCCTGCTGGTTCTGCAGAGCCTGTCCGTCCAGGGCAGGAATGATCCCGGATTGTTTTACAAACAGGTCATGGCGGCGGGGATTGGCCTGGTCGCCATGGTGATCCTGATGTTTTTCGACTACAAGGACTTTCGTGTCCTGGGCTTCATTGCTTATGCCGCCACGACTGTCATGCTGGTTCTGGTCCTGTTCATCGGCCACGGCCTTGAAGAAAAAGGGATGAGCGGCTGGTTGTACATCGGGTCTTTTTCCCTGCAACCCTCTGAACTTGCCAAAATCTCCATGGTATTGGTGAGTGCCTTTTTCTTTGAACGCGTCCGGGACAAGAATACCCTGTCCAACTACCTGATGCTGGCGGGATTCAGCCTGCTGCCCATCCTTCTCATTCTCCGCCAGCCTGATTTCGGGACGGCCATGGTTTGCATTTTCGTACTGCTTTGCATGCTTTTCGTCTGGGGCTTCAAGTACCGCTTCATTGTGGCCGGCCTTCTGATCACGGCCGCCGCGGCCATCCCGGTATGGGTTTTCGTGCTGCCCAAGGTATTGTCGCCATATCAGCTGAACCGTCTGCTTTCCTTCGTGAATCCGGCGGCGTATTCCAAAGATGCCGCCTACCAGGTGCGGATGGCCATTCGTGCCATCGGATCCGGTCAGGACACGGTTGACTTGTCCAGGGACTATGCTGCGAATTGGGTTCCGGAGCGGCAGACGGATATGTTCTTCTCGGCATTGGGTGAAAAGCTCGGATTCTACGGCAGTGTGCTGACAGTGGTTCTTTTCGCCCTGCTGATCCTGCGTTGCATTTATGTGGCGGCTTTTGCGCGGGACAGGTTCGGGGCCTACGTCATGGTTGGCCTTTCTTCCATTCTGTTGGCCCATTTTCTGGAGAATGTCGGCATGAACCTTGGTCTCATGCCGGTCACGGGGATTCCACTTCCATTCATGAGCTCGGGCGGCTCTTCGCTGATCGCGAACGATGTGGCGGTCGGAATTCTGATCGGGATCTCGATGCGACGAAAACCGGTCCTGTATCAGGCATGAACACGAATGTGGGGAAATGTGGCGGTCTTGAATATTACAATTTCATGACAACGGATTCGCTTCAGACAAGAAGAAAAATGCTAAAACGAACGTGAGTTTGTAAACCAGACGCATCTTGTGCCAATTTTCCGACATATAACAACATCTTGTGTCGATAACAACATAATTCTCTACATATCAGGGCGGGAAGCGATTCCAGCCCTGTTTTTTTCTGTCTTTTCCAGCGTCTGAAAACATTGACGTGGTAGGAATCGTGCAGTAGAATGTCAGTGAAGTGGGGCTCAAAGCAATAGAAATGCAATAGAAGTGGAGCAAAGTGGAGGGGGTGACGGATCTTGCTGATAGGCAGCTACACACATGCCATGGATAGCAAGAACCGTGTATTCATTCCCGCAGCCTATCGTTCGACCCTGGGAGAACGGTTCGTCCTGAACCGGAGCCCGGAAAAACGATGCCTCTTCATCTGGCCCCTCGACAAATGGGAGATCTTCTACAACAACCTGCTCGAACTGCCGACCGACGATGAGGAGAACCGGACGAAGATCCGTTTTTACTCCAAGGAAGCAACGGTGTGCGAGCCCGACAGCCAGGGACGCATCGTGATCCCCCAGAAGCAAAAGGACCGGATCGGACTGATCCGGGACGTGACCTTCATCGGGGTGGGTGCGGGAATCGAAGTCTGGGCGCCGGATCAGGTTCCGGATGACGACGACGATGAAACGTATGAAAAGCTCCAGGCCAGGAAACGATCCACCTGAACCAGACCCGGTCGGTCTGCGGACAGCGGGCACGGAGAAATGAATGGAATTCGAACACAAGCCCATCATGCTGGAATCCTGCATCCGGAATCTGGCCATCAGGCCGGATGGAATCTACGTCGACATGACGCTGGGTGGAGCGGGACATTCGGTGGAAATCCTGAAGCGTTTGGGCGCGGGGGGGCTTCTGATCGGCATCGACCAGGACGAAAATGCCATCATGGCTGCTACACAACGGCTAGAAGCGGTTGAAACGGAAGCGGCATTTGCGATATGCAGGACGAACTTTGAAAAAATCAGGGAAGTACTGAAAGATAAAGGGATTGAGACAGTCGATGGGATCCTGATGGATCTGGGCGTATCCTCGCATCAATTGGATGAAGGCGAGCGTGGGTTCAGCTACCAGCAGGACGCACCGTTGGACATGCGGATGGACAGGCGCAACAATCTCACGGCACGCGATGTCGTCAATCAATGGACCCATCCCGAACTGGCCCGCATCCTCCGGGAATATGGAGAGGAAAAATGGGCATCCCGCATCGCTTCCTTCATTGTCAAGGAACGGGCGGACCACCCGATCGAAACCACCGGAAGGCTGGTGGAAATCATCAAGGCGGCTGTTCCTGCTGCAGCGAGGCGCGACGGGCCGCATCCGGCGAAACGTTCCTTTCAGGCCATCCGCATTGCAGTCAACCGGGAACTGGATGTGCTGGAGAAAGCACTCGACGAGGCGGCCGAACTTCTGGCGCCAGGCGGAAGGCTTGCCGTCATCACCTTTCACTCTTTGGAGGATCGAATCGTCAAACGCAGCATTCTGAGACGCGTGGACGGATGCACCTGTCCTCCCGGCCTTCCGGTCTGTGCTTGCGGTTTCAAACCCAGTCTGGCGCAGGTGACCCGGAAACCCCTCGAAGCATCCGCGGAGGAACTGCTGGACAATCCCAGGGCGAGAAGCGCAAAACTGAGGGTTGCGGAAAAATTGCCGGCAAGATGATGAAGCATACGGGTTGAAAGCCTGTTGCGATAGAAACGAATGGAACCTGACAAAACAAACAGCTTTTGGACATAGCGAAAACGAAAGACAAGCTGCAACAGCACAAAAGAACCATACACAAGAAAAACATTGCGAAGCACAAAAGACCCCTTACGAAAGAAAAACCGAAGGAAAACACAAAAGACCCCTTACGAAAGAAAAACCGAAGGAAAACACGAAAGACCCCTTACGAAAGAAAAACCGAAGGAAAACACGAAAGACCCCTTACGAAAGAAAAACCGAAGGAAAACACGAAAGACCCCTTACGAAAGAAAAACCAGAAGGAAAACACGAAAGACCCCTTACGAAAGAAAAACCGAAGGAAAACACGAAAGACCCCTTACGAAAGAAAAACCGAAGGAAAACACGAAAGACCCCTTACGAAAGAAAAACCGAAGGAAAGCACGAAAGACCTCTTACGAAAGAAAAACCGAAGGAAAGCACGAAAGACCTCTTACGAAAGAAAAACCGAAGGAAAGCACGAAAGACCCTTTACGAAAGAAAAACCGAAGGAAAGCACGAAAGACCTTACAAAGAAGAAACTGGAAAAGCACGAAAGACTTGTTTCCCATCCGGTTGAAGGGATCAGCGGAGGTCGGAAGCAAGCACATTGGGAAAGCGGGGTGAAAAGCATGGCGGAACTGGCCAGACAGATCGGCATCGAAGAGGAAGTGACAGCGGTCAGACAGGCGATGCCCCGTGAAAAGGGCACTGTCGTCGCCTTGCAGACCGTCACCGTGGGTTTCCCGAAGAAAAGCCTGGTTTTCGGCATCATGATGGCCTTTTTCCTCTGCTTCACCATCCTGTACCGTTACGGGATGGTATCCGAAATGAATCTGCAATTGGGCAGGATGAACCGCGACTATTCCGTATTGCGGGAGAGCGGACGCATCCTGAAGGTGGAGATCGAATCCGGCTTGAATCTGGATGTGATCCGTGCGGCCGCAGAGGACCGTTTCGGCATGCATGAACCTTCCACAAACCAGGTGGTGCCGGTAAGGGTTCCGAAGAGCCAGTACAGCATTGTGACAGACCCCGGCTACATCCATTCCGTGTCCGATCCGAAACGGAGCCTCCTCACCCGGGCGGTGGATGCATTGGGCGCCATCATGCCGTAGGAAACAGGATTTTCAACGATTCCGCAAAGTCAAGACCTGACTTTTTCCGGTCATCGGGGTACAATACGGAAAACAGGCAATCCATGGTTCATTTCAGGGACAGGATCCATCAGGCCGGGCTTGTTGGTTTCATGTCCCTTTCATTTTATTCCGATTTTCAGGTCAGCATCCCCTCGCACGCGTCTTTTCAGGCACGGCCCGTGGGACGATGGCCGGAAGCACACGCCTTTGCCAAATTTTTGGCCGACGCAACAGACCGGCAGGAGCGAACGAATGAGTGCAAGGGATGGAATGCGGATCGTCCCGCAACGCGAGGATACGGCCCAGGAGAACAACCGGAAGGTACGGCGGCGCGCCACATGGCTGCTCGCCTTATACATCGTGCTTGCCGTGGCGCTTGTCGGTCGGCTTGCCTGGCTTCAGCTCGTCAAGGGCGATGAATACGGGCGTATGGCTTATGTCGGTCAGACGCGCCAGCAGCAGGTGAAACCAAAGCGCGGAAGCATTTATGATCGGAACGGCAAAGCCCTCGCCATCAGCGCACAGGTGGATACGGTCTCCGTCAACCCCATTCTGCTTCGGGAAGAAACCCTGAAGAATCCGGAAGTCATCCCGGCCATGGCGGACGAGATTGCGAAAATCATCGGAATGAAGCGGGACGACGTCTATGCCAAACTCACCTCTTCCGAATCATTCGCCACCATCGCAAGGAAGATCGACAAGGAAAAAGGCGCGTCGGTGCGTGCGTATCTTCAGACCGTCAAGATCGGATCCGTGTTCGTGGATGCGGATTCGAAACGATTCTACCCAAAGGGAAGTCTGGCCGCGCATGTCATCGGATTCACCGGAACGGACGATCAGGGTCTTCTCGGCATCGAGAAAAAGGAAGATGGCGTGCTGAAGGGCGAAGCCGGTCGTATTCTCAGTGAAGTCGACGCGAAAGGCAATCCGGTGAGTTTCGACGCATCCATGCGCCTGGAACCGAAGGACGGCTACGACATCACACTGACCCTCGACGAGACCATCCAGGACATGACGGAAAAAGCGCTGGCCGGCATCATCACCCAATGGAACGTCAAAAATGGCGCCTCCGCCATCGCCATGGATCCGGCAACCGGGGAAGTGCTCGCAATGGCCTCCCTGCCGGATTTCGATCCGAACGCACCGGGCAGGCAACCGGCCGGTTGGACGGGAGAAAGCAACTGGATCGGGTTCAATGACACCGCGAACAATGACTACCTGTGGTCGACCGTGTTCCGTAACAAGGCAGTCATGGACACCTATGAACCCGGTTCGACCTACAAGTCCATCACGGCCGCCGCAGGCCTTGAATTGGGCCTGGTCTCGCCGGAAACCCAGGTGGTCGACGCGCCGTTCATGGTGGCCGGCGCGGAGGAGCCCATCAATTGCTGGAAAGTCAGCGGACATGGTGCGGAAACATTTCGCGAGGCGGTCTATAATTCCTGCAATCCGGTATTCACGAAACTGTCCCTGCAGATCGGCATCGAACGATTCTACAACTTTGCCCGTCTGTTTGGCCTGATGGAACAGACCGGCATCGAGATCGAAGGCGAATCGAACAGCATCTGGCACGAAAAGCCCATGGAAATCGACATGGCGGTCGCCGCCTTCGGCCAGCGCTTCCAGGTGACGCCCATTCAGATGATTACGGCCTACACGGCCATCGCCAACGGCGGATCCCTGATGAAGCCAACCATCATCCGCCAGATTTCGGATTCGGATGGGATCCTTGTCAAGAAATTCGAACCGGAAGTGGTGCGGAAGGTCATCTCCCCTCAGACCTCGGAAACCGTGAGAAGCATCCTTGAGGGCGTCGTTTCCGAAGGAACCGGCAAGAGTGCCTATATCAGCGGATATCGGATGGCGGGGAAAACCGGGACATCCGAAACAACCCTGACAGAGACGGAGGGACGCTACATCGTCTCCTTCATGTCGTTCGCGCCGGCCGACAACCCGAAGGTCTGCCTGCTGATCGAAGTGGATTGGCCCCAGACCAAAGTGTCCGGTGACATCGGAGGCGGCAAGATCGTGGCGCCGGTGGCCGGTCGGTTGATGGAGCAGATCCTTTCCTATCAGAAGGAAGCACGGGACTACTCGGACAAGGACAAGGAGCAGATGGCCAAGGAACTCTATCTTCCGGATGTGATGGATGAATCCGTCGAATCGGCAAAGACCCGTCTGAAGGAATATGGTTTCAACCCGATGGACGGAACGACAGGGCAGAAACCTGCGGATCTTGTGACACGGACCAGTCCAGCCATCGGCGGCAGCGTGCCGCAGGGATCGGTCGTGTACCTTTACAGCGGCAAGGATCCGGTGCCTGTCACAACAACCGTGCCCAATCTCTCAGGCAGGACCGTGGATGAGGCGAAGAGCGCATTGGCGCGCATCGGGTTGAATCTGCGCATCATTGGATCCGGCAGTGCGACAGCCCAGGAACCGGTTGCGGCAACGGTTGTCGAAAAAGGCGAAGTGGTCGGCGTGCAGTTCCAGCAAGCCGTTGCGGATTGACATGAACGGGTCCATACAGTACAGTGATGGATGGCATCGTGTGCGGACCGGCCAAAGCCGGAACAGCCTTTGGCATCCCGGCACATTGAAGGAGGATATGTAGATGAGACTTGGTGACCTTTTGGTGGATTTGTCCTGGGAATTGGCGCAGGGGACGGTGGATCTCGAGATCCGCTCGGTGGCGTACGATTCAAGGAAAGCGCTTCCGGGAACCCTGTTTGTCTGCATCGACGGTTTCAGCACGGATGGGCACCTGTATGCGCAGTCGGCCGTGGATAACGGCGCAGCGTGTCTTGTGACGAGCAAGCCCGTCCAGATCATCGGGGATGTGACCGTCATCCGGGTACCGGATACGCGGCACGCGCTTGCCGGCATTTCGGCGAAATGGTTCGGCAATCCCGCAGACGTCATGGAGATCGTGGGCGTTACGGGAACAAAGGGCAAGACGACGACCACCTACATGATTCGGGAAATTCTCGAGAAGGCCGGCCGAAAGACCGGTCTCGTGGGAACCGTGGCGAACTGCATCGGGCATGAACGCATCCCGGCACGGCGGACCACGCCCGAATCCTACGATCTGCAGGAAATGTTCGAGAAGATGCGGGATCGCGGCGTGGATGCCGTGGCCATGGAAGTCTCCTCCCAGGGGCTCAAGCTGAGCCGGGTCGACTTCGTTCCGTTCAAGATCGGCGTATTCACCAATTTCTCGAAGGATCATATCGGCGGTGCGGAGCATCCCGACATGGAAGACTACCTCCAGTCAAAGCTGCTGCTCTTCAAACGCTGCGGACAGGGGATTGTCAATGTGGATGCGGAAATGGCCGACCAGGTGATCGGAGCCGCATCTGGCACGGTCCTGACCTACGGCATCCGCCAGCCCGCTGATATTCGGGCGGAGCAGATCGTCACGCATTCCGATCATGTGACCTTTCACGCAGTGACGCCCTGGTACGAGACGGACGTGCTCGTATCGGCCCCCGGCCTGTTCAACGTTTACAACGCGCTTGCCGCCATTTCTGCCTGTGGCCTGCTCGGCGTCTCCCCGGAAGCGATCCGGGAAGGACTGGCTGAACTCCAGGTGCCCGGCCGCGCCGAAGTGGTTCCGACGCCCGGCAGACCCTACACGATCATGATCGATTACGCCCACACGCCGGACAGCCTGGAAAACATTCTGCAGGCCGTTCGCGGTTTTACGGCCGGACGGCTCATCAGCCTGTTCGGATGCGGAGGCGACCGGGATCGGACCAAGCGGCCCATGATGGGCAGCATCTCCGGCCGATTGGCCGACTATACGATCATCACTTCGGACAATCCGCGCACGGAGGAACCCGAGCAGATCCTGCGCGACATCGAGACCGGCATCAGCCCGCTGAACGTCGAATACACCGTCATCACCGACAGGACCGAGGCCATCCGGCATGCGATGGAAACGGGCCGGCAGGGCGACATCATCCTGTTGGCGGGAAAAGGACATGAGACCTACCAGATGTTCAAGGATCGGACCATTCATTATGATGAACGCGAAGTGGTGGAAAACCTGCTGAAAGAGATGGTGTGAATCGGTGAGACAAATGACGGCAACAGAGATCGCCGGCGCGGTCGGAGGCTCGCTGCATGCGGCTGCCGACCTTGTGATCACAGGCGTTTCGACCGATACAAGGACCATCACGCCCGGCTGCCTGTTCGTGGCCATCCGGGGAAAACGGTTCGACGGACACCGGTTTGCGTCTGACGCGGTGAATGGCGGCGCAAGCCTCGTGCTTGCCGATGAAGATGCCGAAATGCCGGGGGAAATTCCCTGCGTGCGTTGTGCGGACACGGTGAAGGCATTGGGGGATCTTGCGGCCTGGCATCGTTCCCGCTTCGCCGTTCCCGTGATTGCCGTAACCGGCAGCGTCGGGAAGACCAGCACGCGCGAGATGATCGCCGCGGCGTTGTCGGCGCGTTATCACGTACTGAAGACGAAGGGGAATTTCAACAATGAGATCGGGTTGCCCCTGTCCGTGCTCGAACTGGATGACGCCCACACGGCTGCCGTCTTCGAACTCGGCATGAGCGGGCTTGGCGAGATCGGCCACCTTTCCCGCATCGTGCGGCCGGACATTGCCGTCATCACGAATATAGGTCTTTCCCACATCGAAAAGCTCGGTTCGCGCCAGAACATCCTTCGCGCCAAACTGGAAATCATCGAGGGAATGGGGCCGGAAGGCGTAGTCATCCTCAATGGGGAGGACGAGCTGCTCAAGGGCCTTCGCGGCCTTCTACGCTTCAAGACGATCTATTACGGAATGGACGAGGCCAACGACATCCAGGGCTACGAGGCCGCTTCCCTCGGGGAGAACGGCATGGCTTTCAAGACCAGCATTGCGGGACAGGACGGTGCTTTCAGCATCCGCGCGCCCGGCCTTCACAGTGTCTCCAACGCGCTCGCCGCCCTGGCGGTCTGCCATGTGCTCGGCCTGCGCCAGAATGAGGCGGAAGAAGGATTGCAGAGATACGCCGGAGAACGGATGCGCATGAATATTTTCGACCGGCGCGGCATCAAGATCATCAACGATGTCTACAATGCCGCCCCGGCCTCCATGAAGGCGGCCCTGTCCGTCCTGGCGGAACTTGGTTCGGGCCGGCGTACCGTGGCTGTGCTTGGGGACATGCTTGAATTGGGGGACTGGTCCCGGGATGCCCATCTGGATGTCGGGCGGCAGGTTGGCTCATTGAAAGTCGGTTTGCTGCTCGCCATTGGCCATGATGCGGGAGGTTATGTTTCCGGTGCGCTGGAGATGGGCATGAAGCGGGACAAGGTCCAGGGCTATGCGACCATGGAGGAAGCGGCGGATGCGCTTGCGGATTGCCTGGAGCCCGGGGATGTGGTTCTATTCAAAGCTTCGAGGGGACTTCACCTCGAGCGGGTGGTGGAACGGTTGTTTCCCGAAGAAGGCGGCAAATCGCCGGTTTCTGTGGAAGAAAGCGTCGGGAGGTTGTCATGAAGCCATTGTTCGGTGTAATCCCCCTGCCGGTTGCGGTGTTTTTGCTTTCCTTCGCTGCGGCAGCCGTTTCCGGTCTTTTTCTGATCCCCGCGCTCCGACGGCTGAAAATCGGTCAGACGGTCCGGGAGGAGGGGTTGAAAAGCCATTATGCAAAAAACGGAACGCCGATGATGGGCGGGTTGATTTTCCTGACCGCCATGGTCGTCGTGGGCGTTCCGCTGTGCCTGGCCGGATTCAATCTGTGGCCCTACCTGCTGGTCACGCTGGCCAGCGGTGCTGTCGGGTTTGCGGATGACTGGATCAAGGTGGTGCGGAAAAACAACAAGGGTGTTTCCGGAAGGCAGAAGATGATCCTGCTGGGTCTTGTGTCCATCGCCTTCGTCACCTGGTGCGTCCTTTCGGGTTCGGACATCACGAACCTCGTCGTTCCCTTTCTCGGTCTGGATCATCCGTGGGTTGTGCCCGTCTGGCTTGCCGCTCCGTTCGGGATCTTCATCCTGCTGGCTTTTACCAACGGTGCAAACCTGACCGACGGCGTCGATGGACTGGCAGGGAGTGTCACACTCGTCGTCCTCACGGTGTTGGGCGTCATATGCTCCTTCCGTGCGGAGCTGGATACGGTCCGGCTCTTCTGTGCGCTCATGGCCGGCGCCGTGCTCGGATATCTGCTTTACAATTTTCATCCCGCCAGGGTGTTCATGGGCGATACCGGCTCCCTGGCACTCGGCGGCGCAACTGCGTCTGTCGCGGTTGCTTCCGGACTGCCTCTTTTGTTCATTCTGGTCGGGATCATCTATGTGGTCGAGGATTTGTCCGTCATGATCCAGGTCTTCTGGTTCAAGCGGACCGGAAAGCGTGTCTTCAAAATGGCGCCGATCCACCATCATTTTGAATTGTGTGGTTGGAAGGAAAACAGGATCGTAGCCGTTTTTTCGGGCGTCGCCCTGCTCTTCGGGGTGCTGGCGATTCTGGCGGCGCTCTAGGTGGCATGCTTTTTCGGCAGACAAGCGCCCTGCTTCTGCCATCTCCCCGAAAGTGACGGGGGATGCGGGCGGTGAACAGTGATGGAACGGTGGGGTAGATGACGGAACGAAAGCTGACCCGGAAATGGAAAGACCTTGATTTCTCCCTCCTCGCCCTGGTGCTGACTTTGACGGCCATCGGGCTGCTGATGGTCTTTTCCGCAAGCTCCTACTACGCCATGTACCGCTTTGGCGACAAGTTTGAGTTTGTCTTCAAGCAGGCCATCTTCGCCCTTGCCGGCATCGTGCTGATGCTGGTCGCTTCCCGCATCGACTATCACTTCATCGGCAAGGTGTCCCCGATCCTGGCGATCATGGGCATCCTCATGCTGGCACTTGTCCTGGTGCCTGGCATCGGCTACAAGATCAATGGTGCGCAGCGGTGGTTCAACCTCGGCTTCACGACCGTTCAGCCGTCCGAATTCATGAAGCTTGCGTTGATTCTGGCCCTCTCCTTCAGCCTGTCCCAACGGCACAGCAAACTGAAGTCCTTTTGGAACGGACTCATTCCGTACCTGATCATGGTGGGCATCATCGATGCGGAACTGTATTTCGAACATCATATGAGTGCCATCGTCATCGTGACGATGCTGTCATTGGTCCTTCTCATCTGTGCAGGCGCCAAGTTCACGCATTTTCTTGCAGTTTCCATCCCCGGCGGGATCCTTCTGGGATTTCTGATGACGCTCGAGGGATACCGGATGGATCGCTTCCTTACCTTTTTCGGCACGAATTCGGATCCGACGGGAGATGCCTATCAGATCACAAACTCGCTCGTAGCCATCGGTTCCGGCAGGCTTTTCGGGCTCGGCCTGGGCAGGAGTCTCCAGAAAAACCTCTACATACCGGAACCGCAGAGTGATTTCATCTTTTCCATTCTGGCCGAGGAGCTTGGCTTCATTGGTTCCGTGACGATCATTCTGCTGTTCGTTCTGCTGATCATCCGCGGCATGCGCATCGCCATGAATGCGCCGGACAGTCTGGGGGGGTTGATGGGCGTCGGCATCACCTCCCTTTTCGGGATTGAGTTCCTGCTGAATATCGCCGTTGTCACGAAAAGCATCCCGACAACGGGGATCCCGCTGCCCTTCTTCAGCTCCGGCGGAACCTCGCTGCTTTTCATGATGGTGGCGATGGGCATTTTACTGAACATCTCCCGACAAGCCGTTCCCCTGTTCCGGGCCAGTACCGTCGTCTCTCCGGAGAATCGAAGCGCCGACCTTAAGGGACGAAATGCGGGAAAGGTCGGAACGGATTTGAAACGCGCACCGGAACCAACGGGAAGGACAAGAAGATGAAAATCCTGATAGCGGCCGGAGGTACCGGCGGACACATCAATCCCGGTCTGGCCATCGCCAGGGGGATCCTGGAACGTCATCCGGCGGCGGAAATCCGTTTCGTCGGAACAAAGAACGGCCTGGAATCCACGCTGGTGCCCCGGGAAGGATACCGCCTCGAATTCATCGGGGTACGCGGTTTCCGGCGCAAGCTGACATGGGACACGGTCAGGACCTTCGGGCTGATGATCCGCTCCTTTTTCCAGGCAGGGCATCTCCTGCGCACCTGGAAGCCGGATCTGGTCATCGGAACGGGCGGCTACGTCTGCGGACCCGTTCTCACGATGGCGGTCCTGCATCGCATTCCCACCCTCATTCATGAGTCAAATGCGCTCCCTGGTGTGACGACCCGGCTGCTTGCCCCCTTCGTGGACCGGGTTGCCGTCAATTTCGAGGATTCCGTGGCAAGGATATCACGCTTTGCCCGTGTCCGGGTGACCGGAAACCCGGTGCGACCTTCCATCATGACCGTGGAGCGGGAAGCGGCGCGCACACGCATGGGACTCGGTCGAGGGGAGCTCTTTGTCGTCGTTTTTTTTGGAAGTCTCGGGTCGGAAACCTTGAACAAGACCCTGCAGGACATGCTCCTGGCCCATCCGGAAGGTCTCGGCTTCCGGATGCTGTTCGGTACGGGCAACAAGCATCATGAGAAGGTGATGGCGGCGCTTGGCGGCAAGGTGCCGTCCGGCGTGGAAATCCAGCCTTATCTTTATGATGTGGACGACGCGCTGGCCGCTGCGGATCTTGCCGTATGCCGGGCCGGCGCCATGACCCCCGGCGAGCTCTGCGTGCTGGGGGTGCCTTCCATCCTCATCCCTTCCCCGTATGTGGCGGACAACCATCAGGAGTACAATGCCCGTTCCCTTGAGTCGCGCGGCGCCTCGGTCGTCGTTCTGGAAAAGCACCTCTCCGGCGAACTGCTGATTGCGCAGATCCGCACCATCCTGGAGGACCGGGACATGCGCAGACGGATGTCTGTCGCAGCGATGAAGCTGGCCCGGAGGGATGCGGGGGAGGCCATCGGGAAAATGGTCGATGAACTTTTGCGTCAGGGGAAAGGCGGAACCAGCCGATGAGGGGCTTTCTCCGGTTTCTGGTCCTTGCGGTCCTCCCGGTCGGGATCCTGGTTTCCGTGCTGTTGTGGACACCCTTGCTGGAAATCCGTACTTTGGATGTGACAGGGCAGGAGAAATGTTCGACGGAAGAGATCCTCCAGGCTTCCGGCCTCGCATCGGGAGCAAATCCGTTGCTGCCGATCGACTGGCGCAGGGGGGAATGGCCCCGGCCGAACCTGATTTCGGCTGCGGAACGCATCAGACGCCTCCCCTGGGTCGAGACCGCGTCGGTCGACTGGTTGCCGCTTCACGCGGTGCGCATCCGGATTGCGGAACGCAAACCATTTGCCGTTCTTCCCTACCTGGGCGGTTCGCTGATGCTGGATTCGAACGGCGTGGTGCTGGAGTCGGTCAACGGGGATCTTCCGGCCGATGTCCGCGAAATCCGGGGAATCCGTTTTTCGGGCTATGCGAACGGGCGGATGCCGGACACGGAGGACCCGCAGCTCCTGCAGACCGGACTTGGTGTACTGAAGGCGTTGAAGCGGACAGGAACCGGCGAAGGCCCCCGTTTGTTCGATGTCGTCCGCTGGGTGGATGTTCTGACAGCCGACCGGGTACTGGTTTCCCTTGAGGATCGCGTGACCGTGCGGTTTGATCCGACCGTCGATCTGCAGTACAAGGTGGATTTCACAGGTGAGATTTTCTTCCGGCATGTCGCGCCGGGCGAAAAGGGCATGATCGATTTCACGCGGGGCGACGATCCCGCTTTCATTCCGGAATGATCCATGACAGGAGGCGCACATGATACCTTTGCTGGGCTTGATTCTGGGGTTGCTGATCGGCATCCTGATTCCACTGCATATTCCGCAGGAGCTTTCCACCTATGCCGCCGTCGCCATCCTTGCGGCGCTGGACTCCGTACTGGGCGGGTTTTGCGCTTCCATGGAAAAACGTTTCGACATGAAAGTCTTCATCTCGGGGTTCTTCGCCAACTCCGTCCTGGCCGCACTGCTGGCTTTCGTGGGAGACCGGCTGGGCATCCAGCTCTATCTCGCGGCCATCTTCGCGTTCGGAAACCGGATTTTCATCAATCTCGGCGTACTTCGGCGCCATCTGATCAATCACCATGACGATTCGGACCGTAGGCATCCGGAAATCTGAAACCTTGCCGGATGGAAAACATGCGTGCCGGAATCCCTCCTTTTCAGGAAAAGTTCGGAAGTGTGGCACTTCCTTTGTATTGCATTTGCATGTCAGTCTGGTAGAATGGAATCAGCGTAGGAACGCCCGTGGGCCTGCGCCGGTTCCCGATAAGTGAAAAAGTCTTGAAAATGCGTTTCACCAGCGAGTTGCGGCCTCATGTCGCAAGGAACACAGGATGACATAAAGGGGGAAGTACAAGTGCTGGAATTCGATCATGGCATGGATACCAATTATGCCCGCATCAAGGTCATTGGCGTAGGCGGAGGCGGCAACAACGCCGTCAACAGGATGATAGAAGAAGGCCTTCGCGGCATCGACTTCATCGCCGTCAATACCGACAAGCAGGCGTTGCACATTTCCCATGCGACCACCAAGATCCAGATCGGCGACAAGCTGACAAAGGGACTCGGAGCCGGCGCCAACCCGGAAATCGGGGAAAAGGCCGCCAATGAAAGCCGCGACGAGATTGCCATGGCCATCAAGGATGCCGACATGGTGTTTGTGACGGCGGGCATGGGTGGCGGTACCGGAACCGGCGCCGCACCGGTCATCGCGCAGATCGCCAAGGAGCTTGGCATCCTCACGGTGGGCGTGGTCACCAAACCCTTCCTCTTCGAGGGACGAAAGCGCATGCAGTCCGCAGAACGCGGTGTCGAAGCCCTGCGCGACGTGGTGGATACGCTTGTCACCATTCCGAACGAACGCCTCCTGCAGATCGCAGACAAGAAAATGCCGCTCGTGAAGGCGTTCAGCCAGGCAGACGACATTCTTCGTCAGGGCGTTCAGGGCATTTCAGATCTGATCACCGTTCCCGGGCTCATCAATCTGGACTTTGCCGACGTGCGCACCATCATGACGGATACCGGTCTGGCCCACATGGGTGTCGGTCGCGGCACCGGCGAGAACAAGGCGGAGGATGCGGCCCGTCAGGCGATCGCGAGCCCATTGCTCGAAACCTCCATCGAAGGCGCGAAGGGCGTGCTGTACAACATCACCGGCGGTCCGGATCTCGGCATGCAGGAAGTCAATGCGGCAGCCGAACTGATCCAGGCCTCTGCGGATCCGGATGCGAACATCATTTTCGGTGCCGTCATCAACCCGAACCTCTCCGATGAAGTCATCATCACGGTCATCGCCACGGGGTTCGACAGGTCTCTCGACCTTCGCCGTCCCGCCATCGCGCCTGCTGCCGTTCCTGCCGGAACCGTCGCCGGAGCGCATCAGCAGCCCCCTCCGATCCACGTACCGATCGGCTCGCGCGGCCATGTCATGGATACGGCCAAGAAGCCTCCGATTCTTGTGGAAGACGAGTCCGATGGGCCTGAGATTCCGACCTTCCTGAAGCGCAAGGGTTTCAGGTAGGGAAAAGCGGCGTGGAAGCCCGGGAATCCGGACACCGCGCCCGATTCCGCAAAACAGCATTGACACCCGGATGGGCACCGTTTATAATGAGAAGGCGGTTTGAGGACCCGGCGAATGCCGAAGTCACACTGTGCGCGATCCTTCGATCGTCACCCTGCGAAACCGCCCATCATTTGCCACTTTAGCTCATACGGTAGAGCAATTCATTCGTAATGAATAGGTGGTGGGTTCGATTCCCACAAGTGGCTCCAATACCATCACCCTGCAGGGAAACCTGCAGGGTTTTTTCATGAAGGAAAGGCTGTCACACACGAGGCATGACAAAAAGCCCGGCATAGGAACCAAGTTCCACCGGGCTTTCGGTTTCCGCATGGGGAGCTGGAATCAGGCCGGTTTCAGTCCACGATGAAGGGTTTCACTTCGGAAAGGAATACCTCGGCGTTTTCGGCATGTGTCTCCACCTTGATGGGCTTGCTCAGGTCGAGGCTGAAGATACCCATGATGGACTTCGCATCCACGATGTAGCGACCGGAGGTGAGATCCACGTCGAAATCGTATTTGTTGACGATGTTGACGAAATCCTTCACGTCGTTGATGGATTTGAGCATGATATTGAATGTTTTCATGTATGAAACCCGCCTTTCCTGCGCGATTGATGTTATTGGGCCGACATGTCTGAATCGAACCGGAAGCCGGCAGGAAGTCCCTGCATGGAAGTATGGCTGTTGCCGGTATGTGGGTTCGTCCCTTTCGGATTCAGGCACAATCCTATATTATTACGGGGTCACCGATTCGTCAATGCGGTTCGGGAAGAGCATCCGAAAAACATACGAGATCGTCGGAATACCGGCAGTGCGTCTCCCATAGAGGAACTGCTCCGGTCATGAAAGGAACCATCCATGGAAGCACGGCGTCGTGTGGCATTTGTCACGCTTGGCTGCAAAGTCAACACAACGGAAACGGAAGGGATGCGCAACCTGTTCGAGGCTGCGGGGTACCTTTGTGTTCCTGCGGAGGGCATGGCGGATGTTTATGTCATCAACACCTGCACGGTGACCCATATGGGGGACAGAAAGTCCAGGCAGATGATCCGTCATTCCCGTGCCCTCAATCCGGACGCCGTGGTGGCGGCGGTCGGGTGCTACGCGCAGGTGTCGCCCGATGAAGTGGCGGCGGTTCAGGGTGTGGATCTTGTTCTCGGAAACAACCGCAAGCACCTCATCGTACCGTTGGTGGAGGAGGCGGCGCGGATGCGGGCGGGTCTTCAGCCTGCGGAAAACCCATCCGTGGAAGTCCAGTCCCGCAATGAGATGACGGATTTTGAAACCTTGCCGGATGCAGCCTACCCCGGACAAACCCGGGCGTTCCTGAAAATTCAGGACGGCTGCGACCGTTTCTGTTCCTATTGCATCATCCCCTACGCGCGCGGACCGGTCCGGAGCCGGAAAACCGAAGAGGTTCTGGAAGAGGCGCAGAGTCTGGTGGAACGCGGATTTACCGAGGTGGTGCTCACCGGCATCCATCTCTCCTCTTTCCGGGACGGGAATGGAGAAGAGGCACTGCCAAAGCTGATACAGGCCCTCGATCGGATGCCCGGCATCGCGCGCATCCGGCTCGGTTCGCTGGAACCGGTGTTTCTGTCGGAGCAGGTGCTGGATGCCTTGGCGGAAAGCGGAAAACTATGCCCCCACTTCCATCTTTCTTTGCAGAGCGGTTCCACGTCCGTGCTGAAACGGATGAACAGGCGATATGGCCCCGCTGAATTCGCACAGGTGGTGGCGGCGGTTCGTTTGCGTTTTCCGGAAGCGTCCATTGCGACGGATGTCATGGTCGGATTTCCCGGAGAATCGGAGGAGGAATTCGAACAATCCCTCGCCTTCTGTGAATCGATGGGTTTTTCCTGGATGCATGTGTTCCCTTATTCCCCCCGCAGGGGAACGCCTGCCGCGCAATGGGAAGGACAGTTGTCCAAAGGGGTGAAGGAGGCGCGTGCGGCACGGATGTCCCAGTTGGCTGAAAGCATGCGATCCTCCTTCCATGCGTCTTTCACAGGACGGGAGGCAATGGTGCTCTTCGAGCATGACAGACCCGGGCGACAGGGCTGGCAGGAGGGTTATACGTCAAACTACATCCATGTGGCTGTTCCGTCGGCGGGGATCGCGCAAGGCGAGCAGCGGTGTGTCCGGTTGGAAAAATCAGCGGGAGAATGGATGGAAGGCAGTCTCTGCGGGCCTGTCTGAAGCTTGCGCGGACAGGAAGGATGTTGCGCGGGAATCCTACTTGGTTTAAGATAGTGGGTGTACGGAAACGCGAGGTCGCAGCGGAGTTCTGCCGCGGAAGACCATGGATTTCTCAACGCGGTGTTCCGGAAAGGGGCGAGGGCATGAACGGCGAAACCATGATGTTCAACGTTGGCAAAGACAGCGAGAATCAGGCACGGGAGATCATCCTGGCCGTTTACGCGGCACTGAAGGAGAAGGGGTACAACCCGATCAGCCAGATTGTCGGCTACATCATGTCGGGAGACCCCACCTACATCACCAGCCATAACGGGGCACGCAGCATCATCCGCAAACTGGAACGGGACGAGATTCTCGAAGAACTCGTGAAGCATTATCTCAAGGATGTTCCGGAATGATACGCCCCGGTGGGGCGATAGAAGGATGAAGGGTTCCGGATGCGTCTGCGTCCGGAATTTTTTTGGGATTGTAGGCCCGGCAATTGATTGGTATCGTTTTCGAATGTCGCATGGCGATTGTATCAATTGCCGGAGTCCCACCCTATGCTCCATATTTGTTGCCGATTCCATGACATGCGGGGAAGGAGGTCTCATGGAAAGAAGGATTCTGGGTCGAACCGGCATCGAGGTTTCGCGGCTTTGCTTCGGAACCCTTGTCATGGGGCCCTTGCAGCGCAACCTTTCACCCGAGGCGGGCGGAACCCTGCTTGCGGAAGCCTATCGGGCGGGGGTCGATTTCATCGATACGGCCGAGTTGTACGAGACTTATGCCCATATCCGGTTTTCCATCCGGGAGTCCGGAATCCTGCCTGTCATTTCGGCGAAGAGTTATGCCTATACGGCGGACGGGGCGAAGGCAAGCGTCGGGAAGGCACTGACGGAAATGGGCGTGGAGCGGATCGATCTGTTTCTCCTGCACGAACAGGAGAGCGAACATACGCTCAGGGGGCATGCGGAGGCGCTGGAGACGCTGCTGGATCTGAAGCGGCAGGGTGTGATCCGTGCAGTCGGCGTTTCCACCCATCATGTCGCCTGTGTGAGGGCGGCAACGGCCATGGCGGAAATCGACGTCATCCACCCTCTCCTCAACAAGACGGGGCTCGGGATTTGCGACGGGTCGGCCGAAGACATGATGGCCGCCGTGAAGGCCGCCTGCGAGGCAGGAAAGGGGCTGTACGGCATGAAAGTGTTCGGTGGGGGGAATCTGCTTGGCGGAGACCGCCTGGACGGGTACGCCGAATGTCTGGCCTTCGCACTGGAGAATCCGTGGTTCCATTCCCTTGCCATTGGCATGCAGGACAGCGGGGAGCTTCGCGCGAATCTGGCGGCCTTCGAGGCATGGTCTGCAGGCCGGCCCATTCCGCAGCCGGCGGAGAATGCGGGGGACCGGCCGCGCAAGGCGGTCCATGTCGACTTCTGGTGCGAAGGCTGTGGCAAGTGCGTGGCGCGGTGCGGCCAGGGGGCGTTGACGATCACGGGAGGGAAAGCCGCGGCCGATTCGGAAAAATGTGTCCTCTGTGGCTATTGCGCGGCTTCCTGCCCTGTTTTTGCCCTGAAAGTGTATTGAACGTGTAAAATCAGTGCTGAAATGTCATTCCGCGTTTTGATGCCGGCTTCGAAGGGGAAAATAGGAAGTGCCTGCGGATGAGATCAACAGGCCCGTAAGGTGACTTTACCGCTCCGGTCATGCCGGATCCCCCTTTCACACATCATGACAGGGAAGGCTGAGAAAGCGGCTACGGATGACGGGACGAATCCCGCAAAGGTTGAATGTCCATGACACCCTCGATTGGAAGGAGACTGGAAATGAAGCAATATCTTGAGATTGAAAGCGTATTTGGAAGAGAAATCATTGATTCCCGCGGGAATCCCACCGTGGAGGTGGAAGTCGTGGTGGAAG
Source organism: uncultured Clostridia bacterium (assembly GCA_942493335.1). Classification (GTDB taxonomy): domain Bacteria; phylum Bacillota; class Clostridia; order DSM-8532; family DSM-8532; genus JAEWSN01. The sequence continues at coordinate 1,165,286 of OW818693.1, read as the reverse complement.
GCGGATATGTCGGCCGTGCCGCCGTACCCTCCGGTGCCTCCACCGGCGCGTTCGAGGCCGTGGAGCTGCGGGACGGGGACAAGAGCCGCTACCTTGGAAGAGGCGTCCAGAAGGCTGTCGACAATGTGAATGACATCATCGCCCCGGAAATCGAAGGCTTGAACGTATATGACCAGGTGCGCATCGACCGGATCATGATTGACCTGGACGGTACGCCGAACAAGAGCAAACTCGGCGCGAACGCCATTCTCGGCGTATCCCTCGCAGCGGCGAAGGCTGCCGCCGAGTCCCTCGGCCTGCCGCTCTACCAGTATATCGGCGGGGTGAATGCCAAGGTGCTGCCGGTTCCCATGATGAACATCATCAACGGCGGCAAGCATGCCGACAATTCCGTCACCATCCAGGAGTTCATGATCATGCCCGTCGGTGCGGAATCCTTCCGTCAGGCCATGCAGTGGTGCGCCGAAGTGTTCCATAACCTGAAGGCGGTGCTGAAGTCGAAGGGATACAGCACGGCGGTCGGGGACGAGGGCGGGTTCGCGCCGAATCTCAAATCCGATGAGGAAGCCATCCAGGTCATCCTCGAAGCGGTTGTGAAGGCCGGATTCAAGCCGGGTGAGCAATTCCGCATCGCCATTGACGCGGCGGCCACGGAAATGTACGAAGAGGCGAAGGCCAACGGCAAGGAAGGCCAGTATTACTGGTGGAAGGCCGACAAATACATGACCAAGGCGGAAATGGTCGCCTATTGGGAAGACATTGTGGCCAAGTATCCGGTCATCTCCCTGGAGGATGCCGTTTCCGAAGAAGACTGGGAAGCCTGGAAAATGCTTACCGACGCACTTGGAAAGAAAGTGCAGCTGGTCGGTGACGATCTGTTCGTCACCAACACCGAACGGCTGAAGAAGGGCATCGAGCTCGGCGTGGCCAATTCCATCCTCATCAAGGTCAATCAGATCGGCACCCTCACGGAAACGCTCGAAGCCATCGAAATGGCGAACCGCGCCGGGTATACGGCTGTCACTTCCCATCGCTCCGGGGAAACGGAGGACGCGACCATCGCGGACATCGCGGTGGCCACCAACGCCGGCCAGATCAAAACCGGCGCACCATCCCGCACCGACCGTGTTGCGAAGTACAACCAGCTTCTCCGGATCGAGGAGGAACTTGACGATGTGGCCGTGTATCCCGGACTGGATGCCTGGTTCAATCTGAAAAACAAGTAGGAAGCCCCTTTCGGCCCAGCCGAAGTGGAAGTGCGGTTCAGGCAGGGCTCCGGCATGTCCGGGGTCCTGTTTGCGTCTCCGGGCGCCTCCGGAGGGTCGGGTTGTTGGTTTTTCAAGGTGAATCTGCTACGATGGACATACCAGGAAACCAAAGAAGAAGGAACGGGGGAAGCGGCATGAAGAAGCCAGCCATCATTGCACACCGGGGTTCATCCGCGCAGGCGCCGGAAAACACCCTTCCCGCATTCCAGCTTGCCATGCTTCAGCATGCGGATGGCATCGAGCTGGATGTTCACCTTACATCGGATGGAATTCCCGTTGTCATTCATGACGAACGGATCGACCGGACAGGGAACGGGCAGGGGCGAGTCGCCGATCAAACGCTGGATACGCTCAAAACGTATGATTTTGGCATCTGGAAGGATGCGGAATTCCGTGGAACGCGCATCCCCACACTTGCGGAAGTCCTGACGCTGCTGGACGGGTGGCGTGGCAGTCTGAACATCGAATTGAAGACGGATGTCATCCAGTATCCCGGTATCGAGGAAGCGGTGCTGAAACTTGTGGTCGAGGCCGGGCGTTTGGATTGGACCCATATCTCCAGTTTCCATCATGAAAGTCTTGCGGAATGCCGGCGCCTGAACGGAGACATCGAATTGGCCGCCCTGTTTGAACATCATGCGGTTCCGGATCTTCCAGGGCTGCGGCGGATGGGTGTCACCGCCATCCATCCCGATGTGCGGGATGCGACGGGGTGGCACGTACGACGCTGGCATCGGGAAGGATTCCGGGTCCGTCCCTATACGGTGGATCCGAAAATCGCGCTGCTGTGGCAGGCCCTGTGCGGGGTGGATGCGATCATCACGAACCGTCCGCTGGAGAGCGCGGCATTTCTCGGACGGTTTTTCAAGGATTGAAAGGTGGAGGTCACGGACGAATGACGGAGGAGACAGTACGCATACGATTGGAAGGGGAATGGTGCGAGGTGCCTTACGGCAGCTCGCTGGAATCACAGCTGGCCGGACGCAGAGGGAAGGATGGAGCGCCCATTGTGGCGGCAGTTGTCAACAATGAGATACGGGAATTGACTTTCACCGTTTCGGAGCCTTGTGAGGTCAACTTTGTGGATCTTTCCAGCGAGGATGGCATCCGCATCTACCAGCGGAGTCTGAAATTCCTCCTGATGAAGGCCCTGCACGACTGTTACCCGGACAGGGATGTCGCCATCAGGCATTCCGTCAGCAAGGGTATCTTTTTTGATGTGATGGGTGCTCCACTGGAGGATGCGCAGGTTCACCATCTGGAACGTCACATGCATGAACTGGCGGCGAAGGAGATCCCGTTCCGGAAAATCATTGTCTCGCTGGACGAGGCCCGCCGCATCTTCAGGGATTCCGGGCGGGAAGACCGGCTGCGGGCCATCCAGAACCGCGAGAAGGACTATGTGTCCCTGTACCTGTTCGAGGATGTGGAAGATTATTTTTACGGCTATATGGTGCCGGGTTCCGGATACCTGAAGCTGTTTGAGCTGGAACCCGCGGAAGGCGGCATCGTGCTGGTCATTCCAAAAAAAGAGGATCCGACCCGTCTGCCCGAAGGAAAGGTGCCTGGAAAGCTGTTCAACGTGTTCGCCGAGTATACGAGCTGGATCCGCATCCTCGGCGTGGACGACGTGGGACATCTGAACGAACGGGTTTCAGGCAGGCAGATCAACGATTTCATCCGGATTGCGGAAGCGCTTCACGAAAAGAAGATTGCGAGCATAGCCGACCGTATCAAACAGGACGCAGGGCGGGTGCGCATGATCCTGATCGCAGGTCCGTCGTCGTCCGGCAAAACCACCTTTGCGCAGCGACTGTCCGTCCAGCTCCGGGTCAACGGCATCCTGCCGGTCAACATCTCCGTGGACGACTATTTCGTCAATCAGGACATCACGCCGCGTGACGCGGAGGGGAAGCCTGATTTCGAAGCCCTGGAATGCGTGGATCTCGCGCTTTTCAACCGGGACATGCAGACCCTGATCGAGGGCGGGGAGATTTTGGTTCCCACCTTCAACTTCGCCAAGGGAAAACGGGAATACCTCGGCAGGAAAATGCGGCTGGAGCCCGGTCAGGTGATGGTGGTCGAAGGAATTCACGGCCTGAATCCACGGCTGACGGAAGAAATTCCGGATGCGAGCAAATTCCGCATCTACATCAGCGCCATCACGTCGATGCAGATCGACCGGCACAACCGGATCCCCACCACGGATCTCCGTCTGGTCCGCCGCCTGGTGCGTGATTATCGCACACGGGGCGCCGACGCGCCCAAGACGCTCGGCATGTGGGCGTCTGTCCGAAGGGGGGAGGAACGGAACATTTTTCCGTTTCAGGAACAAGCGGATGCCATGTTCAACTCTTCCCTGATCTATGAGCTTGGCGTAATGAAACCGCATGCCCTACCCATCCTGCAGGCCATCACACCGGATTCCACCGTGTATGCCGAGGCCAGGCGCCTCATCGAATTTCTCAGTTACTTCGAGTCGATCGGGGACGATGAAATCCCCCGCACCTCCATTCTCCGGGAGTTTATCGGAGGCTCCAGCTTCCATCCGTGAGGATGCGAATGGCGTCCGCTTTTACAGACCCGGCAAGTGATTCGTATCGTTTTCGAATACCAAATGACGATTGAATCAATTGCCGGAGTCCCACCCCATTCGCCATGTTTGTTGCCGCTTCCATCATTGGTGAAAGCGGGGGAAAGGATCAAATGAAGCCCTACAATCTTTTTGCCACAGCCACTTTCGGCGTGGAGGCCGTTGTTGCCCGGGAACTGGGATACCTTGGACTGGGAGAGACGGTCATCGACAACGGACGCATCCATTTCCAGGGAGACGCGATGGACCTGTGCCGGGCCAATCTTTGGCTTCGTACGGCAGAGCGCGTTTTTGTCCGGATCGGTCGTTTTGAGGCGCAGACCTTCGATGAACTGTTTGAGGGAACCAAGGCGCTGCCTTGGGAGGACTGGCTGCCGGAAGATGCGGAATTCCCGGTCACCGGCAGTTGCGTGAAATCCCGTCTGATGAGCGTGCCGGACTGTCAGTCCATTGTGAAGAAAGCGGTTGTGGAGCGGCTGAAGACCCGCTACCGACGCACGCTCTTCCAGGAAAGCGGCCCGCGCTATCGCATTGAATTCACCCTTCTCAACGATACCGTGACCCTTGCCATCGATTCTTCCGGTGCAGGCCTGCACAAGCGCGGATACCGCACCCTGACGCACGCAGCGCCCATCAAGGAGACGCTGGCCGCCGCCCTGCTGATGATCAGCCGCTGGTCGCCTGAGCGCGCGCTCATCGATCCCTTCTGCGGATCCGGAACCATTCCCATCGAGGCGGCATTGATGGCCCGGGACATGGCACCCGGACTGGAACGCGAGTTCGATTGCCAGGAATGGCCGCAGATTCCCAAATCCGTCTGGTACGAGGCACTGGAGGAAGCGAGAGGCCGGGTCCGCACGGATCGTGAACTGCGGATCCAGGGGTTCGACATCAGTCCGGAGTCGGTCGACGCGGCGAATCATCATGCAAAGCTTGCGGGATTGGAAAAGACCATCCATTTCCAGCGCATGGACATGCGGCAGATCTCCTCGAATGCCAAATACGGCTTCATCGTCACGAATCCGCCCTATGGACAGCGAATCGGGGAGGAACGCGACAATGCGCGCCTTTACAAGGATATGGGCATCGCCTTTGCAAAACTGGATACATGGTCCTTCTATGTCATCAACTCGGATCCGGATTTCGAGAAGTCTTTCGGACGTCCTGCGAACAAGAAGCGCAAACTCTATAATGGCGGGATTCGATGCGACTATTACCAATTTTATGGTCCCAAGCCGCAATTTGGAGAACGTGGAGACGATTCCGGAAGAATAGCGTCGAATACAGAAAAATGATTGTTGTCAGTAAATGTTTCATCAGATAGAATGAGTGAGGATTCGTTTGCAGAATTCCTGAGGTGTGCTGCGGATACCGTCGAGCTGAAGGATTTGGTGGAAGGCAATGAGCAAGAAGATTTCCCTCGTCGTCGTGGACGACAATCCGGACTTTGTCGAGTTGATTCGCGAATCCCTCGAAAAGGAAACCGACATCCGCATCGTCGGAACCGCCTACAACGGGCTCGAAGCGCTGGCGGTCATCCGCCAGAAGAAGCCGCAGATGGTGTTGCTGGATGTTGTCATGCCGGAGAAGGACGGGCTGGAAGTTCTCGAGGAGATGAAAACCTTCGATGCCGCAGATCGTCCGGTCACCATCATGCTGACCGCCATCGGGCAGGATCACTACATCCGCCGCGCGCTCGCACTTGGCGCCGAATACTACATCATCAAGCCATTTGATCTTACCCTCCTTGGAAAGCGGATTCGGCAGATCTATCAGGATACGGTGGATGCGCCTGCCGCGTCTGCATCTTCCTCCGGGGATGCCCGCCAGAACCGGACCCTTGATGCGGTGACCCGTGAGGAAGTGGAAGAGGAAGTCACGGCGGCCCTCAGGGACATCAGTGTTCCGCCTCATCTTACGGGCTATCTGTTTCTGAAGAAGGGAATTGCGGCCACCGTCATGAGCGACAAGGGCTTCATTCCCGCCACGAAGGAACTGTACCCGGCGATTGCCGAGGAATTCGGCACGAGCCCAGGGAAGATCGAGCGCGCCATACGCGGCGCCATCCAGAAGGCCTGGACGCGCAAGGATCAAACCAATGCTTCGCAGTACTTCACCTATGCGGGAAAGTACAAGAGCATCAAGCCCACGAATTCCGAATTCATCGCCACGGTTGCTGCAAAGATCCGCCAGCGACTGAAGATCGAAGGAGCCTGATCGGGCCGGAAGCAGGATGAACCCGCGCATCATGGATGAAGACTGCAGGAACCTGCGATTTCAAGGAAGATCGGGGAAATCCGAGCCGGGAAAAGAGCAAGAAAAAAACGTCCGAAGCAAATTCGGACGTTTTTATTTGCCCTTTTCTGGGGTCATCCTGTCTCAAGGTGTTGTGGAAGGCGTGTCGCCCGGCAGTACGGCGGGATCCAGGGGGGCATTTCCGCCGTCCGAAGGAAGGGTCCCATCCGGGCCTGGTGCCGGAGTGGCAGGCAGATTGCTGTTGGGCCCGTGTACGGTGCAGTATTCACCCTCCGCAACTTCATAGATCGTATCAGGCGGGTATTTGTCGGTCGGGAAGACAGGCTTGTATTCGACGGGTCGTCTGATGAAGACGCGTTCCTCCACCACTTCGGGCGGACAGTATTCCGTGGCGAGAAGCGGGCGCTTCATGGCGTCAAGCTGTGTCTTGTCGACCCTCGCCACATAATGTACGGTGCAGACATCCTCTTCCTTGGGTTCGGTGCCTTTGATGAAAAGTTCTTCCCGTACGCGGCTGCCGCGGGGATCCTTCGAGCAGGCATCGGTCGGACGTTTGCCGGAATCCATGCACACGGTGGCCTTGATCACATTCGCCGGCATTTCCTCGAAAAAGGGTTTTGCCGGCAATTGATCGTGGATGGCCACCATGACCTTGTTCCAGATCTGTTTGGCGCTGCTGTCGGCGCCAACCAGTTTGACGGCTGTGTCATACCCGTACCAGGTCGCTCCGACATAATAGGGCGTGAAACCGCAGAACCATTTGTCCTTGTTCTCGTCCGTCGTGCCGGTTTTGCCGCCGGAAGGGATGGTGACGGTGATTTCCTTCTTCTTCCCCTTCTTGTCGGTCGCCGTCGTCTTGTACTTCACGATGCCAAGCGGAGCGCCGGTGCCCTTGGTGACGACGTCATGCAGGATGTCGTCCATGATGTAGATGGTTTCCGGGGAGAATACCTGCTTCTGGACCGGTGTCTTTTCCAGAACAGGCTGATCCTTGTTATCCAGTACCCGGGTATAAAACATCGGTTCGCTGTAGATACCCTTGTTGGCGAAGACCGTATAGGCAGCGGTCATCTGCAGCGGACTCATTCCGCGGCTGAAACCGCCCATGGCGATGGCGGCGTTTTGCTGATCCTCGCGGCGATCCATCCCCATTTTGGCGAGATACTCGAGGCCGTTCTGGATTCCCGTGTTGTGGATGAGCGCCAGTGTGGCGACCACATTCCGTGAATGGTAGACCCCTTCACGGACAGGTGTGAGGCCGAAATTGGCGTTTTCCACATTCTTCGGCCATGGCTTGTCCTTCGTCTCGCCGTTGAGATATTGCGGCACATCATCGATAACCGTAGCCGCGGTCAGTTTTTTCGAATCGATGCCGGGACCATAGACCAGCAGCGGCTTGATGGAGGATCCGGGCGAGCGTTCCGATTGGACGGCACGGTTCAGGACGGAACCCTTCTTTTCACCCTGACCGCCATACAGGCCCCGTACTTCCCCGGTCAACGGATCCATGACCACCATGGCCGCCTGTGCCGGTTCATCCGTGAACTTGCTCTTTACGCTGAAGTTCTCTGGATCGGTGAAGACGCCGTCCATGATTTTCTGTACTTTCGGATCGAGGGTGGTGTGGATCTTCAGGCCGCTGTTGTAGATGAGGGTGATGGCGTATTGCTCGCTATATCCCTTTTCCGTCATCAGATCGCGCTTCACGCGACGGATCACCTCGTCGACGAAATAGGACTGCTGGCTCGTGGTGGTGACCTTGCCGGCCTGCGGATTGTACTTGAACTGGATTTTCTCCGCCATGGCCGTATCGTATTCCGACTGGTCGATATAGCCCTGTTCGAGCATGAGGCTCAGGCAGAGATGCGCGCGTTCCTCATTCGCCTTGATGTTTTCGGCGTTGATGGGCATGTACTTGTTCGGCCAGTTCGTGATGCCGGACAGACTGGCGCTTTCGGCGAGGGTGAGGTCCCGGACGTCCTTGCCGAAATACCCCTTTGCAGCGGTCTCGACGCCATAGAAGTTGCCGCCCATCGGGATCGTGTTGAGATAAAGGGTAATGATTTCTTCCTTGGTCAGACCCTTTTCCAGCTGGATGGCCTGCCATTGTTCCTGCAGCTTGCGCTTGATCGTGGTCTCCTGGTTTCCGGTCAGGTTCTTGATGAGCTGCTGGTCGATGGTGGACCCGCCCTGAACGTCGACATTCGCGTTGACGAAATGCTTCAGGTAGGAGAGCATTGCGGAACCGATCCGCTTGTAGTCGATTCCGTCATGTTCAAGAAACCGCTTGTCCTCCAGGGCGACATAGGCCTCGATGAGCTGCTTGGGGATTTGCGCATGGTCGATCCAGACGCGGTTCTCCTCCTGCTTCAACTCGGCAATGGTATTGCCGTCCTTGTCGTAGATGTAGGAATTGAAATTGCGGATGACCAGGCTTTCCGGGTCGATGGGCTTGGCCGTCATGATGATCCCGTAGATGCCGCCCCCGACCATGCCGCCGACGACGCAACCGCCAATCGTCAGAATCATGAGGGCGATCAGCAGGATCCGTCCGAGAATGCCGAATACAATGCCCGCAGGCGAATGTCCCTTTTTCTTCGTTGTGACAGCGGTGGGTCTCCGTTCCGGAGCCTTCCGCGTTGTGTTTCCCGATCCGTTCATTTGAATCCTCCAGCGTTGTCGTTTCCGTCGGTGCCGTGGACAGGCACCTGAATTATAGCACAAGGGGAGAGTTCGGGCAAAAACGGCCCGACATTTGCTCCGGAAATGGGGCATGGCCATTGCTCCGCAAGCCTTTCCGAAAAGATGCTTGCGGGGAACAATGACGGGAGTGGTATAATGGGCAGGATCGCATCGTACGCCGGCTTGACCGGGCACGAAAGCGAATGGACAGCATGCACCGGGTCCGGCCCGGGCATGACAGCAGATGGACAGCAGGACCCGCAGGGTGGGGAAGGAAGCAAGAGATGCAGCAGAATGTATTCGATGTATTGAAGGAGCGCGGTTTCATCGCGCAGACCACGCATGAGGAGAAGATCAGGGAGTTGCTCGGCGCAGGCCCGGTCACGTTTTACATCGGGTTCGATCCGACGGCGGACAGCCTCCATGTCGGCCATATGCTTCAGCTCATCGTCATGTCCCACATGCAGAAGGCGGGGCATCACCCCATCGCCCTGATCGGCGGCGGAACTGCCATGGTGGGGGATCCCACCGGCAGGACCGACATGCGGAAAATGCTCACGCAGGAGGAAATCCAGGCCAACGGCGATGCGTTCCGCGTGCAGATGCAGAACCTCGTCTCCTTTGAAGAAGGTCGGGCCGTCATGGTCAACAATGCGGACTGGCTGCTCAAGTTGAATTATGTTTCTTTTCTCCGCGATGTCGGCGTCCACTTCTCCGTCAACCGCATGCTGACGGCTGATTGCTTCAAGAGCCGGCTGGAAAAGGGTCTTTCCTTCATTGAGTTCAACTACATGCTCATGCAGGGGTACGATTACCTCAAGCTGTATGAGGATTACAGATGCCGTCTGCAGCTCGGTGGCGATGATCAATGGTCGAACATTCTCGGAGGTGCGGACCTGATCCGTCGCGTCCATGCCGAGGAAGCTTACGGCATGACCTTCACGCTGCTGACCAACAGTGAAGGAAAGAAGATGGGAAAGACCGAAAATGGTGCGGTCTGGCTCGATCCGGCAAAGACGAGTCCCTACGACTTCTTCCAGTACTGGCGGAATATTGCGGACGCGGACGTCGAACGCTGTCTGAAGCTTCTGACTTTCCTCCCCCTATCCGAAATCGCTGAACTCGTTGCGGAAGGTGCGGATATCAACAAGGCGAAATCCGTTCTCGCCTGGCAGCTGGTGGACCTTGTTCACGGCAGGGAAGAGGCGGAAAAGGCAAGGACGGCGGCAGAAGCGCTGTTCGGGCAAGGTGCGGTTCCGGTCGACATGCCGACGGCCACGGTGGATGCGGCGGCGCTCTCGTCCGGCATTCCGGTTCTCGAACTGCTGACGGTGACCGGTCTGGTTCCGTCCAAAGGTGAAGCACGGCGGCTGATCCAACAGGGAGGACTGACTGTGAACGGCGGGAAGGTCGAGTCCTTCGACCGGACGTTCTCCGATGCGGATCTGGAGGATGGCGCACTGATTGTCCGCCAGGGCAAGAAGAAATATCACAGGGTTGTTCCGGCCTGACAGGGCGGGCGGCAGGAGGAATCGGATGGAAATCAAGGTGGGCGAGATCATTCGGGCGAAGCGGACGGAACGGAAAATGAGCCTGACGGAGCTTGCTTCGCTGGCTGGCATCTCCACGGGTTACCTGTCCCAGATCGAGAATGGCCGGAAGCAGAATCCGAAGCTTGAAACCATCCTCCGCATCATCCATCAGTTGGATCTCGATCTACCCATGCTGCTGGGGGTCGAACCGAACGGGGAATCCTATCTCAACAGGATTCCATCTCTCCTGAAGATGGTGTTTGCGCGGGAACGGAATCTGCAGGTGCTTGCGGATGTCGAGGTCCAGCGCAAGTTCTGTGCCATCTCCGAGAAGGTGCTGGATGCACGCTATGTCATTGGGGAAAAGGAACTGTATGGTCTGTTTCTTGAGGATGTGCGCGCGCAGACCGAGAATGCACTGAAACGATACATGGCGCTTCAGATCATTCTTGAGCGCAATGGCGTGGAACGTGCCTGACACGCCCGCTTGCCATCCGTCCGGTTCCCCGCTATAATAATCATGCCGCGGTGTCGCCCGTCGGCTGGCATCCCGCTTGCGGGATGGCGAGGGCCTTTAGCTCAGTTGGTCAGAGCGACCGGCTCATAACCGGTTGGTCCCGGGTTCAAGTCCCCGAAGGCCCACCAATGCGATGTCGGATTCCGGCAGGTGCTGCACCTGCCGGGCCGGCGCACGGCAGTCATGCCGGCAGGCACCCGATGCGGACGGCGAAAGCCGTCCGTTTTCCTTTTCGTGAAAACCGTTCGTCACCAACGCCTGAATAGGGAAAGAACCCAATCAAATCAGGAAGGAACGTGTTTCTTTTCTGTTCCCTGCAGCACATGGAGGAAGACCGTGAAACTGGAAGGCCGGCTTGGACTGATACGCGACATGCTTTCACCCTGCGATTGTCTGTGCGATGTGGGGACAGACCATGCGCTCATCCCCGCAGCTGCCGTCATGGGGGGGATTTGCCGGCGTGCGCTGGCCACGGACATTCGGCCCGGTCCACTGGAGCGGGCGGCGAGAACCTTGCACCGGTACCGGCTGGAGGACCGCATCGGACTCCGTCTTGGCGCCGGATTGGAGCCTGTGCGGGCAGGAGAGTGCGACGGGATTGTCATTGCCGGCATGGGAGCCCTCATGATCTGCGACATTCTCGCCAAACACCGGGAAACCGCGGAACATGCATCCTTCCTTCTGCTGCAGCCGATGCACGCGCAGGAACGGCTGCGTCCATGGCTGCGGGAGAACGGTTATGTCCTGCTATCGGAACGGTTGGCACGGGAAGGGGAGAAGCGGTATCAGGTTCTGGCGGTCCGGCATCGGAATCCCTCCGGAACCTTTCCCGCTCTTTCCGCATCCACAGATCCACACCTTCAGACAGATCCACGTCTTCCGACAGATCCGGCGGACCCGCTGTACGACTGCGTCGGATATGAAATCGTGCGGAAACCCGATCCGCTGGCTGCGCTCTGGGTCGGAGACTGGATTGCCCGACAAAGGCGGATTACCGAAGGGTTGCGGCGTGCCGGACAACCGGGTGCCGAAGCGGAGGACGCCGCCAGGCTGCTTGCGAAACTGGAGGATTGTCTTGTCGTGCTCAACGGAAAGGAGCCGAAACATGCGTGAAGCCGAGAAGTCCAGACAGCACCGGGAACAGGGAACAGAAGCCAGGGAAGGCAAGAGGTGGCGCTGCCGGGATGTTTCCGACCGGATGGAGGAGATCGCACCGGCAGCACTGGCCGAATCCTGGGATCATACAGGCTGGATGGTCGGGGATCCGGATCGCTCCGTCACCGGCATCCTCGTCTGTCTGGATGCGACCGTAGCGAGAATCCGGGAAGCCTCCCTGCTTGGTTTCAATCTGATCGTCTCCCATCACCCGCCCCTCTTCACGACCCTGCAGGCTGTCACGTCGGACACGCCGGAGGGGCGGTTTGTCGGAGCCGCCTGGCAGGAAGGCATCCAGGTGTTCAGCGCCCATACAAATTTCGATTCCGCTCCCGGCGGGCTGACCGACATCCTGGCGGAACAGCTGCAATTGTGCGATGTCGTGCCTTATCCGGGGAAGGGGGAAGGGACGGTTGCCACCCGTGCAAGGTTGGGAACGCTTCCGGAACCCTGCGATGCCGAGGCCTTTCTGGCGCATTTGCGCAGCCGGCTTTCCTGCCTGTCCCTGCGGACCCTGGGTTCGGATCCGGAGCGTATTTCCCGCGTCCTTGTGCAAAACGGAGCGTATGACGAAGAACTGCTGCCTTATCTGTCCGGCAGTCCGGCGGATGTTTTCGTGACGGGAGACGTAAAATACCATGATGCGCTTGATTTGGCCAGGACGGGATTATTTGTCGTGGATGCCGGTCATTTCCCTACGGAGCACGGATTCGTCGCGGCGCTGGCCGCACGGCTTTCGGTTTTCTTCCCTGGTCTTCCAGTCCGGATGGCGGGGGAAACGGATATTTACAGGATGCGGTGAAACCTGTATCATTGGATGGACATGAGCAGGTTGGATGATCGCGGTCACAAGGCTGAAAGGCCGTGAACGAGGAAAGTCCGGGCTCCATAGGGCAAGGGTGCCGGCTAACTCCCGGTGAAGGCGACTTCAAGGAAAGTGCAACAGAAATAAACCGCCTCCGGCGTCTTCGGACAATGGCGGTAAGGGTGGAAAGGCGAGGTAAGAGCTCACCGGTTCCCTGGTGACAGGGAGCGCTCTGTAAACCCCACCTGGAGCAACACCGTGAACGGGGACACATGGGCTGCCCGTCCGTCCCCGAGGGGTGGCTTGAGCCATGCAGCAATGCACGGCCTAGACAGATGATCATCCACGACAGAACCCGGCTTACAGACCTGCTCATGCCTTTTTGCACCTGGCACCCGTCTCCGACGGGTGTTTTGCATATCTTGTCCTTTTCCGGAAAGGTCAGTCATCGGAAGGAGTCACCATGGTTTCCTTGCAGGTTCAGATCCATTCGCATATCCTTCGGACCGATGTTCCCCTGCAGGTTCTGCTGCCGCAGCCGACGTTTGGCGGTGAACCGGCGGAAAAGGCCGTTGCGCAGGCATTTCCGGTCGTGTACCTGCTGCATGGCCTTTCCGAGGATCAGACGGCCTGGGTGCGGAACAGTGCCGTCGAGCGCCTGGCGGAAACACGCGGCATGGCGGTCGTGATGCCGTACCTGGCACGAAGTTTCTGCACGGATGTCCGCAACGGACCGAAATACGGCCAATTTCTCGAGGAGGAGCTTCCCTTCCTCATCCGGTCCATGTTTCCCGTGTCCGCCCGACCGGAGGACACCTATGTCGCCGGCTGCGACATGGGCGGATATGGCGCGCTGAAACTTGCCCTTCGCCATCCGGAGCGCTTTGCGGCAGCCGCCAGTCTGGGGGGGCCGCTGGATCTCGCCACTTTGTATGGAATTCCGGATGAGGAAATCCAACAGGAGCTTGCGTCGGTATTCGGGTCCTGGGAGGATTGTGTGGCCAGCGGTCATCATCTCCCGGAACTTCTCGAAAAATCCGTACAGGCGGGAATTGCGCTTCCACGTCTGTTCCAGGCCTGCGGGACGGATGATTTCCTGCTGCAGGACAATCGGAATTTCGCCGCGCTCGCCGGGAAACTGAACGTGGGACTCAAGTACCGGGAAGGCGCCGGCGATCACGGCTGGGCCTGCTGGGATGCGCTGCTTCCGCACCTTTTCGACTGGATGTTCCCGGAGATGCCAACGCAATCTGCGGGCTGACCCTCCCGGCGGGTACCCCCTTCCGAAGGACTGACGTTGCCCGCCTGCTTTTGTGCGGAGGCGGGTAACGCCGGATTCCGGGCGGATCCTCCCGATGCGCATTCCATGTTTTTCTTCTTGCACAACCCCTGCCCATTCTATACAATGATCGCGTAGCATGGCAGTATGGGGTTCAACAGGGATGGACAGGCGGTATCGGATCGTGGGCGTTTCTAGTTGCCCGCAATCCGCATTCGCACATACCCCCGAAGCCGGCAGGCTTTATTTTTTTACCCTTTTTTCTGTTGTGGAAGAAAGGCATACGGGGGAGGAGGAAGGAACATGCTGGGATTTGCCGATGGGTCCATCACGCTCGTGTACATTCTGTGCATCCTGAGCGCCGCATTGTGCGCCGTGTACGGCATCTCGAACTGGAACAGGGGCATGGAGGCGGAGAAGGCCGAAATGCTCGAAGAAGCTGGCTGGGAAAAGAAAAACGACGAAATCGACAAGGACCTGTAATACGGAATCACGGAGTTCGGAGGATGCACCCATGCAGATTTCTTTCTACACCATCGCAGTTGTGCTGGTGTTCCTGTTCATCAATGTTTTTCTGGGCTGGCTCGGCTACCGGCAGACCAAGACCTCGCAGGATTACCTGCTGGCCGGCCGCGGCACCCATCCGGTCATCATGGCGCTCAGTTATGGCTCGACCTTCATCAGCACCTCGGCCATCGTCGGATTCGGCGGACTGGCGGCGAACATGGGCCTCGGACTGTTGTGGCTCACCTTCCTCAACATCATGGTCGGGATCTTCATCGCGTTCGTCCTTTTCGGGAAAAGAACCCGCAAGATGGGCCATACCCTTGATGCGCACACTTTCCCCGAGTTTCTGTCCCGTCGTTTTGACGCGCCTTTCATCCAGGGGTTCATCGGCCTGATCATTTTCCTCGGCATGCCTTTGTATGCCGCGTCCGTCATCAAGGGCGGCGCGAATTTCGTGCAGAGTTATTTCGGCATTCCCTACAATGTCTCGCTGCTGTTCTTCGTCGCCATTGTCGCCATCTATGTCTGGATGGGCGGCATGAAGGGCGTCATGTACACCGATGCGTTCCAGGGCGGCATCATGTTCGTTTCGATGGTCGCCCTGCTGATCACCGCCTATGTGCTGCTCGGCGGCGTAGGTCCGGCGCATCAGGCATTGACGGACCTGTTCAAGAATCCTGCCGTCCAGGCGGACATTGCGAAAAACGTCAAGGGTGGTTTTCAGGGATGGACTGCCATGCCGAAGACAGGCAGCCCGATGTGGTGGTCCCTCGTGTCCACCATCGTCATGGGTGTCGGCATCGGCGTGCTGACCCAGCCACAGCTCGTGGTCCGGTACATGACCGTCAAGAGCAACCGGGAGCTCAACCGTGCGGTCGTATCCGGTGGATTGTTCATTTTTGCCATGACGGGCGTGGCTTTTGTGGTCGGCGCCCTCTCCAATGTGCTGTTCTTCCAGAAGACCGGAAAGATCGCCATCGTGGCGAACGCCGGCGTCAGTGACCTGATCATTCCCGGCTTCATCAAGGAATTTGTTCCGGAATGGTTCGGCGCCATCTTCCTCATCTGCATGCTGGCCGCCGCCATGTCGACGCTGAGCTCGCAGTTCCATGCCATGGGAACCGCAGCCGGTCGCGACCTCTTCGAGAAGACCCTGAAGGGTAGGGGAAACTCCATCCTCATCACCCGGTTCGGCATTCTGATCGCGATCATCCTCAGCACGCTGATCGCATGGGCCTCGACCGGCCTGCCGCAGGCGGAAGGCGTCATTGCGAAGTTCACAACCGTGTTCTTTGAAATGACCACCGCGACCTTCCTGCCCATTTACGTCGGCGCGCTGTATTTTCGGAACATGCCGAAGAAAGCGGCTGTAGGCGGCATGCTCGCGGGATTCGTCACATGGTTCGTCTGGGTGTTCTTCATCCATGGCAATTCGGCCTTCTTCCTCCTCTGCAAACTGTTCTTCGGGGTGGACAACCTCGTGGCGGGAACGCCCGCAGCCTGGATGTCAAAGGTGGGAACAACGTTCGTGGCACTTCCGGTCGCGATTCTGACCACTGTCATCCTGAGTCTGGCTTCCGGCAGGAAGACCGGCATTCCGGAAGCGCATCTGGACAAGTGCTTCGAGGGGATTTGAACGTGGCCTTCGCACCGACAGCCCTTTTGTCGGGAATATCCTGCAGGTGGGATCGAAAAGTGGGATCCTGCGGCAGAATCATCCCTTGATTTTGTTCCGGATCTGTGGTGAAATGGGAAGAACATATCATTGCGATGATCCGGAGAGTAGGTTTGTCGTCTTCCAATCAGAGAGAGGTCGCCGCCGGCTGAAAGCGACCCCGTGGAGGGACAGTCCGAAGTTCGCCGGTGAGCTGCCGGGGTGACAAGTAGTCCCGGCCGGTTCATCCCCGATACGGGATGCAGACGAGGGGGCCCGGAAACGGGCAATTTGGGTGGTACCGCGAGAAATCGTCCCATGAAGCAATTCATGGGCGATTTTTTTTGCCAAAGGAGGAGCCATGCTGGAAAAACTGGAAGCCATGCGGTTGGACGGACTTACGGAAATCCTGTCCACCAAGAATCTGGATCAGCTGCAGGAGGTCCGTCAGAAATGGATGAGCAAGAAGGGGCAGCTGACCGAAGTCCTGAAAGAGCTGGGCAAGTTGACCGTGGAAGAACGCAAGACAGTCGGCCGTCTGGCGAACGAGGTCAAGGAGGCCTTCACCGCGGCCATCGATCAGCGTCAGGAAGCCATTATCGGGGAAACTTCGGCCTTTTCGGGGGAAATCGATCTCACACGGCCCGGTACGGCCGTCCTGTCGGGGGGGCTTCACCCCATCACGCAGATGGCATATGATTTGAACGACATTTTCCGTTCGCTGAATTTCGAAGTATTCACCGAGAATGAGATTACAAGCGAACTCTATGGATTCGATAACTTGAACTTCCCACCGGAACACCCGGCCCGCGAATCCATGGATACCTATTGGATTGCTGGAACCGAGGAGAAACGCGGTGCGGAACGTCTTGCGCTCCGGCCCCACCTGACCGGCGCTTCTGTTCGTTACCTGCAGCAGCATGGCGCGCCTGCCCGTTTCGTCTACCCCGGCCGCGTCTATCGCAACGAAGCCACTGATGCCCGTCACGAGCGTGCATTCTTCCAATACGAGGCGCTGATTGTGGACCGGGATTTCTCGTTCGCATCCGGTCAGCTGCTGGTCAAGTCCATTCTCGAAAAGGTTTTCGGGCAGGAAGTGGATGTGCGCATGCGCGCAGGATTCTTCCCCTTTGTCGAACCGGGCTTCGAAATCGACATGAAGTGTCTGGTCTGCGGCGGCACGGGCTGCAAGGTCTGCAAGCAGGTCGGCTGGATCGAAGTCATGCCGGGAGGATCCCCGCACCCGAACGTGCTGAAGGCGGCGGGACTGGATCCGGCGGTCTGGTCCGGATTCTACATCAACATCGGGTTGGATCGGCTGGTCATGATGCGATACGGGGTGGATGACGTCCGTTTGTTCCACAGCGCGGACCTGCGGTTCCTCGGGCAATTCAGGTGATTAAGACCCGGCAATTGAATGATATCTTCTTTGAATGTCGAAGGATGCTCGTTTCAATTGCCGGAGTCCCACCCCATTCTCTATGTTTGTTGCCGATTCTAAGACCCGGCAATTGAATGATATCTTCTTTGAATGTCGAAGGATGCTCGTTTCAATTGCCGGAGTCCCACCCCATTCTCTATGTTTATTGCCGATTCTGTAACCACCCCCAGTGAAGAAGGATGGACCTGCAATTCGCTTGTGTTTGCGGGATAGGAGTTGGGACCATGAAAGTATCATTGAACTGGATTCGTGAATATGTGGCGCTGCCCGCCGATCTGACGATGGAACGGCTTGCGTACGACCTGACGATGCGCACGGTCGAGGTCGAGGGGTATGAAAACCTGGCGGAAGGCCTGAAGAACATCGTGGCCGGCCGGATTGCGGAAGTGAATCCGCATCCGCAGGCGGACCGACTGCGCGTGGTGTCCGTCGACGTGGGGGAGGAAGCGCCGGAACAGGTTGTCTGTGGCGGCTCCAATCTGGAAGTCGGACAGATGGTTGTCGTTGCGCGGCCGGGCTCGAAGGTGCGCTGGCACGGAGAAGGCGAACCGGTGGAGATCAAGGCCTCCAAACTACGTGGCGTCGCTTCCGCCGGCATGATCTGCGCAGCCTCGGAGATCGGTCTGGCGGATCTTTTTCCCGCTGCGGACGACCATGAAATCGTCGATCTGACCGGGATCGCCTGCAAACCGGGACAGAACATCGCCGAGGTGCTCGGGCTGGATGACGAAATCCTTGAAATCGACAACAAGTCGCTGACGAACCGTCCGGACCTCTGGGGTCACTACGGTATCGCCCGCGAGCTGGCCGCCATCTATGGAAGCGTATTGCAGCCTCTTCCCGCCTTCACGCCGGAATCCGGTCTTCCCGCATATCCCGTAAAGATCGAAAACGCCGGTCTGTGCCGCCGGTACGCAGCGGTTGCCTATTCTGGCCTGGTGAATGAACCTTCGCCGCTCTGGCTGAAAATCGCCCTGTCCAAGGTCGGCATGCGTCCGATCAATAACCTGGTTGACATCACCAACTACGTCATGCTGGCGGTTGGTCAGCCCACCCACGGGTTCGACCGCACCCACATGAAGGATGAGATCCGCGTCCGGACAGCGAAGGAGGGCGAGGTCCTCGAACTGCTCGATGGCAGGAAGATTGTGCTCAGTCCTGAAAACCTCGTGATCGCCGACCGGGAGACCCCGTTGGGCCTGGCCGGCATCATGGGCGGAAAACAGGACTCCGTGCTGCCTGACACCACGGAGATTGTGCTGGAGATCGCCAATTTCTCCCCGATCTGCATCCGCCATACGACCCAGGCCTTCGGCCTGCGGACGGAAGCTTCGATCCGCTTTGAGAAGCACATTGATACACAGCGGGTCGAACAGGCGCTGGGGCTTGCCGCAAAGCTTTTCGCGGAGATCGTTCCCAGCTCCCGCATCACTGCATTCTCGGATTTGCATCCGCAGCCGACCGTGCCGCCTGTTGTCAACGTGACCCTGTCCTTCCTGTCCACGCGACTCGGAAGTCCCGTGAGTGCGGCGGATGTGACGAAGCGGCTCAGCCCGCTTGGCTTCCGGATGACCGCCAATGGCGACACACTGAACCTCTCGACGCCGTCCTGGCGCGGAACCGGCGATGTGACGCTGCCTGATGACATCCTCGAGGAAGTCGCCCGCATGATCGGATATGCCAACTTTGCCTATCGGGCTCCGGTCATTACGCTCGACAAGCCGGTCAACCAGCGCGCGGTTCAGCTGGACCGGAACCTGCGTGAATACCTTGCCTTCCGTTGCGGTTTCCAGGAAGTGTTCACCTATCCGTGGGTGGAGGATCGTTTCCATGAAGCGGCCGGACACCGGCTTGAAGATCTGCTTGCCATCTCCACGCCGCCGTCGCCGGAAAACGCACGGCTCCGTGCGAGCCTGGTGCCGGGCATGCTGGAAACCCTTGCAACGAATCTGCGCTATTTCGGAAACTTCAAGGTTTTCGAGGTGACACAGGTGTTCCGTCCCGGAGCCATGTCCCCGTCCGTGCCGCAGGAGGTTCTGCCTGTGCAGGAGAAGTTCCTGGCCGGCGCCCTGGCGGGTGACGATGCGGAAAAACTCTTCTTCGAGGCCAAAGGGGTGATCGGTTCGATGGCCCGTTACTGCCAGATGGGACCGTTGTCCTTCGAACGGACGCTGGAACCGGTATGGGCGGAGAAGAAAGTCTGGTTGAATGTGGTTTCCGACGGCAACGTCATCGGTTCCATGGGGCTCCTGTCGCTCAGGACGATGAAGTCGGCCGGCATCAGGAGCGCACAGGCCGTCGTCTTCGAGATCAACCTGGAAAAGCTCGTACCGCTGCCCTCGCGAACGAATGTGTACCGCCATCGGCCGCTTTTCCCGCTTGTCGAACAGGATCTGTCGATGATACTGGACGAGAGCGTGAAATGGGCGGACATCGAAGCACTCATCGGCCCGATGGCCAGGGAGCTCGAGTATGTCGAAGAGTATCGCGGGAAGCAAATTCCAACCGGGAAAAAGTCGCTGATGCTGCGTGTGCGGCTGGGCTCGGACGAAGGCACGCTGACCAGCGAACAGATCGACGGGCAGATGCAGGTCATCATCAAAAAGCTGAGCAAACAGTACGGCGCTGAAATCCGCGGTGTTTGATCCAATTGACGGACCCGGCAGCGGATAGGGTTTTATCAAATGATGATCGCCGCTTGCATCAATGACCGAAGTCCCCGAGAAAATCCAGATGTTCCTTGATTTTTATGAAAAGGACCGTGCCGGCAGATATCGGCACGGTCCTTTTGTCTATCGTTTTGAATGCACCTTTGGTTGATGCATATGTAGTTGGCGCAGATACAACGCTGGTTGATACAAATGCAGCTTTGTTGTTGCAAAACGCAACTTATATGTTGCAAAATGCAACAACATGTGTTAGTCTATGCACGGAAAGATCCGAAAGCGAGGAAGTCATGAAATCTATCATTGAGCGATCCGTTGTCGACGCGGCCTTGTATGAATTCCTCAAAAGCATCTACTTGTTCGAACGTCGGGAATCAAGCCTGTTTGGTGTTTCGTGGGATGAAGTGTACCTGATGCAGCTGCTCGAACGCAGCCCCGGCGTACGCCTCACGCAATTGGCAGATGCGCTTCGTGTTCCGAAGTTTACGGCAAGCCGCATGCTCACGCGGCTTGAATCCGATGGTCTTCTGCGACGTGAAGGAAATGCGGGAGACCGCAGGGCTGTCCATGTCTACATCACGGAGGCTGGACAGGAGAAAGTGAGCCGGATTCAGGACTACAATTACGAAACCATCGTCCGGCAGGCCGCAAGGCTGCCGGAAGCGTTGCCGCAGCAACTCATGGAGGCGATCACCCAGCTTCCCGCGCTGCTGGATCTGGAAGGTGCTGGCGAAAAGAGCGGGGATGAAGGCATCACCCGTACAGGAGGATGAAAGAATGGAATTCAAAGGGAAGAAAGTGATCGTGACCGGCGCTTCCTCTGGCATTGGACTGGAGCTGACAAAGCGTTTGCTTGAGGAAGGCTGCACAGTACTGGCGGCCGTCAGGAATCCGAAGAAAATGGGTCTGACGCATGATCAGCTGTCGGTACAGGCCTGTGATGTATCGAAACCTGAAGAGATCGATCTGCTTTTCAAGACGGCGATCGCACGGATGGGTGATATCGATATTTTCATCGCGAATGCCGGCTTCGCCTATTACGAGAAGCTCTCGGAACCTGAATGGGAGCACGCCCGGCTCATTTTCGACACGAACGTGCTGGGACTTTTCCACTGCGCGCAAAAACTCAAGGAATACAAGGGAGACAAGCCTTTTCGGTTTGTCAGCGTGGCCAGCGGCATGAGCTTTCTCCCTTTGCCGGGCTATGCCCTCTATAGCGCAACAAAGGCCGCCATCCACGGATTTGCGGATGCCTATCGTTATGAGCTTGGCGAGGACCAGCATTTTCAGGTCGTATACCCGATTGCCACCCGAACCGCTTTCTTCGACAAGGCCGGAGGCAGCCCGGTTCCATGGCCGTCCCAATCGGTGGATACAGTTGCCAAACGCATCCTGGGTGGCGTCAAAAGTGGAAGGAAAAGCATTTTTCCATCCCGTGTCTTTCTTGCCACACTCATGTTGGCACGCGTGTTTCCCTTTGTTCTACGTCTCTATGGACGCATTGAGAACACCCGTTTTCAGAAATGGTTGAAGCAAAGTCATTCATAAGTCAGGAGGAGGGGATCCCATGGATGAAATCAGGAAGGATGGCCGGGGGGAAGAAATGTCCCAGGAGAATGTGGGGCTTGTTCCTGCACCATGGACACTGCACGGCAAGGGATATATGCTCCTTTACAGGTTGCCGCGGGAATTCGTGGAGAAAAACGGAGCGGTGCCGGATTTCTTGAAGGGGTGCTTTGCAGGAGGTCTTGCAAGCGTGATGCTTGTGGACTATGCCGACTCGAACGTCGGCCCCTATGGCGAACTGCTTTTCATTCCGGGAAAGTTCAAATACAAGGGAAGAAAACTGGGTACGATCAGCCGCATCTATGTTTCCACGATGGAAAGTGTCGTGAACGGTCGGAAGAACTGGGGAATCCCCAAGGAACAGGCGGACTTCCGGTTTGAAGCACTCGGGGAAAGACGGGAACGTGTGAGGGTGACAGTCAAGGGAACGGTTGCGGCCGACCTGACGATTCGTTCCTTTGGTCCTGCCTTTCCGGTCCATACGGCGTTTTTGCCGTTTCCCCTCGTTCAGGAGCAGGAAGGGCGGGTTCTCCATACACGTTTTTCCGGAAAAGGGATGGGCAGATTGGCCCGCGTCGAGGACATGAACTGCAACGGGTCTCTCTTTCCGGATCTCGGCGGGATCAAGCCGCTGGCTGTCCTGCGCGTGGAACCCTTTGAAATCACGTTTCCCGTGGCTGTGGAAGAGGAAGAATGACCGGCCCCGCACGGTGTTCCCATCCGGCCCGGCGATCGACGGGTTCACGGCAGGCAAGCGTCCAGGTATCCGTTGCCCGACATTCGAGCGCCAGCAGCGCCTGGATCAGCGGGTCCCGGTAAATTCCCCAGCTTGCGGACCGGCCGATGATCGGGACGGAGGCCCGTCGCCGCATGATTGCAAGAAGTTCCCGGCCTACTTCATTGAAGCCCAGGATTCTCAGATACTGGACGTTTCCGGCTGACGAGAGCGCAGCGGGGAGCGTGCCGGGCAGGCCGATCAGGAGGGCGCAGAGCATCCGTTGGATACGGGTGCGCGGGTAGCGGCTGCAGGCGGCCGATCCAACCAGCGCATCCCAGGTGGCGGCATCGGAGGCAGCCGCGCGCAGCCGGTGGTGCAATCCCTGCTCCATCCAGGGCAGGCCGGTCAGTTCAGCATCTGTGGCGGTCCGCAGACGCTGAAGGAGAACCGGCAGGAAATGATCGGCTGTTACAGGCCCCCGTCCGGCTGCCATTTCCCGGCGGAGAACGGCAAGCGTTGTTTCCGGCATGCCGTTTGCGGCGGCCGCGTCATCCGGCGTACCCCCTTCGGCCATAGCCTTTCGGAGTGCGGTTGCGCTCGGAAAGGCACCTTCAAGGATCGGATCGTTGTATCCGCGGCCGAGACGGCGGAGCGTGAAAGGCTGCATGCGGCTTCCGATCCGGCGCAGCGCCTTCAGGTACTCCACCCCGAGTATGTCGTTCGGCGCGGAGATCGTGTCTGTGAATGCAGAGGCGTCATAATCCGGCTTCCGGATGGATAGGCTGCTTCCTTCCGCATTCTCTGGCGCTGTCGCGTCCTGTCCGATGAAAGGGTTTCCCGACTTCCCGGTCTGGCCCGCCGCCCAGGCCGCCAGCGCCTTTTGCCGCGCCACGGCAAAGGAAAGGCCCTTGTCGAGTCCTTGCCGAAGGAGAAGGCGGAAATCCTCCGGCTCGTCGGCCAGTACGCGTGCGGCCATATCGAGCGGTTCTATTTCTCCTGTTTCACTCCCGAAACAGAGAAAATCAACGAGCCCGGTCGCTTCGAGGATGGAGACCGCACCGGTTGCAAAAGCTTCAGCGGAGGCGCAGGCATAAGCGGCCGGCAGCTCAAGGACAAGATCGGCGCCGGACCGAAGGGCCATCTCGGCCCGGGCCCATTTCGAGAAGGCGGCGGGCTCGCCGCGCTGGACAAAGTTGCCGCTCATCACGCAGACCGTCGCGTCCGCGCCGGTGGCCGTGGCCGAAGCGGCAATATGATGGAGATGTCCGTTGTGAAAAGGATTGTATTCCGAAACAATTCCCTGTACGATCATGCATTCTCCGTGCCGCGTACTGCAGCCTGTCTTCGTGGGGCCAACCCAAAAGCATTGTACCATGCCGATGCACGGGATCGGAACCGGCCTGCGGAGGCAAAAAACATTTGCCATGCCGACACCCCCATGATATAATGACTCTGGTTCGGAACGGTTTTTGATGGAAGAGTGGGAGTGCCCACTCTTTGCCTTTGTATGCGGTGCTTGCGGTGTGTCCGTTGTGCCGGAAGGGCGGGAACCCGTTTCCGACGGGAGGTTGAATGACAAAAGGTGATTTGCTGGCCCTTGTCCGGAAGACTGCGGAAGCGGCTGCGGAAAAGGCCGGTTGCGAACTGGTGGACGTCGAATTTGTCAAGGAGGGCGCCCACTGGTATTTGCGCGTTTACATCGACAAGGCTGACGGGGTGTCACTCGATGATTGTGAAGCCGTGAATGGCCCGCTCAATGTCGCGCTCGACGAAACGGATCCGATCGAACAGGCCTATTTTCTGGAAGTTTCATCCCCGGGCCTGGAACGACCGCTCAAGACGGCAAGGGATTACGGGAAAGCCATCGGACAGTTGGTGGAACTCAGCTTCTTCAAGCCGATCGACGGCGCGCGCCACATGGAGGGGATTCTTCGTTCCTTCGATGGGGCCATCGTAATCGTAGAGGATGGAGCAGGAAAACAGATTCCGCTTGCCGTGGGTGATATCGCGAAAATCAATCGGAAGTTTGTATTCTAGCGAAGGCGGAAGCCTTTCATTGGATGATTCCACCGGCGCATGGCGCCGTCGAATAGATTGACTGGAGGAATGACTGGAATGAGCGCTGAATTGATTCATGCACTCGAACAACTGGAAAAGGAACGCGGCATCCACAAGGATATCCTGATCGAAGCCATCGAGCAGGCCTTGATCTCCGCTTACAAGAAGAACTTCGGTTCCTCCCAGAACGTGGAGGTCAACATCGAGCGCAGCACCGGCGACATCCGTGTCTATGCGCTGAAGACCATTGTGGACGAAGTGATGGATCCGGCGGAGGAAATGTCGCTGGAACAGGCGAAGCGTTTCGGTGCGGATTTTGAAATCGGCGACATGGTCGAAGTCGAGGTCACGCCCCGCAAGTTCGGCCGCATTGCCGCCCAGACGGCCAAACAGGTTGTCATGCAGCGTATCCGCGAAGCGGAGCGTGAGATCGTATTCGGCGAATTCGCCAGCCGTGAGGAGGACATCCTGACAGGTGTCGTCTCCCGGTTCGACCGCAAGAATGTCGTCATCGACCTCGGACGTGTGGAAGCTGTTCTGCCGCCGGGGGAGCAGACCCCGGGCGAACGATACAACATTCATGACCGTGTGAAGGTATATGTCATCAACGTCAAGAAGACAAACCGCAGCCCGCAGATCTATGTGTCGCGGACGCATCCTGGTCTCGTGAAGCGGTTGATGGAACTTGAAGTGCCGGAAATCAGCGATGGAACGGTCGAAATCAAGACCATCGCCCGGGAAGCCGGTTCACGCACCAAGATCGCAATCCATTCGCGCAATGAGAACGTGGATCCGGTCGGTGCCTGCGTCGGACAAAAGGGCAGCCGCATCCGCGCCATTGTAGACGAGCTGCACGGCGAGATGATCGACGTCATCAAGTGGAGCTCCATCCAGGAAGATTACATTGCCAGCGCCCTCAGCCCCGCCAAGGTCGTGCAGGTTTCCCTCGATGAGGACAGCCGCATCGCCCGTGTCGTCGTGCCGGATTTCCAGCTTTCCCTCGCCATCGGCAAGGAAGGCCAGAATGCCCGGCTCGCCGCGAAACTGACGGGTTGGAAGATAGACATCAAGAGCGAATCACAGATGCGCCAGATTCTGGAAATGCAGCTGTTCAGCGGTGGCCCCGCGGCATACGGGCAGGACACGGACAATCTCTTCGACGGCGCGGACAATCTGTTCGGCGAACCGGAAACCATCGGAGGACCTGAATACGCGGAAGAAGCGTTCGAAGGTTCCGAAGACGGCGGGGAAGCTGGTATTGCGGAAGAAACCTCCATCGGCGAAGAGGGTATGGAAACGTCCACGGAGGGCGGAAGCGGAAACGAAGGCAACTGATCCGGAACAGACCCGTACGATGCAAGGGGGATTGGCATGAAGACAAGAAAGATTCCCATGCGCCGTTGCGTCGGGTGCAGGGAAATGAAGGAAAAGCGAACGCTGATCCGCGTGGTCCGCAGCCAGGAAGGCCTGGTGACGGTGGATCCGACCGGCCGCATGAATGGCCGGGGCGCCTACCTTTGCAAGGATCCCGCCTGCTTCGAGAAAGCCCGCAAGGCAAGGGCCTTCAATCGGGAATTCTCGGCCGAGGTGACCGAAGAGGTGTACCAGGACGTGGCAAGACAATTGGAGGCTCATGTCGGAAGATAAGGTATATGGTTGGTTGGGTCTGGCGCGGAAAGCAGGGAAACTCGTCGCAGGCGACGCTCTCTGCGAGGATGCGCTGGCCAGGCGGAAAGCCTGGCTGATTGTGCTGGCTTCCGATGCGGGAGTCAACACGGTGGAACGGTTCGGTGCGTTGTGCGCAAAGGCCGGAGTCGAACGGATCCTGTTCGGCACGAAGGCGGAGCTGGGGCACCGGCTGGGGCGGGACACCTACGCGGTGATCGCAGTCCTGAATCGCTCTTTCGCGAATCAAATCCGCAAGAGCATGGAAGACGGATCACAGGATGTCCAGGAACAGGACGATGCAGCTGGAACCTGTAAATGCGCCGGTGATGTGTCGGCAGACAAGCAGAACAAACGCGTTTACAGGCGCGAAGACGGCAAAAAAGCACACGGGGGTGGAGTAGTTGAGTAAAAAGATTCATGAGCTTGCGAAGGAATTGAATGTGACGAGCAAGCGTCTCATGGAGAAGCTTGAGGAAGTTGACATTCATCCGAAGAGCCACATGAGCACGCTGGAGGATGATGAACTCACCAAGCTTTACAAGCACATTGGCGTGGTCAAGAAATCCGAGTCGGGCAACGTCCCGGCGCAGCCGGTGGCCGAAGGCAGGCATGAAGCGCAGGACGCCGATAAAAAGCGGAACGCCCCCCGTATCATCCGGAAAACCGAAGTTGTCATTCGTGACACGGAAGATTTTTCGCGCCCTCAGCAGGATGCCAGACGTCCGCAGGGACAGCAGGGTCCGCAAGGGCAACAGGGTCAGCAGGGTCAGCAGGCGGATCGCGGGAAGTCCAACTTCATGCGTTCCTCCAGCTCCAGCGACGGCCTGATGGCCGGATATGTGCGCGGCAGCAACCAACCGCAGGAACCGATGGTCAGGAAGCGTCCGAAACCGGAAGACGAGCCGTTGACGCCTGCCGCCGAAAAGGCCGCGGAGAACAACGAGCGCACGGAGGCGATCCGTCTCGCGGAGCGTCCCGCAAAGCCGGTTGATGATATTCTCGGCGTCAAGAAGATCAGCAGGGAAGAACGCGACGAGCGGGCCTCCCATGCCGAAGCGGTTCGCGAGATGCGCCATGAGGCGGAGCTTGCCGCAGCCGAGCATCACCATGCGTCGGAATCCTATCGTCCGACCGACTCCCATGATGCGCCGGAGAGCCAGAAAACGGTCGAGTCCGCGACGGCTCCGACTGAGCGGAATGAAGCACCGGCAACGGTCGCGCATCCCGCCCATGCGGCAAGACATGCGGAAAAACATACGGAAATCCCCGCCACGGATGCGGAGACCCCTTCACCGACTCAGCAGCAGCAAGCAAGTCCCGCGGCCAATCCGGAACAGACTGCGGCAACGCAGGCGCCGGTACGCCCAAGGCTTGAACAGGTTCGCCCGGTTCGTCCGGAAGGCCAGACCCCTCCCGTGCGCAGGGAAGGCCAGGGCGGTGCCGTCATTCGTCCGGCCGGAGCCGGAGATCGGCCCGCATACCCGCCGCGTGAAGGTCAGGGCAACTATCCGCCCCGAGATGGACAAGGCGGCCCGCGCCCATACAACGACCGCCCCTATCCGCCGAGAGACGGCCAGGGTGGACCCGGAGCAGGTCCGCGTCCGTACAATGATCGTCCCTATCCGCCGAGAGACGGCCAGGGTGGACCTGGCGCAGGTCCTCGTCCGTACAATGACCGTCCCTATCCGCCGAGAGACGGCCAGGGTGGTCCCGGAGCAGGTCCGCGTCCGTACAATGATCGCCCCTATCCGCCGAGAGACGGCCAGGGTGGACCCGGAGCAGGTCCGCGTCCGTACAATGATCGCCCCTATCCGCCGAGAGACGGCCAGGGTGGACCTGGAGCAGGTCCGCGTCCGTACAACAATGACCGTCCTCCCTATGGTGGCGGTCAGGGTGGTCCTGGAGCGGGTCCGCGCCCATACAACGACCGGCCTCCCTACGGCGGTGGCCAGGGTGGGCCCGGAGCGGGTCCTCGCCCATACAACAATGATCGTCCTCCCTACGGCGGCGGTGGCCAGGGTGGTCCCGGCAGCCGTCCCTACGGCGATCGGCCTCCCTATGGCGGCGGTCGTCCCGGTGAAGGTTTCGACAAGGATCGTCAGGATCGCCCGCCCTATGGTGCAGGCAGACCCGGCGTACGTCCCGGCGCACCCGGCGCACGTCCCGACAAGCCGGCCGGTGCCGAGGAAAAGGCGCCTGTCCGTGGCGAACGTCGCACGTTGTCCGCAGTGGACCGTGCAAGGGAAGCCAAGAAGAACACGAAAATGGATACGGCACGTCCGACCGCTCCCACCACCGGCGCCGCATCCAAATTCCGCCCCACGATCGACATGGTCGGTCAGAAGGGCAGTGTCAACGACATGTACTCGGACGAATTCGTCATCAATGCCTTCTACAATGATCAGCAGGAAGCGATCAATGCAAAGCGCGCTGAAAAGAGGATCCGCCGTGGTCGTGTCGACCAGCGCATGAAGCACATTCCGCCGAGAGCCGTCCTGACGGAAGTCACCATCGGAGATGCGATCACCGTCAAGAACCTGGCCGAGGCGCTGAAAAAGACAGCGGCCGATGTCATCAAGCGTCTGTTCGTCATGGGCAGCGCCGCCACCGCCAATCAGGAAGTGGACTTTGACACGGCGGCGATCATTGCAAACGAATACGGCGTAACCGCCATCAAGCAGAAAATCGTCAGCGCGGAAGAGATTCTCTTCAACGACGGCGAAGATGCACCGGAGGCTTTGGAAGACCGTGCCCCCGTCGTCGTGGTCATGGGCCATGTCGACCACGGCAAGACGTCTCTCCTCGATGCCATCCGGGAAGCAAACATTGCCGAAGGCGAAGCCGGCGGCATCACGCAGCATATCGGCGCCTACACGGTCCACCAGCATGATCGTGACATTACGTTCCTGGATACCCCCGGCCATGAGGCGTTTACCGCCATGCGTGCCCGTGGCGCCCAGGTCACGGACATCGCCATCATCGTGGTCGCGGCGGACGACGGTGTCATGCCCCAGACGATCGAGGCCATCCACCATGCGAAAGCGGCAGGGGTTGCCATCATCATCGCCATCAACAAGATCGACAAGCCGAATGCCAATCAGGACCGCGTCAAGCAGGAACTGACCCAGCACGGCATCGTCATCGAGGAATGGGGCGGCGACGTCCCGGCCGTGCCCGTTTCCGCCAAGCAGCGCACCAACATCGATCAGCTGCTGGAAATGGTTCTGCTGACGGCGGACATGCTCGAACTGAAAGCCGATCCGAATCGCCAGGCCAAGGGAACCGTGGTGGAAGCCCGACTCGACAAGAACAAGGGACCCATCGCAACCCTGCTGGTGCAGCGCGGTACGCTCAAGGTGGGAGATGCCATCCTGTCCGGTTCCACATTCGGCCACATCCGTGCCATGTTGAATGACAAGGGACGCCGTATCAAGGAAGCCGGTCCGTCCATCCCGGTCGAGGTCACCGGTCTTTCGGAAGTTCCGGATGCGGGCGACATCTTCTATGTGGTCCAGGATGAACGCGTGGCGAAGGATCTGGCGGAACGCCGGGCCCAGGAAAGCCATCAGAAGGCCATCGGCGGACGCAACCGCGTGACGTTGGATGACTTGTTCAACCAGATCCAGTCCGGCAAGGTGGAGGAACTGAACCTGATCGTCAAGGCTGACGTGCAGGGTTCCGTCGAAGCCATCAAGGCGACGCTGATCAAGATGAGCAATGACAAGGTGAAGGTCTGTGTCATCCACGATGCGGTCGGTTCGGTCACCGAGTCCGACATCACACTGGCTGAAGTGGCCAACGCCATCATCATCGGCTTCAATGTCCGGCCGAGTGTGACAGTCCAGAACATGGCGGAGACTGCCGGTGTTGACCTGCGTCTCTACCGGGTCATCTACGACGCCATCAACGACGTCGAAAAGGCCATGAAGGGCTTGCTCGCTCCGACCTTCAAGGAAGTCATCGACGGCCATATCGAGATCAGGCAGCTGTTCAAGGTGTCGAATGTCGGCACCATCGGCGGCTCCTACGTTCTCGACGGCAAGGTCTCCCGCAGCTCCGAAATCCGCGTGGTCCGCGAGGGCATCGTGGTGCATGACGGCAAGCTCGCTTCCCTCAAGCGCTTCAAGGACGATGCCCGGGAAGTGCTGGCCGGATTCGAATGCGGCGTCATGATCGAGAAATTCAACGACATCCGGGAAGGCGACATTGTGGAAGCCTTCCACCAGGAACAAGTGGAAGCATAAACAGATACGATGGACAATGGCCGGAGCCATAAGCTCCGGCATGCGTTCCGCGTATTGCCGGAGCGGGAAATCCCGTCTTCAGCAGCCAGGAAGTGAATCGGATTCGAAAAGCGGGGCGTCTCATGGGCCAAGGGTCCGCGGGGCGCCTCCTTGCATAGGAGGCGTAAGCAGTATGGACAGGATTGACAGGATCTCGGAAGAAGTCAGCCGTGAATTGTCCGACATCATTCAGAATCACATCAAGGATCCCCGCCTGCCGCCGTTTGTCTCGGTTACAGGTGTGCGCGTGGCAAAGGATCTCAAGCATGCGAAGGCATTTGTTTCCGTTCTTGGAACAGCCGAACAGAAACAAGGGGCGTTGAAAGCCCTGCAATCCGCGGCCGGATTCATCCGTCACGAGATCGGACAGCGCGTCCGACTCCGTTTCACGCCGGAATTCCATTTCGAAATCGATGATTCGATTGAGCATGGCATGCACATCAGCAAGCTGATTGCCGATACAATGGCCGCGCACATACCGCACGTGGAATCTCCGAAAGATGACGAAGACGTGACGGATGATGAAGAAGAGGAAGAGGACGAAGCTGCGGCGGAAGGCCAAGAAGAAGAGGACGAAGACGAAGCCACGGCGAAAGACGATATGGGAGGAAAATCAGATGAAACCTGATGCGCTCGCGCAAATCGGGATTCGGCTGGCTTCAGCGGAGACAATTGCCATCCTTCCCCATCTCAACGCGGACGGCGATGCGCTGGGTGCGGCGCTTGCACTGGCCATCGGTCTGACCTCGAAGGGCAAGACCGTCGATGTGCTTCTGGAGGAACCGGTTCCGAAGATGCTGGACTTCCTGCCGGGGCTTGGATTGGTCAAACCCGGTCCGCGTCCAACCTATGATGTCGCCCTGAACATCGACAATGGAGACCTGTCGCGGCTGGGTGTGCGTGAACCGGTTTACTGGGGCGCATCCGAACGGCTGAGCATTGATCACCACGCGACGAATCATGTCACGGCGGATATTTCCCATGTGGACACCCATGCGGCGGCCACCGGCGAAATTGTCTTTGATCTGCTCGCAAGGATGGAGATCCCGACGGACAAGGAGATCGCCATGTGCCTGTATACCGCCATTCTGACGGATACGGGCGGATTCCGGTTTACCAACACCACGCCGCGTACGCACCGGATCGCCGCAGACCTCATGGCATTCGGCATCGACTGCGGGTATGCGGCCAAACGGGTGTTCGATACGATCTCCATGATCAAGCTTCAGCTGATGAAACAGGCCATGAATCATCTGAAAGTGTATGAGGACGGCCTGCTGGCAGTTTCCTTCCTCAGCCGTGCGGATATCCTGGCGGCAGGCGGCAGTCCCGGTGATTTCGAAGGGATGGTCAATATCGGCCGAAATCTCGAAGGCGTCGAGGTTTCCCTTTTCATTCGGGAAGAGGAGGCCGGGAATCTCAAGGGCAGCCTGCGCTCCAACAATTGCATCGACGTCGCGAAAATCGCGGAAACCGTTGCGGGCGGCGGGCACAAGCGTGCCGCCGGATTCAGCGTGGACGGTGAGCTGGAGCAGGTGCTGGATACGATGCGGGACCGCATTGCGCAGGAAATCCGGATATGCCGCAGGAAAGGCGGATTCTGAATGGATGGCATCCTCAATGTGCTCAAACCGGTTGGCATGACATCCTTTGATGTGGTGTCACTGTTAAGACGTTTGACCAGCACCCGCCGAATTGGGCACACCGGAACGCTGGATCCCGATGCGGCAGGCGTCCTGACGATCTGCGCAGGCCGGGCGACCCGGGCGGTGGATGCCTTGACGGACAAGGACAAGCAGTACCGCGCGGAACTCTGCCTCGGCATCGAAACCGACTCGCAGGATGGAACAGGGACTGTGCGAAGAAGCGTGGTTCCCGTCTGTACCGATGAAGAAATCCTGCATGCGGTCAGGGGCATGCAGGGCGAGCAGCTTCAGCTTCCACCGATGCATTCCGCCTTGAAGGTGGATGGCAAGAAACTCTACGAACTGGCCCGGGAAGGCAAGGAAATCGAGCGGAAGATGCGCCCGGTGAACATATCCGTGTGCGAACCTCTCGCCATACATCGTGAACCGGACCGCATCCGGGTCCTCTTTGATGTGACGTGTTCCAAAGGCACCTATATCCGTACGATCTGCCATGACATCGGACAACGCCTGGGCTGTGGCGGACATATGGCCTTCCTTCTGAGAACCCGCACGGGGCCCTATCGGATTGAGGACGCATTCACCCTGGAAGCGCTTGAGCAGGCATCGGAAGAAGGAACGCTGGCAGCCTGCTTTCTGTCTGTGGATTCTGCTTTTGTCATGTATCCGGCTGTCCGGGTGGATGCCGTGGTCGCCGGAAAACTGCTGAACGGTCAGACCGTACCCGTCTCGCGAATCAGGATGAACGGTGCAGGGTTGGGATCTTCTTCTCCCGGTCCGGATGCGGAGGGAGAGGTTGAAGCGACAGTCAATGAATGGCTGTCTGCGGATCCGAACGTGTCAGGAAATGAAACCTTCCGTGTCTATGAAGCGCATCGTTTTCTGGGGCTGGGACAGATTGTCCCTGTTTCTTCAGGAATCGGTGAATCCGGGTTCCGGTTGTCCAGGCAGATGACGGGCGACTGAACCTTGTACAATCGACATCACAGACAGGTTGGGATGGAACTCCGGACCAGGAGGATGAATCATGGTGATTTTGGACATGACGCAGGCGGAAGGACCGACGGGTTCCACGGGGGTGGGCCTCGGCAACTTCGACGGTCTCCATATCGGACATATGGCGCTTTTGAACACCTTGATCGAGGAAAGCAGGATGACGGGGCTTTCACCGGCGGTCTTCACGTTCACGAAGCATCCCGATCATATTCTGCGGAAGGACTTGTATCAGCCGCTTATCACATCCCTCGAACACAAGACGGCCATCCTGTCCCGTATGGATCTTGATTGGCTGTGCCTGCAGGAATTTGACGAGGCATTTTCCCAACTGTCGGCGGAAGAATTCGTGACACGCATCCTGTTGGGAAAACTGCATGCCCGGCTGGTGGTCGTAGGCTTCAACTACCGTTTCGGCTATATGGGAAAAGGGGATGCGGATTTGCTGCGCCGCATGGGGGAACAGCATGGATTCCGCGTTCTCGTGGTACCGCCTGTTCGCGTGAATTCCGAGATTGTCAGCAGTACACTGATACGCACTTACATTGAGAAGGGCAACATGGAGCGTGTGTTCCAACTGCTCGGCAGGCATTTCTCCATCCCAGGGCGTGTGGCGGATGGCCGTCGGATCGGCAGGGAACTGGGGTTCCCGACGGCGAATCTTTATCCGGACCCGGGTATGGCGCTTCCGACCTTCGGTGTGTACATCACGCGGACCCGCGTGGAAAAGAGCTGGCACGACAGCGTGACGAGCATCGGGCTCGCGCCGACTGTCCGGGATGACGGCAGCTTCAGCATTGAGAGTCACTTGCTGGATTATCGGGGGGATTTGTACGGTCAGGAGATTGAAGTGTCCTTCATGAGCCGGATCCGCGGCGAAAAGAAATTCGATGGACGCGAAGCGCTCATGCGGGAAATCGGGAACGACATTCAAAAGGCGCGCAGGTATTTTTCCGCATATCCCTGCCCGTAATGAAAGAGGCCTTCATTTCACGAAGGCCGGCAGGATATACAATACGGATGTCATCAGGAAGATGAAAGCCAGAAGGATTGCTAGCGGTTTCTTGATGCGATTGACAAATTTTTGCATGCTGGTGCCTTTCCTTGCCGGTTCCGGAAACTTGCCGGGTACGGATCCCATTTGCATTCATCATAACATGGAACCCCTTCCCTGTCATCGGGC
The DNA here is from genome assembly GCA_942493335.1 of uncultured Clostridia bacterium. Lineage (GTDB taxonomy): Bacteria > Bacillota > Clostridia > DSM-8532 > DSM-8532 > JAEWSN01. The sequence goes on along the minus strand of OW818693.1, from coordinate 1,130,816 downwards.
AGAGTCTGGGGTTTGCCACACGGGCGTTTGCCGGAAGAGGGAAGATGGAACGTTTGAAACGTGCGCTGCAGGAGGCGCATGACTGGCTGGTGCAAGTGGTTCGCGACGGAGACACCGTCGTGGACGCCACCATGGGAAATGGTCATGATACAGTCTTTTTGGCGCAGCTGGTGGGAGAAACCGGCATGGTGGCTGCCTTCGACATCCAGCCGGACGCTGTGGAACGGACCCGGGAACGACTTGAATCGGCTGGATTGCTGAACAGGTGCCGTTTGTTTCCGGAAGGGCACGAAACACTGGGGGTCCATCTGGACGAGTTGATGCCGGAGAAGGGGACGATCCGGGCAGTGGTTTTCAATCTGGGCTGGCTGCCCGGCGGCAATCATTTAGTGGGAACCCGTGCCGACACAACCCTGATGGCGGCTGAACAGGCGCTCGCCCGGCTTGATCCGGAGGGTCTGCTGCTGATGGTGGTCTATTATGGCGGAAAGAGCGGCTTCGAAGAGCGGGATGCCGTTCTGGAATGGGTGTCGTCCTTGGATTGCAGAATCTGGAACGTCCGCAGGACCGACTTTCCGAATCAAATCAACTGTCCGCCTTTTCTTCTATGTGTGGAACATGTCCGGTCTTCACGGTGAAAGCCGGTTTTCCGCAGGGAGACATTCAGAAACATGCGGTTGCAAATAATGGGCGGATGCCCGATTGCATCCGCATGTTTTTTATTGTATACTTATGACCATATGATAATTATGACCATGTCATAAAACCAGCCGAACCGCATGATCCTGCGAAAGCCGGTCATTGTGCGGGAAACACGACAGAATGAAGGATCATGAGGTGGCACGAATGGCAACTCTGGACAAGGTCAATGCACTCCTGGCCCGGAAAGCACTGCACAAACAGGGCGGCGGGGAGGGCAAGATCGCCAAGCAGCACGAGGCGGGTAAAAAAACCGCACGTGAACGTCTGGCCATGCTTCTGGACGCTGACAGCTTTGTGGAACTGGACGCCTTTGTCGAAACCAGAAGTACTGAATTCGACATGCAGAAAAAGAAGATCGATGGGGATGGGGTCGTAACAGGATACGGAACCGTCAACGGCCGTCTCGTGTATGTTGCATCCCAGGATTTCACCGTCATCGGCGGTTCCCTGGGTGAGATGCACGCCCGGAAAATCACGAAAGCCATGGACATGGCCATGAAAATGGGTGCGCCTTTCCTCAGCATCAACGATTCCGGCGGCGCCCGTATCGAAGAGGGGCTCGATGCGTTGGCGGGTTTCGGTGACATTTTCTTTCGGAACACCCTTGCCTCCGGCGTCATCCCTCAGATTTCCGTCATCCTCGGCCCATGTGCAGGCGGCGCCGTGTATTCGCCCGCCATCACGGATTTCGTGTTCATGGTCGACAAGACCAGCCACATGTTCATCACCGGTCCGCAGGTCATCAAGGCGGTCACCGGCGAGGATGTGACGTTTGAAAAACTGGGCGGCGCGAAGGCGCACAATGCCGTTTCGGGTGTGGCCCATTTCGAGAGCGCAAGCGAGGAGGAATGCTTTTCGCAGATCAAGCTGCTGCTCTCCTTCCTGCCGGACAACAACCTGGACGATCCGGAACTGTCGATGGAGACTGATGATGCGAATCGTCCGTGCCCGGAGTTGAATGTTGTCATTCCGGATGACCCGAACAAACCGTATGACATGAACGCCATCATCGGCAGTGTGGTGGATCATGGCGAATTCCTGCAAGTGCACAGCCAGTTCGCGAAGAACATCCTGGTCGGGTTCGCCCGCATCGGCGGAAAATCGGTCGGGATTGTGGCCAATCAGCCGAATGAGAGCGCCGGCGTCCTGGATGTCGATTCTTCCGACAAGGCCGCGCGGTTTGTCCGTTTCTGCGACTCCTTCAACATCCCGCTGGTCACTTTCACCGACGTGCCCGGCTATCTGCCCGGAACGAAGCAGGAGCACAGCGGCATCATCCGCCACGGGGCAAAACTGCTTTTCGCCTTCTCCGAGGCGACAGTACCGAAGATCAACGTCATCGTGCGCAAAGCTTACGGCGGTGCCTATATCGCCATGAACAGCAAGCATCTTGGCGCGGATCTGGTTCTTGCGTGGCCGACCGCTGAAATCGCGGTCATGGGTCCGGACGGCGCGGCAAACATCATCTTCAAGAAGGAAATCGGGGAATCCGAGGATCCGATCGAGACCCGCAAGGCCAAGATCGAGGAGTACCGCGAAAAGTTTTCGAACCCTTATGTGGCAGCTGCGCGCGGCTATGTGGACGATGTCATTGAACCCGCCGCAACCCGGATCCGCCTGTCCAATGCGCTTGAGATGCTTTCCGGAAAGCGGGAGACCCGCCCGGCCAAGAAGCACGGAAACATCCCGCTCTGACCCGGATTCGCCAGGATTGCGCCGATAGCCCAGGGAACGGCGCAGGGAAGAACGACGGACCCGCAACCGCGGCTCAGGGCCGAAACGGGCGGGAATCAGCAGATGGAGGCTTAACAGCATGAGAAAGTTCAATGTGACCGTAAATGGCAAGTCGTATGAGGTGGAAGTCGAGGAAACCGGCGCACCGGTCGCTTCCGTACCGATGGCACAGGCGGCGCAAGCCGCGCCGCCCGCAGCGGCTGCGCCAGCAGCCACCCCCGCGCCCGCGGCCGCGGCCGCACCCAAGGCAGCGGCTGCTCCAAAGGCGGCAGGCGGATCCACAGGCGCCGTGAAAATCAGCGCCCCGATGCCCGGCATCATTCGGAAAGTAAGTGTTGAGCCCGGCCAGGCCGTAAAACGAGGAACCGTCCTTGCCATTCTCGAAGCGATGAAGATGGAAAACGAAATCGTAGCTCCCCAGGAAGGCACTGTCGCTTCCGTGAATGTCGCCATGGGCCAGCAGGTCAACAGTGGCGACATGATGTTCAGCCTGAACTGATCAGACGCGGATTCCAGCAGGAAGTCGGGTTTCGGCTCCTGCGGAAGGCCATATGGGGAGGATGAAGATTCATGGGAGTGAAGATTACCGAAACCGTCCTGCGTGATGCCCATCAATCCCTGATCGCAACGCGCATGACCACCGAGGAAATGTTGCCGATTCTCGAGCAGCTCGACAATATCGGTTTCAACGCATTGGAGTGTTGGGGCGGCGCAACGTTTGACGCATGCGTCCGTTTTCTGAACGAGGATCCCTGGGACCGTCTGCGCATCATCCGTTCCAAGGTGAAGAACACGAAGCTGCAGATGCTGCTCCGTGGACAGAACCTGCTTGGATACAAACATTACGCCGACGACGTCGTGGACTATTTCGTCCAGAAATCCGTCGCGAACGGCATTGACATCATCCGCATTTTTGACGCATTGAACGATTACCGGAACGTCGAACGTGCTGTCAACGCAACCAAACGGGAAAAGGGTCATGCCCAGGTTGCCTTCTCCTACACGGAGAGCGCGTTCCACAGTCTTGAACAGTTCACGCGGGATGCCAAGCAGCTTGAGGAAATGGGTGCGGATTCCATCTGCATCAAGGACATGGCAGGCCTTCTCGTTCCGTATCAGGCCTATGATCTGGTGAAGGCCCTGAAGGAAACCGTCAAGGTGCCGATCGAGCTGCATACGCACTACACATCGGGCGTCGGCTCCATGACCTACCTCAAGGCCATCGAAGCCGGAGTCGACATTGTGGACACGGCCATGAGCCCGCTGGCGCTGGGGACCTCGCAACCGCCGACCGAGCCACTGGTGGCCACCCTCAAGGGAACCCAATACGACACGGGGCTCGATCTCGACAAGCTCAGCGACATTTCCGAGTATGTGGAGACCCTTCGCGAGAAATACCTCAAGAGCGGGCTTTTGAGTACGAAGGTCATGGGCGTCGATGTCAATGCGCTCAAGTACCAGGTGCCGGGCGGCATGCTGTCGAATCTTGTCTCCCAGCTCAAGCAGGCCGGCAAGGAGGACAAGTTCCTCGAAGTGCTGCGTGAAGTACCGCGCGTACGTGAGGATCTGGGTTTCCCGCCGCTTGTCACGCCTTCTTCCCAGATCGTCGGCACGCAGGCTGTCATGAATGTCATCACCGGCGAACGCTACAAGATGGTGCCGAAAGAAACCAAGGATATCGTGAAGGGCATGTACGGGAAGACCCCGGCGCCCATTTCCGACGAAATCGTGAAGAAGATCATCGGAGATGAGGCGCGCATCACCTGCCGGCCGGCCGATACACTGGATCCCGAACTTGACAAGGTCAAGAAGGATATGGCCGAATATCTGGAACAGGACGAGGATGTCCTGACCTGGGCCATGTTCCCGCAAGTCGCCCAAAAGTACTTCGAATGGCGCAAGGCCCAGAAATACCGTATCGATCCGGATATGGTGGACTATGAGAATCGTGTCCATCCCATTGCCTGATGAACCCGAACCATTGATTGAATCCGGAGCTGTCCGTGCGGACAGCTCCGTTTTTCTCTTGCAGGGGTGAATATTCGGAGAACCATCCGGAAAAGATCACATGCCTTCTCCTTTTCAACAGGTGTTCGCTCCGGTATAATGGGTGAGGCTGAACACCATGTTGATTGACCGAGGTTATTACGACAACAGGGAGGATGACCCCATGAACGGTATCCGTCTGGACTACAAGAAAGCGCTGGGATTCGTCTCGGAGCATGAGATCACCTACTTTGCCCCGCAAATCGAAGCGGCGCACAAGATGTTGCATGAAAAATCCGGCCAGGGAAATGAATTCCTCGGCTGGGTTGATCTGCCGGTCGCATATGACAAGTCGGAGTTCGCCCGCATTGAGCAGGCGGCTGCGAAAATCCGCAAGGATTCCGATGTACTGATCGTCATCGGCATCGGCGGCTCCTACCTTGGCGCCCGCGCAGCGCTGGAGGCACTCGGCCACTCTTTCCAGAACAATCTGCCGAAGGAAAAACGCAAGGGTCCCGCCATCTATTTTGCAGGAAACAACATCAGCCCGACCTATCTGGCGGATCTGTTCGATCTGATCGAAGGCCAGGACGTTTCCGTGAATGTCATCTCCAAGTCCGGTACGACCACGGAACCGGCGATTGCATTCCGTCTGTTCAAGAAGTACATGGAAGGGAAATATGGCAAGGAAGGCGCGAAGGCGCGCATCTACGCCACCACCGACAAGGCACGCGGCGCACTGAAGACATTGGCGGATGCCGAGGGGTATGAAACCTTCGTGATTCCGGATGACGTGGGCGGCCGTTTTTCCGTACTCACCGCCGTAGGACTGCTGCCGATCGCCGCTGCAGGCATCGACATTCAGGCCATGATGAAAGGCGCGGCGGACAGCCGTGAAGCCACCGCAAAACCCTTTGCCGAGAACGATTGCTATCGTTATGCGGCGCTCCGAAACGCGCTTCTTCGCAAGGGTCGTACCACGGAAATCATGGTGAACTATGAACCGTCCCTGCATTTCGTCACCGAATGGTGGAAGCAGCTGTACGGCGAATCCGAGGGCAAGGATCAGAAGGGGATTTTTCCGGCCGGCGTGGATTTCTCCACCGACCTGCATTCCATGGGCCAGTACATCCAGGACGGCATGCGCAACCTCTTCGAGACTGTTCTGAACGTTGAGGCGTCGAAGAAGGCCATGAAGCTCATCGCCACCGAGGACGATCTGGACAGGCTGAACTACCTCGAAGGCAAGGATATGGATTTCGTCAACAAGATGGCGATGCAGGGAACCATCCTCGCACACAACGACGGTGGCGTTCCGAACCTGGTTCTGAACATTCCTGTCATGGATGCCTACTGGTTCGGTTACCTGGTGTACTTCTTTGAAAAGGCGGTCGGCATCAGCGGCTACCTGCTGGGCGTGAATCCGTTCGATCAACCCGGTGTCGAGGAATACAAGAAGAACATGTTCGCCCTGCTCGGAAAACCCGGCAACGAAGCCCGCAAGGCGGAACTCGAAAAGCGCCTGTAATCGGAACCGGTTCATCCGGCAGTCGAACAGTCGTCTCCATGTCAAGCAAAAGGGCGCTTCCGGCCGATTGGCTGCGGAAGCGCCCTTCTTTTCTTTTCGTTGGCTTTTCGCCTTGCGTCATGCCTTGCTTCCAGGGTGCGGAGCCGATTCATCCTCAGGCTCCGGTTATGTGCCGAATCAGGCGGATGGCGTCTCAGGCTCCGGTTACATGCCGAATCAGGCGGATGACGCCGGTTGCGATGAAACCGAGGCCCATCAGTGAAATACCGTATGGGATCAGACGACCGATCTTGCCGGAGACCTTGGGCGGGCTGAGCCGTTTTCCCTGATGGGCCAGCAGGTTCAGTGCAGTCAGGCCCAGAAACATGCCAAAGAGCAGGGAAGCGGAAAAGGCATAATAGGAAGGCTTTCCGGTCTTGTGCCAGAAGGCGATCACCGTACTGCTCAGCGTCAGCCAAAAAAAATGGGAGCCGGGATTGGAGATGTTCATGAGAAAACCCGTCAGGTATGGACGGTGTTTCTTGTCCGTGACCGGGTGCGGTTCTAGGAGATCGCTCTGTTCATGTTTGCGAGAATGACGGATTTCACGGAACCCGACCACGAAGATGCCGAGGCCTGCAAGCAGCCAGAAACCCACTTCCAGCGCGATATGGGTGCGCATCAGCTCCAAAAATCCGTAGTTGATCAGAACCATGTCCACAAGGTCCGAGGTCAGACAGCCGCAGACGACAATCATGCCTTTACGAAGGCCATGATTGAGCGTCCAGCGGATGGATTCAAGGCCGGCCGGACCGGTGGGAAGCGCTAGAATGAATCCAGTGAAGAGTCCGACATAAATGGCCCTGATGATCAAGTGTATTTCTGCGTGCATGACGCCCTTCCTTTGGTGGAATTTGAGGAATAACTGATTCCAGGCTTATCCCCGATGGAAAGTATACCACAGTTTCCACGACGCCCACAGGATGTCAAAACGGGCTTTCACTGCCATTGATATGTCGGCCGGATCATTGTCTGGCGATGGGGAGGAAGCGCCACGCTTTTCACTGCGGAACTTGATTGCACAAATTGTCTGTGGTACAATGACAAGGCTGTATCTGAAAGATGGAGGGAACCGTCATGCTTACGATTATCATCAATATCCTTCACATCCTGCTCTGCCTGGTCGTCATTGCCGTCGTGCTTCTGCAGGCCGGTCGTTCCGCAGGCATCAGCGGTGCCATCGCAGGTGGTGCGGAGACCTTCTTCGGAAAGAACAAGGGACGTGACATCGAGTCCAAGCTCAGCCGCTATACCGGCTGGTGCGCCATCGGCTTCATCGTGACGTCCGTCGTTCTGGTGTTCATGCTGAAGTAATCCTCCCAGCGAACCTGCAAGGCCGTACATGCCATTCCGCATGTATGGCCTTTTTCCGTTCATATAGCGTAGCTATATGAACAACAAGCTCTCGGACTTTGCTTGCAAAGTCCGAGAGCGTAAGGCTGCGCCATATGAACAACAAGCGGCAGGACTTTGCTTGCAAAGTCCGAGAGCGTAAGGCTGCGCCATATGAACAACAAGCGGCAGGACTTTGCTTGCAAAGTCCGAGAGCGTATAGCGAAGCCTTATGAACAAAGCGACAGGATGATGCTTGCATCATCCGAGAGCGACAGGAGGTGTCCCATGCCGGAATTCCGCATTCATTCCGACTACAAGCCCGAAGGTGACCAACCGGTCGCCATTGACAAACTCGTCCGGTTGGTCAATTCCGGCAGCCGTCATCAGACGTTGCTCGGTGTGACCGGTTCGGGCAAGACCTACACCATCGCCAATGTCATCGAGAAGGTCCAGCGGCCGACCCTCATCATTGCGCACAACAAGACGCTTGCCGCCCAGCTCTGCAACGAGTTCCAGGAATTCTTTCCGGAGAATGCGGTCGAGTATTTTGTCAGTTATTATGACTATTATCAACCCGAGGCCTACATTCCGTCCACGGACACTTATATCGAGAAGGATTCGGCCATCAACGACGAGATTGACAAGCTGCGCCACTCCGCGACGGCTTCCCTTTTCGAGCGCCGCGACGTCATCATTGTCGCTTCGGTCTCCTGTATCTACGGCCTGGGGGATCCGGAAGATTATACGGATCTCATGCTTTCCCTGCGGCCCGGGATGATCAAGGATCGGGACGAAGTCATCCGGAAACTCGTGGACATCCAGTACACGCGCAATCAGATCGACTTCCACCGCGGTACGTTCCGCGTGATGGGCGACACCCTCGATATTTTTCCGCCGGCTTCGAACACGGATGCCTATCGGGTTGAATTCTTCGGGGACGAAGTGGAGCGGATCAGCGAAATCGATGTGCTGACCGGGGAAGTGAAGGCTTACCGCAACCACATCGCCATCTTTCCTGCCTCCCACTTCGCGACCAGCCGCGCAAAGATGGAACGTGCCATCCAGTCCATTGAAATGGAGCTTGAGGAGCAACTGAAATATTTCCGGGAGAATGACAAGCTGGTCGAAGCACAGCGACTGGAACAACGGACCCGGTACGATCTGGAGATGATGCGGGAACTCGGCTTCTGCAGTGGCATTGAGAACTATTCACGTCACATTTCCGGACGGGACCCCGGCAGTTCGCCCTTCACCCTGATGGATTACTTTCCAAAGGATTTTCTGCTGGTCTGTGACGAGTCGCACGTAAGCATCCCCCAGATCGGGGCCATGTTCAACGGGGACCGCGCACGCAAGCAGTCCCTGATCGATTACGGCTTCCGTCTTCCTTCCGCATACGACAACCGTCCCCTGACCTTTGCCGAATTCAATGCACGTGCGACGCAGTTCATCTATGTCAGCGCCACGCCAGCCCAATATGAGCGCCAGCTTTCGACGGAAGTCGTGGAACAGATCATCCGTCCGACCGGACTGATTGATCCGGAGATCACGGTAAGACCCGTCAAGGGCCAGATCGACGACCTCATGGAGGAAATCCGCATTGTTTCGGCAAGGCGTGAACGTGTACTGGTCACCACCCTGACGAAGCGCATGGCAGAAGATCTCACGAAGTATTTCGATGACATGGGCATCCGGGTCCGGTATCTGCATTCCGACGTCAAGACCTTCGAACGCATGGAGATCATCCGGGATCTGCGCGCCGGCCTGTTCGACGTGCTGGTCGGGATCAACCTGCTGCGCGAAGGGCTGGACATTCCCGAAGTGTCACTTGTCGCCATCCTCGACGCGGACAAGGAGGGATTCCTGCGGTCGGAAACCTCGCTCATCCAGACCATTGGCCGTGCCGCCAGAAATGTCGCCGGCCGGGTCATCATGTACGCGGACAACATGACGAAATCCATGAACTGGGCGATCAGCGAGACAAACCGACGCAGGCTGATCCAAAGGGAATTCAACGAAGTGCACGGGATCGAGCCGAAATCCATCGTCAAGGGCAACCGCAGCATACTGGAATCGATGAAAGCTGCGGAGCCGTCCGCACCGTTCCGCCCCTCGAAGGATGAAAGCCTGTCCGTTCTGGACCGGGACAGCATGAAGGCGCTGCTCGAAAGTCTGACAAAGGATATGAAGACAGCGGCACGGGAGCTCGAATTCGAAAGGGCTGCAAGTCTGCGGGATCGGATCAATCTGCTGCAGCGTGAAATGGATGGGAAAAAATGACGGTGCATGCGGAGAATTCGTCTGTGTGGCTGGCCGGCGGTCATCATCCATCCTGGTCAGGCTGTTTGGATGAATCGGCCGTTTCCCTTCTGGCCGGCATCGAAAGGGAGGTTGGGTCCGGGAGTTTTCCGGAACCGGCCTGCGTCCTGCGTTTTTTGTCGACGAACGTGTCCGCGCTGAAGGTGGTCATTCTGGGACAGGATCCGTATCCGTCCGCAGGCGCCGCGACCGGCCGCGCGTTTGAAGTAGGCAACCTCACCTCCTGGATGGAACCCTTCCGGCAGGTCTCCCTGAAGAACATCCTCCGGCTGCTTTGGTGCGTCCCGCACGGGATCAGACCCTATGAGCGGGATACGGAATATGATCGGATCCCCGCCTTTTCAGGAATCCGGCAGGCCATTCGGCTGGGCGCCTTTCCCGTGGCTTCCCCCAAAAGCCTTTTCCGCTCATGGGAGGAGCAGGGGGTACTGCTTCTGAACACTTCGCTGACCGTTGAACCGGGAAATCCAGGGTCCCATCGTGACTTGTGGGCCCCGTTCACGCGGCACGCATTGAACTGGCTTGCGACGGCAAGACCGGATCTTTGCTGGTTCCTGTGGGGCAGTCACGCCCAGGCGCACCGGGAGTGGCTCGGGGATGCAAGAATTTTCGCCTCGCGGCACCCGATGCTCTGCTCCGCCTCCTATCCCGATGATTTCCTGAAGAATCCCTGTTTTCATGAAACGTCCGGAGAGATCAACTGGCTGGGATCCTGATTGTACGGTCCCGCCGAACATGGTATAATCAAGAAACCCATGGGCAGGCAGAAGCCTGTCCATCATTCCCTTCCGCAAACGGCGGTTGAATCGCCGGATGCCGGGACACAGCGTCACAACCAACCGGGAGGCAACATGGCCAGCGCCAGACAGCAACTCATCCGCAATTTCTGTATCATCGCCCACATTGATCATGGCAAGTCCACCCTCGCGGATCGGCTGCTCGAAATGACGGGTGTGCTCACCGAGCGGGAGCGGGAGGATCAGATCCTCGACAACATGGACATCGAGCGGGAACGCGGCATCACCATCAAGGCACAGGCTGTCCGCATGGTTTATACCGCCAAGGACGGAAACGAATATGTCCTCAACCTGATCGACACGCCTGGTCACGTCGACTTCAATTACGAGGTTTCCCGCAGCATTGCCGCCTGTGAAGGCGCCATCCTCGTCGTGGACGCTTCCCAGGGCATCGAGGCGCAGACGCTGGCGAACGTGTATCTCGCAACCGAACACAACCTGGCCATTCTGCCAGTCATCAACAAGATCGATTTGCCCAGTGCACGGCCGGATGAAGTCATTCATGAAATCGAGGACATCATCGGCATCGAAGCGCAGCATGCACCGAAAATCTCCGCGAAAAGCGGCTTGAATGTTGCGGAGGTTCTTGAGAAGATCGTGGAATATGTTCCTTTCCCGGAAGGGGATGAGGAAGCAGCACCCCGCGCCTTGATCTTCGATTCCTATTATGACAGCTACAAGGGTGTCGTCTGTTATGTCCGCATGATGGAAGGCGCCATTTCCGCCGGTCAAACCATCCGCATGCTGCACACGGGCAAGGAATTCACCGTCACGGAAATCGGGTACATGCGTCCCGGTTCCCTGCTGCCATTCGGCAAGCTGATGGCGGGGGATGTCGGATATATCTGCGCCAGCATCAAGAACATGCGGGACACGCATGTCGGCGATACCATCACGCTGTCTTCGAATCCGGCGAAGGAGCCGTTGCCGGGCTACAAGAAAGCGGTCCCCATGGTGTTCTGCGGCATCTATCCGTCTGACGGTTCCAAGTTCGGGGATCTGCGTGATGCGCTCGAAAAGCTCCAGCTGAACGATGCCGCCCTGCTGTTCGAACCGGAGTCCTCCATTGCGCTCGGGTTTGGGTTCCGTTGCGGATTCCTCGGTCTTCTGCACATGGAAATCATTCAGGAACGCCTGGAACGGGAATACAACATGGATCTTGTGACGACGGCCCCTTCAGTCATCTACAAGGTGACGAAGACGGACGGGACCACGTTCGATCTGGATAATCCAAGCAATCTGCCCGATGTCGCCGAGATCGAATCGATGCAGGAACCCATGGTGAAGGCCACGATCATGACCCCGACCGAGTATGTCGGAAACATCATGGACTTGTGCCAGGACCGGCGCGGAACCTATGTCAGCATGGAATACATGGAAGCAACCCGTGTGATTCTCCATTACATCATGCCGCTCAATGAGATCATCTATGATTTCTTCGATGCGCTGAAGAGCCGGACAAAGGGGTATGCCTCGCTCGATTACGAGTTGACGGGCTATCAGGTGTCCAAGCTCGTGAAACTTGACATCAAGCTCAACAGCGAGGCGATCGACGCACTCTCCTTCATCGTGCATGCCGACAAGGCCTATGCCCGCGGTCGCCGCATGGCTGAAAAACTCAAGGATACCATTCCGAGGCAGAACTTCGAAATTCCGATCCAGGCATATGCCGGGGGCAAGGTCATCGCCCGTGAAACGATCAGCGCCTACCGGAAGGACGTTCTCGCCAAATGCTACGGCGGCGATATTTCCCGTAAACGCAAACTGCTGGAAAAGCAAAAGGAGGGCAAGAAGCGCATGCGCCAGTTCGGCAGTGTCGAAGTGCCGCAGGAAGCCTTCATGTCCGTCCTCAAGCTGGACACTTGAAACGAAGGTCAAACATTACCGGCTCTTTTTCAAAACAGAATGGCAAATGAAGACATTGTGTTTTGAAATACATAGAGCCGGTTATGTTTGACAGAGTCAAACGAAGGTCAAACATTACCGGCTCTTTTTCAAAACAGAATGGCGGATCAGGCCTGGAGGCACCGCATGAAGCCCATCGGACTCTACATCCATGTCCCTTTCTGCCTGAAAAAATGCAACTACTGCGATTTCGCCTCAGTGGCCGGCCGGATGGAACTCCTGCCGGCCTATCTGCATGCGTTGGAAACCGAGCTGGTTCTGCGGCGCTCCGATTGGCCCGACCGGGAGGTCATGACGATTTTCCTTGGCGGGGGCACACCCTCCCTGCTGCCGCCCGAAGCATATGGTCGTCTGATGGAGACCGTACGCAGCACATTTGCCGTTCATCCGGATGCGGAAATCAGCCTGGAGGCGAATCCAGGCACCGTGACGGTGGAAAAGGCGGCGGCCATGCGCGCCGCCGGGTTCAACCGCGTCAGCATGGGCGTTCAGGCGGCACAGGACGAACTGCTCGCCTCTCTGGGACGGATCCATCGCCGGCGTGACGCGGAGGAAGCTGCGGCCCTCTATGCAGATGCGGGTTTTCGAAATCTGAATGTGGATCTGATGTTCGGTCTTCCTGGCCAAACGATGGAGATGTGGCGGGAGACCCTGACATTTGGATTGTCCCTGCCCGTATCACACTTGTCCTGCTACAGCCTTTCCATTGAAGAGGGCACACCCTGGGGGGAATTGTACCGGATAAAGCAATTGGAGCCCGCTTCGGAAGAACTCGACCGGCGCATGTACCATGAAATGAGAAACCGGTTGGAAGCCTCCGGATTTGGACAGTATGAACTGTCGAATTTCGCCAAACCCGGTTTTTCCTGCAGGCACAATCTGATATACTGGAATCGTCATGAGTATCTGGGGATCGGTGCCGGTGCGCATTCCCTGATGGGGGAAACCCGTTTCGCCAACATCTCCTCACCCGACGCCTATATCCAGGGTATGGAAACCGGAATTCCATTGATGTCCGAAGAATCCGTCCTGACACCTGAGGAAGCGCTTTCGGAGCGCATGTTCATGGGAATGCGGCTGACGGGGGGGCTGAGGCTGGATTGGGTTTCCAAGGAATTCGGACTGGATGTTTCCGCTCGTTATGCCGGGGAAATCCACCGATTGATCGAACAGGGACTGGTGAAGGCCGAGGGGCCGCTGCTCCGGTTGACGGAGAAAGGGCTAGATCTCGCGAACCAGGTGTTTCTTGCGTTTCTATGACGGGAGGGACGCATGATCCGCATAACACGGCAGGATTGTATCACCGGTGATGGAACCGGTTGTTTTGCACATGGGGTGCAGGGTATTCTATTGGCAGGAGGCACGCAGGATGGAGAAATTGGACATCGGGGGAAGCATTCCGCCCGGACTCGTTGAAATCTGCAAGAGCTACCAGGATGATTTCATGCAGGAAATCCGGGGAATGCTCGATGAGATCGACCTCTCCCTTGTCAATCTGGCCGCAGATCCTTCGGACAAGGATTTGTTGGTGCAGGCCTATGCACGCTTTCATACCATTGCCGGGCTTTCCGGTCTGCTCCAGGAGCAGACCGGAAAGCGTCTAGCCCAGGCATCGGAAGACCTGATCGAGGTCGTACGCAAGTACCGGCCGGGGATGGAATCCTCTTCCCTCAACCACCTTGTCCAATCTTCGAAATTTTTGCGCCGTCTGGCCACTGATCCTGCCATTCATGGGGATTCCCGCTTTTTGGGCGAGGTCGGACAGCATCTGAGCGGACTGCGGCAATCCAGAAACGATTTGTTCATGGAAGTCAGACAGCCATTGGAACATGAAACACGCATCGGGGAGATTCTCATCCACGAAGGCGCCCTGGAGAAATCCGAGGTCGAGGATGTCCTGAGTCATCAGCGCAACCAGCCTGGCCGGATGAAATTCGGTGAAATTCTATTGAAGGAAAAGCGTGTGGATGCGTCCGACGTCATACGCGCCATCCGCATGCAAAAAATCCGCAGCGCCCAGCCGACAGGCCAGTCGGTCAGAATCCCGCTGGAGCGGATGGAACAACTTGTCCAGCTGATTGAGGATTTGCAGGGACGTTGTACGGGCATTCACGCCGAGTCGCAGCTGCGTTTCGGAAACAAGGATCGCTTCTCGACCGAGACCTCGGGCATTGCCAATCAATTGGGGGATATCCGGCACATTCTGGGAGAACTGCGGGTGGTCTCCTTCCAGCAAACCTTCGCCCGTGTCACACAGTCCGTCGGGTCCCTGATGGAGGAGCGGCGCAGGTCGATCCGGATCGTGACCATGGGCGAGGGCACCGAGGTGGATATGGCACTGGCGGATCAGCTCGTGCAACCGATGGCCGATCTTGTCATGGCCATGGCGGAAGCATCGGCCAAGGCTGAAGAGGACAACCGTCTTGGATTGATGGAGATGGTTGCCTTTCAGGAGGCAGGTACCGTGCATGTCGACTTGACAGGTGATGGATTCGCCGATATTGGCGAGGTTCTCCGGAATCCGGCATACGACAGGGCTGCGCGGTGTATTTCAACACTTGGCGGGCGTCTGCAGATAGATGATCTGGAGGGAAGCGGCATGCGATCACGTCTGCTGTTTCCCGTACGGGAGGGACACACATGAAAGCGCTGATCGCAGAAGACGATTTCATCAACCGACGCGTCATGCAACTGTTTCTTGCCGGCTACGGCAAATGCGACGTGGCGGACAACGGCAGGACGGCGCTTGCCATGTACAGGGAGGCGTGTACGAACGGGAAACCCTACTCGCTCGTATGTCTAGACAGCAGCCTTCCGGAAATGGACGGACAGGCGCTGCTTTTGGAAATCCGGCAGTTTGAGAAGGAACAGGATCTGCTCGGACACGATGGCGCACGCATCATGTTCATCTCTTCCGATACACGGAAGGAGACGATTCTTTCGGCCTACCGGAACCAATGCGACGGCTTCATGCTGAAGCCCTTCCGAAAGCGGGAACTCATCCATTTTCTCCATGAACAGGGGCTGGTGACGGATTAAGCCCGCATTCGTCCTGTCCCATTCTTCCGACCCTTGCAAAAAGCCGATCTTCGCTGATCGCAACAGCGGGATGATCGGCTTTTGTCAACCGTCCATCCTTATAGGGATGCGGCTGTTCATGGAAAGGAGAAAAGTGTGGTTTTTCATTCCAATGGATGAATTTCTGACCTTTCCTGACTTTTTGTGTCCAAACGCTTGACAAACTTTTTTTCGGATGGTAATTTTATTATATCGTTAGCACTCGATGATGCTGAGTGCTAACAAAACAAGCAGGACTGGTTGCCCGCATCACAAGCCGGACTATTGGACGGAGGGAGGTCGCAATGGGTTGGGACGAGGATCTGAATGAACGGAAAAAAGCCATTCTCCGTTCCATCATTGACGACTATATCCATACGGCACAGCCCGTGGGATCCCGTACCATTTCACGGAAACACGAGCTGGGACTCAGTTCGGCGACCATCCGCAATGAAATGGCGGACCTTGAGGATCTCGGTTACATCGCCCAGCCGCATACCTCGGCCGGACGTGTTCCCTCGGACAAAGGATATCGGTTCTACGTAGATAATCTTGTACAGGTCCAGGAATTGGCCAATGAGGAAATGCAGCGGATCCGGGTGGCCATGGACGAACGGATCGGCGAACTCGGGGAACTGGTACGGCGCGCAGCCACGCTGATATCGGCCGTTACTGGATATGCCACCGTGGCCATGACGCCACAGGCTGAAGCGAATCCCATCCGTTCCATCCAGATTGTGCCGGTTGGCGGGCAGCGTGTTCTCGTAATTGTCGTGGCGTCGGGCGGTGTGGTGAACAGTCGTGTGGTCCGACTCGACGGGGATTTGCCGGATGACGGCATTCATCGTCTTTCAGCCTTTCTCGACCAGCGTTTGGCCGGCAAGGCAGTCAGCGACATCAAACTGGCTCTTCTGCTGGAAGCCGAGCAAGTACTTGGCCTGCCGGACGGCATTGTCCTTCCGATTGTGGAGGGCTTGCGGGAATGCATGCGCCGCATCGGCCATGCTGAAATCATGATGGATGGCATGATGAATCTGTTCAATTTCCCGGAGTTCAATGACTTGTTCAAGGCTCGGGAAGTCATGGATCTGCTTCGTGAGGAAGATGTGTTGACCGAGCTGCTGCAGAAGGTGGGAAAACGGACCAATCTTGAAGTGCGGATTGGCGCGGAGAATGAGTTGGGACTTCTGAAGGAACTGAGTCTGGTCACTGCCGGTTACGGAGACGGGGAGAAGCATTATGGCGCCATTGGCGTAATTGGACCCACGCGTATGACCTATTCAAGGGTCCTCTCCTCCATCGATTATGTAAGAAAACTGCTCGATCGGGAAATCCTCAGAATGATACGGGATTGACCGGGCGTTGACATCAGGCCGTCATCCGCAAGGGGATGAGCCGGCGAAAACCTGCAGATGCATTCCGATTCATCTTGTGACAGCATGACACGCATTTGCAGCAGAGGAAAGGATGGAAATCGACATGTCGAAACATGAAACAGCCAAAAAGGGGGGCAGGATGGAACCCTCGGAAGTGGAGGCGGATATCCTGAAGAAGGCTGAAGCCCCAGCGTCAGATGCGTCGAAACCGGTGGATGCCGAATCCGCGCAGGGTACTGCACCAAATGATGCGGTGTCAAGCGAGGAAACGCTTTTCTCGGATGAGATCGAGGCGCTGAAGGAACTCGCAGGCAAGAAGGAAGCAGAAGCGAAGGAACATTACGAACGACTTACTTACATGGCTGCGGAATTCGACAATTATCGCCGTCGCACGCAGAAGGAAAAGGAAAAACTCTTCAGTGATGCGATTGTTGAAGTGGCTGCCGCTTTCCTCCCTGTGCTCGACAATCTGGAACGTGCCGTCAAGGCGGCTGAAGGCGTTGAATCGCAGGAAGCCGTCACCCTGCGCGACGGAGTTTCCATGGTGGCGCGTCAATGTGCGGAAGCCCTGTCGAAACTCGGCATCCAGGAGATTGCGGCGCAAGGTGCCACGTTTGATCCGGTCTATCACAACGCAGTCATGCATGTCGAGGACGAGACTTTCGGAACCAGCGAGATCGTCGATGTGTTTCAGAAGGGATACCTCTACAAGGAGGACACCGTTGTCCGTCACGCGATGGTCAAGGTGGCAAATTAGTCACTGTTTGCGGAGCAAACAGTGACAGCCCGGCAGGATTTTCCGCAGGAAAGTCCGAGAGCGCCCGGATAAAGGGTGAAGGCAAACAGAGGCACGCCCGGCAGGATTTTCCGAAGGAAAGTCCGAGAGGGCCCGGATAAGGCTAAAAAGCAAACAGTGACTGGATATTCAATCATACAACAAATACGTTCAGATATAGGAGAGCAAGCATATGGCAAAAGTAATCGGCATAGACCTTGGCACCACCAATTCCTGCGTAGCGGTCATGGAGGGCGGCGAACCCGTCGTCATCGCGAATCCGGAAGGCAACCGCACCACCCCCTCCGTCGTGGCGTTTTCCAAGACGGGCGAGCGTCTCGTCGGGCAGGTCGCGAAGCGCCAGTCCATTACAAACCCGGAGCGCACGGTCATCTCGATCAAGCGTGACATGGGCACCGACCGCAAGGTGAAGATCGACGACAAGACCTACTCTCCGCAGGAAATCTCCTCGATGGTCCTTGCGAAGATGAAGTCCGACGCGGAAGCGTATCTGGGCGAAACCATCACCCAGGCCGTCATCACCGTACCCGCCTACTTCAGCGACGCACAGCGCCAGGCCACCAAGGACGCGGGCAAAATTGCGGGACTTGAAGTATTGCGCATCATCAACGAGCCGACCGCAGCCGCTTTGGCTTATGGCCTCGACAAGGAACATGAGCAGAAGATCCTTGTGTTCGACCTCGGCGGCGGAACCTTCGACGTCTCCCTGCTGGAAATCGGCGACGGCGTGTTCGAAGTGCTCGCTACCAACGGCAACAACCGCCTCGGCGGTGACGATTTCGACCAGCGTGTCATCGACTGGCTGGCAACCGAATTCAAGCGCGAGTCCGGCATCGACCTCAAGAATGACAAGATGGCCATGCAGCGGTTGAAGGAAGCGGCGGAGAAAGCGAAGATCGAACTCTCCGGCGTCACCCAGACCAACGTCAACCTTCCCTTCATCACGGCGGACGCCACAGGTCCGAAGCATCTCGATCTGACACTCACCCGCGCCAAGTTCGACGAAATGACGGCCGACCTGGTCGAGAAGACCATGGGTCCGACACGTCAGGCGCTTGCCGACTCCGGCCTCGAAGCCGCGCAGATCGACAAGATTCTGCTTGTGGGCGGTTCCTCCCGTATTCCTGCCGTACAGGATGCAGTGCGGAAATTCCTCGGCAAGGAGCCCTTCAAGGGCATCAATCCGGACGAATGCGTCGCAGTCGGCGCAGCCATCCAGGCGGGCGTCCTCACCGGCGAAGTGAAGGATCTGCTGCTGCTCGATGTCACCCCGCTGTCCCTCGGCATCGAGACCCTCGGCGGTGTCATGACAAAGCTCATCGAGCGCAACACCACCATTCCCACGAAGAAGAGCCAAACCTTCTCCACGGCGGCGGACAGCCAGACCAGCGTCGACATCCGCGTATTCCAGGGTGAACGCGAAATGGCTTCCGACAACAAACAGCTCGGCAATTTCCAGCTTTCCGGCATTCCTGCGGCGCCCCGCGGCGTCCCTCAGATCGAGGTCACCTTCGACATCGACGCCAACGGCATCGTCCATGTGACTGCCAAGGATCTTGGCACCGGCAATGAGCAGAAGATCACGCTGACCGCCAGCACGAACCTTTCCGATGCGGATATCGACAAGGCCGTGAAGGATGCGGAACGTTTTGCAGCAGATGACAAGAAAAAGAAGGAAGCCATTGAAATCCGAAATGAGGCCGACTCCCTGGTCTACCAGACCGAGAAGTCCCTCAAGGACATGGCTGACAAGATCGACGCAGCGGACAAGGCATCTGTGGAAGCCGAAGTCGCCAAGGTGAAGACCGCCTTGCAGGGCACCGACAACGACGCCATCAAGGCGGCGACCGAAGCCCTCACCCAGGTGTTCTACGGCGTATCCCAGAAGCTCTATCAGCAGCACGGCGGCCAGCCGGGCGGACCCGACATGGGCGGAAATCCGGACGGCATGGGCGGAAACCCGGGCGCTGGAGCCGGTCCGGATGACAATGTCTACAATGCCGACTATAAAGTGATGGATGACGACAACAAGTAATTCCGCAGGCGGAACAGGCGCGGGTCCGGATTCGGAAACGCGCCTGAATGCCGCCTGTCGGGGCAATGCAGCAAGACGAGGAATGGGAACGGGCCGGGGGGAAACCCTCATGGCCCGTTTCCGCGCAGATCTTGGAAAGAAAAACTTGCGCGATGAATTTCATAAATGCAATGGTCAGACACACCATTCGTTTATGAAAATGAGCAAGTAAATTCTTTCCGGTGACAAAGAAATCACGGGAAGGAAACGGACAGGAGCTCAGCGCCTGTCCCCCGCCGGACCCTGTGAACCTGGAGGGATGGCTTTGGCAGACAAACGCGATTACTACGAGATACTGGGCGTTGGCAAGAACGCCACGGATGCGGAATTGAAGAAGGCCTACCGTACGCTTGCCAAGCAGCATCATCCGGATGTGAACCAGAACAACAAGGAATCCGAAGCCAAGTTCAAGGAGCTCAGCGAAGCCTATGGCATCCTGAGCGATGCGGACAAGCGCAGACAGTACGACCAGTTCGGGCACGATGCCTTCAACGGTAGCGGCGGTGGGGCCGGCGGCTTCGATTTCAGCGGGTTCGGCGGATTCGAGGACATCTTCGAATCCTTCATGGGTGGCAATCCCTTCGGCCGCAGGCAAGCCCGCAAGGGTGGTCCGCAGCGCGGAAACGATCTCAAGTACGCGATGGAGATCGCCTTTGAGGAAGCCTGTTTCGGGGTGGAGAAGGAAATCCAGATCACACGCCAACAGGCCTGCAATACATGTTCGGGTTCCGGCGCGAAACCCGGCACTTCGGCAGACACCTGCAAGGTCTGCGGCGGCAGCGGTCAGGTCCGTGTGGCCCAGAACACGCCGTTCGGCCAATTCGCAAGCGTGAAGGCCTGTGATGCTTGCCGCGGAGAGGGGACCATCATCAACAGCCCCTGTCCGGACTGCAGCGGACGCGGCAAGGTGCCGAAGAAGGCCCGCATCAGCCTGAACATTCCCGCGGGCATTGATGACGGACAGACCATTTCCCTGCGGGGGGAAGGCGAACCCGGCACCAAGGGCGGTCCTGCCGGAGATCTGTACGTCAGTATCCGCGTAAAGCAGCATGCGTTGTTCAAGCGGGATGGGTACGATATTGTGGTGGACATGCCGATCTCGTTCACGCAGGCCACGCTCGGAGCGGAAATCGAGATCCAGACCATCGATGGCGCCATGAAACACATCATTCCCGAAGGCACGCAGACAGGAACCGTCTTCAAGCTGAAGGGAAAAGGGGTCCGTCATCTGCGCAGCACCTCCCGTGGCGACCATTACCTGCGGGTGAACATCGATGTGCCCCTGAAGCTCAATGCCAGGCAAAAGGAGCTGCTCAAGCAGTTTGCGGATGTGAGCGGCGAGGATGCAGGCAAGCAGGGGAAGGGGTTTTTCAAGCGATGAAGTGGATTGAAGCCACGGTCACAACCAACCAGGAAGCTTCGGATGCCGTATCGGACCTTTTGCTCGGACTTGGCGCGAACGGGGTGGAACTGGTCGATCCCGAAGCCTTCCGGAAGGTCCTCTCGGACAACAGCCATCTGGATTACGCGGATGAGGGATTTCTGGATCAATATGGCACGGATGTCGTCATCCGCGCCTATTTTCAGGATGGCCGCGATCAGGACGACATGAAGGCGGTCATCGCCGCCGGCCTGCAGGAACTGGCCGAATGGACCGACCCCGCGCCTGCGGTTGTCAGTCTGCTTGTGCGCGACGATGTGGAATGGAAGGATGTCTGGAAGGACTACTACAAGCCTTTCGAGCTTGCGCCCGGCTTTGTCGTCAGACCGAGTTGGGAGACCTATGAGGCGAAACCCGGAGAAACTGTCATCGAGATGGATCCGGGCATGGCCTTTGGTACGGGAACCCATGAAACGACCAGGATGTGCGCACAGTTTGCCGCATCCGTCGTGAAGCCGGGAGACCGTGTGATGGACATCGGCTGCGGCACGGCCATCCTCGGCATTGTGGCGGCGAAACGCGGCGCCGTGGAAGTGACGGCCATCGATGTCGATGATGCCGCGGTGAAGACCGCGCGGGAAAATGTGGAACGCAATGGCGAGGCTGGCCGGATCCGCGTCATCTGCGGCGTGCTGGACGATGTGAAACCTTCCGCCCATGACGTGCTTCTCGTCAATATCATCGCGGATGTCATCATCGCGCTGTCTCCGGATTTTCCCCGATACCTGAAACAGGACGGACTGCTGGTCACCTCGGGCATCATCCACAGCCGGATGCAGGATGTGATCACCGCCTGCGAACAGAACGGATTCGTCCTCATGGAGCATCATTCCGAGGGCGAGTGGGATGCGATGGTGTTCCGATGCATCGTTTCCTGATTGAGCCCGGCTGGCGGACCGGGGATGAAATCCGCATCCAGGGGGATGAACTGAAGCATCTGTCCCAGGTGCTCCGTGTCCGGGTGGGGGATCACATCGCGGTGATCGACGGCAGCGGCGATGAACATGAGGCGGAACTGGTTTCCGTAGATCGCCAGGTTGCTTTGGCCAGAAGGATTTCCACTTCTATGCCCGATGTGGAGTCTGCTTCGGAAATCACCCTGTTGCAGGGAATTCCGAAATCGGACAAGATGGATCTGATTGTCCAGAAGGCGGTTGAACTGGGAATTTCCCGTATCGTTCCCATCTGGACGGAGCATGTCGTCCGCCGGGAAACCGGAGATGCGGCGGCAAAGGTTGAGCGATGGAACCGGATCGCACGGGAGGCTGTGAAGCAGAGCCATCGTACTCGGATCCCGGAAGTGCTCGCGCCCATGACGCTTGATGCGGCTGCAAAGACGTGGCGGGGCGATCTCGGCGTGTTGCTGTATGAGAACGAACGAAAAAAAAATTTGAAACAACTCCTGGAATGGTATACTATGAATCGGTATCACCGGTTGTCCATCCTGGTAGGACCGGAAGGCGGGATCAGTCCGGCCGAGTCCGAATACCTGGCTATGTGCGGATTTGAGTCCGTTACACTGGGCAACCGGATTTTGCGTACGGAAACGGCGGCGCTGGCGGCGCTGGCCATCATCATGCATGAGACAGGTGGGAAATAATGCCGAAAACGACATTTGTGATCACGGACGATGCCATGTTCATGCGGACCCTTCTTCGGAAGATGCTCGAGCAGAACGAGGATTTTGAAGTGCTCGGGGAAGCGGCGAACGGTTATGAGGCCATCGAGGCCGCCAAGCGTTATCAGCCGGATGTCATGACATTGGACATCACCATGCCTGAAATGGATGGAATCCATGCGGTTCCGGAAATCATGAAGGTCAGCCCTGCGACGAAGATCATCATGGTGACCGCCATGGGACAGCAATCCATGGTCATCGAGGCCATCAAGATGGGGGCAAAGGACTTTGTCGTGAAGCCCTTTGAGAAATCCCGCGTCTATCAGGCCATCCGGAATGTTTTGTCCATCGGCTGATCATCGGCAGGAGCCGCGGAGACGCGGTCATGGGGGAATGCAAAAATGCTAAGGAGTATGACCGGCTTCGGTCATGATGAACGAACTCGGGATGGGGTCGGCGTCACGGTGGAAATCCGGACGGTGAACCACCGTTACTGTGACATCTACCTTCGCATGCCAAAGCAGTTGAACTGTTTTGAGGATCGTGTGCGTGCTGCCATTTCAAGCCAGATCACCCGCGGGAAGATCGATGTCTTCGTCACGCTGGACAGCCAGACGGCGGAATCCCATGAAGTCGTACTCGATGAGAAGCTGGCGGCCTCCTACCTGGCAGCGCTCCGAAAAATCTCCAGCCAGTTCGGACTTCGCGATGATGTGACCGCATCCTCCCTTTCCCGCTTTCCCGAAGTTTTGAAGGTGGAGCGGAAAGACGAGGGGGAACTGCTGGGGGATCTCCTGGAAGAGACGGTTCTGGGAAGCGTTTCGGTCCTGACGGCCATGCGGGAGCGGGAAGGTGAGCGTTTGGGCGAGAGCCTGTTCGCCAATCTCGACAACATCACCGTTTTTGTGGATCGCATTGCAGAACGTGCACCCACTGTTGTGCATGAATTCAAGGATCGGCTTGATACCCGCATCGCGGAATTGGTGGATGCCCAGAAGCTTGATCCGGTCCGATTGGCTACCGAAGTTGCGCTGTATGCGGACAAATGCAGCATCGACGAGGAACTGGTACGCTTGCGCAGCCACTTCTCCCAGATGCGGGACATGCTCAAGGCGGGAAGTCCCATCGGAAAAAAGCTGGATTTCCTCATTCAGGAGATGAACCGTGAAGTGAACACCATCGGCTCGAAGTCGAACAACCTCGATATCACCCGCATGGTTGTGGAACTGAAAAGTGAGATAGAAAAAATGCGCGAGCAGATCCAGAATATCGAATGAGGCCGATCCCAATCCGGTTTCCGCTCCGGCGGACGGACCGTGTGGAATCGGACGGAGGAAGCTCCCCATGAGACTCATCAATGTCGGGTTCGGCAACATCGTGTCGGCGTCCCGAATCGTGGCTGTCGTAAGCCCCGAATCGGCGCCGATCAAGCGCATCATCCAGGAAGCACGGGACCGCAGCATGCTCATTGACGCCACCTATGGTCGTCGGACACGCGCAGTCATCGTCACCGACAGCGACCACATCATCCTCTCGGCCATCCAGCCGGAAACCGTCGCACATCGGCTCAACGGACAGCCCGGCGCGGCAGGAGCGGAGGATGACGAGATGCAGGAGGAGCAGGAATGAAACCCGGAATGCTCATGGTGGTCTCCGGACCGGCCGGTGTCGGAAAAGGCACGCTGGTCAAACAACTGATGGCCCAACGGGAGCAGGTCGTTCTTTCCGTTTCAGCCACCACCCGCATGCCGAGACCCGGTGAGACGGACGGCGTGCAATACTGGTTCAAGGATCGACAGGAATTCGAATCCATGATTCGGGCCAGCCAATTGCTCGAGTGGGTTGAATATTGCGGCAATTATTATGGTACGCCGGTAGGTCATGTAAGGTCCTGCATCGCAGAGGGGAAAGTCGTCATTCTTGAGATCGAGGTGGAAGGCGCCCTGAACATCCGGAAGCAGTTTCCGGAAAGTGTCCTGGTTTTTGTTCTTCCGCCGGATCTTGCAGAACTGGAGGAAAGGCTCATAGGCAGAGGGACGGAGACCCCCGAGGTGATCCGGCGCAGACTGTCGAGAGCGGAAGAGGAGTTTGCGTTCCTGCCGCAGTACGATTATTTCGTCATCAACGACAAGGTCGATGCGGCGTCCGATGTCATGGCGCGAATCGTCGATGCGGAACAATTGCGCGTCGACAGGAACCCTGAAGTTGTGGAACGTTTTGTGAGACGGACCGGTCCCCAGTGAATGTCCTGTTCCCCGTGAATGCTTCACCCGGGTTGTGGATTGGATCAGCCAATAAGGTCCCGAAGTCGGTTCGATAGGTATCGGTGACAATTGCCGGAGTTCCTGCAATTGGAAATATGATTCGCCGAAGCCATACAGTAAGGAGTGCACCCTATGATTTATCCGTCAATGGCCTCGCTGCTCAAGAAGGTCGACAGCCGCTACACCCTCGTCATCGCCGCGTCCAAACGGGCGCGCATGCTGACCGAAGGCGCACAGAAGCTTACGGATCACGTTTCTCCGAAGGATGTCACCATTGCCATCCATGAAATATCGGAAGGCAAGGTCAGCTATCACCGGATTCATCGTCCAGGGGTGGAGGAAGAGTCCGAGTTCGTTTCCGAATCCGTCATCACGGCACGTCCCGATTGGCAATCCAAGCGCGTTTCAGACGATGATGATGCGGAATGGAATGACGAGGAGTTGCTTGACGACGAGCACGATTCGGAAGATGACACGCTGGACGCGGACGAACACGAAGACCTGTAATCCGAATTCAGGCACCCCATGCGCAATCACCGGCCCCTGTATCACGGGACCTGTTTTTGCGCATCGATAGAAGCACATCGGGTCGGACAAACAGCGTGGGAGGAACGGATATGGCAGTTGAATTGACGATGGAAAAACTTGTGAGCCTGTGCAAAACGCGCGGCTACATCTACCAGGGTTCCGAGATTTATGACGGTCTGGCCAACACCTGGGATTACGGACCGCTCGGCGTTGAGTTCAAAAACAATGTCAAACGGGCATGGTGGCGTAAATTCGTGCAGGAAAGCCCCCTCAACGTGGGTGTCGACTGCGCCATCCTGATGAATCCCCAGGTTTGGGTCGCATCCGGACATGTCGGAGGTTTTTCCGATCCGCTCATCGACTGCAAGGACTGCAAGACCCGTCACCGCGCCGACAAGATGATCGAGGACTGGAACCGTGAAAACGGCATCGAGCTCCAGATCGACGGCATGAAGAACGAGGCCCTGACGGAATACATCCGGGATCACAAGGTTCCCTGCCCGAATTGCGGCAAGAACGAGTTCACGGAAATCCGCAAGTTCAACCTCATGTTCAAGACCTTCCAGGGCGTAACGGAAGACTCCAAGAATGAGATCTTCCTCCGTCCTGAAACCGCACAGGGCATATTCGTCAATTTCAAGAATGTCCAGCGGACCACGCGCAAGAAGATTCCGTTCGGTATCGGTCAGATCGGAAAATCCTTCCGCAACGAGATTACACCCGGCAACTTCACGTTCCGGACGCGCGAATTCGAACAGATGGAACTGGAATTCTTCTGTGAGCCGGGAACGGACATGGAATGGTTCGCCTACTGGAAGGATGCCTGCAAGAACTGGCTGTTCTCGCTCGGCATGAAGGAAGAGAACCTGAAGTTCCGCGATCATTCGGCCGAAGAGCTGTCCCATTATTCGAACGCCACCACGGACATCGAATTCAAGTTCCCCTTCGGCTGGGGCGAACTGTGGGGTATCGCGGACAGGACGGACTTCGACCTCAAGCAGCACATGGAACATGCGAAGGAGGATCTTTCCTACTTCGATCCGGCGAAGAACGAGAAGTACATCCCGTATGTCATCGAGCCCTCCCTGGGCGCGGATCGCGTGGTGCTCGCCTTCCTGATCAATGCCTATGATGAGGAGGAAGTGACCGAGGGCGACGTGCGTGTCGTGCTGCGTCTTCATCCCGCCATCGCGCCTGTAAAGATCGCCATGCTTCCGCTTTCGAAGAAACTGACCGAAGAAGCCGAGAAGGTATACGCCGATCTGCTGAAGGAATATGTCTGCGAGTTCGACGAAGCAGGTTCCATCGGCAAGCGCTATCGCCGTCAGGATGAAATCGGCACACCGTATTGCGTGACATTCGATTTCGATTCCCTCGAGGACAAGGCTGTGACCATCCGCGAACGCGACACGATGCAGCAGGTCCGTGTGCCGGTTGCGGAGTTGGGTGCCTGGTTCAAGGGCAAGTTTGATTTCTGACATCAGTACGGGCAATCCCGAATCACACATGGACAAACCCTGTCGTGATCCAAGACACCGGCCATCTCCGATTCAGGAGGTTTGCCGGTGTTTTCCTTTTCATGATCCTTTGGGCCAACGCCCTTCCGACGCTCTTCCGGCAACCTTTCCGGGTGCCCGCAGATGAAGTGTGCATTGTATACATGATGTGAAAAGCCCCATCATTCTTGAAGCGTACCGGAATCTATGATACGCTGTTTTCGGCTTCCATGAGGAGCCGCACAGGCAATTGACAGATGGTTTCCTGCATCCCCGGCGGTCCTGTGACACACTGGAGGAGGATACGTATGGCCAAGTATGTCTACCTGTTCAAAGAAGGCAGCGCTTCCATGAAGAATCTGCTCGGCGGCAAAGGTGCGAACCTCGCCGAGATGACCTGCCTCGGCTTGCCCGTTCCCCGCGGCTTCACCATCACGACGGAAGCCTGCACCCGTTATTATGAAGACGCGAAAACCATCGGGTCAGACATTCAGGAACAGATTGTCGAATCGCTTGCCATCATGGAAAAAACGGTGGAGAAGCAATTCGGAAACCCTGAAAATCCGTTGCTTGTCTCGGTTCGTTCCGGTGCCCGCGCTTCGATGCCCGGCATGATGGACACCATCCTGAACCTCGGCTTGAACGATGTGGTGGTGGAAGGGCTCGCAAAACTCACGAACAACCCACGGTTCGCCTATGACAGCTATCGCCGCTTCATCCACATGTTCAGCGACGTCGTCATGGACATCGAGAAAAACAAGTTCGAGCACATTCTTGAGGACATGAAACACAGGAAGGGCGTGCAGCACGACACCGAGCTGGATGCGGCCGATCTCAGGGAGCTTGTGCGGCTCTACCTGGCAAAATACCGGGAGGAGAAAGGCACCGAATTCCCCCAGGAGCCGAAAACCCAGCTGATGGAGGCCATCAAGGCAGTCTTCCGCTCATGGGACAATCCCCGCGCCAACACCTACCGCCGCCTGAACGACATTCCCAGCAACTGGGGAACGGCCGTCAATGTCCAGGAGATGGTTTACGGCAACATGGGCGACGATTCCGGTACCGGCGTCGCGTTCACCCGCAATCCCTCCACCGGGGAAAAGAAACTGTATGGCGAATTCCTGATGAACGCCCAGGGCGAGGATGTAGTAGCCGGTATCCGCACCCCGCAATCCATTGATCAGCTGCGTGATACGAACAAGGAAGCCTATGACCAGTTCGTGAAGATCGCCGATACGCTTGAAGCCCATTACCGCGACATGCAGGACATGGAATTCACCATTGAGAAGGGCAAGCTTTTCATGCTCCAGACCCGCAATGGGAAGCGTACCGCACATGCCGCCCTTCGTGTGGCGGTCAGCCTCGTCGAGGAAGGCGTGCTGACCAAGCGTGAAGCAGTCATGAAGGTGGATCCGAAACAATTGGATTCCCTTCTTCACCCGAGTTTCGACGCATCCGCGCTCAAGTCAGCCAAACCCGTGGCCAAGGGACTTCCCGCATCGCCGGGCGCAGCCACCGGCAAGGTCTTTTTCACGGCGGAGGATGCGGTCAACGCGTTCAAGGCCGGCGAAAAGCAAGTCATTCTGGTCCGGCTTGAGACCTCTCCCGAAGACATCGAGGGCATGCATGTTTCCGAAGGCATCCTGACCGGACGCGGCGGCATGACGTCGCATGCGGCCGTTGTCGCCCGTGGCATGGGCACCTGCTGCATCGCTGGATGCGGTGAAATCCGCATCGACGAGAAGAAGAAGACTTTCACCGACAAAAACGGCAGGGTGTATGGCGAAGGGGACTGGATCTCGCTCGACGGAACCGCCGGAAACGTTTACGGTGAGAAGATTCCGACCGTTGAAACCGAAATGACGGGCGACTTTGGAACCTTTATGGCTTGGGCTGACGATGTCCGGACCATGAAGGTCCGTGCCAATGCAGACACCCCGCACGATGCGATGCAGGCCCGCAAGTTCGGCGCGGAAGGCATCGGACTTTGCCGTACGGAGCACATGTTCTTCGAAGGAGAACGCATCAAGGCCATGCGCGAAATGATCGTGGCCCGGACGGAAGAGCAGCGTCGCAAGGCGCTGGACAAGCTCCTTCCGATGCAGCGGAGCGATTTCGAGGGTATCTTCACAGAAATGAAGGGCTACCCGGTCACCATCCGCTATCTCGATCCGCCGCTTCATGAGTTCCTCCCGCAGGAAGACAATGACATCCAGCTTCTCGCCACCGAAATGGGTATGACATTTGCGGAACTCAAGGCCATTGTTTCCTCCCTCCATGAATTCAATCCGATGATGGGACACCGTGGCTGCCGCCTGGCAGTCTCGTATCCGGAAATCGCGGAAATGCAGACCCGCGCCGTCATTGAAGCCGCCATCAACGTGAATGCGAGAGGCATGACTGTCGTACCGGAAATCATGATCCCGCTGGTCGGCGAAGTCAAGGAACTGAAATATGTGAAGGATATCGTCGTTAGGACGGCGGACGACATCATCCGTGAAGCCGGTGTCAAACTCGACTACAAGGTCGGCACGATGATCGAGATTCCCCGTGCCTGTGTCATTGCGGACGAGATTGCTGCGGAGGCGGATTTCTTCTCCTTCGGTACGAACGATCTGACGCAGATGACTTTCGGTTTCAGTCGTGATGATGCGGGTGTTTTCCTCGAGCATTATTATGCCAAGAAGATCTATGAATCGGACCCCTTTGCGAAACTCGATCAGAATGGCGTCGGAAAACTCGTGAAGATGGCGGTTGATCTGGGACGCAAGATCAAGCCTGACCTGAAGCTTGGGATCTGCGGCGAACACGGCGGTGAACCGTCCTCCGTTGAGTTCTGCCATCGAACCGGACTGAATTACGTATCCTGCTCGCCTTTCCGTGTTCCGATCGCCAGACTGGCTGCCGCGCAGGCTGCTGTCACCGAAGGAGACAAACTCGGTCAGAAATAATCGGAACCCGATCGGGAGAAGTGAAGGTTGAGTCCACAAGGACGGGATCATCTCTCATTCATGTGGAAGAACAAAAGATATGCACCCGACGAGGTGATGGCAGGGACGGATCATTCAACCATTGGCGGAGTCAGCCTTCGGGCAGGCTCCGCTTTCCTGTTGCCCGGGCAACACGCGCATGGTACGCTTGGAGAAGCCGATATGGGAACAGTAATGAACAGGAGAAATACAGATGCAGTTGCCGATCGATTTGCAGGGCGCACTTGAAAAAATGACAAGGCTGCGGGGAAGCGTGGAGACAAAACAGGCGGCACAGGCTGTTTCCAGCCGTTATCGCGAAGGACGGCGCGATGCGGGGGAAGTGATGGTTTCGACCGATCTGCAGGCGGCGGCCTATGCCGCGACGCGCATGCCTGCAACCTGGGCGGCTCTCCGCATCTGCATGGCGCATGTGTCCGAGTTGGTTCCGGAATGGTCGCCTGCAGCCTTGTTGGATGCGGGCGCGGGAACCGGCGCGGCGGCTTGGGCGGCCACCGGCGTCTGGCCTGGCCTTACAAGTTGCCGCCTTCTGGAGCGTGCGGACGGCATGGTGAGAATCGGCCGGGAACTGGCCGCGGATGCCGGTCATCCTGTGCTGCGAAGTGCGGAGTGGCTTTCGGCGGATCTGCGGTTCGGTGTTTCCGGTCCAGCAACGGATCTGGTAACCGCTGCCTATGTGCTCAATGAGATGGGCGGGGAGGAGTTGGCTCCTGCTGTGACCGCCTTATGGAAGTCCTGTGCCGGCGTGCTGATCCTTGTGGAGCCGGGGACGCCGGATGGCTGGCAGCGGATTCTGCAGGCGAGAAACATTCTTCAGGCGCAGGGTGCACACATTCTTGCCCCCTGTCCGCATGGAAATCCCTGTCCGGTTTCCCCGCCGGACTGGTGCCATTTTACGGAACGGGTGAATCGGCTTCGCACACACCGGCAGCTCAAGGAAGCGGATGCGCCGTACGAAGATGAGAAATATGCCTGGCTTGCGGTCGCGACAGAGTCTGTGGCAGATCGGTCGGTTCCCTTCCCGGCGCGGATCCGCCGGCATCCCGAGATTCATTCCGGATTCATTCGATTGGCCTTGTGTACAAAGAACGGTCTGGCGGTGGTAACTGTCGGAAAAAGCAGAAAGGACGCTTGGAAAGCTGTTCGTGATGCTTCCAACGGGGATGTCTGGCCGTTTGACACAAAGAATCTGGCTTGATATACTGGATGGGTTGAGAGGGAGTAGTTGCTGAGGCAGGGTCAACATACTGGTGGTTTCCACCTGGTCCTGTCGCCGCACCGAAACGGGAGCATCCTGTTATTCCGGGAATCCGGGGAGATCAGGAGAACTGATATCGGAACGGTGAATGAGACTTTCGACATCGGTCATCCGCAGGCATTGCGGTGTGACAGATGTCGATGGTCTTTTTTTGTTGGCACCCTCTGCCCCTTTTGACAAGGCTTATACTGTTGAAACACCGGCAATTTGTTCTGGAACCGTTGTTGGCCGCATCGTGCGCATGCGGTTGCCGGACGGGAACAAGGAAGAGAGGAAACATCATGACCGGAGCCATCACTGCCACCCTGATCGCCATCGGAGCGGTCACTCTTGCGGAAATGGGCGACAAGACCCAGCTGCTCGCCATGGCTTTCGCCTGCCGGTTCAAGGCATCGAAAGTCATGATCGGGGTATTCATCGCAACTGTTCTGAATCATGGCGTCGCTGTCGCACTGGGCACCTTCGTTGCCAGAAATGCGACCCTGAATGTTTGGATCCAGGCCATTGCAGCGGTGTCCTTCATCTTTTTCGGGCTCTGGACCATACGGGGTGACAAGCTGGACGGGGAGGAAAATCGAAAAACCAGGTTCGGCCCCATCATGACGGTCGCCCTCGCCTTCTTCATCGCAGAACTCGGCGACAAGACACAGTTGGCTACGATCGCTCTGGCGGCGCGTTTTCCGGATTTTCCGGTCTTTGTGCTGTTTGGCACGACCACCGGTATGATCATTGCAGATGGAATCGGTATTCTGGTCGGCGTCGTCCTGTGCAAACGCATTCCCGAGCGGACGATCAAGCTTGTATCCGCCGGTGCATTCATCGTGTTCGGATTTATCGCATGCTGGCAGGTCATGAACGGACTTCTCGGTTTCACATTGCCACTCACGCTGGGCGTTCTTGCACTGCTGGCTGTTGCGACCGCTGTTCCTGCCGTTCTTCTGATCCGGAAAGCGAAACAGGAGGAAGAAGCGAATCCGGTAGTGGCGGAATACTGTCGGGTGAGGCCTGCCGACGGGAAAACAGAAAAGGCGTGATGCGAATCTTTGGAATAAACAGTGGACCGAAATAAGGGAACTGCAAACAGGAACGGGCGATCGGCGGAGATTCTTCGCGGTTGCCCGTTTCTCTGTTGAAATGATATGATGATGGGGTTGAAATGGCTTGCCTGCGGGGCATGGCATGTCAATGAATGCATCCCGCCCTCACACTTTGCGAACAAAGTGCTGCCGCGGGTCCGCTTTTCCTGAAGGAAAAGCGGGGGAAAGGCGGAAAGGTGTCCAAAGCGGATCTTCTGTTCAAGGATATGTGTCGCGCCATTCTGGAAACAGGGGTGTCGGATGAGGGAACCCAGGTCCGTCCCCGATGGGAGGATGGTTCGCCGGCTTATACCATCAAAAAGTTCGGGGTCGTCAATCGGTATGATCTGACGGAAGAATTCCCGATTCTCACCTTGCGCAGGACTAGTTTCAAATCCGCCATTGATGAGATTCTGTGGATCTGGCAGAAGAAATCAAACCGGCTCGCGGATCTGAGCAGCCATATCTGGGATGCCTGGGCGGATGAAGAAGGTACGATCGGCAAGGCATATGGATACCAGCTTGGTGTGAAGCACAAATACAGGGAAGGCGAGTTCGACCAGGTCGATCGCGTTCTGTTTGATTTGAAACACAATCCGCAAAGTCGTCGGATCATGACCAATCTCTACAACCATGCGGAATTGCATGAGATGCAACTCTATCCCTGTGCCTGGGGCATGACGTTCAATGTGTCGGGCAACCGGTTGAATGCCATCCTGAACCAGCGGTCACAGGATGTGCTGGTTGCGAACAACTGGAATGTGGTCCAATACGCCGTTCTCATGCACATGTTCGCCCGTGCGTCGGGACTTGTGGCGGGTGAGTTGGTCCATGTCATCGCGGATGCGCACATTTATGACCGCCACATTCCAATCGTTCAGGAAATGCTGGAACGGGAGCCGCATTCGGCGCCAATTCTTCGCATCAATCCAGATGTGCATGACTTTTACGCCTTCAGCGTGGAGGATTTTACTTTGGAAGAGTATCGGCATGGGGATTCCGTCAAGGGGATTCCCGTTGCAGTTTGAATAGGGAAAGGAAGCGCTTGGCATGAAAGTTCGCGATGATCTCATCCTCATTTCATCCTCGGACCGGAATGCGGGAATCGGCAAGGATAACGCACTGCTGATGCGAATTCCGGAAGACATGCGGCATTTCAAGGCGCAAACGGTCGGACAGACGGTCATTGTGGGCAGAAAAACGCTGGAATCCTTCAAGGAAGGGAAACCCTTGCCGAATCGTGAAACCATTGTCCTTTCCGCCACACCGGGTTTCCAGGTGGAAGGCGCCACTGTCGCTTCCGGGCTCAAGGAGCTTTTCGAGCTGTTGGACGGGGTGAAGACCCGCATCTATGTCATCGGAGGTGAATCCGTCTATCGGGACCTCGTCGGTTTCTGCAGCCGGGCCTTCATCACCCGCTTTGATGCGGAATGGGAGGCGGATGCCCATTTGCCGGACCTGTCACCGGAATCCGGTTGGCTCTGTCTGAACGAAGGGGAATGGAAATTGAGCGAGAAAGGGATCCGGTTCCGGATTCAGGAATATGCCAGACATGTGGCTCCCTGATTGATCGGGAAAGCCGGCGGCATTCAGAACATCATTCTTTGAGAGAACATCATTCGGAGCAATACATCATCAGGCAAGGGAGAAAGACGCATGCGACAGGAACTGGAGAAGACTTACGAACCCGCGGACGTGGAAGGACGGCATTACCGGAACTGGATGGAGAAGGGATATTTTCATTCTGAACCGGATCCGGAAAAGGAGCCGTTCTGTATCGTCATCCCTCCGCCGAACATCACAGGCCAGCTTCACATGGGCCACGCGCTCGACAATACCATGCAGGATATCCTCACCCGATTCAAGCGGATGCGGGGTTATTGCACCTTGTGGCTGCCCGGTACGGATCATGCAAGCATCGCCACGGAAGTGAAGATCGTCGAGAAGATGGCGACCGAAGGTCTGACAAAGGCTGATATCGGGCGCGACGCCTTTCTCGGACGTGCGTGGGAGTGGAAAAAGCAATATGGAGGTCGCATTGTCGAACAGCTGAAACGTCTCGGAAGTTCCTGTGACTGGGAACGGGAGCGTTTCACCATGGACGAGGGGTGCTCCAAAGCGGTTCGGGAAGTATTTGTCCGTCTGCATGAGAAGGAACTCATCTATCGCGGCGAGCGCATCATCAACTGGTGCCCCTGCTGCGCCACCACGATATCGGATGCTGAAGTGGAGTACGAGGAAAAGGACGGTCATTTCTGGCATATCCTGTATCCCGTGAAGGATGAAACCGGTCATTTTGTCGAAATCGCCACGACCCGGCCTGAAACCCTGCTGGGCGATACGGCGGTCGCCGTGAATCCGGAGGATCCCCGCTTTGCGAAGCTCGTGGGCAAGACCCTCGTCCTTCCGCTGGTGGACCGTGAAATTCCTTTGATCGCCGATTCCTATGTTGAAATGGATTTCGGGACGGGCGCGGTCAAGATTACACCCGCCCACGATCCGAATGACTTCGAGGTGGGATTGCGCCACAGTCTGCCCATCATCAATGTCATGACGGAAGATGCCAAAATCAATGAGGCCGGCGGCAAGTACGCCGGAATGGATCGCTACGAAGCGCGCAAGCAGATTGTTGCAGATCTGGAGGCACTTGGCCTGCTGGTTCAGGTGAAGGCGCACAAGCACAATGTCGGTGCCTGTTATCGCTGCGGCACGGTCATAGAGCCCCGCGCCAGCCGCCAGTGGTTCGTGAAGATGAAGCCGCTTGCGGAGCCTGCCATTGATGCGGTTCGTGACGGCACCATTCAGTTTGTTCCGGACCGTTTCTCCAAGATTTACTACAACTGGATGGAGAACATCCAGGACTGGTGCATTTCCCGCCAACTCTGGTGGGGGCACCGCATTCCTGCCTGGTATTGCGATTCCTGCGGTCATATCACGGTTTCGCGGACGGATGCGACAGTCTGTGAAAAATGCGGCGGCACACATGTCCGTCAGGATGAAGATGTCCTCGACACCTGGTTTTCTTCCGCGCTTTGGCCCTTCTCCACACTGGGTTGGCCGGACAAGACGCCTGAACTCGACTATTTCTATCCAACCAGTGTACTCGTCACAGGTTACGACATTATTTTCTTCTGGGTTGCCCGCATGATTTTCTCCGGTCTGGAACAGATGGGACAAGCTCCTTTCAAGCATGTGCTCATGCACGGTCTCGTCCGGGACGCCCAAGGACGAAAAATGTCGAAATCCCTTGGGAATGGCATTGATCCACTGGAGGTCATCGACCGGTACGGGACGGATGCGTTGCGATATGCGCTCACCATCGGCACTTCGCCCGGTAACGACATGCGATTCTCCGAAGAGAAACTCGAAGCGAGCCGCAACTTCGCGAACAAGATCTGGAACGCGTTCCGTTTCGTCATGATGAATTTCGATGAGGACATCGATTTTTCGAAGGCGGATCCGGCGAACTATACGGTTGCAGACAAGTGGATCCTGAGCCGGCTGAACACGGTAGCCCGGGATGTGACCGAAAATCTTGAAAAATACGATCTTGCCATCGGCCTTCAGAAGATCTACGAGTTCATCTGGGAGGAATTCTGCGACTGGTACATTGAAATGGTGAAACCGCGTCTGTATGACCGTGAGGCGAAGGGCAGGCTGGAAGGGCTGAAAGTGCTGAACGACGTGCTGATGGGTGCGATGAAGCTGCTGCATCCGTATATGCCGTTCATCACCGAGGAGGTATACAGCCATCTCGTTACGGGAGATGAAAGCATCATGATTTCCGCCTGGCCGGTATTTACCGACGGTGTGTTGTATGCCGGGGAGGAAAAGACTTTCGGTACAGCGATGGAAGTCGTCCGCAGCATCCGGAACATCCGCGCGGAGATGAACATCCCGACCGGGAGAAAGGCGAAATGCATCCTTGTGACGCAGAATGACCAGCTTGTTGCTGCGTTCCGCTCAGAGGAGAACAACTTCAAACGGCTGGCGTCCCTCTCGGAGCTTCTGATCCAGCAGGACCGTACCGGCATTGACGATACGGCTGTCGCCGCTGTCGTGGATGGTGCGGAGATTTATCTGCCATTGGCGGACCTGGTGGATCTCGACAAGGAAATCGAACGTCTGGAAAAAGAACGTGCGAACCTGACAAACGAAGTGGAACGGGTCGGCAAGAAACTGGAGAATGAGAGTTTTGTCGCCAAGGCGCCGCCGGCCGTCATTGAGGCGGAACGTGGAAAACAACGCATGTACGGGGAAATGCTCGGAAAAATCGAGGAACGCCTGACCGGTTTCCGGAAGGCGATAAAATGAATGGCACCGGCCGCATGCGCTTCTTTCGGGAATCATGTGCGGCCGGTATCGTTTCCATTGGCTGAATGACGCTGTAATGGCGGATGAACCGGGTGGACTTGTTGGACCTGTTGGACCGGATAGGCCGGATGGACCGGGTGGACCGGGTGGACCGGGTGAACTGGATAGGCTGGATGGACCGGGAGATCCGGGAGATCCGGGGAATTGTCCTGACAAATCGCAGGGGGAAAACGTGGATAATCGGATTCGGTTTCTCAGTTGTTTATTGGCAACGGTTCTGATCCTTTCCTCTGCCCCGTTCCTTTTGGGGCCTGCGGAAGTGGTTTCGGCCGCGCCTGTTGTTTCCGATCCGATCCTTTCTGTTCCGGTTCCGGCCGCTTCCGAAAGCACCCGACCGGCTGCGACGCCTTATGCCACTCCGGTTCCCCTCCGGGAAACCCTCACGGACGGGCAAAGATATGTGGAACCGCTGGTGGCCGCCGACAGTACGAACATCCTCATCTGCGCGCCGGATCCCTCCGCCTGGAACATGGATACCATTCTGATTGCAAGCATCAGCCCCACTTCGGGGAAAGTATCCCTCATCAGCCTTCCGCGGGACATCTTCATATCCTATAGCGATTCCGTGGAAGCCGCTCTGGAGGCAGTCAATCCGGGCTTGATCGATGAACCGGGCATGCGGAAGATCAATGCTGCGCACTCCATCGGCGACAAGATCAAGTACAAAGAGGGAATTGGACGGTTCGACCGCCCATATCTCGAGTTTCTGGCCGATTTGCTCGAAGAGATCTTCGCCATCCATATCGATGACTACGTATATCTCCAGACGAAGGGGTTTCGGCGCATTGTCGACTATTTCGGTGGGGTTACCGTCAAAGTCCCGGTTCGGATGCTTTATGAGGATCCCACCCAGGATCTGATCATCGATCTTCAGCCGGGATCCCAGCATTTGGATGGCTTGCAGGCGGAGGGTTTTGTCCGTTTCCGGCAGGGATTTGCAGATGACGGCACCTTCAACAATTACGGAGATCTCTTCCGAAAGGAAAACCAGACACGTTTCTTCAAGGCTTTCATACAGCAGCACCTTACATTGGGCAACCTGGCCAGACTCTCCGATATTTCCGCCTTTATCGGGAAGAACATCATCACCAGCATCAAAGGTTGGGATCGGATCGTGGAATACGGTGCCCTTGCGGAGACGGTCCTGGCCGATGATTTTCCGATTGAAGCGGTGAAGCTGCGCGAGACGGAGAGCAGGATCAATCATTTGTCATATGTCCTGCTGGAGGAAGCGCCGAGATCATCCGATGGCAGGCCGGGTTACGAGGGAGAGAGTCCCTCGGGGAGCCCCTGACAGAAAGTCACCCGGGCGCATGTTTCTCTTGATGATGTATGCCGGACAGGCTGACCCGATGATGAAGGGTCAGCCTGTTTCATTTCTCTGGAAACGGGTAAAGAGTCAATCACAAACCGAGATATCCGATGCATTTGCCGACAAACCCCTGCGCGCGTATGGTCTTGTGCCATCAGGCGCGATAAGACGCTTTGCGCTATTTCCGGAGGAAGGAATGGTTGGGAAAGGAAATCGGAAAAAGGGTTGACACGATAAAACGACCTGTGTTAACCTAGGTAAGCTGCCGTTGCGGAAACGTACGAGGGCATCGGAAATCGTCTTGGAATGCGGATCATGCATCCGGGAACAACGAAAAAAGATGCTTGACAGAGACAAAAGCAACGTGGTAAGATAATAAAGCCGTCGACGCCGACGAAACCTGAAAGCCTTACGGCAAGCGGGTTTTGGGATAGGAAGAGATGGTACCGGGAGACCGGAACGGACATTGAAAATTGAACATCGTATGAGCATAACAGTCCACAAGACTGTTGTGAGGAACTCGTTGAAACGTGCTTTTTAGCACATGTCATTCCGCAAGTCGGAATGGCCGTTGCTTCACTAGTTGAAGTAACAATTTGAGTAATTCAACCTACCGAACTTGTTCGGTAGGAAGCGGATTTATGAAAAACGCAAAACGTTTTTTCTGCAAGGAAAAACGCTCAAGCATTAATTTGAGGGTTTGATCCTGGCTCAGGATGAACGCTGGCGGCGTGCCTAACACATGCAAGTCGAGCGGTCTGTCGGTTGACACTGAGCATCCCTGGAAACAGGGTTGTTGAGTGTTGACCGGCAGGTAGCGGCGGACGGGTGAGTAACGCGTGAGCAACCTGCCTTGTACTGGGGGATAACGTCGGGAAACCGGCGCTAATACCGCATAAGACTCCGGGACCACATGGCCCTGCAGTCAAAACTCCGGTGGTACAAGATGGGCTCGCGTCCAATTAGCTAGTTGGTGAGGTAACGGCCCACCAAGGCGACGATTGGTAGCCGAACTGAGAGGTTGATCGGCCACATTGGGACTGAGACACGGCCCAGACTCCTACGGGAGGCAGCAGTGGGGAATATTGGGCAATGGGCGAAAGCCTGACCCAGCAACGCCGCGTGAAGGATGAAGGTTTTCGGATCGTAAACTTCTTTGATCGGGGACGAAATTGACGGTACCCGAGGAACAAGCCACGGCTAACTACGTGCCAGCAGCCGCGGTAATACGTAGGTGGCAAGCGTTATCCGGAATTACTGGGCGTAAAGGGCGTGTAGGCGGGAAGACAAGTCGGGAGTGAAATCCCAGGGCTTAACCCTGGAGCTGCTTCCGAAACTGTTTTTCTTGAGTATCGGAGAGGAAAGTGGAATTCCCAGTGTAGCGGTGAAATGCGTAGAGATTGGGAGGAACACCAGTGGCGAAGGCGACTTTCTGGACGATTACTGACGCTGAGGCGCGAAAGCGTGGGGAGCAAACAGGATTAGATACCCTGGTAGTCCACGCTGTAAACGATGGATACTAGGTGTGGGGGGTATCGACCCCCCCGTGCCGCAGTTAACACAATAAGTATCCCGCCTGGGGAGTACGGCCGCAAGGTTGAAACTCAAAGGAATTGACGGGGGCCCGCACAAGCAGTGGAGTATGTGGTTTAATTCGAAGCAACGCGAAGAACCTTACCAGGTCTTGACATCCCGGTGACCGTCCTAGAGATAGGGCTTCCCTTCGGGGCACTGGAGACAGGTGGTGCATGGTTGTCGTCAGCTCGTGTCGTGAGATGTTGGGTTAAGTCCCGCAACGAGCGCAACCCTTGTTGTTAGTTGCCATCATTTAGTTGGGCACTCTAGCGAGACTGCCGGTGACAAATCGGAGGAAGGTGGGGACGACGTCAAATCATCATGCCCCTTATGACCTGGGCTACACACGTACTACAATGGCGATTACAATGGGATGCAATGTCGCGAGGCGGAGCCAATCCACAAAAATCGCCCCAGTTCAGATTGCAGGCTGCAACTCGCCTGCATGAAGTCGGAATTGCTAGTAATGGCAGGTCAGCATACTGCCGTGAATACGTTCCCGGGCCTTGTACACACCGCCCGTCACACCATGAGAGTTGACAACACCCGAAGTCAGTAGCTTAACCGCAAGGAGGGCGCTGCCGAAGGTGGGGTTGATGATTGGGGTGAAGTCGTAACAAGGTAGCCGTATCGGAAGGTGCGGCTGGATCACCTCCTTTCTAAGGAGCATCGAGTGGTGATGAATCATTCGACACTTCTATGGTCGGTCGAGTTTCTTGATGCGAAAGCATTACTCATACGATGTTTGATTTTGAATGCCCTTTCTGGGTATTCTCATGGGCTCATAGCTCAGCTGGTTAGAGCGCACGGCTGATAACCGTGAGGTCGAAGGTTCGATTCCTTTTGAGCCCACCATTGCTCCTGACCGACTGGTCGGAGCTGTTTTGCACCTTGAAAACCGTATAACGATGAAGATTTTCTGCAATGAATGATGTACAGTACATCATTGTGCAGTCCTGTGTTTCCGATACAGGCTGCAGCATAGAACTTCCACTCCGGAAACGGAGCGGAAGGGGACATGTATGGCGGACTTGGCTGAAATGCCTTGTCATCTAGTACCCATGCATGTCGACGAGAACTCACTTTAGGTCAAGCGAATAAGACTACAGAGTGAATGCCTTGGCACCAGGAGCCGACGAAGGACGCGATAAGCTGCGAAAAGCTACGGTGAGGCGCAAATAGCCTTTGACCCGTAGATATCCGAATGGGGAAACCCACATGGGGTAAATGCCCATGTATCTTGCAGTGAATACATAGCTGCCTGATGGTATACGGGGGGAACTGAAACATCTAAGTACCCCCAGGAGTAGAAATCAACCGAGATTCCGTTAGTAGTGGCGAGCGAATGCGGAAGAGGCCAAACCAGAACACTTCGGTGTTCCGGGGTTGCGGACAGACATAATGATTCATGAAGCCTAGCAGAATGAGCGGTTGGAAAGCCGAGACCACAGAGGGTAAAAGTCCCGTATGCGAAAGGTGAATTGACAGGTCTGAATCCAGAGTACCACGAGACACGAGAAACCTTGTGGGAAGCCGGGGGGACCACCCTCCAAGCCTAAATACTACCTGGTGACCGATAGTGAAGCAGTACCGTGAGGGAAAGGTGAAAAGAACCCCGGAAGGGGAGTGAAAGAGAACCTGAAACTCTGTAGTTACAAGCAGTCGAAGGGCGTTAATGCCTGACGGCGTACTTTTTGTAGAACGGTCCGGCGAGTTATGGTATACGGCGAGGTTAAGTACTGATGGTACGGAGCCGAAGCGAGAGCGAGTCTGAATAGGGCGAACAGTCGTGTGCTATAGACCCGAAACCGGGTGACCTATCCATGGACAGGTTGAAGCGGGGGTAAAACCTCGTGGAGGACCGAACCCACGTTCGTTGAAAAGACCGGGGATGAGCTGTGGATAGGGGAGAAATTCCAATCGAACTCGGAGATAGCTGGTTCTCCTCGAAATAGCTTTAGGGCTAGCCTCGGATTAGTCTAGCGGAGGTAAAGCACTGAATGGGCTAGGGGCCTTACCAGGTTACCGAACCCTATCAAACTCTGAATGCCGCATAGATGATGTCCGGGAGTCAGACAGCGTGAGATAAGTTTCGTTGTCAAAAGGGAAACAGCCCAGATCATCGACTAAGGTCCCTAAATTACAGCTAAGTGGAAAAGGATGTGGATTTGCTAAGACAACTAGGATGTTGGCTTAGAAGCAGCCACTCATTCAAAGAGTGCGTAATAGCTCACTAGTCGAGTGAGTCCGCGCCGAAAATTACCGGGGCTAAGCTGTATACCGAAGTCATGGATGTACACTTCATGTGTACGTGGTAGAGGAGCTTCGTGTGAGGGTTGAAGCATGACTGTAAGGACATGTGGACATCACACGAGTGAGAATGCCGGAATGAGTAGCGAGAGTAAAGTGAGAATCTTTACCGCCGAAAATCCAAGGTTTCCTGGGGAAGGTTCGTCCTCCCAGGGTTAGTCGGGACCTAAGCTGAGGCCGAAGGGCGTAAGTGATGGACAACAGGTTGATATTCCTGTACTACCGACACATGTTTGAGAGACGCGGGGACGCAGGGAGATAGTCCGTGCCGGCTGCTGGAATAGCCGGTCTAAGCGAAGTAGATAGCTGGGTAGTCAAGTACGCCCGGTGTTTCGAAGGCGTGATGGGGAGCGAAATTAGAGTAGCGAAGTGGATGATTCTGCACTGACGAGAAAAGCCGCTATTGAGTGTGTAGGTACTCGTACCGCAAACCGACACAGGTGGATGAGGAGAGAATCCTAAGGCGATCGGAAGAAGGGTTGTTAAGGAACTCGGCAAATTGACCCCGTAAGTTCGCGATAAGGGGTGCCCCTGTAACAGGGGGCCGCAGAGAATAGGCCCAGGCAACTGTTTAGCAAAAACACAGGTCTCTGCTAAATCGCAAGATGAAGTATAGGGGCTGACGCCTGCCCGGTGCTGGAAGGTTACGGGGATCTGTTATCGCAAGAGAAGCAGTGAACTTAAGCCCCAGTAAACGGCGGCCGTAACTATAACGGTCCTAAGGTAGCGAAATTCCTTGTCAGGTAAGTTCTGACCCGCACGAATGGCGTAATGATCTGGGCACTGTCTCGACAACCTATCCGGTGAAATTGTTGTACCGGTGAAGAAGCCGGTTACCCGCGACTAGACGGAAAGACCCCATGGAGCTTTACTGTAGCTTGATACTGTGTTTCTGTATTTCATGTACAGGATAGGAGGGAGGCGGAGAAGCGAGGACGTCAGTTTTCGTGGAGCCAACGTTGGGATACCTCTCTTGAAGTACGGGAACACTAACCAGAGTCCGTAATCCGGGCTTGGGACAATGTCAGGTGGGCAGTTTGACTGGGGCGGTCGCCTCCGAAAGAGTAACGGAGGCGCCCAAAGGCATCCTCAGCACGGTTGGAAATCGTGCATTGAGTGTAAAGGCATAAGGATGCTTGACTGCGAGACCTACAAGTCGAGCAGGTACGAAAGTAGGGCTTAGTGATCCGGCGGTATGAGAGTGGAATTGCCGTCGCTTAACGGATAAAAGCTACCCTGGGGATAACAGGCTGATCTCCCCCAAGAGTCCACATCGACGGGGAGGTTTGGCACCTCGATGTCGGCTCATCACATCCTGGAGCTGTAGCAGGTTCCAAGGGTTCGGCTGTTCGCCGATTAAAGTGGTACGCGAGCTGGGTTCAGAACGTCGTGAGACAGTTCGGTCCCTATCTGTCGTGGGCGTAAGATATTTGATGGGAGCTGTCCTTAGTACGAGAGGACCGGGATGGACGTACCTCTGGTGCACCAGTTGTCATGCCAATGGCACGGCTGGGTAGCCAAGTACGGATGAGATAAACGCTGAAGGCATCTAAGCGTGAAACTCGCCCAAAGATGAGATATCTCACCGCAAGGGTAAGACCCCATGTAGACTACATGGTTGATAGGTCGGAGGTGTAAGCGTAGTAATGCGTTTAGCTGACCGATACTAATAGGTCGAGGGCTTGACCTAGTTTTTGCAGGGCAAAAACGTTGCGCGGCAGCAACTTGCGAAAGCAAGATGCGAGAGCGCCGAATTCCGCCAGCAGAACAACTAGGCACATAAAAAGTTCTCGGAAAAGCATTGCAGAAAAAAAGATCGTTATACGGTTTTGAGGGTGCAAACTCGTTTGTGAAGCCGTTTTTCATTAAAAATGCACTTGCATGATGACGAAAAACGCGGTATAATGCCTAAGCAGACTGATTTGAATCCTTGACAATTGCATAAATTTCCGGTGGTTATAACGGAGAGGTCACACCTGTTCCCATTCCGAACACAGAAGTTAAGCTCTCCCGTGCTGACAATACTTGGTTGGAGACGGCCTGGGAAGATAAGTCACTGCCGGAATTTTTATATTCCTCAATAGCTCAGTTGGTAGAGCATGCGGCTGTTAACCGCAGGGTCGTTGGTTCGAGTCCAACTTGAGGAGCCATGAACGGAAGGCTTAGCCTTCCGTTTTTGTTTGCGTTCTTTGCTTTTTTCATCGTCCCTTCTTTGTTTTTTCTATCCATAGAGTTCCTTACCGCGCCATGAATCTCTGACTGGTCCCAGGGCAATGCACTGTTGGTACGGGAAGCAAGCGCTTCCCTTTTTTCATGCGTCCATTCTCGCGCCGGTTTTGAAAGCTTCCTGCTTTTCAAGCGTTCATTCTCTCTTCTGTTTGAAAACATGCCAATGACATGGTAAAGTAAGGGATGCATGGCGGTGATGGGAGCCGTGGTTTCCATCTTCCCTAATTACACAGCATTGGACAGGTATCAATGTGCGTCGCATCGTCGACGAGTCTCCACCGAATCAGGAATGGAAAGGCAGTGAACAAAAGATGAAGCAAATGGAGAACAACAAGAAGCAGACAGTACAGTTTCAAATGAGCAGACAGGCTTCGCCTCGTCCTAGGTTTCTTCCTCGGCTTGTCAGCGGGATTCTCCTTTCGGCAGTCTTGCTGTCGGGTTGTGGTAATGCAGAAATCGGAATGCCAGCTGCTTCCGCTGGTTCCGCGAAAGCTTCCGTTTCTGGAACGGTCGCGTCCTCGGAAGGAAGTGAAACCCCGGCCGCAACGGAAGCCACGTCCGCGTCTGCCATTTCCTCTCCGGCAGCTGTGGCGTCTCCGGCAGTCTCAGCCGTTGTACCGGATTCAGATCCGTCAACCGCAACCGACGCCGCAGTCGGAACAACGGGTTCGGGGATCGTCTTGGAATCCAGTACTGCCAAGACCATAGCCCGCTTCAACGGAGAACCCATCAAAGTAAAGGCGGTTTACCTTTCAGGTCCAATGGCCGGGTATGATTTGGACCACTATATCGATCTCGTGAACAAGACCGAACTCAATGCCCTTGTCATTGATGTCAAGGA
The DNA here is from genome assembly GCA_942493335.1 of uncultured Clostridia bacterium. Lineage (GTDB taxonomy): Bacteria > Bacillota > Clostridia > DSM-8532 > DSM-8532 > JAEWSN01. The sequence goes on along the minus strand of OW818693.1, from coordinate 1,085,856 downwards.
AGGCGGTGTCGTCAACTACGAAACCGATGCGCCGCTGTGCAAGGAACTGGGCCTTTACAAGAAAAACTTCAAGGTGGATGAGGTTCTGGCAAAGTGCCATGAAAATGGCATCTATGTCATCGGGCGCATCGTCGTGTTCCGCGATGACGCGCTTGCGCACAAGAAACCGGAGTTTGCCGTTCAAAAGGCGGATGGGAGTTTCTGGCTGGAGAACAGAAGTAAAACTGGGGCATGGACAAGCCCGGCCGTCAAGGGTGTACTTGACTATAATATAGAAATTGCACGCGATGCCGTCGAACATGGCTTTGATGAAATCCAGTTTGACTATGTCCGTTTTCCGACGGTTCCCAAGAGCAATCCTGCTTCGTACCCCTCGGACATGCCTGAAAAAATCGAGGTGATCCATGCGTTCCTTTCCCGTGCATCCACCGAGATCAAGGCAGTCAGGGATGTTCCCGTATCCGCTGATGTTTTCGGCATTATTGCGGAAAGCATTTCGGATGGCAAGGCAATCGGGCAGCAGCTCGAAATGCTTGGCGCGGATGTGGATTATCTCAGTCCCATGGTCTATCCGTCACACTACGCGAACGCCGGTGGTTCCGGCGTCGGAATGGGGAACGGCACGGGGCAGCAGATCAATGGGGTCCTGTTCACAAAACCTGATCTTCAGCCCTATGACGTCGTTTATCAGACCCTGTTGAAGACAGCAAAGAGAGCATCCGCCGTCAGCGGATTCAAAGCCGGAATCCGGCCCTATCTGCAGGACTTCACGGCAAGCTATATCGGGAACAAGGCGTATTACCAGACATATGGTCCGGAACAGGTCCGTCAGCAGATTCAGGCCGCCTATGATGCGGGATGCGAGGAATGGATTCTCTGGAACGGAAAAAATCATTACAGCGAAGCGGGCTTGCTTCCGGCCCAGCCCTGAAAGGTGGATGCGGATGGGGAAGGTTGTTCTTGACCCTTGTGAGAACTATGAACCGGAGCGTGTTCGAGCGTGCATCCATCGAGTTCTTGAGCCGCTTGGCGGCATCGGCCATTATGTCAAACCCGGCATGAAAGTCGTTCTCAAGCCGAATCTCCTTTCCGCCAAAAAGCCTGCGGATGCCGCCACAACACACCCCGCCTTTGTCGAAGCGGTCGCATTGGTCGTGATGGAGGCAGGCGGCATCGTTACGATCGCAGACAGTCCCGGGGGGCCTTACAACGCGATGTGGTTGAAGCGGGTGTATGCCGCGACCGGAATGGAATCGGTCGCCGATTCAACCGGTGCAAAACTCAACGGAGATCTGCGTGTGGTGACGATTCCCATGGAGGACGGCGGCCTGCTGAAGTCCGTCAATATTCTCAAACCGCTTGCGGATGCGGACTGCATCATCAACCTCGCGAAACTGAAGACGCACATGATGATGGTTTATACCGGCGCGGTCAAGAATATGTTCGGTGCGATTGCCGGAACGGAAAAAACCGATTTTCATGCCAGGATGAACGATTACGATCGGTTTGCGATGGCCATATGCGACATCCATCGTGCGGTTCGCCCCACTTTGAACCTGATAGACGGAATTACCGCCATGGAAGGCGAAGGCCCTGGCTCCGGCGTGCCGCGGCATCTGGGTGTGGTCATTGCCGCGGAGAACGCGTTTGAAGCGGACGCCGTTGCGCTGGATGTCCTTTGCGTGCCGGTCGGGAAGGTTCCCGTCATGCGGGCGGGGATGGCCGGCGGCTGGTTTGTGCCTGAAGCGGTCGAGGTTCTGGGGCCCCCGATGGAAACGGTACGTTGTCGGGATTTCGACATTCCTTCCCTGAACCTGCGCGAGAATGGAGCAAAACCGGAAAACACGCTCTATTCCCGTTTCGGTGCCCTGATGCGGCCCAGACCCCTGATTGTGCAGAAAAAGTGCATCCGCTGCCGGCGCTGTTTGGAAGCATGTCCCGTAAAGACCATTCTTGCACAACCGGATGGCAGGCTGGAGGTGGATTCATCGGGCTGCATCCGATGTTTCTGCTGTCATGAACTCTGTCCGGAAAAAGCCATTGATATCAAGCGAAGCTGGTTGTCCAGACTATTGGTGGACAGCCATCTGGCGGGCAGAAACAGAACGGGAACATCGGATTCAAAGGGGTAATGTCATGACTTTTTGCGGATTCGCCGATTTCCAGTGATTCAGGGTACCTGATTATGGTATGATATATTGGAGTCGATTCAAACAAGATCTTTCACAGGGGAGTGCTGTGATGAATGTTGAGTACATAAACCCTTTTATTGAGGCCAGCCAGTCTGTCTTTCAGATGATGACAGGCAACAAGCCCGTACTTGGGCAGGTCTATGTGAAGAAAACCCCCTATGAAAGTGCCAACATCGCAGTCATCGTCGGTTTGACGGGAAAGATCAGGGGACAGGTTGTCATTTCCATGTCGGAAGCCTCCGCCTGTGAGATTGCTTCGGCCATGATGGGTGGCATGCCGGTCGTTGAAATGGACGAGCTCTCCAAGAGCGCCATTTCCGAGCTTGGAAACATGATCATGGGCAATACTGCCACCTTGCTGGCAGGTCGCGGCATCGGCATTGAAATCACGCCGCCATCCCTGCTGATAGGGGAACGGATGATGATTTCTCCGGCGCATATGCGAACTGTTTGCGTACCCCTGAACATCAGCGCGACCGGGAAATTCGAATTGGATGTTTCCCTTGCACAGGAGAAGTGAAGGGATGGCCTGGCCATCCCTTCTTGCTCGCAGTTGGGGAATCGGCAACAAACATGGCGTATGGGTTGGGACTCCGGCAACCGATATGCACGTTGTGCGACACTTGAAACGAACCCCATCCTTTGCCGGGCCTATAACCCTTACTCTGCGAGAGGAACTGACAGCGTGGCTATCAACATCGTCCTGTTTGAGCCGGAAATCCCCCAGAATACCGGCAACATCGCACGTTCCTGCGCCGCGACGGGTGCAAGGCTTCACTTGGTCGGCCCCCTCGGGTTTTCCATCTCGGATCGATACTTGAAACGGGCGGGGCTTGATTACTGGCATCAGGTGGATGTCACCGCATATGAGGATTGGGAGGCGTTTATCCGACAACATGGAGGCGGCTCGTTTTTTTATGCATCCACAAAATCAGCCAGACCTTATACGGAACCGGTTTATCCGGAGGATGTCTATCTTGTATTCGGCCCGGAAAGCCGGGGATTGCCGGAAGACATGCTTCGGGTGGAACCCGGCCGGTGCATTCGGATTCCGATGCGGGAGGACATCCGTTCCTTGAATCTGTCCAATTCAGTTGCCATCATCCTGTACGAAGTCCTTCGTCAACAGGGTTTTGCCGGTTTGGAAACAGTCGGGCGGTTATCCGGCGGGTGAAGTGGCTTCCCATCCTGCACGGGATGCGCAGGATGCGTTGGACGAGACGGATGTGCCTGACCTGCGATGATAAATGGCCTTTATGGATACAGCATGGACCTTCGATTCGGGAACAGGAGGAAACAAGATGGGAAAAGCCAGAAAAATCGGTGTCCTGACCAGCGGGGGCGATTGCCCGGGCCTGAACGCGGTATTGCGTGCGGTTGTCAAAACCGCTGTCAACAAGGGTATGGAAGTCATCGGATTCAAGGATGGTTATGTTGGCCTTGTCTACAACCGGTTCCAGAAGCTGCAGCCGGAAGATGTGTCCGGTCTGATAGACAGGGGTGGTACCATTCTGGGCACGACCAACAGCTTCAACCCGTTCGAAGTCATGGTGGACAAGGATGGGGACAAAAAACCGCGCGACATGACGGATCGCATCCGGGACACCCTTTCCATGCATGGCATTGAGGCGCTGATTGTCATCGGCGGTAAAAACAGCATCACCATCGCCTCTGAATTGTCAAACCGTGGAATTCCAATCGTCGTCGTTCCGAAGACCATCGAAAACGATGTGCCGGAGACAGAGATGAGCTTCGGGTTCATGACCGCTGTGGATACAGTCACCATGGCCATTGATCGTCTTCATTCCACTGCCGAGTCCCATCACCGTGTCATGGTCGTTGAGGTGGCAGGTGGCAAGAGTGGATGGATCGCACTGGAGTCCGGCATTGCAGGCGGTGCTGACATCATTCTGATCCCTGAGATTCCCTATGACATCAACTGCGTGGCCCGCAAGGTGCTGGAACGGAAGAATGCAGGGAAGGGCTTCAGCATCATTGTGGTTTCCGAAGGATGCAATCCCGTCAGCAACGACAAAAATGCCAACGAATACAGGCAGGAAACGGGTGATACCATCCGATTCGGCGGCGTAGGAACCGATATCGCCATGGAACTCGAAATGCTGACCCAGCTCGAAGCGAGGGTCACGGTCCTGGGATATCTGCAGCGCGGAGGCGAGCCGTCTCCCCTCGACCGCATCCTGACGACCCGGTTTGGTACGGCTGCCGTCAATCTGGCGGTGGAAGGCAAATACGGCGTCATGGTCCTTTTGGGTGACGGGGAGGCCGATGGCATCCCGTTGGGCCAGGTTGCCGGGCGCATTCGCCTGATTCCGACCGAAGGCGGGCTTGTCGGCATCGCGAAGGACCTCGGCGTGAGCTTCGGCATCTAGTCTTCCGGACGTACAGCGGATTCCAGGAGGAACAGCGGATCATGAACGGCTTTCAGAATATCGGCATCTCGGACCGGGCTCACATCGAACCCTTCCTGCTGGCGAACAATCCGCAGGCTTCCGAACTGACCTTCGCCTATTTGTACATGTGGCGTCATGATTACCGGTTTCAGTACGTAATTCATGACAACCACCTGTTGGTTGTATCCGAATCCACTTATGACATTCCTTTCGTACTCTGCCCGTTGCCTGCGGAAGGCCGTTATGAGCCTGAAGCATTCAGCCGGGTGGTCCATTGGCTGCAGGAGCGCTTCGATGAAGCGGGAAAGCAGCTTGTGTTCGGACGTGTGGAGGAAGGTCGGCTTCCTTGGTTCGCTCAGGTCGCATGGGCGGAGTTCATCACCGAGCGGTCCGACCGGACGGCGGATTACGTATACGAGGGAGATGCGTTGCGGGAGCTTCCGGGCAGGAAATACGGATCAAAACGAAACCATATCAGTCAATTTCTGCGACAATACCCCGATTATGAGATTGTCCCGGTTGGCATGGAGAATCGGGATGAATGCAGACGCCTGATCGATGAATGGTGCAAGGAGCGTGGCTGCACCTGTGAAAGCCCGGAGAGCTGCGAACGGCAGGCCTGCAATGAAATGTTGGATATCTGGGACCATTTGGACATGAAGGGTATCCTGCTCCGGATCAACGGACGCTATGAAGCCTTCACCATCGGGGAACGGCTCAACGATGAAACCGCCGTCATCCGGTATGAAAAGGGAAACGGCGAGATTCACGGCATCTACACGGTGCTCAACCGGAATTTTCTTCAACGGGACTGGGGAACGGTCGCGTTTGTGAACCGCGAGGAGGACATGGGCATGGAGGGATTAAGGAAGGCGAAGCAGTCCTACCACCCTTGCCGGATGGTGGACAAGTACACCCTGTTTCTCCAGTATTGAGACTGTAAAAGCGTCTTCCATCAAGGCTTTTGGTCCAGGGACGCGCATGTTGGAAAACCCCGCTCCGATTGACAAGGATATGCCTTTTTTGTATGATCGGATTGTCTGTGCGGAGAGCATCCGTGCTTGGATGCGCAGGCGTCCGCTTGTTGCGCCAAACCCATACCTGCAGGAGGGAACCGATGTCGAAGACAGCCAAAGTAGCCATCATCATGGGAAGCGACTCTGATTATCCTATTCTGGAAGCATGCATCGCCACGCTGAAAAAATTCGGTGTGGAAACGGAAATGATGGTCTGCAGCGCCCATCGTACGCCGGACAAGGCGGCGTCTTTTGCTAAAAATGCGGAAGCGGACGGCGTGGACGTCATCATCGCGGCGGCAGGCAAGGCGGCACATTTGCCAGGTGTGCTTGCCGCTTTTACAGTACTCCCCGTCATCGGGCTCCCCATCAAGTCTTCCACCCTGGACGGGCTGGATTCCCTTTTGTCCATCGTTCAGATGCCGTCCGGCATCCCGGTCGCGACGGTGGCCATCAATGGCAGTGAGAATGCGGCGTTGCTGGCAGTCCAGATCATGGGCGGCGCCTATCCTGAGCTTCGCTTGGCCATGCATGAATACAAGAAGTCCATGGCTGAGGCGGTCGAGGAAAAGGATCGCAGGCTCAAGGAAAAACTCAGGAATTCATAAATTCGGACAGATCCAATCCATCAGGGCGGCGTGGTCGCCCGAGGCGTGAACCAGGACGGAGGAGCGGGATGGCAAACTACAAGGAAGCAGGCGTGGACGTGCATGCCGGATACAAGGCTGTGGAACTGATGAAGTCCCATGTTGGGAAAACAATGCGGCCGGAGGTGCTTTCCGGCATCGGCGGGTTTGGCGGGTTGTTTTCACTGGGCGGCATGAACATGAAGGAACCTGTGCTTGTATCCGGAACTGACGGCGTGGGAACGAAGCTCAAGATTGCTTTCCTGATGGACCGGCATGACACGGTCGGCATCGACTGCGTGGCCATGTGTGCGAATGATGTGGTATGCAGCGGTGCACAACCTCTCTTTTTTCTCGACTACATCGCACTCGGCAAACTGATTCCGGAAAAAGTCGAACAGATCGTCAAGGGTGTCGCAGACGGCTGTCTTCAGGCGGGTTGTGCGCTGATCGGCGGAGAAACGGCTGAAATGCCAGGATTTTATCCGATCGATGAGTACGATCTGGCCGGCTTTGTCGTCGGTATCGTGGATCGGGAGAAAATCATCGACGGGAAGAAGATGAAGGCGGGGGATACCCTGATCGGCATCGCTTCCTCCGGCATACACAGCAATGGATACTCGCTTGTACGCAAGGTGTTCGCCGTCGGCAGCGATACCCTGTTCCGCTTCAATGAACAACTCGGTTCGAGTGTCGGAGAAGAATTGATCAAGCCCACGCGCATCTATGTGAAAAGCGTACTGGCCGTCATGGAAAAGTTTGACGTTCACGGCGTTGCCCACGTTACGGGCGGCGGTTTCATCGAGAACATACCGAGGATGATCCCGCAAGGGCTGAAAGCGGTTGTCCAGAAGGGCACATGGCCTGTCCTGCCCATCTTCAACCTGCTCCAGGAACTTGGCGAGGTTGTGGAAAAGGACATGTACAACACCTTCAACATGGGAATCGGCATGGTCATGGCGGTGGATGCGGCCAGCGCGTCCGGCGTGGTGTCCGCGCTCGAAGCGGCGGGGGAAAAGGCGTATGTCATCGGCCGCATCGCCGAAGGCGAAGGTGGTATCGAGATATGCTGAACATCGGGGTGATGGTTTCCGGTGGCGGGACCAACCTGCAGGCCATCCTGGATGCGATGGCGGCGGGCAGTCTGCCCGGGTGCCGCATCGTGACCGTTGTGGCAGGCAAGCCCGGCATCGGCGCGATCGAACGGGCGGAAAAGGCGGGGATTCCGTGTGCTGTCTTCTCGCGCAGGGAATACACGGATCCGGCGCAGTGCGATGCGGACATCACCGTGCACATGCAGCGTCATGGCGTGCAGCTGGTCGTCCTCGCAGGCTATCTCAGTCTGATCGGGGATCAGCTGATCGCCGCGTATCCGCATGCGATCCTCAATGTCCATCCCTCCCTGATTCCAGCCTTTTGCGGGAAAGGCCTTTATGGCATCATCCCGCACCGGAAGGCGCTGGAGTATGGGGTGAAGGTGACTGGCGCAACGGTTCATTTCGTGGAACCCGAATATGATTCGGGGCCCATCGTGTTTCAAAAGGCGGTCGATGTCCTGGAGGGGGATACCCCGGAAACCCTGCAGCGACGTGTCATGGAAGAAGCCGAGTGGAAATTGCTGCCCGAGGCGATCCGACTCTATTCCGCCGGAAGACTGAAGGTGGAAGGACGCCATGTCCGCATTCTTCCCTGATGCGGCCGGCATGGGGTGAGGCGCTCCTTGCTTCGGGTTTCTGACTGATACCCTGTCCCGATTTGGAGAGGAAGAATGGAAAAAGTTGCACTGCTCAAAGTTCATGATAAAACCGGACTGAAATCCCTCGCCGGACGGCTGAGGGATTTCGGCTTTGTACTGGTTGCCGATGCGGCGACCGGAGCCTGGCTCGACGAAGCGGGTATTGCGGCGGAATCTGCGGGCGACGTCGTCCATGCGGACGGTTTCGGCGTGGTGGTCTGCAACATGCGGCCGTTCAAGGAAGCGCTCCAGCGCGGCAATGTCGTGCAGGAAGAGGCGCTGGCCACGATCGATACGGCCGGATCCGCCCTTTTGCGTGCCGCCGCGCTGCGGTACAGGGATACCATCGTTTTGACCGATCCGGCTGATTACAGCTCCGTCATGGACGAAGTGGAGCAGGCCGGGGACATCCCCCTGCAGATGCGGTTCCGGCTGGCAAGCCGTGCCTTCGAGTATACAAGCCACGACGAGGCGCTCATCCGCGGGTATTTCCGTTCAAAAATGCAGGGAGACGCCTTCCCTCAGACACTCACCCTCACCTATGAGAAGGTGCAGGATCTCCGGTACGGAGAGAATCCGCACCAGACCGGCGCCTTCTACAGGGAGGTCGGAGCGGCGGTCGGCACGGTGGCCGATGCGGTCCAATTGCATGGGGATGCCCTTTCGTACAACAACATCCATGATGCGAACCGCGCGGTGGAACTCCTGAAGGAATTCGAAGGGCCCGCCGCCGTCGTCGTTAAAGATGCGAGCCCCTGCGGCGTAGCCATTTCCGCTGACCTGCGCATGGCGTACCTGCATGCATTCGAAGCGGATCCGGTTTCCATCTACGGGGGTGTCGTGGCCTTGAGCAGACCCGTGGATGCGGATCTTGCGCGCGAAATCGTCAAACGGTATCTCGACATCATTCTTGCGCCTGCCTTTACAGCCGATGCGTTGGAGGTGCTGAAGGAAAAAAAACGCGTCCGGATTCTGCAGCTCGCCCACATCACACAGCATCTCCCCGTCGGAACGCTCGATGCGCGCCGTGTCGGCGGCGGGCTGCTTGTCCAGCTCCGGGACGATCACACCCATGACAGCCAGCGGATGAAGGTGGTCACGGAGAAGGAACCGGAACCGGATGATTACGAAGACATGCTGTTTGCGATGAAAGTGGCCAAGCATGTGCGATCCAATGCCGTCGTCATCGCACGCGGAAAACGGACCATCGGCATCGGGCCGGGCCAGCCGAACCGTGTGAACGCCACGCGCGTTGCCATCATGAACGGCGGCGAGGCTTGCCGGGACGCCGTCATGGCCTCCGATGCCTTCCTCACCTTTCATGACACAATCGAGGCGGCTGCGGCCGCAGGGATTCGGGCCATCATCCAACCCGGCGGTTCCAAGCGGGATGGCGACATCATTTCCGCCTGCAACCGGCACGGGATCGCCATGGTTTTTACGGGCATCCGGCATTTGCTCCATTGAGGTGGAACAAGGGACCAGCCTCCGGCACCCGCTCCATTGAGACAAAAACAGCCTCCCCGGCCTGTCATGGACACGTGCCGGAACGCACCACCATCCCGAACATGGAAGGACGGAACGAGCATGAACGTACTGGTAGTGGGAAGCGGCGGCCGTGAGCACGCCATCCTCTGGAAGCTGAAGCAGAGTCCGAAGGTGGAGAAACTCCATTGTGCGCCCGGAAACGGCGGTATTGCCCGGTTGGCCGAATGCCATGCCGTGGATGTGATGGATCTCGATGGCATGGTGGCACTTGCCAGAACGCTGGCGGTGGATCTCGTCATGGTTGCTCCTGATGATCCGCTGGCCGCCGGCATGGTGGATGCGCTGGAAGCTGCGGGCATCCGTGCCTTCGGTCCCAACAAGGCGGCTGCCGTCCTTGAGGCAAGCAAGAGTTTTTCCAAGGACCTGATGCATCGGTATGGCATCCCGACTGCGGCTTATGCCGTGTTTGAGGAATCCGCTCCTGCACTCGCCTGGCTGAAGGATCAGAAGATGCCCATCGTTGTTAAGGCGGACGGCCTGGCGCTGGGCAAGGGGGTTCTGATCTGCGCCACGCTGCAGGAAGCGGAAACCGCCGTCCGATCCATTCTGGATGATGCCAGATTCGGTTCGGCCGGATCCCGCGTCGTCATCGAGGAATGCCTGACGGGTCCGGAAGTAACGGTTCTTGCCTTCACGGATGGAAAGACCATGTTGCCCATGGCCAGTTCCCAGGACCACAAACGTGCCTTCGACCAGGACATGGGCCTGAACACGGGCGGCATGGGCACGTTCTCGCCCAGCCGCATCTATACGCCCGAGATGGATGCATGGTGCATGGAGCATGTCTATCTCCCCACCATGGAGGCGATGAACCGGGAAGGCCGACCGTTCAGGGGCGTCCTGTATTTCGGCCTCATGATCACACCCGAAGGTCCGAAGGTCATCGAATACAACGCCAGATTCGGGGATCCGGAGACACAGGTCATCCTGCCCAGGCTGGAGAATGATCTGCTGGACATTTTCCTTGCGATCCTGGATGAGAAACTTGATACCGTATCGCTTTCATGGAAACCGGAAACGGCTGTGTGCGTCGTCATGGCGTCGGGCGGTTATCCGGAAGCCTATCGGAAGGGATTTGCCATCGAAGGCATTGACGAGGCGGAGCGGGAAGAGCAGGTCATGGTTTTCCACGCGGGTACGAAGCTGGACAAGGGAGCCCTTGTCACAAATGGCGGCCGCGTGCTCGGTGTCACGGCCATCGGGGCGGACATGGAGGCTGCAAGGGAACGCGCGTATGCGGGTGTCCGTCGGATCCATTTCCAGGATGCGCACTGGCGGACGGACATCGGCATCAAGAAATAAACGGCGAACGGGAGATATCATGGACGGTGGAAACCTGGTCCTGATCGGGATGCCCTCCGCGGGCAAAAGCACGGTTGGCGTACTGGCCGCGAAAGAGTTCGGCATGGACTTCCTGGATACGGACATCCTTGTCCAGGCCCGTCAGGGGAAACGTCTGCAGGCATTGATCGATCAGGACGGGCTTGCCGCTTTCCTTCACATGGAGGAAGCGGCCATCCTTTCCCTTCATGCAGGAAATACCGTGATTGCAACAGGCGGCAGCGTTGTATACTCGAGCGCAGCGATGGCGCACCTGCGCCGTCTGGGAACGGTCGTGTGGTTGGAAGTGGATCTCGGGGAAATCAAGCGGCGCCTCGGTGACGCGGCCGCCCGAGGCATCGCGATGCGTCCGGGACAGACCCTCTCTGAACTGTATTTGGAACGAAACCTCCTGTATGCGGCATATGCCGACGGAACGATACATTGGACGGAAGGCAAGGCGATGGAGGACATGGTGGTACAGCTTCGGCCGTTCCTGCCTGAAAGGATGAATCCGCTTGGGTAAAGAATTTCATGGCCAGAACAAGGCTGTGTGCACAGGATTCTGCTGCACGAAAATCGAACATTTCGGCGTGCGGATGGGCAAGGCCGAGATCCTTCGTGACGTTTCCATGCATGTGCATTGCGGGGAACTGACCGCCATCATTGGCCCGAACGGCGCTGGAAAATCGACCCTGTTGAAAGCCATGCTGGGGGAGATCAAGCATTCCGGCGAGCTGCACTTTCTTTCCGCATCCGGCAGGCATGCGGGAAAGCCGGTCATCGGCTATGTTCCGCAGACCCTGAATCTGGACAGGACATCGCCGGCCAACGTACTGGATCTCTTTGTGGCCGGTGCGGGCGGCCGACCTGCCTGGCTTCCCATTACCGCCGCAAGGAAAAAGCATGTTCGCGAATGTCTGGACAGGGTCGGGGCGGAGCATCTCGCCGACAGAAGGCTTGGCGCATTGTCAGGCGGGGAGCTGCAGCGCGTGATGCTGGCAATGGCCCTCGAACCGATTCCGGATCTTCTGCTGCTGGACGAACCGGTTTCCGGTGTGGATCAGAACGGCATGAACGCCTTCTACGACCAGGTGTCCACGCTGCGTGCCCGTTACGATCTGTCCATCATCATGGTGACGCATGATCTGGATCTGATCCCGGCGCATGCGGATCGTGTCATTCTTCTGGAACAGACCGTTCTGGCAAACGGCTCGCCGGAGGATGTCTTCGGATCGGATGCATTTCGCCGGGTCTTTCCGGCCCATGCCGCAAAACCCTTTCCTGTGGACAGCGAAACGAAGAAGCCTGAAAGGACCGCTCCCTGCTATACCATCGAACAATTGGCTTCCCTGCGAAGCGGCAAGGAGGAGAAGCCACTATGAACCTATGGTACGATCTCCTGTCCGTTCTCCCTTTTGACTGGGCACAGCCGGGCCGTCTCATGTTCATGAAGAATGCATTGCTCGCCATCCTGCTTCTGGCTCCGGTCTTTGCGCTGCTGGGGACGATGGTGGTCAACAACCGGATGTCCTTCTTTTCCGATGCGTTGGGCCACGGAGCTTTCACAGGCCTTGTCATCGGTTCGATGCTCGGGTTCCTTGTGCCCATGTGGGCGGCGGTGATCTTCTCGATCCTGTTTTCTGTTGCGATTACGGTCATCCGGTACCGCAGCGGGATGTCGCCGGATACCATCATCGGCGTATTTTCATCGGCTGCGGTTGCGTTGGGCATATTTCTCGCAACAGGGAAATCGGGCGGAACCGCGAGATTATCCGCCTACCTGGTCGGGGATATCCTGTCCATCGGGCGGAAGGACATTCTGTTGCTGGTTATCCTGCTCATTCTGGTTCTGGTTCTCTGGTACTTCTTCTTCAACCGGCTTCTGCTCATCAGCATCAGTCCCTCGCTGGCCCGAAGCCGCGGCGTCCATGTCTTTCGGGAGGAAATGTTTTTCACCGTGCTCGTTGCAGTCATTGTGACTGTTTCCATGCCCTGGATCGGCCTGCTCGTCATCAATTCATTCCTGGTTCTTCCTGCTGCGGCCTCACGCAATGTGGCGTCCGGCTCCAGGCAGTATACGGCCTTCGCACTGGTCGTTTCCATTGTGTCAGGCGTCACCGGCCTGTTCATATCCTATGCGGTGGATACGGCAACCGGTGCGACGATCGTGCTTGTGATGACCGGGTTCTTTTTCCTTTCCATGCTGGCAGGCAGGAAAAACGCGTGACCGAGTTCGTTGCGATACCGGAAACAGCCGTTTGGCAGCTTCCTGTGGAACCTGCGACGGTGCCCGATGGGTTTGGAGGTGCAGGATGGATTTGAGCGTTAAACTGAGGGAAACCCCCATTCTCGAAACACAGCGACTTTTTCTCCGCAAATTCCGGATGGAGGATGCGCCGGATGTGTTCGCCTATTGCAGTGATCCGGAGACAGCCAGGTATGTGACCTGGGAGGCACACAAGACGCAGGAGGACTCCCGGCGTTTTCTGGACTGGACGCTGTCCCGTTACCGGAATGGGGAACCATCCGATTGGGCGATCATGGAGAAGGAATCCGGCCGCATCATCGGATCCATGGGGCTCGTGTCCGTTGAAGCCCGGAATCTGTGCGGAGAAGTCGGCTATGTCATCGGGCGGCCGTATTGGGGCAAGGGATATACGGCTGAAGCGCTGGGGCGCGTATTGCGCTTTCTTTTCGAGGAATGCGGCATGAATCGTATCCAGGCCATGTGTTGCGAGGAAAATGCCGCATCCGCCCGCGTGCTGGAAAAAACCGGGTTTCAGTTCGAAGGACTGCTGCACCAGCGGATGCGCATGAAGGAACAGTTCTGGGATCTGAAGCTGTATGCGCTGTTGCGCGCTGAATGGACGAGTCGGAACGAACCGGTGCAGGATCTGCGCGACCGCATTCAGATTGAAGAAGCCAATGAGGCTGACCTCCCGGAGATCCTCGCCCTTCAGAAGGAAGCATACAAGTCCGAGGCGGCCCTGTACGGATTCGGCATTGCACCGATGACCCAGACGCTGGAGGAGATCCAGTTCACCTTCAAGGAGTTGATTTTCCTGAAAGCCGTCTTGAACGGGAGAATCGTCGGTTCCATCCGGGCCCGCGTGGCGGAGGGATCCTGCTTCATCGGGAGGCTTATTGTGGAACCGGAACTGCAGCATCAGGGGATAGGAAGGCGCATGCTCGCCACCATGGAATCCCTGCATCCCGGTCTGCGGTATGAACTGTTCACGGGGCATCTCAGTGCACGCAACATTGAACTCTATGAAAAGGTGGGCTACAAACCCTTCAAGACCGTCAAGGTCGGTGAACGGGAGTCCTTGCTCTATCTTGAAAAAAAACCGCTCAGGGCACCCGAAATATCCCCTTGATGCATCGGCAAAAAGCATGGAGCATAGGGTGGGGCGCCGGCAATTGATGCAATCGTCCTTCGAAACGGGATAAATCAATTGGCGGATCCATAAAGATGAAGTCTGCGCGATTCATTAACCAAACCGCAGGGTAATATCCGTTTGTCTGAAGGGAAAAGGTCATGTTCCTGTCATCGGATGATGGGGATGAATGATCTTTAGGAAGCCTGAATGAAGCGGATGGATGGGAAAAAGATCGGGATGCAGAGGCGGGAACTTCTTTTATTGGGGATTCCAGCCCTTTTTCTGATCGCCATAGCCGTCCTTCTTTTCCGCCTGGAATGGCAGGCCAACCTGATTCTGGAGAAAACCCCGCCGGACACGCTGGTGGGCGAAGCTGCACAAATGCTGTCGACCCTTGTGTTTTCCCAGTTTTTGCTTTCCTGTTTCCTTCTGGCGCTTCTGATCGTTCTGCTCGCCATCCTCTTCCATCGGACTCAAAGCCTTCGTACTGAGACGCTTGAGCGAAAAAGGGCGGATCAGAATCTTGATCGTCTCTTTGCCGCAGTGGATGAAGCAATGCTTTGCATCGGGCAGGATGGACGGATCATCCGTTCCAACCCCTCCGCATGGGCGCTGTTCGGAGCCAGCGAGGAAGCCCTGGGATGGAAAGCCGGCGCATCCCTTTTTGCAGACAATGGATCGGATTTCGATTTTGCCAGTCGGATTCGTGCCGTCCTGGAGGACGGAGAAGACCTGCGATGCGAGTGGTGGTGCATCTGTATCGACAAGAGTCGCTCCTTCGAGGCGGATGTCTCATTGCGCCGCTTGTCGATCTCCGCTCAATCCCAGGTATTGATGATCGTTCGGGACATCAGCGCGGGCAAAGCGGTGGAGCGCGCCCGCGATCAGGTTGAGGGCAGGTTCCTCGCCCAACAGGCGCATCTCGAAGCCGAAAGGGGCAAGCGGGTCAGGGAGCTTGAGGCGGTGCAGGCGCAGTTGCGCAAGCAGAATCTTGCACTGACCGAAGTGAACCGGGAACGGATGGAAGCAGGGGAACGCCTGCACGAGCAGATCGAACGTCTGGCCAGGGCACAGGAGGAGATTGCCGCCGTCGGAGAGCGCTACCGGCTGGTAGCGGAAGGTGCGAACGACATCATCTGGGATTGGGATGCGCGGACGAAGCGGCTCCACCTCAATGATCGTTTTTACGAACTCCTTGGGTATGACCGTGCAGTGGATGTCATCAGCTATGAAGCATGGCGGAGCCTGATCCACCCCGATGACCGGGTGCAGGCGTATGCAAGCTACCATGAGCATTTGCTGGGGAATACCCCCCGGGTCGTCTCCGAGTACCGGATGCGGCGGAAGGATGGGGAATACCGATGGTTCTTCGCAAGCGGGAAACTGATTCTCGGTGCGGATGGGCGTATAGTGCGGTATGCCGGCAGCCTGACGGATATCGGGGATCTGAAGCGGCAGGAAGCCATCATCGCGGAACTTGCCTACACCGACAGTCTGACCGGGCTTCCGAACAGGACCAGCATGCTTTCCGTGCTGGAATCCCGGCTGGACAGGGATTCAACGGCGGGCGGCGCACTTCTGCTGGTGGATCTCGACAATTTCAAGACCATCAACGACGCGTTCGGGCATGCGTACGGCGATCGGCTCCTGAAAGCGATTGCGGAGCGGCTGAACATGATTTGTGCCACGACCGACCCGAATCCGGACATGGACCTTCAGACCATCGTGTCCCGATTTGGCGGGGATGAATTCATGCTGGTCATGGACAGAAACGGGGGAAGGCAGCCCGGACAGCTGGCTGACCACATCCTGCAGGGCATGCTGGAGCCTTTCCTGTTGGAAGGCAAGTTCATCCATGTCAGCTGCAGCATCGGCATCACCTGCTTTCCGGAAGATGGAACCCTTTCCGGTGGCCTCATCAAGAATGCCGATACGGCGTTGTTCCGGGCGAAGGACGCGGGCCGGAAATGCTGGGTTGCCTACAGTCCGGAAATGGGATTCGAGGCAGCCCGCCGCATGGATATGGAGGCTGAGCTCCGCAAGGCGCTTGGCGCCGATGAATTCCGCATGGTGTTCCAGCCGCAGGTTGACATCGCCCACATGCACATCATGGGATACGAAGCGTTGATTCGATGGAACAACCCTCATTTCGGCCAAGTTCCACCGGACCGGTTCATACCGATGGCCGAGGAAACCGGCCTCATTCTTGATATCGGTGCATGGGTGATCCGGGAGTCCTGCCGGTTTGCGGCATCCCTGCCCCAATCCGGTCAGCGGAATTTCTGTGTTTCCATCAATGTGTCCCCGTTGCAGTTCAGCCACGGCAATCTGGAGGAACAGCTCCGGGAAGCGGTGCGGCAGAACGGAATCCCACCGTCGATGATTGGTGTGGAGATGACGGAGACGATGCTGATGGAGGACTTCGACCGGATTGTTGACTGTCTGCAGACCCTGCGGGCGGAAGGTTTCCGTATTTACCTGGACGATTTCGGCACAGGCTACTCCTCCCTCAATTATCTGAAAAATCTGCCCATTGATGTACTGAAAATCGACAAATCCTTTGTGAATGGGATTCTTGAGCATGAAGCGGAGCGGAGTCTCCTTCGGTCCATCATCGGAATGGCCCACAGCCTGAACCTGAGTGTTGTGGCGGAGGGGGTGGAAACAGAAGCGCAGCGTCAATATCTTGACACCATCCAATGCAACTACATGCAGGGGTATCTTTTCAGCAGGCCGGTGCCGCCGGATGAAGCCATTGCGCTCCTCAGAGGGCAATTGGAGGAAAACGGTACGGAGATGGACTAAAAAGGGGATGTGAAAGGTGCAATGTATGGGTGGAAAAACACGCATGAACACACGCAATCCAGCAGGGATGCAACTCTCCGCTATGAAAGCTGCATTTCTGCACGCACATGGTTGACAGGGTCGGGACCGCCCTGCTATAATGACAACAACTTAATCATGATGCGATGATGGAACCAAGGTTTTCGTAAACGTCTCCCAGAGATCCGGTGGTTGGTGCGAACCGGAGTGACGTTGAAATCCGAATCACTCCCGAGCAGATTCTCCGAAGTATGGCATTGGCCTACGGTAAGGGAATCCGGTTGATCCCGTTATGGATCCGGGTTTGTCATGAACCTTCGAAGGCCCTCTCCGTGAGGAGTGGGCGAAACAGGGTGGTATCACGGGTATTGGTCCTCGTCCCTGCAGAACCTATAGGTCTGCAGTGCGAGGACTTTTTTGTATCATTTCGGACGCATGTCCGGATGGATACGGCAGGAAACGGACTGCGGGAGCAGGTTCGAACGAGTCGGTGATTGGTGGAAGGCGTCCTCCCCCGGGGAAAAGGCGCCTTGCGGAATCACGGCCGGCAGGATGGTTGAACGGAGGTGTACGACATGCTTGCAGCGGAAGCTATTGTCCATTGTCTGGAAGAGGAAGGCGTTGATCTGGTCTTCGGATATCCCGGAGGAGCGGTTCTCCCGCTTTATGAGGCCCTGCGCAACGGAAATCTGCGACATGTGCTGGTTCGTCAGGAGCAAGCCGCAGTTCACAGTGCGAACGGGTATGCCCGTGTCACAGGCCGTGTTGGTGTCTGCATCGGCACATCGGGCCCCGGGGCCACCAATCTGGTGACCGGTATCGCAACAGCGTATATGGACAGCATTCCGCTTGTCGTGATCACCGGCCAGGTGAAGACGAGCTTCATCGGCCGCGACGTGTTCCAGGAGGTGGACATCACCGGCGCAAGCGAATCCTTCACGAAACACAATTATCTGGTCCGGGACGCGAGCCAGCTGCCCAGGATTATCCGGGAAGCCTTCCACATTGCAAAAACCGGCCGGCCAGGCCCGGTTCTCATCGATATTCCCTCCGATGTCCAGAGTGAAACCATCAAGTACCATTACCCCAAGGAAGTCAATATCCGCGGCTACAAGCCCACGGAAAAGGGGCACATGGGTCAGATCAAACGCGCCGTGAAGGCCATCCGGGAAGCAAAGTATCCGCTCCTTTTCGCGGGTGGCGGCATCTTTCTTTCCGATGCGCGGCAGGAATTGGCGCAGTTCACTGAAACCACCGGAATCCCTGTCGTGCACACCCTGATGGGCACGGGATGCCTGCCGACCGATCATCCGAACCTCATCGGCATGGTCGGTTCCCATGGATTCAAATATGCGAACAAGGCCATGGAGATGGCGGATCTGCTGATCTTCGTCGGCGCCCGTATTGCGGATCGCGCCACCGGCGGCATCCAGGAGGATCTTCTGGCGAACCGGCACATCATCCACATCGACGTGGATCCTGCGGAAATCGGCAAAAACGTCGGTTGCGACATTCCTGTCGTCGGAGATGCAAAACTCGTGTTGCAGCAGATGCTCACCCTGGTTCAGCCGTTGCCGCTGGATGCGTGGCGTGCGGATTTATGGAAGGTCAAGAATGAGGAACGGTCCCCGCTGACTTTTGGCCCGCTTGTCAACCCAAAGCATGCCATTCGCATCCTTTCGCAGATGATGGACGACAACGCGGTTCTGGTGGCTGATGTCGGACAGAACCAATTCTGGTCCGCTCGGAATTTCCACATCCACGGAACCCGGAGATTTCTGTGTTCCGGGGGGTTCGGGACAATGGGGTACAGCATTCCCGCAGGTGTCGGCGCCAAAATGGCGGATCCGTCCAGAACTGTTGTTTCGGTGATGGGCGACGGCAGCTTTCAGATGAGCATGTACGAACTCGGCACCATCAAGGCAAACCGGATCGGTTTGAAAATGGTCCTGTTCAACAACGGTAAACTCGGCATGGTTCGTGAAATGCAGGACAACCGCTACGGTGAGCCGTTCGGCGTCATGCTGGATGACAATCCGGATTTCACCGCCCTGGTGGCGGCGTATGGGTTCCCGGTCCGCAAGGTGGGGACGAATGAGGGACTTGAAGATGCATTCCGCGAGATGCTCGCCCATGATGGTCCGTTCTTCGTGGAGTGCGTCGTTGATTCCAAGGAAAGCACGCTGTAGGAAGGTGAGGGGGAACGAACATGAATCGACACATTTTGTCTGTGCTCGTGGAAAACCAGTCCGGTGTGCTGAGCCGGGTTTCCGGCCTGTTCAGCCGACGCGGGTACAATATCGACAGCCTGACGGTCGGTGAGACCGAGGATCCGAAGACATCCCGAATGACCATTGTGGTCCGCGGGGACGACTATATCCTCGAGCAAATCAAGAAGCAGCTCAACAAGCTGATCGATGTCATCAAGATCATCGAATTGAAGCCCAATCAGGCTGTCTTCCGCGAACTGGCGCTCATCAAGGTGGATGCCGTTCCGGAAGCACGAGCCACTGTCATCAGCACCATCGACATCTTCCGTGCCAAGGTCGTCGATGTGGGCAAGGAGAGTCTGACCGCTGAAATTACAGGGGACCAGTCCAAGGTGGATGCCTTCATTGAGCTCATGCGTCCGTTCGGCATCCGTGAAATTGTCCGCACAGGGCTTACCGCCCTTGAAAGAGGAAACCGCGAAATCAAGGAACACAAAAAGTATGAGGAGGAATGAACCAACATGGCAAAGATGTATTACGCAGAGGATTGCAACCTGTCCCTTCTGAACGGGAAGACCGTCGCCGTCATCGGGTACGGCAGCCAGGGTCACGCCCATGCCCTCAACCTGCATGAATCCGGAGTGAACGTGGTGGTCGGCCTCTATGAGGGCAGCAAGTCCTGGTCCATTGCCGAAGCCGCCGGCCTGAAGGTCGCAACCGCCGCAGAGGCAGCCGCCCAGGCTGACATCATCATGATCCTCATCAATGACGAGAAACAGGCGAAGCTCTACAACGAAAGCATCGCACCGAACCTGAAGGCCGGCAAATCCCTTGTGTTCGCACACGGCTTCAATATCCACTTCGGCTGCATCATTCCTCCCGCCGACGTCAATGTGTTCATGGTCGCCCCGAAGGGCCCCGGCCACACCGTTCGCAGCCAGTTCCAGGAAGGCCGCGGCGTACCGGATCTCATTGCGGTCCACCAGGACGCCACAGGCAATGCAAAGGATCTCGCGCTTGCGTATGCAGCTGGTATCGGCGGCGCCCGCGCAGGGATCCTCGAGACCACCTTCAAGGAAGAAACCGAGACCGATCTTTTCGGCGAACAAGCCGTGCTTTGCGGCGGTGTGTCCGAACTGATGAAGGCCGGATTTGAAGTTCTCGTGGAAGCCGGATACCAGCCGGAATCCGCCTACTTCGAATGCATGCACGAAATGAAGCTGATCGTGGATCTTGTCAACTCCGGTGGCCTCTCCATGATGCGCTATTCCATCTCCGACACGGCTGAATACGGCGATTACATGATCGGCCGCCGCATCATCACCGAGGACACGAAGAAGGAAATGAAGAAGGTCCTGCAGGAAATCCAGGAAGGCGTCTTCGCCCGCAACTGGATCCTCGAAAACCAGGTCGGCCGCCCGAACTTCAATGCCCGTCGCCGCATCGAGTCCGAACACCAGATCGAGACCGTCGGCAAGGAACTCCGCAAAATGATGAGCTGGTTGAAAAAGTAGAGCGAAGGTGGGATGCCGGTGGCCCTTTTGCCAAACAGAATGGCGAGTTTGGCCATTGTGTTTGGCAATTCATAGGGCCACGGGCATCCCACCGAGCGGGTAGAGCGAAGGTCGGGCGCTACTCACCCTTTTGCCAAACAGAATGGCGAGTTTGGCCATTGTGTTTGGCAATTCATAGGGCCACGGGCAGCGCACCGAGCGGACAATAGAGCGAAGACATGGCATCCCGCCCCTTTCCCCAGCCCACCCCCCAAAAAGACAACGCCCGCCATCACCCGGCAGGGGCGCAGCCGTGCGCTACGCCCTGCCGGACGAGGTGGAGAATAGGAGCCGGACATGCAACAAAAAATCCACATCTTCGATTCGACGCTTCGTGATGGGGCACAGGCGGAAGGCATCTCGTTTTCCGTGGAAGACAAGCTGAAGATCCTGAAAGCCCTGGATCAATTGGGTGTCGATTATATTGAAGCGGGAAACCCCGGCTCCAATCCAAAGGATCTCGAGTTTTTCGACCGTGCGAAGCGGGAAACGCTCCAGCATGCGAAGCTGGCCGCATTCGGCAGCACGCGTCGGCGTGACATCCATGTGGAGGACGATGCGAACGTAAAGTCCCTTCTCACGGCGGATACCCCGACGGTTGTCATTTTCGGAAAGAGCTGGGACTTTCATGTCACGGACATCATCAAGACCACACTTGAGGAAAATCTCGCCATGATACGGGATACCCTTTCCTTCTTCAAGGAAAAGAGGAAGGAAGTCGTTTATGATGCGGAGCATTTCTTCGACGGATACAAGGCAAACCCGGAATACGCAATGAAAACCCTGAAGGCGGCCGTCGATGGCGGCGCATCCTGTCTGGTGCTGTGCGACACGAATGGCGGCAGTTTCCCGGATGAGCTCCAACGGATCGTCATGACCGTCAAGGAAGCCTTTCCGGTGGAAGTGGGGATCCATTGCCACAATGATGCCGGGATGGCGGTCGCCAATTCCGTCATGGCCGTCCTGGGCGGCGCCACGCATGTTCAGGGCACTTATATCGGGTATGGCGAACGCTGTGGCAATGCGAACCTTTCCACCATCATTGCAAATCTGCAGCTGAAGCGTGATTTCGACTGCATTCCGACGGAATGCATGAAGGAACTGACCGTTACGGCCCGCCGTGTGGCGGAAATTTCAAATATCGCCCTGAACGAACGCGACCCCTATGTGGGTCACAGTGCTTTTGCCCACAAAGGCGGCATGCACATCGACGGCGTCACGAAGGCAACCCGTTCCTTCGAGCATGTCCCGCCGGATTCCGTCGGCAACGAGCGGCACTTCCTCATGTCGGAA
Organism: uncultured Clostridia bacterium; assembly: GCA_942493335.1. Lineage (GTDB taxonomy): Bacteria > Bacillota > Clostridia > DSM-8532 > DSM-8532 > JAEWSN01. The sequence continues at coordinate 1,063,746 of OW818693.1, read as the reverse complement.
GTCAGCGGCCGCAACACGATTCTGGAAAAAATCCGCCAGGTCGCACCCCGTCTGGACAAGGGTTCGCCCGAGACGGAAGCGATCATGCAGCGGCTGAAGGAACTCGAGCACATGGGCTATCAGTTCGAAGGCGCGGAAAGCACCTTTGAACTGATCATCCGCAAACAGCTCGGGAAATACAAGCCCTTCTTCGAACTCGAGCATTTCAAGGTCATCGGCGAACAGCCCTCGATGGGGGAATACAGCTCCTCCGCCATCATCAAGGTGAAGGTGGACGGTACTTCAGAGGTTTCCGCAGCGGAAGGGGATGGTCCCGTCCATGCGCTCGACCGCGCGCTCCGCAAGGTTCTTGTCACATTCTATCCTGAACTGGCGAAGGTCAAGTTGACGGACTACAAGGTCCGCGTGCTCGACACCCGCTCCGCCAGCGCCGCCAAGGTCCGCGTTCTGATCGAGTCCACGGACGGCGAGAGCGTCTGGACCACGGTCGGCGTATCCACCGACATCATCGAAGCCAGCTGGATCGCACTCGTCGATTCCATCGAATACATGCTGCTCAAGGAACTGGAAAAGAAGATGCGGGTGTATCTGTAACGAATGACACAGCAAAAGCGGCACACTGAACTGTCGCGCTACAAGGAGGATGGCATCATGGAATTCAAGATCGCACTCATTCGTGGAGACGGAATCGGACCTGAAGTTGTCGGGGAAGCCGTCAAGGTGATGGAGAAAATCGGATCGAAATACGGTCATGCGTTCCGTTTCACGGAAGTGCTGGCCGGCGGATGCGCCATCGACGCGACAGGCGGACCGCTGCCCCAGGAAACCATCGACGTCTGCAAGGCGAGTGATTCCGTCCTTCTTGGCGCAGTGGGTGGTTGGAAGTGGGACGTGCTTCCCGGCAGCCAGCGTCCGGAACGGGCGTTGCTCGGCCTGCGCGGCGAGCTTGGCCTGTACGCGAACATCCGGCCTGCCATCCTGCACCCCGCCTTGAAGGATGCCTGTCCGCTTCGTGCCGACATTGTGGAAGGCGGTCTTGACATCTGCGTCGTCCGTGAATTGACCGGCGGCATGTATTTCGGGGAACGCGGAAGACGGGAAAATGCGCGGGGCCTCGGGGAAGAAGCCTATGATACCGAAGCCTACAGCGTGACCGAAGTGGAGCGGATCGCCCGTTCCGCTTTCGACATTGCGATGAAGCGAGGAAAGAAGCTTTGCAGTGTGGACAAGGCGAATGTGCTGGAAAGTTCCCGGCTGTGGCGCGAAGTGGTCCTTATGGTGGCGAAGGAGTATCCGGAAGTGGAACTCAGCCACATGTACGTGGACAATGCGGCCATGCAGCTTGTCCGCAATCCGAAGCAGTTTGACGTGATCGTCACCTCCAACATCTTCGGAGATATCCTCTCCGACGAGGCGAGCATGATCACGGGATCCATCGGCATGTTGCCGTCAGCGAGCCTCGGAAGCACCAAATGCGGAATGTACGAACCCATTCACGGTTCGGCACCGGATATTGCCGGGCAGGACAAGGCGAATCCAATCGCCACCATTCTGTCGGTTGCGATGATGTTCCGGTATTCGTTCGGTCTGGAAGCTGAGGCGGCCGCTATTGAAAGCGCTGTCACAAAGGTACTGGAAGCGGGATATCGGACCGGAGACATCCTGAGTGCCGGCATGAAACCGGTCGGCACCGTGGAGATGGGCAAATTGATTGCGGACGCGCTGTAAGCGGAAAGGGACACGAGCATGAACAGCAGCCAGATCAAAGTCGGCGTGGAGCGTGCGCCCCACCGTTCCCTTCTGAAGGCCATGGGCATGACGGACGAGGAAATCGCCCGCCCGCTGGTCGGAGTGGTCAACTCCTTCAATGAGGTCATTCCCGGGCATATCCACCTGAGAACCATCGTGGATGCCGTGAAGGCAGGGATCCGCATGGCAGGGGGGACACCGGTCGAATTCCCGGCCATCGGCGTTTGCGACGGCCTCGCCATGGGGCATGCGGGCATGCATTACTCTCTCGCCTCCAGAGAACTCGTGGCCGATTCCACCGAATCCGTTGCAATGGCGCATTGTCTGGACGCCATGGTCATGGTGCCGAATTGTGACAAAATCGTCCCCGGCATGCTCATGGCCGCGGCCCGCGTGAACATCCCCACCGTGGTGGTGTCCGGCGGCGCGATGATGGCCGGCAAGGTCGGCGAACGCTCCATCAGTCTGACGACCATGTTTGAGGCTGTCGGGTCCGTCAAGGCGGGGAAGATGAGCGAAGAGGAGCTGGCCTGCTACGAGGATGCCGCCTGCCCGAGCTGCGGCTCCTGTTCCGGCATGTTCACCGCCAACAGCATGAACTGCCTGACCGAAGCCATCGGCCTGGGGCTTCCCGGCAACGGTACCATTCTGGCTGTGATGGCCGAGCGTGTGCGCCTTGCAAAAACCGCCGGCATGAAGGTCATGGAAATGCTGGAAAAGAACATCCGCCCGAAGGACATCATGACCCGCGAGGCTTTCGAAAACGCACTGACTGTGGATATGGCCCTCGGATGCAGTACAAACAGCATGCTGCACCTGCCCGCCATCGCGCATGAGGCCGGCGTGGCGTTTGACCTGGAATGGGCGAACGACATCAGTTCCAAAACACCGAACCTCTGCAAACTGGCACCGGCAGGGCCGCACCACATTGAGGATCTGTACGCCGCAGGCGGCGTGCAGGCGGTCATGAAGGAACTCGCTTCAAAGGGCCTGATTCATGTGGATCTGCCAACCGTCACCGGAAAAACGGTCGGTGAGAATATTGATAAGGCCGTGAATCGGAATCCCAACGTGATTCATCCGGTGGATGCACCGTACAGCCAAACCGGCGGCATTGCGGTGCTCAAGGGCAATCTGGCTCCGGATGCCTGCGTCGTCAAGCGTTCCGCCGTGGATGCGTCCATGCAGAAGTATACCGGCACCGCCCGCGTGTTCGATTCGGAGGATGCTTCCATCGAAGCCATCTTCGCTGGGAAAGTGCAGAAGGGCGACGTGGTGGTCATCCGCTATGAAGGCCCGAAGGGCGGACCAGGCATGCGCGAGATGCTGATGCCGACTTCCGTGCTTGCCGGCATGGGGATGGACAAGGAGGTGGCGCTCATCACCGACGGCCGTTTCTCCGGCGCCACACGCGGGGCCTGCATCGGTCACGTGTCACCGGAAGCCGCGTCGGGCGGCCCGATTGCCTTTGTGAAGGATGGCGACCGGATCTCCATTGATATGGAGGCCTGTACGATTTCGGTCAATGTGACCGAAGCGGAGTTCGCGGAACGAAGGATCGGATGGAAAGCGCCGGAACCGAAGATCAAGACAGGTTACCTGGCTCGTTATGCCAAGCTTGTGACCTCCGCAAACCGGGGTGCGATTCTGGAATGACGCATAAGTGCGGGGCGCATGGAGCTCAATGGACAAACAGGAGGAACCGATGAAATTGAACGGAGCCGAAGTCCTGGTCCAATGCCTCATCGAGCAGGAAGTGGACACCCTTTTCGGATTTCCCGGGGGTGCGGTGCTTTTCATCTACGATGCATTGTACAAGTACCGTGATCAAATCCGCCATGTCCTGACCTCGCATGAGCAAGGCGCTTCCCATGCGGCGGACGGGTATGCGCGTGCGACCGGAAAGGTGGGAGTCTGCCTTGCCACTTCCGGTCCCGGCGCCACCAACCTGGTCACCGGTATTGCAACAGCTTATATGGATTCCATCCCCATGGTGGCCATCACCGGAAACGTCTCCATGAACCTGTTGGGACGCGACAGCTTCCAGGAGGTCGATATCCAGGGCATCACCATGCCGGTCACCAAGCACAACTTCATCGTGAAGGACGTGGAACAGCTTGCGGACACGGTTCGGGAAGCCTTCCGGATTGCGCAGGAAGGACGTCCGGGCCCGGTCCTCGTGGACATCCCGAAGGACATCTCGGCGCAGATGGTACGATATGTGCCCGCTCCGAAGATCACATCCGAACGTGCCACTGCCCTGATCCGGGATACGGATCTCGACAAGGCAGCCGAACTGATTCATCACAGCAGGAAGCCCTTTTTGTATGCGGGCGGCGGAATCATCGCCTCCAATGCCTCGGAAGAGTTGATGGCGTTTGCGGAAGCGGTGAATGCGCCCATTTCCACCTCGCTGATGGGCATTGGAAGCTTTCCTGCGGAACACCGTCTTTTCACCGGCATGATCGGAATGCATGGCTCCAAAACGACCAATCTGGCCATTTCGGAATGCGATCTGCTCATCGCGGTCGGCGTCCGCTTCTCGGACCGCGCGACCAGCAATGTGGCCCAGTTCGCACCGCATGCGCGGATTCTGCACATCGACATCGATCCGGCAGAAGTCAACAAGAATGTCCGGGCCTTCCACCACATCATCGGAGATGCGAAGGAAGTCCTGGCCAGGCTGACCCCGCGGATCAAGCCGGTGGATCGCACCGAGTGGGATGCGCACATTCTCGGCATGAAGGAAAAATTTCCGTTGATGTACATGGATGTGTGCGATGTGATGCCGCAGACAATCATCCGGAAGATCCGCGAATTGGCGGGGCCGGATGCCATTGTGGCAACGGAAGTAGGGCAGCACCAGATGTGGACTGCCCAACACTATGGGTTTTCCAAGCCCCGGACCTTCCTGACCTCCGGGGGTCTTGGAACCATGGGGTATGGGCTCGGAGCGGCCATCGGCGCCCAGGTGGCCTTTCCGGACCGGAAAGTGTTCAACATCGCGGGGGACGGCAGTTTCCGCATGAACCTGACAGAACTGGCGACAGCCGTCGAATACGGTCTACCCGTCATTGTGGTGATCATGAACAACCATGTTCTCGGTATGGTCCGGCAATGGCAGGACATGTTCTATGATCGGCGCTACTCCCATACCACCATCGACCGGGGAACGGATTTCGTCAAACTGGCCGAGGCATTTGGCGCACTGGGACTCAGCATCGGCAAGCAGGAAGACATTGAGCCGGTTCTGAAGCAGGCCATCGCATCCGGCCGCACGACGGTCATCAACTGCGAAATCGGGCAGGACATCAAGGTGTTCCCCATGGTCGCGCCGGGGAAAGCAATTCAGGAAGTTGTCATAGAAACAGATTATTCGTGATCCCGGAAAAATGGATATCAGCAGTGTCTGCATAATTCCGCAGCCAGGCTGACAGAGGATCGTTCACGGAAAGTCGGAAAGGCAGGGTACCTTTCCGGCTTTTTTTTGTGGTATGCATACGATCGCCATGATGAGATCTGACATCGGTTGCGAATAGCCATCCGGCAAGCATTATTTTACCGTCGTTCTGCAAAAATAACCATTGATCTTGGCATCAAAGTTCGATATGATCCAATCAAGACGTGAGCGGTTACTCACAAGAGAAAGTGAGGATCGAATGCTCAAGAAGCTCAGTGAAGACCAGATCAACGAGATCCTGGAAACCGGTATTGCGGAATTCGCTGCACACGGCCTCGACAGAGCGAACATCAACACCATTGCCAGAAAGTCGGGTGTCAGTGTCGGTGTCCTGTACAAGTATTATCAGGACAAGGATTGTTTTTTTCTGGCGTGCCTGCGTCACAGCCTGGAAATGCTCCGGAGCGTCATCGGCGAAGCCGTACGCGGCGAGGAAAAGCTGATTCAGCGTGCGGAACGACTCATCCGTGCCGTCCAGCGGTGTTCCAGGGAACATCCCAACTACAACATCATGTACAACGAGATCACGGCAGGAGCCAGCAAGACGTATGCCCGAGTTCTCGCGGAAGAAATCGAGGGGATCTCCTCCGAGGTATACAACCGGTTCATCATGGAGGCAAAAGCGGACGGGGATGTCCGGGAAGACATCGACCCCAGGATGTTTGCCTTCTTCTTCGACAATCTGCTGCTGATGACACAATTTTCCTACAGCTGCGACTACTACAGGGAACGCTTCAAGATCTTCTGCGGTGAGGACATTCTGGAAGACGACGAAAAGGTTCTGACAGAACTGTTGAAATTCATGGAATCCGCCTTTACCTTCAAGCGATCGGAAATCGTACACAAAGGGTGAGGTCCAATATGACTTGTGTTGTTGCCTATGATATCGGAACAACCGGGGTCAAGACCTGCCTGTTCGGAATTGGGAAGAACATCGTTCTGCTAGCCAGCGCACAGCAGGGCTATGGACTGACCATTCTGGACAACGGCGGCGCGGAGCAGGATGCGGATGAGTGGTGGTCGGCCATGTGCGCCACAACCCATCAGCTTTTCGAACGGACAGATGTCAGGCCTTCCGATGTTGCGGGCATCTCGTTCTGCTCCCAGATGCAGGGGCTGGTCCTTGTGGATCGGGACGGAAAAGCGGTACGCAAGCCGATGAGCTACATGGATCAGCGCGCCCGGAAAGAGATCCGGGACGGCATGGCCCATGGCGTTCAAATCGCCGGAGCCAACGTCGTCAACCTCATCAGGAGTCTGACGGTCATGGGCGCCGTGTCCTCCAGTGTGAAGGATCCTGTCTGGAAGTACAAGTGGATAGAGCATCACGAGCCCGAAAACTTCAAGAGAGCCTATAAGTGGTTCGACGTCAAGGAATATCTGATTTGCCGGTGCACGGGCGCTTTCATCATGACGGAGGACTCGGCCTATTCCACCTTCCTGTATGACACACGCAAGGGAAGGGAGGGCTGGAACAAATCCCTCTGCAGGATGTGCGGCGTCAACATGGCTCATCTCCCCAACATCATCAAGTCGACGGACATAGCCGGCCTGCTCATGTCCCGGGCGGCAGCCGAACTGGGTCTCTCTGAAGAAACGCCGGTGTTCGGCGGCGGCGGTGACGCAACGCTCATCGGCTTGGGTGCAGGTTGCTTCAATGTCGGGGATACACACATTTATTCCGGCACCTCCGGCTGGGTCTCCACGAACGTCGATCACCAGGTGGTGGACCTGAGTGCCATGATTGCCTCCATTGTCGGAGCGCAGCGCGGCCGCTACAACTACTTTGCCGAGATGGAAACAGCCGGCAAGTGCCTGGAGTGGGTCAAGGAGCATTTGGCGCTGGATGAGATCGGCATTTATCTGGAGAAGAAGAATATATCCGAAAGCCAGGAAGCGGTCTATACCAACCTCTATGACTACCTGACACAGACGGTGAAGAACGTTTCTCCCGGCGCGGGCGGCGTGATCTTTACGCCATGGCTGCATGGCAACCGCTGTCCATTTGAAAACCCGAATGCAGCTGGCATGTTTTTCAATATCCGGCTGGAAACCGGGAAGACCGAGCTGATCCGTGCCGTGCTGGAAGGCATATGCTTTCACCTGAGGTGGTTGCTGGAGTGCCAGGATCGGAAGGTTCATACCTCGGACACCATCCGGTTTGTCGGTGGGGGTGCCCTTTCAGTTGTCACCTGCCAGATCCTGGCCGACATCACGGGACGCACCATCGAGACCGTCGCATCCCCGCAGAATGTAGGCGCGGTAGGCGCGGCTGCGATCATGGGCGTGGGGCTCGGAATCATCGACAGCCTCGACAGCATCAGAGACTACATCCCCGCCGTCGGAACCTATCGTCCGGACCCAAACAAAAAGCATGCCTACGATAAAAACTTTGCCGTATTCAAGAACCTTTTCAAGACAAACATCAAGAATTTCAAAGCACTCAACACCATTCCAGAATAATTGTCATGCCGTAAAGGAGGCGCCTATGGAGACACCGTACAGGTACGTTGACGCGAAGGCTGTCACATCCAGACTCGACGAGCTGATCAGGAAACCGATCCATAGCGTGGGCAAGGAAGCGTTGCGCAAGTATGAAGAGGAATACTACGGCCAGCGCTGTACAAAATCCCGCGCGATGATTGACAAGGCGCAAACCGTCATTCCCGGCGGCGTACAGCACAACCTTGCCTTCAACTATCCGTTTCCCCTGGTATTTACGAAGGCGGATGGCAATCGACTGTATGATATCGACGGCAACGAGTATCTCGATTTTCTCCAGGCGGGTGGTCCCACCGTTCTGGGCTCCAACTCCTCCTTTGTAAGGGGGAAGGTCATGGAACTGCTGGAGAACTGTGGACCGTCCACCGGCCTTTTCCATGAGTATGAGTACAAGATGGCGGAAAAAATCGTTGAGATGGTTCCCTCAGTGAAAAAAGTGCGCATGTTCGGCAGCGGCACCGAGGCCTGCATGGGCGCCATCCGCGTCGCCCGTCTCGCGACGAAGAAAAAGAACATTGTCAAGATGGGTGGCGCCTATCACGGCTGGAGCGACCAATTGGCCTACGGCATCCGCATCCCCGGCACGCGCGGCCTGCAGTCCCAGGGGGTGCCGGGCTTTGTTTTCAAACATACGCAGGAGTTCTTTCCCAATGATCTGAACGATCTGGAACGCGTCCTCCGGCTCAACCAGCTTCGGGGGGGTACTGCCGCTGTGATGTTGGAGCCCATCGGCCCGGAGAGCGGAACACGGCCTGTGGATTTCGATTTCCCGGCCGGATGCCGGGCACTCTGCGACAAATTCGGCGCGCTGCTGATCTTTGACGAGGTGGTCACAGGTTTCCGCATGGGTCCGGGCGGCGCGCAGGAGTACTTCAACGTCATGCCGGACCTGACCGTGTTTGGCAAGGTTGTCGCCGGAGGGTATCCCGGTGCGGGCGCATTGGGCGGCAAGGCGGAAATCATGAAATTCCTCGGTGCCGGTCTGGATGAGCATGGCGGCAAAAAGGCTTTGGTGGGGGGGACCTTGTCGGCCACGCCCATCAGTTGCTGTGCGGGTTACCACACGATCTGCGAAATTGAACGCACCCGGGCATGGGAAACTGCGGCAAAGATGGGGGATCTGCTGACAGATGGTCTGAACGGACTCATCGGAAAGCATGGCCTGCCCTTTGCGGCATACAATGTTGGTTCCATCTGTCATCTGGATACGTTGGGCACCATGCATTATGCCATCAACTGGAACAAGCCCTGGCAGATCCCCGACGTGCTCAAGGCGACTTCAAAGCGCAAGGCCGAGATGCAGCACACCGGCGCGGCATACATGGCGGAAGGACTGGTGACACTGGCAGGCAACCGCATGTACCTCAACTCTGCCTATGTCGAGGCGGATGTTGATGCTGCGCTGGCTGCATTCGATCGGGTGTTTGACACCATCGAGGTAATGGGATGATGGATGAAACAGCAGCAAAACAGCTCGTGGCCGATGCAGGCCGCATGCTGCTGGCCGAAGGGCTGGCCGCGCGTACCTGGGGAAACGTGAGTTGCCGGACCGGAAGGGAGGCCATGGCCATCACTCCCAGCGGTCTCGGATATGAGCATATGGCATTGGATGATATTGTCCTGATGGACATGGTTACGGGCGACTGGAAAGGCACACGAAAACCCTCTTCGGAAAAAGCGGTTCACCTCGCTGCATACCATGCGTTCCCCGATGCCGGATTCGTTATCCATACGCATCAGACATATGCGTCCGCCTTCGGGCTGGCCGGGTTTGATTCTCTTGATTTATCCGTGGATGAAAAGGCAACGCTGGGGGGGGTAGCACTGGCCGGCTATGGACTGCCAGGTACCAAAAAGCTTTCACGGAACATTGCCGCGGCCTTCGGCGGAGGTGCGCATGTCGTGTTGATGGCACATCACGGCGCGGTGATCGTGGGGAAAAATCGGGAAGAAGCCTTTGAGAAGGCGCTCCTGCTGGAAACGATCTGCCGCCTTGCCTGCAAGGGTCAGCCGATGGAACCGCCGGCCTTTGAAGAAAGCATGGCGGAGCGCCTTGTGGCGGCAGTGGGCAAAGCATATGGACATGCGGCCTATACGCATAGCGCGCCGGTTTTGTCCTGTGCCGCCGGCAATCTGCCTGTCCCGGCACAGCTGGATGATATGGCCCAACTGATGGGGGCTTTCCTTTTCACTGTGAAGCCTGAAGAGAATGCTGTCATCCATGCGCTGAGAAAAAAGGATGCAGTACTTGTGCCGGGGGTGGGCGCATTGTGCCATGCATCGACTGACAGCGACTGCCATGCGATGTGCCTGCTGGCCGAAAAATCCTGCATATGCCGGCTCCACACGCAGGCATCGGGTGTGGATGCGCGGCTTTCCGGATTTGACACGGGATTGATGCGTATGGTCTATTTGAAGAAATATGCAAAGAAAGCAGGCGGGTGAAATGATGGGAAAGCAACACAAAGAGGGTTGGCGTGCGGTAAAATTCGTGCTGTTTTCCATCAGCGCCGGCATTGTCGAAATCGGCTGCTTTGCCCTGTTGTATGATGTATTGCATATCACCTATTGGGTCAGCTATCTGGTTGCACTGCTACTCTCCGTGCTATGGAATTTCACCCTCAACCGGCGATTCACTTTCAAATCTGCGACCAACGTACCTGTTGCCATGCTGAAGGTCCTCGGATACTACTGTTTGTTCACGCCCCTGACCACGATTGGGGGTAGTTTCCTGGAAGGATCTCTGGGGTGGAACGGCAACCTTGTGACGGGGATCAACATGGCTTTGAATCTTGTCACCGAGTACTTGTTCGATACCTATGTGGTCTATCGGCATACCATGGATACCAACGACCTGGCATAGCCTGCGAATTCGATTATGAGCTGTTTTTCCGAGTCGTGAAGGCCCGTCCGTTCGAAAACGGTCGAGCCTTCACGGCGTTTTCAGTAGAGATTCTCTGCAATCCCATATGATACAATACTCTCGTGAACATATTGGAGACCAGGCCCGCAAAGTGTGGCTGCGATTGCGATTCAACACATGGCGGAGTCTGGTGCATGAAGACTGGGATGGAAAGGCGGGACCCGTATGAAGCCGATCCTGACACTGACATTGAATCCTGCCATCGATCAGGTCATCGAAATGGAACGGCTGGTCGTCGGCTCCATGAACCGCGCATTGTCCAGCACCCCCATGACGGGCGGAAAGGGCATCAATGTCGCACGCGTGCTGAAGGGATTCGGTCTCGAAGTGCTGGCAGCCGGGTTTTCCGCCGGAAGCGGAACGGAAATGATCCACCGGACCCTTGAGGCGGAAGGAATTCCGGCCCATTTCATTGAGGTGCCTGGGGAAGTGCGTGTCAATCTGAAAATGCATGATGCCACCGATGGCAAGACCACGGAGGTCAACCAACCCGGCTTCATGGTGGATGAAGATGCGACGGAACAGCTGCTGTCCCGTGTGGAATCCCTTTTGGAAGTGTCTTCCGCACTGGTCCTGACCGGCAGCCTTCCCGGAGGCATGACCCGCACGGCCTATCTCGTTTTGGCTCAGCTCGCATGGGACCGGAACATCCCGGTGTTTCTGGATGCGGACGGGGAAAACCTTGAAATGGGGCTGTCCGGGCATCCGTATGCAGTTAAGCCGAATCGTGACGAGTTGGAGCGATATGCCGGATGCCACGTGGAAACGGATGCGGATTGGGTGCATGCCATGCGCCGTTTCAAGGACAGCGGCGCCGAATCCATCGCGGCCACCATGGGTCCGGAAGGCGTGATGATGCTCGACGGCGATTTCGCCTGGCATGCCGCCAGCCTGCCCATTATTCCCGCCTGCGCGACCGGAGCCGGTGATTCCACCCTTGCAGCCATGCTCTATGCATGGCACCACAAGCTTCCTCCGGAACGGGCGGTTGCGCTCATGAGCGCTGCCGGCAGCCAGACGACCGCCAAGCCCGGGGTCGCCTTCTGCACACTGGAAGAGATGCTGGTGGGAGCGGATGAAGTCCGCGTACGCCAAATTCCGCCTTGCCGGAAATCCGTGTGATAGGCTGATACGGTACATCCGCCTTGCCAGCAAATGGTGGAATGCGTATAATGAGGGACAGCAACAGGCTTGGAGGAACAATGAAATGGGTAGACTATTCGGCACGGATGGCGTCCGTGGTGTAGCCAATACGGAATTGACCGGGGAACTTGCTTTTCAACTGGGACGAACCGGAGCCCATGTGCTTGCGGGCGAAACCCATCACACCCCCCGAATTCTTGTAGGAAAGGACACACGCAGATCTTGCGACATGCTGGAGGCGGCGCTCGTGGCCGGCATCTGTTCGGCCGGTGCGGATGCGGTTCTGACCGGCGTCATCCCAACACCGGGCATCGCCTGGCTTCTACGGCACGGCGGTTATGATGCGGGCGTTGTGATTTCGGCTTCCCACAATCCCGCGGAATTCAACGGAATCAAGTTTTTCAACGGAGATGGATACAAACTGCCGGATGCGCTGGAGGAGGAAATCGAGGGCATCCTGCTGGACATGAAGCAGGAGATTCCGCATCCCATCGGTGCGAAGCTTGGCACGATAGCCCGTTTGGAGGACGCGCAGGAACAGTACGCGGCATTTGCAGCCGGAACCATCCGGGATCGTCTGGACGGCATTCGCGTGGCCATCGACTGTGCGAACGGCGCAGCGCACAAGGTCGCACCCAAGGCGTTGCGGGATCTCGGCGCCGACGTGCTGGTGCTGAACGATGCGCCGGATGGAATGAACATCAATGCGCATTGCGGATCCACCCACATGGAGGATCTTTCCGCATTCGTTCGTGCCCACGGATGCCAGGTGGGGCTTGCATTCGACGGAGACGCCGACAGAATGCTTGCGGTCGATGAAAACGGGCATCTGGTGGATGGAGACAAGATCATGGCCATCATCGCGTTGTCCCTGAAAGCGCGCAAACTGCTGGCCAACGACACCATTGTCGCTACGGTCATGAGCAATCTCGGTCTGGATGTGATGGCCCGCGAAAACGGCATACACATTGAAAAGACGAAAGTGGGCGACCGCTATGTTCTGGAGAAGATGATCGCGGAGGACCATGTCATCGGCGGGGAACAGTCCGGCCACATCATCCTCCGCATGTTCAACACGACCGGTGACGGACTTGTGACGGGCCTGCAGCTCCTGAAGGCCATGAAGGATTCAGGCAAGCCGATCTCGGAACTTGCTTCCGTCATGCAGGTGTTCCCGCAGGTGTTGAAGAATGCCCGCGTGAGCAATCAGAAGAAACACCATTATCTGGACGACAAGGTCATTGCGGCCAAGTGCCGGGAACTTGAGGAAACCTTTCATGGAGAAGGACGCGTCCTGATCCGTCCGTCCGGAACCGAGCCGCTGGTCCGTGTCATGATTGAAGGGCGCGACCAGGCATTTATCACGGAAAAGGCCGCGGAACTGGCAAAGTTGATCGAGCAGCGGCTGAACTGACGGACATTTTTCTCCTTGCCAGTGCGGAGCGTGTGGGATAGAATATTTGGAAAGGATCGGATTCCGTATGCGTACGGGCAGACCGATCCGACAATGCGGGAACCGTCGTGAAAGGAGGATTTGCGGAACAGACGGACGAAAAGCGCCAGCACCCGAACAGCAACGGTTGAACGGGTGGACGAGGAGAGGGAGGTTATCGAAGCTTCGGCGGAAACCCTCCGGTGTACCACCATCGTGAAGGCACGACAAATCCAGTCGGCAACGGCTGGGACAGAGCGTGCGGTATGTGGGTCTGCATTGCGTTCCGATTGCCAATTGAAAAGATGCGCAGGCAAATACACGGCACCTTTTGGGTGTTGTTTGGGGTATGCCTGTTGCAAGATACCCCTTGCCGGTTTCCCGGAGAAAAGTCGATACAGCATGCTTGCCTGTTCCATTTGGTTCGGGATTTATGGCAGGGCTCTATTGGGTTGTTCTTGCGGTACGCCGGCCGGGCAACGGGCGTTCCGTTGTCTGTTTTCCGTTGCAGTGCAATGCAGAAACATGGAGGAACAGGAATATGTGCGGAATCGTCGGATATATCGGACAAAAAAACGCATCCCAGGTGCTGATCAATGGTTTGAGAAAACTGGAATACCGTGGGTATGACTCGGCCGGGATTTCCATATTTCGGAATGGCCGACTCGATGTCATCAAGTCACGCGGCAGACTGTCCGCACTCGAGGAGAAACTCTCCGGCATGACGCTCGAAAGCACCATCGGTGTGGGCCATACCAGATGGGCCACGCACGGCGAGCCGAATGACGTCAACTCCCATCCGCATCTCAGCCAGAATGGCAGGATTTCCGTCGTGCACAACGGTATCATTGAGAACTACGGCATGATCAAGGAATTCCTCACGGACAAGGGGTATGTGTTCCAATCCGAGACGGATACCGAAGTCATCGCCCATCTCATGGAGTATCATTACAAGGGTGATTTGATGGCGGCCTTCCTCACCACGTTGAATGAGTTGGAAGGCGCTTACGCACTGGGTGTCATGTGCGTCGACTGCCCGGACGAGTTCCTGGCGGCTCGAAAGGACAGCCCGCTCATCGTCGGACTCGGCGAGGGCGAGAACTTCATCGCATCCGACATTCCTGCCATTCTTGAATATACGCGCGAGATCCTCATTCTTGAAGACAAGGAAGTCGTTCGTGTGACACGGGAGAAGGTGGAGCTGTTCAACCTGCTCGGAGAAGAGGTCGAACGCAGAACCTTCCATGTGGACTGGGATGTGGAATCCGCTGAAAAAGGCGGTTACGAGCATTTCATGATGAAGGAGATGTGTGAGGAGCCGCAGACGGTCCGCGCCACGATCAGCCCGCGAATCCACAACGGACGCATTGATACCGGTCTTGAAACCATCACCGACGCGTTTCTCCGCAAGATCGAGAAAATCCATATCATTGCCTGCGGCACGGCCTATCATGCGGGGATGGTCGGTAAATACGCCATTGAGCGGCTCGCCCGCATTCCCGTGGAAATCGAGGTGGCATCCGAGTTCCGTTATCGGGACCCCATTGTGACGGAAAATCATCTGGCCATTGTGGTCAGCCAATCCGGCGAAACACTGGATACGCTCATGGCGGTCCGGGAGGCGAAACGCAAGGGCGCAAAGGTTCTGGCCATCGTCAATGTGGTCGGAAGCTCCATTGCACGCGAAGCGGATGCCGTACTGTATACATGGGCAGGTCCCGAAATCGCCGTTGCCTCCACAAAGGCCTATAATACACAGTTGTCCGCGCTTTACCTCGTGGCCTGCGACTTCGCATTCCGGCTTGGCCGGATGCCGGAAGAGGTCATGATGAAGGCGGCCGCAACGCTGTCTGCCATGCCGGAAGCGCTGGAATCCGTTGTCGCGCACAAGGAAACCATCCAGCGATTTGCCGCCGAACACTACAACGCCCAGAGCGTCTTTTACATTGGCCGGGGTCTGGATTATGCGCTCAGCATGGAAGGATCCCTCAAACTGAAGGAAATCTCCTATGTTCATTCCGAGGCGTATGCGGGCGGCGAGTTGAAGCACGGCACGATCGCCCTCATCGAAAAGGGTACGCTTGTCATCTGTCCCGTGACGCAGGAAGCCTTGCTGGACAAGATGATCAGCAACATCCGCGAAGTGAAGGCGCGGGGAGCGGTCGTCATGGCGGTGACCATGGAACGCATGGCGGAGGATGTGGCCCGCGTTGCGGACACCGTCATCACAATTCCGGACGTGGATCCGGATTTCGCCCCGATCGTGGCTGTCACGCCGCTTCAGCTGTTCGCCTACTACGTTTCGGTCATGCGCGGCAACGATGTGGACAAGCCCAGGAATCTGGCCAAGAGCGTGACGGTGGAGTAGGGTTGGACTCCAGCGCCAAGAGCGTGACGGTGAAGCAAGGTTGGACTCCAGCGCCAAGAGCGTGAGGTGGAGCAAGGGCGATCTTCACTGCCATAAGCGTGATGGTGTAGCAGATTTGGACTCATCCGTCAAAAGGTGCCCGTCAAACAGGATTCCAGCAACCGGTGTGCGTGCCGCAGCCATGCGAGGGCTTCGGCGCGCACATCCTGCTTGAATTCGGTGGAGATGCCGGCGTTTTTATGGGCAGTATTGTTTTCTTCCCGATATTCCTTCATGCTTTCCAGCGACCAGACCCCGTTGTAGCCGGAAGCCCGGATTCCCGCAACAAGAGCGTTCCAAGCGATGTCTCCTTCGCCCGGCAATCCGTGGAGGTCCCGTGTGCCGTCGTTGTCGTGCAGATGCAGAACCTTCAGGCGCTGGGCATATTTTGCCGGAAGGTTCTCATCCGGACGACCGAAGATGCGGTCGTGTCCCGAATCGTAGCAGAAGCCAAGCGCCGGTGAATCGATCCTTCCGTACAGATCGTCCAGAATGCTGGTCACATGCAGATTTTCCAGCGCAAGGACCACTTTCGAGGATTCCGCCATCTCCACAAGACGCTGTATCCGGTTGAGTCCGATTGCAGAGAAAGCGGGCGGGTTCGGTCCGTCGTTGGGATGCAGGACGGCAATGGGGATCCGATGATCCCCGCAGGTGTGGATCAAGGAGAGAAGCTGATGATGGAACGCATCGCCTGCCAGCGTATCCAGCCAAAGACTGTTCGAATCCGCATAGGGGAGATGGACGCTGTCGATACGGAGCCCGGCATTCCGGGCCAGTTCGGGATGCAGGGACATGGGGCCGTCCAGTTCCTCGAACTCCGGCCCCCACCAAAGGGATGTGTGGCTGAATCCTGCTTCGGCCATCAGATCAAGCCGTTCCCGGAGCGGCAACAGAAATCCGTACCAGGCGAAAAGACCTGTCTCTTGCATGTTCGCCTCCTTTGCGGCTGTGATCGGATCTCCGGATTCACATATCAAACAAGGATCGGATTTCGTCCATCGACAATGCGTCCAGGAAAGTTCCGCCAGGCTTGACGACTTGGCCGATCAGGTTCCGTTTGCGTTCCTGCAGCTGCAGGATGGATTCCTCGATCGTACCGCGCGTGACAAGACGGATCACCTGGACGGTCTGTGTCTGACCAATTCGGTGTGCACGATCCGTGGCCTGGTCTTCGGCAGCCGGATTCCACCAGGGGTCATAATGGATGACCGTATCGGCTCCTGTAAGGTTCAACCCAGTTCCGCCCGCTTTCAAGGAAATCAGAAAGACCCGGCCTTCTCCTGCGTTGAACGCGTTCACCAACGGCAACCGCTTGTCCATCTGGGTTCGCCCATCCAGACGCAGGCGTGGAATTCGGCGTTCCTCCAACTGCGCATCGATTCGATCGAGCATGGAGGTGAACTGGGAAAAAAGCAGGATGCGGTGACCTGCCTCAAGGGCGTCATCCAGGACCTCGAGAAGCTGCTCGAGCTTTCCGCTTCCCGCTCCGCACCCGGGTTCGACCAATTCGGGATCACAGCAGATCTGACGAAGCCGTGTCAGGAGTGCGAATATCCGCATTCGGTTCTGACCGGAAGGGTCCCTGCCTGCAGGATCGTCGAACGATTTTCTCGCCTTTTTCAGGAAGGCAAGGTACATTTTCTTTTGTTCCCGCGTCATTCCGCACAGAGAAAGGGTTTCGATCTTGTCAGGCAGTTCCGTCAGCACGTCCGACTTCAACCTGCGCAGGATGAAAGGGCGGACCAGGCGGGCCAGGGACTGCAGTGCGGCGGCATCTCCGTTCTTCTGGATGGGCAGCTCGTATCGCAGCTGGAACTGCCTGTGCGTATGGAGGCAGCCCGGCATCAGGAAATCGAAGACAGACCAGAGCTCGGTGAGGGTGTTCTCCATGGGTGTTCCCGTGACGGCGAACCGGTGGGCGGCACGAATCTGTTTCACGGACTTCGCGTTGGCGGTCTCCGGATTCTTGATGTGCTGGGCTTCGTCCAGGATGCAGGCCGAGAAGGACATGTGCCGCAGATTCCCGATGTCCCGCCGGATGAGCGGATAGGATGTGATGACCGCATTCGCACGGATGGCCTGAGTCATCAAATCCATCCGTTCGGATTTCGGTCCGTCGAGCACCACAATGTCGAGATCCGGCGCAAACTTCTGGAATTCAGCCTTCCAGTTCAACAGGAGAGAGGACGGCGCCACAATCAAGGCCGGCATGCCGGACAATTCCGGGATTCGTCCAAGGGTTCGCAGCAGGGCGATGATCTGGACGGTTTTTCCCAGGCCCATGTCATCGGCCAGAATGCCGCCGAATCCGAAGCGGACCAGGGTGGTGAGCCATCGCCAACCGATCTTCTGATAGTCGCGCAGGGCGGCCTCCAGTGACGCGGGCAGGGTGGAAAATGTCGGATTTGCTTGTGTGGACGGTTCAGAGCGATCTGGATGGGAAAGCTGATCCATCAGGATCTTCAACGCGTCATCCAGCTGGAACCGTTCCGTTCCGCCTTCCTGCATCAGGCTTGCCAGTGCGGGGAGGCGATAGGCGGGAATGTCAAAAAGGAGAGAGCCGTCATCGGATCCATCCATGACAGGAAGCAGGGCTGTGGAATCCTGTCCGTCGGCCTGCGTTTGCATCTGGCCGGAGATGAGTCCGGATCCGGAGCCGAAACCGGGTCCTGAAGCTCGTTCTGCTGACGGTCCGGAATTCTGGCCGGCAGCCTCCCGGATGGCCGGATCTTCGAGCATGCTGCCAAGGAAAGGCAGTCCGTCCGCTTCGAGGCTTAGAAACGCGCCTTCCCGCGTCCGGTGATATCTTGCGCCCTGTCGCAGGGAAGCCAGCAGATGGGGCAGTTCCGTCCTTGAAACCGGAATGTCGCCGACATCCGCCCGCAGGCGGAGAAACCCGCGCATCCACCCGGATGCGACACCCGGACGGACCGTGAAGACAAGCGGGGCTGCATGGACGGACATCTGCTTCCGGAACGTACGGCTTTCCCGGACAATGGCTTCCGTGCGAAGAACGGGCAGGACATCATGAAGAAAGCGATATTGGGCGTCATCTCCCTGAAGGGCGAGAAAGCGGTCCACCGGAAGAAAACCTGCATTCCGGAAACGTCCCAGCGTACGGCTTTCCCCTGTTTTGTCGCGTGCCGGGGATAGAATGGCCGTTTCCGTCATGCAGAGCGGATCCGCTTCCCAGTCTCCATACCGGAATCGCAGACCGGCGGTGATGCTTCGACCGGAAACATCCAGTGCGACATGGGTCTCAAGCGGTGAAGGATTCGCGAGCAGCGCGGCTTCCGGAGCAAGTGTGACGGGATAGGACTTTGTGATTCCGGGCGCCTGAACGGCCGCAAAATGCGAAGCTTCCTGCAGGGTCAGGACAAGGACGGAATGCCGGGCCCTGTGCATCGCTTCGAGCACCACGGCGGCCGGCTTCACGGTTTCCGGGTCGGGAACAAAAAAACGGGTTCCCATGCGGAAGGCGGCATGAGCCTCATCAAGCTGCACCAATGACTCATCCGACAACAGGTGCAGATGGAGCTGCGCATCCAGATGGAACGAAATGGGCAGTTCCGTTTCGATCAGTCCGATCTTCTGCTGTTGACGGCGCGTGACATCACACCAGTCCGCATGACCCGTTTCGGAAGCAAGCATGAGAAAAGTGGGCAGCTCGCTTCCCGGGAGTTTGACGGAACGCAGGTCACTGAAGATCGTATGCGCACGCTGGGAGCGAAGGACGCCATTTCGACCGGAAAGCCAGTCCAGAAGACGTTGCGCGGCGGTTGAGAGTCTGGAACGGTCCATCAAGGTGCCGGTTGAAGACTCTCCCATGCGCCATCTCTGCAGGAAGGAAGCGGCATCCAGAATGGGACGGAGCTGGCTGGAGCCGATCTCGAATTCCACAGCGAAGGGCATCGCCGGATTTGGAGGCAGGATGAGCAGTGTATGAAGCTGAAGCGGGCCGGGCTGGAGACTGGCCGTAGTCTGTCCCGGATAGGCATCCCGTGCGCGTTGTCGCTCCCGCGCTTCGAGCAGCAGCGTAACCTGGTGACGGCAAAGTCCGGCCCCGGCGCTCTCCTTGCAGGTACAGGAACGTTTTGCCGGCATGCCGGAAACATCCAGATGAATGCTGGCATGCTCGGTCTGATGGTCCCGGATGTCCGCTTCCAGCAGCAGGCCGTCGTCTGCCCAATGAAAGCGCAGCAAGGCCTTCCCTTCGTGCAGGGAGCGTCCGCGGGCGTATGCCGTATCATTTCCGGCCAGTTCGTGGATCCGGCTGCGGTCGAGCTTGAACATGGAGCCTCCGGTTCGACACAGGTTTTCGGGTATGCGGCAGGATTTGTTTCTGGAGAGCACACAATCCTGTGAAAGGGCATTCATCCCTTCATGATATCATTCAAATCCCGTTTTGTGTCAATTGATTTCATACAAGCAAATCATGCATGCAACCCATGTCGCATGACCCGGATGGCGCGGGACCCGGATACCCCGGCACGGTTGACGCTTCATTCCCCAATCCTTATACTGATGGTGGGTGTTTTTGCGCTGCCAACGCGATTTCCGGTGGCGGGCGAATACGAAAAAAACAGAACACACCGCATAGGGTGTGATTTTTGATACGGGAAACACCGCGGGGGTTGCATGCTGTATCCATTGAAGTTCATACCGGCTGTCAAAGACTACATTTGGGGCGGCCGTGGCCTGGAGAAGATCGGGAAAATCCTCCCTGAGGGAATCGTGGCGGAGAGCTGGGAAATCTCGGGACATCCGGACGGGCTCGGACCTGTGGCGGATGGCGCACTCGCCGGCCGCACGCTCCCGGAGCTGATGAAGGAATTCGGAGCGGAGCTGATCGGTCACGCGCTCCCGGAAGCCGCCCTTTCCACTTTCCCGCTTCTGGTGAAGTTCATTGATGCGAACGATCGGCTTTCTGTCCAGGTCCATCCGGACGATGCCTATGCGAATGCGCATGAGAACGGCGGACTCGGAAAAACCGAGATGTGGGTTGTTCTGGCTGCCGAGCCGGGTGCGAAGCTGGTATACGGTTTGAGACCCGGGGTTACGAAGGATGGATTTGCAGCAGCCGTGGAGAAGGGTGATATCGCCGGCTGCCTGAATGAAGTGGAAGCCCGCAAAGGAGATGCCTTCGACATCCCGGCGGGGCTTGTCCATGCCATCGGCGCCGGTCTGCTCATTGCGGAAATCCAGCAGAGTTCCAACACCACTTATCGCGTATACGATTATGACAGGACGGACACAGCCGGAAACAAGCGTCCGCTTCACATCGCCAAGGCACTGGATGTCATCGACTTCTCCCTGCCGACCTCCTCAAACGGCGCAGGCAAGGTTGTTGAAAATGGAACCGGTGCCCGACAGACAACCCTTGTAGCCAACCGGTACTTTGTCGTGGAGCGCTGCGAGGTGAACGGAGCACTGAGCGGAAACCTCGATGGCAGCCGCTTCGAGCTGATGATTCTTCTCGAAGGTTCGGCGAATCTGACCTATCCGGGGGGAGAATGCAGGGTACGGATGGGAGATTCGCTCCTGCTGCCTGCAACCCTCGGCGCCTATGACCTGCAGGGTTCGTTCATGGCTCTTCGCTCCTGGGTACCGTGAATATGGGGATCCAGCCGGACGGCGGGAGACGCAAGGGGGCATTGAAATGAACGGAACAGGTGGCACATGAAAAAAATATATCTGCTATTGGCCCAGTCCGATACCTTCGTATCCGAAGCCATCCGTTTTGTGACCCGCGATCCATACAATCATGCAGCCATCGGAGTGGATGATTCGCTGACCTATTTTTGGACTTTTGGCCGTAAACTCCGGTTTTTCCCGGTTGTCGGCGGATTCATCCGGGAAAAGCTGAAGGAGGGCATGTATCGTCATCATCCGAAGACGCAATGCATCATCAGCTCGCTGGAAGTGACGGATGAGCAGTACGAGCGTGTCTGCACCACCATCCGCCATTACCTGCATCACAGGAAGGAATATCGGTACAATCATGCCGCGTTGTTCGGAGGCCTGATCGACAAGCCGTATTACCTGAAAAAGAGGCATACCTGCGCTGAATTCGTGGCAACCGTCATCCAAATGAGCGGGATCCACAAGTTCGAGAAGCCGCTTCCGTTGACCCGACCGGACCAGCTGCTGGACATTCCCGGGCGCGTGACCATCTATGAAGGGCTCATGGCGGATTTCAAGCCGGAACTGGTTTTGAAACAAGAAGTGACGGGAAGGGAATGACATGATGCAAGAAAGCGTGCAGGCACCCATATCAGGAAACGGGAAGCGTTCCGCAACGGTGCAAGGATTTCGGCGGATCGCCATGGTCATGTCCCTGCTCCTGTTGCTTGGTCTTTTTGCTTCCTGCGGAAGCATCCACCCGGCAGCCAAAGTCGCGGAAGGCTTCTTTGATGCGGTCAGCGGAGAGAACACGGATCTATGGAAGACTTTGCTGGATCCCGCCACAAAGGAGCAATTCGAAGCATCCATGGGCGATTCCGAGCTTGTGTCTTATCTCCGGGATGCCAACACCGCCTTGTCGGGGCAATATGGCGCGAATTGGCGCCAAAAGGTACGGGTGGTATCGGTGGAGTTGCAAAAGGGTGTTTCTGTCGAAAATGGGAACAGATGGATGGTTGCGGTTTCCATCGATGGAGACGCTGGAGGGAAACAGGACATCCCCGTACTGGAGCAGGATGGCCATTACTGGCTGGATCTCACCCTGATGGA
Source organism: uncultured Clostridia bacterium (assembly GCA_942493335.1). GTDB lineage: Bacteria > Bacillota > Clostridia > DSM-8532 > DSM-8532 > JAEWSN01. Next base: position 1,041,395 of record OW818693.1, on the reverse strand, counting down.
TTCGGGTGGAACTGCCAACTGAACACAGTTGGGTCGCATGACAATGGAAAGATCCCGCAGATGCGGGTTTTGGGGAGGATGAGAAATGGCCAAGGCGAAAGATCCCAATCTTTACTGGAAAGACAGGAAACGGATTCTGGGAATGCCCATCACCTTTACCAAGTACAGCATCCGTGAAAACCGGCTCTTCTTCTCGAAAGGCCTGTTCAACACAACCGAGCAGGAACTGCTCCTGTATCGGATCCTGGATGTCCAGCTCGCACGGACCTTCGGGGAAAAGATCTTCGGTGTCGGCACCGTCACGCTGTACACGGCGGACAAGACCAATCCGGAACTCAAACTGACGCACATCAAAAAGCCAAAGGATGTGCGCGATCTGATCAGCAAGATGGTCGAAGGCGAACGCTCGCGGCTCAATATCCGCGGCAAGGAAATGTACGGGGTGTCGGATCAGGACGCCGGTGGCCTCATCGATACGAATGGCGACGGTATTCCGGACTGATTTCGTCCCCATACGCCATGCTTGCACAGAGGATGTAGCCATTTCATGATTGGGGGAAGTAACATGGGCATCAGCATTTTCGGACGATCCGGCAACGACGGGGCGCCCGTGCATCTGTTTGGAGAAAACGCAGGCGATCCATCACATCAGCCGGTCTTCCACCTGCAGACCGAGCAATCCAGCTATGTCATGGCTGTTCATGAAGGGTATCTTGCCCACCTGCACTGGGGCGGGCGACTTTCCGGCCATGCGGGGGATTTTACGGACATGCTGCGGGTCATCGGCCGCGCATCCTTTTCCGCCACGCCGGATCCGAAACGCGAACTGAGTCTCGACAGCCTGACACAGGAATACCCCGTCTACGGAACCTCGGACATGCGGCACCCCGCCATGCAGGCCAGGTTCGTGGACGGAAGTTCCGCTTGCGAGCTGAAATATGCTGCATATCGGCTTCTGGCGGGAAAACCGGCCTTGCAGGGATTGCCCGCCGTGATTCCCGAAGCGGGGGATGGGGCGGAGACGCTGGAAATTGATTTGGTCGAGCCTGCCAAGGGATTGACCGTCACGCTGTCCTATTGTGTTCTCCCTGCGTTCGATGCCATTATCCGGACAGCCAGGGTGCGGAATGACAGTGCCGATCCAGTCATCCTGACCGGGTTCTCGTCCGCAGCCGTCGATTTTGACGGGGGTGCTTTCGATGCCATTCAGCTTCAGGGTTCGTGGGCAAGGGAACGTCACATCGAGCGGTTCCGGATCCAGCATGGCGCCAAACTGATCGAAAGCAGACGCGGCCATTCCAGCCACGAGATGAATCCTTTCTTCGCACTCCTGTCTCCTGATGCATCGGAGGAAACCGGGGATGCCTATGGCTTCAGCCTGGTCTACAGCGGTTCCTTCACCGGCGTGCTCGAGGGGGGAAGCTATGGCGCGACCCGTGCCATTCTCGGCCTGCCGCATTTTGATTTTGCATGGAACCTGTTGCCCGGCGCGGCGTTTCAAGCGCCCGAAGTGGTGATGGTCCACTCGGAGCAGGGCCTTGGCGGCATGTCCCGCCAATATCACCGGTTGTATCGCTCACGACTTTGCCAGGGTCCCTGGAAGGGGAAGCGTCGTCCCATCCTCGTCAACAACTGGGAAGCCACCTATTTCGACTTCACCGAGGACAAGCTGGTGCGTCTGGCGGAGCAGGCCAGGAACGCCGGGATTGAGCTGCTTGTCATGGATGACGGCTGGTTTGGCCGTCGCAATGACGATCATTCCTCGCTCGGAGATTGGGCCGTGAATCTGGAAAAGCTTCCTGACGGTCTTCCGAGCCTTGTGAAGCGTGTCAATGAAAGCGGTGTCGGTTTTGGCATCTGGTTCGAACCGGAGATGATTTCACCGGACAGTGATCTGTATCGGACGCATCCCGACTGGTGTGTCCATGTACCCGGCCGCCGGCGGACGGAAGGACGGACCCAGCTTGTGCTGGACATGTCCCGTACCGATGTCTGTGATTGGCTGATTGAAACGCTCTCCGGCATTCTTTCCAGTGCGCCGTTCCTATATGTGAAATGGGATTTCAACCGGAGCCTGACCGAGATCGGAAGTGCAGTGCTGCCTGCGGCACAACAGCGGGAAACGGCGCACCGGTTCATGCTCGGAACCTATCGGGTTCTGGGGGAATTGACAGCCCGGTTCCCCGGAATCCTCTTCGAGGGTTGCTCCGGCGGCGGCGCGCGGTTCGATCCCGGCATGCTGCGGTATTCCCCGCAGATCTGGACAAGTGATGATTCCGATGCGGTGGAGCGGTTGAAAATCCAGTATGGAACGTCTGTCGTATACCCTTTCTCCGCCATGGGCGCCCATGTATCGGCGGTGCCCAACCACCAGTGCGGCCGCGCCACACCGCTTTCCTTCCGCGGACATGCCGCATTCACAGGCGCTTTCGGATATGAACTGGATCTGGAGAAGCTCTCGGACGGTGAAAAGGCGGAAATCGCCCAGCAGACCGCCCAATACAAAGCGTGGGGGCATTTGCCCGCCGAAGGGGACCTGTACCGTCTGCGGAGTCCGTTCGAAGGCAGCGATGCGGCCTGGATGTTCGTGATGCCTGACAGGAGTGAGGCGCTGGCGCTCCATTTCCGTGTGATGGTGCGTCCGAATCCGGAACCGGAACGGCTGCGTCTGGCGGGGCTTGAGCCGGATGCACTCTATGAGGTCACGCGATGTGAAGGAACGGCACCGACGGGGGAACCTGTCCGCCTTTCCGGCTCACGCCTGATGGCATTCGGATGTCATGTCCCATTCCGGCACGGCGATTTCTCGAGTACGCTCTGGCATTTGAAGCGGGTGGAGGGATGACAGGCGGCAATGCCGGAAACGACATGCGTGCGGGGCTGGATGATCCGACGGGAGTGGAACGGCTTCCGATTGCCCAGGCCTGGTACATGCGGACCTGGCGCGGATTCCGCATGGAAACTCCACAGGTTCATGATCGGCTTGAAATCATGTACGTGCTGTCCGGAACCTGCACCATGGGGGTGGGGCGGGAACCCTGTGATCCGGCTTCCGCTCCGGAAGGGAGCCTGCCCGAACCCGACATTGCGGAACGGCGGCTCATGCGGCGCGGGGATTTCCTGTTTGTGAACGCCAACGTCCCGCATACGCTGGTCACCGATCCGGAAGGGGACTGCAGGATGCTCAATATCGAGTATTCCTGGCGGCCTGTTTCAGGAGCCGGCCTGTCTTCCGGCATGGAGATGCGAACCGCAGAGGTGGGCGGTTATACGGGATTTCCCTGCGTGGACATGCAGGCTGCAGGGACCCCCGAACTGGCAGAATGGCTCAGGCGAAAACCGGCCCATCTCTTTCTCAAGGACACGCAGGATGTCGGGTCCCTTTTGAAAAGCCTGGTGCTGGAAATGGACGGCGGCGCCGCACCGGCCGAATGGTTCGTGCAAGGGTTGTTTTTTGCCCTTCATGTACGGATCTCCCGGTTGCTGGCGGAATCGGAGCGGTTCAGCCTGGATGCGGCGCAGCGGTATGTTGCGGATGCGCTGCAATACATGCGGACCCATTACGACAGGGAACTCCGCATCGCCGAGGTCGCTTCGATCGTGAATGTGCATCCCGCCCATCTTCAGCGGCTCTTCCACCGTTCCCAGGGCTGCACGATGGTGGAATGGCTGAACCGCTATCGCATGGAACAGGCCAAGATGCTTTTGCTCACCACGGAACTGCCGGTGGCGGATTTGTGCGGCTACGTGGGTATGAACAGCCGGCAGCACTTTTCGGCTGTTTTTCGTGAATTCGTCGGGACCAGTCCTGCTGATTATCGTCGTCAGGCTTCCAGAACACGGTATGCGGATGCAGGCGGTCTGCGGGGATAGGTTGCCTGCGGAGGCTGGCCCTGTGGAGTCTGATTGCCTGTCAGGATTGCCGTCTGTGGGGACAGGCGGCCAACGGAGTCTGACGGTCAGAGAAGACAGACAGAGTAGAATGTCAGAATATCTGACATCCTTATCCGGACGTGTCATGATTCACCCCACATCGGGCCACCCTGTTGCTTATACTGAAATGGGTCACGGCACATCAACCTGCCGGACATACCAGGAGGTGCAGACATGGCATTCAAGATTGCATTCATCGGAGCCGGAAGCGTCGGCTTCACCCGTACCCTGCTGTCGGATCTGCTGACCGTACCGGAATTCCGCAACACGGAAGTGTCCTTTACGGACATCAGCGCCCATAATCTGCAGATGGTCACCGACCTCTGCCAGCGCGACATCGTGGAAAACGGACTGGACATCAGAATCCATGCCACGACAGATCGCCGTGAAGCCCTGAAGGGCGCCAAATACGTCATCATCTGCGTTCGTGTGGGCGGTTTGGAAGCCTTCAAGCTGGATGTGGACGTCCCACTCCGGTATGGCGTGGATCAGTGTGTGGGCGATACGCTCTGTGCGGGCGGCATCATGTACGGACAGCGCGACATTCCGGTCATGCTTGACTTCGCGAAGGACATCCGCGAACTTTGCACGACGGATGTGCTCGTGCTCAACTATGCGAACCCGAACGCCATGGTCACCTGGGCGCTCAACCATTACGGCAAGGTCAACACCATCGGGCTCTGCCACGGCGTACAGGGGGGGCATCACCAGATCGCCGATGTATTGGGCCTGAAGAAGAAGGAAGTCGACATCATCTGCGCCGGCATCAATCATCAGACCTGGTATGTATCCGTCAAGACAAACGGAATCGAACGGACCGGTGATTTGCTCGAAGCCTTCGAAAAGCACCCTGAATTCAGCAAGACGGAGAAGGTCCGCATCGACATGCTCCGCCGGTTCGGGTACTACAGTACGGAATCCAACGGCCATTTGAGCGAATATGTCGCATGGTATCGCAAGCGCCCGGACGAAATCCGCAGCTGGATTGATCTCGGCACCTGGATCAATGGTGAGACCGGAGGCTATCTCCGTGTCTGCACCGAAGGCCGCAACTGGTTTGAAACCGAGTTCCCGCAGTGGATGAAGGATCCCGCTCGTCCCTATTCCGCGGAGAAGCGCAGCGAGGAACACGGATCCTACATCATTGAGGGTCTTGAGACCGGACGTCTGTACCGCGGTCATTTCAATGTGGTCAACAACGGCGCCATCACGAATCTGCCGGATGATGCGATCGTCGAAGTGCCGGGCTATGTGGACTTCAACGGCGTGAACATTCCCCGGGTCGGCGATCTGCCGTTGGGTTGCGCGGCCATCTGCAACGCATCCATTTCCGTGCAGCGCATGGCGGTGCAGGCTGCCGTGACGGGCGATGACTTCCTTCTCCGGCAGGCCATGATGATGGATCCGCTGGTGGGCGCGGTCTGCAATCCGCCTGAGATCTGGCAGATGACGGACGAACTTCTTGTGGAGGAAGCACAGTGGCTGCCGCAATACGGCAAGGCGATCGCCGGAGCGAAGGACAGGCTCGAAGCGGGAAAGGCTGCGGGAACCCTGATTCCCACGAAAGTTGGATATGAAGGCTCCGCGCGCCTGAAAATCAAGACAGTCGAGGAAATGCGGGCGGATCGCGCCGCTTCGGACAAGAACGCCGGAGAAACCGACAAGGCGAAGGAACGTCCGGCGGAGTGATTCCGGGCGGCATCCGGGAGGAAGCCTGGTGAAGATGGAGCGACATCCGAGCCACATCCAGCAGGAATCCAGACGGCATCCGGGTGGAAGGACATACGACATGAGGGGGCAGCATGACTTTCAAGGGCATCATCTTTGATTTCAACGGCACATTGGTATTCGACACGCAGGAGCATGAGGCTTCATGGCACGAACTGATCCCGAAACTTCGCGGCGCAGGGTTCAGTGAAGAGGAATTCAAGCATCATGTCCACGGACATACCAACCGTGAAATCTTTTCCTATGTCTACGGCCGGGAACTGACGGAAGCGGAAGGCGTGGAATACGGGGAGATGAAGGAATCGCTCTATCGGGATCTTTTTGCCGCCAATCCAGCCGCCTTTCACCTGGTTCCCGGAGCTGCGGCCTTCTTCGATCTGCTGGCGGACAACGGCATTCCAATGGCCATATCGACGGCAGCGCCGGAGTCCAATATCCGCTTTTATCGTGAACGGTTCGGGTTGGACCGTTGGTTTTCCGAAGATCGCATCATCTTTGCAGATGGCACATTGCCGGGAAAGCCGGATCCCGCCCTGTTCAACCGGGCGATCGGCCGGCTGGGGCTTCCGGCCGAATCCTGCATCATTGTCGAGGATTCAACCCTTGGCATTCGTGCGGCCCGGGCCTCCGGTGCAGGCCGGCTCATCGGCATCAATGAAACGGCGGAAGGACGGGAAATTCTGAATGGATGCGGATTGTACCGCGTCATTTCCGATTATTGCGGAATGGACCTCCGAATCTTTGATATTTGAAGACACCACCAATCAATGAGAAAACAAAAAAAAGAAAGGGAGGGCCTTGAAGCCCTTTTTTTCTTGTCATAAACTGGAGGAGGATGAGAAACCGCCAACCATTGTGCTGTTGCAGGTGTTGAATATCGCAAAGGAGGAATCGTTCGGCCACTGGTCCGAATCTTTCCGGATTTGCATGATTTCGATGGGCAATGGCCGGAGTCATACCTGTTCCAGCTGTTGAGGAGGTTGTGCCATGTTGTTGGAATCCCTGCATGATCACGCCTGCAAGACCTACCTGCTTGCAGATGAGGAAGAAGGGTTCGCGGCACTTGTGGATCCCGTGCTGGAATACTTCAATGAATACCTGGAACTTGTGAGGAAACGGAATCTGACCTTGACGCACGTCATTGATACCCACACCCATGCCGACCATATTTCCGCAGGAGCGGCCTTGAAGGATGCGGCCCGGTGCGCATACGCCATGCACGAAAAGGCACTCAGTGCCTGCGTCAACGAGCCGCTTCGGGACGGAGATGTCATCCGCGTTGGAAAACTGAAAATCCAGGTGATGCACACACCGGGTCACACGGAGGATTCCCTTTGCCTGAAAGCCGGGCATGCGCTGTTTACAGGGGATGCCCTGTTCCTGGATGACGCAGGCGCCGGACGGGATGACCTGCCAGGCGGAAGTGCCGGCAAACACTGGGACAGTCTGCAGAAGTTGGTGACCCTTTCCGACAATCTGGTCGTATATCCGGCGCATGAATACAGAAACCGGGTTCCCTCGACACTCGGACAGCAAAGGCGGACCAATCCCCACCTGCAGCCCCGCGATCGGGATGATTTCATCCGATACAGCGATGCATTGGGGAAGGAGCCGACCGAATGGATTCCGACCCTTTCCCGCACCAACCAATTCTGTGCCATGGACCCGCGTCTGGCCTGGATACCGGCGGACCACCCTGCCTGTGTGATCGGCATTGCATCGGATTTGAACGTCAATACGCTGCCGGTGGCCGGAATCGAGCCTGTCAGCTTCAGACGGATGCTGAACCTTCATCGGAATATCCGTCATGCGCGTGGCAAGGAGAGTGGCAAGGAGTGTGGCAAAAATCCATGGCTGCTGCTCGATGTTCGGGAACCGTTGGAGCTTGACGGAACGGAAGGCCGGATCGACGGTGTTCGGAATATCCCCATCGGGCAGTTGTCTCGTCGGATTTCGGAGCTTCAGCCCTATGTGAAACAGTCGATCATCGTCATCTGCCGGTCCGGTTCCAGAGCGGCAACCGCTGCCAGGATCCTCATGGCGTCCGGGTTCGAGTGCGTGAAGGTGCTCAACGGCGGCATGCACGCCTGGAACCGGCTGCCGGAAGCGGCCGATGCGCTTTGACACGTGAAAACACGCATGATACAATCGTAATCAAGTTGAACGAACTGAATCAGGCCAAGATCAGGCCAAGACAATGATGGAGAAGAGTAACCCGGACAAACCCCACAGGGAAGGCACGTCCCGGACTGAGAGCGGGCCGGAGGTGGAAACGGGTGAAGTTCGCTCCGGAGTCCGATTTCTGAATGCATCCGGCAATCAGTGCTCCGATCCGCGGTTGCGGTGTGGAGTCCTTTCCCTTCAGGGAGAGTTTTCCGGATTCCTGTAGGAAATTGCGGATATCCTCCGTTACAGGGATGGGGCATGTTATGTGCCCGCATATGAAGTGCGCCAGCAGGCGAACTTGGGTGGTACCGCGAAAGTCGTCTTTCGTCCCAGGATTGGGATGAAGGGCGATTTCTTTTTATTCGGCCGCATACCGGAACCGACGACGGACGTTTGTCCATCGGCGGCTACGGATGTCAATGGTTTAGGTTGTCTGGTTGATGGGTAGCAGCATTGAACGCAAGGATGGGAATGTCGGACCGGAAGAATGGAGGAACGGATGATGGAACAGTATTGGAACGAAGGTCTGGAATGCATGGAACAGGCGGAACTGGAGAAAATACAGGGAGCCCGGTTGCATGACACCGTCACGCGCGTTTATGAAAACGTGCCGTATTACGCTGAAAAAATGCGCGTGGCCGGCATTGTGCCGGATGATATCCGGACAGTGGCGGACTTGTCAAAACTTCCCTTCACCTACAAGTCGGATCTTCGGGACAATTACCCATTCGGGACCTTTGCCGTTCCCATGAAGGATGTCGTGCGCGTGCACGCTTCCTCAGGCACCACCGGCAAACAGACTGTCGTTGGTTACACGGCACAGGACATCGACATGTGGGCGGACTGTATGGCAAGATCCCTTGCCAAGGCTGGTGTCACGAATCAGGACATTTGTCATGTCGCATACGGATACGGTCTCTTCACAGGCGGACTTGGCGTTCATTACGGGGTGGAAAGACTCGGGGCGACCGTCGTCCCGGTTTCCGGAGGCAATACGAAACGGCAAATCCAGCTTCTTGTCGATTTTGGAGCAACCGTGCTTTGCTGCACACCATCCTATGCGCTGTATATTGCGGATGAAATGGAAGAAGCCGGGGTGAAGAAAGAAGATCTGAAGCTGAAAATCGGTGTGTTCGGCGCAGAGCCCTGGACCGAAGAGATGCGTCAACAGATTGAAGAAAAGCTCGGACTGAAAGCCTATGACATTTATGGTCTCAGTGAAATCATGGGGCCGGGTGTTTCCATGAACTGTTCCTGTCAGGACGGACTGCATGTCCACAGCGACCATTTCATTCCGGAAATCATTGATCCCGAAACCGGAGAAGTGTTGCCGGAAGGCCAGGAGGGCGAGCTGGTCTTCACCTGCGTCACGAAGCAGGCGCTGCCGCTCATCCGGTACCGCACGCGGGATCTCTCCGTGCTTCAGACTGCGAAATGTGCGTGTGGCAGGACGGAACCCCGTATGAAGAAGGTGGTCGGGCGTTCCGATGACATGCTCATCATTCGCGGTGTGAATGTGTTCCCCTCGCAGATCGAGTCCGTGCTGATGAAATATGGCGAGTTGGAGCCACATTACCAGATCCTGGTGGACCGGATCGACAACCTGGATCAGATGGAAGTGCAGATTGAAATGACGGCTACCTTCTTCTCGGATGAAGTCCGCAAGATGGAAGCCTTGGAACGTAAACTGACCCACGACATAGAATCCACGTTGGGCATCAACGCGAAAGTCCGCCTGGTCGAGCACAAGAGCATCAAGCGCAGCGAGGGAAAGGCCCAGCGCGTTTTTGACCGCAGGAAGCGCTAGATTACCCGGTCATCACCCGCTCATTCACCCTGTGACGGTTCAGGAGTCGGTTGAGGCACCGGTTGATATGCCGGTTGAGGCACCGGCTGATTTGCCGATTGAGCCGCAGATTGCGGCACCGGTTGAGGTTCAGATTGCGGGGCATGTTTTTCCATGCCCGGTAGTCTGAACATGGCGGAGGAACGCCGGGAATGAAGGACAACGGGTTCCCGTGTGACCGGATGCAGGAAGGACAAGGTGTCGCAATGCAACGCCTGTCCGGCCAGACCGGGCCATGGCGGACTTCCGTACAGGGTGTCGCCCAGCATCGGGTGCCCGGAAGCAAGGCAGTGAACCCGGATTTGGTGCGTACGCCCCGTTTCAAGGATGAAACGGACGAGACTGCAGGGAAGCCCGTTTTTATCCTCCGTCGGGAGATGAATGGTCGCAACCGTCTCGTAATGCGTGACACTGGTGTCGCCGTCCGGATGGGTTTCCCGCTCGATGATGCTTGTCGTTTTCCTGCGGATGGGAAGCCGGATGGTTCCGGAAGCAGGTTCCCATCGACCGAGGCAGATGCCGAGGTAGGCCTTTTCAAACGTGCCTGTTTCCGATTGCCTTGCCAGATCAAACTGGGCATGCGCGGTTTTCGCAAACAGGGTGATGCCGGAGGTGTTCCGGTCCAGTCTGGTGACAGGCCGGACACGTTGATTTCTGCCCTGTGCCGCCATGTGCCAGGCAATGGCGTTGGCGAGGGTTCCGCTCCGATGGATGGACGAGGGGTGCACAGCCATGAGATCGGTCTTGTCGACCGCGATCAAATGTGCATCCTCGTAAAGGATGACAATGGGAATTTCCTCCGGAACCAGGCTGGAGTCGTCCGGTTCCGTCAGGATGATTTCAAGCAGACTGCCGCCCTGCATCCGATCGACCACGCGCGCCGGTTTGCCATCCACCAGGACACATCCGGGCTGTCGCAGCCGCTGGACGGTCATGCCGGAACAACGCAATTCATGACGAAGTATGTCCCGGATGCTGCGATCGGTCATGTCGTCGGGAGCCTGCCAGACCATGCGGGTGCTGTTGTCCGGAAGCGGATTCAGTTCCGGACCATGCCCCTTCTCCGGACTCCGGCTGTTCTCTGTTTCGCTCATGGTTCCTGCGGCCTTTCCTCCCCAGCCGGAAGAATGGCCGGAATGACGATGGTGAAGGTGGTTCCCTTGTCCAGCTTGGTATCAACGAGGACTTCCCCGCCAAATTCCTTGATGATGCCATAGGTGATGGAGAGTCCGAGACCCGTTCCCTTTCCAACCTGCTTGGTGGTGAAAAACGGTTCGAAGATTTTGTTGTAAACCTTATCGGGAATTCCACCTGCCGTGTCTGTGATGGATACTTTCACACTGCCTTCTTCCAGCCAGGAACGGATGCGGATCTGCTTGCTCCAGCCCTGGGTCCATTCGGGAACCTCTGGTGCGTTGCGAAGCGCATCGACCTTGATTTCCTGCTCTTCGAGCGCATCCCGTGCGTTCCCGACAATATTCAGGAACACCTGCTCCAGCCGGTTTGCGTCTGCCAATACATCCGGCAGCGATTCATCCAGCATCAGGCCCACTTCGATATTGTGGTTCTGCAACTGCATGCCGATGAGCTCCAGCACATCGCGCAGCGGCTTGTTGATGTTGATGGGGGATTTGGATTCCGGAGCCTGGCGGCCGAAAGTCCGCAGATGATTGATGATCTTGTTGATGCGCTCAATCTGTTCCTGCATGGAAACAAGCCGGGTGCGTAGGATTTCATCCGTCAGCTTGCCCTTCTCCATCGCTTTCTGCAGCCCTTGCGTCATCAGGCTGATGCCGCCCAGCGGCTGGTTGATCTCATGCGCGACGCCGGTCGCCATTTCCCCGAGTGTGGCCAGTTTGCCGGATTGCACGAGCTGGGCATCCTTTTCACGCAATTGATCCGTGCGCATCTGCACGATCCGCTCAAGATCCTCCGCATAGTCGTGAAGCGCCTTTTCCAGCTGTTTGTTCCGGATGGAGGAAGTCATCTTGTTTGCGATGAGGCTAAGGACCTGGCTGTCCTCCAGATATGTCTTCAACAGACGGTCGGGAATGACGACATGAAGGACGCCGAGGATGGCGACATCGGATAGAAGGGGGACGTGCAGGAGGCTCATGGGCTCATGCATGTCCTGCGTGCCATCCAGACAGCCTGAAATGCGGTGGTTGAACAGCGGCTCCGTACTGATCATCAACTGGGTGCAGGCCTCGTTGCATCCTGCCGCACGTTCTTCCGAACAACCGGAACCGAAATGGCAATGCTCCGCCATCCCGCAGGGAGCGAGTCCATTGGCGGATGCAACGTGGAATTTCTCACCGTCGTCGGAAAGGCAGAGGTAGGCGAGGGGAAGCTCCAGATAATGACGGAGCACGTGCATGATGTCATCCAGCATGGGAATCATGGCCTTCGGTTGATTCGCGAGATGCGCGACCTCGATGATGATGTTGCGAAGCCGTTCCTGATGCGATTCGACCGTGGTGTCCTTGATGATGAGGAACTGGCACTCCTGCCTGTCCCGGCTGGGATACACCGTGATGGCGACATGTGCGGGAAACCGCCGCCCACGTTTGTCTGTGAGTTCGGTATCATAGGACCAGATCCCCGATTCGGTGGACTGATGGCTGAACAGGATGTTTCCCGGTATGGTTCCGCGCAGTGAAACAGCAAAGGGACAGGGTTTTCCGAGCACGGTCTCCGATTCGTATCCGAACATGGTTTCAGCGCCGTGATTCCAGAGTCGGACAGAATGGGCGCCGTCCAGTACGACAATGGCATATTCACAGGGACGGCTCATGAAGCCGTACATCAGGTCGCTGATCTGATCTCCGGCCATGACATCCGCAGGCTTGTGCAGAGCTTCCGCCAAAATTTGCGTGGGCTTCAACAGATTGTTGGAAGATATTTCCGCTGGTTTGTGCAGACCGTCCGCCAGGACATCTGCGGGCTTGTTCTGGTCGGGGATGCTCCGGTTGTCATCGCGATCCATTTTTACCTCCCGGGAGACAGGAATTCGAATCCGATGATGGTGAGATCGTCATCCAGAGGTTTGCCGCCGGACAGATCCAGAATGTCCTCATACAGATTGCCCAGCAGGTCACCGATGGGTTCCGGCGCATATTGCTCGATGCTGTTGACGATCTGGTCGGAGCCGACGATCTGATCCCCTTCCCACACTTCGGTCAATCCGTCCGTAAAAAGCAGCAGTTTGTCGCCGGGAGACACCTCCAGGGTACAAGTCTCATATTCCGCGAAATCGAACAGGCCCACCATGGTTCCGGTTGAGGGGAGCGGGATGATTTGCCCGTCATGGAGCAGATATTGGTCGATATGTCCGCCGGAAAGGTAGGTGATGGTCTGCGCTTCCCGGTTGTAATAACCGCAGAACAGGGTGGCGTACATGTTGGAAGGCGTATTCTGGATCATTTCCAGGTTCAGGCTTTTCAGCAGATCAGGCAGGTTCGGCACAACGTCGACATAGGCCTGCAATCGCTTCAGGTTGTCGAAGAAGGATTTGATGATCATCGTGATGACGGCTGCCAGGATACCATGGCTGCAAACGTCGAAGATATAGAAGAACAGCTTGTTTCCCAGTTCGAACGTGTCATACATGTCTCCGCCGACTTCATCACAGCTTTTGTAGACCGCTGCGGTCCGCACACCGGAAAACTGAGGCGGCGGACTGGCGGGGATGAGGTTCATCAGGATCTGCTGGGCCGAATCGTGCAGCCCCTGCAGGTAGATGTTCTTTTTCAGGATATCCTGCTGGAGCCGCCTGTTCTCATCCAGCAGGCTATGCCGTCTGATAGCGTTTTCCAGTGTGATGAGCAGCTTGTCGGCGTTGACGGGCTTGTTCAGGTAGTCGAAGGCACCTTCCTTCATGGCGGTGACCGCGTTGTCCATGTCGCCGTGACCGGTGAGGATGACGACACCCATGTCCTGGTTCAGATCGCGTATGGCGCGCACCACATCCATACCGGTCATGCCGGGCATGCGCATGTCGGTGACGACCACATCGATGCCGGAGGTGACCTTGAATCGCTCGATGCCTTCGCCGCCGCTTGATGCGGTGACGACTTCGTAGTCCTCCAGCTCCAGAATGAAGGTGAGGTTGTCGAGAATGGTGCGTTCATCATCGATGATCAGGATTTTCGGCATCGGGTGTTCCCCCTTTTCGGCAATGGACGGTGCAGTGTTTCACAACGGCAGGAAGATCATGTCGGAGCGGCAGCTGATCGTGTGTTTCATGGGACATGTCTGTTGCTGTGGCTCACAGACCGGGGCGGTGTTTCAAAGTGACAGAACGGTCGTGTCAGCGCTATAATGGGGAATAGTCGGCGATCCGCCTCTTTCGCGGGCGGCTGCCGGAGGGAGGCAAGCATGGTGATCGGGGTACTGTCCGTCGATGTTCGTCTGTACGGGCCGCAAAGCCTGAAGGACAAACGGAGCATCATCAAGGGTACATTGGCGCGGATCCAGAACAAGTTCCACATCTCCGCCGCCGAGGTGGAGTTCCAGGAGGACTGGCATCGCGCGGGTCTCGGTTTTTCCTGCGTTTCCAACGAGGCGGGCCATGCGGACAGCATGCTCCAATCCGTCCTTGGCTTTCTGGAATCCGATCCGGAGATGGAAGTCATTGATGTCTTCACCGAAACCATCCACTACTGAGATCAGGAGGTTCCCGACGCGAAACGGATGCGATCTCCCCTTGTGCCCGGCTTCATTTCAGGAACAGCCGTGAAATACTCTTCGCAAAAGGATGGCGCAACACGCCTTCTTCCGTGATGATGGCCGTGATGAGCTCGGCTGGCGTTACATCAAAGGCGGGGTTGTATGCGTGCACCCCTTCCGGTGCGATTCGGATTCCCCTGAATTCCGTCAGTTCCCTTGCAGGTCGTTCCTCTATCGGGATCCCGGAGCCATCCGGCAATTGAAGATCAATCGTGGACAGCGGGGCTGCGATATAGAACGGGATGTGGTGATACTTTGCGAGGACCGCCAGCGAGTATGTGCCGATCTTGTTCGCCGTATCCCCATTCGCGGCAATGCGATCGGCGCCGGTGATGACCAGATCAATCCGTTTGTTCGCCATGAGCCAGCCGGCCATATTGTCGCAGTTCAGCGTAACTGGAATGGTGTCCTGCATCAATTCCCATGCGGTCAGCCGTGCGCCCTGCAGATAGGGTCGCGTTTCGTCCGCGTGGACATGGATTCGTTTTCCGGCATCATGCGCGGCCCGGATGACACCGAGCGCCGTTCCATAGTCGGCAGTGGCCAGCGCCCCGGCGTTGCAATGCGTCAGAATCCGTGCGCCGTCGTGGATGAGGGTATTGCCATGCGCACCAATGCGACGGTTGATGCCGACATCCTCTTCTTCCATCGCCTGTGCTTCCTTCATGAGCCGGTCCGCTACGGCGGCGGGGGAAGGCGGACTGCCATCCGGGTTGTTCCCGGCTGCCATCTCATCCATCCTTCTGCGCATGCGTGCAAGCGCCCAAAACAAGTTGACGGCTGTAGGCCGGGATTTTCCGAGCGTGGTGATGGCTTCCTGCATCCTGCTTTGGAACATTTCCGATGAATCGGAACGTCCCCTGTTCGCTTCAATGGCTACGCCGTACGCAGCCGATACGCCGATGGCCGGCGCACCACGGACAATCATGTCCTGGATGGCGGATGCCACAGTTTCGGCAGAATCGCATTCCACCCAGGCTGTTTCCCCTGGAAGGCGTGTCTGGTCGAGGAGCAGAAGCGTGCCGTTCTCACAGCGCAAGGGTCTCATGGTGTCTCCTTTCGGTCATGGGGATCGGAATGACAGCGTTGAAACCTCTCCTGACATTATATCATGATGGCGTCGACTTATCGCTCCTGCACTTGATTGCCGCAGGAACAACTGTGGCGTGTGAATCGATGGTCGACGGTATTCCATGTTTATCATCATGGATAAGGCCAGTCAAGAATCGGCATCTTGCGAAGCTGTGTATGGATGTGATAGATTTATTTTATGTCGGTCGGTTGGCCGACAGACAAATCGGCAGGATGTGCAGGTATGATATGGCGAAGACAAGCGGAATCAACCAGGACAAGATTTTGGAAGTTGCAGAGGCCATCATAGCAGCCAAGGGAGCGAGGGACACATCGCTCAGGGATATCGCAAAGGCGGTCGGAATCAGCAAGGGGACGCTCTATTACCACTATGCGACGAAGGAAGCGCTCGTATATGACATCACGGGCCGTCATTTCGACCAGGTCATTCGCCGCATGCTGCGCCTGACCGGGACAATGGGTCCCAAGGCGGAACCGGAGGAACTCCTGACCATCCTGCTTGAGGATCTGGGCGTGCAACAGCAGATCAGCCGGCTGCACCTTTACCTGCTTCAGGAAGTGATGTCAGGAAACGAGGAACTATTGGCCCGCTATACAGACCGTTATCGGGAATGGCAGGAAATCATGAGGACCTTCCTGATCACCCTGTTCGGGGAGGGACACCCGGCCCATGCGGCCGCTTCCTCTGTGCTGATGACTTTCATCGAAGGCAATACCATGCGGGGGACCGTGCTTTCCGAGGCGGCTCCGTACAGGGAGATGGCAAAATGCGTCACCCACCTCTATGCGTGATGTGTGCAACGGAAATACATCACGCATTTCCATGCATGAGGCGTGAAATGGAAATACGGGATCCATACAACTGGCTATGAAACGAGGTGCATTCATGTCGAGAAGGAAAACAGGTGCAACAAGCACGGCCGAACCATCGGAGGGCACACTGGCACAGGCTCCGACGGCGGTGATGGAACCGGTTGAAAAACATGCGGACGGTCAGCTGCGTCGGCGTCACCGCATGAATCTGCGTTTACGCATGAAACACAAGCGGCAATATACCATTTCCATCCATGGTGATTCCATCTCCAAGGGCATCGTCTGGGATGATGAATCCGGACGATACCGTCCGCTTCAGGAAAATTATGCTGCGCTGGTGGGGCAAAGGTTGAAAGGGAACCTCTTCAACCGCGCGCGTTTCGGCATGACGCTGGGACGGGCCATGAGCCGATCCATCAAGGATCTGGACGACCTGAAACCGGAAGAGAAGCCGGATATGGTGCTGATCGAATATGGCGGTAACGACTGCGATTTCGATTGGGAGGCGATCGCCAGGGAGCCGGATGGCATCCATGATCCGAAGACCAACATCGAAGAATTTCGAACCCTTTTCCGTTCCTTGGTTGTGCGCTTTTCCACAGCAGGCATTCTTCCTGTTGTGATGACGCTTCCTCCGCTTGATGCGGACCGATATTACCACTGGGTCAGCCAGAGCAGTCCGCAGGCTGCGGAGAACATTCTTGCGTGGCTCGGCAGCGTATCGAAGATCTACTGGTGGCAGGAACGATACAATGCAGCCGTGCTGGAAGTGGCGGCGGAAACAGGCGCACATGTCCTGGACATTCGAAGTGCCTTTTTGCGGGAGCCCGACTATCGGTCCTTTCTGTGCGCCGACGGCATCCATCCCAACCAGGCTGGGCATGCGCTCATGGCGGAGCGGGTGGGGGAATTTCTGGAGCGGTTCTGTGGCAGAATGCTGCGTGAGGCAGGCGCAAACAAAAAGAACCTTGATATGGTATAATCCCCAGTAATAAAGATGCCGCCCATTCCTGTTCTGTCATGCAGAACGGGGAACGGGCCAGCACCGGGGGATTCGTTGATGAAACTCAATATTTGGAAAGTCATGACCATCGGCCTTGCCTTCTTTACCGTCAGTCTTGCCTGGACCATTTACAACACAAGCATTCCGGTCTTCCTCGGCGGGTTGGTCAAGAGCCAGATGCTCATTGGCGTGATCATGACATTCGACAATATCTTCGGAATTGTATTTCAGCCGTTGTTTGGGCGGCTAAGCGACAAAACGACCCGATTTGGCAGACGCATGCCTTATGTGGTGGTTGGGATTCCATTTGCCGCCGTATTCTTTGCCATCATCCCCTTCTACGATCGCATCGCATCTGCCTTGAACTGGACAAATGGCGCACTGTTGTTCCTGATGATTTCGGTCATCGGCATGAACTTTGCGATGAGCATCTACCGTGCGCCGGCCGTCGCCCTCATGCCGGATATGACGCCGCCTGTCCTTCGCAGCAAGGCCAACGGCATCATCAATGCCATGGGCGGGTTGGGGACGATCATTGCGATGCTGGCAGGCGGAGCACTCTTCAGCATGGGAAAAACGCTGCCTTTCATTGGCGGAGCGGTTTTGATGATCATCGCCCTTGTCGTGCTGCTTCTTTCCTATCGGGAGCCGGCGCAACCCTATGAGGGAGAGGCGGATGAAGCGCATGAGGTCAGGAAGGGGCTTTTACGGAACAAGCCTGCATTCTTTTATGACAAATCCCTTCTATGCATGCTGCTGTCCGTCTTCTTCTGGTTCTGCGGCGCGGAATGCATCACAGCGTTCTTCAGTCCGTTCGCCATCCAGAAGTATGGCATTGATGTGGGCCGCGCCATGCGCACGCTCGCCCCTCTGGGAGCGGCCTATCTGATTGCCGCCGTGCCGGGCGGGTGGCTTGGCGCGAAGATCGGAAGGAAGAAATCGATGCTCATCGGAAATGTCATGGTTGTCGTCGGATTCCTGTCGGCTGCTGTTGCGCCGACCATCGAATGGCTGATGCCCATCCTGTTTTTCGCCGGGGTGGGCTGGTCCATCATCAATGCCTGTTCCTATCCCGTTGTCGCACAGCTGGCACCGAAGGGGCAGACCGGCAGATATACAGGGTATTACTATGCATTCAGCTTTGCGGCAAGCATTGCCAGCCCCATCCTGTACGGATTCGTTGCCGATCTCGCAGGCGGGAGCCATGCATACCTGTTCGTATACGGCGGTCTGATGTTCGTTGCGGCGATGGTGCTGCTGTCCCGCGTCAAACATACGGAAGCGCTGCCTGAAGCTGTTCAGGATTCAGTTGCGGCTTCGTGAGGCGTTCCGTTATCGCGTTCTCTCTATCGCAGTTCTGAGCCTGTTTTCGACGATGAATATTCGGAATCCGTCTTGCATCGGAACACAGAGTGTGCTAATATAAACGAGCGCCGTAAAGCGCGATGATGGCGGGGTGTAGCGCAGTTGGTAGCGCGCCTGGTTCGGGACCAGGAGGTCGCATGTTCAAATCATGTCACTCCGACCATCAAAGACCCTTGAATGCAGGATGCAGTCAAGGGTCTTTGCTTTGCTGACTTTCTTTTTCTGATAGTTCGTCTCTCAGGATACTTTTTTCTGATCTTTTATCATCTGTCCCCTTGATTCCTGCTTTTCATTGGTGTAACTTATTCATGTAAGATGAATAAGTCCGAGTCAGCTGGTCTGCGCGGACACGGGAGGGTGACATGGCCTATTTGTTGGGTGTGGACATTGGCACGTCAGGTACCAAGACCGTTCTGTTCGATATCCAGGGAAGAACCATTGCGAGTGACACACAGGAATACCCGCTCTATCAGCCGAAAAACGGCTGGGCGGAACAGGATCCGGAAGATTGGTGGCGTGCGACCCATGTTTCCACACAGAATGTCCTTCGCAAGAGTGGCGTGGACGCGAAGGACATCAAGGGCGTCGGCCTGTCCGGTCAGATGCATGGCCTTGTACTGCTGGACAGGGAAGGAAAAGTCCTTCGCCGTTCCATCATCTGGTGCGACCAACGAACGACGGCCGAATGCGTCGAAATCACAGAAAAAATCGGCGCAAAGCGTCTGATCGAGATCACTGCAAATCCGGCACTCACTGGTTTCACTGCCTCCAAGGCGATGTGGGTGAAAAACAACGAGCCGGAGATCTTCGAGAAAGTGGCCAAGATTCTGCTTCCCAAAGACTACATCCGATATATGCTGACGGGCGAATATGCCACGGAAGTATCGGATGCCAGCGGCATGCAGTTCCTGGACGTCCCGAAGCGCCAGTGGAGCGGGGAAGTGCTCACCAAACTAGGATTGCGCGAGGACATGCTGGGGAAGGTCTATGAATCCTATGAAGTCTCCGGCTCCGTGCATCGTGAGGCGGCTGCGCTGACCGGGCTCGTGCCGGGAACGCCGGTCGTGGGCGGCGGCGGCGACCAGGCGGCCGGTGCGGTCGGCAACGGCATCGTGCGTGCGGGGGTCATCTCTTCCACTATCGGTACATCAGGGGTTGTGTTTGCCCATTCCGATACGATCAGCATCGATCCCAACGGCCGCGTGCACACCTTCTGCCACGCGGTTCCCGGAGCCTGGCACACCATGGGGGTCACCCAGGGGGCCGGCCTTTCCCTGCAGTGGTTCAGAAACCAGTTCTGTCGGGCGGAAATGGACACGGCATCCTCGATGGGTGTGGATCCATACCAGCTGATGGACAAGGAAGCAGCTCAGGTCGGTCCCGGTGCAAACGGACTGTTGTACCTGCCTTATCTCATGGGCGAGCGCACCCCGCACCTGGATGCGGACTGCCGGGGTGTCTTCTTCGGGCTGTCCGCATCCCATACGAAGCGGGACATGTTGCGGGCTGTCATGGAAGGCGTTGTTTATTCATTGCGCGATTGTCTGGAAATCATGAAGGACATGGGCGTTCCGGTTGGAGAAGTGCGTGCTTCCGGCGGTGGCGGCAAGAGTCCGCTTTGGCGCCAGATGCAGGCCGATGTGTTCGGGACGGAAATCCAGACGATCAATTCCAGCGAAGGCGGTGCTCTGGGTGTTGCGCTGCTGGCTGGCGTCGGAACCGGAGTCTACAAGAGCGTTCCTGAAGCCTGCGATGCCACGATTGGGGTCGTGACACGCCAAAATGGCGATGCTGCACTAAAGTCGACCTACGACGGATATTATGGATTGTACAAAAATCTGTATAAGTCCCTCGCTGGAGATTTCAAGACACTGGCAACGCTGACACGCTGAACGGACCATTTATTGACTGGAGTGATCCGGAAAGGAGGCGTCATGGCGAAAAAAACCGGAAACAGCCACTACCTGCGGGAAATGAACCAGGCGCTCCTGCTGGATCTGATCCGGGTTCGGGAAGGGATTTCCCGCATTGCGCTGGCGGAAGCCACGGGATTGTCCGCAACGGCCATCGGCGCCATCGTAAAGGGGCTGATCGATGAAGGATTCATCCATGAAACGGGTGCGGGGGAGTCTTCCGGCGGCCGGAAACCCGTCCTGCTGCAACTGAAGCCGAAAAGCCGGTACGGCTTCGGTGTGGACGTGGATGCCCGCTTCCAGTATCTTTCCGTTCTGGACCATGCCGGTCATGTCCGCTGGCAGATGCGACAGGCATGGGAAGGCGGAGGCACGCCGGAAGCAACGGTGACACGCATGGTCGACCTCATCGGGGTGGCCCTTCGCGAAACAGGGATCCGGAAGGACCAAATCCTTGGTCTGGGGGTGTCCGTGCCGGGTCTGGTGGATCGGAGAACACGCACTGTCGCGTTTGCACCAAATCTGGCCTGGCAGGATGTCGTGCTGCGCGAACCGCTGCAGGAAGCGACCGGGCTGTCCGTCTATATTGAAAATGAATCCGTCTGTTCCACGCTTTGCGAGTTGTGGATGGGTTCCTGTCAACAAGTCGAGGATTTCATCCACATCAACATCGACACCGGTATCGGCGCAGGACTGTATCTGAAAGGAAGCCTGTATCGCGGAACAACGGGCAGTGCGGGCGAAGTCGGGCATATCATTGTGGAAGATGACGGTCCGCTGTGCACTTGCGGCAATCATGGCTGTCTGGAGACACTTGCATCGCTTGACGGCATGGTGCGCCAGGCAGGTGTTGCTTCCTTCGAGGAATTTCTCGCACGGATCCGGAAGGGGGACGAAACCTGCAACGCAGTACTGGAACGGGCTTCGAGAAGCCTTGGGCGTGCCGTGTCAATGCTGGTCAATACGCTCAATCCCAATCGGATTGTTTTGGGAAAACGTTTCCCGGAATATGCCGATCTTGCCCTGAAAACCGTACAACGTGAAGTGGAACGGCAGGCCCTGAAATGGCCTGCTTCCCAAGTGAAGGTTGTGCCGGGGAGTTTCGGGGAGGAATCCTCGTCCTTTGGAGCAGCCATCCTGCCCATCCGTCAGCTGATGCAGCCGCAGACAGGGTGAGCGGGCTGAACAGGCTGGACAGATACGGTCGATCCCGAAAGGATCAGCAAGCTGATTTGGGAATAATGACTCAACTGATCAAAAAGCAGGAATCAATTGGATCCAGTGAAAACCAAGAAAAACAGGAGGCAATACCATGAGTGAAATGTTCAAGGGAATCGGAAAAATCGCCTACGAGGGACCCAAGTCGGACAATCCGCTTGCGTTCCGCTACTACAATCCGGACGAAGTGATCAATGGCAAGACCATGAAGGATCATCTTCGGTTTGCGGTCGCCTACTGGCACACGTTCCAGGCACGCGGCAGCGATCCGTTCGGTCCCGGCACGGCCGTGCGCCCGTGGGATCACATCGCCGATCCGATGGAGCTGGCCCTTGCAAAGGTCGAAGCGAACTTTGAGTTCTGCGAAAAACTCGCCATCCCGTTCTTCTGCTTCCATGACCGTGACATTGCCCCGGAAGCCGATAACCTCGCTGAAACGAACAAACGCCTGGATACGGTTGTATCCGCCATCAAGACCCGTATGGCGAAGAGTGATGTGAAGTTGCTCTGGGGCACGACCAATGCCTTTTCTAACCCCCGCTTCATGCATGGCGCTTCCACAAGCCCGAATGCCGATGTGTTCGCATACGCGGCTTCCCAAGTGAAGAAGGCCATGGAGATCACAATGGAACTCGGCGGACAGAATTATGTCTTCTGGGGCGGCAGGGAAGGGTATGAAACCCTTCTGAATACGGATATGAAGCGCGAACTCGACAATCTTGCCCGTTTCCTTGGCATGGCGGTTTCTTACGCGAAGGAAATCGGCTTTGATGGCCAGTTCCTGATCGAACCCAAGCCGAAGGAGCCCACCAAGCACCAATACGACTTCGATGCCGCAACGGTGGTCGGATTCCTGAAGACCTACGGCCTCGACAAGCACTTCAAGCTGAACATTGAAGCCAATCACGCCACCCTCGCCCAGCACACTTTCCAGCATGATCTGGCCGTTGCCCGCATCAATGGCATGTTCGGCAGCGTCGATGCCAATCAGGGCGACAGCATGCTTGGCTGGGATACGGATCAATTCCCGACGAACCTGTACGACACCACGCTGGCCATGTATGAAACCATTCTGGCAGGCGGATTCACAAAAGGCGGCCTGAACTTCGACGCCAAGGTTCGTCGTGGCTCCTTCCAGATGGATGACATGTTCATGGCGCACATCGCAGGAATGGATGCCTTTGCCCGCGGCTACAAAGTTGCCGCCAAGCTGATTTCCGACAAGGTGTTCACCAACTTTGTGGAAGATCGCTATGCCAGCTGGGATTCCGGCATCGGATCCGACATCGCGAATGGCAAGGTCGGATTCCGCGAACTGGAAGCCTACACGTTGAAGAACGGGGAGCCTGCCATCAAATCCGGACGCCAGGAAATGCTTGAAGCCCTTCTGAACAAGTACATCACCGAAACGGTTTGATCGTGCCGGGACCAATCCATCATCGAAGCATTCTGCCATGCCACATTCCAGTATCCAGCCGAAATCATGTGATTCCCTCGAAATACGCCTTCGGGTGAAACACATGTTTCAAAACTGAAGCGGCCGGTCTTCCCAAAGCGGGAGGACCGGCCGTTTTCAGCTTCAGTTCTTTCGGACTGGCGGAAGCAGAATGACAAAGGTGGTCATGCCTTGATTGTCACTCTGGACGGAGATGCTTCCCTCGTGCCGATCCACAACGGATTTCGCGATCGAGAGCCCGAGTCCATATCCGCCGCTTTCGCGCGCTCGTGATGAGTCCAGCCGATAGAACCGCTCAAAGATACGCGCTCGTTCTTCTTCCGGAATGCTTTCTCCGGGATTGGTCACTTCGATGCGGATCCGGTTTGCTTCCTTGTCCTTTTTCAGGCTGACCTGAATGTTTCCGGGCCGGGAAGCATGCTTGACCGCATTGTCCACCAGAATGCCGACAGTCTGCCGGATGCCGGATTCATCCCCGACATAGGTGAGGTCGGGCATAATGTCCAGAATCAGTTCCCTGCCGGATTCGAAGGCAAGCGATTCATGCGGCAGGCAGGCTGTCGTGACGCATTCGCTCAGATCAAACGGCAGGAAGGCCTTCTTGTTCTCACCGGCATCCAGTTTGGCTATGGTGAGCAGGTCATTCACAAGTTTCGCCATCTGTTCGGTTTCCGATTTGATGTAACCGAGCCATTTTGATTGTGCCGCCACCGTATCCTGGCTGTTCGAGAGGATGACATCGGTGTTGGCAGCGATGACGGTAAGCGGTGTCTTCAATTCATGGGAAGCGTCGGCGATGAAACGCTTCTGCCGTTCCCAGGCTTTCCCGACCGGACGAATGGCACGATCCGCCAGATACAGGCTGACGAGGAACAAGACGATCATGCCGATTCCGCCGATCACGAGGAGCGAGGAGATCAGCCGGTTCAGCGTCTCGTTTTCAAGGCTTCTGTCCAGAAAGCCCACAATGCTGCCGTATGGCTTTGCAGCGACCAGATACCGGTAGGACACTCCCTTGATCGTGATGGCCCCATGATTGGTCTGCATGGCGGAAATCGTGTCGAGTGCGGTTTCCAGGCTTGTACGATCCTCCCCGAGCAGATCCGTGATGGCGGTGGACGCAATCCCGGAGGTGGATGCGTCATTCCCGGGGAAGAATCCCATGTCCTGGCTCAGGCTCAGAATGTCCCCTTTTGCATCGAGGCGGACTGCGAAGCTGTTGCGGAGCAGGGCGCTGTCGGAGGCTGTGAGTTCCGCCACGCCGCCAATGACGGTTGTCATGGTCTTTCCCTGGTCTGCCGGCATTTCGGGCGGTTGCGCTTCGCTTCCGTCAGCTTTGGGACTGTGGCCGTCAGGACGCGGATTTCTACCGGGCATGTTTCCGTCCTTGCGAACCAGTTCTTCCAGAAGCCTGTTGGTCTGTTGTTCCCCGCTCTGCCGCATGGTCAGATAGATGCCGCCAAAGATGGCGCTGGTCACCACCAGCAGCATGACCATGACAATCAGCACGAATCGGTACTTGAGTTTTCTGAGTTCCTTCATGTGGTGCTTTCCTCCAGGGACAGTGCGTACCCGACGCCGCGTACGGTGCGGATGGTGACGGGGGAGTGGATGTGTGCGAGTTTCTTCCGCAGGAAGGAAACATAGACTTCGAGGTTGTTGTATTCGGCTTCCGAGTCATAGCCCCAGACTTTTGCGATGAGGTCCTCCTTGCCGACGATGCGGTTTCCGTACGCCATGAAAATCTCCATGATCTGGAATTCCTTCATGCCAAGCCGTACGACCTTGCCATTGCAGGCCAGTTCGTAGGTGGACAAGTCCAGGGAAGTATTGTCGAACTTCAACCGGTCGTCCGCAAGGGGAGCGCCACGCCGTCTGCCAAGCGCCCGGATGCGCGCGAGCAGTTCTTCCGTATTGAACGGCTTCGTCAGATAATCATCCGCACCGCAGTCCAGCCCGGTCACCTTGTCGGAGGCTTCATCCCGGGCGGTCAGGAGCAGCACCGGCGTGGCGATGCCGGCTTTCCTGAGTTCCCGGAGCACTTCCAACCCATTCATCCGAGGAAGCATGATGTCCAGAATGATGACGTCGTACAGGCCCGTCAAGGCCTGATCCAGCCCGGAAGCGCCATTATGCTCGATATCCGCGGCATGTCTGTTTTTTTCAAGTATCTGCTGGAGGGCTTCCGCCAGGCGAACTTCGTCTTCCACAATCAGGATCTTCATATCGATACCTCGCATCTGTTCCCATTTTATCACGGGAAGCTGAAAGGAAGCTTTAATCCTGAACGGGATGAAACCGTTTTTCAAAGGATGTGTACCATCTGCCATTCTATTGACCGAAGCTGGGATTTCGACGCAAGAATTTCGTGCTTCAGATTCATTTCAGGCAGCCGGCGTAATATTGGCCGTACAGAGCAATTCTGCTGCCGGAGTGAAATACATGGAGGAAAACGACATGACATGGAGACATGAATACAAGCATTACATTGACACTGCTGACTGGATCTCCCTTCGGCACCGTCTGAAGAGTCTGATGCAGACGGATCGGCATGCGGATACGAATGGGGAGTATCTTGTCCGGAGCCTTTATTTCGAAAACTTCGAGGATCGCATTCTGAATGAAAAGCTCGATGGCCTCAATCATCGGGAGAAATTCCGAATCCGTTTATATGATCACGATCCCTCCTCCCTGCGGCTTGAACGGAAAACCAAACACAATGGGATGGGGATGAAGGAAAGCGCCGGGTTGACACCGGAACAATGCAGAATGCTGGTCGCAGGTGATACCGCCTTTGTCGAAGAAACGGGTAATCCGCTCATGATGGCGCTGAAATCCGAGATGGACACGAAACTCCTTCGCGCCGGCACCATGGTGGACTATACACGGGAAGCCTTTGTCATGGAGCAGGGCAATGTGCGGGTGACCTTCGACCGGGAAATCCGGACCGGACTGACCGGGGTGGATGTGCTTGATCCGAACCTGCCGACCATTCCGTCGATTCATCCGGATTTGATCGTGCTTGAGGTCAAGTATGATGCCTATCTTCCCAGCCCGGTCGCAGAGGCTGTCCAGACGGGTGATCGTCGTGCGGGCGCCATTTCCAAATATGCCATGTGCCGCATGAGGGGCTGAATCTACAACAAAAAGACATGCACGGAGGAGATCATCATGAGTGGAACCATCAATTTCAGTGACATTTTCAAATCGGGTACGCTGGACAAGCTGGCGGAGTTTTCCTGGATCGACATGGGCATTGCACTGACGCTGGCTTTTGTCCTGGGACTGTTCATCCTGTTTGTATACCGGAAAACATTCAAGGGCGTCATGGTGTCCAGAAGCTTCGGCGTGTCGCTGATGGCGCTGACACTCATCACAACGCTTATCATTCTCGCCGTTACCTCGAATATCATCCTGTCGCTCGGTATGGTTGGCGCGCTTTCCATCGTCCGTTTCCGAAGCGCCATCAAGGAACCGATGGATATCGCATTTCTGTTCTGGGCCATCAGTGTCGGGATTGTGACCGGTGCAGGACTGATTCCGCTGGCTGTATTCGGCTCCCTGTTCATTGGTGTGGTTCTGATGGTTTTCTCAGGCCGCCAGGTCGTTGACAGCCCCTATCTGCTGGTTGTGCGATGCCGGGATGAAGAGAGCGAACAACGGGCCATGGCGGTCCTGCAGGGACATATCAAGCGGCATGTCGTCAAATCCAAAACCATTTCGGCCAAAGGCATTGAGATGACCATTGAAATCCGCCTGGCGGAGGGCACCTCGAAATTTGTGAATGAAGTCGCCGCGGTGACAGGTGTGGATAATGCGGTGCTGGTGAGTTACAACGGCGAATATTCTGCCTGAGGTCAAATGAGGGTTGCAAGATGTTTGACTTCGTTTGATTGTAAACTTCATATATGATGGAAGTTGACAAAGAATCATGTCTTTGTTACGATGGCGGGGCCGGAATGATAGGCATATCAACCGGTCCTGCTTTTCATATGGATAAGGCTTTCGGAAGAGGAATTGTCAAGAGGAGTCACGATGAAAAAACGTTTCAACACACGGGATATCATCCTTGCAGGCCTTTTTTGCGGCTTGATGATTGTCGGCGCGAACCTGCGAATTCAGTTCGGGCCCATACCACTGACTTTCCAACCCTTCTTCGCGATTTTGTCAGGACTTCTTCTGGGTCCCGTTCTGGCGCTGTCCGCACAAACCACCTATATCCTGCTTGGACTTGCGGGCATCCCTGTATTCGCAGGAAGCGCAGCTGGACCGGCTTATGTGCTCCAGGCCAGTTTTGGATACTTGCTGGGTTTCATGCTCGGCGCCTGGCTTGCCGGCATCATTGCCGGCCGCAGGGAGAAGCCTTCCTTCCTTCGGATCATGGCAGCCTCAGCGGCTGGTCTGGTTGCAATCTATGCGCTGGGCATTCCCTATGCGTTTCTCATTCAGTCGGTCTATCTGGGGAAAACCGTCAGCCTGGTCGCCATGACGATCGGGATGATGCCCTACTTCATCAAGGATGCGGTTCTTTTCTGTGCCGCTTCCATTCTCGCTTTTCGGCTGGTCCCATTGATCCGGCGAAGTCGCGATTGATGGATGGTCAGCAGTTCGGCATGTTCGAATGAAGCTTCCTCTGCAAGGCACTTGCTTCATGATGGCATCTGCATCTGAAAGGTATTTGCGGCTGAAAGGCCTTCACTTCTGAATGATATTTGCAACCGAATGACATTTGCCGGAGGGGATGATATGATGATCCCTGAGCCGCAACCGGCGGCAGGGAGGGCATCATGGGTGTTGCATTCGAGCGGGTGGAATCCGCACACATCAAGGATCTGAAGGAAATCTACAACTACTATGTACTCAACAGCACGGCCACTTTCCATTATGAGCCGCGAACCGATGCGGAAATGGCGGAGCTCCTCCTTCAGGAGGACCCGGTTTACCTGTCCGAATCCTGGGTGATCCGTCTGGATGGAGAGATCGCCGGATATGTATATTTCGCACCTTACAAGAAGCGGGAAGCTTATAAGTATTCATCGGAAGTGACGTTGTACCTCAAGGACGGCTTTGGGGGAAAAGGCATTGGAACCCAGGCGCTGATGATGATGGAAGAACGTGCGAAATCAACCGGCATTCGTACGTTGCTGTCGGTTGTTTGCGGTGAGAATAAGGCCAGTATTCGTCTCTTTGAGAAATGCGGCTATTCGAAATGCGCCCATCTGAAGGATGTCGGGCAGAAGTTCGGAAGGATGCTGGACATAGTGATGTTCCAGAAGATTTTTTCCTGACACGCGAATGGAATCTGGGCAGGGAAACGCGAATCGAACCCGACGGAAATACATCGAATGGAATCCGGCAGATATACCACGAAGGGAATCCGGCGAAAATACCACGAATGGAATATTGCGGAAATACCACGAATGAAAGTCGGGCGGAAGTTCCATGAATGAAAGCCAGGCGGCAATTTCATAAACGAACCGCTGAAAAACAGAATGAAAGAACATGAAAGGGAGGTTTTCCATGCCGTTCGGCACCGAAAACCTCCCTTTGTTTCAGTCTGTTGACATGGGCTCTTCAGAATTTACGGAAAAGACCGATGACCTTTCCGAGAATGGTGACACCGTCCGGGCACAGAATGGGTTCATATGCGGGATTTTCCGGTTGCAGCCGGATGACGGTGCGATCCTTGTAGAAAGTCTTGACGGTAGCCTCGTCCTCGATGAGCGCAGCCACGATGTCTCCATTCACAGCGGTTTGCTGCTGCTTCACCATGATGAAGTCTCCGTCCAGAATGCCTGCATTCATCATGCTGTCACCCTTCACGCGGAGCATGAAGACGGTTGAATTCTCCAGATAACGGACCGGGACCGGAAATGTGTCTTCCACATTCTCCACAGCCAGAATGGGCTGGCCTGCGGTTATACGGCCAAGAACCGGGATGTTCTCGATCTCCTGGTTGGCAAGGAATCCTTCCATGGAACGGGTTCCTTCGTCCAGAATGCGCAAGGCGCGAGGCGTTTCCGCATCCTTCTGGATTTGCCCCTCTTCTTCCAGCCATTTCAGATAGGTATGGACTGAAGAGGTTGATTTGAAACCGACAGCCTCGCAGATTTCGCGAACTGACGGCGGATATCCCTTTTCCTTGATGTGACGATTCATGAAAGACAGAATCTTTTCCTGCTTGTCCATATCGCGGTGTCGCATGGCACAACCTCCGTTTTGTCTTGCTTGTTTCTGGCGGCTGTTCCCGGGAGGGGAGCACGATTGCCGTGCTCCGGATAGAGGATGAAATCATTATAAAATGTCGATGAAAAAAAGTCAAACAAATGTTCGAAATAGGATTGACAAGAGAACGTGCGTTCTCTATAATGCAATTAAAAGAACAAACGTTCAAGAGGAGGGCATGTCGATGACTTATCGTTTGCACTTGAAGAACAAGAAGCGTTTCTTCTCCCTGGTGGCCCTCCTCGGGTTCGTTCTCATTCTTTTCGCAACGGTCATCTCTGCCGGCGCCACCACGGTTCCGGAAGCGCAGACCGAACTGTTGATCGTCCATTCCGGCGATACCCTGTGGGAACTTGCATCCACACATTGTGGCGGCGAGGATATCCGCAGCTATATCGACGATGTGAAGGAAATCAACCAATTGGAGAATGGCTCCATCTATTCAGGCCAGAAGCTGTTGCTGCCAGTGAGGTGAATGGTGACAGCCCGTGCCCGTACCTGATCGGAGAAACCGTGTCCAACCGGCATGCTCCGGGATCATCTCGCGAATATTGGAGTCGCAACAGGAGCTGCCTGATCGGGCAGTTCTTTGTTTTTCAAGTCTTTCACCAGAAGGGAAGAACCAACCGGTTGTCACTCAATTGTTATGCGCTCGCATCCTGTGGTAAGATACAGCCATCTAGGTATAATCGTCGGAATTCATTGTCGGGGGTATCATCTTTCCAGTCGTTTCCGGTCTCAAGGTACACGGTTCTGGAAGATGCTGTCCGGTAAGTACGGTCTGCGTGGAGTCAATCCGACAAAGGAGTCATGGCAGATGTAGTCCAGGCAAATGCGGTAGAATGGGGTGGTTGTATGATTCTCAAGCAAGTGTCCGTTTTTTTGGAGAACAAGTCCGGTCGATTGGCGGAAGTGGCGAAGGCATTGGGCGAAAACGACATCGACATCAGCGCGCTTTCCATTGCGGACACCACTGATTTTGGCATCCTGCGCCTCATCGTGAACAAGCCGGACAAGGCGGTCCGCGTCCTGGATGAGAGCGGTTTTACCGTTGGAACGACAGAAGTGATTGGCATTGCGGTGGAAGATCACCCAGGTGGCCTGGCTTTGTCACTTGATGCCTTGGAACAGGCGAAAATCGACATCGAATACATGTATGCCTTCATCGGCAACAGGGCATCGAACCGGGCCATGGTCATCCTGCGGGTTGAAAACCCGGAAACTGCCATCGCTGCATTGCAGGCGAAGGGGATTGATGTTCTTCCCTCTGCCGAAGTATACCGCCTTTGAGGAAGTGAAGGGAGCACAATATGGATGGGAAGAAATTGACCCTGTCTCGGAACAATCGTCAGATCATGGGCGTTTGCGGGGGCATTGGCGAATACCTCGGTGTGGACCCTACCGTTATCCGGGTGATCTGGGTCGCCGCCTCCATCTTTACCGCATTTGCCGGCGGGATCCTGTATCTCGCACTTTGCTTCATCATCCCGCAGGAATGAGGAAGAGGCGCTGGTGCCGTGTGCCAACCATTCAGGGAATTCATGCGGAATGAATGGATTCCTTGACTAATCTGTTTTCGAATGAGAAAAGGACGGAATTGCTTCTGATGACAAGCATTCCGTCCTTTTTTTGCGTTGTTTTGCCGAATAAAGTCAGGAAATGTCCCGGAGTTCCAATCCCTTGTTCTTGTCCAACGCCCACTGGATGGACCATTCATTTTCGAACAGCAGGACAAACGCGCTGCGGCGGTCTTCTGCCGGCAGGGTGGAGGAAGTCAGGTTGAGCTCCTTTGGATCCTTCGGTGTTGAGACGATCCACCGCGCAAAGCGGAAGGGAAGCTGTTGCAGACGCAGATCCACACTGTATTCGTTTTTCAGCCGATACTCGAGTACCTCAAACTGCAGGACACCGACCGCGCCGATGATGAATTCCTCAAGCCCAAAATCAATCTGCTTGAAAATCTGGATGGCGCCTTCTTCGGATAGCTGCGTGATCCCCTTCACGAACTGTTTGCGCTTCATGGTGTCCTTGGCGGAAACACGTGCAAAATGTTCCGGCGGGAAGGAGGGAAGCCCGGAGAATGCCAGACCGTTCTTCGTCGTCAATGCATCGCCGATGCGGAAGATGCCGGGATCGAACAACCCGATGATATCGCCGGGGTAGGCGGTCTCCACGATTTCCCTGTCCTGCGCCATGAACTGCTGCGGCTGCGACAGGCGGATCGGTTTTCCACTACCGCTGTGATTGACCTGCATGCCGCGTTCGAACAGACCGGAGCAGATGCGGACAAAGGCAAGCCTGTCCCTGTGGGCGGGATTCATATTAGCCTGGATCTTGAAGATGAATCCGGTGAAGCTGTCCACCTGCGGATCCACGAGGGTGTCTCCAAATTCCGTGAGGCCTGGACAGGGGGCGATTTTCAGGAATTCCTCCAGAAAAGGTTCAACCCCAAAATTGGTCATGGCACTTCCAAAGAAGACCGGCGTCAACTCTCCGCGCAGAATACGCTTGAGATCAAAGGGATCGCCGGCAATGTCCAGCAGGGAGATTTCGTCGACCAGACGGGAGTAATAGGGTTCCCCCAACAATTCCGCAAACACGGGATCATCAACGGTTCCCCGGTTGGAACCAACGATGGCCTGACCGTGTGTATTGTCACTGGTGAACAGTTCGATCTGGCCGAGTTTGCGGTTGTAGACGCCCTTGAAGTCCCCATCCACACCGATGGGCCAGTTCATGGGGGTGGAGCGGATGCCAAGAACATCCTCCAGTTCCTGCATCAGCGCGAACGGATCCTTGGCTGCGCGGTCCATCTTGTTGACAAAAGTGAAAATCGGAATCCCACGCATCTTGCAGACATGGAAAAGCTTGATGGTCTGGGTTTCCACGCCTTTCGCCCCGTCGATCAGCATCACGGCCGCGTCGGCTGCCACCAGCGTACGGTAGGTATCTTCCGAGAAGTCCTGATGGCCGGGGGTATCGAGAATGTTGATGCAGAAACCTTCATACTCGAACTGCATGACACTCGAAGTGACGGAAATACCGCGCTGCTTCTCGATTTCCATCCAGTCGGATACCGCGTGTCTTGAGGCCTTGCGTGCTTTGACGGAACCGGCCATGTGGATGGCGCCTCCGTACAGCAGCAGCTTCTCGGTCAGCGTAGTCTTGCCGGCATCAGGGTGGGAGATGATGGCGAATGTTCGACGCCTTTCAATCTCTTCCTGAAGCATTTCTTGGGAAGTTGACATATTATTCATCCTTTCGGCGTATACTCGTTCAATCAGTTTGGATGGAAGGGTTTATTCGTATTGACATGCCGATCCCTACAATTTTAAGGGACAGGGAAAGGCCTGTCAACGCCATGTGCGACAAGGTTCATTCTGGTTGATTGACACCATCGTCGGAGCGGGTAATAATATGGGAAACAACGTGATGGAAACGGAGGCGGCAGTATGGACATGAAAAGCAGGGCTTCCCAGGCCAAACAGGCTTCCTATATCCTTTCCGCCATGGATGCGGAGACCAAGAACCGCGCTTTGCAGTCAGTGGCGGATGCCCTCGCGGCCAATGCGGAAGCCATTCTTGCCGCCAACCGGAAGGACATGGAACGGAGCGAAGGTGAAAAGCTCTCGGTACCCCTCCTGAAACGGCTCAGGTTTGATGCTGCGAAGCTGGCGGAAACCGTAGAGGGTGTCCTGAGCACGATAAAGCTGGAGGACCCTGTCGGGCGCACCCTGCTTTCCACGGAGCTGGATGCCGGTCTGGATTTGTATCGAATCAGCTGTCCCATCGGTGTGATGGGCATCATCTTCGAATCCCGTCCGGATGCGCTTGTACAGATTTCAACCCTGTGCTTGAAGAGCGGAAATGCCGTCCTCCTGAAGGGGGGCCGGGAAGCCATGGAAACGAACCGTGTTTTGTTTGAAACCATTCGCTCCGCAACGGTTCAAGCCGGCTTTCCGGAAGGGTGGATCCACCTGATGGAAGGACGAGACGAGGTCAATGAGATGCTTGCGCTCGATGCCTATGTGGACCTGATCATCCCACGTGGATCCAATGCGTTTGTCCGATATATCATGGATCATTCCAAAATTCCTGTCATGGGCCATGCCGATGGCATTTGCCATGCCTACATCGACAAGTCTGCGGATCTCGTGAAGGCAATCCCGCTGGTGTTCGATTCGAAGACCCAGTATGTGGCGGTCTGCAATGCGCTTGAGACGTTGCTTGTCCATCGGGATGTCGCATCCGCCTTTCTGCCGGAAATGAAGAAAGCGCTGGATGAAAAGGATGTGGCCCTGTACGGGGATGCCCGCGCGATGGAGATCATCAGCTGCAATGCGGCGACAGAGCAGGATTGGAAAACTGAATACCTGGACTACATTCTCTCGATCCGTGTGGTGGATTCCCTTGATGAGGCCATCAGCCATATCAATACCTATGGCTCCGGGCATACCGACATGATTGTCGCAGAAGACCGTACGGCGATTGAACGGTTCATGCAAGGGGTAGACAGCGGGAACGTCTTCGCCAACGCTTCCACCCGGTTTGCAGACGGATTCAAGTATGGATTCGGAGCGGAGGTCGGCATCAGCACGAACAAGCTGCATGCGCGGGGGCCGGTGGGGCTCGAGGGCCTTGTCACATACAAATACAAGTTGTACGGAAGTGGTCAGATCGTGGCGGATTACGCGGAAAAACGCAAAACCTTCACGCATCGGAAGCTGTCATGAGCCGAATGACAGGAAGACTCCCTCGATTTTGGTTTTTATTGGCGTTGATTTCCGTGTTCTGTTGCCTTGCGATTATATCATCCGGTATTCAGGTTTTCGCGCAGGCGCCCGCTGTGGCGTCCTCTGGCGGGGTTCTCGCAGTGGCATCCTCTGGCGGGCTCTCCATACAAGCACCTTCCATTGCGTCGAACGCCGCGATTTCAGTCACTCACAAGCTTCCATTGGAGGGCATCACCCTCTGCATTGATCCGGGTCATCAAGCAAAGGGCATCGCTGCAACAGAACCCATCGCGCCGGGCAGCAAGGTGCGAAAAGCCATGGATTCGGGCGGTACACGCGGAATCGTGACGAAAACCCCGGAATCGGAGTTGGTACTGTCTGTCGGTCTTGCCCTGCGGGATGAACTGCAGTTGCGTGGCGCAACGGTTGTCATGACTCGGGATTCTCAGAAAAGCCGGATCGGCAATGTGGCGCGTGCCATGTTGGCGAATGAGGCAAAGGCGGATCTGTGTATCCGATTGCATGCGGATGGTTCGGACAATCGGAAAATCAGCGGATTGTCTGTTCTCGTTCCCGGAGAGAAAAGTGCTTGCGGTACGACCATCGCGGCTATTTCCGCGAAAATGGGCAAAGCTTTGCTCTCAACGGTTGCGGAAGAGATGAAGCCGTCGAGAAAAAGCCTGGTAAAGCGGAATGATCTGACAGGTTTCAACTGGTCCAAAGTACCGGTCATCCTTGTGGAAATCGGCTTCATGACAAATGCGGCGGAGGATCGGAAAATGGCGGAGGAAACATGGCGTAAAGATATGGCCGGGGCACTGGCGGATGGCATTGAAAAGGGACTGGCAGCGGAATAGAAATAGCTCCGATCCTTGTTCGTCAAGGGTGGTGGCCAATGCCAAAGGCTTCTCCACGTCGGCTCGGTACATGCAGATGCGTGTTCTTCCCGGCCAACTCCGTTTTCAGCATCTCCAATTCAGGGTATGTTTCCCCGAAATGCATGGGGAATGCATGTTTGGCGCCTACTTTATCCAGAAAGAGGGCAAACCCGTCCAGCCAATGGGTCCCCAATCGCGGATCTGCTGGCAGAAATGCTATGTCAGGTTTTTTCCCTGTCTGTCCGGACCATTCAGCGACAAAATCCATTTCCTGATGAAAACGAGCCGTCATATTCCTGTTCCATGCCTTGCTTTCCTCTTCCCAGAACCAGAGATTCAAATCCCCCGCATGATAAATGACCTGTCCGGCGATTTCCACCCAGAAGGCGACGCCCGCATCTGTGGATTTGAAGGTATGTACGATCATGTCCAGCTCCGGCCAGGAATGTGTCTGGTAGGGTTTCATTCGGACAATCCGGGCGAAATCCGCAGATTCTTCCGGGTTTCCGGCTTCCACAATTTCCGCCTTGGGCATTCCGGAAAAATGCCGCTTGGGAATATCCTGCGAAAGGACATATCGGATACCGGGGATCGTATCCTGCCATTGCAGGATCTCCGGCAGGAAGTGGTCCCCATGCTTGTGGGATGAGAAGACAATCACCGGTGGGATGATGTCGCCGTGTGCCTCCTGTGCCGCATGGGAGAGCCAGTTCAAGGGATCGAACACGCCATTTTCCAGCGTGCGCGCATCCCCTTCCGCCTTATTGTTCCAGTAATCGAAGAGGAGCAGACAACCGCCGGCTTCAACGGCATAACCGCTGTGGTACAGATACCAGACTTTCAAATCATTTCTCATATTCCTGAATCTCCTCAAACCCCTGCCAATTTCGTTGCGGCAAAGAGTTGCAGCGGATTTTCGGCAAGCTCTTTCATATCTGATTGTGTTTTACCACGAAACATCCCCTATTGCACCATCGGATTTCCGGTGCTATGCTGGAAATAGTTCGTTGTCTAAACAAATGGAGGTCGTTATGGCTGTCAGGAAAAGTCCAAAGAAATCCGTTTGTGATGATCCTTGGAAGAATACGCGCAAACCGGTTGCCAACAAGAGCGGGAAAGAGACGGATGTCCGGAATGAATCATTGGACACCCTGTTCGCGAGAGTCAGACATATGCATCATCTCCGGGTGGTGGAGACGTTTGAGGAGCTTGGACTGCCTGTTTGGACAGCCGCCGGTCCTGTTTGCGCTATGGGAACGGGACGGGCAGACACAGACCGAACTGGCGAACGGCATGCACCGTACGGCAGCCACCGTCACTGCCACGTTGACCCGGATGGAACGGGACGGTTGGGTGGAACGAAGGCCGGATGACCAGGATCACCGGGTGACCCGGGTCCATGTCACCCAGAAGGGTCTGGATGTGCGCGTTCAAGTGGAACTTCTTTTGAAAGAGCTTGATGAAAGGACTTTCAATGGGTTTGACGATCTGGAGCGCGCGTTGCTCCGACGTTTGCTGATGCAGATGGAAAAGAACTTAGACAACAAATGAATTTTCTGAATGGGACAGTTGGAGGATGCAGCGTGACAAAACAAGTCAAGAAAGCCAGTTTGGCCGTCTATCTGAAGCCCTATTGGAAGTTTGCCGTGGCCGCTCCGCTTCTGATGGTGCTGGAAGTGGTCTGCGATCTGATGCAGCCGCAGCTGATGGCACAGATCATCGACCAGGGTGTTGCGAAGGGTGATGTTCCGTATATTTTCAGAACCGGGTTATTCATGGTGCTTGCAGCCCTATTCGGCGTTGTCGGCGGCGCAGGCTGCACGGTCTTTGCCGTTCTGGCCAGCCAGCATTACGGTGCGGATTTGCGGCAGGATTTGTTCCGGAAGGTTGAATCCTTTTCCTTCCGCAACATGGACAAGTTTTCAACTGCATCCCTCATTACCCGGCTGACCAATGATGTGATGCAGCTTCAGGGGATTGTCCTGATGATGCTGCGCATTATGGTTCGCGCGCCCATTCTCTGCATTGGCGGAATTGTGATGGCCATTGCCATCAATCCCCAGCTGGCATTGGTCTCCCTCTCCGTGCTCCCGGTTCTGGCGGTGGTGCTGACTTTTGTCATCCGGAAGGGATTTCCCTTGTTCGGTATCGTGCAGGAACGAATTGATCGGTTGAATTTGGTCATCCGGGAAAACCTGACAGGGGTTCGGGTGGTCAAAGCGTTCGTACGGGCGGATCATGAGGAGGAGCGGTTCGGAAAGGCGAACAAGGACCTGTCGGACATGACAATCCGTGCCACGCGCGTGGTTGGAACCAGCATGCCGCTGATGATGCTTGTCATGAACACCGGGGTCATCCTGGCCATCTGGTTCGGCGGTGTGAAGGTGAGTGCCGGAGATATCCAGGTGGGGCAGGTCATGGCGCTCCTCAATTATGTTACGCAAATCCTTTTCTCGCTGATGATGTCCGCCATGCTTGTCATGAATTTCTCCCGTGCGAAAGTCTCCGCCGATCGCGTGCGGGACGTCCTATCCGAGGATTCCGACATTCAGGACGGCACAAGCACCGCATTCCCGCAGGCCGGTCAGGTGGCATTCGACCGCGTTTCCTTCCGATACGCGGATGCGCAGGGAGATGAGGTGCTCAAGGACATCAGTTTCTCGGCGGAACCAGGTGAAACCCTTGCCATTCTTGGAGCGACCGGTGTCGGCAAAACAACGCTGGTGAATCTGGTTCCCCGGTTCTATGACGCAACGGAAGGGGTTGTTCGGGTACATGGCCGGGATGTCCGGGACCTG
The DNA here is from genome assembly GCA_942493335.1 of uncultured Clostridia bacterium. Taxonomy (GTDB): domain Bacteria; phylum Bacillota; class Clostridia; order DSM-8532; family DSM-8532; genus JAEWSN01. The sequence continues at coordinate 1,003,500 of OW818693.1, read as the reverse complement.
ACGATGGATTCGCTGCGGGCCAGCATCGGCACGGTTCTTCAGGAGTCCGTCCTCTTTTCCGGAACCGTGCGGGAGAACATCCGCTGGGGCAAACGGGATGCGACGGATGAGATGGTGGAGGAAGCCGCGCGTGCCGCACAGGCACATGATTTCATCATGGGATTCCCGGATGGGTATGATGCGATCATCGGTCAGAGCGGAGTAAATCTCTCCGGAGGCCAGAAGCAGCGCCTTTCCATTGCACGGGCCCTGTTGCGGAAACCATCCGTCCTGATCCTGGACGATAGTACGAGCGCGGTGGATCTCGGAACGGAAGCACGATTCCGGAAGGCATTGGCGTCCCTGATGGGCAAGACAACCGTCATTCTCATCGCACAGCGCATCAGTTCGGTCATGGATGCGGATCGGATCCTTGTGCTGGACAAGGGCTGCGTATCCGGCATGGGTACGCATGATGAACTCATGCGGGACAATGCGGTGTATCAGGAAATCTACCATTCCCAGGTCGGCGAGGCGGATCTGGACATGCAGGATGAATCCGGAACTGTGTCCCCGGAATCAGGGAAAGAGGAGGTGACTGTCCATGAGTGAGCAGCGCACAACGCAAAATCGTACCGGACAGGAACCACAGAGAATGGCCGGACCGGGAGGCCCGGGAGGGCCCGGCGTCGGGCCTCGTCCGGGTGGCGGGCCAGGCGGCGGACCTCCCGGTATGTTCATGGGCAAGAAGTCCAAGCCGAAAAACACGAAGGGCACGATTCTACGCCTTTGGGGATATCTGAAGCGCGATGGGCTGTTGCTCGTCCTGGTCTCCATCCTGGTACTTCTCGGATCCGCCATGCAGATCGCAGGCCCGGTCATGACCGGCAAGGCCATTGATGCGATGGCTGTGCCGCTGTTGGACGGGAGTGCTGCGACCCGGGTCGATTTCCAGGCGTTGCTTGTACAGGTGCTTCTTCTGGCAGGAACCTATGCCATTGGCGCCTTGGCGGGCTGGGGGCAGATGTGGCTCATGGTGAAAGCGGCCCAGAATACGGTAAAGGCATTGCGACGCGATTTGTTTGCCCATCTGCAGAAGCTTTCCCTGCGGTATTTTGACAGTACGCCGCACGGTGAGCTGATGAGCCGTCTCACAAATGACATGGAGAGTCTGAACAATGTCCTTACGCAGAATGCCACACAATTGGTTTCAAGTGGTGCGCTGCTGGTCGGCATGTTTGTGACCATGCTGGTTTACAGTCCGATTCTGACATTGTTCACCGTTCTGACGGTTCCGATCGGAATCCTGCTGACCAAATGGGTTTCCAGGCATACCCGAAAGTTCTTCACGGCACAGCAGAAGGAATTGGGCGAGTTGAACGGTTATGTGGAAGAATCCCTCTCAGGCCTGAAAGTCATCAAGGCTTATGGCATGGAAGGGCAGACCCAGGCACATTTCAGCGAGGTGAACGGTCGGCTGAACCAGGCAGGCATCAGAGCACAGATTTATTCCGGGGTCATCGGTCCGTTCATGAACGTGGTCAACAATCTCAGTTTTGCCATTGTTGCAGTGGCCGGTGGTATCCTGGTGACGCGCGGCATGGCTACGGTGGGTTTGGTTGCTGCCTTTACCGGATTCTCCAGACAATTCTCCCGCCCCATCAATGAGCTGGCGAATCTTTTCAACATGATCCAGTCTGCTCTCGCGGGCGCGGAACGTGTGTTCGAGGTCATGGATGAAACACCGGAATTCGGGGAGGAAATGGTCGCAGGGAAGGCAGGCCTGAAAACAAGCAGGAATGCGGGCTTGAAAACAAGACCCGTATCAAGCCGCTTTGATGGGGAATCCGGCAGTCAGGAAGCTTTGGCAGCAGGGGAGTCCAGCATTCATGACGGCGCGAAGGTAGAAAAATCCAGTGTCCAGGAAGGCAAGGTTCTTTCAGGACTTCGCGGTGAAGTGGAGTTCCGTGATGTGTCCTTTGCGTATTTGAAGGATGTCCCCGTGTTGAAGAAGATCAGCCTGAAAGCGGAGCCGGGTCATACGATCGCGCTGGTCGGCCCGACCGGCTCAGGAAAGACAACGGTCGTGAATCTGCTGACCCGGTTCTATGACATCGATGAAGGGCAGATCCTGATTGACGGTCATGACCTGAAGTCGCTCCAGAAGAACTTCCTGCGGTCTTCCATGGGCATTGTGCTTCAGGACAGCCGATTGTTCACCGATACGGTACGGGAGAACATCCGGTATGGCAGGCTGAATGCAACGGACGCCGAAGTGGAATCTGCCGCACGTGTGGCGGAAGCGGACGGTTTCATCCGCCGTTTGTCAAATGGATATGATACGGTGCTTTCGGAGGATGCGGGGAACATCAGCCAGGGGCAACGGCAACTGCTGACCATTGCGAGGGCTGTTCTGGCGGATCCGCCCATCCTCATACTGGATGAGGCTACCAGCAATGTCGACACCCTTACGGAAATGCATATTCAACGTGCCATGCGCAAACTGATGGCTGGACGCACGAGCTTTGTCATTGCGCACCGACTGAGCACCATTCGGGATGCGGACGAGATTCTGTACCTTCGCGACGGAGAAATCCGTGAAAGAGGCAAGCACGAGGAACTTGTCGCGCAGAACGGCTTCTATAGCTCTCTGAATGCACAGTTGACACATCGCTGATCCTTCCGGAGACATGCTCGTGAAGAAAAGGCGCATGTTGAAAAGTGATGGCTGGGAACAGGAAGATGCAGAACAGATGAATGATGATCAGATGGATTTTGAAGGCGGCGGGATATCCCGTCGCTTTTTCTTTTTCATGGATTTGGGTCATGTAGGCTTCCAGCTTACTGTAAAGTCGCTCCGTCAGTTTCATGATGGAGAAGAACGAACCGTACAGACGGAAAAAGGATTGAGCGATGCAGGCGGAAAAAAGGAACGAACGGTGCAGACGGAAAAGGAGATGAACGGTGGCTGACGGAAAAAGGATTGAGCGATGCTGAACCAAGAAGAGATCATGGATGCTGCGGACCAGAAGGAGGATCTGAGAATGGACAATAATACTGCCATCAAGGTATTGACATCGTTGGCGCACGGAATCAACCCGACGACCGGGGAATTCCTTCCGAACGAAAGTGTCCTGAACGGCGTGGATGCGACAAGAGCGCTCTTCTTTGCGGTCGAATGCATGCGCGATGGAATGCAGCGGCTCATCCTCTGGGATACGAAACCGTCAGATGAACCCAAGCGGAATTTGTCTGCGCGTCCGGCAGCTCATGTAGGCAAAAAAAGAAATCTGGACGGGGTGTGGCAGTATCGCCCGATTTACGGGAAGACGGATGATACGGAAGAGGGTTTGGAACATGGTTTGGCACATGGGTTGGAACATGGGTTGGTACAGGATTTGAATGAGAGCATGGACGAGGCCATTCAAACTATCGTGAAGAGTGAAATCTCTGAATCGGACAAGACCGACATAAAGAACAAAGTACAACCGCTGGAGAAAACCGTCAAGCAAGTCGAGATGCAACCGTTGGATCAGGAACAACAGATGCTCTACGAGAAAATGAAGTCATGGCGAAATCATCTGGCCATATCGAATGGATATGCGCCCTATATGATTTTGAGCAATGATTCGCTTGCCCGTGTCGCAGCTGAAAAGCCGGATTGCATAGAAGCGCTGGCGAAAATCAAAGGGTTTGGTGCAATCAAGATGCAGAAATATGCGATTGCTGTTTTAGCGTTAGTCCGCGGTCGTTCCGCGGAGGAAGTGCTGGCGGATATGCCGGATATGAGACCCCTTCAACTGGTCATGCCGGACACGCATGTTGAAATCATGTTGATTCCTGAAGGAGCCCATGAAAGTAGTCTTTCCTTGTGCCCGGAGTATCAATAAAAAAGGTGAACATAAGGGAACTCCTATTGATAATTACAAAGGATGTATGGTATCCTTTTTACAATATCCAAAAAAAAGAAATCATGTTCTGATATGTATATTGTCCATACATCTGTAAATCGTCTTTCTACCGTGTGGATAGGTGCTGCAAACATCATGACACAGCATGGTTGCTTCACGTGAATGACACTTTTCAAGCACCATTCAACCTTTCAGTTCGTGACGGGAACAATCGTTATCCAGGAAAGATCTGACCAACTACAAAGGATGAGGCTCTGTATTTATAGGACCTGATGGTTGAAGCAAAGAAACCTGCCCTTGTGAAAGAGGAGGCATCATGTTTCTATTGCCCGTGTCCAGGATAGCCAAGTCCTCACTTTCCCAATTGCATCGATTGACGATCAGTGAGCATTTTTGGGCAAGGAAAAGCATCTTCATTTGTTTGTTCCTTCTGGTTCTTCTTTTCTGTTTGTTCTGTTTTTACACCAATACCTTTGCGGAAATTCAAGGAGGCACTACTGCGTCTGCTGCGATTACTGCGACTACTGAGACATCAGTGGCGCAAGTGTATTCGGATGTGTCACCAACAGCATGGTTTGCTTCTGATCTTCGCTATATTTCGGCTGATCCGCGAAAGATTCTTGAGGGTTATTCGGACGGGAAATACCGTCCGGACGGAACCTTGAGCGTGGAGCAATTCATCAAGTGTACCGTGGCCGCAGCTGGATTTCGGCCATCCGCCAACGGAGGGCATTGGGCGCAACCCTATATTGACAAGGCGCTTCTGCTCGGGATTATCCGATCGGAGCAGTTTGACTCATTTAGTCGTGGAATGACACGCGGCGAGATGGCAAACGTGATCATGGCAGGAATGACTGCAATTACCGGAGAATCTCCATCGGACTATGATGAAGCGGACATGCGGAAGCGTATGTCCGACTTCTCATTGTTGGGACAAACAAACACCGTGCCCATATGCCGCGCCTATTCAATGGGGATTCTTGCCGGATATCCGGACGGCAAATTTCATCCGGAACGCATGCTGACACGTGCCCAAGCCATCGCGGTCATCCGCAGGATGATTGATGCCACTGCCCGAATGAAACTGCCGCCCATTGGGGATGGAGCAACTGCGGACATGTGGTCGGATGCGGAGTTTGAGGCATTCATGGCAACGGAGGAATGGAAGAATGTCCTGAATCCGAACCCAATTTATGGTGTGAAGAATGGCAAGGTGACGGTATACAAATACGAAGACGTGACAACGGAAGAAATTCTGGCCGGTATTGTGAAACGATCTCCCCAAACTTTGGAAGGTGCACTGGGAGACATGTACTACCAGATCATCAAGCATATAGTCTATTTTGCACGGAAGTACAATGCAACTGCGACTGTGAGTTATTCGGATGATTCGGGTGGGACGGTGGAGTTTGACTTTGCACCGAACAAACCATGGATGGGATTTGGCTCAATGAAGTGCTTTACGCTGACAATATATAAGGAGCCTCAAATAAGGCCTGAAGTAGTACAAATTATCCCAATGGCACAGAGTATTAAGATAATGTACGATTGGCATATTGAATGTCTTTATAAAGAGGGGGATGTGCTCGGCAAACCAGTAGGAGCATCGCCGGCGGGGTATGATTGGTCGACCGAAAAATATGTACAAGTACTAAAGCTCATTTCTGCTGATGTATATGGGCAATATCAAGGTAATGCGGTTGGATGTTTCATAGAAAAATATTATGACATTACGACACAGTCCTTTGAGAAAAACCTTCTGACTTATATCGGTAACCTTGAGGGGTATGATTTCGATGTTCTACTCAACTATCCAGATCCATTCGGAGAGTTGCACTTTTATATTGGAGAGGTAAATACAAGAAGATGAAACGTTTTATTGTTTTAGTTTTTTTGATGGTTTGGATCACAAGCAGTGAAACTAGCGCTGTTACGTTTCAATCATCTTTCATGCATACATATAATGGGATTATGCAAGCAACTTATAGCGGATTTTTTTCCTTGAATGAATATACACTCACGAAATATTTCATGAGGTCATATGGGGATCCAGCAAGTATGTCTGATAATAATTTTATGCGTGATTCAGCAGGATGGATGACAATAAATAATGATTCGACTGATTTGGGAGAATATCAACACCTTGGCTATACTGTTGATAATGTTAAGTTAACTAATGATAGATGGTTCTCTACTCCTAGCCATCTTGGAACTCAATTCAACAAAGACTATTCAGGTGTGAAATGGCATGATATTTTTCATATCCAAGGTGTAAATATTAACTTAGAAAAATATTGGCGAGATTATCAAGAGAAAAATATTGACATGCTACGCTACATCCTCATGGCCCCACTATTCGACTCGGATCATCCTACCAAAGGCGAACGGCCAACCGGCTTTACCCTACCCAAACTCTTGCCGAATGACCAATGGCGCACGAAGGCATATCTGTTGTCCGAGCCGACCCAATACGAAGACGGAGCCCTCTATCTCCGATATACGCAAAACGGCCTGGATAACTACAATACCATCCAAATTCCGGCACTGCCTCGTGTTGAGTGTGAGATGACTGCAAAAGCCGACAAATCTGCCATTGAGCGCGGAACAACGAGCGATGTTGTCATTACTGTCAACACGACCGACAGTTACGCACTGATCTATCATGAAAAGAAAACCGCCGCAATATCCCAGCGGACATATTGGGCATCAGCCGGAAACATAATGCCGGATACGCCTGGAGCCCACTCAATAAGCGGGACCTATAGCATATTGGTTCCGAATGTAGCGCCTAATACAACAATCAATGTGAAGGCGACTGTTTTCAGCCAGGAAGTGGCCAACTTGGGCCAGCTCGCAGAAGACACAAAATCAACGACGATATTCATCGGAGAAACAGTGCCTGCGGCAGGAGATGCACCCAATATATCGGGGAATCAAGTGGATGCTTCAGCCGGAGCTGTATTAAGGGCTGAACCGAGAGATCACGAAACATTCGATGTTGCCAAAGGGATCCCGGCTACAGAATCCCTATATGCACAAATCAATGGAAAAGAGTATTTGATACGACAATCCTTCCGAAATATGACTGGAAGCATTCCATATACAGTATCTGTGAGTCATCCGGTTCAACCGGTTGCGTCCCCTCCGCCGAATGAACCAGGGTGGCCTCCTCCATCAACGAATCCTCCTGGAAACACGGAACCGCCAGTTTCGCCTGAACCGGCACCCACTCAATATGCATCGACAACCGTTCAAGTATCAAGAAGCTATTCTTTCTGGGAAATCGATACATTGGAAGTGTATGCGCTGGGTTCGGCAACACTACGAAACACTGTTTTATCGGGCGGAGCGGTTACACTACTACCAACAGCCGCTTATCATGCGCCTGTGGTCGACATGGTCCATCGCATGGATGACTTGTTGACTTATCATCTTCAGACCGGACCAGCGGACAGAAATACGTCCGCATCCTCTTGGAAGGAAAGCGAAATCCGAAGTGCTGCAGAATCTGTGATTCCGTCCTTGGTCGTTAGGAATGACAGGCTCATCATCAATGGTCGTACACTGCTGAGTGATGCACAAGCTGCCGGATCGGGCTCCGTTCCGGTATCCGTCACACCGGAGATGATATCAAGAGATGCCTTGTACAAGCCAGGTTTGATCATTCCGGCGACTGTATCCAATGCGAAATATATCACCTCGGGGACAATTCGCTATGTTCGAGTTCCGGGTGCCGTTGTAAACGGAAGCAACCAAGCCAGCATGGATCTGCCGATCAGAGAATCGGATATGAACGCTGTTTCCGTGCATACGCCAGTCTTGTTGGATGCTGCTTTGATTTCAGATGATGCACACAATCAGATGCCGGTAAAGTCCGCAAATAACGGCTCCGTCGTCTTGGGTCGTCCCTTCGTTTTGAGGTTGACGAATACGGGGGACCATCTCGTCTATCCCGGATATGGAAACAGGGAATACGATGAATATATCCGTGAAACGCAGATACGATCATCGTTTGATGTGTATTATGGGAATCTGTATTCAGGGAAATATCTACAGGCTGGTGTGTGGATGTCGCTGGAGGAGTTGGGTGTACCCCACGATGCTGAAAGGCTGGAACTGAAAGTGCCATCTTGGGTACAGCCTGGTGAACACAAAATCGAACTGCGAACTATTGCGGTAAATGACCCCTTCGGTGGGAGCCAGGCTGTGAATGCCAATGCGCAACTCACTTCGGACCGGCAGGAACTGTCAGGTGAAAATGGATTGTCAGGCAGATTGGAGCGAGCAACGTCCGCGAATCTGCAACAATCGATTCATGCCGCGTCCGTCACAATTCCGGTTCGGGTTGTCGGCAGGATTTATGATTTTCAGATCACCGACATCGAAGATCCTATGTGGGAGACCTTTTTTCGTGTTGGCAAAGGAAAACTGGAAGGGACCGGAAATCGCTTCTTCACCGGGATCCGGAACATCAATGGAGGGCCGGATTCAGTCAGGAGCAATATCCTTCCAATTCTACCGGGGAAGAATACACAACCGGGATTTCAGGATCATGCCGTCAAGCTCGGATATGGTGTCCGTTTTGAGTTGAAAACGGTAGGCGATTATTTTCATCGAAATGATACCGTCCGCATCCACCCGTCATTCCATTATCTTGACAAGAACGGGCAGAATCGCCAAGAAGTCGACCTCTACTATGCGGTACAAGGGAAGCCGCTTGTGAAGGTTGCGGGAGCCCAGGATGCAACTGTATGGAAGGGCAAGGTGGACTTCTCCTATAGGAATCTCTCAAAAACGGAGTGGGAAGCCGCGGGAACAGCCGGTTGGAACATAAATGGTGTCACTGATGGATTCAGCACGGAGTCTGCCTTCGTGCAGGCATTCATACAGAGTGCGCAAAAGGGGACAGATATGTTCCGCACCTGGAGAATCCTGTTGGGTGAATCGGTCCGTACCTTCCGGGGACCTGCAGTTGCTGGGACGAGTTCGAATGTTTCCATCTACTCAAGCAATACAAGCGCTCCGGTCCTTTCTTTGCCGGAATCAGTTGATGCGACACTGGCCTATGCGTCCATGCAGAAATGGTATGGAGAGTACCGATTGCCACCTGATACATTGATTGTTCCCAAAGATACGGATTTATCGAAAATTCCCCGGATATCTCCTCAGAATCCGATTTTTCTGAAAGAAGGGTATCTGATGGTCAATTTCCGCGCGATGGAAGTGATTGATCATGGTGATTTTACAAGTCCTGTTCTCCTATATGGCGGAAGTGATTCGGACACGCAATGTACAGGAAAACCTGCATCTTTCGCGGCAGCTGCACCAGCGCTGATGGACGCAGGAAACGGATGGTATCTGGAGGGTTATTCCGACAATCAAAACGGGTGGGACATTCGGGAAGGCGATGCTGTGGCATTCTATGCAAATCGTCGTTCAACTGATGACTTTCTGGGTCTGGGAACCCACTGATTCTCATTCTGCCCTGAATATTGGATATTCGGCCGTCCCTGTACGACTTCGCATAAGCACGGCCGTCCTTGTACTCGTCTCCCTGGCGCACTTGTGCCGTCTCCGTGGATACGATATGCTTGTAAGGCAGTATATATGCGGAGGGCAGGCATGAATCTGGTAGACGCGCTGATGAAAACCGGGCTGACACGGCACGAATCCGAACTTTATGTGGCACTGTGCCGGGAAGGCGAAGTCACCGGTTATGAACTCGCAAAAATCACCGGCATACCTCGGGCGAATGTATATCAGGCGCTCTCCGCTTTAGCGGATAAGGGCGGCGCACGTGTCATAGAAGGCAATCCGCAAAAATACATTGCGGTGGATTCGGAAGAATACTGCACCAATAAGGAATATGAAATGCAGGAGTTCCTGCGAATTGTCCGAACCGAGATGCCAGTCCTGAAAACTGCATCGGAAGGCTATATCACAATATCAGGCTACAACAACATTCTGAATATCATGCGCAATATCATCACCCATGCATCTCAGCGTGTCTATATCTCCATGATGGCGGAAGAGATGCAGCTAGTTCAGGCGGCCCTTGTACAAGCGGTCGCACGGGGCAGGAAAGTGGTGATTCTCACCTCGGAAGGGTTTCATGTGGAAGGGGCCATCATCCATACCATTCACAAGAAACATGGACAAATCCGCTTGATCGCCGATTCGACGGAAGTATTGACAGGAGAGATGTCCGGATCGGAACAGGATGTATGTCTATATTCAAAGAACCGGCCCTTGATTGACCTCATCAAGGAATCCCTGCAGAATGAGATCCTTCTGTCTGGGAAAAAATGAGAAGCGAATAGCTGGAAAACGAGATTTCTGAACATTTGGGAGCTTCCGAACACCACCGAGTGACTCCGAGTGACTCCGAGTGGCTCCGAGCATCTCCGAGTGCCTCTGTTGCCATGATCTGCTCTCGGTCATCCAGAATCTGCATTACCCTTCGAAGTATCAGATTGTTAAGAACCCGAATCGAATCGGCCATTGCCCCGGGAAACACTGAGGGGTATGCTGAGCGAGTCGGTTTTTTTGCTTCTTTTTACCAAGACCGGCCAACAAGGAGCATCAGCATGGATCTGCAGGCACATGAAAACAAGAAAGGCAACAACAGGCAAACCACCAACGCAATCATAAACGCAGCGACCAAGACGAAAGCAAATACTGTAACGAATACAAAAACAAACGCAGCGGCCAAGACGAAAGCAAATACAGTAACGAATACAAAAACAAACGCAGCGGCCAAGACGAAAGCAAAAGCAATAATGAATACAAAAACAAATACAAACACAGCGACGAATACATCATCCAACGCAGCGAATCTCCGAAAGCCCTTTCTGCGCAAGGATGTCATCAATCTCACATTGCCCATACTTCTCGAACAGACATTCCTCATGTCTCTCGGTGTGGTGAATACCATCATGGCCAGCCGGATCGGGGAAGAAGCGGTCTCCGCCATTGGTATGGTGGACTCCATCAATTTCATCTTTATCGCATTTTTTAGTGCGCTTGCCGTTGGTGGAACTGTCGTAGTCGCTCAGCTGACCGGTCAGGGGAAAACCAATCATGCAAACAATGCCGCCAGACAAGCGCTGTTTTCCGGGCTGGTTCTGTCGGTTTTCATTACGGTTGTCCTATGGTTTCTGCAGCATCCGCTGCTGAAAGGCATATATGGAACGGCTGAAAGGAATGTCATGGACAATGCCTTTCTCTATTTCCGGATCACCGTGCTGACCTATCCTCTCATCTGCCTTTCCACCATAGCAAATGGCGTATTGCGAGGTGCGGGAGATACCCGGACGCCCATGAAGATCAATATTGCCATCAATGTCATCAATCTGGTTCTCAGTTATTCCTTGATCTATGGCATTGATCTCGGGAGAACCACGGGCATCCACTTCGAGGGAATGGGTGTAAAAGGCGCAGCCATTGCCATCTCCATAGCCCGAGGACTGGGTGCTGTGGCTGTCCTGACGGTTTTGGTGCGCGGAACCAAACAAATGCGGCTCGGGAATCTGTTTCATTTCCGTTTTGATCTGGCTCTCCAGAAATCCATTTTTGGCGTTGGCATCCCTGCTTCGATTGAATCCCTCATGTTCAATGGCGGTAAGCTCATCACACAGGTTTTCATCGTGGGCATGGGAACTGTAACGATTGCTTCGAACTACATCGCCGGATCCATGAACTCCCTCCTGTTGATCCCGGGAAATGCGCTTTGCATTGCCGCAACAACAATGGTTGGGCAGGCTATGGGTCGAAAGGATACAGACGAAGCGGAATCACTCATGAAGTACACATTGTGGCTGGCCGTCATCACGCAGACGATTCTTGGCCTGGTGACCTATCCCATCACCCCGGCCATCGCAGGGTTATATTCGCAGGAACCTGAAATCATCCGCCTTGCCTCCATGCTGTTCCGGATGTCCTTGATTGTTTCCCCCATTGCCTGGTCATGGTCCTTCCTCCTGCCGTCCGGACTAAAGGGAGCGGGGGATGTGAAGTTCACCATGATCACATCCGTCATCGGCATGTGGACCTTCCGAATCGTGCTGGGTTACCTGTTTGCCATCCCGCTGAAACTCGGCGTGGCAGGCATTTGGCTGGGTATGTACGTGGATTGGATCGTGCGTGGCATCCTGTTTGGGTTGCGGCTCAGAGGCGGACGATGGAAAACGATGAGTGTTCTCAAGGATGAGGAACGGCAGCCACAGATTGCGTCGTTGGAAGTGTGATTGACGCACACGATATTTGAGTATGTCGTAAAAGAATGAAATCATCGGCTGATTTATTTCCGTGGAATCAGACAAGCCCCTTGATGGTGGATACACCATTCAAGGGGCTTGTTCGAACTATCTTGTTGTTTTGGAATCATGCCTTCGAAAAACCATCTTGATTTTTGGCTTGTAAAAGACTTGCGCGGCTTGCCATATTTATGGACTCATGGCTTGCCGAGCTCGTTTACTTGCCGTTCTTCTTACGGCGCAGCAGCAGCCCGCTTCCTGAAAGGGCAGTGCCGATGGCCATCAGCAGACCAACAGGCAGTCCGCCGGTCTTCGGCAGGGCAGGAGCGGCCTGGGGAACCACGACAGGCGTCACAATGACGACAGCGCCGGAGTCCGGAACAGGTGTGGGTGTCACTTCCGGAGCAGACTGAGGAATGACGGCAGGAGCCACTGTTGTTTCCGGATAGGCGAACGTAGCGGTGAGGGTACGGGATTGCAACATTTGGAGCATGTTGTCAGCCGTAACATCGGCACCGTCCGGGCCGGACCAACCGACAAATTTGGCGCCGGAATCCGGTGTGACCACGAAAGCCACATAGGAATTCTGGGCAAAAGCGCCTGAGCCAGGATTCACTTTGCCGGGACCGGCAACGGTCAAATTCAAGGCGACATTGCTGGCAGGGGTCGAGGAGGTCGTCGTAGTGGAGGAAACAATGGTAACCGGAATCGCTGTGTTGCGGACTTCGATGGTGTTTCTCGTCAACTTGTTATCCGGCTTCATGTCGTCTTTGACGTCATCTCCGATCGTGATTGCTCTGTCCGCCTGGAGAATGCCAGTGCCTGGTTTGAATTCTTTCATTTGTATGATGTGACCGCCGTTAACCTGGAACGAAAGGCCGTTTTCAGGCAAGTCATTGGTATAGCCGGTCAGGTTGTATTCCTCCAGGATATAGCGACTGGGGCCACTCTCAGGTAATTTGACTGTCACGATTCCATTGACATCGGTCGGGTCTGTGATGATGGGGCTGGGGATGGGAAGGTAGGGGATCCTAAGCATGGTTGCATTGTCAGGAGACATTCTCGCGTCAGTATTAGGGAAAAGAAAGGGATCACAGGTGATCTTGAACCTGAAACCAGCGCCCGGATCAGTTCCGGTTGCGCCGATGTATTTCTGGATGGTCAGAATGGTGTCGAAATCAGCATGAACCATACTGTGTTCATCCATATTGAAAGCCAGAGGGGTGATAGCTGATTGTGTAGTAAGATCAATCCAGTGGTTGAACGCATACCCTGCATTTGCAGTGGCACTCAGGCTGACCGGAGTGCCGATCCAGAAATGGCTGATGGCACCGTTTGTAAGGACGGAAGTACCATTCATGACGGTCCCCTGATACTTGTTATATTCCACTAGAAGACTACGGAAAGCGGTCGCAGTGGCGGACGCATCTGCATCTTTGTTTTCTGCGTCCTTCCAGGTGATTTTCAGGGTGCCGCCGTTTGTGACAGTACCATTGCCTTCCTCGACATATTCAAGTGTTGCGGGGGTGGAAATGGAGCCTGCACTGATCGTTCGGGTTCCCGTTTTTACGTTCCCGATGAAGGTGTCAAAAGTAACATCAAACGGATTTGTGTTCTGAACCTTCCAGGCATTCTTGTCGCCCGGAATGGAAGCATCCTGATCAAAGGAAACCGTCAGCTTGTTCATGTCTACAAACAACGGAATGAACCCATTGGCGCTTTTGGTGGATTTCCAAATTCCATCAAATTTGCCGTAGTCGAATACTGTGTATTCAAGGTTGATACTGCCTTTTTTTGCAGGTACGACATATGTACCCTTTACAGTGATCGTATTACTTGAGCCCAATACCACCTTGTCGATATCGTCGATGGTGGTCGGATTAGCAATGGATGCTGCCAATGTTGCTCCGGTTTCGGTTTCGGCGATGAAGTACAGATCCAACAGGGGATCTGTGCCATCCTTATTGTCTCCGTAACCGTTGATGAAGGAAAGCGTATAGGTGATGTCAAGTGAATCGCCAGGCTTCACCGAAATAGTCGTTGGGGTTGTGCCATGGTTGTTACCGCTGCCGATGACGGTAACGCCACCGGTTGTCGTAACATCATAGGACACTTTTGTTTTGATCTCGCCTGTTTCACCAGTCTTGTAGTTGTGTGTTGCTCCTGCTCCAATATTCGGGTATGTTTCATCCGGGTCGACAGGAGCAGTCGCCGCGAAGCTGGAGACAGAGAGAGTCAGAACCAGCAGCATGACGGCCAGACAGAAGGATAAGGCACGTTTGAATCCGATTGACATGTTGTGTACACCCCTACTGAAAAATTCCTGCAGTTTCTAAAGGCAGGTGCTTTGTTTTCAGCCGCGTTTTGATGGGACGTGGTTACCCCGGGAGTGCCTCGTTTTTTGACCGGGACGTGGTTACCCGTATTCAGGTAAATTATTGTTCTTTTGTTTTTGTTACCTGAACGAGTCCATTTTATGGGATGTCGTGTAAAATGTCAATAACAAAATCAGAGTTGTTCCAGAAATATGAAAAGTATTTCTGACAAGGAAAAGGGAGGCTGCAGGATGTGCAACCTCCCTTTTGGGTCAACTCGTTTGGGTGGATGGAAATCAATCTTTCTTTCCGCGTTTCAGGAACAGACCACCAGTAGAGATCAGGCCACCCAATGCGATCAGCAGGCCAATCGGCAGTCCGCTGGTCTTCGGCAGAACCGGAGCCGCTTGCGGGATGACAATGGGGGTCTCGATGACTTCGGTACCGATGCTCGGAGCCGGGGTTACTTCAGGAGCCGCCTGTGGCAGAGGAGTGGGTGCAATCGGAACCGTTTCAGTTACGAAACGAGCGATGATTTGCTTGTTGCCGCTCATCAGAATAGTGTTGTTAGTGACTTCAGTTCCGTTGGTTCCGAACCATCCTGCAAAGGTCCAGCCTGTGGCAGGGACAGGAGCGGTCATTTGAACCTGGGAGCCAGTGGAGTACGTGTGGTCGCCAGCGCCAGGATTGACAGTTCCCTGTCCTTCAACGGCGATGGTGAGGAGACTGTTGCCGGGAACCGGATTCGGAGAGGGCGGGTTGGGGCTGGGGCTCGGAGGAGGTGTAGTCACAGTGACAATGGCCGAAGCAGTGGCGATGATTCTGGGGAAATCATAGTAGTCGTCATCTGTCGGTTCTTCATTCCCTTCAATGATCATTGCAGAGGACTTCGCCAACATCATTTTCGTAGGATCAATCGCCGAAGCGGTAACGATGTTCATGTAAGTGCCGACATTCGGGAAGGTCCAGTCATAAAGATTGGCATCAGTGCTCTCGCCAACATCCAATGAAGCTGGAGATACAACAAGGTCACCCTTCATGCTGTCTTCAAGTTCAATACCTTCAAGCGGCACGTTGCCTGTATTGGTGATGACAACCGTGTAGTTCGATTTCTGCCCGGTATAGATGGCAGTGGGGTTGGCGACCTTTGTTACGGAAAGGGCGGGTTGGGGATCGAATTCGTTGTTAACGGTCTTGCGTTCCCATTCACGCCAGCTTTCATTTGTGTAACGATAGAATTCACCGTTATTGGTAAGCCAGAGGTACATGCCATCACCCAACCCGGAAATATAGTCGGCAGTATCATTCTCCGTCAAGAGATAA
The DNA here is from genome assembly GCA_942493335.1 of uncultured Clostridia bacterium. GTDB lineage: Bacteria > Bacillota > Clostridia > DSM-8532 > DSM-8532 > JAEWSN01. The sequence goes on along the minus strand of OW818693.1, from coordinate 987,717 downwards.
AGCCGTTCAGAAGTGAGTCCGGTGAAGACGATCGCGCCAATGGCGCTGTTGGTCACTGTCATGACCGGCTTGTCTGTATACACTGTGCTTGGTGCCCCAGTGGGCTTGACATTGGAGACTTCCTGAAGGTTGAATGTGAATTCTGGCATGTTACCTTCCAGAAATCTGCCGTCGATCGTTTTTGTCAGGGCGAGATCGAAGGATTTCTTCAACTTCAAAGTCGTATCAATGCGGAAATTGGACTGTGTCGTGTGACGTTCTGCAAAGAACAGGTCAAGGGTATAGTCCTTGTTTGCAGTCAAGCCACAGTCATCGAGATCGATAGATCCCGGCTCATTGCCATGAACACCACCCAGGTCAAGCTGCAGTTTGCCATTGATAAAGACCCAGACATCATCGTCACCGGTGAAGTTGAAGGTGGTATTGGGCACATAGGTGAACACCGTATGGATTTCCATCGTAAAGTGATAGTTGTGTGGGTTCTCGCTGCTGTCGGTATACCCTTGGGTACCAAAGGAGCCATTTGTATATGCTGAAGAGCTTTGATAATCCAAAGAACTTGTAGCGTCCAATGGGAAGAATTTGTCGGCAGCTGAGAAATGATCCTTGGCCTCGTAGGTGTAAAGGCCGCCGGCTCCTTCTTTCATAACGAGCTTATATGGATCTTTTAGTCTGGAATTATAAGCGGCGTCATCATTAAACCATTTGTCGAATAATGCAGGACTCTGAATAGTGCTGTTGGCATGATCAACCTTAGTGTACTTTGCGACAGGCTTGCCATTGACGAGATCGTTCTCAACCAAGCCTGGCATTTTGCCTTCTGTGTAGCCTGAACGTTGAAAATCTGGATGCCCAATGATATCGTCCCCATCGCGCTCGATGTTGACCGGACTGAAATCCCTGATGATGGCATCCAAGGTGATGGGTCCAGAGGAATCATCATCAGCCATGGAGAAAGTTGGGGACATCGCGAGAATCATGACAAAAACCAGAAACAGAGACAATAGCCGTTTTTTCATGAGATAGTCCTCCTTAACGTAGCATGATTCATTGTGGATTCTTACAGGGTATTGTACAGGTGGTTCGAGTTCGAGTTGAGCATAGTGCGGTGGTCTGAAGGTTTGTACGTTTCGGTTCTCTTCCGGCATCAATAGGGGGATGTGATGCATCTTTTGCTCCAGAGTTTCGGCATTTCCTTAAATACAAAAAGACTGCCGAAATTCTTCAGCAGTCGAACGGTCATTCCGTTTTTCAGATGAAACCCTTCCAGGAGGGAACATCCTTGAACCGGGTAAGACTTCAGACTTTGCGTCCCATGCTTTCACATGGTTTGCCCATTGGAACCAGTATATTCCTGTAATTGTGAAATGACAATGATATATGCATGTCGAATAATGTCGAAATAAAAAAATATTTTTACAATGTGCAAGGATCCCTTGCGTTATTTACTTACCAGTGTTTTGTGTCGAATTCAGTTGCACTCAAGGGTTGTGTAAATGGTATAAATACGGCTTTGTGCGGATCTTTCTTTGCAAGAAAAAATCGGCATGAATTCGACACATTTTGATACAAAAACTCCATTTGTTTATTGACGATTGTCTCACGTCTGTAATAGACCTATCTTCCTGGACTTTCTTGCTTTATGTATACAATGTTTAGGTGTATGAAGCATGACAGGAAGCGTTTGAGAACGGGGGGTACCATCTGTCGGTCCGCACCTGCATCCAACGTGGATTGCCAATGTGCCTGTCGGGGGACAGTTGCTTGGAACATGCGTCCATGGGGCATCTCTTGCTGATGTGAGAAATGTGTCACGGAATCATGTTCTGCTGAGCTGCATCAAGACGGGTTTATTTCGTATCACATGGTAGTACGGAAGTAGGCGGAGATACGCACAAGTCGAACCGAACTGCATTTACAAATATCACCCAGAATCTGCTCGACATTCTGTGCCATGTGGCCGCCTATGCCCTGACGGAATCCCTGACCGCCCTTATCTGGGAGCCTATACCGCCAGAGCGTTTTCTCTGGGTGATTCTTTCTTTTGCTCTCGTGTTTTCTTTGTCATGAACTCCTTCAGTAGCTACACACGAACCGCTTTCATGTACCGGGACCACATCGTCAGCGTCACACTTTCGTCCAGCCTCTGTGGCGCCAACTTCAGTTTATGCATTCTGCCATTCGTCGACAGTCTCAACTTCCTGAATAAGTTTCTTGGCAACTGTATCCCCATTTCCACCTTCTTCCTCATTATCCATCACCTTGCCTTCATGCATTCTCTGCGGAAATCAGGAAAACGAAGCGAGCATCAATGTCTGGCCATCTATGATCCGAATATCATCAGAGTGTACCGTTATTATTTGGGAATAACAAGTGTCCATACCGCATTAGTAGAGTACATTCAGGTGGAACGGCCCCTGCATGAGACTATTAAGGTAGTGCCAGGCCGGAAGGTGCTGAAATAAAGCTTTACGATTGCCCCCATCTCTTTCAGGAATCTCGGTTCTCTGGATCAACTTGAGCAAATCTTGACTGACATCGTAGTGGATGAGGTCTTGTTTGCACTCCCGAATAATTATGCGGGAGTGGTTGAAAAGCACATCACGCTCTGCGAGGAGCGCGACCTTACCGTGAAGATCGCTCTGGATCTGTACAACTTGAACGTGGCAAAGACCTACGTTCATTCCATCGGAGCCATTCCGGTACTGACCTATCACACTGTTTCGCTCAATGATCGGCAACATTTTCTCAAACGCTGCGCGGATGTCTTTCAGGAAGGCGGCAGTATCGTGCTGACGGTCAAAGGAGGCAGCATGATGCCGTTTCTGAGACCGTTTAAGGATCGGGTGATCCTTCTTGCCGCGTGCTTTTCCGATTTGCGGCGAGGGGACATTGTGTTGGTAAGAAGGTCGGATGCTTCTTGTGTGCTGTATCGGGTCATGCGGGTTGACGGAAATTCGTTTTTTAAGTGGGAGACGCGCAGACCGATTCGGAAGAAGGCTTTCGGGAAGCGGATCTCGTTGCGCGGGTAGACGCCTAGTATCATGGGAAACGGATGATTCGGACCGATGTGCCTTACGGGTGCTGGCGGATCTCTGGCTGTTTTTACGGCCGTTGCGGCCGATTCTTCTTTCGGTTGCGGTGAGGTTGGTTTATCTGGTCAGGTGGTTGAAACGTGGACGGCGCTGATAGAACTGCTGCTTGGTGATCCGACTTCTGTGACCTTTTGTCCTCAGTCCTTTCTGACATCTGATGCATTATTCGGCCTTGTATTCATAGCGTTTCCTCCAGTCTCATATCACAACCATTACTGTGCATAGCGTACGTTTTGTACATAGATGCAGAGGAAAACTACACTATTCTGTCCTCGCAGGTTACGATGCAGTGGCCGCCTCAGGGGAAATGCCAGTGATTATGTCGAATGCAGGTGGCTGCTGCTGTAACAGGACGTTGTTATGCAGAGCTGCTATCCCCATTCGGGAACACATGATATAATTCCGTATTATATCAAATGCTGGAAGCGCTTGAGAAATGGGATACATATGGGAAAAGGGGAAAAGGGAAATATCAAAGTCGCCGGGATCGTCGTACTCTTCTGTCTTGTCGCAGGTTCCATAGCCTTTGCTTGGCTGATGAGTTCCGTGAGCTCTCAGGATTCGAATAAACTCAGCTACAATCTGGTTGAGCGGTCCGCAGTCATTCTGATGGAGAAGGATTTGGAATGGACGCCTGGTTACTGGTATGACGTATACAACATGATGCTTCGGAAGCTTGGACACTTTACGGAGTATCTCCTGATTGGACTGTTCTCATCCCTACTGTTCTTTACCCTCTTTGAGCGATTGCTGCAGAATGCCAGACGGAAATATCCGTGGAGGCCTGTATCCTTGAAACGCTTTCTGCTGGGTATTCTCGGGCTTTTGCTTTCGTTCGGTATTTCCTTTGGCGCATCTTTTCTGGATGAATTCTATTGGCAGCGCATTTCCGGACGTCATCCAAGATGGTTTGATGTGGATCTGGATATGACGGGAGCCTGTCTTGGCATGCTCCTGTGCCTGTTCATCTTTTCCATCGGCTGTTGGGCCGGCAGCTCTGCACAAGGTGGCGGAGAAAGAAGGGAAATAGGATCAAGGTAAGAAGTCGAATTAGGTAGGATGTCGGGTCAAGGTAGGAAGTCGAAAGAAGAAAGGAAACCGGAACATGAGGAAAAAGTCGTTCGTCTCGGGGTTTCTCTGTGCGTTGGTTCTGTCCCTGACCATATCCGTATTCGCCGATACCCGCTTCACGAAGACGATTTCGGCTGCTTTCGGGGGACTGAACATCGTTGTGAACGGCGTCCGCATGTCGCCGAAGGATGTCAACAACAATGCCGTGCAGCCAATCCTCTATGGGGGAACGACCTATGTTCCGATCCGCTTCCTTTCGGAGGTTTTTGGCAGCAAGGCAACCTATGTCGGAAGTGAATCCACCATCTACCTTGGAACGCAGCAGAAAGTGGAAGCTTTCCTTTTGAGAGACATGACTCCGATTGACCGGACCGCTTTTTCCGTTCCCAATTATGGGACCTACGGCGGATGGAAATCCATGCAATACCCGACTGATGCTCGTTTCACGGTTGTCGACTGGTCCAACACCGGTACCCTGAAAATCGCAGATCGGGAGTATACATCACAGAGCATGATGCTTTCCGACGGGGTCAGGGAAAACTCGGCCACTTATCTGCTGGCGGGAAGATACAAACGGTTCATCGCTGATTTCGGCATTGATGATCTCAGTACGGATGCTGATACCTTTGGATCGGTCGAATTGGTTGGGGACGGGAAGCAGCTGGTTCGCAAACCTATGAAAAAAGGGCATGTTGTCGAGCATCTGGATGTGGATTTGACCGGGGTTCAGAAGCTGACGGTCATCGTCAAGGGGTCCTCAACCAGCAATATTGTTGGAAATGACACGGTTTACAGTTCACAGGTTCTATGCGACCTGTTCAACATTGTCCTTTATCCGTTTGACCCGGTCAATACGCAGCCTTGAGCAAGAATGCCCTTGATCTGAATCTCGAATGATTCGGTTCTGCTGGCACTTGGTCATCAGGATGCTAGTGGATGGATTCAAGAGACATGCAACATTGTGTGAGAAGGACGGTATGGCCACATGATCAATCTCATTCTCTGCGGCGGTGTCGGCGAGCGATTATGGCCGATCTCCAGAACCCGGTATCCCAAACAGTTCAGCCGGATTGTGGAGGGCTACTCCCTGTTGCAGCACACTGCGCGGAGAAACCGCGTTTCGTGCGGAAACACGCTGGTCGTGACCAACACGGAGCAATACTTCATGGCACGGGATCAGCTGGAGGAAATGGGGTGTCCGACGACGTTCGTGCTGGAGTCGGTCGGACGCAATACCGCGCCTGCGATTGCCTTGGCGTGCCTCGGACTCCCGATGGATGAACTGGTTCTCGTGACCCCTTCCGACCATCTCATCAAAGGAGGGGAAGCGTATGAAGCCGCTCTTGCTGAGGGGGTGCGGTTGGCGTCATCGGGAGGCATCGTGACCTTTGGCATTCAACCGGCCTGGCCTGAAACCGGGTATGGCTATATCCAAGCGAATGGAAACGAAGTGTTGGCTTTCAAGGAAAAGCCGGACGGAGAGACCGCCCGACAGTATGTGGAAAGAGGAACCTACTTCTGGAACAGCGGAATATTCCTGTTCCGTGTGGATGTGTTCCTCAACGAGTTGGGAAAATGGCGGCCGGATGTCCTGGAAGCATGCAGATCAGCACTTCAGGATACGGAGCAGGGCACGGATTTCCTGCGGTTGCGGGAAGCGGGCATGATGGCCATTCCCAAGGTCAGCGTGGACTATGCCGTCATGGAGAAAAGCGACAAAATCCGGATGGTTGCGGCTGATTTCCAGTGGTCGGACCTTGGAAGTTTTGAGTCGCTGCATGATGCGCTGGAGCCGGATGCCGAGGGAAATGTGGTCGTCAATGGGAGCGATGCGCCTGATGGATTCATCAACATCGGTTCCAGAAACAACTTCATCTATACCGAATCCAAGAAGGTGGCTGCCATTGATGTGTCGGATCTGATGATCGTCGATACGAAGGATGCCTTGCTGGTTGGGTTGCGGTCCTCCTCGCAGAAGGTGAAGGAGGTCGTGGAGGTTCTGAAGGCGGAAGGCTCACGACTCAAGGATTACCATGTGACGGAATACCGGCCATGGGGCCACTACACCAACCTGCAGAGCGGCTATCGGTTCAAGATGCGCTCCATGACCGTGAAACCGGGTCAAAGGCTAGGCAATCACCGCCATTTCCATCGGAATGAGCATTGGGTGGTCGTCAACGGAACAGCAGAAGTGGAAGTGGGTGCGGAGGTCCGCGTGATCTGCGAAAACCAGTCCACCTACATTCCGGCAGGGATCCTGCACAAGATTGGAAATCCGGGAAAGATTCCGCTTGTGATGCTTGAAGTTCAAAGCGGTGACTATCTGGAAGAAGATGATATTTGCAGAGAAGAGTCCTGAACAGAAGGGAATCGTCTCATATCCTTGCAATTGCGACAATGCTCGGCTGATATACTATTGCATGATAGATCTGCCGTATTTTATTGGGGAGTAGCATGATATATCGAAATAGACATATTGAGAAAGTACTTTCAAAAGCGATAAGCCAGTTTCCGGTACTGCTGCTTACCGGACCACGTCAGGTCGGGAAATCGACGATCATGCGGCACATGAGCGGGAGTCAATATGAGGAGGTCTCCTTTGATGATCCGCTCATTCGTGCGAAAGCAGAAGACGAACCCGCCCTTTTCTTCAAAAACCATCGTGCTCCACTGTTGTTGGATGAAATCCAGTATGTTCCGAATTTATTCCCCTACCTGAAAATGCAAGTGGATCGGAACCGCAGGGATGGTGATTTTCTGATGACTGGTTCACAAGCTTTTGTCCTGATGAAGAATGTAAGTGAATCCTTGGCCGGGAGGGTCGGTATTCTGGAGCTTCAGGGCATCTCCCTTCGTAAGTCCGTACAATGCGCTTTTGATGAACCTTTCATCCCGTCCGAGCCTTATCTTGAGAAGCGTGAAGAATCTCTGGTTCCTTATGATAACCTTTGGATGGCGATCCACCGGGGGTACATGCCGGAACTTGTCTTTTAACCGGAGAAGGATTGGGAACTTTTTTATGCATCCTATGTACAGACTTATATTGAGCGGGATGTGAGACTGTTGACGCAAGTGGCGGATGCATCGGCTTTCTTGAAATTCATGATCGCACTGGCGGCAAGAAGTGGTGAACTGCTAAACTGTGATTCGATTTCAAAAGACGTCGGCGTGAGTAGTGTTACGATCCGGCGCTGGGTTTCCATCCTTGAGTCTTCAAGAATTGTTCATTTGCTTCAGCCCTATTCCAACAGTCATTTGAAACGAGCCATCAAGACGCCTAAGGTCATTTTCCTGGATACAGGCCTCCTGGCGTACCTGACACGCGGGCCAACGCCTGAAACCCTTGCGAATGGAGCTAAGGCGGGGAATGTATTTGAAACATTCGTCATTGGGGAAATCATCAAATCGTTTCTATATGCAGGCAAGGTGAATCCTCCGCTTTTCTTCTACCGAGACCGGGATGGACGGGAAATTGATCTTGTCATTGAAGCAGCGGATGTGCTGTATCCAGTGGAAATCAAGATGACTGCCGCCCCTCATGCTTCCATGGCCAAGCACTTCAAGGCACTCGGTGAGGTACCGGGCATGGACTGTGGGACGGGTGTGATTCTTTGTCAAATTGAGAAGAAAACCTGGCTGTCAGATAACCTGGTGGCATTGCCGGTTGAATACGTGGAGGATTCCTTTTTGAGAAGGATCATGCATTTCAGGCCATATACGCAGTCAATCGCTGCCGAGATTGCGTTGATAGGAGAGTATAGTGAACGTCGCACGAAATAATGAACCCCACCGGAACCACCCGCTGATTGAAGTGTTGCGGCGAAACAAGGGAAATCCAAGAACACTGATTCTCATGGAGCCACTCTGGGGAATTCCCTTCAATCTCATCGCGCCTTTTGCAACGCTCTACATGTATACACAAGGGATAACGGACGTTCAAATCGGACTCATTCTGTCCGTTGCCATGGTTGTCCAGGTTTTTTTCTCCTTTTTTGGGGGAATACTGACCGACAAACTCGGGCGAAAACTGACCACCATGCTGGGGGATTTCTTCGGCTGGTGCGTGGCCTGTCTTGTATGGGCCATTTCAGACAATGTTTGGCTCTTCCTGCTCGCTGTCATCTTCAACAGTTTTGAGCAGATCAACCAGACTGCGTGGTTCTGCTTGTTGATTGAAGACGCGGAACCCACAGATCTGGTAGGGATCTATACCTGGGTGAACATCGGCGGACTGGTTGCGATCTTTTTTGCTCCGATATCCGGATTTTTCATCAATGCCTATTCGGTCGTTCCGGTGATTCGCGTCCTGTACCTGGTTTTCGCAGCCAACATGCTCATCAAGGCTATCATCACGTATCGGCGTTGTGATGAGACACGCCAAGGAAAGCTACGCATCGTCGAGACGAAAAACACCTCCGTTTTACAGATGCTGCTGGAATACAAGCACCTGGTGCCTGCAGTGCTGAAGAACCGGGAGATTGTGAAAGTCGTGAGCGTCTCTGTCATGCTGTACATCGCAAATATCGTCAGCAACAGCTTCTTTGGCTTGTATGTCACACAAAGGCTGGGCGTCGCGGACGGCTATCTGGCGTTTTTCCCCATTCTGAACGCGGCTGTCATGCTGATCTTCATGGTTGGCATCCAACACCGTTTGGACGCCGTCAAATTCAGAATCCCTCTGTGGACCGGGCTTGCATTGCTTGCCACGGGTTCGTTGCTGCTGATATTGGCTCCCGTCGGAAGCATTGCCATGATTGTCGTTTATGTATTTGTGGTCGCTGTTGCGAGTGCGCTGATCGCGCCCAGGAAGGATGCGTTGATACAACTCAACATCGATCCGAAGCAAAGAGCCAGGATCAATTCTCTGATCATGGCTTCCACTGTTGCATTTGCTTCACCGTTTGGCTACATTGCAGGGTGGATGTCAAGTGTTGACCGCCGTTTGCCGTTTGTGTTCAATTTCATTCTCTTCATTGCGGCAATAGTGATCATTGGCAGGATCAAGGAGCCGGAGTTTGGTCGTGCCGATCGTGAGGATGGGAATGCCGAGAGCGGAGCCGTCAGTTGATCGACATGACATGGGTGAATAAATGGTGATCATGGAGAAACGCAAGGAGAGTGCAAAAGGAATTCGGTAAAGGGAGATTGCGCATATATCCGTCTGTGGTGAAACAAGAGCCGGTCCCAGTGCTGATGCGCCGGGCCCGGCTCTTTGAAGGATGGATGGAATCGTACTGTCGGCCTATGGCATGATCTGCCTGGAATAGACGATCGCGATGTCGAGGGTCTCGCCAGCAGTGAGGTCCAATACGATGGCATTCCCCTGCGGCGTGACGGCCTTCCCATTCACGAGGAACGCGGTGAACAGCCTACGACAACGCAGCGTTAGCATTTGCGCCTGATGGGACTGAAGCGTGGCGCGAATCCCGGCTTCATCCCATTCCATCCGTTCGAGTTTCGCCCATGTGTAAAGCCAGACCCCCTCGAGGACACCTTTTTTGAGCGAAGCGGGCATGGCGGGTAGGAATTCGATGGTTCCGGGCTCCGAGAACACGGCCATCTCCAGCAGAATGGCAGGCATGCCCCCCTGCAGGTCCGGGAATTGCCCCCTGTAGGGGAAATGCCGGGTCTGGAGAGTGCTGGTGACAAATCCGTGATCAATCAGTTGTGTCAGGTTCTGCATGGCCTCTTCCATGTCCTTGAGGCGGAGGGCCGTCAGACAGCGGTGAATGATGCCGTGTGCGGAATCATCCTGTTGTCCGCGTTTTCGGTTGGAAAGGCGGATGGCTTTGGCAAGTTCCGGCTCCCGTTCAGGCGTGACCGCGCGTCCCGGCCAGACATCATAGTGATGCGATACATGACGGTGATTGTAGTTTTCCTCCATGGTCGGCCATGACCATTCCTTCAGGGAACCTTCCTCATCGAGCAGATAGGTTGGCAGGGAGTCCCGCTGCGCTTCCCAGTGGTGAAGGTTCTCCGGTTCAATCTGCAGGGTCTGGCAGGCGGTAATCAGGTTGTCGAGCACCTCCCGGCAGATGGCGATGTCCATGACCGAATTGATGCGCGTCGGGTTGATGTTCTTGCAGGTGACGGTGGTGAAATCGGGATTTGGTGTCGGATTTTCGGGGGAGAAGGACGGATAGAAGATCGTATGACCATCTGGTCCACGGTCACATGCATAATCCTCGAAAAACAATGCGATTTCCTTGAGTGCGGGAACCAGCCGATTCCGGAGGAATTCCCTGTCGCCTGTGACGAGCCAGTATCCCCACAGCTCGTTGTAGATCCAGCCGAGGCACCCCGTCCAGGCATAGTGGGGGTAGGTTTTCGAGAAATGGTAGAACAACCCGGAATCGTAGTCGCAATGGACGCTGCAGAGCAGGCCGCGCGCACCGAAGAGCTTTTTTGCATTGGTGCGGAAATCATCGAACTTTGTCTCGTAGAACCGAAAGTACACGTCCATTTCGTCGAACAGCCCGGTATTGTTGCCCGCGCAGACCTGAAGGTTTGTGTTGATGTTGTGCTGTCCCCACATCGGAGGAATGTTGCCGGTGTCCATGATCTGATAGAAGCGCCCCATGTCGTAGAGTTTGTCCATCAGCATGCCGTCGAGCTCGACATCATTGTGGCTTCGCCGGAGCAGCTCCTCGGCGGACATCGCGTAATCGTCTTCCTCTCCCATCCGAAGACGGGAGCGCTCCATGCGGCCGCCCATGTGTTCCCTGTTGAATGCGAGAAGTGCGTCAAAATCAGCTTCAAATGCCAGTAGTTCCGAGACGACAGGCTTGGCACAATCAAAGGTGAAATCACTTTCAAACTTGATGGTTTTGGAAAGAATGATCAGGCTGTCCGCATCAGTGACACGGATTCCATGTTCCATGGGCTCCGTTCTTCCGCCGTTTCGGCGAAAGCGCACGGCGGATACATAGCCTTTCTGGCCGTAATCCGGACAATAGGCCCATTTCAATGTGATCAGGTCACCTGAAATCTCCAATTCGTGGCTGCAGAGTTCCGGGTGTGCGATGCCATTGAAAAAGCCGGTCTTTTCGCCGGGGATTTGAAAGGAAATCTCCGCATTGAGTGTTCCTTTGGGGGCGAGAAGACGCTGTACCACCACATCCCCCTTGTAAGCGGCAAACAGCTCGCGGGAGAAGGCGCCTGCATCGTTTTCCCATTGGACGGTCACCTTGCCGGTGAGGAGATCCAGCCACCGCAGGTAATCCTTGGTCTCGCCCGATTCCGGTTGCCGGATTTCCATCCAGAAAGCGCGGTTCAAGCGCAGGCTGCTGGGAGGGACCAGATTGTCGCCCCATTTCCCCATGAGGGGCTCAAAACCCGCATCCATCTGTGCTTTGTGAATGAGTTCAGAGGCTTCGTCGAATTTGGAGGCCAACAAAAGCGCTCTGGCCGTGGGCATTACGCCCGTCAAATCCGGTGGTTCGGGGGTCTTCTCCCATAACGGGGTGTACAGGGCCTCCTGTGAGAAGGTGAGTTCTTCGAGATAGGGATTTCCGAGGATGTCGATGCGTTGGAAACCGTTCCCCGTGCTGATGGCGTCCGATGTATCTAGAGACGGTGCAAGGCTGCACACGCTACGGTGCGGCAGTATTTCCTTACGCTTTGCAAGGGGCATGGATGCGTACGGGAACTTGAAAGGAACAAGAATCTTTTCTAGTCTTGACATGGTGCTTCTCCTTTATCTTCTTGTTTTTTGCAGGAGCGGAAGCAGGAGCAGAAGCGGAAATATCAGTAAGCATGAGTTGTAACGATCGTCTCCGTCATATGTTGGGTTGACAATACTTACCGACAAGGTAATCCATGAGGGCGGAAGGATTCTTCTTCTCGAAAACGGATGTATCGGCAAACACCATGCGATAGGGTGCTTCGGAGGAATACGAATCCCATTGCGGCAGCGTTTGGCCTGTTGCATCCTTGCCGTTCGGATCGCCGGAACGAATGAAATTCGCCCAGTAGTCGCACATTTGCCTCGCAACATCGTAGTGCTTTCCAACGAACGGCCTCCAGCATTTGGCGAGGGTTTCGAAGAAAAACCAGATGTCGACCGAATGAAAGGTGCCGGGGTTGTCCCAGCCTGGAATCTCCGCATCGAATTCATAATAGTAGATCGGGGTGCCGGATCCTGTCTTGGCATTTGCATTCGCCGCGACACGAATGGCGTATTCGATGCCACTGACAGAGGATTGTTTCAGCACATTTTCGAGCTCTCCGTTTTGCGTCCCGCAGAGGGAGAGGAACGTATCGGCGGACTCGCCAAACATCTCCGCCGCCATTGCCTTGAAGGCTTCGAGGGTTCCGACCTCGGGATGGATATGGAATTCCGAAGACGTATGTCCCATGAGAACAGGGGCCTTCCAGCACTTGTTATCACAGAATAGCTTGAATGCATCTCCTGTGATGAACCGTTCATCAAGGACTGAACCCCAGTGTCCTTTCAGAGCCAGTGCCTTTTCCAGAATGATGTTGGCATCCAGTGCCCGAGCTTCAGCCAACGTCCTGACGTTCAGCGCCTGAAAGAAAGAGCATCCGTCTTCTTCCGCTTCCGGCAACGTTCGTGCGCTGGGGGCGCGTTGGCCTGGGAACAGCTTTGTAAAAATCCCGCTCTGAACGATGGTTTTCTGAAAAAGTCCCTCGTTCTGCGGTGAGGTCAGCATGTACATGACGCTTGCACCCCCGGCCGACTGCCCGCCAATGGTGATGTTGTCGGGATCCCCGCCGAAAGCGGCGATGTTTCGCTTGACCCATCTTGTGCCGAATTGCTGATCCAGATGACCGAAATTCGCCGGTGCGTCCGGTGATTCGGCGGTCATCTCCGGATGGCAGAGGTATCCGAATACGTTCAGTCGGTAGTTGATGCTGACAACCACGATGCCTCTGCGTGCAATGCGCTCCCCGTCAAACTCCATTTCCGCCGTGTTTCCGACCTGAAGACCGCCGCCAAAATACCAGACGAAAACCGGAAGTTTCTCACCGGGGTCGCAGGCGGGGGTCCAGACGTTCAGATAAAGACAATCCTCATCCATGGGGATTTCCGGATCGACCGCCCATTCACGCGTGTAGATGTCATCCTTGTTTACACCGGTTGGAGCCTGCAGGGAGATGGGCGCGAATTCTAACGCATTGAGGACCCCCTCCCAGTTTGCGGCAGGCTGGGGTGCCCGCCAGCGGTTCGCTCCGAGCGGAGGGGCGGCATATGGGATCCCCTTGAAGCTTGTGATGCGGGGATCTGCCGCGGACAGCCCCTTGACGAGCCCATTCTCCACTTGTACTTTTCTCAACATACGGATTCATTCCTCCCTGTATACGCTTTTCTGTGCTTCGATGATGCCATCGGAATGGACGAAATCGCCATACGCGGCAAAGAGATAGTTTTCCGGATCGATGCTGCCGGAACTTGGAGGCGTGTGACCAAAGGAACGTCCCACATCATGAACACGCACCAAATCCATCAGGAACAAGAGGCTGTTGCCTGTATCCCCTCTTCGCGCACGGTTTTGCTCGATGACGCTGACGACATAAACCCCTTCTTTGATCTTGATGTACGTGGTGGGTTCATCATAGGGCCAGCGTTCCATTTCCTCGCGCTGCGCGGGTCGTATCGTTCTGCTGCCGGGGAGAAAGGTTGCGCGGATGTAATGAGGGCTGTAATAGACATGAACAATCGACATGGAGGGTCCGTAGTTCCAGTTGACCCGCTTGCCCACGAGATCCGCCGTATATCCATGCCGCAGCGTGGGGAGCGGAAATCCGGGAACATCAATGGCGCCGAAATCAAAGTCGCTTTCCACCAGATACGGATATTTCTCATTGAAGCCGGTATAGGTTCGGACGAATGTCAGGAGACGTTGCTCCAAATCAAGAATCAGGGTCAAATTTGTCCGCGGCGTGTGGTTTGGCAGTTCGAAGTTCACAAAGTAAGTCAGGTCGTCCAATTTAGCACACTCGTAACGGGTGCGGGAGAGGGTTGGCATTGTGAAGGTCGACCATTCCAAGGTATCTCCGGTCAAAAAGTTGACGAAGTAGTCGGTCTCCTTGTCCATGACCAGTTTGAAGCGCCGGCCAGCCAACTCCAGGTTCGGAGCGGGACGGTAGCGGGACAATCCGTAGAAGGTTGGCCTTTTGTCCATGATGCCCTCGTAGGGCGCTTCTTCTGCTTCGGTGATTATCGGCGCATCGTTCGCTTCATCAGTCAGCTGGGCTTTTTTTTTATCCTGCGCATCATCTCCGGCCTTTTCCCCGGCGGGAGCCTGAACCTTGGGCCTGCTGTCTGAAACAGCCGTGAATCTTCTGCGTACATGGAATTGGTTCTCGATTTCGTCAACCATGGCGATGGCGTAGTCCTCATAACTGATGTAGCTTTCATTGGTGTCATTGGTGATGACGTAATCGCTGCCGACGGTATATTTTTCGGTTTTCTCTCCGTTCGGATCAAACGTGAATGCGGGAGAGAAGAAGGTCCAGTTGATGTCGCTGTCCTGCAGGATGGCATATGCCTTGGCCATGTCCGCGGGAAGTGCGCGCCATGCGTCGGGAATCTGTTCCAGCAACTGATGTTTCCGGTTCGGTTCCGTATAAAGGCTCGCCGCGCCGCCAACCATCAGGAAGCGGACATTCGACAAATGACCCAAAAGGGTGATGATGTGCCTGATTGCCCGTTGATAGGGGGCATCGTTTTCATCGTCCGCCTTGAGGTTGACCGCACAGACCACCACATCGAGGTCGCGCAGGTCTGTCTCCTCCAGCGAAAAAATGTCGCGCTCCAGGATGTTGTGGAATCCTGTCTCCGTGAGCTTGGTACGGTCTCTTGCAATGGCTGTGACAGCATGTCCCCGACGGATTGCCTCGGCTGCGATGCGTTTTCCGGATTTGCCATTGGTGCCGATGATGCCGATATTCATGACAAAACCTCCTATGTAGGTTTTCATGAAAGCGGGCAGGGTTGCCACTCGGGACAACCCTGCCCGCTTATGCCGTGCGATCTGCTTATTTTGCCATATACCGATCATAAGCGGCCTGGTACAGAGCCAATGCCTTTTCGATTCCCATGTCCTTGCATTGCTGGACAAGCGCCGGAACCTCGGAAACCGGACGCGTTCCGATGACGAATTTCGTGAAGTTCTCAACAATGGCCGTTTTGACGTCATTCATGATTTTGGCATAATCTTGCGCTTCCGAAGAGCTGAGTGTCAGGTTGGGAAGGCAAAGGCTCGGATCCGCCTCTCCCCATAACTTGTGCGCGCCTGTTGATTCCTTCGTGTTCAATTCGATGGAAGCCCAGGCATCGTAGCTCATTTTCTTCGGCCATGAACCGAATGTGGGAATGGCGTACTTGTTGACCATGTCATTGATGAGAAAATCCGGGTTTTTCGAAACTTCATCGGACCAGGTTTTCTTTCCATCCGCACCGATGTTGTAGGAGACCCCTTCCTTACCCCAGTTGATGATATCGCTGCCTTCGTCGGTGTACATGTAGTCGATCAGAGCCAGGCAGGCGTCGATGGTTCCGTCCTTTTCCGCTTGTGGAGTGATGACGGTTCCTTCAGTGGAGGCGGCAGGCCGAACCAACGCGCTGTTGGGACTGTATGGCTTTCCGTCTGGTCCCTTCATCGCGGGCAGACCGCTGAAGGTTGCATCAGGGTTCGTTTTCCGCAGCGCGGTGTCGAAAATGTTGAAGTTGGAGGGCCAGACGTGCAGAACGCCAACGCGATCACTTGTGACCTTCGCATCCTGCGCCGTTCCGTCCTGGGCGGCCCATTCCGAATCCAGCAATCCATCCTTGTACCACTTGTTCAGCAATGTGACGAGTTCCTGGAAGTTTTTGCCGTCATTCACATTGATCCAGTAATTGACCTTACCTGTGCTGGGATCGATCTGACATTCCTGATACAACAGGCCATACGCCGAAATGATGTTCGACAGGGTGAAGAAGTAGGTGCCGCCGGCGCAGTTCCAGTCTGTGATCGGAATCTCATCCTTCTTGCCGTTGCCGTTCGGGTCGTTGTTCTTGAATGCGACAAGGACATCCTGGAGTTCTGTAATGGTGGTGGGGGATTTCAGGTTCAACTTTTTCAGCCAGTCTTCCCGAATGCCCATCCCCCAGTAAGCGCCTCGCTTCAAATTCTCATCCACATGGCAGAAAAGAGCCGAAGTGCCGTCGTCCAGTGTCACGGAACGACGAATGGCCTCGTTTGACGCCAGCAGGCCAAACCATGTGGGCATGGCTGCCTTGTATTTCTCATTGGCGCTGATATTGACAACAACACCATCATCAATGGCGGAGGCGAGCCCGCCGTCATAATTGCTGAAGTTGTAATAAAACAGGTCCGTCAGGGTGCCGCTTGCCAGCATGATCGTTGCGGCCGAATTGTAGTCGTCGGAAGAGGCAGGCCCCTGGAAGTCGATTTTCACATTCATTTTTTCTTCCAGTGCTTGCACCCACAAGGTGTCGGTCCATTTGGATACGACCTTGGTGTTGCTCATGCCTTGCCGATAATAGGTGATGGTGGTGGGAGGCCCCTGCGTGACGGGGGCGCTTTCCGAGGATGCTTCCGATGAAGCCGACGCTGAAGCCGACGCTGCAACGGAAGACGAGGCGGAGGGCACGGCGGGGGTCTGTGTCGTCCCACAGCCACCGATGATGGAGATAGTCAGAATCGCAGCAAGCAGCAGGGAAAGAAAACGTGTCTTTTTCATGACAATCCTCCTCCTTTTATCAACACCATAAAGATGGTATTGTTCGCGGGTCAGCCCTTGATGGCGCCGATCATGACGCCCTGGGTGAAATACCTTTGAATGAACGGATAGATGCACATGATGGGGATGATGGAAATGACAACGGTTGAGTATTTCATCAATCTTCGGTACGCCTCGTTCTGGGACCCCTCGTAAGCGGATTGCGCCATTTGCCCGCTGGCGTTGTTTTGGATGAGAATGGTTCGAAGCACCAGTTGGAGCGGGTATTTCTCTTCCGATTTGATATAGATGAGCGCCTGGGACCAGTTGTTCCAGTGCTGGACGGCATAGAACAAGCCCAGTGCGGCAAGGGTGGGGATGATCATTGGCAGGACAATCCTGAAAAGAACAATCAGTTCACCCGCACCATCCAGCCGTGCGGATTCCTCCAATTCGGCGGGAACGCCCATAATGGCTGTTCTCATGATGATCAGGAGGAATGTGTTGATCATTCCGGGTAGGATGAGGGACCAGATGCTGTCATATAGGCCCAGCGACTTCACGATCAGGAAGGAAGGGATCATGCCGCCGTTGAAATACATGGTGAATACAGCCATCATGGTCAACACTCGCCCCCACATCATGCCCCGCCTGGAAATGACATAGGCGAAAATCATGGTCATGATCAAATTGATCAGGGTTCCCGCGATGACAATGAATGCCGTCACCTTGTATCCGTTGAGAATGGCATCGGTCTTGAAGGCCAGAAGGTAACCGTTGAGCGTGAAGCCAAGCGGGAAAAGTAGGGGGCCGCGATGTGCAAGCAGGCGAGTCGGGTCGCTGAAGGAGGCAAAAAGGACAAAAATAAACGGATAGATGGTGATAATGCTGATGAGTGTCAGAAGGACCGCATTGCAGGCATCAAAAATTCTGCCGCCGATGCTTTTTTTTCCGTATTGCCACATGGAAAATACCTCCTGTCACGCTACCACAACGATACTTCACTGACGCGCTTGCTGAATTGGTTCATCCCGATGAGCAGTGCAAAATTCACAATGGAGTTGAACAGTCCGACGGCTGTGCTGTAGCTGAAGTTCCCCTGCAGCAGCCCATAGCGATAGACAAAACTTGAGATGACATCCGCCGTTTCGTAGGTGGCGGGATTATATAGAAGGATGATCTTTTCGAACCCTACGCTCATCATGCTTCCTACGCGCAGAATCAGCATGATGATGATGGTGGGCATGATCCCCGGAAGTGTGACGTGAAGGACAC
The DNA here is from genome assembly GCA_942493335.1 of uncultured Clostridia bacterium. Classification (GTDB taxonomy): domain Bacteria; phylum Bacillota; class Clostridia; order DSM-8532; family DSM-8532; genus JAEWSN01. The sequence goes on along the minus strand of OW818693.1, from coordinate 969,586 downwards.
GTTTGAACCGGTCGCAGCCATCAATGACAGCCGCGTCATACAACTGCGTATCGACGGAAGAGAGGGCTGCCATATAGATGATTGCGCCATATCCCAGGTTTTGCCACACGCCGGAAGCGACGTATATGGTCCTGAAATACTGAGGAAACATGAGGAAGGATTTCGGTTCAAAGCCCAAGACCCCCAGCAGACTGTTGATCAAGCCTTCCTGGGACAAAAAGTCTACCAGGATCCCACAGATGACAACCAGGGAAATAAAGTAGGGCAGATAGGAGATGGTTTGAACGGTTCGCTTGAACACTCTGTTTGAGACTTCGTTGAGCAGCAGTGCGAAGAGAATAGGTGCGGGGAAACCGAACATCAAATCAAGGAAATTGATGATCAGGGTATTCAGGATGATTCTTTGCGCGTAATATCCCTGGAAGAAATCGATGAAATACTTGAGTCCCACCCATTCGCTGCGGAAAAATCCCTTCAGCGGCTTATAGTTCTCAAAAGCGATCAAGATGCCGCACATGGGGAGATAGCAGAATATGAAGTAATACGCAATTCCCACCAGTGCCAGCAGATAGATGGGGCGGAATCGTTTCCAGTCCTTGATGACGCGTGTTCCGAACGGAACTGGATGCTTGATGGCCGGGTTTTTACTCAGCATCATGTGTTCCCGCCCTCCCTTGGATATGTTCCCCGGAACCGATGTCCGGGGAGGCCGTCCTGACTTTTGCCGTGGACTCCCGATCCATGAGTAGCAGAGGCATGTAGATATTGATGTTCAGCGCACTGTTTTCATGTTCGATCATGTCGAACATCAGCATGCATGAGGCCCGGGCCATCGCGGTGTAGTCGAATGAAACCGTTGTCAGGGAAGGGCGGATATAGGAAGCCTGATCGATGTCATCGAATCCGACGATGCTCATATCCTGCGGGATGGAGATCCCCCGATCCATGGCGGCCATCATGGCGCCTATCGCCATCGCATCATTTGCGACAAAGAGCGCGGTGGGAAGGTCTCCTCCGGAAATCAGCCGGCTCATCGCCGCCTTGCCGCTTTCCATCGACCAATCTCCTTTTACCAGCCAGCTTTTGTTGATTTCCAGTTCGTTGTCCCTCATAGCGTCCGAGTATCCGCCAAACCGGTTGGCCTGGATCTGGTGTTCCGACAATGCGCCGATATAGCCGATTTTCGTATGCCCCAGTGAAGCCAGATGCTCCACCACCATTTTTGCCCCTCCCTTGTTGTCGAGGGAAACGGAGGGATACAAAGGATGACTCTGATTGAGAAGGACGACGGGAATGCCTTTCTTGTGAAGTTGCTTGTATATGTCATTTGGCAGGAAACTGGTAAAGAACACACCTGTCGGGTTGCAGGTCTGAATCAGATCATCTGCTGTTTCATTCGGTGTAAACGACTTATAGAGCAGATCATACCCCTTGAGCGAGCTTTCGTGTTCAATCGTGCGAATCAGTTTTGCATTGAAGGGTTCACTGACCAGATCGATGTCATCATGTCCGCGGGGGAGCAGAAAAAGGAGCGTCTTCTTTCTGAAGGTGTCTATCGGACCATTCGTGTTCAGCACGCTTGCACCGATGCCGTGATGCTTCGCAATTTGTCCGTCGTCCGCCATCATGGCCAATGCGCGCCGGACCGTTGCCCGTTCGACCCCGTAGAGGGTGCAAAGTTTGCTTTCTGAAGGAAGCAGGCTTCCGAAAGCGAATTCTCCATGATGGATCCGGAGGTTGATATCTTCATAGATTTGCTTATAGATGGGTATTTTTGAGTCTCTGTCGATTTGTACCATTTGAGCCCTCGATTCTGCTCCATTTGTAGAAGGTGTCACTGCGGCTTGATCCTATACCTATACAACATGTATGTCAAGAGGGTGGACATAACAGCACTAATTTTTTGTTTATCATGCTCTGTGGAGGATATAATGGAAATATATGTGCACAGTATCGGCACAAATTAGACATAATAGCATTTTTTTTGGCAAATAAAACAATATGTTCACCTGCGTTGGGTGAACAAGATGTAGTTGCCTTATATACAACTTGTGTGCCTGTGGGAATGTGTACAGGTGAATGCTCGATGATAAACGAGGTAGATCAGAGGGGCGTTCCGTACTGGAAGCAAATGGCGGGATGGACGAAGAGCCCCCGGGCTTTTGCCTGGGATCATACAATCAAACTGTGTTGAGTTTTCTATGGAGCCAGAAGCGATTCGGAAATCCGTATGCCATGTTTGGTTCCGACACTCGCTCCAAGCACTTTATCAATGCGTACCGCTGACATGCGGATCGCAGGCAATGCGCCGCCGAGGCCGAATGCCCGAGGCGTTGTTGCAGCCGCCATTACAGGCAGGATGCGGTGCTTGAGCCTACCTCCCGATTTATCCTTCCAGGCATACGTCTTGATGTATTCTCCCTTTGTCACCCGGACCTCTCCGCTTGCACTGCGCTGAAAAGTCACTTTCGCGATCACCGCATCTTCCGCATTGCCATTGGTTCCATGAGTGGAATACTCCATGTTCGACAGGAAATTCCCAAGTGAATAGTAGACCAAAGTCCCCTTTCCCGTGGCTGCGGACTTCAGGATGGAAATTTCCTGCAACACGTGCGGATGGTGGCCGATGATCACGTCAACACCGCTGTCGGCCAGAAACTGCGCCAGTTTCCGTTGGGAATCGTTCGATACGGTCTTGTACTCAACGCCCCAGTGCATGAGGAAAACAATGCTATCTGCACCCGCATCCCTCATCTCCTGGATACGGCGTTTCATGCCCTGTTTGTCCTGCTCGTACCTAGTGGCACGGGACGGATTGAACGAATCGACAAGCGCATTCGCTTCCTTTGGGAGCGGAATGCTGTTCAGAGCGCGGTTTGTATCGGTTCCTATCGTTTCCCAGGTATAAGCGGTCACTCCGATTTTGATGCCGTTCCGTTCAATGATCTGGAATACGGGCTCTTTTGCTTCCGAGCGGGTTCCCACGACTTCAATGCCTGCCTGCCGAAAAATCTTCGGCGTCCGGACAAGGCCGGCCAGTTTTCGATCAAAGGCATGATTGTTTGCGGTTGTGACCATATCAAAACCTGCGGTCTTCATGGCGGTTGTGATGGCGTCCGGTGCGCCGAACATGGGGTAGCCGGAATAGGGGGGACCGTTCAGGGTTCCCTCATAATTGGCGATGGCGTAATCCGATGCGGTGAAATAGGATGAAACATACTGGAACAGGTGATCGTAGCGATATTGAGCTACGTTCCTGGTTGTTGTTTGCGTGGCCCTGGTAGGAACGCTGGAAATCCCGGTGGAGTGCAACCCACCATCAATCACCGATTGGTGCAGAATGATGTCACCGACAGCGGTCAGGACGAAGGAAGCGGGGGTGACGGACAGGGCGGGTCCGGTGCAGTTGGTAATCGCGGATGTGGTCGTAGCGGATATTGCTGGTACTGTGGCGGCGGAAACAGATGGCGCGGTGGGGGAGGAAGCAGCTGACGCAGGGGAGGTGGCAGCCGCTGATGCGCCGGGAGATTCCTGCGATGCGCTGGTTGCGGAGAGGGAGCTTTCAGGCAGAACGGTTGCAGCTCCATGAAGAAAGAGGCCCGGCATGAAAAGCAGGACGATACAGACAAGAAATCGGACGACGGAAGCGATTGGCTTTGCTTTCATGGGTTTCCTTTCGGATGCTCGCGGGACAATTCCGCGTTTTTCAGGATAGGTTCGTGGTCATGATTTGATGCTTATCGGGGTGTGGTTCAACCTTCGTTTCCCGATGATATGCATTCTAGAGGAACAGAGACTCGATTTCCCCTTCCGACAGGCGGTTCAGGAAGGTTTCACCCGGCTGGATGACCTGATCCGTCAAGGCGCGTTTCCGATTATGCAGCACGTCGATCTTTTCTTCAATCGATCCTGCCGTCACCAGACGAATCACCTGAACAGCGTTTTCCTGGCCCATCCGGTAGGCGCGGTCCGTTGCCTGGTCCTCTACGGCGGGATTCCACCAGGGATCAAAATGGATGACTGTGTCGGCGCCTGTCAGGTTCAGCCCTGCGCCGCCCGCCTTCAAGGATATCAGAAAAACTTCACCTTTGCCTGCATTGAAGGATTTCACCAGTTGCAGCCGGTCACTTCCGGGCGTGGAACCGTCCAGATACAAGTAGGAGATTTCCTTCTTGTCGAATGCCTCCCTGATAAGGCCGAGCATCTGTGTGAATTGGGAAAACAACAGGATGCGGTGCGAACCTGCGAGCGCGTCCTCGACAACTTCCATCAACAGGTTCATCTTTCCGCTGCCACCCCGATACCCTTCGAGGAATACGCCCGGATGACAACAGATCTGGCGCAACCGGGTCAGCAGCGCAAGAATCCGGATGCGGCTCTTCATGATGCCCGCCTTGTCCAGCGTTTGCTGGATCTCCTTTTTCGCATGCAGCAGATGGGCTGCATAAAGCTTCTTCTGGCCTTCCGTCATTTCACAGGTCAGCTGCATCTCGATTTTTTCCGGCAGTTCCTTCAAGACTTCCTTCTTCATCCGGCGGAGGATGAAAGGTGAAATGTGGCGGGAGAGCTCCCGCAAGGCTCGTTTGTCGCCCTGCCGCGTGATGGGTGCTTCGAATTTCACGTTGAAGTGGTGATAGGCGTGCAAGTATCCCGGCATGATGAAATCGAACAGGGACCACAACTCCGTCAGTCCGTTTTCCACTGGCGTGCCGGTGAGTGCAAACCGGGTATCCGCCTGGATCAGCTTCACCGCTCTTGCGCTGACGGAGTTCGGGTTCTTGATATGCTGGGCCTCGTCCGCGATGCAGAAGTGAAAACGCAGATCCCGGTAGGCATCCAGGTCCCGCCGGACCAGCGCATAGGATGTGATGACCAAATCGGAATCCATGATTTCCTGGCGCTGAAGAGCTCGCGCGTCGGACTGTCCGGAGATGACGAGTACCTTGAGCTCCGGCGTGAAGCGTTTTGCTTCCTCCAGCCAGTTGAAGACCAACGAGGTTGGTGCGATGACGAGGGAGGGACGCGGGTTTTCGGCATCCTTCTCCTGCAGCAGCAAGGTCAGCACCTCAAGGGTCTTTCCCAGTCCCATGTCATCCGCCAGAATACCGCCGCAGCCGTATCTTGTCAGGGTGGAGAGCCATTGTATGCCGGTTTTCTGGTATTCCCGCAGGGTCGCGTTCAAACCGGCCGGAGCCTCGAAGGGGATTTCATCCGGTGAAAGGATATCCCGGACAAAAGTTCGGACCGGTGCGGAACGGGAAAGCTGAATCCCCTCCTCTTTCGCCAGACGATCCAGATACAGTGCCCGGTAGGCAGGCATTTCGATTGTATCGCGCGTCAATGCGGAGTCGCGGAGCGCGAGCTGGTCCAGCATGGCGGCCACCTGCTCAATACCGGAATCCGCCACACCCAGAAAATCGCCGTTCTTCAGGCGCACGTAGCGCTTTTTGTCCCGATATGCCGCGAGGAGGATCAGGAGTTCCTCCATGGACATGCCTTCAGGCTGAAGGTGGAAGGAAAGCAGGCTGTTTCCTGTCAGACCCAGCGTTCCGGTCATGCGTGTGCCCTTCCGGACGGTCAGACCCGTGAATGCAGGCGTGGCAAGGATTTCCGCCTGAGCGAACAAAAGCGGGAGCCCATCGGTCATGAAATCGAATATCTCTTCTTCCCCCGCCAGTGCGAATACGCCTGGTTGCCGGATGAAGCCCAGCTGCTGGAGGAGAACGCCGGTGCCGGCTTCGCCTTCCGGATCCCGGAGTACAAGTTTTCCTTCTGAGGTTCGAAAGGCCTGAGTGGGCGCGTCGACTGGTACGCAGGTCTCCCCGTACCACCATTCCGGTCGTGCGAGGATGCAGTCGCCTTCCCGATCCAGATACAGTTTTGTGGCCAGAGGCGCACGAAACAGCGTTTCCTCGATATGTGCCGGAATCTGGATGGTGTGTTCCCGATCGAAAGTGGGCAGTATTTCGTTGAAAAGTACCGGTGCGGCGTCATCCGGAATCAGCAGTTCTCCGGATGCGGTGCGGCCCAGCGCGATCAACAGGGCCTTTGCCTTGCGGGCGGACTCCGGATCGAGCCGGTGCAGGATTCCGTCGGAAACCAACAGGGAATGGTCATCAGACAAGGCCCCAACCGTTGTCACATCCAGTTCCGATTTCAGGCGGAACCCGCCGGGAAGCGTGTCGATGGAGAGCGGCAGGGAGAACGGACCGCTTTGGACGCGAACGGTTTCCCCTTCAAGCTCCCATTCCATCCGGAAAGCTTCTCCTGCACCATTTCCGGCCTGTTCCATGATGTTGAGGAATCGGTTCAGGTGGGTGGGAGACAGGAAGAGGAAGCGCGTGTCCTTGTTCCCGAAATGACGGTTGACCCCGCCATTGTCGCCGAACATGAAGGCAAGGTCGCGCTGGGTGTCGAGAATCAGCTGCATCAATTGTTCGGAGACGGGCTCGAACTGATGCACGAGCGGACTGAAATGAAAGCGCTTACCGAGCTCCATGGTCTGCCCGAGCCGCATATGGCGGGTGAAGGAGGCAACATCCTTCAGGACATGCCAGGTGTCCTGCCTGCCGATACTGAAGGACAAGGCCGGTTTGGCGCGATATCCAGCTTCAGCATGAAGCGTAGGTTCCAGGGAAAAGGCGAAGCTTGGGGAAACCGCTTCGGTTGGTTTTCGGGCGTGTGCCCCTTCCTGTTTTCCCTCCGGCTGAAGAAAGGCGCTCAAAAGAAGCCGGGTTGCGTCTGATACGGGAAAAGCAGGTGCGGATGCCTTTTCGGGTTGTTGGGGGATGTTCATGAAGCACTCCTCGAGCAGTCTGGCTTTCGCTGTAGTGAGTCCGGCATTGAGCTGTTTCAAGTCACCCGTCCGGTATGCGGTATATGATTCTGTTCTTTTCGTCGATGCGTCGACGCCAGAGTCCGGACCAATTTTCACCCAAAGGCTCGGGCTTACCAATACCGTCATATCTACTGCGCTCGATGTCTTGAATAAGCAAATTCTACCGCTTCAGAGTCTTCTTGTCCTGGAGCTGTCAGAATAAATCGTCCTGCCAGCCTGATCAGCAAACACTTTAACCATGGCTTGTCATCTCAAGGTCTGTTGTTGTCTTTTCAATTCCTCCACCCTGATCGAGTTGTTGTATAGAGTCTCTAAGGATACGCTGGTTGTGCTCGTTATATAAACCGTCTTTCCCAGTGACGACGAATGGGAGCCCGTTATGGAGAATGGACTGCTTTAAGAACAGGCGGATCGCAGAAGGGAGGTCCATCCCGATCTCCTTGAAAAGTTGTTCAGCATCCTGCTTTAGTTCTTCATCTACACGGACTTGTATCAAACGACCGTGTGCCATAGTATCACCTCCATTGTCATTCCATTGTAGTACAAATGCATACTAAAGCCAAGTAAATCATACTGGCTTATTCGTTGTTGTCACATTGAAATCAGGTGAGGTGATCGCTGTTTTTCAGGTTATACATTCCCGACAATGACCGTATCCAGAAATGTCGCTGCGATGTCTGCCAGCCGATAAAGCGCATCCACGGCAATCGGCCGCGGTTCTGCCATCCGATAGTCCGGATGGTGCCGGGAAAGATGAAGTGGAATGGTCGGAGAGATGGATGCTATCCAGCTGGCCAGTGACGATATCTCCGCCTCACTGTCATTCAGGCCTGGAAGGATCAGCGTGGTCAGCTCCACATGACAATGTGCGTGGCACAAACGGATAGTATCAAGAACCGGCTGGAGATCGCCGCCGCAGCGTGATTCATAATAATCCTGCGTGTAAGCCTTCAGATCAATGTTCATGGCGTCGATGAAGGGCAGGAGGGTCTTCATCGGCTCCTCCAGGATGTAGCCATTGGTGACCAGAACATTCGAAAGACCGGCATCATGAAACAATCGTGCGGTGTCCAGGATGTATTCGTACCAGATGGTTGGTTCGTTATAGGTGAATACGATGCCGATGTTGCCTTCCGGGATTGCAGCGCGTGCCAGCCGGAGGAGTTCATCCGGCAGGATTTCACGCGAAGGTGCTTCTTCCGTCGAGATCCGCCAATTCTGGCAAAAACGGCAGGTCAGGTTGCACCCGAACGTTCCAGCCGACAGGATCTTTTTTCCGGGGTGAAACGCGTTCAGCGGTTTTTTCTCGATAGGGTCCAGTGCAAGCGATGTGACACGTCCGTAATTCCGGACCCACAATTGTCCGTCCCGATTTTCACGGCTCAGGCACCGGCTGATCGTGCCAGGTTTCAGGATGCAGCGGTGCGGACAGAGCAGGCACTGCGCGCGGCCGTCTGCAAGTGCTTTTTGAAAGGCGGCGGGTATGCCGGCGGCCGTCATGTCTCATACCTCGTGACGGTGAACCGGGAAATCCGGAAAGACCCATTGGGATCAATGCCGCCCTTGCGACAGGAGATGTCCAATTGGTCCTCGACCGTATCCACGCCTTCCAGATCCGGCAGGAGCAATCCTCTTCGATTGCTCGTTTCCACGATGACGCCATATCGTTTTGGGTCCAGCATCTCTCTTGAGCACGCTTCGGGCGGATTGAGCACATCGACATGAACCGTCAGATAGGGAAGCTCATCGGGTGTGACCGGGTCAAAACGCGGATCACCCGTGGAAGCGCTGATGGCATTCTGGATAATCTCTTCCGCAAGGGAATCCGTCGTGGCCGCTATGGTTCCGATGCAGCCCCGAAGCTCGCCAAACTTGTGCAGGGACACGAACACGCCGCCACGGGTGGACAGCAGTTCCTTTGCGATCGGCGCTTCTTGTACGGTCAGATGGCGGTGATGCAGGATTCTCGCTTCCAACGCCGCTTTTGCCAGTCGAACATGCGGGGATTGCTGGGTGAGGGGCGTAGAAGTCGCGTTGGTATTCGGGTGAAGGGAAGCCGGTGCCGTTTTGAATTCCGGATGGAGAGAATCCGTTGCTGCGCTCGTATCCGGATGTTTTTCCGGATTCAGGCGATTCCCTTCATCGCTGACCAGCAGGGATGCTACACCATACCCGATGCCGAACGGCGCTTCATAGGACAACAAACTGCATGTTACAGGCAATCCTTCCAGTGCACCGCACAAGGTAACGACAGAGCGGAACCCGCATTCTGCAGCCTTCTCACGGAGTGAATGATCGATGGAGACAACGCCGGCAAGATCGCCCTTCGACAGGAGCCCGGTGATGCGTTCATCGAACCGGCCACCCTCAGGGCAAGCGCCGTACGGGCTTTCGTCATTGACCTTGTGGGACAGATCACCACTGGCCACCAAAAGGGTTCTTCTTCCCGCCTTTTCGGCCTCATCCCGAATGATGATGCCGATGTCGTACACCTGCTGCAGCGGAATTCCTGCAGAAGCGAGAACAATCAGCTTGAATTCCGCGTAATGACGGGAGAGGAAATGCAGCGGGACCAGCGTGCCATGATCCAGGGAGGGTGATATTTTCAAGCGTTTCATGTTGGGGACATCCAAGGACCCTGCTTCGATTCCTCGAGCATTGATTTGCTGGAGGAGCCGTGCCTGCAGGATGCCATCCCATTCGTATCGCTGGACCGTATCATCGCCAAACTGGTGAAGGGAGCCAGCCAGGCTTGTTTCCCCGGCAAGAGGTTCATAAAAACAGACAAAGTCCCGGAAGACCGGTGCATGAGGGGAAATCAAAACAACCGTCTCCGGGCGGAGTGATGCGAACTGCTGTGCGACCTGCTCCAAGGCTTCGCAGGTCAGGCTTGCGTCCTGTTCACGACCATCGCCCACCGCGGGGACGATGACGGGCGGATGGGGGAGGAGGAAGCCGCCGAGAAAACAACGTGACTGCGACATGAGATCACCTCCATATGGGTCGGTCGACACAGGATCATCTCCATGTAGAACGGTTGACATAGAATCATCTCCATGTGGAACGGTTGACATAGGATCATCTCCATGTGGAACGGACTTGCTTCATGGCCATTGTATGACAATCCCCTGCAGGTTGTAAGGCCTGTCGGAAAGATCGGGGGAGCCTTTCTGGTTGGAGAGGGTCACAGGGGAAGGCGTCGACGATGAGAAGCGTCGTTCCATCGCGGGTTTCTTTCCGGAACGTCATGGGTTAGAATAAGAAGACACCCTTTCGGAACAACGATAGCGAATAAACGATTTCAAGCGGCATGTCCGCACGATGTGGTGCAATAGGAGTAAAAATGAAAGAAGCATGGCAGAAATTCATGTCCGGCCGGTATGGATTCAGAGGATGGGCGGACAGTTTGGGTCTTTTCCTTTACTTCATGGTGTTCGTATTGCTGGGGATGCCCTTTGTCTGGGCGCTTGCGCCTGTTCTTGGCGGTTGGCAGGTCTATCGGATGCTTTCCCGAAACGGGAATGCCAGGCAAATGGAGGAACAGCAGTTCCGCAAAATCACCGGTGCCGTGGCTGGTTGGCTGGCCCCCGTTTGGCGGGTGGTGGGCCGATCCGTCGCGTTCATTGCCGGGAAAGGTTGGCGCTTCTCGAAGAAGACCGCATTGACCTATCGTCAGACCCGTACCCGCATCAAGGAGCGCAAGACCCATGTGTTCGTGAATTGCCCGAAGTGCAGGAATGTTCTGCGTCTTCCGAAAGGCAAGGGGAAACTGGGTGTAACCTGTCCGGTCTGCGGGAACGCCTTTACGAAGGAAACCTGACGATCCCTCGTCGGAAATCATCATAGGTTCTAAGGAGCGTATTTTCATGATAAGGATCTTCCGCTTCGCAGTCCGTTTCATCGGCCCAGCCATGGCACTTTCCCTGATGACTGTATCCATTGTTGGAACCCCGGTTGCCGTATCCGCTGAAGTCAGTGATCCGGTCATCTCCACCCTCTCCTCTGAAGTCAGCAATCCGGTACGGGCCACTTCGGAATCCATTTCCTATGGGAAAGGCACTGCGAAATTCACAGCACTTCGCGTGGACCTTTCAAATCCGAAGATTCAGGTGGTTTCCGCCCTTGCGGGCGACCGAATCGGTCCGACAGCCAACCTCGCCGAGATTGCAGCTGGCGAGACCGACGAGGATGGAACCGCAGTGGCAGCCATCAATGGCACCTTCTTCAATGCCTACTCGGATTTTCAGCCGCTTGGAACCGTCATCCGGAACGGCGATGTGATGCATGTCAGCAATGCAGGCAGCGTTCTGGGCGTCACCGGGAACGGGGACATCCGGATCGATGCGATGTATACGCGCATTGTCGGCGCCACCTCGGGCCAATGGGAATGGCCGTATGGCTGGGAAGCCTGGAACATCAACCATTGGGTTGCCAACGACGCAGCCACCCTGATTTTCGACAGCCAGTACGCCGGGCCGAAGCCCGCGCACAGTTTCACCTCCATCGAAATCAAGGATGGCGTGGTGATCAAGATCGGTACCGGCGGATTCGCCATTCCATCAAACGGTTTCCTGATCCTTACAAAGGATGCTTCCATTATCGCCAGGTTTCCAGTCGGACGAACCGTGGAATACGATTTCAAGTATCTCATGAACAGTTATGGCGCCATAAAGCCGCCTCAGCAGGCCGATATCGGTTGGGACGATGTGAAATCCGCGCTGGGTGCGGGTCCGATCCTGGTGAAAAACGGTGTGGTCGTCGTCGACCCGGTCAAGGAGCATTTCTCTGAAGTGAAAATCCTGACAAACAAGGGGCAGCGAAGCCTGGTCGGGGTTACGGCCGGTCGACAGCTTGTCATGGCTTCGGTTCCATCTGTCACGGTTGCGGAGCTTGCGGTGATTGCGAAAAAAATGGGGCTCGTGAATGCCATCAATTTCGATGGCGGCGGATCCTCCGCCACCTGGATGGCAAACCCCGGGACGCTCGTAATGAACGGATCTCCGGCGGTTGGTCGTTATGTGGCACCGCCCGGCCGAAAGATCAGCAATGCACTGGTTGTCCGCCTGCTGAAGGAAAAACCAGTACATGTCGCCTTGAATGGCCGGGAACTCTTCTTTGATGCGGATCCATACCGGAACAGCCAATCCGGGCGCATTCTCGTGCCCTTGCGGAAAATCGCCGTATCATTGGGTGCGACAGTTTCCTACGATGCCGTCACACAGGCGATTGTCATCACGAAAGGGACCACTTCGGCAAAACTGCGGACAAATGACACAAATGCGGTGATCAACGGCACCGCAAGCGTACTGGAGCTGCCTGTCATCACGAGGAACGGCCGTGCGTACGTTCCGGCAAGGTTCCTTGGCGACCTGCTGGGGGCTTCGGTAGGCTGGAATGGCGCGACAAATACCGTTACGCTGACCCTGGCGGATCAATCGGCCCGTATTGCGGAAGGTGACGCTTTTGTAGCGGCAGGCCGGTTCGAAGAGGCTGTCGCCGCCTATGAAGCTGTGATTGTCGCTGAGACAGCCAATCTGACAGTGATGAAGAAGCTGGCTTCCGTCTACAACTCGAAGATGGGCCGTTATGCGGATGCAGTACGGATCTACAGAATGATTCTCGCGCTGGAACCGGACAATGTCACAATCATGACGAGTTTCGCCTGGGGTCTTTATGCGATGGGGAGTTATGGCGAAGATGTCGCATTCCTTCAGGGAATGATTGAAAAGGGACAGGCGACCGCCACGCATTACAGCATTCTCGGCGCGATTTACTCCGCATTCAGCTTCCGGGACGACGTCAAGGCGAAACAATACTATCAGACGGTCCTTGCAAGCAATCCGAGTGCGACCGAGAAGGCTGATGCGGAAAAGTGGATCGCAAGCCATTGATTGCATGTCTGCCGGGCTGCTCGTCATGTCATCGGCATGTCATCGGCATCTCATCGGCATGCCATCGGCTTGTCTTCGGTAAGTCATCAGCATATCACTGGCAAGACTTCGTCATGTCATGGGAATCCTTCGGAATCTTAAAATTCTTACATCCTGCGTGTTTTCATTATTATTCTTTGATTGCCTTATCTGCCTGGATTATGTTTATAATGGGCTTGCCGGCGCATGGCCGGGCAAATCCAAATGATCCTGCAGACATCCGGGAGGCAGCATGGAAGCAATCTCCGTACGCAATCTGAGCAAGTCCTTCGAATATTATGAAAAGGAAGCCGGCTTGAAATCCTCGATGAAGAACCTCTTCCATCGGGAGAAACTGGTGCGGGAAGCCGTAAAGTCCATCTCCTTCGGCATCGAAGAGGGCGAAATTGTCGGATTTCTGGGGCCGAACGGCGCGGGGAAGACCACCACGCTGAAAATGCTGTCCGGCATCCTGTTCCCGACCGGCGGCGATGCAACCGTCCTCGGCTATGTTCCATGGGAGCGGAAAAAGAACTTCAAGATGAATTTCTCCATTGTCATGGGCCAGAAAAGCCAGTTGTGGTTTGATTTGCCGGCCGTCGAATCCTTCCGTTTGAACCAGAGCATCTACGAAATTGATGACAAGCCGTTCCAGGCCACGCTGGACGAACTGACGGAACTGCTGGATGTGCGGGACATGCTGAAGGTGCAGGTCCGCAGGCTTTCTCTCGGGGAGCGGATGAAAATGGAGCTCATTGCGGCTTTGCTGCACAAGCCGAAGGTGATGTTCCTCGACGAGCCCACAATCGGCCTCGACATCATCTCCCAACGCAAAATCCGGGATTTCATCCGGTATTACAACGAACAGACGAAGACGACCGTCATCCTCACGAGCCATTACATGACCGACATTGAGGCGCTCTGCAAGCGCATGATTCTCATCAATCAGGGGCGTCTTGTCTACGATGGCGACCTGGCTCGTGTAAATGATCTGTTCAGCGAAAAGAAAATCCTCAGGCTTCAACTGTCCGATGCGCCGGATGTGGAAATGCTGTCCCGTTTCGGCAGCGTGAAAAGTTGCGAAGGGTTGGAAGCGACACTGGAGATCCAGAAGGATCGTGTCAAGGAAGTGGCGAAGGAAATCCTCGACACCCTGCCCGTTCTGGACTTCACCCTGGAGGACATCCCGGTGGAGGAAGGCATCGCGCTGCTTTACCAGCGACAGGTGACGGAATGACGGCAGGAATGGCTACAAGTTCCGTCCGTGGCTCCACCACAGGCGCAGGCAGGAAATACGCGCGGGCATTCTCCCTGGGCATGCAGAACGGTCTGGAGTACAGGGCGGATTTTTTCCTGAACATGACCAGCGCGATCTTTCCGATTTTCATCCAACTCTTCATGTGGTCCGCGATTTATGCGAAAACCGGAGAAGGCGCCATGTTCGGGTATACCTACGCACAGATGATCGCCTACACGGTGATGGCGAGCATCCTCAACCGCCTGCTGCGAACCGGTTTCGAGTATGAGATCTCGGAAGACATCAAAAGCGGGGGGATGGACAAGTTCATCATCCGACCCATCAGCCATTTCCCATACAGACTCTGTGTGTTTCTCGGCCAGAAGACGGTACAGACGGGATTGATGTCGGTTCTCCTGCTGCTCATCACCCTGGGGGTCGCGCATTTCACCGGCATGTCCATCGGATGGGCGCAGGTGCTGGGATTCCTGCCTGCCTTTCTGCTGGCTTTCGTCATGAATTTCATTCTCTTTTATTTTGTAAGTGCCATTGCCTTCTGGCTTTCGGAGATCGGCTTCTTCTTCGAAGCGGTCAAGATCGTCTTCATTGCAATGAGTGGCGGTATTTTCCCGATCGATGTGCTTGGCGGGACCCTCTCGAAAATCCTGCGCATGCTGCCGTTCCAGTACACCATCAATTTTCCTGTCGATGTGCTGAATGGCAGGGTGGCAGGCGCGGAACTGGTTCGGGGACTCCTGTTCCAGGTGTTCTGGTGCCTGGTGCTGGCCGCGTTGGCCGCATTGGCCTGGAACAGGGGATCGAAGAAGTACGTGGCGGTGGGCGGATGAGGATGCGAAATACGGCGGACGCAAAGCGGGGATGTGAACAGGAAACATCCCCGAACAGGACGGTGGGCGGATGATGGAGTTTTTGAAAGAGGTGCGCAAGCACTTCAGGATCTTTTGGGCGTTCATGCGCAGCTGTCTGGCCTCACAGATGGAATACCGCGCCAATTTCTTCACGGGAATCGCCATGGAGGGCGGATATCTGCTGGTCAAGCTGATGTACATTCTTGTGGTTTACAGGGCGGGGGTCAGCATCAACGGCCTGTCACCGGATGAAATCCTGTTGTTCGTTGGGACTTTTGTCGCCATGACGGGTGTGTATGCGGGCCTTATCATGATGAACCTGTTCGGTCTCCGGGACATCATTCGGAATGGCGCACTGGATCTCTACATCACGAAACCGGTTTCGCTGCAGTTCATGATTACGCTTCGACGAAGCGATCTGGGCCTGCTGGCGGTGGATGTCGGCGCAGGTGCCGTGATGATCGGAATCGGCCTCGTGCGTCTGGGTTCTGCGGTGGATTACTGGCGTTTGTTCGGGTTCGCCGGGTACATGATCAGCAGCAGCCTTGTGGCATACGCGATGTTCGTCATTCCCGCGTTGCTTTCCTTCTGGTTCCTTGGTGCGAATCTGGCTGGAGCGATTGATCCGATCTGGGATTTCAACAACATGCCGATGGGGATCTACAACAAGCCCATCCAGATGATCGGTACTTATCTGGTTCCCATTTTCGTCATCACGAATTTCCCGGCCATGTATCTGCTTGACCGGATGAATCCGTTCATGGCATTCTGGGGCATTGCATCACCCATTCTGTTGCTTTTGTTGACCCGGTTTGTGTTCAAGAAAGCTGTGCGACAGTATGAGAGCGCATCGAGCTGAGCACTGCGTGCCGAACTGCGCACTGCGCATCGAGCTGAGCGCAGTGCATCAAGTCAAGGTCATCGTGTCAAATGCCTTCGACGGGCGACGAAACGGAAAGAGGCGGGAAAGCATGCATCAAATGCGCTTTCCCGCCTCTTTTTCCCTTTTGGGGAGAATGCTCAGCTGTGGGAGGCGAACTTTGTCAGCTTGTCGGCCACATCGTTGGCGAAGCGCTGGATAAAGCACTGCACGAACGCGTTGATGTCCATCTCCGGGTTTTCGACGAGCGGGGTGATGTCCATGGCGACAGCCATTTGGTCCGCCGTATCCGTGCCGTGGGAATCCGCATATGTCGCATTGGCCAGGCGGCGGCCGGAAGTGGCCAGATCATAGCGCTTGCCGCCGACGATCTGGGAATCGTGCACGCCGAGGACCGATGCGGCAAGATTCGGGTGACCGGACACATCGAAGTAGGACTTTTCCTTGTCGATCATCCAGTCGAGACTGCGCCATACTTCACAGCCATACACTTTCTCGGGCCGGTATTCCGGCGCAAGTTCGCGGAGGGCGGTGATCAGGCGGAGCGCCACGCTGACGTGTGTGTCATGCTTGTCGGCGAGATTATGCGTGTAGATGACTTTCGGACGGGCCTTCAGCAGCATGGCCTTGAGTTCGTCGATGATGAGCCGGCTGGCCGTATCCTTCGTCTCGCCGCTGGTATAGTCCAGAAGCGCCATGGCGCCGTATTCGCCGACATAGGCCGCCTTTTTCTGCTCCATGCGCCGGATGCGTTGCATGTCTTCGTCCGTACAGCTTTCATACAGGCCGTTGCGCGGACTGCCCGCACCGTTGGTGACCACTACGCCGAAATACCATTCATCCTGTTTGCCGAAGCATTCGAGGATGCCCTGAAAGCCCATGATTTCAAGATCGTCCTGATGCGCTGCGATGCCCATGACGGTTGTGCGGGCCACGGCTTCGGTCTCGGGGGTGTTGTCCGGGATGTAGAGAAGAGCGTTCGGTTTGTTGAAATTCATGTTGTTGTCCTTCCTTTCTGGTGCGGCAGATGAAAATCAATGAAAGATTCTGGCTTGTTATGAATGGCTGGCTGTATCGTGACTGGAAATCATGTTGAAATCTGCAGGATTCCAGCGGATGGAAATCATTTCGAAATATCCGGCAGGCTTGCGGCTGCGATGGACTGGCCTACGCGCTTGTTCGATTCGTCCGGCATGCCGACATCCAGCTTTGCCAAAAGCTCCGGAAATTCCTTCGCAAGCACTTCATGCGCCTTGGCAAGAATCAGTTCGCCGCCTTTTCCGGATGTGACGCGCCCGAGCACAAGCACATGCCTGATGTCGTAGTACAGGGAATAATTTGCGATGGCATACCCCAGATAAACGCCGATGGATTCGAAGATTCCGTCAACGCGCTTGTCACCGGCCTCCTGCAGATCCTGGACAGCCTTCAGCTTCTCGGCCGGGGTAAGGGAAGCGTCGAGATGGATACCGGCGGCAGGCGCCAGCTTGATGACGGCATCCTGCGAGAAATACTTCACGCCGCAGCCGAAATCTCCGGACCATTCGTCTGCCATGGACGCGGGATTATAGTCGACCGGCACGAAGGCCAGTTCATTGAGCCAACCGGTGATGTTGCCGTTCGGGTCGACATAACCGCCAGCCTCGCTTGTGCCCATGGCAATCCCGAGGATGCTGTTGTCATCCAGGTCGATGGCGCCGGCCAAAGCCGTCACATCACCGTCATTGGCGACTTCGACGGGGATGTTTCCCATCGCTTCCGCAACACGGAGATAAATATCCTTCACCTTCGCGTCAAACTGGTCCTGCGGAACCTTCAGGAAGAGGGAGGCGACCATGACGCGGTTGTCGACGAATACGCCGGCGGAACTGACACCGATCGCATCCACACGCGGCATCTTGGAAGCGGCCGTTTTCACGGCAGTCAGGATTTCATTGTAGTGATAGTCCGGATCCGTCTGGATCTTGGGATGCCAGATGACTTCCTCGCTGTATACGACCTGACCGTCCACAACGGCGGAAACCTTGCGATCGCTTCCGCCGGCGTCAAAGCCAATGCGGCAGCCATCGAGGTGACGGCCGACAGGTTTCGCATTCTCCCGGGCGGCAGGCGCATCGTTGATGGCGCAGGATTCCACGGTGAAAGGCTTTTCATAGACACGGCCCATGAAAGCCGCATCGAATGCGCGCAATTGTCCCGGCGCATAGGCATTCTTGGTATAAGTTGCAATGGTTTCCGAACCGGCGATGGTGACTTTCCAGCCGCCATAGATCCATAACAGCGATTTCACCAGTCGTTCCACGAAGAAATTGTTCTCGTCCCCATGACCGGCTATTTCACCGAAAACCATGGTTTCATAGGTGGAGATCATACCGCTTCCCCGCTCAATGGCGATGAGAAGACGGGTTCCTGTCCCGCTGTCACATACGGCCTGATGGAAATCGCGGGCGGCCAGGACTGCAGGCTGGAACTCCAGGTCCAATGGGGCGGGGATGGCGGGTTTTGTCCAATTCATCATGAGAGCCTCCGTTTCGGGCAGTTCGAATCCTATCCCATTTTGATTCATTCCGTTTCATTCTATTGTAATGTGACCCTGAAATACATGACAGAAACGTCATAAAATTTGCACTTTTGGTTTAGGCCCGCTTGAATACATGCGAGTTTGTCAAATGGACGTCCAAAAGTGCAAACGGTTCCTTCTGGTAAGGGCCAGGCATGCTGGGAAATCATGCTGATACTGGTTGGAATATGTTTGGAATCACGTTTGGATTAAGTATGGGATAAGTTTGGAATCACATTTGAACAACTAAGGAATAAGTTCAAATCCGGATACGGGAATGGGCTGGAATGCCGGTACCCGGGATGGTATAATACTTGGGAATGCGAGCACGAGTTTATGCAACGCAAGGAGAGCAAGCACATGACGAATACAGGCAACCTGTCCGCATCCATGAAGCAGGCGCAGAAGATCGGCGATTTCCTCAGGATGAACGGCATGCACCATGACACCATCGAATTCGGAGAAAATGTCGACCGGTTCGTCAGGGACATGGAATTCGGACTGGCCGGCAAAGCCAGCTCCCTGCCAATGATTCCCACGTACATTTCCATGGAGGACAACGTCCCGCGCAACGAACCCGTCATTGTCATCGATGCCGGCGGCACCAACCTTCGCGTCTGTGTCGTCCATTTCGATGACCATGGCCAGCCGGTTGTTTCCGATTTCAAGAACCATCCCATGCCCGGCACACAGGGCGAAATGGATCGGGACACCTTCTTCAGCACCATGGCCGAATACCTGGAGCCCGTCCTCGGCAAGAGCGCGAAGATCGGCTTCTGTTTCTCCTATCCCTGCGAAATTCAGCCGAACCGGGACGGCAAGCTCCTTTTCTTCACAAAGGAAGTCAAGGTGAATGGCGTCAATGGCGAGTTGCTTGGCAAGGGACTCATGGATGCCATCGAGCAGAGGGGTCACAAACGTCCGGAATCGGTTGTCATCCTCAATGACACGGTTGCAGCGCTGCTTGGCGGACGTGCCGCACATCCGAACCGTATTTTCGAAAGCTATATCGGCTTCATTCTCGGCACCGGCACCAACACCTGCTACATCGAGAGCACCCGCAACCTCGCGAAGCTGCCGGAAGTGGCGGCCCATGACGGCAACATGCTCATCAACGTCGAATCCGGCGGATATGAGGGTGCGCCACGCGGCCAATTCGACGAGGCATTCGATGCCGCCACCGTCAATCCCGGACGATATGCGTTCGAGAAGATGATTTCCGGCGGATATCAGGGAGGCCTGTTCCACACCATTCTCAAGAAGAGCGTGGAAGCGGGCATGTTCTCAAAGTCCTTCGCAGCGGCATACGGCAAGCTCGATACGCTGGTTTCCAAGGATGTGGATGATTTCCTGTACTTCCCGAAATCCGAAAAGAGTGTTCTCGCGACCTGCTGCGGTCTCGGCGATACGGAAGAAATCCGTAACGACCGATATGCGCTGTATCACATCATCGATGTGATCATCGAGCGCGCGGCCAAACTTGTCGCCATCAACCTCACCGTGGCGGTGCTCAAGTCCGGCAAGGGGAAGGATCCGCTCTTCCCGGTCTGCATTGCGGCGGACGGTTCCACCTTCTACAAGTCCAAGCTCTTCCGCAGCAAGCTGGACAGCTACATCGCCCGGTACATGAATGGCGAATATGGTCTTTACTGCGAGTTCGTGAAGGCGGAAAACGCCAACCTCGTTGGTTCGGCCATCGCAGGCCTGATGTAAGGTGCCAACCCCCGTGGTGAACCTAACGGATTTTGTCTTGCCTCTTCAAGCCAGAAAAACCGGATCCCCTCTATACCTTTGCATTGTAGAGGGGGTCAGCACTGCTGTGACGGAGAATCGACTTGAGGCAGGAACTCGCTTGCCATCGGTACGTGTGGGTGCGGAGCAACTCGTTGTCAATCCAGGTACGATTGTGGCCGCATACAAGGAACTGAGTCGGCGAGGATTCCTGGAATCCCGCTCCGGCAGCGGACACTACGTGAGAAACCATGTCAGGGCGATTCATGTTTCCGATATCGCTGATCTGGCGGACGAATTGTATACGCTGGATGACATTGAGTGGATGCGGCATGGGCGTCCTGCAGACCGTCATGAGATCGTCAACATGGCCTCTTCCATCCCGGAGCCCGACACGGAAACGTATGAGGATGTGCGGGACGCCATTTCCCATGTCATGGAACATAGCATGCGGGAAGCACTGGATTATCAGGAGAACATGGGTTTTCCACCGTTGCGCCGTTTTATTTCGGATGCGCTGAAACGGGAGGGGGTTCAGGCAGACCCGGATTGCATTCAGATTATTTCAGGTGCCCAGCAAGGACTGGATATCGTGGCGAAAGCCATGCTGGATCCTGGTGATACCGTGCTCGTGGAATATCCAACCTACCCGGGCGCGGTTGCGGTATTTCGTTCCCGTGGCGCTCATGTGGTGGGTGTGCCGATGGAACCGGACGGCATGAATCCCGATCTGCTGATGCAGATGATGCGCAGGTACCGTCCGAAGCTCATTTACACCATTCCCGTTCATCATAACCCGACTGGAACAGTGTATTCACAGGAACGGCTGGAAGCATTGCTTCATGCTGCTGAGTCCTTCAATTGCCATATTGTAGAAGATGATTACCTGAGGGAACTGCAGTACAATGGTCTGGTGAGAAGCCCTTTGAAACGGATGGACGCGACGGACCGGGTTATTCTGGTGAAAAGCTATTCCAAACTTTTGATGCCGGGTCTCCGAATCGCATACATGCTGGTGCCTGAAGGTCGTTCGGCACGTCTTGCACTGGCGAAGCATACGACGGACATTTTCACGTCCGGCTTGATCCAGCAGGGGTTTCATCGGTTTTGCATAACTGGCGGCTGGGAGAGGCACCTTGCACGCATGCGGGAACGACTCGGTGCCAAATACCGCACCATGCGGGAATTGCTGGTGAACAACATGCCGGACGGTGTAGGAATTCCCGACACAGGGGGTGGCCTTTTCTTCTGGCTGGAACTGCCTGTTCATACAAGGCCGGAACCACTTTACCGTATGGCTGGGGCACAGGGTGTCCGTATTGTACCGGACACCCTGTTTCTGGATGAGGCCCTGCGTTCGTCTCTACCGGTATCGGGCAACGGGCGGGGGCATATCCGCATCGGATTCGCCGGGGTAGAACAGGAGCGAATGGCGCAGGGGATAGGCATTCTGGGGGAGTGCCTGAAAGTATTGCTGGGATGAAGCGTGTACTCATGATAGACTCGGCTTCATTTCTTCCAATGTCCTGCGGTACTCCTTCATGTCCACGAGGGTATGCTCAATTCTGGATTTTTCTGCGGCAAACGACATCAAATGGCTTTGAACAGATAGTTCGGCAGGCGTATCCCCCTTGTCGTCTCCTGCATTGCGCACTAATTGGATGAAATCCCGCATCATGCCAAAATCACCGCCGCCGTGACCGCCATCCGCGGCTTCAGTATGTATTTCTTCCTTCACACCTGTACGGAAATCTGTGATCTCAAGAAGATTCTCTTCCATTGCACCTCTGATTTGACCATGTGTGCCCATCAGTTTCAAAGTTCTGCTAATTTTGTCCGTGAATGCACACATTGTAAAGGCGGCGGTCACCTCATTTTCAAACAGCAGATTAACGACTTGATGATCCACGACATCATTGTCGCACCGGTATACACAGCGTCCGTAAGGACTGCTATGCAACGCATTTCGCAGAGCTGCTTCCGACGTATCCACACAGACCGAACTGGCAGGCCATCCCTTCGATCCGTTCAGATATAGTTTTCCAGCGTGATACAGACATTCTTTTTCATTCGGACATCCGTCGAGGCAAAATTCTGGCGCACCAGCGGGCGCATTGCTTTCGGTGAAATGCGCCAGGCTGCCGAAGGACGACAGCGAGCGGCAATCCGCACCTGCCAGCCATATCAGCAGGTCCATGTCGTGGCAGGACTTGGTCAGGATCATCGGACCGGATGTGCTGGAATTTGACCAGTTTCCCCGGACAAAGCTGTGAGCCTGATGCCAGTATCCGACATTTTCATTGTGCGCAATGGATACGAGTTTCCCGATTCTTTCTTCCACAAGAAGACTTTTCAGGATTCTGAAAAAAGCCGTATAGCGCAGAACGTGACAAATGGATAGTTTCCTGTTTTGCAGTGCCGCAAGGTCCCCCATTTTTATACATTCAAGGGGATCTGCAGACATCGGCTTTTCCAGCATCACATGGTAGCCTTTTTCCAATGCGGCCAGTGTGGGAAGGTAGTGGAGCCGGTCCATCATGGAAATCAGCACAGCATCTGCCTCGATCTTTTTTGCGAGCGCTTGCTCCCAGCTGTCGAAGCAGTTTTCCGGCGATATGCCGTACAGCGATGCAAATAGATTGCGTCTTTCTTCATTTGGCTCTGCAACCGCTACAAATGAGAGTTCATCCGGATGTGCGGCGGCATAGGGCGCATAGGCATCCATGCCACGGACGCCTGCGCCCAACAGAATCATTTTTACTGGTTGCGTCATTATGTACCTCATTCCTTGCTTCCCCTCAAGATTGGGACAGTTTCTCGTCTATGCTGCTTCATAACCAAAGTGCTTCATGATCATGCTGTTTTATAACCACATTAATTCATGACGATAATGTCATCCTTTGACGCTTCCTACCACGATTCCCTTGATGAAATATTTCTGAAGGAAGGGGTAGACACACATAATCGGCAAGGCGCCCAGGAATATCTGGGCCACCTTCAATGTTTTGTCGCTGACATTTTCGAGACGTGCCAGATCTTCTTTTGTAATCATTTTCTTCCCCAAGGACTCAGCCTGCATGACAAGGGTGGAGAGATACGTCTGCAGCGGGTAGCCTTTGGGCGAGTTGATGTAGATGAAACCGTCGAACCAGCCATTCCAGTGGTTCACAATGGTGAAAAGCAGAATGGTTGCGAGTACTGGGATGGAGACAGGAAGATAAATCCGAAGCAATGTCTGGAAATGGGAAGCCCCGTCTATCGTTGCGGCCTCCTCCATTTCCTTGGGTACTCCACGGAAAAAGTTCAGCAGCATGACGCAATTCCATACATTAATGGCACCGGGAATGATAAGCGCCCAGATGCTGTTCATCAGCCCAGTCATTTTTACGATCATATAGGTGGGGATGAGTCCGCCTCCAAAGAACATCGTGACGGCGAAATACCAGGTATAGACCGTACGGTGTTTGAATTGTCGTACCTCCTTCGAGAGTGGATACGCGGTCAGGATGACCAGCGTCATGTTGAGGGTCGTACCGATAAGAACACGCACCAGAGAAACACCCAGTGCGGTTGTAAATTCAGATTTTGCAGCTAAAAATTTGTATGCTTCCAGCGTGAATCCCTTTGGCCAGAAACTGACTTCTCCTGAGATTGCATAGATGTTGGAGGAAAGGGATATTGCCAGCAACTGCAGAATCGGAGCAATGCATATCAAAGTGACTGCTATCAGAAACAGGGTATTCGCAACCACGAATATCTTGCGCTCCATGGACAATTTTCTCTTCATCAGACCTTTCCTTTCCACGGAATTCCCGGCACGCCGCACCGTGGGTTTCGTACCCTTGCTGGTATCCGCCTAAAATATCCGATAATCACTGAAGCGGTATGCCATGAAATAGGAAAAGGCAACCAGTATCAGGGATATGCCTGATTTGAACAATCCAAGCGCAGCTGCCGGTGATAGCTGGCCATTTATCAGGCCAAGCCGGTAGACGAAGGTATCGATGATTTCCGCACTTTCCCTCACCATGGGGTTGTACAGGATGAATATCTGTTCGAATCCGGCATTGAGGATGTTTCCGATGGACAGGGTCGCCAGGAGAATGATTATCGGCAGCATGCCCGGTAATGTGACATGCCAAGCCTGTCTGGCCTTTCCACACCCATCGATCTCCGTGGCTTCGTACAAGCCCGGATCTATATTGGTGATGGCTGCCAGGAAAATGATGATGCTGTACCCCATACCCTTCCAGACATCAGTGAAAATGATGATCCAAGGGAACCACCCGTTGTCCGCCATGAAAAAGATCTTGTCCATGCCGAGAACGCCGGATAAAAGGGTATTGACCGGTCCGTTCAGGGAGAAAACCTCTTGGATCATCCCCCCAAGGACAGCCCACGAAAGGAAATAGGGGAGGAAAATACTGGTCTGAATTGTTCGCTTCAAGGGGGAGAAGACCACTTCATTAATCAAAATGGCCAGCAACAGCGGAACCACCAGGCCCACGATGATCTTCATGACCGATAGGAAGAGCGAATTCATCAATACCCGCTCAAATTCAGGCATTTTGAAGATATAGTCGAAGTTCTTGAACCCGATGAATTTTGATCGCCAGAACGAACGGAGCGGGACAAACTTCTGAAAGGCCATCACGATGCCGAACATCGGCAGATAAGAATAGATGAACGTGACGATGAGCGCAGGTATCAACATGAAGTGAAGCTGGAATTCTTTTTTTCTCCTGATAGCCTTCAACGATACCATTCTGTCCATATACCGCTCTCCAAGCATTCATACAACGGGCCATCCTGCCGAATTCAGGCAGAATGGCCCGGTTGAATGGTTTCTGGTTTTTACTTTTTCAGTTTGCTGTACTGGTCATTGACTTCCTTCGTCATATCGTCTCCGCCCAGGGATTTCCAGTCGGATACGAATTTGTCCCATCCGCTTTCTTCAACAGAACCCATGATGAATTTATTGAAGAATTCCATGGTCATTTCCCTCAGGGTGGACCCCTTTTCTACTTCTGTCGGGGTCGGATCGCCATAATATTCGTTGTAGACTAGCAGGTCGTTTTTCTTGTAATAATCGATGGTCAGACCCATGCCGCCTTGTTTGGCAACACGGCTGAACCACATGCCCCATGCCTTCCAATCTTCTTCGTCATTTGTGCCGTTGAGCCATTTCTCGGTATCATCGTACAACTCGATCTGTTGCGGAAGAACGAGGTCAGCCTTGCTCTTCTTGTCTAGAGCAGTATTGACAAGGCTGTAGTTGATATCCTGTTCGTTGCCCATATACGTATAGATAGGTGCCCAGTTGAAGACATATCCACCTTCTATCGTTGACTCGGCACCGTACCGGGTGGCTGCATCGTTGCTGAACTGGATGTCCCACCATACGTTCATGATCTTCATGGCTGCTTCTGCCGCCTTGGCAGGCGCATTCTTGCTGACCACATTGTACAGCCAGATATTGTTCCGGCTGACAAAGGTTTTAGCCGGTGCGCTGTTCGCGGAAGGCAGCGGAACGGCTGTCCATACGGCAGTCGGGTCTTTTTGCATGCATAGGTTCAACGGCCAGTTCGGGATCCACCATTCTCCATAAACCATGCCGATTTTACCGGCCACGATTTTTTCCACAACCTGATCGACGGAGGTGACGGCGAATTCCTTGTCGATGGCACCCTTCGTGTACATTTCACGAAGTTTCAGCAAGGCGCTCTTTGTTTCCGGCTGAATAATGCCGGAGACCAGTTGACCGTCTTTTTCCAACCATCCGTTGTAGGAGCCGAAGCCCTGAAAGACGCCAACACCGGAGAAGCCGTCATTGGTATCCTTGTCCATGGAAAGGCCGATGGTATCTGCCGTTTTGTTGCCGTCAGGATCCATTTTTGCAAATGCTTCCGCGACTTCAACCAATTCATCCATGGTGGTAGGAGCCTTGAGGCCTAGCTTATCCAGCCAGTCCTGGCGAAGATAAAGCATTTTGCATTGCTGGATGGTGTCGGCTACATAAGGAATGGAATAGAGTTTTCCATCGACTGTGCAACGATCGATGGGGGTGTTGTTGTAATATTCGAACATCTGCTTCATTTCCGGAAGCGCGAATTCGTCATAAGCACCCTTCATGTCCGTCAGCATGTCGTTTTCCAGGAAATCCATGTAGTACTTGGATTCAATCTTCATGATGTCGGGCACATCACCAGAAGAAACGGAAAGATTGAATTTCTGTTCGAACTGGTCTGAAGGAACAGTCCACAGCCACTTGATCTTGATGTTCATGGATTCCATAATCTTGTTGAAGGTTTGATTCTCGGGTGTTGTACCAGCCGGGGAACGGGAATCCGTCGTATTGTCGAATCCGATGGCCGCAGTGAGTTCAATGGGCTCGGACATGGGAACAAGAGGTCCGTTTGCCGGCTGTGCGGATTCGGTTGCAGCGGCGGATGTGGCGTCAGCGCTCGCGGATGCGGCTGCCGTGGATTCTGAAGCGGAGGCGCTTGCTGCGGCGGGAGCCGTTCCACAACCATACAGGCTGATGGACATCGCCAAAACCAGAAGCAGAGCCAGCAGGCGCGTTTCATTCTTTTTCTTCATTCAGGTTCCTCCTTCTCTGTCATAAAGCTGGAAAACGAGTCACATATACTCTTCCGGAGAGGGTAGGCCGGCCGGCCTTGTGCAATGAATTCATTGCTATCATTATCGATCACCGTCTGCCGATACCGCAATCTCCGGCTGTTTACATGCTGTCTTTTTCTTTACATCATGAAGGATTTATACGTAGTGTCCTGTATTCATTGGGGGTCATGCCTGCCCGCTTCTTAAAAAACACAGCGAAATAGGAAGAAGACTCAAACCCCACCCCGTAGGCTACATCACTGATGCGGATTGACGGGTCGGCAAGCAGCAATTCCGATTTTTCCAGCCTTATGTCATTGATGTACTCAGAAAGATTTTGTCCGGTTTTCTGTTTGAAAAACCGTGACAGGTAAGAGGGATTGTAGTGAATCACGGAAGCGAGCGTTGCCAATGAAAGGTTTTTATCACCGATGTGATCATGAATATGTTGCTTGACACGTTCTATCGATGCTTCTTCCGTTCGTTCGGATCTTGCATGGTACAAGTCACACATCCCGATGCCCAACTTGATGTATTTGTCTGCGAGATCGTTTCCCGCACCCTCCAACAGCAGCATCTCATCAATTCCCTTGTCTTTCATCACATCCCGGGACAATCCCAGCTTACCCGTCACAGAAAGGAACATGGAGATCACTGCTATCTGGCTGTATCGGTCCATCGGAGGCAATGTTCCATCTTCGCTGTGGAATATCTCTTCCATGGCCTTCTCAAAGGACTCTGTCCTTCCATGCAGTAGATGTTGTTCCAACAGGTTGAGCCGGAAAGCAAAATCCACCTTGGCAAACGCCGGAATGTCGAATCCTGTATCCGGAAGTTCATCAAAGAGATCCTCATCCAGAATCATCATCCGGTTTAAAACACCCCCGATTCGACGCATCAGCATCTGAAGAGAATGCACCTTGTCCGACAAGAAGGATGGGGAGATGAAGGCCCTGGAATGAGCGAAAGAAATGGGAATGCCGGTCATGCTGAAAAATCGGTTCTGAACGGATTGAAGAAGCGAGCGCAGATGCCTGGGAAATGGCTTTGGTACTGCCTCATTCTCCTGTTCGCATGGTTCAGGTTCCTGCATGAGCCAAACGACTGAATCCTCCAGAATGACCACTTCATGTCGAAGCTGATCTGAGATTTCAGATGACAGAATTTCATCCAGCAGGATGGCCTGTTTTGCGAACCGGATGTAACCTGACTCACCGGAAAGCGGCAACCAGGCGAGAAGCGGTACAATTGGAAAACGCAGATCCACCTGGTAATGAAAAGCGTCTCCATCGGTAGATCGGAAGTCCCACGCAGGGTCATTTCCGGCAAGAAGATCCTTCAGATATTGCATGCGCAACACAGGCAAGGCCAGCGCCAATTGTTTCTCGGAACGCGCAAGAAGGGACTCATTATCCTGACGCGCCCTTTGCGCATGCAATTCCCTGAAAACAATGTCGACTATGGTCGCATCGCCTTCGGTTTTCAGGATATAACCCACGCAAAGAGGAGATTTCATGCCCTCGTGGATATAGTCGAACTTGTCAAAGCCTGTCAGGAAAACAACACGGCATGCCAATTTTAGGGCTTCAATGCGGGAAAGCAGCTGAAGACCCGACATGCCCGGCATGGCGATATCGCTCAGCACCAGATCGACGGGAACGCTTTCCAGCCATTCGGCTGCTTCCCGTCCCGAATAGGCCTTGCATATGTCCAACTCGTCTGGTGCCTTGGAAAGGAGCAGTTGGTGCAAACCTTCGACAATGTTGGGTTCGTCATCCACAATGAGAATCCGTTGCATATTGTTGCTCCTCAGCTTCTGCTTATGATGATGATGACTTTCAAACCACCGGAAGACGGAGTATCCACGCTGACGCTTGATTTCCCCTGACGGATTTTCAGTCGCTTGCTTACATTTATGATACCCGTGGCTTCCAGACTTTTTTCCGGTTCCAGAAGGCTTTCTGACAAGGTGGTGAAACGGGCTTCGGAAAGGCCGTTGCCGTTGTCCTCGATTGTGATTTTCAGGAAAAGATCCAGGCTTTCGACTTGTACAGTGATTCTACCATCTGATTCCTTATCCTTAAGACCATGTTCGTAAGCATTCTCGAGGATTGGCTGCAGGATGAGGCGCGGAATCGGGACATTCCGGCAGTTCTCAGGCAACGGTTGGAATTCAGCAGTAATCCGTCTCCCAAAGCGCACGCCTTGGATCTCGGCGTATATTTTTGCATGGGCGTATTCCTTCTCCAGCATGACAATATCACTGCCGTTTCGTGTGATGTATTCATAATAATCCCCGAGCATATGGGATAATTTGGCGGTGCCTTCACTATCACCCATATTGCTCATACGGTAGATGTGAAAGAAGCTGTTGTACAGAAAATGAGGGTTGATTTGAGACTGGAGTTGCTTCAATTCCGCCCGTTCTGCTGCAGCTTTTTCCTGATAGGCCTGTTGTATCGCCGTTTTCATTTTTTGTATCATCGTATTGAAGCCGGAATACAGGTAGGCAAATTCATCATGGGATTCATGACGGATGACGATGTCAAGGTTGTTGTGCTCAACCTCCTGAAAAGCTTTGACAAAACGGCTGATGGGCCTTTCTATAAGCCGGTTGGAAAAACGGATGAACGTGATGAAGCTTATGATGGTGACCACTGTCAGCAGCGCAAGCCATATGCTGTAGCGTTTGGATTCCTGAACAAGCATGCTGTCGGAAATGCAGGCGGCGAGTTCCAGATTCAAAGTGGGAATTGATTCTCTTACTACCAGATATTTTTCTCCATCCTGCCTGAGGGTACTCGTTTTATCATTGGAAGCCAGCGCAGCAAGCACGGCTTTTTCTCCTTCATTACGCTCTTGCCCGGAACCTGTACTCAGCAGAATCCGGCCTTGATATAGCAGATGAAGCGACATCCCTTCGGACGTAATGGCTTCCTGGAGCGACTGAACCAAGGCAGTCGTGGAAATCCGGAAATAGGAACTGCTGCGCATTTTTTCTGAGGGGAATGAAAGATTATGTCGAGTAATCGGCTGTACGACATATAACCCTGTAGGAAACTGCATGACATTTTCAGCTGTATTGCGCGAATAATACTGCTTGAGGAGGATCAGATCGTCCTCCGAGATTTTTTCATAAAACGGTTCCGACGAAATGCTGCGATCAAGCGGGATCAGGCAGAGTGACACTTTGTCCACGTATATGCTTGAATTCCGCAAAACAGTAATTCTTCCCTGAATCCGGTTCACCATTTCAACAACACCGCCCATATCACTGATGGACTGCATGTTGGCCAGACGTTGCGTGTTGTAGTCGTAGACCAGCTGTTTTTGTTGGTTGTTGAGGTTATGAAAATCATTGTCAATGATACGGGTCAGATATTGTACCAGTGATTCTATTTTTTTCTTCTCTGCATTCATCGTTCTTTGCTGGACATTTATACCGATGCCGATTCCCACTGCATAGACAAGAAAAACAAACAGAAGAAATTCCAGAACAACTTTCTGGTGTATCCGCATGGACCCCAATAAAGCTCCGATCTTACGCATTGCACCCCCCCTGTCTGCTGCCCATTATAGACCGCTGTCCATTGGGGCTGTCAATCCCAAAATACAGATGGTTACGGTCAAGCGGGAGTTGGCAATTTGCCATTTTCACATTCCCGTAGTTTGTCGAATCACATTTATTCCAAGTTCCAGTTGACCATGAGCCTCTATCGGGATGCTGTCAAGCATCATCGGCTTCCGCGCAAGTCGGAAATACCGTCATTTCAAGTGTTTCATACAGCGGATAGACGCATTTGCTCTTCCCGTCTTCTCCTTGGGTTTCATGATCATAATGCACGTGCCGTTTGTGTGAAACGGCAGCTACTCCAACCTACAGAATCCGGACGACAATCGGTAGACTTTTTGGAGGCTTCCTTTTATGTCCGGAGAATTTTCCATTTTCCAACTCGGATTTCACTCTGCCATACAGGCGTTTACCGTAAGTGTATTTGGGACTTTCGCTGCTTATGAGTTCATATGTGTGGGAACCGAATAAATATCTGCAGGACACTTGCGATATTTCGAAGATAGGATTATCATATAAAAACATATAAGCGTTTTTTATGAAAGCAATAAGGAAACGATTTACAGCAAAAGCGATGAAGGAAAGAGTACACGCGGAAAGCGTCTCCAGAGAGCCCGGATGATGAGAAAGGGCGATGGCGGAACGCGTGGAATATGGTTCCGGAGCTGCGCACCGACGGCATGGGCCGAAGATTGCGACGGGATCCGCCCGTAAACGCGGCAAGGTATGCAGCGGATCATTTTCCGCCAGTACCTGACGAGGCTCCTGCCGTGAGGCATGGGCGAATTGGGGTGGTATCGCGGAGCATGGCTCTCGTCCCCGAAAACTTGGTTTTCGGAGAGGAGGGTCATTTTGTTTTGTCCGGAGAAACCGGAGGAAGCATCTGCAGGCGAAAAACCGGATGGGCGGTCAGAATCGCTCCTGCAGGAAACACGCGCTATCACGGACCGGGAACACAAAGAAGCCCGGTCGCTCAAATTGTCACATGCAGGCAGCATCAACTGCCGGATGGAGCACAGGAGGAAATACTATGAACGTCATCATCGGGGGCGCATGGCCCTATGCAAATGGAGCACTTCATATCGGACACATCGCGGCCTTGTTGCCGGGCGATGTGCTGGCACGTCATCACAGGGCCATCGGGAACCAGGTCTGCTATGTGTCCGGAAGCGACTGCCATGGCACGCCGGTCTCCATCAAGGCCCGTCAGGAAGGCGTTTCGCCGGCTGACATCAGTGAGCGGTGGCATGCCTCCTTTGAGGAATGTTTTGCCCAATACTTGTTTTCCTATGATGCCTATGGCAAGACATCCTCCGCGCTCCACAGGGATTTTGTGACGGGATTCCACAAATCCCTGTATGCGGGAACCCATGTGGAGGAACGTGTTGTGCAACAGGCCTGGTGTCCGCAGTGCAACCGTTTCCTCGCGGACCGGTACGTGACGGGGAAGTGTCCCCGATGCGGAGAACCTGCGCGCGGCGACCAGTGTGAAGCCTGCGGAACCGTGACCGAGCCTGAAACCCTGGTTTCACCGGTCTGTGCGATATGCGGCCACACGCCTGAATTCCGTGAATCAAAACAGTTGTTCCTGCTTTTGTCCCACTTTCAGAAACAGCTGGCTGATTATCTGACTGCACATTCCGACTGGCGCAGGAATGCCTACGAGAATACAGCCCGTTATATCCGCGAAGGTCTGCGGGACAGGGCGATCACGCGCGATCTGGACTGGGGGATTCCGGTTCCGCGGGAAGGATACGACGATAAACGCATCTACATCTGGGCGGAAAACGTACTTGGGTATCTTTCCGGATGCGCAGGCTGGTGCGCCTTGCATGGGCTGGCCTTCCGGGATTTCTGGAACAGCGCCTGGCAGATCCAGGTTCATGGGAAAGACAATATACCATTCCATACCGTGATCCTCCCGGGGCTTTTGCTCGCGGAAGGAGATGGAAGGAATCAAAGGTCAACGGAAGGGAACGGGCCGGATGTACGACAGGAGGAAAGCACTGGGAAAGACACACTACGGCTTCCGGACCAGATCCTCTCCAGCGAATACCTGACACTTGAGGGTCGGAAGATCTCGACAAGCGGCAACTGGTCCATTGACGCGCTGGAACTGGCTGGTGAAGCGCCGATCGACTCCATCCGTTATTTCCTGCTGGCCAACGGGCCTGAAAAACGCGATGCGGACTTTTCGCGCCGTGACTTCATCCAACGGCACAATTCGGAAATCATCGGGGTTTACGGGAATCTTGTGAACCGATGCCTGGCTTTTGTTGAGAAATATCTGGACGGACAGGTTCCGATCAGGGCTGTGTCCCCGGAGATCGTGGCATTGCTGGAAGGCGCCTATGAAACAGTCGGGCGGGAAATTCGTGCCGGTGAGCTGAAAAACGCGCTGGATACGGCATTCGGCATCCTGCGCTTCGGAAATCGCCATTTTGATGCGGGCAAGCCCTGGGAAACAAGAACCTCTGATCCGGAAGCCTGCAAGGCCACGCTTTCGGACTGCCTGTTTGTCATTGTGAACGCTTGCCGCCTTCTGAATCCGTTCCTGCCGGATTCCACGGCGGAAGTGCTGGGATGGTTTGGTCTGGAAACCGGGTGGGGAAAGGCGTTTCCTGTGGCGGGCACATCGGTTGCCAAATCGAGGCGGCTGTTCGAACGGCTGGAAACCCTCGCGGATGCAGCCTGTGTGCGCAACGCGGGATGAGGGCCATTGGCGGTGCGGACGTTGGGGATCATCCATTCGGGAGCTTCCGTTCGGGTGCGGCGTCTTCAAAGAAGGTTGACAGGTACTGTTGAAAACATTGGGGGTCTATTTCAGGTTCTCCGCGATGAATACCCGTTCATCCTCCCTGAGCCTGAAAAGAAGCCGTTCCATGGCGTCCGCGCTGGTATCGTCGATCCTGGTGATTTCCACCCCATGCAGGTGAAAGCGCTCCATGGCGTCGTGCCGGACGAGGCGTCCCTGAAACTCGATGCGTGCGCCTTCCGGGGTGGAGAAGCAGATCAGAAAATCGTTTCCGCAGCTCTCGGAATCGAGTTTCCTGCGGGTCGCCAGTGCGACACCTCTGTGGTTGATGTTGCGGATGACCGCGTCCAGTCGCTGTTCATGCTGATCGAGCTTCAGTACCTGCGCAGGAAAGTTCACGATGCAGCGCTTTTCCGAACGGCGGTTCGGGATTCGTCGGACTGTGTCGCATAAAACGGTGACCAGCCACGGGTACCGGAGATCCAGCGAAGCGATGACTCCTTCCAGATACACTTCGCATTTTTCATCGAAATGCATGAGCTGTACACGGTCACCGACGGCCAGCACCTCGAAGCGCATCAGATCCGGCGGAAGCCGGAAGGAAAGGGAATTCTCCGTGACACTCTGCACCAGGGTCGCATATGCATCCTGGCTTGATACAACATGGCGGATGGAGATGAGGTCTCCCCGGGAAAGAACCGGTTGCTTCCTGTCCGTGAGTTCACTGATGGAAAGGAATGGTCGAACCATCGGAATCTCCTCCGTACGCTTCTTTTGTGTGCTTATCCGGTCAATTGTCCAGGATTTTAATGTATCTCAGTTTACATCGTATCGCAAGCGGTACATCCGGCCAAGGGAGGATTTTGTTTCGTTTGTCCATTCCAGGTGTAAATCCTCTTTTTAACGGAAGGGAGTGGAGCCATGCGAATCGGATATGCCTGCCTGACCATTGGCCTTGCAGGAACGAAAATATCAGGATGCACGTTGAAGCAGGCAAGGCCGGAAAGGTTGCGGGAAGTTTCCGCGGGGAATCTGGCGTCCCTTCGGAACATTCTTTCCTGGAATGCCGCGCATGACATCCGGATGTTTCGCATCAGCTCGGATATCATCCCGCTTGCGTCCCATCCGGATGTGGAGGTGCCGTGGCAGGCATGGTTCGGGGAACAACTCGGGGATATCGGGGCATTTGCCAGGGAGAACGGGATTCGATTGTCCATGCATCCCGGCCAATATACAGTGCTCAATGCGGAGGAGGAGCGAATCCGTCACGCCGCCATCGCGGATCTCTTCTTTCATGCCTCCTTTTTGGATGCGCTTGGAATGGATGCTTCCAATAAGCTGATTTTGCATGTGGGCGGCGTATATGGGGACCGGCAGTCTGCCATGGCACGTTTTGTCCGGGAGGCGAATGACTTGCCGGAAATGATTCAGCGTCGACTGGTCCTTGAAAACGACGATACCCGGTTTCCACTGGAGGATGTGCTTCTGGTAGCGGAACAGACAGGATTGCCGGTGGTGTTCGACAACCTCCACAATCAGTTGAAGCCTTCAGCCAGTTTTGCCGGAATGTCGGAAACGGAACTGATATGGTTATGTGCCAAGACCTGGAAGCCGGAAGATGGGCATCCGAAAATCCACTATTCCCAACGACGTGAAGGTGCAGCGGGTGGTTCCCATAGCGCGACTCTCGACTTGGAGCAGTTCCTTTCCTTTGCCGATAAACTCGCCGTTTCAACTGGCATGGATGTGCCGGATGTGATGCTGGAGGTGAAGGACAAGAACCTTTCCGCCCTGAAGTGCACGCTCGGGCTGTCGCCCAAACTGAATCCGGCCAGGTTGGAAGCGGAATGGGCCCGTTACAAATATTCGGTTCTTGAACATGATGCGGCAGACTATAATGGCATCCGCCAGCTTCTGAAGGACAAGGATGCCATCTGGCGCAATGAAAAGGGCCTTGTTCCAAGGTTCTATCGCTTTGTTGACGAGGCGCTGGCAAAACCGGAGAACACTGGCGCCGCAGTGAACGCCTTGCAGCACGTATGGGGTTATGTGACACGGGGTGCAACAGACGCGGAACGTCGGCGCTGGCATCTCCTGCTGACTGGGTACAAGGAAGGCAGGACTTCGTTGGCCTCCGTGAAGAACCATCTGCGCAAATGCGCGGAAAGGCAGGAGCGGAAGTATCTTTGCGACAGCCTTTATTTTGTACTGTGAAGGCGCATGCATCTGAATTGACGCGTTCCGCCGCCCGTGATATCATGATCCACGGTATGAAGTCATGAAGGCTTCCCATTCCCCGTCTTCCCCACAGCAAACCCATGAAGGGTTGAAAAACCATCATGGCATTGCAAAGGGAGGATCACAATCATGCATATGGCTGATGCCCTCATTTCCCCTGCGGTCGGTGGAATCATGTGGGCCATATCCGCCGGATTCACCGGATATTCTGTGCGAAAACTGACGAAGGATTCAGATGATGCGAAGGTTCCCCTCATGGGTGTCATGGGTGCCTTTGTTTTTGCTGCGCAGATGATCAATTTCACCATCCCCGGAACCGGTTCCAGCGGGCATATCGGCGGAGGCATGCTGCTTTCCGCATTGCTCGGTCCTGTGGGCGGGTTTCTTGCGTTGGCCTCCGTTCTGCTGATCCAGGCTCTTTTCTTTGGGGATGGCGGGCTGCTGGCGTACGGATGCAATTTGGCCAATATGGGCATTTTCACCTGCTTCGTCGTCTATCCGTTGATTTGGCGGAGGATCATGAAAAACGGAGTGACAGCAAGAAAAATCTGGTGGGGTTCCGTACTTTCCGTCGTGGTGGCCCTGCAGATGGGTGCGTTCGGCGTGGTATTGGAGACGTTCGTGTCCGGCAAGACGGAACTGCCTTTCGTAGCGTTTGTCGTTTTGATGCAGCCCATCCATCTCGCCATCGGGGTGATTGAAGGCCTCGTGACCGCTGCGGTTCTGACCTTTGTCTGGAAGGCGCGTCCCGAATTGCTTGAAACCACACAGAAACGGCTGCCTTCCGGTGTTTCGTTGAAAAAGGTTCTTGTTGTCATGGGATTGGCAGTCGTTCTTGTTGGTGGTATTCTGTCGTTGTTCGCCTCCTCCTTCCCGGACGGACTCGAATGGTCCATGTTCAAGGTGTCCGGGGAAGAGGAGATCGCTGCACAAGGAGCGGTCCACGATGCCTTCTCCGCCGTTCAGGAAAAAACGGTCATTCTTCCCGACTACAGTTTCAAGGAGCCGGATCACGGAAAGGAATTGGATAAAGCCGAAGCAGCCGTTGGCACTTCCGTTTCCGGTCTTGTCGGTGGAGCCATGACCCTCGTTTTGGCCGGCCTTGTCGGGTTCGCTGTAACAAAGGCAAGAAGAAAGGACAAACATGCCTGATATTTCTGGTGCGGTACGGGACATGCACCGCATGGAAACCCTTTCACGACTGAATTCCGGTGTCCACAGGCTGCATCCCGTCACCAAGCTGCTGACCGTGCTGGCGTTTCTAGTCACGACCCTGTCCTTTGAGCGACACGCGGTCGGAAGGCTTTTGCCGCTTTTCCTTTTTCCCGTCCTGACGGCGGCTTTAGCCGATCTGCCTTGGAAACCCCTGTTGAAAAGACTTTTGGTTGTCGAACCTTTCATTATTGGCATCGGCATCCTCAATCCTCTTTTTGATCC
The DNA here is from genome assembly GCA_942493335.1 of uncultured Clostridia bacterium. GTDB lineage: Bacteria > Bacillota > Clostridia > DSM-8532 > DSM-8532 > JAEWSN01. The sequence continues at coordinate 932,940 of OW818693.1, read as the reverse complement.
GACGCGCATCCCGGTGGGTCCCATCGAGATCTCAGGGGGCTGGTTCACATTCCTGTCCCTTTTTCTAAAGACAAGTCTGACGGTTCTGGCCGCCTTGCAATTGATCGCCTGTACCGGCATGGAGCGCCTGCTCGCGGGGATGCGGACCTTGGGACTGCCCCGCGTGCTGGTGCTGCAGGTTTCCCTGACTTATCGGTATCTGACGGTGCTGGCGGATGAGGCAGGTCGCCTGATGACCGCCCACTCGCTTCGGACGCCCGGGAAGAAAGGCGTTCAACCGGCCGCCTGGGGTTCGCTGGCCGGCATGCTGCTGTTGCGTTCCTTTGACCGGGCACAGCGGGTCCACCAGGCGATGAAACTTCGCGGATATGACGGACATGTCCCGCTGCCGCCCGGAACGAAGCCGGGCCGGTTGGATGCCGTCTGGCTTTTCGGCTGGATGGCTTGGTTCGTGCTGGCACGGACCGTGGATATGCCCCAATTGTTGGGCGGATTGCTGATCGGAGGCGGATTATGAGTCATCACAAGCTGGAAGCCATACAACTGAAATATGCATATCCGGACGGACATGAAGCGCTTCGGGACATCTCGTTCGAAGCGACGCACGGCGAATCCGTCGGGATCATCGGAGCCAACGGCGCGGGAAAAAGTACACTGCTGATGCTCCTGATGGGGCTGCTTCATCCCGCTGCGGGATCCGTGCGCATCGGTGGTGTCGAATTGACGCGAAAAACCTTGCCCGATATCCGGAAACGGGTTGGCATGGTCTTTCAGAATCCGGATGACCAGCTGTTCATGCCGACGGTCGGAGAGGATGTGGCTTTCGGACCGCGGAACGCAGGCCTTATGGAAAAGGAAGTCCAGGAACGAGTGACGGCATCGCTCGAACGGGTCGGCATCGCACACCTGCGGGAGCGGGCTCCGTTCAAGCTATCCGGTGGTGAGAAGCATGCCGCGGCCATCGCATCCGTTCTGGCAATGGAGCCGGACATCCTTGTGCTGGATGAGCCGACGGCCGGGCTGGATCCCCGTGCACGCCGGCGTGTCATGGGTCTGCTGGAAAGCTTTTCGCATACCCGCCTCATCACGAGCCATGATCTGGACATGATCCTCGCCTTGTGCCCGCGTGTCGTAATCCTGCGGGATGGTGTTGTGGCGGCCGATGGTCCGTCGCGCGAGCTGCTTGCGGATGCGGAACTGATGGAGGCGTGCGGACTTGAAGTGCCTGCCTCGCTCCGGCCTTGTCCTCGTTGCGGTCATGCGGGCTGAGCCTGGAATGCGTCGATGGGACAAAGCGCGTCTTGCGTGGTAGAATCGGGTCATATGGTCAAACAAGCAGGCGGACGGCCGGACGGGAGGTTTCACATGCGGATAGCGGTTGTGGACGGACAAGGCGGGGGAATTGGACGGGCGATCGTGGAACGGTTGCGTGCCGTGTATCAGGACCGCATTGAAATCGTGGCGCTTGGGACAAATGCGCTTGCCACCTCAGCCATGCTGAAGGCCGGCGCAAGCGAAGGCGCAACCGGGGAAAATGCCATCCGGTACAATGCCGCCCGGGTGGATGCCATCCTTGGCCCCATCGGCATCGTGGTGGCGAATGCCATGCTCGGGGAGCTGACCCCGGAGGTCGCCCAAGCCATCGGTGAATGCGCAGCACCGAAATTCCTCATTCCGGTGAGTCGCTGCAACGTACAGGTTGCAGGGGTTGAAAACAAGGCGTTGCCGCAATATGTGGAGGAAACGGTCGATTGGGTGGGAACCCGCCTCCATGGTGGTAGCGGACCTGTCATCTTGTAAGGCACTGAGCGATAATGTTTCATCTTTTCGTACAAAATCGTCGTATATCTACGGTGATTCGACGTTCATTCGCAGTTTCCCGATGCTTTCCGGGGGTAAATCCTGAGAAAGAGGTGTCAAGCGTCAGCACTTTATGTCGGGAGGGAATGCTGTGAAGATGAGAGGTCTGGTTGCCTTGATCTGCATTCCGCTTCTGGCTTCCGCTTGCGGACTTGTGCAGCAACAACCCCTGAAAATCGGTTTTTCCGCATGCCTGACCGGCCTCGGGTCGAACATTGGTGTCAATGGCATGTATGGCGCCACCTTGAAGATTGACGAGATCAATGCGGCCGGTGGAATCAAAGGCCGCATGCTGTGGCTTCTTGCAAAGGATGACAAGGCGGACCCGGACCAGGCGGTCCTGATGGATCAGGAGATGCAGACGGAAGGCGTCGTTGCGGTCATCGGACACATGGAGAGCGCCAGTGCCGCAAAATCCGTCAAGTGGGCGGCGGAGAACAAGCAGCTATACATCAGTCCAACGGTCGGCAGCGAGGCATACTCAGGCCTGGATGACTGGATGTTCCGTGTTGTCACGGCGAACAGCCAACAATCGACGGCGCTGGCTGATATGATGTTCGAAGCGGGCATCCGGAAGGTGGCTGTGCTGTGGGACTATTCAAACAAGGTGTATTCGGACACGGCGAAGGATTTCTTCATAAGGCAGGCATCCAAAAACGGGACGGAAATCATCCATGACGTGAGTTTCAACATGGCGGGAAAGCCAGATTATCCCGGTATCCTTGACGGTGTACGCAGTTCCGGGGCCGAAGCGCTCCTTCTCATTGCCTCATCCCAGGAAACCGCCCTGCTGCTGGAAAACCTGTCAGTCAAGGAATTCGGCATACCCTGCTATATGGCAGGATGGTCCATCGGCACCGATTTGCTGAGTCGGACCGGAGAAAACATCGAAGATGCATTTTTGGTCAGCCAGGTGAACATGCTGGCTGATGGCGCAAAATACCTTGATTTTGTCAAACGCTTCAGGGATAAGTTCGGATTCGAGCCCAATGCCGACGCCACGCTGACTTATGATGCCATGAGTGTCCTTGCGGAAATACTCCGGTTGGCTCCGGATACCAAGCCGGACACCTTGAAGTCCACCTTGTTGAAGATCCGCACCTTTGAAGGGCTGCAGTCCATTATTGAGTTTGACGACTATGGGGATGTGCACAGGCCCATTTATCGATTCACCGTGAAGGACGGCTCCTACGTTCCGCTGCCATGACGGAAGAAACATGTCTGTTCCAACCCGTGCCGGGATGGTATAATGGAATGCCGGCCGGCTGGACCGGTTGGAAAGCATCCGGAGGCAACATGAGTGTATTGACCGTATCCAACGTCACTTGCGGGTTCGGGGGACGAACCATTCTCGATGACGTATCCTTCCGCCTGAACAAGGGCGAACACGTGGGCCTGATCGGCGCGAACGGCGAGGGCAAGTCCACCTTTCTGAACATCATCACAGGCAAGCTCCATCCGGACGCCGGCAAGGTGGAATGGTGCAACCGCATCACCACCGGTTATCTGGATCAACATACTGTCCTTGAGAAGGGCAAGACCATCCGCGACATTCTGCGGACCGCTTTCGCGCACATGTTCGAGCTGGAAAAGGACATGCTGGCGATCTATGACGCCATGGGCGATTGCGACCCGAATGCGCTGGACGCGATGATGGAAGATGTGGGCGAGATTCAGAGCGAACTCGAACACAGTGGTTTCTACACGCTGGATGCCCGCATCGAGGAAGTGGCAAACGGCCTCGGCCTCGGCGAAATCGGCCTGGAACGCGATGTTTCGGAGTTGTCCGGCGGACAGCGCGCAAAAGTGCTGCTGACAAAGCTGTTGCTGGAAAATCCGCTGATCCTCATCCTCGACGAGCCGACGAACTTTCTCGACGACAAGCACATCAACTGGCTGAAGAACTTCCTGAAGGAGTATCCGAACGCCTTCATTCTGGTATCCCACGACATTCCGTTTCTCAACGATGTCGTCAATGTGATCTATCACGCCGAGAATGCCTCGATTACCCGGTATACCGGCAACTACGAGCAGTTCCGCGCGATGTACGAACTGAAGAAAGCCCAGACGCTAGCCGCTTTCGACAAGCAGCAGAAGGAAATTGACCGGCTGGAGGATTTCATCGCCCGTAACAAGGCGCGCGTGGCCACCACGAACATGGCCAAGAGCCGACAGAAGAAACTCGACAAGATGGACATCATCACGATTGCGAAGGAAAAGCCGAAGCCTGCCTTCCGCTTTCCCGAGGCCCGGACGCCGGGACGCGTCGTGGTGCAGACAAAAGGGCTTGTGATCGGGTATGAAGAAGCGTTGACACGGCCGCTGGACCTGTCCATCGAACGGGGACAGAAAATCGCCCTTCGCGGGGTGAATGGTTTGGGCAAGACCACCCTGATGAACACCCTGCTCGGGATTCTGAAGCCGCTGGACGGTGCCGTGGATCTGGACCCGTATGCGGTGCCCGGCCATTTCATTCAGGAATCCGCCCGCAACAACGGACGGACGGCCATGGAGGAAATCTGGAGCCAGTACCCGTCCATGGGCAACGGCGAGGTGCGCGCGGCGCTGGCGAAATGCGGGCTGACCACGGAGCACATCACCTCCCAGATGATGGTGTTGTCCGGCGGTGAGAATGCGAAGGTCCGGCTGTGCGCGCTGATGCTTCGGGAATCGAACTTCCTGGTGCTGGACGAGCCGACAAACCATCTTGACCAGGATGCGAAGGACGAGCTGGCCCGCGCTTTGCAGGCCTTCAACGGGACCATCCTGCTGGTCTGTCATGAACCGGAGTTTTATGAAGGCTGGGTCTCCGACGTCTGGAACGCGGAGAACTGGACCACGAAGATCGTCTGACGGTACGCTGCGGTGGTGGAAGGAGTGGACATGGAAAACGGACGAAAACAGTTCGAGTCCCTCTCTGAAACTCTGTCCGAGTCCATGTCCGAAACCCTGTCCGCGCATTTCACCGGCATCGTTCGCGGAAGGTTGCCTGTCCGCTTTTTCCGCGTTCTTGCGGGGATTCGGACCTGCCTTCATGCGATCGTCCGGATTTGCATGTTCGTTTTCCGGAATCCGGCACCGCAGGCTGGCGGGCGGATGTGGCGGCGATTGTATGACTTTGCATGGTTCTCCACGCTGGAGATCTATACGAATGCCTGTGGCCTGCGAATTCCTTCTTCCTTTCCCGGCACGTCGCTGCCAGACCGGCTTGCGATCCCGCACCGCACCGCTCCCGGCAACCACCACGTCCAGTCTATGGGTTTCCTTGTCTGTTTGAATGATCGGATTTCCCTTTTCTGCCATCATGTCGGTCCCTCCTGCGAAAAGCTGTCCCTTTCCTTCTGACGGATCCGCCTTGTGCGGATCCTCCTCCGGCTGGCGGTATATCCGCCGGTCTGCTTGTGCTGCGCAGCGTCGCAGGGAAGGAGAGCCCATGATGAACCAAAGGGAAGATAAGCATCTTCGCAGGGATGAAATGCCTGCCCTCAGGGTGGTTTTCGATGCGGCATGTCTTGCAGCCGAAAGAATACTTGGATTCAAGGTACATCCGAACCAAATAGAGGCGGCACGTGCCTTGACCGAAGGGAAGATCGTGGAAATGCCGACGGGGGAGGGGAAGACCCTTTCTGCCGCCATTGCCGCCTGTTGGCTGGCAAAGGCGGAAGGCGGCGTTCATATTCTCACGTTCAGTGATTATCTTGCGGAACGGGATTACCGTTGGATGGGGCCTGTCTGCGCTTCTCTCGGGCTGACGACGGCATGCGTCACGGCCCTATCGGCGAAGCCGGAACGTCAGGCCGCATATCGGGCGGATGTCGTTTGGCTCACGGCACGGGAGGCCGGATTCGACCATCTGCGCGACGGGTTGGCGATGGATGCGGCGGATCTTGTGCAACGACCTTTTCAGGCCGCCATTGTCGACGAATGCGACTCGCTGCTCCTTGATGAAGCGCGCATTCCGATGGTGCTGGCAGGCGGTGCCAAGGCGGATGCCGCCGAAACAGCCCGATTCCTGAGGGTGGCTGACAGCCTCAGCCGGGAGTCTGATCTGCTCATGGACCGCAATGAACAGCAAGTGACGCTCTCGGATGCCGGTATCCGGAAAGCCGAGGAACTGATTGGCGTGGAGAATCTTTACGACGGCGCAGCTTCCGAATTGCTGCCCAGGCTTCATGCGGCCCTGACCGCCCGTTTTCTCCTGAAGCGTGACAGGGACTACATTCTGCGCGACGGATGCGTCCTGCTTGTGGACCCCCACACTGGTCGGGTCGCACTGAACCGGCATTGGCCCGAACTGCTGCAGGAAGCGGTCGAGGTACGGGAAGGGTTGGTGCAGGGACGGAACGGGATTTTGCTCGGAACCGTCACGACCCGGCATTTCATCCGGCAGTACCCTCACCTTTCCGGCATGACGGGAACGGCGAAGACCTCCGCGGGGGAGTTCGAGCGGGCCTATGGGCTGAAGACCGTCTTGATCCAACCTCATGCGCCCTGCATTCGAAAGGACCACCCTGGTGTCGTTCATGCCACAAAGGAGGAAAAGCTCGATGCGGTGTGCCGCGAGGTGGCGGCTTGCCAGCTCACCGGACGGCCTGTCCTGATTGGAACCGTCGATGTCGCCGAATCGGAGGCGCTTGCGGAACGGCTTCTTGCCGATGGCGTTTCATGCCGGGTCCTGAATGCGCGCAATGATCGGGAAGAGGCCGCCATCATCGCGGAGGCGGGTGCGCCGGGTGCGGTCACCGTCTCCACGAACATGGCCGGACGCGGCGTTGACATCCGATTGGGCGGATCGGACCAGTCCCATCGGAACGAAGTCGTCGCCGTTGGCGGGTTGCTGGTACTGGGAACCTCACGGCATGAACACCGCCGCGTGGACATGCAGTTGCGCGGGCGGGCGGGCCGGCAGGGGGATCCGGGGGAGAGCCGGTTCCATGTGAGTCTTGAGGATGATCTTTACATAAAGTATGACTTTCAGGCAATTCTCCCCGCACATGTCCGCGACCGGCTTCGTCGGAACCATCCCGAATCGGCCAGCGATCCCACTTATATCCGTGCCTTCGATATCGGGCAACGGCTGGTGGAAGGCTACCATGAGGACATCCGCACCCAGCTGGAAAAGTATGCGGATCTTCCGGAACAACAGCGTCTCATTGTCCGGAAACGGCGGTTGGCCGTGTTGGCGGGAGAACGGCCCGAACCAGGCATGTCCGACCTGCATCCCGCCCTGTATGCGGTCTGCGTTGCAGGTGTCGGCCGTGAGGCGGCGGATGCGCTGGATCGACGTCTCTGGCTGACCCTGCTGGACCAGGCCTGGGCCGACTGCATCGGAGAGACTGCCTCCATCCGGGAAGGCGTGCATCTGGCCGCCTTCGGGAATCTGAATCCGCTCGATGTCTTTCATCAGGAGATCATCCCGCTGTTTGACGCAATGTGGATCCGGCACGCCGAATCCCTGACGGAATGGATTCCACGGATGGTGGACGGGGATGGCCATGTCCGTTCTGATGACGTAGGTCCTACGGTTCCAACCGCCACTTGGACCTATCTGGTTTTGGACACGCCGGATCAGTTCAGCCGTATTCCGCATCTGGTTCAATCCACCGTCGCGGCATTCAACGGCCCGTTGCTTGCGCTGCTGGCATGGTGGGAGAACCGCAGGGCCACGCGCCGGGCGCTGAAAGACCCATGCGAACCCTGTTCCCGAAATGAGAATCCGGATCCAAAGTGATACAATGAAGGCATTGCCGGGTATACCTATTCTGGCGGGCCATTGCCCGGATTCACGAAGGAAAGCTGGGAATCCCATCATGAGCGGGATGCATCCCTTGAGGAACGGATATGTCGAAGCAACCCGGAACACCACGCCGTATCGGCTTCCTTGTCAGCGACACGGACCCCGGATATTACGGGATCCTGCTGAACACCCTGCAGGAGGTCTGCATCCCTCTGAATGTCCGACTGGTCGTCTTCGAAGGACGCGCGCTTGATTCTCCGCTGCTGGCGCCCCGCTGCTACAATGCCGTCTACCGGATGGTGGGCGGGGATCGGCTGGACGGGCTTCTGGTCGCAACCTCGGGATTCGGAGCCATTGCCGGTCCGGATGGCGTTCAACGCTTTCTAGCCGGTCTGGACATGCCGATTCGGACCATCGGCATGCATCTCGAGGGGATCGGCGGCATCAACGTGGAGGATGGCGTCGCGGTGCATGCCATTCTTGACCACATGGCGGAGCACGGGTATCGGAAGATCGTATGGGCGAGCGGGCCGCCGAACATCATCCACTCCCGCGAGCGGCTTGCGGCCTACAGGAGCTGGCTGGCTGAAAAAGGACAGGCACTGGGCATCCGGGAGGACATTCTGTTCGGGGATTTCACCTCGCGCAGCGGATTCGACATGATGGCACAGCTTCTGCCGCGCATACAGGATCTGGACGCCGTCTGCTACGCGAACGACAACATGGCGCTCGGGGCTATAGAATATTGCAATACCCACAGCATCCGGGTTCCGGAGGACGTGGCGGTAACGGGCATCGACAACATCGGGCTGTCGGGTCTGGTTACCCCCGGCCTCACCACGGTCTCGCAGGACATGTCGGGCATGGCATATTCAGCTGTCCTGTCCCTGCTGGCGGACATCGACGGGGAATCCGTACCCGGACCGCTCCATTCCTTCACCGGGCACAGGGTGGTACCCAGGCACTCCTGCGGTTGCACGGCCCCGATCCTGCCGGAACGGAACGCCATGCTCCAGAGCATGATGAACAGGAACCTCTACATCGGGGAATCGGTCCAGACCTTTCGTTCCGATGCGTTATTCGAGCGAATGGAGCAGTTTCTGCGCAAGAAGGAGATCAGTCTCTGCTTTGTCATGGTCTTTGAGGATCTGCCGAAGGAGATGGACTGCTTCCGGTTCGAGCTGCCGAAGGGGTCCCGCATGTTGATCGGGTACGAGGGCGGTGAACGTCTGTATGGGGAATCGACATTTCCGACCATGCGGCTGCTGCCCGATTCTTTCTGGGATCGTCTTGCCATGCAGAACCTGATGATCAAGCCGCTTTTCTTCGAGAACACCGTGTTCGGGTACATCCTTTCCTCCACGGTGGAACGTGAGCGGGCGCATATCGAGGATCTCCGCCTGATGATCAGCGTCACGCTGAAGGGCGAAGCCCTGATCGGCGAACTGGAGCGGATGCAGAACCAGCTGCAGTGGGCGCTGGAAGCCATGCGGACCGTCAATCTGCAACTGTCGGACATCTCCCTCCGGGACGAGCTGACAGGCCTGTTCAACCGGCGCGGTTTCCTGCAGGAGGCGGATCGCTACGTGCAGGGGAAACCGGGGTGCTTCCTCATCGGGTTTGCAGACCTGAACAGCCTCAAGACGATCAACGACAGCTTCGGACATATGGAGGGGGACCAGTATCTGCGCACCGTGGCGGACATTCTCCGGCATTCCTGCCGGGAAGGCGACATCATCGGGCGTGTCGGCGGTGATGAGTTCGCCTTCCTTGTGAAGGAAGCGGATCTGGAGCTGACCGAGGTGCTGGAGGCGCGTTTCGAGGAGAAATGCAGGACCTTGTCCGAACGGAACGGGAAGCCGTATCAGATGTCCTTTGCCCGTGGGTATGTCCAGGGGGAGGGCGCCGCAGACCTTCAGAAACTCGTACAGCACGCGGACAGCAGGATGTATGCGCACAAGGCGGCGCAGAAGAGGGAAAGGGAAGGAAAAGGCGGTTCGTGAATGTCGAATGGCCTTGACAAACAGTGCGGCAGCCCATATCATGATGCATGACATGAGAATAACCGACTGGGGAGCTGGATGAATCCGGCTGAGAGGGAACTGAATGGTTCCGACCCATGAACCTGAGACGGGTAATGCCGGCGTAGGAAGTGCACCATGCATGTGTGAAAGCATCATGAAAACCTCTCCGGCCGGTTCGGTCGAAGAGGTTTTTTCATGATTTTTATTCACCTGGAGGACGACACATGAAGAAGATCAACACCTGGATGCTCGCTGAGGCCGGCATCACGCTGGCGATGGCCTTTGTACTCAACCGGATCATAATCCTGCCGATGCCGTATGGCGGTTCGATTACAGCGGGCGGCATGGTGCCGCTGCTGGTATACGCATTCCGCTGGGGTGGGCTCCGAGGCATGCTTGTGTGTGCGATATACGGGGTTCTGGATCTGGTGACGGGTGGGCACTACTATCATTGGTTCTCGATCCTGTTCGATTATCCCATCGCATTCGGAGCCATCGGGCTGGCTGGATTCTTCGGAAAAAAAACCGTCGGCCTTGCCATCGGAACCCTGGTCGGACTGACCGGCCGCTTTCTGTGCCATGTTCTTTCCGGTGTCGTGGCCTTTGCGGAGTACGCGCCGAAGGGACAAAGCCCCCTCGTCTATTCCATCCTGTACAACGGTGCCTACATGCTGCCGGAACTCGTCATCTCGTTTGTTCTTGTGTTTTTGCTTCTGAAATACGCAAAACTGCCTGAGCCGAGGCTGACCGGATCGGCCAGAGTCTGAGGGATGTCATGGAAAGCCTGTATGAACCCTGCAAAACGGTTTTTGTATGAGTACCATGCTTGACAAAAGCTGATCCCATCGGGTATGATAGCAGAGCAACAAAGAAGAAGCTTGGCTTCTCACCTTGTCCGATCGGTTTCGGCGGGTCAATCGTGTAAATGTCCGGGGTGGCCATGGCGGCTCCGATGTTGAGGTTGACAAACAGGTGAAGGGTGCTTCACCTGTTTTTTGTTGCAAGCAGTCCGGCAAGGCAGAGGGCCTTGGGGGCAATCTTCGGAGGTGTTGGTTATCAAAAAGGAACAAGGTCAGATTAACGCCAATATTCGCGACAAGGAAGTTCGGCTGATTGATGCCGACGGTACCATGATCGGTGTCGTGACATCCCGCGAGGCTCAGCTGCGCGCAAACGAAAAAGAGCTGGATTTGGTAAAAATCTCACCCGGCGCAAATCCGCCTGTCTGCAAGATCATGGACTATGGCAAATTCCTTTATGAACAAAGCAAAAAGGAAAAGGAAGCCAAGAAAAAGCAGATCATCGTTGAACTCAAGGAAATCCGTCTGTCTTCGAAGATAGAGGAGCACGATTTCAACTTCAAGGCGAAGAATGCGCAGAAGTTCCTCGAAGATGGCGACAAAGTAAAGGTCTTCATCCGGTTCCGTGGCCGTGAGGTCAATTATTCCATCCTGGGCCGCGAGGTGCTGAACAAATTTGCGGAAACCATCCAGGAATTTGGCAAAGTGGAACGACCACCCCTCATGGAAGGCCGCAGCATGTCCATGATCCTGGTCCCCAATAAAAAAACGCCGTAAGGAGGTCAGCAACATGCCGAAAATGAAAACCCACAGCGCTTCCAAGAAGAGATTCAAGCTTACCGCTACAGGTAAGGTGAAGCGGACTATGGTGGGCAAAAACCACATTCTGTCGAAGAAGTCCACCAAGCGCAAGCGTAACTTGCGCAAGGGCAGTTTCGTCGATGAAACACAGACCAAGACCGTCAAGAAGCTGCTTCCCTACGCATAAGGAAAAGAGGTGTAAGTCATGGCCAGAGTCAAAGGTGCAATGCGCACACGTGCGCGTCACAAGAAAATCCTGAAGCTCGCGAAGGGTTACTTCGGAGCGAAAAGCAAACTGTACCGCACAGCGAACCAGGCGGTCATGAAATCCCTGAACTATGCGTTCCGGGACAGAAAGCAAAAGAAGCGCGAGTTCCGCAGACTGTGGATCGCCCGCATCAATGCTGCCGCCCGTATCAACGGAATGAGCTACAGCCGTTTCATGAACGGTCTGAAGGTCTCCGGCATCGAGCTCAACCGCAAGGTCCTGGCGGATATGGCCGTCAACGACAAGGCAGGTTTCGCCCAGCTTGTCGCTTCGGTGAAGAAGTAAGACCCTTTGTCGCACGCCCGGTTCTCATTTTGGGATTCCGGCAATGAACGACGTCAATGACATCCCTCCGCCCGTCCGATTGAGGAAAGGCGGGGGGATTTTGATTTCCCGTGCATATCCGTTATCTGATCCGGATGGAGGAAGATCCGCATGGAACGCATCACCAGTGTCCAGAATCCACTCGTCAAGGAATTGCTTCTGCTGCATGAACGGAAAGGGCGCAGGGAGGCTGGTTGCTTCCTTGCGGAAGGCGTACGCCTCGTTCGGGAAGCCATGCTTTCCGGCGCACCCATCGAGCGCCTGCTGGCGGATGAAGGGGGGATGTCCGCGCTGACATCCCTGATGGCGGACCGGCCGAAACCCCACGGACTTCCCGAACCGATTCCCGTGACGGCGGAGATTCTTGCGAAGCTGTCCGATACGAAAACACCGCAGGGCGTATTGGCGGTTGTGCGGCTTCCGGAAACGAATGGATCGGATTTCGGGACGATGAGGCGCATTCTGGCGCTGGAGCGGGTGCAGGATCCGGGGAATGTCGGAGCGATGATCCGTACGGCGGATGCCTGCGGCTTTGATATGGTGCTGCTTTCCGCCGATTCGGCGGATCCATGGCAACCGAAGGTCCTGCGCGCCACCATGGGGTCCGTCTGGCATGTGAACGTATGTGTCACGGCCGACCTTCCGGAGCTGATTGGAAAGGCGCAGGCGGCAGGCATCCTGACGACAGCCGCCCATCCGCGCGATGCTGTTCCGTGCTGGGACGCATCGCTGGCGGGTGACGTACTGATCGTCATCGGGAATGAGGCGAACGGCATTTCGGAAGAAATGCTGGCGCGTGTGGACAAAGCGGTCATGATCCCGATGGAGGGAAGTGCCGAATCGCTCAATGCTGCATCCGCGGCTTCCATGCTGATGTACGAGAGCCTCCGCCAGAGGCGGGCAGGCGGTTGAACGGTCAGCGGTGCGCTGACGGCTGATTCAGGTGGGAACAGGGTGAAAAGACCTGCCACGGAATGGCTGTTCGGTAAATCCGGCCTGCTTCGAAAGAACATGAAAAGCCTGTCGGCAAGCTTCCGACAGGCTTTTCGCATGAATGCAGGAACTTCGGTTCCGATCAGTACCCGTTCGGGTTGTAATTCGGATTGTATTGCGGCTGGACGGGCTGTGTCATGAAATAGTAGCGGCGGCTCACATCCTCATAGAAGGCGCTTGTGCTGACGCTGATGTAGGGAACCAGCCATAGCATGCCGATGTACAACGTCAGGATGGAGAGGAGGCTCCAGCCGATAAAGGACAACTGCATGCAGAAAAGCTTGAATTTGGCGCCGACCATCATGGCCTTGCTGAGGCGGATGGCGTCAAAGATGCCCATTTCCGGATGATCGGCCAGGATGTAGAACACCTGGGAATACCGGTAGGCGGCGATGATGCCCGGAATGAGGAACAGCAGCGACCAGAGCAGGGTGAAGAGTCCTACCATGAATGCCGCGCCGAAGGCCTTCAGGATGATGCGAAATCCTTTGAAGAGGTCGCTGATGTCCGCGCTTCTGGAGCGGATCAGGCGGAGGCACATCATGGCCGAGCCAATGCTGAGTGCGGGAGTGATCAGGTACATTGCCACCATGGTCAAAAAGTAGAGCGGGGTGAAGCTCATCGGCATGTCGGTCGAAGGCGCGCCGCTTGCAAGATCGCGGAATGTGGTCGTGATGGTTTCGGCATAATACGGAATCATGACAGCAATGGTGATGATGCCGACCAGGACGAACGCGGCAATCATGATCGCCCAGTTTCCCTTCAGGCACTCCCTTGCATAACGTCGGAGATCCGTGTTGCGGCTGAGTGGGGGCGGAGCTTGCTGATACATCGGAGTTTCCATTGACCTTCCTCTTTCCGCCGGCTGAAGTCGCATTTGCTGACCCGCACGGCATGGTTCCTTCCCGGTGGGGTGACTAACATCTTATCGACATTTTGTTTTGTTGTCCATTCTCATTTTTGTAAAAAGGGGTATCCTCTTTCCCTCATGGCGATGTACAATGACCGGAGAACCGCCATTTCTGCAGAGATACAAGCCACATCGTGTTTTACCCTGGAGTCCAGGTCCGAAGCAACAAGAAGGCAATTCCAACGCATGGCCGGAGGATGCATGAAACGGATGATGAATTTCAACCAGATGATGGGGCATGCCTATTCCCTGTACGGGAAGGGCTTTTTTCCACTGCTCGGCTACAGCCTCATATCCAGTTTTCTCCTGATGGTCTGCATCGGATTTCTCACCTTTCCACTTTCAATATTGATTCTCCTGTTTTCCGCGTTTTCATCCGGGAATCCATTCATCGGCGGTGGAAGTACCGGGACGATTGCAACCCTGCTGACGGTGGTTCTGTTGCTCGCCATCGGCTGGCTGTGCCTGTACAAGGCGCAAGGGTGCGGATTCTACAGAATGGTCGAACAGGACATGAACGGTAGAAATTGCGGGTTTGGGGACATGTTCGTCTATCTGTTCCAACGGGTGTTTCCGATGCTCAGTATCGGCGCGGCGTTGTTTCTTTATTACCTCCTTCCGTTCGGCCTCTTCACAACCGCCTTCGTTTTCCTTTTTCGATGGACGGAGCAGGGATCCTCGCTTCGAATCGCACTTCTGATCGCATGTGGGCTGATGGCGGCGGTTTGCCTGATTTTCCTGGCGATTCGAAGCCTTTTCGCGTTTCTTGCTGGCGCCGTAGAGAAGAAGTACTTCATCAAGGGACTGATCCGCAGTTTTCAGCTGACACGGGGTGTCTTCTGGAAACTCCTGTTCCAGCAAATCGGCAACCTGCTTTCATACGCCGGACTCTACATGAGCCTGTCCGCCATCGCTGCTGTTCTGCAGGCAGTCCTTGTGCTTGTGCCGGGGTTCTCGGCCGGAGAGGGTGAAATGACCCTGATGGTGATGAACCAGGCGATTCTGGCAGTGGTCCAGATCGTGCTCACCACGCTTGCCCTGCCGATTCCGGCGTTGTTCACCGCACATCAGTACTACAACCGGCGTTTCGTCCTGGAAGGATACGATTTTGAGCTGAACCTTCGCACATTGGAAGGATCACCGCGCCCAAGACAACCCGAATCCATATCGGAGAACGGACTACCCTATTGGGCGGCTCCGCCTGCGGGCAAGGACATTGAATGATGAATGCATCGCCGTGTCCGGATCGGCAGACCTATGTGGATGCGCTGAACCGGCAGATCCAGTCCATGGATCATCTCCAATTTCAGAAATTCCTGCTGCGCCTTTATCGGGATCTCGTGAAGGCCATCATGGATTTTCTGGAATCCCTCACCCTTTCACTGGGATCGTCCGGGGATGCGGGCGGGGACTGGGCACGCACCCTCGCCATCGTCTTTGTGGCACTCATCGGGGCAGTGATTCTGGCAGTGGTCTTCATCATTTTCCGGAATCTCCGGCGGAATCCCGGACGACGGACGTTTCTTGGGGAGACGCTTGCGGCAGGTGTCACCGTGCCTGCCCTTCAGGAGAAGGCGGAACTGCTTTTCCGGCAGGGTGAATACCGTCTCGCGGTACGTTACCGCTTCATCGGAATCCTCCTGTACCTGCATGACGGCAACATCCTGCATCACGACGAGAGCATGACCGGTTCGGAAATGGTCCGGAAACTGCGCAGTGAAGCGTATCAGGCGGCAGAACCCTTCGAAGGGCTTGCCCTTGCCTTCAATGCGTGCTGGTACGGGAAAACGGATATCGACGCGGAAACCCATCGGCAATGGATGCTGATCGAGGAACGTTTTTGGAAGGAGGCGGGCCGGCATGAAGAAACCTGACCGGAAAAGCCTTCTTCGCATCGGATTGATCCTCCTTGTCGTTCTCGCCTGCATCGGACTCGGCTGGAGCCGATTCCAGAAAAAATCGCAGATGGATTTCGCGGCGGCCAATACCGGCCTGACCGGGCTATCCCTCTATACCCGAACCCTGGAGGACCTGGGGCACCCCACGCATTATTCCAGTACGCCCATTGAGTCGCTTCGTGGAGATGCCCTGCGAACGCTGACACTGTCGCGCAGCAATGCAGGCTCCGAAGTCGTCAGCCGTTCCATTCAGGGGAAAATGGGGAAGGGGGACCACATCCTCCTTCTTTACCCAGGTGTGGTCTATGAATTCGGTGATTTTACGGAAGCCGGTTATTCCATGACCTCAAAACAATCCTTCACCAGCAAGGATGACATCATCTATGAGATCACCGAGTGGGCATCCGGAGAAGGCTCCGTCATCATGACGGCAAGCCTCGATCCGCTCATCAACCTTTTCATCGCCGATGATCCGGCCTATGCCTATCTGCTTTTCACGAAGACCTGGCCCTACATGGCGGGGCGGGGGATTTATCATGACGAATATTACCTTCTATGGATGCCCGATGGCTCCTCGCTGTGGATGGACATGCCCTTGTGGCTGAAGATGCTTCTCTGTCAGTTCCTCGTTGTTCTGGCCGTCTTTTTCCTCTATCGGGGCAAGCGGTTCGGCAAGGCGAAAAAATACCTGGAGGAAGAAGAACCGGAAGAGGATCAATATCCACGGGCGGTCGGCGAGCTCTACCATCGGGCGGGGCATTGGGAGCTGGCGCTGGAGAGCCATTGGCATCATTTTCTGGAGCGGCTGGGCAGGCAAATGCCGTCCGGAAAGAGGATCACCCCCGACAACTGGCTCGAATGCTGGGAGAAGGAAGGATATGCCGGAATCCATTCGGCCAGGCGTGCGGAAGCCCTGATCAGAAGGCTTGCGGAACCGGTCGGGACGGGTAGGCCTGAACAGCCGGCGCATGAACCGGGACGGAACGGTTCGGGGGTCAGGGACTCCCTCAGGACGGCAAGGGCGAAATCACGCATGCGGAAGGAAATCATCCTTTTGCTGCAGGAACTGGAAGAAATCATGGTGAAGAGAGGGAAAAAGCTGTGGAGCATGAAGAAATCCAATCCATCATCCGGAAACTGAAGGGCGAAGTCGCCAAAGTCATCATCGAGCAGGAGGAAGTGGCGGATTTCTGCATCGCAGCCATGCTCAGCGGCGGACATCTGTTGATCGAGGGCGTGCCGGGTCTGGCGAAGACGCTCTTCGCAAGGACCTTTGCGAAGACGATGAGCCTGACCTGCAACCGTATCCAGTTCACACCGGATCTGATGCCTTCCGACATCATTGGAACCAAGATGTTCAACATGCAGGAGCGTGTCTTCGAACTGAAAAAGGGGCCTGTGTTCGCCAATCTGATTCTGGCGGATGAAATCAACCGGACGCCGCCGAAGACGCAATCCGCCCTGCTGGAGGCCATGCAGGACGAATCGGTCTCCATCGACGGGGACACAATGGCCATTCCGATGCCGTTCATGGTGATGGCCACGCAGAACCCCATTGAGTACGAAGGCACCTATTCCCTGCCGGAAGCCCTGATCGACCGTTTCCTGTTCAAGGTTTCCATGGACTATCCGACCGCCGGCGGTGAAGCGGAGGTGCTCAAACGCCTCCATGGACTGCATGCGGCAAAGATGACGCCTGAGAACTGCGAAGTGCTGCCGGTCTGCACCGGGGAACAGGTGCTGGAAATGCGGAGGGCTGTCAGTCTGGTCAAGGTGGAGGACGCGCTGATCCGTTACATGGTGGAAATCGTCCGGGCCACACGGGAAAGCCAGCTCGTGGAAAACGGCAGCAGTCCGCGCGGTTGCATTGCGCTGCTGACAGCGTCCAAAGCCTGGGCGGTCATGGCTGGGCGGGACTATGTGCTGCCGGAAGACATCAAGCAGGTCGCCCTTCCCTCGCTTCGCCATAGATTGATCCTGAAGCCGGAAGTGACATTGGACGGCGTGAAGGCGGATGACGTGCTTTCCGGTATCCTGGACCAGGTGAAAGTGCCGCGTTGAGGAGATTGTGTCTTCACTGACAACCCGGACCAGGGGAAAGTGCCGCGTTGAGGAGGTTATGACTTGCAGCTATCGAGACGGACCGTCCTTGCATCCATTCTCATTCTTCTGCTTGCAGCAGCTGCCGCTCCTTTTGGGCTGGCTCCGTTTGTTTTCGTGCTCTTGAACCTGGTACTGGCCATCGTCATCCTGCTGGATCGCCTGCGATCCGGACCTGATTGTGAAATCCGCCGGACAAGCGATGAACGGTTGTCCCTGTTCGCGGAAGAAGCGATGACCTTTGAAGTCTACAACCGTTCCTCATACCCACTTCAGATCGATCTGCGGGACGAGGTTCCGGATTTCCATTTCGAAGTTCGTTCACCTGTAACCGGTGCCGTCATCCCGCCGCATGGGAAGATGGTGCTGGCGTACGGCCTCATTCCGAAAAAGCGCGGAATCTATGATTTTCCAGCAGTGCACGCACGGATTTCGACCCGACTCGGCCTATCCCATTTTCACATCCGCCGGGAGCTGCCTGGCCGGTTCAAGGTATATCCGAACCTGAAGGATCTGCACAAGTACCGGTTGATGGTTTTCGGCGGTTACCTGTCCGCATCGGGAAAACGCATCTGGAACCAGCGCGGCTCGGGAATGGAATTCGAGAGCCTGCGACATTATGTGAGCGGCGACTCCTATCGCAGAATCAACTGGAAAGCAACGGCACGTTCCAATGTACCGATTGTGAACCAGTACGAAGTGGAAAGAAACCAGGACATCGTCGCCGTGATCGATGCCGGCCGGCCGATGAGCTATGAAGTGAGGGGATGCAGGAAACTGGACCTTGCGGTCAACACTGCACTGATTCTCAGCGACATTGCGAACCTGACGGGGGACAAGAGTGGTCTGCTGGTCTTCAATACGGAGATCGGCACCTGGATTGCCCCCGGGAAAGGGCCTGCGCACCGCCTGAAGATGATGGAAGGCCTTTTCGATGTGGACTACACACGGGAAACATCGAACTGGAAGCTGCTGTTCGGCCATGTCGGACGTCATGTGAAAAAGCGCAGCATCCTGGTCCTGTTCACGGAATTCGAGACGGCCGATGAGGCGGATGATCTGCTGCAATGCCTGCCATTTCTGAGCGGCCGGCATTTGGTGATGATCTTCATGATGGTGGCGGAAAAGGTGGAGGCACTGGCGCAGGCCGTGCCGAAGGATGATTCCGGCATCTTCCTGAAAACGGCCGCCCTGGAGATGCTGGAGGAACGCCACGCCATTCTGTCCCGCATCCGAAAAACGGGCGTCATGTGCCATGAATGCCTGCCGGAGGAGCTCGGGACCGATGTCATCAACCGCTACATCGCCTTGAAAAGGCGGAATCTGGCCATATGAGGGGGCAGGGGATGGACACCGTCAGAATTCTGACTCCGGACAACATCGAAATTGAATATACGCTGGCTTCCGTGGGAATCCGGATTCTGGCATCCGTGATCGACATGCTGATCCAGTTTGCGGGATGTGCCCTCCTGCTGTTGGGCGCATGGCTCATTTACGGAGCGGACCTGTTCGCGGTCGAACTGAATTCATGGCTGGTCGCAATGGGTTTGGTCGCCCTCTTTGTCATCCAATACGGATATTCCATCCTGTTCGATCTTTTCATGCGGGGGCAGACACCGGGCAAACGGCTGTTCTCCCTGCGTGTAATCCGTGCGAACGGTCAGGCCATCACCGCTGTGCATGCTGTGGTGCGGGAATTCATGAAGATGACGATCGATCTGCCCGGGCCGGGCGTGGCTTTCATGCTGTTCAACCGGCAACGGAAACGGCTGGGTGATCTGGCTGCCGCGACCCTCGTCGTGGAAGAGGAGCGAACCGCACTCACCATGCCGGTTCTGCCGGATGATCCCTCCTCATCGGGCGGGTTGCAGAGATACCCGATGACGCGGGAGGAATACGGCATCCTCGAATCCTGGCTGGCCCGCAGGCAGGTTCTGATGAATCGGGATTCCCTTGAGGAGCGGATCGCAGGGTATTTTCGCAAGAAATTCGGGCTCGGGGAACGGACGGATTCCCGCCGCTTCCTCGAGGAGCTGTATGCGCAGGCCGCCATACGGACCGCAAGCCAGTCTTCAGCGCAGACGGCTGCCCAAGCTGTAATGCAGGCGGCTGCCCAAGCTATAGTTCAGGAGGCTGCCCAAGCTGCAGTACAGGTTTCAGGCCTCCCTCCGGATCAGGATACAATGGGACAGTCAACAGGGGAGAGCGCGCATGCAGACTGAACGTGCCTTCATGGAACGACACAGGACCGAGTGGGACACCTTGGATGCCCATGTACGGACGCTTTCCCGAAAAGGGGCTCCCGCCCTTACGCCGGGGGAACTGAAGCGTTTTCTGCACCTGGTCCGCCTGACCAGCCATCACCTGGCCTATGTCCGGACCCATTTCCCCGGCAGCGAATTGTCCGGGTACCTCAACAGCCTTTCGGGAAGAGCGCACAACCAGCTGTATGTGGTTCGCAAATTCAGTCTGCGATCGGCGGGAACCTATCTGACCAGGCGGTTTCCATCGCTTCTTCGCGAATACCGCTGGTTTATCTTCACCGCGTTCTGTTTCTTCCTGGCAGGGGCAATCCTGAGCTATGTCATGGTCCGAATGGACAACGG
The DNA here is from genome assembly GCA_942493335.1 of uncultured Clostridia bacterium. Taxonomy (GTDB): domain Bacteria; phylum Bacillota; class Clostridia; order DSM-8532; family DSM-8532; genus JAEWSN01. The sequence goes on along the minus strand of OW818693.1, from coordinate 912,619 downwards.
CACGGCGCGGTATTTTCTGCCTGCGGACCTTGCAAACCGGACGGACTGGTCGAACCGGGAAGTGACGGTGGACCGGAACAGTTTCCCCGTCATGTCGAGCTATATCACCGTCAACAACATCCGGGTGGCCATTTTGGCGTTTACTGCGGGCATCACGGCCGGAATCGGCACCTTCTGGATCCTTCTGACCAACGGCACGATGCTTGGCGGTCTGACCGCATTGGTGATGAATCACGGGGAGACAGCCGTTCAGTACTGGTCGCTCATCCTGCCGCACGGCGTACTGGAGCTGACCGCCATCTTCATCTCCGGTGGTGCGGGGCTTTCCCTGGGCAAGGCGCTCCTGATTCCGGGGGAGTATTCACGGGGAAATGCTTTGGTTCGCAGTGCCACAAAGGCGGCTTCCCTTATCCCCGGCATTGCATTGCTGCTGATCCTTGCAGGCGCCATCGAGGGGTTCTTCACGCCGCTTCCCATCGACGCTGTCCACAAGCTGTGGTTCGCTTTCCTGACCTTCGTGCTGCTGGCCGCCTATTTTTCCTTGCCGTACTGGAAACGGGGCGGCACAACCCCCTGAAACATGCCGGTTTCGAGGCCGCCCCTTGCATTGGACCGAGAAATCGGGTAAAATAGCGCTGGTATTTTGTGATCAATATAACAATATACATCTACGACAGGAGGCTTCTATCATGGCAGTAAAAATGGGTATCAACGGTTTTGGTCGCATCGGCCGTCTCGTGTTCCGTGCGGCGCTCGGCAACCCCAACGTGAAGGTCGTCGGCATCAACGATCCCTTCATCGATTTGGAGTACATGGTTTACATGCTTCGCTATGATTCCGTCCATGGCCAGTTCCAGGGCGACATCTCCGTCAAGGACGGCAAGCTCGTTGTCAACGGCAACGCCATCACCGTCTTCGCCTGCAAGGATCCCGGCGAAATCGCATGGGGCAGCTGCGGCGCCGAATACGTCGTCGAGTCCACCGGCGTGTTCACCACGACCGAAAAGGCTTCCGCCCACCTCAAGGGCGGCGCCAAGAAAGTCATCATCTCCGCTCCGTCCGCCGATGCCCCGATGTTCGTCATGGGCGTCAACCAGGACAAGTACACCAAGGACATGGCCGTTGTTTCCAACGCGTCCTGCACCACCAACTGCCTCGCTCCCCTTGCCAAGGTCATCAATGACAACTTCGGCATCGTGGAAGGTCTCATGACCACCGTTCACGCCACCACCGGCACCCAGAAGACCGTTGACGCTCCGTCCAACAAGGACTGGAGAGGCGGCCGCGCTGTGCTGAACAACATCATCCCGTCCTCCACCGGCGCTGCAAAGGCCGTTGGCAAGGTCATCCCCGCCCTGAACGGCAAGCTCACCGGCATGGCGTTCCGCGTTCCCACCCTTGACGTTTCCGTGGTCGACCTGACCGTCCGCCTCGAGAAACCCGCCACCTACGAAGCCATCAAGGCCGCCATGAAGGCAGCTTCCGAGAGCGAACAGTTCAAGGGCATCATCGGCTACACCGAGGATGAAATCGTCTCCACCGACCTCATCCACGATTCCCGCACCTCCATCTTCGATGCCAAGGCCGGTATCGCGCTGAACGACAACTTCGTGAAGCTCGTTTCCTGGTATGACAACGAATGGGGCTATTCCAACAAGGTTGTCGACCTCATCAGCCACATGGCCGTTGTCGACGCGAAGTAAGCCTTCCCACCCGATTCTTTGAAACAACGGAACCGCTTCGGAGTCATTAGTGATTCCGGGGCGGTTCCTTTTTGCAGTGATATCTGTGCTCAGCCGACCGCTCCGACATTGATAAAAAAATATCGAAACCAAGGTGAAGACCTTGCACAAAAAGGTACATACAGTATACAATGGATACGCCTCGACGACCTTCCGGGAAGATGGACACGCCAGTATTCCGGCCTGTCGGGGAGAGACGAATCAAGAAAGGATGTCGCACCCTTATGAGCATGAAGAACAAGATGACGATTTCCGACATCTACTTTGCTGGACGCCGCATCATCGCGCGCGTCGATTTCAATGTGCCTTTGGACAAGGATGGCAACATCACGGACGACAACCGCATCGTCGGCGCACTGCCGACCATCCGGTACATGTTGGAGAACGATGCGAAGGTCATTCTCGTTTCCCATTTGGGCCGCCCGAAGAATGGTCCCGAAGCCAAATACAGCATGAAGCCCGCCGCCGATCGCCTTGCCCAACTGCTGGGCCGCCCGGTCATCCTCGCTGCCGATGTCATCGGACCCGATGCGAAGGCAAAGGCCGCCGCGCTGAAAAACGGCGAAATCATGATGCTTGAAAATGTTCGTTTCCACAAGGAAGAGGAAAAGAATGATCCGGCATTCGCGAAGGAACTGGCTTCCATGGCCGAGCTCTTTGTGAATGACGCTTTCGGCACCGCGCATCGCGCACATGCCTCCACGGCCGGATTGGCCGATTATCTGCCTGCCGTCTGCGGTTTTCTCATCAAGAAGGAACTGGACATCATGGGCAAAGCGCTTGAGAATCCGGAACGCCCGTTCGTCGCCATTCTTGGCGGCGCCAAGGTGTCCGACAAGATCAGCGTCATCGAAAGCCTGCTGGACAAAGTCGATACCCTCATCATCGGCGGCGGCATGGCCTACACCTTCCTGAAGGCGCAGGGACACAATGTCGGCACCTCTCTGTGCGAACTGGATCGTCTGGATCTTGCCAACGAACTGCTCGCCAAGGCCAAGGCAAAGAACGTCAAGTTCCTTCTGCCGCTGGACAATGTCGTTGCCAAGGAATTCAAGGCGGACGCGGAATCCTTTATGGTGGATTCCAATGCGATTCCGGATGACTGCATGGGCCTCGACATCGGACCGAAGACCATCGATCTCTTCTCCGTGGCCATCAAGGAAGCGAAGACGGTCATCTGGAACGGACCTCCCGGTGTGTTCGAATTCGAACGCTTCGCAAACGGTACCAAGAAGATCGCGGAAGCCCTCGCCAATTCCGGCGCGCTCTCCATCGTAGGCGGTGGAGACTCTGCCGCAGCCGTGGAACAACTCGGCTTTGCCGACAAGATCACCCATATTTCCACTGGCGGCGGCGCTTCCCTTGAATTCCTTGAAGGCAAGGAACTGCCCGGCATCGCCTGCCTGACGGAAATGCCCGCCAGCGGATGCGATTGCTCCAGCTGCAGCGGCTGCCACTAAGCAAAGGGGACTCCACCACGGGATCAACCGTGGATCGGGATGCGTGGCTCTTGTGGCCACCGGGAAAGGATGACAACATGGCAAAGCGCAACATCATGGCTGCAGGCAACTGGAAGATGAACAAGACCCCGGCGGAGGCTGTTGCTTTCGTGGAGGGTTTGAAACCCCTCGTCGCATCCGCCACCACCGAAGTGGTCGTTGGCGTTCCTTCCGTAGCCCTGGCCGGCGTCACTGCCGCAGCCAAAGGCTCCAACGTGAAGGTTGCGGCCCAGAATGTGCATTGGGAAGCCAATGGCGCCTTCACAGGCGAAGTGTCCTGCGGAATGCTCAAGGAAATGGGCGTGGATTACGTCATCATCGGCCATTCCGAACGCCGTGAGTATTTCGGCGAAACCAATGAGATGATCAACAAAAAGGCCCGCGCCATCCTGGATGCCGGCATGCTGCCGATCATCTGCTGCGGCGAAACCCTCACCCAGCGCGAGCAGGGCGTCACTGCCGAGCATGTCCGCTATCAGATCAAAGTCGCCCTTCTCGGCCTTTCCGCCGATGAAGTGAAGAAGTCCGTCATCGCCTATGAGCCCATCTGGGCCATCGGCACGGGCAAGACCGCTTCCGACGAACAGGCCGAGGAAGTCTGCGCCGTCGTCCGTCAGCTGCTCGTCGAGCTGTATGGAGCCGATGTTGCCGATACCACCCGCATCCTGTACGGCGGCAGCGTGAACGCGGCCAACGCCAAGGCCCTGTTCGGCATGCCGAACATCGACGGCGGACTTGTGGGCGGCGCTTCCCTGAAGCTGGACGGCTTCACCGCCATCGCACTGGCGTAATTCCATCGATCCATTCCAACGCCCCGGTGTTCCGGGAATCGCCCGCAAGGACGCTTCCCATGTGAACGCCGGGGCGTTGCGGAATTCATGAAGGAGAGCAACATGTTGAAAAAGAACGGGTTTCCCGGTTACAAAGGACCGCTGCTGGTTGTAGTCATGGACGGAATCGGCATCACGGACATCGTGGACGGCAATGCAGTCACCGCAAGCTACACCCCCACGTTGGACCGTCTCATGAAGGAATATCCGAACACGCTCCTCAAGGCGCACGGTACGGCGGTCGGCCTGCCCAGCGATGAGGACATGGGTAACTCGGAAGTCGGACACAACGCCATCGGCGCAGGCCAGGTGTTTGCGCAGGGCGCCAAGCTTGTGTCAGCTGCCATCGAGACCGGTGCGATGTTCACGGCCCGTGGATGGAGCGATGTTCGCGATAATGCGGTCGAGAATGGTTCCACCCTGCACTTCATCGGATTGTTCAGTGATGGAAACGTCCATTCCCATATCGACCACTTGAAGGCCATGATCACGAAAGCCAAACAGGACGGCGTCAAAACGGTCCGCGTGCACATTCTCCTGGATGGCCGCGACGTGGGGGAAACCTCCGCGCTCGAATATGTCGATCCTTTCGAAACCTTCCTTGCCAGCCAGAACGAGGCGGGCTTCAATGCACGCATCGCTTCCGGCGGCGGCCGCATGAACATCACCATGGACCGCTATGATGCGGACTGGAGCATGGTGGAGCGTGGCTGGAAGACCCACGTCCTCGGAGAAGGCCGGCAGTTCGCATCCGCGCATGAAGCCATTGAAACCCTGCGTGTTGAGACGAAAGCCATCGATCAGGATCTTGGCGCCTTCGTCATTACCGAAGGTGGAAAGCCCCTCGGCACCATCGAAGACGGCGACAGCGTCATATTCTTCAACTTCCGGGGAGATCGCGCCATTGAGATCTCCAAGGCATTTGAGTCCGTGGAATTCGAACGCTTTGATCGCGTCCGCGTCCCGAAGGTCACCTACGCCGGTATGCTCGAATATGACGGCGACCTGCACATCCCTTCGCGCTATCTAGTGAACCCGCCCTCCATCAAGAACACGATGGGCGAGGCGCTTGCCCGTTCCGGCGTCACCCAGCTGGCCATTTCCGAAACACAAAAGTACGGGCATGTGACCTATTTCTGGAACGGAAACAACAGCGGCAAGTTCAGCGAATCGCTGGAAACCTACGTGGAAGTGCCTTCGGATGTCATTCCCTTTGAACAGCGTCCGTGGATGAAGGCAGCTGAAATCACGGACAAGCTGATCGCCCTGCTGGAAACCGGCAAATACACCTTCGCCCGTGTCAATTTCCCCAATGGCGACATGGTTGGACACACCGGCAATTTTCCGGCTGCACGCGTGGCCGTGGAAACCGTCGATCTTGTACTGACCCGGCTCATTCCGGTGATCGACAAGCTCGGTGGCGCAATGCTGATCACCGCCGATCACGGCAACGCGGACGAAATGTACGAAACCGACAAGAAGACCGGCAAGGCGAAGACGCACAAGGATGGAAGTCCCAAGGCGAAAACGAGCCATACGCTGAACAAGGTTCCCTTCATCCTGTACGACAACGCCAACAAGGGCGCGTATACCTTGAAGGAAGGCGAGTTCGGCCTGTCCAACATCGCGGCCACCGTCGTGAATCTGCTTGGATATGAGGCGCCTGACATGTGGGATGCGTCGATGATTACGCTGACGAAGTAATTCACGAAGCAATAGATGAAGCAATCGGTTATTCGCAAACGAGGAATTGAGCGCGTACGGGACAAACCATAGCATCCAACTCGTCACCGTCCTCAAAGCATCGGCAGATGCCATACTGATTTGGTCACAGAAAAAACACGCCGGACGCTGCGATTCGCCATCTCGAGCAGTTCCGCAGGAAATGCGGGACGCCAGCATGGCTCAGAGCAGCTCAATTCCCCATCTCGAGTGGTTCCGCAGGAAACACGGGACCGAAGGCAGGGGAATTGCCGGCGTTTTTTCTATGCCCAAATCCGCATCTCCCTGCTTTTGCGGAGTGCTCCTCTGTTGGATACTATGGTTTGTCCGGGAAAGTGATGTCTATTCACTGGTAGAAAAGATTTCACTTGAATTCTTTTCTGCAGGATACCCCGTCGATTGACATAGTATAGACATTAGTGATGGAAACATATAAGACTGGTGACGAAGAATGATTCCTTATTGGATTCCATCTCATGATGTCATGGATCTCTGTTTGAAGACTGATGAGGGTGCCAACGAAGAATTATTTCATCATGAAACAGCTGACTTTGCCTGTTTCGAGGGACGGGACATGAATGTAGGAATACTCCGCAGGCAGGTTGGGAAATGTAGGCGATGACGAAGGGGAAACAGGGTAAAATCCGCCGCCTTCGGTCCCGTGTTTCCTTCGGAACCACTCGAGATGCGGATTTTAGCCGCGCTGAGCCATGGATGGCGAATCGCGGCGACCGTGTTTTTCCGAGGAAGAGCCGTACAGTTCCCTCCTGCCGAGGACGATGACGGAATTCATGTCCTGGCACTCGAAACAATCCTATGCCTGTAAGCAGAGAAGTCGAGCTTCATGCGAACTTCATACGGTTGCCGCCGTATTGCAAAAACCACCGGGATACGTTATGATGAATAGCGGGAAGTTGATTCCCTGCCTCCATGTCTTTCCGAAGAATCAGGCAGCGCAGGAGATGCAGGGGAAAAGCTTTTTTTTATGTGAATGATTCTGTGTTTTTCACAAGAGGCAGAATCGCAGCGGTCAATCATCCATCACAACGACAACGGGGTATTCATGCGGATTTTAGGGCTCGATTACGGAGATGTACGGATCGGCGTGGCCGTCAGTGACCCGATGGGCTGGACGGCACAGATGGTGGAAACCGTCCATTGGCGTTTCGATCTTGACAAACCGTTGACGCGCATCGTCGAATTGGTCCGCCAGTATCCCGCCGATAACATTGTCGTGGGATTGCCGCGGAATATGGATGGCAGTGAAGGATTCCGTGTGGAGAAAACCATGGAATTCATCCGACTGCTTCAGGAACGCATTCCGTCCGTTCCCATTGAAACATGGGATGAACGCCTGACGACGGTCATGGCGCAGAGGGCGATGCAGGATATGGGCATTCGTGCCCGCGAACAAAAAGGGAAAATCGATCAGATGGCGGCGGCAATGATTCTGCAGGGCTATCTTGATGCGAAAGGCATGCGGGAAAGCGTGCGGAAGGAGTAAATCATGGATAACGAAAACATCATCGAACTGACCGGCGAGGACGGCGACGTACTCAAAGCCGAATACCTTGATACCGTTCTGGTTGACGACCAGGAATACGTGGTCATGGTGCCCGTGGACGAAGACGGCTGCGGCGATTCCTGCGGTCACGAAGGATGCGAATCCTGTGGCGAAGGTGAAACCGAAGTCATCATCATGAAGGTCCAGAAGAACGGCGACGAGGAATTCCTTGTTCCCGTCGAAGATGACGAAGAACTCGAACGCGCTTTCGTCGCATTCCAGGAGCAGAGCGAATTCTGTGAGGATGATGAAGAAGACGAAGAAGGCGAAGAAGACAAATAATCGGCTGCATTGAAAAGGGGAACCTTTTCCAAGGAAGGCTGTCTCATCACGAGACAGCCTTTTCTGCAAGGTTCTGTCTGGTTGGACGCCACTGTTCGTTGTTGTACAGTTCTCTCATCATCCTTCCAGGAGGAACACCGTATGCGCTTCTACAACGGAAAAAACCACAGATTCCATCGCATCCTCCATGCCGTTGTCGTTTCCGCCGCCCTCGTCCTGCTGCTGTCCTTTACACTGGCGGCAGGCGGCTGCGCCGGCAAGGTTTCTGCCGAGATTCCGTCTGCGACGGCCTCCGCAACAGGAACGTCACCGGAAACAATGGCAAGTCCGACCCCGACCCAAACCGCGGAACCCACACCGACGGCCACCCCGTCGACGAGTCCCGACTCGGCCTTTCTGCTTCCGGATCCGGCCGTTCGTCCGGTTGCCGTCATGATCGACAACCAGGGCTCACGTCCGCTTCCCCAGGCCGGCATCCGTCAGGCGCAAATCGTCTACGAGGTGTTGACGGAGTTCAAAATCACACGGTATATGGCTTTCTTCTGGGGATCGATGCCAGAGATGATCGGGCCTGTCCGCAGTTCCAGGCATTACTTTCTCGACTATGCCATGGAGTACGATGCCGTATATACCCATTACGGCTGGAGTCCGCAGGCGCAGCGTGACATTCCGAAGCTGCACATCCAGAACATCAACGGTCTCGTCAATGGCGATGCATTCTGGGATACGGACAAGAACCGCAACAACTGGCAGGATTCCTTCACATCGAAGGCGCTCGTGGAAGCCCAGATTGTCAAATGGAAATACCGGACGGAACCCAAACAGGCTTTTCCGTTCAAGTATGCGGACACCTTTGCCGTTCCCGCATCGGGGGAATCCGCCGTGAAGATCGATCTGACTTTCGGCAAGGGATTTACAGCCGGATACACCTACAATCCCGATTCGAAGCTCTATGACAGGACCCGGAACGGAGAAGCGCAGATGGAACGGAATTCGGGGCTGCAGGTTGCTCCCTGCAACATTCTGATCCAGGTGGTTCCCTCGGCGCCCATCGCAGGAGATGAAAAGGATCGCATCAATGTCGGAACCGTCGGTTCAGGCAAAGGATGGTTCATCACGGGCGGAAAATCCCGTGCCATTTCATGGGAAAAGACAGCGCGTGACGCGCAAACCCGGTATCTGTTCGAGGATGGCAGCCCGTTGCTTTTGAATCCGGGTCAGATGTGGATTGAGATTGTGCCTTCAGCCAAGACGGCTGTCATCGGCTGAAGCTGATGTCCAGATAACTTGGAACGGATTCCGTCTTGCCGGCATTTGCATGGACATAGATCCGATATCGGCTCCCTTTCCGGAATATCGACTCGTCCAGGACGACGTGGCAATCAAGAATGAGGGAATGTGCATAGATGGAGGTCCATCCCGTTGTTTCAAGGATGTTTACCGTGTAGCTGTCGGCTACGGGTACCGGATCCCACTCCAACTCGATACTGGAAAGCGCACGCAGCGCGAGGTCCGTCGGTTTTGTGATCCGTGGGGATGCGAGGGGGGAGAGGGAGACATCGACAAAGTTCGGTTCGCTTTCCTTTTCATCCCGACTGGATAGAACAAAGATGCGATAACTGCCGCCCGGATGGAACAGATTGATGCCCAGCACGGTGGAATCACTCGTGATACCGCGTTGCAGGTATATCTGTTCCCATGTTCCGGTATCTGTAACGGCAACCGTGTAACTATCGACGGATTTTACAAAGTCCCAGGATATTTCAAGATCGGAATAGGCCAACTGGTCCTTGTCTTTCGGAAAGATGATTTCCGGAGGGACCAGTTTCCTGTTCATTCCTTTCACATGCGAGCGGAATCGATCGCTCAGCATTTGTGAGTCAGAGGATGCCGAAGGGTGTGCGAGTGTCTCCATCAGAATGAGGAAGAACAGGCAGCAGAGGGTGATTGCCGTTGCCGCCAGAAACCGTTTTTTCCTCATCGGAAGGGAAGACGGTATTTCTGCAGATGGAGTTTCAAATGGATGCGTCCTTATTGATCCCGGCATTGGCGGCGGGTTTGACGATAGGTCCGTGATCCTGTCCGTAGCAGTGTCTGCGATGGTGTGTGCGATCCAGTCTGCGGCTGTGTCTGCGGCAGGCTGCTGCCCCGCCAGGATGTACTGGATGAATCGGGGTTTGTTTTTCAGAAGATATAGAATTTCTTTGACCGCCATGAAAAGCGCGTCCGCATGATCCGCTTCGATCCTTCCAATCCAGCTCCGGATGGCGTCGTCGACCAGATGCTCGGTGTAGATGGCAAAATCCCCGCACTTCAGCAGTTGGAGGGTTTCGTATTTCAACAGCATTCTTTTGTCATCATCCCGGCAGGTTTCACAGAGGTACTCCAGGATCGAATTGATCATCACAAGGTGTTTCGGGCTGGAAACCCCGTTGATCCAGTTGATGAAATTGTTTTCCCGTACGGATGGATCGAATTCCGGCTCATCCGCATGATTGTCGACCATCAGTTCCAGCATGGGTAAATCCGAATAATCAAAGCCGTTTGCCTGACGTTTCCGGCTGATGGCATTGATTCTCAGGGCATGCTCCGTCTGGCCGATCTTTCTGCCGTTGCACAGGGTCGGCAGGATCTTTCGGAAGATCACACTATAGAATCGACTGGTCAGGATCTTTCTTTCTTCCTTCTTCATGGAGCCATCCCGGTTTCTGTCTCAATCGCCATGTCTATGAAATTCGGCGCGGATTCAACACTGCCAACCTTGGAAGCAACATATATTCGATATTTGCCACCAGGTACAAACAAGTCTCTGGACAGGGTCATGCGGCTGTCTGCCACATCATCCCTCGAATAAAGGATATCCCATGTGATCGTATCGGTGACTGTCACATGGTATCCATCGGCGTTTCCTGCCGGATTCCATCCAAGCGTGATGTCGGAAAGCGGCAGAATTTCTGCATTCAATGGCTCGAGAATTGCTGGGGCCAGGAGTGGTGGCATGCTTACATCCACATAGGATGGGATGGAATCGGTTTTCCCGCAGGAGGAATGGACGTAAATCCGATAATGGCCTCCCAGTGTAAACAGGTCTTTCTCCAGTATTTTGGAGGTTTCCCTGATGTTTTTCGATGTGTGGATGACTTTCCAAGTGTCCGTGTCCGTGACGGTGATCATATAGCTGTCAGCAAGGTCCACCGGGGTCCATCCGATCTGCAGGTCTGTCAACGGTATGGAGGCGCCATTGGTCGGAGCAGTGAGGATCGGAGAGGCCAGCGGCCGGGTATGGAAATCGATCCAGCCGGGATCCGAGCTGTTGCCTCCGAGAAAGGAATGGATGAAAATCCTGTAATCCTTGCCGGGCATAAGAAGGGAACGCTTGATGACGGCTTTTCCATCTGCGAAACCATCTTCCGAGTACAGCAGGCTTCCGTCCGCACGGTCTGTCAGGGTTAATCTGTACTTCTCCGCGAGTATGACCGGATCCCATTGAAGCGGGACATCCGAGCAGGACAGGATGTCGCCATCAACCGGAGATGTGATCATCGGCGAAGACAGCTTGAGGGTGGAAATATCAATATGGCTGGGCGCTGAATCATTCTGATTGATTGTGACGGCCACATATATGCGGTATTTGCCGCCGATGGTAAAGAGGGATTTGTCCAGAACAAGACGGGTCGCGTTCTGGACTGTCTTGGAAAATCGAATTTTCCAAGTGGCAGTATCGGTGACGACCACTTTATAGCCTTCCGCTCCTTCGACAGCCGTCCATGTTACTGGGATGTCCGAAACGCGCAGATCGGAGTTGTCTTCAGGCGCAGTAATGCGGGGGGCTTCCTGTGTTTGGACGCTGAAATCAATGTGACCCGGCTCGGATTCGTTTCCATCTGCAAGGGAACTGATGGAGGCGCTATATTTCCCGCCAAAGAGGAACACGCCGTTGTCGAGCGTGATTTGCGCATCATTCGTTACTTTCCGGGAAAAGACGGTTTTCCACCTGATCGTATCCAGAATGACGACCTGATAGGCATCGGCCGAATCGGTTGGTGACCAGCGGAGGGTCCGGTCGGAAATCCCGATGACGGAGCCATTGACAGGTTTCAAAACAGTAGGCGGTTGCAGGGTGGGGAGTTTCATGGAAGGCGGCTGGGTGGCAGGTGGCTGCGCGACTTGCAACTGTGTTGCAGACGACTGCGCTGCGGGAAGCTGCGCGGCAGATGATTGCATGGCCGGGCTGACGGAGGTTACGGCAGTTGTTGCTGCGATGGTTTGTGACGGTACTGGGGATTGCTTTGGTGCTGTTGCAGGAGACCAGGCGTAATAAACTGCCATGGCTGAAAGTGGAAGCGCGATCATTGGCAGGACTGCCTGTTTGAGTTTTGACAGATTCCATCGCATGTGTTTTCCACCTTCTGTTTTCTCGGACCGGAGCCGCTTTGGTCGGATAAAGGCGGGATTCGTCTTGAAAAGTATTCATGAAAAGGCTTTTCGCCATTTTCGAAAACTATTAATTCCGTTATCGGAGCCCATCTGCTAACCTTTTCCTATCGCGTGCATGATTTTCAGGAAAGATGGCTTTCCGCTTTTCGCCTGTATCTGCATTCGTCTGTTTTCGAAGAGACAATGATTCCATTCCCTGAATCAGCCTATGAATCATCAGATGATCCATAAGCTGAAGACTGGAATGAATTATACCATGCGAAGCCATTTCTGAGAAGAATCGAAGGGTGGAGCGCAGAAGGATCGGACGGATGTACGCGCGAAATGATCTCGGCTGCTGGTATCCCCCCGGAACAGCGGCCTTTTTCATGGTGCAGGCGAATGCACTCTTTATTTATTTTTCCATCTGGACACTTTCACTGGGTCATGATATCATACCATGAAAGCAATTGAGGAAAGGAAACGTACCATGCAGCAGGCCATGTGTCACATGACCCCTCCCGGCATCGCGGATATCCCTTCAACCCCACCGGGTTCGCTGTTTCCGTTTTTCGTTTCCGATTCTCAATCAACGGAATTATTGTTTCCAAAATGGCAAGACGCAAGTCTTTCCATTTTTTTTATGCTTTTTTCCATTCAAGGGCATCCATACTTTTCAATGACATGAGGAAAGGGTGAGGGCATGAAACTCCGTTCCAAAGACCTGTTGGGCATCGCAGACCTTTCTCCGGAGGAAATCCTGTTGATCCTCGACACCGCAGTCGACATGAAGAAGATCGTCACCAGCGGCATGAAGAAATCCAATTACCTGCAGGGCCGCACCGTGATGACGCTGTTCTACGAAAACAGCACCCGTACGCGCGTTTCCTTCGAACTCGCCTCGAAATACCTGGGAGCGCAGGCTGTGAATGTAGCGGTTGCCTCCAGCAGCGTGGCGAAAGGGGAGACACTCATTGATACGGGGCGCACGCTCGATGTGATGGGAACGGACATCATCGTCATCCGCCATGGAAATTCCGGTGCGCCGGCCCATCTGGCAAAGAATGTGAAGGCTTCGGTCATCAACGCCGGGGACGGCATGCACGAGCATCCCACCCAGGCGCTGCTCGACCTGTTCACGATGCGGGAAGCACTCGGGGACATCAAGGGCATGACAGTGGCCATTCTGGGCGATGTCCTGCACAGCCGCGTGGCCCGCAGCAACCTGATCTGCCTGAAGAAGATGGGCGTTGAAGTCCGTGTCTTTGGGCCGACAACCCTGATGGCGCCCGGCATCGATCAGTTGGGTGCAACCGTCTGCCATTCCATCGAGGAGACAGTTGCAGGCGCGGACGTCGTCATGTCCCTCCGCGTTCAGCTGGAACGGCAGAAGAAAGCGCTGTTCCCGTCCGCCGCCGAGTACGCCCGTTTCTTCGGACTCAACCCGGGTAATGTATCCGGAGCGAAACCCGGTGCGTTGTGGATGCACCCAGGCCCGGTGAACCGAGGCGTGGAAATGCCCACATCCCTGGTGGACGGTCCGCAATCGGTCATTGATACGCAGGTCACGAACGGTGTCGCCATCCGTATGGCCATCCTTTATCTGCTGACGGGGAGGGAAGAGCATTGAATCTTTTGTTGAAGAACGGAACCATCATCCAGGCAGGCACTTCGCCTGTAAAAGCGGATGTGCTGGTCATCGGGGACAGAATTGCCGCCGTATCCGGGCGGATGGACGAAACAGAGGCAAGAGCCTTCATCGCGAAGGAAGGGAGCCTGACCGGAACAACGGAAATCACGCTGGAGATTCTTGAGGCTTCCGGGTTGCATCTGTTTCCCGGCCTGGTCGACGCCCATTGCCATCTGCGGGATCCCGGCCAGGAATACAAGGAAGACATCGCCTCCGGCACCCGATCCGCTGCTGCCGGAGGATTTACCGATATCGCATGCATGCCGAACACAAAACCCGTCGTCGACAACAAGGCCATCGTCCGCTACATTCTGGACAAGGCCGCCACTGAAGGCGTGGTCCGCGTGCATCCCATCGGCTCCATCACGAAGGGACTTGAAGGCGCCGAGCTGTCCGAGATGGGCACGATGAAGGAAGCCGGCATTGTGGCGGTCTCGGATGATGGCCGACCGGTCCTGAGCAGTTCGGTGATGATGAAGGCCATGATCTACGCCGCCCAGTTCGGACTGCGCGTCATCTCCCACTGCGAGGACCCGGATCTGGCGGAAGGCGGCGCCATGAACGAAGGCGTCGTATCCACCCGCCTCGGGCTCCGTGGCATCCCGACCGCCGCCGAAGATGTGATGGTTTCACGGGAGTTGATTCTGGCGGAGTACACGGGAATTCCCGTCCATATCGCGCATGTTTCCACCGCTACGGCCGTCCAGCTGATCCGCGACGCAAAAAAACGAGGCGTGAAGGTGACGGCTGAAACCTGCCCACACTACTTCACCCTCACCGAAGATGCCTGCGAAGGCTATGATACGGATGCAAAGATGAATCCGCCGCTGCGAACACGCCGGGATGTGGATGCGGTCTGCGAGGGTCTGCGTGATGGCACCCTGGACATGATCGCGACCGATCATGCGCCCCATCACATCGATGAAAAGAATGTGGAATTCGACAAGGCGAACAACGGCATCGTCGGCTTTGAAACCGCCTTGCCGCTTGCCCTGACCCATCTGGTCAAACCCGGAATCCTGAGCTTGACCGAACTCGCGGATCGAATGTCTGCTGCGCCGGCTGCCATGCTCGGACTGCCGGAAAAGAAAGTGGCGGCAGGTTACCCTGCGGACCTGACCCTGGTGGATCTTGAGGATGAGTGGACCGTCGACCGTGAAACCCTCGCTTCCCGGAGCCACAATACACCCTATCACGGCTGGAATCTTGCGGGACGCGTGAAAATGACGATGGTCGGAGGGCGCATTGTCGCCCGCGATGGAAAACCGGTTGCATGACGTTTGCATAAAGTGTCACATGATTCCGATTGGTTGCATAAAAATAATTATTAGTGTATAAATATACATAGTGCGGTGAATGGAGGAAACAGAATGCAGTTTTCCGATCGACTTGCACAAGCTGTCAGAACAAAGGGAAATCCGACCGTGATGGGTCTGGATCCGAAATTGGAATACATTCCGGTCCATATCCGGGAACAGGCGGCGAAAGTCAGCAGGAATCCTTTTCAGGCCGCCGCCGAGAGCATCGCAGCATTCAATTTCGCCCTGATGGATGCCGTGGCGGACATCATCCCCGTTGTGAAACCGCAGCTCGCCTATTATGAGTTGTATGGCACCGAAGGACTTCGCGCCTTCGATCTGACTTGCCGGTATGCCCGCGAAAAGGGGCTTCTGGTCATCGCGGACGGCAAGCGCAATGACATCGGCACCACGGCGGAAGCCTATTCCGGCGCATTCCTCGGGCGGACAGTACTCGACGGGGCGGGTGAAGTGCCCGTGTTCGATGCGGACGCGCTGACCGTCAACGGTTATCTGGGCGAAGACGGCGTAAAGCCCTTCCTCCGGGATTGCGACAAGTACGGCAAAGGCATATTCGTCCTGGTCAAGACCTCGAATCCCTCTTCCGGGCAGCTGCAGGATCTGACACTGACAGACGGACGGACCGTTTATGAGATGATGGGCGACTTGGTCAATGACTGGGGCAAGGGACGAAACGGCGCCTGCGGGTATGGTCCGGTCGGCGCAGTGGTCGGCGCAACATACCCGAGACAGATCGAGGAGATGCGGCACCGCATGCCTCATGCGTGGATCCTGGTACCCGGGTATGGCGCACAGGGCGGAACGGCCGAAGATGTCGCCAGAGCTTTCGGGCCGGATGGACTTGGGGCGATCGTGAACGCTTCCCGCAGCCTGATGTGCGCATGGCAGAAGGACGCCTGGAAGACGGCGCACAGCGAGCAGGACTTTGCCCTGGCAACCCGGGCGGAAGCCATCCGCATGCGGGATGACATCCAGGCGGCCCTGAAAAACCGGACATGAAGCGGGATCTGACAGGAAAGCATGACCAGACTTGAAAGAATGACTGAGGTGAACGATGAAAGCGATTCTGGCACTTGAGGACGGCACCATCTTTACCGGCACCTCTTTCGGCGCGACGGGAAGCGTCATAGGGGAGATCGTGTTCAATACCGGCATGACCGGATATCAGGAAGTGCTGACAGATGCGTCCTATTCGGGACAGATCGTCACCATGACCTATCCGCTCATCGGGAATTACGGCATCAACGACAAGGACCTCGAATCCGTCGGACCACAGGTGATGGGGTTCATTGTGCGCGAATGCAGCACACATCCGAGCAACTGGCGGAACCAGGGGCAGCTGGGAGAGTGGCTGGGGAAATACGGGATCATCGGTATCGAGGGGATCGATACACGGGCACTCACCCGGATTCTGCGCGAAAAGGGCACCATGAACGGCGTTCTCACGACGGAGACGGATTTCCGGTTTGAGGACTGGGAAGCCCGCATCCATGCCTATCGCATCACAAACCCGGTAGAGGCGGTCACCGTCCGGGTGCCTGAGGAATATCCCGCCCATGCGCTGGATGCCGAATTGCAACCACATGCCGACGAAAGCCGCATGACGGAACACAAGCCCCTGAAGGTCGCCCTCATGGATTACGGCGTCAAGACGAACATAGTCCGGAACCTGAACAGGCGCGGCTGCGACGTCACCGTGGTCCCGGCCACCGCAAGCGCGGAGGAAGTGCTCACACTCGGCATCGACGGCATCATGCTGTCAAACGGACCCGGTGATCCGAAGGACTGCGTCTTCCAGATCGAACAGATTCGGCAGCTGCTCGGGAAAAAGCCCATCTTCGGCATCTGCCTTGGACATCAGCTTACTGCGCTCGCTGTCGGCGGTGATACGGGCAAGCTCAAGTACGGACATCGCGGCGGCAACCATCCCGTCAAGGATCTGAAGCTGGACCGCACCTACATCACCTCCCAGAACCATGGATACGCGGTGCTGGCGGAGAGCTTGAATCCCGGGACGGCGGAAGTGAGCCATGTGAACATGAACGACCAGACCGTCGAGGGCGTGCGGTATCTCGATACGCCGACATTCACGGTGCAATTCCATCCCGAGGCTTCCCCGGGACCCATGGACACCGGATACCTGTTTGATTCCTTCATCGACCTGATGAAGCAGCACGCGTAAGTGGGAGGGATTTGAGCCATGCCAAAAAGGACAGACGTCAAGCGGGTGCTGGTCATCGGATCCGGCCCCATCATCATCGGGCAGGCGGCCGAATTCGACTATGCCGGCACGCAGGCTTGCCGGGCGCTGCGGGAAGAGGGCATCGAAACCATCCTCGTCAACAGCAATCCGGCCACCATCATGACGGATCGCGAGATTGCGGACAAGGTCTATATCGAACCCCTGAACATCGAAGTCGTCAAGAACATCATCCGGCTTGAGAGGCCTGACAGCATCCTTCCCACGTTGGGCGGACAGACAGGCCTCAATCTGGCGATGGAACTGGCGGAATCCGGTTTTCTCGAGGAAGTGGGTGTCCGGCTGCTCGGAACGAACGTGGAGGCCATCCACAAGGCCGAGGACCGACAGGCGTTCAAGGATACGATGGAAAGCATCGGCGAACCCTGCATCGCCTCAAAGGTCGTCATGACGCTGGAGGATGCGATCGCGTTTGCCGAGGAAATCGGCTATCCCGTCATCGTTCGTCCCGCCTACACGCTGGGCGGCACAGGTGGCGGCATTGCGAAAAACGAGGCCATGCTGCGCGACATCGGCGAGAATGGCCTGCGCCTCTCCCGCGTGCACCAGGTGCTCATCGAAAAGGACATTTCCGGCTGGAAGGAAGTCGAGTATGAAGTGATGCGCGATTGCAAGGGCAACGTCATCACGGTCTGCAACATGGAAAACATCGACCCGGTGGGCGTCCATACGGGCGACTCCATCGTCGTGGCTCCTTCCCAGACCCTGGCCGACAAGGAATACCAGATGCTCCGCACTGCGGCGCTGAACATCATCTCCGCCCTGAAGATCGAAGGCGGATGCAACTGCCAGTTCGCCCTGAAGACGGACAGTTTCGAATACGCGGTCATCGAGGTCAATCCCCGTGTCAGCCGTTCCTCCGCGCTGGCTTCCAAGGCAACCGGATACCCCATCGCCAAGGTCGCCACCAAAATCGCCATCGGCTATGGGCTGGATGAAATCCCAAATGCCGTCACAGGGAAGACTTACGCCTGCTTCGAGCCCACGCTCGATTATGTGGTCGTGAAGATTCCGAAATGGCCCTTTGACAAGTTCGTCAAGGCGCACCGCACACTCGGAACGCAGATGAAGGCCACCGGAGAGGTCATGGCCATCGGAAACTCGCTGGAACATGCGCTCATGAAGGCGTTGCGCTCGCTCGAGCTTGGTATCCGCACGCTGGAAACCCCGCTCTGCAAGGAACTCGACGAGGAACAACTTCATGACCGACTGTATCTGGTGGATGACGAACGCATCCTGGTGATCGCGGAAGCCATCCGGCGTCAGTTCGATCTCAACGACATCCACGACATCACGAAAATCGATCTCTTCTTCCTGAACATGTTCCGGAACATCGTCATGATGGAAGAGGAGCTGAAGAAGCAGACACTTGCCTCCCTGGACATCGAGATCCTGAAAAAGGCAAAGAAGATGGGCTTCCTGGACGAGACCATCGCGAAATATGCCAAAACGACCAAGGAGGCCGTTCGGGATCGGCGCAGGAGCCTGAACCTCACGCCCGCCTACAAGATGGTCGACACCTGCGCCGCCGAATTCGAGGCGCAGACGCCGTACTTCTATTCCACGTACGACGAGGTTACGGAAGCACGGCCCGGCAATAAAAAGAAGGTGCTCGTGCTTGGCTCCGGCCCCATCCGCATCGGGCAGGGCATCGAATTCGACTACTGCTCCGTCCACTCTGTCTGGGGGTTGAAGGAGGAAGGCTACGAGGCCATCATCGTCAACAACAATCCGGAAACCGTCTCGACGGACTTTGATACATCCGACCGCCTCTATTTTGAGCCCCTGACGCCTGAAGACGTGCTGGAGATCATCGAGGTGGAGAAACCGGACGGCGTCATCGCCCAGTTCGGCGGCCAGACGGCCATCAAACTGACGAATCCGCTGGCGGACGCAGGCATCCGGATTTTCGGCACTTCCGCAAAGGATGTCGATGCAGCCGAGGACCGCGAGAAGTTTGAAAAAATCATGGAGGATTTGAACATTCCGCGGCCGAAGGGCTTCACGATCTATACGAAGCAGGAAGCCCTCACGGCGGCCAACAAGCTGGGATATCCCGTGCTGGTGCGTCCTTCGTACGTGCTGGGCGGCAAGGGTATGGAAATCGCTTATCAGGATCAGGACATCAAGGATTTCATGGACATCATCCTGCGCGAGGAACAGGAGAACCCCATCCTCGTCGACAAGTACATGATGGGCAAGGAACTGGAGGTCGACGCCATCTGCGATGGGGAGAACATCCTGATTCCGGGCATCATGGAACATCTGGAGCGTGCAGGCGTCCACTCGGGGGACAGCATCTCCATCTATCCGCCGCAGTCGCTCAGCGACAAGCTGAAGCAGAAAATCCATGACACCACGAAGAAACTTGCCATGGCGCTGCATGTCATCGGCATCGTGAACATCCAGTATGTCTTCTTCAACAACGAACTCTATGTCATCGAGGTGAATCCGCGTTCCTCGCGCACCGTTCCGTACATCAGCAAGGTGACGGGGATTCCGATGATCAACATGGCCACCCGCATCATGATGGGGAAGAAGCTGTCCGATTTCCCCTACGGAACGGGTCTTTACAAGGAATCCGACTACATCGCCGTGAAGGTGCCGGTATTCTCCTTCGAGAAACTGCACAACGTCGATACGAGTCTCGGCCCCGAAATGAAGTCCACCGGCGAAGTGCTGGGCATCGCGAAGACCTTGGATGAAGCAGTGTTCAAGGGGTTGGTCGGTTCGGGCCTCAAATTTCCGGAGCCGGGCACAGGCATCCTCTTCACCGTGCGGGATTCCGACAAACCGGAACTGCTGCCCATTGCGGAAGGCTTCGCCGCACTCGGGTACAACCTGTATGCCACCGGCAAGACCGCGCATTACCTGAACGCGCATGGCATCGCCACCAACATGGTGCGCAAGATGAACGAGCCGTCTCCCAATCTGATGGACCTGGTGGAAAGCGGAACCATCAAGATGATCGTCAACACGCCTACGAAGGGCCGCAATTCCGAACGCGATGGATTCCGCATCCGCCGCAAGGCCGTCGAACGCTCCATCCCGTGCCTGACCTCCCTCGATACGGTCGGCGCCGTCGTGCGCTGTCTGAAGATGGGCAAGATGATCGGTTCGCTGGATATCGTGAACCTTGAGGTGTTCGACAGGAAACTGTAAGCGCGCTTCATCCATCCCGGTTGCAGGGGGAGGGCATTTCCACTCATGACAGTGGAAATGCCCTCCCTTTTTGAGAGGTTGTTGACATAAATCTGCTTCATGGTACGGCCGGATGGGGAAATCACACTTGCGAGATACGCAGTATCTTTGCCCGGCAATGGACGGATGTTGCATCCAAGGATCGAACAATGCTTGTCCATTCCCGGAGTTCCAACCCAGGCTTCATGTCTGTTGCCGGTTTTGAAGAGTGAAATCCGGAGGTGGAGGATGGAACAGGAGAGCATCCGTATTCTGGTGGTCGACGATTCGGCATTCTTTCGGGAAGCCTTGCGTGAAGGGCTTTTCAACGAACCCGGGTTCATTGTGGCGGGCGAGGCGTGCGACGCTTCGGAAGCCATGCGGATGATCGGGGAAGTGCGGCCGGACGTTGTCTCTCTTGACGTGGAAATGCCCGGGATGAGTGGGATCGAATTCCTCAAACGGGTCATGCCGAAATACGGGATTCCTGTCGTTGTGGTCAGTTCCGTCACAGGAAGTGTGTTCGACGCATTGTGCGCGGGCGCCGTGGACTTCGTCGCGAAGCCAGAGGCGGCAAGCCGTACCGAGTTCGACTTGTTTTTCATCGAGCTGAAAATGAAACTGCGGGTGGCCTGTTCCTCCAATCGCTCGGCGCTCCTTCTTTCCGGGGTTGTAACTGTCGACAGGACAGTCCCGGAACATGCTTCGGCGGTCGTGATGGGGGCGGCCACCGGGGGGACGGAGGCGATCTATACCGTTCTCCGGGATCTGCCGTTGAAAATGCCATGCATTCTGGTTGTGCAGACCATGCCGGCCAGTTTTGCGAAAGTGTATGCGGAACGGCTGAACCAAGCCTGCAGTCTGGAGGTGAGGGTGGCGGAGCACGGGGATCGCCTGCATGCCGGGCTGGTCCTGATCGCGCCGGGTAACAGGCACATGTGCCTTATCCGCACCGGGGACGGGGTCTCCGTCGTATGCATGCAGGGGGAACGCATCAACAGCCAGTGCCCTTCCGTGGACGCGCTTTTTCAGTCTGCGTCGGAAGTGCTGGCGGAACGGGCCTGCGGGGTTCTGTTGTCCGGAATGGGGGTCGACGGAGCAAACGGGTTGCTCAAGATGCGACGGGCGGGCGCGATGACGATCGGGCAGAATGAGGAAACAGCCGTCATTTACGGGATGTCGAAGGTGGCTCATGGAATCGGAGCGGTGGAAAGACTGCTCCCGTTGGAACAGATCGCGGGTGCGATGCTGCATTGGGCGGAAACGAGACAGGATGGATGACCTGATGGGAAACGGCTCGGATCACTTGGGCAAAGAGGGTCGGGATGCCGCGGAATCCCCGGAAAAGGGGAACGAGGACGGAATTCGGCAATCTCTTCGAAATGCGCACCTGGACACACGTCGGATGGCCGAACGGTATCAGCTCGCCGTACAGGGGGCCAATGACCTGCTGTGGGACTATTCGGCGGCCGACAATACCCTGTTTGTCAGTGACCGTCTGTATGCGCAGCTCGGGTACGCTTCGCATGAATTCCATACCCTTTTCCAGAATCCGATGGACCTGCTGGCGGAAAGTGACCGGGACGTGCTGGTACAATGCATCCGTTCCCATGTGGCGGATCGCACGCCCCGCTTTTTCCTGATCTGCAGGCTGAAGACTTCTGTGGGTGGGTATCGTACCTATCTGCTTTCCGGCAGGGTGCAGACGGGGACCGGGGGAGAAGTGGTCCGTGTTGCCGGGTCATTGACGGACCAGACGGACCGTCGCATGATGGAGCTCGAAATCCGGCAGCTCGCCCAATTCGACAATCTGACCTCGCTGCCGAACCGTCTTGCGCTGTTCGGAGAAATGGACATGCGCATGGCGCTGGGGCCCTGGCTGCGCGGAATTGTCGTGATGGATCTCGACAATTTCAAATGGGTCAACGACGCCTACGACCATTCCATTGGCGACAGCCTTCTGCAGGTCATCGGAACACGCCTTTCCACCCTGGTGAAGGATTCATCCGAAATCCTCCTTTTCAGGCTGAGCGGAGATGAATTTGTATTCGCACTCGGCGGCAAATCTACCAAGAATGATGTCGACCGGCTTGCTCGGAGTATCTCCGAAATGATGGAGGAACCTTTCCTTCTGGAACGAAGAAGCCTTCGGGTCACAGGCAGCATCGGATGCGCCTTGTTCCCCGATGATGGTACCCTTTTCCAGGAACTGCTGCGCAATGCCGATCTTGCCATGGGCGAAGCGAAGCGTATGGGCCGAAATCAGATCTGCTGCTACAACGTGCAAATGGGGCAACGTGTCGCCTGGCGTCGGAAAATCGAAAGCGCCATGATGAAAGCGCTCGACAACGGAGAATTTCGCGTTTATTTCCAGCCGATCATCCGGTTGGACGGGGAGAGACCCTCCGGTTTTGAATCCCTGCTCCGTTGGTTCAGCCCCGAACTTGGAAACATCCGTCCGGATGAATTCATACCGGTGGCGGAAGAAAGCGGGCTGATCATTCCGCTTGGCGCGTGGGTGATGGAGGAAGCCTGCCGGTTCGCCGTGGAGGTCAGAAAGCGTTACGGAGCGTTCTTTGTGACCGTGAACACCTGCGCCATGCAATGGATGCGGCCCGAATTCGAGGAAATGGTCCTCCATGCTGCGGACAAGGCGGGCTTGGAGCATTCCGCCCTGGGGATCGAGCTGACGGAATCCATGCTGGTCTTGTCGCCGAAATTCTTCGAGGAGCGGATGATCCGCTTGCGCGAACAGGGATTCCACCTGCTGCTGGATGATTTCGGAACAGGATATTCCTCCCTGAGCTATTTGCTGCACCTGCCCTTTCATACTGTGAAGATCGACCATTCATTTGTGAAGAATTTTGATCATGAAAGCAGGGAGCGCCGTCTGATGGGTTCCATTCTGGAGCTGGCCGGAGGCATCGGGATGGATGTCGTGGTGGAAGGGATAGAAACCATGGCGCAGCGGAAATATCTTGAGGACAAAGGCTGTCCGATGATCCAGGGGAATCAGGCCGGACATCCCATGCCCGCCGGCGAAGCCATGGACTGGATTCGGGATCGGGTCTGACAGGATTGGCTGGACAAATGGGATCTGTATTCAGGATCGGGCTTGGTAGGCCGTTCCTGACATCAAAGAAAAGGGACCTTGGTGTGGCGTAAAAACCAACCAAGCGTCCCTTTTGCGTTCCGGATGGCCGGATCATGCATTCGGCGCACGAACGACGAACATCTCAAAGATTCCCGGTCCATCATTCCGCAATTCCATCCAGGTTTCCGGCGGAAGATGGACGATGGTTCCCTGGACATGCTTCACTTCCTGCGAATCGCTGTGCCGAACCGTGACCATGCCGTGTGTGATGATGAAATAGACGTTCGTGGTGGTCTTGTGGCCGTCCACCTTTTCACCGGCCGGAATGATCATGTGGCTGATGGCTGCATTCGGATGTGCCACAAGCCGTTCGATGGTTTTTTCCCTTGAGGAGGTAAACGGATAGATCGTGCTTTTCACGACCAGCAGCTGCTGCTCCGCCGATTCGATGAAGGCGTCCATGGCCGCCTCCAGATTGCTTCCTTCCCGGGTGTCGAGCCGGTCGAATCTTTCCATGAGCTGTGATTTCTGTTCGGAGCTGATGGTCCGGTCCAGCCATGGATAGGCGATGTCGTTCTCCCGGCGGATATGACTGCGCAGGAGTTCCGCGTATTTCGAGATTCCATTGGATATTTTTTCGGGGTCGCCGGTCCGAAGGCCTTCGTCAGCCAGCTTGATCAAGTTGCGCCCGCTGGTGTGATCACTGAGCATTGCCTGGATAATGGCCAGATTCCCATCCACCATTTTAAAGAGGATGTCCTCCTCCTTCGCATGATGGAAACGATCCGAGTATTGCTGGGAATGACGGATGAAACCGTCCAGTAGCGTCCGGTCCTCGCCCCAGAAACTGTCCCGTGCCAGAATGCGCGGAACAAGGTCGAGCATGCGCAGAATCCGGTCGTGCTCCGCCATCAGCTGAAGGATGGGTTCACACAGGTTGTCTCTTCCAGGCGTTCCCGGCGTTTCCCGAAGTTCTTCCGGGATGGAAAAGGGGTTCGCGGGGTTCACTCCCAGCGCAATCGGTGCAGTGACCTCCGCATTCCCGGCATGATGCATCAGGTTCTGGATTTCCGCCAGCAGCTTCACTTCCTGCTGGGAAGAAAAGCCATGAACCTTCATGACATCCTTCAACAGGCAGGTGCCGACCGAGCAGGAAGCGCAATCGATGTTGTTCTTCATCAACAAGTCCCCGATAGCGGGATATCGGGCAACGACATCCCGTATTGGCTCATGCATCAAGGTTTCCATGATTCACCCTCCCTGTGGTCCGTTCCATGGCGTTTACGGCTTTCCGGCAATTGTCTTTTCTTCCGTCCGGAGTCGTTCACACTCTATATACCCATTCACAATGCGAACCATGCATTCCTGTTGCGGAACGGAATGTTTTACTCCGGTCAGGGGATTAAGCCTCCATGTGGCTTCGGATACGAATGCCAGAAGGTTCCCGAAGGCGTCCGCAAAGGCCGGCAACCTGCTTCGCGGCTGATTGACAAGCCGTTCAAATCCACTTATCATGGGTATGCATGGATGGAAATTCCGGCGGAAACCTTCGTGCGGACATGGCGGAATCGGCAGACGCGCCGGTTTTAGGTACCGGTGGGCAACCGTAAGGGTTCAAGTCCCTTTGTCCGCACCAAAGCCCATATGACGACAGGGTTTTCTGTCTGCATATGGGCTTTTATTCGGGAACATGGATTTGGAGGCTTTTGTGGCAGCAAAAAAAAACTTTTACGCCATACGGTGCGGCAAGGATCCTGAGACGGGAGAAGCAGTCACAAACCGGATCTGCAATACCTGGGACGAAGCGCGGAGACTTGTCCATGGAGCGCCTGGCGCCGTATACGCCGGATTTGTCACACGTACGGAAGCGGAGACATGGCTGGGGGATGAGAAGGGGAAAGTCCCTGGCGTTGCGGAGCACAAGATAGTCTCTGCAGATTCGGAGAATGGGTCCGTAAAGCGGAAAGCCTCTTCTCCAGCGGCAACCGGGAAAGTGAAAGGGAAAGCGCCGGTTCCGGGTAAATCCGCCGGGGTGGCGGGTTCCGCGAAGTTGCTGCCGGGATTGCCTGACGACGCCCTCTGCTGTTATGTGGACGGGAGTTTCAACGATAACATTCCAAACTATGGATACGGCCTTCTCTGCGTTCTGGATGGAACCATCGTCCATTCCGCCAGTGGTGCGGGAACCAATGGCGAAGCGACTTCCATGCGGCAGATCGCAGGGGAGCTGCTCGGTGCCATACAGGCTTTGAAGTATGCGAAAAAGAACGGATACGCGAAAGTCATCGTGCTGCACGATTATCTGGGAGTCGCAAACCATGCGCTTGGTACGTGGAAGCGGACGAATCCCTTTTCTGTCACGTACCATGACTGGATGCAGCAGTTTTTCCATGACAATCCCGGCATGAAGGTTTCGTTTCGGAAGGTTCCGGCACACGCCGGTCTGTTCTATAATGAGCTGGTTGATGTGCTGGCCAAACGGTCCATCAATATGATTCCGGACCCCGTATGGCTGGAAAAGGCGAGAGCGGTGGGCATCCTCGGAGACAACTGAGGGGATGGGGCACGAGTATGACAGGAGGAACGCGTATGGAAATGGTTGAAATGGCATATCCGGATAAAGTGGAGGTTCTTGTGGCCGGTGGCGGATTGGCTGGCGTTGCCGCGGCAGTGTCGGCGGCCCGAAACGGATCAAGCGTTCTGCTTGCGGAGAGAGAGGGTTGTCTGGGCGGCATGGCGACCATCGGTCTGGTGAATCCGTTCATGCCGTACGGCATCTGGACCGCTTCCTGGAAACAGGACCTTGCGCAGCCCGTGAACGCCGGATGGTTTTCCGAGCTGCTGTCCGAACTGGACAAGGCGAGCGGACTGGGAGCGGATCGCCAGACATTTGACGAGGAGATCCTCAAACTGATCCTGGATCGGATGTGTCGCAAGGCAGGCGTCCGTGTCCTGTTCCACACCCAGCTGATGGACGTGAGCCGGAGCGGGGACAGGATCGAGTCCGTCACCTTGTTGGGCAAAGGCGGCAAGACAAAGGTTTCCGCCCGCTGCTTTGTGGATGCGACAGGAGATGCCGATCTTGCCGCCATGGCGGAATGCCCCTGCCAGATGGGCAGACCCGTAGACGGGAAATGTCAGCCGATGACGCTTTGTTTCCGGATTTCAGGGATCGATGGAGAAAAGTTCGACAAGGATCGTGACGGGGTGGCGCTCAATGCCTTGTACAAATCTTTCCGCGACAAGGGCGCACTGCGCAATCCACGCGAAGATGTCCTCATCTTCAGTCATCTGGCGGAAGGTGTCCTCCATTTCAATTCCACACGTATCGTCGGAAAGTCTCCCATCAATGCCTTTGACCTCTCCGAGGCCGAGATGGAGGGACGGGAGCAGGCTTTCGAATTGCATGGTTTTCTGAAGGAGAATGTTCCCGGCTTTGAAAGAAGCCGCATTCTGATGACAGCTTCACACATTGGCATCCGGGAGAGCCGGCGGATTGTCGGTGAAACCCTGCTGACCGGGGAGGATCTGCTGGGCTGCCGGAAATTCCCGGACACCATCGCACGCGGGACCTATCCGATGGACATCCACAATCCCGCCGGGACAGGCACAAGCCTCATGGAGATTCCCCATGGCGGGTACTACACCATTCCGTTCCGTGCCTTGGTCCCGAAGGGGGTGGAGAACCTGGTGATTGCAGGAAAACCCATCTCCGCGACACACGAGGCACATTCGTCCACGCGCATCCTGCCCATCTGCGCCTGTGTGGGCGAAGCGGCGGGAACAGCGGCTTCCCTTGCGGTGAAGCATGATCTGCCGATGCAAAAGGTTTCGATGGAGGCGTTGCAGGGGCTGATCCGGGCCAACGGAGGGCTTTGCTGAGGGTCTCTTCGCGATTGCGATTTGGCAGGTCCGGCGAAGGACGCCCCAATCAGAACACCTGGAGAATGGCGCATTTGATGTACTGCGTTTCGGCGGATGCCAGCAGGATGGGGTGATCCTTCGCCTGGGAGCGGTATTCCACCAGCCGCACCTGGCGATGCGCATCGGTTGCGGCATCGTGCAGCGTTTTCAGAAACAGTTCCTGGGATACATGGTGGGAGCAGGAACAGCTGACCAGGAACCCGCCCGGCTTCACGATCTTCATGGCGCGCAGGTTGATTTCCTTGTAGCCGCGCACCGCGCCTTCAATGGCGGAACGGCTTTTTGTGAAAGCCGGCGGATCCAGGATGACCACATCATAAATATCCTTGCGATCCGATGCGGCGCGCAGGAAATCGAATGCATTCGCCTCGACGAACCGGGTGCGGTCCTGATATCCGTTCAATTCCGCATTTTGGTTCGCACAGGCGACCGCATGGTCGGAAATGTCCACGCCGATGACCTCGGAAGCGCCGTAATGCGCAGCGTGCAGGGCGAAGGAACCAGTGTGCGAGAAGCAGTCCAATACACGCTGGCCGGGTACGAGGGGAGCAAGAGCTGCGCGGTTTTCCTTCTGATCGAGAAAGAAGCCCGTCTTTTGGCCATCCGCCACGTCCACGAGGAAACGGATGCCGTTTTCCTTCATTTCCACCATCGTATCGAACGGTTCGGTCAGAAAACCCTTCTGCTGGGGAAGGCCCTCGAGCTCGCGGACCGGCACATCGTTGCGTTCATAGATGCCGCGCGGGTTGATGATTTCCTGCAAAAGGGACACAAGCATGCCCTTCATCCGATCCATTCCAAAGGACAGGGTCTGCATGACCAGGATATCGTTGAACTTGTCAACGATGAGACCCGGCAGGAAGTCGGATTCCGCAAAGATGACGCGGCAACTGTTCGTGTCCGCAACTTTCTGACGGTAGGACCAGGCCTGACGGATGCGCCGTTCGAAGAAATCCCGCGTGATCGGTTCTTCCCAGCGGGTCAGCATGCGGATGGCGATCTGGGAGTTTGGATTGAAAAGTCCACGTCCGAGAAAACGTCCGTCCAGTCCGAAAACATCCACCGCATCACCCGGCAGCGGGTTCCCGCTGACGCGTTCGATATCGCTCCTGAAAAGCCACGGATGGCCGGAGTCCACGCGGAATTCCTTGTTGCGGATGAGAAAAATCTTGCCCATGAAGTCTCCTGTCTTTCCCTCTTATGGAATCGGAAACAAATATTTGGTATAGGGTGGGACTCCGGCAATTGATACGGTTGTCATTCGACCGTCAAAAACGATACGAACCAATTGCCGGGTCTATAAGGAGCCGGAAAGGAATTACCTGCTCTTTATCAGAAAACAATGGCAGGTTTGGCCATTGTTTTCTGAAATTCATAGAGCAGGTTATTTCTTTCCAAGCCCTAAAAGGGTCTTCCCATTGTATCATACCCTGAACGTCCTGTCTTTTCACATGCATGTGCCAGCGCCATGATACGGGTGCAGGCGGATGCGCACGAAGAACGCCTGAAGAACATCAGACTGTTTCACAGGCGGGATTTATGGGATAATGGACAGGAAACAGGATCCCTTGTGCCGATACGAAGGAGGCTATCCATGAGTCCCTTGAAGATATGGTTTGCGGCGTCCGAAGTCGATCCTTTCCTCAAAACCGGCGGGTTGGCCGATGTTGCCGGTTCCCTGCCAAAGGCTCTTGGCCATGAAGGAGCGGAAGTGCGCGTGGTCATGCCCAAGTATGGGCAGATTCCCGCGATATACACGGAACAAATGGAGTTCATTGGAAGCGTCGAGGTTGATTTGACCTGGCGCAGGCAATACTGCGGAATTTTTCGTCTGGTGGAAAAGGGAGTTGCCTTCTATTTTCTGGACAACGAGTATTACTTCAAAAGGGAAGGGATCTACGGTCTCGGGGATGACGGGGAACGGTTTGCCTTCTTCAGCCGTGCCATTCTCGAGGCGTTGCCCAAAATCGGTTTTCAGCCGGACATCATCCATCTGAACGACTGGCAGACCGGCATGACCCCCGTCATGCTCGATGCCCATTACCGGAACTATCGGAATGAAGGGTTCTTCCGGAACATGCGCACGGTGTATACCATCCACAATTTACGCTATCAGGGGATTTTTCCGAAAGAGATGATGGATTCCGTCCTTGGTTTGGAGTGGGGATATTTCAATGCAAACGGCGTCGAACAGGATGGCTGCGTCAGTTTCATGAAGGCGGCCCTGAACTTCTCCACCCGAATCACAACGGTCAGCGAAACCTATGCCGAGGAAATCAGGGGCGATTTCTTCGGGGAGCGGCTCAATGAAACCATCAACCGCCGGTCTGCGGACCTTCGGGGCATCGTCAACGGCATCGATTATGCGCACAACGATCCGGAACATGACGATCGGCTTTATGCGCCTTTCTCAGCGGAGGATCCGTCAGGCAAGCTCATCAACAAGACTTCGCTGCAAAAGCAGATGCATTTGCCCCCGCGCGCGGACGTTCCGCTCATCGGCATCATTTCACGGCTTGTCGACCAAAAAGGCTTCGATCTGGTCGCACGCGTGCTCGGGGAAATTCTTGCACAGGATATCCAGATCATCGTGCTCGGGACCGGAGACAAGCAGTATGAAGACCTGTTCCGCTGGGCACACCACACCTACCCGCAAAAAGTATCCGCCCATATCCGGTATGACGGGCTTCTGGCGCAACGAATCTATGCCGGCTGCGATTTCTTCCTGATGCCGTCATTGTTTGAACCCTGCGGGCTCAGCCAGCTGTTCAGCATGCGTTATGGAACCGTGCCGGTTGTCCGGGAGACCGGCGGCCTGAAGGATACCGTCATTCCCTACAATCCTCTGACCGGGGAAGGGACCGGATTCAGTTTTGCCAACTACAATGCGCATGAGATGAAGGATGCACTGATGCGTGGCATTTCGGTGTTCCATGACAAAACTGCCTGGGACCGGCTCGTCCGGACCTGCATGGCGCAGGATTTCAGCTGGGAGCATGCCGCCCGCGAATATATGGCTATGTATCAGGAGATCATGGAGGCCTTTCCCGACCGCAAGGATGTTCCTCCACAGCACACGGATGTTTCTCCACGCCACAAGGATGCCCCGTCCATTCCGGCTCATGCCTTTCCCGGACATCCGGGTTCCACAAAAGCGGGAACACCGGCCGTTTCGACCCGGAAGGGAAAACATGCGCCAGGGGAAGACGGAATTACTACTGCAAAGGAAGACAAACCTGCGCATGAAGCGAAACACTGAAGACCATCGGGATGAAACAGAAAGAGGGAGGACGGTCAATGTGCGGGAATGAAAACATGCCGGCTATCCGCCTGCCGGAAAACTTTGCAGGTACGGTTCTGATCCGGCGCGGCACGAATGTATGCTATCAAGTGTCCCGCGGATATTCGGACAGAAGCGACTACGTTCCGAATGCACCGGATACGAGGTTTTCCATGGCATCTGTCGGGAAGGTCTTCACAGCCGTCACACTGCTGCAGCTTGTGGAAGAAGGCTGGATCGGGCTTGAGGATTCCCTTTCGGAAGTCCTGCCTGAAGGGGTTCTTGCAGGATTTCCTGACGGCGTGACCGTCGGGCGGCTGCTGTCCCATACATCCGGTATTCCGGACTACTTTGACGAATCCGTCATGAAAGACTATGCCGAATTGTGGAACAACAGGCCCGTCCATCGGATGCGCAGGCCAACCGACTTTCTGCCATTGTTTCAGGATCTGCCCATGCAATTCGAGCCAGGTACGGCGTTCTGTTACAACAATGCCGCTTTCGTCGTGCTCGCGCTCATCATTGAAAACGTGACGGGAAAGCCGTTTACGGAAGTTGTTCAGGCCCGTGTCTTCGACAAGGCGGGAATGGCGGATTCCGGCTACTATATGAATGACCGGCTTCCATCCCGCTGTGCACGCGGATATCGAAAGATCGGGGTGGACTGGGTGTCCAATATTTTTGACATCCCCCCTGTCGGCAATGGAGACGGTGGTGCCTGGAGCACGGGCATGGACATGCTCAGGTTTTGGGATGCGCTTTCCTCGCATGTGCTTTTGGGGCCAACCCTGACATCCCGAATGCTTCAGCGGCAATGGCGGGACGAGGAGGAAACCGGATATGGATTCGGTGTCTGGCTGAAGAACATGGGGAAGCATGACGCCTGGTACCTGCAGGGATGCGATCCCGGCGTGAGTGCGACCAGCTTGTTTGACCCGGTTCGGAATGTCGCCTATGTAATCCTGAGCAATACCGAATTCGGCGCATGGGAGCTTGATATGGAACTCACGCGTCTGATCAGGATGGATGAACTGTAAATCGTGCCATCCCGGAAATGGGATGGGAAGGGAAGAATCATGACAGACAGGACAGCAGGAGAGACAACAGGGAAGACCGTTGCCGGTGCAGAGGCATCGGCCGTATTGGGAATATCAGCCACACCGGATGTTCGTGTGCAGGCCAAGTACGACACGCTGATGAAACGGTTGCTGGGTTCGGAACGTATTTGTGTCGCTTTTTCCGCCGGCGTCGACAGCAGCTTCCTGCTGGATGCCGCACATCGGGCCATTCCGGAAGGCGTTCTGGCTGTCACGGTGCTTGGTGCGATGGTTCCCGCAAGGGATGCGGAGGAGGCCCGCGCATTCTGCGCCGAGCGGGGCATCCGGCTTGTGACATTGCAGGCGGAGGAGTTTTCGGTACCGGAATTCGCAGGAAATGTGCCGGAACGCTGCTATCATTGCAAGAAAAACATCTTCACCCGGATTCTGCAGGTTGCCGCTGAGAACGGGATCTCCCATGTCGTGGAAGGTTCGAATGCCGATGATCTGGGCGATTACAGACCCGGCATGCGCGCACTCGCCGAATTGGGCATTGAAAGTCCGATGCTGGACTGCGGGCTGGCGAAGGCGGAAATCCGCATGCTCGCGTACCGCAACGGCGTCAAGGCGTGGGACAAGCCCGCAGGCGCCTGTCTGGCCACGCGCATTCCATTCGGAACCCCGTTGACGCCGGAATTATTGGGCCTGATCGAAAAGGCGGAATACGTCCTTCAGGATTTGGGCTTTACAGGCGGACGCGTCCGCGTGCATGATAAACTGGCACGCATCGAGCTGCCCTACGCCCAGATGCAGGAAGCCATCGTGGAGCCCCTGCGATCCGCCCTGACCAGGAGCATGCGGGAACTTGGCTTTCTGCATGTCTGTCTGGATCTGGAGGGTTACGTGAAGGGAAGCATGAACCGTGCCATTCGTGAGTGAAGCCAAGCGGAGAACAGGGATGATTCGTCCCTGTACCCAATTCTGTCTCCGTATGTCTTTCAGAAAGGGAAACCAATGGATTTGAACGAAATCCGGCAACTGCTGGATGCGGTTTCAACCGGAAACCTGAGTTCCGATGATGCGTTTGGACGCCTTCAATGGCTTGCCTCCAGCGATATCGGCTATGCGAAGATCGATTACCGCCGTGCCTTGCGCAATGGCTTTCCGGAGGTCATCTACTGTCCCGGAAAGTCCATCGAGCACATCCAGGGAATTGTGCGGGACATGCTGGAAAAGAGTACATGCAACATTCTCGCCTCCAGGGCGGAACCGGCCGTATACGAAGCGATCCGTGCCGTTACGCCGCAAGCCGTGTATCATGCATCTGCACGCACGGTGGTCGTCGAGCGCCAGCCGTTTGGTACGACAAAGGGGCATGTTCTTGTTGTATCGGCCGGAACAGCCGACATTCCGGTCGCTGAAGAGGCGGTCGTAACGGCAGAGGTGCTCGGCAATTCCGTCAGGCGTTTGTACGACGTCGGGGTCGCCGGCATCCACCGGCTTCTTGCGCAGGTCGAAACCATGCGGGAAGCGTCCGTTCTCATCGTCATCGCAGGCATGGAAGGCGCACTGCCCTCCGTCGTAGGCGGACTCGTCAGCAAACCGGTCATAGCGGTACCCACAAGCATCGGTTACGGCGCCAGCTTCGGCGGTGTTTCCGCGCTGTTGGGCATGTTGAACAGCTGTGCCTCCGGCGTAGGCGTCATGAACATCGACAACGGCTTTGGTGCGGCTTGCCT
Source organism: uncultured Clostridia bacterium (assembly GCA_942493335.1). Classification (GTDB taxonomy): domain Bacteria; phylum Bacillota; class Clostridia; order DSM-8532; family DSM-8532; genus JAEWSN01. Next base: position 879,041 of record OW818693.1, on the reverse strand, counting down.
GGCAAACCGCATCATGAAGCTCTGTGAAGGGGAAAATACATGAAAATCCTGTATATCGACATGCCATCCGGCATCAGCGGAGACATGACCCTCTCCGCCTTTCTTGATGCGGGTGTGCCGGAGGCTGTCCTGCGGGACGGCCTGGCCCGTTTTGGCGCGGAGGGCTTTGAACTGATCGTGGAACCCGGTCAAAAAGGGGGAATTTCCGGCACGCATGTCATCGTCAAACTGGATGCGGAAACCGATGAACACACCCACGCGGACAAGGAACACACCCATGACCATGTGGAAAACACCCATGATCATGGAGAACATGCCCATGACCATGGAGAACATGCCCATGACCATGGAGAACATGCCCATGACCATGGAGAACATACCCATGAACATGGGGAACATACCCATGAACATGGGGAACATACCCATGACCATGGAGAACATGCCCATGAACATGGGGAACATACCCATGACCGTGGAGAACACACCCATGAACATGGGGAACATACCCATGACCATGGGGAACATACCCATGACCACAGGAAACATGACCATGGTCACGAGGCGCATACCCACCCGCATGAAGTCCATTCCCACGGCCCGCATGAACACCGAAACTGGCGGGATATCAGGGCCATGATTGAACGAAGTGCCCTGCGCGAGGATGAGAAGCGTCTGGCCATCCGGATTTTCCAGCGAGTGGCCATTGCCGAAGGAAAAGTGCATGGCAAGCCGGCTGATGAGGTCGGATTCCATGAAGTTGGCGCAGTAGATTCCATCGTGGACATTGTCGGTGCGGCCATCTGTTTCTGCTGGCTCAGGCCGAACCGGGTCGTTGCCTCCGCCATCAATACGGGCAGCGGATTCGTTCGATGCCAGCACGGACTGCTCCCGGTTCCGGCGCCGGCCACCGCGTCCATTCTGTTGGAAGCCCGCGCGCCCATCTATGCGAAAGGGAGTCCGGGAGAACGAACCACACCCACCGGTGCGGCCATCGTTGCGGAATTTGCCCAGTCGTATGGACTTCTTCCGGCAATGACGGTTTCCGCCATTGGATATGGTGTTGGAACAAAGGATTTCGATTCGCCGAATCTGTTGCGCATGCTGGTAGGGGAGGCTGCTGATAGTGAACCGACCCCATCCATCGCACCTCCAGCAACGACCCGAGATGAAATCATCGTGCTGGAAGCGAATCTGGACGATATGACCGGTGAGGCGGCGGGATACCTGATGGGAAAACTGTTGGACGCCGGAGCCCGGGATGTCTTCTATACTTCCGTGCAGATGAAGAAAAATCGTCCGGGGATGCTCCTGACCGTCCTGACGGACGATGCGACGCTCAACGCGCTGGAAACAGTCATTTTCCGGGAGAGCAGCACGATCGGCATCCGTAGGACACCCGCATCGCGCAGCGTCATGAATCGGACGGCCGTGACCGTCGAAGTGGCGGGACAGCCTGTATCCATCAAAGTTTGCGAGTGGAATGGAATCCGGAAGGCCGCACCGGAATACGAGCAGGTGCGGGACGTAGCCGAAAAGGCGGGATTACCGTTCAGAACCGTGTATCGGATGGCGGAAGCGGCTTACGACGTTGTTTCCGGGGCAAGCCTCTGACCAATGCCGCAACCAGCATCAAGCCGAATGCAATCGAGAAGGCCGCCGCTGCCGTCGAAAGACCGGACGCGGCGGCTTCTTTCCATTTTTCCGCCACGATCAGCTGCATGGTCCGGTACGCCGTGATGCCGGGAACCAGTGGGAAGATGGCCGGGATGCAGAAGGTGAGGGCCGGCGCCTTGAAGGTGCGGGCAAATGTCTCGGAGAGTGTGCCAACCACGACTGCGCCGAGAAAGACCTGCATGAAGCCGGGGATTCCGAATTCCGGCGTCACCAGCACGGCCGCCAGATAGCCGAGTCCGCCGCTCAGACCGGCCCAGCCGATCAGCCGCTTGTCCACGTTCAGGACAATGCAGGGGACCATGGTGCCGGCTGTAGCCAGGAGAAACCATTTCAGCAAAATCAAAACCGTCATGACCGTCCTCCCGCAATGCCCAGCGTACCGGCCAGCCCGATGAGCGCCCCGATGCCGATGGCGGCTCCCGCTGCCATGATGGAAACCGTGAGGATGGCTTCACCCAACCTGGAAATCCCGCTGACACTGTCGCCGTGCAGCATGTCCCGGATGCCGTTTACGAGGGCGGTTCCGGGCATCAGGTTGATGAGGGCGCCCATGATGACGAGGTATGCGTTCAGTCCGGGAAACAGCAGGGAAGCCAGATAACCGGCAAAACCGGCGACAAGTCCGCCCATGAAGTATTCGAAGAACGGGAAGATGGACCGCCGGATGAACACGAGCCGGATGACCGCCAGCAGCGTGCCGATGAGCAGCGCGGCACATCCTTCCTGCAGGGATCCGCCGTACAATAGTGTGAAGAGGGCTGCGGTGAACGTATAGGAGAGGAAAATCAGATGCGTCGGATAGACCGGCGCTTCCGCGATGGCCTTCAATCGTCTCATCGCTTCCCGGCCGTCGGGCGGACACTCCTCAACCTCACGCGCAAAGGCGTTGAGACGCGCCACACGGCCCAGGTCGATGGAGCGGTTCTTGATGCGCCGCACGAGGGAAACAGGCGGCCCATCCCCTGCAATGGAGGCGAATACGCCGGTCGGCAGCGCAAAGGGCTCGCTGTCATATCCGTAGGCGCTGCAGATGCGGGAGATCGTCTCTTCCACCCGGTAGGTTTCCGCACCGTTTCTCAACAGCAGTTCTCCAGCCCGGACAGCGATCAGCAGCACTTCCTCCCGATTGGCCAGCGAAGCCATGTCATGACCTGGTTCGTTGCGTTCCATCGCTCCTCCCGGTATCCTGCTCCTTCGGCATGAACATCCTGCAGTCTTCCCCGGAAGATGCGCGCACGGTATCACTGGGCATCCCCGGGCACTTGAAGCCGAAGTAACGGCAGCCTCTCGGGCGGGCGGGATCCCAGGTGACAAAATAATGTTTGCATTTCAGACAGTCAATTCGTTCCTGCATGAACCCATTATAGCATCAGGTACCGTCTTCGCACCAGATTGAACAGACTTGTACGGAATTCTCCGGGCATGTATAATGTGAAAGTTGGCGGCGCATCTTCGATGTGCCTGCGCACGCATTAACCCGCGAAAGGACTGATGAAACGTGAGTCTGGTTTTGCTTGAACAAGCTCGTCTTGATTTGAAGGAACTGGAAAAAAGCATCCGGGAATTGGGGGATTCACTTTAACCTCCCTGGATTAGAGCTGGAACTCGAAGAGTTGGAAGCTAAAGCCAGTGAACCGGAATTCTGGAACGACATGGATAAATCCCAGGTGGTGTTGCAGCGGACCAAATCAATGCGCGCCCGTCTGGAAACCTATCAGAAACTGAGACAGTCCTGTGAGGATCTGCTGACACTGGCTGAACTGGGATTGGAAGAACAGGATGAATCGGTACTGGCAGAAGTCGCTTCCCAAATGGAGGCGGACAAGCAGCAATACGAGAAAATGTTCCTATCCACCCTGCTCACAGGCGAGTATGATCGCTGCAATGCCATTCTCACGCTGCACGCAGGAGCGGGCGGCACCGAGGCCATGGACTGGGTGGCCATGCTGTATCGCATGTATGTGCGGTGGGCGGAAGCCAGCGGGTTTGAAACACGCGAACTGGACATGCTCGATGGGGAGGAAGCCGGCATCAAGAGTGTTACCTTCGAAGTGGTCGGAGAAAACGCCTATGGTTTCCTGCGCTCCGAAAAGGGCGTTCACCGACTCGTGCGCATCTCTCCCTTCGATTCTTCGGGACGCCGGCATACATCCTTCGCCTCGATGGATGTCATGCCCGAACTGGATGATTCGGTCAAGGTGGAAATCAGTCCGGACGACATCAAAATGGATGTGTTCCGTTCAAGCGGCGCCGGCGGCCAGCATGTCAACAAGACTTCGTCTGCCGTGCGGCTTACCCACATCCCGACGGGCATCATCGTGGCCTGCCAGAACGAACGTTCCCAGGTGCAGAACCGCGAAATGGCCATGAAAATGCTGAAGGCGAAACTGCTTGACCTGATGGAAAAGGAAAAACAGGAGAAAATGGACCAGATCCAGGGTGAACAGATGGATATCGCATGGGGCAGCCAGATCCGCTCCTACGTATTCTGCCCGTATACCCTGGTAAAGGACCACCGGTCCAATTTTGAAAACGGGAATGTACAGGCTGTGATGGATGGGTCCCTGGATGATTTCATCCTGGCGTATCTTTCATTGCAGAACAAGGGACGGAGATAAGCCAAAGAATATGCCCGGCAACCGGCACACGGCTTTCATGATCGAAAGCGGAACTGTATCCGGTGCCGGGCCTTTCACTATACATCGAAGGGTCTGTGCCCAAAGAAGCCGCCGAGGTGATGTCATGTTCCATGACGAACTGGCTCGTGAACGGGAAGTACGAAAGATCAGTTCTGACGTGAACCGGATTTCCGACATCAGGGAAGCCTTGCGTTCCACGTTGGAACGATTGAGGCGGACCATTGGCTGCAGTGCCATCGCCATCCGTCTGGAAGAAGGCGGTGATTATCCGTATTACCTGCATGAGGGATTTTCCGACAGCTTTGTGCTTCGCGAGGGATCGCTTTGCGCGACGACCTCCCAGGGAGAACGAATTCCGGATCCTGCACGGACAGGTTCTCCGTTGCTTGAATGCTTGTGCGGGAATGTGCTGACCGGACGGATTGTTCCGTCCCAACCTTGGTATACGCCTTTCGGCAGCTTTTTCATCAACGACTCCATGCGCCTCGTCGAGGAAGCCGATCCTGAAACATTGGCCCATGCGCCGCGCTTTTCCTGCATCCGAAGCGGATATGCGTCCATGGGACTTGTTCCGCTTCGTTCAGGTGCGGAAATCCTTGGCCTTTTACAAGTCAACGACAGGCGCAGCGGATTTTTCGACGCGGAGATGCGGCTCTTTCTGGAGGCGATCGCCGACAGCATAGGCCCGCTCATCCGTACCAACAGGGAACAAGTCAGATTTGAAGCCCTTCAGAAGGTCTATTCGGCCGTCAAGGAAGAAAGCGATTTGAAAACGCTGTTTCTCGCCAGTGGCGGGCAGTATTTCCAGACGACTGTGAACAGCCTTCGTGGCATGATGGATTTGCTTTCCCTGACCCCGCTTGACGATGAGCAGGCAAGATTGGTCGAACTCATGCGGAAGTCAGCCACCGGTCTTTCCAGTACATTGCAGAACCTGGTTGATTCCGCTCGGATTGATACGGGTCGACTGGAACCTTTGCAACTGCCGTTCCGGTTGTCCGATTTCCTGAAAGGGATGGAGACGAACTACGCCCATCAGGCTGCAAGAAAAGGTCTTCTGTTCCGGATGGAAAAGGTGGGCCATCTCCCGGACACGTTGATTGGAGACGAAACCCGCTTCAATCAGGTTCTTTCCATTTTGATCGGCAATGCTGTGAAGTATACGGAATCCGGATTTGTCATCGTACAGATTTCCTCCACCCAGGCAGACTGCGGTGACACCCGCCTGCGGGTGGTGGTTCGGGATTCAGGACCCGGCATTCCCAAAGAGAAGGCCGGGCATCTTTTTGTTCCGTTCGGGAACCAGGCAGCAGCCGAGAGGGAGGCTGCCAAGGTGGATTTCGGGGTAAACGCATTTTCCATTGGGAGCGCGAAGGCTGCCGGAAACCTGAATGAAGGCGGCGGCACGAATACGGCCGAAAGATTGAATACAGGCGGCGGCACGAATATGGCCGGAAACCTGAAGGAAGGTCCAGGCCTGGGTTTGCCGATTGCCAGAGGGTTGGCGAGGCTCATGCGGGGAGATCTTGACTTTGAAACCGTGCCCGGTCAGGGAACCGCTTTCGTTGCGGAATTTCTCATGCAGGCCGCAGGAACGGAAGGATGGCCGAATTCGACAGATCAGGCGGAGATGCTGGCTGCCTTGCGGACCCTTTCCTCCCATAGTGTGCTGCTTGTGGAGGACGACGGAATCAATGCGAGCCTGTTGACCGGGTGTCTCGCACAGGGTGGCATGACGGTCCATCGGGCGGCAAACGCCCGTGAGTGCATGGATCTGCTCTCCCGATACCGGGTTTCCGCCATTCTGATGGACATACGATTGCCTGAAATGGACGGATGTGAGTTGACGCAGATGATTCGTCGATCCGAACTGGAGGGGGAGCATGTTCCGATTCTGGCGATGACCGCAAAGACAAGCGATGCGGATCGGGCGCTTTGCCTGAAGTCGGGCATGGACGGATACCTGCCGAAACCGGTTCACATGGGGTATCTGGTCGACCAGCTCCGCATGGTGCTTCAAGTGCCCTGATTCCCTAACCCAGCCGATCCCTATGCTTGGGAAACGAATGGGAAATCCGGCTGGAGAGCCTGACTACGACCCAGATCACCTCGATCATCGCAAGGAAGAGGACCAGCATCACAATTTCACGATTTTCCTGCAGCCGTTCCAGCAACACTTGCCATTGCGTCTGTTTCGGCAGAATGTCCGCTTCGGGAACCAAGTCCACCGTCACCATGGTTTTGTCTGCCAAGGTCCAGACGCCCTTGCCGACCGGCGTATTTTTCAGTACCGGCGGCTTCAGCTTCAGATCGTCCACAGTGACCGTGAAGGCGCTGACGAAACTTTGCCCGACCGGGTGCACGTAGTACTCATCGGTCCGGGCTGTCAGACTGACCGGCTGACCTTCCACATTGACATCCTTGAGTTTCTGACCGGCCGACACCAAAGTGCTGTACCGGTAATTCGTGAAACCCTGCGTGAGGAGATTCGTGCAATCCGCATTGTTCGTGCCCGTGGGGACATCCAGTACGATGCAGATCAGCTGCATGTTGCTTCGTGTGGCGGCAGTGATGATGCTTTCGAGCTTCGGATCATTGCTGCCGGAAACGCCGCCGTTCGTTCCGTCGAAACTCCAGAACATGGCATTGCGGTTGGTCAGCAGCGTCGTCTTTCTGTCATCGTACCAGGGCTTTGCCTGTGTGCCGAAGATTCGGGAGAATGCAGGGTTTTCCAGCGCCTGCCTGATGAAAATGGAGAGATCCGCGGCCGTCGTATATTGATTGTCGTCATTCATGCCGGTGGGATTCGTGAATTTCGTTCCGTGCATGCCCATGCTGTCCGCTTTCGCATTCATGAGCGAGACGAAATCCGCGGAAGTGCCGCCTACATATTCCGCCAATGCGATGCTTGCGTCATTGGATCCGGAAAGCAGCGTGGCATAAGCCAGATTTTCCAGCCCGTATTTTTCACCGATCCGGAGGTTCAACATTGCGCCATCCACGTTCGCGGCTTCGCTGCTGGCCGTGATGAGTGCGCCTGACTTCGCGTTTTCCAACGCCAGCAGAACCGTCATGAGTTTGGAGGCAAGACCGATGTGAAGTTGCTCCGTCTCCTGTTTTGCATAAAGGACCTGGCCGCGCTCCGCATCGATGAGCATGGCGGAAACGCCCTCTATGACCATGGGCGCCGCATCTGTGGCCTGAACCCGGAGCATGGAAAATGAGCCCTGAATCAGGAACAAGACAAGCAACAAAACAGACAGCACGGGGCGTGCTGCCTGTATTCGGCGGGATCGACAGGAATAACGGATGCTGCCATTCATAATGCTGTCCTCGTCTCCGTCCTGATGGGCCTGCCGGGTCATGTGGCATTCTGCAGGTCCACATCAGTATTGTACCATGCTGTAAGTTCCTGTCAACGACGGGCGGCCGCTCTTTTCTGGTTTTCAGGGTATTTCCCGTTGAAGGTCATCCCCCGTTTTCCTTCGCAAGGAGGTCCGGTGCAGAAACGCAGGGGGCCTGTGGGGCCCCCTGCAGCAAGGTTGGAGAAGGATATCGTTGGAAACCCGTGAAAAATTCGAATGTCGGGCTTGTAAACGGCATCAAGGCCTAAACTGTCGTCCATCGGATCAGTGGGAGATCCGTCGGATTGAACAGGCCCGGATGGTTTGGGAGCACCCGGAACGAATAGGCATATTCACCGCCGTCATCAATGTTGATCTGGCCATGGTACTCGAAGGTGCTTGCATCCACCTGACGTGCCATTTTCATGGGAACTCCGTGTCCGGATGTAATGCCATCCGCCACTGCAGGTCCGTAAAAAACCTCTACGCGGACGTCGTCCGGTGTGAGGGAACCAAGCTGGACGGTCACACTGAGACTGATCTCTTCACCGGAACGGGAGTTGTACTCCGCAAGACCGTGGATGTCCCTGTCTGCAATGATGCGGACTTGCGGCCACATGCGGAAGATGTTCTGCTTCCAGGCGGAAAACTGGCGGACGAAGGCGTAGTTGCTGCCGACAATGTCCCGGATGCGCCGGATGCAAGGAGCATACATCATCTCCATGTAATCCTGCACCATTCGGTGCGTGCCATAAACCGGCGTCAGCGAACGGATGGATTCCTTCATCATGCGGACCCAGCCGGTCGGAACGCCTTGGGCGTTCCGCGTGTAATACAGGGGAATGATTTCCTTCTCAAGGGTCTCGTAGATGGATTTGCTGTCCGCGTCATCCTGCTGCTGCTCATTGTCATATTGCGTGTCGTCGCCGATGATCCATCCGTTGTGTCCGTTGTAGCCTTCACACCACCAACCGTCAAGAATGCTGAAATTCACGATGCCGTTGATGCAGACCTTCTGCCCGCTGGTTCCGCTTGCTTCCAGCGGACGGCGGGGATTGTTCATCCAGACGTCCACACCCTGCACGAGATTTCTGGCGAGGGTCATGTTGTAGTTCTCCACCAGGAACACCTTCCCGCGGAAACCCTCCCGATGCGCGATGTCATTGATGTTCTTGATGACCTCGTGCGCCGGTCTGTCCGCCGGATGCGCCTTGCCCGCAAATACGATCTGCAGTGGCATGTCCGTGTTGTTGAGGATCTTCTCGATGCGGGCGAGGTCCCGGAAGATGAGGTTCGCGCGCTTGTAGGTGGCAAACCTGCGGGCAAACCCGATGGTCAGCACGTTCGTATCCATCATGTCATCCAGATCGTTGACTTCATGCAGTGGTATGCCGTTCTCCATGTATTGCTTCTTCAGACGATCGCGCACAAACCGGATCATTTTGGTCTTGAGGACATTGTGCGTTTTCCAAAGGGCTTCATCCGGGATCTCGTCGACGGATTTCCAGACGGTCGAATCGTAGGGACGCTCCTTCCAGTCAGAAGGCAGATACCTGTCGTACAGGTACTTGAAGCTGGGGGAGAGCCAGGTCAGGGTGTGAATGCCGTTTGTGATGTGCGTGATGGGCACTTCGTCTTCCGGCAGTTCGCCCCAGATGTCGTTGTAGATGTTGCGGGACACGGCGCCGTGCAGTTCACTTACCCCGTTCCTGCGGCCCGACATGCCGAGTGCAAGGACCGTCATGTTGAAGTTGTGCGCATCGTTCGGCTTCAGGCCGAGGTTGATGAATTCATGACGCTGCAGGCCGAGTTGGCCCCAGTAGTTCGAGAAATAACGGTCGATCATGTCGATCGGAAAGACGTCGTTGCCGGCGGGAACCGGCGTGTGGGTGGTGAACACGGAGGAGGAGATGACCATTTCACGGGCTTCCGCGAACGGCATGTTTTTCTCCATGATGAGCTTCCGGGCGAGTTCCAGTCCGAGAAAGGCGGAATGCCCTTCATTCATGTGAAAGACAGTTCCCTTGATGCCCAGGGCATCCAGCGTGCGGATGCCGCCGATACCGAGCAGAATCTCCTGCTGGATCCGGGTTTCGCGATCCCCGCCGTACAGCCGTTCCGTGAGGGCGCGGTCGAACTGGTTGTTCTCCGGGACATCCGTATCCATGAGGTACAGGCTGATCCGGCCGATGGCGATCCGCCAGACCCGCGCATACACGACGCGACCGGGCAGTTCGACATAGATGGTGAGGGGTTTTCCATTGGCATCCTCGACGGAATGGACCGGAAGCTGCGAGTAGTTCAGATTGTGAAAATTCGTCTGCTGCCAGCCTTCCAGATTGATGCGCTGCTCGAAATAACCCTGCTTGTAGAACAAGCCGATGGCCGTGAACGGAAGCCCCAGGTCCGTGGCGGATTTGCAATGATCGCCGGACAGGACGCCGAGACCGCCCGAATAGACCGGGAGTACCTCATGGAGTCCGTATTCCGCGGAGAAGTAGATGATGCGCTCATCACGCATGTCGGGATGTTCTCTGGCATACCAGGTGTCCTGTTCCGCCATGTACCGATCAAACGTTTCGACGACTTTGTCATATTCCTTCAGGAATTCCGGATCCTTCAGCTTTTCCTCGACTTTGCGAAGACTGACCTCCTGAAGGAAGCGGACGGGATTCTTGTTCAGGTTTTCCCAGAGCGCCAGATCAATTTCGCGGTACAGGTCGATGGCCTCGTTGTTCCAGGACCACCAAAGGTTGTACGCGATATCGCGGAGTCGGGCGAGACGTTCCGGAATGGCAGTGGTGACTTTGATTTTCCCCAATGCGTACATCGATGATCCCTCCATGCTGTACCGTCCCAACCGCATGTTCCCGCCTTGATGTACGGGAACGTGACAGCGGCTGCTGACGGGCGTTTTCGACCCTACATGTTTCTGCGTCTTATTCTATCCCATCGGGCACGCATTTCAAACCATTCCGGTGTAAAAGCATTGGATCGGTCCTGCGGATTTGTCACCATCTGTTCAGTGACCAATATGCCGCTGGAGCAGGTTTCCGTGGTTTCCCCCCGGATTTTCGCCTTTTCCTTCCTCTTGCCGGAAATGTATCCGCTACAGAAAGATTCAAGTTTCCGCTTTCCCCCATGATTTTCCGGCACGTGTACGTTGTTTTTTCACTGCAAGTGCGATAAGATGGTGCAAATCAAGTCTGCACGCCATCGCATCTTTCCATCGTGAGGAGGGTGAACCGTGTCCGGAGAGAAAAAATTCAGAACCGGCATGTCCGGCTACAACAAGGAAGATGTAAATGAATACATCGAGCGGATCCTCAGCGAGTTCGACAGCCGGCTGAAGGAAAAGGACGATGAAATCGCCAACCTCAAAATCCAGCTCCGGGATCTTCGCGGCAAGCTGGATCAGGCTGGAACGGATGTCACAGCCGCAGCCAGGGATCGTGAAAAGATATCGGCAGTCCTCATCCAGGCCCAGCAGAAAGCTGACAGCATGCTGGAAACCGCCCGCGTCGAAGCCGAAGCGGAGCAGGTTCGGCTTGAAAAACTTCTTGAGACACACCGTGAAAGTCTGATAGACATCAAGCGGGATATCCGGGACATGAAAGCCCATGTCACCGATTTGCTTGCAAAGTACGCGACCAACCTCGACGAGGCGGAAGGTCTTGTCGAGGCGCGTGAGCAATCGAATAACGGGACGGGCGAAGGCGATCGCTACATGCTTGCCTGATACCCGCGATGGCGGGGCAATAGGATGCAAACACGAAAAACCCTGCCATCGGCAGGGTTTTTTCTTCAGGGTGAAATCGACATGGGATCCACCACCGCGACAGCCCGAAAGGGACCAGGAAAGGAAGGAAGAACACATGAAACTCGAAATTCTCCACCTGCTTGAAAAAAACGCCCGGATGACAGATGCGGAGATGGCAACGGTCCTGGCGGCGGAATCCGATGCGGTGACTGCTGCGGTGCGTGAACTGGAGTCCGACGGCATCATCCGCGGATACAATGCGCTCATCGACTGGGAGAAGTTCGGCCAGGAGATCGTGAACGCCTACATCGAGGTCCGTGTGACGCCCCAGCGCGGACAAGGCTTCGACAAGGTGGCGGAACGCATCTACCAGTTCCCGCAGGTCCAGGCATGCAGCCTCATGTCCGGCGGATTCGACCTGTTTGTCGTCGTCGAGGGCCGCACCATGAAGGAAGTCGCCTTGTTTGTGGCGGAGAAGCTCGCCCCCATCGAATCCGTCCTCAGCACCGCGACCCATTTCGTGCTCCGCAAGTACAAGGACAAGGGCGTGCTGTTCGGACAGCAGAGCAAGGATGAACGGGAGGCTGTGGTGTTATGAACCTGAAGGACATGCTGCGCCGGAATGTGGTGGATACGCCGCCTTCCGGCATCCGGAAATATTTCGACCTCATCAACGAAATGAAGGATGCCATTTCCCTCGGCATCGGCGAACCGGATTTCGAAACGCCCTGGGGCATCCGGGAGGAAGGCATCTGGTCGCTGGAGAAGGGAAAAACGCATTATTCCTCAAACGCAGGTTCCATCGAACTGCGGAATGAAATCTGCAGTTACATGAACAACCGCTTCTCCCTCCAGTACAATCCTGCGGATGAAGTGCTTGTCACGGTGGGTGGCAGTGAAGCCATCGATCTGGCACTCCGCACGCTGGTGGGGCCCGGCGACGAGGTGATGATTCCGGAGCCCTGTTATGTGGCCTACAAGGGCTGCACGCTGTTTACGGGAGCAACGGCCGTTCCGATCCCGCTGAAGGCGGAGAATCGGTTCCGTCTTCAGCCGGAAGAGCTGCTCGCAGCCATCACACCGCGGACCAAGGTGCTCCTTTACGGGTATCCCAACAATCCCACCGGTGCGACCATGGAGTGGGAGGATTACGCAAAGCTGGTCGAAGTGCTGCGCGATCGCGACATCATCGTCATTTCCGACGAGATTTACGCCGAACTGCTGTACCAGGGCCGGCATGTCAGCATAGCGCAGTTCCCGGGGATGAAGGATCGGACCGTCATCGTCAATGGCTTTTCCAAGACCTACGCCATGACCGGCTGGCGTATCGGATATGTTTGCTGCCATCCCATCCTGATGGAGCAGATGAAGAAAATCCATCAGTTTGCGATCATGTGCAGTCCCACGACCGCCCAGTTTGCTGCGGTGGAGGCACTGCGGAACGGCATGCCGGAAGTCGAGAAGATGGTGGAGGAGTACAATCACCGCAGACGGCTGATGGTGAGTGGGTTCCGAAAGGTCGGGCTAGACTGTTTCGAGCCGCTGGGTGCGTTCTACGTGTTTCCCGACATCCGGAAATCCGGCCTGACATCCGACCAGTTCTGCGAAAGGCTTCTGATGGAGGAGAAGGTCCTCATGGTTCCCGGCACGGCATTCGGCGATTGTGGAGAGGGTTTTGCCCGTGCCACCTATGCCACCTCGATGGAAAAAATCCGGGAGGCACTCGAGCGCATCGGAAGATTCATGGACAAATGCCAGGCTTGAACGGCCGCTTTCATTGTGCCGAGGCTGGCAGCTGAAATTGGCCGGCAGATGAAAAAACCGGAATGGAAAAGGGCGTCTCCCGTGCCGTTTGGCAAGTGGGACGCCCTTTTCTTCATGCCGGATTGCGGCGAAGGGAAAGCTTCTTGTCTTCCTGATTCGCCTTCATGCTGTTGAGGATCAGTTCATCCAAACGCCTGCTTACCTCGAGGATTTCCTCTCGCGGCATACCGACCGACATGGCGGTGTGCAGGTGCATTCGAATCCGCTCCAACTCACTCAAAACAATCCCCCCCGAGATTTGTCTCTGGTTCCGGTCCATCGGGCCTTGACACGCCCGCCGGTACGGAACCCTTCTTTGCCATGATGCAGATTCGAGCAAATTGTACGTCCCAACATGTGGGATGTCAACTATGAATTTCCGCTACATACTGTGTTGCCTGACGAGACGGACGAATTCCGCCGGCGGAGTCCGTGTGCGAAGGCGTGCATCTCCGGACAATACGGACGGAAAGTTGAAACGTTTTGTCGAATCGTGTATATTGGAATCAGAACTTATCTTCAGCTCCTAATACAAGATGTTACGAAACCATCCGAAAACAGGGAACACAGGGTGGAACACAGACGTACACAGCCCGACAAGAGGGAGGCACCATGAACAATCTGCTGCAGGGACAAACCATCCTCGTCACAGGGGTCCGGAACAAATGGAGCATTGCCTGGGGAATTGCCGAACAGGCCAGGGAAGCGGGCGCGCGTCTGATTCTCTCTTATCAGGGAGACCGGGAGAGGGAAGCGCTTGAGAAACTGACGGAAGGGATCGGGGACATCCGGCTGCTGCCTTGCGATGTGACCTCCGACGAAGCCATTGCGGAACTTTTTTCGACGATCGCGAGGGAATACGGAACCCTGCACGGACTCGTGCATGCCATCGCCTACGCGAAGTCCGAGGACCTGGCAGCCCCCTTTGTGGAAACCTCCCGCGACGGTTTCCTGCTGGCCATGAACATCTCCGCATTTTCCTATGTGGCACTCGCCCGAGCCGCGGCGCCACTCATGACACAGGGCGGATCCATGCTCACGCTGACCTATCTCGGCGCGGACCGTGTCCTGCCGGGATACAACGTCATGGGCGTGGCCAAGGCGGCCCTGGAGGCATCCACCCGGTATCTGGCCAACGATCTGGGGGAGAAGGGCATCCGCGTGAACGCCATTTCCGCGGGTCCGGTGAAGACCATGTCCGCCAAGGGGGTGAAAAGCTTCGGTGACATCCTCGGAGTGGTTCCGCAGAAAGCGCCGCTGCGCCGGAATGTCACACTTTCCGATTTGGGGAAAAGCGCCGTCTATCTGCTGAGCGACCTTTCGTCCGGAACAACGGGGGAAATCCTGTATGTGGATGGCGGGTTCAACCTGATGGGGATCTGACCCTCCGCCACTTGGCAAACAGAAGCAGCAACATCGGAAAGACTCGCGAAAGCGGGTCTTTCTGCAACAGAATCACAGATCGCATGCGGTTTCGACCGGATGTGTCTGTTCAATTGTTACAAATTGTTCACACTTTCTTCAAATTCATCCCCCATAATGGGAAAAGGGCATGGAAAGGCGTAACTGACGCCACTCTTCGCGGTTCGCACTTTCGTACGGCGTGTGAGGGGGTGCGGACGAAACGCCCGGGAAAGCTCGAAAAGGCGATTGTCGGCCTGTCAATCGTAGGAGGAAGAACATGATAGAGATCACCAATCTGACAAAATCGTACGGGAAAAACAAAGCGGTCGACGATGTCAGCTTCACGGTCAACAAAGGGGAAATCCTTGGATTCCTCGGACCGAACGGAGCGGGAAAATCCACCACCATGAACATCCTGACCGGTTTCATCTCATCCACATCCGGTACGGTCAAGGTTGACGGTTTCGATGTGCTGGAGAAGCCGGAGGAAGTCAAGAAGCGCATCGGTTACCTGCCCGAACAGCCCCCGCTCTACATGGACATGACTGTGAAGGAGTACCTTGATTTTTGTGCCGATCTGAAATCCGTCCCCAAGAAGGACTGGAAGAACCAGAAAACGGACATCATGGAGCTCGTGAAGATCACACATGTCAGCCACCGGCTCATCAAAAATCTTTCCAAAGGCTACAAGCAGCGTGTCGGCCTGGCCCAGGCGCTGGTCGGAACCCCGGACGTGCTGGTTCTCGACGAACCCACCGTCGGCCTCGACCCGAAGCAGATCATTGAGATCCGCAAGCTCATCAAGGCACTTGGCAAGGATCACACCATCATCCTTTCCTCGCATATCCTTCCGGAAGTCAGCGCGGTCTGTGATCGCGTCGTCATCATCAACAAGGGAAAGATCGCGGCCATCGATACGCCGGAGAACCTTTCCAAAAAACTCTCCGACTTCTCCCGTTTCACCATCACCATCGCCGGTCCCGAAGCCCGCGTACGGGATGCCATCCAGGAAGTCTACGGCATCAAGTATCTGGAGACGCAGGGCGGTTCGAACAAGGATGAATACAGTTACATCGTCGAGGCGGACAAGGAAATCGATGTGCGCAAGCCGCTGTTCAACAAGCTGGCCGAGCACGGCTTCGCGATCCTCGAACTGAAGTCCCTGAGCCTCTCGCTCGAGGACATCTTCCTGCAGCTCACGACAACGGAACAGAAGGAGGACTGAGCATGTTTGCCATCATGAAGCGCGATTTCCGCTCCTATTTCAACTCGCCCATCGCCTATGTGCTGATCGGGCTGTTCACCTTTATCATGTCCATCCTCTTCATGGGTACTGTCAAGGGCGGACAGGCCGATTTCTCGAACGGCTTCGCCAGCATGAACACCCTGCTCATCTTCATCCTGCCCATCCTGTGCATGCGCGCGTTCACAGAAGACAAGAAGCAGGGCACTGAAGTGCTGCTGCTGACGAGTCCGAACAGCCTGATCTCCATCGTGGCGGGCAAGATTCTCGCTGTCTACGGCGTGTTTCTCGTCCTGACAGCCATCACCCTCGTGTATCCGCTTGTCCTCTTCATCTTCGGCAAACCCGAAGGATTGACCATCCTCAGCTCCTATGTCGGATTCCTCTTCTACGGCGCCGTTTGCGTCGCCATGTGCGTGTTTGCCTCAGCCCTCACGGAGAACCAGATCGTCTCGGCCGTCATCGGCTTCGTGATGATGTTCTTCCTGATGTTCATCGACTACCTCGCCACCCTGACCGGCGGCATCATCGGCAAGATCCTCACATGGTTGTCGCTCAATCAGCGCTACCAGGAATTCAGCCAGGGACTGTTCGACTTCACGTCGATCATCTTCATGCTGAGCTTCGTGGTCGCATTCGGATACTTTACGGTCCGCATCCTGGAACGCAAACGCTGGAGTCAGGGGTGAGAATGATGAAAAACAACAAGAACAAACCGGGAATGTTCAATGCCCGTACCATGCGGTACGGTTCCTATGCCTTTATTGTCACCGTCATCGCATTGGCCCTGCTGGTGGGCCTCAACGCCCTTCTCGGCGTTGACCGCGTCCGTACCGCGCTGCGCGTGGACATTACGGCGAACAAGCTGTTCTCCGTCGGCGAACAGACCACCAATGTGTTGAAGGATCTCAAGAAGGACGTTGAATTCATTGTCCTGCTGGATGAAAAGGATTTCTCCTCCAGCATGCTCAAGGAGATTTTCAAGCAGTACGAGCTCAAGAGCAACAGCAAGGTGAAGCTTCGCTTTGTGGATCTCGACAAGGATCCGCAGTTCGTCAAGCGTGAACTGGATCCGGACAGCATCACCGGCATCGCCAAAGGCGACATGGTGGTGAAGTGCGGCAAGAAAGTCCGTCTGATCAACAACAGCGAGCTGCAGGACACCCAGTACGATCAACAGACAGGGCAGACCTACAGCAATGGTCTCCTCATCGAGCAGACCTTCACAGGCGCCATCCAGAGTGTCACTTCCGAAGTCACACCTGTTGTGTATTTCCTCTCAGGTCACGGGGAAATGTCTCCGGATTCCGATCTGAGCACGTTGAAAGGCACGCTGGACATCAACAACTATCAGGTCAAGAGCCTCGCGCTGACGGAAGCCGTTCCGGCGGATGCCTCCGCACTTGTCATCGCCAACCCCTCCACGGACCTGCTCGGCGCGGAAACCGCCCTTCTGAACGATTGGCTCAAGACCAAGGGTGGCGATCTGATCGTGCTTGCAAGCGCCAACCCCAGTGCGTCCGAGATGCCCAATCTCGCAAGCGTGCTGGAGAACTACAACCTCAAGCTCAACAACGATCTTGTTCTGGAGGGCAGCCAACAGAACTACATCGACAAGCAGAACTATGTCATCCCGCGCGTGGCGGCCAATGAAATCACGACGAAGCTGGACTCCCAGTCCGTCATGCTGCTGCTGCCGGACAGCCGGACAGTTGAAATCACGAACAACTCAAAGGAATGGCTGACGTCCTTCCCGATTTTCCAGACTTCCGATCAGGCAGCCCGAATGGACGTTGCTTCCGGATACAAGGAAGCCATCCCCGGCTCGTTCCTCATGGGCGCCGCGACCACCAGCAAGGGTGGCGCAATCGTGTCCAAGGTGATCGTCATCGGCAATTCCTCGTTCATCACCAACGATGGAATGGCCCAGACAACCGACAACGGAAAGCGCTACATCCTGACCATGATCAACTGGATGCAGGACAAAACGGATGAAATCATCATCCCCGCCAAGGACAATTCCGTTCCGCTGCTGAAAATGACCGAACAGAGCACCTTCATCGTATTCCTGGCTCTCACGGCCATCCTGCCGCTGATCATCATCGGCTTGGGCGTGTTTGTCTGGATGAGGAGGAGGCACTTATGAGAAACAAGGGACGGATCATCGCCCTTCTGGCGGTGGTTGCGGTACTCTTTGCAGGTTGGTTCCTCCTGAACCGTCTGCCGGATCCCGCCACGGAAGCGGCTTCGGCCACCCCGTCGGCAGAAAACACGGTCGATGTCGTGGAACTTGTGCCTTTTGGCCAGGCCGACATCGTCAGGATCGCCATGGATACGCCGGAAGGCACGCTGACGATGGACAAGCGCCAGGCCCAGGTGGAACAGCGCACGCAGGCTGAAGACGGCTCCGTGTCGACAACGACGGCGGCCATCTCCCTATGGGAGAGCAAGGACCTGGATGTGGACACCGCGAATGCCGATGCTGTCGCTTATGGCGGCGGGAACCTGAAGACGCTTCGCCGCATCGTGGAAAAGGCGACGGACGAGGATTTGAAGAATTTCGGATTCGACACGAAGTGGCAGGTCACTTTCTCCACGGCGGACAACAAGTCGGCCACCGTGTCGATCGGATCCGTCACGCAGGACGGAAACGGATTCTACGTCATGACCCCGGGCAACCCCGCCATCTATACGGCCAATGGCTATACGGTCGAGCCGCTCAAGATGGACAGGCTGCGTCTGCACAATACGAACGTCTACCATCGGGTCGACACGTTGCCGGCAGACATCACGACCGTCGGCTTTGAACGGGACGGAGCGCTGATTCTCAGCGCAACGCTCGGCAGCGACACCTACTGGCACATTTCCGAACCGGTCACCATCCAGGGGGACATCGGATCGTTCCAGGCCATCCAGACGGCACTGGCCGGCGTCAAGGCCACGGAGCATCTGGCGGCGAATCCGGCGGATCTTGCCAAATACGGACTGGACAAACCGAAATATGCATTCAAGTATACGGTTGCCGGCGTGGAGCATGTCCTGCAGATCGGTGGAAAGGAACCCAACCAGGGTTTCCTGTACTGCCGCATCGACAACGGGGATACCGTATTCACGCAGGATCCCGCAAGTTTCGCCCTGTTCCTGGACAAGCCCTTCGTGGAACTCATCGACAAATTCCTGTATCTGCCCACCATCTATGACACGACCCATATGACCGTGACATTGGATGGACGGACGGACGTCATGGATTTCGACGTGTTGGCTCCGAAGGACAACAAGGACAACAAGATTCCGGAAACCTACATCCTCAATGGCGTGAAGCTCGAGGGGGATGACAGCATCTCCGGACTGAAGCGGTATTACCAGGGTGCCATCGGTGTACGGGCGGATCGTGTGGACTTTGCGGCGAAACCCGCCTATGAGCCTTCGAAATCCGTCATGACCATCGAATACACCATGCGGAACCGTGCGGACAAGACCATGAAGGTGGAACTTATCCCGACGTCTGATGGCTACGGCTATTACGGCTTCCGGAACGGTGTCTATTCCGGTCTGATCATCTCCCGCACGCAGATGGACGAGGACAGCATGGGTATCCGTGCCGGTTACGTCGAAATGAACGAGAAAATCGCCTCGGACAAGGCGAAAGCCGCTGAAGCCACCCCGACACCTGCCGCTTCCCCGGAAGCGTCGAAGTAAGCGGATGGAACCGGAAATGAATGGTACTTCCCGATTCTGACAAACAGAAAGAAGGCCGGCTCGAAAGAGTCGGCTTTCTTTTCCGGCATAAGCCTTTTGTATACATTATGCCGTATGCCAAAGGAAGAACGATGCGGAAACCAAGGAATTTCCAATCTTTCAAGGGCATTGTAGAAAAAATATCAAAATAGGATTGAAGTACCTGTAGCCAGTTTGATATAATATTGGCAATAGGCTTGACAATTCTTTAACAAGAAGACCAAGCTGAAATCATCCCTGCCAACGTGTCGAACAGATACGAACACATGAACAGGAAAGGCGGTCCGCCGACTTTCCCACACCACTACGGAGGAAGAGCCAAATGGGTTGCAGTTGCTGCGGTACCGACAAAATGGCACAGGAACTCGACAGAATCATCGCAAAACACAAAGATACCCGGGGCGCATTAATCCCGGTACTCCATGAGGCACAGGAGCTGTACGGCTATCTGCCCATGAGCGTTCAGAAACAGGTTGCGGAAGGACTTGGCATCGCACTGGCCGATGTGTATGGCGTCGTAACCTTCTACACGCAGTTCTCCCTCAACCCCAAGGGCAAGTACAAAGTCAGTGTCTGCCTTGGAACAGCCTGCTACGTAAAGGGTTCCGGGCCCATCTTCGACAAGATCTCCTCCATCCTCAAGATCAAGAACGGGGAATGCACGCCGGACATGACCTTCTCCCTTGACGCCTGCCGCTGCATCGGCGCCTGCGGTCTCGCCCCGGTCATCATGATCAACGACGACGTCTACGGCCGCCTTACGGTGGACGAAATTCCGGCTATCCTCGACAAGTACAAGAAAATGGAAGCGGGCGTTGCGTGAAGGACCTTTCCCTCCATTTGATGGACATCGCGCAGAATTCGACCCATGCCGGCGCACACCGCGTGGACATTGTCCTTGCGGCCGAGTCGGAATCGGGCATGCTCGTCCTGACGGTGAAGGATGACGGAAAGGGCATGGCTGCGGATTTCCTTGCGCGTGTGACCGACCCGTTCACCACCACCCGCACCACCCGAAAGGTCGGGCTGGGCATTCCGCTGTTGAAGCTGGCTGCCGGTCTGTCCGGAGGAACACTGGACATCACATCGGAACCGGGCAGGGGAACCACCCTCCGTACGACTTTCCGATTGGACAACATCGACCGGATCCCGGTGGGAGACATTGCCGGAACGGTTGCCGCCCTCATGACGGCCTGGACGGACATCGAATGGACTTTACACCTGCAAAGCCAGAAGGACAGCTTCGATCTTGCCACGGAAGAGATCAAGGAAATCCTCGGGGGCGTGCCCATCGGCAGCCCGGCTGTGGCCGGCTGGATCGGCGAAACCGTCGGGGAAGCAATGACAAATGTATTCGGAGGGATATTGGATGAAATCGCTGAAGGATCTTGAAGCCATCAGGGAAAAAGCAAAACAGGACATTGCCATGCGCGAAACCACCGGAAAGACCCGTATCATCGTCGGTATGGCCACCTGCGGCATCGCGGCGGGCGCACGTCCCGTCATGGCCGCTTTCAACCAGGAGCTGCAGACACGCAACATCCAGTCGGCGTCAGTCTCCATGACCGGCTGCGTCGGGGTCTGCCGTTACGAGCCCATGTGCGAGATCATCGATCCGAACGGGGAGAAGACCACCTATGTCAAGCTCGATGCGGAGATGGCCAAGCGCATCGTCGCGGAACATATCGTAAACGGGCATGTGGTGTATGAGTACACCATCGGCGCCGCAGAGAAATAAGAAACGGGCATGCGTCCCCGACAAGATCAGGAAGGGCCCGGATTTGCGCCGGAGAGAGATCGGAAAGAGCAGATCCCACAGCGCATTTACCGGGTGAGGAAACACGGGAGGAACAGGTTATGATCATCAGAGCCCATATCCTCGTATGCGGCGGGACCGGATGCGTTGCATCGAAATCCACCGAAATCATGGCGCAGTTTGAAAAGCACGCGCTGGCCAACGGCATCGAGAAGGAAATCAAGGTCGTCAAGACCGGCTGCTTCGGCCTTTGCGAAAAGGGCCCCATCGTGGTCATCTATCCGGAAGGCGCCACTTATTCCAAGGTCACTCCGGAGGATGTGAAGGAAATCGTCGAGGAACACCTTGTGAAGGGACGCATCGTGAAACGTCTGCTGCTCGGCGATGCCGAAGCCCAGGATGTGGCGCGCTCCCTCGACAACGTCGGATTCTTCAGCCGTCAGCTCCGCATTGCACTGCGGAATTGCGGTGTCATCAACCCGGAAGTCATCGACGAATACATCGCCCGTGACGGATATGCCGCCCTTGCAAAAGTCCTCACAAAGATGTCGCCGCAGGAAGTCATCGCGGAAATGAAGAAATCCGGGTTGCGCGGCCGTGGCGGCGCTGGTTTCCCGACCGGCATGAAATGGGAATTTGCTGCCGTACAGAAGTCCGATGTGAAGTATGTCTGCTGCAATGCCGACGAGGGCGATCCGGGCGCATTCATGGACCGTTCCGTTCTGGAAGGCGACCCGCATTCCGTCATCGAGGCCATGGCCATCGCCGCGTATGCGATCGGTTCCAACCAAGGTTATGTGTATGTCCGCGCTGAATATCCGATCGCGGTGCAGCGTCTGCGCATCGCCATGGATCAGGCCCGTGAATACGGCCTGTTGGGCAAGAACATATTGGAGACCGGATTCGATTTCGATCTGGAAATCCGTCTCGGCGCAGGCGCCTTTGTCTGCGGAGAGGAAACCGCCCTCATGACCTCCATCGAGGGCAAGCGCGGCGAACCCCGTCCGCGCCCGCCGTTCCCGGCCGTCAAGGGCCTTTGGGACAAGCCGACCATTCTGAACAACGTGGAGACCTATGCGAACATCCCCGTCATCTTCAACAAGGGCGCGGAATGGTTCTCTTCCATTGGCACCGAGAAGTCCAAGGGAACGAAGGTGTTCGCCGTCGGCGGAAAAATCAACAATACCGGACTTGTGGAGATCCCCATGGGGACACCGCTTCGTGAGGTCATCTACGACATCGGCGGCGGCATCCCGAACGGCAAGAAGTTCAAGGCCGTGCAGACCGGCGGACCTTCCGGCGGATGCATTCCGATGGAGCACATCGACATCCCGATCGAGTACGAGTCCCTGATTGCCATCGGGTCCATGATGGGTTCCGGCGGCATGATCGTCATGGACGAAGACAACTGCATGGTCGACATCGCAAAATTCTTCCTGGAGTTTACGGTGGATGAGTCTTGCGGCAAGTGTCCTCCCTGCCGCATCGGCACCAAGCGCATGCATGAGATTCTGGAACGCATCACCCAGGGCAAGGGCGAACTCGCCGACCTGGAAAAGCTCGAAACCCTTGCGAACAGCATCAAGCAGTCCGCGTTGTGCGGCCTCGGGCAAACCGCCCCGAATCCTGTCCTATCCACGCTCCGCTACTTCCGTGACGAATATCTGGCCCATGTGGTGGACAAGAAGTGCCCGGCAGGCGTCTGCAAATCGATGATGACCTACACCATCGTCGAAGACAAGTGCAAGGGATGCAGCCTGTGTGCCAAGAAGTGCCCGGTGAACGCCATCAGCGGTGAAATCAAGAAGCCGTACGTCATTGATCAGGCCAAATGCATCAAGTGCGGCGTCTGCATGGATTCGTGCAAGTTCGCGGCCATCACAAACCGCTAAGTAGGAGGGGAAGAGCGTCATGACGGATATCGTGAACCTGACCATAGACGGAAAACCGGTTTCAGTGGCAAAAGGCACTTCGGTGCTCGAAGCCGCTCGTCAGGCCGGCGTGAACATACCGACACTGTGTTTTCTGAAGGAGATCAATGAAATCGGCGCCTGCCGCATGTGCGTCGTCGATGTCGGCGCCCGCAGCCTGCAGGCCGCCTGCGTGTACCCGGTGGCCGAAGGCCTCAAGGTGTCCACCAACAGCTCAAAGGTGCGTGAAAGCCGCCGCACCACGCTCGAGCTGATTCTTTCAAATCACGAGCACAAGTGCTTCACCTGTTCCCGCAGTGACAATTGCGAACTGCAGAAGCTCGCAAACGACCACAACATCAAGGAAATCCGCTATGAAGGAGAGATGCTGGACTTCCCGATCGACAATTCCTCTCTTTCCGTTGTCCGGGATCCGAAAAAGTGCGTCCTCTGCCGCCGTTGCGTCAGCATGTGCAAGAACGTGCAGACCGTTTCCGCCATCGAAACCAACGAACGCGGATTCAAGACGATCGTCACCTCTCCGTTCAACATGTCCCTGAGTGAAACCCCTTGCGTGAACTGCGGACAGTGCATCAACGTATGCCCGGTCGGCGCACTGCGCGAACGGGACGACACCGACACCGTCTGGGCCGCCCTGAACAAGCCGGACCTGCATGTGGTCGTCCAGACCGCGCCGGCCGTCCGTGTCGCCATCGGCGAGGAATTCGGACTGCCCATCGGCAGCCGCGTCACCGGCAAGATGGTCGCCGCACTGAAGGCGCTCGGGTTTGCCAAAGTCTTCGACACCGACACCACCGCCGACCTCACCATCATGGAAGAGGGAACGGAATTGGTCGACCGTATCCGAAACGGCGGGAAACTGCCGCTCATCACCTCCTGCAGCCCGGGCTGGATCAAGTTCTGCGAGCACAACTTCCCGGATTATCTGGAGAACCTGTCCACCTGCAAATCCCCGCAGAACATGTTCGGCGCGGTACTGAAGAGCTACTACGCCAAGAAGAACAACATAGATCCTGCCAAGGTCTTCGTGGTTTCCGTCATGCCCTGCACCGCCAAGAAATTCGAGGCCAAGCGCCCCGAACTGTCCGTGGATGGTCTGCCGGACATCGATGTGGTCATCACCACCCGCGAACTGGCGGACATGATCCGTGAAGCCGGGCTGGACTTCCCGAATCTGGAGGATGCACAATATGATGATCCGCTTGGCCAGGGCACCGGCGCCGGCGTCATCTTCGGCGCTACCGGCGGCGTCATGGAAGCGGCTCTCCGTTCCGCAGCTTTCCTGCTCACCGGCAAGGATGACGATTCGATGGAAATCGGCGTGGTCCGCGGCGTGGATGACATCAAGGAAGCGGAAGTCACTGTGGCCGGCGTAACCCTGAAGGCCGCCATCGCCCATGGCCTCGGCAACGCCCGCAAACTGATGGAGAAGATCAAGTCCGGCGAAGCGGAGTATCACTTCGTGGAGATCATGGCCTGCCCCGGAGGCTGCGTCAACGGCGGAGGCCAGCCCATCCAGCCCGCTTCCGTCCGCAATCATCTGGACATCCGCGTGGAACGCGCCAAGGCCATCTACGACGAGGATGCCGCGCTGCATATCCGCAAGGCGCACCGCAATCCCATCGTCAAGAAGATGTATGACGAGTTCTTCGACGTGCCTGGAAGCCACCACAGCCACAAATACCTGCACACGCACTATCAGGCCCGGGAAAATTATCCCGAGCAGGACTGAACGAACCTGTTGCAAATCAATGCATGAAAGACAGCAAATCGAATCGAGCAAAGGGGGATGTCCGGATATGCCGGGCATCCCCTTTCATGCAACCATATCTTGATCCGTTGGAGCCTTTTGTATATCATCCTTTATGAGGAACCCCGGTGTTTTGACGCAATACGATACTCCATGCTATGATGGGGGCGCGGCACCCGTTGCCACCTCGAAATGGAAGCGTCATGACGCCTCTGTCGAGAATCATTCATCCTGCATCAGCATTCGGGGAAGGACAGAAAATGCGTTTTGAAATCGTGCTCAACCAGGTGCTCATCCTGTTTCTCATTCTGCTGGTCGGATATGTGGCCGCCCGGGCAAAAATCCTTGATGCACCAGCAGTCAAGGTCCTCTCGGCGGTTCTGCTGTATGTTGCTTCCCCAATGCTTGTATTCAAGTCCTTCATCTTCAAGTTTTCCATGGAGCGGCTGGCGAATGCCGGGTGGGTCGTGATCGCCGCCATTTCGTTCTTTTTTATCAGTGTCGTGCTCTCAAAACTCATCTACAAATCTTTTTCGGACAAAGTCAATCCCGTGATGCGCTTCACCGCCATCTTCTCGAACTGCGGCTACATGGGGCTTCCCATGATGAAAGCCCTGTATGGGGACGATGGGGTTTTCTACGGATCCTTCTATATCGTTGTATTCCATATCATTTTATGGACCATCGGCATCCGTATTTTCAGCGGAGCGGGCGGCGGATGGAAAAAAGTCCTCTTGAACCCGGCTGTCATTGCGGTTTATCTCGGGATGGCCGTATTCGTATTCCAACTCCCTGTTCCTGAGGTGGTCGTCGGTTCCGTGAAAGCGATCGGAGACATGACGATGCCGCTTGCCATGCTCATTATCGGCGCGGTGTTGAGCACGGCGAAGCTGAACGAGGTCTTTACCGACCCGAAGGTGTATCTGACGAGCTTTGTCCGTTTGATCGCCATGCCTCTGCTCGCACTGGTGCTGACCCGGATCGCAGGACTTCCGGCCATGCCTTCCGCCGTCCTCGTGACAGCTGTGGCCATGCCAGCCGCCGCCAACATCACGATCTTCGCGGAAATGTACGAAAAGGACAGCATTTTTGCGTCCAAGTGCGTTTCGGTTTCGACACTGCTTTCCATCCTTACAGCGCCGCTGATCATTTCCCTGATCTCCATGTGAAATGGGCGCACCTGCATCACGCTAGGGTACATGATTTATCGAATTCCAAGTGCATATCCGTCATCGGCAGGGGGTAAATGCAAGCATACTCTCTTGTTGGAAAACTCATTTCCAGGAAAGGAAGGAAAGCATGCTGAATCTTGAACAATACCGGCTGATCGTGGAAAATGCGCCCAACATGCTTTGGCGGGCTGCTTTGGATAAGAAATGCGACTATTTCAACGCGACATGGCTCAAGTTCACGGGTCGAACCATGGAACAGGAGAGTGACAACGGCTGGACGGAAGGCGTGCATCCGGAAGATCTGGTTCGTTGTCTCGAAACATACACAACAGCCTTTGACGCAAGGGAAGCATTTGAAATGGAATATCGGCTGAAGCGAGCCGATGGAGAATACCGCTGGATCAACGACCGCGGTGTGCCCTACAACAGCCGGGATGGTGAGTTTGCAGGCTATATCGGCAGTTGCATGGATGTCACGGAAAACATCGAAGGTTTGCAGTTGATGAGAATGGCTCAGACCGATGGGTTGACCGGGTTGCTCTGCCGGAGCCATTTCGAGGAATTGGCCGGGCAGGAACTGGAACGCGCCAAACGCTATCACACGCCATTGTGTCTGGTCATGGCGGACATCGATCGGTTCAAACAGGTCAATGACTCCTACGGACACCGTTGTGGGGATCAAGTCCTGATCGCTTTCGCTGATTTTCTGAAAACACATGTCCGGCACTTTGATTTGATCGGCAGGCACGGCGGGGACGAGTTTGTCTTGTTGATGCCGGATACGAACGAAGAGCAAGCGAGAAAGGCGATCCTCCATTTGAATGAATCCCTTGGCGCATACACCATCGTGTTGCAGGACACCACCTATACGATCGCAGCCAGCTTTGGGGTTGCGGCCCTGCAGCAGGACGATATGTTTCCTCTGCTGTTCGAGCGTGCGGATCAGGAAATGTATCAGATCAAGCATGGGGGTCGATCTGATCAAGCATAGGCCGAATTGATCAAGCATGGGTACCGAACAGACGCAATCCCTTCGCAAAGAGAGAAAAGGCCTTTCCTGTGCGGAAAGGCCTTTTCTGAAGGATTCCAACCTGCCATCACCCGGCGAAGCCATGACTGAATCATGTGAGTCCTGCATAAAAACGCGTCAAAACGAATTTCTACACGGGAATCAAGATTCAAGCGTCCTTCCTTGTACCGGCGTTCATCCTGTTCAAGGCGGAAAGAATGGCACGATAGGAGGCGGTAGTGGTGTTGCGGTCGCGACCCACGCCGAACCATGCCTTGCCGTTCCGAACCAACTCGATGTAGGCGACGGCTTCCGCGGTTTCCCCGCTTCCCAAGGCATGTTCCTCATAGGTTTCGAACCCGGCATCGATGCCGAACGCGCCTTTCAATCCGTTGAAGAAGGCGGAGATGGGGCCATTGCCGCTGCCGGAAATGCTGGTTTTCACCCCGTCCACCAGCACATCCGCCTCGATGGAGACCGTACCGTTCTGGCTTGCAAAGCGATAGCCGTCAAGCGCGTAGGGTGTCTCGGCGGAAAGATAGGTTTCCTGGAAAGCCTCGAAAATCTCGGCTCCGGCCAGTTCCTTTCCGGTGGTGTCCGATTTGTGCTTGATGATGGCTCCGAATTCCGGATGCATGGCTTTCGGAAGGTTGTACCCGAATTCCTGTGCCATGACGAAGGCGACCCCGCCCTTGCCGGACTGGCTGTTGATGCGGATCACCGCCTCGTACTCGCGTCCGATGTCCTGCGGGTCGATGGGGAGGTAGGGTACTTCCCAGAATTCCGGCTTTTTCTCCGCATAATCCTTGAGCCCCTTGCTGATCGCGTCCTGGTGCGAACCGGAGAACGCCGTATAGACCAGTTCTCCAACCCAAGGGTGACGCTGGTTCACGGACATGCCCGTACAGTTTTCATAGGTGGATATCAACTCGTCGACATTCGGAATGACGAGTCCCGGGGCGATGCCCTGGGAATAGAGATTCATGGCGAGGGTGAGGATATCCACATTGCCCGTACGTTCCCCGTTTCCAAACAGGGTGCCTTCCACGCGGTCCGCTCCGGCCATGACGCCGAGTTCGGTTGCGGCAACCGCGGTGCCCCTGTCATTGTGCGCATGAAGGCTGATTTCCACGCAATCCCGCCCGGACAGATTGCGGCAGAACCATTCGATCTGGTCGGCATAGATGTTCGGCGTGGCCATTTCCACGGTGGCGGGCAGATTGATGATGACCTTGCGGTCCTTCGTGGGCTGAAGGACGTCCAGCACCGCTTCGCAGACTTCGCGCGCATATTCCATTTCCGTGCCGGTAAAGCTTTCCGGTGAATACTCGTACCGGATGTCGCAATCCGTCTCGGAGGCCAGCTGTTTGACCAGTCTGGCGCCGTCCACCGCAATCTTGAGGATCTCAGGCTTTTCCATGCGGAAGACGATACGGCGCTGGGCGACCGAAGTGGAATTGTAGAAGTGAAGAATGGCGGACTTGCAGCCGATCAGGGATTCGTAGGTGCGGCGGATGAGGTGCTCCCGCGCCTGGGTCAGCACCTGCAGCGTGATTCCTTCGGCCATTCCGCGTTCGATGAGGGTGCGGACGAACGAAAAGTCCGTATTGGAGGCGGAGGGGAATGCGACCTCGATTTCCTTGAAACCGACCTGCTTGAGCAGATTGAACATCGCAAGTTTTTTCTCGACACCCATCGGAACGGGGAGAGCCTGGTTGCCGTCGCGCAGATCGACGGAACACCACTTCGGTGCCTGGGTGATGACGGCATTCGGCCACTGGCGATCGGAAAGGTTCATCGGGGGATAGGCGCGATATTTCTGATGATTCATGAAGGGCCTCCTCTCAAAAAAACATGCCCCTTTCGTCGTTTTTGGAGACGAAAGGGGCGCTTTCCGCGGTACCACTCCATTTCACCGTCCGGTAGACGGTGCGCTTGCTTCGGATGCCGGTTGGTTGCCCGGCAAAACGGTTGTACCGTCCCGCCGGTCCTCGCAGGCTGCCAACAGGCAGCTGTCGAATGGATGCAAAAATACCCTTCGCCAAGAGACGAAAGGTATACACCACTCTTTTTGCGACGGATACAGTTTGACCGATATCCTGCCCTTGTAACGGTAGGCATCCGTCCGGAGCTACTGACGGCTTTTCCATACCGGGATTGCGGAACCATGTTCCATAAACCGGGAGAGGAAGGGCCGGGTTCAACCGGAGACTCCGGGGTGAGTTCGATTCGCACGGCATGCCGTTTCGCATCAACCAACGGCTTTCTGGCGCCTTTCCGGGTGTTTCTCCCGTTCCGGCCATGTCCATGCGGATGTAATAATCCCCATCGGCGTCTGTTTCATATGAGATTGTGCTCATGTTAGCAGGTTCGGACTGTCCTGTCAACCCCTTCCAAGCGTCGTCGTCCGAACAGGGGCATGCAGCTGTTTCACCAAAATCGTTCCATTCCATCCAAAAAGAATCCTATCCCGCACAGGAGGCGGGCGGTATAATGGGCTGGATAACGCTTCCGAAAGGCCGAACACGGTTTTGCCGGGCACGGACCGGGAAGCGGAACGGAGCTTTGTCATGATGAAGCGACTCAAGCTGAAAGTCATCGCGTGCGATGTCCTGAATCGTGAAATATCGGCCATTGCCGCTACAAGCCCGCACTATATCGATGTGCGGTATTTGCCGCAGGGACTCCACAACACGCCGGACCTGCTCCGTGCCGAAGTCATAAAGGCCATCGCCGAGACGGAAGAAGCCGGATTTCCCTACAACCATTCGGGCAAGGAAACCGGGTATGACGCCATCATCCTAATGTACGGCCTGTGCAGCAACGGCCTGGCCGGTGTGGCCAGCCTCCGGACGCCGTTGGTGCTGCCGCGTGCGCACGACTGCATCACCTTGCTGCTTGGTTCGAAGGATACCTACAGGACCCTGTTCGACGGGAATCCGGGAACCTACTGGTATTCGCCCGGTTGGCTGGAACGCGGATGGGAGCCATCCGAAGAGAAATACAATGTGATGCTGGAAGATTATACGGAGCGCTACGGCGAGGACAATGCCGAATATCTCATGGAGATGGAACAGAACTGGATCAAGGAATACAAGCAGGCGCTCTACATCGCCTGGCCCGAGTTCGAAGGCGTCGAATGGGGACGGGAGGAAACCATGAAGGCGGCTTCCTTCCTGAAGTGGGCGTACAAGGAGCTTCCAGGCGATTCCAGCCTGATGCGCCGGATTCTCACCGGCGTGTTCAGGGATGAGGAAGTGCTGGTCCTTCAGGCAGGAGAACGGATCGTTCCCTCGTATGCGGCGGATGTCGTCAGGAAAGAGGAAAGAATATGACAGTTCCGGTAACGATACGGACAGGTGACATGCAGGAAACCGTCCTGCTCGAAGCGGGAGAGAGCCCCTTTCAGGCCATTCGCCGGCAGGTCCCCGGTTTTGCCCATGCCTGCAGCGGGAACGGGACCTGCGGGAAATGCAGGGTCCTGCTGGACAAGGGGCTGACAGAGGCTGTTTCGGAGCCCACCGAGGCGGAGATTCGGCTATTGGGACGTGAAATGGTGGAGAAGGGGCATCGCCTTGCCTGTCTGCTGCGCATTCAAGCGGCGGTCTCACTGCAAGTGGAGCTTCGCAGCGGTTCGGCCAAGATTTCCGCAGCGTCGGAATTCCCCCTGCCCGAACCGAATCCCGTCCTCAAGAAGGTCCACCTGACCGTGCCGCCTCCTTCGTTGGACGATCAGCGATCGGATTGGAACAGGCTTCAGTCGCAGGCGTTCATTCCGAACTGTCTCGATACGGCTGCCTTCCTGCGGGTTCTTCCGACCACTTTGCGGGCGCAGCAGGGCGAGGTGACCTTGAACTTCCATCGGGATACGCTGGTTGGCATCCAATCCGGAAATACGGAGGGAAGCCTGTATGGCATCGCCTGCGACATCGGCACGACGACACTGGCCGGATGCCTGTTTGATCTCTGCTCGGGGAAACGGCTTGCGACAGAAACCCTGCTGAACGGACAACGGCGGTACGGCGCAGATGTAATCGCACGTATCCGGCATGCGATGGAGTCGGAGAACGGGGCTTCCCAATTGAAGGAGGCCATCCTCAAGGACTTGCGCCATCTCGGGACGCGACTTTGCGGACAAGCCGGATGTTCAATTGAACAGGTGGACGAATGGGTGTTCACCGGCAACACGACCATGGGTCACCTGCTCATGGAATGGCCCGCTGCAGCGATTGCCGCGGCACCTTTCATTCCGGTCAGCGTCTCGGAGTTGACCGTACCTGTCGGCAAGCTGGGCCTTCCGGGCGCATCTCATGCCGTGATGACCCTGTTGCCCGGAGTTTCGGCCTATGTCGGTGCGGATACGGTTTCCGCCGTCATCGCCTGCGGCCTGCATGAAGCTGGAACGGCGGCGTTGCTTGTGGATCTCGGGACAAACGGCGAACTGGTTCTGGGCGACATGCGCGGGATGACCGCCTGTTCCACGGCTGCCGGGCCTGCCTTTGAGGGAGCCGGCATCCGGTTCGGCATGGGTGCGGTGGATGGCGCCATTGACGGTGTGTTCCTGACGGGGCCGCTTTTTGACCCCGAAACCGATCTTTCCCTGTCCGTTCTCGGGGATCGTAAACCGGAAGGTCTATGTGGAACCGGGTTGCTCGATGCAGTCGCCTTGCTGGTGACACTGGGCGTCATCGATGAAACGGGAAGGATACAGGATGCGGATGAGCTCCCGACCGGCGTTTCCGCTGCGATTGCGTCCAGATGCGCCAAGCTGGACGGACAGGCCGCTTTCCTGATTGCCAAGAGAGACGGGACGTCACATGGTCAGGACATCCTGCTGACGCAAAAAGACATCCGTGAGTTCCAGAATGCCAAAGCAGCCATCGCGGCTGGCATCGAGACCCTCGCGGATGTGGCGGGTATCCCGCTTGCAGATGTGGCGCACGTCTATCTGGCCGGTGGCCTGGGTACCTGGCTGAACCCGGAAAGTGCCATCGCGACCGGATTGATACCGCGCATTCTGTCGGGTCGGATCCACTCCGTCGGAAACGCCGCGCTTGCCGGGGCATCCCAGTGCCTGCTGTCGGACAGTGTCCGGGATACGGCACGGAAGGTGGCGGAGGAAATCCGGTTTGTGGAACTGTCCGGCCGTCCTGCCTTCAATGATCGGTATGTGGATGCGATGATGTTTGGGGAGGAATAGAGATGCCTCGGGACTCCCTGAATTTTCCGGGTGTGATGCCCGTGATTTTCTTGAACACTTTCGTAAAGTAGCTTTGCTCGTCGAACCCGACCATGCCGGCCACTTCAAGCAGCGGAACGGTGGAATCAAGCAAAAGCTTCTTTCCGGTTTCCACCCGGAGATTGTTGACATAGGTCACGAAATTCGTCTGCATTTCCTCCTTGAACACACGGCTCAGGTAGGAGGCGTTCAAGTGGACGTGCTTTGCCACATCATCCAGAGAAATGTGCTGTGTATAGTGGTGCCGGATATAAGTGATAGCCTGGAAGATCACATCCTTGTGACGGATTTCCGACAGGTTGAACACGCAGTCCGTAAAACGGGTCAGGATGTTGGAAAGCCAGACTGTCAGCTCGTCCAGGCTCTTCAGGTTGTCGATGTCGGAGAGGTAGTGGTGGTTCAGGCCGAAGATTTCCTGGATGTCCGCACCGCCTTCCATGGCGCCCCGTGAAAGCATGACCACGAGTTCCCGGGCACGGGCCTTGATGATGTCGAAATCACTCCCCGTGGAGAAGAACACATATCCGAGAATGTCATTGAGGATGCGCTGGGCGCCTGCCTTGTCGCCCATGCTGATTTTGGTGAGCAGTTCCCTTTCCTTCTCAAGCGGGTATTGCGGTACCTTTCCGTTCCGTTCGCGTTCCTTCAGTTCGTGGATGCTCGAAGACATGGCGGCGTTGCTGTTCAGCATGTCCCGCTGTCGATCGTACTGCCGCAGACCGCTTTTCGACAGGGAATCCGCAATCAGGTAAAGCAGATCGGAAAGGGCGTTCACCCGATTCGTCGGAACCACCGGCAATTCCGGGATGCGTCGTTTCATTTCCTCAATGGAGGATTCCTTGCCGGTTCCCGCGTGGATCAGATCCTCCAGCATGAATTCGTCCGCATCCAGCATAAGCAGGGGGCCGGCAAAAATGGCGGAAACATCGCAGGTATCGGAGAAGACTGGGGAGACGCAATAGGTCAGCCCGCTGGGACAAAAAAAGATATAGCTGCCGCCGAACCGTTCGGCCTGGTAACGGCCGTACAGGCTGACCCGCTCACATTCGCCGTCCAGATGGTTCGCACAGTTGCTGCAGAAGGCATCTGTCGGATTCGCGCCGGATTCCGGCAGGATGCGCATGCCGCGCGCATTGATATAGAAACAGGGGACGCCTGTGCCGGCCGTGAAGGCGATTGCCGCCTTGCGCATGTCCGGGGTCAGCAGTTCCGGTGTTGCAGCCATTCGCAATCGTCCTTTCCGGGGAAAGCGGACCGTTGTCCGTTCTTCGTGCCAGGGGCACAGGACCATTATATCATCGCGCTTTTCGGGCGGGATAGCAGGATTTCCACTTTTACGACCCTTCCGGCGAGAAAAGGTAAAGATCGTACAAAACGCGCTTGCTGGAAGGTTTCCGCTGATCTGAAACAGGTCGGTTTTTTACCACATATGACAAAAGCGTTCTAACGCATGTCGAAGGTGCACTGCTACAATTAGGACAGAACGGGCAGAATGGCGCGGACTGTGCAGAACAGGATGGCCAGGATGGCTCGGGGACCAAAAGCAGGATGATCATCAAGGAGGAACACCACTCATGACATCAAAGGAACTCGTTCTTGCCGCGATCTGCAATCAGGAAACCGAACGCGCTCCATGGGTCCCCTTTGTCGGCTGTCATGCCGCCAAATTGATCGGGGTCGATGCCGAAAGCTATTTCAAGTCAGCCGACCTCATTGTGCAGGGTATGGAAAAGGCAGCGGAAATGTATCGCCCTGACGGACTTCCCGCTTTGTTCGATCTTCAGATTGAGGCGGAAGCCATGGGCTGCAGCCTGCAATGGGCAAAAACCAATCCGCCGGCCGTATCCACCCATCCGTTGGAACAGGGGAAATCGGTTGCGGATCTGAAGATTCCGACGGAGCGGGATGGCAGGTTTCCCATCGTATTGGATGCCATGCGGCGCATCTGCAGCGGCATCGGTCGGGAAAAGGCCATATACGGCCTGATTACAGGACCTTTCACACTCGCCTTGCACTTGCTGGGCACGGATATCTTCTACAACATGATTGACGAGCCGGAACAGGTTCGCGAATTGATGGACTTTACGACGGAAGTAGCGCTCAAGACAGCGCGCATGTACATTGAAGCCGGTGTTGACATTGTCGCTGTCGTCGATCCGATGACCTCCCAGATCTCCCCGGCAAGCTTTACGGAATTTGTGACGCCTGGATTGACTCGCATTTTCGACGGAATCCGTGAGCAAGGAAAGCTTGGAACCCTTTTCGTCTGCGGCAATGCCAAGAACAACATTGCCGAGATGAGCCGTTGTCATGCGGATGGCCTTTCCATCGATGAAAACATTCCGCTGGACTATGTCCGCGATGTATGCCGGCAGAATGGAACCAGTTTCGGCGGCAACATCAAGCTGACTGTCACGATGTTGTTCGGCACGCCTGCGGACAATGTGAACGATGCGCTGAACTGCATGACGATCGGCGGAACGAAGGGTTTTGTACTCTCGCCGGGTTGTGACATGCCGTTCGATACACCGGAGGAAAACGTGCTTGCCGTTTCCGCGCTGGTCCATGGAGAAATCGCCGAGTTCATGGAATCCTCCAACCCGCTTGAAGGCGTAACGGTGGAACTGCCGGACTATTCAGACCGGACACATGTATACATCGACGTCATCACGCTTGATTCCGAGTCCTGCGCCCCCTGCCAGTACATGATGGAGGAAGTGGCCGCCATGGGCCGCATCTACGGGGACAAGCTGAAATACAGGGAATACAAGATCAAGGAGAAGGAAGGCGTCGTCGCCATGATGAAACTGGGTGTCAGCAACCTGCCCACCATCGTCGTGGACGGCGTGATCCGCTTCATTTCCATCATACCGGACCGCGCGACCTTCGTAAGGACGCTTGACGAGGTCTTCGCCGCGAAAGGATTGGCATGAGCCACCACGCCCTGCTGGTTGTGCAGAAAAGCCCCTGCACCGCCTGTGTCATCGCCAACAATCTGGATCACGAGACGCTGCGGAAGGTTGCAGCGTCTCGTTCCGATTTCACTTATGAACTCGTTGAAATCGGCCATCCTTCTGAAGTCTGGTCCGTGCCCGGGTTGGAAGTCGAACATTTGCCGGCGGTCATTCTGGATGGTGAACAGATTGCCGCCGGGAACATCGTTTCCCCGAAACTCATCCACCAGTTTCTTGCGATGCGCGGAGACAATGCATGTGTCCTGTGATCCTTCTGCCAAGCCTTATCCGAACCTTCCTCCCACCGCATGGCGCAGGTTCATCATACGGGTTGGTGTCATGCCCCCGTGCAAGGAGATTGTTCATGAATACAGCCAAACCTGTCAAACTGATCATTGTCGGGGGATTCCTGGGTGCGGGGAAGACCACTTCGATTCTGGCGCTCGCCAGAAGACTGGCCGGGCAATCCTATCGGGTCGGACTTGTGACCAACGATCAGGGCTCCCGGCTGGTTGATACGGAGTATCTTCGCCAGTCCGGGTTTCCGGTTCTCGAAGTCAACGGGGGGTGCTTCTGCTGCAATTTCGACCAATTTGCGGATCGTCTTGCGACCCTGCAGGAGACGGAGTATCCGGACTATATTCTTGCGGAACCGGTCGGAAGCTGCACGGATCTAGTGGCCACATTGCTGAAACCGTTGCGGCAGGCCGGTCGTGCACCGGTTGCGCTGGCGCCGCTGTCCGTTGTCGTTGATCCGCGACGGCTCGATCGTGTGATGATGGATGATGACAGCCCGTTTCCGAACGAAATCAACTATTTGTTCGGAAAGCAGCTCGAAGAAGCCGATCTCGTGATTCTGAACAAGACCGATCATCTGGATGGGGAACG
Source organism: uncultured Clostridia bacterium (assembly GCA_942493335.1). Taxonomy (GTDB): domain Bacteria; phylum Bacillota; class Clostridia; order DSM-8532; family DSM-8532; genus JAEWSN01. The sequence goes on along the minus strand of OW818693.1, from coordinate 842,737 downwards.
GATTGCAAGGCTGACCGGGTATCTCGGCGCCAGATATCCCGCGGCCGTCGTGCTGCCCGTCAGCGCAATGGACGGAACCGGAATCGAAGACTGGTCGGACATGCTGCTGACCCGGGATGCGGATCCGGGACGGAAATCCCTTGAAATCGTCTACGACACGTACGCAAGTGCCGAGGAAAGCCTCGGCTGGGTGAACTGCACGGCCCGGATGACCGCTCCGGAATCCTTCGACGGCAACCTGGCATCCACGATGCTGATGGAAGGGGTCCGGGAGGCATTGTCCATGCGGGGGGAGGAAATCGCGCATCTGAAAGCCTATCTGGTTGCGGGGAACGATTTCGTCAAACAGAGCCTGGTCAGCCTCGGAGACAGTCTTGCGACCGATCATCGGATGTCCGTTCAGACCCGTGATGCCACGGTTGTCCTGAATATACGGGCATTGGCGGATCCTGCGGTTTTGGAGGGGATCATCCTGAAAAACCTGACCACGGTGGCGGCTCATTTTGAGGCTACCCTTTCCACGCCGGTTTCCGAAGCCTTCCGGCCATCCTATCCAAAGCCCGTTCATCGCATTTCCTGATGCCGAGTTCCCGCCTCTTGTTCATCAATCGGCGGGATGATGTTCCGCCGAGCCTGAATGTCGCACATGCAAAGACAAGGAGTGAAGAGAGCCCGTTTCCGGGCACTTTTCACTCCTTGTTTCCTTTTCAGTCGTCATGTTCGGATGGGAGGCCTTGATGGCCGGCAACCCACAGGGGTTCAGCCGCAGAAAGCCGCTGCCACTTCCGCCGCCGTTGCGGCATCAGGTGTATACCTGTCCGCCCGGATTTTTTCGCAGAAGCTGTCGGTGACAGGCGCGCCGCCGATCATGATCTTCACGCGGTCCCGAATGCCGGCGCGTTCCGCTTCCTCCACCACGGCGGCCATTTCGGTCATGGTGGTGGTGAGAAGGGCGGAGCAGGCGATGATGTCCGCTTCTTCCGCGATGGCGCTCTCCACGAATTTTTTCGCGGATACGTCCACGCCGAGGTCGACGACCTGAAGGCCGTTGCCTTCCATCATCATGCGGACCAGGTTCTTGCCGATGTCATGCAAGTCACCTGCCACAGTGCCGATGACGACTTTTCCCTTCGGCTTGACGTTGCCGGCCACCAGCAGGGGCTTCAGCAGCTCTGTGCCGGCGTTCATGGCGCGGGCGGCGATCAGGACGTCCGGTACATAAACCTCGTTGTTCTTGAACTTGTTTCCGATGATGCCCATGCCATGAAGCAGCCCGTCGTTGAGGATGCTTTCAACCGGGACGCCTTCGTCAATGGCTTTCTGGACCAGTTCCTTCACCAGTTTCGCCTTGCCCGCCTGCAGTTGGGTGGAGATGTCTGTCAGAATCTGCACGGATGTGTCCTCCTTGCATGCCGGCCTTGGCCGACAAAAATGATTCGGCTTTTCCATGTCCATTCTATCCTGTCGGCATCCGGCGGAATAGGAAGGTTTTTTGTTTTCTTTGCACTATTTCCATCTGATACGGAGGGGATGATACGGGATTGACCCATTCCCAATCATTTTCGCAGGATTCATTGAGTCGGAATGGTTGCGTGATTCCCTGTGTACGACGAACCGTCTCACTCAACCGCTTCATGGAAAATGGCCAGTCTGGCTCTTGTCACACCCGGGGTCAGAGCGGCGGCAAGCAGGATTCCACCTGCGAACTGAAGCAGGCTCATCGGGACGGTGAAGGTGGCGGCAAGCGCGCCGTAACCCATCACAAAGGAATCCACAAGCCAGTACCCGATGATCATGCACATGCCGCCGGCAACCATCCCGATCAGCGCCTGGAAGGTGAATGTGCCTTTTCCGTCCCTACGGGCGACAAACCAGGATGCGGCTGCGACAACGAGAACGACACCCACAAATGCCAGCAGCAGATAGCGGGGGAGCGTATGGGCCATCCGACCGGCCGCCGCCAGCTCATCCGCGCCGCCATCGGGCACGATCACCTTTGCAAGACCCTCGCCATAAGTGGCTGCCGCCTGTATCAATCCGATATACAAGGCGGCGAGAAATCCGGTCCAGACCAGAAAAACGGATCCTGCTGCGGCAAATACACCTTTTCTTGTTTTTCCCGACATTGCGAGTCCCATCAAAAGGGCCATCAACGCCTTGATGACAAGGGTGGGCAACGCATATTGCGCATAACCGCCCAGCAAGTCCGAGAACATGGATCCGAATCCGGCGGCAAAGGCGCCATAGAAAGGCCCCACAACCAAGACGGATAGGAAAATCATGCTGTCCCCCAGATGGATGTATCCGGAGGTGAACGGAACCGGAATCTTCACGATATAGGTGAGCAGGAAAACCAGCGCGGTCATGAGGCCGGTCAGAACAAGGCGTTGCGTTTGTTTCATCATGCGTTACCCTTCGCTTTTTTCAAAAGCATACCATGCTCTCCATTCTGCGAAAAGGTTTCCTCCAACCGAATCGGGCATTCCCTGCGGAAGTGTGTCGATACAATTATCCGAGGTTCCAAGTCAGGGTCCTGTGATCGTGGCGACTGATCCATATCCGGCGATGATTCCGAAAAGACGCTTGCGGTGGATATTGGGGGGAGTGTTATAATAAATGGTGCTACGGCCGCGCATGATCGCAAAAGTGGGTACTTCCGACCATTGTTCCGAAAGATTATCAACCATTCATGCTTGCGACATGCAATGACCGGAGTAAAAAACCGCCCGTTCCCACACGGCTGACCGCTACTGCGGACCGCCGGCGGACAATGGCGTCCGAAAGCGAGAAATGACATGCGGAAAGTGAAGATCAGCACACTGTACACAAAGCCGGCAGCCACGGAACCGGAGATCCTCCAGGTATGCGGCTGGGTCCGGACCCTGCGTGATTCGAAGAACTTCGGCTTTCTGGAGCTGAATGACGGATCGTATCAGAAAAACCTTCAGATCGTTCTGGATGCCGCCATGACCAATTTCAGCGAAATCGTAAAACTGAATGTCGGCAGCGCGGTTCGCGTAACAGGCCGGCTTGTGGAAACACCAAACGCAAAGCAGCCCTTCGAGCTTCATGCCGATGCCGTGGAAGTGGAGGGAACATCCACCCCGGAATATCCGCTGCAGAAGAAGCGTCATTCCATGGAGTACCTGCGCACCATCGCGCATCTGCGCCCCCGAACGAATACCTTCTCCGCGGTTTTCCGCGTCCGGTCGCTGCTGGCGCACGCCATCCACACCTTCTTCCAGGATCGGGGCTTCGTGTATGTGCATACACCGATCATTACGGGGAGCGACTGCGAAGGCGCCGGCGAGATGTTCCGTGTTTCCACGCTGGACCCGCAGAATCCGCCACGGACGGAGCAGGGTGCCATCAACTACGCGGAAGACTTCTTTGGAAAATCCACAAACCTCACGGTCAGCGGACAGTTGGCCGGAGAAGCCTATTGCATGGCTTTTGGCCAGGTCTACACCTTCGGTCCGACCTTCCGCGCCGAGAACAGCAATACGGCCCGGCATGCGGCGGAATTCTGGATGATCGAACCGGAAGTGGCGTTTGCCGATCTGCAGGACAACATGCAGCTCGCTGAGGACATGATCCGCTTCCTCGTAAAGGAAATGCTGGCAAAGGCGCCGGAGGAACTGGCTTTCTTCAACCAGTTCGTGGACACCACCCTGCTGGAAAGGCTCAACAGGCTTGCGGAATCCGACTTTGGCCGGGTCACGTATACGGAAGCTGTGGAACTCCTGTTGAAGAGCGGCAAGGAATTCCAATACCCGGTTTCCTGGGGCATCGACCTGCAGACGGAACACGAGCGTTACCTCACCGAGGAAGTCATGAAAAAACCCGTGTTCGTCACGGATTATCCGAAGGACATCAAGGCGTTCTACATGCGCATGAACGACGATGGAAAGACGGTTGCGGCCATGGACCTGCTGGTCCCCGGCGTGGGCGAGATCATCGGCGGCAGCCAGCGCGAGGAGCGTCTGGACAAGCTGGAAGCGCGTATGGAGCAGATGGGCCTGAATGCGGAGGACTACTGGTGGTATCTTGATCTCCGTCGTTACGGCGGCACACGTCATGCCGGATACGGCCTCGGTTTCGAGCGCATGCTCATGTACATTACGGGCATTTCGAACATCCGAGACGTCATTCCTTATCCCCGCACGGTGAACTCCGCAGAATTCTGAGCGGTTGGCCGGATCTGTCCAATCCGGAAACGGGACAGCGCATTCAGCTGTCCCGTTTTTCCGCATCCATTTTCAGTGATTTTCCATGCAGCGCCTGAATGGAGATCACGACCCCGATCATCAACACGGCGGTTACCAGCAGGATATATTGCTTGTTGCCCATGACGATGCCGAAAACCGGGAAGCGGAAACCTGCAGTTGCTTCAATGAACTGTCGTCCTGCAAGGGTTCCCAGCAGGGCGGCCAGATTGTTCATGGTTGCATAGAAGCTGATGAAACTCGTCTGATCCTTCTCGGGCAGGTTGATATAGGCCATGTTGGCAAAGACAAGATTGATGCCCGGCGCCATCAGGAGTGCGTAGGCGACGGCGATGGGGTACAGAAACAGTGTCTGTTTCGTGATGAAGGCAAGGACGAAGTAATGCGGCAGAAAAAAACTGACGGCGAACGTAAGGGTTCCGAACCAGGACAGACGGTTCACCTGCTTCTGCCATAATGGAGCGATGAAGAGCAGAATCGGGATGTTGAGCATGTTGACGAGGTTCAGGAAGAAATAGCTGACGCCCATGTCCTTGAGCATGTAAACGGTGAAGTAGGGTCCGGGGATATTGGCCGCGAACGACCAGAGACAGGCTGTTGCAACGGATATCAGGTATTTCTTTTCCCGGAATGGCCGGATCAGGAGGGTTGACAGGCTGACCGCCTCGCCGGATAGCTGGTTCGGATACTCCTTGATCCGGAACAGCAGGAAGATGTCCACGGCGCACAGGATCAGCGCGATGGCGCGAAAAAGGAGCAGTCCTTCCATTTCATGGCCTGTGGCCTTGAATTGATCCACGATCCTGCCTGCGAACAAAATGGCCGTGAAGACAACGATCCCATTGAGAATGCTGTTTAGCGTGAAGTAGCCTGCACGATCCTTTTCAGGCACGCATTTGATGTGCCAGACTGAAAAACCCGGCGCGGTCATGGCATTGATGAGGTTGATGAGAAGCAGGACGCCGATGATCAGCGTGAGTTTCGTTCCGTTTTCATAGGGGAGGAACGGCACAAGTCCGATAACCACGATATTGAAAAGGTAAATGATCATGCGGGAAACGATCAGCAGCTTTTTCCTGCTCTGAAACCTTTCCAGGAGAAGGGGGGAGAGCACCTGCAGCAGATTGCCGACATATCCCGTCATGGCGACCAGACCGATGATGCCGTCACTGGCCTGCAGCAGCAGCAGGAGACCTGTGAAAAAGTTGCCGCCGATGAAGTTGTTGACCGTGCCGGAAGAGATATTGGCCAGTATGAGGTTGCGCTGGCTGAGCGCCGGTTCCCCGGAAGGCCTGATTCGTTTGTCCAATGCGGTTCTGAACCCGTTCCATCGGCTGTGCAGCCTTTTCATATGTTATCCTCGTCCACCGGAATCCGGCAGCATTCCTTGTTCCTACGCAAATCGTTTCAACAGCCCTTTTCGAGCCGTGCGTTCCAGTTCGTCCGCCAGCTGGGAAAGGGTGGCTGCGTCCGGGTACCGGCGCTTCAGGGCGCGTTCCACCAGCAGATCCGCCAATGCCGGATTTTTCGGCAAAAGGCTCCCATGGGAATAACTGCAGAAGACATTGCGGTACACGGCGCCTTCCGTTCCGTCCGACCCTGTGTTTCCGTGCCCGTACAGCACTTTTCCGAGCGGCGCCATGCCCGGGCCACGGAAGGTCTTTCCGGAATGGTTTTCAAATCCGACAACCTTGCGGCCGTCCTCGGGAAGCAGATCGCAGTCGAATACCAGATTTCCGATCAGACGTTCCCTGCCGGCTTCCGTGTAGACATCCAGGGCGCCGAGACACTCGATGCGCTTTCCGTCACCCGTGAGATAGTGGGATCCCAGCAACTGATACCCGCCGCAGATGGCGAGGAAAACAACATCGGATTCGACAGCCCGGAGAATGGCATCGCGCTTTCCCGTCAGGGCGTCGTCCTGCAGGATGCCCTGCTCGTAATCCTGGCCGCCGCCGATGAAGACAAGATCCGCAAGATCCGCGTCGAATGGGTCGCCCAGGGAGACCGGCACCACGTTGAGACGGATGCCGCGCCATTCGCAGCGCCGCTTCAAGGCGACAATGTTCCCGCGGTCGCCGTACAGGTTCATCAGATCGGGGTACAGGTGGATGAGGGTCAGTTCATGCATAACAGCTCCTTCGTCGCCGGAAAGAAATTACCTGCTCTTTTCCCGAAAAGAATGGCAGGTTGGGACATTGTTTTCGGGAATTCATAGAGCAGGTTATTCCTTTCCAAGTCCTTATTTCCAGAAATCCTTCAACCCGTATCTTTTCGCGAGAATGCCCCGCAGTGCGAGAAGAGCTGTGTACGTGGGCATCAGGCAGAGCGTTCCGCCTTCCGGCACGCGGGAAAGCGCCTCCGTGAACATCGTATCCGGATCGGGCAGGATGAGGATGCGGTCTTCCGGGACCCCGGCATACTTCAGCCGGACCGCCATATCGTCCGCGCGAAGACCTGAAACGGCCATTGCAGGCATGTTTTCGGATTTTTCGACGAATCCCTCGAAATCCACATCCCACAGCCAGGAGACATCCGTGCCGTCCGCAAGCCGGTCATTGATGAGGAATGAAGGCACAACAGGGCCTGGAAGCGTTTTGAGATAACCGAGCACCTGGTCGAAGCCGGTCGGATTCTTCACCAGAATGATCTGGACCGTGCGCCCCTCCGCCTGAAAGCTTTCCATGCGGCCAAACCCTCGCTCGAAGGAAGCAAGGGCCTTCACGACGGATGCCTGCGGCAGGTCCATCGCTTCCGCAAGGGCGGCGGCGGAAAGGCCGTTGTAGACATTGTAGAGACCGGGCAGACCGATCTCCGCCTCATAGGTTCCGCGGGGAGTCACAATGCGGACCTGCGAATGGTCGGGGGCCGATTGGACGGTGTCACAGACGGCAAGGGGTTCCGGCCGCGCATATCCGCAGGCCGGACAGGCAAAATGGCCGAGATGGCCGTAAGAGGACGCGGTATAGCGATATCGGGCGCTGCAGCGGATACAGAAGGCCGCATCGGATGAAAAGGCGGCGGCTCCGGGTGACGCGGCGGCGGAAAGACCGAACGGGTAAAGTCCGCGCGGGGCAGGCATTCCGGATTCGAGGTCGATGCCGAGGGAGGCGCAGAGCGAATCGTCGGCATTGTAAACGAGCAGGGATCCGGGCGTACCGGCGAGCCCTTCGCGGACCGCATTGAGTGTGGAATAGAGTTCTCCGAACCGGTCCAGCTGATCCCGGAAGAAATTCGTGACGACCACGGCTTTCGGCTGCAACTGGGGCGCCGTGATGCGGAAAGCCGCTTCATCCGCTTCGATCAGCAGATAAGGCGCTTTCGGGTTTCCGAGCAGGCTGACGGCACCTGCCACGGTGGCGGTGATGCCGCTGGCCAGGTTCGCGCCGGACTTGTTTGTGCGGTACCGGATGCCAGCGGCATCCAACAGCTGCGCGATCATCCGCGAGGTGGTTGTTTTGCCGTTGGTGCCTGTCACCATGAGGATGGTGAACTGTCCGGACAGTCGACGGAGCAGATCGGGACAGATGCGGAGGGCTGCTTTGCCGGGCAGGCTGGTTCCGCCGCTGCCCAGAAGCCTCATGGAAAAGGTGAGGAACCGCGCGGCCGCAACCGCGAGAGATGTTTTTGCTGAAAAGGCCATGATGCTTCTCCCATGGATGTCTCTAGGTGGCGGGGGACCGCAGTGGGCGACGTTTGACGCCGGAAATGCGGAGTTCCGGTCCTGTCCGCGGAATCAACCGTGGAAACCGCTTCCTCCGTATTATACAATAGGGGGGAGCCGTGCCACAACGCCGGCTTCGAACGGGGGAACAACCATGGGAACACTCCTGCTGATGGATGGGAACAGCATCATCAACCGAGCCTATTACGGGGTGAAGAGTACAACCACCCTTTCCACGGCCGACGGCACGCCGACCAACGCCGTTTTCGGTTTTGTGAATATCCTGAACCGTTATCTGGAGGATATCGCCCCTTCGCGGGTCTGCGTGGCGTTCGACACCCATGCGCCCACGTTCCGGCACGGTCTGTACGACAACTACAAAGGGGATCGGAAGGGCATGCCGGATGAACTCGCCGTTCAGATGCCGCTCCTGATGGATCTCCTGGACGCGATGGGCATCCACCGGGTGGAGAAGGCCGGTCTGGAGGCGGATGATTTCATCGGAATCCTTTCCCACATGGGCGAACAGGCGGGAGAACGCGTCGTCATCGTCACGGGGGACCGGGATGCATTGCAATTGGTGAGCGACAGCGTCACCGTTATGATTCCATCCACCGGAAAAGCAGGGACGGAGACAAACACCTATACGCCGGAAGCCGTTCTGGAGAAGTACGGCGTACCCGCACCCGCCCTGATTGAAGTGAAAGGGCTGATGGGGGATCCGTCCGACAGCATCCCCGGCGTTCCTTCCGTCGGTGAAAAGACCGCGCTGGACCTTGTCATCCGCTATGGCACCATCGAAGGCGTCTACGAACATTTGGATGAAATCACGAAACCTGCCCTGCATCGGAACCTGGAAGAAAACCGCGAGCTGGCGTTCCTGAGCCGGAAACTCGGCATCATCATCCGGGACCCGGTTGCCGTGCTTCCGGAAGGCTTTCTTGATCTGGACCGCATGATTTGGACCGGCCCGGACCGCAGCGCCTTGCGTGCCTGTTTCGAACGGTTGGAGTTCCGCAGCCTCATCCGCAAATTCAAACTGGAGGATGCGGACCTGCCGGAAACGAGGATTTCCGCCACCGGAAAAGGCGAACATGTGGAACTGCCGCCTGCCGTCCGCATCCGTACCCTGGCCGATCTGACAAAGGCCTCGGAGCATCTTTCCGCCCATCCGACGGCGGATTGCGCACTCGTCCTCGCCGATCCGGGCGGAACGGCAACCGGCGCTGCATGGACCAGCGATTCACTGGAAGAGGGGGGAGCGGAGCTGTTCCAGATGGCAATGGAGTTGCCGGGAGACAAGCCGCGCAGCCTCATCCTCGTGCTCAACTGTGACGGCCATCGGTTCACGATGGAAACCGGCGGCGCCCTTTCGGAAAAACCGGTGGCGGAAAAGCTCGCCGGTCTGCTGGCGAAGCGGACTGTTTTCTGTCACGACATGAAGACCCTGTTCCATTTCTTCGACATGAACGGGGTCGGCATGCCGGTCGACCTGTTCGACACCATGCTGGCGGAATACCTGTTGGATCCGTCGCGGGACCGCTACATGCTCCGGGACCTTGCAGTACGGCATCTGGGACGGGAAGGCGAGACGCACGACAGGATCCTGGAGGATGCGCGTCGTCAGGTCATCACGCCGAAGCAACTGACGGACGCCGCGGAACATGCGGCCGATGTGCTTCCCGCCATCGGCCGGGCGCAGAAATCCCTGCTGGAGGCGAACGGACAGACTTCCTTGCTGGAAACGGTGGAAATGCCGCTGGCACTTGTGCTGGGAGAGATGGAACGGGACGGGTTCCGCGTGGATCCGGACATGCTGGTCGAATACGGGAATGCCCTCCAGATCCGCATCCGGGATCTGGAAGCGCAGATCTACGCGCATGCGGGGGAACCCTTCAACATCCTTTCCCCGAAACAGCTGGGCATCATCCTGTTCGAGAAGCTCGCCCTGCCGGCGGCAAAGAAGACAAAGACCGGCTATTCCACGGATGCGGACGTGCTGGAATCCCTTTCGGAAGCGCATCCCATCATCAGCCTTCTTCTGGAGTACAGGCAGCTCACGAAGCTGAAATCCACCTATGCCGACGGATTGCTGAAGGAGATATCGCCCGTGACCGGCCGGGTGCATTCCAGCTTCAACCAGACGATTGCGGTCACAGGGCGCATCAGCAGTACGGAGCCGAACCTCCAGAACATTCCCATCCGGACGGAGGCGGGGCGTCTCATCCGCAAGGCTTTCCTGCCGAAGCCGGGGTTCGTGTTCGTGGATGCGGACTACTCCCAGATCGAATTGCGCGTATTGGCGCATGTGACAGGGGATGAAACCCTGCGGCGGGCATTTCTCGAAGGCACGGACATCCATACTTTGACGGCGTCCCAGGTCTTTCATGTGGAAAAATCCGAGGTTACGTCTGAAATGCGCCGACGCGCCAAGGCGGTCAATTTCGGCATCATCTACGGCATCAGCGATTTCGGGCTGTCCCGGGATCTCGGCATCTACCGCAAGGAAGCGGCCGCCTACATCGAGGGTTATCTCGATACGTATCCGGGGGTGCGCCGGTACATGGAGGAAGTCGTGGAGCATGCGAAGGAACAGGGGTATGTGGAGACGCTGCTGCACCGTCGGCGGTATCTTCCGGAGCTCAAGAGCGCCAACTTCAACGTCCGCTCGTTTGGAAAACGCGTTGCGTTGAACACGCCGATCCAGGGGACGGCGGCCGACATCATCAAGATCGCGATGATCCGGGTCCGGGACGCCTTGAAGGTAAATTGTCCGGAGGCACGGCTCATTCTGCAGGTTCATGACGAACTGGTCATCGAGACCCCGGAGGCCTGCGTTGCCGTTGTCGAGCAGGTTGTACGGGAATGCATGGAACATGCCATGACCCTATCGGTTCCGATGACGGCGGATGTCGGGCATGGTCCGAACTGGTTTGATGCGAAACATTGAACGGATGGACACAGAGGCGGGGCCGTTGGGAATGAGGTTGGCGCAGGGATGGACACTGGAAACAAAGGGAATGAGGTTGGCGCGGGAACGTGCACGGGAAACCAGGAGAATGGGGTTCCTCACGCCGAATGTCCGCCTTTGGGTTCGGAAGACGGTGGTACGCGGATGAAACACCCGGTCGCCACTGAATTTGGCGGCAGGATGCCAGACCGTCCTTTTCTTGTCATCGGCGTGACCGGAGGGATCGGCTCCGGCAAATCAACCGTCTCGGAAATGCTGGCAAAGCTGGGTGCGCGCGTGATCGATGCGGATGTTCTTTCCCGTCAGGCGACGGAGCCCGGAAAGCCGGCGGTCGCGGAAATCGCGGAACGGTTCGGATCCGCGCTCGTCAGTCCGGACGGCAGGCTGGATCGGGCGGAGCTTGCGGCCGTCGTGTTCACGGATCCAAACGGGCGGCGGGATCTGGAAGCGATTGTCCATCGGCGGGTGGTCGAGGCCATCGATCAGCAATTGGCCGAATGGACGGAGGCGGGTTTCCGCGGATGGGTCGTCCTGGATGTCCCGATTCCCGTGAAGCGTGGATTTCTGGATGTCAGTGACGAGATATGGGTGGTGGACAGCCCTGAAGCGGTACGTGTCGAACGGGTCATGAAGCGCAGCGGGCTTTCGGCGGGGGAGGTGCGCAGGCGGATGGCGGCGCAGCTCGGTCCGGAAACCTATCGTGCACTTGCCACGCGTGTCCTGACGAACGACGGTCAACCGGCGCATCTGGAAAGTATGGTGAAGGAATGCCTAGAAGCCGCCGGAAAGAAAAATGGCCCTTGATGCCCGCAGGTTGTTTGCGAAGAACAAGGAGCGGAGAAATAGACAGGGAAGTCGTTCGTTCCCGCTCCGGTTCCACGTGTACCGCTTCCAATCGGCCTTGCGGAACGTGGGATGCGGATGATAAACTGAAAACACGAACCGGAACGGGAAGTGTCCGGTATAGGAGGATTCCACATGAACCAGCCGATGTTCGAGCGTGATTTGCTCTATCCGACCGAATCTCAGTTTGAACCCGGAAGCGTCCATATCCGTGTTTTTTCACCGGATCCGGACGGCCGGATTCCCGTGCATGTGGAGGCAAAGTCCGTCCATGACCCGCTTGCCTATCTCGACACCATTCAAACGATCATGCAATCCGACATTTTCGATCGGATCCGGATTGATTTGAAGAAAAGCTGTACCATCTTCCTGTATCCGAACAGCGGCTCGCCTGTTGTCCGTGTCCAGTATTCGGAGAACGGAACCCACCATACGGAAAAGATCGTCCGTCCGGAAGGTTGAACGCATCCCGGCATTCCCGCCAGTTCCGGCTTATGCTGTGAATCCCTTGCCGCCAATCTTCCGAGGATATCGTGTCTTTGTCTTCCAGGTGGCGGCCGACGGTTTCCAGTGGTGGACAGCCAATGTGCGCCTTGATTTCCCGGCGCAATCTGATAAAATGGTTTGGACAGCGACCCTGACAAAAGTTTGTCGATCCGTCGCTGAAGAACAGTCCATGACACGGCTCCGGCCGTGATTGAGTGAAAAGGAGATGAACAACATGCCAATGGTCAATACGACCGAAATGTTCAAGAAGGCTTATGCAGGCGGCTACGCCATCGGTGCCTTCAATGTCAACAACATGGAAATCGTGCAGGGCATCACCGAGGCAGCCAAGGAAGTCAATGCGCCCCTCATCCTGCAGGTGTCTTCCGGCGCGCGCAAGTACGCCAACCACACCTACCTGATGAAACTGATCGAGGCAGCCCTCATCGAAACCAATCTGCCGATCGCCGTCCACCTGGATCACGGCGATACGTTCGAACTCTGCAAATCCTGCATCGACGGCGGCTTTACCTCCGTCATGATCGACGGATCCCACCATTCGTTCGAGGACAACATCGCCCTCACGAAGAAGGTCGTCGAATATGCCCACGACAAGGGTGTCACCGTTGAAGGCGAACTCGGCCGTCTGGCCGGTGTGGAAGACGATGTCAATGTCAGCGCCGAAGACTCTTCCTACACCCATCCGGACGAAGTGGAGGAATTCGTTTCCCGTACGGGCGTCGATTCCCTCGCCATCGCCATCGGAACCAGCCACGGCGCTTTCAAGTTCGCCGGCGAAGCCATGCTGCGTTTTGACATTCTCGAAGAGATCCAGCGCCGCATGCCCGGTTACCCGATCGTTCTGCACGGTGCTTCTTCCGTCATTCCCGAATATGTTGACATGATCAACAAGTTCGGCGGCAAGATGCCCGGTGCCAAGGGCGTTCCCGAGGAAATGCTCCGCAAGGCCGCTTCCCTGGCCGTCTGCAAGATCAACATCGACTCCGATCTCCGTCTGGCCATGACCGCATCCATCCGCAGGGTGTTCGCGGAAAATCCGGGCGAATTCGATCCCCGCAAGTACCTGGCTCCCGCTCGTGACGAAATCAAGAAGCTTGTGAAGAACAAGCTCGTGAACGTTCTCGGATGCGCTGGCAAGGCGTAATTCGGTGTTTTGCCCGAATCCTCCCGTAAATGGGAAAGAAACCACCTTGTCGGGCAATATCATCAGGGGATGAACAGTATTCAATGAATGGGATACCATTTATACAGTTCTCTCCCAAAGCCGAGTGTAAAGACAGGAATTACCCGGGTATTGTGCCGTTTGGTTCAATGCCCGGGTTTTTTTCTTCTGGTTCTGCCGTGAAAATACAACGGGCAGCGTATCGGATTGATGCAATCCCCCTATAGACTGCATAATAAACCCCTCTCTTCCAATGTTGCCAGTGGAATGAGGGAAGGTTATGCTGAATGGGACTAACAGAAAATGACTGAACCGACGAAGACCCTCCATCCATGATTCACTGTGTCTGAAGCACTGAAAGTGACTCAGAAATGCTGATGTTGGAGACAACCTGCACATATGCTTGAAGCAGTGGCTTCTTGCAGTGGGACATCCATTGACAGGCACAGAAACAACAGACGGGGTTGTGGCTGCATCCGGTGTCCATAAGGCATCATGGAGGTCCATGTGAATCGGAATGGCATATTTTGGAAAAACTCCATTTTCACCCGTATCGTTGTCACATTTGTCATTATCCTCGTACCCTTGTATGTACTGGGGTTTCTTGAGTACAATTCCGCGGTTCAGACAGTTCGTCGTGAGATTTCCGGTTCCATGACCGCACAGGTGAGTTTCTACATGGAGAATCTGGAAAAGGAAATCCAGAGAATCCGCTACCTGCAGTATGACCTCATCAACGACACCGATTTGAATCGGCTTTCTGCGATTCCGGAATCCATGGATGATATCGGACGGATGGAAGCCATCATCAACCTGCAGAACCGCATGGATGCCATTCGAAACAGCAGCATGTATATCCGGAACGTCAGTGTCCACATCCCGGCAATCAACCGCTCGCTGTCCGCTGTGGGTCTGATAGACGAGTTCGATTCCGATCGATACGCCGAAATGATGGAGGCCTATCATCCGGCTGATTTTGTTCATTATCTGTCCGGAGAGCCCGTGATGCTTGCGGAATCGGCTTTCATGGAATACGGAGACATTGGGAATCCGATGTTCATCATCGAAATTGAGTTGGATCGAGCCGCATTCTCACAAGCTTTGCTTCAATTCGACAAATATGAAAACAGTGGCGTTTTCCTGTACAGTACCGCGATGAAATTCAATCTTGCGCAAAATGGTACGGATACAGGCATACAGTCGCAAATTCTTTCCGGCATCACAGACGCCCGACAAGGTTCGCTTACCTTGAAAAGCCACTCCGATCCAGCTTTCGCGGTGTATGCCAACTCATCCGCATTGGAGATGACGCTGGGCCTGCATGTGGCCGATTCTGTCGTATTTCATCCAGTCCAGCAGTACTCCTTCTGGTTCATCCTGTTCACGTTGGTTGCAGCCGGAGTGATTGCCAGCTTTACGTTTTCCCTGTATCGATGGATTCGGAAACCGATGAGAGCGCTCATCAGTTCCTTCAAGAAAGTGGAGGACGGGGATTTGGATGTGTCGATGCAGCATCATCACAAGGATGAATTCGGCTTCCTGTACGAACGGTTCAATGGGATGGTGGAGAATATACGAAACCTCATCGAGCAGGTTTATACCATGAAGATCCTGGCACAGAAGGCGGAACTCAAGCAGCTGCAATCACAGATCAATCCGCATTTTCTTTATAACAGCTTTTTTATCCTGCATCGCCGGATCAAAGGGGGTGACTACGAAAATGCCGTACGATTCTCCCAACAACTTGGGAATTATTTTCGATTCATCACAAAAAGTGCTAGTGACGAAGTGCCGCTGGTGCGGGAGATCGAGCATGCCATCATCTATGCGGATATCCAGCAGACCCGCTTTTCAAAAAGGATTCGCATCCAGGTCGAAACGTTGCCGGTGCGATATGAGGGATTGATAGTTCCCTACCTGATTCTGCAGCCCATTCTGGAAAATGCGTTCGAACACGGGTTGCAGGACAAGGAAGAGGACGGATTGCTCACCATCCGGTACGAGGAGCGGGCGGAAGACCAATTGGCCATCATTGTGGAGGACAACGGGAACGGAATCGGTGACGAGGAATTGCGCCAGCTTCAACAGTCACTGAATGGAGAAAGCATTCTAAATGAACATACCGGGTTGGTGAATATCCACCGTCGTCTGAGAATAAAATTCGGCTCAACAGCTGGACTGACACTCATGAGGACAGAACCAGGCGGGTTCCGGGTTGAACTGGGATTATCGGTGCGGACAGATCCGGAAAGGCCTTATATGCGTGAAAAAAACCAAGGAATTCAGTCGGGAGGGAAACAGGATGATACGCCTGCTGTTGGTGGATGATGAACCTGAGATTCTGGATTGGCTGTATGAAATGTTCACCCTCCAGGACAGATTTCCACTCGACGTGTACAGGGCTGGTTCCGGGAGTGCTGCAATTGCCTTATTGGGAAAAGTGAAATTCGATGTGGTGTTGTCCGATATCCGCATGCCAGGCATGACAGGGCTGCAGTTGATGGAGCGAATCAAGGGGTTGTGGCCCGGGTGCAGGATCATTTTCCTGACTGGGTACAGTGAGTTTGAATATGTCTACTCGGCCATCCAGCATGATGGGGTAAGTTACCTCTTGAAAACGGAAGAGGATGAGGTCATTTTTCGTTCTGTTGAAAAGGCCATCGCAGAAATTACAGAGGAACGGCGGGCTGCCGCGACTGCGGAACAACTCAGCAATGCTTTCTCGCAGGCCGTTCCCTTTCTGAAACGCGGATATCTGTCTGACTGCCTGACAGGTACCGGGCAAGCTGTGGCTGGCATCTCCTTGTGTCATGAAACTATGAAAATTGAGATCGACCGTTCTTCGCCAGTATATCTTGTTTCGGGGAGATTGGATTGTTTCAAGGGCCCATGCGCATACCGGCAATTCGAAAGCCGCATCATCTCCCTGCAATGGAAAGCGTTCGAGACCTTTGCATCGCATTTCAGGCACGAAATGGTCCTGATGGAAACCTTTGAAGTGATCTGGCTGCTCCAGCCGATTCCCGACGCCTTTCCCAAAGAGAACCATCCGGAAACCGATCGTGATGCAATACCTTTATCTCTTCTCCCTATGCTGGAAGGAATGCTTGAGGGAATACAGGAATATGTCCGAATGGCATTGGATACACCCGTCTCCTTTGTCTATTCGACACAACCCTGGAGCTGGAACGATCTGCATGACGGATATGGAATGCTGCAGGACCTTCTCGGACGCATAGCCGGGCTGGGGCCGGAAATCATCCTGAATGAACGGAACCTGTCTGAAAAACCGATGAATTTATCAGATGCTGGGCCCGTTTCCACTTGTTTGCCGATTCCATGTGGGTCGGCTGTCAAAACAGAAACACCCTCTGATCCCCTTCCAAGGCTGAAATGGATTTACTATTCGTCGGAAAGAACTCACCTGCTGTTGAAGGGAATGCCCCTCTTGATGGAGCGCGGGGAAAAGGACCTTTTTTTGCATAACTTCATTGAGATAACGGGTGACCTGCGCTCATGCAAAAGTCGCAATGATCCCATTGCCCTTGAAATATATTATTCCATTTCCACGTTTCTGCTTGCCCATATCAACAGGCATGGAGTGGCTGAGAAGCTGGCATTCCATGTGGGAACAAATGCGCTTACACGCTTGGATCTGCATGGTAACTGGACAGAAGCGGTCGATTATCTGCACGAAGTATCCGAGGCTCTGTTCGTCCTCATGGAAGACAGACAAGGCAGACAGCTGCAGGCATCCATTCGGCGTATCTGCGAATACATCGCAACGCATCTCGATGAGGATTTGTCTCTGCTGCGCCTTTCCGAATTATCCTATTTCAACCCATCCTACCTCTCCCGCCTTTTCCGGCAAGAGACGGGGCAGACGTTATCCGACTTTATTGCGGCGCTCCGCTGCGACAAGGCGAAAGAACTGCTCCATGATCCGGCAGCACGCATCATGGATGTCACTACGGCAGTTGGTTTTGAATCAGCGCATTACTTTTCACGTTTTTTCAAGAAAATGACCGGCCTTACACCTCAGGAGTATCGGGAAACCTGCACAGTGCTTGGAAAGAAATGAGCTGCACGATGAATAATGAAAACAATGTCCAAACCTGACATCCTTATCTGAAAAAGTGCAGGTAATCTCTTTCCGGCGCCAACATGTAAAAGAAAGATACGAAGGTAAAATCATTCGCCTATAACCCCGTTATCCCTTCGTATACCATGGGGTAGGGGAAATACCCCACCCATGCCGCTCCGGGGCGGCATGCGGATGCGTGCGAAACATCTGCAGCGTTTTGCATGCCCATGATCGAGGAGGAACAGGACATGAAGAAACAGGGAAAAAGAATTTTCTCCATCCTGCTGGCCGTACTCATCCTCATCTCTCTCTCCGCTTGCGGGACCACACCGGTTCCGGTCGCTTCCGAATCCGGAAAGTCCGCCGAAGCCACTGCTACACCGGCGGAAAGCAAATCCGCAGAAGCCTCTGAATCCGTCGCAGCATCCGAACCCGCCGCTTCAGAGGATGGCCCCCTTGGCAAATATGAACCCGGCATCGAAATCAATGTCATCCGAATTGTGGACGACACCACCAAGTTCCTTACCGGCGAGGACATCAACAGCAACCGCTGGTCCAAACTGTATCAGGATACGCTTGGCATCACATTGAAATACGACTGGATCGCCTCCACCAATACCCAATATGATGACAAGCTCAATGTGAACATTGCATCCGGAACCATTCCGGACATCATGCTGGTAAATCGGTCTCAATTGGCGCGTCTTGTCAAGACGGACCTCATCAACAAGGACCTTGGCGACCTGTATGACAAATACGCCTCGGAACTGCTGAAAGGCATTGTCACCCAGGAAGGGACAACAGCGCTGGATTCTGCTAAATTCGGAGGGAAACTTGCTGCCATTCCGAATACCGGTTCCTCCATGGACTCTGCCCCCATGATGTGGCTGCGACAGGACTGGCTCGACAAACTGGGTATGACGGCTCCGAAAACCATGGACGAACTGATCGCCCTCATAGATGCATTCACCACAAAGGACCCTGCGGGAAGTGGCGCGAAGGATTATGCGGGTCTTGCACTGACGAAGGACCTCTATGCAGGCTATGCCGGGATAGAAGGCTTCTGCAATGCATTCCATGCCTACCCGAACATGTGGATTCAGGATGCTTCCGGTAAACTCGTATACGGAAGTTATCAGCCCGAAATGCGCGCTGCGCTTCTGAAGCTGCAGGAGCTGTACAAGGCAGGAAAAATCGACAAGGAATTTGCCGTGAAGGATGGCGGCAAGGAATCCGAACTGGCCGTTGCCGACAAGAATGGCATCCAGTTTGGCCAAATGTGGAATCCGCTGTGGCCCCTTCAGGCCAATCGTGACAACAATCCGAAAGCGGACTGGATCGCCTACCCGTTGCCCTCTGTGGATGCAAAACCGGCAATGGCGCAGATATCTCTCGGCACATCCAGCTATTACGTTTGCAGTGCCGCATTCGAGCATCCCGAAGCGCTTGTGAAGATGATCAACCTTTTCGACCAGAAGGCATGGGGCGGAACGAAAGAAGATTATGAAACCTACATGGATGCTACCGTTGACGGAACCATGTACGAGACATTCAAGTACGCGTTCGCATCCGCCTGGCCGGCCAAAAAGAACATCGACATATACTACGCCATCGGCGAAGCCTTCAAGGGCAACGATACCTCGAAATTGAACCCGGAACAGCTTACCAACTACAACACCATCAGCACCTTCAAAAAAGGTGACAACAAAGGATGGGGCATGGCCCGCGTATTCGGGGAGGAAGGCTCATTCCGCACGATGGATTTCTATGTTCAAAACAAATTATTCAATATGAATGCATTCTATGGTGCCGATACAGCCACGATGACGACCAAGGGCTCCAGCATTCTGAAGCTTGAAAAGGAAACCTTCACGAAGATAATCATGGGCGCACCCATCGAGGACTTCGACAAGTTTGTTTCCAAAGCCATGGAACTCGGCGGAACTGCAACGGAAAATGAAGTGAATGAATGGATCGCCGCAAGCAAATAACTTTTTGACGTGCACTGTGGGAGTGTCTCCATGAGACACTCCCACATCCTGTGTGGTTACCCGAGGAGGAAAAGAGTTGCGTACGAAACGCCTTATGAATGAACGTCCCCTTCACCTGATGCTGCTGCCTGCAGTCATGATCGTGCTCGTTTTCAGTTACGGTCCCATCATGGGGCTGACGATGGCATTCCAGGACTTCCAGCCGGCAAAAGGATGGTTTGGTTCCCCGTGGGTGGGCTTCGACAATTTCTCCTATCTGTTCCTCCTGCCCGGCTCGGTCACCGCATTCATCAATACGGTATATATCGCTTTTCTGAAGGGTGTTTTCGGATTGGTGGCCCCGTTGATGGCCGCTCTCATGTTGAACGAGCTGCGAAGCCTCCGATACAAGCGAACCCTTCAAACCATTATTTATCTGCCGCACTTCCTGTCCTGGGTCATCCTCAGCGGCATCCTCATCGATGTGTTGTCCCCTTCCAGCGGGATTGTCAGCACAGTCATGAAATCCTTTGGCCTCGATACCATCTTTTTCCTCGGAGACAACAAATGGTTTCCCATCGTTGCGGTGGGCTCGGATATCTGGAAAGAGTTCGGATTCAATTCCGTTGTGTTTCTGGCCGCACTTACGGGAATCGATCCGTCCCTTCATGAGGCCGCTGTTGTAGATGGAGCGGGTCATCTGAGACGTTTGTGGCATATTACTCTGCCCGGACTCCGCAACATGCTGGTCATGCTTGCGCTCTTGAACCTTGGCAACATCCTCAATGCGGGTTTCGACCAGATTTTCAACCTATACAGCCCGGTCGTGTATGAAAGCGGCGACATCATCGACACCTTTGTCTACCGAATCGGCATTCAGGACGCGCAGTATGGCGTAGCCGCGGCCGCCGGTTTCTTCAAGTCAATCGTATCGCTGGTCCTTCTGTCCTCTTCGTACTGGTTGTCGTATAAATTCGCTGACTACCGCATCTTTTGACGGAGGGGAAGTACATGCATTTTCAGGAATCCATCAGCCGAAAGGTTTTTCTGGCGGCAAATGCAGTGATTCTGGCCTTGCTGGCCTTGACCTGCCTGCTTCCCATGATCAATGTTCTGGCAGTGTCTTTCAGCTCGAGTGCAGCTGCACAGGGCGGTTATGTGAAGCTTTGGCCGGTTCAGTTCAATGTCGCTTCCTATGAATATGCCTTGGGTCGACCGCAGTTTCTTACATCCATGTTTGTCTCCATCAAGCGGATTGCATTAGGCGGGGTCCTCAATATGCTGCTCACGGTCCTGGCAGCTTATCCGCTTTCGAAAGACAACCGGAAGTTCCGTTTCCGTACGGCATACAGCTGGTTTTTCGTCATCACGATGCTCGTATCCGGCGGTATGATCCCCACGTTCATGGTCATCAACAAAGTCGGCATCATGGACAGCATCTGGGCACTGGTTCTTCCGGGAGCCGTTCCGGTTTTCAACCTGATCCTGCTCATCAACTTCTTTCGTCAGCTGCCGATTGAACTGGAAGAGGCGGCTCATGTGGACGGCGCTTCCCATTGGACGATTCTATGGAAGATATACGTGCCGACCTCCACACCTGCTTTGGCAACGCTGACCTTGTTTGTTTTGGTGGCCCATTGGAACTCCTGGTTCGACGGACTGCTGTATATGAACAGTCCGGCCAATTACCCATTGCAGAGTTATCTGCAGACCGTTATCGTGCAGAGGGACACCACTGCCGTGAGCATGCAGGAATTCAAGAATCTGGCCTTGCTGTCGGACCGAACCGTCAAAGCGTCCCAGGTGTTCATGGGTGCCGTTCCCATTCTCATGGTCTACCCGTTCCTTCAGAAATATTTCGTCACCGGCATTGTCATGGGCAGTGTGAAGGGCTGAGACCTGTCCAATAGTTGGGATTTACCGGTAACGTCGGTATTCCCAAGCGGCTGCTATTCGTCTGTTGTTACAAACCCAATGCTATCCTCGTCGGTTTCATTTCAGGCATCAAATCGGGAAATAAGCCGCTACCCTTCACCAATTTGTTGAAGGGTAGCGGCTTGTTTGATCAACATGATCGCCAGCGTGATGGACACAATCACAAACTTTTTTGCAATGTCTTGTCGTATGACTCCTTGTTTGCAGCCTTCAGGGTTAACGGCGGATTGGAAGGGAAACCGGCCGGATTTACAGGCGGGAAGGCGGACAACATGATGTGGACCAGTTGTGCGAGGCACTCCGCTTGATTGAGGTCCGGACGTTCGCAGACCGCCATGCCGAGGCAGGACAGCAAAGCGCCGAAATCGCGGCCATTGGGTGCGCCCTGGCCGTCCAGGAGTGTCTTGAGCATGTTTCCGTCCAACACGGGCTTTACTGGAGCCGGAAGCTCCATTGGCGCAGCGGTGGGATCGGACAGGAGGGCATCGAGAAGAAGGGAACATTCCATCCAGTCAGTGCCTTCCGATAAAGAGGCATACCGCAGATTGCGTGGCGTTCGGGGCAGATGCTCCCCATGCAGGCGAAGGAGTTTGCGGATGCCAAGAGCCCTATGTTTCGGGAAGCGATTTGCCCGCATCCATACCTCAAGTGCTTCATCCCGGGTGCCAAGACCGGTGGCGATCCAGAATATCGTCCAAGACAGCAGGCCGTCATCCCAACTGCGCACCGGGGAGGGGAAGTCTGAAATTCTCAGGTCATCCCGTTTGTCCAGTGAAGCGAGCAAAGGGCCGGGATCCGCAGGGTCAGGCAAGCCGGCGGGAGAAAAGAGAAAGGAATGCAGGCCCGTTTCCCACCAAAGGGAGGCACTTGACGGGCAGATGCCTGTCAGGGTTCTGTTCAGTTCGTACTGGATCCGTTCCCGACTCAC
The DNA here is from genome assembly GCA_942493335.1 of uncultured Clostridia bacterium. Classification (GTDB taxonomy): domain Bacteria; phylum Bacillota; class Clostridia; order DSM-8532; family DSM-8532; genus JAEWSN01. Next base: position 820,447 of record OW818693.1, on the reverse strand, counting down.
ATGGCTGATGGCGTCCCGATGATGACGGATTGCCAGCATGGCGTCCCGATCAAGCTGGAATCCAAGCTGGCTGCAGAATCGGATGGCACGCAGCATGCGGAGCGCATCCTCCCGGAACCGCGCAAGGGGATCTCCCACGCAGCGGACAAGCCCGCGCTGCAGATCCTCGCGACCACCGAACAGGTCCACAAGCCCCTTTTCAGGGTGCCAGGCCATGGCGTTGATCGTGAAATCCCTTCGGGAGAGATCGGTATCAAGGGAATCGGAAAAGCGCACCACATCCGGGTGGCGGTGATCGGTATATCCGGATTCGGAACGCCAGGTGGTGATTTCAACCGGAAGCCTGTGCGCCGGGCTGCTCCCACAAGAGATCAAGGCGGTGATGGTGCCGTGCCGCGCGCCTGTGTCCAGACTGCCGGGAAAGAGGGACAGCACCGCATCCGGATGCGCTGAAGTGCAGACGTCCCAATCCGCGGGCGTTCTTTGCAGCAGCAGATCGCGGACGCACCCGCCCACAAGCCATGCGTCATGGCCATGCCCGAAAAGGCGGCTCATGACGTAAAGCACGGCCTCCGGGGGTGAAAATGCAGGATTCATGCACACTCCGAAAAAAATGATACGGGCGGGAGCTTCATGGTATATAATGATTATACAGCATGACCTCCGGTTGCGGTACCGGAACGAAGGAGTCGGCATGCGGATCCTGATGTTGTCCTGGGAGTATCCTCCCCGGATCGTCGGCGGAATTTCCCGGGTTGTATACCATCTGGCCCAGGAACTTGGCGCTGCGGGCCATGTCGTCTCGGTCATCACCATGACGGATGAAAACCTGGAGCCCTACGAAGCCGATGGGCCTGTAACCGTCTATCGTGTACCCGCTTGGTTTGTCCGGCCCATCACGTTCATCGACAGTGTGATGCAGATGAACATGGAGATGGTTGCGGCAGGCGTTCGCCTGATTCAATCCGGTCAACGGTTTGATATCGTGCACATGCATGACTGGCTGGTGACTTTCGCGGGACGGACATTGTTGGGTTTGTATCCATGGATGGCAGGCGTCACCACCATCCATGCTACGGAATACGGCCGGAACGGCGGTATTCACAATGATGTCCAGAGCTACATCAGCAGCGTCGAGCAAAAGTTGACGGAATTGTCCCGCAAGGTCATCGTCAACAGCCTTTACATGCAGGAAGAGGTTGGCCGCCTGTTCCATCCGGACGCAGCCCGTTTGCATGTCATCCCGAATGGTGTGGATTTGAACAAATTCACAAACGTTCCCGTGGACATGGAACTGCGGCGGACCCATGCAGCCGATGGCGAACATATTGTGTTTTTCATTGGTCGCCTGACCTATGAAAAAGGCGTTCATGTGCTGATGGAAGCGATTCCACGCGTGCTTGCACGCAGGACGGATGTGAAATTCGTCATTGCCGGACGGGGTCAGGAACTCGACGCACTGCGCCAACGGGCCTGGAACATGGGCGTTGCCCATCGGGTCGATTTCCCCGGTTTCCTGAGTGACGAGGATTTGCTGCGGATGTTCCGCATCGTGGATATGGCTGTTTTCCCGAGCCTGTATGAACCTTTCGGCATTGTTGCGCTGGAAGGCATGGTTGCAGGGATTCCTGTCGTTGTTTCGGACGCCGGCGGACTGAATGAAATTGTCACGAACCGTGAGAATGGAATGAAGTTCAGTACGGGAAACGCCGACATGCTTGCCCAGGAAATCCTGGAGTTGCTGGAGAACGAGGATCTTCGCCGGCAGATCACAGGAAATGCGTTTCGTCTGGTTGACGAACGGTACCGGTGGGATCGCATCGCCCAACGCACAGTCGGGGTCTACGAAGAAGCGCTGACGGATGTGCGGAATGGAAATGCTGATTCCCAGTGACGCCTCACCATAACGAGGCGCCTCTTTTGTGATGTTATGCGGTTGAAACAATAAATGGAAAGAATCATCAAACGAACGTAATTGGAGGAAAGAATGGCAAAACCGAACAAGAACAAACTAAAGGTCATCCCGTTGGGGGGACTGGAGGAAATAGGAAAGAACATGACCGTTTTCGAGTATGGGGACAGCATGATCGTGGTGGACTGCGGACTTGCTTTCCCGGAAGATGAAATGCTCGGGATCGATCTGGTCATCCCGGATGTAACCTATCTGGAAAAAAACGTGGAAAAGCTCAAGGGGATTGTTGTCACACACGGACATGAAGACCATATCGGCGCGCTGCCCTATGTCCTGCGGAAAATCCGCACTCCAGTCTATGGAACGGACCTTACCTTGGGCCTCATCGAGAACAAGCTGCTGGAGCATGAATTGCTCGATACGACGGAGCTGATCCCCGTCAAGGCTGGACAGACCATCCAGCTGGGTGTCTTCCGCGTGGAGTTCATCCGTTCCACCCACAGCATTGCGGATACCGTCATGCTGGCCATCGAAACGCCTGTCGGCGTGGTATTCCATACAGCCGACTTCAAAATCGACTATACCCCCATCGAAGGGGAACCCATTGATTTCCAGCGCATCGCGGAACTTGGCCGCAAGGGCATCCTGCTCCTGATGTCGGACAGTACCAATGTGGAGCGCCCCGGGTACACCATCTCGGAACGAAAAGTCGGAGAAACCTTTGACAACGTCTTCAAGGACGCAAAGGGGCGCATTCTCGTGGCTTCTTTCGCCTCGAACATCCATCGGCTGCAGCAGGTGTTCAATTCCGCATTGAAATACAACCGGCGCGTAGCCATTTGCGGACGCAGCATGATCAATGTCACCAAGACCGCTCTGAAACTCGGGTATTTGAATATTCCGGAAGAGATCCTCATCGATCTGGACCGGGTGAAGCGGCTGCCACCTGAGCAGGTGGTCATCATCACGACGGGAAGCCAGGGAGAACCCATGTCCGCCCTGAGCCGTATTGCGCAAGGAAGCCACCGCCAGGTGGAACTGATGCCCGGTGATCTGGTCATCATCTCTGCGAGCGCGATTCCCGGCAATGAGAAATTTGTCTACCGTGTCATCAACGAACTCTACAAGAAGGGTGCGAATGTGCTGTACGACGCCCTTGCGGAAATCCATGTCTCCGGACATGCACGCCAGGAAGAACTGAAGATGATCCTGACACTCACGAAACCGAAGTTCTTCATGCCTGTGCATGGCGAGTATCGCCATTTGAAGCAGCATATGGATCTGGCCATCAAGACCGGCATGGCGGAAGAGAACATATTCCTCATGAGCAACGGCAAGACACTCGAATTGACGAACAAGTCGGCCAAGATCACGCAGACGGTCCATTCCGGCAGCATTCTGGTGGACGGACTCGGTGTGGGGGATATGAGCGATGTGGTCCTGAAGGACCGCAAGCTGCTGTCCGAGGACGGGCTCATCATCGTCGTCATTACGCTGGATGCGAACAAGAAGTTGGTTTCGGGACCGGAGGTGCTTTCCAGGGGCTTCGTGTATGTGAAGGAGTCCGAAGGGATCATGGAGGAAATCCGTGTGGTCGCCAAGGAATCCGTGCTTCGGACCATCGACAAGCGCAACAGCACATGGGCCATCATCAAAAACGCGTTGCGGGATGATCTGGGATCCCACCTCTACCGCAAGACGATGCGCAAGCCAATGATTCTCCCCATCGTAGTGGAAGTTCCAGTCAGTGGCGCCAATGAGGATCTGATGAACTAGGACACCGGAACGATATTACCTGCACTTTTCAGAAAAGAATGGCTGCTCGGCCATTCTTTTTTGTTATTCATCGGGCAGATCATTTCTTTTTTCGGTAATAGTCGATTCGGTGGTTGTTTCTGCGGACACGCGTATACTTGTGGCGGTTTCTGCTTCTGCTGACGGCGCGGAGAACAATGCGGAGGACAATGAACAAAAGGATGATCCCTCCGAGCAGCTTCAGTCCGGCAAGTAAAAGCGGATTGCCCAGAAATGCCAGATATCTGTCCCGGACATCGGCCCAGGTGCTCTTGATCACAGCGTTTTCCGCCACCAGTTTGACGGAGCCGATGGTCGTGCTGTTGACGGCGACCTGCAACTCGCCAAGCACCTGTCCTTTGGTGATGGGCGCTTGAAACGTCGGTGGAAGGATGGCCGCTTCGGAAGTGATCCCGGCCGCCAGGGCCGGATCCACCGGCATCAGCCAGGAAACGCTGCCCAATGTGTTGATGGTCACTTTTTCATTCTCCGCGGCATCCACGACCTCATATCGGCCGTAGTATTCGCCGGATAACTTCAAATCCGCACGTGCATAGTTGTTGAACCCGAAGTCGAGCAGCCGGCGGGATTCGGTGAAACTGTCCTCCGGCTTGTTTGCGCCGAGGACGACGCCGATCAGTTCCAGCCCATCCGGGTTTGTGCCGGCTGAAACAAGACAGCGTCCGGCCAGAACGGTATATCCCGTCTTGACACCGATGGCTGTGAAGTACTTGGAACCGTATGTGCCGGGATTCGCGATCAGTTCGTTCGTGGGAAGCAGGTGACTGATTTTCCAATCGGCACTCTTGCGCAGATTTGTGTCGGGAGCCGTGATGGAAGTCATTTTGATGATTCTGCGAAAATCTTCATGCTTCATGGCTTCCCGGGTGATCAAAGCGAGCGCGCGCGCCGTGCTGAAGTGGGTTGCATCCTCGATGCCGCATGGATTCGAGAAATGGGACTTGTCTGCGGGAATGCCCAGTTCCAGCGCCTTTGCGTTCATCATCGCAGTGAATCCCGCGATGGTATGGTCCGGGGATATGTTTTCCGCAATGACATAGCCGGCTTCGTTCGCCGAGGTCACAAGCATCATTTCCAGGAGGCTTTCCAGTGAAAGCGTTTCACCGGCCAGAATTCCCGCGCGGACATAATCGCCGCCGACCGCATTGATGGCGTCCGCACTGGCGGTCATCTCCGTCTCGACGCCGGCATGTTCCAGCGCGACGAGGGCAGTCATGATTTTCGTCGTACTCGCAGGAGAACGTGTCACATCCGGATCCCGGGAAGCCAGTTCCAGACCTGTCACCGGATCCAGCAGAAACCAGGATGCGGCGGCCAGTTCCGGCCCTTTCGGCATGGCAGGAAGCGCAGCAGCCGAAGCGTGCGCGATGCCGCCCATCAGGAACAGAAACATGGAAAAAATCGAAAACGCCGTTTTGCAGCGGCGTGCACAAGTGTTTGTCATTCTCTCTCCGATGGCGTCGGAATGATGGTCGCTGCCATCATCCCCGCAGGTTCCGCCTTCCGGCAGGCCCCGGTGGCGGGTATCTTTTGTGAAGTCGGGACATCCGGACGTCACTCAGCCAGAAACAAGACATTTCAGCGTGGTGTATTCCGGTGAAACCCTGTGACAGGAATCATCATACCACAAGATTCAGGGTTGTGGAAACACGCCGTGAACGTTCAGCGTGAGGATAGGTCCGCCTTCGGTGGGGTCTTCGCTGGAAGCGTGCCTGTTCGATTATAGGAAAACAGTCACGGCACATTAGCGGAAATCGGCTTGACAAGCCTCTTTCACAATCCTATCATGAAAATGATGTCGGAAATGGAGCGGTTTGGCTTCCTGAATGGGAAGACGACCGTTGCTCCGACATCATCCTTCGGAAGGAGGGGTGGCATGTCACTGTTCGGTTTCGTGAGAAAAGGGCTCCACGCAACACTTGCATGAAGTGGACGGCGTGTCGGGGAATGCCTCTCCAAGTGGGATGGGGCATGGAAAAACCCCGGTTGCATGGAGCTCGATGAAAAGACGCCGGCTGCGCGAACCGCATTCACCTGCGGTGTCATGCAAGCTTTGCACCTTTAGCCGCATTCAGTCGGATGAGGGGTGGAGTTTCATGAAATACATCAATGCGTGCAGTGTCCTGCCGGACTCCCTGATCAGGGAGATCCAGCGCTATGTAAAAGGCGAGGCCGTTTATATCCCGAACCCTGAAGGAGTCCGCCGAAAATGGGGCGAGAAATCAGGAAATCGGGCCTATCTGGCCGAGCGGAACCGTGATATCCGTATCCGGTTTCAGGAAGGGGACAACATCGACCGGCTGGCCGATCTGTATTGTCTATCCGTGGACAGCATCAAAAAAATCGTATATCAGTCCCGCCTGCTGGCGGTAGAAGAGGAGACCGGTTGAAGCCGGTCTTCTTTTTTATGGAATCGGCAGCAGAAATGGAGTGCAGGGTGGGACTCCGGCCATGGAGAAAATCGTCCTTCGAGATCGAAAACGATACCAATCAATTGCGGGTCATCATGCAGAGAATATGTCTGTACCGTTTTTGGCCTGTTTTTCCAGAGGGCCCGCCTTTATCATGGATTTGCGGCAATGCGGGATTCCCGTCGGTTTTCACGCGGGAAGTGGCGTAAAATCCGCGCGTACGGGAGAACCGATTCTCCGGACTCCTGTATCAGGCATGCATGTCGCATGAAATGGAAACGTCGGAATGGAGGGTCGGAAGATGGCGGGGAAGGAACCCTCGGAAACGAAGCTGGAAAAGACCCTGAAGGGTGGGTTGCCCGAGGAACGGCATGGAATGACGGAAAGACTTGAATCAGGGAATGGTGGCGTTCCCGACTGGCTTGCGCCTTGTCTCCCGCGCATCCTGCATGCAGGAAGACGACATGATGCCGTCCTTGATCTGGTGGAGCGGATTTCCGGACGGGGACCGGCGGACCGGTTCTTTGTTGCGGAAGGGATCGGATTGTGCGCGCAGGTGCTTCATCGACTTGGCGATACACGGATTCCCGCACTTTTTCTTGCACCTGGGAAGATTGTATCACCTGAAGCCATTATGCTTGCAACGAACCTCTCGCTGCGCGCAGAGCGGGTATACATCCTTTCGTCCCGTGTGATGGAGGCTGTCGGAAAAAGAGATGCGAGCCAGGGAATCATCGCCCTTGCTCCGCTTCACGAGGTTGGTGCGGACCTGCTTGGAAGGGAGGGGAGACTTGTCGTTGTTGTTCTGGACGGGTTGGAGTCTCCGGGAAACATCGGTACCATCTACCGTTCCTGTGACGGAGCCGGTGTCGATGCGGTACTTCACTGCAATCGTCGGGTGCGAGAAACACAACCCGATCTTGTAAAAGCCAGTACGGGAGCGATTCTCGACATACCCACCCTTGATATGGGCAACACGTTTGCCTGCGCCGAATGGCTTGTATCGAACGGATTCTCGATTCTGCTTGCGGATCCCCATGCACCGGCCACTGACCTGGAGGGGTGTTTGGCCGTAAAGAGAAGGATTGCGCTGGTCGCAGGAAATGAACGATACGGCATTTCCTCCGATTGGAAACGTTATCCGTCCGACGGCGTGTCGATTCCAATGCGGGGACGCTGTGATTCCCTGAATGTGGGCGTCGCCACATCGATTTTGCTGTACGGCATCTGTGGAATGGTTCATGGCACAAAGACAAAGCAGGTCGGGGAAAACCACTGAGCGGAAGAAAAGTGAAAAGAGCCTGAATCAGATGGCCGGACCCATGGAAGAGACATTCCTGCTCCGACTCAGATTGACGCGTCTCCGGACCGGGAATACAATGGATTCCTGTCCGGAGTCATGAAACAGCCGGGCGTTTGCGTTACGGGGAGGATTTTGACATGCAGGAACCGGGAAAGAAGAAACTGGCGGTGGCCGCCCTGATCGGTACGGCCATGCTGTGGAGCATCGGCGGCCTGCTCATCAAGAGCGTGCAATGGAATCCATTCGGCATCGCGGGAGGCAGGAGTCTGATCGCGCTGCTTGTTTTCCTGCCGTTCATCCGGCAGTGCAAATTCCGCTGGTCCTTCGACATGTTTGCTGCGGCACTTTCCTATTCTCTGACCACCTTGCTCTTTACAGGCGCCAACAAGCTGACGACGGCCGCAAATGCCATTCTTTTGCAATACACGGCACCCGTGTTTGTCATCCTCCTGGCTTCCTTCATCCTGAAGGAAAGGATGACGAAAATCGACATTTTCTGTGTTGCAGGCGTCACGGCAGGACTGGTTCTGTTTGTCGTGCAAGGCATGGGAGGCGGACACCTGCTGGGAGATGCCCTTGCACTCTGCAGTGGCTTCACGTTCGCATGCCTGGCGGTATTCATGCGCAAACAGAAGGATGCCAACCCGATGGAGTCGGTCATCCTTGGCAATCTCCTGAACGCCGTGGTCTGTCTTCCGATCGGCATTTCCGTCTCAAAACCGACCGGCGGGCTTGAATGGCTGCTGGTGCTCGGTCTGGTGCAGCTTGGGTTTTCGTATCTGTTGTATTCCTTCGCAGTCAAGCATGTCAGTGCGCTCCAGACAGTCCTGCTCACCGTACTGGAGCCTTTGCTGAATCCGGTATGGGTATTCCTCGTCACCGGGGAACGGCCCGGATGGCTGGCACTTGCAGGCGGACTGCTCGTTCTTGGCATGGTTGTGCTGCATGCCGTGCTGAAAAATCGGGAAAACAGCCGGATCATCAGGCGGGTCGAGGAAAAAACCGCGTCAGACATGGAATGAAAGAGTCAATCCTGCACGATTCGTACGAGATTGATTCGTGCGTGACAGATTGCTTCCTGTATGATTTCTGTCATCTTGCATCCATGGAGAAACAAGACTAGGATGAAAGGTGGAGGCTGGCGTTTCGGTCACGCATTGGGCGGAACCGTCGTCAGAGGGCCATGATCCCGATCACGCGAATCAATGCCGGATATGGAACGGGCAACACACAGGCACTGTCTGCAGGCAGCAGGGCTGCTGTTGCCACGGCATCCTATGCGGCGAACGGTTCTTTGCAAGCAGGCGCGTTTGGTCAGGGGATCGAGGATCCTTCATCCACTGCCAATGACCCTGCAAACCAGGTTGCCGGGTCTGCCGCCGCTTCCGGTGCGGTTGCCGCGGGCCGGGGTGGCGCATTCGGAGCAACCGGCGCAACTGGCCCTTCCAATGCCGATGGTGCCACGGCAGGAGTTGCCGGAGCGGGGGGGACGGAAAAGACAAAATCCACGGGTTGTGAAACCTGTAAAAATCGGAAATATCAGGATATCTCCACGGATGCGGGCGTATCCTTCAAGGCTCCGGCGAATATCGATCCCTCTGTTGCTGCTTCCGCCGTCATGTCCCACGAAAGGGAACATGTCAGTCTGGCGGAAGGACGGGCGGCGGACGCCGGAGGCCGGATTGTTGCGAGCATCACGCTGGAAACCTCCATATGCGAAGAGTGCGGGCGCGTGTATGTTTCCGGCGGAAAGGCACGCATCACGACCCTCACGCCCGTCGGCGGGAAGGATGCGGAAAAATCCGGTGCAGAATCAGCTGCAGGCATTGCGGGAAAAGGTGGATCACCGGGGACGGACAAGCCGATCGGAACAGAAGTGCAAGCGGGCGTCGACAGAGCGGGCGCCAGCAGGACGGCAGGGTCTGGCAGGATGGCAGGGTCTGGAAACAGTGCGGGGTCTGACGGGTCGATAGGGACAGGAAACACGGCAGCCGCACAGGGACGGATGGTGCTTGATGACGGCGGCGTGGATCTGTTCAGAAAAATCTACAAACAGACCATGGCAAGCCAATATGGCGTATTCTTCAATGCCAGGGCCTGAGCGTCTTTTCGGTTCTCTTGCGGGATGACGGATCTTTCATGGCAACCACATGAGACCCGTTCCAATCTTGATGATTCAAACTGGTCAATGGTGCTGGACATGTTTCGTCCGGCTCTCATTCTTTCCGAACTTCTCATGCAGTTCCAGATAAGCGATCGCACGGGGCATGGCCGATTCTATGTCGGGCAGGAAGTTTTCCGGGCCGGCCAGTTCGATGAAGCCTTTCTTCGTGAGGATGGAGAGCGGCTGTTCCTGCATCTGCGTGAACATGAGCAGGATCCGGTGGCGGCGGCAATAGGTATATACCTTGTAGAGCGCCTGATAGGCCGTGGCGTCCATGAAGGGGACATGCCTGAAGCGCAGGATCAGCACACGCGTCGGCTTGATGTTGTCCTGAATGGTGTTTGTGAAGGCATCCGCTGCTCCGAAGAAGAATGGACCGTCGATCTGGTAGATCTCGATGCGGGGATCGATCCCATCCGGATTGGAAAGTGCGAAGTCAGGCTGGTCCTGAAGATCCACGCGGATGGACTGGATGCTGGTGCTGTCCGCCATGCGTTTCATGAACAGGAACGCCGCCAGCACGATGCCGACTTCGATGGCCGCAACGAGGTCGATGAGGACGGTAAGGGCAAAGGTCAGCAGCAGGATGAAAACATCCGACTTCGAGGATTTTAAAAGCCCCTTGAATACACGGATTTCACTCATGTTGTAGGCGACAATGATCAGAATGGCCGCCAGCGTGGTCATCGGTATGAGTTTCGCAAACGGCATGAGTACGAGCATGATGAGGAAGACCGTGACGGAATGCACCATGCCGGCCACCGGTGTGCGGCCTCCGTTCCGGACATTTGCCGCGGTACGGGCGATGGCGCCGGTTGCGGGAATACCGCCGAACAGGACGGAACCGATGTTCGCGATGCCTTGTGCGACAAGCTCCATATTGGATCGATGCTTGCCGCCGATCATACCGTCCGCGACCACCGCGGAGAGCAGCGACTCGATGCCGGCGAGAATGGCGATGGTGAACGCCGGCTGTACCAGGGATTTCACGGTGGCCCAGTCGGTGCTGGGCAGGGAAAACTGCGGAATGACCGGCTTCAGATCCGTGAAGCGGGATCCGATGGTATCCACCTGAATCCCCAGAAGCTGAACCATGGCCGTTGTGACGATGATGGCGACAAGAGCGCCAGGAATCCGTTTGCTGATATAGGGCCAGCCGATGAGGATGGCAAGTGCAACGAGACCGATGACCAGACTCTCGATCTGGATCGTTCCGATGGCTTTCCAATACCCTTCCATCCGCTCAATGAACTCCGATGGGTTTTTTTCCATTTTCAGACCCAGAAAATCCTTGAGCTGCTGGGAGAAGATCACAAGGGCGATACCGCTTGTGAAGCCGGTGGTAATCGGATAGGGGATGAACTTGATGGCGCTTCCGAAACGGAGGAGACCCAACACGATCAGGATGGCGCCCGCCATGAGCGAAGCGATGACAAGACCGGAATAGCCGAAGTCCTGGATGATCTTGTAGATGATGACAACGAAGGCGCCTGTTGGCCCGCCGATCTGTACCCGGCTTCCGCCCAGAAGAGAAATGAGGAAGCCGCCGACGATGGCTGTGATGAGCCCCTTTTCAGGCGACACCCCCGATGAGATGGCAAGGGCGATGGACAGCGGAATGGCGATGATGCCCACGATGATTCCGGCTATGACATCCCTCAGCAGCTGTTCCTTCGTATACCCGTTCTTTAAAACGGTGAAGAGTTTAGGTTGCAGCATGATGCGTTCCTCCCAGCTTGATTACCACCAAACACGATAGCACAAAAAATGAATTTTGTATACAAAAGTGATGGATTCGCTCAGAAATGACCCCGATTGTGAATCTGTTTCATGCCTGCCTTATGGGGATTATTCAAATGAACTGTTGTCAGGCTCAAAGTCCGGAGTGGTATAATGGACTTCGTTCCTTTTGCCGGAGAGCGGGGACGGATGGGAGAGAAGGCCGATGGCGAAGCTGTATTTCCGATATGGGGCCATGAACAGTTCAAAGACCGCCAACGCGCTGATGGTCAAGTTCAATTACGAGGAACGGCACCAGAAGGTGGTGTTGATGAAACCCGCCGTGGATGTGCGGGACGGCATCGGGATCGTCCGTTCGAGGGCGGGTTTGTCATCTCCATGCCTTCTTGTGGAGCGGGAAGGGTCCGTCATCGAGGCACTTCACCGTCATGCAGGCGCTGAGCCACTTCATTGCCTGATTGTGGACGAAGCTCAATTTCTTTCCAAGCGTCAGGTCATGGAACTGGTCCAGGTTGTGGACGACATGAAGATTCCTGTCATTTGCTATGGATTGCGCGCCGACTTTATCGGGAATCTATTTGAGGGAAGCCAATGGCTGCTTGCCTTCGCGGATACGGTGGAGGAAGTCAAAACCATCTGCTGGTGCGGCCGCAAGGCCATCATGAATGCACGCCTGCTGGATGGCCGGATCGTGAAGGAAGGCGAGCAGATCGTACTCGGTGGAAACGATCGGTACATCAGCTTGTGCCGTCATCACTGGACGACCGGAGAGACCGGTCCCTGTCTTCAGGATGAGCAGTCAGCCGATGCTGATGAGGTGTCGGACGGAGAATGACAGCAAGGCGCGGATCATGAACGGAGGCAACACGATATGAAACCAATACGCATGTTCATCCTGAGGGGATGTCCATATTGCAGGAATGCCTTGAAGTGGATGGATGAGTGGATGGAACGGAATCCCGCCTATCGGGCGATTCCGATGGAAATCATCGATGAATCCGAACAATACGAGCTTGCACAGGCGCATGACTACTTTCTGGTACCCACCTGGTATGTCGATGGCATCAAGGTTCATGAGGGGGCTGCATCCAGCGAGATCGTGAAGCGTGTGTTCGAGCAGGCTGTCTCCGGTTGAGGGACAGACTCGGCGGATCCGCTTTGTTTTTGTCCTGCATTGCGTTATACTGATTCTGTTGTCGCTGGAAATGGCGCGATGGGTACATTGGTGATGTCGCGGGCAGGGAATGCAGAAGCCGCGGACATGAACGGAGTCCAGTCAATTGAATATCCGGATGATGATTTGCGGAAGAGGATCCGACCGGACCGACAGGTCCGGACGAATCGCCGAAGGAGCAAGTCCGCGGGAAAACTGGCCCGCAGGCGAACCTTTCAGGAACAGGGACCGCAATCGGACATTTCCCTGAAGAGCCGGAAAACGGCACCGAAGGAGCAAGGGCCCGCAAGGGCGTGAATCTCTCAGGTAATGGACAGGGCAAACAGCGTTGAGCTTGTTTGCCCTGTCTTTTTGTCGGTTGGAAGAAAGGAAGCGTATGATGGCACAACGAACATTGCTTTGGCCCGTTCATCAGGCCTCCGGCGCGCAGCTTGCGGAATTTGCCGGATGGGAGATGCCCATCCGGTATTCGGGCATACCGGAGGAGCATCAGGCTGTCCGAAATGCCGCAGGCCTGTTTGACGTTTCCCACATGGGTGAATTGCGGATCACGGGGCCGGAAGCACTTGCCTTTGCCGATTCATTGCTGACGAACAAAATCGCCGCACCGGACAAGATGCGTGCAACCTATTCCCCGATGTGCCATGCGGATGGCGGAACGGTGGATGACCTGTTCGTCTATGCAATCACGCCGGATGAGGTGCTGCTGGTGGTCAATGCCGGGAATATCCGAAAGGATGAAGCGCATATCCGATCCAACCTGCCGGAAACGCTCCGGCTTGCGGACGAATCGGACCAATGGCTTCAACTGGCGCTTCAGGGGCCTTCGGCTGTGGAGATCCTTGCCGGAATGCCGTCATTCTCCGGCATGGATTTGCCCGGCATGCGGTTCATGACCTGGAAAGAGATGACGCTGGACGGTTACCCGACGATCCTGTCCCGCAGCGGATACACAGGAGGAGACGGATTTGAGCTGTATGTGCGCTGTGGCGAGGATGCGGTATGGGCTGCCTCCTTCTGGAACCGGATATTGGACGCGGGGAAACCGTACGGTGTTCTCCCCGCAGGGCTGGGCGCCAGGGACACGCTGAGGCTCGAAGGGGCCCTGCCTTTGTACGGGCATGAACTGCGGGACGACGTTTCACCGGTGGAAGCCGGTTTGAGTCGGTTCATCCGGATGGACAAGGGGGATTTTGTCGGGAGATCCGCATTGGCGCTTCAAATGGAGAAGGGATGCGAACGGATACGGGCCGGTCTCATCCTGCTGGATCGGGGAATCGCGAGAGAGGGCTGTGCAGTGTATCCGGCGGAGGCCGCCCCGAATGCGTTGGAATCTCCTTCGAATCTTGCGGGTTCCATCCAGAATCCGGAATCCGGGGGAACGGGAAATCCATCAGCGGAGAAACCGATCGGCATCCTCACTTCGGGCGGCGTCGGCATCCATATCGGCCGAAATGTCGCGATGGCCCTGCTGGCGCCGCAGTACGCCATTCCCGGCGGACATGTGGCGATCGATGTGCGCGGACGGCGGCTTGAGGCTGAAGTGGTGCCCATGCCGTTTTACCGGAAGCCCGGGGCATGATGTGATATCCGGTTGGCAGTAAAAGGGGCCGTGAAGGCCGAATTGTCTTTGAAGACCGGCATGAGGAGAAGGAGGAACAGAAAATGGACATCAGACAGGACAGACGGTATACGGTTGAACACGAATGGGTGAAGGTCGAAGGGGACGTCGCTCTGATCGGCATCACGGATCATGCGCAGGAGAACATGGGGGCCATCGTATTTGTGGAACTACCTGCGGAAGGAAAAGTCTTCAAGGCGGGCGATTCGTTTGCCGTCATCGAATCCGTCAAAGCGGCGGCGAGCGTGTATGCGCCGCTGGGTGGCCAGGTGACCCGGATCAACCGGGCCTTGGAGGACAAGCCTGAGCTTTTGAACGAGGCTCCTTATGAACAGCCCATCGCAGGTATTTCCCCTGTGGATGCTTCGATGCTTTCCGGTCTGATGAATGCGGATGAATATCGTGCGTTCCTCACCGCCAGGGAATGACGACCCACTTCACCGCTTTCACCGAATAACCGGCAGGAAGGAAGCCCTTCTTCCGGGTGCGAAAGGATGATGCATATGGAGGGAACAGGATTTTCCTATCTCCCGTCCACCGATACCGATGTGGCCGCGATGCTGGCTACCATCGGCCTGCCTTCACTGGAGGACTTGTTCGGGGAGATTCCCGACACCCTCCGGTTGAAAGGTGAATTGCCGATTCCGCCCCCGGCGGATGAATGGCGTCTGACGCGGGAGATGCGGGACATGGCGGCGGAAAACCGTTCGACGGAAGACTTTCCCTGCTTTCTGGGCGGTGGGATGTACGATCATTTCATCCCTTCGGCCGTCCGTCATCTCGTTGGGCGTTCCGAATTCTGGACCGCCTATACACCCTATCAGCCTGAAATGAGCCAGGGGATGCTGCAGGCGATGTTCGAATATCAATCCCTGCTGACCGGTCTGACAGGGATGGATGCGTCGAATGCCTCCCTCTACGACGGCGCGACCGCCATGCTGGAAGGAGCGCTTCTCGCCATGCGTGCCACCGGCCGGAACCGTTTGCTGGTATCTCGCGGCATCAACCCGGAATACAGGAAGGTTCTGACGGACACGCTTCGGCATTCGGATGTGGAATGGGTTGACATCCCATACGATCCGGCAACGGGAAAAGTGGAAATGTCCGATCTTGCGGTACTTCTGGCCATCCCTTCCGCCGCAGTTCTGGTACAAAGTCCGAATTTCTTTGGCGTTCCGGAGGAGATCGGGGAGATTGCCGTACTGGCCCATGCGCAAGGAGCGCAATGCAATGTCTCCTGCGATCCCGTCTCATTGGGCGTGTTGGAATCTCCGGGACGTCTGGGTGCGGATATTGCGACAGGCGAAGGGCAGCCGCTCGGAATCCCCATGGCCTTTGGAGGCCCGGGATTGGGCCTGTTCTCGGTCAAGGCGCATCTGCTGCGTCAGATGCCCGGCCGTGTCGTTGGGGAAACGAAGGATGCGGAAGGCCGGCGTGGCTTCGTCCTGACGCTTCAGGCACGCGAACAGCATATCCGGCGGGAAAAAGCCGCATCCAACATCTGTACGAACCAGGCACTGTGCGCACTCACCGCTGTCGTTCACCTGTCCCTGCTGGGACCGGAGGGGCTTGTGAAGGTGGCCCGGACTTGCCTGGACCATGCGGTCTATCTGCAACGGAAACTGGTTTTGGCAGGTTTGGCAGTACCGGTCTTCGACAGCGCCTATTTCAGGGAGTTTGCCGTGTTCCCGATTCTGCCGCCCGCTGAAATGAACGCCATCCTGCATGAGGCAGGGATCATCGGCGGTTTGGATCTGTCCGGATTTGTTCCGGAATTGCGGGATGATCGTGGTGTGGGCGCCTGGCTGCTGGCCGTGACGGAAAAACGGACCCGTGCGGAGATGGATGCGCTTTGCGAGGCGCTTGCAACGAATCCGCGGATCGTGGAGACCCTGCGGGAAAATGCAAACGGAGGTAGCTACTGATGGCCAGTCTGAATACCTGGCGCGAGACGCCGCTCCTCAATCAGCTTCACAAAACCGGTCGAACCGGCGCAAGCCTTCCCGACTCGGATGTTCCGACCCTTGATGCTGCCGCCTGGTTTGGCGGCAGGATTGCAAGAACAGGCGCAGTGCCGCTTCCCGCTCTTTCAGAGCCGGATTCTGTTCGGCATTTCACGGCACTCTCCCAAAGGAATCACGGCGTCGATTCCGGTTTTTACCCGCTCGGTTCCTGCACCATGAAATATAACCCGAAGCGCAATGAGGATCTTGCGGCACTTTCCGGATTCACAGGCCTTCACCCGCATCAGCCGGATTGCGAGGTGCAGGGAGCGCTTCGGCTGATGCATGAACTGGGTGGGATGCTCTGTGCACTCACCGGCATGGATGCGGCCACCCTGCAGCCTGCGGCCGGCGCACAGGGCGAGCATACGGGGCTTGCCATCCTGAAGGCCTGGCACCTGTCGCGTGGGGATACCGCGCGGACCCGTATTCTTGTTCCGGATTCATCGCATGGCACGAATCCGGCGTCCGCGGCACTGGCCGGATTCCAGGTGGTTGTGCTTCCGTCCGACGCACGTGGTTGTGTCAGCCCGGAAGAAGTTCGCAAGGCGGCCGGTCCCGATACGGCCGGACTGATGTTGACGAATCCGAACACATTGGGCCTGTTCGAGCCTGACATCGCGGAAATCGCCGCCATCGTCCACGAAGCCGGGGGCCTGCTGTATTACGACGGAGCGAACATGAACGCCATCATGGGTGTATCCCGCCCCGGAGACATGGGATTCGACATCGCGCACCTCAATGTCCATAAGACACTCTCGACCCCGCATGGCGGAGGGGGTCCCGGAGCGGGTCCCGTCATGGTCAAGGCGCATCTGGCGCCTTTCCTGCCTTCTCCTGTCATCGTCAGGGATGAGACGGGGTTCAGACGCGAGGCAAACCGGCCGCAATCCATCGGGAAGGTGAAGGCGTTCTTCGGGAATTTCGGTGTGCTGGTCCGTGCCTACGCTTATGTGCGGACGATGGGAAACACCGGGCTGCATCTGGCCTCCAGCCATGCCGTACTGCACGCGAATTATCTCCGGAAGCGACTGTCTGAAACATATGAAGTGCCCCATGACGGCTTGTGCATGCACGAGTTTGTCCTGTCCGCCGAAAAGCAGGCGAAACGCGGTCTTTCGGCGATGGTGCTGGCCAAGAACCTGATCGATGCGGGAATGCATCCGCCGACCGTCTACTTTCCGCTCATCGTGAAGGAAGCCATGATGATCGAACCGACCGAGACGGAAAACAAGGAAACGCTCGATCAATTCGTCGAGGTGATGCTGAAGCTGGCCAATGCGGCAGAAGAGGATTTGCCGTATCTGATGCATGCGCCCCATGGGACGCCTGTCACGCGGTTGGACGAGGTGACTGCCGCACGAAAGCCGGTCCTGTGCGATTGCATGGTACCCGAGGCATAGAGATGGCCGGACCGGTTTGTTTTCATGGAAAGTGCGGAGGATTGCCCCTATATTCGGGATCCCTTCCACAGTAGAATGGAAGGAAAGGCAGGGACCCAAAGGTCCGCCGAAAGTTTGAAAAGCATGGAGGAATCAATGAGGACGCGCATCATTCTGGGAAGCAGCATGGATCCACATTTGAACCTCGCCTATGAGGAGGAGCTCGTTGAAACGGCTGAAGTGGAGGAAGCCATCCTTTTTCTATGGCAGAACCGGGATACGGTCGTCATCGGATGCAATCAGAACCCATGGCGCGAATGCGACCTGGCGGCCATGGAACGGGATGGGGTCAGGCTTGCCCGAAGAGTCACGGGAGGAGGAGCCGTCTTTCATGACGAAGGAAACCTGAATTTCTCCTTCATTGTCCCCAAAAGCCGGTTTGACGTTGCAAGGCAGGGATCGGTCATCGCCGCCGCGTTGGCGGAGGTCGGACTGGACGTGCAACAGACGGGGCGGAACGATCTCACGGTCGACGGCCGCAAGTTTTCCGGGAATGCCTTCCTGCACCGCCGGCACACTTCCCTGCATCATGGCACGATCCTGATCGGGGCGGACATGTCCCGTCTGGGCGGGTATCTGCAGGTGGATCCGGACAAACTGGCGGGCAAGGGAGTCACTTCTGTCCGGGCCCGGGTCGTGAACCTGGCGGAATTTGTGCCGGGTCTGCAGGTTGAACAGGTGAAGGCGTTGGTGTCGGCTAGCTTTGCCAAGGAATACGGAGAGCCGAAAAAGGTGGAATCCAGCGATCTCACCGAGGTTTCGGAAAACGTTGCCCGGCTGACGGAACGGAACCGGTCCTGGGACTGGCTGTATGGCAGGACGGCGGAATTCACTATGACCCTCCGCACCCGATTTCCCTGGGGCGGCGTGGAAATCGGCTTCCTGAACCGGAACGCAAGGGTTGAGGAATCCAGGGTGTGGACAGACAGTCTGCTGCCGGAACTGGCGCCAATCTTGTCGGGATTGCTGGCGGGAACGCCGTTCACGTCAGAAGCCCTCTCGAAGCAATTGGAGGGAGCGAAAACCGGGGAGACCGAGCTGGATGGGATTCTTGCCGACCTGGCAGGCTGGTTTGCGGGAAATCCGCTGTGAATGAGGTTCGAAGAGGTTCGATGCGGTTCATGGAAGCGATGCCGGACCCTTGGGGTAACAAAGAAACTCACGCGGGATGAGGCGTGACGGACAAGGAACAATGGACAAAGAGCGACGGAGGAATGACATGAAGGCATTGGTGAAACGATACGCACGCGAAGGACTCTGGCTGGAAGAACAGCCCATACCCGAATATGGAATCAACGAGGTGCTGATCAAGGTCTCCCAGACCTCCATCTGCGGAACGGACGTGCATATCTGGAATTGGGACGAATGGGCGCAGAAGACCATTCCTGTGCCGATGATCATCGGGCATGAATTCGTCGGGCGTGTCGAGGCGCTGGGCAGCAATGTCCATGATTTTGCCCTTGACGATCTCGTCTCCGCGGAAGGACATGTTGTCTGCGGCAGGTGCCGAAACTGTCTGGCCGGGCGAAGGCATCTCTGCAACAAGACCAGCGGGATCGGCGTCAACAGGACAGGGGCCTTCGCCGAGTACATTTCAGTGCCCGTGACCAATGTATGGCACTGTGACCCGAACATTCCCATGGATGTGCTCAGCTGCTTCGATCCGCTCGGGAATGCGGCCCATACCGCCCTTGCATTCGATGTGCTCGGAGAGGATGTCCTCATTACAGGCGCCGGTCCCATCGGCATCATGGCAGCTGCAATTGCAAGACATGCAGGTGCGCGGTATGTGGTCATCACGGACGTGAATGACTACAGGCTGGAGCTGGCGAAAAAAATGGGCGCGACCCTGACCGTGAATGTTGCCAGGGAATCCGTATCCGGTGCGATGAAACAGTTGGGCATGAAGGAAGGATTCGATGTCGGCATGGAGATGTCGGGCAATGCAAAGGCGTTTTCCGACATGATCGATGTCATGTGCCATGGTGGGAAGGTTGCCATCCTCGGGCTCCAGCAGGCGAATGTCGGCATCGACTGGAACAAGGTCATCTTCAACGGCATCACGCTGAAGGGGATTTACGGTCGTGAAATGTATGAGACCTGGTACAAGATGACGGCGATGATCCAGTCCGGTCTCGACATCACCCCGGTCATCACGCACAAATTCCATTATACGGAGTTCGAAAAGGGTTTTGATGTCATGCGCAGCGGAAACAGCGGCAAGGTGATCCTGAACTGGATATGAAGCATTGCTTGAACCGGGGAATTCGTTGGGAAAAACTGGGGACGAAGGTCAGGAGGAGAACATGAAAACGGCATACGGCCTGTTCGGCCAGGTTTGCAAGGATATCCGGGATAGCGGTCTATGGAAGGAGGAACGGATTCTCACCACCCCGCAGGCGGCACATATCGACACCACGACACGGAAGAACGTCTTGAATTTCTGTGCGAACAACTATCTGGGCTTCTCCAATCATCCGGCGCTCATCGAGGCCGCCCGGGAAAGTTATGCCCTTCATGGACACGGGCTCTCCTCGGTCCGCTTCATCTGCGGAACACAGGATGTGCACAAGGAGCTGGAAAGCAAGCTCAGCGCATTCCTTGGCATGGAGGACACGATTCTGTACTCCTCCTGCTTCGATGCAAACACAGGTTTGTTTGAGACCCTGCTGGGAGAAGAGGACGCCATCATCAGCGATGCGTTGAACCATGCCAGCATCATCGACGGGATCCGGCTCTGCAAGGCAAAACGGTACCGCTATGCGAATAATGACATGGCGGAACTCGAAAAACGGCTTGAGGAGTCCCGGGATGCGCGCATCCGTCTGATTGCGACGGATGGGGTCTTTTCCATGGACGGTACCCTTGCAAACCTTTCCCGCATCTGTGATCTGGCGGATCGGCATGATGCGCTCGTTCTGGTGGATGACAGCCATGCAGTCGGCCTTGTCGGACGTCACGGCAAGGGAACACCGGAGCATTGCGGGGTTTCCGGGCGGATCGACATCCTGACCGGTACGCTCGGAAAGGCGCTTGGTGGCGCCAGCGGAGGCTATACCAGCGCTGGCAGGGAGATTGTCGATCTGCTGCGCCAGCGTTCCCGACCCTATCTTTTCTCCAATACGCTGGCGCCCGCCATTGCGGCATCGGCTTGCAAGGCACTGGATCTCATCTCGTCCGACACCTCCTACCGGGATCGTCTGGATGAGAACACCCAATATTTCCGCACGCAAATGCTGGCCGCCGGCTTTCTGATTCCGGACGGCGTGCATCCCATTGTGCCCATCATGCTGGGGGATGCGGGTGTTGCGCAGGAAATGGCGGAACGCATGCTTGAAAAGGGCGTGTATGTTGTCGGGTTCTTCTTTCCCGTCGTACCGCAGGGCAAGGCACGCATCCGCACACAAATCTCCGCCGCGCATACGCGCGAGGAACTGGATTTCGCCATCCGCGCGTTTTCCGCCTGTCGTGATGAAATGGGGCTTGAAAAGACATGAATGCATTCGAGATGGTCGGGCCTGTCATGATCGGTCCATCCAGTTCCCATACGGCCGGTGCACTGCGCATCGCGGGCATGGCGCGGATGATCCTCGGGGAACGTGTCGTGAAGGCGGACATCACCCTGTACGAATCCTTTGCGGCCACTTGCCGCGGACACGGAACCGATCGGGCGATTCTGGCTGGCCTGCTGGGCCTTGGCACGGAGGATGGCAGGGTTCGGACCGCGTTTGATTTGGCGGAATCATCCGGATTGTCCTGCACGTTTTCGACAGGCAGCGGGCAGGCGATCCATCCGAATTCCGTGGACATCTCAGTGGTTGGGGAGAGCGGCAAGCGGCTGAATCTGACCGGTGCTTCCATCGGCGGGGGAAGCATCGTCATCCATCGGATCAACGGCATCCCGCTCGCCTTCACAGGAGAGCTCCATACGCTCATCGTCGTCCATACCGACATGCCGGGTGTCGTGGCGGCTGTTGCCGGCATTCTGTCCGAGCGGGTCATCAATATCGCAACGATGAAGCTGTATCGCTCGAACAAGGGGGGAGAGGCCATCATGGTGCTGGAGACGGATCAGCCGCTGAACGAGGAGGGTGCGCGGGACATCGGCCGGATTCACGGCGTCAGGAATGCGGTTGTCATCAAGGCCATGGACATGACCTGAATGGATCCGGAACTTTCTCATACGCTTGAATTTCCCTGGATGGACTTATAAATGGACCGATTGGAGGAAGAACCTTGGACGAAATGAACAGCACACCGGGAGCGGGTGGGATCAACCAACTGGTCGCCTTGGCGGAGGAGCGGAACGGAACCATTTCCGAAGTGGTTCTGCAAAGCCAGATTCGGGAACTCGGCATGTCCCGCGCGGAGCTGATGGAAAAAATGCGGCAGCGGCTCCAGGTGATGCGGGAGGGCATTGCAGCCGGAATGGATCCGGACTTGCGCTCCTTCAGCGGCATGAGCGGCGGAAATGCGTGGAAATTGTCACAGGCGTTTCGAAATGGAAAGCTGGCGGCTGATCCCCTGTTTGCCGGGCTGATGATCCGCGCCATGGCCATGTCTGAAACCAATGCAGCCATGGGCCGGATCGTTGCGTGTCCGACAGCCGGTTCCTGCGGAATTGTGCCGGCCGTGCTGCTCACGCTGATGGAAGAGCGGAACCTGTCGGAGGAACAGGTCGTGATGGCGTTGTTTCATGTCGCGGGCGTCGGGATGGTGATTGCGGAGAAAGCGAGCGTTTCCGGAGCGCAGGGCGGATGCCAGGCCGAATGCGGAAGCGCCTGCGCTATGGCGGCCTCCGCCGCGGTGGAACTGCTGGGTGGAACGCCGGAGATGAGCGCCAACGCCTGTGCCATCGCCCTGAAGACCTTGCTGGGCCTGGTCTGCGATCCGGTTGCGGGTCTTGTCGAGGTGCCCTGCGTGAAACGGAATGTTTCCGGCGCCGTGAACGCCATGACAGCCGCCAATCTGGCACTGGCAGGCATTGAAAGTGCCATTCCGGCCGATGAGGTCATTCTTGCCATGAAACAGGTCGGCGACAGCATGAGCGGAACCTTGAAGGAAACGGCGCAGGGCGGTCTGGCCGTCACGCCGACGGCCCTGCGCATTGCGGAAGAACTCAGGAAGTGACTCTGACCCGGGAGAGTTTGCTGTTCTCACGCCCACGTTACGGACAGCTTTTCCGTCTCAGAGGTATTTTTTGAGGATGTCGGCCAGCT
The DNA here is from genome assembly GCA_942493335.1 of uncultured Clostridia bacterium. Taxonomy (GTDB): domain Bacteria; phylum Bacillota; class Clostridia; order DSM-8532; family DSM-8532; genus JAEWSN01. The sequence continues at coordinate 797,643 of OW818693.1, read as the reverse complement.
TCCTGGCCATACGTGCATGGGACGGAAGTCCCGGATGGTTCCGTGCACCGTCGGCACGCATCGGGGAAACCATCTCGAAGAAGCAATTTGCGTCTCCATCCTTGTTTCTGCGAGTGACAGCCTTTTGAATCAGGGAGCCGACCGGTTCGGTCTTTGCCCAGAATACCCAGAGAATGACCGAGTTGGGATTCCGGGATCTGATCTTGCCAAGAAAATCAATCATGGCGTCTTCCAGCGGCTGAAGATTCTTGCGGTCCTGCCGGAAGTTTTCCCCAGAAACCGGATCCGTATATCCGGTCTCACTGCGAAGCGCGTTCATGTCGTTTGCGCCCAGCGCGCACACCACTATATCAGGCTTCCAGCTGTGGAAGTCGTATTCCGCGGCATTTCCGCCTTTCCCGTGTGTAACACTGCAGATGGAATCGTAGCGGGAGGGAATGTTGTGTGCGGGATTGCTGTCCCAGGCAGAACGCACACCCCAGCCACTCTGGGAAATGACATGTGCTTCCCCGTCGAGCAGATCGGCCGTGAGCTGCGGATATCCTTTTGATCCCGCAAACCAGATCGGCCGCCACTCTGTATCGACCGGACTTCCATAAGCGCCTTCCGCACTGGTCAGGCTGTCCCCGATGAACTCAATCCGGCACTTGGGTTCGGGAAGAGGAGCAAGGTCTCCATCATGGCGAAGCGCATGGATGGCGAGCATGCAACGCTCATCATCGCCCATGGGCTGACTTTCCCGAAGAATGCGGAGTCGATGGGGCTTTTCCGGATCAAGACCGTTCAGGAGCTGCAGCCAGCGTCGTCCTTTTTCCACAGGCATCCTGACAACATCGTGTCCGTTGACGGAAACGGAAATCCAAGGCTCCAGCGCATCGTAGTCGGATTCCAGTTCCATCGCCAGAAAACTGCCACGCAGATCGAATTCCAGCCCGCTGGCCGTCCAGTACAGCATCAGCGGAGACTCGGCATTTGTGTCGGTACGTCCGAGCAGTCGAATGAAATCAGGTTTGTTCATGGAACTGATCCTGTACTCCATATTTGGATTCCTCCTGCGGGTCTGCATTTGTGCAAGGCCGCACGATTCAGCGGTCGACGGAGTCCGTACGACAGCAGAGGGGCCTCGATGATCTGTCCATTATATACCTGTACGGCTGTCTGGAAAACTGAAATGCCAGATCCAGTCCGGCATGATATATTTGAAGGGTGAATGGGATGGAGAAGCGGACCGGAATCGAAATCCAATCGGATGGAGGACAGGAATGTGGTCACGATAGAAGAAATGGAAGCCATGCTGGATGAACTGGCGATGGAACTCCCACAGGCGTTCTACAAGGATCTCAACGGCGGCATCATGATTCTGCCGGATATCAAGGTCCATGACAAGGCTGTCGGAGATGATTTCTATATTTTAGGGGAATACCATGTGGATGGGCGCCTTGGAAGGTATATCGTCCTCTATTACGGCTCCTTCATCCGTGTTCATGGCCACCTTTCCAACGAGCAGATGAAGGAAAAACTGATGGGCACGCTGAAACATGAATTCAGACATCATCTGGAATCTCTGGCGGGAGAAAAGGATCTGGAGGTCATCGATGCGATGAATGTTGCGGAATATCTGGACAGGAAAAAGAAGGGCGACCCTTCGGAATGACGTCTGAGAAACGACGTTAGAGAGGTCATCAACCCGGGTATGAAGAACGGAGCAAGTTCATGTACAATACAAAGGAGGCTGCAAAATGAGACTGGTGACGATCGGAAACGGCATAGCCGCCCTGTCTGCTGTAGAAAGTTTTAGGAAAATTGATCAGGAATCGGAAATCCTCATGATCACCTCCGACGGGTATCCGACCTATTATCGCACCCGTCTTTCGCATATGCTCGGGAAACCGGACTTCAACGCGGAAGAAATCTTCGTGAAGGATGCGGGATGGTACAAGGACAACCGGATCGACGTGAAAACCCATACCTGCATCGCGCGCGTTGATTTTGAGCAGAAAACCTTGCATACGGACGCGGGAGAATGCATTTCCTATGATCGGCTCCTGCTGGCCAATGGTGCGCATCCGTTTGTCCCGCCGGCCAAAGGCGCGGAGCGGAAAGGTGTTTTCACCCTTCACAGCATGGATGATCTGAAAGCCATTCACACCCACATGAAGGACAAGAAGCATGCGGTTGTGATCGGCGGCGGGCTGTTGGGGCTTGAAGCCGCACACGGACTGATTGGCGCAGGAAAGACCGTCACGGTTCTGGAGTTTTTCCCTTATCTGCTGCCAAGGCAGCTGGATGCTGAATTGTCCCGGATGGTGCAGAAACAGCTGGCTGAAGAAGGCATGACCTTTGTGCTCGGACATTCATGCGCTGAAATTCTGGGTGAAGAGGCGGTCAGCGGGATTCGTCTTGATGACGGCACGGAGATCGAGGCGGATGCCGTGCTGTTCTCCACCGGTGTCCGGCCCAACCTTTCCCTCTTCCGGGATACGGCATTGGCCGTGAACAAGGGCGTTCTGGTCAATGCCCGCATGCAGACGAATCTGGCGGATGTATATGCCGCCGGGGACATTGCAGAGTACAACGGCACGGTCTTCGGTTTGTGGACGGCCGCCGCCGACCACGGTAAAATCGCGGGCACGAATCTGGCCGGACAGGAAATGACCTATACGGCACCGCAGATGATCTCCACCCTGATCCTCGGAAAAGTAAAACTCTTTTCCGCGGGGGTAGTCGCAGAGCCGGAATCCGTCATCACCTGGCAGAACGAAAAAGCCTTCCACCGTTTATTCGTCAAGGCGGGAAAGGTCGTCGGCGCAGTCCTGACCGGAGACATTTCACTGGTTCAGAAGGCGAAAAGTCTTGTTCTCCAGGGAAAGTCCGTTCCGGATGTCGAGGGGGACGCAGAGAAATTCATGGCGTTGATGCAGTAAGGTGTGTGGCGATTGGAGGGGTCCTTGTCCGAATGCGTATGACGAAAAAACCCATAAAATGCGCCCATGCCTTGCGGGCAGGGATCTCATCCATTGTGGTCTTGTTGGCTGCAGCCTTTATCCTTCTTGCCAACCTGCAAACCGGATTTTCGGACTTAACATCAGAGAATGTGGAAAGCATGACATGGACTGCGGAGTATGGCGACAAAAAACCGACAGCAGCAATAGACGAGGAAGAATGGTCATATGTCCTGAATTTGATCAATACCGCAAGGCGAAGCGGGATACTGAAAGAGTATCAGCCCACTTACGGTGAGATGTACACGATCTACAACACCCTTGCAATCTCATTGAAGGAACAGGGTGCGGTAAAGGCAAAAACCTATTCGTTGCTGCTTTACAATCATAAGGATTGGGATATTGTTCACGGGGAATATGACTATAAGCTTGCGCTTGCCTGTACTTCCCAAAATGGGAAAGCGCAAATATGGGGACTTCCCTATGACGCTTGTTATCAAATGCGAGAATGGTTCTGGCAAAAATCGGATCAAAACTAGGAAGAGGCTGCCTCTCAATCATTTGCATGATTTTTGAGACAGCCTCTTTTTTTTCAGCCGAACAGATGCACCACGGCGATGATGGGGGCGAACAAGCTGGAAATGAGCGTCATGACTGTGATCAGCGTATTGATGGAAGGGCCTGCGGTATCCTTGAAGGGATCCCCGACCGTATCGCCCACGACAGCCGCCTTATGGGCATCCGAGCCAGAACCGCCACAGTTGCCGGCTTCCACGTACTTTTTCGCGTTGTCCCACAAGCCGCCGGCGTTTGCCATGAAAAGCGCGAACACGATGCCGACAAAAATGGCGCCGCCGAGGAAGCCGCCCAATGCGGCCGGTCCAAGAAGGAATCCGACGGAGAGCGGAAGGACGATCGCCAGCATGGCCGGCAGGACGAGGGACTTCAGGGCACCTGCGGAGGCAAGCCCGACGCAAGTATTGTAGTCCGGATCGACCGTTCCAAGCAGGATGCCGGGAATGTCGCGGAACTGGCGGCGGATTTCCTCAATCATCTTGAACGCGTTCTTGGTGACCGCAAGCATGAGCAAGGCGGAGAAAATGGGCGGAACCATGGTGCCGAGCAGGATGCCTGCCAGAACCATGGGGTTCAGGAGGCTGAGATCCAGCGAGCCGCCTGCGGGCAGGTATTGTTCGATCTGTTCCTTGTAGGCGGCGAACAGTGCGAGGACAGTCAGTGCCGCAGCGCTGATCGCAAACCCCTTTGTGATGGCTTTGGCCGTATTTCCGGCTGAATCGAGAACGTCACAGCGGGTGACGACTTCCTCGCCCATGCCGGACATTTCCGCGATCCCCTTTGCATTGTCCACAATCGGTCCATACGCGTCGTTTGCGACGACGATGCCGGTCAGGGAAAGCATGCCGACCGCTGCGATGCCAACGCCATACACGCCGGGAAGACCGAATGCCTCGGCGGAGAAGTACGAAACGACCGTGGCGATTGCGATACCGATCAGGGAGGGAGCGATGGAGATCAAGCCGTAGGAAAGACCGGATATGATGGTCAGGGCCGAACCGGATTTAGCAATTTCAGCCGTTTTGCGGACGGGGCTGAAGTTGTCATCCGTGAAATAGTCCGTTGTGAATCCGATGATGACCCCGATGCCCAGACCGGAAATGGTCGCGATCAACGCACCGAGGTTCCAGCCCATCACGAGGAAAAGAACGGTGGCAATCGCGGCAAAGATCAGGCAGGAGAAGACCGTAGCCAAATTCAATGCGGTTCCTGGCTTTCCGTTCTTGCCGACACGGACGAGCTGGAGGCCGATGACGGATGAAACGATGCCGACGATGCAAAGGATCAGGGGGAGAACCGTATAGAACAGCTGCGTTTCCTTCGGGAAGGTAAGGAACCCTGTGAAACCAATCAACATGGTTGCGACGGTAGCCGCAACATAGGAGTCGAAGATGTCCGCGCCCATGCCTGCGACGTCACCGACATTGTCGCCGACATTGTCCGCGATGACAGCCGGGTTGCGCGGGTCATCCTCGGGAATGCCGGCTTCCACCTTGCCGACCAGGTCGGCGGCGATGTCGGCGGTCTTTGTATAAATGCCGCCGCCGGCTTTTGCGAGGAGTGCGAGGGAGGAGGCGCCGAAGGAGAAGCCGAGAACGACTTCCGGATCTCCGGTCAGCAGATAGATCAGGCACATGCCGAAGACGGCGATGCCGACCATGGCGAGCGCGAGGACGGAACCTGCGCGATAGGCGACATCAAAGGCCTTGTTCAGGGAAGTTTTCGCAGCCACGGCGGTACGGGCGTTCGCACGTACCGCGACGGACATGCCGAGATAACCGGCTATGGCGGAGCAGAGGGCGCCGACAATGAAGGCACCGGCGGTCTCAAGTCCTCTCATGATACCGAATCCGCCATCCTCCATGGAAAAGACGATGGCGAGGATGATGCCGAAGACGACTGCCACGCCGGCCAGTGCGCCATAGAGATGGCGAAGGTACGCCCAGGCGCCTTCCTTGATGGCTTTCGTGATTTTCTTTGTCTGTTCGGGACCTGCATCCTGCTTCTTGACCCATTGATACATGAATAGGGCGATGCAAAAGGAAACGATCCCGAGACCCATACCGAAATACAGCCAGATTTGGGTGTTCATCGATTTTGTACCTCAATTCTCAATGCGTTTGTGTTCATTCTGCGGGAAGCAGTATCCAGAGGCAGGCAGGTCGTCGCCTTGCGGGAGAGGATGAAAAGATAAGGCACAATCAAAGGTTTGCCGAACGCCACCAGTCGTGATTTGTGTCCCGGAGCTCCGCAAACGGGGGCATGGCGTATAGGATCATCCCTTCTTTTACATTTCCGATAAAAATGCCGGTTTTCACGACGCGATAAGAGAAAATGCCGGAACCACTCCGATCAAATATCTTGGTGGAAACGGATTTTTTCTTGAGTTCCACAAGACATTCACGCAGATGTTCGATGTTCTCGTAGGGGAGATCCTTGACTGCACCGGTTTCCGGTTCGGCCGCGAGCGCATCGAGCCGCAGTTCGACAAATGCGATGGCGGGAAGTGCCTGGAAGCCGTCTCCTTCACGCATCATCAGATCCTTGAAGTCCCTCGGTCCCAGCGGACTGACGACGGTTGGGCGGACAGGTGCCAATTCATGATAGAAATGAAGGCCGGGTTCGTTGTTCGCTGCAGGAGCCTTTGCGCAACGGAGGGCACGTCCGTCGCGCGTGACATAGTACAGATCGCCCATGACGGCCAGGGGAACATGCTCGAGAACGCGATAGACCGAAATGTACACGGATGTTTTCGGCAAGCCGTTCTCGTCCGGAACACAACGGACTATGCCATTGTCGATGGGAAGGAACTCGCTTCTGAAGGTTGGATCGATTTCGAGGAAGACTGCCTGCCCGGATGATTTGCCGTGTTCGCCGATGGCATAGTAGGAAGCGAATTCTTCAGGGTTCAGCATGGAAGCGATCAACGCCTCCGGAACCAGGGAGAGGTAGAGATGATAACGCATAGGCTGCTCCTTCTTGAAGACGATGGCCAAATTTGGTCCAATGCCCAATCCCGGATGCAAACGCACGTAGCAGTGCCTGTTGTCCTCTTATTGTTTCACTCTGGAGCATTCAAGTCAAGATTTTGCGATGATTATGGAGTCTGCAGCCAATACCGTAAATAAGGATGGGATGAAAGAAAGTGATCGTGTGGATTTCCATCTGGATTTCCATCTGGCTGTTGATGAAGCAACTGAATCATGCGATGATGGAGCAGGTACGCTTCAGAATTCGGTGTGTCTGTCGTTGCGGCACCTCCAGTCATGCTGCTATGCAAATGAGCGGAGCAGGCATGCACAAGGGATGATGGAAAAGGAGACTCGGAATGGATTTCATGGAGAAGATCCGGATGGAAAACGAATCCTATCTGCCCGCGCTGACAAGGCGGCCGGATTTCAGGAACTTCTGGGACAGGACCCGTGAAATTACACGATCAAATCCGCTTTGTCCCGAGATACAGGAAGTGCCCAGCCAGTTTCCTGGTATCCGGCTCTACGATGTTTCCTATCATGGGTTCGATTGTACGCCGATACATGGGTGGATGATGGTGCCGGTTGTTCCGGAATGGGAACAGATTCCCTGTTTGATCCATTATCACGGGTTTACAGGAAATCGTGGCATGCCCTGGGATTTCGCCCCGTGGCTGCTCAAAGGATTGGCGGTTCTTTCCGTGGATGTCCGGGATCAGGGAGGGGATACGGGGAATCTTGCGGGGTATGCCCAGGGGCATGTCACCAATGTGGCCTGCAAGGGAATTCTGAACAAGGAAGAGTATTATTATCGGGCGGTTTACATGGATTGTGTCAAGGCATTGGATTTCGCCCTGATGTTCCCGGAAGTGGATCCGGCCAGGCTGGTTATTGACGGAACGAGTCAGGGAGGCGCATTGGGCATGGCTGTTAGTGCATTGGATGAACGGCCGGCCATCGTCATGGTGAGTGTACCGAGCAACAGTAATCTGGAAGTCAGGGTGGAAGGCGCGCATGGCGCATTCGCCAGTGTGACGGATTACCTGAAACGCTTCCCGGACAAACTGGCGCAAGCCTATGAGACATTGAGTTATTTCGACACGATGAACATGGCCGAATGGATCCGATGCCCGGTTCTGGCTTCGGTTGCCCTGATGGACACGACATGTCCGGCCCGGTGCTATTATGCAACGTATAACCGGATCACGGCACCTAAACGGATGGATGTGTACCCATTCAACAAGCATGAAGGCGGCGCCCCGCAGATGGGGAAGAAACTGGACTTTCTTGTGGAGAGCGGCATCGTGAAGGGGTTCACTTACGGAGGTCAGGCGAAGTGACCACCCTGAAAGGTTCGCGCAGACCCGGCCCGACATTCATGCCTGGAGGAATCGAATGAGAAAAGGAATGGTCAGATCGGCGATACTGCCGGTCATGTTACTGTTGGTTATGTTTTTGACCTGCTGCGTGGGTGGAACCGCATTCGCGTCGGAAAACGGGGAAGAGCTCCCTCAAGCCTCGGTTGAAAGCACCCCGGATGGCTTCACGGAGGCGCCTGTTGATGGGGAAATCCAGGAGATGGAAACGCAATCCGATGGCTCGGATTCGTTTTCCGATATCGGGCTTGTGACGGAGATCATTGGAGATCAGGTCGAAAAGGATGCCTACTCCGGCGGTGAATTGCTTTCAACCGTGCAGCTCGTGAAAGTGAATGTGGAAAAGGGCATCGCAAAAGGCAGGGTGGTCGAGGCACGGTTTACAAGAACCAACGGTTTCAACGATCTGTACCAGAGCCCGCGGCTCAAGGTTGGAGACCGGATTGTACTGGCGCTTGGCTCGGACGAAGACGGAAACGATACATTCGAGGTGCTGGACGTGGTCCGGCATCGACACCTGTTATGGCTTGTCATCGCGTTTGTGCTTGTGCTGGTTGCCATCGGAGGCGTCAAGGGATTGAAAGCGGTCGGCACGCTTATTCTGACTGTGCTTGCCATTCTGTTTCTTCTTATTCCGGCAGTTCTCCGGGGTGCGGATCCGATCGTGGCCACCATCCTCATCTGTACAGGCGTCTCCCTTCCAGCGCTGCTCCTGATTGCGGGATTCAATCGGAAGGCGGCTGCTGCGCTCATCGGTACAACCGGCGGCGTCGTCATGGCGGGATTGATCGCCAAATGGGTCGGAACGGCCATCCATCTGACAGGTCTTGGGGATGAAGAAGCGCAGATGCTGATGTTCATACCTACCACTGTTCATTTTGATTTCCAAGGGCTTCTATTTGCCGGAATCATCATCGGAGCGCTGGGTGCAGCCATGGATGTGGCGGTGTCTATGGCTTCCGCGATGTTCGAACTGAAGGAGAATTCGCCGGATTTGCCGGGGCGCGGGTTGTTCAGATCCGGCATGAACATTGGCCGGGACATGATGGCAACCATGTCGAATACGTTGATTCTTGCCTATACGGGCGGATCCCTGCACTTGCTCCTCCTGTTGGCGGCCTATGATATTCCTTTCCTGGAAATTGTCAATCACGATCTGATTGCCTCGGAAGTATTGCGCGCCATGGCGGGCAGCATCGGCCTGCTCCTGACCATCCCGATTACGGCACTGGCCGTCGTCTTCCTGACGGAGCACGCACATGAGAAGGAAAAGGCGCCGAGTGATTTTTCGGTATGAGCATGCGGCAGGAAAGAACAGAAAAAACAGATACAATAGATACAACAGACAATGGGATCAGAACAAGCGGAACTGATGGCGCACAGCAAGGGAGCAGAATCCATGTTATTGAAAATCACGAATGGATGTGTGGCTTTCGGTGCCAATACCATCCTGGCAAATATTGATTTCGAGATCAACAAGGGTGAAAAAATTGCACTTGTGGGTCGGAACGGATGCGGGAAAACAACATTGCTGAAGCTCATGGTCGGTGAGTATGAACTGACCAGGCTGGATGTTGGCGAACCTTCCTCTTTGGTGCTGGTGCGGAATACCACCATCGGTTACCTGCAGCAAGTGACCTTCGAGGATGAAGCCTTCACTCTCGAGGATGAGGTGAAGCGGGCCTACAAGGACCTGCTGGACATGGAGCGCCGGATTGAGGAACTTCTGAAGGAACTCGAGCATGACCACAGTCCGGGTACCATCAAACGGTGTGCGGATTTGCAGGAACGCTTCCGACTGCTTGACGGATACAGCTATCGCAAGGAATATGAAGCGGCCATCCGGCAGTTCGGTTTTACCGCAGAGGAAAAGCGCAAGCCTCTTTCCGAATTCTCAGGCGGACAGCGGACCAAGATCGCCTTCATCAAACTCTTGCTCAGCAAGCCGGACATCCTGCTTTTGGATGAACCGACCAACCATCTGGACATCCAGGCCATCGAGTGGCTGGAGGATTATCTCCGTGCTTACAGGAATGCTGTGGTGGTGGTCTCCCACGACCGGGAATTCCTCAACCGGATTGTCGGAACGGTCTACGAAATCGAGCGGGAACGCATCACGAGATATGCGGGAAACTATTCCGCGTTTGCCGAGAAGAAGCGCATGGACTGGGAATTGCAGCAGAAGCGCCATATCGAGCAGCAGAAGGAAGTCGCACATTTGAGCGGGCTTGTTGAGCGTTTTCGGTACAAGGCGACAAAGGCAGCCATGGCGCAGTCGAAGATGAAGCAGATCGAGCGGATGGAAGTCGTGGATGCGCCGGAACAGGCGGATACCAGAAGTTTCCATGCGGATTTCGAACCGGAGACGCAGAGCGTCCAACTCGTCCTCTCCGCCAGCAATCTCGAAATCGGCTATGACAAGCCGCTGACGACTGTATCTCTTCAGATTCAGCGGGGCGACAAGATCGGCATCCTCGGGGGAAACGGGCTCGGAAAGTCGACGTTTCTCAAGACGATCGTGGGGCTGATGCCTTCACTCGGCGGCTCCTGCATTCTTGGAGAAAAGGTGAAAATCGGTTACTTCGACCAGCAGATGGCCCTATACAAGAGTGACAAGACTGTTTTGGACGAGTATTGGGACGAATTTCCGACCTTGACCCAGACGGAAGTCCGCAGTGCGCTCGGGGCGTTCCTGTTTTCCCGCGAGGATGTGTTCAAGCCGGTCAACGCTTTGTCCGGTGGCGAAAAGGTCAGACTGGCTCTGTGTAAGCTGCTGAAGACTCGGCCGAATTTTCTGATTCTGGACGAACCGACGAACCATATGGATATCATCGGCAAGGAGACGCTTGAAAAGATGCTTCAGGCGTATACCGGCACGCTTCTTTTCGTATCGCACGACCGGTATTTCGTCAAGCAGATCGCCTCGGCAGTGCTTGTTTTCGACGAGGGGAAGGCAGAGTATTTCCGGTTCGGTTATGACGAGTATATGGATCGGGTCGCTAAACGAGCGGCAGCTGCAGAATCGGCCGTTGTCGCCGAGAAAAAGGAAAAGCCGAAGCATACCACACCAGGTAAGGAAAAGGCGCGGTGGGAGGCAAAGGTCAGGAAGCTGGAGGCCCTACTGGCGGAATGTGACGAGAAGACTACTGTGCTGCAGGACAAACTTGCTTCGGAGGAAGTGGCTTCGGATTACGTAAGGCTGACCGAACTGCAGGATGAACTGATGCTGCTGGAGGATACCCATCTGGGTTATCTCGAGGAATGGGACGCGCTGCAGGAACAAGGCGCCGCATTCAATTAGTTTTTTTGTGGAGGCCGGAAGACGCTTTTTTTTCAATGGCTGTTTGTACATTTCATTCAATGGCTGCCCGCGCGTGTCGATTCCGCATGCCGCTTCCGCGCCGCCGAGGGTGTGATTCCATACTGAACCCGGAAAACCCGCGAAAAGTAATTGCCATTGCAGAATCCCGTCCGTTCCGGAATCCCTGTGACGGGCAACGCTGTTTCAGTCAGGAGCCGGTACGCATGCTCCAACCGAAGCAAGGTCAGGTAGGACATGAATGACTTTCCTGTATGGGCTTTGAACAGACGGCAGAAATGTGGGACGCTCATGTTCGTCAGCCGGCCCATGTCCGCCAGCATGACCTTTTCCCGATAGTGGGATGCCAGGTATACGAGCGCTGTTTTCATGCTCTGTGTGGCTCCCTCGTGGAATCGTTCCTTCCAAGTGGCCAGCTCGGGGTACTGTCGCATCAGAAGCCCGAACAGGAGGCATAGGTCTGCCTTGATGACGGCCTCGTATCCCGGCTGGTGCCTGGATTCCTCCTCCACAAGTTGTTTCAGCAGCGTTTCTACGCCAGTCCGGGCACAGTCCGCGGCCGTGATGTGAAGCGGTGCGAACGCCTGCGCGCTCATGAACGTCTGGATCAGCAGCGCCAGATGGGGATCCTGCATCAGGCTCGACAGCAGGATATCCCCGATTACGACCGCCGTGTAGTCGGAATCCTGGACGCGGATGCTGTGAAGACTGCCCGGCGGGATCACCAGGACATCGCCGCGGCTCAGCACATGCAGAAATCCATTTGCATGCACATCATTCGTGTTGCGCGTGGACAGGACCATTTCCAAATGATTGTGCCAGTGCGGATAGGTATCGGAGTTGACGATGGGGAAACACCGAAAACGAAACGTTTCGTTTTGGAAACGGGTATGTTCAAAATAATCCGGGCCGATATCCATCGTGCCACCTCCAAGATGCGAAGATACGACACATTATTGTGCGAAAACTGTATTTTCAGCGACGGTTTCGTGAGATAGAGTGAGCATATCCCAACATTTTCTTTGTGTCAAACAAGGAGGTTTTGCCGTGCTGACAGCTATCAGGGGAGCGACGACCCGCATTTTGAACGCCGTGAAATCCGAATCCGCGTTGGTTCTTGCAACGGAAAACGGAAAAATCAGACTTGAGCCCTACGGAGCCGACATCATCCGAATCACCTGCACCCTGCAGGAGGAGATGCCGGAGAAAAGCAACCCGGGGATTGTCCTGAAGCCGCCCGCAGTTCAATGGTCCTACGTGGAAGATGAAGCACGGATTCTTCTGAAGACGGACAAACTTACAGTTGAAATCACCAAGGAATCCGGCGCATTCCGCTACTTGGACGCACAGGGAACCCGGGTGGCGGGAGAGCCGGATCGCGGCGGAAAAATCCTTTCCCCCTTCGACTCGTACAAGACGGTTTTTGACGGGGAGAGCGTCGTGGAGCGGGTCGAAACGCCGGATGGCATCAAGGAGGTCGTTCGTGACGCCAAACGGGTGTTTGACAGGGTCCTGTTTCATACCCGGCTATCTTTCGAATTTGATCCCGATGAGGCGATTTACGGATTGGGCTCGCACGAAGAGGGGAGTCTGAATCTGCGCGGAACCAGGCAGTATGTGCACCAGGCCAACATGAAGAGCGCCATGCCGTTCTTTGTATCGACGAACGGCTACGGCATGCTGATGGACACCTGCGCGCCCGTGATTTTCAATGACGACGAATATGGTTCGTACCTGTATTCGATGGCCTCGGAGGCGCTGGACTACTATTTCATCTACGGGGGTACGCCGGATGGAGTCATCAGGGGGTACCGCACACTGACGGGAAAAGCGCCGCTCCTTCCCCTTTGGGCGTTTGGCTATATCCAATCACAGGAGCGCTACGAAACCCAGCAGGAGATTCTGGATACGGTTCTGGAATACAGGCGGCGTCAGGTGCCGCTGGACTGCATCGTGCTGGACTGGCAATCCTGGGAGGATGGCCTTTGGGGACAGAAAACCTTCGACTCGGCGCGCTTTCCCGATCCCAGGGGCATGACGGACGCGCTGCACGGAGCAGGCGCGCATTTCATGATTTCGGTCTGGCCCAACATGGTGACGGACTCCGCTGATTACCTGGAGATGAAGGCGGCTTCATGCCTGCTGCCGAATGCGGAAATCTATGACGCCTTTTCGGAGAAGGCGCGGCGATTATACTGGGAACAGGCGGACAGGGGCTTGTTTTCCAATGGCGTCGACGCATGGTGGTGCGACTCCAGCGAACCCTACACCCCGGAATGGAACACACCGGTGAAGCCGGAACCGGATGCCAATCTGCTGGATTTCCACCAGACGGCCAGCCGGTATCTGGAGGAGCGGATGACCAATGCCTATCCGCTGATGCACGCGCGAGCCATGTATGAGGGCCAACGGGGCACAACGACTGAAAAGCGCGTTGTGAACCTGACCCGGAGCGGCTACACCGGGCAGCAGCGCTATGGCGTGATCCTCTGGTCAGGTGACACCAGCGCAAAGTGGAGTACGCTCCGCAAGCAGATTCCCGCCGGACTGAACTGCTGCGCTTCCGGTATTCCCTACTGGACCCTCGACATCGGCGCCTTTTTCGTCAAAAAGGGGCACATGTGGTTCTGGGACGGGGATTTCGAAGCGGGGAGCGAGGACCTTGGATACCGGGAACTGTATACCCGGTGGTATCAGTACGGCGCTTTCCTGCCCGTGTTCCGATCGCACGGAACAGACACGCGGAGGGAAATCTGGCAGTTCGGGGACAAGGGCGACATGTTCTACGACAGCCTCGAAAAATTCACGCGTATGCGTTATGCCCTGATGCCCTACATCTATTCGACAGCCGCCGCCGTCACGTTCCGGGACGGGTCGATGATGCGGCCGCTCGCCTTTGATTTTCCGACGGATGCCAGGGTGAGGAACATCCGGGACGAGTACATGTTTGGACCGAGCCTGCTCGTCTGTCCTGTCACGGAACCGATGTACTACGGTCCCGGATCCCGGGCGCTGTCCGAATCGCCAAGGACGCGAAATGTCTATCTGCCCGCTGGAACGGATTGGACGGACTTCTGGACCGGCACGGCACACAGGGGCGGACAAACGGTTTCCGTCAACGCGGCAATCGACACGATGCCGCTCTTTGTCAGGACCGGAACGATTCTTCCCATGGCGGAAGCCGCCCAGCATACGGGCGCCATCCGGAAGGACCGCATCGATCTGCGCGTGTATCCCGGTGCGGACGGTACCTTCTCCCTCTACCAGGACGAAGGGGACAGCTATCGATATGAAGATGGGCAATTCGCAACCATTGACATGACCTGGCAGGAGAAAGCCGGCACGCTGACGCTTCATCCACGAAAGGGTCGGTACCCGGGCATGCCGGAGACGATCACGTTTCATGTCTCAGGCTTGACAAAGACCCCATTGATCCTTGTCTACCACAATGATATGTTGGTTTTCCGGCGGCCATGAGCGGTTCTGCCGAACAAGCCGAATATCGGCGATTGAACAGGAATCATGTTCCCTGTTTGAAGGGGAGGTGGGGTATCATCAAAAAGCCGATGTTCCGCTTGTTCCGGCATGTGGGCGACGGGTCCGGCGAGGCGGAGGGGAAAGGCGTGGCATCCAGCCTTTTCCACCCTGTGGGGGACGTGTCCATCCGGAACAAGATCTTTTTACTGAATGTCGTGATCATTGTCGTATCCCTGTCCGTGTTCGCCTTTTTCGCGAGTCGGATCTCCAATGATGCCATCATCGGAAAGGCAACCCGGAATGCCATCCGCGAGCTTGCACTCATAGACAAAAGCCTTTCCACACTGGTCGTCAATGCGGAGGACAGCATCCGCATCCTGACCACCAACGACCGCCTGCAGAAATCCCTGGGGGAGTACGGCAAGGCGGACGTCGGCGCGGTCACTTCGATGGATATCGCCAGTACGTTGTCGGCCGTCATCAGCAGCATGGTCACCCCGAATACGCACTATGCGGCCGCCAGCATCATGACGACCGGGCAGGAGCTGTTTGAGATCGGGTATGCGGACAATGCGGTCGTACGCAAGATTCTGAGCGCGAAGCAGGTCGATGCGATCACACGGAAAAAAACACCCACGTGGATCAGTCTGGCGGAGATGAATTTCCGAAGCGGCTACAAGGCGCCGGTATTCACCATCACCAAGCCCATCATAGGCCTGGATACGGGAAAAATGCTCGGAACGGCGGCCCTGTACCTCGAAGAGGCCGATATCGCCGCCGTATACCTGGAGAACATCGTCAACCCGAATGATCGCTTCCTGATCCTTGACAGCGACATGACCGTCATCTCATCCCGGAACAAGGCGGATCTCTTTCTGAACCTGTCTGTCGTGCAGCCGCTTGCCGACAGCGAGCGGACGGCACTGCTGAAATCGGGAAGCGTCATCAAGCGCATCGACGGGAATCAGGTCCTTCTGACGATGAGAACCTTCGGCAAGCTGGGCTGGCGGATTCTCAGCATGGTTCCCCTCAAGGAAATCACGACCGAGACCCTGGGGATCACCCGCCTCATCGTCATTCTGGGGTTTTCCTGTCTGATGTTCGCCTTTGCCGCCTCCTATCTGCTGTCGCATACCATCACGCAGCCCATTCTGTCGCTGGCTCAGATCATGAAGGAAATGCACAAGGGAAACATGGATGTCCGGACGAAAGTTCAGTCAGGAGATGAAATCGGTCGCCTCGGCGAGGGCTTCAACCAGCTCATGGACATGACAAACCAGTTGCTTGCGCAGGTATGCGAGGAACAGAAAACGAAGCACGAGATTGAGTTCAAACTGCTGCAATCCCAGATCAAGCCCCATTTTCTCTACAATACGATGGAGACGATCATCTCCTTCATCAAACTCGACATGAAGGAGAACGCCATGCTGACTGCCCGGAATCTGGCGGCCTTTTATCGGATCTCCCTGAGCCATGGCGACGACATCATCTCCATCGGGGAGGAAATCAGGCTGATCTCCAGTTACCTCACCATCCAGAAACTGCGGTATGTCGAGATGGACTACACCCTCGATATCAGCCCCGACATCCTGGCCTTCCAGATTCCAAAGCTGACACTCCAGCCGTTGGTGGAAAACGCAATCTATCACGGTCTCAAGCCTTTGCGGGAACAGGGGAGCCTGACCCTTCGCGGTTTTTTGGAGGGAAACAGCATCAAAATCGAGGTCCTCGACAACGGAGTGGGCATGGATGCAGAAACGGTCGCTCATCTTCTGCATCATTCGCCGTCCGGAAACGGCGGGGAAAGCTTCGGGATCGGGAGTGTCCATACACGCCTTCAGCTTGTGTACGGAGCGGCTGGCGGGCTGACCATCGAAAGCAAACCGGGTGTCTTTACAAAGGTGACGGTGTTTCTGCCGGCAACCGCCATGCGCCTGCAAGGGAACGGTACCAAGGAGGATCCTGCATGAAAAAGGTCTTGCTGGTTGACGACGAGTATTATTTCCGCCAGGCGCTGAAAGCATCTTTTCCATGGGAAGCAAACGGCTTTGTCGTCTGCGGGGAAGCCAGGGATGGAGAGGAGGCACTCGGGAAGATTGCGGATCTCTCGCCGGACATTGCCCTCGTGGATATCAATATGCCGGTCATGGATGGGCTGGCCTTCGCCCAGATTGTCCGCGAACGGAATCTTCCCTTGAAAATTGTCATCCTGTCCGGTCACAGCGAGTTTGACTACGCGCGGCAGGCGGTTCAGCTGGGCGTCAGCAATTACCTGCTCAAGCCCGTGGAAGACGAAGCCTTGCTGGAAACCCTGCTGGAACTGAAACAGCAGATGGCGCGGGAAAACAACCTGCAGATCGAGGTGGAACAGCTCAAGCGGCAGGTTCGGACGAATGTGCCGATCCTCAGGGCCAAGCTGGTCCGGGAGCTTTTGCAGGGGCAGGTTTCCATTCAGGCGGAGGAGTTGCGGCAGCGCATGTCCTACCTGGGCATCCGGTTATCCGGGACGGGCTTTCAAGTGGCTGTGATTGAGGCGGATGCGGAGATGACGGGCGATTGGTCGTATGAGGACCGGCAATTGTGGAATTTCGCCATTGCGAATGTGGTGGGGGATATCCTTGGGGAGGATGTTCCCCACGAGGTCTGCTTTGATGACAGGGATCGCGTCTGCGTGCTTGCCTCCTGCGAGGCTCCCGGTGTGGGGTGCGATTCCCCATCCCTGCTGACAAGCCGGCTCGAGCAGGTTCGTGACTGCGTACAGCGGTGGATCCGCCTGTTTACCATTACGATCGGCATCGGGGATGTCAAGGGAAGTTTCCCGGAGTTGCCTGCCACGTACAAGGAGGCGCTGATCGCACTGAAGAGCAGGATGTACGGCGGCGGAAATCGTGTCATCCCGTTCGGGGCGCTTGGAGAGGCCAATCCGAACGTGAATCTGCTTTCATCGGGCATGCGTGCGAACCTGCTCATGAATTTGCGCACAGTCAGCCGGGAGGAGGCGGAGGAGGTGATCTCCGAGGCATTCCGGAAGGCGCGCAGGGAAAACGTCGACAATGAAATTCTTGTCGTGTTCTGCATGGAGCTGGTGTCAGTCAGCCTGGAGATCCTTGCCGACATGGGGTTGGCGGTCCGGGATGTTTTTCATGGCGCGGCGACGCAGCTGATGGAGCAGGTCCAGACCTTCAGAACCCTCCGGGAGATGGAGGAGTGGGCGATGCAGCTGATTCACCTGACCATGGATGCAATTGAGGCAAGGAAGCAGAAAAAGGCAGGAAACCTTGTACGCGACGTCAAACAGCTTGTCGCCCTGCATTACGCGGATGAGGAGCTTGGAATCGAATATCTGGCCAAAAAACTGTTCGTCCATTACGGACATCTCTGTTTTGTCTTCAAAAGGGAAACGGAGATGACCATCAACGATTACATTACGGGGTACAGGATGGAAAAGGCAAAGGAGCTGTTCCTGCAAGGAAACCGATCTGTTTCCGACGTGGCTGACCGGGTCGGCTATCCGGATGCGAATTACTTTGGAAAACTTTTCAAAAAGCATTACGGACCGGCGCCCAGCAAGTATGTCGATTCATTGGAAAGAAAGGCCTGATCCACTGACGGAAAGCCTTGATTCCCTGACAGGAAAGCCTTGCTCCACTGGATGGGAATGCCTGATTCCCTGGGCAGGAATGCCTGATCCGACATTTTTCCTTGTCACCGGATGATTTTCTCTTCTATGCGGACGCCAAATCACGAATGATAGAGGAGTGCCTTGATAAAGGCAGTTCACAATCTACAAACCACCCGCAGCCAAGAGGAGGATACGATGAGAAAGTCACACAGAATCCTTGCCGTCCTGATGATGTTGTGTCTCTTGTTTTCCATGGCCGCCTGCGGCCAGGCAACCCCTGCCGCAAGCTCCACCCCGGCAGCTTCGTCCGCCACACCGGAAGCCACGGTCGAAGCAACGCCCGCTCCGGAATCCGCAGCAGCCTCTGAAACCGCTGCACCGGTGGAAAAGGTGAAGCTGAAGTTCCTGTCCCTCAGTGCGGACGACAACCGCAACAAGATTCGTGAAAGTTACATCAAGGTCAACATTGCCAAGGAAATGCCGAATGTTGAAATCGAATACGATCTCGGCGGCGGCGGGCAGGACTACGCCAACAAGCTCAAGGCCTACAACGCCTCCGGCGACATGCCTGACGTCTGGTTCTCCGAGCAGAACCTCTCCAGCGTGGTCGTACAGTCCGGCAACGCACTCGACCTGCAACCCTACATCGTCAAGTCCGGTTTCGACAAGAAGTTCAAGATGGCGGAAGTCATCGCGCCCGACAAAAACGGCAAGCAGTATTGCGTGCAGCCGGGGGCAGACCAGTACTTCACCCCCAGACTGTGGTTCCACAAGGATGTTTTCACCAAGAACAACATCACGGTTCCCACCACATTCGACGAGTTGGTCAAGGTATGCCAGACCCTCAAGAAAGCCGGAACCATTCCGATGTCAATCGTAGGCAAGGATGGGTGGACCCCCAACCTTCACATGCTGCAGACCATGATCATGGCGGAAGACCCGCAGGTGGCCATCGATCTGGCCAACAACGCCACAGACTTCAGCAATCCTGTCGTCAAGAACGCGCTTGGCCGCATCCAGACCCTGGTCAAGGCCGGCGCCTTTGATGAAGGTGTCACCAACGTAGACTACGGCCCGGCCGTGGAAGCGTTCAAAACCGGCAAATCGGCCATGCTTGCCATGTTCACATGGGAATTGTCGGGTCTGGAAAAGGACGTTGCCGATGTGGACTTCATCGTATGGCCCACCGCAAAGGAAGGCCTTGATGCCAACAACGCCATTCAGTTCTGGGGCGCTCCGTTGAGCGGCTATCTCGTTTCCGCAGGTACCAAAAATCCGGAAGTCGCCGCACAATTCGCCATGTTCTGTGCGACACAGGATGCCTTGTACTACAATACCGAAAGCAAGGCACCCACCGCACTGGATACAGGCATCGCCATCGAGGGCATGTCCGCGCTCGCGCAAAGGAACTATGATCAGTTCAGCAACGCGAAAATCAAGGTGGGATCCCTCTGGGCGGCCACCTTCAGCACAGCCATGTCCGCTGAAATCGCCACACTCAACAGCAAACTGCTGACCGGCAAATACAGCCCGGACGATTACATCAAGGACATTACCCCCATCTGGGCGGAAAACTTCAACTGATGTGACCTCCGTTCCAGGAGCATCCGGTTCGTCTCAATGTGCGCATCCCCATATGAGGTTCGCCTCATATGGGGATGCTTTTCAGGAGTGGGTATGGAGAAATATTTCAGCAACAGGCTGGCGGTCTTTCTGTTTGCGTTCCCTGCGCTGTCTCTGTTTTCAGCATTCGTCATCTATCCGATTTTTCCGGAAATCGCCATCAGCTTCCAGAAGAACAACGGGTTCATCAATTCCGGCAATGTCGGCTTCGCGAATTACCTGAAAGTATTCAATGACGCGGCTTTCTGGCGGGCCAACAGAAATACGTTTCTGATCGTCCTGCTCTCCCTGCTCGTCGGACTGCCCGTCTCGCTGCTTCTTGCCCTAGCGCTGGATCGGCAGACCGATGGTGTCCGCCGTTTTTTCAAGGCGAGCAGCGTCTTTCCTGCCGTTCTGTCCGTCACGGTCATTGCCCAGATGTGGATCGCCCTGTATGAACCCAACTGGGGTCTGATCAACAGCATCCTGCGCGGGCTTGGGCTTGGAAATCTTGCGCTGGCCTGGCTTTCGGATGATCGGACGGTTGTGCCCGCCATCGCCATTGCTTTTTTATGGCAGTACATCGGTCTGAATGCATTGCTGTTCTATACGGGCATCAAATCCATTCCCCCCACCTATTATGAGGCAGCCACCATCGACGGGGCGGGCTTCCTGCAGGTCAGCCTGAAGATCACCATTCCCCTCCTGCAGGACATTACAAAGTATCTGTTGGTGATTTCCACCCTCGGCTGCATGGCCCAGTTCGCACACGTCCGCATCATGACCGGCGGCGGACCGGGAGACGCATCCCGAACAGTCATCTACCAGCTCTACTACAAGGCCTTTTCCACTTCGGATTTCGGCCAGGGCTGCGCGATTGCCCTCCTCTTCATTCTGGAATGTCTGGTCATCAATTTTTTCATCAACCGCTTTGTAGCAAGAGAGAAAATCGAATTTTAGTGGAGGCGCCGGTCGTGAGGCAGAAAATCACAAAAATCCTGACTGGATTCATCATGACAGTCATCGGTCTGTCCTTTCTTTTCCCCTTGTACTGGATGCTGAACATCTCCCTGAAGACGAAAAGCGAGGTCTACGACAACCCGTTCGGGCTTCCGCAGACCTGGGCATTCAACAACTATCCCGACGCATTGGCGAAGTTCACCTTTCTTCCTTACCTGGCGAACAGCCTGATCTATGCATCCGCCACCATAGTCATCACCATCCTGCTGGGAAGCATGCTCGCATACGCCATCACCCGACTGAACTGGAAACTCAGGGGAGTGGCCATGAGCTACATTGCGATGGGGCTCATCGTTCCCGTCCAGGTCGTCATCATCCCCATTCTGATCATGGTCCGCAACATGGGCCTCAAAGGTACGCACTTGAGTCTCATCCTGCCGTATGCCGCCTTTGCGCTGCCCTCCTGCGTGCTGATGATGGCGGCGTTCTTCAGGGGACTCCCGCGGGAACTGGAAGAAGCCGCATGCATTGACGGCTGCAACATCTACCGCGCCTTTTTCTCCATCATCCTGCCTGTCACGAAGCCCGCCATCGCCACACAGTGCGCGCTGATTTTCATGAACACCTACAATGAATTCTTTCTCGCATTCATTCTGGGTGCGGAGAACAAGATCCGACCGCTGACTGTCGGCCTTTTGAATTTTTTCGTCAGCATCGGGGTCTCGCACTGGGGACAGATCGGCGCGGCCATGATCATCGTCAGTGTACCGACTGCACTGGTTTACCTGCTGGCCAACGAGCAGATCGAAAAGGCACTGACAGCCGGAGCGATTCTGAAATAATGCCCTTGCGTCCGTCAGGGTTTGTTCGGCTGTTGCCGGTTAGGCGACGGCCCTGCGTCCGACCGGACTTTGTTACGCGGACCGGCGCATTCCTGAGAGATCATGCCGCGTACGATACCCTGCAGCAGCCCATCCAGACGGCTCTCCAGCCTGGAGATGACATTGGTTGTCTGGTATACGCGAACCATATCGACGTTTCTTTCCGGAACATGCACGGGCATTGCGTTGGTTCCGTTGTCATGATATTATCGGTTTGGCGATGGCTAAAACGAAATAGCATTCTGCGGAAAGAGGTTCCTCATGCGATTAACGATGTCGAATCCCGTCCATGGCAACCGGGCCGCCACAGTCCGCTCATTCGAGCCCATGAACAAGGTGCCGGTCCCCCAGGGACTGCGTGCAGTGCAGGAAACGCTTCTTGCGGGCTGCACATTCACCTGGTATGAATATGTTCCGGAATCCTACGACGGCAGCAAACCGGTCCCGCTCGTCGTCCAGTTGCATGGCGGCGGCAACGACGGCCTGCGCTGGGCGAACTACACCATCTGGCATCTGATGGCGGAACGCCAGGGCTTCCTGGTTGTCTATCCGAACGCGCCCGTGCCCGGCATGTGGACCTGTGGCGATGAGGACGTGGACTTCCTCGAAGCGCTCATCCTCCACCTGCGTGGCAAGTACCACGTGGATGGCTCGCGGATCTACATGCAGGGCATGTCCAATGGCGAGATGATGACCCTGGCCTTTACCATGAGGCATCCGGAGATGCTTGCCGCAGCCGGCAATCTGACGGGTCCGTCGCCGGCGGAGATGATCGGTGAAGAAAGGCCTGCCGGCGAGCTGCCGCTGTACCAGATGCGCGGCGAGAAGGACGTGTTCTTCCAGTTGCCCGATCCGCTGCCCAAGGATCTCTATGCCAAGCGCTACGGCATGAACGACTTCAACCGCGAGATCTGGCTCGAAGCGAACGGTGTGCTGGGACTGCCGAGCCTCACCATCCGCGGCAAGGACAATTATCTGGTATTTCACGGGACCCGTGCGCCGATCATCAACCACGAGATCCAGAGCATGGGGCACCGCGAGCCGACAGACTCGGCACAGCAGATGTGGGATCTCCTGTATTCGCATGCCCGGCGCGTGGACGGCAGATCCGTCGTGGAACTGCCACAGTCGCTTCTGGCGGGCGATGCGGACGGCGTTGCCATCGCGATCGGCAGCAACCGGGTCTACAAGGCCGACCATATTGAAAATCTTCATCCATCGCCATTCGGGCATGCCCGCTTCATCACGCCGCCGGCGGACGAACCACACTTCAACAAGGTGAACATCGGGGAAATGTTCGAAACGCCGGAAGTCTACGTGCCGGTGGAGGGACTTTCCACCCTGTTCGGTGCCAAAACGGAACTGATCGATCCCGGCACATCGGCCCGCGCCGTGTTCCCGGATGGAACCGTGTATGTGTTCCATGCCGATGCCCTGCTCGTGACCCGGGACGGCGAATACCTCGCCCTCCGCAAACCCTGCCTGCTTGTCAGCGGCATATTCCTGGTTCCGATCGGTGAGATCGCTTCGGAACTGCTGGGCAAGCGGACCTCCATGGTCGCAAACGTGTTGTATGTCTCCGATCACCATGCACTGCTGGGGCGATACACGGCCAGCATCCTTCTGCGGCTGCTCGAAGGCGTCCCGGAGATGTGAAGTCGGATGAATCCGGTGACATGCAGGTCGGCCATGGCGTGAACGCTTCATGGAACGGGGGATGGAGAAGGGCATGGACATGAACAGACAGAAATCCCGGTCCGCGCTGTGGACACCAACCTTCATCGGCCTGTTGGCCATCGGCACACTGACTTCCACCTCCTTTTACATGATGTCGCCCATTCTGTCCAATTACAGCGTCCTGCTCGGCGCGTCGCTGTCTCTCGCCGGCATCATCGCCGGCCTGTTCTCGATCACCGCACTGGTGGTACGTCCCTTCGGAGCCGTACTGGTGGACCGCATCAACAAGAAGGCGGTACTCACAGGGGCGGTGGCGGTGATGGGTCTTGCCGCAATGGGGTATTCCGTCTCGGAGAACCTGGTGCTGCTGGTACTGTTCCGCATCCTGCATGGTTCCGCCTTTGCAGTCAGCGGTACGGCGTCGTCCGCGCTCATCGCTTCCATTGTGCCCCAGGAGCGGCTTGGCGAAGGGATCGGCTACTATGGAATGGGCAATATTGTTGCCACGGCGATCGGGCCGAACCTCGGCATCCTGATCTCGAACACGCTGAGCTACCGTGTTGATTTCCTTCTTTCGGGCGGCTTTCTGCTCGCCGGCGCACTGATGATGTGGCGAATCCCTTATGTGGGAAAGGGTACAGCCCTTACGGCCGATTCCTTTCGCCGCATCCGTCTGCGTGATCTGATTGCACCCGAGGTGCTGCCGCTGGCGATGCTCGGTGGTGCATTCTCCTTTACCAACGGGATTGTCGGCACCTTCCTGGTGCAGGTCGGGGAAACGCGAAACATCGGCAATATCGGGCTGTACTTCACCGTGATGGCAGCGTGCCTGTTCTTCGTGCGGCCAATGGTCGGCAAGCTGTCCGATCGGAAGGGGCTTGCGTTCATCCTGTATCCCGCGCTTGCCCTGGTTGCATTGGAAGGTCTTCTGCTGTCCCAGGCATCGGTGCTGTGGGTTGTTCTGCTGGCGGCGGTGGCAAAGGCGTTTGGACAAGGTGCCGCACAGCCTTCCATCCAGGCGGCCTGCATGAAGAAACTTGATGCTTCGCGCAGCGGGGTGGCGGCTGCCACGTTCTTCATCGGAGCGGACATTGGACAGGGATTCGGTCCAATGATCGGGGGTGCGATCTCGCAGTTTTACGGCTATGATATCATGTTTCTTGTCTGCACAGGCCTGATGGTGATCGCTGCCATCGCTTATGCGAGCCGGACACGTCCGGCAGGAAGAGGTGACCGATGTCCAAGGCCAGTATCCGAATGATCGCAGAAAGTTTGAATCTGTCTCCGGGTACCGTGTCCATCGTACTCAATGGGCGTGGAGATGCATTGCGCATTGCCGGGAAAACGCAGGAGCGGATCTGGGCGGAAGCGAAAAAACTGGGTTATCAGCCCAACATCCATGCCCGACGGCTGAGGCAGAAGGCGACGGACAATGACACGGCCATCATTGGCGTACTTTGGCCTTCCCTTTATTCGTCGGACCTGCTGGTTCGCTTCTTCGGGGGCATCCAGGAGGCGATCCTCGAAGACAGCGCCGATGTCGAGGTCGTCTACCGCCCGTATCACTACGGCGAGGTCGACACCATCGGAGAGGTGTTCCGAAACAATCTGTTCAACGGTGTCATCGTGGTAGGCGCTTCGGATACCGATGTCGAATTCATTCAAGCCCAGAACTGCAACATGCCCGTCGTCTTCTTCAACCGCCGGAACGAGCGGCACAGCGCCGTCTGTATGGATGACTACAATACCGGCGCAAAGGTGGCCGAGTTGTTCCATGCCCGTGGGCACCGCAATGTGTGCTTTGTCGAGGCGGAACTGGAGATGCGGCACCTGGCAATGCGCAAGCTCGGTTTTCAGGATGCCTGCCAGCGGCTGGGCCTGAAAGCTGTCCCGGCGAATCCCATCTGCGTGGCTTCCTCCGAGGAAGGGGGACGCGATGCGGCGCTGCGGCTGCTGGCCGGGAATGTGCGGCCGTCTGCGGTCTTTTTCGTGCACGGTTCGATGGCGGCCGGTGCACTGACGGTTTTTGAACGGCAGGGAATCCGCATTCCGCAAGACATCGAGGTGCTCGGGTATGGCGACACGCCGCTCAATCGGTTGCTGCGCCCAAGTCTTTCGGTCATCGACCTGCCTGTCGAGCGCATTGTGAAAAAGTGCATCGAACTCATTCAGGAGACGATCAATGGCCGCATTCCGCAGCCGGTCACCCTATGCGAGGAAACCAGCCTGATTCTCCGTGAAAGTTGCGGCGGATTTCCGGAAGAGAAAGAGGAGCTGCGTGGAGGGAGCAGCGTCATGGGTGAAAAACGCATCCGTAAAACCGCGAAGACACTTGTCACCGAAGATGGAAAGAATGGGATAACGTCATGAACATCAGGCAAACGTGTGCTTTGGCAAAGCTTCACACAAAACCGGGACACTTGATTCATGAAAATTCCCCTGAACTGAGGTTTATGAACGCCCTCTGCGGCGGATCCGCGGATGAGGCTGCAGGATTCTTCTCCGAGAAGAAGCTGTTCGGCAATGTTCCGTGCGTGGTTGATGCGCCTTATGGTCGTTTCGAAGGACTGCCCGACATCCGCACATTCGCGCAAGGGTGGCTTGCCGCCTTCCATGCGCAAAGCGCAAGCGTGCAGCCGGTCATTCAGACCAGGGCCAACGGACGTTCCATTACGGAGGCCGTCATCCATTTCGTCGTGGAGGGTGAAATCAACCAGGTGCCGATGTTCATCGTCGGCGATCTCCGAACCGCCGACAAGCTGGACGAGGTACGTCTGTACTGCCATTGTTCTTATGTTCCGGAGCTCACAGCCTATCGCAGGCCGATGTTCCGGTCGGCGCATCTTGAAATGGGTGATCCGGGTCTGCTGACAGGTGCCATGCGGGAATACTATGAGGCGCTTCATCATGTGCCGGGTGTCGATGTGGACCGGATCATGGGCGTCATGGGCGAGGGGTGCGTGTTCGGCGGATATGAGCCGGTCAAGGATGCAGGCCAGGAGGATCACAGCAGTCAGGATCACAACCGCGGGGAGCTCCGCAGGAAGTTCGAGGGCATGAACCGCTATATTCCCCGATGTGTCGGCATGCGGTATGAGACCCTCACCGATGACAACGTGACAGCGATCATCGAATGGGTTCATATTGTATCGAAGCAGGGGCAGGAGGAATTATCGCGCATCGCGCTCTCCGGCATCTCGGCCTATGAACGCGGGGAGGATGGGCTTCTGTGCGCCATCCGCATCTGCGACTACGCAGGCCTGGAGAAAACCATCGATTGGACAAGAACGCCCATCACCAAGGAAGAAGCCATGCAGATCAACTTTGTCGACGCATTCCCGGCAGGCGTCGGCCGAAATCCGCAGACCTGAGACCGACTGGGTCTCTTCCGGTCTGAGGGCCGGGGTGCCGGACTGGAGGCCGAGGAGAATCGGATGGTTGACCGTAACACCTGAAGGGCCATGCGAAGGCCCAGTCTCGCTGTGTTTTGGAGGTAACCGATGGCAATCTTTCAAATTGAATACTACTCAAACGCCTTGCACCGGGTCATGCCCATGACGGTTTTGCTGCCCATTGAGTCGTGGGACTCCATGGACAAATCGCCTGTCGCGTCTCCGGTTCCATTTCGCACGCTCTACCTGCTGCACGGATATTCGGGCAGCCACCAGAGTTGGTTGCAGGGCTCCCGCATCGAAGCCCTTTCGCGCCAATATCGGGTCGCGGTCGTCATGCCTTCCGCAGAAAACAGTTTCTTCCTCGACGACGAGGTTCGCGGAGCCTTGTATGGAAAGATGACGGGAGAGGAAATCGTGGCATTCACCCGCTCCGTGTTCCCCCTGTCGCACCAACGCGCGGACACTTCCATCGGCGGACTTTCCATGGGCGGTTTCGGAGCCATGCGTACCGGATTGCGGTATCCCGGGACTTTCGGCGGTATCATCGCCTTTTCTTCCGCGTTCATCACCGACATGGTGGACGGCATGAAGGAAACAGATCCCAACCCGGTGGCGCCCTACAGCTATTACCGGCATACGTTCGGCGAGGCGGGTCAGGTGCTTGGCAGCGATCGGGATCCCAAGGCGTTGGCCAAGCGTCTTGTCGAAACGGGTGAAGAGCTGCCGGGCATTTATCTGGCCTGTGGGTCGGAGGATTTCCTCATCGGGGCGAATCGCAGTTTCCATGCCCATCTCGAAACGCTCGGCATTCCGCATGAATACAGGGAGGGGCCCGGTGTGCATGATTGGGCGTACTGGGACGCGCACATCGAACAGGCGATGACATGGATGTACGGTAGTCCGCCGGTGTCTCCCTCTATCTGAGCGGTGCTGCGGTCCCAGTACCGCCATATGCAAGAAACCGCAAGGTTTTCATATAGAAGTTCGATTCACCACAAGACTCATATCCAGGCAAGCATTCCTGTTCCATTGAGGCCAAAATGAAACGGTGGGCGGATCCTGTCGGACATGCGATGTCATCACGACAGGATCCGGCAATCACGCAAAGGAGCAAACGTCATGCTTAGAGTCGTCAGAACGGAAACCGGTCTTGTACAGGGCCTTCCCGCAGCCGATCCCCGCATCACGAGTTTCAAGGGCATTCCTTTTGCCGCGCCGCCAACGGGCGACAATCGCTGGCGCGCACCTCAGCCTGCACAAGCCTGGGCAGGCATCCTGCCGGCGCATGACTTTGCGCCGATGTCCATGCAGCCCCCGACCGTGATTGATGTGGCCAACATCTACACCCGGGAATGGTCCGTCGATCCGGATCTGCCGATGGACGAGGACTCCCTGCATTTGAATGTCTGGACGCCGGCCATGCGGACGGACGAGAAATTGCCGGTATTTGTCTGGTTCTTCGGGGGAGGGCTTCAGGTCGGGCACACCGCCGAGATGGAATTCGACGGTGAACGCATCGCCCGTCGCGGCGTTGTGGTGGTGACCCTGAATTACAGGTTGAATGTCTTCGGATTCATGTGCCATCCTGAACTGACTGCCGAAGCGCCGGATGCTCCGGCAAACTTCGGGCACCTGGACCAGCAGGCCGGCATGCAATGGGTACGCCGCAACATTGCCGCATTTGGCGGAGATCCGGACCATGTGACCATCGGCGGCCAGTCGGCCGGCGGGGGAAGTGTCATGAGCCAGTTGACCTGCCTGGACAACGAAGGGCTGTTTCATCGCGCAATCGTTGAGAGCGGTGCCATCATGCCGGTCTACGACGGCAACCGTATGCCGGGTAACTGGCCTGCGCTCAGGGAGGCGGAGCGGGAAGGCGTGGATTTCCTGGCTTATCTGGGTGTTTCCACGATAGCGGAGGCGCGCCTGCTGCCGGCGGTTGAGATTCGTGACAAATGCATGGCTTATGGCCGGTTCTGGGGGACAGTCATCGATGGCCGGTTCTGCCAGGGCAACTCCTTTGCCCGGTTTGTACACAACCAACGTCTGATGGTGCCTGTTCTGTGGGGGAATACCTCCTCGGAATTCTTCCATGGACCGGTCGTCGACTCATTGGACGCGCTGCGGCAGATGGCGCGTGAACGGTTCGGCGAAGAGGCGGAAACCTATTTGTCCCTGATTCGGGCGGATGAGGGAACTTTGGCCGATGTGACCGCCCGAGCCTCCGTCAGCAGCATTGAACACGCCCTACGCGTCGCGGTGCAGAAATGCGGAACGGACAGCGGTGAAGTACAGTTGTACCGGTATGTGTTTGATGCGGAAATTCCCGGATGGGACAATCCCGGCACCTTTCACTCGGTGGATCTGTGGTTCTTTTTTGAAACCCTTGCCAAATGCTGGAGACCGTTCGTCGGCAAACACTACGATCTGGCACGGCAGATGTGCAATTATTGGGTTCACTTCATCAAGAACGGCAATCCGAACGGACCGGATTCGAATGGAAAGGACCTGCCGGTCTGGGATCCCTGTACGGCGGAGGCTCCATATGGAATGTACTTCGGCGATGATGCAAGATTCCTGCGGGAGCCACCGGCCGAACTGATGCGGTTCCTTGTCGATCATGCCCGGATCGGGGGATCGTAAAGACGGTTGGCCGGTTTTGCCGATCCAAGGGATTCGTGCTTCTGAGGGGGATGCGTACACATTGTGCACACATCCCCCTTTTTTTGTGTACCCCCGAATGCCCGAAAGGACATCATAATTGTCGTGCAATATCCGCTCCGCTGTTGCTATAATGGATCCAATGGAATACTGATTCAAGATAAGTCGGTTATTTCTTTGAAGGACGTGAAGGATGGTACAGTTGACGGATATGAGCACGATTCATTCGTGTGTTGCCGAGTTGGTTGAACATGGAGAGGGGCCTTTCAGTGTCGCAGTCATGGACCTCGACAATTTCAAGGAAATCATCGCGGCCAATGGGGAGATCGTCGGCAATGAAGTCGTAAAAAAGCTTCAAACCCTTTTGTTGAAAAACCTGGGGGATGGGGATCTTGTCTCCTGCCGAGGAGATGAATTCCTTGTGCTTTTGAGGCGGAATGGTGCGGAACGCAGCTTCATGGATATGGAGGAACTGCGGAAACATCTCTCCGACAATACCTATCTGCTGTCGGATGGTGAACGCGATCATGACGTGTACATTACTTTCAGCTGCGGAATTGCCAGTTATCCACGAGATTCCAAGTCTTCCGTCGAACTGTTCCGCGTCGCGGACAGCGCGATGTACCGTGCAAAAAAACTCGGGAAAAACAAGGTATGTCTGTCCGAAGCGGAGAATATGGTCTTGAAATCAAGCTATATCACGAAGACACAGGCGGATCGCCTGGGCGCGTTGGCCAAGGAGATTGAGAAAACGGAAGCATTTTTGATTCGGGAAGCCTTGGACGATTTACTCAGGAAATATCGAAACTAAAGGTGATTCTCCTCAGGTTTCGGAGAATCACCCACCAAGTCGAAGCGAGAATGGAACGCAATCCTGACGGGAAGGAATCACGGAATGGTGGTTCCTTTTTTAACGAGCGCTTCACTGAGTATCCAAAGTTTTTCTCTGGCGGCCTTGTCATATACGGATTGATTAGCCTTAACTTCTCTGATCGCTTCATCGAAATATAGACCGTCGCGCCGATTCGTAGTCGCAAGTGTGGAATATACCTTTGCCATTTTCTTTGGAGACATTGCAAAAAGGTTCTTGAGGAGAATGAAGGGTCTCAGAAGCAAAGGAGCCTCCTTGACCCGTTTCATGCTGACTTTCACATTTGGTACGCGGATGCAGTAAACAGCAATGTTATGTCGATTTATGCGTTCCTTCAGCGAGATTGAAAACATGATCTGGGCAAGTTTTGACTGGAAATACGCCTTTGTTGCCGAGTAATACGTCATGCCATCCATTGCGGCAAAATCAAATTCCATATTGGGGAAAACGGACAAACCCTTTGATGACACATTGATGATTCGCGCATCTTCGGATTGCATAAGCAATGGCATGAAACCATTCACCAAGGCGAAGGGCGCCAAATGATTCGTTGCAAACTTGACTTCATGTCCCTCATCGGTAAGGGCAGATGTCTTTCTTGTCAAATTTGTGTCGGCGCCATGATTGATCAGGATGTCCAGTTTGCCGTACCGGTCTGAATAATCGAGAATGAAACGGTTCACACTGTTCAAGGAGGACAGGTCCACCTTCATGGCAAGGACATGCTGGTTTCCGGTCGCGTGCATGATCTTATCACAAATACCCTGTGCAAGTTCCATGTTTCTGCAAGCCAGAATGACATGCCACCCTTTTTTTGCCAGTAGATAAGCCGTGCTTCTTCCGATGCTGGATGTTCCGCCTGTGATGATGCAGTAAGGCATTGTGGCCTCCATGTGATTCCCGAACATTCGCATGTCCCGTGTACTTATTGGATGGTGATTATAGTGTATCAAATACCTGGACATCATGAAAGTGGAGATGTGCATGAATGCATTTGTTAGAAATAATGCATGGATATATAAGTTTGACATACATATGTTGTATTGATATCCTTTATGTGATTATCCCTTTCCTCATGCTGCAGCAATGGTATTCGAACGAATCTTGACCTGATATGGCGCCCCATATTCCATATCGGGGAGCCGGAAGAAAGCGAGGAAAAACATGTCTCTTCAAGAAAAACTTCAAATGAGTGGTAATGTGACATTTGTTGGGGTGATGGTAGTATTCATGATCTTGATTCTCTTGATACTTGTCATCTCCATTTCGTCCCGAATCATCAAGTTCATGCAGAATACACCCGTTTCAGACAATATGGATGCAACGGATCAGGATTATCGGGCGGATGATGAGGAATCTTCATGCGTAGATGCATATCATGCAAACATGGATGAAGGGGTTGAAGTCAGCTCGGAAATTGTTGAAGTCATCATGGCAGCGATTTCTGCCTCATTGGAACCTGGTTCAGGATTCCGGCTTCGATCCATAAGGCGCGCAAACAATCATGTCACGGCGTGGAACCGATCCGGTCGAAATGAATATCTGGCAACACGACTATAGTGGATCTGGATCGGTCCGTCCTTTCTGCAATTGAGATCCACACTGTAAATCCGATTTCAGTTTGAAAGGAACCTAACGTATGTGGTCGGTATTCATTCGTTCCATTCATGAAATGGCGCTCAAGTCCGGAATTGCCAACATGACACCCATGCATGTGCTGATGCTGGCAATTGCAGGTCTTTTCATTTACCTGTCCATCCGACATAAGTTTGAACCGTTGTTGCTGCTTCCCATCGCATTCGGGATGCTGCTCGCCAATCTTCCGCTCGGGAACATGATGCATCCGGCTGTATGGGACCACATCAAGGAACTACAATTTGCTGATTTGTTCAATGGTGAGAAATTCGGCCTTCTGGATATTCTTTACCTTGGCGTAAAGCTGGGTGTGTATCCACCGCTTATCTTTTTAGGAGTTGGGGCGATGACCGACTTTGGGCCGCTGATTGCAAATCCAAGGAGCCTGATTCTTGGTGCAGCTGCACAAATTGGCATCTTCTTTACTTTCTTTGGTGCGATGATGCTGGGGTTCAATCCTCAGGAGTCGGGTGCAATCGCCATTATCGGCGGAGCAGACGGTCCGACAGCCATCTTCACAACAACAAAGCTGGCACCACATCTTTTGGGACCGATCGCCTTGGCTGCTTATTCCTATATGGCACTCGTTCCAGTCATACAACCGCCCATTATGAAATTGATGACAACAAAGAAGGAACGCGCAGTCGTCATGGAGCAGCTGCGGCCTGTTTCAAGAATGGAGAAGATCCTCTTCCCGATTGTCGTCACAATTGTTGTTTCTTTGATCGTCCCGGATGCAACGCCGCTTGTCGGCATGCTCATGTTGGGGAACCTTTTCCGCGAATCAGGTGTTGTGGGTCGGCTGAGTGAAACATCACAAAATGCACTCATCAACATCATTACGTTGTTTCTAGGTGTCTCGGTAGGCGCAACGGCCTCCGCAGATAAGCTTGCACAGCCCGGATACGGTCTTCAGGCACTGAAAATCATTATTCTCGGGATGTTCGCGTTCGCACTCTGTACGGCGACAGGCGTTTTCTTTGGGAAAATCATGTACTGGGTGACTGGCGGGAAAGTGAATCCTCTGATCGGATCTGCAGGTGTATCAGCCGTTCCAATGGCAGCTCGTGTCTCACAGAAGGTGGGACAGGAGGAGAATCCAGGCAATTTCCTGCTGATGCACGCAATGGGCCCGAATGTTGCGGGAGTGATTGGTTCTGCGGTTGCTGCAGGAGTGCTGATCTCGATGCTTGGGGGGAAATGACGCAGGGGGGGAAGGTAACCCCGTTTCCTGTTCTTTGAGTGGCTTTGCCAGAGGATCAACGGTGAGACAGTGGTCCGGTACAAGTTTCTGGCTCACAGCATGTTGAACAGATTTATTTTCAAGTAAGCGATCACAACAAGACCGATCGCAATCAAGACCCATCCCCACCATGGAATTCTTTTGTACCATTGCTTCTTTCGGTTCATGATAGACCTCCTTCTAGCTGTGAATATCGCGCTTTTGGTAAGAAAAATACGTTCCGATCATGCCGAAAACGGCGACAGCCAGGCAGAGAACGACATAGTGGACTGGAATGGCGGACCCGAACATGATGTCGTATGACTTGAAATAACCGAAGGGCGTCAGGAAGGTGAGGTTCTCGAAATCATGATTGATATCGATCAGGATTTTCAGGACGAAGGTGCCAAGAATCACACCTGTGCCGATTCCTGAAGCCCGGTCCGCACTTTTTGCAATGGCGCCGAGGAACAGCCCGATCCCAAGAAAAAGAATCTGGACGATGCTCAGGATGGCCATGAGCCGGAAGATGGAGCCTGTCAGGGATTTGCCGGACGTATTGTACAGATTGACCATCAAGGCGGATACGAGGAAGGTGATCTGGTTGAACAGCAGGACCATGATCAGGGAGGCGATAATTTTCGCAGTGATGGCCCGACTGCGGCGGATCGGCTTGACCATGAGAAAGTCGGCGGTTTGATCCCGTTCTTCCTTTGCAATGATGGAAGCACCAAGCATGGTGCTGTGAACGGACATTAACAGCAGGAAGTACAGGAAGAAAATGCTGTAGAATACGCCGATGGAGGTCAGATCCATTCCTTCCTCCATGCCGAGGACAGACCGCAGTTCCACCGGAAGCGCAGTGAAGATCTCATTGACCGCCTCTCCGGTCTTCTGGAAGGCTCCATATTTCATCAGGCCCGCAAAGATCAGGAAAACCATGGTTCCGGACCAGATGAGGAAGGAACGCAAGTGTGCGCGCAGTTCGCGCAGTACGATGTTCATGCCAGGCCCTCCTTCAGGTCGCGTGGATGTCCTTCCGACGATAGAGCCAACCAGCGAAAAACGTCAGAACAAAGAATACTGCAAGATCCGTAACGAGATAGGTCCATTCATACCCGTGAAGCCTCAGGATCGATGCCCCTTTGAAATAGGAGAACGGGGTGAGGTATGTCAGGGATTTCTCAAGCAGGGATTGATTGATCAGTTCGATGATGAAGAAGAAGAATACGATGCCAAGCGCAATCGGCATGACCTGCCTGATCCGCTGGGCAGCGGCGCCGATGGTCAACCCGAGTCCGATGAAGAACAGCTGGACCAGCAGGATGACAAAGGACAAAAGGGCGAAGAGCCCCATATCATAGGATTCGTGAACAATCAATGGAATGCATGCAAGTCCGGTGCCGAAAATGATGAGATTCTGCGTGAGGACGGAAGCCATGGTTACCGCGAATTTCGCCAGAAAGATCTGTTCCCGGCGAATCGGCTTTGACAGAAGGAAATCGGCCGTCTTCCTGCGGGATTCCTCCGAGAGCAGCGATACCCCCATTTTCATGCCATATACGGCGCCGATCAGAACCAGATAGCTGAAGGTGAAGCTCAGGTATCCTTCGATTTTGGAAAGATCGACATCCGCAAATCCGAACGCCGCCCGGAACTCAGGCGGGAAATTCTGAAGAAGCTGATCCAGCAAAGCGGCATCCTTCCTGAAGGTCATGAAAAAAGCGAGAAAGATGACTAGGATGGCGGACAGGCTGAACGTGTAATAGATCCAGGAACGCAGGGAACGTCGGAGTTCCAGCTGGAAGATGTTCATTCGGGTCCGCCTCCTTCCGCAGTGGGCTCCGCTTGATAGTAGTGAAGAAATATTTCCTCGAGATCCGGCTCTTCGATCGTCAGGTTCGCCAGATTCCACTCCCCCAGCACATGGACAAGCTGGTTGACGTTCCCCTTGAAGAGGAAGGATATCTCATGATCGAGAGAAACGCAATTCGTGACCCCCTCCATCTTTCCGAAATCAGCAAGCAGGTTGCCTTCGGCTGAAACGGCAATCTTCTTGTAGGCCGTGTTGCGCAGGGTGCGGATATCCTCGATCTTCATGATCCGGCCTTCCTTGATGATGGCAACGCGCGAACAGATCTTCTGGACTTCGGGCAGGATATGGGAGGACATCAGGATGGTGGCTCCCTTTTTGTTTTCAAGCTGGATCAGCTCGAAGAATTTCTGTTGCATCAATGGGTCGAGCCCGCTTGTCGGTTCATCCAGAATGATCAGTTTCGGATTATGCAGCAGACCCTGTACAATGCCGACTTTTTTCTTGTTCCCATAACTGAGGTCGTCGATTTTCCGGTTCAGATCCAGATCCATGATGGAGGAAAGCTCTTCAATCCGCTTCATGTCGGTCTTTCCATAAAAGGATGCCGAGTATTTGAGCAGGTCGATGACCCGCATGTTGTCGTAGTAGAACACTTCCGACGGCAGATACCCGATCTGACGGCGGATTTCATGCCCGTATTTGATGCAATCCCGCCCAAAGATGGTCGCACTCCCGCTTGTCGGATAAATGAGGGAGAGCAGCGTGCGGATCGTTGTCGATTTTCCTGCGCCATTTGGTCCGATAAAGCCGAAGATCTCGCCTTCTGCCACGTCGAAA
Source organism: uncultured Clostridia bacterium (assembly GCA_942493335.1). GTDB lineage: Bacteria > Bacillota > Clostridia > DSM-8532 > DSM-8532 > JAEWSN01. The sequence goes on along the minus strand of OW818693.1, from coordinate 761,802 downwards.
CTGACATCCAGGATACCTCGGGCCTTTTTATTATAGTATTTCGTGAGATTGTGGATTTCGATGACATTGCCGGTAGCCATGGGTCCTCCTTTGGTGTGCCGATCGGGACATACTCCGGATCCGCACGGATGTGCGGATACAGTGGTGAATTACCCATTTTATCGTTGGATACCCATATGTCGTAGCCGGAAGAAGAACAAATTGAACAAGACAATTACTCAAGCGGCATTTCAGCGACCGGCATATTGATGACGACTGTGGTACCGGATCCTGGCGTGCTCTCAATCGAAACGCTGGCGTTCATCAGATCCGCAAGCTGGCGGGCGATAGGCAAACCCAAACCGGTCCCTGTTTGGTTGCGGGCCTTGTCCACCGTATAGAATCTTTCCCACACATAAGGCAGATCCTCGGGCAGGATACCAGGCCCTTGATCCGTGATTCGCAGCTGTATGCTTTTTTCCGCCGGACGAGCGGATATCATGATTGTACCGGAAGAGGGCGAATGCTTGACGGCGTTGTCAAGAAAGATGAGTAGGAGTTGTCGGAACCTTCCGTAATCGGCGAGTACCGGGTGCATGCCCTCAGCCATGTCCCGCGACAAAAAGACCGGAATTTGCGCAGCGATCGGGGACAGGCTGCGCCAAACGTCGTCGAGAATCTCATTTGGCCAGATGGGTTCCGATTGGATGACAACCCGCCCTGATTCCAGTCGCGACAATTCAAGCAAATCACCGACCAGACGATTCATTCCATTTGTTTCCGAGAGAATGGCCTGAACCCGTTTTTCCGTTTCGGAGGGGTCTTTGGGGGAGATGTCGCGCAACGCTTCCGCAGACCCCCGGATAATGGTCAGGGGAGTCCTGAATTCATGGGATACGTTCGCGATGAAATCACGACGCATTTGTTCCAGCTTGTCACTTTCTTCGGATGCAATCCCCAATGCCACCGCAAGGTGATCCAAATCATCCCCGAGTTGTCCGATTTCATCAGGGCGGTGGAGTGAGGTCCGGACTGCATAGTTTCCGTCCGCCATTGCATGCGCGATCCGGCTCATTTTTTTCAACGGATTGGTGAAACGAAGGGAGAATACTATTCCGAGAAGGATGGCAGCGAGAAGACCTGCTGCAAGTCCGATGAAAAGGAGGACATATGCCTTCCTGACCCCTTGCGTGACCGCATTGACCGGTGCATGCATGAGAACGCCGCCGATCACGGATCCGCCTTCTGACACAATGGGTACGCCGACCGTCAAGGTCGCTTCCCCGTAGACATCGCTAAAAGTCTCATTGCTGGTTTCCTGGCCTGCCAACAGTGTCTGAATCGTTCCGACTGCATCGGACGGCAACGCGTTCACGCCATCCGCATGGATTTCGTCTGCGATGGATGTGCCGGAAACGGCATCGTTGTTCTGACTCCCTTTTCCGTTTCCCATCATGCCGCCTGTCACGCCCATCCCGGGAAGGGAGAGCACGTTGCCCTGTGCATCAAGAATCCAGATCTGAACCTCATTGACCGCATCCATCATCTTGAAGAACCCGCCCATTCCGCGGAGAGCGGAGCTGCCATCCAAATAGCCCGACAAGAGCGGAGACAAATTCCGTGCCCGTATCAACATGTCTTCTTTTTTTGTATCAATGGCGGCGCGTTGATAGAGACCGATGAAAATAAAGCCGATGATGAGCACGGCGACAGTGACAACCGCCACAAAACCAGCGATCAGCTGGAAGGAAATGCGCCTTCGCATGTTTGAATCACCCGTTCCCTGTCTTGAGATCCAGCTTATATCCGACACCCCAGATGGTCTTGATTTCCCAGGTCGGATCCGGCATGCCTGGCATGGCATCAAGCTTTGCCCGCAGGCGTTTGATATGGGTATCCACTGTTCGGGCATCCCCGAAGTAGTCAAATCCCCAGATGCTGCTCAACAGATTGTCCCGGGAGAACACTTTTCCGGGATTGGTGGCGAACAGCCAGAGAATCTCCAGTTCCTTTTTTGTCAAACTGACCGGATGCTCCCCGATCGTTGCGATATAGTCGGCGAGGCGAATATGCAAAAGTCCAAAATGGACGGAATCTGTTTTTCCTGGTTCCGGAGGGGAAAGTCGGCGCAGTACCGCGCGGATTCTCGCCATGACTTCCCCGGGGCTGAATGGCTTGACAATGTAGTCGTCGGCGCCGATATCCAGGCCCATGATCCGGTCTGCATCCTCACCACGTGCTGTTACAAGAATGACGGGCGTGTCCGAGGTCGTGCGTATCTCCCGGCAAACCGCGAAACCGTCCTTGCCCGGCATCATGACATCCAAAAGGACGAGTGCGGGACCTTCGCGGTGGAACGCCTCCAAAGCTTCGATGCCATTCCTTGCTCGAATCACACTGTAACCGTCTCGACGGGCATATGTCTCCAGAATATCCACAATTTCCGGATTGTCATCCGCGATCAGCAGGGTCTTGTCAGCTTCAGCCATCATGACACCTCCCTCATTAATTTATCATACGGCAGGAATATGGCAAGAGTGTGTCAAGGTTGGAATGTTTTTTTCCAATTTGTTGACACATTTGCTTGCTTAATTCGCAATGGTTTCCAAACAAATGCGTAGCAGGGAAGACGTATGGAATCATCACAAGTAATGCGGGAAAATGGGCGCAGTCAAATCAGCCTCCCAGGAAAGGGAAATCCATTCTGGATCAACAGGTCAAAGATGGGACCAACACAAACCCAAAGGCCGGATCAGTGTAAGTGATCCGGCCTTTCATGCGATCTGCGGTTGTGCCCATGAGGAGCGGCAGCGTCCTGACGAGGTTGTCATTTTCCTCCCATCCCCAGTTTCGCGTTTCCACTTAGCATTCCTTTTGGAGCAATAGAAGCGCCGCTGCTTGTGTCAACAGGGTCGGCATAGGGGTTGTTGCCCAAGGAAGCGGCTGGTTCACCATCCCTTGCCGGGGGGGCCGATGACGATGATGTGGTCGCATTTGTTTGCTGTTGCGGATCATCCACATCCCCGTGAAAATGATCAACCTCTGAAGCGGTAATATTTTCAGGTGCATTTGATCCTTGTATGGTAGTTCCGAAAGGCGGATTTTGTGTAGATAGACCGCTTTTGTCGTCAGTCGTTACAATGGCAGAACCAGTCGATGACTCCGACTTGCGATCATGCGCATGAGGCACAGCAGATTGCTCATGATCAGCTTTTTGAACTGGTTCTCTTACTGTATTGCTGGTTTCGACTTGACATTTGTGCTTAGTGGCACTTTGCTCCTGGTTTCCATCAGAGATTACTGTGAGCCCTCCGTTCGTTGTTGCGGTTTCTTCATCCAGGATTTGTTCGGTGGCGTCATGTTCATCTGCAGTGGCAACCACCTCGTGTTGATTGTCAGTGGATGGATTTTTCCTGCTTTCCGGCGGTTTTACCTCACCCGTCGTATTGGCGTCATCGAATCTCATTCCGGCAAGTCTTGCAAGATCCGCCAGCCGCATATTGCGGCCTTCCTCAGTCGATACTGCAGCGCCGGTACCTTTGGCCATTTCCATCATCGCATAGCGCCCTATTGATAATTCCAGACGATGCGCCTCGGCCCGGATGGGAGAAGACTCCATTCTGACAAAAGCATTGATGCTATCAGCTTTGAATTGTGTTTTCATGTTTTCCAGCAAAGACGATAATCCATTCGACGATGTGTTTTGGTCTGTCACATTTCGAGTTTGCAAACGCTGCAATGTGGCATCAATGACAATCGGATGCTCTGCGTCTCCTATTGCATAACCTGCGCTTGCAGCCAGACGCAGCGCAAGCCTGATGGAATGATCCAGTGTGAGACCGGAAAATTCAGTATTATGCATTAGTTCCTGTGCCTCAATATTCAGTCCGGTTGCCCGTAGAACGACCAGGTAGCGATTGATCGCAAATTCAAAACTAGGATTTATGTCGAGACTTACCCATGCATAAACCGGATTGGCAAAACCAATTGTCGGAATAAGGACCATGACAATTGCCAAACATACTGCAATCACACATTTAGCTATGCGCGGACGGGAACGTTCATGCGCTGTGTAACGAGGCCTATGATGCGAAAAAGTTGTGCCTGCAGGAAATCGGCTTGAGTGGAGTACATTGGATGGTTTCAGCTGCAGATGAACGGACATGCCGGGGCACATGGCTTCCGTTGCTTTCGTGCGAACAATATCACATGCCTTTGTCATGACATAGGCAGTGCCGTCCTTAATGTCGATGACAGTGCCTGTTGTTTCAGTCATGAGAATCCCCTTCCTTCAGCAAATCACGGACATAGTCACGGAAAACATCCATACGGCTGTTCCAAATCAAGGCTATAAGCAGAATATAGTCTTTGTGTCGAATAATCGTCTTATTGTTCACCTTGCAAGAACGTGCAAGGCGATTGACAGGTATTGCATGTTTATGGATCAACTGGCTATATAGCATGTTGTCGTTAGCCAATGTGAAGCCTATCCGGATGGCTAATCTTTTTGAATCCATGTGGTGAGGAGCTGCGTGGAACAAATCTTCCATCGTTACATTGAACGAGTTCAGCATCTTGTGCAACGTATCAAGTTCGTCACGAAATTCCATTTTTACGTCAGGACTCGGGTCTTCCGTCATTAGCCAGGTTTCTTCGAACCGGTTCCGGTCCTGATCAGTTCTTTGAAACCACGAGAAGGGGAATATCCCTTTATCGCGGTTGTTCCTGCGGCCTTCGTCAATCAACCTGCACTTGATGACTGATATGGCATGATTTTTGAAGGAGCGTGCCATATCCGGGTTGAAAGTCGTCAAGGCCTCATTCATTGCGGAGAGTGCTATGCTGTATGCATCATCCGGATTGCTCTGGTTATAATGTGTGCCAATGTATTGTCTGATGATTTTGTCATAACGGATGAGCATTTCTTCTCTTAGAATCATGTCACCGCCCTGAATCCGCGCAAAGTCATCCCGACTGGGTTCCGGGATTTCAGTGGTGCCATGACTCAAGAAGGAACGCAGCATGCATGGCCTTTCCGGATGTTCCCGGCCATCGACACTTTTGCTGGCATCTCTGATGCCACATGTCAATGACCGGGCCATATCTGTCTTAAATACCATTATTGCTGATGCGAAGACAATTGCCGGAGCATACCTATTCATTTCCACAAAATACGGCATGACAACAAGAACGTTTATCTTCGTTTTTCTTTCTATTGTTTCAGGTACAGCTCTGGTCCATCAGTTTCAATTGGTCTTTGTTTGTCAGCTTATCCTGTAACTTGTCCATGATCCAAAGGCTTGACTGCAGACAGTCTTCGTCACGAATTCTGAGCGGGCTGCATGAATCGTCACAATCCTGAAGTTTGTCACGAATCTGTAGTTTCACCTGTAGGCGATCCATGTCGCGGGTCCGTAGCGGAATGCATGTTCCGTCACAATCCTTGACGCGATCCTGTGTCATGAGCCGTGTCTGCAGACAGGAGCCATCCTGCGCCCTGATGCGATCCTGAAGTTTTATGCCCGCAACAGATCCGGTCGACGCGAAACTCGCACCGATCGAGAGGATCATGGTGAGACAGAGAATGACGGCCATCATTGTTCTTTTCCCATTCACATGATTTGTTTTCATACATTCAACCTCCGGAATAGATTCTGGCTTCCCAGTACCTTATTATTCGAAGAGATTCTATTTTTCAGGGCATTATTTCTTGAGATAAACGAAAAAAACCTATGGTACCATTCTCATTGATTCTTTCAGATCAAACATGAAAAAACCATGATGCCAGATCCACATCATGGTTTCTTGGATTTATCAGTAGATTACTTGACACAAGGAGTTTGATATATCACGGATTTTCTGGAAATGATGCGTTTGTGCTTTTGTTTTTCTGCGAGAACTGTAATGCCAGAAATGCGATACCCATCGAGATGAACAGAATCCCGGCCAACACCTGAGATACTCGGAATTGCCCCCAGAAAAGGCTGTCGGTCCTCATGCCCTCAACGATGCATCTCAATAATCCATATAGGGAGAGATAGAGGAAAAAGACCACACCATTCTTCTTTTTGTGTTTCCGAAACCAGATCAATAAGAAGAATAAAGCAAAGTTCCCAAGTGACTCATAAAAGAAGGTAGGGTGAACAGAAAGCCGCTGTTGTGCTTCTGCTACATAAATTTCCATACGCCATGGGACATTCGTCGTCATACCGTGCGCTTCCCGGTTTACAAAGTTGCCCCAACGCCCGATTGCCTGTCCCAGTGCCAAATAGGGAATAAGAAAATCAATAAAGGCCATACGGTTCAATTTACGCTTTCCGGTATACAGAAATGCCACGATGATTGATACGATGACAGCACCATAAATGGCCAGCCCGCCCTGATTGATATAAAGGATGGAGATAAGGTTGTCCTTGTATTGATCCCACATGAATGCGACATAATAAAGACGAGCACCGACAACTGCAAATGGAAGCACGATGAGTATGAAATCAAGAATATCATTCTCTTGGAACCCGAATCTGGGTGCGTGGCGTAAGGCTAGGAACAACCCAAGTCCGAGGCCGCATGCAATGATGATGCCATACCAGCGAATTTCCAGACCCATGAGCCGCAATGCCACCGGATCGATATTGATGGTCAAGTTCAGTCCCGGGAAAACAATAGGTTGTGACATGGATAACCCCCATTGGCGCTAAGTCTTCCTGCATTGTATCACGAATGCGGAAGATTCCTGTGATGAAATCACTTTCGTTCTTCATTTGGGTATGCATAATGATAGACATACACAAACAAATGGAAGGGGATATTCACTATGGCCATTCAAGTTGACAAAAACAGATGCCCGCAAAATCATCGTTGCCCGGCAATCAAACAGTGCCCTGTCGGTGCAATTATTCAGAATGGAAACGGGTTGCCGACTATTAATGAGGAAAAGTGTATCGATTGTGGGAAATGCATCAGTTTCTGTCCGATGGGCGCGTTTTTTCAAGATTGATGGCGCTGTTGAAAAAATATGAATATTGGGTTATTTGCGGATATGTTATCTCATGATGACGGACGGGGTACGAGTCATGATGAAACGGCAGCTTCCTTGGTTGTGGCATGGTTTTTTCCTTGCAATCACTTTGTCCATGATGGAGATGAACACCATTCTTCCCGGCTTGATCGCACAACTGACGGATAATCGCATCGTTTTCGGTGCGTTTTATTCGGTTTTACTTGGGGCACCACTTCTATTCAACCTGCCAATGAGCAGAGTGATGATTCGCTATCAGGGTCGTCGCCTGTTTCTGCTGATTGGGATTTATGTTCGAACAGTCGCCTTTCTGTGCATGGCCGCTGTGGTTCTATTTCTGGGGAGGGATGATCCGGTCCCGGCATTGGTTATTCTTCTCATCTTGTTGTTTCTGTTTGCCATCGGCGGCGGATTGGCCGGAACCGCATATTCCGACCTCGTTGGCCGGTTGTTCTCGGATGCAGAACGAGGTCGTCTGTATGCTGTCCGGCAATTTGTCATGGGAATCGGCGCGCTGATTGGCGGAGCCATGGTTGCCAGACTTCTGATGGTAAGTTCGATGGACCTATGGATGAGGTACACCGTGTTCTTTGCGATTGGCGCCGTCGGATTGTTCCTGGGAGCGCTTGGCTTCTGGGCTGTTCAGGATCGGACCCGGCAGGAAAAGACCGATGGTTCAAATGCAGGGACTGACCTATCGATCAGCCCGGAAACCGCAGAAGATACCAGAGCGCCGAATAGGGCACCGAACATGTTCACTGAGGCGTGGATCACGCTGAAGGAGGACCCGCAGTATGCAAGGTTCATCCTGGTTGAGAACATTACCAGCTTCAGCTTGATGCTGCTGCCTTTTTATCTTGTCTATGCAAGTCAGCGCTTCCTTGATTATGAAAAGTATCTTGGGGCTTATGTCCTTCTGCAAATTCTCGGAAGCCTTTCATCCAATTTTTTATGGGGATGGATTTCTGCGAAAGTCGGGAACCGATCCGTCATTCGTTTATGCATTTCCTTTGGCGCTTCCATGCCATTGATCGCTCTATTGCTGGCAGCAGGCGGACCGATTCCGTATGCCATTGTCTTTTTTTTCATCGGTGTTGTTACAAGCGGCCGAAACATCGGATTCGAACCCTATCTGCTTGAAATCGCACCGGCGGCGAAAAGAACCACCTATATCGGACTCAGAGGCACTTTGAACCTGCTGGATGTGTTGCTTCCGCTTGCAGGGGGGGCATTCATCCAGTTTGCAGGGTTTTCTGCAGCTTTTATTGGCGTTTCCGCAATGATGTTCTTGTCGCTTTACCTCTTTCGGAACAAGAGCAGTTCAATCCCTGAGAAAGTCGACGTTTGAGGCATATGCCCCAAGCGAGGGACCGGTACAGGTCGCTTCTCGGCCATGACACAAACGTTTGCGAATTGCGACATCTTTCCGACACAGGCTGCCTTTATCATGAAATCATCGGCGATGAAGAAACGCTGATGTGATTCGGCAGATTGGGGAAGGGAGATATCTATGAAAGCAATGAATGAAAAGAGTGGCAACATAACAAGAGAAATACAGGCACAGCCAGAAGACAGCGGCACAATTGGATTTGACGGAGCCGCAGGAACAAGAGACAATGTCAGGAATACAAGTGTCAAAGGATTATTACTCGCCTTAACCCTGCTCATGTCCTTGCCTTTTTCCACAATGACCTCATTTGCCGCCACAGCAGTCGACGAAGAAAATGCGGGAACCGACAGGAATCTTCTTGTTGGCGCCGTCGCGGCAAAAGCGGATACGGATTTGACGGTGCAAGACATGCTTGTCTATGCCATACAGGATGAATATGCCGCACAGGCGGAATACGATGCCATCATGGCCGAATATGGCGTACAGCGTCCATTTTCCAATATCATCCGATCCGAACAGACGCATATCGATTTGTTGAAACCACTGTTTTCGGAATATCGCTTTTCTGTTCCAGTAAATGATGCGGCAACAAGAACGGTACTTCCCGCTTCACTTGCCGAGTCCTATTCAATCGGCGTTACAGCGGAAGTGGATAATATTGCGATGTATGAATCCTTTTTGAGCAAGGATCTTCCCGCGGATGTCCGAGAAGTGTTCGAACGTTTGGCCAATGCATCCGAAAGTCATTTGAAGGCATTTGAAAACGCTGTTTCCCGGTTCGCCTCCAGCGCGCCATCAAAAGGCAAAGCAGTCGCAAACAGTTCATCTGCGAGTATATCGGCATCTGCGAGAGGTGGAACTCGAATCTTTGGCGGGCTTCGAAACGGACGATAGAAGACTGGTTGTTTTCGTTATCTCCATACAATCTTCACACAGATGTGTTTCACTGTTGACTAAGAACTGAATTCTATGAATGGCATGAATAACTGAAAGAGGCAAGGATATGATAAATTTTCAAGGGCATGGCAGAGGAATGATGGACTTCGATGGATTTTGTCGAATGGGGTCCTATATGGGAATGGGAAACTGGGGAGGAATCATCATGTTTGGGTTACTTCTCTTGGCCGCACTATCTGTATTTCTCCTTGTTAGAAGTAATCAGCGCAAGTTGCAACCGATACCCAACGATAATGGTATCCCCGCAATGAAGATTTTGGATGAAAGATATGCACGCGGCGAAATCGGGGATGACGAATACAGAAGGATCAAAGCTGAGCTTAAGGCGTGACATATACACCTGTTTGAACATGGAATTCATCCTATTAGCACCTCAGGATAATTCACATTTGGGCTAAGTCCCTCATGTGAATTTTTTTGTGACTTTCTTACTGTATGCCACTCTGCATGGATGTTTTAATAAGGTCAGACAAGGACAAACGTCACACGCATGGAAAGAAAAAGCAAAATTGCATCTGCATGATGATTCCGTACATGCAGATGGCCTGAGGTGCAGTATGGGATTGGAATTCAGTTTGAATGTTTCTTCGACTCCGAAACCTGGTGTTGACCCTTCCAAGGTGTATGACACGCTGGTAATCGGCGCAGGTCCTGCCGGGTTGAATGCCGCTTTGTATGCCAAACGCAAGGGCTTGTCAGTTGGCATTCTGGCAGAGCGGATTGGCGGACAAGTGCTGGATACTCCGATGGTTGAAAATTATCTCGGAATGAACCAATTGTCAGGGGAATCCCTGATGCGGAAATACGAGGAGCATGTCAGGGAATATGATGTGCCGATTTCCGGAGGGATCCGTGTCGAAAAAATCTCCCTGGGGGAATACAAGGAGGTTCATGGAAACGACGGTCATGTTTATCGAGCCCATACCTTGATTCTCGCGACAGGGACAACTCCCCGAAAACTGGGGATCAAGGGCGAAAAGGAATTGTATGGGCGTGGGGTATCCTATTGTGCCATATGCGACGGTTCCTTTTACGCAGGGAAAACCGTGGTCATTGCAGGGGGTGGAAATGCCGCAGTTGGCGCGGCGGTGGATCTCGCTCGAATTGCGAAGACGGTAAAAGTCGTTCAACGCAGCGATTTCAGAGCAGACAAGGTGCTGATGGACCGTCTGGCGGCACAGCCGAACGTGGAAGTCTTTCTTCAAACCCAAATCACTGAAATCCTTGGAGAAACGGTCGTGGAAGGTGTCATGGCCATCGATCGGCTTTCGGGCAAGACGCAGCGTCTTGATACGGATGGGATTTTTATCGAAATCGGTCATATCCCCAGAACCGGTTGTTTGGATGGTCTGGTGGAAGTGGATGAGCAGGGAGAGATCGTGATTGGAGCAGAAAGCGAAACCAGTGTGCCCGGAATCTTCGCTGCCGGCGACGTAACCAATGTGCCATTCAAGCAGATCATCATCGCGGCGGCGGAGGGGGCGAAAGCAGCACTGAAAGCGAATGAGCACATGAATCGGATGAAGATCGCAGAACCGGTGATGGCAGCACCCTCATGAAAATCTCGAGGAAACAGATGCTGGATGGCAAGGATGAAGGCAGAACGACAAGGTGAGGTAACGGCAGAATCGCAAGGCAAGGACAAAGTCAGGATCACAAGGAAGTCATTGAGACGAGTCGGGAGGAAAAGCAAATGGCACTTTTGGATGTTAACACGGCGCAGCAAATCAGGAAAATCTTCGAGCAAATGAAGGATAATGTCAAAGTAGTACTGGTAACGGGCAAGTCCAATTGCGAATCATGCGATGACACCATTGCCTTCGCCAAGGAAATGACGGCTCTGAGCGGTAAACTTTCACTTGAATTGGTGGAGGACGGTCAGGATCGGGCGAGGGAGCTGAATGTCGTCATGGTGCCCGCGCTTGTCCTTCTGGATAAGGACGGTAAAGACCATGGCATCAAGTTTTATGGCATACCGGCCGGGCATGAAATCAATTCGTTTCTCACCGGAATTCTGGAAGTATCCGGGGTGGGCCAAGAACTGCCTTCAGCCATGACCACACAAATCATGAACATAGACAAACCTGTCGATATCAAGGTTTTTGTGACATTGGGTTGTCCACACTGTCCGGGCGCTGTGGCAAAAGCGCACAAGCTTGCGCTCATGAACAAGAACATCAGGGCACAGATGATTGAGGCAAACACCTTCGGTGAAATGTCGGCCAAATACAATGTCAGTGGGGTGCCGAAAATTGTTTTCAATGATACGGAAGAGCTGCTGGGGGACCAGCCGTTGGAGGCTTTCCTGAGCATGATGAAAAGCCTGTGAATATAACCTGTTAAATGGCTTGTGAAAACGAGAAGCATCACCTCTCATGCTGATTGGTGATGCTTCCCGTTTTTTTGCAACATGGATAACATTCGCCCGGCAGCGAAACCTATACGATTGGGATAACAGACATGGCTTTATGGATTCAACTCCGAAACCAGAAGAGCACCATACTCGACACAACCGATACAGGGAAGTTTCCGCAGATTCCTGATTTCCTTGCATGTGAGTGCTCCAGCCTGTTTCTCAAATGAATCCTAGATTTTGCCTGCGTTGTCGCCTGCAAGAATCGACGCTGCATAAACGGCACCGCATAGACCCTGAGGTGCTTTACCCCCGCCGTGGGCAACAAACAGATCAATATTTGCATCTGCCATCGTGCAAGACTCTTGAAATGCGGCAACCACAGATTGAGCGCAATTCAGTTTCAAATATCCGTCCTTGCCTAGGTAATGCTTCTTGGCTTTTTCAGTCGGCATGTGTTGCTTTCCTTTCTGATGGAGCATGATGTGATTTGTTTATTGTATACACACAAGAAGTGAGTGTCACGTAATTTTGTCACAATACGTAATGGTTTGACGATTCATGAATAATCAGATGTTATCCATACAAAGAGCATGAACCCACCTCCTCGGTTTGCCTTTCCCATGTTTGTGGTAGCAATTGGAATGGCGTGTTCACATTGCCATTCATTTCGACGGCGTGGAGGAGAAAGATGTTATGAACGATTGTGCAAATTTGGCAGGATGCGGATTTGTCAAAAAGTACGGCGAATCAAAGAGCCTGGCGGTCAAGGGTTTTGTGAACCTTTACTGCAAAGGTGAGAAGCAAAATGAGTGCAAACGCAAGGAACACAAGCAAAAAACCGGTCAGGCGCCTCCTGATGAGATGATGCCTTCCGGAGGCATGATGAAATGATGAAGGACATGCATGCCTGATGGACGATAATGGGTATGCCGAATCCGGAAACATCAAAAATAACATTGATGTTTCGTTTTGTTTGTTATATGCTTTATCCGAATGGCAGGTACATAAGGAAACAAACATGCGATCCTATCCGATAGGATGCTGACAGAAGGTGGAGTCCGGAACCATGCTTGATGAAGAAAAGGGAGTCTATACAATTGGCACGGTCGCCGGCCTTCTGGGCGAACACCCTGAAACATTACGTGTCTGGGAGCGCAACGATTTGATTCGCCCCGATCGCATGGGCTATCAGCGGAAGTATTCAAACAATGACTTGAAACGATTGCGTTTCATCAAGTCACTCATGAATGAAAAAGGACTGAATATTGCCGGGGTTCGTCATTTGACTGGACTCTATTCCTGCTGGTACAAACGTAACTGTTCAGGAGGTGCAGTCCAGAACAGCACGGTATCTGTCAACGCTGCAAAACCATGTTGGAAAGAAGAAGGGACATTCTGTCTGGTTCCGGAAGACAAATCAGAAATGTGCAGCTCTTGTGCCATGTTGAAGCAGTGCAGCGGATGTACCGGTTGCAGCTGAGCGTTTCCATTTGTACCATGATAGGGCTCGAATGAATGAATGATCGGTGTCGCCTTGATTGTCGATGTAGCATGGATGAACACTGCAGTATAGACTAGTATTTGATACATCATTTGATACATGGGGAAAGACAAAAATCCATGCCCAGCCTTATCTTAAACATCAATAAAATCATTGATAAAACATCAAAATATAAAAGGAGATTCATGATGGAAAAGCAAGATTGCGCGAACACTGGGTGCAAGGCGGAGGCATGTCCGACCGGGAATTATGAGGAGGCCAAGCCGAAGAGCATGCTGGAGAAGACCCATGAATTGAACAACATCACCAAGGTTATCGGTGTAGTCAGTGGGAAAGGTGGCGTCGGAAAATCACTTGTGACATCCATGCTTGCGGTCTCGATGCGCCGAAAAGGCTACAAGGTGGGGATTCTTGATGCGGACATAACAGGACCGTCCATCCCGAAAATGTTCGGGATCAACCAAAAGGCATCCGGCGGTGAATTTGGCATATATCCCGAAAGAACCCACAACGACCTCAAGATCATGTCCATCAACCTCCTGTTGGATGATGTGGAATCCCCGGTCATCTGGCGTGGTCCGCTGATAGGGAATATGGTGAAGCAGTTCTGGACAGATGTGATCTGGGGTGACCTGGACTTCCTGTTTTTTGATATGCCGCCTGGTACCGGTGATGTGCCTTTGACGGTTTTCCAGTCTGTGCCTGTGAATGGCATTGTTGTCGTCACTTCGCCGCAGGACCTTGTCTCCATGATCGTCAAAAAGGCGTATAACATGGCCAATGCCATGCATATTCCGGTTCTGGGGATTGTTGAGAACATGAGTTGGATCGAATGTCCGGATTGCGGGAAACGGATTTCCATGTATGGCACCAGTCACTTGGACGAAATTGCGAAAGAACTGGCCCTGCCGGTGTTGGGCCGCATGCCAATACGTCCGGAACTGGCGGATCTGTGTGATAAGGGCGAGATAGAAAAATTCGACAGTGCGGATCTGGCTGAAGCGGCGGAACGGCTTGAGGTATTTTTACTCCAGACAATGGAGATTGAAAAAATGGATGCCTGAAAAATGGATGCCTGAACGGATGGAGGAAACATCTGATGAAACTCGCAATCCCGGCTGAAGGAACTCAATTGGACAGCATGATGTGCACGTCTTTCGGAAGAACGGAGCAATTCATTTTGGTTGATACGGATACAATGAAATTTGAAGTCCTGATCAATGAGGCGGCCCATGCACAGGGAGGGGCTGGCATTGTGGCGGCGCAGGCGCTTGTTGACAGCGCTGTTGGCGCTGTCATCGCCATGCATTGCGGGAAAAATGCCGCCGATGTGCTTCAAGGTGCGGGGATACCGATTTACAGAGGGGTGCCCGGAACGGTTGAGGAAACAGTGAATCGTTTTCAAGAAGGAGTTCTGCCCATCCTCGATGAAATTCATCCCGGTTACCACGGGGCACATTGACAGGATAAGTGAAGGCGCGATATAGACATGTCATTGGTGAATGTTATGGAGGTGAAGGCATGGAACAGGTTGTGACGCCTGAACATCCAAAAGGGAAGTTGCCCTGCGACGAAAGAAGGCCCATCCATGAATCCGGGTGGGACCCGCTTGTCGCAGACGTGTTCCGTATTGCTGTTTTGAGTGGAAAAGGCGGTACTGGAAAAACCTTTGTCTCCGTGAATCTGGCGGCAACAGCCCAGGAAGCTTATGCAGACGTAAATGAGGGAACTGGAACTGAAAATGGGGTCGTGCCTGATTCCATCCGTTCCATTTATGCCGATTGTGATGTGGAAGAGCCGAATGGCCACCTGTTTCTCCAACCGATGGAATGCTGCTGTGAAACAGTATCCGTCATGGTTCCGAACATCGATGCAACCCTATGTGCAGGTTGCAGGAAGTGCGTATCTTTCTGCAAATTCCATGCGCTTGCCTACGTCAAGGGACAAGTGAAGTTGTTTCAGGAGTTGTGCCATGGTTGCAACGGTTGTGTTCTATTGTGCCCGACCGGGGCAATGGCTGAGGGGCAAAGGCAGATCGGTCAGCTGGAATCCGGAATTTCCAAAGACGTGACAGTCTGTACCGGTACGTTGAATGTTGGCGAAGCAACAGGGGTCCCTGTGATTCATGCATTGTTGAAGGCGTTGGGGACGATGAAAACCAGGACCAACATGCCTTCTGAACTTGAGCATCTGTCGGGCAAGCCTTGCATCGCAGTGCTTGATTGTCCTCCAGGCAGTGGCTGTCCCGTTCTTGAGAGCGTCAGACATGCGGATTTCTGTATATTGGTCGCTGAGCCGACCTCTTTTGGTCTTCATGATCTTGGTATGGTGACGGAGCTGGTTCGTGTTCTTGGGAAACCGGCAGGGTTGGTGCTCAACCGTTGCACCGATTCAGCGGAAAATATGGCTTTACTGGCATCGAAACTGGATATGCCCCTGCTGGGCGTCGTTCCTTTCGAACCTGCATTGGCTCATCTATTGGCAGAAGGCGGAGTGGCTTCGCGGGAAGAGGATGTGTATAGAGCCCTTTTCAAGGGAATGTGGAGACGGATTCGGGAGGTGACTGGCCGATGAAGCAACTGCTTGTATTGAGTGGAAAAGGGGGAACCGGCAAAACAACAGTTGCCGCATCCCTGATTGCCTTGGCAAATCATGTGGCATGTGCCGATTGTGATGTGGAGGCCCCCAATCTTCACCTGATCCATGGCGGGCATTGCTTGCCTGAAACAGAAGATTATCTGGGTCTGCAAAAAGCATTCATTCATCGCGAGGCCTGCTCGCAATGCGGCATTTGCGAATCCTTATGTCGGTTTGATGCCATTCGGAACTTTGAAGTGAATGCGATGGCCTGCGAAGGATGCGGTGTCTGCGAGGAATTCTGCCCGGTGACGGACATCGACGGGAAAAAGGCGATTCGTCTGGAAGACAACCTATCGGGAACCACACAATTGTTTCATCAGGGTGATTGGGTTTTATCCACCGCCGAATTGAAAATGGGAAATGGCGCATCCGGAAAACTTGTCGGAAAAGTCCGCAGGAATCTATACAACGCGATGGACAAACAGCCATTGGTCATCATGGATGGGTCGCCGGGCATTGGATGTCCTGTCATTGCTTCCGTTACAGGAGTGGACATCGTGCTGATTGTAACGGAGCCTACCATGTCCGGGCTGCACGACATGAGTCGGCTGGTGTCTGTTGCCAGGCAGTTTGGCGCGAAATGCCTGGTTTGCATCAACCGATTTAACCTACATCCTGGATATTCGGATCAGATCTCCGCATATTGCGATTATCTTGGCATACCTGTTCTTGCGCTGATTCCCTATGACAAGGCAGCCATCGGAGCGGTGAATCGGGGAGAACCGCTGGTTCATGTCTCCGGCAGTCCGGCAGCGGCTGTCTTGAAAAAGCTTTGGGTGGACCTACAGGCTCATTTGTGGCCTGCGTTTCATGCAGGATAGCATCGAGTTCCAATGAGCAAGCCGTCGATATCAATGAAACAATGAGACCTAAACACAAGGAGGAGTACGGGATGAAAATCGCAGTGGCATGTGAAGGTGCAAGCGTGGCAGGACACTTCGGACATTGTGAGAGCTTTGCCATTTTCACCACGGAAAACGGACGGATCGTGTCCAGTCAGGTTGTGCCGAATCCAGGTCATCGCCCGGGATTTCTGCCGGTCTTCCTGCATGATCTCGGTATCAATGCCATCATCTCCGGGGGAATGGGCGGCGGCGCCGTTGAAATCTTCAACGAAAAAGGCATTACGGTCATGACGGGTGCCACCGGCAATGCCGAACATGCAGCACAATTGATGGCAGAGGGAAAGCTGGAATCGACTGGAAGCATTTGCCACGAGCATCAGCACCATGATGACTGCGGCAATTGACACAAGCGACATAAAACATTCGAAAACGATTCCGATCCATTGCCGAGGTGATAAGCAGGCCAGACAAATGGCTGATCAGAGTTGTTCGAACAAGTGTATTGTTTGACATTATTGTGAAGTGCATTATAATTAAGCCGATAATCGATATCAATTGAGGCGGTGGCGTAAGCGTGAACTCGCAAAACGTTCTGATTGCACTTGGTCTGACACTTTTTGCCGGTTTGTCGACTGGATTGGGCGGTCTTGCGGCACTTTTCATGAAAAGGACAAATACAAAGGCATTATCTGTGATACTTGGCTTTTCGGCCGGTGTCATGATCTATGTTTCCTTCGTGGAGATCCTGTTCGAGGGCCGTGCACATTTAGTCGACGGCCTGGGAGAGCCCCTGGGTCTTTGGGTGACCGCAGGTGCTTTTTTTGGAGGCATTTTTCTGATTGGCTTGATTGACAAGCTTGTACCTTCCTTTGAAAACCCTCATGAAATGCATACGATTGAGGAAATGGGAGCTTGTGAAATGCATCCGGTAAAAACTCAGAAGTTAATGAGAACCGGGGTGTTTGTGGCACTTGCAGTTACGATTCACAATCTTCCGGAAGGGTTGGCCGTATTCACTTCTGCTGTTGCAGCACCCAAACTTGGCATAGCCATCGCCATCGCGGTAGCCATCCATAACATTCCCGAGGGCATTGCTGTATCCATCCCGATCTATTGTGCTACCGGAAGTCGAAGGAAGGCATTTTGGTTTTCACTGTTGTCAGGTTTCACAGAACCTTTAGGTGCGGTCATTGGCTGGCTTGTCCTGATGCCAATAATGAATGATACCCTGTTCGGAATCGTATTTTCGGGAGTTGCCGGTATCATGGTCTTCATCTCATTGGATGAACTTCTACCAACAGCACAAAAGTATGGGGAACATCATCTTTCCATGTATGGTCTGATTGGTGGAATGATGGTGATGGCGCTGAGTCTTTTGCTGTTTGCTTAGATTCAGCGTGACCAGTACGTTGCGAAAGCAATGACTGGATTCAGGTGAAGCAAAACCATCTTGCTATTTGTTCAAGTTTTTCTCAAATGCCGCCAAATGACTTTTGGAGCCATCCCTCAGAAGAACAAATACTGCTCTCACATCATCGGGAATCTCTCGGGCCAGAAATCCTTCATACATGGCAATGTTGTCGATTTCGGCTTTCACACCGGTTTCGAGGGCGGCTTTCACGTCGGATGGGACAATAAGGTAATCTGCCGATTTGTCTTCCGGGACTGGAATCTGATTCTTTTCAAAAATGACCTTCAATTCAGCGATATGCTTCTCTTCTGCTTTTATGATATTTTCAAACGGATTCTGGTTTCCGAAAGTCTCAAGAATGTAAGCATATTCACCGTGAGCCAGAAATTCATCCTGAATCGAATACATCAGCATTTCTGCTAAAGTCGGGTTTTTGTTTGCCAATGCTGCACTTGCGCCGTATAACGGGAGTGGTTGTTCCTGATCGACTGTTGGGATGGCGGATGCAGCAGATTCCGAGGCAAGGGTTTCGACAGGTTGAGTGGCAGTTGAAGTGCATCCGGTGAACAGGATGAGGCTGAACACAAGAACAATGAGGGTGAAACTTACTCTTCTTGTGTTTCGATTATCTTTCATATTTCTCCTTTATCATCGACGACGCTTATTTGACAGGAATGGCATCCACCAGTCCCTGCAGTTCCGATTTTATGGATGAGAACTCCAGACCCCGTGCAGCACAGTCATCCTTGATAAGGCTTGACAGTGATTTGATTGCACCACCTGCTATCGTTTCCAGATCTGCTTGCGGTACACCCCAGTCGACAACTTCCTTCCAGGTCGTGGTGCCTTTTATTTTTCGTTCGCTTTCTTCCGATTCGGCAGAGGGGGAGGATTCATCACTGCTCTCTACTTCTGCCGAGGCAGAAGCTTCGGCTGGTTCAGTCCCTTCAGCGGCAAGCAGCGCATCAACACGGTGCGTTTTCATAAACGCCAATTGATCATCCGTAGGATTTCCCTTGGCCAGGAGAATATCCACTGCGGACCCTGGCAATCCGGTTGTGTCGGTCATCTCGATGGGAAGTCCCTTGTAGAAGGCTACGAACAATCGGACCGAGTCGGTTCCGACTTCGCGTTCATCCGTGTTGATTGCACCCCAGGTTTCTTCCAATGTTTTCACCTGAAAAGCACCAACAGAGGGACCATCAGCTACCAGGAATGCTTGGCCAAGTTCCGCCAGCGGGATATCGAACACATCGCTGATCGTGGCGAAATCGTAGGAACCCTTGATATCCATGGGATTATACTCGCCGGCCGCATCACCGGTCGTATATTTTGCCGGTACTTTGTCGGTCGTTGTTTTCCAGTAGCCAACCGCCGAAGTGATGGCCACGCTTCCGAAAATGACCCCGAGAATCAGAATGGCCATAAGGCTTGATTGCACTTTGATTTTCATTTTGCTCCTCCCTTGGTTGTGAATGCGACTGTGTTTTTCACAGGGCAAGCGGCTTCGGAAGTGCATTTCATGCAACTGATGCATTGATGATCCCGCACCGCGCCGGATGTTGATACCGTGATGTTCATCGGACAGGCTTTGTCGCATGCGCCGCAGGATATGCAGGTGGTTTTGTTCCTGCGGATGGGAATCAGACGGAACAGGTTGATCAAGCCTAGAAATGCACCATACGGACAGGCATATTTGCACCATGGCCTTTCCATGACCAATGAAAGCAAAAGCGTCACGCCGAGGATGATATAGGCTCCGATGGCCACTTCATTGGTCCAGAAATTGAAAAGCGCATAATATGGGTCGATATCTTGAAACATCAGTTTGCCTGAAATGGCTGTGTTGACAATGACCATGACCATCAGAATGTAGCGGGTGAAGCGGAGAACCCTGTCCAGCTTGGCTGGAATCATATGATTATAGCGCTTTTTAAACAGCTTTCTTCCCAATTTGCCAATCCACTCCTGAATGGTTCCGAGGGGACAAACCCAGCCACAGATGACCGGACCGAAAAACAAAGCAAGAAGGAGCGCGGCAGACATCAGAACCAAGGAGGATGAATGGATTTTCTGGATGAAGGTGCCGGTTGTAATGAACTGCCAGAACGTCACGACACCTCCGAATGGGCAGATGGCATGCAGGGAGGCGCTGGACAGAAACGGAATGGCCAATCCTGACTTTCCCAGAACAGCATTGATGCTGATGGCTGCCACCAGCGCAAAGAAAAATGCCTGCACGATTGTGCGGACCCGTAGCGTTCTCGACAGTTTCTTCGGTTTCGATGGTTTCCCGATTTCTGACATACTGCACCCTCCGTGTGTTGTGATTTGTGAAGTGGCATCATCTGCTGGGATTGGCGTTCGAATCAGTTCTGTGCGAATTATCGGATCAGCAACAAATATGGTGCAAAGTGTGGGACTCGGGTAATTGACACAATCGTCACTCTTTGTTCGAAAACGATACCAATCATTTTCCGGGTTAATTACATGAATCCAGCGTATCGTTGGAGTGTGACAAAAGAATGGCGAAAAATGGAACCGTTTATGTCATACCCTTTTTGATTGGATCAAACGTATGAATGGATGACACATTTGTTTGCTGAATTTGCCATAGTTCCGTCACAACCTGGCGGTACGATAAGACCATGCAATCAACAAACCACCGGAGCATCCTGTGGAGGATTGCGAAAATCGAATCTGCGCGGCGGATGCTGCAACAAGAAAAGGAGAAAAGGATATGAAGACAGGGAAAACAGGCAAGCGGGTACTGGCAACCATCGTGGCGGCAGGGATTCTTTCCCTGGGTGTTGCTGCTTTTGCAGCGGATGCAATGACACCTGCAGATATTGCAGCACAGTTGACCGGAAAGACATTGGAAACCGTTCAGGCGGAACGGGCGGCAGGCAAGACATATGGAACCATCGCCAACGAGGCGGGGAAACTGGCGGAGTTCAAGGTGGCCGCGCTGGAGAACAAGAAGGCAATTCTCGATCAGCAGGTGTTGGACGGGAAAATCACACAGGCTCAGGCGGATGCAACTTACGAAGCCATCAAGAATGCCCAGGCGACCTGTGACGGAACCGGTACCGCCCGCATTGGCAGGAACATGGGTATCGGCTTCGGCGGAGGAGCCGGATTGCACAACGGAACCGGTGCCGGAATGGGATACGGCCGTGGTGGCAATCAAACTGGAACTGGCATGGGCCGCGGACAGGGAATGGGCATGCATCGCTGAAGGGAATCTTGAACAGCTGTGAGCATTCTTTTCTACAATGGCGAGGGTGAATTCATTTCATTTGATCATTTCACTGCCGAAGGCCGGGTCACTTTATGTGATCCGGTCTTTTATCAGTGCGCGCGGCATGCGCGCGTTCTTGGCGGTGAAAGTCCGCTATGGAGGTTGATAGCACCAACCATTAGCCAAAGGCAAGGGTGTCCATCGCGAGGTGGAATCTGAAGGAAGCCGGAGGCAAAATCCCGGCCTGACGAACAGAAATCGCATACAAGGCATCCCAAGTCGGACGAGCTTGCTGAACAAAGCGAAGTCCAATGCTATACGAGGCAAAGGGTGTATATGCGGCAGGTAGATGGGATGAAGGAACGCGAGCTTACCCGTGGAGATCTGGCTTGTACGTCGTGGATGTTTTTTTTTTTTTTCAGAGACGACAACCCGTACCGGGAGGTACGGCTGAACAGCCAGAAGTCAGCAGAGGCCATAGTACCGGCTGGTTCGAAACAGACGGGAAGGGCCGAACATCAGGAGGTTTCCAGAGCACATGAAAGTCTCGAAGGATTCGCAACGACAGCAGACAACTTCATATAAAGGTCGTCCGTGGCGGGTAGGGGTGGAACCCCGAGAGGAAACGGAGGCGCTGAGCAATCCACCGGCGACGCATGGAGGAGGAAACGGGACCAAGTCAGACGGGCAGACGCTGATGGAAAGGATTCTCGCCAAAGAGAACATGACAGCAGCATTCAAGCGGGTGAAATCCAATAAGGGAAGCCATGGAGTCGACGAGATGCAGGTCGATGAACTTCGAACCCACCTGTGGGCCGAGTGGCCGAACTACCGTCAGCAATTGCTCGAAGGGGATTACACTCCCCAAGCCGTAAGGAAGGTAGAAATACCGAAACCGAACGGAGGAACCCGACAACTTGGGATACCAACCGTCATGGACAGACTCATCCAACAGGCTATTGCCCAAGCCCTGACTCCGGTATTCGACCCGGGATTCTCGGCGTCGAGTTACGGATTCCGCCCGAAGAAAAGTGCGCACGATGCAATCAAGGCAGCATGCGCATATGTTCAGGAAGGGCACGGGACAGTGGTGGAGATGGACCTCGAAAAGTTCTTCGACCGGGTCAACCACGACAAACTCATGTCGCTGGTGGCGAGGAAGGTGAATGACAAGCGTGTGCTGCGCCTGATACGCAAGTATTTGGAGGCAGGCATTCTCGAGAACGGGGTCGAGGTCAGAAATGAAACAGGCACGCCGCAAGGTGGTCCGCTCAGCCCATTACTGGCCAACATTCTGCTGGATGAACTGGACAAGGAACTGGAACGGCGAGGACACCGGTTCTGCCGGTATGCGGATGACTTCCAAATCTATGTGAAGAGCCGCAAAGCGGGAAACCGGGCGAAAGAAAGCATTACGTGTTTTCTGGAGGGAAGGCTCAAACTCAAGGTGAACCGGGAAAAGAGTCTGGTGGGAAGTGTGTACCGGAGTAAGTTTCTGGGATTCTCTTTTCGAAAGGTTCCGAAGACCGGGGAGATTAGGGCGAGAGTCCACCCGAAATCCTATGGCCGTTTCAAGGACAAGGTGCGTGCATGTACGTCCAGAAGCAGGTCGGAAAGTATGGAAGTCAAGCGGGATAAACTGAACCGGCTCGTGAAGGGCTGGGCAGGGTATTTCAAACTGGCAGACATGAAAACCCCGGCTTCGCAATTGGATGAATGGATGCGGAGACGCATCCGCATGTGCTGGTGGAAACAGTGGAAGAGGATTCGAACCAAGCATGACCATTTGGTCAGGCTTGGTGTTGAAAACTCAAAAGCATGGGAATTCGCCAACACAAGAAAGAGCTACTGGCGAACAGCCGGTAGCCCAATCCTGGGTACATCTTTGACGAATCGTTATCTCAAGGAATTTGGATTTATCTTTCTGACTGACTGTCTTTCAACCAAATGACCCTGATGAACCGCCGTATACCGAACGGTACGTGCGGTGGTGTGAGAGGTCGGCGGCCCGACTAACGGGCCGCCTCCTACTCGATATGCAGTGAATCCGTGAATCAATGCATAAGTTTGTCAATCGTTGAGTGTGACTTTGTTCCACTTTCCTGGCGGTTGAATGGCTTGCAAAAGGGAAAGTTTATCATGGAGATGCTTACTACGCATTCAAGGAGGATGTCCCATGAATATGAAACAGAATGTTGGCTCCAAGGATAAATTGATTCGTATCGTTGCCGGTATCGTTTTATTGCTTGTTCTATTGTTTGTTCAAAGCGGGATCAGGTGGATTGGGTTATTGGGCATTGTTTTGCTGGCTACCGCTTTTCTTGGCAGTTGCCCGATTTATTCAGTGCTCGGGATGAGTACGAAAGAAACGAAGTGATTGGATGAAATCTGCCAAGGGACGCAACTTGTCTGTATTTGACCTCATTGCGCCTATATACGGTCTTTTCTTCGGTTACCAGAAAAACAGATACCGTGACATCCTGAAAATCATGACTGACAAGGTATTCCCATCAACGAATTTGACTGTTCTGGATGTCGGATGTGGGACCGGTGCTTTATGCGCGGTTTTTCATGAATTGGGTTTTGCCGTAACCGGAGTAGACCCATCGCAAAGCATGTTGAATATCGCCTCGAGCAAACCGGACAACAAGCATGTCACTTTTCTGAATGCAAGTGTTCTGGAGCGGTTGCCCTTTCCCGACAAGAGTTTTGATGTTTCGATAGCAGCATTTGTTGCACATGGTCTGAAACCGACCGAACGGGAAGTGATGTATGCTGAAATGCGCAGGGTGACGAAGGAACTCGTCATTCTGAGTGATTATAACGGTACAAGGGCAATCACCACAAGCATCATCGAATGGCTTGAGCGCGGTGACTACTTCAACTTCATCAGAGTCGTGAAAGAGGAACTGACGAAAAGTTTCTCCCATCTTCGTGTGGTGGATGTAGATAAGCGTGCTGCCTGGTATATATGCTCTCTGGACTGAGTTGAAGACTGAGGAGTCTTTCTTTATGATACTTGGCTGTTCAGCGTTCAGCCTTCAACCATGATCCGCTGCACCATCAATCATTGGTTCTATATGCCCGTATGCCTTTATGCCTGGTCGGACAGGGAGGTTCACCTATGTTGCAGGAATATGGCATTACGACAATCATGACATATGAACAAGCAAAAACGATGTTGGAAACATAACTTGCCGAAGTGAAATTTGGTGTTTTGTGTCAATTGGTTTTGCCTGAGAAATTCAAGGAAAAAGGACTGCACTATGATGGCAGATTCACGATTTTTGAGATTTGCAACCCGAGCGAGGCAGTCAAGGTATTGGAAGTGAATCAGAAAGCTGGTCACATACAGATAAGCATGTGACCAGCTTTCTTTTCATCTTGTCATTTGTCCAAAGCGGATTTCATTGCTTCAAAGTCATATCCTGCAACAACCTTTGAGATATCCTTCATGCGGGTGGAGGAGGAAACGGATTCCGGAATTTTGAAGAGGGAATAAAGCTCTTTTTCGGGGAGTCCGATCGCTGCGGCTGCATCGGTGATTGTCATCGAACCTCGGACGCCACTTGCATCCACTGTAGCAGTTGCTTCCCCTGTTTGGACAGGAGTGTCCGTTTTCCCTGGCGATGAGGGCAATGCGGGGTCTTCCGTTGTTCCGATCGTTGCGGCGTTTTCTTTTGCCGCATCAAAGTCATAGCCGGGAACCATTGTCGAAAGATCTTTCATTTTTGTTGCCGAAGGAACATCAACCGGAATCCTCAGCGCTGTCCTTATCTTGTCTTCAGGTAAATTCAACGCTTTTGCGGCATCTGATATCGTCATGTATCCTTTGATTTCGATGAAGGAAGTGATAGCCGTGGATTCCGGAAGAACATGATAATATCCGGTCAATTGGGCAATGCTGATTGGGATGAAAAACAGTCCTGCGACGAGGATCACCATGACAAGGGGCGGAACACTCTTTTTGAATGTTTTGATCTCTAGCGCTCCCTTTTTCGGACAAACGGCAACACATTCATTGCAGTTCAGACACTCCGCAGAAAGCACCTTGTCCATCTTCGCAACGTCGAGGTTCACCGGGCAGGACTTGGTGCATAAATTGCAGTGAATACAGGCATCGTTGTTGCGAATGATTTTTGTTGGGCTGATTTTCCCGATGATGCCGTACAATGCTCCGGCCGGGCACAAATATTTGCAAAAAAACCGGTCATAGACAAAGGAGCCAAGCAGCGTGATGCCAAGCAGGATGAACCCTACGATCGACAAAGGGTCTTCAGCAAGCGTTCCTGGCATGACGGTGATGTGCGCATAGGCTGCATAGGGATCATAACTGGTCATCCAGAGGCTACCCACACGCCAGGCCATGAAGGTGGTCAAGGCAAGAATGACGTATTTGAGATAACGAAGATATCTGTCCGCTTTTACCGGAACGGTCGGGCGTTTCTTCCATATTCTGCTGCCTATCCGGGCGAACAGCTCCTGAAGCGCGCCGAATGGACACAACAGGCCGCAAAAGCTGCGTCGGAACAGAATTGCAATCACTATGGTAATCACCAGAAGGACCAAAGTGCCCGAGAAGACTTTCTGGATCAAGGAACCGGTCATCACGAGCGCGTACAGACTTTCCAGTCCGCCGTAGGGACACAGGGCATGGATCGACGGTGATTTCCCGCCTCCGAGAATCTGGTGCATGATTGACTCATAAGTCACCCATGCAAGGAGAAGGGCAAGCAATCCTCCTCGAATCAAACGGGCAGTCTTGTTTTGTTTCATGCCATTCATCATCCTTTCGGTATCCCTTGATTTGGTCTATTGCACAGACTAACAGGCAAATGTCACAAAATTGTGACATTTGCCTGTTGGTCAGGAATTTTTCTTTTTTATTGCGCTTTGTCCGAACGAACCGACAGAACCCCCAAGACGCATTGGCTGTCTTGGGGGTTCTGTCGGTTCATTGTTTCATTTGGTCAATCGATTTATTGCGCATCTATGATCATCTGTTTGATTTCCTTGACACTCGGAACGCGTCCCATCGCCTTGACTGTGCCATCAATGATGAGACCGGGTGTCCGCATCAAACCGGTTGCGGCAATCTCCATCATGTCGGTGACATAAATCACTTCTGCGCTGGCGGATAATTCCTTGACAGCTTCTTGGGTGAACCCCAATAATTTTTTGCAGTTTGCACATCCGGATCCCAACACCTTGATTTCCATGATAATCCCCTTTCTTGTTTGACTATTACGGCCAATCAACCATTCTGCTGAAAGTTGTTGGTTACAACAGGGCCTTTTCGTGATGCCTTATGCGATGTGAATCGCACCATTGACGACAACAAGCAGTTGTCTCCACTTGCTATCCACAGCACGAACCTCCGTCGGCCTTCGTCTCCGTATCCCCGAAATAGCTGATGGCTTCACTCGGGCAGAGAACGGCACAGCCGTGGCAGCCGTGAATGCATCCTTCAGGGAATACAACCACAGGCCGGGGAGCCAGGGCTTTGTTGTACACCTTATGTGTACATTTGTTGATGCATGCTCCGCATTCGATGCAGCTTTCCCCATTAATGACCGGATACCAGGTTTTTGACATGGCACATCTCCTCTTCCGATTGCTTTGGTTTCATCACATTTTCGCCTTTCTTTTTGTTCTTGTTCATCCGTTGCTTTCCTTTCCTGCGTTTTCATAAATAAGCTGGATATCCTTTTTATTCATGGCCTTTTCCGTGATGAACGCTATGGCGGCAATGCCGAAGAGATCGATGACAAATCGGGTCAACATGAATTTCCATCCCATCGAGGAGACTTCAAACAAAAGCATGGGGATTTTTGTAGTGGACCAGGCTCCAATAAAGATGAGCACATTGCTGAGCTTGCTCCCCTTTTTCAAGAGAACGCCGGCGATGGGAAACGCCGCGTACAGGGGGCCGGCTGCGGCGGAACCCAGGAAGAATGCAATGAACATCCCTTTGAATCCAGATTTCTCACCCATCCACTTGATCATGGTTTCCCGCTGGACCCAAACGTCCAAAAGCCCCAGGAGGATAAAAATCGGAGGAATGATGGACAGCATTTCAAGCATGTTCTGTCCTGTAATGCTGAGCGACTTCAGTCCCAGCACGGGAAAAGCGATGAGCATGCCCAGGTTCAGAAGAATCAAAAGGAGGAATACCTTATATCGGATGATGAATTTTTTCATTGTAGCACCACCCCGATCACCAAAGCAACAAGAAAGGAGAAGGCGAATGCCAGAACATTTCGAAGAATGGTTGCCTTTTTCCCGAAGTATTTGGTTTCAACTGGAATCGTGACAATCCCGACCATCATGAGGGTGGAGATGAAGACTGCGATCTGCATGAACCCGGCGCCGCTCTTCAACAGGGCGGATGCAAGGGGGAATGCGACAAAACCAGGAATCAGGGTTATGGAGCCGATGGCGGCCGCAATCAACATGCCGAGCAGTCCGGATTGCTTTCCGATAAGGGAAGCGATGACATCCGGACTGAGCACTGCCAGCATGATGCCAATGAGGATCAGGATGGACAGGAATTGCGGCAGGATGTTTTCGAAGGCTTTCCATGCCTTTTTCAAAGACATTTTGGTTTTTTTCTTGTCTTTCAAGAAGGACAACAGCAGCAGGACTGCGGTCAGGCCATACAGGATGTATGTGAACATGGATGCTTGGCCTCCTCTCGGGATGATGTCACAGGAAAAGGATGGTAAAAGCGTTGAACAGATCGGATGGTATCACAGAAACAGAAAAGTGAAAGCGTTGAACAGATACCCGATGATCAGGATGCCTGTTGTGACGATGGCCACAAAGATGACCAGCAGCTTGGTTTTCACCACTTTCTTCAAAAGGATGAGTGAGGGAAGGGACAGCGCGGTAACGGCCATCATGAAGGAAAGGACTGTTCCAAGTCCGACGCCTTTCCCGACCAGAGCTTCCGCGATTGGCAACGTACCGAATATGTCCGCGTACATCGGGATACCGACGAGTGTCGCAATAAGCACAGAGAAGATATTCTGCTGACCCAGCACTGCCGTGATGAGGCTCTCCGGGATCCAGTTGTGGATGGCAGCACCGATGCCGACCCCGATGAGCACGTAGATCCATACTTTATGCACGATGTCGGAAACCTGCTCCCAGGCAAAGGAGACACGATCTTTCCGCGTCATGACGGGACCGTCCTGATCGATTGCCTTGTTTTGGTAAACAAAAGGTTCGACGTATTTTTCGAGATGAAGCTTGCTGATCAGCGTTCCCCCGATGATCGCCAGCAGCAACCCGACGACGACATAGGCTATGGCGATTTTCCAGTTGAAGATACTTGCAATCAGGAGGACGGAAGCCAAATCGACCAAAGGGGACGAGATCAGGAAGGAGAAGGTGACCCCGATGGGCAGTCCGGCACTCGTGAACCCGATGAAAAGGGGAATGGAGGAACAGGAACAGAATGGGGTGATGGTCCCCAGCAATGCGCCCAGAAAGTTGGCTCCGAGACCATTGAGTCTGCCGAGAATCTTCCGTGTTCGTTCCGGTGGAAAGAAACTCTGAATATAGGAGATGCCAAAAATCAGAACAGAAAGAAGAATGAAAATCTTGACGGTGTCATACAGGAAAAAATGAATGCTGCCACCGAGGCGTTCGGTTGTATTCAAACCGAATACGTTCTCTACAAGCAATTTGACAAGATCGGACAACCAGGTCATTTTCAGCAGGATGTCATTCAGGCTGCTGAAGAAAGCGCCAATGATGTTCATATGATTCACTCCTTTTAATGCCGATTCCATATCGCGGGATTCTGTCTCAGGATGTCTTCTTGCATCGTGGAGAATCGAACAGCATCACATGTTTGGAATCTGTCAAATCTGCAATGAACTGTTTGAGCATCATGACCTTTTCATCAGCCAGGCTGTATCGCATCCAGGCACCATCCCGCACGCCTTTGACCAAACCGCTTTCCGTCAGGATCTTCATGTGATAGGAGAGGGTTGGCTGCGTGAAATCGAAGTGTTCAAGCAGCTTGCATGCACAGGCGGATTCCTCGCACGAAAGCATGTCGATGATCTGAAGTCTTGTTTCGTCTGCAAGTGCCTTCATGAGGGGGATATAATCAATATAGGAAATCATGGGTTTCCTCCGTTTGCAGGAACTGAATGCAGTGCTCAAGTATATAGAGATTTCTGAATGAAATAGAAATTCTTCTATAAGCGTACACCTCATATAGAGATGAGTCAATATGTTATAGGGGAAATGAGAGAAACATGATATTCTAGCCGCAAACGAAGTGTTCATGCCTTCTATGGCTGGCAAGGCATTTCCTTCGGTACATCAGGGAAGGCGAGCATTGCATGAAGCGTGTAGCGAAAACCATCAAGTCGGAAAATCAAGTTGAAGAGATATCTCTCCAAAGCGAAAAGGGGAAGCCGGTACGATATCTGGACCTCTTCCTCACCTTTGTCAAAATCGGTCTGTTTACCTTTGGCGGCGGATATGCCATGATTCCGCTCATCCACAGGGAGATGGTGGAGAAGCGGAAATGGATTGAGGATCAGGAGATTGTGGATGTTCTGGCTCTGGCACAGACGGTGCCGGGTGCAGTTGCAATCAACGCGGCTACGCTGATTGGAAAACGACTGCTTGGTAATCGTGGTGGATTGATGGCGACTTTTGGGGTTGTATTGCCGTCTTTCCTTGTCATCACGCTCATTGCCGCGTTTTTCGGCCATTTTCAGGATGAAGCGGTTGTCAGGGAAGCCTTTCTTGGAATCAGGCCTGCTGTTGCCGCACTCATGGTCATGGCGGTTTGGAAAGTTGGCAGATCGTCCATTCGGGATGCCCTTGGGTGGATCATTGCATCCATCTCGTTCATCCTTGTTGTGTTCTTCTCCGTTCATGCCATTTTTGCGATTCTTGGCGCCGCCTTGCTCGGGGTGATCCTTTATTTTCTCTTTCCCCGCGTCGCGGAGAAAATATTGGACGGAGCCGATTGCAGGAATGTGCCCGAAGAGACTGAAGTGAAGGGGGATTGGGAATGATCTATCTTCAATTGTTCCTTTCATTCTTTCAAATCGGCCTTTTCAGCTTTGGCGGGGGATATGCGATGATTCCCCTCATCCAGCACGAACTTGAACGTCATGGTTGGATGACATCAAGCCAATTCGTTGATATCATTGCCATATCTCAAATGACGCCCGGACCCTTGTCCGTGAATGCGGCGACCTTTGTCGGCTACAAGATGGCAGGGACGATGGGTGGCATGGTTGCAACCCTAGGCGTGGCGTTGCCTTCCATGCTGTTGATTCTTTCGTTGTCAGGTTTCTTTTTCCGATATCGGGAACATGCGCTGCAAAAGAGTCTCTTTCGCTGCATCCGTCCGGCGATTGCAGGCTTGATCGCCGATGCGGCGGTCGCCGTACTTGGTACATCGCTGTTTGCCATACCGGCTGATTCGAATTGGCTGGGTATGTTTCTTCAAGATATTGCACATGCCTTTGATATAAGGGCAATCCTTCTTTTTGTGCTGTGCCTCGCGTTGCTGGCTTTTGCCAAAATGAATCCCATCCTGTTGATCGGCCTGTCGGCGATCCTTGGCATTCTCGTGTATGGGTTGCTTCCGCTGTTGTTTCCATCGTTGAATATGACAAGCCTGACAATCTTCGATCCCGTTCATGAGGGCGTGTTCAGCCGGTTGATTGCCACGCCGTTTCTTTTGTCTTTTTCGTAAGTACTTAGTCATCCGAGGAGGCCATCCATGTATATTCTGTATGCCCTGTGCGGACTCTTTGCCATTCTTGGCGTCGTAATGCTCACCGGACGCGGAACCGGCCTGATTGCCGGATACAATACGATGTCCGAGTCCGAAAGAGCCCGGTATGATGCGCCGAAACTCTGTCGGACCATCGGTGTGTTTCTGCTGGTGCTCGTATTCTTCCTGCTTGGTCTGGCAATGGGTTGGATGCCGATTTACGCATTCCTCACCGTTGTCTTTCTGGCCGTTCCGGTCCTCCTGATTTATGCAAACACCCGCTGCTACCGAAATCCTGCGCCTGCGGAAAGTGCGGTGCTCCAGGACGCTGCAATGTTCATGAATGGGCCGCTTCCAGACGAGGAAATGCAAAAACGGCGAAAGGACTTCCTTGTGATCCTCGTGATCACCGGACTGTTGATGATGCTTTTTGCAACCGTGACGATCATGTTGTTCAAAGGCAGTCAACCTCCGACCTACACCCTTGTGGACGGAACGCTGGAAATCACCTCGCAATACGGCACGCGCATCCCGCTGGGTGATATCCGGAAGGTCGAACGCCTTGACATCCTGCCGGCGCTCCTGGCCAAAAAGAACGGCTTCGATATGGACAAAGTGAGGAAGGGACGGTTCCAGACCGCTGAAGGCGACGCCATCTTGTTCGTGGATCTGGGAAAACCGCCATTCCTGCGTCTGACGACTACAAGCGATGTCTTCATTCTGAATGAAGAAACCCCGGAAAAGACGGAGGCACTCTATCAGGCGTTGCTGGCCGCACTTCCTTGATGAGGCCTGTCCAGAATGATTGGTGTTTTGCCACGTAAGCCTGAATGGCTGAGATATGGCCACATATGCGTGTATCATTGGCATGGATGAAGATGGCTGACTCATGGAGGGAATCAAATGAACGAAAGATTGGTGGACGTTCTCGAAGGCAGGGAAGAAAATTATCTGCTGCCTTTCTACTGGAAGCATCAGGGGAACCGGGCACGGATCCCGGACGAGATCCGTGCCATCCGTGCGAGCGGATGCAGGGCCTTCTGTGTGGAATCGCGCCCGTTCGACGACTTTTGTGGACCGGAATGGTGGTCGGACATGCAACTGATTCTCGAGGAAGCCAAACGCCAAGAGATGAAAGTCTGGATTCTCGATGACAAGCATTTTCCGACAGGGTATGCGAATGGCATTGCAATGAAAACATATCCGGAGGCACGCCGCTGGTTCCTGCGTGAACATCACCTCGACGTGATGGGTCCAATGCGTGCAGCCTCGTTTCTGGTTCCTCCCTGTGAGGGAGAGGAGATACGTCTGGCGGTCTGCGCCTATCGGCGCGCGGAACCGACGGGAAACGTGTCAACGGCGCAAACCGCCTTCCTTCGGGAGGGACAGCTGACGGGCCGGGAATCGGGACACCCGGATGAAGTTTTTTCCGAAGCGCTCATCGGCGACCCGATCGTGTTCGATCTCCGACAGGATGCCCGCATGCTGCACTGGGACGTACCGGAGGGATGCTGGCGCCTGTTTTTCGTCTTTCAGACTCGTCGGGGTGGCAGTGGCGGACTGCAGGATGCGTATGTGAACTTCCTGTCCGCTTCCTCGGCACACGGCTTGATCGAGGCAGTCTATGAGACGCACTGGGCGCATTTTTCCAATTATTTCGGAAATACATTGGCCGGTTTTTTCTCGGACGAACCATCCTTTGATGCGAACCACATCGGGCCGTGGGGGCAGGATCCGGGGTTCTATGATCGAACGGTCGGCCAACCCGGTGTCGCACTTCCCTGGGATCCGGCTGTTGCCGTCAGGCTGGGGGCAGCCTGCTCCGTGTCCGCTTCGCTGCCGCTTCTCTGGTATCCGCTGGCCGGGAAGCATCCGGACGCCCGGCTTGCCTACATGGATGCGGTGACGGACCTGTGGCGCACCTGCTTCTCCCGTCAGGTCGGCGACTGGTGCCGCGAACACGGCGTGCAGTATATCGGGCATGTCATCGAGGACATGAACGCACATGCGCGGCTCGGATGCAGCGGTGGCCACTATTTCCGGTCCCTCGACGGGCAGGACATGAGCGGTCTGGACATCGTGCTGCATCAGGTGATGCCGGGTATGGGCCAATATCCGAATGCGGCGTCCATCGCAGGAGGCGTGGCGGATCCGGCCTTTTTCCATTATGTGCTCGGGCATCTCGGATCCTCGCTGGCCCGTCTCCATCCACGGATGAAGGGTCGTGCGATGTGTGAAGTGTTCGGCGCGTATGGTTGGGCAGAAGGTGTGCCCTGCATGAAATGGCTGATGGATTTTCTGCTCGTTCGTGGCATCAACCGGTTTGTTCCACATGCGTTCTCGGATCTGTACCCGGATCCGGACTGCCCGCCGCATTTCCATGCACAGGGGAATGATCCGCAGATGGAGGCCTTTTCGGTCCTGATGCGCTATGTGAACCGGATGGCGCATCTGCTTGAGGGCGCGGATCGCGAAACACCGGGTGCCATCCTGTACCATGCGGAAGCGGAATGGATGGGCGGCGAAGCGCGAACCCTTGTCGAGGTGCCGGCGAAGGCCCTGTATGATGCCCATATCGACTATGACATCGTTCCGTTGGATGCGTTGGCGGAAGCAGAAATCCGGGATCGGTGCCTCTGGCTGAACGGTCATCCGCACCGGTTTCTGGTGGTGCCTGCGGCACGGAGGTGGCCTGCAGCTGTCGCGATGTGGGCGGAACGACTCGCTGCGGCGGGGGTGCCGGTCTTCTGGACCGGAAGCGACACCCGGGATACATATGATGCACCGGTCCCGTCCATGCGGGTGATTTCCGCAGACCGACTCTCCGAGGTCCTTCTGGCGGAAGGACTGGCCCATGCCTATTTCCCGACGGAAGTCCCGACCCCGCTGCTTCGCATTGCCCGATTCGATCTGTCCGACACCGTCCTGTTCCTGCTCTTCCAGGAAGGCGTGACGGAACCTGTTGAGACGGTTGTCCAGCTGCCTGTCGAAGGGGATTCCCTTGTGCTTGATCTCCTGTATGGCGCACACCGCCGCGGACATGCTCCCGCAGGCCGTCTGGCGGTCACTCTTCAACCCTATCAGTCGATGCTGGTGGCCTTTGGACAGGGAGCTGATTTCACCGCGAATTTGTCCGCAGTTCCAGAGGAAGAGGAGAAGCGATCGGCCGCCCCAGGCGGGATTCGGACGAAACGCCTGGAGGTGGAGTGGGACGTGGCTTTGTTGGAAACGGGTGTTTCCAATACCTTCGAACCGTTCGGTTCCATCCGGGAACTGTTCAGTCTGACGGGTCCGAATGGCCAGGAGGGCTTTTCCGGGATCATGCGATATCGGACGCGGTGGAATGGAGGGTCGAATCGGGCAAGCCGGGTCGTGCTGGATCTGGGTCAGGTCGGACAGACGGCGGAGGTGAAGTTGGACGGCCGATCACTGGGGCAACGGATTTGTCCGCCATACCGGTGGGAGATCGATCCCTCCCGGTTGGCCACATCCGATCATGATTTGGAGATCCTGGTCGCCAATACGCTCGTACATCGCCTGCCCGACGCCTTTTCCCGCTACATGGCGATTCCGGGAAGCGGCCTGCTCGGTCCTGTGACCGTGCAATGGGAGGAATCGGAGGGAGACGTACATGGTACCCTATGAAACGGATAGCCATCCTCTGTTGGATCATCTGGAAGCCGTTCAGGCGACGGAATCCGTGCTTCGGCGGATCCGAACCGTTCTCGACATCGAGACGGATGACATTCTGTCATGGTGCCGGGACCGGATGGTCGATCCGGAATCCCTGACAAGTACATCGGACTGTTGGCATGTCCGGTGGGACGGGGCGGTCCTGTCAGTCCGAATCACGGATTTGCAGATCGTTTCCGTGAGAAGGGAGAAAAGCAAAAAAGGCAGTGATCTGTCCGATGTGAACCTGGTCGGCAAACTAGAGGATTGGGCGGAAGGGAAGGCGACCCTCGTGGCAGCCTTCGACCACAAGACCCACCGGCGGGTTTCCCGGTACGGAGAACGGCTGGCAGTGCATGTGCTGGATATGGCCGGTATGCAGATGGACGCCCCGCTGGAAGCCTGCTGTACGGTGATCCGGCGCTGGCGGGCCGGCGCCGCGCATTTCCAGGAGGCGCGCGACATGGCGTTCGAGATGCACGAGCTGGCCCGTGTCGAATCCGATCCGCTGAGGGAGAAGGCGCTGCGCACGATGGGGCAGATTGCAGCCATCCCGCACGTGAAGCGGCACGCGCTGATCGCATCGGATTATGCGGTCAAGGTGGTGAATCTGCTGCACCCAGGGGATCGGGAAGCCGTACGGGCGGAACGGGAATGGCAGATCCGGGTGATGGAAGCCGTATAGCGAAAAAGCCCTGAACAGGCTGCCCGCTGGACATGCCGGTTTTTTGAAAGGCGGCACCCCCGCGCTAAGGAGATGTGGTCTGGTCGCAATGTATTTCAAAGGCGGCGGATTCGTCCCGCTCCCCCGATACACCGGCAGGAACTAATGCGCCGTGCAGAACAGATAGGCGGTGCTAGGCTTGTCGTATCCATCCAGGAATACTTCCGCCGTCCAGTACTTGTCCGGGTAGGGGATCGGCAGTCCTTGTCCGAGCATGATGTTCCGGGTGACGTCGTACATGGCGTCACTGTCGTACCCTTCACGCCTGTGCATGGCGTCAAGGTCGCCGGTGAAGGTGGCGAACACGAATTCGGAACAGAAGGGGGGCCCGGCTTTTCCGTTGCTGACAGGAACCAGGTCGAAATGGACATATCCTTCCGGGACCGGGGTCCCAGCCCGAAAGAACCTGCCCCAGAATCCATGCCAGGGGCCGACATCCACGCAAAGGCCGTAATGGTGCATGAACAGGAGATCATGACCAAAGTCCGATGCTTCGGGTTTCAAGGGATCCAACCCCTCGAAAATCTCCCGACGCGTCTCTGGATTGTCCGATGCTGTGAGTTCCTTCCCGACAAAGCGCAGCGCCGGCAAGGTTTTGCAGGTGAAGCTCTCCACCCGGAAGTCCTTCTGCTGCCTTTCCACCATGTCCGGCATGAACAGGGCCCATTGGACACCTGCATCACAGTCCTTCAGGTAATTGAGGTAACCGAACAGCTCCACTTGGTTGACGCCGGCCGGGCCGGTTTTGTTCCCGGCGATCTGTTCCCGAACCTGACGCTCCCGCATGAGTGAAAAATCCGCGAAGACCTTGGCCACGACATCCTTCAGCCGTTCGTCATTCGCCCTTCCCGACAACTCGTCGTCGAACCGATCCAGCGCCTTGAAGACGGCCGGATTGACCACGCCGGACGGCGACAGTTCGGAAAGTCTTGCGCGCAGCATGCGGTTTTGTTCCCGGAATCGGGCGAACACGCCCTGCATCAGAATGGATTCGTTTTCCGCGAGCAGGTCCGTCGTCCATTGGTCCTCGTCCAACACCCACTCGGTCAGGGCGTCGAAGACGGACGGATTCCGCCCCCTCGCCCGGGCGGCCCAATCGACGATTTTCTTGTATTTCTCCTGAACCGTCAGGTCCGCATTTGCAGGGAGTACCTCATCATTCCAGTCAAAGGAATCCGTCCATCGCTGCGACATCTCGAAACCTCCTTGTATGGATACCTGTATGGAGAGCGGGTGGAACTGCCTCATCCCTTCGCGGCGCACCTTGGAAGGGGGGACGCCGTGAAAGCGCGAGAACGCCTTGGAAAAACTTTCGGGTGTTTCATAGCGGTAGCGGTCGGCCACCTCCCGGACTCGGTTTCCCGGTTGCAACAGATCCAGGGCCGCCTGGCTGAGACGCCGGTTGCGGATGTACTCCCCGACAGTCATCCCCATGACGAGATGAAAAAGAAGCTGAAAATGCGAGTTGGAGGTCATCGCCTGACGGGAGACCTCCTCAAGGGAAAGCTCATCGGTCAGGTGGGATTCCATATATCGGATGGCTGTCGACAGGCAATGCATCCAGTTCATGAGCGCCCTCCCAGGAGCATTATACCGCTATAGCGATCGAATGGGGATGTTCTGAAATCTGTTGTTTTGTCCGAACCGGCGGCCGGATCTGCAGGATATATGGACGACATTCCTCCTGATGATGCTGATTGGTGCGACGCACCCGTCAGGAGGCTGTTGAGCCTTGATGAACGATGTGTATATAATGCTCGCATGGACTGATCCTGTCGGAGCGAACCGAGCACCTCGTTTGGTCGGGAGGGGACGGAGCCAACCCTCGAGCCTGTGGCGCTTATCCTGAAGCCAATGGAGCAAGTCATGAATCCTGCGGAATACATCCCGAAACCCGCCATATTCCCTGAAAAGCTGCAACGACCTGGCCTGCCGCGTTCCTTCGTTCCCAGGGCCCATCTTCTGACCGGGGCGTGCGAGGCGCGCGTTATTCTCGTCTCTGCACAGGCGGGAGCGGGGAAGACAACGCTTGTCAGCGAATGGTTGTCCGTTCGGGACACCGCTTTCTGCTGGTATTCCCTCGACGATTGGGACAACGATCTCCAGCAATTCCTGGCGTATCTCGCCGCTGCCGTGGAGGCTGCGGACGAGTCGGTGTCCCGCGCGCTCGGTCAACTCCTTTCCGCGTTCTCCACCATCGGGTTCGATTCTCTGCTGCAGGCGTATCTGCTCCAGCTTCATCGGCTGCATGATCCGTTCATCCTCGTGCTGGACGACTATCACCTGATCCGGAACGAGCAAATCCATCAGGTGCTGGCGCAGCTGCTGGTCCATCTCCCAGCCGCATTGCAACTGGTTCTTGTTACGCGGGAGGATCCGCCCCTGCCGCTGGCCAGATTGCGGGCCAACAAGAAACTGTTCGAGTTGCGCATTGCCGCGCTCCGGTTTTCGACAAAGGAGATGAAATCTTTTTTTGACTGTCAGGATACGCCATCCTTGACGGAGGGACAACTGCAGTTGCTCGCCCAACGGACGGAGGGCTGGGCTGCCGGTCTCCGGATGACCGCCCTTTCCCTGCAGGATCAAACGGACATCGGCGGGTTTGTTGCGTCCTTTGCAAGCAACCATCGCCATGTCATGGACTACCTGCTGGAGGAAGTGCTGGAACGACAGCCGACGGACATCCGTGACTTCCTGCTCGCCAGCTCCCTGCCGGAGTCGTTCACCGCAGAGCTGTGCGATGCCGCGCTTTCGCTTGCGCCCGGAACTTCCGCGGCGCATATCGGGCACCTGATCAAGACGAACTGTTTCATTCTGGCACTGGATGCCGGGCATCGATGGTACCGGTATCATGCGCTTTTTCGCGACCTGTTGCGGTTTCGCCAGATGCAGAAGCCCCCTGGGGAGACGGAAAAGGCGCATCGCGCAGTAGCGGAATGGTACGAAGAGAACCGGTATGGAAAGGAAGCCGTCCACCACTGGTTCCTCGCGAAGGACTTCGAGCGCGCGGCAGCCATCGTCGAGCGGCTGTGGGCTGAAATGGATGTCCTCCTGCAATCCGATGTCTGGCTGGAGATGGCGCGCCGGCTGCCGATGGGTATTCTCCTGCGCAGTCCGGTGTTGTGTGCCGGATTTGGATGGGCGCTGCTCGATCAGGGAGATCTGTCGGCATGCGGAGAGTGGTTCGCTCGTTCGGAAGCTTGGTTGGACAGGTGTTCCGGGGAGGCCCGTGCCCTGCTGGTCTGTGCCGAGGGGCTCCTTGTCGCCGATGAGACGCAGTTCTCCCTTTTACCGGCGACCCTCTCTTCCGCCTATGCCTATCTCGCAGCTGCAACCGGAGATGTGGCGGGAACCTTCCGCCATACGGAGGAGGCGCTACGGAGGATTCCCGTCGACCAACCCTACAAGCGCGTGGTCATCAGCATGCTGCTCGGCATCGCCCATTGGCGGAACGGGAACCTTGCCGAGGCGGAGGCCGTCGTCGCGGATTCGCTTCGGGGGACTCGGTCGCATGTGAACCCGCTTGTGGAGAATTCCTACTACATGGTGCTGGGGGAACTGCAGATTCAGCAAGGAGCGTGGGAGAAAGCGAAGGATCTGCTCGAACGGACCATCGCCGACATCCTGGAGCGGGGGCGGGTCCCCATCGTCCTGCCCAGTCTCTATCTGGGCCTGGCCAAAATCGCCTTACTTCGGGGGAACGCCGCCGAAGCCGTCGCGTTGCTGGAAATCAGCAAGTCCTACGGCCAACAGGCCGCGCTGATGGATTGGCGGTACAAGTGGCATGTGCTTCGGGCGCGGGTCTACGGCCTTGAAGAATTGTTCGGACCGGCCCGCGAGAGCCTGGCCGAAGGGAGAGCTGCCTTTTATGCGAATCCCCTCCCGGACGAGTTGTCCTTCGACGAGGTGGAGGACTGGCTGGCGCAACGCGAAGTCCGGTCGCGGATCTCGCGGGGAACGGGCACGGACAGGCAGGACAAGCCGGTGTTTGCCAGGGAGCGTGCCAACCAGCTGCTGGCGGATCCCCTTACCCTGCGGGAACTCGATGTCCTGGCATTGATTGGGGAAGGTCTGTCGGACCGTCAGATCGGGGAGCGGCTCTACTTGTCGATCAGCACGGTGAAAGGCTACAATCGGAACCTCTTCGGGAAACTTGCGGTCGATCGCCGGACACAGGCGGTCGCGAAGGCAAGGAGCCTTGGACTGTTATAGGCTATCTTTGTCCGGACGGGCATGCTTTGGCCGTCAACCCGCCGTTCCTGTCGAAACTCCCCATTGGTTCTGTCCGCCCCTCCTTCGGGTCTGGTGAGACCACCCCTTCGTTTCTCTCGTATAAACCCTCCTTTCGGAGGGTTTCGGCATTCCTTGCCTATCGTATGCTTGCTTCAGGTAAAGCGTATCTGCAAGGAGGTCCCGATGAAAACACGATTCTTCTCATTTCCCACCACGCCCATCGAACGGACACCAGCCATTCTCTCCCTGCTGTGGGTGTTCCTCTCCGCCAATTATATCCTGTGCGATTTACTCAGCAACATGGAAGCGTCTACCCTCCGCGGACTGCTGGAGGGGGTGGTCGCGGGCATCGCTGTTTCAGGCGGTTTTTTGCTGATAGCTGGCCTCTCGCTCGAAATTCCGATCCTGATGATCGTCCTGACGGTTGTATTGGGACACCGCGCAAGCCGGGGGGTGAACATCGGCGCGGCACTGCTGATGATTCTGTACCAGTGCGGATCCTTGTTCATCGGGACCCAATCACCCCATTATCTGTTCTTCTCCGCGGTGGAGATTCTGGGAAACGGACTTGTTGTCGCCATCGCGCTCGCATGGCGGAGAACGTGACGGCAGGAGTCTGAGCTGGTGGAGAAGGGCTTCCGGATGGGGAAAGCGGAGGAGGTCGGCGGTGCGATATCGGATTATGGTTCGTGGGGTGATTCCTGCGTCTTGGTTCGGAGAACTTCGGGTGTCAGTCCTCAAGGGGACGGAAACGACATTTCAGGGTGATTTTGCGGATCAGGCCGCCCTGTTCGGGATGTTGCGACGCATCCGGGACTTGGGCATTGAGCTTCTGTCGATCCAGCAGGTCGGAGAGGACGAGACAATGTGACGTTTCTCCTGCCGGGCAGGCAGGAGAGGAGGGATGGAAGATGCTTATATGAATCAACAAACGGTGCAAACGACTCAAACAACGCAAATGACACAAATATCGCCCTCATCACAATCGACGAAAAGGGCGAAGTTGGAGAAAATGCCACGAATCTCACAAATGTCGCATATGACGCAGACTGTCCGGTTGGCCGGGTTGTGCTTTCTGGCGATGGTGGTCTTTGGCCTGACCAGCGAGATTCTTGTGAGGCAGAGGATCTTCCTGCCGGGAAATCCTGCCGGGAGTGCGGTGAACCTGCTCTCGAACGTGTTCTTGTTTCGTATCGGGATTGTGTGCGATCTGCTGATGGCGACAAGCTACCTGCTGACGGCCTTGATGCTGTACAAGCTGCTTTCCTCTGTCGATCGACATCTGGCCGGTGCGATGGTGGTCTTCGCGGCCGCGGGCACCGTGCTGCTGATGGCGAGTACGATGTTCCAGTTTGCTCCGCTTGTCGTCTTGCAGGGTGTGGGCATGTCGGACCCGCTCCTGCCCGCACAACGCCAGGAGCTTGCGGCAATGTTCTATCGGTTGTATCAGGAAGGCTATATGATCGGGCAAGTCTTCTTTTCCCTCTGGGTTTTTCCACTTGGTCTGCTGATCCGACGTTCCTCCTTCATCCCGAAGACCTTTGGCGTACTGTTTCTCATCGAAACCTGCACGGGACTGGTCGCCGTTCTTGTGCATTTTCTCGCACCGGATGAAACGGTGGAGACATTGGCCATGCTGCCGATGATGGTCGCAGAGTTCGGATTTCTCTTCTTCTTGTTGTTCCACAAGGTGCGTGCCGCCTCGGAACATGCGGACTGATGCGGTTTTCACCGTCAAGGCACATATAAGGTGCATTTGGGTCAAAACACATGAAAAAACGGGCTTCAGGCAAAACCTGAAACCCGTTTTTCTTTGTGTGGTCGGAGTGACACGACTCGAACGTGCGACCTCTTGCACCCCAAGCAAGCACTCTAGCCAGAACTGAGCTACACCCCGAAGGCACGAAAATCATTATAAACGATGCATGGGAAGAAAACAAGAGGCATTCTCCCAAACGTGCGGAACAAAGCGGGTTGCGGCGAATGACAAACGGGAATTCCATGGCTGGAAACCTTCCGTGCGTATGCCGGCATGCTTGCATGTTCTTCTTTTGATACATCGGGGCATATCATGCAGAACATCGATACGCATCACATGGAACATCGGAATGCGTCATAAGCAGAATCGGGAACACAAAGGGCCGGCTGGCAGAGAGTGAGAGTTTCAACTGTTGCGGATAGTGGGAATGGAAGACTGTAGCCCGGAACAATATATGGAATTCCGGCAATGGCGAAAGACTTGGGGGAGTGGGAATGGGGCGTGTTCTGATTGTCGATGATGCCACCTTCATGCGGAGCACCATCCGGATGATGCTCGAACGCAACGGCATCGAGGTTGCCGGAGAAGCGGAAAACGGTTATACAGCCATCCAGCGGTACGATGAGCTTCAGCCGG
Organism: uncultured Clostridia bacterium; assembly: GCA_942493335.1. GTDB lineage: Bacteria > Bacillota > Clostridia > DSM-8532 > DSM-8532 > JAEWSN01. The sequence goes on along the minus strand of OW818693.1, from coordinate 719,686 downwards.
AAGTCGTGACGATGGACATCACCATGCCGGATATGGATGGGATACGTGCGGTCAAGGAGATCATGCAGCATTCACCCGACGCAAAAATCATCATGGTTTCGGCCATCGGACAGGAGCGGCTTGTCCGCGAGGCAATCCTGTCCGGTGCAAAGGGATTCATTGTGAAACCGTTTGAGGAGGCCGCGCTTATCGGTTCCATCAGAAAACTGCTGTAGCGGCTGACGTTCGTATCTATTATCCGTAACCCGGACGCGGCAGGATACAGGTTGTCCTTGTAAGGCAGGATGTCGGATTGGTGGGACAAGATTGACTTGACCCGGAGCTTGTATTCATTCATGGGGAGGATCGTCATGCCCATGGGCATGGGATCGGGGGAAGGGACATGCAGGGGAGCACGCGTGAACCGATGCTGGACTTGTATCTTTTTGAGGCAAGCCAGCTTATGGAGCAGTTGGAGGACATCCTCCTCACATCGGAGAAATCCGGCAGCCTGTCGCCGGATCAGGTCAACGAGATTTTTCGCATCATGCATACCGTGAAGGGTTCTTCGGCCATGATGATGTTCAACAATGTCGCTTCCATGGCGCACAGTGTCGAGGACCTCTTCTATTTCATCCGGGAGAAGAAGCCGAAACGGCTCCATTATTCGGAAATCACCGATATTGTGCTTGCGGCCTCCGACTTCATCAAGGGGGAAGTCGGCAAAATCGAAGCAGGGGAGTTGCCGGATGGGAATGAATCCTCTCTGGCGGAGCGCATCCGGAATGTGCTGGAGAAAATGAAAGGACGGGAAGGTGCCGGACCGGAGGCGGAAGCACCCATGGAGGAAGGACCGGCCCATTTCTATATCAGCAGTTATGCCGCACCGCAGGAAACAACCGAAAATCTGTATGTGGCGAGGGTCTTCTTTGAGGAAGGCTGCCAGATGGAAAACATCCGCGCTTATACGATCCTTCATTCCCTGAAGGACATTTGTTCGGACATCCACAGCACACCGGAGGACGTCATCGAAGATCCGTCCGCCAGTGAGATGATCGTACGGGATGGGTTCCTGATGGGGCTGAGTTCCCGGGAAGCAATCGGACCGGTTCGCCGTGTGCTGGAGGAGGCCCTGTTTGTCAGCCGTTATGAATTGGAGCAGGTGGAGTCCTATCTGGAACTGTTTCCGTCGGAACAAAGGGATAACCGGATCATCCTGCCGGATACGATCCGCGCGGATGTCGTGCACGCAGACATGCCGGAGCAGACGACCGATCAGGATGCAACAGGCGGGTTGCGTTCCGAATCCAGACAAGCGGCCGAGGACATCACCCAGGGGCGGGGAATCAAGCAGAACCTGATCAGCGTGAATGTCCAGAAACTCGACAAATTGATGGATCTCGTCGGGGAGATCGTCATTACGGAGTCCATGGTCACCATGAATCCGGATCTGGCCGGACTTCAGCTGGACAGTTTTTCGAAGGCGGCACGCCAGTTGCGGAAGCTCACGGATGAGCTGCAGGATGTCGTGATGTCCGTCCGCATGATCCCCATTGCGGGAACCTTCAACAAAATGAACCGCATTGTCCGGGACATGGGGAAGAGACTCGGGAAGGAAGCCGAACTGGTGTTGCTGGGTGAAGAGACGGAAGTCGACAAGAACATCATCGACAATCTCGGAGATCCGCTCATGCACCTGATCCGCAATGCAATGGATCACGGCATCGAATCTGCGGATGCGCGGCGTGCAGCCGGCAAGCCTGAAGCGGGCAGACTTGTGCTGGAAGCCCGGAACTCGGGCGGTGACGTGGAGATTCGCGTCATGGATGACGGGAAGGGACTCAACCGCGAAGAAATCCTGAAAAAGGCCCGGGAGAATGGGCTGGTGGAACGGCCGGATGCAGACATATCCGACAAGGAGGCCTTCTCTTTCATCCTGTTGCCAGGTTTCTCCACCAAGGAGCTGGTGACGGAGTTTTCCGGCCGCGGTGTCGGAATGGACGTAGTGAAGAAGAATATCGAGAAGCTTGGCGGCACCATCGGCATCGACAGCAGGCCGGGCGTCGGAACCACCATGGGCATCCGCATTCCGCTGACCCTCGCCATCGTCAACGGGATGGAAATCAAGGTGGGAAATTCGCTTTACACGATCCCCATCATGTCCATCCGGGAATCCTTCCGTATGGAGCCCGCCAATCTGGTCCGTGATGTCCGCGGCAACGAGATGCTGATGATCCGGGGGGAGTGCATGCCGGTCATCAGGCTTCATGAGGCCTTTGGCATACGAAATGCCGTTGAGGAGCTCCGGGAGGGCATCATGGTGATGGTTGAGGGAAATGGCCGCATGGCCTGCCTGTTTGCGGACAGCCTGATCGGGGAGCAGCAGGTCGTTGTGAAACCGCTGCCGACCTATATCCTGAAATTTCCGACCCGACATGTCGGCATTGGGGGCTGTACCATTCTGGGAGATGGCAGCATCAGCCTGATCATTGATATTCCCAAGGTGATTGGCCGTTTTCTGTAGGGGGTGGGCAAGTGGAGAACGACAAGGATGAAAAAGCCGCCGCCATGCATGCGCCTGGCGCAGAAGGAATGAAGCGAAACGAGCCTGGTTTCCCGATGCAGGAGAGCGGGGTGGATGGGAGTCGTGATGAACGTCCGCTCAAGGTGCTGACTTTCATCGTCGGGGATTCCACTTATGGCATCGAGCTGGAACTGGTGACGGAAATCGTTGGCATCCAACCCATCACCGAAGTGCCCGAGGTACCGGCCGCGGTGAAGGGCATCATGAACCTGCGCGGTCGCATTGTTCCAGTGATCGACATCCGCAGCAAGTTCGGGTGGGAGGAGACTCCCTATCACGACAGAACCTGCATTGTCATTCTTGAGGTTCTTGATCAGGTTGTCGGCCTGATCGTGGAAGCTGTTTCGGAAGTGGTGGCCATCCCGCGTCGGGAAATCCTCCAGCCGCCCGGCTTCCATGGCAATGCCCAGGATTCCTACATCAAGGGGATCGTGCGGATCGGCGACCAGATCAAGATGATTCTCGATTGCAACCGGCTGCTGGATTTGGATGAAATGGACATGGGCATCGTTCAATAACGTCGGAAGATTTCCCGCACCCCTGGCTTTGCACGTTGCATGTTTCATGTCTTTCTTTTCAGCGATTGCTCAAAATCTGGTTTGATAGCTTGTTGCAGTGGAATCAAAACGATATGATTATGTTCAAAGACAGGAAAAAGGGGTTGCGGTGCATGAGGATCGCAACCATGAAGCGGAAGAAAGGAAACCTGCATGCGGATCTTGATCGCTGAAGATGATTTCATCGGAAGAAAGCTTTTGCAGAAGTTCCTCGCCCAGTTCGGCGATTGTGATATCGCCGTGAACGGGATGGAGGCCATTGACGCGTTTCTGGTCGCACAGAAGGAAGGAAATCCGTACCGGCTGATCTGTCTGGACATCATGATGCCCGTCATGGACGGACTGAAGGTGCTGAAGACCATTCGGGACATCGAAAAACAGAAGGGGATATCAGAAAAGGACCGTGTGAAAATCATCATCACCACGGCGCTGAATGATCGCAAAACCGTTGCCGAATCGTATGATTCCGGCTGCGAAGCCTATGCCTGGAAGCCCATCGACCTGGACAAATTCAGGGAAGTCATGGTGAAGCTGGGGTTGATCGCTGCCTGATGCATCCGTGCTCCATTCATGCAGGTGCGGAGTCTGCATACGGATAGAGTGAATAGGAGGAACAAATGTCAAATGCAAAGAAGCTTCCCGTCAATCTGCAAGCTGGTGTGGGGAGTGCCAAGAAATTCGGGGAAGATTTCAAGAAATTCGCCATGAAGGGAAATGTCATCGATCTGGCAGTCGGTGTCATTATCGGCGGCGCATTCGGGAAGATTGTCTCTTCCCTCGTAAACGACATCATCATGCCATTCATCGTTTTGATCACCGGTCAGACAAGCTTGAAGAGCCTTTCCCTCAAGCTGCGTGACGCTAATCCCGACATCAAGGACTCAGTTCCGCTTCTGTGGACTTACGGCAACTTTATGCAGACGATCATCGATTTCCTCATCATCGCATTCTGCATATTCCTCTTCGTGAAGTTCTTTGAGCGGTTCAAGAAAAAGGAAGAGGAAGCGGCACCCGCTCCTGCGCCCGAACCGACTGCCCAGGAACTCCTGTTGGCGGAGATCCGCGATGAACTGAAGAAGCAGAACGGATCGACGAAGAAAAACCGCGATGATTGATGAATCAGAACAGAATGACGAAGTGAATGCCTCGGGAGTTTAAAGAAGGAATTCAAGAGGAAGTCGCGCGTAGCGTGATAAACTCGGAATTGACAAACCAAAGCCTGTCATGTATATTCATGGAAAGCGAAACTTGTGATGGGGAAGTAAAGCTCCGGACGCGCTTACAGAGAGTCGTGGGTGGTGGAATCACGGCAGTTTGCGGCAGAGCATAATGGGCCCCTGAAGGCGGAGAGAAAGCGGGATTCCCCGTAAGTAATATCCGACGCAGAACCTGCGTTACAGGTGAAGGATGTGTTGGCATCCGCAGCAATCGGATTCAAGGTGGCATGCAGACTGAAGTCTGTCCTTGTACAGGGACAGACTTTTTTGCGTTCAAGCATCCGGGAATCCTTCAGGTCTCCAACGCAGAATGGTATCGCAGAAGGAGGAGACAACATGCTTTTCCCAACAATGGACGAAGCCGTCAAACTTGTCCCGGGAAACCATTTCGTGCCAATCGCCCTGGAAACGGTGGCGGACATGGAAACCCCTGTGAGTGTGTTCAAGCGGTTCAAGGACACCAGCCCGTATTGTTTTCTGCTCGACAGCGTGGAAGGCGGTGAGAAATGGGCCCGCTATTCCTTCATCGGACGCGATCCGCTTCTCACAATCCGCATCTCCGGTCAGGAAACCATCCTCGAGGGTCGTGACGGCCGCATCGAGCGCATCGTCGGGAATCCCTTCGATACGGTCCGTGATGTGATGGGGCGTTACAAAGGTGCACGCGTTGCCGGCATTCCGCGCCTTTCAGGCGGCGCGGTCGGCTTTTTCGGCTACGATCTGGTCCGAAGCGTCGAAAATCTGCCGAACGCACCGGAAGACAAGCTGGGCATTCCGGACGGTCACTTCCTTGTCGTCGATGAAATGATCGTTTTCGACCATTTGCGCCAGAAGCTGCAGATCATCGTGAACATGCACACGGAAGGCGATGTCGCGCTCAACTATCACCGGGCCGTGGCGCGTTTGAAATCCATCGAACGAACCATTCTGGATTCCGGGCACATTGTGACGGGCGCCCGTATCCGCCGCAACTGCCATGTCGGCGAAGTCGTGAGCGAGACGAACAAGGAACAGTACATGGAAATGGTCGTGAAGGCAAAGCGGCACATCGTGGATGGCGACATCTTCCAGATGGTTCCCTCGCGGCGCATGTCCGTGGAAACCGATGCCGATCCGTTCGATGTCTATCGCGTGCTCCGTGTTTCCAATCCCTCGCCGTACATGTATTTCCTGAAGTTCGACCAATATGATCTGGTCGGAGCATCACCGGAAATGCTGGTGCGATTCGAGGATGGACTGCTCGAAACCTGTCCGATTGCCGGCACCCGTCCGCGTGGCAGGACACCGGAAGAGGATCGCCGTCTTGAAACGGAGCTGCTTGCGGACGAGAAGGAGATTGCCGAGCATATGATGCTGGTGGATCTCGGTCGCAACGACATCGGGAAAATCGCACGTTTTGGAAGCGTCAAGCTGGTCGATCTGATGAAAATCGCCCGTTATTCACACGTCATGCACATCACGACCCTGGTGCAGGGCATTGCACGCGAAGGGGTGAACGCTTTTGACGCACTTCGGGCGGTGCTTCCCGCCGGCACCCTCTCCGGTGCGCCGAAGATCCGCGCCATGGAGCTCATCGACTCGATGGAGCCTTCACGTCGCGGCTTTTATGGCGGCGCCATCGGCTATATCTCCTTCGACGGGAATCTGGATTCCTGCATCACCATCCGCACCCTGCTGTTCAAGGATGGAAAAGCCTATCTGCAGGCAGGCGGCGGGATTGTCGCGGATTCCGTGCCCGAGACGGAGTACGAGGAAACCCAGAACAAGGCGGGCGCCCTGCTGCGCGCGCTGGCTGAAGTGGGGCCGGTGAAGACGGAAGCTGAATCAGGCGGCCTCTTGGCAGTGAATTCGGCGTGTTCTTCAGATGCCGTGGTCGGAACGGCGGAGGTGGCGAAATGATTCTACTGATCGACAACTATGATTCATTCACCTACAACCTCTACCAGTACGCCGGCATGATCAACCCGGACATCCTTGTCATCCGGAATGACCGGATCGACATTGCGGGAATCCGGGAATTGCGTCCCACGCACATCATCGTATCACCCGGTCCGGGATTCCCTGCGGATGCCGGCGTCAGCATCGGGATCATCCGGGAACTCGGCGGCGAAACACCGATTCTGGGCATCTGCCTCGGGCACCAGGCCATCGGGGAGGCGTTCGGCGGGACTGTTGTCCATGCGCCGGGCGGTCCGGTTCACGGCAAACGCTGCACCATCCGCCTCGATACGAAATGCCCGGTGTTTGCGGACTTGCCGGAACGGCTGACGGTGGGCCGGTATCATTCGCTTGTAGTGGACCGGGCCAGCCTTCCGGCATGCCTGGAAGTGACGGCGGAAACGGACGACGGCCTGGTCATGGGACTTCGGCACAGAACACAGCCGGTTTATGGCATGCAGTTCCATCCCGAGTCCGTTTTGACGGACAAGGGGATGGAGTTGGTCGGGAACTTCCTGCGGATCGGAGGCCACCCATGAAAGCAATCCTTGGAAAACTGATGCTGCTCGAAAACCTTACCACGGAAGAAGCGGTCCAGGCCATGGAGACCATGATGTCCGGCGAAGCGACCCAATCCCAGATCGCCGCCTTTCTGACAGCCCTGCGCATGAAGGGGGAGACAGTCGATGAGATCTCCGCCTTCGCGAATGTACTGCGCGGCAAGGCGGAACGCGTGCATCTGCCTGTGGAGGCCATGGACATCGTCGGAACCGGTGGCGACGGAGCAAACACCTTCAATATTTCAACGGCGGCTTCCTTTGTCACGGCGGCAGCCGGAATGCCGGTTGCAAAGCACGGAAATCGTGCAGCCTCCAGCCAATGCGGCACGGCCGATGTACTGGAGGCACTGGGCTGCAGGATCACACTCACGCCCGAACAGGCGGCAAGCTGCCTTGCGCGGACAGGAATCTGCTTCCTCTTCGCCCAGTCCTATCACACCTCCATGAAGCACGTGGCGCAACCCCGCAGGGAAATGGGCGTACGGACCGTGTTCAACCTGATCGGTCCTCTTTCGAACCCTGCGTTCGTCAAACACCAGCTGCTGGGCGTCGCGTCGGAAGCTCTGATTGAACCGATGGCCCAGGTTCTGGCGAATCTCGGCATGAAGCATGTCATGGTGGTGTTCGGCGAGGATGGGCTCGATGAGTTCTCCATCAGCGCAGGATCCCAGGTGGCGGAAGTCGTGAATGGGCAATTGACCCGATTTCGGGTGGAACCGGAAGACTTTGGACTGACGCGGGGCGCAAAGCTTGATGTACGGGGTGGGAATGCAGAAGAAAACGCTGAAATCCTTCGTTCCGTTTTGAGCGGTGAAACCGGTTCACGCAGGGACATCGTCCTGTTGAACGCAGGGGCTGCATTGTGTGTGGCGGACAAGGCTGGAAGCATCGACGAGGGGATCCGGATGGCGGCGGAAGTCATCGATTCCGGCGCGGCGCTGGCCAAGCTGGAGGCCTACATCATCGAGTCAAACCGTTGATTCCGGGCAGGTACTCGCATTTCACTTGAATCGATCGTTGAATCAGCCAATTTCCATTCGAATTCCATGGATGGAAGCAGTCCATCACCGGATCCATCATGAGGGAATGGCCTGCATCCGGCCGGAGCCGAAGCGGGGAGGAGCGTCTGAAGCATGATTCTGGATGACATTGTCGCAAGAAAACGCATACAATTGCAGGAAGAAGCCGCGCTTGTTTCCTTGGCGGAACTGGAACGCCAAGCGTTCAAAGCGCCTGACCCGCTTGATTTCGAGGCAGCCATCCGCAGGGCGGGTGTTTCCGTCATCGCGGAAGTGAAGAGGGCATCCCCCTCGAAAGGCCTCATCGCAGCCGATTTTCGCCCGGCGGAAACCGCCGGGGCGTATGTTGCAGGGGGGACGGACTGCATCTCTGTCCTGACGGAACGGCATTTCTTTCAGGGTTCGGACGAAGTACTGGCGCAGGTACGGGCGGTAGTCGGCGTACCCATCCTCCGGAAGGATTTTCTGCTGGAGGAACGTCAGGTGATCGGAGCGCGGGCCATCGGTGCGGATGCCATCCTGCTCATCGCCTCCATTCTGGATGATGCGGCGTTGCGCCGTCTTTTCCTGCTTGCGGAGGACCTCGGCATGGCAACCCTGATGGAGGCGCATACGGAGGAAGAGGCGAAACGCCTTGTGCAGACCGGCGGGCGCATCATCGGCATCAATAACCGCAACTTGTCCACCTTCGCCGTGGATCTGGGCACCTTCGGCCGTGTCCGGAACGTGATTCCCGCATCCTGCGCCACTGTTGCGGAAAGCGGGATCCATACGGCGGAGGATGTGAGGTTTCTGCGGGAGGCGGGCTGCGATGCCATTCTCGTCGGCGAGTCGCTGATGCGATCCGGCGATCCGGCCGGAAAACTGATGGAACTCAAAAAGGCCTGATTCAATGCAATCTTTATGAAAGCCTGTCAGTAACTGAATCATGAAGGGAATAAAGAGATTCAAGGGAAAAGAAACGTAAAGATAAAGAGAACAATGTAGAATGATGATTAATGAAAACGGCTCGCAGAAAGGAATCCGACATGAGCAACGAAATGGGTATGAATCAGGAACTTGACAAAGAGGACGAACTGAACACGGAAAAGATGGAGACAGGCACCTTTGAGGCGACGGTGGAAAAGAGCCGGCTGCTCGAACAAAGCCTTGCGGTGACACCGGAGAAATATCGCGTGCTGACCGGTGACCGTCCGACAGGCCGTCTTCATGTCGGACACTTGTTCGGCTCCCTGCAGAACCGTGTCCGTCTGCAGAATCTCGGTGTCCGCACTTTCATCGTCATTGCGGATTACCAGGTGCTGACGGACCGCGATACTTTTGAGAACATTGCGGACAACGTGCGAAACCTCACCATCGACTATATGGCGGCCGGTCTGGTGCCCGAAGCAGGAAAAACCTGCATCTTCCCGCATAGCCATGTTCCGGAACTGAACCAGTTGCTGCTGCCGTTTCTGACCCTTGTGACCAATGCGGAGCTTGACCGGAATCCCACCGTGAAGGAGGAAATCCTGGCTTCCGGGCAGAAGCGGATCAACGCAGGCATGTATACCTATCCGATCCACCAGGCGGCGGACATTCTGTTCTGCAAGGCAAATGTGGTACCGGTCGGAAAGGATCAGCTGCCCCATCTGGAAATGACACGCACCGTGGCACGCCGGTTCAATGACCGGTTTGCCGGAAGCAAGTCCGTATTCCCGGAACCGCAGCCGCTTCTGAGCAAGGCGCCTGTCATCCTGGGTCTCGACGGTTCCCAGAAAATGAGCAAGAGCCGCAACAACGCAATCATGCTCAGTGCAACGGAAGATGAAACAGCCGCCCTCATCAAAAAGGCAAAGACGGATTCCGAACGCCATATCGCCTATGATCCTGCAAATCGCCCGGAAGTGGCCAACCTGCTGATGCTGATCGCCCTCTCGACCGGGGATGTCCCGGAAGCGGTGGCTGAGCGGATCGGCGACGGCGGTTCCGGCATGCTGAAGAAGATGCTGACGGAAAGCCTCAACGAGTATCTGCGTCCGATCCGCGCCCGCCGCAAGGAATTCGAGGCGGATGGGGAGCTTGTTCGAAAGGTGCTGCGCGACGGCATCCGGGAAGCCAGGGAAGTGGCGGAACAGACCCTTTCCGAAGTGCGTCACGTCATGAACATGGACATCTGAGGCGGAAGGAGCATGGGAATCGTGCGGATCAAGATATGCGGGCTGACCCGTCTGCAGGATATTGAAGCGGTCAACGGACTCCTTCCCACCCATGCAGGCTTTGTTTTCGCTGAAAGCCGGCGAAGGCTTGAACCAGCGGTGGCCGAGGGCCTGATTGGATTGCTGGATCCTTCCATCATTCCCACAGGTGTTTTTGTGGATGATCCACCGGAGCTGGTGGCGGAGATTGTGCGCAGCTGCGGACTTGGCGTAGTCCAGCTGCATGGTGTCGAGACCGTGGACGACATTTCCAGGCTTCGCGCATTGCTGCCGGAGGGGGTTGAAATCTGGAAAGCGCTGCGAATCAGGAATTCCGCTTCCCTGAAGCCCATGGCGGAGCTTCCTGCGGATCGTTTTCTGCTTGATGCCTGGCACCCTGAACAGGTGGGCGGTACCGGGGAGGCCTTTGACTGGCGGTTGTTGAACCCTTCGGACATTTCAGCCGGTGATGCTGTGAAAATTCCCGGTGGAATGCCTGATGGCATGCATCCGGCATCGCATTCGGATAACGCCGGATTCCTACTGGCTGGTGGACTGACACCTGAAAATGCGGCCGAAGCGATTCGGCTGGTCCGCCCCTGGGGAGTCGATGTCAGTTCCGGTGTGGAAACGGAAGGCGTAAAGGATCCGATGAAAATGGCGGCCTTCATCAAAGCGGTTCGTGAAGCGTAAATCGGAGGATGGAATGATGGATGGAACGATGAACGGAAAACGGTTTGGCAGGCATGGCGGGCAATATGTGCCGGAGACGCTCATGAACGCACTCGGCGAGTTGGAAAAAGCGTATGACGAAGCCCGCATCGATCCTGTGTTTCAGGCGGAGCTGGCGGAATTGGCGAAGAATTATGCGGGAAGACCTTCCCTGCTGTATCATGCGGAGAACATGACGAAGGATCTTGGCGGAGCGCGTATTTACCTGAAGCGCGAAGACCTGAATCATACCGGGTCCCACAAGATCAACAATGTGCTCGGACAGGTCCTGCTGGCAAAACGGATGGGTAAAAAGCGCGTCATTGCGGAAACCGGAGCCGGGCAGCATGGCGTCGCAACCGCTACGGCTGCAGCCTTGTTCGGGATGGAATGTGCGGTCTACATGGGGGCGGAGGATGTGGAGCGGCAGGCGCTCAATGTCTTTCGCATGCGTCTGCTTGGTTCGGAGGTCCATAGCGTCACATCCGGTACGGGTACGCTCAAGGATGCGGTAAACGAGGCCATGCGTGAGTGGACCAAGCGGGTGCAGGATACGTTCTATGTATTGGGTTCCGTCATGGGCCCGGCGCCGTATCCCCGCATGGTAAGGGATTTTCAGCGCGTCATCGGCGAGGAGATCAAGTCCCAGCTGCTGGAGAAGGAAGGAAAGCTTCCGGATGCCGTACTGGCCTGTGTCGGTGGCGGCAGCAACGCGATGGGCGCGTTTCATGCCTTCATACCGGACAAGTCCGTCCGGCTCATCGGTGTGGAGGCGGCCGGGGACGGGGTGGACACCGAACGTCACGCAGCCACCATTACAAAAGGATCGGTCGGTATTTTTCATGGCATGAAGTCCTATTTCCTGCAGGACGATGAAGGTCAGATCATGCCCGTATACTCCATCTCCGCCGGCCTGGATTATCCCGGCATCGGTCCCGAACATGCGTGGCTGCATGACGAGGGACGTGCGGAATACGTGAGTGCGACAGACAAGGAAGCCGTGGATGCATTCTGCTATCTTTCCCGCATGGAAGGCATCATCCCGGCCATCGAGTCCGCCCATGCCGTGGCCTATGCCAGAAAACTCGCACCGACGATGCCGAGGGATTCCGTCCTTGTCGTGAACCTCTCCGGTCGCGGAGACAAGGATGTTTACCAGGTGGCACGGTACATGGGGGTGGAAGTCAATGAATGATCAAAAAAAGCAACATGACGGACTCAGCCGGACTTCGGGCACGGACCCGGTGGACGGCCGTGATTATGCACCAGCCGGACGCATCGGCGCAGCATTCGCACGCCGAAGGAAGGAAGGCAGGAAAGCGCTCATCACCTTCGTGACGGCGGGAGATCCGGATCTTGCCACGACGGAACGACTGGTTCAGACCATGATCGCCGAAGGGGCGGATCTGGTGGAGCTTGGCATCCCGTATTCCGATCCGATCGCAGAAGGACCGGTCATTCAGGCAGCCAATGAGCGCGCGTTGAAACAGGGCATCCGTATGGGGAATGTGTTCGCACTGGCGGGACGCGTCCGCGCCACGACTGAAACGCCGCTTGTTCTGCTCCTGTATGTGAACGTCATTCTCCAATATGGCCCGGATCGTTTTTTCAGCGACTGCCGGACTTCCGGGCTGGATGGCGTCATCGTGCCTGATCTGCCTTATGAGGAACGGAGTGAGATAGACGCGGACGCCCGTCGTCACGGCATTGCCCTCATCCGCATGGTCTCTCCTGTTTCGGAGGATCGGATCCGCATGGTGGCCAACGGCGCAGAGGGATTCCTGTATTGTGTTTCCTCCCTGGGTGTCACCGGTGTTCGTTCACAGTTTGATACGGATTTCGATACATTCTTCAAAACCATCGACGCGGCCCGGAATATCCCCTCCGCGCTCGGTTTCGGCATTTCGGACGGGGAACAGGTACGTGCCGTGAAACGCTTCGCGGATGGCGTCATCGTCGGAAGCGCCATGGTACGGATGATTGCGGAGGCGAAGGACGAAGAGGAGGCTGTGGCGCGTGCGGCCGCCTTCACGCGGGAACTCAGAACGGCGCTGGATGATTGAGGACCCGAATTCCCTTTTAGATAAATGTCCTATGGATTTAGTAAGGAAAGAGGCTGTTTTGTAGCCTCGACTACTTGACTATGTCTGACCTTCGCGTTAGGATGGAGAAAAGCTTCCTTGCGGAGCTTCTTCCCGAGTGAGCGGCATTGGCCGGAGCATAGGAGTGTGACATGGGAGACAGGACCATTTATCTGGATCATGCTGCGACGACATGGACGAAGCCGGAAGTGCTTGAGACCATGATTCCTTATTTCACGGAAGGTTTCGGGAATGCATCCTCCATCTACCGTCTGGGCCGGGACAACCGGAAAGCGGTTGATGCGGCGCGGGCGGATGTTGCCCGTGCCCTGGGGGCGGAACCCGCTGAGATCTTCTTCACCGCATCCGGTTCGGAAGCTGACAATTGGGCGATCAAAGGTGCCGCGCAGGCACGCAGTGCGAAGGGAAAGCATGTCATCACCTCCGCCATTGAACATCCTGCAGTATTGAACGTGTGTGAGTATCTGGAGAAGAACGGGTTTGAAGTGACTTACCTGCCTGTCGATTCGGAAGGGGTTGTCCATCCCGACACCCTGAAGGCGGCCATGCGGCCAGACACCACGCTGGTCTCCATCATGATGGCGAACAATGAGATCGGCACCATCCAGCCGATCTCCGAACTGGCCGCCATTGCAAGGGCCGGCGGCGCACTCTTTCATACGGATGCGGTACAGGCTGCAGGCAACATCGAAGTCGATGTGCGCAAACTCGGCGTGGATCTGCTCACCATCTCCGGTCACAAGTTCTACGGACCCAAAGGAATTGGCGCATTGTACGTGAAAAAGGGTGTCAGAATTGAAACCCTCATCCACGGCGGACACCAGGAACGCGGGAAGCGCGCGGGCACGGAAAACGTCCCCTGCATCGTCGGCATGGCCAAGGCGCTGACACTGGCAACGGAAAATCTGGAAGCGCATGCGGCGAAACTGCTCGCACTACGCCAGAAGACGTATGACGGCATCACTTCCCGCATTTCCCATGTGAAGCTGAACGGTCATCCGACACAGCGTCTGCCTGGAAACCTGAACATGTCCTTCCAGTACATCGAGGGTGAATCCCTTCTGCTGATGCTGGATATGAAAGGCATTGCGGCCTCCTCCGGTTCCGCCTGCACATCAGGTTCGCTGGATCCTTCGCATGTGCTGCTCGCCATCGGCCTTCCGCATGAAATCGCGCATGGTTCCCTGCGGATGAGCTTTGGCGATGCGAACACGGAAGCGGATGTCGATGTCTTGTTGGACAGCCTTGAGGAAATTGTAAAAAAGCTGCGGCAGATGTCGCCGTTGTATGAGTCTTCGATGAATTGACTGATGAATGAATCGATGACGCTTTGCCGATTGTCCCGGAACCATGGACGGACATATGCATCCCGGAAGGGGTCGCACTCAGGAAAGGGAGCAGCCAATGTATAGTGAAAAGGTAATGGATCATTTTTCAAATCCGCGCAATGTGGGCGAGATTGAGAATGCCGACGGTGTCGGCCAGGTCGGGAACGCCAAGTGCGGCGACATCATGAAAATATTCCTCAAGATTGAGAACGGCATCATTCTGGATGTGAAGTTCAAGACATTCGGCTGTGGCGCCGCAGTGGCGACCAGCAGCATGGCGACCGAACTCATCATCGGAAAGACCATCGAAGAGGCCCAGCAGATCACAAACAAGGCCGTCATGGAAGCACTGGACGGACTGCCGCCTGCGAAAGTCCACTGTTCTGTTCTTGCGGAGGAGGCCATTGCGGCTGCGCTGCTCGATTACAAGAAGAAGAACGGACTCGCGACGGAAGAAGAGCAGGGTTGCAACGGTTGCTGCGGCAGCTGTGGAAGCCATGATCATCACGAATTCCATGAATTCGGCGAAGAGGATGGAGAGTAAGGATTTCTGGTCCGTTTCGATAAATCACGTCTCCGGGCAGAACCGACAAAGCGGATCGCAAGATCCGCCCTGTTGAATGGGTTTCTCAATCCAAATCCGGCGATGATTGGCTCCGGCGGTTTTCTTGTATCCATTCCGGCACTGATGGCTGTCAGTGCCGGTTTTTCGTTGTCTGGCTTCGCACATCATATTGGCAAACCCGGTTTTTCCATCATCTGTCTCCGGCCATGATTCTTGTCAGCCCGTGCAATTTCGCGAAGGCACGAATCCCGGTCCTGGTGATATAATGGTGCACAGAACAGATATGATTGCCATGGACATTGACTGTCGCAAACCTCCTGGTTGAAATGCTTTCGGAACAATGACCGGAATCACCAACCTCTGCGATATTCAGTGGCCGTAGTCATGACAAATGGGCGGGAACCCGCGATAGGAGGAACCGGATGCCTTTCTGGCTGCAAAAGACACTCTATTTTCTATTGAAGACCCTGCTGGTCGTCGCATGTCTTTTCCTTGGCCTGAAATTGCTCCGATACATGGCTCCTTTTCTGCTGGCATTCATTTTGTCGGCAGCACTCGAACCGGTTGTGAGGTTTCTGGAGAAGAAGCTGCGGATTCCGCGCAGAATCGGGGCAGTCCTGTCGATTCTGTTGGTGCTGGGTTCCGTGGGTACCGTGATCGGCCTCATCACCGCAAGGCTCGTACGGGAGATATCCAACCTGTATGAAGCCTATACCAATACGTTCGGGGATCTGACAACCTTCTTCAACCGGATGATGGATGAGGCGAACCGATTGTACATCCAGCTTCCGAAGGAAGTCACGGATGCCATCGACAGCACGGTTTCCGCACTGGGGAGCACGCTCAAGGATCTCCTTGGGAGTCTTGCGTCAAGTACGCTGAAGTTTACCATTTCCGTTCCTGAGGCTGTGGTTTTTGTCCTGGTGGCCATCCTTGCCACTTATTTCATGATCAGCGACCGCAAGAGCATCAATTCCGCGTTTGAACGTTGGATTCCGAAATCCTGGCTTCGAAACACCCGCCGGATGGTGATGGATATTTTCAAGGCGCTGTTCGGGTGGCTGAGGGCACAGGGCATCATCATGAGCATCACCTTCACCATCCTTCTGGCCGGCTTGCTCATCGCCGGCGTGGACAACCCGCTCATCCTCGCACTCCTGACCGCTGTCATCGATGCGCTTCCTGTTTTCGGCGCAGGTGCCGTGCTGATTCCCTGGGGAATCACTTCCCTTGTGCTTGGACATTACAGGCTCGGGATCTTCCTCTTGTTGCTGGATGTGGTCATTCTGGTGGTCCGCCACCTCATCGAGCCGCGGATCGTCGGACGGCAGATCGGCATTCATCCGCTTCTCACCCTGTTGGGCATGTATCTGGGGCTTCAGTGGATTGGCGTACTCGGCATGCTGATGGGGCCGATCTGCATGGTCATCCTGAAAGTCGTGCTGGACAGGCTGATGAAGACAGACCGCGTCACGGCTTTCATGCGGCGGCTTTTCCAGGAAAATGGAGCGACCCCTCCCGGAACGGGGCCGATTGCAGCGAATGGACGTGATGTCCACCCGCCGAAGAGCCCGCCGGAGAACCCGCCGGAGAACCCACTGGAGAACCCGCCGGAGAACCCGCCGGAGAACCCACCGGAGAACCTGCCGGAGAGCTCATCGGAGAATGCCCCGGCCGGTTGACCTATCCGACGGTTGAAACCGCTCATGTATCCTCCATGCATGAGAAATTGCATTTGCTTGCTTTTCGTCTTGCAGATAGGGTATTCTTGTCGTGTATGCTGCAAGGTCAGAGCCGCGCGGCAAGACGCACGGTGAAGGAGAAATCCATGGAACAGCTCATCAAGAGCATGAAGGATCAGTTCAACACATTCAGCAAAGGTCAAAAGCTCATCGCAACGTTCATCATGGAGCATTACGACCGTGCCGCATTCATGACTGCGGCCAAACTCGGAGAGGAAGTCGGCGTCAGCGAGTCCACAGTGGTCCGCTTCGCCATAGAATTGGGGTATGACGGATACCCCCGTCTGCAGAAGGAATTGCGTGAGGTCATCAAAAGCAAGCTGACTTCCGCCCAGCGGTTGGAGGTCTCCTCCGCGCACATCGACCCTGACAATGTTCTGAAAAGCGTCCTGCATGCGGATATGAACAAGCTCCGCGCCACCATGGAGGAAGCCGACACCGACATGTTCGAGCAGTCGGTCGAGGCCATTCTGGCCTCCGACAACATTTACATCATCGGTGTTCGCAGTTCGGCCCCGCTTGCGAGTTTTCTGGCATTCTACTTAAATCTCGTTTTCGAGAACGTCCGATTGGTGCATACGACCTCGGCCAGCGAAATGTTCGAGCAGATCGTCAATTGCCGCCAGGGAGACGCTGTCATCGGCATCAGCTTTCCCCGCTATTCGAAGCGTGCGACCAAGGCGATGCAATATGCCGCCAAGCAAGGCGCCACGGTCATCGCCATCACGGACAATGCCGCTTCCCCGCTGGCCCTGTGCAGTTCCTACCAGCTCTTTGCCCGCAGCGACATGGCATCCTTCGTCGATTCCCTTGTTGCGCCACTGAGTCTCATCAATGCCCTGATCGTGGCCATCGGCATGAAACGCCGGGACAAGATCCGCACCACGCTCGAAAAGCTTGAAACCATCTGGGATGAATACCAGGTCTATGAAAAGGGCGAACAGCTTGAGGGATTGACGAATGACTGAATCTGGAACACGCTCCGCGGAGGGGCGGACCGCCGAATCAGCGTACGTGCGCCGCAAGGTCGCCGTCATCGGCGCCGGCGCCGCCGGACTGATGGCTGCAGGGTGCGCCGCTGCGAACGGCCACGACGTCACGGTTCTTGAAAAGGGGCGCAGGCCCGGGCAGAAGCTGCTCATCACGGGCAAGGGACGCTGCAATGTCACCAACCGGTGCGATACCGAAACCTTCATGGCCAATGTACCCGGGAATGGCCGTTTTTTGTACTCCTGTTATGGCAAGTTTCCTGCAGAAGCCATCATGGCCTTTTTCGAGGATCTTGGCGTTCCGCTGAAGGTGGAACGCGGAAACCGTGTGTTTCCCGCATCGGATCGCGCTTCCGACATCGTGGACGCACTGGTCCGCCATGCGGAATCTTCCGGAGCCATCATCCATTGCCACCGTTCGGTCAAAGGCGTGGAGACGGAAGATGGACAGGTTGTCGGGGTCCGGTATGCCGATGATCGTGTGGAAGCTTTCGATGCCGTCATTGTTGCAACCGGAGGCATTTCCTATCCAGCCACCGGTTCCACCGGTGATGGGTACCGGTTCGCCGAAGCGACCGGGCATGCCGTACAGGCGCCGAAGCCTTCCCTGGTCCCACTGGAGACCGTCGAGGACTGGGTCACGGAGGCATCCGGCCTGACCCTCAAAAACATCTCCGTCCGGTTTGAGGACGCCAAGGGGAAAACGGTTTATACGGAATTCGGAGATCTGCTGATTACCCATTTCGGCGTATCCGGGCCTGTCATCCTGTCTGCCAGCCGGCATCTCCACAAGGACAACTTCAAGGGCTACAAGCTGCATGTCGATCTCAAGCCCGCACTGGACGAGGAAACGCTTGATCGCCGCGTGCAGCGGGACTTCGGGGAATTCCCGAACCGTGCCTTCCGAAACATTCTTTCCGGGCTCCTGCCGGCCGGGCTGATCCCCGTGATGGTTGCGGAATCCGGCATTCCCGGTGAAAAGCCGGTCCATCAGGTCACCAAGGCGGAACGGGCAGCGCTGGTGACGCGGCTGAAGGATCTGGTTCTTACCGTCAAGGGTGCCCGTCCGGTTGCGGAGGCAATCATTACGGCCGGCGGTGTGTCCGTGAAGGATGTCAATCCATCCACGATGGAATCGAAAAAGGTGAAGGGTTTGTATTTTGCAGGAGAAGTGCTTGATGTCGACGCCTACACGGGCGGATTCAACCTTACCATCGCTTTTGCGACAGGCAGATGCGCGGGGCTGTCCGTCGAGTGACTGGCCATAACCGAACCGGATCATCGAAGCAGCCGGTGGAACCGGCCGGGGGAAGGCATGATATGCAGAAGGACAACGGAAACCGGGATGAAATGGTGATCGGAAGCAAGGATGTGGTGAAGGCCGCCATCCGGATTTCCATCACTTCGGACAGAACCGAGGAAAAGCAACTTCAAAAGGAACTGATGGAAAGCGGCATCCATACGGCGGCAGTCGATTATGGCGGAGAGTTCATCAGCTCCGTGATGAAGATCGTCGAACGCGCGGTTGTGTCTGCCAAACGCGAAGGCGTGATACGGGAGCAGCACGCGGAAGAAGGCGCAGTGGCAGGTGCGGCCCGCGAAGCCCTTTCCCAGGTGATGCCGAAGGCGATCGGCCTCAATGTGGGCGGGAAGATCGGCGTGGCACGCTGTGGCGAGCATGTGGCGGTATCCGTTTTCTTCGGCATCGGCCTGCTTCACTTGAATGAAGTGGCCATTGGGACAGGGCACCGGGTCGTATGACACGCTGACTGAGCCCTGTGTTCCAATGGGTCAACTGTTCCGGATTGAGCAAGTGGGAGGCGGCATGAAGAACATCCAGATCGCCATGGACGGTCCGTCCGGTGCGGGAAAAAGTACCATTGCAAAGATTGTTGCGAAGACGCTGGGCATCCTGTACCTCGATACGGGCGCCATGTACCGTGCCTGCGCCTTGAAGGGAATCCGTGCCGGCATCGATCTGACCGACGCGGACGCGGTGGGGTCGATGATTTCCGACACCCTCATCGATGTAGTCTACCGGGAAGGGAACCAACGCGTGCTCCTGGATGGGGAGGATGTTTCCGAGGCCATCCGGACGAATGAAGTTTCCATGGGGGCTTCCCGCGTGTCCGCCCATCCCGTGGTTCGGGAACGCATGGTGGCCACCCAGCAGGAAATCGCCCGAAGGAGCAGCGTCATCATGGACGGCCGCGACATCGGATCGAAGGTGCTGCCCGACGCGGAGGTGAAGATCTATCTGACCGCCTCGCCCGAGGACCGCGCCATGCGCCGTTTTCTGGAACTGAAGGAAAAGGGGATGCTGGACCGGACGTTCGAGGCCCTGCTTGAGGAGATCAAGGAACGGGACTGGAATGACAGCCACCGTGCCCACTCCCCACTGATACAGGCCGAGGGGGCCATCCGGATCGATACAACGGGACTTGGCCTTGAAGAGGCGACTGACAGGGTCATGGAAATCATCGGGAAGGCAAGGATGGGTTGAGATGCTTTATTATTGCGGACGTGCTTTGGCGGCTCTTTACATGATCCTTTTCCACCGAATCAAGATCGAAGGCCGCGAAAACATACCTGCAACCGGGCCGGTCCTGATTTTCGCGAATCACCCCTCCGCTTTCGACATGGTGCTCATCGGGGCGCGCATGAAACGGAAGATTCACTTCATGGCCAAGGCCGAGCTGTTCGAGAATCCGTTCATCGGTTTTCTGCTGCGGGGACTTGCCGCGTTTCCTGTCCATCGCGGCAGGGGGGATGCAGGCTCGGTCAAGAACGCGCTGGCCTTGCTGGAAAAGGGCGAGATCGTGGGGATTTTTCCGGAAGGAACCCGTACGCAAAAGAAAAACAAGGAGCGGAAGAAGGGTGGCGCCGCCCTGATCGCCTACCATGCGAACGTGCCGATTGTTCCGGTTGCAGTGGACGGTCACTACCGCATCTTCTGCAAAATGCGCATTATTTTTGGAAAGCCGTTCCACATGCAGGCACTCACAGACGGAAAACCTGACAAGGAAGCCCTGTATGCAGGCACGGCGCAGATCCTGGACCGGATCTATGAAATCATCGGGCAATGAGGAGTCGCTGGAATTCCAGGCGGTGCAGTTCGTTTGAATCATCGGACGACAGGCGAATGATGGAAAACTTCCGGCAATGAGGGAATGATGGAAATCAGGGTTGGCAAATACGCAGGTTTCTGTTTCGGGGTGGACCGGGCCCTCCGGATGGCGCTGGATACATCGGAGGGTGTAGGCGGCGTCTTTACGTATGGGGAAATCATCCACAACCGTCAGGCTGTCGAAGCACTGGAGCGGAAGGGGATCCGACGGATAGACACGCTGTCCGGCCTGAAAAGGGAGGATTGCGTGATTATCCGTGCACACGGTGTCGGGCCTGAAATCCATGACGCGTTGGGCGCCGTCGGCGTCCGCGTGCAGGACGCAACCTGCCCCTATGTTGCCAAAATCCATGCGCTCGTTCAGAAACGGGCGCGAGCCGGGGACTTCATTGTCATCGTCGGAGATCCCTCGCATCCGGAGGTCGAGGGCATCCTGGGATGGAGCGGATCAAATGCCGCTGTGCTGGAATCCGCGCAGGAAGCCGAAACCATCGATATTCCCGATGGCATGTCCGTCAGTACGGTCGCTCAGACAACCTTCGTCCCGGAGGGATATGCGGAGGTTGTCGAGGCGCTCAAGAAAAGGTTTGCAATCGTCTTGAAATTTGATACAATATGTAATGCGACTGTCCGCAGGCAGGCGGAAGCCGGGGAACTGGCCCGGAACGTGGATGCGATGGTCGTGATAGGCGGGCGGAACAGCTCGAATACGCAGAAATTGTTCAGGATATGTCTGGATGCCTGTCCGGAAACATACCTGATCGAAACTGCGGCAGAGTTGCCCACCCTGAATCCTTCAATCAAAACGATCGGGATTACCGCGGGGGCGTCAACGCCCGAATGGGTAATCAAGGAGGTAGTTCAAGGCATGGAAGACATGAACAACAAAGTGGACGGCGAGATGAGCTTCAGTGAGGCTTTCGAGCAGACCATGACTCAGCTCATCCCCAATTCGGTGGTCACCGGCAAGATCATCGGGTACAACAATAATGAAGTGTTCGTCGATCTCGGGTACAAGGCCGACGGGCTCATCCCCATGGATGAGTTTCTGGAACAGGCGGGCTTCGATCCGGAACGGGATCTGAAGGAAGGTACCCCCATCACGGCGCTCATCATGAAGATCAACGACGGGGATGGCAATGTTCAGCTTTCCAAGAAGAAGGTCGACTCCATCCGTGGTCTTGAGATCATGGACGAAGCCTTCGAGAGCCGCACCCCCGTGGAAGCGGTCGTCAAGGAAGTTGTCAAAGGCGGCCTCGTGGCCGATTTCAAGGGCATCCGGGTGTTCATTCCGGCTTCCCAGGTCAGCGACCGTTTCGTCAAGGATCTTACGCCTTACGTCGGACGCACCATTTCCTTCCTCATCACCGAGCTGGTGAAGAACAAGCGCCGCGTTGTCGGTTCTTGCCGCGTCATCATCGAGGAGACCAAAGCGAAGCTGTCCGAGGAATTCTGGGGCAACATCGAAGTCGGCAAGGAATACACCGGTACCGTCAAGAGCCTCACCAAGTTCGGCGCATTCGTCGACCTCGGCGCGGTGGACGGTCTCATCCATATCTCCGAGCTTTCCTGGAAGAAGATTTCGGATCCCTCCGAAGTCCTCACCATCGGTGACGTGGTCAAGGTGCGCATCCTGAACTTCGACCCGGAAACCAAGAAGTTGTCCCTCGGCTACCGCCGCATCGAGGACAACCCGTGGTATGGCATCGACCACAAGTACCAGCCCGGCGACATCGTGGCCGGTCAGGTCATCCGCATCGTTCCCTTCGGCGCCTTCGTGGAGCTGGAACCCGGTGTGGAAGGTCTCGTGCACATCTCCCAGATTTCCAGCGTGCGTATCGCCCGTGCGGAAGAAGTGCTGTACATCGGCATGAACGTGGAGATGAAGGTTCTCGAGGTCAACTCGGAGCTCAAGAAGATCAGCCTGTCCATCCGCGAAGTGGCGCCCATCGATCCGCCGCACGTTGCAGACGAAGCGTTCACCGCTGCGCCGGAACATGAAGGCTACTCGAATGAGCACGTCGAGGATCTCGGCAATACCATCGGCGATATTCTGGGTGAACAGAAATAATCACCCCCGACCAACCATATCAGGGGGGCTGTCTCGCAAGAGGCAGCCTTCCTTGCGTTCCGGGTTTTTTCCTTCAGTCCTTTCCCCTGGGTGATGATCGGAGGACATATCCTGCCTGTTTTTGTAAAGATCCCTGCGACGAACAAGCTCCGGACAATGTTTATCGGAATTATACCGGATCCTTTACCAGAATCATGTTCGTCGTCTGGTTTCCGCGGGTAAATGATAGGGACGGAGGTAGTGTGATGGAAGCGTTTTCGGATTATGAACAGTTCAAAAAGCTTTTTATGGGTGTTTCTTCGATTGATCTGAACCTTTACAAGGAAAAGCAGATGAAACGCCGTATCACTTCACTGATTGAGAAGCGTGGATTCAACCAGTTCTGTCCGTTTCTTGAAGTCATGAAAACAGACAAGGAAGTGTACAATATCTTCATCAACTACCTTACCATCAACGTTTCCGAGTTCTACCGGAATCCTGTCCAATGGGAAATGTTCGAACGCCGAATCCTGCCGGAAATCCAGAAATACCGCAAGACCCTGGACAATGTGAAAATCTGGAGCTCGGCCTGTTCGACGGGGGATGAGCCGTATACCATCGCCATGATTCTCAATCGGCATATTCCGCTCGAAAAGATCCATATTCTCGCAACGGATATCGACATGGGTGCGATGGACAAGGCGAAACAGGGGATCTACACAGGGCGCAGCATCAAGGAAATGCCGTCTGATTTTCTGCAGAAGCATTTTACGCAGGTTGGACAGGATGCCTGGAAAATCAACGACTCCATCAAGAAATGCGTGGAATTCCGTCAGATGAACCTGCTGAAGGATCCCTACCCGAAAGATCAGGACATCATCGTCTGCCGCAATGTGCTCATCTATTTCACGGAGGAGGCGAAGGATCAGATTTTCGCCAATTTCAACCGGGCACTCATTCCGAGCGGGGTCCTTTTCATCGGAAGCACGGAGCAGATCATCGGGTATCAGAAGTTTGGCTACAAGCCCATTGAAACCTTTTTCTACCAGAAAACAGGAGATTCCGTGAAATAGCCTTTGGTCAAGGCTTATCGGGACACGGATGAAAGGGAGCATTGACATGATCCTCTTGGAAGACATGAACAGGGAAGAACTGCTGGGCGTCATCCGCATGAAGGATGCCCAGATCAAGGAACTGAAGGGAGAATTGGCC
This sequence comes from uncultured Clostridia bacterium, assembly GCA_942493335.1. Classification (GTDB taxonomy): domain Bacteria; phylum Bacillota; class Clostridia; order DSM-8532; family DSM-8532; genus JAEWSN01. Next base: position 695,829 of record OW818693.1, on the reverse strand, counting down.
GCCTGGCAACAGTTGGTCGAGGAGCTCCAGCTGAAGCTGGGTGTGGAGGATACACACTACACCGGAAACGGGGATTGAGATGATCGCACATTTGAAGGGGACGGTTGACCGGATGACCGTGGACAGCCTGGTTCTGGATGTGAACGGCGTGGGGTACCGCGTCTTCACCTCGACCGGTACGTTGAGCGAAGCGGGCATCGGGGAAATCGTCCGGGTATACACGCATACCTATGTCCGGGAAGATATCCTGGCCTTGTACGGTTTTCTTTCGGAAGGGGAGCTGCGCATGTTCGAACAGCTTCTCTCAGTCAGTGGTGTCGGCCCGAAAGCGGCACTGGCTGTTGTTTCCGCGGTTCCGCCATCCGCATTCGGTCTCGCTGTGCTCACGGAGGACGCGGATCGGCTTGCCAAGGCGCAGGGTGTCGGGAAAAAGACGGCCCAGCGAATTATTCTGGAATTGAAGGACAAGATCAGAAAGGAACAGGTTGCATTCGGCGTCACGTCCGGTGGCACACGCATTGCGCAGGAAGCCATTCCGGTTGGTGTGTTCGAGGAAGCCGTCTCCGCCCTCATGATGCTCGGCTACTCGGCTGCGGAGGCCCAAAAGTCCGTTTCTCCAGCCATGGAGGAAGGGAAACCGCTCGAATTGGTCATTCGTGATGCGTTGAAGATGCGGGGAAGAGGATTGTAGTCCCAAAAACGATTTGGATGGTTTTTCACCTTGTCACCGATGACCGGAATGGAAAAACTGGAGGATGGCAAATGAAAGGTTCCGTTGTGATGACCTGGTTGCGGACGCTCGATAGAATGCAGGGTCCGGATTTCATGGATCAAGTTTTCAAGACACATCACTGGGATCGATCCAGGATCATTGCGCCCAAGGATGATGTGGCGGACGAGGTCATCTTCGGCATCATCGCCGATGTGGCAAAGCACGCGGGGAAATCGCTTCCGGAGTTATGGCGCGAGCTTGGCCGCAACAACATCGAATCCTTTCACAAGTGGTTTCCTTCCTATTTTGAGCGGTTCAGCCTCAAGAGCTTCCTGATGATGATGGACGAGGTGCATGCGCAGCTGACCCGGATGATTCCCGGCGCCAAGCCGCCGAAACTCGTTGCGAAGGAGATTTCCCCATCAGAGATCGAAATCCGTTATGCCTCCCCCAGAGGCATGTTTGACTATTTCTTCGGTCTTCTGGAAGGGTCTGCGGCTTTCTTCAAGGAGAAACTGCAGTTCAAGGAACTGGAACGCGGCAAGGATGGAGCAAACCAGTATGTGCGTGTCCAGTTGACATTCGAGAAATTCGAGCTTCCCGGCCCGCAATTTGGTTTTCTGCGCATCCTTTCCCTCGGATTTCTGAAGACATCCGCTGTCCGGTTCGCCTTCTATACATCCGTGCTGCTGCTCATTGCCATGGTTCTGATCTTCCAGGGTTCCACCCTTGTTCAGTTCGGCATTGGCGCCGGACTGATCATCGTTGGTTCGGGCCTGTTCGCCTGGATGTCGAGCAAACCGGAAAAGTCGGTCATGCAACAACTGGAGAATTACAGAAAAATGGACTTCACGCATGCGGAATCCTTTCATTCCGGCGATGAATATGAGCGCATGATTACCGTCATGGAGGAATTCCGCACCCATATCGCGCGCGACATGCTCTTCCTGAAGGGCGGTTCCGATGATATGCATTCCTTCGCGATTTCGTTCGCGGACATCGCACAGCGGATGAAGCATGTATCCGACGACATCGCCAACCTTGTGCATGATGTGGCGGAAGGAGCCATCCATCAGGCGGAGGAGACGGAGAAGTCCGTTTCCGTTCTGGGTGTGAACATCGAGAACCTGAACCAGATCGCCACCGAACAGGATGCCGGCAGAAATCAACTCGGCGTGGCGGTAAACCGCATCGAGGAGTCGTTCGGGCAGACGGAGGGTGTCGCAACCCTGATTACCCAGGTCAAGGACAGCTTTTCCGCGGTCAACCACCAGGGCGAGCTGTTGGCAGGCCAGATCAGCCAGATCATGGACATTGTCGACACCGTGGCAGGCGTGGCGGACCAGACGAATCTGCTTGCGCTGAACGCAGCCATCGAGGCGGCGCGGGCCGGTGAAGCGGGACGCGGTTTCGCTGTTGTGGCGGAGGAAATCAGAAAACTGGCCGAAACTTCAAAATCCGCCGTGAATACCATCAACAACAGCCTTGTGGCCTTCACGGGCGAGGTCAACCATCTTGTCGGGCAGGTGAACCAGCAGTTCAACCAGCTGGATACCGGAAACCGGATGCTGGTGGATGTGTTGAGCGGCAATCGCTCCTCCACACGGCAGATCGCCGATGTTACGCATTCCATTTCCCTGATGGTCGGAAAGTTGTCGGAGGAAGCGGGTCAGCTGGTTACAGTCTATGAGAATATTCATTCCCTCGCTGCCATCGCCGAAGAGAATTCGGCATCGTCCCAGGAGATGAGTGCAAATGTCAGCGAGTATGCGGATCGCATCAAGGAACTCATCTCGAATGTGCACCAGATGGAGGAACTCACGGACAATTATCAGAAGGAACTTCGCAAATACAAGGTGTGACGCTGTCATCGTGTGAACACAGGAGCCCAATCCTATGGTACAATCCACATGGACCGGTGTTGATGCACCGGTTCATGTGGTTGCAGCATCCGCCGCCGCATGGATCGCTCCAGCCTTGCCCGTCGCTGTCATGCAAAGCGCAAGACCTTCCGGAACAATGGTGGGAAGCGCCTTTTTTGTGATATGCAGCGATCGGAGCGGGATTGCGGCGGATTTGTCGATTCGGGAGGTATGGAATTGGACGAGGAACGGCTGACTGGAGCGGAAATCCGTCGGGACGATGAAATGGAGTCCGGCCTGAGGCCCAAAACCATGGCTGAATATGTTGGGCAGGAAAAAGTGAAGTCGAATCTGGCTGTCTTCATCGGGGCGGCGAAAAAGCGCGGTGAATCATTGGATCATGTGCTGCTTTACGGACCTCCCGGTCTTGGGAAGACCACTTTGGCCGGCGTCATTGCAACGGAGATGGGTGTACAACTCCGCATCACTTCCGGACCGGCCATTGAAAAACCGGGGGATCTGGCGGCCATTCTGACCAACCTCACACCTTCGGATGTACTGTTCATCGATGAAATCCACCGGTTGAACCGGAGCGTCGAGGAAATCCTGTATCCTGCCATGGAAGACTATGCACTGGACATCATGATCGGGAAGGGACCCAGCGCGCGTTCGATCCGGCTGGACCTGCCCCGCTTCACCCTGATCGGCGCCACCACACGCGCAGGTATGCTGACATCGCCGCTGCGGGATCGTTTCGGCATCATCAACCGTCTGGAATTGTATACGGATGCGGAACTCACCAGCATCGTCAACCGTTCCGCCGGAATTCTCGGAATAGCCATCGAGGCCAGTGCCGCCGTCGAGATCGCAAGGCGCTCCCGTGGCACACCGCGCATCGCGAACCGGCTGCTGCGCCGTGTACGTGATTTTGCGGAGATCCGATCCGATGGACGGATTACCCTCGAGGTGGCGAAATACGGACTCGAAGCGCTGGACGTGGACATGCTGGGGCTGGATGGCACGGACCGGAATATTCTGGACGCCATCATCCGCAAGTTCGATGGGGGTCCTGTCGGCCTGGACACCCTCGCCGCGACAACCGGTGAAGAATCGGATACGATCGAAGACGTCTACGAACCTTTCCTGCTTCAATTGGGCTTTATTCAGAAAACACCCCGCGGCAGACGAGCGACCCGGTTGGCGTATGCCCATCTTGGTGTTCCGTTCGGCGGGGAGTCCGAACAGGTTCGCATGTCCGACCCCGAGTAGTTCGGGGTCCAATCTCAAGGAGGAGCATCATGAAGATCGGCTTTATCGGAACAGGTGCCATGGGCGGCGCCATGCTCAAGGGAATCCATGCACGAGTCGGGGACGCACGTTTTTTCACATTTGACAAGGACGCGGCGCGGCTGGCTGAAACCGCAACCCTGTTCGACGCGACGCCATGCTCCGGCGAGGCGGCCGTCGTGACAGCCGCGGATGTCATCTTTCTCGCCGTGAAGCCCGTCCATATGGAGTCCGTGCTGAAGGCCTGCGCAGCGGTTCCACTGGAAGGAAAGCTGTTCATCACGCTCGCTGTGGGCTTGCCGTTGTCACTGTATGCCCGTTTTTTCGGCGAAGCCGCGAAAGTGGTTCGCACCATGCCGAATACACCGGCTCTCATCGGGGAAGGAATCACCCTGTTCTGCTGCACGCCTGCGGTTACAAAGGAGGAACGTCGGACTGTCGTTTCCCTGCTTGAACCGGCGGGGCTTGTGGAAGAGCTGGAGGAAAGGCTGATGAGTGAAGTGACAGCTGTCACATCCAGCAGCCCCGCCTTCTTTTTCATGATGCTCGAAGCGATGGGGGATGCGGCAGTCCAGTCCGGATTGCCGCGCGTGTCCGCCTATCGCTGGGCTGCGGCTGCCATGGCCGGTTCCGCCCGTCTTCTTCTGGAGACCGGCAAGCATCCGGGCGAGTTGAAGGATATGGTCACGTCCCCGGCAGGTACGACCATCGAAGGCGTCGCCGTATTGGAACAGGAAGGCTTCCGTTCCGCCATCATCGAAGCCATGGGCGCCGTGACACGCAAGGCTCGTGCGATCGGTGAAGCGGTCCGGGCAAAGGAAGAAAAGTAGAACATCAGACGGTGCATGCAATTATGTCAGAAGACAAACATCGAATGCAGAACGCAAAAATGTCAGAAGACAAGCATCGAATTCAGAACGCAACGATATCTGAAGAAAACATCAAACCAGGAATGAAATAGAGCCGGGAGGATAGAGAACATGGAGAGGCGGATTTTGTGCAGTACGAAGAAAAGACATTGAAGACAGAACCCATCTACGCCGGAAGCATCATCCGGGTGGAAAGACTGACTGTCGAACTGCCGGATGGCAACCAGGCCACACGGGACATTGTCCGCCACCAGGGCGCGTCTGCTGTCGTGGCGATCACGGCAGAGGGTGAATTCCTGCTGGTCCGTCAGTACCGCAAGCCGAATGAATGCATCTCCGTGGAAATTCCTGCGGGCAAGCTGGATCCGGGAGAACTGCCGGAGATTTGTGCAATGCGTGAGTTGGAAGAGGAAACCGGATTTCGGACGGAGCATGTGGAAAAACTGTTCTCCATGAAATCAACCCCCGGTTTTTCGGATGAAATCATCCATGTCTATCTGGCGACGGAACTGTACCCTGGCGAGGCCAATCCCGACGAGGATGAATTCATATCAGCCTTCTCCGTATCAGTGCCTGAGGCGCTGGCCATGATTCGGGATGGAAGGATCAGCGACGGAAAAACCATCGCAGGGATTTATGCCGCGCTTGACCGGATGGGACGTTTTGTTTGAACCCGGTCGAATCTGGGAACAATTCAATTTGAGTCAAAAAATGCGAGTTATGTTGACTCGAATACTGGTTTCATCTGCCTGTGGATGAACTGCGAAGGCCATAACCAGGATATAACGAGATCAAATGACCGGAGTCCCAATCCATGATTCGAAATATTGTCGATTCAAGCATCATATTTTTATGGAAAATGCGTTTGTTTGATTATGTGCTTCCCATTTTGGTATATTAATGATGAGGACAGCCGAGGAAAGACAAACACGTCAGAGGTTGAGGGGTGGAAGAGATGAAAGAACTGCTGTTGGATTTTATCGCTTATCTGCGAAGCAAGAAGACCTTGTCCGAAAACACGCTCGAATCCTACAGCCGTGACGTGCAGCAGTACATTGATTTTCTCGGCACACAGAACATCACCATGATCAAGCAGGCGCCCTATGACATTTTCACGACCTATATCAAGGAACAGCAGGCCGTTGGGCGCGCGCCGACCACCATCAACCGCAGCATGGCCTCCGTGCGTGTTTTTTATCGCTATCTGATGATGGAGGCGATTGTTTCGGTCAATCCCACCATCGGCATCGAATCCCCGAAGATCGAACGCAAGAAGCCGGGTTATCTTACGCAGGACGAAGTGAAGCTTCTGCTGGATCAACCTGAAAAAATAGGCCTGAAAGGCATCCGCGACAAGGGCATGATGGAGCTGGTCTATGTGTCCGGTATCCGGGTTCATGAGCTGATTGCACTGAACGTGGCGGATTTGGACATGAAGAACCGCATTCTCCGTTGCGGGGATCCGGGCAGCGAACGTTTCATCCCCCTGGAGGCGCAATGCCTGAAACCGATGAGCGATTATCTGGAGATGGCGCGTCCCTTCATGCTGCGGGATCGGAACGAAACAGCACTGTTCATCAATACGAATGGCGGACGACTTTCGCGCCAGGGATTCTGGAAGATCATCAAGCAGTACGCGCAGCAGGCCGGCATTGAAAAGGATATTACGCCGCACATGCTTCGTCAGGCGCTGGCCGTGCATCTGCTGCAGACAGGACGGGATCCGGAAGAAGTCAAAGCGCTGCTCGGCCGGTCCGATCTGACCTCGTTGCTTGAGTACATTCCAGGTGCAAAAGCGCACTGAACGATTCCACCGATGCAGTTTCATGGCCGCTTCCCTGAGGGGAGGCGGCCTTTTTCACCTGGGCAACAGGATTGACAGGGGCGGCCGGGGTTGAAATAATGAAACCGGCATGAAAATCAAGACTGGCAGGATGGCAGCATGGAGGACGGAATGAAGCAGGCATTGGAAATCGGGATCATCGGACTCGGACTGATCGGCGGTTCCCTGGCGAAGGCGCTGAAGGCGGACAATCGGCATATCAGGATTGTCGCATGGGATGTCAATGTCGTTGATCTGGAAAAGGCGGCGGCGGACCGGGTGGTGGATGTCGTGGCGGATCAGCCTGGCAAGACTTTTTCGGATTGCTCCCTTATTTTTCTCTGTACGCCCGTTTCCGCCATGCGGGCTGTCGTTGCAGACCTGTCGCCACATCTTTCACCTGCCTGTGTTCTTGTGGATACGGGCAGCACCAAATGCGAAGTCATGTCGATCTTTGCGGAACTCGGTCTGAAGAAACAGTTTATCGGTGGTCATCCGATGGCGGGCTCGGAACGCTCGGGATATGGTGCGTCCCGTGCTAATCTTTTCGAAAATGCCTATTTTGTGCTGACACCTTTCCCGGAGACGGATGAAGCCGTTCTGGAAGCGGTATGTGGCTGTGTATCCGGTACCGGCGCCATTCCGGTCCGGCTGGATGCGGAAACGCATGATCGCGCGACAGCTTTGATCAGCCATCTGCCGCACGCCGTCGCTTCGCTGCTGGTGGAAACGGTTGCATTGTGCGAAGACGAAACCGGACTGCTGCGGAAACTTGCGGCCGGTGGATTCAAGGATGTCACCCGCATTGCCTCGTCTTCTCCGGAATTGTGGGCGGGGATTTGTCTGTCCAACAGGAAACCACTTGCCGAAGCGCTGAGGATGATGATGGACCGAACGGAGCATGTGCTGGCGCTGATGGAGCAGGGGGATCGGGCGGGTCTGGTCGATTTTTTTGACAACGCCCGCAAATACCGGGATTCCCTGTCCGAGACACGGACCGTACGCATCCAGGAAGGCGTTGAGATCACAGTGGATGTGGAGGACAGGCCGGGCATCATTGCCAGTATTGCGACCTCATTGGCCGAGGAGCGGATCAATATCAAGAACATCGGCATCAATCATGTCCGGGTGGAGGATGAAGGCGCACTGCTGATCCGTTTCGAGTCCGCCGAAGAACGGAATGCGGCGGCAAAGGCGCTGCTGCGGCGAGGGTATGGGGTAAAGGTTCGGGTCTAGCGGCTTGCATCTGTGTGATTTCATGTGAACGTTCCGCATCCGTGCTGCGTCAAATGGGTAGTGCGTGGTCATTGGTGATCGCAAAGATAGAGTGGAGGGATTACGATGAAAGACAGCCGTTCCCCAGCTTTGAAACCCCTGCTGCATTCACGTCTGCCATACCGAATCGCTGCAGTATGCCTTACCCTTCTGATGATCCTGACCGGTCCCTTCCCCGGGCCGTCCGTGCTGAAGGCGGCCACCCCTGATACATCAGGCACGCCGGTCACACCGGCCACGCCTGTCGCCTCGGTCTCACTGCCGGCAAGTGCGTCAACACTTGATGCAAAACTCGCCGCATCTGTCATGCTGTATGTAGGCAGCAACCTGGCCCGCATAAACAACGAGCTGGTTCCCATTGATCCCGGCAAGAACGGCACGGCGCCCTTTGTCGTTTCAGGCACCACACTTGTGCCCGTCCGGTTTCTGGCAGAGTCCACAGGCGGGGTGGTCCAATACGACGGGGTGACCGGAACCGCGACCCTCAAATCCGGCACAAAAACCATCAAGATCCGGAATGGGAGCAAGTCCATGACCGTGGACGGCGTCACCGTTGCGCTTGATGTCGCGCCACTCCGGCAGGACGGACGCATGTATGCGCCTCTCCGCCCGGTATCGGAAGCACTCGGAAAGCATCTGTTCTATGACCGGGGGCTCATTGTGGTATCCGAAGCCCCGGTTTTTCTGGATAAAACCCGTGATGCCACAGCCATCACCGAACAAATCGGAAGTCTCGGCATGGTGCACGTGGCAAGGACTTCCGCCGAACTGATGAAGGAACTGGCTGCGTGGCAGAACCGCACGGGTGCCATATACCGTGACGGTGGTCCCCTGTTGGGCATAGCGGTTGTCAATGCTGCTGCGGCAACCTCGGACAGCGCAAAGTCATCCGGCTCGGCCGAAATGGCGGCCGCCGCCCCGGCGGCTCCGGTCCCGCAGGCGTCCGCCGCGTCGGGAACTGCAGGTGACTCGTCTGCCGATGCCCACTCCACCACCAATGTCCAGGTGGAGGGAGTTGACGAGGGAGACATCATCAAGACGGATGGAAACCTTCTCTTTCAGGTGAATCGGAACCGCATTCTGATCATCCGTGCTGTTCCGGCAACCTCCATGGCCCTTCTGTCCAATCTCAAACTCGGAGAGGAAGGCTTCTGGCCTTCGGAGATCTATGTGGCGGACAACCGGCTGGTGATCCTCGGGTCAAGCACGATTGCCGCATCAGGCGATACCGGCTATATCGGTCCTGTTCCCTCTGCAGCGACCCCCGGGATTTCCATCGGGAAATCCGCCGCAACAACCATCTCGCCGGTTGCGCCTTCCATCCGCTACATGCCGCCGCAACCGCAGGTTTCCATGACGAAAGTCCTCACCTATGACATCGCTGATCCCGGGAATCCCCGTCGCACCGGCAGTTATGAGGTGGAGGGATCGCTTCTCGCTTCCCGCCGGATCGATGGGAATCTGTATGTGGTGACGAACAAAAACCTGTATTACGGCATGGTTGGTTCGGAACCGGGAACGCCGCTGTATCGGAGTGGAACAGGCGATTATCTGCACATTGCGCCGACCACCGTATCCTGGTGCCCGGATTTCACGGAGGCAAATTACTTGGTGGTATCCGGGATCAATCTGGCGGATCCGGCGAAGACGCCATCCATGTATACGATGCTGGGAGCCGGACAGACCGTTTATTCGACGGCGGATTCCCTGTTTGTGGCCGTTCAGCGCCAAGGGGACCGCAATATCATTCTTCCGATGACCACGGTGCTCCCCGCTGCGATGAAGGCATCGGACGGCGGGTTCCGACAACTTTCGGAAACCACGGACATCTACAGGTTCGCCCTGCAGGATGGCGCGGCATCCCTGGTTTCGCGCGGAACAGTTCCAGGAAGGCTCTTGAACCAGTTTTCAATGGATTGGCACAAGGATGACCTCCGCGTGGCAACCACCACAGGGTGGGCCTCCAGGACGGGTGAACCGACCTCGTCCAACCAGGTCTGCATTCTGGACGGCATGCTGAATCTGGTCGGAATGATTCCGGATATTGCGCCCGGTGAACAGATCTATTCCTCCCGTTTCCTCGGGGATCGGGGATATCTGGTTACGTATCGGACTACGGATCCGCTCTATGTGCTGGATTTGAGTGTCGCAACAAAACCGGCCATCCTCGGGGAGCTGAAGATTCCGGGATACAGCAATTACCTGCATCCCTATGATGAAACACATCTCATCGGGTTCGGCAAGGATGCGGTCGAACTGGAGTCTTCCTGGGACCCCGGTACAAAATGGGCATACTATCAGGGATTGAAGGTTGCCCTGTTTGATGTCTCGGATGTCACGAAACCTACCCTCATGCATGAAGTGCACATCGGCGCGCGCGGAACCGATTCGGAACTCCTCAACAACCACAGGGCGCTGTTGTTTTCCAAATCCCGCAATCTCGTTGCCTTTCCCGTCACGCTGATGGAAACGGCAAAGCCGGGGTCTTCCGCGACGGATCCCGAAGCTTCCATCGAGTATGGAACCCTGAACTGGCAAGGCCTGATGGCGTATCGGCTGACCTTGGAAAAGGGCTTTGAGAAGCTGGCGGCCATCAGTCATCTGGATCCCGGGGATTTGTGGAACCAGGACCGTTATGTCAGCCGCGGTGCATATATCGGAGATGTGCTCTACACCTTCTCGAACCGGGAAATCAGAGCGACAGACATGACGACATGGGTGGATATCGGCAAGCTGCTCCTGCCGTGACGCCATCCTTGCGTTTCCATTCGCAAACAGGAAGAAAAGAACCCGTTAACCATGATGGTTAGCGGGTTCTTGGCGTGCCAGAGACGATTCGAACGCCCGACCGATGGATTAGAAGTCCATTGCTCTATCCTACTGAGCTACTGGCACATGTCTGCGTTGATTTGCGCCATATCATTATACAGGCATACAATCCGGATTGTCAACGAACCCGGATGTGGAGCGGCGTTCAAAGCCTCAAAACAACATGGTTCCAACAATCTTGTACACCTCCCGCCGCTACCTGTGTGGGAGGTGCACTGGAAGCATGCGGACTGGAACAACGCTAATGTGTCAATGGCGGAGCATATGCAGGGGCCTCTTTGGTTGACAGGCGCCGAGGTGGGGGAGATAATGCAGGAGTACAGTGTTGCGATTGGGCGACAGGTGGAGGTTTTCATGTCACAGGCCGTCATGATAGGAATCGCTGGAGGAACAGGTTCGGGAAAAACCACCCTGGCCCGCGCGCTCAAGAAGTCATTTGAAGAAGATGTCAGCCTGCTTTGCATGGACTGGTACTACCGGTCCTTTCACCATCTTTCCTACGATGAACGGAAACAGTTGAATTTTGACCACCCGGATGCATTCGATACGCAGTTTTTCATCGAACAGATGAAAAAGCTGAAAAACATGGAAGCAATCCAACGTCCGGTTTATTCCTTCATTGAACACCGACGCCTGGAAGAGTGCATTCAGGAGGAACCCCGGCATGTCGTCATCGTGGAAGGCATACTGCTCTTTGAAAATCCGGAAGTACGCGATCTGCTGGACATCAAGGTTTTTGTGGATACGGATGCGGACATCCGTTTCGCGAGAAGGCTCATCCGGGATATACATGAACGCGGCCGGGACATCGATTCGGTCGTCAACCAGTACCTGCATACCGTCAAACCGATGCATGAGGCCTTCGTGGAGCCTTCCAAACGTTATGCGAACATCATTGTCCCGGAAGGCGGCATGAACGAGGTCGCCACGGACATGATCGTCGAGAAGATCAAGAGCATTCTGAGAGAACGGGAATGATGGGCGATTCGGAGGAGAACAAACCATGCAGACAGGAATCGAAATGAAGCTGGCTGTCCTGATCGATGCCGACAATGTTCCCCATGACAAGATCACGGGGATGTTCAAGGAAATCGCCCGGTATGGCACGCCCACGATCAAGCGCATATACGGGGATTGGACAAAACCGGATTTGAAGGGCTGGAAAAACCTTCTTCTCACCAATGCCATCACCCCCATCCAGCAATACCGGTATACCGTTGGCAAGAATGCCACAGACTCCGCCATGATCATTGAAGCGATGGACATGCTCTATGCCGGCAATGTCGATGGATTCTTCATTGTATCGAGTGACAGCGATTTTACGCGACTTGCCCTGCGTCTCCGCGAATCGGGCAAGAAAGTGTTCGGCATGGGCGAACGCAAGACGCCGAAGCCGTTCATCGTGGCCTGCGACAAGTTCACCTATATCGAGATTATCGATATGCCCGCTGAAAAGCAGCTCATTGAGCCGGTTCCTGCGAGAAGAACCGCCAATGTTCGTACGGCTGCCGTCTCCAAATCCGTTCCCGTAAAGTCGGAAGCGGATACACAGCGGAAACCGGAGATTCTGCCGGCCGGGAAGACCGAATCCGTCAAGCCGGCAATGGATCGGATGGCTTCCGGCCGTCCCGATGCCGGGCGAACGGAACCGGGGCAGCAGGTTGAAGTCAGGAGTTCCACGGATAAGGCAACTGACGGGAATCCGGAAGCAGGTTCCCAGTCCAGACAAGGTACCCTTAAAGGGCGAAACCGGCGCGGAAAGCAGTTTGCGCAGATTGGCAACAAATCGATAGCCGGGACGGTGGCCCCTGTCGCATCGCAGGATGCCGTTGAGTCCGAACCTGCCCGTGACCAGGTTGAATCAACAACCCCTTCCCATCCGGAAGAGTCTTCGACCATCCGGTTCCCCTCTCATGCCGAAACGGCGACGGATCCCAATCATCCGTTGGTGGAAGATGTGACACGTGAAATCATCGATCTCATTGCCACTTCGATCACCGATCTGGCCGATGAGAACGGCTGGGCGTTCCTGGGCGATGTCGGGACCCTGATCGCAAAGAAAAAACCGGATTTCGATCCGCGCAATTACGGTTTTGTGAAACTGACGCCCCTGGTCCGTTCCCTCGACATGTTCGAGCTGGACATCCGCGAAACCAGCCAGTTCCACATCAAGCACGTGTATGTGAGAAACCGGAAAAGGTCGAACGACTAGTGCCGCGCGACAGACGAAACAGGCAAGTATGGCCTGTTTCGGAAGGCGATGCGGCACTTGGCGTTCGACCGTAGAAAAGCAGGAACGACTAGTGCCGCGCGACAGACGAAACAGGCAAGTATGGCCTGTTTCGGAAGGCGATGCGGCACTTGGCGTTCGACCGTAGAAAAGCAGGAACGACTAGTGCCGCGCGACAGACGAAACAGGCAAGTATGGCCTGTTTCGGAAGGCGATGCGGCACTTGGCGTTCGACCGTAGAAAAGCAGGAACGACTAGTGCCGCGACAGACGAAACAGGCAAGTATGGCCTGTTTCGGAAGGCGATGCGGCACTTGGCGTTCGACCGTAGAAAAGCAGGAACGACTAGTGCCGCGCGACAGACGAAACAGGCAAGTATGGCCTGTTTCGGAAGGCGATGCGGCACTTGGCGTTCGACCGTAGAAAAGCAGGAACGACTAGTGCCGCGCGACCACATGCTATCTTTTATCCAAATGAAAGAATGCGTTCGTGGGGGACAAACATGGCTGCGCTGAGCCATGCTGAAGTCCCGCGTTTCCTGCGAAACCGCTCGAGATGGCGAATCGCAGCGACCTGTTTTTCCGAGGAAGAGCCGTACAGTTCCCTTCTGCCGAGGACGATGACGGAATTCATGTCCTGGCACTTTAAATAATCCCAAATTTGGCAAAAAGATGTTAATCTTCATGAGGTAGCATCAGCGAATGTTCAAGCCGAAAGGACTTTTTTCTTGAATTGCTTGGGCGACATGCCCTTCAGGTCCCGAAATTGCTGGATGAAGTAGCTGGAGTTCGAATATCCGGATTCCAGCGCCACCTCCGTGATGTTCAGATCCGTGGTGAGCAGCAGCTTTTCCGCCTCGGTGATGCGGACGTAGGTGAGGTATTCCGAAAAAGTCTTGCCGATGAGTGACTTGAAGTATCGTGAAAAATAGCTATAGCTCATGTTCAGCATGGAAGCGACAGTTTCGACCGTGATTTCATGCTTGTAGTGTGCGTCAAGGTAGTCGAACACTTTCTGCAGACGCAGGATGTCCGTCTCCTTCAAGGCCGGGTTCGCATCCATCTGGATGCCCTTCCGGTGCCAGGCGCGCAGCACCCAGAGAAAGATTCGGCCGATGTCCGTGCGGATCGCAAGTTCAAACCCGTATTCCTTGCCGGTGAATTCCTGATGGATGGCGGTCAGCAGTTCGGGAATGGGGGACTTTGAGAGTTCGGCCGCCTGGAAAACCTTCTGGTGGTTTGAAACATTCATGGTGAAGGGCAGAACGTATTTCGATTCAAACAGGGTTCGATCCGTCGTATACAACAGCGCCGGATCGAACTTCAACACGATGTAGCGAACCTGCGCATCCGGCTCCGCAAATACGGCGTGCACTTCACGACCATTGATCAGCACCATGTCGCCTGTGCAGAAGTCATAACCCTCGCCGCCAAGGATGGCCCGGGCCTTGCCGTCGATCATGTACAGGATTTCTATATAATAATGCCAATGCGCATGGGCCAGGATGTTGCCAGTGTGAAAGGCCTGGATGTTGCAGTGAAAAGGATATTTGATCTGGTTTTCTGATACCGATTGATCTTCAAAATACGGTTCATTCGGGAATTCAAAACGCATGTTGCACCACCCGGAAGACAAATAATCGATATTTTTTCGCACCATCATTATATACCAGGAACTGAAATCCTGTTAGAGTAATCCATATGGCCGGAAGAAATCGATTACATCACAGCAAAACCGGCTGAATACACGAAAGGCCAGGGGTAAGGACATGGAAAAGATCGGTTTGCAACTGTATTCCGTGAAGGAACTCACCCAGCAGGATTTTCTCGGCACCCTCGCAGAAGTCGCCAAGGCAGGATATGACGGCGTGGAATTCGCCGGATATTTCGACACCTCCGCAAAGGATCTGAGAAAAGCGCTTGATGCAAATGGGCTCAAAGCATGCGGCAGCCATATCGGCATCGATCTGCTCGACAAGGATCTGGACGGCTTGATCGCGTATTCCCAGGAAATCGGTTCCCCCTACATCATCTGCCCCTGGGCAGGCGGAGACATGGTCGGCAGCGCCGATGCATGGAAACGCACAGGCGAACGGTTCGAAACCATCGGCAGGAAGTGTGCTGACAACGGCATCCAGTTCGGATACCACAATCATGATTTCGAGTTTGTGAAGTTTGGCGACAGGATGGCGTATGACATCATGCTGGAACAGACGGATCCAAATCATGTCTGTATCGAACTCGACACCTACTGGGTGGAATTTGCCGGCATGAGCATCGCGGAATTCATGTTGAAGTACGGCGCACGCATGAAGCTCCTGCACATCAAGGACATGAAGAGCCTGGAAGACAAGCGCAATACGGAAATCGGCAAGGGCATCATCGATGTCCCGGCCATCATCAAGGCCGGCAAGGACCTCGGCGTGCATTGGTACACCGTGGAACAGGAATACTTCGACATGCCGCAGATTCCCTCCATCATCGAAAGTGCCCGGTATATGCGCAGCATCACCTGACAAGGCGATCTGATAAGGGGTCGAGCTGACAAGTGCCGGGAAAGCCGGCGCGCGTCACCACCGGATTCGTACAACTGATTCACGTGATTTGTATGGTTTCCCGGCACCCAATGGGGTAAAATCATACCAATTGGAAAGTCGGATCACGCCCGGCAGGGCGATCCGTTGACAAATCAAACGTGCAGGAGGCATCATCATGGCAACCAAAGCAGCTGCAAAGACATCCACAAAGGCACCGAAGGCCGAAAAGGCCCCGGCTGCACCCAAGGCACCCCGGACGGTTCGCATCGGCATCATCGGATGCGGTGGCATCGCCAACGGCAAGCATATGCCCAGTCTGAAGAAACTGCCCAATGTCGAATTGGTCGCTTTCTGCGACATCGTCGAGGAACGTGCCGTGAAGGCCGCCGCCGAATATGGCGTCCCCGGTGCCAAGGTGTATGCCGACTACAAGGAACTGCTCAAGGACAAGACCATTGAAGTCATTCACGTCCTCACACCGAACAAATCCCACTCCTTCATCACCGTCGCAGCGCTGGAAGCCGGCAAGCATGTCATGTGCGAAAAGCCCATGGCCAAAACTGCCGCCGAAGCACAGAAAATGCTCGACACCGCGAAGAAGACCGGCAAGACCCTCACCATCGGATACCAGGGCCGCCAGCGTGCGGAATCCCAGTACCTGAAGAAGGTCTGCGATGATGGCGAGCTGGGCGAAATCTACTATGCCAAGGCCCATGCCATCCGTCGGCGTGCCGTCCCGACCTGGGGCGTTTTCCTGAATGAAGAGGAACAGGGCGGCGGACCGCTGATCGACATCGGCACCCACGCGCTTGACCTTACCCTGTGGATGATGAACAACTACAAGGTGAAGAGTGTCATGGGCAACGTCTACCACAAGCTCGGCAGCAAGGAAAATGCCGCCAACGCATGGGGCAGCTGGGATCCGAAGAAGTTCACCGTAGAAGATTCCGCGTTCGGCTTCATCACCATGGAGAACGGCGCAACCATCAACCTCGAGGCCAGCTGGGCACTGAACACGCTGGACGTGGGCGAATCCCAATGCACGCTCTGCGGCACCGAAGGTGGCGCGGACATGCGTGACGGCCTCCGTCTGAACGGCGAGAAAAACAGCAGGACCTTCGTGACGAAGCCCGACCTTGGCGTCGGCGGCGTGGCCTTCTACGACGGTCAGGCTGACAGCGAAGCAGATCTGGAAGCCCGCCAGTGGATCAATGCCATCATCAACGGCACCAAGCCCACTGTTTTGCCGGAACAGGCCATTGTGGTCACCCAGATTCTCGAAGCCATCTACGACTCCGCCAAGTCAGGCAAACCGGTCTTCTTCGACAACAAGAAGAAGTAAGTCTGATCCGACGAATCCCCGAAAGAACTTGAAAGGGCGCTCTCCGGACTGAACTCCGGAAAGCGCCCTTTTTCAGAGTGACGCGGATTCTGACGTGGGAGCCATTTTTCCAATTTACGCAGATTCTGACACGGGGAGCTTTTTCGAAGGGTGACGGATCCCCTGTATGGCCGCCGTTTTCCCATGTGAAAACGGTTCCGACGATGGCGAAACCAGTGTATTTCGTATCACCGGTGTTTTTTTGGTGGAATCATTGCTTCACATGGGTATATTCTGTATAATCTGTTTTTGTCGCCGGAATCATCCGGTGAGGAACAATCGCCCGAAATTGGGAACCACAGGAGGTAGAGGAATGGGAAAAGCCTTGATTATTGGCGCCGGAGGGGTGGCCAGTGTCGTGGTGCACAAATGCTGTCAGAACCCGGATGTCTTCGAGGAAATCTGCATCGCCAGCCGAACTCTGGAAAAATGCGATGCTTTGAAGCATAAATTGGAGGGTGGACGCACAAAGATCAGCACAGCGAAGATCGATGCGGACAAATCTGAGGAAGTCGCGGCACTGATCCGCGCATTCAAGCCTGACATTGTCATCAATGTCGCCCTCCCGTACCAGGACCTTTCCATCATGGATGCCTGCCTGGCCACCGGTGTCCACTATCTCGACACAGCCAACTACGAGCCGCCGGAACTGGCCAAGTTCGAATACAGCTGGCAGTGGGCCTATCGGGAGCGTTTCGAGAAGGCCGGTCTCATTGCCGTCCTCGGTTGTGGATTCGATCCCGGGGTCACCGGTGTATTCAGCGCCCATGCCATGAAGCATCATTTCGATGAAATCCACGAAATCGACATTTTGGACGCCAATGCCGGCGACCACGGATATCCGTTCGCCACGAACTTCAACCCGGAGATCAACATCCGTGAAATCACCGCAAACGGCAGGTACTGGGAGAATGGGAAATGGATCGAAACCCCGCCACTCTCCGAGAAGCGGGTGTACAATTTCCCTGAAATCGGTCCGAAGGACATGTATCTGTTATATCACGAGGAGCTCGAATCCCTTGCCCAGAACGTCAAGGGTCTGAAGAAGATCCGGTTCTGGATGACGTTCTCCGAAAGATACCTCACCCATCTGCATGTGCTGGAGAATGTAGGGATGACCTCCATCGAACCGATCGAGATCATGGGCGTGAAAATTTCGCCGATCCAGTTCCTGAAGGCCGTCCTGCCCGATCCCGCCTCGCTGGGACCGCGCACGAAGGGCAAGACGAACATTGGTTGCATCTATAAGGGTGTGAAGGATGGAAAGCCGAAGACCTACTATGTATACAATGTCTGCGTGCACGAGGAATGTTACGCGGAAGTGGGATCCCAGGCCATATCGTATACGACAGGCGTTCCGGCCATGATCGGAGCCATGATGGTCCTGAAAGGACTATGGAAGACACCCGGGGTGCACAATGTCGAGGAATTTGATCCGGACCCGTTCATGGATGCGTTGAACCGGCATGGATTGCCCTGGAAGGACACTTTCGAGCCGACATTGGTTGACTGAGGGGGAAAACGATTGAAGCTGGAACTGGATTTTGATCCCGGCACGATACCGACACCTTGCTATGTCGTGGATGAAAGGCTTTTGGAACGGAATCTGAAGATCCTGGATTCGGTGCAACAGCGGACGGGTTGCCGGATCCTGCTGGCACTCAAGGGGTTTTCGATGCATGCCGTCTTCCCGCAGGTCGGGAAATACCTGGCGGGCATCACGGCCAGTTCACTGTTCGAGGCACGTCTCGGATTCGAGAAGATGGGGAAGGAAGTCCACATTTATTCGCCTGCCTATCTCCCGGAGGATTTCAACGAGCTGCTCGGGTATGTGGATCATGTGGTCTTCAATTCCTTCGACCAGTGGAACCGGTACAAGTCGAAAGTGCAGGCGGTGACCGGCCGGCGGATCAGCTGCGGACTGCGCGTGAATCCGGAATACTCAGAGATCGAGACACCGCTTTACAATCCCTGCTACACAAATTCCAGACTGGGCATTCCGCTTCGCCATTTCCGGGGAGATGGGCTGGACGGGATCGACGGTCTTCATTTCCACACGCTCTGCGAACAGAATTCGGACGCCCTGGCACGCACCGTCCCGATCGTGGATGAGAAGTTCGGCCCATACCTGAAGGGTATGAAATGGCTGAACATGGGCGGGGGTCATCACATCACGCGCCCGGACTATGACATCGACTCCCTGGTCCGCTCCATTGAGTTCTTCCAACAGAAGTACGGACTGCAGGTCTATCTGGAACCCGGTGAGGCCATCGCCCTCAACACGGGTTACCTGGTTTCCTCGGTGCTGGACATTGTGGAAAACGGCATGGAAATCGCCATGCTGGACACCTCGGCTGCCTGCCACATGCCGGATGTCATCGAGATGCCCTACCGGCCGAACATCATCGGCGCAGGGATGCCGGGTGAATACGCCCATACCTATCGTTTGGGCGGGCCGACATGCCTCGCGGGGGACATCATCGGCGACTATTCCTTCCCTGATCCGCTGAAACCCGGAGACCGCCTGATCTTCTGCGACATGGCCCACTATACGATGGTCAAGAACAATACCTTCAACGGTGTGAACCTCCCGTCCATCGCCCTGTATGGCGAAAAGGAAGGAATGCGTATCATCCGTCGGTTCGGTTTCGAGGATTACGCGGAGAGGCTGTCCTGATACACTGTCAGTCCGAGGGTCCATGAGCATCCAAGGCAATAAGGAACAAACGAACAGATAGTGACAAAATGCAATAATGAAAGGCCGTCCTTCGAAGAACTCGAAAGCCGGCCTTTTTTCTTTGCATGCCGTCCAATACAGGATGGGGCGCAGTTTCAGGTGATAGGACCGTTGTGCCTCCTCTTTCCGTGAAGGGAAATGGCTGATATATTTACCACTCCATTTTATTGACAAACAGCAATATCATGGTAAACTTCTCTTTGTGTGTTTATTGACAATCCGCAACAACGTGAGAGCGAGGACCCCATGAATCGTCCAAGAACCCTGAATGGAAAAATGTTGAATCTCATCATCCTGGCCGTCACCCTGCCCATGCTCGTACTGGGTGGCCTTTCCTTCCTGGTATCCTCGAATGCGTTGGAAACGGAAGTGGAAGCAAAACTGTCGAATGATTCTGCCGCCATTGGAAAACGGATTGACGATCGGCTTGAGAATGTTTTGGATCTGATGAATACTGTCAGGGATGAACATATGGAACTCGCCATCAGGAACAATACGCCCGAGGATCTGACGGAAGCCGCCAAATCCCTGGCGCGCGTGTTTGCTGAAATGGATGGGAAAATGGATCTCATCGGGATTGCGGATGCGGAAGGAAATATCCTGGCCACGCAGGATGGTGTGGGGAGCGAATTGAACATCGCGGAGAGGACCTACTTCAAAAAGGCCATGAAGGGGAATGTGGCGGTTTCCGAAGTGTTGACATCAAAAAACACGGGCATGCAGGTTGTTGTTGTCGCGATCCCTGTCAAGCATGGCGATGCGACGGAAGGCGTGCTGATCGGATCCATCTTTTTCAATGTCTTTTCCAAGGACGTCGAAGCCTACCATAATGGGAAAAGCGGATATGCCTATCTGATTGCACCCTCCGGCTATATCGTCTGGCATCCCGTGACGGAAAAAATCGGGAAGGAAAATCTGCTGCAGACGGCAGAGGCAGACAAGAACACGCAATTGGTCAAACTTGCGAAGGCGATGATGGCCGGCGAAACCGGAAACGGTCCCTATAAATACGCGGGTGCGGCAAAATATGCCTCCTTCGCGCCTGCAGGAGAATGGACTGTTGTTGTGACCGCCAACAAAAGCGAATATCTGGCGCCTGCGTATCGTATCGGCTATATCACACTGATCATCATGGTCCTTGGGGTTCTGACCGATATTTTCTCTTCCCTTCTGTTTGTGAAGAAGATTCTGATCCATCCGATCGCGAAGCTTCGTGAAGGCATGGAGAAGGCGGGCAAGGGCGATCTGCGCGTGTCCGTCGACATCCGGACACAGGATGAACTGCAGATTCTGGGGGAGTCCTTCAACGACATGATGGCCGCCCAATGCGCCATCGTGCGGCAGGTCAGACACGGCGCGGTGGATTTGAACGCCGCTGCGGAGGAAACGACAGCATCCGCCGAAGAGATCAGTGCTGCCTTCCAGGAGATGAGTGCCGGCTTTGAACTGGTCGCGGAAGGCGCATCCAGGCAGAAGAACGGGATTTCCAGTGCGGAGGAAAATCTTGGCGAACTGAACGTCTTGATTGCGCGAGCGGATGAAGTGGTTCGCCGCACGGATGGGGAACTGGCTGCTGCTGTCGTCACCGCCGACAAGGGCCGTGAGAACATCAGGAGAACGGTTTCCGCCATGGATGGAATTTATGTCCGTACACGGGAATCGTTGGAGAGAATGACCGAGTTGAGTGCCGTTTCGGACAAGGTATCCGGTATTTCGCAAACCATCAACGGGATTGCGGCGCAGACCAACCTTCTCGCCTTGAATGCAGCCATCGAGGCGGCTCGTGCCGGGGAGCACGGCCTGGGGTTCAGCGTAGTGGCTGAAGAGGTCCGTCGTCTTGCGGATCAGACCAAGTCGAACGCCGAAGAAATCCGATTCCTGTTGAACAGCATGCATGAGCAGTCCGCTACGATGCTGGTTTCAATGGGTACGGGCATGGCCGAAGTGCAGGAGGGGGTAGCGGCTGTCCATGAAACCGATGGCGGATTCGTCTCCATCCAGGAAGCGGTTGAGGCGATGCGGGGTTCCGTAACGGAAATCCTGAAGGCATCCGAGCGTGAATTGGCCCTCTGTTCGGACATTTCTGTGAAAATGACGGCTGTCTCCATCGAAGCGGTACGTACGACGGAGACCGGTTCCAATTCACTTGCCACAGTTCAGGAAACCACTGCTGCAACGATGACACTCACGCAATGCGCCGAAGAAACGACACAGATGGCGGAAAGCCTGCTGGAACAAGTCAGCCGCTTCCAGGTCGACTGAAGCAACTTCCCCACATCGATTGAGCTGCTTCCGTTTGTCAGCCGAGGCTGTTTCTCCATTCCAACTGAAATTGCATCCTGCCGGACCTGCCGATCCACTGGTCGGCAGGTCCGTTTTGTTCCGGTTTTGCTCCACTTTCCGCAAGACCCTTTCCCAAAGCCTGCAAAAGCGTTATGATAATTGGCAAGGCGGTTGCCGGTCACCCCATCGACCGGTGCCCCGCCAGACGGAAGTATGGCAGAAAGGTCTTGGAAAGAAATAACCTGCTCTATGAATTCCCGAAAAGAGCAGGGAATCTCTTTCCGGCGACAAATGAAGGAGGGTCTTGCATGCAGGCGCTGATGAACATCACCGTGGGGAACCTGTTGCACGAAATGGCAACCCGCTTCCCGGACCGCGAGATGATCAAGTACACGGATCGGGATTACAGAAGGACCTGGCGGGAATTTGACGAAGAGACGGATCGGATCGCCAGAGGTTTCCTGGGCATGGGAGTGAAGAAGGGTGATCATGTGGCCATCTGGGCGACAAATGAACCCGAATGGCTCATGACCCTTTTCGGCACCGCCAAGATCGGAGCCGTGCTGGTCACCGTCAACACCAGCTACAAGGTCTTCGAAGCCGAATATCTGCTCCGGCAGTCAGATTCAAAGGTTCTGGTCATGATGGAGGGCTTCAAGGATGCCAATTATCTCGAGATCATCCATCAGTTGAATCCGACCCTGAAGGACAGTAAACCGGGCGAACTGGACAATCCGATGCTTCCATTCCTGAAGCATGTCGTCTATACCGGGGGCCTTCCCCAGCCCGGTATGCATCATTGGCCGGAAATCGCCGAATTCGGGGCGAATGTTTCCGATACTGCACTTGAGGCAGTCAAGAACAGCCTTTCGCCCGACGACACCATCAACATGCAATACACCTCCGGCACCACCGGGTTTCCAAAAGGCGTCATGCTCACGCACAACAATATCGTCAACAACGGCAAGTGCATCGGCGACCGCATGAACTTCACCGAGACGGACAAGCTTTGCATCGCCGTGCCGTTCTTCCATTGTTTCGGTCTCGTTCTGGGTATCATGGCCTGTCTGACCCACGGCACCTCCATGGTGCCCATCGATGCCTATTCGCCCGTGAAAGTCATGAAAGCCCTTCAGGACGAGGAATGTACGGCGTGCCACGGCGTACCCACCATGTTCATCGCCATGCTGGAACATGCCGAGTTCAGAAATTTCAAGTTCCCGAAGATCCGGACCGGCATCATGGCCGGCTCCCCTTGTCCGATCAAGGTCATGCAGCAGGTCGTGGATGACATGGGCATGAGGGAGATCACGATCACCTACGGACAGACGGAAGCTTCGCCGGGCTGTACGATGACCACGACGGATGATCCGCTGGATCTGCGCGTTTCCACTGTCGGACGTATTTTTCCGCACACTGAGGCGAAAATCGCGAATCCCGAGACCGGAGAAATTTGTCCGCCCCATGTGCCGGGTGAATTCTGCACGCGTGGATACCATATCATGCGCGGCTACTACAAAATGCCCGAAGCCACCTCCCAGGCCATTGACGCCGAGGGCTGGCTGCACACCGGGGATCTGGCCACGGTGGATGAGAACGGCTATTACAAGATCACCGGACGCATGAAGGACATGATCATCCGCGGAGGTGAAAACATTTATCCGAAGGAGATCGAGGAATTCCTCTACACGCATCCCTCCATCAAGGATGTCCAGGTCATCGGCGTACCGAGCAAGGAATACGGGGAGGAAATCATGGCCTGTGTCATCCTGCGCGATGGCGCGGTCCTGACCGAAGACGATGTGAAGGCGCATGTGAGGGCGAACATGGCCCGCCACAAGACGCCGAAGTATGTCCATTTCATGGATGCCTTCCCGATGACCGCTTCCGGCAAGATCCAGAAATACAAGATGCGCGAGATGGCCGTCGACCTATATAACCTCAAGGATGCCGCCGCCATCGAGACCGCGTAAGGAGGGGATTGCGATGAAACTGGCTTTTTCAACGCTTGGCTGCCCGGGTTGGTCTTGGGAGGAAATCTATGCCACGGCGAAGGATCTGGGCCTGAACGGCATCGAGATCCGGGGGCTCGAAAACGAAATGTATGATCCGGAAGCCAAACCCTTCCGGCCCGAAAACATCGATAAAACGCTCGCCACCCTGAAATCGGGCAGTATGGAACTGCCCATGCTCACGTCCGGCGCGAATCTTTCCGATCGGGAAAACCGTGGCAGGGCGTTGGCGGAAGCGAAAGGGTACATTGATCTGGCGGAACGTGTCGGCGCTCCGTTCATCCGTGTGTTGGGCGACTTGAATCCCGCACCTTCCGGATTTGTGGACTTGTCGCTGGTCCGTGCTTCCTATCTTGATTTGTGCGAATATGCCGCAGGCAAGGGTGTATCTGTTCTGATCGAAACCAACGGGGTTTTGGCGGATTCCGAGGTCATGGCATCCTTCATGGAAGGCGTCGCCCATCCCAGCGCCGGCATCCTATGGGACATCCATCATCCGTGGCGTTTTTTTGGTGAAACTCCGGAAGACACCATCCGTCATATCGGCCGGCATGTCCGGTATGTCCATATCAAGGACTCCGTGATGAAGAACGGCAAAGTCGCCTATCGCATGCTGGGATACGGGGACGTGCCTGTCCTGGACATGTTGAAGCAGCTTCACGCGCTCGGATACGACGGTTATGTCTCCCTTGAATGGGTAAAGCGCTGGAATCCGGATCTGCAGGAACCAGGTGTCGTATTTTCCCACTATGTGAGTTATATGAGCCATCTGCTCCGGCAATTGTAAAATGACTTTTCTCCTGGGGGAATGACAACATGGAACCTATAAAGGGTGGCATCATTGATTTTCACGCACATATCTTCCCGGAGACCCTGGCGCATAAGGCGGTCACGCACATCGGACGGCATTACGGCATCACGATGAACGGAAATGGACTGCTGGAAGAACTTGCCGCGTCCGCCGAAGCATCCGGTGTGTCCCGTGTGGTCATTCTTTCGTCTGCGACAAAGCCTTCGCAGACGAATACGGTGAACCATTGGCTCGCAGAGCGGCAAGACAGCCGATTCATTGCATTCGGTACGCTGCATCCCGATTCAGACACTGTCGAAGCGGATCTGGACATGCTTCTGTCTCTGGGGCTGCACGGTGTGAAACTCCACCCGGAGTTCCAGGTGTTCGATATCGATGACCCGAAAATGGATCGCATTTACCGGGCGGTTGGCGGAAAAGTGCCCATTCTCATGCATGTGGGGGATCCGAAGCTGGATCATTCCGCCCCGATCCGTTTGATGCGTGTACTGGAACGCTTTCCGGATCTCAGGATCGTGGCGGCCCACCTCGGTGGATATGAACGATGGGACGAAGCCCGGAAAACCTTGATCGGGCTCCCGATCCATCTGGATACCTCCAGCGCGCTGTGGGCGATGGAGCCGGAGGATGCGCTGGAGCTCATCCACGCGCACGGTGTGGACCGCATCGTGTTCGGGACGGATTATCCCGTCAACAACCATGCTCAGGAAATGGCGCTGTTCGACCGGCTTGCGCTGACGGACGAAGAACGCCAGGCAGTCCTGCACGACAACGCGGCGGCTCTGTTGGAGCTGTGAGGGCACCAGTTCCGCTCCACTGGCTTTTCTGATATGATGTGGGTGTAGGGTGACAAATCGGGTGCAGCCCGGCCTGTCGAAATCATCCCGGAACGGACGGCACCGCAGCGCATGTTCAACTTTGGAAAACGAAAAGGGAACCCTGACTCCGAGTCGGATAAGCGCCCGCGGCACATTGCCTTCATCATGGATGGCAATGGGCGGTGGGCTGAAAAACGTGGTCTTTCCCGAAGTCTCGGGCATGTCGAAGGGTCCCGTATGACCAAGGAAGTCATAAAGTCCTGCTACAACCTGCACATCCGCTATGTCACCGTTTATGCCTTCTCGTCCGAAAACTGGTCCAGGCCCAAGGAAGAAGTCGACCAGATCATGAAGCTGCTGCTTGAGTATCTCAAAGGCGCCGAGAAGGATCTGGATGGCCGAGCCGTCCGTATCCGAGTCATCGGTTCCCGGGACGGCCTTCCGACGGACATTCTCCGGGAGATCGACCGGTTGGAAGCCAGCACGGCGGCCAACGGGGACATGGATTTCATCATCGCCATCAATTACGGCGGCCGCCAGGAGCTTGTCCAGGCAGCCCGAGCCATTGCAGCGGAAGCCGTTTCAGGCAACTTGTCCCTGGAAGCAATCGATGAGGCCTGTGTGGAGGGGCATCTCTATACATCAGGCATCCCAGCGCCTGATCTTCTGATCCGCACCTCGGGAGAACAGCGACTGAGCAACTTCCTGCTCTGGCAGTGTGCGTATTCCGAGTTCCTGTTTCCGGAAGTCCTTTGGCCTGATTTCAAGGAGCGCCACCTTCGGGAGGCACTGCATACATATGCCGGGCGAAACCGCCGGTTCGGAGGAGTTTGACATGGCCGTGCGCATCATCAGCGGAACCATCGCCATCATCCTGCTCATCGGTGCCCTCCTGGCGCCGCCGTTCGTCATCCTGGCGGTCATTCTGCTTGCATCCCTTCTTGCCGTTTTCGAGTTCCGTCAGGCTGTTCAGTCCGTAAGCCGTACGGTGGATCCATTCACGGCGACCCTGATGACAGTCGTGCTGGTTGTCAATTCCCGTCTGGGTGATCCGGCGGTTGTCAGGGGACTCTCCGAGTCTATTTCCGGATGGCCGTCCTCCTTTGCACCCATTGCGCAATCCACCCTCGAAGTGGCCGCATTTGCATTCTCGTCCGGCAGCGTGCGTGTCCTTGCCTTTCTGTGCATTGTCTGGCTTTTCGGTCGGCTTATTTTTCAGAATGGCCGATTCCATCTGGATGATCTGGCCATGACATTTACCGGCATTCTGTACATTCCGTTCCTGATGTCCTTCATTGCCCCGGTTCGCAGCATGGAACACGGAGCATGGCTGATTTGGTGCGTTGTCATCGGTTCCGTCATGACGGACACGGCCGCATACTTCACCGGCGTCACCCTTGGACGGCACAAGCTGCTTCCCGCCATCAGTCCGAAAAAGACGGTGGAGGGGGCTATCGGCGGTGTTCTGGGTTGCACGGTTGTCATGGGTGTGTTCGGCCTGCTGGTACCGTCCGTGGTTCGTGTGGACGTTCCATGGGTACATTTCCTCGTGTTGGGACTTTTGTGCGGCATTGTATCCCAGGTGGGAGACTGGTCGGCCTCCGCCATCAAGCGCAGTGCCGGCATCAAGGATTTCGGCAAGCTCATTCCGGGACATGGCGGCATGCTGGACCGAATCGACAGCATCCTGTTCGTGGGCCCCGTCGTATACCTGTATCTTCGGACTTTTACAGGTCTGTAGCAGCGACAGTTCTCCCGGAAGAAAGGAAACCATGACACGAAAGATTGCGATACTTGGTTCCACCGGCTCCATCGGCGTGCAGGCACTGGATGTCTGCAGCCATCTCGGCATCGAGGTGGTGGCGCTTGCGGCCGGTTCGAACATCAGCCTGCTGGAGGAACAAATCCGGCGCTACAAGCCGAAGCTGGCTGTTGTAGCCGATGAAGGGCTTGCACGAATGTTGGCGGTTGCCGTGGCAGATACGGACACGAAGGTTTCCGGGGGCTCGGAAGCACTTGTGGAAGCGGTCACGCTGCCGGAAGTGGAGCTGGTTCTTACCTCAGTGGTCGGCTCGGTCGGCCTGGTTCCCACAATCGCGGCACTTCGTGCGGGAAAGCGGCTCGCGCTTGCCAACAAGGAGACCCTCGTCGCAGCCGGAAGCCTCATCATGCCACTGGCTCGCAGCCAGGGGATCGATATTCTTCCCGTGGACAGTGAGCATTCCGCCCTGTTCCAGTCTCTGGCCGGGAATCGCGCCGAAGATGTGGAGAGGCTGATTCTGACGGCATCCGGCGGACCCTTTCGCGGTTATACGGCAGAGGCGCTGGAACAGGTGACGATCCAACAGGCGCTGAAACACCCGAATTGGGCGATGGGGAGCAAAATCACCATCGACTCCGCCACCATGATGAACAAAGGCCTCGAGGTCATCGAGGCACATTGGCTGTTCCATGTGCCGGTCGACGACATCGAGGTGCTCATCCACCCGGAAAGCATTGTCCATTCCCTGGTTTCCTATCGGGACGGGTCCATGATGGCGCAATTGGGTGCGCCGGACATGCGGATTCCCATCCAACTCGCCATGACCTGGCCGGAACGGCTGGAGAATCCCTTCCGACGGGCCTCGCTGGCTGAAATCGGAACGCTTGGCTTCCAGAAGCCGGATATGGATGTTTTCCGATGTCTGCCACTCGCCTATGCCGCCGTCCGCAAAGGCGGAACCTTGCCGGCTGTCCTGAACGCCGCCAATGAAACAGCTGTGGAAGCCTTTCTGGACAACAGGCTTCCTTTTGCGAGAATCCCCGATGTGGTGGAGAAGGCGATGGAACGCCATAACCCCGTACAGGACCCCGATCTGGCCGATATCGCGCAGGCGGATGGCGAAGGTCGCTGCCTGGCGCGCGAGGCCATCATACGGATCACACACGCATGAATTTGTTTTGCTGAAGGGGAAACAAACCCGGAAGGCACATGGATTTCCCAAACATTACCTTCGTTGAAAACAGAACAATGTAATGACTTGATGGAAAAGGAGTTCGAATGAATCTGCTGGTCGCACTGATTGTTTTAAGCGTTTTGATCCTGGTGCACGAACTGGGCCATTTTCTTGTGGCAAAATGGTGTGGAATCCGTGTCCTGGAGTTTTCCATGTTCATGGGACCCAAATTGTTTTCCTTCCAGAAGGGGGAGACGCTTTACACCCTGCGCCTCATCCCGATGGGCGGTTATGTCAAAATGGAGGGGGAGGAAACAGCATCCGATGATCCGCGTGCCTTTAGCGCGCAAAAGGTCTGGAAACGGTTTCTCGTCATCCTTGCCGGCCCCGTCATGAACGTGGTGCTTGCGTTTCTGCTGATGTCCGCATTCACACTGTCCGCCGGCGTCATGACGAACCGCGTCTCGGTCCTCGGGCCGGATTCTCCCTTTGCGACAGCAGGCATCCAGCTTGGAGACAAAGTGACCTCCTGGAATGGCCATGCCATCCATGATGCGAAGATGGATTTCACCCTTTTTCTTCACGGAGCGAAGGATGAACCGGTGAAGCTCGGCTGGGAATCCATCGATGGCACGCAGCATGAATCCGTCATCCAACTCTACAAGACCAATCCTGTCTACAGGCTCGGTTTCTCCGTTGTGACAGAGGGGGACAAGGGAACGAATGTCATCGACATGGTCGAACAGGATTCTCCGATGCAAAAAGCCGGACTGCGGCATGGCGACCGGATCGTGCGGATTGATGATCTGGAGGTCGCGGATCGGGATGCCATCGTTGCCTATTTGAACAACGGACGCTCCTCAGGCAATCCGGCGGTCTCGCTGACGGTCCGGCGCAATGATCAATCCCTTATCTTCCGTGACATAACGCCTTTTGTTGATATGCATTACACCATCGATGCGGACTTTGCCATCGATCATCCCGCATTTCTGGGTTCCCTGGCTGCATCCGGCAGGTATTCCGTCTCCACGATCCGCATGGTTCTGACTTCTGTCGGATGGCTTTTCACAGGGAAAGTGTCGTTCAAGGACATGTCCGGACCGGTCGGGATCGTCGGGACCATCGGCAGCGTGGTGGAACGTGAACCTTCGCTGCTCGACAAACTGCTGAGTCTGGCCAGCATCGGCGCAATGCTGAGTCTGAATCTCGGTGTGATGAACCTGCTTCCTTTTCCCGCGCTTGATGGAAGCAAACTGGTTCTGCTGATCCTCGAGAAAATCCGGCGCAAGCCGTTGCCGCCTGAGAAGGAAGGGCTGATCACCCTGATCGGGTTCTCACTTCTGATTCTGCTTTTGATCGCAACTTTGTTCAATGATATTCCGCGATGGCTGATGTAGGCATGTCCGGGGAATATCTCGGTGGCTGATAGGGACCATTTCCGAAGTTGAAAGGGAAAGACGCATGATGGGGCAGGATGGCTTCAAACCGACAAGAAGAAGGACGCGCACCGTTCAGGTGGGCAATGTCCGCATTGGAGGGGATGCGCCGATTTCCATCCAGTCGATGACAAATACGAAAACTTCCGATGTGGAGGCGACCGTCGCCCAAATACAGGCATTGGAAGCTGCCGGATGCGACATCGTGCGGGTGGCTGTGCCGGATATGGCTGCTGCAGAAGCCATCACGGACATCAAGGCGCGCATCCGCATCCCGTTGGTGGCGGATATTCACTTCGACTGGCGGCTGGCCATTGCCGCCATGCGCAACGGGGTTGACAAGATCCGGTTGAATCCCGGCAATATCGGGCATTCGGACCGCGTCGGCGAAGTTGTGGCCGTGGCACGTGAGATGAAGGTGCCCATCCGGGTCGGTGTCAATGCCGGTTCCCTCGAGAAGGAACTGCTTGCGAAATATGGACGCGTATGCCCCGAAGCCCTGGTGGAAAGCGCCATGAATGAAGTGCGACTGCTGGAAAGACTGGATTTCGACAACATTGTGATTGCCGTGAAATCCTCGAATGTTCCGCTTTCCCTTGCAGCCTACCGCCTGTTGGCGGAGCAGACTGAGCACCCTTTTCATATCGGCGTGACCGAAGCAGGTACACCTTACCGCGGGATCATCAAGAGTGCAGCGGGGATTGGTTCCATGCTGCTGGACGGCCTTGGAGATACGCTGCGTGTATCCCTGACTGGAGACCCTGTCGAGGAAGTGAAGGCGGGCAGGGAGATCCTGCGGGCCTGCGGTCTGTACGCAAAAGGCATCGAGTTCATTTCATGCCCGACCTGCGGCCGGACAGAGATCAATCTCATCGCCATTGCGGAACAGGTGGAACGCGCGCTTGAGGGGGTGGACCTTCCCCTGAAAGTGGCTGTCATGGGTTGCGTGGTCAATGGACCCGGTGAAGCGCGGGATGCGGACATCGGCATCGCCGGCGGACGGGATTGCGCCATTCTCTTCCGCAAGGGGGAAGTTGTCCGGACCATCCCCGAAGATGCGATTGTGGAAACACTGGTAACGGAAATACGACAGATGCAAAACGGAGGAGAAACACGATGAAATGCCCGTATTGCGCCGATCAGGAAGACAAGGTCATCGACTCCCGTCCGACGGATGACGGCACGACCATCCGCCGCCGTCGGGAATGCCTGAACTGCCACAAGCGGTACACCACGTATGAGAAGGTGGAAAGCCTGCCCATCCTCGTGGTGAAAAAGGACGGATCCCGTCAGCCCTATGAGCGGGAGAAGGTCCAGAAGGGCATTCTGCGAGCCTGCGAAAAGCGCAATGTATCCGTGGATCAGTTGGAGCGGCTCGTTGACAGTATTGAAGCCCAGATATACAATTCCCTTGAACGGGAGATCACCACGGAATTCATCGGCGAACTCGTCATGGAAAAGCTTCGCGATCTGGATGAAGTGGCGTATGTCCGTTTTGCATCCGTGTACCGTCATTTCAAGGACATCAACACCTTCATGAGCGAACTGGACAAACTGTTGAAGAACAAATGACCAGAAGGGTTCCGGAGAGCCGGAATACGAATTCGGTCCAGTGAAGGATCCCTGTTCCGACCCTCCCTGTCCGTGATGTACGGAACGGTGGGCAGGCAGGACAGGAACGGGTTTCATGCGGGGGCAGACTTTGAGCGTGAAGAACGGCGATGTCAAAATCGGCGATATCATCAAGAAGACGTTGGACGCCATCGAAAAGAGCCGTTCGGCGATTTTCGACATTGCCGAGGGCGCCAGGCGGGAGGTCAATATCCTCCGGGATGAGATCAAGGCCCTGCAGCTGGAAGTGCAGCAGATCATTCTGGAGACGGATCGCCTCGAACTGGAGATGAAGCGGAGCATGGTCCTGCTGTCCAGCATCAACCGGGAATATGCGAAGCACACCCAGGAGGAGATGCGGGCTGCCTACGAAGCGGCGGACAAGGTCCGTGTGGCGCTTGCCGTGAACCGGGAACGGGAGAAGCAAGGCATCCAGAAGCGGAATGAACTCGAACAGCGGCTGAAAGGCACCATTGAGACTGTGAACAAAGCGGAGCAGGTTGTCGTTCAGGTCGGTGCGGCCCTTGGATTCCTCTCTGGAGATCTTTCCAATTTCGGCGAGCAGATGGAATCGGCCGATAACAAGAGATTGCTTGCCATGAAGGTGATCAAGGCGCATGAAGAGGAGCGAAGCCGTATTTCTCGGGAAATCCATGATGGACCTGCGCAGGCTATGTCCAATGTGGTATTAAAAGCGGAAATCGTCGAAAAGCTGTTTGATGTGGACATGGAAAAGACTCGGGTGGAATTGGCGAACCTCAAGACCATCACACGGAATTCGCTCCAGGACGTGCGTCGAATCATCTATGATCTGCGTCCGATGTCTCTTGATGATTTGGGTCTGAGGCCCACCCTTGTCAAATATCTGGAAAGCTTCATGGCTGATTACGGCATTCATACGGAAATCCAGTTCCGTGGCGAAGAACGGAAGCTGGACAACAAGACCATCATTCTCACCGTTTTCCGCACGGTTCAGGAGTGCCTGTCGAACATCCGAAAGCATGCGGAAGCCAAAACCGTTACGGTCACATTGGAGTTCGCGCCAAAGGCAGTCCTGATGCGCATTCGTGATGATGGGAAGGGATTTGATGCGGAACGGTTGGGCGAGGTGCGCCTGAATACGGACGGAGGTTTTGGACTCTTCGGCATGCGGGAACGCATCGACATGCTGGACGGCACCCTGGATTTCGACACGGCTCCGGGAAAAGGAACGACAGTCCGCATCATGCTCCCATACGATGCCAAGGAGGAATGAAATGGACATCATTCGCGTACTCATCGCGGAAGACCATACCATGATTCGGGAAGGCCTCAAACAGCTGCTTGAGCTGGAACGGGACATCAAGGTAGTGGCAGGCGTCGCAGACGGTCGGCAGGCCGTGGATGCCTTTGTGGCCATGAAGCCGGACATCGTGCTGATGGACATCAACATGCCCGTGCAGAACGGGTTGGAGGCATTGAAGGAAATCCGTGCGCTCGATGGTGAAGCGCGTGTCATCATGCTGACCATCCATCAGGACCGTGAATACCTGTTCAAGGCGCTGGATCTCGGTGCGGCCGGATATGTGCTCAAGGATGCAGAATCCCGCGTGCTCGTGGAAGCCATCCGCATGGTTTCCAGCGGACAGACCTATATCCAGTCGAGCATGGCGCGCGAGCTGATCACCGAATTCAAGCGCATGAAGAGCGGGGATGACAACCCGAACCAGCTTTCCGAACGGGAAAAGGAAGTATTGAAGCTTCTTGCGAAAGGGATGGTGAACAAGGACATCGCCGGTGCCCTGTACATCAGCGAAAAGACCGTCAAAAACCATATCTCGAGCATCTTCCGGAAGCTGGATGTGCAGGATCGAACGCAGGCTGCGGTGTTTGCCATCAAGAACCATCTGGCGGACTGATGCCTTCATCGGATATGGCAGGATTTCATGAACAGGACTCCGGAAACGGGTCCTGTTTTTTGCGTTCCAGTCCTCAATACGCGCTTGATTTCCCGCATGCAAGCACGCATTGTGGGAAGGGTTAAGGAGGGTGACCATGGAATGAGGACTTACAATCCAATGCAGCCATATAAACGATGATTTGCTGCCCGCCATTTGGGAAACATATCATCATAGGTGCCTTAATAATAGTGTTCCAGCGTCAACGATAGGTCCAGGGTCCCGATGCTGTCGGGACGATCAAGAACTGCAAATGAACTGTCAGACCGATTCCAGCAAGGGTGAACGGAAGTATACTGAAATCACGGAAAACAACCAAGGCGCTGATGAACAAGAGAACAAGGACACGGAGACGTGAGTGGAACCCGGTACCCAATATTTGAATGAGGAGGACGAAAAAATGTTGAAAATGATGGTGAAATTTCAGAACATGATGAAGAGCGAAAAAGGACAGGGCATGGTGGAATACGGACTGATCATCGGGTTGGTCGCAGTGGTGCTGATTGTTGCACTGACGGCGTTGTCCGGCGGACTCGGCGGCATCTTCGGACAGATTACCGCGAAACTTGCTCCTTCTGCCTCTGCCACTGCCGCTGCCCAGTAAGGGAACCACGGTCATGTCAACGATTGAAACGGAATCGCAAGGCAAGCAGGTCGTAACCACCCAATCCGATGTCATGATGCCAATGGCTGCGTGACCGGTGATGCAGAGGCTTCGAGACGAAGTCCCGAGCGAGGAAAGGAGACTAACCATGTTGAATTTGATGGTAAAGTTCCAGAACATGATTCGTAGCGAAAAAGGACAGGGCATGGTGGAGTACGGTCTGATCATCGGGTTGGTCGCAGTGGTTCTGATTGTGGCTCTGACGGCGTTATCCGGCGGACTCGGCGGTATTTTCGGTCAGATTACCGCGAAGCTTGCTCCTTCCGCCTCGGCCACTGCTGCCGCACAGTAATGGGTTTCCATGCCAAGACGATGTTCGGTTCGGAAGTGTATGGACTGCACTTGCAGTCATCCACTTCACTGACAGTAGCCGATGGTCTCATGTCAGGGGTTGGGCAGTCTTCGAGGCGTGGTCGCGGACAAGGAGAAGGGAGGCCTGCAATGGCGGACCTGATTGGATTTCTCCGAAACCTGCCGCATGGCGACAAGGGGCAGGGGATGGTGGAATACGGTCTGATCATTGGCCTGGTCTCCATCGTCCTCCTCGGAGTCCTGTTTCTGTTCGGTGGCACGTTGGAAAGTTACTTCACGAATATTGCATCGGCATTGCCGAGTGCATCGTAAGGGCCGTATTTTCTGGCGCGGTGCCGGACACATCGAAAGAAGATGAAAAAGCCCCCGCGCGGGGCTTTTTTCATTGGTATCACGGGAGACAATCGATTGCCGGATCAAACATAATGGTGAATGGAACAATAACCTGATGTAAAGTGGGTAGGAATCCAGTAAAGGAATTCCTCGACGGGGAGGGATGCACATGAAGACGCCCGATATCGGGATTCATACGATTCAAGCGCAAAAACGACCCGGAAGGGGAATGCCATCGGGGAGTCGTGGACAATCCATCGTGGAAACTGCGTTGGTTCTTCCGATCCTTCTCCTTCTGGTTATGGCCATCATCGATTTCGGGTTGATGTTCAACAACTACATCGTCCTGTCGAATGCATCCCGGGAAGCCGCCAGACTTGCGGCGGTCGGCGCGACGGATGCGGACATTACGGCATTGATTGTCAACCTCACGGAAACACTTGATACGACAAAACGCACAACGAGCATCTCACCGGCAAAAAGCCTCAGACTGCACGGTGCACAGGTAACCATCACCATCACATACCAAAGCAAGGCGATTACGCCAGTGATGGCAGCCATTTTTCCAGGCGGGTACTCCACTTTGACGAGCAAGACCATCATGCGTGTCGAATGACGATGAAACGGGCGGGGGATACAACATGGGCAAGGTAAACCGGAAGGCACTCATCATCTCTTTGGCTTTGACAGTCGTCTGCGCATTGGTTCTGTTCAGCTATGTCCGGAATCTCAAAACGCCGGTCGAAGAAAAACCGAAGACAAACATTCTTGTGTCAAGTCGGGATATACGGCCGGGTGAAGTCATTCTGGCCGCAGACTTGAAAGAAATGGAGGTCAGTTCGGATTCTGTTCCGGAAGGGATCCTGACGGATAAAGCCGTTATCGAGGGAATGTTCGCGAAGGAAGCCATTCTGGCGGGAGAACCCTTTCGTGAGCAGCGGCTTGCAAAACGTGAGGCGTTGCCTTTATCCCAGAATCTACCCAAAGGATTCAGGGCGGTCAGTATCTTCATCAATGAAAGCAACCTCCTTTCCATGCAAATCATGACGGGGGATTATGTGGATGTCATCGCTAGTTGGACGGTTACCCCAAAGAAGGGGAATGCCATTCAGTTGACGAAAATCGTGATGCAGCATGTCCAGGTTCTTGCATTGGGACCAAACCGTGTACTTGGTGAGAATGCCGGCATTCCGAACCGGGGTGGCTATAATATTGAGGATATCCCGAAAACCGTGACGCTTGCCGTCACA
Source organism: uncultured Clostridia bacterium (assembly GCA_942493335.1). GTDB lineage: Bacteria > Bacillota > Clostridia > DSM-8532 > DSM-8532 > JAEWSN01. The sequence goes on along the minus strand of OW818693.1, from coordinate 659,887 downwards.
CCGGAGGACGCGGAACGGATCATCTTCAATACGAACAATAGCGCATTCACGCTGGCCTTGCGTGGAAAAACCGACGAGGAGATCGTTGATACGGATGGGACCATCGTGACGGATATGATCCCGGCGCGGTTGCTGCCCTTCGCGGCAATGCCCGGCGATATGACCAGTGATGGCAGTGGTTCTGGTACGGAACCAACAGATGCTTCGGCTGGCACTTCATCTGGAAACAACAATGTATCCGGAACCTCAGATTCGACAGTGGAATCCGGAGGAACAACAGGCCTCACACCCCCTTGAAGTGGTTACAGGATGTCAGTTATACCTCGATTCATAACATAATCATGATACAATAAAGGTTCACACAGAAAGAGAATTCGGAAAGATCCGGGACGGAGGAACCTGCATGGATGACGGAAAAATCAAGGTCGTTGTCGTAGACGATTCAAAGGACACGGTGGACAACATCGTGACGCTGCTGTCCATCGGCAACCGGAACATCGATGTGGTCGGAACGGCAAACGGCGGAAGGGACGGCGTGAAAGTCGTACAGAAGCTGCAACCTGATATCGTTCTGATGGACATCAACATGCCGGATCTGGACGGATTGACGGCGACTGGCATCATCACGGCATCCAATCCGGATGTGGGCGTGATCATCATGTCTGTGCAGGGCGAACATGAGTATTTGAAAAAAGCCATGTCCGCCGGAGCACGTGAGTATCTTGTCAAGCCATTCACGTCGGATGACCTCGTCGCGTCGATTGAAAAAACCTTTGAGCTTCAAAACAAGCGCAAACATGGTTCGCGTTCGCCGGATCAGGTCATTCAGAGCCGCGTTTTCACAGTTTTCAGCACAAAAGGCGGCGTCGGCAAGACAACCATCGCCTGCAATCTTGCCGTGGCTTTGGCCCGGACCACCAAAAAAAGGGTGGCACTTGTGGATCTGGATCTTCAGTTTGGTGATGTGGCCGTCATGATGAACCTGTCTGTGAAGAATACGCTGTACGATCTTGTCAAGGATCTGAAAAATGTGGATTCTGACATCGTCAACGATTACCTCACCACACATTTCACAGGCGTCCATGTTCTTCCTGCTCCGTTGAAACCTGAATATTCGGAGTTCATTGATGCCAAGCAGGTTGAGAAGGTCATCAGCCTGCTTTCAGGGAATTTTCACTATATCATCATTGATCTGCCTGCTGCCTTGAATGAGATCGTGCTGTCCGCCCTGGACATGTCCGAGCGGATCCTTGTGGTTTCCACGCTGGACCTTCCCACCATCAAGAACGTGAAGGTGGGTCTGGATTTGATGGAATCCATCAAATACCCGCGGGAGAAGATGCACGTCGTTCTCAACAAAGCATCTGAACAGTTCGGCATCAAGTATCGGGAATTCGAGGATGCAGTCGGATACCCCATCTGGTCCCTGATGCCGGAGGACAGCACCACTGTCATCACTTCCGCGAACAAGGGTATCCCATTTGTCATGACCCGCGAGGACACAAAGGTCGCAAAGGCGATTTTCAGCATGTCCGATATGCTTGAGAATCCGGAAGGAACCGTTCCAAGGGAAGACAAACCCGTCAAAAAGAAGTGGTTCGGCTGAACAGGCGCATATTCCGAGATGAATCGGTTGCGCATGCGGACCGGGTAACCCCGGTTAGTGGCGGAAGGGTTGAACAATGGGACTACTGGAACGGCTACAGATGGAAAAGGACGATGACTCGAAGAAGAGCGGCGCAAAAACCGGTGCTGCTGCGCGGGATGAAGTCCGTGAAGACCCTTATAAGGAAATCAAGAAGAAGATCTTCGATCGTGTGGTCGAGGATGTCCATATCACGGGGGATGACGACTCAGGCGGGAAAAACACCGTTGAGATCGAGGAAACCATCCGCGGCATCGTCAATGAGGTGATCGAAAAGGAAGCTTCCTATCTCACCCGCAACGAACGCGGCATCATCGCGCAGAGCATCATCAACGAAACCATCGGATTCGGCCCCATTACGCAGCTGTTGAACAATCCAGATGTCAGCGAAGTCATGGTCAACGGATGGAACATGGTGTATGTCGAGAAGAAGGGGAAGATCGAGCTCAGCGATGTGAGGTTTCAGGACAACGAGCATGTCATGCATATTGTGGAACGCATTGTCGCACCCATCGGACGACGTATCGATGAAAGCTCGCCCATGGTTGACGCACGCCTTCCGAATGGCTCGCGTGTGAACATCATCATCCCGCCGCTTGCGTTGAACGGACCGACCATCACCATCCGTAAATTCTCGGAAAAACCCTACACCGTAAACGACCTGATCCGGTTCGGTACCTTTACACCGGAAGTGGCGCAGTTCCTGAAAGCCTGCGTGGAAGCCAGACTGAATATCGTGGTATCCGGCGGCACAGGTTCCGGCAAGACGACCACGCTCAATGTCATCTCTTCCTTCATTCCGGAAGACGAACGCATCGTTACGATTGAGGATGCGGCTGAACTGCAGCTTGGACAGGATCATATCGTCCGTCTGGAAACCCGTCCGCCCAATGTGGAAGGGAAAGGTGCCATCACCATTCGGGACCTGGTCCGAAACTCCCTCCGTATGCGCCCTGACCGGATTGTCGTCGGCGAGGTCCGAAGCGGTGAAGCCCTTGACATGCTCCAGGCTATGAATACCGGACATGACGGCTCACTGACCACCGGACATGCGAATACACCGAGGGACATGCTCGCCCGTTTGGAAACCATGGTGCTGATGTCCGGCATGGACTTGCCGATCCGTGCCATCCGCGAACAGATCGCTTCGGCTGTGGATCTGATTGTGCAGCAGTCCCGTCTCAAGGATGGAACTCGCCGCATCACATACCTTACGGAAGTCGTCGGTATGGAAGGGGATGTAGTCACCCTTCAGGATATTTTCGTTTACAAGGAAGAGGCCCGTGACAATATGGGCCATATCATCGGTGGAATCGTACCGACCGGCATCAAGCCGAAGTTCATGGACAAACTCCTGAAAACAGGTGTTGTCCTGCCAAACGACATGTTCACCGCCAAATCCTGAAGCATGGAAACGGATTCCGCGGCCCTCAGATGAAGACGCGGGAATCGATCATTCTGAAAGCAAGACAGGGAGGTTCCGAATGGAGTGGATTGTCCTTCTGCTGGCAGCCGGCATCGGCATCACCCTTTATCAGTTATTCAAGCCCATGATGAGCCAGGAAGCGCCTATGGAACGTCTCGGGAATTTCGTGAATCCCGTTGAAAACACAGGCGAAGCTGCAACGAAGCCAAAACGGCAGGAATATCGTCAGGGAATCGGCGTTCTGGCTCGTGGAATTGAACGAAGCGGTCTGTTTGGAAACTATCGGAAGAATCTGCGAAAAACGCTTGTCAAGGCCAATATCCTGATGAAGCCGGAAGAATTCATTGCGTTTCAAGCGCTTGCTTTTCTGGTTGGCTTGCTTGTTGGCATGCTGGCGCTCGGATTCAAGTTTCCTATCCTGTTTACAGCACTTGCGGGGTTGGCAGTACCGACCCTGTTCATTAAGAGTAGAATCAAGAAACGGTTGAAAACCATCAATCTACAGCTTGGTGATACCATCGCCATCATGTCGAACGCGTTAAAGGCCGGTCATAGCTTTTTTCAGTCGGTGGATTCGGTATCCCGTGAGACGACCGGTCCCATATCCGAGGAGTTCACCAAACTTCAAAAGGAAATCAACTTCGGGGTCAATACGGAAACAGCACTGGAAAACATGGTCAATCGGGTTGGCAGCGATGATCTGGAACTCATGGTCACCGCCGTGTTGATTCAACGGCAGATTGGTGGAAATCTGTCAGAAATTCTTGACAATATCTCATCCACGATTCGTCAGCGGGTGAAGATGAAAGGTGAAATCAAGGCGTTGACCGCGCAAGGTCGCATGTCCGGGTACATCATCGCCGGCCTTCCCGTTCTCCTTGGTGGCATGATGGCTGTCATCAGTCCGGATCAGATCAAGCTTCTCTTCAGCGAACCGCTCGGCATTGCCATGCTGGGTGCCGCTGTCCTTTCGGAATCCATTGGCATCTATGTTGTCAATAAAATCGTCAACGTGGAGGTGTGAAATGAACCCGATCTTGATGCTTCCCCTGTTCATTCCCCTCTGCTTTTTCCTCTATACGCTGCTCAATAGAAATACGGAAAAACAAGGGGATGTCCGTTCACGTCTCATGAACATCCGGAACGATGCGGGTGGCATGAACGACGAAATCTACAACCGATCCTTCAGTGATCGCGTCATCAAACCGGCGCTTGACGGTACCGGCAGGTTCCTGATGCGTATGGCTCCTGCGGAGATGGTTGGCAACCTTGAAAAGAAGATCATCATGGCGGGGCGACCTTATGGTCTCAGCGCCAAGAACTGGTTTGGCATCCAGACTGTGGCGACACTTGCGATGCCGCTCCTTATTCTAGCGCTGATGCTGTATGCGAAAGCGGATCTCGGAAAGACGCTCCTCATGGTTGCGGCGGTCGCAACCATGGGTGTCATGATTCCCAACCTGATCCTGAACGGCAAGATCCGTGAACGCCAGAAAAGCGTACTCAAGACAATGCCGGATGTGATGGATCTGCTGACGGTCAGTGTGGAAGCCGGACTTGGATTCGATTCGGCTCTTTCCAAGGTTACGGAAAAGATGCCGGGCACTCTCTCCGAGGAATTCCAGGTGCTGCTGCAGGAGATCAAGGTGGGAAAATCCAGGAAGGAAGCCATGTATCAAATGGCGGAACGCGTAGGTGTGCCGGATTTCCGGAGCTTCATCAGTGCCGTCATCCAGGCGGACCAACTTGGCGTGAGCCTCGGGCGTGTTTTACGCATCCAATCAGAACAAATTCGGGTCAACCGCAAGCAGATGATTCAGGAAAAGGCCATGAAGGCGCCGATCAAGATGCTGATTCCCATGATCATCTTTATTTTCCCTGTCATTTTCATCGTACTTCTTGGCCCCACGGCCATCAATCTGATGCATATGTTTGCCAAATAAACGAATGAGGTTCGGTATGCCGAATCGGCAGAAACACCCAATCCGGAAACTTGTGACGTCGTTCCCTCATGTGATATCATGGGTTCATTCCCACACGGTGCAGTCTTTGCGGGGGAGAACATGAGAATCCAAGGGACGGGAAATAGCCGAAAATTCGACACCGTCGGTTGGTGTTTCTTTTATGCAACCCTTCTGGGCGGTATCGGACTTTCCCTTTTCGGAACCTGGCTGGACTGGCTTGTCCAACGCCGTGTCATCCAACCCATCTCTTTTGCCGTACCCTTTCACTTCTTTGTGGAATTAACCTGTATAATGCTTTGTTTCACGGTTTTTCTGATGTCGATCTATACCCACCGGTTCATATTGAACACAAAACTACTTGCGGCCGGATTCACTCTTTTTGCGACCGGTGTGCTGGATGTCGTTCACTTGGCGGGATATATCGGTTTTTCCTTGTTCCCGAAACCTGAAGAGATTGTCATTCGATCCGCTCTTTTCATCATGCTTTCACATCTGATCTGCGCGATCGGCCTTGCGGTTGTTTGTTGGGTTGCCGAGTTTCGCAAATTGCGGATACATACGCTTTTTTGGTTTGTGTTCATGCTTGCCATCCTGGGTGCTGTGTCTTGGTTGATCGCATGGGATCCTTTGGAGATTGCCTGGTTCAATGCTGTTGGGCAACCTGGCATCATTCTTCATCTGATTCGGGGCATGACGATTTTTCTGCTGTTTGTTGCGATGTTCCTCACTTTCCGCAACTATCTGATTCGTCCCGACCGGCTGCAGATCGAGATGGCTGCTTCCTTCATGCTTCTGATCAGCAGCGAGATGCTGCTCATGTTCCTGCCACAGGGTGTTTCTTATTCCGAATCCCTTTCCCATCTGTTGAATCTTGTCGGCCTTGCCTTGTTGTTTGATGTTTTCTATATCCATGGCATCCGCCGGCCTTATGTCATGCTTTCCGAGGCAAGGGATACGCTCAACCAGTATGCAAATGAGCTGGACAAACAGGTGGAGGCACGGACCTCGGAGCTGACCCAGGCGAACGGTCGTCTGCTGGCTGATGTTGAATTGGCAAGAGATGTGCAGCGTTCCATGCTGCCGTCCGTTCTGCCACATGGGGACAATGTCCGGTTCTCTGCCGGATATGTCCCGGCAGAGAAGCTCAGTGGAGACTTCTACAACGTTTTTCGCATTGATTCAAGCCGTTTTGGCATCTATATCGGCGATGTGGCAGGGCATGGCGTTTCGGCTGCGATGCTCACGGTGTTTGCCTTTCAGAGCGTCCAGTCCCTTCAGGACGAATCACGTGGTGCCGCAGTCATTCTGCCGTCATTCGTGCTCAAACATCTGTATGAGAGCTTCAACGCCGCCAACTTCCAGGATGAGCACTATATGGTGATGCTGTACGGCGTGTACAACATGGAAACCGGCATACTGTCCTATGCGAGCGGAGGCTTGAATACAACGCCCATTCGCGTGCGGCCCGACGGTTCCATCCAGATGCTGGAGTCCGAAGGGATCGCCATCTGCAAGATGGGGGATTTCATCAAGCCTCAGTACCAGAACAAGCAGCTTCTGCTTTTTCCCGGAGACAAACTTGTCCTCTATACGGATGGACTGGTGGAAGCCCGATCGCCGGATCATGAGGTTTATTCGCAGGAAAGACTGGCGGACTTGATTCGCACTGGCGCAAACATGGACTCGGACGCACTTGTCGAAATGGTTTTGGCAAATGTCAAAGCCTTTACCGGTCTGGAATCTCCGTCTGACGACATCACACTGCTTGTGATGGACGTGACACTGCCGTTCTGACGAAATCAGGTACATGACTTCGGAAATCTAGAAAAAGAAAATGATTTCAAGACAGGATTCATGAAAATATACCGGCGCGGAGAAGGGGGCATCTGCCTGCCTTTGTCGGATGGGACGAAGGTGATTTATTACGGCCGCAATGGTTTGACGCATCCCGTATTGGCCGTGTTGAAAGGATTTGCGGGTTTTCTCCATAGGAATATTCGTGCTTTACACGGGGTTCCCGCCATGCTATAATAACACTCGTTCGGGCGATTAGCTCAGCTGGTTAGAGTACCACGTTGACATCGTGGGGGTCGATGGTTCGAGCCCATTATCGCCCACCAGCACAGAATGACCTGTTTCTTCGGAAACAGGTCATTCTGCTTACTCCGGGGAATTCTCCCAGACCTTTCATTTGGCATTTGCGCAACAATCCACTATAATGGTATCAGGCAAAGGGCCGACTTCGTTCGGTTCCTTTTCGTGAACACTTGCAAAGCATCCCACTAGCATCCGACAAAGCAGCCCGCCACAACAGGAAAGGTGGATACCGCGTTGAATCATGAGCTTGTTCTCGTCCTGGACTTCGGAGGCCAATACAACCAGTTGATCGCACGAAGGGTCCGTGAAGCAAACGTCTATTGCGAAGTGCTTCCCTACCATGCATCCCTGGAGCGCATCCGGGAAAAGAATCCGAAAGGCATCATTTTCACCGGCGGGCCTGCATCGGTTCTCGATGAAGGCGCACCCAAATGTGATCCAGGCGTTTTTTCTCTCGGAATCCCGATCCTGGGCATCTGCTATGGCATGCAGCTGATGGGTGTCATGCTCGGTGGCACGGTTGGCAGAGCGGCACAGCGGGAGTACGGCCGTGTTGAAGCCGTGTTGAAGCCGGAAGGCCGCCTCTTCAAAGGCATCCCGTCTGAAATCAATTGCTGGATGAGCCACACGTATTTTGTGACCGGCCTTCCTGAGGGATTCTCCAACCTGGGAACCTCGAAGAACTGCCCCAATACTGCGATGGGGGATGCGGCTAGAAACTTCTACGCCGTGCAGTTCCATCCGGAAGTCGAGCATACACCGAAAGGCAAGGAAATCCTGCAGAACTTCCTTTACAAGGTCTGCGGGCTGAAAGGCGACTGGCGTATGAATTCCTTTGTGGAGGAATCCATCTTCGCGCTACGCAAGAAAATCGGCGATCGCAAGGTGTTGTGCGCACTTTCCGGTGGGGTTGACTCCTCGGTGGCCGCCACCATGCTGCATCGGGCCATCGGCAGCCAACTGACCTGCATTTTTGTGGATCACGGCTTGTTGCGGAAAGGTGAAGGGGATTCCGTCGAGACCGTGTTCCGCGATCAGTTCAAGATGAACCTCAAGCGCGTGAATGTTGAAGAACGCTTTCTGGAGCGCCTCAAGGGTGTCGACGATCCGGAAACGAAACGGAAGATCATTGGCGAGGAATTCATCCGTGTCTTCGAAGAAGAAGCCAGGAAGATCGGCAAGGTCGATTTCCTTGTGCAGGGGACAATTTATCCCGATGTCATTGAGAGCGGACTGGGCGATGCCGCTGTCATCAAGAGCCACCACAACGTGGGTGGATTGCCTGATGCAGTGGATTTCGAGGAAATCATCGAACCCCTTCGCAACCTCTTCAAGGACGAAGTCCGCAAGGCGGGTCTCGAGCTTGGTATCCCGGAAGAACTTGTCTGGCGTCAGCCTTTCCCGGGGCCAGGTCTTGCCATCCGTGTCATCGGCGATCTCACAAAGGACAAGCTGGACATCCTGCGTGATGCGGATGCCATCTTCCGTGAGGAAATTCGCAAGGCGGGACTGAAGAAGGACATCAACCAGTATTTTGCCGTTTTGACGAACATGCGCTCGGTTGGCGTCATGGGGGATGAACGCACGTATGATTGGACCATCGCGCTGCGCGCTGTCACCACCACCGATTTTATGACGGCGGACTGGGCCCGGCTGCCGTACGACATGCTGGAGAAGGTTTCCAATCGGATTGTGAACGAAGTGGCGCATGTCAACCGTGTTGTCTATGACATCACGAGCAAGCCGCCGTCAACGATCGAGTGGGAGTAGGCAATCATTGTTTATCAACATAAAACGACGATCTTGTTATCATGTTGCGGACGCCGCAACGCGACCGTAAACTGACGGCGCTAGTTGCCGGATTCTATCGAAGTCGGAGACCGTGCCATCATCGGACCGCATCAAACGCCTTCAACAGACGAAATGGCATCCAGCCGCGAATGCGGCTGGATGCCATTTCGTGTTGACCCGGCTGTTTTGGGCTTCGCCAGGCAAATTTTCCTGCCGAAACACGCTTGACCATATGGTTGTCTATGATCCGTTTCCCGTTCTAACAGCCGAACAGCAGGCCGCTGGCGTTTGGCGTCAACACGGAAGCGGGCTTCGATGCCGAGTTGTGCAAGCAAGCCCTTGTAGAAGTGCCGTGTAGTTAGTGTGGAGTCGGCCAGTTACAACATGGATTCGCTAAAAATTACATGTTTTACTATAATAGAGACAAGGTGGATGATATGGGTAAATAAGATTGATAACTTCGATGTTCCTGTCGTATTCGGTAGAGATACTCTGGATCATATGTCGTTGAAACGACAACATAATATCCAGATGTGAAAGGGTTTCACATGGGGTATGTCACGGTTGAAGCTGCTGCAGAAAAATGGGGTGTATCCATCAGGCAAGTGCAACGATTGTTGGTAGAACGACGTGTTCCCCATGCAGAGAAGACTTGTGGGATCTGGATGATTCCTCAGGAGTCCATGAAACCGGTGGATCGGCGGCTGAAACATCAAACGAGGGGAGCGCTTCTTGCAGAGGAGATTTCGTACTTGTGTGAAGCGACAACTGTACCTCTGTCGTACAAGAATCCGGGACAAGTACTGGAGACAAGGTGCAGCCAATGGGAACGTTTGGTATATGAGGCCGAGTTTCACTATCTTCATGGTCATTTTGGCAGAGCAATGGCCTGTTACGATCAGGCTGTCGGAGAAGACGCGGTCAGACTCCGCCTGTGTCCGCTGGCCATCGCAACAGCCATCAGCCTGGGCGATTATGAAGCCTATGGGGAAATTGAGCGTTATCTGAAAGGAATGATACAAAAACATCCGGATTCCATCATCTCCGCAGTGGCGGAACTTGCCCTGGCAACGGCTTCCGTGAGTGCGCTTGCACCCTGCAGAACGCCCGCATGGCTTTCAGAAGGAGACTATTCCCTGCTTCCTGCAGCGATGAGACCGGACGCTGCCTATTTGCGTGCCAAGCACCTGTTGGCTGTAGGAAAATATGAGTCTGCGTTGAATGTTGCGCAAACCACATTGTCGATGACCGTCTCTGATCAGGGTTTCCGGATGCATGAACTCTATCTGCGCGTTTGCTGTGCCATTGCCTGTTGTTGTCTGGAACGCACGATTGAGGCGGAAGCCCATTTGCGTACGCTCATGGAAACCTGCCTGCCTCATGGGTTCCTCTCTCCTCTTGTTGAAACGGCAGCGCTCATGGATGGCATGACAGAACGGATGCTGGAAAAACTGTACCCCCAATACCGCCAGCCTATGCTTTCTCAATGGCAAAGGACGTTCAACAACTGGCTGGAGTTTCATAACCGATTTACCAAACATCACATTTCTACCTTGCTGACCCTTCGGGAGCATCAGATTGTCTCACTGGTCATCCGCAGAATTCCTTACAAGGACATTGCCAGACGGCACAATATTTCTGAAGGAAGACTGAAGAACATACTCCTCGGCGTATATGGAAAGCTTTGCGTCTCCGGTCGTGAGGAACTGATTCACTATATGACGCATTGATCCCAAGTGTAACTTGCGTGACCTGTAGCCATATGTGCTGCGATCTGTGGCGGCATCGGGTAATGATGACTTACCCTCGGTATGATAGTTGTCAATAAAACAAGTGACGAATCAGGCAGAAAAAGTCACTGCCATCTTCTGTAAATTTTCTTTATGATACTCATTGGAGTGTTCTCTTTTTTTGCCCCTTAACGTGCCGGAGCATTCCTGGATGCGCGCTGAATCCGCTGTGACGAGTATGCGACAACGGATAGGGATAGTGGTCGGAATTGGGAGGGGAATCCATGAGAAACAAAGTGGTTGCATGGTGTTTGATCGTGACGATGCTGTTCCTGCTGGTACCTGTGGAGGCCATGGCAGCCATTCAGCAGATGGCGGGGAACTCCGAGGAGACAAACCAGCGCATTCTTTCTGAGCTGTCCGCCTTCGATGAGGGCAGCGAGGAAGAGGCATACGATCTCCTGGAGCGGCTCGGACTGCTCGATGAGGAGGGACAACTCGTCCTGGATCAGCCCATCCTTTTGGATGACCAGCGTTTGACTCTTGAAGAGACGTTGGCATTCCTTGAGGATCCACAGACCGATCTGAGCCGTATCGCACAGGTGGACGGCGTTCCGGTCGCGTTGGGGGATCTGCGGACCATGATCCGCATCGAGCAGGAGCTGGCCCGTATCCGTGACACCTATTTGTCAGGTGAACCCTTCAGTGACGGGCAACGCGTGCAGCTCGAAGACCTGATGACCCAACTGCAGTCTGAAGGCATTCAGATGAAGGGAGAGGGTCAGCAGGCATCGCCGCTGAAGCTGGTGATCACCCCGGATCCGAATAATCCGGAAGAGATCGTTTACGACAGTAATACGCCCATTGAACTGAAGTACAATCTGTCACTCACAGGAGACATGCCGGTAAACGGTACAGTGGGCTTTGCCTGGAGACGCGTGACCGGAGCGATCCCCAATGAGTACTATACCGCCTCGCTGGTGCTCAAGAGTTCCGTGTACAACCAATGGAAGTATCCCGGTGAGGGAACGAACTTCGTTTTTGGGTACGCAGACCCTGGCTTTGTGATTCAGCAAGCGAATCAATTCTCCGGTGTGCTGACCGTCAAGCTGGGCTATGCATCAAAGAACCTGCTGAAGATGATTGGATGCAATATCTCTGGTGTTTTGGAAGGATTCCTGGAGTTCTACGGGGCAAACGGCCTCGTGCTTTCAACCAATGGCAGTGACGTGGAACAGGCTGTATTCCCGATCGTGGTCAAGAAGCCCGCTCCATTTGAGGGCGGTTACTCCTGGCTCACTTCCATGACCGGGGAAACGAACTACGAAAAGAACATGACGGACTATACTGACATGGGATACAACGAGTATACGAATCCACGATGGGTCCTTGTGGATCTTTTAAATCAAGACAAGTTGGCAGAGTACGGTCGCATGGAGGCGACAGCCGGGGAGATCTTCCCGGATGGCAAGGTCCGAACCAAGGTGGATGCGAGGATTTTTCTTCATGACTCCGGTCTATTCAACAAGTTCCTATATCGAATGGAGTCGGCGTTGCCAGTGGGATACGATGGGGGTTCCCCGGTGCAGGCTCTTTCATTACTGGAGTACTTGTGGAACAACAAGAAAGTGGAGTCGGTGGGCGGCGTTCTGAAAACAACGGGTGGAGAGGCCCCATACATCAACATCATCGGGGGTCCGATGCCAGCTGGACAGCCAGAGGCACAAGCAGTTTCCATCATCATGGAGTCCGTGAATGGCAGATTGCCGCTGACACTGAATACCGTATGGCCAAACGCGCCTGTCTTCACAGGGAGGGATTCCACAGGAGCAGGTCCTTCGATTTCCATCTCATTCTCAGGCGTCGGAAAGCAAGTCACACAGTCCGCTACACTCACTCTCCATGACAAGACCAACCCGTCATTGAAAAGCATCACCGTAAAGCCAGGCACGTATACCAGTGGGGACTATGTACCCATCGAACTGGAGTTTTCCGAAGCGGTGGATACATCCGCGCTCACGATGATGATTAACGGCTATGCGGTTACTGCCGGCAGCTTGGAGTTGAACACCGTCGGCCGCAAGGCCGTGGCACTCTACCAGGTAAAGGATGTGGATGCCACAACGATCAGTATTGCCTCCGTCTCCAATCTGAACGATCTATCTGGCAACAAGACAAACTTGCAAAACAACGGAGGGTTGGGTTGGAATTTCGATGATGTGACGCTCAAGTCGACACAGATCAGGAATGCCATCACGGAACTGACTGTTTCTCCAAGCACAGTCCTGCCCACCGAGTTGTCGAAAGGGGTCACCATGACCCTTTCGCTGAAGCAGGCTTTGGCATTCACTACAAAATATACCGACTACCAGAGCAACAAAGGAAAAGCGCCATTTGCCATCCGCTTGACCCGAATGTCCGACAAGACAACGACGTTGCTGGACATGCAAATGGCAGAAACCGCCGGGGTACTGTCCGCTGTCGCCACCTGCGCACCCTTGCCGCTGACCGCCACCGATCAGACCTATCAGGTCGAGGTCGTTGCGTATGAGAATGTGGATGATACCACTGGAACCATCGTGTTTGGCAGGCAGGGAAGCTTCACGGTGCAGGCGGTACAATTTGTGGATGGCCTGCAGATTCTCTATCCCGAGGGCGACACCCAACAGCTTTCCCTCACGGATACCTACCGGCCAAAACTGCAGGTCGGCTTCACAGGCCAGCCTACCTCCAAGACCGGGAAATGGGCAAGCAGCCAGCCGACGATCGCCACAATCGACACAACCGGACAAGTCACACTCACCGGCAACGGGGTGGGTACGGTGTCGTTTTCCTTTACGGCGGACGATGGCGGTCTTGCGGATCCGAACGGCAACCATGTCAAGACAGCTACGTCCAAGACGTACACGGTGATTTGCGGGAATTCCCCGGCGTTGGTTGTACCCCAGGAGGCCAACCGCATCATGGCCCGGCAGAATGCGACAGCCCAGGTGCGCTGGAGCAGTAATGCCTCGTTTTTCACGACGGCGGACTTTCAGTATACTGTGGATCTTTTTTCCGGGAGCCTCACCTTAGGGCAACTGGCAGGAAAAACGCCAGTCTGGACAGGAACAGCCGACAAGACCGCCCAGATTCTCCAGCTCCCTCCCGGGCAACTGAGCCTGTTGTCCGTCCTTCAAGAGCCTGCCTACACGGTGCGTATCTCGATGCCGCATCCCGCGCTGTCGAGTGAGCGGCTCGAAGCGGTCTGCCACATTGTGGTGGTGCCCAACGCGGCCGTTGCGACCCTTGCCCGGCCCATAGGCGGATTGTACCGGGTTGACAACGAATCGATCGACCTTGCATGGACCATCGAAAACTATGTCGAAGGACACACAGCCGGCACTTTGCAGGTGACACGGACACAAACAGTCAATGGGAAGGATGAAACCGCCACGATATGGTCTGAGGCGATTTCCACCGCAGCGGGCGTGTATGCATTATCCCCAGAGCCAGTCACAGGCTTGAAGGACACCTATCTGGTGACACTTCGGGCAAGCAACGGGACGGATCAAGCCGACAGCACGGATGCCTTTCCCTTGTACGTGTACAACCGCAACGCCATCCAGCTTCAGGTGGATGGGCAGCCCGTTAACGCATTGACTCTCGACAATGATGAGAAGGTTTCCGGAGCGTTGCCCACGGACTCCGGAGACATTCTGGCTATGCGGGAAACATTAGCCCTGCTTGAGATCATCGGCCTCTACGGCGTCGATCAGACCTGGAGCCAGCTCAAGGACGGCATCCACTGGCAAACAAGCAACAACGGCACAGTCAGCGTCAACTACCGCCAGGGGGGTCTCTACGAGGATTTGTCCCGTTTCGATATGGACACGTTTCTACCACAGACCCGCATGGCTCTGGCCGGCTTGAACGACGGTACGGCAACGGTTACCGCCACACATGCCAACACCGGCCTGCAGGCCGCTGTTGCGGTCGATGTCCACACCCTTCGGGAGAAGTTCTATCTGTTCTCGCTCGCCCCCATGCAGACGACCACGCTCATATACACGGATGGTCAGGGAACATCCAAAACAGTGGACACAAACAACGAAGGACTATTGGCCCTGTATGAACCGAACGGCATTGCTTCGGACGTACAGCTGCGGGCGACAGACCCTGACGGTGCGGTCTGGCTGGGAACCCTCTACCAGAGCCAGATCCAGTCCGGCGAACGGGATGCCACCCGGATGCAGCTCTATCCGTTGAACACGTTCAAGCTGCGGCAGGCTGCGCGTGTGGAGCTGTTCATCAAGAAACCGGATGGCACACCCTTTACGGGAACCGCAACCCTACGCGGCGGGGTGTACAAGAACAGCGGGTATTGCCAGGAGGCACGGATGCTGGTCAACCAGGCACCGGATTTCACGCATCTCCTCCTGGATGGAAAAACGCCGCAAACCGCTTCCGTGGGTGAAGATGGCAAACTGACAGTGTTCCTGGATTCCACCCAGTTCTGGTCCGTGGAGAAGGGGGAAACCCTCACCGCAGGATCCACGCTTTCTCCTACGGACAACCTCCAGTATATCTTTGAGTTGACCGATCTGGCAGGTTTTGCACCACTGCTGGTTCATGCCAATGGCAACATCACCCTGGAAGAATTGATGTACAGTGCCGGCAGCATCCTCACACTCGACCCATACACGGGTGCGCCTGCGCCGGTTTTATCCCGACAAACCGTGGATTATGGCCTCAGCGGGGTACGCCTCATTGATGTCCGGCACAGCCAGGGACGTATCGGTCCGAACGAAGCGTATCCACAGGTAAAGCTGCAAACCACCGTGCTGCTATGGGGACAGCCTGTCACGACAACCGGATTTACGCTCCGGATAGGGGATGAATACGGATTCATGCCACAGGTGCAGCAAAGTCGGACGATATCCTATCCGTTCTCCAGCCTGCCGGTCGTGGAGAACACAATGACCCTATCGAAGACCACCATCACCGATTCAGGATGGATTCCCGCAGGCAAGGACAGGGGCTTGCGCCTGCGCTTGTTCCGTGATGACGCGCAGTGGATGGACATGCCGGTTTCCCCGCGGCTCGTGGACTTGACTCAAGTCCCGAAGCTTACCGATTCGGAGAATGTCAAGGGGATCCTTGTGGATATGCGTAGTGGCAGCGGTACCGCTGGTGCCACCATGAGTGGCGGGGATGCCATCCTCAACAACCTCATGGGCGTGCTCGGATCACTCAGCGGGCCGGTGGATGGCACCAATTTCAAGATGCTCATCACGCCTGGGGAGGACAATGCCGTTTTCAAGGCCTTCATCTGGGCAGGCTACGACAGCCTGGGCCTGGACAAGGTGGATTATACGGAATCCGGATTGTTCCTGGACACCAAACTGGCAGAAAGCTCGCTCAGTGTCGCTCCAAGCCTCAACGATCTCACTAACATGGCTAAGGGCGCCTATGATCCGAAGAAAACGGCGAGTGAAGCCATGGACAAGCAGGCGGCCGGAAAGGGCAATGGTTCGAAGGATTTCAGCGGCCAGCTCGAAGGCTATTTCGAAGCGCAGATTCGTTATAATTTCGACCAGACGAAGTGGGAGATTTATGTCCTTGGCGGCGGATTCACCGCCGGCTTCGGGGCCTCCTACACGTACACGGTCAACGGCCAGGCAGGGCCTGTCCCCCTGACGGCCACCTTCTCGGTAGGTGGGAGTATCCAGCTGGACTTCAAGGCAGCCATCCGCTATTCTCCCGCTGCAGGTCTTGCCTGGGCGGACAGCATCACCACCGATACCGTCAATGATTACCTCACCACCCTTCGCATCAATGCCTATGTGAACGCATTCGGAGGACTGGGATTCGATTATACGGTGATCGCACTGAAGATTGGTCTGTTCGGCAAACTGAGTGTGGACAGTCAAAATAAGTTTCTCTCGCGGACCTACCTGGCCGACACGACCCAGCGACAGATCAATGGACAAGGGCTGCAGGTGTCAGGAGAAATTGGCATCAAATTTGTCGCCCAATTCCTGTTCATCTCCTATGAATTTGTACTGGCTTCGGTGCAGGCGGGGGCACAGTTCACCTTCAATGAGTGGAAGACCATTACCGAATACTGGAACAACACCGGCAGCGGCCTGGGCCGCATGGCCTTGTCCGCGGGGGTCGCAGGCAGACTGGTGCCTGTCAGTGCTACGGCGACCCTTCAAAGCCGTGCATACCTCGACGACTATGCGCGAAGTTGGGGGCGCTCCAGCCAGATCATTCCCATGCGTTCGATAGATGACAAGAATGGACTGGAATTGCTGCAATCGAACGCATATCCTGGCACAAAACCCCTTGTCTCCGATGACGGCGCTTTGCTGGTGTATGCCTCGGACAGCGGCAGTGTTCGGGTGGAGGACACCCGGATCCATGCCACACAGCTTATGGGCGGTCAATATCCGCAGGGTTCACCGTTGCCCGCACCCTCCGGATTTAACGGCTTCGGAGACAGTGGATTGTCACTGGCAGGGGAAAAACCCTTTGCCGTGACCGCCTGGGTGCGTCAAAGCGCCAGCCTGCCAGACAAGGCAGCGGGAGAAGCGATCAGCCCTGCCGAGCAGGCCCTTCTGCTCAACGGCACGGACATTGTGGTTGCCTTGCACAACAACAACGTATGGAACACCTGGAGGCTTACCGCGAACAGCACACCGGATCTCTCTCCGGTCGTGGCGACCAACGGTCAGGAGGCCGTTGTGGTCTGGCGCAGTGTGTACGCCGCGGATGAAAAAAACCTGTTGGATTTCTCCGTTCAGGACTATCTCATGTATTCCCGCTTCCGCGACGGAGTTTGGAGCAAACCGCAGCAGATCTACAACGGCACCTCCGGAGCCGTGAAGGGTGTGACGGCAGCCATACTCGCAGACGGTACCGCAGCAGTGGCCTACGTCCTCGATCCTGACAGGATAAACGGAAATGCTGTAGATCAGGAAATCGGTTACACCGTATTAGGCGCGGATGACATACTCCGGTCGACCGTGCTGCTCACGCACGATTCATGGCTGGATGAGAATCCGCAAATGACCACAGCCAGCTTCCCGGATGGCCGGGAACGCTTTGTCGTGGCCTGGCACAGTGTACGGGAGGGCGTAGGGGATCTCCGTCTTTCCGCCTTTGACGGCCAGGGAATTCTGTCCAACCAGTTCCTGGAATCCATTTTGCAGGCAACACAGAACGCACCGGTACAGGTTCAGGGCAATTTCCGCCTTGCCGGTCGGCGCACGACCGACAAGGACATCGGAAACCTTTCCCTGATTTGGGCACAGCCCGAAAGGGACGAGGCCGGAGAAACAGATCACAGTACCCTGCAGGCAGTAACCTTTGTGCAGGACGGTGCGCAACTGAGAATTTCCGCGCCGCTGGAAGTGGGCAGGCTGCCCACGCGAACCCTCATGGATCATTTTGATGTATATCTGGACTCGGCCGCAAGCCATCGGCTGAAGGCGGTGATCCAGGCCACGGAAACAAAGGACATCGATCTTTCGGATCCCACAACCTACACCGAGTATACAATGGCGGACGGAACGCCGGTACAGGTGGCAAACGAGGAGGTCAAACTCTATACAGCCACGGCAGAATATCAGAACGGAGTTCGACTGGATAAACAGCTGGTGGACTATGCAACACTCGCCCCCAACAGCCTGGTGCCGATCCGGTTTGCCATCACGAACGCTGGATATGCGGCATTGGACAGCGTAACAATCAAGATGGGGGGGAAGGAGACAAACTTTGAGGGTCTGGCGTTGCAGCCAAACGAAAGCAGGACATTGACCTGCTGGCACCCTCTCGGGGACAGCATCGAAAACCTTGCGTACTCCCTGACTGCCCTCTTTGGCAGTGACACCCGCAGCCTTGAGGGAACCGTTTATCTGGATTATCCGGATGTGGGCATTTCCCAATTGGGGACAACCGATACGGACCGCGGCATGCGTACGCTCCACATGACCCTTTACAACAGCGCGGCGGCCTCCCTTGCGGGCGGCAAGTCCCGGCGGCTGCGTCTGGCCTTCTCGACCGACCCTGAAGGCAATACCCCGGTCCAGGTTCAGACCAGTAGTCCTGGTGTGACGGTGGAAACGGATCACAGCCTCACCTTGTCCGACGAAGCTCTCCTTCAACAGGTGGACGCAGGAGCCTGCTCACTGGAACTGCAATATGACCTCGCAGCAGAGGTGGCGCGGCTGGGACTGACAGAGATCCCAGAAGCGGGCATCCGTTTGTACGCAAGGATCTGGGCGGAGGAGGCTGATACTGTTACCGCCAAGACGGCCACCTTGCCAGAATACAATTGCCATGACAACGAACAATCCGTGCTGTTTGAGAGCCTGCTGGTCCGTAGTGGCTTGCCGGTGAGCCTGTCGGTGACGCAATCGCTGTCTTCTCGGGGAAACACCGTCGCGGATGTGATCATCTTCAACCATTCCTTACAGCCGCGCCCTTGTTATGGTATTTTCCTGTCCCTTCTGGATGAAAAAGGACAGGTGTTGGAACGCATTGAATACCGCAACACCGATGCGTCGAGTCCGTTTGTCCTCACCGGAGAAGAGCGACGGACCAAAACTTTCTCCTTCAAACAAAGCGGCAGCCAGGTGGTCGCCCTCTTTGGAGATACGATCCTCGATATGGATAATACAAGCCTGTCTGCAATCTCCTTCGAAGGTTTGCCATTGCATCTTTCGGATTATGTGAACGATGGTACAGGCCAATGGGTCGCCAACGCACCAGATACGCAGATCACCAGTACACTTGCAACCTTCCTAGTCACAAACCCCGGATCGACTGTGCGCGTCAACGGTCAGAGGGCTGAAGGCAGCCTGCGCGTAACACTCTTGCGGGGAGACAACACCATCGCGCTGGACGTGACATCGCAAGACGGGCAACACAACACCAAGTATGTCCTCCATGTGCGCCAGGTCACACCACTGCCGCCGGTTCCGGTGCCGGATCCCAGCCCAATATCGAATACCACCACGGCAGAGACCACTCAGGAGCTCCAACCTGATGGAATACCCGAATCTGCCGTCAATCCACATCCGTTCCTGGATGTGTTGCCAGGGGACTGGTTTCATGACGCAGTACAGCAGGGGCATGAACGCGGCCTCTTGTATGGGGTTGGACCGAATACCTTTGCACCGAACCGGAACGCCACTCGTGCCTCCTGGCTCATGCTGCTGTATAGGGTGGAAGGGTCTCCGGTTCCGACAAAAACGAATCCTTTCCCGGATGTCGCAGCGCAAAGTTGGTATGCCGCAGCAGTGTCCTGGGCCTGGGAGGCAGGCATTGTTCATGGTTATCCTGATGGTACCTTCCAGCCTGACAAACCAATCACTCGCCAGGAAGCGGCTGTGGTGCTGTACCAATATGCGCTTAAGATCGGACGCGCACTTCCGGGGGAGAATGGGCGTCTTGATTATCCAGACGAGGAGGGCATTGATCTGTGGGCGCGGGAAGCGGCTTTTTACTGCCAACGCAGACGGATCATACAGGGGGATGCAGGCGGGAGATTCCTGCCAGACTCGTATCTGCGCCGCAGTGAAATGAGCGAACTACTCATTCGCTATATGGACGAGAAATAAAAGTAAACAATAATCAGCCTGGCAGCCATCATTGGTTCTGCGCGTAACAGATGTGGTGATAGATTCTGTTGCGTTACCAATGATGGCTGCTTTATGTGGACGGATCAAGGACCAAAGGACGTAGAAATCTGTAATTATCATTGAAGGCCATATGCAACATTTGGGAAGTACCGACGAGACTTTTATATGCACCGCATTCAGAATATATACGGCACAGAAGATACACATCGAGAAACATACCTTGGTGGCAATGCGTCGTCCGAACAGTGACCGAGTTAGTGGGGTAATGCTGGTGCAAGGTGATGATGGACTGCCATTTGATATGAACGATGTGCTGCGGTTGTATGATACGCCGATGAAATATGTAGTATCGGATAACTCGCACGGAGACCGCGACAGAAGACTTACCATGTTTGTTGAATTGCCTGGTAATGGGAAAATTGTCATAAAAGTCGCCAAGAATGCATATACAACACCTGAACGTGTCGCGGGTTGGGCAAGTCTTGTACAGCATTACAACTCGCTAGGTATATATGCACCGCAGTTTTTGCATAATATCAATGGCCATTATGCCGCTATGGTCGGCGACTACTGTGTTCATGCGGAGGAATTTGCAAAGAACACACTGGATGAGAGCATAAACTTCGATCAGTCGGCGGAGGTGCGTTTGACCGCACTTGGCAGGGTAGCCGCTCATCCTGCGCCGATCGTGCCATGGTCTGCGCCATACGCAATGTATGACAAATTTGATTCGACTGACGACGCGCCTGAAATCTACGACAATGGACTTCACATTATGCGCAGGATAAGCGATCAGTTTCCGGAATATGCCGACTGCGCTAAAGCGATGATTCAAGAGTATGAATACCGGCGTACTGAATTCGAGCAAAGCTATCGTGCGCTTCCAAAAGCAGTATTTCAGGCTGATATGAACAGGTCGAACCTACTGTTCGACAATGGGAATTTCATTGGGTTGTTGGATTTTAATCTGTCTGGTACGGATGCAGTGCTGGCGTATGCATTATACGAGTGTTTTTACTATATGGCGGCCTCTGAATTTGAAGGAATCAAGCAAGGAGCGGTGAGTGTTCCGCTCGTTGAGGAACGATTGCGCCGGAATCTCAGTTATGTTGCACGAGAGTATACGTTCAATGACACGGAAAAAGAGTCATTTGGGGCATATTTCAACCTTGCCGTTCCGTTCTGGGGCGCAAACATTGAAGCCTACCATAGGCTAATTGATGACCACAGCGGTATGTATGTTCCACAGATTCTTGAATTCATTGAGCATCAGATGACACGGCGGGATGTGGATGATTGGCTGATTCGCATGTAGTCGATCCCTCATCAACCTTTCAAATCTATTCCGCACCTGATGTTCATAGGAAAATGAACCAAAAGCACAAGAAATCAACCTGTTGGATATGATATAAAGAGACAGAATAGGCGGGCTTTACACACCCGGCAGAGAGACAGTTGCTTCAGTCAAAAGGGGACAGCTCCTTCAATCGGAAAGGGACGCCGGCATGTTCAAGGTCTTTCTTGTTGAAGATGAAATCGTAGTACGTGAAGGCATACGCAAAAACATCCTTTGGGAGCAGTATGGCTTTCTCTATGCCGGCGACGCTTCGGACGGCGAACTCGCACTGCCCTTGATCCGCCAGATTCAACCCGACCTCCTGATTACGGACATCAAAATGCCGTTCATGGACGGACTTGCCCTGATCGAACTGGTCCGGAAGGAACTTCCAAATATCAAAATCGTCATCATCAGCGGGTATGACGATTTCTCCTATGCACAACAGGCAATAGGCTTGGGCGTTGAGCAGTATCTGCTGAAACCAATCCTGAAAGACAAGCTGGCAGAGATTCTGATTGCATTGCAGCAGAAAATGCAAACTGAGCAGCAACAGCAGGAGCATGTAGCCAGGTTTCAACGGGAAGCCCAAGTATATGAGATGGATTCGCGCAGACGGTTCTTCGAAAAAGTTGTCACCGGTGGCCTGAGCGTATCGGAAATCTCTGAAACCGCAAGGACGCTTGGCATTGATGTGAACGCGCCGTCTTACAACATCGTGCTTTATTCATTGAGCAGTTCGGAATTCAACGGCAGCATGCCGGAAAGCTATACGGAGGTGCTGGCGGAAGTGCAGGAGCGGGTCACGCAGTCTGTCATCAATCATCCCGAGCTCATCTTGTTCCGCTGGAGCATCACGACATATGCCATCTTGATCAAAGGCGGGCTGGATGATATCCTGCAGCAGACCGTGGCGTGCGTCGGAAATATCCAGAGCCTCTGTGAATACGCCGGTTGCGATGTGGACTGGTATATCGCTTACGGCACGCCTGTATCCCGGCTGGGCGCCATTCCTGCTTGCTTTTCGGAGGCAAATCGCGTTTTGTCCTATCGTTACTTGTGCCCGGAGGAGCATGTTCTTTCAGAAGCAAGCATTCGGGATTTCCGAAAAAAAGGAAGTCCGAACACGCAAACAGGGAATTGCGAAATCGATCGGAATCGCATCCACAGCTTTCTTATGAGTGGAACCGAAGTGGAGATCACGCGATTCATCGACCAACTCCTTCAAAATGCGGGAGAGGATGCTTCCCTTCCTTTCTTCTGCAAGTATCTGACCATGACGGTTTGTTACGCGGCAGCGGAATACCTGGATTCGATCGGTTGCCTCAGGGAAGGCTTCCGGCCCTTGGATATTCGAACGGAAGACAGCATGCAAAAACCGGAAGAAGCGTGGAACACCGCGCACCAGGTTTTGAAACAGGCGATCGAACTGCGGGACAGCGAGAGTAAAAAGCAGCAGTGCAACCTGCTGAAGCAGGCGATCCTCTTCATTGACGAGCATTATCCGGAGGAGACGATATCACTGGATCGGGTTGCAAAACGGGTAAACATCAGCCCGAATTACTTTTCTGCAATGTTCAGTCAGGAAATCGGACAAACCTTCGTTGAATACCTGACGGGGAAAAGAATCGGTGAAGCAAAGCGCATGCTCCGGCAAACAGAGAAGCGTGCTAGCGAGATTGCAGCTGCGGTGGGATACAAGGATCCGCACTATTTCAGTTTCGTCTTCCGGAAGGTCGCCGGCTGCACGCCGAGTGATTATCGCAGAGGTAACAAGCTTTGCGTATGAGGATGCCCGCCAAGGAGCAAAAAGGGAAAGTGACGCTGCAGAGCAAACTCTGGCGAATGATCCTTTTCGTCGCACTGCCGCCGATGATCGCCATCATCGCCATCGCGTACATCGGTATCAGTTTTGCATTGAAATATGATGCCATCCTGAACAATGTCACTGCGGCGTCGGATTTCAATCAGGACTTCAAGGATGTCGTGGACAACAAGATGTACAATTTCGTGATCGACAGCCAGTATTCCGAAGGATTGCCGAAAGTGATCGAGGAGGTGCAATCTGCGGAGGCGATTGCGAGCAGACTGCTGGAAACGACCACGGAAAAGGACAGCCTTCGTGCCATCAGCAGTGTGCTGAACCTGTGTCAGAACCTGAAGGAGAAAATGCAGCAGATCGCGGAGACGAAGGAATATGATTCCCGCATGGATCAGCTGAACAAGAACGTCTACATCACGACAGGCCTGATCCAGGAGTACATGTATACCTATCTGTATTATGAGGCGGCACACCTGAACGCTTTGCAGTCTTCGATGGTTTCAAGCATGATCCTGTTGATCGGTGTGGTTGTGATTTTGTCGCTGGGGATGCTGGTTTTCCTTCTGGCCAAATCGAGAAGGCTCAGCAATCGGATTGTCGACCCGATCGACAGGATCTGCGAACGCCTGGAGGCAATCGGCAAAGGCAGCCTTCTGGTTTGTGAACCCATACAGGCCGACGTGGAGGAAGTTCAACTGCTCACGGACGGAATCGAGAACATGGTCGGGCATCTGAAGCGACTGATCGACAAGAATACCGAACAGGAAAAACAGCGTCGCCGTACAGAATTGGCGCTGTTGCAGGCACAGATCAATCCGCATTTCCTCTATAACACGCTGGACACCATTGTCTGGCTGATCGAGTCCCGCGAAATCGGCGAAGCCGTCAAAATGGTGAGCAGTTTGTCCAACTTTTTCCGGTTCTCGTTGAGCCGCGGGCAAAATGTCATTACCATCGCCGAGGAGGCGCAGCACATTCGAAGTTATCTGGAAATCCAGCAGATGCGGTATCGGGACTTGATGGAGTATGACATTGATATTCCGAGTCATCTGGAAAACCAGACACTGCCCAAACTCACGCTTCAGCCGCTGGTGGAAAACGCACTGTATCACGGCATCAAGAACAGACGCCGCAAAGGATTCATACGAGTGTCCTGCAGAGTCTTGGATGAGAACCTGATTCTGGAGGTGGCGGACGATGGAGCCGGCATGTCGGAAGAACGCCTCAGAGAGATGCAGGAAGCCCTGACGGACGGCAAGGGGGAAGGGTTCGGCTTGCGAACGGTGCACCAGCGGATTCAGATCCTGTTCGGAGAAGAATACGGCCTTACTTTGGAAAGTACACCGGGCACAGGCACAAAGGTGCTCGTGAAAATACCGATGCAAACGATCGACAAGGAAATTGTGACGATTCCGATTCACTCCTACGAAGAGGAGATGGCGAAATGAACAAAAGATGGCTCGCGGCAATTCTCTGTCTTCCGGTCCTGTTTGGTGGATGCGTTCAACAGACCAAGCCCATGGAAAGCACTTCCGGGGATGAGCCGATCGTCGTCGGGTTTTCGCAGGTAGGCGCGGAATCGGAATGGCGGGTTGCCAATACCGAAAGCATGAAGACTTCCCTGAATGAAGAAAATGGATATGAGCTGTTCTTTGATGATGCCCGGAACATGCAGGAAAACCAGATCAAGGCGATACGCAACTTCATCCAGCAGGAAGTTGACTTCATCGTGTTCTCACCCCGGGTGGAAACGGGCTGGGACTCGATTCTGCAGGAAGCGAAGGACGCCGGCATACCGGTCATCGTCATCGATCGCGGGATCATCGCAACAGACGACAGCCTGTATCGGGCTTATATCGGGTCGGACTTCCGCGGGGAAGGGGAGAAGAGCGGTCAAATGGCTGGAAGACCTTCTTGTCAAGCAGAAAAGAACAACTGAAGACCTTCGGATCGTCCATATCCAGGGGACAATCGGTTCCTCGGCACAGATCAGCCGAACCGCCGCGCTGGAACAGGCGAAGTTGCGAAATGCGAATTGGCGGATTGTCGAACAGGAGTGCGGTGATTTCACGCGGGCAAAGGCGTACGAAGTCATGGAGGCGATTCTGAAGCGGACAAAGGATATAGACGTCGTGTATTGTGAGAATGACGGGGAGGCCCTTGGCGCGATCGATGCGATGGAGGAAGCCGGCTTGAAATGCAATCCGGACGACGGGGTGATCGTCATTTCCTTCGATGCGACAAAAAAGGGTCTTGAATATTGCTTTGAGGGCAGAATTGCGCTTGATGTGGAATGCAACCCGCTTCAGGGTCCTTATGTCGACGGGATCATCAAGCAGTTGTGGCGCGGAGAGACGGTCGAACGGAAGAAATTCGTCGATGAAACCGTGTTCGACTACTTTACCATCACAAAGGGCATGATTGAGAAAAGGGGCTACTGAGCACTTTGTGCTTGAAGAAAGGCTTCTGAGAACCGTCTGCATATAATGCTACTTGGAACCGTCTGCTTGTAGAAGGGGCGAATGGGTGTAGCCAGCCATGGAAATCTCCAGTACCGTCGCTTCTCAAGCGGCGGTTATTTTTTTACGGCAAACAGTTGAAAAATATCTGCCTGGCTTGCCTTCATTTCATCATAACCAGACTTGGGGTTTGCTATTTATCTTGGATGGTTTGATTATTTATGCACATTGCCCAAACTAATTGTTGTCTGTTTGGTGATATGTTATAAAAAATGAGGAATGAACGTATCATCTACCTGCAATGATTGAAAGGAGTTCTAAAAATGAAAAAACTACTGGTTGTACTTGCTTGTCTCGTATTGGTCCTGAGCATGGTTGCCTGTACCGCAGCACCGGCCGCGTCGCCGGCTTCGTCTTCGGCGGCTGCCACGGCAGCACCGGCAAAAGTGATCAAGGTCGGTATCGTCAACAACCCGCCCTCCGAGTCCGGATATCGCGCGGCCAACGTGGCGGACTTTGAAAAAGTCTTCACCGAAGCAAATGGCTACAAAGTTTCGACTGTCTACAGCCTGAAGAACGATGAGCAGTTGAACGCCGCTTCACAGTTCATCACCGACGGTGTGGATTATCTCCTCCTCTCTGCCGCCGCGACCGATGGTTGGGATGCCGTTTTGAAGAAGGCCAAGGAAGCCGGCATCAAGGTGTTCCTCTTCGACCGTATGATCAAAGCTGACGAAAGCCTGTATGAAGCCGCTGTTGTTTCCGACATGGCACAGGAAGGCAATACGGCTGTGGAGTGGCTGAAGGCGCAGAAGCTCCCTGAGTACAATGTCATCCACATTCAGGGCGCGATGGGTTCCGATGCTCAGATCGGCCGTACCGGCGCATTGGACAAGGAATTTGCCGCCGGATCCATGAAGAAGGTTGTTCAGCAGACCGCTACCTGGGATGAAGCGGAAGCCAAGAAGATCGTGGAATCCGTCATCAATTCCAAAGAAAAGTTCAACGTCATCTACGCCGAGAATGATGGTATGGCCAAGGGCGCCGTTGCGGCACTCGATGCGGCCGGCATCACCCATGGCGTAGGCAAGGACGTCGTCGTGATGGGCTTCGACTGCAACAAGTGGGCTCTCAAGGAGCTTCTTGCCGGCAACTGGAATTATGACGGCCAGTGCAGCCCCTTCCAGGCGAAAGTCATCGAAGGAATGATCAAGGATCTGGCTGCCGGCAAGGCACCCGCTCAGAAGAAGATCATTTCCGTAGAGAAGGGCTTTGACGCAAAGACCATCACACAGGCCGACATTGATACCTACGGACTGGGTGAATAATCAACTGTGAGCCTTCACTGACGAAAAGACTCCATGACAAGACAACACGACAAGATATCATGACGAGATTTCATCCCGAGACTTTCTTACTAGTCTTCATGACAAGCATGTGCGGTGCCGGGTATGCGGAGTTGGTCCGCATACCCGCACTGCTGTCTTCTCGCCGAGATGAGAAACCTTCAACGCAAAAAGGATGGTTGCCTGTGCAAAACGACATCGTATTGTCCATGCGGAATATCAGCAAATCATTCCCCGGTGTGCGCGCTTTGCAAAATGTGGATTTCACTCTTTGCAAAGGCGAAATTCACGCCCTGATGGGTGAGAATGGAGCCGGAAAATCAACCTTAATCAAGGTCTTTACTGGCGTATACCCGAAAGACTCAGGGCAAATCCACATAGCGGGCCAACAAAAGGAAATCACGGTGAAATCTCCACAGGACGCCCAGAATCTGGGTATCAGTACTGTATATCAGGAGATCACCCTTTGTCCGAACCTATCTGTGGCCGAAAACATGTTTATCGGGCGAGGCAATTACCGTTTCGTCAATTGGCGTGCACAGATAAAAAAGACCACGGATATCCTTGGAAAACTGAATATCCCCGCGAGGGCAACCCAGCCTCTTTCCACCTGCTCACTGGCCGTTCAGCAAATGGTTGCGATTGCCAGGGCTGTGGACATGGACTGCAAAGTCCTGATTCTGGACGAGCCGACCTCTTCGTTGGACGAACACGAAGTGGAAAAGCTTTTCACACTGATGCGCGAACTGAAGTCCCGCGGTGTCGGCATCATCTTCATCACGCATTTTCTTGACCAGGTGTACGAGATATGCGACAGGATAACCGTTTTGCGGAATGGCGAGCTGATCGGAGCCTATGAAATCAAGGATTTGCCGCGAGTGCAGCTCATATCGAAAATGATGGGCAAGGAACTTGATGATATTTCAGAGATGCAGAATCGAAAGGTGCTTCCTGCAGACACGGATGCCACGCCTGTTTTCGAGGCGTTTGGATTATCAAGCGCAGAAGGCACGAAAGCATTCGACTTCAAAATTCACAAGGGAGAAGTAAACGGGTTTACCGGGCTTCTCGGATCTGGCCGCAGTGAGAGCGTACGCGCCATTTTTGGTGCTGACAGGATTTCCGGTGGCGAAGTGAAAATCAACGGTGCCACCGTGAAAATCAACAAGCCCAAAGATGCCATGAAGCATGGTATCGGGTATCTGCCCGAGGACAGAAAGCAGGATGGCATCGTGGAGGATTTGTCTGTCCGCGACAATATCATCCTCGCCTTGCAGGTCATGAAGGGATTTTTCCGGCCGTTTTCCAAAGCGGAGGCGGAAGCATTTGCCGATCGGTACATCAAATTGCTGGGGATCAAGACCGCTTCCTCGGAGACACCCATCAAGTCCCTTTCGGGCGGCAATCAACAAAAGGCGATTCTTGCCCGCTGGTTGCTCACGAATCCGAAATACCTGATCCTGGATGAACCGACGCGCGGCATTGACGTAGGCACAAAGGTTGAAATACAGAAGCTTGTATTGAAACTTGCCGAAGACGGTGTGAGCGTGACGTTTATTTCCTCGGAAATCGAGGAGATGCTCCGTACCTGCTCAAGGCTCATCGTGATGCGGGATCGCAGCATTGTGGGCGAACTGCGGGGAGAAGACATGACACAGGCGAAAATCATGCACACAATCGCAGGGGAGGCCGTTCAAAATGGCTAAAGGGTGGGAGAAATTTTCAAGGTCACAATTGCTTGTCCCGCTGTCTGCGCTTTTGTTGTTGATTGTCTATAACCTGTTCAGGGATATCGGTTTTTTTTCCATTGTCCTTGCAATCAACAACGATGGCAACGCAGTGCTTCAAGGGAATATCATCAGCATTCTGGATGGTGCCTCCGAGCTGGCCATCCTGGCCATCGGAATGACGCTGGTAACGGCATCGTCCAGAGGGCAGGACATCAGTGTTGGCGCGGTGGCAGCCGTCGCGGGCAGCGTTTTTGTCAGTGTTCTTCGTGGAAACCAAATCACTTTGTCTGTCCTTCTGATCGCTTTCCTGGCAGCCTGCGCCGCTGCGATGCTTTGCGGCGTATTCAATGGCGCGTTGGTTTCGATCTTCAAGATCCAGCCGATGATTGCGACATTGATCCTGTTTTCCGCCGGCCGTTCCATCGCGTATTGGATCAACGGCGGAGCAACGCCAACCGTGGATGGTCCGCTGATCAATTATGTGGGAAAGCTGATTCCGGGGATCCCCATCCCCACGCCCATTCTGATAGTGATCGTATTCGCGTTGATCGTCTCGCTGGTCCTTCGGTTCACCAACCTCGGGTTATACACACAAGCGGTTGGAATCAACGAAAAATCCGCCCGACTGAATGGCATCAACCCTGTCTGTATCAAAATGATATCCTTTATGATCATTGGCGTTTGCGCCGCGATCGCAGGCTCCATCAACGTTTGCAAAATCGGGCTGATCAACCACGAAAAGATTCTGCTCGATATCGAGATGGATGCGATTCTGGCCGTCGCCATCGGCGGAAATGCGCTGGGTGGCGGGAAATTCAGCCTGAAAGGCTCCGTGATCGGAGCATACGTCATTCAAACGCTTACGACTACGCTGTATGCCATCAAGGTTCCTTCGACGGATATCAAGGCGTACAAGGCGATTGTGATTATTGCCATTGTTGTATTTGGTTCGCCTATTCTCAAATCGCAGTTCACGCATCTGCGCGACAGGAAACTGAAACCATTCATCGACAGATTTACGAAAAAATCGGCATCAACCATGGAGTAAAGGGTGGGCCTCCGGCAATTGAAACAATCGTCGCTCATCATTCACAAACGATACCAAGCAATTGCCGGGGCTATTGGAAACCTGCGAAGGTAATGGAGAATCAAAAAGATGACAAGGAAACAGGAACATTTGCCTGGAGGTTCCGGCAAAAAAAGCAGGGAACCCATATCCAATACCAATTTGCTGCTGACCATCACGATTGGCACCTTCTTTGGCATGTATGCGCTTGCCATGCTGGTCTGGGGCGGCGGTTTCCTGAATCCCCAGCAGTTTCTCGATATTTTCAACAACAATGCGTATTTGATCGTGATTGCCTGCGGCTTGACGGTTGTAATGATTGCTGGCGGCATCGATATCTCGGTGGGCGGCATCACCGCGCTGGTGACCATGGCGAGTGTGGTTTATCTTGACAGCAGCAATGGAAGCGTTCTCGGCTCTTTGGTGCTGGCTTTGGGCATCGGGATCACGTTTGGCTTGATCCAGGGATTGTTGATTTCCTATTTGGATGTGCAACCCTTCATTGTTACGCTGGCGGGTATGTTTTTTGCACGGGGCATGATCACCATCATCAGCAATGAGCCGAAAACAGCGACACTGGCGTCCTTTCTCGCCCTGAAGGAAGCCCGCATTCTGATACCGGGGCTCGGGTACTATGGCAAATCCGGCAACTTCATTCCTGCAAGCATCGAACCGGGCGTCGTTGTGGCGATCGCTGTCGTATTGGTCATCTTTGTCGTACTAAGGTGGACGCGGTTCGGGCGCAACCTGTATGCGGTGGGTGGCAACAAACAGAGCGCACTGATGCTCGGCATCAACGTGAAGCGAACCAAATTCTTGTCCTACTTGCTTTGCGGGCTGTTATCCGGTATCGGCGGTTTTGTGTACCTGTTGCACACCGGGGCGGGAGATGCAGCCAATGCCACCGCATCGGAAATGCAAGCCATTGCATCGGCCATCATCGGCGGCACCTTGCTGACCGGCGGCGTTGGCAATGTTGCGGGAACGCTGTTCGGGGTGCTTTCCCTGATGACCATCAACAATATCGTACGTGCTTCGGGGCTCAGGGAGCCTTGGTGGCAAAGCATCACCACCGGGTTGATGCTGTGCTTCTTCATCCTGCTGCAGAGTGTCGTTCTTGCAGCCCGTGAGAAGAGCAGCTTCAAGTTGATGCCGGAATGGATGGCATTCAAACGCAAAGCTTCCAGTCATGCGATGACATCCGGAAAGACCTGACCTCCGGAGCGGCCTGACATCCGGAAAGACCTGTAACAAGGAAGGTTCAGGCACCATGTGGAAATGAAGGATAATTGAATCATTCCGATATTCATTGTTGATCCTGCCCATGCGATCTCAAATTGCACTGGGTGGGATTTTTTTTCATTGATTGGACAACACCTGTGACGATAGGATAAAATCCAGTAGGAACGACGTGGGGATACATGGTTTGTTCCTTGCAGGGTTCCTGGTTCATCCTCACATTTACACAGACCTGCTTATTCATGAATCCCTAATGGAACTCTAATGGCGTGATAAGGCCTGACTAATGACCCGGCGCTACAATCAGGACATCAAGTGAAGCCGCATGACAGGGACGAATTTGGAACGGATGCAGCGCGGTGGACTGAGAAGCGCTTGGAGGTGCTACAAATGGTTACCATTGAACAGATCGACGAATTCCGCAGACGGACAAACAGCAGCTACGAAGATGCGAAGGTGTTTCTGGAACGTCACAATGGCGATGTACTGGAAGCCATCATCGAGTTTGAGAAGTCGAAGGCGACATGGACACCGAACCAGTTTGCTGCCAAAAAGGGCGACTTTATGGGCCAACTTGTCAAAATCGTGCAGAAGGGCTTCGACCTTCGCATGACGGTCGAAGACAAGCAGGGAAAAGGCCTGTTCACAGTCCCGATTCTCCTCCTGCTCCTGTTGGTGCCTGTGTGGCCGATGGTTCTACTTATCTGTATCGGGCTCATCTTTCTGGGGTACAAGCTTGGTTTCCGGGACATCAAAACAGTCAATGTGGATGTCAAGGGAATATTCGACAGTCTCGGCGCGCAGATGCGGGACGTTGGCCGTCAGCATGCGGCCAGACCGGGACAGCAAGGCGGAACACCGCAGGGTGGAACGCAGAACCCCTGGCATCCGCAACAGCCGACCGGCGGGGTCGCACCACAACAGCCTGTCAATCCCGGCAATCCCTTCAACCCGTTCAGCCCTGTCAATGCCCCTGCCGGACAGCCCATGACCCAGCCGCCCACAGAACCCTGGAATCCCGCCAGACCGGCCGAGGCAGTGAATCCCGGTACGGAAAAGCCAGCAGATGACGGGTACAAGGAATTCACCGTTGAATGAAACCACAGGGAGTCAGAAGTGACTCCCTTTCCCAATTTGCCCGCAGATTCATGCCGAATGACGCAGGACGCACAGGGTTCCGGCTCTCTGAGAAAGGGGGTCGGAATCGTCTGCATGGCGGACATCAGACATGACAGGAGGAAGCCCACATGCCGGAGAAAATCCTGATCGTCGAGGATGAGACCCAAATCGCACGTTTTCTGGAACTTGAGCTCAAGCACGAGGGTTATGAGGTGGAAGTGTTCACGGACGGACGGTCCGGTTGTGAACGTGCACTCCAGGGACAGATCGACCTCATCATCCTGGACCTGATGCTTCCGTTCATGTCCGGCATCGAGGTATGCAGACGCGTACGCAGGGTATCGGACGTTCCGGTCATCATGCTCACGGCAAAGGATGACATATCCGACAAGGTGACCGGGCTGGACAGCGGCGCGGACGATTATGTGACGAAGCCGTTCGCCATCGAGGAACTGCTGGCACGCATCCGTGTCGCCCTCAAGCGCAGGCAGGCAAACGGGCTCGCGAATGGAAACCACCATGCGAAACAAGAGGACAATCTGACCGTCAATGGGCTCACCATTGCAAAGATGCAGCATCGCGTGACGTACCAGGGAGAGGAAATCGCCCTTTCGAAGAAGGAATATGATCTGCTCCTCTACATGATGGAAAACCGTGATATCGTGCTGGATCGGGAAAAGCTCATAGAAAAGGTCTGGGGATATGACTTCGTCGGGGACACAAACGTCACGGATGTCTATATCCGATACCTCCGCAGCAAGCTTGATCAGCGGTTCGGCGTGAACTTCATCCGGACCGTCCGGGGAGTGGGGTATCTGTTTGAAAGCCATGAATCGTAGACCGGGAATTCCTGCGGACAATGCAAAGGGAAAGCCAGGCATCCCTGTCGAAAAGGGGATGTCCCGCAATGCGCGTGATCCTGGATGGCTGCGCGGAAGCAGTCCATATCAGACGCAAATGCCGCCTGAAAGCGGAACCAACGAGGTTCCAGGAAGTTCATCCGAGAAGCGGAAGAAGGACAACAACGGAAAAAACACGGTCTCCGGGAAAACGAAGGCGCGAAAGGCGGACCGTCGCACGGTTGTGGCAGATTCGTCAGGGTATGTCGGAAAGGAACGGCGCACCGCTCAGCGTTCGGAGCCAAGGCCGGATCCTCGTCCCTGGATGGCCAATCAACCGGCGGCTCCGGTGAAAATCCCACGAATTCCCTACCGGAAATCCATGGCGAAAAAGATCACATCTTCCTGGATGCGGTTGTTTTCCCAATGGTCTTTCAGTATTTATCTTTTGCTGCTCCTTTTGTATGCTGGAACACAGGGTGTTTTCCTGTATGACAACGTCAGCCGTTTCGATCAGACCTTACTGACTGTTTCCGACTTGGAACGGTTCCCGGCGGAACTGGCGAAGAATCCGCCCTATGCGCTCATGTTGATCGATTATGTCGTTTCAGATTCGGATGGCATCATCCTGAACGAGAGCCTTGAAACCGATAAGCCGGGATTGCCCATGCTTCGGGACGGCAACGTGCATACGGGGCCCATCCCTGCAAAATTTGGTGTTCTGGACAAGCGGATCTGGCTTGCCATCAGCTACAATAGCAACCTTCAGGATGGAACACCGGTTGTGGTGCGGTATGCCGCCGATCTGACCGTCCAGATCGGACTGATGGTTCTCTTGTTTGGTGGAGGCTTTGTTCTCTTCGTGCTGTCACTCGGCATCATCAGCCTGCAGGGTCGTTACACGACCCGCCGAAATCTGCGCACCATCGATGAACTGACCGGCAAGATCAGTGCCATCACCTCCCAGAACTTGAATCTCAGGCTGAATGTCAGTGATTCCACCGATGAGCTGGTCAATCTGGCCGTCACCTTCAACCGGATGATGGAACGGCTCGAACGTTCCTACGAGAAACAGAACCGGTTCGTGTCCGATGCTTCGCATGAACTGCGGACACCGATTTCGGTGATCCAGGGATATGCGCGAATGCTGGATCGATGGGGCAAGAGTGATCCAGCCATATTGGACGAATCCATCACCGCCATCAGCAAGGAATCCCGCAACATGCAGGATCTCGTGGAAAAACTGCTCTTCATTGCGCGGAATGATCGGGACAGCCTCGTGCTTGTCATGGAGCCGTTCGACATGACCGAACTGGTGGAGGAACTCGGCAAGGAAACCGCGATGCTGGAAACCGGACACACCATCGTCTGCCAAGCTCAACCCGGCATCCGTCTCCATGGGGATCGGAACCGGATCAAACAGTCCCTGCGTGTCTTCATCGACAATGCCCTGAAGTATACGGACAAGAGCGGAACCATTTCCCTGAGCCTCATCCAGAAGAACGGCATGGCGGAAGCAACCGTTCAGGATACCGGGATCGGGATTCCGGAAAAGGACCTTCCGAATGTCTTTGATCGGTTCTTCCGCGTCGATGAGGCACGGGAACGGAATACCGGTGGACATGGTCTTGGGCTTTCCATCGCACGCATCATTGTGCTGCGTCATGGAGGCAAGATCACTGTCGGCAGCAAACCGGGGTCAGGAACCCGTTTCACCGTTCATCTTCCGCTTGAGCATGCGGGTGTGGAAAGGGAGAAGGCTGCTCACTGACAGGGATGGGACCTCATAGGAAAGGGAACATCAGCACACTGATTGGAATAAGGCTTCAAAAAGAAAGGGAAATGACCGCACATGGATAGGGACAAGATCCTGAAACACGCTTCAAACGGCGAAGATCGCCTGTTGCTCTCAAAACTGGCAGATCGTGCCGTAAAAGCGGAACAGACCTATTGTGCGACATGGTCCGCCTTTTTGGATCCGCGGCAGCAGACGATGGTTGAACAGGCCTTTTCCAAAGCGTTGTCGGATTCCGCCACCACCCTTCGCTTTGATGGCGGATATGAGGGTGCGGAGCGGACACTGGCAGGCTTTCTTCCCGACACGGATTGGGAATTGGATGATGAGGCGCCCATTCGATTGCTTGCGCTGACAAGGAGTGCGAAAGGGGAAACCTTGACGCACCGCGATTATCTTGGCGCACTGATGGGTTTGGGCGTCAAGCGTGAAACCATCGGCGATATCCTGGTTTCTCCGGAAGGTGCGCATTTGGTCGTACTCGCCGAAATGACCGAGTTTATCCGAAGCCAACTGGACAAAGTTGGCGCGGAGCGCATCACAATTACGGAGATCAGCTGGGATGCGCTGCAGGAACCTGAACGCAAGGAGCGGCTGGTCTCAGGCACTGTCATGTCACTGCGGCTGGATGCGGTCGCGGCAACCGCCTTCTCCACCTCACGAACCCGCATGGCGGATTGGATACGGGCGGAGAAGGTGACCGTGAACTGGGAGGTACAGTCGAATCCGGCAAAAATCGTCAAGGCGGGGGATATCCTTTCCATCCGTGGGAAAGGTCGTGCCGAGTTGGAATCCTTGGGCGGCGTTTCCAGAAAAGGCCGGACCGGGATTGTGATCCGCCGATGGATTTGAGCTCATGGCGTCCATTCGTTTGAAACCAACCCGACCAGTTTCCAGTTTCCCGCTTCCTTTTCAAAGATGAATTCCAGAGAACGCCAGTCCAGATTGGCGTTTTTTTCCGTTCCGTCCCATCTGAACAGAACCCGGGTCGATTCCGGCCAGACTTGTGCGGGTGATGCGGGGTCCTGCCCGGAGGATGAGCCTGATCCGGTTTCCGTTGTCCGTTTCCATGCGGATCGTGGTGCGGCGGGCATGAAGAATTCTGCCATATGGTCCTGAAGTGTCGTCTCGATCGGGAAACCGGAACCGGCCTGATATCCGAGCCTGCGAATTCGGTCATCCCAATTCAGACTCAGCCAGCCGAATGGGGTCAGAGTTGGTTCCCCCTTATCCACGTAAAGAAGGGGACTGCAAAAACCATAAATGCAAAGTCTTGTACCCTTTTCAACAGAAGCATCGCGGGAGAGCGTCTCCCAATCCTTTCCCCGCAGAGCTGTGAATAAATTGTCCGCAGCGGCTTCCGGCGTTTTTGCGAGCGCCGGAAGAGGGGAGAATGGCTCAAAAGTGACCTTGTCCTCCGAGTCCAGACGATATTGTCCGGCAAAACTGTAATGATCCATCACCACATCCGCTTCTCCAGCGAGGGTGAACCGGACCGTCCGTGCACCCGGAAGGGACAGCAGGGTTCTCGCGAGCGTTTCCACTCGGAGCGCTGATCCGGTCGAACCTTGGTTCAGGAACAGTTTCATGTCCGCAGTCAGATCTGCAAGGACGAATGAACCCTCCATGTGAACAGAAGAGATGGAAAGCCCCGTCATTTCAAGCAATTTGTCCTTGAGCGGACCATATCCGGTGCCTATATCGTCGGGAGACAGATAGACAGGCGTATGGGTGAGAACGGTTGTATTGTCGTCATCCGTTGCGACGGTGATCGTTGCATCTGTCTCCTCCACAACTTCGGAAACCAGCCAGGTATCGCCAGCCTGGTTCACGAGTTTCAGCAGGACGGAAGCACCTTTGGTTTCATCGAATTCACTGCGATCCGATAACCGGACCGTGACATATCCGCCATCACGGGATACGATCGATGCATCTGCAGAAGGCAGGCCCTGGTAGTCATCCAGTGTTCCGTTGTTGAATGCGATGCCGTTGAAGGAACCATCAGTCCTGAAATGTGGATAGGGCGTAAAGATGTCAGGATGATAGGCGGAAGCGAATAATTCGCCGTCTGAGAATCCGACGATTGCGCCGGCGTGCATTTCGCTGAAATCCGGTTCGATCCGGTTGTACAGATTGTAGAGCCAAGCCTGTGAGAACGCGAGGGGATCCTTTTTGTCAAAGGTTTCCGTCGAAAGACTCCTGATGAATTCCAGACCGAATCCCGTTTCGTTTTCGATATATTCATGGATGCGGATGACGTGGACTGCATTCTGGATCCGCTCGAATTGCCCGTTCTGGTCCGTATCCGCATACAAGATGGTTCCTGAGTCGATTGCGAAGGGCTCAAGCCGCTGCAGCCGGATGCCCTCTTCGCCCACGTCCTGATAGATGGCCCATTGGGTGTCACCGATCTGAGGGTCCTTGAATCCGATCGCCACGCAAAGAGCGGAATACTCCGTAAAATGTGCGAACAGCAGGTAGTTGACGGCCGGTCCGGCAAACATGTCCGTCTTTCCATCCGGGTCAGCGATTTTCCGCCTGCGAATGCTTCCCTCGCCTGATGCGTTCCCGATTCGAAGAACGAGCGAATGGTCTGCAGATCTGATGAGATGGATGCGCTCGTTTGAACCGTCCGCATCCAGATCCACCGCTGCGGAAGCTTCAACTGTTTCTCCTGGCGCCAGATCCGGGGGCGGGGGAATGAGGATGAGCGGAATGGACGGCATTTCCGATGGCCAGTTCTCCGTTATGGGAGTGGGGACTGCGATGGTTTCCGGCGAGAGAACCGGAAATTCGTTGGATGCCGGCGCAGTCCTTGTTGGAGAGACCGTCTCCACGGCTTGTGAACCAGGGGGGGGAGCCGTTACAGACGGCGACTTTTCCGGTGACGCGATGGAGGAACAGCCTGAAACCAGGAACATGAGGGAAAGCATGATGGCGGAGAAATGCATGGAATTGGGATGGTTCATGATGACACCTCCAGTTCCATTCCATCTTACACCATCTCCTTGCACATTCTCCATTCTCTGTTCCTCCCTGCAGTGGGAGTCCAGTCATCCTTCCTTGGACATCCTCCGCCACCCTATGGTAATATGGTTACACCCCGCAGAAACACCTGCGGGCATGTCCTGTGCACCAGAGAGGGCATTTATAGACTCGGCAATTGATTGGTATCGTTTTGTCTTTCGAATGGTGATTGTATCAATTGCCAAATTCCCTCCCCATGCTCCATATTTGTTGCCGATGCCTTAAGCTCCGGAGGATACAAGCATGCTTGGAAAGAAAGCCAATTCCAATCTGATGTTCATCGTCATTGCACTCTGTTCCCTGCTGATCGGTTTCAACTTTCTCGGCCCTCTTGGCGGGCTTCTTGTCCTGGCCGCATTGGTCGGCTGGATGTTCTACCGCCGGCGCGCCAGCATGTTTTATCGCAATGCACGCAAGTGTTTCGAGGAAGGTGACATGGAGGGGGCCAAGAATCAGCTCCGGAAGTCGGTGCAGGCTGAACCCCAGAATTCCATCATTCTTTCTTCCTGTGGGTTCATGCTTCTGAAAATGGGAAATCCGGTAGAAGCGGAGCGCCTGCTGACCAGAGCCGTTACCGCCGCCAAAACGCCGGAGGAAAAATACAGTGCGCAAGCCATGATGTCCCTGCTGCTCTGGAAAAAGGGGCAACTCGAGGAAGCCATCACCTTGCTTTCCACTGTCATGGAAAACTACAAGACATCGTCGACGTATTCCACCATGGGTTTCTACCAGATTGAACGTGGAAATGTGGAACAGGCGCTATCCTTCAATCGGGAAGCCTATGAGTACAATGACAAGAATCCGGTCATCCTGGACAATTACGGCAGTGCCCTTCTGATGGCCGGCGAACACGCCGAAGCGCTCAAGATCTATGAGGAACTGATCAAGCTGAATCCCAAATTTCCGGAGGCCTGGTACAACTACGGGCGTCTTCTTGAGGCGACGGATCAGGATCAGGAAGCCCTGCGGATGTATCAGGAGGCCGATACCAAGAAATTCTGGTACACCAGTACGATTACGCGGGAGGAAGTCGAAGAGAATCTCCGTGCGCTGGAGGAAAAATTGGGCATCACCCCGGAAATACCAGGGGTTACGACCGAAAAGGACGGAGCTGCAGATTGATGGTCAGGGATCATGATTTGGACGCCGCATACGGGCGGTTCGGCATCGCCCCGGAACTGGTGGAGCGCGCGGCGCAGGCCGAGGAACGCGTATCCGTTGAATTTGCGCGGTTGCACCGCATCCGCGAGGCGAACCAGCTGAAAGTCATCGCAGCCATGCAGAAACACCGGGTCAGCGATACGCACTTTGCCGGAAGTACGGGGTATGGTTACAACGACAGAGGCCGCGAGGTGCTGGAAGAGGTCTACGCCACCACGTTCGGGGCAGAGGACGCACTCGTCCGCCATCAGATCACCTGCGGTTCCCATGCCCTGGCTTTATGCCTGTACGGTCTGCTGCGGCCGGGCGACGAATTGCTTTCGGTCACCGGAAAACCTTATGATACGCTCGACGAGGTCATCGGTCTCCGGGGTGCGCCCGGAGCGGGATCACTGGCTGAATACGGGATCACATACCGGCAGGTTGATTTGGACGGAGCAGGCAACCTGGCAATGGAAGCCATCCGCGACGCACTGTCTGAAAAGACGAAGCTTGTTTTCCTGCAGCGTTCCCGTGGTTACGCCAAACGCAAACCCTTGCTGATCGAGGATATCGATCGGGCAGTCCGGGCCATTCGGGAAGTGAAGCCGGATGTATGGATCATGGTGGACAATTGTTACGGTGAATTCACCGAAACTCGGGAACCCACGGAGGTGGGCGCAGACATCATGGCCGGTTCGCTCATCAAGAATCCTGGTGGCGGGCTTGCCCATTCCGGCGGATATGTCGTGGGAAGACGGGAACTCGTCGAGCTGGTTGCCGGCCGCATGACCCTGCCCGGCATCGGACGCGAGGTCGGTGCGACCCTTGGCCAGAACCGACTGATGTTCCAGGGGTTTTTCCTGGCACCGCATGTCGTGATGGAGAGTCTGAAAGGGGCTGTTTTTGCTTCGGCCCTGATGGAATCCTATGGATATGAGGCCTGGCCCGGACCGTTCGAACCTCGCGGCGACCTTGCGCAGGCGTTCCACCTTGAAAAGGCGGAATCCGTGATCGCATTTTGCCAAGGAATCCAGAAGGCTTCTGCCGTTGACGCCTTCGTGAATCCGGAACCGTGGGACATGCCGGGGTATGACAGTCCGGTCATCATGGCGGCTGGCGCCTTTGTGCAGGGGTCTTCCATCGAATTGAGCGCGGATGCGCCGATCCGGGCGCCTTACACGGCCTACATGCAGGGCGGCCTTGTGTACGAACACGCGAAGCTCGGCGTCCTGCGCGCCTGTGAGGAACTGCGGCGCAAGGGAATCCTGGGGGCGGAGCGCTGAAGGGCGTTGGTTTCGGGATCTGAACAAGCGGGAGCCACGGGTACTGCCGGATGAACGGGACCGCGTGTGACAGGCATGACGCGAATGACAAAGGGACACCAACCGGTGTCGGTCGGAGGAACGGGATGGCCAACAAAGTGGTCAGGAGACGCAAAAAGGGCAGACGAGGCGGTCTGGCAGGATTGTTGCTGCTTTTTGTGATGGTCCTTTACGTGCCGGCCATGTGGAAGTGGTTCTTTACGCCTGGTGTGGAGAGCGGAATCATCCAGGAGGATAAACTGGAGATGAAGGTCCCGGTCAGCGGCGTGTTCATCCGAAACGAACTGGTTCTCCGTTCGCCGGAAACCGGCATCATCAAACCGAAGGCCCGGTATGGCGAAAAGGTTCCGGCCGGAGGTGTCATCGCTTCGTTCGTCGACAATGACGCGAAGGACATGGTGAGTCAGTACGACAGCGCGGAAGGCGAAGTGCTGAAACGTGCCTTCGAGGCGGCCAAGGCCGAAGGTGATTCGGAAGTCGCGGCCATTGGCGCAACCGTGGAACGGGAGGCGGCCAGCCTGTCGCTTGCCGCCAATCAGGGTGATATCCGTCAAATCGCTTCCATTCGGGACAGTATCAACCGGGTTCTGGATGAAAAGGCGAGAAGCCTGATCTCCAAGGAAACCAAGGGCAGTTACCTGAATGATGAAAAGATGGAAATGCAGAAGCTTGAAAACCGCATGATGAAGACCATGCTGCCGCAAGCCGCATCCCAGCCCGGGATCGTCTGCTACAGTTTCGACGGGTTTGAGAGCGAATGGACCCCGGCCCGCCTCGAAACCCTCACAGTGGGAGCCATCGCCCTGCAGCCAGCAGACGGGGTGGATTCCCATGCTTGGGTGACCCCGGAGGACATGCAGGTCAAAAAGGATGAACCCTACGGAAAACTTGTCTATAACGATGTATGCTGGTTTGCATTCCAGGCGGATGCGAAAACGGCCAAGACCCTTGCCAATCGGCTCGAAGCGGCGAAGCTTCAGAAAACACAGGCCGTCGTGATGGTGGAAATCAAGAACGTATCGACGCGGATTCCGTTGATTCTGGAGGCGGTGCGGTCGGATGCGGAAAACAAGGGCAATGCGCTCATCATTGGCCGCATGACGCGTTATGTTGAACAGACGATGGAACTTCGCAAGGTGTCCGGTGATTTGATCCTTCAAAGCCTGGAGGGAATGAAGGTGCCGCAGAAAGCGCTGTTCAACCGCAACAGTGTGGATGGGACCGCGGATCTCATGCTTCTGCGTATGAACAGGGCCGCGTTGCGTCGTGTCCATGTTCTTGGCATCCAGGATTCCTGGGCGATCATAGAGAACCTGGATCATCCGAAATCAGGAGAAGGAATCAGCGTATACGACCTGTACCTTCAGAACCCGGACGGTGTTCTCGATGGACAGGTGATGCAGAAGTGAGTGCAGACCTGACGCATGGATCAGGGGATGCGGCCGTGAGTGCAGGCCTGATGCATGAACAGGCGAAAGTGGACAACAGGGGATGCGGAGATGAATGAATTGGATTATGACGTGATCTTGTCGGGTCGTCTTGACGTCATCCGAAGAGATTTGGTTGATGCGGCTGTTCGATGTGGGAGAGATCCGGAAGAGGTCAAGCTCATCGCAGTAAGCAAGACTGTGGATATCCCTTTGATGGAAGCCGCCTTCCGGCAAGGCGCAACCCGCTTCGGAGAGAACAGGGTCCAGGAATTCCTCCGCAAATCAGCCGCATTTCCGGATTCTGCGGAATGGCACTTCATCGGTCGCCTTCAGACCAACAAGGTTCGCCAGCTGGCAGGTCGCAAACTCCTCCTGCATTCGCTGGACCGGATGGAATTGATCGAGGAAATGGCACGAATTTCCGCACGGGACGGTTGCCGGTGGGAAGCACTGGTGGAGGTGAATGTCTCCGGGGAATCCTCGAAAGCCGGGGTCCCCCCGGAGCGGGTGGTGGAATTGCTGCGGGCCGCAT
Source organism: uncultured Clostridia bacterium (assembly GCA_942493335.1). Lineage (GTDB taxonomy): Bacteria > Bacillota > Clostridia > DSM-8532 > DSM-8532 > JAEWSN01. The sequence goes on along the minus strand of OW818693.1, from coordinate 617,400 downwards.
CCGCCACCGGGTGCATTCTCGTGCGCGGGTTGATGACCGTGGCGCCATACGCGGAGGATCCGGAACGCGCACGTCCCTTTTTCCGCGGACTCCGGGATTTGGCTGTTGACATGCGTTCCATGAAGTTGGATAATGTTTCTATCGAGCACCTGTCCATGGGAATGAGCAATGATTTTTGTGTTGCCGTGGAAGAAGGTGCCACTCTGGTACGGATCGGGACGGCCATTTTTGGTTCCCGACCCGGCTGATTGCCCGAAAGGGCCTACGAAAGAATGTCGGACCTTTGGTCATGACATAAAGTTACGAAGGAAAAGCGGAGGAATCCATCATGGCTGGAGCTATCAACAAACTGCTCGATTTTTTTGGTTGGGAATCCCAGGAAAATGAAGAGGACCTGTACGACGACACGATGCCGGAAGAAACCGCATCCGTTTCCGAAACGGCCCGCAGCATGCCCAAAGGACGCCCGCAGGGAAAAGTGGTGCCGCTTGGCGCTCCGACAGATCGAAAAGTGATTATCCGTTCCCCCCAGAACATCCTCGAAATGAAGGAACTGGTTGACCATCTGCGTGCGCGCAGCACCGTCATCATGAACGTCGAAAAGACGGAGCCGCAGCTTGCGCAACGCATGGTGGACTTTCTTTCCGGCGCTGTCTATTGCATCGACGGCGATATGGAAAAGTTGTCCTCGGGTGTGATCATTGCCGTGCCGAACGGTGTTGACATCACAGCCGACCTTCGCGATGATGTTCGCAACAAGGGAACCTTCTCCTGGGTCAAGTAATGGAATAGGCTTAACGACAACCTTCCGGTTTTTCGTGTATACGGGGACCGGGTCTGTTGTCCTATTTGGATTTGCCCTGCCGCATGGCAGGGCTCTCCTTGCATACAGGCAAAAGAAGGGGATATTGGGTTTTTCCACTGGATGGAAGTCGTCGGATGCCACGCTTTCATGCATCCGATCGGCGCGGAGGGGATCATCATGAATTTTACGGCGAATGAACTCCAAAACATCGTCTTCCGGAAAACACCGCTCGGATTTCACCAGAACCAGGTGTATGAGGTCGTACAGCGGGTCGTGGAGGACTACAGCGCCTATATCCGCGAAAATACCAAACTGAAGGAACGAAACGAGGATTTGCTTGAGAAGCTGCAGTATTTCAAGGGAATCGAGTCAGCGCTGCAAAGCAGCCTGATCGTCGCCCAGCAAAGCAGCGAAGAGGTTGTGGCAAACGCTAAGAAGCAGGCCGAGAACATTCTTGCCGAGGCCAATATTCGTGCGCTTGAGATTGTGGACCAGGCCAACCGCCAGGTATCGGGCACCTTGTTCGAGAAGGAACGCCTCCAGCATGAGCTCATGGCATACCGCATGCGTGCGGAAAGTCTTCTTCAAGCGCAGATCCGGCTGGTTCAGGGATTGACGGAGGATGAGCCGGAATTTGAACCGGTCCGGAAATCTGCACGGGAGAACTTGACGGTTGTAGGAAAGTAAGCGTCAAGACAAGGAAAACAAGGATCATTTCGAACATCTGATTGGCACTCTCGAGACGAGAGTGCCAATTTTCATATTGACATTCTCTGACCTACTGATTAAGATCAATCTATATGACCGGCAACGATTGTGTCTTCTGTGATGTACGGAAGTTTGTCGGACTTTCCGAAAGCGTCCATGACCATCCTGCACAAATCCTGCCGTTCCAACAATTTGAAGTTTTTTCTTGGGAGGAACATCAATGGCAATCGAAAAAGGCAGCATATCCATCCATACGGAGAATCTTCTCCCCATCATCAAGAAATGGCTGTATTCCGAGAAGGACATCTTCATCCGTGAAATCGTATCAAATGCATCCGACGCGATCTCCAAACGCCGCAAATTGGGCGCCATGGGGGAGGAAGTGCTTCCCGAATCCTTTGCCGGTCGTATCGATGTGACCGTAAGCAAAAAGGATGGCACCCTTGTCATTTCCGATAATGGACTCGGCATGACTGCGGAGGAGGTCCGCACTTACATCAACCAGGTCGCCTTTTCCGGCGCCCAGGACTTTTTGGAAAAATACAAGGACAAGACTGACGATCAGCAGATCATCGGCCATTTCGGTCTTGGGTTCTACTCCTCCTTCATGGTATCCACACGTGTCCGGATCGACACCCTGTCGTTCAATCCCGGCGCCGAGGCGGTAAGCTGGGAGAGCACCGGCGACACCGAGTATGAGATGGGTGCGTCGGAGCGCAAGGAAGTCGGTACGTCCATCACGCTGTTCCTGAACGAGGATTCCAAGGAGTATCTGGAATCCTTCACCACGCGCGAAGTGCTGAAAAAATACTTCTCTTTCCTGCAATATGAGATCTTCTTCACGGATGCGGATGAAGAACCGCTTTCCAAGAAGGAACTCAAGAAAGCGGAAAAGGAAGGAGATGAGGAGGTTCTCGAGGAAGCCGCCGCCAAGCCGGTGAACAACCCGAACCCCCTATGGCTCAAGAACCCGCGCGACTGCACGGACGAGGAATACAAGGCCTTCTACAAGGAAGTGTTCATGGACTTCAACGATCCGCTTTTCTGGATCCACGTGAATATGGACTATCCGTTCAACATGAAGGGCATCATCTATTTCCCGAAGCTGAAGCACGAATTCGAGACCAGCGAAGGAAAGATCAAGCTCTTTTACAATCAGGTCTACGTGGCGGACAACATCAAGGAAGTCATCCCGGAATTCCTCATGCTGCTCAAGGGCGTGCTGGACTGCCCGGATCTCCCGTTGAACGTGTCCCGCAGCTTCCTGCAGAACGAAGGGTATGTGCACAAGATTTCCGGCCACATCACCAAGAAGGTGGCGGACAAGCTGCAGTTGCTGCACAAGAAGGAGAACGAGGATTACGTCCGCTATTGGTCTGACATCCACCCGTTCGTCAAGTATGGCTGCATGCGCGAGGACAAGTTCTACGAGAAAGTAAAGGACATCGTGATCTACAAGACCACGGATGGCCGTCATATCACCTTGCCCGAATACCTGGAAAGCGTGGAAGGCAAGCACAAGAACGTCGTCTATTATGTGAATGACGAGAAGCAGCAGGCACAGTATGTCCGCATGTTCAAGGAGCACGGAATGGAAGCCGTGGTGTTGGACACGATGATCGACAACCATTTCATCAGCTTCCTCGAGGAAAAGAATCACGACGTGAAATTCGCCCGTATCGACTCGGACCTGACGGACACCCTCAAGTCCGAAGACGGACCTGGCGAAGAGACCAAGAAGCTTCACACCGAGAAACTGGAAAAGATATTCCGGACCGCACTGGGGAATGATGCCCTGAAGGTCTCCGTAGAGTCGCTGAAAAGCGATGGAACCCCGGCTGTCATCCTGCTTTCCGAGCAGTCCCGCCGTTTCCGCGAGATGAGCCGTTCCTTTGGCGGCGGTATGGACATGTCGTCCATGTTCCCGAATGAGGAAACCCTTGTGTTGAATTTGCGCAACCCGCTGATCAAGCGCCTGATGGAACTGGATGCGGATTCCTCCCGCGAAGCGGATGTGTCCTTCGCAGCCCGTCACATTCACGATCTGGCCATGCTCGGCCACAAACCGCTGGATGGCCAGGCCATGACGGAGTTCCTCGAACGGAGCAACGAATTGCTTGCCAGGATTCTCTGAACAATGGATGGCAGCGATCTCTCGATCGTACCTGAAAGTCGGTGGCAAAGTTATAATTCCAGAATGTGATAGTTTCCCTGCCACATAAAATCTCAACATATTAGTGCGGCCTACCGGAAGAAAGATCCGATAGGCCGCTTTTTTGTTCTATTTGTTCACGTCCTCGTACTTCTTGATACGTTCTTTTTACGTTGCACGTTCCTGGACAGAACGTAGCATCCGAGGAGGAGCACTCCGCAAAAACAGACAGATGCGGATTCGGGGATGGATAAACGCCGGCAATTCCCCTGGACGGGGAATTGAGCCGCTCTGAGCCATGCTGAAGTCCCGCGTTTCCTGCGGAACCGCTCGAGATGGCGAATAGCGGCGTCCGGCATGTTTTTCCATCCCCGAATCGATTGGCATCTGTCGCCGTTTTGAGGACGGCGATGAGTTGGATGCTGCGTTCTGTCCCACGCTTGCACAAGAGCAGAATTCGCCCCAACCGCATCTCTATTTCGGTACGGCAAACGGCCCCGACACCGTCTGTACAAACTCAATCTCCTCGCCATCAGGCCCGATCACATACACCGAAATCAGCTCCCAGGGAGCAGGCTTCGCCTGAATCACCAGAGAACGATGCGGCATTCCCTTTGGGATGCCACCAGATGCGACTGCACGGCGGAATGCTTCCTCGCAGTCCTCCACCTCAAGCGCGAGATGGGTCAGACGGCCGAGGGGTTCAGGACCGCCATCGTTGCTGATCTCCAGATAGCCATTGTTGCCCATGTCGAGCAAAACGGCGCGGCCACCGTTCTCCCAGTCGAATTCCAGCGCAATGGACATTCCGAGTCCGTCGACGTAGAATGAAAGACTTTTATCAAGATTCTCCGACCGCATGCCGATGTGGTGCAGGCCGAGGCTGAGTGGTTTGTGGTTCATGGTGGTTCTCCCTTCGAGTCATTTTGCCAGAAAGTAGCCTTTTAGCAGAAACAGTATGAAATGTCATCAGTATCTCAGATAATGAAAACGGTTTCAATGATTCGCTGAAAATCCGATTTGCAAGAATGATGGAATATCTTGTGTAGGATGTACAAAATCAACGTCATGACGGAATGAACATCGTAATGCATATTTCGATGTTGACAATTCTTGATCTTCTGAATAGACTTCATGAGTGAAAGCGCTTACAAAAATCGTTTCAGGAACAAAAAATTCGCCAGGGTGCTTTCTTTAGACGCAGTGCGCTCCCTGAAGGACGATCCTGAGCCCAGCACGCACGAAAACCTTTGCATGGGCTTCACTCGGGCTCCTTCCGGCGAGGAGAACGAGCGCTGGAGCATCCGAAATGTTGATGGTTTCTTTGGTGGACCTATTCGCAACAGAGGAGGAAAAAACGCATGAATCGTCTGGATTATCAGGAACTGATGCAGGAAGTGAAGCGTGAACTGACCATGCCCGGCGGGAATTTCGAGGCTTGCTTCGGGAAGGATGAGGCGATGCTTCGTCAGGCCGAACTCATTGCGGCTGTTGCGCTGATTGCCGTCGACCGCTTTGTCTCACGTGCCTCGAAGCGGGATTTTCTGCTGCGTGAGGCGGACGAACACCTGCCGTCTGAGTCGAACAAATCTCTGCCACGCTGACTGGCAGGAAGAGCCTTGGATATTGAATGGCTGGAAGCAGAATTTGGCTGCTGATCGGAAAGTAACCGATACCTGCCGCTTGTGACGAAGAAAGGACAGGAATAGGATGAACCGCATCAAACTGCATTATCTGCTGGGCGATGTCCATGAGGGAGGCCACGACGTGCACCGTGTCGCGCGGGCTGCGCTGCGCCTGCTGGATCATTCGTGCGCATTTGACGTGTTGAGGGTCTGCGACGATCCGCGGCTGGGTCAAGTCGGATTCGACGAATACCTTGCGGGAGACAGGATCCGGGAAGCTGAGGCTTTTGTTTTCAACTGCGGAAACTGGCGCTTCAACGTGCGATGGGAACAGGAGAAGTTGGAAACCGCCGTAGCGGAAGGAGCGGGCTTTCTGCTGATGCACGGGGACCACCCGTGTTACTGGCCGGCGGCCGGAATGGCCTCGTGGGAGGGTTTCGAGCGAATGTCCGGGCATCTGTGGCGTGAGAAAACGACACACGGCGACTATGGAAACCACCACATTGAGATTCGTGAAAAGGAACACCCCATCATGTTGGGACTGCCGGATTTCGATACGCGCGATGAAGTGTTCTGTACGATGGAGAATCCCCATGGGGTGCCAGCTCAGACCCTGGCTACGGCCTGGTCCGATCCGGGTGTCGTTTCCCGCCATGGACAACCCGGTACCGGGATGGATGAGCCGATCGCGATCATCGGACAATACGGACGGGGGAGAACCTACAATCAGGGACTCGGGCATGTCTGGCCCTTTTATACCGGGCATGGGCTGGGGGAGGATACAATGGCCTCGTGGGCGCCGCTCCCGTTCCGGATCATGTTCGTGCGGGCCTGCGAATGGATCGCTACCGGGAAGGTGGAAACGACAAGGAATTTCCGGGGGAATGTGTCACTTCATGATGTGTGAATGGTTTCAGGATTGCTTCACGAACACGGCAGAACCCCTGCGATGCGGGCTTCGAAAGGATGTGCGAAATGATTGAGGGAAAGGATTACCGGGTGGTGTTCACAGAACCCGGAAAAGCCGATCTGGTTGAGGCGATATTCGATGAAAGACCGGCTGCGGGCGAGGTGACCGGTCAAAATCTTGTTGCCATGATTTCGACTGGCAGTGAACGTGGCGGATTCACCCAGCGGTTCCGTCCGGATCAATATCCCATGCAGACCGGCTCTTCGTCCGTCGCACGGGTGATTCGCGTGGGCGAGGGTGTGACAGGGCTTCAAGAAGGTGATCTTTTCTTTCATGGGAAGCATCATGCGCGGTATGTGAGAGTGCCGGCGTTGGAGACCGTGCCGGTTCCACTCGGTCTGGAGCCGGAAAAGGCACTGTTCGGGCGATATGCGGCCGTGTCGATGACCTCCATCCATCGGATGGGTGCCAAGGCACCGGATCGTGTGCTGGTGACAGGCCTCGGACTTGTCGGGTTGATGTGCGCACAGGTTCTCGGTTGTCTCGGATTTGAAGCCTATGCGGTGGATCCCTCTGCAGATCGGCGGTCCATTGCGCTCGAAGCGGGTCTCATCCATGTTGCGGATGAACCGGGTGCATGGCCGGAGCTTGCCAAAGGTTGCGGTGCGCTCATGGAGTGCAGCGGCAATGAAAATGCCTTGCGAGCGGCGATTCCCTATCTGCGGCCGGGCAGCGATGCGTTCCAGGTCGGCGTCCCATGGAAGAAGAATGGGGACTGGGACGCGCACAGTCTGCTGCACGAGCTGTTCTACGCCTATGTCAGCCTGCATGGAGGCTGGGAATGGTTTCTGCCGAAACAGTCCACGACCTTTGAAATCCATAGCTCCCAGTATCATATCGAAGCGGCGATGCGCATGATTGCAACAGGTCGGATGCAGGTCGTTCCGGGGATGTATGAATTGCGTGATCCCGCCGATTGCGGGCGGGTCTATGAGGAAATCGCATCCCATCGCATGTCTCCGGCAGCGATGCTGTTCGATTGGCGACGTTCCGGTTTCTGATACGGCAAACCAGGATGCACACCCATGTGGAAAATTGTTGGGAGGAAGAAAGGTGTTATTTTTGACAAATCGTGGTGTGTGGGATAAACTTCTTTTTACCGTGCCTTCTGGTCAATTGGATGACCATATGCGTTACGGAGACGGGAGAGAAGCCACCAATGCGGATTACGGGAGAAGACATCGAATCTGGGGAAGCTATATTTTCCAGAGAGGATACGATTACAAGTGAAGCAATCCCATCAAACGAATTGTCGCAAGGTACCATACAGCCACCGCCTCCTCCGATTCACGGAGCTGTGAACACATCAAGGCAAGCTCCGCCACCGCCGCCGCCTCCGATTCCCGGAGCTGTGAACGCATCAAGGCAAGCTCCGCCACCGCCGCCTCCTCCGATTCCCGGAGCTGTGAACGCATCAAGGCAAGCTCCGCCGCCACCGCCTCCGATTCCCGGAGCTGTGAACGCATCAAGGCAAGCTCCGCCACCGCCTCCTCCGATTCCCGGAGCTGTGAACGCATCAAGGCAAGCTCCGCCGCCACCGCCTCCGATTCCCGGGACCTCTGGTTCTGCAAATAGTACCACAGAGAATTCGTCTGATGCTTCTGTGCAGGCCAATACGCCTGACACCTCTCCCCAAAACGCGTCCATTGATGAAAACCGTTTTACCGAACGGGTCGGCGAAGGTGCAAAAGCTGCTGTCATGAAAGCCAGAAGCACATGGGAGAATGTCGACCGCGAGAAGGCGCTCGCGACTGCGAAAGGCGCGTGGGCGACCTTTTCTCTGTACGCCAGAAAAATCTATGTGATTGACTTCCTGTTCCGACTCTTCCGGAAAAGCAATACAGGCACAATCGCCTTTCTTGTTTTGAATATCGGGCTGTACATCGCCATTTTTGGCGGATTCACCATGCCGGAGATGATCCCAACTGCGATTGCCCTGTACTTGATCAGCCTTACCATCGCACTTTCACCGATTGGTGAATTCATCGTCCGGATCCAGAGTGGCTGCAAGCCGTTGACCCGCTGGAAAGACAAGGCGCAAGCCGAACGCATTCAGCGGTTGTTTGATGAAATATATGGGAACGCCAGTCGGACGGACCCGCTTCTTTCAAACAAGATCAAGCCTTTTCTGTCACGGGATGAGGATGCGAACGCTTTTGCTACAGGGCGCCGGTCGATCTGCGTGACTCAGGGATTGCTCGAGCTGGATGATGATGAAATTCGGGGTGTACTGGCACATGAATTCGGTCACATCTCACACAAGGATACTGATCTTTTATTGGTGATTTTGGTTTCGAATCTGCTCCTCGGCGGACTTTTCCTTGTCATACGCATGCTTGCAAGCATCATCATCTGGATGATCGGTGAGGGCGAACGGAGTCTGGCCGGGTTGGGCAATCTCATCGTCCGCATTCTGGTGGACATGATCCTTGTGACACTGATGCGCCTATGGACGAAGCTGGGTGTGCTCCTCGTGATGCATGCCAGCAGGCAGAACGAATATGAAGCCGATCAGTACGCCTGTCGGCTCGGGTATGGATCAGCCCTTGTCGTGGCACTTGAAATCCTCGACGGGGAGGGTGGACGGAAAGGATTCTGGGCGAATCTTCGTTGTTCCCACCCAGATACGGTATTGCGTATGGAACGCCTTCACCAATGGCTGGACACGGGTTCTTCGGAAACTCCTGGCGCTGTCGTTATGGCTTCAATCACTGGAACCTCCATGCCGAAACCGGCTTCACTCACACCGGAACCTGTTTCTTCAATGAAGCGGGCGGCTGTCCCGACACCACCCGCTTCATTCGTCGTACAGACTTCTGCCCCGACGCTACCCGCTTCATTCGTCGTACAGACTCCTGCCTCGACGCCACCCGCTACTTCAAGCAGCCGGACGACAGATCCGGCACCGCTTCCTCAGACTTCTTCCCTGAATGTGGTCAAACCGATCCCTTTCCGTCGAACCGAGAGTCCCGCCATCGCGGATGGGTGTTACGGTCGTTTTTCAGAGGATGGTCGGATGTATTACGGGCAAGTCCTCGCCATTGAAGAGGGTTATGCCGATTTTCTTTTTTTCGACGGCGTGCGGGAATGGGTGCCGGAGCACTGCCTGATTTCAATCCGTGATGCATGGAGCCAATTGAAAATGCTCGGAAACCGTCGGAAGAGTGGACAATACCATGCCTGCACGATCGAACGCAACCTGCCTGACGGAAAAGCGGCTGTGCGTTTTCATCAGGATGGTTCGACGGAAACCCTGACCTGCAAGGACTTCATGATGATTTGCCCGCCTAATTTTTGAGTTGGGGGAACTTTACATGCATAAGTATCTATCACCGGAAGGGTTCGATCTGGATACCCATTCGGGTCTGTTTTACCGGATTGCTGATACAACTGATGAGCAGGGGGCCGTTGTCCGCTGGATCACCTGGTTCGATGCCGACAGTGGCGAATATACACAGTCACGCATGCCGGATGAGCCGGCAGCCGAGCCGGTTGCAGTGCCAGCGGCCGTTCCGGAAGCAGAACCGGCAGTCGAACCAGTTGCCGAACCGGCAGTCGAACCGGAGCTACAACATGTTTCTGCATCCAATACGGAACACTGGCATGCATCTGCCGATGAACCCCCTGATGAAGTCATATCCGGCTTCGGTGGCGGATATCTTCCGCCGGACGGATTTATCCTTCATCCGGAGAGCGGCCTGTTCTTCTCGGCAAGTTCAGGAACAGATGAGCAAGGAAAACCACTCGACCAGGTGACCTGGTTCGACCCGGTTTCCGGTGAATATGCGCAAGTCGGTTACCTCTATCAGAATACGGTCGTTTCCCCCTCGCGTTCGGAACAAATCATGTCAGACAACCTTTTCAATACAATCCATTCTGCCGATCCGCATGTGGCAGATGCGCAGGCGCTCGGGATGATGCCTGGGGGGCACAGGGAGAGATCCACCAAAGAGAATCCGGAGATGTGGAACAAAACTGAACCAGCAGGGGCTTCAGCTACTGGAAAGCCGCTATCCCGTCGGAATCTTGTCATTGCGCTGGCGCTGCTCCTGGTTGCTGCGATCGGTCTCTCCATTTGGCCTTTGAAGTTGTATGAACGGCTGCCTGCATTCGGTGATGCCGCACGGGCAGGTCGTGTCAGTGCAGGTGAAAAGCCTTCGGACAACGCAGATGCATCCGGTGATGCCGGGAAGGAAAGCGATGCTGCGGGTCCGGACAGCGGAACCGGGACAAATGGAACAGCCGCACAGACTGCCCCCGAAACATCTGCTGCATCCTCGAATCCTTTGGCTTCTGACTGCAGCCTTTCGGTTCATCTCCTTGGAACCCGCGCTGCGGAGCTCCGTGTGACGCTTCCTCCGGTCGACGAATCCTACCCGGGCTACATCAACGGGATCGAAGACGGAAAGAGGCTGAATTGCTGGGAAGTACGCTTCAGTTCATATTCGGTTGCCGTAAGCAATTGGAACGAACCTGACTTCGACGGGAAAATGCGCACCCTTGAGGAAATGGCCAAGGATGTCTGGAAGCATGATGGAGACAGTGCACAGGTGGTTGCTGGCGCGGAACTCCAGTGTGAGGTCAACGGCAATATCCTGACGTGGAAGTTCGCCCTGCCGGAAAGCGAGACGCTTGATCTGGAGAATGTGGATACATATACCTTGGCTGTACAAGGAATATCGGGTGAAACCGATCTGTCAGTTGCTTTCAAACGTGAGGATGTTCTCACACAGGAGCCTCTTGCAGGCGGAGATGCCGGATCCGCTACAGAACCTTCCCGGATGGCACAGGCCGAGGACGGTGTACAGGAGGGGAACAGAACCGCGTATCCGGAAGTCAGTCTGTATCGCATGCTGGCGGTCGAGGATGACGAGTATGTGTATACAATCCATCAGCGCGACGCACAATGGAAGTTCTCCGAACAAACCGTTCGAGGATCCATTTACCGGTTCAGTAAAAAGGACATCGGCCGGCCCCTTGAGAAAATCATCTCCCCGCAGGGAAACGAGGATGCCATTACGTCGATTGCGCTTCTGGGAGACTATCTGTACTTCGGTGTCGATGATCTGAATGACACCAGTGCCTACTTCCGCATTCCCAAAGCAGGCGGAACAGCCGAATACCTCTTCTCGCAGGAGCCTTCCTTCCTTCAGGCCTATGAGGGCAGAATCTATCTGCTGTTCCGCGAATCCATGGCGTATGCTTCTTTTCTGCCGAATGATCCGAGAAAGCTGGAGACAACAAAAATCGATACGACACAATTGTACGATGTATCCTCCGGTGGCGCCCGGTCGCAATTCACCCTGTTCACCCCGTTCGCAGTCCGAGATGGTGCAATCTATCTCGGAGGCCTCTTCGACGGGATGGGCCATTACGGCAGATGCGACTTGAAAACAGGCGAGGTTGTGCCGTTGCAGACACTGGCGCTGGATATCTCGGAAAACGATGAAGGCGCGGTGTCAATCTATGGTGCAAACCCGGTTTTTCTGAATCAGCTTGTCATTGCCAATGAGAACAGCAACGGGTTCATCTCTGCTGTTTCAAAGGATTTGCTCGTGTCCTATCCGAATGATGGGAACTGGCGGGCTTACCGTTTGGACCCCTCTGCAGCCGAAAACAAGCGTTTCGTTCGACTTGACGAGCGATTGGTGGAAGGGGATGCCAATGCCTATGGTGCGGTTGGAAGCTGGGTTTTGCTCTACAACGAAGGGTTGCGCTTCGAAAACGGGCGGGTCTCGGAACACCGGGATCTGTCCATGGTCAAGGATATGACGGCCGACTGGGTACTGAAACCGAATCATTGAAATTGGCATGGATGTCGGAAGGCTGGAAGCTGAACCGCATGTGAGAGAAGCGGACGTCGGTCTGACGAACAGCAGAAACGCGTGGACATGGCGGCTGTGATGGGAGAATGCTTCCTCCGGCTGTTGGAATGGAGTGATTGGATGTTTTGCATCATTTGTGGACATGAAACGAAAGACGAAAGCAAGCGGTTCTGCAGCAAATGCGGAAACGAGCTGTTTCGGGAAGCCCAGTCGGGAAAACGGATGGACCCGGATCCCCAGCCTGAAATGCGGATATATGCCGGATCACCCGAGTTTCTGTCCCGCGTCCCGAAGCAGTCTCCTGTCCAGCCAACCGCTGATGCCGCGGCCACAGGAACACTCACGGGTGCAGCCGCAGGAGCGCCGTCAAATCAGAACATGGGCATGAATGCTGGATCGGGTTTCCCTTCACAAACAAGCGGCAAACCGGTCTCGCAAGCTGCAAGCGTCAAGGCGAATGCGCAAGGTGCAAGCAGTCTCCCCAAACACCTTCCTTCCTTCAGGGTTGCGGTAACGGCCATCGGCATCATCGCCGTCGTAACAGTGGGGGTTCTGGTTGTCACAAGGCTTGGCGGCAAGGAGACCGGGAAATCCGGGAGCACACCCGCCACGACACAGACGGATTCCGCGAAGAAGAGCGGCGGTCTGTTTGAAAAGAAAGCCGCTTCATCCGGTAAAACCGCCTATGAAGGGGTGATGAGCGGCGACGGCAACAAGAGCGATGCCCGGATCTTCTCAAATGGGGAAAGCCTGTATTGCATCCAACCCAACGGCGCTTTCATCCATCGTATCGAAGGGAAAACCGGTGTGCCGCAGAAGCTTGACAACACGACGGGACCCTTTGGGAATCCTTCGCAGGCAGGCAACGCCATCTTCTATCTGGCGGACGACGCAGTCGTGAAGGCGGACGGCGCATCGACCAACGTGTACCGGTTCGACATGGACAAGGAAACCGTCACACCGGTCGATGGACTGGATTTGTCCTTCAACAGCTTGTCCTCGGACGGCAAGGATGTCTATGGCCTGGCGCATGTCAAGGATCAAGGCTGGCATGTGGTCAGAATTGATGGGAAATCGCTCAAATCAGGGAAAACAGCTCTTCCTGAAGACTGGGACCGCGATTATAAGGATGGGTTTCTGGTGTATGGGGACCGCATGTACTTCCACAACTTCGACGAGCGTCTTGAAAATGAAGATCCGCACAGATACGGCATTCGCAGCATCGATCTCAAAACCGGCGAACTGGCGTACGAGGAAGCGTTTGGGAAGGTGGATGACTTCTGCATCAATGACGAGGGATTCGCCTTTGTTCAGAAGGGGACCGGCTGGTTCCTGCCACATGGCGCAGCGGAAGCAAAACTGCTCCTGACTGCTGAGGGGCTTGACAAGGCCTATCTGTCGGACGGGTTCGTCTGGTTTCATGGGATGGATGGCGATGCAAGCGTGCTCTATCGCATGAAGACGGATGGGACCGATCAGAAAAGGATCCTTTTACCGGGTTTGTCGGACGTGCCCGCTGACATTGCCGACGGATGGACGTTCGGTATCGAACAGGGCGCCTTCATGGCGGCTTTCCGTTTCGAGGGAGACAAGGCGACGCTGGCTGTCCGCAATGTGTTCGGCATCATGAAGGAGGAACCGGTTCCGGAAGAAATCGATGTATCCTTTGAACCTGTGAAATAGGGAATGCTGTTGCCATTTAAGTAAGTGAAACGATACTGCCCTGGGAGGAATGAGCATGTTCTGTCCCTTTTGTGGAAAACAACTGCCGGATGTCGCACGGTTCTGTGCGGGCTGTGGACAATCACTGCCCGCCAGAGCGCCGAAGGAACAGGCGCAGACGCAGCCTGAACATCCTGAACCGACAAATCAACCGGCACAGCCGGTGCAACAGGCAAATCCTGCCATTGAAGCGGCAAAACCCGCCTACAGGCCTCCGTCCCGATTTGCACGCGTGATGACGGGCAAGGCGGTCAAGGGCATTGCAAAAGTGGTCGCCACGATCGCGGTGGCAGGAGGTTTTCTTGCCCTCACCTGGACGCCGGTCATCCGCCCGGTCCTCATGTCGAAGACCATCGGCCCCGTCGATCAGACAGGCTACACATCGAAACTGAACACGCAGGCGGGTCCGAATGACGCACGCTTTCCAAACGGAAAATGGGTGCGGAAAGACAGAACGGCCGTACTGCATATCGGGCGTGAACAAGCCGGTGACAACTTCCTGTTTGATCTGCATGCAGCTTCACAGGCGAAAAGCACGGCAGGCGACGGTCCTTTGCAGGCCTCGGGCGCTGCGGGAGAAGCGGAAATCAAGACCTTGGCATCATTGAATCCAGGGCTCAAGGCTTATGCGGAATACCCTGCTCCGACCGGAGATGGCACGCAAGCATCGGAAGCCATGCTGGCCTTTGGAGCGCTGGCAAACGAAGAGGCCATCGAGGTGACGGCATCGAACGGCTGGCTTGCGGCACATCCGGGTGAGGTTTCCGTGGATGGCACGTATTACCGCATTCGACAAACCTGGTTCTGGGTCGATGAGGAATCCGGAAAATGGGATCTGAAGTTTATCCCCGGGGTTGAGGATCCGCCTGGGGATCCTCAGGAAACACCCGACATCGAATCGAAAACGGAGACTTTCGAGGGAGAGCCGTCGACGGAACAGGGAATCCCCGTGACGGAACCGCCAGTCATCCGTGTCAATCCGCCTCCGGTTTCAGAAAGGACGCCTCGTCGTGTGACGGGAGGTGGTCAGTACATCTCGGCCGAGCAGATGGAAATCCTGGCCGAGCAGGGGTTCTATGCCCGTTTCAAGGGAACCTATCTGGTTGTGTCGGCGGATGCAACCGATGACTTGAAATTCTTCAACTATTATTATGAAGAGGCCAAAAATCCTGACAAGGAATTCTGCATCGGTACGGAAGACGGTTTGCGATGCGCCGAGATGCGCATGGAATGCCTGACGCAGTCGATCAACAGCATTTTCGGCAGCACCGAATGGGCGTTTGCAACGAAAGTGAGTTTCATGCCGGAATTTGCCTCGCTCCATTTTGAAGAGGGTGGCCGGTTTGTCAGGGAAGTCGAATTGACAAACAACGGCAAGGCGAGGGTCGGATATGAACTCAATGAGATCCAGTGGACGAACAAGACTGACAACAGCTGGTTCAAGACCGACTGGAACTCGAAAGATCCGTTTGTCTACCGCGTCACGGGTGGATTGACCGTCGATCTGGCCAAGGCAAACAAAGACAATGTCGCTGATCAGCTGGAATACAATCTCAACTTCTACTTTCTGACGGATGGCACCGCAGAGGCAGAAGGGTTTCTGACGCTGCATGGCCTGGGGACCGAAAAAATCGTCTACTGGGTGCAGATGGCGGCTGAAGAATTCCAGGTGGATTATGAGTACAGGAAGGAATTCTCCTTCAAAGCCGCTGAATATGAATACTCCTTCGATACGCTGGATGAGGATGTTCCGGAATTCTCGGCGGAACGGGAGATGATCTATCGCGAAACGGGGGACAACTACGACTACAAGCGGTATGAGTATGAAAGCGCATACCAGGCTGTTCAGGAGGAAGGAGGCACACCATGATCTGTCCGAAGTGCGGCAAAAGTCTTCCGGATGTTGCACGCTTTTGTGCAGGCTGTGGCTTCTCCCTGCAGTCAGCCATGCAGGTTGCGGAAACAGGACCCAAAACGCGAAAGCGCAATCGTTCCGGCAAGTGGATCGTCCTGATGCTGGCTGTCGTTGCCATGATGCTCCTCGTTTGGAAAACCGGCGCATTTGACAGGCTGCTTGCAGCCTTCAATGACGAGAGACCGGCTGCGGAAGCGGGTTCTGCCTCGGGTCGATCAACCAGGGGTGAGCCATCCACCGCCAGGGCTTCTGCGGGTTCGGCTGTTTCCGGAGAAATGTCCGAAACACCCTCGAGCAACGGGGCTGCGCCTGCCGGTGTTGCTTCGGAATCCACCGCCGGCGACGAAGCGCTGGTGTTGGACTGTGCGATGAATGTCCAGCTTGTGGATGGATACCTGTATTTCATCCATGGCACTTCGCTTGTACGAGTTGACGATGCGCTGACCGGCTTGGAAAAGGTCATCACTCTGCCGGATTTCGGCAAGGTAGGCATAGAAGGCATTCTCATGCAATTGAAAAGTTTTGCCGTTCTTGATGACATGCTTTATTACGGTGTGACACCGCTGGATCATGAATCCGACACCGGGTACTTCCGTATCCCTTTGTCGGGCGGGAAGGCGGAGTTTCTGTTTCTGATGCCGCAGTCCTATCTCACAGCGAAAGATGGCTGCATTTACCTGCTCCCTGTCGATTCCGGAAATCTCGCGATATACGATCCGAAACAAGGCGGCCTTCCTCGGATTTTGCCTGTCACGGACATGCCGGTGTCCATGGAGGCCATGTTGCCGCCCTTTGCCATTTCACAGGGATCTCTCTATTATCTGGGCGTGAAGGCAGGCGGCAATCGCTACTTGACCTCCAACCTGTACCGGACCGATCTGACGGCGGGCACGACGGAAGTGCTGGCGGATCACCGGACAAACGGCATGGATCGGCTGATTGGCGGTCTTGTCGCAGGCAGTGAGTTCTTCAGTCTTCACGATCTGCTGGACACCTGCCTGATCGTTCGCCATACAAACCTGAAGACAGGCGTGACGGAAGTGCTGCAGGGTTATGAGGGACAAACAGGCATACTGGGACACTCGGGAGATACGCTTGTCTACCCGCTGACACAGTATGGCGTTTATGCCCTCGCGCCGATCAGGGATCCGGCTCGATTCACTGAAACATTCATGGGACCGGAAGCGGAAGAAAGTGAAATCGCGGACATGATCCGAAAGGATCTGCAGGAAGCGGTGCGTAGAAAGAACGGAACGACCGGGGCTGACGAACCGGCCGACCAGAAGGCCGATTCGGAATCCAAGGATCTCCTGGCGGCACATGAGGAGATCGAGCGGGTTTGCGGCGACTTCCTGCTGACCTTCAATGAGGCGGCGAATTTTTCTACCGGCAAGCGTCTCACCCTCACGGAACAGGATGGCATGATTCCGGTTGTCACCGGCCAATATGACGACGCAATGGCCAAGGCTGCGAAGGTATGGGGAGCCTGGAAGGACAAGGACACCAGTCAGGGTGTTGGTCCGGAATAGGCGCAAGCGAAAGGAGCATCATGTTCAATTTCATCAAGCTCGTGTTCCAGAAGATGATGGATATTTGGAATTTCGTCCTGTATGATCTGCTGGTCCGTCTTTCCCCGGATTTCCTTCACTGGGGGGCAGGGGATACATGGTGGCAGAATGCTTTAATCGCCGCTTTCTGGCTTGGCCTGTATGCCGGCGTTGCGTGGGTGTATTTCAAGATCGTTGGATGGCCGGTCTGGAAGATCCTCGCCCATTTCAATGCGTACGATTTCAAGGTGATGCCTTGGTGGCACTTGCTTTTGTATCTGTTCATGATTGTCTATTGCGGAACTTCAAACATTTTTGGGAACCGGAGTATCGACATCACGCCTTTTGTGGCGGCATTGCCGATTTTGATCCATTATCTGGTGAAGGTCAAGTGGCGGGTGATCTATTTTCCGCTGCTGCAGGTGGTCGTGCTGGCCTTCTGGTTCGGAGCCTTGTTTCTTTTCCTTCCTGTCGCGATCATCCTGCTGGTCCTGATGATGACCGGTGCGACGCTCGGAGAGATGTCACAGCCGGAACGGTACATCTGTCCGAATTGCGGACACGCCAACACCCGAAAGGGGCGCTGCGGGCATTGCAGCATGTCTTTTGAGTAAAACGGCAGGCTTTCATGGAATTTCATGCATAAAACAGCTTGAATTCCAGATCGAGCGGATGATTGCCGAATCCTTTTCCATACAGGGTGGCGCCGCCGACATTCCGTGCGTCGTCCGGGACTGAAATGCGGAATACCCAGTCCTTGCGCCGGATATCGAGGTCGGTGAGGGAGACGGGCAGCGGTTGTCCGTCAATCCATCCGCCTTCCGGCGTAAACCGGAGGATCTTCAGCATGCCATATTGGCCGACACCGGAAGACCACCAGGGCGGGGTGTAGCGGCCTCGCCGATCCGCGAAGTCGCCGGGGCAGGTCCAGAAACCAAGCGGCTTGCCATTGAAGGAAAAATGGATGTCACTTGGCCAGTCGCTGTTCACACCGGGTGCCTCGGAGCCGAGTTCCATGGAGATTTCCAGGGCGACCGGCTGCTGGCTTCGCCCAAGAAAGTTGGGTATTCTGTATTCCACATAGCCCCGACTGAACCAGAGGATGGCCGCGTTCACACGGCCCGGGTCGAGGAACCATCTGGGGTCGTCGAATACGCCGATGACCCTTTCTGTCGTGGCAAGCCCGCAAGTCGGCTCGATCCGACAATCCGAAAACTGTCCGATGGGAACCGAAATGCGATGGCAGCGTTCCTGGGATTCGCGGGCAAAGGGGAAGACCAGTTCGGCGGAATCCAGCGCCAGTGTGCAGCGTCGCTGGACCACTCCGCGATACGATGTTTTTTCCGTTTGGATGACGCCGCCCTTTTCCAGCTTGTTCAGATGCTGGACCAGGATGGCGCTGGACAAACCAAGATCTCCTGCAAGTTCCTTGACGTTTCGCGGGCCTGAAGCGAGCAGGGAGATGATGTTCATCCGGGTTTCGCTTGCCAGCGCTTCGAGCAGGGGAAGTGCGTCCGGACCGAGCGGAAAGACTGGGTTGCGTTCCATAGGGCCTCCATGCGGGTACGGATAGCGCTTGACAACGGATGAATAAAATCATAAATCCGGTATGAAAATAAGTCAATCATTTCTCATGAAACAGAGCGTTTCTCCGTTGACGGTCCATTTATTCCAGCGGTATGATGTGGGTATCAATCCGTGAAGCGGATGAATAAAAACATTCATACGAGGTGGCCTATGAAAAAAGCCAGACTGATCGTTGAGACAGATTTCGCCCTCTCCGCCGTGGATCCGCGTCTGTTCGGCTCCTTCATCGAGCATCTGGGCCGTGCCGTCTATCAGGGCATCTATGAACCTGGCCATCCCACGGCGGATGAAAAGGGGTTCCGGAAGGATGTCCTGAAACTGATCAAGGACATCGATGTGCCGATCGTCCGGTATCCAGGCGGCAACTTTGTTTCCGGCTACAACTGGGAAGACGGCGTAGGTCCTGTGAGCCAGCGGCCCCGCAGGCTGGAACAGGCCTGGAGATCCATCGAGGACAACACCTTCGGAACCAATGAATTCATGGATTGGTGCAAAGCCGCCGGCACAGCGCCGATGATGGCGGTCAACCTTGGAACCCGCGGCCCGGAGGAAGCCCGCCAGCTGGTGGAGTATTGCAATCATCCGGGTGGATCGGCCCTTTCCGATCTGCGTAAATCCCATGGATGGGCCAATCCGCACAATGTAAAGCTCTGGTGCCTTGGCAACGAAATGGACGGTCCCTGGCAAATCGGGCACAAAAGCGCGAAGGAATATGCCCGTACCGCCCATGAGGCGGCAAAGGTCATGAAGTGGGTGGATCCCTCCATCGAACTGGTTGCATGCGGCAGTTCCAACAGCGGCATGTCCACTTTCGGCGACTACGAGCTCGCGGTTCTGGACGAATGCTATCAGGATATCGACTACATTTCCCTTCATACCTATTATGGCAACCGCGACGGCGATACCGCCAACTTCCTTGCACGGTCCATGGACATGGATGCCTTCATCAAGTCCGTGGCAGCCATGAGCGACTCCATTCAAGGGAAAAAGCATGCAAAGAAAAAGGTCCAACTGAGTTTTGACGAATGGAATGTCTGGTTCCACTCGAACCAGCAGGATGCGGAGCTTCCTTCCTGGACACAGGCGCCACCCATGCTCGAGGATGTCTACACGCACGAGGATGCGGTCGTGGTCGGCCTGATGCTCATCACGCTGTTGAAAAACGCGGATCGTGTGAAGATCGGCTGCCTTGCACAACTCGTCAACGTAATCGCACCGATCATGACGGAAAAGGGAGGCGCAGCCTGGGTGCAGAGCATTTACTGGCCTTTCCTGCAGGCTTCCCGGTATGGGCGCGGAACGGTCATGCAGGGCATCCTGCGTGCACCTCTCTCCGATACGAAGGAATTCACGGACGTTCCGGTTGTGGATGCTGTCACCGTTCGTAACGATGAAACCGGAGAAGTGACAGTGTTCGTGGTCAATCGGGATCTGTCGGAATCCGTCGTTTTTGAAACGGAACTGAGAGGCTTCGGGCCGATGCGGGTGGTTGAACACAGCGTATTGGCCAACGATGACATTCATGCCTTCAACACGAAGGATCAGCCGGACCGGGTGAAGCCTGCCGCCGGAAAGGCAGCTTTTGAAAACGGGATTCTGTCGGCGGAACTGCCGAAATGTTCCTGGAACATGATCCGGCTTGCCAAGGCCTGAATACCTGAAGCCCGTTTCAAGCACCGTATGATCCTCGACATGATGCTTGCATGAACCTCGAAATGAAACGATAACGAGATAGGACGAAAGCCGGTTCCATGCCGCAGAAAATGCGCATGGAACCGGCTTTTCCCATGGAAGGCGGATATTCAGGATTTGAGCCAATAGGCGCTGCAATCCCGCTCGCGGTCCATGAATCCATATTCGATGAGGTAACGGCGAAGCGTGGCATGATCCGGATTTGCCGCCTTCAGAATCTCCGTCACCTGTTTTTCCGTGTACCGGATGCCGGGCTCAAAGCGGTGGGACAACTGCGTGAGAATGGCCAGCTTGCGCTTTTCCTTGACCGGAAACTCGGTCAGTGCCCCATCCGGACCGTCCGGGAAGTATTTCCGGATGATGTCTTCGAATTCCTTCTGTGTGATGGCGTAGCGTTCGTCCACCATGACGGCGCTCCGTTTTACTGCCATGAGCTCCTCTTGGGGTTTTCGTTTTGCCGGCGTGCGCTCCATGAGTGTCATCAGGGCCAGAAAAACTCTGGCCTGGCGCTCCCGCTCCCGCATCTGGAACCGGTGGTTGCGGACCGTGGAGGTCGTGATGCCCATACGCGCCGCGGTCTCCTTGTCATCCAGCCCTTCCATCATGCAGGTGAACAGCAGGCGCTGTGTATCGGTCAACCCGGTCAGGCGTTTGTCCAGGCCGGTCAGCCATTCTTCCGTCGAACCGTGTGCCGATGCCACATGCTCTCTTGCGGCGCGTTCCGGCTGGAAGAGGCATCCGTCCATTTCATAGACGCGGCCTTCCTCAAAGGTTGCGTAGCAGATCAGGCAGGTGTGGACACCGGTTTCCCTGTCGATCCGGATTCCTTCCGCAAGCTCCTCCGGTGAAGCGGAGAAGAAGAGGCTGTCATTGAAGATGATGGGTTCGTCTGCATTTTGTTCCTTGCCGGTTGTCATTCGGTGACCTCCTCTAACCAGTAGGCGGACCCATTCCGTTCCCGCCCCAGCAGATGATTGTTGTAAAGCTCGCGTCGAAGCAGGCAGCGATCCTGAAAGGTATGGGCGCGGTCAATGATGTCGTTGACTTCGAATTCTGTGTATTTCCGACCGGATTCGAAACGGGTGGCGAGATGCTTCAACACCATGAGCCGATCCTTCTGTTTCGAAGGAAACACTTTCAGCTTTCCGTCGGCATCCAGAAAATTCGTCAGATTCTTTTCCATATGGCGTTCTCCTCTCCAGGATGGAATGGAACGCATGCATTCCCATCCATCGATCTGCTCCCATCATATCGGTAGAAAGCGCGCAAGTCAATTCTTGTTTGATTATATTCAAACGTAGAATCAAAACGTTTACGAAATATCGGCATGCCCACTAAGTCTCAATTGAATCTGTGAGTTCCCATTCTATTGAGGCTGCGGAACAAATCAGGTATGATGAAGGAATGTGTTTCACGCAGGATATCCATACAACTGCGAAGACAAGAAGACAATCATGGAACCGGAACAAAAATACATGGGGGAATCATGCAGACCAGAGACTTTTGGTACGAACTGCCCGAACACCTTATCGCACAGCACCCGATCGAACCACGGGACACCTCCAGGCTTCTGGTGCTCGATCGACATACCGGCGGCATCCGGCATGGTGTTTTTCATGAGATCACCTCCCTGCTGCAACCGGGAGACTGTCTGGTCATCAACAATACACGCGTCATTCCTGCCCGCCTGATCGGCGAGAAGGAAGGCAGCGGCGGAAAGATGGAGTTTGTGCTCTTGAAACGCCTGGCAAAGGACGAATGGGAAGTCCTCGTGAAGCCGGGGAGAAAAGCTCGGATCGGCGCCCGTTTCCTCTTTGGGAACGGCTTGCTGAACGCGGAAGTTCTCGGGATGATGGAGGAAGGGAATCGGCGTGTCCGGTTCACATGGGACGGGATCTGGGAGGAAGTGCTCGATCGCGTCGGCATGATGCCTCTTCCGCCTTACATCACTGCCTCCCTGGAAGACAAGGAAAGGTATCAGACGGTCTATTCCCGGCTGGAAGGTTCTGCCGCAGCGCCTACGGCCGGTCTGCATTTCACGCCTGCGCTGCTGGATGCCATACGTGAAAAGGGGGTCCGAATAGCGGAAGTGACCCTGCATGTCGGTCTCGGCACCTTCCGGCCCGTCAAGGTCGAAAACGTGCTCGAACACCGCATGCATGCCGAAACCTTTTCCATCGGACAGGAAGCCTGCGACGCCATTCTTGCGACCAGACGGGAAGGCGGGCATGTCATTGCCGTTGGAACGACTTCCGTGCGTGTTCTTGAGACGGTAGCCGCCGAAACGGCCAGGGTTCGGGAGGCGGATATGCCTTCGCGATCGGCCGGGCTCCTGAAGACGGAAGTTCCCGCCGGGACGACCGGGTTGCCGGAAACCGCGCTCCCTTCGGAGTCCCCGCTTCTGATGCCCATGGAAGGGGAGACACGCATCTTCATCTATCCGGGATATCATTTTCTGGTGACCGACGGACTCGTGACGAACCTCCATCTGCCTGAATCCACCCTCATGATGCTGGTTTCCGCGATGGCCGGCAGGGAAACGGTCATGGACGCATACCGCGAAGCCGTATTGCGGGAATACCGCTTTTTCAGCTTTGGCGATGCGATGTTCATTCTTCCGTAACCGGCATCATTTCCTAATCAAACTCTAATTGCGGTGACAGACGTTCCTCATCATGCCGCGCTATACTGGGCACATAAGTTGGAACGGAGGTCTTGATTATGAATCGCAACAGCAAACCATTCTGGGGGATCGTCCTTGTCGTGCTGGGCGTCCTGATGATCCTGAACAATCTCAATCTTTTCAGTTTCAGTTGGTTGTGGGGTTTCAGCGCACCGGTCGTCCTGTTTGTCATCGCCTTTTTCTTTGTGGCAGGTTTTCTTTCAAAGGGACCGACATCAGCCGGTCTCCTGGTTCCCGGCGGCATCCTCGCCGGAGTCGGGCTGACCTTGCTGTTCGGCAGTTCCTTCCACATGATGGCGTACGTCTGGCCCGGTTTCATTGCCTCTCCGGCACTCGGGCTGCTGCTTCTGTACCTGTTCAGCAATGAACACAGCCCCGGATTGCTGGTTCCGATCGGCATCCTCGGCACGGTCAGCGCCACCTGCTTCCTGTCGTCGGTGATGGGCCTCTGGGGTCTTCTGTGGCCCGGGTTCATCCTGGCCCCCGCTGTCGGCCTGATGCTGCTGTACATTTTCGGTGAGCACCAGAGCAGGGGACTTCTGATTCCGGTGGGCATCCTTGGCGGCATTTCCTTCTTTGCCTTCTTTGGAACCTTCCTGTCCGGCAACTACGGGTATGGAAAATATGTTCTTGCGGCGATCCTCATTCTGTTCGGCCTGCTGAGCATCTTCCACAAGCCGGGAGAACCGCATCGCGGCAAACGCTGGCAGGCACGCAATCCCGGATGGCAGCAGAACACCGAAGCAAAACGTCCGGAGGAACCGCAACAGAGCTGGGATGAAGCGAAGAGCCGCGAACAGTGGCGCGAATATGGACAACAGACCTATCGCGAGTACGACGCCAAGTTCAACCAGACTCCCCCGTATCCGGGTTCTGATGCAGCAACCGGCACGGGAAAGGAACCGCCTGTCAATCCGTATGTCAACTCCGACTACAGCCGGTTCAATCAGAATCCCGACCAGAAATGAAGGACGCATTGCACGATGGTTGGCTTTCACCAAATCCACATATGGGCAACGGCGCATGGCTCCCGGCGAAATCCGGACCATGCGCCGTTTTTCCGTCTGTCATCGGGGACAGGTGCAACGCGGCAGAAGACAAGACCGGCCGGATGTGGTAAAATGACGGATGGCTGCCGTGTCAGAAAACCGGCAAAGAATGAACAGGAGAACAAGCAATGCCCGCAATCCGTTATGAACTGATCAAGACCTGTGCCAGAACCGGTGCGCGTCTGGGACGGGTCCACACGCCGCATGGCACCATTGAAACCCCTGCCTTCATGCCCGTTGGAACCCAGGCTACCGTCAAAGGAATGACCCCCGAGGAACTGAAGGAAGTCGGCGCCGAAATCATCCTGAGCAACACGTATCACCTGTTCCTGCGCCCCGGTCACGATATCGTGCGCGAGGCAGGCGGCCTGCATGGCTTCATGCACTGGGATCGTCCGATTCTGACAGACAGTGGCGGATTCCAGGTGTTCAGCCTCAGCAAGCTGAACAGCATCAAGGAGGACGGAGTCACTTTCCGTTCCCATATCGATGGTTCCAAGAAGTATCTGTCTCCGGAAATGTCGATTGAAGTTCAGAATGCGTTGGGCGCGGATATCATCATGTCGTTCGACGAATGCGCGCCTTATCCGTGCGATTACCATTATGCCAAGCGTTCCATGGAAATGACGACCCGCTGGGCCAAGCGCTGCCAGATCGCACACAAGCGCCCGGAGGATCAGGCACTGTTCGGCATTGTACAGGGAAGCACCTACAAGGATCTTCGTGTGGAAAGCGCAAAACAGCTGGTGGATCTGGATTTCCCCGGTTACTCCATTGGCGGGCTTTCCGTCGGGGAACCCGGCGAAATCATGAATGACATCCTGGAGCACACGATTCCGCATCTGCCGAAGGACAAGCCGCGTTACCTCATGGGCGTCGGCAGCCCGGACTATCTGATCGACGGTGCGCTGCGCGGCGTGGACATGTTCGACTGCGTGCTCCCGACCCGAATCGGACGGAACGGCACCATCTTTACGGCAAACGGGCGCATCATCGTCCGGGACGCAAAGTACGCGCGTGATTTCACCCCATTGGATTCGGAATGCAACTGCTATGTCTGCAAAAACTACACGCGCGGTTACATCCGGCATCTGTTCAAAGCCGGTGAACTGCTGGGATTGCGCCTGGCCACCTGGCACAATCTGCATTTCCTGCTGAACCTGATGGAACAGGTTCGTCAGGCCCTGCGGGAAGACCGGTTGCCGGAGTTTCGCACGGAATTTTTCCTGAAGTACGGATACAAGCTTTGAACTGGTTGAAAAGCACATTCCGCAGCGCTTTCCATCCCGTCTTTCGCTGAACGGGAAATTGTACAAAACCGAAACCTTCATGTATAATGTTCAGGTATCCAGCGGTGTCGGAGAAGTGCTCCGATCTGGGCCGCACCGATTTCGGGAGGAAGAATCAATGAATTTCGCAACCTTTTTGGCCACAGCCGCCAGCAATGCTTCCGGTGGAACACCCGCCGCTTCCGCCGCTACCGGTGCGACCGGCGCAGCAGGTGGCAGCAGCATGATCCTGCAGCTCCTCATCTTCATCGTCCCGCTGGGCCTGATGTACCTTCTGCTCATCATGCCGCAGCGCAAGAAGGACAAGAAGGCGAAAGAGCTTGTCAACAGCGCGATCACCGGCGATACCGTTGTCACCATCGGTGGCATCTGCGGCAAGATCATCAACGTCAAGGACGACGAAGTCACCCTTGAATCCAGCGTGGATCGTTCGAAGGTCACCATCAAGAAGTGGGCGATCAAGGAAGTGGCCAAGCCGCTTTCCGACAAGTGAGCCTTCACACGCGTTTCGCGTGATTCCATCCCCGCACCAAGTTTCTTGCCGATTCCGTAACCCCCGTATGGTATAATGGATGCGTTGGCTTTGGCCGACGCATCCGTTTTATTTCCGGATTCCCAGCCGTTTTCGAACCTGGATGCCCACCCGTACCCAACCTGTTTTCGCGCCCGTTTCACGGAAACCATGGGGTTCCATGTTTTTGAGGCGATATCTCAACTTATAGGAGGCTTTTGATGCTGGAATATCTTTCAGTTGGCTGCATGGTGAACACGCATGGGATCAAGGGGGAGATCAAGGTCAATCCCGCCACCAGCGATGTATCGCGTTTTGAATACCTGTACCGGATTCTCGTTGACATGTCTCCCACCGGCGTGGGGAAGGGCGACCAGAAAAGTCCGGACAAGAACACGCCCCTGAAGGAGTATTTTGTCGAAGGGGTGCGCTATCACAAGAACAGCGTGCTGATCAAGCTGCGCAATGTGGATGACATGTCTGCCGCGGAAGCGATGAAGGGCCGTGAAATCTGGGTATCCCGTGCGGATGCGAGACAACTGGACAAGGACGAATGGTTCGTCTGTGATATCCTCGGCATGACGGTCCGCGAGGAAGGCGTTGTTCTCGGGAAACTCACGGATGTGTTGGAAACCGGAAGCAATGATGTCTATGTCGTGCAGCCGGAAGGGCCAAATGGCAAGGGAAAGGAAATCCTGATCCCCGCCTTGAAGGATGTCATCCTCACGGTGGACATCGAGGCGGGTTTCATGGATGTCAAACTGCCGGAGGGACTGCTCGATGAGGTTTGAAGTCCTCACGCTGTTTCCTGAAAGCATGGATCGGATGCTGAGTGAAAGCATCATCGGTCGTGCGCGGGAAAGCGGCCTGATCACCGTGCAGACCACCAATATCCGGGACTATTCGGAGAATCGGCACCACAAGGTGGATGATTATCCCTATGGCGGCGGGACCGGACTGGTCATGACTCCCCAGCCCATCGTGGATGCCTGGCAGGCAACGGTGGATCGGCTGGGGTTCAAACCGCGGACCCTTTTCATGAGTCCCCAGGGCAAGGTGCTGGATCAGGCCATGGCGCAGCGCCTGCGAGGTGAAGAATGCCTGATCCTTCTCTGCGGCCATTATGAAGGCGTGGATGAAAGGGTGCTGGAGGAGATCGTCGACGAAGAGGTCTCCATTGGGGATTATGTGCTCACGGGCGGCGAGCTTCCTGCGATGGTGCTCATTGATTGCGTGAGCCGGTTGGTGGAGGGCGTTCTGGCCTCCGAAGAATCCTATTCGGAAGAATCCCATTATTCCGGTTTGCTTGAGTACCCGCAGTACACAAGGCCGCCGGAATACAAGGGCAGAAAGATACCTGACATCCTGTTGTCCGGACATCATTCCAACGTACAGAAGTGGCGTTTCCTGAAGATGCTGGAGCGGACGCGTGAAAAGCGTCCAGATCTGTACGAGACCTATGAGAAAGCGCATCCTGAGAAGGTTCTGGAGGCATTCGGACTCCTGCCGAAGAAGCAGCGGAGACGGAAGAAATCATCCTCCGGCGGGGTGACTGTGCCTGCCGTGCTTGCTGGGACTTCGGATCCCGGTGTATCTTCTGATCCTGCCGCTTCGACAGAACAGGTGGATGCAGCGGGAACGGAGGCGCAATCATGAGCGTCCGCAAGGAACCTCTTGCCTACCGTATGGCACCCCGGACATTGGAAGAATTTGTCGGTCAGGAGCACATCATCGGGGAGGGAAAACTTCTGAACCGTATGATCGCCGCGGACCGCATCTCGTCCATCATCCTCTACGGACCACCCGGGACAGGCAAGACTTCCATTGCGCGGCTCATTGCCCGAACCACGAAAGCAACGTTTCAGCAGCTCAATGCCGTCACTGCCGGCGTGAAGGATATCCGGGAAGTGGTGGAGCAGGCGGGAAACACCTTTCTGAACCCGTCGGGACGATGCGTCCTGTTCGTCGATGAAATCCATCGTTTCAACAAATCCCAGCAGGACGCGCTGCTGCCATCCGTTGAGGATGGGACGGTGGTGTTGATCGGCGCCACAACGGAAAATCCCTATTTCGAAGTCAACAAGGCGCTGATTTCGCGTTCCACCGTTTTCATGCTCGTTCCGCTTGAGGAACGCCATGTCGAACGGATCATCCGGACAGCCCTCACAGACCCGGAACGTGGTTTTGGAAAACTGGACATCGGCATGGACGACGAGTCCATCGCCTTCCTTGCCAATGTTTCCTCCGGAGATGCCCGCATCGCCCTGAATGCGCTTGAACTGGCCGTTTTGACCTCGGATTTCGGCGGAACAGGTCATTTGGAGATCACGCGGGATGTCGTCGTGGATTGTGTCCAAAAGAAGGCAATCCGGTTTGACAAATCCTCCGAAGGGCATTATGACAACATCAGCGCGATGATCAAATCCATGCGGGGGAGTGATCCTGATGCCACGCTGTTGTATCTGGCCCGTGCCATCTATGCAGGAGAGGAACCCGAATTTCTGGCCCGGCGCATCATGATCTGCGCCTCGGAAGACGTGGGAATGGCGAATCCGAATGCCCTGGTCCTGGCGGTTGCCGCTTCTCAGGCCGTGATGATGATCGGCATGCCGGAAGCCCGGATCCTGCTTGGTCAGGCGGCCGTCATGGTGGCGACAAGTCCGAAGTCGAATGCCAGTTATATGGGCATCAACGAAGCCCTTGCCGATGTAGGCAACAAGGATACAGGCGAAGTCCCCATGCATCTGCGCAATGCCGTCGTGCAGGGAATGGCGGATCTTGGTTATGGAAAAGGATACAAGTATGCCCACGACTTCCCCGGCCACATTCTCGATGATCTGGAATATCTGCCGGAAAAAATGAAGGGAACCATCTACTACAAACCTTCGTCCAATGGGTATGAACAGAAACTGAAGGAATGGCTCGACAAGCGGCGCAACCGGAAATCGGAATCATGACGCAAAGAATGGGAGCAACCGGATGAGCAACAAATATGATGAGAAATCACTAAACACAGAGGAAATGGAAATCGGCAAAGAGAAGAGACATGCAGCCCTGCGGCGCATCATGGCCTGGGTCATGCTGGTCTTTTTCATCCTGCTGATCGCCAATATCCTGGTTTTCCACCAGATGATCATTGAGTCGTCCATCCTTTACATGGCGCTCGTGGCTGTCTTTTTTCTGGGCAATGGAGCAAGAGGAGGCGCGAGGGAATATGTCGGAAAAGAACAGGGAAACACCGGAGAAGAACCTGAACCAGGCGAACAGCTCGAATCAGGAAAGGAACGGGACACCGTCGAAGAATGCGAGCCCGGAATCGTCAGGCTGGAAGAGTCTGATGAAGCAGGATCAGGAAGTGAAGGCGCCCATGGCATCAAACAAGGACCCTGAGGTTCGGGGGAATCGTTCCGGTGATGTCAGGACGAACGTTCCTTCAATCGGGAAAACCAGCTTGTCGGGAATCAGTCCGGAAACGGATGAGATTCTCGAGCGCGTGGATCACGCCATGGGACAGAACCCACGCAGGCGCGCGCGGCGGTTTGCATCCAATCTGTTGATCGTGGGTGGCATCCTGTTGATCGTCGTTCCGCTGATCATGACGGCCATCAGCATGAAGCGGAACGCGGATGCCATGGACGCCTTTCTCAATGACACCTCCGGTGTTGTGGACAATGCCCAGTCATCGGCGGAAAATGTGGATTCCTTTTATTCCGAAGCAGTGGATTTCACCGGTATCGCAGGTCAGGACGGAACCGTTGATCCCGCCGTCAGCGCGGGTCCGCCCGCCAACGGAGCGGACGCATCCGTCACCGGCTCCGCTGTGACGGATACAGGCTTGCCGACTGATACGACGGCTGCGGCAGTTTCCGCGGCTCCGGCCGGACCCACCAAAAAGCCGCTGATGTCGAAAGAGGAAATCCAGAAGCGGATGATCGGCGTGCTGTACATCGATAAAATTGATGTGCGGATGCCCGTCATGACCGGTGTGGATGATGAGACGCTCCGCGTTGCGGCAGGCAGGATGCCTGAATCCGGGAAGCTTGACAAGATCGGGAATGTTGTTCTGGCAGGTCATCGCAGCTATACGTTCGGCAAATACTTCAATCGGCTGGATGAAATGAAGGTGGGAGACACCTTCAAGATCAAGACCGGCAAGAAAACCCTTGAATACAAGGTGTTCAAGGTATTCATCGTGGAGCCGGACGATTTTTCGATCCTGAATTACAACAAGACCGATAAAATCTGTACATTGTTTACCTGCCATCCGATCGTGATTGCCAACAAAAGACTGGTGGTGCAGGGAATCCAGACCAACTGAGGCAAGATCCTTCGAGTCGAACCATTCCTTGAATAGGAATCCATGAATGTGAAACGGGCGTGTCTCCGGCAGAAAAGCCGTGACACGCCCGTTTTGCGTTCCGTGATTCGTTTCAATGAATAGATTACTTGATTAGTGCGATATTCATGATGAGGGATGCGAATACGATGGAAACCATCGAAAGCAGCTTGATGAGGATGTTGATGGAGGGGCCTGACGTATCCTTGAAAGGATCGCCCACGGTATCGCCGACAACGGCGGCCTTGTGCGCTTCGGAGCCTTTTCCGCCATGCTGTCCGCCCTCGATGTACTTCTTGGCATTGTCCCAGGCACCGCCCGAGTTGGCCATGAAGATGGCGAGGATGAAACCTGTGACGGCAGCACCCGCGAGCATGCCGGCTACGCCGTTCACACCGAGCAGGAAGCCGACTGTCAACGGAGCGGCAATGGCGAGCAGGGCGGGGAGGACCATTTCCTTCTGGGCAGCTTTCGTGCAGATGTCGACACAGGTGGCGTAATCCGGCTTGGCCGTGCCTTCCATGAGTCCCTTGATCTCCTTGAACTGCCTGCGGACTTCATACACAATACTCATGGCCGCACGGCCAACGGCTTCCATCGTAAGCGCGGCGAACAGGAAGGGGAGCATGCCGCCGATGAAGAGCCCGACCAGAACCGTGGGGTTGGTGAGGGAAAGATTGAAGCTGAAGGAAGGATCGAGACGGACAATTTCATCCTGGAAGGCTGCTATGAGTGCTAAAGCGGTGAGGGCGGCGGAACCGATGGCAAAGCCCTTGCCGGTTGCGGCGGTGGTGTTGCCGAGGGAGTCCAGTGCGTCCGTGCGCTTGCGCACTTCCGGATCAAGATGGGCCATTTCCGCGATACCGCCGGCATTGTCCGCGACCGGACCATAAGCGTCGGTGGCGAGCGTGATGCCGAGGGTGCTCAACATGCCGACGGCGGCGATGCCGATACCGTACAGACCCATCTGGAAGGAAGTTGCGCCACCGGCAAGGTAATAGCTGGCCATGACAGCCGCGCCGACCACGATGACAGGAATGGTGGTGGAAAGCATGCCGAGAGAGATGCCGCCGATGATGATGGTGGCAGGTCCCGTCAGGGAGGTGTTTGCAAGGCGCTGTGTGGGTTTGTAGGTGTCGGAAGTGAAATATTCGGTAATGAAACCGATCAGGTTGCCGGCGATGAGACCGGTGACAATGGCGCCCCATACGCCGATGTGTTCCATGCCGAGTACACCCCATACAAGGAAGAAGGATGCAACGAAAATGACGGCGGAAGAGAAGTAGACGCCACGACGGAGCGCAGCCAGAAGCACCTTTTGCTCGGCCTTTTCACCGGACTTCACAAAGAAGGTTCCGACGATGGAGGCAAAGACACCGATGGCGGCCATGATCATGGGGATGGTGACACCGCTTGTTCCCAGGCCGGCCGCAACGGCCAAGGCGCTGGTGGAAACGATGGAACCGACATAGGATTCATACAGATCGGCGCCCATGCCGGCTACGTCGCCGACATTGTCACCTACGTTGTCTGCGATGACAGCGGGATTTCTCGGGTCATCCTCGGGAATGCCGGCTTCCACCTTGCCCACAAGGTCTGCGCCGACGTCGGCGGCCTTCGTGAAGATACCGCCGCCCACACGGGCGAACAGGGCCATGGAGCTGGCGCCCATTCCGAAGGTGAGCATCGCGCTTGTGATGGCGCCGATGACCTCGTTTTCAGAACCGAGCGCCTGGACATTGTGGTACCACCAGTTCAGGAAGAAGTACCAGATGGACAGATCTAGCAGGCCAAGGCCCACGACGATGAGGCCCATGACGGCACCGGAGGAAAAGGCGACGCGAAGACCGCTGTTCAGGCTTGTCCGTGCCGCATGCGCCGTACGGGAGTTTGCCGCTGTGGCGATCTTCATGCCGAGGAATCCGGAAAGGCCGGAGAAAAAGCCACCT
This sequence comes from uncultured Clostridia bacterium, assembly GCA_942493335.1. Taxonomy (GTDB): domain Bacteria; phylum Bacillota; class Clostridia; order DSM-8532; family DSM-8532; genus JAEWSN01. The sequence continues at coordinate 585,035 of OW818693.1, read as the reverse complement.
GTCAGGAAGGCGAAGGGGACGAAGAAGGTCAGGAATCCGCCGAAGGCGAGAGCGAGCAGAACCAGGGACATGACGATGAAGAACATTCCGACGCCTGTATATTGGCGCTTCAGATAGGCATTGGCGCCTTTCCGGACTGCGGCGGCGATTTCCGCCATTTCAGCGGTGCCTTCGCTTTTCTTCATGACGGACCAGGCCAGGTATCCGGCAAACGCAAGAGCGCATCCGGAACCAAGCGGAGCAAGGAACATCAGATCAACCATTGGTACCTCCTTGGAATTTCATCACATGTCAGCTTGTCAAACGCGCCGGGGGTGAGGTGGCTTTGGTCTCAAATTCCCCATCACATCATACAAAACTTGGTGAAGTTGTTCAATGACCAATCTATGGACATCAGTCATTATAGCAACATGCATAAACATTCGCTTTATTTCCGTAAGAAACAACGAAAAGAAAGTCGGGAGGGTTCCTTTGCCCATCCCTGAATCAGCAAGGGTTGTCAGAAGTTTCATGATATGGTAACGTGATCACAGAGAGAAACTGTTCCCGTTGAGGACTGGCATGCAAAATGCCGGCACGGGATTGAGGTTCCGGATAAATCAATCGTCGGAACCCAGGCAGCGGCCGTTCGGGGAATCCACTTTGCTGGAGGACGGCCATGTTCAGCCAAATCATCACCTGCGGCCTTCTTGGACTTGAAGGATACCGCATCCTTGTCGAGACCGATCTTTCCAATGGCCTGCCCATCTTCGACATCGTCGGACTTGCGGACACGGCCGTCAAGGAAGCACGGGAGCGTGTTCGCGCCGCCATTCGCAATTCAGGCCATTCGTTTCCCGCCAGGCGTCTCATCGTCAATCTGTCTCCGGCCGACACGAAAAAGGAAGGGGCCGGTTTCGATTTGCCCATTGCCATTGGAATCCTCACTTCCATGGGCATTCTGCCGGAACGTCGGGCGGATGATCATGCCTTTTTCGGGGAACTGGCGCTGGATGGCCGGCTCCGACCTGTCACCGGCAGCCTGAGCAAGGCGCTTGCCGCCCGGGACGCAGGCTGCCGTGTCCTCCTCCTTCCAGCGGGAAATGCGGCGGAAGCATCCCTTGTGAAGGGGCTTCTGGTGCTGCCTGCGGATTCGTTGTCGGATGTCTGCCGTCATCTCACCGGGGAATGCGGACTGTCTCCGTACGAGGCATCTACAGGGGACGGCAGGAATGGCAGTCCGGCGGAAGCAGGAGCGGGCAATGGCGCGGATGCTGGGGCGTGCCGTCCATTGAATCCGGTATCATCCGGCTGTTTTATGAATGGAGACTTTCTGGATGTCCGGGGTCAGGATGCGGCAAAGCGAGCCATCGAAATCGCTGCCGCCGGGGGGCATCATCTTTTCATGACCGGCAGCGCCGGCGCCGGAAAAACCATGCTGGCGCGGAGAACCGCGGGAATCCTGCCGAAACCGGATCTTGAGGAAGCGCTCGAAATCACCCGTATCCACAGTGTTGCCGGGCTTCTGTCCGGTGCGGGCGGACTTGCGATGGAACGCCCGTTCCGTGCGCCGCACCATTCGATCAGCAACACCGGCCTGATTGGCGGAGGCCGTATTCCACGGCCCGGCGAAATCAGTCTGGCGCATGGCGGTGTCCTGTTTCTGGATGAACTGCCTGAATTCAACCGTGCAGCTCTTGATTCCCTGCGTCAACCCCTGGAGGAAGGGCGCGTCGTTCTGACGCGCATCCAGGCCACCATCTCCTATCCCAGCCGGTTCATGCTGGTTGCCGCTGCCAATCCCTGCAAATGCGGCCATTTTGGAGATCCGGGCGCTGTCTGCACCTGTCCGCCGCGCGATGCGGAGCATTATCACGCCCGTTTGTCCGGTCCGCTGATGGACAGGATGGATTTACGGATTCATATTCCCTCTCTCACGTACGAAGAAGTGAATCGAAAGGAAGGCGGAGACGGAACGGCTGTCATCCGTGCAAGGGTGGAAGCGGCACGCAGCCTGCAGCTTGCCCGGTTCAGGGGAAGCGGGAGTTTCTGCAATGCGCAGTTGTCCGGAGCGCAGATGCGCCAGTGGTGCGGTTTGGATCGGGAAAGTGCGGTTGTGATGGAAAGGGCGTTCAGGCAGTTGGGTCTGAGCATGCGGGGGCATGACCGGATTCTGCGTGTAGCCAGAACCATTGCGGATCTGGAGGCAAGTCCGGAAATCAGGCTCCCTCATCTGGCGGAAGCCATCCAATACCGTTCAATGCAGGAAAACCATCAAGGAGGTACATGCGATGTCATCGGTTTGTGAGGTGTCGGCAAGGGAGGATCGTATTGGTGCCGGGCACGGGGAGAAAGCAGGCGGGGCCGGAATTTTGGAAGGAACTGACGGGGTTGGGAATACGATGGGAGCAGGCGCGGCTGGAATTTTAAGAGGAACCAGCGGGGCTGCGCATTGGAAGGAAACGGTCGGAGACGGAGGCAGGGTGGAGGCCTGGATCTGGCTGTCCTGCCTTCCTTCCGTCAGGAATTATGGGAAACATGCAGTATTGTCTCGTTTTCCTGACATTCTGGGTCTGTACGGGGCCGACCGCACCATGCTTCTTGAAGCGGGGATCGGGCATGAACGACTGATCTCCATCCTATTGTCTGAACAATACAGGGAACAGGCTGCGCAAATCCGGGAATCCCTCAAACCAGCCGGAATACGGGCCGTTCCCATTGATTCACCCGATTATCCTACGCTTCTCCGAAACATCACAGATGCCCCGTTCGTCCTCTATCTGCGGGGCGACTGGCCGGGCGGGCGTTGCGTTGCGGTTGTCGGTTCCCGACGCTCAACCGGATACGGGCTCGGCATGACGGAACGCCTTGCCGGAGGGCTTTCTGAAGCCGGGTTCATCATTGTCAGCGGATTGGCGCGGGGCATCGACACGGCTGCGCATGCGGCCGCCCTGCATGCGGGCGGGAAAACGGCGGCCATTCTCGGGAACGGTCTGGACAGCGTTTATCCGCCGGAAAATCGGATGCTTGCTGAAAGAATCCTGAGAAACGGCTGTCTCTTGTCCGAGTATCCGCCGGGCACCCCGCCCGCACCTCATCATTTTCCTGTTCGGAACCGCATCGTAAGCGGTGTTTCCGAAGCGGTCCTCGTCGTGGAGGCGGGAGAGAGGAGCGGATCCCTGATAACGGTCCAATGCGCACTGGAACAGGGACGGGATGTTTTTGCGGTACCCGGCAATGCCATGAGTGTCACAAGTCGCGGCTGCAACCGCCTGATACGGGAAGGCGCGGGCTTGGTGCAGGAGACGGCGGACATGCTGGATTCACTGGCCCCCTCTTTTCCGAACCCGCAAGACAAAGGGCGGGAGCGTACCGTATCCGGTCGGGAAGCCCTGGAGATCCCCGAACAGATCGTTTTCGGCCGAATTCTGAGGGAGCCGCTGCTGCCCGATCAGATCTGTGCGCAGTCCGGCCTTTCCCCATCAGAGGTTCAACAGGTGCTGCTGATGCTCGAGTTGAAACGTTATGCCATACGGGACAGGGATGGGCGGGCAAGGCCGATACCCGATTGACAGGCAGAAATGGATTTGGGGGAATTATGGCATATAGAACACGATTCACAATATTCGATGTTTCAGGTTGACATCATTTGGTGAAATAATGTTAAGAATGATTGAATTGATAGTTGGAACGTATATAATGGAATCAGGAAACCGAAAAGAAATCGTTCCTGATCCCGGATCCAACGTCAGGACAACCGCTCCCAGAATAAAACACGAAAGACACCGAAGGTTATTGGAGGTTCAGATGTCCGGAACACTGTTGGATAACAATGTTGCAACCATCTCGGGCAAGGTCGTTTCAAAACCGGTTTTCAGCCACGAGGTGTACGGAGAGGGTTTCTATACCGTATCCGTGCAGGTACAGAGACTCAGCGAGTCTTTCGACAACATCCCTGTGATGTTTTCCGAACGTCTGGTTCCGCCGGACAACTTCATCGAAAACCTTTCCATTCAGGTCGAAGGTCAATTCCGTTCCTACAACAATTTCAACAGCACAGATGGGCACAAGCTCATGCTGACGGTTTTTGCACGAGAAATCACCTTGTCGGAAGAGGAGGTGGATCAGAAGAACCCCAATCAGGTCGTCCTGAACGGTTTTGTCTGCAGAAAGCCCATGTACAGAACCACTCCGTTCGGACGCGAAATCTCCGATATCCTTCTGGCCGTGAACCGCGCATACAACAAATCGGATTATATCCCCTGCATCGCATGGGGACGCAATGCGCGTTTTGCCGGCAGCTTCGAGGTCGGAGACAATATCCGCGTATGGGGGCGCATTCAGAGCAGGATGTATCAGAAACGGCTGTCAGAAACGGAAATCGAGGAAAGGGTGGCTTACGAGGTTTCCATTTCGAAAATGGAGGTAGTGAAGGAAGAAGCTGTTCCTCCGTCCGATGAAACGACAAGCGAAACGACAGGCGAAACACCAATCGAACCGTAAATCAACACCATCGTTCCGAAAGCTGAATCGCGAAAGGAGACGATACCCATGGTTAAAGTGGTTTATGGCAGCAAGGGTATTGGGAAGACGAAATTTCTTTTGTCAGATGTCAATGAAGCGGTGAACACAAGCAAGGGAGACATCGTATTCATTGACGCCAGCCGGTCCCACATCACGGATCTGCGCCATGAAATTCGTTACGTGAACATCTCCGATTTCCCGTTGTCCAGCCTGAATGACCTGTTCGGATTCATTTGCGGCATGATCGCAGAAGACTATGACATCACATCCATCTATATGGACGGTCTTGAAAAATTCGATGACAAGAACGATGGAATCACAGGTTTCTTCAACAAGGTGAAAACCCTGGAAGACAAATATACCGTGAATTTCATTTTCAGTGCCGCAGGCGAGTTGGCAAACCTTCCGGCACATGTGATGACTGAATACAACCAGTGAATTTGGTTGAAGAGGGCTGTTCCGGAAGGAGCAGCCCTCGGTGCAACCACATTGGATCCGGAATGCCGTGTTGAGGGGTCAGCCCATATGGGTGGATCCTGCGGTTCGATCTTGGGAGAGTGGAACCGAACGGCATTCGACAGAATATCAGAGACGGCATGACAGACGCCGGACCCGATGGAAGGAATTCCATCGGGTCCGGTTCACGTCCGTCGGAAAGGAGTGGCGACATGATGGTTTCCGTTGTTTTGGCAGACAGTACGCGGGCATTTGATCGGGAATATACGTACCTGGTTCCGGAAGACATGTCGTTGCTGCCGGGCATGCGTGTCCTTGTGCCATTTGGCATGAAGAACGCATTACGGGACGGATGGGTCGTGGCGGTCCAAGACGGGGAAAGTGATGCACCCCCGGCCAAAAAGATCAGGCTCAAGACCGTTTCAGAACAGATCGACCAGGAACCATTGCTCGGTGCGGATTTGATCCGGCTGGCAGGATGGATGCGCGACCGGTTTTTCTGTACCTGGCATCAGGCTCTTTCCTGCATGCTTCCGTCCGGCGCAAGACTCATCCAGAAGACGGACGGTTCCTACGGCCGTCGGGATGCCGGGAAGACGCGTCGTGCCATGACCTCGCTGCTGGAAAGGGATCAGTTTGAAGCCATGGTCTGTGACGGCGTGTTCAAAAGCCTTCATCATGTGCATGTGCTGGAAGCGTTGTTTGATGAAGGCATCTGTCCTGTCGAGGAGCTGTACCTGCTGCCCGGCGTCAGTTCCGGAACCCTGCTCACGATGAAGAAGAAGGGGTGGATCGCAGAATCCCTTCTGGAAGTCGATCGGGATCCTTTTTCCGCATTGTCAGTCAAGGAAGTTCCTGCGCCGGACCCGACGGAGGAGCAGGATGCAGCTTTCGCAAAACTCGCACCCCTGCTTGCCTTTGAAGGGGCGGATTCGTCCGGGCAAGGCCAGGCACCTGCGGATGGACATCCGTCCGGGGAGAACCATTCACCCAAGGAAAATCATCCTTCCGCGGATACCCAGGCGGAAGGCTTTCCCGAAGCCCTTGTCTATGGTGTGACAGGCAGCGGCAAGACCGAACTGTATCTGCGTCTGATCGAGGAATGTCTGAAAAACGGACGGGGCGCCATCATGCTGGTTCCGGAGATATCCTTGACTCCGCAGACGGTCGAGCGGTTTCTTGCCAGGTTTGGCACCCGTGTTGCGGTCCTGCATAGCCGGTTGTCCATGGGTGAACGCTATGATCAGTGGCGACGCATCCGGTCCGGAGAACTGGATGTGGTGGTCGGCGCCCGTTCCGCCGTCTTTGCGCCATTGAAGAAGCTGGGCGCAATCCTGATTGACGAGGAACACGAGGGCGCCTACAAGGCGGAGAACACGCCCCGCTATGATGCGCGGCTCGTGGCCCGCGCCAGATGCAACCTCTCCGGGAGCCTGCTGGTCTACGGTTCCGCCACCCCATCACTGGAAACCTTTCATCGGGCGGAACAGGGGAAGATCATCCGGGTCGATTTGCGCAGCCGCGTCGCGGGGCGCCCGCTCCCGGATGTCACGCTCGTGGACATGCGGCAGGAACTCGAAAACGGGAACAGGAGCCATTTTTCCGGTCTGCTGGAGCGCGAATTGGCGGATGTTCGGAAATCCGGCGAACAGGCCATATTGTTCCTGAACCGGCGGGGTGTGGCTGCCTTCCTGCTGTGCCGGGACTGCGGTCATGTCGTCCGTTGCCCGAACTGCAGCGTTTCGCTCTCCCTGCATCGGCAGGGACGGTTGGTCTGCCATCATTGCGGCCATCTCGAACCGTTGCCAGGAAAATGCCCTTCCTGTCAGGGAAGCCGGCTGCTGCCGGTCGGCATGGGCACGCAAAAGCTGGAACGGGATTTGGCGAATCATACGGAGGGCTACAGGGTCGTCCGGATGGACCTGGATACGACAACCGGCAAGGAAGGCCACCGGAGACAACTGGATATTTTCCGGTCCGGAGAGGCGGACATCCTTGTCGGAACCCAGATGGTGGCAAAAGGGCATGATTTCCCGAATGTCACGCTGGTCGGCATCCTTTCGGCGGACGCCATGCTTGCGACCGGGGATTACCGGGCCTCCGAACGAACCTTCCAGCTCCTCGCACAAGCTGCCGGCCGGGCCGGACGCGCAGGAAAACCGGGGCGTGTCGTCATTCAGGCGTACAATGTCGACGATTACAGCCTGCAGGCGGTGCTGACGCATGATTTTGAAGGGTTTTTCAGGCAGGAAATCGCGTTGCGGAAAAAACTCTGGCTGCCGCCGTTCAGCCATATCGGAATGATCCTGGTCACAAGCCCCGCACAGGAAAAGGCGGAGGAAGGCAGCCGACAGGTTTCCGCCTGGCTGGAAAACCAGGTTCCCGGAACGCCGGGATTGCTTACCGCATCCGGCATGCCTGCGCCCATTCCGTTGCTTGGCGGCCGTCATCGCATGCGCATTCTGGTCCGGCATGTCCAGGTTCGCGTGTTGAAGCAGGTGCTGACGTCCCTTCTGGATGTGTGGCAGAAGCCTCTTGCCTCCAGGGAGACGGATGTAACGGTGGATATCGATCCCGGCTCCATGGTATAATTTGTACAGGAACCTGCGAAGCGTGGGTTTCACCAATCAATGCAATAATGCTGCTGCAAGGTTCATATAACCGGCACGCGCATTGGCTTTATGGAGGGAACATGGCAATCCGGAACATTTTGAAAAAAGGGGATGAAACCCTTCGGAAACGTAGCCGTGAAGTCGGCGAAATCAACCCGAAAATCCTGACCCTTCTCGACGACATGGCGGAGACCATGGCAGAATTCAACGGAGTCGGCCTGGCGGCGCCGCAGGTAGGCGTTTTGCGCCGTGTTGTGGTCATCGACGTCGGCGAGGGGATCATGGAATTGATCAACCCGGTCCTTCTCGAACAGGAAGGCAACCAGCAGGAGGCTGAGGGCTGCCTCAGCATTCCGGGGGTGCATGGCATCGTCGATCGGCCCGCCAAGGTGACCGTCGAAGCGCTGGATCGGCATGGAAAGCTGCAGCGTTACGAAGGCGTGGAGTTGCTGGCCCGGGCCTTTTGCCATGAAATAGATCATCTGGATGGCATTCTTTTCGAAGACAAGGCCATCCGTTTCCTGGATCCCGATGAAATCGGAGAACCGGACGAAGTCTGAAACCGTATGTTCTGCAAGCTTTAGTCGGCAAGTCATGCTCAACAAGCATCAGTCGGCAAGCTATGCGCTACAAGCCATGTTCTGCAATCTATCTTCAACAAGCTTTGAACTGCAACCTTTGATAAACGGGATTTGGTATGCCGGAGTCAGGCATAAAGGTGAGGATGTGAGCGCACAATGAGAATCGTATTCATGGGAACGCCGGAATTCGCGGTTCCAAGCCTGGATGCCTTGGTTCGCCATGGTTATGAAGTCGTGCTGGCCGTCATGCAGAAGGACAAGCCACGTGATCGAGGCAAGGACGTCAAGCCGCCGCCGGTGAAGGAATACGCCCTTGCCACCGGGATTCCCATTCTCCAGCCGGAACGTCTGAACCGGGAGCCGGACATGGTCGAAGCGATCCGGCAGGTCAAGCCTGATCTGATGATCACCTGCGCCTTCGGACAACTCCTGCCGAAATCCCTGCTCGACATTCCACCGCTCGGAACCATCAACGTGCATGGCTCGCTGCTGCCGGCCCTGCGAGGCGCCGCGCCGATCCAGTGGTCCATCATCAATGGAGACAAGGAAACCGGGATCACGACCATGTTTACAGATGTCGGCCTTGATACGGGCGACATGCTTTTGAAGGAGATTGTCGAGGTTCCCGCGGATATGACCGGGGGCGAACTTCATGACATGATGTCCATCGTGGGCGCCGCAACCCTCATCAAGACCCTGCAGTTGCTGGAAGCGGGCAAGCTGCGCCGGATCCCGCAGGATTCATCGAAGGCGACCCTTGCGCCCAGGTTCACAAAGGATACTGGTCGGATTGACTGGACGAAATCTGCGGAGGAGATCCATAATCTGGTTCGAGGAACGGATCCGTGGCCAGGTGCGTTTACCGGATATCAAGGGGTCAAAATGCGCATCATCCGGACTGAAACGCCTGCTCAGGCAGGTTCGAACAAAGATGCAGAAGGATCGGATGCACAGTCCGTACCGCCCGGAACCCTGCTGGAGGCCGGCTTGAACGGCATGCTGGTCCAGACGGGAAACGGTGTCCTGCGTGTTCTGGAAATTCAAATGCCAAACGCGAAAAAAATGCGGGTTGCCGATTGGGTGAACGGACATTCGCTGGAACGCGGCACCCTTCTGGGGGATATCATTTGATGAGAAGCATCAGGAAGTACTTTTTGCCGGTCACCCTGATTCTGTCGGGGATGCTGGCTTTATCCGCATGTTCCGGCCTTTTGCCGCCAGCCGCCACCGATACCGGTACCTCCGGGAATGATTCGGGAACGCCGAAACCGGCGCAATCCGGTGCATCTGAAACGAACGGATCCTCCGGAACAGCTGAACCGGTGCAGTCCGGCACGCCTGGAACACCTGAACCGGCGCAGTCCGGCATGCCTGAAACGTCTGGAACGCTTGGGCCGTCCCCATCCGCCAACGCATCCGAAACACCCGCAGCATCCGATAGTCCTGTTTCCATCGAAACCATGACGCTGGAAGAAAAGGTGGGGCAGATGCTTTTTCCCGCGTTCCGCACCACTTCCACGGGCGCTCCTCTTCTTGTCGCGGATGATGCGACGCTTGAGGCCATCCGAACCTGGAAACCGGGCGGCGTCGTCCTTTTTGCCTCCAATCTGGATACGGTGCCCCAGACTGCCGCCTTTACCGCGCAGTTGCAGGAAGCATCCCGTGTCCCTCTGTTTCTTGGCATTGACGAGGAAGGCGGAAAAGTTTCACGATTGAGTGCAGCTCCCGGTCTTGGGGCTGTTTCCATGCCACCGGCCGAGATCATCGGAAAAACCGGGGAACCTGGGTTTGCAGACGAAGCCGCTGCCGCAACCGCCGCTCAACTGATGACACTCGGCATCAATCTGGATTTCGCCCCTGTGGCGGACATCAATACGAATCCGCAGAATCCCGTCATTGGAAACCGAGCCTATGGGACAAAGCCGAAAGAGACAGCCACAATGGTCACGGCTGCCCTCGGCGGTTATCTGAAAGGCGGTATCATTCCTGTCATCAAGCACTTTCCCGGACATGGCGACACGGAGACGGACAGCCACTTGGGACTCGCCGTCGTTCAGCATGACCGTAAACGGCTTGACACTGTCGAACTGGTGCCTTTTCTGGCTGCCATGAAGGCGGGCGCGCCGGTCATCATGACGGCGCATGTCAATACACCGGGCATTTCCAACAAGAATCTGCCTGCAACCCTGAACCCCGATATCCTGACGGGTCTGCTTCGGAAGGAAATGGGCTTCAAGGGCCTTATTGTGACGGACGCGATGGAAATGGGTGCCATCACGAAATTGTACGGAGCTGACGAGTCAATCCTCATGGCGGTGGAAGCCGGTGCGGACATGCTGCTGGTTCCTGTTTCCCTGGAAGAAGCCTGCAAGGCGATTCTGAATGCAGTCCACTCCGGAAGGATCACAGAGGACCGTATCGATCAATCCGTAAAGCGGATTCTTGCGCTGAAAGAGAGATTCGGCCTGCTCAGCAAAACGACCGGGTCTGGGGAGCCGGTTCCGCAGGAACTTTCGGGTACCGACGCATACCGGGATCTGGTCAGGCGCATCAATACGGCTGCGGGGAAGTGAACCGAAGCCATCTCTGATTCGTCAAAACATGTGACAATGAGCAGAACCATGGAACCTATATGTTCCACATAAAAGGATCATGAAAATGCAGATATCAACCTGGGAGGAATGTCATGCAAACAAAAGGGTTGAGGGAACTGCTGGCTGAAGGAATTGAGGATATCAAAAATGGAAGGACAACGCCTGTTGGCGAAGCTTTTCAGACAACAAGGCAGGAATTGACTGAATCACATCACCCTGAAACCCGCCTCCTGATGCACATCTGCTGCGCGCCCTGTTCCGGTGCGATTCTGCAGCGCCTTTCCGATGAAGGCTTCCAGCTTCATGGGTCCTGGCACAATCCGAACATCCACCCACTGGAGGAATGGAATCGCAGAAAGCACGCTGTTGAGGAAATGGCCGCCGGTATGGCGCTGCCCATGTTCTGGTCGGACGAATACCAGCTTGATGTCTGGCAAACCCGCTGGGAAGCTGGGGATACCGCACGATGCGGATACTGTTATGCATCTCGGCTGGATCATACGGCCGCCTTGGCAGCGCGGGAAGGATTCACCCAGTTCACCACCAGCCTGCTCATCAGCCCCTGGCAACGCCATGAGGAAATCCGAAAGGCCGGGGAGGAAGCGGCAGAACGCCATGGCGTGTCCTTCCTCTATCGGGATTTCCGCCCGTTCTACCGGGAAGGTCAGAATCTCGCCCGGGCGAGGGGATGGTATATGCAGAAGTATTGCGGATGCGTTTGGTCCTACGGGGAGTCGGATCATCCGAAAAAGCCCGATTATTCCTTTTCGCCATGAGGCATTTTGATCTGGTTTCATACGTGAAACGGGAATGTCATGATACGACAGGGCTTGAGGTGATATAATTCAATCAGGAAACCATCACTGCAGGGACATGTTGTTATACTGACGTTGCAAACAAATGGAAGAAAGCCTGATCACGAGTGATCATACACACAGAAGAAAGCCTGTTCACGAGTGATCATTCACACGGAAGAAAGCCTGTTCACGGGCGATCACACACACGAAGGAAAAACCTTTTCATGCGCGAAGCGCGCATACGAATCGGGAGGAGACATGAGAAAAACCGCTGTTCTGCTCGTTCTGACAATCCTGATCCAATGCTTTGCCGTCACAGGAGCCTTTGCCGCCACGAATGTCGTGGAAAAATCCGTGGAGGGTTCCATATCGAAAATTACCTACACGCAGGCCTCCGGCAGCGCCGGGACCCTGTCCGTGTACGCTTCCGGCGCCGCCATCGCCAACCGGGAGCTATGGTCGCCGGATGCGACACACACCTATTATCGCCTGATTGTGGACATCAAGAACACGAAAATCGGAACGCCGGGCACATTGACCGTCAACAAGGGCAGTGTGCTGCAAGTGCGGTACTCGCAGTTCGATGCCATTCGTTCCCGCATCGTCATCGATATCAAGGATAAGCCCACATATACGGTGTCCGCGCTGGATTCCCGTGTTGACATCCAGCTGAACGGAGCCGCTTCACCAGCCGATTCACCAGCTGCGTCGGTAAAGCCGACACCGAAACCATCAGCTGCCCCGACACCGAAACCATCAGCCAACCCGACGCCAACCCCAAAACCAGCAGCGGTCCCGACGCCTACGCCCAAGGCATCCGTCGCGCCGTCTGCAACCCCCAAACCTGCAGCTGTTGCGCCTTCAACGCCCATCCCGGCGGCAAACGCGACTGCAACGCCCCCTGCAAACAATACGGCATCAGCCGGTTCGGCCACCCGCGGCCCGCTTTCCTGGGACATGACGGGCGATACCTGTGTCTTCAAGCTGGACAATACGGATATTCCGGCTTTGGTTGCGCAAGGTGTGGCAGCCGTGGAAAACCGCATTCGCGAAAAGACCCTCCAAATCACATTCAATGGGATTGATCCGCGCTTTACGACCGGAGCAATGGCAGGAAACAACATCCTGTACGGCACCCTTGTCTCCACGAACACCATGCGCCAGACAACGACCATCCGTATTTCCGGGAAAACCTCCCTCGGCTATACCATGGAAAAATCCGGTACAGGCACGCTGCTCCGTATCAAATCCAGTGGCACGGCTGTAGCCGGAACTGGTGGAACCACCACTGGAAGCGGTTCTCAGACAGGATCTACGACAGGAACGGCGACAGGTTCCAACGCGACCACTGGATCCACCACAGGCACCGGTGTCATCAAGAATCCGACAACTGTCGGGGATACGTCCGTGAGCCGGGGTCTTACGAGCAACCTGCCCGTTCAATTCTCCGCAACCGCCGATACTGTTCTGATCACCTCCTCGGATGTGTCCGGCTCCCGTGTCTACAGACTTGGTAAGAACCTTGTGATCGAGCTGCCGGGCATCGCACAGCCTTCCGTCGTAACGGTCGGCTCGCCGCTTGTTCGGGATGTCACCGGATACTCCTCCGATGGCAGGGTCAAGCTGATCGTGACAACCGGCGTATTTGCTGACTGGGTTGTCATGGAAACCGCGGGAAGGCTGGCGATCAAGCTCTCTCCGGCTGATATTGCGAATCTGGAAGGCGGAAATGACGGCGATGTTGTCCTGAGGCTTACGGGAGACGGGATTGCAGCCCGTTATCGTGCGGCCATGGATGCCAGTCAGGTCATCGTAGATGACGATTTCAAGATGTCCGCGTTCACCTTCATGTTCCCGATGTCCGTCGTCAATCTGGGAAATGGGGTCGCCAAGACGAACGATGCCCTGACGACCGGCATTTCCACCCTGACGACCGGACAGAGCAGTTTCCTCAGCATTGCCAAGCGTGACGGCGCCACCCAGTTCCGGATGGTAGAAGAAGCGGACGGCAACGCGCTGACCATCCGCAAGAGCGTGGCGGAAGCGCCCGTATCCGTGCCTTCCGGCGTGAATCGACTGGTTGTGCTTGATGCGGGACATGGCGGCACGGATCCCGGAACCGTCTTCGAAGGACTCTATGAGTCCACCGTCAATCTGGACATCACCCTTCGGGTCGAAGCGATTCTGAAGCTGAAGAACATCAACGTGTCCCTGACGCGCCGTGGAGACGCATTTGTCGGTCTGGACGAGCGCTGCAATCTCGCAAACAATACAGCTGCCTCACTGTTTGTCAGCATCCACCAGAACTCCATGCCGGATCCCGCCACAAAGGGCACCATGACGATGTATTACGCCTCCAGTGTGAACGGGAAACGCTATGCCGACATCATGCAGCAGACCCTCGCCCCTGCCGTCGGGCTCGGCAGCATCGGCCTGAAATCGAACAGCGGCCTTGTGGTTCTCCGCAAGACGAAAATGCCGGCCATTCTTGCGGAAGTCGGCTGCATGTCGAATGTTTCGGACCTCCAGATCATCAAGACGGACGCATATCGCCAGAATGCCGCCCAGGGTATCGCGGATGGCATCGTGAAGATTCTTGCGACGATGAACTGATGGCTCCTCCTTAAAATTGGATGTACACAATGAATATGTTACAATATGGTGCACGATATACCACCGGGACGACGAAATAATTGCGAAGGGGATGCCGGTGATCGCCGAGCATCAGGGACTGAAGGATGGAGAAACGTTCCTTTCTCGAGCAGAACACACGAAAAGGGCACACGCGCCTGCTGATCGCCATCTCACTGATCGCTCTGCTCGGGAATCTCGCAACAGTCATCCAGATCGTCACAGGAAGAGCCAGCGCGGGGGTCACGTATCAACGGGTTATCATCGAGGTTCTCGTCAACGCGGGCATCATCTTTCTTTGCTGGCTGTTCTTCCGCCGTTTCGGCTCACTTCCGGCAAGCCGCTATCTGAGCGTCGCCATGGTGGCTGTCGTCCTTTTCATCTATCACCTGATGATTCCCGGTGTCGGCGATGCCTATGCCAACCTATACGCCATCATGATCCTGGCATTGCTGTACTTCGACCCGAAGGTATCGCTTTTCGCCTCGTTTCTGACAGTGGCCGTCCATACCGCCATGATCGTCCTGCAACCCGACAAGATTCCTGCTGAAACGAGGTCTGCATCCCTGTTGGCGCGATATGTATGTTTCGCGATTGCCGCCGTTTCCTCATTTGTCGTGGCACGGGTGGCGGCAGAGCTGCTCCGTACCGCCATCGCCAATGACGAGCAGAGTCAGCAGCTTGTCGGAAGCCTCAACACTGTGGCGGATGGTGTCCTTCGCAAGGCTGAAGCCCTTGCAGAGTCATCCGAGGCACTGCATGTTTCCGCAAGTGAAGCGAAGGTCTCCTCGGACCAGGTCAGTACCAGCATCGACAGTCTGGCCCATGGTACGACCGATGCCGCACATGCCGCAGTCAAAGCCACTTCCCTTGTGCGCCAGATGTCGGAGGCATTGTCCCAGGTTTCCACGAACGTGATGGATGTGAACGAACAAACCGTTGCCTTCCGCGATATCGTCAACAAGGCCAACCTTCGGATGCTGGAACAGAATACCTGTACGAAGGAGAGTCAGGCGGCGCAGGCTTCCCTGGACGAGGCACTTCGGTCCTTGACGGAACGCTCGAACAAGATCGGCGACATCGTTGAACTTATCACCGGTATTGCGGAACAGACAAATCTGCTCGCCCTGAATGCGGCCATCGAGGCTGCCCGTGCCGGCGATTCGGGTCGCGGGTTTGCCGTTGTGGCCGAAGAGGTGCGCAAGCTCGCAGAAGGCTCTTCAAAGGCAGCCAGGGACATCGAGGTGCTCGTGGACGATATCCGGACAGACATGACCGCTACCGGAGAACGGGTCCACCGGTCCGCCGAAGTCAATACCAGAATGGATGCAGCCGTGGGAGATGTTCAGGCCATGTTCGCCTCCATTCATAGCGGCTCCGGCCGGATCGATCACGCGATCGGGGAGGTCTCGGCCGCCATCGAGGAAATGCTCTCCTCCGTGGAGGTCGCCGTATCCGAGGTCACCCTGATCTCCGAGGTCACCGAGGACTCCGCCGCCAGCAGCCAGGAAATCGCCGCCCTCTCCGACCAGCAGACGCAGCGTGCCCATTCGATGATTGACATGGCGAAGAACGTGGCGATGACCGCCGACGAGCTGAGCCGAATGGTCGCAGGGTTCCGGGGCTGAGCAGGGCGGGTGTGCACTGAATCACAACGAGGATGGAACCAATGGAACGCTTGATTGTCGCCACAAAAAACAAAGGGAAAATGCGGGAAATCCGCGAAATTCTTGCCGCGCTGCCTTTTGAGATTGTCTCGATGGAAGAGGTGGACATCACACTTGATGTCGACGAGAATGGAGACACCTTCGAAGAAAACGCCTTGAAGAAGGCGGATGCAATCTGGGCGATTTCCGGTGGAACGGTTCTGGCGGATGACAGCGGACTTGAAGTGGACGCACTCGGCGGTGAGCCGGGCATCTATTCGGCCCGCTACGGTGGAGAAGGCTTGGATGATGCCGGCCGTTGCCAACTCCTTCTGAAGAACCTGCAGGAGATTCCGGCCGAACAGCGTTCCGCACGGTTTGTTTGTGCGGCTGCCGTGGTATCCTCCCAACGCAGGCTCGTGGTCAGGGGCACCGTGGAAGGAAGCATCCTGTTTGAACCGCAGGGATACAACGGCTTTGGGTATGATCCGGTCTTTCTCGTCACGGAAGCGGGGAAATCCGCTGCCATGCTGGGGAACGAAGAAAAAAACAAAATCAGCCATCGTGGTCGTGCCCTTGAAAAAGTGGCGGCCATTCTGGCCGGAGGATGCTCCGAATGACACTCATGCTGGTTTTCAGCGACACCCATGGCGATCTCGTGGTCGCAGAGCGGGCCATCGCCCGGTTCCCACAGGCCGGTACCATTCTCCACCTGGGCGACAATACCCGGGATGCGGTGCGATTGGCGGCCAGACATCCGGAACTCAAGGTGATCGGCGTGGCCGGCAACTGCGATTTTGATACGGATCCGGAACATTTCCCGGCGGAACGCGTGCTGGAAGTGGAAGGAAAACGTCTATTGATGGTCCATGGGAACCGCCAAGGCGTGAAGGGCGGATATGACAAGCTGGTTCATCTCGCCGAGAAGCTGCGGGCCGATCTGACTCTTTTCGGTCATACCCACATCTCAGCCGATCTGGTCCGGAATGGCCGGCATCTGTTGAATCCGGGCAGTCCTTCCTTCCCGAAGGGGATGGGCGGGCCTTCCTTCGCTTTGGTGGAGATCGGTCACGGATTGCTGGAAACCCGCTAGATGGAAGCGGAAGACTGAATCGGTGTGGAAGAATATGGCGCTCACGTGGAAGCGGATGACTGATCCCGCATAGAAAGGCATGAACATGATCTATTTCGACAACGCCGCCACAACACGACCTTATCCCGAAGTGCTCGACAGGATGCGGGACATTGCAGAAAACTGGTACGCAAACCCACACGCCATGCATGCTTTCGGGGTTTCAGCGGAACGCCTTGTCAACGAGGCGCGCAAGACGGTTGCGGAATGTCTCAAGGTTACGCCTGCCGAGCTGTTCTTCACCTCCGGCGGCACGGAATCGAACAACCTGGCCCTGCAGGGAATGACCATCCTTCCGGATCGGTTCGGTCGCCATGTTCTTGCCACCGCCATCGAACACCCCTCTGTTCTGGAGCCTTTGAACCGGCTTGCCATGGCCGGATATGATGTTGAACTGCTGCCGGTTGGACCGAACGGCGTGCCGGACCCGGAAGAAGCGGCCAGCCGTGTCCGGCCTGATACGCGGCTTCTCAGCATGATGCTCGTCAACAACGAGTCCGGCGCCATTCTGCCGATCGCCGAAACCGCCCGCCTTGCACGGAAAAGGAATCCGGAGCTGCTCGTTCATGTCGATGCAGTCCAGGCATTTGGAAAGATTCCGGTCCATCCGAAACAAATGGGTGCGGATCTGGTGTCTTTCAGCGCGCACAAGCTTCACGGGCCAAAGGGCGTGGGGGCTTTGTATGTGCGGAAGGGGGTCCGGCTTGCTCCGCAGGCCCTTGGTGGCGGGCAGGAGAGCGGCATGCGCTCCGGAACCCTGAATGTGCCCGGGATCTGCGGATTTGCGACGGCAACCGCCCTGCACCATGCATCTCTTGCAGGAGATGCGGCGAATGTCTCCACACTACGGTCCAGGCTTGCCGAAGGCTTGCAAAGCCTGTTCCCTGAACAAGTTCGAATTCTTTCGCCCGAATCCGGTTCCCCTTATATCCTGCAGGTGTCTTTTGAAAAGGCAAAGGCGGAAGTGCTGCTGCATCATCTGGCGGAACAGAAGATCTATGTATCGTCCGGTTCCGCCTGTTCCTCCAGGAAAGACACACGAAGCCATGTCGTACGGGCCATGCAGGTTCCGGAACGGTGGCAGGGTGGGATTCTGCGCTTCAGCTTCTCCTGCCAGTCGACCTTATCGGAAGTGGATACGGTTCTGCAGGCTGTCGCCGGGATTTATCCGACTGTCCGGCATCGATGAAGGGTATTGCTATTTTTCTGAGGTAATGACGATGTTCAGTTTTTGGAAGCATTGAACAATGCGGCTACGATTCCTGTGCCCACAGTTCCAGTGCGAGTCCAGGAATCTGCTGAAAATGCGTATCCATCGTCATGACCATCGCATCATTTCTGATGGCATTGGAAGCGATGGCGATGTCAGTCAAAGGCAATGTGATCCCCCTCTGTCTCAGTTGGGAGGAAAGTTCACCCGCATGTTCCCACTGGATGAAAGGCATTTCCAGGACATGCAGGGCGCTGAGCAGTTGTACCAGTGTCTTCTTTTCCGATTCGTTCTTCAATCCCTGGACCAGTTCAGCCAAAATGATTCCGTTCAACGAATTCGTTCTTTATTTCATACTGATCTTTATAACAATTATACCACTTTATAAGCAAATTCTGAAAAGAAAGTCAGCATGATCGTTTTTCAGCTGCGCTAGACAAAATGAATGTACAAGGGAAATTCATTGTCAAATTTCAATCTTCGGTTTGTTCTGTCACCCGGAATGTGTTACATTATTGTAGGTAACGCGAACACGGTCCGTGGAAACGGGCTTTCTTTCATTTTGAACCCAGGTGGGAGTGACAATATGGAAAACATCATCCTGATCCGATATGAGGAAATATTCCTGAAGGGCAACAATCGCTGGGTCTTCGAAAAGAAGCTGATGGACAACATGCGGCACGCCTTGTCGGGCCTTGGCACCATCAAGATCGTGAAGAGCCAGAGCCGCATCTACGTGGTGCCCAAAGAGGCGGATTATCCGTTTGAGGAAGCTTTGCAGTGCCTGACGAAGGTGTTCGGCATCAACGCCGTGTGTCCCTGCGTCCGCATGCCCGTCGAATATGAATCGGTCGCCGCCCGAGCTGTCGAAATGGCGAAGGAACTGGTGGAACGCCATGGCTACGGTACTTTCAAGGTGGAAACGAAGCGGGCGGACAAGTCCTTCCCCATGAATTCCATGCAGGTATCCGCAGATATCGGCCATCGTGTTTTGGAAGCGGTACCCACACTTAAAGTTGATGTGAACAAGCCGCAATTCACGGTTCATGTGGAGCTGCGCGACATGGCCCACGTCTATTCGGAAGTCATTCCCGGTGCCAAGGGGTTGCCCACGGGCAGCGGGGGGAAAGCCACACTGCTGCTTTCCGGCGGCATTGACAGCCCTGTGGCCGGTTGGATGATCGGCAAGCGCGGGGTCGAAATCGAGGCGGTCCACTTCTACAGCTACCCATATACCAGCGAACGGGCGAAGGACAAGGTCATCGAGTTGGCGAAGATCCTGGGAACCTGGACCCGGGGCGTGAAGCTTCATGTGGTGCCCTTTACGGAAATCCAGCTCGCCATCAATGAGAAATGTCCGGCGGATTATCTGACCATCATCATGCGCCGGTACATGATGCGCATCGCTGAGCGCATTGCGAAGGAAAACGGCTCGCTTGGGCTCGTGACCGGTGAAGCCATCGGACAGGTGGCCAGCCAGACGCTGGAAAGCATGCTGGTGACCGACCGTTCCGTGGAACTGCCCGTATACCGGCCGTGCGTGGGCATGGACAAGAATGAGGTCATTGACATTGCTCGGCGGATTGGCACATTTGACACCTCCATCCTGCCGTTTGAGGACTGCTGCACGGTCTTTGTGGCGCGTCATCCCGTAACGAAGCCAACCCTTGAAAAGACCCTGAAATTTGAAAGTGAACTGGAAAATACCGCCGAAGAACTGATCAGTCGCGCCTTGGCCGGTGTGGAAGTGCTGACACTCTGAAATGCCGCCATGAACCAACGCATGACGAGATACAAGTGAAAAACGGCATGGATTGCAGGTTTACCGCACGCGGAACGCTGTGGCGGATGCAGCCGGAACGCTGAAGGGAGAAAGGCATGTCCAATTTGGTACCGGTTTACAACAGCAAAATGGATTGTCCTGCCTGTGAGAAGAATTTCGAATTCGCCAAGGTCCGGTCGAAAACTGTCCGATTCGTCGGCCAGGATACGGACATGTTTCCCAAGTACGAAGGGGAGAACCCTTTATTCTATGATGCCATCGTCTGCCCGTATTGCGGGTTTGCATATATCGGAGCGGAATTCGGACTGTTGAACCGGAACGATTATCAGGCGATTCGGACGAAGGTCACGCCGAAATGGGCGCGCAGGAACTTTGAAGGTCCGCGGACGGTGGATCAGGCCATAGAGGCATACAAGATCGTACTCTTGAACAGCACCGCCCGCCAGGCTCCGGCTTCCGAGTTTGCGAAAGACTGTATGCGTCTTGCCTGGATGCACCGCATCAAAGGCGATCCCGTGATCGAGATGAAATACCTGGAACGTGCTTTCCAGTTCTATCAGGACGCCTACATGAAGGAACATCTGCCGGTTGGGAAGCTGGACGAATTCACGGTGATGTACATGGTGGGGGAGTTGGGCAGGCGCATCGGAAAATACAAGGACAGTCTCAACTGGTTTTCCAAACTGATATCCGCCGGAATGAACCCCGCCAACAAGTCCCGTATCCCCGGGAACCTGCTTGATATGGCCCGGGACCAGACCATCTCCACGAAGGAAGAAATGAAGGCGGCCGGCGTTGGCCTGGAGGATGAGGCGGAAAACGGCGCATCGGGCAAATAACACATCGATCATAAGTCAGCGTGATAAAGTTGCATAATGAAACTGCTCATTGTAGAATTACTAATTGTACAATGAGCAGTTTTTCGAATCTCCGCATATCCATGTCCGACGGTTGTTGTTGCACACATCTCCCGAGCCGGAGACGGAGATCGACGATCGGTTCAAAAAGAACCGGTTGTTTTTCGTTTCATCTACCGCTAGGATTGGGTGATATGGAATAGAGCCGATCCATCAAACAAGGCATATGACCGCTATGTATCCCATCAAATCGCATGCACCAAAATGGTAAGACATGGAAGGATGGTTCCTATGGATTTGTTCTGGTCGATCATGGTCACGCTGCTGGGTCTTGTTCTTGGATCTTTCTTCAATGTCTGCATCTATCGCATTCCGGCAGGGAAATCGATTGTCGCGCCTCCGTCCGCCTGTACGAAATGCGGCCATCAGCTGGCGCCCTTGGATCTTGTTCCGGTGGTCAGCTGGTTCTTTCTCGGCGGAAAATGTCGATACTGCAAGGAACCCGTGTCTCCGCGATATGCCCTGGTCGAATTGCTGACCAGTGGTGTGTTTCTCTGGATTTACACCCGTTTCGGTCTGACCATCAACACAGTGGCGATTCTGCTGCTCATGTCCATCCTCATCATTGTCTTCTTCATTGATCTGGACCATATGATCATACCCGACCGCCTGGTGCTGGTGGGGCTTGTCGCCGGTGTTCTCCTCTACGCATACGGGATGCTGGCCCCGGGTTACGGTTGGCCCGCCTATACGATCCAGGGAGACGCGGGAACCGTGAAGTGGTTCGAACCGCTCATCGGAATGGTTTCTTCTTCCTTGATCCTGTTTGTCGTCGCCCTGATCGGGCTGCTGATCTACGGGAACGACGGTGCCATGGGGATGGGGGATGTGAAGGTTTTCCTCCCGATCGGGTTGATTCTGGGCTGGAAACTTGCGCTGCTGTCCCTGTTCGGGGCCATCATGCTCGGCGGAATCGCAGGCATCATCCTGATTGTGTTCAAGCTGAAGGATCGCAAGGCGGCCATCCCTTTTGGTCCGTTCATTATCATCTCGACGTTTTTCATGTCTCTGTATGGGTATGACTTATTACGTTGGTATTTCGGAAGTTTTTCCTACTGAGCCCGCTATATAGGAGTATCGGATGAAGAAAAAGACAACGCTCAGGACCCGTATGATTCTGATGACGCTCATTGTCCTGTTCGGAACCATTTCCATCCTGACCGCGTTGTCCGTCAACACCTCCAACAGGAATTTGTACGACCAGATGGCGGAAGATGGCATGACCATTGCCAACGGCGTACGGATTTCCCTTGAGAACCGGCTTGCAACGGCCAAGGCGCTGGGCGGGCTTCAGGAGATCGTCGACCAATACGGCGCATATGAGAATATCGCCTATGTCGCCCTTATCAACGGCGATTACAAAGACATTGCCGACAGCAAGCATGATGACATCGGAGAAGTCTACGACGATGAAAACACCCTCCTGGCTGTCGATGACGGCATTTCCAGTCCAAGCATCTATGTGGATGAGTCCGGAACACAGATTCTGGATGTACTTCTTGCGGTAAACCTTCCCCTCGAAGGGGATTCGGTCCGTGCGGTGGATGTCGGTGTCCGGCTGGATCGTTACTGGGCCGCCCAGAAGCAGTTCCTGCTGCAGTCGATTCTCTGGTCCGCCGGTCTGATGCTGACGGCCCTCATTTCCTTCCTGCTGCTGCTTCGCAGAATGGTGACGATTCCGGTCCGGCGCATCCTGCTTTCGTTGAAGAGGATTGCTTCCGGGGATCTGCGGAATGCAGACTCCTCCTTCATGAGTTCCAATGCAATCACGAATTTCCACAGTGCAAAGGGCTCCGGTGAAATCAAGGGACTCGGTGGGAGTCGGGAATTCATGGAGATCCAGGATCAACTGGAACAGGTCCGTCTCTCCATTGGAAGCATCGCCATCCGTGTCCGTGAGGAACAGGGAGGTGCGGAAAAGGCATATGAAGGATTGGGCGGGAATATTACGCGAATCCAGCAGCACATGTCCGACATCATGGCGCGAACGGAAAACCTTTCCGCCTCCTCGGAGGAAACCGCAGCGGCTACCCATGAGGTGGACAAGGCAATGCATGCCATCGGGGAGTCGATCGATGCACTGAATGGAATGACACAGACCGGCAACGCCACCGTTTCCGACATCGCAGAGAGGGCCGCAAAACTTGCGGTCAACGCCAAACAGGCGCAGGATGAGGCGGATGTGCTGCGCAGGACGACACTGGAGAAGCTGAAGGCTGCCATGACTGCCGCTGCCGATGTGGCACAGGTTGAAGTTCTGAGCCAGACGATCCTCCAGATTACCTCCCAGACCGGGCTTCTCGCCTTGAACGCGGCTATCGAATCCGCCAGGGCGGGGGCGGCGGGTACAGGTTTTGCCGTTGTCGCCGATGAAATCCGCAAGCTGGCAGAGGTTTCAAAGAAAACCGCGACGGAAATCCAGGCCATTACCCGTCATGTGGTACAGGCGGTTGAAGACCTCAGCGCAACCTCCTCGGAAATTGCTGCCTTTGTGGAGACAAAGGTAGTGGGTGATTACGACAATCTGGTTCATACGGGAGAGCAATATGCCCGTGATGCCGATACCGTGAAAAGCATGCTGCGCGCGGTCGGCGGGATTGCCGGGACGTTGTCCGCCCAGTCGCGCACCGTGGTTTCCGCCATGGATGACATCCGTACCGGGGTCGACGAACATGCGGAGGATGCAGGGAACATTGCAGGCATGGCATCCGATACCGTTCAGACGACCGGGGAACTGGGCGAGTGCGGGGAGCAGGTCATCGAGCGGATCGGCAGCATCCGAAAGGGGACGGAGGCTTTCATTCTGGAGGAATGAGGAAGTGAGACGATCTAGTGGAATCTGGACCCGCCCGTAATTTTAGTAACAAATTATGGGTATGCATGTTTAGTTTTTTGTTTATTCATTTTAGTGTTTGAAATTGTGAAAAACATGACAAATTTCAATAAAAAAGAATCTTATGTTAATCATATTTTGTTATCTTCTCTAATTCCCTACTTTCCAGCTTGCAGAATACAGTATATAATTGGAATCAAGTCCATTCGTCAATTTCATTATACGCATGATAAATCAGAAAGTCGGGTACATCATGGCTGAACAGAGAAAACGCTTGGGGGATATTCTGGTTGACGCGGGGCGGATTACGCATTCGCAGCTGGAGCATGCCCTGAAGGTTCAGTCGCAGTCGCGCAAACGGCTTGGCGAAGTTTTGGTGGATTTGGGCTTCGTGACTGAAAAAGATATCATCAATATTGTCTCTGCTCAATTGGGAATAGCGAAAATAAATCTTGATGAAATATTTATTGATCCAGAGGTAGCCCGTTCCATTCCCAGGGAAGTAGCCAAGAAATACAACCTGATTCCTGTATCCGAGCATAATGGCGTTTTAATGGTTGCCATGAGCGACCCCTTGAATATCTATGCACTTGATGACATTCGCTTCCTTACACAGAAAAAGGTCGACAAGTGCATTACCCACGCAAGTGCCATAGACCGTGCGATTGAAATCTACTTCAGCAGGCAGACCACGGATAAAGCCATTGAGGACTTAAAGAGGGAATATGGAACCACGCTGTCGGATGGACGCATAGAAGCGGAAATCGTGACGGATGATGTGCAGAATGCCCCTGCCGTACGCCTTTCGAACTCCATTATCTATCAAGCTGTGACGATTCGGGCAAGTGATATCCATATAGAACCCTTTGAAAGGCAGATCCTTGTCCGCTATCGCGTAGATGGCGTTTTGGCGGAAGGGAACAAGATTCCTCCTAACCTGTATTCAGCTGTTTCAACCCGTATCAAGATCATGGCCGGAATGAACATTGCCGAAAGGCGAGTTCCTCAGGATGGTCGTATTGAGATGGATGTGGCGGGTCGAAGCTATGACTTCCGTGTTTCTTCGCTGCCGACTGTTTTCGGAGAAAAAATCGTTATCCGAATCCTTGATCGTGGCGGCTCGATCATGAAGCGGGAAAGCCTTGCATTCAGCGAGCTGGAAAATACCAGCATCGATAGAATCGTAAAAATGCCCTACGGCATCGTATTATTGACAGGTCCCACTGGAAGTGGCAAAACCACAACTTTGTATTCCTTTTTAGGTGAAGTGAATACAGTGGATAAAAACATCGTCACAGTTGAAGACCCGGTCGAATACATGCTGGACGGCATCAATCAGGTCCAGGTCAACAATAAGGCGGGATTGACTTTTGCGACAGGCTTACGCAGCATTCTGCGCCAGGATCCGGATATCATCATGGTTGGTGAAATCCGTGACGAGGAAACGGCTCAGATTGCTGTTCGCGCAGCAATCACAGGGCATTTGGTCTTTTCGACATTGCATACGAACGATGCGCCGGGTGCCATCACCCGACTGATCGACATGGGTGTACCGCCGTATCTTGTGGCGGACGCCATTGTCGCCGTCATCGCGCAGCGCCTCGTACGGCGTTTGTGCAATTCCTGCAAGGAAGGGTACGATGCGGACGAAGGCGAGCAGCGCATTCTTCGCATCACGGAACCTACACGCCTCTATAATGCCGTTGGGTGTCCGGTATGCAACGGAACGGGATATAAGGGACGGATAGCCATCCATGAGGTATTGATGATCGACACGCACCAAAGAGTGTTGATAGAGACCGGTGCCAATGCGGAACAGATTCGTGTGCAGGCACAAAAAAATGGTATGATGGGTCTATATGACAGTTGCAAGGATACGGTCCTGAGAGGAGTCACCACAATCCAGGAAATGGTGAAAACAGTATATGCAAGAGATTAGTGTACGTAAAATCGATACGTTGCTTGAATATACATGCAGCCTGAAGGCAACTGATCTGCATATCAACGTGGGCAGCAAACCAAGCTTGCGGGTTAATTCCACATTGCGCCATATTGAGGAGGCGGACGTTGTCACACCTGAAGTCGCGACGCTTTTGGTGCGGGAAATTCTGGACGAAAAAAAATTCCAAACTTTGGAAGCTACCGGCGATGTTGATTTTTCATTCTCCCGGTCGGGACTCGGCCGCTTCCGCGTCAATGTTTACCGTCAGCGTGGGACTTACTCCATAGCAATTCGCAGTCTTCCCTTCAATATTCCGAGCTATGAGTCTTTGGGATTACCGGCCATCATCAAAACGTTTGCAAAAAAGACGAAGGGCCTTATACTTGCTACCGGGCCAACAGGAAGCGGAAAATCCACCACCCTGGCAAGCTTGATCGATATGGTCAATGCGGAAAGACATTGCCATATCATCACTATAGAAGATCCTATTGAATATTTGCACCGCCATCGCAGCAGCCTGATCGATCAACGGGAGGTAGGTGCGGATACGAAATCCTTTGCTTCGGCTCTGCGAGCTACTTTGCGGGAAGATCCCGATGTAATCCTTGTCGGGGAGATGCGGGATCCGGAAACCATTTCCATCGCATTAACCGCTGCAGAAACCGGCCACTTGGTTTTTTCCACATTGCATACGGTAGGTGCGGCAAAAACAGTGGATCGCATCATCGATTCATTCCCTCCGGAGCAGCAGAATCAAGTGAAAAGTCAATTGGCCACGGTTCTGGAAGGTGTGATTTCCCAACAGCTGATCCCGCGCAGAGACGGACATGGCATTGTTCCGGCGTGCGAGGTCATGGTCGTGAACTCTGCCATCCGCAATCTGATCCGGGAAGGAAAACCGTTCCAGATCACCAGTGTTCTGCAAACAAGTGCGAATCTTGGCATGCAGACATTGGATGCCAATCTGGCCCAATTGTATACGAGTGGCATCATCTCACAGGAAGATGCCTTGTTCCGTGCCCAAGACCAACAGGTATTCTTCCAATTGACAAACAAGAGGTGGTGAAGCGATGCCGACATTCCAGTACAAGGCAAAAAATTTGAAGGGTGAGGAACTGGCAGGCGTATTCGAGGCTGTGTCCCAAGATTCGCTGGAGTTCATGCTTCGTGAAAAAGGGTATTTCCTTGTTGCGTCCAGCCGACAGGGCAAAGAAGTTTCGGTATCCAATCTCTTCGGGAAAGTCAGCGTCAAGGATCTGGCAGTTTTCAGCCGGCAGTTTTCCGTCCTCATCAATTCGGGTATCACCATTCTTGAATCCATCGGTATCCTTCGCGAACAGGTCGAAAAGAAAAGATTGAAGGATGTACTGGATGAAATCCACGAGGATATGCAGAAGGGCCGCGTTCTTTCCGAAGCGATGGCGAATTTCCCGGAAGTTTTTCCGGATTTCATGATGAACATGATCAAAGTAGGTGAGGCTGGCGGCGCATTGGACATGGTTTTGAACAGAATTGCCGATTACTACGAAAATGATGCGCGAATCCGAAGAAAAGTCCGGGGTGCGATGACTTACCCGGCCATCCTTGCAGTGTTGACTGTTTCAGTCGTAATTCTGCTTATGGTAAAGATCATCCCGATGTTTTCTGGAATTCTGAGTGACATGGGTGGTACCATGCCTCTCATTACCCGAATCCTTATGGGGATCAGTTCATTCATCACAGGGAATGCGCTTATATTGCTAATCGTAACAGTGGGTATTATTGTTGGTTTTTCTTATTGGAAACAATCGGAGTCAGGACATTTGGCATGGGATGCACTGAAGCTAAAAATGCCAATTGTCAAAACGACTGCGACGAAAATCGTGACCGCGCGATTTGCTAGAAGCCTGGC
Organism: uncultured Clostridia bacterium; assembly: GCA_942493335.1. Lineage (GTDB taxonomy): Bacteria > Bacillota > Clostridia > DSM-8532 > DSM-8532 > JAEWSN01. The sequence goes on along the minus strand of OW818693.1, from coordinate 557,507 downwards.
GATCCTTTTAAAGAGTGGTATCCCGATCATCAATGCAATGGAGATCATCGGGAATCTGATAGGCAACAAGGAAGTGGAACGACGTTTTCTGACATGCCGGGATGAAATAAAGGAAGGCAAGGGAATATCCGTACCGATGCAACGGCTCAACATATTTCCTCCCTTGTTGATACATATGGTTTCTGTCGGAGAAAGCACAGGTGAACTGGATGAGATGCTTTCCCGTACAGCCGGGTTCTTTGACGAGGAGGTGGAAGAATCCATTGAGAGGCTGACAGCCATGGTGGAACCGGCGATGATCATCATCATGGCGGGTGTTGTCGGAACTGTCATTTTGTCCGTCATGTTGCCGATGATTAGTGTCTTGAGTGTTGTTCAGTAATAATCCAAATGCATAGACCAGTATGGTTTTGCAGAATAAACGTCATATTAAGAAGGAGGATACCGACATGTTCAAAATCATGAACAAGAAAGTCAATCAGAAAGGCTTTACCCTGATCGAGTTGATCGTGGTCATTGCCATCATCGCCATCCTGGCTGCAGTATTGCTGCCGAGGTTCCTTGGATTCAGTGATAGTGCGAAAAAGAGAGCTACACAATCCGAAGCGCGCAGTATTCTAACTGGTGTGGAAACAATTCTTGCTGAGGACACATACACTTTCAATGCAGCAGGCGATAACACCGATGAAACTGCTGTTTGGAATGCCGTTGGTAAACAGTTCGACGGTACTCTTGTAGTAACAGCAACAAATGGATCATTCACATATGACAAGAATGGTTATCTTGCGACTTATACAGGAACTACTTCCGGCGGAATTGTTGTAACACCATAATATGATCTTTCGTGCTGCTGATGCTGTATGTTTTCATACAGCATCAGCAGCCAATGAAGGGCAGAATAATATGAAAAAAAACGGATTTACGCTTATCGAGTTAATTGTCGTTCTCGCCATTATTGCCATATTGTTAGGAACAGGAGTTCCTTCATTGTATAGTTATCGTCAGCGCCGGATTGAATCCGAACGAGCAAATCAGGAATATGTACTCAATAAAGCTGTGAAACAGTATTATGCACTGACTGGGTCATACCCGAATCCTGCGGACTATATAGATAGCTCCCCTGCAGGTAGGTATTGGGACAGTGTTTCGGTTGAATCATCCTTTCTCAAAGATATCATGGTGAAAACAGGAATCTATGGAGATGGCAATACATACAGCATTTTGTACACAAATACGCCCCAAGCACTCGTCACTGTTACACATCCTTAATCTCCATAAATAGTTGAGCGAGTGAGTAATCCGAAGCCTGTATTCTGTTGGAGGTCAACCATTGGCAACTAATCCAAATGACAAGCAGGAATCATCTATATGTGGCAATAGTGGTTATTCACTTATAGAGTTGATCATAGTCATGGCAATGATCGCTATACTTGGAACGACACTTGTCGCGCTTGTTAGCACAGGTGGCAACCAGTATAAAAGAATTCATCAAAATTTCACAGCCGAAAACGAAGCGCGCATTGCGCTTTCCTATATCTCCGTCAAATTGCATCAGCATGATGAACTCGTCACGGATACGGAGCATGCGGTTACCGTAGAGTCTTCGTCCATCCTACGAATTCATGATACCCAGGTCTCGCCGAATGTCTGGCAACGGATTGAGATGATCGGCGACAAATTGATGGAATCATCCTATGGGAGCATTCCACCCAATGATCCGATTGGGTCACCCTCTGTGATATCCGAGGGACTTTCCAATATAGTTTTTTCATCCGATATGACAGGGCGAAAGATCGGGATCGACATTTCCTACCTCGTCGGCTCGGAAGTGAAACATTTGACCCAAACGATCCACCTCAGGGCGAATTAAAGGGTTCATGACATAGGAGGAATTGGTATGAGTGTCTTGGGAATGGATGTTGGCTCGCGCTGCATCAAGCTGGTAGAAATGACTGGAAGCAGAAAGCCGCAGATCGTGCGTGCTTTTCTTGTTGAAACGCCTGTGGATGCAGTGGTGGATGGCGAAATCAGGAATATGGAAGCGTTGTTTTCCAAGCTGCAGCAGACCATCCAGCAGAACCATATCAAACCGAAGGAACTGCACATTTCCCTGCATTCAAGCCAGTTGGCCAGCCGTGACATTCGTCTTCCTTCCCTGAAGCGTGAGGAGATCATGCCGGCAGTCGAGTTTGATCTTTCCCAATCCTTTCCCGGCATCATGCAGTCCCATACACTCGGCTATCTTCAGTACAGCAAGGTCGGCGAGCCTGTGAATGGTATGGCCGCCTTTTGCCCGACACGAATTCTTGATGGCTATGTGGAGCTGGCCAGGCAGCTTGCTTTGCCGCTTACCAGGATTGACGCCGCTTTCAATGCATCTGTCAGGGCTTGTACCACCTTCAATATTCTTAAGGCAACGGATGATACTGTCATGTTGCTGGATATCGGTGCGACATCAGCCCAGGTCAGCGTGCTTTCAAAAGGAAGACTGATCCTCTCAAGAACCGTAGGCGCCGGAGCAACGCAAGTTGACGACATTATGGTCAGCCGGTTTGGTGTGACGCCCGAGCAGGCAGAGAAGGTCCGTAGAGACGGTTCTTATGCGGAATATGATGTAAAGGATGAGGATATCGGCACCTTCATACGGTTGGGTTATTCTTCCGTCGAGGATATGATCCGTCAAACGCTGGATTTCTATCGCTACAACAAAAGCCAGGAACCACCGATCCAGAAAATCTACCTGACCGGCGGTGGAAGTATTTTCAAGGGTTTGGACAGCTATTTGCACGAAGTCTTTAACCTGCCGGTTGAGACGTTGCAGATTTCCCTAAGAGGATTGCCTGCCAACTTAAAGTCGGAACTTTTCCTTTCGGCTATAGGTGCGGGCATTGAGTCCTTCATCTTGTCGGAGGACATCAACCTGATCCCCAACCTTCGCGCATTGAGCACCGCAAAATCAAGAGGCAGTCAGCGTGGACTTGTCTATGCAACAGCCGGAATCATCGTATTGGCTGCTCTTGCATTCTATGGCGCAATCTTGTGGATGGAGGCGAATGAGACCAATCGCAAGGCTGACCTGGATGCGCGGGCTGCGAGTTATTCTTCCATTAATGAGGTGAAAAAGGAAATCGCCAAAATCACAAAACAGAATGCTGGCATGACAGATGTGCTTGATACCGCTGCATCCGGCAATTTTGTTCACACGAAATTATTGGATACTGTTACAGAGAATATGCCGTTGGGATTGTTTGTACAGAATTATTCTGCTGTGGGACGCAGTTCACTCTCCCTGACGGGTGTGGCCATGACCCGGGATGATGTCGCTGTCCTTCTGAACCATATCAAGTCATTGGATGGAATCAAGGATGTTCATGTGGAGTCTGTCAGCACAAGGCTTGGCGAAGATGGTCTGCCAATCGATTACAACTTTACGATGACAGCCAACATGAAACAGTGAGGTGGGGCAAATGAAAAAGGGCCAAATAGGCACACATGTCCAGTCAAGACTCAGCTTTCGTGAATTCATGCTTTTGATCCTACTGGGTATTGTTCTGGTAGGATATCTTCTCGTATACCAGTTGATTTTGCCCAAATGGGAGGAATACCAAGACCAGAAGTCGGTCAACGATATTCGGGAAATAACCGTGAATCGTTTGCAGGCTGATTTTGAGAAAAAGGCCGATTTTGAGAAGGAATTGTCCGCGCTGAAGGAGAATCTTGTCAAAATGAAAGTGGAGCTTCCGGCATACCGTGCCCAGGAAGAGCTTTTGCAGGTGACGGACAGGGCATCAGCCGACACGGCCCTGACGATCAATGTAATGACATTTGATTTGCCGACAGTCGTACTTGACGCGTCTTCTCAAACGGGAGCAACCGGTGCTGCAGTGAGTGCCACTCCTGCGACGGCTGTCACGACCGACACACCACTGCCGGAAAATACATTTCTTGTGGTGGACCAACAGGTTGGTTTGAGCTTTCAGGGAACTTATGCCTCCCTCTATGCGTTTCTTTCAAAGATGGAACAGAACGTAAGAAAGGTGTATCCGAAGGATTTGACGCTGTCTGCGAATGAATCAGGCTTGCTTGCGGGCACCATGAAACTTTCTTTCCTGAGTTTTGTGGATGCGTCGAACGAAGAGGCTTATCAGTTCGATCTTCAGATGACTCCGGGGCGGTTGGATCCTTTCACCCCATACCCCGGATATGACAACGGCTCTGACAAGGCGGCACCAGCACAAACCGCATTTATCCTTCCAGATTTTAGTTTCAAGATCAACAACTACTTGGACAATGCGCCCAAGGTGATTCTGGATGCCGTATATGATGCACAGGGGAGTATTTCTTCCGAAGATAACAAGTCCCAGTCCGCAAAGCTTGTCATCAAGGGGGATGCGAAGAGCTACACCCATACCCTAACACTGGGGGGGAACACGGTTGCGACAGTGAACGAGAAGAACGTCAGGGACAATGTCATTCGTGTTCAGATCATCTCCCAGCCCCGAAGGGATGACAAGGATCTTGTAGGCCTGACACTCGATGTTGACAATCAGAGCGGTGTTCCGGTTGATGTCATCATCAGCAAGGATGATGCACAAAATCCGAGATTCCGTCTGGGAAAAACAACCGGTACAGTCAATCGGAAATAACTTGACTCTGTTGATAAAGACTTGATAACAAGATATATCACGCATAGGGAGAAGGATGAAGCGGTTGAGGCAAGCACTGGCAAAACAGCAAAGCAAACAACATGGCTTCACATTGGTTGAAGTGGTCGTATCCTTTGCGGTATTGGCCATTTTGTCCGGTGCCTTGATGCAGATGTTTGTCGTGTCCACCCGTATTAACCGGAAAGCCTATGATACAGACAAGGCAAGCGCCTTGACCGTTCATCTGCAGGAAACCTTCAAAGCGGATCTCGCAGGGACCTGGAGTCCGGTGTCGACTGCGCCTGAGTTCGGCCTTGCCAATGTGACAAGTTCTGCCGGCGTTGTTTCAACCATTGCCGCCATCACAACCTGGACGGCATGGATGGATTCTGATTGGAATGCAGTAGGAAATGTCGCGGATGCCTGGTATGAAGGGATCGTCGAACTGACACAGGAAAATCCAGTTCCAGAAAGCGGCGCATATTATCCGGATGCGGACTGGGTTTTCCAGTTGCCTGAGTCATTGCCGGCCTCAGGGTTCACCCTGAATCTGCGTCTGTCTTCTTCCGACGTTTCCCCATATTCTTATACGGCTTATCTGAACGGTGCGGGGATAAGTGAATCTGGAACCTTCGGCAAAAAACAGCATCCTGTTATACAAATCAATCATAATGGCATCGGTTTTATTCTTCCCTTGACCATAGAAATCGATAATCGTGCAGTATTCCGTGATAATGCCGGTGTCTCTCTCGGTAATCCTGAACTGGAGGTCTATCTTCTTGATCATGATAATCCGGTTCCAGGCGTTCTGGATTTTGTTCGGATACAGGGTGCATCGGCATATTCTGCGATAAACCGAAGCCTGGGAAAGCAATACGCAAACTGGATGACAAGTAGGGTAACAAGAATCTCTGATGGAACGATCCTTGGAGAAACAGCAAGCCAGGCCTATCACGTGGAAAACATCACACCATGATATCCATTCCGGGGGTATCAGTTGGAGAAAACTCACCTTGAAGCCCAATATGTTTGGAAAGAATGGTTCTCAGGTACTGGGGTTTTCACTGGTTCCATTGTCATGAAAAGGGAGAAAGAATGAAAACGTCCCAAGAAAAAAGAAATGGTCGGTTCGGAACTCGAGTGCAACTGTTGTTGCAGAGCAATAAAGGAAATGCAGCTGTCATGGTGTTGAGTGTAGTGCTCATCCTGACGGCTTTTGGGATTGTATCACTGTTGGCATCCGCAGCAAACATTAAGATGGGAAGCCGGTACCGGGTTTGGTCAAGCGAGTTTTATACGCTTGATTCACAAGCAGAAGAGAGTGTCCGGCAAGTGGACGCACTGCTTAAGCAGGCGGATGACTATACACAAGCCTATATGAAAAATGGGATTTACAAGAAGACGTTCGTAGAGGTCAGCGCACTGTCTCCAAGTGAAATGGATCCTTCCATGAAAAGCATGTTGACAGATCCGGCACAGACCCTGTTTTTCAACAAGCAGTGGGGAAAAGCCAGCGGTCAGGATCTGATGGACTTTATTAATGCAGAACCAGACAGAACAACGGCATTAGAGAATTATCAGACCGCAATGCTGGACTATACCGAGCTGTATTCCAACAAAATCTATTTCTATTTTGCAAACAAGTTGTTGAGTGAGCCCCTTCTTGCTGCTTCCGGCATCAGTTTCTCGTTACAATCGAACTTTGCATTCGACAGCAATCTGAGTCCGACCGTATGGGAGGATGCCGATGTTGCCGTTTGGAATTCCTGGCCGGTCCGGATTGCTGTATTCGGGGGAGCTGCAAACAACAGAAAGTCGGTCAAGGCGGAGCTTCGCATTCTGAAACCCGATTTTGAGGCGATTGTGAAGGTCATAGGCAAACCTATGGACGGAAATCCATTGTGGGGCTATGCACTTGCTGCTGAAGGCAAGGTCACCTTTGAAGGAAGCAACACAGTCTTTGGAGATGTCTTCGCTGCGTCCCGCCTTGTAACCCCGCCTGTCGGCGTGGACAAAACGGCTGTGTCCATCGACACGACCGGGACGGTCGAAATTCATGGGAACGTATATGCAGGCGGTGATGTTCGGGTTGATAGAGGCGGCGGAAACCTGATTGTATGGAATAAGGATGATTCTGCGCCGGATAGTCGCAACCCGGAATATGGCCAGAAAATGAAGATATACACGGATATAAACGGAAGCCCCAAAGAGTTTCTTATGGATACGACAAGCAATAATCTTTACAAGGCGGACAGTAACCAGTACTCGGAAGATACAGCGCCTGCTGACGCGGTTCCCATGTTGTACAGGGATGGAAACAAGTGGGGAAATATTTATTGTTCCGATCTTGAAATGGCTTCTGTGACTGGTGGATCCATTCAGGTGTACGGCAATGTCATCACAGGGGATGATATCGAGATGCATGCCGATCTTGCCAGTATCACCATAGAAGGAAACTATGTCGGAACCAAATCGGATTCGGACATAAATGGAAATCCCAATGGCAGTAGCTCTGTCATCAACAATACGGCGCTGCAAGACCCCAATGCTGACGTCCCGGTCTTGAACAGCAGAATTATTTTTGGTGGAGGGATTGTTGTTCCAGGCATAGCATTTGGCGAATACGACAATGGTCCTACCACTACACAAAATGGAAAATACTACTATCGAACATCAGAAAGTGTTACCGGGAAAACTGCGGAGACGTTTCAATGGTATCAGTATCCCGAGTCTCCTTTTGCGGAAGCCTTGTCGAATGCGGGTGTCATTGCGGCATTGCCTTTGGAATATGAGCTCGACGGGAGCACATATTATCTGAAAGACTACAAGAACGACCTTCAAAAGGAAAAAGCCGATTTTTATCAGCACTTGAACGTAGCAGGACCTCATACCTTTGTCTACAGTACAGCCGCAAGCAAGAAGGGTTACACATTAGGCGCCGCAATGCTTCATAATGGGATGTCGGCAACAACCGCAGATGTTTTCATGCCGGGAATGACCCCTGATGACAGCCTTGTCGGCCAGGCAACCAATGATGCCTTGTACAATCAGGCGAAGGATCTTTTACCGGTTGTCCTCGACAAGAAGACTCATTCCTTTGGGCTTGACAATACACTCCCGATGAGCGCTTATGTCGATCCGCCAACCACCTCGGCTGAAATTGCCGCCTTTATGGCGGGTAGTGCGGATACACAGGTTTTGGGGACAAGCGCAACTGCATCAAGTTTGCCTGCATCAGCTCGAATGTACTATGCACCAGGAAATCTGACGTTGGATCTGAATACAAATCTCAACGGAATACTGTACTGCAAGGGAGACCTGACGATAAGCGGGGCAGGAACCTTCAGTGGTATCGTTTTGTGTGAGGGGAATGTAAGAATCCGAAACACTGCGAAATTGGTTTTCAGTGATTATCTGCTCGTGGGTACGCAGGATTCCTTGTTGCGTGGCGTTGAGAATGAATCCATTCGTAATTTTTTCCTTCCTGGAGCGAAGTACGGTTCGACCTATTCGTATGTTGACACCTATGATACAACAAGCGGTTCAAAGACCGCCATCAAACGGTATCGGATCACTAAATGGCTTGAAGGTCAGGAGAATTAGCCCTTTTTCCTCGCGCTGTCAATAAGGTTATGGTCCTATCTTTATTGACTTTTTATGATATAATGGTGTAAAGATGGAAGTGTTTCCAATAGTGGTGATTATTCTCCTGTTTTGTTGATGAGATGCAAAGGGGTGGAGAACATGATAAGAGATAAGTTCAGTAAAAGGATTACCCTGTTTGTCTTGACTGCAATATTCATGTTTGGGTTCGCAGTAACAACCTTTGCGGAAGAAAATGCCGGAACAGAGTTTTCAGGAACTGTTTCATCAAGCAGGAATAATTCTCCGAGTGGTGAACAGAATGTGAATGCTTTTGATGGGGACGATGATACAAAGTGGCTTGAGTTCTTCCCTTCCGACAGTTATTCGACATGGAAAAGCCAGAATGGCAGCTGGTTGAAGTTTGAATTGACAGACCCTTATTTACTCACACCCAGACAAGTGATTGTAACCAGATATACGATCACATCCGGGAATGATCATAATGAACGGGATCCCAGATCGTGGACACTTCAAGGTTCCAGAGATGGAACAGATGCTTCATGGGTGGATCTGGATTCCCGGTCCGATATTACATGGGGGAGTAGGAAGTCTGATAAGACATATAGTATCGCTGCTGAAAAGCAAGCTTCGTATACATTCTATCGGCTGAATATAAGGGATGTACGAAATAGCTCCGCGACATGCATTCAGTTATCTGAGCTAAAATTACTGTTTAATGAGAATTCAGATCCTTCCGCTCCGACTGTACATTTGGGCGCATATACTCCATCTAGTTGGAGCAAGGATAATGTTGTTGTTTCCTTTGATGGTTCGACAGACCTGATTGTGAAGTATCAGTATATGTTGAATAATAACAATAACGGTTGGCCAAGGAATTGGACTGATGGTAGCGCCACTACTTTAACGACCGATGGTACCACGATTCTACGTGCCAGATCATATGACGCATATGACAACACATCCGGAAATTCCGAAGTGACTGTGAAGATCGACAAAACCGCGCCGACTATTCCCACCATCAATCTTGGCACTTACGTTGCCGGTTCAACATCAAGTGTTCCTGTAACCGCAACTTTTGCATCTACTGATACAGCAAGCGGCATTGCACGATATGAATATTCACTTGATAATGGCGCCAATTGGCTTATCGCAACGGGAAATACAGTTGTTGTAAGCGATGAAGGAACAACGCAGCTTAAGGCAAGGGCTGTTGACAATGCAGGGAATGTGTCTGCTGCGAGTGCGGGAAAGACTATAATCATCTATGTTATTGACGGCTCAATAACCATTTCCACAAATACTCTGACTGAATCGGATGCGAACCTCGGAGCGGTAGAAGGTTCACGCTCCGTGGTATTAAGTGGAAAGACCTTTGCCGCATCCTCTGATGGTACCGGCAACCTCAAAAAAGATGTCCAGTATCGCATTACCGGCACAGTACCGGCCGGATTGACACTGCAAGTGGTGAGGGCTTCCGATACACGTCTGCAAATCCTCTATACGGGTGCGGCAAGTGATCATTCATTAAGAACTGTTAATGTTCAGGTGGATCTTCTTGATGCTGCTTTTTCTGGAACGACTGCTGCAAAGATACTAGGAAGTCAGGATATTCCATGCGACATAACCTTTATCAGCAAGGCTAAAATTAAAGTATTGGAAGTGTACCCCAGCGAACTGAAGAGCGGTGAGGGTGTCATCCGGGATGCAAGCGGACTTTCGGCATCAGACTATGAAGTGACGTCCATCAACATGAATCGTTTCATCTCTGAAGTGGATGAGTTGAATGGCCGCTATGATGTCATCTATTTCTCGCAAGGACGATATTTGAGAAATTCTCCGACAGACAATTCATATGGGAATGACATTACCGACAAGCGTGCCCTGCGGCTGAAGTCCTTCATCAACGGAAAGCAATTGTTTGTATATCATGCGAATGCGAATGCCGTGAACAAAGGCGAAACCAGCTTGAATGGACAGGCCTTGTCGACCATGCCGAACTCCCAGCTTTCTACTAATATGATGCAACTGATCGGCGAGGTTAGCGGGACGAACGTGGTTTCCCTGACAGGGACAGGATCTAAGACAACTGCATTGGCTACCGCCATCACAAGTTATTATGGGAATACGGCAAACAACCATCGGCCATTATTGACCGTAATGCGTGCGCCCTACTCCTATCGAGCAAATGATGAGCCGTTTGATAATGATACGCTGGTTTTCACATACCGGGCGGATGATCCGGATGCAGCCTATGGTCGTGATACACAGTTGACTGCGAAGTTATTCATTGACCGAAACAACGATGGTCTTTTCAACGAGACCACCGAAGTCGTGGATCGACATCTCGTCAATGTAACGGAGAACGATACTTTTGTCTATCAGATGCCTTCAGGCATGACCGGCATTTTCTATTGGAAGCTGGTCTTGAGTGATACCGTTGGTGCAAGGGATGAGTTCAAGGATGTTTATCGTTTAAAAGGTGACCCGATTACCATCAATGTTCTGCAGGTCGGTGCTTTTGCGACTTCGGATGGCAACTATTCAAGCAACAGCTTGATCGACATGTTCAACTCCAATGTCGCAGGAGAAACTTTCAAATACAAGGAATTGCCGGGAGAGTACAAACTCAACATTACCTATGCCTATGCCGATGATTTTTACAATGTTGCGACACATCCAGAATATGCAAATCTGAATGGTAAGTACCAGATGCTTGTTTTCGGATTTGGAGACAATTATAACACGAGAGATTTCCCGGACAGCAAGATAACAGAGATTACAAACCGGATCAATGCATTCATCAATACGAAACAGAGCGTCATGTTTACTCATGACACCATTGGCTACGAGAATTTCTCCGGATATACGACGAATGGCGTCAACCCGAATATCAGAGCGAGTTTCCGGTCGACAGTCGGACAGACCAATATTTTGGATTCTGTCATCCGAAACAACAACCTGAGTCCGTCAGCCAACAGTGATCCGAAGTATGTGACTGCCTTCAAGCTGGGTGACTATTCGCCTTTATGGGGTGGACATGATACAAATAAAGTTAGAATCATCAATGAAACAGCTATGACCATGTATCCCTTCGACCTTTCCAAGACAGCACAGAGCAGCATGACCGTTGCCAATACGCATAACCAGTACTACAAATTGAATCTTGAGAACGAAGACTTGATCCCTGTTTTCAATTATTACAGAGGAGACATGGACCTGGCAGATGACCGTGCATTGGATGATTCCATGAGTTCTTACTATACTTACCAGTTGAATAACATCACCTATTCCGGTACCGGTCATTCCAATGGGTATTCGGATTTTGAGAAACGGTTCTTTGTAAACACCATCATGAAAGCATATGCCAGTGCGAACCATGCTCCTAAGCTGGAAGTGACAAGTCCGCAGGACAATGCCAAACTTGATCTGCGGAACCCGGCCTTCAACCTGAAGTTCCATGCATATGATTTTGATCTGTCCGATACCAGATTGAGTTATCGCATAGCGATTGACCCGACCAACACGGGCACAAATTATACCTATGTTGTTGGTACAACAACAGGTGTCGCGATTGACAACAACAGTTTGGTCTCTGTGGACGTCACAAAGGGTTTCTCCGATGCTAGAAATTTCTTGGTCAAGGTTGAGTTGATGGATTTGCAGGGTGCCGCTGCAGCGCCAGTCATTCTTCATCTTAGAAATGTCGCAGATCCTTTGATCACAGTCAATACACGGATTACGGACGCGGCTGGCAACAATACGAACACGTTCCTTGTCGGGGATACGTTGAATTACTATGTTGGCCTTGCTGCAAGTGGAAGACACAATCCATCCATAGCTGTCTCTGCAGATGTGAAGACCCTTGTTCCGTCGGAATTGATGTATGGAGTATCTGCAGGGCCTGTAACCTACTCAGCCATCACGGGTGCAATCAACTTCACCCCATCGGCTGAACCGGTTGAACAACCCGTATTGCCGGCAGCAATCATGATCGTCACAAAAGCCAGTGTGCAGGCCAGCTTGCCGATACAAACCACCGCCTATTATACAATCGATGGGACCACCCTCATGGCCAAGGGTGATGCCCCGTTCCAAGCTAAAAACAGTGATGTTCGGGTCTACGTCAAGGATGAAAACAACAAACCAATTCCCGACTGTGATATTCTGATGGATGGAATTTCAACAGGCTTTACCACGGACATCGCATATGGGATCGCCGCGAAAAACGGGAATGTTTCCATCAACAATATTCGTACCGGTTCACATTCCTTCTCCATCACAGCACCTGGTGGTTATGATGTTGTTGGAACTGCCATTTCAGAAGTTGTCGGTGGTATCGTTCAACCCCCGACTGTGACAACCAATGCTGCTGCAACAGTGAATATGAGCTATGCGCACAATGCCTATCAGATAACAATTCAATTGAAGTTCAAGTATAGCTCTGTTCCAGTAAGCTATTTCTACATCACACCGGGAAACAAGCTCCAATACCTTGGCAAGGATGATGGTGTGGACCCCGCTCCAATGGAGATCTCCGTCAAAAAGAACAGCAAAGTTCGTTTTGTCGCAATGCTTGATATTGGCAGAATCACAAACAACAAGGTTGTTGAAATGGATCTTGGATTGAGCATCAACAACATACTGACTTCCACAGAAGGAAGGATTGTTCCGCTAACAACTTCCGTTGCGCTTGGGTCTGTTCTTTCACCGGTGTCGGTCGAACAGACAGCTATGAATGCAGTAAGGGCAGATGCTTCCAGGCGATTGGGTACGGTCAACACGAATGCTGCTGGTTTCCCAACCGCTGATGAGCACAACTACTACTACACTATTTTTGAGATCGACAGCGCATCGAATCAAACCGTTCGAATTTCTGATCTGACGCTGAAATTCCTGAATACTTCCTCAAAGACCCTTCCTTTGAAGGACATGAAGATTTTATCGATCAAACCGCTAATTGCGCCTACTTTGAAATAATCGATGGAATTCAAGCTACTATCATAATGGAACTTGAAAGTCGGGCTCACTGTTTGGTGACCCGACTTTTTCCATATCTGTTTTTTCAGTATTTATCATAATAATGAAATAGTCGCTATTTATGAATATTGATCACATTTTCTTTTTTTGTGGGAATACATGTAATGTATATGTTTATTATAGAAGACAGGGAGGTCTGCACGGAAACGCCTATCCCATTCGTATTATTATTGTGAGGTATTGAATGACTCTGGAACCCGGAGAGAACCATCAGGCGCTGACAGAGGCTCTCGGTCTCTATTCGAATATGGTATGGCGACTTTGCCGCATACATCTCAGGAATACCGCGGATTGCGAGGATGTACTGCAAGAGGTCTTTTTGAGGTTGCTGAAGAACACCGTGGCATTCGAAAACGAGGAACATCGAAAAGCCTGGTTGTGTCGTGTAACCCTGAACCTCTGCAAGGACATGAAAAAGAGCTTCTGGAAACGAAAAGTCGATCCGCTTGAAGAGATCGAAGTCACATGGGAAAACGACGAGGAACGATCGGTCACGGAAGCAGTGATGAAATTGCCGGATCAACAACGGAGTGTCGTGCATCTTCACTATTATGAGGGGTACAGTATTCCTGAAATCTCACGCATGTTGGGACGAAAGGAAAACACGCTTTATTCCGACTTGAATCGTGCGAGAAAAACCCTACGATCCGTATTGGGTGACGGACTGCAGGACTGGGAATAGGCCAGGAGGAGAAACGCAGCATGGGAAACGCCGTTGAAAAATATCGCTCCGCCATGAACCAGGTTCAGGTGGATGCCGCTGTCCTGCAAAGGGCGGAACAGCGTATTATGGATGCGTTGGCACAGGATGCCGGGCAGCCCTCTGCAAACCATTCCATAACCAGGCATTCCTCAACCAGGCATACCACCTCGAGACGACCCGCCACGAGTCGTCGGGGTTTGGATGCACGCCGGATGATCAAGTCCGCAAGAATCGCAATGGCAGCGGTTCTGTTGGCTGTCATCCTTCCGTTGGGCGCATATGCCTATACCATGACACCGGTCTCCTATCTGGATCTGGATATCAATCCAAGTGTTGAAATTCGCCTGAACAGGCTTGGGAACATTCTGGATGTTATGGGTGTGAACCAGGATGGCAAGCAGGTTCTGGAGGGTTTGGACCTCAAGGGACTTGCGTTGCCGGCCGTCATAGAGATGATCGTTCAAGCCGCGCATACCAAAGGTTATCTCGGGTATGACAAGCCGGAGGCAATCTCCCTGACTGTGTCGGACAACAACGAGGCGCGTGCATCCAAGCTGTCTGTACTGGCTGGGAACGCTGTTCGGGCAGGATTGGGGGAGGAAGGCGCAAACGTTTCCTTCGTGGAGGCATCCATCGGATTGGCTCAGGTGGAGGAAGCTCGCAGTCTTAGGGCAAAGGACATTTTCATCACACCAGGCAAACTGAATCTGATTGAAAAACTACAGGCGGTTTCAGGAGATACCCCCTTTGTCGCCTCCGACTGGTATGACAAAACGGTTCAGGAGATTGTGGCAGCCACAAGGGAACGCAAGGGAAACGCGGCAACCAAGGGGAAATCCGGAGAATCGGAGAGCACGGGGAATGCGGATCCATCACCGGATGCAAAAACCACCCCTGCCGCGACTGGCGCTGGAAAGTCCAGCGCACCTGGACAGAACAAGCCCAAGGAGAACAATGGGAAATCCGGCAGTGCGGATGTGAACGAATCAACGATAACCACCGGTGGAGTATCGGTGACTGCGACACCCGCGTCTGACCCCGGGAACGGAAAAACCGGGAAGGAAACAGGAAATGGAAAATCAGATATTGCGCCTGGGCAAGTCAAGAAAAGCAACACGGAAGTGATCCCCGGAGAAGGTGACGCTTTGCCTGTCGAGGTGCTGCCAGTTGAGACAGACATGGCGACGGAACCTGCTACGGAAGACAGTTTGCCTGATGATTCCAAGAAGGACAAGACAACAGGGGCTGCCGTGGATGACAAGGTGAACGGATCTGACAAGGATGGCAAGACAACAGGAGCCTCCGTGGAAGACAAGGCAACCGGTTCTGACAAGGAAGGCAAGACAACGGGAGCCGCTGTTGATACACAGAATACGGTGACAGTGGAAAGTCCTTCGTCCAATAATGGGAACAGTGATGCGACGGTGCAGGATACACCAAAGGATAAAGCCGACAAGAAAGACAAATGATTCGAGCAGGATCCTTCTGTATTCAACTTAAGCTGGTATATGACAAGGCGGCATCCCATGTGGAGGATGCCGCCTTGTTTTTTTGCGAAGCCTCTTGACGGGATGAGGTTTTCAGAAAAAGAGGCAACGGCTTTGGAGTGGGAAAATGAGAAAAGAAAAATATAACAATTTGTACAATGCGTTCTGAAAAAAACCTCGATGTGCTTGCTATACGATGCATGTGCGCATTTCCTTGCACCTCGAAAATAAATTTTGTCACTGTAATATATCAATAAAATCTTGTTTTGCAAGGGTGGAATGAGATAATATATGAGCAAGACATATTCGCTTGATAAAGGTTCGACATGAATTGAAAAAGGCAAACCATACGAAAGTGTGGGACGCAAAGCATGAAGTCTGTCGATGACAGTTTGTCATCCACGATGGTTCGGCCGCCAAGATGAAGAATCTTGGCGGTCTGTTTTTGTATCAATCATAGGGAGGGTGAATATGGGAACAACGAATTCAATAAAAAAGAGAAATCTTGCTTTGTTATTGGTCATGGTATTGCTGACCTCGATGTTTACGATCCCCGTCAATGCATATGATACTGCGCAAAGTACGTACTTCAACAATAAGGACCTGCCGGATGATATTCTTGCACTTCCTTCACTGACTGTCGACCAGGGCAAGGCCGGCACATACACGGATGGTACCCATGTTGTTACAATTGCTGCGGTTTCTGCGGAAACCGACGGAATCTCATTTACGTGGGTATCGAATACCTTGGTGGGTTATGTATTCGTCAAAGGTGGCGCAGTAGACGGTCCGAATAAAAAAGACAAGAACATGGCGACGCTGTATGGCTACAATCCCAGTGTGAAATTCGACAACGCGGCACTGCAAGCACCCAGCGGCAGAGGAATCAGTCATGTCACCTTCTATTTCGGTGGTACGCCTGAGGTGAAACACGGCTCGATCGCAGTATCGAAATTCCTGGATAACGATAATGAGCAGAACCCAAGCACAGCGTCCTACGAACTGACCCTGAAGGATGGAACAACCGTGGTTTCGACGGCATCCATCAAAGCTGGTGAAACTGTAAAGTTCGACAATTTGACAGTTGGGAAGACATATGCATTGTCAGAAGCAACTTCCGATCTGTACAGGCTTGTGAGTATCGAGCATGAAAGCAGTTCATCTACGAGCAACAGCATCGATATTGCCATTTCTGATACGGATCTCTACCATACTGTTAATATCACCAATAAACTCCCTTCCTATCATCTGAATATCAAAAAGCTGCTCGCAGAAAAGTCTGTGGTGACGACCGGTGCATTCGGTGTCGATTTGTACAAGATGACAACCGGCGATGAATCCGACTGGGCATTCGTCGGAACCTACAGCATCACCCCTGGCAGTGTCCTCGCAGTGACTGCGCCTGTGGGTCCCGGCCAGTATGCCGTCAAGGAACCCGCTCTTGATGGATATGTGCTGCAGCAGGTGACAACCAATCCTGGTATCGGAACCATTACGCCTGACAGCAATGGGTATTATGCATTCAACATTCCTGAAGCCGTCGCAGGCCAGGATGTGACAGTCGATGTCACCCTGACCAACTTCAAGCGTGAAGTGCCCCGGGATCCTTCCTATGGGATCAGCATCACCAAAGTCCTTGCGGCAGGCTCGGATTCGACAACAGAACCTTTCAGGATCGAGTTGTACAGAATGGATTCGGATTTGGCGAGAGTATCCGGCTTGATTTCCTTGAATCCCACCTCGATGCATCTTGTCGGTACTGCGGTTGTAACGCCTGGCAGTACGGTTGTTTATGGTGCTGAAGCATCCATCGGACCCGGCACATATGCCGTAAAGGAACAGACCCCGACCAACGGCTACAGTCTTGTCAGCGTATCCACCCAGGGCGGTGTTCTCACGGCCGACAGCGATGGTTACTTCCTGTTTGATGTTCCTCAAGCAGGCAAGGACAATCCTGATGTGCTTGTCGCGGTAACGGTTGCGAATTACAAGGCGCCTCCATCGACCAATCCTCCTTCAACGAACCCACCGTCCACAAACCCGCCGTCCACGAATCCTCCTTCAACCAATCCGCCGTCCACAAACCCGCCATCAACCAATCCTCCTTCAACGAACCCGCCTTCTCTTGTGCCTTTCGCTGAGCCGTCCACACCGGCGGATGCGCCCTCTGTTGCGCCTGATGCTGCACCTGCAGTTGTCGAGATGACGGAGGATATCCCCCAAGGTGCTCCCGCTTTGCCCAAAACCGGAGGCATTCCCTTGGCAATGCTGCTCGGTGGTGGCGTGCTTGCCTTACTCACTGGTACCAGGCTGCGCCCCAAACGTTGAACCGGAGCTTGCTCGACAAACGTGCTGATCGAGAGGCAGGCGTCATGCATTGAAAGCATTCTCACGACCGGGACTGATTCTGGAAAGCACGATTCAACTTATGTTCATGGCTGCGTTCGTGAAGAGGATCCATTCGGGGGTCCTCTTTGTATTCCAGTGAGTAGTCTCGAGGACATGTTTCCATTATTACGAGATATTTCAATATGTTTACAGAACCATCCATGCCTCAAAGAATGGTAAAATGAGTGGGGATATCCCAAGGAGGTTCACATGAAAAAAATAGTTGCAATTCTTTTGTCTGTATCTTTGTTGTTCGGAACATCCGGCATGTCCTTTGCGCAGAATGGTCACGACTCGCATGGAAAATTCGTCTCGCTGCATAATGCGGACAAGGCGAAACGTCTATATGACATGGGTCTGTTCCGCGGGAAAAGCAAGACATCCTATCAGCCGGATCTGGAAAACGGGGCGAACCGGGCGGAAGCCATTGTCCTGATCGGGAAAGCGATGGGGTGGGTGGTTGATGCAAATGTCAAAACCATTTCCGGGTATACGGACATCCCGGATTGGGCGGCGCCTTACATCAAATACGCGATTGACAACAACATCACAAGAGGAATCGGTCATGGCAGGTTCGGATCCTTTATGCCGGTCAATTCGAGAATGGTGTACACATGGTATGCCAGGGCACTGCAATATACGGAAGATGTCTGGAAGACACCGGCCTTGCTGGCGAACCTGGGCATGATCACCGCAGAACAGGCCCTGAAGATCGAAGCCCTCGATGATGCCGCCACGCGGGATCTGATCGTCGGCATCCTTTTTGATTCGTTGAAGTGGCGGATGAGAGGATCTGAAATGTCGCTCATCCAACGCCTTGTCAAGAATCTGCTGGTGAATGGCAAGTTGGCCGAGGATGCCGGGTTGCTGGATCCGAACAAGGCCATCATGACATATACGGCTACCGCGCTTTCACAAGTCACGGTTCAACTTGCCTTCAGTGAGTCGCTCAATGCGGCGACCGTCACAAATGGCAGCATTGAAGCAAGAATCAATGGGACAGCCACCACGGATTTCACATGCGCAGTGCAGGACAAGATTATCTACGTTCTGTTCTCCGTTCCTGTACCGAATGGCAAAGTCGTCTCTGTGAGGCCGCTATCCGGCATCAAGTCCGTATCCGGAAACATGCCGGACGGCAGTGTCAAAACCCTTTCCATGACGCCGGATACCACAGCGCCCGTCGTGCTGGACATCAAGGCATTGTCTTCCACCAAACTACAAATCACGTTCAGCGAGGGCATCACGTCATCCCTTGCCGAAATCGCCAAGCATGTTTTCATTGACAACTACCAGGCTGTTGGGAAGTATGCCTTAAGTGTTTCTGATACGGTACTGACCCTGGATTTGACGACATCCCTTGCCAAAGGCGCGCACACCGTCGTTGTGACATCGGGGCTGAAAGATGCCGCAGGACTGGAAAGCATCGGATTCAGCAAGCTTCTGGCTGTTGACTTCGACAATGCCGCGCCTGTCGTTCAGGAAGTGACGGTTCTTGATCGGACGCACCTCAATGTCCGGTTCGATGAGGCAGTGAAACCCGGATACGGAATCTTGATCATCGCCAATGTCATGTATACGATCCCGGCCACTTTATTGAGTGACAACACGGTAGCGCCTTTGACGCTTGCTGGTCCGTTGCCCTCCAATGCGGATACCAGCCAAATACAGCTTGCCTATTCCGAAATCGAGGACAAATACGGCAACAAAAGAACATCATACCAGTCCTTCTGGTTTTCTGCCCCGAATGATGCCACGGCGCCTTCCGCTGTTGTCACTTCCAATGGTGCGCTTGCCATCGAGGTTCTGTTCAGCGAACCAATCGATGGTTTCACAACGGAAGATTTCACATTGACCGGGAAAGACAGCAGCAATGCAAGTTTCACCCCTGCCTTGTCCGGCGTGGCCTACGACGCAGCGTCCCGTAAGGCATCCGTAACCCTGCAGGAAGCTTCCCTGCCGCAGGGAAATTACGAAGTAACCATCACACTGAAGAATACGATTCTGGACCTCTCCGTAAACCAGAATCCTTTGGTGGCAACGGCAAAGACCTTCCAATACAAAAAGGATACAACCGGGCCGGTTGCTTCGATTGCGACCATTGCAACGGTGGCATCCGGTGCGGGGTTTATTATTGACATATCGTTCAATGAACCGGTGGATGGCTTTTCAACAGCAGACTTCACGCTGGTGAACGTGAGTTCGGCGGCGCTTCAGGTGGATGCCGTTACGTTCGGTGCCATCGGAACCTCCGCGCAAATCGCAGTGGCGCCGGGACAGCTGGTAACGGGAGCGAACGTATTGACCCTGGGTTTCAAGAACACCATTCTGGATCTGGCAATGCTGGCGAATCCCATGATTCCTGTTACTGTTCCGTTGAATGTGACGATGGATCCGAATTGAGGACAAGTCGGCAGAGTTGCGTTCAACTGGTGACAGAAGGGTTGAATTCAACCATGATAGCAGGACTGAATCCAGCATTGATGGCAGGGTAGAGTTCTACCGGTGAAAATAGAGCTGAGTTCAGCACAGATTGCAGAGTTGAGTTTACCGATGAAAGCAGAGCTGAATTCCGCCACAGACAGCAGAAATGAATTCAATAGCATGAAAAAAGTTGCCCCGGCTTTATTCGCCGGGGCAACTCTCTTTGTGTTGGTTGTTCGGAATGATTAGTCGTTATTCTTCTTGCGACGGTTCAGGAAGAGGCCGCTGCCTGCAAGCAGTGCGCCAAGGCCTGTCATCAGCTCCAGCGGAATACCGCCGGTCTTCGGCAGTTCGGGAGCCGCCTGGGGGAGGGTAACCGACTTGATTTCTTCAACAACGGGAGCGCTTTGCGGAGTGGGTTCCTGTGTGATCGTGGCGGCTGGTGTCGCAGGAGCTGCCTGCGGAACAACTGCTTCAGCAATCGGGACGCCGAATGTGGCGGTTACTGTCCGGCTGGAGCTCATGGTCAGGTAGTTGGCGGCTGTGACAGCACTGCCGTCAGGACCGCTCCATCCCAGGAACTGCGCACCGGCGTCCGGTGTGACGGAGAACATGATCATCGAGTTCAGCGCATAAGCGCCAGAGCCGGGAGTGACCTTGCCAGGTCCGACAACCGTTACGTTCAAGGAAACGTTGGTTGCGGGAGTATTCGTCGGAGTCGTTACAGGAACAATGACCGGAGGGGTGGGAGGCGTGGGCGGGGTTTCAACCTTTTCCACTGTGATCTTTACCGGGACAATATCACTGAAGAGCGATACATCGGCACTCTCGGTCTTTGTGGCGACGGTCTTCAGCTGATAGGAGAAAGTGTCGTCTCCCACATAGCCAGCCACGGAAGTATAGGTGAAGGAACCGTCAGGCTGAAGGGCCACGGTACCATGGGAAGCTGCGGTAGTCACAACGGCTTCAAGCGCGCCTGTTGTCCAGCCATTGACTTCATTGTCCGTGTTGGCGTCGTTCTTCTGAACGCCGTCAGCAACCGGAACAGTGAGAAGGGTGCCGGATTTGGCGGTGTAGGCGTCTGCAAGGGCATAAGGACGCACAAGGACGGAAGGCTTCGGGAAGGAAGCATGCGCTTCCGAGTTCAATTCAAGCATTGCATCAGTATTGGTGAAAAGGGAACCATAGTGGGGTGCTTTGGCGGTGATGCGGTATTTGAGCACAGTGTTCTTGCCGCCGAGCGCGCCATGGGTCCATGTGATGGTTGTCTTGGTGTTGTCACTGTTGACGGTAATGCTGTCAGGTGACTTGACATCCTTGCCATCCACCTTGAAGGAATCAACATCAAGCGTGAATTCGGCCGGAATCGTGTCCGTAACGACGGCATTGCCGACATTGCTGACCACATTGCTGATTTTGTCATAAATGGCGGTCAGGGCCGTCGAATCCACGGTTTTATAGAAACCGTCGGAATAACTGGCGCCTAATGTGATTTCCGCATCTGTGACATCCGAAGGAATCAAATCGGACATAAGGCCGATGGTGAAAATGCTCACATCGCTGCTTACAGAATTGGCAACGGTGAAGAAGGCGGTCTGGGCGTTAGCGTCGAAAGAACTGCCATTTCCTTTTACGTTGTCGTCATGAATATTCTGAACCCAATTGCCATTGTGGAGATATTTGAATTCGAAACGATTCCCAATATCAACGATATCATAATTCAAAGGAGCGAAATAACGAGTGGGAACGCCGTCGGACATGAACACGATGCACTTGCCGGAACCATCATTCGTCTTGGAAAGCATGCTGTTGGCAAGAAGCATGCCAGCTTGCATGTTCGTGGAACCAAGATCACCCTGCGATCCCCTCGGGCTCAATCCATCGATGAGCGTATCAAGTCCCGTTCTGGTGAACCCGGAGTTGACCTCGGCGGTTGTATAATAGGATACGACAGAGATGCGGTTGCTGCTGTTTCCATCGATCACCGTCTTGGCGAAGGATTTTGCGGCTGCTTTCAGGTCTGTAAATTTCTGACCCTGCATGCTGGCTGAACGATCCAGCACAAGGACAACATCCACAGGATTCTGTGGAGGAAGATTGCCCTTGATGTCAAGGCTGACCTCGTATTCGCGACTCCCTTGGGCGAGTGCGTAGTTCGCATCGACAGGCGTGGCGGTTTTCGTCAGGGTTGCGGGAAATGCAGAGGCGGTGGCGGGAAGGACCAGCATGGTTGCCAAGACTGCGACAACCATCAGAAGGGTAAGAATTTTCTTCGTTCTCCGGCTCATGTTTTTCTCCTTTCAGAATGGTGTTTTGTGACCATCCAATGCATTGAAAGAAAACAACAAAAAGACTGCCATTTTCTTCATGGCAGCCGAACCGTCATAGCTTTCGCCGTAGACTTCATGCTTTGCGGCCTGGCCTTTCGACCAGTGTGCCTTTTCATGCATCGAATCGTAAGTAAAAGAAAATTTACAACTATTAGTAGTTTAGCGAGAGTCGTGCTATTTGTCAATATGGTTATCTACAGATTGTCAATATGGTTATCTACAGAAAGTGAAGTTTTCCCAGCAGGCATCTCGTGATGAATACGTTTGAATACGCTTGAACAAGTGGATGCCGTCCTGTTCTTCATGAACACGGATCTCTGATGCCCGCTACAGATCCCTATATCGTTCCGATATGATCCGAAACCGTTGTTCCAGATCCATGAAGGTCGCGACAATGAGCGGATCAAAATGAACACCCGATGATTCCAGAATGATGGAACGGGCAGTTTCGTGCGACATTGCATTCTTGTAGACACGGTGGCTGATCAAGGCGTCGTAGACGTCCGCCAAAGCCATCAGGCGGGCGGACAAGGGAATTTCATCTCCCTTCAACCCTTTCGGGTAACCGGTGCCGTCCCAGCGTTCGTGATGCGAATTCACGATATCCTTGGCGTGATGGAGGAACGGCTGGCTTTTTCCCATCATCCGCTCTGCGCGGAGCAATGCGTTCAGCCCGATGGTTGTGTGGGTCTTGATGACGTTGAACTCATCCCTGTTCAGGGCCCCTTGCTTCAGCAGGATATGGTCGGGAATCCCGATCTTTCCGATATCGTGCAAGGGAGCCGATTTGGTGATGAGTCGGATTTCGCTTTCCGAAAGCTTGTAGGAGGCCGGACCCTTGGCCTTCAATTCACGGGCGAGAAGACTGACATACATGCGTGTCCGTTCGATATGGTGCCCGGTTTCATTATCCCGCGTCTCTGCAATGGACGACAGGGCGATCACAAAAAACTCCTGCATCCTGGTCACTTCTCGACCCTTGCGTACCAACTCCGTTTCAAGGAGCATTCGCCGCTCCTTGGATTCCGCCTGATAACGGATGCCGGCCAAGTGCTTGCGGAGCCGCATCTTCAGGAGGTCAGTCCTTACCGGCTTGATGAGGCAATCGTTTGCGCCGCTGCGCATGCCCAATTCGTATGCCGTTTCATACGGTTTGTCTGTCAGAATCACAATGGGGATACCGGAGAGCAAAGAAGTGTTGCCAAGTGCCTTGCAGACCGAGAATGCGCGATTGTCCGGTTGTCCGTCGTTGATGAGGATCAGGTCCGGGATGTCGTCGAGTGCGGCGGAAAGCCCGTACTCACCACCGGGCACGACCCGGACAAGTGCAAGGTTGCCGAGTTGTCGGATCAGTTGTTCCGTGTCTTCGGCAGCCTCATCCAGGATCAGGATGGATGCGGGGGATGATGCCATGATGGACTCCTTTCCTGAAGAAAGACGGATCCTTTGTCATTTGTGAAGGACCGTAACAGGTTCGGAATGTCGGATTGGCTGTGACATGACATGTCCGGACCCCTTATGGATTGGCTGAAAGGGAGGACTCAGGTCTTATAGATGGCAAGCAGTTCTTCAAGCTGTGACAAGCTTTGCCTGTTTTCCGCGGAACGTTTCAGGACAGAACCGGCCTTCTCCACAACGGCGGCATTTCTGTCCGCGATGTTTGTGACACTCTCGGCACCTTCGTTGGCTGAGATGGTGATTTCGGATATCGCCTTCAGCATATCTTCCATGGATGCATGAAGCTCCTCGGCCGTGGAGGAAAGCTCTGCCACCATGTCGTTGACCAGATCCGCATCGGCGCTATATTGGTTGCCTGTTGACACCAGTGTTCCATAGTCCCGGATAACCCGGGTATCCATGAATTGAAGTACTTCCCCGGAGTCTCGGACCAGGTCCGCCACGGACTCGCTGACCTGGTTGGAGACCATTTGGATCTCCACGGCTGCAGACTTGGAATTCTCGGCAAGCTTGCGGATTTCCTCCGCCACAACCGCAAAGCCGCGTCCTGATTCCCCTGCTCTGGCAGCTTCAATGGCGGCATTCAAGGCAAGCAGGTTGGTCTGGGTGGTGATGGCGAGGATGGTATCGGAAAGGATGGCGATCCGCTCGCTTGCCTTTGATTTCTCAATCGACGCATTCAGTTTCTCCTGCGTCTCTCTATATACGGAAATGGCAAGATCCCTCGCATTCCCGGCCTCCTGCTTCAAGGTCTCCGCGCGCACCTTGATGAGATGGGCCGACTCCGAGCCTTCGGAAGCGCGTTTTGCAATATTTTCGATGCCCTTTTCGATTTCCAGGGAAGTCGCGTTCATTTCCTCGGAACTGGCTGCGGTTTCCTGCATGCCGGCGGAAAGCATCTCGGTCGTCAGGGATACATCCTGGATGTCTTTATTGAGCGCATTCACCTCGATCATTGTTTCGGAGGTCGATACACCAATAAGGGATGTTTCCTTGCGGATTCCTGAAATGGAGGATGCAATGGCTTCCTGTGTGGTTTGTACGGAGCGGGCGATATTGCCGACTTCATCCCGTCGTTTCAACAGGGAGGGAGAGATCCTGTCCGTAAAGTCCTGACGCGCCATGCTTTCCAGATGAACAACCAGCGTTTCAATCGCTTTCGCGATCCGTGTGCTGATGACAAAGGCAACCACAAACCCGACCAGAAGCATGAAAAGGATGATGAAAACCGTTGTGCGCATCATGGAGAAGATTTGTGCATCCACTTTTGCCTTTGAGATGCCGGTGAACCACATGCCGATGATGGCACCATCCTTGTTTTTCAACGGGATATAGTGTGTCTCGTAAGTGGTTCCGGCCAATGAGACCTCTCCCTGGAACGACTCGCCTTTTTTCAGAACGCGTTCCACCACTTCAGGGGACGCCTTGCTTCCAATCTGCCTAATGCCCGCAGCGTCCTTCACGTTGGTTGATATTCGCGTGTCGCCATTGAACAGTGTTGCTTTCAGGCCTGTTTTTGCTTCAATTTCATCCACCAGATCATTGTTGTCATACAGGGGAATGCCGCCTTTGTATATCTTGTCGCCATCCACCGTCCAGTCTCCGGGATATCGTGCGTCCAGCAGTGTTGTTTCAAACTCGGCATAGGATCCGAGCTCCGCTGCTGTCTTTTCACCGACGATTTTGTTGAGCTGCGTAAGAACCATCCACCCGATGACCAGGGAGAATACTACCAGGATGGCGCAGATGCCGCTGATAAGTTTGCCGCGCAACTTCATTTGTATTTCCTCCGTTGTGTATCCATATGGCTTATAGAAATGGGAAGGTAAGGAATTCTCGGAACACAGAAAATTATACATGTAAGGTCCTGAACATTATCTGAACAAAATCTGAACGAATGCTGAACAAAGAATACAGAATCAGACTGGAACGGCCGTACAAAGGAATATAGGGCCTTCCTTGGGGAAAGACAACCATCTGGATATTGTGAAATAGCAAGAGGCATTTGCCTGATTCAGAGCGATTGGAGATAAAAAAATGATCAAAATGCAATGATCGGGTTGCTAAAGTCGTAGGATATCCTATAAAATGCAAAGGGATAATGAATGGATTATTTATCCGTAGTTATCAGATTATTCCGTGGAATCGTAAGGTCGATGAAACGCATTCACACGGATGTGTTTGTGCCGGTATTCGGTGAAAGACATAGCTGCACTCCACTTTTGGCAGCCTGCGTCGTCCGATCTGGCAACTGTTTGCAACCGGGGGTGTGACTCTTTGACGGACAACAGGTTTGCGCTGCTTTTCTTTCGTATGACCCTGATCATTCTTTGTCTGGGTTTCCTTGGCGCGGTGGGAATTTATCAGAAGCCCCGAGGACCGGAAGCGGTGAAGGGGCTTCTGGATCTGCGCAGCGCGGAGCGTGCGGTGCAGTCTGTAATGCCCCGCTTCAACAGATGGGTAGACCCGCCGGCACCTGCCGGGCAGATTCCGAATCTCGACTTGAGCGGAGAATGGTTGTTTGCCGGGAATGTTTTTCTGAAATCGGCTGACATGGAAAAAGATGCTTCTGTAAGTTGGTCCCTATGCCAGGTTCCCGCCGCATGGTCAGACAGGGAAAACATGAGGAATGGAATGCCATACGCCGGGTATGGAACCTACCATCTGAAAATCCTTCTTCCCGGGTCCGGGGGCACGTATGGTTTGAAAACAACAACCATCCGAAGCGCCTACAGAGTATTCGCGAATGGAGAGGAAGTGTTGGCCGGTGGATCACCAGGGACAAGTCAGGCTTCAACACAAGCCGTGAATTTTGCGGATGCCTGTACATTCATCGTACATGGTCCGGTCCTCGACCTTGAGGTCCAGGTTGCGAATTATCTCTATCCGGGCAGCGGGATCGTAATGCCCATCCGGTTCGGCATGGCCGGGAATATTCAGAGGGAGCGTATACGGGACATCATTTGCGACGTTTTGATTGTTGGGGTCCTGTTGCTGGGGGTTCTGTTTTTTCTATGCCAGTATCTGGTGGCCAAGCGGAAAACCTCCTTGGACAGTGCCAGTCTGATTTTTACGCTTTTTGTCCTGTTTCTTGCCCTCAACACATTGACCCATTCGGAAAAACTCCTGTACTACGCGTTCCCCGGGATGCAATATCTCACCTTCTGTCGGGTTCAAATGGTCTGTGTCATCGCCAGTTATTTTTTTCTGTACTGGTATGTAATGAGTATTTTTCCGAAGGTTTCCCAAAAGCGAATGATTCCTGTCATTGGCATCCTGACCCTTGCGGGGGTCGTTCTTGTCCTGACGACAACCCTCTTTTTGGAAGCCGGCCCCTTGTTGGTCTTTCAAGGGATTGGCTTCATCATGATCGTGTTGATCTTCATCGGGATGTTGCGCGGGTTGTTGCACGAGACCATCGGGAAATACTACATCGCAGCAGGCGTCTGCTGTGCGATTGCCATGTTCACCGGCACGTTTCTGGACAATTCGGCGCTGCATGTCGGCGCGCTGGTCCCCAAATGGTTCGAGCCATTATTTGTGCTTTCACAGGTCTTGTATGTCAGCCACGTGCAGGCGGTTACCAGGGAAAGGCTGATGGATCGTGAAGCCGCATTTCTCAACGCACAGATCAAGCCGCATTTTCTGTTCAATACCCTCAACACCATACAGTCCCTCTGTTACAGTGATGCCAGAAAGGCGGGGGGGTTGCTGGCCGAGCTGGGGGTTTTCCTTCGAGGACGGTTCGATCTGAAGTCGACGGCCGGCCTGGTCCTGCTGGGGCAGGAACTTGATGTGACCCATGCGTATATTTCCATTGAAAAGGCAAGATTCGCATCTTGCTTTACTTATTCGGAAAATGTAAACCCAGCCTTTCTGGCGTTCAAACTGCCGCCGCTGACCATTCAACCACTGGTGGAAAATGCGCTCAGGCATGGTCTGAAGGACAAGGAAACAGGCGGATTGATTTCTCTGAAAGTGGAGCAGGAAGTTCGGCACCTGAATGTGGAGATATGCGACAACGGGGTTGGTGTACCCGCGGAAGTCGTAAGGGGACTGATCGACGGGAACGGCTCAGCGCAGGGAATCGGCTTGCGGAATATTCATGAGCGTTTGAAGAATCAATACGGATTCGGTTTGAATTTTCAAGCCGGCGCAGATGGCATCGGCACCAGAATCTCTTTCAGAATTCCGATGGAAAAAAACAGGGCCGGAAATCTTCCGGGGAACAAAGAACGACGAAACAGATTGTTTGGAAGGATGAATCATGCTGGACGCCATTCTGCTCGATGATGAGAAGCCGGCATTGGACCTGCTGCGCCAAATGCTTGAAGAAACAGGCCGTTACCTGGTTTCAGGTGCCTTCCGGATTACGCGCGATGCGGAAGATTATCTTGCGACGCATTGTCCGGATGTTGTTTTTCTGGACGTGGAAATGCGTGAAATCAGTGGAATCCAGTTTGCGGATGTTGTCAGAAAACTATGTCCGCGGGCTGAAATCGTCTTCATAACCGCTCATGCGGATCATGCGCTGGAAGCATACCGTCTGGACGCACTCGGGTATCTGTTGAAACCAATTCATGAAAGGGAGATCGAAAGGATCACTGAAAGGCTGTTGAAAATCTGCCGCAAAACAGAGGAAGGAAGGGGGGACAGCCCGGATATACGACTTTTCGAAAGGGTGGAGGTACTGGGTGTACTCGATGGGAGGCCGATCCGCTGGCGTACCGCCAAGACGGAAGAGCTGTTTTCCTTCCTTTATCTCCAGCAGGGTTCGTTTGTGCACAAGGACAAGATTCTTGAAGCCCTTTGGCCTGAATATGGGCCGGATCGCTCCCAGTCACTTTTGTATACGACGATGTACCAACTGAAGAAAAGCATGCTTTCCGCCGGTGCTCAGATGGAACTGTCATGTGCGAACAGCTGCTACAAAATGACAATTAGCAATATGTCAAGCGATGTGTGCCAATTCGACCGGACATATCAGCAGAGTGAAGCACTGGGTGCCATGGACCCGGCAGACATCGGAAGAATCCTGAAACTCTACAGAGGCGATCTTCTCGTTCAGCACGGATACATGTGGTCTGAATCCCTGCAACGGACTTATCAGGAAAAGTTCGTCGATCTGGCCACCCGGTTGGCCGACAGGTATGAGGCCAACGGGAAACCAGAACTGTTCGAAACAATCATGAAGGGAGCCCTGGAACGGCTCCCCTGGCACGAAACACTGCATCGCAGAATTCTGGCGTACTATCTTGAGAAGGGTAAGCGTTCCGCCTTTCTCGCCCATTACAAGCAGATGGAAAAAGATATGTACGATGAACTGGGGATCGTACCCGATGCGGAAATGCGAAACATGCGGTTGCGGATGAAGTGAAAGCGGTTGCAGAAGGAATGCCCTCTGCAACCGCTGAAAGGTGTGGTGTGTTCAGACGCTGTAGCTGTCCGGCAGCTTCATGGCCAGTTAGCTCAGAATGTGTAGCTGAAAGGTCATTCCATCGTGCAGTGTGCTCAGATTTTATAGTTTCCCAGCAGTTCCATTAATTGTCCGAGGTTTTGCCTGTTTTCCTCCGATTGCTTCATGACGGTATTCGCCTTGGTGACAACGGTGGTTGTCCGGTTTGCAATGTTTGTTGCGCCTTCCGCACCATCGTTGGCGGCTGCCGTGATTTCCGCGATGGCACGCATCATGTCCTGCATGGAGGCATGGAGTTCCTCCGAAGTCGAAGAGAGTTCCGCCACCATGTCGTTGATAAGGTCCGCATCCGCACTGTATTGGGTCCCGACGGATACCAGTGTTCCATAGTCCCGTATCACCCTGGTATCCATGAATTCCAGCACTTCGCCGGAGTCCCGGACCAAAGCCGAGACAGCATCGCTGACAAGGCTTGAGACTGTTTGGATCTCCGTGGCGGCCTGTTTGGAATTCTCTGCAAGTTTTCTGATTTCCTCTGCCACAACGGCAAAGCCCAGACCCGCATCTCCGGCTCTTGCCGCTTCAATGGCCGCATTCAGTGCCAGCAGGTTGGTCTGCGAGGTGATGGAGAGGATGGTGTCCGACAGGATGGTGATGCGTTCGCTTTCCTTCGACTTCACGATGGATTCCGACAAACGTGTCTGGGTTCTGCCGTAGACGGACACGGCCAGGTCCCGAGCGGCCGTCGCCTCTGTTTTCAACGATTCCGCGCGACTTTTGATGAGATGGGCGGATTCGGCCCCTTCCGATGCTCTCCGGGCGATGTTTTCAATGCCCTTTTCGATTTCGTATGACGTGGCGTTCATTTCCTCGGTGCTTGCCGCCGTTTCCTGCATGCCTGCAGACAGCGTTTCCGTGGTGATGGACACTTCCTCGATGTCGGCATTCAAGGCTGTTATTTGGTTCATGGCATGATTTGTCGAATCGCCGATTCGTTGGGTCGCCGACTGAATGCCCGAGATGGAGCCTGCGATGGCACTCTGTGTCAGTTGGACGGACCGTGCGATACTCCCGACTTCGTCCTTTCGCTGCAGTAGGGCAGGATGAACGGCAACGGAAAAATCCTGACGGCTCATGCTTTCCAAATGTCCAACCAGGCCTTCGATGGCTTTTGCAATGCGTGAGCCGATGAAGATGGCATCCACAAAGCCCAATACAAGCATCAACAGCACAAGAAGGATGATATTCCGCATGGACGTCTGAACCTGCGCATTCACAACTGATTTTGGGAGGCCTGTGAACCACATGCCGATGACCGCGCCGTCCTTGTTCTTGATCGGGCGATAATATGTCTCATATTGTTCACCGGCGAAGGTGACCTCACCCTGGAAATCCTGACCTCCGTTCAAGACCGTACTTACGACCTCTTCCGAGGCCTTGGTTCCGATCTGGCGGTTACCGTTTGCATCCAGCAAATTAGTGGAGATCCGGGTGTCACCCGCAAAAAGTGTGGCTTTCAATCCGGTCGTCTGCTCGATCTGATCAACCAGTTCGAAGTTGTCATTCAGGGGAATCCCGCCCTTGAGAAGGATTTTATCATCCAATGACCAGTCTCCGGGGTACTTTGCATCCAGCAAAGCTACTTCCAATTCCGTGTACGAGTCCAACTCAGCTGCAGTTTTGATGGAGATGACATTGTTTATTTCGCTCAACATGAAGAAACCGATGACGAAGGAGAAAACGATCAACAAGGCGACAATGCCGACAATGAGTTTTCCGCGCAGTTTCATTTGTATAGCCTCCATGAATGCGATATATTGGGTTTATTTTGCTGAATGCAACCATTATATGGTTTTGTCACTGAACCGATTCTGAACAGGACAGACATGTTTATCCGGACAGAAAGAACCCTTCGAATGAGTGAATGGAGTCTTTTCGCGGGAATCCATCTCCTGTTTCAACCTATTGCCCGATCCTGAACAAAACAGTTACAATGTAAGGATGGATTTGATCTGAATCCCAATATTGGGATACCGGGGGGAAGGCTCTTTGACTAACATCAGGTTTCAACGCAATGTCTTTTTTGGTTCGATCATGCTCATTTGCCTTATTCTTCTGACAAAGCTTTTTCTTTCCTTTGAATCCCAGCAGCTTCATTCAGTGGATGGAGTTCTTGATCTGCGCGGATTCGAAACCGGGAAGCCAGGCGCAGAAGTTGATTCCCATGTCGACATGGCGAAAAAAAGTGTGGAGCTGAATGGGGAATGGAACTTTGCGCCTGGAATTCTGTTCAACCCATCTGAACGGATACCCTCGGATTCCGTGGTCTGGAAGACCCTTCCTGTGCCTTGTGTCTGGTCCGGAGACGTCGATTCGGAGGAAACCAATCAGGCCCATGGGGTGGGGACCTATCACTTGAAAATCCTGCTTCCGCAAAACGGAGGGATGTATGGCATCAAGACCACAACCATACGCAGCGCCTTCCGGGTTTTTGCCAATGGCAAGGAGGTCATGAGCGGCGGTGTACCGGGATTGACGTTGGAAACCACGACTTCAACCAATTTTGCTGATATCGGGATTTTCGATGTTCAGGGTTCCGTTCTTGATCTGACGGTTCAGGTTGCCAACCATTCTTATCCGGACAGCGGGATCGTCATGCCGATACGGTTCGGATTGGCCCCTGTCATCATACGCGATCGAATCATTGCAGTGACAGTTGATGTGCTGACCGTGGCTGTATTTCTCTTTTGCATGTCGTTTTTTCTGTTCCAGTTTTTACTGTCGAAAAAAAAGTCCGACATGGAATGGGCAAGCCTTCTCTTTTGCCTTTTCGTTCTATCCCTGGCAGCGAATGTCCTGACGCATTCGGAGAAACTGCTGTACTATCTGTTTCAGGACATCCCATACATGGACTTCTGCCGGATGCAGATACTGAGCGCGATGTCGGGATTTTATCTGCTCTATCTGTATGTCATCCGCGTTTTTCCCATGCCGTACAATCGATTGACCTTGTGGAGCCTGAATATCCTGATGGCCGTCCTGGTTGCGGTCGTACTCTCCACCAGCATTTTTCTGAATGAAACCATCACACATGTGGTGGAGGGAATCGGGCTCTTCCTCCTTGTGCATATCTTCCTGCGGATGATACGTGGCTGGATGCAGGTGCAAACCGGGAAATACTACATTGCGCTGGGAATCTGCACGTCCATGGGCATGTGTCTTGGGAATCTGCTGGGAAACCGGACTGCCTATATGGGCGTCTTTGCGCCGCAAGGGCTGGAGCCTCTGTTTGTCTTGTCGCAAATTCTATATATCATCCATGTCCAGACTATTACAAAGGAACGTTTGCTGGATCGGGAGGCCGCTTTCCTCAACGCGCAGATCAAGCCGCACTTCCTGTTCAATACGCTGAACACCATCCAGTCCCTGTGTTTCACGGATGCCAGAAAGGCAGAGCAGCTGCTCGCCGAACTGGGCGTGTTTCTTCATGGCCGAATGGATCTGAACACGACAGCAGGACTTGTCCCACTTGAACAGGAGCTGCAGACGACGCGGGCCTACATATCGATCGAGATGGCAAGGTTCGAATCAAAGTTTGCCTATGCGGAGGATGTGGGACATCCGCCATTGCAGATTCTCCTGCCGCCGCTGACCATTCAACCCCTCGTGGAAAATGCATTCAAGCATGGGCTCCGGATGCGCAGGACGGGAGGGATCATCTCCGTCAAGGTTCGGGAGGAAGAGAAATTCGCGCTTGTTGAAGTCTGTGACAATGGCGTGGGGATCCCGGATTCCATCCCTGAGGAGATCCGGGCGGGGAAGCAAAAAACAACCGGGATTGCATTGAACAACATCAATCTTCGGTTGCATGAGCAGTTTGGTCAGGGGTTGTGTTTCGGCACAGGTCCGGAGGGCTGCGGAACCTGTATTTCCTTCCGAGTTCCACTTCAGCCTGTCGTGCATCACCCGGAAGAGCGGAAAAATCCATTCCTGCCGGCAAGGAGGAAGCATGCTGAACGCCATCCTGGTTGACGATGAGAAACCGGCATTGGACCTGTTGTGCCGCATGCTGGAAGGCACGGGCCACTACCGGATTGCCGGCGTATTTCTTCATCCGGGGGATGTTGAGATCTTCCTGGAATCCCAGTCGCCGGACGTCGCCTTTCTTGATGTCGAAATGCCTGAAACCAGCGGAATAGCACTCGCGAATCGCATGAAGCAGCGATGCCCAGAAATGGAAATTGTGTTTGTCACGGCGTATAGCCATCATGCACTGGCCGCCTATCAGGTACAGGCCATCGGCTATCTGGTGAAACCGGTCCATGCCCGGGAGCTTTCCAATATCACGGAACGTTTGCTGAAGGTATGCAGAAAAACAGACGGGAATCCCGCATCCTGGATTTCCATCCGGTTGTTCAACCGCTTGGAGGTTTTGAGTCCAAAGGATGGAAAATCCATCAAATGGAGGACACTGAAAACAGAGGAATTGTTTGCCTTTCTTTACCTCCATAGGGGAGCCAGTGTCCATCGGGAGAAGATCATGGAGGCGCTCTGGCCTGAACATGCGCCGGATCGTGCCCTTGCTTTGCTGCATACGACCATCTATCAGATGAAGAAGAGCCTGAGACTGGGAGGCATCCCATTTTCGCTGACCAACGCCATTGGCAGTTACCAGATGAATATCCCGGACATGACAAGTGACATACAACTCTTCAATGTATTGACGAACGTCAAACCCTCACTGGACATGGACTCGATGGCGCAGGCCGATTCCGTGGTCGGACTGTACAGGGGGAATTTACTGGAAGAAAACGGTTATTCGTGGGATGAGCCATTCCGTCATGCCTATCAGACGAAAATAACGTTGTTGGCCATACAGATTGCGGAAGCACATGCGGAGCGAAATGAACCAGGTCAGGTTGAATGGGTCCTGAAGCAGGTGCTTGAGGTGATCCCGTGGCAGGAGACCTTGCATGAGAAGCTGCTGCAGCATTTTCTCATACAAGGGAATCAATCGGCGTTTCTTGTGCAGTATCGGAAAATGGAGCTTTCACTGAGGGAGGAACTAGGTATTGAACCCTCGATTGAATTACAGAATGTCCATCGGTGCATTGAACGGGATTATCATGGATGACATATCAGGATTGCGTCTGCCGGGGGATTCTGATATACTGTAATCAAACATTGCACGAAATAAAAATTCCGTAATCTGCACTGTAAGCGTGTTTCCAGCGTTTTCATCAACGTATAATAGTTTCCATAAATCATCGATAACATAGAAAAAAGCTCCCTCCTGTAGCTATCCAGGTGGGAGCTTCCATAAAAAGACCATTTGAATTTAGTGGTTCTTTTTCAAGTTATGCTGTTAGGCTTGTCTTGTCATAAGAGCTTCGATAGCTTCGTCTATCATCAATCTTGCTTCCTTCAGTTTTTCTATGTCTGGAACGATTCGTTGAGCTACTTGCCAATTGAAACGACTCCAAGGACCTGAAAATCCTGAGATTCCTCGGTTTGGAAACATTCCATACTTCTTAATTTGTTCTCTCGTCATAGATTCCTACTTTCCGGCCTTTTCGGCCTGGCTCTCACGCCAAATTTTTTCAATTAAGTCACCGAATGAGATTCCGAGTTTGATTGCTTCAATCCGCATTTCTAAATAAATTTCAGGTTCCATGTACGTGCTAACTCGTTTTTTTTCCATAATTCACCTCCAAAACGACTCTAACACAACAACATTATAACGTCAATGCGTCAAAGATGCTTTAAGAAAAATTAGTCTTTTCTCTTAGATCTATACTAGACTAAATAACGAATTCCGGGAAAGCCTTTGATACCAATGCTTTCGGGGTTGTTGTTATGCAACGGATGGGGGAGGAGTCGGCGGCCATGCGCAGCTGGCCGCCGGTTCCTCATTCGATGGACTTTGGCTGTTTGATGAAAAAAATGGATTTGGAACTGCTTTGTTCCAGGAACGCCTATAGCGTTCCTGGGATCCGGAACGTCCTTTTTCCTTCGCTGCTGAAAATTTAGGCCCGTAGGGGCCGGTAGGCCTAAAAAACCAGCCATTCCGATCCGAAGGCACGGAGCCACCAGGGCGAGTACCGAAGGTGAATGAATGGCGTCGATCGCGGAGCGAAAAGCATGCTTGGGATTACCAATTTTTTAGCTGCGAAAAGAGGCCACTTGAAAGGTAGCGTTCTAGTGTCACGCTACCAAGCTCTGGTGGACCAGAATATGTTCCTCCAGAAGGCCAAATTTTTACCCTCATAATTTCCATTTTTCGGGGTGAGGAAAGGGCGACTTTTGGAGGTCGCGTTCTAGTAACACGCGACCAAGCTATCATGGGTGATAATTGGTACCCTCTGATTATTGGAAAAACAGTCATCAGCACCAGGTGATGCTGCACGTAACGACGCATCGGACGCACTGACGGGGAGGCCGAAGGAGGGCCCCCGTCAGCGCGGACGCATGCGCCGTGGTGAGCTGGTATACATCGAGGTAACAAAACGGGGGATTCTCCCGCGCTAGCGGGCGGGACCCTTGGTTGTGGGTGTTTTTACGATGCGGCAGACTGATCCGGTTCAATACATCCCGGAAAAGTAGTATAATCCGAACAAAATCTGTATGAAGGTGCACTATGGAAAAATTAAGAAGTTCGAGATGCAATGATGTTCACTCAATACCACTTTACAATTGCTACTGGTGCAAGTGTGCTTACTGTGCTCGGCTTCTTGTTGATCCCAAGTGCAAATTGGATAATTGCTTACGATGTGTCGAAGATCTGCAGGTACGAAAGCCGCCAAGGTTGAGGCATGAATGTCCAGGATTCGTACCTGAAGGTGTGCAACCTTTTCAGCAAGAATGCGGTGATTGTCGATTCAAAAGACTTGCTGACACAGTGGCCAAATGGTACAATGAGACATAACATTGCACGAAATAAAAATTTCGTGCAAATAAGGAGGAGGCGAATAGTGATGAAAGAGCAAACGCGCCCGAATCAGGCCGGATCGCACCTGGGCAACGCGCATCAGGCCGGCGCATCAGACCCTCATCAGGCAGATCCGCAAATCCTCCAGGACTTCCTGAACTACATGCTTACCATCAAAGGTAAATCAGAAAACACCATTCTGGCATACACATATGATCTGCGTATGTTTCTTCGATTCGTTCTGCTGTATCGCGGCGCCGTCGTGCTCAAGGATGATTCGGATGAAAGCTTCCATGAAATCGATTTGTCTGACGTCCATGCAGATTTGCTTGCTGAAACGGATTTGAGCGAATTGTACGCCTTCCTGTCGTATGTCGGCCGCGACCGGGTAAACAAAGCGCACGCGCGGGCCCGCAAGGTTGCCTGCCTGAAATCGTTTTTCAATTATCTGGTCAGCAAGGCCAAATTGATTGAAAACAATCCGACCCGTGAATTGGAAACACCAAAAATCCTCAAACGTCAGCCACGCTTTTTGAACCTGGATGAAAGCAATCGTCTTCTGGATTCCATTGACGGCCGGCTCTATTCTCGTGACTATGCCATCATCACCTTGTTTCTGAACTGCGGAATGCGTCTTTCGGAATTGGTTGGGATCAATGCAAAAGACATTCGGGATGACCGGTTGACGATAATGGGAAAAGGTGGGAAAGAACGCACCGTATATCTGAATGAGGCCTGCTCATTGGCGATTGGCGCCTATATGGAAGATCGTCCCAAAGAAGGTGTTCAGGATAGAAACGCCTTGTTTTTAAGTGAGCGTAAAAGCCGAATTGCCAGGCGGACAGTACAGCATGTGGTCCAAAAGCATATCGGCATGGCCGGTCTGGATACCTCGAAATATACGACGCATAAGCTGCGGCATACCGCAGCAACCTTGATGTACAAGCATGGGCACGTCGACATTCGATCCCTTCAGGAGATTCTGGGCCATGAAAGCATCTCCACCACGGAGATCTACACGCATGTCGATGAAAAGCGCCTCAGAGAGGCGATTGAGAGCAACCCTCTCTCCCATGTCAGCCCGGCGAGACGCAAGAAAAAGGAAAATGACAATTGATAGCATCGTCATTCGACCGTCGTAAACGATACCAATCAGTTGCCGGGTTTATAAGTCATAAAAAGCGGGATGCAATCTGACACTGCATCCCGCTTTTCTGTCCTTTATCGCGTGCCTGTGGGCCTGATATGGATCAGGTCTCTTATTTCAAGAAGGCTACATAAGCCTTGTAGGTGTTGAACAAGTCCACCTTGCTGATGACTTCAAACGGTGCGTGCATGGAAAGAACAGGCA
The DNA here is from genome assembly GCA_942493335.1 of uncultured Clostridia bacterium. Taxonomy (GTDB): domain Bacteria; phylum Bacillota; class Clostridia; order DSM-8532; family DSM-8532; genus JAEWSN01. The sequence continues at coordinate 519,733 of OW818693.1, read as the reverse complement.
CGCCGCAATCGATGACGTCCACGCCGAGGTTGGCGATCATCATCGCGATGGTGCCTCCACCGCCCTTGTCCACCGCTCCGAGCTCCGTGGTCTGCCATGCGATGCCGTTATCGTTGAGGAGTTTCCGGATTTCCGCCACATATTCCGCGTTGGCATCGGATGCGCCGGATTTTCCGCGGGCGCCGCTGTACTTCATGATGGCCATGCCCTTGCCGAGATAGGATGCATTCAGTTTGTCATGCGTCCCTTCATAGTTCGGATCGACTGCCGCCGTAACGTCAGCAGAGAGCATCTTGGCGTTGTCGAGGCACTTGCGCAGGGCAAGATCCGAATAGGGTGCGACAGAAGTCATGGCGCACAATTCCGCAAGGAAATTCTCCATCGCACGGGATTCGGCACCGGTATTCCCCACGCTGCCAATTTCCTCCTTGTCGGTGAGGATGCAAAGGGATGTGACCTGCGGATCTTCGGATTCCAGAACCGCCATCATGGCGGGATAGGCGCAGACCTTGTCGTCGTGCCCGTAAGCGCCGATCATGGAACGGTCCAGACCCAGGTCGCGGGCCTTGAAGGCAGGAACGATTTCCAGTTCGGCAGACAGGAAGTCCTCTTCCTTGACACCGTACATTTCACTAAGCAGCCGCATTACATTCAGCTTGACCTTCTCCTTGGATTCTTCGCCAAGATACGGTTCGGATCCAAGCAGGATGTTCAGTGTTTCTCCGGCGATGGCGTCGCCCAGCTTTTTGTCATATTGGTCCTTCGCAAGGTGCGGAAGAAGATCCGTGATCGTGAAAATCGGGTCTTTGTCGTCTTCGCCAATCAGCACATCAACCGTTGTTCCGTCCGTTTTTACGAAAACACCGTGGATGGCAACCGGGATGGCGGTCCACTGGTATTTCTTGATGCCGCCGTAATAATGGGTCTTTAGGAATGCCATGTCATTGGCTTCATACAATGGATTCTGCTTGATATCAATGCGCGGGGAATCAATGTGCGCACCGAGTATGCGGACACCCTCCATCATCGGTTTGCTGCCGACAACGGCCATCATGATCAGTTTGTTCTTGACGACGCGATATATCTTGTCGCCGGGCACAAGCCGCATGTCCGATGCCATGGCATCAAGATTCCGGAAACCTTTCTTTTCAGAGAGGAGGACGGCTTCCTTCACGAACTCACGTTCCGTCTTCGCCTTGTTCAGGAAGGTCATGTAGTTTCCGGAGAAATCGAAGACCTGCTTGCGCTTCAACTTCTTGTCTTCCCACGCGTTGGATACCTTGTAACCGAGCTGATCGGCAAGTTTGGTTCCGCTGGTGGCTGCTGTTTCCATGGACAGCAAGGCTTTTGGCTTGCGGCCGCGTTTGGCGGGAATCTTGACGGCAGCAACCTGTGACGCTTTGGAATGCAGGTTCTTGCTGCCCTTCGGCCGACCGGGTCTTTTCGGTGCTGCCACGGTCGTTTCGACTGGGGTGCCACTCACTGCGGCAACACCTGCAAGTGTGGCCTTTTCAGCGTTCGGTTTGCGTCCACGCCTACCGGAGGTGACGGGCGTCGAAGGGGCTGGCGCAGCTGCTGTTTCGGCAACAACTGATGTTTCAGGAAGGGCAACAGCTACAGATATTGATTTCTTTACGCCTTTCGCTTGTGCGGCAGGTTTTTTCCCATCAGCTGCAGATTTCTTTGCAGCAATCGTGGTTATTTTATTGCCGGGTTTCGCCTTTTTTGCGGATGCGGCCGTCTTGCCGCTTTTGGTGGATTTTGGGGACTTTGCAGGCTTTTCGGCAGGGATGACGGCTTTGCCGACAGGCGTTTCCTCTTCTGAAGACTGGGTATCCACATCCCCGGCTTCTTTCGTACCTGCCAAGGATTCTGTGGTTTCAGAAGCGAAAGAGTCGTTTTCATCCTGATAAAGGCCATTTCCCAATTGTTCGTTTTGCATGAATTACCCCCCATATAAAAGATGTGGCAACGCCTGCTGGAAGCGGTTCCAAGTGTCGGGCCTCCACGGCGCATGCATCATGGGAACAGTATACCACATGATATTTATGGTGAATCGGGATTTTTTTATTCCATGGCGCAATTAATTCACAGGAAACAAGTGAAATATAGATCGAATATCTTGAGATATCGTTGGAAAATGTGAATATAAGCTGCTTTTCAGTTACTAATGAATACATCGAAAAAAAAGGGTTCCATACGGAAACCCTTCTTTTCTGTCCTGCGGATCATTGTCATGAAGTGGGCCATTGTGTGACTCATTGCCATACGGCTGGGTAACCAGCGATTATCTGTGGCTGTCAAAAACCAGTTTGCACTTATCCGCCCGATATTTTGTCACAATCAACTCGACCGGTTTCTCATCCCGCGCATGAAGCGTATTCACGATACGTATGAGCGGCTGTCCGGGCTGGACATGCAGACGGGACGCCTCGACGGGGTCCGTGTGGATGATGTCCATGATGCTGCGGGCGTGATAGGGCAACAACGGATACTTCCCCTTCACGATCTCCTGACTTGATTTTTTTTGGGTCAGGTCCTCGATGATGTCGGGAAACAAAGCAAGCGGAATCCAGGATTCATTCAATGAAACAATTTCGTCTCCATGTGTTCCGACCCATACAATACAGGCGAAATCCACGACCGATTCCGGTCTGATGGAAAAAGTTTCGTTCAGTTTGTGGAAAGAAAGGTTCGTCACCTTCTCCATGGAAAGAAACTGGATGGCAGACGGATTCTTGCTGTCCAGGATGGAATCCGTAAAGCCATTGTAGTCCTTGATGTTGATCATGGTTTTTTGTTTGGAGACAAACGTACCCTTCCCCTTCAACTTGTACAGATGGCCACTGCTGGTCAGTTCGCTGATGGCCTGGCGGACCGTCGGCCGGCTGATGTCGAATTCTTCGCAAAGATCCTGCTCCGAGGGAATTTTCGAATCCGAAGGATAGATGTCGTTTTCGATTTTCTCCTGGATCATCGTCTTCAGCTGGAAATAGAGCGGTACACTACTGTACTTGTTGATGGTTGTCATATGGATTGCCTCCAGTGCGTATTGCGTTCGGAAACCCGGCTGGTGGTTCAGGCCTTCAGTTCAACGTTCATGTTCTCGTTCGCATACTGTGCGATAGCCGGCCGAACGGTTTCCAGGAGGAACTCTTCCACCTGTTCCGGGCTGCGACCGACATACAGGGCCGGGTCCAGCACTTTTGCCAATTCGGTTTCATCGAGACCAAAGGCGGGATCGGAGGCGATTCGTGACATCAGATCGTTCTGTTTTCCCTCCACCTTGACGGTTCTGGCCGCATCCATGGAGTGGATACGAATGCGCTCATGGAGGTCCTGACGGTCTCCCCCGCGTTTGACAGCGGCCATCAGGATGTTTTCCGTGGCCATGAAGGGGAGTTCCTCCATCAGGCGGCGTTCGATCATCTTCGGGTAAACCACCATGCCGCCGGCGATGTTGAGCCAGATGCCGAGAATGGCATCCACAGCGAGGAACCCTTCCGGGAGGCTGATGCGCCGGTTCGCGGAATCGTCCAGCGTACGTTCGAACCATTGCGTTCCGCTGGTGATGGCCGGATTCAGCGCATCCGTCACCACATACCGCGCCAGGGACGAGATACGTTCGCTGCGCATGGGATTTCGTTTGTACGCCATTGCGGAGGAACCGATCTGTTTCTTCTCAAAAGGTTCTTCCATCTCCTTCAGGTTGGCGAGCAGGCGCATATCGTTGCTGAATTTCCAGCCGCTTTGCGCGATACCGCTCAGGATGTTCATAATGCGGGAATCCTGCTTCCTTGAATAGGTCTGGCCGGAAACAGGCATGACAGCAGGATATCCGAGTTTTTCAGCAATCCTGCGTTCGAGTTCACGCACCTTTGCGTGATCCCCTTCGAAAAGTTCCAGAAAGCTTGCCTGGGTGCCGGTTGTTCCCTTGTTGCCAAGCAGCCGGAGATGGTCGATGACGAAATCCAGCTCCTCAAGGTCCAGCAACAGTTCCTGAATCCAGAGACAGGCACGTTTGCCGACCGTGACGGGTTGGGCGGGCTGGAAATGGGTGAAACCCAAGGTGGGCATGCTCTTGTATTCCATGGCGAAATCACTGAGTTTTGAGATAACGGCGGCCACTTTGCGCCGGATCAGACAAAGCGCTTCCGCGAAGATCAGAACATCCGTATTGTCCCCGACATAACAGGAGGTCGCGCCCAGGTGAATGATGGGACGGGCCAGTTCGGCCTGCGCGCCGAAGGCATGCACATGTGACATGACGTCGTGACGTGTTTCCTTTTCGAATGCCTCGGCGACCTCGTAATTGATGTCTTCGGCAAACGCCTTCATCTGGTCGATTTGTTCCTGCGTAATGCCAAGGCCGAGTTCCATTTCGGATTCCGCCAATGCGATCCACAGTTTGCGCCATGTTCGGAACTTTTTGTCCGGCGAGAAGAGGAACTGCATTTCATCGCTGGCGTATCGGGCATTGAGAGGGCTTTCATAGACGTTTCTGCTCAACTCGGCTTCCTCCGTGCATAAGTCATTCCCGGCATGATTCTATTGGGCCGGCCATAATACCTGTCTGTGTGAACATGACAGGTAGAGAACAGGCGAGACGGCTTCGAAACTGGTGGGAAGACATGTTGTAAATACGTGCTGTCGTCCGTATGAAATGTCGTGCTTTTCTTCTGACGCAATGTCCATTATATACTGTCACTCGGAAAAAATCCATATGACCATAGACCTAAAATATCGTCATTTTTGTCGAATATCAGTGTATCTTGTATGAAAATGAAAATAGCTGAAAACAGCTGAAAAAAGGAGGAGCATCAGCCCCTCCTCTTCCTTGTTGAGGTTTGATTCGATTCTCAGACAGTTTCCATCTCCTGGGCAGCCAGCCTGACACATACACATAGGATCCTGATGGCCGTTCGGAGTTCCTCCAACGGCGGGAAGGTTGGCGCAATACGGATGTTGCTGTCCTGAGGATCCTTACCGAGCGGCCAGGTGGCTCCTGCTGGGGTCAGAATGACGCCAGCTTCCTTCGCGAGCTGTACAACGCGTTTCGCGGTGCCGGGAACCACATCGAGGCTGATGAAATACCCGCCTTTGGGACGGTTCCATGAGGCGATTCCGGTACCGGAGAACTCGGCTTCCAGAATGTCCAGCACCATCTCGAACTTCGGTCGGATGATGTCGGCATGGCGTTTCATGAGGGAACGCACATTGGCCTCATCCTTCATGTGCCGGACATGCATCAACTGCGTGATTTTGTCCGGACCGATGGTCTGAATGCCCATCAGCTTCTTGATGCGGGCAACCTGGGTCTTGCTTGCTGCGAGGATGGCAATGCCGGCGCCTGGCCAGGTGATCTTCGATGTGGAGGAAAACATGATGACGCGATCTGGATTTCCCGCATCCCGACAGGTACCGAGCATGTCAAGAACCTGATCCCCTTCCTCATACAGATGATGGAAGGCATACGCGTTGTCCCAGAAAACAAGGAAATCCGGGGCGGCTGTCTTCATGGCGGCAAGTCTGCGGACTGTCTCATCCGAATAGGAAACACCGGTGGGGTTGCTGTAGAGCGGAACGCACCAAATGCCCTTGACGGCGGGATCCGAAGCGGCAAGCCTCTCCACTTCGTCCATATCAGGTCCGGTCGATGTCATCGAAACCGGAATCATTTCCATGCCGAACAGTTCACAGATGGCGAAATGACGGTCATATCCGGGAACAGGACAGAGGAATTTCACCTTGTCCAGCTGGCTCCAGGGTTTTTCACAGCCGCAGAGGCCATGAAGATAAGCACGCACAAAGGTATCGTACATGAGGTTCAGCGAGGAATTCCCGCCAACCATCACTTCGTCCGCGGTGATGCCGAAAAGGGACGCAAACAGGGCGCGTGCTTCCGGCAAACCGTCCACATTGCCGTAATTGCGGCAATCCGTGCCGTCCGCTGCCTTGAGGGTGATGGAATCGACATACATGCCGTCCGAAAGATCAAGCTGTTCCCTGCAGGGCTTGCCGCGGGACATGTCCAGCTTCAATCCCTGGGCCTTGAATGCGTCATATTCCGCCTGAACGGCCGCCTGCTGCGACGGTGTACTTGTCTGCCTGTTCATCTGCATATTTCCCTCCGGATGTCTTCGCACAATGAAATCATTGTACACAAAAAAAGACAGATTTGCAAGTTCATATTTCACATATTGCAAATACTGAATCGGAAAGAAATGATGAAAACGGTGAAAATCCTGAATTTCAGTGGTTTTTGTTCCAAATGGGAATGATCTGCGACAGGGTTTTCTGGAATGTGCCGGAGGCATCTATGCGAAAATCACATTGCGCACGATAGAGTGGATAACGTTCCGCTAGAATGGCGTGAAGCTTCTGCGGGTCGTCGCGCAAAAGGGGGCGACGGGAGATATTCAATTTTTTCAGGATGACTGCAGCCGGACGGTCCAGAAAAAAGACCACACCGTTGCGTTTGAGCGCGGACACATTTCCCGGGCGTTTGACGATACCGCCCCCTGTCGAGATGACAAGGCCGTTCCGTGTGGACAGTTCCTCCGCCATCGCGGTCTCCAGATCACGGAAATGGTCCTCCCCCTCCCGTTCGAAAATACCCGTGATGGGGCCGTGCTGCTTCTCGATTTCCGCATCCATGTCCACGAACGCTAGTTTCAGCCGGCGGGACAGCATGCGGCCGATCGTGGTTTTTCCGCACCCCATGACGCCAATCAGGACCAGATTCATGCCTCGGCCTCCCCGTTGGACATTTTGGCGAGAATGGCTTCCGCATCAGCCGGATCGTAGGGCATGCCCTGCCAGAGGGTCTGGGCCTCGACGGCCTGGGCGACCAGCATCAACAGGCCGTTCGCACACGGGATGCCCAGCTGTTTCGCATCCCTGAGCAGGCGCGTTTCAAGCGGATTGTAGATGAGGTCGATGACGCAGCCGGCGCCGGACAATTGCCCTCTTTCCAGCGGCGATGCATCCATGTGCGGATACATGCCCACGGGCGTCGTGTTCACCAGCAGATCGCAGCCTTCGGCGCGGAATCCTTCGTAACCGGTCGTGTGCAGGCCGGGCCATTTCAGCGCCGCCTCGTCGCGGTCGCGGGATACTAGCGTCAGTTCCTCCACACCCTGATCCTCGAGCCAGGCGATGACCGCGCGGGAAGATCCGCCTGTGCCGAGAACGGCCGCCTTGCGGACAGTTCCGGAGGGAAGGATGCTTTCCACCAGCCTGCCGAAGCCTGCGTAATCCGTGTTGCAGCCCTTCATCCGTTCCCCGATGAGGATGGTGTTCACAGCGCCGATCCGGAGAGCTTCCGGGGAAATCTCATCCAGGTGGCGCATGATATGGGTTTTGTACGGAATGGTCACATTGATGCCCTGATAACCGTGGTCCCGCAGGGAAGGCAGCAGATCCGCCAGTTCGTCGGGATTGCGCTCCAGCAGGTCATAGGAGCCGTTCAACCCATGGCGGTCGAACCAGATGCCATGGATTTCCGGACTGCGGCTATGGCTCAGTTTTGCGCCCAGCAGGCCATATCGATGGATTCTTGCCGCGGCGGCATGCAGGGATTCGGCCGAAGCAATCTGCTTCTCCTGATAGGCGCGCGACGAAGCCATGATCCCTTCAAACACCTGCAGCATGTAGGATTCGAATGCTTCGTCCCGCACATTTTTCCGAATGTTTTCCAGGACCAGTTTTTCCCGGCCCGGATCCTTCACGGCAATGCCATGTTTCGCCTTCAGTTCCGAGATGCGGGTCACGACCTGCATCCGTTCCTCCAGCAAATGAACCATGTTCCGGTCGATCGCGTCGATCCGGCTTCTCAACTCGTCGAACAGGGCCCTGACCAGTTCATCCATCGCTTTGCCTTTCCATGCCGGTCCAATCCGATCAGATCCGATTCCATTCCATCGTATACGCTGGTTTGCCGGTTGCCATATCCGTTTTCGTTGCCGATTCCTGCCTTGACGAGTCAGCTGTCGATCTCTTCCGGTTCCGGATTCGCGTCCAGCAGCAGATCCGCCATCACGATGGCGGTTGCGGCGTCCAGCACGGGCACCGCCCGGATGGCAATGCAGGGATCGTGCCGTCCCTTGATGGCCAGTTTCGCATCATGACCGGTTTCCAGGTTCACCGTATCCTGCTCGAGATAGATGGAGGCGGTCGGTTTCACCACAACCCGGAAGATGACGGGCATGCCGTTTGTAATGCCGCCGTTGATGCCGCCGTTGTGGTTTGTCCGGGTGCTGACATGTCCGTTCTCCATGAAGAAGGCATCATTGGATTCCTGCCCGGTCATTGTGGCGAGTGCGAAACCGTCTCCGAATTCGACGCCTTTCACGGCGGGAATGGAAAACAGCATGGAGGAAAGACGCGCCTCGACATTCTGGAACATCGGGGAACCGAGACCCGGAAGCAGGCCGATGACAGCAGTTTCCACAATGCCGCCGAGCGAATTCATGCCCAGCCTCGCCTCTTCCACCGCATCCAGCATTTCCTGGGCGCAGGAACGGTCATTGACCGGAACCGGCATGGTCCGGAGCAAATCCAGCTCGGCTTCCCCCACCCGGCACGGATCAAAGGGGCAGTCGTACACGTCCCGGATGGACTGGATGTGGGAACCGATGGTGATGCCGCGGGTCTCCAGGAATTGACGGCAGATTTCGCCCGCAAAGACAAGCGGCGCCGTGAGACGACCGGAGAAATGACCCCCGCCGCGCGGGTCGTTGTTGCCGTGATAACGGACCTGGCCGGTATAATCGGCATGGCCGGGTCTGGGTAAAACCTGAAGCTCCGAATAGTCCGCGGATTTCGTATCGGTATTTCGGATGATGCCGCACAAAGGGGTTCCTGTCGTTTTCCCATTGTAGACGCCGCTCAGAATTTCCACCTGATCCGCTTCCGCGCGTGCGGTTGCGTGTTTCCCCGTTCCCGGACGTCTGCGGGCCATCTCGGCGGCGATCCGTTCCATGTCGAGTGATAGTCCGGCAGGAAAACCGTCCAGCACCACACCGATGCCCGCGCCATGGGATTCCCCGAAAACGGAAACCTTGATGTTCTTACCCCAAATGCTGCTCATGCGCAAATCCTCCCAACTGACGGAAATCGTCCCAGAAACCCGGATAGGACTTTCGGACAGCCTCCATGCCGTCGATGGACACGGAAGCGGCCGCGCGTGTGGCTGCGATGGCGCTGGCCATGACAATGCGGTGATCGCCGCATCCATGTACAAAACCGCCGCCCAACAGGCCGGAACGGTTCATGCCGGGGCCTTTGATCAATAGTCCGTCCGGTTCCTCGCTGATGGCTGCCCCCAATGCGCCAAGCTGTTCCCTCATTGCCTTCAGCCGGTCCGATTCCTTGAAACGGAGCCGGGCGGCATTGAAGATTCTGCTGTCACCTTCCGCGTATGCAGCGGCTACGGCCAGGGCGGGTACAAGATCCGGGCATTGTGAGACATCCATATCCAAAGCCTGGAGCGGATGCTCCGTGAACCCGACCCGAAGGTTCGTACCCTCCTCCAGAATATCCGCACCCATGGCCCGCAACAGGGCCACAACCTTGCGGTCCCCCTGCAGGGAATCCATCCGGAGTCCTTCGAGAACCAGCGGATTGCCCAGAGCACCGGCAACAACCCAGAAAGCTGCCTGCGACCAGTCCCCCTCGACATCGCAATCCGTCGGCCGATAGCTCTGGCCGCCTGACACAGTGATCCGCGCGCCGGGTGAACCGGACGTCGCCGCATCCGGAAACAGTTCCATGCAGGCCTTCACGCCGAACAGTTCCAGCATCTCAAGGGTCATGGCCACGTAAGGCGCCGATTCGAGCGGTCCTTCCACTTCGATGACCGAATCTCCGTCCAGTCTGGGCAGGATGAACAGAAGGCCGGTAATGAACTGGGAGCTGACATCTCCGCGCAACCGGAAGACTCCGGAGGACAATGAGCCTTCCAGCGTGACCGGCAGACAGCCGTCCCGATCCGAAATCCGGACCCCTTTCCCGTCGAACAGTTCGCGGAAAAGGCCGAATGGGCGCTCCAGCAGGCCGTTCCGACCCGTGATGGTGACGGCAGTCGCCACAAGCCGGGACAATGGGATGACGAACCGGGCGGTCGAGCCGGATTCATGACAGTCGATGTCTTCTCCGTTCGGGTGGAAGGATCCCCTGCCGGTCACAGTCACCCGCATGCGACCCTCGAATCGTTCGCTTGCCCTTGCCGCTGTCTTCACACCGAGTACTTTCAATGCACCGAGCGTGGCCAGCATGTCTTCCGAAAGGACCACATTGTCGATGTGGCTTTCTCCTTCCGCCAGTGCGGCGCAGAAAAGGGCCCGGTGCCCCATGCTTTTCGAGGGCGGGACCAGCAGCCGGCCTGAAAGTCGACCGGGATCAACCGTGCAGATGGCCATGCAGCGCCTCCTTCAGGTCCGTAATGGGCAGGGTGCGGAGTCGGGACGTCCCGATGCGATCCAGTGTGACAATCGTAATCTGACCGGAACGCGCCTTCTTGTCGATGGACATGGCCTCAAGGACATCCTGCGCCGGGAGTGTCGGGAAACGGGTCGGCAGTCCGTTGACGGAAAGAACGGATTCCACTGTGTCAGCCGTTCCGGCCACGGTCCAGCCCAACGCTTCCGACATGCGCGTGAAGACGCTCATGCCGATGGAGATGGCCTCTCCGTGGGCAAGAGAAGTGAACCCGGTCACTTTTTCCAGGGCATGGCCGAGTGTATGGCCGAAATTGAGCAGCTGCCTGGGGCCTTCGTCCCGTTCGTCCTGTTCCACGACGATCCGCTTGAGGTTGCAGCTTTCCGTGATGAATTCCGAAAGATGCGGGCGAAGGGCGGATCTCCCAGGATATGTCGAAATGCGGTCGATCAGGCTTGCGTCAAAAAGAAAGCCGTGCTTGAGCAGTTCCGCCATGCCGTTTGCGAATTGTCTGTCCGACAGCGTGTCCAGCAGGGTCGGATCCGTGTAGACGGCCTGCGGCTGATAGAAGGCACCCACGAGGTTCTTCCCGGCGGGAAGGTCCACCGCCACTTTTCCCCCGATGGAACTGTCCACCATGGCAAGCAGGGTGGTTGGAACCTGGATGAACCCGGTGCCGCGAAGGAAGGTTGCCGCCGCAAGGCCGGCCATGTCTCCCGTCACGCCGCCGCCCAGCGCGACAACCACGTCGCTGCGGGTGAAGTTTTTGGCCGCAAGGGCTTCGTAAAGGGTTGCGAGGGTGGCAAGCGTCTTGGAGGCCTCGCCTTCCGGAAAACCGACGAGGAACGCATCACTCCCCTTGTTCCGGAGCGCGGAAACGAGATCTTCGCCGTAAAGGCCGGAAACCCGCGATTCGCAGATGATCGCGAGCTTCCGGCCCGGAAGCCGTTCCGATAGAAGGTCGGGAAGGTCAAGGAACAACCCCTCCCCGATCCGGATGGCGTAATCGCGTCCGGAAACATGGACGTCAACCTGATGCATCATATGGATTCTCCTGTCTCCGTATTACCGTATTGCATGCGGGAGACGGGCGGAATGCCCATCCCCCGCTTCCGCCCGTCCGCCATGGACGGCGACTTTTTCATTAGGGTACCATTGATTCGGCTGAAGCGTCAACCTGATGTCAGGGGCAATCCGTGTTTCCGCTCATTCCAGGGGCAATCCGTGTTTCCATTCAAACCAGCGGCAATCCGTGTATCCGTTCTCACCGAATTCCCATTCAGACTGTTTCGGTTCAGGCCGCCTTCTTCGCCATCAGGCGCTTGAAGAGCTTGACGATCTCGACAATCGGGATGATCGCAATGGAGAGAGCGGCGACCCACAGCCATTGTTCCCCGTTCAGGTGTTCGACACGGAAGATCGTATTCAGGCCCGGGATGGCGATGACCGAAATCTGCAGGGCTGCAGCGATGGCTATGGCACCGATCAGGTACCGGTTCTTCAGAAAGCCGAGCGTGAAGATGGATTCGGTGGCGGAACGTGCATTCATCGAATGAGCCAGCTGGATCAGCGCCAAAGAGGCGAACGCCATCGTGATGCCGGTTTCAGGCGACCATTTCGAGAAGCCCACATAAAAGGCCGTCAGGGTCAGCAGACCTTCCACGACGCCCTGGTAGAGGATGCTTGCGCCGACCCCGTTCGCGAAGAAGCTCTCTTTCAGGCTGCGGGGCTTGCGCTTCATGACACCGCTTTCCGCAGGCTCCATGCCGAGTGCCAGAGCAGGCAGGGTATCCGTGACCAGGTTGACCCATAGGATATGGATCGGGAACAGGATGGTCCAGTTCATCAGGGTGGCGATGAAAAGAGTCAGGACTTCGCCGAGATTCGAGGAAAGCAGGAACTGGATTGCCTTTCGGATGTTCCCGTAGACCTTGCGGCCTTCCTCGACGGCCGTTACGATGGTGGCGAAGTTGTCATCGGTCAGGACCATGTCGGAAACGCCCTTGGATACCTCGGTTCCCGTAATGCCCATCCCGACGCCGATGTCGGAAGCCTTCAGGGCCGGCGCGTCGTTCACGCCGTCTCCCGTCATGGCGACGACCTTCCCGTCCTTTTTCCAGGCCTTTACGATCCGAACCTTGTGTTCGGGCGAAACACGGGCATACACGGAGTATTTCCCGACAGTTTTCTCGAATTCCTCCTCCGGAATCTTCGAAAGCTCAGCTCCGGTGATGACGACGTCTCCGTCCTGAAGGATGCCGATGTCCCTGGCGATGGCTGCTGCCGTATCCCTATGGTCCCCGGTGATCATGACCGGACGGATGCCAGCATCGCGGCAAATCTTGACTGCGTCGCGGACTTCGGGACGCGGCGGGTCGATCATGCCGACCAGACCAACGAACACCAGATCGTTCTCGTCGGTTTCCGCCTTGAGTGTGCCGGGAGCCGTTTCCAGCGTCTTGATGCCGAGGGCGAGCACACGAAGCGCCTTTTTCGCCATGGCGTGGTTGCCTTCTGTCACGGCGGTGCGATGCGCATCGGTCATGGGGATGGATTCACCGCCCATCAGGATGTGCGTGCATCGATCCAGCAGGATGTCCGGCGCGCCTTTGGTGATGAACCGCCATTGTCCACCATACGGATGAACGGTTGTCATCAGCTTGCGTTCGGAATCAAAGGGGATTTCCGCCACGCGCGGGTGTTTTGCTTCACGACTCTCCTTGTGGAAGCCCTTGTTGTCCGCGAACTCCACCAAGGCTGTTTCTGTCGGATCTCCGATCCATTTTTGGTTCCCCGCCTCATCCTTGGCGCTCCTGGAATCATTGCAGAGAAGAAATCCGTCAACGAACTCCTTTTCCCCCGGATCGTCCAGATCGAACAAGTCGATGGTTTCCCCTGTACCATTCAGGAACACTTCCTTGACGGTCATACGGTTCTGGGTGAGGGTGCCGGTCTTGTCCGAACAGATGATCTGCGTACAGCCGAGTGTTTCGACAGCGGACAGTTTGCGGATGATGGCGTGTCTTTTCGCCATCTTCTGGACACCCATGGCCAGAACGATGGTCACAACAGCCGGCATGCCTTCGGGAATGGCGGCGACCGCAAGACTGACGGCGGTCAGGAACATTTCAAGCACGGGATGGTTGTTGAGCAGTCCCACACCGAATACGATGCCTGCGATGACGAGAATGCCGACCGTCAGGATTTTCCCAAGCTCATCCAACTTCATCTGCAAAGGCGTGACGGTCTCAACCGCTTCCGTAAGGTGACCTGCGATTTTCCCGACTTCCGTTTCCATGCCTGTGCATGTGACGACCCCAGTGGCACGTCCGTACGTGACATTGCAGCCGGAATAGGCCATGTTGATGCGATCTCCGAGGACCGTGTCCGCCTGACCGACAAAAGAGGCATCCTTCTCGGCAGGGACGGATTCACCGGTCAACGCAGCCTCCTCGACCTTCAGGGAGGCCGTTTCAATCAGGCGCACGTCTGCGGGGAGCACATCGCCGGCCTCCAGCAGCACGATGTCGCCGGGAACCAGCTCCTCGGTCTTGATGCGGTCCGCCTGCCCGTTCCGCTTGACGCGTACGAATGGCGCCGACATTTTTTTCAGGGCATCCAGCGCCTTTTCCGCCCTGGATTCCTGCAAGACGCCCAGAACGGCATTGATGACGACAACACCGAGGATGATGAAGGCATCCGCAGCTTCGCCCATGAAGAAGGATATGACGGCCGCGACGATCAGAATGATGATCATCACATTCGCGAATTGCTCCGCGAAGCGTTGGATCATGGTCTTTCGTTTTCCCTCCTTCAGAAGGTTCGGGCCATATTTCTCCCTTCGCGCATTCGCTTCGTTTGTCGAAAGACCCTGCAGGTCCGATTGAAGGGTGGCCAGCACCTCTTCCTTTGTCAGGCTGTGATAGACTCTCTGTTCCGCCATTGCATTTCCTCCTGTTTTGCACTGCTGTCTCTTTTTTACCCGAAAGGACGGGATTTTCCCGAAAATAAAAAACCTTCCGCATGGTACGTGAATACCTGCGAAAGGTCTTGCTATCCGAGTTGGAGGTTGGACCAGGCGTTCCGGTGACGAACGGTGGTACCGTACGCATCGGGAATGCCGGCTGTTGGCCCAGACGCTTCAAAGCTACTCCCCTTTTACCTGCCCAGTATAGCACGACGGGATGTCGGACGCAACTGCCATGGATTGCCATGCCCGGTTTTTACTTGTTGTTTTGACACGGTTTTTCCGCATTCCGTCTTGTTGTTCCATTTGTTCCACTCAGGCAGTAGGATCCTGCCCGACAGAGACCGGTTCCAAGGGCGAACGGCCTGCAAGATGCTTTCCCGCCGTGCAGGCGAGAATGAATTCCGTCAGAAGGAAAGCCGGAATGGTGAGCAGAACGGCCGTAATGGAGAAGCGGATGGAGACATATCCGCCCAGCATCGGGGAAAGCGCCCATCCGATGCTTCCAACAAGCGTCTGTACACCGAACATCGTTCCGCGCTGGTTGCGTCTGAGCCGGCTTGTGGTGGCGCCCATCAGCACCGGCTCGATGCCGCAGACGAAGAACATCATCACACCGTAATTCAGCATCAGGATCCAGATGGACGAGTGGAAGGAAAGCGGAATTCCGAGCAGGCAGCCGGCCAGCGCATACAAGCGCAACAGCTTCATGCGGTCGTACTTGTCGCCCAGTTTTCCCAGCATGATGCCGGAAACCGCCATCATGACACTGATGAATGCGTTGATCAGGCCTGTGGTCCCGGCGGCTCCTTCCAGGCTGTTCATCTTCTGCTGAACGAGTATGGGCAGATACGGCCCGAAAATGGAGGTGGCAAATCGAAGGACGAGCAGCAGCAGCATGGCAGAGACAAACCAGGAACTGAAGACAAAGGAATCCCGCAACCGGGGTGGTTTTTCCAATGATGAATCCGTTGGCGGCACACCAGCCAATGGCTTTGGCTCCACAGGATCCTTGATCAGAAACAGGACGACCAGCACATCCAGAAACAGCAAGGCGCCACCGATCAGAAAGCTGTACCGGTAACCGAGCCATTCCGCCATCACTCCGCCCAATGCTGGGCCCACCGATCCGCCGATGGCCGTGGAGGATGCGAGGAACCCAAGCGAATAACCCATCCTGTTTTCCGGAACCGTGGAAGCGACCAGCGCGGACGAGGCGGTGATGGTGCCGGTGAAGACGCCCTGGATCATCCGGAGGACCACAAGCTGCCAGACTTCTGTCGCCATGCCGAGTGCGAGCATGATGACGCTGCCGAACAGAACTGCGCGGAGCAGCATGATCTTCTTGCCGAACTTGTCCGCCAGCCTTCCCCATACGGGTGCCATCAGTCCCAGGGTAATGGCCGGACCGGCACTCAGGATGCCGGCATAGATCTTGATCTGCGACGGATCCTTCATGCCGAGTTCCTGGATGTAATAAACCATGAACGGCATGCCAAGATTGAAACTCATGATGGAAATGATCTGGGTGAACCAGACACTGTACAGGGTGATGCGCCAACGTTCCATTTTGCCCTCTTCAGCATGGAATTTCTTAAGTATGTGCGTTTGATTCTGCAAGCAGCGATTCAGGATATCCCTTCAGTTCGGCGATATTGCCGGTTGCCGGGAATCCTGCAAACAAAAAGGAGAGCCCGCATGGTGCGGGTCCTCCCTATCGTAATCCTTCGATCCGCATCCGTCAAATCAGCCTCAGTTGCGGAGTTCCGCGTTCTCTCCAAAGAATTCGTCATAGATGGCGATGACCGCCCGATCCACATCGGCTTCGTTCACACCGAACATGATGCTCACCTCGGAAGAACCCTGGTTGATCATGCGGATGTTGATGCCGTGTTCAGCCAGCGCCTTCGAAACGCGCGTGGTGACGCCGACCCGGTGCTTCATGCCTTCACCGACGACCATGACGAGTGCCAGATCGTACTCGAAGCTGATGCTGTCGACCCTGAGTTCTTTCGAAATCCGTTCCATGATACGGCTTTTCTTTTCACTGTCCAGATGCTGTGTGCGGACGATGATGGAGATGTCGTCGATTCCGGAAGGCATGTGTTCGAAGGGAACAAACTCCTCCTCGAGAATCTGGAGCACCTTTCGGCCGAAACCGATCTCCCGGTTCATCATGTACTTGTTGATATTGATGCTGCAGAAACCCTTGTCGCCTGCAATCCCGGACAGCGGGATGTCGAAGCCCCTGGAACGGACCGGCGTGATGAGTGTGCCGGGTGCGTCCGGATTGTTCGTATTTCGGATGTTGACCGGGATGCCGCGCTGGAAGACGGGTTCAAGCGTTTCCTCGTGAAGGACGCTGAAACCCGCATAGGAAAGCTCGCGCATTTCGCGGTAGGTCAGTTCCGAAATGGCCGCCGGATTCTTGATAAGACGCGGATTCGCGACAAAAACGGAATCGACGTCCGTAAAGTTCTCGTAGACCTGTACTTCGAGGGCTGCGGCAAGGATGGAACCTGTGATGTCCGACCCGCCGCGGGAAAAGGTGACCACATCTCCGGAAAGGGAATAGCCGAAGAAGCCGGGGAACACGACGATGCCGTCCATGTCCTTCAGCTTTGTGAGGTTCTTGAAGGATTGCGGGAGTACGCGGGCGTTGCCGAATTCGTCACTGAGGAACAGCCCGACGTCCTTCGGATTCACATAGTGCGCGCGATGGCCGATCTTGCGGAGATACTGGGCGACCAGTCTGGCGGCGTTGTCCTCCCCGGCCGCCTTCATGCGATCCATGAATTTCGCGTCGGAATCATAGCCCATCACCACGCGGGTGCGCAGGTTGTTTTCGATGTCACGGACCACCTCGTCGTCGAGGTTCAGATCCCGCGCGATCTCCGCATAACGCAGTACAATGTTCGCAAGGGCTGGTTCATAATCCTTGTTCGTCAGGTACTTCTCCGCACAATCGATCAGCATGTCCGTAATTTTGGTATCCTTGTCGAAGCGTTTTCCGGGAGCGGAAACAACGACGACCCGACGATCCGGATCCGAGGTGACGATCTGGCAGACTTTTTGTATCTGTTCCGCGCTCGCCATCGACGTGCCGCCAAATTTACATACCTTCATGCTGGTGTCCTCCTGGATGTCTGAATTTCCGACCCATTCACCAATGCGTGAGTAACACGTGAACGGCGCTTCTTTACTGTAAAAGACGCATGGGATTGGGGAATGACCCATCGTAATGATTATTGTAGAACGGTTGTCAAGGAATTGTCAACGACCGCAGCGCTTCGTTATCGAGTAGGAGGCGGCCCGTTAGTCGGGCCGCCGACCTCTCACACCACCGTACGTACCGTTCGGTATACGGCGGTTCATCAGGGTCATTTGGTTGAAAGACAGTCAGTCAGAAAGATAAATCCAAATTCCTTGAGATAACGATTCGTCAAAGATGTACCCAGGATTGGGCTACCGGCTGTTCGCCAGTAGCTCTTTCTTGTGTTGGCGAATTCCCATGCTTTTGAGTTTTCAACACCAAGCCTGACCAAATGGTCATGCTTGGTTCGAATCCTCTTCCACTGTTTCCACCAGCACATGCGGATGCGTCTCCGCATCCATTCATCCAATTGCGAAGCCGGGGTTTTCATGTCTGCCAGTTTGAAATACCCTGCCCAGCCCTTCACGAGCCGGTTCAGTTTATCCCGCTTGACTTCCATACTTTCCGACCTGCTTCTGGACGTACATGCACGCACCTTGTCCTTGAAACGGCCATAGGATTTCGGGTGGACTCTCGCCCTAATCTCCCCGGTCTTCGGAACCTTTCGAAAAGAGAATCCCAGAAACTTACTCCGGTACACACTTCCCACCAGACTCTTTTCCCGGTTCACCTTGAGTTTGAGCCTTCCCTCCAGAAAACACGTAATGCTTTCTTTCGCCCGGTTTCCCGCTTTGCGGCTCTTCACATAGATTTGGAAGTCATCCGCATACCGGCAGAACCGGTGTCCTCGCCGTTCCAGTTCCTTGTCCAGTTCATCCAGCAGAATGTTGGTCAGTAACGGGCTGAGCGGACCACCTTGCGGCGTGCCTATTTCATTTCTGACCTCGACCCCGTTCTCGAGAATGCCTGCCTCCAAATACTTGCGTATCAGGCGCAGCACACGCTTGTCGTCCACCTTCCTCGCCACCAGCGACATGAGTTTGTCGTGGTTGACCCGGTCGAAGAACTTTTCGAGGTCCATCTCCACCACTGTCCCGTGCCCTTCCTGAACATATGCGCATGCTGCCTTGATTGCATCGTGCGCACTTTTCTTCGGGCGGAATCCGTAACTCGACGCCGAGAATCCCGGGTCGAATACCGGAGTCAGGGCTTGGGCAATAGCCTGTTGGATGAGTCTGTCCATGACGGTTGGTATCCCAAGTTGTCGGGTTCCTCCGTTCGGTTTCGGTATTTCTACCTTCCTTACGGCTTGGGGAGTGTAATCCCCTTCGAGCAATTGCTGACGGTAGTTCGGCCACTCGGCCCACAGGTGGGTTCGAAGTTCATCGACCTGCATCCCGTCGACTCCATGGCTTCCCTTATTGGATTTCACCCGCTTGAATGCTGCTGTCATGTTGTCTTTGGCGAGAATCCTTTCCATCAGCGTCTGCCCGTCTGACTTGGTCCCGTTTCCTCCTCCATGCGTCGCCGGTGGATTGCTCAGCGCCTCCGTTTCCTCTCGGGGTTCCACCCCTACCCGCCACGGACGACCTTCATATGAAGTTGTCTGCTGTCGTTGCGAATCCTTCGAGACTTTCATGTGCTCTGGAAACCTCCTGATGTTCGGCCCTTCCCGTCTGTTTCGAACCAGCCGGTACTATGGCCTCTGCTGACTTCTGGCTGTTCAGCCGTACCTCCCGGTACGGGTTGTCGTCTCTGAAAAAAAAACATCCACGACGTACAAGCCAGATCTCCACGGGTAAGCTCGCGTTCCTTCATCCCATCTACCTGCCGCATATACACCCTTTGCCTCGTATAGCATTGGACTTCGCTTTGTTCAGCAAGCTCGTCCGACTTGGGATGCCTTGTATGCGATTTCTGTTCGTCAGGCCGGGATTTTGCCTCCGGCTTCCTTCAGATTCCACCTCGCGATGGACACCCTTGCCTTTGGCTAATGGTTGGTGCTATCAACCTCCATAGCGGACTTTCACCGCCAAGAACGCGCGCATGCCGCGCGCACTGAAGGAAGGGCGGCCGGTTCCGTTTCCGGTCCGGCCGCCCTGAAAAACGAGGGGTGCTGGTTGTGTATGATTCAATCAACTGTCTGGTTCCATTACCTTTCGAGTTCCATCTTTGGTCTGATGCTGTCGCCTATCTGATTCTGCCGTCCATCCGGCACAATCGTCTCAGCCGAGCAGGGCAACCGTTTCCCGGGCGATGGCGAGTTCTTCGTTGGTCGGAATGACCAGCGTGCGGACACGAGCGCCATCCGCGCTGATGTCGCGTTCGTCGCCGCGGAGTTCATTTTTGGCGGCATCCACGACGACGCCCATGAAATCCAGACCCTTGGTGGCTTCAAAACGGACATAGGGATTGTTTTCGCCAATACCGGCCGTGAATACGATCGCATCCAGTCCGTCCATGGCGGCCGCATAGGAGCCGATGAATTTACGCACCTGGTAGGTGAAGATGTCCAGGGCGAGCTTCGCGCGCTCATTGCCGGCATCCAGCGCATCATGCAGATCACGGAAGTCGCTGGAGACGCCGGACACACCGAGCATGCCGGACTGCTTGTTCATGATGGTATCCATTTTCTCGGCGTCGATGCCTTCTTTTTTCATCAAAAATGTGACAACGGCCGGATCGATGGTGCCGCAGCGGGTGCCCATGGCCAGACCGTCCAGCGGCGTGAAGCCCATGGAAGTATCCAGCACCTTGCCGCCGCTGATGGCTGCGAGCGAGGAACCGTTGCCGAGATGGCAGGTGATGATCTTCAGGCTTTCCAGGGGTTTGCCGAGGAAGGCTGCGGCACGCTGCGCCACGAACTTGTGGGAGGTGCCATGGAAGCCGTACTTGCGCATCTTGTACTTCTGGTAGAACTCATAGGGAAGCGCATACATGTAGGCATAATTCGGCATGGTCTGGTGGAACGCGGTGTCGAACACGGCGACCTGGGACTTCCCGGGCATGATTTCCTCACAGGCACGGATGCCGGTGATGTTCGGCGGATTGTGGAGGGGCGCAAGTTCATTGCATTCCTCAAGGATCTTCATGACCGCCTCGTCGATGACGACGGACTTGAAGAATTTCTCTCCCCCATGCACCACACGGTGGCCGACCGCCGTGATCTCGTCCATATTGGATATGACGCCGCAGGCTTCGCCGGTAAGTTCCTTCACCAGCTCCGCGATGGCATCGGAATGGCGCTTCATCGGCACCGTACGGACGATTTCGCGACCGTCGTCGGCCTTCTGCTTGATGAGGGACCCCTCAATGCCGATCCGATCGCACAGACCCTTGGCCAGAACCACATTGTGCTGCATGTCGATGAGTTGGTACTTGAGGGAGGAACTCCCTGCGTTGATCACCAGAACGTTCATAACTGCTTCCTCTCCGGAACGGCTTTTCGCCGTTGTTTTATCCCGGTCATGATCCGTAAGGATCTTTTCATGTAGGTTCGGAACGACAAGAACAGGCATTCGGGCGCAGGTTCGGAACGACAAGTTCAAGCTTTCACAGTCAGGTTCGGAGAGCCGGACTCAGGCCTTCACGCCCTGTGCCTGAACGGCCGTGATGGCGACGACGCCGACGATGTCTTCGGCAGAGCAGCCGCGGGAGAGGTCGTTGACCGGACGCGCAATGCCCTGTGTGACGGGGCCGTATGCCTCCGCCTTGGCCAGACGCTGGGTGAGCTTGTAGGAGATGTTGCCGGAATTGAGATCCGGGAACACCAGGACATTGGCCATTCCCTTCAGCGGGCTTGCCGCAGCCTTGGAGGCCGCAATGGCGGGGACGATGGCCGCATCGACCTGAAGCTCGCCGTCGATCAGGATGTTTGGCGCCTTTTCCTTTGCGATGCGGGTGGCTTCGACGACCTTGTCGACCAGCGGATTCTTGGCGCTGCCATAGCTGGAGTAGGAAAGCATGGCGACACGGGCCTGGGTCTCCAGCAGATTTTCGCAGGTTGCGGCGGAGGAGATGGCGATTTCAGCCAGTTCCTCGGCGCTCGGATTTTCCACGAGACCACTGTCAGCATAGATGAAGGCGCCGTCCTTGCCGTATTCGCAATCCGGAACCACCATGACGAAGAAGGCGGAGACCAGCTTTGTGCCAGGTGCGGTCTTCAGAATCTGCAAGGCCGGGCGGAGCGTGTCGGCGGTGGAGTGGATGGCGCCGGATACCATGCCGTCGGCCTCCCCCATCTTCACCATCATGACACCCCAGTAAAGCGGATCCTTCATGATTTCGCGGGCTTTTTCAGGCGTCATGCCCTTTGCCTTGCGCATTTCATAAAAGGCGTCCGCATAGGTTTCGAATTTGTCGGAAGTTTCGGGATTCACAAAAGAGGCTTTTGAGAAATCGAGCCCGGAACCGAGGGTTTCCATGGCTTTTCGGTCGCCGACGAGGACAATTCGGGCGAAGCCCTGTTCCTGGACCATGGCGGCAGCCTTCAGGGTGCGGATGTCGGTGGATTCGGGCAGGACGATGGTTTTCAGATCGTTGTTGGCGCGTTCGATGATCCGCTTGAGAAAGTCGCTCATAGGAAGTGCCCCTTTCACTGCTTCGGCATGTCCGCTCGCGGCCCTTCGGGCCTACGGAATCATTACCATGATGTGTCATCCGGAAACGGAATCCATGAAAAACAGTCCCGCTGAAAACCTCTCCGCGGAACAGATTCCGGATTCGGCCCGAAACGGGACGGTGTGATCCTGTCAAATTCGCGCGCAATGCCCCGGACAGGTTACATTATATCATACTGTTTTTTGTATACAAGATGGCATGGAATAAATGGTATCAGGTCATAGAATTCTGTTTGTGACGCCAGAAGTCCCACTTATGGCGAGGCTGTTTTCCTCAGCGCCGATTCGCCACAGATGAAACGGCAGATGATGAGATTGCAGCTTATAGCCTTGTCGCCAGATACTCATCCCTGCCGGAGGTGTTCCAGGCCGGTGTGTTCCTGCTCGTGCGACGGATGGAACGGAGACGGAAACCGTTTCCGTCGGCAAGGATGATGGAGATGGCTGCCATGATTGCAGCAAGCGTTTCTTCCTCGTCCCCTTCCGAATTGGCAGCCATCGGATCGGATGCCAGGGAAGCGGTGGAAAGGCCAGAACCACCATTTGTTGAAGTTGCAATGGGTGTCAGGCCGGCTTCGGCTTTCTTCCTTTTGTTTCTGAGAATACCTGCAACGATGACGATAACAAGAACCAAAAGGATGCCTGCTGTCATGAGCACGGCAAACAGTCCGTTTCCGCTGAGCAGGGACTGATCCTGGATGTCCATGTGAATACCTCCCTGAGTTATGGGTTGGTCATATGATTGACCAGTTAAAATTATCACAGTTGTTGGATGCAGTCAAGAAAACATCAGGAAGAAAACAGTTTTTTCAGGCGGAAGAGCATGCTTTTGCTCATGGAGTTTCCGCTGTTCCCGGAATGTGGGTTTACGCTGGAACAATTTGCTTTTCCCGCTTCTTTTCAGTATAGTAGAACAAGATTCAAAGGCAGGCGGCGCCTGCCTTACGGCAACGATGCGCATGGGCGCGGGACAGGCGGACAGACATCATGAGCAGATTCCTAAGACTGATGCAGAAAAAAGCAACAGGCATCTCTCCCCCGATTGTGGTATTCATCAGTTTCTTCATGGTCATCCTGATTGGTGCAATCATCCTGACATTCCCGATCAGCAGTGAGACACACGAAGCGACGCCTTTCATCGATGCCCTGTATACCTCCACCTCGGCGACCTGCGTCACAGGACTCGTCGTATTCGATACAGGGGATCATTATTCCCTGTTCGGCGAGATCGTCATCCTTGCCTTGATCCAGGTTGGGGGGCTTGGCCTCATCACCCTGATGACCTTCTTCATCGCGATGATGCGTCGCAAAACCGGCCTCAAATCGATGGTGCTGGCACAGGAATCCCTGAACACCTTTGACTGGCAGGACTCCGTCCGCTTGATCCGAGGCGTTGTGAAGGCCGTCTTTGTCATTGAGTTCATCGGGGCTGTATTGCTCTCCATCGCATTCGTTCCCCGCTACGGCCTCCAAGGAGTCTACTTTGGTGTCTGGCATTCCATTTCCGCCTTCTGCAATGCGGGATTCGATGTGCTTGGCGGCTTGAAAAGCATGAGCGAGTATAACGGCAATCCCCTTGTCATTTATACCATTTCGGCGCTCATCATGATCGGCGGTCTGGGTTTCATTGTCTGGCAGGATGTATGGCATTACCACAAGACAAAAAAACTGCAGCTGCATACGAAAATGGTGCTGCTGATTTCCATCATTCTTTGGATCGGTGGTACGCTTTTCATATACGCGGTTGAAAGTGGAAACGTGAATACGCTTGCCTCCATGCCGACGAAAGAGCGGATCAACGCGGCCGTCTTTCTCTCTGTCAACGCCCGCACGGCCGGTTATGCCTCCTTCAACCTGAATGCGATGAATGACGTCACAAAGGTATTCACATCCCTTCTGATGTTCATCGGAGCTGCATCAGGTTCCACGGGTGGCGGTATCAAGGTGAACACGCTTGGCGTCATGATCATTGCCATCCTGAGCGTGATTCGATCCAGCGACCAGATTGTCTGCCAGAAGCGGAGGGTTTCGACCAATACGGCGCTCAAGGCTTTCACGATTCTCATCCTCTCGGGTACCTGGCTGATCGTGGCAACCATGCTGATCTCCCTCATGAATCCTGAATTCCGGCTGGTCAACTCCCTGTTTGAGTCGACTTCAGCCTTTGGAACTGTCGGATTGTCCATCGGCATGACCACTTCGCCTGATTACGGCCCTATGTCGAAGATCGTGCATATCCTGACCATGTTCATGGGCCGTGTGGGGCCGATGACCTTCGCCATCACGCTTACACTCGGGAAACACAGGAACAACGACATTGTCTATCCGGAAGGAAAAATCGTCGTTGGCTGACAAGATGACGATCCGATAGTGGACAGCGTGTTGGACAGTGCATAACATATTGGACAGCGTGTTGGACAGTGGAAAGCATTGTGGACAGATCATTTGACAGTGGACTGCAAGTTGACAGGACATTGTACAGTGCAAAACATTCTGGCATTACATTGGACATTGAACAGGAAAGAGCGGCTCCGAAAGGAAGCCGCTCTTTTTGGTGTTTGCTGTGCGTGCAGACAGGATTGCTTTATATCACTTCGATGTCACTTCGGATTGAAGAGATACTTCGCCAGTTCGGAATCCGGGCTGATGAAGATGGTGGTGTCATTGTCTATGATCTTCTTGTAGGCCTGCAGGGTGCGCCAGAATGAGTAGAATTCGGCATCGGTGTTGTAGGCTTCCGCGTAGATGCGCAGCGCCTCGCCGTCGCCCTCGCCCTTGGTCTTTTCGGCGAGTTCGTACGCCTGCGCCTCAATGATTGTGGCGTTCTTGTTGGCTTCAGCCAGAATGGTACGAGCCTGTTTCTGTCCGTCGGCGCGGTATTGCGTGGCAACGGCCTGACGTTCGGAGCGCATCTGCTCGTAAATGCTTGGCTTTGTCTCCTCCGGGTATTCCGTCCGCTTGATGCGGATGTCCACCACGTTGATGCCGTATTGGTTCATCTGGGCGTTGACGAAATCCCGGACGCGAATCAACATTTCATTGACATAAGCTTTGTCGGATACCAGCTGCTTCGTCTCGATTTTACCGATTTCTTCACGCATCCGGGAGAAAATCAACTCGTCGATCCGCTGATGTGCAAGGCTCTGGGTCTGAATGCTGGTCTTGAACAGCGCGGGATTTTCAATTTTCCACTGGGCGTTGTTGTCGAAAAACAGTTTTTTCTTGTCCTTCGTAAACACTTCCTCAGGGGTTGTGTCGTACGTCTGGAGCATGTTGCTGTAATGCTCGGCTGTCTGGATAAAGGGAGTCTTGAAGAAGAGACCCTTGCCGGATTGAATTTTCACACCGACAAAACGGGGATCGTTCTTCAATGCCTGGATGCTGGCGGCATTCTCGTCATCAACGATTACGCGCACAATTCGTTGCAGCTCGGTGACCACAACCTGTTCCCGTTCTCCGACCGTAAAGGTGAAGGTCGAGAGGACGATGATCACGAGGACAAGCAGAACGATCAGGACCCCAAAAGCGGTCAGAAGCTTTTTCAGACCTTTGGGTACGGGAGTGGCGGCCTTCTTCTGCTGCTGGTATTGTTCCTTGAACTCAAAGGGATTGAAATTGTCTGTCATGCAAAAGACTCCTTTCCACTTAGTTGGAGGCCCCATCGACTGTGAGGGGCGGCGTTGTGGCGGCAGGCTGTGTGGATGGATTGCCCGATGAACCGGTGCCATCCAATGGAAGATACTTCAGGGTGTCTCCGCCATCCTTCATGATGTAGACTTTGGCGTTCGGCAGAACATCCTCCATCACTTCCAGATACATGCGGGTGCGGGTGACTTCTTTCCCGAGTACATAACGTTGAAGGACCTGCTTGAAATTCTCAACGTCACCCTTGGCCTCTGCGATGCGCCTTTCCTTGTAGGATTGGGCCTGATTCAGGATTTCAGCGGCTTTACCCTCCGAGGCGGGTACGATTTCATTGGAAGTCTTTTTCGCTTCGTTGATGAAGCGGCTCATGTCTTCCCGTGCCTTGATGACATCGTCGAAGGCTTCCGAGACTTCCGTCGGGGAATAGACGGATTGGAGCGCAACGGTTGTGAGTTCGACGCCCAGACCATATTGATCGCAGATTCCCTGCAGATCTGTCCTGATTTCCAACTCGATCGATGCCTTCTGATCGGTCAGGACATCATCGAGCTTGTGGGCGGCCACTACGCGGCGAATCGCAGACTCGGCCACAATGCGCAAGCTTCCGATGGGATCGTCGACGTTGAATAGAAAGTCGCGCACATTCTTGATGCGATACTGGACGACCGTTTCCGTGTTTACCAGGTTTTCATCTCCGGTAATCATCAGGGCTTCCTCAGGAATGGAGACGAACTGGGAGCTGCCGGTCGAATTCCCGACGGCTTGCGTCTGGTAGCCGATCTCCAGTGTGCGGATGATACCGGCCGGGATGATTTCAACCGTCTCAATCGGGTAAGGGAGATGCCATTTCAAGCCGGCCTGATCGTCCGTACGGACATAGGAACCGAATCTCAGAATGACTGCCTGTTCGTCGCCGGCGTCGTTCAGTGAGTAGACACCGGTTCCCATCCAGATGCCAATGGCAACCAAAAGTACAATCACAAGGGTAAGGATGGATAGTTGCAACTTTTTCATGGATTCTCCTTTCTCTTTTCCATCATGTTACCGGGTCGATGCTGTTTTGTCTGGCGGCATCGGTTCCGGGTACAGATTCCCGTGGTGGTTATGATCCGGCATCGCCCCTTTGCAGGGTGGTTCGCCGGTCGCTCAAAGCGATATCAGAGGCTCATCTGTTCCGTCAGGGATGCGAGGTCGGCAAGGCCGCGTTCTGCGATCAATCCGTTTTTCAGACGCTTGTCCTTGAAACGTCCTTCCAGTGGGTTCATGATGCCGAAATTCGCGTTCATGGGCTGGAATTTCGTATTGACCGGATTCGAGACATATCGGGCCAACGCGCCGATGGCGGTCGTTCCGGGAAGGCGCAAGGGGGCCTTCCCCAGTGCCTGCAGCGCTGCATTCGTACCGGCCACCCAGCCGGAACCGGCGGACTCGACATACCCCTCCACTCCGGTCATCTGCCCGGCGAAATACAGGTTTTCATCCGTACGCAGACGATAGGTGTCGGTCAGCAGTTGCGGCGAGTTGAGGTATGTATTGCGGTGCATGACGCCGTACCGTTCGAATTCGGCATGTTCCAGGCCGGGGATCATACGGAAGACGCGCTGCTGCTCGCCCCACTTCAGATGTGTCTGGAAGCCGACGAGATTGAAGAGGGAAGCGGCGGCGTCATCCTGTCGCAGCTGGATGATGGCATAGGCTTCCTTGCCTGTGGCAGGATCCGTCAGACCGACCGGCTTCAACGGGCCAAACCGCATGGTGTCCACCCCGCGCCTGGCCATGCTCTCGATGGGCATGCATCCCTCGAAGATCCGGTTCTCCTCGAAGTCCTTGAGGACGACGGTTTCCGCGTCCATCAGGGCCTGTTGGAACGCAAGGTATGTTTCGCGGTCCATCGGGCAATTGAGGTAGTCATCCGAACCCTTTCCATAACGGGAGGCCCGGAAGGCTTTCGTCAAGTCTATGCTGTCGGCGCGAACGATGGGCGCGGCGGCATCGAAGAAGAACAGTCCGTTGCTTCCGATCCGTGATGCAATGTCGGCGGACAACGCATCCGTCGTCAACGGCCCGGTGGCAATGATGGTCATCCCGCCGGAGGGAACTGCAAGAACCTCGCGTTCCTCCACGGTGATCAGCGGGTGTTCTCGCAAGGCCCTGGTGATGGCGCCCGAGAATGATTCACGATCGACGGCAAGCGCGCCACCGGCAGGAACGGCCGCGGCATCCGCGGAAGACATGACAAGGGAGCCAAGACGCCGCAGTTCTTCCTTCAGCAGGCCTGACGCGTTCTCAAGCTGGTTCGAACGGAGCGAGTTGCTGCAAACCAGTTCACAGAAGGCATCCATCTGATGGGCAGGTGTCTTTCTTGCAGGTTTCATTTCTATCAAACGAACCGGTACGCCGTGACGGGCGATCTGCCATGCAGCTTCGCTTCCGGCCAGACCGGCACCGATGACGGTAATAGGGGATTCTTGCATGCGTGTTCCTTTCGAGGATGAATGGATGATCAAAGGAAATGGATAGGGTTCCAAGCGGAATCATCGAGGACGGTTGGGTAGGTCATTCGACGGATTCTTCGGGTCCGGCTGTCTTTTTACGGGTTGCGCGCTTCGGTTTAGCCTCGCCTTCCTTGCGTTCCCCGGCTTCGACATAGTCACAGTCCGCATTGCTGCATTTCAAATCCGTCACGCCCGCCTTGGTCTTGGCCGTGAGGAAGTTGCCGCATTTGGGACAGTCCTTGCCTGCGGGTTGATCCCAGCTCAGGAAGGTGCACGCCGGATACTTTTCGCATCCGAGATACTTGCGGTTCCGCTTCGTCTTGCGATGAAGAACGCGCGCGCCACACATCGGGCACTTCACGCCTGCATCCTCGACAAAAGGCTTTGTGTTCTTGCATTCGGGGAAACCGGGGCAGGCGAGGAATTTGCCGAACCGTCCGGTCTTGATGACCATCATCTTGCCGCACAGCTCGCAGACCTCATTGGATTCCTCCACGGGCAGCACAACCTTCACGATGCTTTTCTCGGCGGCCCTTACAGCTTCCTTGAAGGGTGTGTAGAACTCCTTCAGCAGGTCACGCCAAGGGATGCTGCCTTCTTCCACCGTATCGAGCTTGTGTTCCATGTCGGCGGTGAAATGAACATTCACGATGTCGGCAAAATTCTCGCACATGAGATGGTTGACGATTTTACCAAGCTCCGTTGGGGTCAGCATCCGACGTTCACGATCCACATATCCGCGGTTGACGATGGTGCCGATGGTCGGCGAGTAGGTCGACGGACGGCCAATCCCCAGCTCTTCCATCGCCTTGACCAGCGTGGCTTCCGAATAACGTGGCGGCGGTTGTGTGAAATGCTGTTCAGGAAGAAGTTTTGCACATTTCAACAATTCTCCGGCCGTCAGCGTCGGCATGGCCTGATCCTTGTCCTTGTCCTCTTCCCCTTCTTCCAGGCTTTCGACGTACAGGGCCATGAAACCCCGGAACACCAGCTTCGAACCGGAAGCACGGAAATTCAGGACATCTGTTGTGCCGGATTCGGTCGGGACGACGGATGCGGCATCGATCTCGATGGAGAGGGTGTCATACACTGCCTGCTCCATCTGCGAACCCAGAAAACGCTCCCAGATGAGACCGTAGAGTTTTCGTTGATCGGGTTCCAGACTGCCCTCGAGGCTGTCCGGCGAGCGATCCACATACGAGGGGCGGATGGCTTCATGCGCATCCTGCGCCGCGGATTTCGTCTTGAACTTGCGGGGTTCCTTCGGCATGTATTCCGTGCCGTAGGTCGCCTCGATGTATTTCCGGGCTTCGGCAAGGGCATCGTCCGAGATACGGACGGAGTCGGTACGCATATAGGTGATCAGGCCGACCGCGCCTTCTCCGGCGATTTCCACACCTTCGTACAGCTGCTGGGCGATCATCATGGTTTTCTGGGTGCTGAATCCGAACTTGCGGGAAGCGTCCTGCTGCAGGGTACTGGTGATGAAGGGAGGCGCAGGAGAGCGTTTCTTGGAACCCTTCTTCACTTTGGCAACAGAGAACGCGGCATCTTTGAGGCCTTCCAGCACGCGGGAGACTTCCGCTTCTTCCTTCAGGTCCAGCTTCTTCCCATTCCTGCCATGAAAGTGCGCCGTGAAGCGTTCCTTGGAACTTTTTTCGAGCAACGCATCCAGACTCCAATATTCTTCCGGCTTGAATTTGTCGATTTCTTCTTCCCGATCGCAGATGATGCGGGTTGCAACCGACTGAACGCGGCCTGCGCTCAGGCCTTTTCGGACTTTCCGCCAGAGGATGGGGCTCAGTTCATATCCCACAATGCGATCCAGAATGCGGCGTGCCTGTTGCGCATCGACCAGGTTCATGTCGATGGCGCGGGGCTGCTGAACCGCCTGTGTGACAGCATTTTTCGTGATTTCATTGAAAGTGACCCGGGAAGCGGAATCCGGCGGGATGTTCAGAAGCTTCGCCAGATGCCACGAGATGGCTTCTCCTTCGCGGTCAGGGTCGGTTGCGAGATAGACTTGATCGACTTCGAGGGCATCAGCCTTCAAACTCTTGATCAAGTCGTTCTTGCCCTGGATGTTGATGTACATCGGTTCGAAATTGCGGCTGACATCCACGCCGAGGTGGCTTTGGGGAAGATCCCGGATGTGGCCCATCGATGCGGAAATTTTCCAATCGTTCCCCAGGTATTTTTTGATGGTTTTCGCTTTGGCAGGAGATTCGACAATGAGCAGGTAACGGGACATATGATTCCTCCTGGAGGTTTACGCTCTTTTCCGGGCTGATGTGCTTTCCGGACCGATGATATCCTTCATCCAGAGGAAGAATGAGTTCCATGACTTCCATACATTGGATGAAAACGAATATCCATGATATCGTACCACCCGCATCTGTATTTGTAAACACGCCGTTCCAAAGGGTTCGGAGGATTTCGTGGGAAGCGCCGTCACCAGGGAGTGAAACGGGATGACGTCCTATCATCCTGTCGGCAGGATCCATTATAGATGTTGATCAAGCCCAATGAAGGATGTCATAATGACCCGATCAGGAAGCAATCAGATCTTCATGCGGTTGTCGGCAGGACCTCATGGTGCAGGATTCCGCTGGCCGAAGGGACAAGCAACGGCAGCAGCGCCTTTCCATCGGAAGCACCCAGCCAGACGGCCTGCTCCTTCTGTTCCAGGATCAACGGCATCCGGTCGTGAATCGGTGCAACATCCGGATTTGCGCCGACTGTCAGGATGGTGAACGCCGTCAGGCTTTCCGTGACCGAGAGTCTGAACTTCCAATAAAGACCGGCCATAAGGAGCAAGCGGCCATCCTCGCGGGAGAAGCGGTGGCGGATACGAGGCTGTTTCCTGTGCGGACTTCCCGCGCCCTGTTGCGTCATGACGGAGGGAACGGATGAAAAAAGGCCCTCCATGGACATCTGCAGAGGCTCTTCCTCCCCTGCCTCTCCGGAAACCGCCGCTTCGGGAGCATCCGACCATTCATAGAAGCCGCGTGCCGGGACGAGACAGCGATACGAGGCGAACGGAAGCCGGAATAATGGCTTGTCCGCCACGCTTTCCGCACGGGCGTTGATGATACGGCCTTTTCCCTTCGCTGCGGGAAATCCCCAGGAAAAGACACGGATGCCCGCTGGCGTGGAGAGCGCCGGCAACCCGCCGATCCCGTCCATCTCACATGCGGAAGGATCGGCAACCAGAACCGGCGCGAAATCGCCCGGAACGATGTCTCCGGTGCCGTCCCGGTTTGTCCTCGGTTTGAGCAGATCCTTCTCGATGCCTTCGATCAGGGCGGCGAAATCGTCCAGTTCAGCTTCGGAAACATAGAAACGTCCGCACATGGGTCTCCTCCGGCGGTCATGGACCGATCCATCGCACAATCCCGGATTGTGATGGGTTCATCCGTTTGTCTGCAAGTAGTTGATCAGGAAATAGATGCCGACACCGAGTGCCGCCAGAAACAGAATCAATAAGGTGACCTTCCAGGGGGAAATCGGGTACTCTCCCTGTACGGTGCCGGTCTGGCCGTTCACCACGAATCGATACGGCTTGTTGCGGAACCGGAAGGAAGAAATCCAGATCGGTGCGAGCAAATGCTTGAAACGGATATTCCCATACCGTACATCCAACTGGATATTGCGAACCTCGTCCGCCACGATGGCGCTCCGCACATCCTGCATCAAGGCGCTGCGCATTTCACCGCTCGCGATTTCAAAGCCGTCCGTCACATTGACGCCATATCGCTCCGCCATGAACCCCAACAGGAATTCCGGACGGTACGGAACAAGTTCCTGAAAGGCGAAATCCCGGATCTTGTCCATCTGTTTTTTGTTTTCGTTCCTGGAAGCATTGATCGGCACATCATCGAAAAACCGGTTGCCGCTTCCGAAGACAGGCCGCCAGCTTGTCTTTTGAACCTGGACGGCCTCCCGTGTCTGCTTGCCGTTTGCATCCGTGGTGGTTCGATATTCCGTCACATAATAATGTGTTCCGGCTTCGGCGCTGTAGTTGTAATCGGTCTGGGCATCGTAGGTCCAATAAGGAACATAGACACCGCTGACCCGATCCGCCCGGGATGTGTTTTTTGCAGCTGTCGGCGCAAACCATTTCTTGCCGATCCAGGCCTTGAAACGGACTTTCGCGTCGTCCTTCGTGATTTTGAACGGAAGCAGCGACTCCGGCCGGATCGTTGTGGACTTTTCGTCCCGAATCAGCTGCTTGCTGCCGCAGAAAGGACACTCGGCCGTTCCGCTGTCCGCCTGGACGACGGTCTGCGTGCCGCACCCGCCGCAAGTGACTGTGGCGGTGTCGGAAGACCAGTCCGTCGAGGCGTTGCGCTCGGCCTCCTCGAGTGGGTACTCCATGATGACCGCATCCCGGTCCACCGGAATGGGCATCGTATTGCCGCAGGCCGGACAGTGCAGCTGCTGCAGGCCGGGATCGAATTCCAGCATGCTGCCGCAGCCGGGACAGGGAAAGGTTCTTTGTTCGGTTTGAGCGGACATGTCACGTATCCTTTCCATCTGTTGTGGCTGTGAATCCATGGGATCGTCCCATGCTTCCGCCTATCTTGCGCAAGAACCCAGAGCCATGGCTCCTAGCCTTGCTCCCAAGCCGTGTTGCACAGGTGAATCATTTCGCGGTGCCGCACTCCGGACAGAATTTGGCTCCCTGCGCCAGGGTGAATCCGCACTTTGCACAGGTAGCAGGTCCGGCTGGCTTGCCACATTCCGGGCAGAACTTTGCGCCTGCGGGAATGGAGGCGCCACAGGATCCACAGGCGGTTCCGGGGACTGCTGCGGGTTTTCCGCATTCAGGACAGAATTTCGCACCGTTCGGAATCATGGCCTTGCAGAAAACGCAAGCGGTTCCGGAAGAAGCAGGACTGCCGGAAGTCCCAACCACGCCTACACCCTGATTCCCTTCACCTTGCCGGGCTGTTCCCTGCTGCGCCATCCCCTGCTGCATGTTCTGGCCGATCTGCCCGAACATCTGTCCCATCATGGCGGCCATGGCAACACCGCTGCCCATGGCTCCCGCAGGGTTTCCCTCGTTGGCGGCGCCTGCCTTCATCGCATCGACCATGCCAAGGGTGGCGACGGTATTGAGTCCGCCCATCAGGTTCACCTCCGCCCCCTTGCCGATGGCATTGCGCAGGTTTTCCGGCAATTCCATCTCGGTGATGACGAAGCTGGTGAGTTCAAGCCCGACCGCCGTGAATTTTCCGGCCAGCTTTTCCATGATGGTATCCGAGAATTCGATCAACTGCGTGTTGAGGGCTGTATATCCGAGTCCGGATTCCATGATGCCGTCCCGCAGATACTGCACGATGAAACCGCGCAGGTAGTTCAGCAGCATGGTCGTGGTGCAGACTTCACGCGTTCCCGCATATTCCTCGAGAAAACGGGTCGGATCCGCCACACGATAGGCGAATTGACCGCGGCTCTGGATGAGGATGCGGCCGCCGAACTCCGGATCATTGATGGCCAACGGAGAAGGCGTACCCCAAAGCTGATCGGTCAGCTGTCGGGTCGTGACATAAAAGACATCCGCCTTGAAAGGACTTTCAAACCCGTATTTCCAGGATTTCAACTTGGTCATGACCGGCAGGTTCTGCGTGGAGAGCGTGTAGGTTCCGGGCTGGAAGACGTCTGCAATTTGTCCCTCGTTGACGAAAACAGCCATCTGTGCAGGGCGCACGATGAGCTGCGCGTTCATCATGATGTCCTTCCCGTTCATGGGAAAACGCCAGAATACGTTCTCATCCGATTCCTCGAAGCAATCGATGACATCAATGAACTGTCCCTTGATGAATCCCAGAATACCCATATGCTGTTTCCCTCCCCATTCTGTTTCCGGCTCGTTCCCGTCTGAATCATCATATCGACTGCATATGAATACGTCAAACCGGTTTTACTGTCTTGGCAGCAAACATGAAGCTTTGGATGGGACTCCGGCAGTTGATGCATTCGTTTTTCGACATTCGATGACGATGCCAATCCATTGCCGGGTGTATGAAGTCTGAGGCCGGTCTTGTCTTTCCTTTATGTAGTACCCGGCAATCGGTCGTCTTGCCATTTTTTTCAGGCGGGCGTATCATGAAATCCCGATGGAAGGAACAGCGCCATGCAAGGAGGACCCGTTATGAGCGATCCCGCAGTTCAGTCTGGGAACCGGTTGCGACGGATCATGCAGGACATGCGGCTCCGAACGAAGCTTTTCCTGTTCGTCTCCATGGCCGGCGTCATTCCCCTGGTTGCTGCCAGCTTCATGCTTGATCGGAACATGTCCGATCTCGTGCGGGATGAATTGGGGCGCTCCCACCTCCAGACAGTCCGGCAATATGCGGACAAGACCGCATACAAGCTGTCGCTTTACGGCACCATTCTCCATTCCGTCGCCTCGAACCGGTCCGTAACGGATCTTCTTGACAGCCTCGCAACAGAGGATTCGACGAATCCGTACGACATCGCCCTCCTGCTGACGCGGGATGTGGGCATGCTGATGGGCACCAGCAACCTCAAGGATGTCCGGAACGTCATGCTCTACACGGCGGACGGGCTTCGGGAGGTTTACGGGCCCAAGGTCAGCAGCGAACGGCTCGTATCCGGTCTTCCCTGGTACAGGGCCATGATGGCCTCCGGCCGAACGGATTTCTATCATGTGCAGAAATTCCAGTGGCAAAGACAGGATTCCGTCTATTATCTGTCCTTCACGACGCCTGTCATCACATCCGGAGAGTTTGGCGGACAACGTCGCGGTATCGTGAAGCTGGATGTCAATGCGAACCTCCTGTTCGAGCCTGTTTTGGATCAGGAAGCCTCTTCCGGCTACAGCATTTTTGTTACGGGACGAAATGATGAACTGATCTATGGAGACCCCCGAAAGTTCGTTTTCCTGCGGGAAACCTGGAAGGACAATCGAACGGAAGGTTCTCTGGATGGCCGGCAGACGGTCCTCGTGACTGAAGCGATCGGCCAGTACGACTGGAAGGTGCATTTTCTTTTTGATAACGGAGAGTTGGAAAAACGGACCGGCAAGAACAGGCTCGCCATCTATTTCCTGGCCGCAACCGCCCTTTGCGTGATCTTCCTGCTGACGGGCCTGCTTTCCGGCAGCATCACCGGCCGCATCCAGACCCTTGTCAGAAAGATGGAAAAGGTGGAAGGCGGGGATTTGGAAATCCGCAACGTGCTCGCCGGCAATGATGAGATCGGTGTGATGGACGGTCATTTCAACCGGATGGTGAATCGGCTGGAAGAATCCATCCGGGTCAACTATGTCCGGGAAATCGAGAGCCGGGCGGCGGAACTGAATGCCCTGCAGTCGCAGATCCACCCGCATTTCCTGTACAACACCCTTGAAACGATCAGCGCCATGGCTGCCAGAAAAGGCGCCATGGAGGTCTGCGACCTCATCCACAGGCTCGGTGTCATGTTCCGGTACAGCATCGACATGCCTTCGAAGGGCTGGGTTGCCTTGCGCGAGGAACTGGAACATGTCTCGAACTATGTCCAGATCCAGCAGGCGCGTCAACCGGGCCGCTTCGAGCTGTTCATCGATGCGGACGGGTCGGTCCTGCGCTGCAGGGTCATGAAGTTCATCCTGCAGCCCATCGTGGAGAACGCCATCCTCCATGGTTTCCGTGATCTGGAAGGAACCCATTCCATCGAGATCTCCATACGGATGGAGGGAGAAATCATGCAGGTCGCCATTCAGGATGACGGCCGTGGCATGCCCGAATCACGTGTGGAGGAACTGAACCGGTCCCTCCAGGAGGAAGACGGAGATTCCCTGCTGACCCGAAAGGCCAGCATCGGCATCAAGAACGTCCACATGCGGTTGAAGCTGGCATACGGAGACGGGTTCGGCCTGGTCATCCGGAGTGCGGAAGGAATCGGAACACGGGTGGAATACACACTGAAGACGGACGGAGTGCAGAAATATGGCTAGACTGCTGCTGGTTGATGATGAGGCCACCATCCGGAAGGGGATTCTTGCGAAGCTTGCCCATGCGGGACTTGTGTTCGATGAGGTGCTCGAAGCCTCCGACGGCGTCGAAGCGCTTTCCCTGCTGGAACGATATGATTGCGATGTGCTTTTGACGGACATCCGCATGCCCCGGATGGACGGGCTGGCGCTGTTGAAGGCCATGCAGGAGCGGGGCATCCGTTCGGCTCCCATTCTCGTGAGCGGTTATGCGGATTTCGAGTATGCACGCCGGGCCATCAGCTTTGGTGTCAATGATTACCTGCTCAAACCGATTGGGGAAGCCGAACTCGTCGCTGCGGTAAGCAAGGTGCTGCATTCGCTGCCAGCGGATCGCCGGAACCGGTCGGGCATGCAGCTCCGTCCCGTCCCCCATCCCGACGTCCCCTCTGGTCTGTCGGCCTGTCATCCGGAAGAGGAGTCAGGACTCGCAGTGACAATTCCGATGGATGCGCATGCGGAAGCCCGTGGCACACAGAAGGTGCGCGAGGTCCTCGCACACATCGATACCCATTACCGGGAGGAGCTCTCCCTGCATCAGCTGGCGCAGATGGCAGGCATGAGCCCCGGCTATTTCTCCACCCTTTTCCGGCAGGTCTGCGGGCAGACCGTTGTGGGCCATATCACGGAAGTGCGGATTCGTCGGGCGGAAAGCCTCTTGCTTGAAACTCGGCTTGGCGTGTCGGACGTTGCCCTATCCGTCGGGTATGAGGATCCACAGTATTTCTTCAGGGTTTTCAAAAAAACGGTCGGCGTGACCCCGCTCGAATACCGGAACCGATCCGCGATCTGAAAAAAGTCCACTGCCAATCATCGTTTTTTCGATTGGCGGCCGGGCCTCCGTTTTGTTAATCTGCACATGGAACCGATTCATTTACATCGGAAGGTTGTGCAAATGGACAAGAACAGGAAAGGCGTCGCAGCGAAAACAAACGTCCACCCCACACCCCGGAAAGCCTTTGAATCCGGACGGGTCTTGAAGCGCATGTGGTCATACAGGGCATTGTATCTGATGTTGCTGCCTTGTCTCACCTTCTTCATTGTCTTCGCCTATGTGCCCATGGGTGGTCTGATCCTTGCCTTCAAGGATTATCGGTTCAACCTTGGCATTTTCGGAAGCCCCTGGGCCGGGTTGAAGTACTTCAAGACCTTTTTCGGCAATTACCAGGCACTGGAGCTGATCCGGAACACCGTCGTGATCGGCCTCATCAAGGTCGTCATCGAGTTTCCGTTCCCCATCGCACTGGCGCTGATGCTGAACGAAGTGAAGTCGCAACGGTACAAGCGGCTGACACAGACGCTTTCCTACCTCCCGAACTTCCTTTCCTGGGTCATCATCG
Source organism: uncultured Clostridia bacterium (assembly GCA_942493335.1). Taxonomy (GTDB): domain Bacteria; phylum Bacillota; class Clostridia; order DSM-8532; family DSM-8532; genus JAEWSN01. The sequence goes on along the minus strand of OW818693.1, from coordinate 482,071 downwards.
TCACCATGCTCCAGCGCATTCTCGCGCCGAACAACGGGCTTGTCAACCAGGCCATCGCGCTGATGGGCGGAGATCCAGGCACATTCTTCATGATGCAGGAAAGCGCGTTCTACCCCATCGTGTTTCTGAGCGATTTATGGAAGAATATCGGCTGGAACTCCATCATCTTCCTTGCGGCCATTTCCGGCATTGATCCCGCCCTTTATGAGGCGGCCCGCATCGACGGCGCGAAGAAATGGCACGAGATCTGGAACATCACGTTGCCCAGCATCCGTTCCACCATCGGCATTCTGTTCATCATGGGTCTTGGCGGTCTCGTATCCTCCGGGTTCGATCAGATTTTCCTGCTGCGGACGCCAGGCAACATGTCGCTTGCCGATACGCTGGACGTCTATATCATCCGTATCGGCCTCACAGGCGGTCAATACGGCTATGCCACTGCGGTCGGGCTCATTCAGGGAATCGTCAGCCTGATCCTCGTACTGGTGGCCAACAAGGTCTCGGCCAAACTGACGGAAGTGAGCATCTGGTAGCAGATACGGTATCGAGAATCTGGCAGCGCATGTTTCTGTTCCAGTTGCGTTCATTTTCGACAGGTATGATCGTCAGGTTCGATTCGAAGCCAACCCGGACAGGGTAGGCTTACGATACAGAAGGAGGAACCAATATGCTGAAAAAACGTCGAAGACTCCTTGCCCTGCTGTTCTGTCTTGTCATGTTCACAGGCGTTCTGGGTGGTTGCGGCGCATCCCCCGCTTCTCCCTCACCCTCTGCTTCCGAGTCCGCTTCGGCCTCCATTTCCGTCGCACCGGAATCCCCTGCGGCATCCGCTTCGACCGATGGCAAGCCCGCCACCTGGATCGCAGACCGCCACCTTGTCGGCCGTGCCTTCATCGACGACCAGGGCGGAACCTTCCCGGAAGACTTCGAGAAGAATCCGGTTGCGGTAAAGATCAAGGAACTGACCGGCATGACGATCGAATGGCAGTACACCGCCGGAACCAGTGATCTGGATGTGATGACGACCGCCATGGCGGCCGGCGATCTGCCGGACATCATCACTTCGTATGTCGACAACTCTTCCCGTCCGGAATTCCCCATCCTGCTGAAAGCAGCCCGCGAAGGGGTCTTCACGGATGTCGCCCCATTCCTGAAAACCTCGAAGGTTTATTCGAAGTATTTCGAGGATGGTTATCTGCCGGATGATTCGAAAAACGGCGTCATGTTCCGTCCCGAATTCAACGGCGCGGCGTATCTCGTCCATATCAACATTCCCCGCACGGAAGGCTCCAACAGCTGGCCTTATGTGGGTGGCATGAAGATACAGAAGGCAATCGCCGACAAGCTCGCGATCGATCCCAAATCGATCAGGACCGAAGACCAGTTGTATGATTTGCTCAAGAAGATCAAAGCCGGCAACTTCACAGATGCAAACGGCGCGCCGGTCTATCCGCTCGGGCCGCGTTACTGGGGCGGTTCCTACAGCTCATCCACCGCACCCGTCAACAGCTTTGTGTTCGATTCCTCGAACGGATTCGGCCTGCTGGGCGGCAAGGTCACCTACGAGCTGGATACGGACGCCGTCCTGAAACAGGTTGAATTCTACCAGAAGCTGTTGAAGGAAGGCCTCATCCATCCCGAGTATTTCACAATGGACGCGACCCGTGCCGAAGAACTCTCCCGCAGCAATACATCGGCCATCATCGCGGAATCCCACAATTTCATGGACATCTACAAGTCGACCGAATACCTGCCCCTTGGCCCGCTCAACGACTGGCGCGGAGAAAACAACGTCAGTTATCAGACCGGCAAATCCGGCTGGTGCGCATGGGCCATCCCGTCCACTGCCAAGAATCCGGAAGAAATCGTCAAGTTCGTCGACTTCCTGTCCGCCAAGGAAGGCAAGCTTCTCTGGAACTATGGTGTGGAAGGCGAACACTATGACATGACCGATGGCAAGCCGATCGTGAAGAAGTCGGTCCTCGACCTGATGGGTGACCGGAAGGCCATGAACAACCTCGGCATCAATGCCGGCGGTGCGGGTTCCAATTGGCTTTGCTTCCTTGGCAGCACCGATCTTGACAATGTGACCGATTTCGGGGAACTGACCTATGGACAGAATGCAAATCCCACCATGTATGACTATGCCATGAAGCAATACGATTACAACAAGCCGGAGATCCGCTACTATGAAGGCTTTGACGCCCGCGGATTCCTGCAGGATCTGCCCGAGGTCGAACCCGATCTCAACCCCCTGCTTCAGCAGAGCGACGACATCAAGATCAAGGCAGTTTTCGCCAAGGACATGACCGAAGCGAAGTCCATCATCGAAAACTATCATGCCCAGCTCAACACCGCAGGTCTCGCGAAGTTCACCGCCCATCTCCAGGAGTTGTATGCCGCGAATCCCAAGTCCATCAAGTTCATTCCGGAAAAATGAGGATTCCGACGATCCGACACCCTTGAGCCCTGAGCCGAACGATTCCCCGAAAGGTGCATGACATGCCGCTTAAGAAGAGAAGAATGCCTCTGTCCTCCCGTGTTTTCCAGGCCCTGAATGCCGTTCTGCTGGGACTTCTGTCCTTCAGCATCGTCCTGCCGTTAATGAACATTCTTGCCCTCTCGTTCAACGGTGGGCGTGATGCGGCCATGGGCGGGGTGTATTTCTGGCCGCGCGCCTTCACCCTGAACAATTACGTGGAGGTGTTCAGCGACAACCGGATTCTGAACGGATATGTCATCACCCTCGGGCGAACCCTGATCGGAACCTTTTTGAGCGTCGTACTGACGGCCATGGCCGCCTTCGCGCTGAAAAAGAAGGATTTGCCCGGACGTTCGGCCATGCTCTTCCTGATTTTCTTCACCATGCTTTTCAGCGGCGGCATCATTCCGAATTACATGCTGATCAAGGCCGTCGGGCTCAAGAACACCTTTGCAGTCTTCATTGTACCGGGGTTGTACAGCGCATGGAACATCATCCTGATGCGCACCTTCTTCGAAGGGCTGGGCGACAGCCTGGAGGAATCGGCGAACATTGATGGCGCAGGCTGGTTCCGGATCTTTTATCAAATCATCCTTCCCTTGAGCAAGCCGGTTCTGGCCGTTGTTGCACTGTTCAACGGGGTCGGTCACTGGAATGACTGGTTCACGGGTGCCTTCTACGTTCAGGATGCAAATCTCAAGCCGGTTTCCACGATTCTGCAGGAAATGCTCACCCAGCAGATGAAGCTGAAGAATCTCATCACAGGTGCCAACATGTCCGCCATCACTGCCCAGCGGCAGGTGACGGGAGACTCCCTGAAGATGGCGACCGTCGTGGTCACGATGGTGCCGATCATGATGGTCTATCCCTTCATCCAGAAGTATTTTGCAAAAGGTGTGATGATCGGCGCGGTGAAAGGCTGAACCCTTCAAGCAAGTACCGGACCATTGGGCCGGATGCATGAACTTGTCGTTCCGAACCTGCGCCCGAATGCCTGTTCTTGTCGTTCCGAAACATGAAAAAATGACACGGAAAGCGGGTTTCCCGCGCTCCGTGTCATTTTTCATTTCCGTGTTTCCTTGCCGGTCTCGCCATGCCTTTTCTTGTTTTTGTATTCACGCCATCGGCTTCCGCATCGTTTCTTCCACCTGGCGGATTCCTGTTATTCAAGACTCAGCGCTGACTCAGCCAGACAATGACCCGATCCTCTTCACAGGCAACTCTCAGAATCCGGGAGGTATCTGAGAGCGTGTGCTCCTCCCTGGGCGGAGCCGTAATCCGGATTTCCACCTTTCGTGGGTCTGCCAGTGCGGACAAGGACGCTCCGGATTCAATCCAGAGCGTCCCCAAATAGGCTTGGAAAGCGGATGCTTCCATCAAACCTCCATGATTTCGGCGATTTTTTCTTCCAGAATCTGATCCACCAGTGCCATGTAACTGTCCGTGATGTTCTGAACGTTCTTCTCGGCGTCCTTCAGATCGTCTTCCGTGATTTCCTTCGCTTTTTCCGCCTTCTTCATGTGTTCGATCGAATCCCTGCGAATCTGGCGAAGGGCGACCTTGTCACGTTCTCCGAGCTTGCGGACTTCTTTCACGAGATCGTGACGGCGTTCCTCGGTAAGCGGCGGAAAGATCAAACGGATGACTTTGCCGTCATTGTTCGGATTCAGGCCCAGATCCGACATCTGGATCGCCTTGACAACATCATTCAGGGTCTTGGGTTCCCAAGGCTGGATGATGATCTGGCGCGCTTCCGGAACACTGATGTTTGCGACCTGGTGAATGGGCGTAGGGGCTCCGTAATACATGACGGTCAGTTTGTCCAACAGGTGCGGGTTTGCGCGGCCCGCACGGATGCCGCCGAGGTCCTCCCGTAGCACATGGATGGTCTTGTCCATTCTTCCACGCAATTCGGACTGATAGTCTGTCATCAATTCATACCTCCCTGGCAATGAATGTTCCCACATTTTCACCGGTCAACGCACGCAGGATGTTTTCCGGATCCTTGATGCTGAAAACGAGGATGGGGATGTTGTTGTCCATGCACAAGGACGTGGCGGTCGAGTCCATGACGCCAAGCTGGCGGGACAGGACTTCCTGATAGCTGATGCGTTCGAAGCGGGCTGCGTCCGGATTGAGTTTCGGATCACTGTCATACACTGCATCGACATTTTTGGCAAGCAGGATGACATCCGCCTCGATCTCGGCGGCACGCAGAACTGCGGCCGTATCTGTAGAGAAAAAGGGATTGCCGGTTCCGCAGGCAAAAATGACGACGAGGTTCTTCTCAAGATGGTGTACGGCACGGCGGCGGATATAGGGTTCCGCAATGCGCGGCATGTCGAGTGCGGTTTGTACGCGAGTCGGCACACCCTTGCCTTCCAGGGCATCCTGAAGGGCCAGAGAATTGATGACTGTCGCGAGCATACCCATGTGATCAGCCGTTGTACGGTCCATTCCCTTGCTGCTTCGGCCGCGCCAGAAATTGCCGCCGCCGACCACAATGCCGATTTGGGCGCCAAGTTCCCAGGCCTGCTTGATGCGGTCGCAGATTTCAGAGAGCATGTCCTGGTCGATGCCTGTGCCTTTTCCGGCTGCGAGCGCCTCCCCACTGATTTTAAGCATGATCCTGCGATAGTTCAGCTTCATGGTACCTCCTGCTGGGTCCGCGGTGTCGGTCGTCTTTTCTCTCGTGCCTGCCATTGCGCCGAATCTCTCAAAAAAAGGGTGTCTCTTGCGAAACACCCTTCCTTTTGTTGTTCAAGCATTGCGTCTGTCGTTCGCAACCGGTTGTCCTGCGATCATCGGAAGAATCCCTATACGGGTGTTCCTGCCGAACCACACAGGGGATTTCACCGTGCAGGTCAGTGCTTGATCTGCTTTGCGACTTCTTCCGCAAAGTTTTCTTCCTTCTTGGCCAGTCCCTCGCCGAGTTCATAGCGGACAAAGCGGCGAATGTTCATGTTTTCACCGATGAGGGCGATCTTCTCCTTGAGGAGCTGGTCGACCGTCTTGTCCGGATCCTTGATGAAGGATTGTTCCAGCAGGCAGACTTCGGCATAATACTTCTCGATGCGGCCGGCAACCATCTTTTCGGCGATGGCGGCAGGTTTTCCCTCCTGGATGGCCTGAGCCTTCAGGATTTCCTTTTCCTTCTCGATTTGTTCGGCGGGAACTTCCTCACGGCGGACATACTGCGGGTTGTAAGCCGCAATCTGCATGGCCACGTCGTGGCAGAAATCCTTAAAATCCTGGTTTTTGGCGGCAAAGTCCGTTTCGATGTTGACTTCGACCATGACGCCGATGCGTCCGCCGCCATGGATGTAAGCTTCCACAATGCCTTCGGAGGCGATGCGGCCGGCTTTCTTCGCAGCGGAAGCCAAACCCTTTTCACGGAGCGCGTCGATGGCCTTCTCCATGTTGCCGTCGGTTTCGACGAGGGCGCGCTTGCAATCCATCATGCCTGCGCCGGTGGTTTCGCGCAATTCCTTGACCATTCCTGCGGTGATTTCCATGGAATTCTTCCTCCTGAAGATTTTACTGGGCGTCCACGACTGCAGCGGTTTCCACAGCGGCGACGGGTTCGACGGCGATGACGGGTTCCACGAATTCGGGCTTGGCATCTTCGTCCGCGACGGCAACGGTTTCCACGATGGTGGCCTGGGCGGCAGAGCCCATTTCACCCTGGCGGGCTTCGATGACGGCGTCGGCGATTTTGGCGGAGATGAGCTTGACGGCACGGATTGCGTCGTCATTGCCGGGGATGACGTAGTCCACTTCGTCCGGATCACAGTTCGTGTCGACGATTGCGACAACCGGGATGCCGAGCTTGCGGGCTTCGAGAATGGCGTTGTGTTCCTTCTTGGGGTCGACGATGAAGAGAACGAAGGGCTGCTTCTTCATTTCGGAGATGCCGCCGAGGTTCTTGTCGAGCTTCTCCATCTCGAGCTTGAGCTTGCTGACTTCCTTTTTCGGCAGGAGTTCGAAGGTGCCGTCCGCTTCCATCTTCTTGATCTCGTTCAAACGGTCGATGCCGCGACGGATGGTCTTGAAGTTGGTGAGCATGCCGCCGAGCCAGCGGTTGTTGACATAGTACTGTCCGCAGCGGAGCGCTTCCTCGCGGATGGCGTCCTGCGCCTGCTTCTTCGTGCCGACAAACAGCACGGAGCCGCCTTCCATGACCATGTCGCGAACGAAGTAGTACGCTTCGTCGATTTTCTTCACGGTCTTCTGAAGGTCGATGATGTAAATGCCGTTACGTTCGGTGAAGATGTACTCTGCCATCTTCGGGTTCCAGCGGCGGGTCTGGTGTCCGAAATGGACACCGGCTTCGAGCAGTTGCTTCATTGAAATGACTGACATGATTGTCCTCCTTGTTTTTTGCCTCCGCCGTCTTGCTCCGCAAAAGCACCCGGCACTTTACCGGGCACGCGCCTTGCGAATGGACGACGTGCGTAATGTTAAAACCTGTAACAGTATAGCACAGGTTTCAGATCCTGCCAACCCTGAATCAGGCGACCTTCTCCCCTTCTTCCGCTTTCCTCGCTTCACGCCGTGTTTGAAGGACGGAAAGGAGAATGCTTGCGAAGAAGATGCCGAAAATGACCCCAACGGACAGGAGGATCGGAATCTCTATCCGGAAGATCAGGATCACAAGCTTGATGCCGGTGAAGACAAGGATGGCGGCCACTCCCTGCTTGAGGTACCGGAACAAATGGCTGAGGCGTTCCAGCACGAAGTAGAGGCTTCTGAGCCCCATGACCGCAAAAAGGTTTGATGTGTAGACGATGAAGGTATTGGTCGTGATGGCGAAGATGGCGGGAATGGAATCCATTGCAAAAACGATGTCCAAAAGGTTCATGACAACCAGCACGGCGAAAAGTGGCGTAGCATGCAGGACTCCGTCGATTCTTGTAAAAAACTTGTTGCTCTCCACCGTTTCGGTGACAGGAATGAACCGCTTCATGACATGCATGATGCGCGAGTCCTTGTGATCCTTTTCCTCCTCCGCCCCGTTCCGCAGCAACTTGATGCCGCTGAATACAAGGATGGCACCGAAAAAATACAGGAGCCAATGGAAGCGATGGACAGCTTCCGCTCCGATGAAAATGAAGAGAAACCGGAGGACGATGACGGCAAGGATGCCCCAGTTGAGTACACGTCGCTGATACTGCGGGGGGACGCCGAATGCGCCGAAAAGTACCAGAAACAGAAACAGGTTGTCCATGGAAAGGCTCATCTCGATGACATATCCGCCCAGAAACTCCATGGCGGGTTTCATGCCCAGAAATACGAAGATGCCGATATTGAAGCCGATCGCCAGAAGAATCCAGAGAAGTACCTGTTGAAGCGTTTTTTTCAGTGACATGATGATTTCCTCCCGTACTGTCATTCGTGTAACTGTTCGGGGGTTCCCTGCTGCATCAACAACGCTGCATCATCAAGTGCCGTGAACTATGTGCATATGCGGTCCATTGTATCAAAAAAAAGACGATGTCAACAGCTGTTTTTCATTCTCCGGGCTGTGTCCTGCCACCTCAGGGTCAACTTCAACCTCAGGCGACTTCTTCTCCCGATTCTTCCTTCGTTTCCGGTACGGAAAGCCGATTGTAAAGAACGGACGCAAGAATGCTGATGAGCAGGATGCCGAAAATGATGGAGACGGAGAGAACCACTGGAATTTCGATGTGGAAGAAAAGAATCGCAAGCTTCACACCGGTAAAGATCAGGATGGTCGCAACGCCCTGCTTGAGGAAACGGAAAAGGCTGCTGAGGCGTTCCAGCACGAAATACAGGCTTCTCAGGCCCATGACGGCGAAAAGGTTCGAAGTGTAGACAATGACCGTATCCGTTGTCACAGCAAAAATGGCTGGGATGGAATCCATGGCGAAGACGATGTCCAGCAGGTTCATCACGATCAGAACAGCAAAAAGCGGTGTGGCGAACAAAATTCCGTTTTTGCGTATGAAGAAGCGATCACTCTCCACCGTATCCGTCACTGGGATGATTTTCTTCATGATTGTCATGATTTTGGAATTCTTGTGATCGGTCTCTTCCTCTTCCTTTTTGATGAGAAGCTTGAAACCGGTGAAAAGCAGGATGATGCCGAACACATACAGGACCCAGTGGAACATGTTGACGATGCCGATCCCTGCAAAAATGAACAGGAACCGCAATACAATAACCGCAAGGATGCCCCAGTTCAGTACGCGGGGCTGATATTTCGATTCGACGCCGAAGCTGGCGAACAGGACAAGAAACAGAAAGAGGTTGTCCAGGGAGAGACTCAGCTCGATGACGTATCCGCCAAAGAATTCCATGGCGCGGACAGGGCCGGACACAAAAAAGATCACTGCATTGAAAGCGAGTGCGAGAGCTGTCCAAAGAAGGACCTTGAGGATGGATTTCTTAAGTGTCATGATGTCTCCTTGGTGCTGTTCCTGCACCTTGCTGTGATAGCGTCTGTTGTCATGTCTGAAGCTGCCTGCGTTCCTGCCCGAAGGAAATCGGGCGTCATGCGGTCCCTGGAGAAGGCCTCCGACATGCTTCCATGTTTATATGCCGGATGTGCACGGAAAACAATTATATGACAGAAGCGCAGGAAAGGAAACCCCCGGCTGCATGCATTTCATTCCCGGACAATGCATGGCATTCGATCAAGGAGCACTCTGCAAAACAGACATGTGTGGATTTGGGTATGAAAAAGCGCAGACAGTTCCCCTGCCTGTGGTCCCGTGTTTCCTTCTGAACCAATCGAGATGGGGATCGGTATGAGAATATGCTGTTTTTATCCTGTTGGATTGGCCGTGATGTACCGTTCCGCCATCACGGCGGCAATCGTCCCATCGGAAACCGCCGTAGTAATCTGCCGGATCGGCTTCTCCCGGATATCACCTGCCGCGAATACACCGGGAATGCTGGTTTTCATGTCCTCGCCGGCCAAGATGAAGCCGTTTTCGGAAAGATGCAGCGCCGATCCAAATTGCTTCGTTTCGGGTTGGCTTCCAATGTAGACAAATACGCCTTCGACCGGCACTTCCTCTGTTTTTTCAGTATGCAGGTCATATACGGCGGCGGAAGAGACGAAAACTTCGCCGCCAACCGCCTCGATACGGCTCCCATAACGTACGGAAACGCCGGGAAGCTTGAGCACATGCTCGGCGATGGCCTTCGGTGCCCGAAAGACATCGGAACGGTTGACGATGGTGACTGTGCGTGCATAACGTGTCAGGAATTCTGCTTCCTCGAGCGCCGAAAGTCCGCCGCCCACCACCATCACATCCGTTCCCTGATACATGGCGCCATCACAGGTTGCGCAATAATGGATCCCCCGCCCGCGATACTCCTTTTCCTGCAGAATCGGGAGTTTGCGCGGTTCAGCACCGGTCGCTATGATGACCGCCCGGGTCCTGTACAAGGCCGAATCGGTCTCGACATGCTTGTCGGTTCCGGTCAGGTCCACGGAGACGATTTTCTGCATGTCATGGATTTCCGCGCCAAATGAAACTGCCTGGTTCCGCATGTTATCCATGAGGTCCGAACCCCGGACAACGCCGTTCACGCCGGGATAGTTGGCAATCTGGAAGGTGGTGGCGACCTGTCCGCCCGGAAGTGCCGTCTCCAGCACGACAGTATACAGCTTGCTTCGTGCCGCATACAGCGCGGCGGTCAGTCCGGCCGGTCCCGCACCTAGAATCAGCACATCACAACGGATACGGGGTTTCGGGTTCGCCGGGCAGGTTTTTCCGAGCAGCGCCTCCACGGACGCCAGAAGATCGGCGTATTCGACATATCCGGAAAGCCTTGCACAGGTTTCGACGCCATTTCTGAAAAAAAGAAGGGTCGGTCCGGACTTGATGTCATACCGGTCAACAATGGCCTTGGCGGATTGGTTGTCGACCCGGACAAAACGCATCCTGTCCGAAAATACCTCCGCCACGCGTTCGAAGATGGGTGCAAAGGCCATTCCAGGCTGGTTTTCGTCCATATGGAAACAAACAGCAACAGGAAGGGCCTCGGTCAACACGATTTCATCAAAGGTTCGGGAATCGGGATTCAGGACGAAGCTGCTCATAGGGTTCCTCCCAGTGTCGGGTTTTTTTATGGAACATTGTTGCTGATACTTACCCGCCAAAGCCGGGTAAGTATCAGCAAGAGGACGTCACTGAACCGCATGTCGGATGCAGGGACGGCAAAACATTCTTTGGAGGCACGATCATGGATGTGAAGGTATATACGGCGCCTGGATGCGTATGGTGTGCAAAGGTAAAGGAATATTTGGACAAAAAGCATGTTGCCTATCGGGAAATCAATGTGGCGGAACAGCGTGATGCGGCCATGGAGATGGTTCGCAAAACACAGCAGAGAGGCGTTCCCGTGGTGGAAGTCGACGGTACGTTCATCATCGGCTTTGATCAGGATGGGCTGGATTATCATTTTGGTACCTGATTCGAGGTCCTGAAAATTTGAGTGGGATCTGCCGGCAAATACCAGGAGTCATACCGGAAACAAGCAATAGTAAATCGGAGGAGAAAACACAAAAGCGGTTCGCCAAAAACGAACCGCCTTTTTTCGTTATCTGCGTGAAATAGCGTGGAGCAACGGGCTCACCCCCGCCCTTTGTCACGACTCAATCGTCTCGCGATACATCGTGATTCGGGTTGCGTTTGACCAGGATGGCTGCCTTGGTGATGGCGGAGATGACATCCACCTCGAATTGGGCGCGAAGGTTGTTGACTTTGGAATAGACTTCGCCCTTTCGTGTGACGATATATTGCGGAGGAAGGTCATTGAGTGCTTTTGCGGCCACGTCGATCTGACAGCGTTCACAGGTGCACATCTTGATGTCTTGCAAAATGTCCCCGATCATGTCCTGGACGATTTCTTCCATATAATTGTTCATTTGCAGCATCGGAAGGTCCTCCCATCGATCATTGATTACGACTCCATTATACCATAATGCCCGACGCTTTTTGAGCCGCGTTTCCGAAAATCGTCATGGCCCTGAGGATTTGACAGGCAGTCGTGTCGCCGGCGTCATTCCGCCAAGAAACAGTCTTTCCAGAGACCGCTTCAACCGCACATACCAGGGTTCCATCCTGTGCATGGGCGAAACCAGCAGGCTGCGGATTCCACTGGCATTTGCTCCGAGAACATCCGTGAACAGCTGGTCACCGGCCATGAGAACTTCACCGGCTGTCAGGCCGAGAAGGCCAAGCCCCTTTTGATAACCGGAACGGAACGGCTTGAATGCGCCATCGACTGCCGGAAGACCCAACGGGCGGTTGAACAGGGAGATTCGATGCGCGGAAGCATTCGATAGGATGGCGATTCTGATTCCGGCAGCCTGCATGCCACTGATGAAGGAAAGCACCTGTTCATCCGCGTCAGGAATGTGATTGGGCACGAGCGTATTGTCTATATCCAGCAGCAACCCCCTGATGCCAAGGAGCGCCAGATCCTCCGGGCGAACAGAGAACAGCGAATCCAGAAAAAAATCAGGTTTCAGGCCTTTGCCCATGCATACCTCCGATGTTTCAACCGTCGGAAGAAAGGAACAGCTTCCAATCGACTGGCGATGATATCCTGCCGGTTTCATTGTATCGGATGGAATGAAACGTGGCAACAGGCCCGGTTGCCTGTCCAGCCCCTTTCCATGACAGCCTGACCCACCTGGATCCGTCATGTCCGATCCCTTTGTGCCATCCTGTGCCAGACCGTTGCGGCAGGCGCGTCGGCGGCCGTTGTTTCCTGAAGATGGGTATGATATCATCAGTTCGACCATGGGAAACAAAGGAAGGTCGGGAGAATTAAGGAGGAAAAGGAATGAAGCCATCAGCCATCGTCATGAAGACTTTCCCCATCATGTTGATTCGTCTTGCTGTTTATCTGGCCTTTTTTCTGGTTGCATGCATTTACGCTGCCATTGTCATCGGCCTCGCCGGTCTCCTGAAGCCTGACGGATTGGGCTTGTTCCTGTTCCTTGCTGTTTTCGGCGGCGGCGGCTGGGGGATTTACCGGCTGGTCCGTGAGTACATCAACTATATGATAAAAGCGGCTCATGTGGCCATCATTGCAGAACTGGCCGTCAACGGTTCCGTTCCGGAGGGATTCGGCATGTACGCCTGGGGTGTGGAACGGGTCAAGAAGCAGTTTGTCGCCTCCAATGTCCTGTTCGGGCTTGATCGGCTGGTTGCGGGATCCGTCCGGCAAATCCAGCGGACGCTCGGATCCATTGCATCCTTCCTCTCCTTCATTCCCGGGCTGAAGAGTCTGACGGATATTCTGAATCTGTTTGTGGACATTATTCTGAATTATGTGGACGAATGCATCCTGGCCATGATCTTCCTCAAACGGGATGAGAATGTCTGGAAAACAGCGGCTGATTCCATCGTTCTATATGTGGAGAATTGGAAAACAGTATTGAAAACCGGCGGCAAGCTCCTTCTTTTCATTGTTGCCTTCATGGTCGTCGGATTCCTGTTGTTCCTGGGTCTGTTCCAGGGCCTGTTTGCAGGAGCCGGTGCCGCATCGGGTGCAGGCAGCATCATCGCCATCGTGATCACAATCGTGTTCGCGCTTGTTCTGAAATGGGCGATTGTCGATTCCGTCGTCATGGTCTATATGGTGTCCAATTACCTGCAGGTTGCCTACGGACAGCAACCGTCCTATGATCTGTACAGCAAGGTCGAGGGCATGAGCAAGAAATTCGGGGAAATCATGGGGAAAGCACGTGAAAGCATGGCTCCAGGCTCAAATGCCGGGCCTGCAGCGGGAACCGGTCCTGTGTGAGCTGTTTGCATTACACTTGAAAATCATGAAAAGGGCGGTCCCAGCCGGATCTTCCATCCGGCTGGACGCCCTTTGATTTTTCCTTTCCTCCGGTGTATGATGGGAAAAAGTGAAGGAATGAGATCGCCATCCTGCACGTTTCATTCAAGAGGCCCAGCAGCCAGGCATTTGAACGCGCATACGACGAAAAGGAGCAGCACGATGGACATCCGGATTGAAATGACCACGAAGCCCAAAAGCAAACCGGCAATCGACGAATCCCTCGGATTTGGCAAAGTCTTCTCGGATCACATGTTCATTCTCGACTATACGGAGGGCAAAGGATGGCATGATGCACGCATTGTACCTTACGGCCCGCTGCCCTATGAACCGTCCATGATGACCTTTCATTACGGCCAGAGCATTTTCGAAGGACTGAAGGCCTACCGTGCCGCCGACGGAAGTTGCGTGATGTTCCGTCCCGATCAGAACATGAAGCGCCTGAATGAATCCTGCGATCGGCTTTGCATCCCGCGCATCGACGAATCCTTCTGCATGGAGGCGATGAGGAGGCTCGTGGAAATCGACAAGGAATGGATTCCTGATGTGGAAGGCACGTCCCTTTACATCCGCCCGTTCATCATTGCCACGGACCCCTTCCTTGGCGTCCGGCCTTCCGAAACCTATCAATTCATCATTATCACAGGCCCTGTCAGCGCCTATTACAAGGAAGGGCTCAATCCCGTGAAAATCTGGGTTGAATCCGAATATGTCCGTGCCGTCATCGGCGGCCTCGGCCAGGCGAAAGCAGCCGCCAACTATGCAGCATCCCTGAAAGCACAGGTTGTTGCGAAGAAGAACGGTTACACCCAGGTTCTCTGGCTTGACGGCATCGAACGCAAATATATCGAGGAAGTCGGCACCATGAACGTCTTTTTCGTCATCGGGGACGAAGTGGTCACACCATCGCTCAACGGCAGCATCCTGCCCGGCATCACCCGCAAATCCTCCATCGAGCTTCTTCGTTCCTGGGGCCTGAAAGTATCGGAACGCAAGCTTTCCATTGCGGAAGTGTACGAAGCCGCAGCGAACGGTTCCTTGAAGGAAGCCTTCGGGACCGGCACGGCGGCGGTCATCTCCCCCATCGGCGAACTGATCTGGGAAGGGAAGGCCATTACGCTCAGCGAAGGCAGGATCGGTCCGGTTTCCCAGCGTTTGTACGATGAAATGACCGGAATCCAGTACAGGACAAAGGCGGATCCGTTCGGCTGGGTATTCAAGGTCTGCTGATTCGGATTTGGAGCAATGAGCCTTCCGGTTGTGTGAATGGCTTCGGGTCGGATAGGACTGGAATATTCCTAAAAAAGGCATCCTGCCTGTGCAGGGTGCCTTTTTCAGGATACATGATTGGGGTTCCGAAATCAGGAAATGGATGGCATGAGCAGATACCCGGAACGTTTAGTCTTCACGGGTCAGCTTTTTCTCTTCATTGCGTCTTTTCTTCTTGTCCTTCGACTCGTTGTCATGAACCCGCGTGATGGGGTTGATTCCCCAGCTTTTCCGGATGGCACGGATATAGTCGGCTGCGGTTTTCGTTTTCTTCTTTTTCATAGCCGCCTCCAAAGTGTTGCCGCTCGTATGTTTATTATCTGCTGAAGCAGATAATAAACATGGAAAAACCGGCTTCTGGCGAGCCGGTTTGAGGAAGTGGCTGCGGATTAAGGATTTGAACCCTAACAAACTGAGCCAGAGTCAGTCGTGCTACCGTTACACCAATCCGCAACGACGAATGTTATTGTAGCACGTCCCGTTCGGCATTGCAAGAGGGTTTGCCGGTTTTTTTCCCTTGTATCCGAAATGGCTGCGCGAAGCGGACTTTCTGCCTGCTGCGGTCGGGATGAAAGAAACGGAAAGGAATGACACAAGGAATATGCCCAAGGCAAGACCTGCACATATTCCGGTTATTCCTTCAATGGGGAAATTTTATGGAAACAAGGAAAATGTGGGGAAACAATGCACCTTTTTCGAATGTTTTTCGTGTAAATTTAGTATGTTACGCGCATTTGAACCCAAAAGATGATAATCTGTTTTTATCATGATGAATTGGAGTGTATGATGACTTGAATTATCTTCACAATGTGGCCATTGATATTTATTCGATGACCATTCTCTGTTTTCTGACATATCACACGATGAAAACAGCCGAGCGTAAAAACATCCAGACGCTCCTGTATGCCTCGATGCTCTTTGCCACGTTCATCATGCTTTCTGCCGATTTATTCAGCTGGTTTGACGGACATACAGGCAGTCCGTTTGTGCAATTCAACCATATCGGAAACTTCGTGATGTTCGCCATGCAGACCGTCCTCCCCTCGTTGCATGTCTTGTACATCCAACATCAGGTGTTTCATGAGAACAAGTGGAAAGCACGGCTGGTGCTGCCATTGGTTGGTGTCTTTCTGATCAACCTGTCCCTCCTGGTTCTGACACAGTTCAACGGCTGGTACTACTCTATTGATGCAGCAAATGTGTATCACCGCGGGCCTCATTACCTTGTGGCCATGTCCTTTTTTTTCCTGTTGTTGTTCGCTGCCACCCTGACGGCTGTCGTGTATCGCAGGCACATAGAAAAAAAGATTTTTGCCTCCCTGATTGTCTTTCCTTTGCCGCCGGCAATTTGTGTCGTTCTACAGTATGTGTTTTACGGGACCTCGCTCATTCTTCATGGCGTTACGCTCTCCCTTCTCATCCTGTTTTTCAGCATGCAAAACAGGAACCTTCACATCGACTATCTGACAGGTGTCTATAATCGCAAGAAACTGGAATCCTTCCTGAAAGAAAAAATCAACGAAAGCACGGAAACCAGGACATTCTCCGCCATCATGATCGATCTGGACGACTTCAAGTACATCAATGACACCTTTGGCCACGATGTCGGGGATCAGGCGCTTGAGGCATCGACAAGATTGCTGAAGAGCTGCCTTCGCACGGATGATCTCATCGCGAGGTTCGGCGGCGATGAGTTTTATGTGATTCTGGACATTTCATCCCTGGAGGTCCTTGAGGCTGCAGTCGATAGAATCAGAAAGGGACTTGTCGAGTACAATGCGCACCATTCGAATCCCTTTACGTTGGGATTCAGCATGGGATACGACATCTATGACTGGAACCTCCGAATGAAGTCGGAAGAATTCCAGAAGCATATCGACATCCTGATGTATCAGGAGAAAATGAAAAAGAAGATCGTCGAAAAATGACAAATCTTCTCTCTTCGGGCACACGGAACACTGACTCTGGCCAATCAATATGGATCGGGAACCATCCCCTTATCCCCGAGCACGCAAAATACCGGTATGCGCCTGACAGATGGCGACCGCCAGGGCATCTGCGGCATCATCCGGCTTCGGGATGCTCTCCATGTTCAAAAGAACCTTGACCATTTGCTGGACCTGCGGCTTCTTTGCATTTCCATATCCGACAACCGCAAGCTTCACCTGCATGGGCGTATATTCGTAGACTGGAATGCCGGCCAATGCTGCCGACAGCAGGATCACCCCGCGGGCATGCCCAACCTTGATGCCGGTTGTGACATTCGTTCCGAAGAACAGCTCTTCCACAGCCATCAGCGCCGGTTTGTACTTGCCCATGAGGACTTCAAGCTCCCGATGAAGCACCAGGAGCCTGTCAGTGAACGCCTCGCCTGCCTCCGTGCGGATGACGCCGTAGTCAAGCACCTTGAATCGGTTGCCTGTATAATCGAGGATGCCATACCCTGTGATGGCGAAGCCAGGATCGATTCCCATGATGATCATGCCTTGTATTCCCGGCCTTTCTTCGGATAGAATGAACAGGTCCGGCGCTGATATCACGCATTTTCTGATGAAAATGACGATATTGGACGGATTGGGTTCGACTGATTGCATAATTATTCATTTTGATGTATGATTTATGCAATCGAAGCCGGGGTTCCGCCCGGCGGGAACCTTCCCCATTTTAGCATAGATTGGAGAGTGCGTCATGGCTAAGGAAAAGGTCGTCCTCGCCTATTCAGGCGGTCTGGACACATCCATCATCATTCCGTGGCTCAAGGAGAATTACGATTACGACGTCATCGCCATGGCGGCCGATGTCGGGCAGGGCGAGGAACTCGACCCCCTGAACGAAAAGGCCATCAAGACCGGCGCCAGCAAGATTTACATCGAGGACCTGAAGGAAGTTTTCATCACCGATTACATCTGGCCCACGCTCAAGGCAGGCGCCATGTATGAGGGAAAATATCTTCTCGGCACTTCGTTCGCACGCCCCATCATCGCCAAGCGCATGGTGGAAATCGCCCAGCGCGAAGGTGCGACGGCCATTGCACATGGTGCGACCGGCAAGGGCAACGATCAGGTCCGGTTCGAACTCACTGTGAAGGCGCTTGCGCCGGAATTGAAGATCATCGCCCCCTGGCGCATTTGGGACATCAAGAGCCGCGATGACGCCATCGATTATGCAAATGCGCGCAACATCCCGATTCCGGTATCCAAGAAAGACAACTACAGCAGGGACCGGAACCTCTGGCACCTCAGCCATGAAGGCTCCGAACTGGAAAATCCCGCGCTCGAACCCATTTATGACCGCCTCCTGCAGCTCTCCGTCACACCGGAGAAAGCGCCGGACAAGGCGACTTACGTGGAAATCGGCTTTGAAGCCGGCATACCCGTCTCCATCAACGGTGAAAAACTGCCGCCCATCGAACTGCTCACCTTTCTGAACAAGGTTGGCGGCGAGAATGGCATCGGTACCATCGACATCGTCGAGAACCGGCTTGTGGGCATGAAATCCCGCGGCGTGTACGAGACGCCCGGCGGTACGATCCTGTATGCCGCCCACCGGGACCTCGAGCTCCTCACGCTTGACCGCGACACCCTCCACTACAAGGATCTTGTATCCCAGCGTTTCGCGGAACTGGTCTATTTCGGCCAGTGGTTCACCCCGTTGCGCGAATCGCTTTCCGCCTTCGTGGACAGCACACAGCGCACGGTCACCGGCAAGGTGAGGATGAAGCTCTACAAGGGCAACGTGATCTCCGCCGGTACGGAATCCCCCTTCTCCCTGTTCGACGAGGACCTGTGCACCTTCGGCGAAGACGCCGTCTACAACCAGAAGGATGCGGAAGGCTTCATCAACCTGTTCGGGCTCCCGCTCAAGGTGCAGGCCGGCATGAAGAAGAAGAACGGACTGCCGCTCGACTGAATCAGACATGAAACATACGGGAGCCGCATGACCAGCGTGTCATGCGGCTCCTTTCCCAAAACGGACCGGAAATACGTGCAAAGGCGGGGAACGGAAATGGCGAACGAACCGACCAAGCTCTGGGGTGGACGATTCTCGAAAAACACGGATGCGATGATGGATGATTTCCACTCCTCCATCCGCTTCGACAGCCGGATGTACCGGCAGGACATCCTCGGGAGCATCGCACATGCGGGCATGCTGGGTTCCACCGGCATCATCGCCGCTGCGGATGCGGAATGCATCCAGATGACACTCCGCGAGATCCTGGCTGACATCGAGAAAGGCACTGTCTCCTTCTCCGTTTCCGCGGAAGACATCCACATGAACGTGGAAACCCTTCTCATCGAGCGCATCGGGGATGTTGGCAAACGCCTGCATACCGGCCGCAGCCGGAATGACCAGGTGGCGCTGGACATTCGGATGTATCTCCGGGATGAAATCGCCCGTCTGGATGGACTGCTCCGGGCGTTGATCGGTGTGCTCCTGGATGCGGCCGAACCGAATCTCGATACAGTCATGCCCGGATACACGCACCTGCAGCGCGCGCAACCCATCACACTCGCCCACCACCTGATGGCCTATGTCCAGATGTTCGGTCGCGACAGGGATCGGCTGAAGGACTGTCGGAAACGTTTGAACGTGATGCCGCTCGGATCCGGTGCCCTGGCGGGGACCACCTACCCGCTTGATCGGAAAAAGGTAGCGCGGGAACTGGATTTTGACGACATCACCGCAAACAGCCTCGACGGCGTGTCCGACAGGGACTTTGTGCTGGAGCTTGCTTCAGGATTGTCGATCATCATGGTCCATCTCAGCCGTTTCTCGGAGGAAATCATTCTCTGGTCATCCGCCGAGTTTTCGTTCATCGAACTGGATGATGCCTATTCCACAGGCTCCAGCATCATGCCGCAAAAGAAGAATCCGGACGCAGCGGAGCTGATCCGTGGCAAGAGCGGGCGTGTTTTCGGCGATCTGATGGCATTGCTGACGGTCATGAAAGGGCTGCCGCTCGCCTACAACAAGGATATGCAGGAAGACAAGGAATCCATTTTCGATGCCGTGGATACGGTCTGCGGCTGCCTCCCCATTTTTGCGCGGATGATCGCAACGATGCGCGTCAAGCCGCAGAACATGCGCAAGGCTGCAGCCGGCGGATTTACGAATGCAACGGATATTGCAGACTATCTCGTGAAGAAGGGCATGCCCTTCCGTGAATCACATGAGGTCATCGGCCGTATGGTTGCCCATTGCATCGGTGCAGCCTGTGCCATCGAGGAACTGCCAATCGGGATGTTGAAGACTTTCTCTCCGCTCATCGAGGAGGATGTATATGAGGCCATCTCCCTCGAAACCTGTGTCAACGGCCGAAGCCTGCCGGGCGGACCTGCGCGCGGGACCGTTTTGGCGGCCATTGCGACGGCAAGGGAAATGCTTGCGGAATGAACCCTATGGGACGATCGAACAAAAGGGCCGGGACATGCGCTCCGCATCTCCCGGCCCTTTTATTGATCCTGCAATGGATTGATATCATTCACGATTCTCGAACAACGCTTCTGTCAATGACCGGGGTTCCACCCCAACCTTCATGTTTGCTGCCGATTCTACAGCTTCACACGATAACAAAAAACGCTTCGAAGGATTTTCCCTCCGAAGCGTTCAGTACGGTTTCGCCTTTTTCTCAAGCGCTTTCCCCATGCTGTACCATGAGTTGCGCAGGCTGTCCCGCATCGGCTCGTCCAGAGTGCTTTCAATGACGCTGTTGAGTTCCTTCCGCATCCGATGGTATTCCCGGATATCGAACGCCTCGTCTTTCATCAGGATTTCCATCTCATCCAGCCAGGCGGCCAAATACTCGATGCCGGAAAATTCGCCGGTAACCTTCTTCTTCAGGTGAGCTACGACCAGACGTACGGCTTTCTGCTTCACTTCAGCATCGGTTGCCGGATGCTTCTCCTCGTGTTTCTGCTGAACTGTCATCGGGTGAACCTCCTCTCTTTCTCGAAGCGAAGGAGGTATCCTCCCGCTTCGACAATTAGGAACAACTACAAAATCGAAGGACCCCAAACAGGATCCTTCGGCGATTGTGCCTAAAACCATTATATCGTCATGAATGAGGAATGTCCATGCATGCGATGCGTATCGTGTCTTCAGGATGGAAAGGCTCATCTTGCCGCAGACTGTCCGGGTATGCGATGCTGCATCCTATTGGGCAATCCGAGCGTACCGGAAGATCGACAGGCCTTCGGCTTTTTCCGGCAACAGGTTCTTGTCTCCGCCCTCCGGTATGACCAGGGTCGTCGGATCCCCGTCACTGACATAAAAGGTCTTGCTTCCCCCTTCGGTCAGCCACCAGTCCAGATCCGCCTCCTGCGCCACTTTACCGGTCGCACGGACCCGCTCGACATAGACGGGGTTGAAACGTTTGTCGAAGACCGTTACGGACGGACCAGCGCCGACCGCAAACACGGCATCGTTCCTGTAAGGTGTTCCCTCCCAGGTTCCTTCAACCAGAAGCGGTCTGACCGTTTCATCCTTCGGTCGGCTGCCGTATGGAAGAGCGAGCGTGTTGAACAACAAGCCGGGAACGGCTTCCCCGATGGCCTTCTGATTTTTCCCGAGCGCCTTCTCAATGTCCGCACGCGTGCCGGTCGACTTGAAATCCACATGGCCCCATGTATGGCTGCCCACGGTGAATCCCATGTCCCGCAGAATGGCGATGCGCTCCGGGACGGAGCCGGCACCGGGAAACGTATTCGCACCCATGTCCATGTTCAGGAAGAAGGTGCCCTGCATGCCGAAATCAGGATGTGTCTCGTTGAACCGGCGCAGATGGTCGACCGCGCAATCAGGATTCAAGGAAAGGTTGCCGCTGTCGCCGACCAGGCTGAATTGACTGGCGGTCCCGTCATCGAACGTGAAGACCACAGGCTTGGCTCCGGCGGGAACGGAAATGCGGCCGGAAAGGAAATCCTCCATGGAAACAAGACGGAATCCGTCCTGATACAGCCTGTCCAGAAGAGAATCGAACATGTCAAAGGTAACCGTATAGTATTTTTCCGTCTTCGGGTCAAATGCCTTCACGAACTTATGAAACATGATGACCGGAATTCTGCCCATTTCATTCGGGGAAAAAGCGGGATAATCCGTCCGGATGCCCGCTGTAGTGGATGCGGCGGAAGATGGCTCCGGCGTGGATGATTTTTCCGGACTGACGACTCCGGTATCCGGCGTTTCGACGGCGGCAGGCGATTCAACAGTGGCCGGCGTCCCGACTGCAGCCGGTGTGTCGATCACTGCCGGCGATTCTACTGCAACCGGCGGGGCTGTGGCACTGCAACCTGCCAACAGAATGACGATGGAAAGGACGAATGGGATGATCCTGAACATCGCGACCGACGATCCTGTCTTTCCGTCTGAGGGAGAAATCCGTGTGACCAGGTGTCCGTAAAGGTTGAATGGTCTTTTCCCGTGAAGATTCCTTTTCAAAACTCTACCCCGCTGCGTGCTTGAATGCCTTTTTCATAAGGATGCTTGATTGCTTTCATTTCCGTTATGTAATCCGCCACATCCCGCAGCCTTGAAGGCGCCTGACGGCCCGTCAGGACGATCTCCGCCGCCGGATGGCGGCTGTCAAGCGCTGCGATCACGTCTTCTTCCAGGATGATCCCCATCGACAGGACATCCAACAGTTCATCAAACACGAAAAGCCGGATGGATTCATCCTTCAGCATTCCCTTCAGTTGCCGCCACCCCGTTTTCATGTCGGCTGCGGTTTCCAGCTTCTGTTCCGGTGTCTGATTCCACAGAAAGGTCCTGTGCCGCATTTCAGGCCGCCGGATCCGGATGAGGTCCTGAAAGCGTTCAAATGCAGTGATTTCACCACTCGGTCCGTTTTTGAGGAATTGCCCGAACAGGACGGGATGGCCGTTTCCGGCCATTCGGACAGCCAACCCAGTTGCAGCCGTGCTTTTCCCTTTTCCGTCTCCGATGTAAAGGTGGACGAGGCCGGTATGCTTCATGCATCCCTCCGATGTGCGAGATAGCTGCGTCCATACATGACGAGCGCGAACAGGGTCATGGCGACGCATCCCCACATCAGGAAGGTCGTAATGGGTGACTCCCTGAGAAAGAAGGTCAGCATGATCGTGGCGAACAACAGGGCCGATGCTGCTTTGCCATACCAGCGCGCCGATGTGTCCATTTTGCTGCGGATGGCGAAGATGCCCGCTACCAGCATGAAAAGCTCCTTGGTGAAGAACAGCCAGGGAATGATGGCTGGGATGGTGCCATTCCAGGCAAGCAGGAACAAGGCGGTCAACTGCATGAGCTTGTCCGCGGCGGGATCCGCAATACGGCCGAAAACCGTCATCACATTGAAGCGCCGCGCGATGAAACCATCCAACAGATCTGTGGCCTCGGCGATGAGAAACAGCCACATCGCCGCGGTCAGGCGGCCCTGCAGCATCAGCCAAGCAAAGACCGGCACGGCTGCCAGTCGCATCAGGGTCAGCGTGTTGGGGACATAACGGATGATCCGTTTCATACGGCTCATTCTCCTGTTGCGTGAAGATACATTTCGGCCATTTTCATGAACAGGTCGGGATATTGTCTTGACAGGTTGACAGGTTTGAGATTCCTGTCTGTCCATGCATGTTCCGTGAAACCACTGGTACAGGCAGGTCCGTCCGGGATCGCGTGAACAGTGTAACCGAATATGACACGGGTGCGCCCGGCCTTGACGAGACGGGTTCTGACACAAGCCATTTCCCCATACCGCATGGGCTGGTGGAACGCGCAAGTCAGCTTGAGAAGCGGCAGCATTGCACCTGTCGCCTCCATTTCCGCATAAGTGAGTCCGAAGGCCCTGACATGCTCGGTACGCCCGCATTCGAACCAGATCGGATAAACGGAATGATGGACAATGCCCATCTGGTCCGTTTCCGCATAGCGGACTGGAAAATTTGTTTCCGTTATCATGAGGTGCTCCAGCTTTTTCCGACAGGCCACCGGTTTCTTCAGCGCGGAAACCGATGGCCTGTTGTGTGTGTGAAAGTGTATGAAAGGAACAATGTACCTGGTCCCTTTTCATCAACGCATTGAAACCGCCTTGTGCAGTGCGTCGAATCCGATTTGATCAAAGTACCGAATCCGATCTCATCACAGTGCCAGGATTCGACTGAGTTCCACCAGATCCTGATCCATGGGTTTTGTCATGTTCAAGGCTTCCGTGATTTCGATGTCGACAATCTTTCCGCCCTGGACAGCCACAATCCGGTTATCCCGTCCGGCACGAAGTGTCTCTACGGCATAGGCGCCCATCCGGCTGGCCATGACGCGATCCATCAGGGTTGGGGAACCGCCGCGCTGGATATGTCCGAGAATGGTGGCCCGGGTGACGATATCCGTCTTTTCCTCGATATAGCGGGCGATTTCCACAGCGCCGCCTACGCCTTCGGCCACAATGACCAGATAATGCTTTTTTCCGCGATTTCTTCCGTCGATGATCGGCTTGATGATGTCCGTATCGATATCGAAGGGGTTTTCCGGCAGCACGACGGATTCCGCACCGCCCGCAATGCCGCAGTTCACGGCGATCCATCCGGCTTTCCGGCCCATGACCTCCAGCACGCTGCAACGTTCATGGGAGTAGGAAGTGTCACGAATCTTGTCGATGGCGTCCAACACCGTATTCATGGCAGTGTCATACCCGATCGTGTATTCCGTGCAGCTGATGTCATTGTCGATGGTGCCCGGGAGTCCGATGACCTTCATGCCTCGCTTGGCAAGATCCCTCGCACCACGGTAGGACCCGTCGCCGCCGATGACCACGAGCGCATCCATCTCATACACCGAAGCAATGTTCATCGCCTTCTCGAGACCCGCCTCAGTGGCGAATTCCGCGGAACGCGCCGTCTGCAGGATCGTTCCGCCCCGCTGGATGATGTCTCCGACAGAGCGGAGGTTCATTTCCTCAATATCGCCATGCAGCAGTCCTTCATAACCCTTGTGGACGCCAAGCATTGAGTAGCCGTAATAAATGCCGGTACGTACAACGGCGCGAACGGCCGCGTTCATACCCGGTGCGTCTCCACCGCTTGTCAGGACACCGATCTTCTTCAATTCTCCCATGTTGCCTGCCCTCCCATTGCCGATTGTCCGGAAAATGCGACAATGCCCGCATTCCACTGGCACTACATGCCTTCCGCGGATGCGGGCCTATCTTAGAAACCTTTTTCAATGATGATGTTGTGTGCTTCCTCAACATCCGTCTCAGGGACGGATACTTCAATGTAGTCGTTCGTATTTTCCCTTTTTCCGGCTGCCTGAACGCGTACAAGCATGCCGGCCTGTTCGAGTGCCGACTGTAATTCTCCGGCCTTGTCACGGTTCTGTGCCATGTATACAACTGTCCACATCGCTACGCATGCCCTCCTTGCCGGCTTTCCGCTTCAACAACACCGTAGCGGCAGAAAACCTTGGCTTTTCCACGAATCTTGATGGCGGAGGTTTGGTCGGTGAACTGCGCGATGAGGACCTCACCGCGATCGAGAATTTCCGTGTGATGCAGGCGTGTATCTTTTCCCCGGGTCAAGCCGATGACATTGACACCGTTCTCTTCAGCCTGGATCACGATATAATCCGAATGGGCCTTGTCCAGAACAGGTTCCTGATTATCCAAGCAATTGTTACCTCGGTGGCTGAATTTCACGATGGCACGGAACCTGCGGAGTGGCTGACAATGCTTGTAGAAAGCGCATCCGCGGAAAGCAGGAACCGTGGTGATATCACCCGAACCCATGATACCCGATTTCGTCAAAATGCGCAAGCATGGCGGAATCAGAGGGTCATGCGGTTTCCATCTTCACATTTTCCTCTCCGAGAAGGCGGATCAGGGACTCGGAAAGCGCAGGCACAGGTTCCACCGACAATCTGCAGGAGATGCCATGGGATCCATTTTCGTAGACAAGCGCTTGGACAGGTCCCTCGAAGTAACGAAGAAGCGCATGAACCGCCTGGCGATCCGGTTCCGGGGTTTCGCCGGGGATGCGGACCTTCAGACGCAGCTTCGTTCCAGCCGAACCCGCATTCGTTCCAGCCGAACCCGCATTCGTTCCAGCCGAACCCATGTCTCCAGCCGCAACATGCCCGGTATCAGCCTTGCTGGAGCCGTTTTCCTTCGTTCGCCCCTGCCCGGCGACGGATTCCGAATCCCCCCCCTGGCCAGACGGCAATCCGTATCCCGAAGACGTTTCCCGGACCGGCATCCGGCTTTCCGCTCCGGATTCTGATCCGGATTCCATTCCGGTTTCCGACCGAACCTGCGAAGGTCGATTCCGCTGCCCCTGCTGGAATCCACGACCGGGTCCGTTCCCCCTGTTTCGGCCTGGAAGTCCTGGAAGCTGTCCGCCTTGCACCAACGGCAGGAACCGTTCCGCCAGAATCTTCGGTTCCTCTTCCTCCTTCACGCTGACGCGTCCTTCCACCCAGACCGGCTGTTCCCTTGCCAGCAGCTGTGCCTGGGACTCCAGGACGTTCGGAAAGACGATGACTTCGAATTGTCCGTACTGGTCTTCCAATGTGAGGAAGGCCATCATCTTGTTGCTTCGGGTGCTGATGGATTTCATTTCCGTGATGATCCCTGCCGTAACGACTGCCTGACCATCCTTCAGCCGGAGCGGTTCGCCTTCTTCGCCGGTGGTCTGGAAATCCTTCGCCGTGACAGTCACATGCTGTTCCATGAGGGATGCGACGCTGTCCAGCGGATGTCCGGACAGGTACAGGCCCAGCATGTCCTTTTCCATGGCCATCAGCAGGCGGGAATCGTATTCGGGAATGTCGGGCCATTCCACCGCCATTCCCGTTGTGGCTGACGCACCGGCATCGAACAGGGAGAACTGACCTTCGAGCATGGTGCGGCGTGTCTGATTGACGCTGTCGATGATGAACTCGAACTGGGCGATGAGCCGGGACCTGAAGATGCCGAAAGAATCGAACGCTCCGCATTTGATGAGACTTTCAACGGTCTTCTTGTTCAGGTCCCGGCCGGCAAGCCGTTCGCAGAAATCGACAAAATCCCGGTATGGACCGTTCTTCTCCCGTTCCGCCACCAGCGCCTGCACCACATTGATTCCCACGTTTTTCACGGCGGAGAGACCGAAACGGATGCGTTTCCCAGCCGTCGAAAAGCCGGATTTGCTTTCGTTGACATCAGGCGGAAGCACCTGGATGCCCATCTTCCGACATTCCATGACATACTCGGAAACCTTGCCAAGGCTCCCGAGAAAGCTGTTCAGCAGCGCCGCCATGAAGGCGACGGGATGATAGGTGCGCAGCCAGGCGGTCTGATAACCCACAACCGCGTAGGCGGCAGCATGAGACTTGTTGAACGCATAGGAGGCGAAATCCATCATTTCATCGAAGAGATGGTCCGCCGTCTTCTCGTCCATGCCATTGCGCAGTGCACCCGGAATGGTGACGTTGCCGGCCTCGTCCGTCTGACCGTAGATGAAGTTCCGCCTTTCCGCGTCCATCACGTCCTTCTTCTTCTTGGACATGGCGCGACGCACCAGATCGGACCGACCGAGCGAGTAGCCGGCGATGTCACGGACGATCTGCATGACCTGCTCCTGGTAGATCATGCAGCCGTAGGACACATTCAGGATGGGTTCCAGCAGCGGATGCGCATAGCTGACGAGTTCCGGGTTGTTTTTCGAGCGGATGTACCGCGGAATCTGATCCATTGGCCCCGGCCGGTACAGGGAAATACCGGCGATGATGTCTTCCAGCGAAGTGGGCTGCAGATCCTTCATGAACTGGGTCATGCCCTGGCTTTCCAGCTGGAACACGCCTGCGGTCTCTCCCCGGCTGATCAGGGCATACACGTTCTGATCGTCGAACGGGAGATGATCGATATCGATGCGGATGCCGGAATCCTGCTCCACGAGCATCACCGCATCCCGGATGACCGTCAGGGTGCGCAGGGCCAGAAAGTCCATCTTCAGCAGGCCGAGCTCCTCGATCGTGTTCATCGGGAACTGGGTGGAGATGAGATCGTTGTTGCGGTACAGCGGGACAAAGTTGGTGATGGGCTCCCCTGCGATGACGACACCGGCGGCATGGGTGGAAGCATGGCGCGGCATTCCTTCGAGGGTCTTGGCCGTGTCCAGCAGTTCCCTGATGCGCGGATCCTCCGTATAAACCTTCGCGAGATCCTTGCTCATGCCGATGGCATCCTCGATGGAGAGGTGCTTTCCCGGCATCATCGGGATCATCTTCGCCACCCGGTCGACATCCCCGTACGGGATGGCCAGCGCGCGCCCTACGTCGCGCACCGCAGCGCGCGCCGCCATGGTGCCGAACGTAATGATCTGCGCCACCCGGTCAGCTCCGTACTTGGCAACGACGTAATCGATGACCTCCTGGCGCCGTTCATAACAGAAATCGATGTCGATATCCGGCATGCTGATGCGTTCCGGATTCAGAAACCGTTCGAAGATGAGACTGTACCGGATGGGATCGACGTTCGTGATGGCAAGGCAATATGCGACAATGCTGCCTGCTGCGGAACCTCTTCCAGGACCTACCATGATCCCCTGCTGCCGGGCATAGTGGATGAAATCCCACACAATGAGGAAATAGTCGACATACCCCATCTGACGAATGACGGACAGCTCGAATTTTGTCCGTTCCACATGACTGTCATCTGCGCCGTACCTCGTGCGATAGCCTTCCCAGGTCAGCTGCTCCAGAAGATCGGAAGGTGTTTGTCCGCCCGAAATGGGAAAAGCCGGCAGGTGCAGTTTCCCGAACGTGAAGGAGACATGGCAGCGGTCGGCGATTTTCTGCGTGTTTTCCAGGGCTTCCGGAAGATCCTCGAAATGGTGGGCCATTTCGGCGGGCGTCTTCAGGTAAAGCTCATCAGTGTTGATGATGAGCCGGTCTTCGTCTTCGACCGTTTTGCCTGTCTGAATGCAGATCAGGATCTCCTGCGCACGGGAATCGGCCCGATGGATGTAATGCACGTCATTTGTCGCGACAAGCGGGATGCCGGTTTCACGGGAAATCCTTACAAGCTCCCGGTTGACTTCGCGCTGTTCCTCCAGCCCATTGTGCTGGAGTTCCAGATAAAAGTTGCCGCGACCCATGATGCCGTCCAACCGGAGGGCCATTTTCCTCGCGCCCTCCAGATCTCCCCGGAGAATTGCATTCGGCACATCCCCCGCAAGGCAGGCACTGAGCGCGATGATGCCCTCGTGATACTTCTCCAGCAATTCGAGATCGATGCGGGGCTTGTAGTAGAAGCCATCCGTAAACCCCTGGGAGATCAGCTTCATGAGGTTCCTGTAGCCTTCGTTTGTTTCCGCAAGCAGGACAAGATGGCCTTGATCCGCATCAGTCCGCGGATCCCGGTCCAATCGGGAACGGGCTGCCGTGTAAGCCTCGCAGCCGATGATGGGGATGATTCCCGCGTCCTTGCAGGCCTTGTAGAAATCGACCACGCCATACAGGACGCCATGGTCCGTGATGGCGAGGTGCCGCATGCCCAGTTCCTTCGCGCGGGAAATCAGGGCCGGTATGCGTGCGGCTCCGTCAAGCAGACTGTATTCGGTATGGACATGAAGGTGCGTGAACGGCACCGTGGACTCCGTATTGATCATGCATCCATCATACCAGAATCCCTGGGATCATACCAGAACCAAACATATGTTCCCGTATCGCGGGATGAAGGACTCCCTCTGCCATGACAAGCAGGTCCATATCGGCATCCTCCCCATTTATCGGAACCTGCTTTACCAGTTGCCAGGAAAGAACTGGCGCCAGTGTGAGACCGTGGAACACGGACTCCAGCGTGGGACCACGCAATGCGGAACCCTCCGTGAATCCTGCAATCCAGCTTCTAACGGGAATTTGCCGGCCCGACAGGAAACGGTCATAAAATCCCTTACCCCGTCCCAATCGGCCGCCTGCGGAATCAAACGCCATACCGGGAACAAGAACCGCATCGATCTCCGACGGCAGGACAATCGGAGCCGAAGATCCCGGTTCGAGCAAATCCAGGGGAGCCCGATGGAGTGCTGTCCCAAGGTCTGCCACCTCCCGGAAAAAGAGATCTGGGGTTCCATCCGGACGTACATTCGCCACAGGAAGGCAAAGATGTCGGCCGGACAGGAGCCATTCCTGCAGGAAGGGAAGAATGTCCGGTTCATCCTTTCTGGGATAAAACGCGGCAAGCATCCGATAGTCATCAGGAAAAAGAACCGTTCGCAGATGGGTGAGGATTTTGTCAGATTCCGACTGATTGGATGCGAACGAGGCGCTTTGAGCACGCTCCCGTATTGCGGCCCGCATTTCCCGTTTGTCCATTTTCATCTCCTGCATCCATTTTGCATTCGGTCAGGATGGATGGTATTGCTTCAGCGAGAAGTCACCGTTCCGACATAGCAGCCGGAACAGAAAAAAGGCGTCCGCAGGGAATTCCCCAAGACGCCTTTCACGTTGATTCATATAAGGGTCAATCAGTTGACCTTGGCGCCGCACTTCGGGCAGAAAGCGGTCTCCTTGGAAACTTCAGCGCCGCAGGCAGGGCACTTGGACGAATCCTTGATTTCCATGACCTTGTTCTTCAGCTCTTCCACTTTGGCTTCCAATTCCTGAATCTGGACGCACCATTCGCCAAATCCCTGGTCATTTCCGTTCTTGAAGTTGATGAAAACCTGTTCGCCGATCTTGGAGTACAGATCCTTCATCTTGTCCTTCTCGGAGCTGATCTGGGAATTCAGCTTCGTGATCTCGATGGCGTCCTTGCCCTTTTCCGCTACGTTTTTACCGAGTTTCTTCACATCATCAAAGAATGCCATGGTAACCTACCTCCCTTGTTCTGGATGTTGATTTACGTTCAGAATATCGTTGTTTGCATGAAAATGCAACCGGGTCAACACCTATTTCATGCGTACCACTCAAAATCGCTCCGGAAACGCCTGATGTACGATTCCGATGAAGCGGTACCGCCTATCGGTGGCTTTGAAACTTGTGTTTCGATATAGGTTACGGAAAACCATGCGACAATGTCTGTAATGGAACGACAATTGACCATAGGCTGACCTTTGTCAAAAAACTGAATGACATACGGACAGAGTTATCGTATGAGGTTCTTCCAGTTCTCATGAAAGCGACAGGATTGTTTCAAGAGCCAGCTGGTACATGAAGAAATCAAAATCATTAAGAAATCAGGTATAGATAGAAATCAGATTCGGATAAGAGAAGTCTTCATTATTATGTCATTGGCTGTTCTGCTTATGACATTTACGGAAATTACAATGACTCAATGACCTGTTTGGCAATTATTATTTGAGCGAATCGAATAAATGCCTGCATGATTCGCTCGGGATGATTACAGCCGTTGTATTATGGAATAGTAGAAATCCATACCATATCATTTATAGATGTACGAGTAGCTATCCCGGACAAACCATGGCTTCCAACAGAGGAGCACTCCGCAAAAACAGACAGATGCGGATTTGGGCATGGAAAAACGCCGGCAATTCCCCTGCCTACGGCCCCGTGTTTCCTTCGGAACCACTCGGGATGGGGAATTGAGCCGCTCTGAGCCACGCTGGCGTCCCGCATTTCCTGCGGAACTGCTCGAGATGGCGAATAGCGGCGTCCGGCGTGTTTTTCTGTGACCAAATCAGATTGCATCTGTCGTCGTTTTGAGGACGGCGATGAGTTGGATGCCATGGTTTGTCCTGTACAAGCTCATTCCAATTCCGACAATGGTCTCCGAAGCAAACCACCTGCAGGAAGCTTTACCGAAAAATCCGCATATAGCGGCATTTGCGGATGCGGTGCGACTTCGATCGGATTCATATCGCCATCGTATAGCGCCAGAATCGTCAATGGAATGACCGGACCTTCGGGAGGCAGGCATTCCAGCCTGTCCGTCGCAAAAAAGCGGTTCCGTTGTTCCA
This sequence comes from uncultured Clostridia bacterium, assembly GCA_942493335.1. Lineage (GTDB taxonomy): Bacteria > Bacillota > Clostridia > DSM-8532 > DSM-8532 > JAEWSN01. The sequence continues at coordinate 450,571 of OW818693.1, read as the reverse complement.
GAAGGGTCCGCCATCCACCTTCAAATTGTCCGGATTCCGGTGCCGTGTCGGGCACGATGGCGACAAAGTCGGCGCCCCGCACATAGCCCCCTGTTTCCGACTTCTGAGCTTCCGGGCCGGTTACACCGTCCATAAAGCCTTCCGTAAAGCCGCGGTTGCTGACGGAGGAGACTTCCCGTTCCCACCGCTCGACGTCCGATATCCGCCACTCCCCGGTCCAGGCAGCATCAATGGCCTCCCGATAAGCCTTGACCACCGTGGCCGCATAAAAAGCGCTCTTCATGCGTCCTTCAATTTTGAAACTCCCGACACCGGCTGCCATCAGTTCGGGAATCCGGCGCAGAAGACGAAGATCCCTGGAGTTGAACAGGTAGGTCCCCCGCTCGTCCTCGACCACCGGGAAGACCTCGCCGGGCCGTTTCTCCTCCACCACTCCGTATTTCCAGCGACAGGGCTGCGCACAATCGCCCCGGTTCGCATCGCGTCCGGTCAGATAATGGCTCAGCATGCATCGTCCCGAGTAGGACATGCACATTGCCCCGTGGACAAACACTTCAAGTTCAAGACTTTCCGGTGTGTCCTTCCGAATGCCCGCGATTTCGGAGAGGGACAGTTCACGGGCCAGAACGATGCGTTTCACACCAGCCTGATGCCAGAAACGCGCGGAAGCGGTGTTGGTTGCATTCGCCTGTGTACTGAGATGGATGGGCATTTCCGGGTCGGCCTCCTTCACCAGGGACATGACTCCTGGATCCGCCACAATGACGGCGTCGGGCCGACAAGCCAGCGCTTCCGCCAGATACGCGGGAAGGCCCGTGAGATCCTCGTTATGGGCAATAATGTTGATGGCCAGATAAACCTTCCGTCCGCGGGCATGGGCATATGCAATTCCGTCCGCCATTTCCTCCCGTGTGAAGTTGTCCGCGCCGGCCCGGAGCCCGAACCGGTTCCCGGCCAGATAGACGGCGTCCGCGCCAAAACGAAGGGCGGTTTTCAGTTTTTCAAGATTACCTGCAGGCGCAAGAAGTTCCGGCTTTTCTGCAGGTTTGTTTGAAATCGGATTGCTCATTCTTACTCCTTCTGTCCCTGACTGCTTCAACGCCGGTACGCAACGGCCACACCATCGCCGACAGGCAGGATTGCCGTCTCGAAATCCGGATTCCGGCACAGGTCTTCAAGGCATTGCCGGAGCCGGACCGCAATGGTTCTGTGCTTGTGCGGTACAAAACCTTCCATGGCGGTCATTCCCATGAACAGGACATTGTCCGCCACCAGAACGCCTCCCGGCCGAACCAGTTTCATGCAGGAATCCAGATAATCAGGATACTGGCCCTTGGCCGCATCAATGAAGATGAAATCATAAGGTGTGGAAAGACAAGGAAGAATCTCCCCTGCGTCACCGCGCAGCAAATGAATGCGTCCGGAAAGTCCCATCTGCTTGAAATTTGACTCCGCTTCGTCGGCACGGGACTCATCCATTTCAATGGTGTCGATTCTTCCATCCGGCATCTGGCAGGCAGCCATCAGCACCGTGGAGAAACCGATGGCTGTTCCGACTTCAAGGATGCGCGCCGGTTTGTTCGAGGAGACAAGAAAACGCAGCAATGCAGCCGTTTCAGGCTGACAGACCGGAATGTGACGCTCGCGGGCGGAAGCCTCCATCACGGCAGGAAAGCCTTCTGCCGGACGCAAGGTCCTGCGCAGAAAGCTTTCCAAAGGTGTCGGGATTCCGGTATCCTGCATGTTGTCTCCGGCAGGGCCGATCTTACTGACCGCTGACCCCGTATTTCTGTTGGTCGTTCAGATGCCCGTTATAAGTTTCATTGTAGATGTTCGTTCCGTCGGGTGTGGCGAAGAAATACAGATCTTTTGTCTCTTCCGGGTACAGGGCAGCCTGAATCGCATCCTTGCGGGGCGAACAGATCGGGCCCGGCGGCAACCCTGGATTTGTGTAGGTATTGTAGGGACTCACAATCTCCAGATCCTTGTACAATACGCTTGTTGTACGGGATTCCCCCGCCATGACGCGTGCGTACTGGATGGTGGTGTCGGACTGGAGCAGTGTCAGATCCTTGCTCTTCAGGCGGTTGTGGAAGACCGAGGAGATCTTCTTCAGATCGGTGGGATGCAGGGCTTCCATTTCGATGAGGGAAGCCATGGTGATGACTTCGTCCGTCGTCATGCCGAGTTCCGTCGCGCGTTTCCGGTCATCATCCGTGTAGACGCGGTTGAATTCGTCCAGCATGCGAAGCACAAGCTTTTCCTCATCCCATCCCGCATCCAGCTTGTAGGTGTCCGGATACAGGTAACCTTCCAGGGGGTATTTGCGGGATTCCTTCACGACGAGTTCCTTCTGGAAGGGGAACTGTGTCAGGTGCATCTCACAGAGGGCGAGGAACTTCTCCTTCGTGATCAGCTTCTGGGCGGCCAGGATATCGGCCAGCTCGACGACCGTCGTGCCTTCCGGAATCCGGATGTCGACGGACGGATTCTTCAGGGGGGCATCGGTCAGCCTGAGCATGAGCGCGTATTCGTTCATGTCCTTGGTGAGCATGAATCTTCCCGCTTTGTACAAACCGTCGAACCCGATCAGTTTGGACAGGATGGCGTACTTCTGCACATTCACCGTGTAACCCTGTTCCTTCAGCAGCGACGCGATTTCCGCCGTGCTGGAGCCATAAGGCACCGTGAACTCAATGCCTCCGCTGTCCTGGGGAATCGCGGAAGCCTGTGCCGTCCCATCGAGGATATACTTGTAGCCACGTTGCGCGAATGACATGCCGATGACCAGACAAAGAAGGATGAACAACAACACTTTCAGGAGGATGAACCTGTTTTTCCGTTTTGGCTTCTGTTCCTGCGGGGCGGCCGCCTTGCGCGGCACACCCTGGTTTCTGTTTCCCGTCACGTTTCCACCTCGTTTGCGGGTTCAGGGGGACTTCGGTCAAACGCTTTCCTTATGCGGAGCGCAGCCTGCGTCCCCCGTGTGTCCGTATCCGTCGTGAACCGTTTCCGGCTCCCGTGCCCTTAGATTTTCTTTTCGCGGCTCTTCAACTTCGCACGCATTTCCGAATCCAGCAGCTTCTTGCGGATACGAATGGATTTCGGCGTGATTTCGACAAGTTCATCGTCTGCAATGAATTCCATGCACTGCTCGAGGCTCATGTTGATCGGAGGAACCAGGCGAAGCGCCTCGTCCGAACCGGATGCGCGCATGTTGGTCATTTGCTTGCGTTTGCAGACGTTGATGGTGATGTCTTCTCCGCGGGAACTCTCGCCGACCACCATGCCCTCGTAAACGGAGACACCGGCGCCGATGAAGAGGGAACCGCGATCCTGCGCGTTGAAAAGGCCGTAGGCGACGGAATCGCCGGCTTCCCATGCGCAGATGGAGCCGCGGAGGCGGTTCTTGATTTCACCCTTCCATGCTTCATGACCATGGAAAATGTGGTTCATTGTGCCGTTTCCGCGGGTATCGGTCATGAACTCGGTGCGGTAGCCGATCAGTCCGCGGGCCGGGATGATGAAGTCCAGACGCGTGTAGCCGAGATTGGCGTTATGCATGTTGGTCATTTCCGCTTTGCGCGTTCCGAGTTTCTCCATGATGGCACCGACATATTCTTCCGGTACGTCCACAACCAGGTGTTCCATCGGCTCATAGGTTTCACCGTTCTGCTGAATGGTGATGACTTCCGGCTTGGAGACCTGGAATTCATACCCCTGGCGGCGCATGGTCTCGATCAGGACAGACAGGTGCAACTCGCCGCGTCCGGAAACCTTGAAGCAGTCCGCCGAATCGGTTTCCTCGACACGCATGGAGACATTGGTTTCGACTTCACGGAACAACCTGTCGCGCAGGTGGCGGGAAGTCACGAACTGACCCTCGCGTCCGGCAAACGGGCTGTTGTTGACCATGAACTGCATGGAAATGGTCGGCTCATCGATATCGACAAACGGGATGGCTTCCGGACATTCCCTGTCGCAGATGGTCTCGCCGATGGTGATGTCCCCGATACCGGAAACACAGATGATTTCCCCGATGGAAGCTTCCTGGACGTCAACGTGCTTCAGTCCGGAAAACGACTGCAGGACGTTGATCTTGACGTTCTGCTGGGTTCCGTCGCGCTTCATGACGACGGCCTGCTGATCCCGGCGGATGGTGCCGCGTTCGACACGTCCGACCGCGATGCGGCCGATGAAGTTGTCGTATTCAAGGGAAGAGACAAGGAACTGCAAAGGAGCGGCAGGCTTGCCTTCCGGTGGCGGAACGTTCTTCATGATGCACTCGAACAGCGGAAGGAGGTTGTCCCTCGGCTCGTCGAGGTTGTTCATTGCGTACCCTTCCCGGGAGGAGGCATAAACGACAGGGAAATCAAGCGCATCATCATCGGCGCCCAGTTCCACGAACAGGTCGAAGATCTCGTTGATGACTTCATCCGGGCGTGCGTCCTTGCGGTCGATCTTGTTGATGACCACGATGGGCTTCAGGTGCAGGGCCAACGCCTTGCGAAGAACGAAACGCGTCTGCGGCATGGCGCCTTCGAACGCATCGACAAGCAGAAGCACGCCGTCCACCATCTTCAGGACGCGCTCCACTTCGCCGCCGAAATCGGCATGGCCGGGTGTATCAACAATGTTGATGCGGGTTTCGCCGTACTGGACGGCTGTATTTTTCGAGAGAATGGTGATGCCTTTCTCCCGTTCAAGGTCGTTGGAGTCCATGACACGTTCAGTGAGCTTCTCATTGGAACGGAATACACCGCTCTGGCGGAGGAGCATGTCAACAAGAGTCGTCTTGCCGTGGTCGACGTGTGCGATGATGGCTACATTTCGGATGTTCTCCCTAATGGTATTCACAGTTATCACCCTTCTGTCTGCTGGCTACCCGTGGACGGCTGTCAATCTCCGTAGTTGTGTCCTTCCGTCGCCCCGACGTTTCATTTTACCGGAATTGGGGGCAATGTGTCAAATTGGGCGCGCTGACGGACAAGATCGGAACGGAAACACGCAGCATCGAACAGGAAGACATGGCGGAAGCAGGATGCCTATGAAGCCTCAGATCCCCAGAATCAGATGACGCAGCGGCATAAAACGCCGGACACCGATTTCCCGGACGACTTGTCCATGGAGTTCCCGCGACATGGCTTTCATCAGGCGAACTTCCGCGTGCGAAGGCTCCTTCGCGCCATACCGTACGCGTCCGAACAGTTCGGAAAGCGCATGGAACGAGGTTTCCGGGAAATAGTACTCGTTGTCCACCCGGGCGGAGAATTCGGGCAGGCTCTCCCCCGTCTCCAGTTTCATCCCTGCAAGTTCCAGCCATTTCAACATCCGCAGATAACGCAGGACGATCTGCCGCCGGCCTGGTGTTCTGCCGAGGCGGACGGACTGAAGAATCATCGAGCCGCTGTTCAGAAGAATCAGAAGCGCGAGCATTCCACCGAGGATGAAAAGGGCAAGTGTAAGCGGTGGAATGGGTTCGTGCTCGTTGAAAGGGACGAACGCACCCGGATCTGACTCCCCACCGTCCCGGTTTTCTGCATACCGGCGCATCAGTTCCTCCATGTCCGACATGCCGGCAGAGCCGACGAGACCGGACATGTCCACGGAAGACTGGGCAAGGAAGTCGGTGGCATCCGCATACCCGGGTGTCGGTTCGAAGGAGAGCCATCCGAAACCTTCCAGATATACTTCCGTCCAGGCATGCGCGTACTTGTTTGTCACTTTGAAGGTGGTTTCCTTTTTATCCTTGTCCGGAAGGACATATCCTTCCACATAACGCGACGGAATGCCGACCGCACGGCACAGGACCGTCATGGTCGTCGCGAAGGAGGTGCAGTAACCGCTTTTCTGCTCGAACAGGAACCAGTCGACAAAATCCATGTTCTCGGGAAGCCTTGGCGTTACGAGGGTATACGGGAACAGCTCCCGCAAAGCATTCCGGATTGCGATGACTTTTCCGTAGTCGGATGTCTGGCCGGCCACGATCGTATCGGCGAACGCGCGGGTCCTGCCCGTGATGCTTTCAGGCAATGTCGTGTATTTCCGGCGGATGTCGCCGGCCCTCTGGCTGACGGCCTGGAGTTTCTGATAACTCGGCGTCAGGGTCGGATCCGGATTGGAGCGCACGAAACTCGTCAAAAGGTCCAAATCCCGATTCGGGATCTGTTTGCCATTCTCATCCACGATGTTTGGCGCCACAATTCGGTTTGTGACCAATACCGCATTTTGATCGACCGCACCATCCAACGTGGTTTCCGTCAGATAGCCCCAGGTCTGCAGATAGGAGCGCAGTGCATCGTCATAAAGCCCTGCATGGGATAACGGAAGCAGTTTCTGGAGGATTTCGTCCCCATACATCGGTTGGCGATAGTTCAGCGTGTATTGGGAACCGTTGGAAAGGAAGGACGGCGCCAGCATGACAGCCCGCGTGTTCTCAACCACCGGAAGAACGTCACTGTTTTGCTTCACCGGAAGGATGGTCTTCAACGGAGCCATGACGGTACGTGTCGTCATGTTCTTGTAGGTGACTGTCATGGACAGGGACGGAAAGAGAAGGTCGGTCAGCTTGCCTTCGGAGAATTTGATGAGAAGATCCGCCTGATCCTTGTCCTGATAAAGCGGACGCTGGTTGTCCAGCGGATACCTTGCTGTCGCGGCGGCAGCATTCCCGGAATCCGCCGACGCGGGCTCTGCATCCCCATCATCGGTCCTGAACAGGAAATCAGGCGGCACCATGGTGAAGAGGGTGCCGGTTTCATCCAGATCCTGAGAAGACTCCGGCTGACTTTCGAGCTGGTAGTCAAAGGACGGGTCCGCCGTCATCCATGAAGTTCCGGTATACGTCTGGTAGGCTGCGCCGCGCAGATAGGCACGGCGATCCGCCTTCACTTCCATGACGAAGGTGTTGGATGGCCGGACACGCCCACCCAGCAGGTGTTCCCGGCCGCTGAAACCGGTTGCGGTGAGACTGAAGAACTCGGTGTCGGTGTGCGTGAATTTCTGCTCGATGCGTGTATAGACCTGATTGAACTTTTCATCCAGCCACTTCCAGCGCAGGGGCTGATCCTGCTTCGGCATCATCAGGGTGACCAGCAAGGTGAGAATGGCGATGGGAACCGCCATCATCATGGTTTTCCCAAGACTGGCATCCCCATGGTCGACACCGGATTTCCTGCGACGGTCGTGAACGCTTCCCGCATAGGACAGGATGGAAAGGAGGCAGAAAAGCAGAAAGGGTATCGGACTTTCCTTTCCCGCCATTTCATAGGAAAGAAGAAAACAGGCCATGGTGTATCCCGTCAGGGGAAGAAAGAGAAATTGTCTTTCATGGAACGCCCAGACCGCGACGACCGTGAGCAGGGTCAGCATCAGTACGATGGGCTGCTGGAACACTTCATATCGGGTATCGGCCAGTGGCTCGAAGAAATACAGTTTTTCGAAGGCCCGGCCGAGTTCGGACATCCAACCGACAAAGGCCTTGTGTGCCGTCCCCTTGTCCAGCAGAAGGAACAGAAAAACCAGAATGACAGGTACGGCAAGGCAGATGCCGGCGATACGGCCCGGTTTTGAACCGGTCAGCAGCCGCAACGCCCCATACATGGCCAGGGCTGGCAGGGCATAATTGAGAAAAGGAACCGGCGAGAGCAGAATGTTGGTCAGCGGAAGCATGCATAGCAGGATGTAAAGAAGACTGACGCCCGTGTCAATGACGAAATCCGGCCATTTTTTTCCCAAACGCAGCGTTTCCCCGTTTCGCAAACTCATGCCAATGCCTCCGCCATGCCGCCTGCATGTGTTTCCTGCAACGGTTTTGAAGGCGCAGGCTGCTCGGGTGTCAGCTTGCGCAGGCGGATGCCGTTCCGGGACATCTGTTCCTGGATGCTGGCAGCCGTGGCATGTGCAACGCCGGGAGCAGCTTCCGGTTCATTGAGGTAGAACAGTTCCATGTCATATCCCCTGTACCGCATCGCGATGGCTTTTTCGATGATGGCATTCGTCAGGCGCACGGTGAACAGATAGACCAGGCTGCGGTGAACCCCCGCATCGAGAAAATTGTCCACCACGTCCTCAAACTGGCTTTCCTGATTGAATTTCACTTCTGAAAGCAGATCATAGACCTTCAAAAAGTCGCCGGGTGCGATGGCACGCAGCACGACGGGTTCCTCACGCCAGAAACATAGGCGGGCGGGCATGCCGCGTGACAGAAGGTATTGGGCCTGGGAAACGGTTTCCTCGATCAGGCAATCCTCCTCAAGCAGGGTGGCTTCCGTCTGTTCGGGCGCTTTTCCCACATCCAGCAGCAGAAGGATGTCATTGTCCAGCTCGTTCCGCATGTCGCGCACCATGGGATTTCCGGTCTTCGCCGTCAACTTCCAGTGCATCTTGCGCAGACTGTCTCCCGGCACATATTTGCGGATGTCGATCATTTCGTCATTGCCCGATTCGAACAGACCGGCGAGCACATTGCCCTCGGATACCATGGCTGCGGGAATCTGCTTGTGCGTGATGAAACGGATGCGTGGCTTCACCAGAATGCTTTTTCGTTCCAGCGGTCTGTGCCGGATGACAAACATGCCGAGGAAATCACGGAACAGGATGCTACGCACGCCGACACTGTAGCGACCCCGATAATGCAGTGGCATCTCATAAACATACTCCCGTTTGGCGAACGGCATCATTGATATCTGCATGCTTTTCATGTCATTGCAGAGAATTCGTCCTTCGAGGTACATGGTGACGGTGAGGTAAGGAATGGGCAGAAACCCTTCGTTGCCAAGCAGAAGCCGGTATCTTGCGGCGTCCCCTTTCACGAAGATGCGCTCGCTCAAATTCTCGCTGATCCTGAAGAAGAAAAGGTTCGCAATGCTCGCAGCCAGTGAGACAAAAGGCAGGGCGATGATGACGGACAGCATCGTGAACGACAAGAATCCCCCGTAGAACCAGGTATAGAAAAAACCGGCGCCGACGAGCAGGGCCCAGCGGATCCAGTTGCGACGCAACAGCTTTTTCTCACGTTCCGGCGTGGCGGCATCGGGTTCGAACCAATCCATCGGATCCACCTCTCCGGTCCCGTCACTTCAAGACGGGAATCTTCTTTCTGGAAACAATGTCGGCGATGACCTGTTCAGCAGTAATCCGCTTGATGCGGGCTTCCTGACGGAGGATGACACGATGGGACAGGACAGCCACAGCCAGATCCCGGACGTCTTCCGGCACGACATAATCGCGGCCTTCGTAGCAGGCGGCGGCCTGGGCGGCGCGGAAGAGGCTGATGGAGGCGCGCGGACTGCATCCGAGCAGGACATGCTCATGATTGCGGGTGGCACCTGTGATGTCGATGATGTAACCTGCCAGGCTCTGATCCACCCGGATGGTGCGGATGTGATTCTTCAGCGAGGTCAGCTCCTCGGCGTTCGCGACGGGTTCCAGTGTGGTGAGCGGGTTCTGCTCCTGGAACCTGTAAAGGATGCCGACTTCGTCGCTGCGCTCCGGATATCCCATGGAGATCTTCATGAGAAACCGATCCAACTGGGCTTCCGGAAGCGGATAGGTACCCATGTACTCGACGGGGTTCTGGGTGGCGATGACCATGAAGGGTTCCGGCACCTTGTAGGTTTTCCCGTCAACCGTCACCTGTCGTTCCTCCATGACTTCGAGCATGGAAGCCTGGGTTTTCGGCGAAGTCCGGTTGATTTCGTCCGCGAGGACGATGTTGCTCATGATGTTGCCTCTCCGGAAATCGAATTCGCCTGTTTTCGGATTGAAGACGGAGAAACCCGTGATGTCGGAGGGAAGAATGTCCGGCGTGAACTGGATGCGGCTGAAGGACAGGTTCAAGGATTTGGCCATGGCGAAGGCCATGGTAGTCTTTCCGATGCCGGGGACATCCTCGATGAGGACATGGCCGGAGGCGGCCAATGCGAGGACCATGAGGCGGGAAGCGGATTCCTTCCCGACCAGAACCTGTCCGATATTGTCTACAATACGCTTCATGAGGGCATTTGATTCACTCATCCCATTCATCCTTTCAGTATGGTTTTCGATTCGAGCCTGTTCCAAACCGTCGGGATGTGCATTGTGCCATCCTTACGGATGAGGTTCGGACAAAACGGCAGGCTGGATTCAGTAACCGGTTCACCTGTCAAATGGATCGGCATGGAACGAACTTCCTGATTGCTTGCATGATTGCATATTGAATCATACACCACCTAGAACCCGAATGAGTATGGTCATTGTCCCAAATGCCGATGCCGCCATTTATGTGTTTTGTACAATGAAAACCGCGCAAAAGTCTGGGTGGTTTTCGCTTTATGTAAAAACGGTGAATCATTGTCATAATCCTGCACAAACAGGTCGGAAATGTGATATCCGTCACATTGGGCGGACAGAAAGGCGAAAGGACAATTTATAGAAGACCAGGGAGCGAAAAAGGGAGAAATGACAGATGAAATAATGAAGGGTCGGATGGTGAAGTGAAAAGAAAGGGTTGGATGGTGAAGTGAAAAGATGGAAAGAAAATACGGAAGGGTTCCGGAGAAATCTCCGAAACCCTTTTTGGTGCGAAAGGCGGGATTTGAACCCGCACGTACTTGCGTACACTAGAACCTGAATCTAGCGAGTCTGCCAGTTCCACCACTTTCGCTCGTCGCAACCGCAAAATGAATTATACACACATCCCTGGGGAAATGCAAGCATGTTTTTCAGAATTTCTTCGTGTCTTGTCTCCCCGTAAAGCCGCCATTCATGCGCATTCATTGCAGCCCAATGCTTTGACGGAACAAAGCGCCCCGATTCCCTCCTTCCGGAGGGAGAAAAAGACCCGCAGGTCTCCCTGCGGGTCCGATCGGTGCCATTCTACTTCGTGAAATTCAGGAAGAGCTTGTACAGTACATTCTTGTCCGAAAACTCCGTCATGGTGATTCCATACAGCATCACCAGCACAGTCAGCGCGAGCAGGATATTGCCGACAATGGCAAACTTGCTGCCACGGGTCTGCACCCGCAGCACAATGGCGGAGCAGATGGAAACCACGGACATGAGCAGGAAGGAAAAGACCACGGCGGTGGAGCGGGCTTCGCCGAAATCATACGGCGGAAGATTCGAATCATTGAATCTGAAAAACCAGTAAATCAGACCAAGGGCCAGCAGGGCAATCACGACAATGGCATAAACCGGCAGCTTCTTCCCCACTCTTGCAGGATCCTTGACTGGTTTTCCCGCAACATTCACACCGGCAGGCTGCACGGGAGGTTGAGCGACAGACTGAGGAAAAGTTTGGTTCGCAGTGGACGGGCCTGCCATCTGCTGCACAAAGGCAGGTGCCTGTTGGTTTTGCTGGGGGGGTGTCGCGTATTGGAAGGATGCCGCCGGAGAAACCTGGTTAGGTGGTTGGGTTGGCTGAGCGGGCGGCATGGAGGGTTGAGCAGGTGCTGCGGAGGGTTGAGCGGAAGACGGAGTCTGTTGCTGGAACGGCGTAGGGGCTGGCGTGGCTGACAGCGGTGCGGAAGCAAACGGATCATAGGAGGTTGAACTCACCGGACCAGTTGTCATCGCTTCGGGGACCGGTTCAGCTGCAGCCTGCCTGGTTCCGCACTCGGGACAGAATAGGGCATCGGAAGGCAATTCGGCTCCACATTGTATGCAACTCTTCATCTCACTCATGGAAATCCTCCATTCTGGTGCCCGGAAATTCTGTACCGGAACCTTCTTCCGCCGGAACCGCCTGTGCATTCCGGTTCATCATCCAACCGGGTCGCACCCATCGTATCATTGTGCGGGTACCGTTTCAATCGCGATTTCCGGATTTCTCCAACTTGTCCTGACGGAAGAAACCTGGCGCATGGGCTGGAACTGAAGTCGAAAACTTTCCCTCCAGTGTGACTTGCTGTTGAATCGTCCTGTCAGAATGGTATAGAATGAACTATGTGGTTATCCAACCTCAATAGATAGAATACAGGGGGTTTACAAACATGTTCAAAAGGAAATCAATGCTCGTCCTCTCTCTTCTGCTCGCCATCGTCATGCTCGCCGGCTGCGGCGCCGCGGGTACAACCGCCTCTCCCAGCGCCAGTGCAAGCGAATCCTCCTCTGCGGCCGCCAGTGATTCCGCCACACCGGAAGCGACTGCAACGCCGGAAGCCAGTTCCGCGGCTCCTGCCGAAGCACTCAAGGTCGGCATGGTCACCGACGCAGGCACCATCGACGACAAATCCTTCAACCAGGGTACCTGGGAAGGCGTTGTGAAGGCCGGTACGGACCTTGGCCTCGAGACCCTGTACCTCAAGCCCGTCGGAACCACTCAGGCGGACTACACCAAGGAAATGGGCAATCTTTATGATTCCGGCTTCCGGATGATCGTCTGCCCGGGCTTCAAGTTCGAGACAGCCGTCTTCGAAGCGCAGGACAAGTACACGGATGCCAAGTTCGTCATCATCGACGGTTCCCCGAACAATGGTGTATACGATGACACCCGCGTGGAGAAGGTCGGCCCGAACACGGTCGCCATTTTCTTTGCGGAACATGAATCCGGCTTCCTTGCCGGCGTTGCCACCTCCCTTCAGCTGAAGGAAGGCGAACTGGGCTTCATCGGCGGCATGGAGATTCCCGCCGTCCAGAAGTTCAACTGGGGCTTCCAGCAGGGCGTGAAGTACGCCAACGAAAAGCTTGGCACCAAGATGGTCATCAAGGCTGAAAACGTCATCTACCAGGGTACCTTCAGCGAAGTCGCCGCTGGCCAGGCTCTTGCCGCCCAGATGTTCGACAAGGGTGTGAAGGCCGTATTCGCAGCCGCCGGCGGTGTCGGCGTCGGTGCCATCAATGAAGCCAAGACCCGTGTCACAGCGGGCAAGGAAGCCTGGATCGTCGGTGTCGATGTCGACCAGTTCAGCCAGGGCGTCTACAAGGACGACAAGTCCATCATCCTGACCTCCGCCATGAAGCGCATCGACCAGGCTGCCTACGACATGGTCAAGGCTGCCAAGGAAGGCACATTCCCGGGCGGACAGACCCTCACCTTCAATGCCAAGAACAACGGCGTCGGCATCCCTGCCACCAATCCGAACCTCTCTGCCGAAGTCCAGACCACGATGAAGGACATCTTCGCCAAGCTGCAGAGCGGTGAAATCACCGTCTCCGCCGAACAGGGCGACCTGATCAAGTAAGCATCCCCCGGTCATGGGCGGCAGGGTCAACCTGCCGCCCATCTCCCTTATGACGAAAACCACGGTCCGATCTGCACCTTCAGGCGTCGACAACCGTATGCGCTGCCAGGAGAGGATGGGCCGTTTTATTTTGCCCCGCGCCTATGTGCCCCACCATCCATTCCTCCTGTATCTCGATCCCGCTTCATGGTCCTCCCCCCTCGTTTCTCATTCCCTTGCACCGTCTGCCCGGCTCCCATTCATCCCAGTTAAGGAGGTGTCTTCATGGAACATGTCGTGGAGATGCTGAACATCAGGAAGGAATTCCCCGGCGTACTGGCCAACGACAACATCACCCTCACCCTCAGAAAAGGGGAAATCCATGCCCTGCTCGGAGAAAACGGAGCGGGCAAGTCCACCCTCATGAGCATCCTGTTCGGCCTCTATCAGCCGGATCGGGGGATCATCAAGGTCAGGGACAAGGAAGTCCGCATCGCGAACCCGAACGTGGCGAACGATCTCGGCATCGGCATGGTGCACCAGCATTTCAAGCTCGTGCACAACTTCACGGTGACGGAGAACATCATCCTGGGTCTCGAGCCGAAACGCTTCGGCATCCACATCGAACTTCGCTCTGCCGCCGAACGCATCCGCAAGCTTTCCGAACAATACGGACTGAATGTCGATCCGAACGCGAAGATCGAGGACATTTCGGTCGGCATGCAGCAGCGAGTTGAAATTCTGAAGATGCTGTACCGAAACGCGGAGGTTCTGATTTTTGATGAACCGACGGCCGTCCTGACGCCGCAGGAGATCACCGAGTTGATGCGCATCATGAAGGACATGACGGCAGAAGGCAAGTCCATCCTGCTGATCACCCACAAGCTCAAGGAAATCAAGGCCGTCGCCGATCGCTGCACCGTCATCCGCAGAGGCCGCTATATCGGCACCGTGGACGTGGCAGGCACCGACGAGGCACGCATGGCGGAGATGATGGTGGGCCGCGAGGTCTCCTTTGTCGTTCCGAAGGAACCGCGCGTACCGGGCGATGTGCTTCTTTCCGTGGAGCATCTGTCCGTTCGGAACAACCGCAAGGTGCTCGGCCTGAAGGATTTTTCGATTGACGTGCGGGCCGGCGAGATCGTCGGCGTGGCGGGTGTCGAGGGCAACGGCCAGACAGAACTGGTTGAAGCGCTTACAGGGCTTCGCAAGCCGGAAAGCGGCCACATTTTCATCAAGGGGAAGGATATCGCAACGGATTCCATCAGAGACCGTTTCCGTTGCGGCATGGCCCATATTCCGGAAGATCGCCAGAAGCGCGGACTGGTCATGGACTACACCATCGAGGACAACATGGTTCTTGAAATCTACTCCCTGCCCCCATTTGCAAAACATGGGCTGCTGGATCGCAGGGAAATCAGAAAATATGCGGACACCATCATCCGGGAATTCGACGTCCGTTCCGGTCAGGGAGCGCTTTCCGCCGCCAGACAGATGTCGGGCGGGAATCAGCAGAAAGCCATCGTCGGACGGGAGATCTCGGGGAACCCCGACATTCTCATCGCTGTCCAGCCCACACGAGGACTGGATGTCGGTTCCATCGAGTACATCCACCGTCGGCTGGTGGAACAGCGTGATCAGGGTAAAGGCGTTCTCCTCGTTTCCCTGGAGCTCGATGAAATCCTCAACGTTTCGGATCGCATCGTCATCGTGAATCATGGCGAGCGGGTGGGCGAAGTGGTCGCCGCAGAAACGGATGAAAATGAAGTCGGCCTCATGATGGCCGGCGTGCGAAAGGGGGAACGGACATGACAGATAAGAAGGAACCTGCGGGAAATCCGGAAGCCCCAAAGCGCACATCCGAACCGGCAAAGCCGACGACCGCCCAAAACAATGCCGAACAGGATAAGAATGAAGCCGGTGTATCCCTGAATACCAATAAGCCCTCCCTCGCCAGGCGATTTTCCGAAAGCGGTCCGCTGCGCTCGTTGCTGGTGTCCCTCATCGCCGTGCTTCTCGGCCTTCTGGCCGGCGCCGTTCTGATGCTCATTGTGGGTGCGGATCCCATCCGCGGGTACACCTACCTGTTCAAGGGCGGCCTCATGAACAAGGAACGCATCGGGAACACGCTGGCAACCGCCACGCCCATCATCTTCAGCGGATTGTCCGTCGCGTTCGCATTCCGGACCGGCATGTTCAACATCGGCGCGGCCGGTCAGATGCTGGCCGGAGGTTTTTGCGCCACAGCGGCAGGCATTCTGCTTCCCCTGCCGAAGCCGGTTCTGATTCCTGTCATCCTTGTTGCAGCCATCATCGGCGGTGCCCTCTGGGCATTGATTCCCGGTCTCCTCAAGGCGAAATTCAATGTGCATGAAGTCGTTTCGACCATCATGATGAACTGGATTGCCTACTGGGGCGTTTATTACGGCGTGAAGCAATGGTTCCTCGGTCCGACGCTCGAGACGGAATCCCGGATGATTCCTGAAGCCGCCTCCCTGAAGGTCAAATGGCTCTCGGATCTTTTCAACGGTTCCTTCATCAACCTTGGATTGTTTGTCGCTGTTGTGTTCGTCATCCTGGTTGCTTTCATTCTGGATCGGACCGTGCTTGGTTTTGAACTGAAGGCGGTCGGCTTCAACCGGCATGCGGCCGAATACGCCGGCATTGACGTGAACCGCGGCATCGTCGTGGCCATGCTTATCGCAGGCGCTTTGGCCGGACTCGGCGGAGCCGCCCTTTACTGTGGATATGCGACCAACATCCAGATCGGCATTCTGCCCAACCAGGGGTTGGACGGCATCGCAGTCTCCCTGCTGGGCGCAAACTCTCCCTGGGGCGTCCTGGCAGCCGCCATATTCTTCGGCCTGCTCCATTCCGGCAAGGGCTTCATGAACGCCATGACAAAGGTGCCACCCGAAATTGCGGACACCATCATCGCGACCATCATCTATTTCGCGGCGACCAGCGTGCTGATAGAGCGGCTCCTCTCGCCCCGCCGCAAAAAAGGGGGGAAATGATCATGTGGACGACGATTGCGCAAATCATGCCCTACGCCGTTGCCTATACCATCCCTTTGCTCATCGTGGCTCTCGGCGGCCTGTATTCCGAACGCTCCGGTGTTGTCAACATCGGATTGGAAGGCCTGATGGTCATCGGGTCCTTCGCTTCCGCCCTCATCATCATGAAGACCTATCCCATTTATGGTGATGGGGCCGTCTGGCTGGGACTCCTCGGCGCCATGGCAGCCGGAGCGCTGTTTGCGCTTCTTCACGCATTCGCCAGCATCACGCTGCAGGCAAACCAGGTCATCAGCGGTACTGCCATCAACATGCTCGCAGGTGCCGTGACCGTTTTCCTTGCACGAAACATGACCGGCAGCGGTCATATCCAGATTGTTGCCGGCCTGCCACGGGGCGATGTGCCCGTCCTGTCGCAGATCCCGATTCTCGGCAAACTGTTCTTCTCGCAAACCTACGCCTCCACCTGGCTGGTTCTCCTGATTCTGTTGATCGCCTCCTATGTCCTGTACAACACGCCATTCGGACTGCGCCTCCGTGCATGCGGCGAACACCCCCATGCAGCCGACGCAGCAGGCATCAACATCTTCCGGATCCGCTACATTGCCGTCATGTTGTCCGGTGCGTTCGCCGGCCTGGGCGGCGCCATCATCCTGGTCACCTATTCCGGGGAGTTCTCCGGGTCCGTGGCGGGCCTTGGTTTCCTGGCGCTGGCAGCGCTCATCTTCGGACAATGGAAGCCACTCGGCATCCTCGGCGCTACCTTTTTCTTCGGCTTCGCCACAACCATCTCGAACGTTTCTCAGGCGATCCCCGCCCTCACAGTAGTCCCTGGCATCATCCTGAAGGTGTTCCCGTACGTGATCACCCTCCTGGCACTCATTCTCTTCTCGAAAAGCTCCCAGGCTCCCCGTTCCGCAGGGGAACCCTTCGAGCATGGGAAAAGGTGAGGCATATCCGGACAGAGGGTCCCCTTCGGAGATCCTCTGTCCGCGAAAAAACGGGATTCCCATGTTTTCCATGGTATTCCTGAGAGGACATGAAACGATCATCCTTAATATGGATTCCCATGAAATTCTCGAAATCCACACTTGCATGGTTGGACAAAATTGCGTATAACGATTATAATAAGTGTGTTTGTGGGGGAGACAATCATACTCCGCACGAAATCATGAACAGGAGGAAAAGAAATGCTGAAGAGAACGCTCGCACTGGTCCTGACCGTCCTTGTTCTTGCAACCTCGTTTGCAGGTTGCGGCGCCACTGCATCCAGCGGCCCGAAGGGTGGCACCCTCAATTGGAACCTTGGGAATGAACCGCCGGAACTCGACCCTGAAATCACGACGGACACCAACTCCTTTGCCATTCTGAACGCCACCATCGAAGGTCTTGTCCGTTACGACAAAGACGGCAAGTACACCGAAGGAGCCGCTTCCAAATGGGAAGTCTCCGCCGATGGCCTGACCTACACCTTCACCATGCGCAAGAACAACAAGTGGTCCAATGGCGAACCGGTCACCGCCGCTGATTTCGAATACGGCATCAAGCGCGCCCTGAATCCCGAGACCGCTTCCCAGTACGCCTACATCCTGTACGACATCAAGAATGCCCAAGGCGCCAACGAAGGCACCGTGGGTCTTGATGAAGTCGGCGTGAAGGCTGACGGCGAAACCCTCACCATCACCCTGGAACGCCCCACCCCCTATTTCCTTTCCATCTGTGCTTTCGGCACAGCCCTTCCCTGCAACCAGAAATTCTATGAAGCCAACAAGGACAACTACGGTGCGGAAGCAACCGCACTTCTCTACAATGGTCCCTTCATCATCAAGGAATGGGCCCATGAAGACCACATGGTTCTCGAAAAGAACCCGAACTACTGGAACAAGAACGCCATCAGCCTTGACAAGATCCAGGTTTACATGATCGCCGACAACGCCACTGCCAAGGTGAAGTTCTTCAACAAGGAACTTGATCTCATCGGCGTTCCCGGTACCGATTTCAAGGAATATACCGACAAGGGCTACAAACTCGCCGACTATGCGGACGGCGCCACCTTCTACCTCGAATTCAACACCACCGACAAACTCATGAGCAACAAGAAGATCCGTCAGGCATTCTCCTATGCCGTAGACCGCAAGGCCTATGTCAATGATGTCCAGAAGGATCATTGCGAACCCGCTCTTGCGTATGTTGTTCCGATCCTCCCCGGCAAGAAGGACACCTTCCGCAAGGAAGTCGGAGACCTTCTCAAGGACAATGCTCCCGCCGAAGCCAAGAAACTGCTTGAAGAAGGCCTTGCCGAAGTCGGCATGACCCTTGCCGATGCCAAGTTCTCCATCATCATGGACGAAGGCGACACCCAGAAGACCCGTGGCGCCGCTCTGCAGGACATGTGGAAAAAGAACCTCGGCATCGAAGTCGAACTGCAGCAGATGCCCTTCAAGGCCCGCCTTCAGAAGCTGACCGACAAGGACTTCCAGATCGCATTCGCCGGCTGGGGCCCTGACTACAACGATCCGATGACCTTCCTCGACGTCTTCCTTACCGGTGGCGGCAACAACCACACCTCCTATTCCAGCGCAGACTATGACAAGCTCATCAAGGATGCCAAGGTTGAAGTGGACGCTGCCAAGCGCATGGACATGCTCTATGCCGCTGAAAAGCTTCTGATGGAAGATATGCCTATCGCTCCCGTCTACTTCCGCATCCGTACCTGGACTGCCCAGGAAGGCATCAACGGCGTGGTCCGCAGGGCCATCGGCGGCGATCCTGACTTTTACTGGACCACAAAGAAGTAATCCAGTCCCTCACCCGATACAAGTCGGCATGGAACCGGAGAGCATGCGCAACTGCGCATGCTCTCCGCGATTCTGTTGTCATTCCTTTCAGAACTGGCATCGGGCGTTGCGACTCCGGGCATTGACATCACAGCATGTAAAGCTTCAAAATATACCTGTCGGTGACCGGGGACGAACGTTCTGGGATTCGACACGGACAGATCCATATCCCACATGCATTCTGAAGGGGGAATCACGTTGCAACTCGCCAAATATATCGCCAGAAGGCTGGCCATCTCCTTGGTCACCCTCCTTGTGGTCATCACCGCCACCTTTTTCCTCATGAACTCCATGCCCGGCGATCCGTTCATCGGACAGAAGGCCATCCCGAAAGCCATCAAGGAGAACCTCTACAAGAAATACGGACTGGACAAGCCCACCGGGGAACGGTTCGTTCTGTACATGAAGAACACTCTTTCCGGTGATCTGGGCATGTCCATGACCTACAAGAACCGCAAGGTCGTGGACATCATCAAGCAGAGCTTCCCCGTGTCGGCGGACCTTGGCATCCGTGCCATCATCTTCGCCATGATTGCGGGTATTTTCCTTGGTGTTGTCGCAGCGCTGAATCACAACCGAACGTGGGACAGCGTGTCCATGATCATCGCCATCATCGGGGTCTCGCTCCCCGCATTCATTGTAGGCGCCTTGCTCCAATGGCTGATCGGCTTGCAGCTGAATCAGTTTTGGAAATGGCTCTTGAATGACTCCTATGCCATGCTCATCCCGACAACCGGATGGGACAGCTGGGGCGCCAAACTCATGCCTCCTTTCGCACTGGGCATTTCGGCACTCGCCACAATCGCCCGCTATATGAGAACCAGCATGCTGGACGTCTTGAACCAGGACTATATCAAGACGGCCAAGGCAAAAGGATTGACAAAAACACAGGTGACTGTGCGTCATACCATCCGGAACGCGATTCTCCCAGTCATCACCATCATGGGTCCGATGGTCGCTGCCATCCTCACAGGTTCCTTCATCATCGAGTTGATTTTTGCCATCCCCGGACTCGGCAAGTTCTTCATCAACAGCATCAATACACAGGACTACACGATGATCATGGGACTCACCACCTTTTATGCGACATTCCTGATCGGCATGAATTTCATCGTGGACATCCTTTATGGCGTCATCGATCCCAGAATCCGGCTTGCAAAGGGGAAAGCGTGACATGAGCAGTATTCCGAAGGAAAAATTCAGTCAAATCCCGAAGGACATTGCGTCCGCCCAGAAAATCCACAGACCCAGCCTGTCCTATTGGCAGGATGCCTGGCGTCGGTTGAAGCTCAACAAAGTCGCCATGTTCAGCATGTGGTTCGTCGCTTTCATGGCCATTGTCGCCATCTTCGGCCCCATGCTTTTTCCCGACTATCGCAACAATCACCTCAGCGATACCTTCCTCAATCCGAACAGCAAATACTGGTTCGGGACCGATGAACTCGGCCGCGATCTGTTCGCCCGCGTTGTTCGCGGCACACGTATATCACTGTTCATCGGCATTACCGCCTCTCTGATCACCACTGCCTTCGGAGTGGTCTACGGCGGTATCGCCGGCTACTTCGGCGGCACGCTCGATGATGTCATGATGCGTTTCATCGATGTCATCAGCACGATTCCTGACATGATCATCCTCATCCTGCTTCTGGTCGTTCTCGACCCAGGCGTGCCGACGTTGATCCTCGCCATGTCCCTCACCTCGTGGACCGGCATCGCCCGTATCGTACGCGGCCAGCTGCTCACGATCAAGGAACAGGACTACGTGCTTGTCGCCCGTACACAGGGAGCCTCAGCCAGCCGCATCATCTCCAAGCATCTGATCCCGAATGCGCTCGGCCCCATCATCGTCCGCCTGACCATGGCCATTCCGGCCTTCATCTTCGAGGAAGCTTTCCTCAGCTTCATCGGACTGGGCGTCCAGTCCCCGGAAGCCAGCTGGGGCAACCTCGGCCAGACAGGCGTGCAGCAGTTTGTGCAGCACCCGTATCTGCTCCTCTTCCCCGCCTTCTTCCTTTGCATCTCCACGCTGGCCCTGAACCTCTTTGGTGACGGTCTGCGCGACGCGCTCGATCCCAAAATGAGAAAGTGAGACGGAAGCCATGTTGTTGGACGTCAAGGATTTGCATGTTTCATTCTTTACATACGCCGGCGAAGTCCAGGCAGTACGCGGCATTTCCTACAAGCTGGACCGGGGCGAAGTGCTTGCGGTCGTCGGTGAGTCCGGGTGCGGCAAGTCTGTGATGTCACAGAGCATCATGGGCCTTCTGCCTCCCTATACCGGCAAGATCAAGCAAGGCAGCATCATGCTCAATGATCGTGATGTCGTGAAGCTGACCGACAAGGAAATGGAAAAGGTCCGCGGAACCGAGGTCGGCATGATCTTCCAGGATCCGATGACCACCCTCAATCCCACCATGACGGTCGGAAAGCAGATCGCGGAAGGCATCGTGAAGCACCAGAAACTCAGCAGGAAGGAAGCCTTCGAAAAGGCGGTCGATATGCTGAAACTGGTTGAAATTCCGAATGCACGCGAACGCGCGCACCAATATCCCCACGAGTTTTCCGGCGGCATGCGCCAACGCGCGATGATCGCCATTGCGCTTGCCTGCAACCCCGGCCTTCTCATCGCCGACGAACCGACCACGGCACTCGACGTCACCATCCAGGCCCAGGTGCTGGAATTGATGAAGAACATCCGTGAAAAGACGAATGCGGCGATCATGATCATCACCCATGATCTTGGTGTTGTCGCCAACATGGCGGAACGCATCATGGTCATGTATGCGGGCAAGGTCGTCGAAGCCGGTTCGCTGGACGACATCTACTACCGTTCCCGCCACCCCTATACCTGGGGTTTGCTTCGCTCCATCCCCCGCCTGGATCAGGATAAAGAGGTGAAGCTCGCCTCCATCGAAGGAACCCCGCCGGATCTGTTCAAGCCCCCGGTCGGCTGCCCCTTCGCGGACCGGTGCGATTTCGCCATGGAGATATGCAAGGAACAAATGCCGGACATATGGGATGCCGGCGAAGGCCACACCTGTTCCTGCTGGCTGATGCACCCGGATGCGCCAAAAACGGAACGCCCCAGCCTGTAGGCGGATGAGGCCCAAAGAAGGACCATGGAGGATGGACACATGTCCGACATCATTGAAATCAAGAATCTGAAAAAATACTTTCATGTCAGCGGCGGTCGCCAACTGAAGGCCATCGATGACGTTTCCTTCAGCATCAAGAAAGGCGAGACATTCGGTCTTGTCGGCGAATCCGGCTGCGGCAAAACCACAACCGGACGGGTTCTGGTCCGTTTGTATGACATCACCGGCGGCGAAGTGCTGGTCGATGGAAAGAACATCTTCGGCCTGCACGGAGCGGATTCCAAAGCATACACGCGCAAGGTCCAGATGATTTTCCAGGATCCCTATGCCTCCCTCAACCCCCGCCGTACCGTTCAGGACTCCATTGCAGAAGGAATGGACATCCATGGACTTCACCAGGGGGATGCCCGTCTGCCGCGCATTTATGAGCTTCTTGAGCTGGTCGGTCTGAGCAAGGAACATGCGGGACGTTTTCCGCATGAATTCTCAGGCGGACAGCGCCAGCGCATCGGGATCGCACGTGCCCTTGCCTGTGAACCGGAAATCATCGTTTGTGACGAGCCGATCTCCGCTCTTGACGTTTCCATCCAGGCCCAGATCGTCAACCTGCTGATGAAGCTGCAGAAGGAGCTTAAGCTGACCTTTCTCTTCATCGCGCATGACCTTTCCATGGTCAAGTACATCTCCGACCGCGTTGGCGTCATGTATCTCGGTTCTTTGGCCGAGATCGCCTCATCCAATGTACTGTATGACGAACCGATGCATCCGTATACGATTTCCCTGCTTTCCGCGATTCCGATTCCGGATCCGGAGGTGGAACGTTCCCGCAAGCGCATCGTGCTGAAGGGGGAAGTTCCGAGCCCCATCAATTCCCCCAGCGGATGCAAGTTCTTTCCCCGCTGCCCAAGGGCCATTGAGAAATGCCGTCTGGATCGCCCCGCGTTGATCGAGGTGAAAAAGGATCATTTCTGTGCCTGCCATCTGGTGCCGAAACAGTTCTGACTGTACTGACAAAAGAGTGGGAACACACTGAAAAGGTGTATTCCCACTCTTTTTTGTGGCGCCGGTTTGACATGCAAAACGGATCTGATCAACCGCTCCGCTACTCTCCCGTATTGATCAATCACTCAGCTGCTCTCCCGCGTGCAGCGTGACAAGCGAAATATCCGGCGGGTTGCCGATTCGGAGCGGTATGACGGAATTGCCGAGTCCGCGGTTCACCACCATGTCTGTACCACCGGATTGGAAGAGCCCCGTATCCAGATCCGGAAACCATTCGCGCGAGGGTGACAGCAAACCGCCGATGAAGGGAAGCCGGATGACGCCTCCATGCAAGTGGCCGGATAGGACCAGATCGGCGCCCCAGGCCGCATAACTTTCGAGAAAGCCCGGATTGTGCGCCATCAGCAGGTTGAAACCATCCTTCGATTTCCCAAGTTTTTCAAGGAGCGGCGATGGATCCGAACCGGACAGGCCTTCTGCCATCAGATAATCCTGAGCCGCATAAAACGGAATATCACAGGTATACCCATATAGATTGATTTCATCCGTGCCGCGCTTCCAAGTGGCTGCCTGATTGTCCAGGATCACCACCCCGGAAGACGCCAGTTGTTCCAGAAAGGAAGGCCCTGCTGTCTCACTGAACAATGCATGCAGCTGTTCATGATTCCCCAATGAAAAGTAGATAGGCGCGATATTCACAAGACCTGACACCAAAGAAAAAACCGGCTCAAAATCCCGATCTCCAGAGGAAATGAGATCTCCGGTGATGAAAACGGCACTCGGTGACAAGGCGCTGATCCTGCGTATCAGCCTGCTGTTTCCCGGACCGAAGGATGCATCGTGAAGGTCGCTGATCTGCACGATGCGCACTCCATCGAAGGACTCCGGCAGTTTGGCGGAATGGATGTCATAGCGGCTGATGGTGAGATACAGGTTCCCCGCAGCCAACAGCACGCTCAGAATCAGCAGTCCGACAAAGGTCAGAAGGACAATGCCTGGTACAGGCCTCTTTATTTTGCGACGCAAAGGATCATCGGACGGCGTTTTCGTTTTCCGGATCATTCCCGCCCTCCAGTTGAGACGGACGCAGCCTTTGCAGCCGGAGAAGCAGCCCATTCACCGGGAACAACACAGATCCCAGAGGTAGGTTCAAAAGCTGCAAGACAGGCATCCAGCCACCAGGTCGCCCAACGGTTCCTGAGCTCCGCGACTGTCCCGCCCTGTGCGGAGGCCTTGGCGGGAAAGGGCATGTCAACCTCGGCCACCAGCGCATCGACACCCTGGGCTTCCACCAGGCTCCGCATCTGTTCCTGAATCCATGCAACGGCTTTCGGCTGCGTCAGGTCGATCCAGGCAACCGCGTTTTCACGGACCTTGTCTTCATGAATCCTTCCGTTCCTTGCCGTCAGACAATAACCCCGGACAGCCGCTTCCCGAAACAGTTCCGAATCCATGTCAAGGTAGGGAAGAATGTTCAGCGCACAGGAAAAACCACGCGTCCGCAGTTTCACCACCAATTCGGGCAATCGGTGGTACTGTTCCGGATCCGGTCGCCAGGAACAGCCCGACGTGGCGGATACGAGCGTACGGCGCATCCCTTGCCAGTCTTCAAGGACAAGCAAGGGACATCTGCCTTCGGAGGCGAGTTTTGCAGCTGTTTTTTCACAGATGTCGATCCCGCCGGACAGCTTCAGGAAATCCGGATAAACGGCGGACAGCCCGGCAGCGCTTTCCAAAACTGCCATCGGCCTGTTCTCCCCCGATTGCACCATCCTTTTTGCCATATCGGCCTTTTGTTCGGCGATGGCCGGTGATGCATGCGGAGATCGGTCAAGAAGACATGTTTTTGCGCTCTCTCCGTTTGCAGCCAGGCCCACACGCAGGATGGCCCGCGCATCCCAGATTTCCATACGGTTTTCCGTCATGCCGTCCATCCCCGGCTTTCCATCCTTGATGTGGAATCGGACCAATGACGGACTTTCCGAACGCAGCCAGAATCCGCCGGTTGTACAATATCCGGAAACAGGATGCATCCGGCCGCGGACTGCCCAAACAATTCGGGTGCCGGAAGACCAGGTTTCTCCGTTCCAACCCGTTTTCGAAGCCTGCAAGGTGGAAAAACCACCCTCCACGTTTTCCTCATTTGGTTGTGCGATATGATAGATGATCCGGTTATGATCCCATGGAAGCCCGTCCAGTCGGAGGGTGCACGCATCCCCATCCATGGCGAGATGCAGGATGACACCCTGTGATGTGTGGCTCCCCTGCAGCACCACGCGGGCAGCTGTTTCCGAGACCCAATGGGAAGCCGGCTTGTAGTGTGTGAACCGGATACGGTCCTTCATGCGCGGTTGTGCCGCGTTCGAATCCGAGAACTCCGTATGGCCGCAACCGGAGGAAGCGATGCGATGTTGCGGGTCGACACAGATCAATGGACGCTCCTGAAACCGGATCCATCCGTCCTTTTGGCTGAACATGCCGTTATCCTCCGTTTGTATGGACCCGGTACCTGATAAGGATCGTTATCGAATGTCGAATGACAATTGCATCAATCGCCGGAGTCCAACCTTTGCTCCATTTGTGTTGCCGATGTTACAGCGTATGGCTTTCCTTTGGGAGAGTGAGAAAAGACAGTCCCAGTTTATCCGTTTTTCTTATGTCCTGCAACTGGGGTGCCTGCCATCTGTTCCGCTCCATATGCGAGCCTTTTCCCTCTGCACCAATCACGAAAGAAGTCGTCTCTGTGCCGTTCATGTCGCCTTGGACTGTTTGCTTTACTCTGCCAATCTGATATGATGAAACTCGTGTAAAAAGCAGAATTCATGTGTATTCATGCTGGATTCCATGGAAATCCATGCATGCTTCCATTCGGAAAAGGATAAAGGGGGACACAAGATGAAAGCCGAACAAATCAGGCAACTGACCGGCAAGGTCACTGAAAATGTAGCCAAGGTCATCGTTGGAAAGAATGCCATCGTGGAACGCATGATGATCGCCATCATCTGCCAGGGACATGTCCTGCTCGAGGATGTGCCCGGCATGGGGAAAACCCTTTTGGCCAAATCCATCGCAAAGTCCATTGATTGCGGGTTCCGACGGATTCAGCTCACGCCGGACCTGCTGCCTTCGGATATCACCGGCATTCATTTCTACAACCAGAAGGAAGGCGAATTCACCTTCCGGGCCGGTCCTGTCTTTTCAAACCTGGTTTTGGCCGATGAAATCAACCGGGCCACGCCCCGTACGCAGTCTGCCCTGCTGGAATGCATGGAGGAACGCCAGGTCACGGTGGACGGCATCACCATGCCGTTGGAATCGCCTTTCCTCGTCATCGCCACCCAGAACCCGATTGACATCCAGGGGACCTTTCCCTTGCCGGAAGCACAGATCGACCGCTTTCTGATGAAGCTGAAGATGGGATATCCGGATGCAGCGGAGGGCATATCCATCCTGCGACGGTTCAAGGAAAAGGATCCCATCGCAAACCTCGAACCGGTCATTCACCGCGAAGAGCTGCTCGATGCCCAGCGTTCCTATTCGGTCGTGCACGTCTCCGATGAACTGCTCGGATACATGGTGGCCATTGCGGAAGCCACACGCTCGCATCCCGACATCATGCTCGGTGTGAGCCCGCGCGGCACACAGTCTCTTCTGCGCGCCGTCCAGGTGCTGGCCATCCTCCGTGGCCGGGAATATGTCATTCCGGATGACATCAAGGAGATGGCGCTTCCCGTCCTGGCCCATCGCATGGTGGTCAAAGGCGCGCTCAAGCTCAAAGCCGGCATGGCTGAGGAAATCCTCCTTGGCATCCTGAAAAAGGTGCCGGTCCCTGCCGAAGAACTGACCCACGCGTGATACAGATCCGGATCACGGAAAGGGACCGATATGGATTGGATGATTCGCTTTACGGCGGTAGCCCTGCTGCTTCTGCTGATAGAGTTTTATGTCTACAAGCGCTGGGCCATGTCCGGTCTGACATACGACCGTGCCTTCACGGTTCGCCAGGCCTTTGAAGGGGAAACCATCCAGATGCGGGAAACCATCTCGAACGCGAAGCCGCTTCCGCTGCCCCTTCTCACGGTGGAGTCCCGCATGAACGGCAATCTGCGGCTTTCCTCGCACGCCAATCTTGAAGTCAACGACATCGGATATCACAAGAGCCTGTTCACGCTGATGCCGTTTTCGAAAATCACGCGCACACACCAGGTCACCTGCCTCAAGCGGGGCTATTATGAGATCAAGTCCCTCGCAGTCTGCATCCACGATCTGTTCGGTCTGGTCCGTATCGCGGAAAATGCGATTCCGGTCAAGGCGGGCATCGTCGTGTACCCGAAACTGTATGATCCGGGTCTTTTCGATTTACCGAGCCATAGTCTGATGGGCAGCCTGATCGTTCGGCGCTGGATTGCGGAGGACCCTTTTCTGGTATCCGGCATCCGTGAATACGAAAGCGGAGATCCGATGAAATCGGTCAACTGGAAAGCCACTGCCAAAACCGGCGACTTGAAGGTGAACCAGTTCGAACATTCCGCAAATACAAGGCTCATGATGCTGCTGAATGTGGAAAGCTCCCAGGAACAATGGGGACGCGACGGAGACACCCAGCCTGTCGAACACGGCATTTCCCTTTGCGCGACCCTGGCGAAGAAAGCCATCGACAATGGCATGGAGGCAGGTTTTTCAGCCAACGGACATCAGGCCGACGGAAAAAAGGAATTGATCAATCTGGCCTGCATGTCAGGCGACCAGCAGTTGTATGCGCTGTGGGAATCCATGGCCATGCTGGAAGTGCGAAGGGTCATGTCTTTCCATACCTTCCTGCAGACCCATTCCGAATCCGGTCTCACCGGCTGCGATATTCTCATCCTCACGACCTATGTCGACCGGGAAATCGATGAGCAGGCAACGCTTCTCCGCATGGCGGGCAATTCCGTGGATTACTGGATGCTGGAAGCGCAGACGGATCAACCCGAAGGTCTCCAGCCAGAACCCATCCCGGATGAAGGGGGGGCTGCCTGATGGGAAACGCATTGATCCGCGTCATCCGCCTCTGGTTTTTTCTATTGGCCGAACAGCTCCTTCTCTTTCCGATCACCTGTATTTTTTACAGCCTGTCGGCCATCCACTCCATGTTTGCGTTCGTCGCCCTCTATCTGGTCATCGACCTGATCGCCATGCTGGCACGGGAATTCCTCCCCAAGCGTTTCAGACCCTGGATTCTCATCGCCGGGCTGCTTTTCGGGAACGCTCTGGTATTTCTCAGCAGTCCAAACCTGTTCTTCCGGATTGCCATGCCTTTCATCCTGGGGCTCATCCTCTGGCATGGCGTCCATATGGTGGAAATGGGTTTCCCTGGCCCGGTCTTCACCAGTTTCATCCTTCTTGGCTTCATTCTGTATCCGATTGTCACATGGGTTTTCCAGCATTCAAGCAAGTATCATGCATTGATCCCGGTATTGGCCTACACGGGAACTGCCGGCATCCTTCTCTCCCTCATCCTCGTCAACCGCCAGCAGATCCGTGAAGCTGGTTCGGTTCTGGAACGAAGGCTTCATCTACCCGGCACCCTCCTGCGGAAAAACGCGATCTATGTTGCTGTCTTCCTGTTTCTTGCCGTTGGTGGCGCTGCCTGGGAATTCTTCGGCCGGCTTGTCACCGCATTGTTCGGCCTGGTCGGCAAACTGATCCAGGGCATCCTCTGGCTTCTGTCTCTCCTGAATCCCGCCTCGGAAGAGGGCCAGGCACCTCCTCCCGCACAATCGCCGGACACGATGGTTCCCATGGACGGCGCGACGCCGCTCTGGATGGAGATCCTTCAGAACGTCATCCTTGGTCTTGTCGTCGCAGGTTTTCTGTATTTGTTGGGATGGGGTGTCTACCGGCTCATCAAGAAACTGATTCCTAGGATCAAACCCACGATCCAGTTTGTTCTGGGCTGGATCCGGCAATTCTTTGCGGGGAACCAGATGCATGCGGCTGAAGACCCAGGCTTCGTGGACGAGGTGGAAAGCCTGCTGAAACAGAATGAATCGTCCTTTGCGGCAGCCAGGCGCTGGCTGTCGGAACGAATGGATCTGGAGCCGGGATATGGTTCCATGAAAACAGATGCGGAGCGTATCCGCTGGTTGTACAGGAATCTTGTTCGCCGGGAAATCCGCCATGGATTTGATTATCAACCTGCCAGTACGCCGCAGGAGACCCTGGCGGCCATTGCTTCCTTCCAGCCGTCAAAACGCCGTCTGCAGCACCCGCATCAGGTCGGTGCGACGTACGGGGACGCACGCTACTCCGATCGCGTATCGGGACCGGAGCAGGTGGCGGCCATGAAACGGGAACTATCCAATCCGGACTGATGAATGTATTCAGGAACCCCAATCAATGGCGGAAGGCGTCAGACTGTCAGGAAGTTTGTCCGACAATCGGGCCATGGTAAAGTCGAATAGCGTTTTCGGACCCCAATCCCCGCTTTTCGGAACAAAAAAAACGGTATTGTCATGTGAAACCATCCACCGTTCCAGGAAGTCATGCCATTGAAGCAGTTCCTGCTGGTTCAGGGTGGCGAGTAGTCGGCTGTCGTCCGGAAACAGCAGATCACGGGCATACAGGGTTCCGGTTCCGGGCAGCCAGGCGACGGATCCGCTGAGTTGATCCGGGATCCCGGGATGGACAAGCACGACTTGCTCCTTGTCATAGACGAGGGAAACCGCGCGTCCTGTCAGGGAGATCATCGGGATTCTACGGCCGGATGCCGCAATGTCTTCGGCTACGGAAGACTGTGCATAGATCGGAATATCCGCCTCTTCGAACAATGCAATGCCGCCTGTGCAGGCGGGTTCGCTTCCGGTCAGAATGACAGCGTCCACTTCCACCTGAAACTGTTGACGGATGAGGTTGAGCAGCTTCAAGGTCTGCAGGCTGCTGCCCGGCGTATCGATCAGCAATGCGCTCCTGTCAGTGAACAGCACAAGACCATTCGAAGATTCCAGGGAATCGCCTTTTTCCGTATAGCTGACATGCATCCACAGATTCGGTTGGATGCGGTGCATCTCCACGGAGTCCAGATAATCCGTTCCGGTGCGCAGATAGGCCTGTTCAGGTTTTTGATATTGTTTGCCCGCTTCCTTGACAGGAATGCTTCCCCGATCGACAGGCTGAAAGATTTCAGGCAATGCTTCAGGATTGGATCCACTGAGACCCATTCCGGCAACCGAATCCACTCCCTCATCCGTTCCAGCTTCGTCATTCGATCCAGTCCCGTCATCCGATCCAGCCTCGCCATTCGGACCAGTCCCGTCATTCAGACCGCCCGATGAATCAATGCCGTTGCCGGTGCTGATTCCAGCTGTCGTTGCTGTCATGTCGGTCCCCGGACTGCTGCCAACGGCATTCGTCGAAGGTTCCAGTATGCCTGGCCGAATCTGGTTTCCACAGGCCGTCAGCACGAATGCAAGAAGGATCGGAACCGTCTTTCGCATGAAGTTTGCCGCTCTATTCTGTCCGTGTCTCATGATGCAATACCTCTGTTCAATCCGACCCATACAGGGAGGAGAAGGATTTCAGGATGCGATTCGGGTGTATGTCGCTCTCCGCCGGGAGACCCTGATTCCGGAAATCAACCCAGATGCCTGTCATTCCGGCATCCTGGGCGCCTTTTACATCCCAGGCCAGGTTGTCGCCCACCATCCAGACTTCCGAGGAAGGCAGGCGGAACAGGGAAAGGGCCTTTTCATAGACCCTGGGGTCCGGTTTCCCATACCCCAGTTCCTCTTCAATCAGGAAATCCGAAAAGAAGCGTTCCAGATGAAATCTTCTGATTTTCGCCCGTTGCAGGACAGTTTGTCCGTTCGTTGCCAGAATCAGGCGGACCCTGTCCCGCTTTAGGATTTCCAATGTGTTTTCGGCACCAGGAAACCATTCCAGCCATTCGTACTGGAGCGTGCTGAAATCATCTGCAAGGGTCTCCGACAAGGTACGATCGGTGCATCCGAGAGATTCCAGCGCCATGGCCACCAGATCCCGACGCGTGGCCAACAGATTCAAGCGGCCGCGACGATGCCGTTCCGGATCCGACCAGAACGTATGACGCGTTTCTTCGAGAACCCGAAACAGCCGGTCCGCATCCGTTCCCGATCCCACTGAAGCGGCATGCCTTGTGCACACCGCCCGCCATGCCGCATTTCCTGCCGAACTGTACGTGATGAGGGTATCGTCGAGATCGACGACCATGGCTTTCGGTAAATGGATGATGCCTTTCTCCTGTCTGCTCATACTCATCATACGATGAAGGCACAGCATTGTTGCGCCCTTCAGCGTTCCTCCCTGAAGTAGGCGTTCCCAAGCGCCGCAGGTGTGATGCGGCGCTTCTTCTTCCCCATGGCGGCGAAGACCAGAATCAGGATGGTGGCCAGGTATGGAATCGCATCAAAGAAGTATTGGGAAATCTGGATGTCGAATTTCTGGAGCCGAACGCCGAGAATATCCAGGCAACCGAACAGGAAGGCACTGAAAAGCGCACGGTAGGGCGACCACGCGCAGAATATCACCAATGCAACCGCAATCCAACCCCGTCCCGCCGTCACGTTTTCCTGCCAGTTCGGGATATAGGCCAGGGAGAGGTAGGCGCCGGAAAGGCCGCAGAGCGCTCCGCCCAGAACCGTGTGTACGTACTTGTACCGGGAAACGGAGATGCCTGCTGCGTCCGCGGCAGCCGGATTCTCCCCCACCATGGCCAGATTGAGGCCTGCGCGGGTATGGTTGAGATAGATGCCAAGCACCAGGCAAAGAACATATCCGAGATAGACAAACACATTCTGTCGGAAGAAAATGGGGCCGATGCCCGGAATGTCGGACAAGAGCGGGATGACAGCAGGCTGGAAAAATTTGTTGACAGCTTCGGGAACCCGCAGCCCCATGAGATTCTGACCCAGAAAGGAGGCGAATCCGGTCCCGAAAATGGTCAGCGCCAGACCGGTAACGGTCTGGTTCGCACGCAGACTGACGGTCAGAAACGCATAAATCAAAGCGCCAAATGCGCCGGCCAGCATCGCACCCAGGACGGAAAGAATTGGATTGGAGGTCGCCAGGCTTGTCGTGAAACCGATAACGGCGCCCATGAGCATCATGCCTTCCACGCCGAGGTTGAGGTTCCCCGATTTCTCGGTCAGGATTTCACCGAGCGTGGCGAACAGCAGGATGGTTCCCACCTGTATGGCGGCCGTGAAGAGATCAATCAGAAAGGAAAGGTCCATCTCAATTCTCCTCCTTCCGCTTGGCTACACGGTGTATCCGGTATTGGACAAAAAACTCGCTGCCGAGGACGAAGAACAGGATGACGGCCTGCAGGATTTTCGCAACGGAGGCGGAAATGTTGAAGGCAGTCTGGATGTAGTCCCCGCCTTGCACCAGCATGGCGAAGAAAAAGGAAACCACAACGATGACCGGTGCACTCAGGGAAGCCAGCCAGGCGGTGATGATGGCGGTATATCCGACACCGCCGCCGATGTCGCGCGTGAGGGTCTGACTGACGGCGGAAGCCTGGATCATACCGGCCAGACCGCACAGCGCACCGGAAAGAAACACGGTGACAAGTACCACGCGCCCAACCTGCATGCCGGCGTAACGTGCGGTATTGCTGCTTTCCCCGACCACATTGATCTCATAGCCGAATGCGGTATGGCGGATGAAATAGAAAAGAAAGGCCGCCAAGGCAAGTGCGATGAGCCAACCCGCATGGATGCCGAAGATCTTCGGCATGATCGCATTGTCCACGAAATTCGCAATCTTCGGAAAATTGAGTGCCTTCGGATCGCGCCACGGGCCGTATTGAAGATAAGTGACCCATTGCAGGGCCACATAGTTCATCATGAGCGTGATGATGGTCTCATTCACGCCGAAACGAACCTTCAGCACTGCTGTAACGAAGGCCCACAGTCCGCCGGCCAGCATGCCAGCAAGCGCCATCAGCGGCAGAAGCAGCGGCTTCGGCACATTCGGTGTGAAAAGGGCGAAAAAGGATGCGGCGAACGCACCCATGATGATCTGGCCTTCCGCCCCGATGTTCCAGAACTTCATCCGGAAGGCCAGGGAGATGCCCAGCGAAGTGATGACAAGTGGAATCGTGCGGATGATGGTTTCCTTGAAATTGTAGTCGGAACCGATGGAGCCCTTCAGCATGGAGCCGAACACTTCCAAAGGATTGTACCCGAGAAAGAGGAACAGGATGCCCACGGTTACGAGTGCCAGCAGGATACCGGTTCCACGGATGAGTATGGACTGCCGGAGCGGCATGTCGTTGCGTTTTGACAGGTTAAACATGGGCCACCTCCTCCGTGCTGTCCGGCGAATGGCCGGTCATCATCATGCCGAGATGGTCCTTCGTGACGGTGCCGGCCGAAACGATGCCGGTGATGCGTCCCGCATGCATGACCATGATCCGGTCGCAGAAGGCCATGAGGACATCAAGGTCCTCGCCGACGAACAGGATGCCCACCCCGTTCTTCTTCTGATCATTGAGCAGGTTGTAGATGTTGTGGGATGCGTTGATGTCCAGCCCGCGAACCGGATAGGCCGTGATCAGGACATGCGGGTTCGAGGCGATTTCCCGGCCCAGCAGGACCTTCTGGATGTTTCCGCCGGAAAGATTCTTGACCGGGTGAAGGATGCCCGGCGTATTGATGTCCAACTGCGCCACGATATGGTTGGCCCTTGAAGCCGCCGGCTTCCGGTTCAGAAAGAACCGGCCGTGGTCACGGTAATTTTTCAGCATCATATTGTCGACAATGCCCATGGAGGCAACAAGACCCATGCCAAGGCGATCCTCGGGCACGAAGCTCATGCTGACACCCAGACGGGTAATGGCGCGGGGCGACATGCCGACCAGACTGTTTCCCCGCATGTCGATCTCACCCTCCTGCACCTTCACCAATCCGGCGATGGCTTCGCAGAGCTCTTTCTGCCCGCTGTTCGCAACCCCCGCGATACCGAGGATTTCTCCGCCCAAAAGGCTGAAGGTGATGGAATCGAGCAGTTTGCGCTTGTCCGGGCTGAAACAGCTGACTCCGCGCAGGCTGAGAACAGCGTCTGATGTTTCCACATCCGGCCGGTGGATGGACAGGTTTACGGAACGCCCCACCATGAGATCCGTCAGTTCCTGGCGGTTGGTCGAAGCTGTCTCGAGCGTACGGATCGTGCGGCCTTGGCGCAGAACGGTGACCCTGTCGCTGATCTCCAGCACTTCCTGCATTTTGTGCGTGATGATGACGATGGCGCAACCGGAATCCCGCATGCGTCGGATGATGTCGAACAGCTTTCTGGTTTCCTGAGGCGTCAGTACGGCCGTCGGTTCATCCATGATAAGGATGTCCGCGCCCCGGTACAGCACCTTGAGGATTTCCAGCGTTTGCTTCTCACCGACGGACATGTCGGCTACGAGCCTGTCCGGATCAATTTCCAGCCCATATCGGGACATGAGTGCGGTAATTTCCTTCCGGATGGCCTTCCGATTCAGGAAGAAGCCGCCCTTCTGTCCGCCGATGATGTTGTCCTGTGCGGACAGCACATCGACCAGCTTGAAGTGCTGATGAATCATACCGATGCCCGCCTTGATCGCATCCTGCGGCGAACCGAAGCGCACCGGGTTTTCGTGGATGAGAACGGAACCGCCATCCGGTGCATATATGCCGGAAAGCATGTTCATCAGCGTGCTTTTTCCCGCGCCGTTCTCTCCGAGCAGCGCATGGATCTCTCCGCTGCGCACTTCCAGGTCGATGCCGTCGTTGGCTACGACATCGCCGAACCGTTTGCTGATGCCGCGCATGCGGACATAGACTCTGGAATCGGTCTCGTTCATATTTCCTACTTCCTTCACTGACAGGGGTTCTGGAAATGATGAGAGTGGTGTCTGGAAAAACAACAAGGGGGTGTTCCGTGAAATCTGCTTCCACGGAACACCCCAATCATGCTGGAATCAATCCTTCTCGATGGTGCCTTCGACACCCTTCACGAACCAGTCCATTTCGAGTTGTCCCTTGTCATCCACGGCGGAACCCGCAGCGATCTTCTCGGTACCGTCCTGGGCCAGGATGGGACCCACAAAGATATTGAACGAACCGTCCTTGATCTTGGCGGTGAGTTCGTCGATCTTGGCCTGTGCTTCGGGCGGAGCCAGCGCGGTCAGAGGAGCCAGCGCGACGACGCCGTCCTTCATGCCGCCCCAGTAGTTCTCAGGCTTCCAGGTTCCGTCGATGATGGCCTTGACCTGTGAGGCATAGTAAGGTCCCCAGTTCCAGATGGGAGCGGTCATGTATGCCTTGGGGGCGGCAGTGGGGCTGTCGGTGTTGTAGCCGATGGCGAACGCGCCTTTTTCCTCGGCGGCGATCTGCGGGCTGGTGGTGTCCTGATGCTGGGCGATGATGTCACAGCCTTCATCCAGAAGGGAGACGGCTGCTTCCTTTTCCTTGGCCGGGTCATACCAGGTATGGGTCCAGCGGACGCTGACGGTGATGTCCTTGTTCACGGACTGTGCACCGAGCGTATAGGCGTTGATGCCGCGGACGACTTCAGGAATGGAGAAGGCGCCGACATAACCCAACTTGTTGGATTTCGTCTTCAGACCGGCCACGATGCCGGCCAGATAACGGGCTTGTTCGATACGGCCGAAATAGTTGACGAAGTTTGTGGTGTTGGATTTATACCCGGAGCAATGGAAGAACTTCACATCCGGGAATTCCTTGGCAACCTTCTCAACGGAGTCCATGTAGCCGAAACTGGTGGCGAAGATGGCCTTCGCACCCTGGGCGATCATGTCCTTCATGGCTTTTTCGATGTCCTGCGCATTTTCCGGTACGCTTTCACGATAAATGGTCTTCACCTTGCCGGCGAGTTCCTTTTCAACGTAAAGACGTCCTTCGTTGTGCGAGAAGGTGTAGCCGCCATCCCCGATGGGGCCGACATAAATGAAGCCGACGGTGAGCATGTCTTCGGCCTTTGCGGCGGAGCCTGCGCCCGATGCCGCGGTGCCTGCCGGCGTGGCGCCGCAGGCTGCAACGGTGATGGTCATTACGAGAGCCAGAAGCAGCATGGTGAGTCTCTTCGTTGTTGTCATGGTTCTCTCCCCCTGATTTTCATTTTCTCTTTATGCCTGCGAAACCGGAAGCAGCCCCTGTGGAGTGGCACATCCCGGTTTCGTACCGCATCGGAAGGGATCATGCATGTCGTCCAACATCCGTGAACCGGATGGATCATGGACGCCGTCCTGGTCATGGATCAGTCCTCGAACTCGACATCGGAATCCGTAATGGCGCGGATCCGGGCCAGGGACTCGATGCGAAGCCCGGACTCCCGTAGTTCGCGGCCGCCGCTCTGGAAGGATTTCTCTATCACGATGCCGATGCCGGCAAGCTGGGCGCCGCTTTGCCGGAGAATGTCCATCAGGCCTTTGAGCGCATTGCCTGTGGCAAGAAAGTCATCCACGATCAGAACCCGGTCCGAAGGGCCAAGGTATTCGGTGGAAACGGAAACATCATACTCCGTCTTCTTTGTATAGGAATAAACGCGACTTGTGTAACAATTCCCGCTCATATTGGCGGATTTATGCTTCTTGGCGAACACGACCGGCACGCCGAAGGCAAGACCTGTGGTGAGTGCGGCTGCAATACCGGACGTTTCTATGGTGAGAATGCGTGTGACTGTTTCCTGGGCGAACCGTCTGTGAAATTCGTTCCCGATCTCGCTCATCAGCATGGGATCGAGCTGATGGTTCAGGAAAGAGTCCACCTTCACGATGCCTCCAGGTAAAATCCGTCCGTCCCGGCGGATGCGATCCTTCAATGCCTGCATGATGCCCTTCCCCGCTTGTATGGCTTGCCGGACGCGCTCGCGGCTCGTTGAAAACGGCGACGCGATGAACCTGCAACGGACCAACAAAAGATATTCAATATTCTAATGCATCCACCCCCGTTTGACAACCTTGATTCTGGTGTAACAACTCGTTTTTGCGAGTTGTTATGCAGGATTCCCTTGGTTTCACTACAAAAAAACGGTTTCTGGGACCCTTGATCGGAGTGATATAATGAAAACATCATCCGGCAGTGTTCGGTTTTCGGGCCCTGATGCATGCCGTGTTGCGGCAGGAGGCATATGATGCGTTACCATGCTTTTGGACAGACCGGCAACAACATCTCTCTTCTGGGGTTTGGGTGCATGCGCCTCCCCATGGCCGGTGACGGGGAAAAACGGGTGGTCGTGCAGGACAAGGTCAACGCCATGCTTTACAGGGCATGGGAACTCGGTGTGAATTACTTTGATACGGCCTACCTGTATAATGACGGCCAAAGTGAAATCGCCGTTGGGAAAGCCATCAAGCCTTTTCGGGACAAGATCATGCTTTCGACCAAAAGCCCCGGGCATCTCATGAAAAAACCCGGCGATTACCGTCGGACATTGGAAGAACAGCTTCGCAAGCTGGATACGGACTGGATCGATTTTTATCATTTTCATGGAATCGGCTATGATTCCTTCCATGAAACCGACAAGGCTTCAAACTGGATGGCGGAATCCATCCGGGCGAAGGAAGAAGGTCTCATCCGGAACATTTCCTTCTCCTTTCATGACAAGCCTGCGAATCTGAAGCGGCTGGCGGATTTGGGGCTTTTCGCCTCGGTACTCTGCCAGTACAGCGCCATCGATCGCAGCAACGAAGAGGCCATGGCCTATGCAAAATCGAAAGGGCTCGGCGTCGTCATCATGGGACCGCTTGGCGGCGGCCGCATCTCGGGACTCCCGAAGGAAATGGCCGAATCCCTGGGCATCGAAGTCAAGAGCAGCGCGGAACTGGGGTTACGATTCGTCATGACGAATCCGAATGTGGATTGCGTGCTCTCCGGTATGGAAACCATGGAGATGCTGGAAGAAAATGTGCAGGTCGCCTCGAATGCGGACGCGCTTGGCATGCTGGAATATGCCTCCATCCAGGATCTGATGCGGGAAAATGAAAAGCTGTCCCAGCTTTACTGCACGGGATGCGCCTACTGCATGCCCTGCCCGTCCGGGGTCGCCATTCCGCAGATTTTCCGACTGATGAACTACCACAAGGTCTACGGGATCACGGAATACGCGCGAAAAGGCTATGCGGAAATCGGAACGACACAATGGAATCCAGGCAGACGCGCGGATGCCTGTACGGATTGCAGCCTATGTGAAACGAAATGTCCGCAGACAATCAAAATCCGGGAACAGCTCAAGGAGAGTCATCAGGCACTGGAATGCCCATGAATGCGACAAAACAGAGAAAAGGCCCGACATGCGCACAAATGGAAAAAACGGTCTCCTTCCCTTGGAAAAAGCTCTTGCTGATTCCGGTCGCACTCGCTGCATACGGTCTGCAGCGCTTGGCCGGCTTTTTTCCCGAACAGCTTGAATCCGGTTATGCCCGCACCTTCTATCCTGTCGTTGTGGGGGCCTGGAGCCGTCTGACGGGACTTCTTCCCTTTTCCCTCATGGAAATCCTTCTGGGCCTGCTGGTCTTTTCCGTTCCCATCCTGCTGGTCCTGCAATGCCGAAGAACGGCAAAAGCTGCAAAGGGCGTCCGGCTTCGGACCTTTTTCCGCCCGTTGCCGGCGATTCTGGCCTTTCTGTCAATCTGGTACGCGCTGACTGTCCCCTTGTGGAATCTCAACTACGCGAGACCCTCCTTCGCAGAATTGTCCGGACTGACACCAAAGCCAGCAAATGCCGCCACCTTGAAATCCGTGTGCCTGAAATTGGCGGACGAGGCAAATTCCGCTCGTGAAGAGGTTTCTGAGGATGAACTCGGACGAATGGTTCTGACGGGAGGCGTAGGTTCCGTTCTGGACAGAGCGTCATCCGGATATGATGTCCTGTCCATAAGATTCCGTTTTTTGGCAGGGGAATACGGTCGTCCCAAACCGGTCCTGTTGTCCCCGCTCATGTCCTGGACCCGCATCATCGGCATCTATACGGTCACCACGGCGGAAGCGAATGTGGATGTCGCCATCCCACCGGTGGAAATACCGTTCACCGTCCTGCATGAGATGGCCCATCAACGCGGCATTGCCAGGGAAGATGAAGCGAACGCCTCCGCATGGTTCGCCTGCAGGGTCCATCCCGATGCAGACTTCCGCTATTCCGGCGCACTTCAGGCATGGATCTATGCTTCCAGTGCGCTTCGCGCCGC
This sequence comes from uncultured Clostridia bacterium, assembly GCA_942493335.1. Lineage (GTDB taxonomy): Bacteria > Bacillota > Clostridia > DSM-8532 > DSM-8532 > JAEWSN01. Next base: position 411,286 of record OW818693.1, on the reverse strand, counting down.
AGACGCCGCCGCATGGAATGAAGTTTCCGCAACGCTTTCCCCAGCCGTGAAGCGCGATCTGGCCGCTCAATCCGCCTACTGGTCCCGGTATGATTCCGTCGTCGACAAGGTGGCGGAAAAAGCAAATGACGCCTGGTTGAAAACAAATGGGCAGACGGATGGCGTGAAGAGCTACGGTCGCATGGTCGACCTCATCATTGCGGAGTATGCCGGCTCCTGACAAGGGTGGATTGGCATAAGTCTGCTCATGATGGAAATGAACAGGAACAATGAAGGACATGAACAGGTACAATCCAGGTCCGACGGAGGTGGAATGGAATGAATCCTTGCACGTTGATCATTTTCGGCGGAACCGGGGATCTGACCAAGCGGAAACTCATTCCCGCCGTCTACCGCTTGCTTTGTGTTCGAGCCCAACTGCCGAACCTGCATGTGGTTGCGGTCGGAAGACGCAGCAAGACGGATGAGGTGTTTCGTCAGGAAATGCGGGATGCACTCCGAAGCGAATCCGGACTTGCGCTGGATGATGCCCAATGGAGCTGTCTTTTCCCCCACCTTTCCTATGAGACCCTGGACTTTGTCGCAGACTCCGATGGATACGAACGGTTGAAAACCCGTCTTGGGGATATCGAGTCCGCTGCCGGCGCCATAGCGGCCGATCGGCTGTACTTTCTCGCCGTTGCACCCGAGCAGTTTCCTGTCATCGTCCAGCATCTTTCCGATCACGGTATGACGTCGAAACCTGGTTCGGACAGGAATGCCATTCTGGCGTCGGAATCCGGATTTCGCCGTGTTCTCGTTGAGAAGCCGTTCGGTTCAAGCCTGGAGGATGCGACCCAGCTGAACCGTCATCTGCTCTCCCTTCTGCATGAAACGGATATTTTCCGGATTGATCATTACCTCGGGAAGGAAATGCTGCAGGACATATTGGCTGTCCGATTTGGAAATGCAGTCTTCGAGCCGCTGTGGAATCACAGACACATCGAACATGTCCGCATTCTTTCTTTTGAAACGCTTGGTGTCGAAGGGCGCGGCGGGTATTTTGACAAGGCGGGCATTCTGAAGGACATGGTGCAGAACCACTTGCTTCAGATGCTTGCACTCATTGCGATGGAGCCACCCGTCAGATTGGATTCGGAATCGATTCGGGACGAGAAGGTGAAGGTGCTCCGAAGCCTGAGACCCTTCGCCAGCGAAACTGCCTCACGGGACGTCATTCGCGGTCAATATGGCCAAGGCATGAAGCAGGAGAATGCCGGTATGCCGGTCACATTCCCTGTAAATCTGCCTGCCTACCGGGCGGAAGACCGTGTCGACCCTGATTCGGATACGGAAACCTTCGTTTCCATCAAGACCTGGGTCGACAATGTCCGTTGGGGCGGCGTGCCATTCTATCTGGAAGCCGGAAAACGCATGAGTCGGAAGGAAACCGCCATCATCATCCAGTTCAAACCACTCAGCGGCGTACAATCCTACCCTGAATTCGGCCAGACAGCAGCAAACCGTCTCGTTTTCGAAATACAACCGCGTGAAGGATTCCATTTCATGGTCAATGGCAAACGGCCGGATGCGGACTGGGCCATGGATGAAGTGGCCATGGAGTATTGCCAGAGCTGCCGTGCCGACAATAACTCACCGGAAGCTTACGAGCGTTTGCTTTTGGAAGCATGGCGGAACAATGCGGCCTTGTTCGCCCGATGGGATGAGTTGTTCCACTCCTGGCGGTTCATCGACTCGATCCGTGACTGCTGGTCCACAGAGAAGCCTGCGTTCCCGAATTATGCAGCCGGAACGGACGGTCCCGCCAGCGGACATTTTCATCGTGTTGAAAGTGGAATCTGAACATTCACAAGGGGCGGACTCCACGCAGGAGTCCGCCCCTTGTCTTTCCTCCAGATGTCGGTTGCCATTCAGAAACAACAACCTTGAATACCGGGTCGCACCGTCGAAGCATTCATGGGTTCAACAGACGGTGGTATCAACCTTGTCAAACTCTTTCTGTACTTCCATGGATGGACCCTTGCCGAATAGGGAAACGGCGAAAATCACTGCACAAGAGAACAGGAATGCGGGAAGCAGTTCATAGATGCCAAAAACCCCGCCCATCGGACGAATGGCAAGTTTCCAGAGGAAGACCATGCCGCCGCCTGCGAGCATGCCCGCCACCGCGCCTGTGTAAGTGGTTCTTTTCCAGAAGAGGCTGAAAAGGATCAAGGGGCCGAATGTCGCGCCAAATCCCGCCCATGCGAAGGAAACGACGCGGAAAATGATGCTTGTTTCATCGAGTGCGATCAGGATGCCTGCGAAGGCAATGGTCAGGAGAATGATTCGGGAAACGATCATGACCTGCCGGTCCGTCGCATCCTTCTTCAGCAGTCCCTGATAGATGTTCTTGGAAAAAGCGGATGCGGCGATGAGCAGGTAGGAGTCGGAGGAGCTGATGGTCGCTGCGAGGATCCCTGCCATGACAACTCCGCCGAACAAGGGCGGAAGCAGGTTTGTGGACAGGACGATGAAGATGCTTTCGGCCGTACCGGATGTGAGCAGCTCAGCAGGAAACAGGCCTCGTCCGACAATTCCGATGGCCACAGCGGCGAACAGGGAGAAGACACACCAGACCGTTGCGATCCTGCGTGATTTCTTCAATTCGGAGGATTGACGGATGGCCATGAAACGGGTCAGGACGTGAGGCATGCCGAAGTATCCCAGCCCCCAGGACAAGGTGGAGAGAATGGTCAGGAAACCATATGCCCCGGCTTCTCCAAACAAAGGCTTGCCGGACGCATCCAGTTGCTGTACGCCCTCTGTGACTTGCGGTTGTGCAATGCCGAAAAAGGAAAGAAACCCCGGGATCTCGCGGACGTTCGAAACAACCGCGTCGATGCCGCCTGCCGCCAGCACACCCGTGATGAGAACCGTAGCCAGCGCAAAGATCATGACGATGGATTGCATGAAGTCAGAGGCGGTTTCAGCAAGAAAGCCTCCAAGAATCGTATACAGGATGACAAAGAGTGCACCGACAATCATCATGGCCTGGTATGGCATGCCAAACAGCGTGCTGAACAGCTTGCCGCAGGTGACGAAACAGCTCGCCGCATAAACCGTGAAGAAGATCAGGATGAACAAGGCGGAGATGGTCATCAGGACAGGCTTTTTTTCCTTGAAGCGCCGACTGAAGAAATCAGGCAATGTGATGGAGTCCCCCGCCACGACGGAATACCGGCGCAACCGTCTGGCTACGACGAGCCAGTTGAGATAGGTGCCGACAGCCAGCCCGATGGCCGTCCAGATGGCATCCGAAAGGCCGCACCAGTATGCGACACCCGGCAGGCCCATCAAAAGCCATCCGCTCATGTCGGAGGCTTCAGCGCTCATGGCCGTGATCCAGGGCCCCAGCGAACGTCCGCCGAGAAAGTAGTTCTCACTGCTGGCATTTGCCCGTTTCGCGAAAAAAAGACCGATGGCGATGACAAGGATCATGTAGGATGACATGGCAATCAGGATTTGCAGCGTGTCTCCGGACATTTTCACTTCCTCCTTGTTGTTGTCCTGGCCGATGGCAGTCGACGGCTTGGGAAGCATCGCCTGCCGCGGTCGGGTATCCATGGTTCTGACATGCTGGAATGAAACAGGCATGCCAGGCGCGCATGTACCGGAAGTATATCAGACACTTGCGCTTATGGTAACAGCCAGAAAGGAAATTCTGCATGTTGACGAAGAGAGACCTGCAAAACCGGCAAAATGACGAAAGGGAGCGAATGGCTTCGCCCCCTTTCGTCATCACGTTATTTCACACTTCCTTTCGTTATTTCACACTTCCTTTTCCGGGATCCTGATCCCGCAAGAGAAGATTCCGCCTATTTCATGCCGTATGCCTGACGGTAAAGTCCCTCCAACTCTTTCACAAGCGGCTGGCGCGGATTGGCGCCCGTGCATTGGTCGGAGTAGGCCAGATCGGCCAATGCGGCGACCTTCGCTTCAAAAACTTTTTTGTCGACGCCCATTTCTGCAAGAGTTGCCGGAATGCCGACCGTTTCCATCAGATTCCGGATGGCTGCCACAAGGCTTTTCACACCTTCTGCGGGCGTTTCGGCAGGCAGTTTGAGCATGGCCGCAACTTCCTGGAACTTCACATCCGCAATATAGGTTTCGTATTTCGGGAAGGAGACGAACTTGGTGGGTTTCGTGCCGTTGTAGGCCACCACATGAGGCAGCAGGACGGCATTGGCTCGCCCATGCGGGATATGGAATTCACCGCCGAGTTTGTGCGCCAGACTGTGGTTGATGCCGAGGAACGCGTTGGTGAACGCCATGCCGGCGATACAGGACGCATTGTGCATCTTTTCGCGGGCCACCTTGTCCGCCCCATTCTCCACGGCACGCGGCAGATAGTCGAACACCAGCTGGATGGCCTTCATGGCGAGCGCATCGGTATAGTCGGACGCCAGAACGGACACATAAGCTTCCAACGCATGGGTGAGTACATCCAGACCGGTATCGGCGGTCACGCTCTTCGGCACGCTCATGACGAATTCCGGATCCACAATGGCGACATCGGGTGTGAGTTCGTAATCCGCCAGCGGATACTTCACATTTTCCTTCTTGTCGGTAATGACGGCGAAACTCGTCACTTCGGAGCCTGTGCCGGATGTGGTCGGAATACAGACCATCTTCGCCTTCCGACCAATTTCCGGGAACTTGTAGATACGCTTGCGGATGTCCGCGAACTTGAGCTTCATCTTTTCAAAGTCCGCATCCGGCTGTTCGTAAAAGAGCCACATGCCTTTTGCTGCATCCATGGCCGAACCGCCGCCCAGCGCAATGACCACGTCCGGCTTGAAGGCATTCATCAGAAGGACACCCTTCTCCACGGTCTCGACAGACGGATCCGGTTCGACATCGGCGAAGATTTCGCAATGGACATAGGGCGTATGACGACGCAGATGCGTGAGGACCTTTTCGACATATCCCAGCTTCACCATGTATGGATCCGTCACAATGAAAGCGCGGGTGATGTTCGGCATGTCGGCGAGGTATTGGACGGATCCTGCCTCAAAGTAGATCTTCGGGGGAATCTTGAACCACTGCATGTTGTTCCTCCGCTTTGCGACGCGCTTCAGATTCATCAGGTGCACGGTCGTGACGTTGGAAGTCGTGGCGTTCTTGCCGTAGGATCCGCAGCCAAGGGTCAGGGACGGCATGTTCGTATTGTAGATGTCGCCGATGGCGCCATGGGTCGAAGGGGTGTTCACAATGAGCCTGCCCACCTTGATGGTATTGCTGAACTGGTCGATGACGGCCTTGTCCTCGGAATGAATGACGGCGGAGTGACCCATTCCGCCGAATCGGACCATCTCGTCCGCACGCTGGATGCCCTCGGCTGTGCTGTCGACGACATAATAGGCGAGAATCGGGCTGAGTTTCTCGCGGGACAACGGGTATTCCGCCCCCACGCCCTTCTGGGCGGCCAGCAGGATCTTGGTGTCTTCGGAAACCGTGATGCCCGCCCATTTTGCGATGGTAAAGGCACTTTGGCCGACGATTTTCGGGTTCACGGCGCATTTTGCGGAATCAATCGCACCGGCTTCCAGCTTTTTCGTATCGGCTTCATTCAGGAACACACAGCCATTTTCCTTCATGAAGGTTTCGAATTCCACACTGATTTCGCGGTCCACGATGACAGCCTGCTCGGATGCGCAAATCATGCCGTTGTCGAAGGTTTTCGATAGAATCAGGTCGGTGGCGGCTCTGCGGACGTTCGCCGTCTTCTCGATATAACAGGGCACATTGCCGGGGCCTACGCCGAGTGCCGGCTTGCCGGTGCTGTAGGCGGACTGGACCATGCCGGAACCGCCGGTGGCAAGGACGAGGGAAATGCCGGGATGCTTCATCAGTTGGTTCGTGGCGTCCAGGGAGGGCGTTTCCACCCACTGGATGATCCCGTCAGGCGCACCGGCCTTCAAAGCCGCCTGCAGCAAGGTATCCGCCGCGGCAGCGCTGCATTTCTGGGCGGACGGGTGGAAGGCAAAAATGATGGGATTTCTTGCCTTTATGGCGATCAGGCACTTGAACATGGTGGTGGACGTGGGATTCGTGACAGGCGTGACACCGGCCACCACGCCGATGGGCTCCGCGATGACTTCATAATCATCGATCTGGTTGTCTTCGATGACGCCGGCGGATTTCACGTTCTTGATACTGTTATAGATGGATTCTGTCGCAAAAATGTTTTTGGTGATCTTGTCCTCGTACACGCCGCGTCCTGTTTCCTCGACGGCCATCCTCGCAAGCTCCATGTGACGGGAAAGACCTGCAAGCGCCATGGCTTCGACGATGCGATCCACGGTTGCCTGGTCCATCCGGCTGGTCACCTTCAGCGCCAACTGCGCCTGATTCACCAACCGATCCACTTCCACTGCGGCCGATTCCGCGACATTCTGCGCGGTTTTGGCCTGCATCCGGGTTTCAGCAGGAACGGGAGCCTGTTTTGCCTTGTCTGCCGGTGTTCTTGTTGTTGCCATGCTGTTGTCCTCCTTCGCGGGCTATGCGTGATTGACAGGTACGAAAGGATCGTAGCGGTCGATTTTCAAACAAATTCGATGTTTCGGATCTTCCGGTTTGTTTGTTAAACTATTGACAATCACATTGTAACGCGATGTGAAAAGTTTGTCAATGTTACTTGATAATTGTTTCACAATAATTTTTGTCACCAGATCTGAAGGATACGGTTTGATAAAGTTGTGCTTGAATTGGCTTCTTCCGAAATGTCAAAAGCCGGAATCCGTATTTGATACGGATTCCGGCTTCTTCTTCCAATCAGCACCCGGCCCAGATTACCTTACAGCAACCGGATCCGGATTTCTTCCAGCACCTTTTCCAGGAAGGCTGCGGTGTCCATGACTTCGGTCTCCCCTGTTTTCCTGTTGCGGGCCGCAATCTGTCCGTTATCCTGTTCCTTGTCTCCCAAGACCAGCATGTAGGGGACCTTCTCCAGCTGTGCCTCACGAATCTTGTAGCCGATCTTCTCGTTGCGTGCGTCGAGTTCGCAGCGGACCCCCGCCTTTTCGAGCTTTGCAATCACAGCCCGCGCGTACGCGTCGTTGCGATCGGAGATGGTCAGCACCTTGACTTGCGTGGGTGCAATCCAAAGCGGCATCGCCCCTGCATATTTCTCGATGAGCAGGGCCAGGGTCCGCTCATAGCAGCCAAGCGAGGTTCGGTGGATGATATACGGATTCTTCTTGGAACCGTCCTGCGAAACGTATTCCATGCCGAATTTCTGCGCAAGCAGCATGTCGATCTGCACAGTGATGAGGGTATCTTCCTTGCCATGAACGTTTTTCATCTGGATGTCGAGCTTGGGACCATAGAAGGCGGCTTCCCCCGTCGCCTCGACGTATTTGATGCCGAGATCGTTGAGAATGTGGCGCATTTCCCCTTCCGCGGCTTCCCACTGTTCGTCGGTACCTTCATATTTTTCCTTGTTTGCCGGATCCCGCCGGCTGAATCGGTAGGTGATGTCTTCCGTAAAGCCGATGGCATCCATCATGAACTGGGCCAGTTCGACACAGCCGCGGAATTCGGTCTCCAGTTGTTCAGGCGTGCACATCAGATGCCCTTCGGAGATCGTGAACTGCCGGACACGGATGAGTCCGTGCATTTCGCCGCTTTCCTCATTGCGGAACAGGGTCGAGGTTTCTCCCAGACGCATCGGCAGATCCCGATAGGAGCGCATGCGGTTCAGGAAAACCTGGTACTGGAACGGGCAGGTCATCGGGCGCAGAGCGAAACATTCCTTGGTTTCATCGTCCGGATCCCCCATGATGAACATGCCGTCCCGGTAATGATCCCAATGGCCGGAAATCTTGTAGAGTTCCCGTTTGGCCATCAGGGGCGTCTTGGTCAGCAGATAGCCGCGTCGCTGTTCCTCGTCCTCCACGAAACGCTGCAGCAGCTGAATCACACGAGCGCCCTTGGGCAGCAGCACTGGCAGACCCTGACCGATGACGTCGACCGTGGTGAAGTATTCCATTTCACGGCCGATCTTGTTGTGATCCCTTTTTTTGGCCTCTTCGATGGCGGCAAGGTAGGCTTCCATGTCTTCCTTCCGGGTAAAGGCAGTTCCATAAATTCTCTGAAGCATCTTGTTCGACGAGTTTCCGCGCCAGTAGGCACCGGCGCAACTCGTCAGCTTGAATGCCTTCACCCCGGAGGTGGAGAGCAGGTGCGGTCCGGCGCAAAGATCGGTGAAGTCGCCCTGCCTGTAGAAGGACAGGGCGGCATCTTCCGGCAGATCGTTGATCAATTCGACCTTGTACGGTTCGTCCTTCATCAGGGCGAGTGCTTCCGCCCGGGGTAGCTCGAAACGCTCCACGCGCAGACCCTGTTTCACGATCTTCTTCATCTCGGCTTCGATTTTGAACAAGTCTTCGGGCGTGAAGGGAGTATCCCGGTCAAAATCGTAATAGAAGCCATTATCAATGGCAGGCCCGATGGCGAGATGCACCGCAGGATACAAATGACGGACTGCCTGCGCCAGAATGTGCGAGGCAGTGTGCCGCAGGGTCCAGCGGCCCCCTTCGTCCTCCCAGGACAGGAAGCGCACTTCGTCCCCTTCCCGCAGTTCCGCCGCAAGACCCATGCGGAGTCCATTGACCTCACAGGCCAATGCGGCGCGATAACATTCGTCCGATACCTGTTTTGCCGCATCAACGGCGAGTTTTCCTTCCTCGAGTTCCACACTGTCCTTCTCCGGAATGCCGATCAATCTGATTTTCATGGTCATGTCCTTTCTGTCCTTCGAACTGTCTGCAATTTGTCTGTCGATCTGCCTGTCAATCTGTCTGTCGATTTGCCTGCAATTTGTCTGTAAATCCGTCTGTCGATCTGTCTGTTGACGGTTTGCGTCCTGCCAGGCCGTTGTCTCCCTCGAAATCCACTTAGCCGCGAATCCTTTTCGCATGAAAAAGCCTCTGCACCCAAATGGGTGCAGAGGCGAAAGTTGTTTCGCGGTTCCACTCTGCTTGCGGCCCAAGCCGCATCTTGATGCAGGTAACGGTGCTGGCCGTCGCTTCCTGGCGGTAAACGGACTTTGAAGCCCGTTTCTCGATCGGATGCGCTCCTTCCGGGTGGTACGATTTCCGACCCGCGCCGCATGGGGTTCCAGCCAAGCCCCTTGCTCTCTGTTGCGCTGCTGATGAAAACCGGCCCGTTCACAGGATTTTCTTCCTTCAATGTAGCATCGCGGCAGAAAAATGTCAAAGTCCGTTTTTTGGGCGCATCCGGGTTCCCTGCGATTTCCTTCGAATCCCACTGGTGCAAGTGCGTTGACAGCCCCAAAGCCATATGATAACTTGACCTTGTGTTTGTTATATTATGGCTTTCACACCTTTTTTTTGTAGGAAGGAGTTTTTATGTCAAACAAAAAATCAAGGTTCGTACCATGGTTTATTTCACTTCTTGTCCTGGCGGCGCTCCTTCTCGCGGCAACACCTGCCAGCCTGCTTCAGGCCGAGGCGGCAACGTCTGCAAAATCCGGATTGAAACTGAAACTCGGTGATTACATCCAATTCGGCAAGTATGCCGGTTCCCCCATTTTATGGCGTGTCATCAATGTCAATCCGGATGGAAGTTTCGTCGTGTATTCCGAGAAAGTCCTTTGTCTCAAAGCGTTCGACGCATTCGGGGATCCCCCCACCGGCCGGGCCGACGAGGAAAGAAAAACGAATGGAAGCAATTACTGGAGTACATCCTCCCTGCGTGAATGGCTCAACAGCACGGACAAGACCGTTGCCTACAGCGGCCAGCTTCCAGACACCACGCATGTGACGAAGGGAAATGCCTATGATGCGGAAGCGGGATTCCTCAGCAACTTCACGTTGGCGGAAAGTGCCGCCATCCAGCCGGTCACCCACAAAACCATCCTGTCCGATGCGGACAAAAGCCTGGCCAATGGCGGAACCGAGTTGCAGAAGTACGCCCCCGACCTGTCGGCTGTTGTCCAGAACTACGCCAAGGCCTTTTATGAGAACGTGAAGGACAACGTGTTCGTACTGGATGAAAAGGAAATGCACGACTATGTGTTCGCGCGCAAATGGGAATACCGCAGAATGCCTGCACCAAGTGCTGTAGCAGGTTCCACCATCAAAGACGCGAACGTGATTTCAGCAGGCAAGTTCCTGCAATACTGGACACGTTCACCCAATGTCGGGTCCAAAACAAATCTGTTTTGCATCAAGCAGAACAGCACTGTCACCACCAATTATGCGAGCAACGGAGCGGGCGGTGTGGTCCCCGCAATGAACCTGAAGGCCAATGCCGCCGTGAAAAGCGGAAGTGGGACGGCAGCCAAGCCCTATGTGGTGGTCGGCGGCAATGCAACCGTCTCGTTATATAAACTGCCCATCAAGGCGAGGACCGTTGCGAATCTTCCCGCCTATCGCCTCAACTATCTGTTGAAGGGTGATGCAGGTCAGGCGACAGACTCCACCAACGATTCTCCCTTTGCCATGAATGAGCAGCGTTTCGTTGTAGGCAGGAACTCCATGGGAAATCCCGCCTACTGGGACAATGCCGGTAATTTTCAACTATTGCCGGCCAACACCGGCGGCTTCCAGGGGAGCGATACGGCCAATTCCATCAACGCAAACAATGCTGTCACCGCCTCCATGGGAGAGGCATGGCCTGGACTCACGGAACACCCGGTCTACTTTTTCAAAGAAAATTGTTTGATTCCCATTCGTATCCTCGACTCGGGAATTCTCGTCGGGAATTCCTACACAGGTCGGTTTCCCGCCTATTTCACCGACATGCATGACCAAACTGCCACACTGATGAAACTTCCCAAGGAATGGGTACCTGACATCACCAATTATCACCCGATGCAGAATGGGATCCAGGCCGTTGCATCCAACGGCGCCAGTGTGGGGTTTGTTTTCCTGAGTAAAACGGAAGCGGCTCTGTTCTACTGGTCCGGCATCACAGCGGAGCCGATCAGGATGACCTTGCCTCCCTCCGTCGACATCGGCGCCGGCGATTTCTTCCTGGTGGCCGGCGTGAACAGCAAAGGAGAGGTCATTGCCAATGTGTTGAAGGCAAATGGAGACAATGCCGGTGCTTTCTATTATGCGAACCCTCAGTCTGCACCCATCCAGCTTTCCGATCTGCCTGACAAGCCCGCAACGAAGTTTGCTACGGTTTCAGGCATCAACGACCTGGGGGATATCGTTGGCAATGGCTCCCTGAATGCAACCCTCTGGCGCAACAAGATTCCCTATTCCATCACGGACCTGACCACCATGTCCAAGACAAAGGATGAACATTTCAACTATCCCCTCGCCATCAACAACAACGGAGACATTCTCCTCCTGTATACCGGCGCCTACCCGATTCAATGCCACGCGGTCATATCCTGCAAACCCTGATTCCCGTGAAAAACTCGTTTTGACTTATTCTATTGCAGCAACAAGCCTGACGCATGGGTTGGGATACCGGGAATTGGCAGATTGTTGTTCGACATTTGAGAACGATACCAATCAATTGCTGGGACCATCCAAACAGAAAGCCCGGGCTTGCGCCCGGGCTTTCTGTTTGGATAACTGTCTTTGGCCCTCAACAGGCTCCGCTCGGCGGAAATGTCCGAAGACACTCGTGTGACAGGTAAAACCTTAAGGATGACAAAATGTAACAGATTAAGCTTCCAAAAAGATGAAATGAGCAAGATATATCCATCATGAGGATGAAAACCGCCATTTATTCCACGTGTTCCTGAAAGGAGGATGCATGCTGCGGAACCAATCGAACGCCTTGAATGGGTCTGCCGTACCGGGCAAGTTTGATCAGCACGACAGGCATGTCCGACATCCGATCTGCAACCATCTCTTCGAGAATGGCGTCAAGGGAATCCAGGCATTGCATCATGCCCTCGCCCTCCTGCCGAGGTACGGTCACATCCAGTTCCAGCATCGATTGCCGGAACCTGATTCCCCCATCCGTGTTTTCCATGGCAATCGGAACAGGAGACCGCTCATACAGTTGAAGCCGTCCGGACAGATTCAGACTGCCGATTTCATCCAGTTCCCTCGTATGCCCGCAGCCGATGCAGAGGAACCGTGTCCTGGACATCCGGTTGCGTCGGGTCGTCATCCCGCAGAGCGGACAGGTACGGAACATATTGTGCGGACTGACGGAAACCGGTGCCTCCAGCCCCTGCAGGATCAGTTTATAGCGCAGGAGGGCCAGAATCCTGTTCCAGTTTTTCCCGTCCACCTGCGGTACCGCCAGTGAATGATCCGGCTCCACCCAATGCAGATGATCCCCCTTTTTGCTGAGCGGCGCAATGACCGCCTTCGCATTGTAAGTATCGGCAAGTCTCACCATTTCATTGGCCAGGTGGTGGAGCCCGTTTTGCGTCCAATCTCCGTTTTCACGAACCGCATATGCCGGAACCGGCAGAATTCCATGGGTCATCGGTTTGGCATCAGAGCCTGATACTGTCCAGGAAACCGCAGCGTCCATCGCGCGGGAAAAACCGATCCAGGCTGTGGATGGTTTCGGTACTGGAGATTCGGTTTCCATGCTGACAATGAGATAATAGTCCGCTTCACGCCTGACGAGCCTCGCGGAACGGAAACGTTCCGGTTGCAGGATGGCCTCCTTCAGGATGGCTTCCTGCCGGCTGCCGAATTCCAGTGGCAGCACCAGATACCGGATCATCCTGGACGAATCCGATAAAGGCATCCTGTCCCGGTGGATATGGACCAGGTGCCCGACGGCATCGGTGGCATGCGCATTCCGGATGCTGTCGTTGCGGTTGGTCAGATACAGCTTGGCAAAGAAGCGATCCTTTTCCGGATGATAGGCAAGGCACCAATCCCGCTTCGTATCATAACGGCAGAACAGCAGGGACCGCTGCCGGACCGGCAGGAAACGGGTTTCTGGCATTCTCGCACATTTGGCAAGATAGCCTGTCATCAGGGCGGAAAAGTCGTTTTTCAGCGCATCCTTGAAGGGTTCCACGCCAAAGCGGTTCAATTCCCTGCTCATGTCCGTATCCACCCAGGAACGGTAGGCGCCGGCGGAACGACGCGTCTTCCCGCCAGCCGTCTGGTCCGGGAACTCGTCCAGACGGCTGGAAGCCTTGGTGGTCAGCCAATGGAACGCTTCGCTGTATCGGTTCATGGCTTCGTCCAGAAGCTTCCGTTTCCCGGCGCCCGGGCGGTGCAGCTTGAAGGTGAGGGTGATGTGTCCCAACCGGTACCTCCTTTCCACGGCATCCCTTTACATGGCCGTCTGTTCTGGAATAACAACAGTCCTGATGGTTCTGGCAGTCCGTTCCGCTATATAAGGCGGTCTGCCCTGTTTCACATGGATGGATGCATGATTCTGTATATCAGCGTTTCTCAGTGATAAGCGATCTCGACCTGCTTGCCCATGGAACGGAGCGAAGCGGCGATTTCCTCGACCAGTTTCAGCTTCAGCCCCAGGCTCAGCGGAAACTCCGGATTCTGGTGAGCCGGATTCATGGCCCGTCCAACCCAGAATTTCACGTCCGTACAGTCGTCCATGAGCATCTTCGCCAGCCTGGAAGCACCATCCCGGTTCGTGAGGGCCAGAAAATCCTGCATCGTGCTGCTGGCGGCGGAACAGGAAAGGATCTGTTCGAGTGCCTTGCGAAGCGTCAGAACGCCTTCCGTCGCAAGGTCGATCCCCTTGATGCGCGCGACGGGCGGTACGGCGGGATTCGTATAGTCGAAACTCGTCTGCACTTCCACGCCGAGTTCCCTCGCGACAATCTGCGAGGTGGTTCCCCCGCAGACCACATGCGGTCCCTCCTGCCCCAGGAATTCACGGACCACTTCCCCGTCCGCATCCGCTTTCACCGGTGGTCCCACCATGATGGACAAGCGCACCGGTTTGCGGATCAACACGGAGACAACAGTCGTATCATCGCCGGGAAGGCCGGCGTACAGGCCATCGCAAACGGAAACAAGGAGTTTTGAGACCGTTTTCGCGGAAAGATCAGAGCGCCAGGTCTTTTGCAGATAATCGGCCACGTGCTCCCACTGCCATCCGAGATTCAGGGATTGACCGACCCCGGCATGAATGACGCCGTCGCTGACCATCACGAACAAATCGCCCGGGACAACGGTGAAACGGGATTCCTTGATCGTCTTTCCCGCAATCTCCCTGGTTACGGTTTCCATCGGCGTGATGACGCCTTTGCGCAGGTGGAAGATGGCGGGATTGTCGAACTCAACAAGATAACCAGAGCCGTCGTGAAAGAGCTGGAGGATGGAAAAAGTCGAATAGGCGATGTTGCGGTCATGGCAAACGGGCAGCGTATTCGCGATGGTCTCGACCGCTTCCTCGATAGGCATCCTGTTCGCCATCATCGTTCCGATGATCTTGGCGGTCAGTTTCGAAAGGATGTTGGCCTTCACGCCGCTTCCAAGTCCGTCCGCCAGTACGATGACTGTCGCCTCGTTGTCCCGGACGACCTCGACATTGTCACCGCAAAGTTCCTCATGATGTTTGTTCAGGCTGTCGATCCCGAGGTCCACATGCAGGTTCATGCACGCCCGCCTCCCTCCGGCAGAATGGATTTTTTCAGCCGTGTAAGGGCCACTTTTGTCTCCGCCGTTGTTTCACCGAGCAGACTGGCGATTTCCTGCGCGACCCGCATCTGTTTCTCGATGACCTTCTGCGCAATGTCGACCGTTTCCCGGCGGACCAGCTGCAGCGCCTCGTGATCCGCTTCTTCCGCCGTGACATCCCGCAGAATGAGGACCGCCAGATTGTGTTCCTGTACAAAGACCAGCGTTTGTTCCACTGTGATTCCATATTTCTCATACCGGACGCGCTGGTCATGGACATCCTTCCGGTCATCCAGGGAAAGGGCGAGTTCCGCACTGTCCAGAAAGCGGAAGACAGGCAGTCCGGTGACTTCACGTGCCTCCATCTTCAACAGGCAACGGGCCGCGCGGTTGATTTCCTGGATGTTGCCTTCCCCGTCCAGTGCCAGAATGGCGTTCGGCGTGGTCCCAAGGATCAGGTTGCTCATGGAGGCGGCCCGTTCCTTCATGAAGGGCAGGCACATGTCCAGTTGCGCCTTGTTCCGGAATACGGCAACCGCCTTTTCACGGCAGGTCGTATAACCGCAGGCGCCGCAGTTGAGTTCCTTTTCCGGTGTGAACTTCCCGATGCTGCGCAGAATGCCGGTAATGACTTCTTCGGAGGGAACCGGATTCTGCTGGTGCTTGTCGGTGAAATGCCGGTTCATCTGGATACGCGGCGGTTTTCCCGTCTCCGGCCGATGCGTTGCGGATGCCGTTCGCCAGGAAGATACGAGATGGTCCCGCGCTGACAAGTATCCGCCCGGCTTGACCTTCCGGCAGGGACCTTCCAGGCAACTCCCGCCACAGGCGCTCATCTCGATGAAATAGTGTTCCGATTTCCCATCCCGCAGCGAGTCCAGTATCATACGGCACCGGTCCATTCCGTCGATGGAAATGCAGGTATAGGGCTTGCGTTCCTTCCGGTCCAGGGTCTTCAGAATGCCGCCCGGCGCCGGATATAATCGGGAGGTGTTGGGATGTTCCATGCTTGCCGGATTCCCGGACGGTGCGGGGAACGCAATGCCTTCCGTCTCCATCCAGTTTTCAAGTTCCTCGAAGGTCAGCACCGCATCGACGGCGCCTGCATGGATGACATCGGACGCCTCCTCCTTTTTCGAAAGGCAGGGGCCGACGAATACGACACGGATGCGCGGACCGAAGGTGGCGCGCATCATTCTGGCATGGGCGATCATGGGGGATACGACGGGCGCAAGCTGCCCAATCAGATCCGGATAATGCTTTTCCACGAGCGAAACAACCGTAGGGCAGGCTGTGGAAAGGATATTGCCCATCTCCCGTTTCGCGATGAGGGCTTCATATTGCCGGGACACCTGTTCTGCGCCGACGGCTGTCTCCTCCACATGGGTGAAGCCCAGACGCCCGAACACATCCGCCATTCCGTTTCCATCCGTCTGTGTGAAGGCGGACACATAGGATGGCGCAAGGCTGACATAGACCTTTTCGCGTTTCCCGATCCAGCCCTTCACCTTCTCGACATCATCCCGGACGATCTTGGCGTTCTGGGGACAGACGGAAAGGCAGTTCCCGCAAAGGATGCATTCCTTCTCAAGGATGCGGGCCTGATTGTCTTCAAAGGTGATGGCCTTGACCGGACAACTGCGCAAACATTTGTAGCAGTTCTTGCAGTCCGCTTCCCGGAACTGGATGATGCTCATGCGATTCTGCCTCCCTCAAGTGTGCGGTTCAGCCAGGTGTTCCAGCACATATTCACGGAATACGGCTTCCGCATTGGATACGGTCAGACCGGTCACCGGCGTTCCGTCCACCCGGATGGCAACGCCATGCGTGCAGTCTCCCAGGCAGAATGCCGCCTTCAGCACGACCTTTCCCTCCAGGCCATGCTGGCGGATCCACTGCTCAAACTGACGAATGATGGGATAGGAGCCCTTCATGTGACATGAGCTGCCTACGCAGATTTGTACTTCCAACATGGAACCTCCGGGCGGATGTCAATGCATGACAGAACGCCGATCCCTTGATAACATTTTAACGTTATTTGTTTAACAATGTTATTCTAGCACTGACATATTTGCTTGTCAAGAAGCTTTGTATACATTGTACAATGCTTATATCCCTTTGATATAAAGAGTCTTCAAGATATATATCACAAGAAAAAAGAAACGAGAGGAAAGCGACGAGGCAGTCGACATCCCTCCCGTCCTTCAGATGGTTGCCAGCCGTTCGCCCATCCCAGCGGACGGCTTGTCCCGAAGTCGCTTCAGGTATCCGAGCCGCCACTCGGAGGAAGGCAACATGGCGGACGGCCGTCCTGCAGGAACGGCTGCGACAGCCGGTACGGCAGCAACCGCTGCTGCCGTACGTTCCCGCCATTCCATCCCTTCGGATGGCTGATTCCACGCCCGGAATCCAGGCTTCATTCCCTGTCCCGTTCCAGATTTCATTCCCTGTCCCATTTCAGGTTTCATTCCATGCTCCCTCTCCCATGCCGCGAAAGTCTTTTCGCGACAGGCAGGTTCTCCCGTACCGGAAACATCATTCAAAAGAAGGTTTTGGGCTGTGAACGAACAATAACCGTTCATGCCGGTATCGGATTCAACGATTGGCGCATACCAATCACAATGTCCGCAATTCATGTCAACCATCCTTCCAACACGCTTCCCGGCCGTATGGGCCGGGAACACCCGCTCATGCCTTTAGAAGCGGGAGAACCGAATCGGTGAAAAACCGGTCTGTCTCAGAAACGGCCAGACCTGTCACATTCCCCTCGTTGATGCGCACGGACACCTTGTCCGAGCAGGAACCAAGACACAAGGCCGCTTTCACGGTCACATGCCCTTCGACACGGTGATGCTCGATCAATTCCTGAAGCCGGGCGATGACATTGTAGGACCCCCGGATATGGCAGGCACTGCCGACGCAGACATACAAATCAATCATGTCCATGCGCCCCCTTCCTGTGGAGGATGGCGCGGTTGCCCTTCAGCAGTCCGTTGTACAGTGCGAAGACAGCGGGATTCTCCTCGGACCGTTTGATCTGCGAAGTGCTGTCCGCGCGATGGATTCCCTGCCTGCGCTGGTTCCGGACGGAATCATTCTGGGGCAGCGGCTGTCCCGCACCACAGATGCACCCTCCCGTGCAGGCCATCACTTCGACAAAATCGTAATGGACTTCCCCTCTGCGGATGGCACGAACCAGGCTGTCCGCATTCTTCAAACCATGGGCAATGGCCACTTTTACAGTGCGTTCTCCCAGAACGGCCTCGGTTTCCCGAATGCCTTCGAGTCCGCGAACCCCCGAAAAGGCGATTTCCTTCAGATGGGCGGAAGACTTGTCGGGATCCGCATGGCGCAGGACAGCTTCCGTGACGCCGCCGGATGAGCCAAACAGAATGCCGGATCCGCTGCTCAGGCCGAACGGCATGTCCGGGGCTTCATCTTCGAGCGTGGCAAGCTGAAGCCCGGCTTCCTGAAGCATCAGGGACAGTTCCTGCGTGGTGACGACCAGATCCACGTCGCGGCGTCCGTCCTTTTCGTATTCGGGCCGTGCCGCTTCCCCTTTTTTAGCGGTGCAGGGCATGACGGCCACCATGACCGTTTCCCGCCCGTCCATCCGATCCGTGCCTTTCATCTGTTCCTTCAGGACGGCGCCGAACATCTGCATCGGCGAACGACAGCTCGAAACATGCGGCATCAGGTCCGGATGCTGTTTTTCCACATGGTTGAACCATGCGGGGCAGCAGGAGGTGAACAGGGGCAGATCCGTCCCGCTGTCCAAATGGGTCAGCAGTTCCGCGGCTTCCTCCATGACCGTGAGATCGGCGCCCAATCCGGTATCGAACACCTGATCAAACCCCAAGCGGCGCAGCGCCGCCACTGTCTTGCCCATGACCGGTTCCCCCGGCTTCATGCCGAATTCCTCTCCGAGTGCGACGCGAACCGCAGGAGCGATTTGAGCCACCACACGTTTTTTCGGATCCTGCAGGGCTTTCCAGAGCGGCTCGATGTCCTTGCGGATGGTGAGTGCTCCGGTCGGGCATACTACGCGGCATTGTCCGCAACCGACGCAGTTCGTTTCAGCAAGCGGCTTGCCAAAAGCCGTGGATACCTCGATGCGGGATCCGCGCCATGCGAATCCCAGCGCGCCAACGCCCTGGACTTCGCTGCACATGCGGACGCAGTCACCGCACAGAATGCATTTGTTGGGATTGCGGACGATGGCGGAACTGCTGGTGTCGCAAGGTTTATCCTTCCGGTCGTTGTCGAACCGGACTTCCTTCACGCCGAAACGGATCGCGAGCTCCTGCAGCTTGCATCTTCCGCTCTTCTCGCAAACCGTGCAGTCCCGATCATGTCCCGCAAGGATCAGTTCAAGGATCATACGTCTGTGCTTGCGCAATTTCTGTGTGTTTGTGCGGATTTTCATGCCATCCTTCGGCGGCGTGGAACAGGAGGTGTTCATGCCTCCCCATTCGTCCTCCACCATGCACATGCGGCATGCGCCGTAGATGGAAAGCTCGGAATGATAACAGAAGGTGGGCAGGTCGATGCCCGCTTTTCGGATGACTTGCAGAATCTGCCTTTCATCCGTGAATGTCACTGGTTGTCCGTCGATGAACATCGTTCCCATGATTCGGTCCTCCTCGTATCCATGTTGCGGGGTCCCTTCCCCATGTGCCGGCCGTGCGCGCTCACAATTCGCGGATGGCGCCATACGGACATGCATCCACACAGGCTCCGCAACCGATGCACTTCAGCCTGTCGATGACATGGGGCACCCGGACCTTGCCTTCGATGGCGCCGACAGGGCATACCCGTGCGCATTTGGTGCAGGCCTTGCACAGTCGCTCCGTGACGGCATAGCGTGTGAGCCCCTTGCAGGTTCTGGTCGGGCAAACCTTGTCACGAACATGGGCCAGGTATTCTTCCCGGAAATAGCGCAGGGTCGAGGTGACAGGTCCCGCAGCTGATTTGCCCAGTCCGCAGAGGGCTGTGGCGGTGATCGTATCGGCAAGTTCCTCCAGCAGATCCAGATCCGATTCGGAACCCTGCCCCGCCACAATCCGTTCCAGGAGGGTCAGCATGTGTTTCGTGCCTTCCCGGCAGGGAACGCATTTTCCGCACGATTCGTTTTGCGTGAAATTCATGAAATAGCGGGCGACTTCGACCATGCAGGAGTCTTCATCCATGACGACGAGGCCGCCGGAACCGATCATCGCGCCAACCTTCTTGAGGGAATCGAAATCAAGCGGCAGATCCAGATGCTCCTCCGTCAGGCATCCGCCGGACGGTCCCCCGATCTGCACGGCCTTGAAGGCTTTTCCATTGGGCAGGCCTCCGCCGATCTCGTAGATGATCTCCCGGAGGGTGGTGCCCATCGGCACTTCGATGAGGCCCGTGTTCCGGACGTTGCCCGTCAGAGCGAACGCTTTCGTACCCGGGCTTTTTTCCGTGCCGATTCCCTTGTACCAGTCGGCTCCCTTTTCAATGATGGCAGGAACATTGGCGAAGGTTTCCACATTGTTCAGAACCGTCGGCTTTTCCCAGAGGCCCTTGTCAACGGTTCTGGGCGGCTTCACGCGCGGCATCCCGCGATCCCCCTCGATGGAGGCGGTCAGGGCGCTGCCTTCTCCGCAGACGAAAGCACCGGCGCCCTTGTTGATCCGGATGTCGAAGGAGAAGCCGCTTCCCAGGATGTCCTCCCCAAGCAATCCATTTTCCCGTGCCGCCAGGATTGCGCCCTGCAGGCGTTCGATGGCCAGCGGATATTCGGCGCGGACATAGATGTATCCTTCGGATGCCTTGACTCCATACCCGGCGATCAGCATGCCTTCCAGCACACGATGAGGATCGCCTTCCATCACGCTTCGATCCATGAAGGCACCCGGATCTCCCTCATCCCCGTTGCAGACGACGTACTTCACATCGCTCTCGTTCCGCAGCACCTGCTGCCACTTGCGTCCGGTCGGATACCCGCCGCCGCCGCGGCCGCGCAGACCCGAATCGGTGACGAGATTGCAGACCTCGGCCGGCTGCATGGAGAACAGAACCTTTTCAAATGCCTGATAGCCACCTTTTCCAAGATATTCGACCATCGACTCCGCATCAATGCTTCCGCAGTGTTCCAGGACAAGACGCGTCTGGCGCCTGTAAAACGGAATTTCCTCCTGGACGGCATATGCGGTGTCATCCACCTTGTACAGCAGGCGGTCGATGGGTTTTCCGCCCAGAATGGTCTCCTGCACGATTTCCTCGCAGTCCTCTGCAGTCACTTTCACATACAGCCAGTTTTCCGGTTCGATGCGAACCAACGGACCCATTTCGCAGAAGCCGTGGCATCCGCTTTTCTTCAGTCCGACCTGCTTTTTCCGACCCGGATGGCCTTCCTTCCCATGGGCGGCCTCCGATTCGAGGATGAGGGCGGTTTCAAGGCCTTCGGCCTCCAGCAAAGCGGACAGCCTGTTGTGGATGTCCAGTGCGCCGCCTGCCACACAGCCGGTTCCCGCGCAGATCAGGATTTTGCGCGTCTGCGCCTGGAGTGCCGCACGAGCCTGGTCGGCGGTCTTCTTGAATGCCTGCCGGTCGAGGTGCTTGCTCATTGTACCGCTTCCCCCTCCCGGATGCCTTCAATGACGGCCATTGCCGTCTCCGGTGTCATTTTCGGATACACCTTGTCATTGATGGTGAAGACCGGTGCGAGGCCGCAGGCACCCAGGCAGGAGACCGTCTCGATCGTAAAGAGATTGTCATCCGTGGTGTGCTTCGCGTCGCTCAGGCCGAGATGCTTGCGCAGGGCCAGCAGGATCGGAACGGACTTGCGGACGTGGCAGGCTGTCCCGTCGCAGATCTTGATGACATGCTTTCCCTTCGGCTGCAGGGAAAAGTTTTCATAGAACGTGGCCACACTGTATACCTTTGCGGTTGAAACGCCCATCCGACGGGATACGGCCTCCATGGCCTCCTCCGGCACATAGCGGAACACCTGCTGGATTTCCTGAAGGACGGCGATAAGTGAGGAAGGTGCGTTGCCAAACCGTTCGACAATCTCGTCCACAATGGTTGTATCAATGTTTGCGTTCATGATGAATCCTCCTGTCTTCCCTGACCCCCATCCGTTGAATCTGTATACTGTATACACCAATCCACGAATGTCGCTTGTGTGATTTTTTTGACAAACTCATCATACGACAGGGTCCACCTGCCTGCAAACATCAAAAAAAACAACAAAAAACCCCATCTTCACCTTTGGGATGAGAGATAGGGTTTTTCCGGATTCGATTCGAATCAGGTTGGGTCCATACGGGTCCGGTCAACCTTCAAAAGCTGGTCCACTGCGCTGTCGGGCGTTTCCGGAACACCTGACGGAACAGGGGTTTCGCTTCTTCCGTACGCCATTCGCACATGCCGGATTCCAGCATATCCGCGCCGTCCAAAAATCCGTAGACAAGCTGGGACAGCCTTTGGATGGACAGGACACAGTCCGGTTCCCGATCCTCGACCCGTTCCGCCTTCAGGCGTCCGCCGGCGGCTTCGATCCGCCAATTGCCCTGGTTCCAGGGTGCAGCCTCGTCCGCCACCTGCAGGACGAAACTTCCGGAAGCATCGGCCGGAATCTTCATGGCGGCGAGTGCGGCCGGAACATCCACGACCCGGACCATCATGCCGGCTTCCGCCTTCACCTCCAGGTATTGGTCTCCCAGCAGGTGCGGCGTGGTATCCGATTCCGGCACGGTCAACTGAAGCGTCTCCGCCTGGGAATTGTGCCGGTGGAAGAAATGCAGAAGCTGGCGTTTCGCCTGATTGTCCCTGTAAAAGAAATCCCGGCACTGGATGGCATGGTCCCGGACACGGAACACCGCATATCCCGCAAGCAAGCCATCCCCGCCCACAACACCATAGGCAATGCGATCCTTTGGCGGAAAGTCTTTCATCTTGTCTGTTTCGAGGTATTCGGCTCCGTTGAAGCGGGTGCCATGCAGATTTCGAATCACGCGCGCTTCTTCCCGGTGGGCATCCGTGAGTCGGACAAAACTACCCTTGTCCCCTTTGAACGCTTCGAGCTCCTTCATCGGTATGGAAAGCTTGTGCCAGCGGAAACCCCATTCATAGCCGCATTTCCGGTAGAAGGCAAAACTGAAGGGAGCCAGTTCGGAGAAGGCGATATTCCGCTCATGCATCACCTGAAGCGACTGCCTGAGCAGTTCCATGACACCGCCGCCATACCGGTATTCCGGCAGGGAAGCGACCCCCCCGATGCCTGCCATCGCATGGGTTTCCCCGTCCAGATGGATGGTCAGCGGGACAATCTGGACATGCTGGCCGATCCGGCCGTCCGCTTCCTCCTTCACCAGCACCCATTTCAGGGATTCCTCCCTTTCCTTTCGGGATTCCTCCGTCTCCTGCTTCGGATGGGTTTTTTCCTTTTCCCGTTCTGCCAGAATGGATGGCAGCATGTCGGGAAAACAATAGCCCAGGATATCCTGGATCGTCGAGTGGTCCTCTGTTCTGGCAAAACGTAACGGCATGGCAGGTTCCCCCTTGCTTCTGTGATTTGGTTTCCGTATTTGGTTTTATGTGATTTGGTTTTTGGTATGAAACATCCGAATGGCGCTTTTTGATCGGGACTCTGGCATGATGATTCTGAAATGAGGTTTCTATATCTGCGTTTCCGAGATCGCCTTCTTGTACCGTGTGGGCGAACACCCCTTGAACTGCCTGAATACGCGGTTGAAGGTCTTTGCGCTGTTGAAACCCGATTTGTAGACGATCTCTGTAATCGTGTCGCTCGTATTGACCAGATAGTCCACGGCCTTCGCGACGCGATACTGGTTCACATACTGGCCGAAAGTCATGCCGGTCGTCTCCCGGAAGAAGCGGGTGAAATGGAAGACGCTGAAATTGGCGACCGCCGCCACTTCCTCCAGGGAAATGGCTCGTTCATAATTCTTCTCGACATGCTGCAAAACGAGATCCAGCCGCTCCAGACGGCCCATCCTCCGGCTCTTTTCATAGGCGGAAAGATTCTCCATCGGGACATGGCGGAGCAGGAGGATCAGAATATCGTACATGCGGGCTTTCAGGGCCAGCCGATAGGCGTCGGCCTTCTGCTCCGATTCCCGCAGGATTTCGAGCAGCTGATGCTCCATGGCGGCATGGACAGGGTCTCCGCTGTCGGTACCAGCTACGGCAACCTCCCGCAGCAGGGCCACCGTGAACCGTTTGTCCCGGATGAGCGAGGAGAAGGATTCGAAAAAGGACAAATCGAACTGGATGATCAGTCGTTTGACTTTCTGCGCCTGCGGCGGGAAGAAGTGCACATCGCCCCCTCCGACCAGGATAATGTCCCGCGCCTTCAGCGTGTGGGTGATGTGGTTCACCCCGATCATCAGGTTGTCTTCCAGCGCATAGATGACCTCGACCGCTTCATGCCAGTGGGGGGGGAACTCCTGCGTATCGGTCATGAAGACCGACAATGGAAAATCCGCACCCAGTATGAATTTCTGATGGATGGCCTGCATATGCACGCTCCTCTGCCGTCAGGATGTCGAAGGGTCTTTCCACATTGTATCACTTCGGTATGGAATGCACGAACCTTCCCATGAATGCGTCCGCCATGTGGATTGCCTTGCGGATTGCCTTGCGGACAACCTTACGGATCGTCTTGCGACTCGTTCTTTGGGAAGCGGCGTTCCAGCAATTCACGCTTGCGTTCCAGCATTTCATCGATCCGCCCCACATAATGACCCAGTTCCCTCACATTGAAGGTCCGTTCCAACGGCTCGCCACCCACCGAGACCTTTGTGATGCCGCCGGAGCCGAGTGCCAGAATGGTCTGCCGTTCGGACATGGTCTCCACATTGTAGCGGCATTCGCATCCGGGGCGCGCATATCCGGTGTTCTCCAGGTTTGCGAGGATGTTCTTCTGCCGGTAGAGATAATAAGGAAACAGACCCGCATTTTGTGCGAAATTGGCCGCATCCGCGATCATTTCCTGAATCACTGCATCCGGGGTCGCCGCATCCGCCGTTCCGTCCACCATGGTTTCATGAAGTCGTGAAGCCCGCTTGACCGCCATGGTATGAACGGTCAGACTGTCCGGCCGCAGCGGAGCCATTCGTTCCAGGGTATGGCGGAAGTCTTCCGTCGTTTCCCCGGGAAGACCGGCGATGAGATCCGCGTTGATGTTGTCGAATCCGGTTTGCCGCGCCATGGCAAACGCTTCCTCGACCTGTTCCGGCGTATGGGCGCGTCCGATGCGCTTCAAGGTCTTTTCCTGCATCGATTGCGGATTGATGCTGATGCGGGTTGCGCCGGCCGCTTTGATCCGCTCCAGCTTCGCCAGGTCCACCGTATCCGGCCGGCCGGCTTCCACGGTGAATTCCAAAGCGGTTCCCATCGGCAGCCATTCCGCCATATCATCCAGGAGTGCGCCAAGATGCGCAATCGGCAAGGCAGTCGGCGTACCGCCGCCGATATAGACCGTGGACAATGATTTTCCGGTTTTTCGCAGCCATTCGCCGACAAAGCGGATTTCTTTTCCCAAAGCAGCCATATAGGCAGGAATCAACGCGCCGTGACGCTGGATCGGGTAGGAGGTGAATGAACAGTACAGGCAGCGTGTCGAACAGAACGGGATGCCGACATACAGGCTGACGGAGCGGTCCGGCGGTATGAGAAGCGGACGTTCGCGCCTGGCCACTTCCCAGACGGCAGCCGCCTTTTCCGCATCCATGCCGGTCCGGTTTTGAAGAAGCGCATTTGTCTCCGCCTCCCCCATTCCGGCGTCAAGACAGCAGGAGGCGAGCTTTACAGGACGTACACCTGTCAGGGATCCCCAGGGAAGCGTGACGCCGAACGCTTGCGACAATGCCCGGTACAAGGCTGTTCCGGCACAAAGTTTTCGACTCTGCAGAAACATGTCCGTCACGGCAGGGGTGATCCCCAGTTCAAAATCAAGTTCGCCGATCCCCTTTTGAACACCGTCAAGCAGGATGTTGGTCCGCGTTTTGAACCAGCCGTGCTCCTCCCAGGCTTCCAGACGGACAAGCCAGCCGGGGATTGCTGACAAATCCGCATCGGCTGCGGGAACGACCGGCTCCACATTGTGGAACAGCCGGATGAGATGGCTGGCTTCGAACCAATTGTCAATGCCTGAAATGACCAGATGCAGGGGAACCATGGATGCCGGGACTTGTCCGGCCCGTTGTTCAGGCGCGGACATGCGGGTTGAGCCTTCTTTCCTCATCTATGGTCGTGTCCGCACCATGCCCCGGGTGGACAATGGTACCAGGATCAAGCGAATACAGGCGTTCCCGAATGGAACGGAACAGCAGGTCCGCATTTCCGGTGGGCAGGTCCGTCCGTCCGACACTTCGTCGGAAAAGGGTATCCCCGGTGAAGAGGTGTTTGCCGGTCTGCAGACAGATGCAACCGTTGGTATGACCGGGCGTATGCAGGATGAGAAAGGATGGGCCGCCGGTTTCAAGCGTTTCTCCATCCGACAGGTATTGGTCCGGCATTGGAAAGGTGTCCGACAGGCTTGCTCCGACATCGGAGAAGCAGTTCATGTCCGCATTCAGGAGCAACGCGCGTTCCTGGCTGTGAAGGCTGATCCGCGCGTTGGTCGCGGATTTCAGTGCTTCCAGGGTCCATACGTGGTCGACATGGCCATGAGTCAGGACAATGTCGGTGATGCGTGCGCCCATGGCGGAGGCGGCCGCGAGAATGTCCGGAACCGGCGAGCCGCAGTCTATGACGGTGCAAAGCCCGTTTTCCGCCACCAGCCAGGTATTTGCCTCGAAAAGGCCATTGTCCAGCCTTCTGATTTCCATTTGTGGTTCCTCCGTCGTTACTTCGTGAAGTACGGCCGCATCGCGTTTTTGTCCGATTCTCCAGCTATCCGGCTAGAACGTTTTCCGGCTGTCCAGCAACAGGGTGACCGGGCCGTCGTTCACCAGCGACACCTTCATGTCCGTCTGGAAAATACCGGTCTCCACTTGCAATCCGGCCTCCCTGCACAATTCCACTACTTTCTCATACAGGGGAACCGCCTGCTCGGGCCGGGCGGCATCCGAAAAACCGGGCCGCTTCCCCTTCCGGCAGTCTCCGAACAGGGTGAACTGGGAAACTGCAAGCATGGCGCCTTCCACATCAAGGATCGATCGGTTCATCTTTCCGTCGTCATCCTCGAAAATGCGGAGTCCGACAAGCTTTTCCGCCATCCATGATGCATCCGTCGCCAGATCACCGACCCCGACGCCGATCAGGACAAGCAACCCTGCTCCGATTCGACCGACAACCTGACCATCCACCCGGACTGCTGCCTCCGTCACACGTTGCACCACCGCACGCATTGATTTCCCCCCTGAAGTTCTGTCGGGAACAAAATTTCACCGGTTTCTCGAAATCTCATAGACATCGCGGATGGAAGAAATCCGGTTGATGATACGGTCCAGCTGTTCCGCATGCGTGATTTCAAGCGTCAGATGCATGACGGCCACCAGATCCTTCCCGGTTCGTGCATTGATGGCGCGGAGCGGGATCCGGGATTCCCCGATCACATTGGTGATCTCGATGAGCAGACCGCTCCGGTCGTGCGCCTTGATCGTGATTTCCGCCAGATAGGCTACCGTATGGGTCGTACTCTTGTACCAGCTGACGTCGATGAGCCTGGCATCGCCGTCGATGAGGTTGTTCTTCACGTTGGAACAGTCCGCCCGGTGAACCGAAACGCCACGGCCGCGTGTGATGTAGCCGACGATGTCGTCACCCGGAACCGGATTGCAGCAGCGGGAAAGACGGACCAGGCAGTTGTCGATGCCCTTGACCACGACCCCGCTTTCCGGAACCACCTTCTTCTTCTTCTTGCTTTCCTTTTCGATGTGTTCGAGCAGCAGGTGCGTCTGTTCTTCCGGCGTCAGACTGTGCCTGTACTCCTCTTTCAGCTTCGTGACGACCTTGATGGCGGAAAGGGCGCCGAGCGCCATGCCGGCATACAGGTCGTCCATCGTGTGCAGGCTGAATTTCCGCATGATGGGTTCGAGCCATTCCGCCTTCACCAGTTGCTGGGTGGTATATCCGCTCTTCTTGATTTCCTTGTCGAACAACTCGTGACCATGTTCGACGTTTTCTTCCCGTTTTTCCTTCTTGAACCACTGGTTGATCTTGTTCTTGGCCTGCGAGGTCTTGGCAATTTTCAGCCAGTCGCGGGAAGGGCCGTTCGTGGCGGCTGTCGTGATGACCTCGACGATGTCGCCGTTCTTGAGTTCGAAATCCAGGTTGACGATGCGGCCGTTCACCTTTGCGCCGATCATCCGGTTGCCGATGGCGCTGTGGATCGAATAGGCAAAATCGATGGGTGTGGAGCCGGCCTTCAGGTTCTTGACATCACCCTTCGGCGTGAAGACGAAAACCTCGTCGGTGAACAGATCGATCTTGAGGTTTTCCATGAACTCGTCTGCGTCATGGGTTTCCTTCTGCCAGTCGACCAGCTGCCGCAGCCAGTTGAGCTTCTCGGACATGTCCTGGTCGCCCTTGCCGCCTTCCTTGTACTGCCAGTGGGCCGCGATGCCGACCTCCGCGATGCGGTGCATGTCCGCGGTGCGGATCTGGACCTCGAACGGAATGCCCTCCGGCCCGATCAGCGTGGAGTGCAGGGACTGGTACATGTTCGGCTTCGGCATGGAGATGTAGTCCTTGAACCGGCCCGGCATGGGCTTGTACAGCTCGTGAACGAGGCCGAGGATGGCATAGCAGTCCTTGACGGACGAAACGATGAGACGGATGGCAAAAAGATCGTAGATCTGCTCCAGACTCTTCTGCTGCTTGAGCATCTTCTGATGGATGCTGTACAGATGCTTCGCGCGTCCTTCGATCTGGGCGTCGATCCCGACTTCGTTCGCCTTTTCCCGGACTTCCTCGATGATGCGCTGGATGTATTCCTCTCGCTCCCGCCGTTTCTTGGCAATCTTTTCGACCAGCTCATAGTAAGCCTTGTCGTCGAGATACCGGAAACTCAGGTCCTCGAGCTCCCACTTGATGCGGTGCATGCCGAGTCGGTGCGCAAGCGGCGCGTAGATCTCCTGCGTTTCCCGGGCGGTCTCGATCTGCTTTTCCTTCGGCTTGAACTTGAGCGTGCGCATGTTGTGAAGACGGTCCGCGAGCTTGATGATGATGACGCGGATGTCCTTCGCCATGGCGAGGAACATCTTGCGGAAGTTTTCCGCCTGTTCTTCCTGCTTTGACGTGTAGGGAATCTTGGTGAGCTTGGTGACACCGTCGACCAGATCCGCGATTTCCTCGCTGAAGGTATCCCGGATCTGCGCATAATCGTAAAAAGTGTCCTCGATCGTATCGTGCAGGATACCGGCCGCGATGGTGGCGGCATCCATGTCCATTTCAGCCAGGATGCAGGCGACCGCGACCGGGTGGATGATGTAAGGATCGCCGGAAACACGCATCTGCCCCTCATGGGCGACCTTCGAGAGCCGATATGCCTTCTCGATCAGAGACAGATCGGCGTTCGGATCATGTTGTCGGATCAGTTCCTGCAGGTGTCTGTACTCATCAATCATGAAGCCTCCGCATCCTGCGCGCCCGGCCGCATCAGCCCCTCCCGGCGATTTCCTGGAGGAACCGGAGCAGCTCTGAATCGTCCAAATCAACCTTTTCCACATCTTCCGGCTTCTGCAGTCGGTATTGTCCGTCCGGCTGCAAGGTAAGGGAAAACAGGCCTAGTTCGTCGAAGACCATGAGCCCCGCCATCATGCGGAAAAACCCGAGGGATTTTCCGTCTGCACCTGACAATTGACGGGAAAGGCGGAACAATTCGCCCACTGTGCATGTTTTTTCCGGAAACTTGCGAAAATGGCGGAATACCGCCGTCATGTCCTCACGTGACGGAAAAAAGGCCTCCAACGGCAGTCCTGAACGGACAATCCCATTATAAAGCCATTCCCCGTCGCAATCAAGGGATTCGAAACGCCTTACGGCGTCCAGCATGAAACGGTTTTTCCGTCTTTCCGCCTCCCCGAGGCGCAAGCCCGCAATACGGAACTGCAGACTGACACGGCCCTGCCATTCATTCAGTTCCAGCCAGCCGGCCACATCAATCCGGTCACCCTCCCGCAGGTGTTCCGAATACGAACCTTGACCGAATCCCACGCAGGAGACTGCAAGACCGTCCTTGTCCAGCTTCAGGCGCAGATGCTTTCCTTCTGTAAGCGTCTTGATTTCGACAACGACGGCATCCCGGATCAGGAAGATGGGAGGTCTGTTCCCCTGTCCGGTCGGTTCGAGGGTGGAAAGACGCTTCGCGAAGGAGACGGCGATGACTTCCGGCCCCAGTTCCGCCTCCAGTTCCAGCAGGGGAATTCTCATTTCCGGCGTGAGGAGAGGCATCGCATATCGACAGATCCCTTCCCGAAAATCGTCCAGCCTGGCCGAAGGAAGGGTGAGTCCGCCAGCCTGGGAATGACCGCCAAATCTTGTCAGCAAGGAGCTTTGGGAGGAGATCGCCTCAAACAGGTCGAAGCCCTCGATGCTGCGGCCGGAGCCGACTGCCTCCCCTTCGGAAAGCGCGAGGACAAAGGCGGGCTTGTGGTACTTTTCCACGAGTTTGGATGCGACAATGCCGATGACACCATGATGCCAGCCTTCGCCCCAGACAACCACGAGCGGGTCCGAATGGGCGGATTCACGTGCTTCAATGGCCTTTACGGAATCCTGGAACACTTTCTCCTGGACTTCCTGGCGTTCCTTGTTGGTCGCGTCCAGCCATTCCGCCAGCTTCTGCGCCTTGTCCGCATTCCGGGTGGTCAAAAGCGAAACGGCCCGCGTGGCATCCCCCATGCGGCCTGCGGCATTGATGCGCGGCGCCATCATGAAGCCGATGCGCGTCGCGTCGATGGTTCCGGGCTTGCCTCCGGAAACGGCGTTGAGGGCTGCAATCCCAGGATGGGGATCGCGGTTCATCTTCTCGATGCCATACCGTGCGAGAATTCGGTTTTCCCCGGTCAATTCCACGATGTCCGCAATGGTGGCCAATGCGGCAAGATCCAGATAGCGCATCGGCAAATCAGGCTTGTCCAGCCTGATGGCGACCGCCTGGACAAGTTTCCAGGCAATTCCGGCTCCGCACAGGAATTTGAACGGATAGATGGAATCCGGCAGATGGGGATCGATTCGAGCGAAAACATCCGGCAGCGTTTTCGGATCCGACTGATGGTGATCCGTGATGATGATGTCGATGGGATGCCCCGAACCGGCGCGCGCCGCATGAATCGCATCCACCTGGCGCTTGGCCGTGATCCCGCAGTCCACCGTGACCATCACATCGATCGGTGCGGCGGCGATGCGGACCGCTGCCGCATCGGAAATGCCATACCCTTCATCCGCGCGATCCGGAATGTAGAACGAAGCGGGAAACCCGATATCGGCGAAGAAATTCATCAGAATGGAAACGGCGGTGGTTCCATCCACGTCGTAATCACCATAGACCAGCAGTTTCTGGTTTTCCCGAATGGCCTGCGTGATCCGTGCGGACGCCTTCTCCATGCCGTCCAGAAGGAAGGGATCATGCAACTGGTCCAGGGATGGGTGCAGAAACACTTCTTCCGCTTCAGCGCCTTCTATGCCACGTCCGGCGAGAATGGAATCCATCAGGGCCCCTTCATCCTGTCGCGTGGCATGAAGCCCCTTGGAATCCGCACTTTCCTGCCCATCTTCCATGCCGGCAACACGCCAGCGCGCACCTTCGCCCGTGTAAAAATGAAGCACAAAACCCTCCTGCCGTATCAATACATGTCCCGCATGATACAGAATCGGCAATTATAGAATCGGCAACAAACATGTAGTAAAAGATAGGACTCCGGCAATTGATACAAGGCTTGTTCCGCATTCAAAAACGACAGCAATCAATTGCCGGGTCTATAACATTGAGCATAGGGTGGGACTCCGGCAATTGATACAATCGTCATATGGCATTTTAAACGATACCAAACAATTGTCGCGTCTATAACAAAAAGCCCGAAGACGTGCTCCGGGCTTTTCGCTGTTACCTTGTTTGTGGAAGGAAGCATTCAAGTCTGCACTGAAAGCTTGTCTCCATGCGGCCTGTCCGATTCCGCAAAAACGACGCCCTTGCGGGTGCCATTCCCACTGACTGACAGCCGGCCTGTTGACGGCGAATTACTTCGCCTTCCTCTTCCTCGCGGCTTCGGACTTCTTCTTGCGCTTTACGCTGGGCTTCACGTAGTGTTCCCTCTTGCGAACTTCGGCGAGAACACCGGACTTTGCACACTGCCTCTTGAAACGGCGGAGCGCGCTGTCAAGGGTTTCGTTCTCCTTGACTCTTACTTCAGACACATCTATCCCTCCCCTCCGTGACAAACGTACAGTTGTGCCGGGGGATTTATCCAACGAGTGAACCTATGATAAATACCATATAACAGCACATCGTTTATTATAGCGCCCGGCGCTGTGAACGTCAAGTTCTTCTTGACAAACCAAGCGGTTATGACAACTCTACAACAGCTTTTCTCCCAGTTCCCTGCCGCCAAGCACATGATAGTGCAGATGGGGCACGGTTTGTCCGGCTCCTGCCCCGCAATTCGCTATCACCCGATAACCGCTTTCCGCGATCCCGGAAAGAAGCGCCACTTCGCGGATGGCGGCATGAATCGGCAGGAGCAGGGGAAGGGTTCCCGCGTCGAGGGCCTGGATGCTTTCCACGTGGACTTTCGGAACAACGAGCACATGGACCGGCGCAGCCGGATGGATGTCGTGGAAGGCAATGACATCGTCGTTCTCAAGTACCTTTTTCGACGGGATTTCGCCAGCGATGATCTTGCAGAATATGCAATCCATGTCACACCTCCAGGGATTCACCTCTTTGGGTTCAAGCCTTCAACGACCTGTCCTCATCTTCAGCCTTCAGTCTGCACCACATGTCGCTTCTACAACCGCAACCTGTTGGTGGCCTTCAGCAACAGCCCTTGCAGGTCAAATCTTCAGCATCTCCCGGATGGCCTTCATGCCAGCCTCAAGGGCAGCCGGTACCGCGTTGACATCCTTGCCGCCCGCCTGGGCCATGTCGGGACGTCCGCCGCCGCCGCCGCCACAGGCAGCAGCCGCGGCCTTGATGACATTTCCGGCATGCACGCCGGCTTTCACCGCATCCGGTGTCGCCGCCACGATCAGGTTCACCTTGTCATCCCTGGTGGAAGCCAGCATCAAAACGCCGGACTCCATCTTGTTCCTGAGGGTGTCGGAAGCCGTACGAAGGGCATTCATGTCCAGATCGTCCAGCCTGCCGGAAACCACTTTGATCCCCGCCAGATCGACGGCGGAGGAAAGGAGACCGTCCATCCCGCTGCCGGCCAACTTTTGGGTGGCCTGCTCGATTGCACGCTTCAGTGCCTTGATTTCATCGGCCATGCTTTCGACCTTGCGGACGAGATCCTCCGGTTGTGCCTTGGCGGCGTCCGATGCCTGACGCAGAAGGTGTTCGTTCTGCTCGTAAAATTTCACCGCATTCAAGCCCGTGACGGCCTCGATGCGGCGAACGCCCGCAGCCACGCCGCTCTCTCCCAGAATTTTCACCAGTCCGGCTTCGCCGGTCGCGGAAAGGTGCGTGCCTCCGCAGAGTTCACGGCTGTAGTCGCCGGCATACACCACACGCACCGTATCCCCGTACTTTTCTCCGAACAGCGCCATGGCGCCGGTTTTCCGGGCTTCGTCGATGGACATTTCCCGGACGTCGACCGGAAGATTCTCCATGACCTTTCGATTGACCTGATCTGCGATTTCCTGCAGTTGTTCAGGCGTGATGGCGGAAAAGTGTGTAAAGTCGAAACGCAACCGTTCCGGATTCACCAGTGAGCCGGCCTGGTTGACATGGTCGCCCAGCACATTCTTCAGCGCCTTGTGCAGCAGATGGGTTGCGGTATGGTTCCGTGCCGTCGCCTTGCGGTTTTCCGCATCAATGGCGGCTGCCACGACCTCACCGGCCATCAGGCCGCCGGAGAGCACCTTCCCGACATGCAGGACTTTTCCGTCTGCCGTCCTGCGGCAATCCGAAACTTCCATACGGAAATGATCATTGTAGAGAAAGCCCGTATCACCCGCCTGACCGCCACTCTCCGCATAAAAAGGCGTTGTGTCCAGCACAAGCGTGACTTCGTCATCCTGCTGGGCTTCGTCCGTGAGGGCGTCGCCGCTGACAATCCAGAGCACCTTCGCCTCGCAGGCGGTTTCCGTGTAACCGACAAACCGGGTGGTGACGGATTTGTCCGTCCCGGCGAACAGGTCCTTCTCCCATGCGGAACCTTCGCGGTTGCGATGGGCTTCGCGGGCCTTGTCCTTCTGTTTCTTCATTTCCGATTGGAAACCGGCTTCGTCGATTTCCAATCCGTTTTCGAGAACGATCTCCCGGGTGAGATCCAGCGGAAAACCATAGGTGTCGTGCAGGCGGAAGACCTTGTCCCCCGACACGACGGTTCCGCCGGTCTCTTTCACTTCCTGGATGAATCCGTCAAGGATGGTGGTTCCCTGATCCACGGAGAGGTGGAATTTCTCCTCTTCCATGGTGATGACCTTCAGGATGTAGTCACGTTTTTCCCGCAGGTTCGGATACGCGCCGCCGAAACAGTCGATGACGGTCTGCGCGACTTCCGCAAGGAAAAGGCGCTGCACGCCCAGCAGACGGCCATGCCTGGCGGCACGGCGGAGCAGGCGGCGCAGCACGTAGCCACGTCCCTCATTCGACGGAAGAATGCCATCGGAGACCATCATGGTGACGGAACGGACATGGTCGGTGATGACGCGGATGGAAACATCCTTTGTCTTCTCGGTTCCATAAGATACGCCGGTGATGCGGACGACATGGTCGAGGATGGCGCGGATGGCATCGACCTCGAAGAGGTTGTCCACCCCCTGCATGACACAGGCGAGACGCTCGAGCCCCATGCCCGTGTCGATGTTCTTGGAAGCGAGTTCCAGATAGGTGCCGTCCGCCTGGCGGTCGTATTGTGTGAAGACGTTGTTCCAGACCTCTATGAAGCGGTCGCATTCGCAACCGACGGTACAGTCCGGTTTGCCGCAACCCTTTTCCACACCGCGATCGAAATAGATCTCCGAACACGGTCCGCACGGACCCGTACCGTGTTCCCAAAAGTTGTCCGCCTTGCCCATGCGGAAGATCTTCGACGGATCGAGCCCGACATCCTTGTTCCAGATGTCATAGGCTTCGTCGTCGTTCTCATAGACGGAAACATAAAGGAGCTCCGCCGGAATGCCAAGCGTCACCGTAAAGAATTCCCAGGCCCACGGAATGGCTTCCTTCTTGAAATAATCACCGAATGAGAAATTCCCGAGCATCTCGAAGAACGTACCGTGACGTGCGGTCTTGCCAACATTTTCGATGTCCGGCGTGCGGATGCATTTCTGGCAGGTGGTCATCCGGTTGCGCGGCGGCTTTTCCTTGCCGGTGAAATAAGGCTTCAGCGGGGTCATGCCCGCATTGATGAGCAGAATGCTTGGATCGTTCTGCGGAACAAGGGAAAAGCTGGGCGCACGCAGGTGGCCCTTGCTTTCGAAAAACGTGAGAAACATATCGCGCAGTTCGTTCAATCCGTACTTTACCATTGATAAACCTCATTCCGCCGCGGTTGGCAAGCCTTGTCCCTGGCATCCTGTGCCGGACGCTTCCCTGTGAGTATACCGAACGGCCGTGGAATGCGTCAAGCATCGGGAATCCGCCCTGAAGGACAGTTCATTGTTTCCGGTTTTCCTGGCCTTTGCCTTGTTCTTTCACGGTCAGATGGCCGACTTCCGAAAAAAAGATCATTCGACATATTTCGACTCCCTTTCCGCTTGTGTGTAGGGTTCCAAAACAGGTATAATATATCAAATGGATTCCGATTGTGGATTCTGCAACAAGCGTGGTGTATAGGGTGGGACTCAGGCAATCGGTTTCATCATCATTCGCCATTCGAAAAAGATCCCATTCGATTGCCGGGTCATACTGACCATTCTACTGACGATGATTCCGAAAGGAGCACTCGTGGAGAAAAATGAACCCGGAAACAGGATCAATGATTACATTGCAGAATTCCGGGACGAGAAACTAGAGAATGAATACAGGCAGGCCGGTTTCTACAGACTACGTACCAAGGCCCGGCCTTTGCTGGGTCTCCTTGCGGGCCTTTATGCCGCCGTCATGGCCTTTGATCTTTTCCTTTCCCCGATTCAGCTCAGATCCCCCCTGCCGTTCATTCTTCTGGTCCTGTTCATTGCGGCCTCCCTGCTCGTCATTCTCCGGATTCCCTCCATTACGGAATACAAGAGTCTGGCTTCTGTGATTACCGCCTATGAGTTTCTATCCATCAGCATCTACTATTATCTCCTCGGCAACTCTCAGCAGGCCTATACCTTCTCAAATGTAGGTCTTGGCGTGCTGACCATCTGCCTGCTTCTGTTCCTGATCCCGAACCGCTGGGTGCATTCCTTCATTCTTTCCGTTCTCACCCTGTCTGCCTTTTTCGCCTTTTTTCAGCCCGAAGGACGGGATGCCGAGCCCTTGAACCGCATCTTCGGCTGCCTCTTCACCCTCTTTGCCGTCCTGTTGATGGCCGCTTTCACGAACCGTACCGGCATTGAACAGCGGATGCATTTCCAGGACAACCGGAAGCTGCTTCGGCTTTCGTTCACGGATCCGCTGACCGGCATCGCAAACCGGGGCCGGTTCAACGAAGCCCTGCAATCCTGGGTCACCTGCGCCAATGACTACAAAGTCCCGCTTTCCCTCGTGTTGTTTGATTTTGACGATTTCAAGACAATCAATGACAGTTATGGCCATCTGATCGGGGATCAGGTCATACTCCAGACGGTCAACCTGGTCGATGAAGCCATTCGCCGGCGCGATCTGTTCGCCCGCTGGGGCGGCGAGGAGTTCACCCTCCTCTTCCCGGACACCCGGCTTGATGAAGCGCTGGAAATCGTGGAACGACTGCGCCACACCATAGAAACAAATCATTACATCCGTTGCGGTCATGTGACAGCCAGTTTCGGTGTGGCACAGTATCATCCCGGCGAATCTCCGGATACACTGATGGATCGGGCCGACCGGTTGCTGTACCGGGCAAAGGCGGACGGAAAGAACTGCATCAGATCAGCCGGCTGAACGCCGGCTTTTCCATATTATCCGGGCATATGGCCATGGAACACACCTGCGTTCACTTGGACGGAATCATACGGGCAACAGGGGGAAACACTTCATGTCACAGGCTCAGAATCTTCTGGCATCCATCGGCGTATCTCTGGACGATATTCTTCTGCCCGCACCAGGCTCCGACTTGAATCGCTGGGCTGTCGTAGCCTGCGACCAGTACACCTCGGAGCCGGAATACTGGAACCGCATTGACGTGCATGTGGGCGAAACTCCTTCCACGCTTCGCCTGATCTTTCCGGAAGTCTGGCTGGAACGCGAATCGGAGGAACAAAAGCAGATCCGGATTTCTGACATCAACCGGACCATGGCCGCTTATCTCCTGAACAGCCATCTTGTATCTGTAAAGGCACCTGTCCTCGTGGAACGGACGACGCGGGAAGGTCATCGTCGCCTGGGGCTGATGGTTTCCCTTGATCTGGAACGGTATGACTTCTCAAAAGACTCACAAAGTCTTGTCCGCGCAACGGAGGGAACCATCCTCGACCGCCTGCCGCCCCGCATCCGAATTCGGGAGAACGCAGGACTGGAGCTCCCGCACATCATGGTCCTCATCGACGATCCGGAAAATACCGTGATCGAACCACTCCGCAGGAAAGTGAAAAACACTGCCGCCAGCACAAGGGAGACCTCAGATGCTTTAGCAGGATTCCCCTGCGTATATGACTTCCCCTTGATGGAAAACAGCGGCCATTTGAAGGGATGGAACATCAAGGATCCCGCAGCGCTTGATTCCTTTGCGAATGCATTGGTCAGGTTGGCGGAACCGGAATCATTCAGAAAAGGATATGGTGTTTCTTCCGACGCAGGCGTTCTCCTGTTTGCCGTTGGTGACGGCAACCACTCCCTGGCAACGGCAAAATCCTGTTGGGAACGCATCAAAAAGGATCTTCCCGCATCCGGACTGGAAAACCACCCTGCGAGACATGCGCTGGTCGAACTCGTGAATGTTCATGACAAGGGTCTTGTCTTTGAACCCATCCATCGTGTGCTCTTCCATTCGGACCGCATTGCCTGGCGGGAATCCTTCCTGAAATGGCATGAAGACCATGGAATCCGTGTCAGAATCGAGCCGGACGGATTTTCGGCATCATTGCCGATTCACGGGCAGCACGCTGTGATGGTCACAGAAGCGGGCTGTGAGCGCCTTATCTGGGAGAATCCGGATCACCAGCTGGCAGTCGGCTCGCTCCAGGCGTTCCTTGATGTCTGGCTTTCCGAAAACAAGGAGGCTTCCATCGATTATGTGCATGGCGAGGAAGTGACCTCCCGGCTTGGCGCGGAACCTGGAAACATGGGCTTCCTTCTGCCGGTCATGAAGAAGGAGGAGTTGTTCCCCACGGTCATACGGGATGGCGCCCTCCCCCGGAAAACCTTTTCAATGGGCGAAGCACACGAAAAACGTTTCTATCTGGAATGCAGGCGCATACGCTGACTGACGTGCAGGCGCATACGCTGACTGACGTGCAGGCGAATCCGGTGACGAAGGGGACAGGCGAATCGGCTGGCTATCAAGCATGATATTTGGGTCTGACCCCATGCGTGAAATCAAGAGCCCGGCTCCAAGCCTGTCATAACCGGCCACCCACAAGATGACCCAGCGCAAAGCCGAGCAAGCCGGTCAGAATGGAACCTGTCAGATAAATCCACGCCGGTTTCCGTTCATCCTCGACAAGAAGATGGAAGGTTTCCTGCATGAAGGTGGAGAACGTCGTAAAAGCACCAAGAAAGCCATCCGCAAGCAGCACTGTCCAGATCGGCGAGTGCACGGCTGAAACAACCACACCCAGCAGGATGGCACCACTCAGATTGACGAGCCAGGTCCCTATCGGAATGATCCTGGCATACCGCTCGTTCAGCCACTTTCCGACAATGAAGCGCAGCAGGCTTCCGCAGGCTCCGCCAAAGGCAACGCAGACGAATTCCATCATTCCGCACCACCTCCCGTGTGTGGATCCGATCCGGAAGCTCCGGGCGGATTTCTTTTGCGGTGCGGTTCAACGGGCTTCTCTTCTCCCCTTTTCCTTCCGATACAAATCCGGGACATTTCAGCGCCCAAAAGAATCGCTGCCAGGCCAAGCAAAGGGGACGCGACAAAGTAAAGCAGACCGGTCAGGAAAGCCGGTCCGGCCAATAGTTGCCATGCTTCGCGGCAATAGGTGGAGAAGGTCGTGAAAGCGCCGAGAAATCCGCCTATAATGCCTGCGCGCACAGCTGGATCGAGATCCAGCCAGGTTTCCGCCGCCGTCAGGATGAATGCGATCAAAAAACATCCGGCCAAATTCGTCATCAGGGTCTGGAGCGGAAAGTCCAGGGGATTGTGAAAGACAGGCGAAAGTTTGATTCCATATCGCGCGATGGCGCCGAGCATGCCGCCCGCCGCGACAAACGCATATTTCCGCCCATGCGTCGTCACAGGAATTTCTCCCGTTCTTTCGCCGCAAGTTGCTCCAATTTTCGCAGGCGATGATTGACACCGGATTTCGTCAGGACAGGGTTGAGCATCTCCCCCAATTCCTGCAGGGATACCTCCGCGTGTTCCAGACGAAGACGGGCAACTTCCCGCAGACCGTCCGGCAACGAATCCAGACCGACATGACTGTCCAGAAAACGAATCTGATCCACCTGCCGGAAGGATGCGTTCACGGTTTTCTCCAGATTGGCCGTTTCGCAGTTGACGATGCGATTGACCTGATTGCGCATATCCTTCATGATGCGAATGTTCTCAAGCTGCATCAGGGACCCGTGGGCGCCGACGATGTTCAGAAAGTCCACGATTTCCTGCCCTTCCTTCAGATAGGCAAGCAAATGCCCTTTCCGGACGATATCCTTCGCGTCGATCCCAAACTCATGAAGGACCGATTGGAACTCTCCCAGAACCGTCTCATGGGGGACGGAAATCTCCAGGTGATAGGAACGATCCGGGTCGGAAATGGATCCGCATGCAAGAAAGCATCCGCGCAGGAATGCACGGCGGCAACAGCGTGATTTCGGCTGCCAGGGCAGGTAATGAAGCTGTTCGCCTTCGACGATGATGCCGCAGTTGTGAAGAAGCCCCTTGCGGTCATATTCAGCCGTCAGGGCCGAAAAATCCAACCGGTACACGGCGTGGTCATGAAATCGGTGTGTCTTGAGCATGACGACTTCCGGACCACTCTTGTACAACTCCTTGACGGCTGAAAACACATGCCGTGAAAGCGCGGCATTTTCAGAAACGAAAAGAAGACGTGTCTGATCAGCGACACGCCGCAGGCACAGACCACAGCGCAACATGGCGATCAGTTCGCTTTTCCGGCAACACGGATGCGCTTCCTCCATGCGGGAGATTTCTTCCTTGACACTGGACGAAAAGGACAATCTGTCTTCCTCCTGATACAAGCAATGTTCATGGTTCCCCGGATGACTCCAGCAACGGAAGCACATCCTCGATGTAGGACCGGAGCACCTCACCCACGCTCCATGCCTGGGAGATGCAGCCACGCGGCTCATGTGGGAATTGACCGTCCGCCACTTCCGTGATGCTTCCCAGGCAACCGTCGCCCAAATGATCTTCGAGCGGCCGGAACAACTCCTGTAGAAATCGAAGAAGGTTGGGATCCCCTGCATGGTTTTTGCGCCAGGCGGTCGCAAACGGGCCAATCAGCCAGGGCCAGACCGTCCCCTGATGCATGGCACCTTCACGTGCGTACTGGTCTCCTGTATATTGCGCCCGAAACTGATTATGCGTGACGGGCAGACTCCGAAAGCCGATCGGCGTGTAAAGGGCCAGGTATACGGTTTCCAAACTCTGTCTGGCAAGATTCCCCTCCAGGACCGGGAAGGACAGGGACATGGCCAGGATCTGGTTCGGACGCAGATGATCGTCCGGTTCCGGGCCACCGACCGTATCAAACAGACATTTTCCCGCATCGTTCCAGAACACGGTTGGGAAATGCATATTGATCCGTTCCGCCAGTTCGGCAGGATCTGGAAGCGTCAGACATTCATGGTCCGCATCTTCCGTTGAACCCGAACCGGCATCCGACGGCGCGCCGGAGAGTTTTCGAAAGGCATCCAGCACCCGCAACGCATTGTACCACAGGGCATTGATCTCGACAACCTTGCCGGTCCGGGGTGTCACCACCCAGTTCCCGATCCTTGCGTTCATCCAGGTAAGCGGCGCATTCCCATCCGTGATTTCCAGCATGCCGTCGTCTGCCATGAGCATTCCGCGAATCCTGCACAACGCATGCTCCCGGAATGTTTCTTCCAGAATGGGCATCAGGGACCGGACCAGTTCTTCATCTCCGGTTTCCTGATGGTAACGGTAAAGGATTTCAAACAACCATAGCGGACCGTCCGCCGCCGAATCCGTCGAAAACTTGATTTCCGGAAGCAGCGGATTGGCCAGCAGACCCTGCCGGATGTTCGAGGCAATATCCTTTATCAATCCTGCAGCATCACGGTATCTTTTCGACTTCAACAGCAGGCCTGGCAAGGCGATCAAGGAATCCCGCCCCCAGGGACCGATCCAGGGATACCCCGCGATGAGGGAGACTTCACCGCTGGATTTCATGTTCCGTACGATCAGCTGGTCCGCCGCCTGCGCGAGGGAATGCACGAAGGGATCCCGGTACTGGCTGTGAAACGGAAGCCCGGCCAGACGCGCCGTTTCCGCCCGGATGCATGCGTCCGCATCCACCCCGTCGAGGCTTTCGTTCAGGGAGACCGCGAGCGTGACAACACGTATTGCGCCCGGCTCCAGATGGATTTCATAATATCCTGGAATGAAATGGTCTTCCGTGGCGGGATACCCGCGTTCTCGCTCCAGCGGATAATCCATGTTGTAAAAATAGGTTCTTTCCCGTCGAACAACCTGTCCATCTGTGCAGGAAATCCGAATGATGTCGGACGCGCCGAAGGGATGGATCTCCATTTCGCGGCCATTGAAATCCACCTCATATTGCGCATACTGGTTATAGGTGAGGAAATGGTGACTCCGGTAGTTGACGAGTGGTGTCATGTGAAAGGAAACCGGCTCCTCGCCGTTTTCGAAACGGTAACGGACCACGGTCAGATTTTGTCCATATACCAGCACGACCTGCTTT
The DNA here is from genome assembly GCA_942493335.1 of uncultured Clostridia bacterium. GTDB lineage: Bacteria > Bacillota > Clostridia > DSM-8532 > DSM-8532 > JAEWSN01. The sequence goes on along the minus strand of OW818693.1, from coordinate 369,380 downwards.
TCCACGGAAAGGGAACCGATCCGGTAATGCCAGACGGGCATACCGTTCCATTCGAACTGCTGGAGGCATTCCTCTCCCCGGTAATCCTGATCCCGCGTATGAAAGGACAACAAGGTGCGGTAATTGTTTTCGGACACGACGGTCTCCGATATCTGGGAAAGGACGAACTGACGCTCGTTGCCCTGGGAGGGCGCCGCAATGAGCAAACCATGGTACCGTCGGTTGTTTGCGCCGGTCACCGATGTGGAGGCATACCCGCCAAGCCCGTTCGTGATCAGCCATTCGCGCTGCAGACCGGCTTCCGGTGTCCGCCAGGCGGAAGGTCCGAATTTCATGGCAACACCCGCTCTCCCAGGCGGAACCGCACAGGGCTTCCCGCCAATCAAGTCAGTGGACCCGGAGAATGTCCATCACCGCCTGTGCCAGTTTGTCCGGATCATGTCGGACATACCGGTCCCGGATTTCAACGAGATCACTCTCCACGAGTCTTATACCCATCTTTTTCAACCTTGATAGATCAACCATCACCAGATCCGCGCCATCCTGCCGGTATCGATCCAAAACGGAATCATGCACTTCACCGCTGTTGACCAGACAATACTGGAACAAATCGTCTCCGGCACTGTCCCAGATCGCCCTGACATGCTCCGAAACACTGTATCCATCGGTTTCTCCGGGCTGCGTCATGACATTGCAGACATAGATTTTCGCCGCATGGGATTCCGTGACGGCCTCCGACACCCCATCCACGAGAAGATTCGGGATGATGCTTGTATACAAGCTTCCCGGGCCAAGGACAATGAGATCCGCTTCATGGATGGCTTCCAAAACGAGTTTCAAAGGCTTGACATCCTTCTTGTCCAAGCGAATGCCTGTGATACGGCCAGGGTGTGTCAGGTGATGATGCCCGATATTCGATTCACCGACAATTTCCGTCCCATCCTCCAGATCGGCGATCAGACGGACATCCTGCTCGGTGACCGGCAATACCCGCCCCGTGACGGCCAGTACCTCCCCTGTGTATCGGACAGCCTGTTCGAAATTGTCGGAAATGCCGTTCATGGCGGCAAGAAAAAGATTGCCGAAGCTTTGGCCCTTCAGCCGTCCTTCCGGGAAGCGGTACTGTAAAAGCCGTTCCATGACGGATTCGGTTTCTGCGAGGGCCATGATGCAGTTCCGGATGTCCCCTGGCGCCACCATGCCCAGATCCTCACGCAGGACGCCGGATCCGCCGCCGTCGTCCGCCACCGTGATGACGGCCGTGATGTTGCTGCTGTATTTCTTCAAGCCACGGAGCATCGTGGAAATCCCGGTACCGCCGCCGATCACCACAATGCGCGGCCCATTGGAAAGCACCTTCCGGCGATAAAGGACATCTCTGATTTCCGTGATGTTCTCCGGCTTTTTATAGATGCCGGTGGGATACACATGGAGAAATTTCAGAAGGATGGTTCGGAGACAGATCCCGATGCTGACGATGCCACCGAGGGCAAGAACGACAGCGATGCCAATCTGGTAAGGACCTACGGCGATGTCCTTCAGCAGGGTTCCGACAGAAAGCAGGAGAAGCACTGCGCCGACCAGCGCGCCTGCCAGCCATTTCCGAAAACGAAAGCCGATGCGGAACCACTTCAACGCCATCATTGGCCGGCCGCCTTCGCATCCCGGTCAATATCCCGATGCTCCAGAACCACCGTCGCATCCATGGATTCCAGCAGTCCGGCCAGCTTGCAGGCAAGGGTCACGGATCGATGCTTGCCCCCCGTGCAACCGATGGCGACCACCAGTTGCGACTTTCCCTCCTTCACGTAGAGCGGAAGCAGGAAGGAGACCATGTCCATCAGCTTGTCGAGGAAAGTCCTGCTTTCCTGCTGCGCCATCACGTACTCGGAAACCGCTGCGTCCATACCGGTAAGGGGTTTGAGAACATCAATGTAGTATGGATTCGGGATGAACCGCACATCGAACACAAGGTCCGCATCCAGCGGAATGCCGTACTTGAAACCGAAAGACCGCACATTCACCGTCAGGTTGCTGTGCGAGCGGCCTTCCACGAACAATTTGATTATTTCCTCCCGAAGCTGCCTCGGCAGCATGTTGGAAGTGTCCAGAATGTAGTCCGCACGGGCCCGGACAGGCATCAGGATTTCCCGTTCCCGGGTGATGCCATCCTGAACGCGGCCATCCGGCGCAAGCGGATGCATACGTCGTGTCTCCTTGAACCGTTTGATGAGCACGCCATCGTTTGAATCCAAAAACAGGATCTTGTAGTGGATTTCCAAAAGAAGCAGCTGTTCGAGGGAAGGAAACAATTCCTGGAACATATCGCCGCCCCGAATATCGACGATCAGCGCTATCTTGTCCATTTTCCCGGATTGCCGGCTCAGTACCGCAAACGTGGGAATCAGGGATGGTGGAAGATTGTCGACGCAATAGAAGCCGATGTCCTCGAAAAACTTCACACATTGGCTTTTGCCTGCCCCGGACATGCCGGTGATGATCAGAAACTGCATGGACTATCCCCCTTGAGCAACTTCACTTCCGGTTCCAGGACCACGCCGGTCTCCCGGCGTACGGTTTCCCGGATCAGACGGACCAGCTGCACCACATCGTCCGCCGTCGCATTGCCCGTATTCACGATGAAACCCGCATGCTTTTCGGAAACCTGCGCACCGCCGACCCGCATTCCCTTCAGTCCGCAGTCTTCGATGAGCTTTCCGGTAAAATAGCCGGTTGGACGCTTGAAGGTGCTTCCCGCGCTTGGCAGATTGAGCGGCTGCCTGTCCGAGCGTTTTCCCGCCAGTTCGCGCATCAGCGCCCGAATGACTTCCGGATCTCCGCGGTCAAGCCTGAGCCGCGAGGAAACGGCCACAAGACCTTCTGTCTGGATCCGGCTGTGCCTGTAACCAAAATCATGCTCGGACCCGTTCAGAATGCGGGGTTCGCCTGCATCGTCCAGACAGGATGTCGTCACGACGACATCCTGCATTTCGCGGCCATACGCCCCTGCATTCATGGCCACTGCGCCGCCCAGACTGCCCGGTATGCCAGAAGCAAACTCCAGCCCGGTGAATCCGTTTTCCAATGCGACGCGGGAAACGGTGGCAAGCAGAGAACCGGCCTCCGCCTCCAGTCCATCCGCCAGAACAGTGATGCGGGAAACTCCGGATGCCAGATGCAGCAGGACCCCCTGATATCCCTCATCCGCCACGATCAGGTTCGAACCGTTTCCGATAAGGGCATGCGGCACCTTTTGTCCATGAACGAATCGCAGGACAGCGGCAAGGGCTGCCATATCGGGAATTTCAACGAAGAAATCCACCTTTCCTCCCACCCGCATGGAAGTTCGGCTTTTCATGTCCAGGTCCGTCCGGACGGAGGAATCCCCGACCAACCGGATCAATTCATTGAGGACCCTCTGTTTCATCTGTTCGGTCAAAATCAACTTCCCCCATGGCTCCGGCAAGGATCATTCCGCCGGCAGCCCCTGCTGCATGCTGATCCGTTGGGAGAACACCTGCGCGGCATTGTAGCCCATTTTCTTCTGACGATTGTTCATGGCGGCCACTTCGATGATGATGGCCAGGTTTCGGCCCGGCCGCACCGGAATGGTCAGGGACGGCACCCGGATGCCGAGAATCTCGGTGTATTGCTCGTCCATGCCGAGGCGTTCATACTGCTTGGCGGAATTCCACAGTTCCATGTTCACGATCAGGTTGATGCTCTCCGTCATCTTGACGGACCCGATCCCGTACAGCTGCTTCACGTCGAGAATGCCGATCCCCCGGATTTCGATGAGATGCCGGATGATCTCCGGCGCGGTTCCGACGAGTGTCTTGCTGGATACCCGGCGGATTTCGGTCAGATCGTCCGCCACGAGACGATGACCGCGTTTTACAAGCTCCAGCGCGGTTTCGGATTTTCCGACGCCACTTTCCCCCAGGATGAGGACACCTTCGCCATACACCTCGACGAGTTCGGCATGCTTCGTCTCCATGGGTGCAAGTTCGGTATTCAGGATGGAGATGAGATTGCTGGAGAACCGGGTCGTCACTTCTGCCGTGCGGAAAAGCGGTGTGCTGAACTGTTTCGCAAGTTCCAGCATTTCAGGATGAGGTTCCATGCCGCGCGCAAGCACCACGCAGGGAACATTGCGGCTGAAAAGCCCATACAGCGCATCATAGCGGGACTGGGAATCCAGTTGGTCCAGATAGGTCATCTCGACCTTGCCGATGACCTGCACCCGGTCATTCCCGAAATAATCGAAAAACCCTGTCAACTGAAGCCCGGGACGGTTGATGTCCGTCGAGGCGATGTTGATTTCTCCGACCCGTTCCGCACAGGCAAGGGTTTCCAGACCGCAATCACGCACCAGCTTTTCCAGGCGGACAAAGACTTTGTTCCTGTCAGGCATGGGAGGCTCCTTCCTTCATCGGACGTAAACCCAGCAATTCGACGACGGTTTCCGACATGCCTGCTGCCGTGCAGTGATCCCGATGCAGGACGGGACGCTCCCTCAAACCTGCCAGGCTGGCAGGGATCGGCCATTGCGTGCGTTCGGAAAGAACGTCGAGCAGATCGAATTCGTCCTTGCCCTCCAGCCCGGTCTGACCAAACAGGGCGCCGACAACGCTGTCGTTGAATTTGAACGGGCTGGCGGTGGAGGCAAGCACCGTTGCCGTCCCGTCCCCGGTTTCCGCATGGTATCTGCGGTATACATCCAGTGCGACGGCCGTATGCGTATCCGCCACATATCGGTGATTCTCCCAGATTTCCCTGATGGTTCCCAGCGTATCCTCCCGGTTGGTCCATCCACCGTAAAAGAGGCGGTTGATCCGGGCGTGCATGTCGTCACCCACCTGATAGGCCCCCTCCGTTGCAAGTGACTGCATCCAGGAAGAGACGCGCTTTGCATCCTTGCCGGACATCTCGTACAGAAGGCGCTCCAGATTGCTGGAGATGAGAATATCCATCGAAGGGGAAACGGTTTTGTGGAATGCACGCTTTCGATTGTACTCGCCGGTGCGGATGAAGTCGGTCAGGACATTGTTGTCATTCGAAGCGCACAGGAGCCGGTTGACGGGAAGTCCCATGGACTGGGCGTACCAGGCTGCCAGAATGTTTCCGAAGTTCCCGGTGGGAACGACAAAATTGATCGGTTTTCCGCACGTGATGCGGCCTTCCCGGCACAAATCCGCATAAGCCGAGAAGTAATAGACGATTTGCGGAACCAGACGCCCCCAGTTGATGGAATTCGCGGATGAAAAAACAAGGCCGCCACGCTGCATGGCGTCTGACAGCTCCGTATCGGAAAAGATGCGCTTGACCCCTGTCTGCGTATCGTCGAAATTCCCCTCCACGCTGACCACCCGGACGTTCGCACCTGTCTGCGTGAGCATCTGGCGCTTCTGCACTTCACTGACGCCATCATCGGGATAGAACACCACGATACGGGTGCCGGGAACATCCGCAAAGCCTTCCATGGCAGCTTTTCCTGTGTCTCCGGATGTGGCCACGAGAATGACGATTTCACGATCCTCGCCGGTCTTTTTCATGGCCCGGGTCATGAATTGCGGTAAAATCTGCAGCGCGACATCCTTGAAGGCGCACGTGGGCCCGTGCCACAGTTCCATGATGGACAGCCTGCCATCCAGATGGACCAGCGGCGCAACGCCGTTTTGATCGAAGCGGGGACCGCCGTATGCGTTGTCCACGCACTCGGTGAGTTCCTGTTCCGAGTAATCGGTGAGAAAACGGGAAAGTATGAACACGGCCCGTTCCCGGTAGGACATGTCTGTCAGGGATGCCAGTTCTCCGGCGGACAGGGTTGGTGTCCCGTCCGGTACAAAAAGACCGCCATCCGGAGCAAGGCCTGTCTTGATGGCTTCCGCGGATGAAATGGCAGGAGATCCGCCTCTTGTGCTGACATAACGCATTGATTCTCTCCACCGCCCCGGTTTCGGACAAGCCGCATTCGGCCCGGTCCTCGGGATTTCCGCCCGGGCATGCAGAAAGGGACGCGACAGGATTCCTGTTCCGCCATTGGAACAGACAGGCTTTCAGTAACCTGCGCAGGCTGTCAGCCCTTGGCCCAGGCGGAGCCGGACGGGTTTGTTCCATCATAGCGCAATCAAGAGAAAACATCAATGGATTCCGCCATCCGTGCCCATTCCAAAGGGTGCTTGCGTCAGTCCGGGAAGAAGCGTTGCACAGGTGAAAAAAGGGTAAAAAAAAGGCACCTGATCCGGATGATGATAATGATTCCGATTGATCGCGGTGCCGGTATATGAAATAAAGGGATATATCATGAAAAAGGAGGAATACATCTTACCCTGCAACATGATTATAACACAGGCGGCTCTAAGCATACATGTCCGGAATGTGAGAAAAGGATGAACAATTCATGAACACATTTGTGCTTATTGCTGAAAGTCATGGAATCCGCGAAGGCCGTTTCTTTGTGGAATGCGGTTGGAATGCGTGCCATGCAGTTGCGGACAAGCACGGGATGGTTTAAAATGACAAGGTGCCGGAAGCGAGCCGCAAACCGGCCTTCCGACAGCAATGGGGACGAATGCATGGCACATGTGCGAAGACGGGAAAACCGGATCGATCCTGAAAAGGAATGGGGGACTTGGCGACCCTTTTTCACTGTTGCCATTCTGCTTCGGATTTTCATCACGCTGGCCCGTCCCTACGAAGTCGACATGTACGGATATTTTGCCTGGAGCCGGTATCTGGCCGATATCGGAACAGCTGATTTCTACAGCACCTTTCATGTCGTGTACGCGCCGGCCTATCAGTATCTTCTCTGGATCACCGGCGAAATCGCCCATTTCTTCCAGATCAGTTCCGGCGGCCATGTTCTCCTCATCAAATGCTGGTCTGTTCTTGCAGATGCCGTCGGCGCCTTTCTGCTCTTCCGTATCGGAAACCGAATCGGGCGTCCCCGTGCGGGCTATGCGATCGGCACGCTCTATTTCATGAATCCCGCCGTTCTCTTCGATTCCTCGATCTGGGGCCAGTTCGACGGAATACCCGCCTTGTTCATGCTGCTGGTGCTGCTGCTGTTCCTTGAAAAAAAACCGGTGGCGGCTGCGCTTGTCTTTCTTCTCTCCGTTCTGACAAAACCGCAAAGCGGCCTGCTCGCTCCCATTGTCCTGATTGCGTTTATCCACGCGATGTCCGGAATGGACACGAAAAACAGGTTGAAATCCATCGGCCTGACTTTGGGCGCAGGCATTGCGGAATATCTTGCCATCGTCCTTCCTTTCTATGAACCGACTTCCCTGGCGGGCAGGATACCGGGCTGGCTTGATCCTTTCTGGTGGCTTTTCGATCTCTATTTCCGCAGTGTCAAGGATTATCCGTATGGCACCGCGAATGCATTCAACCTATGGTATCCGCTCGGCGGACAGGTTCTGGCGGATTCCACCCCACGGCTCGGACTGTCCATGTCCGTCTGGGGTTACCTGCTCGTCGCTGCTGGATTTCTGCTTGCCGGATGGTTCCTCCTGCGAAAGCCGCATCATCCGGGACGCATCTTCATCGCTTCCTGGATCGCCCTGTTCTCCTCGTTTCTTTTCATGACGAAAATGCATGAACGGTATCTGGTTCCGGCCCTGTTGATCGGTGCGGCGTGCGTTCTTTATGAAACACGCCTGCTCTGGCCCTATCTGCTGGTCTCCGCCGTCACAGCGTTCAATCAATGGGCTGTCTATGACCTGAGCTGGTCCCTGCAATACTGGCTTCCCGTCGCGGATATGCGTGCCTTCGCAGCGTCCATCCTTATGCTTTTCGCTTACGGTTGTACCCTTGTCATCCTGTTCAAAAATCCGTGGGTCGATCCCGCGATCCATCCTCTCCCGAACCATTTCCTGTCCCGGCCTGCTGCAGGTCTCCCACCAACGGAAAGGCGGAAACCCAAATGACCGATTTGACACGGAACCCCGCCCATATGACCATGAATGACAAGAAAAGAGCCTGGCTGATCGCAGCCGTCTATCTCTGCGTGGCCATGATCTGGCTCGGTTCGTTCCGTTCGCCGCAAACCGGATGGACACCCCAGAACAAGGGTGATTCCTTTGTCGTGGACTTTGGACGCGAGGTCACGATCGACCGCACCCTCCTGTTCGGAGGCCTGGGCCCTGTATGGGGCTGTTTCGGCTCATTGGACATCGAGGCGGAAAAGGACGGACAATTCGTCCCCTTCACGAACGTGGATATGGAAGCCCTTTTCCGTTGGGCCTACAGCCAGGATGGTGTCGTGACGAGTCGAATCCGGATCACCGCCCTGGAACAGGCCATGAAAAAGGATGGAAAGAAGACGGGATTCTGGCAGGCGGAATACAGGGAGCTCGCCTTCTTCCACGGAAAGGAACAGCTGAAGGACTTCACCGTGACAGACGTGAAGGGTGCCCCCGGCGTCGAAAAGCTGTTTGACGAGCAGGAAATCGTCCCCTACAGGCCAAGTGTGCTGAACAACACGTACTTTGACGAGGTCTATTTCCCGCGTACGGCCCTGGAGCAATTGAAGAACTGGCCCGTCATCTATGAAAACACGCATCCTCCGCTTGGCAAGGACATCATGGAAGTCGGCATCGCCATCATGGGCATGACACCTTTCGGCTGGCGTTGGCTGGGCACGCTTGTTGGCGCGTTGATGCTTCCCCTCATGTTCGCAATGGCAAAGCGGCTGTTCAAGGATTCCTACTGGGCAACCTTCTGCACGCTGTTCTTCGCCGTCGATTTCATGCATTTCACGCAAACCCGCATCGGCACAGTGGACAGTTATCTCCTCTTTTTCATCATGGCCGCCTACTACTTCATGCTGGTGTATCTTGACGAACCTGCCTATGAAAAGGGATTCTGGAAATCCATCCAGCCGCTTGCCCTTTCCGGCCTTTTCCTGGGTCTGGCAGGCGCAGTGAAATGGATCGGCTTCTATGCGGCATTTGGCCTTGCCTTTCTGTTCTTTTTCTCGCGTACGGTCGAATTCAGGGAGTTCAAGAACCGGCAGAACCGGGAACGACTGGAGGCGAAGGAGAAAATCCAAGGGGTCGGAGGCTGGGTCGTCAAGTATTTCTATCTCACCTGCCTGATCTGCATTGTACTGTTCATCGTGGTTCCCGCCATTGTCTACTCGCTCAGCTACCTGCCTGTCCCGCATCATGACAAAACGAAGCCTTTCCTCACCTGGATCATTGAATCCCAAAAAAGCATGTACGAATATCACAAGGGCGTCACAGCCCCCCATCCCTACTATTCCTTCTGGTATGAGTGGCCGCTGGATCTCCGCCCCATCTTCTTCTATGATGCAGCGTTGTTGAAACCTCCTTTCGATGAAGCCATCGCATCTTTTGGAAATCCCATTGTCTGGTGGTCCGGTCTTGTGGGGATGGTCGCCATCCTCATCATGCTGCTGTATCAATACACAGCAGGCAGAAAGAAGGGCAAGGAACCGGACAAACTCCTCTGGTTCCCGCTGGTCGGCTGGATGGCCCAATATTTGCCCTGGATTTTCTCTCCCCGCAAGATGACGTTCATCTATCATTACTTTTCCTGTACACCGTTTCTCATCCTGATGGCAGGCATCCTGTTTCGCTTTATGGAAAAGCAGGGAATCATGAAAAGGAAAAGCATCAATATCCTGCTTTGCATCGCCGTCGCCCTTTTTGTCGCCTACTACCCCCTGATGTCAGGCATCCCGGTGCCGCGCCTGTGGCTTGACGGGTTGCGCATTCTTCCGCGTTGGGAATGGTGAAAGGGAATCATATGGTCAACCGCGTCCATGCCTTGCTCGTCAGGATTCCATTCCTGGCAAACCGCCTGACGAAAGAAACCGTGGGACAATTCCTCCGTTACCTGGTGGTTGGTTTCACATCCTTCGGTGTGGAATACACCCTGTTCATCCTCTTCCGGAACTGGCTTTCCGTGCCGGAGCTCGTTGTGAACATCGGCGTCTACACTGTGATTTTCTGGCTCAATTTCCTGATGAACCGCCTGTTCGCCTTCCGGTCCAAAAGTGATTTCTGGAAACAGATCCTCTCCTATGGCTTCCTCTTTGCCTTCAACCTTGTCGTCGGAAACATCTTCCTGTTCAGCGCCATCCGTCATCTGCTGGTATTGTGGACCGGAGACGGTTCCTGGCCCGTCCTGTATCTGCCGAAAATCCTGATCATGTTCTTTATCGTTTCCTGGAATTTCATCCTGTACAAGAAGGTGATATATAAATGATGCGGGAGAACGGCTCTGTTTCCACCCTCCCGGTTGCGGTGATCGGCGGGGGCGCCTGCGGTCTTTCCGCCGCGCTTGCCTTGGCGGACGCGGGCATTTCCGTCACTGTCTTCGAGGCCTCCCCGCAGCTTGGCGGGCTTTCCGCCGACAGCACGGCAGGGGCCGCAAGACTGGAGCATATCTATCACCACATGTTCACTTCGGACTCGGAACTGTTGAATCTGTTTGAACGCTTTGACCTGATGGATGGACTGCACTGGCATGAGCCCGCCAATGCCATCTACAAGGACAAAAGGCTCCATCCGTTCACTTCTCCGTTCGATCTGCTCCGTTTCAAGGCCATGCCGTTCTCCGCACGCGTACGGACAGGCATACTGGTGCTGATGGCGCGATTCTGGAAGAATCCCTGGAAGCTGGACCGCATCACAGCCCGCGAATGGCTGATTCGGTTAGGCGGACAGGCGGCCTATGACTGCCTGTGGGAACCTCTTCTGCGGTCCAAATTCGACAGCGACGCCGAAGCCGTTTCCGGCACCTGGATCTGGAACAAGTTCAAACTTCGGGGTGCCTCCAGGGCAAAAGGCATCGCCAAGGAATCCCTTGGTTATCCGGAAGGCGGTTTCATGCCTCTGTTCCACCGGATGGAACAGGCAATCCTTGATTCGGGGGGCAGCATTCGCACAGGCGTCCGGGTCGGTTGTGTGGACAAACAGGCGGAACAGGATTTCGTGCTCAAGGCGGAATCGGACAATCACGGCGAGCCGGCGGCAGATCTCGGCCATTACCGGCAGGTCCTTTATACGGGTGCGCCGGAGACGTTTCCGCCGCTGCTTGATGAAGAAACGAAAAGAAGGCTTATGCATACTCCGGAGACACATGTCGCCTTCGGTCCAACCGCCATTCGACATAAAGCAAACCTGTGCCTGCGAATAGCCATGGACAGGAGCCTTTCGCCCTGGTACTGGACAACAGTCGCGGATTTGGACATCCCCTTTGTCGTACTGGTCGAACATACCCGTTTGATGGGTCCGGATCCATACGGCAGCCACCAGGTGTATTTGTCCCGCTATCTGGACGCGTCCGATCCCCTGTACGCAGCCTCGGACGAAACGGTGAAAACCACCTTCCTCGCCGGTCTCAAGCGCATTTTCCCGGATTTTGACGAAGCATGTGTCCGCGGGACGGAATTGACGCGTTCCCGATACGCACAACCCGTTGCAACCGTCGGAAGCGGCTCCAGGCGCGCGCCGGCGGAAGTGGATCCTGCGGGCCTGTATTTGGCCTCCATGGCGCAGATCTGGCCGGAGGACCGGGGTCTTAACTATGCCATCCGTGCAGGCTCCGGGATCGGACGGATGATGGCCGACGCAGGACAAAAGAGACAGGTTCCGTGATATACTGTTTTGACTGACCGCCATCTTCATGCAGTAAAATCCAGCGAGGTGCCTATGGAGCCGATTCTCTGTTCCATCATTGTTCCCATGTACAACGAAGAGGAAGTTCTCACCGAAACCTGCAGGCGTTTGCGCCAGGTCATGGAGGCATCCGGGGAAACCTATGAAATCGTCTTCATCAATGACGGCAGCCGCGACAAGACCGCCGAAATGCTGCATGCGGTCTGCCTGGAGGATTCCCGGGTGAAGCTCATTGATTTTTCACGAAATTTCGGACACCAGACCGCCATCACCGCGGGCATGGATTTCGCCGGCGGGCGCTGCATGGTGATCATCGACGGGGATCTGCAGGATCCGCCGGAGCTGATTCCCGACATGATCGCAAAATGGCGGGCCGGATTCGATATTGTTTATGGAAAACGAACTTCCCGCGAAGGCGATTCCTTCTTCAAGAAAACGACGGCGATGGCATTCTATCGCCTGCTGCGCGCGGTCACCGACGTCGACATCCCGGTGGATACCGGCGATTTCCGGCTCATCGACCGGAGTGTGGCCGATGCGCTGAAGCAGCTGCCGGAACGCAACCGGTATGTGCGCGGACTCATGAGCTGGGTCGGATTCAAGCAGACCGCCCTCGAATTCGAGCGCTCCGAACGCTTCGCCGGTACCACGAAATATCCACTGAAGAAAATGCTGAAACTCGCGATGGACGGAATCATGTCCTTTTCCTTCAAGCCGCTGAAGATCGCAACCTGGCTTGGTTCCTTCATTTCAGCCGCCAGTTTCATCTACCTCATCACGGTGCTGCTGCAGCACCTGATCCGGCCTGAAACCACCCAGCCAGGCTGGGCTTCCCTCATCGCCGCCATCCTGTTCTTCAACGGCATCACGCTGCTGATTCTCGGCATCATCGGCGAATATATCGGCCGCATTTATGACGAGGTGAAAAACCGTCCGCTCTACATCGTCCGGGAGACGCTGAACCTGTCGGAACGGGAAAGCCCGCGTTATCAAAGACGGGAAAACGAACCGCGCGGATCCTGAATGTTTCGGAATCTACCAATCTTCCGTGCCGACAGTCACCCTTCCGTAGCGTCAGCAGAAACCCAACCAATCACTCCCGATCCACCTTGCTGCTGAAAAGGCCGGTCATCATGGCCAGATTCCGGATGGAAGGCTGGTACATGAACGGCTTTTTCAGGTTTTTCAACAAAATGTTCCTGCGCAGATAGCGGGTGTTCTTCGCGTACCGGGCTCCGATGCCGTACAGCCCTTCATCCAGGCAGTCTGCGAGCGTCAGGGCGCTTTTGATCGCATAGCTGATGCCTTCTGCGGAACTGGGGCTGATGAAGCCTGCCGATTCTCCGACGAGTGCGACCCGGTCGTCCCCCGTGATGATCTGCCTGCCGTTCATGGGTCGGTTGATGCGCGTTCCCTCCCGCCTGACCGGTGACCCCAGCATGAAACCTGCGTCCGACAGCTTCTCCTTGAACCGGGTGAATTTCTTCTGGATGTCCGGGCCTTCCTCAAGCGCAACGCCGACGATCAGCCAATTGTCCTTTGATATGGTCCAACCGTAGAAATCCGTGATTTCACTGTCAAATACAGCGCCGAAGTGCGGAATCGCATCCTTGCAGGGAAACCATTCCTGAATGGCCACATAGCGTTTGATATGGGCATCCGGAAATGCCTGTCGACGGACTCTGGACCAGGCACCGTCCGCGCCGATGAGCATGCGCGCATGTACGGTATGCACCTTGTTTTCATGCGTGAGGGCAAAACTGACGCCTTCCCGTTCCTCTACGAAACCTGTGAACTTGCAGCCGAACGCAAGATCAACGGAATCCGGTACGAGCGATACGAGCCAGGAATCAAAACGGGTTCTGTCCATATTGAAATAGAACCGTTGGTAATGGCGTTCGCGCCCGTTGTCGAAGTCCATGGTTCGGACCAGGAACAATTGGGGATCCACCAGCACGCTTTTGGGAATGGCAAGACCCATGCGCCCGAAGATTTCCTGCGCATCCGGGGCCAGGAGACCGCCGCAGCATTTGTCCGCAGGTGCGTTCTCCGGTTCCAGCAGGTCACGGCGATCCAGAAGAAGCACCTTGTAGTCGGGATGGATTTTCCGGGCCAGGGTGGCCCCGGCCGGACCGGCTCCGATGATGGCGATGTCGTATGTCATGACAACCCTCCGGAAGATGGCTTGTTGCCGGCAAGGGTGTCATCTCTCGGAAAAGGCGCCTGTCTGCCTGTTCCCGACGAATGTCCCCTTTCCCGCCCGGACATGGATCCGTATAGAAAAATACGATGTGTTTTCACACATCGTATTTTGGTGGGAGATGGTGGATTCGAACCACCGAAGTCGTCAGACAACAGATTTACAGTCTGCCCCCATTGGCCGCTCGGGAAATCTCCCATGTATGGTTTTCATGCGGGTTTCCGGTGTTGCCGGGTTTTCACATCCGGTGTTTTCCGAACCGCATAAACTATGATACAGGACGACAACCCTTTTGTCAACCGCATTTGCGGTTTTTTTCAGAAAAGCGGGGCAACCGTTGCCTTCAGCGCATTCCATGGATAAGCCCGGCCATTTTCAAGACCGATCTTTGCCGGCTGATCCAGAAATGGCATGCAGAAGGAGACATCCCCCTCCTGCCAGCAGACCAGGAAACCGGTCCCCCTACCGACATCCAGGCGGGTCCAATCTGTCACGGCATGGCCTGTTGCGGTCTCAAGCGCCTTGGACAGGGCCGACGAATCGGATAGGGTACCAAGCCAGTCCCCCTCGTTCCGAACGGGCAGAGGGGTTCCCAGACGGACCGATTCGTGGCCGGAGGCATCCAGGCTTGTCAGGACCGGCGCAATCATCCACTCCGCATCCGTTTTCACGGGCAACCACCACAGGCCGAGCGCGCCTTTTATTCCACCGGGTGTAGCGGTTTCATCAACCTGCACCAGAAGATCCTGTACGGAGTTGGACGCATTCCATTGCTCCACTGTGAGACTGTCGGATACCTGAAACGCGGAAAACAGGTTCTCTGACAAGACCGTCGCACCGGGATACGCATCTGTGACAGAATGCGATGACGCTTCCAGTAATGATGTATCGGGACGTGCCGGTAGGATGGAAAGCATGGAGCCTCCCCCGAAAGATTGTATGGCCTTGCTCGGCATCATGACAAGACTTGCGCCGAGCAAGGAATCCTCGCTTGCTTTTGGTGCTGGAACAGGTGAAGGGGGTGCGGCAGCGATACCGAAAATCGCCGTCGGCGCAGCTTCCGCCGCTTCAGAGGAAGCTGCCGCTGAAGAGGAGACTGCCGGCTTTTCAACCGTATTGTCCGCCATCCTTGTGCCATCGGCATTGGAACCGCCTCCCGCTGCGGAAGCGCCAGGTGCGGCAGTCAGCGACCCGGATTCCATTCTTTCGCCTGTCGCATCCGATGATACGGAACCGGCAGCCATGGACTCTTCCGTTGCCGGAGAAGCCCCTGTAGCTGCTTCATTTACGGATTTGCTGAACTGCATGCTCGGTGCAAGGGTCGTGTTCAGGACCCCATTGTCCGGCACGGCCGCAGCTTCGGCTGACACGGATGCGGCCGCCATGGAGGAAGCCGCAGACCCATTCGGCGCATCCATGGCCTGCATGGCGGGCGCGGAGCCGCTCCTGCCCAAATCCAACTGACCGATCAGGATGACAATCAGCAGACAGGCCGCCATTCCAGCCACTACCCGGAGGGCAGGGGCATGGCGGGAGAAGAAGGGCAGAATCCTGCCGGAGCGGGATTCCTTGTCATGCGGCGAAGATTTCTGTCCAGGGTAACGTGCCGCATCAGTCAGGGCTGCCGCATCAGTCAGGGCTGCAGCATCATCAGCAGCATCGACCGCATCAACCGCATCAGTCACAGCTGACGCTTCAAGCCAGGCGCGGCACTTGTCGAGTGTTTTGTCACGCAGCATATCCGAGACGGTCACTTCCCTGAGGGTGTCGTCCAGCATGGCACGGAATGTGTTTTCGTCAAATCTGTTTTTACCTGCCACGTGACTCACCTCCCAACAGGGTCGCCAATTTGCCCCTTGCCTTGAACAACCGGCTCTTGACCGTACCCTCGGGTACCTCCTGAATGCCGGCAATCTGTCTGATGTCCAGATCATGATAGTAAAACAGCACCACTGCCTCCCGATGCTCGGGGGACAGTTTCGCCAATGCCTGGACAACCTCGTTGCGCTCGACCCGCCGGTCCATCTCCTTTGCTGAAAACGTATCCGGCACTGCTTCCACGATTTCATCGGACACGGTGACCTTGCGTTTCCACGCGCTCCGCATCATATCACGGCATACGTTTACCGCAATGCCCGTGATCCAGGTCTTTTCGCTTGCATCTCCACGGAACCCGCCCCAGGCCTTGCAGACCCGCAGGAAGGTTTCCTGATGCACATCCTCCGCCAATTCCCTTGATCCGAGAATGGTGGTGGCCAATCGCAATACATCATTTCCGTATGCAACAACCAGCCTTTCGATCTCTTCCATTGTTCCGGAAGGGGGCAAGCTTCGCACCCTCTTTCACTTGATTGGACGCACCAATCATTCAATCGGTTCAGCATAAGTCAAAAATAACGTCGAATATCATTCTACGGTCCTTTTTTTGACGCAAATCCTTGACAGCAAGTCCCTGGAAATACAGTTGGAATCCACACCGTCACCGCCGAGACGGATTCGGAAGTCCCACAGGGGAGAAGATGGATCTCCAAAACATCCCAAGCATATCACACACCCGTTTTGCTGGCCACTGGGAAGCATCGCCGGATCCGCCCCGGCCTGCACGGGACGCGTCTTTCCTTGAAACATGGGTGTCCTTCTGGTAGAATGGCTACACCGCGCAACGGCATCCCTTGCTTCCCGCAAGGCTCCGACCGGCGGAATCCATTTCGACGGGAGAAACCATCATGGCAGCAAACGTCCGCACCCGCTATGCCCCAAGCCCCACCGGCTACATCCACATCGGCAACCTCCGTACGGCCCTGTACGAATACCTCATCGCCCGCGCACAGGGCGGGACATTCGTGCTGCGCATCGAGGATACCGATCAGGAACGCCTGGTGGAAGGGTCGGTGGACGTCATTTTCCGCACCCTGAAATTGTGCGGGATGCACCATGACGAAGGTCCGGACATCGGCGGCCCGTATGCGCCTTATGTCCAGAGCGAACGGAAGGCTACCTATCGCCCCTATGCGGAGGAACTCGTCCGAAAAGGGCATGCCTATTACTGTTTCTGTACGAAAGAGCGGTTGGATGGGTTGCATGCGGAATGCGAGGCCAGAAACGAGGCATTCCAGTATGACCGTCACTGCCTCGGGCTTCCCCAGTCGGAAATCGACGCGCGTCTCGCTGCCGGAGAACCCCATGTCATCCGTCAGAAGATGCCGAAGGAAGGTACGACCACCTTCCATGACGCCGTTTATGGTGACATCACGGTGGAGAACAACATGCTGGAGGATCAGATTCTGTTGAAATCCGACGGCTACCCCACCTATAATTTCGCCAATGTCGTGGACGATCACCTCATGGACATCTCCCATGTCGTAAGAGGCAGCGAATATCTTTCCTCCGCTCCGAAGTATTCTCTTCTGTACGAGGCCTTTGGCTGGGAAAACCCCACCTACGTCCACCTGCCGCTGATCGTGAAACCGGACGGTTCGAAGATTTCGAAACGCAAGGGCGACGCCACGTTCGAGGACCTTCTGAAGGAGGGCTTCCTAGTCGAGGCCATTCTGAACTATCTGGCGCTGCTCGGCTGGTCTCCTGATTCGAACCAGGAAATCTTCTCGCTTGCGGACTTGGAAAAGACCTTTTCCGTGGATCGCATCAGCAAGTCCCCTTCCTCGTTCGATCTGGCCAAACTGCGCTGGTTCAACGCGGAGTATCTCCGAGCGATGACACCGGAAGCGTTCCATGAGGTGGCAGCTCCATGGATCCGAAAGGGCCTGACAGCCAATCTCTCCACGGAAGCCATCGCCCGTATCCTGCAACCCCGAACGGAGATCCTGTCCGAGATTCCGGAGAAGCTGGGTTTCCTGAACGATCTGGCTGACTACAGTCTGGACATCTTCGTTCACAAGAAGATGAAGACCACCTTTGAAAATTCCCTCGAGAACCTCAAGGTGGCAATCCCGGTACTGGAAGGGCTCACAGCGTGGACTGCCGGAAGCCTTCACGACGCCCTGATGGCGTTGGTCACTGAACTTGGCATCAAGAACGGCCAGATGCTCTGGCCGCTCCGCACCGCTCTTTCCGGATGGGAAGTCACGCCTGGCGGAGCGATGGAAATCGCCGAAATTCTTGGTCGGGAAGAATCGATGCGAAGGATCCGGATTGGCATCGAACGTCTGACTGCAGCCATTACCGCCTGAAATCCGGAAAAGGGAATTCTTAGTCTGACTTTTCATTCATAAATCCGAAACAGGCCTGCTGCGAGTCATCGCGGCAGGCCTGTTCAATACGTCTCTTCCAGTAGTCTCTGCAATATCTCTTTCCGTAGACCTGTATCACCAATATATCAACAGGACTGTTCCATCCATCTTTTCAACAGCCCTGTTCCATCGGTCCGTTTTGCTTGCAGTCGGTCATGCAGGATTTGTGAATTTCATCATCAGGTAGTCTGCCCGTTTCACGAAGCCGATATGTTCGTAGGCGCGGACGGCCGGCGTGTTTTCCTTGATGACGAACAGGGATGGGATTTTCCCGACGGAACGGATTCTCTGACACAGTTCATACACCGTCGCTTTGCAATACCCTTTGCCCCGCTCCGGTTCCGGCGTTGCGACACCGCCGATCTGATACAGGGTGTCGGTATAGGTCTGCAGGCAGGCCATGGAGACGAACCGTCCGCCGGTTTCCGCAAGCAGCCATCCGGCTCCGCCCTCATTCTGCCGCATGGCTTCCCGTTGCTTCTCCTCATCCGTGTCATTGCCAAGGCAGATCCGGCTGCAGTCCGCGATGAAACGGACCATGCCCACATCCTCCCAGTTTCCGAGCCGGAAGGTCAGTTCCGCATTGATTTGAGACACCGGTTCCGGGTTCGTCATGTACCAGCTGTCGTCCCGTTCCTTCACGATTTTCACATCTTTCAAACCTTCGTACAAAGGCTCGATGATGGAAGACATGCCGAGAAGAACGTCAAAATGACGTTCCCGCATCAGTTCCAGGAAGGGGGAAATGGCTTTGTTGCTGTCATAGTGCGGTATGCAGCTTCCCAGGTTGTAGAAGGGCAAAATGCCGTGCAGGCACAGTTCGTCCGGCTTTTCGACATCCGGCTCGAACCAGCCGAAGTAGTCGCCGCTGCGCCGGATTTCCGGCCGGTTCTCCACGCCGATGTCGAGTACATTCCCGTGTAAAAAGGTGGTGTCCATCTCATGACTGCGGATATATGCCATACAGAGGTCCCTATCCTGGTTGTCGAGTTTTCGTATCATGCTTCCCTCCTGCAAGTGACATAGGTTCCTGTTTCCACAAATCCCAGCTTCCCGTACATGGCCAGGGCGGCCTGACTTTTGCAGAACAGGCAGGGTTGTCGGCCTTCGGACAGCAACTGACTGCACAGCCAGGATACAAGCCGCGCTGCATGTCCCTTTCGAAGTTCTTCCGCCCGGGTGGTCACGCCGGAAATCAACGCATAGCCTTCCGTTTCCGTTGTTGTGTTGGCATGGGAGATGATCCGCCCGTTTTTTCTCAGAATGGCATGTCGGACACCACCGGAATGCAATCGCGAAAGAATTCCCGCTGAAACCTCCTCGGCGGAGTGATAGTTCCTTTTGAATGCGTCTGTCGCGAAAATCAAGGTGCCGATCTCTGCCGCATCCCCTTCACCGGCGAGTCCGATGGACAATTCTTCCCCATCGGTGCTTTTGTCGTCGCTCTCCACGCTTTCCATCCCCGATCCAGCGGGACCGATCTTTCCATTGCCTGAAACGAGTTTGGTATCGCCTGCCAGAATCATCATCTGCGACACTTCCGGAAAAAAACCGTCCAAATAAGGGATCATGGCCTCCATGGCCGCTTCCGTACCTGATACGGAGGCCGGATCGGAAAATCGAAGAAAGAAGCCCAACTCGTCCCAGTCACATTCCGTTGCGGGGGCATAAAGGATGTAATGCTCAAAGAAACGTCGGATCACAGCTGTCCATTTTCCGTCTTCATCCGTCTGAATCCAGAT
The DNA here is from genome assembly GCA_942493335.1 of uncultured Clostridia bacterium. Lineage (GTDB taxonomy): Bacteria > Bacillota > Clostridia > DSM-8532 > DSM-8532 > JAEWSN01. Next base: position 349,537 of record OW818693.1, on the reverse strand, counting down.
TTCATGAAAATCCGTGGATAGACCATGCCGGGTCAGATCTCCAAGGATCGGCAGGTTGAGGGCTTCATCCTTCCGCAACCACTCCGACAATTGATTTCCGGAATTCTCAAGTGCTTTTCGAATCAAACCATCATCCCCCTGCGCCATCCCCTGTACCTACTCATCTCATGGACCCGGTATTGGGAAGGTTTCCAAACAGGATATCATCGGCCGCCCGGTCCGTCAACGGAATGGTTTTTCCGTGAGAAAATCTTGAAGTATGCATGCAAACTCAATCGGTTTTTCCTTCTGTACCCAATGCCTGCAGCCTTTCATCACATGAACCCGGCTGTTCCTGATGAGCTGGCCGGCGGCAAGCACCACATCGACAGGCACGCCCGCATCCTTCTCCCCGGCGACAAGCAGGACCGGCATTCCCAGTTCCGGCAAATGCGGTGCCAGGTCCGCGGTCAGCGTACGCTTGCCCAATTCATGACGCTGAAAGGATTCCCATGCGGAAATGGCCTTCGGTTCGTGACAGAGATCGAGCAACTCCGTGACCAGTGTATCCGGGATGTCATCCGCATTGCCAAAGAACGAGGATGCAATGCTCCACCGGATTCTTGCGGCTTTCTTGCCTATCCACGCATAGGACTTGGAATTGAATGATGAATTCACATACCACCTGCATAGCGCATGATACGGCATCCGGGTATTCAATCCATATGCAGCGACGAGTACCAGCCTGTCAACCTGCTGCGGGTATCGGAGCGCAAATCCGATGCCGATCCCACCGCCCAAAGACAGTCCAGCCAAATGCGTTTTTTCGATGTGCAACTGGCCGAGTACTTCATGCAGCATATCCACATAAAGTGGAATGGAGTATTCCAGGTCCGGCTTGTCGCTGTCGCCGTACCCAAGAAGATCAATCGCATGGATGTCATATTGGTTTCCAATCGCCGCGATGACCTCTTTCCAGGACAACAAGGCATGATCGAGTCCGCCGCCATGCAGAAACACCAGATGCTCGCCTGTTGTTCCCGGCCGATGGTGGACAGTGATGGAATTCTCCTTATAGGCCACTATTTGCTTTTCCATTGGTTCCCCTCCTTATTCCATTCATAAAATGCTTGCTTCATGATTTGTATAAGCCATACTTGATAGCTTGAAAAAACCGCACTTCAAGGCTAGAAAGATCCGCACTTCAGTGCTTGTAAAATCCATGCTTCAAGATTTCAATGTAGCTGGTGAATTCAGTCTGAATCGCCTTCAAATCCATCTTTCCCTGCATTTTTCTTTCCTTCATGAAACCTTCGCTCAACCAGACAAGCATCTTCACAGCCTTTTCCACATCCTCGCCTTTTCTGAACGAGGATGTATCGGTATCCTGGCTGAAGTGGCTGGTGATGTCCTTCAGCAGCCGCTGATTGATGGACCGGATCTCCCCCGCCACAGCCTCATCCGTTTCATAATAGGCCCGCATGCCAAAGTCATAGACATACGGATATGCCATCATCGTCAGGACCCTGGCCTCAACGATCTTGATGTTCTGCGCAAAGAAATCCGTCTCCTCATAAACCTTCAATTCCCCGACCTTCGCATAGATTTTGCCGCAGCTGTATTCATAGAGATAACAATAGAGCTCCTTCTTGTTCCTGAAGTGATAAAACAGGGCGCCCTTGGAAATCCCTGCCATCGCGGCGATGTCATCTGTGGAAGCCTTCGAATAGGAATCCTTCGAAAAAACCTGCATGGCTGCATTGATGATTCTGATCCGCTTTTCTTCCTTCAGTGCATGAAAGCTCTCCAACATGGCATCCCTCCAAACTGACCGGTACGGTCATATCTATTCTCCATCATAAGGAACTGACTCAGATTTGCAACCCACCCTTTGCGTTTGTTCTGCTGAAAATCGATCTTCTCATGTTTATGCGGGGTGTCCGAGTTGAAGACTAAAATGCCAGTATTTGGAATCTTCCCCATGTTGAACGACTGCCACTAAAGAGGGTGGCCGCCATGAGAATTCATGTATACTGGAAGCAAACGAGAGAAGCATACTTGAAGCAAACGATGGAAGCAGGGCGCATTATGCCAAAAAATGATAATATGCTGGCTATTTTGTGGATGCTGAACGCAGGTTCAAAGATAACTGCGAAGCAAATATCCGAAAGGCTGGAAATAAACATAAGGTCGGTCTATCGTTACATCGATGCATTGTGCGTCAGCGGAGTACCGATCATCTCCGAGCCTGGTCACAATGGCGGATATAGTTTGCATGGCAACTTCATTCGAACGCCCCTTTTTTTTGATCTTCAAGAGAAAAAAACGCTTCTACAGGCTGCCATTTTCGCAATGGAGGCAGGATATCCTTATATGGAAGCCCTGAATAGCGCAACATCAAAGATAAGGATGTATTCGAATCAAGAACAGGAAAAAGACCTCAATCGTCATTTGCTCGGATTTGAAGTCGTGAGTCGAATATGCGACCCAGCCGTGAAGCCAATCATGATGGAACTCGAGCATGCGGTTGCCGATGAATGCTCTATGGCAATTGAGTATTGTTCAGGTTATGAAGGGAATCTCAAGCAGAGGATTGTTGACCCCTACGGGATGCTTTACTGGAACAACAAATGGTATACAATCGCATTTTGCCATCTACGAAATGAAATCCGCAGCTTTAGGATCGATAGGATCGCAAGCATTGTCGGCACGACAAATACGTTCAAGCGTCCTGAAGCTTTTTCGGCTCGTGCGTTCTTTATGAAAAGCTTGTTGTCGAATACGGAAAGCGGTGCAGGGCTTTGCACCTTGGTAATCGAGGGCAAGTTTGAAACATTGAATGACCTTTGTACACATTGGTTCTTGGAATATCATCTGATTGAACGAACTGAATGCAGAGCAACTTTCCTAATGGATGAATCCTCAATCCATACGTACGTTCCCCATATTCTGCTTCAATATGGAAAAGCGGTCAAGGTGCTTGAACCAAATAGCTTCAAGGCAGCCATGGCGGAAATTCTTAAGGATTTGATGGCTCATTATCTTCACTGACTGAATCTGTCAGTCATGAACATATATATTGGGTGAAGAGGGTGTTGGAAACCATCCCGCATTCAATGGCAAGGGAACAATGAAGATGAAAATGGAGGAATCGAAGATGAAAAACATTGTATATCTTTATGTATTTGACACAATGGCCGACTGGGAAACAAGTTATTTAAGTGCCGAAATCAATTCGGGCAGGTACTTCAAAAAAGGCATAATGCCGCTCAAGGTTGTGACTGTAGGAATTGACAAGACACCTGTAACCACAATGGGAGGGCTGAAAATATGTCCGGAAATTGAGTTGAAGGCATGCAGCATTCAAGATGCCGCCGCTTTGATTCTGCCCGGAGGGAACACATGGACAGAAGCCGTTCATGTTCCCATGATCAAAATGGCTGAAGAATACTTGGAGAAAGGGATTGTTGTAGGTGCGATCTGCGGTGCCACTATAGGGCTTGCCCTGGGGGGGGTATTGGATCACCGGGCGCATACAAGCAATGACTTGGGGTACCTTAAAATGGTCTGCCCAGGCTATGTTGGTGAAAAGGACTACAAGCAGGAATCTGCAGTCACTGATGGATGTCTGATTACTGCTTCTGGAATAGCTCCCCTTGAATTTACGCTGCATATGCTGAAAATCCTTGAGGTCTTTCACCCTCAAACCCTGGATTCCTGGTACAATCTCTATAAAACCCAAGAGGCGAAATACTTCTTTGCGTTGATGAACTCCATTCAGTAAATTTACCTTTACAGACCCGGCAATTGTCTGGTAACGTTTTCGATTGTCGAAAGACGATTGAATCAATTGCCGGATTCTCAACCTATACTCCATGTTTGCTGCCGATTCGATAAGTACCCATTTTGTCTGCGAAGAAGGAATCGTTTTACGCTTGGGTTTCCATAAAGTTTCAGAAAACAAACAATCGAGGAACGTTGTCGGAGCAACGTTCCTCGATTGTTCAGTTTTGTTCACTTTGGCAAACGCACTTGAAACACTTGATTCCCCATTTGCCAACAAGGAATTTGCCAGTTATTGCTTCGCTCCGAAATAACGCTCAAGAAGCCCTTTGAATGCCATGCCGTGCCGTGCTTCGTCCTTGCACATTTCATGTACGGTGTCATGAATGGCGTCATAGTTGAGCTGCTTCGCCTTGGTAGCGATCGCCTTCTTGCCCTCGCAGGCGCCGAATTCTGCATCCACACGCATCTTCAGGTTCGTCTTCGTATCCGCGACAACCACTTCCCCCAGCAATTCCGCAAACCGGGCCGCATGTTCGGCTTCCTCGAAGGCGATGCGTTTGTAGGCTTCCGCAACCTCCGGGTACCCTTCGCGATCCGCCTGACGCGACATGGCCAGATACATGCCGACTTCCGTGCATTCACCGGTGAAATTGGCGCGAAGACCCTCCAGAATTTCAGGATCCACATCTTTCGCCACACCGATGCGATGTTCATCGGCCCATTTCATGGACGATTCGGCCTGTGCGACGAATTTCTCGGATGGAGCGCCGCATTGCGGGCACTTGGCCGGCGCTGTGTCACCCATATGGACGTAACCGCAGATCGAACAAACAAATCTTGTCATCTTGTTTTTCTCCTTTTTGCCATCTAGCATGATGCCCTCTCCGGACTCCTTTTTTACTTTACCATCCTCGTATCGGGGTTGAAACATGAAAATCGGAGAAATTGCAAATCATACGATTTGAAGAAATACAAGTTGGAACAATTTCAAGGCATCCAACCCCAATGTGATTATTTCCCTGTTACAACAATAACACCTGTGATACCATGTGAACATGAAGAGGATCGACACCGCAGAACAACCGAACGGAGGATTCGACATGGCTGTCTATAATCTGATGGGAATCCTGATCAGCAAACGTCATGCCAACGCATCCCAGGTGCAGGAAATCCTGACCAAATACGGCTGTCTCATCAAAGTACGGCTGGGTCTTCACGAAACGGGAGACGCCTGTACGGAAGAAGGTCTGATGATTCTGCAGCTTTCCGGCACGGAAGATGAAATCGACGAACTGCATGCGGAATTGAATGTCCTTGAAGGTGTGGTTGCGGAAAACATCCGGCTTCAGGGAAACGGATGATACCTGATATGCCAGGTTCGTCCACCCGAACCTGACCCGACGCACAACCTTCAGGAGGACCAATCATGCGTTTCGTTCCGATATCCTGCATTCGCAGTGGCATGCGGCTCGGAAGAACCCTTTGGGGCGTTCAGAACGAATTGCTGCTGACAGCGGGAACCACATTGTCGGATGGCTACATTGAGAGCATCCGGAAACTCGGTCTCAATGGCATCTACGTGGATGACGCCATCTCGGGTGATGTGGAAATCGTCACCCTGATTTCCGATACCCTCCGGTCCGAAACAACCAAAGGGATCAAGAATCTGTTTGTGACGGCTGAAAAAACCGGAACTCCGCCGTCGCTCGATCTTTTCAGCACACAGATCGGTGAAATTGTGGACGAGATTCTTGGGAATCGGAATCTGATGATCAACATGATTGATCTGAAGGTATTTGACAATTACACCTATGCGCATTCTGTGAATGTTGCGGTTCTCTCCATTGTGATCGGTCTGGCCTGTGGAATGAACCGGGACATGCTCAACCGGCTGGGCATCGGAGCACTGCTCCATGACATGGGAAAGGTTTTCACGCCAAAGAACATCCTGAATAAACCGGGAAAGCTTGATCCCGCAGAACTCGAGGAAATGCACCAGCATTCGCAGCAGGGTTTCGAGTTCGTCAAGAAGTATTATCCGGAGTTGCCGCCCACATCCTACGTCCCCATCCTGGAACATCATGAATGGCATAACGGAAGCGGATATCCCAATGGCAAGTCCAACGGGAAGATCACGCGTTTTGGCGCCATCATCGCCATGGCAGACGTTTATGACGCATTGACATCCGAACGTCCTTATCGGAAAGCCCTATCGCCTTCCGAAGCCATCGAGTTCTTCATGGCCTCCTCAGGAAGCCAGTTCAATCCAGCGCTTGTTCAGACCTTCCTGAAATGCATCGCCCCATATCCCGTCGGAACCTGCGTCACGCTCAGCAATGGCTGGATTGCCCTGGTTCTGGAAAATTATGAATCCTTCGGTCTTCGTCCAAGGATCCGGATCTTCCAAAAGTCCGGAAAGGACATTGAACCTTATGAAATCAACCTAAGGGATCAATTTGAATACACAAACCTCACCATCACTGGCATTGCGGAAATCTGAAACTTTTTGCCCACAAAAAACCGCCCTCTTGCATCAGGGCGGTTTTTCCATGCTTGAAACAATTTTTCTGGTTACCTGTGAACTGCAGAATCCGACTCAGCGGAATCCTTTCTCAAGCGGACGCATGGGCTGTAATAAACGCCCGGTAGTCTCTCTGCATTTCCTTCAGGAGTTCCGGTGTGTCCAGCCCATAGGGGCATTGGCGGATGCACTGGCCGCAATGCTGGCAACCTTCGATCCGCGCCATCTGCTCCTGCCATTCATCCGTCACGAATCCCTGCCATGGCGCACGACGCAACAGCAGGGACATCCGTGCTGCAATCGGAATGGGAATGCCCGCAGGGCAAGGCATGCAGTATCCACAGCCGCGACAGAACGCGCCTGCCAGTTCCCTTCTGTCCTTTTCGATGATGGCCATCATCGCATCATCCAACACCGGCGGATGTTCCTCCATCGTCAGAAATTCCGCCAACTCCTCCTGCCGTTGAATCCCCCAGATGGGAACGACATTTTCAAACTGCCGAAGAAAGGCAAAGGTGGAAGCGGCGTTGGTAATCAGTCCGCCCGACATGGCCTTCATGGCGATAAAGCCGACATCCCGTGCTTCGCACAACCGGACAAGAGATATGTCGGACTCGGAAGACAATGATGAAAAAGGGAACTGGCAGGTTTCATACAATCCCGAGCCGACAGCTTCCATCATCAGGTCGAGTCTATGATTTGTGATGCCGATGTGCCGGATGAGTCCTTCCCGTTTCGCTTTCAGCAATGCCTGATACAGCCCGTCCGGATCCTCCGGATCGGGAAGTGTGGACGGATTATGCAGCTGGTAGATGTCGATGTAGCTTGTTTTGAGTTTCTCGAGGCTGGTTTCCAGGTGGGCGCGCAAGGCATTTGCATCGGCTGCGCCGGATTTGGTGGCAATGATGATATTCTCCCGAATATCGGACAACGCCAGCCCGATCTTTTCCTCGCTGTCCGTATAGCCTCTGGCCGTATCGAAGAAATTGATGCCGGATTCATAGGCCTTGCGCAACAACGCGGCCGCCTCGTCCTTATCCAGCCGTTGCACCGGAAGCGCGCCGAATGCGGTGCGTGTCACCTTCAATTCTGTCTTTCCCAGTCTTGTTTTCTGCATGATGCCCCTCCTGCCTTGAAGTGCGCGGATCTCTGTTGCGGTTTGGGATTCCCATCCGGTTTCGGGATGAAGGATCGTATCATTCTGTGGTCTGGAAAAGGTCTAGCCGTCCTGTTTCGAGTTGCGTCCATCCCGCTTAGGACTGTTGGAAGGACTGATGCCAGCAAAACCGGTTTCTTCCCTTGTCCTTTGCCTGGTACATGGCCTGGTCGGCCATCCATTCCAGTTGGCCCACATTCGTCGTATCCGTCGGCCACAGCGCAATTCCCGCACTGCACGACAACGCCATCGCTTCCTCCCCGATTCTGCGCTGAATACCGAGTCGCGCGAAGAGATCCTCCAGGTATTCACAGGTTTCCGAACGTCCGGCATGCGGTAGAACCACGATGAACTCATCTCCGGACTTCCGAATCGCAATGCCCGTACGAGGCAGCGCATCCGCCAGATCATTGGCGAAGCTGCGAAGCAGCATGTCTCCTGCCGCGTGCCCCCACCGGTCATTCAACTGTTTCAGCCGATCCACGTCCAGAAAAAGGAAAGCGAATCTTGTACAATTGTCTGCAAGCCGCTTCAAACGTTCATCAAGGTTCCGGTAGGCCAGCAAACCCGTCAGGGCATCCAGCTCGTAGTCACGTTTCATTTCTTCACGTTCCCGTCGAAGATGATCCAAGCGGATTTGAATCCCCACAAAGTTGCGACGCAGTGCCTTGTTCCGCTCATCCGCCTCTCTCAGGGCATAAGAAAGCCGTTGCTGGATGGCGAGACTCTCGACCGGACCGGTTGTGAGCGGCAGCAGTTTCCGAAGGGACCGGATCTCAATGGAACGATATCCCTGAATGCCACTGATTTCCGCGGATTGCCGATAGGCTTCCGCGGCCTTCAGCATTTCCTCCTGTTCCAGATGAATATCGCCGATCGAAAGACAGGCCGCAGCCGTCCGAAAGGAATCATGCTGCTGCTGAAAGAGGGCAACCGCCTTCCTGTAGTGCCGCAGCGCGGCAGCAAGATTCCCCGTCCGGTGCCGTATCCAGCCAGCAACATCATGCACATTGGCACGAAGCGGCCAATCCGCATCCAGACGTCCCTCACGCCAGACTCTCACAAGACAGTGCCATGCATCGGGAACCCGTTCCTGCAGCACCCGGACAAATGCCAGATTCAACAGGACATCGGGACGTCCGGAGGTCTCGGTCAGCTTGCATGCCTCTTCGAGATAAGGCGCCGCCTTTTCCATCTCATCCATCTCGACGAGAAGCTCACCGATATTGACAAGGACGGATGCGACACGTTCCGTGCTGTCTGCCGTCTCATAAGCGGCCAGCGCCTTCCCGAGCTGTTCGACGGCAGGAAGCGGCTCTCCGACATTCATGAAAAAGACACCATATGTATTGTGAGCCGCTCCGATGTGATTCAAATCCCCGGTACGTTCCGCCAGGTCCAGAACCCGCTGAATGCTGTTCAGTGCTTCTTCCGCTTCAAATTTCGTCGTAGCCTGCCAGGCGAGTTCATCCAACAGGGTGAATTCCGAAAAAACATCCCCTTGCCTCCGGGCCAGTTCGGCAGCCTCCAGAAGCCGGCTGCGCGCGGTTTCAGGATCACTCGCGAACACAGGACTCAAGTCCCGGATGAGTTCGAGACTCCGGGGCGATTTTTCCGTCATAATCCGCCTCCGCGTTTTGCTGCATCGGCGATGACATACCGTGCGCGACCCGCCCGTTTCGCCTCCAGCATCGCCATGTCTGCGCGTTCCACGAGCTTTGCGGGTTCCTCGCTGTTTTCCGTATCCTCCGCAAGGCCAACGCTGCAGGCCAATGGCAGCATCACGCCACCGATATTGTGTATTTCCGACACATCCTTCAAAAAACGTTCCAACCTGACCACTGCATCCCTGAGCCTTGTCTCCGGCAGGAAAACGACAAACTCATCTCCTGATTTCCTTGTTGCGATCGCTTGTTCCGGCAAGGCTTTCCTGATTTCCCGGGCAAAGGCGATGATGAGCTGATCCCCAACCATATGGCCATGGGAATCATTGACCTGTTTCAGATTGTCCAGATCCAGATAAAGCAGAACGGCAGGGGCATGCATCCGGAGACGGGTTTCCAGAATTTTGCGTGGAAGCATGCGGTAACTGTTCAGTCCGGTCAGGGGATCTATCGCCAATTCCCGTTCCAGACGGCGCTGGCTGCGCGCCACATCGATCAGTTCCAGTTCCATTTCCATCCGAACCCGCAGTCTTATGGCATCATGCGATTCCCGCTCTTCAAGGAAAGCCGCATAGTCCCTGCAAGCCTCCATGACTGATTTTCCATCGCCCACCACGCGCAGCCCGACAATCAGGTTTTCATAGGCATGCACGGTTTCATCCATCATGCCGTGGGCTCTGCCGGATGAAATGACTTCGCGTGAATACTTCATCATGTTCCCGAAATCGTCGATATCCTTGAAAAGCAGGGACAGCTCGAAGAAACAGCGCACCTGTTCCTCCATTCTGTGGGATTCCGAGCATTTTCGTGAAGCACGTTCCAATTGGGCGCGCGCTGTAGCATATTGTTTGCGTCTGCGCTGAAGCGCTCCGACGAAACAGGAAAATCCGGCAAGCATTTCCGTCCTGCCGTCCTCTTTCGCCACCAGTTTTCCAGCGCGTATATGCCGGGCGACCTGGTCCAGATCCCCGAGCATCAGATTCACATCCGCCAGATTGAAATGGGCAATGGCAAGCGAGAGACCCATTGCATCCACGTTCTCAAGCAAACGGAGAAAAATGATGCGTGCCGCTTCGTAATTGCCGTTGAGATGGTGAATGACGGCGATGTTGTTTTCCGCCTGGCCTTCCAGCAGAATAAAGCCTTCCCGTTGGGCGGTTTCCCTCACATCCAGAAAATACTGGAGCGCCTGGTGGTAGGCTTTCATCCGGAGCAAGGCGATGCCGATGTTCTTGCGGACCCTGCAGGCGCGCTGGATGTCACCGGCTTCCTCGGCATGTCGGAGAGCCGTTTCAAACGCATGGTTCGCATCCAGATCCCTGCCGAACATAAGATGCCATCGCCCCATCAGATCCCAGGCATCGCAAACAAGCGGATCATTCTTTGCAGCTTCGATTCGCGGAAGCCATTCATTCAGGATTCGAATCGCATTTCCGGGGGAAAGAGGCAGTTCGCTTTCTGCCTGCCGGAGTGCGGAGGAAGCTGGGTCGCAACCGGACACGGACACCTCCATGGCCTGTTTCGTCAGCCGTTGAATATGCGAAGCGTACACTTTCGGCCGTTGTCCCATGGGCATTTCCCGAAAAGACACTTCGATGAACAATGGCCGGCGTGATATCAGGGCCCTTCGTCCATTTTACCACAGCTCCGTCGTTTTCGGCAGATTGGGCTGGTTTTCCGATTCTTCGAAATACTACACCTTGAAATTTGAAACGATCACAGAAAGCCTGTCTCCACTTGCCTTCGTTTCTCTGGTATTATTCAATACCAGCTGCGCTTTGTTTTTTACCAATACGGTATTGCCAGCAATATGTGCGGTCCCTTCCGCGCCTTCATTGGTTGCGGCGGTGATCTCATTGATGGCTTTGATCATGTTCTGTATGGATGCGGTTACTTGTTCCGTTGTCGCGCTGAGATCCAAGACGATACGCGTGACGAGATCCGCATCCGCGCTGTACTGCTCGCTGGTGCTGACAAGTGACTCATAGTCGGACAGAACTTGTTTGTTGATGAAATTCAGGACTTTGGAAGAATTGACGGAAAGATTCTCAACCGACTGGACAACAACACCGGTAACCTTCTGGATTTGTGTAACCGTGTTTTTTGATTCCTCCGCAAGCTTTCTGATCTCCTCCGCAACAACGGAAAAACCTTTCCCGGCCTCTCCGGCTCTTGCAGCCTCGATTGCAGCGTTCAACGCCAGCAGGTTGGTCTGTGATGAAATCTGCAGGATCGCATTGGAAAGAATATTGATTTGCTCGACGGTTTTCGATTGTTCGATTGCCTTGTTCAATTCTGTTTCCGTCGCTTTGTAGACCGCTTTCACATTCGCACTGGAAGTCTCCGCGCTGAGCTTGAGCGCCACGGCCCGCTTGCTGATTTCGGCGGCGGTTTCGGAACCCTCCTGTGACTTGTCTGCAATGGACTCAATCGCCCGTTCTATTTCCAGCGCGGTGGCATTCATTTCCTGAGAAGCAGCGGCCGTTTCCTCCATTCCGGCGGAAAGCTGTTCCGTTGTTTCGGAAACCTCACCGATTTGTTTGGACAGTTCTGTCATGCTTGCCTCTTCAATCGTGGCGGATGTGGACAACTTCGAGGTTTCCGTCGTCACACCCCGTATGACGTCCCGCATGGAGTGCAGCATGGTATTCGCTGAATTCGACAGAACCCCAATCTCATCCTTCATTTTCAGCAAGGAAAGTGGCATGTCTTCCGAGAAATCACCTTTTGCGGTGATTTTCAGCAGTTCGGAAATATCCAGAATCGGTTTTGTGAAAATACTGATTGTCAAATAGGTGGTGCCAATGCCGAGCAGCAGGATCAGCACGGCAATGATCAGGATGGACAGCTGCAAGCTCCCAAGTTCGGAAAGAATGTCATTCTTCGGAACCGCTTCAACCAAAATCCAGTCTGTGCCTTTAACCGGCGCATATCCATTGTATGATTCCACACCGGCGTAGGTATAGCTGTCAAATCCGTTCTTGTTCTCAATGATTCGTTTCAGTGCATCCGAATAGCTTTGCAGGGAAGGATCCTTTTCCTTTTCGAATAGGGCAATCGCATTTTCCGAGGTGAGTACTTTCTTGATGTCAGTATGGGCGACAACCGTACCTTTGCCGTTGATCATGAATCCCTTGCCAATCTTGCCATATGTGATATCATTGGTGATCGTGCTGAGATCATTCCCGCTTCTTGCTGCCATCAGGACGCCGACCACCTGGCCGTTCCATTTGATCGGGACTGCATACACGACAATCATTCTCGTCGCGTCCGTTTTATCCACAACAGGATCTGAAATCGCTCTTTCTCCTTTCATGGCCTTCTGGAAATAAGCTCTTTCCTTCACACTTACCGTCTTCCCTGCAGCCGAAAGGGTATTTCCATCCGCATCTATGACGGCAATGCTTGTGCTTCCGGAACGTTTTGTTTCACTCTTTAGTCCCTCAAGCTTTTCGAGCAGCGTGATGTCAGGACTGGCAATACGGTCTTCCGCTGCCAGCACTTCAAGTGCATTCCATTGCTCATCCAGCGCTTTCGCCACGGTATTCGCTCCCTGATGGGAGATTTCCGTCAGAGCGGATTTCGTCGTATTGATCAATGCGTTGTATGAGGTGATGTAGGCGCCGATTCCAAAAGCCGCACTGACAACAAGGAGAAGGAAGCTTACAATCAGAATGAACTTGGTTTTGACACTTTTCATATGCTACCTCTATTCTTCAATAAGTTTCCTTGCCCTTCATAGTTACCCGTAAAGATGCGTTGAAATCTGTCGCAAGCGAACTTTTCGCACATGGATGGCACATCCTTGATTTTCGCAAAAAAACTTGCTTTGGAGAGGTTTTCCGCCTTATTCGAAAGCCGGTGTTCCATCTGAACCCTGCACAAGCAATTCGACTGGCACAACGATCTTCCGCATCTCCATGCCGGCGTTTGCCTGGCTCTCAAGAAGAATTTCCGCGATCTCCCTCCCGATCTGTGTGAAGTTCTGGCAGATGGTTGTAATGCCCCCGCTGACCCGATGTGCGGATTCGGAGTTGTCAAATCCGCAGATGCTGAGCTGTTCCGGGATTCGGACCCCCATCTCGCCGCAGGCGAGGATGGCATAGAAGGCCAATTCGTCGTTTTCCGTTTCGATAGCGGTGGCGCCTGCCTCCTGCAGCTTCCCCAGCGCCTTGCACAAGGGCGTGGACAAAGGGGTTCCCGACAGGGGTATGCGGTAATCCAGCCCCAGGTCGGTCACGATCAAATCTGGATCAGGAGCGATTCCCGCCTGGCGCAATGCTGTCAGATAACCACCGAAACGATCCCGGATGGTCGTCCGGCTCTCCGGAGGGAATCCGGTCAAAAAGGCGATTTTTCTGTGTCCAAGCGCCAACAGATGCTCAGTCAGCAGCTTGCTGCCGTTGAAATTGTCGGAAGTCACACCATGCAGGTAAGGACAATCCGTCGTAATATCCATGATGACGACCGGCTTGTTTTCCATGATGAACGGATTCAACAATTCCAGATGGATGTCGTTGGTGCTCGGATAATAAACGAGTCCATCCACATCGGCTGCGGCAAGTCGGGCCAGAACGGCCCGTCCCCGGGAAGCGGTCCCGCTGTCCGTGATATGGATGGACATGCCGGATCCGGCCTCGCTCAGGATCGCATTGGCGGTCTTGAAGGTATCCATCAGCCCGCCTTTGGTGATGTCAAAGGGAAGAACGAACGCATACTGCCGATGGCTTCTGGTGGATTCAACAGTGCCCGGCTCCTGGGGCCGCGCGACAAAGCTGCCCGTTTTGCGTTTGCGGTACAGAATGCCGCGACCTTCCAGCTCGGTGATGGCCCTCTTCGCCGTAATGCGGCTGATGCCATATTGCGCCATCAGGGATTTCTCCGTGCAGATGGGTTTGTCGTATGAGAAATCACCATTGCGGATGCATGCGAGGATATCATCCATGGCAATCTGATACAGTGTCCGTTTGTCTTTCGGCTCAATTTCCACGTATCTGCGCCTCCTGATTCGCCATCCTGCGTTCCTGTCGTGTTCCCCGGCGAAGTCCGGGAAGGACAGACCCTGCAAACAGGATAGGACATATTTCGATTGCCGTCAACCATTTGATATATCTTTATTTGTGAATAGAATCCAGAATTTCGTTTTGACATATTAATTCAAATCATTTTCATTCTGATTATTCGTGATTTCATCTGCTTATTCATGCAGTTATATGCATCTTGTTCACACTATAATCTTCTCATACAAACGTTTTCAGCACATATTCAGTTCGTTTTTCAAGAACGGATGCCCATATATTGTCAGAAATCCTGTTGACAGTCGCCTCCACATGTTTTTATAATTTGATATACCAAAAACAGCATTCAAATGATTGACATGGGGGAAACGAAGCATGGAAAACGCCGCCGATACCATCCTGTCACGACCCAAAGAGACATCAAGGGGGAAACGGCTTTTCAAGTCCATTCGCCGCGACTGGCAATGCTATGCGATGGCGCTCCCCGCATCCGTCCTTCTCTTCCTGTTTGCTTATCTGCCGATGGGGGGTCTGCTCATCGCATTCAAGGAGTACGACTTTGCAAAGGGCATTTACGGAAGTCCCTGGATGCATCCTGTTTTCCGGAATTTCGAAATCCTGTTCAAAAACAACCCGGCAGCTTTCTCGGCCATCCGCAACACCCTGCTCCTGAATGCCATGTTCATTGTGGTCGGCACCGTATTCGCCTTGGGTCTTGCCCTTGCGTTCAATGAAGTATCGAATGTCACCTATAAAAAAGTCACCCAGTCCATCAGCTTTCTCCCTTATTTCATTTCCACGGTCGTCGTCGGTATCTTCGTAGCCGGACTGTTCAACTATGAAACCGGCACCATCAATCATCTGATCGCTTTTTTCGGTGGAGAAAAGGTCGCCTTTTACATGGAAGCCAAACACTGGCCGGCCATTCTTCTGCTGGTGAACATCTGGAAAGGCGCCGGATATAGTGCTGTCGTCTATCTGGCAACCATCAGCGGGATCGATCCGGCCTACTACGAATCCGCCAAGATCGATGGCGCCAACCGACAGCAGCAAATCTGGTACATCAGTCTTCCCTTGCTCCGTCCGACAGTCATCATTCTCACCATTCTTGCCGTCGGCCGCATCATGAACGCGGATTTCGGCCTCTTCTACAATGTGACCGGAGACATGCCGTCCCTGTACAAGACAACGGACGTCATCGATACCTTCATCTTCCGAACCCTCAGGCAGACAGGCGACATCGGCATTTCATCCGCGACCGGCTTCTTCCAGTCCGTCGTCTCCTTCATCCTTGTCCTGATCTGCAACAAGTTTGCGAAGAAGTTCGAAGAGAGCTCCGCCCTCTTCTGAAACCGGACATGCGCCATGCCCTTTCCATTATGAAATCCGGAGGACTGAAGATGAAAGAGAAACTGACACCCGGCATTGCCCTGAACTACTTCTTTGTGGGCCTTTTCGCCTTTATCTGCCTGTATCCCTTCCTGATGGTCGTCAGCGGTTCGTTCACGACCCAGGCGGATGCCGTCAAATATGGCTTCTCCCTCATCCCGAGGAATTTTACTACAGCCGCCTATGAAGCCCTGTTCGTCAACAAAAAGGCCATTCTGGACGGGTACAAGGTCACTGTGTTCGTGACCATCTTCGGCACCATCGCCTCCCTTTTTGTCAATAGCATGATGGCGTTTGTCCTGTCGCGAAAAAACGTAGCCGGGCGTTCCTTCATCAATCTGTATGTACTGGTGACGATGCTTTTCAATGGCGGAATGGTCCCGTGGTACATCGTCTGCACACGCTACCTGCACCTCCAGAACACGATTCTGGCCCTGATCATTCCCTCGTTGGTCGGCGCCTGGAACATCTTCCTCATCCGCAATTACTTCTCCTCCATCCCGGAGGAAATGTATGAATCGGCCAAGCTGGACGGTGCCGGGGACTTCATCGTGTATTACAAGATCTATCTTCGGCTGGCAACGCCCGTCCTTGCGACCGTCATTCTCTTCACGGCACTCGGCTACTGGAATGACTGGTGGCTCGGTCTCATGCTGGTGGAGCGTTCCGAATTGCAGCCCCTGCAGATGCTGCTGCGAAACATCATCTCGAACATCCAGTTCCTGCAGTCCATGGAATCCTCCCCGCAAATACAGCAACTCATGGCCAGCATCCCGAGCGACGGAATCCGAATGGCCCTTGTCATCGTGACAACCGGCCCCATCATCCTGCTGTATCCATTGGTGCAACGTTACTTCGTCAAGGGTATCATGATCGGCGCCGTCAAGGGTTGACCCAACGCCTTCAGGATGATCCTGCTTCCGCTCCGGTTGTCCGGGGACCGTGCAACGCGCGGCACGTACCCCCTTCAATAAACACACCCCTGAGCATGACATTCAACCAACGCATGGAAAAGGAGTGAAGACATGAAAAAGAAGACCCGCAACCTCACCGCACTTTTGCTCGCCCTGCTTGTGACCTGCACAGCCTTTGCCGGCTGCGGCAGCGCCGGCACGACCGCAGGCTCCTCGGATTCCGCAAAGCCTGAAGCGACCGCAGCCTCCTCGGAAACAGCCGCCGCCTCCGAGGCAGCCCCCTCGGCCGAAGGGCTGAAGCCCGTCACGCTGCACTTCTACTTCTTCGACGGCAAGAAGGCAGACACCGACAAGGTATGGGCCGCCATCAGCGAGAAGTACAAGGACAAACTCAACGCGACGTTCGACGTCCAGTTCATCGCCGGCACAGACTACACCCAGAAAATGCTGGTAAAGGCCGCCAGCGGTGACAAATGGGACCTGAACTTCGATTCCGACTGGACCAGCTACTATCAGATGATCGCCAAGGATGCCTATATGAACCTTGACGAGCTGCTTCCTAAAAACGCTCCGGACCTGTATGCCTCCTATCAGGCGGCCGGTGTGCTGGAATCCGCCAAGAGCAAGGGACACATCGTTTCCCTGCCCTGGACGATGTCCATGACGTTCCGTCCGTTCTACCAGTGGCGCGGAGACCTGGTCAAGGCCGCAGGTCTGACCATCGATCCCGCTTCCGTGAAGACGGTCGAGGATGTCGACACCATCGCACGCCAGTTGAAAGCCGCCTTCCCGGACAAGAAGATCATTGAGAACGCGGGCGTGGAAGGTTGGCTGGCCAAGTACAGCATGGCCCAGCTTGCCCACAGCTACGTCATCGACCTCAACGATGCGAAATGCACCGTCGTCCCGATCGAACAGACCGCCGCCTTCAAGGAAATGGCCCTCCAGGCCAAGAAATGGCAGGACGACGGCCTCATCTGGAAGGATGTCCTGACCGACAAGACCGATCACAACCAACTCATCGACCAGGGCCTCCTCATCTCCAAATGGGGCACCCATGAGTTTGCGAACTCGAACCGCGGCTGGGCCGACAAAGGCGCCTACTGGGATTCCAACGTCCTGTACGCCGCCAACAAGCAGATCAACCGTTCCCCCCTGTCCAATCTGGTCGCCATCCCGCGCACATCCGAAAACCCGGATCGCGCCCTCATGTTCATGAACCTGCTGGAAACGGACCGCGAAATGTATGACATGGTCCATTACGGCATTCTCGACACCACCTACAAGCTCAACGGCGAAGAAGCTGTCTATCCCGAAGGCATGACTTCCGCCAACTCCACCTACATGGACTGGGGCGGACGCTGGGCCCTCTGGAAGCCGCAGTTCATGCGCCCCGACGCCATGTATTCCAAGGATTTCTGGGTCAAGGAAGCCGAATTCGTGAAGTCCATGCCGAGCAACATCGTCAGCCCGCTGGACGGCTTCAATTTCGACGTGACCAATGTGAAGACCGAAGTGTCCCAGCGTGATCAGATTTATGGCGATGCCAACAAGATGATCAACGTCGGTCTCGCCGGTGATGCCGAGAAGGCCGTCAACGATCTGATCGCAAGCCAGAAGACCGCAGGCGCGGACAAGATCACTGCCGAATTGCAAGCGCAGGTCGATGCATTCCTGGCCACCAAGAAGTGATTCTTCCGGTATAAACCACTCATTCCATGCTGCCGGAGCGCAATTCTTCCGATTCAGGCCAGTGCATTCCAGTCGCAAGGAAGCAATCCTTCCGGCACAGACCGGCAGGGAGTCTTCGGATTCCCTGCCGGTTTTCCATTACAGGAAGTTCCCTGACAAAACCTGCACATCCGTCCTTGTTCCATGAGCCTTCCCAAAAAGACGCTTATGACAGACAATATACGGAGGAAACCCTATCAGGCGCATCTCATGAAGGAGGCACCCGTCATGCCAACGACCGCCCACATCGTTTCGCACACCCATTGGGACCGCGAATGGTACATGCCCTTTGAACAGCATCGATTCAGACTGGTCCGCCTGATGGACGACCTGCTTGACGCGTTTAAAGCAGAGCGCGGCTTTTCCGCCTTCTTTCTCGACGGTCAGACCATCCCGCTGGAAGATTATCTTGAAGTCCGCCCAGAACGGAGAGAGGAAATCGTACGCCACATCCGGGAAGGCCGTCTCGTAGTCGGCCCCTGGTATATTCTGCAGGATGAATTTCTGGTCAGCGGGGAAGCCACCATCCGTAACCTTCAGACGGGTATGCGCATCGCAAAGGAATTTGGCGACTGCAGTAAAATCGGTTATTTCCCGGATGCATTCGGCAATGCGGGTCAGATGCCCCAGTTGATGCGGCAGGCTGGCATGGAAGCCATTCTGTTCGGGCGCGGCATCCGCGCCACGGGATGCATGAAAGGCGAAACTTCCGGACAATATGAATCCCCCTGGTCAGAGCTCTATTGGGAGTCGCCCGATGGAAGCAGAATGCCGGGCATCTTCTTCGCCAACTGGTACAACAACGGCATGGAGATCCCTTCGGAGCCGGAAATGGCGCAAGCATGGTGGCTTGCCAAACTGCGGGATGCCGGACAATACGCCTCCACCCCGCACCTGCTGTTCATGAATGGCTGCGATCACCAGCCATTGCAGAAAAATCTGCCGGAAGCATTGCGAATCGCGCGGGAGTTGTTCCCGGATGTGACGTTTCGCCACACGGTGCCACAGGAATATGCAAAAACCGTTCTTGCTGCGGAGAGACCGGACTGGTCAGTCATTCGCGGAGAACTGACAAGTCAGGACACAGATGGCTGGTTCACCCTCGTCAATACCTGTTCCACCCATGCCTCCCTGAAGCGACGGAACCATTACGTCCAGTTGCTGCTGGAGCGACAGGCAGAGCCGCTTTCTGCCCTGTCCAGCCTACTCGGGTACGGTACATATCCGAACGGGTGGCTTCGCCATGCCTGGCGGACCCTCATGCAGAACCATCCGCACGACAGCATCTGCGGTTGCAGTGTCGATGCCGTAAACCGGGAGATGGCGACCCGTTTCGCCAAAAGCGCCGAAGTCGGCGAAACCCTCGTCCGGGAAGCGCTCGGGCAGATTGCTTCGGCCATCGACTCCGATGCCCTCGTACGAAAGTGGATGCAGCGTACGGGAACGATGGCGCGAACCGATTCATCCTGCCATCCCGTCTTGGTCATGAATACGACCGGGAAGGCAGCAACCGGGCTTGTTTCCGTGGAGGTGGACTGGTTGAGGATTCCGGCCGAAGATTTGGGCAAGGCTTATCGGGATGCGTCAGAAATCCCATTCGGGCATTGGATCCTGGTGGATGAAGAAGGCACCGAAGTCCCGTGCACGACGACGGACAGCGGCGCCCATTTCTGCTACGAGCTGCCTGACGACCGTTTCCGTCAGCCGCACGTGGCCCGCAAGGTCTGTGTGACTTTTGAAGCGGACCGTGTACCGGGTCTTGGATATCGTTGCTTTCTTTTGGTCCGTTCGACGGATGGCTTCGGCAAAGCATCCACTGCGGCATCCGCGACCATTTTTCCTGAAGTGTCCGTAATAAGGCGCAACGCGCCCCCCTCCCTCATTCCCGAACCGAACTGCATGGAAAACGATCGACTCCATATCCGGATTCTATCGGACGGCTCCGTCACCCTGACTGACAAGGACACGGGCATGATGTATCAGGACTTGTGCGTGCTGGAGGACACCGGCGACATTGGGAATGAATACATCTACAGGCAGGATTCCGGAATGTGTGCCATCACTTCCGCCGGAAAATCCGCTGAAATTCGCCTTGTCCGCGATACGCCATTCGTGGCTGAATACCAAATCATCCATCAACTCCAGATACCTATTTCCGCGGATTCACGCCTTGCAGCGGAACAGATGGGAATGGTCCCATTTCTGGAACGGACAGCAGGCCGTTCGGAGAAGAAGATGACATTGGTTGCGACTGTCACGCTTACACTCTCCCGAAACGCCGGAAGACTGGACGTCTTCTGCCGGTTCGACAACCAAATGAAGGACCATCGCGTCCGCATGCTCTTCCCGACCGATCTCGTCTCCGATGCGCACTGGGCCGATTCCGTCTTCGAACTGGTCAAACGCCCGAACCGCCCTGCATCCTCCTGGAAAAACCCTTCCAACTGTCAGCATCAACAGGCTTTTACCGCCGTCGGGGATGGCAAGGTCGGTCTGACCATTGCGAACAGAGGGAATTACGAATACGAGTTGCTGCCGGATCAAGGGAACACATTGGCCATCACCCTGCTGCGCTCGGTCGGCGAGATGGGCGATTGGGGCTATTTCCCGACGCCGGATGCGCAATGCCTTGGCATCAGCGAATCAGAACTGTCGATCATTCCATTTTCCGGCAATCTCGCAGAGAGCATGGCACCAGCGGAAGCACACCGGTTCCAGTCCGATCTGCTTGTCTGCCAGATTCCCCTTCACAACGGACCTCTGCCCTGCAGGCATTCCTTCCTGGAGCAGGAAAGTGTCGGATTTGAACTGACCGCCTGCAAACGCAGTGAGGAGAATGGAAACTTGTTCCTGCGCTGGATCCACCTCTCGGATGAAGCGGGAATGCTCTCCTTCCGCCCTGTTTTCCCATTTGTCTCCCTGTACGCGTCCGACATTCTGGAAACAACAGGCACAGAGATTCAACCGGATTCTGATGGATGGTTTCGAATCCCCGCACGCCCCGCAGAAATCATGACATTCGGCCTTCGCCTTTCCTGATGATGCGCACGAGAACGTCAATGATGGATGGATAACAACGTCCGGAGTCTGGATGCGCAACCATGGCGCTCCACGATGTGAAAGTTGATCCTGTCCGGTTTGCGGAAACGCTGGATACGCGCGGTGTCGGTTTCATCCACGATCTGTATCCGGACCCCGTCCTTGCCAATGATCTCCAGAAAACGATCATCGCTTCTTCCAGACTGGGCATCCCGAATTGCACATTGAATTCAAGCATTCGCTTCACCGAAGCATGAAGAGGACCATCCGTTTTCAAGATTTCAGAAGGGCATGTCGACAGTATGGTCGACATGCCCTTCTGCCGTTTAGCACTTTATTTAGATTAATTTTCCATTTCAATTCATTTGTGATATAAAGGAACTGCAATCCGTTTTGTAGAACAGACAACAAATATGGAGTATGGGTGGGCCTCCGGCAATTGATGCAATCTTCATTCGACATTCGAATAGGATACCAATCAATTACCGGGTTCATAACCGCTAACTCTTGGTTTACGGCTGGAGGGTCATGATGCGTAGAAATTCATCCCGTTCCAAGGCAAAGAATTGCACGCAGCACAGCCAAGCTACCTGCAGTCAAGCTTTGAAAGCTTCCAAAGCCTATGTGCTGATATCAATTCTGCTTCTACCCTTTCTTCTCACCAGTTGTGGCAGCGTGGCAGGGCAGGATCTGACGCATGGCGTCCGGCGACTGGCGGTCAAAGAGACGGATATCCGGCGGACAGACGCTTTCAATGATAGTTTGAATGGGTTTTCCATCTCTCTGTTCCAACGGCATTCAAGCATGAACAAGCGCGGAAATCTTCTGTTGTCTCCACTTTCCGCCTATCTGGCGCTGGGAATGGTCCGGAATGGCGCGACCGGGAAAACCGGTGCGGAAATGGATGCGGCCTTTCAAGCCGAAGCAGTTTCGGTGGATGAGCGGAATCTTGGCATCCAGGCCATGCTGGATGTGTTGAAACCTTCATCCGGTGCCTTTCCCAAAGGGATCCTGGCAGATCGTACAGCAGATTGGTCCATCGCAAATTCCATATGGGCCGACAGCAGTTTCAAGATGGAAAAAGAATTCCTTCAGAAGTCCGTTACCCACTTTCATGCCGATGTCCGGTCCATCGATCTTTCAAATCCCGATACCCCGGATGTCATCAATGGCTGGATCAAGGAAAAGACAGGCGGTCGGATTCCCGAAGTCATCGACAGCATAGACCCCACAGTTGACATGATCCTCGCCAATGCAGTCTGGTTTCGCGGAAAGTGGGCATTTCCTTTCCCCGTCGGATCAACCCCGTCGGTCTTTTATACGCCTGACGGCTACGTCCAGGCTCCCTTCATGCGGGATTCACAGGACCTGGATGTCTTCAAAGGGCGTGACTGCTCAGGCATCCTTCTCCCCTATACGGATTTGCGATTCACTTTTCTGGCGGTACTCCCGGATAAAAACGTTACGCCGCGCAAACTCATTGATGCAATGACTGCTGAATCCCTATCCGAGTGGGTTCAATCCAAATCCACGATGAAAATCAATCTGGAAATGCCCAAATTCGAAGTCAAGGATAAAATCGGATTGATCCCGCTTCTGCAATCACTCGGCATGAACGCCATCTTTGATCCTTCTTCGGCTGAATTGCGGAATGCAGGAACCTCTTCAAAGGGCAATGGTTATCTGTCAAAAGTCATCCAAAAAACATACTGTCGTGTCGATGAGGAGGGAACGGAAGCTGCGGCTGTCACAACCATTGAGTCCGGTTCGGCCGCTGTGGAGGAGAAACCTCAGACGCTGGTATTCGATCGTCCCTTCCTGTACGCCATTCTGGAAACGGAGCATAATACACCGTTGTTTCTTGGCATCATGGAAAACCCGTTGGATTAGGGTCGTCTGGCAAGCACACCTGCAAATTTCCTCATGACATCCGGAATGTCGATTCCCTGCGGGCAGACTTTCGAACAGGCGCCACAAGCAATGCATGCGGCGGGTTTTTCATTATCCTTCATGGCATCAAGCGTGAATTTGAGAGTGAACGGGTTTTCAAAACGGGATTCATTGTACATGGAAATGAGTTTGGGGATGTCCAGTCCCTGCGGACAATCCTCGCCGCAATACCGGCATGCCGTACAGGGCACCGAATCCAGCATGCCTGCAGCGATCTGGCGCAACAATTCCTTTTCCTCCTCCGATACCGGGTCCGAAACCGCGAAGGTGGAGAGATTCTCCTTAAGCTGATCGATCGTTGTCATGCCACTGAGGATGACAGGAACATTGGGCAGGGACTGCAGGAACCTGAACGCCCACGAGGCAATGGAATCATTCGGACGGGCCACCTTCAGCCTGGCATTCGCATTTTCGCCAAGATTGGCGAGTCTGCCGCCCCGAACGGGTTCCATGACGATAACGGGAATGCCGTGTCGCGTCAGAATTTCGTATTTCCGCCCTGCATCCTGCAAGGTCCAGTCCAGATAATTTAGTTGAATCTGGGCGAACTCAAAACATCCCGGTTTCCAGTTCAGGAACTTCTCGATAGTCTCCGGACGGCCATGGGCGGAAAAGCCGAAATGCCGAATATGACCCGCCTTTTTCTGCTCAAGCAGATATTCGACGACACGAAGATCGGCATCCGTATAGAAATCATACGCTGTCTCGCAGAGATTATGGAGCAGGTAGAAATCGAAATAATCCACACCGCACCGTTCCAGCTGGTCTTCAAAGATGACGGCAGAGGAAGTGATACTTTCGCCGGCCAGATATCCCACAAATTCCAGTTTTCCATTTCGGTACTGCATCATATGCCCGGGCATTTTCGTCGCGAGGTGCCAGGTTTGACGAGGATACTGCCGGAGCACCTTTCCCACAAAAAGTTCCGACGCTCCACTGTGATACCGGTAGGCCGTATCGAAATAGTTGATGCCGTTCTCAAAGGCATATTCAAGGATTTCTCTTGCTTTCCGTTCATCGATCCCGCCATTCCCTTCAAGGGTGGGAAGACGCATGTTTCCCATTCCCAGTTGGGAAAGCTGCAGTTCCTGAAACGATTTGTAGATCATCCCGTTCTCCTTCAGGGGCATTCCATGCCCATCCAAAACTCAACGCATCATACGAATCCCGCAGGATTACCCGTTCCCTGCACGATTACCAGTTCTCCGCAGTATTCTCAGTTCCCCGTAGTTTGACAGTTCTCCGAGAATGGTCGGTTTCCCACGAGTTCACACATTCACAGCCAAGCCAGCCTGACGCAACTCCATTTCCTTCCGCTGAACGGTTTGTTCATATCGCTCAATCTTCAGATCCAGCCGTTTTAGTGTTTTCTGCATGTCATCGAGTCGTTCCGCCAGCTGTCTGCGTTGGTCGATGAGCAGCTCTTTTCTTGCTTCGGCGGTTGAATCGCCTTGTTGGAAGAGTGCGACATATTCAATCAGGGCCTCGATCTGGATGCCTGCTCCCCGCATGCATTTGGCAAATTCAACCCACTTGCAGTCCTCCTCCGTGTAATTCCGAATGCCGCTTTTGCTGCGGTTCACACCGGGAATCAACCCGATCCGCTCGTAATAGCGAAGCGTGTCCTGGGTCATGTCGTACTTTCTGCTGGTTTCCGCAATCGTCATGATGCTTCACCTCCCCCTCCAGTACACCACATGGAGTCCACTCCAAGTCAAGGCTTTTTTATTGGTGATAGGGTGATAAGGTTGGTGATAAGGTTACAACAAAAAGAGGAATTGAAATCATCAGATCCCAATTCCCCTTATTCGCTCGCTGGGTATAAACCCCAATGCATCCACTGACGAATCATCCACCGCACTGCTTCCACGGGCCGTAGAACTCATTTCACCTTGCGCCATGTCAATCCCGAAAGCCTAGTCAATCAGCACCGCTTTCTTCAACATGCGCATTACGATCGCGGTTGCTTCAGCTCGCGTGATATTGCTGACAGGCTTTATTTTTCTGTTGCTGCCCTCGACGATCCCATTCTCAATGCAGAGCGCAACATCTTGTTTTGCCCAGGTGCCAATCGTTGATTTGTCGGTGAACTGCGATAGTGCTTCAGCTGCATCGATCGGACCAACGCTCAAGATCATCTTCTGCGTCACTTTTATGGCACGAGCAACCATTACCATCGCTTCTTGCCTTGATATGGCTTCATTCGGATGAAATGTCCCCTTGGAGGTCCCTGTAATGAGTTTATAGTCTGCGGCAATGCTCACAGCGGTGTAATACCAATCACTTTTGTTCACATCACTGAATTGATTGGTTCCAGTTCCGGAACGCATGAGGCCGAGAGCCTTTACGAGGATGGATGCGAATTCCGCACGAGTCATGTTCTTGTCAGGTGCAAACCTGGTTGATGTGATCCCGTTCACGATAAGCTTTGATCCGGCATTGTTGACAAGATCCTTCGCCCAGTGCGTGCCCATGTCTGCGAATGTGATTGTGTTCCCGATGACTGAATAAATGCTGTTGGTCAAACTATTGATTTTTGCATAATACTTGCCGCCGATCCTGATAATCGTCGTAGGTACATGAGAAAAAGTTCCGTCGCTGTTCAGAACAATGCCAGTAGTAATTTTCAAAGGGTCGATACCGTCCGGAATCGATATGGAACGCTCGACATATCCGTTGAAACGGGATACTTCAACGGTTTTATTATCACTTGTGCAACTGATGGTGAATTCGACCGGGGTTACGACAATGGAATAACTATTCCTGTTGGCAGTATTCTGGATGATTTTCATTGTGTCATCAGGAGGAGAAGCAACTTCGATCTTCACAACGATGTTTCTGAGTTCAACATCCAATCCCAATGCGGTCGATACTGAATCAATATTGATCTGACCAGCCGGCAATGTATACGTGACTCTATCTGTTCTTATCTCCAAAACAGCTTCGACATTCTCCATGTCCTTCACGGATTGGCCTGTCAGCTGCCCTACGACAACATCGGAGGCCTGATTCACGGGAATGACAACCGTGCTCTTTGCACCTCCGTGATCCAGGTTGTCCTTGAGTCGTTCTTGGTTGATTGTAACGGTTGTAACCGTTACACCGCCTGCCGTCGAGGTCGCTGCTGTTGCCGATGTTTGCACGACGTCGTTGACGAGGATGACAACATTCGATAATGGTGCTGGGGTTGGAGTGGGTGTCGAAGAAGGCGAAGGAGTCGGCGTTGGCGTGGCTGTAGGGGGTGCTGCATCATCGTTGGTGATGGTGCCGCTTCCTTGTGCATCGCTGATGGTTGCATTGACCGGGTTTGTCAGATTCAACAGGACTGTCTCGCTGGACTCGATGACAGTATCTCCATTGACTGTAACCGCGACAGTCTTGCTTGTTTGCCCCGGTGTGAAAGTTAGTGTTCCCGCATTGCTTGCATAGTCAGTGTTTGCTGTGGTTGCTGTGCCATCGGCAGCTGCATATTCCACGGTCACGGTTTGAGCAATTGCTTTACTCAAAGTGATGGCAAACGTTAATGCCGCTGTTCCCGCATTTCCTTCCGTCACAGCTGGATCATTGATGGAAAGGAGCGGCGTGTCGTCATTGGTGATCGTTCCGATCCCTTGATTGTCGGAGATTGTCGCATTCGCCGCATTTGAAAGATTCACAGATAGCGTTTCGGTGGATTCCTTGCTGATATCGCCGTTCACAACAACCGTGATGTTCTTTATGGTTTGACCCGGAGTGAAAGTGAGTGTTCCGGTGTCGCCGGTGTAATCGGTATCGCCCGTTGTGGCTGTGTTATCCGCTGTTGCATAATCTACGGTAGCAGACTTGCCGCTTGCCGCGGATAATGTGACAGCAAACACAAGATTGACGGTTCCTGAATCACTTTCCGTAACGGTTTGATCGTCAATACTGATGGAAGGCGCCGCATCGTCATCCGTGATATTCGCAGTGACTTGCTGTGAACCGCTTTCCGCCCCGTTTGTCACACTCGTGATATCAACAGTGACTGTTTCGTTCTCTTCGTCCAGTGGATCGTTCACGCCAGTCAGCGAAGCGGTTCCGGATAGATCACCGGCAAAAACCGTGATGCTGGCAGGTGCCGAATAATCTGTTCCGCCACCTGTTGCAGATCCGGTGAATCCAAGATTGACAGTAACATTCTGGTAGGACAAATGATTCAGGGTTGCGGTAACCGTTGCCACACCACCGTTCTCGGCGAAAGGACTTCCGGCGAGACCCAAAGTGACGGTCGGTGCGGTTTCATCATCGGCAATGGTTGCAGTGACTTGCTGTGTGCCGCTTTCCGAGCCGTTTGTGACGCCTGTGACATCCACAATCACCGTCTTGTTCGCTTCATAGGCTGCATTGTTTACACCTGTGATGGTTGCTGTTCCGCTCAAACTGCCGGCCAGAACGAGTATGCTTGCGCTCGAGACGGTATAGTCTGTTCCTGCGCCAACTGCAGTACCGGTGAACCCGAGGTTGACGGTCACATTTTGAAAGCTGCGATTTGAAAGGGTGGCGGTAACCGTAGCGATGCCTCCGTTTTCAGCCAGGGGGCTTCCGGTGACGCCAAGGGTCACGCTGGGGGTGCCGTCATTGTCCGTGATGGTTCCAACGCCTTGTGCATCCGTGATGATACCCGCATTGACATCTGACAAATTCAAATGGAAACTCTCGTTTCCTTCATAATACGGGTCATCATTGATGGGGACACTCACAGTTTGCGTCAACTGGCCCGCGGTGATGGTTGCGGTGCCTGATGTGCCTGTAAAATCGCCATCCGCAGCAGTCGCCGTATTGTTCGCTGTTGCATAGTCTACGGTGATGTTGCTGCCATGCGTTCCTGAAAGGGTTAGGGTGAATGTCAGAAAACCTGCGTTTTCCGCTGCGGAAATATCGTTGATGCTCAAGTCAGGACCAGCAGGTGTTGTGAAAGTCCCGGCAATCGTGTCACTGTCCGTGCTGGCGGATGTCGTTGAAGCAGCGTCCTTGATGTTTGCGGTTGTGTCCAGTGTGAGTGTGTCTCCTGCTGCAATGGTAGAATTCGTCACATCGCTGAAGGTGATGGTGAGGATGTTCCCTGCGCCATTCCATGCAATATCCGCATTCTGCAAGGCACTGCCCCAGCTGTGGCCGTTGTTGAGCTTCAGCCTTGTATCGATGGTTCCGGCTGCAATGGCGGGTTTGTTGGTATTTTGATCGAAGGTGATCGTCAATTGGTCCCCGACACCAAGTCCGACATTGGAACCAGCATTGGATGCGACGATGCTGTTGATGGAAACAACGGAAGTGAAAGTGCCGGCAATTGGGTCGTTGTCCGTACTTGCGGCGGTTGTTGACGCGGAATCCAGAATATTGGCGGTTGTATCAAGGGTGATGATATCTCCGACAGCAAGCGTGGAGTTGGTGATATCCCCAAAGGTGATGGTCAGAATGTTTCCTGCACCGTTCCAGGCAATATTTCCATCCGTAAGCGCGCTCCCCCAACTATGCCCGTTGTTCAACTTCAACTTTGCATCGATGGTAGCAGCAGTAATGATGGGTTTGTTGGTGTTTTGATTGAAAGTGATGGCAATCGTATCACCGATTCCAAGTCCGGTATTACTGCCCGCATTCGAGGCGGTGATGCCGCTGATGGCAACAGCAGATGTGAATGTGCCTGTAACAGGATCGTTGTCCGTACTTGCGGCTGTGGTAGAGGCTGAGTCCATGATATTGGCCGTCGTGTCGAGTGTAATCGTATCTCCGACTGCAATTGTGGATGCGGCGATATTGCTGAAGGTAATCGTGAGGATGTTCCCTGCGCCATTCCAGGCGATATCTGCATTCTGCAAGGAAATTCCCCAACTGTGTCCGTTGTTCAGTTTTAGTTTCCCATCGATGGTTCCGGCTGTAATGGCGGGCTTGTTGGTGTTCTGGTCGAATGTGAGAATAACCGTATCGCCAATGCCAAGCCCGGTATTGGCGCCGGAATTGGTTGCGACGATGCTGTTGATTGCAACTGTGGAAGTGAATGTGCCGGTAACAGGGTCACTATCGGTGCTTGCCGGGGTTGTTGATGCGGAATCCTTGATATTGGCGGTTGCATCGAGTGTGATTGTATCTCCGACTGCAATCGTGGAGGCTGAGATATTGCTGAAGGTTATCGTGAGGATGTTTCCCCCGGCATTCCACACAATATCAGCATTTTGCAAAGTGCTGCCCCAACTGTGCCCATTGTTCAGCTTCAGTTTGGCATTGATGGTAGCGGCTGAAATGGCGGGTTTGTTGGTGTTTTGATCGAAAGTGAGGACGACGGTGTCACCAACGCCAAGGCCTGCGTTGGAGCCTGCGTTTGAAGCACTGATACTGGCGATGACGGGAGCCGAGGTGAATGTGCCGTTGATCGGATCGTTGTCCGTGCTTGCCACCGCAAGCAAACCTTCGTCCTGTATGCCGGCGGTTGAATCGATCGTGATCGTATCACCGACGGCGATTGTGGAACCGCTTACACTGCTGAAAGTGATGGTTAGAATATTCCCTGCGCCATTCCATGCAATATCCGCATTCTGCAAGGCACTGCCCCAGCTATGTCCGTTAGTGAGCTTCAGTTTGGCATCGATGGTAGCTGCCGTGATGGCAGGCTTGTTGGTGTTTTGATCGAATGTGATTGTCAGGGTGTCACCCACGCCAAGACCAAGGTTCGTACCTGCATTGGATGCAGCGATGCTGTTTATGACAGGGGTTGTGGCGGGAGGAATAATTGCGGAAATCGAAAGGGATCCCACAAAATCATTTCCGTCAACAGAATACAGCTGTAAATAGTACACACTGCCAAGAGTGACTGAGAAAGTGTAATTCAGAGAGGCTGTAGTTCCAGTAGCTGGACCCCCTAGATCAGGACCGGTTGAAAAATCCCCATCATATGCAAGGGCATATGAAAAAGTATTGGCACTTGATAATGTTAGCGTACAATCTCCAGTTAAGTCAGCAGTGAACTTAAAGATCGAGTTGTTTGCATTCGGGCCCCCAGCATCATACATTTGGACATTTTCGGGCGATTGAGTAATCTCAGCCGCATTTGCACTACTATTATCAGAAGTTCCCCCAATAACGGTTGCATTTGCTTTCAGTATTCCGAAATTGACGTTGAAGATCATCACAAATATCATGCATATTATAAGGATGAATGGTAAAAGTCTTTTCAAAAGCATTACAAGTCCACCTTTCATGAATCATTATGCAGCCAGGAACATATTATTCTTTATCTGGAAAACATATATGGTTGAAGTTGGAAATAAATACATGAACGCCATATGAACGCGTGAACCGCAAGTGTTCACATAGTTGGCCTAGCTTATCATGCACTCAATGTATACCACCTTTCAGTAGTCCTATATATTGTCTACACAATGCGTTCAAACCCATGAATGTGAAACACATGATGCAAGGTTCGTGAAGACTAATGTGAAGGCCGTTGTTTCACCAATCAAATATGCGAACCCGAGCAATACTAGGATAGTATACGCGCACGCCTTACGAAGTGCCGACCAGCAAGCTGCCGATATTATGGAAAGTCTCGGATCAAAAAAAGAGTCGCAGACAATCGGCTCATAAACCATTTTTCCATTATTGGTATTCAATCGGTAGTCATTTAGTTTGCAAAATAATGTTTTGATATAGATGGAAAAAGCCGCTATCCATTTCAGGAAGCGGCTTTCCATGGAGCTGGTGGACGGATTCGGACCCCCGACCTGCTGATTACAAATCAGCTGCTCTACCAGCTGAGCTACACCAGCCCATTATGTCCGACGCTGTCCCGCCGGCGTGGTTGCAGGGCTTGCGACCCTGCAGAACAAACTGTTTCCCTTCTGTACCGAAAGATACGCAAGGGAAGGAATTGGCGACCTGGAAGGGGCTCGAACCCTCGACCTCTAGCGTGACAGGCTAGCGTTCTAACCAACTGAACTACCAGGCCGTATAAAGTGCCGGAGACTTGCATCTCCGGCATGGTGGTGACCCCAAGGGGATTCGAACCCCTGTAGCCGCCGTGAGAGGGCGGAGTCTTAACCGCTTGACCATGGGGCCATGATCCGCATTCGAGTGCGTCCGTTTTTTACGGCAAGTTCTATTCTAACGGCACAGAACCGGATTGTCAAGCGGTTTCTACGGACTCAGACGTCCTGAAACAGCGGGGTCGACAGATACCGTTCCCCGGTATCCGGCAGGATGACAACGATGGTCTTCCCTTTGTTTTCCGGACGTTTCGCTAGTTCTACGGCGGCATGCGCCGCAGCGCCGGAGGAGATCCCGACCAGAAGGCCTTCCGTCTTCGCAAGCGCTCTAGCCGCCTCAAAGGCCGCTTCATTCTGAACCGGGATGATCTCGTCGATGATGTCACGATTCAGCACGCCGGGTATGAATCCTGCGCCGATGCCCTGGATTTTATGCGGTCCCGGCTTGCCACCGGCAAGCACCTGTGAATCTGCAGGTTCAACCGCCACGATCTTCACGCCGGGAATCCGTGCCTTCAGGACTTCCCCAACGCCTGTGATGGTCCCGCCCGTTCCCACGCCAGCCACGAAAATATCCACTTTCCCGTCGGTATCCCGCAGAATCTCCTCGGCTGTGGTTTTCCTGTGGATTTCCGGATTGGCGGGATTGTTGAATTGCTGCGGCATAAAGGCTCCCGGCGTTTCAGCAACGAGTTCCTCCGCCTTGCGGATGGCTCCCTTCATCCCTTCGGCACCGGGTGTCAAGACCAGTTCCGCGCCATAAGCCTTCAACAACGTACGGCGTTCCACGCTCATGGTTTCCGGCATGGTCAGAATGAGCCGATACCCTTTCGCCGCGGCTGCAAATGCGAGTGCGACCCCCGTATTGCCGCTGGTCGGCTCGATGATGATGGACCCTGCATGGAGGAGGCCCTTCTTCTCCGCATCTTCGATCATGGCATTCCCGATCCTGCACTTCACGGACCCGGATGGATTGAAATATTCAAGCTTTCCAACGATGCGGGCTGAGACCCCTTGCGACTTCGCATACTTGTCCATGGCAAGCAACGGGGTGTTGCCGATGAGTTCAGTAAGATTGGATGCAATCCTGGCCATAATTTGCCTCCCTGACACTTATACTCTGGTTTTCCCTCATTTTATCCCCCGAAAAATCCGGTGTCAATCACGTACATGACAATTCCGATTTGATTTGTTAACGATTTGAATCCTTCTTCCCAAATCTTTCACCAACAAAAGGCCGGCTCGAATCTCGAACCGGCCTTGTGCCATAAGCACATCATACCAAAGGTCTTGTCTTGTCTCCGGACTCCGTCAGGGCCCGTTCATTTCGGTTTCTTGGCAGGAGCGACAGCGGCGGCAACAGAAGCGGCAGCCGGTGCAGCTTTCTTGGTTTCGACCTTCTTCTTGAGCTTCTGCGTGTTTTTCGGTGATTTGTCTCCCATTTGAAACACCTCCTGTTTGTTTTTGAAAAGTGCGCGAGGACCGGTTGTCCGATGACCGCTCACACCATTCACTCTATGGACCAGGATGGATGCCGTATCGATGGGTGCAATTCCGTCGGCACCGCGGCAAGCGGCGGCGCCTTGCAGGTGTCATGCTGTTATCCTGATGTGATCGTGCAGTTATGAAAAGACTTTTCTTCATGACGACCACAACCATTATGGTGACGGATCATCATGAACCGATTATATGCCACCACGCGGAAGGTTTCAATACCAAAAACCGTTCCAATTGTGCTTTGCATGCAATTCCTCATCCGGTGATGGCGGAGACCAGCAGAATGATGTTGAGCACCGCCACAATGGCAGCGATGACCCATAGCATGATCTTCTCCACCCCGTGGTTCGCATACTCTCCCATGACTTTTTTGGAGGAGGTCAGCCACAGTTGGGTGAACACGGTGATGGGCAGCTGGACGCTGAGCAGCATCTGCGACAGGATCAAGCCCTTGAAGGGATCCGAGATGAAGAAGATGCTCGCAAGCGCGCCAAGGAAGGTGAATCCCACGCCCCACCGCGTATGCTTGTCCTTGATGTCATAGGGTTCCTTGAACATTCCTGCGAAAATGCTGCCCCCGGCCATGCCGGCCGTCACAGAGGAGGCAACGCCTGCAAAAAGCAGCGCAACGGCAAAAATGATGGAAGAAGCATCACTCATCAATGGTTTCAGCAGATCAACCGCCTGTTCGAGTTCTGTAACAGCGATTCCATGCTTGAAAAAAGTGGCGGCCGCCAGGAGGATCATGGCGCTGTTGATGGCCCAGCCGATGAGCATGGAAAACAGGGTGTCCATGAATTCAAACCGAAGCTGTTTTTTGATGACCGTCTTGTCTTCAAGATTCCACTGCCGGCTCTGGATGATTTCCGAATGAAGGAAGAGGTTGTGCGGCATGACGACTGCCCCGAGGATGCTCATGACGATGAAGATGCTCCCCTGCGGCAGGGACGGCGACACCCAGGAAACAGCCGCCACAGGCCAATCCACCTTCACCATTGCAATCTCGATGATAAAGGAGAGGCCAATGATGGATACAAAACCAATGATCCAACGTTCGATTTTGCGATAGGAATTTGACAGCAGCATCCAGAGGACCAACGCCGTCAGAAGCACAGCCCCAAGCTTAAGCGGGATGCGGAACAACATATGAAGGGCTATGGCCCCGCCTAAAATCTCCGCCAGCGCTGTCGAAACGGAAGCGAAAACAGCGGAAAGCAACGCAATCCGACTGAATGGTTTCGGAAGGAACTCCGTTGCAGCCTCGGAAATGCAGTATCCTGAAACGATCCCCAGATGGGCGGCATTGTGTTGAAGAAAAACCAGCATGAGGGTGGAAAGCGAGACGACCCACAGCAAGGTATAGCCATAATGGGCACCCGCGGAAACATTCGAGGCCCAGTTGCCGGGATCGATGAATCCGACGGTGACGAGAAGCCCGGGTCCGACATATTTCAGAAATTCGGCCGCCATCAGCCTCGGTCTTGTCTTCTCAGGTCCGAACAATCGGATCCATGCCTTTTTCATCCTATGTATTCCGCCCTTCTCGTCAGGGTAACCTTATCTGGATTTTACCACGATGCGGCGTGAAATATACGTGTTCCGGCAACAAACAGGAACACGTCATAGCTCATTCATCTGTCGAAAGTGCCTGATCCAGATCGGCAATGAGATCCTCCGCTTCCTCGATCCCCACGGAAAGGCGGAGAAGACGGTCATTCACGCCAATCCGCTCGCGCAGTTCCACGGGAATGGCCGCATGGGTTTGAATCATGGGATAGGTGATGAGGCTTTCCACTCCACCCAGACTTTCTGCGAAAAGGATCAGCTTCACCCGGCCAAGCACCTGTTCCACCATGTCAGGATCCTTCACGGAAAAGGAGATCATGCCGCCAGACCCGGATGCTTGCCGACGATTCACCTCATATCCCTTGTGTTCCGGAAGGCCGGGGTAATGGACGGTTTCCACAGCAGGATGAGATTTGAGCCAGTTCGCCAGAACCAGCGCACTTTCCCCCTGCTTCCAGACCCGCAGCCCAAGCGTCTTGATGCCGCGAAGAATGAGCCAGCTGTCGAAAGGCGCCAGAACAGCCCCCTCGGACTTCTGGAACAATTTCAGCTGCTCGGAGAGGTCGATGTCATCCGTTACGAGAAAGCCGGCCAATGTGTCATTGTGTCCGCCGAGATATTTGGTTCCGCTGTGTACGACGATGTCAGCCCCCAGTTCCAGCGGACGCTGACAGATGGGGGTCAGGAACGTATTGTCCACGATCAGCAGGGCATTGTGGAACTTCGCGGTTCTGGACATATACGCCAGATCGGTGATTTCCATCATCGGGTTCGAAGGGGTTTCCACGAAGAATGCTGCCGTATTGGCCCGGATTCCCTTCTCCACCATGGCCGGATTGCCCGTGTCCACGTAAGTGAACGACAGGCCGGACTTTGCATAGATTTCCTCGAACAGGCGGTAGGTTCCGCCGTACAGATCATGGGAGACGAGAATGTGATCGCCGGGAGAAAACAGGCGCATCAGGCTGGAAATTGCCGCCATGCCGCTGGAATAGGCGAAGCCGTACCGACCGCTTTCCAGACCGGCCACCGTCCGCTCCACCTCTTCCCGTGTGGGGTTTTGAAGACGGGAATAGTCATATCCGGTCGTCTGGTTCAATCCCGGGTGACGGAAGGTGGCACTCTGATAGATCGGAAAACTGACGGCGCCGGTCGTCGGATCAAATCCCCTGCTTCCGTGAACTGCCCTCGTATTCACATGCAGCGCCTGTTCGCCGCACGCTGGACCCCCACACGCCGGAACATTCCCGTCTTTCCCACCATCCCTTTTTTCCATGCACCGTTCCTCCATGCATCACATTGTCAATTGCCATGCTGTCCTCCTGATAAAATCCCTCCGCCCAGGACGACGTCACCTTCATAGAATACGGCTGCCTGACCTGGGGTCAGCGCCCGTTGCGGTTCATCGAACTGTACGTGGACCCAGCCGTTGTCGCGTGTTTCCACGGTAGCATCCGCCTCTTCCCCATGATATCGGGTTCTTACTCCGGCCCGGAAAGCCTTCGGGGCAACCGCCCATTTGATCCAATTCGGATCCCGAACCCATGCCTCCAACGCACGTGCCTCGGATTCCTCACCGACTGTTACCGTATTGTCGCGTGCTGATTTTGCCAGGACGACCATCCGTTTCCCAAAGGACGCTCCCAGGTGCTTTCTCTGCCCGATGGTGTAGTGGATGAGCCCTTTGTGCGTGCCGAGAATGTTTCCCGCGGCATCGACGAACGGACCGGCCGGAGATTCCGCACCTGCGTATTCCCGGATGAAGTCGGCGTAATGACCGTCCCCGACAAAGCAGATGTCCTGGCTGTCCGGTTTCTGTGACACGACAAACCCGAGTTCCTCCGCAAGTGTCCGAACATCCGGCTTCTTCATCCCGCCCAAGGGGAACAAAGTGGCTGCGAGTTGCTCCTGCGTGAGGTTGCAAAGGACATAGCTCTGATCTTTTTTCGGATCCACTGACTTCATCAGCAGGATCCGCCCGGTTTCCGGGTCCGTCGCCAGCCGGGCGTAATGGCCCGTGGCGATATAGTCCATCTCCAGCGCCCTGGCTTTCGCCAGCATGCCGGAGAACTTGATGGAATCATTGCAGGCCAGACATGGATTCGGAGTTTCTCCGTCCAAATAAGACCGGACAAACGGATCCACCACTGTATCCTTGAACATGTCCTTGAAGTTCAATACATAAAACGGGATGTCGAGCCGCTGCGCGACACTGCGGGCATCTTCCGTGTCCGATAGCGAACAGCACCCGCTTTCCGCTTCTCCATCCCATAATTTCAGGGTGACGCCCGTTACCTCATATCCCTGCCGCAGCAGCAATGCCGCCGCCACAGCGCTGTCGACGCCTCCGCTCATCCCCACGAGGACTTTCTTGGCCATTCCGTCTTCCTTCCCTGTCCTTACCGGATTCCCTCCGGCCATGATCCGCATATACCGATGGAACAAGCCGGTTCTTCACCCGATCCCAATTCTCATGGATCCTGTCAAATGAAAAACATCAGGGAATCTTCCCCGGTACGGCTCCTGTATTCTTCAACAAGATCGGCAAGTGTCAAACTGTCGACAACCTTCAGAATCGCCTCATTGACCTTGTCCCATACAACCGTTTGCAGGCTGGCCTGAATGCTGGACGGATCCGGATCACCATCGGAGCCGTCCCGATCCGATATGAGCAGATCTCCCTCGAGGGTGCGAAGGACGGCGCCCACACGGATGTCTTCCGGTTTCTGCGCCAGCGTATACCCCCCCTGGGCGCCTTTCACACTTTTCACCAAACCGGCTTTTCTCAGCGTGGAAAAAACCTGCTCCAGATAGTTCTCGGAAATGCCCTGTCTTTCAGCGATTTGGCACAAAGCGAGGTGCTCGCCTTTCCCGAACCAGGCGAGATCGACCAGGGCTCTCAGCCCATATCGGCCTTTTGTGGACAGTTTCATTGGGTTCCTCCCGCCATCGCATGGATTTGGCTTTGGTCGCCATCATTGATGACTAAATCCATACGAATAATGTAAATGATACTGAGTGCTATCATGCCTGTCAAGTTCGATTGCTTGGAATGAAGCTACCTGCACCTTTCAGGTTGGCGTGGAATCGGGCAGTCCCATTTGGGCAAGGTATTCTTTTTTTGCAAGAACGGGCACAAACTCGGAGCGCAGCCTGAGTGCTTCTTTCGCACCATCCTTGAGCAGGCGGTAGACCGTCAGTGCATGTATTTTCGCCGGAACCAGAATGGCGGTTTCCGGATCGGTGATGCGGAAATCAGCACCGTGCAGACTGCCGGCATAGCCGCCGGATGTAAGGTGCAAAACGGGCATCAGATGGGTCAGGTCGCCGACATCGGTGGAAAGGGGGTTGTGCCTGGCAAGATCAATGGGCCGGACGATGATACTCTCCCCCAGAATACCGGCTGCCGCCTCCTGCGTCGAATCCGGCAGACTGCCAATGACCGGCAGATAACCGGGGATTTCAACAATTTCAGCGGTTGCGCCCAATGCCAGGGAGGCATGGAGGAAGGCGTGATCCGTCTTGAGACTGGCATCCCGAATGGATTCCAGCGTTTTCGCCCTCACCATGAGTTCGACGACAGCCTCCTCAGGCACCACATTCACAGCGGTTCCGCCTTTGATCATCATGCCGTGGACCCGTACCGCATCCTCGTCCCGGAACGTTTCCCGCTGATAGGCCAGCGCGGCAAGTCCCAACGCGGCGGCGTTCAGCGCATTGACTCCCTCATGGGGCTTTGATCCCGCATGGGCGGCCTTTCCGCGGATGGTGACGGTCTTGGCGACATAGCCGTTGGTCGAGCCGTTTCCAAGCAGGATGTCCGCATCGGTTTCCGCAAAATGGACATGATGTGCGAGTGCGGCATCCACTCCGTCGAAAACGCCCAGACGGACGAGTTCCGCCTTCCCTCCGGTCTGCATGATGATTCTCCCTGCCGTTTTCAGTTCCCGCTTCCAATCCCCGTCCACGCCTTCCTCTGCCGGCACACCAAGAAATACAACATTTCCGTCAAGACAGGCGGCAACCTGCGGATCACACAAGGCAAATGCCGCCCCCACAAGTGCGCCCAACTGCGCATGATGACCGCAGGCATGTGCAATGCCGGTCTTCGGATCCGCATCGGGATGACTGTCGCATCGAACGCCATCCAGTTCGCCAAGGATGGCGATGGTGACAGGACGATGGATCTCCCCTGACTGTGTGATCACCTGTGAAGAACCTGGTTTCTTTCCAAGAACAGCCCTCACACCGGTTACGGCCAGATTCTCCTCTGTGGGCAGATCCAACGTGCGCAGGAATTCCGCCAGTTTCCCGGCCGTCCTGAATTCGCGGTATCCGGACTCCGCATGCAGACGGACATCCTCGGCAAAGGCGAGAATGTCATCACGATGATCGTCAATGAGTCCGATGATTCTTCTTTCCAGTTCGTCCATGCTTCACCTCGTCGATCGTATCCCTGTTATCCATATTGGGAACCCAGCGTCCCTGTGTTCCATTCACATTGTGTCCTGTTTATCATATCATTTCGACAGGCATGTTCGATGCGGGAATCCTCACACTATGGATTGACACGCATACCCCCCAAGGGTATATAATGATGACAGATACCCCCACCAGGTATGTAAAATCATTCATTCATACATCCATGCGGAATCAGGAGAAAAGCATGAAAAGGGAAACCTATTCCATATCGGGCATGACTTGCGCCGCCTGTTCAAGAGTGGTGGAACGTGCTGTCGGGAAACTTCCCGGCATCTCGGAAGCCGTTGTGAATCTTGCGACGGAGAAACTCTCTGTCGCCTATGACGAGGCTCTCCTGCAACAGGAAGCCATCGTTGTTTCCGTTGACAAGGCGGGTTATGGTGCGACGCCATTCGTAGAATCCAAAACGGTCACCATTCCTGTATCCGGCATGACCTGCGCATCCTGCGTCAGGGTCATTGAACGCGGCGTTTCAAAAATGGACGGTGTCCTGGAAGCCTCTGTGAATCTTGCGACGGAAAAGGCCCAATTCACATATGCCCCGGACAAGATCCGGCTTTCCCAGATCAAGCAGAAAATCCGGGATCTCGGATATGAGCCACATGATGTTGAAGTCGATCAAAAGACGGATGAAGATGCTAACCGAAAAGCTGCCGAGATCAAGGGCATGTGGCGTCGGTTCATCCTTTCCGCCATTTTCGCCGTCCCCCTGCTCTATGTGGCGATGGGGCCCATGATCTCCTGGCTTGCATGGCCGGTCCCATCCTGGATGAACCCGATGCAATACCCGCTTGTCTACGCGTTGATCTGTCTCGCGCTGGTCCTCCCCATCCTCTGGAGCGGCAGAAAGTTTTACTCCGTGGGCTTCCGCGCATTGCTGCACCGTTCCCCGAACATGGATTCCCTCATTGCAACCGGAACCGGCGCTGCAATGCTTTACAGCATATATGCCATCTTCCGGATATCCCAGGCGGATTTCCAGGCTGTCAATCACCTGTATTTTGAGACGGCAGGCGTCATCATCACGCTCATCCAGCTTGGAAAAACCCTGGAGGCCGTTTCAAAAGGGCGCACCTCCGAAGCGATCAAGAAACTGATGGGTTTGACACCAAAAACCGCTATCGTCCTGCACGGAGAGGTTCAGGCCGAAATCCCCGTGGAGGAAGTCGAAATCGGTGACATCCTGCTCGTTCGACCCGGGGAAAAAATCGCGGTCGACGGTGTCGTCCTGGATGGATCTTCAGCCATCGATGAATCCATGCTGACAGGCGAAAGCCTCCCCGTGGACAAGAAACCGGGCGATGCGGTCACCGGCGCCAGTCTCAACAAATCCGGCGCGCTCCGCTACAAGGCCACCCGCGTCGGACAGGATACGACCCTGGCGCAGATCATCCGGCTTGTCGAGCAGGCACAGGGCAGCAAAGCCCCCATCGCACGTCTGGCGGATGTCATCTCCGGATACTTTGTGCCTGTGGTGATCGGCATCGCGGTTCTTTCCGCCGTCATCTGGCTGATCGCCGGCGAATCGCTTGTTTTTTCCCTTTCGATTTTCATTGCAGTACTCGTCATCGCCTGCCCATGCGCGTTGGGACTTGCCACCCCGACCGCCATCATGGTCGGCTCCGGCAAAGGCGCGGAGCTCGGCATCCTCATCAAGAGCGGGGAAGCGCTGGAAAACGCCCACCGTGTGGATACGGTCGTGTTCGACAAGACCGGCACGCTCACAAAGGGCGAACCGGAAGTCACGGATGTCGTCCCGCTGGACGGATTCTCCGGAAATGAGGTCCTGCAATGGGCAGCATCTGCGGAGTTCGGCAGCGAACACCCGCTGAGCCGTGCCATCGTGAAAAAGGCGGAAGGATCCGGGCTTTTCCTGAAACCTGCCGCGGATTTTCAGGCAGTGCCGGGACATGGCATTCAGGCCAGTGTGGACAATACTGTCATTCTGTTCGGGAATGAAAAGCTTCTGACCGTCAACGGCATCGATGCCACTCCCCTTCTAGATCAGGCCGAGACACTTGCCGGACAGGGGAAAACCCCCATGTTCCTTGCAGTCGGGGGACGTCTGG
The DNA here is from genome assembly GCA_942493335.1 of uncultured Clostridia bacterium. Classification (GTDB taxonomy): domain Bacteria; phylum Bacillota; class Clostridia; order DSM-8532; family DSM-8532; genus JAEWSN01. Next base: position 308,782 of record OW818693.1, on the reverse strand, counting down.
CCGGAATCGTCGCTGCGGCGGATGTATTGAAGGAAAGCAGTGTCCAGGCGGTGAAACGCTTGCGCGATCTGGGCATCCAGGTCATCATGGTCACCGGGGATCATCGGAAAACGGCGGAAGCCATCGCACGGGAAGCCGGCATCGACCAGGTGCTCGCGGAAGTGCTGCCGGGCGGGAAGGCTGAGGAAATCCGAAAACTTCAGGCTGCAAACCGTGTTGTCGCCATGGTGGGTGACGGGATCAATGATTCGCCCGCACTCGCCCAGTCCGATGTCGGAATCGCGATTGGTTCCGGAACGGATGTCGCCATGGCATCGGCCGACATCGTGCTGATGAAGAGCGACATCCGGGACGTGGTCTCCGCGCTGCGACTCAGCCGCGCCACCATCCGGAACATCCGGCAGAACCTGTTCTGGGCTTTTTTCTACAACCTTGTGGGCATCCCGGTCGCTGCAGGATTACTGTATGCATTCGGCGGACCGTTGCTGAACCCCGTATTCGCAGCCGCCGCGATGAGTCTGAGTTCCGTTTCGGTGGTAAGCAATGCCCTGAGCCTGAAAACATTCAAGGCCTGAAGGGCATTCAAGACATAATACCCATGCAGCGCAAGACATGGCATCACAAGGCAAAACACGAATGAACAAAGCATCAAGGACACAACCAACATTCGACAGAAACAAGGAGGCAATCCCATGAAACGCATCATCAACATCACAGGCATGACCTGCAACCATTGCACAGCCCGCGTAACCAGGAATCTGTCCGCCGTCCCCGGCGTTTCGGCCGTCCAGGTGGACCTCGCCACAGGAACCGCCGTTGTGGAATCCGCTGATTCCGTCACGGAAGCCCTGCTGAAGGAAACCGTCGAGGACAGCGGCTATGATGTGACCGGGGTTACGGCCTGACAAGCCGGATTCGACAGCGCGCATCGGGCGGGGTTCCCGGCGCGCTCCCGTTCAGGCGTCCTGGTACAATGAGGTGGAAAGATAACGTTCGCCGGTGTCCGGAAGAAGGACCACGATGGTTTTCCCCTTGTTTTCAGGACGTTTGGCGATCTGTGTGGCTGCGAAAGCTGCCGCACCGGAAGAAATGCCGACCAGAAGGCCTTGGGTTCTGGCAAGTTTTCTGGACGTCTCGAACGCTTCCTCATTGCGGACCTGATAGATTTCGTCCACCACTTCTCGATGGAAGTTGTCTGGAACAAAGCCGGCTCCGATCCCCTGGATCTTGTGCGGACCCTTTGCGCCACCGGAAAGGACCGGTGAATCGGTCGGTTCCACGGCGATGATTCGGACACCGGGTTTCTTGGCCTTCAAGCCTTCCCCAACACCCGTAATGGTTCCGCCGGTTCCTACGCCGCCCACGAAGATGTCGACCTCTCCATCGGTGTCGCGCCAGATTTCCTCCGCGGTGGTCACACGATGGATTTCAGGATTCGCAGGGTTCTTGAACTGCTGCAGGATGTAGGAATTCGGTGTCTGCACAGCGAGTTCCTCGGCTTTGCGGATCGCTCCGCCCATGCCGTCCGGGCCGGGTGTCAGGACGAGTTCAGCACCGAGCGCCTTCAACAGGTTGCGACGTTCGACGGAGAATGTTTCAGGCATGGTCAGAATGAGCCTGTAGCCTTTCGCTGCAGCGACGAAGGCGAGTGCGATGCCGGTGTTGCCGCTGGTGGGCTCGATGAGCACCGTATCCTTGTTGATATTGCCCTTGTCCTCCGCATCCTTGATCATGGCATAACCGATACGGTCCTTCACACTGGAGGCGGGATTGAACGATTCCAGCTTGGCGACCAGCTTCGCTTCAAGGTGAAGATCCCTGGCATAGTTTCCAAGCTCCAGCAAGGGTGTGTTTCCAATCAGGTCCGTCAGATTCTTCGCAATACGTGCCATATTGATTTCCTTCCTTTCAGTGTGTTTCCTTCGCATCTGTGGTTTGATGCTGGCTGGGACGGGCGGATTCTTGAAGCTGAACAGATTTGCTTCTTTCATTAGTATTCCGATGTGTTTTTATTATCATAAAGGCCCGCAAAATTATTGTCAAGTATTTCGATTGGATTTATTTCTTATGATGAGCATAACAAAAAGCGGCCATCCCATTTCAGTGGGATAGCCGCCATATGTCCTGCAGGATTCCGTTACATGGATGCGCGCACCTTTTTGCCTGCCTCGATGATGCGCCTTGCCACTTTCTCCACGCGCCATCCGGGAGTCGCAAGATTCAACCGGATGAACCCCTTGCCCGCGTCTCCGAACCAAACACCGTAATCAACAGCGACGCCGCATTCCTTCAGCATGAATTCCTTGATTTGGTCTTCCGACAGGAGGCCGCGAAGATCCGCCCACAACAGGTAGGTTCCCTCCAGAGGGGAGAGGATCACTTCCGGCAACTCCTTTGCAAAGGCTTCACGGATAAACGCTTCATTCTGCCGGAGCACATCAAGCAGCGCTTCCAGCCAGGATGCGCCATGCCGATAGGCCGCTTCCACAGCAACAAAACCAAGCACATTTCCGCCACCCGGGTTGTATGTACCGATGAATTGATCGTACTTTGCCCGCACATCAGGATCAGGAATCACAAGCGTCGCATTCTCCAAACTCGCCAGGTTGAACGTCTTCGAGGCGGAGTTCAGGGTGATGAGCCGTGAAGTGTCCTCAGCCACCAAGGCGGTTGGTATGTGCCTGCGTTCTCCGAGAATGATGTCCTGGTGGATTTCGTCGGACAGGACAAAAACCTTGTGTTTGGCGCAGATGTGCAGCATCGTCGACAACTCGTCCCGTGTCCAGACCCTCCCCACCGGGTTGTGCGGGGAGCAGAGAATAAACAACCTGACGCCATTCTCCACGATATCGCGCTCAAAGCGTTCAAAGTCGATGGAATAGATTCCCCCGTTATTCTGCAGATCGCTGCATACAAGGGTACGGCCGGTATCCCGGACTGCGTGGTGGAACGGGTAATAGACTGGCGTCTGGATCAGGCAGGCATCGCCGGGTTCCGTCAACAGATTGACCAGCCAGTAAACGGCAGGCACGATACCAGGCGTGTAACGGAGCCATTCCGGCTCGATCCTGCATTCATGCCGCGTCTGCTCCCAATCGATGAAAGCGTTCCGCCAACCGTCCGATGCTACATGATATCCGAATGCGCCATGTGCCACCCGTTCATGCAGCGCATCCAGAACCGGCTGCGGCGCCGCGAAATCCATATCCGCAACCCACATCGCAATCAAGTCCGGATCCCCGAAGCGCTGGTCCAGCGCATCCCATTTCAGACACTCCGTGTTCTTTCTTTCCACTTCTCGGAGCAACCCATCTTCCTTGTCATGACGAGGATCAACGTTCCAATTCAATTTTCCTGCCCTGTTATCCATGTTGCTCATCTGCGCCTCCGCAAGCTTCACCTGGATTGATTCATGAGTCCTGAAGATAACCTCGCCACAGCGAGTTTTTGTACTAACGTCATGATTGCATCCCCGGATGTTCCCTGTCAATCCCATCTCCGAAGGATAGTGCTCAAGATCGTGACAGGGAAGGCAAGAAAGTTCTTCCTGGTTTCGTCGCGGAAATCGAGCTGCTTCCCCCCACCACTTACAATCCGGCCTGGGGAATCGAAATAACAAAAATCGTCCGGGATGTGCTGGATGAACAGGAAGCAAAGTATGGACTCAAGGGCGCCATCCGCCTGACACCTGTCGATATCCGCGAGGATCGGAACTCCCCGCACATGTGGCACGGCTCCCATTGGGACTCCGTCATGGAGACCTTTGAGGGCGGGGCCAAGGCCGGCGCCGACTTCCTCGCCATCGAATCCATCGGCGGGAAGGATGTCCACGACGACGCCATCCTGTACTGCGAGCTGGACAAGTCCATTTTCGCACTCGGCATTCTGGGTGCAAAGGACATGTCGCGGCTCTGGGGAAACATCAAGTCCATCGCCGATAAAACCGGTGTCTTTGCCGCAGGGGACACCGCCTGCGGATTCGCGAACACCGCCATGGTTCTCGCGGACCGCGGCATGGTGCCAAAAGTGTTTGCCGCCGTCATCCGTGTGATCTCCGCCGTACGCAGCCTCGTCGCCATTGAGGAAGGTGCTGTCGGTCCCCACAAGGATTGCGGTTATGAAGGCGTTTACGTAAAGGCGATAACCGGAGCACCGATCTCATTGGAAGGTAAATCCAGTACCTGTGCGCATTTCAGCCCTGTCGGCAACATTGCGGCATGCGTGACAGACCTTTGGAGCAACGAGTCCGTCCAGAACATCAAGCTGCTGGGCGGCATGGCCCCCACGGTTTCCATGGAACAACTCGTCTACGACTGCCGGCTGATGAATGTAGCTTCCTCCAAGGATCACCGCCATGCGGTAGAGTTGCGTGACTGGCTCTCCGAATCCGATGTTTACCACGATCCGCAGGCGCTGGTGCTTCGGCCGGATGTCGTGGTGGACATTTCCCGAAAGATCATCCGGGAAAACACACCGTTCAAACGCTCGGTCGTGGCTGCCCAGGCGGCCCTGGAAACCATCCGGGAAGCCATCCTTCAAAAGGAAATCCATGTCGACGACAGGGAACTCGCCTATCTGGATGTGATGGCCCGGCAGATCGACAGCATCCCGGATTCAGAAGAGACCTTCCTTTCCGAGATGATCGATGCCTGTGAGTCAGAAAAGTTCAATCCTGCAAAATATGATCTGTGAAGAGATGGGCAGCTTGGTTGATCACATGGAGGAAATCAAGAACATCAGCATCAGAAACATGAACTGAAAGATGCCGATCCAGGCAATCGCCTGGCCGAAAACCGTGATGCGGCGCAAACGAAGCGCAGACAGAATCCCCATCACGATCCCGCCCAACGAACAGATCAGCCAATAGAGCGTCCCGAGCCAAACCGGCAGTGTGGCCATCTGGCCAGTGAAGAAAAGTGCCATCAGAATCAACTGCATCACAAGAATGGCAGCCATCAGCCGAATGAACGAACCTGAGGACCGGTTGACAACCTCTTCCCTGTCCTCTGCGGACATCTCCGCGTCCTCAACCGGCAAGGCGCCGGGGAGACGGGGTCCTCCCGCTTTTTTACGCTTCATGGACAGCAACAGGTTGACCAGCATCAACTCACCCATGCACAGTAAAACACCAAGCAGCATCATATAAAAGGTAGCGTTCATTCCATCCTCCCTATTTGGTGATCCCGACAAGATCCTTGATCACTTCTCCTGCAAGAATCAGTCCCGCAACGGAAGGCACAAAGGACATACTGCCCGGGATCTGCCTGCGGATGGTACAGGTACGGGTGCTTCCCTTCGGGCAAACGCATCCAGCGGCACAACTATTTTCTTCTGATTCAACCGGCGTGGTGGTTTCCTCTTTCGAATAGACCACTTTCAGGTGGGTGATGCCGCGTAGCTTCAGTTCACGCCGCATGACGCGGGCCAGCGGACACACGGTCGTCTTCGACAAATCCGCCACTTCAAATCGGGTCGGATCCAACTTGTTGCCCGCCCCCATGCAGCTGATGATCGGGATGCCGGCTTCCTGCGCACGCACCACGAGATCCACCTTCGCCGTGACCGTGTCAATCGCATCCACAATATAGTCGTAATCATTCCGAATGAGCGCTTCGGCACAATCCGGCATGTAGAATTTCTGCTGGATCTCCACTTCGGCATCGGGATTGATTTCCAGGATGCGGTCCCGCATGACCTCCACCTTGGGCTTTCCGATGGTTTTCCTTGTGGCATGCAGCTGCCGGTTCAGGTTGGTCAGACAGACGCAGTCGTCGTCCACCAGAACAAACTTGCCGACACCGGCACGAACCAGACCTTCCACCGTATAGGATCCGACGCCGCCGATGCCGAAAACAGCTACCTTCGCGTCTTTCAATCGATTCAAACCTTCTTTTCCAATCAGGAGCTCGGTTCTGGAGAATGCATGCAACATGATGGATTTTGTCCCTTCGCCTAGTGAATTCATAGGAATAGGTTGAAACATACTCATGATAGCATGGGAAACCGGTCCGCACAAATCCATTTTGTCGGGCCGGTTTCCATGGGTTTCACCGCAGCGGATGCATCCCGCCTATTGGTGCCTCATCACACCTGAAGTGCGGAAAGCTCTGGATTCGTCTCGATTCAGTTCACAGCAGCTGATAGATGTAACCGGAAAGAATGCCGCCGACAAGGATGAGTGATATGTATAGCAGGATGGCGCGTCCTTTCAAGATGGTCCCGATGCCGGCGATGACGCCAGCACTTGTTCCAGGGCCTGTAATCATAAATGCCATGATGGCGCCGGCGCCGGCACCGCTGTCCAGCAGGGAGCGGATCAACGGGATGCTGCCATCCCCGGACACATACATCGGCAGGCCGATCAAAGCCGCCAAGGGAATGGAGTACCACTTGTCCGCGCCGAAAAGCATTTGAATCCAGGCTGCGGGAATGAAACGGTTGATAAGGTATCCGATGCCGGCAAACACCATGAACATCGGAAGGATCTGCTTCAAGCCAAGATCAACGATGACGTCGAGCATTTCCCGGAGTTTGCCGGCGGGCGCCATGGGGACTGGGTCCTCCACGCTTGTATTCTGCACACGCAGAATGCCTTCCCCCTCACAGCCACATTCAATATCATCCATGTTTCTTGCTGCAAGGACATATTTCTTCCGTGTTTTTCCGCCTTCGGCATTCTTCCCGGCGCCGGTATCCTTCCCGGTGCCGGTTCCGATGCCGATTCCTGAGTCGATTGCAAAGGCGGTTCCGGAGATTTTCCTGGAACCGTTTCCTGAACCTGATCCACAGCCACATCCCTGTTTTCCAGGCTCCTTCCCGGCGTTCGAGGCTCCCACGGACGCTGAAACGCCCATTTCATCAGGCAATGCATGTCGGAGCTGGTTGTCCAGCCACTTTGTCCGCCTGGAAATCATCTCGGCGACAAGGCCGGCTCCCAGCCCCATGACGATGGAGGCAACAGTCAGGCTGACCGCGAACTTCACCCCGAGGACGCCTGACATCAGGACAAATCCGTCAGGACTCATCAACGGAGAGGAAACAAGAAACGCCATGACAGGCCCCCACGGCAGCATGGCTGCAAACATGGAGAGAACGACCGCCATCGTGCCGCAGGCGCAGAAAGGCGTCAGGGCACCGAATGCGACACTGCCCGGGATGGAAATGGATGCTTTGCCGGACAATGCCTTTTTCATTTTCTCCGGATCGACGAAGACCCGGATTGCGGCCGCAATGCCGATTCCCAACACCAGAACCCAGAAATTGTGGGTGACGGAAGTGATGACATAGCGAAAGGTGTCGGTCAACAGATCAATCAATGCCTGCATCATGATGGTTCCCTCCTGTGATGTCTTTACATATAACCGATGCATCATCATTGCATCCTGCTATTTTTGTATAATACAAGTTTCAGATATCATATTGTATGGTGCTTATTTTGTATGATGCAAATATCGTGTAAATTATTTCATGATATCAGGCTGACCCTCCGCATGACACACATCGAAACCCGATGCACTCAGCAGCAGTTGGGATTTGCCGCCTCAAAGGCGGCCTGCAGTTCCGAGACAGCCTGGCGTATGGCTTCCATCCGGCCTTCCGGAATGTTTCTCACCATTTTTCCATAATACGCCCGGATGCTTTCCTGCAATTGTTCCGCTTTCTCCAGCCCCGCCTTGGTCAGTTCCAGACAGACACATCGCCTGTCCTTCTCGTCATGAATACGGCGGATGTAGCCGTCCCGGACAAGCAAAGCCGCCACACGCGTGACCGTGCTGGTGTTCAGGTTGAGTTTCTGGCTGATTTCCTGCATGGACTGCATGCCTGTCTTCTTCAGTTCGAGCAGACAATGGCACTGGGACGTGGTGACACCGTGGACGATGATCTGATCCCGTTCGAACAACTGGCAGACGCGTACCAGACGCGTGACCATGTCCCCCATCTCATCCAGATTGTCCGTTGTCTTCTTTCCATCGTTGATTGGATTCATGTTGTTCCTCCCTGCTGTATGCATTTATTGTATGATGCAAGTTTATGTTTGTCAAGTCCCTTCCTGCTTTTTTTGATGCAACCCAAGGAATGGGAAAAAGGCAGATCCACCCCCAATACCTGGCGGGTGGATCTGCCTTTTCATGATCTCGCACTCGATATAGCAGAATGACATGGATGCCTCTACAGATATTCCTTCAGATTCTGTAGGATGACCGCATAAGCATCAGGCCACAGATATGGCTCCAGCTCGAAGATTCACTCCTCTATGGACGCTAAAAGATCCTGAATGACATATCCGCCAAATCCACGATTGTAGATGGCAACCGAACGCAAACCGGTCAACGAGAACCGGAAGGATGCAGAAATCGGCTCAATCCTCTTCCATCAACCCATCATAGAAATCCGTATAGGTTCCGTCCGGGTTTTTGATGTACTTGATGGCGGGTTGGGGATGGACATTGAACTGTCCCGTGAGCATGTAGGGTATGTCGAACCCCCAGTGTTCGGTTTTCTTCAAGGGTGCGACATATTCGTCGATGACCTTCAGCAAGGGCCGAACATGATATTTCGGGTTTTTGAGGAAGCCAAGCATCAGTTCCGTATGGCAGTTTCCCGCACCGCGGCCCAGACCGTATACGGTCGTGTCCACATAACTGGTCCCCATGATGAGGGCTTCGATCGTGTTGGAGAAGGCCAGCTGCTGGTTGTTGTGCGCATGGATGCCGAGCTTCTTGCCGCCCCTGCGTGCCTGAACCATGTACCGGTTTACATAGTCACGGGTGATCTCACTGTAAAAGCTGCCGAAGCTGTCCACCAGGTAGATGATGTCGACATCGGAATCCGCAAAGATCCCGATGGCCTCCTCCAGTTCATGCTCATTCACGGTGGAAGCCGCCATGAGATTGATGGCGGTTTCATAACCCTTGTCCTTGGCATCCTTGATCATGTCCAATGCGGTGGGAAGCTGATGCACATAGGTGGCGATGCGGACAAGATCCACCACACTCTCGCTTTTCGGAAGAATGTCCGTATGATAGTCGGTCCGTTCCGCGTCGGCCATCACCGAAAGCCGCGGGCCATCCGGTCGATCCCCCAGAACCTTGCGGATGTCTTCCTCCGTGCTGAATTTCCATTTGCCAAATTTTTCAGGCGAGAAAATCTTCTTTGACGCCTTGTAGCCGACTTCCATGTAATCGACTCCGGCTTCCGCCAACGCCAGATACAGGGCACGGACCATGTCGTCTGAAAAACTGAAGTTCGTGACGAGGCCGCCGTCACGGACCGTGCAATCGAGAACGCGCACGTCCGGGCGGAAGGTCAGCGGCGTGCCGACCTTTTCAATGATTTCCGGTTTGTGTTCGAGGGAAACGAGATGTTCACTTGACATGTTTCCATCCTGCCTTTCTGTAAACCCCTGGTGCAAACGGACTGTGCAAACCCGGTCAAAGATGCAAAAAAACCGGCCTCAGCCGGATGCAACCGAACAGGCGCATTCCACGCCTGCCACCGTCTTGCCCACGCGTTCCGATACCCGTTTCCTACCCGTGAACCACAGGAATGAAACCGACCGGACCGCCACCGTACTGCCATACTACTTTTCAAGTATAACAGGCCCGGGATGGAATTGGCAAGAAATACCGATGCGGACCGGTGGTTGTTCCGCCACCGGTCCGCTTTTTCAACGATCCACGCTTGCTTCTGATCAGTTGCTGGATCCCTTGCAGAACACATTCGCGTCCTTGACCAGGTTCCGTTGCCTCACTTTTGTGCCGGTTCCTGCGCAACAACCAGCGTTTCCTGAGCTTGACGGGTTACATCCTTTTCCAGTGGCTTTCCCAACACTTCCGGCAGGGCCATGCCCGCCATGGCAAACAGATCGTTCAACGGCGGCAGGGATTTCATCAGGCCGGATGCGAAATTCGCGGTGGATGAGCCGTTCTGGCCCAACCCGTCCCAAACGGTGACCTTGTCGATCTTCAGATTCTTGATCGCCTCGACCTGGATCTTTACGATATCCTCGAGCTTGTCCGCGATCATCAGCTTCACGGCCTGATCGGGATTGCCATTTGTGGCGGCGACCAAAGACGAGAAGCCGTCCGCCTGTTTCTTGAGCAATTCCTGGACACCACGTGCCTGTGCTTCCAGACGGGCGAAGATGGCATCCGCTTCACCGCGGGCCTGGCGCCTGGTCATTTCCGCCTGGGCTTCCGCGTCGATTTCCACTTTCCGCTTGTCGATCTCGGCTTTGACGATGACGTCGGCTTCCCGTGTGGCCATTTCGCGGCTGGCACGGGCTTTTTCCGCCAATTCCTCGGCGTCGTACGCTTCCTTCAGGGATTGGGCGATGGCAACCTTTTCCGCTGCGGTGGCACGACGGGTTGCATCCGCTTCCCGTTCGCGGCGGCTTGCATCGGAATTCGCCACGGTGACCTTCGCTGTATTCTCACCCTCGATTGCGGTGGCGTTTGCCTTCGTAACCCGGATGCGTTCGTCCATCTTGGCTTCCGCCTCGCCGATGGCACCGTCGCGATTCTTTTCTGCAACGCTTTTTTTCGCATCATTGATGGCCTTGGCAGCGGCTTCCTTGCCCAGGGCTTCGATATAGCCGGATTCATCCTTGATGTCCGTGACATTGACGTTGATGAGCCGAAGGCCGATCTTCTTTAATTCAGTCTCGACGTTGCGGGATACCGCTTCGAGGAACTTGTCGCGATCCGTGTTGATTTCCTCGATGTCCATCGTGGCGACGACCAGACGAAGCTGCCCGAAGATGATGTCCATCGCAAGGGACTCCACTTCATCCTGTTTCAGGCCCAGCAGACGCTCCGCCGCGTTCTGCATGATGCCGGTTTCGGTGGAGATGCCGACCGTGAAACGGGACGGCACGTCGATGCGGATATTCTGTTTGGACAGTGCATTCCGCAGATCCACATTGATGGAGATCGGGGTCAGGTTCAGAAATTCATAACTCTGGAACACAGGCCAGATGAAAGCCGCGCCGCCATGGACGCATTTCGAACTTCGTTGTCCGCTGGCATCGGCTCCAACTTTCCCGTAAATGACCATGATCTTGTCCGACGGGCACTTGCGGTACCGCGTCAGCAATGCGACGAGGGTGGTGAAAACGAGGATTACGATCACGGTGATGAGTATCAGGGTGTCAGATGAGATCTCCATGTGCATGTCCCTCCCATTCCTTGCTGACCAGCAGCACGTTGTTTCCTTCGAGACCGACCACGCGGATGCGGGATCCCGTGGGCAGCCTTTCCGTTTCGTCTGTGATGGCATCCACCTCGATCAAGGTACCCTGCAGGGTGACATTCACCTTTCCGACACCGGTACGATCCGGCGGGATCGGCAGGTAAACCTCCCCCTGGAGGCCGATACTGTGCGTATAGTCGAGATTCCCGGATTCCTGGAGCCGCAGGATGCCCCAGAAGGCCAATCCGACAAGGGTCATGGCTGCCAGACCTGACAAAAACGCAATCGCGAAAACCGCGATGGGGGTGGTTGTCTGGACCAATGCCGAACCCGTCCATCCGAAGACGGAAAGAAAGGCGACGATGCCGCGTATCGTGAAAAAGCGGAATCCATCCAGACCATGCTGGACCTCCGTATGCGCGTCCGCCATGTCATGCGAACCCGCATGGACGAAGTCAGGACCCGCATGCCCGCCGTGCAGGACGTCCCCGACATGATTCCCGTCGAAGCCGCCGTGGCCCCCGCCAACATCTGCATGACCGCCTCCCGCGTCAAAATGCCCGCCCGAAGCGTCCCCGCCTCCGCCATCCATGTCATGCGATCCGCCCATGCCCGCAAAGGTCATGATGGACTGGATGATGAGGATGACAGTCGACGGGATGGCCACTGTCATGAAAAACTGTTTCATGACTGGAAGTGAAGCCCACCACTCAAACATGGTTATCTCCCCTTTCGCTTGCCTACCGTTCCCGAACCTTTTCCCGACTTCTTGCCGAAGGTTCCTTTCTTCTTGCCTGAACCGCCGGAATTCCCAGCAGCTGCTTTTCCACCGCTGCCCGACACACTCCCGGACATGCCCCCGGGCTTGCCGCCGGATTTGCCTGTATGCGGGGTCTTCTCCCCACCTTTGCCTTTGCCTCCGCTGCCGGATCCACCCGATGAACGACCCCCGCCGGTTCTTCCTCCGCTACCGTTGTTTCCCGTACCATACCGGCCACCCTTCGACGGTCCACCATCTCTACGGCCGTAGGGACGTGAAGTCTGTCCGTCGCTGCGAAAACCTGCATCCCGTGCAGATCTCTCCCAGGCATCCAGGGAGGTTCCGGCCGGTACAAAGTCGATCTGCCGCAACTCGGGGGAAGCCTTCGCCACCAGAACGGAGACGGGGTCACCGATTCGCCAGACCTTGCGGGTCCGTGATCCGACCAATGTCAGGTTCCGTTCATCGAACTCGTAGTAATCGTCCTGCATGGAGGCAAGACGCATCAGCCCTTCCACGGAATTGGGAAGTTCCACAAACAGACCGAACGCTGCAACGCCTGAAATGGTGCCTTCGAAGGTTTCACCGACATGCTGCTGCATGTACTCCGCCTTCTTCATGTCCACGCATTCCCGTTCCGATTCGTCCGCCGCGCGTTCCCGTTCCGAACAATGCCGGGCCTGATCAGGCAGGATTGCGTTGTAATGCGCTTTGCGTCTGTCGTCCATCCTCCCCTGAAGGGTTTCCTTCATGATGCGGTGGATCAGCAGGTCCGGATAGCGGCGGATGGGGGATGTGAAATGCGAATAGAAAGGCGCGGCGAGCCCGAAGTGCCAGATGTGCTCATGGCTGTAGCGGGCTTTCTGCAGGGAGCGGAGCATGACCGTGCTGACAGTCTTCTCCTCCGGTTTCCCCTTCACTTGTTCCAGGATACGCTGCAGATCCATCGGATGCACCACCCCGGAAGCGGGCAGCGAATAGCCGAAGGAAACGAGGAATTGGCGCAGGGTCTCCATTTTGTCCGGATCGGGATCCTCATGCACACGGTACACGAATGGGACGCGGATATGGTTGAAATGCTCCGAAACCACCTCGTTGCAGAGCAGCATGAATTCCTCGATCAGATTCGTCGCGGCATTGGGCTTCATCCGCTTCACCTCGACCGGAATGCCCTGCCCGTCCACGATGATCTTCGATTCGTCGAAAGAGAAATCGATGGAGCCGCGTTTTTTTCGCTTCTCTCCCAGGATGTCCGCCAGCCCGCGCATGGCGCGGAACATGGGCGTCAGGGGGGCATAGCGTTCCCGCAGATCCGCAGCCAGACCACCGGAAGCTACGCCGTCTTCCAGCAAGGCAAGGACATTCGTGTACGTCATGCGCTCATTGATATGCAGGACACTCTCAAAAATCTCGTGGTTCACGACCTTGCCGGTCTCATCGACATCCATCATCACGCTGAAGGCCAGCCGCGGTGTTTGGGCGGTCAGGCTGCAAAGCCCGTTCGACAGGGACTGCGGGAACATCGGGATGACCCGGTCCGGCAGATAGACGCTGGTTCCGCGCAGATAGGCTTCCTGGTCCAGTGCGGATCCTTCCCGGACATAATGCGACACATCCGCAATGTGGACACCAAGACGGAACAGGCCATCCGGCAACTGCTCCAGGGAAACCGCATCATCGAGATCCTTCGCATCCTCTCCGTCGATGGTGACCATCGGCAGGGACCTGAGATCCCTTCTCCCTTCGAAATCCGCTTCGGCAGGAACTTCCGGAAGCCTGTCGGCTTCCGCGGCCACCTCTTCGGGAAACTCGATGCGCACATCGTTCTGATAGAGGACGGAAAGGATATCCACACCCGGCTCGGTTTCCGAACCCAGCACGACAAGAATCCGCCCTTCCGCACACAGTTCGCCATCAGGCCACCGTGTAAGGTTTGCCACAACCTTCTGGCCGGTTTTCGCATCCATTGTATGGAAGGCATCGATGCGAACATCGCCCGTCAGCTTCCGGGAATCCGGCGTGACAAAACCACCTGCCGGCATTTCGGTGAAGCGGCCAACCACCCGGTGATGCGCGCGTTCCACAATTTGGATCACAACCCCTTCACGACGCCGTCCGTCCATGGAGAGGCCCGAAGATTTTGCCAGGACCGTATCCCCGTCCATGGCGCCTTTTGTGTCTTCCGGCGGAATATAGATGTCATGCCCGGTTTCATCGATCACGAAGCCGAAGCCCCGCGCATTTCCCGCGAAGCGTCCTTTCGTCATGCCCAGGCGTTCCGCAAGGCCGAAACGTCCCTTCCGGTTCTGCACGACCGTGCCGTCCCCGGCCATTTCAAGAAGCAATGCTTCAAAATCACCGCGTTCCGGAACCGGGACATCCAGCCAGACCGCCAGTTCCGAGGCGGTCATCAACCTGCAGGCTGGCTCCTTCAGGGCGGACAGGATTCGCTCTTTCCGTTCTTCCCGTTCACTCACAAACCCAGCTCCTCTCCGATTTCGGTCATGGCCCGCAGCGCGAGCCCGTAATAATCTTCCAGATCCAGTTCCAGCGCGGCACATCCTTCAATTTGCGCACGATCCGCCTGAACGGCGAACGTTATGTCCCGATGCCTTTCCAACAGCATGGCCGGGTCGACGGAGGCGATGCGTTTGTCCGCCGTCATGAGCGCTGTCTCGATAATCAGGTTGGCGGCCGCATCGGCACAGAAAAGCGCTTTGTCGATGCTTCGACGGCGCGGGATGCCCAATGCGGGATTGTGTGCCTTCACGGCAAATACAACGGTCGGATCGCACCCGAGATTTTCAAGAATCTCCGCCGCCAGGATGCCATGCTCGTCCGCATGACTTTTCACGCGTTCCCAGTCGATGTCATGGAGCAGCCCGGCCATACCCCATTGTTCGACATCCATCTCCATTCTCGTGGCGAGATGCCGCATGATGGCCTCTACAGCGCGGCTGTGCCGGATCAGGCCCGGGTTCTCGATGCGGAGCGACAGGGCTTCCCACGCGGATGAACGATCCATGCTTTCCTCCCGGATGCCCCGCGATGCGCTTACGGAGCCTCTTCCCCTGCATTATCTCCCCGGTTTCGAACCCTGTCAACCAATCGGATTGGGAAATCCGTATACTGGATGCAAGGATCGTTGGCAGAAAAGTGAATTTCCACCAGCTCCATTCAAGCTTGACAAAAGAACCCTTACCGGTGCAAACTATTGAAGTCTGTCCATTCTGACGGATTGCCAGTTCGGAAACTCCTGGCAGGTTCCCCCTTTCGTCCATGCATCCGCATCGAACGACTTGGGTGCCGAACAAAACTAGGGAGGCGCCGGCACCTCGACAACCAAGCCGGCAAGCGGCTTTTTGCGCCCTTGAAAGGTATCATGAAAATCACGACCCGTTTTCTTGTCCAGTCCGCACTCATCGCGGCCATCTATGCGGCTCTCACCCTTCTGCTCCAGCCGATTTCCTTCGGCATTCTCCAGTTCCGTGTATCCGAAGCCCTCACGATTCTGCCCGCCCTCATGCCCGCCGCCATTCCGGGTTTGTTCGTCGGATGCCTGCTGTCCAATATCCTGGGCGGATTCGGCTGGATGGACATCGTATTCGGCAGCCTGACCACCCTGACTGCCGCCCTGCTGACCTGGAAGATCGGCAAACATGCCTGGCTGCTGACCCCGGTGCCGCCCGTCGTGCTGAATACGATCGTCGTGGGCAGTTACATCTGGCTCGCATTCGATCGGACATTTCCGTATGGGATCTCCTTGCTGTGGTTTGCGCTTGGAGAAGGCGGAGCCTGTTTTCTCCTCGGTTTGCCCTTATTGTGGTTCATCCGTGGAAACAGGCACTTGCAGCACGCCATGGGCATTGAATTGCGGAACGCCGAATCCTGAACCGAATTGCATTGTCTGAACCCTATCCGGGATGCCGGCACCTTCCACATTTCCGGCGGATCCCAGGTGCCCCGGAAAATCCGGCAGATATAAAAGGACACGCATCGGAAACCATCCATTCCGTTGCGTGTCCTTTTTCCGTTTCGACTCGATTGGCAGAGGCTTTGTCAATAAGTCATGCCTCTCGCCAGAACCTGCATCTCATCTGGAATCATGCCGTGCTTGCGCTTCGGCAGGACGCCAAACAGCGCCTTTTCAAAGCTTTCCACGGAGACACATCCGGTCTTTTCTATCAACTTTCCGAGAAGGAATACATTCGAGTAGGACGACTCATTCATGTCCAGCGCCATTTTTGTGGCGGGAATTCCGAAAGAAGTCACGTCCGTTCGTGTCGGCAGCAGGGTGATGAGGGAATTGTCGTAAACGATGATTCCACCCGCGTCGACATAGGACTCGTACTTCGCCATGGAAGGATTGTTCATCACAATCAGCGCGGAACAGGAATTGATGAACGGAGAGGCGACCGGTTCGTCGGAAATGACGATCATGCTGTTGGCGGTACCGCCACGCATCTCCGGGCCATAGGAAGGGAGCCAGGAAACCTCGCGCCCTTCCTGCATGCCGGCATAGGCCAGCAATCTGCCTGCGGAGAGGATGCCCTGTCCGCCGAAACCCGCAATGATGATTTCATGCTGCATGGCTCAACCCTCCTTTTCACAGTCGACGAAGACACCGAGCGGATAATGCGCAATCAGCTCGTTTTCCACGCGTTTCATGGATTCGATCGGATCGAGCCCCCAGTTGGTCGGACAGGTGGAAAGCAGTTCGACAAGGGTGAAGCCCTTCTTTTCCGTCTGAAGGCGGAAGGCCTTCTTCAGGGCCGTCTTGGCCTGGCGGATATGTTTGACGTCATGAAGGGAGACCCGTTCGATATAGGCGGGACCTTCCAATGTGGCGAGCATTTCGCAGACCCGGATGGGATACCCGTGTTCCCTGGCGTTGCGGCCGTACGGAGACGTGGTCGTCACCTGGTTCATCAGCGATGTGGGGGCCATCTGTCCGGAGGTCATGCCGTAAATGGTGTTGTTGATGAACACCACGGTGATGTTCTCGCCGCGGGAAGCCGCGTGGACAATCTCCGCCATGCCGATGGCAGCCAGATCTCCGTCCCCCTGATAGGTGAAGACGACGCTGTCGGGCAGGCTACGCCGGATGCCGGTCGCAACGGCCGGGGCACGGCCATGGGCCGCCTGGACCATGTCGCAGTTGAAATAGTCGTAGTTGTTGTAGGAACAGCCGACCGGGGACACCCCGATGGTCTGGCCTTCAAGACCCAGTTCATCCAGCACTTCCGCCACGAGGCGGTGCGAAATGCCGTGGGTGCAGCCTGGGCAATAATGGAGCGGGGTTTCACGCAAGGCGTGGGGTTTCTGCGCAACTACAGCCATCGTTCAGCCCTCCTTCTCTGCGCGTGCCTTGGCTCCGGTGGAGCCGACGGCTTCGCGGACTTCCTGCAGGATGTCCTTCACAGTGGGAATCATGCCGCCCATGCGGCCATGGAAGAAGACGGGACGTCTCCCCTCCACCGTCAGTTTGACATCCTCAAGCATCTGGCCCGCGCTCATTTCGAGCACCAGGAATCCCTTTGCGTCCGGGATGACCTGCTCGAAGGCCTGCGTCGGGAACGGCCAGAGGGTGATGGGCCGGAGCAGACCGAGCTTGATGCCTTCCTTTGCCGCCGCCTTGATGACATTTTTGGCGATGCGGGAAACGGAACCGTATGCGACAAGCACCAGATCCGCATCCTCGACATTGTACAGTTCACAGCGCTGCTCCGTCGCCTCGATGGCACGGTACATGCTCTGTCGTTCGTCATTCCAGTGTTCCAGTACGGCCGGATCGAGATGGATGGAAGTGACGGTGTTGTGTTCGCGCTTCATGCCGGTTCCAACGGCCGCCCAGGGTTTGGCGGGTTCCATGACCGGTTCGGTGTCCCGGAACTGGACCACTTCCATCATCTGGCCAAGCATGCCGTCGCCCAGCACCATGACCACCATGCGGTACTTGTCCGCCAGATTGAAGGCGTCGATGGTTGCTTCGTACAGTTCCTGCACAGAGGCGGGTGCGAGGGCGATCAACTTGTAGTCGCCATGGCCGCCGCCCTTGACCGTCTGGAAATAATCGCCCTGGGCCGGCTGGATGCCGCCAAGACCGGGACCGGCGCGCATGATGTTGACCACGACCGCCGGGAGCCTGGCGCCCACTGCATAGGAAATGCCTTCCTGTTTCAGGCTCATTCCGGGACTGGAGGAAGAGGTCATGACCCGCTTGCCCGCAGAAGCTGCGCCATATACCATGTTGATGGCGGACACTTCGCTCTCGGCCTGCAGGAATACGCCGCCTACCTGGGGCATGCGCTTGGCCATATAGTGGGCGATCTCGGTCTGCGGGGTGATGGGATATCCGAAGTAATGGCGGCATCCGGCACGAAGGGCCGCTTCCGCAATGACTTCATTCCCCTTCATCAGCAGTTTTTCTCCCATGAGGGTTCCTCCTTCACTTCTCGACCGTGATGACGCAATCGGGACAGATCGTCGCGCAAAAAGCGCAACCGATGCATTTGTCCATTTCGGCGACATACGCGGGGTGGTAACCTTTCGCATTCATGGATTCCCGGTCCTCGAGGATGATTTTCTTGGGACACACACTGATGCAAAGACCGCAGTTCTTGCATCGTTCACTGGAAAATGTCACCTTTGCCATCCGTTCGCTCCTTTGTTGGCCGGCAATGCACCCACCGCATGCCCAAGGACGGGCATGCCGGTTCGCCTGCCGGAGATTTGCAGGATGGTTCCTGAAATCCTTCAGGCCCTTCCTGGAAAACACAGGCTATCTGTAAAATTGTAACCCCCATGTGGGAAAGCTGTCAACCAAAGGACACCCCGAGTGTGCGATGGAGCGGCACCCACGGTATGCTGTTTTTCGAGATTTCACAAGGATCCTGCAACTCCCGGCTATATACGGAGGCGGCCAGCGGGCAGCCGGTTCTTTCTGAAAGCGCGAGGGCTTCCCGTTCTCCTTCCATGACATGCATGCAAGTCGTCTCATCCAGAAGGTGCGTATTGTTGAGGATATGCGTGAACCGTTGTCTGGACGCAAACTCGATTTCTGCCATCTGAACGCCGGCCGTTTCCGCATCACGCGTCATCGGGCGGGATGCATTGAAGATGAAGACCATGGCAAGCGCGCCTTCCGCGATGTCCCGGTGATAACGCCCAAGAACCCTTGCGCCATCCCCGTCCCCGCCCACATCCAGCACCACGTGGGTGCCGGGATCCCGCAGGGCGGAACCGATCTCGGGGACCAGCGCCGGCACATCCACGTTCGTGTTTGCAAAAAGAGGCGCGGCGATGCGGATTCCGTCCTTTTCCAGCAGGGTCCGCGCATCCAGGCTTCGGAAAAACGGATTCACGATATCCATGTCCGCCATCAGCACCCGTTTTCCGGACGCGGCCAGCTCACGGGAGAACTGGACGGAGATCTCGGATTTTCCGCTTCCATAATGTCCTGCGAAGATGAAGATACGGGCCGGACCGAACAAGCTGAGCCAATCGGCTGTCTGCATGAGTGTTCCTCCTGAATGATTCATTCCATGGCACGAATGGCCTCCGCAGCAGCGGCGCGTCCCATATCATAGGCGTTGTTCCCATCCGCATCGATGACAACGAAAGCGGGGAAATCCCTGACCACCAGACGTCGGACCGCTTCGGTTCCCAGATCCTCGAACGCGATGACTTCTTCTGACACGACACTGCGCGCGATCAGCGCGGCCGCACCGCCGATGGCGCCGAAATAGACTGCGCCGTTCCGTTTCATGGCGTCGATGACGGCGTCATTCCGCAAGCCTTTCCCGATCATGCCCTTAAGGCCCAGATCCAGCAGCGTCGGCGCGTAGGCATCCATCCGCCCGCTCGTGGTCGGGCCTGCGGAACCAATGACCTTGCCGGGCGGCGCCGGGCAGGGTCCGACATAATAGATGACCTGTCCCTGCATTTCAAAGGGAAGCGGTTCGCCATCCTCCAGACAGCGGATCATCCGCTTGTGCGCCGCATCACGGCCCGTATAAAGAATCCCGGAGATCAGGACTTCCTCGCCCGCCTTCAGACTGCGAACCGTTTCTTCCGTCAAGGGGGTCTTGATTTGTCTGGGCATTGCGTCCTCCCGTTTCAATGTGTTTCAGATTCGGTACATCCCAGCGTCGAAAATCCGCTACCATGCGCGGTATCGGCACATTCAGGTCCCGCGTATCCGATTCGATGCATGTCGTCGATTCATCCACCGCCCCGGCCATCCGACGCCATGCGCGGCGCCAGTACATGCAGACCGGGCTTTCCGCCCCTGAGTCCCCGGATGAGGACGAGTGAAGGCGGCGCCGAAAAGGAGCGGTGCACCATCTGAAGCTGCTTGGGTTCCAACCCGTACCGCCGCATGCACACGAAGATCTCCGGAAGCCGTTCCGGCCGGTGAACCAGGCAAAACGCGCCGCCGAAGCGCAACAGACGGGAAGCCTGAAGGATGACATCCTCCAGCGTGCAATGGATTTCATGCCTCGCCATCGCAACCGCATCAAGCTGATTGTGCAGCGCGGCTCCGGCCGGCTGATACGGCGGATTGCTCAGAACCAGGTCCTGACTGCCGCAACCCAGCAGTTTGTCCGACAGGCGCAGATCCGCGCATTGGACCCGAATCCGTCCCTCCAGGCCGTTCCCGGCCACGGATCGCGCAGCCATGTCCGCCATGTCAGGCTGCAGTTCTATCGCATGCACAGAGGGAATCTTCGTCCCCAGGGCCATGAGCAGCGCGATGATGCCGGTCCCCGTGCCGAGATCGGCCATTTGTTCCACGCCCTTCCGCCCCTTGCTGAAACGGATATGCGCACGGGCAAAGTCAGCCAGCACGACGGCATCGGTTCCGAAACGGAAACCGTCCCTTTTCTGCAGAATGGCCGCGCCTGCCTCATTCAGGATTTCCAGGGTTTCATCCGGCCGGGTGGGATTGGCTTCAGCCTGCCAGGTTTCGTACATGCGTCTCCTGCGACCCGGTGCGACGGATATGAAAAAAACCGCCCGCGGCGGTTTTCTCGACTCTCGGCCCGGCTTTTTTTTGCATGAAGGGCTGCCCCCTTCGGGACAGCCCTTGCATCGTTGCGGATTATTTCGGCTGGGGCGCGGCGACAGGGCAGACATTCGCACAGGATCCGCAGTCGATGCAGGATCCTTCTTCGATTACGTACTTCGTGTCGCCGGCGGAGATGCAGCTGACCGGGCATTCCGATTCGCAGGCACCACAGTTGATGCAGTCGTCATTAATTGCGTAAGCCATGTTTTTACCCTCCTGAAGTCCAAAACAAATCGTTGGATGTTGATTCCAGACAATATGGTACCTGATTGGCACCCTACTGTCAACCCGCCGGATGGTCCTCTTCGTCATCGAAGTCTGATTCCGCAGGCATTTCATCCAATCCGTCCGTGTCGGCGTGAACCGCGAAAAGATCTCCGACTGAGCCATTAGTCTCCGTATTCGTATCCGTACTCATTTCCTTTTCCGCCTCAAGATCGAACGGTTCTTCGATGACGGCATCATTCCAATCCGGTTGAACGA
Source organism: uncultured Clostridia bacterium (assembly GCA_942493335.1). GTDB lineage: Bacteria > Bacillota > Clostridia > DSM-8532 > DSM-8532 > JAEWSN01. The sequence continues at coordinate 287,279 of OW818693.1, read as the reverse complement.
AAGCTTCCGTCCCGCCATCGGAACCGGGGGTTGCCGGAATCCGGGAATTCTCACTCGATTCCATGCCATTCCGGTTCCGTCGATCCCGATCTCGTCCGCCATCCCGCTGCCGGTCCCGGTTTCCTTCACGGCCGGCATCGCGTGTTCCATCTCCCGCGACTTCGCGTCCGGCTTCCTGTGTCCCGCTTCCACTGCCTTCGCGTCCGGTTTCACGTGCTCCGTTCCCGCCGCCTTCGCGGTTCCGGTCACGGCCCCCGGTTCTGCCGGCTCCCCTGCCTCCATCGCGGGCCTGTCCGCCCTTGCCTGGTGCATCGGCTCCTTCACGGGCTGGTCCGCCTTCCCGGTTCGCAGCGTCCTCACGTCCCCTGCCGCCCTTGTCGGCATTGCTGTGGCGTTTGCCGCCATCCTTGATGATCTCGATATCCTCGACGCGGACTTCAATCAGATCATTGCCTGTTTCCGTATCGAGCCTGACCTTCACGAGTTCCTTGAGAAGGCTGACGACTATGACGGTTCCCTGCCCCTGTGGTGTCTTCACGATGGCGTCCACGCGTGGGGAACGCTTCAAAAGATACTCGTAGGCTTCGGTCTCATATTTCAGGCAGCACATCAGTCGCCCGCAGGTACCGGAAATCTTGGTCGGATTGAGGGACAGCGACTGCTCCTTCGCCATCTTGATGGATACGGGATGGAATTCCGAAAGGAAGGTGCTGCAGCACAATTCCCTGCCACAGGTCGCGATGGCGCCGAGCATTTTCGCTTCGTCACGAACGCCGATCTGCCGCAGTTCGATGCGGGTGCGGAAGACGGAGGCCAGATCCTTCACCAGGTCGCGGAAGTCGACACGTCCGTCGGCGGTGAAATAGAACAGGATCTTGCTGTTGTCGAATGTGTATTCCACGTCGATCAGCTTCATTTCCAGCTTGTGACGCCGGATGCGCTCCTGGCAGATGTCATGCGCTTCCTTTTCACGACGCCGGTTTTCCTCGTTCCGGGTCACATCCTCAGGCGTGGCCCGGCGCTGGATGGGCTTCAGCGGCGCGACCACCGCACTGTCGGCTACTTCGTGGTTGCCATTGAGCACTTCTCCGCACTCCACGCCGCGAGCCGTTTCCACAATGACATATTCGCCTTTTTCGAACACTTCGTTCTCTGGGCTGAAGTCGTATATTTTTCCGGCGGTCCTGAAACGGACCCCCACAACGATGGCCATATAGGCTCCTCACTTTCATGCCGCGCATTCCGGATTCAAAGGTCAAACAGAGGGCCCAGTGCCGCGCTCAGCGCATCCACCGCCATCTGGTGATTCAGGTTGGACTGGACGGCCTGACGGATGTCGTCCGTCTTTTGTATCGCGTCCACCCACTCCCCGCGCGTCCGGATTCGCGCAACCTTCCTTATTGTATCGGTTTTATCCGTATTGATCAACCGGCCATCCACGCCTTCGTGCGCCGCCAGCAGGTCCCGCAGTAATCCCTGCAGCAAATCGACGGCTTCTGCAAACTCTCCCTTGTTCTCGCTCAGGTGACGCCATAACGCCTCCATCCCGGGAACGCCCATTCCGACGCCTCCCTGGGGAAGGATGGCCGCCACGCGCTGTCTGTTCGGCTCCAGGGTCCTGCTCTCCAGCAGGGACATCGCACGGCCGGGAATCCCCTGCGAGAAAGAAACAAGAAAATCCGTCGTCTGGCCGCTGCCGGCCTGTCGGAGAATATCATCAAGTTCGTTTTTGGCGTACCCGTCCAGGGGCAGACGAACCACGCGGGAGCGGATGGTGGGCATCAGGGAATCGAAGGAGGAAGTCGTCAGAATCAGCAAAGAACGGGCCGGAGGCTCCTCGAGCGTTTTCAGCAGGCAGTTCTGGGCCGCCTCGTTCATCCGTTCCGCATCCTCGATCAGACACAGCCGCCGTCCATAGGTCGTGGTGACGGAAAAGGCCGCCTGCATGTTCCGGACGGCCTCAATGGGGATTTTACGCTCTTCCGGCCGAATAAGCACGACATCCGGATGGGTTCCCGCCGCAAAGGTGGTGCAGGAACGGCATTGGCCGCAGGGAGACATCGGATTCACCGTACAAAGCCAATGGGCCGCAAAGGCGTGGGCCAGCGTCCGCTTCCCCATGCCGGATGCACCGCTGAAGATATAGGCATGGCCCGGAACCCCTTGTTCAAGGAGTTGGCCCAGCCTTGCCTTCAGTTTTCCCTGACCGATGACACTGTCCAGACCGATGACTTTCTCCGGACCCGATCCGTTTTTCAGACTCATAACATCAAATCCAGCACCAGCCCGCGGATGTCTTCGATCTTGCCCGCAATGGCCAAATGATCCTTTTCCGTTTTCAATACTTCCTGTGTCAACGCTTCCAGTTTCTCATTGATGGTTTGAACCGTCGCATAGACACGGTGACGCCCCCGACGGTCCAGAAAACTTTCCTTGGAGAATTTTCCGTACCCGGCCACCGCCTCTTCCAGAAAATCCGCCACAAGCCGTTTGTAAGCCTTCAGATCTCCGATATCGACCCGATCCGCCAGTTTCCTGCCTTGTTCCGCTATGTCCAGCGCCATCTGCTGCAGCCGTTCCTCCTGGGCTTGCTGGAACGAATGACCCAGTGTGGAGCCGAACTGGGAGGACTCGGCATGCCTGACCTTTCCAACGCCGGAAGATCCCTCAATGGAAGCGGGTCTTGTCGGTTCGCGGCGGCTTCCGCTTCCTTCAATGCGAATGGCCATGTCATCCTCCTGTCAGGGATTTGCCTGCCTTGCCTCTACATGCTCGCGGATTTCCGCGGCAACCGCTTCCGGCGTACGTTGCCGTCCGCCCTCCAGCACCGCAATTCGCTTGATGCGTTCTCCGTCTGTTTCCGCCAAGGTGTGGTACCCGTCATATGCCCTTCTGTGAAAAGCCATTTCTTCGTTTTCCAGTCGATCCGCCACAGTTCCGGAAGCCATTCTGCGCGCCATGGAGGTGTCGGCGTCAAGATCCATGAAGAACGTGAGATGCGGCATCTGCCCGTCGATGGCCTTTTCGTTCGCCAGCCTGACTGTTCCAAGCCCAAGCTGCCGGCCGAAGCCCTGATAGGCATAGCTGGAATCCACAAACCTGTCGCAGATGACCACGGCTCCCCGTGCGAGCGCCGGTCGGATCACCTTGCGCATCAGCTGCGCCCGGGATGCCGCATACAGAAGCATTTCCGTGACCGGTTCCATTCCCTCGTTCGCGTTGTCCAGCAGAAGCTCCCGGATCTTCTCCCCGAGCGGTGTGCCACCGGGTTCCCTCACGAGAATGACTTCACGGCCGCAGCCTTCGAACCATTGCGAAAGCAGGCGGATCTGTGTTGTTTTTCCCGAACCGTCATTGCCCTCGAAACTGATGAAGAGGCCCCTGTTTCCATTTTCCATGTATGCGAACGCTCCCTGTGATGCTTATTTCTCTTCCATTATACAGGAAACGCACCCATCCTCCATCCCCAATACGGAGATGCCGGCTTTCCCCTGTTCGACCAGCCATGTGACCAGATCGCTGTCGAACCGCTCTCCGGGTGCGATGGCAACCACCCCGGGCGGGTAGGGAACAACCGTTCCTGCTGCAATCCTTCCGATCGCACCGAGGATGGGAACCGCTTCCCGCTTCATGCGTACCGCACGCTGCAAGCCCACCACGCGTTCCGGGAGAACGAAGGGTCCGGAATCCTCCGGACGGACTTCGGAGCTTGGCAACGGAATGATCCAACAGCCGGATGTCCGATCCGTAGCATGAGCATCCGTCCGATCCATCTTCTGGCCTGTATCCCTTCCGCATTCCGGCGCATCCCGCAAGGCATCCGTCAGGCGTGTGAAATCGGCCGCATCATGAAAAGGGGTCGCAATCAGGACCACATGATTCATATCGGCCATTTCGGCAAAAACGCCACAGGATTCGCGGAGCCAGGATTCCAGCTTTATGCCGGCATTCCTTGCCTGAATCACCAGACGCGTCGGATCCCGGACGAAAAGAGGATGTCCCGCTTCCGGATCGATGAAGGAAAAACGGCTCTCCCCGTGTACCCGCTTCCGACATTCATCCAGACGTTCCACAAGGGACAGGTACGCCTCCGCACCTGATTCCGAGGCCCAGCGGACGGCTGCGTCGATACCTGCAAGAAGCGGATAGGACGGACTTGTCGTTTGAAAAAGCGACAGTGCCTCCCGGACGGAGGAAACCATCAGGCCGGGCCGTACGCCGTGCCAGGAGAAGCCTTCGTGCAGAATGGCGGTCTGCGTCGGGGACGGCAGCGTCTTGTGGAGGCTCTGCACCACAAGATCGGCGCCGCAGGCCAGCGCCGGTTCGGGAAAGAAGGTTCCGCAGTTGAAATGGGCGCCATGCGCCTCATCGACAAGCAACGCCATACCGTTTTCATGCAGCAGGCGCGCGATCTTTTTCAAAGGAACGGCAAAGCCGTAATAATTGGGACGTGTGAGCAGCAGAGCCTTTGCATGCCGGTTCTGCCGGATGGCTTCGACAAGCCGGTCTTCCGTGCAGCCGCAGGGAACGCCGGCCATCCCGTCGGGATGGACATCCACGAAAACCGGCTCCGCGCCGGAAAGCTGAAGGGCATGAAGAACGGATCGATGACAGTCGCGTCCGACCAGGATTTCATCGCCGGGACCGGCAACCGCCTGCAGCATGGCAAGGAGCCCGACGGTCGAGCCATTGACGAGAAAGTGCGAGGCGGCGGCTCCAAAGTAACGGGCAGCCCTCTCCTGGGCTTCTTTCAGGATGCCGGCAGGATGCTGTAGATTGTCGGTTCCGGGCAGTTCCGTCGTGTCGATCTCCGACAGCAGCCGGCCAAAATCAAGGGGAAATCCCCTTCCCGCACGGTGTCCAGGCATATGGAACGGCACAAGATCCCCCGCCAGAGCCTGCTTGATTTCATCCGCCAGGAGAGGCATGCATCTATGAATACCGTCGGATGGACCGGGATCGGGATTTCCGTCGCTGACCATGGCGCATTCCTTCCCTGCGGACCCCTTCCGATTCGTCATGGCCACGGCCCTGATGCCCCCTGCTTCATGGCATGACGCCCGTCACATGGCGTTTCACCGGCTCAGGATTCCAGGATCGCGGAACACCATTTCATCGATTCCAGGTAGACCGGCAGCACCTTTTGAGGATCGAGACCGATGAGGGTGGACAAGCGGGTGACTTCATCCCAATGACCTTCCTCATACTGCTTGATGAGGACATAGAGCATTCCGAACATCCCTTCCTGCCGCAGAAGCGCCGACTTCACTTCGGAAGAAACCGAAATGCCCTCGAGCAGTTCGGAAAGGGGCCGGCTCATCAGGACATCCAGGCAGGAAAAGAGTCCGAGCAGGAACAGGTCGGCCGCTTTTCCCGCCCATCCGAGTTCCGTGCCAAGCTGTTCCATCATGCGCGCCCGGAGCAACGAAAGCCTCACAAGCTCATCCGGCTTGTTTTCCGCAAGACCGCGCATGACAATCAACGACAGCCATTTCTTCAGTTCGTCCAGACCAAGCATGACAAGCGCATGCCGGATGGAATCGATTTTCGTCCGCAACCCGAAAGCAGAGGAATTTACAAGTTTCAAAAGCTTGTAGGAAAGCGAGACATCCCGTGTCACAATGCCTGACAGCTCCGAAAAATCAATTTCCCGCTTGTTCAGCAGCTCAAGCAATCGGAGCTGGTTCACCCGCATCGGGGGAATGTCGCCCATGGGCTGGATGACAGGTTTGCTGAAGAAAAACCCCTGAAACAGGGTGTATCCCAACGCCTTCGCCTGCTCGAACTCTTCCAGCGTTTCGATTTTCTCCGCCAGAAAACGAATCTTCCCGTTTCCGAGCATTCGGACGATGGAACGCCGTTCCCGCACATCCGACTGGATGAAATCGACCTTGATGATGTCCGCCAGTTCCACAAACGGCCGCATGACGGGGGTGTTGACGAAATCGTCCAATGCCAGCATGTATCCCTGGCGTTTCAGTTCATGGCACGCGTCCAGTATGGCGGGGGTCGGCTGGATATCCTCCAGGATTTCCACGACAAGCCCTTCCTTGGGAAGCAGGGTCGCAACCCCCTGCAACAGGAGATTCCCGGTAAAATTGATGAACGCCCGGTGTCCGCCGATCAGCCTGTCGATTCCCAGCACATGGAATGCATTGATGATGACGTTGGAGGATGCCTCATCGGCATCCGTATCCGGAAAAAGATTCCTTTCATTCTTCCGGTAAAGCAGTTCATACCCGTAAATATTGATCTGACGATCGAAAATGGGTTGTCTTGCGATGTAGAGAACCATGCATCCACCAATTCTGCGTTGCACGCTGCGACGCGATTCATGCGTTTCTGCTGATTCATACCACACGCGACGTGACGAAAAACGGCACGCAGAAAGGTCACTCCACGCGCACCTCGGTCCACAGTTCGTTGTAAAGGGCCTTGGCGTCTCCGAGATCCACATAGACTTCGCTTTTCTTCAGCACTTCCTGGGAAGGCCAATACGCATCCATGGTAAAAATCTCAGGGTATTCTTCCTTCATTTTCTTCAACGCTTCCGTGTTCGGGGAGGTGTAGCCGACCGCACTTGAATTCTGGTAGGCGTTTTCCGGATCAAGCATGAAGTTGATGAAGGCTTCCGCCGCCTTCGGATTCTTGCTGCTCTTCGGCACCACCATCGCGTCATACCAGACGTTGGTTCCCTCTTTCGGGATGACATAGCCGACATAGCTGAAATCTGCGGAATCGTCCCAGTAAAGATCCATCGGATCCCCGGAGTAGGTGACGCCCATAGCCGCGTCTCCGTTGGCAATCATATCCTTGATCTCATCGCCGTAATACCCGTTGATCAACGGCTTCTGCTCGATGAGACTGTCCTTCGCCGCCCGCAGTTCCGATTCGTTCATGCTGTTGACGGAAAAACCGAGCCGCTTCAGCGCGACACCCATCGTATCCCGGACATCCTTCTTCATGATGATCTTGCCCTTGTATTTCTCGTCCCAGAGGACATTCCAGCTGTCGATCGGCTCCTTCACGAGGTTCTTGTTGTAAAGGATGCCGATGGTCCCCCAGAAATACGGGACGGAATACTTGTTTTCAGGATCGTACGGAAGATTCTTCGTCTGTTCGTCGATATACTTGTAGTTCGGAATGTTGGCGAAATCCAACGGACGCAGCATGTCCCGCTTCACCATCTCGGAAATGGCGTAATCCGAGGGGAACACCACATCGAAGCTGCTTCCCCCCGCGTCCATCTTGGCGAGGAGGGTTTCATTGGTATCGTACATTTTGTAATTGACCGTGATGCCTGTCTCCTTCTCGAATTTCGTCAGAAGGGATTCATCGATATATTCGCCCCAGTTGAAAACATTGATGCTGACCTTCGAACCGCAACCGGAAAGGGTTGGAATGGCTGAAACCAGCATCAGGACGGACAGGATGATGGCAAGTCTTCTCTTCATAACAGCAGTTCCTCTCCCTTGTCGCTTCTCTTGTTGATGATGAGCAGAAGTATCACCACCACGGCGAACATCACCGTGCTGAGTGCGTTGATGGAAGGTTTCACGCCTCGTTTGGCCATCGAGTAGATCAGGATGGAAAGGTTCGTGGCATCGGTGCCGGCCGTAAAGAAACTGATCACGAAGTCGTCGATGGACATGGTGAAGGCCATGAGCGCACCGCTGACGATACCGGGAGAGATCTCGGGCAGAATGACCTTGCGGAGTGCCATGGCAGGCGTCGCCCCCAGATCCATCGCCGCTTCCGCCGTGTACCGGTTCATCTGCCGCAATTTCGGCAATACGGCAAGGATGACGTACGGCGTGCTGAACACGACATGCGCGATGAGCATGGCAACGGGTCCGAGTGGCAGGCCGGTCGAAATGAAGAGCGTCATCAGCGCGACACCCGTGATGATGTCCGGATTCAGGACCGGCAGGTTGTTGAGATTGAGCGCAGCCGTCCGGGTCACCCGGCGCATGTTGTGGATGCCGATGGCCGCCACGGTGCCGAACACGGTCGAGATCACGGTGGACAGCACGGCGATGACGATGGTGAACATCAGGGCTTCCCGGATCTGCCGGTCGCCCATCATGTCCAGATACCATTTCAGCGTGAAGCCGCCCCATTGGCCGCGTGATTTCGAGCTGTTGAAGGAAAACGCGATCAGAACCACGATGGGCGTATACAGGAAGAGAAAGATGATGCCCATGTAGGAGCGCTTGAGGAATTTCATCATGCGGCGCGTCCCCCTTCCGCCGGCTTCCGGTCGATCCGCGACATGACCGCCATGGAAAGCAGGATGATGACCATCAGGATGATGGACAGCGAAGAACCGAAGTGCCAGTTGCGTTCATACGTGAACTGCTGCTCGATCACATCGCCGATCAGCAGCGTTTTGCTGCCGCCGAGCAGGGAGGAAATGACAAAGGTGCTGACCGCCGGCATGAACACCATGGTGATGCCTGAGACAACACCGGGAAGGGAAAGTGGAAAAATCACCTTCCAGAAGGTCAGAAACTTGTTGGCGCCAAGATCGGATGCGGCTTCCAGTAAGGGTCGATCGATTTTCGAGAGCACCGTATAGATGGGAAGCACCATGAATGGCAGGAAATTGTAAACCATGCCGAGCAGGACAGCCCACGGTCCCGGCATGATTTCCAGAATCGGCAGGCCAAGCGCCTGCAGGCCCCGGTTGATGAGTCCGTTCGGGGACAGAAGGGACATCCAGGCATAGGTCCTGAGCAGGAAGTTCATCCACATCGGGACGAGAAAGAACATCAGAAGCAGATTCCTGTACCGGATGTCCGCCCGCGAGATGATCATGGCGACCGGATAGCCAAGGATCAGGCAGATGAGCGTGCTTGCGGTTGCCAGCAGAAAGGAGTCCGCCATGACCTTCAGGTAGGTCGGTTCGTTGAAACGGGCAAAGTTGTCCGCAGTAAACTGCCAGGTGGAAACATCGTGAATATCACCGCTCGTAAAGCTGTAAAGCAGGACAAGAACCAGCGGAATCACAACGAAAATGGCCATCCAGCCCAAGTAGGGCCAGGCGAGGAGGCGCATGCGAGCCTTCAAATCACCCATCCCCCTTCTTCATGACCTGGATGTCGGCCGGCTGGATGTTCATCCCTACCCGGCTTCCTTCCGGAAACATCATGGTACGGTGCACCATGTACTCCCGCCGGTCCGTCTCGATCAGCATCTCGTAATGAACGCCCTTGAACACGACCGAAGTGACCGTGCCCTGAAGCTGCCCGTCTTCCGGATTGACCGTAATCCGGATATCCTCCGGCCGGATGACCACATCCACTTCCTCGTTCGGGGCGAAGCCCGTGTCCACGCAAGGGAAAGTCACGCCATCAATGATGACGACACGGTCTTCGGGCATGACGGCTTCCATGATGTTGCTCTCGCCGATGAAGTCCGCTACAAACCGGTTGATGGGTTCATTGTAGATGTCGACAGGTGTGCCGACCTGTTGGATGACGCCTTTGTTCATGACTACGACCGTGTCGGACATGGTCAGCGCTTCCTCCTGGTCATGCGTGACATAAATGAATGTGATTCCGACGGAACGCTGCATGTCCAGCAGCTCGATCTGCATTTCCTTGCGCAGTTTGAGGTCCAGCGCCCCCAGCGGCTCATCGAGCAGGAGCACCTTGGGCTGGTTGACCAAAGCACGTGCGATCGCGACACGCTGCTGCTGGCCTCCGCTCAGGGAATCGACATTCCTTCGCTCAAACCCTTCCAGATCGACCAGATGAAGCATCTTGGCCACGCGCTCCGCGATCTCGGTTTTCCCGAGCTTCTTGATGCGCAGTCCGAATGCGATGTTTTCATAGACATTCATGTGCGGAAACAGCGCATATCGTTGGAACACCGTGTTGATGTTCCTGCGGTAGGGCGGCACGGGCAAAAGATCATGTCCCTCGAAAAGGATTTCGCCGGAATCAGGTTCCTCGAACCCGCCGATCATGCGCAGGGTCGTGGTCTTGCCGCATCCGCTGGGTCCCAGCAGGGTCACGAACTCATTTTCGCGGATGGACAATGAGACATTGTCCACCACCTTGTTTCCACTGTATGATTTTGTCAGACCTCTCAGTTCAATCAGTGCCTTGCCCATCGTCCCTGCTCCTCCGGAAGGCCGAACCCCTCCTGTGCGGTATTCAGTCCGCAGTGGGTTCGGAAACTGGGGTGCGAGGAAATCCAAAGGATTCTCGCCTGTGTTGTTCGGGTCCTTCTATTTGTATAGGCCGCCAAACTTGCTGAACGGCATGACTCGGAAAACCGCTTTTCCTTCGACCGATGAAATGTCCACAACGCCGAAACTGCGGCTGTCCATGCTCTTCCCGCGATTGTCGCCCATGACGAAAATTTTCCCTTCGGGAATCGTCACAAGTGCCAGTTCCCCGTTCACCACCCGGTTTTCATCGGGATCAATCCGGGCAAAGGGCTCTTTCTGCACTTCCCCGTTGACGATCACCTGGTTGTCCCTGATTTCAAGCGTGTCGCCGGGTACTGCGATCACCCGCTTGATCAGCCGGTTTCGCCGGAATTCCCCCCGTGTCTTCATGGCCACGTCGCTGAGATAGATTTCGAATCTGCGGACAAATCCGTCCGCCTGTTCATCCTTCAGGAAAATCAGGATATCCCCCTTCACCGGTTCGGAGAAGCGGTAGGCAAGCTTGTTCATGACAAGTTTGTCATGTTCGATCAGTGTCGTTTCCATGGAACTCATGTTGACTTCCGTCAATGCGAACACTTCACTCTGAATGAGCGATGCCAACACAAAGGCAGCCAGAATATACAAAATCCACTCCGCAAGTTCACGGAGAAACCGATTCTTCCTGACAGGCACAACCGGTGGCGTTGTCCCGTTCCCTTGAACATTCTGATTGTCCATGTTTCCTCCTGTCATTCTTCCGATTGACTCATTCTTGTCCGTTTTTTCCGCTCAAGCCTGGTTTCCACCACCTTGAGGAGGGACAGCACGACCCATACAAGCGCCGTGGCGATGAAAGCGCCTCCATAAAAGCCGATCCCGCAGGCCAGCCCGACACAGGCGACTGCCCAGAGACTCGCGGCCGTTGTCAGTCCCTTGACGGTGATACCGGAACGGATGATGGCGCCGGCGCCGAGAAAGCCAATGCCGCTGACCACCTGTGCCCCGATGCGTGTCGGATCGACTCCGGCGGCCGGGAACGCCTGCATGGCGTATTCGGAAGTCATCATGACAAGGGCGGAGCCCAGACCGACCAGGATATGCGTCCGGAATCCGGCCGGCTTATGGCTGGCGAACTCCCGTTCGAAACCGATGAGCCCTGCAAGGATGCAGGCCGACAGCAAACGCAGGAACAGTTCAAGCAGCATCGAGAAGGAGAATGTCGTCCAATCCGTCATGTGTCCTCCTCCCCTGTTCCGGAAACGCCAAGACGCATCAGGGTTTCATTCCGCATGCGAACCGTATCCGGGTGGATGGGCTTTCCCTTGCGCATCACAAAAGTCAGTGTGCTGTCCGCGCAGAGGATGAGGCATCTGTCAAGGTTCTGGAAAGCAAGGGTCCGCAAGGGGAAAACCCAATCGCCATCCCGGTTCGGTTCGATGTAGTCTGCGATGTAGATGATCTTGTCCAACGCCGACATGCCCGTTTTGCCCGTGGTATGGCAGGCGATGGCAGACAGGACCTCGTCGTCCGTAATCCCGAAATGCTCCCGCGCCACCAATGCACCGATGTGCCCATGCAGCAGGGATGGTTCATATCTTTCCACTTCGTTGGGAACATAGCCTATGGCTTCCAGAAGGCGCAGGGACTCGGGTCCGGAACGATTCTTGCCGCAATCATGCAGGATCCCTGCCAATGCGGCCTTTTCCGGATTCTCCCCGTGACGCTCCGCCAATTTCCGCGCGGAGTCCATGACTCCGATGGAATGTCGGTACCGTGACGGTTTCAGTTCCTTTTCGATGTAGGACCGAATCTCCTCCAGGATACCGTTCAACTGCGCTCCTCCCTGTAGAATCCGTGTTGTTCAATGTAAAGCCGGACGGCTTCCGGCACGAGGTAACGAATGGTTCTGCCTGAAGCGACCGCTTCGCGGATATCCGTCGAAGCATGCGGCATGGCGGTTGCCGCTGAAATCCGAATGTCCCCTCCATATTGCCCGGCCAGGAAATCGGCGGCCTCCTTGAGTCTGTCCTCTCCGACATCCGGTCTTGGCGCCGCGATGACACACGCCCGCGACAGGATCCCCCTCGGCTGGAACCAGCTTCCAAGCTGAATCACCGAATCCGCTCCGAGGATCAGGGCGAGTGGTCCGTATCCCTTATCCAACAGCCATTCGAGTGTTTCAACCGTGTAGGAATATCCTTCCGCACGAATCTCGTGATCCACCAGTTCAAAAAACGGGTTGTCCGCCAGCGCCAGCCGGGTCATTTCCAGACGGTTCTCCGCAGGCAGGATTTCCTTGCCCGCCTTGTGCGGAGGGGTTCCCGCAGGAATGAAAAGCACCCGTTCCAGCCCGAACTCCTCGCGGATGTGCTCCGCAAGACGGAGATGGCCGAAATGAATCGGATCGAACGTTCCACCCATGATGCCTGTCATACCCACTATCCTCCGGGTGTGCCCGGCACCCGCCATTCTGTTCCGGAATCGCCGGAAGCCTGTCCTTGCACATGGAAATGCCTGTCCGGCTCACCGGGCAGGCATCCGATCCTTTTCGTTTCAACGGACCTTGTAGCCAGCGTCCTCGATGGTCCCCTTCAGGGTATCCATCGGTACGCGTTCCGCATCATACTCAATGGCAACCCGCTTCATGCCCACATCGACAATGACGTTGTCAACACCGTTGAGCCGGATCAGGGCGGCATGAATGGTGTCCGCGCTATCATTGCCGGCCATGCCTTCCACATTGAACGTCACATGTTCATTCGTCATTTCATCACCTCTGGGCTCTTTGGATCAAAGCGTCATGGGAATTATACACCAACAAATCCGTCCATGTCCATTGCTGGACTTTGGCTTCACAGCCGCATATCCCGCCGGACATCAGCCTTCCCGCCGCTCGAGAACCTCCAGGAGCTTCGTGAGCCAGGCAGGATCCGCCGCATCATAGCAAACAGGAAGTCCAGTGCCCGGATGAATGAACCCGAGCTGTTTCGCATGCAGCGCCTGCCCCTCCGTGTTCATCAGCCTGCAGGGGGCTCCATAAATCGTGTCCCCGGTGACAGGATGCCCCAGAAACGCCATGTGGACGCGGATTTGATGCGTCCTGCCCGTCTCGAGTTCGAATTCCATCAGGGTGTGTCCGTGGAAGCGTCGAAGGACACGGTAATGGGTGACGGCATGACGGCCGTGGGCCGGTGTGACCGCCATCTTCTTGCGGTCCTTGGGATGACGTCCGATGGGTGCGTCCACGGTTCCCTCATCCGTCTTGATGACCCCGTCCACGACTGCGCGATAAATGCGCGATATGCCGTGGACCTGCAGGGCTTCGGAAAGGGTCACATGCGCATGGTTGTTCTTCGCCACCACAAGCAGGCCGGAAGTGTCCTTGTCGATCCGATGGACGATCCCAGGACGGATCACGCCATTGATGTCCGAAAGGCGATCCCCGCAATGGTACATGAGTGCGTTCACGAGCGTTCCATCCGGATTCCCGGGCGCAGGATGGACCACCATGCCTTTCGCCTTGTCGAGGACCAGGATGTCATCATCCTCATGGACGATCACCAGCGGAATATCCTGGGGCATCACCTGAAGCGTCACCGCTACAGGTACGCCGATTTCGAGAATCTGTCCGGCTTTGGGTTTCAGACCGGGTTTCCCGGGTTTTCCGTCCACCTTTGCATAGCCTTCCGATATCAGGTTGGCGAGGCGGGACCGGGAAACCTCAGGAAGGAATGCAGCCAACTGGAGATCCAACCGATCCCCACTCCCGTCTGCAACAAAGCTGTGATGAATGACTGAGGATGCGGCTATGTCCGAAACACCGACTGGACCATTTTCATCCTCCGGATCACCGTCGTCCCCCGGGACGCTTCCATTCCCATCCTGTAACGGAGATGAAGTATTTCCCCGGTATGCCGGGACGCGCTTGATGGTTGTCTCATTTGCCAGCCGATTATGTTTTTTCGCCATGGGTCACCCCCGGTTCACGATAGAGGAACAAAAGCCAGATTGCGAGCAGGAAAGCGCCTGCGTCCACACAGATATCGGCAAGATTGAAAACCGGAAAATTGTACCCGAATGGATAAAAGTGCAGAAAATCAACGACAAAACCCTGACGGATGCGGTCAATGAGGTTGCCGACCGCACCGGAAATCAGCAGGGTCAGGGAACAACGGGCCAAAAAACCGGTGTGCTTCAGGAAGAAAAAGATCATGACACCAACCGCCACAAGGGTTATGGCTACAAAGACCCAACGCATGTTCTGAAGCATGCTGAAGGCTGCGCCACGGTTTTCAAGATATGTGAGGTAAAAAAAATCCGGTATGACGACTTTTTCATTGAACAGGGCACGGTTGACCGAAATGTAGGCTTTTACCGCCTGGTCCGCCAGGACGAGGGCCACTGCGGCCAGCGCCCATGTCAGACGCTTTGCTGTTTCTTTCATTCCATCTCCTTGCGGGATTCCGAATTTTTCCATTGCTGTCGAGGCGGCATTCTTGCAGGTTTGTTTCGGGTCATTGGAGGACAGTTCCCGGAAAATAATGTGCGAGGATCTGGTCATAGGTGAAGCCATTCGCGGCAAAACCCTTGGCTCCCTCCTGACTCATGCCGACGCCATGACCCCATCCATAGCCGGTGAAGACAAACAGTCCCGTTGCGGTTCCCGTATACGCAAGTCCATTGTCGCGCCCCACAGCCACAACGGAGTTTCCATCAGCCGGAATGACGCTGCTTCCATCCGCACTCAACACGGCAAGGCCCGCAGGCTTCAAATCGGTGATCGTTCCGTCCGCGCCAAGAACGGCCATGTTTTCCGTCCCGCCAAGCGTATACATCTGGCTGGGGAATTCGAGAAGGGTCCTGCAGGCATCACGCTGGAAGGTCATGCTTCCCTTGGTACCGGTGATCTTCAGCTTCGTCACACGCTTCGCTGCGGAAAACTCAAGGGTGGAGATGGTCAGGATACTTCCGAGATCCACACCCGCCGTAATCAGGTATCGTTGCACATCGGCTGCCGTCAGGACCTTCTGCCAATAGTAATTGTATGAATTCTTCGCCTCATACGGGTCCGGCACGCTCTTCAGATACGGAAACGGGGTTCCCCACACATTCACGTTGTCTTCCGTCATGCCGCCGCTGGAACTGAAATAGAACAGACTGGCCAATTCTCCATTGAACAGGGCCTTCTGACCCCTGGTCGCATCCACCGCCAGGTTCGATTGGACCTTTTCTCCTTCATACCCGGAATACACCTGCGATTCAATGGTATCCGTCAGATCAAAACCCCATTTCTTGTACTTCCCGATGTTCTTCAGGGTATAGGTGCGCGCGGCGACCGCTTGCGCCTTGATGGCTTCCGGCGGAGACGATGCCTGGATTTCACTTGGAACCACCCCATACAGGTACGGCTCAATGGCCAGCGTATTGACGAGGGTCAGATCGCTGTCTGAAAATCGGGTGAACTCCATGGTTCCGCGGTAGCGCTTTCCGTTCACGACCAGAAGATCCGCACCATTTTTGGCAACCGCCGTCAGCGCGCCGTTCGTTCCACCATATACGCAAACCGGCTCAAGATTTGAATCCAGAACGACAAGTCTTGTGGCGGAAGACGGGATGACGGTGATATTGGAGCTTCCTGACAGATCCGCCGCAACCTGCTTGCCGGCATTGGCGGCATTCAAATCCACATAGAAGCCCGACCAGACATACCATCCGTCCTCATAGGCCGCATAAGCCCTGATGCCGGACTTCCTGAGCACTCCCGCAACTCCGGAAGCCGTAGCATAGTCTGCCTGACGGTCTCCCATTCTGAGATGGAAGGGACCGCTTGTCTCCCCCGCTGCGGGCACCCCTGCGGCTGGAGCATATTCCTGCGTCTTTCCGTCCTGCGTCCGGACAAACCATGCATCTTTCCGGACCACGCACGTATTCGCGTCAACCTGATCCCACACCTGGGTCACGATGCCGTCCGAAGCCGTTGCGGCAAGGGTCAGGCCTGTGTCGGACCGGAGGGAGACCGTACTGACATTGTCCTTCCCGTAGTAAATGCCGACCCGGACGGTTTCGGCATAGGTGGCGGCCTGCAAGCTCAAGGGGCTTCCCATCGGCAACAGGGATGCCCGCCCAGTCAATTGACCCAACGTCAGCCCTGCAGTCAGCAGAAGCGTCACGCATATTCTCCCGGCAAATCGCCCATTCCATTTCTTTCGTATGCGCATTGCTTCCCTCTCCGTTGCTGTTCCTACGGCCATGAGCACGACAAGGCTTGACGCGTCCGACCCTTTCTGCAAAAGCGTTACAGGTTCGGATCCTTGTAATGGGCAATGGCCGGCGTCCATGTTCCACTGCAATCGGATCCGCCTTTCCGACTGATTCATTATACCGGTTCGCAAGAGGCTTGTACACCGCAATGCCGGAAGGAGGAGCGATGTGCCTGGGCTTGTGCACTGGAATGAACGGACGCATGGACTGGCCTTCCTGCAACACTGCCCTTTTCATTGTTTTATTTCATTTACTTAGCTTCAATCCCCTGCAAATGGGTAAAAATACGGAAGATGATTTCCCAGTCTGAATAGATCCCCACTCTGTTTTCATCTGATGAACAAGGCCGAAGAAGCCTTGGTCCAAATCATTGCGCACTAAAAAGCAACATCCTGGGAGGTAACCTATGCGTGCAAGCATCCGAAACCGTATTGTCCTGTCCTTCATCCTGGTGATATTCCTGGTCAGCGCCATCCTGGCTGTTGCAATGCTTCTGGAGGCTAACCTTTCCCTGACCAGCCTTCAGGACACCCTGCTCAAGCAAAAACTTGCCGGAAACGCCGCCGCCGCCCGTGTCTATCTTGCAGATCATTATGGCACCCTCTCCGTGCAGGGAGACACCCTGATGACCGCCACAGGTGGGCGTGTCGATGAAGATACGCAGTTTGTCGATTCGCTTGGGGAGGACCTTCAGGTTGTCGCAACAATCTTTGCCAAAGATGGAACCGATTTTCGTCGCATCTCGACAAATGTCAAGAAGGAGGACGGTTCCCGCGCAACCGGCACAATGCTCGGAGCGGACAGCGCCGCCTATCCCTCCGTTTCTGCCGGGAAACCCTATAACGGACAGGCCGTCATCCTTGGGCATTCGTACCTCACCTCTTACAATCCCCTGCTGGAGAACGGACAAGTCATCGGCATCCTGTTCATCGGTGTGCCCAGTGAATCAAGCACTGCGCAGATCGAAGGATTTCGCAACCGGATGATTTTCGTATCACTCGGCATTTTCCTCGGCTTGCTGCTTGTTTCTGCCTTCATCGCAGTATGGATCGGCCGCAACCTGTCCAGACCCATTCTTCAGCTTGTCCGTCATTCCAAGGGCATCTCCAGCCTGGATATCAGCGAGGACATCCCCGCTGCCCTGTTGTCCCGGAAGGATGAAATCGGTCAGCTTGCAGGTGCCTTCGAACAGATTGTGATGAGTCTGCGCGTATTTCTTCAACATGTTCTTGTCACATCCGAACATGTCACCACGGCGTCCTCGTACCTGCACAACACATCCGACCAGGTCTCCCAGTCAGCGGTCGATGTCGCGCGTACCGTGACAGAGATTGCGCAGGGCGCATCGGATCAGGCAAAACATACCGAGGAAGGCGTGGACGGCATCGGAACGCTGGGGCGCCAGCTGCAGGAAAACAGCCGCATGATCACACAATTGAAGCATTCCGCTGCCGAAGTCGTCTCCTTGCAGGCGGAAGGGACCGACATCCTTTCACAGCTGGTCCGGAAGGCGGAAGAAAGTAGCACGGCCGTTGAATCCGTGTCCGGCATCGTCGTTGAAACACGGAGCAGCGCGGATCAAATCGCAAAAGCCACCGGGATGATTCGGCAATTGGCCGAGCAAACCAACCTGCTCGCGTTGAATGCCGCCATTGAAGCCGCACGTGCCGGGGATGCCGGCAGAGGCTTTGCGGTTGTCGCAGATGAAATCCGCACGCTTGCCAACGCATCGGGTGGTTTCGTCAAGGATATCGAGATCATTGTCGGCCAACTTGAGTCAAAGGCGGAGAAAGCGGTTCAGGACATGCGAGCGGTGGAGACGCTCATTGTCAGTCAACGTACCGGCGTCATTGGAACTTCAGGCAAATTCGACGGCATCTCGCGTTCAGTCCATCACATGCAGGGCGCGCTTGCCCTATTGGATGCCTCGACCCAAAAGATTGAAGGGCAGAATGATCTCATGATCCGGATCATGCAGGAACTCGCAGCCATTTCGGAGGAAAATGCGGCCGGTGCCGAGGAAACTGCGGCTTCGGTCGAGGAGCAGACGGCATCCATGGCTGAACTTGCAAACTCCGCGGCGGAATTGAGTCAGTTGGCGGTGGAAATGAAAGAGAACGTTTCGCGATTCAAGTATTGAGCTGTGTGGCGCACAAGCGCAAAAGGGACCGTTTCGGCAACAGCCGGGCGGTCCCTTTTTCATATAAGGAAGCACACACCCCAATCCTTGCAGGACTTTTGTCTCAATTTTGCATGACCCCGGCTTGATGAAAAACGGTTCAACGCAGTGCATACTGGGATTATTGATAGTATATTCATTGTTTTCCGACGTTATTCGTCGATTTTCGATACACACAATTGTACTTGTTCCATGCCGTATGTCTGAAGGAGGTCACAAATGTCACCATTCAAGTGGACAGCATACGCCAGAAAGGCGCGAAAATTGGCATCAGGAGAACGCGGAGCCACCATGATCGTCTTCGTTTTCTCCCTCGTCGCCATCGCAGCATGCATGGCCCTCGTGACGGATATCGGCTTGTTGGCGGTCGAGAAGGCACGCCTGAACAACGCCGTCGATGCAGCCACCCTGGCTGCGGCCCGCGCACGGATCGAACGTCCGGGAACCGAGCGGCAGGTGGCTGCCTCCTATCTTGAAAAGAACGGGTTCAAGGATGTTGCATTCGACATGCAGATCGATACCGTGACGAACACCTTGGAAATTCTGGCAAGCGAACCTGTCCCTTATGGATTCGGCAAGATTCTCGGCATCGACGGGGCTACGGCGCAGGCACGCGCCGCCGGACGCGTACTTCCTGTCATGGGTGTCAATAGTGGGATCCGACCCTTTGCCATTGCAGACATGCCTCTGGTTCTCGGTGCGGACTACACCTTGAAGGAAGGCGGAGGAAGCGGCACAACCGGCAATTACGGAGCGATCGAACTTGGCGGCGCCGGTGCCAAGACCTATCTTGACAATATCGTCGAAGGATACGATGGCCGGTTGATGGTTGGCGATTCGATCGATACGGAACCCGGCAACATGAGCGGCCCTACCTATACGGGCGTCACCGCGCTTCTTGCAGACTGCACGCATAATCCAAAATGCACGCCGACAGCTTTTGAACCGGACTGCCCGAGGCTGATCACGATCGTCATCGTGAACACATTGGCCGTCAACGGCCGTTCGTCCGTTACCATCAAGGGATTTGCATCCTTCTTCCTGACCGGTGTGGACGGGGTCGGACGGGAAAGCATCGTACATGGCACTTTTGTCCGTAGCGTCACTTCCGGTGTGACAGCCGATACGCAATCCGATTATGGACTGTATGGCGTCAAGTTGATCAAGTAATCATGTCTCGGCACAGGAATACGACGAACATCACGGGGCGTGACGTGGGAATCCTGTTCCCGCGTCACGCCTCCACCCATTTCATGGAACGTCCGACAGCCTTATGCCATGCCTCCTGCAGCTTGTCCGCCCGTTCACGATCCATCCCTGAACGGAAGATCCTGCCCGGAATGCACCCGGGCCCTGCCGAAGCTGGATCCGACACGCCTGCAGCCAAGCCTGCCAGTGCGGCTGCTCCTGCCGCTGTTGTCTCTATGTTCAGCGGCCGTATGACGTCCATGCCTATCAAATCCGACTGAAACTGCATCAGCATGTCACTTTTGCTCGCGCCGCCATCCACCCGGAGCTGACAGATGGGCTTGCCGGAATCCGAGATCATGGCTTCAAAGACATCCCGCGACTGATAGGCGATGGACTCCAGCACCGCTCGGACAACATGCGCCTTCGTGGTCCCCCGCGTCAGGCCTGACATGGATCCTCGCGCGTACATGTCCCACCAGGGTGCGCCAAGTCCGGTGAAGGCCGGCACAAAAAATGCGCCTCCGGCATCAGGAACGGATTCAGCCAGTTCATCCGCCTCCTGTGCGCTTGCGATGAGCCCCAACCCGTCACGCAGCCACTGGATGGCGGATCCCGCGTTGAAAACACTGCCTTCCAAGGCATATACCGGACCGTTTCCTATATCCCAGGCTACAGTCGTGAGCAGCCGGTTTGCCGAAACAATCGGACTTGCGCCTGTATTCATCAGGATGAAGCACCCTGTGCCATAGGTGTTTTTCACGCATCCAGGCTCGTGGCATCCCTGACCGAACAATGCCGCCTGTTGGTCGCCGGCCATCCCGGAAATGGAAATGGCGGAACCGAACCATTCCGGTTCCGTCTCGCCTGCCTTTCCCGAGGAAGGGACCACACGAGGCAGCATGGACTCCGGCACACCGGTCATGGCAAGCAAGTCCGGATCCCATGTCATCTTTCGGATGTTGAAGAGCATGGTGCGGGATGCATTCGAAGGGTCCGTCACATGGCTTCGCCCACCGGTCAGTTTCCAGATCAGCCAGGTATCAACGGTTCCGACCAGCAAATCACCTCGATCCGCACGTTCGCGAAGGCCTGGAATGTTTTCCAGAAGCCATTGAATCTTGGTTCCGGAGAAGTAGGCATCCGCGATCAATCCCGTCCGTTCCCTGATCATTGGCTCCAGACCCTCTTCGCGCAGACGATTGCAAATCTCCGAGGTTCGCCTGCACTGCCATACGATGGCAGGGTGTACGGGCTCACCCGTCCTGCGATCCCACACGACAATCGTTTCCCGCTGGTTCGTGATGCCGATGGCTGCAACCTCCGACGCATTCACGCCGGTATCACGCAGGACGTCTCGTACGGCCTCCACCTGCGTATCCAGGATTTCGACGGCATCGTGTTCCACCCATCCGGGCTGCGGGTAATGCTGGGTCAGCGGACGGCTGCGTGTGGCGACAACGGTTCCAGAAATAGTGTAAAGGACGGCGCGGGAACTTGTGGTACCCTGATCGAGTGCAAGCAGATAGCCCTTCATGACGTACCTCCCTAATTGGCGGTTCCTCACATTTTAGCCTCAAGACCGATACCCCTGTCAATTCCTGATTTCAGGATTGACACGAAGGAGGCTGGCGGACATACAATAAGGGGACCTTCGTTGAAGGATCCCAGTTCGGAAGGACCTTCGTGGAAGGATCCCAGTTCGGAAGGACCTTCGTGGAGGGATCCCAGTTCGGAAGGACCTTCGTGGAGGGATCCCAGTTCGGAAGGACCTTCGTGGAGGGATCCCAGTTCAACGGAGTCTTCATGAAAAAGCATCAAGTTCAACAGCATCGCAGGAATGACGGAGAAGGACGGGAGACGCATCCATGCAACGCGATTTCATTACGGTCAATCTGGAAGAAGGCATGCCCACGGTTGACATTGCCTTGAGAAGACTGAGCGGCGAACTGGTGACAGCCAGGGCACACCGCGTCGTCGTTGTAAAGTTCATCCATGGGTACGGCTCATCCGGCACCGGGGGCCGATTACGGGTCGCCATCCAGAAGGAATTGGAGCGATTGAAGGGGAAAGGCGCCATCAAAGCCTGGCTTCCAGGCGAAAAGTGGGAAATATTCAATTTCGAAGCCATCAAATTCCTCGATTCCTGTGAAGTCCTTCGATCCGATCGGGACCTCGGCCGGCACAACAACGGCATTTCAATGGTGTTGTTGCGATAAAATTTTTTCATGGATATTGAAAATGCATATGGTAATTCATGCGGATTGTGATAGAATGATGCTGAAATTGCTCCCAATACAGGATTTGAAAGGGGAAACAGCCATGAACAAGGCGGATTTGGTTCAAAGCATTGCAAAGAAGACCGGTTTCAGCAAGAAAGATGCGGAAACGGCCCTGAACAGCTTTGTGGAAAGCGTTGAGGAGTCCCTGTCCAAAGGCGAAAAGGTCACCTTGGTTGGTTTCGGAACTTTCGAAGTCAAGGAAAGAGCCGCTCGTACCGGTGTGAACCCGCAGACAAAGGCGAAGATCAAGATCGCCGCTTCCAAGGCTCCTGCTTTCCGCGCCGGCAAAGACCTGAAGGAAAAGGTCAACGTCAAGGAAAAGGAAAAGAAGGCCCCCAAGAAAAAGTGATTCAATTGAATTCCTGAATGATTGGAAAGGGTGCCTGCAAGCTATTGTTGCAGGCACCCTTTCTCTCTGTCCATGCGGTTTCATATAACGGTCAATGAAGGTCTTTCATGAAAATCCATCAAAGAAAAGGGTTGGGAAGTGCCAGGAAAGGGGACGAAAGACACCAGGAAAGGGGCAAAAAGTGCGTTCAATCAGGCAAAGTGTCTGCCACATGCGTCAAGAACAGATCAGCAATGTCGATGTCCGTACAGGCGCTGAGCGTACGGCTTCCCACCGCATCCTCAATTTCATTGAAGAGAAACCGTCCTTCCGCATCCAGTAGAAAATCAATTCCGACATAATCAAACGGAAAGGCCGAAGCAATTCTCTCGACGAGTCTTGTTTCCCCTGCATCCAGTTTATACACTTCCGCACGGCCACCCATCGAAAAGTTCGCCCTGAAGCCCAGGAGCCCCTCCCTCGTGGACTGTCTTCGGATGGCGGCAACGGGACGCTGACCCACAACAAAAACACGTATATCGGTTCCCGGGGTTCCGCACATCGGCTGCACGACCTGCCTGCCCTCTGTCAGGATACCGGCAAGATTCCCCAGTTCCGCCGCATCGCGGGCCAAATGGACTTCCGCCCCACCCCTGCCTCCAACGGATTTTACGACGACCGGCCAGGGAAAATCCTCTTTGGCCGAAGAAATGGCATTACGGTCCATGAACCAGGTGGGGAGCATGGGAACGCCCAAGGCTCCGACCTCGCGATATGTCCGGGCTTTGTCGTTGCACATGCCGGAGATGGCAGCGCGATTATACAGCCGAACGCCCATTTGTTCCAGATGTTCCGCTAGAAACGGATCCACTGCGCGCTGGATGGCGAAATCAGGTCTTCCGGCCGTCATCTCCTTGCCGGATATCCCCGCAAAAAGGCGCCCGTCCCGGATTCCAAACCGGATTGACTCATGCAGGATGGGAAGCAGAATCAATCCCCTGTTGGCAGCAGCCGCCACCAACCGATCCGCAAACAAACGATTGTGGATGTAGTCAGCTTCCCGATAGATGAGCCATCCGACCTTGCTGCCTTCATGACGCTTGTCCTGAGCAGACGCCTTGTCCGGCGAAAATCCTGCCTTGCATGCGTGCTTTTCGTCCTTCTTGTCGTCCGGCACAAATCCAGTCATGTGCATGAACGTTCCATCCATCTTTTCCTCCAGAACCCACGATTGCGCTCCAGCCTTATTCATATCACATGGGTCACCACCCAGCGCAGGCATTTTCGACAAGGAATTTTGACGGGACTGGGCTCAACCCATATCAAATCGGTCCCCTCATGCCAGGCACCTCAGGATGTGCGCCGCGATTTCCCGTGTCACATCCACACCGGTGCATGAGAAGAGGTTGCGCATATGGGCATTGGAGTTGACTTCACACAAGATCGGCTCCCCCGCCGGCCCGAAAAGGATATCCACCCCAGCAAAATCAGCGCCGAGTAAACGTGAAGCATGGACCGCCATTTCCCGAAAGGCAACTGGTGGTTCAAACGGCTCCATGCTGCCGCCGGAAGAGATGTTGGCCCGAAAATCGGTGTCCGAGTGACGCAACATGGCTGCGACGACCCTGTCGCCGACAACTTGAAGTCGCACATCCCTTCCATGACTGGATGCCACATACTTCTGGCAGATATGGGGTCTGAACCGCAATTCCGCGTGCAGACCCATGAGTTCCTCCCGATTCGACGCCAGGTGAACCTGAGCCCCAAATGAACCAAATGACTCCTTCACCACAACCGGATAGTCCAGCGTGCTTTCCACTTGCCCGACAAATCCATCCCCGCCCTCAGGTGCAAGCCCGGGATAATAAAACGGTGCCGTCAATGTATCCGGCATTGCGATCCCATGACCGGCCAGCATTCGATGGGTGACGGATTTATCATCACAGGCTGCAATCGCCGCCGCAGGATTGAAAAGTCTGAAACCTGTCTGTTCCATCGAAGCGGCCAGACGGACATCCTTGTCCCAAAACAATACGAAATCCGGGCGATCGTTGTCATCAAAATGCCAACATCGCACAGGCTCTCCAGCTGCGTCATTTTGCCAAAGAACCGGCATTCCATTCCGTACACCGGCGATCAGCTCATTGTTTCTGATTTGGCGGACTTCCAACCCGCAGTCGATCATGGTTTGTTCCAACCAGTGCAACTGCTCCGTAAACTTATCCAACGTCAATCCGCCATTTGATACGATCCAGCCATTCAAGCCGTTCTTTCCCAATGATTCCTCCTGATGGTTCCTGCCATGGATCCTACCTTGGGTTCATTCCTTCGAGCCATTCCGTATCGGATGGGAGAATCCCATCCGAATGAGCCCACTTCGATTGGGATGGTTCCATCCGAATGAGCCCACTTCAATCGGGATGGTTCCATCCGAATGAGCCCACTTTGCTTGGGATGCTTCCGCCTGAACTTATTCCTTCAGGTAAGGAGCCTGGCCAGAACATCCTGGTTCACGCAGTACAGCATGGCATCCTCCCGTGTGATCTGCCCATCCCGCACCAGTTGCGCCAGACTGCCATCCATCGAAACCATGCCGGAATTGCGGCCCATCTGAATGGCCGCATCCATCTGGAAAGTCTTTGACTCCCGAATCATGTTCCGGATGGCATTGTTGACGATCATGATCTCGAACGCCGCCACCCGCCCCTTTTCCTTCGAAGGGATCAACTGTTGGCTCACAACAGCCTGCAGGACGGTGGAGAGCTGAACACGGATCTGCTGTTGCTGGTTCGGCGGAAAGACATCGATCACGCGGTCGATGGTTTTCGCAGCACCCACCGTATGGAGGGTGGAAAAGACCAGATGGCCCGTTTCAGCCGCGGTCATGGCGATCGACATGGTTTCAAGATCCCGCATCTCACCCAGCAGGATGACGTCCGGCGATTCCCGAAGCGCGGAGCGGAGCGCACGCGTGTAATTCATCGTGTCCTGCCCTATTTCCCGCTGATTTACAATGCTCATGTTGTGACGGTGGAGAAATTCGATCGGCTCCTCCAGCGTAAGGATATGACAATTCCGGGTTTGATTCACAAGATCGACCAGGCAGGACAAGGTGGTCGATTTACCGCTTCCCGTCGGGCCGGTGACCAGCACAAGCCCCTTGTTGTATTGATGCATGTCCAACACGGTTTGTGGAATCCCCAGTTCCGCCGGATTGGGCAGGACAGTATGGACGATTCGAATGGATGCAGCCATGGACCCACGCTGCATAAAGGTGTTCACGCGAAAACGACCACTTCCGGGAATGGATATTGAAAAATCCTGATCCCCCTCTTCCAGATAGGCTTTGAGATGCTTCTCATTCTGAAAGAGTTCCCGAACGAGTCGTTCGGTATCATTCGGCAGAAGAATTTCCTTCCCGATGGACAGCATGGTCCCCTTCACCTTCAGGATAGGCGGTACACCGACAGTCAGTTGCAGATCCGACGCGCCCAGTTCCTTTGCCCGTTGAAGCAGAACCGTGACCGGCACTTGCTTTTCGCCTTCTATATGCTCCATGTTCATTTGATGATTCCTTCCCACAACTTGATCTCGTTTTTGTATTCGAATGGCGCCTGATCTTGTTTCCATTGCAGGATTCGCACGTGGCCACCTTGTTCCGCCATTGTTTCAGGCACCACCTGT
Organism: uncultured Clostridia bacterium; assembly: GCA_942493335.1. GTDB lineage: Bacteria > Bacillota > Clostridia > DSM-8532 > DSM-8532 > JAEWSN01. The sequence continues at coordinate 261,198 of OW818693.1, read as the reverse complement.
ACGGAGATTTCCAAGGTTCCGGAGGAAACCTTGTCGGGATCCGAAATGCGCATCAGCACCAACGGGCCCTGGACAGTGTCCGGTTTCTGATCCAGGAACTTCGTACCGTCCGTCAATGCTGAAAGGGTCCTAACCTCCACACCACTCACCGTCAAAGCCTGCAGCGCACGTTCGGAAAGGATCGCATACACTTTGGGAAACAATTCGGCGAGAAATGCGTTTCGTGCCGAATCGGTGGACAACCCGCTCCAGGAGAATCTTATAGCCGGCATGGCAGCCATCGGGACAACATCCTGCCTGTCATCGAGAAACCGTCTTCCCTCCATGTAGGATACTGCATCTGCATACGAACTGCGGACATTCCGGACGACATCCGACAATTGGCGTTCAGCAATGGTATCCATCCGGTACCAGGCTTTGACGGATTCCGCATTTTTCTTTGCCAGCCTGAGATTGGATCCGGACGTAACGATGGCCAGCACACCCAGAAAAACCAACAGCAGCATAACAAGCAGCACCAGGACGGAGGAGGCACCTTTCTGACTCTTCATGGCTCCACCCCCTTGCCTTCACAGACCGAGGACAGTTCCGCATCCAGGGAAAACAAGCTGATCTCGGTGTTATCAGCGAATCCTGCACCCTTGCCGGGTTCTCCCGAATCCGCCACCAGGACATGTACACTTGTTGTCCTTGAGCCGGTTTCCGGATCCGGAGCCAGCTCCATCTGGAGATAATGGGCCGGCCAGTCGGAACGAACCATCGAAAACGCCTGCCAGTCCTTATCAAACAACAAGCGAACCCGCCATCCATCTCCATAGTCAGTGATGTTGGCATCCGGGAAGACCGCCGAAAGCTTTTCCTTTGTCCAGAGGGTAGCCGGATTTTCCGCCTTCAACCTTTCCACCGCATCAACGGAGAGATTCATTGCCTTGTCCAGCGAGGCCGCCGCCCGGTTCATTCTATCCGCAGACAGAAATACCTGCAGGAGAATGGTGCCAAGCAAGGCCATAACGGTGACGGCAACCAACATTTCCACCAGAGAGAAGCCATTTCTCCGGGAAACCGGGATAGAACGGGTATGCGTGTCCTTGCAAAAGCTCATCGCACACCTCCGCTTCGGACAGCCATGCTGACCTGTGACTGGATGATCCGTTTTTTCCCATCCCTGGCCCAAGCGCGGATGATCAACCCGCTGCCGGATGCATTCGCCTTGATTTCAAACCCCTCCAGCTCCGCAATGGGAAACGCCATTCCATTGTCGAACGTCTGTCCTTCTTCCACCAGAGCTTCCCGCAACAACCCCGCATCATGATAAACCCATGTGTCATACCGCTTCCCCGAAAAGGTTTCACTGAGTACCAGGGAATCCTGTCCGTTCACCGGATTCTGCCCGATTCGTATTGCATGAATGACATCGGTCTGCCGAACCTTCATCTGCATGAAGGACAAGGCAACACGAACCTCGCTCTGTGCGGAGCGGGCATCGTTCGTCCTTCGATAGGCGCCGCTGCCTGCGGATGCCAGTGTGAAAATGCACAGTCCAAGCAAAAGGAGAAGAATGAAGACGGCCATGACTTCCGTCTGTGTTCTGCCTTTCGACCCACATGACGATTTACCGGGCTGCCGGGGTTCCATGTCCATCGTCATCGTTCATGCACCTCTATCTCCGGCATGAGGTTGGAGGCGAAGATTTCATACCGATATGCATATCTGGATTCATCGAACTGGAGACCATAATGCGCTTTCAGATACGCGATGTCGGGCGGGTAACTGCCTTCAAGCGCATAACACTGCACGGCCGCCTTGCGGATGGCTTCCACCACCATTTCCGTCCGATGCGGGTCTGCATTCCCCCAAAACCGAATCGTACCCAAAAGCGCCGCTACGCTAAGAAGAAGAACGACGGCCATAAGGATCAGACTCGGGATGGCATGACTGTCCGGTCGTTTCATTGCCGCCTCCTAGCCGATACTCCCCATGATGTTGATGAGCGGCAGCATGACTGCGAGAAGGATTACCCCTACAATAGCTGACAGGATGATGACCAGCACCGGCTCGATGGCGTTCGTCATCTGTTGGAGCGAGTTCTCGACTTCCCCCTCGTAGATGGACGAGATTTTTCCCATCATCTGATCCAGTTCTCCGGTCTTTTGCCCAATCTGAATCATCCGTGTAAATAGCGGAGGAAAGAGCGCAACCTGTGACAGAGCAGTGCCAAGATCCGCTCCACCGCGAATGGAGTCCGATACCTGTAATATGAGTTTCCGCACTTTCCGGTTTTCCGTCAGGTCCTTGACGCAGTCGAGTCCTTCCATCAGGCTCATCCCGCTGCGCAGCACGATGGAGAGACCATTGCTGAAGCGGGCTGCAGCAGTTTTCGTATAGACACGTCCAAAAAAAGGAAGCTTCAGTTTCATCGAATCCCAGCGGGCTTTTCCGTCTTCCGTCCGAAACGCAAAAAACCCGACGATCAGGAGGATCACGAGCAAAGCGAGAATAACGAGGCCGAACTGACTGAAGAATTGCCCGATACCCAGTATGAAACGAGTGGCGTCGGGCAGTTCCCCGCCCAAAGACGCCAATATTTTCGCAAACATGGGCAACACCTGCACAACAAGGAGAACAATGACCCCGAGCATCAGCACCAAAAGCAATGCAGGATAAACGATGGCGCTCCGAAGCCTCTTTGCAAGCCTGTCCTCCTTCTCATAAAAGAGACTCAGTCCCTCCATGACGGATTCCAGCATGCCGGAGGTTTCCCCGATCCGGACCATGGCAATCAGATAAGACGGAAATACCTGGGTATTTTTCATCGCCTCATGGAGCGTCTCGCCGCGTACAGCGGCATTCCCGGCTTCCGTGAGTGCCGCCTTCAAGACGGGATTGATCATCTCCTCCGCAATGAGCGGAATACCTTCAACCGGATGGATGCCGGATTTCAGAACCAGCGCCAGCTGATGGCAGAACATGGACAGTTCAATGACATCGAGATTCCTTTTTCCGCGTTTCTTTTCTTCGTTCCTGCTTTCAGGTACAGTGCCCATGGAAACGACCTCCATCGCATGCCCGGTATTGGACGACAACCTCAGGATCCGCGCAGGATCCGGATCGACAGAACTTCATGAGTTGCCAACATTATATCACTTTGTCAACGGAATGTCGCAAACGCCTGTCCATTATGTGTCTTCCCATTCCCCTGCAGGGTTACGCAAAAGAAACAGCATCACAGGAATAAGTCAACTCTTCCTTCGCCAGCCTGAGGATGTCACCGGGGCTGAGGGCCGACTCACAGTAAGGATCCAGCAGGATGCCGTTGATTCGCGTGCCATTTCGTGAATTCAGGTCAACAAGGACAAGTCCCCCTTGCCCTTCGCGGATTTCCGCATGGATTTTTCCGACCGCAGGATGATCCAGACATCCATCGACATAGCCATGCATCCTTCCCAACAGGAACGGACATTTCGATATCTCGAGTCTGATGTCTTTCCCGTCTGCACGGTGATGAAGAAGATAGCGACCACCATATGCCGGCAAACGTTCTGTCTGATCCTGCCTGAAGCACATCTCGTCCTGTGATGCGGCATTGATTGAGATTCCATGTCCTCCCGGCATTGCATCCGTCGTTTCCGCAGGGATTGGAATATCGGAGGCAGACGCCGGAACGGCTTCCACTTCCCTCTCTTCCAAGGATTCCGAGACTCGGTTTGCATTCCGTGTTGCACCCGTCATGTCCTGCTTTCGCCCATATGATTCAAGCGCGGATTGAGGAGATGCTGCATGTTTCTCTCCGAGTCCGGTGTATGGTTTTCTTTCAAGCCGCATGGGCGGCGCAGCATCCCGGTCCTTCTCCTGGCGCCGACACCCTTCGGCATCTTCGTTTTCAACGAACACTGTTCCTGATTTCATCCCTGACCGTTTGGAGAACGCAAGCGCCTCAAGGGCGCCTGCAACCAGAACAAGTCCGATCCAGGCGCTTAAGCCGTCCGTTCCTTTCTCCGCCATGACGCCGCCCCCCGCTGCGGCAAGAATGACAGCAAGGACCGCTCCCTGCAGCAGGAAGAACTTCCAACCGAACCCAACGATTTCCTTCCCTTTCTCTTGCGCATCCTCCATGGCGAGTTTACTCCCATTCCGGTTCCGTGCCGGTATCCGAATCGATACATCAATCCGCTCCCCGTATGGATTTCCCGCTTTCGGGACCAACAGGCACGAACCTTCGCCTGGAACTGCCCTCACAGCTCCATTATCAGAAGTGATGGACCGACGGTTTGTTCCGGACGGAGTATATCCGGCTATGCTGTTCTGCCCGGAAGAAACAGAAGGAGGTTTGTTGTTTGTGTCTTCCTGTACGGGAGAAGGTGTCGCTTGCATGATTCCCGCGGAGACACAGCAGGACGCCAGTTGACGCCAATGAAAACCCGAATCGTTGAGCATCGCGACAAGCGCGGACAAAGCCAGTGGATCCCCGCCTTTTTCGAGACGGCATTCTCCCATCACCCACCGTTGCAGCAATTCACGAATCGGGTTTTCGGATTCTTCCATGTTCGAAAGGGGCAGATAAGCCAAATGCATTTCCAGGGTGACCGGATCCATGAGGATGAAACGATTGTCCAGCATAAGACGCCACGGATCCAACATCAGCGCTTCCATCGCGGAAAGAATACGGAACAACTGTCTGACAAGATACAAAAGATCCCGAATATGCCAGCATTCCCGTGCGAACATCAGCGTCAGCGGCTGGAGGGAGGTCGTACGCCAGGACAGCATACAGGTTCCATCCCGAACCAGACAGGAAAGCGGAAGCAATCCTGCGACGGGATTATCCTGCAACATGCGCCATTGGTATTCGAGAATGTGCGACTCAGTCGGTACGTCCAGCGTCATCGCTCCCTGTCCGGACAGGTTCCTGAAGATCGGTTCCATCCTTTGTTTCCTCCGTGTCATATTGGCCATAGCCACGTATCACCTGTATCGCGACATGGTCTCCGCGCAACTCCGTGCGGACGCCGTCCAGATCTCCAATAACCTCTTCCGGCGTGTTTTCCGGCAGGACGAGGATGATTTCCCGTGTTCCCACGATCAGCGCACTCGCCGCCCCTCCGGAAGACGACTTGCCTCCCGCCACCTCGCTTCCCGAAGATGGCATTGCATATGCCCATTCCCGTAATTTTGCACGAATCCGATCCGGTTTCCCCTGATAGGACGGGAGAAACGGATTCAGACTCACGATCTGATAAACAGTGGCACGACCAGGACCAGGAGCAGTTGATAAAGCATCATAACCGGGTTGCATGCCATCGGCACGAATAAGGCGGGAACCGACACCTGACAGACTGTTTTCCAGCCGCTGCAATTCGCCCGACTCGATCAAAGTGCCACGCCGCCACACGGAAGTCGCGCCATCTCCCATATTCCAAAGACTGTCCGCTGTGTTTTGCGCCTCTTCCTCCGTGCCATCTGTGACTTCCGTGATATGGAGCGTGGGGCCTTCTCCCGAACCCCAGGACCGGACACTCACTCTCGAGCAGCATTTGACTGCCGGTGCCAGATTCAAGAGGGTCCGCGGTTTCACGGTATAGACGGCGACCAATTCCACTGCGCCATCTTCGACATAATACCTGCTGTTCGACAAGTCCACCCCGGCTCTTCCATTGCGGACGCATATCCGCATCCAGGGATCCGTCGCATTCCCGATGGGTTTCAGCGAATCCGACAGCCGTTTGGACACCAACGCAAGGGCCAGATTGTCAAGAATGCCATCAACAGTGTCTTGCGCCGCCTTTCCGCCTTTAGCGGTCACGGCAGTTCCTGTTCGGCGGAGTGCCTCGATCAGCCCTTGTATATCCACTCCTCCTGATGAAGGGATGTCGGCACCACCACCCTGCGTCTTGCCATCGGATGCACCTGTCCCATCGTACACACCGGCGTCATCAGATACGTTTGAACCACCGGATGGAACGGAACCAACTGAAGGATCGGTGCCGTCTGAGCCCCCCAAAGATCCCAGCACACGCAGTACCTCTTCCAGATCACGCCCGCCCGGCATGAATCCTCTTTCTGAAATGCGGGACAGGTCCCCCTGAAGGGTCTCAAATCCGCTTAATTCCGCGATGATCCCGCCTGCTGCAAACATGCGGGCAACATCGGAAAGGGATGTGCTGACGCGACGGCTGGCCAATGGATATTGCATGAGTGCCGCAACCGCAAGAAAGGCCATGATGAAAACCGGCAGCGCAATGGCCGCCTCAAGGGTCACGCTGCCTTGCCTCCCTTTCAATATGACTGCCCCCATTCTGCCGAAAGGGTGCCGAGCCCGTACCTTCGAAGCAGTCGATCCGGCAGGAACCAGAAGTCCATGGAAACCTCCGCACGCAGAAAGATAGCCGTGTTCCTGTCCATCATGGGGATGGCGGCATCTTCAACCATCCGTTTCAGGTTCATCTGCATGAGATCACCTGCTCTTGCCGTTTTGACTTGGCTCGGTACCATCATCAGGTACAAGGCGAGATAATCCGTATACCCCATCTCCATGACCCGACCGGCAACTCCGGCCTTCAATCCGCTTATGCCGGTTCCTTCTCCGAAGATGTTGTCCGCTTGCCTGTCAATCGCTTCAAGCCCGCCGTTCAGAAGGGCATCTGCCGTATCCTCCGCTTGTTTCACGAGACCCCTGTAGCATGCCGACTGGAAAATCCGTCGCTTGATTTCCTCCTTCACGTCTTCGCGCATTGCGGCAACCTCTCTTGCAGATTCAAGCCGCACCGTCTCCGCACAGGTCCGGCGAAACGTTTCCAGCCATAGTCGGAGCAATGTTTCAAAGCGTTCCATCATTGGCTCCGAGGATTCCATCACGGGAAAGCTGTCCACCCATGTATCGATGCTCCTTGTTATGGCATCCGGAATTTCCGCACTCACCTCCAGCATGCCGTCGGCCACGATCTGACCTGCCTCTCCACACCCGGCCTCGATTGGGGCAAAGGCTTCATCCACACCCGCATCAACCCAACCGCCAACGGTTTCACGGACCGCTTCGTCCGCCTTCGAAATTCCTTCCTCCACGACCCTTGCGGCGGCTTGTCCAGCAGGATTCAACAGGAGATTCTGGATCAGTTCCCCTCTGATTCCGCCGGGATCCAAAATCCAGTTCGAAGTGGTTTTGACCAAAGGAACATCTTCGCCTTTGCAAAGACTGACCACATCCAGACAGGACTCGGCAGCCGCCCAGGAGACCATCAGAAAATTCTGTACGACCGGCACACCGAATACCGTCCAACCCGCCAATGCGGTTGCAAGCCCAAGGGTTGCTGATTCCTTGGCGGGTGTCGTATAAACATGAACGAGATTCATGGCAAGTCTCGAGGCGAACAGCGCACCTTTCATGGCACCCAGGTTGCCTGATTCATCGGGCCTGCCGAAAAGAACATACTCAACCTCACCTTTGTCAAAAGCTGTATCCTCCTGATTTCTCCCCCAACCGATGTCATTGGCTGGAGACACGGGCCCTGTAGCATTTTTGAATGCGGAGAGGATGTATGTATTCATGTATACGTCCTCAAGAAAGGCACCAGGAGCTTCTTTCATGGAGGTGCCCAACTTCTTCGCTGCGTTCACGACACAATCCAGACTTCGGGTGAACAGATTGTCATTGTGTTCGCTGATGCTCATTGACCCTTTGGCTTCAGCCAAAAGGGGAAGAAGTGCTTCCGCCACCACTCCGCTATCCCCGACGATGGCGCCTATCCGGGCCAAAGCCTCGGAGGAATCCCTTTGTCCCAACGCACCGGAAGGCAGGAGCGCCGCTTCTTCCGGGTTGATGACAGGTTTTTCTGATCGATTCGAAGCTGAATCCTGTTGAACACCCTTTGCTGTTTTCCCTGCGGCATTACGCAACTCACGCAGGGATTCCTTCGCTTTCCTGATTTGTTTCCTGTTTTGTCCATCACTCCCGTTTTCATCTGTTTGAAGGGGCTCTCCCGACCATGACATGAACCAATCGGCATAATCGACTTGTTCAGCCTCTGTTGCCTGGGGAGTCAACAGACAAGTCGGAAGACGGTATACCCCTTCGCTTTCCATTCTGCCGTATGTCGAAAAGTGCCCGAGTGAATTCAACCGACTGTCAGTCTGTATATCTGCCAACCCCGGATTTTCCGGCAGTGAAGGGAATGAACCGGAACTGGATGCGGAACCGGCATCCCCCGGTGCCGCTCCCGCACGAACAAACCTTTCCATGGCCTCCTGTACCGTCCGCAAGCTGCTTTCCGCATCTGCCCGCATGACCGATGCGGCATGCAGCCATGCATCCACACTGTCTCCCGCCTTATCAAAGTCACCGCGCATTGCACGCATCCCTGCCGGATCAGGAGGAATGGGAAGAAGGGTTTTTGTCGCCTGCAAGGTTCCTTTGGACGCGCCGGCATTGTCCATCCTGCGCTTGTCAAATGCAACAGACAGATTTGCAGTGAAAGCTTCCGACTGTGAAATCAATGCGTCAACAAGCTCCATGGTTTTAGAGAGATACGCCCGATGCCGTTTCAGGTGCTCCTCCACCTCCATGACCCCCTCCAGATCGTCAGCCAGGATTCGGCAGATTTGCTCCAGTGCCTGTTCTGCCGAATCATGGGCCGGTTGCCAAATCTCTTTGGCAAAGCGCTCAACTTCTGCTTCCAGTCCGTCCAGGGACGCATGTACCCTGCTGCACACCATACTCCGTGCATTTTCGACTGCCTTGGCGTCCGCCAGTGCAAGCACAAGCCGCTCCTTTTCTTTCTTCTCCTCTTCACCCATCCCTTTCCTTCCCAACAATTTCTCCAGCGCCTTTTCAATGGTTTCAGTCACTGCCACGGCTTCCGTCCTCTGCTGATCCGCTGTTGACACTTCGGCATTCAGAAGGGAAAGCCGACCTGCCAGTGCATCCCTTTCCGGCAATGATGCTTCAAGCATTGCCGCTGAATCGGCATATGTCTTCGATTCTCTCAGGATGACATCGTGGTTTGCGGTCAGTTTCCCTTCAAGATGTTTCATGAGATCCGAACCCTGTTCCGTGGAAGCCGTTCCAAGCGTACGCATCCGCTCCGCCAACAGCGATAGATAAACCGTGTCCCGCCGAATGGCAGCCATCTCCCTGTCCAACGCCATATCGGTCTGAATGACGGCGGTTTCATCCGCTGCGGCATTGAAAGCCTTGAACTTTTCAATGAAGCCTGCCGCCATTCGAAGCGGCGCACGATACTTCATGAATTCGGCCACCTGCTTTTTCAGGACATCCCCTTCGCTCAGATTTTGCAGTGGGACCAACTGCAGGGATTCAACGCGGAAACCGTACAAATCCCGAACCCCATCAAGGCGCATGGGGGCAAGGTTCTCCGTGAGGATGGATTCAGCCCTTTTACGAAGCAGCGCTTCATCCCCGCAGGCTATGGAGAACAACCCATACTCCTCCCGCATCGGCCTGTCATACCCGGCGAGAATGGAATCCGCCGTCAGCCTGACGGCTTCCCGTACCTGCCCGCAGGCAAGACGATATCGGACCAGGTCGGTCAGGATGCCCGCAAGCGGCAGCATCACAGACAACAGGACGCAGAAGAATATGGTAGCACCGCCTCTTTGCCCTTTCTTCGCCATATCAGTCTTCCTCCCTTGTTCCGCTGGTTGAACGCAGGGCCTTCCCATAGAAGGACCTGATGGGTCCCGCAATTCGCTTGGCCAGTTTTCCTGCCCCGGTATCCTGTAGCACCTGCAGACCCCAGTCCACATCCTGCATCAGGGATCTTGGATCTGTCACGAGGCTTTCCGCGGAGACCTGAATCCGGCGCCCCCCTCCCCATCCGAGAAGCGATGGGATCCGCTTTGCAGGGGAACGGCTTGTTTGCATGATTTCTACACGGACCGTTCCAAATGGAATCCCAGCATGATATCGAACAGATACATTCAAGTCTCCTTTTCCGAGCAATGCCGTCCGGTAACCGGAAATTTCCTTACCCGACACAAGCTGCGACGCCAACTGTTCCGCCGCTGCGGATGCCCTTCCCGCGTCACCCGTCAAGGCTGCAGACAGCTGCCAGTACAAGTGTCTGTCCGCAGCCGCCTGCGGGGACCAATCTCCGGACAGTCCCCAGTTCTGCGGATTGTCACCACAGCGCCAGGTCCTTGCAAGGCTTTCCGCCGAGTCGGACGCATACGCCTGCAGGACTGCCTGATCATGCAGAAGCACCGCAACATGAAGCAGGATGATCACAAGCAGAATCAGCAATGGCAGAATGACAGCATGCTCAACGGTTGCGCTGCCGCTGCTGTTGTTGCGCAGGCTGCCGGCGAAGCAGCGGTTGATCCGGTTCAAGTCCGTTATGATCCGCATGCCTGCAATCGCCTGTTTCTCCGCCCCTGTCCCGTTGCAGACAATCGCGCGCTGTTTCACCTTTGCATCTGTGCCCGCTCCCATTCCCCTGTCTGCCATGATGCACATGTCCACCTGTTGTGCCTCCCTTGACCCGAATCCGCCTTGCCTGTCCGTCAAGACCTTCCGGAACCGGTTTCTGCGTCCAGCATATCGAAGAACGCAAAAAACAACAGTAAGCTGTCAGCCTACCATGCAGGATTTGTCAAGCGCGAACGAATGGCAAAGAACCATCAGGATTTTCAGAAAACATGCAAAGGACTGAAAAGGAAGACGGAATTCCGGAATCGGCTCGCTACTGCAATGCGCCGATGGAGAGAAAGGCAGGTGCGATGCTGACCAGAACGACGGCAAGAAACATGAGGACCAGCGGAAAAACAAGTTTTGAGGATGCCTCCTCCGCATATCGCCGTGCCGAATGTTTGCGAAGTTCCCAGCTTTCGGTGGACATCCGCCGTAATTCAAGCATAAGCTGGCTACCGCCCAAGCGCATGTGCTGGAGCAGAATGCCTGTGAAATTGGAGATCTCCCGGATCCGGCAACGTTCGGACAGTTCGTTGTAGGCCTGTTGTTCAGACATCCCCGCTTCGATATCCGCCAGGACCACGGCAAGTTCCCGGTGCAACGCATTTTGCCGGCGTTCACCGCCCTCCTGTTCCTGGACAATACGGACAATCGCCTGCCTTACATGCAGGCCGGCGCCCACGAGCAGCGCCATCTTGCTCACGAAACCGGGAAAAGCCCGCTCCAGTTCCCTGCAGCGGGAATGGTAGCGTTCATCAAGCTGTCTGTCCGCGAGACCATACATCAGCAAGAAACCCACCGGCAATGCGGGAAGCCATTCCAGCCCGGCAGAACCGGCAAGTCCAAGAAATGCGGCAATGGCAGCCCCCATCCATCCGCCCAAGCATTTTGCGGCAAGATGGACCTGCATGTGTCTGGTGGCGGCATGGGTGCCGTGAAGGAGGATGATTCTGGGCATCAAGCGTTCCGTCTCCCAAGTCCGAAGACGATTCGGCAGAATGCTCTCCATCGCCAGTGCTGCGGGAAGCAGGCGGACGGGACCAAACTCCCCCTCTTCAAGCCCTTGCACCGCCTGTCGTCCAGGCAGACCGGAAAGAGCGGAGAGGATGGGGATGACTACAATGAAAACCACAAGTATGAGGATCCACATCCCGATTCACCTCCATTGCCCGCCCTTCAGCTTCTTGCCCGTACATCAGATCCCTGCCTGCCTTGCAGCTTCTTGGCCGTACTTCAGACCCCTGCCTGCCCTTCAGACTCTTGTCCGCATGATTCTTTCGCCTGCGCAATAACCGGCAATCACCATCAGGAGGGCCGCCGTCATGATGATGCGGCCGATGGCCGTCCCATACATGGGTTCCATGAAGTCCCCACTGCCCATCCGGACCATCAGGACAAGCAAAACAGGTGATATGCACAATATCCGCTGTTCGAGTTTTTTTGCCGCCCATGCGGTCTCCATCTCCCGGCAGATTTCCATCTTTTCGCGCAGGATATGGACAGACTGCTGCATGACTTCGACAAGGTTGCCTCCTGCTCTCCGGCATACCGATACAACATCCGCAAGACTTCTCACATCCTCCAATCCGGTTTTGTCGGCCAGTTCTCCCAGCAGGCGCTCAACCGGTTCCCTGATTTCCAGACGCCTGTTGATGGACCCCAATTCCTCCATCAGCAACGAGTCATTCCTTCCGTATTGGCCTGACAAGGAACGCGCAGCCTCTTTCAGGGAAGACTCAAGCGATTTGCCGGCAGACAGGGAGACTGAGAGGTAATAGAGCAAATCCTTGAATTGCTGAACGAAGCGTTCCCGTTCCCTTGCGGCGCGCTTTCTTTGATGGAGCGGAACCGCTGCCAGGCCCAGCGGCATCGCGAACATAACCGCATACAGACCGGAATAGAACACATATCCGATGAATCCCGCAAAGGCTGCTCCCACCAATGCGGGAAGCAAGACATCCTGCCATGCCATCGGACGGTTCCAGAAGGCTTCGCCTTTCCCGGACAGGATATGCCGCAGCTGCAACATCATCCTCTCTTTCAGGCTCAATGGCCGATGCCTCTGCGGCTGTTGCTGATAGCTCTGCGGCTGTTGCTGCATGTATTTCTGTTGTTGATTCTGCTGTATCATGAGACCCTCCCGGTTTTGCATCACGAACCGTGCAGCAAGAATTTCCCCGTCCGCACCAGAGTGTTTCCGGTCCGAACCAGACCTCCGCAGACACGATCGTCGGATATGGCGGTCTTCCCATCTACCTGCGGCATCTCCTCAAAAACAAAAAGCGATTGCAACCGGATTCCCTCCGAATCACACCCGATGACTTCGGCGATCTCCAGCACGCGCCTGCTGTGATCCCGCAGACGCTGCAGAAAAACAACCACTTCGACAGCCGAGGCGATCTGTTTCCGAATGGCCGCCAACGGCAGATCGGCCGCCATCAGCACCATGGTCTCCAGACGCGTCATCATGTCCGAGGCCGAATTCGCGTGCCCGGTGGACATGGATCCGTCATGACCGGTGTTCATGGCCTGGAGCATGTCAAACGCCTCTTCTCCCCGCACTTCCCCGACGATGATCCGATCCGGGCGCATGCGGAGGGAGGTACGGATCAGGTTTTTTATCGCAATGCCCCCCTTTCCCTCCGTATTGGCATTTCGCGTTTCCATTCGGGCGAGATTGCCGACGCCGGACAGCTGGAGTTCAGCGGAATCCTCAATGGTGACAATTCGCTCATCGGAAGGGATGAAGGCGGAAAGCACATTGAGAAAGGTTGTTTTTCCAGACCCTGTTCCCCCGCACACAAGGATGTTGAACCTGGCTCGGACCAGGCTCTGAAGAAATCCCGCCGCTTCCTCCGTGATCGCCCCGAGACCGATCAAACGGTCCATATCCAGGGGATGTCTGGGAAAGCGTCGAATCGTCAGCAGCGGCCCATCCAGCGCGACAGGGGAAAGAACCGCGTTGACACGGGATCCGTCCTCCAGCCTGGCATCCACAATGGGATCGGATTCATTGATGATCCGATCCACCCTCGATACTAGATTCTGAATGAGCTCCTCGAGCCTTTCCCTGCTTTCGAACCGGACGCCAGCCGGAACCACCCTGCCGTTCCTTTCGACGAAAACCTTGTCTGGACCGTTCACCATGATCTCGGTTGTTTCCGGATCCTGCAGCAACGGTTCGAGCACATCCAGCCGCCGCATGGAATTGAACACGGATTCAACCGCATGCTTTTTCTCCAGCGCATTGGCCTGCCTGGAAACCGGATCTGCGAAAGCCATCCGTTCGATGGTTTCAAGAAGCTTCGTCTCCCGGTCGGTCTCCGCTCCGACATCTGCCGGAAGGTCGAGAACCGTCGCTTTTCGGATTCCGGCAACCCATGTGCGGAACACATCCTCGTCCATCATCCGCGAACCTCCTCCCAGCCGTCGCATGGCAGGATCGGAACAAGGGCGGAAATGCAGGAAAGAAAGGAAGGATCCATCGCCAGCCCTTCCCGCGGGAATCCGGCCGGATAGGCTTCGGGCAGACAGGATACAGGCTGCCCTTCCGCAAAGGAAGGAACGCCGGCGGGTCGACCCTTTCCGCACAGAATCCAGCCAACATTCGCCGCATCGGGAACCCTTCGGTTGGATTTTCCATTCAGGATCCTGTTCGCTGCAGCGGCACTGGCTATTCCAGGCGCATCCTTCCCGGTCACCAGGAAAATCCTGTCCGCAACCGACATCAGTGAAAGATTCCGGCGATCCAGCCCAAGCCCGGCATCCAGGACGATGGAACCAAACCCGCTTCTTGATGCGGCACGGCGTACCTCCGCCAACTCAACCGCGCCCATGTCGGCCGCGTCTTCCGGCAAGTCCGGATCCCGCACGGCATAAACGCCGGAAGCCACATCAAGGAACAGGCAGTTCAGAAAGCGTTCCTCCCACCCTTCCCGGATATTTCTGACATGATAGGCAAGACGGGACAGACCATGCCCGCCTGTGGCCCGAAACCAAGTTTCGGTATGACCCGCCGGGTCAATGTTCAGATACAGCACCTTGCGGGTGGACGCCTGGACCATGGAAAGAGCGGGTGCGACAGGATGCAGATGCGTGGCGCCTGATAGATGAAGGACCAGCGTGACGGCAATTTCCTCTTCCCGCATCTGTCCCTCGCGAATCCATCCACACTCCGTGGAAACAGCCCTGACCTCATGAAACAGATCAGGCAGGGGCTGATACTTGAAAATGCCGTCAAAGCGGCTTTGTGAAGCAGTTTCCGGCATTGCGTCCTCCTGCAGGCACAGGCAATGCATATTGGGACAAGCGTGCTTCACTTCTTCCATGCAAGAGGGTGAAACGAGGCAAATCCGGTCTTCCCACACTCCCGGTCCACGGGCCGGGCGCATGGATTCATCCGGAATGACCGGTCGGAAGCCACATTCGGGATGCACCAGCATCCAGTCGGCCATTCGGTTTGCATAGGCATGATCATCAAGCGCCAGGACAAGCGGTATTTTCACAAACGCCTCCGTTCGAAAAACCGAATTCTGTCACCCATTCTTTGTGACGAAATTATACAAAATCACCAATCATTTGTCCATATGCCATTTTCAAGATTCCGCGACGAATTGCCAGGATGTGCCTGAAAATGTAAAAAAGAGCCGCCTGCAAACGCAGAACGGCTCTTTGGGATCCGGCAGTTGATCGGTATCGCTTTCGAATGTCGGTCGACCTCTATATCAAATGCCGGATTCCCATCCTATGATCCATATTGGCTGCCGATTCCATCATGCTCGGAAACAGGATTGGAACCTCACTCGGAAGATCAATCCAAAAAGTCCTTCAATTTCTTGGAACGGCTGGGATGGCGCAGCTTGCGCAATGCTTTCGCCTCAATCTGGCGAATGCGTTCGCGTGTGACGTTGAATTCACGTCCGACTTCCTCGAGGGTGCGCGCCCGTCCGTCATCCAGACCGAACCGCAGACGAAGAACCTTTTCCTCCCTGGGCGTGAGGGTGTCGAGAACATCGATGAGCTGTTCCTTCAACAGGGTGAAAGCAGCGGATTCAGCCGGTGCAGGCGCATCGTCGTCGGGAATGAAGTCGCCGAGGTGGCTGTCCTCTTCCTCGCCGATCGGCGTTTCCAATGAAACGGGTTCCTGGGAGATCTTCATGATTTCCCGAACTTTTTCCTCGGTCATGCCCATTTCCTTCGCGATTTCCTCGGGCAGCGGATCACGGCCCAGTTCCTGCAGCAATTGGCGGGACACGCGAATCAGCTTGTTGATGGTTTCCACCATGTGGACGGGAATTCGGATGGTGCGGGCCTGATCGGCTATGGCCCGTGTGATGGCCTGACGGATCCACCATGTGGCATAGGTGCTGAATTTGTACCCCATGCGGTAATTGAATTTTTCAACGGCCTTGATGAGGCCCAGATTTCCTTCCTGGATGAGGTCGAGAAACAGCATGCCGCGCCCGACATAGCGCTTCGCGATGCTGACGACCAGACGGAGGTTCGCTTCAGCCAGACGCTTCTTCGCCTCCGTGTCTCCTTCTTCCATGCGCTGTGCCAGAAGGATTTCGTCCTCGCTCGAAAGCAGGGGAACCTTGCCGATTTCCTTCAGGTACATCCGGACCGGATCATCGATGGTGATGCCTTCCGGGATGCTGATGTCAACTTCCTCTTCCTCAGGCTCGATGTCCGGTTCGATGAAGGGAACCGCCTCGAACTCATCCCCGGTTGCCTCGGGGATCACATCGATGCCTTGTTTTTCAAGGGACTCATAGATTTTCTCGATTTGATCCGGTGTCACATCCAGACGTTCGAACGCATCCTCAATCTCCCCATAGGTGAGGGAACCCTTTTCCTTGCCTTCTTCCGTCAGGGCCTGAAGAACCGCTTTTGCGTCCTTCGGTTCGTCAGCGGAACCGCCCTTTTCGGATGAACCGACCGAACGAACCGCCACGACCGATTCCTGGGCGATCTCCGCCGGAACCGTCTGTCCTTCAGAACCGGATTTCGCCGACCCCTCTCCCTTTGCCTTTTTGGTTGCCGGGGCTTTTTTCTTTGTTGTCTCTGCCATGTTCGTCTTCCTCTCCTCGATACCCTGCTTGTATCTAGTTTCCCATATAATGGTGTTCTCTATCATGACATCCGTCGAACCGAAGATGATTTTCTGATATTCTCCCTCATTCGCGTTTTTTCATCCTGCCTGTCTTCAATTCTGCTCAGCTTTCAAGCGACCAGTCATTCCCTTCGACCCCATCATTCACCCGAGACTTGCAGCGCGGACATCCGTGCGATGACACGGTTCAGATCCACCCCAAGCACCCTCCGTTTCTCCCCATCCGTTTCCGAACGGATATTATCAAGAATCCACTGTTTCTCATCCTCCAGCGCAATGCGCTCGAGCCTCCGCAGCAGATCCTGTACGGCCTTGTCCGCATCATCAACGGTTCCTCGGGTTTCAGCCATATGGATGACAGCCGAAGCCGCATCCGGCGGCAAATCGTTGACGAGTTCCGCAATGCTGGCTTCCCGGCGGATCGACAGACGCTCATAGAGTTTTTCAGCCACCACGTGCGAAACGGTTCCACGGAAACGATCCAGCGGCAACCGGAGCGAGAGTTCGTCGAAAAGCCGATTTTCCATTCCCAGCAGGCACAGGAGAATCAACTCCGACTCATCGTACCGGTTTCTGGCCGGACCTTCCGTCACGGACCGCATTCGGAGCGGACTTGCCGACGAGCGGACAGGCGCCGTGTCCCGCCCCTGCTTTCGGAGCCGTTTGTCCACTTCGCTTTTCAGCGCATCCATTGATACTTTGTATTCCCCTGAAATGTTTGCCATCGTCATTTCCCGTTCGATGGCATTCTCGTGGGCCGCAAGCACATCCGCCATCCCATTGAGCAGATGGACCCTGTCCTCCACGTCCTGCCCGGGATGGACCCGGCGCTGGACGAGAAGCCGGAAATCCAGCAGGGAGAGGGAATTGTCGAGCAGGTTCTGAAATCTTTCCGGCCCATGGTTTCGGATGAATTCATCCGGATCCTTCCCCTCGGGAATCTGCAGGATGCGGACCTGGCATCCTGCGGTTCCAAGAATCTCCATGCACCGCATCGTTGCATTCTGGCCGGCGGCATCCGAATCATACGCAAGAATGACTTCTTCCGCATATTTCTTGAGAATCCATGCCTGCTGCTGCGTGAAGGCGGTTCCGAGCGAGGCGACCGCCGTGTCGATGCCCGCCTGGTGCAGGGAAATGACGTCCATGTATCCTTCCACGACCACAATCCGTTTGCTGTGGGCCAACCGGGCGAAATTCATGGCATACAGCTCCCGGCTCTTGTTGTAGAGCGGCGTATCCGGTGAATTCATGTATTTCGGCTGGGATGCGTCCATGACACGTCCGCCAAAGCCGACAATGTTTCCCCGAATGTCGAAAATCGGAAACATGATGCGGTTCCGGAACTTGTCGATGGGACCGTGGTTTCCGGAAGAGGCAAGACCTGCCGTTTCCAGCAGCGCCGCAGAAGCGCCTTTTCCCTGCAGGTGCCGGCAAAGCGCATCCCAGGAATCCGGTGCATAGCCGAGTCCGAACATACGGAGTGTCTTTTCCTGCAGACCGCGTCGTGCCAGATACTGCTGCGCGGCATGTCCGCCGGGACCGGCCAGGTTCGAAAAGAAAAAGCGGGCCGCTTCCCGGTTCAATGCGGAGATTTCCTTCTTCAGGATCGACCGCTCCCGTTCCCCGTTGTCCTCCGGTTCGGGCAGCGAAATGCCCGCCCGATCCGCCAACTGCCGGAGTGCGTCGGGAAATTCGAGATTCTCGATGCCCATGACGAAATGAAAAACGTTTCCGCCTTTTTGGCAGCCGAAACAGTAAAAGACCTGCTTGGTCGCATCCACCGAGAAGGATGGCGTCTTTTCGCCGTGAAAGGGACACAGGCCAACCATGCGCCTGCCCTGACGTTCCAGATGCACATAGCCGGATACGACACTGACAATATCGTTCCGGATCCGGACTTCCTCGATGACATCTTCCGAATAAAGCAAAGGCACGCTCCTGCGAGGGCCGACTCTCCGGTATCATGCCGGTCTGTTCGGATCCACCCATTGCTCATATTCGACGGGTCCTGCCAGATTCCTTTTCGGATGGATTGTTTTTTTGTCAGACGTTCCAGGATTCCGGCAGGTACAGTTCCCGGAAGAAACGGACGGCAAAAGGATCCGTCATGCCAGCCACATAATCGCAGACCACCCGGTCCAGGCCATCCCGTTCCAGCATGGCCCGATCTCCTTCAGGCAGCCTGTCTGGTTGGTTCGACAGCGTTTCGTAAATGACGGAAACAAGACGTTCCGCCTTTGCCTCCTCCAGTTTGGCCGAAGAGCCGACATATACGTGCTCGAACATGAAGGCGCGGAGCCGATCGGATTTTTCCTGAATTTCAGGCGCCATCCGGATGTCTCCGGCTCCGGCGCTCGCTTCGACAAGGCTCACAATCATCGTATTGATGCGGGAGGAGGACGTATCTCCCAGAACAGCCACACAGTCGGCCGGGATGTCTTCCTCCCGGATGACACCGCCGCGGATGGCATCCTCGATGTCATGGTTGATGTAGGCGATGCGGTCCGCAAACCGGACGATCCTGCCTTCAAGTGTCGCAGCCTTCTCCGGTCCCGTATGGCAAAGGATGCCGTTGCGGACTTCCCAGGTGAGATTGAGACCGGTCCTGTCCTTCTCGAGCACCTCGATGACCCGGACACTCTGCTCGTTGTGCCGGAAACCCAGCGGGCAGATCCGGTCCAGCACCCGTTCGCCCGCATGGCCGAACGGTGTATGGCCAAGATCATGCCCGAGTGCGATGGCCTCGGTCAGGTCCTCGTTCAGGCGGAGGCTTCGGGCAACGGTTCGGGCAATCTGTGAGACCTCCAGGGTATGGGTCAGGCGCGTCCGGTAATGATCCCCTTCCGGCGAGATGAAGACCTGCGTCTTGTGCTTGAGCCGGCGGAACGCCTTCGCGTAGAGAATGCGATCCCGGTCGCGCTGGAAATCTGTCCGGAGCGCACATTGGGCTTCCTGATGCTCCCGCCCCATTGAAAGGCGGCTCTTCGCGGCTTTCGCATCCAGGATCCGTTCTTCCTCTTCCTCTAGCATTTCTCGAATCAGCATCTTTCACCTCCGGGACTTCCGGGCGCAAAACAGCTCCTGCCAGGCCAGGTTTCCGCGCCTGCCTTCAGTGCTTCCCCGACCCGTATTCATGCACAAGGGCATGCAGAAGGATATGTGCGACAACCGCCGCATCCTGCAGACCCCGGTGCTCCGCATCCCCCAGCACATCCAGATGCCGGGCCACGGTCCCAAGCTTGTGGTTGGGCAGCGCGGGGAAGCATTTGCGGGACACCGGCACCGTATCGATCTGCGGATTGGGAACCTTGATGCCCATCCGGTTCGCGTCATAATTGACAAAACTCATATCGAAGCGGATATTGTGGGCCGCAAGCGGCAGATCCCCGACAAAATCCAGAAATTCCGGCAAGACCATTTCCACTGGGAACGCATCCCGGACCATTTCGTCCGTAATCCCTGTCAGGGCTGTAATGCCGGCCGGAATCCGGCAGCCGGGGTTCACAAAACGTTGCCAGGTTTCCCCAAGGCAACCGTTTTCCACTTTCACGGCACCGATTTCAATGATCCGGCTGCCATTGGGCGACAGACCGGTGGTTTCCAGATCGAATGCGACAAACGTCGTGGGTATGCCTGCCATCATGTCCCTTCCTGCGGTCGGATTGACCGACCATGTTATTGCTGTTCCCCCGTTGCATCATGAATTTCATTATGGCACAGAAGCATATGACTGTATACCTCCGGAGGGTTTCCGGATGCGGTTTTGCATTGTATCCAGGGCTTCCGGGTGATATAATTGGGCCTGTTTCGATTCTCTCGTCATGGCCGACCTGAATACCGGCATCAAAGTGAGGCAATGCGTGACTTCCCTTCCAAACGCCCGGCTTCCGTTCTCCGGAATCCGGCGTATCCACGGGAAGCCCGTGCAAGGACCCCCACGACTTGCAGAAGCTGCAACCTGCCCAACACGGTACCATTCGGATAAAAGGGAGGAAACACCATGCTGACTCAGTTATCGGACCTCTTCCGGGCTCTCCTGTCGGGTGACATGGGAACCGCATCGCAACTGGGCACCTCGCTCGGCGGCACGCTGATCATGTTCCTGATCGGAGGCATCCTCATCTGGCTCGCCATCGCGAAGGAGTATGAACCGACCCTGCTGCTTCCTATCGGTTTCGGCGCCATCATCACGAACATCCCGCTGAACACGCTCACAAATTCGGACGGCATTTTCAAGTTTCTATATGAGAACACCATTTCCAATGAATTGTTTCCCGTCCTCATCTTCATTGCCGTTGGCGCCATGATCGACTTTGCCCCCCTGTTTCAGACGCCCATGATGCTGTTTTTCGGAGCAGCCGCCCAGTTCGGCATTTTCTTCACCATGATGTTCGCGATCCTACTCGGCTTTGATTTGCCGACCGCAGGCGCCATCGGCGTCATCGGTGCAGCCGACGGACCGACCTCCATCTTCGTCGCAAATGCGTTCAAGCTTGAACCCAGCATGATCGCGGCCATCACGGTCGCCGCATACTCCTACATGTCTCTGGTTCCCATCATCCAGCCTCCGGTTGTCAAACTGCTGACCACGAAGAAGGAACGTCTGATCCGGATGGACTTCCACCAGCGCAAGGTTTCCAAGACGGCAAAAATTCTCTTCCCGATTCTTGTTACCATCGTGTCCGGCATCGTCGCAAAGGAAAGCGTTGCGCTGGTCGGCGCACTCATGTTCGGCAACCTGCTGCGGGAATGCGGTGTCCTTGAACGTCTTTCCCAATCCGCCCAGACCGAACTGGCCAACCTGGTCACGCTCCTGCTCGGGATCACAATCGGCACGACAATGACCGCCAGCGGCTTCCTTCGCAAGGAAACCCTCATGATCATGGCTTTGGGCCTTGTTGCTTTCGTATTTGACACGGCAGGCGGCGTCCTCTTTGCCAAATTCATGAATCTCTTCATGAAACAGAAGATGAACCCGATGATCGGCGCTGCCGGAATCTCCGCCTTCCCCATGTCCTCACGGGTCATCCAGCGGATGGCCAGGGACGAAGACCCGACGAATTTCATCCTCATGCAATCCGTTGCCGCGAATGTTTCCGGCCAGCTCGGCTCCGTTGTGGCGGGCAGCATGATTCTTGTCTTGATTGGAAGCTCCCTGATCAAATAGGAACGATGGACGTAGTATCGCTGTACACCGTGTGTATGCGGAAGGGAACAGGCATTTTATGTTTACTCTGGAACAACGTCTGCTTGAAGGATTGCGTGTGTCCGGTCTTGGACTGTTAGGCGTCTTTTCCGTCCTGATCATCTTTTATGTCGTCATCCTGTTGCTTGACAAAATCAAGGAAAAACCGCAGGAATCCAGCGGAACCGGAGAATAATCCGTTTTCCGGCACCATAAAAGGGAGGTTTCGCCATCATGGGCGGGACCTCCCTTTTTATCAGGCTACACCGCTCCGGCGTCCGCATACCAGCCGAGCAGCTTCATGAAGGGCAGTTCGTGTTCCAGCATGTAGAGCGCCTTGAAGGCATTCGGGTTCTCGATCCGGCTCTCGAAGTCCAGATGAAAGCTGTATTCCCACGCGCGATGCGGAATGGGTCTTGACTGGATTTTCGACACATTCAGCCCAAAATCCGCCAGTCTTGAAAGGACACCCGCCAATGCCCCGCTTTCATGCGGCAGCGTGAAGACCAGACTCACACGCGTCGCGCCTGCAGGCACCAGCAATCCGCGCATGACCGTTACAAAGCGGGTTTGGTTCACAGCCGTGTCATCGATGTCATCCGCCAGCACCTCAAGTCCATACAGTGCGGCAGCCTCCCGTGCACCAATGGCGGCCACCGTCCTGTCTCCCAGCCTGGCAACCGCTTCGGCGGCGAGTGCCGTACTTTCCATGGCCACCGCTTTCCAGCCATGTCGTGCAATGCTTGCTGCGCATTGCGAAATGGGCTGCGGATGGGTTCTTACTTCACGCACCTCGTCAAACGTGGTTCCCGGCACGGCGAGCAACACGTTTCGAATGGCCAGCGAAGCGGCCTTCACGATGTGCAGATCATGCTGCAGCAGCAGATCGTACACATCCGAAATGGTGCCTGCCGTGGAATTGTCAATGGGAAGCACCGCTGCATCCGCCCGACCGTCGTTCACCATGGCCACCGCTTCCGAAAAAGCGCTGACTGGCCGCATTTCCGCTTCCGGATACTGGATGGCGGCACTCCGGTGGGAATGGGAGCCCAGCTTTCCAAGAAAGGCAACCGAGCGGATGGACGGCACCTCCTTCCTGGCCGATTGGATCTTTCGACCGAGCGCCCATGTTGTGTCTGCCTGCCACCATTCCGTGAAGGCCTGCTCCCGGATCACGTCGTTCATGCGTCGGATGGCGTTGGAAAGGTGCGGTTGAAGACCGGGACGGATATATTCCGGTTCAACGAGCAGACCGGGAACCGTCGGAGACGCTCCGGCATCACGCCAGGAGTCCCCGGCCTGCGCAACAAGCGCCTTTCTCATGTCAGACAGGTATTGCTCCATGGCAACGGTCAAATCCTGCATGCGTTCCTCCCTTGCGTTCTTTCCGGGCGCTCCATCCGGGCGGCCTTTCCGTTGATGTCCGGCGAATCGATTGCCCGTGCCGTTCAGATTTCCCGATCCACCGCAACAGCCACCGGCCCGAGCTTCTTCATCAGCGCATCGAACGCTTCCGGGGTAAGGGACTGCTGACCGTCTGAAAGCGCATGCTTCGGATCGTTGTGGACTTCAATCTCAAGCCCGTCGCAACCAACCGCCACCGCTGCCTTCGACAGGGATTCCACCATCCAGGCCATGCCGCAGGCATGGCTCGGATCCACGACGACAGGCAGATGTGACAACCGTTTGAGCATGGGAACGGCGGAAACGTCGAGTGTGTTCCGGGTGGAGGTCTCGAAGGTACGGATGCCGCGTTCGCAAAGAATGACCTTCTCATTCCCGCCGCTCATGATGTATTCGGAAGCCATCAGCAATTCTTCGAGCGTATTGGCAAAACCGCGTTTCAGGAGGATGGTCTTGCTTGTCCTGCCCAGTTCCTTCAGAAGCTCGAAATTCTGCATGTTTCGCGCGCCTACCTGAATGACGTCCACATACTCGTTGAAAAGATCCAGATGCATGAGGTTTGTGATTTCCGAAACAACGGGCAGCCCGGTCCGGTCCCGTGCCTTCTTCAGATACATGAGCCCTTCCGCGCGTAGTCCCTGGAACGCATAGGGCGAGGTACGCGGCTTGTACGCCCCGCCCCGAAGAGCGGTTGCGCCGCTTGCCTTGACCTGCTCGGCCAGCGTCACAATCTGTTCCTCCGATTCGACGGAGCAGGGGCCTGCGATGACAAGAATGCGCTTCCCGCCGAACTGCCACCCGCCAACCCCGATCAGGGAATCGTCCGGATGGAATTTCCGGTTTGCCTTCTTGTAGGGTTCCTGCACCTTCATGACGCGCTCGACGCACTCGTTCATTTCGACCATGCTCACATCCAGCGAGGAGGTGTCCCCCACCAGACCGATGATGACGGTGTCCTGTCCGTAAATGGGATTTGCCTTGACGGACTGGCTCTCCAGCCAGGCGCAGACTTCCTCCACCTTTTCCTTCGAAATTCCTTGTTTCAGAATGACAACCATGTTCCGTCCCCCTTTCCCGTACGCAAAAAAACCTTCCAATCCCTGCAAAGGGACGAAAGGTTCGCGGTACCACCCAATTTCCCCGTTTCAAACGGGGCACTCTGCGGATACGGATCAGACGGATGCCGATCGATACCCTCTTCCCTTTCACGGTGGAAGCTCCGTTCCGACCTACCTGCGGCGGATTGCGCCGTGTTCTGCCGGACCGCTCCGGGGTGAACTTCACCGGGTTCTTCCACAAAGCGGCTTCCAGTCCATGACCGCTTCTCCCTGCGAGGCTTGCTTCCGACTACTTTTCCCCGTCATCACGTTTGCCGTATGACTTGTTTTCAGCATTCTACCACAGCCGGCCGCGGGCCGCAATAGGCCCGCGGCGTCTTTGTGCCGAGCTTCCGGTGCTGGCATCTTTCCCGTTCAGCCATGACCTGCCCTTTTCAGGACAGGAAAATCATCCATACCCCGTCTCTCACAGCTCGCAGCGTGTCCGCGAAACATGCCAGGCGGTGAAAACGTCCAGAGCCTTGATGGCGGAACGGATGTCCGAATATACGGGAAGACCGCATTCCTCCAGATACCGGACCAGCTCCTGATAATGATTGCCCGAGTTGATGGACACCACCACCGGCTTTCCATGCCGCCTGACAGTCTCCACAAGCAGGGATGCGACCGCATCCGGCTGACGGCAGACCTCATCCGTCGTCTTGAGATTCTCGATGTGCGGCACCAATGCGATAAAGGCGCAATCCACACCGGGATCCGAAAGGATCGCGTCCACGAAGTCGGCGAACATGCGGTCGTCCGTCATCGGGGTCACATCCAGGAAGGAGGTGCCGATATCGACAAGACCATGCGTGTTGATGGCGGAGATCCTCGCCCGGGTTTCTTCGGCGACCTGCGCCTGTTGCAGGAATTCAAGCGTGTCCGCCCCCATTGTGGCATCGAGGCCGGCATTGACGACTCCGCCGACTCGGTTGCCCTTCGGGACGAAATCCGCCTGCGTGGCAAACACCTTCATGTCGTTGTAGAAGTCCGTCAGCTCGTCAACCAGAATGATGCCGGCCTGTTCACAGGCGGCACTGAACACATCATAACTGCCCGACAGGGATGCCGTATGGGAGGCGGCCGCCTTCGCGCCCGCTTCCGTGCGTCCCGCCTTGTAGACGATCAGCGGCTTGTCGATACGACGGGCCGCATCGAACATGCGACGTCCCTCCTGATCGTTGAGGCCTTCGATGTACATGGCCATCTGCCGGACGGACGGATCTCCGGCAAAATGGTTCATGAGATCCGGAATATCGACATCGGCCTTGTTGCCGAAACTGACAATGGTCTTGAAGATGGGCAGGTTCTGGGTGCGTTCGATGGAGGTGATGCCCATCGCTCCGCTCTGCGTGAAGAGGGCGGTGTTGCTGAAAGGTCCGTATTTCAGGCTCAGACGCTCTTCTCCGATGAAAAGCGTGTTGACGCCTTTCCGCTCGTCATCCGGCGCCAGAAAGACCCCCATGCAGTTCGGACCCACGAACCGGAGCCCCCGCGCGCGATGCGGCTGAAGCGCAGCCGTGAATTCAGCATAACCCATTTCGGAAGGAATGCCGGAGATCAGGATGACGGCCTTTCCGTCCGGGACCGTTTCGAGAAAGGCAAAGGTGTTCTTGGCCGGTGCCGCGTAAACGACCAGGTCATAGGGGTCCTGCACGGAATCCATGGTTGGGTGAAGCGTCATGCGTTTCCCGGCCAGCATTGTTTCCCCGCCTTTGGGATTCACACAGGACACGTCGTCCCGTCCGATGTCCAGCAGCAGCTGCACGATGTTACGGGCCAGACTGTACCGTTCCGGATCACTTGAAACCCCTGCGACCACAATCCCCTTCGGCGAAAAGAATCCGGAAATTCCTGCCTGCCCCGGAAAGGAAGGACTGATTTTTCGTTCCTCCGCAAGGGCGAAATCGATGAAACCATCCACAGCCACAAAGCGCCCCGTATCGGAGAACACAAAGGGATTCACATCCATGGATCGGATATGATAACGCGGCGCATCCCCAGAGGTGAAGGCGAAATGACTGGCAAGCAACCCCACCGCATGTACCGCTTCAGCTATTTTCACACAGGCATCCATCAGCCCGAATTGTTCATATTTGTGGCGGATCTTCGTGCCTCGGACGAGTGCCAGTGCCTCGTCCCTGGAAATCGGTGCCACGAGCAGGTTTGCCGGATCATAATACTGTGCGAAGAATTCGGCGTCATCTCCGCCTTTCGACAAGGTGAGAATGGGGCCGAACCCCGGATCCTCCTTGACGCCGATCAGGATTTCATTGCCGAGCGCCAGGGTGAACGGGATGGTTTCGGCAATCAGGAAGCCATCGATGGCCGGCCGCTTTTCCCGGGGGAAATGGGAAAGCACCTCCTCCTTCATATTGTGGAGGACAAACCGCACAAAAAGCGGATCAAGGCTGGATATGCGTTTCACGCCGCCATATTTCGACTTGTGGGCCAGATCGGGCGAAACCACCTTCACGACCGCACCGCCGTGAAAGGGCTTCAACAGCGCCTCATCAACCTCCTGGACATCCCGCACATACGCGTAATGCGGGACGGAAAGACCCAGCGCTTCCAGAATGCCGTACACCTCGAATTCATAAAGCATGCGCCTTCCAGCTTGGGCTGCCTTGTCAAAAATGTCTTCAATCTCCTTGACCGCCTTTTGTTCCAAATACATGCGCCCTCCACAGACCAAATTTGCTTTCAGGTTCCCTGGAAGCCCTGGTGTTTCGACTTCAGTTTTTCTTCCTCGTCCTCCAATGTGAAAAGATACATTTGAAGCCGCTTGTTCGCTCCGGGCATGAAACGCATGCCATAATCATACCCCTGCTCCGTAATCCTGTCCCTTACCAGGTTTCCCTCCAGGGAGAGAATTTTGTCGGGACGGATGAAAACTTCCGTATAGATTCGAAGGAGGTCCGGATTGGTCAGCCTCAAACCAAGCAGTTCGCTGATGTCCAGATTGGTGCAGAAGGACATGCCGGAAGCGCTGATGTTGTTGATGCTGGCGAACGTCCCGTTTTCATGCGAGGAATCCGCCTTTACAATGGCGGAAAGGTTGACATCGAAGCGTTTCGCTTCTCGCGCATAGGGAAAGGCATGTTCTTCCTGTACGGACACGCTCATGGAAGGCGGAAAATTCGTCACCCCGGTGACGGCTTTTCCGGATAGGAGAATCTCACTGGATGCCGAAACATATTTGATCTTGATGTCATCCCCCGGGAGAGGGGTGGTCACAGCCTGCAACGGTTCAAGACCGACATCGATTTCGCCCGTCTCCGGGCGGAGCCGGTAAACGACATCCGTGATCCATTGCCCCGAATCCCGGATCATGATCCGGACAACATCCCAGGGTTTCAGAACCGAACAGAATCCAGCACTCACTTCCACCCCTCGCTTTCCAGATACCGGCCAATGACCCAGCGAATCCTGAACCTGCTTGCAAATCCGTTCCTGATCATGCATTCCCTGTCCGGCTGGTCCGCAACCCCGCCCGTGGACTCATCGCTCCGGTCCCGGCATCAGGACCTTGAAGAGATTCTGCTCCCCAAGGTTCACGAACCGCACCGGTCCGTATTGTGCAAGCTCCTGCATGATGCGCCGGGTTCCCATGCGGGTCCGGTGGAACCGATGCATGGCATCGACGCCGAGAAGCCGCTGGTACAGCCAGGGATTCCGCCTGACAGGATGCTGGTCGTTGCGGTAGCGGACCATGCTGTTTCCATCCTTCAAGGCGCCGGGATTGACAACTTCGATGGATTTCGCCGTAATGTCCACTTCAATTCCACGACCCATCTCGAGATAATCGCGGTGAACCAGCGCGTTTGCCAGAACTTCCTCCAGGGCTTCCATCGGCCAGGCCGGATCCCGTATCATCGTTCCCGCAACCTTCATGGCCGTATCCAGCATGACCGGAATGCAGCCATGGACGGTTTCGACCCACTCCCCGCAGGTCATGCGGATCTGGTGCTGTGGAAAGAAAACCTCGGGATGACGACCGAACAGCAGCATGGCCCCGAAGGTGGGAACCATGCGCCCGTTTCCCAGATCCACCATGAAGCCGAGCGCTTCGAGCAGCGTCACAGGCGGATACGCACCGGACAAATCCGGCAATCCGACATAAGCGGCCAGACGCTCCGGCAACAAATCCTCCAAATTCCCGCCAGGTACGGGAATCGTCTCGAAACTGAAGACACCGTTCTCCTGCATCATGCCTGCCAGTTCATCCCGCCTCGCCACATCGGTCGTGGATCCTCGTCGGATGTAGAAGGCTCCGGTCTGCAGCATCTGGTGCGGCCTGTGCTGGCTTCGAAAGATGGTGATGGTCAGCAGATGGACGCCATCAAGCTGATCGATTTCCACCTGGACAGGCACGGGAGGATCACTTCGGTTGTAGATGATCTGCTGGATCTGTTCCTCATGGAATTCACCGGGATCCATGCCAACCAGACGCCTCGTTCGATCCTCCACACCAAAAAGGATGTGCCCGCGTCCGCCCCGTGTATTCGCGATGGCGATCACATCCTTGACCAGTTCTTTTTTCTCGCTCTCCGTCGACAGGTGCAGGGCCACCTTGTAATCCAGTTTCGGTCCTTCCCCCTGCTTCAACAGCTGGCGCAGCTTCTGTTCATCCACCGCAGTTCACCCGTAGATCCGGTTTCAGGATGTGGCCGGCCTGCAGCCTTCGCATGCACGCAACAGGCCCGAACCGGAAAATCGCCATGTATGGCTCAAAGCTCCCCGTCACGCAGGACATACCCGGTCCATGTCCCTTCGAAGAGATCGCTCTGCATCAGGATTCCAAGCATGTGCCGAAACTGGACCTGCTGGAAGCTGTCCTCATCCAGATGGAACTCCACCGAAAGCTTCCGGCCATCGATCTCCCCATGACAAATGAAAGGTGTTTCTGCAGATACCTGGGCGTATTCAAGCGTATCCCCGACAAACAAACCTTCGGCAAGCTGTTTCTCATTCTGCTTGTTCAGGATTTCACCGGAGCTGAACAAATGCCTCATGTCATCCTCCCCTGTACAAAGAATTTTTGGGTTGTGGACGATTTTCCCAACGTTCGCCGGCGTATCGGTCCACAAGGGACAGAAATTCGCCGATCAGATCAACGGACAAGTCAAATCGAAACAAGGAGGATGGCGGTGCGCACAGGGTATAGAGCATGGCCTTTGCAACACCTGCGCCGACCGGGATGGCGCTTGGTTCCATGGGTTCACAGGTTTCACAGAGAAATCCGCCATGCCGGTAACTGAACCGGATCCGGTCAATTCCACTGGTTCCGCAGACCGAACAGCCGGTCAGATGCGGCGTGAGTCCGGACAACTGCAGAATCTTCAGCAGGAAGATCGCTTCCACCAGATCCGGCGCCATGGGATTTTTTCCGTTCGGCATCAGTTTGTGCAGCGCGTGCAGGGTCAGTTCAAGTACCTCACCCGCCGCTTCGGGCGCCATGCCCGCATCGGCGGACATCGCAAGCAGGCGTACGGCCCTTTCATACCGTTCGGGTTCCAATGCCAGATCGAAGAAGGAAGTGACCACCTCTCCCTCGTTCAGGCTGTATCGCGATGCCCCTTGAAAAAGGACATATTCGCCGTACATGAGCGGCTGGGCAATGGCCGCCAAACGGTTTGCCCCGCGCGTGACGCCCCGTGCCGTAACGGCAATCACGCCCAGATCTGCGGACAACAGGGTCAGCAGCCGATCCTGATCACCAAGCGGCATTCCGCGCAGTACAAGGGCCTTCGTCTTGACCAGCATTACTTGTACCCGAGTTCATTGAGCATGAAGTCGTTGTCCCGCCAGTCGTTCCGGACTTTCACCCAGAGACGGAGGAACACTTTCTTCTCTGTCAGCTTCTCGATGTCGGAGCGCGCCATCGAGCCGATCCGCTTGAGCATGGATCCGCCCTTGCCGATGAGAATGCCCTTGTGCGATTCCTTTTCGCAATAGATGTTCGCATCGATTTCCAGCACCTTGTTCATCGGATTGACCTTGTACCGGAACACCTCGATGCCCGTGCCGTGCGGCACCTCGTCCGACAGGAGCCGCAGCACCTTTTCCCGGATCATTTCCTGGACAATCACGCGCTCCGGCTGATCGGTCAGTGTATCGGCCGGGAAATAACGTTCCCCTTCCGGGAGCAGTTTTTCCACTTCCGCCATGACGATGTCCTTTGTTTCCGCCCGGAGCGCGCTGACCGGAATGATGGCACGGAAATCATGAAGCTTGCTGTATGTTTCAATGACGGGCAGCAGTGCTTCCCGTTCCACCCGGTCGATTTTGTTGAGGATCAGCACAACCGGCCTTCCCGCCTGCGCAAGCAATTCCAGGATATGCAGGTCGCCCGGTCCGGGTTTCGGATCCGTCGCCTCGACGAGCCACAGCACCGCGTCCACATCCTTCAGGGCATTGACAGCCGTGCTCATCATGTACTCGCCGAGCTTGTTGCGCGGCTTGTGCATGCCTGGGGTATCGATGAAGACGGCCTGGTAATCCTCCGTTCCGACAATGGTCCGGATGGCGTGCCGGGTGGTCTGCGGCTTGTCCGACATAATGGCGATCTTTTCGCCTGTCAGTAGGTTCAACAGGGTGGATTTTCCGGTATTCGGGCGACCGACGATGGTGACAAAACCTGACTTGAAGGACATGATGCCTCTTTCTCCGGATAATTCCGTCCGGTACGGGTTGTTTCTTTTCATTCCGGCTGGCAGGCACGCATTCTTGCGGTTGATCCCGACTGGCTGGTACTGGATGGTGCGGGCAGTCCCACTTGACATGCACGGGTCATCGCGGTTCATTTCCGACCGGAACCATCCGTGCTTCCCGCGAGATCGGCCGGTGTGAATGCGAACGGCAGCAATTCCCGCAGCGTATGGCTGTTGAACTTTCCATTCCCGTCGCCGCAAAGGACCGGCGTGTCCATATCCGCAAATTCGGCAATGACCTGTCGACAGATGCCGCAGGGTGTTGTTTCCCCCTGGCTGTCCCCGATGACGGCCAGGGCGAGAACCCGTGCAGCACCTTCCGAGACTGCTTTGGCGATGGCATTGCGTTCCGCGCAGAGCGTCGCGCCGTAGGAGGCGTTTTCGACATTGCAGCCGCTGTAGATCCTGCCGTTGTCTGCCAGAACCGCTGCACCGACACGGAAGTGCGAATAGGGCGCATAAGCGTGTTCCCTGGCGGCGGTGGCCTCCTGCATGAGCCTGTCGAAATCCATTCCGCTCCTCCTGTTGTCGTAAATCCGCACCTGTTCGGTGTTTGGCATGAAAATCAGCCGTCACTATTATATCATACCCTGTTGCCGCAGGTGAATCACGCGGTTGACAAGTTGACACGCCCCATCCATCGCCGTCGTCCATGCTGCAACAGGCCGCAGGGATTCGTGAAAAACCGTGCGTTGGTGCCAAATCCGACGGATTCGCACTTTACATTCCTGTTTGATTCGGGGATGATGAATATGGGATAATCAATTCATGAAACAGTTCGTGCCCAATCCACGCAAGAGATGGAGGAATGCACCATGCCACGTAAAGAAATCGTTGCGCTTCTGTTGGCGGGAGGTCAAGGCAGCCGCTTGGGCGTCCTGACGCAGAACATCGCAAAACCGGCGGTCCTCTACGGAGGAAAATACCGTATCATCGATTTCACCCTCAGCAACTGCATCAACTCGGGCATCGACACCGTCGGGGTTCTGACCCAATACCAGCCGCTCAAGCTCAACTCCCACATCGGCATCGGAAAACCCTGGGATCTGGACAGGATGAACGGCGGAATCAGCATTCTCGCTCCCTATACAAGCGGCGAATCGGGTGAATGGTACACCGGCACCGCAGATGCCGTCTTCCAGAATGTCCACTATGTGGACGGCATGGATCCTGACTATGTCATCATCCTCTCCGGCGACCATATCTACAAGATGGACTATGCGCACATGCTGGCCCGACACACTTCCCAGAAGGCGGATGCCACCATTTCCGTCATCAACGTTCCGATGGAGGAAGCCAGCCGGTACGGCATCCTGAACTGTGATGCGGAAGACAGGATCGTCGAGTTCGATGAAAAACCGGTGCATCCGAAAAGCACCCTTGCCTCCATGGGCATCTACATCTTCAATTGGTCCGTTTTGCGTGAATATCTCCTTGCCGACCACTGTGCCGCCAACACCGAGCATGACTTCGGCAAGAACATCCTGCCGAACATGCTTGCCGACGGCAGGAACATGGTCGCCTACCGGTTCGAGGGGTATTGGAAGGATGTCGGAACCCTGCAGGCCTACTGGGAGTCCACCATGAACCTGACGGAACGGATTCCGGACTTCAACCTTTTCGACCAGAATTGGAAGATCTATACGCCGAATCCGGTTTATCCGGCCCATTACATCGGTGCAAAGGCAAAGGTCACGAAGGCGGTCATCGCCGAAGGCTGCATGATTCACGGAACCGTGCGCAATTCGGTCATCTTCCCGGGAGCCCGCATTCTTGAAGGTGCTTTTGTGGAAGATTCCATTGTGATGTCGGATACCATCATCGGTGAAGGAACACAAATCCATTGCGCCATCATCGGCGAGAATTCCATTGTGGGCAACAACGTCCAAATCGGCATCGGCGAATTCGCCCCGAACCAGTACAACCCGAAGGTATATGAAACCCGCATCTCCGTCATCGGCTCGAACACCATTGTGCCGAACGGCACCCTCATCGGGCAGAATGTGGTGATCGACAACGGACTGATACCCGCCGATTTCAGCGGGAATGAAATTCCTTCCGGCGGCTTTGTCATGAAGGGGGGCGCAAACGAATGAAAAGAGCCATGGGCATCATCCTGACCGGCGGCAAGAACAACCGGCTGAAGGAACTTTCCCTCGAACGCTCCATCGCAGCCGTACCTTTTGGCGGCAAATACCGCGCCATTGATTTCGTGCTCTCTAACCTGGTCAATTCCGGCATCACCAACGTCGGTGTCATCACGCAGTATAATTTCCGTTCACTGGTCGATCATCTGGGTTCGGGAAAAGAGTGGGATCTGGATCGTAAAAACGATGGCCTCTTCATCTTCCCCCCCTATCTTTCTGAAATCGGAACCGGCTGGTACAAAGGTACGGCAGACTCCATGTACAACAACATCACGTTTCTTCAGCGCAGCGATGAGGAGTTCGTCGTCATCACCCAGGGATATGCCATCTACAACATGGACTATCTTCCCATGCTGGAAGCCCACATCGCTTCCGGCGCGGACATCACCATTGCCGTGCACGACCTGTCGGATTTCTCGACGCCGGAGCAGAAGCTCCTTGGCATGGTCGGAACCGATGCGAACGGTCGGATCACCGATCTGCAGGAAA
This sequence comes from uncultured Clostridia bacterium, assembly GCA_942493335.1. Lineage (GTDB taxonomy): Bacteria > Bacillota > Clostridia > DSM-8532 > DSM-8532 > JAEWSN01. Next base: position 227,628 of record OW818693.1, on the reverse strand, counting down.
AGCCGCTGATCCCGAAGGGAGCCCTCTGTTCCATGGGTGTCTATGTCCTGAGACGTCAGCTCCTGATCGAGCTGCTGCAGGACTGTGCGGCGCATGGGCGGTATGAGTTTGTAAACGACCTGTTGATCCGCAACGTGGACAAGATGCATTTCCAGGCCTATCGTTTTGACGGCTACTGGCGTCCGATGAGCACCATCCAGCTTTTCTACCGGGCCAATATGGAACTCCTGAACCCGAAGATCCGTCTGGATCTGCTGATGAACCGCCGCCGCATCTTTACGAAGGTGAAGGACGAAACCCCGGCGAAATACAATGAGGAAGCGGATGTCCGCAACAGCATCGTCGCGGATGGCTGTATCATCGAGGGGACTGTGGAGAACAGCGTCATCTTCCGCGGCGTGAAAATCATGAAGGGCGCCGTGGTGCGGGACAGCATCGTCATGCAGGGCTCCGTGGTCTGCGAAGGGGTTTCCCTCAAGAACGCCATCCTCGACAAGGACGTCACCGTCACAGCCGGCAAGCAGTTGCAGGGCGACCGTGAATGGCCGTTGATCGTTGGCAAGAATGTGACTGTCTGAGAATCAAGAAAGCGCCGGCCATTCTCCCGGAACGATGAAAAGGCGGACCTGATGGTCCGCCTTTATCGTTCCAAGCGTTGGGATCCGGTTGAACCTGCATATCATGCATACCGCCACGTACAATGGACAAGCGCGGCACATTCGGCTAGAACCGGCCGAACCGGGTGCCTTCCTCGATGCGTACGTCCACCATATCGCCATCCTCCAGCAGAAGCGGGATCAGAAGAATCCGTCCCTCCGTCTCACCGCCCAGAGGCGTACAGTGGATATTGGCCCCCTCCACGATGGTGGGATATCCGATCCGGATGTCGATGCCCCGTTCCGAAAACAGAATGCCGCATCGGCCGAGAATCATCGATGCCATTTCTCCGAGTGCGCTCTTGCCGAGTTCATCCAGTTGGTCCGTTTCCTCGCTTGTCAGGCTGGTGATGATGTTTCGTGCGGATGCGCGCGGCATGGAAAAAAGAAAACGTCCCTGAAAATCGCCTGTCATCCAAAAAAGGATGGCCACTGCATCCAGAAGGACATGTTGTCTGACAATCTCGGGTTTGCCAAGGCGAACTTCCTGAGAGAGCAGGATCCCAAGGATCTTGGTGCTCGATACCAGAACAGGATTGATAAAGTCCGCCTTCATCCATACTCCCGCAGCGCTGCATGCCTGCCGCGTTTCACCTGGTGTTCATGGGATATTGCCAAGGCCGCACAAAAAAGGAAGGGTTGATGCTTCCATTGTCACCAGCCCGGTTCCTCGGTTTCATGTTTCCGGCTGCGTGTCATGAGGTCCCGCACCGCTTCCATCGCATTCTTGCCTTCAAAGAGAATCCGGTAGGCTTCGTCCGCAATCGGCATGCTGACACCGGTCTGCTCTGACAGCGTTTTTGCGGCTCGAGCCGCGGAGACGCCCTCAACCACCATCCGGACCTTGTCCGTAGCTTCCTGAAGGCTGGCGCCCTGTCCGATGAGATAGCCGGCATTCCAGTTGCGGCTGTGCTTGCTGGTACAGGTCACGATGAGGTCACCGATGCCGGTCAGGCCTGAAAAGGTTTTCGCATTTCCGCCCAGGGCCGTTCCCAGACGGGCAATCTCCGTGATGCCGCGCGTCATGAGGGCTGCCTTCGAGTTGTCGCCGAACCCGAGCCCGTCGCAAATGCCCGCACACAGGGCGATGACATTCTTGAGGGCGGAGCCGATTTCCGCGCCGATCAGATCGGAACTCGTATATACACGGAAAGTCGGACCCATGAACACATCCTGGACAGCCTCCGCAGCCTCCTTGTCCGCAGAAGCGGACACGACGGTGGTGGGGACCCCGATGGCGACTTCCTCCGCATGACTTGGGCCATACAGCCCGACCACGCGGTTCCCGGGGATTTCCGACGCGATGACGGAAGAAAGCCGCAGACCGGTGGACTCTTCCAGTCCCTTTGAACAGCAGACGCAGATGGCGTCCGGGGAGATCAGCGGGGAAACCGCACGGGCATTCTGCCGGATGGTTTGGGACGGAACGACAAACAAGACCTGGTCCGCGCCATGGACGGCTTCCTTCAGATCTCCAGAAAAACGTACGCTTTCCGGCACTTTCACACCTGGAAGCTTGTCCGTGTTTTCATGCCGGCTTGCGAGCATCCCGACATTTTTGGGAAATCGGGACCAGACTGTCACATCATGCCCGTTTCCGGACAAAAGAACGGACAGACAGGTCCCCCAGCTGCCCGCGCCAATGATTGCAATTTTTGCCATGCGTCACTTACTCCTTGATGACTGACGGATGGGATCAGGAATGATCCGCCTCTGTCATATCCTTGTGATCGGATTTTTTGTCCGTGATTTTCGTTTCCGTTTTCGTCAGCAGCCGGCGGATGTTCGCGTGGTGTCTGGCTACGATCAGAATGGCCATAACCGTGCCGGCCCCAACGATTTGAAGGGGCTGGAACAGGAAATACGCAAAAATCGGAAAGGTGATTGCCGCAAGAATCGAGCCAAGGGAAACATACTTCCATACGGAAAGAGCCGCCACAAAGATGCAAAGACAACAGAGGGCCGGCATCGGTGCGATGAAGAAAAGCACCGCGGCGCTGGTCAGAACACCCTTGCCACCCCGAAAACCGAAATACAGCGGCCAGTTGTGACCCAGAACAGCGCCAAACCCGGCAAGACACATGCCGGTGATGGCGGCGTCTTCGCCCGTTCCACCCAAAGCCTGCCCGATGATGCGGCCAGCCAGACAGGCGAGCAACCCCTTCAGAACATCGCCGACAAGAACAAGGGCCGCAGCCTTCTTGCCCAGCGTACGGAGTGTATTGGTGGCCCCCGCATTGCCGCTGCCCATGTCACGGACATCCTTGCCGTGGAGAAGCTTGCCGACAATGATCGAGGAATTGATGCTGCCAAGCAGATAGCCAAGAAGAATGGCGGCAATCAGCCCGAGGTAAGGAGGCATGCTCAGTCCCCTCCTTTTTCGCGGATCGTAAACCGGAGAGGCGTGCCCTCGAATCCGAAATTCTTGCGCAATGCATTCTTGATGTACCGTTCATAGGAATAGTGCATCAAATCGGCGCTGTTGACGAACAGGACGAAACTCGGCGGCCGGACATCGGTCTGGGTCATGTAATAGATGCGGAGGCGCTTACCCTTGTCGGAAGGGGGTTGCACCATGGCGATGGCCTCGTTCAACACGTCGTTGAGAACGCCTGTTTGAATTCGGAAGGATGCCTGCTCATTGACATAATCAATCAGTTCATACAACCGTTCGAGACGCTGACCCGTCTTCGCGGAAATGAAAAGGACCGGCGCATAGCTCATGAACTCGAGCTTTTCCAGCACTTCCTTCCGGTACTTCTCCAGCGTGCCTGTCTCTTTCTCCATGATGTCCCATTTATTGACGACGATGACGGAGGCCTTGCCCTGTTCATGGGCATATCCGGCGATCTTGGTGTCCTGTTCGGTGACACCGTCCTTCGCATCGATCATGATGACGCAGACATCCGCCCGCTCAACGGCTGCCCAGGAACGGATCGTGCTGTAATGCTCGATGCCTTCGTCGATTTTGCTCTTGCGGCGGATGCCGGCGGTATCGATGAACATGTACTTTTTGTCGTTGTGTGTCAGGAATGTATCGATGGCATCCCGTGTCGTGCCGGGAATATCGCTGACAATGACGCGCTCCTCACCGAGCAGCCGGTTGGTGAGCGAGGATTTCCCCGCGTTTGGCTTGCCGATGATGGCCACCTTTACGCAATCCGACTCATCCTCATTTTCCTCTTCCTTCGGGAAGTGGTTATAGATGGCATCCAGCAGATCCCCGGTGCCAAGTCCATGGATGGAGGAAACAGGATAGATCTCCCCCATGCCGAGATTATAGAATTCATAGGCTTCCGGCGGCATGGCGCCGATACTGTCCGCCTTGTTGACCGCCAGAATGACCGGCTTCACAGAGCGACGGAGCATGACGGATACTTCCTCGTCAGCCGCGGTCATGCCGGTACGGATGTCCACCATGAAAACGATGACATCCGCCGTATCGATGGCGATTTGCGCCTGCCTGACCATCTGTTTCTTGATGTAGTCATCCGTGTGCGGCTCGATGCCGCCCGTGTCGATCATCATGAACGGACGGCCGCGCCATTCCGCTTCCGCATATATGCGATCCCGCGTGACGCCCGGTGTGTCTTCGATGATGGCGACGCGTTTTCCGACCAGGTAATTAAAGAATGTCGATTTTCCGACATTGGGCCGTCCAACGACTGCCACGATTGGTTTTGCCAAAACGGGATCCTCCTGTGGGAACGGCATGGCCGGAAACCAGTTTCCGTGCACATCCCGGGGGTGTGGGCATGCAACCACGAAAAAGGAGATTGCATGTTGTGGTGCTGTCCCTCAGGCAGCATGGGTATATCCATGATATTGGTTTGGGGGTCAGGTGTCAAGAAAACCGTAACGCAAGACGGAAGTCCCGGTACGGCATAGCCCATCAGATCGAAGCCGGAATAGCGGAGAAATCCCCTGTATGAAAGGCATACAGGGGATTTCTCCATGAAATGTTTTCCAGCTGTTCCCATTCAGGGCATCAGATCCTCCGGGATCACATCGTTTCGGACAAGGTCCTCGTAGGTTTCCCGCTTCACGATGACCCGGTGCTTTCCATCCCGGACCAGCACCATCGCCGGACGCACATTGCGATTGTAGTTCATGGACATGGAATAGTTGTAGGCACCGGTTGCAAGCACAGCCATCAAATCCCCGGGCTTCGCTTCGGCCATCCTGACATCCTTGCCGAGGATGTCACCGGACTCGCAGCATTTGCCGGCCACCGTCACGACATCATGCTTCTCCGCCTCCATGCGGTTCGCCAGCAGAAACGTGTACTTCGATTCATAAAGCGCATATCGCGGGTTGTCGAACATGCCGCCGTCGATGGCCACATATTTGCGCACATCCTTGATTTGCTTCACATTTCCCACCCGGTACAGGGTGATGCCGGCCGGCGCCACGATGGAGCGCCCCGGTTCCATGAGCATGAACGGACGTTCCAGCCCCTTTTCCGCGCAAACACGCTTGACGACCTTCGAGACGGACTCAATGTACCGGTCATATTCAACCGGATCATCGTCCTCCGTGTATTTGATTCCGTATCCGCCTCCCAGATTCAGTTCCCGGATGGTGATGCCGAGATTCGCCTTCAGATCGGCCATGAAGCCAAGCATGATGCCTGCCGTCACTTCAAAGGGTTCAAGATCGAAAATCTGCGACCCGATGTGGCAATGAATTCCTGTCAGCGTAATGTTCGGCATTTCAAGTGTTCTTGCTGCGAACTCGAACGCTTCGCCGTTTTCCAGCGCCACGCCGAATTTGGAATCGATCCCGCCAGTCTGGATGAAGTCATGGGTATGGGCGTCCACTCCGGGCTTCACGCGTACGGAGATGGATATGTGTTTTCCCATCTCGCAGGCCAGTTTGTCCAGCTGGGCCAGTTCCTGGAGATTGTCCACCACAATGCGGCCGATGCCGGATTTCAGCGCAAGAATCAATTCTTCCGGCGTCTTGTTGTTCCCATGAAAATAAACCCGTTCCATCGGGAACCCAGCTTGCAAGGCCGTATGAAGCTCACCGCCGGACACGACATCCAGACCGATGCCTTCCTGCTGGGCAATCCGACAGATCGCCGAGGTGCACAACGCTTTGCTGGCATACAGCACCATGCCTTCCGTACCGTAATGGCGGCTCATCGCATTCCGGTACATTCGGATGTTGTCGCGAATGAGCTGCTCATCCATGACATACAGGGGGGTGCCATATTCGGCGGCAAGCATCGTCGTGTCGCACCCGCCGATGACCAGATGGTTTTCGCTGTTGATTTGCAGATGGTTGTTTTCCGTCATATCGCACCTTCCATTCCTGCATGCATGTTTTCTTTAGTTGTATTGTATCATACTACTCTTTTTCATGCAAGAGGAGATGTCGTACAGACGACAAAAAGGCTGCCCTTGCGGGCAGCCTTCAGCTTGCGTTTTGAACCCCGGCCGGATAAACCCGCCGGAACCATGGCAAATTACTTGATTTCGACGGTAGCGCCAACTTCCTTGAACTTCGCGGCGATGGCATTGGCTTCGTCCTTGGTCACGCCTTCCTTGATGGTGGAGGGAACGCCTTCGACGACGTCCTTTGCTTCCTTCAGGCCGAGGGCGGTGATTTCACGGACAACCTTGATGACCTTGATCTTCTCGGCGCCGGCATCCTTCAGGACGACGTTGAATTCGGTCTGCTCTTCCACAACAGCGGCAGGAGCGGCGGCGGCAGCCGGGCCGGCCATCATGGCCATGGGAGCTGCGGCGGACACGCCGAATTCTTCTTCGAGGGCCTTCACCAGTTCAGCGAGTTCAAGCACGGTCAGGGCCTTGACATCTTCAATCAGCTTCAAAACTTTCTCAGACATTTCGAATACCTCCATCAAATCATTCATGTCACGGCCCATTTCAGGCCGGCATTCTATGCAGCCCGCATTCAGGCTACCCGGGTTGGGGACACGGATTCACAAGGAATCCGCCTGAAAACCATTCGCGTCGGCGACTCAGTTTTCCTGCTTCTTTTCCGCGATGGCGTTGAGCGCAACGACCAGGCCGCGGATGTTGCCGTTGAGCACGTTGACGAGTCCGGTAAGCGGGCTCTTCATGCTGCCGAGCATCTGTGCGATGAGCTGTTCCTTGGAAGGAAGGTTCGAAAGGGCTTTCACCCCATCCACATCGATGACTTTTCCTTCAACGATACCGGCCTTCAAATTGAACTTCTCGAAATCCTTGTCGAATTTCGTAAGAAACTTCGAAGGGGCAACGGGATCGGTCAGGCTGATCGCGATGGCGGTCGGTCCGTTCAGGAACGGCTCCAAAGCGGTCAGTTCGGCTTCCTGGGCTGCGAAATGGATGACCGAATTCTTGATGACCTGATAATCGATTCCCGCATCACGCAAGGTCTTGCGCAAATTGGTGTCCTGTTCGACTGTCAAGCCGCGGTAGTCGGCCAGAACCACGCCTTTCGCCGACTTCAATTTCTCGGCGAGTTCGCGGACCTGTTCCTGCTTCAGCAGCAATGCTTTTTCACTGGGCATTCTGATACCTCCTCTTCTTTTCATTCTGACAAATGCATCCGGAACTTTGACAGACGGCACTTCATGTTTCGACAGCCGCACGCGGTTGTCGGTACGTTTCACTCCGGCATGACGCCTGGAATCAAAAAAGCCCTTCACCGTTCATACCGCGAACAGGGAAGGGCGCTTTACACACCTGAATCCATGCCTCGGCAGGAAGATGAACGTTATGCCCGAAGGCTCCTGCTGTCTACGGTCCATATGAAATTGCCACGGGAATGATTGTACCCTGCGCAGGTTGATCCTGTCAAGGACTTTTTCCCTGTTGGGAGAAGAACCCGGAAGAACAGCCGGGACGGGCCGAAACCCATCCCGGCATTGACTCCGTATTTAGTCGAGAACCTTTTGCTGGTTGAGCTTCACGCCAGGGCCCATGGTGGAGGTCACGGTGACCGAGCGGAGGTACAAGCCCTTCGCAGCGGCCGGCTTGGCCTTCACAACGGCGTCGATCAGCGTGTGGAAGTTGTCATGCAGCTTCTCTGTGCCGAAGGAAACCTTGCCGATCGGGCAGTGGATGATGTTGGTCTTGTCAAGACGGTACTCGATCTTACCGGCCTTGATGTCGGCGATGGCCTTGGCGACGTCCATGGTGACGGTGCCGGCCTTCGGGTTCGGCATGAGGCCCTTCGGACCGAGGACGCGGCCCAGACGGCCCACGACACCCATCATGTCCGGTGTGGCGACAACAACGTCGAACTCGAACCAGTTTTCCTTCTGGATCTTGGTGACCAGGTCATCGGCGCCGACATAATCGGCACCGTTCTGTTCGGCTTCGGTGGCCTTTTCACCCTTTGCGAACACGAGCACGCGGACAGTCTTGCCGGTACCGTGCGGGAGAACGACCGCGCCGCGGACCTGCTGGTCGGCATGGCGGGAGTCGACACCCAGCTTGATGTGGGCTTCGACGGTTTCGTCGAACTTCGCGTGGGCTGCCTTCTGAACCAGTTCAAACGCCTCGGTGGGTTCGTACAGGGAAGTCCTGTCGATCACCTTGAGGCTTTCAAGATACTTCTTGCCTCTTTTCATTTCAAACACTCCTTTGTGGTCTCAATTCGGGATTTCTCCCTCCCACAGTTCCGGTTCCGGCATGATAGCCGGAAGCCACGCCTCAATCAACGACGACGACACCCATGCTGCGTGCGGTACCGGCGATCATGCTCATCGCAGTCTCAACCGTGGCCGCGTTCAAGTCGGGCATTTTCAGCTCGGCGATGCGGCGAACTTCCGCAGTGGTGATCTTGGCGACCTTGTCCTTGTTCGGCTTTGCAGAACCGGATTCGATTTTGCAGGCCTTTTTGATCAGGATGGCTGCCGGAGGAGTCTTTGTGATGAAGGTAAAGGAACGATCCGAGTAGATCGTGATGACGACCGGAATGACCAATCCGACTTCCTTGGCGGTACGCTCATTGAATTCCTTGACGAAACCCATGATGTTGACGCCATGTTGGCCGAGTGCTGGTCCTACCGGTGGAGCGGGTGTCGCTTTGCCAGCGTTCAGCTGAAGCTTCACGTAACCCATAACTTTTTTTGCCATGTCTGTCCACCTCCCAGTATGCTCGCCTTGTGGAACACAAGTTCCACGGCTGCCCTTTCGGGCATTTCTAAAAACGCGGATGCGTCTTTATTCGAATGCTGCGGCCTTCGGAAACCTCCGGCCATGTCCGCCCGTTTGGATGGAAAGCCGCGTGCGGCCTTCCGAACGGATCAGAGCTTGACGATCTGCGTGAATTCCAGTTCCACTGGGGTTTCACGCCCGAACATGGAAACGGATACGCGGACCTTCTTCTTGTCCAGGCTGATCTCCTCGACACTGCCGATGAAACCATCCAGCGGACCTTCGATGACCCGGACGCTGTCGCCGACCTCAAAGTCGACCACCGTCTCGAACTGCTCGACGCCCATCATGCGGACTTCATCGTCGGAAAGCGGAACCGGCTTGGACCCCGGACCCACGAAACCGGTGACACCGCGCGTATTGCGCACGACATACCAGGAATCGTCCGACATGATCATCTTCACGAGCACATAGCCCGGAAAGACTTTCTTGAGTGTCGCCTTCTTCTTGCCGTCCTTGATTTCGATCTGTTCCTCCATCGGCACGACCACATCAACGATGTAATCCTGCATGCGACGGTTTTCCACGATCTTCTCCAGGTTGGCCTTCACCTTGTTCTCATACCCCGAATAGGTATGAACGACATACCATTTTGCCTCTTCTGTCATCTTGAAACGGAGACAGTGCTCCTGTCCCTCCTTCCATCGCGGTCCGGGTCGGACATCATCCCGGGAACCCGGCTCGGGCCCCTGAACGATCGATCAGATTCCCCCGAACACGGTACTGTAGAGGAGACCGAGGCCGGCATCGGCGATCCAGATGATCGCGCCAATCAGGAGGCAGGCAGCGAACACGATGAGCGTGTTGTTGACGAGCTGTTCCCTCGTGGGCCAGATGACCTTTTTCAGTTCCATGCGAATCTCACGGAAGAAACGTGCCGCGCGTTGCGGCAGCTTTTCGGTTTTCTGCTCAGTCATCGAACGCTACTCCCATCGTTGGTTATTTGGTTTCCTTGTGGGGCGTGTGCTTCTTGCAGAAACGGCAGTACTTGCTCATTTCAAGGCGGTCCGGATCATTCTTCTTGTTTTTCATCGTGTCATAGTTGCGCTGCTTGCATTCACTGCAAGACAAGGTGATTCTGGTTCTCATCGCTGCACCCCTGACTTTCCATCAATTTAGGAACATAAAAAAAAACTGCACAAGGCAGGATTTAGTATACAACAGCCGCCATCCCGTGTCAACCCTGCAGTTCACGGGTGCTTGAGGACCGGAAGCCGACTTCCGGAGGTGTGTGGCTTGGGTCCGGACAAAAACCGTTCCAGACACACGCGGGGAGGGAATCACTTCCCTCCCCGCGAAAGGCTGTCGATCGGTTCAAATGCAAGCTTACTGGGCGGATTGCGGCTTCTTGTTCTTGTGGGTTGCCTTCTCACGGATCATGTAGTACAGGGGAACCGCGATGAACAACGAGGAATAGGTACCGCTGATCATACCGGCCGTAAGGGAGATGCTGAAGTCCTTCAGGGAGCCGATGTTGTAAGCGGTTGCGAAAATGCCGAGGATCGTGAGGCAGGCGAGGACGGTTACGGTGGTGTTGATGCTTCGGGACAACGTCTGCTTGACACTGGTGTTGATGATGTCGTAGAGAGGTTGCTTCTTCATCAGCGTGGTATTCTCGCGGATGCGGTCATACATGATGATGGTGTCGTTGACGGAGAATCCGATGATGGTCAGGACGGCCGCGATGAATCCGTCATTGAGCGGCAGGCCGAAAACGACATAGATGCCGAAGATGACAATGGAGTCGTGGATCAGGGCGAGTACGGCGGTGAAGCCTGCGGAAAAACCAGCCATGATGGCGAAGCGGATCCCCACATAGAGGAGAATCAGCAACGAGGAGATGACGATGGCCATCAGACCGCGCTCCAGGGTTTCCTTGCCGATGCTGGGCGCGATGGACATGGTTTCATTCTTGCTGCTGTCGAGTTTCACGGGGAATTCGGCTGCGACAGCTTCGCGGACCTTGGACACTTCCTCTTCGGAAAGGGGTTCGCTTCCAGCGACATCGAGCCGGAGCAACTCAATCTGGTTGTCCTGCGCATCGGCGCTGTAGTTCTTCGTGATGCTTCCGTTGATTTCACGGCCGGTGACGCTTTTTGCGAGGTTTGCCGCTTCTTCCGCATTGACGGAGGCGGTGGTCTCCAGGGTCATGCGTGTACCACCCTGGAAGGAGATGTCGAGCTTCACGCCCTGGATGAAAAATACGATCATCATGCTCACGATCAGCACGGTGCTGAACAGAAAGCCATATTTTCTATATTTGAGAATATCAAACTGCTTCATCGATTTCTCCTCCGGTTATGCCTTCACTCGGTACAGCCATTTTTTGCGGGCGAACTCGTATCCGACCACGCCTTGAAGAATCAGACGTGTCGCAGTGACGGATGAGAGGAAGCTGACCACCACGCCGAGCGTCAGCGTCATGCCGAAGCCCTTGATGGCGCCTGTGCCAAGCAGGATGAGGACAACGCCCGAGATGACCGTGGTGATGTTGGAATCGAACACGGCCGCGAAGGCACGGTGGAATCCGGCGTCGATGGCTGAGCGGAAGGTTTTGCCCGCTGCCAGTTCTTCCCTGATTCGCTCCGTGATGACGATGTTCGCATCCACGCCCATGCCGATGGACAGGATGATACCTGCGATGCCGGGCAACGTGAGGGAAATGCCGAGATTGGCCAGGAGCAGGACCTGGGCGGCGGCCATGCCGGTCACACAGATGCCTGCGACGAGGCCAGGCAGGCGGTACATGAGAATCATGAACAATACGACGAAGAGATAGGCGACAAGTCCCGCAAGAAGCGTGACATCGAGGGCGCCCTTGCCGAGCGTCGCGCTGACGGCATTGACCGAAACGGTTTCCAGCTTGCAGGGCAGTGCGCCGGAACGGATCATGTCCGCCAGATTCTTGGCCTCTTCCATGGTGAAGGTTCCGCTGATCCGGCAGGAGTCGCTGTCGATGCGCTCGTTGACGACCGGTGCGGAGATATTCTTGTCATCCATGAAGATGGCGATGCGTTGGTTGATCAAACGGCCGGTTGCCTCGGCGAATTTCGCCTGGCCTGACTTGGTCAGCGTCAGAAAAACAGCCTGCTTGTTCGTTTCAGGATCCATGCCGCTGGTGGCTTCCGCCACCTCCGTACCATCCATGATCAGATTGGCGGCAGTTGCTTCGGTGCCATCATAAGTAGGCAGCGGATCACCCTTGTCATCCAATTTCGATTCATCCACGGCCTGGAAAGTCAGCTTCGCGGTGCTTCCCAGCTCGCGAAGCGCTGCTTGCGGATCATAATTCGTCTCATTCTGTGCCCACGGAATGTCAAGAATGATGCGCTGGTTGGTGGTATCAATGGTGATGTTCTTGTCGTAGACCCCCTTGCTGTCAAGACGCGCTTCCAGGATGGCCCTGGCCGTGTTCAGGTCAGCGGTGACGTCTTTCGGGGTGGTGCCTTCAGGGTAGGAAGGAACCATGATGGCGTTGATTCCGCCCCGGATGTCGATACCGGTGCGGACGTCCGGTGCGCCTTTGATGATGCGCTTGTCTGCGGAACCGACACCGGTAAAGGCGACGATGGTCAGCACGGCGATCAGGGCAAGCACCAGAAAGAGTCTCCAGGTCTTCTTGTCGTTCATTGGGGGTCTCCTCCTTCTGTATGGAACAGTCACTGCTGTATTATAAAACTTTGGATATGGAAGGACAAGCGGAAAAGCGATCGTTCACGATTTGTTCATATCTTGACGGATTCGGGGTTCCCTCCCGTCATGCCCGCCAGAAGCCTCTGAAAGGCAAGATGCGCCTTGCATCAGCCCTTCGCCGATTCCTGCCGGAACAGTTCTCCGAGACGCACATATTCTGCGGCATTCTCCAGATTGGCGTCGATCGTCTTCTCCGGCAAGGGCTTTACGACCTTGGCCGGACTGCCGAGGGCCATCATGCCGTCCGGAATTTCCGTGTTGGGCGTAACCAGTGCGCCTGCGCCAATCAGACAATTTCGCCCGATCTTCACGCCATCGAGCAAAACCGCCCCCATGCCGATCAGGGAATTGTCACCGATGGTGCAGCTGTGCAGCACGACCCGATGCCCGACGGTCACATTCCTTCCGACGGTCACGGGCATCTCATGGCTGACATGAACAACGGACCCATCCTGGATGTTGCTGTTCTCCCCGATGACGATGTCCGCGATATCCCCGCGCAATACGGCGCAATCCCAGATGCTTGCGCCGGCTTCCAGGGTCACGCGGCCGATGACCTGCGCACTATCCGCCACATAGGCGTTTTCCGCCACAACGGGCGCATGTTCCAGAAATCGTCGGATCATGCCTCTTCCTCCCCCATTTCCTGTGCCTTGACCCAAAGGGCGCATTCCACACGCTTCTTTTCCAGTTCACAGCCGATGGCGTACGGCTTCCGGATATCCTTGTTGAACTGCCAGGCGTTCGCCGCGCAACCGCCGCTGCAATAGAACTTCGCCCAGCAGACATCGCAGTCCGGCTTGTTGTATACGGTCGTGTCGACGAACAGGTCCCGCGCGGATTCAGCCTTCAGGCCGTCAAACACGGATCCCAGCATGAAATCGGGCTGACCTACGAACTGATGGCAGGGATACAGGTCGCCTTCCGGTGTCACGGCCATGTATTCCGTGCCGGATCCGCAGCCGCGCAGCCGTTTCGCGACACAGGGCCCGCCTTCGAGATCGATCATGAAATGGAAGAAGTTGAACCATTTTCCGTTCTTCCGTTCCGCCACATATGCCTTCGCAAGACGTTCGTATTCGGAACGGACCCGGTCGAGATCCTCCTCGCGGATGTCCAGACCCGAATCCTTGTTCGCCACGACAGGTTCCACGGAGATCTGGTCGAAGCCTTCGCGGGCCAGGTGCAGCACGTCATCCGTGAAATCCATATTTTTCCTGGTGAAGGTTCCGCGCACATAGTAACTCTTGTCCTTGCGCAGTTCCGCCATCTTCCGGATGTTGGGGAGGATGCGGTCATAACTGCCGCTGCCGTCCACACGCTTGCGTACGGCGTCGTTGACTTCCGGGCGGCCGTCGATGGAGAGCACGATGTTGTGCATGGTTTCGTCCGCCCACTTCATCTTGTCATCATCCAGCAGCACCGCGTTCGTCGTGAGGGTGAACCGGAAATTCTTCCCGGAAGCCGCCTCCCGTTCCCGCGCGTAAGCAACGATATCCTTTACGGTCTGGAAGTTCATGAGCGGTTCACCGCCGAAGAAATCGACCTCGAGGTTCCGACGGTTGCCGGACTGTTCAATGAGGAAATCGATGGCCTTCCGTCCCACTTCCGGCGTCATCATCGAACGCGCGCCCTTGTATTCGCCGGTTCCGGCAAAGCAATAGGCACAGCGGAGGTTGCAGTCGTGCGCGATGTGCAGGCAGAGCGCCTTCACCACGGTGGACTTGTTCCAGAACGGGAGCATCTCCCGATAGGGATCTTCCGTGAACAAAAGGTCCTGTCCGCGCAGTTCGGAGAGTTCCGCCAGCGCCTCATCGACCGCTCCGGCGGGAAGGCACCCCCTCAGGACTTCAAGACCGGCGCTGTCCGATATTTCGCCAGCATCGTCCATGCACTGCAGCACTTTGTAGGCGGTTTCGTCCAAAACATGGACTGCGCCGCTGTTTACGTCGATCACCATGAAGGTGCCGTCGATTTGAAATGAATGAACCATTCTGTCCTCCATTGATCCACTGGGACGCTCCTGGCCGGATTTTCGCCCGAGCCGCCTTCCGGCTGCATTCAGAACATGAAAAAGGGGCTTATCGCTAAGCCCCCATCCGTTTGCCCAACCTGTTCGTGTCGATTATCGCTCGCACTTCTGATTCGCAACAGTGCAGGATGTTTTGCACGCCGACTGGCAGGAAGTCTGGCATTCGCCGCAGCCCGCCTTCTTCAGATCCTTGTTCAGCGTGGAACCGCCGATTGTTTTGATGTGTTTCATACTCAAACCTCCCTTTTCCGTGGTATAGAATCGGAAATAAACATGGAGCATAGGGTGGGACTCCGGCAATTGACACAATCACCACTCGCCATTCGAAAGCGATTCCATTCAATTGCCGTGTCATAACTATCATTATACCATTCGATTCGTGGAATGTGTCAACAGTCGGGACCCTGGTCCCGTGAAGTTAGGACAAGCGTGCGTGTCAAATCGGACGGTACGGGGGTATATTGAACTCAGGAAACATCTTCCATGGAATTTTCATCCGCATGGAATTCAACGGCAGAATCGTATTGCGCCGAACCATGGCAGTGCAGATTGCGACCTTCCCTGATCCGCGAAAGGAGAATCCCGATGACAAACAGCAAAATGCGCCATCCATCGGAGAACGGGCAGTCGATGATCCTGTTCATCCTGATGCTGACCGTCCTGCTCGGTTTCTGTGCCATCAGCATAGACGTGGGCTTTGCAGCGTTTCAGAAGAGTTCACTCCAGAACGCGGCCGATTCGGCGGTCCTCGCCGGCGCGCAGTCCCTTCCGGAAAATGTGGCCGCTGCCGAGACGACGGCAAGACAATACGCGCTGGACAACGGGGAAACAGGGGATGTTGTCACTGTGGCGGTGGCGGCGGACAAGCGATCCATCCATGTCGACATCAGCCGCAAGGTCTCCACTTTCTTTGCGAAGGTACTCAGCATCTACTCCGTCGACATCAACGCCGATGCCACGGCGAAAATCGGTGTTGCCGCAAGTGTACCGTGGATTGTGCCCTTTGTCATTCCGAAACCCGCCTCCTTCGATTACGACCACGTCTTTGTGATGCGCATGTATGGCGCCGGCCCCTATCCGGGCGGATATGCCTATCCCACCGACTATAAAAACAAATATCCGACTTATCCGGTCAGCAAGCCCTATCCATATCATTTCGACTACATGAACGTGAAGATCAAGGCCGGGTCCAATCCGTCCGTCGAGTTTCAGGATTACTTGAAATATCTGCGGGAAGGATACAAGGAAACCTTCAAGGTGAACCAGAACATGCTGTACTACGCGCCGTCCAGCGGCGGCAAGGAATCTGTCAACACCTTTGCTTCGAGGGTCACTGCGGATTCCAACACCGATTATACAAAAGCGAAGATCGGGGATGCCCGCGTCATGCTCATCCCGGTCGTCTCCACGCTGATGCCCCGCACAACCAGTGAAAACACGAACGTGAAGATCATCGGATTTGTGGGCTTCTTCCTGGAATCGGTGCACAAGAACACCTATACGACTTCCTTCTGGTTTGAGGGAAGATTCCTCAAGGACCTCAACATCGGAACCGGTGAAGTGACCTATGATCCGACCGCGGACTTCGGCCTGCGGGTCATCACCCTGGCGGACTGAACCAATCTGCTCGTCATCACCCGTGCGGACTGAATGCAATCACAGGATGGGGAAACGGTAAAGGCTCCTCCCCGTTGCCGTTTCCCCATCCATCTTCATAAATCCCTCGACCATCACTCCGACATGCCATCAAGGCAATGCCATCACTCCGCTGCACCCAGCTGAGCGATGCCCTTCTCCGCCATGTTCCGCAGTCTTTCCGCCAGCCGGGTGTTCCGCTTTCGGATCCGGTTGTTGGCCACCGCCATGGCGATGGCTTTTTTCATGCCCACAAGGACCAGAATGCGTTTGGCCCGCGTCACGCATGTATAGAGAAGGTTCCGCTGCAGCATCATGTAGTGCTGCATGCTGACTGGGGCGATCACGATGGGATACTCGCTTCCCTGCGCCTTGTGCACGGTCGTGGCATAGGCCAGCATCACCTCGTCGAGTTCCGAGACTTCATACGGAACCGGGATCCCGTCGTACCGGATGGTCACGACCCCGTCTTCCGTATCGATCTGCGACAGGATCCCCATGTCGCCGTTGAATACGTTCTTGTCGTAGTTGTTCCGGATCTGCATCACCTTGTCGCCCAGCCGGTAGACTGTTCCTGCGTATCGAACCGATTCCGGGGATGGATTCAATGCCGCCTGCAGCATCTGGTTCATCTGCTGGGCACCGGTTTCCCCGCGCTGCATCGGGCAGAGGACCTGGATGTCCGTCACGGGATTGACCTTGTAGTGGGCGGGCAGGCGGTTGACACATAAATCCCGGATGGTTTCCGCAATCTGCACCGGGTCGTCCCGTTCGATGTAGAAGAAATCCGAATCCTTTCCCGACTTCAAGTCCGGCAGTTCCCCACGGTTGATCCGATGCGCGTTCCGGATGATGGCCGAACCTTCCGCCTGACGGAAGATGCGGGTCAGCCGCACGACAGCCACGCGCCGGGAATCCATCACATCCAGCAGCACATTCCCCGCTCCGACGGAAGGCAGCTGATCCACATCTCCAACCAGCAGCAGAACCGCACGGTCCGGCACAGCCTTCAGCAGATCATAGAACAGCTGGATGTCCACCATGGAAGTCTCATCAATCACCAGAACATCGCATTCCAGCGGATTTTCGGCATTGCGCTGGCATCCTTCCGGCGGCTTGTACTCCAATAGCCGGTGGATGGTTTTCGCATCCTGCCCGGTGGTCTCCGACAGCCGCTTTGCCGCGCGGCCGGTGGGCGCCGCCAGCAGGACACGGGCGCCAAGCGCCTCGAAGACCTTCAGAATGGCGAGGGTGGTCGTGGTCTTGCCCGTGCCGGGTCCGCCCGTCAGCACCGTGCACTTGGCGGAAACCGCCTTCCGCACGGCTTCCCGCTGAACAGGATCATATGTGATGCCGGCCGCCCGGGCGGTTTTGTCCAGGACAGGTTCCGGATCCGCCTCCGCATAGACGCTTTTTTCCGCCAGAATTTCCTGAAGCCGCCTTGCCACACCGGTTTCGGCGTACCAATAGACGGGCAGCCACAACGCGGCATCCTGCGCACCGGCATCCGGATTGCCGTCACTGCCGCCGGATCCGGCCCGGTTTGCCGGCGACGGGAAAACCGGATCCGCAAAGGGCTCGGAAACAATCATCCTCCCGCCCGTTTCCTGATAATCTGCGGCAGCGGACACACCTGACGGAATCTCCGAACGCGCCTGCTCCCAACCCGCGTCGTACCCCTTCATGGTTTCTGAAAGCCGCAGGCCTGCAGGCGTCCCCATATGCTCCACCACGATGTCGCGCTCCGCCGCCATCCGCGTCAGGGCGACCGTGATGATGTCCTCCGGCAGTTCCAGAAGCTTCTCGCATGCCTTGGCCAGCTGGGGCCTTGTCACAAAGCAATGCCCCTCTCCCGCAAGCTCATTCATCACATACAGGATGCCGGAGCGGCAACGCGGATGGGACAACGGATCCACGCCCAGTTTTTTCGCGATGGTGTCCGCCGTCCGGAAACCGATGCCCCAAATGTCATCCGCAAGCCGGAACGGATTCTCCCGCACGATCCGGATGCTGTCATTTCCATAGGTTTTATAGATTTTTCCGGCGAAATGCGTGGAGACCTCATGCTCCTGCAGAAAGATCATCAGGTTCTTGATTTCCTTCTGTTCCACCCAGGCCTTCTTGATGAGCGCCACCCGCTTCGCGCCGATCCCGGGAACCTGGATGAGATCATCCGGCTTCTCCTCGAGAATCTCCATTGTCTTGTTTTTGAACGTTTTTACGATCTTTTTCGCATATTCCGGGCCGATGCCCTTGATCAGCCCGCTGCCAAGGTATTTCTCAAGACCGGCGAGGGTGGCGGGAACCGTCTCCTCATGCGACTGTGCGGTGAACTGGCGTCCGAACTTGCTGTCCACGCGCCATTCCCCGGTCAAGCGGATGGTGGAGCCCACGCGGACCGTGGCCAGCGTTCCGACAACCGTCACCAGTTCCGGAAATCCCTTCGACTTGATCTTCACGACGGCGAAGCCGTTTTGCTCGTTGCTGTAGGTGATTCGTTCCACGACACCGGAGAGTTGCTCCATGCGCGCTCCTTTTCGGTTGGTATGGTTTTTCGGCGGGCATTGTGCCTTCACCGGCATTGTCGTTCAGCGGGCATCGCCTTCGACGGGCATTGCGTTCTCCTGGCCTTGTCTTTCGGCATCTGTTACAGGCTGGTCCTCGCATCAAAGTAACGTGCATGCGGGGAAGCAAAATAAAAGCCGGACACAGACGCGGTCGGAACCATCATGTGACTGGTTGTCAGGGTGATGCCGAGGGCTCCGGTCGGATCGAGGATTTCCAGAATATCGCGTTTCAAGGCATGATCCGGACAGGCGGGATAACCGGGTGCAGGCCGGATGCCCCGGTAATTCTCCCGGAACAGGTCTTCCAGGGAAAGCGACTCCCCGGCGGCATATCCCCAGTCCTCCCGACGGACGCGCAGGTGCATCCATTCCGCAAAGGCTTCCGCCAGGCGGTCGCAGAGCAGGCGGACAAGAATGGCCCGGTAATCGTCCCCGGCCGCTTTGGCGGCTGCAACGACCGGATCGGCGCCAAGGCCGGCAGTTACGGCGAACAACCCGATCCAGTCCGGTGTTTCGTTCTGTTTTCCAGGCCTTTTTTCCTGACCCGGCCGGATGAAGTCCGCCAGGGAAAGGTGGGGATGCGCCTTTTTCTCGATCTGGCGCGGCAGATGAATCGCCCGGAGCGGATCACCCGAAGCAAAAGCATCTTCGTCCCTGTACAGAAGCACCTCCTCTTGCCGGGAAACGGAGGGGAAAAGCCCGAATGCGCCTTTGATGCCGATCTCCCCGGATGATTCCCATTCATCGAGCAGTGCATTCGCATCGGCAAGCAGCAGCATGACCTCCTCGCGTTTTTCCGGGTCGGCCAGCAGTTTCTCGACCGTCCCCTGCATCTCCCACCCCTTTAGGAAGAAACTCCAGTTGATGAACGGGCGCAATTCCTTTACAGACATGTCCGCAAGCAGCGTGATGCCCGGCTTGGCGGGACGGACAGGCTCAGGATCGAAACCATCGCGAAGCCGATCCCGACGCGCCTCATCCAGCGTGAGGGTTGCCGAGGCCAGCTGTGTCACGCGCACAGCCAAATCGCGGTACTCTTCCGCCATTCTTGCCAGATAGGCTTCCCGCCGCATCGGATCGCAGAGGATGGACGCGACTTCGACACTTTTCGAGGCATCCAGGCAGTGGATGACGCCATGCGGATAGGAAGGTGCGATCCGAAGCGCGGAATGTGCCTTTGAAGTGGCAGCGCCACCCACAAGCAACGGGATCTCCAACCCTTCCGCAGCCATGTGTTCCGCCACCTGGCGCATTTCGTCCAGAGACGGCGTGATGAGCCCGGAGCAGCCGACCAGATCGACCTTCAGCTCCCGCGCCTTTGCCACGATTTCCTCCTTCGGCACCATGACACCGAGATCGATGATTTCGAAGTTGTTGCACCCCAGCACAACGCCGACGATGTTTTTCCCGATGTCATGGACATCCCCCGCCACCGTGGCCAGCAGAATCCTGCCCGCTTTTGTCCCGGCTCCCGCATTTTCCGCCTCAATGTGCGGAAGCAGAACGGCTACCGCCTTTTTCATGACACGGGCGGAGCGGATGACCTGCGGCAGGAACATCTTGCCTTCGGCAAACAAGTCGCCCACCGTCTTCATGCCGGCCATCAGCACATGTTCGATGAGGGAAAGCGCATTCGGCTGCAGGGGCAGCGCCTCCATGACATCGGATTCAACGAAGTCATCAAGGCCCTTCACAAGCGCATGGACCAGTCGTCGTTCCACCGGTTCAAGCCGCCACGCCGGCATGCCGCCTTCCTTGTCGGCCGCACCGGAACCAGGCGAAGCGTCCGCGGCAACCGTCAAGGCGTTCGCCAGCAGTCGATCCGCGGCATCCGGACGTCTGCACAGGATGACGTCCTCACACAGTTCCCGCAACACCGGCTCCACTTCCCCATACGGCTGCAGCAGACCGGGATTCACGATCCCCATGTCCATGCCCGCCTGCACCGCATGATACAGGAATACGGCGTGCATAGCTTCCCGGACCCGGTTGTTGCCACGGAACGAAAATGACAGGTTGCTGACGCCGCCGGACACCCTGGTGCCCGGCAGGTTTTCATGAATCCACCGGCAGGCGCGGATGTAATCCAGCGCGTAGGCATCGTGCTCCGGCATTCCTGTGGCGACGGCCAGGATGTTCGGGTCGAAAATGATGTCTTCCGGAAGGAAGCCGGCCCGTTTCGTCAAAAGTTCGTATGCACGGGCGCAAATGGCGGTTTTCCGTTCATAGGTGTCCGCCTGACCCTGTTCGTCAAAGGCCATGAAAACGACAGCGGCACCCAGCCGGCGGATCTCGGCCGCCTGGGCCAGCATATGGGCCTCCCCGTTTTTCAGGCTGATGGAATTGGCGATGTTCTTGCCTTGGATCGCCTTCAAGCCGGCCACCAGGACCTCCCAGTCGGAAGAGTCCACCATGACTGGGACCGCCGCGATATCCGGATCCGCTGCGAGAAGCCGGAGAAAATGGACCATCTCCTTCTTCGAATCCAGCAGACCGTCGTCCACATTCACGTCGATGACCTGTGCGCCGTTCTCCACCTGTTCGCGCGCGATGGACAGCGCTTCACGGTAGTTGCCTTCCCGGATGAGGCGAGCGAATTTGATGGAACCGGCGACATTGTTGCGTTCCCCGATGTTCAGAAAATTGTTCTCCCGCCGGACTTCCTTCACTTCCAGACCCGCCAGCAGCAGGATCGGTTCCCTTTCCGGCACAACGCGGGGCGTCCTGCCCGCCGCTTCCGCCGCAATGGCGCGAATATGTGCCGGACCGGTACCGCAGCAGCCGCCGACAATGTTGACCGAACCGCCGCGGATCAACTCGGCCAGGAAGGAAGCCGTCATCTCCGGTGTTTCCGTATATTTCCCGAATGCATCCGGCAGACCGGCGTTCGGATGGACACTGACAGGATATGGCTGTGAAATTGCAAGCCGTTTGATGTATGGAAGCAGCTCCTTCGCACCGAAGGAACAGTTCAGACCGATACTGAACAGCAACGGACTGCGGACCGAGGCGCCGAACGCCTCCACCGTCTGGCCCGACAGGGTGCGTCCGCTCCGATCGGTCACCGTGCCGGAGACCATGACGGGCAAATCGCATCCGAGCCGCCCGCAGACACGTTCCGCAGCCGCCAGGGCCGCCCTTGCATTCAGGGAATCGAACACGGTCTCCACAAGCAACAAATCCACGCCCGCTTCCGCCAATGCGGCAATCTGTGTTTCATAGGCTGCGGACAGTTCATCGAAGTCAATCGCGCGGGCGGCGGGATTCTCCACTTCCCGGGACAAGGAGAGCGTTTTGTTGGTCGGACCGATGGAACCTGCCACATATCGGGGTTTCGGGATCCGGCCAGCCGCCTGTTCCTTTTCCTGCCATTCGGAAATGGCCTGTCTTGCAAGTCTGAGCGCCTCCCGATTGAGCAGCGGAACCAGTGCGGCAGCTCCATAGTCCGCCTGGGAGACCGGATTGGAACTGAACGTATTTGTCGAGACAATCTCCGCGCCGGCATCAAGATAGGCGCGATGCATGTCGAGGATGACATCCGGGCGTGTCAGGTTCAGCATGTCATGGTTGCCGCGCTGCGGAAATTCCGGTGCCTGCAGCCCTGCCTCCATGGCCCGTTCCCGAAGTCCGTTCGCGTAATCCGCCGCAACAAGTCCGCGTGACTGGATTTGGGTGCCCTGCGCCCCGTCCAGGATGAGAATCCGCTCCCGGACGAGGGTATTCAATGTCTCACGTATCGTATTTGCCATATGGATCACCCCGTCTTTCCCAGGATTCCATCATATCATGCGGGTCCTGACGGTTCCAAGGCATTTACGGAGTCGCGGCTTCCCTGTATAATGGAACTGCATTAACACCTGTTCACAACGGACGGATCAACCTCATCCCTGTCCCCTTGCAAGGAGGATCGCCATGAAACAGCTTTGGCCCGTCAAGTCCTTCAACTTCACACTCTGGGACGCCGCGCGCACCGATATGGACGCTGCGAAGCGCCAGATTGACGACATGGTCGAAAAATGTGCCATCAATACGGTCAATTTCATCGTCGGCGCCCGCCAGGAACACACCTATTCCACGTTTATCGACTGGAAGGGCCCGCACATGCCCACTGACGACGCCCTCACGGAATTGTTCCGGCATGCAGGAGAAAAGGGCTTGAAGTGCATCCTGAAACCCATGCTCAATACGACGGACGGTTACTGGCGGGCCTTCATCCGCTTTTTCGACGAGGATGTCCCGTGCGAGCCGAAATGGAGCGACTGGTTCGCCAGCTATTCGGAATACATCGTCCACTATGCAAGGCTCTGCGAACGGGAAGGGATCGACATGCTGATCGCTGGTTGCGAGCTGGTCGGCACCGATCATCGGGAAACCGAATGGCGGAAGCTGATCGGGGAGATCCGGAAGGTGTACGGCGGACTGGTCACCTACAACTGCGACAAATACCAGGAGCATAACGTGAAATGGTGGGATGCATGCGATGCCATCTCCTCTTCCGGCTATTACCCCGTGTCGGACTGGCCGCGGCAGATGGCCCGGATCAAGACGGTCGTGGACAGGTTTGACCGGCCGTTTTTCTTCTCGGAGGTCGGCTGCCCCTCCACCGCCCTGTCGGGAAACATCCCGAACGACTGGACCCTGGTCGGCAAACATCCGACCGATCTGAACGAGCAGAAGAAGTTCTTCCAGGTGATGTTCGATGCCTGCGAACCGCTGGACTGGCATTTCGGCTACAGCATCTGGGACTGGCCCGCCAATGTGCGTCCCGGCTACAACCCTGAAACGGACCCCGGTTACAGTGTCATCGAAAAGCCTGCCGGAACACTGATCCGGGAAGTGTTTTCACGTTGACTTGCGACGCCCGCGAAGGATTCCCCGACATGTTGGGCGGACCCATGCGGAATCACCCGGGAATGAGAAGAATTACGCGCGTCCACCGGCCCGAACGGCTGTCGATGGAGAGGCCGTATGCATCCCCATATCCCAGCTGCAGCCGGTGATGGATGTTCGCCAGTCCCACGCGCTCCACCTCGCCTGCACGTGCGGGCGAAACCTCCTGTGCCTGGGTGCGCCATTCTCCATCTCCCTGCCCCCTGTCCCGTCCAGCCAGACCGATCCGCAGGGTTTCCAGCCTTTCGGGGGAAATGCCGGCCCCATTGTCCGTGATGACGATCCGGCAACCCTCCGGAACCCGCTTCGCCCGGATGTGTATGGATCCATTCCCCGTCTTTCCGGAAAAACCGTGTTTGAAGCAGTTCTCCACGATCGGCTGCAGCAGCATGCGGTACAACCGGGTGTCCCGGCAGTTGTCGGGCACCCGGATTTTCAATTGGTAACGATCCGGAAACCGCAGCTGCATGACGGTCATGTAGGACTTGACGCATTCCAGCTCCTCCCACAGCGCGACATCCCGCTCCCTGCGCGTGGCATAGCGGAAAATCCCCGCCGTCGCCACAGCCAGTCTGCTGATCTCCTCCGCCTCATAGACAACGGCCATGCTCCGGATGGATTCCAGGGTATTGTAAAGAAAATGAGGATTGATCTGGCTCTGGAACCAGGAGAGTTCCATCTGCATGCGCGCCAGTTCCGCTTCATAAAGCCGTTTTTCCGCTTCCCTCGCCCGAAGGTCTGAGGCATCCATGTTTCGGATCATGGCGTTGATGTGCGTGGCGAGAATCCCGACCTCATTGCTGGATGGCGTTTCGATTTCCCTGCGGTGCTGCGGGGTTCCGATTTCCGCCATGGATTTCACAATCCCCTCGACCGGTCCCGTGATCGCCTGAATGGTCGCCACGCTGGCAATCGCGAGAATGGCCGCTCCGGCAATGAGGATGGCAAGGCCGATCCAAACAAGGGACAGAATCGGTGCCTTGATGACATTTCGGGATACCAGGACGGCCAGCCGCCATTCCGTCTCCGGAATCTGCATCGACAGGGCCAGGGAATCAGCCTTCCGATATTTCACATACCGTCTGCCCGCTCCATCCACGCCTCTGTCTCCCGCTGCTGAAAACCAATCCGCCAGATACGTGCGTTCTGCATCCGACAGCTCCGCAGTCGCTTCGAGCACCTCTCCGTTGTCCAGCAGAAGCCCCAGATTCCGTTCATCCCCGCCGGCCAGCGTATCCAGGACGGCCCGTATCGAGGAGTAGTCAAAGAGGGTGACCAGATATCCCGCCGCCCGGTTTGGCCTGGAAGCCTGTAGAATCGGCGCGACATGCGCAAAATACCGGTTGTCCGGATCCGTTCCGGTGAGATTTTCCGTAAAGCGCGGCAGGACGAGGGTTCCCTCCACCAGCCGGTCCTGCCGGATGAACCGATCCAGCGCCGCCTTCGCATCCGCGTCCGCCCCGGCGTAAACCGTGTCTCCTGATTCCGAAAGGAGCACAACCCCGCGCATGTCCTCGGATACCGCGCGCATGGACGCATAGGCATCCGCGACGATCCGCTTCATGTCGAGGCCTTTGTATGTGAATTCCGGATATCCGCTTTTTTCAAGGATGTAGGCATAATTGCGGTCGTTCGCCTCGATTCCGCGCAGCAGGGTTCTGACGCTGACGCCCCCGTTTTCCGCCAGATCCCGGAACCGGTCCTCCGCCATATTCGTCATGATGGCATCAAAGGCAATGTATACGGCACCCATCGTAAGCACCAGCAGGGCCGCCGCCACACAGACGATGAGGTTCAGCTGGCTGCGGATGCGCATGTTTCGAAACGCTTTCATCCATCCACTCCTTCCCGCCGCACCCTGCCGGCCTGTTCCGCATTCCGGAACGCGCGGGGCGCCTGACCCGTCGCTTTCCTGAATTGACGCGTGAAGTGGCAGGCATCCGGATAGCCGCACTGGGCAGCCACTTCCGTGACGGGAAGATCCGTTCCGAGCAGCAGATTCCTCGCCCGGTTCATCCGAAGGATTGTCAGATGTTCCGTAAATCCACGGCCCAGATGTTTTCGAAAGAGATCACTCACATACGTCACGTTATAATGGAAAAGGGTTGCCAGATCACTTAGATAAAGCGGTTCGGCATAATGCGCCTCGATATGCCGGAGCAATTCCTCGAACCGGACACCGGCCGAAGGCGGGACCGGCAGCTTTTCGCGGAGCAGGCCGACCGTGGCCTCGCACAGATAGGCACCCATCTCGTCGACACTCCGGAAGAGGCTGGTCAGTTCCTGCGCCGAGGCTACGCTGAACCGCTCCGTCCCCTCCCCGGGTCCGGCATGGTTCCAGGTCACGCAGAACAGGTTGTAGACCCACAGCACATCCCCGATGCCGTATCCGTTTTCCCGCGCATACCCGCCGAATCCGTCCAGAAACGGAAGAATCGAGGAAGGGTGGTCAAAGGCCTGCAGAAAGCGTTCCAGAACCCCTCTCATCTTTTCGGGCTGTCTTGGCAGAAGATGGACAGTTTTTGCCGGGTCCACAAACCGTCCGTCCAAGGCCAGATCCGCTTCCTGCCAGGCGGCTGCGGGATGGCAGTCCACTGCATGGAACAAGCCGAATCCAATCGTGAGGTTCTCCTTGCCGGGGATGGGCATCCATGCAGGGTTGGCGCCGTGGTCGGCACCGGATGCGGAAGGGTCTGGGGTTTCCGTATCCAGGTTCAAATACAACACCTGCCGTTTCAACCCGATGCCGAGGGATACAAAGGGGATTCCGGTTTCCCGGAGCCTGTCCAGATAGGCGGGGACTCCTTCCCCATCCGCCACGGCTGCCTGCCAGCCAGCCATCCCGCATGGCACATGGAAATGGGAAAACAGCATCCGATGTGTGTTGATTCCGTGAAGAGACAGCCATTCCGCCACATCATCACCGCCTGCCGAACCGGACCGGTCTCCGGCAAGACGGACGGACAGGCGTGTCATGACCGAATCCAGCTCCTCCTGTTTCAATGGCTTCAGCAGGTAATGGGACGCACCGAGTTCCATCGCCTGCTGCGCATAGGCAAATTCGTCATAACCGCTGATGACGACGAAAGCGCAATCCACACCCGCAGTGCGGACACGCGCCATCAGATCCAGTCCCGATACGGGTCCCATGTTGACATCCGTCAGAACGATATCGGGTTTTTCCGCGAGGATGCGCCGGATGGCCTCCTCCGGATCGGTGCACTGAATTGTGACTTCCGCGCCATGCCGCGCCCAATCGCAACTGCGGGCGATCCCCTTCACGATCCAGGGTTCGTCATCCACGATGGCCACATGAAGAAGCTCCGCAGCCGACGTCACTTCCCGCTCCGTCCTCTTCGTGATCGTCCGATCCGTTCCCCTTTCCATCACATGCCCCCTTCCTTCCGGCGCTGTGGCCCCTTTGCGCACATGGTCAGTTTATTCCCATAAAAGCCGCATCGCAAGCGGCATTTGGCGAAATCCGGAAACATCCGAAGATGGGACGGTTTTTCCCGAACAACCGGCAGGAATGCGAAACGCACATTGGATAGAATGTTCCTGTGGACAATCCGACAAATCCCGAAAACCCTTTCCATGAAATTGAAAGCAGGTGATTCCATGCATTTGATCGGCTCGCTCGTTGTACGCCACACGAAACTCATCATCGCGCTCTTCCTCGTCCTTATGGTCCTGGGTGGGCTCATGGCCCTCGGTGTCCATGTAAACCTGGACAATATCGGCTACCTGCCCGACAGCGCCAGTGCCAAACGCGCCGTAACGCTGCTCGAAAGCGAATTCGGTCTGCGTGGAACCGCGACGCTCATGGTAAAGGAGCCGGACCCGGTCAAGGTGCTGGCCCTCAAACAGAAACTGATGGCGCTTGAGGAAATCAATCAGGTGGTCTGGCTTGACGACCGGGTGGACATGAATACGCCGGTCGCCGCCTGGAACAGCCGCCTGACCGATACCTTCTACAAGGATGGGTATGCCCGGTTCACCCTCGCATTCTCCGACAAGAACGACAGCACCATCACCCATCGCGGCGTCACGAAGGCCATGGAACTGGCCGGCAGGAATGCGTGGATCGCAGGACCGGCCGTCACTTCCCAGCATTCCGTCGAACGCATCAACCGGGAAGTGCCCATCTATTCCGCCGTGGCCGTCACCCTGATCCTCATCCTGCTGCTGCTGTCCACCACTTCCTGGCTGGAACCGTTGCTGTTCCTGATTTCCATCGGCGCCTCCATCGTCATCAACATGGGCCTGAACCTGATTTCAGGTGAGGTGTCCCAGATCACCTTCGCGGCGGCCTCCATCCTGCAGCTGGCCGTCTCCATGGACTATTCCGTCTTCATGCTCCACCGGTTCCATGAGCAGCGCGCGCTTGGGGACAATGTCAGGGATGCCATGGTCAATGCCATCACCAAGACGGCGGTGCCTGTTCTTGCCAGCGCCCTGACGACCATCGCCGGATTTGCCGCACTGCTGCTGATGAACTTCGGCATTGGCGGGGATCTGGGTGTCGTCCTGGCCCGAGGCGTGACACTCAGCCTGGTCTCAGTTCTCACCTTCCTGCCCGCGCTCGTCATCGTTACAGACAAATGGGTGGAAAAATGGACCCATCGGGAAATCCGGATTCCCATGAAGGCGGTGGCGCACATTGCCGTCAAGGGTCGTTTCATCTTCCTCCCCCTTCTGTTTGTCCTGGCTTTTGTCTTTTTTCTCGCCCAAGGGAAAGTTCACTACTATTACGGCATGGAACATGTCCTTCCCATCAATGACACGGCCCTGACCGCCCAGGCTGAAATCAACCGGGTGTATGGCGAATCCGACCAATCCACCTTGCTGCTGCCCATCGGAAATCCTGCCGGAGAAGCGGCCCTGGCCGATGAGTTGGTGAAGCTGGACGGGGTCGAATCGGTAGAGGGATTGGCCTTGGGCGCCATGTCCCGGCTGCCGCAGGAGCTGCTGCCCGACTCAGTCGTAAAGCAGTTTCATTCGGACAGGACCAGCATGCTGGTCCTGACAACCCGCTATGGAACCGAAACGGACCAGGCCTTCACATTGGTCGAACAGGTCCGTTCCGTGTTGAAGGATCTGGCCCCCGAGGCAGTCGTCGGCGGCGGTGCGTTCACGTACAAGGATCTGAAGGATGTGACGGATGCGGACTCGGTCCGTGTGGCCATCGCATCCGCCATCCTGATCTTCCTCATTGTCATGATCTCCTTCCGATCCCTGGCCATCCCCATGATCGCGGTTTTTCTCATCCAGACGGCCATCTGGATCAACGTGGGTCTTGTCTATTTCACGCAGACACCCATGAGCTTCATCAGTTTCATCATCCTTGGCGCGATCCAGCTGGGCGCAACGGTGGATTACGCCATTCTCTACATCAGCCGGTACAAGGAAAATGTGGCGATGCTGCCGCCGATCAAGGCCGCCATCCAGACGGTCGAGGATACGGCAAAATCCATCCTCACCAGCTCCCTCATCCTCATCAGCGCCACCTTCAGCGTCTACTTCATCGCAACCATCCGAACCGGGAGTGAACTATGCATGTTCATCGGCCGAGGCTCGCTCATCAGTACGCTGATGGTGCTGTTCGTCCTGCCGGGCCTGATGGTGATCTTCGATCCATTCGTCCGCGCCACCACCTTGGGATGGCCGAAAAAAAGGAGCGTGAACCCATGAACAAACGACCATTTGCACACCGATTTCTGCTGACATTCATCGCCACGATCGTACTCTCCTCGCTGACATTGTCCTCCGCGCAGGTTTTCGCCGCTGCGAAGATACAGAAGGATGAAACCGTATACGGATTTCTGAACCCGGACGGCGCCGTTCGGGAAATCCGCATCGTGAACCGACTGATCGCACCGGAAGCAGGAACCGTCGTGGATTCGGGCAATTACCTTTCCGTCCGCGCCCTGATCTCCGTGCCGGATGCGGTGCAATCGCCCGGCCGGGTTGCCTGGGATCTGCGTGGCCTCGACGGAAAGGACTTCTATTATGAAGGGGTCATGGAATCCTCGCTTCCCCTGACAGCCAAGGCAAACTGGCAGCTGGACGGAAAAGAGGTTGACGCATCCGCCATGACAGGTGCTTCGGGGGAAGCGACCTTCACCTTGGAACTGGCGCCGGACACAGACCTGCAGGGAAATCTGCGGGATGGATTCCTCGCACAGATCCAGATTCCGCTGGATCTGGACAAAGTGAAGCTGTCGGAAGCGAAGGGTGCGACACGGACCGTGACCGGGCATACGGCCACCCTCGTCTGGACCCTGATGCCCGGAGAAAAGGGCATATTCACCTGGAAAGGCACCATCCGGGATTTCTCTTCCGAACCCATCCTGCTCTCACTTGTGAAATATGAGACGCCCGCCTCGCTCGATCTTGGGGATCTGACGGATGGCGTGAAGAAGATGGAAACCGGCGCGAACGATCTTGCCACAGGCTCCGACGAGCTTGCGGACGGTCTTGTCAAGCTGAAGGACGGCATTGCCTCGTTCAGCGGCGGACTTGGGAAATTGTCACGGGGTGTAACGGGCTTGTCACAGGGCATCACGGATTATGCAACCGGGTTCGATGCCTTCAGCAAAGGCGTTTCGGACGCGACTGGCGGCATCGGCCGACTCACGGCAGGATTCGGCGAGCTGAAAGGGTCCTCCGCCCGACTTCTGGCCGGACAGGAAGGACTGTTGGCAGGCTTGAAGGAAACTGCGGCAGGCCATGCCAAGCTGGTGCAGCTGGCCACCGCCCTGCTGGCCAACCCGGACCCGATGGTCCAGCAGCTGGCCGGTGGCGTCATGGCTGAACAGAAAGGACTTGACCAGCTGGTGGCAGGGCTTGCGCAGCAAACTGAGGGATTCCGGCAATTCAACACCGGGCTGGCGCAGGCCATCGATGGCTTGAATCAGGCCGCTTCCGGCGCCGGCGCCCTGCCGGCAGCCTTGACGGACATGAAGGCTGGCCTGGTGAAACTGGAAGCCGGCTCGAAAGAATTATCGGCAGGCGCATCCGCATCAGCCAAAGGCGCCGTGAAACTGGATGAGGAAACCTCGCCCCTGCCGGATGGTGCGCAAAAGCTGGCAGACGGACAGCGCGAACTGGCTGACGGCATCACAACGATGCGCGAAAAAACAGCCGCGTTGGTTCCAGATGCCTCAGCCGGGCCTTCTCCCGTCATCTCGTTTGCAGACGGACAATCGGAGATTTCCTCCCTGCAATACGTCATTCATCTGCCAGGCGTGCAAAAACCTGAAACCATCGCCAAGGAAGGACCGCGCGATGAGCGCCTGCCCTGGTACGGAGAGTTCTGGAAACGGCTTACGGGGTTGTTCGGATTATGACCGTCTGAAAGACAGCCAGTTCGGGCAGGCCGCCTGTAATAGGACAGCCAGAAACGACAGCCAACACCTTGACAGCCGGAGCACTGCTCCGGCTGTCGCTTTTTCCTGAAAAACCAACCGCTGATCCGGAATCTTCACCGGACTGTATTCGGACAGAGCCGCCCGGAAAGAACGCTTATCAGATTCTCCACGGAACGTATCGCCATGTTCGCTGTCGCCTCGGAGGTATGCGCTCCGGCATGGGGCGTGACCACAACGTTGTCGAAGCGGAAAAGCGGGCTGTCTCCAGGCGGTTCCACGGAAAAGGCGTCGAGGCCCAGGCCGCCGAGGTGTCCGGTGACCAGGTTTGTCAGAAGCGCCGTTTCATCCGCCAGACCTCCCCGGGCGGTGTTGATGAGGATCGCACCGGGTTTCATCCTGGCAATCCGTTCCGCGCACAGCATGTTATCCGTTTCGGCAGTCAATGGCAGGTGCAGGGAAACGATGTCCGATTCGGCCAGCAGCTCGTTCAACCCCATCGGCCGGATGCCATGCTGTTCCGCATAGGTCGCATCCAGCCAGGGATCATATGCCAGAATTCGCATGGAAAACCCCTGGGCCCGTTTGGCCACCTCTTTTCCGATGGCGCCCAGGCCCAGAATCCCCAAGGTTTTCCCTGACATTTCCATGCCAATGGTACGCGGCCAGGCGCCTGCCTTCACCTGGCGATCAAGCGCAGGGATGCGCCGCGCCACGGCAAGCATCAACCCCAATGTCAGATCCGCCACCGCTCCGGCATTCACACCGGGGGTGTTCGTGATCGTGATGCCGCGTTCGGCGGCCGCGGCCAGATCCACGCGTTCAACACCGACACCGTACCGGGAGATGACCTTCAAAGAATCAGGCGCTTGCCGCAGCACTTCGGCCGTGATGAAGTCAAGCCCGGCAATCCAACCGTCCACCCCTTCGAGAAGCATCGGTATGTCGTTTTCAGTCAGTGGTTTGCCCGTAGGGTTCACCACGATTTCTGAAGCGAAGGAAGCGAGCAGCGCCCAGGCCACCGGTACGCGTTCCCTTGAAAAAGAGGTGGGTGTCACCAGAATCTTCATTGCCCGCCCCGCTTCCATCTCGGATTGT
The DNA here is from genome assembly GCA_942493335.1 of uncultured Clostridia bacterium. Lineage (GTDB taxonomy): Bacteria > Bacillota > Clostridia > DSM-8532 > DSM-8532 > JAEWSN01. The sequence goes on along the minus strand of OW818693.1, from coordinate 195,513 downwards.
CAATGATCAGAGGTTTTCCGTGCCGCTCGACAACCAGTTTCCGGAATCCTTCCGTCTCGATGGAACCATAATCATGCCCCGCGTCGGCGCGAAATACGAAAAAGGTGACAAATGGCTCCGTACCGACATTGATGCTCCTGTGCGCATATCGCTTCGGCACATGGACGGCCTTTCCCGGCGTGAGTTCCGTCACCTGCCAGTCCCCTTCCGGGTTTTCCATGAGCATCATCCCTTTTCCACGGACGCACCAGTAAATCTCCGCCGTTTCCAGAATCGTGTGGAAATGCCCTTTGGTCATATAGTACTCTTCCCCTACCTTGCCGGGATAGGTAATGCTGGTACCGAAGGACAGATCGCCCGAATCCGAGGGTGCACCCAGCTCATGGAATTCATACACAAGCGGATCGGAAACAGAGATTTCCGCCTGATAGGCATTCCGGTCCGCAAACATGCCGCGCATGGCCGAAAGACTTCGCCTTGTGGGTTCATGGTCCGGCGACAGACCGTCCTTCAGCGAAAATATCAGGGAAAACGGCTCATTCCAGTTCCATTGATGTTGTTCCGCCATATTGACGCTCCTTTCCCTTGTACGGGCTATAACCCGCATTACCGCATGGTGTTCGCAATACGCTCGCAGGCATCAAAGGCTTCTCCCCGAATGTCGATGTGAAACACCTCGGCGATGACTTGGGTCCAGCCATGGAGGAAATACATCCATCCGTCCTCCACGTGCAGATTCCGTTCCTGCATCTGCGCATTCGCCTGGTGCAGGAATTTCAGGTCTCCCCGATAGTTCAACTCCCATATCAGGCTATTTTCCGGGAACCGGCAGGCGTCCGACAATGGAGAGCCCGGGCGGTCCTTGCCCAGACCGGTTGCGTTCACAACCAGGGAATGCGGCTTCAGGCAGGCAAGAATCGCGTCATTCTGAGCCGGTTCCGGTGTAAGCACGTATTCTACAGGGATTCCGGGGTTCAGTCCGGCAAAGATTCTTTCGATTTCATCCAACCGCTGCTGGCTCCGGTTTGCGACCACGATGCGGGACGGACGGTTTTCACCCCTCTCCTGCTTCATCAGATGCGCGCCGATGGCGATGGCGCTTCCACCGGCTCCCATCAGGAACACTTCCCCGCCGAAACGCTTCCAGAAATCCGCAGGAATGAAGGAATCCATTGCAAGTCCGCTCGATATGGGATCTTTCGCGTATCCTTCCAGACGGCCGTCCTTCTTGGAGATGGAGGACAGTTCTCCGAATGCGGATGCATATGGGTCCAGATAGTCGAACATCCCGCTGCAGGCATGATAGAGGTCGATCTTGTGGGTGGTGACCAGCGCGCCGCAAGACCTGGCGTCGTCCCGGATGAAGGAGACCACATCCCGGTATGCGGCCGGATCCGCATGGATGCCGATATCGATTCCCTTGATGACGGCATCCTTCAGCCCGAGCGCCCCGGCCCATTCCGGAAACACCCGCATGATGGAGGATTGCGTCGTCGTGACACCGATGAAATACAAGGTTGGCTTTTCCGCCTTGACCAGTGGCTGCATATCGCTTCTCCTCTATAGACCCGGCAATTGTGTCAATTGCCGGAGTCCCACCCTGTGCACCATGTTCCTGCCAATACTATAGACCCGGCAATTGTGTCAATTGCCGGAGTCCCACCCTGTGCGCCATGTTTGCTTCCAATAATATAATGTCAGTATGTCCGTACATAGATTAGCATAGAATTCCGCCCTTGCAAAGGTCATTTATCTTGCGGCAGGACACCTGCCAATTGTGGCGGGTGCCTTTCCCCGGAACATTGTTTCGAAGAAGCATGATTTGTGTGTGCAGGTGGAAACGCCCACCTAGAAGGTGTCAACGATGAAGAGACTGCTGACGACCGCCAGATCGACATCCTCACAGCGATGCCCATACAACCCGCCCTCTCTTGTTTCGCGGATGAACAGGCGCACGGTGGGACTCTCCGGCATCAGAAGATTCTGGCTGATGACAATCGCCTTTTCTCTTGTATTCAGAATGACGCCGCTGCCGGTTGGATACATGCGGACATGTTTCAGGAATTTCTCGACCAGCCCCTCGTCCAGATGATTGCTGGCTGTGCGGATGATTTCACGGTACGCATTCTCCGGGGTCATCCGTTTCCGGTAAAACCGGTCGTTCGTAATGGCGTCATAAAAGTCGGATATGGCAACGATGCGGGCATACAGCGGGATGCCCTTGCCTTCGAGATGATGCGGATATCCTGAGCCGTCGATGCGCTCATGATGATAAAGCGCAATGCGGGCGACCTCTTCCGAAAGCCCGTTGCCCCGCAGAATCTGATAGCCCAGCTCCGTATGCTGCTTGACTTCGTCGAATTCTTCCCGATTCAGGCGTCCTGGCTTCTTGATGATCCGTTCGTCCACACCCACTTTCCCGATATCATGCAGAATGGCACCGATGCCGAGTTCGCGCAGCGAGGCTTTTTCCAGATTCAACTCGATGCCGATGACAAGGGAAATCACGCACACATTGACGGAATGCTCATAGGTATAGTCATCGATGGAGCGAAGCTTCGAAAGGGACAGCACCATGTCCGTCTGGGACAATAGCTGCTCCATGATGAGCTCGACCGTCTTCATCACACGATCCAGCCGACCCTGCCGCATCGAACCGAAACGGATCATGGTCTTCATGATCTGGCGTTCCGCCTGTCGACGGGTCTTTTCATAAATGATGTCATCGATTTGGATTTCCTGCTGGAGGGACAGGATTGGATCCTGTCGGATGGCCTGATCGCGATTCTCTTCATGATGAATGTCCGCAACGAGGATTTCCCGGATTCCGGCGATGTCGAGACGCGCAAGAAAAGAATCCCTGAAAGGGGTTCCTCGAGAAATGAGGATCCTTCCGTCGGCCGTGTAGACATCCTGTGCGATGACCGCACCCTTTGCAATCTGGCCAATCTTAAGTTTCTGCATCATCCGCCATCTTTTTCGCGTTTTTTCGCTAGTATTTCGGGTTTCCCCTTCAATCAATCTAGCATGAAAACACCGTGACGTCAATGTTTCAGGCTTTTACGGGTCACCACTTGTTCGTTGTAAACCATTCTCTAAACTATAGAACCTTCAAGACCATTTGATGGATGAATGTTTTCCCCATCAACATCAGATAGACTTCCCGTATCCGTCCCGGCAGTTCCGGAAGCAATTCTTCGAAAGAGCTTCCGAGTGGCTTCAGCATCAGGTGCATCGGCACGCCCCAGATGGCGTACGAGATGCCAGGCGCAATCCGGAATCCCGCCCGTTCATAGAACCGGATCCTGCGTTCCCGGATATCCCGCTCTTCTTCTGTCCGGGCTTCTTCGACCTTTTCCACCTCCACGACCAGACACTGCCGTTCCCGATACCGATCCGCCATTCCGGCAAGAAACGCGGAACCGGTTCCCACGCCGCGACGCTCTTTCAGAACGGCGAAAAGACTGACCAGCACCCACCCGTTTGCATGACCGGAAGCATTCAGGGAATAGGCAAGGTCCTTGTCATCCTCCGAAGAAAAGACCAGTCCTTCCAAATCGCCGTCGCAAAGTTGTCGGTGCAGCACAAAATAAGGCGGGTACTCTCCGAGCGGGAAATCCTGTGTAATCAGTCGGTAAAAGCGCCTGTGTTCCCTTTTCAGCATGGGCCGGATACCACATTGGGGATTGATCCCGCTTTCGGCGGTTTCAGGAGCCATGGTTTTTGTTGCGGGCGTGCAGCCAAAATCATCCGTGACTTCCGTCCCGGACTTGTCATCCCTATCATCCGTCACTTGTCGCGTTCCTCCTCGACCTTGCACCAGAAGTCGTACATGGGCCTGATGAGGCTGAACTCGGCCGAAAGCTTCTCTGCGAGTCCATCCGAGAAGGCGAGGTCGAAGTCCTTGCTGTAAGCGGTCAGACAAACACTTTTCCGATCAATCCAGAACTTGATGTCCTCCGGCTGCTCGGGGTGCTTGCTCCGTTTATAGCGCTCGCCCTCCAACGCAAAGATGTCCTGGGCTTCAAACATGGCACGCGCTTTCAGGAACAGCGGATCCTTCGAGAGAATCCGCGTGCGCATGGCTTCGAGAAAGGCGGGACTCGCCTGATAATACCCCATTCCATAAGTCATCCGGCTCGGAGACAGTTCAAACCAGTATCCGGGCATGCCGGTCGGATTCACAGCCTTCGCGCGTTGAAAGACAATCCACATGACATCCCGGAACAGGGATTTGTCATGGGTGAAGCGGGTATCGCGATAGACGCGGGAGATGGTCTTGTCCACTTTTGGCGCAAGCTCGAAAAGCGGATCGATTTCCCGCATGGCCGGAGACATGGCCTTGACAAGCTCCTGCAACGGTTCCACCACTTTGCGGGAGAATTCTGACTTGTGCTCGTTGTACCAGGGACGATCATTTCGCATCCGGTTTTCCACAAGAAAGTCGAGTGCATCCTTCGATAATGGCATATGGGTCCCCTTTCGAACTTTATTTGCTGTTCAACATTCCGCACCTATGACGATCTTTCACATATGAAACTTCTTCTGCAGAAATGCGCGAAGATCCGCGCTCAGGTGGATGGCGAACAGCAGGGCGGCAAGCGGCAAACCGACCGCCGATACGACCGGTGACCAGAGCGGCTGGAAGATGCCCGTAACATACCGTTCAACCAACCCGTCCACCACAAACAACAGCAGTGTTGCCAGTAGGACAATGACGGCCGCAATGGCATTCGGACCCTTCAGAAGCCGAAGTGCCAGCCATAAGCCCAGTCCGAAGACGGCTGCCGCACCCGCGAGGGGCATGGCCAGCGTGAAAAACCAGGGGCCGCTTCCGGAAAGAAACTCGATACACCAGAGAAAGACACTGGTTGCAGCAAAGTAGGCCAACGGCATCAAAACCGGAATCCGACCAAGCCAGGTCGGCAGCATCCCGCACACCCAGATCAGCACCAGCGCGGAAGCGGGATAGTAGGACCAGTTTGCCGCCTTGTCCGCGTAAAAATCGAGCGAAATCAGAAAAAGCGCTATGGCAAGGGTATCCACTGTGAAGGCCATGGCGAAAGGATGCTTGCGAAGCAACGCCGGATAGGCCACCATCAGCCAGAGCAGACCCAGGGACGTCATCGGATAGAAGGCCCAGGTAATATGGCCATGCGCCTTCAAATCCACCATCATGGTGATGAGAAATGGAATGAGCAGCAGAAAGGTGGCCAGCACCACCACCGGCTTCGTGGGCACCAGGTTGGGTCGGCGTCTCGCCTGTTCCGGAAGCCGGTCCGGATAGGAAGCGAAACGCGCGGCATCTTCCGAATCGGCTGTCGTATCCGCCGGCAGAAGAACCGGTGTCCGGCACAAGGGACATTCGGCCGCCTTGTCCATCAGTTCCACGCCGCACCTTACGCAATAGGCCATATCAGACCCTCCTCTCGTCCATCATGATGGTTCCATCCGGTCTGTCATTCCATCTTCTCGTATGTTCCGGGTTGACAGGGACCGACAATCGGCCCGGCACATTCCGGTCCACCAAAGTCCGGGTTTTTCTCATACATTCGTCTCGATCCGCACAGGGATCCCCATTTTCACCAATTGCCTGAAGAACCTTGTCTCCACATCCGTTTCCCGAATGACGCGGCCGAAAGTCATATACAGTTTCCCATCATACCCGAGCATCGACAGATTTGTCCGATTCACCGGGTTGGGAATGGGGACAAAGTCCATCCGTTCCACCAGGCGGGTCATGCCTTCAGGAAGCACGACGCGGCCCAGATTGGACAAGGTCCCGGAATGCAGCAACTCGCCCATCCGGGTATAGAGAAGCGCAGGGCTTATGAGCCGCTTTAGGAACAGGGGTGTCGAGCGGACCATGGGGCTTCGCTGTGCACCGACATTCCGGCTGATCTGACGACTGATGGCCTTCTCGTTGACCTCGGTGACGAGAAAATTCTGTACGATCTGCAGAATCTCTTCGAAGGAGTAAGATCCAAGTCGCGGATCAATCTCCGGGGTCACATACAGGGAAAAATTGCGCAGGGTTTTCGATGGCCAAAGCGTTCGCAGATTGACCGGCACCGACAGGGATACGGGCTTCTTTTTCCGATCCGGCATGTCCATGCCGTCCTGGATGTCCTGGAGTGCATCCATATAGACCGCCACCAACAGAACCGTCAAGGTCACGCCGAAACGCTTCGCCACTACCATGGCCGGCTCCAGCGGTGAAATGCCCGTTGTGAGGAGATACACCCCGGGGCCCAGCATCCTTCCCGGTGGATGAAAAGCCATTTTTCCCTTGTCCGGGAGCGGCAGCGGCCGTTTGTAGAAACGCTGGTAGGCATCCTCCGCCTCATCGGCACCGGAAACCTGGCCGGCGGTCGGAATCCCCTCCGGCTCCCCCGGGTCTTCCCCGCTCCGCTTCAGGTAATCATAGACAAGCGCCTTCAGGTAGGTGACACCGCCCGTCCCATCGGTCAGAACATGGCTGAATTCAATGGCAATCCGGTTCAGATAGTACCGGACCCTGAACATGTGCCGGGTGCCGAGACGCGGATACAGACGCCCGTTCGGGTAGCGGACATCCTTTTGCGGACGGGGCCGAACGGTGTTGTGCTCCAGATAGTACCAGAAAAAACCACGATGCAGACGCACATGGTAAAAAGGAAACCGGGTCATGAGCGCTTCCATCGATTCCTGTAAAAGAATCGGATTCACAGGCTTTGTCAGGGTCATGGAGAAGCGGAAAACCGTGGGAATGCGTGTGGATTGGACAGCTGGATATAGATTGGCCGCATTGTCCAGCCGGTACCAGGATTTCAGGTTCGTCTCTCCTGTCGATGTTTTATCCAATGCCATTCCCCTCGTTTCCTTCTTCATTGGCCCTCTGATGCTGCTATCACAACCGGCTTGTACCAGAAAGAAAGACCCGCCGCCACCAGCCCGATCACACCTGTCAATGCGAACCCAAAGGAGATGCCGACCGTATCACCCAAAACACCGACCAGAGAAGGCCCTGCGAACATCCCGAAGCCATAGATGGCCTGGAAGAATCCCATGGCTGTCGCCCGTTTCCGGTTTTCCACATTCCGGATGCACAATCCCATCAGGAGGGTGAAGAGCACACCCGAGCAGAACCCGCCTGCGATCTGCGCCACATACAGCACCGGCAGGGTATGGATGGCCGGCGTGATCACGCAGACGACCGCAGCCAGCACAAACCCGGCGACCAATGTCATCCGTTCCCCGAACTTCCGTACAAAGAATGGACCGGCCAAGAGGGATCCGAAAACGGCAGGAAGGGAGTACATGGTTGTCAAAAGCCCCAAACCAAAGGAATCCGCCCCGATTTGCCTGGCAAGGACAGGAATGAAGCTGTAGGCCGTGGCAAAGGTGATCAGTTGGCTGAACGCGCCAAGAACGCAAATCAGCATCAGGTTCGGCTCCCTGGCGACACGGATGAGATCTCCGATTTTCAATGGCTCCTTGTGGAACTCCTTGTTCTCGGTCAGGAAAAAACCAAGCAACAGGGCGAGCATGCCACCTGCCGCCCCCAGGAGGAACACGGGTCGAACGCCTGCCTTCTGTGCAAGGAGACCGCCGAGGAACATCGCGGCCATTTGTCCGACATTGAGCGCAGCATTCAGAATACCGATGGCCCTTGGTGCATCCTCCGGCTTGAACAGGCTGGAAAAGACAACGGAGAAGATCACCCAGGTTGCCGCCGCCGCTCCGGTTGCGGAACGAAAAACCAACAGGCCGACCGGTGTGTCGAACGCCCACATGCCGAACGCACAAAGCATTGCGATGACGATACCGGCCAGCATGAACGGTTTCCGCCGGTTCAGCAGATCCGACTGGATTCCGAGCGGAATGCGAAGCAGCATCTGCACGAAGCCGTAGGAACCCGCGATCAGTCCCAGCATGCCGTAGGATGCGCCATTTGACTGGGCATGCACGGTCAGGAAGGGAACATAGGTATAGAGGGAAAACCAGAACAAGCCGGTCACCACACAAAACAGGAGGATGTGCTTCTTCTGCTGCGCCATGTTGCCACCCTTCATGAAAAAACGGGGAACGGTTCATCCGTCCCTCGTTCGCCGCCAGTGCCGGTTTCTCTCCGGCACTCCCATTATATCGTCCCGTGCATGGATTTGTCACAAAGAGATGCAGTGCCTCCGCCGCTGTCGTCAGATTGGCTCCACATCCAGCGGAATTGCTGTGTCCACCACGCGTTTCTTCTTCCACGCCCCGGACCGCCAGCGCAGGAACATCAGCCCACCACGGACATATTCATCCACCGCATAGGCGGCATATACCCCGGGAAGTCCGAAATGCAGCACGACACCGAACAGCCAGGCGAGCGGCACGCAAACACACCAAAGGGACAGGATGCTCACGATGACGGCCCACACCACATCTCCGGTTCCGCGGAGCGCCGTGCCGATGACCATGTTCCACGGACGTCCGGGTTCCAGGAAAAGATCGACCAGGAAAACTGAAGCCCCGATGGCAATGATGTCCGGATTGTCCGTAAAGATGCCCATCAGGGAACGGGAACACAGAACAAACAGGACACATACCGTGAAATTCAGCGCCATGGCAACCCAATGGCTGCGCATGCAGAAACGGTGGGCCTTCCGATCCTCGCCCGCCCCCACCAGATGCCCGACATGGATCATCGTAGCCTGTCCGACCGAGAAACCCAGGACCTGGACGAATGCGATCAGACTGGACAGGTACACGGAGGCCGTCAGCGCATCGGGTCCCATGCCTGTGATGAAAAAGGTGGTCATGATCATCATGAGGCTATAGAAAAGGGAGTCGCCCCCGCCCGGCAGCCCGATGGCGAGGATGCGGCGGAAAAGGTCCCACGGAAAAGGTTTGGGAATGCAGAACTTCAAATTCATCTCGCGATGGGAATACAGAAGCAGAAACATCACAATCGCCGCGACACCCTGACTGATGGCTGTGGAAACACCGATACCCGCCACACCGTATTCGGGCATGCCAAACGGCCGGTATACCACGATGCAGTTTCCAAGCAGGTTCAGAATGTTCATGCCGAGCGTGATGATCATGGGAATCCGTGCGTACCGGTAATTACGCGCAATGGCGGACATCACGCCGATCAGGGATTGGAAGAGGGAGGCGCATCCGACGATCTGCATATAGCGGACACCGGCGTCCAGCATGACGGCCGGCACCTTCATCAGGGACAGCAGCTGCGGCGCCAGTGCGGCCAGGGGCAAGCCTACAGCGATACCGGCAATACCGGCCATCAGGATGGAGACATTGGCCGTTTCCATCGCAACCCGCTTCCGGCCCGCACCCAGGTTCTGACTGATCAGGATGGCGGTTCCGAACGCAAGGGTCGCGTAAATCATCAGAACGAAATTGATGACCTGGTTTGCCACGCCGACGGCGCCGACCACTTGATCCGACAACTTGCTCATCATGAAGACATTCACATTGCCGAGCAACATGCGAAGGAATGTTTCCATGAATATCGGCAATGCAAGGTGCAGCAGGACTTTCCGCTGTTCCCTCCAGGGATGGGAGACATCCTGCACACGAAGAACCGTCTGCGTCCCGCGATGCGATTCATGAACCGCTTGCGCTTCTCTGATTTCCGGAACGGCTTGCACTTCTTGCGCTGCCTTCCCGCTTTCCCGTCGCTTCGTTTCCCTTGATATTATCAACAAGATGCCCGTTCTCCCATTCTTCCGGTATCGCCGGAGCATCATGCGTCCCTGCGCACAAGGCACTTTCGGACGAACATGCCGATTCCAACATCATACCAGCTTCCGGGAGGGAATTATCGTCATGCCTTGTGAACAACACCTCGATTCTTGCGGTATCCGGATGGTCCATGGATGGCCCATTCCACTTCGTCAACGCGAAACCGCCGCATACCGCCTCAGGATTGTGTTGCTGCCGTATTCCGCTTCAGCGCCAGATGGCCGCCACATGCTTCTGTACGCCCAAGGGATCCGACAGACCATACTTTTCCATCACAGCCAGTCCTTCGGCACTTTTCAGATAGACCATTTCACCCCGGCTCACATGCTGGTTCCAGTGCTTCTGGAACACGGCGGCCCGTTCCTTGTTCAAGCCGAGTTCCGCCGGAACGGGATGATACCCGGCAAGAACGGGAGGTCCGGGATGCAGGGCGGCCCGAAGGAATCCGATGGTTCCCTTCCCTTCCGGGACCGGCGTTTCAAATCTCGGCACGGCATAACGCTGATCGGCAATCGGGCTCAGCACCTCATCCAGGCATTTTGAGAAAAGGGCAGCCTCTTCCGGCGTTCCATCCAGAAACAGCCGGACGGATCCGTCCTCCGCAGAGGAAAGCGTGATTTGACGCTCGTTCACGGTTGCCGGCAACAGACCGGTTTCCTTGAGGGATCGGAAAACGGCAAGCGCAACTTTTCTGGCAAAAGCCTGCGGGTTCACCCTTGCCACTTCGGCTCGTCCAAAAGCAGCTGCCTTTCCGGCACCCTTGCCACTCGAATACAGAAACAAGGCGGATGCGGCGCCTGCTATCGCCGCAACGGGCAGGCTGATGCCGACGGCTACCAGTGCCGCCAGCATGCCGAGTGCACCTGCACCACCCCTGAAAGCGGACCCCATGGCGCTTGCCTGCAAATGCGCGAGTTCCGCGGACGGATGGCCCAGATCCCCCACCACACCGCCTTGTTCCATCCGGAATTCCAGGCATTCCTGCTCGACATTCCGAAACGGCTCCCCGACCTTCCAGAGATCATACATGGGATCCCGCATGCCGGAGCGCTTCAGCATGTCCGCATTGAGCGTGTTCGTCTCCTCTGTGGCAAGACGGTCCTTCAGGGCAAGCCGGGCATCCAGATGCGCGGTTCCCTTGCTGATGCGCCCGTCCGCGCAGATGCCGTAAAACTGGTTGTGCTTTTTGGCAAGCCGCAATGCGTCATTGACCCCTTTCTCCAGTTCGGGGGCATAACAGACCACATCCCAGTTGTTCGCAAGCTTGCGCGGCGTCTTCTCCTGCTTGCGGATGCTGCGCCCGCGAAGCTGGTTCACCGATGCATAGGTGGTTGCGACGGAAAGGTCGATCAGGGTATTCAGGCTCACGCTGTCCCAACCTTCGCCCAGCAGGCCGCGCGTGCCGATGATGCAGCGGGTCAGGCCTTCCTCGAGCAGGCTGGTGGTGAACAGGATGGCGGACCGGGTGTTCCAATCCCGTCCGTTTCCTTCGATGGAGACGTACTTTCCGTCCTCCGAAGGATGAAGCGTCAGGGTGATGTCCTGACCACCCGTCTTCGCCCATTCCTCAAATCTTTCCTTGTACGCTTCCGCAATGTCATCATCGCACAGAAGGCTCTTTCCAGTGACCATGACCGGATTGAGCGTATCCAGTCCGGGATCGGACACAATCATCTTCATGACGCTCAGCGCGCCGCCGCACTCCGCATCAAGCACCTGGTCCAGCTGTTTCAGCGACAACGCGTTCGAGAACTCAAAATCCGTCACGATGGCGGCACGTAGGGAATCCCCCATCGTCCGCATCTCCGAGGAAAGGATGTCCCTGACAGCGGTCAGCTTGCTGTGGCTGTATGCGAGCACCCGATCAAGCGGCGAGATATAGCTTCGGATCCCTTTTTCCGTCAGGATGAACCCCAATGCGTACAAAGCGTCGCGGATTTCATGGTAGAGAGCCGCATGATCCGTTTCCGAAGAGAGTTTCAGCCGGTTCAGGGCATAATCCTCCACCAGGAGTGTCCATTCCTCGAGGGTCGGATGTCCGGTCATGGCGGGGGTCACCGCAATGTCCGGCGGAATCCGGATACCAGCGGAATGCAGGTATTTTACACCTGCGATGGAAAATTCCTTCCGGGCGGTGAACAGCTTTTTCCATTCCCGCTGCGATCCGTCCGCCATCTTCCGGGTGAGGATCCGCTCCTGCATGAACCGGCTGAAATCGCAATCCGGTTGCGCGAAACGGACGAGCAGTTCCCTGAACTTGCCGTGACAGTTCTGCAGGAAAGCCCATTCCGCCTCCTGCGGCCTGCACATGTACAGTAGATCCTGGTAGGGGGCGAGCATGCCGTCCTTGACGACGGCAGGTGTGGGGATTTCAAAATCGATGGGTCCCAGCAGGCCGATGTAGTTCTCAAGCACATCGGCCTGCTCATCATAGGGCGGTGTTGCGGTCAGTCCGATGATGTTCTCGACTTCCATCCAGTTCATCAGGTGCTTCATGACCTGGGCCCACCAGGTCTGCAGATGGTGACACTCGTCAAAAATGACGGTCTTCACACCGGCCGCCTTCAGTCCGCGCAAAAGGGCGCGCGTGTTCGGGTGGAGGATGGCGAGGAATCGTTCCTCCTGTGGGATTTGCGGTTCCACAGGATTCGGGGACATGCCGGATTGCCGGGAGGCGCCGGGTTGACGGAGTGCGTCGGATTGCAGGGACATGCCGGATTGCACGGGATCGCCGGTCTTCGGCGACACCAGTTCCTCCAGTTTCCCGTCCCGGAGCTTTTTGGTGAACCGGGCCATCTCCTTCCGGTAGGCGGCCGGATTTGATTCCTTCATCCTCGCGATGCGGGCGCGGGCCTCCTCCTCCTCAATCGCCTGCGAATCCAGGAGGGTTTCCACCCAGATCCCCTCGGCGATTTCCACCATGCTTTCCCCGGCATCCTCCGGAATGCTCAGGATCTGATAAGTCAGCACATTGAGCCATTTAGGCGCCATGCCGTCCGTCGTGGCCAGCAGAGCGGCCGTCTCCGGATTTCCATCCGGCGCGAACATGTCGAGTTTGTCGATCCATTGGCCCTGGATGGCGGTGTTCGGACATACGATCAGCGTCGGCTTTCCCAGACGGATGGCCAACTCCAGCCCGACAATCGTCTTTCCCGCACCAGGCGGGGCCACGACATGGTACCGAAGCGTTTCACCTGCGGGCGTCCGTTTCCGCTCCTCCTCGAACCTCTCCAGAATCAGTTTCTGATGGGAACGGAACTCATGCCTGAACTTCAACGCCGTCATGCGACACCTCCCGGTTCCGGATGGTTTTCGGCAAGGTTTCCAGCGTTGAGATGACCTCAGCCGCTGGGCCTTCATAGCAGGGATCACTCCTGCAGCAACGCTTTCAGAAAGTCGAATGCGATGTCATCGACATCCGGGAGCCCCTCATGACCGAAATCGGGATAGACGACGGTCTGTTTCTTCGCGGTGATCCGGTTGTACATGGCGAACTGGCTGGACGGCGGGCAGATATTGTCCATCAGGCCGACCGCCATTTTCACTTCCCCCCGGATCCGTTTGGACATATGCTGCAGATCGATGTAGCCCAACTGTTCGAAAATGGCGTCTTCCCGTTCATGACGCGGATCGAACTGGCGGAAATAGGTGCGAAGTTCCTGATAGGCATCCTTCGCCAGATCCATTTCCCATACGCGCTTGTAATCGCAGAGGAAGGGGAAAACCGGAAACAGCCGGTTGATACGGGGTTCCAGCGATGCGCAGGCAACCGTGAGCGCGCCGCCCTGCGAACCGCCCATGGCCGCCACACGGTTCTCATCGACTTCAGGCATGTCCATGATGATCTTCGCCAACTGGGCGGTATCCAGAAAGATGTGCCGCATCAGCATGTTCTCCGGCTTGTCGTCCAGTCCGCGGATGATGTGGCCGTTGTGGGTATTTCCCTTGACGCCGCCGACATCCTCGGAAAGACCGCCTTGCCCCCGGCAATCCAGCGCAGCCACCACGAATCCGGCCGCGACCCATCCGATCTTGCCCACCCAGTCCCCGCAGTTTCCGGTATACCCGTGGAATTGCAACAGGGCCGGCGCTTTTCCGCTCAGCTGTTTGGGGCGCAGAAATTTGGCATGGATCCGTGCGCCGCGGACGCCGGTGAACCAGAGATCATAACAATCCGCGAAAGGCGTCGTGAACCGCGACGGAACCAGTTCCACCTGAGGGTCGACAGCCTGCATCTCCGCGATGGCCGCGTCCCAGAAAGCGTCCATATCCGGCGGGCAGGGATTGGTTCCTTGGTATTTCCTCAGTTCCTCCAGGGGCATGTCGAGCATCGGCATCTTATTTCCCTCCTGTTTTTATTGAATCGGCATCGAGTTCCGCAAGGGCCTCCTGTGCCTTTTCCCATTGTATGTAACTTTCCGGCAGTATTCGGCTCAGTTCTTCCTTTTCCGCCACCAGATTCTGAAGCAGCAGGAAGTCCGTCGCCTTTTCCGCCATCTCCTGATCAATGGCAGCCATGCGATTTTCAGCGTCCGTTATGTTCTTTTCCCATTCGTCGCATTTCCGGGTGGCAATCCCGATGTTTCGCTGCCTGTCCTTGCCGGCCTGTCGATCCCGGGCCGATTCCGTCTTTGGTGTGATGCCGGTTTCCAGTACGGGTCCGTCCGCATCCCGTTGCTTTCGCCATTCTTTCCAGGCACGGTAGCCCGCATAATCAAACTGATAAGTTCGGACGATTCCATTTTCCATTTCCGCAATGCGATTGGCAAACCGACGGATGAAATAGCGGTCATGCGAAACAAACAAAAGCGTGCCGCTGAAAGCTTCCAAAGATTCCTCGATCCACTCGCGGGAAGGCAGATCCAGATGATTTGTCGGCTCGTCGAGGATAAGCAGGTTCACATCCGTCTGCATCAGCAAGCACAGTTTCAGCCTGCTTTTCTCTCCGCCTGAGAGACTGGAGACGATCTTGAAAACATCCTCGCCGGTAAAGCGGAATCCGGCCAGCAGGTTCCGGGCCTTTTGCTCATCCATGGGTTTCGCATACCGGATGGTGTCCATCACGGAGCGCCAGGGCTCTTCAAACTGGATTTCCTGAGGAAGGTATCCCGGCTTGATGCTTGGGCCTATCCGCACGGCACCATCTTCCGGAGACAGTTCCGACAAAAGGGTGCGGAGCAGGGTTGTCTTCCCGCACCCGTTCGGTCCCAGCAGCGCCATGCGTTCGCCTCCGTACAGGGTGAATTCGACGCCATCGAGCACATTGCGTTCTCCAAAACGCTTCACGAGATGCTTCACCGCGAGGACCTCATCCCCCCGATAGGCCTCTTCCAGGAATCGATTCTTCATTTCCTTTTCTGTTTTCGGTTTTTCCGTTCCATCCCGCTGCATCCGCTCGATGCGTTTTTCTATGTTGAATGCCTGTCGATGGAACTTCGGACTGTCCTTACGGTTCGCCCAGTCATGCAATCTTTTGGCAGCCACCTCGAGTTGCCTGATCTTTTTCTGCTCGTTCTCGTAGTGGGCGAGCGCCTCTGTCCGATGCTGTTCACGCAGCGCGGAAAAAGCCGAATAGTTTCCGGGATATAGCTGCCCCTTCCCGTCCTCGATTTCAAACATGTACGTAGCCACCTGATCGAGGAAATACCGGTCATGCGAAATGATGAGCACTGTCCCGCGATAGTCCTCCAGAAATTCCTCCAGCCACTCCACGGACTGAATGTCCAGATGGTTCGTGGGTTCGTCCAGCAGGAGAATATCCGTTTCCCGGAGAATGATCTGGGCAAGGCTCACGCGGGTCTTTTCGCCGCCGCTGAGCTTCGCGAAAGGCTGTTCCATCATTTCCTGGGGAATGTTGAGACCGGTGGCGACGCGGTTGAGCCGGTGTTCCAGCTCATATCCGCCCCGGTGTTCGAATTCCGATTGCAGGGAGCCGAACCGGCGGACCTGTTCCTCACCTTCCGTCAAATGCTGCGCCAGTTCATCGAGTCGCCGTTTCAGATCCAGCAGGTCTGCAAACGAGGCGTGAAGCACATCCCGGACAAGCGTACCCTCCGGATGCTGTGGCAGCTGGTCCAGCAGACCGATCCGACGGTTTTTCGCAATGTGGAGGCTTCCCTTGTCCTTCTCGAATGTCTCCTGACCGGAGATGACACGGAACAGCGTCGTCTTCCCGCTGCCGTTTCCGCCGACAATGCCTATCTTCGCTCCGTCCGGCACATCAAGGGACAAGCCCTTCAGTACATGAACGGCGCCGTAGTACTTATGAATGTTGTTCAGACTGATTTCGGGCATGTTTCATCCTTTCAGTCCTGTGCGTTCAGCAGTGCATCCCGCAAGGTTTTCCGCGATCGTTCCAGTTCCGCCATGTCGTCCGAGCGGAAGGGACCTTCCACACCAAGCGCCACAGCCATGGAGAGGGACGGCCGCACATATTGCCGTTCCATCGTAGTTGCAGCTCCGTCCTGCCCCATCGGCACCAACACCTCGAAGGATGCGGTATGGCGATGGCGCCTTCCCAACTGGCGGCGAAGTTTGCGAAAGAGGGCCCTGAATCCGATGGCGCGGGAGGTGTATCCGCCTGCCATCGTACCATACAAAACCAGCCATGTGCCGGGAACAAGCAAAAGATACCCCTGCCAGAGGGACAGTGCGACACCGAGCATCAATCCCGCACCGAAGAGCAGCATGCCGGCGGCAAGTGCCCGCAACCGGATCCGCGCATGGATGCGCGTGGAGAATCCACACCGTGCGTATGCGTCCTCCGCCTTTTCGCACAGTCCGTTCCATGCAGCATGGACGATATGCGCCTTTGATTCGTCCCGCGATATGTCCGTCCACTTTTCAAAGGAGGCATAACCATCGCTGTCCGCCACATGCCTTACCCATGAGAGCAATGCGTCGTCAAATCCCTTCGAATACCCGTCCGCCACCCATCCGGACGCAGTCTGGGTTTCCGGCAATCCGCCGTCCTCTTTTCCCGCAATCGGCTTGAACGCCAGGATGGGTTTCCCTTGCCGGTTCGGCACATGCAGCAACCGCAGTCTTCCAGCTTCGCAGGCCTGCAGCAGCGCGGCCATCAGCCCCCGCGAATCAAGTTTGCCACGGTGGAGCAGCATCCGGATCATCCAGGGGTTATCCTGCAGCATTTCCATTTTCGGTGCTGTCGGCACGATCGGCTTCGGATTGCGGACATGCATGGAAAGCAGGAATGCCGCCGTCAGACCCGCCAAGGTCAAGGCGTAGCACAGAATGGCGGCCAGATCGGTGGCACGCTTGTTCAGAATGATGGCAAAAGCACGTTCTCCTGCCTTCTGCGCTGCCTGTTCCCGGGCATGGAGCGCAGGCTCCATGCCCTCCTGCCGCAGCTGCTGTTCCTCTTTCTGCAGGACTTCCCGCATCTGCAGGGGGCCGGACAAAGGAACGTCCGGAATTTGATCTGCCGGAAAGAGGACCCGTACGGTCAGTTCCTCTCCCGGAACGGTGTCCGGGACGTTGAAGTCCAGCATTCGTTTTTCTGTCAGAGCCGATTTCCCAACAAATACCCCCCGGATGAACGCATCCGTTTCACCTGGGTCCACCTTCGCAGGAAGAACGACGCGGACATGGATGTTGTCCACACGCGTCGGCCATTCCGATGTCACAGATCGAAAAGTCAGATCTCCCACGTCAAGGTATCGCCGCGCAGCATGGGTGACATGGTACACAAGCGTAAACCTGCTTCTGAACTTCCCGAAGGAATAGTAGACCTTGACCTTCATCCGGTCGGATTCATCGAATACACTGTAGGTTCCGGAGAAGACTGTCGGATCCCATTGTCCGCTCTCCAGCGGACGGCATTCCAGCGGTCCTTTCAGACCGTATGAAACCACCCGTTTCAGCTGGACTTCACCCATTTCCGGTTTGTCGATCTCCATGACAAGGTTGTTGACACTGCCTTTCATGGCAAAAACAATCTGTTCCGTCACATCGGCCGAACCATCCGGGTTGAGCTTGATGACGGCATCCTTCTCGGAGATGGAATACCGTTCTTCCGCATCGACCTGCACGCGGAGAACCATCATGAACATCACCGTCAGCAGGAGCATGACGAGCCGGACCGGCCATCTTGCATTCACCGCGCGCCCTCCCATGCTCCCGCCTGTCCCCAGGGTTCCCGCATGGATTCCGGGGTGCCTGACGCAATGAAACGACCTGCTTCCAGCGCGATGACATAGTCGGAATGCTTTATGACGGAGGGTCTGTGCGTCGCTACCAGAACGGTTCTCGTCCGGCTCAGTTCCCGAAGCGATTCGAGAACTCTCCGTTCCGCTTCCGCATCGAGTGCGGCCGTCGGTTCGTCGAGCAGAAGGATCGGCGCCTCGGACAGGATGGCACGCGCCAAAGCGACCCGCTGCCGTTGACCACCGGACAACCGCCCACCCCCGGTCCCCACCCTTGTGGAATACCCTTCCGGCAAGGTCTGGATGAACGCATGCGCATCAGCCTGCACCGCAGCTTCCCGCACCATGTGATCCGTAGCGCCCGGCCTGCCCGCGCGGATGTTTTCAAGGATGTCCTGGTCAAACAACCATGCATCCTGCGGGACATAGGCAAAACGCATGCGGAGCGAATCCCGGGAAAGTGCGGAAACAGGGTGTTCCAGAACCTCCGCATATCCTTCGCAGGGATCCTGCAGCCCGAGCAGGGTGCGCATCAGGGTGCTTTTTCCGCTGCCGCTTTGTCCGACCAATGCCGTCATTCGGTTCTTCTTCACGGAAAGGGTCAGATCGGACAAAATCCGTCTGCCCCCGATCTCCACGCAAAGCCCGCTGATGTCGATGGCCAGTCCGCTTTCAGGATTTTGGGCAAACCGGCTCTCCGGAATGCCGGCGGGTCCCGGCAGCCGGATCGACTCCGATTCGTGCTCCCGCTCCAGAATGGGAAGGATCCGCCCGGCCGCCGCAAAGGATTGCTGCAATCCGGTTACTGCCTGGCTGAATTGGAAAAAGAAGAGCATGATGAGACTGGTCAGCTGAAGGATGGCGGCGAGCGGGCCGAAGGTCAGCTCGCCGTTCATGACCGCCTGGATGCCGAGTATCAGGACAAGCATACAACAAAAGGTTTTCAACAGACCGTTGAATGTCTCCATCCCGGCACGCACCAAGCCATTCCGCGAAGCCGCTTCTGCAATCTTCCGGTTTTCCGTCTCCATTTCTCCCAGCAAAGGTTCTTCAAGATGAAACACCTTCATCACGGAAAAGCCGGCGACCAGGTCCGTCACTTTCGAAACGTACTCAGCCGTTCCCTGCATCGCTGCTTTGGCATGGACGGCCGCCCGTTTCGCCAGATGGTTGTTGACGAGACTTCCTGCCAGCGTTACGGATACGACTGCCAGCGTGATGCGGAGATCATACGTCGCCATCATGCCAATCGCGAATACGGCCAGAAATAGTTGCGTCACAAAACGGACAAGGGAATCACCGAGGAGCTCCTCCATCAGGGAAACGTCATTGGTCAGAACGGAAAGCACCTCGCCGCTGTGAATCGCCTCGTCAGACCGGCCAAGCGCCATACGCCGGAACGCTTCCGAACGGATTCCGTTGATGCCCTTGCGTACGGCGGTTGCATACAGATATTGAAGAAAGGGCACCGCCACGCAAGCCAAAGCGACCGCTGTCGCAGCGATGGCCACTGCACGGACAAGCAAGTCCGCTCTGCGCTCGACGGCTGCACTGATCAGGCTGTCAAGAATCGGGGCCAGACAGACGTCCAACGCGGCCATCAGCAGGGCCGCACCGACAAGGCCTATCAGATATTGTTTCCTGCCGGGGCCAATGAACAGGAGAATGCTGCGCCACTTTTTCATGCGAGTGCCTCCCCGGTGTCCCAAGCTCCGGATTCATCCGGACGGTCCAACTCTTCACACAGTTTGCGGTATTCGGAATGGGATGCATACAGGGTCTGATGCGTTCCCACTCCGGCTACACAGCCATCTTGAAGCAAAACGATCCGATCCGCCAGACGGATGGTGGAAAGACGATGTGCTGTCAAAACGATGGTTGTTCTGCCACGCAGGTTCTCCATCAGTGCGACGATCCCGTCCTCAGCCATGCGATCAAGGGCCGAAGTCGGCTCATCCATCAACAGAACGGGCGCATCCTTCAGTAGGGCTCTTGCAATCGTGATTCGTTGGCTCTGCCCGCCGGAAAGACCTTTGCCTCCTTCTGTCAGCAGGGTATCGAGACCGTTTTCCGCATCGAACAGAAACGGTTCCACCCCGGCAAGTCTCAGAGATTCTCCAATCCTTTCGTGATCCGCCTCCGGATTGCCACAAGAGACATTTTTCCGGATGCTCCATGGAAAGAGAACCGGTTGCTGGGTTACAAGCGAGATGGATTGTCGGCGTTCACGCCCGGTCATATGTGTCTGTCCCGGATGCAGGGCGGGAAAGGAAATACGCCCTTGCCTGGGTTCGAGCAGGCCAGCCAGCAGGTGCAGCAACGTGGTTTTCCCGCTTCCGCTGGAGCCTACAAGCGCCGTCACGGACCCCAGCGGGATGGAGAGGTTGATGGATTGAAGAATGGATTGCTCCCCCCATGAAAATCCGACCTCTTCAAGCAGAATCGCCGTTTCCATATCCGGGACGGCTGGTTCGCGGGCGGATGGATTTCCAATTTTCAACAGATCGGCAGGTTCATGGACGACGGATGCCGATCCATGCATATCTGGCCCAGTGGGATTCATCTCACGATCCGGTTCAATCGGCAGGGACAGAAAATCGCTCACGCTGCCGGATGCACCGGCAGCCATTTTCCTTCGCGCCAGCAATGTCGGAAACATGGCCGAT
The DNA here is from genome assembly GCA_942493335.1 of uncultured Clostridia bacterium. Classification (GTDB taxonomy): domain Bacteria; phylum Bacillota; class Clostridia; order DSM-8532; family DSM-8532; genus JAEWSN01. Next base: position 174,953 of record OW818693.1, on the reverse strand, counting down.
GGCTCCGCGATATATCCGACCAATTGGACGAAGGCCAACAGTCCCCCGGCAGTAAGGGTTCCCTGAACGGCATACCATCCGCCCAGCAGGAAACTTGCAATGAAAGGCGCATAATTCAGGAAGATTTCAAAAAATTGAAGGAGTGCCCGTTTCCGCTCCACTTCGAGGGAAGTACGGAAATAGGCATCCAGCGCGAGCTGAAACCGCTGCAACATGCGTCCTGCAATACGGAACGCCTTGATGACGGGCAATCCGGCCTGAAGTTCGGACAGCTGGTCATTCACATGGCTTTGTTCCTCCACCAGTTCACTCATGCGCGCTTCCAAAGGATCGCCGGTCTTGCCGGAAAGCCATACAAACAATGGAATGATGAGCACGGAAGCCACCATGAGCTTCCAGTTCATGAATCCCAGCAAGGCAACCGTCATGACAAACTTGCTGCCATAATGGAACATCGCCGGCAGATCCCTGCCCAGATAATCCTGTACAGGTCGCAAGGCGGTTGTTATGAGCGTTTGAACGGATGGACCCGATTTTGCGGTTGCACGATCAAATCCCAGCGAAGCATACCGGCCGACGACGCGGGCTCGCAACGCAGCACCGCTCCGGGCGATGATCAGGCCTGACAGCCACGCATTCAGTCCGGTAAACAGGCCCATGCCTGCCATGCTCGCAGCAAAAAGGACAAGTGATTTCCCAGTCCCCTGCTTGTCCGCGGAAATCATCACATCAAGAATATTCATGAGCATCAGTGCATAGAAGAGATCCAAAACGGTCTGAAAAATGGATCCGCCAACCCGCAGACGGATCAACCGGCGGACACCTGACAGACCCGCCATTTTCGCGAGAGGATTCCTCGTCGCCTCAGGGACAGGCGCGATGGGTCGCCCCCCCGGATCACGTTTCTGCGGGGATTTCGTTTCTTCGGGGTGTTGCATGGGGCCTCCCGTTTCCATGTGATTGCTTCTGATGCCCGATACCGCAGGAACGAATCCTTTCGGTCATTGACCAAAGGTTTTCCGTAGATGATGGATAACTGGACGAAACAGCGGGTATCATGGCAGGGACATTATATCACCCGTTGTGCGGATTGTGACCCCATTCATGCAGGAATCGCGGGGTCCGGTTCGCCCTTGGCACGCGAAAAGGATGGCCGCCATCGTCTGAATGCGGCGACCGGATCGCAAAACAACAGGACGGGCGCCACAATGAAGGCCCTGTACCGATAATAGGTGTCACTGATGTTCTCCGCAATCAGGATGTTGACCCCGGAATAGATCAGGATGAAGACAATCATCCCGATCAGAAAAACATCCTTCCGCAAGGTAGCTTCCATCATGCCGAATACGGCGGCCAGCATGCAGGCATACCACAGGAGCATTTCCGTCAAGACCGCCGCCTGAGCGAGATCCTGCCCCTGCAAATCACTGATTTCACGGATGGAGGATGGGTGAGGTTCCGTAAAGAAGCCATTCGCCGCACGCGCAAGGTCCCGATCGAAAAACATGCCGAGCAGGCTCTGGTATTCTGTCTTCAAATCCTCGTCGCCGCCCTTGGTCCTGTCCAGCGCCAGTGCATGATGGTTCTGCATGCCGGGCAGGACGGTTTTCACGCCGAAAAGCCCGATGGTGACCGCAACCAGGGCCAGAAACAGGAGCGCTTGCCTGCGCCGGGTCCGAAACCAGTTCAACAGGAAAGTGACCACCAGGCCCCCACCAAGAGGAAACAGCATGTAGATGCGCAGCAGGGTGCTGACCCAAAGAAGCAGGCAGATGGAAACCAGCATCAGGACTGCCGTCGCATCCACCCTTTTGCGCCGCTGCAACAGGACCAGCGTCATGTACCAAAGCAGCATCGCTGCGAGGAAGGAGATTGCTTCCTTCCTCGTATCAGCCGTCCAGATGACAAGATTCGGCATGAAAAGCCAGACGCCGGCAATCAGGGCTGCCTTGCGGAAACGGAAACCGAGCCGCATGCCGACATGCATCAGCAACTGGCCGCCGAGCGCAGCATAAAACGCATTCATGAACGCGCCCGCAAAGCGGTTGACTCCGGTCAGGGCGTATTGGATGCCCAACAGGAGCGTATACCAGGTATAATCGTAATCGATTCGCCAGACGGGTATCCCCGCATGGAACTGCTCCATCACCTGGATGGCCACCTTATGATATAGAAGGCCATCCGTTCCGGCCGAATCGCCGTGCGTCCCGATGATGAACCAGGATGCCGCGAACCGTGCAAACATGGAGAACAGGACCACAAGGATCCAGACCCATCTGCCTTTTCCGGCAGGAGAGGTCCTGTAGCCGATCATCGCCCAAAGAACGGCCAATGCCAATATCCAGAGAACAACCCCTGTATCCATATCAATGATGGAACAGTCGAAGGTCTGTAAAGCACATGACCATCCCATATGCGTCCGCCGCGGCAATGACTGCCGGATCCGCCACCGATCCGCCGGCCTGTGCCACATAACGGGTTCCGCATGCGGCAGCGCGGTCGATGTTGTCGCGGAACGGAATGAAGGCGTCGGAAGAATAGGCGATTCCGTCAAAGGTCTTGAAGAATGCCTTTTTCTCCTCCGATGTAAGTTTTTCGGGCACTTCCGCAAACAACGTCCGCCACTCTGCCAACTCCACTTCCGTGACATCCTCGCGGAGGAAGGAGTCGACCGCGTTGTCGCGCACGGAATTCGAAAGGCCTTCCCTGAACTTCATCGCAAGCACCTTCGGGTGCTGACGGAGCATCCAGGTGTCCGCCTTGCCCGCAGCCAGCCGGGTGCAGTGGATGCGGGACTGCTGTCCGGCTCCCACGCCGATGATCTGACCCCCATAAGCGAAGCAGATGGAATTGGACTGGGTGAACTTGAGTGTGATGGTGGCGATGATGAGATCCCGCATGGCGGATTCGGGAATCTCCTTCGCCTGTGTCACAATCCGGCTGAACAGGGTTGCGTCAATGCGGGCATCGTTGCGGGGCTGCTCGAGCGTGATGCCGAAAACATCCCGGGATTCTGTCAAACCAGGCACGTAGGCGGGATCCATCCGCATGATGACGTAAGCGCCCTTTCGCTTCGATTTGAGCATCTCAAGCGCTTCCGGTTCGAAATCCGGTGCGATGATGCCGTCAGACACTTCCTTGGCCAGCAGTGCCGCCATTGAGGTATCGACCGTATCGCTGACAGCAATGAAATCGCCGAATGCGGATACGCGATCCGCACCCCGCGCGCGCGCATAGGCGACGGCCAGCGGGGAAAGCTTCTTGCCTTCCACATGATAGGAAGCTTCGAGCGCAGGGGTCAGTGGAACCCCCACCGCCGCTCCGGCCGGACTGACATGCTTGAACGAGGTGGCTGCGGGCAGGCCGGTGGCTTCACGCAACGCGCGAACCAGCTGCCAGGCGTTCAACGCATCCATGAAATTGATGTAACTCGGAGCGCCGTTCAAAACCTCCAGCGGAAGGCTTCCTTCCTTCACATACAGGCGGGATGGCTTCTGGTGGGGGTTGCATCCGTATTTCATGTTCATTTCCTTCATGGTCGGCCTCCTGTCGTCCGCTGCTGCGGCGTCCTGATTGAGTGGAAAACGGCTGTCGCATACGCCGGGGCTTATCCGTCATGCCGGTTGATGATGCGGGTTTCCACGGCGCCGGTCATCCGGTCCACCGTGCGCGCAAACAGGGCGACCCGGTTCGCTTCGTCGAGCAGCGGCCAATACAGGGCGACCGCCTCATCGACGGTACCGGGAACCGGAACCGGATACGGGTCTCCCGCAAACGTGGGCAGCGGATTGCCGTCGCCCTGATAGGTATGGATGCAATGTCCGATGCCCGGAATCGCCTTGTCGAAGCGGTAAAAACAACGTACGCAGCGTTCCGGACTTCCGTCCTGCGCCTTGAGGATGGACAGGCGGTAGCCGCCATCGGGATCGGAAAGATCGGCCATTCCGCTGATGCGCGGTGTGAAATTCGGCGGATCCGGCTCGAATTCGCGCGTCATGAGCGCATCCTCAAAGGAGACCCCCTTCTGCATTGCGTGGTACAGGGTGTCCGTCTGGTCTCCGTTTGTCACCAGATGGACCGTATCGTAGCTTCGTGCCGGCCAATAGATGATGAGAGAAGGATCCGACAGTTTCGCCGGGTCGAAAGCCTGTGTGCGAATGCCCTCCGGTTCCTGGACGAACACACGGTTGCGGCTGTTTTCACTGCGGCCCGTGAGCCAGTAAATCTGAACCATCCTGCTTCCGTCCGGCGACTGACCGATGACGATTCCTCTTCCGGGATATGGGTTCTGACGGATTCTTTCAAGGTTGCGGCCGGCTGTCTCGCTGATCATCGTGTTCCCCTTCCTGTTTTCCATGCCTTGCTTTCCAGTCATCCGTGTATGCTGTCCGGTCATCCGTGTATGCTGTCCGGTCATCCGTGTATGCTGTCCGGTCATTCTGGTTCGCTTTCCGTCATTCTGGTTTGCTGTCCGGTACGAATTCGGCAAGATACGGATCCGGGGCGGCTGTCCAGACACCAGTGACGCCAGCCTGCCGGGCCCCCACCGAAAAATGAAGCATGGCGATTCCACAGTCGATCGGAGCCGAACTGTGGCCGGACTTGCCTTCCGCCGCACGGATGCGGATGCGGTTCCCGTTCGCGGAGAAACGCCATGGCTGGATGTTGACGCCGGAAGGTGCACCTCTCGCGCATTCCAGTGCGGTTTTCGTCCATTCCGGCATCTGTTCCACTTTCATGTCCGGACAGATTTCCGACAACGGTTTCCGTTTTCCGCTTCCCATCACGGTCGTGATGGCGCGCTCCTTGAATGACTTTTCCGGTGCAGCCTCTCCAATAGGCGTAACGCACAGCAGCACTTCCCCGGGATTCAACGAAAGCATGGTTTCCGCCGCTGCGTGCTGAAAGGTTCCCGCCAGCCAACAGGTTCCCAGACCGAGCCGGGTCGCAGCCAGAATAAACCATTCGCCATAGTACCCGACCCGCAAGGCGGAAGACGCCTGGTCATCCCTTGCAATGAAAGCGGCATAGGACACAGCACCGGTCACCATGCCATACCCGCGTCGGCTTTCGAAAATACCGGCAGCTCCCTCTCGTCCGATGACGATCCGGATGGCCGGTTCCTCCGCCTGGAAACGGTCCGCAAGCGCTTCCAGTTCATTCAGATGGCTGTCCGGCGCCGGATTCTGCCGGTATTTCCTTCGGGAGACGCGTTTGAACGCGGCCTCATACAGTCCCGCTTCAGGCTTCAGCATGATTCCTTCCCTTCCGGCTCAAGGCGTGTCCATTTCCACAAACGGTCCGCCCCGGTCAAACACCATGGCTGCCCCGGCAGCCGTCGCATATTCCGCATGCACGGGCATGTGGAACTTCACCTGAAAGAGTTCCGTAAGGGATCGAAACACATCCATCCCCTGCGGAACATTGGTCAGATTCCCCGTCAGCACCACATCGTCCATCCTGTCCGCACGGGCGGCGAAGATGGAAATCATGCCGATGGTCTGGAAAACCAGATTGATGATGCCAAGCGCAATATCCGGCCGATCCGCCAGATCGCTGATTTTCCCGAAGTTCGAGGCCGTCGTGTCCGGCGGCAGACCAACCAGGCGTTCCTGCGTGATGTCGCCGATGTTCAGATCCACATTGGCCAGGTTTCCGCCACGGGCCATTTCCACCAGATCGTCGAAATTGCGGACATTCAGCATCCGGTTGGACAATCCGAGCAGCGTTCCGCCGCCGACCCCGGTTCCCCCGAGATGGAACGCCGTGCCGTTCTCGACTTTCACGAATGCGGTGCCGGTCCCCATGCTGACAATGATGGCCCGTTCCAGTCCGCTCAACTTCAATCCGCCCATGCCGATGGCACGAAATTCATCCACTTTCCCCGTTGGCAGGCCAAACAGCCGTTCCGTCACGAAAGACGCGCCCACGCCGGTGATCATGACCCGATCCACGTCGCTGATCTCCAGGGCGTTGACACTGAGAAACTTTCCGAACGCGCCATAGACGGAGGCAAGCGGGTCCGTCGCCCGCACAAGCATGGGACTGAAAAGGACGCCCTTGTCGTATCCCACAATCTTGGTGGTGCTGCCGCCGATGTCGATGCCAATGATTCTGCTCATCCTGCAACCTCTGGTTCCATCCGCGCACGGCCTTCGCCGTCGCAGACCTTTTGTATCACTCGGGCTGACCTCGCTGTCATTCGTTCCTTATTTTTCTCCCCGATTCCTTATTCATGCTTCATTCGTTTGACCGCCAGAACGACCGGAATGGACAGGAGTACGGCTGCGGCAAGCTCCAGCGGAAAGTTCGGCATGGACATGCCGAAGATGGCAAGGGCGGGGGATACGTCGACAAGCCCGATGGCTTCAAGAAAACGTTTCGCATAAAGGAGATAAATCATGCCCAGGACACCGAGGGTGTTGGTGACAGTGCCCAATGCCGCGGCAACGCCAGCGGAGACACTGCGGAACTTGTCTTTCGTCAGGAGCGTCATTCCACGATAGACATACCAGGCAACCACCCCGATGAGTACGCGCGGCAGGATGGAAACCAACGGATTCAGGAAGGCGAATGCGATGGGAAGCGGCGATGTCAGCGCCGTATAGAGGCTTGACAGTCCAAAGATGAGGCCCACGAACGCACCCACGACCGGGCCTTCGATGATGCCTGCGATGATGACCGGAATATGGACGATGGTGATCTGCAAACCCAGACCCGGAATGGTGATGTAGCCGATCTGCGGGATGAGGGACAATGCCAGGGTAAGCGCGGACAGGATGCCGACAATGGATATGCGGCGCACATCTGTCCTTTTCGGGGTTTTTTCCGTGCTCATGATTGCCTCCGTTCTCATTCCCATGACGGGATATGAGTCGTTGGGGTGCTTGACCCGCCCCCGGGGTTTGAATGGACCGCCTTTCGGCGGAAGGTTCCGTCCGGCTTCCATCGGAATACCGGCTGATGGTATTTTACCACGTTCTCCCTGCGCCGGACCATCGGAAATTCTACCGGAAAACAGGCCGGAACCCGTCCGGAGATGGTGGATTCGACGGGTTGCCGCCTGTTTCATTCGTGTTTCGGGCGAAACACCTTCTCACGCAACCGGTTCAGCCGTCCGTTTCCGCGCATAAATCATTATACCGGTTCCTTTCCGTTGACAGGCCGTGTGACGCAGGGTATCATCAGAATAGACCTGTAAATGCGATTCCGGCAGCAGCGCCCTTCAAGGCCGTCCGCCGCCGCATTTGCCGGCGAGAAGAGCGTTCGCGCTCCCGTTGTTGCGAGGTATGTTCATGTCGTCGAGGATCCTGGCCTAACAATCAGTTGGAACTTCGAATCGTCAACCGTGCCCCATCCAGGGCTTGTTTCCGTGTACCGGAAGCGCGGTTCGGTTCGGCAGCTGAGGTCAGGATCGCGGAGAACGGACATGGGCGGATTGCCGGAAGGCAATCATCCATCAATGGATTCATTGGGGAAAGCCATCCGAAACCGTGCGTCGTGCGCACGGTTTTTTTGCATCCTTGTCGAAGTCATCGGAGTCCTCCCTACCCTTTGGAGGAATCCGCGCCGGCCGACCGTTCCTTCTCCGGCATGCGTCAGGCCGAATCAACAGGAGGAACCCCCATGAACCAGACCGCCATGAAGATCCTGGAATACCCTGAAATCATCCGCCGTCTGGCGGAACTCGCCCTCTCAGAATCCGGCAGGAAGCTCTGCGAGAATCTTCTTCCCGAAACCGAGCCCCGCATCATCTCCCTGCGGCTTCTGGAAACCGCCGAGGCCCGTGCCGTATCGGACAAGGGCGGCGTCCCTCTGGCCAATCTGACCGGGATGGAAAAGGTGATGGAAAAGCTTGGTAAGACCGTGAACCTGACGCCGGAGGAACTGACCACCATCCGTTCCATGAACCGGAATGTCGGCCGCATGATGCGGTTCATGCGGGATCGGGCCGGCCTCGCCCCCACCATCTCCACCTATGCCTCGTCCATGCACGAACTGCAGGAACTGTCGGAGGAAATCGACCGCTGCATCCTGGACAACCGGGTGGACGATCGTGCCTCCGCCGAGCTTGGCAGAGTCCGCAAGAAAATCGCCATCCTGACCGAACGTGTGCGGCAGAAGCTGGACGCCATCATGAGCGCACCCGGCACGCGCGACCTCCTGCAGGATTCCGTCGTCAGCATGCGCGGGAACCATTATGTGGTGCCCGTGAAACGCGAACACCGCCAGAAGCTGGACGGTCAGGTACTCGACATATCCTCCAGCGGCTCGACGGTCTTCATCGAGCCTGCCGCCATCCGTACCCTGAAATCAGAGCTGGATCTGCTCCATCTCGACGAGGAGCAGGAAGTCTACCGGATTCTGAGCACCCTCACGAACATGGCGGAAAGGTCGGTACGCGAGCTTCGCGTGAACCTTGAAACCATGGCGCAGTATGATTTCCTGTTCGCCCGCGCGAAACTGGCAAACGGAATGCGCGCCATACTGCCGGAACTTTCGAAAAACGGAAGGAGTGTCATTGTACGCGGCCGTCATCCACTCATCGAAGGCGATGTGATCCCGTTGGACTTCCATATCGGGGACGACTTTCGCGCCCTTGTCATTACGGGTCCGAACACGGGAGGCAAGACTGTTGTCCTGAAGACGGTCGGACTCTTCTCCCTGATGGCGCAGGCGGGTCTGCATGTCCCGGCTGAGGCGGGAACCTGTCTGGCCGTCTATGACGACATCCTCGCCGACATCGGCGACGGTCAGAGCATCACGCAATCCCTGTCCACATTCTCCTCCCACATCCGGAACATCATTGCGATCCTGGCTGTCGCGGGGCCACGCACCCTCACCATTGTCGACGAGCTCGGAACCGGAACGGACCCGGGCGAGGGCATGGGGCTCGCGGTCGCTGTCATGGAAGTCTTGTACAAAAAGGGTTCCACGTTGCTGGCCACTACGCATTACAGCGAGATCAAGGAATTCGCCGCCACCCAGCCGGGTTTCAGGAATGGCTGCATGGGTTTCGACGTGGAGACGCTTCGGCCCAAATATCAGCTCAGCATCGGCATTCCAGGAGAGAGCAACGCGTTCCTGATCTCACTGCGGCTGGGGATGAGCGCGGAACTGGTCGAACGCGCCCATCGGATCACCTACCATGAAGACCGGAGTTACCGCAACGGGAACCTGCCGGGACAAGCCGGTGTTTCCCTGGCTGCGAAGTCATCTGCTCCATCCGTTTCATCTGCATTCCCTGCTTCCATTCCGGCCGGATCCACTCCGTCAGCCGAAACCGCCTTGGGAGCGATCACCTCTGCGGGCGCGGCAACCTCATCAAACAGGGCGACAGCTTCACAGGCCGTTGCCACGGAAGTGGTGGAAAGCCACGCACGCCAGCAGGAGCATGCACAGGCCCGGCACAAGGCCCTCATGGCCCTGGAGCGGGAAAAGCAGCGGATGGCATCTCCCTACAAGCTTGGAGACTGCGTGTTCGTCACCACCATGAACCGCACCGGCATCGTCTGCGAGGTGGAAAACGCCCGGGGTGACATCGGCGTCATGATCCTGCACAAGAAGTTCATGGTCAGCCACAAGCGAATCCGTCCGTTCCTTGAGGGGAAAGACCTGTATCCCGAGGACTACAACCTGGATATCGTGCTGGAATCGAAGGAAAACAGGAAAGCCAGGCACAAAATGGGCAAACACCATGTCGAGGGGTTGCAGATCGTCAGCCCGGCCAAGGAGGAAAGATGAATGTCATCCACGCGTCCGGGCTCACGAAAACATATCAACGCCCTGTCAAGGAACAGGGTTTCAAGGGTTCGCTCAAATCCCTGTTCAAGCGAAGCGTCATGGAAAAGAGGGCGCTGTCCGACTTTGACCTGCAGGTGGAGGAAGGGGAGCTGATCGGACTCATCGGCCCGAACGGAGCCGGAAAGACCACCCTCGTCAAGATGCTCTGCGGCATCATCCAGCCGACAGGCGGCGAGCTTGACGTCCTCGGCTGCCGTCCCGGCGATCTGAAGGATGCCTTCCGACGCCAATATGCCGTCGTGATGGGCCAGAAAAGCCAGCTCTGGTGGGACCTGCCCGCCCTTGATACTTTCCGGCTGAACCGGGAGATCTACAGTATTCCGGAAGACCGGTTCAAAAAGAACCTGGATGAATACGTGGACCTGTTCGGCGTATCGGATCTGCTGACCGTGCCGGTCCGGAACCTGTCGCTCGGTGAACGGATGAAAATGGAGCTGATGGCCGCCCTGCTGCATGATCCCCGACTGATTTTCCTGGACGAGCCGACCATCGGCCTGGATGCCATCGCCCAAAAGCAGATCCGGCTGTTTCTGAAGGAAATCAATGCCCGCAGGAAAGTGACCGTCCTTCTGACCAGCCACTACATGGAAGACATCCGACATCTGTGCAAACGAACGGTAGTCATCAACGAGGGTGTAAAAATGTACGACGGCTCCCTCGACGACCTGCTTTCCCGCTTTCAGGGAAACCGGGAGGTCCAGGTCACCCTTTCCGAGCCCGTCGGCCTTGATCTGACCCTTCCCGGCGAAATCGAATGGATGGAGCGTCAACCTTACCGGTTGTCGATGCGGGTCCCGCGGAACGGGGTCAACCCCCTGCTGACGAGCCTGCTCGCGCAATATGAGATGGAGGACATCCGGATCGAGGACGAAGAGATCGGAAATGTCATCGAACGCATCTATCGCTCCGGCAGGGAGGTGTTCGCGTGAGTCTCCCGAAATACTCGGCCATCGGCGCCATCAGCATGCGCGCCCGGACCGCCTACCGGTTCGATGTCTGGATGGGCGCGGCCATGCCATTCATCCGCGTCCTGCTGTCGTTCCTTCTATGGAAGGCGCTGTTTGCGGGAAAGGAAACGATTGCGGGCTTTTCGCTTGCGACCATGACGGCTTACTACATTCTGACCGCCTTTCTCGCCCGCATGGACCAAACCAACGGCATGGTCTGGGAATACGCGGAAGATATCCGGGAAGGTCGTTTTGTCAAGTATCTGACGAAACCGGTGAATCCGTTCGGACATTTTCTGTCGACCGCCGCCGCCCGCACCCTGTATGTGACGGGAATCGCGCTTGGATCCGTCGTGCTGCTCGCCTTCCTGTTCGACAATCGGATTTTTCATAAGGCGCGGGCGTCCGATATTTTCTTCGCACTGGCCATCGCATTTCTGGGGCTGGTCTTCATGGCCTCCCTCAATTGGCTGACCGCTGTCCTCGCCTGGAAGTTCAAGGACATTACAGGATTCCATATGGTCAAAGGTAATATCGTGGACTTCCTGGCCGGTACCTTTCTTCCGCTTTCCCTCCTGCCGTTGGGCGTCCAGCATGTCATGCGCTGGTTTCCCTTTTATTACATCCAGTATCTCCCTGCCTCCCTCCTTCTGGGCATGAACCGGGATGAGGCGGCAAGCGGACTTGTGGTGATCTTTTGCTGGACCCTCGGAGCCCTCCTGCTGGGGGAGTGGGCCTGGCGTGTGCTGCGGAAGCAGGATGAGGGGGCTGGCGCATGATGAGGACGGAACCCATTTCACAGGACGCTCCGCTTCCCTCCGTATTCCGGCATCTCCGCCTGCTCGGCGCCATGCTGAAAATCCGCCTGGGCCGCCAGATGATGTATCGGGCCAGCTTCTGGACTGCATTTTTTGTGGACAGCACACTCTTCATCGTCCAACTCGCCATCTTCTCCACCTTGTTTCTGAACGTGGACAGCGTCAACGGATGGAGCCGCGCGCAAATGGTCTTCTTTGTCGGCACTTTCTCCATTGTGGACGGGTTAGAGATGTGCCTGTACTTCTTCGGACTCATCAGCCTTCCCGACAAGATACGCGAGGGAAAACTCGACTTGTACCTGACAAAGCCTGTACATCCCCTGTTTTTCCTCAGTTTTGAATCGATCGACATCGGCTCCGCATTTCTCGCGCTGCCCGGCATCGCCATGGTTGCCTGGGCCACGATTGACATGGGGATTGCCGTCACCCCAATGCGCGTGCTTGGATACCTGTTTCTCCTTTCGATGATGCTGCTTCTTTTATATGATCTGGTGCTCCTGATGCGTTCCGCATCCTTCTGGTTCACCCGTACCGACACCCTCGGCGAGCTGGAGGGGGAATTGATGGGCTTCACCTTCCGGGTTCCCGGCATCGTGTTCCAGGGCGCTGTGAAAACCGTGTTGTATGTGATTCTCCCCTATGCCCTGCTTGCAACCATCCCCACCCAGTTTTTTACCGGCCTGCTGACCGGACGGGAATGGGCTTCCACCCTTGCCGTCGTCGCCGTGTTCACCATTCTTGCGCAAATCGTCTGGAAACTCGGGTTGAAGCGGTATGGCAGTACGGGCAGCTGAAAATGCGGATGAACCACGCGTTTCACCACATGAACCACTGCCGGGCTCAATCTGGAAAATGTTTTCCCGCAAGGCCTACCTTTCCGACATCCAATATGATAAGACAATAGTATCCTTTCCACTTCATCCACAAATCATCCGGAATATGGGAGGTATTGCAAAGATGCGTCGAATCAAGAGAGGCCCTGCCCTATTGTCCATCGTCCTGGTGCTCATGCTGCTGACATCCGGCATCGCATCCGCCGCCACCTACCACACGGTGACGGCCGGCGAATGGCTCTCCACCATCGCGCCGAAATACGGAACCACTTGGGAAAAGCTGCTTGAGGCAAATTCCGGTACGATCTCCGATGCGAATCTGATCCTCCCCGGCCAGAAACTGCTTATTCCGGATGGCGCTGCGGCTCCCGGCGCATCCGTCGTACCGGCAGCAAGCGCAACAGTCGCTCCCATCGAAACATCAGTACCGGCAGCTTCTGCTGCTCCGTCCGCATCGGCCTCCTCCATTCTTGGTCGGGTGACAGCGGATTTCCAACCCGCCGACGAGGTACCCGGCATCCCGGAGGCAAGAATCCGGGATACCGCTCTCATGGACCTGATCAACCGGCTTCAGAAGGATGCGGTCGGCGCCGATGTTTCCGGAGCCGCCCTGCCGTTTGATTCAGCCGCGCTGAAGACCGGGGATCTTCCCTCCGACCTGTTTGCGGTTCCCGGCATGGATACCGTATCGCTCTCGCTGGCGGAAATCACCGGCAAGGAACTGAAGGCAGTCATGGAACACGCCGTCTCCGTCTACAATCCCTGGAAGCCAGGCGATGTGACGGTCAGTTTTGATCCTTCGATACCGGTCTCCGCACTGGATTTCTTTTCCGGTGTGCAATATTCCGTGGACATCTCGCAACCCGCCGGCAAACGCATCGTGGATCTCACCTTCGGCGGTAAGGCCGTGACGGACACGCAGAAAATCAAGCTGGTTCTCCCAACGGAGCACTACAACGCCCTGAAAACGGAGAAAATCGTATCCGAGGCGACTTCTCTCACAACCTCCGCGGTATCCCTGAAAGCAAGCGTAATTGCCTTGCTCGGCACAGCCCGCACCCTCACGCCTTCGGTGGACAACAACTGGAGCCTGATCGGCGCAAACCTTTCCAACCCGCTTCGCGACGACATCATCGCCAAGGTGAAGGCCGGCACGCTTGCGTTGCCGAAATCCTCCGACGGAAAGACAATGAACGCGAAGTCCCTGAACGTGTATGAACTGATCACAAACGGCACCTTGAAAGGTTACAAGGAAATCGACCTCTTCCATACGAACGACACCCATGGCCGCATCAAGGCAGGAGACGGCATGGGTTTCGCAAAGATCTCCACGCTTGTTTCCAACTACAAGGCAGCAAATCCGAGCTCCCTCCTGCTGGATATCGGCGATACCGTGCACGGACTGAATTTCGTCACCTTGAGCCGGGGTGAAAGCGCAGTACAGGTCATGAACATGATGAACTATGATGCCATGGCGCCTGGCAACCATGACTTCAACTATGGACAGACAAGGCTGACCGAACTGGGTGCCATCGCACGTTTCCCGATTCTGTCTGCCAATGTGAAAAAAGCGGATGGATCCAACTATCTCACCCCTTATGTCATCAAAACCGTGAATGGCGTGAAGGTGGCCCTGTTCGGGCTGGCGACGCCGGAAACGGTTTACAAGACAAATCCCAAGAACATTGAAGGCCTGAAGTTTGAGGATCCGATCGTTTCCGCCAAGGCAATGGTCGCCGAGCTGGCGGGCAAGGCCGACATCGTCGTGGCCATGGCGCATCTCGGCATCGAAGGGGACTTCACCAGTCGGAAACTGGCGGCGGCCGTGCCGGAAATCGATGTGATTCTCGACGGTCACAGCCATTCCATCCTGAATGAAACCGTCAATGGCGTCCTGATCGCGCAGACCGGTTATTACGACATGGGCCTCGGCATCACGAGCCTGATCGTGAAGGACGGAAAGCTGGCGGAAGCCGGAACCGCCCTGTACACGATGAAGGATGCAAAAAACACGCCGGAGTCCACTTTGGTGAAGTCCATCGTTGCTTCCGTTGACAAGGAAGTCTCCACCCTTACCTCCGTTGTCATTGGAACGAGCCCGGTGCTGTTGGATGGCGAACGCGCCAATGTCCGTACAAAACCCACCAACCTCGCGAACCTCATCACGGCAGCCATGCTGGACAAGACCGGCGCCGATGTGGCAATCACGAACGGCGGCGGCATCCGCGCCTCCATCAAGGCCGGGTCGGTCACAAAAGGCGATGTGCTGACGGTTCTTCCTTTCGGCAATTATGTCGTTGTGAAGGAACTGAAAGGTTCCGACATCAAATCGGCACTCGAACTTGGCGTCTCGACTTATCCGGCCGCTCTGGGCGGATATGCGCAGACCGCCGGGCTGACCTTCCGGTTTGATTCCACGAAACCCACCGGCAACCGTGTTGTGGAAGTCAAGGTGAACGGTTTGTCACTGGATCCTGCCAAGACCTACAAGGTCGCGACCAACGACTTCATGGCGGTTGGCGGAGACAACTACACCATGCTGAAGAACGGGCCGACCCTCGGGGAATATCCCGCCCTTGATGAAATCCTCATCGAATACATCCAGACAAAGGGCTTTGGCGCAGCCGTCACGGACGGTCGCGCGACCGACACTTCAGCGCCTGCGGTCTCGATCGTGCTGAAGCCGGCAGCCTGATGAAACAAGGGGACTGAGGGAAACCCCAACCTTCGTAAAAAAGGTCAGACAAGACAAAGCGGCTGTCCCACATGTGGGCAGCCGCTTTACTTGCACTCCTGCCTGTCAGGCCTTTTTCATTCCATATTCCTCTGCGAGTTTCGTAAATGCCGGCAAGGATCGTTCGATCGTCCCGAAATCCACACAATAGGACAACCTCACATGGCCAGGGCACCCGAACCCGCTTCCCGGGACGATGAGCAGGTTGTAGGCAACCGCACTTTTGGCGAACGCGACATCGTCGGGAATCGGGGTCTGCGGAAACAGGTAGAATGCACCGCTCGGTTTCACACAGCTGAAACCGATGGCGGTCAGATGATGGTACAGGGTATCCCGCCGGATCTTGTAGAACTCCGTATCAACCGTCACATCAAGGTTGTCCGCGACAACCCGCTGGAACAGGGCCGGCGCGTTCACGAAGCCAAGGGTGCGATTGAGGGATATGCAGGCACCCATCAGTACGGACACATCGGAGATCCGGCTGGATGCCGCGATATAGCCGATCCGCTCGCCGGGAAGGGCCAATGACTTGCTGAACGAATTGACCACAATCGCATTGCGGAAAATGGACAGCAGATTCGGCACATCCGCTCCATCGTACACGATGCTGATATACGGTTCATCGGAAATGACATAGATCTCGGTGCCGAACTCCTTTCCCTTCCGTTCCAGAATTTTGGAAAGCGCCTCCAAATCGGAACGCGGGAAAATGACACCGGTCGGGTTGTGTGGAGAATTCAGGAGAATGGCTTTCGTGGCCGGTGTCAGGGCTGCTTCGATCGCATCCAGGTCAAGCGCAAACGTATCTGGCTTCAGTTTCACGACAACGGGCTTTCCGCCGGCATTGTCGATATAGGCGAGATATTCGACGAAGAAGGGTGAAACCACCATTACTTCCTCACCGGGGTTCAAAAGCGCCTTCAGGGTGATGTTGAGGCCCGCGGCTGCGCCGCAGACCATGACGATCTGGCTGGCATCCATCGGCACGCCGCTCTTCCGCGCAAGCCAGGCCGCCACCTTGGCCCGGACCTCTTCAAGTCCGGCGTTTGCCATATAGCGATGCGTCCCTTTTTCCGTGGTGGTGGCATGGGTGCGGAGGCTGGCCAGCACAGGTTCCGGCGGTTCGATCTCCGGGTTCCCGATGCTGAAATCAAAGACATTGTCGGCACCGAATTGCTTGCGGAGCCGGTTTCCTTCCTCGAACATGGCGCGGATCATGGAAGACCCGGCCAAACTGTCCACAACTTTCTTTGAAAACATGCGTATTTCCGCCTTTCCGCCTGCCCTTTCCGGGTGCAGGTCCGTTGTGATGGGAAATGGACGGAGCCGTGACAGCGCCAGAAGCGCCTTTCTTCCATCTTACGGGAGAACGTCGCGGGATGCAAGACAGGAAAAGAGCGGACCCCGTATCTTGGGACCCGCTCTTTCACACAGGAGGATTACTTGTCAAATGAGCTGATGCAATATGAAATCCTTCGCTTCAAATCTTCAGGACCTTCACTTCATAGGGTGCCAGCCCCATCATTCCGTCCGCCTTCGTCCCGGAGAGCATTTCCAAGGCCGGATCAGGCAGCCAGACTGATTTTCCCTCTTCCGAGAAATTCATGACGAAGACATACCGATGGGTGCCATCCGTTCTGAGTTGTGCGGAAACGCCTTCCGGAAGCTCCGTCTCCAGAGATCTCAGAAGCGCGAGCCGTTCCGCAAGCTTGCCGTAAAAGGCGTTCAGGAAGCCGCATTCCGTCATGGAAGCGACATGCCAGGCCTGCCCCTTGCCGTAATCGTTGACGGTCAGTGCAGGCTGCCCTTCGTAAAAGTCGGAGGCATAGGTTGCCACGACCCGTGCGGTCTCGGCATGGATCAACTCACAAAAAGTATGCGCCTTCCAGGTGCCTTTCAGACCTAAATCGTTGTCGCTCCCGAACTGTACGCCATTGGTGTCCCCGTCGTAGAGGGCGTCAATGTCCTCGGCCCAAATGCCGGTCACTTTACGCAGCGGGCCTGGAAAACCACCGAGGAAGCACAGGTCGCTCTGATCCACATACCCCGTAAAGAAGCTTGTGACCAGGGTTCCGCCAGCTTCCGCGAAGGAGGCCAGTCTTTCCGCCACACCCGGCTTGAGCATGTACAGCATGGGAGCGACAACAAGTTTGTAACCGGTGAAATCGCACTCGGAATCGATCACATCCACCGGGACGCCCTGTTTCCAGAAGGCTCTGTAGTGCTGTTTGCAGACCTCTTCGTACTTTTTTTGTCCGGGCCCGTTCCGAAGCGCTTGCGCATCGTCGATCGCCCAACGGTTCTCCCAGTCGTAGATCAATGCGACATCCGGCCGAACAGTGGTTCCAGCCACCTCGGCCAGTTTCTCCAGATCCAGCCCAACCCCGGTGACATCACGGAATACGCGGGTGTGTTCGTTTCCGACATGATCCACCACCGCGCCGTGGAATTTCTCCGAAGCACCCCTGCTTTTCCGCCACTGGAAGTACTGGACCGTATCGGAACCGTGCGCAACGGCCTGAAGGGAGGACAACTTATGCATGCCGGGTCGCTTGAGCTTGTTCACAGGCTGCCAGTTGACATGACTGGGCGTGCTTTCCATCAGCATGAACGGCTTTCCACCCTTCAAGCTGCGGTTGATGTCATGGACGAAGGCGATATTCGCGGCTAGCTGCCAGGTCTTGAGGGAATCCGAATGCCAGGAGGGATAGTTGTCCCATGAGATCACATCAAGTTCCGGCGCCATTTTCCAGTAATCCAGGCCGGGATAGGTCCCCATCATGTTCGTGGTGATCGGGATATTGGGGGTGATTTCCCGCAAAGGGGCCATTTCGTGTTTCATGAAATCCGTCGTCTGGAAGGTGACAAAGCGCTTCCAGTCCAGGTTGTGACCGTGCACGCAATTCTCGCCATGCGGCGCGGGCGATTCGATCTGATCGAAACTGTTGAAGGTATGGGACCAGAATCCGGTCCACCAGGCCAGATTCAATGCATCGATATCGTTGTTGTACCGTTCGCGAAGCCAGTTTCGGAAAGCATCCTGACAGAGGTCACAGTGGCATTCCCCGCCATATTCGTTGGACATGTGCCAGACCAGCAGGGCGGGATGATCCTTGTACCGTTCCGCCAGCAAGCGGTTTATCTTCTGGGATTTTTCCCGATACACCGGAGAGGTGTAGCAATGATTGTGCCGCGTACCATGAAGATTGCGATGCCGGTTCTCCGAGACACGCAACACTTCCGGATATTTTTCCGACATCCACGCCGGACGTGCGCCGCTTGGCGTGGCCAGGACGGCACGGGCGCCTTCCGCCGCGAGCTTGTCCATGATGGTGTCCAGCCAGCCGAATTCAAAACGGCCTTCTTCCGGCTCAAGCGACGCCCAGGAAAAAATGCCCACAGACATGGCATTGCAGTGGGATAGGTTCATCAGGCGCATGTCCTCGTCCCAGATCTCCGGGGTCCGGAACCACTGATCCGGATTGTAGTCGCCGCCGTGGAGGAGTTTCGGGTAGGAAGGATTGATTGCGGCGTACCGCTGCGGTTTGCTGCTCATGTCTGCAACCTCCGTGGATGATATTGTCCTCACTTGCCCCTAACAGAATGATGGGCGGAATGGCTCTTCTCCGTTTATGATAGTGCAAGGAATAGATGCACACAATCCGAAAATATGCATCTGTCTATCACGATATGAAGATGCTTCACTTATCGGAGGACAAGCGTCGTCACACTGCGCGCCGGGAATCCATATGCACCTGCCGGCCCTTCACTCACCTTTGTGAGGTTGAAGGTTTCAGAAGTTTCCCATGCAGTCATGACAGGATCCGCTGAAAGTCCCGCGCATTCCCTCATTCCTGCAACCTCCGCCGTGATCGCCTCGGTCCCTTCATTCACGGCCACAAGGACCACCTCATCGCTTTCCTGTGAAAGCCAGGCTGACACAAGCAGGTTTTTGTCAGGGGATTCCGCAGCGATCCGGACATAACCCGGCCGGACAAACCGGCTCCAGTTGCCAAGTGCCCACAGGCGCTTCATGTCAGTCGCAGACCGTGATGCCTTGTCGACGTGGACAAGGCCATCCTTGTAATCGTAACAGGTCACGGCAATCCAGGTCTGCCAGGCCGTACAGTCGAGGATCGTCAGATCCTCCTGCACGCAGCGGGCAAGCACCAGCGCAGGTCCCATGCCGAAGTCCGTTCCGCCTTCCATCTGACACCACTCCGATTGCCATAACGGGAGCTTCACGCCGGATTGGCGGATCGCCGCTGCCAGCATCCGCTTGTCCTCCTCGTTGGTCCAATACGCGTGAACGGAGAAATGCGGCAGTTGACCTGCAAAGTCGGGATCCTTGGCCAGTTTTCCGTACAAGTCCACGGTATATCGGGCATCCCACATTTTCCCCGAATCGATGAGAGACGCGCGAATGTCGCTGTTTCTCGCCTTCAACTCCTTCATAAGGGCACGACCGACCTCCACGACGCCCTCTGGTTCATAATGGCAGCCTTCCTGGCCGTTCTCAAGCTTCCAGTTCCATTGCGGCTCGTTGACCGGACTGATGTACCCGACGGGAATTCCCTCCGACTTGAAATGATCCGCAATGTCGACCAGATATCGTGCAAATTCATCTTCCATCCCTGGCAGCAGATTCGGATCTCCCTTGTCGTCCCCCGTTGTTCTTCCGTTCTTCAGCATGCGGCCGGGCGGGCTGTTGGCGAATATCAGGACATCCTTCACCCCCCTGGCCACGGCGCGCCGCATCATGTCCACGGAACCCGCATCCTTCGACCAATCATAGACACCGGGAGCGGTTTCAAATGTTTCAACCCTGCGCCAGGGATCCCTGGCCTCGTTCAGGCCTCCTCCGCCAGCATTGAATCTGTATTGCGTGAGGCCGATTCCCTTCTCTTTATCGAAAAGCCAGTCGGAAACCTGATCCCGCACGGAAACATCCCAGGTTCCGACATCCTGGGACCACCAGCAACCGGAGGTTCCGAACCCTTCCATCTCCTGATGGCGTTCTGCTGGATTCAGCCGGATAGCGGCCATCTCGAGTGAAACATCCGTTGCCTTCGTATCAGCTCCGTTCACCGCATCAGCTCCGTTCATCGCATCCACCCCATTTGTTGTATCCGATCCGTTCATTGGTTCCGCTCCATTCATCGTATCCGATCCATTCATTGGTTCCACTCCGTTCAACTTATCCATTCCATTTTCTTTTCCACAGCCTGCCATGAAAGAGAAAAACAGCAAAAGGAAGGTCAGGCACACCGCATAGGGAATGCCCGACCTTCCTGCTGATTTCTCCAGATGTCCCGGATTTCCAACCATTTGCCTTCCCATCAGTTTGCCTTCCTGCCCGATTGCCTGCGCACGACCGGAAACAGGTTCCGTCCGGCCGGTTCAGCCTTTGTTTGAACGGTTCAGCCTTTGTTCGGCCGATGCGGTCTCCGTGGGGCCGGTGCCAAATCCGCATGATCGGAGTCGTTTCCTCAGCTTTCGAGGGAAACGGACTCAAGGATGGCGTCCGGCCCGAGCGCTTCGACAATCAGGACCAGTCTGTTCCCCTTCTCAACAAACCAGGGTCCCGGAAGGTACAACAGTTCCGCATCCCCTCCGACCATCTCCGGACGGCAACCGCCCGGGGAGAAGACACGCCCCAGCAGGTGGCCGTTGAATAGACCCGTTGCCTTCATGTCCAGCCCCCGAATCCGCAGATTCGCACAGAGTTGCGTCATTCCGTCCAAGTCGAAATGAAAGACACGCGTCTCCCCCGGCACCAGGGAAAAGCCTTCCAGCGGGATGGATTTCCGTTTTCCCATAACATCATTCGAGACAGAACCGCCAAAGTCATGAAGGGCGAGACGCTGTTCCGAACATCCGGTCATGACGGGGTTCAATTTTGTCAAATGATGCAGTTTTGGCGATCCGGCCGGCTCCGCCCAGTGCCGCTTCCGGCAAAGCAGGGAGATCAGGCCGGGTTTCCCCGGTTCAAGCCAGCCGGTGAGCTCCAGCCAGGGATCAAAGGCATTCATGACGCCGGCCAACATGCCATCCACATAGACGGCGGTCTCCGCCACGGCTCCGTCCATTTCCAGCGCACAGGCGTCCGAGCCGGTACGAAGCGTCCATTGGGTGCTGTAGGAAGAAATCAGCGGCATCCTCGTGGAATTCCATGCATTCGGCGGCAGGATGGCCGCCATGGGTTCCTGACATACTTTTAGTGAATCAGGCAGCCAGGTTTCTTCCATCCGGAAACGCCACATCAGCGCGTCTCCGTCGGTACCATCAACCTGGTAGATGCCTGCAATTCCCTTGGGCGCGGCAATCCGCATGGAGGGAAGACGCGCATCGTCGAAGTTCGAATGCCCCCAGGACTCGACCCGGAACCGCCATGACAGGGGTCCACCGTCCAGGCTCTCCCCTGCGGCATAGTGCTGCCATTGGCCGCCGGATACGCGTGAACCAAGGAATTCCCCATTCCGCCATCCCTGAATGATGTCGGCTGCATTTTTCATCAGGATGCCGGTTTCAGGCGCTGCTGAAATCTGATAGGAAAGGGTTCCCCTGAAAATTCCGCAAGCCTCCATCCCGATGCCGTCCCTGCCCGAATGCGGAACCATCCATTCCGACTCGGGCTCCGCTTTTCTTACGGAAGCCGCACTGAGACCCTTCGACCCCAAAACAGCCGGAACCGGCCCTTCCAGCGGTCCACGGCCGATATCCATCCGCTGTGCCTCTTCCCGCCGAAGCATCGTTACTTGCAACGCCTTCCCATCCAGAACAAGCCTGTGCCCGCCGAACCCTTCAATCCGGACCTGTTCCCCGTTTCCTGCCTTGAAAACCGCTTCCGGCGCGCCATCCGCATAGAGGAACAATTCCCCTTGCGCCAGTTTCAGGACTTCGGCCGATGCATAAAGAAGCATGCCGTCACATCCTGTTTGGGCGAGGGAAAGGGAAAGCGGGAAAAACGGCGCCCGATAAGGCCCGATGACGGCGTGGAAGCAGCCTTCCGGTGCAGTGACAGTCACCCGTTGCTCCCGGTCCGTGAAATTCGGCACGCTCAGCAGTGTTCCTACGGCACCCATGTCGAGCAGATTGCCATTTCCCCGGTTTTTTTCATCCGGTTCCGCCCATTTGATCACAGCCTCATGGTCATCCCGGATCAACGACATGGCCAAAGGTTCCCCGACCGCCTCCAGCAGACCGCCCAACAGCCTTCCTTCCAGCGCTTCGGCGCGGAACCTGCCCATCGGATCAATCATGGATGCGAAATCATAATCCGTCGCCAGAAAGGACAATGGACTTTCACCCTTGCCCCAGTTGTTGATGGATGTCGTGAATCCGAAATTCGTCCCCCCCACCTGATTGTAGGCGCCCAGCAGGCGTGCGCCGTTCGCCATTTCGCGGCGAAGCAGAAAATGCTCTCTTCCAGTCTCCGTAATCAGAAAGGGCAGATTTCTTTCCTGCAGTTCCCGATGAACGGTCAGACAGACTGGATCAAAGGACGAATCGAAGGCGGACGGATAGAAATTGAAGGTTGGAACGATATCCTCCGCCCAACCGGTGGCACGTTCCGCACACCCCTGACCCGCACAGCCGAAGACAGGCACCTCGATGCCGAACTCACGGCACAAGGCGGCCAGTTTCCCCATATAGGCGTTGGGATCCGGACAATCGAAAAAGTCGAGTTCGTTCTCCACCTGCAGCAGAATGATGCTTCCACCCCGGTGGATCTGGTGTTTGGCAAGCATCGGGACAATCCGTGCATACCATTCCCGCACCTCCGCCATCCAGCGCGGATGGTCGGATCGGATTTCGGTTCCGTCCGCAAGAAGCCAGCCGGGAATGGAACCACCGTCCCACTCCGAGCAGATGTAGGGACCGGGCCGGGCCACAACGTAAATCCCTTCCTCTGCCAGAATGGACAGAAAAGCCTCCACATCGCGATCCGCTTCGAAATTCCAGTCTCCCGGCGCATTGGCATGGTAGTTCCAGGGGAAGTAGACATCCGCGCAGTTGTATCCGGACAACCGCAACTTGCGGACCCGGTCCCGCCATAATTCCGCCGGAATTCGAAAATAGAACAGGGATGCGCACAAGAGGATTTCCCGCTTGCCGTTGATCGAAATGCCGTTTTTATCCAAAACGATGGATGATTGGGTATTCATGTTGATTTCCTCCTGTATGCCGAATCCGGCTTTGGTCTCGCTCCCCGGCATTGGGGATCGACACCGAAACGGGATTGTGTGCTGTCCTGTTTGGGTTTGTTGAGAAAACAAGGGGGTGGGGTTTGCGCCCCACCCCCTGCTTTCTGACAAAAATACATGCATGGTATGCGATTGGTTGTTTCCGCCGGTCGGATTATTTGCCGTTGGCGGCTTTCCATGCATCCACCTGGGTCTGCGTTTCCGCGATGACCTTGTCGATGCCTGCATCCGTCAACTGTTTGCGGAAGTCTGCGACAGCGGCCTTGGGGTCACCGGCCATGCCGAGGGAAATCGCGTTCAGCATGGACGAGGAAACGTTGGCGATGGCGGCGAGCTCGGTGCTGACGTTGGTCTGGTCGAACACGAAGTTGCCCCAGATGTACGGCTTGGCAAATCCATCAAGATACTTGATGTAGTCGGCCTTGCCGGTCCAGTCGCTGGCGTTCGGAATTTCGAACTTGTCCACGCGGCCGCCCCAGAAGTCGGAGCTGAAGCCGGACTTGGTCTGGTCGAAATCGGCAGGGGTATAACGGAGGCCCTGCTCGTTGATGAAATAGTTGACATCCTTGAGACCATAGTTGAGCAGTGCATAGAAATCCTTGTCCTGGCGGATGAGCTCATAGAGCATCATGGCGCGTTCGGGATTCTTGCTGCGGGCGCTGATGCAGGTTGCGCCATGGGTGATGGGCATTTTCACAAGGTTCTTGGTGGGTTCGTAGAAACCGAACATCTGCAGGTCGGAACCGGGCTGCGCCTTGTCCATGTCATTGCGCAGACCGACATAGGTCTGTACATGATGCTGGTCTACGCCGGTCTTTCCATCCTTCAGGAACTGACGTGTGTCATCCTTGTTGTTCAGAACGTCGGCCTTCCAGTAGCCGGCATCCGCCCATTCCTTCATCATGACGGCATAATCTTCGAATGTCTGGTCGAAGAACGGGCTGTACACGGTGTAGGGAGCGCTGTCATAGTCCTTGAAGTACAACAGGCGACCGGGGACCGCGTCCACGACATTGGCCTTCGTATGGGAGATGATCCAGCCTTCGGCTTCGCCGAGGTTGGCGCTGTCCCACGGAATGACGTCGGGCATGTTCTTCTTGATGTAGGCTAAATACTGGCCGAGTTGTTCCCAGGACGTAACCTTGTCGAGGCCGGCCAGTTTGGCCCAGTCGCCGCGATAGAAGAAGCCATGGTTGACGTACTGGGTGTAGGAATTTTCAGGGAACGCGATGATCTTGCCGTTGTATTTGCACATGTCCCAATCGGACTGCGGGATCTCGGCATAGGTCAACGGTGCGTATTTCGGGAGCAGGTCGTCGAGGTTCATCCACGCACCCTTTTGGGCATTCGGCCACATGTCGAGCCAGTCGGAAGCGGACGTGACAAGGTCAAGTCCTTCGCCTGTGGCCACAAGAAGATTGTACTGTGTCTGCCAATCGGTCCAGCCGGTCCAGCGGAACTTGATGTTGGCATTGATCTTTTCCTTGAGATAATCGTTCATCTTGGCGGTGACAGCATCAATCTGTCCGTTGGTGGGGGCGTCGCCCATGACCTGGAAGTCGATGGTGACGAATTCCTTGGTGTCGGCCACAGCGGCGGGTGCGGACTCGGAAGCACTGGCGACGGCACTCTCGGAGGCCGACGCGGACGGGGTGGGTGTGGCTGAAGCAGCCGGCGTGGTTCCGCCACAGCCTGCAAAGACAGACACAAGCATCAGAACCGCGCAGAGTAGGGTAAGGATGCGCCTTGAGTTTTTCATGATCAGACTCCTCCTTTATTTGCGTTTCCCGCTTTTGCGGGTAAACCCCGGTGTGGATGGACCTTCCGGTCCGGAATCATTTGTCCGGGCCGTTTTTGGGTGACCCGAACCAGGGGATCGAAACTCGACCCCACAGGAAATGTTCTATCAGCCATGTACCGAAATCATCCCTTGACGGCTCCAACCGTGATGCCCGAGATGAAATACCTTTGTACAAAAGGATACAAAAGGATGATGGGGCCAGTGGACACCACGGCGACGGCCATTTTCAGGCTGTCTCCCGGCATGTCCTGAACCGGGATGTTTGCAGCAGCCGCTGAACTCCGGATGAATTCAGCCTTGTTGATGACCGCATAGAGGAACAGCTGGAGTGGCTGATGCTTCAGGCCACCGATGAACAGCATGGCATTGTACCATTCGTTCCAGTATCCGAGGGCCAGGAACAATCCGCAGGTGGCGATGGCCGGGGTGGCCATGGGTTGGACGATGCTGAGCCAGATCCGCATGTCACCGGCGCCGTCGATTTTCGCAGACTCCGTGATGGCATGCGGAATGCCCTTGAGAAAGCTTTTCATCAGGATGATCAGCCAGGGGCTCATCAAAGCGGGAAGCAGGATGGCCAGATAGTTGTCGGATAGGCCCAGATATCGCTTCATCAGGATGTAATAGGGAATCAATCCGCCTGAGAAGAGCGTCGTGAAGTAAATGAAGAAGGAAATCCCGTTCCGGTACGGAAAGTCGGGACGCTGCAGCGCATATCCCGTCATGCCGATGATGAAGAGACCAAGGATGGTTCCGACGACCGTGATCCCGATGGTTACGGCATAGGAGCCGATGATGGCGGACGGATTGTCGATGATGACGATCTTGTAGGCGAATGTGGAGAAGGAAGTCGGCCACAGCGTAAAGCCGTTGGCGCGGAGGGACGCATCCGATGCGAACGAGTTCGTGACCATCATCACGAAAGGAATCGCGCACATCAGGGAAAACAGGGTGATGACGATATAGCTGATGGCCTTGATGACGATGGCGGTATTGTCCTGGCGAATGGAGTTGGAACTCCGTACTGGCAGGGTGCTCATCTTGTTCCCTCCTCCAATCAAAACAGTGCGTAATCAGGTTCGATGCGTTTCACGGCAGCATTCGCGCCGATGACCACCAGGAACCCGAAGATGGATTGATACAGACCGACCGCGCTGCCTTGCGAGAAGTTCATGTTGACTACGAGGGACCTGAACACGAACGTCTCGATGATGTCGGTGGACTTGTACAGTGCGATGTTGTTTGCGCCGACCGTATTGTAGAAAAGTCCGAAATTGCCCTTCAGGATCCCGCCGATGGCGAACAGGGTCAGGATCACGAACGTGGGTTTCAGCCAGGGCAGGATGATGTAGCCGATCTTCTGCAGTTCATTCGCACCGTCGATGTCGGCAGCTTCCACCATGGAAGTGTCCATACCCATGATTGCCGCAAGATAGACGACGGAACCGTACCCCGCACCCTTCCATAGATTGATGAACACGAGGAGTCCGGGCCAGTAGGAGGCTTCCGAAAAGAACTTGATTTTCTGCATGCCCAACGCCTCGAGCATGTGGTTGATGACACCTGCATCATAGCTCAGAAAATTGTAGGTGAAGAGCCCGACCAGAACGAAGGAGATGAAATAGGGCAGGAACATGACGGTCTGTGTGACTTTCTTGAACCATTTTCCCCTGATTTCATTCAGCATCAGTGCCAGCCCGATTTGTGCGATGCTGCTGGTCACGATGAAAGCGACATTGTAAACGACCGTGTTGTAGGTCAGGCGCATCAGTTGGCCATTGGCAATCAGGAACTCAAAATTCTTGAAGCCGATGAACTGACTCTTGAAAATGCCGGCGGCATAATTGAAATTGACGAAGGCGATGTAGGCGCCCGGCATCGGAATATAACTGAAAACCAGAAAAAACAGGATGGCCGGCGTGCACATCAGGATCAGCGTACGGCTGTTCCAAAGCCGAAGCATTCTTCCCCGGGATTTCGGCCTGCTTGAGATGGTTGGTTTCTGCAAAGCCGCGTTCGACTTGATTTCCATTCTATCCCTCCTCTTGGAATGATTGGGTCATTTCGGCCAGCGGCCTTGCTGCCCTTTTCCGGTCACGGTCCCCCTCCTTTGTTCAAGAACTGAAATCGATTTCAGTTCCCGCCTAGAAAAAGCAACCTGATTTTTCTACAAAAACGGGAGAATGAAACGCCCTTTCTGTCTGAAATCGATTGCAGTCTGCTGAAAAGAAAAAGGAATCACAGCGATGATGGAGATGAAGAAGTTTCAGTGCTGTACTTCCAATTGAACCTTACGACGTCATTATATGATTTCTGATTCTCTCTTGTCAATATGTCTTATGAAATTTCACAGAAGACTTCTTCTTTTGTTACATATTCATAATGATATCGGTTTCACCTTTTAGCATGTGCCGGTTCACGGCTTGATTGGGTTGTGCCCCGGCAGATCAGCTGCATCGGGAAGACCCGATCTATCAGGTATTGTTCCCCTTTCCCCCGATTCATGGCGAATTCCACCACATAATCGCTGAAGGAGGCGTAATCGAAGGATGCCGTCGTAATGCCGGGAAACACGCTTTCCGTCAGGCTGATGCCGTCCATGCCCGCCAGTGCGACATCCTTGCCGATGCGCAGTCCGTTCCGCTCGATGACGGACAAGGCGCCAACAGCCACGACGTCGTTGAATGCGAGGATCGCTGTGGGACGTTCCGCCATCTGCATCATTTTCTCCATGGCACGCGTTCCGGCCTGGATGGAGAAACCTTCTTCCACAATCCAGTCGCCACGGATTTCCATGCCGTGGTGGTTTGCAGCCTCGAGCAGGAAGATCTTCCTTTCAAAGGCCGGCCGGACATCCATGTGCCCGCCCAGCATGCCGATCTGACGATGCCCCATGGCGGCGAAGTGCGCCACGATGTCGAAAACGCCCTGTTTTTCATCCGAATAGACCTGCGTGCAATGCACGCCGGGAAATTTGGACAGTGTGATCACGGGAACGAGCCGGTTGATTTTCTCGATTTCCCGCAGCATCTTCGGCTGTGGGTACAGATCGTCGACAATGCCGCCGGAGAGAACAATGACTTCCACTTCCTTCTCCATGAGCATGTGGAGGATTTCCATTTCCCGTTCGCGCTGGGACTCCGAATTGCAGAGAATGACGGTGTACCCTGCAGCCGCCAATCGGGTTTCCACCTCAAGGAACATTGTGGAATAAAAAGGGTTCGTGATGTCCGGCACGACGAAGCCGACACTTTTCGAACGACGGGCCTTCAGACTGCGGGCAACGCTGCTTGGTCGGAATTCATGCTTTTCAAGTATCTTCAGCACGAGTTCCCTCTTCTGTTCGTTGACAGGACCGTTTCCGGTAAGAACACGGGATACGGTGGAAGCGGATACGCCGGCTTCCTTGGCAATGTCATAGACAGTCAGCCTTCGCTCAGTGCTTTTCATTCTACGAAACCTCATCATCCAATGATTGAAATCGATTTCATTTTATTGGTTTCCAGATGGAAAAGCAAGTGGTATGACTGAAACATTTCATTCTTTCAAAAAATTCCCCGCCATTCATGTTTCTTGCAGAAAAAGGCCGGCGAACGTCTCCGTTCAACCGGCATACTCAGTAGCATAGCCATGACCACTTATAGTATCGGCAACAAACATGGAGTATAGGGTGGGACTCCTGCAATTGATACAATCTTCATTCGACATTCGAAAACGATACCAATCAATTGCCGGGTCTTATAGTATCGGTAACAAACATGGCGTATAGGGTGGGACTCCTGCAATTGATACAATCTTCATTCGACATTCGAAAACGATACCAATCAATTGCCGGGCCTTATAGTATCGGCAACAAACATGGCGTATAGGGTGGAACTCCGGCAATTGATACAATCTTCATTCGACATTCGAAAACGATACCAATCAATTGCCGGGAAGATAAGCATCCAGTCATTGTCCCGAAATCCTTGCAGGACAATCCACTACAGCATGACAAGGTTCGGCGGAATCACCGGGATCGAACCCTTCTCCGCAAGCAGCCGGGAGGTTCGGAGGTTTCACTCAGCCGAATACCGCCCGCATCCGTTCCGTGTAATATCGCACCGTATCCCAGACCGCATCCGGAGGAATGCGGTGATCGGGGCACGGAATGAACCCGCCGAGTGCCACAAGCGGTTTCATTCGCTCGATTTCGGCGTCCACATCCGCACGTGTTCCCGCAAACACCTTCTTGTCCATGCCGCCCACACCGCGCAGCTCCTTGCCGTACTTTCCGCGCCATGGCGCAATATTGGCATCCCAGGTTCCCACCTCGATGGGGAACATGGTATTGACGCCGTTTTCGAACCAGGTCGGAATCAGCGAGTCGATCATGCCGTCGCAATCCAGCGAGACGATGTCGATCCCGTGGGAACGCAGAAGGGATGTGATCTTTCCATACCAGGGCCCCACCTGTTTGGCGAAGACAGCCGGCTGAACCAGGGGGCCGTTCTTGAAGCAGATGTCCTCCCAAAAATGAGCATAGTCGAAGGAAATGCCGTATGCGAGCACTTCCTCCAGCACCTTGAGACTCAATGCACCTACGGTGTCGATCAACTCATTGTAAAGGTCTTCGTCGTCCGCATGCAGATAACTGATGCCTTCCACGCCCAGCCAGTTGCGGATCTGTCCGTACAGGGAGCCGCAATGCAGGCCAAGCGGATGTTCCCGTCCTGCCGAATCCGCCTTCAGCTCATTCAGGCGGACGTTGTCGAGGCGATCCGGATGCCATTGAAGTTTCGGCTTGTAGAGGGATTCCCAGGCTTCACGATCTTCCAGAAGGTGCCCGATCTCCATGGGAATGGAACCGGCTCCGTCTTTTTCAAGGATGATCATGCCCTCCCCGTTCAGCACGTGACGGGAACCATCCGGCATCGTTTTCACCACTTCACGCGTGAAACCGGGGAACAGGTTCGCATTTCCGCCGGCTGTCGTGCTCCAGTTGAAATCGAAGCCGAGTTTCTCCGTCATCAGGCGATCCGCTTCATTGCCGTCTCCCCATGTCTTTGCCGTTTCCGCATCGATGTGGCCTTCCGCGCACCATTTGTCGAGGGTCTCGTTCCAGAAGCCGAAGTGGACAATCGGCAGCCGATCATAGGGTTGGTACCGCAGGACCGCCATGGCCCTCTCGCGATGGTTCATCTTGCCCTCCATCATCCGATCCTGCGATCGGGTTTCGTCTGTTCCCGTCGTGATTTCCTGATGAAATCCGCATGGGAATCAATTCATTCCTATGATATGATGAACAAGAATGGTTTTCATCCGCTACTTTTGCGTTATCATCATCTTTTTTTGCGATGCTTCCCCCTCACAGGGGCGAGCGGGGGGAATGACATGAAACTCCGTTTCAGCACCGATCTGTTTCCCGGCTCATTCAGTCATGGCAACACGCCGGGCCTTGATGCCGTCCGTCTGCCCTTCCAGATTCCCTCGTGCGGATATTACCGTGCTTCCCGCGCCTTCTTCACGGATCGGGAAGGAATGGAGAGCCACCTGCTTCTTCATACGCTCGAAGGGACAGGGCGTTTGGAATATGAAGGCCGAACCCATATTCTGAAGCCTGGTGAGGCAATCGCATTCGACTGCGCCAAACACCAGCTGTACCGGACGGAAGGTGAATTCTGGACCTTCCAGTGGGTCCATTTTCAAGGCACAGGCGCGACGGAGTATGTGCACAGACTGCACCGGAATCATCCGGATCCTGTACCGGTGCGGGATTCTGTGCTGTTCGACAGTCTTTTCGCCCAATTGTTCAGGCAGATCCAGGAGAAGCCGGTCCAGAACGATCTGGAATCCAGCCTTTTACTGACGCGCATGCTGACGGAGCTGATCCTTTCCGGCGACCAGTCGCTGGCCAATACCCGGAATCCGGTTCACAGCCAGGACGTGGCACGGGCCATCGCGTGCATCGAGTCCCGGTATCGGGAAAGGATCACCGCCGAGGACATCCTGTCCCCCGCCCATATCAGTCCCTGGTATTTTTCGCGGCTGTTCAAGGAACAGACTGGCCGAAGTCCCTATGAATATCTGATCCAGCACAGGCTGAACATGGCCGTGAAAGATCTGATGCAGACCGTACGACCCATCTCGGAAATCGCCTGGCGGAACGGATTTGGTGACTCCACACAATTCATTCGACGCTTCCGCCAGTATTATGGCACCACGCCGGCCACTTTCCGGCGGAATGTGACGTAGTCAGCCACAAGCGCGCTGTCCGACCGATGATACAACCGGCCACCCAATGAAATAACCTGCAGCACAATGAAAAGCCGGCCACCCAATGAAATAACCTGCAGCACAATGAAAAGCCGGCCGCCCATGCGTTGAGACGCAACATCAGGCAACCGGCTCCCCTATTCCATCAGGCACTGTCAAATCGAATGCGCGTATCCCGCCTCAAAGGCGCGAAGGTTCATCTCCACAAATTGGGGTTTCACATTCTGACGAATCGCCTCAAGCCAGATCTCCTTGCCAAAGGCTGTCCTTTTCGCCAGGACGCCGATCATCACGACGTTCACGGCTTTCATGCTCCCGCTTTCCCTGGCCATGCGCAACGCCGGAACCGTCGTCACATTCGCATATTCGGCCTGGATTTTGGGGATAATGCGCTCCGGGTATTTCATGGCGCCAAGGATGACCGGCATCGGATCGATCTGCTGATCGTTGATGATGATCTGTGCATCCTTATTCGCATAATCGATCCAGCGAAGGGCTTCCAGTTGCTCAAAACAAAGCAGGATGTCCGCCTCCCCCTTCTCGATGAGCGGGGAATGGATCTTCTCCCCCATCTTCACATAGGTCACGACGCTGCCGCCGCGCTGCGACATGCCATGCACCTCGCTCACCTTTGCATCAAGTCCGCTCGATACGGCCACATGGCCCAGAATCCGGCTGGTCAGGAGCGTACCCTGTCCGCCAACGCCCACAATCATGATGGATGTGCTTTTCATGCTCATTCCCCCAACCCTTCCATCGCATCGAACTTGCAAAGGTTTCTGCACAGGTGACATCCGACGCACAGCGCGGAATTGATCTCCATATGGTCGCCGCGGTCTACAATGGCCGGACAGCCGATGCGCTTGCAGGCCTTGCAGTTCCGGCATTTGTCCCGGTTGATCTTCAACTGTCCCTTGAAAGTGGCGGTTTTCAGGAGTGCGCAGGGCCGACGGGTGATGATGACGGACGGCTCTTCCGAGGCGATTTCCTCCCGGACGGCCGCTTCCGTGGCTTCCAGATCGAAGGGATCCACCACGCGGACACGGTCGACGCCAATG
Organism: uncultured Clostridia bacterium; assembly: GCA_942493335.1. GTDB lineage: Bacteria > Bacillota > Clostridia > DSM-8532 > DSM-8532 > JAEWSN01. Next base: position 142,496 of record OW818693.1, on the reverse strand, counting down.
GCCTGACACAGCTTCACAAGGTCAACCTGTCGGGTTTTTTCACCCTTGAGGGTCCGTCCCGTGGTCGGATTGTCCTGGTGGCCTGTCATGCCGGTGATGGAATTGTCCAGAATGATGGTGGTGGAGGTTCCCTTGTTGTAGACCACATTCACAAGCCCTGTCATTCCGCTGTGCATGAAGGTGGAGTCTCCGATGACCGCCACCGTCTTCCGCATCGCGTCCTTTCCCATCGCCTTCTCCATGCCATGCGCCACGCCGATGGAGGCGCCCATGCAGACACAGGTGTCCAGTGTTTCAAGCGGAGGAAGCGAGGAAAGGGTATAACAGCCGATATCCCCAGATACGGTCAATTTCAGCTTCTTCAGCGTGTAGAAGAGCCCGCGGTGCGGACAACCCGCACACATGACTGGCGGGCGGACGGGAATCGGTTCATTCAGATTGTTTTCCTTCGACCAGACATCCCCGAAAATCCTTTCCCGCAGAAGACGTGCGCTGTATTCCCCGATGACGGGCAGCTTCGCCTTGCCGATGACTTGCACGCCGATCCGCGTGCAGTGGTCTTCGATGAACGGTTCCAGCTCTTCCACCACATAAAGGGTTTTCACCTTCGACGCGAACGACCGGATGAGTTCGGTCGGCAGCGGATGAACCAGGCCGATTTTCAGATAGTTGACTTCTCCGAAGGCTTCCCGTGCATATTGATGGGAGATGCCGGACGTGATGACGCCGATCTCGGAATCCGCTGTTTCGATGCGGTTGAGCGGCGAGGTTTCCGCAAACGCGGCCAACTCCTCGAAATGCTTCTCGACGACGATATGCCGCTTCTGGGCCATGGCCGGCATCATGACATATTTACCGGGATTCTTGACATAAGGCTTCAACGCGCAGGATTCCCGTTCCTCCAGATCCACAAGTCCCTGGGAATGCGCCACGCGCGTTGTAAGCCGCACAATGACTGGCGTATCAAAGATTTCACTCAGACGGAATGCTTCTTTTGTGAAGGTGCGGCATTCCTCGCTGTCCGACGGCTCCAGTACGGGCACCTTCGCGGCTTTTGCAACCAGACGCGTATCCTGCTCATTCTGCGAGCTGTGCATGCCGGGATCATCCGCCACAAAGAGCACCAGCCCGCCGTTGACGCCGGTATAGGCCGCCGTGAACAACGGATCCGCCGCCACGTTCAGGCCCACATGCTTCATGGCGCATGCAGCGCGGGCTCCGCCGAAGGAAGCGCCGATGGCCACTTCCAGCGCCACTTTCTCGTTCGGCGCCCATTCCGCGTCGATATCCGGGTAAGTGGCCAGGTATTCCGAAATCTCCGTACTGGGCGTTCCCGGATACGCGGACGAGACCGTTGCACCAGCCTCGTATACGCCACGCGCGATGGCCTCGTTTCCAAGCAGCAGTTTTTTCATGTCGCATTCTCCTTCGGGCGTTTGTTGCGGTGATTTCAGCGCCATATAGGCGTTTCAGTGACGCAAGTGACAGACAACAGTACAGTCCTTTCACTGCCAGGCAGCAGTGCATTGAGAACAGTGACGGATTCATGAAACGGACTCCCGGAATCGGGAGCCCGTTCAAAAACATTATATCGGTTCGGCGTTCCGCATGTCCAGCCTGCGTGCTTCCACGCCGACGAACCTTATCGCGGGGCAACAGGCAGAATCATGCCGCATCCTTTTCGGTCTCCAATGCCCATCCTTCCCGGATTCTCAGGCCGCATCCCTTTCGGATTCTCCGAAAATCCTGTTCAAGTGCGCCGCGTCATGTTTCTTCGTGACAAGGCTGACAACAGGCACGGCGATGACGGAAAGGATCATGGCGACCGAACCAATGCCGGGCATGAACAATTTGCCGAAATTGCCGTCCACCGCGGGAAGCTGTGTGATCACACCGATCAGCATGGCAGCAAAGCCGGTGATGAAGCCTGCCCACGCTCCTGCTTTCGTCGTTCCCTTCCAGAGAAGTCCGAACAGGTAGGGTGCAAGGAACATGCCGGAGATGAGGCCCCACGAGAGCGACATCAGGACATTGACCGTCGGATTCGACCAGATGGCCATGATGAAGGAAAGCGCAATGAAGAGGATGCAGCAGAGCCGCATGATGTTCATCTGGGATTTTGCCTTGATGTCAGGTTTGACAAAGCCCTTGACAAAATCAATGGAGATGACGGAACTTGAAACCAATACCAACGATGCCAGGGTTGACATCGAGGCGGAAAGCATGAGCACCAGGATGACGCCGAACAGCGCATCCGGCAGGGATGTGGCCAGAATGGTGGGCATGATGGCGTCCACACCGCCGACTTCCGGCATGGTGTTCCCAAGGAACACGCGTCCGAATGCACCCGTGAAATAGGCGCCGAATCCGATGATCAGGGAGAATACGGTGGTGATGAGCGCGCCGCGTCGGATGGCCTTTTCATCGCGGATGGCATAGAACTTGTGCAGCATCTGCGGCATGCCCCATGTACCGAAACTGGTCAGGATGACGAGTCCGAGGAGCCGCAGCGGCGCGGGTCCGAAGACGGAGGTCAGTCCAAGGTTTTTCGGGCCGCTCGTGCTGATTTCGTTCAATGTGGCGATGGCTGCGGACACTCCGCCGATTTCCGGACGGTTGATGACGTAGAGCACCATCAGCACGGAACCGACCAGCATGATGACACCCTGGAAAAAATCGTTGATGGCGGTGGCCACATAGCCGCCCAGCACCAGATAGATGCAGGTCAGGGCGGACATGCCGAGAATGACCCAGACCATCGGCAGCCCGAATGCATGCTCGAACATGAACCCGAGGCCCTTGTAAATGGAGGCGGTATACGGAACAAGGAAGACAAAGATGACAAAGGCCGCCACGATTTTCAGCGCCTGGCTGTCAAAACGGGCCGCAAAAAACTCCGGCATGGTGGAAACACCCAGACGGCGGGTCATGGAACGTGTGCGGGAACCAAGGACAAGCCAAGGCACCAGGCAGCCGAAAATGGCGTTCCCCACAGCGATCCACAAGGTGGAAAGCCCCATGTTCCATCCGAAGTTTCCAGCGTATCCGACAAAGACGACTGCGGAAAAATAAGAAGTGCCATAGGCGAACGCGGTCATCCAGGCGCCAAGGCTCCGGCTTCCCAGGAAGAAATCGTCCATCCCCTTGATCTTGCTTCGGCTGTAAAGGCCGATGCCCACTGTCACGACGACAAAAAGAACAAGACAAATAATCTTGGCTGTCATGTTTCCATCCTCCCATACTACACGCTAATATCGAAAAAGGGTTCCGGACGCCTTGTGCCGCCATATTACCATCCTGCCAGGCAACGCACACACATCCGAAACCCATTATATCACTGCATCATTTCCTTGTGTCAACCGGTTTGCATCCTTCTTTTCGGTCACATCCATTTCATCGGTACATCCATCCCGTCACCATCATCCTTCACCAAGCTGCACGATGGTCACACCGGACTCCCCTTCCCCATACTTGCCGATCCGATAAGCAGAAACCCCCGGGCGGGTCCGCAGGAAATCGTGCAGGTTTTTCCTGAGAACCCCGGTTCCCTTGCCGTGAATCAGGGTGACTTCGTGCAATCCTGCGATGATGGCCTCATCAATGTACTTGTCCGCCTTTTCCAGCGCCTCTTCTGTATTGTGGCCGCGAAGATCGAGCTCCAGCCGAACCGGTGCGGATTTCACACCCGCCACACGCACACTCTGCAATCGCTCCACGGTCTCCTTCTGCACATCAATGCGCTTGAGCTGGCTGATATGGACCTTGATCTTCATGATGCCGGCCTGTACGGTCACCTGACCATCGGCATCCGGCTTGTCCAACACGGCGGCCCGCTGATTGAGCGTCATGACATGAACCGTTTCCCCTGCCTTCAGGTTCACGGGCGGCTCTGCATACCCACCACGCGGCAAGGCGGATTCGGCCAGCGAATCCTCCAAGCCATCCAGTCTCAGCTTCAGGCTCTGTTTCATTTCCCGCAGCGCCTTCTCCCGATCCTGTTCCTGCACGCTCTTTTCCAGATCCTTGATTTTCGCGAACAGATGCTCCGCCTCCGCCTTGGCGTCCAGGATGATCTGCCGGGCTTCCTGTCTGGACTTGTCCAGGATCTTTTTCCGTTCCTCGTCCAGCTTCTGCCGTTCGAGGCGGGAGGATGCCTCCAGTTTCTCCATTTCAAGCCGCAAGGCATGCGCCTTGTCCTGATCCCGTTCGGTTTCGGACCGTTTCCGCTCGATGTCGCCCAGCACATCCTCGAACCGGACACTTTCATGGCTGAGGGTCTCCCGGGCGCGGCCGATGACATGATCAGGCAGCCCGAGTCGCGATGAAATGGCGAAAGCATTGCTTTTGCCCGGGATACCTACCAGCAGCCGGTATGTCGGCCTCAGAGTCTCCACATCAAACTCGCAACAGGCGTTTTCCACACCGGGCGTCGTCATGGCATAGATCTTCAGTTCGCTGTAATGCGTGGTGGCCATGGTCCGGATGCCGTCCTCGCGGAGACCTTCCAGAATGGCCATGGCAAGCGCGGCGCCTTCCGTCGGGTCCGTACCCGCCCCCAGCTCATCGAAGAGGATGAGCGAACCCGCGTCCGCCTCCGCCAGAATGTGGACGATGTTGCGCATGTGCGAGGAGAAGGTGGAAAGGCTCTGTTCAATGCTCTGCTCATCCCCGATATCTGCGAACACCTTGGTGAATATGCCCATTTCGGTGCCCTCGGCGGCCGGGATGTGAAGACCGGCCTGGGTCATGAGCACAAACAGGCCTGCCGTCTTGAGCGTAACGGTTTTTCCACCCGTGTTCGGGCCGGTGATGACGAGGGAGGTGAACTCCTTGCCAAGTCGAAGATCCACAGGAACGACGGTCTTTTTGTCCAGAAGCGGATGTCTGCCCTTTCGGATGTCCAGAATCGGCGCATCCAGCAACTTTGGCACCAGCGCGTCCATGTCACGGGAGAGTTTCGCCTTTGCATACAGAAAGTCCAGCCGCGTCGCAAGATCCAGATCCATCCGCAATGATTCGGCAATTTCAGCCACCAGTGCGGTGAGGACGGCGAGAATGCGTTCGATCTCCTGCTGTTCGCGGATCATGAGCGCACGGATCTCATTGTTCGCCTCCACGACCGCCAATGGCTCGATGAAGACGGTCGCACCGCTTGCGGACATGTCGTGGATCAGGCCGGGAACAAGATTGCGGTTCTCCTGCTTCACCGGGATGACATACCGGTCGCCGCGCATGGTGACCACCGCGTCCTGCATGAGTTTTCGCAGGTCGCTCGAGCGCAGGATGGAATTGAGGCGATCCTTGATGCCATCCTGCCGGGTGCGGATGTTGCGGCGGATGGAGGCGAGTTCCGGACTGGCATGGTCCGACAGATCGTCCTCGTTGACGATGCAGCGCATCAGTTCCTCTTCCACGCCTTTGTTTGGCACGAGCTGTCTGGCAAGCACCACCACAAGGTTCCCTTCGAAATCCGCCGGCATGTCGGAGGAGCTGTGTTGTTTCAGGGTACGGACGCCCCGCAGGAATTCCGCGCATTTCAGAAGTTCCGCGCAGGAAAGGATGGAACCGAGCTCCACCCGTTTGAAGGCGGAACGCAGGTCTGAAATGCCGCTGAACGGCGGAGTGCCCTTTCTCCAGTAAACGGCCTGCGCATCAGAGGTCTCGGAAAGGGCGGCTTCCACTTCCGAACGTGTGGGAAACGGCTCAAGCTGCCGGACCAGTTCCCGTCCAAGCGCCGTGGCAGCTCTTTCTTCCAGTCTCAGGATGATCTTGTCGTATTCAAGAAGCCGATAGGCTTTCTGATCCATGGTGGCGTTCCCCGTCTTTCCATCCCGCATCCGCGCTGCCGCATCCCGCCTGCGCCCGTATCCGGAGGCAGAACGTATTCATGCGCATCATGACGCAGTGCAGGTATCGATGGTGTGTGCGCAGGCGCCTGCAGTTTCCGGAAAGGACATATCACCGGCAGGAAGCCGGTTGACCGGTCAGTCACGGCTTTTGCGAAATTGCGGCGCGATGCGGGCCAGATAGAAATGAATCCATTGGGTGAAGAGCAAATCGTAGACGATAAATCCGATTTCAAGGACAACGATGGCAATCGGCAGCATGGCGCCCGCCAGAAGCGCATCGGGCAAAAGCGGTCTGAATACTGCAAATCCGGCCAACAGGAGCAGATTGAAACCAACCAGCTTCAGGAGCCATTCCAGCCAGATCGAGCGGATTCGCTCCACCAGATTCTTCAGGATCGGGTAGATGCCGAACAGAAGAACAAAGGGAAGGAGGCCGACCTTGTCCGCCACCAGCAGAAAGGAAAGCGCAGCAGAGGCAACATAGGTGCTCAGCAACCATTTCATGCCGCTTTCCAGGTATACGGCGCTCAACAGGAAGGACGAAAGGACAAAGAAGCCCGCCCGCCCGGTCGGTACGACGGATTCAAGATACAGGCACAACACCGTGAATGCGGTGAGGATGCCTGCGAAAGCCAAATCCCTTGTTCTGCCGCGTGATGTGGACACCGGGTGTTCCCCGTTTCCCGCAGTCATCAGCAGCACCCGACCAGGTCACCGCCCATGCATTCGCAGCAGGAATCGGCACACCAGATGGTCGTACAGAGCTGGCACATGTCCGGATTCTGTGCGCCACCACGATTGCCGTACTGTTGGCGGTATCCCTGGAACTGGTTGTTCATGCCGTTCATGGCATTCCGGTACTCGAAATTGCCCGGATCCATCTGCACGGCGCGCTGGATGGAGGCGTATCCCCTGTCGTACCAGCCCTTCCGGAGGAAAACAAGGCCTTGCAGATAATACCATTCCGCATTGCGTGTGCGCATGCGGTCCAGTATGCGCTGCGCTTCCGCCAGGTTGCCGGCATTGATGAAATTGCGGGCCTGTGCGGCAAGCTGCGATTCATCCCCGGCGCCTGCCTGCTGATTGCCTTGCCAAGCCTGTTGTCCCGCCTGACCCTGCCATCCCTGCTGACCCTGTTGCGCACCCTGTCCGGCCTGTCCTGCTTGCCCGGCTTGTCCTGCCTGCCCCTGACGGTTCGCATTTGCACCGGCCTGTCCTGCCGAGGAAGACTGGGACGACTGCCGGCTTCCGCGAGAATTGGCATTGTAGGAATTGTAGTCCTGCGCTTCTCCGGATTCGGACTGGTACTGGAAGGAACCGCCGGAACTCTTCATCAGCGAATCATACGCTTCATTGATTTCACGCATCTTCACATCGGCCAAATCCGCGAGCGGATTGTCCCGGTATTTGTCCGGATGATACTTCTTCACCATTTCGCGGTAGGCTCGCTTGATTTCATCATAGCTTGCGCCTTCCTTGACGCCAAGCACCTTGTACGGATTCTCTGCCATTGGTTTTCCTGCATCCTTTCAAAAATCAGCCGCCGCATGGTGTGTTTCCTTCATCAGGAACGTCCTGCCCGACCATCATGCCCTTTTTCGTCCAGCCTTGACGCCGGCCAGTATTTCATCCGTTCGGCGAATGAGCCCCGCCTCGACGACATTGTCGAGAATTTCTCCGTTCTTCCTGATATCCAGCACTTTCAGGGCCTTGTCCGCCTCACTGAGGGAATATAGAAGAGAAAACGCCATCCGTTCCCGGATGGATTCCCGGAATTCCGCAACGGAACCTTCCGTGTAGCCATACTGGAGCACCAAAGGATTATAGCTGCCTTCCCTCACGTCGGATTCCAAGTCATCCAGCGCGTCGAGCAGGTAGATCCATCGGCCGAGATTGTAGCCCAGCCATGCGAGTCCTTTCCGCGTCGCCTCATCCGTCACGAGCGGACAGTCGAACAGGATTTCCATGATTCGGGCAAATGGCTCCGCCACTTCGTCTGTCGAGTCGCAACGGGCCTTCTCCAGCAAATGGAGGACTTCCAGCTGATTCCTGATCCCATCGGCCTGAGCCGGCCAACGGGCAGCGGACTTGCGGGCCGCCACGTGGATCAGCAGGCTTGCAGCTTCGGCGCCGACATTGCGTTCGTCCATCCACTTGTCCTTCAGATTGTAATACGCCAGCAGGACATTCATGTCTGCAGCATAGGCAATCACAGGGTTTGACGCCATGATGGCATGCTTCCTCGTGGGATGGGCCACACAACGTTCCCGCAGGATCCGGTTCGGTGCCGGATCGAGGGCATCCAGCAGCAGCGCGAGGAACGAAAGATCGTAACTGAGCGTCAGTCTGGCCATTTGCCCGCTGTTTCGGCCGATCGCCTTGCAGACGGCGCAATAATAGGCCCGATAGACCTCGTATTCCCGCATCTTCAGTTCCGGTTTGTCGGGATTCACGTAACCGAACATGTCAGGCTCCCTTGCCTTCGAAACTGACACTCTGGACATGGATGTTGATGGCTTTGACATCCAGTCCGGTCATGGACTCCACCGCATCCTTCACCCGTTCCTGCACACGCCAGGCGACGTCCGGGATTCGGGCGCCATAATCGACGATCAGGAAGAGGTCGATGGAGGTCTCCTTTTCCGAGAGTTCCACCTTGACGCCTTTCGACGCGCCTTTCCGCCCGAGTACCTGTGTGATGTTGTCGACCACGCCCACGCTCATTCCAGCCACGCCTTCAGTTTCCATTGCGGCAGTGTAGGCGATGACGACAATGACATCGATGGCGATGCGAACCTCGCCGATGCCATCCTCCGGCAGCGTGACATCCTTTTCCTGTTCGCTCATTCATTCTCCTTGCTGTTTGACCTTGCTGTGCTGCGCCTGCGGTCTTGTACCTGATGTCTGGTCCTTGCTGTGTTTCTCCGGTTGCTTTTGTCCTGATCCTTGTGCCCGATGCAATTCAACCCGTTATTTCAGTTCCTGCCGATTCACCTTGATGACTTCCATCGTTTCGGCAAGGATCGATTCAACCTTGTCCAGCACACCATCAGCATATTCCCGTGTGCCAAGCCGAATCTCGCGCGAGTTCTTCTTTGCGTTCCCGATGATGACACCCGCCTGTTCGACCGCCTTTCGGGAAATCTCGTGCTCGTCGACCATGGCGGTGATCCGGGTCTCCGCATTGTGAAGGATCTCCTCGGCCTGGTGCTCCGCTTCCGAAAGAATGCGGGAGCGCTCTTCCGAGATGCTGCGTGCCTGTTTGATGTCATCGGGGAGTTTCAGACGAATGTCCTGGATCAGTTCCAGCACTTCGTCGCGGCGAACGAGGCAGCGACCGGTAAACGGGATGTTCATGCCTCGTTCCAGGGTCTCCTCCAATTGTTCCAGCAATTCCAGCAACTCCATCGTATCCTCCCGGCGCCTTGTCGGCACAACCGTTTTTCGTCCTTCCCACTCACTGGGTTCTTCCATACTTCGCAAGAATCGCTTCCTCTGTGCCTTCCGGAACAAAATCCGTCACCTGGCCCCCATGCCGGGCCAGCTCCCGCACGGCACTCGAACTGAGGAAGGAATACTGGGCGTCGGCCATCATGAACAAGGTCTCGATGGACGGGTCCAGATGTTTGTTGATGAGCGCCATCTGCATTTCATACTCGAAATCCGAAACGGCGCGCAAGCCCTTCACAATGGTTTTCGCACCTGTCTCCTGCATGAAATGAACCAGAAGACCGTCGAAGAAACGGATTTCAATGCCGGAGCGGTTTCCGACGGCTTTTTCGAGCAGATCCAGACGTTCCGCCATGGAAAATGCAGGTGACTTCGAATGGTTTGTCAAAACAGCCACAATCAGTTTGTCACAGAGGACAGAGGCCCGATCGATGATGTCCATGTGTCCGCGCGTGACGGGATCAAAGCTGCCCGGATATACAAAAACGCCCATTCGCGCCGCCCTTTCCCGATCCTGCCGTTCATTGGTTCTCAAGTTTCTACATCCGCATGGTCGTAAATGGAAAATACGGTTTCCCCATATTCCCTGCGGCGCCTCAACTGCCAGGCTCCCACCGTTTCCGGAGGCGTTTCATCCTGGTGATGTTCCACCACGGCCATGCCATCGCTCCCCATTATATCATTTTCATCCACCAATAGAAGGGTTTTCAGGACAAAATCGCACCGATAGGGCGCATCCGCGAACAAAAGGGTGAATTTCCGGCCGTTCGCCGCGAGGGATCGGACGGCATCCCCGATCTCCATGCGCATCACCTGTGCCTTGCCGGACAATCCCGTTTTCGCCAGATTCCCGTGGATGATGTCACAGACGGACTTGTCCAGATCAACGAACACGGCGCTTTCCGCCCCGCGCGACAGGGCTTCGATGCCCAGGCCGCCGGAACCTGCGAACAGGTCCAGAACGACGCGTCCTTCCATCTCGCCTTGCAGCATGTTGAAAACGGATTCCTTCACACGATCCGTCGTTGGCCTCGTCTTGTCCCCAGGCGGCGCCTTCAGCGGCACACCGCCCGCAATTCCCGCTATCACCCTTGGCATGAAGGTTCCTCCCTCTCCCTCCGGACCGGATTTCTTCATCCGGTCCGGTTCACATCAGTTCATCGCAATATCCTTCAATCGGCCTGCAAAGCGGTGCAGAAGGTAATTCCGCAGTTCCCGCAACGCTGATCCGCGCTGCATGTCCGACAGGTCTGCAAGCCGGATGGCTTCTTCGCGTGCGGCCTGCATCAAGTCAAGATCCTCGTAAAGATTCGCAATCCGGCAGTCCGGCAACCCGCTCTGCCGTGTGCCGAACACCTCGCCGGGTCCGCGCAGTTTCAAATCCTGCTCGGCCAGCACGAATCCGTCCTGCGTCGCCGCAATGGCCGCCAGGCGTTCCGCCGCGACCTTCCCGCCGCCTCCCTTGAACAGGATGCAATGGGACTGTTCCGCCCCTCGGCCGACCCGCCCCCGCAACTGATGCAATTGCGACAAGCCGAACCGTTCCGCATTTTCCACGATCATCACACAGGCATTGGGCACATTCACACCAACCTCGATGACCGTGGTGGCGACGAGGATGTCCAGCTCCGCCGCAGAAAAAGCGGTCATGACGGCATCCTTCTCCGCCGGCTTCATCCTGCCGTGAAGCAATCCGATGCGCAGATCCGGGAACACCCCTTCCCGGAGCCGTTCCGCCATGGCCTCGGCGGATTCGGCCTGCAGCTCCTCCGATTCCTCCACCAGCGGACAGACAATATACACCTGCCTGCCTTCCCCAACCTGTTTCCGCACGAACGCCTCAATGCGGAGCCGCATGCCTTCCTCCACCACATAGGTACGAATGGGTTTGCGGCCGGGTGGCAATCCGTTCAATACGGAAATGTCCAGATCCCCATACAACATCAGGGACAAGGTGCGTGGTATGGGGGTCGCCGTCATGACCAGCAGATGGGGCATCGCGCCCTTGCCGGACAACATGGCCCGTTGCCGGACACCGAACCTGTGCTGTTCGTCCGTGATCACCAGACCCAAACGGGAAAAGAGGACATCCCCGGTCAGCAGGGCGTGCGTTCCGATCACCAGATCCGGTCCGCCCTCTGCAAGCATATCCAGTATTTTTCCCCGTTCCTTTTTCCGCATTCCGCCCTTCAGACAGGAGACGCGAACCCCCAAACCCGAAAGCAGGGACTCCGCTGCACGGACATGCTGCTCCGCAAGGATTTCCGTGGGCACCATGAGTGCTGCCTGATAACCGGCGCGTATCGCGGAGAGGGCCGCCATGAAAGCGATCACCGTCTTGCCCGAACCAACATCCCCCTGCAGGAGCCGGTTCATGACAACCGGTTTTTCCATGTCCGACAGGATCTCATCCAGCACCTTTTCCTGCGCATCCGTCAGACGGAACGGCAGACCTGCACGGAGGTCCGAAAGCGGATCACGCGGCATGGGAACGCCTGCTTTCCGTCCGTTGGCGCCACGCTGCACCTGGATGCCCAACTGGATTTCCAGAAGTTCGTCAAAGGCCAGACGATCCCGGGCTTCCTTCGCCGCCTCGATCCTCTCAGGAAAATGGATGGTTCCAACGGCTTCGGACCATCCCATCAACCCGTGTCGGGCACGCATCTCATCCGGCAGGATTTCTCCGGTGGATGCCTCAGCGCCTTTCAAGGCTTCCCGGACATGTGCCCGGAGCTGGTTCTGGGAAACCCCTTCCGTCAGACCATAGACCGGAAGCACTTGTCCGGATTTCTCCACGCCTTCGCCCAAGCGCTCGAAAACCGGATTGGTCATTTCCACACGTGCGCCAAGCCGCTTGACGGTCCCGAAAAACAGGAAGCGATCTCCGGGATGGATGTTGCGCACGGCATAGTCCTGATTGAACCAGGTAACATTCATGTACCCGCTGCCATCGGAAACCATGAGCCGCCAGACGGAAAGCGCCTTTCTTGGACGGCTGTGCGCGGGTTCAGCGGACGCGGCGGCCTCGATGCTGCATTCCTCCCCATCCTGGGCTTCCAGAATGCGTCTGGACAGGGAACGGTCCTCATATCGGACGGGGATGTGAAGGAGCAGATCCCGGATCGTGCGGATTCCGATTTTGTCCAAAAGGGCGGTACGGCGCGCGGCAATGCCATGGAGAACCGTAACAGGCGCTTCCAGGCCTTGAGGACCCGATTCGATTTTCGGTTTGACGGATGCAGGTGCCATGCCGGCATTATACCATCCGGAGAATTGCCGGGTCCAGAAAACTTGCATGCCGCTTCCGGATGTGGTAAAATACATTTCGCTGTGAAGTTTAGCACGTTACCCGTCGGGTACGGCTTTTGATACGATTCGTACGCAGCATGAGGAGGTGTATTCGATGGCAAAATGTGAAGTTTGCAGCAAGGGCCAGCACTTTGGTTTGATGGTGAGTCACTCCCACCGGAAGTCAAACCATGCCTGGAAGCCCAATGTCAAGAAAATCCATCTGGAAGTGGACGGCCAGACCCGTTCCATGAACATCTGCGCCAAATGCCTGCGTGCAAGCAGGATGACCAAATCCGTCTGATTGTCCCCCGTTCGGGAAACAATTGCTGAGACAAATGAAATGTGGCTGTTGCCACATTTTTTTTTGCGTTTTCCTGTTCTATGCCCTTCCGTCCTTGCTTACGACGCCTGTGTCCAGCCCAGCAAAGCATGGACAAGGGAAATTCCGTCCGGGTCGACAATCTCCACGGGAAGACCGAGTTTTTCCTCCAGTTCGTTTCGCGACACATCGTCCAGCATCACTTCGGTTCCGGCCCGGAACATGCTCCTGCACAACAGGAGACATCCACCCAGTTCCTTGCCCGGCAGATCGCCAAGCAAGTCGCTCCCCGTCAGCAATCCGGTCACATTCACATGCCCGCCGAAAAAACGGTTGGGTACTGCATGAACCTGCACGACGAGTTTTCCCTCGGTCTTGCGGCACAACAGATCCACCAGATGAAGGATCTCGGGCGCCGCACCTTCGCCGGTCGCAATGCTTGCAGTACGGATGCCATCCGTTCCTGCTTCCACACGGAGGTTGCCCTCTTCAAGCAGGTCCTCCATCTCCCCGATGAATTCTTCCCGCAGGGACGCCAGCATGCCGACCCCGTTCTCGATCTGCGGGAAATCCTCATACAAGGCGGCATCCGGAATCGGGCATTCCGCCATCAGGTAGAACTCATCCGCCGCATAGACAGTCCTGGTGTCAACACGCTGCAACAGCTCCCGCTGCCAGGTTTCCACACGAGACAGGACATCCTGCGCCGAACGCATGTCGAATGCTTTCATGTCAGGCAAGCCTTCCCGGTGCCGGGTCAGTCCGATGGGGACGACCGAAATACTGTGCAACAGGGGTGCCATGGCCGTGAGATCGGAAAGGGTGCGCTCCAGCTCCGCCCCATCGTTCCATCCGCGACAGAGGACAATCTGCGCGTTGACGGTGATGCCCGCTTCCACAAGCTTTCCCACCCGCTCCAGGATGTTGCCGGCAAAACGGTTCCCCAGCATCCGGACACGGAGCTCGGGATTCGTCGCATGCACGGAGATGTTGATCGGAGACATGCGGTACCGGATGATGCGGTCGAGTTCTTCATCCTTCATGTTGGTCATGGTGATGTAGTTTCCATAAAGAAAGGAGAGCCTTGCATCGTCATCCTTGAAGTAAAGCGTGTCGCGCATTCCCTTCGGAAGCTGGTCGATGAAGCAGAACACACAGTTGTTCGTACAGCCGTGCTCCCTGTCGATCAGCGGGTTCTCGAATTCAAGGCCGAGGTCTTCCGCCTCATCCTTTTCAATGGAAAATTCCCACTCGTTTCCATCCGGCTTCCCGATCCGCAAGGTCAGCTCGGCATCCGCCGCATGAAACCGGTAATCGAATATATCACAAACAGCTTCCCCGTTCATCGAAACAAGACTGTCACCCGTCTCAATGCCCAGTTCTTCCGCGATGCTGCCGTTTAAAACCTGTGTGATGATGGGATATGCCATGAGCGCCCCCCAAGTTCCGGCTCTCTTGTTTTCCCATTCTACTTTTCCTTTGGAAAAGTAGAATGAACCGCGGCAATGGTTTGCGAAGCAAAACATGAGAGCGGATAAGTGTTATCTCTTTTCCTTCGGAAAAGTAGAATGGGATGGCCGCCGTATGGCTGCCATCCCGTGAATGCATGATGATTGGATTGTTTCGTCCATGCGGCCTTGGTTCATGATCGTTGCCTGCATGCGGATGCGATCAGGCATTATCTTCCACAGCGACGACTTCTTTCCCCTTATAGGTTCCGCAAGCTTTGCAGACCATATGGGGAAGTTTCAGGGCGTGGCACTTCGGGCACGTTACAAAACCGGGTGTCGCCAGCTTGTAGTGGGTCCTGCGCTTGTGCTTGCGCTGTTTGGATATTTTACTCTTCGGGACTGCCATTTGATACACCTCCGTTCAGGTCGAAGTCGAAGCATGGGCCGGGGTTCATTGTTCATCCGGATCCGAAAAACGTTTGAGGGCTTCCAGCCGGAAGTCCACCGGTCTGTTCGATCCGCAGTCGCATGCTTTCCGGTTCAGGTTGGTACCGCATTCCGGGCATAATCCCTTGCAGTCTTCCTTGCAGAGGATATACACGGGTGCTTCCAGCAAAAGGGCTTCGGCAGTGAGGGTGTCGAGTTCGAGCTCATGTCCGGAGAACACGTAGCGTTCCTCCTCTTCCCCTTCCGCCGGTGCGGGATCACGGTCTGACACCTCGACCACATCCTCGCGGATGTTGACGGCCAGGTCACCGACAATGGCTTCGCAGCAGCGGTCGCACTGTGTGACGTAATGGATGCGGGCAACCGCTTCCAATTCCATCATGCCGTTGAAATTCCTCAGCTGTCCCGCCAGATGGACCGGACCTTCAAATGCGACCTGCCCAATGCCCTCGGAGAGCATTTCGAGCGACTCGTCAAAGGTAAAATCCAGTTTGGCTCCGGAATTCCTGAGGATGGGCGTGATATCCAGCTTCATGAACTCCCTCCTCGGAATGACGGCAAGCTGACAAATTTCGCAATGCGAACACTTAAAATAGTATAACCATCCGTGTGCGCCTTGTCAATCCCGTTTGTGGCGCAAAAGGCACGCGGGAAAGCCCGCCTGGCTCAATATAGGGGGAACCGGCCTGTCAGGGTCTTCACGGAAGACACAATGCCTTCCTTTTCCTGCTCGAACGATGCGCCCAGGGTCAGATCGATCAGGCGGGCGATTTCCTCCATCTCCGCTTCCTTCATGCCGCGGGTCGTGACCGCCGGTGTTCCGATGCGGACTCCGCTGGTGACCGCGGGGCTGAGGGTATCAAAGGGAATACCGTTCTTGTTGACCGTGATGAACACGTCATCCAGGCGCAGCTGCGCGTCCTTGCCGGTAATGCCGCGATTGGTAAGATCCAGCAGCATCAGGTGGTTGTCCGTGCCACCCGATACAATTGTAAATCCGCGTTTCACAAGGGATTCCGACAAATGCCGGGCATTGGCGGCCACTTGTTTCTGGTAGAGGTTGAAGGAAGGGTCGAGTGCTTCCTTGAAGGAAACCGCCTTTGCCGCGATGACATGCATCAGCGGGCCGCCCTGAATGCCGGGGAACACTGCGCGATCAATCTCCTTCTGGTATTGTGCCTTGCACAGGATCATGCCGCCACGGGGACCCCGGAGAGTCTTGTGCGTGGTGGTGGTGACGAAATCCGCATATGGGACAGGACTCGGATGCACGCCGGCGGCCACGAGGCCGGCGATGTGCGCCATGTCGACCATCAGAAGGGCCCCGACTTCGTCACAGATGGAACGGAAGGCGGCGAAGTCGATGATGCGGGAATACGCGCTCGCACCTGCCACAATCATTTTGGGGCGGCACTCCAGCGCTGTCGCACGGAGAGCGTCGTAGTCGATGTAACCGGTGTCCTGACGGACCCCGTACGGTACAACCTTGAAATACTTGCCGGACATGTTCAGGTGCATGCCGTGGGACAGGTGCCCGCCATGGGCGAGATTCATGCCCATGAAAGTGTCACCTGGCTGGAGCATCGCAAAGAAAACGGCCATGTTGGCCTGCGCGCCGGAGTGAGGCTGCACATTTGCATGCTCCGCGCCGAACAGCTTCTTCGCCCGTTCGATGGCCAAACTCTCGGCCACATCCACGTATTCGCATCCACCGTAATACCTTTTGCCCGGATAGCCTTCCGCATATTTGTTGGTCAACGGACTGCCGGCCGCTTCCAGAACCGCCTTGCTGACGAAGTTCTCGGAAGCGATGAGTTCGATTTTTCCGGTCTGCCTGCTGATTTCATCCTGGATGGCGGCATAGATTTCGGGATCGACACGGCTGATCTCATCAAAACGCAACATCTTGTTCCCCTTCCCGACTCATGAGCGGGGTCCGGATGCAGTGAATCATTGTTCCACGATCTCTCCGGCGCCCATTGTGAACTGCTTTTGTTCATTCCGACCCTTGCGAATCAACCGGACCCTTGGAATCCGATCCTGTTGACAGCACCGGAGAACACCTCTGCGGGATGTCCACGGCCAACGCAACAAGATTATACGCGGACAAATGTCCTCGTGTCAAGGATTTCAGCATCAGGCGCTTCGTCTCCATATTGGCACGGATCGGTCATATAGCTGCTTGTCTGCGTCATGCCAAAGATGATTCCATCATGAAATCACCCTTTATTCCCTGAGGACAAGCAACGGCCGATGCATGACAACGATACCTTTATTCCTTGAGAACGACCGATTTTGTTTCCTTGATGACCATCCCGCGGGCATCCTCATACATGCGGACGGTAAGCCGCTGGCTGACCAGAAGGAGAAGCGCTTCGAAGAAGGAAGCGGCGAAGGTGGCCACCAGCGTCTGGCTCGAAATGCCCACGGAGATCCAGGAGACCACCATGCCGATGATGTACATCATCATCATGTTTCCGACTACCACCCTCCGGCATCCGTTCGTCAACCGCCAGGCTGCGGCGAAGGAACGGACCGGACCGGCGTTTCCGACCATGACCGACAGGTCGCGGAAGACGAAAAGGGACGTCGCCACAAGAAACAGAATCGGCAACCCACCCGCCAGCAGCAGTGCCAACGGCGGCAGAACCAGTCCGATGACGGCAAAGACGACAGACATGGCAATTCCGGCGAGCAGCAGCAGTCCGTAGAACAACAGGTTGCTCAGGATCAGCTTGGGAAGAATGGCAATGAACCCCTTGACTGCGCCAACAAACGGGGTGGCCGGCATAACCCGCTTCTGGTGGTATACATAGGCATAGAAGAGGGACAATGCCTGGACGACGATCTTGGCGGTCAGCATCCAGGCGAGGAAACTGCCAAGGGATGCCATCATCCGCTCCATGATCTCAGGTGTGAGGACACTGGAAATATTGGCCGCGTCCGGGTTGCCGGAAGCCGAGAGTTCCTGGAGCTTCGTCATGATGATGGAGGATACCCGGTTCATCTCCTCTGCATACGGCAGGGCGAACACATAACCGCCGAACAGGATGGCCAGCATGAGAACGAACAGGATTTGGACAAAATACGGGATACCAACCTCATGAAAACGGAAAGCATCCTTCAGATAGAAAAATATGTTTTTTACCTTTTGCGGTTGTTGCTTGTATTCCGGCAATTGCATCCCTGCTCCCCCATTTTCCGCACCCGGCCCTGAAACGGTCGTTCCTGCAGGCAGGAACGCTGTGGCGCGCGTGTCGGATTCCCTCTTGTTCTCTTGTTCTCTTATCCTATTTATCTATTATTTTACGGCCGCAGGACTCAGCATCAACGCCAGGTCCTCCTTTGTCGCGTAACGCCATTCGCCTTCCGGCAGATCCCCCAATGAAAGGGCCCCGATGGCGATGCGCTTGAGTGCCTGAACCGGATGCCCGACCACTTCGCACATGCGCCGCACCTGCCGGTTTCGTCCTTCATGAATCAGCAATTCGATTTCTGAGGCATTTTCATTCAGAGGCGTACACCATACTTCCGCCGGGGCGGTCTTTCGTCCATCCAACACAACCCCGCGCCTTAGCTCGTTCTGGACATGCCCCGTGGGAACACCGTCCACCAGCGCGATATAGCATTTGGACACCTCATGCCGCGGATGGGTGAGCTGGTGGGCGAGTTCTCCGTCATTGGTCAGCAGCAGCAACCCCGAGGAATCCCAATCGAGCCTGCCGACCGGGTACACGCGTTCGCGCAACCCGCCAAGCAGATCCATGACCGTCGGCCGTCCCTGTGGATCCTTCACTGTACAGACATAGCCTTCGGGCTTGTGGAGCAAGATATACACCTTGCGTGTCTCCCGCTCGATTTCCGTGCCGTCGACGGCAACCTTTTCGGTTCCGTCCACCATCTGCCCCATGGCCGATACAACCTTGCCATCCACCGATACCCGGCCGGAACGGATCATGATCTCCGCCGTCCGTCTGGAAGCAACGCCGCATAAAGCCATGTATTTCTGCAATCTCATTTTTTCCTGTTCCATCTTCTCCCCATTCCGGCATGCGGTGCGCGTTTCCATCGCTCCCAACGATGCCGGATTCCCAATTCTTGCGCTATGGCACCTGCCAATCAGGCACGCATCGATTCATTATAGCATCCCGTATGCCGGCGCGACAGGGAATTCCACCATCTACAGGCATTCACGGTTCCGGATGCAGATCAGGATGCGGTTCCTGAAATACCGGAATCATCTTGGTCCTTAACAAATCCCCATGCATCAAGTATAATAATCGGGCACGACATCCGAATGTACGTTTATTTTTTGCCGGATGTCTCAGGGGTCCCGCAGTGGGCCTCC
Organism: uncultured Clostridia bacterium; assembly: GCA_942493335.1. Taxonomy (GTDB): domain Bacteria; phylum Bacillota; class Clostridia; order DSM-8532; family DSM-8532; genus JAEWSN01. Next base: position 123,341 of record OW818693.1, on the reverse strand, counting down.
CCCATCCAATCTGCCATTAGAATCCGCACCATTCCCATCCAGGGCGGATTTTCGAAAGGACAACTTGACATGAAACTTGGCATCGTCGGTCTGCCCAATGTAGGCAAGAGCACCTTGTTCAACGCCATTACGAAAGCGGGAGCGGAAAGCGCGAACTATCCATTCTGCACCATTGACCCGAACATCGGAATCGTCAGCGTTCCGGACGAACGTCTGGACGCGCTCGCCGCCATGTACCACCCGAAAAAGATCACCCCGACCGCCATTGAATTCGTCGACATCGCAGGTCTTGTCCGTGGCGCGAGCAAAGGCGAAGGTCTCGGCAACAAATTCCTCGCACACATCCGGGAAGTGGATGCCATTGTTCATGTCGTCCGGTGCTTTGAAGACGGAAACATCGTCCATGTGGACGGAAATGTCGACCCCATCCGGGACATCGAAACCATCCATCTCGAATTGATCTTCTCGGATCTCGACGCCATAGAAAAGCGCATGGACCGCACCCGCAAACAGATGAAGGGCGGAGACCGGAAATTCGCGGCTGAACTGGAATTGCAGGAACGGATCAAGGAAACGCTGGACAGTGGCAAGCTGGTCCGCACCATGACCTTCACGCAGGAAGAACATGAACTCGTCGACCAGTTTTTCCTGCTAACCTCCAAGCCGTTGCTCTATTGCGCCAACGTTTCCGAAAATGACCTGGCCACACTCGCCTCGAACCCCCACGTTGCCCGTGTCCGCGAAGCGGCCGCCGAGGAGCATGCGGAAGTCATGGTCATCTGTGCACGCATCGAGGAGGAAATCGCCCAACTGGAGGATGCCGACCGTCAGGCTTTTCTGGAAGAACTCGGTCTGAAGGAATCCGGGCTTGATCAGCTGGTGAAATCCAGCTACCGCCTTCTTGGCCTGATCAGCTATCTGACTGCAGGTGAACCGGAAGTCCGTGCCTGGACCATAGAAAAGGGCACGAAGGCACCCCAGGCTGCCGGCAAGATCCATTCCGATTTCGAGCGCGGCTTCATCCGGGCGGAAATCGTGGCCTACAAGGATCTCATGCGCTGCGGATCCTACAATGCCGCCCGTGATCAGGGTCTCGTCCGCTCCGAAGGAAAAGAGTACGTCATGCAGGACGGCGACGTCACACTCTTCCGCTTCAACGTCTGAGCCTGGAAACATGCGCTTCCACTTCAAAATCCGAGTCAGGAAACGCGCGCTTCCATTTCAATGACTGAGCCTGGAAACACACGCTTCCGACAGAAGTCGAGGGCTGGAAACAGATTCACAGGAGGATCTCTTGCAAAAAGGGATCCTCTTTTCTTTCCACTCCGGCCTGTGCGCGCGCTCCTTATTTCACCTTGAACCGGTTGAACTTCCGCCGTTCCGCGATCCGGAAACGCAGGCGGATTTTCGTTCCGTTTTTCTTCCGCCGATCCAGTGGTTTCTCCATGCATTCCAACAGATGGACGGCCAATCTTTCCGCTCCGCCGGGCAGCATGCGGATATAGCCGCTTTCATGGATTCGTTGGCGATACGGTTCCGGAAAATCCGGATCCTCGAGATGGGACAACACCTCTTCGAAAGTAACCCGATCCCGGATGTCCCATCCAAGATTCTCGCCCACTACAAAGTCCAGGTTCCCCTGCTCCACCTGTGAAGCGACATGCGTGAGCATGACCGGACAGTCCATGGACAGCATCTCCAGCAAAGTGGACGGCCCCGCCTTGGCCAGTCCGATGTCGGAAGCGAATGCGAGCTCGTTCATATTCCGGACGAAACCGAGCGGTGCCAGACGGGCGTTTGTCTTCCTGGCCGCCAGCAGGTTCAGTTCCCGCAGCAACCGGCCGTTTCTTCCACAGATGGCGATCAGGTTGACCGCTTTCCCGGATAGGTAGATCTCCCGGATGAATTGCTCCGTGTTTCCGATCCCTTCTCCGCCGGAGCTGGCCAGGACCGTCATCCGGGTGGGGTCCAGCCCAAGATCCAAGAGGATTTCCTCCCGGGTTCTTGTGATGGGGTCAAAGAAACGCGGATTGAGCGGGGATGAAAGGATCGTCATGGACGCGGGATTCTGCCCGAGTTTCACCATATGATCCCACGCCAGTCGGGAACAGACCACGACTTCGTCCGCAAGCGGATTCACCCAGAGGGCATGCGCACGGAACGGATCGTTGACATGCGAGACAATCCGGCAATCCAGCCCGTAGGATTCCCGGGCGAAAACCGCGACGGATGTGCAGAAAAAGTGGGTGGCAATGATGAGATCCGGCTGAAAATCCCGGATGTAGCGCATGCCCTTCCGGACAAAATCCGTAAAGAAAACACGCGTGATGGCATTGCTGCGCATGACACGGTTCACCGCATCCATCCAGAGGTTGAGTTGGTTTGTGATGACGGGTTGGGCAAGGGCCGCATTCCACAGGGCTTTGACGGTACGATCCATCAGATGGGCTCCGCATTCCTTTGGAAAATCCACGACGGACATTTCATACATTCCGGGATGCAGCCGTTCTATGGCATCCATGATGGCGAGACCGATGGCCTTGTGGCCTCCGCCCACTTCGATCATGGGGATAAGGATCCGTTTTTTCCGTTGGACCGGCCATTCGGCCGGCACGGTGCTCAAGGTTCGCGGGGCGGATTGCTGTCGTTGAAAATGATGTTGACCGCCTTCATCGGGGATACCGTGGAAATGGCATGCTTGTAGACAAGCTGTTGTTTGCCTTCGCTGTCGAGCACGACGGTGAAATTGTCGAAACCCTTCACCATGCCGCGAAGCTGAAACCCATTCGTCAGGTATACGGTGACCGGCACATGCTCCTTGCGGACCTGGTTGAGGAATACGTCCTGCAGATTGATATTCTTGTTCATGCGCAACCTCCCAAAAATAAAAAATAAGATGAAATCAAATCAAATCATGAACGAAACAAGACACGCCTTTATCTTACTCAAATTCCACAGAGGATTCAAGCGCCATGGCAAGTTTGCGGAGCAGGCCCTGCATCCCGCAATCCAGCGGATCTGTCCAGGTGAACCCCTCCAGACGGGAAAACCAGGTGATTTGCCGTTTTGCATAATGTCGGGACCCCTGCTTGATCCGATTGACGGCTTCCGCGAGGGTGCATTCCCCTGCGAGCTGCGCCGCCAGCTCCTTGTATCCGATCCCCTGCATGGACTGGAGCCCGCGTCCGTATCCGGATGCCAGAAGATGCCGGACCTCGTCGATCAGACCGGCTTCCATCATCCGTTCCACCCGCAGGTTGATGCGATCGTACAGAAGCGCCCGATCGGGAAGCAATCCCATCAGGATGAACCGCCAGGGTGAAGGTTCCGCCCGGGACTTGTCCAAATGGGCCGACATGGATACTCCGCTCGCATGAACCACCTCGAGCGCGCGGACCACACGGACCAGATTGTTGGGATGGATGCGTGCGGCACTCTCGGGATCCGAAGCTGCCAGCAGCGAATGGACGGCTTCCGCCCCTTCCGCTTCCGCCATGCGGTGCAGGCTGTCGCGATACTCAGGGTCGGCTGTCACTTCCGAGAAGGCAAGATTATATACCAGACTGTTCACATACAAACCGGTCCCCCCCGCAACGATCGGAAGGCGACCGCGATCCAGAATGTCACGGATGGCGGCATTCGCGGCCGACTGCCACTCCGCTACGCTGAACGGCCGATCCGGGTTCACGATGTCCATCAGATGATGCGGGACGCCTTTGCGCTCCCCGGCGTCCGGCTTGGCCGTCCCGATGTCCATTCCCCGGTAAATCTGCATGGAGTCTGCGGACAGAATCTCTCCTCCGAACGCAAGTGCGGCTTCCACGGAAAGGGCTGTCTTGCCCGAGGCTGTGGGGCCGGCAATCACCAGGACAGTTTTTTTCTCGTGCATTCGCGCTCCTTCCTGGAAACCGGTTTCGATCGAAATACGAATTCCCGCATGACAAAGGTTGGGGCACGGTCGTTCGGGCGATGAAATGGATGCTCAACCGAAGCTCCGTATGAAACCAAGTGCGTTCGTCACTCAGACGATCCGCTTAAACCGCTTTTCAAGTTCCCGTCGCGGGAAACGCAGCAAAATGGGCCGTCCATGCACGCATGAATAGGGGTTTTCAAGACCGGAAAGCCTTTCAAGAAGGGCTTTGATCTCCATGCTCCCCATCTGGCGGTTGGCTTTGATGGCTCCCTTGCAGGAGATGCGGTGCAGGATCTCCTCGCTGATGCCCCCCTGGCGACGGGCGGATTCCGCAGGCCAATCCGTCAGGATGGACGCAAGTTCCGTTTCCGTCAGACCTCCGTCGAAGGTCGATGGGATGGCTCGAACCAGGATGGTATTTCGCCCGAAGGTCTCCAAATCAAATCCGAGCTTGTGCAGCGCATCCATGGACTGGACAGCCTGCCCATATTCCATGGCGGACAATTCCAGGCGGACCGGCTGCAGCAAAGGCTGCGAGGGCGCCTGTCCGGATTCCAGACTCCATTTGAGATCCTCGAACCGGATCCGTTCGTGTGCGGCATGCTGATCCAGCAAAAGCATCTCATCCCCCTGCTGGAGGACGATGAAGGAATCAAACACCTGCCCGACAATGCGCATTTCAAGAAACACAGGATGCCGAACGGTTCCGGACGCTGCGTCACTGCTGTGTGGCTGTCCCTCCGGCACCTGCTGCGAATCGACAAAGATTCGTCCGGGTGCGGCGGGAACCGGCGACTCGCTGGCAGGGAGTTGTTCCAGTACAGCGGGAACAGGCATCTGTATGACAGGGATTTGTTCCAGTGCAGGGAGAACCGGCGACTTGTCGATATGGACTTGTTCCAGTGCGAAGGGAACTGGCGACCCGCCGGCAAGGGCTTGCTCCGGTGTGGCGGCAACAGGCGCCTCACTGGCAGGGATTTGCGCTGGAATAAGGGAGGCCGGAGCCGCAATGATCGGGCAAGGCTGCTTCTCACCCAAAACCTGATCCAGCATGACCCCCTGGGGCCCTTCTTCGCGTGCCGACACGGCAGGCGCAACCCTGCGTGTCTCCACAACCTCGCTTCCGATGCGGATTCCCGCCTGATCGGGCATGGCGGACGGTGCCGCGACAAAACGCTGTTGTTCGGTCACCAGCAAAGCTGCCGTTGTTTCCCGGACTCCCGTTTCCCTGGCTTTTCCACCGAAGGTTTCCACCGGAGCCAGCTCGCCTGCAAGGGACCCAGCCATCAAAGCATTCCGCACCGCACCATGCACGGCGGAGAAGATGATGCCTTCTTCCGAGAACCGAACCTCCAGTTTGGCCGGATGTACATTCACATCCACACGCATCGGCGGAACTTCCAGCACAATGACGGCAAAGGCAAATTGGCGGGTCATCAGCAGCGTCTTGTAGGCCTCGTCCAACGCTGCAGTGATCGAACGGTTCTGGATGAAACGCTGATTCATCAGGACAGTCTGTCTGGCCCGGTTCCCACGGGCAATGGCGGGACGCCCGATGAAACCGGTCACACGGATTCCTTCGCGATCCAGGTTCAAAGGCAGCAGCGCATTGGCAGTTTCCTTGCCATACAGGCTATAAATCGTGCTGGCGAGATCGCCGTTCCCCGGCGTATGAATCAAGGTTTCCCCGTTGGAGCGGAATTGGATGGACACATCCGGATGCGCGAGCGCAAGGCGTTCCAGCACATCCTCCACCCGGGCGGCTTCCGTCGTGTCCTTCTTCAGAAATTTGTAACGGGCCGGGGTGTTGTGGAACAGATCCCTCACCAGAAAGGTGGTTCCAACCGGGCAACCCGCATCTTCCACGGACTGGATGTGCCCGCCGTCGATGACCACCTTCACGCCAATCTCATCCTCCGCGGTCCTCGTCAGCATTTCCAGCCGGGACACGGAAGCAATGCTCGCCAGCGCCTCCCCGCGGAAACCCATGCTCCGGATGGTGTCCAGATCGCCGATCTGCCGGATTTTGCTGGTTGCATGCCGCTCAAACGCCATTTCGACGTCATCGCGTTCCATGCCCGAGCCATTGTCTGTGACCCGGATCATCTTCACGCCGCCGTTTCGAATTTCGACCTGGACCTGGGTCGCCCCGGCATCCACGGCGTTCTCCACCATTTCCTTCACGACGGAAGCCGGTCCCTCGACCACTTCCCCGGCTGCAATCTGATTGGCGGTCTGTTCGTCCAGCAATACGATTCTGCCCATCGGGCTACCCTCCCGGTTCTTCCGAAGCCCAACCCGTCACGATCCATGCTTCACCGACTGTGTTTGTAACGACCTTCAGGATCCCTTCCGCCTACTTCAGCTTCTGATGCAAGCTGTAAAGCCGGTTCAGTGCATCGAGTGGCGTGACGGTGGTCGGATCGAATGTTCGCAGTTCGGCAAGCACTTCCTGCTCCGCCTTTGTCAGGGAAGCGGCCGCAGTGAGATCAAGCTGCCCCTCCACTTGTTTTTTCGACTTCCGCTGGCGGCCGTGGCGAAGGATGTCCGCCTCATCCAAATCATCGAGCAGGACACGCGCACGTCGGATGACCGGGTCCGGAACACCCGCAAGCCGGGCCACCTCGATGCCGTAGCTCTCATCCGCTCCACCGCGGGCGATTTTGTGAAGAAAAACGATATCTTCGCCTTTCCTGCGCACAGTGACGCAATAATTGCGTACGCCGTGCAGACGGTTCTCAAGTTCCGTCAGTTCGTGGTAATGGGTCGCAAACAGGGTGCGCGCGCCCATCCGAACTCGGTCATTGATCGCCTCGATGACGGCCCACGCGATGGCAAGCCCGTCGTATGTGGAGGTCCCGCGGCCGATCTCGTCGAGGATGAGCAGGCTTTTCGGCGTGGCGTTGTTCAGAATGTTCGCCATTTCAGCCATTTCCACCATGAAGGTGCTCTGCCCGCTCGCCAGGTCGTCCGAAGCGCCCACTCGCGTGAAGATGCGGTCCGCCACACCGATGACGGCGGAATCGGCAGGCACGAAACCGCCCATCTGCGCCATCAGGGTGATGACCGCCACCTGGCGCATGTAGGTGGATTTGCCCGCCATGTTGGGTCCCGTGATGACGATGGTGCGGTTTTCTTCCAGATCAAGCAGTGTGTCGTTCGGGACGAACCGTTCATCGGACAGCAGCTTCTCGATGACGGGATGCCGGCCGCCCCGGATATCGATGGTGCCGTCTTCCGCCAGCTCGGGCCTGCAGTAACTCTCCCGGTCCGCCACTTCCGCCAGGGACAGGAAGGCATCAAGGACGGCGATGGATCCGGCCGTACGGCGGATTTCATCCGCCCGCCCGATGACCTGGTCCCGGATTTGGCAGAACAGATCGTATTCCAATTGCACGATGCGGTGTTCGGCTCCGAGGATGATGTCCTCCAGGTGCTTCAGTTCCGGTGTGGAAAAGCGTTCGCAGTTCACCAGGGTCTGACGGCGGATGTAGTCCTCCGGCGCCTGGGCCGCATTGGCCTTCGTGATTTCGATGTAATAACCGAAATTGTCGTTGTATCGGATTTTCAGGCTGCGAATGCCGGTACGCTCGCGCTCCCTGGCCTCCATGTCCGCAATCCAGTCCTTGCCTTCGGTCCGGGCCCGGCGCAGTTCATCCACCGACGCATCGAATCCGTCCCGGATGAGTCCGCCTTCCTTCAAGCCAAGCGGTGCTTCCGGCGACAACCCTTCCGAGATCCATGTCCGGAGTTCTCCGAGATCGCCTGCTTTTTCCCGCAGGTCCGACAACAACGTGCTTTCCAGCGGAACCATTGCGGCGAGGATGGCTGGCAGTTTTTCCGCAGATGCGGCGATCGCCAGCAGATCCCGCGCATGGGCGATGCCGGAGGAAAGACGGCCCGCCAGACGCTCCAGATCGTATACACCGCGCAGCATGTCCATCAGCTCGCTCCGGACGATGAACCGCTCCTTCAGCTCGGATACGGCGTCCAGTCGGCTCCGGATGGCATCCGCGTCGATCAGCGGCTGTTCGAGCCATTTGCGCAGGGTACGCCCGCCCATGGAGGTGGCGGTCTTGTCGAGTACCCAAAGCAGGGAGCCCTTTTTCCTGCCTTCCCGCATTGTCTCCGTGAGCTCAAGGTTGCGCCGGCTGGCACTGTCGATGGCCATGTATTGTTCGAGCGTGTAGCAGGAAACCCGCTCGATGGGGGTGCGGACAGCCTTCTGCGTTTCCTCGAGATAGCCGAACAGGAGCCCGCAGGCTGCACGCGCCAGTTCCCATCCCTGCGGAAACTGGTCCGCAAACGGTTCGACCCACTTCGCCATGGACGCCGGATCGGAAACCCACTCGGAAACCGGGGTCATTCGGAGGTTCATGTTGTCCCGCAGGGGCCGGGAAAGAGCCTGGTTGTCCTGCATTCCCGCATCTACAAGCACTTCTGCAGGCCGGTATCGCGCAACCTCATCCACGACGCGGCGGACGGCGTTGCCCCAGGTGATCTGGGTGACGTGACATTCGCCGGTCGTGACGTCGGTCACCGCGATCCCGAAGCATTCCCCCCTGTGATGGAGCGCCATGAGGTAATTGTTCCGCTTCTCCTCGAGCATCCCGGGCTCCGTCACTGTGCCCGGTGTGATCACGCGGGTGACATCCCGCCGCACAATCCCCTTTGCAAGCGCCGGGTCTTCCATCTGATCGCAGATGGCGACCTTGTAACCTTTCTGGATGAGTCGGGTGATGTAGCCCTGTGCTGCATGATAGGGAACGCCGCACATCGGCGCACGCTCTTCCATGCCGCAATCCCGCCCCGTCAAGGTGATTTCAAGCTCACGGGAGGCCGTGATGGCATCCTCGAAGAACATTTCATAGAAATCTCCAAGACGGAAAAAGAGCAGACTGTCTCGATTGCGTTCCTTGACATCCCGGTATTGCTGCATCATCGGGGTCAGTTTCGGTTCGGCCATGGTTCCTCCGTGGTATTTCCCGTCCGCCCCGGACACCCGTCCTGGGCGCTGGTCATCCGCTTCCCGTCAATCCGTCGTCATTTCACCCTGCAGCCAGAACGCGCCCGCCCGGACGATGCGGACCTTCACGATCTGACCGGTCGGATCGGCGGCAGCGGTGAAATTCACCAGCCGGTTGCCCGACGTACGACCTGCAAACAGTGAATTGTCCTCCTTGCTTCGCCCTTCCGCCAGCACTTCGAGCACCTTCCCCTCGAACCGCTTTGCCCGTTCCGTCGCCTGATCCGTCTGCATTTTCAGCAAGCGTTGAAAGCGGGCGTTTGCCGCTTCGGGCGGCACCTGGTCCGGATAGGCGGCGGCAGGCGTGCCTTTCCGCGGGGAATAGAGGAACAGGAAGGCGAAATCATACCCGACCCGTTGAACCAGATCATATGTTTCCTCGAAGTCGGCTTCCGTTTCTCCAGGGAATCCGACGATCAAATCCGTGCTGAGAGAAAGGTCCGGTACTTTCGCGCGAATCCGTTCGACCAGCGCGAAGTATTCTTCCCGCGTGTACTTGCGGTTCATGCGGCGCAGCACGTCATTGCTGCCGGCCTGAACCGGGAGATGCAGATGCGCGCAGACTTTCCGGCAATCCCGCATGGCATCGATCAGACTCTCCGACAGATCCTTCGGATGCGATGTCATGAAACGGACACGCCCGATCCCGTCGATGTTCTCAATTTCCCGCAGCAATGCGGCAAAAAGATCCTTCTCCCCCAAATCATTGCCGTATGAGTTCACGTTTTGACCCAGCAGCGTGATTTCCTTGAACCCCTGTCCCGCAAGACCACGTATTTCCTCCAGCACTTCCGTCAGGGGACGGCTGCGTTCCCTGCCGCGAACATGGGGCACAATGCAATAAGTGCAAAAATTGTCGCAGCCGGACGCAATCGCAACCCACGCCCGGTATGGGTCCATCCGGGTGGCCGGCAGTTGGGCGGGCGCATCTCCCGGTTTGTCCCATATTTCATACATGCGCTTTCCACCGGTTTCCCAGGCCAGCAGCAATTCCGGCACCCGGTGGATGTTGTGGGTGCCGAAAACGATCTTGACCTGGGAATATGACTTTCTGATTTTCTCGACGACATGCGGTTGCTGCATCATGCAACCCCCGGCCAGAATGACGCTGCCATGATCCTTGCATTCCTGCGAAAGCATGCCGATATGGCCGTAGATTCTGTCCTCCGCGTTCTCCCGCACACAGCAGGTGACGAAGACGATGAGATCGGCCGGTTCCTTGTCCGCAACCCGTACAAATCCCATTTCATCCAGAAGTCCGGCACAGGTTTCCGCATCACGCTCGTTCATCTGGCATCCATAGACATCCAGACGATACGTTCTGATTCTTCCCTTTTCCAATGTCAAAGCCTGATTCCGGGCCTGCATGGCCAGAATGGCCTCTTGCAGCGCACCGGACGGCAACGGTTCCATTTTCGGATGATGATCGTTTTTCAAGGCAAGACCCCCATAACCAAGTTCGGCATTGGTATTCCATTTCTGTCGTTTCATTCAACCCCGGGCATTGACCCTACAGCATCTCTTTTCGAAAGGTTTACGGAAATATGACTTGAAATACCCGGATTTGTCCGGTTTTTCGGCAACGCTATCATCATAACAGAGCGAACGCGGTTTCGAAAGTGGAAGAGGACCTGTGGTTTGTCCTGAACATGCTTATAACGTCGGCAATTGAAATGGAGCATAGGATAGGACTCCGGCAATTGACACAATCGGCATATGACGTTCGAAAGCGATACCAATCAATAACGGGTCTATAATCCATAATATGGCTTATTCTGATTTCTCTTCAACAAGCAATTTGGATGGTTCCAATTAAGGTTCATTGGCTCTTTACTCCCCGTAAAAACTGTAATAGGATTGGACTTAATCCATTGGATCCATCCATTTCATGATTGGCTCCTGGTTTGCAACACATCCAATCGAAGATTCCCGTCAGCCGGATGACCTCCGGATCGGAAGCAGGAGGAACAGCATGTTCATCCACCTGGATCGTCACTCGTCCGTCCCATTGTATCGGCAAATCAACCTGCAGCTGCAAAAGCTCATCGTGGAGGGAACCCTGGCCGCAGGCTTTCACCTGCCGCCCGAACGGAAACTGGCGGAAACCCTCGGCGTGAACAGGACCACTGTTCTGAATGCCTACCGGGACCTGAAGGCGGAAGGCTTCGCGGCCGCGCATGTCGGGCATGGAACCATCGTCCTCCCTCCGGAAGCGAAAGCCGGTGTCGAACGCGCAATCAGGAAACCTGCCTCGGCTCGGTCGAAGGAAAAACCGTACACCACGCCACCGCCAGATGCAAATGCATCTGGCGCCGGATATGACCCGGCATCTCAAGCCTCTTTTCTCGTCTCGTCTCCTGACGCAACCGCTGTCACTTTTCGGCTGCCGAAACGTGCCGAATGGGAGGATGGTTCCCAGTGGCGGCATCTGTTCAGCCGGGAAGCCGGAAGAACCAATGATACGCTTACACGGGACATTCTTGCGCTGGCCGGTCGTCAGGACATGATTTCATTCGCCGCAGGCATCCCGATTCCGAATCTAGAACCGCTCCCGGAGCTCGAACAGTTGATAAAGGACCTGTTGACGGAAAAGGGCCATCGCCTGTTTCATCACACCCCGGTGGAAGGTCTGCCCGTACTGCGGGAGAGCATTGCACGACATGTCATGGAGCGGAGCATTCGGGCAACCGCCTCGGACATCTTTGTTCTTTCCGGTGCCCAACAGGGTCTGGACCTGCTATCCCGGTTGTTTCTCGATCCCGGGGACTGCGTGTTCGCGGAGGAACCGACGTTTTTTTGTGCGCGGCAGCTGTTCGAAGGACGAGGAGCGACGGTTGTCGGCATCCCCTGTGACGGGGAAGGTATGCGGATCGACGCACTGGAGGCCTGGCTGACCCGCGTCACGCCGAAATTCATCTATGTGATGCCAACCTTCCAGAACCCGACAGGCCGCATCATGAGCCTTGCACGACGCAGAGCCCTGCTGGACGCTGCCGGACGGCATGGCATCCCGATCATCGAGGATGACGCCTACAGCGGGCTCAGATACGAGGGCTGCGACATCCCGCCGCTGATGGCGCTGGATGTACACCAGTCCGTGCTCTATCTCGGTTCCTTTTCCAAGGTGCTTTTCATGGGTCTCAGGGTCGGCTGGCTGCAGGCGCCACGTGCCATTTTGCGACAACTCGCCATTCACCGCCAGCTGTCGGACATTCACACTGCGGCACCTTCCCAGTGGCTTGTGGATGCATGCCTTCGAAGCGGACTGTTGCATCGGCACCGTGAAAACGCGATCGCGGAAAGCCGTATCCGCCGAGACCTCATGCACGTTGCACTCGAACGGCATATGTCCGGCATTCCCGGTGTTCGATGGAACCGCCCCGAAGGCGGCCTTTATGTCTGGCTGACCCTGCCGGAAAACCTGACGGCGCAACGGGTGGCCACAGCCGCTTCCCGGCTGGGTGTCGCGTTTGTTCCGGGACATGTCTTTTCCATCGACGGATCCTCCTCCCATTCCCTGCGGTTGAATTTCACCTACCCTGCCAAGACGGATATCGACGTGGGGATCCGAATCCTGGCGGAAGCCATCCGGGAAGCAATGGATGGAATCCAGGACCGGCCGTATCTTCAACCGCTTGAGGATCTCATCCCCATCGTCTGATTCCTCAATCTTCAACTGCCATTCGTCATTCGAAGACGACACCCATCAAGGGCCGGGCCACAAGGAGGATCTCATGAGATTTGCAGACCGCATGCAGCACATCCGCGCATCCGAAATCCGGGAATTACTGAAATTGACGGAACAACCAGACGTGATCTCCTTTGCAGGAGGCCTGCCCGCTCCGGAACTCTTTCCGACAACCGAGCTTGCCGACATCTATCAGGATGTGACTGCCAAAGAGGGCGCCGCCTATCTGCAATATGGCACGACAGCGGGTCATCCCCCGTTGCGCGCATCCATCGCAAAGCGGCTCAAGCAGACCTGTGGCGTCGAGGCCGGGGCATCGAACATTCTCATCCTCAATGGGTCGCAGCAAGGGTTGGATTTTGCAGGCAAGCTCTTTCTGGACAAGGGTTCGGTCCTGTTGTGCGAGAGTCCCACCTATCTGGCGGCCATCAATGCCTTCAAAGCATACGAACCGCGATTTGTCGCCGTTCCGACGGACAGGGACGGCATGATCCCGGAATCGCTGGCGAACATTCTCGCGCAGGAATCGGACATCCGGCTGGTCTATGTGATTCCGGAATTTCAAAATCCGACGGGAAAAAGCTGGTCTGCGGAGCGTCGTCGCCAAATCATGGCGCTCCTGTCGAAGACAGAAATTCCGATTCTGGAAGACAACCCATACGGCGAGCTGCGTTTTGAGGGGGAAACACAGCCTTCCCTCCAATCCCTTGATACGAAGGGACAAGTCATCGGGCTCGGCACCTTTTCCAAGATTCTCTGTCCCGGTCTCCGGATTGGCTGGGTGACGGCCAGTGAAGACCTGATTGCGCGTTTCGACCTCATCAAGCAAGGCGCTGACCTTCACACAAGTCATTTGCCCCAGGCCTGTATCCAACGGTATCTGGAAACGTGTGATCTGGAATCGCATATCGCCCGGCTGCGGGAAACGTATGCATCACGCAGGAATGCCATGATGGATGCCATTTCCCGGTATTTCCCGGACGGCCTGGACGTGAATCCGCCTTCCGGCGGTTTGTTCCTGTGGGCAACCTTGCCGGAGCACATCAGCGCCCGTATCCTTCTCGAACACTGTCTGCCATTGAAGGTCGCCTTTGTCCCCGGCGGCGCCTTCTTCCCGGAGGGCGGCCATGAAAACACGATGCGCCTCAATTTCTCCAACATGCCCGAAGACCGGATCCACGAAGGGATCCGCCGGATCAGGCAGGCGTATGACAAGATTCAATGAAGCATGCGTATAAAACCGTCAATGTATCATTCACATGAAAATCAAGCCATCAATGCATTGCGTAAAATGTCATTGCACATCATGATGTTTCGTCTGCAGGCAAATCGGGTAATCGTGTATCAGGAAGGCAGTCAGTCTGTTCTGCCCACCGGAATTGGATCCAAGGAGGAATTGCCATGATATCCGCAGCCATGGAGAAATTGCTGAACGACCAAATCCAGAAGGAGTTTTATTCCGCGTACTTCTACCTTTCCATGAAAGCCTGGTTTGCAGAGCAGAATCTGGATGGGTTTGCGAACTTTTTCGATGTCCAGATGAAGGAAGAACGGGACCACGCATTGAAATTCTACGACTATGCCATCCATGTCGGAGGGAAGGTCTCCCTTCAGGCCATCGATGCGCCGCCGGTTGACTTTTCCACGCCCCTGGACCTGTTCAGGCTAAATCTGTCCCATGAGCAGTTCGTCACGGCTTCCATCTACAACCTGGTCAACCTTGCCATCGAGGAGAAGGATCACAAGACCAACTCCTTCCTGCAGTGGTTTGTGACCGAACAGGCTGAAGAGGAGGCTACGGCGGAAAGCAACATCCGCAAGCTGCAGCTGATCGGGGACAATGCCCAGGGTCTCTTCATGCTGGACGCTGAACTGGCCAAACGCGTCTATGTACCGATCGCACCTGTTGCCTGACAGTCGCGGCGAATGGGTTTCTGCCAGTCCTGCGTGCGTATGAAAACGTGAAAAACGCACGCTGACAGACCCTGCACTTCACCATAACAACATGAAAGCGAATGGATGGAAAAGAGGGATGCCTTACAGAATGGCACCCCTCTTTCCTTGCTCGAATTCACCTGCTCAAGTATATGGCTTGCCGCTTCCTCAACCATTTTCCAGGGCCACCAACACGCAATGCCGGAGCGGCTGCATGCCAAGCGCTTCTGCACGCCGAATCAAATCCGGTTCGTGCGTGCCCGGTTGGAACCAGAGATACGGAACACCGAGCCGGGCCGCTTCCTCCACCACTTCCACTCCGATTTCCGGGGAAACGACAAGATTTACGACTTCCGGTCTTTCCGGCAAAGTGGAAAGGTCGGGATAGCAGGGTTCGCCATCGATTTCCGAATGCGCCGGATTCACGGCATAGACCCGGTATCCGTGGCGTCGCAGCGCCTGAAAGATGCGGTGCCCGTACTTTTCCGGATTTGCGCTGACCCCGACAACCGCCCAGGTTTCAGCTTCCAGCATGGTCTTCGTCAATGCTTCCTGATTCATGGGGTACCCCTCCCTTTTCCACCGAGCTTTCATCCGTTTTTTATCACATTCCGGTCGTCATGAAACCGAATCTCAGGATTGGTTCACGCCGCTTTCCCTGCATTTTGCAAGGAAATCCTGAAGAATATCGGCGGTGATCCCCCAAATCACGCCTTGCGGGGTCCGGTACACCAATATGGGATGGATGGTTTCACCCCATGGTTGGCCGTATCGATCCGGGAGGGAAAGCTCCGCCGCAGGGAGAAGAACCTCCTCTTCCCCTGTCAACGGATGGATCCGGCTTGGATGCGACTTCACGATGACACCATATTGTACGGGCCGCTGTTCGAGCAACCAGTTCAGCGGAAGAGCGAAGATCCGTGCCACTTCCGCCGGATTCGGGCGCATTCCGGAAACCGGAACTTCCGTGACACCCACGACGACGTCTATCAGGACGCCAAGACGGGTCAGAAGACTGTCCAGCCGACCCAAAACAGAAACCGCATTTCGGGGCAGCCCCAATTCCTCTTCGGTCTCGCGCAATGCCGTATCTTCAGCCGTACGATCCAGCTCCGGTTCCACTTTTCCGCCGGGAAACCCGATCTCTCCCGGCTGGGCGATGCCCGCAGCGCGTTCCTGAAACACCACATGTGACACACCAGCCTGCCTCGACAGCAGCACAAGGACAACCGCCCGGCTTCTTCCGGCATTACGGATTCCCGGAACCGGCGGCAAGGCGTTTGCAAGAATCTCAACGAAGTCTCTTTCACACATGGTGTACCTCCTGTCTAGTGATCCGGCAATTGACTGATATCACATTTGAGATGACGGGAATTCCCACGAATGGGAAAAGGGTGCGCTTCACTGGGAAGCACACCCCTCCATGAAATTCCGACAAACAACCCGGACAGACACAAGCGAATCTTTGCATGAAACCGGGTTGCTGCTGCTTTCCCGCCGAAATCCGATTATGCGGCCTTTTCAGCGGATGCTTCGCTTCCATTGTCATGATCGTTCGTCAGACCCAGCTTGTCCAGTGCGAAGAACAGCAGGGACATGGCCATGCCGAATACGGTGGCGAGTGCCATTCCCTTGAGCTCGACCGTACCGATCTTCACAGCCACGCCGCTGAGACCGGCAACAAAGGTCAGGGCTGTGAGGATGAGATTGCGGGATTTTGAATAATCAACCTTCGCCTCGACGATCATCCGGATGCCCGAAGCGGCAATGACGCCGAACAGCAGCAGGGTGATGCCGCCCATGACCGGGCCCGGAATGCTCGAGATGAACGCGGATACATTTCCGAAGAAGGCCATGAGGATGGAGATGAGGGCTGCGCCGCCGATGACCCAGACGCTGTAGACGCCGGTAATGGCCATGACGCCCATGTTTTCGCCATACGTGGTGGTCGGCACGGAGCCGGTAAAACCGGAAAGCATGGTGGAAAGGCCGTCTCCCAGCAGGGAGCGGTGCAGACCCGGATCCTTCGTGAGGTCACGACCCACAATCTTCGATGTGACGAAGAGATGGCCGATATGCTCGGAAATGACCACCAGTGCGGCCGGCAGAATGATGATGATGGCGGAGATGTCGAATTTCGGCAGTGTGAAGCTCGGGAAGGTAAGGAACTGCGCCGTGGCGACCGGTTCCCACACAACCATGCCCATGGTGGCGGAGAGGACATAACCGAAGACGACAGCGATCAGAATGGGAATAATGGCGAGGAAACCACGGAAGACCAGGTTGCCCAGAACCAGGACAGCCAACGTGGCAAGGGAGACAATGATGGCTTTCCCGTCAAGCGGGAGTGCAACGGAGGTTGCAACGCCATCGATGATCTGAAGCTGCGTTTTCGGGAGAAGACCGGCATTTCCGGCTGCAACCCCTGCGAGTTCCAGTCCGATGAGTGCGACGATGGGACCCATGGTGGCAGGCGGCAGGACGATGTCGAGCCATTTTGTTCCGACGGCGCCAATCAGAAGCGCGACAAGAACGAAGACGAGACCCGAGATGATGAATCCGCCCAACGCCTTCGCAAAGTTCTCCTTTGCATCACCGCCGGATGCCAGAACGGCAGCCACGGGGCTCAGGAAAGCGAAGCTGGAACCGAGGAAGGCCGGAGCACGTCCCTTGCACAGGAACAGGTAGATGAGCGTGCCGATGCCGTTCATGAGCAGGACAAGCGACGGATCGATGACCTGTGCGCCGGCCCAGGAGTTGAACAGGTATGGAACGAGGACCGAGGCGCCGAACATGGCGAAGAGGTGCTGGAACGCGAGCGGGATGCCCTGGAGGAGCGGTACTTTTTCCTCCACCTGGATGATGCGGCGTGACTGCATGAATCTGAACCCCCTGTGCGTATTTTTTTCCGGATTCGGACATGCGACAGGCACATCGTCGCGATGTGCCTGCCCGTCCTTGGTCCGAAACATTATAGCATGCAGGTTCGGCAAATACCACAGACAAATGGCTTGATTTTACTCAATTTTGAAGCGTGCCATCAGGTTCATCATGGTTTCGGTGGATTTCGAGTTGTCATTCACCAAATCAACCAGTTTCTTAAGCTTTTCGTATGAGTCGGATACACGCCCGGACATATTGGTCGCATCCTTCGCGCTTTCATTGGTTGCCATGGTGACTTCATGAATCGCGCGCATGAGGTCGTGGATGGAAGCCGTCAATTCCTCCGTGGTTGCACTCAGATCCGTGGACATGTCGCTGAAGAAACCGGCATCCTTGCGGTATTGCTTCATGGCTGCCATCTGCTTTTCGTAATCCGAAAAGACCTGTCCCTCCAGGAAGTGCAGCATGTCGGACGAGCTGCTCGTCAGATTTGTGACCGCATCCAGCACCTCTCCCGTCACGCTCTGGATCTGAGAAACAGTATGTTTGGATTGTTCAGCGAGCTTCCTGATTTCTTCGGCGACAACTGCGAATCCCTTCCCTGCCTCTCCTGCACGGGCGGCTTCAATGGCCGCGTTGAGAGCGAGAAGATTCGTCTGCGATGTGATCTGGAGAATGGAGGCGGAAAGAATGTTTATCTGATCGACTGATTTCGACTTCTCGATGGCGGCACGCATCCGCACATCCGTTTCCGTATGAATGCGGCGGATGTTTTCCTGGGATGCCATCGCATCATTCATCAAGGATTCGGCACGATGGTTGATTTCGGTCGAAACGGAGGCACCTTCAGAAGCACGTTCCGAAATGGCGTCGATGGCATGTTCGATTTCCATGGAAGTCGCATTCATTTCCTGGGAGGTTGCCGCATTTTCTTCCATGGAGGCCGATAGTTGTTCCGTCCCGGTGGAAATGTCCGCAAGCAAGTGGTTGACTTCGTTGATGTTGTTCTGCGATTCTCTGGAGGAGAAGCCAATCTGATCCGAACCATCCTTTACATCCCGGATCATCCGACGCAACTCCATACGGGTCGTGTTGAGCGCTTCCGTGATCTTCGCGAATTCATCCCTGCCATGGAGCCTGGTATTCGTGCTGTGATCCTCCGACATGTCCAGCTCGGCGGTCTGCCGGATGATGCCCAGAACGCCATTGGTCCGCCGGCGGATGTCCATGATGACGACAAAGCTTGCCAGCCCGGTGAGTAGGAGCGTCAGAATCATGGCAATGATCATCTGGAGAGAGTTGCGGCCGGTTTCAGCTTTGATGGCCAGCATTCTTGAGTTCGCGTAAATATCCAGGTATTCCGTCAGGAGGTTGATGGGTTCACGTGCCGCGCCGTAAGCTTCATTGAAAGCATTCGGATCCACAATCTTTCGGCTGGCCGGGTCGATGGATGCCTTCCATTTCGCTGCATTCTCCGTAAACGCCGAATAGAGGGCATCCGGTTTCTCTGTGGTGTTTTCATTCACTAACTCATTGAATTCCGCCATATCCGGCTGCATGATGTCCCATGCCTGTTTCATGCGATCGGTCGCCTGTGTGAAGTTGTCCTCGAAATCCTTTGCTTGCGAACCGGCCAGATCAGCCGGGATGGATTCGTTTGTCAGCAGCATGGCGGCCGTCAGGGATTGGTAAAGATCCCGATCCGCATTCAGCATGGTGGTTGAGGCCTTGTATGTAACAAAATACAGGCTTTTGTAGCTCTCCTTGGCCACTGAATCCATCATGCGAATGCCGAGAAAGGATACGGCAAGGATGGCAACAATGGGAATAATCACGATGACGAGCATTTTTGCCAGTAAACTCATTTGCTTCATAAAGGATCCTCCATCCATGATCAGTATAAATGCCAACATTGTGTGTAGATGCATCGGGTGATTTGCTACCGGGCATGTCAAGGGCGAGGCGGGAATCAGGATTTCCAGTCAATACACCGAATCAGGAAGGACGCGATTCTGAATATAGCATGTCAACAGGGTTTCGGGCAAATGGCGGCAGAATCGAATGCGACGAGGCGCTATACCCGACATTGCAATCGCATGCGTAAAGCCGGTAGGACAACCCATCTCCAAGTATTTACCACGCATTTTGAGAGAACGAACAACAGGATCGGAATTCATTGGTTTTTTATGCGAAAAACGTCGAAGAGGTCCGCATCCTTGACGGGATGCAGCCCTCTTCTGTTGTTTCATCGCTCCTTGTCCATCACATCATTCATGCCTGAAAGGTTTCAAGGACAAATGCCGGAACGATCTTCCACCCGATCACATGTGGTCGAAGCGACTTTGTCAGACCATCTGGCATCAATTCACACGACGACGGATTTCATCCGTAATACGGGCGACAAGATCCTCCAGCGGCATGGCACCGAGTTCGCCTTCCTTGCGTGAACGGACGGCCACTGTGCCAGCCTCCATTTCCTTGTCACCCAGGACCAGCATGTACGGCACCTTTTCCATTTGGGCTTCCCGGATCTTGTAACCGATTTTCTCGTTCCTGCTGTCGATCTCCACGTCCACATCGTATTCACGAAGCGCTTCCGCGACCTTCTCCGCGTATGCTGCGTTCCGGTCCGTCAACGGCAGGATTTTTGCCTGCACAGGCGCCAGCCAGGTCGGGAATGCACCCGCATACTGCTCAATCAGGATTCCGAAGAAACGCTCAATGGATCCGAGCAGGGCACGATGGATCATGTAGGGGCGCTGTTTGCTGCCGTCTGCCGCGATGTAGGTCATGTCGAACCGTTCCGGCAGGTTGAAGTCGAACTGGATGGTGGAAAGCTGCCATTCCCGGCCGAGTGCGTCCTTGATCTTGATGTCGATCTTCGGCCCGTAGAAGGCGCCGCCGCCCTCGTCGATATCGCATTCCAGCCCTTCCGCCATCACAGCTTCCCTCAATGCGACCGTGGCGGCGTCCCACTGGTGGGTTTCACCGACGGACTTGCCCTTCGGTTGTGTGGACACATAGATGTGGTACTGACTAAACCCGAAATCCTTTAGCAGATCGAGACTGAAGCGGAGCACTCGCCGGATTTCCGCCGGCATCTGTTCTGGCGCGCAGATCAGGTGGGCGTCGTCCTGGGTGAATCCACGAACACGCAACAGTCCATGCAGCGTACCACTCTTTTCATAACGGTACACGGTGCCAAGTTCAGCCCAGCGGAAAGGCAGATCGCGGTAGGAATGCATGCCCGCCTTGTAGATCATGACATGGAACGGACAATTCATCGGCTTCGCATAGAAGTCCTGACCGTCGATGTCCATGGGGGAATACATGCTTTCCTTGTAAAAGCCGAGATGCCCGGACGTTTCCCACAGTTCGGCGCGTCCGATATGCGGCGTATAGACCATTTCATACCCACTCTTGAGGTGCTTCCTTTTCCAGAATTCCTCAATGCGGTACCGGATTCTTGCGCCCTTCGGATGCCATAATGCCAGCCCCTGCCCGACCTGGTCATTCATGGAGAACAGATCGAGATCCTTGCCGATGCGGCGATGGTCCCGGCGTTCCGCTTCCTCCTGCAGTTTCACATACTCCTCCAGCTGGGTCGCCTTCGGGTACGAAATGCCGTAGATTCGCTGGAGCATCTTGTTCTTCTCGTCACCGCGCCAATAGGCGCCGGCCAGCTTCAACAGCTTCACGGCCTTGATCCTGCCGGTGGAGGGCAGATGCGGACCTGCGCAGAGATCAGTGAAATCTCCCTGCCGATAGAACGACAACGCGGTGTCGTCAGGCAGATCGCGAATCAACTCGACCTTGTACGGTTCCGCCGCCATGAGGGCAAGTGCCTCTTCCCGACCCAGCGTAAAGCGTTCCAGCTTCAAATCCGCCTTGACGATCGCTTCCATTTCCTTTTCGATGGCGACCAGATCATCCGGTGTAAAGGGGCGTTCCACGTCAAAATCGTAATAAAACCCGTTGTCGATGGCAGGTCCGATGGCCAGCTGCGCTTGTGGGTACAATTTCTTCACAGCTTGCGCCATGATGTGCGAAGTGGTGTGCCAGAAGGCCAGCTTCCCGCCTTCTGCATCGAAGGTAAGCAGGTTGAGGGTGCAGTCGGCTTCAATGGTGCGGGAAAGATCGACCACCGCACCGTCCAGTTCGGCTGCCAGCGCCACACGGGCCAGGCCTTCGCTGATGCCCTTTGCGACATCCAGGATGGTGGTTCCCGCAGCCACCTCTTTCACGGAACCGTCCTTCAGTGTAATGTTTGGCATGTTGAACTACTCCTTTCCACCGCATGCGGTTTTCCCGCCGGGCAATGCACGTTTTTGGAACCTGCAGGCAAGTTCCTGCCGCTTCTCATTTTCGGCAAGCCATTTTCGGCAAGTCGAACGCTCTCGGAACTTGCAAGTTCCTGCCGCTTCTCATTTTCGGCAAGCAATTTTTGGCAAGCCGAAAATGAGAAAAAGCGCCCCATCCGTCAAGGATGAAGCGCCGCTCCATGGTTCCACCTCGTTTATGCCATCCAGCGTTTCTGCTGGATGACATCACTCGCAAGCCGTAACGGGGCCGCCGTGGATCCTTAAGGAACTTCGCAGATATGCTGCCGATAGGCAATCTGCGGTTTCCACTCTGAATCCAAGCTCGGAAGGGGTATGCTCCTGCTCCTGCACGGGCGGCTTGCAGCCGATGACCTGCCCTCTCTGCGGTGTGGTGGCGAAAGCACGTGTCTTCGTCAATGCTTTTGTCAAAATCATGCTATCACAGCTATTTTCACTCGTCAATCCACCGACAGGAAACGAGATCCGCCAGATACAGCCAGACTGTTTGCAATGCTGCAATCATTCCAGACATCATCAAACGGCTTCCATCCATCCTCTGGCGATCCTGCCCTCCATGCCCATTCCGGGCAAGCGGATCTCATTCAACCCCATCCAGCACGAGCACCCAGTCCTCTCCTCTACCAGAGGAAGGCGGTTGAAACGACAAGGTTCCCGCGTTGGCGAATAAGCCGATACCGGTCGTCTCCCCTGTTCTGGGACTGTACCACGAGGCTTTCAGCCTGTTTCCGTCAATCAGACTGTTTCCGTCGAACAAACCCGTGCTGACGCTGATTTTCAGCCCGTTCGGCGAATACAGGAAGGCATACGCCTTTCCTTTGGCCGCCTGGATGCGATTGGCCCCCTCATGCTGCACGGCGACAAGTTCCTGGCAGGGTTCGCGCTCCAGCATCGGCCGGGAAAGCATCAGCTCCTTCAGATGCCGCATCTGGCATGCTCCCGGGCGGCTGGCCGCCTGCCGCCAGATGAGTGGATAATAGGGTTCCGTCTCCCGCGTCATGCTCCAGATGGCGTGATGCCCGTACGTTGTGCCCATGCCGCCCGCCAGCACGCCCCACCAGACCGCCTGCCGGACATCCGCCGCATCGAAATAGCCATTGACTGGATTGAAACCGATCGGATGGTCCTCGTATCGGGGTTCCCCGTCCAGTGTCGGCTTTGCGGGTTGTTTTGCCCAATCCGCCTGTACATGTTTCCAGCACTCCAGATTCAGTTTCGCATGCCCGGTCTGTATCATGTTGAAGTCCAGCCAGTCCTCGTCATGCACATATTCCGAGGAGGAGGATTCGCCGGACGGATGGAAGGTCATCAGATGACGACCGCCATCCCCCTCCCGGATGCCTTCCGCCATGGCCTTGATGATCTCGAAATGGCGTCGCGTCTTCAACGGCCGGTCCCCACCGAGAACCCAAACGATGTTCATGCAGTCCCTGTACCGGTTTCCGATCCAGCGCCCGTATTCTCCTGCATTCGCCACCGTGAAGATATCTGGACCCTTTCCCCACATGACGTTGTATTTGTCACCCCAGGTCGGCAGAAGACCGACCTGGATGTTCCGTTCGGCCGCCATTTCCACAATACGGTCCACGTGCGCCCAATAATGGTTTCCATCCACTCCGGGCTCCAGATCTGGCAGAGTCGGGTCATACAGACCCTCCCCGTTTTTCTTCAACGGGAGTCGGCCATAGGCGTTCGGAGCAGTCAGACCCTCGAACTCTGCCAAGGCAACCGCCTGAATGACGTTGAAACCCTGCTCCGCGCGGATGTCCAGAAAATCCGCAGCCTCTTCGGCGTTCAGTCTGTGGAAGATCTCCCAGGTGGTGTCGCCAAGCCAAAAAAACGGCTCTCCCGACTCCGTGGTCAGGTGGCGTCTGTTTTCACTCACCCGTAAAAGCGACAGTTTGTCCGTCCGCATGGCACACTCCTCCGAAAACCCAATCTGGTCCTGAAAAGTGTAACATTTTGAGCCAGGCCGTTCCAGCGGCATGCCAGATATTTCCCGCTCCCTTTTTTCAGGTGTTGTGATATAATTGTCAAGATTCTGGCAGGCTTGCAGCCACCGGCCCTACGGCCCGGCTCCGCTGCCTGCCGGCACCCGCAAAGCGAACCACTTCATCGAAAGGAGCCAAACATGGAATACACACACGAAGTCGCCAACATGATGTGCATTGCCAAAGGACCCAACCATGGGGCGGCCCCCATTCCCGAAGAAGGGAAATGGGTTCGGGCCAAAGAGGTCACGGACATTTCCGGCCTCACCCACGGCGTGGGCTGGTGTGCACCCCAGCAGGGCGCATGCAAGCTCACCCTCAACGTGAAGGACGGCATCATTCAGGAGGCCCTTGTGGAGACACTCGGATGCTCCGGCATGACCCATTCCGCCGCCATGGCCGCGGAAATCCTTCCCGGCAAGACCATCCTGGAGGCCCTGAACACCGACCTCGTCTGCGATGCGATCAACACCGCCATGCGCGAGTTGTTCCTGCAGATCGTATACGGCCGCACCCAGACCGCTTTCTCCGAGGGGGGACTTCCCATCGGCGCCGGTCTTGAGGATCTCGGCAAGGGCCTGCGCAGCCAGGTCGGCACCATGTACGGCACCCTTGCAAAGGGCCCGCGCTACATGGAAATGGCCGAAGGCTATGTCACCCGCGTCGCGCTCGATGAAGGCAATGAAATCATCGGTTACGAGTTCGTGAACATGGGCAAGATGATGGATTCCATCAAAGCCGGTGTCGACGCGAACGAAGCAGTGAAAAAGGCGACCGGCAGCTACGGCCGTTTCGCAGAAGGCGCGAAGATCGTGGATCCGCGTCACGAATAAAGAAGGGAGGACCTCGAGCATGCCAAAGTTTGAAAGCTATGACAGACGTATCAAACAGGTGAATGCCGCCCTGAACCAGTACGGCATCGCCGACCTCGATGAAGCGGAAGCCCTTTGCAAAGCCAAGGGCATGGATATCTACACCCTCGCGAAATCCATCCAGCCCATCTGCTTCGAGAATGCCTGCTGGGCCTATGTGGCCGGTGCGGCCATTGCGCTGAAAAAAGGCTGCACGAAAGCAGCTGATGCGGCCGAAGCCATCGGCATCGGCCTCCAGGCCTTCTGTATCCCCGGTTCCGTCGCAGACGACCGCAAGGTCGGTCTCGGACACGGCAACCTCGGTGCCATGCTGCTGCGCGAAGAAACGAAATGCTTCGCTTTCCTCGCCGGCCATGAATCCTTTGCTGCCGCCGAAGGCGCCATCGGAATCGCCAAGAGCGCCAACAAGGTCCGCAAGACCCCTCTTCAGGTCATCCTGAACGGTCTCGGCAAGGATGCGGCCCAGATCATCTCACGCATCAATGGATTCACCTATGTGCAGACCCAGTTCGACTACGGCACCGGCAAAGTCGATGTCGTCCGCGAAATCGCCTATTCCAAGGGTGAACGTGCGGGCGTGCGCTGCTACGGCGCCGATGATGTCCGTGAAGGCGTCGCCATCATGCACAAGGAAGGCGTGGATGTTTCCATCACCGGCAACTCCACCAACCCCACCCGCTTCCAGCATCCTGTCGCCGGCACCTACAAGAAGGAATGCTACGAACAGGGCAAGAAGTACTTCTCCGTCGCATCCGGCGGCGGAACGGGCCGTACCCTCCACCCGGACAACATGGCTGCCGGTCCCGCTTCCTACGGCATGACCGACACCATGGGCCGCATGCACTCCGACGCGCAGTTCGCAGGATCCTCCTCCGTTCCGGCGCATGTCGAGATGATGGGCTTCCTGGGCATGGGCAACAACCCCATGGTCGGTGCAACCGTCGCAGTGGCCGTTGCCATCGAGGAAGCAAGCAAGTAAGGTGCCGGAAGAAAATCACCTGCTCTTTTCTCGAAAAGAAGGGCAGGTATGCCATCCTTTTCGGGATTTCATTGCGCAGGTTCCTTTCTTCCAAGCCCTCATTGTCGCTCCGCCCCATCGTGGCCGGCGGGAATGTGAAGGCAGGATGACCCGGAAGCAGCCGCTTCCGGGTCATCTCCGCTTTTGCCGAAGCCGGCTTTTTCGGAAATGGAATGAACACGTGACCATGACAAGTGCGCACAGCACCATTCCTCCGGTCACTGCCCATCACAAGGATTCTGACATGATATGCTTTCGGGACAATGACCGGAAGGACCAACCCTTGTCATATTCTGCAACCGAAGTACCAACATTCAGGCTGCCACTCCTGCCTGATTTGACCTGAATGGAAAGGAACCGCATGGACAAGACCTTGAACAGCACCACAGAAACGCCTTTGTTGAAACGGCTGATTCTTCTGGCCGCCCCCATGGCGCTGCAGAATGTCATCAGTTTTTCCATCGGCCTGACGGACAACCTCGTAGTCGGCACCCTTGGCGAACTGGCTCTTTCCGGCGTCTACGTGGCCAACCAGTTCCAGAATCTCATCCAGATGCTGGTCATCGGTCTCTCCGCTGCCATGATGGTTCTGGCGAACCAGTATTGGGGCAAGCGCGACAAGGAACGTGTCAAATCCGTCATCAGCATCACCATGAAGTTCGGCCTGTCCATCACCTTGTTCATGTTCCTGCTGACGCTCTTCTTCCCCGCTTTCATTCTCCGGCTGTTCACCGGCGAGGCGGAAGTGGTGACGGAGGGCATGAAGTATCTGGGCATCATCCGTTTCTCGTATCTGTTCTTCTGTGTCACCCAGGTGCTCATTGCCTCGATGCGCGTGGTGGAACGCGTGAAGGTCGGCATGTACCTGTCCATCTGTTCCTTCACCGTGAACCTGTTTCTCAACTGGCTGCTCGTGTTCGGCAACCTTGGCGCGCCGAAACTGGGCATCCGCGGTTCAGCCATCGCAACGCTGTCCGTCCGGATCGTCGAATGCCTCATCATGCTCATTTATGTGGGTTTCGTGGATGAACGCCTGCAACTGAAGCTGAAGGATCTGTTGCAGACGGACAAGGAACTGCTGGGTCGATTCGTCAAGTTCGGCCTGCCCGTGATCATCGGTGATATCACCTGGGGCGTCAATCTGGCCACACAGGGCGCCATCATCGGTCATCTCGGTGCTGTGGCAACGGCAGCCGTCAGCATTGCGACCATCATCTTCCAGATGGTCGGGGTCATCATCTATGGAACAGCCGGCGCCACGTCCATCATCATCGGCCAGACGGTCGGTACGGGCGACATCGATAAGGTGAAGCGGTATACGCGTTCCCTTCAGCGGATTTTCGTCGTGATCGGCGTTTTCTCGGCCGCAGTCCTGTTCCTGGTCCGCGAGCCGGTTCTGCTGCTCTACAATCTCTCTCCGGAAGCAAAGGACATGGCCTTGCGCATGATGACGGTCCTTTCGGTCACCATTATCGGCACAGCCTACCAGATGTCCACGCTCACCGGCATCGTTCGGGCGGGCGGCGCAACGCACTTTGTGCTGATCAACGATCTGATCCATATCTGGGGCTTCGTCATCCCGTCCTCATTGCTGGCCGCTTTCGTGTTCCATGCCGATCCGGTCGTTGTCTTCGCCTTCCTGAAATCCGACCAGATCCTCAAATGCATTGTCGCATTCATCAAGGTCAACCGGTTCAAGTGGATCAGAAACCTGACGCATGAAACGGTAAAACCCGTATAAAAAGCGGGAAGAGTGGGCTGAAGCCACACTCTTCCCGCACAGGCGGGGGATCCCCTGCCTGGTCAAGCACGCACCCTTCATTGGATTTTTTACAGATTCGCATCCAGCATGTGGATCAACGCGGCTTCGAACTTGTCATCATCCTCAGGATCCCGTTTCTTCATTCCCTTTGTCCGACCGCCTGCGCGACGGATCTTCTGGCCGTTGTGCCGTTCCAGCAACAGCTGGTCCATATTTCCGTCGTCATAAACCATGCCGTTCTGGTTCAGGGCCCAACAGCCCTTGCCCAACGCGAGCGCCGCCACGCCGAAATCCTGCGTGACCACAATGTCGGAAGGCTTCAGCCGGTTCGCGAGCGCGAGGTCCACGCTGTCCCTCGCCTGATCCACAGTGATGACTTCGCTGTATCCGTCACGGATGACATGATTCGTGTCACAGATCATGACAACATGGATGCTCCGGCTCCGGGCCAAACGGACGATGATCTCTTTCACGGGGCAGGCATCGGCATCCACAAGAATTCGCATATTCACCTTTCCATGAGGCAGATCCGGCTGATTCCGACCAGCAGAACGCGGTTCGTTGCCTCCGACCTCTCTGCCTGTCCGGCAGTTTTTCTCACCTGGGTATACCCTGAGTATACCATGGAGGAGACCCGGGAGGACCAAAAACGCACCCATAACAAGAAAAATACGCTCCACGTGCGTCGTGAAGCGCATTTTCATTCGTCCCGGCGGATTGCCAATCTTTGCATCGCAATAGTCCGACAGTGCATTCTTCCAGCGAACCGCCCTTATGCTTCTCTCAGCGAACCGGAAGGTACAGGGATGCCGGTGTCAATCCCTCTGCCGAAACAGTCAGGAGAAGATCCCCTTTCTCCCCGGAAGTCCTGATGACCGCCATGGCAAGACCGCGCCACACTTTTCTGACGTTGCCGGTGAAAGGCTCCGTGGAAACAGGATCCCCATTTCCAACGGCGAGCAGGCTTCCTGCTCCACACACAGTGAAATGAAGGCTGTTGTCCGAAACCGGCACACGATCTCCGTTTTCATCCGTCACTTCCACCGTCACATAAACCAGCTCCCCGTTCTCCCCGGAGACATCGTTCCGATCTGCGGAAAGAAGAATGGCATGCGCATTCCCGGATGTCAACAGGACAGTTCGCGTGCATTCCCCGCCACATGTCAGCCCGACCGCTTCCAGTTTTCCGGGCACATACACCGTTTCGAACGAAGCCAGATACCGGTTCGCCTTTCCGGCCGGTTGTCTGCCGATTTCCTGGCCATCCAGCAGAAGAAGCACTTCTTCATCCATACTGTAGACGTCGATGGTACAGGGATTGCCTTCCTGTCCCGGCCAGTTCCAGGAGGAAACCACGTCCGGCCATCCCCAGGGTGACAGGGCAAGCTGTGTCCCATGCAAAGCCGGATCATGAACGGCGATGTAGGGTTTTTTCGCAATACCCCACACGCAATCCCGATAATGGGATTGCGGTCGTTTTTGTCCGCAGATGTCGAGATCCCCGCAGTTCGCATGGTGCCAGGGATAGGGTTTCAGTCCGGATGCCTTATCTCCCGGCACCTCGTGTCCAAGGCCGGCTTCGCCGAGATAATCGAGACTCGTCCAGACGAAATCCCCGATGACATGCGGCAGCCTTTCGGTCGCCTCCCAGTAGTCGAACGCATCCTTCGGGAACGTTTCAGTTCCGCAGATGACCCGGCCCGGATATCGGGTTGCATCGTGCTCATAACGGTGCAGCAGGTAATTGTACCCGACAACATCCAGTGGCTCCGCAAACGCTGTCGTCGCAAGATCAAACCGCGTCATGACCGATTCCGGGGTCTCTCCAGGCTTGACTTCCTCCCAAAGATCGCACAGCGCGTTGGTGACTGGCCGGTTCGGATCCAGTGCGCGAACGCAATCTGCCAGTTTCCGGGACCAGACCGCACCATCCGACCAACCGTTCCGTTCAATGATCTCATTGCCGGTGGACCACATCACGATGGAAGGATGATTCCGATCCCGCAGCACCATCGCCGTCAGGTCCCGTTCCCACCAATCCTCGAACACAAGGCTGTAGTCCCCCGGGTTCTTGCCGTGTCGGAAACAGTCGAACGACTCGTCGATCACCAGCATGCCCAGTCGGTCACAGGCATTGAGAAACGCGACGGACGGCGGATTATGGGCACACCGGACGGCATTGAACCCGCTTGCCTTCAGCAGTTCCACCTTGCGCTCCTCCGCACGGGGATACGCGGCGGCTCCCAGAAGGCCGCAATCATGATGGACGCATCCACCCTTCATCTTCAACGTTCGTCCGTTCAGGCTGAAGCCGTTGACCGCATCGACGGATACCGTTCGGAACCCGAAACGGGTCATCAATCCATCCATGCATTCCCCTGCCACAACCAGTTCTGTTTTCAGTTCATACAGGAAAGGATCGTCCGGCGTCCAGAGATGTACTGGCGACACAGGGATTATCTGCATGACATTCACGGAACCGGCAGCAGGGATTTCCACCCGCTCTTCCGCCTGACCCAGCAAGGAGGCTTCCGACCATACCCCGGTTCTCAGAACAAGGGATACCGGCTCTGCGCCGGCATTCCGGACAGTGGTGACCGCCTGTGCCGAAGACGAATCGGACAATGCCTCCGGGGTCGTGACCGCAACATCCCAGGGTCCGACATGCACCGGAGCGCCGATCAACAGGGAAACCGGGCGATAAAGCCCGGAACCGCTGTACCAGCGCGTATTGGCAAGGCCTCCGTTGTTGACCTCGATCCGGAGCGTGTTTTTCCCTTCCTTCAGCAAGGAGGAAAGATCGCAATGGAAGCTGGTATAACCGTAGGGATGCCGGCCGGCCAACTGCCGGTTCACGAACACCACGGCATTCATGTAGGCTCCCTCGAGTTCCAGAAGAATCGACCTGCCCAGCCACTCCGCAGGCATGTCGACCTCCTTCTCGTATATGCAGTTGCATCCGGGATAGAATGCATTGCTCGCACCGCCCACCGCTTCCGCGAAGCGGGGCATGGAAATGCCCGCGTCATGCGGCAAATCGACGGATGTCCATACCTTGCTTTCCTGCACGCCCTGGACACCGGCAGCATATTTGAACTGCCAGTTCCGATTGAGGCTGATTCGTTCCATCAGGATATCCTCCTTGTATTCGCAGTCGCTCAAAAACACGCACGCAGCGGCTCCATCCGGGTGGAAATCGCACATCACACGACTTTCACATCCTCATGGATCCGGTAATGGATTGGCTCGTTTTCGATTGTCGAATGACGATTTCACCCATTGCCGGATTCCTCCCTTATGCTTCATATTTGTTGCCATTCGATGATCCTGCGAAGATATTCCCAGTGTATCCGTCTGAAACGCACCCTTCAAGCAAAGATTATTCACATGATATGAATATATTCGGATCCTCCTGCAGCCTGTCCAGAAAAGCTGTTCCCGTTCCGGACGACGGGAACAGTTCCATCCCGAGATGACCCCGGTAACCCAGTTCACCAATCAGGCGGAAAATGGGCGAATAATCAACGCCCTCCCAGATCTTCTCGTCGCGCGCGGGAATCCCCGCCACATGGAAGTGGGAAATGCAGTCGATACCTTCCCGAATCCTGTCCAGTACGGGTTCTCCCATCTGCAGCTGGTGATAGATGTCGAACAGGAGCCGTACATTGGGGGATGCAACCGCCCGGACGATCTCAAATCCTTCCCGTGAATCGTTCAGATAATAACCGACATGATCCTTCACGGTGTTCAGCGGTTCCACGAGCAGCGTGACCCCGGCGGCCTCCAGCAGGGGCACGCATGCACGGAGTCCGTTGATGATGCTTTCATGCTGTTCGGCGCGTGGCGCGCCCGTATCGTTTCCCACCTGGGTGATGAGCGAAGGACAGCGAAGGGTGGCCGCGTCCGCAAGCGCGATCCGCAGGTCCTTCAGGTATTCGTCCCGTGCGGCCGGATCCGTCAGATTGAACGAGTTCGGGCAAAACCCGATCAGGTGCGTGCCTGCGGAATCCATGGCCTCCCGGAGCGGCAGGACAGCCTCCGGCGCGATTTGCCAAAGCTCGAAGCCGGGCATTCCACGCCTCACCATGTCGGGAAACGCGTCTGCCGGATTCGTCACACCGTAGATCGTCTTCGGATTGAGACTGATGTCCATGCGCTTTTTCATCGTATGCTTCCTCCGTTTGTCGGTTTGATGCTTCCCGGATCCGATCTGTGGGAAGAGGTTCCTCTCCGTCGCCATGAAATGCTCAGGTCGCTTCCTTTCGAACCACCAGGATATCCCGGTTGATGGCCTGATCCACCCGGTGCAGGAACTGGTCATAGGGAGCGTCTTCCAGAATCGCAAGCCCCTTGATGCGGAATACGGAGGCAAACGCGTCACGCTCCAGTACGAACCGGTTCCAGGCCAGAACCAGGGTGCCGCCCGGCTTCAGGACTTCCAGCCAGGCGGGAAGACAGGCTTTCACCAGTTCCCGGGGATTCCGTGTCAGCGAGGGCGAGACATTCTGTGTATGGCTGCCGTGCTGGACACCGTAAGGCAGATCACCCACGATGACATGGAACTGCTCCTTGCGGAAGTACCGGTCCGCATACCGGCTGTCCCCCTCGACCAGACAAAGGGTCTGTATTTCACCGGCCTTTTGCGCTTCCTTTGACACGGCGAACTCGAACCTGGACATTTCCGCCTTGAAGCTTTTTCCTTCCCCGCTGATGCGTTCGCGGTTCATCGTGTGTTTGAACTTCCCGGTCTCCAGATATTTCTTGAAGAAGACACAGGCTTCATGGACCGGCTTTTCCCCGATCTCCACGCCATAAGCATCCCAGCCGGACAGAGCAGTCTCAAACAGAGTCGTTCCCTTGCCCGCGACCGGATCCAGCAGGCAGATATGCGGTTCCCTTGCGTAGGATCCGGAAAGCACACCGACATTGATCATCATCCGGGTAAACAACTCATTGGTCTTGCCCGTGTATTTCAGAATGGTGGCAACGTCGTCGTTCATGACGCCGGTACGGGCCTTCCGGACCGGCAGCAGTACGACTCCGTCCGCGCGGCTTTCCAAGCGGAAGATGGCAAATACAAAGGAGAGCCGGGAAATCCAACGCAGATCCGCCTCATTCAGGATCCTCTCCGCACGGAAGGCAAGCAGGAAGATGCCTTCCACCTCCATCGGCAGGAAATCATGGCAGGCTGTGTCAAAGTGCCGGCAGGCAATCTCCAGTTCTGCCAGCGCCATGGTCTTTGAGGCCTCGAAATAGACCCGGTTATGCCCGGGATTCGCCAAAAGTCCATATTGGATGCCGTTCGTTTCTGTCATTTCGTGTGTTCCCTTTCCTGTGACTTCCTGGTGTCATTGTTTTTATCAGTTGCGAACATCGGTCCCTGTTCCGGTTTTGGAAATTCGACGAGGAAGGTTGCTCCCTTTCCCAACTGGCTCTCCACCCGAACCGTGCCCCCCTGCGCCTGAACGAGGGCACGGACGATGGCAAGCCCGATGCCGGACCCGCCGGTTCCGCTGTTGCGGGAATTGTCAGCCCGGTAGAATCGTTCGAACACATGTGGCAGATCCGCTGGCGGAATGCCGATTCCCGTGTCGGAAACCGTCAGTCGCACACAATCCTGCATTTCCGCCGTTTCAACAGTGACTGTTCCTTCGGAAGGCGTATGTCGCAACGCATTGCCAAGCAGATTGTTGAGAATGGTGACAAGGCTTTCCGGTTCAATAAGGCCCCTGGCGCTGGCGCCGCGATGAACCAGCTTCACCTGTTTTCCCGCAAAAACAGGTTCCCATGCGGCAATCGCATGCAGCACGCTGGGGAGAAGATCTCCGGCGATCGGCTGAAGGATGGTTTCCCCCACATCAAGCCGCGCCAGTTTTTCCACCTCGGCGATCAGGCGTGCCAGCTGGTTTGCCTCCTCCATGCAGACGGCCATCCGCTCCGCATCCGCCTCCCATATGCCGTCCCGGATCGCCTCCAGATGGGAAAGCAGGATGGTGACGGGGGTTCGGAGATCATGGGCCACATCGGAGAACAATCGCTTGCGGAGCGATTCCTGCTGTTCGAGCGCGAGGGAAAGGCGGTTGATGGAATCCATCAGGGACTGGATCTCGGCAATGCGTGTCCTTTCCGTGACCGTCTCCCCATACCGTCCGGCGCCTATTTTTTCGGCCGCACGGGTCATGTGCCCGAAAACCAGACCGATGCGGGATGCTGCAAGATAGGCTGCGCCCAGGCCCAGCAGCAGCAGAACGGCGCCGGTCAGGATGATGACCCGCTGGACTGCGGAAAGAAAGGCTTCGTCCTGCACTTCCAGAACCGACCCCGGCGCGGATACGACAGCGGAGCCGATCGACTTGCCATCATGAACCAGTTGAACGGTGCGCGTCAGATCATTCGGACGCAAGGCATCATGCAGGTCATCGTTTCCAGGCTCATCGCCTGTCGCTGGCTGACCGGCATCAGAGCTTGCCGTTTCCCTTCCGGCAGCGGGAGGGAAGAGATTCCGCAGATGACGGCCTTCCCGGCCACGTATGGCGGAAGGTCCGGCGAGAACAGGATTCCCAGCGGGATCCCGCACAACGGTCGTGATGCCGTTCGCAGCGGCACGGCGAAGCACATCGGTCAGCAACGGCAAATCATAACCGGCATCATCGTCCCAGGTTTCCTCGATCTGGGCAATGGTCTCGCTGATCCGATCCGACATCCGGGTTTCGAGATAGGAGCCGAATTGCGTGCTGAAGGACAGACTGATGACCAGATAGAACAGAAACGTCACACCAACCGCGACCATGCCGAAAACCAGGGTGAGCAGCCACTTCAACCCAAGTGTCCCGATGGCGTGGTTTTTCCGCGAATTTCCAACGCTTGTGCGCCACTTCATGGCAAATCCCCCATCCTGTACCCGACCCCATGAACCGTTCGGATGTATTCCTGATTTTCCGGCAATGCGGGGGATGCGTGCCGCCCAGCCTCTGTCAGTTTTTTCCGGATATTCTTGACATAGGTGTCAATCGCGCGGTCGAATCCGTCATACCCGTCGGGGAAGGCCATCGCAATCAGTTCCTCGCGCGTGAAGGTCTTGCGGGGATGCCGCGCCAGAACCGTCAGAATCTTGAATTCCTTTCCGGTCAGGACTGCAGGCTGCCCTTTACAGGTCACTTCATAAGAGTCCGTGTCCACAACAAGGAAGGTTCCGACCCGAATCAGGTTCCCGTCCTTGCCTGAAACCTGCTGATCCGTGCGTGGTATCGCGTCCGAATTGCCGGGGATGCCGGTCGCTCCGGGACCGGATGCGAAAGGGGTCTGCAGGAGCTCCCTTATTGAAACACCGCCGTTGGCGGCCCGCCGCAGCAGCGCGGCCGCCCGCGCCACCAGTTCCTTTGCCCGGAACGGCTTTTCCACATAGTCGTCCGCGCCAAGCGCCAATCCGGCAACCAGATCATCCTCTCCGGCCCGGGCTGTCAGCATCAGAATCGGGATGCCGGACTCCGCGCGGATATGGACGCATACGGCCTCCCCGCTCAGTTTTGGCAGCATCCTGTCCAGCACGACCAGATCAGGACTTTCCCGACGAAAGGCTTCGAGTGCGGCTTCTCCATCGTAGGCGCAGACAACGGCATACCCTTCCCGTTCCAGATAGGCCTTCACCACGTCACAAATCGGTTTTTCATCGTCCACCACCAGTATTTTCACTGTTTCACCCATACACACGCCAAGCCGGCATCCGCCGACAACCTTTCCCCTTGTTCTGCAGGAAATCCATCTGCGATCCTTCACCCGCAGGGATTCTGCGGGTTCTCCACCGAACGGTGCGCCACAACCCACGCCGATCCTTCACCCGCTGGGATTCTGCGGGTTTTCCAGCATAGGCCGGATTTTCGGCAACCTCACTGCACGCCGCCC
The DNA here is from genome assembly GCA_942493335.1 of uncultured Clostridia bacterium. GTDB lineage: Bacteria > Bacillota > Clostridia > DSM-8532 > DSM-8532 > JAEWSN01. Next base: position 88,011 of record OW818693.1, on the reverse strand, counting down.
AGGAACGGCAGGGCGGCCGCAACGGCGGCAGCCATGGCCAGCAGGATGTTGGGCTTGAACCAGAGCACCAATCCGGCTGCAAGAATACCGGCAACCGAAGCTGCAGGGTGTCCGGCCACCCCGTCCAGACATCCGGGAATCAACAGGGCGCCGAGTGCCGCATGCGGAATATGGCCGAGCAGGTTGCGCCAACGCTCGGGAATCCTTTCCGCCCGCAGGAAGGCAAAGGGCAGCAACCGAGGCAGGTAGGTGACAACCATCATGCCGAGGATCAGCAGGAGGATCTCAAAACGCATCATGGCTCTTCCTTCTGATCTGTCGGACTCTGGTCCCCCAGATCGTTTCTCTCCCGCTCCCCGCCTGCGGGTTCAGGTTCCGCAGGTTCCATATCCGGGCCTGTCGCTTCATTTCGATCGGACCCCCGCTCCATGGCCTTCCTACTGTTGATCCCCTCCACAATGGCAACGGAAACAAGAATGGCAATGACAAGACACCATCCGCCGGGAAGCCAGCCCGTCGCCTTCAGTCCCCAGTGGATGACACCGGAAAGCCCGGCAAGTACCAGCACACGAACATCCTTCCGGACTTCCGGCATCAGAATGCCGAGAAACATCACGTACAACAGAATGCCCATTGCCGTCTGCAGGCGTGGGGGAAGCAGGCTTCCGGCCAGATAACCTGTCAGGGTGCCGGTCAGCCAGCCCAGCCAGGCCGTCGTATTCAACGCGAGGAGATACGGTGTCCCGAAGGGTTCGGAACGGGTCGTCGCAACAGCGAAAGTTTCATCCGTCACACCAAATGCCGCAAGGGGAAACCATCGACGCGTTCCAGTCAGTTTGGCCGCCACGGAGGTGGACATCAGCAGATGTCTGGAATTGATGAGAAAGGTCGTGACAATGATGCTCCCGATTCCGATGCCGGATGCCAGCAGGGAAGCTGCAATGAATTGGGATGCACCGGCAAAGACAATCGCCGAGAAAAGGCCGGCTTCCAGAAAGCTGAGCGGCACGGATTTCGCCAGCAGACCGAAAGCAACCGCAACGGGAAAGTAACCGATGAAGATGGGAAGACCTTCGGCCATGCCGCTCCGCAGGGAGCCTTCATGCCGCTCCAACCGTGCCCGGTGCCGGAGCAGCCGCGCCTGCTGCCATTTCTGCCATTCAATCATTCCGTGGGTACTCCTGTCGTCATCCCGCCGAGTAGATCCCGTCGAGTGCATCCTGCTGGGGAACAAGTCCGCCGTCCGGCAGCATGAGGTTTTCCCCGTCCTGATACCACAGCCATCCTTCTGTACCATCCGCCGCCTTTACATGAAACCAATTGACGACATCGCTCAAATCCATCACGACGGGCGTCCCAGCCTTCAACACAGCACCGGCCTTTTTCGAATCTGCCTCCGCATACAGCGGGAGGTCCCGTTTGGCCGTCAGTGAAACCTTTGCGGTATACCAGCGGGTCGGAATCATTGCCAGTCGGCCGGTTGAATTCAATGCATACTCAATTCGGAAGAACCAAGTCAGCATCGGTCCCCTGTAGGAGCTTGCATAGGTGGAAACATGGCCCTTGCCGTCGGAGGCGAACAGGATGCCGGAGACACTTCCCACCGGCTCGAGAACGCCGTTGCGATACCGGTACAGGGAGGTCAGCGCGTCATCGCTCGGACCATGGTCGGCAACTGCAACTTCCACCTGGCCGTCACCCTTGTCCAAATCCACAAGATAGGCGCCTGCTGGAGATTCATACCAGTCCGAGATCATAGTGTCACCGACATGAATCTCCCATTTGGCGTCATCCTCGCGAAAGACGACACGGATGGTTTCCTTTGTTCCGTCACCATCCAGATCCGCCATTGTCTCCCCCTGGGCAGGCGGTAGAAAGTCTCCGGTCAACCCGCCGATCGGCGTAGCCAGCACCGGATCGGTCACGGTCGGGACAGCCGCGGGTGTCTTTCCGGAATTCTCCTGCCATTCTCCTGCCCACGCAGTAAACATATCCCGGAGCGCCTTCTCCGATGCCGCCGGCGCACCGGATTCCGTATAATCGGATTCATAGGTCAGCAGCTTCAGTGTTCCGCTCTGCTCCAGAACCGTCATCGCGACGCCGAATGTTTCGCGGCTTGTGTCGAAATCTTCTGCGCGGCTTCCCGGTGAGAACCAGGCTGTCTCCACATTGCAGGACAACTGGTGCTCCCCGCTGCCGCCACCGACAGCCGATGTAAAGCCGTATGCTTCTATGAATCCCTGGGATCCGCTGTAAGAGGACATTTTCTCCAGCAGTGACTTCCGGATGAACACCAGCCATTGATCCTGTGTGACCGCAGAACCCTCCGGAACCTTGAAATCATTGGCGGCAAAAGGCCTTCCTTCGCCGGTTGCCTCGGAGGCATCTGGCGTTGCTGTGACATCAGGGGACGGCGTCGGCGTCGGGGTGACCGATTCGGACGGCGTGAGGGTTGGCGTCGGATTGACAGTTTCCGTCTGTTCCGGGGTTGGGAAACCCGTCCCATCCGCCCCTCCCTGCCGTCCACACCCGGAAAAGGCAGTCAGAAGAACGCTCAGAACAGATACGGCAAGGATTCTCGGGAACAACGCGGCGATCCGTCCTGTGCGCGGCGCTGTCGCCCGATTCTCAGGCGTCACTGCCCATTCCGCTGCATCCCCATGAACCGTCCATTCCTCCCCATCTCCATATCCATATCCATCCCGGTTTCCCATCTCTTTCTCCTTTGCTGTCAGCACACAGGTTGCTTCCTCACCAGGTCTTCAAATAAGCCCTGCGTCTGCGGTGAATGTGTGCATCATAGTTGCGCCACATGGAATGCACCGCCGTATTGGTCTCCAGTTCCGGCGAAGCGATGGCGTGTGTGATCCCGTTCCGTTTGGCGGCCTTGGTCAATTCCGCAAGCATGATGTAGGGTACGCCGGTCATCTTCAATTCCGGCCGTACGGCGACCAGATAGAGATCCAGCATATCGTTGTGCTTGATGGCCCGCAGCCAATGGATGAATCCGAATGGGAACAGGCGTCCCTTGCTCTTTTGCGCGGCACGGGTCAGGGACGGCATTGTGATGCCGAACCCCGCAATCTGATCTTCCCGGTCCATGATGATGCTGATGTAGTCCACATTCATGAAGCCGAAGAATTGCTTCACATAACTCTCGACCTGCCGTCTGGTCACGGGGATCGTGGCATAGAGCCCCTCGTAACCCTTGTTCATCAGATCAAAGATCCGCCCGATGTAGGGAACGACATCCTTGCTTTTCCGCAGCGGCACCATCCGCATGCCATACTTTTCCTTCACGCGCTCCGCCAGCGATTCCATGCGTTCGCCCTGGGACGCATCCGTGAGCCGTATGTCCCATTCCACCCATTCCGCATCCTTCACGAAACCGAGTGCCTCAAGATGTTCCCTGTAGTAGGGATGGTTATAGATCGAGATGAACGTGCCCAACTGATCGAACCCTTCGACCAGCATGCCCTCCTTGTCCAGATCGCAAAATCCGAGCGGACCGTGGGCCCCGTTCAAACCGTGTTCCTTCGCCCAGGCGATGACTGTTTCAAGGAGCGCCTTGGAGACTTCCCGATCATCGATGAAGTCGATCCATCCGAACCGGCAATAGTTGTTCCCCCATTTCTGGATGTACGCATGGCTGATGATGCCGGCGATGCGCCCGACCACCCGTCCTTCGCACATGGCCAGCCAATAGGCGGATTCACTGAAATCGAAAGCTGGATTTTTCTTGCTGTCCAGCGTGAACAACTCATCGGACAAAAGGGGCGGCACCCAGTTCGGCGTGTCCTTGTAGAGGGAAAAGGGGAACTTGATGAACTTCTTCAGCTGCCTGCGTGTCTCCACCTTGATGATTTGAACCATGTATCTTGCTACTCCCGTCCTTGTTTTGCCTTCCCGCTGTGCGCCTTGCGCCCTTGTCCGAGGAAGGAGACTACATGTATTTCTCCGCCACACCTGCGAGCGGGGACCGTTCCACTTCCTCCAGCGAGATGTGTCCGGTGATGGAAAAGGGTTTCATTTTTTCGACCGTATAGACCAGACCGTTTGATTTTGCATCCACCAGCACATTGTCGATCTGGTTGTCCGTCGGATCGCCGAGAAAAACGAACTTCGCGCCGAACCCTGCACGCGTAAGCATCAGCTTGGCCAGATGGGGGGTCAGTTCCTGTGCTTCATCCACGATGACCAGCGCGTTGCTGAGCGTCCGGCCGCGCATGTACGTGAAGGTTTTCATTTCAATGACGCCTTTGGCCCGGTAGGTTTCGATGAAATTCTCCACGGAGAAGTCCGGCTTGTCCGCCCGCGGACGGTTGGGCCGGTTGAAGTCCTCGCGGGCCATGGCGCGTTTTCCCTGCATCAGATTCTCGATGGCGTCATAAAAGCTGCCCATCCAGGGACGAAGCTTTTCTTCCTCCGTGCCGGGCAGATAACCGATGTCATTCCCGGCTGCCACGGTAGGTCGGACAAACACGATTTTCCGGTATTCCCCCTGCTCGATGACCTTTTCCAGGGCAACCGCCGTGGACAGGATGGTTTTGCCGGAGCCGGCCCCGCCTGTGATGGTGAGAAAGGAAACGGCCGGATCCATCAGGAGTTCGAACGCCATCTTCTGGTTCCGGTTGATGGGCGTGAGCCCCCATGCATCCGCCTTCGCATACCGCAACGGTACGAGCAGGTCGCCCACCCGGCGACAGAGGAGTTCATGTCCGGGTTCGTCGAGGCTGCGGACATGAAGGAATTCGTTCGGATACAAGGGTTCATCGAACCAGTCGTCGGAAACCGGCAGTCCGGCCTTGTAGATCCGGTTCATCTCCTCCGAGGACAGTTCCAGCTCCCGGTACCCCTTGTACAACTCGTCGCAGGTGACCTTGTCGTTCGTATAGTCTTCCGCATACACGCCGAAGGTGTCCGCCTTCAGGATCATGTAGACATCCTTCGTCACAAGGATGGTCCGTGTGGAGATGTCTTCCTTCTGGATGTTCTTTGCCACGGCGATGATACGGTTGTCGTTGCTGTGGGGTTCGATGCCGGTTGGGAAATCGGACATGTCCATGTGGTTGAGCTCGACCCGGAGCATTCCTCCGCCAGGCAGTCTGATACCGGTTTCCAGCGAGCCCTTCCCACGCAGGTTGTTCAATTCCCGACCCGCCATACGGGCGTGGTAGCCGACCATGCCCTCCCGGGATTTGATGTGGTCGAGTTCCTCAAGGGTCACGATGGGGATGATGACGTTGTTGTCCTCGAAGTTGTAGAAGCATTCCGGATCGTGGACGATGACATTGGTGTCGAGAATGTAGTTCTTGACCATGTCGACCCCTCCGTTTCCTGCCTATGTGCTCCTTGCCTTCATCCCAGGCCAATTCCTCACACAACCGGTTCTCCCAGGTCCGGTCTGTACAGGTTCCTCTTCTCCAGCGACCAGACGGGTTCCGAAAATCCGCCGGGCTTTACATCCTTCAAGGCGTTGTCGTAATCATACACGCGGGCATCCATCATATCGATGTGGTGCAGCAGCTCGGCTTCCAGAAACATCGGCGGCTTCGGGCTGCCGTATTCCGCCTTTTCGTGATGGCTGAGCACCATGTGCTTCAAGACGAGAATGACCTCCTGCGAGGCGCCGAGTTCACGGCCTACCCGGTCTATTTCCGTGATGCCGATGACAATGTGACCCAACAGTTTCCCGATTTTCGTGTACTCCGCCATCCCAAGTTCCGACGCGTCCATTTCATCCATTTTCGCGAGATCATGAAGCAAAACGCCCGCAAAGAGCAAATCCGTATCCACGGAGGGATACACACCCGCAATGGCATCCGCGGCGCGGAGCATGCGCACGACATGGTACAAGAGGCCGCTTCTGATGGCATGGTGAAGAGATTTGGCTGCAGGATAGAATAATAGTTTCTGTTCCCTGTCATCCAGCATGGACAGTACGATGGACCGGATTTCCGTATTCCGGATGCGGCCTGCGAATTCGTAGATTTCCGCCAGCATGGCTTCCGGAGCCAGCGGCGCCGACGGGACGAAGGTGCTGATTTCGGCCTGGTCCTCCTCATCCGCCATCTTCATGCGGTTGACACTGAGCTGGGGGGAATCCTTCCAGGAATCGACCCGCGCGTTTACATAGTAAAGTCTGTGGAGCGGAAGTGTCGCGATGTCGAAATCCGGAGAAACGTTCCAGTCCTTTCCAGGCACTTCGCCGGTCGCATCCAGAAACACCAGGTCCAGAAAGGGTTTCTTGTTGGATCCGGTCCGCATTTCCCGGCTTTTCAAGACATAAATGCCATTCACGGTCTCTCCGACCTTCAGTTCGGCAATGCCGATTCCTTCGAATTTCATGTTCCTCCCCGGGCGGTATGGCCAACCTCGTTTCACGAATCCGCAAGGTGCCGCATTTCCCGCCTTTTATCCATTCCCATTGTATCGCATCCGACAAAAAGATGGCAAGCCGCATCCCGGCTTGCCATCTTTGGGGAGGTTCAGTCTCTAGATATCCCAAATCGCTGAAATACGGTTTCCCGACGCTTGGGTCAAATCCAGTTCGATATGGTGCTTCAGCTTCACACCTTCAGCGTCCATCACGACACGAATGATCGGTCGATGCGGCAGATTCAGGTTTTGCCGTGCGACAAGACCCTTTTCTCCGGAGAGCAGGATGACAGCCGTCCCGATCGGGTAGTGGGCCATCTGACGCACGAAAATGTCCGTGATGATCCGCTCGAAATGACTGCCAGCCTGGTTCGAGATGTAATCCAGCACCTTGTGCGTATCTTCCTTCAACCGATAGACGCGGTTTGAAGTGAGTGCGTCATAGACATCCGCGACAGCAACGATGCGGGAACCCAGCGGAATCTCTATGCCGGAAATACCCCGTGGATATCCGCTGCCGTCGATCCGTTCATGATGGCACAGGGCGATATCGACAGCGGTCGTACTCATCCCCTCCACCTTCCGGAGCAATTCGTATCCAAACAGGGTATGCTTCTTCACCTCTTCGAATTCCAGGGGCGACAAGCCGCCTGGTTTCTGAAGGATGGAGGCCTCCACCATCATCTTGCCGACATCGTGCATGATGGCGCCTGTTCCGAGATCCTTCAGGGAATCCCGTTTCATGGCCATGCCGATGCCTGTGATCATGGAATAGACAGCCACATTGACGCTGTGGGAAAAAGTATAGTCATCAATGGAGCGTATGTCCGCCAGATGATGCAGAATATCACCGGAAGAAAGGATTTCCTCCAGCAGCCGTTCCACCAGCTCCGCTATCTGCCTGGCGTGGATGCCTGCTTTCAACGAAGGCATGGCCATGATTTCCTTCATCTGTGCTTTCACATCAGCAAGGACTTCATGACGAACGGTTTCCGAGACAATGAGACCCTGTGAATCCGGATCCTCAATGAACAAGTCGGATATGCCGTTGTAAGCCAATTTTCTTTTGTGTTCCTCCGTCAGCTTCATACCGGCGGACAACAACAGAACGCCTTCGAGGGAATAGACAGTCCGCGCAATGACTGCTCCCGTCAGCGCCTTTTCGAGGTTGACCCTGCGCAAAATTATTTCCTCCCGGTCATGATGCCGCATTTCGAACAATCAATGGGTACAGCGCTTTTCTCAAGCCCTGCTTCCGACCATTCGAACCCCCCCCGGGGCTACCGGCAATGCAAAAAACACAACAGAAGTGGTCGTTCCTGTTTTCTATCTTTTTATCATACCATGGATGACGCGACTCCCACAACCAAAGGTGGCCACACAAAAGTGACGCGCAAAGGAGACCGCACAAAGGCGGTCTCCAGATCATATGGGTCGGCTGGAATCGGGCAAACGCCGCCTTCAGTCAATCCCAAGCAGCGGTCTCACAACCGACAGGACCCCGTTGCGCAAGGTATCAAGGGAGGCTCGAACAGCTTCCGCCGTCGGTGCGGTGACCCCATAATAAATCTTGATTTTTGGCTCGGTTCCGGAAGGACGGACACAGAACCAGTTTCCGGATGCCATTTCATAATAGAGCACGTTGGACTGCGGCAGATCAAGTCCTTTCACCGCGCAGGAACCATAATTCGTGACAATCTGGCGCTGATAGTCGCGGCAGGCGGCAACCGCCTGTCCGCCGAAGGATTGCGGCGCCTGATCGCGAAGGATTTCCATGGTCTTCGTGATAGTGTCGAGACCCTCCTTCCCCTTGAGCGTGAAGGAATCAATGTCCTCCACCGTGTGACCATAACGGTTGTATAGCTCCTGAAGCGCTTCATAGAGGGTTTTCCCCTGCTTCCGGAAGTGAAGGTACATTTCCGCTATCAGCATGGACGCCACAACGGCATCCTTGTCACGCGCATGCGTGCCGGCCAGGTATCCGTAACTCTCCTCGTAACCGAACAGATAATGCTTGAGCCCCGTGTCATCGAGATTGCGGATCTGCTCGCCGATGAACTTGAATCCGGTCAGCACTTCAATCAGTTCCACACCGTAATGGGCTGCGATCTTTCTGGAAAGCTCCGTCGTGACGATGGTCTTCACCACGAAGGCATTCTCCGGAAGCGTGCCCTGCGCCTTCTTTTGGGAAAGGATGTACTCGAGCAGCAGACAGCCGGTCTGGTTGCCGGTCAGCGTGAGGTATTCCCCCTCCGGATTCCGGACGACAACGCCGACGCGGTCCGCGTCCGGGTCCGTACCGATGATCACATCGACATCTTCCCGTTTCGCCAACTCGATGGCCAGCGTGAAGGCGGCCTTTTCTTCCGGGTTTGGAGATTTCACCGTAGGGAATGCCGCATCCGGCTGTTCCTGCTCCGGAACAACAAGGACATGCTCGAATCCGATTTCCCGCAAGATGCGCCGTACAGGCACGTTGCCCGTTCCATGGAGCGGTGTGAAGACGATACGGCCCGCCTTGCCTTCCTCCCGGACCATGTCTGGATTCACAAGCACTTTCTTGAGCTGCACCATATAGGCATCATCGATTTCCGGTCCGATGATCGACAGCAGGCCTTCCTCCAGTGCTATCCGGCGGCTCATCACCGGGATGGCGGAAAGGTCCGCCACTGCATTCACTTCCTCGATGACTGCGTCGGATTCCTTCGGAGGCAGTTGGCATCCATCACTGCTGTAGCATTTGTACCCGTTGTATTCCTTCGGATTGTGGCTGGCGGTGATGACAATGCCGGAAGCACAGCCCAGCTGGCGTACGGCAAAGGATAGCTCCGGTGTGGGACGCAGGCTCTCGAACAGGAATGCGCGAATCCCGTTTCCAGCCAGCACGAGCGCAGCTTCTTCCGCAAACTCGGGAGACTGGTTGCGTGAATCATATGCGATGGCAACCCCCTTGGAGGCATTCCCCAGCTTTTTCAGGAAATTCGCCAGTCCTTGCGTTGCCTTCCGGATGGTGTAACGGTTCATCCGGTTCGTACCCGCTCCGATGACCCCGCGCATGCCGCCGGTTCCGAATTCAAGATCCCGGTAGAAACGATCTTCGATTTCCTTTGGGTTTTCCGCAATGGCCCGCAGCTCCGACCGGGTCTCCTCGTCGAAGCAATCATTTTCCAACCAAGTCCTGTACTGTTGCTGAACATCCATCTGCTTCACTCCTAGCGACAATTCCCATCGCACCGGTCCCGAATCGGGCGGAATTCCCGGCGCAATCAACCTGAAGAGGCTTCCCGCTGTATTTTACCCCAAAATGCCGTATCCGCACCATCCCGGAAATCAACTTTATAGACCCGGAAATCAACAGGTAACGTTTTCAAATGACGAATGACGATTGCATGGATTGCCGGAGTCCCACCTTATACACCATGTTTGTGCCGATTCGTTAAGGACCCGGAAATCGATTGGTATCGTTTTCGAATGTCGAATGGCGATTGTACAGATTGCCGGAGTCCCACCTTTTACTCCATGTCTGTTGCCGATTCTTCAAAGGGAAATGCGTACGATACGCTCCGCCAAGCCGTCCGCCCGGACCGTGACTACGGCGCCATTGAGCTGCGTCCGGCCCTCGGCAGGTTCGAACTGGACGGGCATGGAGGTTGTAAATCGCTTCAATACGGATTTTGCGTCCACCCCGATGATGCCGTCCGCCGGCCCCGTCATCCCCGCATCGCAAAGAAATGCGGTTCTTTTGGGCAGAATCCGTTCATCCGCCGTCTGCACATGCGTATGCGTGCCGATAACAGCAGCCGCGCGTCCGTCCACATACAGGGCGAGTGCCAGTTTCTCGGAGGTCGCTTCCGCGTGGAAATCCACGAAAACCGCATCCGATTGGCCCCGGAGGGCCTGAAGCTCGCGGTCTGCCGCCTGGAATGGATCATCCAGCTGGACATCCATGCCGACGCGTCCCATGAGATTCACGACACCAAGCCTCATCCCGTTCCGCTCCACCACCGCGCGGCCTTTTCCCGGCACGCCCTTGGGGTAATTGGCCGGACGGATCAGTTTCGGCTGACTGTCGATAAGGTTGAGGATTTCCTTGCGGGACCAGGTGTGGTTGCCCATGGTGATGATGTCCACGCCGGTCCGGAAAATCTCATCGGCACAGGCGAAATTGATCCCCCGCCCGGCCGCCGCATTTTCCCCGTTCGCCACGATGAAGTCCGGCCGGTACTGCTCCCTGAGTGCGGGAAGTTTCGCGGCAAGCACCTCGCGTCCCGGTTGTCCGAATATGTCTCCGATGAAGAGGATGATCATGCGGGTTTCCTTTCCGATGCGAGGCGGGCGGGCCGCTCCGTTGTGGAACTGCCCGCCCGCGTTGTGATTTGCTTTGCATTTGAACTTCGTTTTACTTCGCGTACTCGACCGCACGGGTTTCCCGGATGATGTGGACCTTGATCTGTCCCGGGTAATCCATTTCAGCTTCGATCTTCTTGCAGATTTCCCTGGCGACCAGGATCATCGTGTCATCCGTGACCTGCTCCGGCTTGACCATGATGCGAACTTCGCGGCCGGCCTGGATGGCGAACGACTTCTCGACCTCGGGGAAGGAATTTGCAATCTCCTCGAGCTTCTGAAGGCGCTTGACATAGGTCTCCAGCGTTTCACGGCGGGCACCGGGACGGGCTGCGGAAATCGAATCCGCGGCCTGGACCAGGACGGAGATGATGGAGGTTGCCTCCACATCGCCATGATGGGCCAGAACTGCGTTCATGACTTCATCGCCTTCACGGTATTTCCGAAGGATGTCGGCGCCGATGGTGACATGGGATCCTTCGATCTCGTGATCCACGGACTTGCCGATATCATGCAGCAGACCTGCGCGTTTCGCCATTGTGATGTCCTCGCCCAATTCCGCGGCCATGAGACCGGCGAGATGGGAGACTTCAATGGAGTGCGCCAGGACATTCTGCCCATAGCTGGTACGGTACTTGAGGCGGCCGAGCAGACGGATGACTTCCGGATGCAGGCCGTGGACGCCGGTTTCGAATGTGGCGCGGTCACCCTCCTCGCGGATGGTGTTCTCCACTTCCTTCTTGGCCTTTTCAACCATTTCCTCGATACGGGCGGGATGGATGCGGCCGTCCACGATGAGTTTCTCGAGGGCGATGCGGGCCACTTCGCGGCGGATCGGGTCGAAGCCGGAAAGGATGACGGCTTCCGGTGTGTCGTCGATGATGAGGTCGATGCCCGTAAGGGTTTCAAGCGTACGGATGTTGCGGCCCTCGCGTCCGATGATGCGGCCCTTCATTTCATCGCTGGGCAGCGCGACCACGGATACGGTGATTTCGGAAGCATGGTCGGCGGCACACTTCTGGATGGCTGTGGAAAGAACTTCCTTGGCCTTCCGGTTGCCGTCTTCCTTGGCGCGATCGTAGATGTCCTTGACCAGAATGGCTGCTTCGTGCTTCACCTCATCCTCGATGTTGCTCAGCAGGTATTGCTTCGCCTCATCGACGGTGAGTCCGGAGATGCTTTCCAGCTTCTCCAACTGCTTTTTCAAGATTTCCTCGACATCCGCCTGACGGATTTCGATTTCGCGGATTTGGCGGTTGAGCGCCTCATCCTTCTTTTCAAGGGTTTCCATCTTCTTGTCGACCGTCTCGTCCTTCTGTTGAAGGCGACGCTCGGTGCGCTGGATTTCAAGCCTGCGCTCGCGAACATCCTTCTCAAGTTCCAGCCGGCTCTTGTGGACTTCCTCCCTCACTTCCATGAGGGCGTCGCGCTTGCGTCTCTCCGCGGTTTTCTCCGCTTCGGAGATCAGGCGCTGGCTTTCCTTCTCGGCACTTTCGAACTCGGCTTCCGCTTTCTGTTTCCGGTCTTCGTAGCCTTTGTTGTAGGATTTCTTCACCTTGGGCAAGAGAACGAGCGCGCAGATGGCGGCACCGATCAACAAGCCCAGGATTCCTGGGATTAGGAAGTCTATTCTCCTCACCTCTTTCATCTTTCGCAGTGTCCTGGTTTCTCCTCGCAGCCCTCCACAGTGACGAAACGTATACGTGCCTTTTCCTTCGGCATGAACATTCGGAACGGTTTGGACTCCGGTGACCGTTCAACGTCCCTTCCGTTCCGGAAGCTTCGCAGACTTGTCGTCCGGGGCGAAAAGGCAGGGGGACCCGCCGCTGCCCGAAGGGGCGGAGAGATTCAGGACCCCGCTTGAATCATGCCTTTTATGGCGTTTCATTTCTTCCCATTGTCGTGCGCTGTCCGGGTGAATCGACATTGCCATTTCAGGCAGATTCCGACTCCATCCATAGGTTGCAACGATAACTACCATTGTATCCATTTTTCATATTTATGTCAAGAATTGGCGTGTCCCGCGGCATCGTCTTGTATGGAATGACCATACGGGGTCTGGTCCGGTTGAACCGGCTCTTGTTGCACAAGGGTTTCACCTTGCGGAACAGCCGCCACATGTCATGGACGAATGCCCTCGACAATCATTGACGACAACTGCCGGGTCCTAGTCCGTCACGCCGTTCGGGTGATGCTTCAGATCGGTCTTGCCGCCTTCAGGGTATTGGCAAGGAGCATTGCGCGGGTCATCGGCCCCACACCGCCGGGAACCGGCGTGATGAAGGACGCTTTCGGGGCGACGGACGCAAAGTCCACATCCCCGACCATTTTTCCGTTCTCGTCCCGGTTGATGCCGACGTCGATGACCACGGCGCCTTCCTTCACATAGGACGCGTCGATCATCTTCGCCCGCCCGATGGCAGCGACAAGGATATCCGCACGGGAGCAGACTTCTTTCAGGTTTTTCGTCTTCGAATGGCAGATCGTGACAGTCCCGTTCGCCTGCAGCAGGAGCAGGGCCATCGGCTTGCCGACGATATTGGAGCGGCCCACCACGACGCAATCCTTTCCTGACACTTCGATGCCCGCGTCCTTCAGCATTTCCATCACACCGGCCGGCGTGCAGGGAAGAAAGGTTGGGTTGCCGATCAGGATTTTCCCGGCGCTCTGCGGGTGGAACGCATCCGCGTCCTTGTCGGGATGGATGCGCTGCAGCACATTGGATTCGTTCATGTGGGCCGGAATCGGCAACTGTACCAGAATGCCGTGGACATTCGGATCCGCATTGAGCTGGTCGATCAGCCCGAGCAGCTCCGCTTCCGGTGTTTCTTCCGGCAGGGTGTATTCGAAGGAGCGGATGCCCACCTCGGCACAATCCTTTTCCTTGTTGCTTACATAAGAGCGGGATGCAGGATCGTTTCCGACCAGGACGACAGCCAGTCCGGGAATGATCCCGACCGCCTTCATTCCGTCGACTTCCTCTTTCATTTTCGCCTTCAGGCGTTTGGCAAGGTCTTTGCCGTCCATCACTTCAGCGCCCATGTTTCCGTTCTCCTCCGTTTTTTGCAGGTTTCCGTCTTGCATTGTCCGATTTCTTTCCATGGTACGGGACCCCATTCTGCCTGTCAACGTCATTCGGCCGGGGTGGAACCAGACAATCCAGTCCATAGCCGATCAAATCCTCGCGACCGGTTTCCCGCAGGGCAGCCACCACCAGGGCGCGGTTCCGTGGCTCGTAGGACTGCAGCAGGGCCCGCTGCATGGCCTGCTCCCGCTCGGAACGTGGGACATGGACGGGCTTCATGTCCCGCGGATCATATCCGGACCAGTACATGGCTCCGGCCAGCGTCCCGGGAATCGGGATGAACTGCTGGACCTGTTCGGGCATCGTTCCAGTTCGACGCAGATAAACGGCGAGTTTCACCGCATCCCGCAGCGTGCTGCCGGGATGGCCGGAAATGAAGTAAGGAACGAGGAACTGCTCCATCCCTGCTTTTTCATTCGCCTTCCGATATTGCTTCACAAATGCGTCATAGACATCCTGACCGGGTTTTCCCATACAGGCGAGGACCGGACCGGACACATGCTCCGGAGCCACTTTCAATTGACCGCTGACGTGATGCTCCACCAGTTCCGGAATGAACTGGCCCGTAGGATCCAGCAGGGCGAAATCGTATCGGACCCCGGATCGGACGAACGCCTTCTTCACTCCGCGGATGTTCCGGATACGGCGCAACAGATCAAGATAGGCCTCATGCGAGGTTTCAAGATTCTTGCAGGGCTTCGGATACAGGCATTCCCGGTGCGCGCATGCTCCCTTCTCCAGCTGAAGCCTGCAGGCCGGGCGGCGGAAGTTGGCCGTCGGTCCGCCGACATCATGGATGTATCCCTTGAAGGAAGGCTGCCGAACAAGCAGCTCCGCTTCCTCAACCACCGATTCCGTGCTTCTCGCCTGGATGATCCTGCCCTGGTGGAAGCCGATGGCGCAAAAAGTACAGCCGCCGAAACAGCCGCGATGACTCGTCAGGGAGAATTCCACCTCAGCAAGCGCAGGAACACCGCCTTCCCTGTCATACATGGGATGCCAGGTTCTCGCATAGGGGAACGCATACAGTCTGTCCATTTCAGGTTCGGAAAGCGGCTTCTGGGGGGGATGCTGCACAATGTAGCGTCCGTCCGCAGCCTGCTGCAGGACAGGTCTCCCCCGGATGGGGTCCTGCTCGCGATAGGCCATCATGAATGCACGCGCGAAAAGCTTCTTGTCCTTGAAAACCTCCTCCTGGGAGGGTAGCACGACAACCGAAGGATCACCGGATTCGACGGCTGCGCGCAGTTTTCCGGGCAATTCCCCCAACGGTGCCAGAATGACGGTGTTCCGCAGAGAGCGCATTTTTCGGACCGGCACTCCTCGATCCAGCAATGCCGCGATTTCCACGATGGCGCGTTCCCCGGCTCCGTACACCATGATGTCGATGTCGCAGTCCGTCATCGCGGAGGGCCGCAGTGCATCCGCCCAGTAATCATAGTGTGTGAAGCGGCGAAGACTGGGTTCGAGCCCGCCGACGATGATGGGAATGTCCCCGAAGGTTTCCCGCACCATCGCCACATAGACTTCCAGCGCACGGTCCGGACGCCTGCCCGACTTTCCACCCGGCGAATAGCTGTCCTGTCCCCGTTTCCGGCCGGCTGCAGTATAATTGTTGACCATGGAATCCAGCACGCCGGTCGTGATCAGAACCCCGAGTCGCGGCACGCCCATGCGCTCAAGGATGCGCCGCCTGGCTTCCGGTGTGCCGCGCCAGTCCGGCTGGGGAAGAAGGCCAACCTTGTAGCCTTCCGACTCGAGCAGGCGGGAAATCATGGCATGTCCGAAGCTGGGGTGGTCGACATAGGCATCTCCTGAAAGATAAAGAAAGTCCAACGTCTCCCAGCCCCTGGCCTCCATGTCCTTGCGGGATACGGGCAGGAACAGACTGCGGGTTGATTCGGCTTCCCTGTTGTTTTGCGTCAAATTACCTCCTGAAGGGTTCGTTTGCCTGTCGTTTTATTCATGATGGTGGTGCCTCCGGATGGATGCACCTGAATTATTCACTGTGGCCTTTTTCAGTTTTTTGGGTTCACTTCATGATCTACCCTGTTTGATGGGCAATCGAATCAGATCGATGAAGCCCGGTGCGGTGCGGATGGCGGAAAAGTCGGCGCAGGCACGTGCTTCCAGCCGGAAATCCGTATCCATTGCAACGGCGGTCTCCAATTCTCCGATGGCTCCCTCCGTGTCATGGCAACGCGCCCTGGCCCGGGCCGACAGGTAATGGAGCGAGGCATCTTCCGGGTTTTGCGCGATGGCTTCCTTCAGAACACGAACCGCCTCATGGGCATGTTTCATCTCGAACAGCGATTTTACCAGCAGTGTATAGATTTCCGGGTCGTTCTCGCCCAGACGTACGGCCGCTTTCAATGGTTTCAGCGACCGATCGTGGAATCCCGCCAAAACCTGGGCAGCACCCAGATTGGCCTGCAGAAGACCGGATTCCGGGAACCGGGAAACCGCTTCCTCATACACTGCGACGGAGTCCCTGATCCGGCCGTCGTTCTGAAAAATGCCGGCCAGCAGGTTGTAGGTCTTTTCCATGGGTTCGTCCCCAGCGAGCGACTGCCGAAGAAAGGAAGCCGCCTCCTCCCGCTCGCCCCGCTCCTCGAGAATGGCGGCAGCGCCGTAAAGCGCCCGGCTGTAGTCGGGTTTTCCCCGGATCGCCGTACGGAAGGCGACAAGCGCTTCCTCCGGTCGGCCAAGATGCCGGCGGCAGGTTCCGAGGCGGAACCATGCGTCGGCATTCCCCGGTTCCAGTTTCACAAGCTGCGTGAAGCAGGGTTCCGCCTTCTCCCAGTTTTCCTCGCGACGATACAGCGTCCCCAACAGGCGCCAGGCTTCCGGCTTTTCCCGTTCGGTTGCCGTCAGATGCTCCAGTTGGGCAACCGCACCTTCACGCAGGGACATCTGCTGGAACAGCTTGGCAAGCGCGAGCCTTGTATCGGAGGAATCCTCGCAGGCCAAAGCCTCTTCAAGCTCTCCGCGCGCCAGATCGGGACAATCCAGCAAGAGATGGCAGCGGGCCATGTTGCGGTACAGGGCGGCATTCGCCCCCCCCGATACCAGCGTCTTCTGGAATCCGAACAATGCCTCTTCATACGATTTCAGGGAAAAATGCGCACAGGCGATGCCGAATCGGGCAAACCAGTGAACCGGCAGGCTCTTTCCGGAGAGAATCTTCGTCCCCGCGCCTTCTGGTTGGACAAACGCCGTAACGGTCTCATCGGCTGCACCATCCAGCTTTTTCGACTGGGACAGGGCCCGACGGAACAGGCGAAGCGCCTCGTCGGGATTGCCGGACTCCAGTTTCAGCCAACCCGCATTGCACAGTCCGGCCGCATCAAGGGGAATGAGCTGCGACAAAAACGTGTAGATGCCGTCCGCATCCGACAGGCGGCCTTCCGATATATGGACGGCCGCTTCCTTCAATTGTTCACGGGTTCTTGACAGAATATCGGCATCCGGGGACTGCAGGTTTCGTCCAACCATCTCCGCGGCGTACAGCAGACCGGGTGCATCGGGCCGATGGGTCCACTCCCCGTCCAGAACGACGGACAAATGCCGTTCCATTTTCTCCACAAGGGATACGGGTCCACCGGAGATACGGATTCGCCGTTTCATTCCGATAAAGTCGCGAACCAGGAAAACAAGGGGCAGCAGGATGCCGCCAAGGATGAAAAGCAGCTCAAAGGCGGGAATCACCAGCACCTTCTGCGTCAGAACAAGCGTCGCCATCGTCAGAAGGATCAGCTGCAGCACGAAAGCCAGCACGGCAAGGAAATGCGTGCGCCGCAGGCAACGGAACAGCATGTAGGCGGCAAGCGCGAACATGCAGAAGACTGCGAAGGCGAGGGACACATTGAAGGTGCCAAGCCAGTGGTAGATGCCATTGATGGCTGAATCCACAATCTTGTTCAATCGATGCTCCCCCTGCCCGGATCCGGGTCGTTCCACCGGCTGTCCAGGCCGTCGTCGTCCCAGGCGGGTGTCATTTCATCCCCATAGGTTTCCCTGCGGATCTCCCGCGCTTCCGCATCCTCCATGGCCCGCCTCAGAAAGGAGGATTCCACAGGATTCACGATGGGCTCCGCTTCCTGCCGGACGAAGACCGGCTGTTCAAGTTCCCTTCCAACCTGCTCCACAGGATTCCGGTCTAGTCCTGGCGCAGGCATGACCGGAATGAACCGTTCTGACTCCACATTCCGATACCTTTCCTGCTGCTGGGCGGACTGCTGGTTGGATTGCTGCGCCGTTTGCCGGTCTGGGTGCTGAAACGCTGCGGACGGCTGTACCGGCGGGTTTGTCTGGACACGCATCCGCTGCTGCTCAACGGCCCTGCTGCCACGGTTGGCTTCTGCGGCGCGAATCTCGTTCTGCATGCGCATTTCATTCCACATTTCGCGTGTGATGAGCACACGACGGGGTTTGCTGCCCTCGTACCCGGAAATGATGCCGCGTTCCGCCATCTGATCGATGATACGGCCCGCACGTGCATAACCTACCTTGAAACGGCGCTGGATGAAGGAAACAGAAGCCTGCCCGCTGTCGATGAGGGCCTCGATGGCTTCATCGAGCAGACCGTCGCCTTCCTCCGCTTCCGGCTCGCCTTCATCGGAAGGCTGGCTGTCATTGATGTTGTCAATGATGTTCTCGTCGTACTTCACGCGCAACTGGGCTTTCACATGCTCTACAACCACTTCCACTTCCTTGTCTGAAATAAAGGCACCCTTCACACGGACGGGTTTGGGATAACCAACGGGATAATACAGCATGTCGCCCTTGCCAAGCAGCTTTTCAGCACCCGCCATGTCGATGATGGTGCGCGAGTCGACCTGGGAGGACACGGAGAAGGCAACGCGCGAAGGGACGTTCGCCTTGATGACACCGGTGATGACGTTGACGGACGGACGCTGGGTGGCGATCACCAGATGCATGCCGGCGGCACGGGCCATCTGCGCCAGACGGCAGATGGAGTCCTCGACGTCATGCGGGGCGACCATCATGAGGTCGGCCAACTCGTCGATGATGATGACCATCTGCGGCAGTTTCATGCCGTTTCCGGTCTCTTCGACAGCGTTGTTGTATCCGGCGAGGTCCCTCACACCGCGCTCCGCAAAGAGCTTGTAGCGCATCACCATTTCCTGGACGGCCCAACGCAGGGCACCGGCGGCTTTGTTCGGATCCGTCACGACCGGGATCAGCAGGTGTGGAATCCCATTGTAAACGCCAAGTTCAACGACCTTCGGGTCGATCATCACCAGCTTGACTTCCTCCGGTTTCGCCTTGTACAGCAGGGATACCACGATGCTGTTGATGCAGACGGACTTGCCCGAACCGGTGGCACCTGCGATCAGCATATGCGGCATCTTTGCGAGATCGATGACCACATTCTCGCCTGAAATGTCCTTCCCGAGCGCAACCGCCAGCTTGGACGGATGATTCTCGAATTCCGGGGATTCCAGAACGCTTCGCAGGGAGATCGGGGCGACCTCCTTGTTCGGCACTTCGACACCGATGGCGGCCTTTCCGGGAATGGGCGCCTCGATGCGGACCCCGGAGGAGGCCAGGTTCAGGGCGATGTCGTCCGTCAGGTTCACGATGCGGCTGACCTTGATGCCCGGCGCCGGTTGCAGCTCATACCGCGTGATGGCCGGTCCGACGGAAACATGGATGACCTTTGCGCCAATTCCAAAACTTTCGAGCGTAGCCTCCAGTTTCCGGGCATTCTCTTCAGCCGTCGCCTGGATGCGGCGCTTGTTCTGCTCGTCCTCCTTGGACTGCTTGAGAAGAAAGACCGGCGGAAAGGAATACGGGCGGGCCTCCGGGGTTTCTTCGTCCCGGTATCCTTCCCCAAAGGCAGGTGTTCCCCCACCTTCACGACGGCGTGCTTCTTCCTTTTCCAGATTGTCTTCCCACTGACGCGCCAAATCACGTTCCGGCGGGTCGGTGAGTTTCCGGTCCCCGTTCGGCGGCGGCACGAGCTCCTTGCCAAGCCATTCCGCCTTCGGACCGGGTTTCGTTGCGGATGCGCGGAGCGCTTCCACAGGAATCGGATCGGTTGTTGCGGAAGGCAAAGCCCCGTTCGAAGCGGCAGAAACGCCTGAAATACCGGAAACACCGGATTGTGTGACAATCGCAGGCTCTGTGGAAAGGTCGGATTCCATGGGAAGAACACGTTCTACGGCAAGGGGCGTGTCCGCAGACAGGTCCGGTGCCATGGCATACGCAGGAAGGGCGGATTCTCCTTCAGGGAACCCGTCAGCCGGATCTGTCATGCCCTCTCCTGGAACGCATTCCCCCAAGGGGGTTCCTGCATCCATCCCTTCATCGCGACCGACACGCAAATCGCCCACATCATGTTCGATGTGCACAAAGGAGGACGGATACTGGAAAGTCGGCCCCGCTTCCGGTTCCTGGTCTTCCGGCAAATCCCACGGATCGAAAGGCTCCACATCGATGAACCGACCGCCTTTCTTTCTCGCGGCCTGTTCTTCCTGTTTCCGTTCATCCATCCGGTTCTGGCCGTCTTGACGCCCCTGTTCCCCGTTCCGTCCCGATCCGCTCAGCCGTGCCTGCCCATCCTTCCGGATCTGTTCCGGGCTCCCCGGCTCCGCGGACACCCCGGTCAGATGCGGGATGTCCTCCATTTCCATCTCCGTCTGCTCCGGTACCCATTTTGCAGTCCATCTTCCAAACCAGCCTCCCGATGTCTCGTCCCGCGGCACGCGGGCTTCCACGGTTTGGGCTTCATACATTTCCAGTCGGGCTTCCCTCCGCCGACGGGAGGCTTCCCTGACATTGTTCAGGGTGTCCGCCGTACCTCGTGCCATGGAACGCGCCGCATCCATGATGGAAATGCGCGTGACGACCAGGGCGATCACGAGTCCCAGCGTAGCCAGCACCACCATGGCGCCTGCCTTCTGGAACACGAAGAGGAGCGGAACGCCCAGCAGTCCGCCAAAAATGCCGCCGCCGAAGAAGACCTGGCTTGAAGCGGTATCCAGCGTGGCGACTCCTTCCTTGAAGAACAGGGCGATCAGCTTGAAAAGGCCGTCCTGTCCGTAAAAGGACTTGGGATGCGCACCGGTCTGGAACATCGCCGAGATCAGCAGCAGCAGCAGGACCAGGTTGAAGAAGCGGTTCCACAGGGGATGTCCGCTTCGGGAGAACATGCGGTAGAGGCCCTGTCCGAATACGAGAAAGGGCAAAATATAGGCGGTGACGCCCATGAGCCCGCCGAACAGCACCTGCAGCGCATAGCCAAAGGAGCCTGCGGACTCATCCATGAAAATACCCATGAACAGCAGGATGCCGAATGCCATCATCAGGATCGCTGAGATCTCTTTTCTGACCAGCGGGGGTGTCGGCTGCCGATTTGGCATCCGGCGCATGGTTCCCTGAACCACCCTGCCCGCACCGTTGTTCCCGGTCTTTCCGCCTGATGGACGCGTGCCTGGCTTCCGGTTGCCGGATGCACCGACTCCCGTACCCCGCACGGAAGAACCGGTCGCGGCGGATCTGTTGCCGGACTGGCCGGCCGGTTTTGCCCTCTGGCCTCCTGAAGCGGAACCAGCCCCCCGGGAACCGCCCTGTCCGCCGGATGCGGAACCGGCATTCCTGGAACCGCCCTGTCCGCTGCTGGCCTGCCTGCCGCCGGAATGCGATGCAACATCGCTCCGTGCGCCTGATCCGCCGGATTTCCGCCCGGAAGGATTCCCGGAACCACGACTGTCTGTACCGGTTGACACACGTCCTGTTCCGGACGCACGCATGCCGGACGAATCGCGGGTATCCGTCCCTTTTCCATCCTTTTTCCCATTCGACCGTGTCTGAGCCAAGTCTGTTCCTCCCAAGGCCGCTTCCGGTTCCGGAATCACCCGAAACCACAATGCCCACCTTACTTCTTTCGCATCAGGATCCGCACTGCAGAACCGTTTTCCGCACATCGCGAAATTTTTCCGGAAACCCGCAGCAACGCCTGCAAACACCCTCATCATACCATCCGGCCCGGTGTTTGACAACAAATCGGAATCGTGGTACCATTTGGGTAATTTCATCAACTCGCAGATAGAGGTGCAATGTTCATCAGTACGCCGGAGTAAGGCCGCAGGGCCTGTCGAGACCGTCGGAAAGGGAACGTTGCCGAAGGGGTTTCCGCCTGCACGGAAGTCGCCTGGTCGCACGGTCAACAGCCGTCCGACTGTCATCCGTTCTCAAGGACGGGTGGAGCGCTATCGGCAGGATTCGCATTGCCACATCCAGTGTGCAATTTGGCCGCCGATGGTACAAGGTTTCGGCGGCTTTTCATTGCCCGCCGGCAGCATGCGGAAATCCGGCCCGATCCGGCCGGACCGCGGCTTGCGCGGCCCATTGGGTCCGAGAAAGGGAGAGTGTGTATGGGAAAGAATCTGTTCACTGGTTCCTGCGTCGCCCTCGTCACTCCGTTCACAGAGGACGGCATCAACTATGCAAAGCTTGAGGAACTCATCGAGTGGCATATCGCGCAGGGCACGGACGCCATCCTGACCTGCGGCACGACAGGGGAAGCGTCCACCATGCCGGACGAGGAACACCTGGCTGTCATGAAGTTCACCATATCCAAAATCAACCGGCGCGTGCCCGTCATCGCCGGCACCGGCAGCAATGATACGAAGCATGCCATTTATCTGTCCCAGGTCGCAGAATCATACGGGGCGGATGCCATCCTTTCCGTCACTCCCTACTACAACAAGACGACCCAGGAAGGGATTGTCCGCCACTTCTCGGCCATCGCAGAAAAAATCGGCATCCCCATGATCATCTACAATGTTCCCTCCCGGACGAATCTGAACATTCCGCCAAAAACCATGAAGCGTCTGTCCGATATTCCGGGCATCATCGGCGTCAAGGAATGCAACCTGCCGCAGACACCGGAAACACGTGCCTTGACGGGACCTGATTTCCAGATTTTCTCCGGCGAGGACGGTCTGGTCGTCCCCATGCTCTCTCTCGGCGGACTCGGAGTCATTTCCGTCATGGCGAACATCATTCCGAAGGATACGCACGAGATGGTCCACGCCTGGCTCTCCGGCAACCAGGCCCGGGGGCTGGAACTGCAACTGAAGGCCATCCAGCTTGTGGAGGCCCTTTTCTGCGAAACCAATCCGATCCCCGTCAAGGAAGCCATGAACCTCATGGGCATGCAGGTCGGCGCCTGCCGGATGCCGCTCATCGAAATGGGGGAAGCCGGCAGGAAACAGCTCGAGTCGGCCATGCAAGCCTACGGTCTCCTCTGATCGGCCGGACCGGCGAGATCAGGCAAGACATCGAATGGAGGACATCCCATGCTGAACATTCTCTTGATCGGCTGCAACGGCCGAATGGGACAGGCCATCACGCTCGCCGCAAGGGAGCGCCCGGAACTTGTCATCGCCGCCGGGATCGATATCCATCCGACGGCACTCAGCAATTATCCCGTCTATCCGGATTTTGACAGTGTGAAGGAAGACATCGACGTCATCATCGACTTTTCCCACCCTTCGGGTCTTGAAAAGGCGCTCGCCCATGCAACCGCAACAAAAAGGCCCATCGTTGTCGCCACGACGGGCCTGGACGAAGCGCAGCTGACTCTTTTGGAACAGGCATCCACCCGAACTGCCGTTCTTCGGTCCGCCAACATGTCCGTAGGTGTGAACCTCCTCATTGAACTGGTGCAGCAGGCATCCCGCGCCCTCTACAGGGAGTTCGACATGGAAATCATTGAAAAGCATCACAACCAGAAACTGGATGCGCCAAGCGGGACGGCCCTCGCCATTGCCGACGCCATCAATGAAGCCCTCGATGATGTCAAAATGGATTATGTCCATGGCCGTCACGGGAATGACACCAAGCGGACGAATCATGAAATCGGCATTCATGCCGTACGCGGAGGTACGATTGCCGGTGAGCACACCGTCCTGTTCGCAGGCCGTGATGAACTGCTCGAAATCAAGCATACCGCCATTTCGCGCAGTATCTTTGCGGAAGGCGCCCTTTCCGCCGCACGATTTCTTGCCGGAAAAAAGCCCGGGTTCTATACGATGCGGAACCTGTTTACGGAATGATGCCTCCCATGCGCCTTTTACCTCCACATTCGCATCCAGATTCACATCCCCCTGCAACTTCACCCATGCCTGCACATGCACAGGCACTACACTGACAAAAAACGCTCCGATGCGCATCGGAGCGTTTTTTCTTGTCCCTGTTTCCTATATGGTAACGGGGATGTCATGCTGTTGCAAAGTCAGGCAGAATGCATCCAACCGAGACCGGCTTCATGCATCCATCTGGAGAAGGGCCTCATGCATCAGGTTTCCGGGCCATCGTTTGAACCGGACTCCTGGTCCGCTTCTCCCTTCGGCAGCATCACCTTGTCCATTGCGTGATTCAGGATGAAGCTGGAAATGAAGCCGGGAAGCGTCAGACCCAAAGCGATATGATAGATATACACAACGAAGTATCCGAGCGAGGCATTCAAGAGGGCCGCCAGAAGGAAGGGGCCATAGGCAAGCACCGCGCAGAGGAAAAGAACCAGCAGATTCGGCAGAAACCTTCCGATGGCCAGCAAAAACGCGTTGCGGTACAGATTCTTCAGGCTGAGATCATAACGGACCATCATCGGGTATATGTACATGCTCATCATCAGGAACACCAGGAAAGCAATGATCAGCAGGTAATTCGCCACCAGGAGGATGGCGCCGGTCCGTGCGACAAGCCGGGGATACATGTAGATGTCCAGCATGGCAAGGATGAATACGAAGAGGTTGATGAAGGTGACCGCAAGGCCCTGCTTGAGGTTCTCCCTCACCTTTTCCTTGAAGTCGCCCCAGATGAAGACCGGGATTTCATACGCATAACTGCGGAGAATGTAATGCATGCCGGCCTGAGCGGGACCGAAAGCGACAATTGGAATGGACAGGAAGATCAGTGCCAACGGAAAGTATCCGACAAGCAGGTACATCAGGGCATTTCCGTCCGCCGCTTCCGTGATGAGGTTCGGCTGCAGCAATTGCATGTAATAGATGGAAAAGACGAACATGAATATAAGGGCAGGCAGGTTGAAAAGACCGGTCAAAAGGTTGAGGCTCATGAGTTTCCAGAACTTCCCCAACAGAACATCAAAAAAGACGCGCAGGCGGGAGCGGTCTTCCTCGTACTCCTCCTCGGTCATGGAGAAGAGTTTTTCCGCTGCGGCGGAATCCACGGCGGTTTCCGGCGAAGCGTAGGTACGGCCGCCCACTTCATAGGGACGTGCATGTGCCTCTTCCGGAAGGGTTTCATCCGACTCTTCGGTTCCATCGGTCTCATCGATTCCGTCATCCGGCTCAGGATCCCGTTCCCAAGGCAGTCGGTTCATGCGGACCGGGATGTCTTTCAAAGGGTGATCGTCTTCCGGAGTTCCAGCCGGATTTGTGCCCGGCTTTTCATTTTCCTGCATGTCTCATTCCTCGCTTCGTCTTCTTTGCCCGATCGGCAGGTTTTTACAGCCGGCAGCTCGGGAATCTTGTGCTGTCCGGGAGCCTTCCACGGCACCCTGCCTACCATTGTAGCAGATGCGCCGGAACGTCACAAGAAAGGCTTTGAGGTTTCCTGACCTTCCTTTTCAAGGATGAAACCATTGGAACGGCAGGCTCTGCACGACTTGTCGAATCCTGGACGAAATTGGGTTGAAAAAAGGGCAGCATCCGGTGTTGACACATCGATGGGGAGCCTGTATAATAAATCTTGCCCTTGTAAATACGTCGAAAACAGCGTAATACAGCGGCTTTCACCCTCAGTATCCCTATCCTGTGCGATCGTGGTGGAACTGGCATACACGTACGTTTGAGGGGCGTATGCGCGAGCATACGGGTTCAAGTCCCGTCGATCGCACCAAAGAAAAACCGCTTGCAAAAGCGGTTTTTTCTTTTCCCCTTTTCCCGCGTTGCCGCTGTTCCCACTCGGAGGTCATATGAAAAGGAAAAAAACGCTTCGGATTCTTCTCACGGTGCTTGTTTCCCTCGTTCTCCTGCTGTCCGTCCTGGCAGGCGGGTTCCTGTTGTGGTCGAAGGACGCATATGCCCCGTCCTCCCCCGCTCTCGCGGCCATGAAAAGCTCGGATCGGGTGAAGGTTACGGACAGCACCCGATACGTGCTTTTTGAGCCGACTGTACTGAAGAGCGACGAAATGACGACAACCGGGCTGATCTTCTACCCCGGGGGGAAAGTAGAGCCGGAAGCCTATGCCCCCCTGCTCTCCGCTGTTGCGGCGGCAGGTCATCCGGTTGTCCTATGCAGGATGCCCCTGAATCTGGCCGTATTTGCCACAAACGCAGCCGACGGAGTACCAGCCCCGTATTCCGCCATTCGCTGGGCGATCGGCGGTCATTCCCTGGGTGGCAGCATGGCCGCATTCTATTCATACAAACATCCCGGTAAAGTGGCAGGACTTGTCCTGTTGGGTTCGTATCCGGCCGAAAGCAATGATTTTTCCGGCACAACCCTTCCGGTTCTCTCGATTTATGGAACAAACGATATGGGCGTCGGGAAGATACGTCAATCCAGGACGCTGCTCCCCGAGGCAACCACCTGGCTGGAACTGTCAGGCGGCAATCACGCTCAATTCGGGGATTACGGCCCGCAAAAGGGCGACGGAACCGCGACCCTTTCCAGAGAATCGCAGCAGAATCTTGCCGTCGAATCCATCACGGCGTTTTTGTCCCGTCTGCCTGCTGAATGACAATTTCCCGCATCGCCGCCTCCATTTCCCGGACGAACCGGGAAGGTTCCGCCTTCGTCCGCGCCCATCGCAGGGGAATGAACACCTTGAGCTCGCTCCGCGCCCGCGTGATGGCCACATAGCAAAGTCGCCGTTCCTCTTCCACGCTGCTGCCGGTCTCTTCCGTATCCGATGAAGGAAATTCCCCCTCCACCATATCCACCAGCAGGACCCGGTCGAATTCCAGCCCTTTGGCCGAATGGACTGTCGACAGAATCAACGGGCCGCGCCGGAGTTGCGGATTCTTCGCCTGCACGAGAATCTCTCTCAGTTCGTCCAGCCTGTTCAGGAATCCCGCAATCGTCGTTTCGTTTCTGGCGATGGTCAGCAGCGTATCAAGCAGCCCATTCAGAAATTCAGGCGCGTAGCCCTGTGTCCGTGCGGCAAACTCGATGGTCTTGTCATATGCCACACAATCCAGCAGGCCTGTGAGCGCATCGAACGGTTTCAGCCTGGCCAGTCGTGTGAACCGTTGTTCCACCTCTTCCAGGCGAACCCGTTGGAAATTTGTCAGCATGCCCGATTTGCGAATCTTTTTCCAGACCGTTCCCTCGGCTGGCAGGGACTGCATGCGATCCAGGACTTCCCGCGTCAGATAGGCGTTGAGCTTTCCTGCAATCGTGAAAAAAGCCTCCCGATCGGACGGATTGCGGATGAATTCAAGGAAGGCGCGCATGTCCCGCGTCACCCAATGACTGAAAAGCGTATCCTTGAAATCCCGCAGATGGAACGGGATGCCTGCTCGATCCAGCAGGTCGGCCAATCCATAGGCGGAACGATTGTTCCGATACAGGATGGCGGTGGTACGATCCTTGCGGTGTTCCTTCGTGTGTTCCTTCGTGTCTCCCTGCAGACACTCGCGGATTTTGGCATACTGATCGCCTTGATCCTTGACCCGGATCAACCCGATTTCAGGATCCTGCCCCTTATGCCCGAACATGCCGGCGAATCCTGCGGATTTTTCCGTTTTTCCCTCCGGCACCCGAAGTTGCTTGAGGGTCCGCTCCTTGTTGCTGCGGATGAACCGGTCCGCAAGGGAGACTATGGAGGCATGGCTGCGATAATTCGTTTCCATCAGAAAAAGGGCTGCGTCCGAATATCGCGTGTGAAACCCGAGAAGGCCGGAAGGATGCGCACCTCGCCAGACATAGATCGATTGGTCCTCATCGCCGATCAGGACGAGATTGTTTTTGGGTTTGGCCAGCAGATCGATGATTTCATGCTGGATCAGGGAACTGTCCTGCGCTTCATCCACCTGGATGAAATCATAGCGGTTCCGCATATCGAGCAGGACGCCTTCGTCCATGGTCAGAATCCGGTGACAGACCGTCAGCATGTCGTCAAAGTCAACGAGCCTGCGATCCTTCTTGATCTGCTCATACGCTTCGAAGATCTGCCGGAAACCCTTGATGCTCCGCTCGCCCGCGTCTGCCGCCCGTTTCGGATCCGCCATGGTGTTCTTGGCCAGGGAAATGGCCATGGAAAGGGTATCCAACGCATCCTCGCCGATCCGGCTGCCGTTGACATCCCTGTGAATCTGCGTGAGCAGGCCCATCCGTGTCGGTGTTCCGGCTGCTTCAGTTCCCTTGGCGCCGGACTCCGCAAGAATGATCGGCATCGGCCGTCTGCGCTTTCCACAGTAATAGCGGATGAGTTGAAGTGCGAAGCTGTGGATGGTGGAGAAACAGGCTGTTTGTGACCCGTCTTCCGTTTCACTTCCATATAGCTCGGCATAGCGCCGTGTCATATCAAGGGCGGCCGCCTTTGTAAACGTCATGGTCAGAATGCGCTCCGCTGGAACCCCGGATTGGATCAAGGCCGCCGTCCGACAGACCATCGTAGTGGTCTTGCCGGAACCGGGAACGGCCAGCAGCGTTGCTGGCCCTTCCCGATGTTGGACGAAGGCATTTTGTTGTTCATTGAGAGACAATGGGCGAACCATGCTGCTTTACCCCGGCAATCCATACAGGTCGATCTGAGAAGTGTTCATCAAGGGTTTGTTGAGGGTTTATCAAACCGGACCTCACGCGCCACAGTCACGCCAGCCTCAAACAGGAGCCCGGCTGCCCTTTTCATGGATTCCTCCACGGACATCCCATCCTGTCTGAGTCGCAGGATCCGGTCGATGCCATGCGAAAGGACCGCTTCCGCTCCAGGCCCCGTATCCCCGACAATGGCCACGACAGGCAGGTTGCGTTCTTTGGCAATGGATGCCACACCGATCGGCGCCTTGCCGAAGATGGATTGGCCATCCATGCGGCCTTCCCCCGTGATGACGAGATCCGCATCCGACAGACTGTTTCGGAGTCCGATCGCTTCAAGTACCCAGGAGATACCGGGCATCAGCACTGCGCCGCAAAAAGCGACCAGGGAGGCATTCACACCTCCCGCCGCTCCGCAGCCGGGCATATCGGCCACTTCCAACCCGGTCCATTCGCGTATTTTCCCGGCATAGCTTCGCAGTCCTTCATCCAGTGCATCGACCATTTCCGGCGTTGCCCCCTTTTGAGGCCCGAAAACCCTACTGGCGCCCGTTTCCCCGCAAAGCGGATTTGTCACGTCGCAGGCGACAAGCAGGGAAAGACCGGTTACGCCCCGGTGAAGCCCGGACAAGTCGATTCGTTCGATCGCATCCAGGCTTCCGCCGCTTCCAGGTACAGGCTTACCCCCCGCATCAAGAAAACGTGCACCAAGCGCGTTCATGATGCCGATTCCGCCGTCATTGGTCGCGGAACCCCCCACTGCGAGCAGGATTTTTCGAAATCCGCGATCCAGCGCATCCCGGATCAACTCTCCGGTTCCGAAGGTCGAAGCCGTCATCGGATTTCTGCATGCCTCCGGCACAAGCGTCAGTCCGGATGCCGAGGCTAGCTCGATGAGCGCAGTATCACCGTGGAGGACCAAATACTGTGCCCGGACCGGCGTTCCATCCGGAGCGGTCACGCTGGCAGCCAGGCGTTCGCCGCCCACCCCCTGTGCGATGGCCTCGATGGTGCCCTCTCCCCCGTCTGCAACTGGAAGGCGCCGTACCCTTGCATCGGGCAGGACGGATAAAATTCCAGCAGCAACCGCTTCTCCGGCTTCAAGGGACGACACGCAACCCTTGAACGAATCCATTGCGATGACAATGCTCGGCCGCGAGGGATTCCTGGTCCGGGAAGCCGCTGTCACATCCCCCGCAGTCAAGGATGCTTGATTTTCACACATTGTCGGTTTCCTCGAAGAACAGCGGCAACGGGAACCAGGCTTTTACCAATGCGCGCTCCGTGTCGGTCCAGCCGGCTGGTCCGGCCTTGCAGACGGATTCCAGAGCGACCGACGCAACCCCGCCGAAAGGACCGAACAGGAACGCAAGCGCTCCCATGTAGGGAAGCTCCAGATGAACGGGTTCGTCTGTTTCCACCACAGTCACCTTGCCGTCACACAGGGTGACGGAGAAGGGGCTCTTCCCCTCGACCGCCAGAACAAGCGTTCCATCGGGAAGCTTCTCATATCCAGCCTTCAGCTTCGCGAACGCGCGGACGGTATTGGGGAAGTTGAAGACGGCCATGTTGTGCGCCGTCGATAAGGACATGGATTCGCAAAGGGCGGACAAGGATGAGATGGCCTTCTGATCATGAGGAGGCACTTCGAAGGAGACTTCCTCGATCCCCCGTGTGGTCAGCCAGTCCGCCAGGACGGATGCGGTGTCAATTGGTTCGTCCGTCACCAGTTCATGGATCTCGCCTGCATTTTTCGATGCGCTGAGATATCCGATCAGCTTTCCATCGCGTTCCATTCCCCACATGGTGAAATCCCAGGATCGGACGGTGTCATGGAAACATTCCGGTTCACGGACGGCATGCGCGGGACGCCGGTTGAACCAGGCCATGCAGTCCGCCATGGCGGGGTCCCCCGCTTCCATCCGGCGGAAGGAGATCGACGGCGCGTGGTCCCGGCCGAAACGATGACGCACGTTGGTCTTGTTGAGTGTGAAATGGAACATCTGTCCGCAGCAGTCATATCCAAAGTACTGGTACCGTTGCCGCTGTCCGCCGAGACAACCGAAATCCGCCCCAGCCGCTTCAGCGCCTTCATGTGCCATCTGCATCAGTGCCTTCATGTACCCTGCACTTCGATGATACGGGTGGACGCTGACCGTACCGATGCCCCAGACGAGCAGTTTCTCGCCCGCCACTTCCATCGGAAGGGGAAAGGCGCCGACGATGGCGCGGATATGCCCATCTTCCCGTGCGATGCAGTGATGCCCGGCCGTTCCGTATTTTTTTGTATAAAGTTTCGGAAGGAGCGAGGGGAAGTCGACCCGACCTCCACTGTGCGAAAATACATAATTCGCCAAATCCACGAGTTCATCGAAATCTTCCGGTTTTGCGCGTTCAAATACGGTTGCCATGTTTCCTCCTCATCGTTGCCTTTCTTGTGTCGCTGGTTTTCTTGTATCCTGCCGAATGTTGACAAGCCTGTTCCTCAAGATCAATGCCACTCCCGATTCCTCACGCGTGTTCCCACTCCCCGTTCTTTACGGCACGTATGAAATCCTGGATATCCGCCAATGGACGATCAAACACCATCCCACCCCCGAAAAGCCGATCCAGATGGTGGGAGTCCGAGCCAGCCGTCATTGCAAGATGGTTTTCCCGGGCGTATTCCAATGCTTTCCGGTCGAATCCGGGATCCTGATGGCTCGCATTTTCCACTTCCACGGCATCCACCGCTTCCGGATACAGGCGGATCCGCGTGATGTACGGTGCCTCCCGGAACGGATGGGCATGGGAAGTCATTCCACCGGCTGTCCGGACACGCTTCAGATACGTATCAAGCGGCCATTCCAGCAAATCAGGATTCGCCAGCAAAAAGGCCTTGTCCAATCCGTAGGTCAGGAATTCCGTTGCATGATATCCGTATTCCCAGCCGAAAAAAACCTTGAAACCGCTGTCACCCGCTTCTTCCAGCGCATGCTCGTATCCCAGGCAGAAGAGCCGGACCCGCTCCGCCCAAGGCAAGCCGGTCGGAACCGCCGTATTCCCATTGAAAAAATGATCGGTCACAATGATGGCGTCATAGCCTGCGTTCCTGTGGGCCCGGACCATTTCAGCGCCGGTAGCCGTTGCACAGGCACTGCCTTCACTGGTATGGAGGTGGGTCTCTATCTTGAATTTCGTCGTCACTGATACCTCCCGCCCGAACCGATTGCCGTCATGGCAGCACTTCGGCAAAGGCGTTTTCCTTCGTCATGTCTTCCAACGCATCTTCAAACCGTTTCAACAACGCGGCGGAATCCGCATATTTTCTGGAAACAAGCAGCCCATATTCCCGTTCCTTCGCTGATTGCGGCAGGGTACCGAACATGCCTGACTCCTTCGGGTACAGCCGACGAATGGCCTCCCATCCGACGAGTTGATCCTCCATGAAAAAATCGATACGTCCATTGTACAGCATTTTGACAAGTCCGTCGGTATCATTTGCCCATTCAGTCCGGATACCCAGCGCCGAAAACGCCTCCGGACCGCCATACCAATAGCCGCCGGATCCGCCGAACACATAATCCCGGAAGTCGGACAATGTCGAGAACTTCGCGGCCCGTTCTCCGATGTCCGTATTGTCCTCCCGATGAAAATACAGGAACTGCGACGCATACAGGCTGCCTGAAAGATCGAAATCCTTTCGGTTCTCGTCGGAATCGCCGAACGGAAAACCCGCCCATGCGCTTCCGTCACGAATCATGGCCTTTGCGCGGCGCCATGGATAATCCGCAATCTCATATTGGAGCCCGGCACGTTCCAGCACCATTTCCACCCGTTTTCGAAAGAATCCGCCCGTATCAAGTGTTTGGGACGTATAAGGAAGAAACTCGCCGGTGACAAGAAGAACCTTTTCGGTTCCGGCTTGGGTGGAAGCAGGTGGTTGTGCAGTGCTCGAAGATGCGGTGACGGCTGGACCTCCGCCGCATGCTGATAACAGGAAAAGCATGGAGCCCACGGCTAACATCTGAAGAACAAAAGAAGCACATGGGCACGCCCGACGATCTGCGCGCCGTGAAAAAAGACGCTCCCGCAGCACGCCACCATTTTTGCCTGTTGCAGTGCAACGCCTTGCCCCGGCAGGACCAGCAGCGTTTACCATTTCAGGTGTTTCAAACAACCCGTCATCCTCCGTCCCACGGACCTTGTCTCCTTCCGGAAACAAACCATGCGGTGGCTTCCGCATCCCTGAGCTACTGTTTATCCAAGCTTCCGCACAAGCAAACATGCCAGGTTGTCCATGCCCTACATGAGCTTGAAGAGGGCCAACCCAAGGATCAGGATGCCGACGCAGATACGATAAATTGCAAATCCTTTCATCGGACGCTGTTTGAGGAACCGCACGAACCGATCCACAACGACAAGCGCCACAAGGAAGGCTGTCAGGAATCCGGCCGCCAGCGTCAGCCACTCAAACCCGGACAGGACAAAATCCATCTTCAGGAGGGAATATCCGCTGGCGATGACCATGGTCGGCAACGCAAGAAAAAAAGAAAACTCTGCGGCGGCCACAGTCGTAAGACCCACAATCCAGCCGCCTATGATGGTGGAGGCGGAGCGGGAAAAACCAGGCCAGAGCAGCGCAAGACATTGAAACAGGCCAATGATGGCTGCCTGTTTCCAAGTGACGCGCAGATCCTCCGACGGGACGGCATTTCCGCGGAACCGCCTTTCCGCCAGCATCATCCAGCCACCGCCAACGACCAGTGCGAGCGCGACAGGTACCGGAAACATCATGTACTGTTCGATGACATCATGAAGGAAAAAACCGAGCAGGCCGAATGGAATGAAACCGATGGCCACCGCTCCCCAGAACTGAAAACCGCGGTCTCCCGGTTTCAGGTGTTTCAGCGAATCCCAGATTTTGTTCCGATACAGCACCACGATGGCCAGAATGGCCCCAAGCTGGATGACGATTTCGAAAAGGGTGGCAAACGGCCCTTTGAAATCGATGAAATGTCCGACGATAATCATATGTCCCGTCGAGGAGATGGGCAGAAACTCGGTAACGCCTTCCACAATCCCGATGACAATGGCCTTGATGAACAACAGCAGATTGCTACCCATACAGACAAACCCTTTCCCGGCGCAGAGGAAAAATGAACGGACATGCCTTCGGCGCCGACCCGTTTAGTCTACCTTATCCACCGCCTTTTGTCTGCCGTTTGTCAGGACGATTCCTGCGGTTTCGCCTTTCCATTCCTCTGCGGCACTCCTGTATCCATCGTTGGAAGGTCGGTCTCCCAAAGGATTTCATGCATCCGGGTCTTCCGGGTGCGAACCGCCGTGACGCTCCACTTTTGCCTGGCGCAACAGGCTTGCCCGTTTGACCGACTGTGTGCCAAAGCGTTCACGCAAAGCGTCCAGTGTGGCATCCAGCGATGCCGATGCGGCTGCCGTTTTCCCAATATCCGCATGCCGCTGTTTCGCCGCCGCATTCGGGTTCACCAATACGTCCGGTTTCGCTGAAACGTCCGCTTTCATTGTCCCTTTTGCGTTTACCGATCCGTTTCCGGACAAGCCGGGAAGCTCGAACAACGAGATCTGGTCCGCATCCTCCCCGAGCCCGGAAAGGGAGATCCCGATGAGCCGGATCGGGCGTGCCGCTTCCCAATGCTGGGACAGCAGGGAAAGCCCGGTACGCAGGATATCCTCCGTGGCAAAGGTGGCCGAGACACTCGTCTGCCGTGTGACGGAAGTGAAATCCGCATATTTGATGGAAATCTGCACAACCCGGCCCTTCTTGCCATGACGACGCGCGGAGGCGGCTACCTCCTCCGCCAGCTGCATCAGAACCGGTTTCACTTCCTCCAGGCTTGCCGCGTCCCGGACCAGGGTGGTGGACTTTCCGATGGATTTCATTTCATCGTCGCGCGGCGCCTGAACCGGTGAATCATCTTTTCCCAGGGCATGCATCTGCAATTCGATTCCGCCCCGGCCGAATCGCTTGAAAAGCAGCGTCTGGTCCATTCGGGCCAAATCTCCGATGGTCATGACGCCAAACCGGTTCATCCGCTCCACCGTTTTCTTGCCCGCACCAAGCAGTTCACCTACAGGCAAAGGCCACATCTTCCGCTCGATTTCCTCCTGCCACAGTTCCGTGATGCCCATCGGCTTCTTCATGTCCGCCGCCATCTTGGCCAGGTACTTGTTCTCCGCGATGCCAATGGAACACCAAAGGCCCAACTCAT
The DNA here is from genome assembly GCA_942493335.1 of uncultured Clostridia bacterium. Taxonomy (GTDB): domain Bacteria; phylum Bacillota; class Clostridia; order DSM-8532; family DSM-8532; genus JAEWSN01. The sequence goes on along the minus strand of OW818693.1, from coordinate 53,208 downwards.
CCCGGATCCCTGCCATGATGGCTTCGGCCGCCTGTCGCGGCGCTCCGGATAGCAATTCGCATCCGGTCATGTCCAGCCACGCCTCATCAATGCTGTTGGGTTCGATCAGCGGGGAAAAGCGCGACAGTAAATCCATGACATGACCCGACATCTCCTCGTACAAACCATGGGACGGCGGCACGAGGATCAGGTTCGGGCACAGACGTTTTGCCTCATGCAGCACCATGGTCGTTCGGACACCGAATTTGCGCGCTTCGTAGTTTGCGGCCAGAATGATGCCGGACCGGTGTGCCGGATCCCCTGCGACAGCGGCCGGCACACCGGCAAGTTCCGGACGGCGTGTGGTTTCGCAGGAGATGAAGAAGGCATTCATGTCCACAAGGAAGATGACTCGTTTCATGGAAAACCTCATGTTTCAGATACTTCAGGTTCCGGGTCAATGCAGGGTCTGCGTTCATCAGCATATGGGCTATTCAGGCTGCGTTCCCCGTCGGAGCCGGCACACGCAGGAAAACGGCAACGGACCGGCAGACAAAAGTCTGCCGGTCCGCTTGATGCAATGTTTTCCGTTTCCGAGGGAAACGGCCGGATGCTTACGCCTGCAGGCGGGCTTCCAGGGCGGCAAGCTGCTTGGAGAGTTCCTTCGGCAGCTTTTCGCCGTAGGTGGCGTAATGCGCCTTGATGGACTCCACTTCGGCAAGCCACTTGTCTTTTTCCACCTTCAGCAGCTCGGCCATGTCGGCGTCGGTGACGCTGGTGAGGCCGGTGCGGTCGATGCCGTCGATCTTGGGCATGTAGCCGATTTCGGTCTTCACGGCGTCAGCCTTGCCGGCAACGCGCTCCACGACCCACTTCAGCACGCGGCTGTTTTCGCCGTAGCCGGGCCACAGCCATTTGCCGCTGTCATCCTTGCGGAACCAGTTGACGTAGAAGATCTTGGGCAGCTTGTCGGCGTCGGTCATGCCGCCGATGTCGAGCCAGTGCTGGAGATAATCGCAGACATGGTAGCCGATGAACGGCAGCATGGCGAAGGGATCCCGGCGAACCTGGCCGATTTTGTCGGAGATGGCTGCGGCGGTGAGTTCGGATCCCATGATGGAACCGAGGAACACGCCATGGTTCCAGTCGAAGGATTCATGAACCAGCGGGATGGTGCTGGGGCGACGACCGCCGATGAGGATGGCGGAAATCGGCACACCGGCCGGGTCTTCCCACTCGGGCGCGATAACCGGGCACTGGGTGGCGGGCGCTGTGAAACGGGCATTCGCATGAGCGGCCAATTCCTTGGTTCCCTTGTTCCAGTCGTTGCCCTTCCAGTCGATCATGTGCTCCGGCGCGTCATAGCCGATGCCTTCCCACCAGATGTCACCGTCGTCGGTCAGGCCGACATTGGTGAAGATGGTGTTCTTCTCGATGCTGTACATGGCGTTGGGGTTGGAGTCCATCGAGGTGCCGGGCGCGACGCCGAAGAAGCCGGCTTCCGGGTTGATGGCGTACAGACGGCCGTCCGCACCGAACTTCATCCAGGCGATGTCGTCGCCGATGGTCTCGACCGTCCATCCTTCGATGGTGGGCACGAGCATGGCGAGGTTGGTCTTGCCGCAAGCGCTCGGGAAAGCGGCTGCTACATACTTCACAATGCCTTCGGGGCTGGTCAGCTTCAAGATGAGCATGTGCTCGGCCATCCAGCCTTCGTCACGAGCCTGCACGGAAGCGATGCGGAGGGCGAAGCACTTCTTGCCGAGCAGGGCGTTTCCGCCATAGCCGGAACCGTAGGACCAGATCATACGGTCTTCCGGGAAGTGGCTGATGTACTTCTGGTCGATGGGTGCGCAAGGCCATGTGGTATCCTTCTGGCCGGGCTCAAGCGGTGCGCCGTTGGAATGGAGGCAAGGAACGAACTCGCCGTCGCCGAGGGACTCGAGGACCTTCTTGCCCATACGGGTCATGATGCGCATGTTTACGACAACATACGCGCTGTCCGTGATTTCCACGCCGATCTTGGAGATGGGAGAGCCGATCGGGCCCATGGAGAAGGGAATGACGTACATGGTACGGCCCTTCATGGAACCCTTGTACAGGCCTCTCATGGTGGTCTTCAATTCCTCGGGATCGACCCAGTTGTTGGTCGGGCCCGCATCTTCCTTGGATTTGGAAGCGATATAGGTACGGTTTTCCACGCGGGCGACGTCGGACGCGTCACTGCGGAAAAGATAGCTGCCCGGACGTTTTTCCGGGTTGAGCGGTGTCGCCATGCCGGCATCCACCATTTCCTTCAGAAGGCGGTCATTTTCCTCCTGGGAACCATCGCACCAGTAAATCTGGTCCGGTTGGGTCATGGCTGCGATTTCTTCCACCCATGCTTGCAATTTCTTGTTTGTGGTCATGCCAATTCTCCTTCCAACGTTTTCATATCATCACAGCTGTCCATCCAATGCGGCCTCAAGCTGTAAGGCCCGGCATTTTCAAGCAGAATGCTGTTCGAAGCCCGCCGGATCCCCATTGAAATCCTATCACAGGAATGTGAAAAATTCAACAATTCCCGTGGAAAGTTCAATGTATACATGCTTGCCCGGCATGTCCCGAAAACCCCATGTTCGCAATCATTTCAACGTTTCTGCAAGTTCGCCCATGCATACATGCATGTTTTCGGCGCAGGAAAAGGCAACGAATGCTTCCTATGCGAGTTTTCACTTGCCTGTATTTCATCGGATGATATGATGTTGCCAGTGAGACTCGGCGCAAACCCATAGGAGTGAAGCATATGGACAGAACATCCCCCGTACCGGACCCATCCATCCCGCAGGAGCCGGAATTTCGGATTGTCCCCTATGACCACCCGCTCTCGGCCACGCTGGCCGACATGTGGAACCGGAGCCAGGTCAGCTGGGGCGGCACCGGCATCCTCGAAACGGCGGAACACGTCCGTGACGAACATGATGCATCATCCAACCTCGAAGAATTCATCGCGCTGGACAAGGCGGGCGAAGCCATCGGTTTCTGCAGCTTCTCGAAATATTTCAAGGACCAGGGCGCACTGTATATTCCCCTGTTGAATGTCCGTCCGGACTGGCACGGACGAAAAGTCGGCAAGGCTCTTGTGCTGGCCGCCGTCAGGCGGACCGTGGAACTGGGCTGGCCACGGCTGGACCTTTTCACCTGGCCCGGCAACACGAAAGCGGTCCCGACCTACAAGAAGTGCGGCTTCTTCTGGGAGCGCCGCGATGACACCACCCATCTGATGAACTTCATCCCGACCGTTCTGTCCACGGATCTGCTGAAACCGTTCTTTGAAACGGCGGACTGGTATGCGGATTCGAAACGGACCATCGAGGTCAAGCCCGACGGCAGGGAAGAAAAGGGATTCCACTTCTTCGAATATCTCTGGGAACACAACGGAAAGCGGCTCCGGGCGGAATTTGAACGGACTGCGCGCGGGCTTTGCGCCATTGAAACAGATGATTATCTGGTGGTCGAGGAAATCGAGGCACATGATCTTGTTGCGGGTTGCAGCTATCCCGCCCGTTTTCGCTTCGTCAACAAGACGGACACCCCGCTGCAGGTATCGGTCCGGGGGGCCGGCGACGGCATCATCGATTTCGCTTGCATGCTGGAAGCCGATGTGACCGGCGAAAAGGTTCTGGAGGGAATGTTCCATGTAGGGTCCCTGCCTGAACCGCAGGACAGGATGCGCACCCATCCCGCCGTTCAGGCGGAAATCACGGTAAACGGCCGTACCGCCGTCTTTCGCGTGGGGGTGGAAAGCAAACCGCAGGCAAAGGTCAGCCTGCATGTCCCCCACGGGGAACCCTGCCTCGGAGTCGCCTGTGACTGCTGGCTTGAAGTGGAAAATCATTTTCCGGAGCCTGCGGTCTTCCATTTCTCTTTCCCGGAATCCCCCGTCATGGACTTCGAACGCAATGAAATCGAAATCGCCCTCGCCGGCCTTGAAAAAAAGTTGATCCCCATCCGCCACACGGTTCACCGCTATGGGTTTTATGATGTCGAAGCGACTGGTTCGGCAATCCTTGCCTCCAAGGGGGAAATCCGCTTCACAACGCATGTGAGACACCTGTTCAAAGGGATCCGGGGCCGTTTCTGCGGCGAATATGAGGAGAACTGGTTCATCGTGAACGGCCGTTATTCCTACCACCTCCAGAAGAACGGTGGGTTTGGCGTGCTGGCAGGCGTCAGCCATGATGAATCCGTCACACGGTTCCGCCCCCCGTCTCTGGGAAAACCCTGGTCGAACGAATTCTCCGTACAACGCGCCGAGCGGGTGGAACAGTCTTTTCAAGGAGATGTGGCCGTACAGCGCGCCTGGTTTGTCTCACAGGACTGGCCCGGCATCGAGGTGGCCGCTGTCGTTCATCTGCGTGCGAATGGGGAGCTCAGCCGAAGCCTGAAGGTTGTGAACCGGTCCGGTCATGCGGCCGTCAAGCCGTTGAGCGTACAGGACAGTGTCCAGCATGACATCCGCCGGGCCGTTCTTCCCTACGACGGAAGTTTTCTCCAGATTCAGGATTCGGACGAACAGTCCGTGGAGTGGTTCGACTTTTCGCGCATGTCGGAAAACTGGATCTACACAAAGGGCGAGACGTTTTCCCGCGGCCTTTCCTGGCATCCGGAAGCAAAGGCGTCCTTCGCGGGCGGCATTGCATTCGAACATGACCTCGGCCTGCTGGAGGCGGGCGCGGAAGCCGACACGCCGGCCATCCATCTGGCCTGTGGACTGTATGGCGACTGGCGGGAATTCCGCCGGCATGTTCTTCGAAAGGTTGACCAGAATCCGAACGAATTGCCGGCTCCGATCCTGGATACGCTGGAAATCCGAGTGAATGATGGAAATCCTTTCGTGATCGGGAAGCCGTCCATAGACATCGTGATCCGTGAACACAAGAATGCGGATCCGGTCGGATCCTACGAAGCCCATTTCGGCGGACTGGCGGGCGAACCGGCCGGCCGGTGTTCGGTTGACGCGGGAGAAGGACCGGACGCAGGCAATCCTCATCCGGCAAGGAGCATCGCCTTTCAGGTACCCGTCCCGCAAGATGGTTCATCCGCCACGCTGTTTCTCTCGGTGGATCGTCCTGACTGGTCCGCGACGTTTCAAAAGCACCTGTTCTTCCCCCAGGCTGGAGAAATCCATTCCTCCCAAGGGGAACGGGACGGTCTTCCCATTTACAAGGTCGGCAACGGATGCGTCGAGTTGGAGGTCTCTCCCGCATTTTCCCATGCGCTGTCCTCCTTGAAAGTGGACGGAAAGGAATGGCTGGATTCCTCCTTCCCAACGCCTGGCCCCCGCTCCTGGTGGGGTTCCTGGCCGGGCGGCATTGCCACGAAGCCCTGGGGACTCCAGCATGCGACGATGCATGCGACCGGCAGAACAGCGGCATTTGCCCGGCTCACGGACAATCGGGGAAATGAATGGCGCGGGCTCTCAACGACCACATGCATTGCCGATCACCCCCGATACAAAGGCCTCATCCTCACCCAATATTTCCTTCTTCTCCCGGGAATCCCGGTCATGGCCCATGTCACAAGGGTCGGGAACAGAACGGGGACCTTCTTCAACCTCGAAGCGCTGGGTTGCGAGTGTTTCCTGAAACCTTCCCGGGACATCAAGGGCGCATGGTTCGCAGGCAGCGATATTTCCGGCAACGAACGGAAATACAGATCCGGACGGGTCCGTCATGATATCGAGGCGTCTGACCGGCTGTACTTCGGATCGGAACCGTCTGCGGGCATCCTGCAAATGGCCTCCGAAACCCGGCATGGTCCCCATATGGGCATCGCAAACGTGGAAGTGACGGGTTACATGAAGACCCTGTGCGTGACGGTTCCCGACGGAGGAGAAGCCCTCACGGACCCGATCTTCTTCCTGTGCATGGATGCGCCGATCCCCCCGGCGGATTTGAAGGATCTTCTGCAAATCAGAATGAATCTGCCGGAATGAGACTGCATGGATCTCCCGCATGAATGAGTTGCCGGAATGAGACTGCATGGATGAGCCGCCTGAATAAGTTTGCATGATGTTTGCCTGATTTGAGGCAGACAACATCCGTATCCAACCTTCCGGAGGAACGAAACGACATGGACATCATCGACGCGCACCTTCATTTTTCCAACATCAACAGTTTCATCCGTACGGCTGAAGACATTTCGCATGTCGACTATTCAGCATCGGGTTTCCAGCAGACCTGCCGCGACAACCACATCGTTGCGGCGATCGGCATGGGTTTGTCTGAAACAAGAGCCGGCGGCTTCCCGGATGACCAGGCGGAAACCCCCATGCTTCTCGATTTGGCGGAAACCTGGCCGGAACAGATGTATGCCTGCGCGGGCATCAATCCGGTCGATCTGCGTCTTCGCGGAAGTCATGCGATCTCCGCCCTGCGACGCGCCCTGGAAAATCCACGCATCGTGGGCATCAAGCTATACGCCGGCTACTATCCGTTCCATGTGTCCGACGGGATATACGACCCGGTCTATGCCCTGGCCGAAGAATTCGGGCTTCCCATCGTCATCCACGGCGGCGTCACCTATTCCGCACGCGGCCTTCTCAAGTATTCGCATCCCCTGTCGTTTGACGAGGCCATCGTCGCCCATCCCGATCTCACTTTTGTGATCTGTCATATGGGTGAACCCTGGGTGATGGACACCGCAGCCCTGATCTCCAAAAGCCCCAATGTCGCAACGGACCTTTCCGGCCTGCTTGTATCGGATGCTGCAACCATTTCCAGAAAGTCTACGGAACCTGAAGAAATGGTGCGTTGGCGGCAACCGATGATCTTCGAGGAACGGTATGATCGCTTCCTTTTCGGATCGGATTGGCCGCTCGCTCCCATGGAAGCCTACATCGCCTTTATCCGAAATCTGGTTCCGGAGCGGTATCATGGCGATGTGTTCCATCGGAATGCGTTGCGCGTTTTTCCCCGGCTTGCCCGGCAGGATCCGAAATCGTTCCCATGAACCTGCATGCAGTGTGCACCCCTGCTTCCTTGCAGGTCGGCGCTTTTCCATTCTTGATTTTTCCACGGTGATCATTCAAAATGTAGGCAAACAGGCAAAAGGGGGCATCCAATGATTCACCAGATCGCCAACGCCGACCTGACCGTACGCATCAAATCCCTTGGCGCGGAACTGACCAGCATCCGTTCCAACCATGAGGATCTGGAATATCTGTGGCAAGGGGATCCAAAATGGTGGACGGGCCAGTCCTACATTCTCTTCCCCATCATCGGCGGCCTTGTGGACGGTGGATATACGCTTGGGGGCAAGCCCTACAGGATGAATTCACACGGTTTCGCACGGAATTCCGAGTTCGTGGTTTCGGAACAGACCGAAAGCCGAATTGAGCTTCACTTGACCCAAAATGAAAAAACCCTGGCCCAATATCCCTTCCGGTTCGACCTTTACGTGACTTACGAGTTGCAGGGCACAACGCTCCGGCACGGCATGCGTGTCGTGAACGGAGACAATGACGTGATGCCCTTCTCCCTTGGCGCGCATCCCGGTTTCAATTGCCCGCTGCTGCCCGGGGAGAGGATGTCGGACTACCGTTTGGAATTCGAACAGAAGGAAACCCTGACAAGCCGCGTCAAGACAGACGGCCTTCTGACAGGCGAAGTCGTGCCGTTTCTGGAAAACGCCGGCACGAAACCGCTTGAACATGCCCTTTTCAAAAATGGCGCAGCCATCCTCAAGGGGGTACGCTCCCGGTGGCTGGATATCCGCAACACCCGCAATGCCCATGTCATCCGCGTCGGTCTGGCAGGCTTCCCGGATCTGGGCATCTGGTCGGCTGCGAACGATGGCCCTTATGTCTGCATCGAACCCTGGTTCGGGGTGGATTCCACACATGGCGATGAGCCGTCTTTCGAAAAGAAGGAAGGCCTTGTCTGGCTGGATGCCGGAAAGACCTTTGATTGCGCCTACGACATGTCGTTCCTCACAGACAGGCTGCCCTGACAAAGCGGGTGATTCCCGAAAGGCCTGCGAAAGACAGAAAACAAAAACGGTGTGGGAACCAAAATCAGTTCCCACACCGTTTTTCATATCCAGGCAAGAGGCAGTCAAGCATGCTCTTTCAACAGCTTGTCCTTGGTCTCCCATACTTCCGTGGAAAGATCCACATAGTACTTGTGTGGATTCTCGAAGCGTTTGACGGCATCCCAAAGCATGGCGACCTGTTCGCTGCAATACTGCCTGACTTCCGCCAGCGGCCTGCACTGATACACACGCTTTCCCTTTTCGAAGATGGGCGCCAGAAGCCTCCTCGCCGTGAAGTTCGTCACTGTCTTCCGTTTCCAGGTGTACTCCGGATCGAACAGCTCATACGGAGCCTCCTCGGAAATCACTTCCTCGAACTTCGTCACGACATCGGCAAGGGCTTTTCCGGTCTCCTTGTCGTACAGCCGCCAAACCTGCTTGAATCCGGGGTTTGTAATTTTACCGACATTCTCGCTCAGCTTGATTTTCGGGATCATCACACCATTCTCCTCGACGGCGGCCAGCTTGTAAACCCCACCGAACACCGGCTCCGAACGCGATGTGATGAGCCGCTCCCCCACACCGAACAAGTCCACGCGGGCGCCCTGATCCAGCAGATCCCGGATGATGAACTCGTCGAGCGAATTGGATGCGACGATCAGACAATCCGGATACCCGGCTTCATCCAGCATCCTGCGGGCTTCCTTCGAAAGCCAGGCAATGTCGCCGCTGTCGATCCGGATGCCTTTCGGCCGGAATCCGAGGGGTTCCACTTCCTCCCTGAAAGCACGGATGGCATTGGGTACGCCGGATTTCAGCACATTGTAGGTATCGACAAGCAGCGTGCAATTGTCTGGATAAATGCGGGCATACGCCCGGAACGCCTCCAGTTCGTCAGGGAACATCTGTACCCAGCTGTGTGCCATGGTCCCGATGGCCGGAATGCCGAAGTCGCGTTCCGCCAGCGTGCAGGCGGTGCCGACACAACCGCCGATGTAGGCGGCGCGCGCGCCGAGGATGGCCCCGTCTCCACCCTGTGCGCGGCGGGAACCGAATTCCATCACGGAACGCCCTTCCGCGGCCCGTACAATCCGGTTCGCCTTTGTGGCGATCAGGCTCTGATGGTTGATGGAAAGAAGGACCATCGTTTCGATGAACTGCGCTTCGATCACCGGTCCGCGCACCATGACGATGGGTTCGTTCGGAAATACGGGCGTACCTTCCGGAACAGCCCACACGTCGCAATGGAACCGGAAGTTCCGCAGATATTCGAGAAAGGTCTCGTTGAAGAGCTTCTTGCTACGCAAGTAGCTCAGATCGTCCTCGTCGAAATGCAGCGCCTCGAGATATTCGATCAGCTGCGCCAGTCCAGCCGTAATGGCATACCCGCCGCCATCCGGGATCCGCCTGAAAAACATGTCGAATACAGCGACTCTGTCTTGAAGACCCTGGGCAAGATACCCATTCGCCATGGTCAATTCGTAAAAATCAGTCAACATGGTGAGATTCATGCGTTCCATTGTCCGTCCTCCGCTGTTGCTTGGGGATTCTATTCTATGGTATTCCCACAATCCTTTCCTGTAAAGCAAATCATCCACAGAAAAGCCGCGCACTCCGCACAGGAGGAAGTCCTTGCGGCATTCGGCCATTGAAGGTCCCTACAATCCATTGACGGGTCCATTCCGCAAATCTTCGCATACATTTTTCATTGCGGCCTTGACTTTCTTGTTTGCATTGTATACAATTGATTTGTATTAAATATATCCAGACATCAAGCGGAGGTAGCACATGTCCATTTATGATTTCACGGTTGCAGATGCAAAAGGGAATGAAACCTCACTCGCCGCCTATCAGGGAAAAACCCTGCTGATTGTGAATACAGCCAGCAAATGCGGACTCACGCCCCAGTACGACGAACTGCAGGATCTGTATGAAAAATGGAAGGACAAAGGATTTGAAGTGCTTGCTTTCCCCTGCGACCAGTTTGCGAACCAGGAACCGGGCACCAACGAAGAAATCCAGCATTTCTGCCAGATCAACTTCGGCCTGACCTTCCCGGTTTTTGGCAAGCTGGATGTCAACGGAGAAACCGCCCATCCCCTTTACCAGTATCTCCGTCAGCAAAAAGCAGGCCTCGGCGGGGACGCGATCAAGTGGAACTTCACGAAATTTCTGGTGGATTCGCAAGGAAAGGTCGTCGCACGTTACGCGCCCACCACAAAGCCATCCCGTATTTCCCCCGCCCTGGTAAAGCTCCTGGAAAAATCCACCTGAATCCCCTGTTGAAAAAGGTTCATGAGACGATCTCCGTATTCATGCGTATATACATCATCCGTCGGAGAATCCGACATTTTCATATGAGAGAAGGGACTTGCAGCATGAATACCATCGATGTCTCACCCCGTCACCGGTTTTCGCTGAATTTGGAGGAGGCTGTGTCTGTCGGCGCACGGCTCGCATTGTCAAAACCGCGATCCGCTGCGAGCCTTGCGCGGATCGTCAGAAACCTGAACACCCGCGAGCGCACCCGTACCAGGCGGGAAACGGAGGGGCTTGTGGTTCCTCCGCTTGCCATCATCAGCCTTACGCGCCAATGCAACCTTCATTGTACCGGTTGTTATGCCCATGCGACACATGGAGATGGAACCGAAGAGATGACGCCTTCCGACATGGCGCAGTTGCTGGAGGATGCGGAGGGACTGGGGATCTCCACCATCCTTCTGGCGGGCGGGGAGCCGCTGATGCGCCAGGATCTGCTGGATGTGGCCGCTTCCCGACCCGACACCCTGTTTGTCGTCTTCACCAACGGAACCCTGCTTGACAGCCGTGCCATCGCCTTCTTCCGGGCCAACCCGAACATTATTCCCGTCATCAGCCTGGAAGGGGACGCGATGGAAACGGACGAGCGACGAGGCGCGGGAACACATGCATCCGTGGAGGAAGCCATGCGCGCCCTCAAAGCCGCACAAGTCCTGCTTGGCGCTTCAGTGACGGTCACGACGGAAAACCTTGCACTGGCTTCATCCGACGCCTTTGTGTCGGAGCTTGTGGAGAAGGGCGTCGACGTTCTTTTTCATGTGGAATACGTGCCGCAGGGCGACACGGATGAAGCGCTTTCTCTGGATCCGGTCCAGAAGGCATTTCTCGCCGAACGCGCCGGACTCCTTCAGAAGAAACACCGCGCGCTTGTGGTGGCCTTCCCGGGCGACGAATCCGAATATGGCGGTTGTCTTGCGGCCGGACGAGGCTTCCTGCACGTCAGTGCGGACGGCAGTCTCACACCTTGCCCGTTCACAAGCGTATCGGATACGAATGTCCGAGCCGCAGGACTTGAAGCGGCCTTGCGTTCACCCCTGCTCCGTGTCGTACGGAATCATCACCATGAACTGCAGGAATCGAAAGGTGGATGCGCATTGGCCAGAAACCGCGACCTCATGGAAAAATGGATGGAAGCGGAAAAAGACCAGATGCCCACCTGAATGAAGCGAACCATAAGGAGTTGCCCATGAAAAACCATCCCGATGGGACAGCCGGAATGGACGAAATCCTGAAACTGGACAATCAACTGTGTTTCAGCCTGTATGCGGCATCCAGAAAAATCACGGCATTGTATGCCCCACTGCTGACGCGCCTTGACATCACCTACACCCAGTATCTGACACTGTTGGTTCTGTGGGAACGACAGGAGGCGCCGGTGAAGGAGCTTGGGGCACGACTGATGCTGGATAGCGGCACCCTCACCCCATTGCTGAAGAAAATGGAGGACAAGGGGATTGTCACACGCACCCGTTCCGATGTCGACGAACGCAGCGTCAGAATCGGCCTCACCCCAAAAGGAATGGCCATGCGCAGGGATGCGTTGGCCTTCGTCCCCGGCATGGCCTGCAACCTTGCCATACGGCCGACCGAACTCGCGAAGCTTCGCGACGATGTGAGAAGTCTGCTGGATATTTTGGTATGATCGTGTTTTGTGGTTATTTCGAAAGCTTGTACAGTTCCTCTGTCGCAAAGGCAATCTTTGTAACGACGGTTCTGGCTGTCCGGGGAAACAGGTAATAGGTATCCTCCAGCGTCGAGAGATCGAGACAGTCTCCCTTCCCGAAATAATCATACTCAATGTGGCAGGCATACATGCTTCTGGGTTCCTTTTCCAGCAGGAACGGCTTGCCCTGCAGGGTTCCTTCCAGCCGGAAGCCGGACCGGTCATGCGTCAGATGAGCCAAACCAAGCCGGGTGTAGCCTTTTGAATTCGGCAGTGAATCGACTGCAACTTCGTCGGTGAACGAATATTCACCCGATTGGATTTGCGCCCGTACCTTCATACGTTCGAATTCATACCAGTCCGGGATATGGGAAAATTCCGTCTCGCCCGATTCCGCCTCCAACTCGCCGTATTCCGTCATGGTCCACGCTTTACCGCAAGCATCGCACCAGATGCGGTGTCCTGCAGAGTCCATCCGGAATTCGGCCAGACAGTGCGGACATTGGTACAGGATGTTGTGAAGCCCTTTCGCGCGTTCGGGATAGGCGATTCGAATCCGGTTCTCCTTCTGCCAGGCATACTCGTCATATTTGAATGCATCCGCCAAGATCCGGTTGATCTCCCCGACCGTCAGCGATTCCAACGCATCCCCGTCGATGAGCCGGCTGATCTCCGCCTCAATCCTGCTTCCCCGCTCCTTCAGATTCCAGCAGGGGGAGTTCAGGTAGTGCCCGTGCATTTTCAAGAGTACGACAGGAACGTCCATCATCCGAATCAGTTTCCCGAGGGATTCCGGCAATTCGGAACTTGTTCCGGAAAGGGAATACCGGGCTTCCGGATACAACGCGAGAATATCCCTGTTTTCACGCAGAACCCGTTTGATATGACGGATCAGTTGGATGTCGTTCGTGAATTTGCGCTTGCAGATGCAGCCAACCTGCCGCATCAGCCATTCGCGACCGATAAAGCCATCGATGGCCACGACGTAGTTGGTCCGGTAGGGAAAGAGTGCCGCCGTCGTCACCTTGAAGTCCATGAAAGCCTGATGGGTACAGAGCAGGAGAAATGGCGGCTTCAAGCCTTCCATACCCGTACGGGTGATTTTCAGCCGATGCTTCCAGACGTCCGGAAAGCTCATCAGCCAGGTGAGTGGCCGCAGGATATGTCGTTGCCGGATCGGTTTGCGTTCCATGTCGAATTTCGTCGTATCCCTTTTGACCGGCACCAGCCCTCTTCCCCGGCCCGATCGGCCCGGCATATCCGCCGAAGCCGGATTTGCTCCCCCTTCAGCGGAACAAATCCACAGACCCTCTTGTATTGAATGTGAGCGTATCATCCGTTGATAGGGCTGTCAATGCAGTCATGCCGCGTTGAGTCCATGGCGGGCGAAGAGCTCACGAATCAGGCGCATCCTTTCAGGATCAGGTTCAGGCGTATGCTCGAGCTGATATTCAAGTCGAAGCTGTTTCCACTTGTTTTCTCCCATTTTGTGGAACGGGAGGAGTTCAATCCGCTGGATGACCGTGAAAGATGCCAGATATTGCGCAAGCGCCTCAAGATCGTTCAAGTCATCCGTCCGACCGGGCACGACGACATGCCGGATCCATACGGATTTCCGGTGCTGTTCGCAGAAGTCCAGCATCGCAAGGGCATTCCGGTTGTCCTGACCTGTCAGTGTATGGCACACATCCGCCCGGATGTGCTTGATGTCCAACAGAATCAGGTCCGCAGCCAGGACAGTTTCGCTGCAGGCAGCAAGGGGGACGGCGCCGGATGTGTCGATTGCGGTGTGAATGCCTTCCTCTTTCAGGCGTTTCAGGACTTCAAGCGCGAATTCCGGTTGCGCCAGCGGCTCTCCGCCGGAGAGCGTCACGCCGCCGGAACGGATGAAACTCCGATAGCGGAGGATGTCCGATGTGAGTTTTTCCGCCGTGAGCTCCGTATTCCGGCCGAATTCCCAGGAATCCGGGTTATGGCAGAAGGCGCAGCGGAGCGGGCAGCCCTGGAAAAAGACCACATAGCGCAGGCCGGGACCGTCCACGGTTCCGCAGGTTTCGACGGAATGTATGAATCCGTTCATTCGTCTCCCCCTTTCAGACTGATCCATCAAAGACAAATCGCAGGATGATTCAGTGTCATGCCGGCAACCGCGCGTTTGACGCCATCACCAGAAATGGATGGTTTCTTTCGGGACTCACCCACTTCAGAATCTTTCATGGAAAGTCCTGTTGATGACGTCCATCTGCTGTTCGCGGGACAACCGCACAAAGTTCACGGCATAGCCGGAAACGCGAATGGTCAGCTGAGGGTACAATTCCGGGTGCTCCATGGCATCCATCAGCATTTCCTTCTTCAGGACATTCACATTGATATGGTGTCCGCCCTCCCGGAAAAAACCATCCAGAACAGAAACCAGATTCTGATTTTTTTCCGCTTCGGTTTTGCCAAGTGCACCCGGCACAATGGAAAAGGTGTAGGAAATGCCATCCTCACTATCGTCATAGGGAAGTTTCGCCACGGAGGCCATGGAAGCGACGCAACCCTTCGAATCGCGTTTGTGCATTGGATTTGCGCCTGGCGCAAAGGGTTCCCCGAGCTTCCGCCCATCCGGTGTGTTTCCGGTTTTCTTGCCGTACACCACATTGGAGGTGATGGTCAGGACGGAAAGCGTCGGCTTGCTGTTCCGGTATGTGCGATGTCTGCGCAGCTTTTTCATGAAGGCGGATACCACCTCGACGGCGATGTCGTCGACTGCCGGATCGTTGTTTCCGTATTGGGGAAAATCCCCTGTCACTTCATAATCAACCACAAGACCGGATGCGTCCCGAATCGCACGGACTTTCGCATATCTGATGGCGGACAGGGAATCCACGACAACGGACAATCCGGCAATGCCGCAGGCGGAAGTCCTCAGAATCTCCTCGTCATGCAGCGCCATCTGGATGCGCTCGTAGGAATACTTGTCATGCATGTAGTGGATGATGTTCAATGTGTTGATGTACAGCTTCGAAAGCCAATCCAGCGTCAGGTCGAACTTTTCCCACACCTCCCCGTAATCGAGAAAATCTCCGGCAACAGGGACCGAGGCCGGAGCGACCTGTTCTCCATGGATTTCATCCTTGCCTCCATTGATGGCGTAAAGCAAGGCCTTCGCCAGATTCGCACGCGCTCCGAAGAACTGCATCTGCTTGCCGATGCGCATCGCGGACACACAGCATGCGATGCCGTAATCGTCTCCGAACTTCCCGCGCATCAGATCATCGTTCTCGTACTGGATGGAGGAGGTTTCGATGGAAAGCCGTGATACATATTCCTTGAAGGGCTCCGGAAGGCGGGCTGACCACAGAATGGTCATGTTCGGCTCCGGTGCCGGGCCCAGGTTTGTGAGGGTGTGAAGGAACCGATAGGTCATCTTCGTGACCATGTGCCGCCCATCGACCCCCACGCCGCCCAGCGCCTCCGTCACCCAGGTGGGATCCCCGGAAAACAGTTCGTCATAGGAGGGCGTACGGAGAAACCGGACCAGCCTGAGCTTCATGACAAAATGATCCACGAGTTCCTGAACACCGTCCTCTGTCAGGATTCCATCGCGAAGGTCCCGACAGGCATAAATGTCGAGGAAGGTGGAGATGCGCCCAAGACTCATGGCCGCACCGTTCTGTTCCTTGATGGCAGCCAGATACCCGAAGTAGAGCCACTGGATGGCCTCTCCGGTTGTTTCGGCGGGCCGTCCGATGTCAAATCCATAGGAAGCCGCCATCTGTTTCAATTCGGACAGGGCACGGATCTGTTCGCTCATTTCCTCTCTTTGGCGTATGACACCGGAATCCATGATATCGAAAACAAAGTTCGCCTTGGCATCCTTCTTTTCCGAAATGAGACGATCCACGCCATACAAGGCCACGCGCCTGTAATCGCCAATGATGCGGCCACGGCCGTATGCGTCCGGCAGGCCCGTTATGATGCCGGTATGGCGCGCCTTCTTCATTTCATCCGTATAAGCGTCGAACACCCCGTCATTGTGGGTCTTTCTGTATTTGAACACGGTGTCGACCACCGGATCCATGTCGCGTCCGTATGCCTTCAAGGAGGTCTCCACCATCCGGATGCCGCCGAACGGCAGAATGGCACGCCGCAGCGGGGCATCCGTCTGCAGCCCGACGATGGTCTCAAGTTCCTTGTCGATGAAACCGGGACTGTGGGCCGTTATCGTCGAGATCGTCGCCGGATCGATGTCCAGAACACCGCCGGCATCCCTTTCCTGTAAAAGCAGGGCTGCGGTCTTGTCCCACAGCGCAAGCGTCCGGGCCGACGGTTCGGTGAGGAAAGAAGTATCTCCGGCATAAGGTATATAGTTGCGTTGGATGAAATCCCGCACATCGATCTCCCTGTTCCATTTGCCTTCCGCGAAAACCGCTTTCCCGTTTTTCATTCCGCACGTCCTTTCAAATCATTCATGTAGACACATCAGAAATAACAATCTGAACATTGCTTTATCAATCATTTGATCATCGTTCCATCATCATGTTAATGTATTTTGTATACACAAATAAGGTGCCATGGCTACCATCTTCCGATCCGAAGCACCACCCTTCGAACAGGGATCCGCACACGGCATGACCCGGCATCGGCCATCAGGTGATGATGTCACTTTTCGGCCATTGAGGGATTCGTTCCGTTTTGATAGAATCATGGAAAGCCATCCGGCTGCTGCAGGGTCGCATACGCGAAGATCCCTGTACCAAGGAGATTTGCATGAAGACACTCGCCATCGTGTTGTTCATCCTGACTTACGCCTCCCTGCTCCTCTTCCCGAAAATACGCGCTTATCTCGCATTGGGATCCGCCGCACTCTTTGTCATCCTCGGCATTCTGCCAATCGGTAAAGTCTTCGGTGCCGTGGATTGGAACGTGATTCTGATGATCGCGGGCAGCATGGGGGTCGTGTCGCTTTTCATCGACTCGAGAATGCCTGAACTTCTGGCGGACAAGATCATCGACAAGATGCCCGATGTGAAATGGGCCATCATATCGCTTTCCCTCTTTGCCGGCATCATCTCAGCTTTTGTGGACAACGTCGCAACCGTTCTGATGGTGGCCCCGGTCGCCCTCACCATCGCGAAGAAGCTGAAGATCTCCCCGGTCCCGAGCATCATTGCCATTGCCGTCGCCTCGAACCTGCAAGGCGCGGCAACCCTTGTCGGAGACACCACCTCCATCCTGCTGGGCGGATATGCGCATCTCGACTTCCTTGACTTCTTCGTTTTTCGCGGAAAACCCGGCATGTTCTGGGTGGTGCAGGCCGGCGCCATTGCCGCCACCCTCGTCCTGCTGCTGATATTCCGTAAACAGAATCAGAAAATCAACCCGGTCAACGACGCCGTGGTCAAGGACTTCTTCCCCACCTGGCTGCTCGTCGGCATGGTGGTGTGCTTGATTCTGGCATCCTTCATTCCCGGGAAGATCGCCGTCACGAACGGACTCATCTGTACAGGTCTCTTTGTTGTCGGCCTGATCCGGCAGTATTTCATCAAAAAGGATCATGTCCTCACGCTCAAGGCCATCAAGGACATCGACTATTTCACCATCCTGCTTCTGGCTGGCCTGTTCATCGTCATTGGCGGCATAACGGAAGCCGGGGTGGTGGCGGACATCGCCAAGCTGTTCGTCGGGATCGGCAACAACAACCTGTTCGTCATCTTCACGCTGGTCACGTGGGCCTCGGTCTTCTTCTCCGCCTTCATCGACAACATTCCCTATGTGGCCACCATGCTGCCAGTCATGTCCGGAATTGCCACCATGATGGGCATCGATCCGACCATCCTGTATTTCGGCCTGTTGTCCGGCGCAACGCTCGGCGGAAACATGACCCCCATCGGAGCTTCCGCAAACATTGCCGCATTGGGCATTCTGCGCAAGGAAGGTTATGAGGTGAAAACGCTGACATTCATGAAGATCGGAATCCCATTTACTTTGGCCGCCGTGACGGTCGGGTATGCGATGATCTGGTTCATCTGGCGATAATCCGTGCAAATCCCGCTCAATCGGAACGGGTGGACGAAGCGACCCGAATGCGTGATCAACCACACCCTCAAGGCTGAGGAAATGCACGGCGACAATGGAAAGGCACTGTGTAACCCTCACGGATGCAGCAGTGCACCCTCGACCCCCGCAGGCAAATGGGACAGGAAAGTTTGGGCATCCAGCTGACTTCCGATGACCGCACCGTAATGGGTGGGCACGGCAACCTTCGGCTTGATGAGACGAACCGCTTCCACCGCTTCCACCGCGGTCATGGTGTACGTGCCTCCAACCGGCAGGAAAGCCACATCGCAGGCATGCTGCGCCATTTCAGGAATCACGTCGGTATCTCCTGCAACATAAATCCGGTTTCCATTGAACAAAATGATATAGCCAAGCCAGCAACGATTCTTTGCGTGGAATGATTTCCCGACGTTATAGGCCGGCACGGCAGTGAAGCTGACGCCGGCCGCGACTTCCGTCATGCCGACTGTCGCCGTCATGGTGTTGTGCCAGCCGAGTTCCGCCGCAAGGAATTCACAATCCGACGGGAGGACCAGCACGGTTTCCGCCTTTTTCACCCGCCGGATATCCTCCGGGGAGAAATGGTCATGATGGCTGTGCGTGATGAAAATGACATCTGCATCAAGATAATTCCGTTCAATCTGGAAAGGGTCGACGTAGATCGTCCTTTCACCCGCCATGCGGACAGCAGCATGTCCAAGATGTTCAAGGCCCTTCAGCAGCGGATTCATGAAACCACCTCCACGGTTGTATCGCTCCAGGCATTGTCTGCCATTCCCAGTCGTTCCTGAAAGAATGATGAACCATGACCGGAAGCATCCACCCTTCCCATATTCAGCAGCCGCAGCCATACCGATTGGTGACGCGTTCCTGCATCCATCATACAAAAACGGGAAGTGGGTGTCCATATGGAAACGGCCTCTTCCCGTCATGTTTTCATGGTTATTTTGTTTTTGCAGCGGCCACGGAAAATATGGTAGGCTTGAAAAGCACCGGAGCTTCCTGAAACAGAGGAAGCCTCGCGTGCGTATCATGTTTGGAATCGAACAAGAAACACAGGTGCGCCATGACCATTCAGGAAGTATCCTACCTGCTTCGATATGCCTTCGTCCTTTTGATCGCAGCGGCCGTCTGGCTGCTGGTACGTCACGCCGTCAGCGAACTCCGTTGGGACATGCATCACCGGATCTTGCCGGTTCCCGGTTACAGCCTCATGATGCAGAAAAACACCGGCACTTCCGGAACAGCGATTCCCGGGCGTGACGGCGGGCAATTGCGGGTGCTCCAGCTCTGGCATACAACGGTTTTGGGCAGGGCCGCATCCTGTGATGTGAGGTTGACGGAACCCGGCACGGACAAACGGCATGCGATTGTCTATCTGTATGACGGAAAATGGTACGTTCGTCCAGCCGGATCCAAACAGGAAGTCCTGGTGAACGAAGTCCGCATCCATGCACCCGTCGTTCTGAAGAATCTGGACCAAATCACCATCGGGAATCAGGCACTTGCCTTTCTCAACCGGAAGCAGGACGCGGATCCGGTTGATCTCGAACACCTGAATGCCCAATCGACGCCTGTTTATCCCAAAGAACGCTCCGATGGCAGGATTTATGTCGCATGGCTGCTGCTGAACGTGTTGCTGCTCGGTGGAAGTTATGTGCTGGTGTTCCTCCCACCCGCCAGTATGCCCGATCTCCAGGTGGTTCTGGGTGGTTTCTGTCTTGGCATTCTTCTGCTGATGGATCTGTTCTTCTGGCTGTTGCCGCTCCTCCTCAAACAGACGGATCGGGTGCTGCTCCTGTGCCTGATGCTGCTCGCTTCCCTGGGGATCCTTTTTCAGGCACGGCTGTCCATGGAGGGACTGGATCCGGACGCAACCGGCGCTGCGGCATCCGCTGCGGCCAGCGCCGTTCTGGGATCCCTTCGCCCCCAGGCCATCTCCGTTCTGCTCGGAATGCTCCTCGTCCCGCCTCTCGCTGTCCTTGTCGCCCGAACACGTCTTCCCGAATCAGCCGGCATCCTCTGCGCCATCGCCACGCCGCTCCTCCTGCTGCTGACCCTTGCCCTGGGCCGAGGCTCGGAATCCCACGGCGCCACGCTCTGGATTCTGGTTGGCGGCTTCTCGGTACAATTGACCGAGTTTTCCAAAATCACATATCTTTTCGTCCTGGCCTGGTTCTTCAAAAATCGCCCGACACGCGGCCAACAGATGCTATTTGCGTTATGGGCCGCATTTGTCCTTTTCCTGATCATGCTCCTGCCGGATCTGGGCTCCGCACTGATTCTGCTGCCGACAACCCTGCTTGTTTTTGTGGTCATGACTTCGGAATACGGAACCACGCTGGCCATCCTCGGCTCCGGCTCCGGCCTGGCTGTCGCCGCCTATGCCCTTTTTCCGCACGTGCAGCGCCGCCTGGCGGGTTGGACCTCCCTATGGACGGAAGTGAACGACGGAAACCGACAGATTGTCTACAGCCTCCAGGCCATCACCCGTGGCGGCCTGTTCGGTCGCGGACTTGGCAACGGAAGTCCCGGCGGGATCCCGCTGGCCTCCTCTGACATGGTGTTCTCCATTGTCTGTGAGGAACTGGGGTTGCTGACCGGGCTCTGCATCATACTTGCCTACATCGTCCTCTGGCTTCGTTCCGCCCGCATCTCACTCATCGGACAGGATGGCTTCACCTCCG
Organism: uncultured Clostridia bacterium; assembly: GCA_942493335.1. Classification (GTDB taxonomy): domain Bacteria; phylum Bacillota; class Clostridia; order DSM-8532; family DSM-8532; genus JAEWSN01. The sequence continues at coordinate 32,502 of OW818693.1, read as the reverse complement.
GTCTTGCGCTTGGCATCGGAACCCTTTTCTTCATGGAGGCATCCGTGGTCATCGCAGGCGTGACCGGCCTCATCCCCCTGACCGGGGCGACGCTTCCGCTCATCGCGCGGGGCGGTAGTTCGATTCTGGCCAAAATGATGTTGTTCGGGATTCTGATCGGATTGTCCGCGCGTCGAACCAAGCTGGAGTAAGCCAGTCATGAATTTGGGATGAAACCGGCGCAAGGGGGATTGAACCGATGAAAATGCTCATCCGCAACATCAAAATCGTACTGGTGCTCTTTCTCCTGCTCTCCTCCGCCTTGCTGGCCGGCCTTGTCATCCAGCAAAACCGCAGCAAGAACCAATTCGCTGCGGCTGCAGGAGAGAACCGGGCCGGCCTGAAGGCCAGATACGCGAATGCCGGAACGATTTTTGCCAGGGACGGCAGCATTCTTGCGCAGAGCAAAAATGGGAAACGCACGTACAGCAAGGATGGGACCCTCGCAAAAGCTGCCCTGCACATTGTCGGGGATTATACCCATCATGTCGGAAACACAGTGGAAGCCGTTTATCAGGGGCAACTGCTCGGTACGGACCGCAATCTGCTGCATCAGCTGTTTCTTGATTTCTCCGGACATGGCCTGGAGGGGGACAATGCTACCCTCACCCTCGATCCGGGCCTGTCGAAAAAAGCCTATCAGCTGCTGAAAGGCAGGAAGGGCGCCATCGTGCTGCTCAACTACAAGACAGGAGCAATCCTCGCGTCCGTGAGCTCCCCCAGCACATCTCCGGATTCCGTCATCCTCTGGAAGGATATTCCCGATACGGCCCTGTTTGATCGGGCTTTTCTGGGATCCTATGCTCCCGGCTCCACCTTCAAACTCGTCACGGCCGCGGCCTGGATGTCCTCGCCCGCGTTTGACGAAACGCTGACCGTGGATTGCGGCGGGAAATCAACTGTTGTGGAAAGCGGCGCTGACGAAACATCGAAGGGCCATGGTGTGGTGGATCTGGGGGAAGCCTTCTCCAGATCCTGCAATGTGTTTTTCGGCCATGTGGGCGTTGAAACCGGCAAGGACAAACTCCTGAAAGAAGCGCAGGACTTCGGGATCGGGGATTCCTTATCCGTGGATCGGCTGGAGGTGCGGACCAGTCAGATCAAGACAGCCGATCAGGATCCTGGCACCCTTTCCTGGCTTGCCATCGGGCAACCGAACGAATTCAGCACCCTTCGGATCTCTCCGCTCCAAATGGCGCTCATGGCCGGCGTCGTCGGAAATGACGGAAAAATGGTGCAACCCCGTATCATCGATCATCTGACGGATCCGGTGGGAACCCTTTACCAGCAGCTGGAGCCGAAAACCCTGAGGACGGTCATGGACAAGGCTTCCGCCGCGAAACTGGAGGCGCTCATGCTGGATGCAACCCTTCATGGCACCGGATCCCCTGCCGCGGTGAAGGGCTTCTCGGTCGCCGGGAAAACAGGAACCGTCCAGGTGGAATCCAAGAAAAACAACGCACTCTATGTGGGATACATTCAGGAGGACGAATGTCCGTATGCCATTTCGGTCGTGGTGGAAGAGGCAGGTTCAGGCGGGAAAGCAGCCGCGCCCCTCGCAGCGCAGATGCTGAAGGCGGCGACACAAATGAAGGCAACCGGAAACCCATGACCGATCGGCCTTCAGACAATCCGGCCGAGAACTTCCGCCACACTTCCGCGAATCAACAAATCGGCCCTGCTGTCGTAGGGAGTCTCGGAACGGTTGATCAACACGAGATGGCGCCCTCTGAAGTCCCGCACCAGTCCTGCCGCCGGATGGACAACCAGGGAGGACCCTGCGGCAATCAGCAGATCCGCCGCTTCCATGCATCGGTATGCTTCCATAACAATCCTTCGATCAAGTGGTTCACCATATAGCACGACATCAGGCCGTACGATTCCGCCGCAGGCGCAGTGCGGGATATCGTCGGATTCCAGCACGCAGGACATCGGATAGTTCCGTCCGCAGCTCATGCAGAAATTCCGTTCGACGGAGCCGTGCAGTTCAAGAACCGTACGACTTCCGGCTTTCTGATGAAGGCCATCGATGTTCTGTGTGACAACCACCTTCACCTTCCCCGCCTGTTCAAGCTCGGCCAATTTGCAGTGTGCCGGATTCGGCTTTGCATCCGGATGCAAAAGGGTCTGACGGTAAAAAGCAAAGAATTCTTCCGGATGCGCATCGAAGAATCCCCGACTGAGCGCCTCTTCCGGCAGCAAGCCAGTCAGCCGCTCGAAAACGCCACCCGCACTTCGGAAATCCGGTATCCCGCTTTCCGTGGACACGCCTGCACCGCCGAAGAAGACTATGTTTTTACTCTCACGAATCATCCGCTGCAGTGCTGCGACTTTGTCCTCCGACATGCTTCCCTCGCCTCCGGTCACCGGCTGTTTCTCCTGAAAACATATACTGCATTGTCCGTGGATGGCGGCAGTACCCACGACGCCAGACGAGTGGAATCCTCCATCGTGAAATCCCTCGGGTTTTGATACGCTTCCCGCGCGCCAGAAAACAAAGGATTCCGGGAACCGATGACGAGATAGGTGTGAACGGACTCTGTCTTGAAAATCGCCTTCTCAAACGGATTTCCCGGAGGCGGCCAGGAACAGATCACCACACCCGGCTTGTATTTTCGAAGGGCTGCCTCAGCATCAAGGTGCTCCACAAATTCGGGATATCGGATATAGTGCGCCCAACTGTAGTCATCCGTCGCTTTCCCGGTCGCCCCGGCTTCGGACAACAACCGGGTGAGGGTCCCATCTCCTGCGCCAATCTCCAAAAAGTTTTCGTTCCCGACAAGGTTCACGACTTCCTTCAGCAGGCGATCCGAATAGAAGCAATAGATGCCTTTTCCGTTCACAAGCGGCATCAGTCGCCGTTTGTTCACTATGAATGGCCAAAGCATTCGAAACTGCATGAGGGATACAGCCTTTCGGCGAAGCGCTGTCTCAAACAGCAGAACCTGAAGAAGCATGCCGTCCCAGGCATTCAACCGGCCGGTCTGTTTGTTTCCTTGTTTGCTTCCTTGCTTGCGCTCTGGTTTGCGACCCGGTTTACGATCGGATTCACGGCTTGACCTGCGGCCCGATTCACTCCCTGTACCGCGGCCTGACTGAGCCTCCAAATGGGCTTCCTCCAGCAGGTGGAGGGCGATCCGTGCCTTGATGACATCCGGCAGGAAGGCGTTGATGGTTTTGGGATTCTCTCCGCTTTTCCGGATGGTTTCGTTGGCTTGTATAGCCTTGTTCCGATATGCTTCGATCAAGGCTGTTACAGCAGCGCTCCCGTCTTCCTTTCGGATTCCAGCGAACGTCTTCAATACGGTATCCCGATACTCCGGATACGTTTGCATGAGCACTTTTGCATCGGTCTTCCCCGTCAGGATGTCCCTGACCGTTTCCATCGAAAAGTGCCTCATGCCATGATCTTCCCTTCAAAGGCCACCCTGCGGCGCAGATCCGCCATCAAATCGGCGAACTGTTTCAGATCCAGTGATTGGGCGCCGTCACACAGTGCCTCCGCCGGATTGTTGTGCGTCTCAATCATGAGACCGTCGGCGCCGACCGCAACCGCAGCACGCGACAACGGTGCGACCAGGCTCCGGATGCCGGCGGCATGGCTTGGATCGACGATGACGGGTAGATGGGATTTCTGTTTGAGCAGCGGGATCGCCGACAGGTCCAATGTATTGCGCGTCATGGTTTCAAAGGTCCGGATTCCGCGCTCGCACAGAATAACCTGTGTGTTTCCTTCCGCCATGATGTGTTCCGCGCTCAGCAGGAATTCCTCGATGGTGTTGCAAAGCCCGCGCTTGAGCAGCACCGGCTTGCTGCACCGCCCCACTTCTCGCAGAAGGTCGAAATTCTGCATGTTCCGCGCGCCGATCTGGATGATGTCGACATCCTCGAACAACGGCAACTGCGTATGGTTCATGATCTCCGAAATGATGGGCAGGCCGGTCGCCTTCCGTGCCTCGACCAGAAAGTCGATGCCTGATTCCTTCAGTCCGCGGAAAGCATACGGCGAGGTCCGCGGTTTGAAAGCCCCGCCACGTAATATGGAGGCACCGCTGGCCTTGACGGACAGGGCGACCTCCATGACCTGCGTTTCACTTTCAACGGAACAAGGTCCGGAAATGACCTGAAAAAATCCTTGTCCGATCGTGACATTCCCTATCCGTATCATGGTGTCATCCGGATGGACGGTACGATTGACCGCCTTGTATGGCTCGGTGATCCGTTTTCCATACTCAACGATCTCATGCGTCTCCACGACGGCGTCCACATCTATCTTCGCAGTATTGCCGATCAGGCAGACGACCGTGTGTTCCGTTCCTGTGCTGATGAAGGTGGAATACCCTTCCGTCTCAAGTTTTGCGATGAATTGACCGATCTGTTCCTGGGTTGCATGGGGCTTCAGTACAAATACCATCCCGGCCACCTCTCGTCTTTCGCTTTGCTGTCCCGCCGTTCCAGTCTGACAAATCGGGCATGCGCATGGCTGCATGCATTCCGCTTCGCACTGAATCGCGACCCTTGCTTAATCCGGACGATCCTGCCGTCTCCAGCGGTTGTACTCACTCTATCAAAGATCCGACCGGCTTTCAATGCGCATCGCAAGGGCATGTCCGCCGATTTTGTATCTGCGCGCCGGAAATTGACGCATTACCTCTTCCATTACAACCGGTTCGGAAAAAAGAAATCCCTGCAAGCCTTCGGTCCCCGCCAATTCGGACAAAGAACGCTGTTCCGCTGTTTCTATGCCTTCCACAACAACCTTCATCCCGACTTCCGTAAACATGTGGGTGAGTCCATTCAGCAAGCTTCGGCCTTTGGCATTGGAATCGGCCTGATACAGTATGCTTTTGTCGATCTTGACATATTGGAAAGGCAAGCCGATCACGGTGGTGATGTTTGAATAGCCCGTCCCAAAATCATCCAGATAAAAATGATACCCGAGCCCGTACAAGGTGCACATGACATTCTCGACAAGGGCAGACTGTTCCACAAATACACTTTCGGTGATTTCCAGACGCAGTTGCGAAGGATGGACACGATGCTGTTCCAGAATGGCCGACAGCTGGTTGACCAGCCCTTCCGACGTGATCTGAAGAGCCGAAAGATTCACAGAAATCCCTTCGAAATCCAGTTCCAACGCATCCATTACGTGAATGAACCGGCAAACCCGGTCAAGAACCAGATATCCGATATCAATGATCAGCCCGGTCTCTTCCGCAAGCGGGATGAACTCCGACGGCGGGATGTTGCCCAACTCATCATCCCGCAGCCGAAGAAGTGCTTCGGCTGTGGTAAAACGCTGCTCCTTGACGGAATAGATGGGTTGGTATACAACTTCGAACCCGTCCTCGATCAGATTTTTCCGCATGCATTCGATAATCCGGTTTTTCCGTCGTATTCTTCCCGCAATCACCTGATCCCCATAGATCACCTTTCCCTTGCCGGATTGCTTTGACATATCAATGCAATACTCCAGCAAGGTGATGCATTCTTCGGCCGTTTCCGAGTGATCCGGATACTGCACCACTGCCAGGCTGACGGAAAGCTTTGGAGAAGCATCTCCGCCAAACCAGGGAAGCTGGAAACGTGCATTCAGACGATCCACCACCTCCGGCACCTGAATCCGTATATCCTTGCCCAGCAGAAGGATGAATTCATCCCCGCTGTATCGGAAGATCGTCCGCATGGGAACCAGCTCCCGCAGAAACTCACTGAATGATTTCAGGATCTGATCCCCTGTCGTTTGACCATAACGATCATTGATCCCTTTGAAGTCGTCCAGACTTGCAAGAACCAAAGTCATCCGGTGTTTTATACCCCTGTTGTATTCCAGCATTTTCAGAAAGGCTTTCCGGTTCTGAAAGCCGGTCAGATCATCCAGCATGATCCGCTTGTTCTGCAAATAAAGGTAAAGCACCAGCATTGCAGCCGTTGCCGCCGAACCGGAGAGAACCACCTCCGGGAAGACGATCTGGACGAGCGTCACCGTGAACGAGATCATCGGGAACGCCATCAGTATCCGCTGGTGCTGCTTCTCCAGGCGCTCCCGGCTCATCAGGATCACGATCAGCATGATCATCATATACAGGACCGGAATGAGATAGACGACCGCAAATCCTCTTCCATACGCAAAACCCGTGTCTGTAAAGGCAAACACGAAGGAAGTGAAAGGGTTTGTCAGAACGATGGCGGCATACAGGCCATATGGGATTGCAGTCACCAGCAGACGGCTGAGCGGAACGGCTTCATTCCTGTGTGTCAGCGTCATGATATAGTACAGGAATAAAAGGGAGATCATCGGGGTTGCAAGAAAAAAGGCGATCTGGATCCATTGGTTCAGATCCCGGTCAAGGCGCTTGTACTGCTCAATCGCAATAATGGAACCGATGCTCAGCAGGATTTCGAAAAACACAAAATACAGACAGATGCGAAAGAGATAATTCTTCAGGGTCGGAATCATATTGACTTCACGGGAATAGACGAGAATGATGGAGATGAACACCAGTGACACATACTCCGGTGCTATGTTCCATTGCATTTGCCGATGTGCTCCTTCCGCTGAATGAACTCCTCTGCTTCGTATAGAATTACCCTGTATTCTTCCTGCAACACGGAAAAGAGACAAAAATGATTTCCCGGAGGTGCCCATATGGAAAAACGGTTGAAGAACTATTCCTGTTTACTCGAGAAGCGTTTATCCGAAACCCTTACACAGAGCGAGAAAGCTATGCTCATGAAAGACCTCCTGATTCAGGTCGGCTTCTTCCAGCACGAAAGACTGATCCACTTGCTCGTCACCCTCACCTTTGCGGTTCTGACCCTTCTCACGGTTTTCATCATGCAATCGCATCAAAGCATTGTGCTGTTCCTTCTTGTTGTTCTGCTCTTGGCCTTGCTGATCCCCTATATCCGTCATTACTTCATTCTGGAAAATGGCGTCCAGAAATTGTATCGTCAGTATGATCGGCTGGCAGATGAAGGGAAGACCTCCTGAACAAAACAGGGTGGCAGAAAAAACACCGCATCAAAGAACAACCTTCGGCAGAGACAGGATGCCTTCAGGAAGGCACTTTGCTGACTATGGAAAACAAACCGGCGTGCTTAGTGTTTTACAGACTGATTGTCCAGATACGTGCTTTTTACTCTTTTTGACCTGCAGAAATATACATACCAGGGAATCCCGAAGCCAAAGCTGTAGGCCATCGGTGTCACAAACATCATGAGGACCAGCATGGAAATGGATTCGAACTGGTCGTTGCCCTTGCCGATCACATTTTTCCCGCCGAACGTATGTATGAACACCGCGAGGGAGGTCAGCGTCAGATAAAGGGTTCTCAGCACCAGATAGGCTTTCACACGCGTTACCGTGCTCCTCCTGTACTTATACAGGGAAAAGCATAAAGCGGGAATGGAAACCAAAAAGAGGATGGAACACCCCATCAGGAGATTTCCGAGAACAGGAATCATGCCGAATGCCTTGTTGACCTGAACCAGGACGATAATCCCATATGTCAGTTCAAACATGATCAATTGTGCGAAAAACAAGAAAATAAACCCGGAAACACCTGATTCTTCATCATATTCGAATTTTCTTCTTCCGTCGCTCATATGTCTCCCTGCCAGGCAATTCTTTGGCAGGATCCCGGATCATCACCTGCCAATTCCGCTCTTGTGCTATTCTTCATGTTAGCACCTTTACGGCTGGACTGCCATACGGAGCATACCTAATCATACGATTTTCGAATGGCTCAACAATCAATTTCTACATTTTCCATTTTACTGTACCGGTGGCATTTCGCCTGATTTCAGGATTGTTGTCGTTCAGTTTTTCCCACATTCACATTCGTACACATCCCATTCAGACGTTGTTGCCTTCGTCCTGCCAGAGACCGAACCGATTTCCTTCCGTATCAAGACAGACGGCCATGCTCCCCCATCCGGGCACAGCCATTTGAGGCTGCACTATTTTCCCACCGTTTTCTTCCACTTTCCTGCAATATTCATCGATCCCATCCACGCCAAAATACGCTGTGATGGATTGCGTCGGATCTCCTCTCATGCCAAGACCACCGCCTATGCCTGGAACTCCCTTCAGGTCTTCAGTTGCGAAAAGGGAATAATCCGGCTCACCCGGAGGGCCTGTCATTTTCCACCCAAATAGCGACGCATAGAAGCGCCTTGCCCTTTCGGGATCATCGGAAGCAATGTCAATATGAACAATCGTCGGAATGAAAAAGCTCCTTTCCAGTCTCACCAACCCTTCCTCGACACCCTACTGATCGTTTACCCAAAAAACCGCCTCCCCTTCCATGACATTTCCCGGCATGATCCTGACCTCTCTCACCGAATCGCGCAGTTCGGCGCATTGGTGCCCGAATTCGGGCTTATATTGCGCCGAAATTCTCTCATTCCTGCAAAAAGACTCACGGCCGCAGGTGATTCCACTTGAACCATATTGTGAACTTGATTTATTTAGCATACTATATATATGGTCGCATACAGTCGCATAAACTGGCACTTCCGGCCAATATCCCGAAAGGGTTTCATGTCAGAATGCATGCGATGGAACACAAACGGAACGGACATTGAGATAAATATAGAATCATAGAATAGGAGTTCATGCGTTACATGGAAAAGAGTATGGATTGTACTGACACCACGGAACAGGGGTTCAAACTGAACGGCACCTCCGGTTATTTCCAGAACATGGGTGTGGACGTGATGGCCTTTGACGATATTTACCCGGAAGGACATCAATCCGGTGTCAGTATCCTCATGCACGGTCATCGCGTCGCGACAAACGGCGATATCCGTTTTGAGCAGACCCCCGGACAATGGCAGCCGGTGCCGAAACAGGGAATCCGCACACTGGATGTTGCCGCGAATTCGATCACAACCTCGCTTGGCTTTCCGGATACGGCACGGCACCTGAACGGCTTCAATCCAATGATCTATCCGGATTTCCAGTTCGACTACAAGGTGACGGTCAAAGGGGCAGGCGCATCTGTCCTCGTGACGGTGGATCTGGACCAACCGGTACCGGACCGGTTCCTCGGAAAACTGTGTTTTGATCTGGAGCTGTTTCCAGGCACATTGTTCGGAAAGCCTTGGATCATGGACAAAAAGCAGGGCTTCTTTCCCGAACAGCCCAATGGTCCCGTCCGGGCGCAATCACCGAACTTTCCGCATACCGGAGATTTCGCCCAATCCGAAGCAAAAGCCGATCTCAAACGTCTTTCAGGCGACAACAAGGGGTACAGTCCAATCATTGCCGATGACCTCATCGCCGAACCATATGCCGTTGGCAAGCGCTTTACCGTACGGCCCGACGATGCGTTCAACCGCTTCACAATTGAGAGCGAGGGGACGGAACTGAAGCTGTACGACGGCCGCATGAACCACAACAACGGGTGGTTTGTGGTGAGCAGCGAAATCCCTGCCGGTGCGACCCTGAATGCGATCCAATGGGTCATTACGCCGAACATCGTGGAAACCTGGAAATATCCGGCGGTTGTTCAGACATCACAGGTTGGTTACCATCCCAAGCAAAGCAAAACAGCCATCATCGAGCTGGACAGACGGGAAAACAACCGTGAAAAGCCTGTTCTTCTCATAATCACGGAAAGCGGTGAGCAAGAGGTTTTCGCCGCTGACGGACAGGAATGGGGACAATTCCTCCGATACAACTACCTGAAGTTCGATTTCACGGACATCCAGGAGGAAGGGCTCTACAAGGTCCGGTATGGAACATCGGAGTCATCCATTTTCCGGATCGCAGGCGACGTATATGACCGGGGCATCTGGCAGCCAGTGCTTGAATATTTCCTCCCTGTCCAGATGTGCCACATGCGGGTCAATGAGAAATACCGCGTCTGGCATGGCCTTTGCCATGACGATGACGCACGGATGGCGCCTGTAAACTACAACCACTATGACGGATATGCGCAGGGACCTTCCACGCTGAGCCGTTATCAGCCGGGCGACGCCGTACCCGGTCTGAATGTGGGAGGCTGGCACGATGCAGGCGACTTCGACCTGAGGGTGGAGTCCCAGTCCGGCGAATTCTACGTCCTGACCCTGACGTATGAGGCGTTCGGCGTCGACTACGACGCGACCGCCATCTGTCAGGAAACGCGCATCACCGAAATCCACCAGCCTGACGGGAAGAATGACATCCTGCAGCAGATCGAGCACGGCGTCTTGTCCGTTGTCGGCGGGTATCGCGCATTGGGACGGCTGTATCGGGGTATCATCTGCAATGATTTGCGGCAGTACGTTCTCCTTGGCGACAGCGCTGCCATGACAGACGGAATCAAGGGAAATGCCGATGACCGTTGGGTGTTCACTGAAAACAATCCATCGCGGGAACTGACCACTGCTGCGCATTTGGCCGCCGCATCCCGCGCAATGAAAGGGTTCAACGATTCGTTGGGTGAACAGGCCCTGTTGGCTGCCAGAGAGCTGTTTGATGTGACGGACGGAACCGGCCGCGCCAGAACGGCAAAAATTCATGCAGCCGTCGAATTATTGCTGACGACCGGGGAGTCAAAATACAAAGACCTCCTTCTCTCGGAGACCGAGTTCATCGCAGGTGCGATGGACAAAGTGGGTTGGTTTGTCGGGCGCGCTGAAAAAGCGATGAACGACAACCGCTTCACAAAAGCCATCCGCGAGGCTTTACCGGCGCTGAAGGAACAATTTGCGCGGCAGAGTGCCGAAACCCCATACGGGATCCCGTACCGTCCGCACATCTGGGGAGCCGGCTGGAACATCCAGAGACTGGGCTACGAGTACTATTTCCTCCATAAGGCATATCCCGGGATCTTTGATTCCGAGCTGATCTTCAATGCACTGAACTTCATTCTGGGATGTCATCCGGGCTCCAATACGATGTCATTTGCATCGGGTGTCGGCGCCAAATCGGCAACGGTCGGCTATGGGCTGAATCGTGCGGACTGGTCGTATATTCCAGGGGGTGTCATTTCAGGCACGGCGCTGATTCGCCCCGACTTTCCGGAGCTGCTTGTATTCCCTTATTTGTGGCAGCAGGTGGAATATGTACTGGGCGGAGGTTCTTCCCATTACATGTTTTTGGTGCTGGCAGTGCAGCAAATGTTGCAATGAATGCATCACAACGCCAATGTAAAGATGTCGTGAGGGTATTCCTTGCCCCGGAACACCTCGGAATAGGCTCCTGTCTTTACAAAACCCAGTTTTTCCGCAAGTTTATACGACGCCGGATTTTCAACATAGACATTCGCATGGATGTATTTGACCCTCATCTCCTGCTTTGCGAATCCGATGATTGCCCGAAGTGCTTCTGTCATGTATCCCATTCTCCAAAAAGGCGCAGCAAGATCATATCCCATTTCTACACTGCCCTCCTGCGGATTCCAGCAATGGAATCCGCAGGTTCCGATTTTTGCACCGTCTTCCTTCCGTTCAAGAATCCAGCGGTGCTGGCCTCTCGGCTCGGGTTGCAGGTACTCATCAATGATTTCGTCTGCTCCAGCCATATCCGTCAGTGGTTCCGCATCATACAGGTATCGGGTAACCTGCGGATCGGAGAAATGGCCGAATACAAACGCCCTGTCTTGTTTTCCGATGTTGCGCAAGAAAAGTCTTGGTGTCTCCAAATCCACAAAAAACATAGGCTTTCTCCGATCTTCGGGTTATTCATTCCGCCACATGCTGCCATATCAGCGATCGAGGTGACTTTGTTCGTTGAAAGAATGCAGAAACAACCCATCCTCAATCTTTCGGATCACGGTTATCGAACAGTTTTGCAGCGGCTGACCAAAAGTGAACCGCTTGTGTTGAGGGATGTCCAGCACACCACAGAGGATGGAGCGGATCGTTCCACCATGGCAGAAAACCGCAATCCGATGGTGTTGGGATTGCAATATTTCCTCCATTTCAGGTTTGCACCGTTCCCACACATCCTTGCCATTTTCTCCTGACGGGTATCTCATATCCTCTTGATGAAGGCTCCATTGCTGATACAGCTCAGGAAACGCATACCATGACCTTGTAAGGATTTCGCCCATGTCTATTTCACGAAACGCTTTCGTCACCACCACTTTCGCATGAACCTTCAGATTGACGATCTCCATCGTTTCCACGGCTCTTTTCAGGTCGCTTGCATATAGGATGTCGAATGGAATGTCCGCCAACCGTTCCGCCAAAAGGTGCGCTTGCCGAACACCTCGATCGGTCAACGGAGGATTCATGGTCCCCAGCGATCCATCAAAATGGTCTTCCGTATTCTCGCAGCACTCCCCATGACGAATCAGATAGATGTCCATAAATCCCCCAGTGGTTCCGCAAGGTATCAATGAAATGTCTGCATTTCCTTATTTTACATACAGATGAGACTCCTGTATCTGTTTGATGGGACTTGAGCGCAGATTCATTCCCCATACCCTTTCCACTTCAACTTGTTGCATGATTGCTTGGCCATGTGGTGGAATTATGTCAAATCATGCGCGCGATGAACGCGATTGCGTGAGCGGCCGGGATCAGCAGCAATACGGCGAGAAACGTGCCCACAGTCTTGCCTGCTACCATTCCGACGACGCAGCTGCGGAAATCCTGGGGGCTGCAGGTGCCATCCACCACATCATCCGTCATCATCGACAAGTGCGGATCAATGAACAAGGTCATCAGAATGGTCGCAAACCCATTGATGACCGGTGACAATGTCATGCAGGTGGCCCGAAAATCATATGCAAGACTTCCTGCATAAATCGGCGCAAACGCGCCAGCTGTGATGATCGCCACTGCGAGGGTGTTCAACAGGAGGATGCGTTTGGGCAACCGATCAAGCCGAACATTCGAAAGGCTCTCCTTCACAGGGATGGCCACGCATTCCCTGATATGTGTGACCCCTGCTTTCGTGAACGCATGCATCATTAATTTCGGAATGGAACGTTGCGTATTGAAATAGGTGACTCCTTTTGCAAACACCCGCTGAAAAGTGGGGATCAGAAACGCTCCCAGAATGGTCGCAACACCGGAAGCAAGAATGATCACATAAAAGACAGACTTCAGCGACTCCGTCGGATTTCCTTCGACGTATTTTGTCAGCAACGGGGCTTGAAAGGTCAGCGCCACCCTGGATACCAGCATCAGGATATTGAACAACGCATAGGAAATGGCGATTTTTCCGGTTCGCACCCCCACAAGACGTACGGAGTATGCCAGCGTCCCAATCAAGGAAATGATGGCATTCAAAACTATTACGACCAGGATTTGAACACTCATGTTTCCCTTTCCGACGGAACACCAAAGTAGTCCAGCATCATCCGATTGATATCTTGCGCATGTTCATGGTTGATGCCGTGTCCCGCGTCCTCAATGATTTCATGTCTGGCATCGTATCTCTCGAATGAGGCGACAGCCTTGTCCCTGTCTCCGAGCGGGTCTCGTCCGCCACGAATGAACAACGTCTTTCCAGCAATCGTTTTGATATGCCCAGGGGAAAAGGGGACGATTTTATGGAACGTCATCGCCGTGGTGTTGAACCCCTTCAGCAGCCACTGGTAGTGTGTCATCAGCAACTCATCTTCTATAAATACTGCGGCATTTGCTCCACTCATCTTCCGGAGAAGACGCATGACATTCTTTCTGGTCGGAAACAGTGCTTCCGGCAAAAAGACCTTCATCATGGGGATGAACGGACTGCCGCTGGCCTGGTCATAAATGCCACTCGACATGCAGACACTGCGGGTGACACGCTCCGACCGTTCAGCCGTATATCGCTGCACCATGTATCCGCCATTGGATACGCCTGCCAGAAAGACTTTCCCGAGATGCAGACCATCCAATGCCTCATCTATCCAGACCGCCTGTATAAAAGACTTGTCATACCCGGACCCCGGACAGCTTTTGCCTGGTCCGCCCATCGTATCCATGGCAAACACATGGAAGGATTTCGCCAATGCCGCAGCATTGAATAGCCACATCAGCGCGGAATCGTCTCCCACGCCATGGAACAGAATCAACGGCGGTGATTTCGAATCTCCGCATTCGATGACATGAGTTTGCCCATACCGCGTATTCACATCCTGCTCGATACAATCAACACCCCATCGCTGAATCAGCTGATCGTAGGTCGACAGGATCATGCTGCGTGCTTTCTCGCTGCGATAAATCTTCATGCTTTCATCCTCAAATGCTCATCATTATCGTTTGTTGCCTGACTCTTTGTGTGATAAAAACCAACGGTTCTTTCCGTCATGTCAGGAGATAGCCACCGGAGATTCTGGTGACCGCACCGCCTCCGAGATTTCGGCCGCAAACGCATCCAGTTTCTTGAACGGGTAGGTTTCACATTCCATCCCACGCGACGCTATAGCTTTTGACACATCGGGCAGAAATAAATGCTGCCGCCCATATACGCCTCTTTCCGAATACTTGACCCGCAAATCGGGCATCCCTCGTCGATGTGAAGTTTGCTCATGCGGGAAACATACCTGCCGGACTGTCCGAAAAGACTTTTTTCAGTATCCCGCCCGCCGGACGAAACCATTTGTTGCAGCAAATCACGGAGGGTATGGTACAGACTGGTGGTTTCTTGCGTTGTCAGGGTCGCCACTTTGCGCTTCGGATGGAGCTTGGCTGCCCACAGAATATCCTGAAGAACCCCATTGCCGACGCCGGGGATTCTCTGTTCAGTGGCGAGCGCTGCTTTCATGCTGAGCTTCTGAACCTTCGCGTCCGCGAGAATGCCAGTGAAATATGCTTCAGTAAAGGCGTCCGAGAGCGGAGCCGGTTTTCTCATGGCCACTTCCCGATAGGGATTTTCATACTCCCCTTCCCGAAACGCCGAAAGTCCGCCATACATCTGAACAGATGCACTCAAAGCCGTACGATCTGCAAACACAATCAGCATCTGGTGTTTCGCCGGCAATTGCGAAGGCTTCTCATGGAACCGCAGATTCACGCCGTCGTTGAACACCATGCGATATTCTCCTGCCCGCAGCTCCACCAGACCGGCATAAGACGAAGCCGAATCAAATCTCTTGCCGACGAGAAAGGAGGCGTAATCCGCAGGATCACCCACATAGAACGCAAACTTGTGTGGCGAGCCGTTCATCGTCACTTCCTGGATGGGTTTGTCACAGACTGTTTCATGGAGCTGTGCGGCAATGACTTTTGCTTCCGGAAATTCAAGCATCTCAAGTCCCTCCTGCATGCATGTCTTTGACATCTGCCTTCACGGGCAGTGTTCGGACCTACTCCCCACCATGACGCATTCCCTTGCAGAAAAATACCAGGCACGAAAATTCCTCATCCGTGTTTCATGTTCTTCGGGCGTGCCCTGTGCTTTCTCTCCTTGTCATATACATCATAATACACACGTCTTTCATTGTACTGCGTTCGTGGTTCCTTCTCTTCATTGGCATACCCGATGTACGCGATCCCCAGCGGCAGTACGTGCTCTGGCAATCCCATCACCTTCACGACCTTTTCCACAAAGGGTTCCACGCCATACACCCCGATCCACAGGGATCCCAGGTGGATGGACGTTGCCGCGAGCATGATGTTTTGCATGGCCGCGCTGCAATCCTGTACCCACATTTGTTTTGTGTTGCGGCACAGATGCGTGTTTCCGCACACAATGATCGCACAAGGGACGCGATATCTGGCCATCGGCAGTTGTTCCCGAATCTCTTCGAGCACCGTGGGATCCGTAACGACTATGAATTCCCACGGTTGCGTGTTGCAGGCCGAAGGGGCCGACATGGCCGCCTTGAGGAGGAATTCTATTATCTCCTCCTCAATCGGTCGTTCCTGAAACGAACGGATGCTTCGGCGCTTCATGAAGAAACGCAATTCCTCTTCGTACATACCGACAACTCCCATGCATCATCAATGATTAGGACCTACCATCACCGTGTACCAACCGCGAATGGAATCTTTCATCCGGTATATCATAAAACCTGACAAAAAGGGACTATCGTTTGATTTGAACTGTTCTCGGAAGCATACCGGAAGCCCTCAGCAGCTCGGAGCCAACGTTCTTGCGATTTCCCTGCAGACATCACATGCGGAGTAATGATTCGTGAGATCCACAGCAACCCCTTCTTCTTCCACCAGCTTAACCAGCGATCGCACCCCGCCTCGCAGCAAGGCTGCCATCATCGGGTTCGCTTCCGGCCGATATCGCTTCAGAATGTCCGTCACGCTGTCCATGTACAGATTTCCGATGACGAAACAACAGACTGTCACATCCCCGTTCGGGTTGATTCCAATCGTTTCGACGTCATCCAACTTATCCGTGTACGGGGCTTCGCCACATTTCGTGTCCAAGTCGACCAATCCACGCTCGTAAAACTCCGAGAGATAAATCGCGGCATTCCCCGCAGGATAAATGTTGTTGCCGGAGGAAACCGGAATCCGAAGCGCCGAGAAATAGTGCAGACATGCCTCTGTCTCCTCGTTGTACACATTCGCATGTTCCCGATTGACCACCCATGCGGGATGCAGCTTGAACCCGACAAGTTCTTCTTTGATGAGCGCTTCTGCAAAAGGATATATCTTTTCGAGGGGAACATGCGCTTGATGGAACGCATCCACAGAAAGAAGCAGCGAGTTTACCCCAGACGCTCTCAGCGCGTTTGCCACAACCGCGATTCTGACAGGGTCGTCGGAAAAGTAGCCATTTGTGATGATCTGTCGATTCTGAATTCCACAATCCATGGCTGCTTTGTGTATCGCACAAGCCGTTTCAGCAAACAGCAACGGTTCCCCGCCAAAAGTCATGACGGATTCAATGTCATAGGCAGTGGATAGCGCAGACACAACAGACATCGCAATGTCCTTGTCGATTCGTTCCTTTTTTCCCCTCATCGCGGAAGCGGCCGAACAATGCCTGCAATGGCTGGTACAGGCGTTGGTGACGGAATATTCGATGCGTCGGAGGTTCATGAATGGATTCAAGCCCATGTTGTGCCCTTTCTCATGTGCTTTACATCCGGTCGAATGAACGCGATCTGCCCTGTTGACGCAACCCGACAAAGGTTTCAACTGGATGATTGCTATGGCTGATGGTAAAGACCGGGTTCTTCGCTCGATCTCCTCATGATCTACTGACAGGATTCGCGTTCCTTTACTTCTTTTTTCCAGTAGATATACGCATCATCCCTTCTGACTTCTCTCATTCCGCATTTTCTCAATATTTTGATTGATCCAAGATTGTCGGGCAAGCAATCCGCCACGACAGCTTTCACATTCTCCTGCCGGGATGCCCAGTCCAGTAATGCCTGGGCAACTTCAAACCCATATCCCTGCCTATGCGCTTCCTCAACCAAGCCAAATCCGATCTCTATGCTTCCACTCTCATCAGGCGCACCCTTATAGCCTGCATCCCCGATGACCTGCATTCCTTCCTTCTTCACCACCATCCAGACATCAAATCCGCTCACTTCTTCCGTGTTCTTCATGGCATCCTTCAAAAAACAAAGAATATCAAGGGTATCCTGGCGAGGCCAATCTTTGTGAAAGCTTATCCCAAGTGTCTCAAAGGCATCTTTGCTGCCCTGAAGCAAAGCGGTGACCATTGAAGACGTCATTGGTATGATGATGAGTCTATCCGTGACGATCCTGGCAGCCCCCATGTTGTCTCTCCCTTATCGCAACGCATTGCATTGTTCCCTGAACGTCATGTTTCCTGATTGTCGTCACCCTGGCGAACGTCGCACCCGACCTGGATGCTTGCTATTTTGCGGATTCCTTCGTATACGGACAACAGGCCATGCATTTGAGGCAAAGGATGCAAAGCTTCCTCACCATAATCTCCTCGCGGGTGGTTGCAACAGTCCATGGTTTTCCTAGCAAGGCCTTGGTCGGGCACACATCCACGCAGATGTTGCAATCACCGCATTGCGGTTCCTTCGTCACTTCATGTCTGGCATCAAAGGGAGCCATGGTCAGCACCTTGCCCAATATCAGCGCACAGCCATACCTGGATGTGACCAGCAGGTTGTTCTTGCCGATAAATCCCAGTCCGGCACGGAGCGCGACCGTTTTATGCGGAAGACGCCCCGGTTTCAGTCTGGCTATGCTTTGGTACCCTTCTGCTTCCAACCAGCCAGCCACTTTCATGGCAAGCGTATCCATCTTGCGTTCGGTGTTGTTCATCTCCTTGTGTTTTGGCTCCAGACCCGCTTGAATCGTTCTGACATACTCCCAGGACAGGGCCTTGCCAAATAAAACCGCACAAGAGTAGCCATCGACCATATCCTCCGGCAAACCGGAAATGTCAACGAAATGGACGAAATCCGCACCACTGTCCTTGATACGTTGCTCCCATTGTTCGTTCAAGCTCATATCGACTCCTCCGGGACAATTTGCACATATCCGCATGAACATCGGATCCTCACAATACATGTTCCCGGCACTGGCGACCAAATGGAATTTACATCATTCAGACGCATGGTCATGAAAGGAGCGTCTTTCATATAAATCACATTCGAATGCAAATCCGACCCTGCTCAATTCACCGGTTGTGAAGATGTTCTCAAATGCTTTTTGTCTATCCACCAGACTATCAACCACATCATCAGACTGGTAAGGAGTGTGAAGGGGGTTCTCGGGAACAGCAGCGCAACCAGATAGCTCATGGTATTGTTGAGTGCGTGAAGAATCACCGCGAACCAGATGTTGCGTGTTTTTTCATATACGAAATTCGTGATGTAATTCATCGCGACAATGGAAGCAGTAAACCCTGCGAGCGTCGGGAGCAGCAGTCCACCGACGCCTAACGGCATGTACAGGATGAACATGAATGGGAAATGCCAGAGCGCCCAGATGATGCCACCCTTCCAGGCAATGTCCCAAAAAGACAGGCCAAGAGATTTCATGTCAGGGTACAATACCCCTCTCCACCCAAACTCTTCCGTTCCACTCGTTATCAGATTGGAAACGAAATAGAGAATCGCTGCCGCAACGAGTGACATGAACGTGCCCGATTGATTGTAAAACCGAGCGACAACGCTCAGCACGAGCGTCGGAACCACAGACACAACGGGTATCAGAGGGACATAATGCCAAAACCGTTTTGAACCATCGGCATCCTGCCGCAGCAGCTTGGCTCTTCCTGTTGTCAGAAAGCCGATCAAAGGGCCATAGACCGCCAAAGCAAACGCCAAATGTGGCAGAAAGCGGCGACTGCCCCATGTATCAGCAAAAAGGCTGAAGACAGTGGTGTCAGTAGAAAATGCAATCCCTTCCATACGACATATCAGATACGCCGCAATCCAACCGGTCCATGTCCATGCAAACGCGATGACAAGATATCGCTTCGTTTGTTTGGATAAGTTTCTGATTCCATCCAATATTCCCATCTACGGCCCCCTTGGATTCGATGGATCTCAACTGGCTTTGTTTTTCCACTGGCAACCCATTGGAGCTATCATGGCTGAGCCATTCATCTTACTCAATGATCCCTTTTTCCGTCTCCACTTTATTCTCAAAGTCCATATGGTAGCGAACAGCACCGTGATCCTTTATGACCGTGGCTCTTGTGATTCGGATTGCCAAAATAATGCAGTTTTCATCCTGTTCATTGTTTGCGATATCGTACCAATTGGCAAACACTTCACGAAGCCTTGTCCTCAACTCCGCATTCTTCGGATCCAATACCCATCCGAGATTCTCGCCGATTCCGTTTCCGGAAAACCATTCAGTGCAAACCGAAAAGGCGACTTCATTGTTTTGATTGATTTGCTGCATTTTTTTCGACTTGGCATATGTGGTCACATAAAACACGCCATCGTCATAGTATGCGTCCACATCACGGACATACGGACGAGGTTTGCCGTCAGCGTTCGGTTCCATCGCGATCGTCGAGAGCGTGATGAAATTGTCTTTTCCGTTGCCGCATCTTTCCTCGATAATCTTTAGTCCTTCTTCATACCTGCTCATATCAATCTCCTCCATCATTCATGATATCCGTTTCCCATCTTCATATCGGGTATGTTGCCTCTCATTCATATTATCGCTTTCTCAGATAAAGAACAAGGGTTCTTTTTCCGTAGGATGGATAAATCCATACGTAAACAGAAAATCTTCATGACGCACCATGACTCTCTTGATTGGCATGGATTTCATTGGATTCCATCTTTTTTGCATTCATTACAGGGGGTTCTGTCTCCGCAATCACCAACATTGGATTTTGGTGACGATCGCCTGATGCGAAAGATGGGCAATCATCCACTGGAAAGCATGATTCAACTAGGATTTACGCATGCGGTAGTCCCGCATTCAAATGAACGCGGAGGGATCATATGAAGATTGCTGGGATGCGGATATTGTTGTCATCACCGGCGGAGCAGGCCAGAAGCCAGATGTAACACCAATCAATCTGGTCAGGAAAAATGCGGCCATCTTCAAGGAGATGATTGGCAGCATCGTCCGATACAATATCGAGTGCATCCTGCTGGTCGTCACGAACCGGCGGATATCCTGACCTATGTGACATACAAGCTTTCCGGCTTCCCGAAGTACCGGGTCATCGGATCGGGGACCGTTCTAGATACGGCAAGACTTAAGTTCATGATCGGGGAGCACATGGGGATCGATCCGCGAAACGTGCACGCATACGTCATCGGAGAGCACGGCGATACGGAAGTTCCCATGTGGAGAATCGAAACACATTGATGTAGTTGGATCTGTTTTTCATGGCTGGATGGCAAATTTTTCATGAGGGCAAATTCCGAATTCCGTTTCGCCCATCCTGCAAATATGACTCCAGCTCAAAAATTCGCTTTTTGACTTCCAACACAGCTCTGTAAACCCAAAAAGCCACGCTATTCCGTCATCAGTCGCACGAACTACCGATTCAGCGCAGCAAATCGCATGAGAACGGCTGCAATCTCTGCGCGCGAAGCCTTCCCTACGGGGTCAAGAATGCCGTTTCCCTTGCCGGACAGGAAGTTGTTCGCGACTGCCCATTCCATTGCAGGCAGGGCATATCCAGAAGTCCTGCCCCCGTCGGCAAATCGGTCGATTTTGACGCGTTTGCTGACATCAACACCTTTTCGTTGGGCATAGCGGAACAGAATTGCCGCCAGTTGCTCCCGTGAAATGGTGTCGCCGGGACCGAACCGACCATCTCCATAACCCAGCACAACCTCGTTTTCCTTTGCCCAAGCCACAGCCATCGCGTAGTATGCGTTTGCGGCAACATCCTTAAATGCTGCATCCTGTTTTTCGGATGGCTGCTTTTCCATACGCCAGAGCACCGTAACTACCATGCCTCTGCTGGTGCTGACCCCTGGGCCAAACATCGTTTCAGACGTGCCGGAAAACAGTTTGTTTTCATACGCCCATGCGATGGCGGTCCGAGCCCAATGGCTTTCAGGTACGTCCACAAATGGGAAGATGCCGTCAGCCCGACCAAAGACCAACCTGACCGTAACCGCAGTGGCAGGCATGACAAATGTGAGGGTTCCGTCGCCGTTGTCGGTGTAAAGGATGTCTTTGCCGCTTGCGTCGGCAATTGTCAAGCCGGACAGCCTGTAACCCTTTTCAGGAGTAACTGTGAGGATCACCTTGTCACCGGCGATTGCCGTTTTTTTATCTGCTTTGACAGCGCCGCCCGTCAGGCCTGCCGTATCGATCATCACAGGGTTGGCGTACTGGATACCAGCGGCAACACTGCCATTTCCGCCATTGCCGCCACTGCCGCCCTCACTCGTGCCTGTGTAGGTCACAGCATAGGTTGAAAATCTTGATGCATACACATAGATCAGCCCATTGGCTGTGTCGAGATGCACCGTACCATCCACAAACGGGGCCACAGGCTTTTCGGTCAGTTTTGTGAAGGCAGTTGTCTGCCCCCCATGGTAGCGGTAGATCCTGATATCCGTTTTCCCACTGAAACTGAAGGGGATGACGATCTCCAGAACACTTGGCAGGCTCGTCTGTTTTTCATCATTTTTCTTGACAGTCATATCCAGGAATACGCCCACTGCCTGACTGCCCATTTTCCCTTTGATGGCAAGTTGCTCCGCGTCGCTCTCATCCGCAGTCTTTGCGACAACGGTCATGGTAATGTCCGCGTTTTCTGCAGAGGCAAGGTCATCCAGCCCTCCGACAGTCAGTGCGGGAGATACAGCGTTGGGTTCACTTGTAACAACGAGCACACTGTTGTTGGAAGCCGCAGCAGGGATGACCATATCTTGAATCATGTTCGAAGTAACCACCACCAGGATCGTAACGGTTTTTCCGTCTTTGGTTGCTACGACATTGTAGCTCCCGGATCTGATATTTCCGAAGAAGTATCTGCCGTCCGTGTCCGTCTCGGTCTGGGCGACGATGGTGCTGCCCTGCATGAGTCTGACGGTTGCTCCGGACAGCAATGCGCCGCCGCTTTCCCTGACTGTCCCGTTGATCGTATGGCGCACATTCTCGGTCCATTGGGCATACAGGGTTATGCTGCCGGCGGTATCGCCAGCCAGATTGGTGACCTCTTGCGCGTTTGCGTAGCTGAGACCTGAGCCGTCGATTCTGTTGTTCCAACCGGAAAAGCTGAATCCGCTGCGGGTAAAGGCGTTTGTGTTCAATGAGGTTGCCGTGCTTCTGCCGATGGTCTGCGGCAACATATCCCCACCGCCGCCGTTTGCATCAAAGCGTACCTGGTAAGTGTTTGCTTTCCATACAGCGTAGAGGATCACCTTGCCACCGGCCATAGTCGTAAGATTGCTGACGGATTGCCCATCGGGATATGTGACCGATTCCGCTGCGGGGGATGAGGACCAGCCCAGGAAGGTGTCGCTGCCCCGGGTGAAGCCATTTGATGTCAGCGTCTGCGACACGCCATAGGTGAAGCTCTGATCGGGCATGACTGCTGTACCGCCATTGCCGTTATACGTCACGGTGTAGCTGTTGGGCACCCATTGGGCATAAAGGGTGGGACTTGCGCCCGAGAGGTTGTCAAGCGACATGAGCGCGGCATCTGCAGCATAATGGGTGCCGCTGCCATCGGCTTTGGAATTCCAGCCATCAAATGTGTATCCTGGTTTCGTAAAGCGGTTGGCACTCACCGTGCCGCTGTCACCGGTGGCAAATCTTTGGGTTTCCATGCTGCCCATGCCATTGCTCGATTGGAATGCCAGCGTGTAAGTGTCCGGCACCCATTGGGCATGGAGAGCAATGCTGCCGGTCTTGACCAGATTCATGACCGATGCCTTGTCGGTATAGGTCAGGCCGGTTCCGTCGGCTTCGGTGTCCCACCTGTCGAAACTATAGCCATTCCGGGTAAAGGCGTTTTCGGCAAGTGCTTTTGCCGTATCATACGTATGGGTCTGGGTGTTCATGGAGCCGGTCACGGTTCCAGCGCCTTTGTCAAAGCTGACGGAATAGCTGTTCGGGGTCCAGACGGCAAAGAGCGTGAAGGTATCGTTCCGTGCGGCAGTGAGGTTCAAAACCGACCCGCCATTGTCATAGGCCTTTACGCCTCCTGCAGACGTTGCCCATCCTGTAAAGCTATAACCTTCACGGGTAAAGGAATTGAATGTCAAATTTTGCGAAGCTCCATAGGCAAAGCTCTGACTTGCAACAGGGGTACCCCCGTTCGCACCGTTGCCGTTGAAAACAACGTGATAATTGTTGACGAGCCACTGTGCGGTGAGGTTGACGGCTCCTGTTGCAGTGACGGCCTGACCGTTTGCATAAGGGGTTGCGCCATCCAGCCATCCAGTGAAGGCATATCCGGTGCGGGCGAAGGCGTTGGGTGTCAGTTCCTGGGCAATACCGTAAGTGAAAGACTGGGTTGCCATTGCACCAGTTCCTCCCCCTCCGGCAAAGCTGAACGCATACGTCTGCGCCTGCCAGACGGCATAGAGATCAACCACCCCGTTCTGCTGCACCGTGAGATTCTGGACCGATGCGTTGATGTCAAGGACTTTCGGGCCATTCAGTGTAGCAGCCCAGCCGGAAAGTACATATCCAGTCTTTGTGAAGCTGCCGTTTAGTGCGGTTGCCGCTGCGTTGTAGGAAAAGCTCTGCTCCGTGGTGGCGCTGTCGTGGTGGAACACAACCTTGTAGGTGTTGGGGGTCCAGACCGCCGTGCGGATCACGTCGGATGTGCCCATTGTCTGCGTGCCGGACACACCCCAGCCCCCAAAGGTATAGCCGGTCTTATTAAGACCGCTGCCGTTCATCAGCGTATAGATCTCACCCTCGTAATAGGCGGAGCTGCCAAGGAGTGTTGAACCGTTGAAATAACTGACGGTATACTTGGCCGTCTCTGAAAAGCTCAGGGTCAAGGCGAGATCGGTCACGTCGGACGCAGGTATTGTGAAAGTAAAAGTTTTGCTTCCGCTGACACTTTGTCCCTTTGTCACACTAAAAGTCTGTGTTGCCACAGGTCCGATACCCGTGCCGGTCAACCCCACGGTATAGGTTCCCGACTTCAGTGCCGTACCGGTGAGTGGTACATTCACTGTGATCGTCGCACCCGCTGCTATATTGGTGCTGGGCGAGGGAGTTGCACTGACAGTGACGCCTTCTGTCGTGGCGGCAGCAGGGGTTGCGATGGTGTATTTGGCAATCAATGTATCCGCTTTATGCGCATCGCCTACTATGATGATTTTTGTAAAGCTACCAAGGGTGGCAGTATAGGTTCCGTTGCTCAGATAGAGATAGACTGTGCCGTTGGCGTCGTTTGAAGTCCACATATCCTTCGTGCCGTAGGTGAATCCAGGATCACCTTCTTTTGTGATGGTCAGTCTGCCGCTCATATCGGTATTTTGAAGACCGGTATCAAGCGCAACCTTGTAGGCGGTGTTGGCGGAGCTGTCTGTGGGGAGCAAGTTGTTTATAAAGGATCCATTGAGGCTGCCCCCCTTAATGACCCTGTTAGCACCGCCAGCATCTGCACCAATCCAATTGGCATTTACTGTGCCTCCTGCGACAGTAAAATCAGATAATAGTGATGCTGGCATTGAACCTTCGGCACCTATAAAACTTGCAGCAATAATACCACCGTTGATATTGATATTTGACGTATTGCCTTTCCACACGCCAATACCTGAGCCCCAGCCCGCTGCAGTCACAGTACCGCTGTTAAAAGTGATATTAGAGACGTTCGATTGATAACCTCCGATAGCTGCACAACCTTCTCGACCACTTGCAGTGACAGTTAACGAGTGATTCACAGTGCCATCGATACTCTGAATGGTAAGCGCTGCCGTACTATATTTTGAGAAGGCGACCGTGCTACCGGTCGTAGTCAGTTTGTTCGTACCGCTCAGAAGCAGGGCTACATCACCGGTTCCACTTGCAATCCCTATGGCCGACACCCCCGAAATGTTGATATCAAGATTGTTTGCTATAATCGTCGCACCACGTGTGGCATTGATCGTGATGTTGTTTGCTGTCGATGTGCCGGTTATGGTGAATGCCTTCGCAGGATCTATATCGTCAGTGGTCACTCCACCCTGTACCACCTTGATCTTTCCACTGTTGGCTGAGTCGGTAATCACGATTGAGCCAGCACTTATGTCGACGGGAGCTCCAGCATATATCTTGTATGCAGAGGCAATGAGCGTATAATTCTGATCAATGCTGCTGATGGTGGAATCTTTATCTGAATAATTCTGCGTTCCTTTCCACCCATTGAAAGTGAAGGCACTTTCTAAAACAGCGCTGATCGTTACATTGCTTCCCGCCAGATAAATATTGCTCCCGACAACGGAGCTGACGCCCGGTCCAGCCGCAAGGGATACTCTATAATAGAGCAGTGTTACACTTCGCGCGGACTTTGAGACCGTCTTGCCAGTGTCCGCCTCATTGGCATATACGCTGTAGGTGACGCTCCGGTCAAGTCCGGAAAAGGTCCCGGTTGTCCCGCTGTCAGGTGAAATCGTTGTGCCTCCGTTTTTAAGTGTGACAGACTTTGCCGCATTGAGTACAACAACCGTTGCTGTGTAGTCATGGAGCGCTTGTGCCACTAGATCCTGTTTGGACCTAAGCCCGGAAATGGAAAGCGTCATATTGGCAGATAACAGTGCGCTGCCGGAATACCAGCCTGAAAAATCATTGCCGGCAGTGACACCGGTAGCCGTAAGAGTCACATCTCTGCCTGCAAGATACACCCCTGCGCCAACGACAGTCACGTTTGGAGAGGTTACACTGACGGTATAGTAATCCACCACAACGGTCGCCGATGCACGACTAAGTGCTCGCCCGGTATACTCACCTGCAGCCCAGATGTAATAAGTCTTGGTAGGATCCAGACCGGTGAGGGCAAGACCTTCATCGTTACTGCTGCTGGTTGACAGGGTGATGCTCTTGCCGGAGTCCGTCCAGACAACTCCATCCTTTTTCAGTGTTACAGTGCCTGTGTATGTATCAAGTGTTGCGACGGGGGTAAAGGTCTGTGTATCGCTGATATTGTTTACCGTGTATTTTCCGTTTACCCAGCCCGCACTGGAAATATGGTGGTAATCCGCAGGCGTGGCAGTCAAGGTGACATTGCTGCCCTTGAGATAGGTACCTGCACCGTTGACACCGGTTACGTTGCTTCCGGGCGTCACGGTCAAGGTATAGTAGTCCAGCGCAACAGTCTTTGCAGAAGAGTCGATTTGTGTGTTCGTATAGATTACGGCGTCAGCATCCCAGACATAGTAATGATTGGCGCCGGGAAGGCTGGCGAAGGTATAAGTGTTGCCGGTCACAGTCCCAGCGACAGTGCCGACAAGCTCGGTCTCCGACGTGGAAAGCGCGATGGCGCGCGGACTTGTTGTCCAGTCGGAGCCGTCCTTTTCAAGCGTTACTGTGGCGGAATACCGGGTGACTGCCCCAACAGCGGTAAGACTGACCGCACTGTTCACGGGAAAGGCATATGTGTTATTGGTGGAAAGCAGCGCGCCACCTGTGGTGTCCTGCCAGCGACTGAAAACATGATCTCCTGCAAGAACCGTTGCGGAAATCGTGATTCCTGTCCCCTTCAGATACACACCACTGCCGGAAACAGCCGTGATATTGGCGCCGGACGTCAAGGCAACGGTATAATATTCCAGCTCGACCTCCTTATTGCCCGGGGTCACGGTTTGCCCGGCATACACACCATCCACCCAGATGTAATGGGTTGCGAGGGGGCTGAGCGCTGTGAAGCGGTAAACGCCGTCTGTGTCGGTTGAAACCGTCATGCTTCCCGCTCCGTCCATGACAGTGGACGAGTTGGAAAGGGTAACGGCTTTACCGGAGTTGATCCAGGCCGTATCATTCCTGTTCAACGTGACAGTTCCTTCATAGGTGTTCAATGTGGCATATGCCGTAAAATCCTTTCTGCCATTCATCATAATGCTTCCGTTGGATTGTGCAAGAACCGGTGCTCCGCCCGCTCCGTCCATGGTGTTCGCCCATTTGGCAAAGGTGTAGTCCGGTTTCACATCAGCCTGTAATCGTATGACGGTGCGTTGAAGCAGCGTGGCGTTCACGAATACACTAGAGATGCCTTCCCCGGCGGTTACACGGAGATCATAGTAACTCACAGTGGCATTGGGTGTGCTGTTCGTCACTTTCTCGTCCGAATACTGAAGTCCGCCTATTGAACCGCCTCCCCAAATATAGTAGTCCAAACCGGGGGTCAGTCCGGAAAATGAGTATATGCCGCCTTCTTTTACGCTGCCGTCGGGAGTGAACATCTCACCCGCCCAGAATATGTCCGCCCGGGTCGACAACTGAACCTGATAAGGCGTATCCCAGGTTTCATCATTGCGCTTCACGGTGACGTTGGCACGGAAATTTGGCAGAACACGGGTTTTCCCGGCAGAAATACTCCCGGTGACGTCAATGCTGCCGCTTACGTATTTGGCGGTATCGATGGCGGCGGGAAGCCAAAGATAGATCGTGCCGCTTGCGTCGGTTTTCACGCCCTGAAAGCCATAACTGACGGCAGGCGTAAGGGTCAGTTCACCGACCGAAACCGGGGTATTCGCCGAAACGGGTGTTGAACCGTTCGTGAGTGTGATGCCATATAAGGCGAGTCCGGTTCCGGCATTGTTTCTGGGCGTCGTACCTTGAACTTCCTTTATGGACCCACCATTGATGATGATGCTTCCGCTTTGGTTGCTGTTCACTGCCAGCCGGTACGTTCCCACGTTGATGACGATCTTGCCTGACCCGGAGTTATACAGCTCCGCCGTACCAGCTTTCAGTGTTCCGCCGTTGATGACGGTTGTGCCATTGCCCTGATTGAGCACGGATACAATGCCACCGGCACTGAGCACAGGGTTGCCGGAAATTGTCATGGTGCCTGATCCAACGTGGGCCACGCTGTAGTTGCTTGTGCTGGAAATGGTTCCACCAGAAATATTCACATCCTTGCCCGCGGGAGCAGTGCTGATAAGCGCGGTCCCTGTATCGGAATGCACCGTTCCGCCAGTCATGGTGATGGCGTCCTGCGTAAAAACTGCTGTGTCGACGCTTGCGTTTATGGTTGCTGCATCGGAAATCAGGACATGGCCGCCACGCATATTGACAATGGCCATGCCGGAAAGGGAGGACACTGTGCCGCCGGAGATTTTCACCTCACAGGCGGTGTAATTTGCAATGGCAACACTGGTGTCGGAGGAGACCGTGCCGCCGGTCATCATAACGGTGTTGCTGTTGCCGCTATTGGAAATTGCGTAATAGGATGTGCTTTTCACTGTGCCGCCTGAGACGGTCAGAACAGCACCACTGCCTAAGTTCATGGCACCATGGCCTGTATTTGAGGACAAAGTGCCGCCTGAAATTTCAGCAGCTCCGCAGTTTACCAGACCAAACCCGATGTCTGACGACACTGTGCCACCGCTCATATACAGATGGCCTGATGTCTGTTGATTGACGACTGCATAGTATTTTTCAGACGCAATCCTGGCACCTGTGAGTTTAATCGTGCCACTTCCCACGTTCATGATGGCACTCGACACCTCTTGACTGGCGGTTATTGATCCGCCTGCCAAATCCAGAATGCCACTACCGTTATTACCAATGGCCATGCTGTACGTCTCCGACGTAATGAACTTCCCAGCCATGCCGGAATCCTTCACTGCAAAAGTGCCCGAACCGTTGAAAACGATGCCGCAGATGAGCGTTTTCTGTTCGGGGTCCGTGCTCGTAAAGGTCAGTGAGTGACCGTTCAAGTCAAGGATGAGGCTGTTCGTCACCGTGATCGAAATGGAAAAGCTGAAGCTTCCGCTGAGTTGTACAACCGTGCCATTCGGGGAAGTTGTCAATGCCACCCGCAGGCTCTCATAGTCCGAGGCGGTGACAGTATTCGCAGAACCGGCCGAGGACGGCAGGGGGCCCAGCAAAAGACATATCACCATTAGTAAACTAAGAATTCTTTTCACGGTTGTTCCTCCTGTGCGTTTTGCCTGTGATCATACAGCCCGGATATTTTATGGAAACAAACGTGCCCTGCACATTCACTGTATTACTTTATCAAACCGTAAAGACGATAACCGTTTCTGGGGAAATTGCCATGGATAGCGGGGAAATTGCGCAATGACGACGAAAAAACAGCCGTCACAGGGAAGCGACAGCTGCATGGAACCTAGAAAAACAGGGGTATGGAATCGAATAACCGTTACAAGGAATCGAATGACCGGAGCACGATTTCATTTCCCGTTGAGTACGATTTGCGTGATGAATTTACTGTCCACTACCGTGAAGCCTGCCGTGCCATCATATCGTTCTGCGGTGTAGAGAATGCTTTTGATCCCTGTCCCACCGCCGTGCTTTTGTGTGACGGGCCATTCGCCGGCAAAGACGATGTCCGGTCGACAGGGGTTCTCCACCTGCACACGCAAACGTTTGTCTATGAATTTTATAGTGACGATTATCTCCTTGTCCTGATCCTCCGGCAGCCGCAAACAGCCCTCAACCGCGTTCTCCAAGGCGTTGCCGAGCACGCAGGTGAGGTCGATGTTGTCAATGCCGATGATCTTCGGCACATTGACGGAAAACGTCGTCTTGATTCCCTCCGCCTCTGCCTTGCGGGCATATACATTGAGAAGGCTGTTGATAATGGGGTTCGCACAATAGGCGCCGGTGTTTTGTGCGAAAAGCGCTGCATCAACGCTTTCCATATAGGTCTTGAGTTGCTCCGTGTCCCCGTTTCGCAGCATTTCCATCACGACAGCGTTATGATGGCGCATGTCATGCCGTTGTTGATACATCAATGCAGTGGTCGTCTCCTGCCGGGCCAATTCCGATTCCCAAAGCTTCTCCTGTTGAGCCATCAGGAGCTCCCGCTTTTCCAAGGCATATTTTTCAACAATGGCATGGGCTTGAATATACAAAAGATAGTACACCGCCAAAAACAGCAGATAGACGGTGACGATCACCACCCTTGACCAATTGTCATTTGCCCAGTACCAATACGGCCCGGGATAATACAGGATCATGCTTTGCATCAATAAAAAGAGCAGTGGTACCAGCGTGGCGGCCCGCCATTCCTTGTCCAGGGTCTCCACGAGCCGTCGAAAACGAGGGCGAACAAATTTGTACAACAGCGGAAGAATCACAATGTAAATGGCCAAACGAACGACAATCCGCGCGATGACAAACGCGAGCCTGTCCGTGCGCATGGTCAGGGTATCGCTGATGTAGCTGATGGACACGTAGATATTGACGAAGGTCAAAAGGCTGAAGAGGGATACAAAAAATCGGTCACCCGAACAAATCAAAAACCACGAAAGCTCGATCAGGAGAATCACGAGGATCGCAAAACGGTCGACCGCACCAGCCCCTCGTGCAAACAATGCATACGAAAGAAGGGTGATCCCGGCAATCATGACGGCCAGTCCGATCACAATCCGCCTTTTAACAGGCTCCCTGAACCGCATCACCGAGGAAGACATCAGTGTGAATCCAAGCACAGATTGAAAAAAGGATAAAAAGACGAAGAAAACATACAACAAATCGGGTTCCCTCCTTTCATCGCATCATCCTATCATGAACCTGCTGTGGGATTTTGCTTCTGGGGGAATTGCCGGGTTTTCCGGGGCAATTGGGATTTTCTGATGCGAAACAGAACCATATCGGTGCAATAGGTGGACTTCATTCCTCTGCAACCATTTGAAAGCGCAAAAACGCCTCTTTGAGTTTCTGATTGGCACGGTAAGGGTACGTCACATGTTCTCCGGAGTCGAAAAGGATGGTGTCTTTCGTGATTTGCCGAATGAACCGCAAGTTCAGGCTGATGGAAGCGCCGCATCTCACAAACGATCCATCAGGAGACAACAGATCAAAAAGGTCTGATGCGGTCATTCGAACTTCGCTTCTTTCACCTTGAATCGTATGAATGATCTGATAGTTGTTCCTGCCCGATTCAGAATAGACCACATTTCTGACAAAAAGGCGCACCATCCCTTCTGTCGTCTTAAGCGTAATCATATGACGCCGCTCATGATTCATACGGCCGAACACTTTATCCAACGCCGCAAAAAAAGTGCTGTCCGAATAGGGTTTCGTCAGGTACTGCGTCGCATTCACTTCAAACGCGTCCACCGCGTGGTCCCGCGAGGTTGTGAGAAAAATGATTTCCCCGCTGTCACCGAGTTGCCGCAATGCTCGTGCCGTGTCCGTGCCGAGTAAACCGGCCATGTAGACATCCAAAAGATACAAGTCAAACCCTCCGTGCTCCTCCACGGAAGATAGCAATTCAAGCGATGCAGAGAAAGAAGCGGCAGTGATTTCATATTGCGGGTGCGTCTTTCTGTATGAGGCTAGCAGATTTTGCGCGCGTGCAAGCTCCTGACTTTCGTCCTCACAGATTGCTATACGAATCACAGATCCACCTCCCTCTTGAAAAAATCCTATTTGCCTGCTGCATCCATGCCATCCTTCATGACTGTCATTTCACATCTTCATAGCCCAGCATGGCGCTTTTCCACTTATATTACCGCTTTCGCGGATAAGGAACAAGAGTTCTTATTGATCTGCTGTATGAATCCTGTGCATTTCTGTGAGGCTGACCCGTCAAGGGATGTGCAGGGCCGAATCGCAGATGGCTCACCACGTGTTTCTTCGTATCCTTATCCTGCCGGACACCAGCGTCTTCGCGTCCTTATCCTGCCGGATACCAGGATTCATGCGCTTTCTTTCATTCATGACTGTCATTTATAGATCCAATCCAGCTATATTCTCTCTCATTGTTGGATATAAGTAGAGCGAGACCATTTATGGCTGGGGGTAGAATATGAGCTATGTCAAGCTTTCCGATCATGTCTATCACGTAGGAGACACTACAACAATGAACGGGCTTGATTGTAATCCCTATTTGTTGGTGGAGGGTGATGAAGCAGTTGTTTTTGACCCCGGATCTTCGCTGGATTTCGAGGTGGTTCTGGAGAATCTGAAATCCATTGCAGGCCTGGAAAAGATCAAGTATATCGTTCTCCATCATGAGGATCCGGATTTCTGCTCCGCGGTGCCGCTTTTAGAAAAAGCCGGGGTTCG